>NZ_CP021434.1:3340000-5249768 GCF_002162355.1 Tumebacillus avium | reverse complement strand
GAACAAGCCGGCGCCGTTGCGGGTTGTACCGCGAGTGCCGTCCGTACCGGTCACGCCGCCATTGCCATAATTGCCGTTGCTGTAGGTGCCCATCCCGGTGCCAGTGCCTGTGCCATAGGTGCCAGTGCCGTAACCGCGGCCAGTGCCGTACGTGCCCATGCCCGTACCGATCCCGGTGCCAAACAGGCCGCCGCGGTTATCGCGTGTGCCGTAGGTGCCGGTTTGCGGAGTCAGCGGGGACGTCGGCGTCAGGCCGGAAGTGCCGTAGTCGCGGTCGCTCATCGTGCCGCCGTATTGCGAGACGTTGCCTGCACGATTGGTGGTGTTCGCTTGATGGCCGGCAGTCGGAGGCACATCGCTGCGGATGCCGGCGCGGTTGCCGCCGCCAAGGTTGGTGCCTTGGTTGATGCCGACATACGCGGTGTTGCCGTTGACCAGCACTTTCGCATCACGGATGCCCGGGATCGCTTCCACGCGGGCTTCCAGCGAGCGGTCCGCACGCATGTTGCGATAGTTGGCAGTGTCAGGACCGATTCGGTCGCGCACACCCAGGCGGTCACGGTCCGGGGCATCATTGGTCAGCACGTTTGGACGACGGTCCGGGCCAATGTTGTCACGAACGCCGAGACGATCCTGATCCACACGCGTGTTGCGTACGCCTACGCCGTTGTTATTGTCCATAATACGCCCTGCGCGGTCCGTATTATAGGTGCCGGTGCGGTTGTTCGCATTGTTGTCTTGCGCCGCATTCGGCGTACAACCAGCGAGCAGGGATGACGACAGCAAAAGTGCGCCTGCGAGTGCAGAAAACTTTTTCAAGATGTCAGCCTCCTCAGCAAGTCAATTTAGCGGAGTTTTACCCGCGAACCTATTGTCACCGATCTTACCTCCCCCTACACCGCGTAAAGATTGGAGACGTTTCTACGATTCTTCCAGTCCGACTAAAATTCTTAAAAAATTGGGTATTGACGCAAAAACGAACAAAATGCTATACTCCAATTCGTAGTCAATCACATCTCCAACAATTCCGATCTGAAAACTGAATACTTTTCGTGCTTTCATCAAGAGAGGTGGAGGGTCTGGCCCTGTGAAACCCGGCAACCGTCAGTTCGTGTGGCAACGAGCTGAAATGGTGCCAATTCCTGCGAAGCGTAAGTTTCGGCAGATGAGAGACGCAAGAGTTGATCGCCTTGTGTCCTTCGTTTGCGGAAGGGCATTTTTTATTGCTCAAAAACAAACGAGTTACAAAAGATAATCAGCAGAAGGAGGGGAGACGCCCTTGATCAAACTGCAAAACCTTCGCAAAGACTATTACATGAAAAAAAGAGCGGTAACCGCGCTCAAGCGAATCGACCTGACGATCGCGAAAGGTGAGATTTTCGGCATCATCGGCCACAGCGGCGCAGGCAAATCAACGCTGATCCGCTGCATCAACCTGCTGGAACGGCCGACCGAAGGCACCGTAGAGATCGACGGCGTCGACTTGACCCGCCTCGGCGCCCGCGATTTGCAAAAAGCGCGCCAGAGCATCGGCATGATCTTTCAGCATTTTAACCTGCTGGCATCAACCACCATCTACGAAAATGTCGCGTTCCCGCTCCGGCTCGCCAAAAAGCCGCAAGCAGAAATCGACCGCAAAGTAAATGAACTGCTCAGCTTGGTCGGATTGACCGAACATGCGAAAAAATATCCCGCGCAGCTCTCCGGCGGCCAAAAGCAGCGCGTCGGCATCGCCCGCGCCTTGGCCAACGACCCGAAAGTGCTGCTCTGTGACGAAGCGACGTCAGCACTCGACCCGATGACGACCCATTCGATCTTGCGCCTGCTCGCCGACATCAACAAAAAGATCGGCATCACCATCGTCCTGATCACCCATGAGATGGGGGTCATTCAAGAGATCTGCGACCGTGTCGCCGTGATCGACGGCGGTGAAATCGTTGAGGACGGCCCGGTGGCCGAAGTCTTCCTCCGCCCGCAGCAGCCGATCACCAAAGAATTTGTCGAGCAAGTCAGCGACTTCGAACTTCCGCAAGAACTGCTCAGCCAGCACTTCAACGCATCGGCAGCCCAGCGTGAACTGCACCGCATCGTCCAAGTTTCGTTCCTCGGTAATGTGACCTTCCAGCCGATCATGTTTGAAGTTCTACAGCAGTCCTCCGTGCAGTTCAACATCCTGCACGGCACGATCTCGCGGATGAAAGACACTCCGTACGGCCGGCTGGTGCTCGAACTGACTGGCGACAAATCGGACCTCGACCGCGCCGTGACGACCTTGCAGAACCGCGGACTTGATGTGGAGGTGATGCAATGATGGAAAACCTCTTGCTTGAACTGTTTCCCAACGTGCTCTGGCCGGAGATCTGGAAAACGTTTAATGAAACGCTGTACATGGTCGGCATCGCCACGTTGTTCACCGCATTGATCGGTTTGCCGCTTGGCGTGCTGGTCTTCCTGACCGCTCCGGGCCAACTGATGCAAAACCGCTTCGCCTACCAAGTGCTGTCCTTGGTGATCAACGTGTTTCGTTCGATCCCGTTCATCATCTTGCTGATCCTGATCATTCCGTTTACGAAGTTTATCGTCGGCACATCGCTTGGCGTCACCGCCGCGATCCCGCCGCTGGTGATCGGCACCGCGCCGTTTTTCGCCCGTCTGGTCGAAACCTCGCTGCGCGAAGTGGACCGCGGCGTGATCGAAATGGCGCAGTCGATGGGCGCATCCACCTGGCAGATCATCACCCGCGTTCTGCTGCCGGAAGCGCGCCCGGGCATTCTCGCCGGCCTGACCATCACACTGGTCGCCCTTGTTGGCTACTCGGCGATGTCCGGCGCGATCGGCGGCGGCGGTCTCGGTGACTTGGCGCTTCGTTACGGCTACCAGCGCTTCCAGATGGACGTGACGCTTGTTGCCACGGTGATCATGATCCTGCTTGTGCAAGTCTTCCAGGTGCTCGGCGACAGACTCGTCTCGCACTTCAGCAGAAAATAAATCAACGAAAGAAAAGGATGATTCTCTCATGAAAAAACTGCTCCTTGGCGCAATGACCCTCTTGCTCTCCGCTTCCCTCGCGGCATGCGGCACCGATTCCGCTCCGAAAGACAACGCTGCAACAGGCGACGGCGGCGTCGTAACTTTGAAAGTAGGCGCAACTCCGGTTCCGCACGAAGAGATCCTCAAGCACATCGCACCGCAGCTGGAAAAAGAAGGCGTACACCTCGAAATCGTTCCTTTCAACGACTACATCCAGCCGAACGTGCAACTTGGTGACAAACAGCTCGACGCGAACTTCTTCCAGCACATCCCGTACCTCGAAGAGTTCGCTCAAGAGCGCAACCTCGACCTGACGCACATCGCTGGCGTGCATATCGAGCCAATGGGCGCATACTCGCAAAAATACAAAAAAACGGCAGACCTGCCGAACGGCGCAACCATCGCCGTCCCGAACGATGTGACCCAAGTTGGACGCTCGCTGGCGCTGCTTGAGAAAAACGGCCTGATCAAGCTCAAGGAAGGCGTTGGCATCTCCGGCACCATCAAAGACATCGTTGAAAACAACAAGAAATTCAAGTTCAACGAACTCGAAGCGGCGATGCTCCCGCGCGTACTGCCGGAAGTAGACCTCGCAGTGATCAACACCAACTATGCGCTGGAAGCCAACCTCGTGCCGACCCAAGACGCGCTGTTCATTGAAGACAAAGACTCTCCGTACGTAAACGTCCTCGCAGTCCGCACAGCAGACAAAGACAACGCAGCGCTGCAAAAACTGGCGAAGGCACTGAACTCCGAAGATGTAAAGACGTTCATCAACGACAAATACAAAGGCGCAGTCGTACCGGCATTCTAAGCGACAAAACGCCTCCGGTTGGACGAAGACTCGGTCTCAAGACCGAGTCTTTTTGTTTTCTGCTCATGGTACGATGAAGTCAATAAAGGACAAACGAGGAGGAATATTCAATGCTCAATTTTTTACTTGGCTCCCGAGCAAAATTTGAAGGCACCAAAGAGGTAACGTTCACCCCGGACGGCATCGTCGACCACGTAAAGGTGCAAGTACATAACGGCCGCATCGTCGTCAAACAGGCGGAGCAAGACCACGTGCAGGCGATCGTGCATGTCGTCGTCAAAGGCGAGCTGGCCGAAGAGATCCGCGACATCTCCGATGCGGACCGCTTCTGGGAACTGGAACAGAACGGCGGCTGCATCGTTTTTGAACAGCGCGAGTTCACCCGTTTTTACTCCGGCTCTTCGATCAAAGTCAGCGTCGAACTGATCGTACCCAAAGCGTTGACGCAAGCAAGTCTGGAAAGTCACAACGGCTCGATCGAAGTCCGCGATTTTGCCGGCAAAGTCTACGCGCACTCGCACAACGGGTCGGTCGACATCACCCGTGTTCACGGAGATGTCAACGTACTTTCCCATAACGGCTCGATCGAGCTGCAACACATCGCAGCAAAAGTTGTCCGGGCAGAGACCCATCACGGCAGCATCACCCTTGACACCGTCACCGGCGATGTCGAACTGGACACCCGCCATGGCAGCGTGGAGACGAAAAACATCGACGGCGCCTTGCGCCTGCTCACGCGCAATGGCTCGGTCCGGGTCGACAAAGTGGCCGGCGACCTCAAAGCTGAAACGCACAACGGCAAAATTGTCGTCCGTGAATGCGGCAAAAATGTCACGTTGCACACGCACAACGGTTCCGTTCGCGTACAAACGGAAGTTGGGGTGCAAGGGCCATGGAAAGTCAGCTCCCATAACGGCAGCATCGAGTTGAATGTGCCGCAGGATACGAATGCGATGTTCCAAATGCACACTTCGGCCGGAAAAGTGCACGGCAATGCAATTCCGGTGCAGTCCCATGGCTATGTGCAAAACATCATGGTCAAAAAAGGCGACGGCGAACATCTGGTGGAAGTGGAGACGCATCGCGGCAGTATCGAAGTCAGCGAGTCAAAGTGACAAGGAATTATTTCCTCGGCAATAATCTTTCAGCGTTCGACAGGAAAAAAACAGCGAATTGTGGAATGATGGGAGGTGTAGAGGAAAAAGGAGGATTGTTCCGATGGATCTAGGGCTCCAAAAGAAAGTCGTCCTCGTCATGGCGGCGAGCAAAGGCTTGGGCAAAGCGGTGGCGACCGAATATGCCCGCGAAGGCGCACTCGTGATGATCGCGGCCCGTTCCGCAGCGTCGCTGCAGCAAGCTGCCGAAGAGATTCGTGAGGCAACGGGCGGCGAAGTGGAAACTTGTGTCGCTGACGTTTCCAAGCGGGCTGACATCGACAGTTTGATGGAACGCACGATCGAACGATTTGGCGGGCTGGATGTTCTGGTCACCAATGCGGGTGGACCGCCCGGCGGGACATTTGATGATTTCGAAGATGATGTCTGGGAGCGCGCGTTTCAGTCGAACCTGCTCAATGTGGTGCGGCTGATTCGCGCTGCTCTGCCGCACCTGCGATATCGCGGCGGCGGACGCATCTTAAATATTACGTCGACCTCGATCAAGCAGCCGATCGAAGGTTTGATCTTGTCCAACACCTTCCGGGCCGGCATTCAAGGCTTGGCCAAAACGCTGGCCGTGGAGCTGGCACCGGACAACATTTTGATCAATACGGTTGCGCCGGGCCGGATCGACACCGACCGCGTGCGTGAACTGGACGCGGCGCGCGCACAGGTAAACGGCACGACTGTGGAACAGATGCGCAGCCTGCACGAGCAGCACATTCCGCTGGGCCGCTACGGCACGCCGGAAGAGTTCGCCAAAGTTGTCGTGTTCCTTGGCTCACAGGCGAACACCTATGTCACCGGCTCCTCGCTGCTGATTGACGGCGGCATGGTGCGGGCGTTATAGCAGCAGAGACAAATATGAAGGCAAAAGCGAAGAAAATTGCCGTTCTGATCGTGGTTGTGCTGCTTGTCGTGCTGATCGTTGTCTACCAGCCTTATCTGTCCAAGTTTTTTATGGGGGCGAAAGATGCTCCCCTCGCCGTATTTCTGTTCGCGGTGCTGTTTGCGCTGGTGCCCGTCGTCCCGTATGGGTTGGTCGGGGCGCTGATCGGCGCGATGTACGGCACCGTTTTTGGCGCGCTGCTGACCTGGGGAGCGTCGACGACAGCAGCCTTGCTGATGTTTTTGTTTGCCCGCTATGTGTTTGCCGAGCAGGCCGGCCGATTTTTACAGCGGTATGAGAAGATCGGGCGTTTTACCGAACTGTTTGAGCGCAACGCGTTTATGGCGATCCTGTTTGCCCGGCTGATCCCGATCATTCCGGCCCTTGCGGTGAACGTCTACTCGGCGATCGCACGCGTGCCGCTGCGGGTCTATCTGGCGGCGACCGCAATTGGCAAACTGCCGACGATGATCGTCTTTGTCACGATGGGCGACCAGGCGATGACCTCCTGGCGCAACCTGGCGCTGGTGGTGCTGTTTTATGCGATTTTCCTCGGTGCCGTCTACCTGATATATAAAAAAGTTGAGTCCTGATGGACTCAACTTTTTGTTTTAGACGGCAGCTTGTGCAGCTTCCTGTTGTTTCGGTTTGCCAAGCGTGCGTCCGAGCAGTTGATAGTGGGCAAAAGCGGCGATGATCAGCAGCACGCCGATGATCGAGAACCATGCTTCCCCGCCATACTTGGCAAAGGTCAAGGCGCCGATCGTGGGAGCGAGCGTCCCGGTCACGCCGTAGTGAGCGCCAAAGATGGCGAAATAGCGTCCGCGCAGCTCCGGCGGCGACATGATCGAGATTGCTTTTTGAATCTGCGGCCCGTTGAGCATCTCGCCGATCGTAAACGAGATCTCCGCGATCACCAGCACCCAGAACGTCTTCGCCCAGCCGTAGCCAAACGCGGTGCAGGCGAGGAACAGAAATGCGATAAAGATGACGTTGCGCACCGGGAAGCGGTCCGCAAACTTCGCGATCAAGATCTGCGTGCAGACGACCATCGTGCCGTTGATCGCCAGCAGGAGTGCGAATGTATCCAAATAATCATCAAAATTCGTCTTCATATGCTGCGGCAAAATGATCTCCACCTGCGAGTACAGCATCGCGCAGGGTACCATCGCCAAGGTCAGCCAGATCAGGATCATATGCTTGCGAATTTTAAACTCCGGCTGGGCACCGGGCTCGCCGGAAGCTCCTTTGGCGTTTCTCGTGCGCAGCTCTTTGGGCAGCGTCTCCGGCACTTTCCAGATCAAGAGCATCAAATAGATGATCTCTGCCAGCGCGCAGATGCCAAAGGCGATCGCCGGGTTTACCTTGTAGATCATCACGCCGATCAGCGGACCGGCTGCCGCGCCGACGTTCAGCGCGGTGTGCATCAAGGCGAACACTTCGGCGCGCTTCTCTTCCGGCACCAGGTCGGTGATCTGCGCCGACGCTGCCGGCCAGAACATCGACTGCCCAAGGCCGTTGATGATCGTGAGCAGCGCAAATGTCAGCACCGAATCTGCAAAAATGTAACCGATCATCGTCCCGGCCTGAATCACCAGCGCCGCGACCATCATCGGCTTGCGTCCGTAGCGGTCGGCAAGGTTGCCCGAGTAAACGCCGGCGATCAAACCGGTCAATGGCTGAAGGCCAACGATGACAGCGGTGAGGACCAGATTGCCTTCGAGTTTATCGAATAGATATAAAGCGAGAAAAGGACGGATCATAAAACTGCCGAACGTTGTTAAAATCGTGCCAATCACTCGGATCCAGATCGCTGTGTCATAGCGGCCCAGAATCCCTTGCACAAAATTCATTCCCCTCACCCCCGTGTATTCTGAGTAGTATACAAGAAGACGAGTTGAATTGGATAGAGCATTTGGGAAAGATTAAATATTCAGTTTAAGGGCATCCGGTTTTTGTTGTGGAGCCAGCACAGAACGAGAGATCAAACGGTGCATAAACACGGCAGACGCCATCAACAGCACGGCGATCACCGTAAACCAATACGACCCGCCCAAGTGGCCAAAGCCTATGGCGCCAAGAAACGGTCCAAACGTGCGGGTCAGGCTCCAGTTCAGCCCGTAGATGGAGAAATAGCGGGCGCGAAACTCGACCGGGGCGAGCGTGGAGATCGCTTTCTGCGCTTGCGGCATGAACAGCATCTCACCGAATGTGAAGATCATCTCGGATAGCAAGAGCAGCGCAAGCGTCCCCGCCCAGCCGTAGCCCAGCGCCGTGACTGAGCAGAGCATAAGCCCGTACAGCATGACGCGCTGCATCGGATATTTCTCTGCAAAACGAGCGGTGAGGATCTGGAAGCACATGACGAGAATACCGTTGAAGGTCATCAACAGCGCAAACGTTTCTATATAATTGGTAAAGTTCGTTTTCAGATGCTGGGGCAAAATGATCTCCGCCTGTGAATACATAAAGGTGAATGGCAGGATGCCCAGCGTCAGCCACCACAGCATCTTGTGTTCGCGAAAACGCAGCTTCGGACGCGGCTGTTTGGCGGTACCGCTCTTGTTGCGCATTTTTTCCCGCACTTCTTCCGGCAGGGTTTCCGGGATTTTCGTCAAAATCAAAAGAGCGAAGATCATCGCGAGCGCCGCGGAGAACAAAAAGACATAGCTCGGATTCATGTTGTACATCATGACGCCAAGCGCCGGACCGATCGCAACGCCTACATTCAAGAAGGTGTGCATCAGCGCAAACACTTCGGCGCGTTTTTCCTCCGGCACCATGTCGGCGATTTGCGCATTGGCAGCCGGACCGTACAGCGAATTGCCGATTCCGTTGATGATCGAAAGGACGGCAAAGAGGAGCAGTGATTCGACCAACGCAAATCCGACCAGCGAAAACACGGAGATCAACAGCGACGCGAGCATTAAGGGTTTGCGTCCGAAGCGGTCAGACAGGCCGCCCGCATACAGCGAAGCGATGATCGAAGACCCCGGCTGGAGCGCCACGATTAACGTGGTGATCAGCAGATCGCCTTCCAACTTGTCATACAGATACAAGGCCAGAAATGGTCGGATCATAAAAGAGGACATCATGGTCAGCGCGGTCCCGAAGGCGCGAATCCAGATCGCTGCATCATAGCGGCGATAGATATTTTGAATCCAGTTCATAATGGGTCACCTCGATAAATCAGCTGAATTTATCTTTTAAGTATACTCGAAACGCTACAGGGAAGAACAGTCCCTATTTTTAGAATGTTGCGGGGGTCTTGGGATGTGGAAAGAATTGCGCGGAGTGAGTTTGTTCCGCGATCTGTCGGAAGAGTTTTTACAAATGATCTACAGCGTGACGCGCCTGAAAATGGTGCCGCGCGGCGAGACGATCTTTTGGGAAGGGGACCCGTTTTCGGCGATGTACGTTGTGCGCTCCGGCAAGGTGCGGCTGACCAAGTCGACGGCGGACGGCAAAGAGATGATCGTCTACATCAGACAGGACGGGGAGCCGATCGGGGCGGCGATGCTGTTTTTGGACCAGCCCTATCCGGCGACGGCCAAAGCGATGGAGGATTCGGAAGTCTGGATGATCCCCAATGCCGAGCTGGAAGGGCTGGTTCGGCAAAATCCGGACTTGGCGGTCGCGATCATCCGGCTGCTGGGCGCTCGCCTCTTGCAGACCCAGGCGCAGATGCGCGATCTCGCTTTGCAGGATAAATGGGGCGCGCTGATTTCTACGCTGCAGCGGTTGAGCGACGAATACGGGCGGGTGACGCCGGAGGGGATCGTGCTTGATATCAACTTGTCCCATCAGGAACTGGCCAAGATGATCGGCTCGACGCGGGAAGGGGTCAACCGGATGATGAGCCAGCTGAAAAAAGCGGACATTCTTGACGTGGTGCGCGGCGAGATCACCGTGTTTGATGCACAGCGATTGCAAGACTTTTTAAAAGACTCGTAAGCAGGCGTCCCGGAGCGGGGCGCCTTTTTTATGCGCAGGTTGGCCCCGCCCAATTTTCCAATCCCAAGGACACATGGCAGGCGGGCGCATATACTGCCAGTGACATATGACTAAGGAGGTCGACCGGTTTGAAGCTGCACACCGTCCAAAAGGGAGACTCCCTCTGGAAAATTGCCAAGATGCATGGCATCACCCTCGACGCGATGATCGCTGCGAATCCGCAGCTTGCCAATCCTGATGTGCTGGAGGTAGGCCAGCAGGTCAACGTCCCGATGATGCCCGGCGTGCCGGAGTATGAAGGGCCTGGCACTGACGTGGTTCCGCCCGGCATGGGGCCTGTGCAAGAAGAGGTCGAAGGGCCGGGCACTGAGATGGCGCCGCCATCACAGGTGCCTTCCTACCCGTCCGTTCCGAAATGGGATGGCCTGTGGAAATACGTCGTCAAACAAGGCGACAGCATGTTTAAGATTGCCAAGCAAGTAGGTGTCACCCTTGACCAATTAAAAGCTGCGAACCCGCAAGTGCCGAACGCGGAATCGATCTACCCCGGTCAAGTTCTCAATATCCCGTCTGCCGGTCTCAAGCCGAAAAACAATCCCGCTCCGATGAGCAAAGAGCAGTTGACCGCTCCGATGAGCAAGGAGCAGTTGACCGCTCCGATCGCCCAGCAGCCGATCATGGAGCAACCCATGATGGAGCAGCCGATGACCAAGGAGCAACTGACCGCGCCGATGGTCGAACAGCTCCTGCTGCCCAAAGAAGAGATGACTTTACCAAAGGAGATGGCGCCTGTGGAACAACCGATCATGCAGCCCCCGATGGCTCAGCCGCAACCGCAAATGGTATCCCCGATCGAAATGAACATCCAATACGCACCGCACATGAACTATGCACCGCATGAAGAGACGGTGCAAGTTCAGCAAGTGCAAATGATGCCGCAAATGCAGCAGCCGGTCCAGCAGCCGGTGCAGCATCACCCGATGATGATGATGTACATTCCGGTATCTCATAAGAAGAAAAAGCATAAGTGCGGCAAGAAAAAGCACAAGTGCGGCCACAAGAAGATGAAAAAAGCCTGCAAATGCGGCAGCCATCACCATCACGGCCAGCAAGGCATGATGTACGGCAACGTGCACCACGAGCTGATGATGCACCATCATCACATGCAGATGATGCACGGGCAAGGCATGGGCAATGTGGGCGGCATGATGCCCAAGACGTTCTATCGCGAAGAAGACTAAGCGCAGGGGAAGGGGAGCCCGTCCGGCTTCCCTTTTTTATGGAGAGGGGGGAGCCGGCATGGGACTGTGCTGACAGACGGTCTGCTCGCCAAACTGGAGCAGGCATACGGGCTCACGTTTTCCCACGCGGTCAAGCTGCGCACCGTGACCGGTCTGCAGAGCAGCGGCGGCGCGATGATACTCAAACGCTATGAAGGCGAAGGCATGAAAAAGCGGCTCGATGCGCTTGGCACTGCGCTCGATGTGGTGGTGCGAAGCGGCGTGGAGATCGCCCCCTACCTGAAAACAAAAGACAACGCCGCGTATCTCAGCGACCGCGGCGTGCTCTGGACGATGCAGCCGTGGCTGACAGGCCGGCATTTGTCGATGCATGATCCCAAGGAGCGTCAAGCGGCTGCAGCGGCGCTGGCCAGCTTGCACCGCGTGCCGACCGCCCGGCAGGTGGAAAAGTCGTTTTATCTGCGCGTGCCGCCCTTGTGGGAAAAATACCGCCATCGGTTCGACCGCGCGCAAGATGCGAGCCTGCGCACGTCCGCCTTGCGCGATCTGTGGCGGCCGTTTGCACAGCGGGCGCGGCAGGCGGTGCGCGACTTGCAGGGGCCGGGCTTCATGCGGGCCTTGGAGCGCGATACGCGGCGCGGGGCGTTGTGCCACCGCGACCCGGCGCCGCACAACTTCATCTGGCAGGGCGGGACGGCCGCCTTGATCGACTTTGATCTCGCCGGACTCGATGTGCGGGCGCACGACCTGTACCAACTGCTGAATCATGCCCTTTATCTGAACGGGCACGCGCCGGGGCTGTTTCAGGAGATGGTGGAGGCGTATGACCGCACGTATCCGCTCTGCGAAGACAACCGGCGCGTGCTCGACGCCTTGATGTCCTATCCGTCGCTGGTGATTCGCGAGTGGTATGATTTTGGCAAAACGGGCAACAAAAAAGCGCTGCTGCCGCGCCTCGAATGGGCGGCGCTCCAAGAGGAGAAGCGCTATGCGGAGCTGAAAAAGTAAAAGGCACAGCCCCTAGCGGGACTGTGCCTTTTTGCTGATATTTTATTGTACGTTGACGTTGGTGCCCTGGTCTGTTTCGTCTCCAGCATTCGCGTCTTCTACCGACGCGATCATCGTCAGTCCAAACCCTAATGTACCTACCAACAGAACAAGCGCGATCACTCCGGAAACCAAGACACCATCGCCCCTTTCACATAGTCGAGTTCGTTATATAAATAGACGAAGTGGACATGTAAAAGGTTTCAGATATTTTAGAAGTTTTTTCGGGAAATTCTAGGAAAAGCTGTCTCTACATATATACAGCAAAGTAACATTTTTGGGGGATCGCATACGTGGCTGCATCTACATCCTCATATTACGTCGAAAGTGAACGATTTATGACAGGTGGAGTTTAAGGGAGGGCAATGTTATGTATACCTGATCCTGCCATGGCTTTCTCACGGGATCTATGTTAAAAAGGAAATGTATGTTCGGCATCGAATACATTCCTACCGAACGTCTAAGGAGGAATTGCCAGCATGCGGATACTTGGAATCGACCCCGGATACGGTCGAACCGGATACGGCGTGGTCGATTTGATCGGCAACCGATTGAAACCTGTGGAGTACGGGTGTGTGGAGACGAAGCCCAACACGCCGATTCCCGATCGGCTGGTCGAGATATACGGCGCCATTCGTGAGATCATCAAGAGGCATCAGCCTGATGCGATGGCGGTGGAACAGATTTTCTTCGCCAAGAGCGTAACGACTGCGCTCGATGTGGCCCAAGCGCGCGGCGTGGTGCTGCTCGCAGCCCGCGAGGCCGGTCTCGCAGTCGCAGAATATACACCGATGCAAGTCAAGCAATCGGTCGTCGGCTACGGAAAAGCCGAAAAGAAACAGATTCAGGAGATGGTGCGCATGCTGCTTGGGCTCTCCAAGATCCCCAAGCCTGACGATGCGGCAGACGGCTTGGCGATTGCGATCACCCACGCGCACACCGCTCCGCTGCAAAGCCTTGCGGAAAGGAAGTTGAAGCAGTGATAGCATTTGTTGAAGGCGTTGTCGCTTATGCGGAGCTCGACCATGTGGTGATCAACGTAAACGGTGTCGGTTACCGCGTATTTGTGACCGGCACCACCTCGTTTCAAGTGAAAGAAGGCGAGAATCTGCGTCTGTTCACTCACCACCATGTTCGGGAGGACGCCCATCTTTTATACGGGTTCATCACGAAAGAAGAGAAAGAGCTGTTCAACAGACTGATCAACGTGAACGGCATTGGGCCAAAAGTAGCACTTTCGATCCTTGGCGCAGGCACGCCGGACCAGTTTGTGTTCGCCGTCCGCTCCGAAGATGTCAACTTCCTGACCAAGCTGCCGGGCATCGGCAAAAAGACCGCTCAGCGCCTGATCCTTGATCTCAAGGAGAAGCTGGACGATCTGGCCACCCTGCTGCCCGTGCCGCCGCTGTCGGCAGGCAAAGGGGCGGCCAAGGCCGTTCCTGTATCTAAAGGACTAGGAGCCGAGTTGCATGAAGCGTTGACCAGTCTCGGCTATACTGAAAAAGAAGCGCATGAGGTTGTCCGAAGCCTTGCGGAAGAGATAACTGAAGGTGTTCCACTCGAAAGCCTGATTAAGCTCGCTCTGAAGCAAATGATGCGCCAATAAGGAGAGGTATTTCGTGGAAGATCGGTTCGTTACATCTCAACCCTTGCAGGAAGACAGCGATCAAGAGACGCTGCGCCCCCGCTATCTGCACGAAATGATCGGGCAGCGCAAGGTGCGCGAAAACATGAAAGTATATATCGAAGCGGCGAAGATGCGCCGGGAAGCGCTCGATCATGTCCTGCTGTACGGTCCCCCCGGCCTTGGCAAGACGACGCTTTCCAATATCATCGCCAATGAGCTTGGCGTAAATGTGCGCGTCACGTCCGGCCCGGCGATCGAACGCCCGGGTGATCTGGCGGCGCTTTTGACCAATTTGCAAGAAGGCGATGTTTTGTTTATCGACGAGATTCATCGCCTGAACAAAAGCGTGGAAGAAGTGCTGTATCCGGCGATGGAGGATTTTGCGCTCGACATCATCATCGGCAAAGGGCCGGCTGCGCGTTCTGTGCGGCTCGACCTGCCGCCGTTTACCCTCGTCGGCGCGACGACGCGGGCCGGGATGCTGTCCCTGCCGCTGCGCGACCGGTTTGGCGTGGTCTGCCATCTGGAGTATTACGACAATGAAGATCTGCAGAAGATCATCGTCCGCACCGCTGAGATCCTCGGCGTGCCGATCGTTCCTGACGGCGCCCGGGAGATGGCCACACGGTCGCGGGGCACACCGCGTATCGCCAACCGGCTGCTCAAGCGGGTGCGCGACTTCGCGATGGTGCAGGGCGACGGTGTGATCACGGCCGAGCTTGCCGACCACGCGCTGAAGCTGATCCAAGTCGACCAAAAGGGTCTGGATGAAGTTGACCACAAACTGCTCTTGACGATCATCGAGAAATTCGGCGGCGGCCCGGTCGGGCTGGACACGATCTCTGCGACGATCGGCGAAGAACCGGATACGATTGAAGACGTTTACGAGCCCTATCTGCTTCAGATCGGGTTTATCCAACGTACACCGAGAGGGAGAATTGTCACGCCGCACGGGTATCACCACTTTGGTTTGACCCCGCCGGAGTGACATTCCGACAAAAATTTTGCCCGAATCTCGTTTGATGCCCCAAAACGCTAACCGGGTGTACGAATCCTATAGCAAGCGAGGTGGAATGGGTGGGAATCTTACCGTTCCGACGCAAGAAATCGGAGGAGACATCAGATCTCAATCAGTTGTTGATGAAGGCACGCAGTGGGGATGAAGAGGCTCGCAATCAATTGCTTCGGGAGTATATTCCTTTCGTAGCGAAGAGCGCCTCCCAAGCAACGGGACGGTACATTCGCCGTGGGCAAGACGACGAGTTTAGCATTGCGCTTGCAGCGTTTAACGAAGCGATCGAACGCTATGATCTGGATCGCGGCACCAGTTTTCTCGGCTTTGCCGACACGGTGATCAAGCGCAGACTGATCGACTATTTCCGCTCCAAACAGGCCAAACAGCGCGACGTTCCGTTCTCCGACTTTGAAGTGGAAGATGAAGAGGAGAATGTGATCAACTACGTAGAGGTGCAGAAGTCTGTTGAAGAGCACCAAAAGCTGGTGGAAGGTGACGCCAGGCGAGATGAGATTCAGCATTTTACCGAGCTGTTGATGCAGTTTGAGATCTCGATGGAAGAGTTGGTCGACCTGTCGCCGAAACATCAGGATGCGCGTGAAAACGCGATGGAGGTGGCGAAGGTGATCGCTGCGAATCAGGAGTTTTGCGACTACCTGATGACGAAGCGTTCCTTGCCGCTGAAAGCCTTGATGAACCATGTCAAAGTAAGCCGGAAGACGATTGAGCGCCAGCGTAAATATATCATCGCCGTCTCCTTAATCCTGATCGGGGATTTTGAAATGCTGCAAGACTATATCATGTAACTGTGGTGGGAATGATTTTCTTACGGAAAGGGGGGCCGTTGATGCAGAACAAAGGGATTGTCATGCAAGTAGCAAACGGGAAGGTCATCGTCATGACCAAAGACCGCAGATTTTTGAACGTGCCTTGGGCTGACGGAATGACTGTGGGCCAGGAAATCGATGTGCCGGATGAGGTATTGACGCAAACTGCGGGCACAGGGAAAGCAGTGCCGCTCCCTTGGTACAAGAAATCCTGGAACACGACCTGGAAGAAGACCGGCGTGATTGCCGCGTCTGTGCTGCTTGCTGTTAGTGTCTGGACCAGCACTTCACTTTTTTCGGAGCCTGTTGCGTATGCCTACGTAACGGTTGACATCAATCCGAGTATCGAACTTTCGATTGACAATCACAAACAGGTGGTCACAGCAGTTCCGTTGAACGATGAAGGTGGATTGGTGCTGAAAGGACTGGCGCTTACAGGGCTGTCGGTCGAAGCGGCGGTGGGCAAACTTGCCGAGATCGCACGCACGCAAGGATACCTTGATGAGAAGACGGAAGTGATCATCACTGCATCTCCGGCTGCAGCGGACGACGAGCAGAAGGCAGACCTCGACCTGAATCAGGTGGAGAGCGATCTGGTCGCCCAAGTGGAGACCTTGGCGCAGAATACCGGTGCGGAAGTTGAGGTTGAAGGTATCGTCGTGTCCCGCGAAGTGCGGGATGCGGCGCAGGACGCGGGTTTGTCGCCGGGCAAATATGCGCTTTATGTGGCGGCTGTGCAAAGCGGAATCGAAGTTGAGATCGACGAGTTTAAGCACGAGTCGATCTCGAAGATCGTCGACAAACGCGGCCAGGAACTGGCGGATGTGCTGCATGGACTCAAGGGCGGCCAGGAATTGGACGATTGGCACCGCGACATGAACGAGAAGCAAGCAGCGGAAAAGCAGCAGGGCAAGGGCAAAGTCGAGCAAGGCGTGGTGCCGGGCAATTCGGGCAACCGCGAGCAAGAGAAGAAAACGCCGCCCGGCCAGCAAAAGAAAGAGGACGGCAAGCAAAACAACGGGAAGGACGACAAGAAGGGCAGCGAGCAAGGTCCTTCCCAGAAAGACAAGCCGTCTGAGCGCGAACAGGATACCAAAAAAGTGTCGCCGCAGAGCAGCAAGTCCTCCGACGACAAGGAGAACGACAGGCAAAAAGGCAAAGACCGGGACGTAAAGCAAAACTACGGACACGGCAACCAAAACAAAGAGAAGCAAACTGGCAAAGACAAAAAAGACGACTAAGCCGTCTTGAGAACGGAAGTGTCTTTGCAGTCAAACAAAACCCCGGAGCACCTGCTCCGGGGTTTTTTACAGCATAACAAAAACCCCGGAGCAGTGAGCTGCGGGGGTTTTGTGTTTACTCGTTGTAGCTGACGATCATCATGGTCAGTTCTTTGGTGAGGTCGATGTCGTACGGGCTGTCCAGACGTCGGCCGGACTCGTCGGTGAGCAGACGGACGACCGGACGCTGCGGATACTCCGGGTTGAGGCTGACGACAACTGCTGTTTCGTCGGTGTTTAATTTGACTGTCATGCCGATCGGATACACGGCCACGTTTTTTGCAAACAGACGCACGAGGGACAGATCAAACAGCGCGGTGCTCCCGCCCAAGATGAACTCCAAAGCTTCATGCGGCAGGAACGCTTCCCGGTGGAAACGCTTCGAAGTCAATGCTTCATACACATCGCACATGCCGACGATCTTCGCATACTCGTGGATCTCATCGCCCTTCAGACCGCGCGGGTACCCCGAGCCGTCATTGCGCTCGTGATGCTGGTACGCGACATGGGCGGACAACAGCGAGATGCTGTCTTGCTCGCGCAGCATCTCATAGCCCCACTCCGCATGCTTCTTCATCAACTCAAACTCGAGATCCGAATAGCGGCCGGGCTTGTTCAAAATTTCTTGCGGAACCTTGGTGCAGCCGATGTCATGCAGCAAGGCGCCAACGCCAAGCTCGGTGATCTCTTTCTGACCATACCCTTTGGCCAGACCTAATGCCGTCGCCAGAATGGCTACGTTCACCGAATGATGATAGAGGTATCCGTCTACTGTGAAAATGCTCGCCAGGTTGATCAAGCCTGTCCCATTGGCTTTCAAATCGGCGAGGATATCTTGAAATACCTTGGAAATCTCGCGACCGATCTGCGGGCGGGAAGCGCGTCGTGCGCCCCGTTCCGTTTCAATCATTTGCAGCATTGAGTTGTAGACGGTGTTGACCGCGTTTCGACGCGTCTCGTCAGACACCGCATCGACGATTACAATATCGTCCGTGCGCTTATCTTCAATATAAAGGCTGGAGACTCCAAGCTGTTTTAAACGCGTGATCATGCGTTCGGAAAGCTTGACCCCAGCACCGACGAGGATCATACCTTTTTCATCGAGGACCGGCTTGGCGAGGATCGACTCAACCAGACTCAGTGATACAGGGGCTAATCGCATGCAGTACCGTCTCCCTGAAATTTTAGATTTTTCATTAGTATTATAGACGTTTAGATAGGCTAGTGTCCATCATTTCTAAAACAAATTAATCCAGTTTTCATAGAGCCCGTCTGCTTTTGACGAATACTGACGGCTTTTGTAGAAGAAGTGCAGGAAAACTGAGCCAAATAGAGAAGTATAGTACCCTACATGCACCCCGAATCTAGATTATCACGTAAGGAGACGATCATGCGCACCTCAAGAGTATCTGCTGCCTGGAAAAAGGTCTCCGTCTGTCTGGTCGCGGTCACTTTGGCCGGCGGCCTGATTCAGACGCCGATGATGCAAACTGCACAAGCAGTGAGCGGTTCGACCCCGATTCGCGTGGGTCTGATGATGAAAACGAGTTCCTTTAACACGACGACCGACACCGTCACTCTGCAAGGCCAAGGCGGCTTGCAGGCTGGCTTTTATACGGGAGGCAAGTTTACGGCAAGGTATTCGTCAAACAGCGCAGTGAAGGCCTCTTTGGACAACTATTACGTCCTCGTCGGCAGCTACGCGACCCTGGCCGAAGCGCAGACGGCTGCGGGACGCATCGACGACATGGGGATGTCGTATGACATTTTGGTCGAGTCCCTCTCCGGCCAGAAGCGCTATCAGCTGATCAACGGCTACTATGAGTACCGCACCCAGGCAGATTCTGCACGCACCAAGCTCGCCGCCATCGGCGCGGCGAAAGTGCGCGGCTACATGCGTCTGACCGCAGGCAAGCAGGCCAGCCAAAGCGCCGCCGAAGCGAAAGCGAACGACCTGCGCGCCAAAGGGCACGAAGCCTACCCGCTGGTGCGCAAAGACGGCACGTGGGAGGTCTGGGTCGGCAACGAAGCGTCTCAGGCAGAACTGGACAGCGTAAACGCGAAGCTTGGCGGCGGCTATGCCAAGGCCGATTTTGCGCCGGCCGACTACCTGATGATCAAGAAAAGCGCTTACTCGGGCATGGAGATTCCGCATTTCATCCAGAACTCGGCGAAGGAAGAGTCGGCGTTTGTGCCGATCGGCACGCCGGCGGTGACGAAAGTAATGGAGAAAGCCCGCGAGTACCGCGGCGCGATCCTCGTCCAAGGCTATAACGAGAAGCCGCACGTGATCAACTACGTCGGCCTCGACCAATACCTGTACGGCGTTCTCCCGCAGGAGATGGCGTCCGGGTGGCCGATGGAAGCGCTCAAGGCGCAGGCGGTGGCCGCAAGGACCTATGCGGTGCGCAAGATGGGCGGCAACCGCTGGGGCGTCGCCGACATCTCGGATGACGTCTGGGATCAGGCGTATCGCGGCTACACGCGCGAGGCGGAAGACACCAATCAGGCGGTCAATGCGACGATGGGTCAGGTGCTGACGAAAAACGGCGCCTACGTGGAGACGCTCTATTCGTCCAACCACGGCGGTTATTCGGGCGACGTGGCCGAGATCTGGGGCAGCCAGGGCATCGACTACCTGAAGGCTGTGGAGAGCCCCTGGGACGCCGAATCGACCCGCCGGGAGCCGCTGACCTACCGCGTGCAGCTGCCAAGCGGTCTGATCGGCTGGATGCGGGCGAGCGGCGTGACGAAAGACGGCACCAATGCGGCCGGATTTGCGACCGGCGTCGTCAATGCGGACGCGCAGGCGGTGCGCCCCGTGCCGAACTATTATGCCAGCACGCTGGCCAACGCGTCGAAAGGCATGCGGGTCGTAATTCTCGACGAAGAGATCGAGTACAACACCTACAACTGGCAAAAAGGCCCGTTCACGCCCAATGAGATGATGAACATGATCAACGAGAACCAGGCCAGCGGCTACCCGACCGTCACCGGGCCGGTCTACGACCTGCGCGTCTCCAAGTGGGGCCAGGGCGAGCACATGCTCGAAGTCAGCGCCAACGGCAAGCCGATCACGGTGACCAACGCCGACTACTACCGCTACCTGTTCAACGACCTGTGGAGCACGCGCGCCACGATCGAGCAGCAGGGCACCTATACGGTGCAGAGCGCCAGCGGCATAAAGAGCGAGTATCCCAATGCCAAGCTGCAGGGCAAAGAACTGCACGTTGTCACGGCGTCGGGTACAGCCACCACGGCGGTCAACGGATCAAATCAATCATTCGTCCTGCTCGGCGCGGGGGGCAAGAGCCGCGTCGTCACCAAGAACCAGTCCTACATCTTCCATGGCAACGGCTGGGGCCACGCGCTTGGCATGTCGCAGTGGGGGGCGCATGGCGCTGCGGTCAACGGGTATACGTATGACAAGATTTTGAAACACTATTATCAAGGGGTTACCCTGACTGAAAAGCAATAAGTCCATTTATCGAAATAGATTTGAAAGGTGAACCACATCATGCGTGTTGAAGAATTTGATTTTCATTTGCCTGACGAGCTGATCGCCCAGCATCCGCTGCTTGAGCGCACCGCGTCCCGACTGATGACGCTCAACAAGCGGACGGGGGAGATCGGCCATCGGCGCTTCTCCGACCTGATCGAATTTTTAGAGCCGGGGGATGCGTTGATTCTCAACGACACGCGGGTGCTGCCGGCGCGTCTGTACGGGGTCAAATCCGACACGGGCGCCAAGGTCGAATTTTTGCTGTTGAAAGAGATGGAGCCAAATGTTTGGGAGGTGCTGGTGCGCCCAGGCAAGAAGCTGCGCGTCGGCACGCAGGTCACGTTTGGCGACGGACTGCTCACGGCAGAAGTGCTGGATACGACGGAAGAAGGCGGACGAATCGTCCGCTTTTCGTATGAGGGAATGTTCTACGAGATTCTCGACCAGCTTGGCCAGATGCCGCTGCCTCCGTACATCACAGAACAACTGGACGATCAGGAGCGCTACCAGACGGTGTTCAGCAAACACCGCGGCTCGGCGGCCGCTCCGACGGCAGGCCTGCATTTTACAAAAGAATTTCTGGAGCAGATCCAGGCAAAAGGCATTCAGATCGGCTTTGTGACGCTGCATGTCGGGCTCGGCACCTTCCGACCGGTGTCGGCCGACACGCTCGATGAGCACAAGATGCACGCCGAGTGGTACCATCTGCCGCAGGAGACGGCCGATCTGATCCGCGAGACGAAAGCGGGCGGCCATCGCGTCATCGCCGTCGGCACCACCGCCTGCCGGACGCTGGAGACGGCGGGGCAAAAGGGCGAGATCCGGGAAGCGAGCGGCTGGACCGACATCTTTATCTATCCCGGCGTGGCGTTTACGGTGGTCGATGCGCTGGTCACCAACTTCCACCTGCCGAAATCGTCGCTGGTGATGCTCGTATCGGCGCTCGCCGGACGCGAAGCTGTGCTTCGTGCCTATGCGGAGGCAGTTCGGGAAGAGTACCGCTTCTTCTCGTTTGGCGACGCGATGTTCATTTACTGAGGAGGAACTAGTCAGCATGGCAGCAATCCGCTATGAACTTTTGAAAACGGAAAAACATACAGGTGCGCGCCGCGGGCGTCTGCACACCCCGCACGGCGTGATCGAAACGCCGATCTTTATGCCAGTCGGCACCTTGGCGACCGTCAAGACCTTGAGCCCGGAAGAGCTCAAGGACATTGGCGCGCAGATCATCTTGAGCAATACATACCATTTGTGGCTGCGTCCCGGCCACGACATCGTCAAAGAGGCGGGCGGCTTGCACAAGTTCATGAACTGGGATCGCCCGATTCTCACCGACAGCGGCGGCTTCCAGGTCTTTTCCTTGTCCGACCTGCGCAAGATCACCGAGGAAGGCGTGCAGTTCCGCAACCATATCAGCGGCGAGAAGCTGTTCCTAACCCCGGAAAAAGCGATCGAGATCGAAAACGACCTCGGCGCGGACATCATCATGGCGTTTGACGAGTGCCCGCCGTACCCGGCCGACCGCCAATACCTGAAAGACTCGCTGGAGCGCACCACGCGCTGGGCGAAACGCTGCATCGCGGCGCACCAGCGTCCCGATGAGCAGGCGCTGTTTGGCATCATCCAAGGCGGGATGGACAAGGAACTGCGCAGACAGAGCGCGGAAGAACTGCTCGAACTTGATTTCCCGGGCTATGCGGTCGGCGGCTTGTCGGTTGGCGAGCCGAAAGAAATCATGAACGAAGTGCTGGAGTTCACCACGCCGCTGATGCCAAAAGATAAACCGCGCTACCTGATGGGCGTTGGCTCTCCGGACGATCTGTTCGAAGGTGTCATTCGCGGCATCGACATGTTCGACTGCGTACTGCCGACCCGTATCGCCCGCAACGGCAGCTGCATGACTTCGGTCGGCAAAGTGGTCGTGCGCAACGCCAACTATGCCCGCGACTTCGGCCCGCTCGATCCGAACTGCGACTGCTACACCTGCAAGAACTACAGCCGCGCCTACATCCGCCATCTGATCAAGTGCGATGAGACGTTTGGCATCCGTCTGACCTCGATTCACAACGTCCATTTCCTCGTCACAATGATGGACAATATTCGAAAAGCGATCGATGAAGACAGACTTTTAGAGTACAAGCATGCATTTTATGAGTCTTACGGCTATAATATGTAATGATAGAAAGATTGGAGGGATAAGACAAAATGGAACTCTTGGCACAATTAGCACCGATTCTGCTGATCTTCGTAGTTTTCTGGCTGTTCATCATCCGCCCGCAGCAAAAGCGTCAGCGTGAGCGCATGGGCATGCTCGACGCGCTGAAGAGCGGCGACCGCGTGATCACCATCGGCGGCCTGCACGGCACGGTAGTAGCAATCGAAGAAAAGACGGTTGTCCTGACCGTTAGCGACAACCAGAAGATGACGTTTGAGCGCTCGGCGGTCAACCACATCATCAAAGACTAGCAATCACGATACATAAAAAGCCTCCTCGATCTTCGAGGGGGCTTTGTTTTGGAGCAGCTATTTGCGCAGGTTGACGCCGATCATCCCGCCGAATGCGCCGACGAGCATCATCAGCAGATCCTGGAACACCGTGTTCATGCTGAATGCCGGGCCGCTGACAACGACGAGGCCGAGCATGGTGACGATCACCGCGTACGACAGCCCGGTCAAACCGCCGTAGTACCAGCCGCGATTGCCAGCTTGGCGTGCCGCCAGCAGGGAGCCGACCAGCACCGATACCATGTTTAACACATAGGTGATCGAGGAGAGATTGGCTTCGGCAACCGAAGTCCAGCCCATGACGAACGTCGTGATCAGGATCGAAGCAAATGCGGTGATAAACGATGCAATCAGACCATACAGCACGGGCATACCGCCAAAATTCGGCGCGTACTCCGCAAGGGGTTTGCTTTTCATAAAAACGAGCACCTCCTAGTCCCATTTTGTCGTTCTATGTATATTCGCTTGTACCAGCGGACATGATGGAAAGTGACCGAAGTCGCAGCAAGAGTCGCAGCAGACGATGAAGATTTTTTACAGCAGTCTACAGACCAGTCATCGCAGCACTCGGTTAAGCCCCCGTCTCCCAGCGGGGGCTTTTTAACGTTTGTGAAAATTCCTTTAGATCAATGAGAAGGAATCTTCGAACTTTTAGTGGAACTATCTTACCTACAGTTTTTGTATCGGGTGATGGAGGGGTGGTTGAATGTGAGATTGACGGCGGTAAAACTGTATCAGTATGCAGTGCTCGCTTTTGCCGCATTTTTGTTCCTGACAGCAGCCTTTGACCACTACGACTCGTTTCTCCGTCCACAGTTGATCTTGTTGCTCCTGCTCTATCTGCTTGTCGAGTCGGTGCAGATTCCGCTCGGGAGCGGCTACGGGTCGCTGACATACGGCGTGACACTGGCGGTGATGATGCTGTTTGGCCCGCATGTTGCCGCGCCGCTCGTCACCATCGCAGTCGTCGCAGCCCCTTTGATCAAGCGCAACCACCGGGGGACGCTGCTTCATTTGTTCAACGGCGCCCAGCACGCAATCAGCACGTTTGCCGCCTATGGGGTCTTCGTATGGCTTGGCGGTGAGGCGGCCCGGCTAACCGGTTCGGCCGAAACGATGGATTATCTGATTTTGCTGCCGGTGACACTGATGTACATGGTGATGAACCACCTCTTGGTACACACTTTATTTATCCTGCGCCGCGACGAAGTATCGCCGCGCGATTTCCTGAAAATTTTTGTTTCCGATTCGATGAACTTTCTGATCTGCATCCCGTTTGCCGTGTTTATCCTGGCCTTTGACGGGGATGCGCCGTCGCTGTTGTTGATGATGATCCCGCTGGTGCTGTTCGGACAGGTCTTGAAGCTGTACCGCAAGATCAAATTGACGAACAAGGCGCACGAAGTGGTGAACCGCCTGCAGAGCGAATTTGATCTGCAAAATATATCGCGCACGATCACCGAATCGGTGCGCAAATTAACCCCGTCGGTGTCGGCCGTCCTGTGGGTGGTGGAAAACGAACGGGTGATGCCGGTCTGGATCGACGGTCAACACCATCCGGAACTGATGCCCCAAGCGGGCTTCTGCCTGTCGGAAAGCAGCATCACCTCGCTCGCCGTGAAGAGCAAGCAGGTCGAATCGGTGCCGGACACGATGAAAGACAAGCGGATCACCGAGAAGCATGAAGAATTCAAGTCTTTCCTCGTCGTGCCGCTGAAAGCGCGTGACAAGGTGGTGGGCGTGCTCACCTGCTACGGGGCACGCTCCTATGCTTATACGGAGGAACAGATCGAACTGATCACCGTGCTCGCCGCCCAAGTCGGGGTGCTGATCGAAAACGCCTCGCTTTACCGCGAACTGCAGGAAGCGAGCGTGCGCGACCCGGGCACGGGGCTCTACAATTACCGCTTTTTCTATCAGGAACTGTCCCGCCGTTTCGAGCAGGCCAAGGCGGAAGTTCGGCCGATGTCGATCGCCATCCTCGACATCGACCATTTCAAAAAATACAACGATACGTACGGCCACGTCGTCGGCGATGAAGTGCTGCGCCAAGTGGCGCAAGTGCTCCAGAAGGCGGTCGGCAAGCAGGGAGTTGTGGCCCGCTACGGCGGGGAAGAGTTCGCGCTGCTGCTCGACGCCTCGCTGTACGAAGCGAAAGGCGTCGTCGAAGGCATTCGCCGCGAGCTGCATTTTCACAAGTTTCAGTACCAAGGCTACACCGTGCAAGGCGTGACCGTCTCCGTCGGCGTGGCCAGTTACCCCGACCACGACCAGAATGAAAAAGAACTGCTGGAAAAAGCGGATCAGGCGATGTACTGGGGCGCCAAACAGCGCGGCCGGGACAAAGTCGCCGTCTACACGCCCGATTTTGACACCCATCTGTTTGTCGACAAGCTGACCGGCCTCTACACCTACCACTACCTGCGGATCAAAATGGTCGAGGAGTTTATGGCGCAGAGCAAGGATAGCGGAACGTCGTTCGCGCTGATTTTTATCAACATCGCCGAGTTCACCAACATCAACCGCACGTTTGGCTTCGAAGTTGGCAACATGGTCCTGCGCGAAATCGCCGTGCTGATCAAAGAAAACGTGCGCCACGGTGAGATCGCGGCGCGCTATGGCGGCGATGAATTTTTGCTGCTGGTGCCGCGTGTGAACCGCGAAGAAGTGTTGCGGATTCAGGAACGGCTGCAAAAAGCGGTCGCCTGCCACAAATTCAAAGTCGGCGACAACGTGCTGGTGCGCGTCGTTTCGCGGGCTGATGTGATCGTCTTCCCCGATGACGTGTCAGAAGGGCAGCAGTTGGTCTCGCAGATCGCCGAAATGTTTTTGCGCCTCTCCTCCGGCTGGCTGGAGCAGCAGGCGAAAGCATAAAAAGCATCCCCTCCGGGTATGGAGGGGATGCTTTTGTTCATACTAGCAAAGACAGGATGTGTGAACGATGTGTACGAAAGGAGGGAACAGGGGTGGAACATTTCTGGGGGCTTCTCTTGCGCATCACCTTGTTCTACTTTGTAACCCTCGCCTCGATGCGCCTGATGGGGAAGCGGGAGATCGGCAAACTCTCGATCTTTGACTTGGTCATTTCGATCATGATCGCCGAAGTGTCGGCGACGGCGCTGATGGACCATGAGATCACGATCGGTGAAGGGATGCTGATCATCGGCACGCTGGTGTTGCTGCAGATCGGCATGTCGTGGCTGACTTTAAAATCGATCTCGCTGCGCAATCTCGTCGACGGGCGGCCGACACTGCTCATCGCCAACGGCAAGATCCGCGATGACGAGATGCGCCGCACCCGCTATTCGCTCAGCGACCTGATGACGCAACTGCGCGATAAAAATGTGGCGTCCGTCTCCGATGTGGAATTTGCCATTCTGGAGACGACTGGCAAGCTCAGCGTGTTCCCGAAAGCGGAGAAGCGGCCGCTGACTGCCGAGGACATCGGGCTTGCCGTGCCGCGCACCGGGCTGCCCTTGCCGCTGATCGTGGACGGATATGTGATGGATGAGAACTTGGAGAAGATCGGGAAGACCCGCTTTTGGCTGAAAAACGAGCTGCAAAAAGCCGGGCTCCGTGAGTTTAAAAAAGTGTTTTACTGCTCGATCGACAACCAGGGCCAGATCTATGTGGACACCTATGATGACAAATGACAAAAACCGTCTCAGCTGCTGAGACGGTTTTTCGTTAGCGCAAAAAGGGAACGAGCCGCAAGATGCCGGCCAGCGGCTTGCCTACTTTCGGCAGTCTGGAGACGGTGTGCAACGTCACCACGCCCATCATGTTCAGCACGAAGAAATACAAGGCGAATCCGGAGATCGTGCCGTAGGTGATCAGCCAGACGTCGTTCAGCTGCGAGAAGTTGCGGAACTCGAGCAGCCAGACGCTGAGCAGCGATGTGGCGATGAGAATTTTCACCGTCTCGACGAGATTGACGTAGAAGCCGAGCAAGCGCGTCACCGACAGGAAGTGCAGGATGGTCACGACGGTGACCGAGATGACGACCGACCAGGCAACGCCTGCGATGCCGTACGCGGGATTGGAGACGAGGTAGTAGATGATCCCAAGCTTCAGGATCGAGCCGATGATCGAGTTGCGCATCGCCACACCGGCCCGGTTCAACCCTTGCAAAATCCCGGAGAGCGGCCCTTGCAAATAGAGCAGGAAGCCGACCGGCGCCATGATCGCGAGGATCGGGCCCACCGCTTTGTCATTAAAAATCGCATGGGACAGTTCGGTCGCATACAAGGTGAGGATCGCCGAAGTTGGGAAGCCGATCAGCGCGGTCAAGCGAAACGCTTGGTACAGGCGGCGCTGCACGACCAGTTGATCACCGGCCGCCACCGCTTCCGAAATCGATGGAACCAAAGTGGTCTGCAGCGAGTAGGTGAAGACGGTCGGCAGCACCAACAGCGAAATCGCCATCCCCGAGTACTGCCCGTACAGTGTGGTCGCCACCGCAGCCGACAGCCCGGTCATCACCAGGCAGCGGGTGACGAGAATCGGCTCCAACGTGTAGGCGATGGAACCGACGATGCGCGACAAGGTGACCGGCATGGCGATCTCCAGCACCGAGGACAGCATTTTGCGAAACGGCTCCGGCGGCTTGTTGGGAGCGACCTGAGGCATTTTGCGCAAGGAATAGCGCGAGTAGTACGTATAGACCAGATAGAGCAGGCCGACCAGCTCCCCGATCACCATGCCGATCATCGCGCCTGCTGCTGCATATTCAAGGCCGTACGGCAGCAGATAGGTGGCAAAGACCAGCACCGCGCCGATGCGGGCGACCTGTTCGAAAATCGAGGCGACGGCGTTGGGCGTCATGTTTTGCAGCCCTTGGAAGTAGCCGCGCAGGATCGAAGAGATGGCGATGATCACGATGATCGGCGCCATGGCGAGCAAGGTATAATAGGCGCGGGGGTCGGTCAGGACGTTGGCGGTGATCCACGGCGCCAGGACCAGCATCAGCGCGGTAAAGATGACCGACAGCGTGATCACCGCCTTCATCGAGACGGTGACGATCCGCTTGACCCGCCGCGTGTCTTCGTCGACCAGCGCTTCGGCGACCAGCTTGGAAATCGCGATCGGCAGACCGGCTGTAGTCAAGGTGATCAAGAACATCAAGATCGGAAAAACCGTATAAAACAAACCAATGCCCTCGGCGCCGATCAGCCTGGAGAGGAAGATCTTGTAGACAAAACCGAGGACGCGGGTCACGAGACTGGCTGCGACGAGGATGACTGCTCCTTTTAAAAAGGATTGTTTGCTCAAAAGGTCCCTCTCCTTCTCCGTACAGGTTGTCTTCTTCTTCACTTCTATGCCGGACATGCAGGGAGTAGTCCAAAAAGAGGATTTAGGGGACCCTTTCACGAAATGGTGCAAGCAGTTAAATTTACAGAATAAGTGGGAGGAGGGCGCAAAGATGAATGAAGAGCACACAGCGCCTGCCATGGATGAAGCGGAATTAAATGAGGTTGTGCGCAAGCTTTGCATCAGCAAGGCGGAAGAGCTGAATCTGCACGGCTACGAACAGGTGACCGGCGAGGACGTATGGGAGTGTGTGTCCGGCAAATACAAGCGCGGCCTTCCTCCCTTGCACCAGCTTGTCAACGATGTCTTGTCGCTGAAGGCGCACGCTTTCATGAACTGGCTGATGGTCCGCACCTTGAAAGGCGAATAGCATAGAAAATCCTCCCACCGCGCACAATAGTCGGGACACTGACAGCACGATGGGAGGGCTCAGAACGGATGCAGGAAACGCCAACCAAAACGAACAAGCGAATCACGCTGGCTGAGATCAAGCAGTTGCCGCAGATTCAGCAGTATATCGTGTCGGCCGACAAATTTTTAAAAGCGATGGGCTTTACCGAACATGGTTTCCGCCATGTAACGTTGGTTTCCAACATCGCGGAGAACGTGATGGAGTTGCTCGGCTACTCGGAGCGTGAACGGGAACTGGCGGCGATCGCCGGATACATTCACGACATCGGGAACATCACCGGGCGTCATGACCATGGCAAGGCCGGCGCGATCATGTGTTTTCATATCTTAGAAGGCATCGGGATGCCGTATGATGAAGTCGCCTGTATCGTCGGTGCGGTCGGCAACCATGAGGAGCAGTACGGCGAAGCGGTCAACACGATCGCGGCGGCGCTGATCCTCGCCGACAAGTCGGACGTGCACCGCACGCGGGTCAGACGGCGCGACGTGTCGCAGTTCGATATTCACGACCGGGTCAACTACGCCGCAACGTCTTCGTTCCTCCATGTGAGCGCGGAGCCGCGCGAAGTGACGCTTAAGATCGAGATCGACAATACGATTTCATCGGTGATGGAGTATTTTGAAATATTTATGGAGCGCATGCTGATGTGCCAACGGGCCGCGAAAATGCTGGATGCCCGCTTTCGATTAAACATTAACGGGGCCGACATTCTGTAGGCCCCTTTTTGCTGGGATCCTTTCTTCATTGACCTATTAATAGCTTAGGAGATATACTAAGATGAGCTAATTCAACGACTATTTAGGAGGATTGTCATGATCAAGTGGAGTCGTTTCGTTGGCTTCCTTTTGATCGTGGTCCTGTTTTTTGCCCTCGCGGTTCCGACTTATCAGGGAATCTGGAAAGGCATAACGCTCGGACTCGATCTGCAAGGCGGCTTTGACGTTCTGTATGAAGTGCAAGATTCACCCGAAGGGGAAAAAGTAACGGATGAAGGCGTCATCTCGACGATCAAAGCGATCGAGCGCCGGATCGACAAAGAAGGCGTCTCCGAGCCGAACATCCAAAAAGAAGGGGCGAACCGCATCCGCGTGCAACTCGCGGGCGTGTTTGATCAGAGTGAAGCGAAGAAACTGCTCGTGCAGACCGCACAGCTCCGCTTCCTGGCTCCCGATGGCACCACGGTGCTGGCAACAGGTAAAGACCTGAAGCCGAATGCGAAGTATGTTTCCGACCAGAACACCGGCGCTCCGCAGGTGGCGGTCGAGTTTAAAGATCCGGACAAGTTCAAGAAAATCACGGAAGACTATCTCGGCCAGCCGGTTGCGATCGAGCTGGACGGCAAGATCATCACCGCACCGACCATTCAAGTCGTCATCTATGATGGCAAGGCGGTCATCAACGGCCAAGAGGACGTAAAAGAAGCGACTGAGCTGGCGAACCTGCTCAACGCAGGCTCCCTGCCGTTCCCGCTGAAAGAGATCTCCTCCTTCGGCGTATCTCCGTCTCTGGGCGAAGGCTCGCTCGACATGACGATGATGGCCGGCGGCATCGCGTTTATCCTGATCTTTGTGTTCATGGTGGTCTGGTACCGTCTTCCGGGCCTGATCGCGATGATCGCGCTGGTCATGTACGCATACTTGCTGTTTGCGACTGTCAACTTCATGGGCATCACGCTGACCCTGCCGGGTCTGGCGGCGCTTGTGCTTGGTATCGGTATGGCGGTCGACGTAAACATCATCGCCACCGAGCGGATGAAAGACGAATTCCGCAATGGCAAATCGACGCTGTCTGCCGTCATCATGGGTCAGAAGCGCTCGATGCCGACGATCATCGACGCCAACATCACCTCGATCATCGCCGGTATCCTGATGTACTGGTTCGGCACCGGCCAGATCAAGAGCTTTGCAGTGGCGCACATCATCTCCGTTCTGGCGACGTTCATCACCGCCGTGCTGATCTCCCGCCTGCTGATGCAACTGCTCGTCCGCTCCAACATCATTAAAAACAAATGGTGGTACGGCGCGTCGAGAGAAGCGAAGGGAGGGGCTGCGAAGTGAAATTTGATATCGTAAAGAACCGCAAATGGTACTTCGGCTTCTCCATTCTGATCTCGATCGCCGGCATCCTGATCATGCTCCTGATGGGCCTGAACCTCGGCACCGACTTCGAAGCCGGCTCCCGCGTGCAGTTTAACGTTGGACAAGCGTTCACGGAAAAGGAAATTACCGAGAAGTTCGAAGCTAATCTCAAGACGATTGAAGTTTCGGCTGTGCAAGAGATTGAGAACTACGGCGCGGTCGTGCGGATCGCCAAGAAGATCACGCCGGAAGAAGAGAACCAGATCAACGAGTACCTGAACAAGAACTACAAGAACGCCGCCCCGCAGATCTCCTCGATCGACCCGGTTGTGGCGCGCGAACTGGCTGAAAAAGCGATTTACGCGATCTTGTACGCATCGCTTGGGATCATCCTGTACATGGCGGTTCGCTTTGAATACCGCTTTGCGATCGCCGGCGTCATTTCTGTCCTGCAGGTTGTCCTCGTCGTTGTCTCGATCTTTGCTTTGTTCCGCTTCGAGATCGACATCACGTTTATCGCGGCGATCCTGACGATCGTCGGCTACTCGATCCACGATACGATCGTCATTTTCGACCGGATCCGCGAGAACCTCAAGCACTACAAGGTCAAGACCGTATCCGATCTTGAGAATCTCGTCAACGACTCGATCTGGCAGACGATGGCACGCTCGATCAACACCGTCCTCACCGTGGTGTTCTCGGCGGGCATGCTGTATCTGCTCGGCGGCGCTGCGATCAAGCATTTCTCGCTGGCGCTGCTGATCGGTCTGGTGACCGGCGCGTACTCCTCCATCTTTATCGCTTCCCAGCTCTGGGTGGCCTGGAAGAGCCGCGAACTGAAAAAAGCATAGTTTTATTCCGAAAAAGAAAGCCGCAGGGTGGAGAACCCGGCGGCTTTCTTGCTATAATAAAAATTATGTATATCGTCATATAGAGAGGATTTTTAATGATGCAACAGACGAAACGCTGGGTCGTGTCGGAGGCGGCAGATACAGATGTGCAGAAGTTGGCGGAAGCGCTGGGCGTGCCACCGATTCTGGCGAAACTTCTGTGGCGCCGCGGCATTCGGTCGACAGAGACAGCACAGCGTTTTTTGTACCCAGGTCTCAGCGGCTTTTACGATCCTTTTTTGATGAAAGATATGGACAAGACGGTGGAGCGGATTCGCCGGGCGATCGACGCGCAGGAACAGGTGATGGTCTACGGCGACTACGATGCGGACGGCGCGACCGCCACATCGATCTTGTATCTCGCCTTGCGGGAGTTGGGCGCCCAAGTCGATTATTATATCCCCGACCGCTTTTCGGAAGGGTACGGCCTGAACGGTCCGGCGATCGAGCAGGCGAAGGAAAAAGGCTATGGACTGGTGATCACCGTCGACAACGGGATCTCGGCGGTCGAGCAGGTGGCGCTGGCCAACTCGCTTGGACTGGACCTGATCGTCACCGACCACCATACGCCGCCTGAAGTGCTGCCGGACGCTTATGCGATCTTGAACCCGAAGCAGCCGGGTTGCACCTATCCGGACTCGATGCTGGCCGGTGTTGGCGTTGTGCTCAAGCTGGTGCAGGCGTTATACGGGCGGCTGCCCGATGAATTTTTGGATCTGGCGGCCTTGGGCACGGTGGCCGACTTGGCCCCGCTGCAGGACGAGAACCGCCTGATCACCTTGTTTGGCTTGGAGAAGATGAACGAGTCGCCGCGCATGGGCATCAAGGCGCTGATCGAAGCGGCGGGGCTGACGGAGAAGAAGATCACCGCCGGGCACATCGGCTTTTCCTTTGGCCCGCGCATCAATGCCAGCGGACGGCTCGATTCGGCGACCTACGCGGTGGAACTTTTGACCACGGAGGACCCGGTTAAGGCGGGCGAACTGGCGCAGTTTCTGGAGGATCGCAACCAGGAGCGCCAGGCGCTCTGTGAGACGATCTTTGAGGAAGCGGCGGAGCTGATCGAAGCCAACCGGCACTGGCTGGACGGGCGCGTGCTTGTCGTCGCCAGCCGCGGCTGGAACGAAGGCGTGATCGGCATCGTCGCCTCGCGCATCGTCGAGCGCTACCACCGCCCGACGCTCGTCTTTTCGATCAGCGATGAGAAGTGCAAGGCCTCGGCCCGGAGCATCGCAGGCTTTGACCTCTATGCGGCGCTGACCCGCTGCGCCGATCTGCTCGACCACTACGGCGGGCACAAGATGGCAGCGGGCTTGTCCCTGCAAGAGGACCGACTCGATGAACTGCGCGCACGCCTCAACGAGATCGCCGCGGAAGTGCTGACCGAAGCGGACATGACGCCCGCGCTCGACATCGACATGGAGGTTGACCTCCGCGACGTCGACTTGCGCCTCGTCGAGCAGATCCAGGCTTTGGCGCCGTTTGGCTTTGGCAATCCGTCGCCGCGCTTTGCCGTGCGGGGGCTGGCGCTGGAAAGCACGCGGGTGGTCGGCAAAGACGCCGCGCATCTGCAGCTGCGGGTGCGGCAAAACGGACGTCAGCTCGACTGCATCGCCTTTCGCCGAAGCGAAGAGCAGCATCTGTTGGACGCCTTGGCGTCGATCGATCTGGCCGGCGAGCTCGCCGTCAACGAGTGGCGCGGACGGCAGAGCCTGCAGATGGTGCTTGGCGATTGGAGACCAAGCCCGCTGCAGTCGTTCGACTCGCGCGGCTGCCGTGACAAGTTCGCCTGGCTGGAAGTGCGCAAAGAAGAATTGACGGTGCTTTGCTTCCAAAAAAACAACGTGGAAGAGATCGAAAAACGCCTGTTTGGGTATCCTTGGAATGAGGGCAAATACCGCCTCTACCATGTGGAACTCTCAGGCGAATGGCGTCACGTCGCAGGCGAAGACGAGCCGACCGAAAATGTCGTCTACTACGATCTGCCTGCGCACATCGAAACGTTTGTCAATTCACTGCAAGCGCTGATCCCCACCCAGCGGATTCATTTCATCCAAGGGGACAGCGATCAGAACTGGCTGCGGCAGGCGATGTTCGACGGGCTGCCGGAGCGCGAGGCGTTTGCATACGTCTTTCGCGTGCTGCGTCAACAGGGGCAGGGGACGGTCGAGCAGCTCTTGTCGGTCATGCAAGGCCCCTTGAATCCGGTGAGTCTGACACACATTCTGAAAGTTTTTACCGAATTAGGGTTTGCGAATCACCAAGATGACACGTATTATGTGATAATGGACGCTCCGAAGCGCGCCTTGACAGAATCGCAGCACTATCAGGAGCAAGAGAAGCGTGTGCAGGCGCTGAAACATGTTGGCGATCTGCTGCTTTCCGCTTCTTCCGACACTATGAGACAATGGCTCGCCGAGCATATGGCCGTGCGAGCGTAGGAGGACTAACCAGATGAACTTCAAAGATAAAATCCGCGTGATTTCCGACTTCCCGTCCCCGGGGATTCGTTTTAAAGATATCACCACCCTGCTCAACGACGGCGAAGCGTTCCGCGCCGCGATCGACCAGTTTTCGCAATTCGCAGCTGAGCGCAACGCTGACATCATCGCAGGTCCGGAGTCCCGCGGCTTCGTGCTGGCAGCGCCGATGGCGTATGCGCTTTCCAAAGGCTTCGTGCCGATCCGCAAGCCGGGCAAACTGCCGCATGAGACCATCTCCGTCGACTACTCGCTGGAGTACGGCAAAGACTCGCTGGAAATTCACAAAGACGCGGTGCAGCCGGGTCAGCGTGTGATCATCGCCGACGACCTTCTCGCGACAGGAGGGACGATCGGAGCGACCATTCAACTGGTGGAAAGCCTAGGCGCCCAAGTGGTTGGCGTCTGCTTCCTGGTTGAGTTGTCGTATCTCAACGGACGGGAGAAGCTGAACGGGTATGACGTCTTCTCACTCGTCCAGTACTAATTCGGACAAAGCAGCAACGGGGGTGGTTGATCTGGTGGGCATCGGGCGCTTGATCGAAAAGATCGGCAAATATCTATCCGAAGCGGATGTGGCGATGGTTCGCCGCGCCTTTGATATGTCCGAAGAAGCTCACCGGGGCCAGACCCGTTCCTCGGGCGAGCCGTACATCATGCATCCGGTTGCTGTTGCCGAGATCTTAGCCGATCTCGAACTGGATGCGGTGACCCTCTCTGCAGCTTTGCTGCACGACGTGGTGGAGGACACGCACGTCACCGAAGAAACACTTGTCGGGCAATTCGGCCCGGAAGTGGCGACGCTGGTCGACGGCGTCACCAAGCTGGAACGAATCAAGTTCAACTCCAAAGAAGAGGCGCAGGCGGAGAACCTCCGCAAGATGTTCATGGCGATGGCCAAGGACATCCGCGTCATCTTGATCAAACTGGCCGACCGCTTGCACAACATGCGCACGCTGAAGCACCAGCCGGTTGAAAAGCAAGTCAAGACGGCGAACGAGACTTTGGAGATCTACGCGCCGCTCGCGCACCGTCTCGGGATCTCGACGATGAAGTGGGAGCTCGAAGACATCGCACTGCGCTACATGAACCCGCAACAGTATTATCGCATCGTCAACCTGATGGCGAAAAAGCGCAAAGAGCGCGAAGAATACGTGCAGGAAGTCATCGACGGACTCAAAGAAAAATTTAACGAGCTGGAACTGAAGGCGGAGATCTCCGGGCGCGCCAAGCACCTGTATTCGATTTACCGCAAGATGGTCAACTTTAACAAACAATTCAACGAGATCTATGACCTGCTTGCCGTCCGCATCATCGTGGATTCGATCAAAGACTGCTATGCGATCTTAGGCATCGTCCACACGATGTGGAAGCCGATGCCGGGCCGTTTCAAAGACTTTATCGCCATGCCTAAAGCCAACATGTACCAGTCCTTGCACACCACCGTCATCGGCCCGCGCGGCGAACCGCTGGAGATCCAGATCCGCACGTGGGAGATGCACCGCACCGCCGAATACGGCATCGCGGCACACTGGCTGTACAAGGAGCAGGCGGGCACGCAAGGTCCGGCTTCTAAGGAGAAAGACAAGGAAGCGGGCGGGCAAGGCAACATCGCCCAAGCGAAAGACGCGTCGTTCCAGCAAAAGCTGGCCTGGTTCCGCGAGATCCTGGAATGGCAGCAGGATTTTAAAGACGCCCAAGAGTTCATGGAGACGCTGAAGTTCGACCTGTTTGCCGATGAAGTGTTTGTCTTCACACCGAAGGGCGACGTCATTCAGCTGCCTGCAGGCTCGGTGCCGATCGACTTTGCCTACCGCATTCACACCGACATCGGCAACCGCACGATCGGCGCGAAGATCAACGGCAAGATCGTGCCGCTCGATTACAAGCTGAAGACGGGCGACATCGTCGAAGTCCTGACCAGCAAGCACTCCTACGGCCCGAGCTTCGACTGGATCAAGGTCGTCAAGTCCTCCCAGGCCAAGTCGAAGATCCGCCAGTGGTTCAAGAAGGAGAAGCGCGAGGAGAACGTCTCCAAGGGACGTGACAGCGTCGAAAAAGAGGCGAAGAAACATAACATCAACCTCGAATGGCTGACCGACAAGAACCTCGAAGAAGTGGCGAATAAGTTTAACTTCACCAAGGTCGACGACATGCTGGCTGCGGTCGGCTACGGCGGTTTCTCGGCGCATCAGGTGATCACCCGCATCGTCGAGAAGATCAAGCGCGAAACGCCGCCGGCGGAGATCGAGATGATCCCGGATGTGAAGCAAGAGCCCAAGAAGAAAAAGAAAAGCAACCTTGGCGTGCAGGTCAAAGGCATCGACAACATGCTGATCCGCTTCTCCCGCTGCTGCAACCCGGTGCCGGGCGATGAAATTCAGGGGTTTGTCACCAAAGGGCGCGGAGTCTCCGTGCACCGCACAAACTGTCCGAATTTGCATGCAGTGGAGGAAAATGAAGACAACCGCTTGATCGAAGTGGAATGGGAAAGCGCACCGACCGTCTCCTACAGCGTGGAGATCGAGATCACGGCGCTCGACCGCCGCGGCCTGATCAACGAAGTGATGATGGCCGTCGCCGAATCGAAGACGGACATCACTGCGGTCTCCGGACGCGCTGACAAGCGCAAGATGGCGACGATCTCGCTGACGATCAACATCCGCAACGTCGACCACCTGCATTCGGTCGTCGAGCGCATCAAGCGGATCAAAGACATCTACACGGTGCGCCGGATCATGCAATAGGCAGAACAGGGAGCGTAATCTGATGAGAATCGTAGTACAGCGGGTCTCCCGCGGCAAAGTCACCGTCGAAGGTCAAGTGACAGGGGAGATCGGACGCGGCTTCGTCCTGCTCGTTGGCGTCACCCACGACGACACGATGGCAGACGTCGACTACCTGGTTGATAAAGTGGTCAACCTGCGCGTGTTCGAAGACGAAGCCGGCAAGATGAACCTGTCTCTGCTCGACATCGGCGGAGCGCTGCTCTCCGTTTCGCAGTTCACCCTGTACGGAGACTGTCGCAAAGGCCGCCGTCCCAACTTTATGGATGCGGCCAAGCCCGATTTTGCCAATGAATTATATGAAGCGTTTAATGACAAGGCACGCCAACTTGGCGTACAGGTGGAAACGGGCGTGTTTGGCGCGATGATGGACGTCGAACTGGTCAATGACGGCCCGGTCACCCTGCTTCTTGAAAGCAAGCGCACCTTTTAATTTTTCCTTATTTGATTCCTACGGACTGCCGAACCTGGCGGTCTTTTTTGTTAGGCAAACGAGTAGGTATGTGAAAAAAGGAGGGTGTTTCGTGGCAGAGGGAAGCGGGAAGACGAAGATCAAAGAGCTCAAGCTGGAACTGTTCCTCGACGATGCACTGCGCTGCGGGCTGCAGGACCTGCTGGACGGGCAGCGGGATACGCTGGAAGTGGACTATGTGTATTTTCGCCATCTGCTCGTCGAAGAGCTGAAGCACGAAGGGCTGCGCATCTCCCAGTTGAAAGTGCCGGTCGGACGCATCACAAAGCTTAAGATCAGAGCCGCACGCGGATAAAAAACAGCCGGGCTCCCCGAGGGGAATCCGGCTGTTTGGCGTATTTAGAAATCGATCATTCGTCTGCCCATAAAGCCATCATAGAGTCCGTGCCAATAGCGAATCTCCGGCTCGCCCATCCGCCAGCATAAGAGGACTTCAACGCCTTCACGCAGCGCATAGAAGTCGCAGAGCCCGGTGTCGATGTCTTTGATCTCCACACCGGTGCCATGAATCTGTCCCAACAGCGAGTTGGCGCTGAAGATGAGGAATTCCAGCTCAGCTTCTTCTGCGAAGAAAGCATCACTGCTCACCGACACCGTGCCGGCAAATTGGAGCTTGGCCTCTTGAAGCTGCTGGTGGCGGCGCTGAATCTCGCGCTTCATCCCTTGCAGTTCGCGCAGCAGGGACTCCAGTTCCGGCACCAGCGCATTCGCTTCCTGCACCGTAAAATAACGTTTCGCGGTCATGGAGGGTCTGCTCCTTTCTCCTACCCTAAACTTACAGCATTCGTTTGCGGACAAAGCCGCCAATTGCATCAATCAAAATGACGAGCAGCATGATCACAAAGACTTCCACAGCCACCGCCTGATAGGCAAACACTTTAAAATCGATAAACAGCATGTTGCCAAGCCCGCCTGCGCCGATAAAGCCCAGCACAAGCGAGGTGCGGGTCGCCACTTCCATCCGATAAAAGTATTGTGAAAAGATGTGCGGGATAATATCCGGCAGAATTGCAAGCCCGAGGACGTGCAGCCGATTGCCGCCGGTGGCGATGATCGCCTGCTGCGGCTCCTTGTCGGACGCTTCGATCATTTCGGCGACCAGTTTGCCAAGCACCCCGATGTTGTGCAGCATGATTGCCAGCACCCCGCCAAACGGTCCTAGACCGATCGTTGGCACCAAGATCAGGCCCCAGACGATCTCCGGCACGGAGCGCAGAAAGCTGAGGAACGTGCGCACCATCCCATGCACCGCTTTGGGCAGCGGTGTGTTGCGCGCCGCCACAAAAGAGAACGGCAGCGCAAACAGCAAGCCGAACGTCGTCCCGACAAAGGCGATCTGCAAGGTCAGCACCGATTGTTTCAGCGCTTCCTGCAAGACATCCCACTGCGGCGGGAACCACTGTCCGGCGATAAAGCTCCACGTGCTGCCAAGCCCCAGCAACTGCCTGAAGTCGACGCCCGTGGCTAACATGCTCCACACGAGAAGCGAGAAGAGCACGGCGAAATAAAACATTCGCCGCACTCTTTTCCGCCAAAAGTAGGACATCTGAGATCACCGTCCGATTTGTTGCGACCCGATTATTGGAGACGACCGTCCGCCTTAGCCGCTTTTTCGATCGCTTCGTAATCTTGGTGCGTCGCTTTCACGAAGCCGTCCGCTGCGAAGGCGTCGAGGATTTCTTGGTCTTTCAGGTTCAGGAACGCGGTCTGCAGCTTTTCGATCGTCGCTGCATCCATGTTTTTCTTGACGACAAACGGGTACTGGAATAGTTTCTCCGACTGCCAGATCTTTTTAAACTGCGTGCCGTCGACCGTGCCTTTTTCGACCAGTTTGTCATAATAAGCGGAGTCGATGGCGCCGGCCGTGACTTTTTTGTTTTGAATCGACAGCGCCGTCACGTCATGCGCCATGGTGAAGGTGATGCTTTTGAAATCGGAGTCCTGCTTGCCGCGGTAGACGCCGCGCGCTTTCAGTTCCATGCCCGGGATCAGCGAGCCGGACGTCGAGTTCGGGTCGCCAAATGCAAAATCAACGTTTTGCTTGTCGGCGATCAGGTCTTCGAGCGTGTTGTATTTCGAGTCTTTATGTACCAGGATGTAGGAATAGTAGAACGGCACGCCTTTTGCCGTTTTGGCAACGATCGCCTGGGCACCGCCTTTTTCGTGGGCGATGACATAGGTCAGCGGACCGAGGTAGGCCACGTCAAGCTTGTTAAAGTTCAGTGCTTCGACGACGCCGTTGTAGTCAGGATAGTTGTTCATCGTCACTTTCAGGCCGGTCTCTTTTTCTAAGTACGCGCGGAATTTCTCCAGCGTCTCCGGCGAAATCTTGGTCTCAGCAGGGATCAAGCCCACGCTGAGCGATGTTGCGGGGGCCGCGTTTTGGCCATTGTCCTCTTGCTTCGGCTCAGAAGTGCCGCCTCCGCAGCCGACGATAACCAACGCCATCACCAGCATCAGGATCAGCGATAAGGTGCTCTTTCTTTTCATAATGTTCCTCCATTCCCATCAAGGGGGTATCTCTCCACAAGTGATTATACCGAAAAGTGGGCGTGTGAATCAAACTTGCTTCCCTTGGGCGATTCTATAGAAGGAATTGCCCACTAAGGAGGTTACACAAAATGGAAGAGCAAAAGAACGGCAAGAACCAATTTCCGACCGAAGATGTGATGATGGGACAAGACGTCAACGTCCCGTATGACATGTCGGTGCCAGGCGATGAGGACACGACGATCTGGGATAACATGGTGCAGGCGTTGAAGCCTGACCTCACGCCCAACCATAAGAAAAACAACCAGTCCGGCCAATCGCAACAAAATGGCTGACCCCAAGCACCGCCTGCAACTGAGGCGGTGCTTTTTCTTGGGAAAAAAGATTGTCGGAACAATCACTTCAGCTTATAATAGAGCTACAATTGAACATGACACAAGCGGTCAATTTATATTTCACTAAATTATGATTAATTTACGTTCGAAGGGGAAAAGAAGCATGCATGAGAAAAAATTAGAATATCTGCACAAGCGCAATGTGCTGCTTTGCAAATTGCTGTGGGCTGTCTTGGTGTTTACAGCGGTCGCGATCATTGCGATCGGTGTCAATCCGGACACGATCAAGTTGGTGACCGGCCTGGGCGGTTTGATTGGCGTCATTTTGACCCTGTTGGTCTGGAAGCGCCTGTTCGTCGATAAGATCATGTACCTCATCCCGATTTTTTTGTATATTCTATCTTTCTTGCTCGTAAACTCTACCGGTCAGATGTCAAACTATCTGGTCGTCTACTTCAGTTTGGCTCTGGTTTCCTTGTACCACAACTTCCGGCCGCTGGTGCTGGCCATGGTGCTTGGGGTGATCATGACGAACTGGTTCTATTTTTCCGGACATGCTGTTTTTGAAGCGATCAACACGACCAACTTTGGTGTGCTGAACCTGATGTTCCTGATCGTATCGGGCGTAATGATCGCCCAGACCCGGCTCGGGGAGCGCAGCAGCAAAGAGCTGGTGCAGCACGAACAGGTGTTGTCGCAGGCCAATGGCCGTTTGGAAGAACTGGTCGCGCATCTCGGCGAAAGCGCGATGCAGGTGGCCACTTCGGCAGAGCAACTGACCGCCGGAGCGGAACAGACCAACCTCGTGACCGAGCATATCGCCAGCACCATCAATGAGTTGTCGCACGGGGCGGAGCGCCAGGTGCATTCGATCGAAGAGAGTTCGGAAGCGATTCAGGAGATCTCCGGCAACATCACGATGATCACGGAGCAGGTGCAAAAGGTCGCCAGCAACGCCGACCGCACCGAAGAGCTGGCCAGCACCGGGGACGTGGCGATTCAGACGGTCGTGCGCCAGATGAACTCGATCAACTCGCGGATGAGTGAACTGACCGAAGGGGTGCAGCGCCTCGGTGACCGCTCGCAGGAGATCGGGCAGATCGTCGAAGTGATCACCGGCATCTCGGCACAGACCAACCTGCTGGCGTTAAACGCTGCGATCGAGGCGGCGCGGGCTGGTGAGCATGGGCGCGGGTTTGCGGTGGTGGCCGATGAAGTGCGTAAATTGGCCGAGCAGTCCGGTCAGTCGGCGAGCAAGATTTCTGCGCTGATCGAAGCGATTCAGGCGGAGACGGGCAGCGCGATCACGATGATGGAAGCGGGCGCCAAAGAAGTGGCAGACGGCATCGAAGTCGTCAACCGCGCTGGGCAGTCGTTTGATGAAATCCGCCGCTCCGTTGTTGAAGTGGCAGGCGGCGTGCAGGAAGTCTCCCATTCCTCGCAGGAGATGATGGACGACGTGGAGCGCGTGGTCAGCGCGATCCGCCAGATCTGGGAGATCTCCGCAACTTCGGCTTCGGCCGCGCAAAACGTGTCGGCGGCGACCGAAGAGCAGATCGCCTCGATGGCGGAGATCGTCTCTTCCGCAGCCGCGCTTTCCAAGCTGGCCGACCAACTGCAAGGCATCGCCAAAAACATGCACGGGGAGTGAGCGAGTGATGGCTTTTGTCATGGACGCAGAGTGGAATCAAGAGGCAGCCCGCGAGATCGCGCGTAATCTGGTCGCCTACAATCAGCAACATGCAGCGCCGGAAGACGCGCAGGCTCCGCAAGAAAATTTCTCGCTGGTGTTGCGCGACGAGTCGGGCGAGATCGTCGGCGGACTCGTCGGCATGATGTACTGGAGGCGCTTAAAAATTGAGCTCCTCTGGCTCCACGAAAAGCTGCGCGGGCAAGGGCACGGCAGCCGTCTCTTGCAAGAGATGGAAGAAAAGGCGAGGGAGAAAGGCGCGCGTCTGATTGAACTCGACACGATCTCTTTCCAAGCTCCGGACTTCTATAAAAAGCACGGCTACGAGGTGTTTGGCAAGATTGAAGACTTCCCGGCCGGACACACGCATTATCATTACATGAAGTGGCTGTAGGTTGGATGTATGTTGGCTGTACGTGAGCAGGCGGAAAAGAGTTCTTAACCCGAGCGGGTTGAGAACTCTTTTTTTGGAGTCGATCGTGTAGAATAGCTAGAAAGGGATTTATGTGGATCATAGCGAATAGTTGTTGCGACAAGTAATTTTGGAGATGGAGTTGTTGGGGATGAACAGTACGGATACGGTGGCAACGCCTGCGCGAACGCGCAGGTATTGGATGGCGGTGATCTTGGGCTCGCTGTCGGCGTTTGGGCCGTTGTCGCTCGATATGTATTTGCCTGCGCTGCCGGCATTGGCCGATGATCTGAATACGAGCGCGTCGATGGTGCAGCTCAGCTTGACGGCGTGCCTGCTCGGGCTGGCGCTGGGACAGTTGGTCGCAGGACCGGTCAGCGACGTGCGGGGGCGGCGCATGCCGCTGTTGATCGGGCTCTTGGTCTATGCAGTATCGTCGATCGCCTTCGCGCTGGCACCTTCGGTCTGGGCGCTGGTGATCTTGCGCTTCATTCAGGGCGTGGCCGGAGCGGCCGGGATCGTCATTTCCCGGGCGATAGTGCGCGATATGTATTCGGGGACGGAGCTGACCAAGTTCTTCTCGCTCTTGATGCTGATCAACGGGGCGGCGCCGATTCTGGCTCCGATCTTTGGCGGGCAGATGATGCGGTTCACGTCCTGGGAAGGCGTGTTTATCGTGCTCGGACTGATCGGCGTGGTGATGCTGGCGCTGGTGATGTTCGGGATGCCGGAGACGCTGTCGCCGGATCGCCGCGTGACGGGCGGGTTTCAGAGCACGATGAAAACGTTCCGCGAGTTGGCGAAGAACCGCGTGTTTATGGGGTATGCGCTGGCGTCGGGGCTGGTGACCGCTGCGATGTTTGCGTACATTTCCGGGTCGCCTTTTGTCCTGCAGGATATTTACGGGGTGACGCCGCAGACGTTTAGCTTGATCTTTGCGATGAACGGAATCGGGATCATCATTGCCGGGCAGGTGACCGGACGCTTGTCCGGACGGGTGAGCGATTCGAGGCTGCTGATCACCGGACTGGCGCTGGCGTTGTTGGGCGGAATGGTTTTGCTGATCGCTTTGCTGCTGCAGGCTGCGCTGTGGGCGGTGCTGGTGCCGTTGTTCTTTGTGGTCTCAAGCGTCGGGATCGTGAACACGACCAGTTTTTCACTGGCGATGCAAGATCAAGGCAATGCGGCCGGGACCGCTTCTGCAATGCTTGGGGTGCTGACGTTTATCATCGGCGGGCTGGTCGCGCCGCTGGTCGGCATCGGCGGCAGCGAGACGGCGATTCCGATGGGCGTGATCATCGCGGTGGCCGAAGTGGGCGCAGTGCTCTGCTATCTGCTGCTGGCACGGAAGAAGGCATAATCCCCAGCCGAGGGTTACAGTACAGGTTCCTGCCCCCGGTTGCCGCGGGGCTGTTGCAGCAAAGAGGAGATCGTCTCGCACAGTGTACGCACGGCGCGATGCAGCTCCTCTTTTTTTGCGTTGGCAAAAGAGATGCGCAGGTGGTTAAACTCCGGCTCGCCCGGATAGCAGGCCGACCCGAGCAGGAAGGTGATGCCTTGGGTGCGTGACGCCGCGAGGAGTTCTTCGGCACGGAGCTGTTCGGGCAAGGTGATCCAGATGTTGACCCCGCCAAGCGGCACCGTCCAGCGCACGCCCGGCGGAGCGTATTCCTGCAGCGTGGCGAGCACGGCATCAAGCTTCGGGAGCAGGGCTTGCGAGAGTTTCTTCTGGAACGTCTTGGCGTGCTTGGAGCGAAGGTAGGCCAAGACGGCTCGCTGGGTCAGCAGGGGCGAACCTAAGTCCACCGTCGATTTCGCGCCGACGAGCCGTTTGAGGACGGTGCCTTTGGCGAGCAGGCAGGCGATGCGGCAGCCAGGGCCGATCGTTTTGCTGAAACCGCTCAGGTGGATGACATGGCCGTCCGCTTCGAGCTGCATCAGGGACGGGGGCGGAGGCGAATTTTCAAACGTCAGGTCCCCCCACGGGTTGTCCTCGATGATCAGGCAGTGGTAGCTCTCCGCGATCTCCAGCAACTGTTGGCGACGGCGCAGGCTCATCACCGTGCCGGTCGGGTTGTGATAGGTCGGGACGGTGTAGATGAGCTTCGGCGGATGCGCGTCACACAAGGCGGTCAGGATGTCGAGCCGCATCCCATCCCCGTCGACCGGAACGGGGATGATCGTAGCACCGCGTCCGCGAAAGACATCGAGTGCCGACGGATAGGTCGGGGCTTCGACGATGACGACGTCGCCACGGCCCACGAAACAGCGTGCGACGAGGTCGATGCCTTGCTGGGCGCCGCTGGTGATCAGCACGTCTTCAGCGGTGACGTTCATGCCGCGCTCCCGGTGGTAGCTGGCCATCTCTTCGCGGAGCTCGTGATCTCCTTCGATCGGGCCGTAGCGCGTCAAGAGATGGGGCGACTCACGAAGCGCTTTTTCCAGCTCCTTGTTGAGCTCGGCATGGGGCAGCAGGTCCGGGTCGATGATCGCTGTCGACAGGTTGATGCCGCCGGGGAACGGGCCTTGCGGGTCAAAGTTCCAGACTTGGGCGCGGGGCAGGTAGTCCGTGACGGCGAGCTGCCATTGGTAGCTAGTGTCGTTTTTGAGCTGAGGGGAAGAGTTGGTGGTTTGTTTCTTGGGTCGGGTGGGGGAGTCGTCTGCCGGATTTTCTGATAGCTGGCCGAGTTGGGTTTTTACAAAGGTGCCTTTGCCTTGGATGCGTTCGATCAAGCCGCTTTTTTCGAGCTCGTCGTACGCTTGGACGACCGTCATCAGGCTGACGGAGAGCTGTTTGGAGAGTTTGCGGACGGACGGCAGGGTGCTGCCCTCTGCTAATAAGCCGGAGCGGATGCGCTCGGCGATGGCTGATTTGATTTGTTGGACATAGGACAGGCCGGTTTGACGCTGCAGGTCGATCTGCATAGTGGGAAGCCTCCTGAAGTGTTCTAAAACACCGTTGACTGTTATGGTGTGTTCCGTGGTAATTTCCTTGGTGAAAGTATAACACACTATAACGGTTTGGGGTGAAGAGGGATGTATGTATTCTGCTATGTCCTAATCTGTTTGATCTTTGGCACGACGTTTTTAGCGATCAAATTGGGGATTGTCGCCGGCGGGCCGCCTTTGTTGTTTGCAGGGATTCGGTTTGGCGGAGCAGGGGTGCTGTTGCTGGGCTTTTTGGCGTGGCGGAAGTTTGAGTTTCCCCGTCAGTGGAAGGTGTATCGGCAGATGTTCAAGATCGGGCTGTGCACGACCACCATCTTTTTTGGCGTGATGTATTGGGCGGAGCAGTACATCCCGTCCAATCTGGCTGCGCTGCTGAATGCAGGGACGCCGGTGCTGGTGTGTCTGCTCGGCGCGCTGCAAACGCGGCAAAAGCTGCACGTGACGCAAGTGACCGGTCTGTTGCTGGGGCTGCTCGGCGTGTATCTGATCGTGGGCAAAGGCACGGTGGAGGCGAGCGGGATCTTTTTGTTTGCGGTGGTGATCGCAGGTTTGGCGCAGGTGTTTAGCGCCTGGGGAGCGCTTGAGACGCGGAAGCTGTTTGCGGCAGGCGTGTCGCCGTGGGTGGCGAACGGGTTTCAGATGCTGTTTGGCAGCGTGGGGCTGTTGATCGCTTCGGCGGTGCGCGGCGAGTCGTTCGCGGAAGTGACCGACCCGTGGGGTGCGTTTGGGTCGCTGGTGTTTTTGATTTTCGTCGGGTCGATTTTGGGCTGGGGGTTATATTATCTGTTGACCGCGAAAACCAATCCGCTGATGGCTTCGACGTGGAGCTATATTTCGCCGGTGGTGGCGATGGTGGTTGGTGCGCTGTGGATGGGTGAAGCGTTTACGGTGCTGTCGGCGTTGGGCGGAGTGGTCGTGCTGGTGGCGGTGGCGATTGTGAACTGGGTGGATTGGAAGAAGCTGTTGCAGGAGATGCGAGGGAAGGATCGGAGTTTCGTTAGCTGAGTTACAGATGCGGGATTGTGAGTGTGCTATTCTGTTGCTGGTTCCAACATTCTCGTTTCACGAAGGAGCGTTTCGCAGATGTCCAATGAATTGGAAGCGAAAAAAGGCACCAACTATACGCTGGTCGATGCCGGACCGTTTGAAGATCTGGGAAAATACAAGTTCGAAGTCGGCCCTTATAAGTTTCCGGGGAAGCTGTTTTTGAATGACCTGCTCGGCCTGACCGGGATGGAAGTGAGTTTTGGGAAGCTGTTCCCGGGGACAGGGGTTCCGTATTCGCACAAGCATATTGAGAATGAAGAGCTTTATATCTTCACGAAAGGCGTCGGCCAGTTTTTGATCGACGGCGAAGTGATTGATGTACGCGAAGGCACTGCGATCCGAGTAGGGACTGAAGGTGTAAGAGCGTGGCGGAATAACTCGGAGGAAGAGCTGCATTACATCGTGATTCAGGCGAAGCAAGGTAGCTTGGGACAGTACACGCTGAAAGACGGGAAGATCGTCGAGCCGCAAGTTACGTGGCCGGGTGAAGAGGCGTAGTTTATTGGTTGATGGAATGGTCGGGAGGGGTGTCCCTTCACTCCTCTCGTTTGTAAAACATTCCAGCAAAAAAGGGGTTTGAACTTGTCCCTTCATAGGTTATAATGATTCTATTCTCACATGGAAGCAGATGGAGTACTGGTGTCTCTCCTGGTCTTCAAAACCATGTGCGGCCGGTGGACCCGGCTGGGTGGGTTCGATTCCCACGTGCTTCCGCCAAATGGATTAATAGTAGTGATTAGCCACATGACTTATACCGCGGGGCTATGATTAGATAAGACCTTAACTGGAGTCGGGTCAGTACCGACTCTCTCCTATATGATTTTTCTTCTGGTAGCTGAAGACCTCGCTCTTGCCACATTTTCCGCACTATTATCTGTTGACATCGCAGAGAAACGTGCATCAGAGAAAATCGGTAAGAAGAAAACGAAATCGGGGGGATTCTTTATGAAAAAAACTACCATTCTTGTTGCAACGGTTGTCTTGATTCTTGGTGGAGAGAATGCAAAGGCGCGCCAGTTAGTGTAGGTACTCAAGGCAAGGCAACCGAATCATTAACAACACCAACCTTTTTGGTTGGTTTTTTTGTTTTCAAGGACTAAAGGTTATTGTAATTGATTGGTCTTTGCGATGTTTAACTACGGTCTTCTTGGAAAAACTTGAGCATTTTGGGAGTTGGCTTTTGTAGTGATGTATATCATTTTATTAATAAAGTTTTGCCGGAGCTCTGTTTCGCTGGATAATCGTAGTCTATTGCAGTAGTCAACGTACTCTTTTATCAGAGCTTCGGTCACATAATTTACATTGAAAACTAACCATCCATGTTCCGTATATTCAACCATTGGACCAAAATTAGTGAAAGACAAGGCAACATTATCCTTTGTTTCGGCTTGATGTAGAATCCCGCATCTTATTTTTCCGTAAAATTGGTCCGCAATTGCTCTTGGAAAATTAAAATGCACACTTCGACGTAGGAATTTTCTAAATGCGTCTTGATTTCTTCGAGAAGGTGTAGACTCAAGCCCTTCGTAAAATTGTTGAAGTGTTTCGATTAGAAGACAATTTAAAGCCATAATACTAAAACTTAGATTATGTTGCCATTGTTGTCCTTTTCTGTGGCATTGTTCTAGTAGGAGTTGAATAGCGTCAAAAAATCGAGCGTCCATTCTATCGCTAAAGATTTCCAATGCCTCTTCCCACGTGTCATTATCACTGCTCACTGTCAAGTTGAAAAATAGCTGTTTACACTCATCCAGTGTGTAATTTGGTGCAATATAAATTTTGTTTTCGTACATGGTTGTTCCTCCGAACTTTGTTTATGTACATGTTCTTGTTTGGACTCTACAACTTCATTTAATAAGCAAAAATGCACCGCGAGGGTGCAGTGAAATTACATAATTAAAATGTTGTAGAACTAACGATGCTGTGCGGTTTTGGGTCTAAATCAGCTGCTAAATATGTAGGAGAGACAAACTCACTTACGAGAGCGATCATTCCACAAAACGCAAGAATTGCAAAAATCTTTTTCATTATATCTTCACACCTTTGCTAGAGATTCAAAAAGCTCACTCCGTTTGGTTTGGAGGTCAAGAGCTTCATCTAAGTTCCCCATTGCACGACACGAGTTGACCGCAATTTGGAGAGCTGCAGCTTGGTCTCTTACAAATCCTATTATATCAAAGATGTTAGAAGATTTTATAGCGAAATCATGTGCTTGAACAAAGTTCTGAATCGTAAAAAAGTATTTTGCGTAGACTGCATAAAACTCCCCGACTTCAAGTGTAGGTGCCAGACTATTAGAGGTCACCAGTTCGTAGGCTTTGCTGACGTACTGATACAAAGAGTATCTCAGCGATTTTGGCGTAAACAAATACAACTCCCGCTGGATAGCGATCCTTTTCGAATTGGTCGGCACATCGAAGCAGGTCTTGGATCGCTTGTTCGGGATTCTCTTTGTACGTAATGGATGAGGCAACAGTTACCTGGACACGGCTGAACAAGGAAGTATTGTTGAGTGTTTGGTACAAGGTCTTGGCTTGATCAAAGTACTCAGAAGCTTTGAGAAAGTCGTTCGTGTTTTTGTGGGCGATACCTAATACAAATAATGCATCTGCCAGTTTTCTTATGTCATTCGTTTTCTCATAATACTCTCCGGCTTTTTCGATATAGGAGAGCGATTCACGGATAAAACCTTTTCGGCGTAACGTTAGACCTACGTTATAGGAGATATACGCAGCAAGATGATCGAATTCAATGAACCGGTTTATATAATCATAGGCGCGTTTGTAGCTGTAGAGGGCATTTTCTGTTTCTTGTAGTTCGGTGTAGTTGTTTCCGATTTTGTTTCGTATCCAAGCCAACACATAGGCATCGTGGAAATTGGAAGACTCGAGATTTGTGATTAATGGGATAAGAGTTGACAAAGCATCTTGGTAACGCTCTTGTAGATATCTGCAATCAGCAAGAAATACGATCAGCTTTATGCTTTCTAGTTCGGTCAACACCTCTTGGGCCTGTATTTTTACTATAAGTTCCTCTGCTTCATCCGGACGGTTTGTCTCAATCAATACCTCGACTAATTTGATCCGGGTTTGTAATTCCAAATGTTTGTCTTTATCTTGAATTAGATCTCTGAGAGAAATATTGAGGGCATCTGCAAATTTATTCAATAGTTCAGCTGATGGCGTTGCCCGATCTTGTTCGATGGTACTGATCCATGAGATCGTCACCCCAACAAAAGCTCCAAGTTCCGTTTGCGAGAGATTGCGCTCTTTACGTAATCGTCGAATTCGCTGTCCTAATGTTTCGTCCATTATAGTATTCACCTGATTTATTAGACTTTATTGAATATTATAGAGATGTGATCATAAATCAGCAACACACATAGCAAATTCCTGTAACTTCTTTACCTTTCATACTTTACATTAAGAATTGATGTAATCAACAACACTCTCCTATAATCATGCTGGAATGATCAGAAGGGAGTGTCGGAGATGTCAACATCGTCCCTTGGACAACGAATTAGGGAGTTGCGACTGCGAAAAGGCATGACGCAAATCGAGCTTGCAAAAGGAATTTGCACGCCTAGCATGATCAGTCAAATTGAAAGCGACCGTGCACGACCTTCTTATAAAATGCTGGTCGGTCTGGCGAACCGGCTGGAGGTGCCGATGGAACACCTTTTGAAAGAGGTGGATCTGGAGATGGAATATACGAGTGATGTTATTTGATGTTTTCCACCTTCAATTTGACCGGGTACAATGAGGAAGCGAAAAGTGATCTCATCTTCGAGATTGACGAGCTATTGGATTTGATTCAAGGTATTTATAGTGAATCAAGGACGAAATCCAAAATCAGCTTTATAAAGCTCCAGATTTTATTAGGTTTTGTGGTGGGCACTGTGTGGGTCGCGACACTTTTTGGGTGATACTGAATGCTGGAAGGAGGATTTAGAAATGGGCCAATTCCCAGCGCAGCAATACAAGATCGAGAAGGTCAAAACCTTGATTGATCCAACTCCGCAAAAGGAGTTCCAGACCTTGCTCAACACAATGAGTGCGGAAGGGTGGAGACTCCACAGTCTTGTCCCGCAAGCAGATGATGGTGGAGAAACTTCCTGCAACATCGCTATCTTCGAAAAGAAATAGCAACCACGAAGCACCTCAATCTGGGGTGCTTTTTTCAATTACAGGGATATGTGTTATAGTTTACTTCTTACTGATCGGACACTATGGACGAAACCGATGCTAGAAGGAATAAACGATTGATAGACCGCCATAGGTGATCAGTTGGCGTTCAATTAGTTTGGCTCCCCTTTCTCTTGCAGCACTTGTGGCGCAGGAAAAGGGTTGTGTGGGCGTGCGGTGGGGTGTGTGATGGCATGGAGGGAAACTCCTGATTTTGGGTGATTTGTTAGGAGAAGGATGGTGGATACATTGGAACCCCAAGAGATTAAATTTTATCTATCTATCGTAGAGCGTCAAGATTCGCTTCACATGAGTCATACTGAGGAATGGGAAGTTGGGGTCGTCCAAAAGGACGATAGAACTTATCTTTGCAATGGTAAGTTCTATCGGACCAAGGTGCGTTATGAATGGAGAGAAATTGAAGCGTCAAGCGAACAGGAAGCAGTCACGAAAATGATCGAAATTATCAAATTGAAAAGAAGTTCGTACTACACACTTTAAGGCACCCGCTAAGGGTGCTATTTCTATTGCCAAAAGGAAAACCACCCGGTGGGGTGGTTAGCGACCAAGTTTTTTCTTCACATCATCGGGCAGGAAGTGCGGCAGGTTTGAGGTAGAAACTACACTAATGGAGCTGACAGTCATAAAGAAATCAGTAAAGATTTCCTTGATTTCTTCGGGGGATTTAGGGGTCTTCGTTGAAAAGTACAGATTTGTCAATTCCATTGCAACGTCAAAGCGATTTCTTGAAATTGTAATATTGTCAGCCACTGAGATGTCACCTCCTTTGAGTATTGATATACTTTACCACATTTTGTAATGCAGATCTTGAGTCTAGATACTATTTTTATGGTGTGATGATGGCTACCGAGTTGGTCGAGCAGCACTGTCTCCATGAGACTGCACCGGCTGTAGAGCTGTACGGTGGAGAAGAACTCGGATTATATCTGATTAAGGCGCTAGAGGCGGCTATTGGTACGTAGGTGCAGGATAATTGTCCCTTGCGCCGAAATATGGTATCGAAACGAAAGGGGAGAATCAGAAGTGAGCGAGAAACAAATGTGGTACGATGTAAGTTACATGCAGGAGTTGATGCGTGCCGCTTTTTGGGATGCGTATGAAGCGTACGAAGCATTGCACAATAATCATGGGGATCAGAGGTTTAGCATTGCGATGAACTACCTGGTTCTATCCCACCAAAGTTATGTGGAACTAAATCGAATGAAGCATGAAAAGGACTTGTCGCATTACGAGATCGACGGATTCTTAACGGCCTATGATGAGTATAAATTTGAACTGAAAAAAGTGATTACAGCGAAAGACGAAAACACGTCATGGTTGTACTCGAAGAAAGAAATGCTGTTAGAGAGTTGGAAATCTACTAATGAGTTTTTGAGCAATTACATAAAGAGCGCGACCAAGAAGTGAACAAAAGCACTCCCACTGGAGTGCTTTTTCAATTGCTGAGATATGAGATATTGGTTTACATTTCTGACAGATCGGACACTTTGGACAGTTATTGCATGCCGCATTTGCCCAATGGTAAACTGTCGCCACAAGGTATAATCGATGCATAGACCGCTTGTTGAATCGCGTCGTGCGATCGCAGGCGGTCTCTTATACACACATTAAAGTTCACCTTCGCTGTCATAGTGCTATCAGTCAATGAGGAATAGGTGCTCTGTATGTTCTGGGTTAAACACCCTAATTCTTGAGTCGATCTCCCTTATCCACACGATCTCTCAGAATGTCTTGAAAGGAGGAGCGTAAGCCTTACGCGATTTAGTGGACTGACGATTTTAATTGGCCAATTTCGTCGAATTCAAACTGTCCATTGACATGGAACCTTGCTATGTTGCGCTACACTGAAAACGAAGATATCTCGATAGGCAGACAATATGTATGCTCCTCGCGCTTTGATTTTCGAGCTATAAGTTTGAATTTAGAGCTCGATGATCCTTCTCTAGAATTCTAGTGTTTAGGTTTACACTTTGGTAAGTTCGGATATTTTGGACAGTTTTGCTGTAGCAATTGACCCGTGGTAAACTGTCGCCAGAAGGAATAAACGATGGATAGACCGCTTGCAGATGAGCGACGATCAAGGCAGGTGGTCTTTATGTTATTTAACTCACCTCAAGAAAGTGGTGCAAATTACTATGTTATCATGTATGATTTGTAATCATGAGAAAATGGGGTGAGGGGTTTTGGTAAAGAGAGATTATTCGTCTGAGCAAGTTGAGTTCACAAAACTACGATACTTACTGCACCTTCGTTATTGCGCTATCATTATGGTGTTGATTGTGATGGTAGCAATGACTTTTTCGCTTTCTACTGACGATCAATCAGTTGCGAATTACAACTTCGCCGCAACAATTTCTTCAATCATCCTAGCAGTTGTTGCAATTCTTTTCACATTTTGGGATGTAGCCGGGCAGAACAAAAATATTCGTCAAATGCAAAACATTGCAGATAACTTAAGTTCGTCTGTTGAAGACATCAAGTTGTTAGAAGAAATATCTATAAATAACATGGAAGAGTTGGCAAAGTATTTCCAACAGCTTACCGATCACTTGGAGAATCAAGATGACAAATTGAAGAAGTTCATGGAAGTTATAATGGAAAGATCGTCAACTGATGAGAAGGGGGAAAAATCAGTTTCTCTAGAGGTTATCAAAGACACAACCCATGAGGTGTTTGAGACAATTCCTAGATTAGCACCACTAAGTAGTTTAAATTTTTCTGAAAGACCAGAAATTGTATCTTTGGGAAAAGTCACAGAGGAATTAAGCAATAATATTCGATTGTATCACCAGCTTAAGAAAAAACAACAAAATCTCAATGATCCGAACAAGAGAAGGGAATAATTTCGGCTAGAAGTAATCCTCTGAAACCACCAACTGGCACCCAACCTGGGTGCTTTTTCTTTTGTAAGAATAGACGCCTTTTCCCAATCGCTTGTGAATTTGAAAGGAGGTGATTCGACCCGATGAGCTTTGGAACTATAGAAGATCGCATCCAACACTATCTCCAACTGAAGGAACAGCGGAAGGAGATGAAAGAGAAAACGGAGCTGCTCATGGAGGAGATTGAGCAGCACTTCGAAACCTCGTCGATCGGGCAGGGCTGATCTTCGAGCTTCCAGACGGTACGTGGGCGGTGATCGAGAAGAAAGGCACGGCAAAGGATGACTTCGACCGAGATGGCCTGGCACACGAGATGCTACTTGCACAAGATGAGCTGAAAACGGCTATCGACGTTTGGTAAGCGTCTAATACTCCCCACCTCCACACGAAACATAGAGCATGAGATAATCCTCCTCAGACGGAAATGAGGAGGAATTTTTTATGACTCGAAGCGAGCTTCGAGCTGTATGGGAATCTCGAATCTCTGACTGCCGCGCCAGCGGTCAAAGTGTAGCGGCGTGGTGTACAGCTCATCAGATCAATTCTCGCCAGTACTACTATTGGCTGCGCAAGCTCTCCAACACTGAGATGCCTTCACCTCGCTGGTTGGAGGTCTGCGCAGACCAACAGCCAAGTAACGAAACCGACTCCTGCTTGCAGGTCAAAATTGGCTCTGCCGTGATCGAAGTCAAGCCAGGTTTCAATCGAGACCTGTTGGCGGATGTCGTCCTTGCCTTGCAAACGATATGTTAAACGAAACCGACATAACTCGTGTCTACATAGCCAGCGGCCACACGGACCTTCGCAAGTCGATAGACGGTTTGGCCGCCTTGGTTCAGGAGAGTTTCGAACTGGATCCATTCTCCCAATGCCTGTTTGTCTTTTGCAATCGGCAACGAGACAAACTTAAAATCCTGCACTGGGAGCATAACGGCTTTTGGCTCTACTATCGCCGCTTAGAGCGAGGAACCTTCCAATGGCCGCAAAAGAAATCTGGTCCAACGATGCAGATCAGTCGAAGAGAGTTGCGGTGGCTTCTGGATGGCTTGTCGCTTCAGCAACGAAAGGCACACCCGAAACTCACCGCACAGACGGTGATTTAGTATGAAAAAATTCTTGTTCTCACTAGGAGAATGAGAGCTTCAAGGCGAAGAAAAAAGTATGAAACCTACAATAGCCATCCCAACCACCATTGAAGAACTTCAAAAACAGAACATACAACTTGGAATACAAAACGCAGAGTTGAAAGCTAAGCTCAACTGGTTGGAACAACAGTTTCGTCTCAGCCAACAGAAGCGTTTCGGTGCCTCAAGTGAGCGGACAAACGCGGATCAGTTGGAACTGTTCAACGAAGCGGAATCCGAATCCTCCACTGCCGTGCCAGAGCCGACCGCAGAAACGATTCAATACGTCCGCAAGAAGAAACGTGGACAGCGAGAAGAGTTGCTTGAAAACCTGCCGGTTGAAACGGTGGAATACCGTCTCTCGGAAGACGAGCAGGTCTGCTCGTGCTGCGGTGGTCCCACCCATGAAATGAGCACGGAGGTTCGCCAAGAGCTGAAAATCATCCCGGCTCAAGTAAAAGTGTTGAAGCATGTTCGCTATGTGTATGCGTGCCGCCGTTGTGAGCGTGAGGAGATCAGCACTCCCGTGCTGACAGCTCCCATGCCGCAACCTGTATATCCTGGCAGTTTGGCTTCCCCATCCGCATTGGCTTTTATCATGAATCAAAAGTACGGGGAAGGCTTGCCCTTGTATCGTCAGGAGCAGCAACTCATGCTTCTCGGAGTAAACCTGTCGCGACAAACGATGGCCAACTGGATGATCTATGCAGCTGACCGCTGGCTGAGCCTGCTGGAGAATCGTATGCGAGAGCACATGCTGAAGCAAGACATTCTGCATGCCGATGAAACGACCCTGCAAGTACTGCGTGAACCGGGTCGGGCAGCCAAGAGCACATCGTATCTCTGGCTTTACCGTACCGGGCGCAACAGTCATCCGATCATCGTGTATGACTACCAGCCGACACGAGCAGGCGAACACCCGCGACAGTTCCTGTCCGAGTTTCACGGCTACCTGCATGTGGACGGATACGCGGGGTATAAGAAGATCCCTAACGTCACCCTGGTCGGGTGTTGGGCACATGCTCGCCGCAAGTTCGACGAGGCTCTGAAAGCATTGCCGGCCTCCAGCCGAACCGCAGCTGTAACCGCGAAAGAAGGGCTCGAGTTCTGCAATCGTCTTTTCGCGATCGAACGCGAGATGAAAGATGCCTCGCCGGAAGAACGATACACGGCCCGTTTGGAGCGTAGTCGGCCCATACTGGAGGAATTTTCGGTATGGCTACAGACTCAAAAATCCCGCGCGTTACCGAAGAGCGCACTGGGGCAGGCCATAAAGTACTGCCAGAACCAATGGGTAGCATTGGGGGCGTTTTTGCTCGATGGGCGTTTGGAGATCGACAACAACCGAAGTGAACGCGCCATCAAACCATTCGTGATTGGACGGAAAAATTGGCTGTTCGCCAATACTCCACGCGGCGCAAAGGCAAGCGCTGTGATCTATAGTCTTGTCGAGACGGCGAAGGCGAACGGGGTAAATCCGCTGGTCTACCTGACCTATCTCTTCGAGACCCTGCCCAACCTTGCGAACCCTCATGATCACCATGAGCTGGATCGCTTGCTCCCGTGGTCGGACACGCTGCCGCTCATCTGCCGAGTATTTAATAAAAAGCACGAATCGCCTTCAGTTCTTGCGTAGCTGAAGGTTATTCGTGTTTTGTTTACGATGAATATCTTTCAAGCAGTCCCCACCTTTCGGCAAACGACACAAGGTGGGGACTGTTTTACGCTTACGACGTTTGCATCCTCACGCACTATTGTAAGCTGACGCCGGACATGATCTGTCGAAAGACTTTTGTGGATTGATAAAATCGGAATTAACATCGAAGGAAATTGACAAGAAATGTGAATTTGTTGAAACAACACTTTAACCAGATTTGGTGCAGTTAAACCATAAATTATTGATGGACAGGAAAACTTGGTTTTATAAAATCATTTCCTCTGTTGTCAAAGGTTTGAACGTGATTGCTGGTCGACCTCCAGTAAATACAACCGAGCTCATGCTTAAGAGCGTAGCGTTAGGAGCAAACATCTCCCTTGAATTCAACGAAAATAAAAGAATCTTGACCACAAGTGCAGTGGAGAGTGGGTTGGCATTTTTGCTGAGTGTTAACAGTGTGTTGAATAAGTAAACTTAGGTGTTCATTCTTGTTCAATAACAATGTGGCTATGAGAATAAACTCGGGCTGCTGATGTTTGCGCCGATCATGCAACGATACTTCCCCTCCTCCATAATCAGAACAAGTGTGGAGACCTTTTGTTGTAACGATCATCAACAAATCGTCATTCTGATCCACGACCGTCCTTTGGACGACGTTTTCTGCAAATTTCAACTTGACAAACTGATTATGCATCTGAAAAGCTCCTCTCGATGTTGTTCGTCACACCAAACTTCGAAAAAAGCTTCTAGGATGCTTTTTTCTTTCCAGTCCACCACAAGATTCATTTTGTTACTGCTACACTATAATGTCCGTAAATTGACAGGCTCTGCTGTCTAAGAGTTGACGGAGAAGTTGACCGCGTAAGCGGCGCTTCCATCAGTGAAAATGTCCCGGCTGACGCCCGCATACCCTATATGACGAGCTATGTATGCTCCAAATTGGGCACGGTCGTAGTGGACCAGTTTGCATTGTAGATCAATTCTTATCCGAATGGCAGTAAACATCTGGAGTTGAAGGCGATCTCACAGTTCATTTTGTCCGACTAGGATTAGAGCCATTGGAATCTGGGCATCCATTTTGAAGTTCAGCAGAAACTGTGCTCCTTACGAAAAAGTTCTCTAATTTTCGAGATGATAATTTGATAAAATAATTATGCTATTTTGGGGGATGACTCTGGTGCAACTGTTCGAGCCGTGGCACGTCATACAGAAGCGTCCTTTTTCTATGTGGATATGTTTGGTGGTCATTATATCCGTCAACCTTTGACAGGCAAGAACGTCAGCTTTTGGTCATTTTCCATCGGCTGTAGCAGCATAAGCCTAGTATACGACAATCGAGCTTCGAGGTCCCCGTAAACGAAAATGAGAAAGCCGCTCTTATTCCTCGCCACGGAAATTGAGCGGCTACATAAAATCACTGTAATAATTGTTACTCTATCTTAGTACAACTTTTATGACTTTCCATTTTGGAATATCCAAAATACCAGAACCTGAAGGGGTCTTTTCCAAGTAGACACTTAAGGGCCGGTTATTGAGCAACGTTGAGTAATAATAGGAGCCGTCTTCTAGTTTTCCTTGAGCATCGGTTGTTTTTTCACACTTCGTGTCAGGCGGTAACTGATTAATAAAGTCAGCAGTTTTAGAATCCTGAGCAATTCGCAAGATCTCAGTTTGATCTTTGATTGCCACAAGATGATTGATTTGTGACTCGAGTTCAGATTGGCCACGTAGGTCACTAATTACATAATACCAGTAGATCAAGCATCCAAAGACTAAAAGCAATAAAAACGCGAAAATGCCAATTTTATTTGCTCTTTTGTTCATAGGACCGCCTCCAAGGTTTGTTAGGTTCACTTGTTGATTATTTCCTCCGATAGGTTATGTATATTTTCGCGATTTACTTTCAATAACCTCGTTGTATTCGTAATGTCATTGTTTGAAATAGATTCTTCCAACTCAATGAATTGCCCATGAAGCTGATTTGTAAAAGCTTCACCTTTTGTTTGTAAAGCGATTGGGTGAATAACTCCATGAAAAGCACCCCGAAGTGAAGCTAGGGATTCGGCTGCCTTTTTGACATCCCCATCTTTAACAGAGGACTCTGCTTTTTCAAGACCTAATTGAAAATCTTTGATTGCCTGGGTCGCTTTTTCAATGTCACTTTTGGGTGAGGAGAAGGATGTTGGTTTATTTGGGTCATAAGCAGCAATTACACCGGTTTTAGGTTGGGAGTCATTATTATCAGAACATCCTAGAAAATAGAGTGGAAATATCAACAGGAATATATATCCGATCGAAGTTTTCATTTGTAATTATCCCCTAACTGAAAAATTGAAAAGTGAAGGGATTGAGACCCTTCACCGGTACGATCTTAGTTACGCCACCATGCAGTATTCGGCCAGCCTTTTGCGTCGGAGCAGTCATGAACACCATTTCCTTGTGCGTTGAGTCCATCACACAGATTATCCGCAGTAGGAGGAAGTGGACAACCGTATGCGATTAATGCAGCATCACAGTCACTGCCAACGAAATCGGCAATAGCTTTTGACCAATCGGTTTTCCAAGACCAGTAACGATGGTCGGATGCAATCCCGTTAAAACGGTTGCAGTGAACATGATTGCCTGTGTATACGGGTTGTCCGCTGTAAGTCTGACCGGGGTAAGAGCCACCACCACCGTCTACAGCTTCGTTACCGATTACTGATTGGGGAATGGAAATTGGTTCCTCCATAGGAGCGAGAACGTCTGACATTTGCACTGTTTCAATTAAATCAACAGTCAGGTTGCTTTTCGAAGTTACGTCAAGAACTTTACTTTTGTGCAATTTACCTTGGGCATTAAATTCGACAAGTGCTTTTCCTGGCTGAACATCCACAGAGTAGCTGCCATCGTTATTCACTTGTACTTGTTGTCCATTTACATATACCATACCGGAGAGTGCCGGATAGATTCGGATGACATCTACAGTGCCATCTGAATGCACAAAATACTTAAAATTATTATCTTGATCTGCTAACACCGCATAAGTAGCAAGCGTGTCAGACGAAACGTTGTTACCATGAGCAACCAACTGGCGATAGACTTTGCCCTGAAGGTGTGCCGATTTGGGAGAGTCAGCATAAGCAGCCACAGGGAGAAGCAAAGAGCCTAATGCTACACTACACACCGCTAAGTTTTTAAAGTTCATTATGATGCCTCCTTTTTCTATTCAACAATAAAAGTATCGGAAAATGAAGTTAACTTCCCTTCGTTTTGTACATGAAGCGTCAAATTCCAAGTTCCCTTTGATAGTGTTGCTTCGGCAGTGTACTCTGTATTGCTTACCTGGGCTAACTGAACAGGCACTTTTTCATTGGAGTGTTCTTTTAGAACTTCCGCAGTTATTTTTTCTGATGAATTGATCTTGTTGATGCTATTTCCTAAGAAGCTTATTTGGAATGTAGCCACGGAACCCGTAACTTTGTGAGTGATGGAAGCATACACATCTTGTTGCACTGTCGAAGTATTTCCTGGGGAAGAATCGATCTTTATTTGTTCTCCGCATCCGGAAGACAATATTGTTACAATAGTTGCAAAAGCCAATCCTGCCATTGTTGATTTTAACCAGTTGCTACTGAGTACATCGAGCATTTTTCATGATCACCCCCTTCGTATATTTAGAATAGAATTTTTAGGTTGAGTTTTATGATTGTATGTTTACATTTCTATACCAATTGGTGAAATGTGTCAATAGGTGTATTTTTGTTGATAAAACTGCATGAGGGATAAGAAAATCCACCAAAGTCATGTTGGGCTTAAGTATGACTAGGTGGATTGGTCGATTTAAGACAACAAAAAAGACCGAATAAATTTATCGGTCTCAGTTGCCATTTGCGTAAATTGCATGCGGTCCGGGAAGGTCGTCGTAGGCGATTACAGCAGTTTCATTCGCTTCAATGATTCCAAATGTAATTCCGAGTAAAAGCAGTGAAACAGCAAATACTTTTTTCATATCTTCATCTCCTAGTTAAAGTAGGGATTACACTCTAACGCCAACGTAAGAGCCTTCTCAAACTCTCCCATTGCTTTATAGGAAAGGATCGCTACTTGCAGGGAGCGTGCCTTATCCTTTCTTAATTGCATTTTATCAAATTCAGCTGCGGCGTAGTAGGCACATTTTACAGATTGAGTGTAGTTGTTTGTTCGGAAATAGTATATTGATTTTATTCTGAAAAATTCGGCTACTTCAGGAGTATCTTGAACCGCGTGGTCGGAGATTAGGTTCTCAGCTTGCTCAATGTGAGTACTGGCGTTTTGAAAATTGTTGAGTTCCATTTGGACATAGGCGATTTTAGCGTGGACGAGTATTTGCCGTGGATGGTCTTTTAGGTCTCGTACTTTGTTAAGGCAGATTTCTAACTCGCTCAGTGCTTGGGTTGGATTTTCACGAACGGTGATTTCTGTAGCCACAGTGTGTTGGACGATGACGGAGAGACGGTCATGGTCGATTACGTTCAAAATTGCCTTTGTCTGATCAAAGCACTCGGAAGCTTTCACGTAGTCTTTGGCATTTTTATAAGCGATGCCGCGAGTAAACAGTGTATCGGCCAGTTTCGTGAGAGCATTTGTTTGCTCGTAATAACGCTCTGCTGCTTGAAGATAAGGGATTGCTTCTTGTGATTTATCGAGTCGGAGCAAAGCCAATGCAACATTGTACGAGATCTTTGCAGCAAGTAAGTCGAAGTCTACGAATCGGTTAATTAGAATGTTTGCTCTTGTGTAGTTGGCGTGGGCTTCGTAGTACTTTTGTTTCGAGTATTGAACACTCCCAAGGATGTTATAGATCCAGGCCATGATGTATGCATCGTGGTAGTTTAGCGCTTCAAGATGTTCGATCAGTGGTCGAAGAATGTTATGGGCTTCATCAAATCGTTTTTGTTGGAGTCGAATTTCAGCTTGATGGATTGAAAGAGTATGTTTTTGTGTCTCGGAAAGGTCGGTTTGATCCAACAAACCGTTAATAATCTCTTCCGCATCTGCTGCTCGATGTTTCTCTATAAGTACTTCGATGAGTTTTATTCTGCTTACGATCTCCATGTGCTGCTCTTCATTTTGCAGAAGCTCTCGAACCGGAATTTTGAGAGCGTCTGCTAGTTTGCTTACAAGTTCAGCAGATGGCATTGCTCGATCTTGCTCAATTGTGCTGATCCAAGAGATTGTCACACCGACCAGATTGCCTAAGTCGGTTTGTGATAGGTTTCTCTCTTTTCGCAGCTTTCGGATTCGTTGACCTAATGATTCCTGCATATCTATATCACTCGCCCGATTATTAGATTTTGGTGAATATTATATAGAAACAGTCATAAATCGGCAATGATCATAACAAATTTCTGTAACTTGTACAGTTTTATACTTTACATTAAGAATTGATGTAATCAACAACACTCTCTTATAATCATGCTGGAATGATCAGAAGGGAGTGTCGGAGATGTCAACATCGTCCCTTGGACAACGAATTAGGGAACTGCGACTGCGAAAAGGCATGACGCAAATCGAGCTTGCAAAAGGAATTTGCACGGCTAGTATGATAAGTCAAATCGAAAGCGACCGTGCACGGCCTTCTTATAAAATGCTGGTCGGTCTGGCGAACCGGCTGGAGGTGGCGCTGGAACACCTTTTGAAAGAGGTGGATCTGGAGATGGAGTATACGAGTAAGTACAAGTTGGCCATGGGGATGATGCGGGCGAAGGAGTATGGGACTGCGGTCTCGCTTTTGGAAAGCCTGTTGCAAGTGGAGCAGCATCGGATCGCAAAAGAGAATTTGATGCTGGAACTTGTACGTTGTCATCTTGGACTGGGGAATGTGGAGGAAGCGGAAAGTGGGCTGAATCTGTTGCATCAGATGGTGAATAACGGGGTTGATGATCATCTGCTGGTGCTTGTCCTGTTGTATTTAGGGAAGGTCGGGATGCTGAAGAGCGAATTTCAAATCGCGTTGTATCACACCAACCGGGCATGGGATGAGTTGCGGAAACAGGAAGAGATCGACCCGGATGTGCAGGCGAAGATTTTGCTACAGTTGGCCGCATTGCACGAGACAATTGGGAAGGCTGCAGAGGCGGTGAAATATTATGAAGAGGCTTTGCTGCTTAATCAAGGGAAGGGTGAAGATCGCGGGAGAACGTATCTACGCTTGGCGGAGCTCTGTGACCGGGCGAAGAGGTTTGAACTGGCTGAAGAGTATGCGGGGAAGGCATGCCGGCTTTTTGAAGAGGGGGCGAATCAAGAAGACCGTCAGGAGGTGCAACGCCGATTGATCTTGCTTCAGCGGGAGTCGGGCGATTGGCAGGGGTCGCTGCAAAAACTGCTGAAGATGGCTGAACAGTACGAGCAGGACGGCTGTAAGTCAAAGGCGGGGGAGGTGTACGCCGATACCGCTCTCCTCTGTTTGGAGCATGGGGAGTACGACGGTGCGTGGGTGTATGCTGACAAAGCGAGGATGGGTCTGCAGGATACGAGTCATGTAGTGGGGCACGTGCATCGTGTTTTCTCGAGTGTCTATTTTCATCGCAAGGATGAGCAGCGAGGTATGCGGCATCTGGAGAATGCGGCCAACATTTTTGAGCAACATGGGAAGGTCGCTGAGTTTGAAAAGGTCATGCTGGAGATATGCCGATTCCTGAGTGGTAGAGGGGAAGATCGGGAAGCGTTTGAGGGGATGGAGCGGCTGCACCGTTTTTTGATGGGGCAACTGCAAACGCGAGGGATTATTTTGTGAGAAGATAGGTATGAGGTGGTATCCGTGAAAAAAGGGCTACTCGCACTGGCGGGTCTGCTGGTTGTTGTCATTGTTGTTTTGTTTTTGATCCCGCGAGAAGATCCGGTGGATTATTTGTACCGTGAATTTCCTCAAACACAAGGTTGGGGCAATCTGAAAGTGGTGACGGTCACGGAAAGTGATGAGGTTGTTGCGCTTGAAGTGACTTTTGATGTGGACAAGACGTTTCAAGCGCATGAGAAGTGGATTATCAAAGATAGAAGCAAGCTGCAGGAGGTTCCAGGGGGGCAATTTGAAAAATGGCACGGGTACGTCTATTTAGTGAAGGATGGTTTGTTTACTTGGGAGGCTGTTGAGTAAGCAAAATGGATGGCAATTGTAGAGGTGTTTGTTGAGTGACTATCCGATTCTTGTTGTTTATTATTTGGGTGATTGTTTAACCTTCCAATGTAGTGCTACTCTAGTAGCAACAAATGGGAGGTGCAGCCTGTGACGAATGAAAAGCTCCTTATGGAGATCGGGAGTATGATAAGCAACACGGTGCGTGATGCCATTCGTGAGAGTGAAGAGCGTATGAAAGTGTACGTGCATGATGTTGTGCACAACGCGGTTCAAGCAAGTGAGAAACGCTTGTCGAAACAGATTCAGGAAGTGGACGAACGGCTGTCGAAACAGATTCAGGAAGTGGACGAACGGCTGTCGAAACAGATTCGGGAAGTGGATGAGCGGCTGTCGAAACAGATTCAGGAAGTGGATGAGCGGCTGTCGAAGCAGATTCAGGAAGTGGACGAGCGGCTGTCGAAACGGATTGATGGGCTGGAACAGCAGATTCGGGAAGTGGATGAACGGCTATCGAAACAGATTCAGGAAGTGGATGAGCGCTTGTCTGCTTCTATTGACAATTTGAGAGGCACGGTGCAGCAAGCTTTGGACGATACGGAGAGCATGGCCCGGCAGATCGCTGCTACTGTGGAACGGGTGGAGGGACTCACATCGAATTGTCAATGCCAGTCCGCATAGAACGTCCATCCTACTAGTAAGGAGCAGCTCACAGCTGCTCCTTTTTACTCCTCTGTTTTCATCTCCGTATCCTCAGTTTCCACGGCCAATGGATGGTCAACGAGCCAGGACTCGCCGGCGCTTTCGCTGACGCTGAAGCCGGTGGTGAAATGCCAGCCTTTGGGGTCGACTCCTAAGGCGGTCAAAACGCTGGGGACCATCTTGATGCCCAGCTCTGCGCCGAAGTATTCCATGAGATGTTGGTGAATGAAATTTTGACGGACTCGGGCATCTAGTTTTTGTACCGGGAGGGGTTTGACTTTGGCGACTTCGTCTTTCAGGGTGGTATAGGTGAAGTTTTGGCCTAGTTCGAGCCATTCGGCTTTGCGGACTCGATAGGCTTCTTGGGCGATGGCCAGACGCTTTTTGACTTCTTCTTGGTCGAGCGTGCCGAGGTTGTCTTTGTTTTGCTTCATGAAGGAGAGGGAGCCGGGATTCAGGGAGGGATACGTCGCCTCGGCAAAGATCTCTACCTTATCACGCCAGCCCTCTTTGTCATAGATATGCTCGGCGCTGTTCGAAGCGGTGAGGTCGAGCCAGGCGATGTCCCCTCCGCCTGTCGTTGGGCGCAGGACGAGGTCGGGACGCGTGCCGCCATAGGTGACCTGGGTGAGGACTGTACAATTGGCCGGTGGAGATGGAACAAAAGTGGAACCGTCTGTGCTCACCAACGACTCGATCACGTATCCAAACGTGGCAGCCATCAGGTCGACCTTCTCATTGTTGAGGTATTTGTTCCATTTGGTGATCCAGAGCTGGGTATACCCGTCTAAGTTCGCGTAGGCTCCCAGACTCGGGACGGAGAGAACATATTCATAGGCTCGTTGAACGGCCGTGTTGTAGTTTGCAAAAAATGTTTTGGCGCTCTTGATGTTGTCTTCGTTGTCCGTATTGTACTCTTCGCTCTCCAGATCGCGCTGGATCGGCTTGGCGGTGCTTCTCGACTGGAGATACTGCATAGTCGCACGGTTTCCGAACGCTTTTTGCATTTGCAAGATCGCGGCAGACTGGGCAGGCTCTTTCTTGAGCTGTTTCGATTGTTCAGGGGCTGTTGATCTGGCAGTCGCACGGGTCTGACTGGTGCGCATCGGACTCCATCTCCTTGTGTCATGTGTACCTACTATTTCGGTACGAAGTTGCAGGTTCCTGTCACGAAATTTAACAGCAATCCCAGTTATATAACACCTTCGAGAAGTCCAGGTTCCGCAGATCCTCTTCCTTGATGAAAAAGTTCGCCACCCCGGAGTCGCCCCACATGATGTCAGTTTCATCTTCTTCTTCATCGTAGTCGGTGTCGATTTGGAGCAGGAGGATCTCATAGCCGGAGTATGCGCCTTCGTCATCGCGAGGGTCTTCCTGATTAAAGCCTGGATAGCCGCCGATTTTATGCCCGATCCCGGAGAGGTGTTCGGCGCACACGTCCCACATGTCTACCGTTTCGCCGTCAACTTCTACAGCGTCTTCGAAGTTGATAGCGTCGTCGGTGAGGCTCGCAAAACGGTAGTCGTTCATGCTGACCGGCTCTGCTTGTAACTGGAAGCTAAGTGTGTATTCGCCGGAAAAAGGAACGGGACCAATTTCAACGTCATCCAGATACGAAAAATCGGTTACAAGCGACGACTCGTCGGTAACAACGTCTGAGTAATACACGGTACGGAAGTTCTTTTGGTCGATTTGATTGTCGAAATCGAGGCCGTAGAAACTGTCTGCAAAGGGGATGAAGATCTGCAAGATCCCCTGTTTCGGCATGGGGTCCAGGTGTGGGAGCTCTTCAAAATTAAGCTGTGCCAACAGCATCATCGGCTGGCCGTTTTTATCTTTCGGATGCTCGGCGGTCTTCGGGAGATAGGGATGGCCGCCAAATTTGCTGTGGTGAAGGGAGGTCGTTCCACTCGTTGCTTTGATTTGAAGAAATGGACGAGTTGTTTTCTCTAACACGCCGCGATAGGGTTCTAAGGCTGCTGGCAGCTCGATGCGGTTTTGCAATGTATGTACCCTCCTTTTTCAACTACACTAGAAAGTATATCCACTTTGCACCGGCAGAGCCTTCTCCATCACGAAGACTTTTTTCAACCCGGCCGCAAAATTGGGCAAAGGCTGCTTGCCGCTACCCGGTTGCGGGGGACGTCCGCCCATGCGCCATTGGGTCTGGTGGATCTCGCGCACTTCGGCTTCGCGCTGCTGCTGCAAGCGGCTCAAACGCTCTTTCGAAACATCGCCTGCTGCAAGCGCTTCGGTGATCACTTGCGCGGCGAGGATAGCGGTTGCTGCGGCAAGCGATACGCCGACCGCTCCGGCTGGCAGGGCACAGTGCGCGGCGTCGCCGATCAGCAGCAGACCGTCTTGGGCCCACTCTTTGACAAAATGCTGGCGGGCTTGCAGCAGATGAAACGGTTTGAAGTCGCTCAAGGTCTCGGCGAAATCGGCCAGCGCTGGGGTGGCTGCCCGCAGTTCCTCCCGCAGTGCGTCTACGCCCCGCTCGGTGATCTGTTTCCACTGCCCTTTCGGCAGCATGATGCCCGCTTGCAGTTGATCGGGGTAGCGAGGGAAGAGGATGTAGTTGCGCTGCTCTGTCATCACGAGACGGATTGAGGCCGGCCAGTCGGAAGGCATGTTGCAGATGAACCAGAGGTAGTCGCTCTCATGGTGTTCGTATTCATACTCGAACCCGCCGAGGCGGCGGATCGTTGAGAATCGCCCATCGGCACCGATCGTCACGCGGGCCCGCACTTCCACCTGTTCGCCCGCATGTTCCACGAGCACCCCGTTATACCCGGTGTCGTCTTGGAGCAGCTCTTTCACCTGCGCGTCAAACCACATCGAAAATGACGGATAGGCCTGCGCTTTTTCCTGCAGATACCCAAGCAGCACCGGTTGAGGCATCCACGCTGCAAACGGCACTTCCGCGTTCAGATCGGCAAACTCCACGCGGGCGATTCGTTCTTCCCCGCGATAGTAATCATGAGCAGCCAGGCGAACGTGCGTCTGCTGTTCCAATTCGGACCACAAGCCGAGCTGCTGCATCATCTGCACGAACCGCGTTTGCAGCACCTCGCCGCGAAATTCGCGCTCGAACTGTTTGTGCATCTCCAGCACCAGCACGTTTACGCCTTGCTTGGCAAGCAAAAGTCCCAGCAGCATCCCGGCCGGTCCGCCGCCTGCGATGCAGACGTCCGTTTGAATTGATTTCATCTCCAACACCTCCTGTTACCTCTATATTGGCATAAAAAGACCACCCTTTGAAGTGACAGGGTGGTCGATCCCAAACGCGACGAGGAACATCATCGGGATGCACATGGTGCATTGAGCGGTTCTATCAGCACGTCAAGAAGATTCGCACACAGCGTGAAACCACGCAGGTTCGAATCCCGTCCTCTCCGCCATACTTTGAACTGCAAGGGTTCATTAGGGATTTCCACAACTTGTGGAGAGACCTCTCGTATACGAGTACAGGAAATAAGCCAGGATTGACCCTGCGCATTTATAAGATTTTTTAATAAAAACGAACAGAGCATCAACAATACGTATTACGACATGGATGGAAGTGTTAAAAACTTATTGACGGGTTTACTTGATTGCTTTACCCTTACCAGTAAGGTAAAAAGATCCAGTAACGAAGACCGCAAGTTGCAACAAGTCGGCTTCCCTGCTGAAGTACTGGAAGGGATGCAAGCGGATCAAAAGCAGTACCTGATCGACCAAGGCGTAGTCGGGTACGTGGGCACGGAAAAGAAAGAATTCAAGTTCGATAAGGATGGAGTTCTCGTTGAGCAGGTGAACAATGATGGAGGTCTTGCACCGGAAGGAACCATCAGCACGTCCGACCTTTCGCTCAGCATCACCACCTCCAATCTGACGATGCAATCCGATAAGAAAAGACGGTTCACCATCACCATGAATTGGGAATGGAAAAATGCCGGCACCGTGAAACTGACAGACAAACTGGGGATGGCTTACAACTCTGACTTTGATGCTGACCCGTACACGAATGGCGGCTATACGTGCAACCACTATGGGAAGTACGTGTGGAGCGGCAATCACTGGTGGTTGAGCGATTGCGGAGGGCGTCCTTCCGACTTGAGTTATGGCGGAGTTGGTTGGAATGTTGATATCAAGATGGATTATTACGATTACGGCTGGACCTCCATGAACATTATCGCGAAGACAGCGAACACGAACTGGGACAGAAGCACATCTCTCCTTGGCAAATACGCCCACAACACGTCTCCGACCGGAGCTTTGGGGCTGAATATCGGACCGCTGACGCTTAATGTCAACGGCCTTACCTGGGACGAGGCTACCGTTCCCAAAGCCATCTGGTATTAATCGACCCATAAGAGGGTGAGCCTAAACAGGCTTGCCTTCTTCATTTTTGATTGGAGTTGACGTAATGATGAAAATCTCTTGGAAGGTGATCGGTCCCCTCGTCGTAGTCTGTACATTGATTTGGATTTTTCTGATCCCCGGACCGAGGATGACATCAATGACATCAATGTTTACAGTGATCGATAAGGTAGAGACGCAAGGCAAACTGGAGATCATCGGCTATAATCCGAATTACATGCAGGACAAACAAGTCAAAATACTCATGGAAGACCGAAGCGAATGGAACCAGATCGTCAAAAACGAATCCTACATCATCACGTACACTCAAAAAGAGAATGAGCAACCGGTTTTTGTTGAGTTTGTCCGTGAGAGGAGATAAACAAAGGAAAGTCTTGAGATTTGGTCAAGACCCCAATTTGTAGACAGAGAAAAAACACCTAGCTAGGCTATGAGCTGACGTCTGTACGCAACAGGCGTCAGCTTGTTTCGTTTTCGTTGTATTCGTTCCTCACCATCTGAATGCGGCGGTATCCGTATACCTTTTTGCGTTGCTGAAACACTGCCGGAATTTGCTCCTTCACTTGCCGGTGCCGACGATCCTGGCCTTTCCTACGGCAATAAGGTATTACCGCTTCGTGACACTCTGATACGAACAGAGTTGTTGAACGGTGTACATATGACGCGTTTCAGTGCGATGGCGGTTCCCGCGTCGATCCATAAGTCCTTTTGCACAATGTTCTGCGATCCTACGCTTTCGGCTTTTTCTTAATGATGGTTACCAGCCGGATGATCGCTGCGCAGCTCTTGCACGCGGCGGAGGCGTGCTTGGGAGACATCGCCGCCTGCGATGCAGACGTCTGTTTGAATTGTTTTCATCTTCAACACCTCCTGATACCCTCTATCTTGACATAAAAAGACCACCCTATGACGTGACAGGGTGGTCTACGCATCATGATTTCTCTTTCTCGAACAGCATGAGCAATGCCGGCATCAAGATCCCGCGGATCAGGAACGTGTCGAGCAGAATCCCGATCGCGACGATAAAGCCAAACACGAACAGGAGTTGAATCGGCATCGTCATCAGCACGGCGAATGTCGCTGCGAGCAGGAAGCCGGCGGAAGAGATGACGCCGCCGGTGGTGGAGACGGCGATTTCGACCGCTGTTTTGACCGGGTGTTTGCGGCGCTCTTCCATGTAGCGGGAGATCAGGATGATGTTGTAGTCGATCCCCAGCGCCACGAGGAACACGAAGGAGTAGAGCGGTACGCGGTTGCTGACCGCATCGATATCGAAGATGAGATCGGTCAGGAACATGCCGAGTCCAAGCGCCGACAGGAAGGACAGCAGGATCGTGCCCATCATCAGCAACGGAACTTTCAGCGAACGGGTGATGAAGATCAGCATCCCGAAGATCAGCACCGTCTCCAGCAGTACGATGACGATCAGGTCGCGGTTGTTGATCGAACGGTCATCGACTTGGTTCGCCGTTTCGCCTGCGAAATACAAGGTGCCTTGCAAACCGCTTTGCTTGACCAGGGCGGGCGCATCATCGCGCATTTGCTCCAAGGCGTCCATCGTCTCTTCCGCATACGGGCTTTCGGCGAAGGTGAGGCTGTACTTCACCGCTTGGCCATCTTCGGTGACGCCGCCCGCGCGGACGGAGTTCACCAGGGGCTGGTCGGCCAAGAGGTCGCGCAGTTTGTCTTGGTCGGCTGGCGACAGCTTCGCATCTGACTGGAACAGCACCGTTGTCGGAGCCAAGTCGCCTTTTTCGAATTTGTCTTCGAGGATTTCATAACCGACGCGGGACTGCATGTCGGCCGGGAACGATTTCATGGTGTCGAATTCGTAGTTCAGATTGAACAGGTTGGAGGCGGACAAGACCAGCAGGAGCAGGATCGCCAGCGCGGAAACCAGCGGCTTTTTGGTGACAAAACGGCCGGCTTTGCTCCAGAGCGAGTTGCGGGTGATCAGCTCATCGCCCACTTTCGGGACTTTCGGCCAGAACGATTTGCGGCCGAAGAGCGTGAACAGGGCGGGCACCAAGGTGACCGAGGCGATCATGATCACGAACATCGCCGTCCCAAAGATCGGGGCGAAGTTGCGATAGTCGCCAAACTCTGCGAAGAACAGCACGAGCATGGCGATCAGCACGGTGCCGCCCGAGAAGAAGACCGGGAGACCCGTCTCGCGCATCGCGAACTTCATCGCGTCGAATTTGCTGTCGTGATGTTTCAATTCTTCGCGGAAACGCGACAACACGAACAGCGAGTAGTCGGTGATCGCTGCAAAGAGCAGGATCGACATGATCGAGGAGGACTGGGAGGCGATCTCCAACCCGGCCAGTCCCCACAGTCCGAGCAGCTGGTTGACGACTTCGTACACAAACGCCGCAGCGACCAGCGGAATCAGGGCGAGAAGCGGCGAGCGGTAGATGACGATCAAAAGCACCAGAATCAGTCCGACCGTCGAGAGCAGCAGCACGATGTCGGCGCGCGAGAACAGGTCCAGCGTGTCGACGGCGATGCCGGCCGGGCCGGTGATGTAGGTGGTCACGCCGGTCGATTGCTCAGCCACCGCGTGAACTTGTTCGAGCCGGTCGCGCAACTCGCTGTTTTCCAGCTCCGAGTTAAAGGTGACCGGCACGACGGCGGTCGTTTTGTCTTCCGAGAAAAAGCCGGCAGCCGCTGGTGGCGGCAGTTCGGCGAAGGAGATGATCGATTCCAGACCTTCGATCCCTTTCGCGCGAATGTCGTCCAGCACGGCGGAGACGTCTGTCGTCTGTAGCTCTCCTGTTTTGGCTTGAAAGACAAGCAGGGCGGGGATCTCGTCACTGCCTTGGAACTGCTCATCCAGTTTCAGTTGAGCGATGACCGATGGGGCGTCTTCCGGCAGGGAATCAACATTGGATACTTCAAATTCTTTGGCACCTGGCACAAAAACGGCCAAGAGCATCGTGATGACCAGCCAAAGGGCCAGCGTGGTCCACATGCCTTTGCGGGTGCTTGTATAGTCGGTGATCTTGCGCAGGAAGGTCTTCACCGGTACGGTCCACCTTTCTTATTTTAAAAAATGACACTTGTGTCACCATTATTATGTGCGAAGGTGACACAAGTGTCAATTACTATTTGGTGAGCATTCCGTGGCGGAGCATCTCTTTGATCGAGGAAATCCACTCCTCATGCGGAATGCCAAAATGATTGGGGATGTTGATCGTCTGGAAAATCATGCCAAGAATCAGTCCGTCTGGCAGATTGGGGTTCAATAACTGCTCTTGACGTCCCAGTTGGAGAAAACCGTGGAGCATTTGATATAAGCTGTGATGGAATTCGTCGATCTTTTTCTGGTTCTCTGTCGCTTGCGGGTTGGCTTCACGGGGCATCTGATGGACACGGCTCATGATCTGATGGATCATGCTATGTTGGAAGATCACGTCGATCAGATAGTCAAACTGCGCCGCAAAGCCGTCTTGTTCGGGAATCTGGCGGAACTGGTCGAGCACCTTGTCGACTTCGTAGGTCATGTAGTCGGAGATGAGATCTTCTTTGTTCTGATAGTATTTGTACAGCGTACCGCGCGAGACTTCGAGTTTCTCAGCCAGAGTCCCAAAGGTCAGGCTCTCGTAGCCATGCGCGAGCAGCTGATGTCGCACTTCTTCAAATAATTGCTCTGTCGTAAACTTTCTTTCCCGTGCCACTGGCGCACCTCCTGGATCTGATACACAATCTCTGTTCTTCCTCTATATTGACATAAAAAGGGTGAGATGTTATAAAAAAATTACTGGCACTCGCTTTGTCAGAGTGCTAACAAGTGGAGAACGTTCACGATTCAAAGGGGAGAATGGACATGGAAAAAAAGCAATTTCAAGCCGAATCCAAACGACTGCTGGAAATGATGATCAACTCCATCTACACGCAAAAGGAGATTTTCCTCCGCGAGTTGATCTCCAACGCGAGCGATGCCATCGATAAGATTTACTACAAAACGTTAACCGACTCGCAGTTGGTCTTCGATAACGACAGCTACTACATCAAGATCACCCCGGACAATGACAACCGCACACTTACCATCCGCGACACGGGCGTGGGGATGACGGCGGAGGAACTGGAAAACAACCTCGGCGTCATCGCCAAGAGCGGCTCTTTGGCCTTTAAAAAAGAACATCAAGCGCAAGACGGCCACGATCTGATCGGGCAGTTTGGTGTTGGTTTTTACTCCGCGTTTATGGTGGCTGATGAAGTCACCGTCACCAGCCGTGCGCTCGGCAGCGACCAGGCGTACAAGTGGACTTCGACCGGCACGGAAGGCTACACGATCGAACCGGGCGAAAAAGACTCGGTCGGCACCGAGATCGTCTTGAAGATCAAGGACAACACGGAAGACGAGAACTACGACGAGTACCTCGATCAGTACCGCTTGAAAGCGTTGATCAAAAAGTACTCCGACTTCATCCGCTACCCGATCAAGATGGACTTCTCCGGCAAACGTCCGGTGGAAGGCAGCGACACCGAGTTTGAAGACTACCAGGAAGAACAGGTCGTCAACTCGATGGTGCCGATCTGGCGCAAGAACAAAAACGAGCTGACTCCCGAGGACTACGAGACGTTTTACAACGAGAAGCGCTACGGCTGGGACAAGCCGCTGAAGCACATCCACCTCAGCGTGGAAGGGGCGGTGACCTACCAGTCGATCCTCTTCATCCCGGAAAATGTGCCGTACGACTACTATACCAAGGAATTTGAAAAAGGGTTGGAGTTGTACTCGAACGGCGTTTTGATCATGAACAAGTGCTCCGATCTGCTGCCCGACCACTTCAGTTTTGTCAAAGGGATGGTCGACTCGGACAGCCTGTCTTTGAACATCTCCCGCGAGATGCTCCAGCATGACCGCCAGTTGAAGCTGATCGCGAAAAACATCGCCAGCAAGATCAAGAGCAACCTGCAGAGCATGCTGAACAACGAGCGGGAGAACTACGAAAAGTTCTACACCTCGTTTGGCCGCCAGCTGAAGTTTGGCGTCTACAGCGATTTTGGCGCGCAAAAGGACACGCTGCAGGACCTGCTGCTGTTCTACTCTTCGAAAGACAAGCAACTCGTGACGCTGGACGAATACGTGTCGAGAATGCCGGAGGAGCAAAAGTACATCTACTACGCGACCGGGGAATCGATCGAGCGCATCGAGAAGTCTCCGCAGGCGGAAGTGGTGCTCGACAAAGGGTATGAACTGTTCTACTTCACGGACGACATCGATGAATTTGCGATCAAGTCGCTGCGCAACTACAAGGAAAAATGGTTCAAAAACGTCTCCAGCGGCGACCTCGGCATCGAAGCGGAGGAGAACCAGTCGGAGGAAGAACAGCAGGAGAATCAAGAGCTGTTCGCCTACATGAAAGAACAACTGTCCGGCAAAGTGTCTGACGTCCGCTCCTCCAAGCGTCTGAAATCGCACCCGGTCTGCTTGACGACCGAAGGCGATGTGACGATTGAGATGGAGAAGATCTTGAGCGCGATGCCAAACAGCTCTGGCGTAAAGGCCAGCAAAGTTCTGGAGATCAACCCGCAGCACGATGTGTTCCAGTCGCTGCAGGCCGCTTTTGAAAACGACAAAGAGAAGCTCAATCTGTACACCGCTCTGCTCTACAACCAAGCCCTGCTCATCGAAGGCTTGCAGGTGGAAGACCCGGTGGAGTTTACGAACGATATTTGCAAGATTATGGTGTAAGCTTACTCGGCAACAAAAACAGCACCCTGCGCGGGTGCTGTTTGTCTTTTAAGTGCGTCGGGCCAGCGTTTTGTGCATCAGCCAGAAGGTTACGCCGCCGATGACGTACATCAGCATGTCGATCGGGTCGCTGGTGCCGTTGGAAGTGAAGAGCGGGATGAGATATTCCCAGGTGATGCCGATCCCCAAGGTCAAGACGATGCAGGAGAGCAGGGATTCGAAGCGGAGATTGCGTTTGCGATACAGGGAGAGCAGCACGTTTACAAAGGGAATGAAGACCCAGATGATCAGGACGTCGTTGAGATGTCCGTGGACGAATGTGTTGGCGGTGCTTGGTTTGAGCAGATATTCGTTGAGCAGAAAAAGGACAATGCCTGCCGCGAGCAGGATCAGGTTGTTTTTCAAGAGCATCCAACTCCTCCGTGATGATGCTTACTATCGTACCACGTGCGGTTGCATATGTTTACCAGTTGCCGCAAAATAATAATGCAGGAACTTACGAAAGGTGGAGTTGAGCGTGATCATCATCCATGCGTACATCAAAGTAAAGCCGGAACGCCGCGAGGAATACCTCGAACTGTCCAAGGGGATCGTAGCAGGGTCGCAGGCGGAAGCAGGCAACTTGGCCTATCAGTTGTTCGAAGAAGCAGGGAATCCCAATTCCTTTGTGATCGTGGAAAAGTGGAAGGATCAGGCGGCGGTTGATTTCCACAACCAGACCGCTCATTTCCAAAGCTTTATCAGCGCCGTGCCGGAGTTATTGGCAGAACCGACGCGGGTGGAACTGTTTGACGCGGTTGAGAAAAAATAAGCTCCCTGAGGAGGCTGAACGTTGTGGCAGTCACGAAAGAGCAGATTTTAGAGGCTTATCAGTTTCGGCATGCGTGCAAGGCGTTTGATCCGGCGAAGAAGATTTCCGATGAGGATTTCAATTTTTTGCTGGAAACGGGGCGGTTGTCGCCGAGCTCGTTTGGATTTGAGCCATGGAAATTTGTCGTGGTGCAGAATATGGAGCTGCGCGAACGTCTGAAGCCTGTTTCGTGGGGCGCACAGGGGCAGTTGCCGACGGCGAGCCATTTTGTGATCGTTTTGGCGCGTACGAAAGGCGACTTGCTGCCAGATTCGGCGTTCATCCAGCATATGATGCGCGAGGTGCATCAGATGCCGGAGGAGGTCGTTGGGCGTTTTCAGGAGATCTATCGGAACTTCCAGGACAACGAATTCAAGCTGAACGAGCATGACCGGCTGTTTTTCGAGTGGGCGTGCCGTCAAGCGTACATAGCGATTGGCAATATGATGACGGCAGCCGCACTGATCGGAATCGACTCCTGCCCGGTGGAAGGTTTCGACCGGGCGGCTGTGGAGGAGATTTTGACAGATGCAGGCGTGCTGAAAGGGAACTTGAGCATCGCGTGTATGGTCGCGTTTGGCTACCGTGCCGAAGACCCCGGCCGTCCGAAGTCGCGTCAGGCGATGGAAGATGTGGTGGAGTGGGTTCGGTAGGAGCAGATTGCAAGAAGCAATACATTATAAGAAAACCCGACTTTCCTCGCGGAAGGTCGGGTTTTTGTGTGGTTACAGGCCGGTGACGTTGACTTGCATGATGTTGTCGAGCGGGTATTTGCCGCCGTCGAGGTATTGGGTGGCGGCCGACTCGAAGAGGGTGTACAGGTAGCCATTGTAGAAGGCGACACCTTCGGTCATCGGCGGGGATACGAGTGCGGAGGTGCGGGACGTCGTATCGAGAAACCAGGACGGGACGGAGGTGCCGTTGATCGTCGAGTAGTAGTGCGGCGATTGGCTCAGCACGTCTTGGTAGAACCAGAGGTTGGAGTTGTTGGCACGGCCGTAAGACGAGCTCAAGGCAAATTTTCCGCCGGCCACAACGGCAGCGCCTTGGACTTTGTCCGGGATGGAGAGGACGTAATCGGGCGTCGCCGGGGTGGCGGAGTTGATCGTTTTGCCGGTTGGGAGTCCGGTGACCGGGTCGATCTGATAGCCGACCATCCACGCATGGTTGACCGCGCCGGAGCGGGTGGTTTTGTGATGGGCGGTGTCGGTCGGGTAGTTGTTGGCTTCGTAGAACTCGCCGCCCCAGAGGATGCCGTCCGCAAACATGGCAAACGATGCTTTGGCCGGCAAGGTGACGTAGTCACCCAAGTAGACGCGGCCGCGGTTCGGGACGCTGACAATGTCTTGCAGGGAAATGCGGCGCAAGGTGCTGCCGACGGTGACCCAGACATCAGTACCGGTGGCTGCGATGCCGCCGACATGCCCGGTGCTCGGCGTGCCGTTTTGGTTGTACAGGGTCATCGATTTGACCAGCTTGCCCGTCGCTGCGTCGATCGCGGTGAGCATGGAAGACTTGCCGTCTTCGCGGTAATGGGAGACGAGGAGCCAGTTCTTCGACGCTGCATAGGTCATGCCTTGCGGAACGAGGTCTTGGGCCAGCGCGGGCACGAGCGGGCCGGAGGTGCTTTTGCTGAAGAAGGTGCTGTATTCCGGGAAACTGCCGCTCGGGGTGCCGACGACCGACTGCTGCGTCACCGGGATCGACAGCGGCGCGGAGCTGATCGCAGTTTTGACTGACGGATTGTTGGAGGTGTCGACGGCTGCGACTTCAAACGTGTAGTTTTGCTCATCGTTCAGTCCGGTGACCACAGCCGATCTCGTTTCTTTGCGATAGGTGTGATAATGCACGCCGTCGACGTACACGCGGTAAAAAGCGAGGTCCGACTCGGTGTTGGCGCTCCAGTTTAGCGTCACTTGATTGCTGCCGGGCTTTGCTGTGACGCCGGTCGGACGAGCCGGGTCGATGTCATCCCACGTCGCCGGGGGCACTTGGCCGGTGAACACAGAACCTGGAGAGGCAAGGCGCTTGTCGGTGGTCAACTTGCGCATTTTGTTAGTGCCGTCGGTCGGATAGAGGTAGGGAATGCCGATGTTTTCCGCTACATCATCGACGTCATAGCTGAGCGTGCTGATTTTGACATTGTCGGACGCCGCGACAGAAATCGTGCGGTCGGCCGTGTTGGCCATCCCGGCTGCCGAGACGGTGAAGACTTGGCTGGAAGTAAGCGCAGTGCCGTAGTTGGCGTTAAAATCTGCCAAGGTCGCCGTATCGTCCGATTTGATCCAGACGACAAAGGTGCCTTTGGCCGGGATGTATTTGTCTGTGGTGATCGTCCAGTTGTAAACGGTTGGCGTTTCATAGATGATGCGATAGTTTCGCAGGTTGATCGATGAGTTCGTGTTATTATACAGCTCGATAAATTCAAAAGCGTCCGGCGTGCCGGTGGTGCCGTCGACCTTTTGGGTATCGGGCGTGACTTCGGTGATCAAAAGCTTGGGCACGGTGTACGAATTGGCGTACGTCGGTGCCGGGGCGGCAGTGAGCGCAAGCGTTGCGATCAGGAACGGGGCAATCGTTTTCGGCAGTGCGTGTCGAAACAGGTTCATGAGTACACCTCTCAGCATGGTTTATCTCCATACCGTATCACACATTGGATTTGTTTTAAATATGTAAAAATGCCTGCGAAAATAGTCGCAGGCATTTATGATACTTTACGATCGCGTCCGGCACCAAGTCCGGCAGCAAGCAGTCCGGCGTTGGAGAGGATCAGCACGACAAGCGATGCGGTCCAGCCGCCGGTGAGATCGTGCAGCCAGCCAAAAAGAAACGGGCCGCTGGCGGCAAGCAGGTAGCCGACCGCCTGGGACATGCCGGACAGTTCGGCGGCGACCCGGGCGTTAGGTGCGCGCAGGGCGAGAAACGTGAGCGCAAGCGAGATGGAGGCGCCTTGGCCGATCCCGAGCAGGAGCACCCAGAGCAAGACAAACGTTGTATCTTCGAACAGAAGACCCGCGTAGCCGATGAAAAACACGGCCGCCATGGCGAGGACGAGCCAGCGCTGACTGGGACGGCGTCCCGCCAGCACCGGAACAAAAAACGTGGCAGGCAGGCCGATGATCTGCATGAAGGACACCATCCAGCCGGCCGAAGCCGGAGAGATCCCCCGGCTGTGCAACAGCTCAGGCAGCCAGGAGACCGCCGCGAAAAAGCCAAAGGACTGCAGGCCCATGAACAAGGTCACCTGCCAGGCGAGCGGCGAGGTCCAAAGCGTTCCTCTGACACGCACGTTTGCGGTCTCTGTTTCTGTCAACACAGGCAGCGGACGCACTTGCGGATACCAGAGCAAAATGCCCAGCACGGCAAGCAACGCCCAGCTCATCAGGGACAACTGCCAGCCGAGCCCGAGCCCTTCCGACAAGGGGACGCTCAGGCCGGAACCAAGCGAAGCAAAGCCGCACATGGCGAGGGTATAAAGACCTGTGATCAGCCCGACGCGGTGCTGATAGTCCCGCTTGATCAGGCTGGGCAGCAGCACGTTGCCGACGGCGATGGCAAAACCGATCAAAATCGTCCCGCCAAACAGCGCGGCAGAAGACGGTGCAGAGCGCAGCAAAATGCCGATCGCAAGCAGCAGCATGCCGCCAAACAGTGTATTTTCCGTGCCAAAGCGGCGGGCGATCTTTGGCGCAAGAGGTGATATCGCGGCAAAGGCGAGCAGAGGCAGCGTGGTCAGCATCCCGGCCCATGTGTTGGAAAGCCCGGTATCGAGGCGGATCTCCCCAACCAGCGGCCCCACCGCCGTGATCGCACCGCGCAGATTGGAGGCGATCAGGACGATGCCCAAGAGGAGCAGCAGGCTGTTTTTCTGTACACGAGCGTTAGCGTCCATGAGTTCCCCCTTCTTTCTTTGCCTAAAGGTATCATATGCGTTGGATTTGTTCCAGATGGAAATCGTAAGGTAGTCTTCGAGGAGTTAAACTATTCCGTCTATTTAATTCACTGGTTGACAGACTAGTAGTTTTCCAATAAAATCGCTTCAACGCTTTTATGCATATGTGCTTTTATGTGGTGAAGTGTGACAGTAGATCGGAGGGGAAGAATTGTGTGGAAAAAGCTGGCCGTGACGGCGCTGGGTCTGACGATGTTGACCGGGTGCGGGACGGGGGATGGAGATGTGAAGATCGGGATTACGCAATTGGTGGAGCATCCGTCGCTGGATGCTGCAAGGGAAGGATTTGTGGCGGCGCTGGAGGATGCGGGGTATGAGGAAGGTGTGAATCTGGAGCTCGATGTGCAAAATGCGCAGGGCGATCTCTCGAACAACGCGATGATCGCGCAGAAGTTTGCGATGGAAGGGGAAGATCTGGTCTTTGCGATCTCCACGCCTAGCGCGCAGGCGGCTGCGATGGCGATCAAGGATACGCCGGTGCTGTTCACCGCTGTCACCGACCCAGTTGGGGCAAAGCTGGTGAAAAGCCTGGAAGCTCCGCACAAAAATGTGACCGGGACGTCAGACACACACCCGGAAGCGGCGAAAAAGATGGTCGAGCACCTGCAGCAGTTTTTCCCGCAGGCGAAGCGGGTCGGGATCATCTACAACTCCGGGGAGCAGAACGCGGTCGTCTCCACGGAAAGCATGAAACAGGAGCTGGAGCGGGCCGGGTTGTCTGCGGTGCTGGCCAGCGTTTCGAACTCTTCGGAAGTGAAGCAGGCGGCCGACTCGTTGGTCGGGCGCAGCGATGTGCTGTATGTGCCGAAGGACAACACGGTCGTCTCGGCGGTGGAAGCGGTGGTGAAAGTCGCCAATGACAGCAAGCTGCCGTTGTTTGTGGCCGAGTCGGAGTCGTTGAAGCGCGGCGCTTTTGCCGGATTTATGATGGACTATTTCCAGCTCGGCTACCAGACCGGCGAGATGGCGGTGGAGATGCTGAAAAACGGTAAAAAGCCAAGCCAGTTGCCAGTCGGAATTCCGCAGGAGTTGAAGCTGGGGATTAATGAACAGGCAGCGAAGAAGCAAGGGATCGTGCTGACCGACGTGATGAAGCAGAATGCGGAGATGCTTGAAAAGACGAAGTAAATGCTTTCAAGTGAAAGCTGGAAGACAAGCATGAGGCAAGCACGAGACAAGCATGAGACAAGCATGAGACAAGCATGAGACAAGCATGAGACAAGCATGAGACAAGCATGAGACAAGCATGAGACAAGCATGAGACAAGCATGAGGTAAGCATGAGGTAAGCATGAGGTAAGCATGAGGTAAGCATGAGGTAAGCAAGAGGTAAGCATGAGGTAAGCATGAGGTAAGCATGAGGTAAGCATGAGGTAAGCATGAGGTAAGCATGAGGTAAGTGATTGAAACTTGGGAAGAGCAGTTACTTTTGAGTTTTATGGAAAAGGGGTTGTGATGGTGGTATTCGCTCTGCTGGGATCGATGGAATCAGGACTTATTTTTGCATTTTTGGCGCTTGGGGTGTATGTGACGTTCCGCATTTTGGACTTCCCCGATCTGACGGTGGACGGCAGCTTTACGGCCGGGGGCGCGACGGCGGCGACGCTGCTGGCGGCGGGGTACCATCCCGTCCTCGCGACAGCTGCAGCAGTGCTGGTTGGCTGTCTGGCCGGGAGCATCACGGGCCTCTTGCACACCAAGGGCAAGATCAACGCCCTGCTCGCCGGCATTTTGACGATGATCGCGCTGTACTCGGTCAATCTGCGGATCATGGGGCGGGCGAATGTGCCGCTTTTGAATGAGGAAACGCTGGTGACTCAGATCTACTCGGGTCTGGAAGCATGGCTCGGCGATTATGCGCTGGCAGCGGTGCTGGTTGTGGGCGTGGTCGCGGTGAAGCTGGCCTTGGACTGGTTCCTCCGCACGGAGACCGGGCTGATGCTGCGGGCGACAGGGGACAACGAACGGATGATCCGCTCGTTTGGCGCCAATACGGACGGGGCAAAAGTGCTGGGACTGGCCTTGTCCAACGGACTGGTCGCGCTGGCCGGGGCGTGGATGGCACAATATCAAGGGTTTGCCGACGTGTCGATGGGGATCGGGATGATCGTGATCGGGCTGGCGTCGGTGATCATCGGCGAAGCGGTGTTTGGCCGCTCGACCATCGCCCGCGCCACACTGGCCGTGATCGGCGGGGCGATCCTGTACCGGCTGATCGTGGCGTTTGCCTTGCGCGCCGGGGTCAATCCGTCCGATCTCAAGCTGATCACCGCTCTGATCGTCATCGCGGCGCTGGTGTCGCCAAAAACACTGCAGTCCTGGAAAGCCAAATGGCGCAAACCGCGCCGCATCGCAGGAGGTGAGGAACATGTTAAAGCTTAACGGAATCCGCAAAGTCTTCAACCCTGGCTCGCCCGATGAAAAAATGGCGCTCGACCGCCTCGATCTCACCTTGCTCCCCGGCGATTTTGTCACGATCATCGGCAGCAACGGGGCGGGCAAGTCGACGCTGATGAACATGATCTCCGGAGTGCTCACTCCGGACGAAGGAACGGTCGAGATCGACGGCCAGCCTGCCACACACCTGCCGGAGCATCGGCGGGCGCACGTGATCGGGCGGGTGTTTCAAGACCCGATGGCCGGCACGTCGCCGTCGCTGACGATCGAGGAGAATCTGGCCATCGCCTACTCCCGCAATCAGCGCCGCACCTTGCGCATCGGAGTGAGCAAACAGCGCAAGAAACTGTTTCGCGAACTGCTCGCCGACCTGAACCTCGGTCTGGAACATCGCCTCAGCGCCAAAGCCGGTCTCCTGTCCGGCGGCGAAAGGCAAGCGCTCTCCCTGCTGATGGCGTCGTTCACCGATCCTAAAGTGCTGCTGCTCGACGAGCACACGGCCGCGCTCGACCCGGCCCGGGCGCAGGTGGTGACCGACCTGACGCGGGAGATCGTGGCGCGCCGGAAGTTGACCACGCTGATGGTCACGCACAACATGCAGCAGGCGCTCGATCTTGGCAACCGCCTGCTGATGATGGATGGGGGACGGATCATCCTCGACGTGACGCAAGAGCAGAAGTCCAAGCTGACCATCCCCGACCTGCTCGCCGAATTTGAGCGCCTGCGCGGAGTCAGCGACCGGGTGGCGCTAGGGTAAAGTTCTGGCTTGGTTACTGCCCTTAATTGGCTCTTTTGAATGCTCGTTCTCCTCGGTATAGTGTAAGAAAAAACGGGGGTACAAGTGATGAAAACGATCGGTTTGCTTGGCGGGATGAGCTGGGAGTCAACGGTGGTGTATTATCAGCTGCTCAATCAACTGGTGCGCGAGAAACGGGGCGGCCTGCATTCGGCGAAGGTGGTCATGCACAGCTTTGATTTTGAAGAGATCGTCGCCTGTCAAAAAGCGGGCGAGTGGCAAAAGGCGGCCGACATGCTGCTTGCAGCCGCCCGCAAGCTGGAAGAGAGCGGGGCGGAGCTCCTGCTGATCTGCACCAACACGATGCACACGCTGGCACCGGAGATTGCAGCCGGGCTGAACATTCCGCTCGTGCATATCGCCGATGTCACAGCCGAAGCGCTGCGCTCCCAAGGCGTGCAAAAGGCGGCGCTGCTCGGCACCCGCTACACGATGGAGCAGGATTTTTACCGCGAGCGCCTGCAGGAGCACGGCGTGGAGGTGATCGTTCCGGGCAGCGTCGAGCGGCAGGACGTGCACGATATTATTTTCGATGAACTCTGCCAAGGGCAGATCTTGGCGCATTCCCGCAAGCGCTACTGTGAGATCATGACGCAGTTGACTGAGGAGCAGGGAGCGGAAGGCATCATTTTGGGCTGCACGGAGATTCCGCTGCTGGTCAAAGCTGGCGACGCGTGTGTGCCGCTGTTTGACACTACTTATCTGCATGCGAAAAAAGCGGTGGAGATGGCGCTTGGCGAATAAAAAAAAGACCGATGCCTGCTGGCGTCGGTCTTTCTATTTATAGAAGAGAAGCGAGGATGCGCATGCCTTGCTCAATCCCCTCTTCCGTCTCATGGCTGTAACAGAGCCTAATGTACGGCTGTTCCGTCTCGCGGGGCAGGAACAGATCGCCGGTCGCAAAGACGACATTTTGCTGCAATGCTTTTTGCAGCAGTTCTTTGGGGCTGACCTGCTCGGGCAGGGAGACCCAGTAGTAAAAACCGCCGCTTGGCGTGGCGTATGAGACGCCTTTGGCGACCAGTGCGCTCAGGTGCTTGTCCATGACGGCAGCCTGGCGCTGGTAGTGGCGGCGCGCATCTTCGAGGTGCGCGTGGAAGGTGCCTTGCTGCAGATAGGACCACAAGGCGTGCTGGACAAACGTGTTTGTGGAGATCGACAGCTCTTTGTAGCGGGTCAGACGCTCCATAAACGGACGGCTTGCCGCGACCCAGCCGAGGCGCAGGCCGGGGAACAGCACTTTAGAGAACGTGTTGATGTAGATCACGTTGCCTTGCCGGTCCAAAGCTTTAAGCGGCGGCGGCGGTTCCTGCTCGAAATGCAGGTGGCGGTAGGCGTCATCCTCGACGATCGGGATGCCGTGCTTCTCGCTGAGCGCCAGGAGCTGCCGGCGGCGTTCCATCGACAGGATCGTGCCGGTCGGGTTGTGGAACGTGGGCACGGTGTAGATAAAGCGCGGGCGGGTGCGTGACAGGATGCCTTCCAGCACGTCGACGCGCATGCCTTCTCCATCGACCGGGATCGGGATCAGGTGCAGGCCAAGCGATTGAAACAGGTGCAGCGCGCCAAAATAGGTCGGCATCTCCACCGCGATCGAATCGCCGGGACCGGCAAGAATCGAGGTCGTCATCTGCAATGCTTCCTGCGAGCCGCTCGTGATCATCACCTGCGTGGGCGAGGTGATCTGCTCACAGTTCATCCACTCGGCGATCCACTTGCGCAGTTCGAGATGGCCCTGCACCGGAAACAGATAGTCGGCGTCGCTCGTCTCCAAGATGTGCAGCGGATCGATCCCCTTGGCGAACTCCGCCTTCAGCCGCGTGTGGTTGCCCCCTTCGCCAAAGGCGAAGTTCAGCGCATCACGCGTGCCGAGCAGCGCGTTCAACTCGGTCATCAAAGAGGGTGCGGACAGGTGGGAGCCGCCCGGCATTTGTTCCCGCCAGTTCAGCAGCGGCAGGGCGGACGGCGGCGGCAAGGGCTGGACGTAGCGTCCGCTGCCGACGCGGGAGTAGATCAGGCCTTCCGATTCCAGATCGGCGTAGGCATGCACGATCGTATTGCGCGAAACCGCCCATTCCTCAGCCAGTTTGCGCTCCGGCGGCAATCGGCTCCCGAGGGGCCAGTCCCCGCTTAGGATTTGATAGCGCAGACGATGGTAGACTGTTTGATAGAGTGTTTTTCGCGGCATACCGATCCCCTTCCCCCGTTCTGAGAACGCTTCTTCTCTCTTTATAGTGAATTGTCTGCAAAATGAAAAGAGCCAATTGGTTCGAAAAGTGGAGCCAGATGCAAGAAAAGGCCCTCATCATCCGGTGAGGGCCTTTTGCTTATTTTTTCGCAGCTCGTTGAATCAGGTTGAAAATCAGCTCAACGGCGCTGCCGGTCGTGCTTTGGTTCATCGCGGCGATGTATTGATCCTGGTTGTCGTACGTCTCGTTGACCGCATCGAGCAAGGTCTCTGTGGTCAGGTCTTCTTCGAACAGCACATGGCTGTAGCCTTGCTTTTCGAAGGAGCGCGCGTTCAGGATCTGGTCGCCGCGCGAAGCGGCGCGGGACAGCGGGATCAGCAGGTGCGGCTTCTTCAGCGCCAGGAATTCAAAGATGGCGTTGGAGCCGGCCCGGGAGATGAACAGGTCGGTCATCGCAAACAGGTCGGAGAGTTCGCCGCTGACATATTCGAACTGCTTGTAGCCGCTGCGCCCTTCGAGCGCCGGATCGAGGTTGCCTTTGCCGCAGAGGTGCACGATCTGGAACCGCTTAAGCAGCGTGTCGAGGTTGGCGCGCAAGGCGTCATTGATCTTGACCGAGCCAAGCGACCCGCCCATGGCGAGGATGACCGGCTTGCTTTTCGTGAAGCCGCAGAACGCGCGTCCCCGATCGGCATTGCCTTCGAGGATCTCATGGCGGATCGGCGAACCGGTGTGCACCGCCTTTTGCGGGTCGAGGTGCTGGAGCGTCTCCGGGAAGGTGACGCAGACTTTGGTTGCAAACGGCACGGAGAGCTTGTTGGCGAGCCCCGGCGTCAGGTCGGACTCGTGGATGATCACCGGAATGCGGTTCAGCCACGCGGCGACGACGACCGGCACCGCGACAAATCCCCCTTTGGAAAAAACGGCCTTGGGCTTGATCCGCCGCAACAGGCGGTAGGCCTGCAATGTGCCTTGCAAGACGCGAAACGGGTCTTTGAAGTTTTTCAAATCGAAGTAGCGGCGGAGTTTGCCGACAGCGATGCCGTGGTAGGGCAGGCCGGTCTCGGCGATGATCTCCTGTTCGATCCCATCATGGGAGCCGATGTATTCAATGGCCCAACCGGCTTGCGTCAGCTTTGGCAAGAGGGCGATGTTCCCGGTGACATGCCCGGCCGAGCCTCCGCCAGTCAAGACGAGCTTTTTCATGACAGATTCACCTCAGACTAGATGTATGTATGAGCCATTATAGCGCAGAACACATCCGGTGGCGAACCCGAGAATTATTGTGCCGTATAGCCGCCGTCGATGACGACCGCCTGGCCGGTGACACCTTGGGCCTTGGGATCGGCGAGGAACAGGGCATAGTGGGCGATCTCCTCCACGCTGAGCAGGCGGCGTTGCGGGACGAGCGGGTAGATCACCTCTTCCAGCACGCTTTCCAGTGCGACGCCGCGCGTCTCGGCGAGGTCGCTCAATTGGTTGCGCACGAGCGGAGTGTCGACATAGCCGGGGCAAAGCGCGTTGACGGTGATGCCGTGCGGCGCGCCTTCCAAGGCGGCGACTTTGGTCAGGCCGATCACGCCGTGCTTGGCGCTGTTGTAGGCTGCCTTGCCTGCGAAGCCGACCAGCCCGTTGATCGAAGCGATGTTGATCACGCGGCCGAAGCCTTGCTGTTTCATGATTGGGAAGGCGTGCTTGATCGCGATGAACGGCGCGGTGAGCATGATTTTGACGAGCAGCTCGAACTTTTCGGTCGGGAACTCTTCGATCGGCGAGACGTGCTGCATTCCGGCGTTGTTGATCAGGACGTCGAGGCGGCCGTAAGCGGCCACCGTCTGTTCGAGGGCGCGCTGCAGCTGTTCTTCCTGCGTGACGTCACAGCCGAGGCCGAGGGCGGAGAGGCCCTCTCCGGTCAGATCGGCTGCCGCTTGCTTGGCAGCCTCTGCGCGGAGGTCGCTGATCACGACGGTGTGTCCGGCGCGGGCGAACGCTTGGGCGATCTGGAAGCCGATGCCGCTCGCGGCTCCGGTGATGAAGACGATTTGTGCAGCCATAGGTGTTGCTCCTTTCTAGATGCCAAGGCCAAGCGAGAACAGGGCGATGGCGATGATGACACCGACCGTCGGCACGACGACGGTCATGTTGAACATGGCGCCGTATGCTTCGCGGTGCGTTTCGCCGCAGATGCCGCGGATCGTGGTGACCACATAGCCGTTGTGCGGCAGCGAGTCGAGCGCGCCCGACGAGATAGCGACGACGCGGTGCAGCCTTTCCGGGTTGACGCCGGCATCGATGTAGCCAGGTGCTAACAGCGGCAGGGCGATCGTCTGTCCGCCCGATGCGGAGCCGGTCATCCCGGCGATGACGGAGACGGCGACGGCAGCGCCGATCAGCGGCGAGCCGGGCAGGGAGGCGATGGCGTCAACTGCGACACCGAAAGCCGGAGTGACTTTGGCCACCGCGCCAAACCCGACGACTGCCGCCGTGTTGGCGATGGCGATCAAGGCGCCGACGGTGGCTGCCGAAGCGGATTCCCAGACGTTGGTCAGGAACTTATAGTTCAGCGCCCAGGTGGCGATGATGCCGCCAAGCAGTGCGACGATCAGCGCGGACTGCTTGAGCGAGTCGTGGAAGAAGAAGGAGATTCCAAGCACGACGAGCAGCGGGATCAGGCCCATGAACGGCTGGGGCAGGTCGCGGCTCTGCTGCACCGGGTCGTTGGCGCGGGCTTGGAAGGTCTCGCCATTGGCCACCGCTTTGCCGATCATGCGCTTCAGCCACCAGTAGCCAAATCCCATCATGAACAGGGCGATGATCAGCGAGACTTCCCAACCGGCATACGGAGAGGTGCCGAGGAATTCGATCGGCAGCCAGTTCTGAATCTCCGGCGATCCAGCCGAAGTCATGGTGAACGTAACGGAGCCAAAGGCGAGCGCAGCCGGAATGAAACGGCGCGGCAGATTGGCTTCTTTGAACAGGGACAGAGCGAGCGGATAGACGGAGAAGGCGACGACAAACAGCGAAACGCCGCCGTAGGTGAGCAGGGCGCAGGCGATGACGATCGCCAGCACAGCTTGTTTCATGCCGAGGCGTTCGACGACCCATTTCGAAACGGAGTCGGCCGCGCCGGTGTCTTCCATCACTTTGCCGAAGATGGAGCCGAGCAGGAACATCAGGAACCAGGATGTGATAAAGCCGGAAAAACCAGTCATATAATTGCTGACGAGATTGGCTTGCCCTTCTGCCGCCAGTTGCGGGAAGAGCGGGATGCCGCCGCAGACTGCGACGAACAAGGCGCACAGTGGCGCTGCGATCAGCAGGTTCATGCCGCGCATCGTCAAGACGATGAGCAGAACCAGACCGCCGATCAGACCGATCATGCTTAACATTTGATTCAACCTCCTTGATGTGTGTCAGAGTTGTGATCAATAATGAAGGATTCAGAAAACTTGTATCCGCTTACATGGGAATTGCAAGAAGCATGCCAACTTTGTCCGCACAGGTCTGGCGGCGCGAGATCACACGTTTTGCAGAGGGGGTACAGGAGATTGAGCGGGAAGTGATGAGTCGTAAATTTTCCAGACTTCTGTACAGTTTTTCCGAGAGTATGGAAAAAGCGCCCGAGGGCGCTTACGTGGCGAGGTTGTATTTATCCAGTTTGGCATAGAGCGAGGATTTGCTGATGCCAAGGCGGGTGGCTGCGGCGAGTTTGTCGCCATGGGTGGCTTGCAGGGCTTGGCGGATGAACTGCTCTTCATAAGCGTCAAGCGCTTCTTTGAGCGTTGTCGGGGCAGGTTTGGCGGCAGCGATATCGGCGGGCAGATCGTGCAGGGTGATCACGCCTTCTTCCTGGACATGCAACGCCCGCTCCAGCACGTTGCGCAGTTCGCGGACGTTGCCCGGCCAGTCGTAAGCGAGGAGCTTGGCTTCCGCTTCCGGGGCGAGGCCGGTGCAGGGGATGCCCGTTTCAGCGATCAACTCGCGGAGCAGGCTGTGCAGCAGCAGCCCGACATCTCCTTCGCGCTCGCGGAGAGGCGGGACATCGACCGGCACGACGTGCAGGCGGTAAAACAGGTCTTGGCGGAAACGGCCTTCTGCGACGAGCGCAGCCAAATCTTTGTTGCTGGCGGCGATGATCCGCACATCGACCGACTCGGGAGCGTCTGCGCCAACCGGCTCGATCTCCCGCTCCTGCAAGGCGCGCAAGAGCTTAACCTGCAACTGCAGAGGCAGTTCGCTCACTTCATCGAGGAACAGGGTGCCTTGGTCAGCGAGAGCGAACTTGCCTTTTTTCCCCGACTTTTTGGCGCCGGTGAACGAGCCTTCCGTATAGCCAAACAGCTCCGATTCAAAAAGCGACTCGGGAATCGCCGCGCAGTTGATGCGGATCAACGGGCCCTTCCCGCGCCGGGACGCCTGATGGATGGCGTGGGCGAACAGCTCTTTCCCTGTGCCGCTCTCCCCTTGCAACAGCACGGTGGAGTCGCTTTGCGCGGCGCGGCGGGCGAGCTTTTTTGCGCGCTCCATGGCTGCCGAAGCGCCAAGGATCGTGTCAAAACTGTATTTGGCGCGCAGGCGTTTGTTCAGCTCTTTTTTATGGTGGTCAGGATCGGTGTTCAGCCGCTCGAACTTGGCGGTCATCTCAAACAGCTCGCGGATATCCTGGAAGATGACCTTGCCGATCACGGCGGTCACTTCGTCGCCGGTGAAGACTGGGATGCGGTTGGCGATCATCACCTGTCCGTTGATGCGCTGCAGGTGGGCGATCTCCGCCTTGCCGGTGCGGGCGACGAGATGCATCCGCGTGTTCTCGACCATCTCGGTCACAGGACGGCCGATCATCTCTTCGAGCGTCATGTTCAGAAAGTTGGCGTAGGTCTGGTTGGCGAGGACGATCCTGCCTTCTTTGTCGGTGATGATGATGCCTTCATAGGCTTGGTTCAGCGCCGCTTTGTAGAGGAACAGCTCTTTGCGCGACTGTTCGACTTCCTGCGCGAGGGCGTCAAGATAACGTTTCACCCAGCCGTTTTTGCTGATCTGCATGGTCTTGCCTCCGTCACTACTTAAGTTGTTGATAGATTCGCGGAAAAAGGGCGGTTCCCTGCCGCCAATATCAGCAGGTGTCTTTTTCCAACGCGGCGGGACGAGCATATGATACAGCAGATTGACCGAAAGTGAGGTGTAAGCAAGCATGTCCTTTTCTCAATTTGTTGGCCGTAACGTGGAGGTTGAAACTCGCGGCGGGCGTCGTGTCCGCGGCCGCATCGTGATCATCCGCGGCGGTACCATCGTCATCATCGTCCGCCGTCGCCGCCGCCGCCGTTCCTTCATTTTCCTGCGCACTGTGCAAATCTCCCGTGTTATCGTCATCGGCCGCTAATGGAAGCAGACAAAAAGACCCCGTTTTTTAAACGGGGTCTTTTTGCTGTGTGAGTTACTGGAACTTCCACAGCACCTCACCGGTCGCGCTGTCCACGACGCGGGAGTTGGCGTAGAGCTTGCCGTATGCGATGGCTGCTTCCACATCGTACCACGCGTAGGTCTTGATCAGACGGCTGCCTTGGTAGACGTTTTTGGGCCAGTTATTCCAGATGATCTTGCCGCTGGTGACGTCGACGACTTTCGTTTTGGCATATTGTTGTGCATAGCCGATCGCGCCGACCTGGGACTTGAAGCTGTTGATGTAGCGGTTGTTTTGGGAAACGTAGCTCGGGTAATTGTCCCACTTCGTTTCACCGGTGCTTTTTTCGATCACTTTGGAATGGTCCCACTTCTTGGCATACGCAAGGCCAGCTTCATAAGTCGGGAACTCTTTGAGCAACGTCTTATATTGGTAGACGGAAAATTTCGGCTGCTGTTTGTTGGAGATGGTTAGCGCGTGGCGGCCCATCGTTTCCCAGACGTAGCGGAAACGGTCGCGCGCATAGGTGCGCACCGTGCCGTTGGCCGGGTCGTTGACGATGATCTCCGCATCGTTGTAGCCGACGATCGTCATCACATGCTCGGGAGAACGCCAGGTGATCGTGCGGCCGTAGCGGGTGCGCCAGGATGCGTTGATCGTGGGCTCTTCCAGGTAGTTGGTCACCCATGCGGCAACGGGCTGGCCGCTTTCGACGACGCGCAGGAGGTCTTCGAACTTTTGGCCGCTGAGATCGACGCCGCGGCCGGGCAGGTAACGGTCGACCACTTTGACCATCGGTTTGGCAAACACGCCAAAACTGCCTTCTTTTTCAAACGGGTTGCCGACAAACCCTTCATGCGGATCGCCGCCGAACAGCAGGCCGTCGGTGCGCCACAAGAGCGGTTGGCGCGGGATGGCTGCTGCCACGTCCGATTTGGAAACGTTTGAGCCCGCCCAGTTCATGATCATCGTGACAGCTGCAGCTTCGCAGCCCGCAGGCAGCTCCGGATACTGACCGTAGACCGGGACGCCCCAGATCCGCTTGGACGCCGCTTCGGCTGCGGTGGCAGGCAGGATGGTGATCGCCGCTGCCAAGACTAGTGTCAAATAGGCAAATCGCTTGTGCCGCATCAGTCTTCTCCCCTTTTTTTAACACATACATTTCCATATATTAGATGTTTAATGTCGATATTCCTTCATTTCAGAATGCGCAAAATGTGTCAGGCTTTCACAAGGGTTATGTGCTTTAATAACGAATATAGTTAACAAGATGAAAACGATTCTTTTAATGAAATCAGACTGAAGGGACGATCTATGATATGACTCTCTATGCATTTCCCGCGTCGTTTGCTCAGCGCAGGTTATGGTTCTTGGATCAACTCTCGCCGGGGAATGCGGCGTATCATATGCCATTTGCGCTGCATGTAAAGGGAGCTTTGGATGCTGAGGCTTTGCATCGCGCTTTGCAGGAGATCGTGCGGCGGCATGAAACGCTGCGCACGACGTTTCGGGAGACGGACGGACAACCGGTGCAGATCGTGCGGGAAGCGGTGGAATGGCCGCTGATCGTGCAGGATTTGCAGCAGCTACCGGAGGCGGAACAGGCAGGAAAGGTGCAGGAGCTGATCGGCGAAGCATGTGCGCGGCCGTTTGCGCTGGGAGAAGACCTGCCTTTGCGCGTCACGTTGTACAAATTGGCGCCGGAGGAGCATGTGCTCCTGTTTGTGCTGCATCATATCGTGTCGGACGGGTGGTCGAACGGCGTGATCGCCCGCGAGCTGTCGGCGCTGTATGCGGCGTATCGGCTTGGCGTCGACTCGCCGCTTGAAGAGCCGGAGGTGCAGTACGCCGACTTCGCGCACTACCAGGGGGAATGGCTGGAAAGCGAGGAGTACGAAGAGCAGTTGCGCTTCTGGCAGGAGACGCTGGCGGGGCATTCCTTTTTCCTGCCGCTGCCGACCGACCGGGAACGTCCGGCCCGCAGCAGCGGAGGGGGCGGGGCGGTGCCGTTTGCAATGCCAGCCGACCTGACGCAAAAGCTGCGCGGGGTGGCGCTGCGCGAAGGGGCGACGATGTTTATGACGCTCCTCACCGCCTTTAACGTGCTGCTGGCCCGCTTCGCCGACGTGCGCGATGTGCTGGTCGGGACGCCTGTCGCCGGACGGGTGCTGGAAGAGGTGGAAGGCACGGTCGGGCTATTTGCCAACTCGCTCGTGCTGAGAACGCAGTTGGCAGAAGGGGCGAGTTTTGCCGAAGAGCTCCAAGGGGTGAAAAAAGCGGCTTTGGCAGCGTACGCCCATCAGGAGATGCCGTTTGAAAAGCTCGTCGAAGAGCTGCAGCCGCAGCGTTTGCTTGGCGTGTCGCCGCTGTTTCAGGTGATGTTTTCGCTGCAGACGGCGGCAGGGCCGCTCTTGGAACTGCCCGGCGCACAAACGACAGAAGTGGAAATCGCCCGCACGCATGCCAAATTCGATCTGCTGCTCGACGTGACGGAGACGCCCGATCAGCTGTTCTGCGTGCTGGAATACAGCACCGATCTGTTTGAGCGCGAAACGGTGGAAAAGATGGCCGGGCATCTGCTGACGCTGTTGTACGGCGCGGCGGAAGATCCGCAGAGGTTGTGGCAGGAACTGCCGGGGGAAGCGATTCCTGTGGGGCTGGTGCGCCATGAGTGGAAGCAGGCGGCGCAAGAGACGCACGGGTATGTTGCGCCGCGTTCGCAGGCCGAAGAGCTGGTCGCCGGGATTTTTGCCGGGGTGCTGCGGATGGAGCAGGTCGGCGTGGAGGACGATTTCTTTGCGCTTGGCGGTCACTCGCTGCTCGGGGCGCAGGCGATGTCGCGGATTCGCACGGCGTTTGGGATCAGCGTCCCGCTCGATGTGCTGTTTGAGTCGCCGACCGCTGCGGCGGTGGCGGCGAAAGTGGAGCGGATGCTGGTGACCTCGGGCGGAGCGCACGGAGAACGCTTGCCGATTGAACGGGTGCAGAGAGAGGGGCAGTTGGAGCTTTCGTTTGCACAGCAGCGGCTCTATGTGCTCGATCAGATTTTGACCGACAAGACGGCGTACAACATGCCGTTTGCTGTTCGGCTGGCCGGATCGCTTGATGGGGAAAGGCTGGAGCGGAGTCTGGCGGAGATCGTCAAACGCCATGAGTCGCTGCGCACGACGTTTGCTGAAGGAGAGGCAGGGCCGGTGCAGGTGATCACGCCGGGCGGTTGGACGCCGCTTGTGGTGACCGATCTGAGCGGGCTCGATGCCGCAGCGCAGGAGTGCGAATGGAAGCGGCTGGTGCAGGCGGAGGCGGAAACGCCGTTCGATCTGCAAACAGGGCCGTTGGTGCGCTATTCCTTGCTGAAGCTGAGCGGGGAAGAGCATGTGCTGATGCTGAACTTCCACCACATCGTGTTTGACGGCTGGTCGGTGGGCGTGTTCATTCGGGAGCTGACGGCGCTGTACATCGGCGGGGAACTGCCGGAGCCTGTCGTGCAGTATGCCGATTATGCCGCATGGCAGCGGGCATGGCTGTCGGGCGAGGTGCTTCATGAGCAGCTTTTATATTGGAAGAAACAGCTCGGCGGTGAACTGCCGTTGCTGGAATTGCCGACCGACCGTCCTCGTCCGCCGGTGCAGACGTATGCTGGCGCGATGCTGCCGTTCCGCTTTGGCCGGGAGCTGACCGCAGGGCTGAAGGCGTGGAGCACGGAGCAGCAGGCGACGCTGTTTATGACGCTGATCGGCGGATTTGTGACGTTGTTGCACCGCTATTCGGGGCAGGAGGACATCGTGGTCGGCACGCCGATTGCCGGGCGCAATCAAGAGGAAGTCGAAGCGATGATCGGATTCTTCGTGAACACGCTGGTGCTGCGCAGCGACCTGTCGGGAAACCCGAAGTTCGCAGAGCTGGTCGCACAGGTGCGCAAGACGGCCTTGGAAGCGTATGCCCATCAGGATGTGCCGTTTGAAATGCTGGTCAAAGAGCTGCAGCCGGAGCGCAATGTCAGCGCGTCGCCGCTGTTTCAGGCGATGTTTGTCCTGCAGAATGCCCATGTGGAAAAAGTCGCTCTGCCCGGCCTGACCCTGGAGCCGGTGGAACTGGAAGGGCGCACGGCGAAGTTCGATCTGCTCGTCTCGATGGCCGAAGCGGACGGGGAGCTCGTCGGGACGTGGGAGTATAACACCGATCTGTTCGATGAAGCGACGATGAGCCGGATGATCGGGCATTTTGAGACGCTTGTCAGCAAGGCTGTTCGTGAGCCGGATGTGACGGTCGGGGAGATTGGGTTGCTTTCCGAACTGGAAACGACTGAGGTCACGCACCACACAACCACGCAATCTGCCTCTGAGCAGCTTTTGCAAGAGATGTTTGAACTGCAAGCGGCAAAGACGCCGGATGCTGTTGCTGTGGTGATGGATGAACGAATTTTGACCTACCGCGAACTGAATGAAGAAGCGAACCGCCTGGCGCGGCACCTGCAAACGCTTGGCGTTGGGGCGGATGTGCCGGTGGGGATCTCGATGGAGCGGTCGCCGGAGATGATCGCCGGGCTGCTCGCGATCTTGAAGGCGGGCGGATGTTATGTGCCGCTCGACCCGGCGTATCCGAAGGAACGCTTGGAGCGGATCGTGCAGGAATCGCAGCTGTCGATCCTGCTCACCAACCAGAGCGGCACCGACTGGGAAGCCTCGCTAACCACCGTCGTCGACGTCGAACGCGACCGGGCGCTGTGGGCAGAAGCGAGCGTGGAGAATCCCGATTATAGGCTGACTCAGGAAAATCTCGTCTACGTCCTCTACACCTCCGGCTCGACTGGCGTTCCGAAAGGCGTCGCGATGCCGGGCCGTGCGGTGGTGAACCTGATCGACTGGCAATTGCGCGATGCTCGTCACCCGCAGGCCAAGACTTTGCAGTTCACCTCGCTCAATTTTGACGTGTCGTTCCAGGAGATCTTCGCCACGCTCTCTGCAGGCGGGACGCTGGTGCTGATCCCGGAGATGGCGCGCAAAGACCTGACCGGGCTGCCGTATCTGGTGCGCGAACAGGGTGTCGAGCGTTTGTTCATGCCGTTTGTTGCGCTGCAGCATGTCGCGGAAGTCTGCGTGGAGCAGAATATCCAACTGCCCGAGCTGAAAGAAGTGATGACGGCAGGCGAACAGCTCCAGATCACGCCGGTCGTGCGCGAGTTCTTTACACGGCACCCGGACTGCCTTTTGTATAACCAATACGGACCGACCGAAACGCACGTCGTCACTTCGCTTCGCCTCGAAGGCGCGGCAGAACAGTGGCCGGTACTGCCGACGCTGGGCCTGCCGATCGACAACGCCAGCGTCCTGATCTTGGATGCGCGGATGCAGCCGGTGCCGCTTGGGGTCAAAGGCGAGATCTGCCTTGGCGGACGCGCGGTGGCGCATGGGTATCTGCAGCGTGAGGATTTGACCAAGGAACGTTTTGTCGACAGTCCGTACGGGCGGCTGTACAAGACGGGCGATGTTGGACGGCGCTTGCCGGACGGGACGATCGAATATCTTGGACGCCTCGATCATCAGGTGAAGATCCGCGGTTTTCGGATCGAACTGGGCGAGATCGAAGCGGCGCTGGCCCAGCACGCCGACATCCGGGAAGCGGTCGTCACCGCACGCGGCGACCTGCCCGGCGGCAAGCGTTTGGCAGCTTATGTCGTGCCGCAGCAAGGCAGTGCGACCGGCCCGGCCGAGTGGCGCAACTTCCTGCGTGAAAAGCTGCCCGACTACATGGTGCCGTCGGCGTTTACTGCGCTCGAACAACTTCCGCTGACTCCAAGCGGCAAAGTCGACCGCAACGCATTGCCCGCACCTGCTGTTGCGCCAAGCACAGCAGATGCCAGCTACCAAGCCCCGCAAAATGAGATCGAGCGGCAACTGGTCGAGGTGTGGTCGAAGCTGCTCGGCGTGGAGCGGGTCGGGATTCATGATAATTTCTTCGATCTGGGCGGCGATTCGCTGCTGATCTTGCAACTGCACAAGCAACTGGTCCCCCAGTTCCCGCATAAAGAGCTGACCGTCGTCGAGCTGTTCCGTCATCCGACGATCCATACGCTGGCGGCGTTTCTGGCGGTGGAGACGGTCGAACAGCCCGATTTTGAAGAGGTCGAGAACCGCGTCGAGAAACAAAAAGAGATGCTCGCACGGCGCAAACAGATGATGAAAGGCAGGAGAGGATAAGCCATGAGCAACGCGTTGATGGAAGGAATTGCGATCATCGGCATGTCGGGGCGGTTTCCCGGCGCTGAGAATGTGGACGCATTTTGGGAGAATCTGAAAAACGGGGTGGAGTCGATTTCCACCTTTACCGATGAGGAGTTAAAAGCGGCTCTGGTCTCGGAGCAATTGCTGCAGCACCCGAACTACGTGAAGCGCGGCGGCGTGCTGGCCGGTGCGGACCGTTTTGACGCCGAGTTCTTTGGCTACACCCCGCGTGAGGCGGAGATCACCGACCCGCAGCAGCGCGTCTTTTTGGAAGCGGCTTGGGGAGCGCTGGAGCACGCCGGTTATGATGCGGAGCGCTATGCTGGAGCGATTGGCGTCTTTGGCGGTGCGGCGAGCAACCGCCACGAGACGATGTACCTCGCCGCCAATCAGGATGTGGTGGCGGCGATGGGGCCGCTGCAGGCGTTGATGGGCGTCTCGCGCGACTTTTTGGCGACGCGCGTGTCTTACAAGCTCAACCTGACCGGCCCGGCGGCGACGGTACTCACCGCCTGCTCGACAGGGCTGGTCGCGGTGCACCAAGCCTGCCAAAGCCTGCTGATGTACGAGTGCGACATGGCGCTGGCAGGGGGGGCTGCGGTGACGCTTCCGCAAAAGCAAGGCTACCTCTATCAGGAAGGCGGCATCATGTCGCTGGACGGACATTGCCGCACGTTTGACGAAGCGGCAAAAGGCACCGTGCCGGGCGAAGGCGTTGGCGTGGTCGTCCTGAAGCGGCTGGAAGATGCGCTGGCCGACGGCGACACGATCCATGCGGTGATCAAAGGCACGGCGATCAACAACGACGGCTCGATGAAAGTCGGCTACACCGCGCCAAGCACCGACGGGCAGGCGCAGGCGATCGCGCAGGCACAGCTGATGGCGGGCGTGGAACCGGACTCGATCAGCTATGTGGAAGCGCATGGCACGGCGACCGTCTTGGGCGACCCGATTGAAGTGGCGGCGCTGACCCAAGTGTTCCGCAACAAAACGGACCGCGAGCAGTTCTGCGCGCTTGGCTCGGTCAAGTCGAACATCGGGCACGCCGACGCAGCGGCCGGTGTGGCCGGGCTGATCAAAACGGTGATGGCGCTCAAGCACAAGCAACTGCCGCCGTCCCTGCATTTTGAAAAAGGCAACCCGGGCATCCCGTTCGCCTCTTCGCCGTTCTATGTGAACCACGAGCTGAAAGAGTGGCAGTCGGATGGCCCGCGCCGCGCCGGGGTCTCCTCCTTCGGCATCGGCGGCACCAACGCGCATGTGGTGCTGGAAGAAGCGCCGCAAGTGGAAGTTTCGGCTGCGAACTCTGAACATCAACTGCTTGTCCTCTCCGCGAAGACCTCTTCCGCGCTGGAGACAGCAGCCCAGAATCTGCAAGCGCATCTGGAAACGCACGCTGAGCAGGCGTTGGCCGACGTGGCGTACACGCTGCAAAAAGGGCGCAAAGCGTTCTCGCACCGCAAGTTTGCCGTCGCAAGCAGCCCGGAAGAAGCGGCCACTCTGCTGCTCACCTCTGACGATGCGTTGACTGGTAGCGGTTCGCTTGCGGCAGGCGAGGAAGAGCTGGAGTGCTCGGTCGTCTTCCTGTTCCCGGGCCAAGGGGCGCAGTATGTCAACATGGGCCGCGATCTGTATCAGGCAGAAGCGGTGTTCCGCGACCATGTCGACCGTGCCGCTGAACTGTTGACGCCGCACCTCGGCCTCGATCTGCGCACCGTGCTCTACCCGGCGCAAGGTCAGGAAGCGGCTGCGCAGGAACAGCTGACCCAGACCCGGTTGACTCAACCCGCCCTGTTCGTGATCGAATACGCGCTGGCCCAGCTGTGGCAGGCCAAAGGCATCTCTCCGAAAGCGATGCTCGGCCACTCGATCGGCGAATACGTGGCTGCTTGCCTCGCTGGCGTGTTTACGCTGGAAGCGGCTTTGGAGCTGGTCGCGGCACGCGGTGCGATGATGCAAGAACTGCCAAGCGGTTCGATGCTCGCCGTGATTCTCTCCGAAGAAAAACTGCGTGCGATCCTGCCGGCCAATCTGTCCCTCGCCGCCGTCAACGGGCCAAACGCCTGTGTGGTGTCGGGCGAGCATGAGGCGGTGGCGGCGTTCGAAGCGGAACTGGAGCAGCAAAACATCTCTTCGCGCCGTCTGGAAACCTCGCATGCTTTCCACTCTGCGATGATGGAGCCGATGCTGGCAGCGTTTTTGGCAAAAGTCAAAAAGGTCAAACTGAACGCCCCGCAACTGCCATACCTCTCCAATGTCAGCGGCACGTGGATCACGGCAGAACAGGCGACCGATCCGGCGTATTGGGTGACCCACCTGCGGGAAGCGGTGCGCTTTGCCGACAACGTGCAGGAACTGCTCGGCAACGCATCGCACGTCTATCTCGAAGTCGGGCCAGGCAACGCGCTGGGCAAGATGGTCAAACAGACCGCGATGGCTGTGCAAGGCAAAGCGTACACCATCGCCACCTTGCGCCACCGCAATGAAGAGCTGCATGATGCAAAAGCATGGCTGCGTGCTGTCGGCCAGCTCTGGGTGTCCGGTGTGGACATCGACTGGAACTCGCTGTACGGCGAAGCGGAACAGCGCCTGCGCGTGCCGCTGCCGACCTATCCGTTTGAAGGCAAGTCCTACATGCTGCAGCCGGGCGTGCCGGGCACATCGAAACCGTCGCTGGCGAAACAGAAAAACGTCGCCGACTGGTACTACGTGCCGGTCTGGAAGCAAGGCCATCTGACCGCTGCGGCACTGGAAGCGCCGAAGCGCTGGCTGGTGTTCCTCGACGATGCCGGATTTGGCGCGGAAGTGGTCAAGGAATTGACGGCGGAAGGGCAGGAAGTGGTCGCGGTGATGGCTGATGATCATTTCTCCCGTCTGGAAGACAACGTATACGGCCTCGACCTGCGCAGCCGCGAGCAATACGGCGAACTGCTCAAGGAACTCCAACTGGCCGGGCAGATGCCGGAGCGCATCGCGCATTTTGGCGCACTCTCCGAGCTGGATGACAGCGACACCGGGCTCGACCGCTTGGAAGCGGCACAGGAGCGCGGTCTGCACTCGCTGGTCTATCTGGCACAGGCGATCACCGATCAAGGCTGGACGGAACCTGTCGAGATCACCGTGATCACCAACAACCTGCAGGAAGTGACGGGCGGCGAAGTGTTTGCGCCGGAGCGCGCGACACTGCTTGGCGCCTGCAAAGTGATCCCGCAGGAGTACCCGGCGCTTTCGATCCGCACGCTCGACCTCAACCTGCCGTACGCGGACGCACCGCAGGCGGCCGATTGCGTGGAGCAGGCGGCAGAAGAGCTGTTGTCCCAAGCGACAGAAGAGCATGTCGCCTATCGCGGGCACACGCGTTTTGTGCAGACTTTGGAAAAAACGGCCCTGCTCCATGCTTCCAAGCGCGGCAGAGCACTGCGCCAAGGCGCGGTCTATCTGGTCACCGGCGGTGCGGAGGATACCGCTCTGCAGTTGACCCGGCACCTGTTGCAAACGGTGGGCGCAAAGGTGGTTCATGTGGCAGCCGAGGAGGAGCTCGCGGCGGTGGAGCTGCATCTGGGCAGCTCGGCCGACCTGCTCTGCATCAGCGCGGACATCACCCAACTGGGGCAGATGCAAGCGGTGATCGGGCAGACCCGGGCGCAATTTGGCGGATTGAACGGGGTGTTCCATGCGGCGGGGAACCGCGGGATGGGCATGATGCAGTTCAAAACGCCGGATGCGATCGCCGCCGGACTGGATGAGAAAGTCAAAGGGGCGCTGGCTTTAGATGCGGCGCTGGCAGGCGAGGAGCTGGAATTTGTTGTGCTGTTCTCTTCGACGACAGGCGTTGTCGGCGGCTTGGGCGCACTGGAAAATGCGGCGGCGAGCTTGTTCCTCGACCGGCTGGCCCGTTGCAACACAGCACATGGCACCCGCACCTTTGCCATCGACTGGAGCATTTGGAAGTGGGAGACCTGGCTGGAAGAGCGGATGGAAAACAACCCGGCGGTGCAGGCGCACATGAAGCAGATGCGCGAAGAATTTGGCATGACGCGGGCAGAAGGCATGGCAGCGCTGGCGGCCGTGCTCGGCAGCGGCTTGTCGCAGGTGATCGTGTCCACACAAGACCTGCACGCCGTGATCGACAACCAGCAGGCGTACACGATGGGCGCGTTTTCCCAAGGCGGTGTGGATGCATCGTTGCGCAAGGAAGGCGATGCCGATTATGTCGCGCCGCGCAATGAGACGGAAGAGAAGATCGCCGGCATCCTTGGCGAGCTGTTTGGGGTCGGCTCGGTGTCTGTGCTCGACAACTTCTTTGAACTGGGCGGCAACTCGCTGTTGGCGATTCAGCTGGTCGCGCGGATTCGCCAGGAGTTTATGGTCGAGCTGCCGATGGATGAGTTCTTCGCGGCGCCGACGATCGCTGGACTTGCCGAGCGCGTGGCGCAGACGGGGCTGGCGCAGGATGAGCTTGACGAACTGGAGCGTCTGCTCGGCGAGATTGAAGACCTCGACCTGGACGAAGTGACAGCGAGATTGCTCAGCGAGCAGTAAGAGGGAGGAACAACGATGGATGACTTGCAAAAACGCCTGGCTGCCTTGCCGCCGGAAAAGCGCAAACTGCTGGAGCAGGCTCTGAAACAAAAAGGCATCGACGTGTCAAAAGCCGCCCCGTTGCAGGACCGCATCCCGGTGCGCGGACATGATGGTCCAAGCCCGCTGTCGATCGATCAGTTGCGCCTGTGGGAGAGCTATCAGGCCACGCCGCAGGACCCGCGCCACAACAACTACAACGCCCAGCATATTCGCGGCCCGCTTGATGCGGACGCTTTGCTGAACGCTTACCGGGAGATCGTGCGCCGCCATGAAGCGTGGCGCACGGCGTTCCGGGTGATCGACGGTGTGCCGAAGCAGGTCGTGCTGCCGGAGCTGGATGTGCAGATGGAGCGGATCGACCTGCGCCATCTGCCGGCAGAGGAGCGCCGGGCGGAAGCGAACCGGATCATGGTGGAAGCGACGCGGATTCCGTTTGATGCGGCGACGCCGCCTTTATTTCGGATTCAGCTCTTGCAGCTCGATGCGGAAGAGCACATCAAGCTGTGGGTGACCCACCATCTGATCACCGACCGGATCACCTATATGGTGACCGACAAGGAACTGTTGCAGTATTACATGAGCTATGTGACGGGGACGCCGCTGCAACTGCCTCTGCCGCAGGTGCAGTATGCCGATTGGGCGGAGTGGCAGGTGAACTACCTGCAGGGCGAGGTCTTGGATGAGCTGACGACGTTCTGGAAAGGGCAGTTGGCGGGGGCTTCGATGCAGTTGGAGCTGCCGGCCGACCACCCGCGTCCGGAGCAAATGAGCTTCGAAGGCCGGCGCAAGCATTTCCGGCTCCCGAGTGAACTTTTTCAAGGGATCAACCTCTTGGCAAAAACGGAAGGCGTGACGCCGTTTATGGTGTTTTTGGCGGCGTATGATGCGCTGCTCCACCTCTATTCGGGGCAGGAGGACATCGTTGTGGGCACGCCGTACGTGAACCGCTCGCGGATGGAAGTGAAGAGCACGGTCGGGTATTTTCTCACGCCAATCGTGTTCCGCGTCGATGTGAACGGGGGCATGACGTTCCGCGAACTGCTGCACAAAGTGAAGGACGTAAACGTGGCGGTGCATAAGCATGCCGACATTCCGTTTGGGATGCTCGTCGATCTGATGGAGCTGCCGGAAGACCCAAGTCGTCATCCGGTGTTTCAGGCGATGTTTGTGCATGTCGATGTGCCGACGGTGCAGGTGCTGGAAGGGATGCCGTTGTCGATCGTCGATCTGGACATCGACGGGTCGACGTCGAAGTATGACATCGTCTTTGCAGTGCTCGATGCGAATGAGGAGCCCAAAGGATTTTGGGAGTTTAATGCCGACCTGTTTGAGCAGGAGACGATCGAGGAGATCGCCGGGGATATGGAGCGGCTGCTCGAAGCGGTGCTGCAAGATCCGGGGCAAAAATTGGCCGACCTGCCGCTGCGGGTCGGGGAGGGGCAGGCGCGATGAAAAGTTTAAGCGACCGCCTCGCTGCTCTGTCGCCGGAGCAGCGGGCGCTGTTGGAAAAGAAACTGCAGGCGAAAAACATCGACAGCAGCAAGCTGGCCAAAGCGGAAGTGTCGATTCCGCGCCGTACCTCGGAAGGGCCGGCGCCGCTGTCGGTCGACCAGGAGCGGATCTGGTTCTTCCAGCAGATGGAGCCGAACGACCCGGCGTACAACATGTACAGCGTGGTGAAGATCAAAGGGGACTTGGATCTGTCAAGGATGGAGCAAAGCGTCGGGAAGATCGTACAGCGGCATGAGGCGCTGCGCACGACGTTTGCGCAGTTTGACAGTGCGCCCCGCGCTGTGGTGGCCGACGAGCTGTCGGTGCCGCTTGTGGTGCGCGATGTGCGGGGCCGAGTGGAAGCGGAAGTGCTGGAGCAGCTCTTGGCGGAAGTGAAGGTGCCGTTCGATCTGGAAAAAGGGCCTTTGCTGCGGGCGTTTTGCTGGCAGACGGATCAGCAGGAGCATCTGTTTTTGCTGATCGTGCATCATATCGTGAGCGATCACCTGTCGCTGGGGCTGTTTTTTGGCGAACTGCTCCGTCACTACGAAGGAATGGAAATGCCGGACGTGCCTTTGCAGTACACCGATTTTGCCGAGTGGCAGCGGGAGCAGTTGCAAGGGGAAGGCAGTGAGAAGCTGGTTTCTTATTGGAAGGAACAGCTGGCGGACAGTGAGTTTGTGCTGAATCTGCCGACCGACCGTCCCCGTCCTGCTGTGCAGACGTACCGTGGGGCGCAGGTGAAAGTTCCGTTGTCAAAACGTGTGATGGCTGGCGTGAAGACGCTGGGCGGGAAGCATGGGGTATCGGCGTTTATGGTGACGATGGCGGCGTATCAGGCGCTGTTGCACCGCTATACCGGGCAGCAGGATGTGCTGGTCGGCACGCCGGTGTCTTTGCGCAAACAGCAGGAGACGCAGAGTGTGATCGGCTTTTTCCTGAACACGATGGTGATTCGGACGGAAGTGAAGCCGGAGTTGCGTGGAACTGAATTGCTGCTGCGCACGAAAGAGGCGAGCACGGGGGCGTTCTCGCATGGGGATATGCCGTTTGGGCTCTTGTTGGAAGAGATCCAGCCGAAGCGGGATCTGAGCCGGAGTCCGATCTTCCAGGCGATGTTCACCTATGTCGAAGGGGCAGGCGGCGTGCAGGAGCTGGCCGGTCTGACTCTGGAGCCGATGGAGTTTGACGGCGGGACGGCCAAATGCGACCTGTCGCTGACGGTGATGGAGTCGGCGGCGGGAGCGGACGTTTTGTTCGAGTATGCGTCCGACCTGTTCGATTCGGCCACGATCGAGCGCATGGCGGGGCATTACCTGCAGCTGCTCGAAGGTCTCGTGCAGACGCCGGAGCTGACGATTGGCGAGTTGCCAATGCTGACGGAAGTGGAGCAAAAGCAACTGCTCACGGGCTGGAATCAGACAAAAGTTGCCCTGTCGCCGGAGCGCAGCCTGAGCATCCAAGCACAGTTCCAAGCGCAGACAGCCCGCACGCCAGATGCAGTTGCCGTCGTGTTTGGCGATGAGGAGTTGACCTATGCCGAACTGGACAGCCGAGCGAATGCCCTCGCGCATCATCTGGTGACCCAGTGCGGCATCGGCCCGTCCATGCGAGTGGCAATTCTCGCCGAGCGTTCCCTCGCCATGATCACAGGTCTGCTCGGCATCTTAAAATCCGGCGCGGCCTATGTCCCGCTCGACCCAACCTACCCGGCCGAGCGAGTCGCGTATGTCTTGGAAGATGCAAAAGTGCAGGCGCTTGTGACACTCGATAAGCACAAGGCGAGCCTGCCGGCGATACCTGACCTGACGGTCGTTTCATTAGATGCGATTGCATCACATCGCGACGAAGCGACTTCGCTGCGCGAAGACGGCACAGCAGAAGAGAAGATCTCAACTTCGCTGCGCGAAGATGGCACGGCAAGTGAGAAGGTCTCGACTTCGCTGCGCGAAGACGGCACAGCAGATGAGAAGGTCTCAACTTCGCTGGGCGAAGACGGCACGGCAAGTGAGAAGGTCTCAACTTCGCTGGGCGAAGACGGCACGGCAAGTGAGAAGGTCTCGACTTCGCTGGGCGAAGACGGCACGGCAAGTGAGAAGGTCTCGACTTCGCTGGGCGATGACGGAACGTCAGTAGAGAAGAACTTGTCTTCGCAACGCGAAGACATCTCTCTCGGCGAAGCCTCAGTCAACGATCTGGCCTATATGATCTACACATCCGGTTCTACCGGGAAGCCGAAAGGCGTGATGGTGGAACAGGGGAATGTGGCGAACTTTTTCTGGGGGATGGATGAACGGATTCAGCCTGAGGAAGGGGACGTGCTGCTCGCTTCGACGAGCTATGCGTTTGACATCTCGGTGCTGGAATTGCTGTGGACGCTGACACGGGGCATCAGGACGGTGATCGTGGCCGACACGGCGGACCTGCCTGCTCAGGCGGTGAAGCATGGGGTCACACTGCTCCAAGGCACACCTTCGCTAATGAAGATGGCGCTTGGCAATCCTGCGGCCATCGGGGCGCTGCGAGGCGTTCGTCTGCTCATGCTTGGCGGGGAAGCGCTGCAAGGAACCTTGGTCAAAGCGATTCGCGAGAAGCTGCCCTGCCGCATTTTCAACATGTATGGGCCGACCGAGACCACCGTCTGGTCTTCCACCTATGAAGTCCAAACTGATACCCCGCCGGTCCTTCCAATCGGCAAACCGATCGCCAACACCGAATTCTACATCCTCGACCCGCAGCAGCAACCTGTGCCGGCCGGCGTGCCCGGCGAGCTGTATATCGGCGGTGCAGGCGTGACGCGCGGCTACTTTGAACGGCCTGACCTGACGGGGGAACGCTACGTCCCCAACCCCTTCACCGGGCAAGGGAGACTGTACCGCACAGGTGACGAGGCACGCTGGCTGGCCGACGGGAACGTGGAATATCTCGGCCGCCTCGACCAGCAGGTCAAAGTCCGCGGGTTCCGCATCGAGCTGGGCGAAGTGGAAGCCAAACTCCACGCCCACCCGCAGGTCCAAGCGGCCGCCGCAACTGCCATGCCCGACCCGCAAGGCGACCTGCGTCTCATCGGCTACATCGTTCAGGCAACCGGCCAATCGGCACCGGACAGCAGCGACCTGCGTTTGTTCCTGCAAGCCGCGCTGCCCGACTACATGGTGCCGGCCGCCTTTGTCACGCTCGACGCCTTGCCCTTGACGCCAAACGGCAAGCTCGACCGCAAAGCTCTGCCGCAGCCGGACGTGCTCGCCGTAAGTGATGATACGCCGCCGCAGACGGCCGTGCAGGAAGTCTTGTCCCAACTCTTCTGCGAACTGCTCGGCCTCGAACGCGTCTCCTTGTCGGCCAACTTCTTTGAGATCGGCGGACACTCGCTGCGGGCCACCCAGCTCGTCTCCAGCCTCCAAGGCATCTTCTCGGTTGACCTCACGCTGCACCGCGTGTTCGACCGGGCGACGATCCTCGATCTGGAACAGGAGCTGCACAACCTGGCCCACGACCCGGCGCGTCTCGAAACACAAGCCAAGGCGTACCTGCAGACAGGAGCCCGTCAAGTGCCGTCGCAGATTCGCGCACTGTCCCGCCCTTCGCGCAGACGCCAGACATAACGAGGGCGCGAAAAAGCAACACTACCTGTTGAAACACCCGCAAAGGGGGGATTAACAGGATGAAAAACGAACTGGCCGACCTGACGCAAGAACAGCATCAGAGGATCAACCAACTGGAAGCCCAGCTTGGCGTAGTGCTGATCGCCTACGCGGAGTATCAGCAGGAAAACAACAGCGGTCAACCGCAGCACCAACAGTAACGTATGCCATACAAACGGCGAAGGCCCCCGGCCTTCGCCCTTTTGTTTGGTCTAAATTTCAAACTGCCGATCTTCTCGTTGGTCTTCCCACACATCCTGATAATCAAAAAATTCCTGGCCGATCTCTTTCAGCTCTTGCAGCCGGACGATAAAATCATCCAGATCGGCAAGATGCAGCGTATCGATATGTCCGTCGCCGCTGGCGTTTTGCTCGCCTTTGGGAACGTTGTGGTACACGTGCAGCTCGATCATCCCGTCCCAGCGCACGTTGGCATCAAAATATCCGTTCGGGTCCTGCAGCTCGATCGCCACGTTTTCACCGTTTTCGCCGAGGTGCTGGCGCGTGACTTCCCAGAGGTTGTCGTTCAAAAACACCATCTTACTTGCTCATGAACACAACGCGGCGGAGATTCGGATTGGTGCGGATGATCGTGTCGCGGATGGCGGTGGTCATCGCTGGCGGCATGTTGACCGCTTCCGGTGCGTTCAGGATGTTGGCATCGGTGTTCGGAGCGGCGACGTTCGACTTTTTCATCGAACCCATGTCTTCAATCATCACATAGGCGGTCGTGCCAGAGACCATGATGGTGGCATGCTTGACGTTTTGCACTTTTTCGACGGCCGCTTCCAACTTCTTGTCTTCATACAGGGCATCTTGGCTGTCCTGTTTCTGCAGGACGTTTTGCTGTCCTTGCTGCCCTTTTTGGCCGCCCTGAGCTTGCGTTTTCGCGCCGCCTTTTTGCTGCGCCTGCTGGCTTTGCGCCTTGGCGCCGCCGCCTGCAGGCTGGCCGTCATTTTGCGCGTTGTTGTTGCTGCATCCGGTCACAAGCGAAGATGCGAGCAATACAGCGAAGAGGCTTGCTGCAGTCTTTTTCATCGTGTATATACCTCCCTCATTTTGTGAGTTCAGGTATAGTGTGCGTTTGCGCCCGTTTTCTAGTCATCGGGACAGGTGCCCGTATCCAGATTCCCCTTCTCCCCGTACCTTAATAACGAGCAGAGAGGGGGTGTTTTTTTTATGTACGGTGTATTTGGCGCTTATACCAAATGGGCAGTTGTGTTCCTGATCATCTTCGTTCTGTTCTTCCTGTTTGTGCCTGACTACCAAGGTGGTCAACAAGGCGGCGGCTGCGGCTGCTAATCTTGAAAAAACCCGCATCCTTTCCCGGATGCGGGTTTTTTTGTGCGCCAAGATGGAGATAAATGGGATGTATAAGAAACGGAGGGTTGCGGCATGAGGAGGAAACGAAGAAAAAAACGCATCTGGTTCTGGCTGTCCTTTTGGTGCCTGCTGCTCATCGTCCTGACTCCCTCCGCAAGCATCGCATTTCTCGGCTGGCAATACCTGCATCCGCCGAAAAAACCGATCGCCGAAACGCCGGAAGTGTTTCATCTCGACTATCAGGACGTCAGCTTCGAGAGTCAAAACGAAAATGTCACGCTCAAAGGCTGGCTGGTGCCGGCCGCCGAAGAGACCTCCCGCATCGTCATCTTCGCGCACGGCTATTCGGAAAACCGGACCAGCGCCAATGTCGCGCTGCATATGGCAAAAGCGCTGCACAGCCGCAGCATCGCGTCGCTGATGTTTGATTTTCGCGGCGCCGGGGAATCGGACGGGACGATGACCTCGCTTGGCTATTATGAAAAACAAGACCTGCTCGGCGCGATCGACTACGCCAAAGGACTTGGCTATGAGCAGATCGGGCTGGTCGGCTTTTCGATGGGCGCATCGACCGCGCTTGAGGTAGCGCCGGAAGTCCCGGAAGTGCAGGCGGTGGTCGCCGACTCGGCGTTTACCAACTTGGACCAATACCTGGAGACCAACCTCGCCAATCTGCATCCGCTGGCCGAAGTGGAATTTATGCCCAAACTGGCGATGTGGGAAGCAAGCCTCCTGACTGGGATCGAGCCGGAGACGGTGCAGCCGATCCTCTCGATTCAGAATCTGCGTGACCGGGGCGTCTTTTTGATCCATGCACAAGGGGATGAGATCATTCCGGCGTCTGAGAGCATGGAGCTGGCCGAAGCGTCCGCTTCGATGAACACGGTGCTGTGGGTCTCGCCGGCAAAGAAACATGTCGGCACTTATTCGAAAGAAACCAATGAGTATCTGGTGCGCACCACCGCTTTCTTGTCCTATTACCTGGACAAAGGTCGGCACAGCACACAAACAGCAGCGAAAAAAGATCCGGCAGATGTCACAACCCGAGCGACCTTCTCCGGCAACATCGCGCGGGAAGACGCTGAATTATAGGAAAGAGCCATGCTGAACAACTGGCAGGCTCTTTTTACTTTATTTTTGTTATAATGGAACGAGAAGGTGAAAATGGGGGAGTCTGCTGAGTGAAAGATTTACTACTTAACTTTTTGGTCATTTTGGCTCCGCTTTTTCTCTATCAGATCCTGGCGGCGGACCGGATGTATGGAAAAGATCTGCTGAAAATGAAATGGTGGATCGGCGTTATGTACGGCGTCGCCGCTTGTTTGTGCATGTTTTTTCCCATCAACATGGGAGATGAATTCATCTGGGACCTGCGCTGGGTGCCGTTTCTGATCGCCATTTTGTACGGAGGCGTACGCGGCGGGATCGCTGCGGGCGCTATTTTATTGCTTTGCCGTCTCTATTTGGGTGGCGGGGCCGCGTTTTATACGGTGCTGATCGACGTGGTGCTGCTTTTGCCGCTGCTCTTGCGCATCAGGCCGTGGTTTCATACGTACAGTTTGCGCGGCAAGATCGTCCTCGCCGGGCTGCTCTCCGTGATGACCTATCTGTTGATCATGCTGTCGATCGGCTTCTATTTCGTCTATCGCGGCGATGTGTGGTACCTGTTCCAGCATAGTCTGGAGTTCTATCTGTTCTTTGGCTTGCTCTATTTGCTGTCGATGACGGCGTCTGTGCTGCTGCTTGAGAACATGCAGGAAAACGCCAGGATTCGGGCGGAGATACAAAAATCGGAAAAGCTGCAGATCATCACGCAACTGGCCGCTTCGATCGCCCATGAGGTGCGCAATCCGCTGACGGTGGTGCGCGGGTTTATCCAACTCGCCTCTTCGACGATGGATGAACAGAACCGCCGCTATATGCATACGGCGATCGAAGAGCTGGACCGGGCGGAGTTTATCATATCCGACTACCTCAATTTCGCCAAACCGGAGCTGGACCGTCTGGAACGCGTGGAGGCGGGGGATGTGCTCAAGCACGTCACCAACCTGATGTCTTCCTACGCCACGATGCAGGGGGCAGCGCTTTCGGTCGAAGCAGAACCGGGCCTGCAACTGATGGCCGACTCGGTGAAGCTGAAACAGGTGATCATGAACCTGATCAAAAATTCAGTCGAGGCGAGCAGCGCAGGCGGCGGCAAGATCGACGTACTGGCGCGCCGTTCCGGGGAGCACGTGGTGATCGAAGTGATCGACAACGGCCCCGGCATGACGCCGGAGGAGCTGGAACGGCTCGGATCGCCGTTTTATTCAACCAAGGAAAAAGGCACGGGACTGGGGCTGATGGTCTCGTTTCGGATCATCGAAGCGATGCACGGCAAGCTGGAGTTCTGGAGCGAACCGGGCGACGGCACGACCGCTGCCATCACCATTCCGACCAGATAAAAAGAGAGGGCGGCAGCCCTCTCTTTTTGTGCTTACAGATACAATGCCATCCAATGTTCGTCATAGACCGTTCCGTCGACGATCAGCGCCGCTTTTTCCAAGCCGTAGGTAACAAAGCCAAATCGCTCGTACAGCCGTTTCGCAGGTTCGTTTGTGGTGACCACGGCCAGTTGAATCTGGGTGATCTCCGGCTCCTGCTTCAGCTCATCGATCACATGCTGCATCAGCTTGGAACCGGCGCCCGTGCCGTGCAGCTCCGGGGCGACGTACATGCCCCAGATCATGCCTTTGTGCTTGAGCTTGTTCCGCTGCTGCCGGACAAAGCCGATCGTGCCGACCAGCGTTCCGTCCTCCAAAAAAGCGCCGGCGACAAAATTGTTTGGCGCGACGCGGGAAGCAAAAACGGCGGTGTCCGCTTCCAGCGTGGTGTGCTGCTCTTCTTCAAAGGAAGAGCCAAACGCCTGCGGGTATTCCTGCAGCGCGCGCAGCCGCAGCTGGCGAAAGGCGGCGGCGTCGTCTGGCCCGAGATTGCGAATGTGGAGTTGTAACATTTCTGTCATTCCTTTCTTTTTTCCCATTCTACCCGACTTTTGGGAAATGGTATATGCTGGAGTTAGAGAGGGGATGTTGTAGATGCAAACAAAACTGTCTCAAAATTGGAACTTGGATGACATTTTCGCAGGAGGCAAGCATTCGGACGCATTGTCCGCAGAGCTGACCAGCCTTACCGATCAATTATCTGATCTGAAGATCGCATATATAGACGGGGAACAAGGGAAAGCATTGATTTTGACGCTGCAGGAGCTGGGCAGCCGGCTGCTGGAGTGTGAGATGTTTCTCTTCTGCCTGTCCTATGAACAGCGCGGAGATGCGCAGGTGCAGCAGTTACAAGGAACGGCCACAGCGCTTCGCGCCAAGCACACGGCGCTGATGATCCGCTTGGAGCAGGAGCTGGCACAGGTGCCGCAAGCAGAGTGGGAAAAGCTGCTGGCGGACGAGCAGTTGCAGGCGGTCCGGCTCTACATCGACGAACGTCGCGCGCGTGTCCAAGACCGGATGAGCGGCGATCAGGAACTGCTGGCCAACGAATTGGCGGCTGACGGCTATCATGCCTGGGCGAACCTCTACCGCACCCTCCAGCATCAGCTGCGCGTGCCGGTCGTGCTGGACAGGGAAGCGCAAGAGCTGACGGCAGGTCAGGTGTTTGGCCTGCTCGGGCATCGCGACCGCGCAGTGCGCCTCAGCGTGCTGGAAGCGGTGGAGGACAAACTGGCAGGGGAAGAGGAGCTGTTCGCAGCGGCGCTCAACCACATCGCCGGGTTCCGGCTGGCGCTTTACCAACAGCGCGGATGGGACTCGGTGCTGCAGGAACCCTTGTTCAACAACCGCTTGTCCCAAGCCACCCTCGATGCGATGTACAGCGCGGTCGATGGGAACCGCCATCGTCTGACTCCCTTTTTCAAACGCAAAGGGAAACTGCTTGGCTTGGACAGCCTGATGATGCAGGACAGCAATGCGCCGTTTTCGGAAGTGTCGACCAACCTGACCTTCGAAGCGGCGGCCGACCTGATCGTCGAGCAGTTTCGCGCGTTTTCGCCGGAGATGTCCGACTTTGCCAAGACCTGCTTCGAGCAGGATTGGGTGGAAGCGGAAGATCGTCCGGAGAAAAGCGGCGGAGGCTTCTGCGTTCCGTTCTTCCGCGCCGGGCAGTCGCGCGTGTTTATGACCTATCGCGGCCGGGCGTCCGACATGCTGGTCCTCGCCCATGAGCTGGGACATGGCTATCACCATGACGTGCTGAACGGCTTGCCGCATTTCGCGCAGGAATATCCGATGTCGCTGGCGGAGACGGCGTCGACGTTCGCCGAGATGATCGTGATGGATGCGGCGATCAAACAGGCCGGGTCCAAGCAAGAAAAAGCAGCGTTGCTCGCCGACAAGCTGGGCCGCGGGCTGGTCATGGTGCAGGGCGTCTATGGCGCATTCCGATTTGAACGGGCGTTTTATGAAGAGCGCAAAAAGGGGATGGTGCCGGCCGGCCGCATCTCTGAGCTGATGGTCGAGGCGCAGCGGCACGCGTATGACGGCGTGTACGACCGCTATCATCCGTACCAGTGGATCTTGCAGGCGCATTTCTACATGACCGACAATCCGTTCTACAACTTCCCGTATACGTTTGGCTACCTGTTCTCGATGGGACTTTATGCCCAGGCGAAAAAGCAGGGCAGCGGCGAATTTGCCGAGGCCTATCGGGATCTGCTCCGCGATACGGGCCGGATGACGCCGGAAGAGCTGGCCCAAAAGCATCTGGGCATCGATTTGACTCAGGCCGATTTTTGGCAAGGGGCGATCGACCTGCTGGCTGCAGATGTCGAGCAGTTCCTACAGCTTACTTCATAAGAAAAAAGCCAACCAGCCGGGCTGGTTGGCTTTTTCCGTGTGGTTACTGGATGGTGATCGTGGTGCTGGCTTGCTGCGGGTTGTTGCTCGACGTGATGCTGCCGACGATGGTGTAGGTTCCGGCGGCCACTTGGTTGCCGTTGTTGTTCGTCTGGTCCCACGTCTCGGTGTAGGTCACCGATTCGCCCGGCTGCAGGGTGAGGGTACCGAGCACCTGCAGGAAGAACTGCCCGTTCGACCAGCGCCAAACTTCACGGCCTCCTTTTTGAACGACGATGTCGTAGCGCTGCGAAGTGTTGAAGTTGTAGGTTTGAGTCGAGCTGGTCGTGTTGGTCAGGGTCAAGGTGATTTGCACCGCTTCCCCCACCGCATACGTAGATTTGTTGGTCGTTACAGTCAACATAATCAATCTCCTCCTTGGAATTTGGAATCTGCTATTTTCATATGCATTTTCCGGCGGAATGTTTACAGATTGACTGTAAAAACCACGCTTGTCCGCCGCCTTTTATCACGGTATGATGAACAAAAGCGGAGAAAATGGGTGATCGAGGATGGCGTATTCAACGGAGACGCATTTGCAGTTTGTGATGAACATCGGGCAGCAAAAACCGGAGAGCATCATCAATCGGGAAACGCTGTGCCCGTTTTGTGACCGGGCGTCGCTGACCGGCATCCTGGCCGAAGATGGGCCGCTGATGCTGCTCAAAAATAAGTATCCGGTCCTGCAGGACACGCTGCAGACGGTGCTGATCGAAACGGATGAGTGCCTTGCGGAACTTTCGGACTATGACCCGGCGCACATGCGGCGTTTGATGCGCTTTGCTGTGCGGGAGTGGGAAAAGCTGGAGCAAAGCGGTGAGTTTCGTTCGGTGGTGATGTTCAAAAGCCACGGTCCGCAGTCGGGCGGCACGATTCGCCATCCGCATATGCAGATCGTCGGTCTGGAGAAAGTTGACTATCTGGAACATGTCAGTTCGGAACAGTTCGAAGGGATCCCGATCGCTGCTGAGCCCGGCGTGGAGCTGAACATCTCGACGAAGCCGCGGGTTGGATTTTATGAGTTAAACGTGGTGCTGTCCGATTCGGAGCAGATCGACATCATGGCCGATTATATTCAAAAGGCTGCTCATTATCTGATGCATCATTTCCACAAGTCGTGCAACTCGTACAATCTGTTTTTCTACCGCCTGGAGAGACAGATCTGCGTGAAGATCATGCCGCGATTCGTCGCGTCGCCGATCTTTGTCGGCTTTGGCATTCCGCAGGTCGCCGACCGGATCGGGAATGTGGCGCAGGAGATGCAGCGGCTGTATTTTTAGGGAAACAAAAAGGACAACTCTCAGCGGAGTTGTCCTTTTTGCGTTTAGGGGAGCGCCGGCGTTGTCCAGTCTCCGCGCACCCACGGCGCGTTGGAAGGCGAGCCGTATTCGTTGGAATTGGTGCTGTACTCCGGATCGCCGCCGTAAAAGACGTTGGGCGATGCGCTGTACGAGGTGACACCGCTAAACGCTTCGTTGGAGTAGATCACCCACGGCACGGTGGTCAGGTCGCCTTGGTCGAGGCGCCCGTTGTTTTTGGAGATCGCGCCATTGTAGCGGATGCGCACTCCATCTTCGGAGGACAGTTTCATGGCGTGGGCGCCGCCGTCAACGCTGATCTTCGGGTGAGCGTTGTCTTTGGGTACATCGGCCCATTTGTAGATGTGGTAGGTGTTGTGGTCGGAGATCAGCAGGTGGGTCGGGACGCCGTTTTGCTCGTAGACGTAATATTTTTCCCAGTCGTGCTCGTGGTCGTTGATGTAGTCGTTGTCCGCATAGTACAGCCAGTATTGATACACGTCATAGCCGCCGGAGCGCACAAAATGGAAGTAGACAGCCGGGCGCTGGTCGTTTGGGCCGCGGTTTGCCCAGCCGGTCGAACCGGTGCCGTAGATGCTGCTGCCGATTTTGAACCGGACGAGATTTTCTTTGTTGTGCTCAATGTTCGTGTCATAACCCGTGAAGCGGAATGGCTGCGGGAAATTTTGCTCGCCGGAGTCGAAGTTGTCTTTGCCGTCAAATTGCAGGGTGGCCAGATACGTCGCCGGGGCGGTTGCACCGGCTGCAGCAGCCGGCAGGACCGCGCTGACTGCCAATGTGGCGGTGAGCAGTTTCATAAACGTTTTCATTGCGAATGACCTCCTTCTGGTGTTGATCGTTTCGAGAGACGCATGTTTTGCCAGTGTCCGTACGTCAGCGACCGCCAGAGCCACTCGACCGGTCCGTAGCGGAAGTGCCGCAGCCAGATGATCGAGAAGACCATCAGGAGCGGGTAGATCAATAAGGAGATCAACAGCCCTTTGGCGGTGCCGACCTTGTTGAACAGGCCAAATCCATAAGAGTAGAAGATTGTCGTGCAGATCAGCGAGGTCAGCAGGTAGTTGGAGATCGCCATCCGTCCGACGGCGGCGAACGGCGCCAGTTTCGCCCGCACGGCGTCGAACTGCATCAACTGCAGGATCGATGTTACATAGAAGATGCACAAGGCCGGATTGTACAGGGCACGGATGCACTGTTCAAAGATATGCAAGTTTTGCAGGGAGATAGAAGCAGCCAGGTAGGTCGTGTAAAAGTCGGAAAACAGCGTCGTGGCGATCGAGCCGATCCAGACCCAGCGGATGAACTTGCGATGCTCCTGAATGTTCTGGAAGATGCGTTTTTTCGCCGCGTACACGCCAAACAGGAACATGGCGAACACGACGGGAAACAGCGCCCAGAACACCCCGTAATGGAAAACGAAATCGGCCATGCGCTGCAAGACTTGGCTGCCGTACGTACCGAACTCGTAGGCCTGGTTGGCCTCTTCGAGCATCATCGACGGATTGAACAGCTTGGGACCAAGTCCCGAGGCTTGGTAGATCGGGATGGTGATCTTTTGATAGAAGTTCAAGAAGTTCAGCACAGGCGTCAGGAAGAGAAAGAAAAAGGCCGAGAGCAAGACGAACCAAGGCTTAGCCCGGTAGAACAGGACGAGGAAAAAGGCGAGCACCGCATACTGGAATAAAATGTCACCCACCCAGATCAAGATGGCATGAATCAGTCCAAATGCCAGCAAAATGCTGATCCGGCGCAGAAACAGCGGCACTTCGCGGCGGCCTTTTTGGCGGGCGCGCTCCAAAAAGATCATCATGCCGATGCCAAAGAGGAAGGAGAACATCGTGTAAAACTTCCCGGCTGCGAGCAGATCGATCAATAGTTTGGCCAGTTTGTCCCCTTCCTCCGTCCACAGAGTCATCCGGACACGGGACAGATACTGGAAAGCGCTGGAGAAGAATTGCATATTGACGATCAAGATCCCCAAGATGGCAAACCCGCGAATCACGTCAAGTTCCATCATCCGCTGTTCGGGCTGAATCGGCTTGATTTCGGGCTGAATCGGCTTGATTTCTGGCTGTTGTGTCATCGAAAGATTCCCCCTTTATTCCCATTATAGTCGGAATATTTACAAGAAACGTTTCAATCAATGAACTATTAAGAAAAAATATTTTAGATAGAATTTTTCAGATTTCACTTTACAGATACAATTGTAGTGTAATATATATGAGTAAAGATAATTTTTTTTCATGAGATAATCAACTCGAATGCCCTCGTGATTAAATAGGAGTATTGTGTGTGGTTGATGTAACAAACTTATATTTACGTATAGATGAAGTCTGCTAACGGAGGTAGAGTATGCAGGATACGAGATCGTTCGACTCGACGAAAGCAAAGGTGAAAGCGTATTCGAAAGCAGGCTACGGGTTGGCAATTTGTCATCACGGTGAGATTTTGCAGGGGAAGTTTTATGATGCGGACGGTACGCTGCGCCGCGGGCTGGTGACGATGCCCTGTGACCAGTACCAGGCCGGAGCGCATTTTGTGCCGGATGCCAGCGGGATTTTGACGGTCGAGCCCGCTTTTAAGAAAAAAGCGCTGCGGGCGGTGCGCGTGACACTGGAGAACTTGAAGGAACGGAAAGTGGGCGGACGTCTGGTTGTGGACAGCGACATCCCGGAAGGATGGGGCTTAGGTTCTTCGACCGGCGATGTGGTGGCGTCGATCATGGCGGTGGCCAGCGCCTTGGAGATCGAATTGACTGAGGAGCACATCGGAGCGCTGGCGGTGGAATCGGAGACGGCAGCCGATTCGATCATGTTTATCGACCGCTGCGTGCTGTTTGCACAGCGCGACGGCCTGGTGATCGAAGACTTTGGCGGACAGTTCCCGGCGTTTGAAGTGCTTGGCTTTAACACGGAGCCAAACAGCAACGGAGTCGATACGCTGGCGTTTGAACCGGCCAACTACAATCTGCAGGAGATCGACCGCTTTGTGAAGCTGCGGGACATCATGCGCCGCGCGGTACAGCTGCAGGATGCCAAACTGATCGGGCAGGTGGCGACGGAGAGTTCGGAAATCAATCAGAATTATCTGCCAAAACTGCGTTTTGAGGAATTGCAAAAGCTTGGTCTGCAGGTCGGCGCGGTCGGCTTGCAGATGGCGCACAGCGGCACGGTTGGCGGCTACATGTTTGAGCCGGGGGCGGAGTGCCTCGATGAGCGGATGGCAGAAGCGACGGCGAAACTTGGCGAGTGGGGATTTGAGATCACCTGCCGTTTTCAGGTCGGCATGTAACAGATAGAAAGCGGGTACAGTCTTAAGGCTGCACCCGCTTTTTGATTTTAGAGAGAGTTGAAGTATTCAAATTACTACAAAATGTTAATTGTAATGCGTCTGGCTGTGTGCTACAATTCTGTTATTTAACAAGTAATTGAGAGTGCCTAAAAAGAAAAAATTGATTGAATAACGGATTTGCTCACAGAGTAATGATGAGTGGGTGAATCGGTACGAAAATAGCCGCTTGGGCGGTTCATTATTTGGATTGAAAGAGGGTCGAGCATAAAGATGTTTACTCTGATTGAACTCTCTCAACTGTCCTTCTCCGATTTTTCTCCTTCGCCTCGTTTGCTCCTTCCTGTGACGATGCTCCTCAAGGGAGCCCTTCATGTCGAATGTTTACAGAAAAACTTGCACAAGGCGGCGCAGCGCCGTCAGCTGATGCAAGATCAATCATGGGTGATACCGGTCATGCGCCTGGATGGCGGACCGGAAGCTGAACGAACGGCACGGCTCGCGGATTTTGCTGCGGAGATCGGTGCGCGGCCGGAGAGCCTGCAGGCGTTTCTCTGCGCAATGGGTGCTGATGAGCACCTGTTGTGTTTGCTGTTGCCTTTTGCGGCTTGGGAAGAGCTGCCGGGCTTGCTGACAGAGACGGCGGAAGGCTATGAGGCTGAGCTGTTCGGCACCCGCGAGATGGCAGAGGCGTGGCGGGAGACGCTGGCCGGGGGCTGGCTGACCGCTGCACAGCGCGAGCAGGTGCTGAGCGAATGGAACGAGACGGCGACCGCGTATCCGCGTGAGAAGACGGTGCAGGAGCTGTTCGAAGAGCAGGCAGCGTTGACGCCGGATCGGGTGGCGGCGGTGTGTGCCGGAGCAGCGGTGACATATCGCGAGCTGAACCGGCGGGCGAACTCGGTGGCGTATGAGCTGCTGGACGCCGGTGTCGGGCCAGAGCAGCCGGTCGGGATCTGTGTCGAGCGGTCGCTGGAGATGCTTGCGGGGATGCTGGGGATCTTGAAGGCGGGCGGGGCGTATGTGCCGCTCGATCCAGGGATGCCGAAGGAGCGGCTGGCGTTTCTGCTAGGAGATACGGATGTGAGTGTGCTGGTGACGCAGGGCAGCCTGCTTGACGTGTTCCCGGAGCATGAGGCCCAGGTGCTGCTCCTTGAGGAGCTGACGGGCGGGGCGGACGACAATCCGCCGTGCAAGACGTCGGCGGAGTCGCTGGCCTACGTGATGTACACGTCCGGGTCGACCGGACAGCCGAAAGGGGTCGCGGTGACGCAGCGCGGTGTGGTGCGTCTGGTGCGCGATACGAATTATTTGCCGTTTGGGCCGGATCTGGTGTTTTTGCAGTCGGCGGCGGTGACGTTTGATGCGGCGACGCTGGAGATCTGGGGCGCGCTGCTGAACGGGGCGCGTGTGGCGCTGATGCCGGGCGGGGCTTCATCTCTGGAAGAGCTGGGGCGCGCCGTTCGCGAGCAGGGAGTGACGGTGCTGTGGCTGACGGCAGGGCTGTTTGCGCAGATGGTGGAGCACCGGCTGGAAGACTTGCGCGGCGTGCGCTATCTGCTCGCCGGCGGCGATGTGCTGTCTGTCGGACATGTGCAGAAGGTGCTGCGCGAGCTGGACGGCATCTGTCTGATCAACGGCTATGGGCCGACGGAAAATACGACGTTTACCTGCTGTCATCCGATGCGTCGTGAGGATGATGGGCTGTCATCGGTGCCGATCGGGCGGCCGGTCAGCAATACGAAAGTGTATGTGCTGGACGGACAGATGCAGCCGGTGCCGGTCGGTGTGCCTGGTGAATTGTATGCGGGCGGCGACGGGCTGGCGCGAGGCTATTGGCGGCGTGAGGAGCTGACGGCAGAAATGTTTGTCGAGAGCCCATTTGTGCCGGGAGAGCGGTTGTATAAGACGGGCGATCAGGTGCGGTATTTGGCAGACGGCCGGATTGAATTTATGGGACGGATCGACGGGCAGGTGAAGATCCGCGGGTTTCGGATTGAGACCGGCGAGATCGAAGCTGTACTGATGCAGCATCCTGCCGTAAGCAGCTGTGTGGTGACAGCACGCGAAGATGTGCCGGGGGAGAAGCGCTTGGCGGCGTATCTGGTGCCGGATGCATCGGAAACGGTCAGCGTTGCGCAGTGGCGGGCGTTTTTGGCGGAGCGGTTGCCGGAGTATATGATTCCGGCGGTGTTTGTGACGCTGGAGGAACTGCCCTTGACGCCAAACGGCAAAGTCGACAAGCGGGCCTTGCCGGTGCCGGGTGCGAGCCGCCCGGAGCTTGGTGCGGAGTATGTCGCGCCGCGCAGTGAGTCGGAGCGGGTGATCGCGGAAGTATGGAGCCAGTTGTTCAGGCTGGAGCAGTTGGGCGTGTTTGACGACTTCTATGAGCTCGGCGGCCATTCGCTGCTGGCGACCCAGATCGTCTCCCGCGTTCGTGAGCAGCTCGGCGTGGAACTGTCGCTCCGGGATGTGCTGGAAGCCAGAACGGTGGCTCGGCTGGCGGAGGTTGTGACGCAGGGCAGAGTGTCTAAGCAACTGCTTGCAGCGGAGCGAGACACTCCTGCTCCTTTGTCTTTTGCCCAGCAGAGACTATGGTTTCTGGATCGGTTGGAGGCGGGGAGCGGGCTGTACAATCTGCCTTTGGCGATGCGGCTGGTTGGAACGCTGGACGTCAGGGCGATGGAAGAGGCGCTGGCGGAAGTGGTGCGCAGGCACGAGGCGCTGCGGACGGTGTTTGCAGACGGGGATGAAATGGCCGTGCAGGTGGTGCAACCTGCGGAGGCTGTACCCATGCTGCTCTGCAACTCGTGGGAAGAGCTGCAGGCGGACGCCGCTGCACCGTTTGATCTGGAGCGCGGGCCGCTGTGTCGGGCCCGGCTGCTGAAAGTGGCGGACGACGAACACGTGCTGCTGCTCAACATGCACCACATCGTCTCGGACGGCTGGTCGCTGGAAGTGCTGCGCCGCGAAGTCGCCGCCCTGTATGCGGCCTTCACCGCCGGGCAGCCTTCGCCGCTGGCAGAACTGCCGGTGCAATATCGCGACTTTTCGCAATGGCACCGCGATTGGCTGGAAGACGGCGTGCTGGACGGACAGCTAAATTATTGGAAAGAACAGCTCCACGGCGAACTCCCTGTGCTGCAGCTTCCTGCCGACCGCCCGCGCCCGGCCGCCCCTTCCTATCGCGGCGGCGCGAAACGGATGATGCTGCAAAGAGAGCTGGTCGATGCGCTGCAAAGCTTGAGCCAAAAGGCCGGCGCGACCCTGTACATGACGATGCTGGCGGCGTTTAAGACGCTGCTCCATCGCTATACCGACCTGCAAGACATCATCGTCGGCACTCCGATCTCCGGCCGCAACCGGGCGGAAGTCGAAAGGCTGATCGGCTTTTTCGTCAACACGCTGGCTTTGCGAACACAGGTGGACAGCACCCTTCCGTTCCGCGATCTGATCGCCCGCGTGCGCGAATCGGCGCTTGGCGCATTTGCGAATGGGGATGTGCCGTTTGACAAACTTGTCGAAGCGCTCCGCCCGGAACGCGACGGCTCACACTCGCCGTTTTTCCAAGTGATGTTCGTCTTTGAGAACTCGCCGAAACAGGAATTGCAGCTGCCCGGCCTGACGCTCGAACACGCCGACATCGACAACGGCACGGCGAAATTTGACCTGTCGCTGCTCTTGATTCAGGAGACGGACGGCTTGTCGGCCACCTTCGAATACAGCGCCGACCTGTTTGATGAAAGCACCGTCCTGCGCATGATGGGCCATTTCACCACCCTGCTCGAAAGCATCGCTGCAGCGCCCGACCGCGCTGTCGGCGAATTGCCGCTGCTGACCGCAGAGGAACGCGCCGAATTGCTCCGTCTGGCAAGTGGCGCTGACCGCAATTTTGGCGAAGACGACCTGCGCCTGCACCACCTGTTTGAACAGCAGGCGGAACGTACGCCGGATGCACTCGCCCTCGTCGCAGGCGAAACGAGGCTGACCTACCGCGACCTGAACGAACGCGCCAACCGCACCGCACGCTACCTGCAGCGGCTCCACACGGGGCCGGGCAACATCGTGGCCGTCTGCATGGAGCGCTCGCCGGAGATGGTGATCGCGCTGCTCGCCGTGCTAAAGGCAGGCGGTGCCTACCTGCCGCTCGATCCCGAGTACCCGCAGGAACGGCTCCAATTCATGCTGGAAGACTCACGCGCCGGCGTTTTGCTCACCCAGAGCCAACTGCAAACGCGGTTCAACAACTGTGAAGCGACCGTCGTCTCCCTCGATGAAGGCTGGGAGGTCATTTCCCGGGAAAAACCCCACGCGCCAAACGTGACGCTCACAGCAAGCGACCCGGCTTATGTGATCTACACGTCCGGCTCGACAGGCGCACCGAAAGGCGTCGTCGTTCCGCACGGCGCGATCTGCAATCACATGCGGTGGATGCAGGAGGCGTTTCCGCTCACCGCCGAAGATGCCGTTTTGCAAAAAACGTCCTTTTCCTTCGACGCATCGGTCTGGGAGTTTTACGCTCCCCTGCTCGCAGGCGCACGCCTCGTGCTCGCTGAACCGGGCGGACACCTTGACGCCCGCTACATGGCGCAGGTGATGCAGGAGCAGCAGGTGACGGTGCTGCAAGTCGTGCCGACGATGCTGGCGATGCTTTTGAACGAAGCGAAATTTGCCGCCTGCACATCGCTCAAGCGGGTGTTCTGCGGCGGCGAAGCGCTGACTGCGGAGCTGGTCACACGCTTTTACGCAGCGATGCAGGCCGACCTCGTCAACCTCTACGGTCCGACAGAAGCGTGTATCGACGCGACATACCAGATCTGCCCGCGCGGCCCGGCCGACTCCATTCCGATTGGACGCCCGATAAGCAACGTGCAGGCGTATGTGCTGGATGCCAAGCAGCAGCCCGTGCCGCTTTTGGTGCCCGGTGAACTGTACATCGGCGGCGCAGGCCTGGCGCTTGGCTACTTGCACCGCCCCGAGCTGACCGCAGAGAAATTTGTAAAAACGGAAGTGGGCCGTCTCTATAAAACGGGCGACTTGGCGCGTCTGCTGCCTGACGGTACTCTGCAGTATCTCGGCCGGATCGACCATCAGGTGAAAGTGCGGGGCTTCCGCATTGAGCTTGGCGAGATCGAAGCGGACCTGCTCCAGCATCCGGCGGTGACAGCAGCGGTGGCGACCGTTCATGACAACCGCATCATCGCGTATGTCGCTGGCAAGGAAGAGCTTGAGCGGAGTGCGCTGCAATCCTTTTTGCGGGAACGGCTACCCGACTACATGGTGCCGACACAGTTTGTGCTGCTCGAACGGCTGCCGCTCACCGCAAACGGCAAAGTCGACCGCAAAGCGCTGCCGGTGCCGGAGATCGAAGCGCTGACAGATGAGATCGTGCTGCCGCGCACCCCGGTCGAAGAAGTGCTGGCCGTGATCTGGGCCGATCTGCTCGGCGTGGAGCAGGTTGGCGTGAGAAGCAACTTTTTTGCCATCGGCGGGCATTCCTTGCTCGGCATGCAGGTGATCTCGGAGATTCGCGAGGCGCTGGAAGTTGAGATCGCCGTCAAAGCGCTGTTTGACGCGCCGACGGTCGAAGGGCTGGCCAACCTCCTGCTCCAAGACGGGCAGGAGCGGGCGCGGATTGAAAAGACGGCAGAGCTCTTGCTGCAATTGTCCGAGATGTCAGAAGAAGATGTGCAAATGATGATGGAGGCGGAGAGATGAGCCGGTTTTCGAAGTTAGCGATGTCCAAAGAGAAGCGCGCGCTGCTCGACAAGATGCTGCAAGACGAAGGGATGGCCGCATCGGCCACAGGAATCTCCCGCATCGAAAAGCGCACGGGAGACCGTCCGGCGCGTCTGTCGTCCAGCCAGCAGCGCTTGTGGTTCCTCGACAAGATGGAGCCAAACAGCACGTCCTACAACATGCCGTACCGGATCGAACTGCAAGGCCCGCTCGATGCGCACGTATTAGAAAAAGCGCTAAACGAGATCGTCGAGCGCCACGAGATCCTGCGCACCTCCTTTGCCGCGCAGGACGGGGAGACGGTGCAAGTCGTGCACAGCATGCAGGCGGTGGCGATGCCGCTCGTGCAAGCAGACCGGGCTGACCTGCCGCGCCTGGCGATGGCCGAAGCGCAGCAGCCGTTTTCGCTGACTCAAGGGCCGCTATTGCGGGCCACGCTGGTGCGGACGGGGGAGCTGGAGCACACGCTGCTGCTCACCTTGCACCACATCGTGTTTGACGGCTGGTCGATGAACATTTTGCTCAAAGAGCTGACCGTCCTGTACGAAGCGTTTGCAAAAGGCGCTCCGTCGCCGCTCGCCGAACTTTCGCTGCAATACGGGGACTATGCAGAGTGGCAGCAGGACTGGCTGAACGGCGAGGGTCGCCAAAAGCAGGTCAGCTACTGGAAGGAGACCCTGTCCGGCGCGCCGGTCGTCCTCGATCTGCCGGCCGACCATCCGCGCCCGCTGGTGCAGACGCATCGCGGCGGCAACGTTTCGTTTGCCTTGCCTAAAGAGCTGGCGGCGGAGCTGAAAGCTTGGAGCAAGCAGGAAGACGTGACTTTGTTTATGACGTTGTTTTCCGCTTTCTCCGTCCTGCTGTCGCGCTATAGCGGACAGGAAGACTTGCTGGTCGGCGCACCGTTTGCCGGACGCAGCCAGCGCGAGGCGGAAGGGATGATCGGCTTTTTCGTCAACACGCTGGTGCTGCGCGCCGACCTGAGCGGAGAGCCCTTGATGGCCGAACTGGCGCGCCGTGTGAAAGATGCGGTGACCGGGGCCTTGTCCCATCAGGAACTGCCGTTTGACAAACTGGTCGAAGAGCTGCAGCCGGCACGGGATGCTTCGCGCAGCCCCTTGTTCCAAGTGATGTTCAACTTCCTCGACTCGCCGCATGAAGAACAGCGCTTCGGCGATCTGTCGCTGACGCACGGGGAAGTGCTGAACGGCACGGCAAAATTTGACCTGACGCTCTACGTGGAAGACGGGGCGGACGGCATCCACGGGAACTTCGAATACAACCGCGATCTGTATGAGGCGGCGACGATCGAGCGGATGGCCGGACATTTCCGCACGCTGCTCGAAAGCATCGCCGCCCGCCCGCAAGTGCCGGTGACACAGCTGCCTCTGCTGACCGAAGCAGAATGGGAGCAGGCGGTGCACGGGTGGAACGACACCAAGACCCCGTATCCGCAAGACCGCTGCATTCACCAGTTGGCTGAACAGCAGGCCGGGCAGCATCCGGACGCGGTGGCGACCGTCTTTGGCGGCACGGAGCTTACGTATGCCGAGCTGAACGCGCGCGCCAACCAACTGGCGCATCATCTGCGCGGACTCGGCGTCGGGCCGGATGCGCTGGTCGGGCTCTGCGTGGAACGCTCACACGACATGGTGATTGGGATGCTGGGCATTCTGAAAGCGGGCGGGGCTTATGTGCCGCTCGACCCGGCGTATCCGCAGGAGCGTCTCTTGTTTATGCAGCAAGACACCGGGCTTGGCGTGATCGTCGCGCAAGAGCATCTCGCTGAGCGCCTGCCCCAGGATGGCGTGAAGTTGATTTGCCTCGACCGCGACGCAGCTGTGATCGGCGGGGAGAGCGCTGAGAATCCGGAGCCGCTCACCAGTGCCGAACACCTCGCCTATGTGGTGTACACGTCCGGCTCGACGGGCGTACCGAAAGGCGTGCTTGTCCCGCATCGCGCGATCAACCGTCTGGTCTGCAACACCGACTACGCGCAGCTTGGCGCTGACGACGTGGTTGCGCAGGTGTCCAACTCTTCTTTTGATGCGGCGACGTTTGAGGTCTGGGGCGCGCTCGCCAATGGCGGCAAGCTCGTTGGCGTGGGGAAAGACATCGCGCTGATGCCCAAAGAATTTGCTGCGGAGCTCAAGGCGCAGGGCATCACGGCGATGTTTATCACCACTGCGCTGTTCAACCAGCTCGCCGGTGTGGTGCCGGACGCATTTGCGAACCTCCGCCACCTGCTGGTCGGCGGGGAAGCGGTCGACGCGCGCTGGATGCGCGAAGTGATTCAGCACGGCGCGCCTAAGCGGCTGCTCAACGCGTACGGCCCGACGGAAAGCACGACGTTTGCGACTTGGCAAAACGTGTATGACCTGGCCGTCGATGTGGTCAACATCCCGATCGGCCTGCCGATTGCCAACACGTCCGCCTATGTGCTGGACGCTCATCTGCAGCCGGTCCCGGTCGGCGTGGCGGGCGAATTGTACCTCGGCGGCGACGGCGTGGCGCAGGGGTATCTGAACCGTCGGGAGCTGACGGCGGAACGCTTTTTGCAGAATCCGTTTGCAGAAGGCCTGCTTTATAAAACGGGTGACCTCGTGCGCCGCCTGCCAAACGGGGCGATCGAATACATCTCCCGCCTCGACCATCAGGTAAAAGTGCGCGGGTTCCGCATCGAGCTTGGCGAGATCGAACAGGGAATTCAGTCGCTGGCCGAGATTCGCGAAGTGATCGCCGTCGTGCGCGAAGATGAGCCGGGCGACAAGCGTGTTGTCGCCTATGTGGTGCCGGAGCAGGCGGAAGGGTTCTCCGCCCAGGAACTGCGCGGGCGGCTCAAGGAAAGGCTGCCCGAATATATGCTGCCATCGGCGGTCGTCGTGATGGACGTCCTGCCGCTGACGGTGAACGGCAAGGTCGACCGCCAGGCGCTGCCGCATCCGCAAGGGCTGCAGGCCGAAACGGCCGAGTATGTCGCGCCGCGCACGGAGACGGAAGAGATCGTCTTGGCGGTCTGGCAAAGCGTGCTGGGGCTTACGCGCATCGGCATTCATGACAATTTCTTTGATCTCGGGGGACATTCGCTCTTATTGATAAAAGTGCATGAAGGCGTACAAGACAAACTGCAGACGCAGTTTTCAATCGTAGAGCTGTTCCGTCATACGACGGTGTATACGCTGACCAAATTTTTGACCCAGCAGCAAACGCAGGAACCGGCCAAGACGGCGGGCCGGGCGGAAGAATCGCAGGCGAGAGCGCAGTCGAAAAAAGACGTGCTGAACCGCCGCAAGCAATTATCAAAAGGCAGGGGGAAGTAAGACATGAGCCACGAGAAGGAAAACCAGCTCCTCGAAGGGATCGCCATCGTCGGAATGTCAGGCCGCTTTCCGGGCAGCAAAAACATCGCGGAGTTCTGGGCGCATCTGCAAAACGGTGATGAGACGATCACCGAGTTTACCGAGGAAGAGCTGAAGGCGGCAGGCGTCGATTCTGACCTCCTGCAAGACCCGCAGTATGTGAAGCGCGGGGGATTGCTGCAAGACCGCGATATGTTTGACGCGAACTTTTTTGACTACACCGCCAAAGAAGCGGAAGTGACCGACCCGTCGCACCGCCTGTTTTTGGAGACGGCGTGGGAAGCGCTGGAGACGGCCGGCTATGATGCCGAGCAGTATCCGGGGCGCATCGGCGTCTACGGCGGCGTAGGGCAGAACAGCTTTTCTTATCATCTGTACAGCAACCAGGGGCTGTTTGGCCAGATCGGCGCGCTGCAGGCGACGCTTGCGACCTCGTATGATTTCCTGGCGACGCGCGTCGCTTACAAGCTCAACCTGACCGGCCCGGCACTGACCGTGCAGACCGCCTGCTCGACGTCGCTGGTGGCGGTGCATCAGGCCTGCCAGCAGCTGCTGATGCATGAGTGCGACATGGCGCTGGCCGGGGGCGTGGCGATCAAGCTGCTCGAAGCGGAAGGATATCTGTATCAGGAAGGCAGCATTTTGTCGCCCGACGGGCATTGCCGGGCGTTTGATGAGCGGGCGCAAGGCACGATCGGCGGCGACGGAGTTGGCGTGGTGGTGCTGAAGCGTCTGGAAGATGCGCTGGAGGACGGCGATCAGATCTATGCGGTGATTCGCGGCTCGGCGGTCAACAATGACGGCGCGGGCAAAATCGGCTTTACCGCACCAAGCGTTGACGGGCAGGCGCAAGTCATCCTCGACGCGCTGGCGGTGGCCGGGGTGGACGCGGACACGATCTCCTACATCGAGACGCACGGCACAGGCACGCCGCTCGGCGATCCGATCGAGATCTCGGCGCTGACCAATGCCTATCGCGACAGCACCGACCGCGTGGGCTATTGTGCGCTTGGCTCGTTGAAAACGAACATGGGGCATCTCGACGCGGCGGCCGGCGTGACCGGGCTGATCAAGGCGGCGTTGATGCTCAAGCACGGGCAACTGGTGCCAAGCCTGCATTTTGAAAAAGCCAATCCGAAGCTGGGCTTGGACTCCTCTCCGTTCTATGTGAACACCGAGCTGAAAGAGTGGGCGGCTGGCGAATCGCCGCGCCGCGCCGGGGTCTCGTCGTTTGGCATGGGCGGAACAAACGCGCATGTCGTGCTGGAAGAAGCACCGGTGCTTGATTCGTCATCCGAATCGTCGCGCAAGTGGAAACTGCTCGTTTTGTCGGCCAAAACGGGTACGGCCTTGAACGCGGCCACGGAGAATCTGGCCGCGCATTTGCAGGCCAATCCGCAAGGGGATCTGGCCGACGTTGCGTTTACGCTGCAGACGGGCCGCCGGGCGTTCGATCACCGCCGCGTGGTGGCGGTGGAGAGCCATGAGGATGCCGTTGCCGCCTTGGAGGCAATGGACGGCAAGCGCGTGGTGACGGGCGAATCCCAGACGCGCGACCGCTCGGTCGTGTTCTTGTTCCCAGGGCAAGGCGCGCAGTATGTGAACATGGGGCTGGAGCTGTATCGCGAAGAGCCTGTGTTCCGCGAGCAGATCGATTTCTGCGCAGACGCATTGCGCTCTGCAATTGGCGTCGATCTGCGCGAAGTGCTGTATCCGGCAGCAGACAAAGCGGAGGAAGCGAGTGAGCTGCTGCGTCAGACCTACATCACGCAGCCGGCGTTGTTCGTGATCGAGTATGCGCTGGCGAAATTGTGGATGGAGCTCGGCGTGCAACCGGACGCGATGCTGGGGCATTCGATCGGGGAGTATGTGGCAGCCGTCTTGGCCGGAGTGATGTCGCTGGAAGACGCGCTGAAGCTGGTCGCGGTGCGCGGCAAGCTGATGCAGTCCTTGCCGGCCGGCACGATGCTGGCCGTTCCGCTGGCAGAAGCGGATGTGCTGCCTTTGCTTGGCGAAGGCTTGTCCCTGGCAGCGGTCAACGGACCGCAAGCCTGCGTGGTCGCCGGGACGTTTGCGGCGATGGAAGTCTTGGAGCAAAAGCTGCAGGCGCAGGAAGTGGAGTGCCGTCGCCTCGTGACGTCGCACGCGTTCCACTCGGCGATGATGGACCCGATCTTGGAGCAGTTTACGGAAGCGGTGCGCAGCGTGGAGCTGCATGCGCCGCAAATGCCCTATCTCTCCAACGTCTCGGGCACGTGGATTACGGCAGCAGAAGCGACCGACCCGGCGTATTGGGCAAAACATCTGCGCGGCACGGTGCGCTTTGCCGCCAATGTGCGCGAACTGCTGCAAGAGCCGGGACGCCTGTTCCTCGAAGTTGGCCCGGGCCGTTCGCTGATCGGCCTGACCCGTCAGCAAGTGGCACAAGAAGGGGCGCAGGAAGTGCTTCTCTCTTCGCTGCGCCACCGCGACGAGCAAGTGTCAGATGCGGCGTTTCTGCTCACCGCGCTCGGCAAGCTGTGGCTGTCCGGGCTGAAGATCGACTGGACGCTGTTGTACGCAGGGGAAATGCGCCATCGTTTGGCGTTGCCGACCTATCCGTTCGAACGCAAGCGCTACTGGCTGGAGCGCAAGCATTCAACTGTCGCGAAACTGCAGCGCAAGAAAGCGGACGTTGCAGACTGGTTCTACGTTCCGACGTGGAAAAAATCGCTCCTGATCGCCGACCCGGCAACCGATGCGCAAAATTGGCTCCTGTTCCTCGACGAGACCGGAGTGGGCGCAAAGCTGGCCGAACGCCTGACTTCCGCCGGGCATCGCGTGGTGACGGTCGCAGCGGGTGCCGATTTTGCCAAAACGGAAGCGGGCGCTTACACCGTGCGTCCGGCGGACCGCGAAGATTACAGCAAGCTCTTGGATGAACTGGCAGCAGCAGAACTCCTGCCGCACAAGATCGCGCATCTCTTTGGCGTGATTGCCGAAGCGGGCGAGTATGAGCAGTTGCAGGGGAAAGGCTTCTACTCGCTGCTGGCCCTTTCGCAAGCGCTTGGCGAGCAGACCTTGGCGCATGGCGTGCAGCTTGGCGTGATCACCAACAACCTCCAAGACGTCCTCGCCGACACCGTCACCGCCCCGGCCCGCGCCACGGCGCTTGGCCTGTGCAAAGTCATCCCGCAAGAGCTCACCGGCGTCACGACATGCGCCATCGACATCGACGGCGGAACAGATGTTGACCAGTTGATCGCGGAGTTCTCTGCTGATGCAAGCGACAGCGTGATCGCGTACCGCCGCAACCTGCGCTTCACGCAAACGTTTGAAGCGGCGCGTTTGCCGAAGCGCAGCGCAACCCTCCGTGACAACCCGGTGGTGCTGATCACTGGCGCGTCTGCACCGAATGCACAATCTGTTGCGAGCTTCCTCGCATCAACAACGAATGCCAAACTTGTGCTCGTCACGCACGATGCCGAAGCCGCGTCGTTGACTGGCGGCGAGGACGATGGTCATTTGTACTTCACCGCCGACATCACCGACCTTGGGCAGATGCAGGCGATCGTGCAGCAAGCCACAGCACGCTTTGGCGAAATCACCGGGGTCGTACACGCGGAAGACCCGCGCGGGACGGGGATGCTGCAGCTGAAAACGCAAGAGATGACTTCTGCCGTCCTCGATCCGAAAGTAAAAGGCGCTCTGGTGCTGGAGCAGGCCCTCGCCGACGCGAAGCTGGACTTCTTCCTGCTCTACAACTCCACAGTCGCCGCCACGGGCGGATTTGGGCAGTCTGACAACTGCGCGGCCGGCGCGTTTTTGGACGCTTTTGCCGCCAGCCGTGCCAATACGCACTCGGTGAGCTGGGGCATCTGGAAGTGGGATGACTGGCAGGAACAGCAGCTCGCAGGAGTCGCCGAACTGCACCAGCAGCTGCGCGAAGCACGCGAGACGTTTGGCATCACCGATGGAGAAGGCATCGAAGCTCTGAACCGCATGCTCAGCTTCGGCCTGCCGCAGACGGTGGTCTCCACGCAGGACTTCCATGACGTGCTGCAAGCATCGCAAAGCTTTACCGCTGCCGGCTTCCTCGAAGCGCTGGAAGAATCTCGCCAAGCCGCCCTCGCAGGCGCGCAGTCCAATTCCAACTATGTCGCCCCGCGCACCGATCTTGAAGCGACGATCGCCGGCTTCTGGGCGGAACTGTTTGGTGTCCAGCAGCCGTCTGTGCAGGCCGACTTCTTCGACCTCGGCGGCAACTCGCTGGTGGCGATCCAACTGGTCACGCGGATGCGCAAACAGTTTGGCATGGATTTCCCGATCAACACGATTTTCGAATCCCCGACCATCGAGGCGCTCGCCCAAATGGTCGAAAACAACCAGCTCGGCCAGGAAAAGCTCGATGCCCTCGATGAACTGCTCAAACAGATCGAAGGCATGTCGGACGATGATCTGCTCGCCAAAATGCTTGAAGAAGAGACGAAGTAAGGAGTGAAGTCCCAATGAACGATTTGAACAAACGACTCGCCGCCCTGTCGCCTGAACAGCGCGCCCTGCTGGAAAAACAGCTGAAAAAACAAGGCCTCGACACCCTGGTCAAAAAAGAGGACAGCGGCACAATCGCTGTCACCCTGCCCGGCGCAGACAGCTCCCAGCCTGCTTTTAAAGGTGCGGGCTTGCAAAAGAAAGAGCGCGACCCGAACAAAGGGATGGACTTCTCCCTCTACTTCTTCTCCGGCGACGGCAGCACCGCGTCCCGCGACAAATACCGGCTGCTGGTCGATTGCGCCAAGCACGGGGATGAACATGGCTATGCGGCGATCTGGACGCCTGAGCGCCATTTTCAAGACTTTGGCGGGCTGTATCCCAACCCGGCCGTGCTCTCCGCCGCTCTGGCCATGGTCACCAAGAACATCGAGCTGCGCGCCGGTTCGGTCGCGATCCCGCTGCACCACCCGATCCGCGTCGCCGAAGAGTGGTCGGTCGTTGACAACCTCTCCGGCGGCCGCATCGCGATCTGTGCCGCGTCCGGCTGGCATCCGAACGACTTCATCTTGTCGCCGAAGCCAAACATGGACTACTACAAGAACCGCCGCAACGAGATGATCGACGCGCTCGACATCATCCAACGGCTCTGGCAAGGCGAGACGGTCACCATGACCGGCATCGACGGGGAGGAAGTCTCGACCCGCATCCTGCCGCGCCCGATCCAGAAAAACCTCGAGTTCTGGTTCGCCTCCCAAGGCGCGCCGGAGACGCTGGTCAAAGCGGGCGAGATGGGCGGCCACATTCTGACCGGTCTCGTCAACCAGCCGCTGCATGAGCTGGAGCAAAAGATCAAGCTCTACCGCGACGCCCGCGCCAAAGCCGGGCACGACCCGGAAACAGGCAAGGTCGCCGTCATGCTGCACACCTTCCTCGGCACCGACAACAACACGGTCAAAGAGCAGGCGCGCACACCGCTGACCAACTACCTGCGCACCTTCCTGCGCCAACAGGACAATTTCAAAAGCGACTTCGACCTCGCCACCGAAGCGGACAAAGACGCACTGGTCTCCTTTGCGTATGAGCGCTACTTCGAAGAGAGCACCTTGCTTGGCACGGTCGACAAGTGCGAGACCCTGATCAACAACCTGATCGACATCGGCGTCACCGAAGTGGCTTGCCTCGTCGACTTTGGCCTGGAGCCGGAGACGGTGCTCGAAGGGCTGACACACCTGAACGAACTTCAAGAGCGATACCGTGTGAAACTTTCCGTGCAGGGGGTGCAATAGATGAAAGACTTGCAAGAACGCATCAAATCACTGTCTCCCGAACAGCGCAAAGTCTTCGAAGCCCAGTTGAAAAAGATGGGCATCGAGATCCCGCAGGAGCAAACGGAAGATGAGACGATCCCGCCGCGCGGCCACAGCAACCCAAGCCCTCTGTCGTATGACCAGGAGCGCCTGTGGTTCTTCCAGCAGATGGAGCCGGACAAATCGACCTACAATGTGTACACGGCACTGCGTTTCAAAGGCATTTTGCACATCGAAGCCCTGAGCAGAGCGGTCAACGCAATCGTCGCCCGTCACGAGGCATGGCGCACGATCTTCCGCATGCAGGAAGACGGCAGCGTCGTGCAGATTGTGCAGCCGCAAGTGGAGATCAAGCCGCATGTGATCGACCTGCGCCACCTGCCGGCGGCGGAGCGCGAAGAGGCTTTGGAAGCGGAAAAGTTTCGCGAGTCGAACCGTCTCTTCGATCTGGAAAACGGCCCGCTGCTGCGCGTGATGCTGATCCGCATGACCGACGAAGACACCGTGTTTGTCTTCTCGATTCACCATCTGGTCATGGACCGCGTGACGTTCTCGATGTTCTTCCATGAACTGAAAGTGAACTACACCGCTTACCTGAACGGGGAAGAGCCGGAGCATCCGTCCTTGCAGCTGCACTATGCCGATTTTGCCGAACATCAGCGCAAAACGATTCAAGGCGCAGAGCTGGAAAAACAGCTGACCTACTGGCGCAAACATCTCGAAGGCTCCTCGCTCGTGCTCGACCTGCCGACCGACTATCCGCGCTCGGCCGATCAGGACTACAAAGGGGCGCGTCACAACTTTGAGATCCCGCCGGAGCTGTTTGCCGGCCTGAAAGCTCTGGCCCGCCAGGAGAACGCGACCGCCAACATGATCACGATGGCGGCGTACAAAGTTCTGCTCTACCGCTACACCGGGCAGCCGGACATCATCATCGGCACACCGCTGGCCAACCGCGACAAAGTAGAGACCGAAAACATCTTCGGCTACTTCCTGACCACGATCCCGCTGCGCACCGATCTCGCCGGCGACCTGTCGTTCCGCGAAGTGCTGCGCCGCGTGAAAAATACGTCTTTCGGCGCCTACGACTACAAAACCACTCCGTTCGGCCTGATCCTCGATGACATCAAGCCGGAGCGCGATGCGTCCCGCAACCCGATCTACCAGGCGGTGTTTGTGTATGTCGACGTGCCGGAAGAAAAATTCACTTTGCCGGGCATCGAAGTTGACGGCGAGTGGATCGACAACCAGACCGCCAAATACGACCTGTCGCTTGCGATCGTGGAAAATGATGACGGTTTGAGCCTGTTCGAATACCGCGCTGACCTGTTCGAGCACGAGACGATCGTGCGCATGGCGGAGCACTACATGAACCTGCTCTACGCCATCGTCGCCAACCCGGACACTTCCATCGCCGAGCTGGCGATGCTGACCGACGCTGAACGCACGAAGCTGTTCAGCGAATGGAATGTCAAAAAAGAGACGGCTGCCCAGCCCGCCCTGCACCAGATCTTCGAAGAGCAGGCTGCCAAGAACCCGCAGCGCATCGCCGTCGCTTTTGAAAATACGAGCTTGACCTATGCTGAGCTTAACGCGCGTGCCAACCAGTTGGCACATCGCCTGCAAAAGCTCGGCGTCGGCCCGGAAACGCTGGTCGGGCTGTGTGTCGAGCGCTCCGCCGAGATGGTCGTCGGCGTGCTTGGGATTTTGAAAGCGGGCGGCGCGTACGTTCCGCTCGACCCGACCTATCCGCAGGATCGCCTCTCCTTCATGCTGGAAGACTCGCAGGCTGCCGTGCTGGTCACGCAGTCGCACCTGTTGGCGAACCTCCCGTCCCACACCGCCCAAGTGCTCACACTCGACGATGAGGCGGCAGAGATCGCCGGGGAGAGCACAGCGAACCCGGACAGCGGCGCAACGGGCGATACGCTGGCCTATATCATCTATACCTCCGGTTCGACCGGCACACCGAAAGGAGTGCTCATCCCGCATGGCAATGTCGTGCGCCTGTTGACCGAAACGGAGCAGTGGTTCCACTTCAATGAAACTGATGTCTGGACGCTGTTCCACTCCTACGCGTTCGACTTCTCCGTCTGGGAGCTGTGGGGACCGCTCTTGTCCGGTGCGAAGCTTGTTGTCGTTCCGTTTGCGACATCCCGCGAACCGGATGCGTTCTATGAACTGCTGGTCCGTGAAGGAGTGACCGTGCTCAACCAGACGCCGTCGGCGTTCCGTCAGCTGATGCACGCGGAAGAGCGTGTCGGCCAGTCGCCCGACTTGGCCTTGCGCTACGTGATCTTTGGCGGGGAAGCGCTGGAGATCCAGTCGCTTGCTGCTTGGTTTGACCGCCATGGCGATCACAAGCCGCAACTTGTCAACATGTACGGCATCACCGAGACGACCGTCCATGTCACGTACCGCCCGCTGTCCCGCGATGACCTCGCTTCGCCGGCATCGGTGATCGGGCGTCCGATCCCTGACCTGCAAGTCTACCTCGTTGATGCATTTGGCCAGCCGGTGCCGATCGGCGTGCCGGGTGAAATCTGCGTCGGCGGCGCAGGCTTGGCGCGCGGCTATCTGAACCGCGCGGAGCTGACCGCCGAGCGTTTTGCAGACTTCGAGATCAACGGCGTCACACAACGCCTCTACCGCTCCGGCGACTTGGGCCGCTATCTTGCGAACGGCGACCTTGAATACCTCGGCCGCATCGACCAACAGGTGAAAATCCGCGGCTTCCGCATCGAGCTTGGCGAGATTGAAGCGGCCGTCGCGGCCCATCCGGGCGTGCGCTCCGCTGTCGTCATCGACCGCGAAGACGAACCGGGCCATAAGCGTCTGATCGGCTATGTGATCCCGAATGCGGATGGCGCGGTCACTTCGCAGGATCTGCGCCACTACCTGAAAGAGCGTTTGCCGGAATACATGGTGCCCGCTCTGTTTGTCACCGTCGACAGCATTCCGCTCACCGCCAACGGCAAAGTCGACCGCAAGAAACTGCCCGCGCCGCAGGTGCAAGCCTTGTCGGAAAGTGCGGTGATGCCGACCAACGAAGCGGAAGCGCTGCTGGCGAAGATTTTTGCTGAAGTGCTGCGGCTTGAGCATGTTGGCATCCATGACAATTTCTTTGACCTTGGCGGGGACTCGATCCTGTCGATCCAGATCATCACCCGGGCGGCACAAGCGGGCCTGCGTTTGACGCCGAAAGATATGTTCAAATACCAGACCATCGCCGAGCTGGCCACCGTCGCCGGCAAAGCGGCGGTCGTGCAAAGCGAGCAGGGCGTTGTCACCGGACCGGCGCTGCTCACCCCGATGCAGCATTGGCTGTTGGCGCAAGACCTGCCTGAGAAGCACTACTGGAACATGCCGTTCCTGCTCGAAGTGCGCCAGCGCGTTGACCTGGAGATTTTGAAACAAGCGTTTGGCGAGCTGATGAAGCACCACGATGCGCTGCGCATGCGTTTTGTGCAGGATGCGGAGGGCAACTGGTCGCAAATCAACACCGGCCACAGCGACGACGTGCCGTTCACGGCGATCGACTTGAGCGATGTGCCGGCTGAGCAGCAGGAAGCCGCGCTGGAAGAAGCGGCGATCGAGGCGCAAGGAAGCCTGCACCTGACCGAAGGGCCGCTGGTGCGCTTTGTGTATTTTGATCTTGGCGCTGAGAAGACGGGACGTCTGCTGTTTGCTCTGCATCACATCGTCATCGACGGCATCTCGTGGCGGATTTTGATCGAAGACTTGCGCACCGCTTTTGGTCAGCTGGAGCAAGGACAAAAAGCCGCCCTGCCGCCGAAGACGACTTCCTTCCGCTACTGGGCCAACCGCCTGAACGAATACGCGCAGACCGAGCCGGTTTTGAAAGAAGCGGACTACTGGCTGGATGCGAGATGGCAGGATGTCAAAGGGCTGCCGTCCGATCTGCAGGGGCAGAACATCGAAGCGTCGGTCGGCAATGTGTATGTCACGCTGTCGAAAGCGGAGACGAAGCAGCTTCTGCAAGATGTGCCGAAAGCGTACCATACGCAGATCAACGATGTGCTGATCACCGCGCTCGCCAAAGTCTGCGCGAACTGGTCGCAGGAGCGCAAGATCCTGATCAACATCGAAGCGCATGGACGCGAAGACCTGATGGACGACATCGACCATTCGCGCACCGTCGGCTTCTTTACCTCGATCTATCCGGTGCTGGTCGACCTCGGCTTCGACAAGCATCCGGGCGAACAGATCAAGAAAGTAAAAGAACTGCTGCGCGCCGTCCCGAACAAAGGGATCGGCTATGGCTTGCTGCGTCGCCTGTGCCAAGTGGGAGATGTGGCGGAACGCCTGAAAGCATTCCCGCAAGCGGACATTTCGTTCAACTATCTCGGGCAGTTTGACCAGCAGGTGTCGGGCGATGCGCTGTTTGGCTTTGCACGGGAGAGCGTCGGGTCGCCGCGCGCACAAAGCGGCAGCCGTCCGCACTATCTGCAGCTGTCGGCAACGGTTATCAACGGCGAGCTGGAAGTGTGCTGGGAGTTCTCGGAGAACATCCATCACCGTGCGACGATTGAGCGCGTCGCGGGTGACTTCCTCGCCGAGCTGCGCGTCCTGATCGAGCATTGCCTCGACCCGAACGCAGGCGGGTTTACCCCGTCCGACTTCCCGGAAGCGAACATCAATCAAGAGGACCTCGACAAGTTCCTGAGCTCGTTTGGCAAGGTGGGAGAATAATATGAAACGCGAAAATATCGAGTCGCTGTACGAACTGACACCTCTGCAGCACGGGATGCTGTTCCATACGCTGTACGCCCCCGAATCGGGGGTGTACGGCGTACAGCTCAATATGCTGCTGGAAGGACGGCTGAACATTGACGCCTTTTCCCGTGCCTTTCAAAAAGTGATGGAGCGCCATCCGATCCTGCGCACCGCTTTTTATTGGGAGGATTTAGAGAAGCCGTTGCAAGTGGTGGGCAAAGTGGTGGAACTCCCCCTGCGCGAACTCGATTGGAGCGCTGTGCTGCAAGGAGAGCAACAGGAGAAGCTGGCCGCGTTTTATGAACAGGACCGGATCGAACCGTTTGTGTTTACCCAAGCGCCGGTGATGCGGATCACGATGATCAAACTGGCGGATGAACTGCACAGCTTGACCTGGTCCTTCCATCACCTCCTGCTCGACGGGTGGTCTTTGCAAATGGTGCTGCAGGAACTGTGGCAGTTTTACGAAGCGTATCAGGCCGGTGTTGAGCTCACGTTGCAGCCGGCACGTCCGTTCCGCGATTATCTGGCCTGGCTGCAGCGTCAGGACATGGAAGCGGCGGAGCGCTATTGGCGCCAGGCGCTGGCCGGGTTTGCGGAGCCGACTGCTCTGCCGCTCTATTGGGGGCCGCGTGAGATCGCGGCAGGAGAAGCGCCGTACGGAGCGCTTGACCTCAACCTGCCGCATGAGGTGCATCAGAAGCTGCAAAAAGTTGCCCGCAACTTCCAGATCACGCTGAACACGCTGTTGCAAGGAATCTGGGCGCTGTATCTGAGCCGGGCATCGGGCGAAGAAGATGTCGTTTTCGGCAGCACCGTCTCCGGCCGTCCGGGCGATCTGCCGGGGGTGGATACGATGGCCGGCATGCTGATCAACACCTTGCCGGTGCGGGTCGGCGTCGATCTGAGCCGGGAGCTGGGCCCGTGGCTGAAAGAGCTGCAAAATGAGCAATTGGAAGCGCGCCAATATGATCACAGCCCGCTGATCAGTGTGCAGGAGTGGAGTGAAGTTCCGCGCAGCCTGCGCCTGTTTGAAACGATTTTTGTCTTCGAGAATTTCCACGACGAAGAGGAAACGGAAGCAGCCAAGCGCTCTCTGAACATCATTGAGGTCTCTTCCGAGCAGCAGACGTCGTTCCCGCTGACGCTGGTCGGCATTCCGGCGAAAGAGCTGATCTTGCGTCTGCAGTACGATGCGCAATTCTATGATGCAGAGTCGGTGCGGCGGATGCTCGATCATCTGTCGGTGATGTTGCATACGGTCGCCGATCAACCGGACGTTTCGCTCGCGGAGATTCCGCTGCTCTCCACAGCTGAGCGGGAGGAAGTGCTGACCGTCTGGAATGCGACCGATGTTGATTTTCCGCGTGACCGCTTTTTGCATCAATATGTAGAAGCTCATGCGGCGCATGCACCGGATGCGCCGGCTGTCGTCACGCCGGATGGTGTCTGGACGTACGGGGAACTAAATGCATATGCCAACCGCCTCGCCCGCTTTTTGCAAAAGCAGGGGGCGGGACCGGAGCGCAAGGTCGGCGTTTGTCTGGAGCGCTCACCGGAGCTGATTGGAGCCTATCTGGCCGCGTGGAAGACCGGGGCTGCGTTCTTGATGATCGACCCGAAATATCCGGCCGAACGGATTCGCTTCATGCTCGATGATGCCCAAGCGGTCGTACTCCTGACACAGGGCAGCCTGCAGGAGCGCACGGTGTGGGAAGGCGGCGCGAGTTGCCGTCTGGATCTCGATCAGGCTGTTTTTGCTGATGAAAGTGCGGAGAACCTGCCGGCCGTGTCCGAGTTGCGCCATCTGGCTTGTGTCCTGTACACCTCAGGTTCGACAGGGACGCCAAAAGGAGTTGAGCTCGAGCACGAGTCCATACTCAATTTTGCGCACTGGTATGCCCGCTATACGGGATTGACCTCCGCCGACCGCACGTCGCACATCTCCGGTCTTGGCTTTGACGGTTCGCTGATGGATCTCTGCCCTGCGCTGTTGATCGGCTGTGCGATTGTGCAGCCGGAAGATGAGGTGCGCTATGCGCCGCAGAAGTTGCAAGCGTGGTTGTTGGAGCAGGAGATCGCAGTCAGCTATACGACGACGGTGCTGACGGAAGCGCTGATGGCGCTGGAGTGGCCGTCGGACACCAAGCTTCGGATGCAACTCGCTGGCGGCGAAGCAATGCGATCCTATCCGCGCCCTGGCCTCCCGTTCCGGGTGATCAACGGTTACGGCCCGTCGGAGGCGACCATCTACACCACGACATATGAAGTGCCGACGGCACCGGCAGACGGGCGTTTGCCTTCGATCGGCCGGCCGCTGGCGAACATGAAAACGTTCGTTCTCGACGATCATCTCAATCCGCTTCCGGTCGGCATGCCGGGCGAACTGTACGCCGGCGGCATTGGACTCGGGCGCGGATATTTGAACCGTCAGGAGCTGACGGCAGAGAAGTTTCTGGACACGGAGTTTGGCAGGCTGTATAAGACGGGCGACAAAGTGCGCTGGCTGCCGGATGGGAATCTGGAGTATTTCGGCCGCCTTGACCAACTGGTGAAGATCCGTGGATTCCGCATTGAGCTTGGCGAGATCGAAGCAGGCTTGCTGAAGCATCCAGAGATCAAAGAAGCGGCTGTGCTGGTGCAAGAGCAGCAGATTCTCGCGTATGTCGCGGGCCGGCAAGTCCCGTCTCCGAAAGAACTGCGCGCCTTTTTGCAGCAGGGTTTGCCCGAATTTATGCTCCCTTCGTATTTTGTTGAGCTGGAGGCATTGCCGCTTACTGCGAACGGCAAAGTCAACCGCCGCGCACTGCCCGCGCCGAGTCGCGAACATGCGGCCGGCGCAGAAGTAGCGGTCGGAGCGCGGACCGATACGGAGCGCGAACTGCTGGAGATTTGGCAAAAGGTGCTGCGTCTGGACGGCATCGGTGTGACCGACAACTTCTTTGCGATCGGAGGACATTCGCTGCTCGCGACGCAGGTCACTGGCCAGGTCGCTGCAAAATGCGGCGTGGAAATTTCTTTACGTGCGCTCTTCGAATCGCCGACGATCGAAGCGTTGGCTCGGTTGATCGACAAGCGGAAAGGCATTGTTTCGGAAATCATCACCATCCGCCCTGCCGATCGGAGCAAGCGGTTTCCGTTGTCGTTCGCGCAGGAGCGGTTGTGGTTTTTGGAACAGTTCAATTCCAATCCGGCCGCTTACAATGTGCCGATGGCATTGCGAATGTCAGGGCGCTTAGACGTGCCGGCGCTGCAACAAAGCTTCAATGAGATCATGGCGCGCCACGAGGCGATGCGCACATCGTTTGCCGTCGTGGACGGTCAGCCTGAGCAGGTGATTGCAGCCAGGCAGGAGATGCCGTTTGAGCTGGTTGATCTTTCCGATTCGCCGGTCGAGTTGGCAGTGATGCAGGCCGCCTTGGAAGCGATTCAAGAAGGCGACACCCCCTTTGATCTGACCCATGGCGCTTTGGTGCGCACGAAACTGCTGCGGATTGCAGCAGAAGATCACGTGCTGCTGTTAACGATGCACCATATCATTTCGGACGGCTGGTCGATGAGGATCTTGATCGATGAGCTGTCGAAACTCTATGCCGCTTTTCAGCAAGGTGCTCCTTCTCCGCTTGCGCCGCTGGCGATGCAATATGTGGATTTTGCGCAATGGCAGCGCGATTGGCTGCAAGGCGAGGTGCTGGAAACGCAGCTTGCCTACTGGAAAGCTGCGCTGCGAGGCGCACCTTCTGTACTGCAACTGCCGACAGACCGCCCGCGGCCGGCGGTGCAGACGTTTGCCGGCGCCTCCCGGGATGTCGTGTTGCCGGCCGGGCTGATCGAACGGTTAAAGGCGCTGGGCCAGCAGGAGGGCGTGACGCTGTTCATGACGTTGTTGACGGCGTTTAGCGTGCTGCTGTCCCGCACTTCTGGTCAGGAGGATATCGTGGTTGGATCGCCGATTGCGGGTCGCACCCGTCCGGAGACGCACGGTTTGATCGGCTTTTTTGTCAACACGCTGGCGCTGCGCACCGATCTGTCGGGCGCTCCGAGCTACCGTGAACTTCTGAAGCGCGTAAGGGAAGTGACCCTTGGCGCGTATGCGCATCAGGATCTTCCTTTTGAACGTTTGGTGCAAGAACTGCGTCCGGAGCGGAATACGAGCTATACGGCGCTGTTTCAGGTGATGTTTGCCTTGCAGAATGCCCCTGGGGAGGATCTCAGCCTGCCGGGGCTGACCTGGAGCGACTTTCCAATTGAGCTGGGCAAGTCAAAGTTTGACCTGAGCCTGTTGCTGCAGGAGGAGAACGGCGGCGTGGCCGGGAGCGTGGTGTACAACACCGACCTCTTTGATGATCAAACGATCGAGCGGTTCATCGAGCGTTTTGCGCTGCTGCTCGAAGGCATCGTGAACGCGCCTGACCGTGCGGTTGCGGAAATGCCGCTGCTGACCGAAGAAGAGCGCGGGTTGATCGCGGCGTGGAACGATACGGCGGCTCCGTTCTCGGAAGACCTGTGTGTGCATCAGCTGTTTGAGCGTCAGGCCGATCAGACCCCTGATCTTGTCGCAATCGAATATGGCGAACGGACGCTGACGTATCGCGAGCTGAACGAGCAGGCGAACCGTCTGGCGCATCATTTGCAAAAACGCGGGGTCGGGCCGGAGCAGTTGGTCGCGATCGCCGTGGAGCGCGGGCCGGAGATGATCGTCGGTCTGCTTGGTGTTCTAAAGGCGGGCGGCGCGTATGTGCCAGTCGACCCGGCGTATCCGGCAGAGCGAATCGCTTATCAGCTTGAAGACGGCGGGGTGCAGGTGCTGCTGACCCAGTCGCATTTGGCAGATGAACTGCCGCACTGCGGGGCGGAAGTGATCCTGCTCGATCAGCAGACGTTCCCCGAAGAGCCGGTTCGAAATCCGCAAAGCGGTGTGCGCTCTGGGAATCTCGCGTACGTGATTCACACGTCCGGCTCGACGGGCAAGCCGAAGGGCGTTTTGATCGAACATCGCAGCCTGATGAACTTCACGGAGATGTTCATTCGCAACTTTGGGCTGCAGGAAGGCACGCGCTGCACGATGTTCCCTTCGTTCTCGTTCGATTCGTCGGTGAAGGACCTGTATCCGCCGCTGGCGACCGGCTCGACGATCGTGCTGTTCAAGCGTGAGGATTTGCTGCCGGGGCCGCATTTGCAGTCGCTGCTTCGGGAAAAGCGCGTCAACCGCATCTCGACGACACCAGCGATGCTGGCACAGCTGCCGAGTGCAGATCTGCCTGATCTGGACACGGTGATCTGCGGCGGGACGGTGCTGCCGCTGGAAGTGGTGCAGCGCTGGAAGCAGGACGGGCGGCAGGTGATCAACGTGTACGGGCCGACGGAAACGACCGTTTTTGTTACGGCGGAAGTCTGTGACGGAGTCAGCGTTCCCACCATCGGGGCGCCGCTGCAAAATTCGGTGATGCACGTGTTAGACGCCAACATGCGGCCGGTGCCGATCGGTGTGACGGGCGAACTGCACATCGGCGGTGCGGGTCTGGCCCGCGGGTATCTGAACCGTCCCGAACTGACGGCGGAGAAATTTGTGGAGACGCCGTTTGGGCGTCTGTACAAGACGGGCGACGCGGTGCGTTGGCTGCCGAATGGGAAGCTTGAATTCCTCGGGCGGATCGACCTGCAGGTGAAGGTGCGCGGGTACCGCATTGAGCTCGGCGAGATCGAAGCGGTGCTGCGCCAACATCCTGCTGTGCAAGATGCAGTTGTGCTGGCTTGGCCGGATGAGTCGGGCGAAAATCAGTTGGTCGGGTATTTGGCAGTCGGGAAGCAGGAAGCGCCTGCAAGTGCCGACATGAGAGCGTATCTGAAAGCGGCGCTGCCTGAATTTATGGTACCTGGGCAATTCGTGATGATGGAGGCGCTGCCGCTGACGGTCAACCGCAAAGTCGACCGGACCGCGCTGCCGGAGCCGGATCGCAGTCAGGCGGTCCGGGCAGAAGAGGCAATTTTGCCGCGAACACCGCTGGAAGAAACGGTGGCGGGAGTCTGGCGTCGCGTGCTGCGCCTGCCGCTGGTCGGCGTGCGCGAAAACTTCTTTGAACTCGGCGGGCATTCTCTCTTGGCGACGCAGGTGATGTCGCATTTGAACTCGGCGCTGGGTGTGGAGGTGCCGTTGCGGGCGCTGTTTGAGTCGCCGACCATCGAGAGCCTGTCCGCGTATGTGGAACACAAAATGCGCGAAGAGTGGACATCTGCGGCCTTGCCGATCGTGCCTGTGCCGCGGACTGGAAGTTTGCCGCTGTCATTTGCGCAGGAGCGGCTGTGGTTTTTTGAGCAGTTCCATCAAGGGACTTCAACGTACAACATGCCGTTTGCGCTCCGCCTGAAAGGACACTTGCATCTGTCCGCGCTGCAAAGGGCACTTGACGAAATTTTGCGCCGTCATGAAGTGCTGCGCACTGCGTTTCATTCGCCGAACGGCGAGCCGTCGCAGGTCGTCGCCGATGCGGAACTTCCGTTTGCGGTGCAGGATTTATCCGGCCTCGCTGATTTCGAACGGGAGATGCAGGCGCTTCTGACGGTGATCGAAGAAGGAGATCGACCATTCGATCTGAGCCGGGGGCCGATGTTGCGCGCCTTGCTTCTGCGGATGGGGGAAACGGATCATGTGCTGCTCGTGACGATGCACCATATCGCATCGGACGGCTGGTCGATGAGCATTTTGATCGAGGAGCTGTCTGTGCTGTATGAGGCGTTTTCCCAAGATCGTCCGTCGCCGCTGGCGCCGCTTGCGGTTCAATATGCAGATTTTGCTGCCTGGCAGCGCGCATGGTTCCAAGGCGGTGTGCTGGAGGAGCAGTTGGCCTACTGGAAACAACAGTTGCGCGGCGCTGACTTCGTTCTGGAATTGCCCGCCGACAAACCGCGGCCGGCGGTGCAGGCTTTTAACGGTGCGATGATTGAGGTTTCACTTGCAAATGGCGTGTTGCCGCGCTTGAAAGCGCTGAGCCAGCAAGAGGGCGTTACCCTGTACATGACGCTTTTGGCGGCATTTAACGCGCTGCTCTGCCGTTTGTCCGGGCAGGAAGATATCGTGGTCGGCTCCCCGATCGCGGGTCGGACGCGTCAGGAGACAGAAGCGCTGATCGGCTTTTTCGTCAATACGCTGGCACTGCGCACCGATCTGTCGGGCAACCCCGGCTTCCGCGAGCTGCTGTCCCGGGTGCGGGAGACGACGCTTGGCGCCTATGCGCATCAAGACCTGCCGTTTGAACGCCTCGTGAGGGAAGTGCAGCCGGAACGGGACATGAGTTATTCTGCGTTGTTCCAAGTGATGTTTGCGCTGCAAAATGCGCCGCAGGGCGACTTGGAACTGCCGGGGCTGACCTTGACCCGGTTTCCGATCGACAAAGCGACTTCGATGTTCGACCTGACCTTCTCGCTGTATGAAGGGGAAGACGGGCTGGTCGGCGTGGTGCAGTACAATACCGATCTCTTCGAAGCGGAGACGGTGCAACGCATCGCGGAACGCTTTGACGTGCTGTTGGCAGGCATCGCGAGCGCGCCTGATTGTGCGCTTGCCGAACTGCCGGTACTGACCGATGAGGAGCGCGGGCTGCTGGCGAACTGGCGGGAGACTGCTGCGCCTTATTCGGATCGGGCCAGCCTGCATCAGCTGATCGAAGCGCAGGCGGCGCGCACGCCGGATGCGGTGGCGGCGGAGTGTGCTGAGGGCGTGCTGACCTATCGCGAGTTGAATGAGCAGGCGAACCGTATCGCGCGTGTCCTGCAGGCAAAAGGTGTCGGGCCGGATCAGTTGGTCGCCATCGCGGTGGACCGCACGCCGGAGATGGCCGTTGCCGCGCTCGCCGTGCTCAAGGCGGGCGGGGCGTATGTGCCGCTCGACCCGGCGTATCCGAGTGACCGACTGGCGTTTATGCTGGAGGACTCGCAGGCGAAGTGGCTGTTGACAAAAGGGCATCTGGCAGCCGGCTTGCCCGATTCGCAGGCAGACGTGGTGCTGCTGGATGCGGACTGGTCGGGCATCAGTGCCGAGCCGGTGCCAAGCCAAGCCGGGCCGGATGATTTGGCGTATGTGATTTATACGTCGGGCTCGACGGGACGTCCGAAAGGCACGTTGCTGATGCATCGCGGCGCGGTGAATTTTGTGGAGGATTGTGTGCGGCGTTTCGGATGGACGACGGGGGATCGGGTGTTGAAGACCGCCTCGTTTTCGTTTGACGCGTCGGTCTGCGATCTGCTGGTTCCGCTGGCCGCCGGGGCGACGGTATGCTTTGCCGAACAGACGCTTCCAGGGCCGGAGATGATTCGTTTGCTTCGCGACTGGAAGATCACCGGGCTGTTCTTGTCGTCGTCTGCGTTGGCGATTTTGCCGGATGAGGATTTGCCGCAACTGCGGACGATCTTTACGGGCGGTGAGGTTGTGACCGAAGAACTGATGGCGCGGTATGGCGAGGGGCGAGATCTGTTTGTCTTCTACGGGCCGACCGAAGCGAGTGTCGGGGTGGCCGCGATGAAAGCCGGTCCGGGCGGCCGCACGGGGGCGATGGGATATCCGCTGCAAAATACGAAGCTGTATGTGCTCGATGCCAGCTTGCAAGAAGTGCCGATCGGCGTGCCGGGCGAGGTGCATGTGGCTGGTATAGGGTTGGCGAGAGGGTATCTGAACCAGCCCGAGCTGACGGCGGAGAAGTTTATCGTCGTGAATGAGGAGCGCCTGTATAAGACTGGTGATTTGGCACGCTGGCTTCCGGACGGAAAGCTGGAATTCTGCGGGCGGATCGACGAGCAAGTGAAGCTGCGCGGATTCCGCGTGGAGCTGGGCGAGATCGAAGCGCAGTTGCGGAAACATCCGACGGTGCAAGACGCTGCGGTCATCTTGCGCGAAGACGTGCTGGTCGGCTATGTGGCAGCGGAGAGTGTGAGTCTGTCAGTGCTTCGCGAGCATCTTGCGGAGCAGTTGCCGGAGTACATGGTGCCTTCTGCGCTGGTGGTGCTGGAAGCATTACCGCTCACACCAAACGGCAAAGTGGACCGCCGGGCCTTGCCGGTGCCGGCTGTGTCTCATGAGCATGATTTTGTCGCGCCGCGGGATGCGGTCGAGCTGATGGTGAGCCGCATCTTCGAAGAATTGCTTGGGGTGTCAAAGGTTGGGGCGAAAGAGAACTTCTTCACCCTAGGCGGGCACTCACTGTTGGCGGTGCGTCTCTCCGCGCAGATTCAGCAAAAATTCGGGCAGGAACTCCCGCTGGCCAGACTCTTCCAGCATGCGACCGTCGAAGGTGTCGCGCACTTGCTCCGCCAAGGCGGGCAGACCGCCTATACGCCGCTGATCGAGCTGGCAAAAGGCGAGGGCGATCCGTTCTTCTGCGTCCACGCGGTCGGGGGCAGTGCGTTGTCCTATCTGGAGCTGGCAAATGCGCTGGGCGGCGGACAACCGTTCTACGCTTTCCAGGCACGTGGTCTCGAAGTTACCGAAGCGCCTTTTGAAGACATCCAGACGATGGCGGCTTGTTATGTGGCAGAGCTTGTGAAGGTCCAGCCCCAAGGCCCGGTTCACATCGGCGGCTGGTCGTTTGGCGGAGCAGTCGCGTATGAAATGGTGCGTTTGCTGCAGGCTCAGGGGCGGGAAGTGGCGTCGCTGGTGCTGATCGACAGTTATGCGCCAACACTGTTTATCGAGGAACCGGATGCGTTGCTGCCGTCTTTCGCAGCCGATCTGGCCGGTCAGTTGGGCGTACTGTTGCTGCCTGAAGAGGCGGAAGAGCTGTCACGCCTTGATGAGCAGGCAGGACTTGTTTTCTTGCACAGCCATGTGGCAACCGACCTTGGCTACGAGCAGTTGACCCGGCTGTTCACCGTCTTCAAAGCGAACATGACCGCACTGGTCGCATATTTGCCGGCGGGCATGGTGTCTGTGCCGACCACTCTCTATCTCAGCGAATCGAGCGCGGGGAATCCGCATGCTCCTACGCTTGGGTGGGAGGAGTTGTTGCAGCGCGTGGAGGTCAAGTCTGTAGAAGGCGATCACTTCACGATACTGAAGAATTTGCAACATATTTAAGGGGAAAGAGCTGTTGGCAGTTGGCCAACAGCTCTTTTTTTAGTTTGGTATTGATTAAATATGGAATTATCATGATTAAGAAAATTGTTGCTGCTACTCTTGCTGGCGGGATGTTGTTGGGAGCGGGAACCGCGCTGGCGGCGGGGGAACCGACGCTGCTGTGGCATGCGGCGTATGACGGCGGTGGATACGAGGCGTTTGGGGATGTTTTTGAAACGGCAGACGGCGGTCTGATCGGGTACGGGATTGATGGCGATGTGGTGAAGATGGATGGTAACGCGGGGATCGAGTGGGCGGTGAACCTGCCTGTGCTGGCACGCGATCTGAACGTGACGGCAGACGGCGGCTATATTTTGGTCGGCGATAACGGCTTTATGGCCAAGCTGGATGCGGCGGGCAACGTGCTCTGGCAGAAGACATTCGCCAGCGGGGCCGATCTGATGTCGGTGAATAAGACGGCGGACGGCGGATTTATCGTATCGGGGAATCTCTATGTGGCCGGGGCCAGTGATAACGTGTTCCTGATGAAGACAGATGCGGGCGGCAACTCGATCTGGGAAAAAAACTTCGGCGGCGCGAAGACGGATATCGCCGGGGAATCGGGTTCGGTTCAGCAGACCACAGACGGAGGCTACGTCGTCGTCGGCACCACGTGGACGTATTCAAACGAGCTGTACAACAGCAACGTCTACCTGATCCGCACGGACGCCAACGGCAACCAGAAGTGGTATAAGACATACGGCAGCACCAAAACCGACATGGGCTACTCCGTCCAGCAGACGAGCGACGGCGGCTTCATCATCGGCGGGCGTTATGAGTACAGCACAGACGGTGATGCCTACCTCGTCAAAACGGACATGCTCGGCAACCTGACCTGGCAGCGCACCTACGGCGGCACCGGCAGCGACTACGGCTATACGGCCGAGCAAACGGCAGACGGCGGTTATATCCTCGGCGGCTACTACTCCTTCTCCACCACCGACTTCGACATGTACGCGGTGAAAACGGACGCCTATGGCGCCCTGCAATGGCAGCAATCGTACGGCGGCGCCCTCGGCGAACTGGCCAACTCGATCCACCAAACTTCGGACGGCGGCTACATCCTCGGCGGCTACACCGAGACGTTCGCCCAAACCAATCGCGACTACTACCTCGTTCGCCTCGGCTACCCGACCGCGCTGACCGAAGGGCTGGACGGCGCGCTCAAGAGCATCCCGTATGAAAAAACGTCGAAAGCTTTGGCAGCACCGCTTGCCAAGCGCTAAACGCCAAAAAAAAAAGACTCCTCACGCACCCGAGGAGTCTTTTCCTTTTTCCCGCTCCATCAACTTCCGCACATTTTCCTTCGGGTTCCAGCAGTCAAACTGGAACTTCGGCTGCGTATCAAATCCCAAGCGGGCGCACTTGCTCTTCCTTTTTCCATCCGTCGCAACGACCGCATAATGCTGGCAGGTCGCACAGCAATGAAACCGATTCACGAAAACATCACCTCTGTTTCATACTTCTTCACGTCCCCGCTCATACCTTCTCATTAAACTTTCCAATAGATTTGATTGCAGCAACAATCACAATAAATCATGCTACCTGCAATTCTAAAATTTAGGCAGGATTGTTACTGTTACTAGCGAATAGGGATTATAGATTGTAACTTATTGAAGTAAGTTAAGAAACTTATAAATGTAGAAAATTATGGAAACCTTAGGACTGGAGGAACTACTCATGCTCGAAACGCAGGTATTGTCTGCCACGCTCGTGGATCTGCTGCGCTACAGAGCGCAGGAGCAGCCAAGCCAACTTGCGTATCGCTTTCTGATTGAAGACGAACAAGTGGAGTATTCCTACGCTTTGCTTGATCTAAAAGCCCGCGCGCTGGGCGCTCTTTTGCAAAGCATGGGAGCGGCCGGAGAGCGCGCGCTGCTCTTGTATCCGCCGGGGCCGGAGTATGTGGTCGCCTTCTTTGGCTGCCTGTACGCGGGCGTGGTCGCTGTGCCCGCCTATCCGCCGCGCCAAAACGGCAACCTGTCCCGTCTCGTCGCGGTCGCTTCTGACGCTCAAGCCACGTTTGCTTTGACCACCGACGAAATTTACAAAAGCTTCGAGCGCCGCCACCACGAAACACCCGGACTGCAAACCCTGCGCCTGATCGCCACCGATCATCTTGACGGGTCGCTTGCCCTTTCCTGGCAACACCCCGGCACCGATGCATCGTCCCTGGCTTTCTTGCAGTACACGTCCGGCTCGACGTCCGCTCCGAAAGGCGTCATGCTCACCCACGGCAATCTGCTGCACAACCTCGGCCTGATCCATCAGAACTTCGGCATCGCCGACGGAACGAAAGGCGTGCTCTGGCTGCCTCCGTTCCATGATATGGGGCTGATCGGCGGGGTGCTGCAGCCGCTGTACGGCGGGTACGAGATGACCCTGATGCCGCCCGTCTCCTTTATCCAAAAGCCGTTGCGCTGGCTGGAAACCATCTCCCGCCTCGGCGCAACGCTGGGGGGCGGGCCGAACTTTGCCTACGATCTTTGCGTGCAAAAAATTACCCCGGAGCAGCGCGACAGTCTCGATCTCTCCCGCTGGGAGACAGCGTTCACCGGCGCAGAACCGATCCGCCCGGAGACGCTGGAGCGCTTCTCCGATTTCTTTGCCCCTTGCGGATTCCGCAAAGAGGCGTTTTACCCTTGCTACGGCCTCGCCGAAGGAACGCTGTTCGTCACCGGCGGCGTCAAATTGACCGCTCCGGTCACGCTTGCTTTGGACGGCGAAGCGCTTGAACAAAATAAAGTCCGGCATGCGCCGCAGCGCACCGACCAAGCGCGGCTCCTCGTCGGCTGCGGCAGCCCGGAGCGCACCGACCAGCGCGTGCTGATCGTCAACCCGGAAACGTTTGCCGTCTGCGCGGAAGATGAAGTCGGCGAGATCTGGGTCAGCGGCCCGAGCGTCGCCCAAGGCTACTGGGAAGCTCCTGAAAAAACGGAAGAGACGTTTGGTGCTCGCCTCGCGATGGGCGAAGGGCCGTTTCTGCGCACCGGCGACCTCGGTTTCTTAGTAGAAGGGGAACTGTTCGTCACCGGCCGCCTAAAAGACCTGATCATCATCCGCGGGCGCAACCATTACCCGCAGGATGTTGAGTTTACCGTATCGGAAGCGCACCTTGCCGTTCCGGCCGGAGCGGTCGCGGCGTTTTCTGTCGAGGTGGACGGGGAAGAGCGGCTCGTCGTTGTCACCGAAGTCGAGCGCGCCCACCGCAAAGGCAATCTTGCCGAAGTCACTGCTTCGATTCGCCAAGGAGTAGCCGAGCACCATGAGCTGCAGACGTACGGCGTCGTCCTGATCAAACCGGCGAGCATTCCCAAGACCTCCAGCGGCAAGATCCAGCGCCACGCCTGCCGCCAGCGCTTCCTCGACGGCACGCTGGACGTGCTGCACGCGGATGTGCTTGGCCAAAGTGCGCCGGTTGCTGAGGAAAGCACAACTCAGCCGCAAAAAACTGGCTTTGACTTCGGCACGCTCGACCGCGACTGCCTGCTTACGCTAACGGAAAGCGAGCGCCTGATCGCGCTGGAGAACTACCTGCTGGCCAAATCGGCCGCCGTGTTAAAAGTGCACCCGGCGCAGATCGACCGCTGCCAGTCGCTGAACGTGCTGGGTCTCGATTCGCTGATGGCGGTCGAGCTGAAAAACGAAGTGGAAGAGACGTTCCACACCGAACTCTCGCTGACCACCCTGCTCGACGGCCCAAGCATCACCGAACTGGCGACCGAAGTGCTGGTCAAGCTCGGCGAAACAGCAGAAGACGCGGAGCGGCATCAAGCGGCAAACGCATCCGCTTCCCTAACCGAATTCCCGCTGTCCTACGGCCAGCGCTCGCTCTGGTTCATGCAGCGCATCGCTCCGGACAGTTCCGCATACAACGTTTCGCGCGCCGTCAAAATTCCGGCCGCATTGGACACACAGGCTTTGCAAGCGGCGTTCACGATCCTCTCCGAACGCCATCCGCAGTTGCGCACCCGCATTGAGCTGCACAACGGCGAACCCTTGCAGCTCGTGCAGGAGCAGCCCAACTTCCTTTTTGCAGTCGAAAATACGGCAGGGTGGAGCGCCGCGCAATTGGAGCAGCGCATCACCTCCGAAGCGAACTCCCCGTTCGATTTGGCAAAAGGGCCGCTGTGGCGCGTCCACGTCTTTACACAGTCGGCCGCAGAGCATGTGCTGCTGCTTTCGATGCACCACATCATCACCGACTTCTGGTCGCTGGGCCAGCTCACCGCCGAACTGCGCGACCTCTATCAAGCGCTGACAAAAGGCACCCCGGCAGCAATCGTCACCGAAGCGCAAAGCTACGGCACGTACGTCCACAAACAAGCGGAGATGCTGAGCGGCGCAAAAGGCGAGAAGCTCTTCAGCTACTGGCAGCAGCAGCTGTCCGGCCAACTGCCTGTGCTCAACCTGCCGACCGACCGTCCGCGCCCGCCGGTGCAGACGTTTAACGGGGCTTCGCACGTGTTCCGCCTTGGCACCGCGTTGACCGAACACGTCAAAGCGTTCGCCAAAGCCCATAACACCACACTTTACACCGCTTTGCTTGCCGTCTATCAAGTGCTCCTGCACCGCTATTCCGGCCAGGAGGACATCCTCGTCGGCTCTCCGGCAGCAGGGCGCACGTCGGCCAAAGATGCGGGCACGCTTGGCTACTTTGTTAATCCGATCGTCCTGCGCGGGCGGTTCCAAAACGGGCAGACGTTTGCGGCGTTTACAGAAGAGATGCGCCGCACGGTGCTGGGTGCGCTCGACCATCAGGAGTATCCGTTCTCTCTGCTCGTTGAAAAACTTCACCCGCAGCGCGACCCCAGCGTCTCGCCGCTGTTCCAGGCGTTTTTCGTCCTGCAAAAATCGCACCTGCTCGACCGCGAAGGCCTGACCGCCTTTGCCCTCAACGAGCCGGGCGCGAAACTTGGCGGCGACCTGCCGATGGAGTCGCTGCGCCTCGGGCAGACGCATGTCCAATACGACCTGATCCTGACTCTGGCCGAAGTGGACGGCGAACTTTCCGCCTCCTTCGACTACAACGCCGACCTGTTCGACCTCTCCACCGTAGCGCGGATGAGCGGTCACTTCACCACGCTCCTGCACGGGCTGACCTCTGCGCCGCTCGAACCGCTGGCCGATGCCGCACTCTTGACGGCAGAAGAAGAACAGCTGCTGCTCAAGGAGTGGAATGCGACCACCGCCGATTTTGGCCAACCGATTTGCGCTCATCAGCTGTTCACGCAAAAAGCGGCACAGCAGCCCGACAAAACGGCGCTCGAACTGGGCGATGTCAAACTGACCTACGCCGAACTGAACGAGCGTGCCAACCAGCTCGCCCACTATTTGCAACAAGCAGGCGTGACAGCAGAAACGCTGGTCGCCGTCTCCGTCGAGCGATCGGTCGAGATGGTTGTCGCCATGTTTGGCATTCTCAAAGCGGGCGGAGCGTACCTGCCGCTCGACCCGGCCTACCCGAGCGAACGACTGTCCTTCATGCTCGAAGACTCCGGTGCCGCGATCCTGCTTACCCAGCAGCATCTCGCCGAGCAGCTGCCGAAGCACAGCCTTCAGCAGATTCTGCTCGATGCCGACTGGCCGCAGATCGCAGGTGCCAGCTGTGACAATCCGGCAGCCAGCGCCACGCCAAACAGCCTGGCCTATGTCATCTACACGTCCGGCTCCACCGGGAAGCCCAAAGGCGTGCTGCTTGAACATGCAGGGTTGTTTAATCTCGTGCACGTGCTGCAAGACGCCTTTGTGATCGACGGAAACACCCGCGTCCTGCAGTTTGCCTCTTTCTCGTTTGATGCATCGGTCTCCGAAGTGTTCACCGTCTTGGCCGCAGGAGGCACGCTCGTCCTCGCCGACAAAAACGACTTGCTGCCGGGTCCGGCGCTCTTGAATCTGCTCAACGACAAGCAGATCCACAACGCCACCTTGCCGCCGTCGGTGCTGGCGATGCTGCCGAGCGACCATTTGCCGCATCTGCGCACGGTGATCTCCGCCGGGGAAGCTTGCACGAAAGAGATCGTCGAACGCTGGACGGCCGGAGGACGCCGCTTCGTCAACGGCTACGGCCCGACGGAAAACACCGTCTGCACCACGCATGCCGTGCTGACGAAGGACAGCGCTGTCCACATCGGACGCCCGAACCAAAACGTTGAAGTTTACATCCTCGACCCTCACGGCCAGCCGGTGCCGCTCGGTGTGCCGGGCGAACTGTACATCGGCGGCGCGATGCTTGCCCGCGGCTATCTGAACCGCCCGGAGCTGACTTCTGAAAAATTTGTCCCGCACCCCTTCCGCACCGGCGACGCCAGACTGTACCGCTCCGGCGATCTGGTGCGCTGGCAGGCGGACGGCACGATCGAATACCTCGGCCGCCTCGACCATCAGGTGAAAGTGCGCGGTTTCCGCATCGAGCTCGATGAGATCGAAGCGCTGTTGAACTCTCACGAAGGTGTGGAAAACGGCGTCGTCATCGCCCGCGAGGACCAACCGGGACAGAAGCGCCTCGTCGCTTATGTCACAACGAAACCCAATGCGGCCGTCACCGTGCCCGACCTGCGCCATGCCTTAAAAGCGGCTTTGCCCGACTACATGGTGCCGTCCGCGTTCGTCCTGCTGCCGGAGTTTCCGCTCACGCCAAACGGCAAAATCGACCGCAACCTCTTGCCCGCACCGGACGGCGCACGCGCAGTGGAAAGCGTCTATGTTGCGCCCGGCTCCGAGCTGGAGCAGCAAGTGACGGCGATTTGGCAGGAAGTGCTTGGCGTGGACAAGATCGGCGTGCACGACAACTTCTTTGACCTTGGCGGGCATTCGCTGCTGATGGTCAAAGTTCATGAAAAGCTCCAGCAGGAGATGCAACGCGAATTCTCTGTCGTCGAGATGTTCAAGTATCCGACCGTCTCGGCGCTGGTCAAATTTTTGCAACAGGAAACTGCCGCCAAGCCTTCTATTCAGGAGATCCGTGATCAAGCCAGCAAGCAGCGGGAAGCGCTGAACAAACGCAAACAGCTGCTCAAAGATCGGAGGAAGTAAAAGAGATGAGTGAGATGTTGGATTTGCAAGGGATTGCCATTATCGGGATGTCCGGCCGTTTTCCGGGCGCGAACAACACCCGTGAATTTTGGGAGAACTTGAAAAACGGGGTGGAATCGATCCGCCCCCTTTCCGATGACGAAGTGGAAGCAGGGAACATCAACCGCGAAGATCCCAACTATGTGCAGGCCGGCGCACCGCTCCAAGGTGCAGAGGAGTTTGACGCGGCGTTTTTTGACATGATCAAACGGGAAGCGGAGACGACCGACCCGCAGCACCGCATTTTCCTCGAATGCGCTTATGAAGCGCTGGAAGACAGCGGCTATGACGGCCGTTCGTATGACGGGCGCATCGCCGTGTTTGGCGGCGTGGGCCGCAACACCTACATGCAGAACCTGATGTCGAATCCGGAGATCGTCAATGCGGTCGGCTCCTACCAGGCGGGCATCGGCAACGACCATGACTTCCTGGCGACGCGCATCTCGTACAAGCTGAACTTGCAAGGCCCGGCGGTGACCGTGCAGACGGCCTGCTCGACCTCGTTGGTGGCGGTGCATATGGCTTGCCAGAGCCTGCTGACCTACGAATCGGACATGGCGCTCGCGGGCGGCGTGGCGGTTAAATTCCCGCAAAAGGCGGGCTACCTGTGGCAGGAAGGGGGCATCTTCTCCCCGGACGGCCATTGCCGTGCTTTTGATGAAAACTCGGCCGGCATGGTCGTCGGCAACGGCGGCGGTGTGGTGCTCCTGAAGCGATTGGAAGATGCGATCGAAGACGGCGACGAAATCTACGCCGTGATCCGCGCGTCGGCGATCAACAACGACGGCTCGAACAAAGTCGGCTACACCGCACCGAGCGTCGACCGCCAGGAAGCGGTCATTTCCCAGGCAATTGCGATCGCCGACATCGACCCGGCGACGATCACCTATATCGAAGCGCACGGCACCGGCACAGCGCTTGGCGACCCGATTGAGGTCTCCGCGCTGACCCAAGCCTTCCGCATGAGCACGGAGGAAAAGGGCTACTGCGCGCTTGGTTCGGTCAAAACGAATGTCGGGCATCTCGATGCGGCGGCAGGCGTGACCGGTCTGATCAAAACGGTGTTGTCTTTGCAGCACAAGCAACTGCCGCCAAGCCTGCATTTTGAAAATCCGAACCCGAAAATCGACTTTGCCAACTCCCCGTTCTATGTCAACGCCGAGCTGCGCGACTGGAACGTGCCGGGTGACACCCCGCGCCGTGCGGGCGTCTCTTCGTTTGGCATCGGCGGCACAAACGCCCATGTGATTCTGGAAGAAGCTCCGGCGACGGAAGCGTCGGCGAAAGCGAACGACCGCAATCTGCTGGTGCTGTCGGCGAAAACATCAACAGCTCTCGAATCGCTGACTGACAATCTGGCTCAGCATTTGGAAGCGAATGCGGAACTGAACCTGTCGGACGTGGCCTACACGCTGCAGACGGGCCGCGCTGCCTATAATCACCGCCGCATCGTGGTGGCGACCGACTCGGAACAGGCGGTCAAAGCGCTGCGTGAACTCGATCCGAAGCAGGTACAGAGCAACAGCCTGACCACCAATCACACGCCGTCGGTGGCGTTCCTGTTCTCCGGGCAAGGCTCGCAGTACGCGAACATGGGCCGCGGGCTGTATGAGACGGAAGCAGTCTTTAAGGAAGAGATCGACCGCGCGGCTCAGCTGTTAAAACCGCACCTCGGCCTCGATCTGCGCGACTTGTTCTTCCCGGCTGAAGGCAATGAAGAAGAAGCGCAGGCGCTGCTAAACCAGACGCAATACACGCAGCCGTCCCTGTTTGTTTTTGAATACGCGCTGGCGCAATTGTGGCTGTCGCGAGGTGTGCAGCCGGAAGCGATGATCGGGCATTCGATCGGCGAATATGTGGCTGCGACGCTGGCCGGTGTGATGAGCGTGGACGAAGCGCTGCCGCTTGTCGCCGCGCGCGGACGCCTGATGCAAGCGATGGAGCCGGGCTCGATGCTGGCGATTCCGCTCCCGGAAGCGGACGTGGCGGCGATGCTCCCGTCCGAACTTTCCATCGCGGGCGTGAACGGCCCGAAAGCGACCGTTGTGGCCGGACCAACTGCGGCGATCGAGCAGTTGGAAGGGGAGTTGGGGCAGAAAGAGCTGCACTTCAAACGCCTCGACACGTCGCATGCGTTCCACTCGGCGATGATGGAGCCGATCCTGGAGCAATACGCGGCGGAAGTGGCAAAAGTGGAGCTGCACGCGCCGGTCCTGCCTTATCTCTCCAATGTGTCCGGGACGTGGATCACAGCGGAAGAGGCGACCGACCCGGGCTACTACGTGCGCCATCTGCGCCAGGCGGTCCGCTTTGGCGACAACGTGGCAGCACTGGTGGAGCAGCCGGGCCGCATTTTGCTGGAAGTGGGTCCGGGGCGCTCGCTTGGCACTGTAGTTAAGCAGTCGCTGCAAGGCACCGACGCAGCGGCGGTCGTCTTGTCCTCGACGCGCCATCGCGACGAAGCGCAGGCGGATGACGCCTTCTTCCTGACCGCGCTTGGGCAGCTGTGGCTGCACGGTGTGGAAGTTGATCTGGCGTCGCTGTATGCTGGTGCGTCCCGCCGTCGTCTGCATCTGCCGACCTATCCGTTTGAGAAGCAGCGCTATTTCGTGGAATTCAACAAAAATGCCTTCCAAGCACCGCGCCCGGTCGGACGTTTGGCGAACCTCGCCGACTGGTTCCACATCCCGGCGTGGCAAGGCACCGCGCCTTTGCAAGCCAAGCCTGGGGAGAAGGCCCGCTTCCTGCTCCTGCAGGACGAAACGGGTGTTGGCGCAGCGCTGGCTGAGCGTCTGAAGCAGCAAGGTCATGACGTGACCGCTGTCCGCATCGGGGATGCGTTTGCCCAAGCGGGCGAAGGGGAATACACGCTGAACCCGGCGGAGCGCGGCGAGTACAGCCAACTGCTGAAAGAGCTGGTCGAGGCGGAGCAAGTGCCGACGCGCATCGTGCATCTCTGGTCGCTGACCGCTGAGGAGCAAAGCTATGCGACGGCGCAGGAGCGCGGCTTCTACGCAATGATCAACTTCGTGCAGGCCCTCGGCGAGCACAACCGCACCGAGTCGTTCCAAGTGACCGTGATCACCAACTCCCTGCAGGAAGTGATCGGCGAGCCGATCTTGTCTCCGGTGCGCGCGACAGTGCTTGGCGCTGTAAAAGTCATCCCGCAGGAGTTCGCAAACATTTCGGCGCGTGCAATCGACATCGAACTGAACAAAGCAGGCAAGCTGACCGACCGTCTGGTCGCTGAGCTGAACCAAGCTCCGTCCGACCAAGCGCTTGTCGCCTATCGCGGCACACACCGCTTCGTACAAGGCTTCGATGACGTGAAGCTCTCGGAAGTAGAAGCATCGGCAGCTACCCTCCGTCAAAACGGCGTCTACGTCATCACCGGAGCAACGGGCGAGATCGGCTTGCACGTTGCAGAACACCTCGCAAAGGAACACGCTGCAAAACTCGTTCTGATTGGCCGCAGCGACTTCCCGGCCAGCGATACCTGGCATGAGTACATCACGGCATCGAATAGCGCCAATAATCCGAGCGACAGCTCTGATCAAACCGCTTCCATCAACCGCTTGCTCGAACTTGGCAAAGCAACCGAACTGATCTACCACAGCGTTGACATCACCGACGCCTCTGCCCTGCAGGCGGCGCTCGCCGATGCACAGGAGCGATTTGGCACCGTGCATGGCGTGTTCCACACGGAAGAGCTGATGGGCTCGGGGCTGATCCAGCTCAAGACGCCGGAAGCGATGGAGACGGTGTTCGCTCCAAAAGTAAAAGGCACCCTGGCGCTCGCTGAGGCGACCGGCGAGATGGAGCTCGACTTCTTCGCCCTCTTCTCGCGCATGCTGTCGGTGACCGGCGGATTTGGCCAAGTCGACAACACGGCGGCCAACACGTTCCTCGACACGTTCGCCCGCGCACACAGCACAGCGACCGGCACGCACACCTTGTCGATCGACTGGGGCATGTGGCAATTTGACAACCTGCTCCAAGGCCAGCCGATCCTGCCGGAGATGGTCGCGCAGCTGCAGCAGATGCAAAAGCAGTTCGGCATCTCCGCAGCAGACGGCATGGACGCATTCACCCGCATTTTGGCGAGCGAGCTGACCCATGTCATCGTCTCCACCCAAGACCTGCAAACGGTGATCGACGACACCAACGGCATGAACGCCTCCACCTACTTCGACAGCCTGAAAGGCAACCGCACCGTCGACGCCAACCGCCCGTACATCGCGCCGCGCAACGACGTGGAGGAGCAGGTCGCCGTGATCTGGCAAGACCTGTTTGGTGTCGACCAAGTCTCGATCCACGACAACTTCTTCGACCTCGGCGGCAACTCGCTGCTTGGCGTACAGCTTGTGACGCGCATCCGCAACACGTTTGAGATCGACCTGCCGATGAGCGCTTTGTTCGAATCGGCCAGCGTCGCCGAGCTGTCCCAATACATCGCCGACCACCAGCTCAAGCCGGAAGAGCTCGACGAACTGGAAGCCTTGCTCGCCGAAATCGAAGGCCTGACTGAAGATGACATCGAAGCAGAACTTTTGGCCGGGGAGGGCATCGAATGAGCTCCTTGAATGACCGTTTGAAAAATCTCACGCCTGAGCAGCGCGCCGTCCTCGAGAAGCGCATGAAAGCAAAAGGCCTGAACACCGCCGTCGTCACCGCTTCCCAAGAACCGACCGCCATGCCGGAAAGCATGCTGGCGGCGATGGGAGGCGGCCAGACGGCCGTCTCTAAAAAACAGCGTCCGCGCCTGACCGACAAAGGCATGGACTTCTCGATCTTCTTCTTCTCCGGCGACGGGTCGACCGAAGAGCCGGACAAATACCGCATGCTGCTCGACTCGGTCAAATACGCCGACCAGCATGGATTCTCCGCCGTCTGGACGCCGGAGCGCCATTTTGAAGACTTTGGCGGGCTGTATCCCAACCCGTCGGTGCTCTCGGCAGCGCTGGCGATGATCACCGAAAACATCCAGATCCGCGCCGGCTCTGTCGCACTGCCGCTGCACCACCCGATCCGCTTTGTCGAAGAGTGGGCGGTCGTCGACAACCTGTCCGGCGGACGCACCGCCGTCTCCTTTGCTTCGGGCTGGCACCCGTCCGACTTTTTGATCGCGCCGGTGCCGACGCGCGACTACTACAACCAGCGCAAAGAGATCATGATCGACAACATCAACATCATCAAACAGCTCTGGGCCGGTGAAACGGTGATGATGACCGGCATCGACGGGCAGGAGCAGCCGGTGAAAGTGCTGCCCCGCCCGCTGCAAAACGAACTGGAAGTCTGGGTCGCCACCAACGGCTCCCCCGAGACTTATATCAAAGCGGCCGAGACTGGCTCGCACATCCTGACCGGGCTGACCAACCAGACGCTCGACGAGTTTGAAGAAAAGATCAAGCTCTACCGCGAGACCTTGGCCCAGCACGGCTACGACCCCGAAGCGGGCAAAGTCACCGTCATGGTGCACACCTGTGTCGGCGAAACGAACGACGAGATCAAAAACAAAGTGCGCGGCCCGCTGAAAGACTATCTGAAAACGTTCATTAAGCAGCAGAAAAACGTGATGGGCAACTATGAAGATTTTTCCGAAGCGGACCAGGATGCGATCGTGTCCTACGCCTTTGATAAATATTTTACGGAAAGCTCCCTGTTCGGCACCGTGGACAAATGCTCGGGCCTGATCGAAGACCTGATCGACATCGGCGTCACCGAAGTGGCCTGCCTGGTCGACTTCGGCATTTCGGTGGACGATGTGATGAGCTCGATGAACTACTTGGGCAAGTTGAAAGCCAAATACACGCTGTAGGGCTTGGAGGAGGTCATACCCGATGAAAAACAATCTGTCCGACCGTCTGGCAGCGCTCACCCCGGAGCAGCGTGCCATCTTTGAAAAACGCGCCAAGGCGAAAAACCTGGCCGCCGAAAAACTGATGCTGAAAAAAGACCGCATTCCCAATCGCGGCCACAAGAACCCGAGCCCGCTGGCGATCGACCAGGAGCGCCTCTGGTTCTTCCACATGATGAACCCTGACGAGCCGACCTACAACGTGTATGGCGCGATCAATATGAAAGGGACGCTGAACGCGCCCGTCTTTGAACAGAGTTTCAATGAGATCGTCCGCCGCCATGAAGCGTGGCGCACCACGTTTGAGATGATCAACGGCCAGCCGATGCAGCTCGTGCACGATGAGCTGTTTGTGCCGATGGAGCTGCTCGACCTGACACACCTGCCCCGCGAAGAGCGCGAAGAGGCGGCGAAACACGCGATGTCGGAAGTGATCCAGATCCCGTTTGATCTGGAAGTGCCGCCTTTGGTGCGCACCAACCTGATCCGCAAGCATGAAGACGAGTGGCTGTTTGTGCTGACCGTGCATCACATCGTCACCGACCGCGTGACCTTCTCGATCTTCTTCCATGAGATGATGGCGCACTACAAGGCGTTCCTGAACAACCAGCCGTCCCTGCTTCCGGAGCCGCAGATCTCCTACGCCGACTTCTCGGAGTGGCAGCGCAAGTACCTGACCGGCGACGTGAAAGACAACCTGATCAACTACTGGAAAAAGACGCTCGACGGCTCTGATTTTGTCCTGAACATTCCGACCGACTATCCGCGTCCGGCGATTCAGGATTTCAAAGGGGCGCGCGTGTTCCTCGACATCCCGATGGAAACGGCGAACCGTTTGAAAGAGATCGGGAAAAAAGAAGGAGCGTCTGCGTTCATGACGCTGCTTGCGGTCTACTATGCGCTGTTGTACCGCTACACCGGACAGGAAGACCTGTTGGTCGGCACACCGTTTGCCAACCGCAACCGCAGCGAGATGGAAGGCGTGATCGGCTATTTCCTGACTTCTGTCGTTTTGCGTGCACAAGTTGATCCGCAGATGACGTTCATCGAACTGCTCCGCCGCGTCAAAGACGTGTCGCTGGAAGCGTATGCGAACAACGACATCCCGTTTGGCCTGCTGCTTGACGAATTGAAACCGCCGCGTGACGGTTCCCGCAACCCGGTCTTCCAAGCGAGCTTTGTCTACGTCGATGTGATGGAAGACAAATTAGAACTCCCGCATCTGGAGCTGAAATACGAGCTGACCGATGCGGAGACGGCAAAATACGACCTGACGATCGGCCTGATGGAAGTTGAAGAAGGCATCACCGGATTCTTCGAGTATGCGCCGGCGATGTTCCGCAAAGAGACGATTGAGCAGATCAACCGCCACTGGATGCACCTGATCGCAGCGGTGGTCGAGAATCCGGAGCTGAAAGTGGCCGAGATGCCGCTTTTCAGCCCGGAAGAGGAGCAGCAGATCCTCGTCGAGTGGAACAACACGGAACGCCCGCGTCCAGAGCGTCCTGTGTTGCATGAGCTGTTCGAAGCGCAGGTGGCGAAAACGCCTGATGCGCCGGCACTGATCTCCGGCGAGCTGACCTTGACCTACAAGGAAGTGGACGAGCGCGCCAACCGCCTCGCCAACTTCCTGCAAGCGCGCGGCGTCGGGCATGAGTCGCTGGTCGGCATCTACATGGGCCGCTCCATCGAAATGATCGTCTCGATGTTCGGCATTCTGAAAGCGGGCGGCACGCAAGTTCTGCTTGAGTCGAGCTACCCGCAGGAGCGCCTCGATAAAATGCTCGATGATGCCTCGATGTCGCTGGTGCTGACGCAAGAGTCGATGCTTGGTCGCTTGCCGAAGCACGGGGCGGAAGAGATTGCGGTCGACCGCGACTGGGCGGTGATCGCCCAAGCCAGCGCTGAGAAGCCGCCGTGCCTGGCGGAAGCGACCAGTTTGGCGTATGTGATGTACACGTCAGGTTCCACCGGCCGCCCGAAAGGCGTGATGATCGAGCATCGCTCGGTGGTCAACACGATGCTTCATCTCATCGAACGCACAGGTCTGACGGCAAGCGACCGCATGTATTTTAAATCGCTGGTCGGCTTTGACGGCACGGTGCTGGAGTACTTCGCGCCGTTCTTGGCAGGCGCTTCCATCGTCATCGGGGCAGACGGCGTACACCACGATCTGGTCTATTTGATCCGTGAAATGAAACAGCAGAGGATCACCGCGACGTCGATGATTCCGTCGGTGATGAACCTGCTGATCGAAACGCCGGGCATCGAAGAAGTGACGACGCTGAAGCACCTGTTCCTCGGCGGCGAAGCGATCTCTCCGACGCTGCGCAACCGCGTGCTGGAAAAGATGCCGCACACCAACCTGATCAACATCTACGGCCCGGCCGAAACGTCCGTCTTTTCCACCGACCACATCTTTGAGCAGGGCGATGACCGTTTCGCTGTTCCGATCGGCCGCCCGATCGCCAACATCAAGGTCTATGTGCTCGACAAGCAGCTCAATCCGGTGCCGGTGGGCGTCTACGGCGAATTGCACATCGGCGGCATCGGCGTCACACGGGGGTATTTGAACCGCCCGGAGTTGGACGAAGAGCGTTTTGTTCAGCACAATCCGTTCCTCGCCGACGGCGGCCGTCTGTACAAGACGGGCGACATCGTGCGCTGGCTTCCGGATGGCACGCTGGAATACCAGGGACGTGTCGACAACCAAGTCAAAATCAGCGGTGTGCGCATCGAGACCGGCGAAGTGGAAACGGCGCTCTTGCAGCATCCGTCGATCCAGCATGCGGCTGTCCTCGTCCGCGAAGATACGCCAGGACAGAAGCGCCTGGTCGCCTATCTGATCGGCGAGGTGACCGCTTCCCACGAACTGCGCGAGTTCTTGAAAACGCGTCTGCCGGACGCGATGATCCCAACTGCGTACCTGTTCGTCGACGAATTCCCGCTCTCGCCAAACGGCAAGCTCGACAAAAAAGCCCTGCCGAGGCCGGAAGTGGACGAAGCGGTTTACGAGCGCGACTATGTGGAGCCGCGAAATGATCTGGAAGACCTGCTGGCCGGCATCTGGCGCGAGATCTTGGCGCTGCCAAAAGTGGGCGTGCAAAGCAACTTCTTTGAGCTCGGCGGCCAGTCGCTCAATGCGATGCAGATGATCGGGCGCGTCCGCGAGACGTTCCAGATCGAAGTGCCGGTCACCAAGCTGTTCTCCGTGACGACGATTGCCGGACTCGCCGAACTGCTCACCGAATATGAGCAAAAACCGGGTCAGGCCGAAGCGATCGCCCGCGTGCGTAAAAAGCTGATGAACATGACAGATGAAGAAAAACGGGCGATGCTCGAAGCGAAGAAAAAGGTCAGGGGGTAAGCGGGATGGGATTTCAAAACGAAGCGGATGAGCTGTTAGCGCTTTTGCTGGAGGAAGAAGGGTTTGACCTGGAAGCGGCGGAGACGATCCAGCCGCGCGATCCGGCCGAAGAGCCCAAGCTGTCGTTTGCCCAGCAGCGCTTGTGGTTTATGTACCAGCTCGATCAAAGCGACCCGTCCTACAACATCTCGGCGGCGGTGCATTTTCAAGGAAAGTTGAACGTGCCGGTGCTGGAAAAATGTTTCGTGGAGATTATCGAACGCCACGAAGCGCTCCGCACCCACTTTTTGACGGTGAACGGGCAGCCCAAGCAGTTGATCGACTCCACATTGGATTTTGCCATCGAAGTGGTCGATCTGACCGGACTGGACGGGGAGGCGCAGGCGGCAGAAGTCGACCGCCTGCTCACCGTCGAGTCGGTCAAGCCGTTTGCGCTGGATCGGGATGCTCTGATCCGCGCCCTGCTGATGAAGACCGCCGAACAAGAGCATATGCTGTGCCTGACCATCCACCACATCGTCTCGGACGGCTGGTCGATGGGCGTGTTTACGGCGGAAGTTGCCGCGCTCTACGAAGCGTTCCTGAATGACAAATCGTCTCCGCTGCCGCCGCTGCAAATTCAGTTTGCCGACTTTGCCGCCTGGCAGCGCGAGGTGATGCAAGGGGAGACGTACGAAAAGCTGCGCAGCTACTGGGTCAAGCAACTGAGCGGCGAAGTTCCTGTGCTGCAAATGCCGGCCGACCGTCCGCACCCGGCGGAGAAGACGATGCGCGGGCAGATGCACACGTTCCGCATCGACAAGACGGTGGCGAAGCAGATCGCCGCGCTTGGACAGCAGGAGGAAGCGTCCTTGTACATGACGCTTTTGGCGGCGTACAAAGCGCTGCTCCACCGCTACTCCGGGCAGGAAGACATCATCCTCGGCACCCCGATCGCCAACCGCAGCCGTCCTGAGCTGGAAGGGCTGATCGGCTTCCTCGCCAACACGCTGGTCCTGCGCACCGACCTGTCGGGGCGTCCGACGTTCCGCGAGCTCTTGCAGCGCGTGCGCACGATGGCGCTGGAAGGGTATGAGCATCAGGACATGCCGTTTGTAAAGCTGGTCGAAGAGGTGCAGCCCAACCGCGACGTGAACGTGTCGCCGCTGATTCAGGCGATGTTTGTGCTGCAAAATGCGCCGAAGCCAACAGTTACGTTTAACGACCTGACCGTGTCGATGATGGGGATCGAAAGCAAAACGGCCAAATTCGATATGTCTTTGTTCCTGACCGAAGATGGGGACGGGCTGGAAGGGGTGTTCGAATACAACACCGACCTGTTCGACGCTGTGACGATCGAGCGGATGGGGCTGCACTACCGCAACCTGCTGGCAGCGGTCGCAGCAAACCCGGACTGCCGGATCGACGAGCTGGTCTTCCTCTCGGAAGCGGAGCGCCGCGATGTGCTGGCGGAAGGATTCTACGAGCTGGAATATGAGCGCGACGCCACGCTGCACAGCTTGTTTGAGCGTCAGGCGATGCTGACGCCCGATGCGGTGGCTGTCGTATCAGGCGAACGTTCGCTCACCTACCGCGAGCTGAACGCGGAAGCCAACCGCCTGGCCCATCATCTGCTGACGCTGGGGGCTGGCCCCGAAGTGCCGGTCGGGATCTACATGGACCGCTCGCAGGAGGTCATCGTGGCGATCCTCGCCGTCCTGAAGACGGGCGGGGCGTATCTGCCGCTCGATCCAACCTACCCGCAGGAGCGCCTGCTGTTCATGCTGGAAGACGCGGCGGCGCCGGTGCTGCTCACCGAGACCTCGATGCAGGCAGACTTGCCTTGCGAAGGCCTGCATGTGCTGGCGCTCGATGCCCAGACGGTGCCGTGGAGTGAAGCGCCGAGTGAGAACCTGCCCGCACAGACCGGGGCGGAAGGCCTGGCGTACATCATCTACACCTCCGGCACCACCGGCAAGCCAAAAGGCGTTCTGGTGCCGCATCGCGGCGTGGTCAACCTGATCCACGATATGCAGCAACGCAAACCGCTGGGCACAGGCGACCGAAGCAGCATCTGGACGAGCTTCGGCTTTGACGTTTCGGTCTATGAGATGTTCACGGCGCTGTTCTACGGCGCGGCCGTCTATCCGGTGCCGGAAGCGGTGCGCTATGACAGCCGCACGTTCTTCAGTTGGCTGCAGGCCGAAGAGATCACCTCGGCGTACCTGCCGCCGTTCATGTGGAAAGACCTCGCCAACTGGCTGGGGGAAGAGAACGGCGCGTTGAGCCTGCACCGCATGATGTCGGGCGTCGAACCGCTTTCCGAAAAGCTGCTTGGATCGATTATTCAACAGGTGCCCGGCCTGCAGATCTTCAACGGCTACGGCCCGACGGAGACGACGATTTCACCGACGTTCTACGTGGTGGATGCGCACGCGCCGGAGCGACAGACGCCGATCGGCAAAGCGGTCGCCAACACCACGCTCTACCTGCTCGACCACAACTTGCAGCCGGTGCCAAACGGCACTGCCGGTGAAGTGTACATCGGCGGCGACATGGTGGTGCGCGGCTATCTCAATCGCCCGGAAGAAACGGAAGATCGCTTCCTGCCCGACCCGTATTGCGGCCAGCCGGACGGCCGCATGTACAAGACGGGCGACCTGGCGCGCCGCCTGCCGGACGGGAACCTGCTGTTCCTCGGCCGCATCGATCAGCAGGTGAAGATGCGCGGGTTCCGCATTGAGCTTGGCGAGATCGAAGCGCAACTGATCGCGTACGAAAATGTGCGGGAAGCGGTCGTCACCGTGCGCGAAGCTCAGCCTGGCGACAAGCGCCTCGTCGCTTACATCGTGCCGGTCGAAAGCGAAGAGAGCCTGGAAGCCGAACTGCGCGCGCGGATCGGCGAACATCTGCCGGGCTATATGATGCCGTCCGCCTTTGTGCTGCTCGACGCGCTGCCGTTGACGCCAAATGGCAAGATCGACCGCAAGGCCCTGCCGGCTCCCGACTTCGCTGCGAACCGCAGCGAGCGCGAATATGTCGCGCCGTCGACGCCGACCGAGCAGAAGCTGGCCGCCTTGTGGGCGCAGCTGCTCGGCGTGGCCGAAGTTGGATTGCACGACAGCTTCTTTGATCTCGGCGGACACTCGCTGCTTGCGATGCAGATGATCGCGCAAGTCCAAGCCGATTTCAACGTGGCGCTGGAAGTGCGCAGCTTGTTCGATGATCCGTCCCTCGGCGGCCTCGCCCGCATGATCGACGAGTCAGAACAGCAGGAAGCCAAGCCGGAGATCGTCGCGTTATCCCGCGAATCCCGTCGGCGCAAGTCCCGATAGCACGAAAAAAGCCATCCCCTCGGGGATGGCTTTGCTATATCCACTTACGAAATCATCAGCACAGCATCCCAGTCCGGCGCTTCGTCTGTGACGAGGCTGAGCAGGGTCAAAGCAACGCCGGCCGCGCCTTCGAGCAGGCCGGGATCGGTGACCGGCTTGCTGTCATCGAAACCAAAGGGGTGCGCTTCCGAAAAGGTGCTGAGCACGAGGCGGGCCAGATCGTCGCGGCACACGGCCAGCTCCGGCTGTCCGGTGTCCGCCTGCATGCGCTGCACGAGATGCATCAGGCCGCCCCAGCCGTGGCAGATCGTCGGGGCGTCCATGCTGTGCTTGCTGTCCTCGCGCTTGGCGATGCCCCGGTAAGCGGCGGCGCCTGCTTCCTGCAAGCTGTCATCGCCAAGCGCCGCGCCGGCCAGCCACACCGCCCGCCCGATGCCCGGTGCGCCGTAGCACCAGGAGTCGCGTACACCAACCGTCGGCGCAACGCCTTCCCGCCAATTGTCAAACGAGACGCGTCCCGGCCACAGCGGCTCGCCGTCATGTGTGACTTGGAAGCCTTGCACGAAATCGGCAGTCCGGCGGATCGCCTCGCGTTGGCCCGGCACTTCGATGCCCTGCAGCAGGGCGAGACTCATCAGCGCCATCGGGCCGGAGATGCCGTGCGACAGTCCGAGGTTGAAACTGCCTTTGGGGAAGGACTCTTTCTCATCGTCGCGGTAATGGTTGTGACAGTGAATGTGCCACGCCGGAACGAGCATCCCGTGCGCTTCTTTCTCGCCGCAGAGCTCGATCAGATAGTGAAGCACGTCGGCAAGCGCCGCCTGCACCTCTTCGCGGTCGGCGAAAGCGAGCAAGACCCGCCCGACCCCGGCCATGCCGCCGATCGTGTCATAGTCGATCATGACGAGGTCATTGGCGATCCCGGCGCGTTTGTCCGGCAGCTGTTCCCGCAACGAGCCGACCAGCGAGCGCAGCAGGCTCCCGATCATCGTTTGATAGCGCTGCCCGTCCCGTGACAACGCTTTGACGGCCAGAAGTATGCCGCCAAGACCTGACCACAGCGAAAGGTTGGGCGCACCTTGCGTCTGCAGGCGCTGCTGGATGGTGACGAGTTGCTGGTGTCCAACAAGATCCCAGCCTGCTTCCGGAAACAGGCGGTCGAGCTGGCCAAACAGCAGGCACAGCCCCGCCGCTCCCGAACCGAGAAACGTGTTTGGGTTGGCATTGGGATCGGCGTCTTTCAAACGCTCGGCGGCAAAGCGCACCTTCTGCAGAACTTCATCACGCAGCTCGGCCGACTCAGTCGGCTGCCACTGCAACTTTTGAACTGCCATCTTCTGCTCCTCCTTTGTTGTCATCGAGGTAGGCGCTGACCTGCAGGTTGTACAGCTCGGCATACATGCCGTCCTGCGCCATCAGCTCATCATGCGAGCCCAGCTCGACGATCTGCCCCTGATCGAGCACCATGATCTTGTCGGCGAACCTGACCGATGAATAGCGGTGCGAGATGAAAATGCCGAGGCGGTTGTTGATCAGCTGCTGAAACTTGTGGAACACGTCCGCTTCGGCCACCGGGTCCAAAAAGGAACTTGGCTCATCGAGCACATAGAGGTCAGCTTCCCGCAGGAACGCCCGTGCGATCGCCACGCGCTGCCATTGGCCGCCCGACAGCTGGTAGCCTTGGGCCAGCCAGCGCCCGAGCTTGGTGTCCAGCCCCTGCGGCATGCCGTCGAGCAGCCCGTCGATCCCGGCGCGCTCGGCAGCGCCGTAGATTTTTCCGTCATCCTGCAGATACGGCAGGTTGCCAAATCCGATGTTGTGCCGCATGTCCGACTCGTACTGCATGAAATCCTGGAACACGACGCCGACGCGCCGCTGCAGCGAATCGAGATCGTACGCCTGCACCGGTTCGCCGTTCAGCAAAATCTCGCCTTGGAAGCCCGGATACAGCCCGGTCAGCACTTTGACGAGGGTGGATTTGCCCGACCCGTTTTTGCCGACGATGGCCAGCGTCTCGCCGCGCCGCAAGGTGAAGGAGACGTTTTTCAGCGCGTCTTCCTTGCGCCCGTCATAGCGGAACGTCACATTGCGAAACTCGACCGTATCGAGCGGCGGCGCTTCCGGCAAGGTTTTTGCGGAAGGCTTTTGCACCGTCGAATCGAGGTCGAGGAAGTAAAACAGCTGCTTGATGTAGAGGTTGTTTTGGCAGAGCTGGATCAGCCCCTGCACGACCGCCTGCGACGTGCTTTGCGTAAGCGTAATCGCCTGCACGTAGCCAAACAGGTTGCCGATCAGGATCTCCTTCGTATAGGACGCGAGCAGCACGAGAAACACCATCGACGAGGTCAGGGTCAGCGTGATCGTCTCGAACAGCAGGGAGATCAGCAGCCGTTTGCGGGCGAGGAGCTTGTCCTGCGCGAAAAACGTTTTCAAGATCTCCATGTATTTGCCGAGCAGATAGTCGCCGAGCTGGTACAGGCGCACTTCTTTGACCGCCTTGTCGTGGGTCAGCAGGTAGCTCCAATACCACGATTCACGGCGCAGCGGCGCGCGGTGGTACTCATATTCGAACTGCTGCTGGGACAATCGCATAAACGATACGAACGACGCGACCGGCATCAGCATCAAAGCAAAGGCGATCCACCATTTCCAGGCGATCAAGACGCCTGCCGCCGAGACCATCGTCACGACGCCGGTGATCACGCCAAACATCTGCTTCATGATCTGATACGGGCGGAACGACGCTTCCTGCTGGGCGCGCTTGAGCTGGTCTTGCACGTCCGAGTTTTCAAAATCGGCAAGGCCCAGCGCCACCGCTTTTTCGATGATCGTCTGGTTGATTTTGTTGGAGAGCCTGGTTTGGAACAGGCCCTCCTGATAGGTCTGCACGAGGCCGATCAGCTGCCGCACGACGACGACGCCGACAAACAGGGCAAACGACGTGTAGAGCACGCTGACTCCTTGTTCCCACGAGAGCATCACCGAGTTGATCAGCTGCGTTGTGACGAGCAGCGCGGCGACCGGGGCGAGGCCTTGCAAGAGCTGCAAAAAGAGCAGGGACAGCAGGGTGAAGGAGTCGACGCTCCACAGCAGCCGGAAGATGCGCGGCCAGAAGACGAACGCTTGGAAAACGTTGCGCAGCGTGACGACTTCTTGCGGTTTGCCTGTGCTCATCGGGATTCCTCCCGGAAGTGGCGCAACGCGTTTAAGCTATGGCGGGCGAGCACCATGATGCCTTTTTCCCGCTTGCGATCGGTGCCGAGCAGTCGGTTCAGATGCAGGTGGATGACGCTGGCGATGATGTTGTTGGGATCGTTGTACAGCTCGCCTGCGCTGCCTGTCGCCCGCACTTCTTCCGCATAGCGGCGCACGGCGTCACGGCGGAGTTGCAGCCCGGCGTAGATCGCCTCGCCTTCCGGATGCGCGCGCAGACCCCCCCAGTCATCGGCCGAGTTGGCGATCGACATCAACAGCTTGCGGTCTCTGCGGAACGCTTCTTGCTGTTCTTTGTGCGGGAAGCGCATATCCAGCCAGCGGAACGCTTCGGAGAAGGACAGGCCGAAGTTTTCCAGATAATCGATCACCGAGACGGCGCCGACCTGATCGAGGGTCAGGCTCATCTTCTGGAACCGTTTGCCGAACAGCCATTGCGCGGTGGCGATGCTGTCGGCTGCGAACAGGGACTCGACCGTTTTCATCAGCTGAGGTCCGCCATAGCGCTCGATCTCCGGATCGTAGGTGTCGAAGGTGAGATGCGAGATCAGGCCTTCTTTTTGCAGCTCCAGCGCCCAGTGGTGCAGGCGGGGCATAAGCTCTGCGCCGATCCTTTGCGGTTCGCCTTGGAAGCGCAGGCGGATGTGCGGGCCGTCATCGACATAGCGCATGAAGTACGACTTGTGCACAAGACCCTTGTCCTGCACATCGCGGCAAAACTCGCGCATCTGCCCGCCGATCAGCTCTTCCTGGCGGGCGCTGACTCCGTAGAGCTTGACGAACAGCCAGGAGCCGCCCGGCAGCGCCAGCCGCTCTTGGGCGGGGATCGAAGGACGGCTGCTCATGCGCAGCCGCGAGCCGGACGCATCGTCCGCCTTGATCAGCGGGATCACCACTTCGTTCAAAAGCAGGCCGTCCGGGGAGTCGATGCACAGCTCGTCGAACCCGGCGCCCATCTCGATCAGTTTGACTTCGTTTTTGGAGAACTCTTTTTGCAAAATCTCCAGATGCAGCGGATGGTCGAGATCGAGCAGGATGCGGTTGTCCGCTTCCAGCAGGTACACGTAGCGCGGCACTTTCCATGTCGCGCGCCACAGGCTGAAACTCGCTTGCCACTCTGCATCTTGCATATTCTTGCGCAGGTCGGATGTGCTCTCACTAAGCTGCCAGGCGGCTGGCAACAAGACCGTGCGCCCGTAGCGCACGCGGGGCAGGAACGGTGCATGGTCCATCACTTCCCAGCGGAACGGCTGCCACATCAATTGATGTTCCGAGGCGATCTCGCGCAGGAAGCGGTACAAGTTCGGCGAGTGGCGCGGGTTGAGCATGTGCCCGGCCTTGGGGATCACCTGCTTGCCGAGCGAGCGCGACTTCAGGTACAGACCGTCATCCGTGCAGCCAACGACCAGGTCGGACACCGGCAAGGTGTGGGCGGCGTCTTTGGAGGAGTTGGTGCCCATCGCCATCTCATACGGACGGCAGTGGTCGGTCAGCACGACGTTGGTCGCACGTCCGGCCGACGGCAGAAACGCCACTTCCACCAAAAGGGCATCGGGCGCCAGACGCTGCTCCGCTTCCTGCACCGAGGCGAGCTGTTCGCGAGACGCTTCGGGGAGGAGATCCACAAAGCGGCCAAACGTCCGTCCCGCGCCGTCCGATCCGGCCATAGGACCTACGTGCAGGCGGAAATCCCCTTCCTCAAGCGCCGCATGCGATGTGGCGGCGAGGGTGAAATACATCTCCATCGAGGAAGGCAGTTTCGCCGTCTGCACGTCGTTGCCAAGCTCGGCGATCATCTCGTCGGTCAGTTCGACTTCGATCGCCCCTTGCGCCAAGGCTTTGGCCAGCCAGTTGGTTTGCAGGGCGAGGCGCTTTTTCGTTTCCTCGCTGCGCTTTTGCGTTTCCTGGCGGCGGCGTGACGCCGGATTTTCATAGCCGGCCGGCGCGCCGAGACCGCGGTCTTCATCGAGCAGCTCCAAGAGCGGAATCTCGCGGTACGGCCCGTATTTTTCCATAAACTCTGTGCGGTAGCCATCCCAGCTCGGATAGCCGACGCGGGTGCCGGAGAGTCGGAACAAGACGGATGCTGCTTTGGCCGCTTCTTCGGCCGCTGCCGACGGCAAGGTGAGCTGGTCACGAGAGAGGGCGAGGTCGACTTGGAGCGGATTCTTCACATCGCCAAGTGCTTTCATCTCGGCGACGAGTTCGAGGAACAGCGTGTCGCCTTCGCCGATCGGCAGGCTGTCATAGACGGCAAGTTTGTCGGCGATGGCCAGCAGTTTGGCGCGCAATTCCTCGACGCCTTGCAGACTGGCGATGCGCTCGAGCAGATAGTCGAACGGCGAAGTGATCGTCGTCGGCGGGCGCAGTTCGGAGATCAGGTATTCTTGGCGGAACAAAGTGAGCAGGAAGGTTTGCACCGTCTCCTGCGGGGCTTGAAATTCGGCTGCGAGCTTGGCGAGCAGCTCAGCGAGCACGATCGGCTCGGCCGTCTCTTCCAGCACGCGGTGCAGCACCGGCGTGGCGCGGACAGAAACGGTGTCCATCGAGATACGCCCCTGATCGTCTCTTTGCCCGTAGCGGGTGACGTAGGGGAGTTTGGCGCGGGAGCCGTCGAGGGAGATCATCGTGTTCGAGCGCACTTTTAGTTGCAGAACGACCGCGTTGTCCGCTTCGATGCTTTCAATGACTTTCAGCAGCCATTCCATGTCGGGGCGGGCGCGCTTTTGATGGCGCAGCGCCTGGTGCACAGAGAGCTGCGCCCGCTCGGCAAACGTGCCGGTGGTGACGCCGGAAAACAGGCCAAACGGGGTCGGGCGCGACATCATCCGCAGCAGATAGCGGAGGAAGCCTTTCACCGCCTGATCTTGTTTGCGGGGATCTGATGTATGAGTTAAATTGGCAAGCGAATTCAAAAGTGACGGCGAGGCGATGGCGATCGCTTCGCGGATCATCCCTTCTTGGGCGAGTTCGGCCAGCTTGGCCACGCTGTCCGCTCTCAGGTCAACCGCATGTGCGGCATCCTGGGGGAACAGCTGCTGGAACAGCTCCAGGGACAGGACAGGAGATCGCAGCATAAAGAAATCAAGCGGCCGAAACAACGATTTTTCAAGCGTAGGAGTCTGTTGCTTGGTACTGGTAGAGTTCATATAAATCTCCTTCCGTTAAATAAGTTGTTTTTAAGATTATACCTCAATGCTTAGTCTATTGACAATTTTCAGGAAACGGAAGAACGGTTTGTTTTCGCCTTTATATTCAGAATAGAAAGATTTATATTGACTTCTGGTAAATTTGGTACTATATTCTAGTTAGATCATATTGAAGTTATCAATTAACTAGGAGGTCAGTAAACATGGAAAACCATTTCGACCTGGATGTTCAAGTAGGAGAAGCAACTGTAGACGTTACACGCAGAGACTTGACAGGCAACACTTCTTGCTTGATTAGCTGCGACATTGACATCTAAAATGTAGAGGAAAGCGGAAAGTCCTTCGGAATCACGCCGAAGGATTTTTCTTTTGTTGGATCATGAAGAGGGGGGCACAGGATGAAGACGATTGGGATGCTGGGCGGGATGAGCTGGGAGAGTTCCTTGGAATACTACCGCCTGATCAACACGATGGTCAAAGAGCAGCTGGGCGGCTTGCACAACGCCAAAAGCGTGATGCACACGGTGGATTTTGCCGAGATTGAGCGTTGCCAGCGCGAAGGCAACTGGGAGCAGGCGACCTCACTGCTGGTCGAAGCTGCGCAAAGCGTCGAGCGCGGCGGAGCTGATTTTCTGATCATCTGCACCAACACGATGCACAAGATGGCAGATGAAGTGCAGGCGGCGATCGGAATTCCTCTGTTGCATATCGCCGACGCCACCGCCGAAAGGATCAAAGGGCAGGGGCTGAAAAAAGTCGGCCTGCTCGCCACGATCTATACCATGGAGCACGATTTCTACAAAGGCCGCTTGCAGGAGCATGGTCTGGACGTTCTGATTCCAAGTCCTGAGCCGCGCCATGAGGTGAACCGCATTATCTATGAAGAGCTCTGCCAGGGGCAGATCTTGGAGAGCTCCCGCCATTTCTATCGTCAGGTCATCGAAGACCTCACCCGCCAAGGCGCGGAAGGCATCATCCTCGGCTGCACCGAGATCGGACTGCTGATCAAGCAGGAGGACAGCTCCGTGCCGCTGTTTGACACCGCCCGCCTGCATGCGGAAAAAGCGGTGGGGGCAGCTTTGGAATAAAGGAATCCAGCAAAAAAAACCTTTCGGAAGCGAAACCGAAGGGCTTTTTATTTTGGCATGATATAGACCGTGAACGTGCCGGGATACATGCATCCGGAAAGCCGGTATTCGTAGGCTTTACCGAAGTCAAGTTGCTGCAGTTTCGGACTGCAAGTCAGCTCGATGATCTTGTCCGGGCCAAATGCGTCCTCCGTCGTGTCCAGCCGCACGTGCAGTTCGCCTCGCCAATAGACGAGATCGAGATAAATCGGATCGCCTTCAGCCGTCGGGGAAACGATCCGAATTCCATCGGCTTCCCAATTTTCCACACGTTCCGCAAACTCCCGAAAACGCCGGTCGTCCGCAGGAGTATTCAGCGCTCCGTAATCCACCACGCTGAGTTCCTTTGGAACGGCAACAGAATCAAGCATGGTGCCTGCAAACAGCAGTGCAGCGAGTAAAATCCATAGTTTCTCCGTCAGTCCTTTCATCCTCGTCCCCCCTTTGATTGGAGAGACGCACGACTCACTCAGAAGGTTCCATGAAATCTAAAAATTACGGAAGGGTTGCGTAGTTCAATATCGAAATAGTAATCAGACACTATTATTAATTAAGCTACACGCATAACGTGAACATTGAACTGAAAGAGGAGATTTGCAAATGACAACGATGAGACCTGCAGCAGATAAGTGGATGGCCCGGCAGAAATTGAAACCGAATGCGCGGTTGCGCTTGTTCTGCTTCCCGTATGCGGGAGGGAGCGCTGCGATCTACCGGGGATGGCAGGAAGAGATGCCGGCGGAGATCGACGTGTGCCCGGTGCAGCTGCCAGGACGGGAGAGCCGCTTGCTTGAGGAGCCGTTTACGCACATCGAACCGATGGTCAAAGCGCTGGTCGAAGCGCTCAAACCGCATATGGACCGCCCGTTTGCCTTTTTTGGCCACTCGATGGGGGCGTTGATCGCTTTTGAACTGTCCCGTGAACTGCGCCGCCAGAAGCTCGGGCTCGAACCCCTGCATCTGTTCGTCTCGGGACGCGGCGCGCCGCAGCGCAAGATCGAACGCGATCCGGTGCATAAGCTTCCGCACGACCAGTTCGTCCAGCGCCTGCGCAACCTGAACGGCACGCCGGAAGCGGTGCTGCAAAATGAAGAGCTGATGGAACTCCTGCTCCCGATCCTCCGCGCCGACTTCGAAGTGAACGAGACGTACGAGTACCAGGACGAAGCCAAGCTGCACATCCCGATTCACTGCTTCGGCGGTACGGGCGATGTTGATATTTCGCTGGAGAAACACGACGCCTGGCGCGACCAGACCACCGAAGCGTTCCAGTTGAAGATGTTTGAAGGCGACCATTTCTTTTTAAACAATCCGGCGATTCGCCAAGACCTGCTGCAGGATTTGTCTGCTGAGCTGAAGCGAATTGTCAACCTGTTTTAACCTTTAGGAGGGGTTGGCGTGCTTAAGAAAATTATGCTTGTCTCGCTTGCGGTCGTGCTCGTCTTGATCGCAGCCGCCAGCGGAGGCAGCTATTACATGGTGCAGCGTGCGCTGCCGACGATCGAAGGCGAGATCCTCACCGGCGTCGAGAAGCCGGTGCGCATCGTCCGCGATCAATACGGCGTGCCGCACGTTTATGCAGAAACGGAAAAAGACCTGTTCTTCGCCCAAGGCTATGTCCAAGCCCAAGACCGCATGTTCCAAATGGAACTGTCCCGCCGCAGCATCGGCGGACGACTGGCGGAAGTGATGGGCGAGAAGATGGTCAAGATCGACCACTTCAACCGCACGATCGGATTCCGCCGCGCGGCAGAAGAAGGCATGTCGAAAGTCCAACCGGAAACGATGAACGCCCTGCAAAGCTTCGCCGACGGCGTCAACGCCTACCTCGAAGACCACCAGGACAATCTGCCGGTCGAATACACGATGCTTGGCTTCAAGCCTGAGCCGTGGACGCCGCTCGACTCGCTGTCGATCGGCAAATACATGGCCTGGGAGCTCGGCACGAACATGCGCACCGAGCTGTTCATGGGCGTCGCACTCCCGAAATTGGATGACGAAAAGCTGATGTCGCTGCTCTTCCAATACCAGGATGCACACCCGACCATCGTCCGCCAGACGGAGATGGAAAAAGCGATCGAAGTCGACTCCGCAGCGGAGCGCCCGCAAGCAGCACTTTCCAAAGAGACGGTCGACAGTCTGTTCGCCACCCTCGACCTCGCCGAACAAAAGGCGCTGCCGGGCGAAGGCCTCGGCTCGAACAACTGGGTCGTCTCCGGCGACAAGACCGAATCTGGCAAACCGCTGCTCGCCAATGACATGCACCTCGGTCTGGGCGCGCCGTCGACCTTCTACCAGAATCATCTCGTCATGCCGGGCAAATACAACGTCTCCGGCGCGATCTTCCCGGGTGTGCCAGGCGTCATCGTCGGCCACAACGAGCAAGTCGCCTGGGGCTTCACCAACCTCGCCCCGGACGTGCAAGACCTCTTTATTGAAAAGCAAAATCCGAACAACCCGCACCAGTTCGAATATGATGGCAAGTGGTACGACGCGAAAGTGATCCAAGAAGAGATCAAAGTCAAAGGGGCAGAGCCGGTCAAAGCGGAGATCGTCATCTCCCGCCACGGCCCGATCATCACCAATACGCTCGACTCCTATGTCTCCAAAGACCAGGAGCCGTCACAGACGATCCGCACGGCCGAGAAAGTCGAACAGCCGCTGGCTCTGCGCTGGACGGCGCACGATGCGACCGACGAGATCACCGCGATGCTCAGCTTCAACAAAGCGCAGAATTACGAAGAGTTTGAAGCGGCGATGCAGCTGTTCAAAGCGCCAGCGCAAAACGTTGTCTATGCGGACGTTGCAGGCAACATCGCCTACCACGCGATGGGTTCGATCCCGATCCGCAAGAAAGGCGACGGCCTGTCGCCGGTGCCGGGCTGGTCGAGCGAATATGAATGGACGGGCTACATCGGCTGGGATGAACTGCCGCACGCGATGAACCCGGAAAAAGGGTATTTTGCTTCGGCAAACAACAAGCCGGTTGACGGCGACTACCCGTATCACATCTCCTACGACTATGACCTGCCGTACCGCGCGACCCGCATCGGGCAGATGATCGAGGAGAAAGACAAACTGACGCTCGAAGACATGGAACGGATGCAAAGCGACTGGCTGAACCTGCAGGCCAAAGAGCACGGCCCGGTGTTCATCAAGGCGCTGGAAGGCGCTGAGTTGAACGAAACGGAGCAAAAGGCGTTTGACGTGCTCAAAAAATGGTTTGAGAACCCGCAGGACGATCCGAAGCTGGCCGGTCCTGTCGTGTATCACGCGATGTACAACAAGATGTACACCCGTTTCTTTGAACCGCACCTGACCGAAGAGTTTTACTACCATTTCAACCGCACGGCGATGCCGAACTACGGTCTGGAAGTCATTTTGCGCGATCCTGACCCGATCTGGTTTAAAGGCACAGACGACACGAAGGAGAAGGCGATCATCGATTCCTTCAAACAAGCGGTGGCCTGGATGGCAGACGAAAACGGCAAGAACCCGGAGAAGTGGCAGTGGGGCAAAGTCCACACGATCACCCTCGCGCATCCACTCGGGGCGATCAAGCCGCTCAATATGCTGTATAACAACGGTCCGTACGAGTACGGCGGCTCCAACGGCACGGTGGGCATGGCCGGCTTCTCGCGCGGCAGGCCGTTTAGCATCGTGCTGGGCGCTCCGTGGCGTTTTGTGATCGACATGAACGATGTCAATGGCGCCAAAGATGCGCTGACGATGGGCGCATCGGGCCAGCTCGGCTCTGACCATTATCAGGACCAGACCGACCTGTGGCTGGAAGGCCGTTACAAGACGATGCACTTCACGGAAGCTGATGTGGAAGCCAGCGGGGAGCGCATACTGACCCTGCAGCCGGAATAAATTAACTTAAACCTGACTTCGGCACTTTGCGAAGTCAGGTTTTATCTTGTTCAAATCTTGAGTCAGGAATAAACTTACTAAGAAAATTTACCTTTGTTAGGAAGGGGATTACTTATTTGCGCAGAAATATATTTTATGCAATTTGGGAGATTTAAATCTGGTTGAAAGCTCTGAAAAAGCTTGAAGTCTGGGGGATACAAAATATGGTGGATAACCGAGTGAATTTTGCAACCTTGGTCGAACTGTTGCAGACCCGAGCACAAAGCTTTGGCGACCGGGATGCATTTGCATTTTTAGCAGACGACGGAGAAGCGCGCATCACATATGCCGAACTGGATCGCAAGGCACGGGCCGTTGGCTCAGTCTTGCAGTCCTTAGGGGCGGAAGGCGAGCGCGCCTTGCTCCTGTACCAGCCAGGGCTGGAGTATATCATCGCCTTTTTTGGCTGCCTGTACGCCGGGGTGTTCGCCATCCCGGCCTACCCGCCGCGCCAAAACGGCAACTTGGATCGCCTGCAGGCGATCGTTAAAGATTCGGAAGCCAAATATGCGCTGACCTCCTCGGCGATCTTAGTTGGCGTGGAAAAACGTTTCGGAGATGCGGAGAGCCTGAGCGATCTGGCTTGGGTGAACACCGATGACGTGACCGACGCGGCGGCAGAGTCGTGGAAGCAGCCGAAGATCGACAAGGATACGCTGGCCTTCCTGCAGTATACATCCGGCTCGACGTCGGCGCCGAAAGGGGTCATGCTGACACATGGCAACCTGCTGGCCAACCTCGAGCTGATCAAGAGCAGCTTTGGAACGTCGGAGCAAGACCGCTGTGTGATCTGGCTGCCTCCGTACCATGACATGGGCTTGATCGGCGGGATCTTGCAGCCGCTGTACGCCGGGTTCTTCACCACCTTGATGGCGCCGGTGGCGTTTGTGCAGCGTCCGCTGCGCTGGCTGCAGGAGATCTCCCGCACCGGAGCTTCTGTCTCGGGCGGTCCGAACTTCGCCTATGAGCTGTGCCTCGACAAGATCACGCCGGAGCAGCGCGATCTCCTGGACCTCTCGAACTGGTCGGTGGCGTTTACCGGTGCCGAGCCGATTCGCAAAGAGACCTTGGATCGATTTGCCGAGTATTTTGCTCCTTGCGGTTTTAAGAAAGAAGCGTTTTATCCTTGCTATGGCCTCGCGGAAGGCACGCTGTTCGTCACCGGGGGCAAGAAAGAGGAACTGCCGATCTCGAACATCTTTGACGGCGAGCAGTTGGAACAAAACCGCGCGATCGTCGTCACTGAACCGCTCGAAGGCACCCGCACTTTAGTTTCCTCGGGACGTTCCCCGCAAGCGCAGCAGGTGAGAGTTATCGATGTCGAAACGTTCACCGTCTGCGGCGAAGAGCAGGTCGGCGAAGTCTGGGTCTCCGGCCCGTCGATCGCTCAAGGCTACTGGAACCGCCCGGAGCAGACGCAGGAGACGTTTGGCGCGATGATCGAAGAGACCGGCGAAGGCCCGTTCCTGCGCACCGGTGACCTCGGGTTCCTCAAAGACGGCGAACTGTACGTGACCGGCCGGATGAAAGACCTGATCATCATCCGCGGGCGCAACCACTACCCGCAGGACATCGAGTTTACGGTGCAGGAGTGCCACCCGGCGATCGCCACCGGCAACCTGGCCGCGTTTTCCGTCGTGATCGAAGAGGAAGAGCGTCTCGTGATCACCGCCGAAGTCGAGCGCTCGATGCGCCGCTCCAACCTTGACGAAGTGGTTGCCACAGTAAGGCAGGCGGTGGCAGAGGCGCACGAACTGCAAGTGTACGGCATCGTGCTCCTGAAACCGGCGAGCATCCCCAAGACCTCGTCGGGCAAGATTCAGCGCCACGCCTGCAAAGACCGCTTCCAAAACGGCGGGCTGGAAGTGCTGAAGTCGGATGTGCTGGACCGCACCGGCCCGGCAGCAGACGGGGAAGAAGCGGCCGATGTGCAACTGAGCCGCGCCGAGCTGCTCGCAGCCGATACGGACGCGCGCGGCGCACTGCTTGAGCAATACCTGCTGGCCCGTGCGGCCGAAGCGTTGAAAGTGTCGCAGGCGTCCGTCGGACGCGACAGGCCGCTGGGGTCGCTGGGCATGGACTCGCTGACGGCGGTGGAGCTGAAGCATGAGATCGAAGAAAGCCTCGGCGTCGAACTGCCGCTGGCGGTGCTGCTGGAAGGCCCAAGCGTCGCAACTTTGACGCAGGATGTGCTGAAGGAGCTGGACGAAACGTCCGAAGCGCCGGCAGTGATCAAGCCGATGGAGCCGGGCAGCTATCCGCTGTCCCACGGGCAGCGCGCCTTGTTCTTCCTGCAGCAGCTGAACCCGAACAGCACGGCGTATCACATCGCCAGCGCGGTGAAGATCGGTACCGGTCTCGATGTGGAGAAACTGTGCGCGGCGATCGCTGAACTCGGACTGCGTCATCCGCTCTTGCGCACCACGTTTGCGTACAACGGCGGTGAACCGCTGCAAGTCGTGCATGCCGCTCTGGATGTGCCGGTGACGCTTGCCGACTCGGCCGCATGGAGCGACGAGCAGGTGCAGTACGACATGTCGGCGAGCGTAAATCAAACGTTCGATCTGGAACAAGGGCCGTTGCTGCGCGTCACGCTTTATCCGCGTGCAGGCGGCGAACATGTGATGCTGCTCACGATGCACCACATCATCGTCGACTTCTGGTCGCTTGGCGTGATCGTGCAAGATCTGTCCGCGCTGTACGGCGGGCAGGAGCTCTCGGCGGCGGGAACTGCGTATGCCGATTTTGCCGGCTGGCAGTCGGAGCTGCTGTCCGGCAAGGCCGGGGCGGCTGGCCTCGACTATTGGCAGCAGGAACTGGCAGGCGAACTGCCGGTGCTGAACCTGCCGACCGATGTGCCGCGCCCGACCGCACAATCGCATCACGGCGCCACGCTCTCCCGCAAGCTGAACGCCTCCTTGACTGCGAAAGTCAAGCGGTTGGCGCAGGCGCAAGGCACGACCGTGTTCACCACGCTGCTCGCCGCCTACCAAGTGCTCTTGCACCGCTACAGCGGTCAGGACGACATTCTTGTTGGCACCCCGACCGCCGGGCGCGGCAAAGCGAAATATGCGAGCACCGTCGGCTATTTTGTCAATCCGGTTGTCGTGCGCGGCGATCTGTCGGCCAACCCGACTTTCGTAGAGTTCCTGCAAGCGGCGACGCAAAAAGTGCGCGGGGCGCTGGCGCATCAGGATTACCCGTTCCCGCTCTTGGTGGAAAAACTGGCTCCGAAGCGCGACCAGAGCTACTCGCCGATCTTCCAGGCGATGTTCGTTTTGCAGAAATCGCATCTCGATACGGACGGCCTGACCGGATTTGCCTTGAACGAATCGGGCGCAGAGATGCTGCTCGGCGACCTGCCGCTGCAATCGTGGGCGCTGGAACGCCGCGCGGCGCAATTTGATGTGACGCTGATGATGGCGGAAGTGAACGGAGAGTTCCTCGCTTCCTTCGAATATGACCTTGGGCTGTTTACATCCGCTACGATCGAGCGCATGGCCGCTCACTATGAAATCCTGCTGGAGTCGCTGGTCGACAACCCGGCGCTCACTGTCGGCGAGGTATCCCCGCTGCCGGTCGCAGAGCGGGAACGCCTGCTGACGGAGTGGAACGCTACCGAAGTTGATTTTGGCTCCGAAGCGGCTTTGCATCAGCTGTTTGAAGCGCAGGCAGCCCGCACTCCTGATGCGGTGGCGGTGGTGTTTGCAAATCGTCAGCTCACCTACCGCGAGCTGAACGAGCAGGCCAACCGCCTCGCACACCGTTTGCAAAAATCGGGTGTGGGCGCTGACGTGTTGGTCGGGATCTGCATGGAGCGCTCGCCGGAGATGGTCGTGTCGCTGCTGGCGACGCTGAAGGCGGGCGGGGCGTATGTGCCGCTCGACCCGAGCTATCCGCAGGAGCGTCTTGGCTTTATTTTGGAAGACGCCCAGCCGCCGGTGCTGTTGACACAAGCGCACCTGCAAGAGCTGCTGCCTGCTTATGCGGGAGAGCTGCTGCTGGTCGACTCCGAAGATATTTCCGGGGAAATAGCGGAAAATCCGACAGTTTCCGTCACGTCTGACAACCTGGCGTACGTAATCTTTACATCAGGTTCCACCGGTCGCCCGAAAGGCGCGATGCTGCCGCACCGCGCGATCTGCAACCACATGCTGTGGATGCTCCGCGAGTTTGGCATCGGCGAGACCGACCGCGTTTTGCAAAAGACGCCGTTTGGCTTCGACGCATCGGTGTGGGAATTCTGGGCGCCGCTGCTGGCGGGCGGTCAGCTGATCATGGCCAAACCGGGCGGTCATGGAGACCCGGTGTATCTGGCCGACGCGGTGAAAGCGCACGGCGTGACGCTGCTGCAGCTAGTGCCGTCTCTGCTGACGGTGCTCTTGAAAGGCAAACTGCTGAACGGCGCTGACACTTTGCGCCATGTGTTCGCCGGCGGGGAAGTGCTGTCGCCGCATGATGCGACCGACTTCACCTACGAATTGCCAAACGCCCAACTGGTCAACCTGTACGGCCCGACCGAAGCTTGCATCGACACCACCTCGTGGCGCGTGGTCTTTGATCCGCACGCGAATCCGGACGAAGAAGAATGGGTGCAGCAAAGCGAGTTCTGGCGTTATCCGATCCCGATCGGTCGCCCGATCGCCAATGCCCAAGTCTACATCTTGGACGCACATCTCAACCCGGTGCCGACTGCGGTCGCCGGCGAGCTGCACATCGGCGGCGCAGGTCTGGCGCGCGGCTATGTCGGGCGTCCGGATCTGACGCAGGAGAAGTTTATCGACAGCCCGTACGGCCGTCTGTACAAGACGGGCGACTTGGCGCGCTGGCTGCCCGATGGCACGCTCGACTTCCTTGGCCGCATCGATGATCAGGTGAAAGTCCGCGGCTTCCGCATCGAGCTTGGCGAGATCGAATCGGTGCTGTTGCGCCATGATGGGGTGCAGGAAGCGGTTGTCATCGCGCGTGAAGACGCGCCGGGCGATCAGCGCCTCGTCGCGTATGTAGTGCCGCAAGGGGAACTGACTTCTTCTGATCTGCGCGACTTCGCGCAAAGTATTTTGCCAGACTACATGGTGCCGTCCGCATATGTGCTGCTCGAAGCTTATCCGCTGCTGCCAAATGGCAAAGTGAACCGGCGCGCTCTGCCGCGTCCGGAAGCTGCGCAAGGCGGGGAGTATGTGGCGCCGCGCAATCATACCGAATCGACGCTGGCGATGATCTTCTCCGACTTGCTGCACGTTCCGCAAGTTGGCATCACCGACAACTTCTTTGACCTCGGCGGGCATTCGCTGTTGGCGATTCAAGCGGTCGCGCAGATCTCCGCACAGCTCGACGTGCAGCTCGACCTGCGCACTTTGTTCGAGCAGCCGACCGTTGAACGCCTCGCCCAGACGCTGGATCGCATGGAGCGCAAAGCTCTGCCGCCGATCAAAAAGGCGGATCGCAACGGCCAACTGCCGCTGTCGTTTGCGCAAGAGCGCCTGTGGTTCTTTGAAGAGCTGCAGAGCGGCACGGCCGCGTACAACATTCCGGGCGGTCTGCGCATGAAGGGCTATCTCGACATCGCGGCGCTGGAGGAAAGCTTGAATCTGATCTTGACCCGCCATGAAGCGCTGCGCACCTCGTTTGCCACAGTAGACGGCCAGCCGCAGCAAATCATCGCCGACAAAGTGCAGGTGCCGTTTGCGGTGATCGATCTGCAAGGCCTGCCGGAAGCGGATCGCGAAGGCGAAGCGGTGCGCATCATGAACGAAGAAGCGCGCAAGCCGTTTACGCTCTCCGAAGTGCCGCTGATCCGCGCCAACCTTTTGCGGATGGGCAGTGAAGACCACATTCTGCTGCTCACCTTGCACCACATCGTGGCGGACGGCTGGTCGCTTGGGATCTTGATGCGCCACCTGACCTGGTTCTACGTGGCGATCACCCAAGGCAACATGCTTCCTGACTTCGAACTGCCGACCCAATACGCCGACTTTGCCCAGTGGCAAAAAGGCCTTGGCAGCGTGATCGAAGGGCAGATGGGCTACTGGAAAAAGCAGCTCGGCGGCGAGTTGACCGTCCTGCAGCTGCCGACCGACAAGCCGCGTCCGGCGCTGAAAACGTACAACGGCGCATCCCGCGCCTTGACGCTGAACAAACTCCTTAGCGAAGCGGTCAACGTGCTGGCCCAGCGCAACGGTGTCACCTTGTACATGACCTTGCTCGCGGCGTTCCAAACGATGCTCTACCGCTACACCGGGCAGGATGACATCCTCGTCGGCTCTCCGTCGGCAGGCCGCAGCCGGATGGAAGTGGCCGATCTGATCGGCTTCTTCGTCAACACGCTGGTCATGCGCACCAACCTGAACGACGGCGACCTGACCTTCCAAGAGCTGCTCCTGCGCGTGCGCGACACGTCGCTCGACGCGTTCGCCAACCAAGACGTGCCGTTTGAGATGCTGCTCGACGAGCTGCAGCCGGAGCGGAACATGAGCCAGACGCCGCTGTTCCAAGTGATGTTCGCGCTACAAAACGCGCCGTTTGACCTGCACATGCCGGGCTTGGAAACGGAGCTGCTCGAAGGCGACAGCGCAACCGCCAAGTTCGACCTGACCCTGCAGGCGACCGAGACGGGACGCGGGATCGAGCTCAAGCTGGAATACAACACCGACCTGTACGAAGCGGCGACGATCGACCGCATGCTCGGCCACTACGCCACCCTGCTCCAAGCGGCGGTGACTGCGCCGGAGCAAAAGCTGAACGCAATGCCTCTGCTCACCGAGCCGGAACTCTATCAGCAGCTGGTCGAATGGACCGAAACGGCTGCCGACTACCCGAGCGACGCCACCTTGCACAGCCTGTTCGAAGCTTGGGCGGCTGAGCAGCCGGACACGATGGCGGTCGCATACGGTGACCGCAAGCTGACCTACGCCGAACTGAACGCCCGCGCCAACCAACTGGCGCACAGGCTGCAACAGCAAGGCGTCGGCCCGGACGCATTCGTCGGCATCTGCCTCGAACGCTCGCCGGAATTGCTCATCGCGATCTTCGGCACGCTGAAAGCCGGCGGCGCCTATGTGCCGCTCGACCCGGCGCACCCGAAAGAGCGCCTGCGCTTCATCCTCGAAGACGCCAAGCCGTCCGTCCTGCTCACCCAGGCGACGCTGCAAGAGATTTTTGAAGGCACAAACGTTGCGACCCTGCTGCTCGACAGCACCGGGGAATCTTTTGCCAACGAAAGCACGGCCAACCCGCCGCATGCCGTGACGCCGGATCACCTGAGCTACATGCTCTACACCTCCGGCACGACCGGCCTGCCCAAAGGGGCGCTGCTGCAGCATCGCGGCGTCGTCAACATGCTGCACGATTACATCACCCGCAAAAAAGTGGAGCCGGGCGTGCCGTTTGCGCTCTGGGCGAACTACGGATTCGACCTGTCCGTGCTGGAGATGTTCACCTGCTTCATGGAAGGCGGGGCCCTGCACATCATGCCGGATGAGTTCAGAAGCGACAGCCTCGCGTATTTCCACTGGCTGGAGGAGCATGGCATCCAATGCGGCTTCATCGCGCCGTTTATGGTCAAAGACTTCATCCAGTGGCTCGATGAGCAGCCGCGCAAGATCGCTCTGCAGCGCATCCTGATCGGCGTGGAATCGGTGCCGGAGCTTTTGGTGGCAGAACTGGCGAAACGCCTGCCGGAGATGTTTATCATCAACGGCTACGGCCCGACCGAAGCATCGATCTGCGCGACGTTGTATTCGTTTGATCCAGAGCGCGTGGAAGAGCGCAACCTGCCGATCGGCACAGCGGTGCAGAATACGGAACTGTATATCTTCGATCCGCATCGCCAACTGGTGCCAGTCGGTGTGGCCGGCGAACTGTATGTCGGCGGCACCGGTCTGGCCCGCGGCTACCTGAACCGTCCGGAGCTGAACGAAGAACGATTTGTCCCGCATCCGTTCAAAGCGGGCGAGCGTCTCTACCGCACAGGCGACGTGGTGCGCTACCTGCCGGACGGCAACATCGAGTACGTCTCGCGCATCGACCATCAGGTGAAAGTGCGCGGCTACCGCATCGAGCTTGGCGAGATCGAAGCGGTGCTGACCCAGCATCCGAAAGTGCTGCAGACGGTCGTCCTCGCCTGCGAAGACGGCGGTGACAAATACCTCGCCGCCTACATCGTGCCGCAGGGCGACGAAGTGCCGACCTCGGCGGAACTGCGCGGCGACTTGAAAGACAAACTGCCGATCTACATGATCCCAAGCGCGTTTGTCATCCTCGATGCGATCCCGCTGACCACGAACGGCAAAGTGGACCGCAAAGCGCTGCCGGAGCCGGTGATGACGCGCACGGTGGAATATGTCGCTCCGCGCACTCCGGCGGAAGAGAAGATGGCCGAGATCTGGGCGGCTGTGCTCGGCGTTGAAAAAGTTGGCGTGCATGACAACTTCTTCGACCTCGGCGGCCATTCGCTGCTCGCAACACAGCTCGTCACCCGCGTCCGCACCGCCTTCTCGGTGGAGCTGCCGGTGCGCTCCCTGTTCGAAGTGGCAACGATCGCCGAACTGTCCGCGATGGTGGAAACCCTGCAGCAAAAAGCGGAGACTGCGCCTAAGCAGCCGGCGATGAAGAAGCTGAACCGAGAACGCAGAAAACTGTAGCCTAAAAAGGAGATGTTTCGTTTGACTGATACTCAGAAGGAACTTCTGGTAAAGGAGGAGGGGGTGTATCTTTTCCCTCTCTCCTATGCCCAGCAGCGGCTGTGGTTTCTCGACCAGTTCATGCCAGGAAACCCGGCGTATAACATCTCAACGGCAGTCAGACTTCATGGAACTTTGCACAGGGACGCGCTGCTGCAGGCGCTGCGCGAGATCGCAGCACGGCATGAGACGCTGGTCACCTCGTTTCGCGAGGTGGACGGCGCGCCGATGCAGGTGATCGATCCCAGCGTCACGCTCGATCTGCCTAGTATCGACCTCAGCGTTTACGGTGCGGATGAGCAAGGGGCGCAAGTGGCAGCCAGAATCGCCGAACAAGCGCAGGAGCCGTTTGATCTGCGGAGTGCCCCGCTCCTGCGGCTCAGCCTGCTCAAGCTGTCCGCAGCGGAGCATGTGCTGCTGCTGACGATGCATCACATCATCTCCGACGGCTGGTCGATGAACGTTTTGATCCACGAGCTGTCCCTGCTCTACAACTCCGCCATCTCCGGGGAAGCGGCCGTGCTGCCGGAGCTCGCCATCCAGTATGCCGATTTTGGCGACTGGCAGCGCGAGTACCTCGACAGCGGGGTGCTGACCGAACAGCTCGGCTACTGGCGGGAAAAGCTCAGCGGCAAACTGCCGGTGCTGCAGCTGCCGACCGACCGCAAACGCCCTCTCGTGCAGTCCCATCGCGGGGCGATGGAGACGTTCCTCGTGCCGGCGGAACTCGCCGACCAACTGCGCGCCTTGAGCCAGCGCGAAGGCGTCTCGCTGTTCATGACGCTGCTCGCCGCATACAAGACGCTGCTCTTCCGCTACACCGGACAGACCGACCAGCTCGTCGGCACGCCGATCGCCGGACGCACGCGTGAGGAGATCGAGCCTTTGATCGGCTTTTTCGTCAACACGCTGGTCATGCGCACAGAGCTCTCGGGAAGCACCAGCTTCCGCGAGCTGCTGCAGGCGGTCAAAGACACGGCGTTTGAAGCGTACGCCCATCAGGACGTGCCGTTTGAAAAGCTGGTCGAAGAGCTGGCCCCGGAGCGCAACCTCAGCCACACGCCGCTGTTCCAGGTGATGTTTAACCTGCAGAACGCTTCGGTGGAAGGGCTGTCCCTGAGCGGGCTGACCCTGGAAGCGATCGATGCGGACACCGGCACGGCGAGCTTTGACCTGACGCTTGGCATGACCGAAGGCAAAGCGGGCATCACCGGCCGCTTCGAATACAGCACCGATCTGTTCGACCGCGCGACGATCACGCGCATGGTCACCCATTTCCTGACCCTGCTCGAAGCGGCGGCAGGCAGTCCTGACACGGAACTTGGCGCTTTGCCGCTGCTGACAGCAGAGGAGCGGACGCTGGTCGTTGAGACGTACAACAGCAAGCGGATCGAAGTACCTGTCGAACTGTGCATGCATCAGCTGTTCGAGCGGCAAGCGGAACGGACGCCCGACGCGGTGGCGGTGGAGTATCTCGACGAGAAGCTCACCTACGCCGAACTGAACGCGCGGGCCAACCGATTGGCGCATTATCTGCAAGAGCAAGGCATCGGGCCGGAAAAGCTGGTCGGCTTGTGCATCAACCGCTCGCTCGAACTCGTCGTCGGTCTGCTCGGCATCCAAAAGGCGGGCGGCGCGTTCCTGCCGCTCGACCCGGAGTATCCGCCGGAGCGCCTGCGCTACCTGCTCGAAGACGCGGGGGTAAAAGTGCTGCTGACCGAATCGCAGCTGCTGCCGCAACTGCCGGAGCACAGCGCACATACGGTGTGCTTTGACACCGACGCGGAACAAATCAATGCGTACAGCGCACAGAACTGCAAGAGCGGCGTGCGTCCGGATAACCTCGCCTATGTGATTTACACGTCCGGTTCGACCGGAGCGCCAAAAGGGGCGATGCTGGAACACCGCAACGGGGTCTCGCATCATTTTGGTGTGATCGACCGCTATAACGTGAAGGCGAGCGACCGCGTCGTGCAGTTCACCTCGATCTCGTTTGACGTGACGGTCGAAGAAATCTTCCCGACGCTGGCCGCCGGGGCGACGGTGGTGCTGCGCCCGAACAAGAAGCTGATGGCGAGCGACGAGTTTCTCGCCTGGCTGACCGAGCAGCAGATTACCAAGTTCAATCCGCCGACCGCCTACATGCATGCGTTCCTGCAGGACCTGGCGGAGCAGAAGCTGACTTTGCCGCCGACCTTGCGCCTGCTGATCGCAGGCGGCGAGCGCGCGATGCCGTCGATGGTCCGCGCCTGGCGCGAAGTGTCGACCGGGCACAACAATCTGTACAACGGCTACGGCCCGACCGAAACCACCGTCACGGCGACCGTGTACAACGAAGAGCTGCCCGATGACGACATTCCGATCGGCCGCCCCGTTGCCAACACGCAGTCGTATGTGCTCGATGACCGCCTGCAGCCGGTGCCGATCGGCGTTCCCGGCGAGCTGTACATCGGCGGAGACAACGTCGGGCGCGGCTACCTCGGGCGTCCGGAACTGACCGCCGAGCGCTATTTGCCCAATCCGTTCCGGCCGGGCGAGCGCATCTACAAGACGGGTGACATCGTCCGCTTCCGGGCGGACGGCAACCTGCTGTTCCTCGGCCGCAGCGACGGCCAGGTCAAGATCCGCGGCTACCGCATCGAGCTTGGCGAAGTGGAAAATGTGCTGTGCGAAGTGCCGGGTGTGCGCGAAGGGGTCGTCATCGACCGCGAAGACTCGCCGGGACAGAAATACCTCGCCGCCTATGTCACGCTCAGCGATGCCGATCTGACCGCATCCGACCTGCGCAAAGGGCTGGCCGAACGCCTGCCCGACTATATGATTCCGTCTGTGTTTGTCGTGCTTGATGCCCTGCCGATGACGCCAAACGGCAAAGTCAACCGCCAAGCGCTGCCGATGCCGGACAGCGGCCGCCCGGAGCTTGGCACCGCCTACATCGCGCCGAAGACGGAGCTGGAAGTGGCGCTCGCCGACATCTGGCAGGAAGTGCTTGGTGTCAGCCGCGTCGGCGTGCATGACAACTTCTTTGAACTCGGCGGCGGGTCGCTCCTGATCCTGCAAGTGCACCGCAAGCTGAAAGAGCGCCTGGGGCTGGAAACATCGGTCGTGCAGCTGTTCCAATACCCGACGGTCGGCGCCTTGGCCAAATTTTTGGGAGATGCGGGCGATGAGACTTCGGTCAGACTTGGGCAGGACCGGGCAGACCGCCGCAAAGATTTAAAATCGCGCCGCGCTGCCAGGACGAAGAATCGAAGAGACTAGGGAGGCTTTTGCAATATGAGTCATCAAGACTTTTCTGACCGCGTCGATGAGATTGCGGTCGTCGGCCTCGCCGGACGCTACCCGGATTCGAACAACCTCGACGAATTCTGGGAGCACTTGCGCCAAGGCCATGAGTTGATCTCGTTTTTCACCGATGAAGAGCTGATCGCAGCCGGACATGATCCGGCGGTGATCGGCGACCCGAACTACGTGAAGGCAGCAGCATTGTTGAAAGATATCGACCAGTTTGACGCCGGCTTCTTCGGCTTCAACCCGCGCGAGGCGGAGATTCTCGACCCGAACCACCGCTTCTTCCTCGAAGCGTGCTGGGAAGCGCTGGAGAACTCCGGCTGCAACCCGGACACCTATCCCGGCGCGATCTCCGTCTACGGCGGTCAGGCGATGAACCGCTACCTGCTGCTCAACCTTCTGCCCAACCGCGCTGCGGTCGCCAACGTCGGCGAACTGCAGGTGATGATGGGCAACGAGAAGGACTTCCTGACCACCCGCGTCTCTTACAAGCTGAACTTGAAAGGCGCGAGCGTCAACGTCCAGACCGCCTGCTCCACGTCGCTGGTCGCCGTGCATATGGCGACACAGGCGCTGCTCAACGGCGAGTGTGACATGGCGCTGGCCGGGGGCGTGTCGGTGATCCATCCGAAGACAGGCTATATGTACACCAAAGGCAGCGTGATGTCGCCCGACGGCCACTGCCGCGCGTTTGATGAAGAAGCGCAAGGCAGCACGCAAGGCTCCGGCGTTGGCGTTGTCGTCTTGAAGCGGATCGAAGATGCGATCGCCGACGGCGACACGATCTACGCGGTGATCAAAGGCTCGGCTGTCAACAACGACGGCGAGCAAAAAGTCGGCTACACCGCACCGAGCATCAACGGGCAGTCGGCGGCGATCTCCGAAGCGCTGGCGATCGCCGACATCGAGGCGGACACGATCTCGTATGTCGAGACGCACGGCACGGCGACGGAGCTTGGCGACCCGATCGAAGTGGCCGCCTTGACTCAGGTCTACCGCGATGCGACCGAGGAAGCGAAATTCTGCGCTCTCGGCTCGGTCAAAACGAACGTCGGCCACACCGACGCTGCGGCGGGCGTGACCGGCCTGATCAAAACGATCTACCAGCTCAAGCACAAAGAACTGGTGCCGAGCCTGCATTTCAACAAGCCCAACCCGAAGTTTGACGACTGGGATAACGGTCCGTTTTATGTGAGCACCGAGCTGAAAGCATGGGAGGCGGGCGATACGCCGCGCCGTGCCGGGGTCTCGTCCTTTGGCATCGGCGGCACCAACGCGCACATCGTGCTCGAAGAGTTCCCGGAGCGCACGAGCGGCCCGACCAAGCGCCAAAGCCAACTGGTGATCCTCTCGGCGAAAAGCGAGCGCTCCTTGGAACTGATGACCGACAATCTGGCCGGCCATTTGCAAAAACACACCGAGCTGTCGTTTGCCGATGTGGCGCACACCTTGCAAGTCGGGCGCAAAGCGTTTAGCCACCGCCGGGCCCTCGTGGCGGAAAGTGCAGCCGATGCGGCGAAGGCGCTGGAAACGCGCGACCCGAAGCGTCTGCTCACCGCGCAAAACGATGTGGAGAACCGCTCGGTCGCCTTCCTCTTCCCAGGCGTCGGCGACCAATATGTAAACATGGTCAAAGAGCTCTATGAAACGGAACCGGTGTTCCAAGAGCAGTTGGATGCCTGCTTCGACACTTTGCAGCCGCTCGTCGGCCGCGATCTGCGCGACGTGCTGTTCCCGGCGGGTGCGGCAGCAGCAACTGCTCCGCAGACGCAAGGGATCGACCTGCGCAAGATGCTCCGCCGCGACACCGCCGCGCCAGACGCGCAGTCGCAGGAGCTGACCAAGACCGAATACCTGCACCCGACGGTGTTTGCTGTCGAGTATGCGCTGGCCCAGCTCCTGATCGAGTGGGGCATCACCCCGTCGTCCCTGATCGGCTACTCGCTGGGCGAATATGTGGCGGCAACCGTCGCCGGCGTCTTCTCGCTCGACGATGCGTTGCAACTCGTCGCCAAGCGCGCGCAACTGATCTCCGGGCTGCCGGGCGGCGCGATGCTCGCCGTGCCGCTGTCGGCCGAAAAAGTGACTCCGCTGCTCGGCGCGGAACTGCAGATCGCCACGATCAACACGCCGGAACACCTCGTTGTATCCGGCACATCGGAAGCGGTCGCAGCGCTGGAGCAAACCTTGCAGGCGCAAGGGGTCTCCTCGATCCGCGTCGCATCGACACACGCCTTCCATTCCAAGATGATGGAGCCGATCGTCGACGAGTTTAAAGAATTGATCGCATCATTCAATCCGCAAGCGCCGGAGATTCCGTTTATCTCCAACGTGACCGGCACGTGGATCACCGAGCAAGAAGCGGTCGATCCGGCTTACTGGGCGAAACATCTCTGCCAGACGGTGCGCTTTGCAGAAGGCATCGCCGAACTGGCGCAGGATGACTCTCTCGCGTTGATCGAAGTCGGGCCGGGCACCACCTTGTCCTCGTTCGCCCTGCAGGCAAAAAGCGGCCTGACCGTGCTGCCGTCGATCCGCGCTTCCTACGATGGTCAGTCGGATACGGCGTTCCTCTTGAACACGGTGGCCAACCTGTGGCTGTCCGGCGTCGAAGTCGATTTTGCCAAGCGCAATGAGCACGAAGACCGCCTGCGCGTTCCGCTCCCGACCTACGGCTGGGATCGCCAGCGCTATTGGATCGACGGTTCGGCTGCTACGGTGGCCGCTCCGACCGCTGTGATCGAAGCAGCTCCGCAGGCAGCAGCTGTGCCGCCGGTGGAAGAGCGCTTCTACACCCCGGTCTGGAAGCAGGCACTGCCGCTGACCGCTGAAGCGGCGGCAGGAGAGACGCAACGCCTGCTGGTGCTCGGCGACGACTCGTCGTTCACCGCCGGGCTGATCTCCCGTCTGCAAGGGGCAGGTCATCAGGTGCAGAGCGCTGCAACGCTCGCTGAGTTTGAGCACCTGCTCGATACGGAAGGGCTTCCGGCGCACATCGTGCACCTGTGGAGTTTGACCGCAGCCGAGATGACGTTTGACGCAGCGCAGCAAAGCGGACTCTTCTCGCTCTTGAGCATTGCGAAAAAGCTGGCTCAGTTGGAACTGGCTGAAAAAGTTGAACTGTCGGTGATCACCAACGGCCTCTTCCAAGTGGAAAGCCGCGACGAAACCGTCCCGGCCAAAGCGACGCTGCTTGCGCCGCTGCGCGTTCTGCCGCAAGAGGTGCCAAACACCGCGACCCGCGCGTTTGACATCCTGCTCCCGGCAGCGGGCTCGAAAGCGGAAGCGCGCCTGCTCGATGCGCTAACTGTCGACCTGACCCGCCAGCCGGATGTGCGTTTGACCGCCTATCGCGGTGCACAGCGTTGGACGCAGGCGTATGCGGGAGTGGCGCTTGAGCACAAGCCGCGCCTGCGCGAAGGCGGCGTCTACCTGCTGACCGGCCTGGGGCTGCTCGGCAACTCCATCGCTCAAGGAGTCGCCGCCACGCCAGGCGTCAAGCTCGCCATCGTGACACGCTCCGGCGCAGCCGGCCGTGAAGAAGCGGTGCAGGCGCTGCAGGCCAAAGGCGCGGACGTGCTGCTGCTGCAGGCGGATGTCGCCGATGCTGCCGCGATGAAGCGGGCGGTGGCCGAGACCATCGCCAAGTGGGGCACGCTCAATGGCGTCCTGCATGCTGCAGCCTCCGCCGACTCGGATACGATCAGCGTGATCGCCGATACGACAGACGCGGACATCGAGGCGCACTTCCAAGGCCGCGTGTACGGTCTGCACGCGCTGCAAGCGGCGCTGGAAGGCACCGCTCCCGACTTCGTGTTTACCGCCTCGACGCTGGCGGCGGTGCTCGGCGGATGGGGCTTTGTCGGCCCGGCTGCCGGACATCTGTACATGGATGCCCTGGTCGCCGAGATCAACCGGGAAAGCGATACGCCGTGGATCACCCTCGGCTTCGACCGTCTGGAGGAAGCGGAAGTGGCGATCGCCCTGCACCGCGCCTTGTCGGTCGAACCGGTGCTTCAACTGGTGCTTTCCAACCAAGACCTCAATGCCAGCATTGAGAAGTTTATCAACCAAGGCGGCGCTCCGGCTGCAGCCACTAGGGCGGCAGCAGGCAACGGCGCGCGCCACCCGCGTCCGAATTTGAAAAATGCGTACGTCGAGCCCGGCAATGAGCTGGAAGAGATGATCGCGGAGATTTTGCAAGACCTGCTTGGGATTGAGCAGATCGGCATCCACGACAACTTCTTCCAGCTCGGCGGCAACTCGCTGCTCGGCACGCAAGTGGTGTCGCGTCTGCGCACGACCTTCCAGGTCGACCTGCCCCTGCGCGTGCTGTTCGAAGCCAACACGGTCGCCGACATGGCGGTTGTCATTGAAGACATCATGATCGCCGAACTCGAAGCGATGAGCGACGAAGAGATCGCCAGCCTGCAAGAACAAAACTAACCCAACCAACCAAACTAACGGTCAATTTCAGGAGGTACTACACACATGGAAACCAACAAAGCTAAAATCCGCCAATTTCTCTCCCGCCACTTCAAGAGCCAAGAACTGAAAGACGATGACGATATCTTTGCCCTCGGCTTTGTCAACTCGCTGTTTGCGATGCAGATGGTCATGTTTGTAGAAGGCGAATTCGGCATCCGCGTCGAGAACGAAGACCTCGACCTCGACAACTTCCGCACCGTCGATGCCATCGCAGCGCTTGTAGAAAAGAAAGCAGCCTAACCCAGGCTGTCTTCGTAAAGGAGGAGACTCATGGAAGCGACGCAAAAGACGAAGAAGAAGGACGACAAAAAGACGATCAAGTGCGTGGTCTGGGACCTCGACAACACCGTCTGGGACGGCGTTCTGCTCGAAGACGAGCATGTCATTTTGAAAGGCGAAGTGGTCGACATCATCAAGGAGCTCGACGAACGCGGCATCCTGCAGTCGGTCGCCTCGAAGAACAACCATGAGGACGCCATGCGCAAGCTCGAAGAGTTCGGCATCGCCGACTATTTCCTCTATCCGCAGATCAACTGGAACTCGAAAGCATCGTCGATAGAACAGATCGCCAAGCTGATCAACATCGGCATCGACACGTTTGCCTTTGTCGACGACCAGCCGTTTGAGCGCGAGGAAGTGGCGTTCAGCCATCCGCAGGTGTTGTGCCTCGATGCGCTGAACCTCGACGGCATGCTCGATCTCGACGTGATGATCCCGCGCTTTATCACCGACGACTCCAAACAGCGCCGCAAGATGTACATGGCTGACATCGAGCGCAAGCGTGTGGAAGAAGACTTTGTCGGCCCGACCGATGAGTTTCTGGCCTCGCTCGACATGACCTTTACGATCGGGCCGGCCACGGTGGAAGACTTGAAGCGCGCCGAAGAACTGACCCAGCGCACCAACCAGCTGAACACCACCGGCTACACGTACAACTACGATGAGCTCGATGAGTTCCGCAAATCGGATAACCATCTGCTCTTGATCGCCGGCCTCAACGACAAGTACGGCACCTACGGCAAAATCGGCCTCGCGCTCGTCGAGACGGGCGAAGAGGTCTGGAAGATCAAGCTGCTCCTGCTCTCCTGCCGCGTCATGTCGCGCGGCGTTGGCTCGATTTTGATCAACCACATCCTGCAGTCGGCCAAAGCGGCTGGCAAGCGTTTGCAGGCAGAGTTTTTGCAAACGGACCGCAACCGCATGATGTACATCACGTACAAGTTTGCCGACTTCAAAGAAGTAGAGAAACACGGGGATCTGATCGTGTTCGAAAACGACCTGACCCGCATACAACCGTTCCCGGAATACGTGAACGTACAGATTGGCTAAATTGGCGAGGAACGAAGATCAGAACATTCCCCGTGAGCGGACGCTTGCGGGGGCTTCGTTCCTTTTCCTTTTCATGGAGGAATCCGAATGTCGAACAAACAGGATGTCACGACGCGCAAATCAAACCTGTCCGCCGATAAGCGGGCCCTGCTGGAAAAGCGTCTCAAAGGCAAGCTGAGCGTCCCGGCAAAACAAGGGATACCCAAGCGTGCCGGAAATGGTCCGGCCGAACTGTCGCTCGGGCAGCAGCGGTTATGGTTTTTCCATCAGTTTCAGCCGGAAGATGCGTCAGACAACATTCCCTACGCAGTTCGGCTGAACGGTCGACTGAACCTTGAGGCGATGCAGGTGAGCATCAACGAGGTGGTCAAGCGCCACGAAGCGCTGCGCACCAACGTGCAACTGATCGACGATCAGCCCAAGCAGGTGATCCGGGACGACCTGCATGTTGAGGTGCAGATCCTCGACTACACCGCAACGCCCGCTGCCGACCGCGAGCGAGTGATCGGGGAGGTGAGCGGCGCGGACGCCCGCAAACCGTTTGATCTGGCTCGTGACCCGCTGTTTCGCTGCTCGCTGATGCAGTTGGCAGAACAGGAATTTCTCCTGCTGCTCTGCTTTCACCACCTCGTCGCCGACGGCATGTCGATGGATGTGTTTCTGCGCGAAGTGGCGATCTACTACGATGCGTTTGCAAAAGGCAAACCGGCAGCACTTCCCGCGCCGGAGGTGCAGTTTGCCGACTTTGCCGCGTGGCAGAACGAGTGGATGAAAAGCGAGGCCGCACAAAAACAGATCGGCTATTGGAAAGAGCAGTTGAAAGCGCCGCTCCCCGTGCTGCAGTTGCCGACCGACCGACCGCGCCCGGCGATGATGACGACCAACGGGTCGTACCTGCCGATCGATTATCCACTGGCTTTGCAGACGCGCTTGCAGAAGATCTGCGAAGCGGAAGGCGTGACGATGTTCATGCTGCTGCTCGCGGCCTACAAAACGCTGCTCTACCGCTACACCGGGCAGGAAGAACTGCTCGTCGGTACCGCCATGGCCGGACGCAATCGCTCAGAGCTGGAAGGCGCGATTGGCAATTTTGTCAACACGCTGGTGCTGCGCTCGGAGTTGGGGGCGGAACTGACCTTCCGCGAGCTGGTGCAACAGGTGAAAACGACGTCAATCAACGCGTTTGGTCACCAGGACGTGCCGTTTGAAAAAGTGATCGAAGAGGTGCAGCCGGAGCGGACGATGGGACATACGCCTTTGTTCCAAGTCTTGTTCCTGCTCCAGCCGCATATCAACGTGGCACAGCTGGAGTTGGGCGGCTTGACCTTTTCACCGATCTGGTCCGATCAGGGGGCGGTCAAATACGACCAGATGATCTGGCTGTCAGAAAGCGAAACGGGGCTGACCGGGCTCTTGATGTACAACACCGACCTGTTTGACGCGGCGACGATTGAGCGCACCTTGGAACATCTGGAGACGCTGCTGACCAGCATCGCGGACGACCCCGGCCAGAAGCTGTCCGACCTGAATCTGCTCACCGCTGCGGAAGCGTCGAAAGTGTTGCGCGTTTGGAATGATACTGGCGTGGACTATGCGCAAGCCGAAGCGGGACTTTGCACGCACCACCTGTTTGAACGGCAGGCGGAGCGCACACCGAATGCTGTCGCCCTCGTGTTTCATGAGCAAAAGCTGACCTATCGCGAGCTGAACGAGCGGGCGAACCAAGTAGCCAACCGGCTGCGTGAAATGGGCGTTGGTGCCAACGTGCCGGTCGGGTTGTGCCTGAACCGCTCGGCGGAGATGGTGATCGGTCTGCTGGCGATCTTAAAAGCGGGCGGCCCGTATCTGCCGCTCGACCCGGCTTATCCGAAAGACCGCCTGACCTTTATGATCGAAGACACGCAGGCGCCGGTGATTTTGACCGGGCAGAGCCTGATCGATGAACTTCCGCCACACAACGCGCAGTTGGTGCTGCTCGACGACCTCTCCGTTTTTGACAGTTATGGCACAGAGAATGTGCCAGGCATTGTGACGCCTGACGATCTCGCCTTTCTGCTCTACACGTCTGGCTCGACCGGCCGCCCGAAAGGCGTGGCGATGGGCCATCGCGCGCTTTGCAACCTGCACTTGTGGCAGTTGAACGACTATCTGCACAGCGGTCCGCGGCGCGCGACGATGTTTTATTCGATCAACTTCGATGCGGCGTTCCAAGAGGTGTTCAGCACACTTGCTTGCGGTGGCACCTTGTACGTGCTGGACGAAGAGACACGCCGCGATTCGCACAAGCTCTTACGCTACCTCGCGGAGGAGAAAATCGAACGCGTTCACATGGCGTTTATCGCTATGCAGCACCTCGCCGAAGCGGCCGAAACGACGCAGGTGCAATTGCATCTCCGGGAAGTGGTAACCGCTGGGGAACAGCTGCAGATCACCCGCCATATCGTCAAATGGCTTTCTCCGCTGGACGATGTGGTCGTTTACAACCAGTACGGCCCGACAGAAAGCCATGTCGTCACCTCGCACACCTTGCAAGGCGATCCGGCAGCATGGCCTGCCCTGCCTGCAATCGGCCGTCCGATCGCCAACTCTCAGCTCTACGTGCTCGACAAAAAGCTTCGTCCCGTGCCGATCGGCGTCAGCGGAGAGCTGTACATCGGCGGCACATGCCTCGCGGATGGGTATTTGGGCCGCCCCGACCTGACCGAAGAGCGCTTCCTGCCCAATCCGTTTCGCAGCGAGCCTGGCGCGCGCATCTACAAATCGGGCGACCTCGCCCGCTGGCGGCCGGACGGGACGCTCGAATACATCGGGCGCGCCGATCATCAGGTGAAAATCCGCGGGTTCCGCGTGGAACTGGGCGAAGTGGAAGCGGTCGTCCGCGAGCATCCGGGGGTCAGGGAAGCGGCGGTGATCGCAGCCGAGAAGCGCCTTGTCGCCTACATTGTCCCGGAATCGCAGCAACTGGCCTATGCGGACGTGAAAGCCTGGCTGCTCGAACGCCTGCCCGACTACATGGTGCCGTCCTTTGCGATGCTGCTTGAGACGATGCCGCTCACGCCAAGCGGCAAGATCAACCGCCTCGGACTGCCTGCTCCGGACTGGTCGATGCTCGATGAGTCGTCTTATGTCGCGCCGGACACGGAGACCGAACAGAAAGTCGCCGCCGTGTGGAGCGAGGTGCTTGGCGTGCCGAAAGTCGGCGTCTGCGACAACTTCTTTGACCTCGGCGGCCACTCGCTGCTCGCCACGCAAGTCATCACCCGCCTCGGACGTGAGTTCAACGTGGAGATTCCTTTGCGCGAACTGTTCGAGGACCCGACGGTGGCCGGCATCGCCCGCTACATCGAGCGATCCGATGAAAGCGAGCAGTTGCCGATGATGACCACGCTGCGCCGGGGCAGCAAGAATCCGCTGTCTTTTTCGCAAAACCGGCTCTGGCTGCTCGACAAACTGATGCCGTCGTCGACCGCCTATACACTGGCTTCGTCTGTGCGGATGCAAGGACTGCTCGATCTGCCTCGTCTGTACCAGGCGCTGTGCGGCGTGATCGAACGCCACCAGTCGCTGCGCACCTATTTCCGCGAAAACAAAGGGGACGTAGAGCAGGTGATCCGCCAGACGGTGCGTCCGTCGCTGCCGTTGATCGATGTCACGCATTTGCCTGCCGATCTGCAGCAACAGGAAGTGGAACGCCTGATCGCGAGCGAGGCGCAAAAGCCGTTCGATCTGGAACATGACGCCTTGCTGCGCACTATCCTGCTGCGTCTCAGTCCGGAAGAGCATGTCTGCCTGATCATGATGCACCACATCATCACCGACGGCTGGTCGAATGAAGTGTTGATCAGCGAGATCTGCACGCTCTATGCGGGCGAGGAACTGCCGGAGCTGCCCTTGCAGTACTACGACTTTGCCCGCTGGCAGCAAAGCTTTATGCGCAGCGATGCCATGAAAAAGCAGCTCGCCTTCTGGAAAGAAACGCTTTCCGGCGACCTGCCCGTTCTAGAGCTGCCGACCGACCATCCGCGTCCGGCGGTACGCTCCGGTCTGGGCTCCCGCTTGCGGTTTGCAGTGCCGCAAGAGATCGCCCAAAGCTTGCAGCAGGCGAAATGGCGCGAGCAGGGCATCACGCTAAACATGGTGCTGCTGGCGGCGTTTCAAGTGCTCTTGCACCGCTACACCGGGCAGACCGACCTTTTGATCGGCACCCCGATCGCCGGGCGCAACCGCCGGGAGATCGAGAACCTGATCGGCTTTTTCGTCAACACGCTGGTCATCCGCACCGATCTGTCCGGCGCTCCGACGTTCGACGAACTGCTCAAGCGGGTGCAGCAGACGGCGCTCGACGCTTACACGCACCAAGACGTGCCGTTCGAAAAACTGGTCGAAGAGCTGCAGCCGAAGCGGAGCATGAGCCATACGCCGCTGTTCCAAGTCCTGTTCTCGATGCAAAACATGCCGCAGTCGACCGCCTCCTTCGAAGGCATCACCGCCGAAAGCACGGTGCTCGACACCGGGGGCAGCAAATGCGACCTGTCCTTGTATGTGACCGAAAAGGGACAGGGGCTGGAGGCGAGCTTCGAGTACGCGACCGACCTTTTCGATGCGGCGACGATCGAGCGGATGGCCGAGCATTACACCTTGCTGCTCCAAGCGCTGGCCGCACATCCCGAACTGCCGGTCGCAGAAGTGCCGTTCCTGCCGCAAGCGGAGCAGCAGCGCCTGCTGATCGAGTTTAACGACACGGTAAAGGCGTACCGCCGGGCTGTCTGTCTGCATCAGCTGTTTGAAGAGCAGGCGGCAAAAACTCCGCTGGCGACAGCGCTGGTCGACGGCGAAGAGCGGTTGACCTACCGCGAGCTGAACGAGCGCGCCAACGCGGTGGCACACCGCCTGCAAGCGATGGGCGTCGGCCCGGATCGGCTGGTCGGCGTGTACATGGAGCGCCGGGCGGAACTGGTCATCGGCTTGCTTGGCGTGCTGAAAGCGGGCGGGGCCTACGTGCCGCTCGACCCGGCCTATCCGCAGGAGCGCGTGCTGTACACGATGGAAGACGCCCAGCTGACGGCGCTGCTGACCAGTGAACAGTTGCATCAACAACTGCCAGCCCATGGCGTGCAGGCGCTTTACCTGCCCTTGTCGAATGAAGGTGTAATGGACGCTCCGCCCTTAAAGACAGAAGCAAGCCATCTCGCTTACATCATCTACACGTCCGGTTCCACCGGCCGTCCGAAAGGCGTCGCGATCGAGCACCACAGCGCCGCGACGATGGTGCAGTGGGCGCTCGATGAGTACGAGGCCGAAGACTGGAAAGGCGTGCTGTTCTCGACGTCGATCTGCTTCGACATCTCCGTCTACGAGCTGTTTGCCACGTTTGCAGCCGGGGGCACGGTGATTCTCGCCGAAAATGCCTTGCAGCTGCCGCAACTGGCCGCCCGGGAAGAATTGACGCTGATCAACACCGTGCCGTCGGCGATCGCAGAGCTGTTGCGCATGAACGCGATCCCTGCCGGCGTGCGCACCGTCAACCTCGCCGGGGAAGCATTGCCTTTGCACCTCGTGCAGAAGCTGTATGCGCTGGGCACGGTGGAGAAAGTTTACAACCTCTACGGGCCGTCTGAAGACACGACCTATTCGACATACGCTTTACTTGATAAAAATTCGGACACTCCGCCGCTGATCGGCCGTCTGCTCGCCAACACGCAAGGCTACGTGTTAGATCAGCATCTGCACCTCGTGCCGATCGGCGTGCCAGGGCAGCTCTACCTGAGCGGCGACGGATTGGCGCGCGGGTATCTGGGGCAGGAGGAGTTGACGGCGGAGAAGTTTATCCGCAATCCGTTCTCTGCAGATCCCACTTCCCGCATGTATGCGACCGGCGACTCGGTGCGCTGGCTGGCCGACGGCACGCTGGAATACCTCGGCCGCATCGACCGCCAGATCAAAGTGCGCGGGTTCCGCATCGAGCAGGGTGAGATCGAAGCAGCCCTGCTCAAGCATCCGTCTGTGCAGGCGGCTTATGTGCAGGTGCGCGAAGACGACGCGGGCGACAAACGCCTCGTCGCTTATGTCGCCCAAGGCGGCAGCGCATTAACGGCAGCCGAACTGCGCGTTCTGCTGAAGGACAGCCTGCCTGAGTATATGATCCCGTCCGCGTTTGTCCTGCTGGAGAGACTGCCTTTGACGCCAAACGGCAAAGTGGACTCCTTTGCGCTTCCTGCGCCCGAGCTCAGCCTCATGCGCGAGCGGGCGTATATCGCGCCGCGCAATGAGACGGAGGCGGCGCTGGCCGGCATTTGGCAAGAGGTGTTATCCACAGGGGATATCGGTGTACAAGATCACTTCTTTGAGCTTGGCGGACATTCGCTGCTGGCCGTCCGGCTGATGGCGAAGATCGCAGAGGTGTTTGGCAAAACGCTCCCGATGTCCGCGCTGTTCCGCAGCCCGACGGTGGAAGCGCTGGCCGAAGAGCTTTTGCACGAGGTGAAAAAAGCGGACGGGGCGTTGGTACCTCTGCAGCCGCTCGGTACGAAAACGCCGTTGTTCCTCGTCCATCCGATCGGCGGCAGCGTGTTCTGCTACCAGGCGCTGGCCAAGGAACTGGGCAGCGACCAGCCTTTGTATGCGCTGCAGGCGCCAGGGCTGAACGATGGGGAAGAGTTGCTGACCACTGTGGAAGCGCTGGCTGAGCAGTACCTCGCCGAGATCCGCACCGTGCAAAAGTCCGGCCCGTACCGCCTCGGCGGCTGGTCGTTCGGCGGCGTGGTCGCACTGGAGGTCGCGCGCCGCTTGCAAGCAGCAGGGGAGGAAGTGGAGCCGCTCGTGCTCTTCGACTCCTACGCGGAGCTTGCAGTGAAGGACACGGAGGAAAGCGTGCTGCTCGCCGCCTTCTTCACCGACAGCGCAGGTTTGTCGGGCGCAGATGTGACCCCTTTTGCCGCCGAAGCGGAACGCTTGACCGCAGGGGATCTGCCGCGCCTGTTGCCGCAAGCGCAGCAAGCCGGACTTTTGCCGGAAGATGTCAGCGTGGAGCAACTGCTGCGCCTGTACCGCGTCTTCCGCGCCAACCGTTTGGCTTATGCCGCCTATCTCGCTGCACCGTACCACGGCGATGTCCTGCTGCTGCATACGGCCGACGCCGCCAGCGTCTCCGGCTGGCAGGAGGTCGTGCAAGGCACGCTGCGTGCACAGGAGGTACCGGGCGATCACTTCACGCTGCTTCAAGCGCCGCACGTCAGCTTTGTCGCCGGTGAAATGCGATGAACCGTACCTTCTACCTTTACGTCAACGCGTTTTCCCACCTCGGCACGATGATGGACATGATCGTCGTCAACTCGCTGATCATCGCCCTCACCGGCGGCGACACGCTGTGGCTGTCGGCGTGCCTCGGGATTCGCGTGCTGGGCGGCCTGCTCTCCTCGTTGTATTCGGGGGTGCTGGCCGACCGCTTTGACCGCAAGAAGATCATGCTGTTCGCCGACTTTGCCCGCGCCGCGCTGATCCTCGTGATCATCTTCTTCCCGACTCCGGTGATGATCCTGATCATCTCGTTTCTGATCGGCTTCCTGGCCTCGTTTTTCCAAGTTGCCTTCAACGCCGAAGTTCCGCAGATTTTCGGCGAAGACAAGGTGCTGGAAGTCAACGCCCTGATCATGCGCCTGAGCTCGATCGCCATGGTCATCGGCTTCTTCTCATCGGGCATCGTCACCGAGCTGTTTGGCTTCTCGACGGTGCTCGCCATTGACGCCTTGTCATTCGCGCTGTCCGGCGTCGTGCTCCTGATGATGAAATGGGAGCGCACCGGCCCGCGCCCGCAAGCTGCAGCCGCAGCGCAAGGCAAACTCGCGTCGATCCTCGAAGACCTGCGCGAAGTCAAGCGTTACCTCTGGCTGAAACCGCTGCTCCTGACCTGCTTTGGCGTCTACCTCGTCCAGACGGCCGGGGCCAGCGGACACAATGTCGGCATTCCGCTCCTCGCAGCCGCCCTCGATCCGGCGGCGCAGGCGAAAATCTACGGCTTCATCTGGGGCACGTGGGGCATCGGGAGCGTGACGGCCTCCTTTTTGATCGCCAAAAGAGACGTGGTCAAAAAGCATCTCTTTGGTTTCTACTACGGGTCGGCCGTGTTGGCCGGGCTCGGATTTATCACTTTTTTGTCCAGCGACAATCCCTGGCTGATCTTCCCGGTCGTCTTTGTCGTCGGAGTGAGCGAAGCGGTGTGCGGCACGACATTTTCCGTGCTGATGCAGCAGTCTGACAACCGGGTGCGGGGACGCGTCTTTGGCGTCTCTGCGCTGCTCAACCGCCTGGGATTTGCCAGCGGATTCCTGCTGGTGCCGTTGCTGATGAAAGTCCTCACCATGCCGCAGACGATCTGGGTCTGCCAAGGCGCCGTCATCGCGGCGGTGCTCTGGGCAGTCTGGAGAACGGCCGCCTACACTTCTAAAAAACCGCCGAAAAACACGGCCGCGTAAGGAGACGATGCAAGATGACCTCTACGGGCGTTTACCTGTTCCCGCTGTCCTATGCGCAGCAGCGAATGTGGTTTCTCGATAAATTTGTTCAGGACGGCGCCGCTTACAACATCACCGGTGCGGTCCGCATGCGCGGCAGCTTAGAGCCGCTGGTGCTCGCCGATGCTTTGGCTGCCGTCGCGCGCCGCCATGAAACGCTGCACACCTCGTTCCGCGAAGTGGACGGCGAGCTGATGCAGGTGATCGACCCGTCGGCCGAATTGCCTGTCCCGCTGATCGACCTGAGCGCACTGCAAGGCGCGGCGCAGGAAGCGGAGGTGCAAAAACTCGCCGGGGCAGAAGCGCGCACCTCGTTCGACCTGCAGACCGCGCCGCTGTTGCGCACCACGCTGTTGAAGCTGAACGACACGGAGCATGTGCTGCTCCTGACCCTGCACCACATCATCGCCGACGGCTGGTCGATGGGCGTGCTGATGCAGGAGATGGGCGCGTACTACCGCGCCTTCCGGAACGGTGAGTCCGACCCGCTGCCGGAGCTGCCGATTCAATACGCCGACTATGCGGACTGGCAAAAAGAGTACCTCGCGTCCGGCGTGCTGGACGAACAGCTCAGCTACTGGCGCGAGAAGCTGCAGGGTCCGCTGCCCGTGCTCGACCTGCCGACCGATTTCGCCCGCCCGGCTGTGCAGTCGCTGAAAGGGACGTTCCAAGAGTTTTTCCTCGGGCAGGATCTGACCGACAGCATCAAAGCGGTCTCTCAGCGCGAAGGCGTCTCTTTGTTCATGACGCTCTTGGCGGCATTTAATGTCCTGCTGCACCGCTATACGGGACAGGAAGACCTGATCGTCGGCACCCCGATCGCCGGACGCACGCGCGAGGAGATCGAAGGGCTGATCGGCCTGTTCATCAACACGCTGGCGATCCGTGCCGACCTGTCGGGCGATCCGACGTTTGGCGAGGTGCTGGCGCGGGTGCGCGATGCGGCGTTTGAAGCGTATGCGCATCAGGACGTGCCGTTTGAGCGGCTCGTCGAAGAACTGTCGCCTGCGCGTGACTTGAGCCGCACGCCCTTGTTCCAAGTGATGTTCATCCTGCAAAACGCGCCGAGCAGCGGTGCCGATCTGCCGGGTGTATCGATGGAAATGGTGCAGGCCGACTCCGGCACGTCCAAATATGACCTGACGCTCTACCTGACCGAACAGGAAGACGGCATCAAGTGCACCATCGAGTACAGCACCGATCTGTTCCAGGCGGAGACGGCCGAGCGGATGATGCGCCATTTTGAACATCTGCTCCGTGCCATCGGGACAGACCCGGCTGCGAAAATCGCCGAACTGCCAATGCTTTACGAAGCGGAACGGGATCAACTGCTCAACGAGTGGAACCAGACGGCCGTGCCGTACCGCGAAGACGCGCTGATCCATGATCTGTTCGCAGAGCAGGCTGTCCGCACGCCGGATGCTGTCGCCGTGGAATTTGCCGGTACAGATCTGAGCTTCGGCGAGCTGAACGCCCGCGCCAACCGCCTCGCCTGGTATCTGCAAGAGCAGGGCATCGGGGCAGAAGGGATCGTCGGCATCCGCATGGAGCGGTCGCCGGAGATGATCATCGCCTTGCTTGGCGTCCTGAAGGCGGGCGGGGCGTATCTGCCGCTCGACCCGACCTATCCGGCCGACCGCCTCGCCTTCATGACCGAAGACGCCGGCGTGCAGGTGGTGCTGACCCGAGACCTGGTCGCCGAAGTCACGGCGACAGGTGCTGACAGCGCTCCAGCGTGTCCGGCCAGCGCCGACAGCGCTGCCTACGTCATCTTTACCTCCGGCTCCACAGGCATTCCGAAAGGCGTGCTGGTCGAGCACCGCAACGTGATGAATTTCTTCGCTGGAATGGATGAAAAAATCGGCTGCGGCGCGGGGGACAGCATCGCGGCGGTGACGTCGATCGGCTTTGACATCTCCGTGCTGGAGCTGTTCTGGACGCTGACCAACGGCTGCAAAGTCGTCCTGCACACGGAAGCGGACGTCCTCGGCGGCAACTTGCAGCCGGGCGTGACCCTGCTGCAATGCACCCCGTCGCTGATCGGCATGATGCTCGCCAACGCCGACGCCCGCCCGGCGCTGCAAGGGCTGGAAAAGATCCTGCTCGGCGGCGAAGCGATGCCGCAAGCGCTCGCTCAAACGATTAAAAGCGAGCTGCAGGCCCGCCTGTTCAACATGTACGGCCCGACCGAAGCGACCGTCTGGGCGGCGGTGCACGAGGTGACAGACACGAGCGCACCGATCCCGCTCGGCCGCCCGATCGCCAACACCGAGCTGTACATCCTCGACAAGCGTCTGCAGCCGGTTCCGGTCGGCGTCGCAGGCGAGCTGCATATCGGCGGCGCGGGCGTGACGCGCGGCTATCTGGGCCGCGAAGAACTGACCGCCGAGCGCTTCATCCCGAACCCGTTTGGAACGGGCCGCCTGTACAAGACGGGCGACCTTGCCGCCTGGCTACCGAACGGCGAGGTGAAATACTTCGGCCGCCTCGACCATCAGGTCAAACTGCGCGGCTTCCGCATCGAGCTTGGCGAGATCGAAGCGGCGCTCTGCAAACACCCGAACGTGCGGGAAGCGGTCGTCACCGCGCCGGACAACCGCATGCTGGCCGCCTATGTGGTCAGCTCCGGAACTGCTCCGACCAGCAGCGACCTGCGCGTCTTTTTGCAGGAGCAACTCCCGGAGTACATGGTGCCGACCCTGTTCCTGTTCCTCGACCAACTGCCCTTGATGCCAAGCGGCAAAGTCGACCGCAACGCCCTGCCCAAGCCTGAAGGCGACCGCCCGGAGCTTGGCACCGCGTATGTCGCGCCGTCGACGCCGCTCGAGAAGCAGATCGCCGGCATCTGGCAGGAGTACCTGAACGTGGAGAAGGTTGGCGTCAACGACAACTTCTTCGAACTGGGCGGGCAGTCGATCCTCGTCGTCCAGATCCACCGCCGCTTGAGCGAGCTGGGGCTGGAGCTTGCCGTCGTGCAATTGTTCCAGTACCCGACAGTAAAAACGCTGGCTCAATTCATCTCCGGTTTGAATGAGGCGAACGTCGTCGATTCGGGCAAAAATCGCGCCGACACCAGACAATCGATGCGCGAGAGGAGACAAGCGCGGGCAAATCGGCGAAAATAGGGGAGTGAGGTGGTGCCCCTGTGGAAACGAAAGCAGACCTGCAGCTTGCCCTGCGCGAGATCGAGACGTGGGAGCAAGAGCAGAAAGATTTATGGTTTTGGGAAAAACTCGGCCGGCTGCCATTCGTCGTGCTCGACAAGCTGACCCCGCGTTTTCTGAAAGAGAAGCTGGGGCAGGCGATCGACGAAATGATGGCCTATGTGGATACGGGCGGACGCTATCTGATCCAGACGGACGGAATCTTGAAGCGTTTCGCCAAAGCAAAAGGGGAGCCGGTCGCGCCCGGCGAGATCACCTCCCTGCCGCTCTCGGTGATGGATCAGGTGGCCAATGACTTGCGCGCGTCCCGCTCGACGTTTGCCAAATGGCAAGGGGCGAGCACAGGCATCGGCGGGATTTTTACGATGGCGATCGACATCCCGATGCTGCTCGGACTGTCCTTGAAAGTCCTGCAGGAGATGGCGTATGCGTACGGCTACGACCCGAACGACAAGCAGGAGCGCTTGTTTATCATCAAGTGCCTGCAGTTCTCATCCTCCGATTTCGTCGGCAAGAAAGCGATCTTGGAAGAGCTCGCCGCCTACAGCGATCCAGCCCAAAAAGGCAGCCAGATGTTCTCCCAGCTCCAAGGCTGGCGTGAAGTGGTGATGACCCTGACCGACAACATGGGCTGGAAGAAACTGTTCCAGCTGATCCCGATCGCCGGCATCCTGTTTGGCGCGTTTCTGAACAAGAAAACGATCGAAGACGTCGCCGAAGCGGGCAAGATGCTGTACAAAAAGCGCCGCGTTTTGGAGCGCCTGCAATAAAAAGAGAGCTTCCCGCAGAGGAGGCTCTCTTTTTCTTACAGCAACTGTTACAGCAAATACCCCATCTTCCGCGCCTGAAACGCCAATTCTTCGCGAAATTTCGGGTGGGCGATGCCGATCAGGGCGCGGGTGCGCTCGCGGATCGCTTTGCCTTTCAGTTGGGCGACGCCGTATTCGGTGACGATCATGTCAACATCGTTTTTCGAAGTGGTGACGACCGAGCCCGGGTGCAGGGTGGGGACGATCTTGGAGATTGTGCCGTTTTTGGCGGTGGAGTGCAGGCAGATGATGCCGCGCCCGTTTTTCGCAAGCCGTGCCCCGCGGGCAAAATCGGCCTGGCCACCGGTGGAGGAGTAGTAGTGGCCCCCGACCGTCTCCGAGTTGCATTGGCCGAGGAAGTCGACTTCGACGGTCGAGTTGATCGACACCAGATTGTCGATCTGCGAGATGATCCGCACGTCGTTCGTCCAGGAGACGGGGAGGAACAGCACGTCCTGATTCTCATGCAAAAAGTCGTACAGCTTGCGGCTGCCGAGGGCGAAGGTCGTCGTCATCTGGCCGGGGTAGACCGTTTTGTTGCTGCCGGTGATGACGCCGGCCCGATAGAGGTCGACCGCTTTGTCGGGCAGCATTTCGGTAAACACGCCGAGGTTCTGGTGGCCTTGCAGGAAGTTCATCACGGCGTTGGGGATCGCGCCGAAGCCGATCTGCAGGTTATCGCCGTCGTGGATGATGTCGGCGATCAGGCGGCCGATCTTGGCGTCGTTTTCGGTGATCTGGGGTTCCGGGAGCAGGGGGAGTTCGACGTGTTTTTCCACAAGGGCTGCCACTTGCGAGATGTGGATCACATTTTTGCCGTAAGTGCGCGGCATGTATTCGTTGACTTCGAGCAGAATCAGCTTGGCCTCATCGATCAAGGTGCCGATGTAGTCGCAGTTGGTGCCGATCGAAAAGCAGCCGTCCGGGTCCATCGGCGAGACGGTCGCCATCAGCACGCGGTTCTGCGTAAAGTCGTGCAAGAGGTCGGGCAGGTCGGAAAAGTGGTTCGGCAACAGATCGAGCTTCCCTTCGCGAAATCCAGGACGGTCGCCTGCGCCGAGAAACATCGAGACGAGCTTGAGGCGTTCCGGATCGGCCTTGATCGCGGGGCGCAGGGAGAGCATTTGGAACAGACGGTTGCCTTGCAGGCCGCTGTGGGTGGGCAAGGCGTCGAGCAGCGCGGGCGGTTCGCCGGCGGAGAGCGGAACGAGGATGTCGTCGCCCGGTTCGATCAACCGCACCGCTTCTTCCGGAGTGCGGAGTTTGCTTTTATATTCACTGATCAGCGTCATGGCAGGGGTCTCCTTGTCAGGGTTGCTGTTGGTAGTTTTTCACGAAAAAAGAGCCTGATACATCGATCAGGCTCTTTCCTGTGTTTCTGCCAAAACAGCTGCCAAATACTCGGACAACCCCTTGCGCACATGTCCGTCGCGTCCAACGGTCGTCTTCGCCGCTGTCATCGAGTTCAGAATCGCCTCTTCTGACGCTTCAGATGACGCGCGAAATGCCAGGTCGATCTCATTTTCGTTCAGCATCTGCAAGGTCACGACCGCTTCCGTTTCCTCGTGCCGCACCCGATTTGCCGTCGTGAAGCCGATCACCACATCCCCGCTGCCATTCCCGATGAACGACCCCGTTCGGGTCAAACCAACCGTACAGCGTTTGCTCACCCGTTTTAACTGGCGCTCGGATAATGGAAGATCGGTTGCCAATATAAAAATAATCGAACCTTTCTCGCGTTCCTGCAAAGCGGCAGGACTCGCATTAGCCAGACGATCATTCATCCCCGACAGGGGCAGTCCTTCGGCGTCAGCCATTCCTGCAATGATCTCCCCGGCCGGTATCCCGTGCAGCATGAAATCCTGCTGCCTGCCGAAGTTCGACAGCACGAGCACGCCCAGCGTGTACTCCTTGCCCCCGAGCTCGATCAGCCGCGATGCGGAGCCGATGCCGCCTTTCAGGCCGTAGCAGCTCATGCCTGTGCCGGCGCCAACTGCGCCCTCGGCGAAGTCGGTCGCTGCGGACGATAACGCCGCCCGCACATGTTCTCTTTGCACATGCAAGCCGCGTATCTCATTGAGATAGCCGTCATTGCACTCGCAGACCACCGTGTTGACCGTCCCGGTGGTCACGCCGATCTCCGGGTTCTGCTCCAGCAGATACTCGACCAGCGCATCGCTCACCCGTCCGACCGACAGCGTGTTCGTCAGCAGGATCGGCGACTCGATCGTCCCTAATTCCTCGATCTGAATCGTCCCCGCCGTCTTGCCAAAACCATTGATCACATGCGCGACGGCCAGCACTTTCTCCTGAAACAGATTGCCCCCGTGCGGCAACACGGCCGTCACGCCCGTCTTCACGTGGCCGTCATCCAGCGTGCAGTGTCCGACCCGCACGCCCGGCACATCGGTGATCCGATTGCCGGGACCGGTGCGCATCGAACCGACCTGCACGCCGTAGTCGCGAATCCGTCCGCTCACCGTTTACACTCCGATGTGCTGGAATTTCGCGCGGTAGTTCTTCAAGAGCTTCATCGAAATTTCGCCCGGCTTGCCGTTGCCGATCTTCTTGCCGTCCACTTCCACCACCGGCATCACTTCCATCGACGTCGAAGTCATAAACGCCTCATCCGCCGCCAAGAGCAAGTCGGTGCCAAACTCCTTCTCCTCAACGCTCACGCCGATCTCCTTGGCAATATCGAGCAGCGTCGCACGGGTAATCCCATGCAAGATATAGCGGTTCGCAGGCGGTGTGATCAACACGCCGTCTTTGACGAGGAAGATGTTGCAGCTCGAACCTTCCAGCACCACGCCGTCGCGCACAAACACCGCTTCATAATACCCGGCATCTTTCGCCTTCTGCTTGGCCACCACGTTCGGCAGCAGGTTGAGCGACTTGATGAAGCAGTTCTTCCAGCGCTCATCGTCGACCAGCGTCACATTGACGCCTTTTTCACGCACCGCATCGGAAATGTCGGCAGCTTCGCGAATCGTCATCGTCGTCGAAGCCGGCACATCCGGGAACAGATGCACGCGCTTGGCAATCCCGCGGGTGACTTGCAGATACACCGATGCCTCCTGCAGGCCGGTCTTCGCCAAGCCTTCTGCGATCAGCGCTTCCAGCTCTTCAATCGTATAGTTCATCGTCAGCAGGATCGCTTCCGCACTTTTCTCCAAACGCACCAAGTGTTCGCGCATCTTAAACGGCGCGCCTTGGTAGACACGGATCACTTCATAGACGCCGTCGCCAAAGTTATGACCGCGCTCGTCAATCGGCAGCACCGCTTGATCGACCGGAATCCATTCACCGTTAATAAAGCCAATCGCCATCTTAAATAACCTCCTCAAACTGCTTAATCTATCAAACCTCTTCGGGGCAACTCTTCGAACTCCTGCATCTTCCATCGAAAAAAACCTTGCCCTCTGCTGTACATGTATGTATACTTATCAAAGCCGATGAATAACTATACAAAAATAATGCATAACCTTGCATCCAGATAAGGGAGGACCTACACCATGATGAAAAAAGCACTCGCAGGCGCACTTGGCCTGTCCCTGATCACCGCCACCCCCTATGCTGTCAACGCCTACAACCCGGCGCAAGCGTGGACCAACGTCAACGCATATGAAACCCAAGAGACTACCGGCAGCCTGTTCAATCAGCAAAACTACGATTTCGTTAAATATAGCCTGCTTGGGCAAAAGCTCCAGGACTTGGCCAAACAAAGCAACCGCGTCACCGTCAAAGTGAGCGGACAATCCTCGCAAGGCCGCGACCTGTACACCGTCACCATCTCCGACCCGCAGGCAAAAGGCAAATACGGCTACTACCAAGCCCTGCGCAAACAGATGTTTAAGAACCCGGAAAAGGCGCAGTCCTGGGTTGAAAAGCACGAAGATTTCAAAGTGCCGGTCATGATCAACGGCTCGATTCACGGCACCGAATTTGTCGGCACCGACGCTGTGCTGCAGCTGATCGAGCGTTTCGCGCTGCAAAACGATGCGATGACCCAGGAGATCCTCGCCAACAACATCCTGATCTTCAACGTTGTCGCCAACCCGGACGGTCGCTTCGACGGCACCCGCTTCAACGGCAACGGCATCGACCTCAACCGCGACTTTATCACCCAGTCCCAGCCGGAGACGCAGCAGACGGTCGATCTGATCACCGAATGGAACCCGATGGTGTTCCTCGACATGCACGGCTATGTGAAAAACTCGTCCAGCCAGCTTGGCCTGATCGAACCGTGCACGCCGCCGCACAACCCGAACTACGAATACGACCTCTTCTCCAAATGGTCGGTCGACCAAGCGGAAGCGATGGAAAGGGAGATCCTCTCCAACAAAAACCAGTACAGCGCCAACTACAAAGACCTTTCCAGTGTCTACATCCCGCAGCGTGACGATTCGTTTGGCTGGGATGACTATCCGCCGATCTTCACGCCGATGTATGCGATGTACCACGGCTCCTACGGCTACACGCTGGAAGCGCCGACCAACGACTGGGACGGCGTGCGCTGGCAATATGACGCGGTGATGGGCGCGCTGAAGTACGCCACCCAAAACAAAAAAGCGATGCTGACCGACCAGATCGAAGTGTTCAAGCGCGGCATCAACTTTGACCATCCGTTCCATCAAGAGGGCTTCTTCCCGAACGCCTACATCCTGCCGAAAAGCGCCGACCCGACGGTGACCGAAAAAGCGGTCAACCACCTGCTGCAAAACGACATCGAAGTCGAGCAGGCGAAAAAGGCGTTCACCGTAAGCGGCAAACAATACCCGGCCGGCACCTACATCGTGCCGATGGACCAGGCGAAAGCAGGCCTCGCCAACACCATGCTCTGGGACGGCGAAGACATCTCGGCCGACACCCCGGCGATGTACGACATCTCCGCGTGGAGCCTGCCGGAGCTGTGGGGCTTTGCAGCCGATCCGGTGCATACAGCTTTCAGCGTCCAAACAGGCAAAGTCAAATCGGTCGACACTACAGGCGCGCTGATCGGCAAAGGCCCGTACCTCATCCCGAACTCCTCGGTCCAAGCGGTGCACCTCGCCAACGAACTGCTGCAGCAAGGCGTGGACATCAAGCGCGACACGGCCGGCAACTTCTATGTCAAACAGGCAGCGGTGCTGCCCGCGCTCGTCAAAGCGTCCGGCCTCACCTTGCAGACGGCAGCCGTTCCGACCGACGCGAAAACGTTGGAGACGCTGCAGATCGCCATGGTCAAAGACGGCGGCATGAACAAAGGCCAGTCCCACTCCGGCACCAAGCTCGCCTTGCAGCGACTCGGCTTTGACGTTACTGAACTGCATCCGCGCGAAGTGGCGTCTGCAGGTCTGTCCGGCTACGATGCGCTGATCTACAGCGGCACGGAGCGATTGATCGCCACTTCGAACAGCGTCGCCAACGCCGAATTTGGCTTGCAGTCGGCAGATGAGCTGGCCAAATTCAAAGCGAACGTCAACGCGTTTGTCAGCGGCGGCGGCAAATACATCGCGGTTGGCGCAGGTGGTTCGCTAGCTGCGAAGACGCTGGGCCTGACCACCGTCGGCGTCAACGTCGGCGCTTCCAACTCCAACGGGATCGTCAAAGTCAACTATGCGTCTTCGCCGCTGACCGCAGGCTACGGGGCATCCGACATCGGGTTTGTCTACCGCCCGGTCTGGTACACCAACACGGCAGGCTACGCGGTGGATGCCTCCTATGCCAATGAGAGCGGATTCTTCCTCGCCGGGCACTGGCGCAACAGCAGCGGCGCACAGGGCCAGCCGGTCATCGTGCATGATCCGTCCAAAGCGGTGACTTTGATCGGCCTCGAAGCCGGATTCCGCGATCACACCGACTATCTGTTCCGTCTCTTGTCGAATGCCATTTATGAATAAAAGTTGCTGAACAAACAGGCAGCCCCGGACATTGTCCGGGGCTATTTGTTTAGTTGATCGGAAGGTGCTGACGTATCCTTGTAGAATATGGGGGATACCAGATCTTGTGTATGGGGGAATGAAATGGAAGAAGCGTTGGTACGATTTTTAGGCATGTACAATGTGTCTCTGATGTTGCTGACCGTTCAGATCGCCATGATTTCCGCGTACGCTGTCATCGATTTGAGCGAGCGGGTGGCGGCCAGCAGCGGCAAGCTCTGCCGCATGTGGATGCTGGCAGGAGCGGCAGCGATGGGATTTGGCACATGGACGGTGCATTTGATCGGGCTCTTAGCCTGCAATGTGCCGATGTCCGATTCATATGACTTCTGGAAGCTGGGACTCTCGATGCTTATGGCGGTTCTCAGCTCTTTTCTTGTGCTCTGTTTGGTCAAACGGCGCAAAGGGAACAGCAAATTCCGCTTCTTGCTCGCCGCTTTGATCTATGCAGGGGGAACGATTCTCACCAGCTTCTTGTGTCTGCAGGCTGTGCAGGCCGGCGATCACTTACCATATGATCTAAAGGCAGCCGCCTTTACCTTGCTCTATGCGACACCTGTCTTGTATGCGATCTTCCTGTTTGCTTTTCGGTATCAGGAACGGAAACGCCTCGGCAAACGTCCACACAAAATCATCTCGGCCGTGCTGATGGGCTTTGCTGTTGCATCTGTACACTATGTTCAACAGATCGGCTTCAACATGCATCCAGCCGCCAGGTCAAACACGCATCATGTGACGTCCAGTGACGGCATTTTGCTTGCTTTTTCACTCGGCATCGCAGCGCTTTTGATTCAATTTCTCGTCCTGCTGGGCGCACTGATTGACCGTCGGGCCGCCATGCACAGCGCGCGCATGTCGGAACAGCGCTTTCGCTCGCTGTTTGCGCACAACCCGTACGCCGTCTTTTCGATCGACTTGGAAGGCAGCGTGATCGACGCAAACGGTGCGGCAGAACTGATGTTGGGCCTCAGGCGGGACGAGATGCTTGGCAACTTGTACAAGTGGATCGACGACCCGGAGACGGTCCGCCTGATCGGGGATCGTCTGCAAGAGTCGCTGGAAGGGGAAACGCCGAATTATGAGTGTAATGTCCGGCTGGGCAACGGCTCGGAGATCTCCCTGCTCGTGACCAATGTGCCGCTGATCGTGGACGGACGCATCCTCGGCGCCTATTTGATCGCCAAAGACATCACCGAACAGAGGCGGACGCAAGAGCTCCTGCACCGTTCCGATAAACTGACCGCCATCGGTCAGCTGGCAGCCGGGATCGCCCATGAGATTCGCAATCCGCTCACGGCGATCAAAGGCTTCACCCAACTGCTCAAAGAGCGGGCGCAGCACAACGTCGAGTACTACGATGTCATCCTCTCCGAACTGGACCGCGCCAACCTGATCGTCGGCGAGTTCCTGCTGCTGGCCAAGCCGCAATTGGCTGAATTCCGGCCGGCCAGCCTGGAACAGATACTCCTGCTGATCATCACGCTGCTCGAACCGGAGGCGAACTTGCACGATGTGCGGATTCGGATGCGGTTTGAGCCGGTGCCGGATGTATTTATCGAAGAGAATCAGATCAAGCAAGTGCTGCTCAACCTGCTGCAAAATGCCATCGAAGCGATGCCGGACGGCGGCGAACTGACGATCGAACTCGCCTCTTTCGGAGCCGATCAGATCCGGCTGCGATTGGTCGATCAGGGGAACGGCATGTCGGAAGAGCAGCTGCAAAAACTGGGCGACCCGTTTTTTTCGACGAAAGAAAAAGGCACGGGGCTTGGCCTGATGGTGTCTTTCAAGATCATCGAAGACCATGGCGGCAAGCTCAACATCACCAGCGTCGTTGGCGTTGGCACGACGATCGATCTGCTGCTGCCGGTCACATGACCGGCAGTTTTTGTTTGTCAAAAATTAGTCCTTGACCATGATGACAGTCGATCCGTATACTAAATCTCGTTGTGTAAACTTCATAGTCCCTCATCTATCAGGTGGGGTAGAGGTTGCGAAGCTGATCAGTACGCGGCGGGAGGTGCAAAGACACCTGTGAACGCTGTGGAAAGGAAGCATCGCCGAAGTGTTCTGCCGTCTTTGCGGCAGGAGGCTGGGGCCGGACTCGAAGAGGGCCGGAACTGTCACGGGAAAGCTGCCAACTTCCCGTGGAGAGCTATTTCCAACAAAGGCGCTAGGTGCGGGTATCGTAAAAAGTACACCGTAAAGCGGTGTTTTTTTATTGCCCACCTTCCTTTGTTACGTTAAAGGAGGAAAGAATTGAAATGTCAAAAAACAAGCTTGGATTTTGGGTGCTGACCGCGCTCGTCATCGGGAACATGGTCGGCTCCGGGATCTTTATGTTACCGCATAACCTGGCGCTGGAAGCATCCCCGGCGGGCGTCTTGTCCGCTTGGGTGATCACCGGGATCGGCGTGCTGCTGACGGCGCTGGTGTTCGGCAACCTGTCGCTGCGCAAGCCGGAGTTAAACGGCGGCCCGCAGATGTATGCGCGCGCGATGTTTCGCGCAGGCACCGGCCGGTCGCGTCTGTCCGGCTACATCGTCGCCTGGGGCTATTGGCTGGCCAACGCGACGGGGAATGTGGCGATCATCACCACGTTTGCTTCGTACTTGTCGACGTTCTTCCCGGTGATGACTTCGCAGGCCGAACTGTTCCAGATCGGCTCGTACGCAGTCAAGACGGGCAACTTCATCACCTTCCTCGTCTGCACGGCGATGCTCTGGCTGATCCACACGCTGGTGCTGCGCGGCGTGGAAGGGGCCGGCAAAGTCAACTTCCTGGCGACGGCTGCGAAAGTGCTTGGCTTCCTGTTCTTCATCATTGCCGCTCTGTTCGCGTTCCAAAAAGCGAACATCCTGCCGCTCGTGCAGCCGCGCGTAGTGGAAGGGACCCAAGAAGCGGTCTCCTTGTTCGGCCAGATCAACGGCGCTGCGATCTCCACCCTGTGGGCGTTTGTTGGCGTCGAATCGGCGGTCGTCTTCTCGTCCCGCGCCCGCAAGCAGTCGGACGTGAAAAAAGCGACGATCACCGGTCTGGTCGTCGCCCTGATCATCTATATGGGCATCACCGTGCTGACGATGGGCGCGCTGACCCAAGACCAGTTGATGGCCACCGAAAAACCGCTCGTCGACGCGCTGATGTCGGTCGTCGGCACGCCGGGCTCATCCTTGATGGCGATCCTCGGTCTGATTTCGCTGGCCGGTTCGATGATCGGCTGGATCATGCTGTCTTCCGAAGTGCCGTTCCAAGCGGCGAAGCAGGGCATGTTCCCGCGCTTCTTCCTGAAAGAAAACAAAAAAGGCGCGCCGCGCAATTCGCTGATCGTCTCCAACCTGTTGTCGCAGGTGTTTATCTTCTCGACGATCTCAGAAAGCGTCGCCGGAGCATTTGGCTTTGTGATCACCGTCGCGACATTGTCCTACCTGGTGCCGTACGTGATCGCGTCGCTTTATCAATTGAAGCTGACCGTCACAGGCGAATCGTACCAAGGGCAGTCCAGAAGCCGCACGACCGACTTTTTGATCGCGTTTTTCGCCACCGTCTACTCGGCATGGGTGATCTACGCCGGCACGTCCGACATGAAGACTTTCCTGCTTGGTGTCGGCATGCTCCTCGTCGGTCTGATCTTCTATCCGTTCGTTAAAAAAAGCACGTCCCTCTAGTGAGGGGCGTGCTTTTTTTGTGTCGCGACGACCAGATCGACCACCTTTTTGATGACGGAAGCAAACACGATATAGATCGGAAAGGAATAGTAGTACTCCCAGTGATGCAAGCGGTACATGCCGCGCCATTCCAGAAACGGCTCAAAGCCAAACGCGAAGCTGGCAGAGACGATGGTGGCGGCGATGAGAAAGCGTTTCCAATCCCCGTACTTCTGGTAAACCCACAAGAGAACGACCGGCAAGGTGACAAAGTCAAAAATAAAAAAAGGCGGAATCAAAGGGACGAGGCGGTCGGGATAGCCCCATAAGGCTACCGAAGTCCCCAGCACGTCCAAAAACGAAGAACTAAGCGCTGCAAACGCGCCGTACAGCAAGACGGGCACCAACCGCTTGCGGTCAACGATCTTCCAGCAGATTGTCCACGCGGTCAGCATCACCAGCAGCAGGATCCACCAGTTAACGGAAAACACGTCATCATGTTTCCAGTGCGCGATGTCAACCTCTTTGAGCTCCACCTGCTTCTGATACAAATCCTCATACGAGGGAGTGGATTTAGACATTCGTAACGCCTCCCCGCACAGGATGGGTCTGCCAACGATAGATCCCATACATCATATAAAAATAGAAAAACAGGTTTACGAACGTATGCCAGATCGTCCATCCTTTTTGCATATCGAAGACTTTTAAGTACGTAAGAATTTGCAAATAACCGGACATCACGACCACGTAAGGAAGCGTGTGCAGCAGCAGGCGGAAGAAGTTTCTAGATTTCGGAAGATATTGAATATAGAGATAAGCTGCGATCGGCCAGATCGTGATGTTGGCGAGCATCGGAATCCAGATCATGCGCCACCCTTGACCGTGCAGCACCCACAATTTAAACCAGTCAATTACAATGTAGTGATCCAGAAAACGCACAAAGATGGCGCTCATCCAAACGGGAAACATAGCGCGAAACCGCCCTTTGTCAGCGAAGCCCCAAAAGACAAGTATGGCGATACTTACAAACAGGAATACTGCCATAGAACAAAACCTCCTGCTTCTACTATTCCCTGTTGGTATTCAATCCATTAGCACGAATCAAGGAGGAGTTGACTTGTATTTTGTGCTGGTATTTGCATTTTGCTGGCTATGGTTTTTCATCAAAGCGGACAAGTCCCGCGTCCGGGAGCTGTATCCTGTTTGCATCTTTACCAGCTTTTTAGGCTTGTTGACCGATCTGATGATGGTGCACTACCAACTGTGGTCGTATTCCGGGCTGCCCCATGCCTTGTATACGATTCCGCTGCTGCTCGATTTTGGCATCTATCCGGTCGTCGCGTATCTGTTTTGTCAAAACCTGCCCGAGCGATGGAAACAGATTTTGAAGCGGGCCGTGTTCTGGATGATCCCGGCGATCCTCTTTGAATGGCTGACGATGCGGCTGGGCAACATGCAGCACCACATGTGGTGGTCGCTCTGGCTGTCGCTGTTATCTGACATCGTGATCTACCTGTCGATCGCTGTGGTCTACCGCTATTACCGCTCTGCGTATGAGCAGGGCAGGCTGAAAGGAGAATGGGCATGAAGGCTGTAACCTACCAAGGGATCAAAGATGTAAAAGTGACCGAAATGCCAGATCCAAAGATCATCCAGCGTGATGATCTCGTCGTCCGCATCACCACCACCGGCATCTGCGGGTCCGACTTGCATTTGATTCACGGCTTCGTCCCCAACCTTCACAAAGGCTACATCATCGGCCACGAGCCGATGGGGATCGTCGAAGAAGTTGGCCCCGATGTGACGCGGGTCAAAAAAGGCGACCGGGTGATCGTCCCGTTTACGGTGGCTTGCGGGCACTGCTTCTACTGTGAACATCACCTGGAGAGCCAATGCGACAACGCCAATCCGCATGGGGAAACGGGTGGTTTTTTGGGCTATTCGGAGACGTACGGCGGGTACGCAGGCGGCCAGGCCGAATTTTTGCGGGTGCCGTACGGGAATTTCATGCCGTTTAAAGTGCCGGATGATTGCGAGATGGAAGATGAGCAGATCGTCTTTTTGTCTGACATCGTGCCTACGGCGTACTGGGGCGTGGACAACGCCGGGGTCAAACCGGGCGATACGGTGATCGTGCTCGGCTGCGGCCCGGTCGGTCTGCTCGCGCAAAAGTTTGCTTGGCTCAAAGGCGCCAAGCGCGTCATCGCTGTCGACTACATCGGATATCGCCTGCAACATGCCAAGCGGGTGAACAACGTGGAGATCGTCGATTTCACCAAGCATGACCATGCCGGCGAGTATTTGAAAGAGATCACGGGAGGCGGCGCGGATGTCGTGATCGACTGTGTCGGCATGGACGGCAAGATGACGATCGTCGAGATGGTGGAGAGCGCATTGAAGCTGCAGGGCGGCTCGATGGGCGCGATCGTCATCGCGGCGCAATGCGTGCGCAAAGGCGGGACGATCCAGTTGGTCGGCGTGTACGGGGCGCGTTACAACGCGTTTCCGCTCGGCGATCTGTTCGCCCGCAACATCACGCTGAAGATGGGGCAGGCGCCGGTGATCCACTACATACCGGAGCTGTACCGGATGATCAAAGAGAACAAATTTGACCCGACCGACGTGATCACACACCGGCTGCCTTTGGCGGAAGCGGAGCGCGGATATGAAATTTTTGATGAAAAGCTGGACGGGTGCATCAAAGTCGTTTTAAAGCCGTAAACTTGCAGGAGCCGCAGTTTGCGGCTTTTTTTACGGGGCAGGAAGTTATTTGAAAAGTGTGATATGATGGGAGAAGAAATACATAGCGAAATGAGGGATTCTCATGAAAAATTTAAGCCAAACGTGGAATTTAGATCCGTTTTTTGCCGGCGGTTCCGAGTCTCCGGAGTTTGCTCAGTATCTGAATCAGCTCGAAGCCGGGATCGAAGGTTTGTCCGGCACGATCTCCTCGCTGGAGTCGGCAAACAGCGTTGACGCATGGGTCTCCGTTTTGAAAACGGTGCAAGAGGTGTTCGCCAACCTGCGCTATGCGACGAGCTTCACCTCCTGCCTGCTCGCGCAAAACGTGAAAGATCAGCACGCGAAGATCGTGCATGGCCGGATCACCCAATTGTCCGCACAGCATGGCGCGGCGATGACCGTGCTGGACAAGCAGATCCTCGCGGCAGATGATAACACCTGGGCAGCGCTTTTGAAAGACGAGCGCGTGCAGCCGATCGCCTTTTACCTCGATGAGCGCCGCCTGCGCGCCGGCGAGAAGATGGCGCCGGAGATGGAAGCGTTGGCGGGCGACCTCGCTGTAGACGGCTACCATGCCTGGGGCTCGCTGTACAACACGCTGATCGGCCGCATGGCGATCAAGGTGGAGAGCGGCGGTGAAGTGAAGGAACTGTCGGTCGGCCAGGCGCAGAACTTGTACTCCGGCGCGCCGGACCGCAATGTGCGCGAAGCTGCGTTTCAAGCGTGGGAAGAAGCGTTTGCGCAAAACGAAGAGCTGTTCGCAGCCAACCTCAACCACCTCGGCGGCTTCCGCTGGGCGCATTACAAAGCCCGCGGCTGGGATTCGATCCTCAAAGAGCCGTGCGACATCAACCGCATGTCCCGCGCCACCCTCGACGTGATGTGGGATGTGATCGACAAGAACAAAGAAGTATTTGTGAAGTTCTTGAACCGCAAGGCGGAGCTGATCGGCGCCGACAAGCTGAGCTACTACGACCTGTACGCGTCGACTTCCACCGTGGAGACTTCGTATACGTACGATGAAGGCGCTAACTTTATCGTCGAGCAGTTCCAAGAATTCTCTCCCGACTTTGCCGATTTTGCCAAGCAGGCGTTTGAGCAGAGCTGGATCGAGGCGGAAGACCGCCCGGGCAAGCGTCCCGGCGGGTTCTGCACCGGCTTCCCGGGCAAGAACGAGACCCGGATCTTCATGACGTACGACAACTCGATGGGCGCTGTGTCGACGTTGGCGCACGAATTGGGCCATGCGTACCATGCGCACGTGATGGGCGACATGCCGTTCTTCTCCCGCCTGTACGCGATGAACGTGGCGGAGACCGCTTCGACGTTTGCGGAAACGCTGGTCACTTCGGCGGCGGTGCGCGCAGCGAAATCGGACGACGAGAAGATTGCGCTGCTGGAAGAGAAAGTGCACGGCTCGATCGCGATGTACATGGACATCCACGCTCGCTTTATCTTTGAAAACAACTTCTACGATGAGCGCCAAAAAGGCCTGGTCAGCGCCGAGCGCCTGAACGAGCTGATGGTGGAAGCGCAGCAGAAATCGTACCGCGATTCTCTGGAGCTGTACCACCCGCGCTTCTGGGCGTCGAAGCTGCACTTCTATTCGACTTCGGTGCCGTTCTACAACTTCCCGTACACCTTCGGCTTCCTGTTCTCGACCGGCGTCTACGCGCTGGCGCTGCAGGAAGGCCCGACTTTTGCCGACAAGTACGTGGCGCTTTTGCGCGACACGGCCAGCATGACGGTGGAGGAGCTGGCGCAGAAGCACCTTGGCGTCGATCTGACCCAGCCGGAATTTTGGCAAAATGCAGTGGACATCACCGTCAAGGATGCAGAAGAATTCCTGCGCCTGACCGCGGGCAAAGTCGCTGCGAAGTAAAAGCAAAGCCTTGTGCCGATTCGTGGCGCAAGGCTTTTTCATTTGCATAAAGCAGCTGTGGAAACGGCATTCTAGTAAAGGTTTGAAACTCGCTTGGAGGTGCTTTACAGAATGAACCGTACTCAACAGCAACAACAAGGTCAACAACAGCAAGGGATGCGTTTTGGAGCGCATGAGTTTTTGGTTACACAGGAAACGATCCGCTCCAAAGGGGCAGACATAGAGCTGTACGGCATCTTGATCAGCCAGTGCCAGGACGCGCACCTGCGCGACATCCTGAGCAACCAGCAGCGCCGCATGGTGCAAGGCTACCAGCAGTGCCTGGCGGTGCTGAACAACCAAGGCTTCACTCCGCAAGTCCCGCACACGCCGCAAACGAACGTTTACGAAAACATCAACATCGGCCTGAACAACCCGCAATTCCCGACGCCCAACCCGCAGGCCAACCGCCTGTCCGACCAGTCGATCGCGACCATCGCGCTCAACCTGCACAAGTTTGGCGCGATCTCCTGCATGAACTTCACGCTGGAATGCGCCAACCCGGTGCTGCGCCAGTTCCATGCAACGTCTGCCAACACCTGCCAGGAGATGGCGTACGAACTGTTCCAATTTGCCAACTACCAAGGCATGTACCAAGTTCCGCAACTGGCTGACCACACCATGCAAACGATGGTGCAGGCGTTTTCTGCCCCGGGTTACGGCGGCGGTCAAGGCTATGGCGCACAGCAGCAGCAAGGCTACAATTCCCCGATGGCGCTGAACCGCAATTTCTAATTTGTGAGTGAGACCTAAGGCGATCCGAATCACTTCGGATCGCCTTTTTTGCGTCTTTTGGCATGGGAACATTTGCCCGTAGCTATATACTCTATTTTTCACGTATTATTTTAAAGCTATATTTCATCTGTTGCACTCTTGGTTAAATTTTCTTATCTGAGGAGGGAAATTTGTTTGCGATCAAAAGGACTTTTTTCAAAAGCGTTGGTGTCGTTTCTTGTGCTGAATCTGGCGGTCACGATGCCGCTCGATTCGCTGCGAACGGCGTATGCGCACGGTTCGAATGAACACAAGGACGCGAAAGAGCAGGCTAAAGAAGCGCCCGATAAGGTGCTGGAGCTGAAAGGAAAACGCACGCAAAATTCAAAAACGTGGAAAAACAGCGATCTCACCGAAACGATCGAGATGTATTCCACACCGGTTTTCTATCAGGAAACCGGCACTAAGGACTGGAAATCGATCGACAACGGCATCACCGATCTGATCGCCGACAAGACCGAACAGAAAAACTTCAAGTTCCAGAACAAAGCAAACAAGTTTACCGCACTATTTGCCAAGACGGCCGATAAAGACATCTTTAAGATCAAGCAAAACGGGCATTCCCTTTCCTATTCGATTCTTGGCGCCAACCCAGCGGCCGGCGTCAGCAAAGATGATACGCTTACCTATCCCAATCTATTTGCAAATATCGATGCTATTTATCATGTACGCAGCACCGGCGTCAAGGAAGACCTGATCTTAAAAAAGCTTCCTGACGTCGAAAAAATCACCTTTGAGCTGAAGACCGACTTGAACGTCAAGCAAGAAGGACGCGATATCGTCTTCACCGATAAAAAAGACGGCGCGGTCGTCTACACCTTTGCGCCGCCATTCATGCGCGACGCGTCCGACAAAGAGTCGCACGCGATGGACTACGTGCTGGAACAACAGGGCGGCAAGATCCTGTTGACCCTGGCGCTGGACATGGCCTATCTGAAAGACCCGGAAACCCAGTATCCGATCCTGCTCGACCCGACGGTCACGGCAGGGGGCACGACGGCGACGACGTTTGACGCCTATGTCGGTGAAGTGTACAACACCGTCAACTACGGCGGCGACGCGGAACTGCGCACCGGGTATGCGCCGACCGTCGACAGTCACCGCACGTTCATCAAGTTCGGCAGCACGCTGCCGGCGCTGGGCGGGGGGCTGTTGACCGGGGCGACGTTTAAGGCCTACAAGTACTACGAGCCTTCTTCGGTCGACACGACGATCAACATTCACCGCGCGTATGCAGCGTGGTCGAGCTCGGGGATCACGTACAGCAACCAGCCGGGGTTTGGCGGTTCGTACGCTTCGAACCTGCTCTCTAAAGGCGAAGCGAACGGCTGGTACTCGTGGAACGTCGGCAGCCTCGTCAACTATTGGTATGACAACCCGGCCAACTACCACGGGCTGGTCATGCAGGCGTCCAACGAGAACACGACCGGTTCGTACCGCAAGTTTTACTCCAGCGACTACAGCTCCGGGGCGTATGCGCCGAGACTGGAGATCACCTACTCGCCGAAGCCGGCCGCTCCGACCGGCACCGCGTACGGCAACGGCGTGAACACCGGCAACGGCTACGTCAACCTGCAATGGGGCGCGGTATCTGGCGCGACCGGGTACAAAGTGCTGTTCTTCAACGGCAAAGCGTATGAAGAGATCGATGTCGGCAACGTCACCACCTGGACGACCAAAGGCAAGAAGCTGTGGCCGACCGCCGCACAGGCGGCAGCAGGCCAATACACCTTGCGTCTGGACGGCACGGGCGGCGAACTGGAAGACGACCCGCGTCCGGTCTATGTCGCATCGGGCGGTCCGTACTCCGCGAACAAAAACTACTGGTTCCGCGTCAAGGCGTACAACGCATACGGCACGACCGTGCAGTCGGATGCGTTTATGCCGACGATCGACGACGAAACCGCCCCGACCAAACCGGGCACTCCGGCGGTCACCAACAAGCTGAACAGCGCCTACACGTTTACGTGGGCGGCGTCCACCGACAACTTGTCCGGCTTGAAGCACTATGAAGTCTACCTCGGCACCAAATCGGGCGTCTGGGACGTCGTCAACGGCGCCGCCGTGACGACCAACAGCTATAAATACACCGGCGAACTGCTGGCCCGCACGCCGTACTACATGGCGGTCAAAGCGGTCGACAACAGCGGCAACTACACCTGGTCGACCACGTCCAGCGACACGCCGCGCAAGCAGCTTGACGCGTCGATCGTCTCCTACTCGATTCCGGCCACGATGGAAGCGAGCGGCGATTACAACGTGCAAGTCACCGTGAAAAACGAAGGTCTGCAGACGTGGACTTCGGCTGGCGCTTTCTACCTGGGCTCTGTGGAAGAAACCGATCCGCTGACCCAAGATACGCGCATGCCGCTCTCCGGCACCGATTCGATCGGCGCGGGCAGTAGCAAAACGTTTAACTTGCGCTCTAACGGCGGCAAGAACCCGGGCGACTTCCTGACCCGCTGGGGCATGCTGCAAGTGGGCGTCGGACGTTTTGGCGACACGCTCTCCTCCGCGGTCAAAGTGGTCGACACCGTGCCGCCGCAGGGCGCGATTGTCATCAACAACGGTCAGACTTTGACCAACTCGCCAAACGTCAGCTTGAACTTGTCGGTGACCGACAACGCCAACGGTCCGTACCAGCAGCGCCTGCGCAACGAAGAGCAGGCATGGACGGCAGATGAAGCGTTTACGGCGACGAAAGCATGGACGCTGTCGGACGGCAACGGCGACAAAACGGTCTCTGTCATCTACAAAGACCCGTCTGGCAATGAATCGACTGCGAAGTCGGCAAGCATCACGCTGGATACTTCGTATCCGACTGCGGCGATCACAACGCCGAACGAGCGCGACTACTTGAACGGCGCGATCGACATCGTGGGTTCTGCGTCCGACAACGACCTGCTTGATTACACGATCTCCTACGGAGCGGGTAGTGCGCCGACGCAATGGACGGAGATCGCCAAGCAGACCGATGTGGTGAATCAAGATCTGCTCGCCACCTGGAACACCGCAAACATTCCGACCGGGCTGTACACGCTGCGTTTGGAGGCCAAAGATGCGGCGGGCAACGTGTCGGTGGTCAGCAAGTACGTGTATGTCGACCAGTTCCTTGACATGCTGGGCACCGAACCCTACTGGGGCGTCGTGGAGACGGAGACCGGCTACGGTTCGAGCAACGTAAACCTCTCGAACGGCAACCTGTTCCTCACCTACGGCGATTTTGACTGGGAAGGCCGCGGCTTGAGCGTCGGCGTCAACCGCGTCTACAACAGCCAGGACAGCGCAGCGGGGCTGCTCGGCAAAGGCTGGCGTTTGAGCTTTGAAACGGAGCTCGCCGAAGCTGCCAACGGCAATGTGACCTTGACCGACGAAGACGGCAGCCGCCATCTGTTCACCAAACAGACGGACGGCACCTACACCGCTCCGAAAGGCATTTTCCAAAAGCTGACCAAGCAGGCGGACGGCACGTGGCTCCTGCAAGATCAAGACGCGGAAAGCACCTTGTACACGTTTAACGCGCAAGGAAACCTGACGTCCGAGACGGACAACAACCAAAACAAGATCACCTACGTCTGGGCGAACAACCAGCTCCAGGAGATCGTCGACACCATGGGACGCAAGGTGACCTTTGCGTACACAGGCAACCTGCTGACCAAAGTGCTCTCTCCGATCAGCTCTGTCCTTTACTACTACAACACCACCGGACAGCTCACCGATGTTGAGTACTACGATGAAGCCGGGACGCGTTACCGCACGCTGGGCTACGCGTATGACTCCCAAGGCCGCCTGAAGAGCGCGACCGACCCGAACGGTCACACGGTGAACTATCTGTATAACGGACTGCGTCTGATCAACGTGTCGAACACCTTGACCACGCAAAACGCATCGACCGGAGCGACGAATCCGGCGCTGACGATCAACCAGACCCTCGGCTATGACCTCGTCAACAAAAAGGTCAACATGGTGCTGGCCGGCCCGAACGAATCGATCGAAGCGGAGTATGTCTACAACAGCGTGGGCAACATCGTTTCGATGGTGGAAGACCCGCAAGGCCTGAAACTGACCAAGTCGTTCCTCTACGCGGACAACCTTTTGAAAGAATCGACCGATCCGCGCGGTTTGAAGACGGTCTTCACCTATGATGCGCTTGGCAATGTGCTGACCAAAACAGAACCGGCGACGACCGACATCGACGGCGTGCAAGTGACGCCGGTGACGACGAGCGTCTACAAGCCGGGCACCAGCCTGCTTGTGAAAGAAACGGATGCATTGGGTCGTGTGACCACACATGAATACGATGCTAAAGGCAACAAGACGGCGACGATCGACCCGGACGGTTTTAAAACGTCCTTCACGTACGACGCGTACGGCAATGTAACGGAAGAGCTGAACCAGCGCGGCGCCGGGTACGGCTTTGTGCCGAACCAAAGCTTTGAGCAAGGCGACGCAACCGCACTGCAGGGCTGGAAAACGGCCGGCAACTGGTCCCTGAACACGACCGAGAAGAAAAGCGGGGTCCGCGGCGTCACGCTGACCGGCGCTGCGTCGATCGAGTCCGATTTTGTCCCGGTCAAAGCGGGCCGCCTTCCGGTGCGCGCGCTGGGCTATGTGAAAGCGGACGCTGCTGCGGGACTGACGACCACCGTCCAGTTCTATGACAGCTCGAAAAACCCCATCGGCAGCGAGAGTTCCGCTCCGCTTGGCGGCACAGCCGACTGGACCCGCCAGCATATCTCGGCACCGGTTCCGGCAAACGCAGCTTTTGTCACGACCAAGATCGCTGTGACTTCCGGCACCGTTCACATCGACGATGTGTGGATGGAAGAGGCCGACTACAAACTGATCAGCAAGTATGACGCAAACGGTCTCAATCTGCTCGAATCGTACGACGCGTACGGCAAAAAGATGTCGTTCGAATACGACGCGGCAGGCAACAAGATCAAAGAGACCAACGAGCTCGGTCAAATGGCACAATGGGTCTACAACGCAGACAACCAAGTGCTGGAATCGATCGACCGTCTGGGCAAAAAGATCATCAATCAATACGATGCCAACGGCAACCTGATCAAAACGACAGACGCGATCGGCCGCACGACCGAATACGCGTACGATGAGGCGAACCGCCAAGTTTTGGTCAAACAGCCGCAAGTCACCAAGCAAGGCTACGACAACAAAACGCCGCTGGCGCCAAACGTCGTGTCGATCATCGAGATCGACGAGTACAACGAACTAGGCCGCAAAGTGGCAGACAAAGACGGAAACGGCGCTGTCAGCCGCCTCTACTACGACAAAGTCGGACGCCTTGTGCGCTCCGTCGACCCGCTGCGCAATGAAATGCGCATGACGTACGACGCCAACGGCAACAAGCTGACCGAAGAAAACCTGGCGTGGGATACGGTGACGGCAACCTTGCATTCCAAGGGAACCACGCATTTCCGCTATGACGAACTGAACCGTCAAATCACCGAATCCGATCCGACGAAAGACCAGAATACGCTGGTCGAACAGAAGAAATTTGACGCCGAAGGACGACTGCTCAAAGAGATCGACGGCATGGGTCTGGCTACCCGTTACAGCTACGACATCGACGACAACGCGATTTACACGATCGATTCGTCGACACCGGCTGTTGAGACCTGGTCGCTGTACGACGGCAAAGGCAACCAGATCATCGGGATGGACAAGCTTGGCGCGACCACCTATCTCTACGATTCGAACGGACAGCTCAAAGAAGTCATCGACCCGCAAGGCAAGAAGACTTCCTACACCTACAACGCGGCGGGCGACAAGACCAAGCTCGTCGACGCGACGGGCGCTGTCACCGACTGGGGGTACGATGCAGAAGGCCAGATGCGCAAAGAGACCCAGACGCTGCAAGACGGGGCGACCGGTGAGACGAAGACGCAGATCACGCTCTTTGAATACGACGCGATCGGCCAAGTGGTCAAGCGCACGATGCAGGAAGGGGTTGGCACGACGGTGACGACTTCGAAAGAAGTCTCGCTGTTCTATGACGAACTTGGCCAACTGGTCCGCGAACTTGGTGTCAATCAACCGGCGGGCACGAAGACGGACAACCGTTACCTGCACGACAACAACGGCAACGTGACCAACACGTGGACGTATGACGAGACCAACCCGATCCCGCTGGACAAAGACCCGGACGGCGACGGTTTCTACAACTCGGAGACGATCTCCGTCTTCGATGCGAACAACCGTCTGTTGGAAGAGACGATCACGCATACGCAGACCGTCTCCAAAACTTCCTATGACGACAAAAACAACAAAGAAATCCTCACCAACGCACTGGGCGACACCGTTGTCCTCTCCGATGACAGCGACCGCACCAAGCAGATTTTGACACCGAACTTCGATACGTTCGACTACGAGTACTATGTCAACGACATGATCAAGACGGTGACTGCGCCGGGCGTGCAGACTACGTTCACCTACAACGGCGGCGAAAAAGTCAGCACGATCAAAGCGCTCAACCGCGGCAATAACGCGGTCATTCTCGACCTGCAGTACCAGTACAACACGACCGACCAAGTGACGCAGGTCTCCGATAAAGGCGTTGTCAAAGGCAAATACACCTACACGGCGACCGGCAACCTAGAGACGACAGAAGAAGGCGGCCGCAAGTTTAAGTACACCTATGACGCGAACTCGAACATCGTCAAAGTGGAAGACCTGGCGACCGGCAAGACGGTGACCGCGTACACCTATGCGACGGGCAACCGCATGCAGCAGAAGCAAGAGTTCGATAAGACCACGGGTGCGCTGATCCGCACGACCGACTACGAATTTAATCCGAGCGGCACCCTGAAGAAGACGACGGTGAAAGAAGGCGCGAATGTCACCGTGATCGACTACGGCTTCAACAGCGATGATCAGCTGATGTCGGTGGACAAGACGATCAACGGCATCGTGCAGCCGAAGATTCTCTACGAGTATGACACCGAAGGCAACCGGATTGCGAAAAACGTCAGCGACGCGTCCGGCAACACGCACTACCATTTCCACCGCGACACAAGCGGCAGTATCTTCCTCGAGACCAAGCTGACCGCAACTTCGAAGTCTGATTCGCTCAAGTACTTCCGCGACGGCGACGGCAACATGCTCTCGTTCGCTTGGAACGATGTGGTATACTACTACCAATTCAACGCGCGCGGCGATGTTGTGGCGATCACCGACGCTGCGGGCAACGTGGTGACCACGTACGAATACGATGCGTGGGGGAATGTCCTCTCCATCGGCGGCGACCAGGCGGTGGGTACGGTGAACCCGTACCGTTACGTCGGGAAGATGGGTGTTATGTACGATCAGAACACCGGTCTCTACCTGATGGGCTGGCGCGATTACGATCCGTCGACGGGCCGCTTCATCGTGCCGGATGAGTACGAAGGCGAAGAAGACGAGCCGGTTTCCTTGAACCGCTATCTCTACGCAGATGCCGACCCGGTCAACAACATCGACCCGGACGGTCACCTGCCGAAGTGGATGTCCGGCGTCTGGAAGTCGACCAAGAAAGCCACGAAAAAAGCGTATAACTTCGCGATCGGCGATGACATCCGCACGCTGACCAGCAAAAAGTCCAAGTGGTACCACAAAGCAGGCGCCGCAGCCAGCATCGCCTCCAACTTCATCCCAGGCGCCGGCCAAGCCAAATGGGCGATCAAAGGCGCCATCAAAGGGGCAAAAGCGGGCAAGAAAGCCTACAAAGCGGTCAAATACTACAAGCCATCCGTCAAGAAGGCGCGGATTCAGAAGACGAAAGTCGTTCTGCAGAAGTCCAAAGCGCCGCAGCGGAAAGTGTACCGCAAAGCGACGCCGCAGAAGAGCTGCAACTGCTTCACCTTGGGAACAAAGGTGGAGACCGAAGACGGCGAAGTGCCGATAGAGTCCGTCAAAATCGGGGACAAAGTCCTTGCCAAAGACGAGTACACCGGCGAAAAAGCGTACAAAGAAGTCGAGTGGCTGTACCAGCGCGAAGTCGATGAAATCTATGAAGTGCATGTAGGCGGCGAGGTCATCCAGACCACCGACGAGCACCCCTTCTGGGTCGTCGGCGAAGGCTGGGTCGAAACCCAAAACCTCCGAGCGGGCGACCGCTTCGAGACGGCCGACGGCAAGATCCTGACCATCGACCAGATCATCGTCAAGCAGCAAAAAGCCACCGTCTACAACTTCAAAGTCAAAGACTTCCACACCTACTTCGTCTCAAATTTAGGGATCTGGACGCATAATGCGTGTCAGTTAAATCCCAATAAAGGCGGCAAATTTGGCGATCTGGATAAAGTGAAGGGACCTAATGAAGTTCCTCACCATATCGCACAGAACGCTTATAACAAGACAAAAGGAATAAGTCGAAACGATGGCCCTGCCGTCATGATGAGCAAAGAAGATCATGCAAAAACAAGGACTTTTGCAGGTCGAGGCAAGGCTACGATGAGACAAGATGCAGATTTGAGCGGACGTCAACGAATGGCGAAAGATATTTGGGATGTTAAGAAGCTCTTCGGAAGAAAATATAATGAAGGGTTAAGGGGAGCAGTCCGTTACGGACAAAAGGTATATACAAAGTCTAACAGGTAAGATGAGGAGGAAGATGTATGGGAGGACAAGGATATAGGGTTGTCAAAGGGACAGACAACTACGGTCACTCTTTTGGCGGGACTTCGTGGGATACACCGGTCTGTCCAAACTGTAATATCAATATGCATTTGATTTTTACCTTTGACTTAAGCGATCCTAGATTCCAACAATTTCATCATCACTCATCTTTAGACAGTATCCCACTACTCTCCTGTTTAAATTGTTCTTCTTACTGGTCTCGTCAGGTATTTGAGTTGGCACCGACATCAAGGTCTGTTTCGATCGTGAAACAATTTGATGAGGAAAAGTGGATTTGTGAAGAAGAAGACAGACTCCCTTCCCCATTGCCATTTTCAAATATGATGTTAGTCGAGTTAGAAGAAAACGATCTTGTTTTAAAGGGCAGCGATACTGATCATGCTTTCGATGCGTTTGGATCTGAGTACGTTTGCAGAGTTCTCGGTGAGCCGCTTTTTGCAGTTGATCCCATTCAAAAAAAGTGTGATGGCTGTAATCAAGAGATGGAGTACCTTGCAACTGTTTGTAGCGAAGACTACGACTCTGTGGGACTAGTTAAGGAGGATTTTTCCTTCCAAATTGGTGAATCGTATATTTACTTCCATTTCTGCAAAATATGTAACGTTTTAGAAACAGAGACTCAAAGTACGTAGCAGCACAAAGCCCCGCTGAATGCAGCGGGGCTTTTGCGTGTAGATGATCTGTGTTATATTTAATGTAAATTATATTTTCATTATCGGGACGGTGCCGTTATGATGCACGTACAGCAACCAGCTTCACCACAAACTGCTGAGCCCTTGCGGCAGCCTGCGCAGGCCAAATCCGCAGCCAGTGGGTCAATGTCTCAGGCAGCTCTCTTGCAGATGCAAAAAGCGTATGGCAACCGGGCGACCGCGCAGCTGTTAAGAGCGCGGATGCAAAGCGCCCAGCCGATCCAGCCGAAAATGCAGGTTGGCGACGAAGAGTATGAATCGGACCTCGAGCCGCTCGCGTCTTGGAAATTCTCAGTGGCGCAGCGAACGCTTTATAAATATATGACCCGCGATGATTCGCCGGAGTTCACGTTTCAAGATCGGGACGAAATGTTTACGTTCGTGCGCACGCTCGCCCCGTTTTATGCAGCCGACCCGACGATGTTCGACGGGATGGCGAATGTGGACAACAGTAAGCTCAGCGAACTGCACGCCAAAGGGATCGAGACGGTCAAAGGGGGTCACTCGCTGGAACGCCATGGGCCGCAAATGACCGAGCAGAAGCTCAAAGACCGCTTGACCACCGGCTATATCGACGGCGAATTTGCCCCGGCCGGCGAGGAAGGGTACGCGACCAGCTTCAATACCTACGATGACTACCTGGTGACGCAAAAGGCGGCGCAGGCACATCTTGTCGCCGCTTACAACAAAACGCTCACGCTTTTGGGCACCAAGGCGCAAGATTTCGATACCGAGCTCGCGAAATTCGATCCAAGTAACCGAGCGGGAACGGCTAAACATCTTATTGAGGCGAAGAAAATTCGAACGGACATCGGCAAAGCGATTAAAGATCTGAAAAACCCTGTTACGGCACCTGCAGACACGCTGCCAGTTACGGTCGATATACAAATCGCAGGCAGCCCGCAGCCCAAAGTTGGTGATGCGTTTAAAATGCTGCGCTTCTTTGATCGCTATAAATTTGTCTTGAACCACGGCGCGACGCTTGGCAAAGGACAAAAGGTCAAAGACACGGAAAAAGCCAGTCCCCGGGAAAGTATCCGCAACCCAAAGTTCCCGCTGAATGGAAAACTTTCCCCTTTGTGGGATGAGCCGCAGCTGCAGTCGATGGGGAACATCAACAACACCTGCAGCACGTTTAACCCGCCCGACCAGAACTTCTCATTCACAGCGACACCCGACCAGTGGAAAATGCCCCAGCACTTCCCGGACAACGGAGCGCCGGGCTGGCGGTAAGGAAGGCCCCGCTGTTATGCAGCGGGGATTTTTTAGTGTTCGGTATGATACTCCTCCAAGGTTTTTTCGTCGGTTTGGGTGACAGTCCAGACACCGCTTTGTTGACGAAGGGTGAGGGTGAGGTGGAACTCGCCTTCGCTTATTATATCCTCAGGATGCAGGTAGCCGGACAGACCGTGCACGACCACTTTTGCTGTGTCGCTCCTCAGTTGCACTTGGATCGGTTCGTAGTACTCAAGGTCGAGCGTTTCATCAAATGTTTTGGGGGAACGGTGCTGCTCAACCATGAGGGCCTCCGAGTTGATGCCGGCCCGAAGGTCGGTCCCTTTGGCAAGCTCAGGGTAACGCTTGTGCAACGCCGAAACATTCCCGGAGAGGATCGCCTGCTTGCGAACGGAAAAATACTCTTCGACGGCAGGCATGACGAGAGCGGTATCTTCGGGGCTTGTTTGGGACGGGAAAAAGAGATACCATCCTGCGGTTAAAACTGCGATCAAAACGCCGGCGATGACTGTTATTTTCACTTTTTGTTTGTTCAACGTACATCCTCCTTTAAATGATCTGCTGCTGATTAGACGAATTTACTTAGATTAAAGTTTCGTTTTTTACATATATTGTATTCCGTTGTCCGCCATGCTATTATTGATATAGTTAATTCATTCTAAAGATAATAGTTTTATGGGGAGGTTTTTTGTATGAAAAAGAAACTTATGATGCTTTCCGCAGCTGCTTTGCTGGCAGTTCTGACTCCGATGGCGGTGATCGCGGCGACGACCGACGCGCCGGCACAACAAGAAGCAAGAGGCCCGATCTACTGCGATCCGGATGCGTATCCGAACTGCATCTAAGCGGCAATCAAGAAGAGCTGTGCCTGTACAGGCACAGCTCTTTTTTCATTTGGATTAATAGATATGCGCAGAGGTGTGGGTTTTCTTCATTACACATTAAAATATCTTGCCTGCGGATGCGAGAACACCATCGCCGACACGGACGCTTCCGGGTCCATCATGAAGCCGTCGGTGAGCTCTACCCCGATGTCTTGCGGCTTCAGCAGGCGGAACAGCTGCGCCTGGTCGTCGAGGTTCGGGCAGGCCGGGTAGCCGAAGGAGACGCGGATGCCTTGGTAGCGGGCACCGAAACGCTCGTTCATCGTCATGTTGGGCGCATCGGGGAAGCCCCAGGCGTCGCGCATGATGTGGTGGACGCGCTCGGCAAATGCCTCGGCGAGCTCCAGTGCCAACGCTTGCAGGGAGTGCGAACGGAGGTAGTTGCCTTCCTCTTTCCACTTCGTCGACAGCTCGTGGATGCCTTGGCCTGCCGTCACAACGAGGAAGCCGACGTGGTCCAGCTCGCCGCTTTCCACCGGGCGCAGGAAATCGCTCAAGCAGAGGTGCGGCGCTTGCTGCTGGCGCGGGAACGTAAAGCGCTCCAGCACTTTGCCCGTATCTTGCGGGTCGTAGATCAAAATCTCATCACCGGCCGACTGCGCCGGGAAGAACCGGTACATGCCTTGCGGGCGGATGATGCCGTCCGTCTTCGCCAGCTCCAGCAACTCGTCAACGACCGCCAGCAATTCGGTCGCTTTCGGGTCGCCGTCTTTGAGCAGCTGCTCCACATTGCCTTTCAGGCCCAAATGCTTGCCGAGCAGCATCCGCAGGTTGAGGTACGGCTGCAGATGGGAGATCGGGTAGTCGCGCAGCACGTGGCGCTCGAAGTCGGGCGCTGCGATCTGCGGATGCTCATGGGTGATCGCAGAACGCACCGGCTCCGTCGAGACGGTCACTGCGGCTTCTTGCACCGTTTCCGCGCTTTGTGCCAGCGCTGCTTCCCGCTGCTTCGCGGCGAGCAGTTCGCGCTCTTCCGGCTTGTTCAGGCGGTTGGCGATGTCGAGGCCGTCCATGGCGTCTTTAGCAAACAAGACGAGCCCTTGGTACTCCGGCGCGATGCGGTTCGAGGTGAACTTGCGGGTCAGGGCGGCACCGCCGACCAACAGCGGCACGTCGATGCCTGCTGCGCGCAAGTCTTGAGCGGTGATCACCATCTGCTGCGCCGATTTGACCAGCAGTCCGGACAGGCCGATCGCGTCCGGCCGCTCTTCACGGGCTGCTTTGATCAACTGCTCCGGCGGCACTTTGATCCCGAGGTTGACCACGTGGAATCCATTGTTGGACAGGATGATCTCGACCAGGTTTTTGCCGATGTCGTGCACATCGCCTTTGACGGTGGCGAGCAGGATTTTGCCTTTGCGCGACCCTTCCTGTTTTTCCATAAACGGTTCGAGGTGGGCGACGGCCGCTTTCATCACTTCGGCGCTCTGCAGGACTTCGGCGACGATCAGCTCGTTCAGGTTGAACAGGCGGCCGACCTCTTCCATCCCGGTCATCAGCGGACCGTTGATGATCTCCAGCGGCGGGTATTTGGTCAATGCTTCTTCCAGGTCGGGGATCAGGCCTTCTTTGCTGCCTTCGACCACGTAGTTGGCAAGGCGTTCTTCCAGCGTCATGTTGGAGACGGCGACCGTATCGACCACTTTCTTCTCGCGGTAGAAGGCGGTGAACTCGGCGAGTTTTTCATCGTCGATGTGGAAGAGTAGGTCTTCGGCGAGGCGGCGCTCCTCTTCTGGGATCGACGCATAGCGCTCCAGCTTCTCGGAGTTGACGATCGCATAGTCCAGTCCGGCCTTGGTGCAGTGGTAAAGGAAGACGGCGTTCAACACCTCGCGCCCCGCACCGGGCAGGCCAAACGATACGTTGGAGATGCCGAGGATGGTCTGGCACTCCGGCAAGGCTTCTTTGATCAGACGGATGCCTTCGATCGTCTCCGGAGCGGAGCCGATGTACTGCTCGTCGCCGGTGCCGCAGGGGAAGACGAGCGGGTCGAAGATCAGGTCTTGCGGGTTGAGGCCGTATTTGCCGACCAGCAGGTCGTAGGAGCGCTTGGCGACTTCCACTTTGCGTTCACGGGTCACCGCCATGCCTTGCTCGTCGATGGTGCCGACAACGACAGCTGCGCCGTATTTTTTGATCAAAGGCACCACTTCTGCAAATTTCTCTTCGCCGTCTTCGAGGTTGATCGAGTTCAGAATCGCTTTGCCTTGCGAGTATTTCAGCGCCAGGTCAAACACGGTCGGGTCGGTCGAGTCGATCATCAGCGGCGTTTTGACTTTTTTGGTGACGAAGTTGAGGAAGGCGGACATGTCCTGATGCTCGTCACGGTCCGGGTCCTGCAGGCAGACGTCGATCACTTGCGCGCCTTTTTTGACTTGGGCGCGGGCGATCTCCGATGCTTCCTCGTATTTGCCATCGACGATCAGGTTGCGGAACTTGCGCGAACCAAGCACGTTGGTGCGCTCGCCGACGATCAGCGGGCGGTTATCCGGCTCGATGAACACCGCTTCGATGCCGGAGACGGCAGGGGCGTGGTGCTGCTGAGCGGCACGCGGCGCGACGTCTTGCAACGCTTCGTGGATGGCGCGGATATGGTCAGGCGTGGTGCCGCAGCAGCCGCCGGCAACGTTCAGCCAGCCTTGCTCTGCGAAGCCGCGCAGCTTTTTGGCGAGCCCTTGCGGCGTTTCGTGGTAGTGGCCGTCTTCGTCGGGGAGCCCGGCGTTCGGGTAGCAGGAAACGCCGCACTGCGCCAGTTCGGACAAGGAGCGCAGATGATCGCGCATAAACTCCGGGCCGGTCGCGCAGTTAAGGCCAATCGAGATCGGCTGCAGGTGCTCCAGCGACACGTAAAACGACTCGATGTTCTGACCGGCCAGCGTCGTGCCCATCGGCTCGATCGTGCCGGAGATCATCACCGGAATCTCTTGCTGCAGATCTTGGAACGCTTGGCGGATGCCGATGCTGGCAGCTTTGACATTTAACGTGTCTTGGATCGTTTCCAAAAGCAACACGTCAGCTCCGGCCTGCACGAGCGCGCGGGCCTGTACATAGTAGGTCTCGACCAGTTCGTCAAACGTCACCCCGCCCGTGACTGACAGCGACTTGGTGGTCGGCCCGAGCGCGCCGGCCACATAGCGCGGCCAGTCCGGGGTGGAGTAGTTGTCGGCAGCGGCGCGGGCGAGGCGCACCGCTTCGAAGTTGATCTCTTCCGTCTTGTGGGACAGGTCATATTCGGCGAGCACAAGCGAGGTCGCGCCAAACGTGTTCGTTTCGATGATGTCGGCGCCGGCAGCCAGGTAGGCTTCGTGAATTTTCTGAATCACATCGGGACGGGTCAGCACGAGATTCTCGTTGCAGCCGTCCAGCTCTTCGCCGCCAAAATCGGCAGGGGTGAGATTCTCTTGCTGCAGCATCGTTCCCATCGCTCCGTCGAGGATGAGGATCTTGCGGGACAGTTGGGTCTGTATCGGCACTCGGGTCATAGGAAATCGACAGCCTCCTCTGTTTGTACATACAGTTTATACATACAAAAAACCCTCTTCTCGGGCGGTCCAAGAAGAGGGTTAGCGTTCGTATGGAATACGTGTCCTCTCTTATCTGCCAAAGCGTATTGCTTTGCTGGAATTAGCACCTGTCTGTACACGGTTGCCGAGGCTTCGCAGGGCCAGTTCCCTCCGCCTCTCTGGATAAGAGTTCAAGTCATTCAGTTGTTGGACTGATACTATCACCTTTGAAACGTATGTGTCAATGGATTGTTTTATGTTCGTCCGCATAGAGATGAGAACAGGGGAAGGAGGAAGCAGGATGGCGATGAAGATACGCGGCGCGAAAAAGCCGGTCAACTGGCGCTTTATCATCTTTGCCTTGCTCGTCCTGTTCGTGTTTGTCATCGCGCAGACGGTCTATTTTGTGGAGAGCAGTCTGCGCCCGACGTTCATCAAGGTGGCGGAGGAGAAGACGCGGCACATCGCGACCGAAGCGATCAACGGCTCGATCTCGGAGCGGATCTCGGAGGATACGAACTACAGCAGACTGATCGATTTGAAAACGAGTTCTGCCGGGAAGGTGACAGCCGGCTATTTTAACATGGTCGAAGCGGCCCGCATCCAAAATGAAGTGACAAAAAGCATCGAAGGCGTGTTGCAGAGCCTGCAGGAGAAAAAGATGTACATTCCGCTTGGGCAGGCGGCCGGTTCGTCCCTGTTGTCGCAGCTCGGCCCGGACATTCCGGTCGAGATCGAGCCGGTCGGGAACGTGAAGTCTGACATCGGCTGGGAGACCCAGGAGCGCGGAATCAACCAGGTGATTCACACGCTGTATCTCGACATCACCGTGCACACGTCGGTCATCGTTCCGTTCACGACGACACCGTCAGAGGTGAAGACGAAAGTGCCGATCGCCTACGTCTTTCTGGTCGGCGACGTGCCGCAGATGGTGTTTAACGCTAAAGGGGAGACGGTGGGGCAGACGACGTCGAGTTCGCAGATCCCGATGCCGTCGATTCAACTGCCGAATCTTAATGATCAAGGGGATGAGGAAGCGAGTCAGGATACCTCTGCCACACCCGACGAAGGCGATGGGGAATAAGGTGTAAGGGGCGGAAGATGATGGTAAGATAGTGTCAGTAGTCAGATCGAGCAGGAGGACGACGCTATGAATCAGGCAAACATCATCGCAGCAGCTGAGGAATTTGTACAACGGGAACTGGGCGGGGACAGCTCGGGCCACGATTACTGGCACATCTACCGCGTCTGGCAGACGGCGAAGAAGATCGGGCAGGAAGAAGGCGCAGACCTTTTTGTTGTCGAACTGGCCGCGCTGCTGCACGATATCGCAGACGAGAAGCTAAATGAAAGCGAAGCGGCAGGGCTGGCGAAAGTGCGCGGCTGGCTGCAGGAGCAACATGTGGCCGCAGACGCGCTGGAGCACGTGATGGAGATCATCTCGACAATGTCGTTCAAAGGCGGCAGCAAAACGGGCATGGAGACGCTGGAAGGCGCCGTGGTGCAGGATGCCGACCGCCTCGATGCGCTGGGCGCCGTCGGGATCGCCCGGACGTTCGCCTACTCGGGTGCCAAAGGGCAGCTGTCACATGACCCGCATCTGCAGCCGCGCACCGACATGACGGCCGAAGAGTACCGCAAAGGCAAATCGACGGCGATCAATCATTTCTATGAAAAGCTGCTCAAGCTGAAAAACTTGATGAACACTTCTTACGGAAAACAGATGGCGGAGGGCCGGCATGCTGTGATGGAAGCGTTTTTGGAACAATTTTACGCGGAGTGGGAAGGCGAAAAGTGAGCAAAGACACGGCCTGTGAATAGGATAATGGATGAGAGATGTAACAGCGGTCACAGATAAACCTTTCCACCTTCCCTATACTAAGGGTAAAATAATAACAAAGTGCAACGCATCGCATGAGCGGTATATCTTCCGCCTATACTAAATGCGTATGCACAGAAATCAATTTGGAAGAACGAAATGGAGGCTACTTACAATGGAAGATCTTCGCGCACGCGTTCAAGAAGCACTTGACAAAATTCGCCCGGGCCTGCAAGCTGACGGCGGCGACGCAGAACTGGTAGAAGTAAACGGCGAAACCGGCATTGCACAAATCCGCATGACCGGCGCTTGCGGCGGCTGCCCGATGTCCACGATGACCCTGAAAATGGGTATCGAGCGCACCATCCGCTCCTTTGTACCGGAAATTCGCGAAGTTGTAGCAGTTTAATTCACTTACGTACGGAGGTACTAACCATGGCATCTGACGCAATCTTGACCATCACCGACGCGAACTTTGACGAAACGATCAAGAACTCGGACACCCCGATCTTGGTTGACTTCTGGGCGACCTGGTGCGGTCCGTGCCGCATGCTCGCTCCGGTCCTCGAAGATGTGGCTGGCGAAACTGCCGGCAAACTCTCGATCGGCAAGCTGAACATCGACGAAAACCAAACCACCACCCAAAAGTTTGGCGTCATGTCCATCCCGACCATGCTCGTCTTCAAAGGCGGCGAGGTTGTGAAGACCGTTGTTGGCTACAAGTCCAAGAAAGACCTGATGGACGAACTGGCTGGCGTACTGTAAGTCATACCGGAAGAAAGGCACCGCAGCTGCGGTGCCTTTTTTTGTATCAAAAAAGCACTGCCGATATGGCAGTGCCTTTTGCGTGTATCTTACAGCTTGGAAAACGCGCGGTCTGCGGCGAGCAAAGTAAAGGCGATGTCTTCCGGTGTATGTACCGTCGAGACGAACCACGCTTCGTATTTGGAAGGTGCCAGCAAGATGCCCTCTTCGAGGAGCAAGTGGAAGAAGCGGGCGAACTTTTCGCCGTCGGCCGACTTGGCGTCTTCGTAGTTTTTCACTTGGCGGTCGGTGAAGTACATCGCAAACGCGCCGCCGACGCGGTTCAAAGTGACCTTGTGGCCGTATTTGCGCGCCGACTGGAGCAGGCCTGATGCCAGCAGGCGGCCAAGGTCGCTCATGCGCTCATAGCTGCCCGGCTTTTGCAGCTCTTCCAGGCAGGCGATGCCAGCCGAGATCGAGGCCGGGTTGCCCGCCATCGTGCCCGCCTGATAGGCCGGGCCAAGCGGCGCAACTTGTTCCATGATGTCGATGCGGCCGCCATACGCGCCGATCGGCAGGCCGCCGCCGATGATTTTGCCAAGCGCCGTCATGTCGGGCGTCACGCCGAGCAGATTCTGTGCGCCGCCGTACATGAAGCGGAACGCGGTGATCACTTCGTCATAGATGACCAGCGCGCCGTGCTTGTGCGTCAGTTCATTGACGCCTTGCAGGAAGCCGGACTCCGGCGCGACGATGCCAAAGTTGCCGACGATCGGCTCGACCAGCACAGCCGCCACCTGATCGCCCCATTTCTCCAACGCCGCTTCATACGCTGCGAGGTCGTTGAACGGAACGGTGATCACATCCTCCGCGATCGACTGCGGAATCCCTGCCGAATCGGGAATGCCCAGCGTCGACGGGCCGGAGCCTGCCGCGACCAGCACGAGGTCGGAGTGACCGTGATAGCAGCCGGCGAATTTCATGATCTTGTTGCGTCCGGTGTAGGCGCGGGCAACGCGGATGCAGGTCATCACCGCTTCGGTGCCGGAGTTGACGAAGCGGACTTTTTCCAGTGAAGGGATCGCTTCCTGCAGCATTTTTGCAAAATCGATCTCCAGCGTCGTCGGCGCCCCGTAGAGCAGCCCTTGATGCGCAGCGCGGGTGATCGCTTCCGCCACGTGTTGGTTGCCGTGGCCGTGGATCAGCGGGCCGTACGCGGCGAGATAGTCTATGTAACGGTTGCCGTCCACGTCATAAAGGTACGCACCGTCGCCTTTTTCCATAAAGACGGGCGCGCCGCCGCCCACCGCTTTGAACGAGCGGGACGGAGAGTTGACGCCGCCGACGATAACCTGCTGCGCGTCTTCATAATAACGTTCCGAGTTGGAACGGTTGAGGTTTGCCATGATCAATCTCCACCTTTCTTGTCCATTACTTATCGTACCAAAAAATCGGACGACCGACATTCTTATTTTCCCTCCTTCGAAGACTGTACAAAGCCCTGCAAACGAACGGAGGAACCTCAATGAATCCCAAATGGAAAAAAATCGCTCTGATCACCGCTCCGATCCTGGTCGCCGGATCGGTCTATGCTTTTACCAACGCGTCGGCGTCCAATGAGGACAACGGCATCACCGGCACGCTCGTCGCTTCACAGACGTTGACCCCGGAAGAGATCGCTGCTCTGGAAGCGGCGAAACCCGCTCCTGCAAGCTCGACCACCGAACCGTCGGTGGACATGGAGTCGATCAACCCGTTCACCGTCTACACGCCGCCTGCGGCGTCGTCCGATACTGCGACCACACCGGCGGCGACAACGCCTGCCCCGGCTCCGACACCGGAGACGGCCAAGCAGCCGTTCGCGCTGGAGAACGTGGCGAAGCTGGAACTGAAATCGCAGACCACGATGGGCGAGCTGAAGCTGGAGTTTAAGTCTGAAAAAGGCGAAGTGAAGCTCGAAGGGGAGATCGGCGACCGCAAGATCGAAGTGAAAGGGCAGCAGGCGCTCGACGTGCTGAACAAGCTGCTGGCCAGCCTCGGCCTGCAAGATTCGATGACTGCGCTGCTCCAAGGCGAAGACGTCAAGCTCGACGCGGCGCTGGCCGGCGCGCTGAAGGGCTTAGAGATCGAGCTGAAAGACGGGCGCAAGATCGAAACCAAGCAGCCGGGCAACGGCAACAACCCAAAAGCGCAAGGCAAGCACGACAACGGCAACCATTACGGCCAGGACAAAGCCAAGAAGGAAAAAGAGAACAAAGGCAAAGGAAAAGCCAAGGGCAAAGATAAACAAGATGAAGGCGAGGACGACTAAGCCCTGCCAGCCAAAAAGAGCAGACGCTTAGGAAAGCCTGCACAAAAATAGAACTGCCGTCTGTAAGCGGGATGGCAGTTTTTGCGTTTTAAAACGCCTGAAAGTCAGCTAGAATGGTAAGATGGAGAACCGCATGAAATGGATGTGATCGATTTTGGAAAAACGCGGGACAGAACTGCTGCGCAGCCTCCCTGCTGTGCACCGGCTGCTCGACCATCCGGTATGCCGGGAACTGGCCGAAGCGCACGGGCACAAATTGGTGTCCACCGCCGCCGGCGACATGATCGGCGAGGTGCGCGCCGGCATCCTGCAAGGGGACGAGACGGTGGAAACCAATCTCGACATGCTCGCCGACCGGGTGGCGGAGCGGGTGAAAAAGCAGTTTCAAATGAACTATCGCGCCGTGGTCAACGCAACCGGCGTCGTCTTGCACACCAATCTGGGACGCGCCCCGCTGGCAGACGCTGCGGTGGATGCGATTGAACGCACAGCAAGAGGGTATACCAATGTTGAGCTCAACCTGCAAACCGGCGAACGCGGCTCCCGCTATTCGCATGTCGAAGAGCTGATCTGCGAGCTGACCGGTGCGGAAGCGGCGCTTGTCGTCAACAACAACGCAGCGGCCGTCCTGCTCGTGCTGACCGAGATGGCCAAAGGCAAAAGCGTGATCATCTCGCGCGGCCAGCTCGTGGAGATCGGCGGTTCGTTCCGCGTCTCGGAAGTGATGAAGGCGAGCGGTGCCAACCTCGTCGAAGTCGGCACCACCAACAAGACGCACGAATACGACTACGAGCGGGCGATCGACGACGACACGGCGTTGATCCTGCGCGTACATACCAGCAACTTCCGTGTCGTGGGCTTCACCTATCAGCCGGAGCTGTCCGATCTGGTCGCTTTGGCGCATGCCCGCAATGTGCCGGTTTATGAGGACTTGGGCTCCGGCTCGCTGTTCGACCTGCGCGCGCACGGCATCGGCGATGAACCGACCGTGCGGGAGACGGTCAGGGCAGGCGTAGACATCTGCTCATTTTCCGGGGACAAGCTGCTTGGCGCAACACAAGCGGGAATTATCGTTGGCAAGCAGGAATACATAAAACGAATCAAGAAAAACCAATTGACCCGCGCCCTTCGCGTGGACAAGCTGACCCTGGCCGCGCTGGAAGCGACCTTGCGCCTGTATCTCGATGAAGATCTGGCCAAGCGCGACAATCCGACGCTGTGGATGCTGCTGCGCACGCCCGACTCGATGGGGCCGGAAGCGGAGCGGCTGCAGGCCGGACTGGCTGCCGTGTTTGGCGATGCGGCCGACGTGCAGGTGGAGCCGGGCTTTTCCCAAGTCGGGGGCGGTTCGCTGCCGACCGAAGAACTGCCGACCTGGCATGTGACGGTGAGATCCCGTCAGTTTTCGCTCAATGCGTTAGAACAATCGCTTCGTCACGTCCCGCTGCCGGTGATGACGACGATGCGCAAGGAGGCTATACATTTCGATGTCCGAACAATCTTCCCAAGAGAAATCCCCGCAGTTGTCGAAAGCGTCCGTGACGCCTTCGCAAGGCTCGGGTGACGCCGTGCTGCCAAGCGAACAGGTGCGTCTGACCCTGCTCACCGAAAAAGCTGGCTGAGGCTGCAAAATCGGCCCGGCCGACCTGGCGCAAGTTTTGCGTCATCTTCCGAAAAATATTCCTGATGCAAACCTGATCGTCGGCATTGACACGTCTGACGATGCAGGGGTTTACAAGCTGAATGACGAAACGGCGCTCGTGCAGACGGTGGATTATTTCACGCCGGTTGTGGACGACCCGTACATGTTTGGCGCGATTGCGGCAGCCAATGCTTTGTCTGACGTTTATGCGATGGGCGGGACGCCGCTGACGGTGCTGAACATCGTGGGCTTCCCGATCTCCAAGCTGGACAAGCAGATCCTCGCCGATATTCTGCGCGGCGGGGCGGACAAAGTCCGCGAATCGGGCGCGGTGATCGCCGGCGGACACTCGATCGACGACACCGATCCGAAGTTTGGCATGTCGGTGACGGGGATCGTGCACCCGGACAAGGTGTGGACAAACGCCGGAGCCAAGCCGGGCGACAAGCTGATCCTGACCAAGCCGATCGGCGTGGGCATCGTGACCACGGCGATCAAGCGGGGCAAAGCAACGCCTGAGCTGATCAAGCTGGCCGAAGAGACGATGGCTGCGCTGAACAAGGTGCCGGCGGAGACGGCGAAAGAATTTACCGTCCACGGCTGCACCGACGTGACCGGATTTGGTCTGGCCGGCCACGCGCTGGAGATGGCGCGCGGGGCGAACGCAGGCGTTGTGCTGTATGCGTCGCAAGTGCCGCTGCTGCCGGATACGGTCTCGCTCGTCGAGCAAAAAGTCTTCCCGGGCGGCACCGTGCGCAACATCGACTGGGTGAAAGACGATGTGACCTACGAAGGCGTGGATGAGAACACCAAGATCATCCTCTGCGATGCGGTCACCTCGGGCGGCCTGCTGCTCGCTGTGCCTGCAGAGGAAGCGGACGCGCTTGTCGCCAAGCTCCGCGACCGCGGCATCGCCGCTGCCTCGATCGTGGGCGAAGTGGTAGCCGATCATCCGTGCAAGCTGACCGTTCGTCCGTAAGAAAAAAGGGACTCCGTCTAGATGCGGAGTCCCTTTTTGTTGAGCGCAAACACCAGCCCGGGCAGCAGGAGCCACAAGAAGCCCCAATAGTTCCCAAACGCCCCGGCCAGCGCAACGTTTGCCAAAAAGCAGTTGTACAAGAAATGCCCCGTGATCACCGCTCCCAGCCCATACCGCCGGTACAGCCAGAAAAACAGCGGCCCGATCACCAGCCCCAACTCCAAGATGCGGTAGTACCACGGGGAAACATCATAGGTGAGATGCCCCATCGACCAGACGAGCGATGAGAGGATCGCCGCTGCGATCCACGATTTCAGCAAGCGGTTGAGAACGAAATTCCCCAGTCTGCGGAAGATCAGCTCTTCATTGATGGCGGCCGCCGCTGCAGCAACTCCGGTCAACAGGACGGGCCACGGGGACAGAGCGAGCGCTTCCTGCGGCCGCAGGTCAGAGAACCAAAAGCCCGCCTGAGCGGCAACCCACGCGAGGATCGTGCTCGCGCCAGCCAAGACGCCAAACACCCCATATCCGGCGATGATCTGTTGGTGTGGCCAATGGGGCACGACCCATCGCCGTTGCAAAGGCAGTTCTGACGTTAAAGTGATGACAAATCGCTCCGGTCTCGGCGGTGACGTCCGCTCATCTGGTGATTGCATAGGCAGTCCTGCCGGTGCTGTGATGACAAATACGCCAAATAAGATCATTCCGTATAGGAAACCGGTGATCAGTCCGGCAAGCGTTGGATTGATCAGCCAATAGAGCACCAGCATGCTGACGCTGATCAGCGCTTCGCCGAACATCCGCTGTCCTCTAACCCCCCATTTTGAAATCTGATAGAACGCGGTGAGCACAATCGCGGCAGCGACAGCCGTGAACGAGATCATGGTCAATCCTCGAACCGCATTTTCCACTTTTGAAGTGTTTTGAGCTCCTAGGTCTTCAGTCCCAGAGGAAGCAGCAACTTCCAGCCGGTGCTCGAATGCGTAAAATTGATCGCCGTAGAGCTCGGCGTGGATGACTTCGCGCAGGCCATCGTATTGGTAACCAGTCTCAAAGCTTAGCAATACATGCTCTACGCCCACATTATTAATAGAAGAAACAGATAATGACTGCAAGCTAAACCGCTTGATCAACTCCTGACGCACCTGTTCCGTCCGCGACGCGGCGGTGCCGGGGAATAGTGCCAAAGTCATGCCTCGGACGCCTTCGACACGGCCGTTCTGGCGGTTGACCAGCACTTCGGAATCGCCCGATTTTACCTTCCACATGACCAGCGGTTTGTTCGCATCCGCGGCCTCTTTTCGAAACGCTTCGGTCATCTTGCGCTCGTGCAGATAGCGCGACACGGCGCTGTTTTCTTCCTGCTTGAGAGTCACAGCAGCGTCACCGAGCCACAGAGCGGCCGTCGTCTTGGCTTGCGCAGGCGTGACGGCTGCCGGCAGGGGGGTGTGCTGCATCGCCTGCACCCAAAAGAGCTCGCAGAGCATCAGGGCCAATCCGATCAGCCCGAGCAGCAGCAAGCTCCGCATCTTTCGCACCATAAAGGCTCCTCCTCCAACACAGTTCCTCCAAGTGTAGCACAAAAATGAAAATTGATGTTGACATGCCAGATGTTTGCCAATATACTATTTGTTGCTATGAACCTTACATAGTCCATGAGGTTTACCCTCATCCTTTAAAAAAGCGATGATCAAGCATCATCGTTTTTTTCATGGCGTTTTTCGTGAAATGCTTCCTGAAATGTTTCCTGAAAAAGTTTACAAAATCGACATTGCAAAATGTTCCAATCCTTGATATAGTTAATCAGGATTCGAGAATTATCAGAATTGTTCCCGTCTATTTTACCAAGTTTTATCAGCGATGCGAGAACATGTATGATCTTTCTCAAAATGGGCAATGTTGAAGAACGTGGGCTGAATTGTTACAGTTCTATGATATTTTCCTAGTTTCCCTGTTGCATGCTTGAAAATGCCTACAACTTCGACTACTGTAGAGTTGTTGCGCAGTTAAGAATCAATCAAAATCACAAAGTGTTAGCGAAAAACTAAGAATAATAGATAGCAGGTGACCCCATGGTTTTGTTGGAAAAAATACAGCGCTTTAACCGTCTGCTGCAAAAATCGGCTGCAAACGGCGTCGACTTCATGGAGCTGGCAAAATTGCTCAGCGACATGGTAGACTCTAACGTCTACGTGGTTTCGAAAACGGGCAAGATCTTGGGCTTTGGCCTTGCCGAGTACGAGCTCACCCTGGAGTGGAACCAGATCATGACTGTGGATCAGCGCTTCCCGGGCAACTTCAACGAGTCGCTGCTCAAGATCTCCGAAACGCAAAAGAACATCGAGAACAAAGAGCCGTTCTACGTGTTCTCCGCAGAAGAGAACGAAGTGTTCAAGAAGAAAAACCTGACCATCGTTCCGATCGTCGGCGGCGGCACGCGCCTTGGCACCCTGGTGCTGGCGCGCCTGAACAACCAGTTCACCGATGAAGACCTCATCCTCGCCGAATACGGCGCGACTGTGGTCGGCATGGAGATCATCCGCTCCGAGCAGGAAGAAATTCATGAAAAGGCCCGCCAGCGCGCAATGGTCATGATGGCGCTCGAATCCCTGTCCTTCTCCGAGCAGGAAGCGATTCAGCACATCTTCAAAGAGCTGGAAGGCTCCGAAGGCCTGCTCGTCGCTTCCAAGATCGCAGACCGCGTCGGCATCACCCGTTCGGTCATCGTCAACGCGATCCGCAAACTGGAATCGGCAGGCGTCATCGAATCCCGCTCGCTCGGTATGAAAGGCACCTACATCAAGGTGCTCAACCCGCTGTTCCTCGAACAGCTCGAAGCGATCGACAAGTAAATAACGCAAAAACGTCCTGCCCTCATCGCGAGGCAGGACGTTTTTTTATGTTCGAAAACTACAATCTCTATTGCCCCTGCAAATACCCCACAATCGCTTGAAACAGCCCCTCGGCCGCTCCTTCCCCATGTCCGGCCTCTTTCGTTTTCAGCTCATCCTGCGGATTGGTCAAAAACGCCGTCTCGACCAGAATCGCCGTCACCTGATTCTCCCGCAAGACATAGTAGTCCCCATAGCGCGCCCCGAGATCGGGCAGCCCAAGCGACTTCACCAGTTCCTGCTGCACACGCACTGCTAACTGGTGGTCTTTGCCGTTTTCGCTGTAGTAAAAGGTCATCGACCCGGACAAGGCCGCATCATCGTTCGTATTGTAATGCAGCGACACAAACAGGTCTGCCCCTTCCTGTTCGGCCAGTCGCACCCGTTCGTCGAGCGTCACAAAGCGGTCGTCTTCGCGGGTCAGCACCACGTGCGCGCCGGTGGTGACCAATTTGTTGTACAGGCTGCGGGCGAGGCTCAGGTTGAGGTCCTTTTCAAACACGCCCGTCTGCCGTCCGACCGCCCCGACATCAAAACCGCCGTGTCCGGCGTCGAGCACGATCGTTTTGCCGCGCAGCCGGTTGTCGAGCGTGGCCTGCTCTTCCGGCAAACTGCCAAGGTCGCCGCTCACGGTGGTCAGCCAGTCGGCGACCCAGGCTCGGGTATCGGGGTCGAGCTGCACCTGCAGCCACGCGCCCGACTTGGCGGTCACGGCAAACTGGCTCCCGGCTCGCCCGGCGGTCAGCACCGGGAAATTGGTGCCGGGCCCGGTGCGCAGGTTGGCCGGCTCCTTGAGCTTCACCTGCACCGCCGCAGCATCGCCGGGACGGGACTCCGCTTGCGGCAGAGCTTGTCCCGGCAGGCGGAGGTACTCGGTGGCGACATACCCCGTGCCGCCGCCATAGGTGATCTCCGTCCATCCGCCTGCTTTCTCGGCATGCACCGGCACGATCTCATTTTGCTGCAAGATGCCAAGCACCTTGGCCTCCAGCGACGGAGCTTCGCGCACGTTCAGCTCTTTTGCCACCACCGTCGCTTGGCTTTGCTGCGTTTTCGCGGCCGATTTGGCTTTGTTCTGCGACTCGGTGACCAGCCAGCTCGCCACCCAGCCGGTGCGCTCGTCAGGCAGGCGGATCTGCATCCAGTCGCCGTTATGCTGCAAGAGCGGATACAAGGTGCCAGGTCCAATCGTCGTCACGATCTCGTAAGACGTGGACGCGCCGCCGCGCACGTTGACATGCGCTTCTTTCGCTTCCACGACCGGGATCGTCGGGTTCGAGGCGGCAAAGCGCGTTCCTTCTTTGACGAGCGAAGCGTGAATCCACCCCGACTCGCCTTTGCCCGTTCGCACCTGATACCAGTCGTTGCTGACCGAGATCACTTCGTACGAGTCGCCAAAATCGGCCGTGCCGATCACAGCCGTCTCTGTGCCTGCACCAGTTCTGATGTTCACATCATAGGCGGTGACCTTGACGAAACGGCCCTCTTCCGCAAAGGCGGCCAAGGAAAAAATCAGACTAAACAAAAGCACCAAAACGATCAGCCGATTTCGATTTTTCACAGCTTCCTTGACCCCCTTTATCGTGTTGTCTGAGGGAACATTTCGCGGCCATTTTTGTAAAATCCTTCCCCTCGACACCGTTAGATTCCAATCCGACAGGGAAGACTAAAGAGAGTCAAAAAGCGACATTCGAGGAGGGCTTTTCCATGCGCAAAACGATCCATCAACAAGTAGCTACCTTCACGAACCGACGTCTCTTAAACGTCGATTTTCATGACTTTCTGCAAAAGTCGCAGTACATGGAAGATGTGGAGCTGGCGACCGAATTTTCGCTCAGTTCCCGCGAAGTGCAGCATATGCGCGCCAAGATGCAAAAATAGTGGACGCACCTCCCTTGGATGGGTACACTGGTATCTGGAGGTGACGGTCAATGCGGATTAGCATCGATCTTGGCAACCTGAATTACCAGCGAGAAACCAGCCGGCTGACCCACCTGTTTTTTGAAGAAGACGAAGTGGTCTTTGAAGAGCAGGAGGACGCCGCGATCTATATAACGCTTCGGCTGACCGGGCAGAGCGACGATTACGTGTCGGCCCGTGCCGAACTGTATGACAAGCGGAGCGGTCAGCGCTATGTGAGCGAGCATCGCAGAAGCGTCACGCCGCCCGGCGAGACCGCGCTGAAAAAGCGCAGCAAGCAGGCGGTCTTGTGGGTGCTGCACGACGTGTTGGAACAGCTGACCGGCGAGCACCAGCCGTGGGGGATCTTGACCGGCGTGCGCCCGATGAAGCTCGTCCACAACATGCTCGAAGAAGGCAAAAGCACAGCTTTGATTCGCAGCGCGCTGCAGGAGCAGTATCTGATCTCGCCGGAGCGCATCGATCTGCTGATGGAGATCGCTGACGTGCAGTTGAATGCGATGCCCGACCTGTACGAGATCGACAAGCAGGTCTCCTTGTACATTGGCATCCCGTTTTGCCCGACGCATTGCGCCTACTGCACGTTCCCGGCCTACTCGATGGAGGACAAGGCGACCTATGCGCCGTCGTTCCTCGATGCCCTGGAGCGGGAGTTTGAGCGGGTCGGGGCGTTTTTGCATGAGCAGTCGATCCCGGTGACCAGCGTCTATCTCGGGGGCGGCACGCCGACCTCGCTGCAGGCGCCGGAGCTGACCCGTGTCTTTGAGGCGCTCTACCGCCACATTCCCGATGCGGACAAGTGGCGCGAGTTCAGCGTGGAAGCGGGCCGCCCGGACACGATCACGCCGGAGCGGGTGGAAGTGATGCGCAAGTACGGGGTGAACCGCATTTCGGTCAACCCGCAGACGTTCAAAGCGGAGACTTTGAAAACGATCGGCCGCGGCCATACGCCAAACATCGTCGACAAGCGGTTCCATCTGGTCAAAGAGGCCGGGTTCGAAAACATCAACATGGACATGATTCTCGGACTGCCCGGCGAATCGGTCGAAGATGTGCGAAACACGCGCGAACGCATTGAAGCGCTGATGCCCGATTCGGTCACCGTGCACACGATGTCGTTCAAGCGCACGTCCGATGTGACGAAGGAGAAGGACTCCTACGACATCCCGCACACGCAGGTCGTGCGCCAGATGATGCAGGAGACGGCCGCCTGGGCGCGGGGCTTAGGCTATCACCCGTATTACGTATACCGGCAAAAAGACATCTTGGGCAACCTCGAAAACGTCGGGTACGCCATGCCGGACAAAGACTCGATCTACAACATCGCGATCATGGAAGAGCGCCAGACGATCATTGGGCTTGGCGGCGGCGCGTCGACCAAACTGTACAAAAAGGGCGAATTCTTAGGCCATATCTATAACGCCAAAGAACCGAAAGCGTACGTGGACTCGGTGGATCAGACGACCGACAAAAAGCTGAACAAACTCCGCGAACTGTTTACGGAGACCCTGACGCCCCGTTCGTAGTGGAACGGGGTTTCTTTTGTGAAGCAATCTTTTGTGATAGACTGGAAGTTAGCAAATACTGGTGAAGTAGGGGAACGTTTTATGTCTGCAAAAAAGGGATTGGCAGCCGGCGCATTGTCTTTGGCTGCAGCGGGTTTGATTTCGAAGATTCTCGGGGTTGTCTATATCGTTCCGTTTCAGAATATGGCGAAGGATTACGCGATGGGCCTGTACCAGAACGCCTACGCGATCTATGTGGTGATGCTGACTTTGGCGACTGCTGGCGTGCCGCTGGCGATCTCCAAGCTGGTTTCCGAAAAAAACGCCCTGCGCGATTATGCGGGGGCTGATCAGATCTACCGCGTGGGGGCGCGGTTTTTGGCGTTGGCCGGGGTGCTGGTCTTTGTCGTCCTGATGCTCCTCGGCGGCTGGATCGGCATCTGGATGGGGAACTATCACAGCTCGACGGCGATCCGGGCGCTGGCGTTCGCATTGCTTGTCGTGCCGCTGCTCGCTGCGATGCGCGGGTATATCCAAGGGCACCAGGCGATGGCCGTCTCCGGCAACTCGCAGGTCGTCGAGCAGTTGGTGCGGGTGACGGTGATCTTGCTGGGCGTGTTTGTCGCAGTAAGGCTGGGCGCTGAAGCGCGGGTGACCGCTGCTGTGGCGACGTTTGCTTCGGTGCTGGGCGCGTTTGCGTCTTTGATTTTCCTCGGCAAGCATGTTGTGAAGCAGCGGCGCGAGAACCGCAAGAAGTACCTGCGCGCCTCCACAGAAGCGAACAAGGTGGTGCTGCGCCGCATTTTGAAAGTGGCGATCCCGATCTCCTTGTCCTCGATCGTCTTGCCATTGTCGCAGATGCTCGACGCGTTTACGATCACCAACCTGCTGGTGTTTGGCTTCGACTGGACGAAGGAGTTGGCGACGTCCGAGTTTGGCGTGTATACGGCACGGGCCTTGCGCCTGATCGCGCTGCCGCTGTCGCTGGCGGTCGCCGTCGGGCTGTCCTTGATGCCGGCGATCTCCGAAGCGATCGCGCAGAAGAACCTCAAGCTGCGCAATGACCGCGTGATCATGGCGTTTCGCCTGACCTCCTTTTTCTCCTTCCCGACGGCGGTCGGACTGTATGTGCTGGCCGGGCCGATCGACATCGCCCTGTTCACCGACCTGAAAGGGGCGGACACGATCGCGGCGATCTCGTGGATGGCGATCTTCTCGTCGTATGAACTGGTCTGCGCGTATATTTTGCAGGCGATGGGCTACATGTACATGCCGATCCGCAACATGTTTGCCGGGCTCGGATTGAAATTGATTTTGCTGATCTTCCTCGTGCCGAAGTTCGGCATCCTCGGTGCGGGCTTGGCGGCGGTGGTCGGCTATGTGCTGTCCTCGGGGCTGAACTTCGCGGCGGTGAAGCGTCTGGCCGAGATCCCAATGTCGTACTACTCCTTGTTCGGCAAGCCGCTCTTGTCGTCTGCCGTGATGGGGATTGTCGTCTGGATGCTGACCCGGATTCCGCTCGATGTGATCATTCCGTGGCCGCGCATTGAGAGCCTGGTGCTCGTCATGCTTGGCGGCGCGGTTGGAGCGGTGGTGTTTGGGGGGCTGATGATCGTGCAAAAGGGCATCACCAAAGAAGAGCTGCGCCGGATGCCGGGAGTGAAGCGCTTTGTCCGCTAGCTATACGGAACTGCTCAAGGTTCGCAACTACCGCCTGCTCTTTTCCGGTCAGGTGCTCTCCCAACTGGGCGATGCGATCTACGAGGTCGGCATCGTCTGGCTGGTCTATCAGATGACCGGATCGGCCGCCGCGCTGAGCTGGCTGGTGCTGTGCCAGACGGTGCCGTTTCTCGTGCTTGGTGTGGTCGCGGGCGCGTACGTCGACCGCTGGGACCGCAAGCTGACGATGGTTGTCACCGATGCGCTGAGGGGCTTTACGGTGCTGTATTTGGCTGTGCGATACGGGCTCGGAGACTTGACGCTGTGGGAAGTGTGCGTCGTCGCGGCGCTGCTCACCTCGGCCCGGGCGTTTTTCCATCCGTCACTGCGGTCGATTCTGCCGCAGATGCTGCCGCGCGAAGACTTGCTGCTCGCCAACTCGCTGTCGGAGAGCGCCAAGCGCATCTGCAAAGTCGGCGGCATGCTGCTCGGCGGCGTGCTGATGGCGTGGGGGCAGGCCGATCTGATGCTGTGGCTTAACGCAGGGAGCTTCTTTTTGTCGCTCTGGACGGTGTGGCTGATCCTGCTGCCCAAAGGGGAGCGCGGACCTGCTGACCGCCGTGCGGGCTCGATCTTCCAAGACATTCGGAGCGCCGGGCGGGAGATTCGCGGGGAAAAAGCGGTCTTGGCCGCGATCCTGCTCTCGTCGCTGGGCCTGATCGCCTCGGCCGGAATGATCAAGATCGGCTTGCCGCTCTTGGCCGGGGAAGGGCTGGGCGGTGACGGGGATGCGTACGGCCTGCTCATGGCTTGTTTCTCGGTCGGGATGTTCCTGTCGGCCGCGTTGATGAAAAAGTTGTCCCGGTTGAAGATTCTCACCCTGGTCGCGCTGGGCTGGCTGATCTACGGCGTGACGTTTGGGGCGCTGGCTTTGACGCCGCCGCTCCTGCTCTGCTGCCTCTTGGTCGGGCTGACCGGATTCGCCCATTTTCTGACCGACATTCCGGTGACGACGATCATCCAGCAAAAGATGCCCCTGTCGCGCATGTCGGCCTGCCAGAGCATCTGGGCGACCGCTTCGTTTGGCTCGGAGTCGCTTGGCGTGGCGGTGGCCGGGCCGCTGCTGGGGCTGCTTACCGTGACGGCCGGGTTTACGGCGGCCGGAGGAATTTTATTTGCATTAGGACTCCTTCCGCTGATAAAACTTCGCAGTCGTGGGCAAAATAGGCTTGACAGACGATCATTGGCTGAGTAAGATTACTCTTAATTCAATCCCACGAGATCCAGTGAAAGGGCCCAGTAGTTAAGGACCCGCCTAGTCAGAGAGGAGACACCGCGGCTGAAAGTGTCTCTCTAGCGCACCCTTGATGAATGACACCCTGGAGGACCCCCTGCGAAACGCTTGCCGGCAAGCGCGGTAGCAGGGCGGCGTGACCGGACGTTACCCGGCGAGTGGAAGCTGGCTTTGTGCAGCTTCAAATAGGGTGGTACCACGGGAAGTCACAGCTCTCGTCCCTAAGCGATATACGCTTAGCGACGGGAGCTTTTTTATTTTTGATTTCACTAGTTGATCGATGTTCAAGTATGAGGAGGCACGTCCCCTATGATGACCAATCGCCCGCGCGGCACTAACGACATTCTCCCCGGCGATGTGGAGAAATGGCAATTTATCGAGAAGACGGCACGCGAAGTTTGCCGTCGCTTTAACACCGCAGAAGTCCGCACCCCGGTCTTCGAGCACACCGAGCTGTTTGCACGCGGTGTCGGCGAAACGACCGACATCGTGGAAAAAGAGATGTACACTTTCCAGGATCGCGGCGAACGCTCGCTGACCCTGCGCCCGGAAGGCACCGCTTCGGCCGTTCGCGCCTTTGTGGAAAGCAAGCTCTACGCACAGCCGCAGCAGCCGACCAAGCTGTTCTACATCGGCCCGATGTTCCGCTATGAGCGTCCGCAGTCCGGCCGTTACCGCCAGTTCCACCAGTTTGGCGTCGAAGTGCTGGGCGCCAGCGACCCGAGCGTCGACGCAGAAGTCATCGCGCTGGCGATGACGTTTTTCACCGAGCTGGGTCTGAACGACATCACGCTGGAGATCAACTCGGTCGGCTCTCCGGAGAGCCGCACGAACTACCGCGATGTGCTGCGCAGCCACCTGCACCCGGTGAAAGAAGAGCTCTGCGCAGACTGCCAGAGCCGCTATGACCGCAACCCGATGCGCATCCTCGACTGCAAAGTCGACAAGTGCAAGACCTTGACCCAAGGCGCGCCGGAGATGCTCGATCACCTGACCGACACCGACCGCGAGCACTTCCAGGCGGTCTGCTCCTACCTCGAATCGTTTGGCATCAACTACACCGTCAACCCGCGCATGGTGCGCGGCCTCGACTACTATACGCAAACGGCGTTTGAGTTTATCGAAAACGGCTCCACGCTCTCCGGCGGCGGCCGCTACAACGGCCTCGTCGAGCAGCTCGGCGGACCGGAGATGCCGGGCATCGGCTTTGCTGTCGGCATCGAGCGTGCCTTGATCGCGCTGCAGAACCAGCAGGTCGAATTGCCGATCGCCAAAGGCATCGACGTCTTCTTCGTCGCACTCGGCGAAGCGGCGCAACAGCACAGCGTCAAGCTGCTGCACGAAATGCGCGTCGCCGGCATCGTCGCCGACAAAGACTATCTCGGCAAAAGCATGAAAGCGCAGATGAAAGCGGCCGACCGCTTGAGCGCCCGCCAAGTTGTCATCCTCGGCGACGACGAGCTTGCCCAAGGCGTCGCCAACGTCAAAGACATGGAGACGGGCGAACAGATCACCGTGCCGCTCGCCGAACTGATCGAAAAAGTGCAGAGCAACATGTAGCGATACCAGGCCACACCGGGCCAATACAGGGGGAACCAACCATGAGTGAACAGCAAACATTGTATCGCACGCACCGCGCGGGCGAACTTCGCAAAGAACACGCCGGCCAAACGGTCGTCCTGACCGGCTGGGTACAGCGCCGCCGCGACCTCGGCAACCTGATCTTCATCGACCTGCGCGACCGTTCCGGCTTTGCCCAAGTCGTGTTCCAGCCGACCGAAGAAGCGGGCAGCCAAGCGCTGATGGCGCAAGGCGACAAGCTCCGCGGTGAATACGTGATCGCGATCGAAGGCGTTGTGGCCGAGCGTGAAGCGGGCGCGGTCAACGCCAAGATCCCGACCGGCGAGATCGAAGTCAAAGTCTCGAAAGTCGAAATCTTGAACGCTGCGAAAAACACGCCGTTCTACATCCAAGACGGCATTGATGTCGATGAGAATCTGCGCCTGAAATACCGCTACCTCGACCTGCGCCGCGCGGAGATGCAAAAGATCTTCCTGCTCCGCTCGAAAGTGACCACCTATCTGCGCAACTTCATGGACCACAACTCCTTCATCGAAGTGGAAACGCCGATCCTGACCAAATCGACCCCGGAAGGCGCACGCGACTACCTCGTGCCGTCCCGCGTCCATCCGGGCGAGTTCTACGCCCTGCCGCAGTCGCCGCAGCTGTTCAAGCAGCTCCTGATGGTCTCCGGCTTTGAGCGCTACTACCAGATCGCGCGCTGCTTCCGCGATGAAGACTTGCGCGCAGACCGCCAGCCGGAATTCACCCAGCTCGACATCGAGCAGTCCTTCATGTCGATGGATCAGTTCCAAGAGATGGTCGAAGAGATGATGACAGGCGTGTTCCAAGCGACGATGAACGTCGAGATTCCGCGTCCGTTCCCGCGCATCACCTATCGCGAAGCGATGGCGCGCTACGGCTCCGATAAGCCGGACGTCCGCTTTGGCCTCGAACTGCAAGACCTGACCGAGCAAGTGCGCGGCTCCGGCTTCAAAGTGTTCAACATGGCGATCGAAAATGGCGGCGAAGTGAAATGCATCGTGGCGCCGGGCTGCGCGTCCTACTCCCGCAAGCAGATCGACGAGCTGGAAGCGTTCGTCAAGCGCTACGGGGCAAAAGGCATGGCCTGGATCGCTGTTCAAGAAGAAGGCGTGAAGTCGCCGATCGCCAAGTTCTTCTCCGAAGAAGAGATGGCAGCGATCATCGCCCAGGCGGGCGCGCAAAAAGGCGACCTGCTGCTCTTCGCGGCCGACAGCAAGAAAGTGGTCGCCGATTCCCTTGGCGCTCTGCGCTCGAAGCTCGGCAAAGAGCTTGGCCTGATCGACGAAAGCAGCTTCAAGTTCATCTGGGTCACCGAGTTCCCGCTGCTTGAGCATGACGAAGAAGCGAACCGCTACGTCGCCGCTCACCATCCGTTCACCATGCCGATGGAAGAAGACCTGCACCTGTTGGAAACCGACCCGGCAAACGTCCGCGCCAAAGCGTACGACCTTGCCTTGAACGGCTTTGAGATCGGCGGCGGCTCGATGCGGATCTTCCGCCGCGAGATTCAGGAGCGCATGTTCCAAGCCTTGGGCTTCTCGAGGGAAGAAGCGTGGGAGCAGTTTGGCTTCCTGCTCGAAGCGTTTGAGTACGGCACTCCGCCGCACGGCGGCATCGCGTTTGGCCTCGACCGCCTGATCATGATCATGGCCGGCCGCCAGTCCCTGCGCGACACCATCGCTTTCCCGAAAACGTCGTCTGCGTCCGACCTGATGACCCAGGCGCCGTCGCCGGTCGTCACCGAACAGCTCGACACCCTGCACATCGCCCTGGGCGGGAAAGCATTGTCCGGCGTCGAAAAGCAAGAGGCTGAAGAAACAGAAGCAAAATAGTTCTTGGGAACTATGTGAATTTTCTTGCAACTCCTTAAATGGATGTGCTACTATCTAGTCAGAAGAACTTGAGTTGTTCATCCAAAGAACCCTCCAATGTTGGTGATTGTCTTTCGTTTTGATCCAACATTACCTATAAGGGATGCACGAGAGTCGCTGATGGGCGCGAGAGCCGCTGACAATCATGTCGAGGCGGATACCCGATATCAGAACTGGCAACCCACCTGCGCGAGCGGGTTCAAAACAATGGTAACACGGCTGCGAGGGGTTCTTTGACTTCATGATCAACAAATCACCAAACCCGGCTCTTTTTCAGAGTCGGGTTTTTCTGTGTCTTGGCATATGATATAGTAACGGGTAGAAAATCTATACAGTGGGAAGTGTTTATGAGTGATCGAACTGAAAAGTCAAGCTGAGATCGAAGTGATCCGCGAGGCCGGGCGCATCGTCGCGGAATGCCACCGCGAGATCAAAAAGCTGATCCGCCCCGGCATCACCACGATGGAGATCAATGATTTTGTCGACGCCTACATGCGCAGCAAAAATGCAGTTCCTGCCCAGATCGGCTACAACGGCTACCAGTACGCGACCTGCGCGTCGGTCAACGACGTGGTCTGCCACGGGTTCCCGTCCAAATACACGCTCAAAGACGGCGACATCGTCACGATCGACATGGTGGCCCTGCTCGACGGCCTGCATGCCGACTCGGCGTGGAGCTACGCGGTTGGCAACGTTTCGGAAGCGGCGCAGCAGTTGCTCGATGTGACGCATGACTGCCTGTTTAAAGGGATCGAACAGGCGGTCGTCGGCAACCGCATCGGCGATGTGTCGAACGCGATCCAGCTGCACGCCGAAGGGCTCGGCTACTCGGTCGTGCGCGAATACATCGGCCACGGCATCGGGCGCAAGATCCATGAAGAGCCGCAGGTGCCGCACTACGGTCCGGCCGGACGCGGCCCGCGCCTGCGCGAAGGCATGGTCTTTACGATCGAGCCGATGATCAACATCGGCAAGCACCACGTCAAACTCGATGAAAAAGACGGCTGGACGGTGCGCACCGCCGACGGATCTCTGACCACGCAATATGAACATACGATCGTCATCACCGCAGACGGCCCGCAGATCATGACCGTGCTGTAGTGAAAATTTGAGTGATGGTAAATGCCATCACTCATTTTTCATTTTAGTATAGGTTTTTAACTCTATTTCCGATATAATAGTTTTAATCATAATAGAGTAAATTTTCGGGCAAAGGAGTTTGGAGAAGATGAGAATCGATATGCGCAGTGATACGATGACCCAGCCTACGGAAGCGATGCGTAAGGCGATGTACGAGGCGGAAGTGGGGGACGTCAACGCGTTCGAAGACCCGACCGTACTGAAGCTTGAGGAACTTGCAGCCGAACGCCTGGGCAAGGAAGCGGCGCTGCTCGTCACCTCCGGCACGCAGGGCAATCAGGTGGCGATCCTTGCGCAGACGCAGCGCGGCGATGAGATCATCGTCGAAGCGTCGTCGCACATCGTCATGCTCGAAGGCGCGGCACAATGCGTGCTCGCAGGCGTCCAACCCCGTCAAATACCGGGCAAGCGCGGCGTGATGAACCCGAAAGAAGTCAAAGCGGCGATCCGTCCGTTCCTCGACCCGCATTATCCGAAATCCGCAATGATCTGCGTGGAGAACACGCACAACTTCCACGGCGGCGTGATCGTGCCGAATGAAAATCTCGCCGCGCTGCAGGAGATCGCCAAAGAGCACAGCCTGCGCATGCACATGGACGGCGCGCGCGTGTTTAACGCGGCGATTGCCCAAGGCATTCCGGTCAGCGAGATCACCCAATACGTCGATACGGTCCAAGTCTGCTTCACCAAAGGGCTGAGCGCTCCGATCGGCTCGATTCTCGCCGGCGACAAAGAGACGATCAACACCGCCCGCCACTGGCGCAAACGTCTGGGCGGCACGCTCCGTCAGGCCGGCGTTGTCGCAGCGCCGATGATCGTCTCGCTGACCGAGATGGTCGACCGCCTGGCTGAAGACCATGCCAACGCCAAACTGCTCGCCGAAGGGCTGGCCAACATCGAAGGCGTGGAGATCAACGTCGACGACATCGATACGAACATGGTCTATTTCTCGATGAAGGAAGACAGCCCGCTCACCGTGCGCGACCTGGTGATCGGCTGCTACCACGAAGGGGTGCTCGGCGGCATGATGACGCCGGAACAAGTCCGCTTCGTCACGCACAAGGACATCACGACCGAAGACATCCACAAGGCGCTGGAAGTGATCAACCGCGTTGTCAGAAGCAAAGTGACCGCCTAAGCGCATGAAAAGCCATCTGGGAAAGCCATCCTTCACGGGATGGCTTTTTTGCTCTATAATAAAAAGCAGAGTAATCTTCTCGGAAATGGAGAGTGTGCAACATGTATATAGATTTGCGGAGCGATACGGTCACCAAGCCGACCGAAGAGATGCGCAGAGCGATGTATGAAGCGGAAGTCGGCGACGACGTGATGCGCGATGACCCGACGGTGATCAAGTTGGAGGAGACGGCGGCGGAGATCCTCGGCAAAGAAGCGGCTTTGTACGTTTCGTCCGGCACCTTGGGCAACCAGATCGCCATTCAGACTCTGACTCGCTCCGGCGATGAGGTCATCCTTGAGCAGGACGCGCACATTTATTTGTACGAAGGCGCAGGCCACGCCGTCTATGCCGGGGTGAGCACCAAGACCCTGCCCGGCGTGCGCGGCGCGATGAACCCGGAGGATGTGCGCAAAGCGATTCGCACAGAAAATATCCACCATCCGCGCACCGGTCTGATCTGTGTGGAGAACACGCATAACAAGGCAGGCGGCACGATCTTGCCGCTGGAGCATCTGGAAGCGGTGTCGAAGATCGCCAAGGAACACGGTGTGCCGGTGCACATGGACGGCGCGCGCCTGTTTAACGCAGTTGTCGGCTCCGGGCACAAAGCATCGGCGTTTACGCAATATGTGGACACGGTGCAGGTCTGCTTTTCCAAAGGGCTGGGCGCGCCGGTCGGCTCTGTGCTCGCCGGCAGCAAAGAAGTGATCGAACAAGCCCGCTTCATCCGCAAGCGCATGGGCGGCGGGATGCGCCAAGTCGGCGTGATCGCAGCTCCGGCCTTGATCGCCTTGACCAAGATGGTCGACCGCCTGGCGGAAGACCATGCCAACGCCAAACTGCTGGCAAACGGTCTTGCCGAGATGAAAGGCTTGCAGATGGATGTCAGCTCTGTTGACACGAATATCGTCATCGTCAACGTGGCGAACTCGGGGCTCAGCGAACTGGAATTTGTCGCCCGCCTGAAGGACGAAGGCGTGCTCTGCGGCGACTTTGGCCCGGAGCTGGTGCGGTTCGTGACACACAAAGACGTCACCACCGAGCAGATTCAGGACGCGCTGGTCAAGATCGGCCGCGTTGTGCGGGGAGTTGCGTAACATTGGATCTGTTCGGCTATCAGGCACAAGAAGAACAGAAGCAGAACGCCCCGCTCGCCGCCAGAATGCGCCCGCAGAACCTGGAGGAGCTGATCGGCCAGGAAGCGATCATCGGCCAGGGCAAGCTCCTGCGCCGCGCCATCGAGACTGACAAGCTGACCTCCCTGATCTTCTTTGGCCCGCCCGGCACCGGGAAGACGACGATCGCCAAAATCATCGCCGGGCACACCAAATCGATGTTTCGCTCGATCAACGCCGTGACGGCCGGCATCGCCGACATCCGCAAAGTCGTCGAGGAAGCAAGAGACGCGTTGTCGATGTATTCGCAGCGCACCGTGCTGTTTGTCGATGAGATCCACCGCTTTAACAAAGCGCAGCAGGACGCTTTGCTGCCGCATGTGGAAGAAGGGCTGGTCATCCTGATCGGCGCGACGACGGAGAATCCGTTTTTTGAAGTGAACGCGGCGCTGTTGTCTCGTTCGCAGATCTTCCGCCTGCAGTCGCACAGCGAAGCCGACCTGATCACCATGGCTCAGCGCGCCCTGACCATCCCGCAGCGCGGGCTGGGACATCTCAATGTCAAGATGGATGAGGAAGCCCTGCAGCACATCGCCCGCTATGCGGACGGGGATGCACGGCGGATGTACAACGCGCTGGAGCTGGCCGTGCTCTCCACGCCGCCCGACTCCGCAGGCGTGGTCCACGTCACGGTCGAAGAAGCTGCCGAATCGATTCAGCGCCGCGTGGTCCGCTATGACAAAAATGCGGACGCGCACTATGACACCGTCTCGGCGTTTATCAAGTCGATTCGCGGCTCCGATCCGGACGGCGCATTGTATTGGCTGGCGAAGATGATCGACGCGGGCGAAGACCCGAAGTTTATCGCCCGCCGGATCATCATCTCGGCGTCTGAAGACATCGGCAATGCCGACCCGCGCGCGCTGCAGGTCGCAGTGTCGGCGATGCAGGCGCTGGAGATGATCGGGATGCCGGAAGGGCGGATCATTCTCGCCCAGGCGGTGACCTATCTGGCGACCGCGCCAAAGTCGAACGCCGCCTACATGGGCATCAACATCGCCCTGCAGGAGATCCGCGACGGCAGTTCGGTCGAAGTCCCGATGCACTTGCGCGACGCCCACTACAAAGGTGCGGCCAAGCTGGGGCATGGCAAAGGGTATCTCTACCCGCACGATTTCCCGGGGAATTATGTCGAACAAGGCTATCTGCCGCAAGAGCTTTCCGGGCGAACCTTCTATGCGCCAACTCGCAACGGCTATGAACAGATCATCTCAGACCGACTTCAGCACTGGCGAGGCAAGCGAAACGGGGGATAATGGTGCAACTGGAAACAAACACTAACGGGCATGTGTTTTATGAAGCTTCGTGGAAGTTTCATCTGCGCCGCATGATCATGCTGAACATCGGATTCCTGGTGATGTGCATCGGATTTGTCAGCATTGTGCGTGCCGGGCTCGGCACTTCGCCGTGGGATGTGTTTCACATGGCGCTGACCTTGCATACGCCGCTGACCTTTGGCACGGCGCAGCAGGTGTCGGGGATTTTCCTGCTCGTGTTGGCCTGCTGGCTGGCGCGCAGCCGCCCGACGCTCGGCTGTCTGCTGAACATTGCGCTGGTCGGCTTGTATTGCGATCTGATTTTTAACCTGATCCCGGCGCCTGACGTCTGGTGGCAGCAATGGCCGCAGTTTATGCTGGGGCTGCTCTGTACCGGGTATGGCGTGGGTATCTATATAGCTTGCAAATTAGGGGCCGGGCCCCGCGACTGGCTGATGCTGTCGCTGCATCAGCGCACCGGCATCGCGATCCGCTGGGTGCGGACGATGATCGAAGTGGCAGTTGTTCTGGTCGGGATCGTGCTGGGCGGCCCGTTTGGGGTCGGCACCGTTTTGTTTTCACTATTGATCGGGCATCCGACCGAGTGGGGCATCAAATGGGCGGAGCGCGTGGTTGGACCGTATGTAGAGAGGAGAGAGGTCAAGCATGAAATTATCCACTAAAGGACGCTATGGCATCACGTTGATGATCGATTTGGGCATGTTTTTCGGAGAGGGTCCCGTCTCATTAAAATCGGTGGCGGAGCGCCAGTCGCTGTCGGAGCATTATCTGGAGCAGTTGATCGCGCCGCTGCGCAACGCCGGTCTGGTGCGCTCGATTCGCGGCGCATATGGCGGGTACGTGCTGGCGAAAGCGCCGCATGAGATCACCGTCGGCGACATCATCCGCGTGCTGGAAGGGCCGATCACGATCGTCGATGATCCGGAGGAGGAGCTGGCTGAGCTGTGGGAGAAAGTGCGCAGCTCGATCAATGATGTGCTGGACGGCACGACGCTGCAGGATCTCATTGATAAAAAGCGCTTTGGCAAAGACACGATCATGTTCTACATCTAGGAACTTCAGCTACAGCTACATCAGTTTTCTCGCTTGGGTATGTGGAAAACACATACCTTTTTGTCATACTAGCAGTGAGGGGGATGATCTGTGTGATCTATCTGGACAATGCGGCGACGACGCCCGTCTCGCAAGAAGTGCTGGATGCGATGCAGCCGTACTTCCGCGACATCTATGGCAATCCGTCCAGCGTGCACGCTTCCGGGCGGCAGGCCAAAGGCGCGGTGGAGCGGGCGCGGGAGCAGGTGGCGCAGGCGATCAACGCCAAGCCAAACGAAATCGTCTTCACCAGCGGCGGCACCGAAGCGGACAATGCGGCGATCATCGGCACGGCGATCGGGTACAAGGAGCAAGGAAAACATATCGTCACGACGACGATCGAGCATCATGCGGTGCTGCATACATATGAGTTTTTGCAGGAGATGGGCTATGAGGTGACATTTGTGCCGCCAGGTGCGGACGGCATCGTGCGCGTCGATGACATCGCGGCGGCGCTGTGCGACGACACGACGCTGGTCTCGGTGATGGCGGTGAACAATGAGACGGGCGCGGTGCAGCCGATCGGCGAGATCGGTCGGTTGACCCGCGAGCGGGGCATCGTTTTCCACACCGATGCGGTGCAGGCGATGGGACTGCTGCAGATCGATGTCGATGCGCTGGGCATCGACCTGCTGTCGATCTCCGGGCACAAGCTGCACGGGCCAAAAGGGGTCGGTGCGCTGTACGTGCGCCGCGGGCTGTATTGGAAGCCGACCCAGCACGGCGGATCGCAGGAGTACAAGCGCCGCGCCGGGACGGAGAACCTGCCCGGCATCGTTGGCCTCGGCCTCGCGGTGCAGCGGGCTGTCGAGCAGCGGGAAGCGCGTTATGAACAGATCACCGGGCTGCGCGAGACGATGCTCGCCGTGCTGCGGGCAGGCGTGGAGAATCTGCAGGTCAATTCGCCGGAGGGGGCGGTGCCGTCGATTTTGAACGTGACGTTTCCGGGCGCTCCGGCGGAGCGGATCTTGATGAACCTCGACATGGCGGGGATCATGGCTTCGAGCGGGTCGGCCTGCACGTCCGGGTCCTTGCAGCCGTCCCATGTGCTGGTGGCGATGGGGCTGGGGGAGGAATGTGTACGCTCGGCGATTCGATTCTCTTTTTCGGGACAGAATACAGAAGAAGAGGTGCGGGCAGCGGCAGAAAAAGTGGTGGAGATCGTGGCGCGCCTGCAACGGCGATAAAGGCGGAAGGAGGCTGTGTATGAGGAAAGCGAGAGATCTGGTGGGTTTGCCGGTGGTGGAGCTGGGGCGAGGCGAGCATATCGGGGAAGTGCGCGATGTGCTTTTTTCGGCCGAAGGAACCTTTCATTCGCTCTTGCTGACCAAAGGAACGGTGCTGACGGCGAGCAAGATTTTGCCGAAAGCGAAGCTTCATGCGCTCGGACAAGATGCGGTCACGATTCTGCAGGACAACGAGATCGAAGAGTTTCGCGACGAGACCGGCCTGATCCGCAGCCTCATCCAAGGCGATGTGCATTTTGTCGGCAAAGAGGTGCTGACCCAGGACGGCACCTACCTGGGAACGGTGGAAGATGTTTACTTGGATGAAAATCTGAACACAATAGTGGGGTACGAGGTATCGGAAGGCTTTCTGGTCGATCTGAAAGAAGGCCGGAAAGTGCTGCATGCCCACCCGGAGATCATGGTGGGACAAGATACCTTGTTGGTGCCGGCCGACACGGAGCTGGCGGAGGAATTCTAAGGAGGTACCCACCTATGTCCCGTTGCCCTCATTGTAACTGCCGCGATATCGGAAAGATTGGCACGCACCAGTTTTATTGCTGGGGCTGCTTTATGGAGTTCAGCATCTCCGGAGATGAAGTGAAACTGTTCCAGGTGGAAGAAGACGGTTCCCTGATCGCGTACGACGACCGTCCACAGCCGCAGTTGAACATGGATCTGCCGGATTTTCAATTGGGAATGTAACAATAACAAGAGAGAGCTGATGCGTTTGCATCAGCTCTTTTTGATCGTTGCCAGGCGGTTGCGAATCCAATCGGCCTGATAGCGATAGGAGAGGAAGTAGATTTCGTCATTGTCATTGTCAAACGCCCAGTTCCAATAAAAAGGGGCGATCTCAAAATAGCGTTTGATGCCGTCAAGCGTGATGTTGTGCGCCCCGGCAAACGATGCAAATTCGGCCCTATGCTCTTTTTGGCAGACATAGCCTTGAAAGCCAAACACCCAGAGCGCGTTTAAAATACTGGAGCCGCATGGTACAGTTTGCAGCAAGCGATCTGACCATTCGACCAGCACATAATGCTTGGGATCTTCCGAAACGCGGAGATAATTCAAGGTCATGCCTGCTGGCGTACATGCTTGCAGTTCTTGTTCATCACTGTTCCAATCGAAGAAAAAGCCGCTGTGTTCGCGGCCGATGATCGAGGTGATCGCAGGGTGCCATTGTTCCGCATGGTCAGCGCGGAAGGTTGGATGTACAACGGTGAGAAAGGGAGGGTGCTCCCGCATATAGGCTGCGATTTGCCCTGGCTGCTGCTCTTCAAACGGCACAGAGAGATACGCCCACTTTTGCAGAAACTCATCCGCTTGTGCTGTTTCCAGCGGGTACACTTCGTAATCGCGCATCATGGCCACCTCTTGAAAAAAGAGCGCCCTGGAGGCGCTCTTTTTATTGTTTTTTCACAGGAAGGTCATTCTGGTCGACCCAGTTCAGGAAGTCGCGTCCGCGCACGCGGCGGGAGTCGTCGCTGGGGAGGACGCCGTTGTCGAGCAGGCTTTTCATGCGATCGATGCCGAGCCCGGAGAGGCCGCAGAGTTCGAGCGGCTCGTAGCTGGCCTCGTTGTCGATCTCTTTGAGGGTCAGCTCATAGCCGAGTTCATGGGAATTCACCGTCAAATCCCTCCTTCGCGGCGTTCGAACGTCCGGCAGTTCGTATCCTGGCACTCGTTGGCCTGCATGCCGGTCACTTCGATCGCCTTGGCGGTGCAGCGTCTGCCTTCGTCCCAATAGACGCAGGACGCGACTGTGCAGTCGATCGACGGATCGAGGTGATGGCCGGGCATGGTCAGCTCCATCAGCGTACCGGTGATGTTGATGTTGTCGGCCGAACCAAGGTAGGAAGTGATGCCTGCGGCATCGTGGAACGTTTTGCACATCGTCTGGTCGGCGATCGCCGACATGCGGCCTTCCTCTTCATGCATGATGTCGATGTTGCGGGCGCTGCAGAGATCGCCCGCCATGTAGTGCGTGCAAGTGTTGACGGAACAGACTACGCGTGTCAATGCACCATGCCCCCTTTTGGCTCTTCGTGCGCTTCACGGTCATACACCCATTCATGGAACAAGCCTTCAAAACCGCCGAGCGCGGCCGAGACCAGCCCGATGTACGGGAGCGTCACGCTGCTGTTTTGCCCGGCAACGGCTTTCGATGCCCCAAACAAGGTGAGGCCGTAGAGCAGCGCATCGGTGAGGATCGCCGTGGCGCGGCCCATCTTCGGCAGCAGCATGCGGTCGCCCGCATAGCCGAGCAGTCCGATCGCCGCCGCCGACAGAAATGTGAACGCCGGGTTGACGCGAACGCTGCGCATCATGCCGGCAACCGCATAAATCGTCGCAAAGACCACCATCAGCTTTACCAGCAGTTTCACGCAAATCCCTCCTGTTCGGGTATAGTTTGCCTAGCCGGAAGGGAATTCATAACGGGGGCAAGTAATCAGGCTCACATTTTGCGCCGTAAGTTCTTGCTAAAAACGATTGGTATGTCTACAATTATGAGGTAGCATACATATCCAGAGGAGGTAACATTTATGCCGTTGGTTGGATCCGCAGCACCGAATTTTAACATGTTGTCCACGAAAAACCTGGAGACCCTTGATGTCTCGGTAACTCTTGAAGATTACCGTGGCAAATGGCTGGTTCTCTTCTTCTATCCGCTCGACTTTACTTTCGTTTGCCCGACTGAGATCACCGCGATGAGCGACCGCGCTCAAGAGTTCGCAGATCTCGACGCTGAAATCCTCGGCGTATCGGTTGACTCCATCCACTCCCACCGTGCATGGATCAACACTCCGCGCGAACAAAACGGCCTGGGCCAGCTGAACTACCCGCTCGGCGCAGACATCACGAAGGACTGCGCTCGCGCTTACGGCGTTCTGCTCGAAGATAAAGGCATCGCTCTGCGCGGCCTGTTCATCATCGACCCGGAAGGCGTTGTACAGCACGCTACCGTCAACAACCTGAACGTGGGCCGTTCCGTTGACGAGACCCTGCGCGTTCTGGAAGCGCTGCAAACCGGCGGCCTGTGCCCGGCGAACTGGAAACCGGGTCAAAACACCCTGTAAGTACCAGATTCGGAAAGAGGGTATCTTCCAATGCCGATGCGCTTAGGCTCTGAGCGTCCGGAACTGACCGGAGCCACCGAGTGGTTCCATCAGGATCTGCTTCCGGCCGATCTCTCTGACAAGTATGTGCTTGTCCACTTCTGGGCGGTCTCGTGCCATATCTGTCACGAGACGATGAACCTCCTGATCTCCTACCGTGACAAGTACAAAGAGCACGGTTTGCAGATGGTGGGCGTTCACTTCCCGCGCTATGAAGCGGACACCGACATCGAGAAGGTGAAGGAAGACATCGCGAAGTACGGGATCACGCATCCGGTCGCGATCGACAACCTGCACAAGATGGCCGAAGCATTCCAAAACGAGTATGTTCCGGCATTCTTCTTGTTCGATAAAGAAGGCAAGCTGTTCTTCCGTACGGCGGGCGACCGCGGTTTCGAGAAGCTGCAGCCGAAGATCGAACAGGTTCTTGGCCTGTCGCAAGCATAAGAAAAAGCTCTGTCTCTCTTCTTGGAGAGGCAGAGCTTTTTTCGTGGCTTCTATTCGTTCAGCGTCTCATACTCATCGTAGAGATAGCGCCAGGCTTCCGGAAAATAAGCGCCAACTTCCCACAACGCGAGGCCTTGGAGCTTCATGTTCTCCAGGATCTCCAGTTTGCGGACAAAGCTCTTCATATCTTCAAGCCACACAGAGTGTCCCCCCTCTCGGTTCGGACAGCGAAACCACGCCAGATCGGTGGCCGAATCTCGGAGCAGCGGCGAGCCGTGCAGATAGGCGAGCTCGATCGCCGCGTGCGGAGTTATGCGATGCACCGCACGCCCCCGTTCCGCGTAGACGGCGGCGGGGCGCTGCACGAGCCAGAGCTGTTCGGGTGGGAGAGATTCCAGCGCCTGTTGCAAGGCGAGGCGGGTGTCTTCTGTCCCGACTAGCGGCGGGGGAGGAGAGGCATGGCGGCCGCTTGGGACCGCTTCAAAAAATACGTGGTCGATCCCCCTGCTGACTTCTGCAAGCAGGGAGGTTCGTTTGCAAAGCGGTGATGCTGAGCTGAGGTACAAGCCGACCCGATAGCCCATCGGCCGCAGCCGGCGTCCCGCTTCTTTGACCAGCTGCAGATAGGGAACCTCGTCTTCACGGCGCATCGCCGGCCAGTCGAAGATCACGCCGTCCCCGCCGGCGGGTTTAAGCGCCAGAGCGAGCTGGTCGAGGATGCGCAGCTTGGCGTCATCGCTTCTCAGCAATGCTTTGGCGACATCGGGCAGGATCTGCGCCGCACCGTCCAGCGTGCAGAGAAACAGCTGCCGGAGGTTGCTATCGTCCGGACCGGGCTTGGCAGCAGAGGGAACCTGCACGTTGCCTGCCGCGTCGATGCGCAAGCCCTGCGCACCGAGGTAGGTCAACGGCCCTGCCGTGCCATCCGGCAGCAGCAGCGGGGAGAAGCTGAGCAGCCCCAACTGCTTTTTCGAAACCGTGGAGCGTGTTAATGTATCGGGGATGAGCAGAAACTCCCCAGGGGTGATGCGCTCATCGCTCAGCTCATTGCACAGCGAGATCAAAGTCAGCGGAACACCGGTGCGCGCGCTGACCCTTCGCAGCGTGTCGTCCGGTTTGACTTGGCAGGTATGATAACCCTCCGTGCCCGCTGCGGCGAGCTGCGAGGGGATGATAAGCATATGCCCGGGCAGCAGGAACGGTGAACGGGGAAGAGGGTTGCAGGTGATGAGCTGCTGGGGTGTCACGCGATGGCGCATGGCGACACCTGCCAGCGTATCGCCGGGTTTTGTGAGATAGAGATGCACCGCCTTTTGCTCCTTCCTTTGACATGTACACTCTTCACACGATATGCGCTCTGGGCAAGGTTGGTGCCTCGGGTGTAATAACTTGGCAACGCTTCGGGCATGATAGAAGCATGGCAATGTGTGGCAGGAGGGATAAGGAATGGCAAACGTCGAAACGACGTCCGCTGAAGCGGAAGAAACGAAGATTGCTCCCCGCAAGCTTGGGGATACATGGGACGGCTGGGCTGGTCAGGTCGAGGAAAACAACGGTGACTTGGAAACGACGCCGTGGGTGTTTCTCAGCTTTACCGCAATCGCGCTGTCGTTCTTGAATGTCGCGGCGTGGCTGGGACTGTATCTGGTGCAGCCGCGTTTGATGGAACTGCCGGAGTGGGTGATGCGCACGGTGGTGATGGGAGCTGCCGGGGTGCTGGGCGCGGTCGATCTGGTCTTTCTGCTGATCGGCGCAACGGTGCTGACCGGCTGGAATTTTGTGCCGTTCTTCAAAGGGCGTCACGTCGCGCTGTCCAGCATCATTCCGTGGACGGTGAAGATCTCCAGCGTCTTTGGCATTTCCAAAGACCGCATGTCCAACTCGATTCTGCAGGTCGGCAATCGCCTGACCACAGTCAACCAGGCGAACATTCAGCGCGATGAGCTGCTGATCTTGCTGCCGCGCTGTCTCGACCCGGGGACGCGCGAGGACATCAAGAAGGTGACAGCCAAATACGATGTGGACTTCCACATCTGCGCGGGCGGCCAGATGGCGCGCCAACTGCTCGCCGAAAAGCACCCCAAAGGCGTGATCGCCGTCGCTTGCGAACGCGACCTGATGGCAGGCGTGCAGGATGTCGGCGCTGCGATCCCGGTGATCGCCATCGCCAACAAGCGCCCGGAAGGTCCCTGCCGCAACACGAACATCAACATGACGGAGATGGAAAATGCCATCCGGATGTATCTGGGCAAAGAACCCATCAAAGAAGAGGACCGTGAACTGGTCAATTCGTAAAAGATCAAGCTGGGTATCTTGTCGAAATAAGGGATCACAAACGCATGCCGCGAAGTTCATAAACGGGTTGACAACCCCCCTTTTGATCGCTGTAATAGAGTAGTATGCTATGTGATCACTAGGGGGCTTTTTTATGTCTAAGATTCGTCTCTTTCTGGAGATGATCAAATTTGAACATACGATCTTTGCCTTGCCGTATGCCTATATCGGCATGGTGATGGCTTCGTATTACACCACAGAGTCCTGGCCGAGCCTGATGACCTTCGTCTGGGTCACCTTGGCGATGGTGGGGGCGCGCAGCGCCGCGATGGGGCTGAACCGGGTCATTGACGCGGCGATCGACGCGCGCAACCCGCGCACGGCAAACCGCGAAATTCCAAGCGGCAAGATCAAAAGCCTGGAAGCGTGGCTGTTTATCATCGGCTCGCTGGCCCTGCTTGGCGTCTCCGCGTACATGCTCAACCCGCTGTGCTTCGCGCTCTTGCCGCTGGCAGTGGCCGTGCTGGTGCTCTACCCGTACTGCAAGCGCTTCACGTGGGCCTGCCACTTGGTGCTGGGCCTCGCCGACTCGTTTGCGCCGCTCGGCGGCTGGATCGCGGTGACCGGCTCGTTCGACACGCCGTCGCTGCTGCTGGCCGGGGCGGTCGCGGTGTGGATTGCGGCGTTTGACATCATCTACGCTTGTCAGGATGTCGAGTTTGACAAGAAAAACGGCCTGCACTCGATCCCGGTGCGCTTTGGGATCGCCGGCGGTCTGCGCCTGTCGCGGATCATGCACATTTTGACGATCGTGCTGTTTGCGCTGGTGCCGCTCTACGTGGACCTTGGCATCGTGTATTGGATCGGCGTGGCGGCGGTGGCGGGGCTGCTCTGGTATGAGCACCGCATCATCTCGCCGCACGACATGAGCCGTATCGACCTCGCTTTTTTCACCGTCAATTCCTATGTGGCGTCGGTGGCGTTTGTCTTTACGCTCGCCGATATCGCGATTTCTCTCTGGTAAACTGGCGCATGGTAACTGGAAAGCCCTCCAAGTGGAGGGCTTTTTCGCATTTTGGGGCAAACTAATCCTGCCTGACATCGGCGGGAGGTGAGCACATCATGGAATCGTGGCGGCGAAGCCGCACGCTGTACACGCTTGTGGTAACGCTGGTGCTGCTCGCGTGCCTATATCTGCTCTGGGAACTGCGGGACGTGCTGCAACTGTTCTGGACGGTGCTGAGCGCGGTGTTGACGCCGTTTCTGATCGCGGTGATCATCGCCTATCTGCTCAATCCGCTGGTGGCGCGCCTGCATCAGCGCGGGGTGCCGCGCGGGGCGAGCATCTTGGTCATCTACATCGTGTTTTTCCTGGTGATCACGGTGGTGCTGATCAATGCGATCCCACTGTTTATCGATCAATTGCGGGAGCTAAGCGAGCATCTGCCCCAATTGATCGAGGAGTTCGACTCCTGGATGGACGGTTTTAACGAAGACAAAAAACGCCTGCCCGACGCGGTGCGCAAAGCGATCGACTCCAACCTGACCTCGCTGGAGTCAAAAGTCACCCAGACGATCACCAAGACGCTGGAGTCGGCCGGCAACACGATCGAAGGGGCGATCGGCTGGTTTGTGGTGCCGTTTCTCGTCTTCTACATGCTCAAAGACCTGAAGGTGATGGAGAAGACGGTGATCACGTTCTTCCCGCGCCAGAATCGCCAGGAGATCATCCGCCTGTTCCGCTCGATCGACGAAGCGCTGGGCAACTACATCCGCGGGCAGCTGATGGTCGCCACCGTGGTGGGGACGCTGGCTTATGTCGGCTATCTGATCGTCGGGATGCCGTATGGGATCATCTTGGCGCTGATCGTGGCGATCACCAACATCATCCCGTATGTCGGGCCGTTTATCGGGGCGGCGCCCGCACTGTTGCTGGCCTTTACGGTGTCGCCGTTGATGGCGCTGAAGGTGCTGATCGTCAACCTGATCGTCCAGCAGCTCGAAGGAAACGTGATCGGGCCGTACCTGATCGGGCGGACGCTCAAGCTGCATCCGATGCTGATCATCTTCGCGCTGCTGCTGGGCGGCGAGATGTTTGGCATCGTCGGCCTGATTCTGGCGATCCCGCTCGTGGCGGTCGGCAAAGTGATTTTGCAGCACGTGGTGTTGCACTACATGAAGCATTGACGTATAATTGTCCCGATTCCTGATTTGCGGAAAATCTTGCCTACCGTGGCAAACAATGAAGTCGTAATGGGGTGTTCAATATGTCGTTTGACCGCACGATCAAGTTCAGCGGCCGCGAGGAAGACAGCGAAGCGAGACGGTCGCTTTTGATCGCCTTCGAAGCTTTGCGGGTCAAAGGGTACAACCCGATCAACCAGATCTCCGGCTATCTGATCTCCGGGGACCCCGCGTACATCACCAACCATAACAATGCGCGCAATATCATTCGCAGCCTGGAGCGGGACGAGCTGATCGAGGAACTGGTGCGCGCCTACATGAGGGATCAAGGATGAACCTGACCAGAACGCTTGGGATCGACTACGGCGACGTGCGCATCGGCATCGCCGTCAGCGACGCGATGGGCTGGACGGCGCAAGGCGTGGAGACGATCACCCGCAAGAGCGAAGAGGCCGACCTGGCGCGCATCGGCGAGCTGATCAAGCAATATGACGTCGACACGATCGTGCTGGGCTATCCCAAGAACATGAATGGCACGATTGGGCCGCGCGGCGAATTAAGCGAGCAGTTTGCCGAGATACTAAAGGCTAAATTCAGCTTGCCCGTCGTTTTGTGGGACGAGCGGTTATCAACGATGGCCGCGGAGCGTATGCTGATATCAGCAGATGTTAGCCGCAAGAAACGCAAAGGTGTCGTCGACAAAATGGCGGCGGCCATCTTCCTGCAAAGCTATTTAGATAGACAACAAAACGGAAAGTAGGTGCCAGAGATGAGCGAAGTTCAAACCGAACGCATCACCCTGACCGATGAAGACGGCACGGAGCATGAGTTTGACGTGCTGGAAATGCTCGAAGTAGACCAAAAGATGTATGCCATCCTCCAGCCGGTTGATGCACAGGACGAAGAAGCGGTAATCCTGCGCGTGGAGAAGGATGACGAAGGCAACGATGTCCTCGCTTACATCGAAGACGATGCTGAGTGGGACAAGGTCGCAGAAGAGTACGACACCATCTTGTTCGAAGAGCAAGGCGGCAGCGACGAAGATTTGCAATAGCAAGGCATGGGCAGGCGCTCCTCAGGGGGCGCCTGTTTTTCATTCCCAGTCATGAGCGGGAGCGCAGCAGGCAACCCTAGAGGAGAGGGAGGTGGCTTTGATGAACAAAGACTTTAACATTCCCGATCCGTACCATCCGAATCAGGTTGACCTGCATCTGGACGACGTGCAGCAACAGGCGCTCGAACAGTTGGGGCTGAACGAGCAAGTGAACCGCCAAGGCATCGAATCGCTGAGCCCGGAACAGGCCGCACAGGTCGGCCAGGTGATGGCAGAAGGCTTTGCAGCATTGGCATCGAACGTCAATCAGCAGTCGGAATAGCCGAAAGTCTGCCCGCATCTTCCGGTGCGGGCTTTTCGCCTTTTGTCGAATTCAGTATAATAGTGGGGAATGAGTGGAGGTGCAGGTTTTACATGACCAACAAACAATCCCCGAAGCTGCCGGCGCAGAAGCCTTCGCGCTGGAACAAGTGGTGGTACGTCTTCGCCGCTTGCATCCTGCTGATCGGGGGAGGGCTTTTCTATGTGGAGGAACAGTTTCAGCCGCCGCAGGACAGCGGTCCGGCGGTTGAAGTGGAGATTCCGATGGGCGCATCGCCGCATGACATCGGCGTGATGCTCGTCGACAAACAACTGATCAAGAATGCGAACTTTTTTAAATGGTATCTTGCGTATAAAGGCAGTTCCGGCCAGCTCAAGGCGGGCAAGTACTACCTGCAGCCAGGCCTGACGATGGAAGAGATCGCCCGCGTGCTGGTCGAAGGGGATGCCAAATACGGCACGACCCAGTTCACCGTGCCTGAAGGCCTGACCATGGAGCAGATCGCCGACAGCTTGGCGGAACAAAAGATCGTGGACAAGCAGGCGTTCCTGAACGAAGTGCAAAACGGCAAATTCGACTATGCGTTCCTGAGCGAGATCAAGCAGGTCGAAGGGATGAAATATCGGCTGGAAGGCTACCTGTTCCCGGATACATACGAGACGTTCCAAAATGTGACGCCGCATGATGTGATCGACATGATGCTGAAGCAGACGGAGTCGATCCTGACCCCGGAGTGGCAGGAGCAGATGAAAAAGCAAAATCTCACGTTGCACCAGACCTTGACGCTCGCGTCGCTGATCGAACGGGAAGCACAGGTGGCCAAGGAGCGTCCGATGATCTCCGGCGTTATTCAAAACCGGCTGAAAGCCACGCCGCCGATGCAATTGCAGATCGACGCGACGGTGCAATACGCGTTGGGCAAGACGAAAGAGACGTTGCTGTTTGCAGACTTGGAGATCGATTCGCCGTACAACACCTATCGGATCGAAGGACTGCCGCCGGGCCCGATCTCCACGTCCGGGCGCGATGCGATCAAAGCGGCGCTGTTCCCGGAGATGCACGATTTCTATTTTTACGTCACGAAAAATGACGGCACCGGCGAGCATTATTTTGCCACGACGTTCGCTGAGCATCAGCAAAACATCGCCAAGAGCCAGTAGGCGGGAACAGGTAAAATAATCTGCCCGCAGAACGCGAAAACTACACCTATCGAAGGAGGGAGCCAAGATGAACAATCAGGAAACCAATGAGACTGTTCAAGTGACCCCCGAAGATATGGTGATCGATTATTTGATCGGCGAGCATGAACTGCAGAAGCTGCGGTACGGCTTTCAGGCTCCGATGATCGCAGGCCAGCCCTGCGAACCGGGAGACGACCTGCCGGGCGGCGCTGATCACTAGCAGCAAAACCCATTGTCCTATACAGGAGAATGGGTTTTGTGATAACATGAATCTGTTTGTGTCCTGAGAAGGAGTTTTGCAATTATGATCGATCCAACACTCGTTGCTTATTTGCGCGGCCTGGTGCCGGAGCGCAATCCTTTGCTTCAGGAGATGGAGCAGCAGGCGGAAGCAGGCTTTGTCCCGATTCTCGATCTGGAGACGGTGAGCTTTTTGCAAGTCTTGCTGAAGATTGCCAAGCCCCGTCGGATCTTGGAAGTGGGCACGGCGATCGGCTATTCGGCGATCGTGATGGCCGAAGCGTGCGACGCTGTGATCACGACGCTGGAGCGGGATGCAGAGCGTGCGGCGGAGGCCCGGGCGAATTTTGCCAAGGCGGGACTAAGCGCGCGCATCGAGCTCTTGGAAGGGGATGCGCTGGAGCGAATCGGGGACTTGGGCATGTACGATTTTATTTTCCTCGATGCGGCGAAAGGGCAATACCCGCGCTTTCTGGAACTGCTCGATCCGCATTTGGAAAAGGGCGGCGTTTTGCTGTCCGACAACATTTTGTTCCAAGGCATGGTCAGCGGCCAGGAGGAAGTCAAGCACAAGCTTCGCACGATGATCAACCGCCTGCGCGAATACAACGAACTGCTCGCGAATCATCCAGGATATGAGACGACGTTTCTACCCTTGGGGGACGGGGTGTCCCTCTCGGTTAAAAAGTAGACAGGCAGTACAGAAAGGGGAAGGAACAGATGCACAGACCGGTGCTGATAGGGATCGCAGGAGGGACAGGCTCTGGCAAGACATCTGTTGCCCGCGAGATCACGCGCAACATCGATCCGGAAAACATCGTTCTGATCGAGCAGGACAACTATTACAAAGACCAGTCGCATTTGACGATGGCCGAGCGGGTGCAGACCAACTACGACCATCCGCATGCGTTTGACAACGATCTGCTGCTGGAACATCTGCACATGCTGATGAATAACGAAGCGATCCAAAAGCCGATCTACAATTTCGCCGAGCACACGCGGGACGATTACACGGAGCGCGTCGAGCCGAAGCAGGTCGTGGTGCTGGAAGGCATCATGGCGCTCGAAGATGAGCGGCTGCGCAATCTGATGGACATCAAGATCTTTGTCGACACCGATGCGGACGTGCGGATCATCCGCCGCGTGCTGCGCGACATCAAAGAGCGCGGACGCTCGATCGAATCGGTCGTTGAGCAGTACATGGGCATCGTTCGCCCGATGCACATGCAGTTCATCGAGCCGTCCAAGAGATACGCCGACCTGATCATCCCGGAAGGCGGCCAGAACCGTGTGGCGATCGACATCCTCGTCGCCAAAGTCAACGACATCGTCAAAGGTGTCCTTGCCACTACCGGAGCAACCCGTTAACAAGGGTTGCTCCGTTTTTTTTGCATCAATCATGGTCACACTGGGAAGGGAAAGGAAGTGTGACTGTTATGGAAATTATGCATCGCAAAATTCAACGCCGCACCGCAGCGGTGCTCACGCTCTGCACACTCGGCATCGTGGCGCTGGGCGGGCGGTTGGCTTATATTCAGTTCTCGGCGCACGACATGCAAGGTCATGATCTGGTCGCGTCGGCCGTCGAGCAGCGCCGGGAGAAATTCGAGCTCGATTCCGGACGCGGCGATATTCTCGACCGCAACGGTGTATCGCTGACCGGCAGCAAAATCAACGGCATCGTCGTGTTGCCCGTCTGGCAGCAGAATTTGGAACGCAGCAAGATCAACGAACTGGCGCTGCTGCTCAATACCAGCACCGAGCACATTTTGGCGGCCTTGCAGGAAAAAACGGAGCCGTTTCTGCTCCGTCTGCCCGATATGAGCGGCAACAAGCGCGCCGTCAACCTGACTCCGGAACAGGCCGACTCGGTGCGCAAGCTGAACCTGACCGGCATCTACGCCAAAGAGGTCAAAGTCCGCTATGACGACCTGTCTGTCGCCCGGCACACGATCGGCTTTTTGGGCGAAGACCCCAATCTGGTCGCCAACACGTGGGGCGGCAAATATCCGCTCGATGAGAAGATCGGCAAAATGGGACTGGAGTTTCAATATCAGGAGGAGCTGCGCGGCTTGGGCATCTCCCGCACCATCGCTTATTACTCCGACAACTATGACCGCCCGATCAACGGCTTAGGCATCCGCGAGTCGACCGAGCAGAATCCGTCGCTCTCCGTCAAAACCACGCTCGACCACGACATCCAAAGTTCGGTGGAGCAGGCGATGGACCGCTATGGGATGAACAAAGGGGCGGTCGTCGTGCTTGATGCGGAAACGGAAGATGTGCTGGCGATGGCCTCCCGTCCCAACTACGACCAGACCGAGCCGGTCGACGGCGACCAGTATCCGGTCAACCGCGCCTTGAAGGCGTATTTCCCAGGCTCGATTTTCAAATCGGTGATCGCCCAAGCCGCCTTGGAGACGGGCGTGGTGTCGCCGACCGACAAATTTGAATGCCCCGGCTACATCGACATCGGCGACGGTCGCCTGAACTGCTGGACAAAGCACGGCACCGTGACGGCGGAGCAGGCGTTTGCCGAGTCGTGCAACGTGGCGTTCGCTCAGATGGCGATGAAGCTTGGCCGCACCGAGATCGACACCTATGCGAAAAAATTGGGCCTTGGCGCTGCGGTTGGGCTGAAGAGCGGGGAACAGTCGCAGTTTTACGGAGAAGACCCGGGCAGCGTTTTCCTGAAGGAAGGCTCTTCGGACCGCTTCCTCGCCAACACGGGGATCGGGCAGGAAGACGTGCGCACAACACCGCTGCAGGCGGCGCACCTGATGGCTGTGTTCGCGAACAATGGCATGGCTCGCGAACCGCGTCTGGTCGAATCGCTGCACACGCCGGACGGGCTGCTCTATAAAGATTTTGAAACGGCGGAGCGCAAGCAGGTCATCGACCGCCAGGCAGCATACCAGGTGAAGCAGTGGATGAGTGAAGTGGTATCCTCTCCGGACGGCACGGCGCATATCTTAGCAAAAGCGCAGTTCCCCGTCGCCGGCAAAACGGGGACGGCGCAGACCGGCGACCCGAATGCGAACCACCAGTGGTTTGCCGGATTTGGCCCGGTTGACAAGCCGAAATACGTCGTGGCCGTCATGGCCGAGTCGGCGACCGGCACCCGCGCCACCGAGCAAGTCGCCTTGCAGATTTTTAACGCGCTGCCGAAACCTTAAAAAGCTGTCGAACCTTTAGAAATCCTGTTTGCAAGCGATTGTACAGGCACAGTAAACAAGCACCCTCACATATATTGAAACACACTAGCCCACTTCCGGAGCGGTGGGTGAATCGTAGTGGGAGGTGACAGACTGATGCCTGGGTTTTTGACCGCGGTTGCGTTGCTGCTCAAAGAGATCACGCTGTTTGTTTCTTACATTAAAAACAATGCGTTTCCGCAGCCTCTCTCCGAAGAAGATGAGCGGAAAAATCTGCTGCTGATGGCCGATGGGGACGAAAATGCCCGCAACGTGCTCGTCGAACACAATTTGCGTCTTGTCGCCCATATCGTGAAAAAGTTCGAAAACACCGGAGAGGACAGCGAAGATCTGATCTCGATCGGCACGATCGGGCTGATCAAAGCGATCGAAAGCTATTCGGTGAACAAAGGAACCAAACTCGCGACCTATGCGGCGAGATGTATTGAAAATGAGATTTTGATGCATTTGCGATCGCTTAAGAAAACCAGAAAAGACGTCTCGCTGCACGACCCGATCGGAACGGACAAAGAGGGCAATGAAATTACCTTGATCGACGTGCTCGGCACCGAAACGGACGATGTCATTGACGAGGTGCAGTTGAAGCTGGAGAAGTTGAAGATCTATTCGCGGATGAACATGCTCGACGAACGGGAGCAAGAGGTGATCCGCGGCCGCTTCGGACTGCCGGACGGGGAAGAGAAAACACAGCGCGAGATCGCCGAGGAGCTGGGAATCTCCCGCTCTTATGTCTCCCGGATCGAAAAACGCGCGTTGACCAAACTCTTGCATGAGCTTAGGCCAAAGCGCGAAGATTGATTGACAGGCAAAGCAATCGCCCGCTCACTGAGAGCGGCCGGTTGCTTTTTTGTGTGTGGGCTATTGCTGATTGACGGTGATCGTGCCGCTGCCGAGACGGTTTTCGACGAGGCGTCCCTGAACTGCGTCGACGGTGATCGACCCGCTGCCGAACATGCTCAGATCCGCTTCCTGTGCGGTGACAGCAGCGGTGAAGCTGCCAGGGCCGCTGACTTGGGCGTGCAGGCGATCGGGCGTGCCGGACTGCAGGTGGACATGCCCCGCTCCGTTGACAACGGCCGTGCAGGTGCCGTCGATCTGCTTGATGACGACCGACCCTGCGCCGTTTACGGTCACCTCGGCGTCCCTGACTTGGCTGCAGGTCAGCGAAAACGCGCCTTCTAACACAAGGGCTGCCCGATGCAGCGGGATCTTCGCTTCGCCACTTCCGCCACCGCTGCACGAGACGGTCAGCGATACGGTTGTCGGAACATACAGGTCAATCCGGCCCGAGCGGTCTTCGACGAGAATCGGCGAGCTTTCTGTGGACGTGTCTTGACCGATCAGCAACGGGCGGGGATGGGCATGAACCGAGACTTCGGAAGCGGACGTTTCAACGGTGACCGATTGCTGATAGTCCTCTGTGCCGCTGACTTCGACACGAATCTGCTCGGCTTCCGTTCCATGAATGGCAAATGCCAAGAAGTCGCCCTGCAGGCGCAGATGCTCAACCGGCGCAGCGTAAAATTGTTTTGTCAAACTCGAACAACTCCTCACTTACGTTTTTTGAAATTATAATCGGTTTTCTTCGCGTTGACAAATTGTGCGGAAGGAAGCTATGATGGATACACGGTCAAATTTTCTTGACCCGTTTAAAAAAATAGACCGCTCTGCGAACAGGAGGGAATCTCCGCTGTCCTACGAAATCAATTCGATCGATCAAATGAAAGCATTATCCCATAAAGTACGTGTGCAAGTGATGAGCTTATTCAGCGACTTCCAGCCGCGAACGGTTACTCAATTAGCTGAACGATTAGGCATTCCGAAATCGAAAGTACATTATCACGTCAGAGAACTGCACCGGGCCGGGCTGCTGCAACTGGTGGAGACCCGCGAGCGCGGCGGCGTGATCGAAAAATTTTATCTGCCGGTCGACAAGAGCCTGCGCATTCAAAAGAGCGGGCAGGGCAGCGCCGATCTGGCGCTCAGCATTCTCCAAAAGCAAGTTGGCCGCGCCATGGTCGACGAGTATCTGGAGGCCTATCAGAATGCGGTCGAGCACGCCCAAGAGCAGGAAGCGGGCGGGGAGCAGACAGAACGCGTCCCTTCGACCAACCTCGGCGTGCTGTACTTAACTCCGCAGGGGCGCCAGAAGATGCAAGAGGAACTGCGGGATTTGATCAACAGATGGGAGCAGGAATACGGTGCAGCAACACATGCGCCGGACGAGGATATCTGGCAATTCTTTATCTCGATGGTTCCAAAATTCAAGACGGAATGAGGAGTTTTGATGCTCGCTTTTCTTCGCGGAAATCCGAAGTTTTTACGTTTCTGGATGGCGACATGGTGTTCGGAGTTTGGCGACTGGATTCGCAACATGACCTTGATGTACATGGTGATGGACATCTCCAACAATTCTGCGGTCGCTGTCTCGATCAACCAGTTCTTTGAGTTTGCGCCGATCTTTTTCTTAGGCTTTTTTGTCGGAGTGCTGGCCGACCGCTGGAACCGCAAGCGCACACTGGTCGGCTCGATCGGATTCCGTGCGGTGGTGATGGTGCTGTTGATGGTGGCCGCTTATCAGGAGTCGATGATTTTGGTCTACGCGGTAGCCGCTCTGTCGGCGATCGGCACCGTTTTCTTCCGGGCTCCGCAGTCGGCGTTTATGATGCAGTTCGTGCCGCTGGATGACCGGAGACAGGCGGCCAATCTGCGCCAGATGTCGACGAGTTGGATGTTTGTGATCGGTCCGTCGCTCGGCACGTTCCTCTATTTTGAACTCGGCAGTGTAAATGCGTTGATCCTGACGTGCGCGCTGTTCGTGCTGGCGGCGATTTTGCTCGGGACGATCGCTTCGCAGGAAGAAGAGCAGAAGAATCAGGCGCCGGGCGGTTTCAAAGGCGTCATGCAGGATATGGGAGCAGGGTTCCGCTACTCCTGGACGAACAAAATCGTGCGTCCGATCCTGTTCACCAACGTGTTCTTGGGCTTGGGCACCGGGATTATCAACGTCTTGAGCATCTTTATCATCACCGACTTTTTGGGAATGGATAAAAGCTCCTTCTCAATTCTGGTCACCGTACAGGGTGTCTCCATGGTGGTCTGCTCCCTGCTGGTCGCGAAATCGAAAATGCCGACTGAACGGATGCTGCCCTTCGGGATGCTGATCATGGGTGTCGGCATGGCGATGACCGTTGTCTATGAGAGTTTCTATGTGACAGGTGTCGGCGTCGCGCTCACCAGCCTCGGGAATGTCATGTTTAACATCGGGATGGCAACCTTGCTGCAAACGAAAGTGGACTATCAGTTCCAGGGCCGTCTAAACACGACGGTCATGTCGATCCACAATGGATTTATGATGCTGTCGATGCTGGCGGCCGGCTGGCTATACGAAACCTTTACCATCGTGCCGGTCGTGCTTGGCGGAGGAAGTTCGATGATCCTGGCCGGGATCTTGAGCCTGATCATGTACGCAAAGGCCGTCGATCCGCAAAAAGAAAATAGTGTAGGGCTCTAGCCAGAAACAGGTAAAGCGCACTCTCCACCCCGGAGAGTGCGTTTTTTATATTTCTAAATCATATGTATCTATTAAATTTAAAGTAACTACAGTCAGTTTGTTGACAAATCGTGTTAAATATCCTAGGATTTCGGTAAGGGAATTTAATAAATCCGGTCACAATTTAGTGTTGTGTAATGGTATAGTGTTTTTATATTACTGACTTGATAATGTTCATGCAACGAGGGAGAATCAAAACTTATACTTAATTTCGAGGTGATAAGATTGGAAACGATGATGGATCTGGGAGCAAACGGGCGACTGCGGCCGGAATTGCAACAACTGCTCGCGACAGAACTGCCCGTCTTGCAGTTGCCGGCCGATTATGCCCGGCAGGCGGCGGAATTTTCTGAAGAGCGGATCGCGTTCGAGATATCCGATCGAATATATGAAGAAGCGGCGACTTTTGCTGCCCGAGCTGACGTCGAGCTGTTTGAACTGCTGTTTGCCGTTTTTCAAACGCTCATGTTCCGCTATTCGGAGCAGGAGGATCTGCTGACCGGCTTTGTGCGGGAAAGCGAGCCGCTGGCGTATGTCCGTTCCGTGCCAGCAGGCGAACTGGCCTTTGCCGATTGGCTGAACCGCGTGGACGCGCATTGTGCGGCGGCGAAGCTGAATACGCCGGAACAGATCGAAAGGGCAGCGGAGCAGTTGGGACTGGCGGCCGGGAAGCGGCCGGAAGCGGTGTGCCAAGCGGTGTTGGTGTACGGCGCCGGGAACATCCGGCCGCTCGCGGCGGCCGGCAAGGACATGGTGTTGTACCTGACCGAAGACGGCAGCCGCCTGTACGGGGAGTGGGTGTACAACGCCAACTTGTTTGCCGCACAGACGGTCGAGCGGATGATCGGGCATTACCGCTGCCTGCTGGAGAGCAGCCTCGAGCGGCCGGATACGCCGCTGGCGCAGTTGAATCTGCTGTCTGCAGCGGAGCGGGAAGCTCTGCTCGCCGAGGAACTTGCGATGGCAGACGATGCTCGCAGGAGCCAGGCGGTTCACCATCTGTTTGAGGAGCAGGCGGCGCGCACGCCAGATCGGATTGCAGTCGAATATGCCGGGCAGACACTGACTTACCGGGAGTTGAATGAGCGGGCCAATCGGCTGGCACATCATCTGCGAGGGCTGGGTATCGGCCGGGAAAAGCTGGTTGGACTCTGTGTAGAGCGCTCGCTGGAGCTGATCGTCGGGGTGCTCGGCATCTTGAAAGCGGGCGGCGCGTACGTTCCGCTCGACCCGGATTATCCGCAGGAGCGCACCGCGTATATTTTGGACGACACGAAGATGCAGGTAATGGTCACACAGCAGCCGGTCGCAGCCAAATTGCCCGAGCTGACCTGCCAGTTGGTCTGTCTCGATGCAGATTGGGAGCAGATCGCCGCGCATCAGGGTGACAATCCGGCCGATCAAGCGGCGGCATCGGACATGGCGTACATGATCTATACGTCCGGCTCGACCGGCCGCCCGAAAGCGGTCATCGTCGAGCACGGCAGTTTGAGCAGCGTGCTGGTCACGAGCGGCGAAGCGTTCAATTTTACGGAATCGGATGTGATGCCGTGGATCGCGTCTGTCGCGTTTGACATCGCGCTGTTTGAGTTGATGCACCCGCTGCTCAAAGGCGGCCGGACGGTCGTGCTCGACCGCGAGCATGCGCTGGACCTGCCGCGTCTTATCACCGATCTGGAGCAATATACGGCGATACATACTGTGCCGAGCCTGATGCGCCAAATCGTGCAGACGATTCGGGAAGAAGGCCGGGACAACAGCAATTATGACGACCTGCGGATCATTTTTATCGGCGGTGACGCGGTGGCGCCCGACCTGTTGGAAGCGATGTACGAGGTGTTTCAGCAGGCGCAGATTCACGTGCTGTACGGACCGACCGAAGGCACGATCATCTGCGCGCACTATCCGGTGCCGCGCGGAACTGCGCTTGGGAAATTTCACATCGGCCGCCCATTCAGCCATGCCAGCCTGAGGCTGTACGATCCGCACGGCAATCTGGTTCCGAACGGGTTGCCTGGCGAACTGTATATCGGCGGAGCAGCGGTCAGCCGCGGGTATTACGGCCGCAACGATTTGACGGCCGAAAAATATGTGCAGGTCGACGGGCAGCGCTGGTACCGAAGCGGCGACCTGATGCGCCGTATGGCCGATGGCACGCTGGAATTTTTGGGACGGATCGACAACCAGGTCAAAATTCGCGGCTATCGAGTTGAGCTTGGCGAGATCGAATCGGTTCTGGCGCAGCATGAAGCTGTCGAAGAAGCGATCGTCGTCGTTCGTGCCGAGCCTTCGGGCGAGAAGCGTCTGGTCGGCTACGTGGTCGGGAACTGCACAACTGGCGCCGAGCTGAGCCGTGAACTTACGGAGCAGTTGAAGGCGAAGCTGCCCGGCTATATGGTGCCGGCGGCGATCCTCGTCCTCGACAGCATGCCGCTCAATCCGAACGGAAAAGTCGACCGCAAACTGCTGCCCGAGCCGGACTGGAGCCGTGAGGAAGCCGACTTTGTGGCGCCGCGCGGCATGATGGAACAGATCGTGGCCGATGTGTGGGCTCAGGTGTTTGGTCTGGAGCGCATCGGGGCGACCGATCATTTCTTCGAACTTGGCGGCCATTCGCTGCTGGCGACGCAAGTGATCTCCCGCCTGCGCCGCCTCCTGTCGGTGGAGCTGACTCAGCGCTGTCTGTTCGAAGCGCCGACGGTCGAACTTTTGGCGAAACGCATTCGTGAGCGAGAAGGGCGCAAGGAGACGGTTGCCGGGATTGAAAAGATGTCGCGCGACGGGCGGCTTCCGCTGTCTTTTGCCCAGCAGCGCCTGCTGTTCTTCGATCAGCTTGAACCGGGCAACCCGATGTACAATCTGGCGAGCGCGCTGCGCCTGCGGGGAACGCTGAACCTTTCCGCGCTGGAGCGGGCGCTGCATGAGCTGTGCGAACGCCATGAGTCGCTGCGCACCACCTTCCGCGAGCAGGACGGTGAGCCGTGCCAAGTGATCGCGGCCAACACGCCGTTCCGGCTGCCGGTGGAAGATCATTCGTCATGCGAGGCAGCGGCGCGCGATCAACTGGCGCAGGTGTTGAGCCGGGAAGAAGCGCACAAGCCGTTTGATCTTCAGAACGGGCCGCTGTTCCGTGCGCGCCTGATTACGTTTGCCCCGGAAGACCATCTGTTGATCTTCAACATGCATCACATCATTTCGGACGGCTGGTCGCTCGCGATCTTCCGCAGAGAGTTGTCCGCCTTTTATGAAGCTTTCTCGCAGGACACCGTCCCGGCACTGGCCGAGCTGCCGGTTCAATATGCGGACTATTCCCAATGGCACAACGAATCGCTGCAAGGCGCGGGGATGGACAAGCAGATGGCCTACTGGGAGGAGCAGTTGAGCGGCACGCTGCCGATTCTGCAGATTCCGACCGACCGTTCGCGGCCTCACAAGCAGACCTACAACGGAAAGACGCTGCGCTTCCAACTGACGGAGCGCTTGACTGAACAGATCAAAGACCTGAGCCGCAAGGAAGGGACGACGCTGTACATGACGCTCTTGGCAGCGTTCCAGACCCTCCTCTACCGCTATTCCGGCCAGACCGATCTGCTGATCGGCTCGCCGGTGGTCAACCGCCAGCTTAGCGAGTTGGAGCATATGATCGGCTTTTTCGTGAACACGATCGTGCTGCGCGCCGATTTTTCGCAGGAGCCAACGTTCCGCGAACTGCTGGCTCAAGCGCGCGACAGCTCGCTTGGCGCCTTCGCGAACCAGGACGTTCCGTTTGAACAGCTGGTCGCGAAACTGGCGCCAGAGCGCAGTATGAGCCATGCGCCGCTGGTGCAGGTCATGTTCTCGTTTGAGAATTTTGACCAATCGGTGATGACCATGCCGGGCCTGACCGTGCAGCCGCTCGACTTCGATCTGGATACGGCAAAATTTGATCTGACCCTGTTCATGGGGGAAAGCGAATCCGGCAAGCTGTACGCGCGCTTGGAATACAACACCGACCTGTTTGACCTTGCGACGATCGAACGGATGCAGGAAAGCCTGATCGCGCTGCTTCAAGGGGCGGTCGCCGACCCGTCGCAAAGCACCGCCAAACTGCCGGTCATGTCGACAACGCAACGCGCCATGCTGCTGGAAGGATGGAATCAAACCGCGACGCCGTATCCGAGCGACCGGTCGATTCAAGAGCTGTTTGAAGAGCAGGCGGCGAAAACGCCCGATGCGGTCGCGGTGGTGTTTGCAGAAGAGCAGCTGACCTATGCGCAGTTGAACGTGCGCGCCAACCGCCTGGCCCGCAGGCTGCAAGCGCTTGGCGTGAAGCCGGAGACGGCGGTCGGCGTCTGTTTGGAACGATCGGCAGAGCTGGTGGTCGCGCTGCTGGCGATCGTGAAAGCGGGCGGCTTGTATGTGCCGCTCGACCCGAACTACCCGCAGGAGCGTCTCGCCTTCATGCTGGAAGATGCTGACCTGCTGGCGCTGGTTACGACGAGTGCGCTGGCCGAGCGCTTGCCGGAGCACAGCGCGGCGCTGGTCTGCCTCGATCTGCAGGCGGAAGCGATCGCAGCGCAAAGCGGTGAGAATCCGGCGAACACGGCGGGGCCGGACAACTTGATCTACGTGATCTACACCTCCGGCTCGACAGGTCGTCCGAAAGGCGTTTGCGTGACGCACCGCTCGGTGGCGCGGCTGGTCAAAGAGACGAACTATGTGCGGTTTACGGAAGAGGAAGTGTTCCTGCAGTTTGCGCCGATCTCGTTTGACGCGGCGACCTTTGAGATCTGGGGCGCGCTGCTCAACGGCGGACGCCTGGTCGTGTTCCCAAGTCAGAAGCCGTCGCTGGAAGAGCTTGGCCGCGTCATTCGCCGCTACGAAGTGACGACGCTGTTCCTGACCACAGCGCTGTTCCACCAGATGATCGAAACGCGCTGGGAAGACCTGGTCGCGGTGCGCCAACTGCTGGCCGGCGGCGAGCAGATGTCGGTGGCGCACGTGCGCGACGTGTTTGCGCGGTCGGGCGGCTGGCAGTTCTACCATGTGTACGGGCCGACGGAGACGACGACGTTTGCCACCGCCTGCCTGATCCAAGACGCCAGCCAACTGGAAGCGTCGGTGCCGATCGGCAAGGCGCTGTCGAACACGACGTTGTATGTGCTCGACAAACATCTGCAGCCGGTGCCGGTCGGAGTGCCGGGCGAGCTGTACATCGGCGGCGACGGGGTGGCGCGCGGGTACTTGAACCGCCCGGAGCTGACCGAAGAGAAATTTGTCACGAACCCGTTTGGCGAGGGTCGTCTGTACCGCACCGGCGACTTGGTGCGCTGGCTGTGCGACGGCAACATCGAGTTCCTCGGCCGTCTCGACCATCAAGTGAAAGTGCGCGGGTTCCGCATTGAGCTCGGCGAGATCGAAGTGGAGCTTGGCAAGCACGAAAAAGTCAGCGAAACGGTGGCGATCGTGCGCGAAGACGTGCCGGGCGACAAGCGCCTGACCGCGTACGTGGTGCCGCATGAAGGACAGGACATCACAGCGGGAGAGCTGCGAAGCTATCTGGCCGAAAAGATGCCGGAATACATGATCCCGTCGGCGTTCGAAGTGATGGACAAACTGCCGTTGACAGCAAATGGCAAGATCGACCGCCAAAAGCTGCCGAAGCCGGGCGTTGATCGCGGAACGCAAGAGCTGGTGCTGCCGCGAAATGAGCAGGAGCAGCAGATCGCGGCGATCTGGCAGGAGATCCTCGGTGTCGAACAGGTGGGCGTGCACGACAATTTCTTTGAGCTTGGCGGGCACTCGCTGCTGGCGACGCAGGTCATCTCCCGTCTGCGCCAGGTGTTTGGCATCGAACTGCCATTGCGTCTGATGTTTGAGGCGCGGACGATCGATCTTCTGGCTGCAGAGGCGAGAGCTTTACAGGCGGCCAAAGCGCCGGTGAAAAAAGCGCCGGGCCTGATGGCCGTATCCCGCGCGGCGTACCGCCAGAATGGCGCTCAGGTCACAAACGAGCTGGGGAAGTAACAGACAGGGGGCAGAGAAGACATGAAAACTGTAAATGAGCTGGTCGACCAGGACGTTTTTGTCATACCCGCTTCATTTGCGCAGCAACGGCTGTGGTTTTTTGACCAATTTGAGCGGGGCAGCGCTTTGTACAACATCCCGGTGGCCTACCGAATCGCAGGCAGGCTGGATGTTGCGGCGCTGGAAGCTGCTCTGCAGGCGCTGATCCTGCGTCATGAGTCGCTGCGCACGACGTTTGGCGTTCAAGAAGGGGAGCCTGTGCAGGTCATCCATCCTGACCAAAAAATAGACGTGCCGGTCGTCGACCTGACCGGCGCCGCAGAAAGTGAACAGCAATTGCGGACGGAAGAGTTGATGCAAACGTTTGCTAACGTGCCGTTCGATCTTGGCAGCGGTCCGCTGATGCGTGTGCAGGCAGTGCGCTTTTCCGAACAGGAGCATCTGCTGCTGGTCAATCTGCACCATATCATCGCCGACGGCTGGTCGCTTGGGGTGTTGATCCGCGAACTGGCGGAGCTGTACGGGGCGCAGGCAAGCGGGACAGAGCCCAACCTGCCTGTGCTGCCGCTGCAATATGCCGACTTTGCCGTCTGGCAGCGCGAGTGGCTGTCCGGCGAAGTGCTGGACGAGCAGTTGGCATACTGGCGGGAAAATTTGGGCGGGCAGCTTCCCGTCCTCCAGCTTCCGACCGACCGGCCGCGCCCGGCCCGGCAATCCTATCGCGGCCAGACGACCCGCTTTACGGTGCCCAAAGAGCTGGCCCGGCGGGTGCGGGAATTGTCCGCACAAGAAGGCGCGACGCTGTACATGACCTTGCTCGCCGCGTTTAAGGTGCTGCTCCATCGCTATTCCGGGATGGAAGACATCATCGTCGGCTCTCCGGTGTCGGGGCGCAATCAAGTTGAGATCGAGGAGTTGATCGGCTTTTTCGTCAACTCTGTGGTCTTGCGCACCGACCTGTCAGGGGGACCGAGCTTCCGCGAACTGTTGGCCCGCGTGCGGGAAGTGTCGCTTGGGGCGTTCGCCAATCAGGACGTGCCGTTTGAAAAGCTGGTCGAGGAACTTTCGCCGGAGCGCAGTTTGAGCCATGCGCCGCTGGCGCAGGTGTCATTTGCTTATGAGAATTTTGACCGGGCGCCGATCGAAGCGGCAGGGATCAGGATCAGCAGCTTGGACATCGGCTTGGAGACGGCGAAATACGACCTGACCCTGTTTATCGGGGAAGGCGAGGAAGGTGAGTTGAACGGGCGGGTGGAGTTCAACACCGACCTGTTTGATCTTGCGACGATCGAACGGATGCAGGAAAGCCTGATCGCGCTGCTTGAAGGGGCGGTCGCCGACCCGGCGCAAAGCACCGCCAAGCTGCCGGTCATGTCGACAACGCAGCGCGCCATGCTGCTGGAAGGATGGAATCACACCGCGACGCCGTATCCGAGCGACCGGTCGATTCAAGAGCTGTTTGAAGAGCAGGCGGCGAAAACGCCCGATGCCGTCGCGGTGGTGTTTGGAGAAGAGCAGTTGACCTATGCGCAGTTGAACCTGCGCGCCAACCGCCTCGCCCGCAGGCTGCAAGCGCTTGGCGTGAAGCCGGAGACGGCGGTCGGCGTCTGTTTGGAACGATCGGCAGAGCTGGTGGTCGCACTGCTGGCGATCGTGAAAGCGGGCGGCTTGTATGTGCCGCTCGACCCGAACTACCCGCAGGAGCGTCTCGCCTTCATGCTGGAAGACGCTGACCTGCTGGCGCTGGTTACGACGAGTAGGCTGGCCAAGCGCCTGCCGGAGCACAGCGCGGCGCTGGTCTGCCTCGATCTGCAGGCGGAAGCGATCGCGGCGCAAAGCGGTGAGAATCCGGCGAACACGGCGGGGCCGGACAACTTGATCTACGTGATCTACACCTCCGGCTCGACAGGTCGTCCGAAAGGCGTTTGCGTGACGCACCGCTCGGTGGCGCGGCTGGTCAAAGAGACGAACTATGTGCGGTTTACGGAAGAGGAAGTGTTCCTGCAGTTTGCGCCGATCTCGTTTGACGCGGCGACCTTTGAGATCTGGGGCGCGCTGCTCAACGGCGGACGCCTGGTCGTGTTCCCGGGTCAGAAGCCGTCGCTGGAAGAGCTTGGCCGCGTCATCCGCCAATACGAAGTGACGACGCTGTTCCTGACCACAGCGCTGTTCCACCAGATGATCGAAACGCGCTGGGAAGACCTGGTCGCGGTGCGCCAACTGCTGGCCGGCGGCGAGCAGATGTCGGTGGCGCACGTGCGCGACGTGTTTGCGCGGTCGGGCGGCTGGCAGTTCTACCATGTGTACGGGCCGACGGAGACAACGACGTTTGCCACTGCCTGCCTGATCCGAGACGCCAGCCAGTTGGAAGCGTCGGTACCGATCGGCAAGGCGCTGTCGAACACGACGTTGTATGTGCTCGACAAGCATCGGCAGCCGGTGCCGGTCGGCGTGCCGGGCGAGCTGTACATCGGCGGCGACGGGGTGGCGCGCGGGTACTTGAACCGCCCGGAGCTGACCGAAGAGAAATTTGTCACGAACCCGTTTGGCGAGGGTAGTCTGTACCGCACCGGCGACTTGGTGCGCTGGCTGTGCGACGGCAACATCGAGTTCCTTGGCCGTCTCGACCATCAAGTGAAAGTGCGCGGGTTCCGCATTGAGCTCGGCGAGATCGAAGTGGAGCTTGGCAAGCACGAAAAAGTCAGCGAAACGGTGGCGATCGTGCGCGAAGACGTGCCGGGCGACAAGCGCCTGACCGCGTACGTGGTGCCGCATGAAGAACAGGACATCACAGCGGGAGAGCTGCGAAGCTTCCTGGCTGAAAAGATGCCGGAATACATGATTCCGTCGGCGTTCGAAGTGATGGAAAAACTGCCGTTGACAGCAAATGGCAAGATCGACCGCCAAAAGCTGCCGAAGCCGGGCGTTGATCGCGGAACGCAAGAGCTGGTGCTGCCGCGAAATGAGCAGGAGCAGCAGATTGCAGCGATCTGGCAGGAGATCCTCGGTGTCGAACAGGTGGGCGTGCACGACAATTTCTTTGAGCTTGGCGGACACTCGCTGCTGGCGACGCAGGTCATCTCCCGTCTGCGCCAGACGTTTGGGACGGAGATGCCGCTTCGCGTGATGTTTGAAGCGGGCACAGTGGCCGAACTGGCGCAGTATCTGGAAACGGAGCAGCAGAAAGCAAAAAAATCGGAACCGGCGATGGGCACGGTCTCGCGGGCGGCGTACCGCAAGAAGCGTGGCACGCTGTCGAACGATTTGGGAAATTAGAAGAAGATCAGGAGGAAGATCATGAGTATTGAGCAAGCACAGTTGCAAGGCGGCCAGCTCGCAGAAGAGGAGGAAGTGGTTGCGCTTCCCGTGTCTTTTGCCCAGCAGCGGCTCTGGTTTTTTGATCAGTTTGAATCGGGGAGCGCGCTGTATAATGTTCCGCTCGTGCTGCGCCTGAAAGGCAAGCTCTCCATCAGGGCGCTGGAACAGAGCCTGGAGCAGATCATCGAGCGACATGAGTCGCTGCGCACCACGTTTGCCACCGAAGACGGTGAACCGGTGCAAGTCATCCACGAACAGGTGGAGATCCCGCTGCAGTTTGAAGATCTGACCGACCGCCCGGAAAGTGCGCGGGAAGCGGCAGCCGAGCAATTGATCCGCGCGTACGCACACCTTCCGTTCGATCTGGGGCAGGGTCCGCTCCTGCGCACGAACCTGCTGCGCCTTGCTGAACACGATCATGCCCTGCTCCTCACGATGCACCACATCGTGTCGGACGGCTGGTCGCTTGGCGTGCTGCTGCAGGAATTGACTGCGCTGTACACGTCTTTGCTGCGCGGCGAATCTGGCGCGCTGCCCAACCTGCCCGTTCAGTATGCCGATTTTTCGATCTGGCAGCGCGACTGGCTGGAAGGCGATGTGCTGGCCGAACAGTTGGCGTACTGGAAAGCAAAGCTCGGCGGCACACTCCCGGTGCTGCAAGTGCCGACCGATCATCTGCGCCCGGCGCAGCAGACGTACAATGGCACAAGCATTGAGTTCGCCGTCTCCAAGGAGTTGACCGAACGGCTGCAGGCGATCAGCCGCAGCGCCGGCGCAACGCTGTACATGACGCTGCTGACAGCATTTAAAACGCTGCTCCACCATTACAGCGGCCAGGAAGACATCATCGTCGGCTCGCCGATCGCCGGACGCAACCGCGCGGAGATCGAAGGCTTGATCGGCTTTTTCGTCAATTCGCTGGTGCTGCGCACCGACTTGTCAGGCGCACCGTCGTTCCGCGAGTTGCTCGGGCGGGTCAAAGAGACGACGCTGGGTGCGTACAGCCATCAGGACGTGCCGTTTGAAAAGCTGGTCGAGGAACTGCAGCCGGAGCGAAGCATGGGGCACGCGCCTTTGTTCCAAGCGGTGTTCGCGTTGCAAAACGACGCGCTGCAGCCGATTGAATGGCCGGAGCTGACTGTGCATCCTCAGCCTTTGGAGCTGGAGGTGGCAAAATTTGAACTGTCGCTCGGCATGCATGAGACGCCGGACGGTCTGGCCGGCGTGTGGGAGTACAACACCGACCTGTTTGAAGAAAAGACGGCGCACAGAATGATCGGCAACTTTGTGACCTTGCTCGAATCGATCGCGGCACAGCCCGATCTGCCGGTTGGCGAACTGTCGATCCTGACCGGCAAAGAGCGTGAACATCTGCTGTTCGGCCTGAACGATACGGCGGTTGAGTTCCCGGAGCATCTCCTGCTGCACCAACTGTTCGAACAGCAGGCGGAGCGTACGCCGCACAACATCGCCGCCGTCTACGGGGAACAAGAAATGACGTATGCAGAGTTGGAAACCCGCGCCAATCAGCTGGCTCACCAGCTGCGGGCGATGGGCGTTGGCCCGGATACGGCGGTCGGCGTCTGCATCGAGCGCTCGCTGGAGCTGGTCATCGCGCTGGTCGCGATCCTCAAAGCGGGCGGCGCTTACCTGCCGCTGGACACGGAAGCGCCGGCGATGCGCATGCATCAGGTGTTGACCGATGCGAACGCGCCGGTCTGCCTGTCGCAGGAGCGCCTGCGGGAGAACCTGCCGACCGACGCCTGCACGATGCTGTTCCTCGACACCGACTGGGCAAAGATCGCCCGGCAGGCGACCGATCGTCCGGCTGTGGACGTCACCCCGGAGCATCTGGTGTCCATCTACTACACGTCCGGCTCGACCGGCAAGCCGAAAGGGGTAGCCAGCACGCATCGCGGCTGGGTCAACCGCATGGCTTGGATGCAGCGCCAGCACGGGCTGCAAGCGGAAGAGAGCGTGCTGCAGAAGACGACGCTAACCTTCGATGATGCGGCAGTCGAGTTCTACTGGCCGCTGATGGTCGGAGCGAGAATTGCACTCTTGGAGCCGGTGGTGCATCGCGACCCGCGGGCGATCCTCGATGCGGCGATTCGCTGGCAGGTCGCCGTGCTGCAGTTTGTGCCGAGCATGTTGAACATGGTGCTCGACACGATCACGCCGGAAGACCGGGCACAGCTGAACTGCCTGCGCGTCGTCGTCTCCAGCGGCGAGGCGCTGCGTCCCGATACGGTGCGCCTGTTCCTCGAACGGATGAACGGCATCCTGACCAACACGTGGGGCGCGACCGAAGTTTCTATCGACTCGACGATTCACATCTGCTCGGAAGCGGATGTTCGCGCCACCGAGGTGGTCGCAGTCGGCCGTCCGATTGACAACAACCAAGTCTACATTTTGAACAAGCATCTGCAGCCGGTGCCGATCGGCGTGGCCGGCGACTTGTATTTGGCAGGCGTTGGTCTGGCCCGCTGCTACCTGAACAACCCGGAGCGCACTGCAGAAGCGTTTATTGCCAATCCGTTTGTGCCGGGCGAGCGCATGTACAAGACGGGCGACCGCGGCTATTACCGCGAAGACGGCTCGATCCAGTTCCTCGGCCGGGAAGACAATCAGATCAAGCTGCGCGGGATGCGCGTGGAGTTGGGTGAGATCGAATCGGCAATCGATCAGCATCAGGCGGTCAAAGAGAGCGTGGTCATCGCTCATGAAGCAGAGCCTGGCGTCAAGCGCCTGCTCGCCTACTATACACTTCAAGCTGGCGAGGCTGGCGAGCCGTCCGACATTCGCAAATATTTGAAGGAACTGCTTCCCGAATATATGGTGCCGGCGTTTTTGATCCCGTTGGAAGCATTTCCGCTCAATGCGAACGGCAAGGTGGACCGCAAGGAATTGCCGCTTCCCGATCAGTCGCGCCCGGAGCTGGAAACCGAATTCGCGCCGCCGGAGACGATGGTCGAGGAGCTGATCGCGGAGATCTGGTCGGAAGTGCTTGGCGTGAAAAAGATCGGCGTCTACGATAACTTCTTTGCCTTGGGCGGACATTCGCTGCTGGCGACGCAGGTGATCTCGCGCTTGCGCAAAGCGCTGGAGGTCAACGTTTCACTGCGCGTTCTGTTTGAAAAACCGACCATTTTGGAGCTCGCAGAAGCGATGGAAGACCTGTTGCTGGAAGAGTTTGACGAGGAAGACGGCACGGAAGAGTAAGAGGCTGACAGAGTTAGGAGTTGAAAAGAGTGACAACGAAAAACCTTCCGGCTACGCGGCGCTCGAAACTTTCCGGATCAAAACAGGCGCTTTTGGAAGCCCGGCTGCGCGGCGGAAAACAGGCGGAACAAGCGGAGGAGATCCAAAAGCGGGCGGCGGGTACCGCCCCGCTGTCCTTTGCGCAACAGCGCATGTGGATTCTCGACCGTCTTGACCCCGGCAACTCGGTGTATAACGTTCCGATGATCTGCCGCTTGCAGGGCAGCCTGCAGACGGAGGTGCTGGAGCAGGCCTTGCAGGAGATCGTCCAGCGCCATGAAGTGCTCCGCACGACGTTTGCAGAAGTGAACCGGCAATTGATCCAGCAGATTCAAGAGGTGTCGGCGTTTGATCTGACCGTGCTCGACCTGTCCAATCTCCCGCTTGCCCAGCGGGAGGAGCAGGCCAAGCGGGCGGCCGATGCGGAAGCGGGGCGCGGGTTTGACCTGACGCATGGGCCGCTGTTCCGAGCCCTGCTGATTCGATTGGCGGCGGATGAGCATCTGTTGGTGCTGAATCTGCACCACATCGTGTCGGACGGCTGGTCGACGTCGATCTTCATGCGCGAATTATCGGTGCTGTACCGGGCTTTCTCAGCGGGCGAACCGTCGCCGTTGCCGCCGCTCGCCATTCAGTACGCCGACTTTGCGGCCTGGCAGCGGGAGCAGTTGGCAGCGGGCAAAGAGCTGAAAGCGCAGGAGGCATATTGGCAGCAACATCTGGCGGGCACCCTGCCTGTGCTGCAGCTTCCGACCGATCATCCGCGCCCTCCCGTGCAGTCGTATAACGGAGACTATCTGACCTTCCCGATCCCGGCAGCCACGGCGCAGCGGATTCAGGAGTTGAGCAGACGGGAAGGCGCCACGCTGTTCATGACGCTGCTCGCCGCCTACAAAACGCTGCTCCACCGCTACACAGGACAGGATGACATCCTGATCGGCTCCCCCGTTGCCGGGCGCAACCGGACGGAGATCGAAGAATTGATCGGATTTTTCGTGAATACGCTGGTCTTCCGCACCGACCTGTCCGGGGAGTCTTCCTTCCGGCAAGTGCTGCAAAAAGTCCGCGAGAGCTGCCTGAACGGTTTTTCCAATCAGGATGTTCCGTTTGAAAAGCTGGTCGAGCTGCTCCAGCCGGAGCGGGATAGAAGCTATTCGCCGCTGTTCCAGTCGATGTTTATCCTGCAGAACAACGCGCAGCAATCGTTGGAGCTGGGCGGCGTGACCGTCACCCAGGAGGACGCGAGCTACAAGCATGCCAAATTCGATCTCTCCCTCGCCGTGCAGGAGACGGAGGGCGGGATGATCGCCGATTTGGAGTACAACACCGACCTGTTTGAGCGCGCGACGATCGAACGGATGGCCGGGCATTTTCTGGTGCTGCTCGAAGGGATCGCAGCCGACCCGGACCAGCCGATCGCAACCTTGCCGCTGTTGACCGCTGTGGAGCGTCAGCAACTGCTCGTCGATTGGAACGAGACAGCGGTCGCCTACCCGCACAACCTGCATTTTCATGAGATGTTTGAAGCGCAGGCGGAGCGCACACCCGATGCGGTGGCGGTCTCTTGCAAAGGGGAATTCCTCACCTACGGCGAGCTGAACGAGCGCGCCAATCGCCTGGCCCGCCGCCTGCAGCAGCACGGTGCGGCGCAGGATGTCTTTATCGGCATCTGCGTTGACCGCTCGCTGTGGATGGCCGTCGGCCTGCTCGGAATCTTGAAGGCGGGCAGCGCGTATGTGCCGCTCGATCCGTCCTATCCGAGCGACCGTCTCGCCTACATGGTGGAAGATGCAAAAGTGCCGCTTTTGCTGACCGAATCGCACTTGCTTGGCGTGCTGCCTGACGCGCACGGCGCGAAGACGATCCTGCTCGACAGCGAATGGGAGGACATCGCCACCGAAAGCGCAGCCAATCTGCAGGCGGCGGTGGAAGCCGACCATCTGGCCTACATGATCTACACGTCCGGCTCGACGGGCCGTCCGAAAGGGACGATGATCCGTCACGGAGGTCTGAGCAACTACCTGAACTGGTGTACGGAAGCGTACGAGGCGAAGTTGGGCACAGGAGTGCCGGTGCACTCGTCGATCGCTTTCGACCTGACGATCACCGGGATCTTCGCGCCGCTTGCCGTCGGGCAAAAAGTGCTGATCGTGCCGCAGGACGACGGGGTGGAAAGCCTGGTGCAGGTATTGCGAGAAGAGGAAAATCTGACCTACATCAAACTGACTCCGGCGCATCTCAAACTGCTCAGCCAGACCCTGACCGGCGCAGAAGCGGCGAAGATGGCGCGAGGGCTGGTCATCGGCGGCGAGCAGCTGACCGGAGAAGACATCGCCTTCTGGCGGAAGCATGCGCCGCACACCAAGCTGTACAACGAGTACGGCCCAACCGAAACGGTGGTCGGCTGCGTCGTGTACGATGTGCCGGCCGATGATACGACGGCCGGGGCAATTTCAATCGGACGCCCGATTGCGAACACAGAGCTGTACGTGCTGGATGCTGCGCTGCAGCCGGTGCCAATCGGCGTGCCGGGCGAACTGTACATCGGCGGGGCAGGTGTGGCGCGCGGGTATCTGAACCGTCCGGATTTGACTGAAGAGCGGTTTGTCCGCCATCCGTTCGGCAAGGAAGACACCACAGCCCGTTTGTACAAGACGGGCGACCTGGTGCGCTACCTGCCGGACGGCAAGCTGGAGTTTATCGGCCGCATCGACCATCAGGTGAAGATTCGCGGCTTCCGCATCGAGCTTGGCGAGATCGAAACGGTGATCCTCGAACACCCGGATGTCAAAGAGGCGATCGTCATCGACCGCGAAGACGTGCCAGGCGATAAGCGTCTCGTCGCATACGTCGTCAGCGGGGAGGAGCAGGACCTGGAAGCGCTGCGGATCGCAGTGGCTGCCTTGCTGCCCGATTACATGGTGCCGTCCGCGTTTGTGCCGCTGACCGCTCTGCCGCTGACTTCAAATGGCAAAGTGGACCGCAAAGCGCTGCCGGCGCCGCAGCAGACCCGTACCGCAGAGACTCCGTTTGTCGAGCCGCGCTCCGCTCTGGAACAGCGTCTGGCCGCCATCTGGGCGGAAGTGCTGGGCATCGAAGCGATCGGCCTGCTGGACAGCTTTTTCAAACTTGGCGGTCACTCGCTGCTCGCGACGCAGGTGATGTCCCGCGTGCAGGAAGAGTTTGGCGTGCGTCTGCCTTTGAGCAGCATGTTTGCCGCCAAAGACCTAAGCGAATTCGTTCGGCAGGTTCAGTCTGCCGTGCCGGTTGCGGAGGAGCAGGGGACGATTCAGCCCGTTTCCCGGACCGGTCGTCTGCCGCTGTCCTTCTCGCAGATGCGCTTGTGGTTCTTCGACCGCTTTACGCCGGGCAGTTCGATGTACAACATGGCGCATCCGTTCCGCCTGCAAGGCGAGCTGTCCGTGCCGGCGCTCACAGCGGGCTTGAATGAAATCGTCCGCCGTCATGAAGCGCTCCGCACGACGTTTATCTATGATGACATTCAGCCTGCGCAGGTGATTGCGCCGCTGCTCACCATTGAAGTGCCGCTGATTGAGCTGACCGCGCTCCCCTTTGCGGAGCGGGAAGCGGAAGCGCTGCGGCTGGCAAAGTGCGAAGCGATGCTGCCATTTGACCTGGAGCAAGGGCCGTTGATGCGGGCGCAGTTGATCCGCCTGTCGGAACAGGACCATCTGCTGCTGCTCAACATGCACCATATCGTCTCGGACGGCTGGTCGATGAGCGTGTTCCTGCAGGAGCTCGCCGAGCTGTATGAAGCGCACGTGCAAGGCCGCGAGCATCAGCTCGCACCGCTGCCGATTCAGTACGCCGACTTTGCGGCTTGGCATCGCGCCTGGATGCAAGGGGATGTGTTTGAAGAACAGCTCGCGTATTGGAAGCAAAAGCTCAGCGGCAGCCTGCCTGTGCTGGAACTGCCGATCTCCGGCCCGCGCAAAGCGGAGATGACGCATAACGGAGCGGCGCACGGCTTCCATCTGTCTGCCGAACTGCGGGACAAGCTGCAGGAGATCTGCCAGCGTACAGGCGCGACGATGTACATGACCCTGCTGGCCGCCTTTAAAACGCTGCTCTTCCGCTATACCGGGCAAGACGACCTGCTGATCGGCTCGCCGATCGCCGGACGGGGCCGCCGCGAGCTCGAAGCTTTGATCGGGATGTTCATCAACACGCTGGTGCTGCGCACCGATCTGACCGGCAATCCTTCGTTTGCCGAGCTGGTCGGGCGGGTGAAAGACGTAACGCTGGAAGCGTACACGCACCAGGACATCCCGTTTGAAAAACTGGTCGATGAGCTGCAGCCGGAGCGCAACCTGGCGCACTCGCCCCTATTCCAAGTGATGTTTATGCTGCAAAACATGCCTTCCGCGCAGCCGGAGATGGCCGGCGTGAAGCTGGAGCCGGTGGCGATTGAAGAAAACCATGCCAAATTCGACCTGACGCTGGCTATGCAAGAGTCGGCCGACGGGATGATCGCTTATTTTGAATACAACCGCGACCTGTTTGGCCGGGAAGCGATCGAGCGGATGGCCGGACATTTTCTGGGGCTGCTCGAAGGGATCGCAGCCGACCCGGACCAGCCGATCGCGACCTTGCCGCTGTTGACCGCTGTGGAGCGTCAGCAACTGCTCGTCGATTGGAACGAGACAGCGGTCGCCTACCCGCACAACCTGCATTTCCATGAGATGTTTGAAGCGCAGGCGGAGCGCACCCCCGATGCGGTGGCGGTCTCTTGCAAAGGAGAGTTCCTCACCTACGGCGAGCTGAACGAGCGCGCCAATCGCCTGGCCCGCCGCCTGCAACAGCACGGCGCGGCGCCGGATGTCTTTATCGGCATCTGCGTCGACCGCTCGCTGTGGATGGCCGTCGGCCTGCTCGGAATCTTGAAGGCGGGCAGCGCGTATGTGCCGCTCGATCCGTCCTATCCGAGCGACCGTCTCGCCTACATGGTGGAAGATGCAAAAGTGCCGCTTTTGCTGACCGAATCGCACTTGCTTGGCGTGCTGCCTGATGCGCACGGCGCGAAGACGATCCTGCTCGACAGCGAATGGGAGGACATCGCCACCGAAAGCGCAGCCAATCTGCAGGCGGCGGTGGAAGCCGATCATCTGGCCTACATGATCTACACCTCCGGCTCGACGGGCCGTCCGAAAGGGACGATGATCCGCCACGGAGGTCTGAGCAACTACCTCAACTGGTGTACGGAAGCGTACGAGGCGAAGTTGGGCACAGGCGTGCCGGTGCACTCGTCGATCGCTTTCGACCTGACGATCACCGGGATCTTCGCGCCGCTTGCCATCGGGCAAAAAGTGCTGATCGTGCCGCAGGACGACGGGGTGGAAAGCCTGGTGCAAGTACTGCGCGAAGAGGAAAATCTGACCTACATCAAACTGACTCCGGCGCATCTCAAACTGCTCAGCCAGACCCTGACCGGCACTGAAGCGGCGAAGATGGCGCGAGGGCTGGTCATCGGCGGCGAGCAGCTGACCGGAGAAGACATCGCCTTCTGGCGGAAGCATGCGCCGCACACCAAGCTGTACAACGAGTACGGCCCAACCGAAACGGTGGTCGGCTGCGTCGTGTACGATGTGCCGGCCGATGATACGACGGCCGGGGCGATTCCGATCGGACGCCCGATTGCAAACACAGAGCTGTACGTGCTGGATTCCGCGCTGCAGCCGGTGCCAATCGGTGTGCCGGGCGAGCTGTACATCGGCGGGGCAGGTGTGGCGCGCGGGTATCTGAACCGTCCGGATTTGACCGAAGAGCGGTTTGTCCGCCATCCGTTCGGCAAGGAAGACACCACGGCCCGCCTGTACAAGACGGGCGACCTGGTGCGCTATCTGCCGGACGGCAAGCTGGAGTTTATCGGCCGTATCGACCACCAAGTGAAGATTCGCGGCTTCCGCATTGAGCTTGGCGAGATCGAAACGGTGATCCTCGAACACCCGGATGTCAAAGAGGCGATCGTCATCGACCGCGAAGACGTGCCGGGCGTGAAACGTCTGGTCGGCTACATCATTCCGGCGCAGGGCGCAGAGCTGTCCACCGCCCGGCTGCGGGAACATTTGCTGGCGGCGCTGCCCGACTACATGGTGCCGCACGCCTTCGTTCTGCTGGAGAACATCCCGCTTACCTCCAACGGCAAAGTCGACCGCAAGCTCCTGCCGGCACCCGATCGTCAGCGCTCGGAGGAACGGAATTCCTTTGCCGCGCCGTCGACGCCGATGGAACTGTTGCTGGCAGAAGTTTGGCAGGAAGTGCTTGGTCTCGAACGGGTCGGCGTGCAGGAGAACTTCTTTGAGCTGGGCGGTGACTCGATCATCGGCATTCAAATCATCGCCAAAGCGAAGCGCGCCGGGGTGTCCCTGACCCCGAAGCAGCTTTTCCAGCACCAGACGATCGCCCAACTCGCCCTTGTCGCCAAGGCGCAGGAACAGACGCCGCAAGCGGAGCAGGGGCTGGTGAGCGGAAGTGTTCCGCTGTTGCCGATTCAGCGCTGGTTCTTCGAGCAAAAACTTCCCGAACCGCACCACTGGAACATGTCGGCCCTGTTTGCGGTCGATTCCTCGGTCACGGCTCCCATTTTGCGCGAGGCGCTGCAGGCGGTCGTCCTGCATCATGACGCCATGCGCCTGCGATTTACCAAAACCGGGGCGGTCTGGAAGCAAGATCATGCCGAGCCGCAAGCCCTGTCGTTTGACATCGTCGACCTCTCCGACCGCTCGGAAGCGGAAGCAGCCCAGGCGATTCAAGCCAGCGGAGCGCAGTTGCAGACCAGCCTCTCCTTGGAAGGACCCCTGCAAAAAGCGGTGTACTTCGACCTCGGCTCAGGTCATGCAGGCCGTCTCTTGTTTGCGATACATCATCTGGTGATGGACGGCGTGTCCTGGCGTATCGTGCTGGAAGACTTGCAGACGGCATGCCGGCAACTCCTGCAAGGACAGCTAGTTGCCTTGCCGCCGAAAACGACTTCGTTTAAGCGCTGGTCGGAGATGCTGGTCGAATACGCGCAGACGAAGCGTTTGAGCAAAGAGGCAGAGAGCTGGCTGACCCAGGCGAAGCAAGAGACGGCCGTCTATCCGGTCGATTTCCCGGACGGAGCCAATCTCGAAAGCTCCGTTCAAAAAGTCTCCCGGCGCTTGAGCGTCACCGAGACGCAAGACCTGCTCAAAGGAGCGCCCAAAGCATACCGCACGCAGATCAATGACCTGCTCTTGGCCGCCTTGGCCCGGGCGATGGCAAAAAGCACGGGACAGAATGCCGTGCGCATCGATCTCGAGGGGCATGGCCGGGAAGATCTGGGCAACGGAGCGGACCTTTCCCGCACCGTCGGCTGGTTCACCACGCAATTCCCGGTACTGCTCGCAGCCGGTTCGGTGGAAGCGTCGGAAAGCGACACGATCAAAGCGGTCAAAGAGCAACTTCGTCAGATTCCAAACAAAGGCATCGGCTACGGCCTGCTCCGCAGTTTGCGCGACGATGACACGGCCGAACAGCTGCGCAGTCAGCAACCGGCGCAGATCAGCTTTAACTACCTGGGGCAGTTTGAACAGGAGTCGGAAACAGGCGCGCTGTTCACCGGCGCAGGAGAAGCATTTGGCAAGGAGCGCAGTCCGGTCGGGACGCGCAGCCATCAGATTCAGATCCTCGCCGTCGTGACGCAAGGACAGCTGACGATCGAATGGGAGTACAGCTCCAATTTGCATCGCACAGAAAGCATGGAACGGCTGGCCGAGCTATACATGCAGGCATTGCGCGGCCTGATCGGGCACTGCATGTCGCCGGGCGCGGGCGGGTATACGCCGTCCGATTTCAAAGAGGCCAGATTGAGCCAGCGCTCGCTTGACACGCTGATGCTGAAACTGGCGTCGAAGAAAAGGAGATAAAGATGGAACACCTTGAATCGATTTACGAATTGTCCCCTTTACAGCAAGGCATGTTGTTTCACTCTCTCCTCTCGCCGGAAACCGGGATGTATATCATTCAGATGTACCATGAACTGCAAGGAGATCTAAACGTTGCAGCCTTGCGAAAATCGTGGGCGCGTGTGCTGGAACGGCATCCCGTCTTGCGCACCGCGATTTTCTGGGAGGATCTCGAAAAGCCCGTGCAAGTTGTGTTCAAAGATGCCGAACTGCCGTGGCAGGAACATGACTGGCGTGGTCTCCCGGCGGACGAGCAGGAAGGGAAACTGGAGGGGCTGTTGGAGGCGGAACGCAAACGCGGGTTTGATTTTACAGAAGAGCCGCTGTTACGCCTGCATCTGATCCGGCTCACAGAGCAGCGCTTCCGAATCCTGTGCACGACGCACCACATTTTGTTGGACGGGTGGAGCGTGTCGCTTTTGCTGCAGGAAGTGAGCGAAGGCTACCGTGCGCTGGCAGCCGGCAGGGTGCCCGAATATCAGGAGCGCCCGCCTTACATCGAATACATTGCCTGGCTGCAGGAACAGGACCTCGACGATGCGGAAACGTTCTGGCGCGGCATGCTCCAAGGCTATGCAGGGCAGCCGATGATCGAAGGCGAACAGGAGCAGGCGCACCGGTTTGGACAGCAGCACTTCAAGCTGTCGCAAGCGACGACCGCCGCGCTGCAAGCGTTGTCCAAACAGCACAAGATCACGATGAACACGATCGCGCTGGGCGCGTGGGCGCTGTTGCTCAACTTATACAGCGGAGAGGAAGATGTGCTGTTCGGCACCACCCTCTCCGGCCGTCCGGCCGAGATGCTTGGGGTGGACAGGATGATCGGCATGTTTATCAACACCCTGCCGCTGCGGATACAGGTGACACCGGAGATCGATGTCGTCTCGTACCTGCAGGGGATTCAGGAGCGGCAGACTGAGATTCGCTCCTTTGAATACACCCCGCTGGTAAAAGTGCAGGAATGGAGCGGTTTGCGCCAAGGCAAGCCGATGTTTGACAGCATCGTCGTCGTGGAGAACTTCCCGGAAGATCACGGGGACGGCAGCCGCTGGGGCGACATCGGAGTCGAGCCGCTCGACGTGCTGAGCAGCACGAACTTTCCGCTGACCGTTCTGGTTGGGCCAGGCAGGGAACTGGTCGTGCAGATCAAATACGACGCTGGCCGCATCGAGGACGCAACCGTCTCGCGCATGCTCGGGCATTTCCAGACCGTGCTCGAATCGATGTCCGGCAACATGGAGCAAAAGCTGGTCGAGCTGGAACTGCTCACCCCGGCGGAGGAGCAGCAGATACTGGTCGAATGGAACGACACAGCAGTCGATTACGGCGACGCCAAATGCCTGTTCGAGCCGTTCGAAGAGCAGGCCGAACGCTTCCCGGACCGCGTTGCGCTGGTCTTCGAGGGGCAAACGCTCACCTATGGCGAAGTCAATCGCCGAGCCAACCAGGTGGCACACCGCCTGCAAAGTCTTGGCGCGGGTCCGGAAGTGCCGGTTGGGATCTGCATGGAGCGCACGCCGGAGATGATCATCAGCCTGCTTGGCATCTTAAAAGCGGGAAGTGCGTATGTCCCGCTCGATCCCGATTATCCGAGCGAACGCCTGGCGTTTATTCTCGAAGATTCCGGCGTGCCGGTTCTGGTGACGCAAAAGAAGTTGGTGCAGACGCTGCCCACGGCGTCGCTCGAGGTGCTCGTCATCGACGAGGACCCGCAACTGCCGCTGCAAAGCGCGGAGAACGTGTTCAGCGGCGTGACCCCGACAAACATGGCGTACCTGATGTACACGTCCGGCTCTACCGGCAAGCCGAAAGGGGTCATCATCGAGCATCATGCTGTGGACACCCGCCTGAACTGGATGCAGCGCGACTACCAGATGATCGCAGACGACCGTATGCTGCACAAAGCGCCGTTCAGCTTCGATGCGTCCGTCTGGGAAATCTTCCTGACGCTGTCGGTCGGGGCGGCGCTCATCATCGCCCGTCCCGGCGGTCAGATGGACACAAGCTATCTCGTCGAACTGATTGCGAAGGAGCAGGTGACGGCTGCCTTCTTCATCCCGTCGATGCTGCAACTGTTCCTCGAAGAAAAAGATCTCACGTCGTGCACATCGCTGCGTCATGTGATGTGCGGCGGTGAAGCATTGCCCTTTGAGCTGCAGGAACGCTTCTTTGAGCGGATGAACGCCAAGCTCTGGAACCGCTACGGGCCGACCGAGTCGACGATCAACGCGGTCTTCTGGCAATGCGAGCGGGAAAGTCAGCGCAAAATTGTCCCGATTGGCCGTCCGCTCCACAACACGCTGGTCTACGTGCTGGATGCACACATGCGCCCAGTGCCAGTCGGCGTCGCCGGGGAATTGCATATCGGAGGCCCGGCATTGGCTCGCGGGTACTGGCAGCGGCCGGAGCTGACCGCCGAACGCTTTGTCCCCAATCCGTTCGTGAGCGACCCGGTGGCGCGGATGTATCGCAGCGGCGACATCGTGCGCTGGCTGCCGGACGGCATTTTGGAATTTGTTGGCCGCACCGACGATCAGGTGAAAATCCGCGGCCAGCGCATGGAGCTTGGCGAGATCGAAGCGGCGGTCGCGGCGCATCCGCAGGTGCGGGAAGCGGTCGTCCTCGTGCACGGCCGCACAACGGAGGAGAAACGTTTGGTCGCCTACGCTGTGCTCACCGAACCGAACTCCCTTTCCGCACGTGACCTGCTGGCGTTTGTCAAAGAAAAGATCCCGCTGGTCATGGTTCCTTCTGCTTATGTCTTTCTGGACGCCATGCCGCTCACGCCAAGCGGGAAAACGGACCGTAAACGGCTGCCGGAGCCCGATCTTGCGCATGGCGCATTGGAGACGGGCGTCGTGCCGCGCGATTGGGTCGAGGCCGGACTGGTCAAGATCTGGGAAAAAGTGCTCCGGATCAACTCCGTCGGCATTTTCGATAACTTCTTTGACATCGGCGGCCACTCGATGCTCGCCGTTATGCTCGGTAACGCCGTGTCCGCCCAGTTTGGCGTACAGGTTCCGCTGGCCGTGCTGTTCCAGCGTCCGACCATCGCCGAGTATGCGCAATACTTGCGGGCAGGAAACACGCAGAGCAGAAGCTGCCTGACCTTGATCCAAGAAGGCGACGGTGCACAGCCGCCGCTGTTCCTTGTCCATCCGGGCGGCGGCGGTTCGATGTGTTACTTCGAACTGGCGCGCGAACTTGGCGCTGAAGTGCCCGTCTATGGCATCAACTCGGCAGGTATCGACTGGGAAGAGGAGCCTTTGACCTCGATCCAGGCGATGGCTGGGCGGTATCTGCAGGAGATCCGCGAAGTGCAGCCGAACGGCCCGTACCGCTTGGGCGGCTGGTCGTTTGGCGGTACGGTGGCGTTTGAGATGACGCGACTGCTGGAAGCGGCCGGCGAGACGGTCGATTTCTTGGGGTTGCTCGATGTCCGTCCGCTCGGCCACGCCTACCCGGATCTGCAGGCGGAGCGCAGCGCCCTGGTCGAGTGGGCCGTCCTGATCGGGCTGGAAGAGGCGCAGTTCGAAGGCTTGACCGAAGCGGAAGCGGCCGAACTGTTCGTCGCGGAAGCCAGAGCGCGCAACTTCCTGCCTGAAGATGCGACGATCGAAGGGACGATGCGCATCGTCCGTGTCACCGAAGCGAACCAGCACGCGGCCCGCAGCTACCAATACACCGGCCCGGTGCAGGCGGACATGTTCCTCTACCGGGCGAGCGAAGTTTCGCCGGTCATCCCGACACCGCTGGTCGACGCCGGGAAATGGGAATCGCGCACGGCTGGCAGCCTGCAGGTGATCCCGATCCATGCCGACCATCACAACTTGATGGAAAGGCCGCAGGTGATCGAACTGGCTGTACAGGTCAAGCAGACGCTCGCTTCCATCCATCCTCTCGCGGTCACACGATAATGCCAAAAAAAGCAATCGCGCTCTTGCAGAGTGTCGATTGCTTTTTTCTTGCCTTCAATACTAAAATGAAGCTAATCCATTGCAATTAATTAATTTATGAACCGAGAGGGTGGGAAATAAATGGCAGTCTTATATGCATTTCCTGTGTCATTCGCCCAGCAGCGGCTGTGGCTGGCTGACGGCGTGCTGCCAGGGAGTTCGGCGTATCATATCCCGGCTGTGCTTCAGATAGAAGGAGATTTGAATGAGGAGGCATTGGGCCGGGCGCTGACCGAGATCGTGGACCGGCACGAGTCGCTGCGCACGTCGTTTGGCATGCTGGACGGGCAGCTGATGCAGAAAGTGCATACGGAGCGGGAGCAGGAACTGGTCACGGTGGATCTGTGCAACGTTCCTTTGGATGAGCAGCACGCGGCTGTGGAGCGGCTGACGCATGAGGAATTGGTGCGGCCGTTTGATCTTGCAGCGGTGCCGCTGGTGCGGATGACGCTGTACAAGCTGTCGGAGCAAAAGCATGTGCTGATGGTCGTCATACACCATATCGTCTCGGACGGCTGGTCGACCGGCGTGCTGATCCGCGAGCTGTCGGCGCTGTATACGGCGTTTGCGGCCGGAGAGGAGTCGCCGCTTGAACCGTTGGCGATTCAGTATGCAGATTATTCACAATGGCAGCACGACGATCTGGAGACGGGCGTGCTGGACGAGCACATGGCGTATTGGCGGGAGAAGCTGGGCGGCGAGCTGCCGGTGCTGAAGCTGCCAACCGACCGCCCGCGTCCGCCGCACCGAACCGATGCGGGGGATTCTGTGCAGGTGAAACTGTCGCAGGAGCTTTCGGAGCGGATCAAGGAGGCGGGCCGCAAGGAGCAAGCGACGCTGTTTATGACGCTCTTGGCCGCATATCAGGTGTTGTTGTCCCGCTATACGGGGCAGGATGATGTGCTGGTCGGCTCGCCGATCGCCGGGCGGAACCAGCCCGATGTGCACGGACTGATCGGATTTTTCGTAAACAATCTGGTGCTGCGCAGCGACTTGGCTGGCAACCCGACCTTTTTGGAACTGCTGGCTGAGGTGCGCCAGACGGCGCTGGAAGCGTATCAGCATGCGGAAGTGCCGTTTGATATGTTGATTCAGGAACTGGTGCCGGATCGCGACATCAGCGTATCACCGCTGTTCCAGACGATGTTTGTGCTGCGGGATCAGGTCGCGCCGATCGAACTGCCGGGGCTCACGACATCGCTCGTGGATCTGGAAATCAAGGCGGTCAAATATGACCTGGCGCTGGAAGTGATCAACGCGGCAGACGGGCTGTTGATCACGTGGCGGTACAAGACCGATCTGTTTGACCCTGCTACCATCGAACGGATCAGCGCGAACTTCGTAGTGTTGCTTGAAGGCATCGTAAATCATCCGCATGAAAAGGTGGCCTATCTGCCCCTGCTGACCGAGGCGGAGCAGAAGCAAGTCGTGGAAGTCTGGAATGACGGGGCGGAGACGGTGTACCAGGACTTGACGCTGCATGCGTTTTTTGAAGAGCAGGCGGAAAAGACGCCCGACCGCGTGGCGGTGGTGTTCGAAGAGGAAAGCGTGACCTACCGCGAGTTTAACGAGCGGGCGAATCGCCTCGCGTCGCGCTTGCTGAAGCTCGGCGTGCAGGCGAATGAGTTTGTCGGGGTCAGCATGGAGCGTTCGATCGAGATGCTGGTCGCGGTGTACGCGGTGGTCAAAGCGGGCGGGGCGTATGTGCCGATCGACCCGACCAATCCGCCGGAGCGGGTGGCGTACATTTTAGCAGATGCGCAGGTGAATGTACTGCTGACCCAGGAATATTTGCTGGAACGCTTGCCCGACTTGGCCGGGACGCAGGTGATCTGTGTGGATCGGGAGGATTTCTCTGGGGAGAGCGCGGCCAATCCGGCGCTTGCTGTGCCGACCGACGGGCTGGCCTATATGATTTACACCTCCGGCTCGACAGGCAAGCCCAAAGGGGCGATGGTGCCGCACAAAGCGATTGTGAATCAGATCTTGTGGCGGCAGGAGACGTACCGTTTGACCGAGTCGGACCGGATTTTGCAAAAGACGCCGGTGTCGTTTGACGCGTCGGTCTGGGAGCTGTTCTGGGCGCTGATGGTCGGGGCGCGGATCGTCATGGCGCGCTCGGAAGGGCATAAGGACAGCGCGTACCTGCGCGAGGTGATCAAGGAGCAGGGTGTGACGACCTTGCATTTTGTGCCGTCGATGCTGCAGATGTTTGCGGAGGAGAAAGGGATTGAGGAATGCACGTCCTTGCGGCGGATCTTGTGCGGCGGGGAAGCGCTGCCGGCCGACTTGCAGGCGCGGGTGTTTGCGCGGCTGCCACATGTGGAGCTGCACAACCTCTACGGGCCGACCGAAGCGGCGGTCGATGTGACTTATTGGTTCTGTGAGCGGGAGAGTTCTCGCAAGACCGTTCCAATCGGCCGGCATATCGCCAATACGAAGCTGTATGTGCTGGACAAGCATCTGCAGCCGGTGCCGCTTGGGGCGGCCGGAGAGCTGCATATCGGCGGCGTGCAGCTGGCGTACGGCTATCACAACCGGCCGGAACTGACGGCAGAGAAGTTTATCGCCAATCCGTTTGGCGCTGGGAAGCTGTACAAGTCGGGCGACTTGGTGCGATTGCAGCCGGACGGGGTGTTTGAATATCTGGGCCGCTTGGATCATCAGGTGAAGATTCGCGGGTTCCGGGTGGAACTTGGCGAGATCGAGGCCCTCTTGACGCAGCATCCGCAGATTTTGGAAGCGGTGGTGATGCCGAAAGGGGACGGGTTGGCCGCCTATGTGGTGGCCGATAGTTCCGGCGACGCGGTGGACGCACAGGAGTTGCGGCGCTATCTGCAGGAGGCGCTGCCGGTGTATATGGTGCCGGGCTCATTTGCGTTTTTGGAAAAATTGCCGCTGACGCCCAACGGCAAAACAGATCGGCAGAAGCTGGTGGCGCTGGAGACGACAAGCCCGGTGTCGGACGCTCTGTATGTGCCGCCGCAAAGCGAGCTGGAGCAAGGCATCGCCGCGATCTGGCAGGAAGTGCTGGAGGTGGAGCAGGTCGGGCTGTATGACAATTTCTTTGAGCTCGGCGGGCATTCGCTGGCGATCATGCGCGTGCATCGCAGGCTGCAGGAGAAATATGAGTTTGAGATCAGCGTCGTGCAGCTGTTCCAGTATCCGACGGTCAAAGAGCTGGCTGAGCATTTTGCGGCACAGCGACCGGAGGCGGTGCAGGCAGAGGCGGACGCGAACGATGGGGGCAGCAAGAAACAGGATGCACAGCGCACCGGGGAAAAGCAGGATATCGCGGTGATCGGGATGGCCGGGCGGTTTCCGGGGGCGGCCGATGTGGAGTCGTTCTGGCGCAATCTGCAGGATGGGGTGGAGTCGATCCGGCAGTTTTCCGATGAGGAATTGCTGGCGGAGGGGCATGACCCGCATGTGCTGCAGGCTCCCAACTATGTAAAGGCCGGCGGGTATTTGGGCGATATCGAGTATTTTGACGCCGACTTTTTTGGCATCAATCCGCGTGAGGCGGAAGTGATGGACCCGCAGCACCGCATCTTTTTGGAGACGGCTTGGCAGGCGCTGGAGACGGCCGGGTATGACTCGGAAGCGTTTGACGGGGACATCTCGGTGTTTGGCGGGGCGGGCTTAAGCCGTTATCTGCTGGTCAATCTGGTGCCCAATCGCCATCTGGCGGCGTCGGTCGGCGAGCATACGGTGATGATCGGGAACGGGCCGGACCATATGGTCGGACGGGTGGCGTACAAGCTGAACCTGACCGGGATGAGCCATGCGGTGTCGGCGACCTGCTCGACGGGGATGGTGGCGATTCATCAGGCGGCGCAGAGTCTGCGCAATGGCGATTGCGACATGGCGCTGGCCGGCGCGGTGGGCCTTGCGGTGCCGCAGAAGAACGGGTATTTCCATGTCGAAGGCGGGATCTCGTCGCCGGACGGGCATTGCCGGACGTTTGATGCGGATGCGCAGGGCACCGTGCCGGGCAGCGGGGCCGGGATCGTCGTGCTGAAGCGGCTGGAGGATGCGCTGCGCGACGGGGACCGGGTGATGGCGGTGCTGAAAGGCTCGGCGGTCACCAATGACGGGTCGCGCAAAGTCGGCTATACCGCGCCGAGCGTAGACGGGCAGAAAGCGGCGATTTTAAAGGCGCTGGAAAAAGCGGACGTGGAGCCGGAGAGCGTGGCTTATATTGAAGCGCACGGGACGGCGACGCCGCTCGGCGATCCGATCGAGCTGACCGCGTTGACGCAGGCGTATCGGACACTTACGAAGAAGGAGCGGTTTATCGCGATCGGTTCGGTGAAGAGCAACATCGGGCATCTGGATGCGGCGGCCGGGGCGGCCGGATTTATCAAGACGGTGCTGGCGCTGCATCACGGGCAGTTGCCGCCGAGCCTGCATTTCCGCAATCCGAATCCCAAGATCAACTGGGAGCGTTCGCCGTTTTTTGTCAACACAGAGCTGCGCGACTGGAGCCGCGGCGAGCTGCCGCGCCGGGCGGGGGTGTCTTCGTTTGGACTCGGCGGGATGAACTCGCATGCGATCCTGGAAGAGGCTCCGCTGCAGGAGAGCAGTGAGTCTTTGCGTCCGGCGCACCTGCTGGTGCTGTCAGCAAAAACGGAAACGGCGCTGGAAGCGGCGACCGCGAATCTGAAGCAGCACTTGGCGCAGCATCCTGAGCAAAAGCTGGCCGACGTGGCCTTCACACTGCAGTTGGGACGCCGCCCGTTCGCACACCGCCTGGCGCTGGTCGTGACCGGCCACGAAGATGCGCTGGAGGTGCTGGATACCCTGCATCCGCGTCGCCTGATGCAAGGGCATGCCGACCTGACCGATCATGCGCGTCCGGTAGCATTCCTGTTTGCAGGCACAGGCGATCACTATGTGGAAATGGCGTCCGAGCTGTATGAGACGGAGCCTGTTTTCAAGCGTGTGGTCGACCAGTGTTGCGAGATTTTAGAGACGCACTTAAATGTTCAGTTGAAAGAAGTACTATACCCCAATGGGGTGGGCGAAACCCAACGGCCGACAGGCCAGGAAACACCAGCCTTTGACCTGCGCAAGATGCTGCGACGCGAGGAAGGAGCGGACTTGGGGCAGTTGAACCAGACCGAATATGCCCATCCGGCGCTGTTTGTGATCGAGTATGCGCTGACCCAACTTTTGCTGGAATGGGGCATTCGTCCGCAGGCATTGCTCGGCTACTCGCTTGGAGAATATGTCGCCGCTTGCGTGGCAGGCGTGTTTTCGCTGGAGGACGCGCTCGTCTTGGTGGCGCAACGCGCGAAGATGATTCAAGAACTGCCCCAAGGGGCGATGCTGGCGGTGCCGATGGGCGAGGCGGAGCTTCGCCCGCTCTTGAACAGCGACTTGTCGCTGGCAACGGTAAACACGCAGCAGCACTGCGTGGTATCCGGCACCAAAGAAGCGGTTGCCCGCTTGGAACAAACCTTGCTCGCCCAAGGCATCGCCTGCCTGCCGGTGAAGTCGTCACACGCCTTCCACTCGCACATGATGGAAGCGATCGCAGAGCCGTTTGCAGAACTGGTGCGCAGCTTCCAACCGCAGGCACCCAAAACGCCGTTTGTCTCCAATGTCACCGGCACCTGGATCACCGCAGAAGAGGCGACCGACCCGGCGTACTGGGCACGCCACCTCTGTCAGACCGTGCGTTTCGCAGACGGGGTGCGCGAACTATGCCAAGATCCCAATCTGCTCCTGCTGGAGATCGGGCCGGGGCAGACCCTGACCAGTTTTGCCCTGCAGCTGCAAACAAACGGCGAACGCATCGTCCTCCCGACCTTGCGTCCGGCCTACGAAAAGCGCAGCGACACCTCCTTCCTGCTCAGCACGATCGGCCAGCTCTGGCTGTCCGGCGTCGCGGTCAAATGGCCGGGTCTGTACACGCATGAACAACGCCTGCGCGTGCCGCTCCCGACCTATCCGTTCGAGCGCAAACGCTACTGGATTCAAGCGAAAAAAGGCGCGGCTGCCCAGCCCTCTTCCGGCGCACATCTGATCCGGGAAGAGGAAGACACCAGCACCCAAATGCTCGACACCGGCCATGCCCGCCCGCATCTGTCCACCGCGTATGCCGGGGCGACCAATCGCGAAGAGCAGGCGATCATCGGTATCTTCCAAGAGCTGCTCGGCATTCAAGGCGTCGGCATCCACGACAACTTTTTCCAGCTCGGCGGCAACTCGCTGCTTGGCACGCAACTGATGTCGCGCCTGCGCAGCGCATTTGGCATCGACCTGCCCCTGCGCACCTTGTTCGAACGGGAGACGGCAGCCGAACTGGCAGCAATCATCGCGAAGCAGACCGCACCGGCTGCAACCTCTGCCAGCACCCAAACGTCCCAGATCCCGCGCCGCCCGGAAGCCAACTCCCCGCTGTCCTTCTCGCAGGAGCGCATCTGGGTCATGGAACAGCTGGCACCCCATGGGGCGGTCTACAACATCCCGGCCGCCTTGGAGATGACCGGCCCGCTCGATCTCGACCTCCTGACAGAGAGCATCAACGAGGTGATCTCGCGCCACGAAACGCTGCGCAGCACGTTCCGTCTGGCAGACGGCGAGCCTTACGTCGGCTACGCTCCGGAGCTGTCTCTCACGCTTGGCCAGCAGGACCTCCGCGCCCTGCCCGACGAAGAGCGCCGTACGGAAGCAGCCCGCCTCGCAGACGAACTGGCTCGTCAGCCTTTCGACTTGCAGCAAGGCCCGCTGCTCCGCGCCACCGCGATGCGCATGGCGGACGACCGGCACATTCTGGTGCTCGTCATTCACCACATCATCGCTGACGGCTGGTCGCTTGGCGTGCTGATCTCCGAGATCGCCAAGCTCTACGCCGCGTTCTCGCAAGGCACAGCAAGTCCGCTGCCCGAGCTCCCCCTCCAATACGGCGACTTCGCCCATTGGCAAAAGCTGCCCGGGCAGCAGGCCGAACTCCACCGCCATCTGGCCTACTGGAAACAGCAGCTCGGCGACGCACACGAACCGCTCGCCTTGCCGACCGACCGTCCGCGTCCTGCCATGCAGACCTATCGCGGCGCACGTCAAAGCTTCACCTTGTCCAAAGGGCTCTCCGACGCTCTGCAGCAGTTGAGCGCCCGTGAAGGCACAACGCTCTACATGACGCTGCTCGCCGCCTTCCAGTCCCTGCTCGCCCGCTACTCGGGACAGACCGACATCCTCGTCGGCTCGCCGATCGCCGGACGCAGCCTGCGCGAGACGGAAGAGCTGATTGGCGTCTTCGTCAACACCTTGGTGCTGAGAGGGCGCGTCGAGGACGGCCTGACCTTCCAAGACCTGCTGCAACAAGTGCGCCAGACTTCGATCGATGCTTTTGCGCATCAAGATCTGCCGTTCGAAAAACTGGTCGCCGAGCTCCAGCCGGAACGCAACATGGGCGTGTCGCCCTTGTTCCAAGTCATGTTCAATATGCTCAACGCGCCGATGAAGCTGACCGTGCCGGGCGGATTGACCTTGGAGACGGTCGAGCTGAATTCCGGCACGGCCAAGTTCGACATCACCTTGGCGATGAGCGAACGGGAGCATGGCCTGATCGGAGAGTGGGAGTACAACACCGATCTCTTTGACGCCGCCACGATCACCCGGATGATCACGCATTTCCAAACGCTGCTGGAGAGTGTCGTTCAGCGCCCGGAGCAACTTTTGCAAGAGATTCCGCTCCTTTCGCCAGCGGAGCAGCAGATGATGCTTCGCGACTGGAACAACACCGAAGCCGTGTACCGCGAAGATGCCTGCCTTCATCAGCTCTTCGAAGAGCAGGCCGAGCGGACGCCGACTGCGATAGCGCTTGTTTTTGAGGATCAAGAAATCACCTTCGCCCAGCTGAACAGCCGCGCCAACGCGCTTGCCGCACAGCTGCAAGCAATGGGCGTCGGCCCGGATGATCTCGTCGGCATCTGCATGGAGCGGTCGCCGGAAATGGTCATCGCCCTGCTCGCCGCGCACAAAGCGGGCGGCGCGTACCTCCCGCTCGACCCGAACTACCCGCCGGAGCGGCTGGCCTTCATGATCGCCGATGCCAAGCCGAAAGCGATCCTGACCCAGCCCGCTCTTGCCAACCAATTGCCGTCCCAAGACGCGCACGTGCTGGCTGTGACCAGCGAGGAGCGGCACGGGCACGCGCTCCATCCCAACGTTACCAGCCCCGTGCAGCCGGATCATCTCGCCTACATCATCTACACCTCCGGCTCCACCGGTCTGCCCAAAGGCGTCATGGTCACGCACCGCAACGCCGTCAACCACTTCACCGGCATGGATCAAATGGTCGGTTGCACGGCAGACGATGTGATGCTGGCCGTGACCTCGATCGGCTTCGACATCTCCGTCCCGGAGCTGTTCTGGACGATGGCCAGCGGCGCCAAAGTGGTGCTGCTCTCCGAACGGGAAATCATCGAAGCGGGCGTCAGCAACAGCCCGTACTCCTTTCGCGCCCAGCTCGAACGCCACCGCGCGACGATGCTGCAAAGCACGCCGTCCTTCCTCTGGTCGTTTACTTCTAACGCCGAAGGACTGGCTGCCGTTCAGAACCTGCAAAAAATTCTGCTCGGCGGCGAAGCATTGCCCTCCGCATTGGCCGACCGTTTGCACACGCAGACGACCGCCCGCGTCTTCAACCTCTACGGCCCGACCGAAGCGACCGTCTACGCCACCGGCTATGAAGTGCGGGAGAGCGGCTTGACCACCGTTCCGCTTGGCCGTCCGCTCGCCAACTGCGAGCTGTACATCCTCGACCGTCACCTGCAGCCGGTGCCGATCGGCGTCGCCGGCGAACTGCACATCGGCGGCATCGGGGTGACAAAAGGCTACCTGGGGCGCGAGGAGCTGACCGGGGAGCGTTTTATCCCGCATCCGTTTGGCCAAGGTACGCTCTACAAAACGGGCGACCTGGCCAGCTTCCTCCCCGACGGCACGGTGCTTGGCCAGGGACGCCTCGACCAGCAGCTGAAAGTGCGCGGCTACCGCATCGAGCCGGGTGAAGTGGAAGCTGCCCTGCTTGCGCACGACAGCATCCGCGAGGCGGTCGTCATCGCCCGCGACAACACACTGCTCGCTTATGTGGTTGCAGTTGGGGGCATCCTGCCCGAAACTGAGGCGTTGCACAGCTTCCTGCGCGCAACCCTGCCCGCCTACATGGTGCCGGGGCACATCGTGCCGCTCGACCGCCTGCCGCGCACTCCGAACGGCAAAATCGACCGCCGGGCATTGCCCGCACCGTTTGCCGCAGCGCCGCAGCGCGAATACGTCGCGCCGCAAACGCCGACGGAGCGGCTGCTGACCGCGATGTGGGCTGAACTGCTGCAGTTGGAGCCGGAGGTTCTCTCCGTCCACGACAACTTCTTCCACATCGGCGGACACTCGCTGATGGCGACACAGCTGATCGCCCGCGTACAAAAAGAGTTTGGGGTGGCGCTGCCGCTGCGTGACCTGTTCGAAAAAACCACCATCGCCGAACTGGCACAGGCGGTGGAGCAGGCTGATTCGCACCACGAAGCGCAGATCATGCGCCAAGAACGTGTGCGTTCGTCTCGCAAAAGATAATTTTGGAAAGGCAACCTCCGCTCCTTGTTGGATGCGGTCTGGTTGCCTTTTTCATGGAGTTAAAGGGTTAAGATAATTTATTTTGCATTGTCGGATTGCTGGTAAAATAATAAAATGAAATCATATGTATTGAAATTCAGAGAGATAAGACCTCACAATGAGGCTTTGTTTTAACCTGATGAGGAGAGAGGCGAGACGAGATGGCAGAATTCTATGTGTTTCCTGTTTCATTTTCACAGCAACGGCTGTGGTTTATGGATCAACTGATGCCCGGGAGCCCGGCGTATAACATCTCGGCTGCGCTCCGGATGGAAGGCGAATTGAATGCGGAGGCGCTGGAGCGGACGCTGGCCGAGATCGTCAACCGCCACGAGTCCCTGCGTACCGTGTTTGGCCTGGAAGACGGGCAGCCGGTGCAGAAGATCTTTGCCGAGCGCGAGCAGGAACTTCCGCTGATCGACCTGCAGGCACTGCCGGAAACGGCGCGCCGTGCAGAAGCGGAGAAACTGATGGCGGAGGAAGCGTTGCGCCCGTTCGATCTGCAGACGGGGCCGCTGTTGCGCACCACGCTTTTGAAAGTGAATGAGCGGGAGCATGTGCTCCTGATCACGATGCACCATATCATTTCGGACGGCTGGTCGACAGCGATTCTGGTCAACGAACTGAAGGTGCTCTATACAGCGTTTGCGAACGGAGAAGCTTCACCGCTTCCCGAGTTGGAATTTCAATATGCGGAGTTCTCCGACTGGCAGCAGGAAGTGCTGCAAGGCGACTTTTTGGATGGAGATCTCGCCTACTGGCGGGACAAGCTGTCTGGCAACTTGTCGGTGCTGCAACTGCCGACCGACCGTCCGCGCCCGTCGCAGCCGACCGACAAAGGGGCGGCGCTGAAGACGCGTTTGTCCAAAGAGCTGACTGAACAGCTCAAAGAAGCGGGGCGCGGGGAACGCGCGACGCTCTTTATGACCTTGCTCGCCGCATATCAGGTGTTTTTACACCGCTATACGGGGCAGGAGGATATTCTGGTCGGTTCGCCGACAGCCGGTCGCTATCTGGAAGAGGTGGAAGGGCTGATCGGCTTCTTCGTCAACAACCTCGTCCTGCGTGCCGATCTGTCCGGCACGCCAACATTTGCCGAGTTCCTGGCCCAAGTGCGCCAGACGGCACTCGATGCCTTTACTCATGAAAAAGTACCATTTGAGATGCTGGTCAAAGAGCTGCAGCCGGAGCGCAACATGAGCACGACTCCGCTGTTCCAGACGATGTTTGCTTTGAACACGCCCTTGGCTGAAATTTCCTTGCCGGGCCTGACGATGACCCGTTTGGAGCAGGAGAGTCCGGGGGTCAAATTTGACCTGCTCCTCGAGATGGTCGAAGAGGCGGACGGCCTGCTCTGCATCTGGGAGTATAAATCCGATCTGTTCGACGCGCAGACGATCGAGCGAATGGCGGCGAACTTCACCGTGCTGCTCGAAGGCATCGCGGCCGATCCGGCAACAAAAATCGCCGACTTGCCGTTGATGACCGGAGCGGAGAAGCTCCAGGTCGTCGAGATGTGGAATTCGACCGAGCTGCCGTATCCGCAGCAAGATCTGTTGTTGCATCAGCTGTTTGAAGAGCAGGCTGCCAAAACGCCTGATGCGGTCGCGCTGGTCTTTGCAGACGAGACGCTGACCTATCGCGAGCTGAACGAGCGCGCCAACGCACTGGCTTCGCGCTTGCTCAAGCTTGGTGTGCAGCCGGACACGTTTGTTGGCGTCTGCATGGAGCGGTCGCTGGAGTTGGTCGTGTCGCTGTACGGGGTGTTGAAGGCGGGCGCGGCGTACGTGCCGGTCGACCCGACCCTGCCGGCGGAGCGCGTGGCCTATCTGATGGAAGATTCGCAGGTCAATGTCGTGTTGACCCAGCAAAAATTGGCCGGGGAGCTGCCGGTGGTCGAAGGCGCCTTGCTGATCTCCGTCGATGCGGAAGACTGGTCGCAGGAGAGCACAGCCAATCCGGGCGTGGCGATCACACGTGATCATTTGGCGTATATGATCTACACCTCGGGCTCGACAGGCAAACCGAAAGGCGCGATGATCCCGCACAAAGGCGTCGTCAACCGCCTGCTGTGGATGCAGGAAGAGTACGGCCTGACCGCAGCAGACCGCATTTTGCAAAAGACGCCGATGTCGTTTGACGTATCGGTCTGGGAGTTCTTCTGGCCGCTCCTGTTCGGCGCGCGGATGGTGGTGGCGCGTCCGGAAGGGCACAAAGACAGCGCCTACCTGCGCGATCTGATCAAGGAGCAGGGGATCACCACGCTGCATTTTGTGCCGTCGATGTTCCAGATTTTTGTTGAGGAAAAAGGGCTGGAAGCCTGCACCTCGCTGCGCCGCATCTTCTGCAGCGGCGAAGCATTGCCGTTCGATCTGCAAAAGCGCTCCTTCACGCGCCTGCCGCATGTGGAGCTGCACAACTTGTACGGGCCGACCGAAGCGTCGATCGACGTTTCGTATTGGGCTTGTGAAAAAGACACGACCCGCCTGACCGTGCCGATCGGCCGTCCGGTGGCGAACACGCAGCTGTACGTGCTGGATGCAGGTTTGCGTCCGGTGCCGATCGGTGTGGCCGGCGAGCTGCACATCGGCGGCGTGCAACTGGCGCGCGGCTATCACAACCGCCCGGAGCTGACGGCGGAGAAGTTTATTGAGAATCCGTTTGGCGCAGGCAAGCTTTATAAAACAGGCGACTTGGTGCGCTTCATGTCGGACGGCGTGATCGAGTATCTGGGCCGTCTGGATCACCAAGTAAAAATTCGCGGGTTCCGCATTGAGCTCGGCGAGATCGAAGCTCTGCTCGCCCAGCAGGAAAGCGTGCGCGAGGCGGTCGTGATGGCCAAAGGCGACACCTTGGCTGCGTTTGTTGTGGCTGAGGAGTCGTTGACGGCACAAGATCTGCGCCGCTTTTTGCAAGAACAGCTGCCGGGGTATATGGTGCCGAACACCTTTACCTTCTTGCCGGAACTGCCGGTCACGCCAAACGGCAAGGCCGACCGCAAGGCGCTGCTCGACCTCGTGCAGGCGGAGAAACGCCCCGAGCAGGAGTATGTGCAGCCGCAAAGCGAGCTGGAGCAGCAGATCGCGGCGATCTGGCAGGATGTGCTGGGCGTCGAGCGCGTCGGGCTGTATGACAACTTCTTTGACCTCGGCGGGCATTCGCTGCTGATCATGCAGGTGCATCGCCGCCTGCAGGAAGAGTATGACTTCGACATCACCGTGGTGCAGATGTTCCAGTATCCGACGGTGAGCATGCTGGCCGACTTCCTCAGCCAGCAGAACGAGCAGGACTCGGCACAGCCGGACCGCGCCGAACTACGCAAGGCGGCACGGAGCGCCGGGCGCAACGACATCGCCGTCATCGGGGTGGCCGGGCGTTTTCCGGGCGCCAATGATGTGGCGGAGTTCTGGGAGAACCTGCGCGACGGCGTGGAGTCGATCACGCATTTCACCGATGAAGAGCTGATCGCGGAAGGGCACGACCCGCAGATGCTGCAGGCGCCCAACTATGTAAAAGCTGCCGGGGTGCTCAACGACATCGAGTGGTTTGATGCGGATTTCTTTGGCATCAACCCGCGCGAGGCGGAGATCATGGACCCGCAGCACCGCATCTTTTTGGAGACGGCGTGGGAGGCCTTGGAGACGGCCGGGTATGACTCGGAAGCGTATGACGGGGCGATCTCCGTCTATGCGGGCACAGGGCTGAGCCACTATCTGCTGTTCAACCTGATGCCAAACAAGGAGATTCTCGCTTCGATCGGCCAACTGCCGGTGCTGATCGGCAACGGGACCGATCATCTGGCGGCACGGGTGGCGTACAAGCTGAACCTGAAAGGGGCCTCGCTTGGCGTTTCCACCGCGTGCTCGACCGCTTTGGTGTCGATCCATCTGGCCTGCCAGAGCTTGCTGAACGGCGAATGCGATATGGCGATGGCCGGCGGCGTGTCGGTGGCGGTGCCGCAGAAGAACGGGTATTTCCACGTCGAAGGCGGCATTTCGTCGCCGGACGGGCATTGCCGCGCGTTTGATGCCAACGCGCAAGGCACGGTGCCGGGCAGCGGGGCAGGCGTTGTGGTGCTGAAGCGCCTCGACGATGCGCTGCGCGACGGCGACCACATCATGGCGGTCGTCAAAGGCTCGGCGGTCAACAACGACGGATCGCAAAAAGTCGGCTATACCGCGCCGAGCGTGGAAGGCCAGTCGGCCGTCATCTCGGAAGCCTTGGCGATGGCAGATGTGCATCCGGAGACGGTTTCTTACATCGAAGCGCACGGGACGGCAACGCCGCTCGGCGATCCGATCGAGATGACCGCGCTGACCCAGGCTTACCGCAAGCACACCGAAGCGGCGAACTACTGCGCGATCGGTTCGGTGAAGAGCAACATCGGCCACCTCGATGCGGGGGCAGGTGCGGCTGGTTTTATCAAAACGGTGTTGTCTTTGTACAATGAAGCGCTGCCGCCGAGCCTGCATTTTGAGACGCCCAACCCGAAGATCGACTGGGAGCGTACCCCGTTCTTCGTCAACGCCGAGCTCCGCGAATGGAGCCGCGGGGAAGAGCCGCGCCGCGCGGGCGTGTCTTCGTTTGGTCTGGGCGGCAACAACGCCCATGCTGTGCTGGAAGAAGCGCCGCTGCAAGTGAGCGACCCGTCCGGCCGTGCCGCGCACCTGCTGGTGCTGTCCGCGAAGACGGAAGGTGCCTTGGAAGCTGCGACCGCCAACCTGAAGGCGCATTTGCTGCAGCACCCTGAGCAGAATTTTGCAGATGTGATCTACACCATGCAGGCCGGCCGCCGTGCGTTTGAGCACCGCCGCGCCATCGTTGTCAGCGGGCGTGAAGATGCGCTGGAGGTGCTCGACACGCTCCATCCGCGCCGTCTCCTGAACGGCTACCGCAATCCGAAGGCGCCGGCCCGTCCGGTCGCGTTCCTCTTTGCAGGCACTGGCGACCACTATGTGAACATGGCGGCAGAGCTGTATAAGTCGGAGCCGACTTTTAAGAAGATTGTCGACGAGTGCAGTGAGCTGTTAAAACCGCACTTGGGCTTAGACTTGCGCGACATCTTGTACCCTGAAACCGCGCAGACGAACAGCGATTCCGACAAGTTGGCAACGGCTGACAGCGCACCGGCGTTCGACCTGCGCAAAATGTTGCGCCGCGACAGTGAGTCCAACCCGCAGGCGGACAAGCTCAACCGCACCGAGTACGCCCACCCGGCGCTCTTCGTGATCGAGTATGCCTTGACCCAACTCCTGCAAGAGTGGGGCATCCGTCCGCAGTCCCTGATCGGCTACTCTCTGGGCGAATACGTGGCAGCCTGTGTCGCCGGCGTCTTCTCGCTGGAAGACGCGCTGACCCTCGTCGCCAAGCGCGCCAAGCTGATCCAAGCGCTTCCGAACGGCTCGATGCTCGCCGTGCCGCTGAGCCCGGCCGATATCGAACCAATGCTTGGCGACTCCTTGTCCTTGGCGACGATCAACACGCCGAACCACTGCGTCGTCTCCGGCCCGACCGAAGCGATCGCCGAACTGGAACAGACTTTGCTTGGACGCCAGATCGCCTGCCTGCGCGTGCAATCGTCCCATGCGTTCCACTCGCAGATGCTGTCGCCGATCGCCGGAGAATTTACCGAACTGGTCGCAAGCTTTGCGCCGCAAGCGCCGCACACGCCGTTCGTCTCTAACGTCACCGGCACCTGGATCACGGCAGAAGAAGCGACCGATCCGTCCTACTGGGCGCGCCACATGTGCCAGACGGTGCGCTTTGCTGACGGCATCAACGAACTGCGCCAAGACCCGAACCTGGTGCTGCTGGAGATCGGCCCCGGTCAGACTCTGACCTCGTTTGCCCTCCAGCAACTGGCCGACCGCCTCGTGCTGCCGACCTTGCGCCCGTCTTACGAAAAGCGCAGCGACCTGCAGTTCCTGCTCGGCACCGCCGGTCAGCTCTGGCTCTCCGGCGTCCAGCTCGACTGGCAAGGCCTGTATGCGCATGAAAAGCGCCTGCGCCTGCCGCTCCCGACCTATCCGTTTGAGCGCAAACGCTACTGGATCGACGCCAAGCCGCAGCATGCCGCCGCGCCGACAGCTCAACCCGCGCTGCACCAGAGCGGTGAAACGGCTGTTCAACAAAATCAGACCAGCCAAGCGGTCCACGCCCGTCCGCAGCTGGCGACCGCGTACGTTGAAGCGACAAACGATTTTGAACGAGCGGTCATCGCGATCTACCAGCACCTGCTCGGCATCGAAGGCGTCGGCATCCACGACAGCTTCTTCCAGCTCGGCGGCAACTCCCTGCTCGGCACGCAGCTCGTCTCGCGCCTGCGCAGCGTGTTTGGCGTCGATGTGCCGCTGCGCACGCTGTTCGAAGCGGAAACGGCAGCCGAACTCGCCGCCGCCGTCCAAGCCAAAGGCGGCGTGATCAGCGGAACTGCTGCCGCCACCGTGCCTGCCGAACTGCAGATCCCGCGCCGTCCTGAAGGCGCAGTGCCGCTGACGTTCGCCCAAGAGCGCATCTGGGTGATGGAACAGCTCGAACCGGGCGGTGCCGCGTACAACATCCCGCTCGCCGTGGAGATGAACGGGCAGCTCGACCTGACTGTCTTGGCCCGCTGCATCAACGAAGTCATCTCCCGTCACGAGACGTTGCGCACCACCTTCAAGACGGCAGGAGGCAAGCCGGTCGTCGAATTCACGTCCGAGCTGACGATCGAAGTTGGCCTCGAAGATCTGACCGGCCTCGCCGCATCTGAAATCACAGCGGCTGAGAACCAGCTCGCATTCGATCTGGCCCGCCAGCCGTTCGACCTGCAGCAAGGCCCGCTCCTGCGTGCCACGGCGATCCGCACGGCGGAAGACCGCCATGTGCTGGTGCTGATCATCCATCACATCATCGCCGACGGCTGGTCGCTGGGCGTGCTGATCCGCGAGATCGCCGCGCTTTACGCCGCGTTCTCCCAAGGACAGACTTCGCCGCTCGCCGAACTCGCCATCCAATACAGCGACTTCGCGCATTGGCAAAAGACGCCCGAGCAGCAGGCGGCGCTCGATGATCATCTGGCGTACTGGACGGAGCAGCTCAGCGGCTCGATCGAACCGCTCGCCCTGCCGACCGACCGTCCGCGTCCGGTCAACCAGACGTTCACCGGCGCGACCGAGTCGTTCTATGTCTCCGAAGAGCTGACGTCCGCGCTGCAAGACCTGAGCAAGCAAGAAGGCACCACGCTCTTCATGACGCTGCTCGCCGCGTACAAAACAATGCTCGCCCGCTATACGGGGCAGACCGACATCCTGATCGGCTCGCCGGTCGCCAACCGCAACCAGCGCGAAGTCGAAGAGCTGATCGGCGTCTTCATCAACACGCTTGTGCTGCGCAGCCAGGCCGAAGGGCAAACGACGTTCCGCGAGTTCCTGCAAAACGTGCGTCAGACCACCCTCGACGCGATGGCGCACAGCGAACTGCCGTTTGAAAAATTGGTCGAAGAGCTCCAGCCGGAGCGCAACACCGCCTACTCGCCGCTGTTCCAGGCGATGTTCAACATGCTGAATGCGCCGCTCGCGCTGAGCATGCCGGGCTTGACCCTGGAATCGAAAGAGTTGAATGCGGGCACGGCGAAATTTGACATCACCTTGACCATGCGCGAGACGGAAAAAGGTCTTTACGGCGAGTGGGAGTACAACACCGATCTCTTTGATGCCGAAACGATCACCCGCATGATCGACCACTTCCAGACCCTGCTCGCAGGCATCGCCGCGAATCCGGAGCAGACACTTGCCGCCTTGCCGCTGCTGGGCGAAGCGGAGCAGCAAAAGATGCTTCGCGACTGGAACGACACAGGAGCGGCAGAAGGACCGGAACTCTGCATCCACCAGCTCTTCGAAGCGCAGGTGGAGCGCACGCCGGATGCGACCGCGCTTGTTTTTGAAGATCGCGAACTTTCCTTCCGCGAACTGAACAACCGCGCCAACCATGTCGCCGCCCGCCTGCAGGCAATGGGCGTCGGATCGGATGATCTCGTCGGCATCTATATGGAGCGTTCGCTGGAAATGATCACCGCTCTGCTTGCCGTGCACAAGGCAGGCGGCGGTTACCTGCCGCTCGACCCGAGCTATCCGCAGGACCGGCTGGCGTTCATGATCGAAGACGCAGCGCCGAAAGTGCTGTTGACCCAAGACGCGCTCTCCGATCAACTGCCGCCGCATGGAGCGCAAGTGCTGACCGTTACAGAAGAAACACCGGCAAGCGAACTGCCGAACCCGACCAGCAACACCCAGCCGGAGCATCTCGCCTACATCATCTATACCTCCGGCTCCACAGGCAAACCGAAAGGCGTCATGGTCGAGCACCGCAACGCGTACCGTTTCTTCCTCGGCATGGACGGCACGATCGGCTGCGGGGCAGGGGACGCGATGCTCGCCGTCACCTCGATCGGCTTTGACATCTCCGTCCTGGAACTGTTCTGGACGCTGACCCGGGGCGCAAAAGTTGTGCTGATGACCGAACAGGAAGTCATCGAAGCGGGCGTGTCGTTCAGCGACTATTCGCTGAAAAACCAACTCGTCCGCCACAACGCGACGATGCTCCAGTGCACCCCGTCGCTGATGGGCATGATCACTGCGACGGCAGAAGGCATCAACGCTTTGCACGGTCTGCAAAAGATCCTGCTCGGCGGCGAAGCGATGCCGCTTGCGCTGGCCCGTCTGTTAAAACAGGAGACGGACGCGCGCCTGTTCAACATGTACGGCCCGACCGAAGCGACCGTCTGGGCTACCGTGTACGAAGTGACCGCGCCGGAAGCGTTGACGACGATCCCGCTGGGTCGTCCGATCACCGGCTACACGCTGTACATTCTGGATGAACAACTGCAACCGGTGCCGGTCGGCGTTGGCGGCGAGCTGCACATCGGCGGCGCCGGCGTCACGCGCGGCTATCTCGGCCGCCCGGAACTGACGGCGGAGCGCTTCATTCAGAATCCGTTTGGCACAGGACTGCTCTACAAAACGGGCGACCTCGCCTCGTACCTCCCGGACGGGTCGGTCAAGTTCCTCGGCCGCCTCGACCACCAGGTCAAGCTGCGCGGCTACCGCATTGAGCTGGGCGAGATCGAAACCCGCCTCGCCGAGCATGAGACGATCCGCGAAGCGGTCGTCATCGCCCGCGACAACAACCTGATCGCCTACGTGGTCACCGAAAACGGCCACGAACCGCAGACGGCGCTCTTGCGCGAACTGCTGCGTGAGACCTTGCCCGACTACATGGTGCCGTCGGCGTTTGTGCATCTGGAAGCGATGCCGCTCACGCCAAACGGCAAAGTCGACCGCAAAGCATTGCCTGCGCCGGACGGCCTGAGCATCAGCGCCGAGCAAGCGTACGTCCCGCCGTCCACGACGCTTGAGTTCGCCTTGACCACGATCTGGAGCGAAGTCCTGCGCACCGACAAAGTCGGCGTCAACGATGACTTCTTTGCCCGCGGCGGCCACTCGCTTCTGGCGACGCAGCTCGTCTCGCGGATCATTTCCGATCTGGGCATGACGATCACCTTGCGCGACGTGTTTAACAAGCCGACGATCCGCGACATGGCGCGCCTGTTGCAAAATCAAACGGAAGGCCAGCCGGCCGAACTCGCGCCGGTGCTGCCGGGCTCCCGCGAACGTGAGCGTGAAGCATCCTACTCGCAGCAGCGCCTCTGGTTCCTCGAACAGCTGGAGCCGGACACGGTGGCGCACAACGTGCCGGAGATCCTGCGCATCCAAGGCACGCTCGACCTCGCTGCCGTTGAAAAAAGCCTGCAGACGATGTTCCGCCGCCATGACATCCTGCGTTCGAACTTCGTCGACCGCGACGGACAGGCGGTGCAGCAGATCAAGCCGGCCGACGAGTTTACGTATCACCTGAATCTGGTCGACCTGACCCATCTGCCGCAGGAAGAGCGCTACGCCGCAGCGGAGCGCATCGCCGAAGAGGTGACCAACACGCCGTTCGACTTGAGCCGCGACCTGCTCGTGCACTTGAAATTGGTCAAAATCAGCGACGACGACTATGTGGCGGCTCCGGTCTTCCACCACATCATCACCGATGCCTGGTCGATGGGCGTCTTCTTCCAAGAGCTGCAGATGCATTACGAAGCGATCACGCAAGGGGAAGAGCTCGACCTGCCAGAGCCGGTCCTGCAATTCTCCGACTACGCGGTCTGGCACCGCGACTGGCTGGCCGGGGAGAGCCTGCAGGCGCAGCTGGCGTACTGGCAAGAGCAGCTCAAAGGCGATCTGCCTGTGCTGCAGTTGCCTTCCGACCGCCCGCGTCCGCAAGATCGGACTTACGAAGGCAGCCACCACTCGCTGCACCTGCCGATGGAGTTGACGCACAAGCTGCACCGCTTCTGCCAGCAGGAAGGCACAACGATGTACATGATGCTGCTCACGGCGTACAAGACGCTGTTGCACCTGTACTCGGGGCAGACCGACATCCTTGTCGGCTCGCCGATCGCCAACCGTCAGAAAAAAGAACTGGAAGAGCTGATCGGCTTCTTCGTCAACACGCTGGTCATGCGCACCGAGATCAACTCGGAGCTGACCTTCCGCGAACTGTTGCAGCGCGTGCGCAGCATGGCGCTCGACGCCTATGCCAACCCGGACGTGCCGTTTGAAAAGCTGGTCGAGAAGCTGGCCCCGAAGCGCAGCCTCAGCCACACGCCGATCTTCCAGACCATGTTCACCTTGCAAAATCCGAACCGGGGCGGCAAGCAAAGCTTGCAGATGCCGGGCATGTCGATGGAAGCGGCCGGCCTCAAGCTGACCCGTCTTGGCGTCGAAAAGAAAACGGCCCAGTTCGACCTGCAACTGCTCATGGCGGACGGCGAAGACGGTCTGCGCGCCGAGTTCGAATACAGCTCCGAGCTGTTCGACGAAGCGACGATCGTCCGCATGGCGGAGCACTTCCAGCTTCTGCTCGAGCACATCGTCGAAGCGCCGCACGCGAAAATCACCCACCTGCATCCGTTCACCGGCGGCGAAGCGGACCGCCTGTTCTCGAAGCGTCTGATCCATCTGCCGCAAGCACAGCCGCGTCAGCAGGATGTCCAGCCGGCCTTCCTCGCGCCGCGCACGCCGCTGGAAACAGAACTGACGCAGATTTTCCAAAGTGTCTTTGGGTTTGAGAAGATCGGGGTGCAGGATGACTTCTTTGAGCTTGGCGGCCACTCGCTGCTGGCGACCCGCGCCATCTCGCGCATCAATCAGCAGTTTGACGTGCGACTGCCGCTGCGTGCGCTGTTCGAAACGCCGACGATCGCCGGACTCGCCAAACTGATCGAGGGAGGCGTGAGCGTCAGCGGGGCGCCGGAGCTGGCTCCGATCCTGCCGGTGGCGCGCGACGGGCATCTGCCGCTGTCGTTTGCGCAGGAGCGCCTCTGGTTCCTCGACCAGTTGGAGCCGGGCACTTCGTCGTACAACATTCCGGTCGCCTTGCGCCTGCAAGGGACGCTTGATGAAGACGCGCTCCTGCAGAGCTTCCAGGCGCTGGTCCAGCGTCACGAAGCGCTGCGCACAACGTTCCACAACGCACAGGGCCAGCCCCAGCAGGTGATCGTAGAATCGCTTGCCATTACGCTTCCGGTGCTGGAAGTTGCAAGCGTTGAAGCAGCCCGCCAAGCGGCGCAGGAAGAGGCCCAAGCGCCGTTCGATCTGCTCCATGGCCCGCTCTTGCGCGTGAAGCTGCTGCGCATCGACGCGGAAGATCATCTGCTCCTCGTCACCTTGCACCACATCATCACCGACGAGTGGTCGATGAGCATCCTGATCGACGAGATGGCAGCTTTCTACCGCGACTATGCGGCAGGCAAAACGCCGTTCCCGATGGAACTGCCGATCCAGTATGCCGACTACTCGGCATGGCAGCGCGAACGCCTGCAAGGGGAGTACATGCAACAGGAGCTTGGATACTGGAAACAGCAGCTCGGCGGCGACCGTGCCGTCCTGCAGCTGCCGACCGACTATCCGCGCCCGGCGGTGCTGACCAACAACGGCGCGAGCATCTCCTTCTCCTTGAGCCAATCCTTGTCGGAGCAGCTGAGCCTGCTCAGCCGTCAGGAAGGCGCGACGCTGTACATGACGCTGCTCACCGCGTTTAACACCTTGCTGCACCGTTACACCGGCCAGGAAGACATCCTCGTCGGCTCGCCGATCTCTGTGCGGGGCCGGGAAGAAGTCGAACCGCTGATCGGATTTTTCGTTAACACCTTGGTGCTGCGCACCAACTTGAGCGGCATGCCGAGCTTCCGCAGCCTGCTCGCCCGCGTCCGTCAGACGGCGCTGGAAGCGTATGCGCATCAGGAAGTTCCGTTCGAGAAGCTGGTCGAAGAGCTGCAGCCGGAGCGCAACATGAACTACTCGCCGCTGTTCCAGGCGATGTTCACGCTGCAAAACGCGCCGCGCGGCACGCTGGAGGCACAGGGCCTGCGCCTGACGCCGGAGCCGATCGACAGCGCGACGGCGAAGTTCGAACTGAGCTTGACGATGATCGAAACTCAAGACGGCTTGACGGCGATGCTCGAGTACAACACCGATCTGTTCGCCGCCGACACCATCGAACGCATGGCCGGGCATCTGGAAGCCCTGCTCAGCGACATCGTGGCCCGTCCGGACGCCAGACTGACCGATCTGCAGATGATCACGGCAGCCGAGGAGCAGCAATTGCTCCACGAGTGGACAGAAATCAAAGCGCCGCCGGCCGAACTGAAATGCTTCCATCAGCTCTTTGCTGAACAAGCGGCCCGCACGCCGGACGCAGAAGCGGTGATCACGTCAAGCGAGCGCCTGACCTACCGCGAACTCGACGAGCGCGCCAACAGACTGGCGCATTACCTGCAGAAGCAGGGCGTTGGCCCGGAATCCTTGGTTGCGCTCTGCCTGGAACGCACCTCGTGGATGGTCACATCGGTCCTCGCCGTGCTGAAAGCGGGCGGCGCTTACGTGCCGATCGACCCGACCTATCCGCCGGAGCGCATCGCCACGATGCTTGGCGTCTGCACCCCGCCGCTCTTGCTCACCGATCAGGATATGGAGTGGGAGACTCATGCCCGCGTCCTGCCGATCGCAGATGTGGCTGGCGAGATCGCAGCCGAGCCGGCAGATTGCCCGCCGAGCAGCGTGCAGCCGCACAACCTCGCCTACATCATCTTCACGTCCGGCACGACCGGCGTGCCTAAAGGCGTGATGATCCAGCACGATACGCTGCACACCGTCAGTGAGAGCTGGTTCGGACAGTTCGGCATGGAAGCGTTCAACCCGCGCAGCCTGCAGGTGGCGTCGATGTCGTTTGACGTCTTCGTCTGTGACATGATCCTCTCGCTGCTGACCGGCGGTGCGCTGGTGATCTGCCCGAATGAGACCCGACTGGATCTCGACGGCTTGTACCGAGTGATCCAGGAGGAACATGTCGACCTGCTCAACGCGACGCCGGGCCTGGTCGTGCCGCTGATGGAGCACATCTGGCAGAACCAACTGCCGCTGGGCGACCTGAAACTGGTGCTCGTCGGCTCCGATGCGTTTGCGTCGGCCGATTATCTCACGCTGCTCGAACGCTTTGGCGACCGCATCCGCATCGCCAACTGCTACGGCATCACCGAGACGACGATCGACTCCTCCAACTTCGAAGCCAAACACGGCGAGTACGATCCGCGCTGGTCAGGCATCGTGCCGATCGGCCGCCCGATCGACAACACGCGGATGTACATCCTCGACCGCAACATGAAGCCGGTGCCGATCGGCATCGCCGGAGAACTGTACATCGGCGGCTCCGGCGTGGGACGCGGGTACTACAACCGCCCGGATGCGACCCAAGAGAGCTTCCTGCAGAGCCCCTTTGTGCCGGGTGAGCGCCTCTACCGCACCGGCGACCTGGCGCGCTGGCTGCCCGACCGCATCGTGCAATACCTCGGCCGCCTCGACCATCAGGTCAAGCTGCGCGGCTTCCGCATCGAGCTGAGCGAGATCGAAGCGGTGCTGAACGACCATCCGTCTGTCACCCGCTCCGTGGTCAGCGTCTGGGAGAACGACCTCGCCGCGTACTTCACCGGCGACGATGTGACGGCCGCCGAACTGCGCCGCTACCTCAAAGAGCGTCTGCCGGGCCACATGGTGCCGGGCTACTACCTGCAGCTCGACCAACTGCCGTTGTCTCCGAACGGCAAAGTCGACCGCAAAGCCCTGCCGATGCCGGAGCGCGGGCAGCGCGAAGCGGAGTATGTCGCACCGTCCACGCCGACAGAAGAACAACTCGTGCAGATCTGGTCGGAGCTGCTCAAGCTCGACAAGATCTCTGTGCACGACAACTTCTTCCATCTCGGCGGACATTCGCTGCTCGCCACGCAGCTGGTGTCCCGTGTGCAGACCGATTTCCAGGTCAGCCTGAACCTGCGCGACCTCTTTGAAAAAACCACCATCGCCGAACTCGCGCAGGCTGTCGACGCCGCCGAGAAAGTCGTGGTGGAAGAAACGGTCATCAAGCGCCGCGAGCGCACGCGAAAAAAATAAGCAAACGAGAAAATAAGCAAACAAAGAAAACCCAGTATATCCTACTGGGTTTTCTTGTTTTACAATAAGGGTATTGGTAAGGGGGAGTTTTGAATGACGACGAACAGTTACATGACCCATCTGGAATGCTCCAAATGCGGCACTGTCCATGATGCAGACACGCTCCAGCAGCTCTGCCGGGAATGCGCCGCACCGCTGCTCGTCCGCTATGACCTGCAAGCGGCAGCCGCCCACTTGAAAAAAGAAGACCTGCTCACCCGCCCGGCCAGCCTCTGGCGCTACAAAGAACTTTTGCCGGTGCGCGAAGAGCAAAACATCGTCTCCTTTGGCGAAGGCATGACGCCGATCTATACCGCACCCCGCTCGGGAGCTCAAGCGGGTGTGCCGAACTTGTATATCAAAGACGAAGGCATCCTGCCGACCGGCACCTTCAAGGCGCGCGGCGCTGCGGTTGGCGTTTCGAAGGCATTGGAAGTCGGCGTGAAGACGCTTGGCATGCCGACGAACGGCAACGCAGGCGGCGCGTGGGCGCTGTACGCGGCCCGGGCCGGCATCCAGTCTTACATCGTGATGCCGGAAAACGCGCCGACGATCACCCGCAACGAAACGGCGATCTCCGGCGCGGATCTTTTCCTCGTCAATGGCGTGATCTCCGATGCGGGCAAAATCGTCGGCAAGGCGGTCGCGGAAAACGGCTGGTATGACGCGTCGACCTTGAAAGAGCCGTACCGCATCGAAGGCAAAAAGACGATGGGCTACGAGATCGCCGAGCAGTTTAACTGGGACGTGCCGGACGTGATCCTCTACCCGACCGGCGGCGGCGTTGGCCTGATCGCCATTTACAAAGCGCTCCTCGAACTGCAGGAGATGGGCTGGATCGGCGACAAGATGCCGCGCCTCGTCTCCGTGCAGGCCAGCGGCTGCGCACCGATCGTCAAAGCCTGGCAGGAAGGCAAAAAAGAATCGGAGTTCTGGCCGGACTCCGAGACGATCGCCTTTGGCGTCAACGTGCCGAAAGCGCTGGGCGACTTTCTCGTCCTCGAAGCGGTCTACAGCACCAACGGCTGTGCGATCGCCATCGACGACGCAGACACCTTGCGCGCCCAGCAGACGCTGGCCAACCTCGACGGCGCGTTCATCTGCCCGGAAGGCGCATCCTTGTATGCGGCGGTCGAACAGCTGAAAAGGCAGGGCTGGCTGAAAGCGGAGGAAAAAGTGCTCATGCTGAACACCGGCGCCGGCCTGAAATATCCCAACACCGTGCAGATCAACCCGCCCCTGCTCCAGCCGGGCGACGACTTGCTCCAATAAAAAAAGCCTGCTGCTCAAGATGAGCAGCAGGCTTTTTTTCAAAAATTAAATCCGGATGTCGACCGATTGCCCGCGCATCGGGTCAAGCGAAGCCAACTGGTTGACGATCTGCAGCTGAGCCGGCGCGGTTGCTTGGGATTGCCCCATTGACATCGCCTGTTTCAACGCCCAGAGGTTGACCGCCTGTTGCACACTGGAAACGTCCATTAACAAACACCTCCGTTTCTATCAGTATAAACGATAGGAGCAGGGATAGGTTGGATGATTGCAGAAAAAGAGTAGGAGAGCGAAGAACGTAAGCAAGAACGCAAGCAAGAACGAGAGGAGCAACTGACATGTTGGCAGAACTCATACCCGCTTTGCAAAATTTGATCGAAGCAGCGCGCGGCACCTACGGGGTGTCGATCTATCATCTGGAATCGCAAAGCGAGTTTTCCTACCAGGCGGACGAATGGTTTTACGCCGCAAGCATCATCAAAGTCCCGATCATGGCGGCCGTGTTCGATCAGGCGTTTAAAGGCAAGTTGAGCTTTGAAGAAAAGATCGCCTTGCGCGCCGAAGACATGGTCACCGGCTCCGGGCTCCTGCAAAATCTCAGCCCCGGCCTCGAACTGTCGATCTACGACTACACGATGCTGATGATCATCGACAGCGACAACACGGCGACCAACATCCTGATCGACCGCATCGGCACCCAGGCGATTCAAGACGCCATGGCCGAATGGGGCCTGACCGGGAGCGGTTTTTACAACAAGATCTCAGTCATTCCGGCTAAGATTGAAAACTTCAACACGATCACCCCGCGCGACATGACCCGCCTGCTGAAGTTGATCGCCGACGGCAAAGTTGTCTCCTGGCGCGCCTGCGCGGAGATGGTCAAGATCATGAAACAGCAGAAATACAACGAAGGCCTGCCCAGCCTGCTCCCGCAACAAGACGGCCCGGTCGGGGAGCTCAAGCTCTGGGAATGCGCACACAAGACCGGCTGGGTGAACGGCACCGACCACGACATGGGGCTGCTCTATTTTCCGCATCACACATTTGCCGTCTCCGTCTTTGGCAAAAACATCACCGACCGCAAAGACGCACACCATCTGATGGGCCAGATCGGACGACTGCTGTACGACCACTGCGAAAAAAGCCGGGCATAATGCCGCGGCTTTTTTTATCGCCGCTCCGGCATGCCGGGCGGATAGTAGTAGGGAGGGACTTTCAGCCAGCCCCGCTTTTGCATCATCATGCGGAGTTTTGAGCCGTATTCCATCTTTTCCACTTGACACGTCGTCCACATGATGCCGACATCGATGCGCACGGAGGTGGTGATGCCGGCCGCGCAGGTCATGATCGAAGCGGCCGTCTTGGCGGCGAGACCGTTGGCGATCTCGTCGTCGGTCAGTTTGACGCCAAGCGGCACCGCATTGGGGTTGGATTTCGGCTTCTCCTCAGACGTGGGCGGGAGCGGGACGCCTTCCTTTAACATAAACGCTGTCAGCCGATTGTGCTGATCGTGGCAGTTCGATTTGCAATCTTGCATGTTTTGGATCAGGTCCTGATCGGTTGTCATGTGCATGGCAGAATCCAGATAGCTGACCACTTCATCGACCATCGCCAAATAGGTCCAGAGGTACATCACTTCGCCGACGTGCAAAGGAGCGGGCGGATCTTCACCGACCGTATGTTTCAACATGCCTGCTAACGTCTCTAAAATATTCATCGGTTCACCTCGCTTACCTGTCCCTTTTATTCTGTGTAAGGACACTCTGGCACATGCAAATCGACTTAAATCTAGTGATTGCATTGAAATCTGACAATTTGTATGATAGACTTTTCCATGTCGATAATTGGCCGAATCTGAAACATTTTCAGTACGGGGGAGATTCTGGATTTTTGGGGTGAACCGCCTGCGGGCGGAGGGTTGCTCTCGACCCGAACCCGTCAACTAACCTCGGAGGCCTTACGGGAGGTCTACATGTTTATGAAGCGTTTTGTGCAAACTCTGTTGCTGGCAACCCTCGTCACCTTGTCACCGCTTGCGGTAACGGACGCGCTGGCAGCGCCTGCTCCGTATGGACCGCAGATGCTGCAGGTCGGTTCTTCCGGCGCTGACGTCACGAAACTCCAGCAGGATCTGCGCTTGCTCGGGTTCTTCAGCTACCCGGAGAACACCGGCTACTACGGCGAAATCACCGCGACGGCGGTCAAGAAGTTCCAAGCGGCCAATGGCCTGGAGCAAAACGGCAAAGTCGGCGCGACGACAGGTCCTTTGATCGAAGCGCAAGCAGCCAAGCTTCGTCCGGCCACTCCGAAAGTGGTGGACACGGCGATGAAATACGTCGGCGTTCCGTACCAATGGGCAGGCAACACCCCGAGCGGATTTGACTGCTCCGGCTATGTCACCTACGTGATGGCGCAATACGGCGTGCAAGTCCCGCGCATCGCCGCCGACATGTACGCAGGCGGCACCTCCACAGCAGCGCCGCAGCCGGGCGACCTCGTCTTCTTCTCCACCTACGGTCCGGGCGCAACTCATGTTGGCATTTTCATCGGCAATGGCCAATTCGTCTCCGCTACCTCTTCGCACGGCGTCAAAGTAGATACGCTCAACGGCGGCTACTGGGGCGCACGTTATCTCGGTGCTCGTTCCTACATCTAATCTTATATCGTATATCTCGAACGGCCGTCCTGTGGACGGTCGTTTTACCAATTGGAGGGACTAACATGACGGCAGACACTCGCACCATCGCAGGCATCCCGGTGTTACACTTCACGCCGGAGGGAACTGAAACCAAGCTTCCGACCGTCTTGCTGTATCACGGCTGGGGCGGAACGGTGGAACACTACCGCTTTTTCGGGACGATGCTGTCCCAGTTTGGATTTCAGGTGATCGTGCCGGAGATTCCGCTGCACGGGGAGCGCGGCGCGCTGGCGAACTATTATTCGCCGGAAGGATTCGCCCGCTTCTGGGAAGTGATCTGCAAAGGCGTTCACGAAGGGAAAGAGCTGATCGGGGAACTGACTGCGAGCGGTATGGTCGATCCGAAGCGGCTTGGCATCGTCGGCCATTCGCTGGGCGGCGGGATCGCCAGCGGTTTGTTTGCCCATAGCGAGGCGGCGGCGCTGGTCACGATCAACGGCGCGTCCGCCTATGAATTTGCCGAAGTGATGTGGCGCAAGGTTGACGGACGCTCGGCAGCGACCGATGCGGAGCTGCAGCCGCTGCGGGAATTGGACCCGGTGCGGTTTGCTGAACAGATCGCCCCGCGTCCGGTGTTGTTCCTGCACGGCGACGCCGACACGCAGGTGCCGCTGCCGGTCGGAGAAACGCTGCACGCCGCGCTGAAGCCTTATTACGCTGAGCAGCCGGAGCTGTTGCACTTCGAAACTTCGGCGCGTCTCGACCATTTCATCACACTTGGCATGCTGGAAGAAACCGTCAATTGGCTAAAGAAACACATTGCCAATCCAAGATAATTCGGCAAAAAATTACCATTCATGTCGAAAAGGATTTCATTGTTCTTTTGTCTAATACAAACAATACAACAGTAAAGAAACAAACGAAAAAGCCTCTGTCCTTCCCTCGAGCCGGGAGCAGAGGCTTTTTCGCGTGCGGCGATTTATTGGCAGAATCTTCTCTTGTGTGATATTCTCTACAGGTGGATGGAATGCTACTACAACGGGATTCCCTTTTGAGGTGAAAACAAGAATGTTAAAACAACTGATTCCCGATCTCTATGTAGAGTCGGTTTTTCACATTGACCTTGATGAATTGCAAAAGCGCGGGGTCAAAGGCATCATCACCGACCTGGACAACACGCTGGTGCGCTGGGATGAGCCGGACGCGACGCCGAAGCTGATCGAATGGCTCGATCATGTGCGCGACACCCGCGGCATCAAAGTCTGCGTCGTCTCCAACAACAATAACCACCGCGTCGAGCAGTTCTCCGCACCGCTGAACATCCCGTTCATCGGCCGCGCCCGCAAGCCGAAGCGCTCTCCGTTCGTGCGCGCCTTGGAGGTGCTCGGCACCAAGCGCGAAGAGACGGTCGTCATCGGCGACCAGCTGTTTACCGACGTGCTTGGCGGCAACCGCATGAACATGTATACGATCCTCGTCATGCCGGTGGCCGACAAAGAATGGATCGGCACCAAAGTGCTGCGGGCGATGGAACGCGTCGCGTTTGCGATCCTGCGCCGCCGCGGAATGATTCCTTGGGAGTGAACAACGAATGTCCGAATTTGATCTGACTTGCACCGGCTGCGGCATTAACATCCAGACCGAGGAAAAAGACCAGCCGGGTTACGCGCCGCTCAACTCGGTGGTCGAACGGGAATATCCGGTCTGCCAGCGCTGTTACCGCATCAAACACTACAGCGATGTGGCGCCGGTCACCCTCGACAACGAAGGGTTTCAAAAAATTCTCCGCGACATCGGCAAGCGTCCGGCGCTGGTCGTCAAAGTGGTCGACCTGTTCGACTTCGCCGGTTCGTGGGTCAAAGAGATCAACAAATACGTAGGCAAGAACCCGATCATCCTCGTCGCTAACAAAGCAGACCTGCTGCCGAAAGTGACCAATTTCGAACGGGTCGAGTTCTGGCTGAAAAAAGAGGTCGAGAAACAAGGCGTCCGCGTCGACGACATCATCCTGATCTCGGCGAAAAAGCGGATCAACATCGATTTTGTCAAAGAAGCGATCGACGCCCGCATCGGCAACAAAGACGTCTATGTCGTCGGCACCGCCAACGTTGGCAAATCGACCTTGATCAACGGCCTGCTCAACCTCTACGGCCATGAGGAAGGCGCGGAGATCACCACCTCGCGCTATCCGGGCACCACGCTCTCCACGATCCGCATGGATCTGCCGGAGCACAGCGGCGACCTGATCGACACGCCGGGGATCATGACCAAACACCGGCTGACCGACCTGGTCTGCGCGAAATCCCTGCGTGACATCACGCCGGACGGTTACATAAACCCGAAGACGTACCAGCTGAACGACCAGCAGACCTTGTTCCTCGGCGGTCTTGCGCGCTTTGACTACGTGGAAGGGCCGAAGCAGGGCTTCTCCGTCTATGCGGCCAACCAGCTCAACGTGCACCGCACGAAGCTGGAGCGGGCGGACGAGCTGTACGCCAACCACCTCGGCACACTGCTCTTACCGCCGTGCGAGGACTGCCCGGATACGCTGCGCAGCCTGGTGCCGCACCGCATCACGCTGAAGTCCGGCCATCCGCAGGACATCGTGATCTCCGGCCTCGGCTGGATCACCGTGCGCGGCATGCATTACACCAGCGTTGTCGTACACGCTCCGAAAGGCGTCGAAGTGCACACGCGCCGCGCCTTGATCTAGCTTTGATTTAGCCTTGATCGAATCGCATATCTAGCACGCGGCGTTCTTTGTCATATTTCAACAAAAGTCCCCATACACCTTAGATACACACCTTAAAAGGGCGGAGGGGATCTGTTTGGAAACGATGACAAAAGAGCGCCGTCGATTTATTAAACGCTTTGTCGTGAATGGGTCTGGCAGTGAGGAACTGCGCATTGAAGAACTGATGAACAATCTGCGCCAAGAGGTGCAGGTGGTGCGCGAAGAGCAGCCGGAGCTGTCCGACTATCAGCTGTACGATCTGACCTTCTCGTTCCACGAGAACGGGATGATGGTGCAGATGGAATTCCGATTATAATCCCAAGACCCGCGGTTGCGGGTCTTTTTTCTTTGCTTTACACTGAAGAAAAAGGGGAGATGGACATGCTTGCCAGTACGACTACGTGCGTGGGATTGTTTGGGTATCCGGTCGCGCATTCCAAGTCCCCGCAGATGCACAATGCAGCGTTTGCCCATCTCGGTCTGAACTTCGCCTATCTGGCGTTTGCTGTCGAGCCGGAGCGGCTGCAGGCAGCGGTGGAAGGCATCCGCGCCTTGGGGCTGCGCGGCGTCAACGTGACGATTCCGCATAAAGTCGCCGTGCTGCCGTTTCTGGATGAGATCTCCCCGGAGGCGGAACTGATCGGGGCGGTCAACACGATCGTCAATGACGGCGGCGTGCTGACCGGCTATAACACCGACGGGATCGGCTACCTGTCCGCGCTGCAGGAAGAGACCGACATCGACATTCGCGGCAAACGGGTGCTGCTGCTGGGCGCGGGCGGCGCGGCCAGAGCGGTGGCGGCGCAGATGGCTTTGAACGGAGCGGAGCGCCTCGTCATCGCCGCCCGCCAGCAGGAAAAAGCGGAAGAGTTGGCCGCACGCCTGCGCGCCCATGCAGCGGCGGACGGCATCACGCTGGAAGCGGCGGTGGCCGGGCTTGACGCGTACGACCTGATCATCAACACCACCCCGGTCGGCATGCACCCGCATCCGGACGCCGTGCCGCTGCCCACCGACCGCCTGCAGGCCGGGCAACTGGTCAGCGACCTGATCTACAACCCGCGTCTCACCCGCTTATTGCAGGAAGCAAAAGCGCGTGGCTGCGTTGTGTCGGGCGGGCTTGGGATGTTCGTGCACCAAGGCGCGCACGCCTTTCGTCTGTGGACAGGTGTCGAGGCGCCGGTGGATGTTATGCGGCAAACGGTGGAATCCTGCTTGTAGAAGTGCTATACTCAATCTTTGATACAAAGCGACAGAACAAAAGGAGTATGAACATATGCTGACTGGAAAACAAAAGCGCCATCTGCGCTCCCTCGCTCACCACGTAACTCCGGTGACCCAAGTGGGCAAAGGCGGCGTTTCTGACAACATGATTACCCAGGTGAACATGGCTCTGGAATCGAAAGAGCTGATCAAGATCTCGATCCTGCAGAACTGCGAAGAGGACAAGGACGTTGTGGCGCGCGACCTGGCGGAGCGCTCCGGCGCCGAGCTGGTGCAACTGATCGGCAAGACGGTTGTGCTCTACAAGGAATCGCAAGAAAACAAACAGATCGAACTGCCGCGCTAACCCATGCAGCAGCACGAAGAGCAGAGGAGGTGCTGACGGTGCGTCTTGGCATCTTTGGCGGCACCTTCGACCCGGTGCACATCGGCCATCTCGTCGCCGCGCAAGTGGCGCTGGAGCAGGCCGGTTTGGACAAGGTGCTGTTTGTTCCGGCCGGAGTCAACCCGCTGAAAGTCGGCAAAACGATCTCAGCGGGCGCTCATCGGCTGCGGATGGTGGAACTGGCGGTGGAAAGCTCGCCGCAGTTTGCGGTCAGCGACTGGGAACTGCATCGTCCCGGTCCTTCGTTTACCGTCGACACGCTGGAGCATTTTCATAGCGTTCACCCGGAGGCGGAGCTGTTTTTCATCATCGGAGCGGACAACCTGCACATCCTGCCCAAGTGGCGCGCGGTCGATCGCATCATGGAACTGGCGACCGTCCTCGCCGTCACCCGGCCGGGCTTTGACCTGAAGACCAGCGCCTGCACGGCGCTCGCGCTTTATCCGGAAGTGGCCAAACGCGTCCAGTATGTGGAGATCCCGGGACTGAACATCTCCTCCACATGGATCCGTGAGCGTCTCGTAAAGAATCTTTCGGTTGAGCATCTCGTTCCCCAAAAGGTCATAGGGTATAGTGAGGAGAACAAGTTGTATGAACGAATCCCAGATTAAAGCAATCATTGCTCAAACATTAAGTCCGCGCCGCTTCCAGCACGTCTGCGGCGTTGTCGATGCAGCGGACCTCCTCGCCAAACGCTTTGGCGTAGACGTGGAAAAAGCGCGCCTGGCCGCGTGGATTCACGACTATGCGCGGGAATGGCCGGTCGACAAGTGGTACGAGACGGCAAAGGAACGGGGGGTGGATCCTGCTTTCTTTGAAGTGGCGGAGATGTTGCACGGACCGATCGCAGCTTCGATGCTTGAGGATGTCTTTGGTCTGCAGGACGAAGAGATCGCAGGCGCGGTGCGCTATCACACCTCCGGGCGCGCAGGGATGACACCGCTTGAAAAAGTGGTGTGTTTGGCAGACTACATAGAAGCCGGCCGCGATTATCCGGCTGTTCACGACCTGCGCAAACAAGCGGAAGCGGACCTCGACCTGGCCCTGGCTTCCGCGTTTGACAACACGATTCGGTTTTTGCTCGACAAAAACAAGCCCATTTTTCCGTTAACCATCGTGGCGCGCAATGATTTGTGGCGTGCGCTGAAGGACAGGCGGACACTTTAAAGCCATACCTCGAATATACTGTACTACCTGTAGTCCCAATCTTATTTAGGAGGCATGCAAATGAGCGATCGAGTATTGGAATTGGCGCGTTATGCGGCTGACGCTGTCGCAGATAAGAAAGCGAATGAGGTGGTGGTTCTTGATATACAAGGGCTGTCGGTGATCGCTGATTATTTTGTAATCTGCAGCGGGAATTCCAACACTCAAGTGCAAGCAATCGCAAATGGCGTGCGCGAAAAACTTGCCAAACGAGGAATGATCATCAAATCGATGGAAGGTTATGATGAGGCGCGGTGGGTTTTGCTTGACTTTGGTGATGTCGTGGTTCATGTGTTCCGCCAAGAGGAACGCGAATTCTACAACCTGGAGCGCGTCTGGGGGGACGCGAAACAGCTGAGCATTGTGTAACAAGGGGACATTCAGGTGAGCGAACACGATCAAGGCAGCTACGGGGAATTTGCATATTTTTACGATCAATTGATGCAGGATGCCCCGTATGAATCCTGGATGGCTTTTTTGCAAGAGGCGATGGCGCGGTATGACTTCATGCCGCGCCATATCGCCGATTTGGGCTGCGGCACGGGCACGATCGCGATCGCTCTTTATGAGCAGGGATACAAGGTGACCGGCGTCGACCTGTCTGAGGACATGCTGGCGCAAGCGGAAGCGAAGCTATCCTCCCACTCTTCACGGCTTCGTTTTCTCTGTCAGGACCTGCGGGAGCTGTACCTCCCGGAAACTTGCGACCTGGCCGTGTCCTTTTGCGACTCCTTGAACTACATCACGGACGCGGACGACCTCGGCCAGATCTTCAAACGCGTCAAAACACAGCTGCGCCCAAACGGGATGTTCCTGTTTGATCTGCACAGCATTTTTAAGTTACGCGAGAAGCTTGGGCAAAATGTGTTTTACGAAGTCGGCGAGGAAGTGACGTATCTGTGGCAGAGCCGGTTCGACGAAGCGACGGCGACTGTCGAGTATGACATCACGTTTTTTGCTTTGGAGGATGAAGCAGAGCAGTTGTATCGGAGGTTTCACGAATACCACGTACAACGCGCCTATGACATCTCAACGGTGGAGCGGCTGCTGAAAGACGCAGGTTTTCAAACAGTAGAAGTATATGCGGACTTTCGGTGGGACGTGCCAACAGATTCCACAGAACGTTACTTTTTTGTCGCAAAATAGGGAATGCGCCCTGATGTTATCGGGGCGTTTTTCTGCGTTTTCGAACCTGCTCTGAGCCTTCACGCTTTGTTCTCTGGGCGAATACCTTATGGGTACTCCCAAGGAGAGAGGGTGAACGCCTGGCATGTTTGTCCACCTGGTCAAAAAAGGGGATACCTTATCCGGCATCGGTCACGACTACGAGGTGAGCGTTGAAGAGCTTCAATATGTGAACGGGATGGTCGACGACGCCTTGGTGCCGGGCTGCTCGCTCCTCGTGCCAACCAGCGTTCCGACTACGCTGCTTACCTATCAGGTGCAGGCGGGGGATACGGTGAAAAAGATCGCCAACCGCTTTCATATGCCGGAGCGGATGCTGCTCGCCGCCAATCTCGTCACCGGCGAGACGCTGCAGCCGGGCACTCATCTGACTTTGCCTCTGCCAGTATTGGAGAAAAAAACGATCGAGGTCAACATGCGCTGGGAGGTGCAAGAAGAAGACCTCGATCTGCTGACGATGGAAGAGGCGCAAGACAGCGTCTCCACCGTCTCCGTCGCTTACGGATTGGCGGAGAGCGACGGGTCGCTGCGCATGCCGCCCCTGCTCTCGCGCCGTCTGCTGGCCGAGACGAGACGGGCCAAGGCAGAGACCCTGCTCTTGATCACGCTGGCCGACGGGGACGTGGCAGAGCGGCTGTTGAGCCATCTGCCGAGCCGCCGCGCCTTCTTTTCGGAACTGCGCTCGGCCTTGCAGGAGCATGGGTTCCGGGGTTTGCATCTGGAGATGCCGCCGATGAGCCCCAAGCTGCGCCCGCTGTTCAACGGCTTCGTCCGCGAGCTTGGGCTGCGCGTGCGGCGCTCCGGCTGCATGCTGTATCTCGGCGTGCCGGCACATGCGGCAGACGACCCGGAGCATCCGCGCAGCGGGGTGTATGACGTGCAGTACTTGAGCCAGCATGTCGACCGCCTGGTCTGGAATGCCGATGAGGAATTCGGCCGGCTGGAAGGCCCGCCGATGGCGCTGGCTCCGCTGCATCTGATCAGACGCACGCTGCACCACGCGCTGACGCTGGTGCCGCGGCGCAAACTGCTGCTGGGGCTGCCCTTTTTCGGGTATGACTGGGCGACGCCGTTCCAGCCGGAGCAGTTGCCGACGCTGATTTTGCACGGGCACTGCGATGAAGAGGTGCTGATGCCCAAGCAGATCCATTGGGATGACCGGGCGATGGCGCCGATGTTCACGTACAGGAATGAAGACGGCGAAACGCGGGAAGTATGGTATGAAGACGCACGCAGCGTGGCGGCGAAGCTGAATCTCGTCTCCGAGCTGGGTCTGGCGGGCATCTCCTGCCTCGTGCACGGCAGCACGCTGGAATCGAACTGGGGGCTGCTCCGCGACGCTTTCCATATTTCGAAGACAAATGTCTCCTGAGAAAATACAAAATCAACTTTTGTACTTTGTTGACAAAACGAATTGGGAATGCGTATACTACAAGCAACAAGTGAAACATTATGTCGAAACAATGGCGTTGATGGGGAATAGTAGTTTGACGAACTTTTCAGAGAGCCGACGGGTGGTGTGAGTCGGTACGTTTCGGAGAATGAACTCGCCTCGGAGCTGCAGCGGGGAATTTTCAGTACCCGGTGCCGTCTCGTCCGCGTTACAGGACTTTTAATGAGAGTGCTCCTCCGTTTTTTTACCGGCGGCATCGGGCACTGAATTAGGGTGGTACCACGGGAATGTTAATCCTAACCTCTCGTCCCTAGCGAACCAGCGCTGGGGGCGGGAGGTTTTATTTGTATTTCACGTCCCTTTTGCGCAAACAGCCATTCTTAAAGGAGGTCAACCTCATGAGCGAACGACGCTATGCACCTGCAGACATTGAACAAAAATGGCAAACTCATTGGGAAGCAACCAAGGCTTTTGCGACCGAAAGCGATCCGAACAAACCGTATTACTACACACTGGAGCAATTCCCGTACCCGTCGGGCCGCCTGCACATGGGCCATGTCCGCGTCTACACGATCGGCGACGTGGTCGCCCGCTTCAAGAAGCAGCAAGGCTTCAACGTGCTGCACCCGATGGGCTGGGATGCTTTCGGGATGCCGGCGGAGAACTACGCGATCAAGCACGGCGTGCATCCGAACGTCTCCACGTACGAAAACATCGAGTTCATGAAGCAGCAGCAAAAGGAACTCGGCACGTCCTACGACTGGTCCCGGGAGCTGGCCACCTGCTCGCCGGATTACTACAAGTGGACACAGTGGCTGTTCCAGCTGTTCTATGAGCGCGATCTGGCGTACAAGAAAAAAGCGGCGGTCAACTGGTGCCCGGAGTGCTCCACCGTACTGGCGAACGAACAGGTGGAAAACGGCGGTTGCTGGCGCTGCGGCACCGAAGTGGTCAAGAAGGACCTTGAGCAATGGTTCTTCCGCATCACCGAATACGCAGACCGCCTGCTGAACGATCTGGACAACCTGCCGGGCTGGCCGGATAAAGTCAAGACGATGCAGAAGAACTGGATCGGCAAGAGCACCGGTGCTGATATCACCTTTAAGATCGACGGCACCGAGGAGAGAGTCACCGTCTTCACCACCCGCCCGGACACGCTGTTTGGCGTTTCCTACCTGGTGCTGGCGCCGGAAAGTGAACTGGTCGGCAAACTGGTCGCAGGCCAGCCGAACGAAGCGGACGTCAAGGCGTTTATCGACGAAGTGCGCAAAGCATCGGAGATCGAGCGCACCTCGACCGACGCCGAGAAAAAGGGCATCCACATCGGCGCGTCGGCGATCCATCCGCTGACCGGCGAGAAACTGCCGATCCTGATCGCCAACTACGTGCTGCCCGACTACGGCACAGGCGCTGTAATGGGCGTTCCGGCGCACGATGAGCGCGACTTCGAGTTCGCGACGAAATACGAGCTGCCGATCCTGATCGTCATCGAGCCGGAAGGGGGCCTGCCGGAAACGCAGACCGCTGCGATCACCGAGGACGGCACCATCATCAACTCCGGCGACTTCAACGGCTTGAACAACCGCGAAGCTCTGGTCAAGATCGTCGAGAAGCTGGAAGGCATGGGCGTGGGCAAGATGACCACCTCGTTCCGCCTGCGCGACTGGCTGATCTCGCGCCAACGCTACTGGGGCGCGCCGATCCCGATGATCTCCTGCGATTCCTGCGGAACCGTTCCGGTACCGAAGGATCAGTTGCCGGTGCTCCTGCCGGAACACGTCGACTTCGGCGTGAAAGGCAAGTCGCCGCTGGCGACCAATGAGGAATTTGTCAACACGACCTGCCCGTCCTGCGGCGGTGCGGCAAAGCGTGAGACCGACACGATGGATACGTTTATCGACTCCTCGTGGTACTACCTGCGCTACATCTCCGCGCAAGATGACACGCAGGTCTTTGACACCGAAGCGGTCAACAAGTGGCTTCCGGTTGACAAATACATCGGCGGCATCGAGCATGCGGTCCTGCACCTGCTGTACTCCCGCTTCTTCACCAAGGTGCTGTACGATGCCGGGCTGGTCAACTTCGAAGAGCCGTTCGAAAGCCTGCTCACCCAAGGCATGGTCGTCCTGAACGGCGCGAAGATGTCGAAGTCGAAAGGCAACGTCGTCTCGCCGGAAGAGATCATCGAGAAATACGGCGCTGACACCGCCCGCGTGTTCATGCTGTTCGCTGCACCGCCGGACCGCGATCTGGAGTGGAGCGACACCGGCATCGAAGGGGCGCACCGCTTCCTGAGCCGCGTGTGGCGTCTGGTCGAGTCGCACGTCGAGATCATCCAAGCGGGCGGCACGCCGAACATCGCAGGTGAAGCAGAGAAAAAGATGCGCATGGCGATGCATGCGGCGATCAAGAAAGTCAGCGAAGACATTGGCGAGCGCTATCAGTTCAACACGGCAATCTCGGCGATCATGGAGCTGGTCAACGCGATCTACGCGTACCCGGAAGACGGGGATGCGGCGCTGAAGGCCCAGGCAATCGAGACGGCCGTCCGCCTGCTGTACCCGGCTGCCCCGCACATCACGTCCGAGCTGTGGGAGATGATGGGCAAGCAGGAGTCCCTGATCGAAGTCGACTGGCCGCAATTTGACGAGTCGGCGCTGGTGCTCGACGAGATCGAATATGTCGTGCAGATCAACGGCAAAGTCCGCGACAAGCTGGTCTTCCCGGCTGCTGCCACCCGCGAAGAGGTGGAGGCAGCGGTGATGAACTCGGAGAAAGTTCACGCCCTGATCGAAGGCAAAACGATCAAGAAAGTCATCGTGGTTCCGAACAAACTGGTCAACCTGGTTATCGCGTAAGTCATGGGAAAAGCCCCTGCAGAGCGCATCTGCACGGGCTTTTCTTTTCGCGCGGTGGAATTTACCTGAAGGAATTTGTTGTTGGATGCAGAATTAGTCACGCTATGGAATTAGTTAATCCGGGAGGAATACGCAGAGATGAGTGAATCGAATACTTACTACATCAAACAAGTCTGGCGTCAGAAGGGGGACGCTTTGTTCGACCGTATCTCGTTCAAGGAACTGAACAAAGCACAGGAACTCAGCCAGACGACTCGTCCTGTTCTGTTGCTGGAAACAAAGGCCAACAGCGGCTCCAATGCCGTATTTGCGATTGGTCATGTAACCGAGCCGGTTGTCATTGCTGAAGAGATGACTTACCCGGGACAGACGGGTGAGTTTTCATATCATGTACCGTTTACGTATGACGTTGTGCTGGAATCGAAACAGAACGGGATTTCCCGTGACGAACTGCAAGAGCTGACCGGGCAGAAGTTTGCCCCGCAAGTGAAGGGCGGTTTGTACGAAATTGAAGCGGCTGCCTATGAGCAGCTCGCAGCTCTGCTGAACGAGCGCGCAGGACAAGCTCCGGCGGCAGCTCCGAAGGCAGAAAAGGCGGCTCCGGCAAGCAAAAAAGCTCCGGCTGAGCAAGCAGCTCCCGCAGCGAAGGGCGCAACGGCCAAAGCAACGGCTTCCGCTTCGAAAGCGGTTTCGGCTGCGAAGGCTGCTCCGGCAGTAAACGCGAAGCTGGCCGATGAGCTGACCAAGGCGGTCATCTTGCTCGAAGAGCGCGCCGACCTGCGTCTGGTGATCGAAGACGGCAAGGTTGGCACCTTCCCGGCGGCATTGCTGGCCACGGAAGACCTGTCTCTGCTGCAGGCGGAGATCCACAACTACATCACCGCAGGCGGCAACGCAGCGGTGGATGCTGCTGCCACCGAAGCGGCAGCAGCAGGCGCAGCTTCGACCCGCTATGCGAAAGTGATCAAGCTGGCCGAGTCCCTGGTGCGCGCAGGCAACTACGCGTCCATCCAGATCCCGACCGTGCAAAAGGTCTTCTACCGCGGCGAGTCCAAGCTCCCGCACCCGTACCATGCGATCGAGCTCCAAGGCGCCCGCGGCCACCACATCCTCGGCACCGACGGCACCCTGTACACCGCAGAAGGCAAAGTCGTACAACACTTCTTGGGTCTGTAAAATACGTAGCAAAAAGGGCTGGGAGAAATCCCAGCCCTTTTTCATATCGAAAGAACAACAAGTAACCACGCTGCGATCTGACAACTCACGTCACTTCATAACAAAAAGCCACGCCGTCAGGCATGGCTTTTCTTGTATTAACGTACTCGGTTTTTGTCTTCGTGTCTCTCAATCGCCAGCTCAATCAGCTTCTCAAGCAACTGATCATACGGCAGCCCCGTCACTTCCCACAGCTTCGGATACATCGAGAAGATCGTGAAGCCCGGGAACGTATTGATCTCGTTGATCAAAAACTCGCCCGTCTTGCGGCACAGGAAGAAGTCCACGCGGGACAGCCCCGACCCGTCGATCGCCTGAAACGCCTTGAGCGCCAGCGCGCGCACGTCGTCCGACTGCTCCGGCGTCAGTTCTGCCGGGATGATCATCACCGAGTCGCCGTCGATATACTTGGCGTTGTAATCATAAAACTCTTCGCCGGAAGACACGATCTCCCCCGCCACCGAAGCGGCCGGCTCTTCGTTGCCCAGCACCGCCACTTCGATCTCGCGGCCGTCGACCGCTTCTTCGATGATCAGCTTGCGGTCATACTTCGCTGCCAAGCGCAGCGATTCATACAGCTCTTCGCGGTTCTTCGCCTTGGAAATCCCAACGGAAGACCCCAGATTCGCCGGCTTGATAAAGCACGGATACCCAAGCGCGGCTTCCACCTGCTCCACGACAATCCCCGGCTCGCGTTCAAACGCCGAACGCAGCACCACTTCATAGCGCGCCTGCTTCAGCCCTTCTTCCGCGAAAACCTTCTTCATCATCGCCTTATCCATACCGACTGCAGACGCCAGCACGCCAGCTCCTACATACGGCAGGTTGAGCAGTTCGAACAGCCCTTGCACCGTGCCGTCTTCGCCAAACGGTCCGTGCAGGATCGGAAGCACCACATCTATGTCACCGACCGACTGCATCGGCATGACAGCGCCTTGCGCGAGCGGCATAAGCTCTGCCGCCTGCTCAGCCTGCACACCATCGGCGAGCAGTTGCGGCGGGATCGGGGCCCCCAGTGCGTTATAAGCGCCAATCCCGACATGCCAAGTGCCGGCCTTGTCGATGCCAATCGGGAGGATTTCAAATTTGTTTGGGTCAAGATTCTCGATGACTGATCGAGCAGAATTGATGGAGACTTCGTGTTCGCCTGACTTGCCGCCAAAGACGATGCCAACTCTGATTTTCCGATTCATCCGCTCACTCCTTTCTGCTAACCATCTTATTATGCAAAACGTCTAGGCGTGTGTCCAGACGAAAAAAAACCCCGGTATCGTCCGGGGTCACTGTTTATCGCGGTCTACCTCTTTCAAATCGTCCAGTTCTTTGCAGAACTCGTTAAACTCACCGAGGCACTCCTGATTCTGATCGAAAAACAGCACCAGGTTGTTCAGCGCATCCATCGTCGTCGGCGAAACATGATGTTCAATGCCCTCGACATCGTTTTGAATCGTCTCCTCCGAAACGCCCAACATGCGCAAAAACTCTTCCAGCCTCTTGTGGCGTTGCTTCATCAGCTTGCCGAGCTGCTCACCGCGCGGGGTGAGGACGATCCCGCGGTATTTTTCATAAGTGACGAGCTTCTTCTCGTCCAGCTTCTGAATCATCTTGGTGACTGAGGACGGCTGCACAGACAGCGAGGAGGCGATGTCCGAGACCCGGGCGTACCCTTTCTCTTTCATCAGCTCATAAATCTTTTCCAAGTAATCCTCCATGCTTGATGTGAGCATTTGCAGTCCTCTCTTTCCGTATCAAAATGGCACGTACCATTGTAACCCATACGGGTGGGACTTACAAGCGACTAGAGGTGATCGTCCCACGGCATATACCCTTTTTTCTTCAAATAGCTGTATATTTGGCGCTCTATAAAGCGATTTACTTTCGTCGGCCAGCCTTCAGTTTCGGAGATCGGATCGACCCAGATCGTAAAAAAGCCCCAGCGGTTGCCGCCGACAATATCGGTCAGGAGCTGATCCCCGATCACCACCGTATCGCGGGATGTGGTGTGCAAGAGCTTCAAGGCGCGGGAGAACGGATGCCCCCACGGTTTGCGCGCTTCGTAGACGAACGGGATGCCAAGCGGACGGGCGAACGAGGAGACGCGGAGCTCTTTGTTGTTCGAGACGATCACCACTTTCATCTCGTGGTCGCGGATTTTTTGCAGCCAGGAGGTCAGCTTTTCGTTCGTGTACGAACTGTCCTGTTCGACGAGCGTGTTGTCGAGGTTGGTGATGACGCCGCGAATCCCTTTGCGCCGCAACTTGTCTAAATCTATGTCATAGATCGTGTGCAGATGTAGGCTCGGAATAAATTTTTCCAGCATCATGACCGTGACGACCCCCTTTGGCAAAGGTGTGTTAGCGTTAGGGTTGGCGGGATGGGGGAGGAGGATGCAGGTAATATTTTGTCAGACGCTGACTACCTTTGACAGGCGGCAGGAAATCATTTCTCGGGAGGCGAATTGATGGGCTGGAAGTCTCGAAAGGAGGAGAAAACCTTTGCAAATGCAAAAGAAAGAACGCACGCTGCTGCTCGTGTTTCTGTTCGGCATTCTGCTTGCGGGCAGCGTCTATCTCTACGGAGGCAAAGAGGACCTGCAGGCTGCGCGAGGCGTAGTGCTGGAGCAGGAATCCGCTCAGCCGGCCGCTCCGAAAGGGAAGATCAAAGTGCATGTCAAAGGCGCAGTGAACACGCCTGGCGTCTATCAGCTCCCGTCCGATTCCCGCGTGATCGACGCGATCGAAGCGGCAGGCGGTTCCAAGACGGGCGCCGATCTCGACGCGGTCAACCTCGCCCAGGCGCTCGAAGACGGCGGGCAAGTCACCGTGCCGGCTCAGCAGACCGAAGCAGAGGCCAAACAGACCCTCCAAGCGCAAGAGGCAGAGCGCGCCGGCAAAATCAACCTCAACACCGCCACGCTCGACCAGCTCGACACCCTCCCCGGCATCGGCACGATCCGTGCCCAAGCCATCCTCGATCACCGCCAGAGCCACGGACGATTCTTTGGAGTCGACGACCTTCAGGAAGTCTCCGGCCTCACCGTCAAACTGATCGACCAATTCCGCGACAAAGTCTATGTAGAGTAACTCATGTGGAGACCGCTCCTCATGCTTGGACTGGCGTTTGCGGCAGGCATCGGCTGTGCGCCTGTTCTGGAGAAGCATCGGGGGATATGGCTACTAGCAGGGCTCCTTGCTCTGATGCTTGCTCTCTTGCTTGCCGGATCGCTTAGCAAATCGCTTGGCAGGACGCTTGGCAAATTCGTACCGCGCTTCATGCGTAGAGCAGCGCGTGACACAGCGCATGTGTTGCATGTCCGTATCGCCTGGCTAACCAAGCCAATCCTTGTGCTCGCCTTCGCAGCAGGGCTTTTCTACGCGGCCAGCTACCAGTGGGGACATCGCCCCATGCTGGAGGCTTATGTTGGACAAGACGTCACCGTGCAGGGGAAAGTGGCAGAAGAGCCCGTTTGGAAAAATGGGGCTTGGCGCTTTCGACTTGACAGCACCGGCGGCGAAAGTCTTGTGGTGAAGGTCAAACAGAGCCGCGACCGGACGATCCGCTACGGCGACCTGCTGAAGATCTCTGCTATGCTGGAACAACCGTCCCCGGCGCGCAATCCGGGCGCATTTGACGCGAAGTCTTATTATGCGCGGCAGGGAATTCACTATGCGCTCAACACAGACACCTACCGCTTGCTTGGTCACGATGACCGTGGTGTACAAGGTCGCTTCTTCATCCCGATCCGCCAACAGCTGCTGCAAGTGGTGAACGAACAGTTTCCAGGTGTTGGGGGCGCTGTCGTTGCAGGGCTGGTGCTTGGTATCACATCGGAGATCGACGAAGCGACGATGGATTCGTTTCGCGTGATGGGCGTTGTACACATCCTCGCAGTGTCTGGAGCGAATGTGGCGATGATCCTGCTGCCGTTTCTGGCGCTGCTCAAACGCCTGAAAACATCCGACCGCAATCGCTATCTGCTCGGCATCCTGCTTGTGCTCCTCTACGGCGGCATCACCGGCGGCGGACCTTCTGTCGTGCGCGCCTGCACGATGGCGATCGTCTGGCTGGCTGCGCGGCTCGTCTCGCGCGAGACCGATCTGCTGACCTCTTGGGCGCTGGCAGGCTGGATTGCCTTGCTGATCAACCCGCAGACGCTGTACGACCCCGGCTTTCAACTGACGATGATCCTCACGATGGGACTCTTGCTGCTCCCGGACCGCCTGCGCTTTTTGTTCAAAAAGCTCCCCGGTCGCCTCTCCACACTCCTCGCGGTCACCCTGGCTGCCGAGCTGATGTCCATTCCGCTCGTCCTCACCTTTTCTCCTGCGTTTACGCCGCTCTCTCTGCTCGCCAACCTTCTGATCGTTCCCTTGCTGACCCTGTTAGTCCCGCTCGCCGTCCTCACGATCCTGCTTGGTCTGTTGCACCCGCTCGCTGCGTTTTTGCCTGCCTGTGTGGCGAGGCTGCTGCTTGATGTTTTGATCCAACCCCTGCAGTACTCAGGACAAGCGCGCTGGCTGGTGCGCAACTACCAAGCGCCGCCGATCCTGTGGCAGTTTGGCTACTACGCCTGGTGGTGGCTGTTTTCCCAACGCAAAAATGGCCTCGCCGTCCTCGCCGTCCTCGCCGTCTGCCTCGTCATCCCGCTGCTCCTGCGCGACCAGCCCTTGCGTGTCACCTTCCTCGATGTCGGCCAAGGCGACTCGGCGCTGATTCAAACGCCACAGGGGCAAGTCTGGCTCGTTGATACAGGCGGCATCCCCGGTTTCATCAAAAGCGACTACGATGTCGGCCAACGCGTCGTCGTCCCCGCGCTCGCTTCCTACGGCATCGACCACATCGATGTCCTCCTGCTCACCCACGCCGACGAAGACCACATCCGCGGCGCCTCTGCAGTTCTGAACTCCTTCACGGTCGGCCAAGTCCTCGTCTCTAACGCCCGCGACCCCAGCCCTTTTTTCCAAGAGATCCTCCAAGCGATCAACAAAAAGCAAATCCCCATCCTTGAACCCCGGGCGGGTCAAACTGTCATGCTAGAAGAGAACCTCAAGATCCGCTTCTGGAACCCTGCGACCACCTCTCGTCATGAACCGAGCACTGCATCTGGAACATCTCCGATCCCATCGCACAGCTCATCAACCGGCTCATCACCAGACTCTTCACCCGGCACATCCGATCTGACCGACACCAACGCCAACTCGCTCGTCTTCTCCCTGCACACGCCGTCCCACACCTTCCTCTTCACCGGCGACGCCGAGCAGCCAACAGCACAGCTCCAACACGTCGACGTGCTCAAAGTCCCCCACCACGGCAGCAAAAACGCCGCCGCGCCAACTTTCACCCTCGATCACGCCATCCTCTCCGTCGGCGCGACAAACCGCTACGGCCATCCCGCCCCCTCGACCGTCCGCGACCTGCTGCTGCAAAACGCCGCAATCTGGCGCACCGACCAGCACGGAGCTGTCGAAATCACATCCACCCGCCAAGGTCTGCGCATCAAAACCTGGCTTCCCGCACACGCTACGCCACAGGGGGGTGACGTCTGATGAGCAATCGTCGACGGGTACTGAATCCTAACGCGCAAGAGGCGCTTGAACACCTGAAATACGAGGTGGCACAAGAACTCGGGCTTGACGACGACATTCAGCAAAAAGGCTGGGGTGAGATGACCACCCGCGAAGTCGGCAAGATCGGCGGGGGAATGGTACGCAAGATGATTCGCTTTGCAGAAGCCGAAATGGCCGCGAGAAACGGTCAGATCGACATGTCACAACCTGATCAGGGCGGCGCTTCGTAGCGCCGTCTTTTTCATGTCCGAGCGGCTCTGGAAATATTAGATGATTGATTCCCCAAGCCAAAACATCGTACCTTAATAGTAAGAACAAACTGGGGAAGGATACCGCGATGACACAGAGCTTAGAACAAAAAATCGCGCAGCTGTGTGAACTCTCAAAACAGATCACCGAGCAGCGCAACGAAATTCTGAAACTTGACACTAGCAAGTTCATTCGCTCTTTTGTGGACTTGACGGTCGCCATCGAGCAGATCGACTGCACCCGGGAAATGATGCGCGGCCGCGCCGATCACCTTTTGAGCCGCCCGGAAGACACCGAGCGCAAACTTCGCAAAGAACATCTCAAACTCGTTCACAGCAGAAAATAGATCACAACCAGAAAGTCCCGTCCTTTTCTCTGCATAGAGGGGGTGCTCAGGAAAGATACTTAGCCTGTACCCATCTATGACCGAAAGGGAGGGGTCTTTCTTTTATGTACGAAACGTGGATCAAGATGTTTATCGATATTCTCGACGAGATGGCCCCCGTGACCATCGTCCGTTCCCGCCTCGAACTGCCGCTTGGCTCGGTGACAGGCGAACTCAGCACGTTTATCCGGGCCCGGCTCGACCTGCTCGATGAAAACAGCCCATGGTGCGATCTCGACTGCCAGCAGGCGGAAGACGAAGTGCATGTCGCCTACATGATTCATGTGCCGAGCCTGAACAAGCGCACCGACGAAGAGATCGTGCTCAACGTCAAGTCGATCGCCGGCACGCAGACGATCTCGCTTTTGACCCCGGTCGGGCACATCGGCCAGGACACCTATGTGATCAAAGGCAGCATCCAAGTGCCGCTCGATCACCCGTATGACAATCCGAACTCCGCGACGCACGACATGGCCGACCTGCTCGTCTCCTTGATGAAAGTTGGCGGCTACAGCCATGAAGACGCTAGCGACAAGGAAGCGGACGACCTCGTCGTCTGGGGCGAAGAATGAGACAGCAGCACCCCAAATTAGACGAAGCTGCCATCCAACAGCTGTTTCGGATGCAGCCGGACAACAATTTGACCCATTCGCAAATGGTGCGCCGCGATCTCTTTCCGCGCTGGGAAGTGATCCGCCCTGCCGATTTCAACCCGGTGGACGCGGAGACCCGGCGCATTCAGGAACTGCTCGCACATACCGAAAAACATGACAAACACCTGCATTGAACACAGACCCTCCCGAGGTTTCGACTCCGGAGGGTTTGTTTTTTGTCGTGTTCTTGATTTGCAGGAGAACGAATTTTTGTGCGGAATTGTTAGGTACACATGAAACTTTTATCACGATCTCATCATCGTTATACATAAGGAGGAAGACGTATGCAAGATAAGGAGATCGTGGCAGACGCGCTGCGCAGTCCGGATGCGCTGTCCCGATTTTTGCGTACGGTCGAACCGTTTATTTATCAAACGGCATACTACCTGACCGGCAAAAAGGCGGACGCAGAAGACATCACACAAGAGAGCCTTTGGAAAGTCTGCCGTTCACTCGGGCAGTACCAGGGACAGGGATCGCTGCGCGGCTGGATTCACCGCGTGGTGGTCAACACGTTCCGCGAACAGCTCCGCAAGAAGCGGGTGGCGGTCGTCGAGCTTGATGAAGGACTGCAGTCGAGCGAATCGTCCGTCGAGCAGCAAGTGGAAATGAAGATGACAGAGGAGCGCCTGCACGAGGCCATCGCCGCGCTCCCCGAGAATTACCGCGAAGTGATCGTGCTCCGCCATGTGCATGAGATGTCCTATCAGGAGATCGGCGAGGTGCTGGAGCTGACCGAAGCACAGGTCAAGACCCGATTGTTTCGCGGACGAGAGAAATTGAAAACGCTGTTCTATGGAGGTGATCAAGGATGACACATGACAGATATCGCGAACTGATTCAACGCGAGCTGGACGGGGACGCAACTCCTCAAGAGCTGCAGCTTTTAGAGGCGCATACCGCATCATGTGACGATTGCCGCCGGGAACGGGATGACTATAGCAAGCTCGCAGCCGCCTTTGGCTCCCTGCCGAAGATGATGCCGGAGAGAAGCTTCGTGACGATGATGGAGCCGGAGCTCCCGAAAGTGCTGAAAAAGCAGCGCCGTCTGCCCGCCTACTTCTGGCCGGGGCTGACCGCTGCCGCAGCGCTGGTGCTCACGGTCGGACTGTCCGATGCGTTTGGCATCTTCACGCCGAAGACCACCGTCTCGCCGGACGCGCAGCCCGATCAGGTCGTGCAACCGTTTGCTGTTCACGACAATCCGGCTCCGTCAGGCCCTGCCGATACGCTGATCCAGCAGCAGGACGCTGCCAAGCACACCGCGCCGCAACTGATCCAGCAGGAGACCGTCAAGGAGAAACCGGCCGTGCAGGTCGCCGCCGTGTCCAAGAACGACCTTGGCAAAGTGAAGGATCAGACCGGCGTCGTTGTGGAGCAGCAGAAGGTCGATGCGGCCACACCGCCGTCCGAAGCGGCACGCGGCGGCGTTGTAGTCGTGACGGTCGACTCCAAGCCGACCGACGTCACGGTGGACGGCGACAACGTCACCGTCACCGTCGCCCCGGATGAGGAGTCGCCGGACGACACCAGCAATGTCAGCATCTGGGGCATCGCGGGGATCGAAGAAGGCGAGAGCGGGGAGAAGACGATCACCTTTACCGACAAAGACGGCAACGTGATCAACACGACCCACGTAACGCTGGGGCCGGATTCCGGCGCAATCCCGTCCGATTCGGCCCTGAACCGCTCCATCGCCAACACCTACAAGGCCGACCCGGAGCAAAACGCCTGGGCGAAAGACCCGTACCAGGTCGTCTACCGCCATCTGACCGACCTTGGCTTCTCCGCCGAGGCGATGGTTTCCCAATCCAATGAGCTGAGCATCGTCACCGTCATGCAAGGCGACGCGACCTACCGCGTCCGCCTGATCGAGTCACGCCAAGGCGAGTGGCACCCGGTGCAGATCTCGCGCCTGATCCATCCGCATACAACGAGCAAGATCGGCCAAAAGGTGATCGCTTATTTTGCTGCGCAAAAGGCGAGCGGCGCGATCTTCGGATTTGGCGACATCTACCTGAACGAGCGCACCGCCAACAAGATCAGCGTATCGGTTGCTGTCGAGCAGCAGGGATCGGACGGCGTGATCAACGTCAGCGAAATGGACTACGAGTTCCAAGTCGAGCAGACCGCAACGGGCGAAGTGCGCCTCGGAGATCTGATCACCGTGCATGAAGAGTGATGAGTTTGGGGCATGCTAGGGGCAGAAAGCAATGGAGGAAAACACCAATGAAAAAATTTCTGCTCCAACTGACAGCCTTTGCGCTCCTCTTGTCCCTTGCTACGCCCGCCCTGGCGTCTGACAGTAAAAATGAAGATCAGACGACCGGCAAGCACCACAATTTTGACCAATGGCAGACGATCAAACGTTTGCAAGCTCGCAACTAATTCGCATAACGTTCCCAAGAGACCACTGCAGGCTGCTGCAGTGGTCTCTTTTTGCCCGGCAGCTACTCTTTTTTGGACATTCCCTGCATAGGTATGTACAAAAAGAAGAGGGGGCTGTACGATGCGCAAAACGATGCTCGCCTTGACCGCAGCTGCACTGCTGCTCGTCGGGTGCTCGCAAAAGACCGAAAGTCCGCCGCCGCAGACGACCCCGCCGCCGTCAAACAACGGCGGTACGGGCGGGAACACGCCAGATCCAAACGGCGGCACGACCGATCCGGCGCCGGTGGCGGAGAAGTCGGAAGAACAGATCAAGACGGAGATCGGCGCGAAGCTGACCCGGATGACCGACGCCAAGAGCGGCTACGTCTTGCCCAACAACAACGGTGTGGTCCAAGATGTCACCACGCTTGCCGAAGTCACCGAAAAGCTCCGCAAAAAAGGCTATTCGCTGCCGCTCGCCGAGACCTTGACCGAAGAATTCTTTAAAGAAAAGACCCAAGGCGGCTCCACACAGGTGATCATCATCGCCCGTGACGGCTACCCTGGCGTGTTTGAACCGGATAAGGAAGCCACGTTTACCAAGAAGGGCAAATGGACGTGGGTGATCGAGCAGGAGCACAACGAGAACATGCTGCACGGCCCGCACATCTCGACCTATGAAGTGGAAGTGCTGAAAGACGGCACCTACCGCTTGAACGCGTGGACCAACAAATTTCAATAACAACAACTGACAGAGATTGGGGAGAAATTTTCGTTGAAAATGATTCTCAATCTCTATGGATTGTGTTATACTACAACTACACACTCCAATACAGGCAAAAAGTGCTGAAAATAGCAGAATGAACGACCTACTCGTTCTTAGGTTTCACTCCTTCCCATTTGTGACACAATAGGACAGGGGATTTCTGCGTTTCTTATCATTGCACGTTGCCCGAATTTGGTTTATAATCTACCACAGAAGATAAGAAGGAGTGTGTATTGTCATGGCTAAAACTTTTGTTGACAAAGATACCTGCATCGCTTGCGGTGCTTGCTACAGCACTGCACCGGATGTATATGAGTCCGACGACGACGGCTACGCATTCGTAAAGCTTGAAGGCGGCCTCGAAGGCTTCGTGGAAATTCCGGAAGAGCTCCTGTCTGACGCGCTTGACGCGAAAGATGGCTGCCCGACTGAATCCATCAAGTGGGAAGACTAATCAATCAGTAACCAATAAAACCGCCGATCCGTCACCGGGTCGGCGGTTTTTTTCATTTTCCAAAATAAAGAGTGACAACATCCGCACTTGCTCATATACTGAAGTTGTGCGAGGGAAACTTTTTTAGCTGGACACAACAAAACTTTTTTTTACCAAAAAAGTTTCCCTAGAGAAAAATAGTTTCGGGAGGGAAAATTCGTTTATGACCAAACGATTTTTACACATAACGACTCTGTTTGTGCTGATGATCTCGGTCGTGTTGACCGGGTGTGGAACAGAGCCGGCCGCGAATGACAGCGGCAAACTGCAAGTGACGGCGACGACGGGCATGATCGCCGATCTCGCCCAGCGGGTCGGCGGCGAACATGTGGAGGTGAGCGCCTTGATGGGGCCCGGCATCGACCCGCACCTGTACAAAGCGTCGCAAGGCGACATTCAGAAGCTGCAGCAAGCTGATATCGTGCTGTACAACGGCTTGCACCTTGAAGGCAAGATGCAGGAAGTGTTTGAGCAGATCGGCAAGCAAAAGCCGGTCGTGGCGGTGACCGACCAATTTGCCGAAAGCAGCCTGATCGCATCGGGCGTCGGCGGCGGGACACACGACCCGCACGTCTGGTTTGACGTCAAGCTGTGGAGCGGCGCGTTAGACCGCATCGAGGCGGAGCTGATCAAAAACGACGCAGCGCACCAAGCCGATTTTGAAAAAAATGCGGACGCCTACCGCGAAGAGCTGGCAGAGCTCGATCAGTACGCCCGCGAACAACTGGCACAGATTCCGCGTGAAGGGCGTGTGCTGGTTACGGCGCATGATGCATTTGGCTACTTCGGCAAAGCGTACGACCTGGAAGTCGTCGGGCTCCAAGGGCTGTCCACCGACTCTGAATACGGTTTGAAAGATGTGCAGAACCTCGTCAACCTGCTTGTCGAACGCAAGATCAAAGCGGTGTTCGTCGAATCGAGCGTGCCGAAAAAAGCGATCGAATCGGTGGTCAAAGGCGCCAAAGCGAAAGGGCACGACGTCAAAATCGGCGGCGAGCTGTTCTCCGACGCCATGGGCAGCGCCGGAACGCCTGAAGGCACCTATCCGGGCATGGTGCGCCACAACGTGGACACGATCGTCAAAGCGCTGAAATAGAGCTTGTATACCAGAAGGAGGCGACCAACATGAATCATCCGGTGCGAGTGGAGAATCTGACCGTGGCCTACCACGGCAAACCGGTGTTGCGCGAAGTGGAATTTGAAGCGCCCGGCGGGAAATTGATCGGCATCGTCGGGCCAAACGGAGCGGGCAAATCAACGTTGATCAAAAGCATTCTTGGCCTCGTGCCGCGTGCGTCGGGTGAGGTGTCAATCTTCGGCAAGCCGTACGGGGCGCAGCGCAAACTGATCGGCTATGTGCCGCAGCGCGAGTCGGTGGACTGGGATTTCCCGACCGATGCGCTCGACGTGGTGCTGATGGGGCGCTACGGCCATGTCGGGCTGTTCCGCCGCCCGAAAAAGGAAGACCGCGAGATCGCGATGAGCTGTCTGGACAAAGTCGGCATGGCGAACTTCGCCCACCGCCAGATCTCCCAGCTCTCCGGCGGCCAGCAGCAGCGCGTGTTCCTCGCCCGGGCTTTGGCACAGGATGCGGCCGTCTACTTCATGGATGAACCGTTCGCCGGGGTTGACGCCGCCACCGAAAAAGCGATCATCGCGCTGCTCACCGAACTGAAAGAGGGCGGCAAGACGGTGATCGTTGTCCACCATGATCTGCAGACGGTGACCGAGTATTTTGACTGGTTGCTCTTGATCAACATGCGCAAGATCGCTTTTGGCCCGACCTCTGAAGTGTTTACGGCGGAGAACCTGCAAAAGACGTACGGCGGACGCCTGTCTCACCTGCAGCAGCCGGACGTGATCACACCACTGCGGGAGGAGCGTGCTGCCCATGGCGGACCTGTTCTCGACGCTTCTCTCTGACCCCAACACGCGCTGGGTGCTCGCCGCCTGCATGCTGCTCGGGCTGGCCAGCGGCGTGCTCGGCTGCTTTGCCGTTTTGCGCCGCCACAGCCTGATGGGCGACGCGGTGGCGCATGCCGCACTGCCTGGCATCTGCATCGCCTTTATGCTCTCTGGCAGCAAATCGATCGGCCTGTTCCTGATCGGAGCGGCGGTCGCAGGCGTCTTGGCCGCCTTTTGCATCACGGCGGTCACCCGGTATTCGCGGATCAAGGAAGACACGGCGCTGGGGCTGGTCTTATCGGTGTTCTTCGGCGTCGGCATCGTCCTGCTGACCCGGATTCAGCACAGCCCGCTCGGCAACCAGAGCGGTCTGGACAGCTTCCTGTTTGGGAAAGCGGCGTCTCTGTCCGACGTTGACGTGCAGGTGATGATGGGCGCGGCCGCCGTGCTGGTGCTGCTCTGTGCGCTGCTGTTTAAAGAGTTCAAGCTCTTGTCCTTCGACCCCGGCTTCGGGCGCGGGCTCGGCATGCCGATGGGGCTGTTCAATCTGCTGCTGATGAGCCTGATCGTGCTCGCCGTCGTGATCGGCCTGCAGGCGGTCGGCGTTGTGCTGATGGCGGCGATGCTGATCCTGCCTGCGCTCGCTGCCCGCTACTGGACGGAGCGCCTCGACCGGATGATGCTGCTCGCCGGAGGATTTGGGGCGCTGGCCGGAGCGATCGGCACGTTTGTGTCGGCGATGGCTGCCAATTTGCCGACGGGGCCGGTGATCGTTTTGTCCGGCACGTCCTTGTTCCTGCTCTCGCTCCTGTTCGCGCCGCGCCGGGGATTGTTGGCGAAAGGGCTGCGGCTGTTGAAACTGCGCACCCGAGTGGCGGAAGAAAATGTGCTGCAGTCGCTCTACGACCTGACCGAAAAAGACGGCGTCTCCCGCCTGTTCACACCTGAGCAGATTCAAAGACGCCGCCCGCAGGCGCTGCGCACCGTGCAAAAGACGCTCCGCCGCCTCGAACAGCAAGGATTGGTCGAACGCAGCGAAGTGCAATTTTACCTGACCGATCGAGGCGTGAAAAAGGCGTACCGTCTGACCTTGGAGCAGCGGATGTGGGAGATTTTCCTGATGTACGAAGCAAAATGGGGCGCGGTGCGCATCGACCGCGACGCCGGCGATCTCGACGCGCAGTTGCCCCAGGATCTGAAACTGGAGATCAAACACCTGCTGCGCCTGCATGATCTGGAGCCCACACTCACACCGGGAGGGCGAATCGAATGAGCCACGTTGCGTGGATTTTGATCACGGGGGCGCTGGTTGCCGCCTCGTGCGCGTTTGTCGGCAGTTTTCTGATCCTGCGGCGGATGGCGATGCTGGGAGACGCCATCTCGCACACCGCCTTGCCCGGGATCGCCTGCGCCTTTCTCGTCTCCGGGACGCTCGACTCCTTTCCGATGCTGATCGGAGCGGCAGTGTTTGGACTGCTCACCGCCTTTCTGGTGCAGACCCTGCATCAGAGCGGGGTGCAGTCGGATGCGGCGATCGGGGTGACTTTTACCTCCCTGTTTGCAGTAGGGGTGGTGCTGATCTCCCTGTTCGCCCGCGACGTGCACATCGACCTGCAGCACGTGCTGTACGGCGAGATCGCTTATGTGCCGTGGAATCAGCTGATCATCGGTGGAGTGGAGTGGGGGCCGCGCGCCGTCTGGATGGTCGGCGGAACGTTCCTGCTGGCCTTGGTCGTGATCGGCGGGCTGTACAAAGAGTTCAAGCTGACCTCCTTCGACCCGGCGATGGCTGCTGCGCTTGGCATTCCGGTGCTTCTGCTGCACTATGTGTTGATGGGCCTGGTCTCCTTGACCACCGTGGCCGCGTTTGAAAGCGTCGGGGCGATCCTCGTCGTCGCGATGCTGATCGTGCCGGGGGCGACGGCGTATCTGTTGACCGACCGGCTGGGCGTGATGCTGCTCTTGTCGATGCTGTTTGGCGTGCTGTCGGCCGTCCTCGGCTATTTTGCGGCGGCGGCGCTGAACGCTTCCATCGCCGGGGCGATGACCTCGGTGGCCGGGCTTCTGTTCCTGCTCGTGTTCTGTTTTTCGCCAAGATATGGACTGCTCGCCAGAAGAAGGCTGTCGTGAAATGCGACAGCCTTTTTTGTTGCGCTATGTTACAATGTAGCCAATACTTTGATGGCAAAAGGAGACAGAACAACATGAGTTTGCGCATGGAAGAGCATTTGCGTGGGTTCGAAGCGAGAATGGACGAAGAGATTGCGAAACGCGAAGCGTTTATCCGCGACCAGGTGCTGGGCACAGGCGGCCAAGGCGTCGTGCTTGGCCTGTCGGGCGGCATCGACTCGGCGGTGACGGCCGCGCTGGCTGCCCGCGCGCTTGGTCCTGACAAAGTCGTTGCGCTCTGGATGGGTGCCGAATCGAGCTCCGTGCATCACCGCGATGCCAAGCTCGTCGCCGATACATATGGATTTCGTTTTATCGAAGTTGACTTCAGCGAGATCGTCAACCAGTTCCACGGCGTGATGGCGCAGAGCGCAGAAGCGTTGCCTGCCGAGCTGCGCGTGGGGCAGGACAACCCGCTGGTCAAAGGCAACCTCAAGCCGCGTTTCCGCAAAAACGCCGAATACTGGATGGCCGCCCTGCTCGGCTACCGCGTGGCGAACACCTGCAACTGGTCGGAAACGGCGATCGGCTATGAGACCAAATACGGCGATGCGGCCGGCGACTTCTCCGTGCTCGGCGACCTCGTCAAGGCGGAGATCTACCTGCTCGCCAAGCACCTCGGCATGCCGGAGCAGTTGGTGACGAAAGCGCCAAGCGCCGACCTCTGGGAAGGCCACACCGACGAAGCGGAGATCGGCATCTCCTACAAGGATCTCGACACCTACCTCTGCACGGGCGAGGGCGACGCGGAGACGATCGCCAAGATCGACCGCCTGTACCAGCTCAGCGCACACAAGCGCAACCCGATGCCTTTGGTGTCCCCACCGAAGTATCCGGGCGAAGGAGGCGTGAACTAAGATGAAGCCAACAATCGGCTGGATCGGCCTTGGCAACATGGGCCGTCCGATGGTATCCAACCTGCTCGCGGCAGGCTACGACGTCACCGTCTACAACCGCACGGCGTCTGCCGCAGCTCCTTTTGTGGAAAAAGGGGCCAAGCTCGCCGACTCGCCGAAGTCGCTGGCGGAGACGGTCGATGTCGTGATCACGATGGTGTCCGACTCCGCCGCGCTCCAAGCGGTGCTGGAAGGCGAGAACGGGCTCTTGAACGGCGTCCGCGCCGGGCAGTCGGTGATCGACATGAGCACCATCGCTCCGGAAGCGTCCCGGCAAGCGGCAGCCCGGCTGCAGGAAAAAGGGGCAGGCTTCCTCGACGCACCCGTCTCCGGCTCGGTCAAGCCGGCCACCGACGGCACGCTGGTCATCCTCGTCGGCGGACCGCGCGACCTGTATGAACAGCACCTGCCGATCTTCGACGTGCTTGGCAAAAAGACGTTTTACTTCGGCGAGAACGGGCAAGGCGCCAATGCCAAGCTCGTGATCAACATGCTGCTTGGCATCACCATGCAAGGCCTGTCCGAAGCGCTGGTGCTCGGCGCGAAGACCGGGCTTGACCGTGCGACCCTGCTCGAGATGGTGGGCGCCACCGCCTGCGCGTCGCCGATCATCGCGATGAAAACTCCAAACATCCTAGACGACAACTTCGCAGCAGCGTTTGCGCTCAAGCACATGGAAAAAGACTTCGGCCTCGCGCTCGATGCGGCGAAACAGGCGGAAGCATCCTTGCCGGCGACCGCAGCGGCGCACCAGACTTTTGTGGCGGCGAAAGCGAACGGACACGGTGACGATGATATCGCAGCAATCCTCGTGCAATTGGAAAAGATGAGCGGCCTGCGTTAAGGCCGCTTTTTTATCGACAAGATTACACAAAGATAACGATTAAGTAACAAATTGGAAAACCACTAGCAGAATATTCGATAAATTTTATATAATCCAAACAGGAAAGTAGTTCACCGCAATTCAAAGCAATGGGGGAGATTTCGTCATGACAAAAAAAATCAATGAAGTGGCGCAAAAAATTCGCGCCGAGGTTGGCAAAGTGATCGTCGGCCAGGAAGAAACGCTTGATCTCTTGCTCGTCGGCCTGTTCTCGGGCGGCCACATGCTGCTCGAAGACGTGCCGGGCGTCGGCAAAACGGTGCTGGCCAAGGCGCTGGCCGCCAGCATCGGCTCCAAATTCACCCGCATCCAATGCACGCCCGACCTGTTGCCGTCCGATGTGGTCGGCACCACCGTGTTTAACCAAAAGACGGGCGAGTTCGAATTCCGCGAAGGCCCCTTGTTCTCCCAGCTCGTGCTGGCCGATGAGATCAACCGCGCCATCCCGCGCACCCAGTCCGCACTGCTCGAAGCGATGGCAGAAGGGCAGATCACTTCGGACGGAGTATCGCGCAAGCTGGACCGGCCGTTTTTTGTGATCGCAACGCAGAACCCAATCGAGTCGCACGGCACGTTCCCGCTCCCGGAAGCACAGCTCGACCGCTTCCTGATGCGCATTTCGCTTGGCTATCCGACCCACGAAGAAGAGCGCACGATCTTCCGCCTGTCGCGCCAAGAGGCGACCCGCGCGGCGATCGAAGCGGTCGTGTCGCCGGAAGACGTGATTGGAGTGCAGGATGAAGTCCGCCTCGTCAACATGACCCAAGAGGTGGAAGACTACCTGATCTCGCTGGTCCGCAAAACGCGCAGCTGGGACGGCGTCGCGCTTGGCGTTTCCCCGCGCGGCCTGATCGCGCTCGGCGCTGCGGCACAGGCGCTGGCCGTCATCCGCGGCCGCGACTACGTGATTCCGGACGATATCAAATACCTGGCTCCGAAAGTCCTCGCGCATCGCCTCGTCTTGGATTCCTCCATGCGGATGAAGCAAAAGACAGCGTACGATGTGCTGAACGACATTTTGAACGACGCTTCCGTGCCGGTCGAAGATGATGCAGCGCCGGCTGCGGCCAGATGAGCGCGCTGATCTGGGTCGTCGCCCTCGCCCTCGTCGTTTTCGGCTACTCCAAACTGTGGGAGCGCTACACGGCAGGCAAAATCAAGCTGACGATCCGCATCGCAGAAGAAAACATCTACGACGGGGAAGAGGTCGAAGTCTGGACGGTGCTGGAAAATGAGTCCTGGCTGCCGATCCCCTGGCTGGAGCTGGTGATGGGACTGCCTTCCGCCTTGCGCGTCCTCGAAGGCGACGAGGAAAGGACAGAAGTTGCCTATCGCACCTTCCTGCTCCCGAGACAGCGTGTCCAGCGCATGCACAAGATCCGCGTCAAGCGCGGCATGCACCGCCTGAACAAAGCGGAGATCCAGTATGGCGACGGCATCGGCCTGAAGGGGCTGTTTGAGCAGATGCACATCTTCGGCCGCATTCTGGTCCGCCCGCGCATCGCCGAGGATTTTGAAGTCAACCTGCGCCTGCAGGAGTTGGTCGGCGAACGCTCGGTCGTGCGCTGGTACCAGGAAGACGCCTCGCGCTTGATCGGCATCCGCTCCTACATCCAAGGCGACCCGTACAAAGCGATCCACTGGCGGGCGACCGCCCGGACGGGGGAGTTGATGATCAAGCAGTTCGACACCACGTCTGAGACCGATTTTTACGTCGTGATGAACGTGCAGTTTTTCGCCACCTACTGGTGGGGCACGATCCGCGAAGTTGTCGAACAGCAGTGCCGGATCACGGCGAAGATGTTCCAGGACGCCGAAGCGCAGAGCTTTCCGTTTGGCCTCTACACCAACGCTTCCTGGTCGGGCGCCGGATCGCTTAACGTTCCGCTCCAGAACCTGCCCTGCCAGATGGACGCGATGCTCATGGCGCTTGGCGACCTGTCCTACAAGCCAAACGCGCCGTTCGAAGACGTTCTGCGCAACTTGCGCGGTCGCCTGCACAACCGCTCGACGCTGGTCGTGATCACCCCGTATTGGGATGAGAACATCGCGATGGAGATCGAAATGCTGCGTTCTGAAGGGCATCAGCTGCTCCTGATCGCGATGGATACGATCGCCGACTCCCTGCACGGCTTGTCACCGGCGATTCCAGTACTGCCTCTTCACGTTGAACACGCCAAAGTCGAGCAGCTCGAAGAGCTCGCCGGCGGCGAGGAGGTGCCGGCATGAACAAGCAGTACCGCAAAGTGATCCTCTTCGGACTGGCCAGCCAGGCCTTGGCTGTCACGACGATGTTTACCATTTTGATCGGCCTAGTCCCAACCGGTACCCGCTATCTCCCGGCCTTTGCGGGCATGGCGGCGGCGCTGCTGGCGGTCGCTCTGTTCATCTACCGCCGCAACGAGCTCGCCGAACGCCGCAAGTTCATGATCGGCGGCACGGTGGTGCTGGCGCTTGGCGTGGCGGCGATGGTGTGGATCGATCCGTCACAGATGCTGGTGCCGTTGTTGATCTTTGGCGGCTTGGGCGTGTTCCTGCTCCTGCGGATGAGCCAGACGATCGACGACATGCGCTACATCCGTCAGGCCCTGCTCAGCCAATACAAGCTCGATCTGCAATTGATCGTCGGTTTTATCGTCTACACGATGTTTTTCGGGGATGACCCGTCCTGGCAGGGCAAGATGGTGCCCTTTTTCGTACTTTTCCTCTTCCTGCGCATGACGGCGCTGTCGATGGCCTCGCGCTTGGAGCGCGGCGTCAAAGGCGCAAACACCCGCATGGAAAAACTGCAAAACAATCTGCCTCTCTTCTTTATCGGCATCACGCTTGTCGCCGGATGGATCTTGAACACCTTGGGCGTGCCTGTCTTCCGCTGGCTGGTCGGCGTCGTGCTTGCCGTCATCGAACCGGTGTTTTACGCGGTAGGTTTCGTGGTGGAGTACTTCGTCAACCTGCTCAAAGCGAACGGCGACCCGCAAGGCGCCAAGCAACAGATCGAAGACATGAAAGAAGCGAATGGCGAAATGCCGACCGAAGAGTTTATGTTTATGGACGACGGCTCGCACCTCTTCAATGAGACGACCTTGTTCATTTTGTCGGCGATCGGGCTTTTGCTCTTGATCTTCTTCTACCTGCGCCGCATGAAGCGCGCACAGCAGTTGCAAGCGGCAGTTGGCATCGTCGAGATGCGCGAGTTCATCCACACCGCGAAGCCGAAAAAAGGCAAAATGGCAGCCGCCCCCGTCCTCGGCAGCTTGACCCCGATGCGCAAAGCGTACCGCCGTTTCCTGCTCAGCATGAAAAAAGCCGGCTACACGCGCGGCGCAGGCGAGACGGCGAGCGAATACATTGGCAAGATCGCCGAGCAGCAGCCGAACCTGCAAGTTTCCATGCAAGAGCTGACCGACTACTACATGGAAGAGCGCTACGGCGCACATTCGGTCGACGACAAGCTCCCGCGGGCGGAAGTCCTCAGCCAAGAGCTGTCCGACAACGACAAAACCAAATAAGCAAGCCCGAAGCCCTGCCATGCGCGGGGCTTCTTTTTGTGCAAAGGTTTTCTGAAAAGGTTGCCTAAAAGGTTGTGTGAACAGGGATGAACGCTCATTTAGCTTGTACACACTACACAGGAGAGCGAAGGGAGGCAACACCATGCAAGCGAGAAAAGTAGGTCTGCTCGTCGTTCACGGCCAAGGGGAGCAGGACAGATATCAGACCTTGGATGAGTTCACGCGCAGCCTTGTGCGAGCCCTCTACAATCAAACGGGTGAAAAAGTCGATCTGATGCACATGCGCAGCCGCGTGGACGGCGATGTGGACGACTCGATACGTCTGCGCTACTCCCTGGGCAGTGTCCCGATCGAACTCGATCTGCATGAATATTACTGGGCGTCCGATATGTCGCGCCACATCTCCTTTGGCGAAACCATCGAGTGGCTGATCGAGACGGCCAACGGCGCAGAAAAATTTTACGATGAAAATGAAACCCTCGCACACCGCTACGAAGGCTATCAAAAAGGCAGGCGCTGGTACCTCAAGCATCTGGGGAATGCCCTGCAAATCGTCTATTCCTTGCGCAATGTCACGCGTTTCCTGCCCGGCTCCTTCGATCCGCTGTTACGCAAGATGATGGGCAAATACACGCAGGTCTGCGCCGACTACTTTGGCGATTCGGCGATCTACACCACGAGCGACAGCAAGTCCAAATTTTACGAAATCCGCCAAACGGTGCTGGACGGCATGACCCGCAAGCTGATCGGGCTGATCAACGCCGATTACGATAAAATCATCATCGCCGCCCACTCCCTCGGCAGCGTGATCGCCTACGATGCGCTGAACCAAGTGAACCTTGAGATGAACGTCAACCCGTCCTTTGCAGCCAAAGCGGACAAGCAGTTCGAGCTGATCACGTTTGGCAGTCCGCTAGACAAAGTGGCATTCTTCCTCCGCGAGCACCTGCGCCAAACGGATTACATCAAGCAACTCGTCATCAAACACGTCAACGGTTATCGAAAAAAATTCCTCGAGATGCCAAGCGGGAACGAGTATACCGTCTCCAGCAGCGTGCAGGACTACCTCCCGCACCTGCGCTGGATCAACTACTGGCACCCAGACGACCCGATCTCCGGACATCTCGACTATTACGATTGTGTGGACAACATCCGCCTCGCCAATGAGTTGCCAGTCAGCAAGCAGCCGCGCAACCCGCTGGGCAGGCTGTTCTGGCAGTTCAAGCTGTACGGCGTGGCGCATACCCATTACTGGTCGAACGAGCAGATCTTCCGCGAAGCCATCAACCGTGCGGCCGCAAACGACATCCGCAAGCCGATCCCCGCCGACAAGCTCGATCAGGTCTCCGGCCTGCTCTGCCAAAACCAGATCCTGAACCGCCAAGCCCCGGCAGGCCAGCCCCGTCCGCACTAAAAAAGGTCTCGACTTCGGTCGAGGCCTTTCGTTATGCTGGAACTATGAAAATGACCATCATCTCATCCCTTGACCAACTCGCGCCAGACCTGCAAACTCAATTCGCGCACGTCATCAAAGAGTCCTGGCGCAAAATCTACATCAACCTCGGCACCTACACCGCCGCCTACGAAACGGACGACAGCTTCTGGGGCCTCCCGATGATCGAAAAAGAGCTGGGAGCAGGCAACCGCTGGCTCCTTGCCCTCGAAGACGGACATTGCATCGCCGCCGTGCTGCTCGAAGCCACAGCTGACGGCCTCATGCTGCGCATGCTCGGCGTCCACCCCGACCACCAAGGAAGGAGCCTCGGCACCGCCATCATCCAACAAGCCGAAGAAATCGCCCGCACAGAAGGCTATGCCAAACTCACGCTCTTCACCACCGGCCTGCTCACCGGGCTCGTCACCTTCTACAAGCGCATCGGCTTCACCGAGACCCGCCGCGAACCGGTCAGCCGCTTTGGCTTGCACTACGACCGCGTCTTCTTTGAAAAAATATTGAACTCACCAGTCTAAAAGACTACTATAGAACTACACGAAATACCCAGACAACTTCGAATCTACAGGAAAAGGGAGAGATCTTCATGAAAACTGTCTACCTCGTCTCCGCCGTCCGCTCCGCCATCACTTCGTTTGGCGGTTCCTTTAAAGACATGATGCCGTCCGATCTGGCTGCGCAACTGCTGACCGCAGCGGTCGAGCGCGCGGGCATCGACAAAGCGCAGGTCGAAGAAGTCATCCTCGGCCACTGCATCCAGCGCACCGACGAGCCGAACACCGCCCGCACCGCCGCGCTGAAAGCCGGGTTCCCGAACACCGTACCGGGCTACACCATCCAGCGCCAGTGCGGCTCCGGCATGCAGGCGATCCTGTCCGGCATGCAGCAGATCCAGACCGGCTATGCGGACATCGTGCTCGCCGGCGGCGTCGAAGTCATGTCCTCCTCGCCGTACGTGCTCAAACAAAACCGCTGGGGCCAGCGCCTGCAGCACAGCACCGTCTATGACACCGTCTGGGAATGCCTGACCGACCCGCTGACCGGCGACATGATGGGCCACACGGCGGAGAACCTCGCCGAAAAATACAACATCACCCGCGACGAGCAAGATACCCTCGCGCTCGAATCGCACCAAAAAGCGCTGGCCGCTCTGGAATCCGGCCGCTTTGAAAAAGAGATCTCGCCCGTAACCGTGCAGCTCGGCCGCGGCAAAACGGCAGAAGTCACCCGCGACGAGCACCCGCGCGCCGACATCTCCGCCGAGAAGCTCGCCAAGCTGCGTCCGTCCTTCAACACCGACGGAGGTTCGGTCACCGCAGGCAACGCATCCGGCCTCAACGACGGCGCGTGTGCCGTCATCCTGATGTCTGAAGAAAAAGTCCAAGAGCTAGGCGTCACACCGCTCGCCAAAATCATCGCCGGCGCTGTCGCAGGCGTCGAACCCGAACTGATGGGCTACGGCCCGGTCCCGGCTGTGAACAAACTGCTGAAGCAGACCGGCTTCACCAAGGACGACATCGACCTCTGGGAAATCAATGAGGCGTTTGCCGCCCAATACATCGCCGTCGAAAAGCTGCTCGACCTTGACCGCAGCATCGTCAACGTCAACGGCTCCGGCATCTCGCTGGGCCATCCCGTCGGCGCAACCGGCGCGCGCATCGTCACCACCCTCGCACACGAACTGCATCATAAGGGGCTGACCCGAGGCATCGCCACGCTCTGCATCGGCGGCGGCATGGGCCTTGCGCTGATGATCGAGCGCGTCTAATCCTGCCCCTCGTTTTTTGACAAGAGCTGCTGTTGCAGGGAAACAAACTTTTCGATCATCGTCCGGTAGACCGCATCGATGATCCCGGCGTCCATGCCGTATTCGACGGAGAGGTTGCGCACCCGTTCGAGGATCTCCTCGTTGCGGCTGGGCACGTTCGCTTCCGAAGCATCATGCTTGAACGTCATCGCCATTTGGACATAGTCGCTGCGCTCTGCGAGCAGCCGTACAAGTTGATCATCGATCCGGTCGATGCAATCCCGGACTTCTTCAATGCTGACACATTCGAGCATGCTATCGTGCTCCTTTCCCTTGGGGTACTGATGTTGTCACCGGCTGATCCTGATAAACCGGGTACGATCCAAACCAGCGGACATCGCAGCCAAGCTTCTCAATCTCGGCAATGGCCGACGCAAGCCGTTCATCCTGACAGTCCCGTTCGACATCGAGGATAAAGTAATAGCTCCCGAGCTCCTTTTTCGTCGGCCTCGACTCGATCTTGGTCAGGTTGAGCTGCCGGGATGCAAAGGCGGACAGCACGCGGTGCAAAGCTCCCGGATAATCGGAGTTCAGCCGGATCGCATAGGTGCTCTTGGCCTTGTCTTCCTGCGTTCGCTGCAGGAGGGGAGCGTCTGCCGTCCCGACCATGACAAAACGTGTCTGGTTGTGATCATGATCCTGGATGTCTTCTCCCAGGAATTCCGCCCGGTAAAGAGAGCGGGCGAGGCGAGTGCCAATCGCAGCCCACGGCTGTTCCGGCTGCTCCATCATCGACTGCACGGCGGCTGCCGTACTGGAAGTGTATTCAATCTCCGCATGGGGCAGATGCTGATGCAAAAACATCCGGCATTGCGCGACCGCCTGCGGGTGCGAATACACTTTTTTGATTTCGTGAAACTCGCGGCGCGATGCCGAGATCAACTGCTGGGAGATCGGCAGGGTCAGCTCCGCTTTCAACGTCAGATCGACCTGATGGATCAGCCAGTCCATCGTCATCGTCACCGTGCCTTCGATCGAATTTTCGATCGGAACCACGCCATACTCAGCCCGGCCCTCCGACACAGCATCCAAAACGTTCGAGATATTCGGGTAGGGATCAAACCGGGCAGTCTGACCGGTGAAAAAGTGACGGGCTGCCACCTCCGTAAACGTTCCGCCCGGCCCCAGATAAGCAACCACTTGCTGCATGTTCACACGCTCCTCTCAACTCATCCATCCAAAAATCCCCCGCCCGGCAATCGAACGCGCACCAAAGGCGCTCGATTGCTGAGACGAGGGATCGCGGTACCACTCAGCTTCTCCGCCTCCTCTCGGAAGGGCGGACTCAACTCGTCTTTCACACTGGCCAGGGGAACCCAAATCAAAAACGCCTCAGCACCGAACTTGTGCATACAAGTTCGATGCTGAGGCGAAATCTCGCGGTACCACTCAGCTGCTCCGGCTTTCTCGCGAAAGGCGGACTCATCCAGTCTCAAAGACCCGGTCGGGTAACGATGACCAGCCGTCGCTCTCTACCAGGCTTCTCAAGAAGTCAAAAGCCGTTCAAAAGCAAAGCTCCGAGGCGAAATTTCGACGAAGAGTTCGTACCGCCCTCACAGCCAAGGGGCGGCTCTCTGACACGAGAGCTCCTGTCTACAGGTCCTCATCAACGCTTGCGTTGTTTGATTACAGTGAAGTATAGAGAGATTGATTTTGCTTGTCAACTATCTTTTTTGCTTAAACTTGAGATTGTTGTATTTGTGCACCACATCGCCGCTCACCGCATCGACAAACACTTTCCACTCCGCAGGTGCGCTCATGTCGCGGATCGTCACCACATAGACCAGCGTCACCACATCCGGCTCCGGGTAGGGGAAGTAAAACAGCCCAGCGGTCGGTTTTCCGTCCAACTGCTTCGGTTTCACCTCATCCAGCGCCTTCTGAATCGCCTGATCCGAGTTCAAAGTCGGCTTCTGAATCCGTTCCGTATTTTTCCCCATATCGGGCGTAAACTCGCCGTTCACCGAGCGCACGATTCCGTCCTTATCGATGTGCACGATCAGCTCATCGCCCCACACCGGAATGTTGTTGCAGAGATGAGCGAGACGCACGTGCGTGATGCCCAGTTCGTCCTTCTGCACCTTGCGCAGCCGGAACGTCTTTTTCGCCGAATCAAAATGATACAGGGACTTCACCGTATCCATAAACTTTACAGCCTGTTCCATCGGTTCACCGCGCAGCGGCTTCGACAGCTTGCCCGAAATAAAGCTTGGCGTCCCGCGTTTCTGATCCCAGCGGATCTGGATCGTGCCGCCGCTTTTCTCCGTCAGGTCCTGCAGTTGGCGGTGTTCGCCTTTGCTCATCTTGTCCGGGTTCGCCGCTGCGGTCAGTGGCGAGAGAAGCACAGCCAAGGCCAGGGCCGCGCCAACCACACGTTTTGCTTTCATTGCCATCTGTCAGCATTCCCTCCTTTGACTGATTCTGTCAGCTTTAGCCTACCCAGACAAAAGAGGGACTACGCACAAGCGTTGGGGGAAACCTACAGATTGAAGGAGGTAGTCACGAAATGGCAGACAAAGCAGTCTTTCTCGATCGCGACGGCGTGATCAACGACCATGTCACCTATGTCAACACGCCCGAAGATCTCATCCTATTTCCCGGCGTCGGCAAAGCGATCAAAAAGCTTAACGACGCGGGCTATAAAGTATTTGTCGTCACCAACCAAGGGGGAGTTGGCCTTGGCTTCATGAAAGAAGATAACCTCCGCGCCGTCCACGACAAAATGGAGCGCGAACTGGAGCAGGACGGGGCGATCCTCGACGAGATCGCCTATTGCCCGCACAAGCCCAAATCCAACTGTGCGTGCCGCAAACCCGAGCCGAAAATGATCCTCGACCTCGCCGAAAAATACAACATCGACGTCAAACAAAGCTACATGGTCGGCGACCGCGACACCGACGTCTACGCCGGTCAAAAAGCGGGCGCCAAGACCATCTTCATCGGCGAGCCATTCGCCCAGGCCGACTACAGCGTCCCGACGCTCGTCGCAGCGGCCGACCTGATCCTGAGCCAAGAGGGGGGACAGCCAGCATGAACGAACAATTCCGTATCTCGCGCGATTCCCTCGGCGAAGTCAAAGTCCCAATCGATGCCTATTACGGCCCCCAGACTGAGCGGGCCAGACATAACTTCCCGATCTCCGGCCTGCGTCTGCCGCGCCGGTTCATCCGCGCCCAAGGCATCATCAAACTGTGCGCCGCCCGTGCCAACCGCGATGTTGGCGATCTGAACACCGAGATCGCCAACGCGATCATTTCTGCTGCCCAGGAAGTGATCAACGGCGACTTCGACAGCGAGTTTGTCGTCGATGTCTACCAAGCCGGGGCAGGGACGTCCCAGAACATGAACGCCAACGAAGTGATCGCGTCCCGAGCATCCGAACTGCTCGGCGGCCAAAGAGGGGACTCCGCGGTCGTTCATCCGAACGACCACGTCAACATGGCCCAGTCCACCAACGACACGATCCATGTGGCGATGAACATTGCGGCCATGGAAGGCATCTACCACGATCTCCTTCCCGTGCTCAAGCGTCTCGAAGACGCGCTGACCCTCAAAGCCAAAGAGTTCGACCACATCGTCAAATCAGGCCGGACCCATCTCCAAGATGCCGTCCCGATCCGCCTCGGCCAAGAGTTCGCGGGCTATGCCCAAGCGATCTCCAACCGCCGCACCCAGCTCGAAAAAACATCCCGAGCCCTGCTCGAAATCGGCCTCGGCGGCAATGCGGTCGGCACCGGCATCAACGCCCACCCCGACTACTCCGACAAAGCGATCCGTTTCATCGGCGAAGAGACGGGACTGGGCTTCGTCCCACCGCAAAACTTCTTCACTTTCGTCCAGAACCCGGAGGCGGCCGTTGGAGTCAGCGGCACCTTGAGATCGCTCGCGATCACCGTGAACAAAATCGCCAACGACCTGCGCCTGCTCTCCTCCGGCCCGCGCACCGGCATCGCCGAAATCAAACTGCCGCCGGTGCAGCCCGGATCGTCGATCATGCCCGGCAAAGTCAACCCGGTCATGGCCGAAATGATGAACATGATCTGCCACCAAGTTATAGGCTTTGACGCCTGTGTCGCATCAGCAGGAGGGCAGTCCCAGCTCGAACTCAACGTCATGATGCCCGTCATGGCCTACAACCTCCTGCAATCGATCCATATCCTTGCCAATGGCATCTGCGCCTTCACCGAAAAGTGTGTCACCGGCATCGAAGCAGATGCCGAGCGTTGTCTCCACTACGCCGAAATGAGCACCGCCCTGGCGACCTCGCTCAACCCGCTCGTCGGCTACGACAAAGCGGCCGACATCGCCAAAACCGCCTACAAAACCAACAAAACGGTCCGCGACGTAGCCAAAGAGCAAGGTCTCGACGAGACCCAACTCCACGACCTGCTCGACATCCGCAAACTAACAGGAAACAACTAACCGACTGCACAAAAAAAGCCTGTCCCACCGGGACAGGCTCTTGTTTTTCTATTTTCTGAACATGTTCTTGATGATAAACAGCGCATTCGCCGGACGCTCCGCAATGCGGCGAGAGAAGTAACCATACCAGTCATTCCCATAAGGAACATACACCCGCATGGTATAGCCTTCACGCACCAACTCACGCTGCGTCTCCGGGCGAACCCCATACAGCATCTGGAACTCAAACTGTTCATTCGGAATGTTGTGCTTCTTCACAAATTCCTTCGTCCAGTTGATCACCATATCATCATGAGAAGCCACCGCCGAGTAGTGCCCCGACAACAAGTGCATCTCAATGATCTTCAGATAGTTCTTGTTCACATCCGCCATATCCGGATAAGCCACCTTCGGCGACTCCAGATAAGCGCCCTTCACCAGACGCAAGTTCATCGACTCAAACTCCGTCTCCAAGCGCTTCATGTCATCCACCGTGCGGTACAGATAAGCCTGGATGACCAGACCCACATGCTTCCCGTATTCACGCTTCAGTTCATCAAAGATCTCCATCGTCACATCAATATGAGCGTAGTCCTCCATATCGATGCGAACGAAATTGTCCAGTTCGCGCGCCTTGTCCAAGATCATGCGCATATGCTTCATGCACAGTTCCTTGCTCAAGTCCAGACCCAGCGATGTCATCTTCAGCGACATGTTCGATTTGACACCGCTTGCATGAATCGCGTCCAGCACGTCCAAACAAGCCTGCGTCGAAGCAAAAGCCTCATGTTCATCAAACACGAACTCGCCCAGATGATCCAGCGTGACCACCAGACCGTCGTTGTTCAGCAGACGGACCTGTTCAATCGCTTCCTTCAACGTTTCACCGGCCACAAAGCGAGCTGCACCAAGACGCATGCCATATTTTTTAATGAACCCGCTGACCAGCTTGTTGCCGGCCACAGAGAGTACGATCTTGCGGCTCAATGACAATCGAATCGACCCCACTTTTTCAAAAGGTTATAAACATATCTAACCAATAGTTCTCAAATAGTATAGCACAAAATCCGCAACGTAAAGCAAGATTTGTCGATTCTGTGTCGAGTTGGACAGCAGTCACATATTGTATGGGTGTCCCGAGATAAATGCCTTTCCGAAGGGAGATCAGCCCGATGAGCAAACGCCACCGTCACGCCGTCCTGACCGGGCCTGTCATCACCACGCCGCCTGGCGCGGTGCCGCCCGTGATCATTGCCAACCCGCATCTTGTCGCGCAGCCGTTGCAATTTCCACTGCAGCCAAGCGCATATCCGACCTATTACGAAGTCCCATACCCCGACCACTTCATCCAGAACCCGGCCGAACTCTACAACCACCCGCATCCCACAGACATTTACCAAAGTCCTGATGCCCAAGCCCAGCTTCGGCTCACCGGTTCCGCAAGATTTTTCCCGGCGCCGATCCCGCCGCTTTTTCCACCGGTCTACGGACCATTTCCGCCCCTGTTCCCGCCAGTGCCGCCGCCGTTCTATCCCTACCCGGCACCGCCCGTCGTATTTCCTATTATCTTCTAATTCACATCAACGGGGGAAAGCAAAAACTTGCTTCCCCCATTCAACTCCGATACAATTACTAATGGAATGAAACCACCAATACATACATATGGGGGAATTGAAGATGGGCGTTAACGTTTTCAAAAACGAACCATTTAGCGATTACAGCAATCCTGAGCGTAAACGTTCGATGGAAGCTGCACTCGACCTCGTCGCATCCCAACTGGGCCGCGACTACGATCTCGTGATCAACGGCAAGCGCATCTCCACCGAAGGCAAATCCGTTTCGATCAACCCGTCCAACAAAGACCAGGTGATCGGCCGCGTTGCCAAAGCTGACCAGTCGCACGCTGAAGAAGCGATGCAGGCAGCACTGACCACTTTTGACTGGTGGAAAACCGTCCCGGCGAAAGAGCGCGCTCGCGTGCTGCTCCGCGCATCGGCGATCATGCGCCGCCGCAAAGACGAGTTCTCCTCCTGGCTCGTGTACGAAGCAGGCAAAAACTGGGGCGAAGCAGATGCGGACACCGCAGAAGCGATCGACTTCCTCGAGTTCTACGCTCGTGAGATGGTCCGCCTCGCAGAAGACCAAAACCTCACCCGCATCGAAGGCGAAGACAACGAACTGTCCTACATCCCGCTGGGTGTCGGCATCGTCATCCCGCCGTGGAACTTCCCGCTGGCGATCATGGCAGGCATGACCGCTGCAGCAGTTGTTGCAGGCAACACCGTCGTGCTGAAGCCGGCGACCCCAACTCCGGTCATCGCAGCGAAATTCGTTGAGCTGCTCGAAGAAGCGGGTCTCCCGGCTGGCGTTGTCAACTACGTTCCGGGCTCCGGCGCTGTGATCGGCGACTACCTCGTCGACCACCCGAAGACCCGTTTCATCTCCTTCACCGGTTCCAAAGAAGTCGGCATCCGCATCTACGAGCGCGCTGCAAAAGTACAAAAGGGCCAGATCTGGCTCAAGCGCGTCATCGCAGAAATGGGCGGCAAAGACGCTCTGGTTGTTGACAAAGGCGTCAACGCCAAAGAAGCTGCACAAGCGATCGTCACTTCCGCGTTTGGCTTCTCCGGCCAGAAGTGCTCCGCCTGCTCCCGTGCGATCATTCACGAGGACCTCTATGATGAAGTGCTGAACCATGTTGTTGAGATGACCAAGCAACTGACCGTTGGTCCGTCCCACGAATACAACATCGGCCTCGGCCCGGTTGTGGACGAAGCCGCATACAACAACATCCTCAACTACATCGAGATCGGCAAAGGCGAAGGCCGCGTCCTCGTTGGCGGCGGCAAAGCAGAAGGCAACGGCTTCTTCATCCAGCCGACCGTTATCGCTGACGTTGACGGCCGCAACGCGCGCGTCGCACAAGAAGAAATCTTTGGCCCGGTACTCGCCGTGATCAAAGCAAAAGACTTCGACGATGCACTGGAAATCGCGAACTCCACCGAGTTTGGCCTGACTGGCGGCGTGTACTCCAACGACCGCTTCAACCTGGCAAAAGCTCGTGAACAGTTCCATGTCGGCAACCTGTACTTCAACCGCAAGATCACCGGCGCGCTCGTTGGCGTGCAACCGTTCGGCGGTTTCAACATGTCCGGCACCGACTCCAAAGCGGGCGGTTACGACTACCTGCTGCAATTCACCCAGGCAAAACTCGTGGTGGAGCGCTACTAATCTCACATAACTTTCCAAAAAACGGGCACCCTGTAACTCTAAGGGTGTCCGTTTCTGTTGTGACACAATTCCTTCATTTGATTCTCCCAGACACTTGCGCTAGAATGACAATGACCAAATTATGCTGTTTCTTTATCTACATACATATCTCTCATGAAACTGGGTGACTACAAATGACCTTTAACGATACCTTCCTGCGAGCGATTCGCAACGAGAAAGTGGACCATGTGCCGGTCTGGTACATGCGCCAAGCCGGCCGCTACCAAGCGTCCTACCGCAAGATCAAAGAAAAACACTCCCTGATGCAGATCTGCGAGATCCCGGACCTCTGCGCCGAAGTGACGATCTCCCCAGTGCGCGACCACAACGTCGACGCTGCAATCCTGTACTCCGACATCATGATCCCGGTCAAGCCGATGGGCGTAGACGTGGACATCGTCGCAGGCGTGGGCCCAGTGATCGACAACCCGATCCGCAAGCTGGCCGACGTCCAGGCGCTCCGCCCGCTCGAAGCGGAAGAAGACCTGCCGAATACGATGGAAACGATCCGCATCCTGCGGGGCGAACTGAAAGTGCCGCTGATCGGCTTCGCAGGCGCACCGTTTACCCTCGCGTCCTACATGGTCGAAGGCCGTCCGTCCCGCGAATACCACAAGACCAAGCAAATGATGTACGCAGCGCCGGATGTATGGTTTGCCCTGATGGACAAGCTCGGCGACATGGTCATCACCTATATGAAAGCTCAAGTCGCAGCCGGCACCCAAGCCATCCAGATCTTCGACTCCTGGATCGGCGCACTGTCCCCGCGCGACTACGAATACTACGTGTTCCCGACCATGAAGCGCATCTTCGAAGGCTTGCGCGAAGTGCCGGTTCCGAAAATTTACTTTGGCGTCAACACCGGCCATCTGCTCAACCTGTGGAAAGAGCTGCCGATCGACGTGATTGGCGTCGACTGGCGCGTGCCGCTGAACCTGGCGAGCGAGCGTGTCGGCGATAAATTTGCCCTGCAAGGCAACCTCGACCCGGTCTACCTGCTGGCACCGTTTGAAGTGCTGCAAGAAGAAGTCAAGCGCATCATCGACCTTGGCCTTCAGCACGGAGGCGGCTATGTGTTCAACCTCGGCCATGGCCTGTTCCCGGAAGCGCCGGAAGATGTTGTGACCAAGCTGACCGCGTTTATCCATGAATACTCGGCAGGGAGGCTGCGCGGATGAGCAAGCTGGTGATCGGGATCTTGGCGATGGCGTACGGCACTCCGTCCTCCGTCGCAGAGATCGAGCCGTATTACACCCACATCCGCCGCGGTCGCAAGCCGGAGCCGCACCAGCTCCAGGAGCTGATCGAGCGCTATGAAGCGATCGGCGGACTTTCGCCGCTCAACGAGATCACAGCGGCGCAGGCGCAAGGCCTGGAACGCACGCTTAACGAACTGAACCCGGACGCCGAATACCGCGTCTACACCGGTATGAAGCACGCCCATCCGTTCATCGAAGAGACCGTGCAGAAGATGGTTCAAGACGGCATCACCGAGGTGGTTGGTGTCGTCTGGGCTCCGCACTACTCGACGATGAGCATCGCCACCTACATCAAAAGCGCAGAAGAAGCTCGTGACAAATGGGGTGGACCTGCGCAGATCGCTTATGTGGAAAGCTGGCACGTCCAGCCGCTGTTCATCGACTCCACCGCCAAGCGGGTCGAAGCCGCTCTCGCCGCAATTCCGGCCGCAGAGCGCGCGTCCGTTCCGGTCGTCTTCACGGCGCATTCGCTGCCGGAGCGCATTTTGCAGATGGGCGACCCGTACCCGCGGCAGATCGAAGAGACCGGGCGTGCTGTGACGGAGCAGATCGGCCACAGCAACTGGTTCACCGGCTGGCAAAGCGCCGGCCGCACCCCGGAGCCGTGGCTGGGGCCGGACATCCTCGACGTCATTCGCGATCAGCATGAGAAAGGTGTGCGGTCGATCGTCATCTGCCCGGTCGGCTTTGTTTCGGACCACCTCGAAGTGCAATATGACATCGACATCGAAGCCAAACAACTGGCTGACGAACTCGGCATGAAGCTGGTGCGCGTGGCTAGCCCCAACGATGAACCGCTCTTCCTGCGAGCGGTCGCGACCGCCGTGCTCGAACAAGCCAAAAAGGGATGAATCGGATGGAACAACAACAGGGGAAAACAGCCGTAGTCATCGGCGGCGGCATCACCGGGATGAGCACCGCCTACTACCTTGAACAACAAGCGCGCGAAGCGGGCGTCGATCTGCAAGTCATCCTGCTCGAAGCGGACGACAAGCTCGGCGGCAAAGTGCAGACTGTGCGCCGCGACGGATTCGTCATCGAAGCAGGCCCGGACTCCTTTCTGGCCCGCAAGACGGCAGCGGTCAACCTGTGCCGGGAACTGGGCATCGACGGGGAACTGGTCGGCACCAACCCAAACGCGCGCAAGACCTACATCCTGCACCAAGGCAAGCTGCACCGCATTCCGCAGGGCCTGAACATCGGCGTTCCGACCCAGTTCATGCCGTTTGCGACCACGACGCTCCTGTCCTGGGGCGGCAAGCTCCGCGCCGGGCTCGACCTGATCAAGCCGAAGAGCACGCACCAAGGCGACCAGTCGCTTGGCGCTTTCCTTGAGCGCCGACTCGGCACCGAAGTGGTCGACCGCCTCGCCGAGCCGCTCTTGGCCGGCATCTACGCGGGCGACCTGCGCAAGCTCTCGATGCGCGCGACCTTCCCGCAGTACGAGACCTTGGAACAAAAACACGGCTCGCTGATCCGCGGCATGCTCGCCCAAGCCCAAGAAGCCAAGGCGCAAGCAAACGCCCCGAAAAAGCCGGAGCTGGGTGCACGCCCGCTGCCGAACTCCGTTTTCCTGACCTTCCGCACCGGTCTGGCCCGCCTGATCGAAAGCATCGAAGCGGCGTACAAGCGCACCGAAGTGCGCAAGAACACTCGCGTCGAGAAGCTGGAAGAGCGGGAGGGAGGCGGCTACACGGTGCGCCTGCAAGACGGCAGCGCGCTCGAAGCGGATGCGGTGGTGCTGACCACGCCGAACTTCGAAGCGGCAAACATGCTGCCGGCTTCCTTTGCGGCGAAGACGCAGCTCAACCAAGTGCCGTACGTATCGGTCGCGACCGTCGTGCTGGCGTTTGACCAAGGCGCGATCGATTTCCCGCTCGATGCCAGCGGATTCGTTGTGCCGAAGAAAGAAGGCATCACGATCACAGCAGCGACCTGGACGTCGAGCAAATGGCTGCACACCGCCGAAGACGGCAAAGTGCTGATGCGCTTTTACGTCGGGCGCGGCGGCGATGAAGCGATCGTCGAAGAGCCGGATGAGGAGATCATCCGCCGCGTGCGCAAAGACCTGCAGTCCACGATGGGTGTGACGGCCGACCCGGCCTTCTCCATCGTCACGCGCTGGAAGCGCTCCATGCCACAGTACACCGTCGGGCACCTCGACCGCGTCAAGTCGTTCACCGACCAGGCCGAGCGCGACCTGCCGGGCGTGTATTTCGCCGGAGCGGGCTTTACCGGCCTGGGCATCCCGGACTGCATCGGGCAGGGCATCACAACGGCAGACAAAGTGATTTCGTACCTGAAAAAGGGCTGAGCAATCAGCCCTTTTTTGCATACTCTGGGCGGAAAATACAAACCATAGTATTGAGGTCGGCAGGGCAGCTTTCACAAATTGTTATCCAATCATTCACCTATTTTTCAGAAAATTCCGCTTGTTTTTTGCGGAGAATTCTGTATAATCAGTAATAACATTTAAGATATGAAAGGAAGGTATCAACATGTCTCAACACCATGAACAATGTGCATTGTGTCAAGCCGAAACCGATTACGAGCCGGAAACGCCGTCCTACGAGCGCCGTAACTACATCGACACGGCTGGCCAGCTGTGTGCGGAGTGTTACGAAGAGATCGCGCAGAACAAAGAGTGGCACAACCTGCTGTAGAGACGACGAGCGGACCAAACAGGCAAAAGACCTCCCGTGCAGATGCACGGGAGGTCTTTTGCAGGGTGGTATTAGCAACCACCAGCGCCGGAGTATTCCGGAACGAGCAGGAAGAACAGAACGAAGATGATCAGGAACACCACTGCCCAACGGGTGTAGTAACCGAAAGTGCCCATGAAGACGCCTCCTCTCAGGGGGAAAGATTGTACGTAACCCCTACCCTTAGAAGATGCAAGCACGTCCCTTTCGGTGCTCCGCGACCGTCTATTTTTGCTTGTACAGCTCCGGACGGCGGTCTTCAAAGATCGGAATCCGGCTGCGGATCTCCGGCACGATGCCGAGGTCGATCGTGACGTGGTGGATGCCTTCCGCCTCGTCCGCTTCCAGCAGGATCTCGCCCCACGGGTCGATCACCATCGAGTGGCCAAAGAACTCCGTGTCCCCAGCGCGACCGACGCGGTTGCAGGAGACGACAAACATCTGGTTCTCGATCGCGCGGGCGATCTGCAGGTGCCGCCAGTGGTTCAGGCGCGGGTGCGGCCATTCGGCCGGGATGAACACCACCTGTGCGCCGGACAGCGACAGCGTGCGGGACAGTTCCGGGAAGCGCAGGTCGTAGCAGATCATCGACCCGATCTCCACGCCGTCGAGCGAGAAGCGACCCACTTCGTCGCCGCCCTGCAGGTATTTTTCCTCATCCATCAGGCGGAACAGGTGAATCTTCGAGTAGTCGCCAACGACAGCGCCGGTACGGTCAAACAGGTACGTGGTGTTGAACACCTCGCCCCCGCGCACATCTGCGACCGATCCGGCGAGGATGTTCACGCCGTGTTTCGCAGCCAGCCCGCCGATCACTTCACGCGTCTTGGCCCCGTTTTGGTCGGCGATGTCGCGGATGTTCTGCAAGGAGTAGGCGGTGTTCCACATCTCCGGCAATACGATCAGGTCGGTGCCGTGTGCAGCCGCTTTTTCAATCCATTCGGCCGCCTTGGCAAAGTTGGCCTGGGGTTGGCCCAGCGCGATGTCCATCTGCAGCAGGGCGATACGTACAGCTTGTTTCATCTCTCAATTCCTCCGCTCAACGAAAAAATGGTCAGTGCTTATAGAGTAGCACGAAGCCAAGAAAAAACCCACCCTCCAATCGCGGAGGGCGGGTTTATGGCATGCTTATAGGTGAGTCAATTACTCAACAACAGTACCGGTTTCGGTAGTGCCGGTTTCGGTAGTGCCGGTCTCGGTAGTGCCGGTCTCGGTGGTGCCAGTTTCGGTAGTGCCGGTTTCAGTAGTACCGGTTTCAGTAGTTGCAGCCGCAGCTACGGTGAAGTCCTTCGTGAACTCAGCGCCCAGCACTTCGCTGGTTGTCGCGTCAACAAACGCAACTTTCAGCGTGTAGTCGCCAGCGGTTGCCATGGTGGTCTTGAAGTTGGTGGTGAGGCCTTCTTCCGATTCCAGACCGATTTCAGCCGGCTTGAAGCCTGCTGCCGGGCCGAAGAATGCTACGCCGTTAGCGTCGGTGGTGAAGGACAACCAGCCCAGTTCGGTTTGGTAGGAGATCGTCTGGTTCGCAACCGGAGTGCCGTCTTTGCCGACCAAGGTGGCACGGTAGCGCAGCGCCATTTCTTCCGGAACGTTCAAGGTTGCAGCAGACACGGTAAATGCAGTTTCCTGACCAGCTACGACGTTTTCAAAGCCGCCAAAGCCGATGTTAACAAACGTGCCGTTCTCGACGATTTCCATCGTGGTCTTGAACAGCATTTGCGCGCCCATCTCACGAGTGGTCGCTACCTGCGGATCGAACATGCCATTGCCGGTGCCAAACGCGATGCCCATCTCTTGAGCCAGCGCGACATAGCCTTTTGCCCAGTCCGAGATCTTGTCTGCATCGTCAAAGTCCGGAGTTGCTTCCGGATCAACGAGGTCGGTCATGCCGAACATGTTCATAGTCGCAACGAGCGCCTGCTCACGAGTCATCGACTGGCCCACGCCAAACACGTCTTGGCCAGCCTTGTTTTTGCCAACGCCGCTCATGATCTTTTCATCAAAAGCAGTTTGTACAAAGTTATAGTACCATTCGGTTTGCTTCGTGTTATCCACGAATGCCTTGTTCAGCTTCGGAGCATTGTTCGGAGCATGTGCTTTTACCAGCATTGTCGCGAACTGTTCACGGGTCATTTTCTGGGTCGGAGCGAACTCAGTATCGGAAACGCCCATCAGAATTTCGTATTGGTTGAGGAACATGATTGCTTCTTCTGCATAGCTATCGGAGATATCTTTAAAAGCACTGCCTTCTGCGGCAGATGCCGGGTTTACCAGAGTACCAATCAGGGCAGCAGTTGCAACTGCGGATGTCAGAAACTTGAAGCGGTTCTTTGCCATTGTAGGTGGTTGTCTCCCCTCGGGAATTCGTTGAATTTTTTATGTCAATCAACATCTTAGCAACCGTTGCAGACTCTGTAAATGCTTCAACCCACCTAAGATTCTGGGAAGTTCGGGAGCATTTAACTGCACCCATACAATTCTGGCAGTCGGGGAAGAGTAAGGGGAAAGGAGTGGTTCCCGTTGCATCTCGATACCTTCTACCGGCCCCTCGCGGCGTTTGTCGCCCTGCTGGTCCTGTCCCGACTGCTCGGCAAAAAGCAAATTCGCCAGATCACCGCGTTTAACTACATCTCCAGCATCGCCTTTGGCGCCAGCGCCGCGATGGTCGCGTTCAACCCGCTGATCCCGTTCCTGCATGCGCTCGTCTCCATGGTCATCTGGGGCGGTCTGTCCTACGTCACAGAGATGCTTGCCCAAAAGTCCCGCAAGATCCGCCTCCTGCTCGAAGGCGAGCCGACCGTGGTGATCAAAGAAGGCAAGATCCTGGAGAAGTCCCTGCGCAAAGAAAAGATGAACGTCGAGGAGCTGATCATGCTGCTCCGCCAAGAGCGCATCTTCTCGCTCACCGAAGTCGACTACGCCATCCTCGAACCGGACGGCCAGTTGAGTATTTTGAAAAAGACGAAACACCTGCCCGCTTCCAAACACGACGTCGAAACCGGCCGCGCCAACACTGCCCCGTTTGGCGTGCAGATCGTATCTGACGGGCAGTTGCTGACACATAACCTCAAGACGATCAAAAGGGATGAGAAGTGGCTGGAGCAGCAGTTAAAGCAGCAAGGGATTCCGACGTACAAAGAAGTGTTCTATGCCGAAGCACAAGAGGGCGGAGGGCTGTATGTGGATCGGAAGAAGGACCAGCCGTATTAGAAGCGGGTATATAAAAAAGCCGAACTTTACGCGTGGTGCGTGAAGTCCGGCTTTTCTTTGTGTGTCGTTCTTTCCCATGAGAGCTACTTACTTCCCCAGAGCGGTGATCCGATCTGACTCGTAGACGTGTGTCCCGCTTTGGCCATCCTGCGCCACCTTGATCATCGCAGCAGCCACCGTGCGCCCGTGAATGGGCTTGTACTTGGCTGGGATCAGCGGTGTGAGCGCTTTGGACACCACCGTTCCCATCTGCTCACCCAGACGGAATTCCTTGCGCTCACCGAGCAGCAGGGAAGGGCGGAAGATGTGCAGCGAGGGCAGGTCGAGCGCGCGGATGTCCGTCTCGACCTGGCCTTTGACTTGGTTGTAGAAAACAGAAGACTTCGCGTTCGCACTCATCGCCGTGATGATGAGGAACTTTTCCACGCCGTGCTCCTTGGCTAGCCGTGCCAGTTCCAGCGGGTAGGTGTAGTCGACCTTTCGAAACGCCTCCTTGGTTTTGGCGATCTTGATCGTGGTGCCAAGGCAGCAGAAGAGATCGTTGACTAGGAAGTGCTCACTGTAGGCAGGGAGGTTGTCGAAGTCGACCACTACCTGCTCCAGCTTCGCATGCGAGTGAGGCAGGGGCTTGCGGACGAAAATGGTTACTTTGGAGTATGTATCGTTGCTCAGGAGCTGCGTCAGCACTTCGCCCCCTACAAGGCCACTGGCGCCGACGAGAAAGGCGGACTTTTTCGTGTTATTCATCTGTTCACCTCAGAGTAGGCTGATTTTAAAGAATCTTTTAGATTCTTTCTCATCCGGGTACCAAAGACTTCCTTGAACCTTTTCATCCAATGTATTTAGCAGGTTGGACACGAAGAAGTTAAAAGATTTTTCTTCGGTATTGTACATACCGAACTCTGGATTGTCGTCATTGTTCCAGTGTAGTCCATACATCTGTTGGTTGATGCAGAAAGCGGATAGACAATATTTGCGAAGGAACTCATCTTCTGAGCAAACTGCAAAATGTCTATTCATTTCAGCGTATTTTCTTAGGTAGAACTCTGACATTCGCTTTACTATGTGTGTACTAACTCCTTCGATTCTTTTTTGTCCAATATCCTTATAGTCGTATGCAAAGATCGCGGTATAGACCTCATTAGCTCCAGTATTCAGTATAGTTTGAGCAGAATATAGATTTTCAAAAGCACTTTCTCTCTGAACTTTATAGTAAATGTCAGTCTTAACCTCAATTACAGCTCTGACATAATGTCTAGGTACAATTACAAATTCGGAAGACCTGTAAATTAGCGGCGAGGCATTATCGTAAATCAAAATGTCGATTTGTTTACTTGAAGAGTGTCCGGAGTCGTCGATTATAAAACCTGAGCCGACTTCGAATTTGCTAGGTAAAAACTTTCTCAAGGTCTCACGGAGAATTGCCTCTTTGTGTGATCCATCCATTCCCCAATGTTCTTCTCCAATTAAATTTCGTATTCTATTTTTCGTTGTGTTTAGTTCATCTGCAAAACTCCTGAAATAATTGGGGAGGTTCCGTTCGGTAGCCATTAGTTTGCTCCTTTGTTATTTTTCTCGATATATTCAAAAAGAAAGGATTGCCCATTACGGTAGAAGCGGGGGTCGTATATCCCTAGTTGTTTATCATCGTCAACAATTACCACAAACGGGGACCACTGTCGGAGTGTCCTAGCAGCGGGGTTCTTTTCAAACAGTTCGTCCAAGTTTGCTTTTGTCGCTGAAGGGAGTGTATACACTACTTCAGGTTCACTCCACACAGTTGCATTCGATATCTCCACCATATCCCCGTGTTTCCCAATCACCTGATAGTTCCAAGGAGCAAACTCAGCAGATAACGCTACCTGCTCGTAACGATCATCCACAGACTGATAGATCGCGTATCCTTGCACCGACTGGATGATGATGTGTGCTGTAATCAGGCACCAAACGCCTTTGAAGACTTTATGAGAAGCAATGTGCTTCCGAACTCTTGCAAAGATAAGCCCACCAAGAATGATCGCCCAGATCGTCAGGTCCAGTATTGGAATCGTACCAAAGGTGAGGCGGGCATGCGTAAATGGCTCGAAGTAACCAGTTCCCCAAGCGTTAAATATGTCTGAGGTGTCGTGTATGAAGACCGCTAGCACCCCTAGGAAGAAGATCCGTTTGTCCTTGGTGCGCCAGATAAGGAAACAGATTAGGGATAAGAGCATAGCCCATATAGGCACCATGAAAATTGAGTGTGTGATGCCGCGGTGCCACATTTGGTACATGCCTTGTGTATCCCAGAGTTGTGAGATTACGTCGATGTCGGGGCTTTGGCTGCCGACTAATGAAGTGAACAAAAAGGATCTTTTTAAGCTCGGTGTCATTTCGACTTTGTTGATTGCACGATAAAGAACAATACCAAAAAGCGTATGAGTTACAGTATCCATATAACCCCTCCAAATGTTTGTTCAGTACTAGTAGTTTATCAAAAGGGGTTCGCTAAGGGGAAAATAGTTTGTTAATCGAAGAAATAAACTGCAATTTCTTTGATGCAATCGTTTCCTGCTTCTCCTGAAATGTGCTCTAATGTAATGAACGTATTTCCTAAATAATATGATATACTCTTAGTAAATAGTAACTAACTCATTCTAGAAGGTACATATGTCTATTAACTAGGGGGTTCATCATCGTGAACCAAGACTTCGAAATAGTTGACCCATCTGCAGAATCCATAGTTGAATCGCTAAGAGCAATTGGGTATCAACTTGAAACCGCAATTGCAGATATAATCGACAACAGTCTAGCCGTAAATTCCAGAGTGATTAAGATTGATTTCTACTGGAAAGGGACAGACTCGTACGTTAGGGTCGAAGACGATGGTACGGGAATGACCGAAGATGAGTTAGTGCGTGCAATGAGACTAGGTTCCAAAAGCCCTCTGGATGAAAGAAGTAAAAGCGACCTTGGCCGATTTGGTATGGGATTGAAGACTGCTTCTTTTTCTCAGTGTAGAAGGCTTTCTGTGAGGTCAAGGACAAGGGATTCTTCGGAGAGCATTCGATGTTGGGATTTGGATCTGATACAAAAAAAGAAGAAATGGACTTTGTTAAAGTCTCCGTTCAATCATCTTTCAGAAAAGCGTCTAGGTAATATTCCTACAGGTGGCTCTGGTACTATTGTATTGTGGGAGATAATCGATAGGTTCATCGATAAGAAATCCACTGATGAAAGATCATACAATGCTTTTTTACGACAAGTGGAACGGGTAGAAAAACATATTGGTATGGTCTTTCACAGATACCTTAGTAGGCCTAATCCAGTCAAGATCCTCCTTAATGGCAGAAGGGTAGTCCCTTGGGATCCGTTTCTCACAAAAGAACCTGCAACTCAGGAACTTTCACCGGAGACATATGCTGATGGAACGTCTGTTGTAACTATTCAACCATATGTTCTTCCTCATCATTCCAAGATCTCACGTGAAGTGTATGAATATGCTGAAGGAACTAACGGTTGGAATGACCATCAAGGGTTCTATATTTACAGAAATCAACGTCTATTGGTTGCCGGGAGCTGGTTTAATCTATTCAGGAAGGAGGATGCCTATAAACTTGCAAGGATAAAGGTTGATATTACCAGTGATTCCGATTTTATTTGGAATATTGATGTTAAAAAGGCATTTGCCAAACCGCCTGAAGGATTAGTAGAAGAATTAAAAAGGGTTGGCAGATTAACCCGAGTCAAGTCACATAAGGTTTACTATCATCGTGGAACAAAAGTAACTGCAAATAGCTCTCAGAGGACTTTTGTTTGGCAGCAAATAAAGAGGCATGGGCAATCGTTCTATAAGATCAATAGGGAGCATCCAATAATTAACTCGATTATAGGTAGCGATGACAAAAAGCGTAAAGTGTTAGATTCTTTTCTATCGTTAATTGAGGAAACGTTGCCTAGTAATCTTGTGATGTTTAGTCCAGATAATGATTCTGGTGATTCAAATGAAATTGAAATAGACGAAAGCAGAATTGTTGAGGTTAGGAAGTTATTGCAAACCGTTGTGCTTGCTTTAAAAAGCTCGGGAAATACAAGCAGCACCATTCGACATCAAGTTATGAAGATGGAACCATTTTACCGCTTCCCTGAGTTAATTTCTGAAATATTAGGAGGTCATGATAGCGATGAATAATTATGATGGTGCTCGAAATATAGCATTAACGCTTTTTCAGACTTATAGTGCTCAAGGTAATGATATAGTTGAAGCAATCCGTCTTGCTGTAGAACAAGCAACAGGGTTCTTCATGGACGTCAGCAAAGAAGAACTTTTTAACGATATTCAAGCTGCAATCAATATAAGTGTAGGGTCTTCTTCCATACTGACAGATGAGGATGAAAAACACATTCCTTGGTTGCTTGAAAACAAAGCAGATATCAAATGGGAGCTCTGGAATCGTTACCGGAACTATTTATTGCAGAGAAAAAAATGGCCATTAAAGATTGTTGATACGATTGACAAAACATCAGACGAAATCTTAGGGTTACTTGAGAATCCTAAAGATCATAATCGGTCATATGATCGTCGTGGTCTTGTTGTTGGCTATGTACAATCCGGAAAGACTGCCAATTTTACTGGTTTAATTAACAAGGCGATTGATGCTGGATATCAACTTGTAATCGTTCTTGCCGGAATGCATAACAACTTACGCAGCCAAACCCAGATGAGACTGGATGAAGAAGTGTTGGGTTGTGAAACAAGTAGAAAACATTTTAAGGATCAAAAAGGTGCAAAAATTGGTGTAAGTACTCTTACCGGTGAACGATTTGTCAATATTGGGTTCCTTACCTCAAGAGATGAGAACGGTGACTTTAGTAGAAGTATAGCAAGTACAGTGAGTGTTCATCCGGGGGCTCAACCCTTCCTCTTAGTAGTTAAGAAAAACGCAAGTGTCTTACGGAATCTAGTCAAATATTTTAGAGATGAAAGTCCGTTAGCTGAACAAGATCCAATTTCAGGACGTAAAACAGTTAAAAGGGTACCCCTCTTGCTGATAGACGACGAAGCGGACCAAGCATCTATTAACACTGGTGATGTTCTCGATGAAGATGGGAAAGTATTAGAAGAATATGATCCGACCACAATTAATAAGTTGATTCGACAACTATACGTTACATTTGATCAGCGTGCATATGTAGGTTATACCGCTACTCCTTTTGCAAACATATACGTTCATAATGCGGCGACTCATGATGAGTTTGGAGATGAACTGTTCCCGAATAGTTTCATTATTAGTTTACCTAAGCCTTCAAATTATGTTGGACCTGCTGAATTTTTTGGACTCAATAATGAAAAGGACCGACAGCAACCATTGATTCGCATTGTTAAAGATGCTGATGCGTTAATACCTAAGAAACAGAGTAAGGAATTTGTTCCCTCCGGAGTTCCTGACTCGCTTAAAGAAGCAATTCACTCCTTTATCCTTTCCACTGCTATTAGAAGGGTACGGGGACAGCTCAAGGCACATAATGTTACAGCCAATGCCAATTGACCAAAAGCTGACGCTATTGCCTGTCCAAAAATTGACGGATATAATGACCACGTACAAATTAAAAAAAGGAAAAAGACGACTCTGTATGATGTGCCGCTGCGCTAACAGTTGCACCAGAGTCGTCCCAAAAAATCGCATGATCATTTTATCAAATTATGGGCTCGAAGAAAATAGAAAACGTGGTGTTTTTCGTTAGGAGTGCAGAGCAGCATATCTGCCCTGTCTGTGAGCATGAACTGTTCGTGATCGGTAGCAGGAGTCGCATTGGGCGTAAGCCAACCAGTGAACGGGTCACCTATATCATTCGTCGTTTGCGTTGCAAGGGGTGCGGGAAGATCCATCATGAGTTGCCGGACCTGCTCGTTCCTTATAAACGTTATGAAGCCGAATGCCTTGAAGCAGTCTTGTCTCAGGCGCAGACCTCAGACGTAGCCGCTGATGAATCAACCCTGTATCGCTGGCACATTTGGTTCAAGGTGTGCTGGCAATACTGGGTTAATTGTTTATCAACGGTTGCAGCGCGTCAAGAAAATCCGGTGGAGCCATTGTCCGTACCTTCACCGTCTGCACTCCAAAGGATCGGACATTACGTTGGACAAGAGGCAGGTTGGCTGGCGAGAGTTGTCCGACCCATCGTTCATTCTCAATTATGGGTACATACCCGTTTCGCCTTCTTGTCCGCGATTCCCTAAGGTATCGTGAATCTACATCCTATTGGAAAGGACTGTAGATTCCTATGAAAAACGACAAAAAGGCAGAAGAGATCGCCGTCGAACGGATGCAGTTGATCTCTCCTCTGTTGGCCGATGGTATTGACCCTGGAAAAGCCAAAGAGCTGAAGAAAGCCATTTGTGAACAAACCGGCTTATCCGAAAGAACTCTCCGTCGTTATCTATCTGCCTACCGGGCCGAAGGTTTCGCCGGACTTCGACCTCAAGGGAAGGGTCAAAGGCAAACAGCCGAAGCAATTACTCCCTATCTCCTTGAGCAAGCCATCCTGCTTCGCCGAGAAGTACCCAGCCGCAGTGTTGCACAAATCATTCAGATCTTGGAGTGGGAAGGTTTAGCGAAGCCCGGTGAGATCAAGCGCAGCACCTTGCAGGAAAAATTGATGGAGAACGGCTACAGCACTCGCCACATGCGACTATACTCAACCTCTGGCCTTGCGGCCAGACGCTTTCAACACAAACAGCGTAACCAACTGTGGCAAGCTGACATAAAATTCGGGCCGTATCTACCGATTGGTGAAGGCGGAGCCAACAAGCAAGTCTATCTCGTTGCGTTCATCGACGATGCGACTCGTTATGTGTTGCATGCGGCTTTCTATCCAACACTCGACCAAACGATCGTAGAAGACTGCTTCCGTTTCGCAATACAAACAAATGGCGTACCTGATTCTGTCTACTTTGATAACGGCAAGCAATTTCGAACCAAAAGTATGACTCGTACATGTGCAAAACTTGGCATACGTCTTCGCTTTACTAGGCCATATGCAGCCGAATCCAAAGGGAAAATCGAGCGCTTCAACCGGGTCATAGACAGTTTCCTAACGGAAGCTGCGCTTGAAAAGCCCCAGACACTCGACCAGCTCAATCTGTTGTTCCAAGTTTGGCTCACCGAATGTTACCAGACCAAACCCCATTCCGCACTCGATGACAATTCTAGCCCGCAGGTGGCATTTCGAAGCGGCTCGACGCCGCTCCGGCTCGCCGAGGAATCTCTCATTGCGGATGCGTTTTTACACAGCGAAACGAGAAAAGTGGACAAGGCTGGCTGTATTAGTTTTATGGGGAAGAAATACGAGGTCGGGCTTTCTTTCATTGGACAAAAGGTTGAAGTCGTCTACGACCCGCGTGACATCTCGACGATTACAATTGAGTATGGCAGCCATACACCGTGGCAGGCGAAAGAACTGATCATAGGTGAATGGGCAGGAAGACGCCCCTCTATCCCGTCGACAATTGAACCGCTTATAGTCGAAGGTTCACGGTTACTGGACGCTGCGGAGAAGAAGAATCAAGTCAGGAAAGAACGTCAAACACGCGCCGTCTCATTCCGCAAAATTCGGGAGGAGGCGAAGCGAGATGTTTGAGGCGTTTTATGAAATGGCGAGAACCCCTTTTTCTCGTGATATGCCTACCCATGAGCTGTATGCGTCGGATGTTTTGGAAGAAACGCTTGAGAGATTGGAATATACGGCCGAAAGGCAATGGTTCTCCGTTGTGACCGGCGATTGCGGAACTGGTAAAACAACGACCATCCGCCGATTCGCGGATGTGCTCGACACATCGAGATTTAAACTGTTGTACCTATCCGATTCAAAGCTAACGCCTCGCCATTTTTACAAGGGATTGCTTGAACAGTTGGGGTGTGAAGCGAAGTTTTATCGAGGGGACAGCAAGAGACAACTGCATCGGGAAATTGAGCTGATGCGGGGGATTCATCGCCTGCAACCAGTCGTGGTGGTCGATGAAGCGCATCTGCTAGACAAAGAAATGTTTGAAGAAGTACGGTTTCTGCTGAACTTCAAAATGGATGCCCAGAGTCCAATGGCTCTGATCCTGGTCGGACAAAATGAACTGTGGGATCGCCTTCAACTCCAGATGTTTACGGCCATTCGGCAAAGGATTGATCTACAGTGCAAACTGGTTCACTACGACCGCGCACAGGTTGGGGCGTACATAGCTCGTCATCTGGAATATGCGGGCGTTAGCCGTGACATTTTCACGGATGGTGCGGTCGATGAGATCTATCGTTATTCAAGTGGTACGATTCGCTTGGTTAATAAGGCTGCCACACATAGTCTGATCTATGGAGCAGCAAATAAGCATCGAATCATTGACGACCACATGGTGAAACGGGTAATCGCGGGAGAATTGACTTGATTCTCCCGTTTTTTCTTTCAGGTTTAACATCGCTCACGCGGTCATCTTTTTCGTCAATTCTTGGACAGCAGAGCCTGTCAATTTACGGACATTATAGGGCAGTAGTAACAACATAACTCTATGCTCGTACATGTCACTAGGTATAATGCGGTTCAGAACAGAATCCACGAAATGGTGTCAGATTATGTAAGCAATATTTGGAGAGAGATTCGTTATGGACAATCAGGTACTAGTGATATAAAGAATGTTTTAAAAAAGCTATGGGAATCCGATTATGTTAAAACAACTTATGAAATGGATATTCAAGTAGCGCCTGAAACATGGGAACTAATCGAATCGCAGCTTCTTGCCACTATGGAAAGTATTAAGGTAAAAGAGATAAATGGATCTGCCGGAGACGTTCTTGATTACAAAGAATACAACGAAACTGGTTTGAATGTAATCGCCGTAGGTGGTGACAAATTATCTCGAGGATTAACCTTAGATGGCTTAACTGTTAGTTACTATCTCAGAACAAGCAAAATGTACGATACATTGATGCAAATGGGCAGATGGTTCGGGTATCGGGACGGCTATAAAGATCTGTGTAGAATTTATACGACAGGTGATTTGGTAACATGGTTTAGGCATATTGCAACTGCTATGGAAGAACTGAGAGACGAATTACAAACAATGGCAGCGCATGGCGCAACTCCGGAAGAATTCGGTCTCAAAGTAATGGCCCACCCCATTATGTCGATTACAAGTCAAGTCAAAATGAAAACTGGTATTCATATGAAATTAAGCTATGCCGGAAGTATTAGTGAAACCACTGTTTTTGATCTTGATGAAAAAATACTTGAGAGTAATTTTATACTCACGGACGAATTTGTGTCTAAATTGGGTACTCCTGATCAAAATTACTTTGCAAAACGTGGCAGACATAATCCAGGCAAGCATTTAATGTGGGATAACGTTGATGGAAGTACAATTATCGACTTCTTGAATGAATTCAAAACCCACAAGTATTGCACAAGAGCCAATGCTCGTTACTTAAGTCAATATATTACAAAACAATATCTCCAAGGTGAATTAACATCATGGTCTGTAGCCTTGATCAACGTTGGTGATAGTTCTGAAGATCAAACATTGGGTGGACATCATGTTGGGAGAGTAGAACGAAACACCTCAAAAGATGGTGTTATCTATCACGACACAATTGCATCCATCAAACGATTGGTTACACCCGATCACGAATTGTTTGATCTCAATCAGAGTCAAAAGGAAATAGTTAATGCTGAAAAAATGTCCAATAAAGAGGTAAGAAAGACTTTAAGGGACAAGAAAAATGGACTTCTTTTAATCTACCCGTTGGATGTGTCTAGTGAGGTATTTACGATGCATGACTTAAAACACTCCCCAATTGGTATTGCTCTAAGTTTTCCAGGCAGTGACACTGCTCTTTCCGTTGATTACGTTGCAAATAACGTTTTTGGGGAGCTGGAGTTGAATGATTAATATTTTGTCTATTTTGGAGAGTTTGGATAATGATCCGAAGGTAGCAAGTACCGATTTTCTTCTTGCTAGATTCATCTCAAGTTCTTCGCCAGTAAAGGTTTTTATTGGTACAGACAAAAGCAAAGAAAAACGATATATTTTGATTAAGCTCTCTGGCAAGTGGTCTGATAGTGAACTGGAACAGCTTCCGCGTTGGGACGGTATGGTTGTAGAGCAACTAAAAATGAGTATCTTGAATTACACTAATAGTCCATTTCTATTACTATATAACCAGAAAGCGGAAGACCGTGAGATCTTTGAAGTGTTCATGGGGAATATCTGTAATAAACTTTTGGAATTAGACACCGAAAGTATATTGCACGTCTTTCTGAAAAACATCTTGCAAAAATGGAAGATGTTTTTCAGTTCTTACGGGAAAGGCGGACTATCTAACATACAGCAGCGCGGCTTGTTTGGGGAATTATGGTTTTTAAACCGGTTGATAGATTCTGGAAGTCATACAAATGTAATAGAATATTGGCAAGGTGTTGAACGAAAGAACCATGATTTTGTTAACCAGACCATAGCCGTTGAGATCAAGACTTCAATATCGAGCTCACATCGGAGCTTTAAAGTATCAAGCGAAATACAGCTTGATGATACCGGGTTAGATGCTTTATTTTTAACGTACATTTCTATTGGGGAGTTAAATAATACAAGTGCTTCCTTACCAGCTATTGTCGAAGAGATTCGTTCAAAGTTAAGTATTGATCTAGTTGCATTGGGCCGATTTGAAGAACTGTTGTTATTTGCGGGCTATTTGGAAATACATTCGAAAACATACACAACTGGGTATGTAATTCGAGATGTTCTTTCCTATCATGTAAATGATGATTTTCCTAGAATTCTCGTTGCTCAATTACCGGTTGGCGTCAGTAATGTGACTTATTCAGTTGACTTATCGGCATGCGAATCACATAAAACAACTACAGAGAAAGTAATTGTAAAATTATGTGGAGTGGAGGAGCAGAGCTAAATGATTACCTTGGATACATTTGCGAAGGAATTCTTGGAAGAAACACTGGGGGATACTCAAGCGAACAATAGTTCCCAAGAAGATACTTTTACTGAAAAGTTTTGTGGGTACTTAGTTGACGCAGAAGAATGTTTTGATCCCCAAGTGTGTTTTTTTAAGAAAACCGGGATGAAAATTAACGCCTATGAGTATCGGGAAGAAACCGATACTCTTGTGTTATTTATATCGAGTTTCGATGCAATAAACCATGTACGTAAAATTAATGCGAAAACAATCGAAGACCTTTTTAAGCGTGGGAAGAACTTTTTTGTCAAAAGTCTAGGCGGACTAGCCGAAACAATCGAAGAATCCCACGAGGCTTACGCACTAGCACACCTCATTTATGAGCAGCGTGGTAATTGGAGTAAGCTAGAAGTGTTTGTAGTTACGAACGGGATTACGAACAACCAACTTCCACTAAATGAAGATTTTGATGGTATCAATATTATTTATCGTGTTTGGGATATCGAGCGACTTTACCAATTTGCACATCAAAATATTGGGCCGGAATTGCTGAAAATAAACTTTGTAGACGAATTTGGGAGAACGTTGCAATGTCTACGAACTCTGGACGAGAATGAGGTCTATACCTCCTACGTTGCTATTATTTCTGGAGAAATGTTGGCGAAAATTTATGAAAAGTGGGGACAAAGGTTGATCGAGCGAAATGTTCGTTCTTATCTTCAAGCCACTGGTAAGGTAAATAAGGGTATTCGAGATACTCTATTGCAAGAGCCGCATATGTTTTTGGCTTACAATAATGGTATTTCAACTACCGCGGAAAAAGCCGTTTTCAGTGGGAATTCTGAAACGGATGAAACATTGGCATTAGAAGAGTTAGTGGGCTGGCAGATCGTCAATGGAGGTCAAACAACAGCTTCTTTGTATTATGGATTGAAGCATAAACAAATCGATCTATCAAAAGCTCAAGTACAAATGAAACTTACAATTCTAAAGGATCTGAGTCAGGCAGACCTTGTAGTTTCTTCGATATCGAAATATGCAAACAGTCAAACGAAAATCAATATTTCCGATTTTAATTCGAATGACAAGTATCATATTGCCTTGGAAAGGTTGTCTAGAAGTATATGGGCACCAAATAAAGATTTTCGTGGAAAATCTACAACAATGTGGTTTTATGAAAGGGCTAGAGTGTGTTTCGCAACTAAAAAGTGCAGAGTGTCGCGGCCATTTTGTGCATAGCACCGCCAACACCGAAATTTATGAATTTACGCTCGATAGAGCATGGCGCAAGCGATAACTCTCGCCCGTGAAGCCCAGAATGTGCGCGTGGTGAACCAATCGGTCCACCAGCGCTTTGGTCAATCGTGTATCACCGAACACGCTGTTCCACTGTCCAAACTCCAGATTGGAGGTCACGATGAGACTTCGCTGCTCGTAGCATTCCGAGATGACGTGAAACAGAAGTTCAGCGCCCGTTTGGTGAAACGGTACAAAGCCCACCTCATCCAAAATCAACAGGTCACACTTCATCAGTTCCTTATGAAATCTCGTCAAAGTCCCGCTTTCATGTCTTTCCAGCAATTTTCCAACCAGCTCCGAGACACGGTAAAACCTCACGTTATGCCCCTGCCTACAGGCTTCCATTCCTAAAGCAATTGCCAGATGGGTTTTCCCAGTTCCCACCTTGCCCAACATCAAAATGTTTTCTTTATGTTTCAGAAAGGCGAGTTCTCGTAACGACTGCTCCGTGCAATGATTTGGAAACGTGACTTCCTCAAAGTTGTACCCTTCAAACGTTTTCAAATGCGGGAAATTGGCGCGTTTCAACAGTCTTTTCATCTTGCTGGACTCACGTCCTTGGATCTCCGACTGCAGGATTGCCAGCAAGAAGTCAATCCGATTCTCGAACGGAACCGAATCGTAGTTGCTCATCACATGCGCCAGATGGAGCGTTTTGCACGCCTGCGCCAACATCTCTGTATTCATAGTGTCACCCCCAGCAGGTCGTTGTAATTAGCCAAGTCACCGGGATGATAGCCTTGAATCTCTGTCGGGGTGTGTAGCTCTTGGAACGGTTCAGGATGAAACTCAGGATGCCGTTTCTTGTACAAGGCGTGCTCTAGAGCCGTTTCAGCGCGAGAATCCCAAGGCATGAGTTCGTGCAGGCCATCGGCGATCTCCTCCATCGAATAGTTCTCCAACAAACGTCTCACAAGTGACAGGCGTGCCTTACAATTCTCCGACTCCACTTCCCTCAAGAAGCGTTTCAGGGTCTCGGGCATCATCGACACAAAGGTCGAGTATTTGACGGAACGGGGGCGCCGCTTGAGCCCGTCCAAAACGGCTCTCCACTCGACTTCTATCGTCTTGTCCGTATAGGGGCGCGGAAACTCGAAGATCTTGCTGTAAGATTCGTCCAATACCTCAATCCGATCCCACTTGACCTTGAGCAACACACGCTGCTCCGCTTTGCATTGCGGGAGTGGATACTTGACTTTCTCGAACGACAGTTCACGATATTTGTTTAATCGGCCTATATCCAGGCGAAAGACTTCGAGCGGTTCTAATGGCAGGGAGTAAAGCATTGTCTGCTCCTGTCGCCATAGATCGTCCACCTTCTCCTTCTTCGCATAGTGAATGCGTTGACGATCCTCCCTAGATTCCTTTTCCAGATGTTCAGCCAATTGGTCGAGCGATTGAATTATGGGGATTGGGACACACCAATTCCTCCTGCCGTAACCGACCTTGTTCTCTACATTTCCTTTCTCGTTGCCACTTGCCACATTGCAGAAGACTGGTTCGAAACGGTAATGAGCACAAAACCTTGCGAACGCATCAGTCGGCTTTCGGTCACCGTTCTTCTCAATGGATGCAACCGCTGCCGCGAGGTTGTCAAACCAGATTCGTCGCGGTACACCACCTATTTGCTCAAAGAGGCGCTTCAAGGCTTCGAGGAAGCACTCGCTATTTTCCGAAGGAACAGGGAATGCGAAAGCAGCGTTGCTGAATGGGAAAGACGCTGTAAGAATCTTGCGCTCCACCAACTTCCCATTCTGCGAAACATGCGCGGTTCCAAAGTCCACCTGGGCTTCGCCACCTGGATGCTCCAGCCGTTCGTAACTCTTCGCTCGTTCATGGGCGTAAGCCGCCCGCCATTTGGACACGTACTCCTGTACCGTTCGTTCGCCGCCATTAAATCCATGCTCTGTTTTGAGACGGTGGAAGACCCGCCGAGCGGTGTGGCGCTGTTTGCGTGGAAGAGCCTCGTCATCCATAAGCCATGTATCTATGATTTCGAGAAACGGACCGAGAACCGGATAACGTCCGAATCGTTTTCCAGTCGTCTCGTTCCAATCGTCCTTGTCCGCATATTTTTTGGCAGTTCTCCAATTTATGTCCAATCGTTCTGCAATTTCGGTAATCGAACACCCTTCGTGTTCGCGCAAAAATTTGATATACTGTTGCTCAGGCACTTTCAACATCCTCTCGATCCCCCTTGGTCGTCGCAAACCGTAGGGTAAGATAGTAGATCGATGTTGGCAAGTGCTTTTTTAATGCCAAAATGTCGCGGGCAAAGTCTGCACTTTTACGCCGCGACATTCTGCATTTTCATTATGCGATAAACAGGCTAGAGGCCAATATATGGTTGAAGCTAATCGACAATTGTCACCTAAGAAAAGAAAAGAGTTTTTAGATCGACATCCAAACAAGCAAAAACTAGTTAAAACAGCAGTTGCTAAATACGATATGTCTTGGAGACAGTTTCCCCACTTAGTCAGTAAAGGCGGTGAAACAAATTTTGTCCATTTTACCAAGGTAATCAATGACGAATTTGCCAATAAGGAACCCGATCAGGATTATTTCAAGGAAATGGTTGCGAAAGCGATTCTTTTTAAAGAGTGCGACAATATCGTTAGAGATCTTGATTATCCTGGTTATAAAGCAAATGTAGTAACATATTCGATCGCTTTATTATCTTATCTGACTGGACAAAGGGTAGATCTACTGCAAATATGGCAACGACAAGATATAGATGAAAAACTAAGAGAAATGCTCACAGAAATAGCTAAAATCGTATGGGAACATATTACCCATCCAACGGCTGCTGGTACAAACGTCACTCAATGGTGTAAAAAAGAAGAGTGCTGGGATCTGCTGAAAGAGCGTCAAAGTCTTATACCTACAGTAGCGGAGTTTGTTGCAACCACACATGAAGCATAGATTTCTACTTTTTACCTTTCTTAGACATAAGGAGGGTATTTTCTCTGTTTTATTGAATAAATAGAACATTCGTTCGAAGTTCAGGAGGAAAACGGTAAATGACAAATCGATTAAAAGTAGTAGACCTTTTTGCAGGTGCAGGAGGATTAAGTCTTGGTTTTGAGCAGACAGAGATGTTTGAAACAAAGGCTGCAGTTGAGATCAACTTGTACGCCATTCAGACCTATATGAAGAATCGAGGAGGAGTTAAGGTCTATAATGATGTAACAAAACTTGATTATGAGGAACTTAGCAATAAGTTTGGACAAATCGATGTAGTAATTGGGGGTCCGCCTTGCCAAGGATTTTCGAATGCAAATAGACAGAAAAATTCATTGATCTCAGGTAATAATAGTTTGGTTAAAGAGTTTATTAAAGCAATCAAGCATCTTACTCCTAAAGCATTTGTTATGGAGAATGTTAAAACCATAACCTCAGATACGCACAAATTTTTCCTTTCTTCCGATATGGAAAATGAACTTGATGATTTAAATATTACAACTGAAATAGAATATTTGAGTCTTGGGAAAATTCCTAGATTTATAGATGAGTTGAAAAGGTTTGTACAAGTCCAAGAAGTTTTATCACAATTCATCCTTAGAAAAGATGTAATGTCAAAACTTAACTCGTTGTATCGTGTGCGATCCTCGTACCAAAATATGAATAACTATATGCAGAAGAATATCAATGTATTTAAGAAGTTTATAGATGAATGGCGGCGAATTCATGTTCTTTGGGGCAGAGATTATATGGAGCTTTGGGATAGTCTTGGTGTTGAGATATCTGAAAGTATCACTAATGGTCAAATCTCCTCTAAATTAATCGATAATATTGAATCTATCATCCAGATTCAGAAAGTTATTTCCAAGATTTCCGAGTTAAAAGCAAATAGCATAATTTACAGCTTCATGAATACCGGTGACGAGTGTACTGTCGAAGTCAAGACATACAAAGTTTTCGATTATGTCATAGCAAAACTTAGAAGTATGCATTATGCAGTTGATTTTGAGGTACTTAGTGCTGCTAACTTTGGTGTTCCTCAACACAGGGAGCGGTGCTTTGTAATTGGTATTAGGAAAACAGTGGATAGTCCAGAGCCCAAAATAAGTTTTCCGAAAGGTTTTCTTACTGAAGGGGAGTATTACACCATTGAAGAGGCTATTCAAGACCTTGAGGATATTGAGCCAAGTAAGACAGTAGTGTCTGGAAAAATCAATTTATCTAATATACCTACAAACCCATTACAAAGACTACTCCGTAGTAAGGGTAATGAATTATATAATCACATTACGACTGATACACGACCAACTGCGATGGAACGATTTAAATTACTAGATCAAGGTCAGAGTTTTCAAGATCTTGATGAGGACAAGAAATCAAATTATACAGATCCTAAACGTACACAAAAAACCGTGTATCTAAGATTAGAATATGCTAAACCTTCTCGTACTGTGGTAAATGTTCGTAAGTCTATGTGGATACACCCGACAAAGAATCGAGCTGTAAGTATTAGAGAAGCAGCTAGATTACAATCCTTTCCAGACGATTACCGATTTATGGGGAGTAAGGATTCCCAATACCAGCAAATTGGCAATGCTGTCCCACCGTTATTAGGTCGAGCGATAGCGGAGCAAGTTTTGAGTCTACTTGGAAATCCAGTTAATAGCAGCATTGTCAATATACTAAAGCGCGAAGTTTAGGTTTATTTTTCGCTCCTATAAATTATCCACCACCTTATTTATGTATAGGTGGTTTTGTTTTTTACTTGAGACGATTCCAAAAAGGGCACTATTTTCTATGATTTAGGCCTGGACAGATCGGCTTTTTTTTAGGATAATAACATTATACGAAAGTACGTTCGAGAAAGACAGTGAAGAAGAGGTGTCTGAAATGAAGCCATTAGCAATTGACTTATTTTGTGGAGCGGGAGGGATGAGCGAAGGGATTCTTCAGGCAGGGTTTCACATCATTTTTTCAAGTGACATAAATCGAGACGTCATGAGAACATATACGAATCGGCATGAGAAGTTAGGACTTATTCAAGGCAAGAATACACACTTCGAATGTGCAGATATAAGGGATCTTACGGAAGAGTTCGTGAAGGACGCAGTAAAGAACCTTAAGATGTTCAGTGGACAAGCTTTCCCCGAGATTGATGCAGTTTTTGGTGGTCCTCCGTGTCAGGGGTTTAGTCGGGCGGGACGTAGGGACAAGAATGATCCTCGTAATCAGTTGTTTAAAGAATATATTCGTCTTATCCGAGATATTAAGCCCAAGTATGTTGTTATGGAAAATGTAGAAGGTTTTCTTGATACGAAACTAGATAATTTTATTGGAGTTAATGGAGAAGTATATCCTCAAAATTGTCTGGTACCTGATATCTTAAGAAGAGAATTTGACGGCATTGGTTATGTTACGATAGAGCCGAGGTTATTGGATGCGTCAGATTATGGCGTGCCACAAAAACGAAGACGGGTTATCTTTATCGCTTTCCGAAATCATGAAGGGGATCGGCTGGCAATTCCAAGCTATCCCGAAGCTTCGACAGCAGAAAGTGATCAAAAAGTAACCGTAGATGAAGCAATAAGTGATCTGGTGTTTGGCAAGCAATGTCAAGCTTTTGGTCTTTCCGACTATCAAAACGATTCAAGAAATGGGAGAACTCCGACACTTGCCGGAGGACGTATTCCTAGTAACGGCGTTACCTTAAATCACGAGTCTTCAAAACATACAGCTGTTGTGCGTGAACGATTCTCTTTGTTTCAGGAAGGTGAAAGCGCAGCACAAGTCGCCAAGAGAATTTTGGCCCAAGGAATTGATTATGAAAAGTATCCAAATCTAATCGAGGAATGTATAGGGAAACTGAAAGGGAAGTATGAGGCAGATCGGATAAAAGAAGCATTCAAGAGCGGGAAAATCACAGAGGAAATGCTCAAGGCGTTGCTAACAAAAAAGAATAGTCGTATTAGGTTAGAAAGACACCGACAGTCGTTAACAATGGTTACCTTACCTGATGATTTTATCAGTCCATTTGAGGATCGATGTCTTACGGTTAGAGAGATGGCCAGACTACAGTCATTCGATGACAGCTTTGAGTTTTTAGGTAAAAGAACTACGGGCGGAGATCGGAGAAAGTCAGATGTACCACAATACACTCAGGTTGGGAATGCGGTCCCTCCCTTATTAGCTAAAGCAATTGCATTAGAAATCAAAAAAGCAATCCTAGCAAGTAAACAGAGTCTTGTTCATCAATAATAAAAAACCTCTGCCATATGTCGGCAGAGGTTTTTTTATTAGAGTCTTTCCTGTACGTATTTAAACAGTCTAGGTACATACTTTTTGTTTTCAAGCCTCCACAAGAATCCGTGATCACGAACTTTTCCGTCCGAAGAGTGAATTGCAAAATCTACTCCAACTAGGTTTTCTTTGATCATGGTGATGAATTCCACAAACGAAACTTCTTTGCAATGTAACACTGAATCGTAAAGAAATTCTTCGGAGCCATCTTTGTTTTTTCGTGCTTGAGCTGTCACGAATACGCTCTCTTTATGCTTGCTTTCGAGAGAATTCTGTAAATCGATCATAGAGTAATGGACAACGTTTACTCCATCACGCAAAACGTAGATTAGTCCATCTTTCTCTGACACGTCTAATGACCAGCCTAAACTATTTGGCACGACCTTAATAGTACAGTAAAGGGCAGTACGTCCTCGTATCTTATCACAATAGCCAAATTCTTCGACTAGTCCTTTTCTAGAACCGGCAATTCCCCATTGCGGGATTAAAGAAAAAAGTGTTTGTTTCCCTGTTAACGCTTTTCGAGTCTCTTTTGATTGAGCAGATCGTGTTGTCTTAATCTCTATACCCTTATAGTCAGGAGCCTTGTCAGAATTAGCAGCAATACCGAGCAGTGCCTCGAATGTGAAACCAACACCTGTGTCCCCAGATTTTAACGACTTAACGAAACCCAGTGAGCGAATCTGTTTGATTTTTTCTACTAACTCATCAATGACTTCATCTTCGTCATTGTCACCTTCGAAAGCTGCAATTGGGATTATCGATGATCCAACAAATTGGCCACCTTCTTCTCCGAGATTGAACAACGTACCCACTTCTAAGTAGAGTGGGTCATCTGGACTAACAACAAAACATTCGTACTCATAGTTGTCACGGTATTTGCCCACAACAATTAATGAGCCTTCGATCTTGTTGTTCAAATTTTCGGGTGAGAGGGATGTCATACGTCTTTCGGGATATCTGTGATAGTGCTTCCACTTACTTTTCTTTTGTGCCCATCCCCTTGACTCTTCCCAATATGTAATGATATCCTCCTCGTAGTTTTCAGGTGTATCCGGAATGAAGTTTTTGAATGTTGGGAAAAGTCGGTATGCGTGAACTGGAATCAAAACCCCATGTCGTCCGCTGTCATCATTGCGGGTTAAAACTTTACAGAATACGTCATCGATTTTCTCTGGTTTTTTGAATAACTGCATGTATTCTACCCCCTATGGTACGTTTCTGTTTTTAGTAACTCGGAGGGGTGTACGTCTAGAGCATTCGCAATTAATTCAATCGTCTCCAATGTTGCATTTGATTTGCCTGCTTCGATTTGGCCGATTGTCGTTCTGTCCAATTCGCACATTTCAGCGAGCTTTTCTTGCGTCAACCTTAGGGCTTTTCTGCGAGAAGAAACGTTGTAACCGAACTCCACTTTTAAGGTCCTCATTTTCTCACCTCGATCCTCTATGAAAAGTTTAACAGCAAATCTTCCGGTAGTATGCAGATTATATCCGTCATTTTATAGGCTTAATTCTTAATTCCCCTTACTGGTTTTTGGGGATAGATAGGACAAAAAAGGACCTGAATCGTTGATTCAGGTCCTTTTCAGGAAAGCAAATACAATCTGGTATTAGATACGCTAACTGGAATATTCTCTACCTCATCTAAAAATATTGTGATATGTTATTAATGTTAGGTTGAGGAGGCGGAGATTTTGAAAGACAATCAAACAGAAACCTTAGGTGAAAAGATCAGGAGACTCCGACTTGAAAAAGGTATGAGTCAAGGCGAATTGGCTGATGGTTTTGTTACAGTTTCTATGATCAGTCAAATTGAGCGCGATAAAAATACAGCCTCGATAGAGCTGTTAAGACATATTGCACGGAAACTGCAGGTACAACTTCATGAGTTAGTTCGGGACGAAGTGGATCAGATGGAGTTGTACAACCGCCACAAACTTGCAAAGATTTACCTGGAGACTCATCAACCTGAGCAAGCAGAACCTCATCTACTTTATTTAAAGCAGCAATCTGACCTTTCGTATGCAGATCAGCTTGAAGTAGCTATTGATCATGCGGAATGTATGATTCAGCAAGGGATGTATGAATCGGCAATCGAACTCTTGACTCCAACAGTAACTGAGTTAGAAACAAATCTTTTTGATGACGTACATACCTTGGCTAGAATGCGAAATAAGATCGGGAATGCACATTTCTTAAGAAATGAGTTCACATTAGCCTACTACAATTATCAAAAAGCGTATGACCGTATTGAACGTTTCTCCGCCTACGATCAATTAGCTGCGTTCATATCATATAACTTAGGGAGAACATTACGCTTATTAGGACAATACAAGCAAGCTGGGGCATATATAGAAAGTGCGCAGGGATATTTCCAAAGCAATCAAGACGTTAGACGTGTTGCAGATACTCTTTTTGCGAATGCACAAGTGTATTACGAAGCTATGGATCAGAAAAGAGCTGCGGAACTCTACCAACAGGCACACGTCCTGTATACGGGGTTGAATCTGATTTCTATGGCCGTTAAGGTTCAGCACAATGTTGCCGTATTTCTTATCGAGGATAAGGATAGAGCACTTCGAGAGTTGAACGAATGTGCTGAATTTTATCTACGGGACAATGATTACACGAACTACTTACTAGTTCTTTCAAAAAAGGCAGAACTACTCTTGGATCAAAATCTAGAAGAAGCTGAAGCAATGCTCACACTTGCAGAAGAACTCATCAATCGACAATCACTTCAAGAAACCGAGGAATACGTGTACTATCTCCGGATTAATGCAAAGTACTTTTTGCACTGCAAAAGGTACGCTGATAGCCTGAGTTGCGCGTTAAAATCTGCAATTATCTATGCTAGAATGGGAGTCATTGCCGAACAAGTGGATTCTTTGGAAGTTGCTGTGGATGCCTACCGAGAATCCGGTGATCTCGTATCTGCATTGGATTTGGAAAGAGAACGTAACAAACTGATGGCACAACTGTATCGGAAGGAGGCTGTAAGATGAGAAAATATGTGGCATTAGGTCTCTTGGTTTGTATTATGGTGATTTCTGCACTGACAATGGAAGTAAATGCTAACGCCGAGTCAGTGCCTGGTCCCCCGGTTATGGGCATCTCAGTACAAAAATAAAGTATGATGAAAGCCATGACTTAGTTGTCATGGCTTTGTTGTACTTGGCTCCGAGATGGGTAAGCGTAAAACAGTCCCCACCTTGTGTCGTTTGCCGAAAGGTGGGGACTGCTTGAAAGATATTCATCGTAAACAAAACACGAATAACCTTCAGCTACGCAAGAACTGAAGGCGATTCGTGCTTTTTATTAAATACTCGGCAGATGAGCGGCAGCGTGTCCGACCACGGGAGCAAGCGATCCAGCTCATGGTGATCATGAGGGTTCGCAAGGTTGGGCAGGGTCTCGAAGAGATAGGTCAGGTAGACCAGCGGATTTACCCCGTTCGCCTTCGCCGTCTCGACAAGACTATAGATCACAGCGCTTGCCTTTGCGCCGCGTGGAGTATTGGCGAACAGCCAATTTTTCCGTCCAATCACGAATGGTTTGATGGCGCGTTCACTTCGGTTGTTGTCGATCTCCAAACGCCCATCGAGCAAAAACGCCCCCAATGCTACCCATTGGTTCTGGCAGTACTTTATGGCCTGCCCCAGTGCGCTCTTCGGTAACGCGCGGGATTTTTGAGTCTGTAGCCATACCGAAAATTCCTCCAGTATGGGCCGACTACGCTCCAAACGGGCCGTGTATCGTTCTTCCGGCGAGGCATCTTTCATCTCGCGTTCGATCGCGAAAAGACGATTGCAGAACTCGAGCCCTTCTTTCGCGGTTACAGCTGCGGTTCGGCTGGAGGCCGGCAATGCTTTCAGAGCCTCGTCGAACTTGCGGCGAGCATGTGCCCAACACCCGACCAGGGTGACGTTAGGGATCTTCTTATACCCCGCGTATCCGTCCACATGCAGGTAGCCGTGAAACTCGGACAGGAACTGTCGCGGGTGTTCGCCTGCTCGTGTCGGCTGGTAGTCATACACGATGATCGGATGACTGTTGCGCCCGGTACGGTAAAGCCAGAGATACGATGTGCTCTTGGCTGCCCGACCCGGTTCACGCAGTACTTGCAGGGTCGTTTCATCGGCATGCAGAATGTCTTGCTTCAGCATGTGCTCTCGCATACGATTCTCCAGCAGGCTCAGCCAGCGGTCAGCTGCATAGATCATCCAGTTGGCCATCGTTTGTCGCGACAGGTTTACTCCGAGAAGCATGAGTTGCTGCTCCTGACGATACAAGGGCAAGCCTTCCCCGTACTTTTGATTCATGATAAAAGCCAATGCGGATGGGGAAGCCAAACTGCCAGGATATACAGGTTGCGGCATGGGAGCTGTCAGCACGGGAGTGCTGATCTCCTCACGCTCACAACGGCGGCACGCATACACATAGCGAACATGCTTCAACACTTTTACTTGAGCCGGGATGATTTTCAGCTCTTGGCGAACCTCCGTGCTCATTTCATGGGTGGGACCACCGCAGCACGAGCAGACCTGCTCGTCTTCCGAGAGACGGTATTCCACCGTTTCAACCGGCAGGTTTTCAAGCAACTCTTCTCGCTGTCCACGTTTCTTCTTGCGGACGTATTGAATCGTTTCTGCGGTCGGCTCTGGCACGGCAGTGGAGGATTCGGATTCCGCTTCGTTGAACAGTTCCAACTGATCCGCGTTTGTCCGCTCACTTGAGGCACCGAAACGCTTCTGTTGGCTGAGACGAAACTGTTGTTCCAACCAGTTGAGCTTAGCTTTCAACTCTGCGTTTTGTATTCCAAGTTGTATGTTCTGTTTTTGAAGTTCTTCAATGGTGGTTGGGATGGCTATTGTAGGTTTCATACTTTTTTCTTCGCCTTGAAGCTCTCATTCTCCTAGTGAGAACAAGAATTTTTTCATACTAAATCACCGTCTGTGCGGTGAGTTTCGGGTGTGCCTTTCGTTGCTGAAGCGACAAGCCATCCAGAAGCCACCGCAACTCTCTTCGACTGATCTGCATCGTTGGACCAGATTTCTTTTGCGGCCATTGGAAGGTTCCTCGCTCTAAGCGGCGATAGTAGAGCCAAAAGCCGTTATGCTCCCAGTGCAGGATTTTAAGTTTGTCTCGTTGCCGATTGCAAAAGACAAACAGGCATTGGGAGAATGGATCCAGTTCGAAACTCTCCTGAACCAAGGCGGCCAAACCGTCTATCGACTTGCGAAGGTCCGTGTGGCCGCTGGCTATGTAGACACGAGTTATGTCGGTTTCGTTTAACATATCGTTTGCAAGGCAAGGACGACATCCGCCAACAGGTCTCGATTGAAACCTGGCTTGACTTCGATCACGGCAGAGCCAATTTTGACCTGCAAGCAGGAGTCGGTTTCGTTACTTGGCTGTTGGTCTGCGCAGACCTCCAACCAGCGAGGTGAAGGCATCTCAGTGTTGGAGAGCTTGCGCAGCCAATAGTAGTACTGGCGAGAATTGATCTGATGAGCTGTACACCACGCCGCTACACTTTGACCGCTGGCGCGGCAGTCAGAGATTCGAGATTCCCATACAGCTCGAAGCTCGCTTCGAGTCATAAAAAATTCCTCCTCATTTCCGTCTGAGGAGGATTATCTCATGCTCTATGTTTCGTGTGGAGGTGGGGAGTATTAGACGCTTACCGAGATGGAGGGGAAAGATGAGACATTCTTTGATAATCTGGTCGGTGATCTCCGCGATCTATGCAGTCCTCGCCCTGTTTATGGGGATAACGCTGAAAGATGAACTGGTAATGCTGCTCTGGCTGTATTTGGCGATCGGCATACCAATCCTGATTGCTTATCTGCTGCTGGTTGTGCTGTATCACACTGCTTCTCGTAAGGTGTTCTGGATGGTCTTGGGCTTCTTTGTACTGATTGGAGCAGGGATTGTTGGATATGACCTGATGACGGGGCCGACTAGATTGTAAAAGACTGAGTCCGTGAAAACGAACTCAGTCTTTTTTGCATGCTTGAAGTTGCTCGATGATCGCTGCTTCGTCTAAATCCTTCCCGATAAACACTGCAAATGCTCTGCCATTGCCGTCTATGTCAACGATGGCTGACATCGGCGCGCCGGGCTCGTAGTGGAACTCGTGGAGCATGCCGTGCTCGGAGTCTTTGTAGAACCCTTTCGCACGAAGGACGTTGTCCGGCAGGGCTCTTAGGAAGTCCAAGAACTTCTCCTTGTCCACCGCCCCTTGAAACTCGTAAGTAAACGTCTGCAAGTTCCCGAAGCTGGTGCGCTCACGAGTGGTCGGCTTCACTTGCCCTACGGTGCGGCGGGTGAGTCCTTTTGGTTTGGCGGAGGCAGATGGCTTCTCTTTTGGCGTGGTACGCACTTCGAGCAGTACTGCGGCGTCTACCTCGCCCTTGTAGACTTGCAAGAGTGGTGCGTTGCTGTTCAGCTCCTGTAGGACGTTCTGCAACGACTCCCAGCGCTCGGGCTTCACGAGGTCGGTTTTGGAGACGAGGATCGCGTCGGCGTATTGCACTTGCTGGATCATCGTCCGCTCGTTCGCATCGAGGGACTCAGGGGAGAGGTCCAGTGGGAAGCGTTTGGCGCTGACGAGGGTGTAGATGCCTGCGAGGTGCATGATGTCCGCCAACTCAGGCTCGACCAGCGCTTCGACGAGGTCAACAGGCGAAGCGACCCCGGTGGTTTCGAGGAAGATCACGTCGGGCTTGTACTGCGTGACCATCTGCTGCAGGGTGATCGCTAGGCTTCCGCGCAGGGTGCAGCACACACAGCCTTCGAGCAGGTCCATGACGGGGACGGCGGAGTTTTGCAACAGAAGGGTGTCGACGCTTTCCGAACCGAACTCGTTCATGAGGACGGCGGGGGTCTGGCCAGCTGCTTTGACGTGGCGGAGCAGGGTTTTCAAAAGGGTGGTTTTGCCGGCGCCGAGGTAGCCGGTCAGTATGTAAACGGGAATTGAGTTCGTTGTCATTGATAGGTCTCCTTCCGTGAGTAGGAATCATCTCTTAGTCTACGGGAGGATGCGTGAGGACGCAAACAAAAAGAGAGCCTCAGAGGCTCTCTTTTTCTATCTTATCTCCAGTCGAGAATGTATGTGCTGCCGTTGAAGCCGGTCACGCGGAAGTAGTAGGTGCCGCATACCAGCGAGACGGTCTCATCGTCGCCGTAGGTGTCGTAGATCCCGATGCGGGTGCGCTCGGAGTTGTACACGTACAGGTTGACTTCGCCCAGGATGTCGGTGGAGTCGAGGTACATGACGCCGCAGCCGTAGGACTTGAAGTAGTCGACGTCCCATTCGCCGCCGATGGTGCCGTTGACGTTTTCTGCGAAGAAGTTGGAGTACTCGAACATGTCGTTGTATTCGGTTTCGGCGTAGGCAGCAGATGCTGCGCCGAGGAGAACTGCGGAAGCCAGGAGGCCGGAGATGAGTTTCTTTTTCATAGAGATCAACAACCTTTCATGAGTAGGTACGTAGCTGGATATAGGGCTGGGGAGTAGGCTTACTTCCAGGACAAGGTGTAGTCGGCACCTGCATCGCCGGTGACGAGGAAGTACCAGGTGCCGCAGTTGAGCGTGCCGGTCTCTTCATCCATGGCGGTGGTGTAGCTGCTGTGTTGCCAGCCGTATCCCCAAGATGCTTTGTCTTGGTAGATGCGCAGGTCGACATCGCCGGTCAAGCCGATCGCGTCGAGGTACAGATGGCCGCAGCCGTAGGAATAGGACCAGTCGTAGTCATTCGCATCGCTGATCACGCCGGAGATGCTGCTGTCGAACCAGTCAGCAAGGTCTTGGCTGCCGTTATATTCAGCTTCTACTGCTGCAAAGGCGGACGTGGTGCCGGAGATCAACATAGCTGCTGCGAGGATTGTGGTTGCGAGTTTTTTCTTCATTTGGAATCACCCTTCTAATCTGTATATTTTTTCTATGGAAGTATCATACAAATGAAGTGGGGTTCATGTCAATATAAATATTTGAAAATGATTATCATTTACGATTGTGAAATTATCAGATTAATATAATTTATTCATAGGTGCAGAAGAGGGGGAATACGATATACGAGAGTGATAGATTGGCAGAAGGAGAGAGGGTACATGATCCTGACGGTGGACGGGCTGGAAGTGTTGGAGAGCGGGTCGCTGCATGCATTGCATGAGGAGTCGTTGTTGTTTGAGTTTGACGATGGAGACGGGGCGTTGACTGTAAGGTTGACGTTTAAGGATAAGCGCAATTGTGAGCGGGACGTGGAGTTTGAGGAGCTTAACGAGTGGGAAGTGCTGCTGACGTTTGTGAATTTTGACGACCCGGACGGGGTCTCGAATAAGAAGAAGTTGCTCGAGGTCGGGGAGTTCCGCGGGCGGAGTTTGTATTTGCGGTATTTTGTGATCGGGTCGAAGGACTCGGAGAACATGCTGGTGCATTACACGTGGTTTTTAGGGCCGAAGGAGTAGATGGAAAAGGGACTCTGTTCGTGTTGAACAAAGTCCCTTTTTGCTGCTTATCTCCAGTCTAACGCATAGTGGCCGCTGCTGCCGAGCACACAGATGTAGTAGGTGCCGTACGGAAGGTAGACTTCCTCATCACCGGCCGTGGAGTAAACGCCGATGCGGACCATGTTGGCATTGTAGACATACATGTCGGTGTTGCCGAAGAAGCTCTGGTGGTCCAAGTACAGCGTGCCGCCGCCAGTGGTGTAGAACCAGTCTTGGTCGTCGATATTGGAAATGTCACCGGAGTTGTTGTCAAACATCACATCGGCCGTTTCCCAGGTGTTGTTCGGCTCCGTCTCTGCGAATGCGGCAGAGGCGCTGGTCATCAGCAGTGCAGAGGTCAGGAGTGCAGTTGCAATTTTTCTTTTCATCGGATATCACCCTTCGTTTGAGTTTTTAACGATAGGGATATCATACGATGATTTTGATAAGCGGGCTTCTCAGGAATTGCTGTTTTTAAATCACAATTTTTGCTGTGGAAAAAGAAGAGCCGACTCCTATACGGAGTCGGCTCAGTTGGCTTGCTTACGCCTCTACAATCTTTACAGACTTCATCTTATCGCCTTGCGCGATGCCGTCGATCAACTCTTCACCAGAAAGGATCTGGCCAAACACAGTGTGGTTGCCATCGAGGTGAGCGGTGGTCTTGCGGTCATGCACGATGAAGAACTGGGAACCGCCGGTGTTGCGGCCGGCGTGTGCCATGGAGAGGGCGCCTTTTTGGTGTTGGTGCGGGTTGCCTTCTACTTCGCACTTGATGGTGTAGCCAGGGCCGCCGGTGCCGGTGCCTTGCGGGCAGCCGCCTTGGGCGACGAAGCCCGGGATGACGCGGTGGAACTTGAGGCCGTCGTAGAAGCCTTCGTTAGCGAGTTTCTCAAAGTTGGCTACGGTGCCCGGTGCGTGCTCGTCAAACATTTCGAATTCCATCACGCCGCCGCGCTCGAGTTCGATGATTGCTTTTTTCATTATGTAGTCACTGCCTTTCGTTATGTACTTGCTGCTTACCTATCCCATTATACACGAAAAGGAGCCTTGCCAAAAAGAGGAGGGGCTTTTCTCGCAGGGGGTCTGTCGAAGTAAGTCGAAAGTAGGAGACAGAAAACCGGGACAAACTCCGAACTTTGTACATGTGCACGGGGGCACAGGGAGAAAGCAAGCAGGAGGAGATCATGAAAAAAATCATCAAAGCACTGCCTTTGCTGGCGCTGGCTGCCACCATGTTTTTGGCCATGCCACAGACCACAGAGGCGGCAAGTGGAAATCCATTCAGCGATATCGACAAGTCGTATGCAAAAACCGAAATTCTTTCGATGTACAGCCACCACATCATCCAAGGCTTTTCTGACGGCACATTCCGGCCCACACAGCAAGTGACGCGGGCAGAGTTTGCGGCGATGCTGATCAACGCCAAGAAACTGCCGCTCGCAGATCCTTATAAAGGAGTGTTTCGCGACGTCCCGCGGGGAGAATGGTACACCACCTACGCGGAGCTATCCTATCGGCTGGGCGTCACGAGTGGAACCGCCGACGGCGTGTTCCAACCGAACAAACCGTTAAGTCGGGAAGAAATGATCAAAATGACGGTCAGCGCCCTCGGCAAGGAATCGGAGTCGGCGCGCCGCATGAGCTACACCGCCTATTCCCGCGCCATTTCCGGCTACACCGACCGCGGAAGCATCTCGTCCTGGGCGGTGAAAGCGGTCGCCTACGCGACCAATGCAAACATCATTCACGGATCGGGCGGCAAAGTCGCTCCGAAACGCTACGCAACACGCGAGGAAGTGGCGACGTTCCTCTACCACGCGATCATGCAGCGGCCGACGCCGACGAAGGTGTTCAACATCTCGTCGCGCGGCGGAATGGGCGTGAACTACCACACGAAAAAAGCGACAGAAGCGACCGCCTACACCTACTCGGGCAACCCGGCGTACACCGGCATCAATCCGCGCGTCGGCATGGTCGCCGTCGACCCGGCACAGATCGCTCTCGGCTCGCATCTGTACATTCCGGGCTACGGCTACGGGATCGCGGGTGACACGGGCGGCGCGATCAAGAATCTGCGCGTTGATCTGTTCCATCCGGACTACTACTCCGCCCGCCTGTTTGGGCGCAAGGCGATGGATGTTTACATTTTGGATTAGTTTTGATTGCAAGAAATTTACAATATAGTTACAAAGGGTGCGAATTGAGGAAATATTCTCGACGCACCTTTTTTTTGTGCTACATTGGAATTAATTGGTGTAGCAGGGAGTTGATCTCATATGATGATTCGTTTACTAAAAGGACTTATGCTTGTCGTCTGCGTACTCGCAGGCATCTTATTGGTCAGTAATTTGGGCTACGCGATCGACGCGGTTGCGCATGACCGGGTGCAGATCACGATCATGCCTGGCGCAAAAGCGGAAGAGATCGTGGCCCGCTATCCGGGCTTGACGCTGATTCAGAAAGAGCCGAGCATCATCGTCGGTTATCCGGAAGCGGAGGAGCAGAAATACAAACAGCTGCTGAAGATGGACAGGCAGATCGATTTGACAGTTGTGGTGCCGGCGTTCCCACGTATTGATTGGGAGCAGTACGGGGTGGTGCTGAAGCGCTCCGTTGAATTTTATGCAAAAGGCGAGCTGGGCGAGATCACGTTCCAGACGGATATCTATCCGCGCAATGAACCGCTGGAGCGGCATTTGGGCGATATGGTGCAGCGGACGTTTTCCTACCTGATCCCGGCGTTTGTGCTGGCCGCTGTCGGCGGACTTTTGACGGTCCTGCTCGCGGTGCTTCTGCCACGGGTGGGCAAGGTGCTGGATGTGCTGAACCGGGTGCTGCTGTCACTGCCCGATTTCTTTTTGATCGTGATGATCCAGTATGCGGCGATTGTGATCGACAAGCAGGCGGGGAAACCGCTGATCGTGGCGATGCAGTTCGGGGATCAGACGCCGTTTTTGGTGCCGCTGCTGGGGATTGCTTTGTTGCCGGGGGCGATTTTGTATGGAACGCTGCGGCTGGCCTTTGCCCGCGAGTGGCAGGAGGCGTATGTGCGCACCGCCTATGCCAAAGGGCTGACTCGTCCGATGGTCGTCCTGTCGCATCTGCTGCGCAATACGTGGGAGGATCTGCTGGCCGTTCTGCCGCGCATGGTGTTGGTCGCGGTGACGTCGATGGTGGCGGCGGAAGTGATCACCTGGACGTTTGGTTTAGGGGGCTACGCATTTGCCGACGGGGTGACTTCGGTGTCGTCGTTGCCGGTGACTTGCGCGATTCTGGCGGTGTTTACGCTGGTCACGAACGGGTTGATCGCTTTGGTGCGCCACCGCCGGGCTGTGGCGTTTAAGGAGGGGAAGTAGCATGATGACGCTGAGCGGAATGCGGTTTCAATACGGGCTGGCCTGGACGCTGCTGCTTCTGCTGGCGGTGGTGACGGTGTTTGGCAGCTATCTGATGCCGAGCACGATCGGGGACCTCGACAAGGTACAGATGGTGGAACAGGTGATCGACGGCAAAAAGCAGATGGTCATGCCGCCGTTTGCGCCGAGCCGTGAACATTGGCTGGGGACGGATCATCGCGGGTACGACATGCTGAGCTTGCTGTTGAACGGTGCGAAGTACACGATTGGCTTTGGCTTGCTGGTGACGGCGACGCGTTTTCTGCTGGCTGTGCCCATCGGGCTGTACAGCGGAGCGACCGGCCGATTGCGCGGCGTGATCCGGGTGTTGCAGATCGTGACGACGTCGGTGCCGGCGGTGCTGATCTTGTTTACGGCGCTGTATCAGTTGGCGGGGCAGCTGTACATCAACCAGGGGTTGATGCCGAACGACCCGCGCGTGCTGTTTTTTGGCCTCGTGGTGTTCCTGATGCTGGTCGGGGCTGGGATTTTTCCGCTGGCCGATCAGTTCGCTGACCGGGCGAAATTTTTCAGTGACAAGGAATTTATCAGCGCTTCCCGTGCCTTGGGGGCATCGACGAGCCGGATCGTATGGCGGCATCTGTTCCCGCATCTGCGGCCGGAGCTGTTGTACGGGTTCGTGACGGAACTGGTGCAGGTGCTGTTTTTGGTCGGGCAGTTGGCGGTGCTCAGCGTGTTTATCGGCGGGAGTGAACCGTTTCACCTCGGCCATGAAACGCAGATCAACTTTATTCTGTTGTCGATGACCGGCGAATGGGGAGCCATGATCGCGTACGGCATCGGTTATATTAACAGCTATCAATGGCTGGTGGCCGCGCCGTGTGCGTTTATGGCGGTGTCGGTGCTGATCCTTTCGTATTTTGCACATGCGCTGCAGCAGCGGATGGAGCATCCGGCTTTCTATCGCGGGCAAAAGGTGTGGAAGAACAAACGAGCGGTCGGAGCGGCCGGTGTTGTGGTCGCAGGCTGTTTGGCGCTGGTGCTGCTCGCGCCGAACAAAGCGCCGGAAGCGGTGGCGGCGAACGGCGAGTTTGGCGCAAGCGCGGTCGATCAGGTGATCACCGGGGCGAACGAGATGGGCTTGGAGTCCACGCTGGTCAATGCGGGGGAGTTCATGAAATTTTTGAAGCAAAATCGGTGGGACAGCGCGCAAGCAGCCTTTTTCGCGATTCCTTCCAAGCAACCGCCACAGCCGTTTGACAGCTGGCTAGAGGCTTTGTCTTCCGGGGAGTACAAGTTCCTGAAAGCGGAGCGGGTTTTCAAACAGGCGAACGGGCAGCACGGTTATGACGTGGAACTGCAGGTGCAGAATCCGCAAGGCGAAGTGGAATTCTGGGTGCTGGAGATGATCGGGACGGGGCGCATCCAGTCGGCAAAAGGCGGTCCGGGCGAATCGGTGCCGATCATCTTGAAATGAGAAAGTGATCGGTTTGATATTGTCAGGCGAAAGGTTGCAGTTTATAAACGATCTTAGCCTGAGCCGCTAAGATCGTTTATCTTATTGATATAACTTGTGGCAATAGAAATCCCCTCCTGTTTGGACAGAAGGGGATGCGCAAAGGGATGGATTTATGCAGACAAAATTCTTTGGAATTCGTAATCAACAACATTTGGGACTTTGACGGTCCGCTCAATCACTTCCTTAACAAAGTTTTGAACACAAGTACTAGGCTCCGTTTTTTCAACTACCTTGTAAATATCAAATACAAGGAAAACATCATTACTGGACAGATCAGCATACTTTAACGCCATAGCAATAATAAAAGGGTCAAAAGTATAAGGGATTAACAGGTCGTAGTCAGCAGATAGAAGCATTTGTTTTTCCCTCCAGACCAGTGGATAGTCATCTTTTGTGAGTAACCATGCTTCTGGGGTAAGCTGAGCATACATCTTCCCCTCATGGCTATGAAAACGAATCAAACCAAACGATTCAATTTTCTCAATGGATGCTGCACCGGAAAGGGAACTTAACAAAACATCAACTAAAACCCAATCATCTATGCTATTTTGCCAAGTTGACAATTTTTCTAAGAAACCATTTAGATTTTCCGCGTTTCTTCTTCTGAGCAGAAAATTGTAAAACTCTCGAATTTCTGATGCTTGTGACCCCGGATCGAACCACTGCTGAACTTTTGTACTATTACAAATCATTTCTCCTTCATAAATTTCGTAAAAGCCTTTCTGAAGCATATATTTAAATATATGCGATAAATTTTGGTCCGTATATATCATTGATTTTTCCATGATTTTAGTATGACTGTTGCTACGATTTTTCGGTGTATTGTATTTTAGCTTCATGTCACAATTTAACAGAACACTAACGTAGAGAACAAGGTTTAAAAATGGACTTGGCTGGTGAGCGATGATAACGTCGTCAAATCGGGTCGTGACATCTAGCAGTGCATGTTGCATTAGTTCAAAAAGGTCATCAGGCATGACTCCTTCATGTAGAATCCCAAGCGTTTCAAGATAAACGCCATATCTGCCTCCTATTCTTTTTTCACCGATCAATGCAAAATGACGCAGCGTTTCTCTAAGATTGGGCTCAAGTGTCTGTAGGATTTTATCAAGTTTCTTTGAATCCAACAGATAATCTGCGATTTTGTTTTTCATATAGCCTACCGTTTGCCCTGGCGCTTCAATATAAAGTATTTTTGTAATGCTTTGAAGACGCTCTTTCGAGCATCTATCTAACCAATCCATGAGATTCAATCCCATATTGTCACCTTCCCTTCCAATAGATCACTCAAGCTGGTAATTTTGTATCGATACCCATTTCTGATCATACTTCTACGACGTCGAGTGTAGGCACCCTCTTCTACCGTGTTCTCCGATACAAAGGAAACTAATACGCCTTTCGATGTACCCTTCTCAGGGAACATCAACTTTCCTACCCTTAAATATTCTTCTCGTTCGGAACCGTGATTGTAGGAAAGAGCAACCATTACGTCAATACTTGTGATTGGGATCTGCTCGGAAATGGAAGTGGTTACCAGTCTTGTTTTTTTACGCAAATTAAACAAATCGATGATGCTCTGAAGTTCCTTATCTAGAGTGGATGTGTGAATGAACGGATAGTCAAATTCGTTAGAAATTTGTTTAGCAAGCGCTGGTTTGTATGAAACTATCAGAATGTTTTCGGACATATTTGGTACTAGAATCGGCTTAAGACTTGTTATTTTATTTGGGTTCATTGCAGCGATTTTTAACATAGATGGGGTGTCTTCTCGAGCTCTAGAGTAGTTGTAATGATCTAAGTCTTCACCTTGAAGCGGAATACGTACTTCCATGCACGAGACTGACTTCACAAATCCTTGTATTTCAAGAGTTCGTGGCAGAATTTCATATAGTTTCGGTCCAATCCAAGCGTGTACAAGTTGCCCTTTTTGATCAGACCGAGCCAATGTAGAAGCAAATCCAAGTTTTTTGTATGAAGGTATGTCGACTGTTTGACTAAATGTATCAGCAGGTAAACGGTGTGCGTTGTCATATATAATAAGTCCCCAATCAACAGTTTGAATAGACTCTAATGCGTCTATATTTTTAAACTGAGGGTATTCAGCAATTGTAATAGGCTTGATATCTGATGGATCTCCTTGAAAATATCCGATACTATTTTTAGAGAGGTCTGTTTTATCCGAGAGCTCTCTCAGCCATTTTGAACCGCTTGCAAAATTCTCAACTAGGACTAATGTGCAGGTTTTAAGTTGCTCAATGATCTTCAAACCAACTATTGTTTTACCAGAGGTTGGTGGCATCATAATAACGCCTCCGCCAGTACTTTCACTATATTCAAGGTAGGAGTTCACGGCGTCATCTTGATATGGTCTGAGTGTAAAGTACATATCTGATTTGGTTTTTGGATTTAATCGAATTTCCAGTGGTTCACCGAACGTATTACTTTCATCACTCACAAAGAAATTAAGATTGAAAAGGGTTTCTTTGATTTTTGAGCGATTAGTTGACGTAAATCGTAAGGTACGGTCGTCGACCTTTATTGGTTCTAGTGCTATTAATTCAGTCTCGTTTTGAATCTTTGAGATAATGGAGGGATGTATTGCTTCTAAGTCGAGATAATCGTTACTTCGGATCAGTTTTAGTGTCCCAAATTCCTTTATGTGCCTATGTATCATTTCTTCTAGAGCTGGTTGGATGTGGTTCTGTGAATGTTCTTTTAAGAAAGAAATGATTTCTGATGAACTTAGTTTTCTCGCAGCTGCAGACCAAATGGAATGCGGGGTGATTTTAAAGGTAAATACACCTTCAGGTGCTTTAACCTGTTCTGAAAATTGATTAAGTTTTTCTGAGACCTCTCGATTTGAATCGAGAGATTCAATTAGATAAATAGTTTGGTCGGAATGAACAAACAAAGGTTTTCGGTACATTCTACTCCCCCCGATCTTTTTCTCAATGGATAGATATGCTCAATTCTTATGAATTAGGCTTTGAAATCAAGTGGGGAGAGTTGAACGAATTGCAATAACGGAGTGAACGTTTATTTAAAAAACCCTCCGTTATGTGGAGGGGAGGAGATATATCTGTTATTATATTTTGTTTTGGTCTATTTCTTCTATATGCTGTTGGAAAAAGGCGACCACGCGGTCCATGTAGGTCACCGGGTCGAGCTCCCAGGTGCCGACGTGTTTGGCTGGTGGGATCGACCAGAGTTCGGGCTGGTTGGGCGCGAGGGCGGTGATCAGCTTTTCGGAATGGGCGCGGTTGATCGCGTCGTCTTTGCCGCCGTGGATGAAGAGGATCGGGCGGGTGGTCAGGTGCTCGGTCGCTTTGAGCGGCGAGACTTCATCCGGAGAATGGTCGATCAACATCGGCAGTTCCCAGAGGATCAGGTTGGTGAACGGAAAATCGGGCAGGTGCGACCAGTGCGGCATGTTCTCCTCGAGATACGGGCGCAGGTCGGAGAACGGGCTGTCGGCGATCAGCGCCTTTACATCGGGCAGGTCGGCTGCGGCAAGCAGGGCGGTCGACGCGCCCATCGAGAAGCCGAGCAAGCCGATGCCTTTCGTGCCGTAGCCTTGTTCCTCCGCATAGTGGACGGCCGCGATCAGGTCTTCTTTTTCATTTAAACCGACGGTGGTCAGGTCGCCGCCCGACACGCCGTGGTTGCGGAAGTCGAACATCAGGACGGAAAACCCGTTCTGAGTCAAAGCTTTGGCGGTCGGCAGCGACGGTTTGTCGGCGACGCGGTTGCCGGAGTAGCCGTGGGCGAAAACGATCAGGCGGTCCGTTTTGCCTGATGTTGCCGGCAGGAACCAGCCTTTGAGCGGCGTGCCGTCGGCGGAGGTGAAGTCGATGTCTTGATAGGTTACGCCGATGTCCTTTGGCGTCACTTCGATCGGACGGCGTTCGGGATGGGTCAGGCTCCACGTGACGTAACCGGAGAGCAGGGGCAACAAAAGTAAGAGAAGTATCGCGACAGTGAGGCTCACGCGCAGCCATTTCCGCTTGCGGCGGACCCGGTAGGCGGGAGGTGTGGTGTTTAACAGGGGCATGCTCATCTTTTCATCTTCTTTCTGTTAGAATCGTCTATCTACTTCGCGCAGAGTGGCAGAAACCCTTTTTTACTGGTAAACTGGAAGGTGTTAGGCTTGAAACCAGAGAGAAATGAGGTCCGATACCATGGCAGATACGGTGAAAGTTACCATTCACTTGGAAGAAACGAACGAAACTGTAACGATGGAAGTTGCAAAGGGCGCGAACCTGCTGGAAGAATGCAAGAAGCGTCACATCGAGATGGAATGGGGCTGCATGAACGCAGAATGCGGTCAGTGCTCCGTGAAGATCTTGAAAGGCGAAGAGCACCTCAACGATCCGACAGAAGAAGAGATCGACTTCCTGCTGTTCCGCATCGATGACGGCCATCGCCTGGGCTGCCAAGTCGAGTGCAACGCCGACTTGGAAGTGGATCACCCGGCTCGCGACTAATACATACACGTTGAACAGAAGGCCGCACCGAAACCGGGGCGGTTTTTCTATGAAGAGGAGGCACGGGAGATGCTGTATCGGTATGAGAACAAAATGGGCTGGCTGCTGCTGGTGATGACGCTGCCGGTGTTGTATATGATCTGGGCGCAGGAGACGGTGAAGGAAGCGATTGTATTGGCGCTGTTGTATGTGCTGCTGCTGGGGCTGTTGTTTATGCGGCATTTTGCGATGAAAGGGCTGCGGGTGGCTGACGAAGGGCTTGTGGTGGAGCGCCGCCTGCTGAAGTCGAAGGTGTATCCGTGGCAGCGGTTGCAGGTCATCTATCACTCGCAGGAGAAGCGTCTGGCGGAAGGATTGGAGATTTTGCAAGGGGAAGGCCGCGGGGAATTTGTGGCGTTGACCAAAGTGCGCGATACGGAAAAATTGCGTGCGGAGCTGGCGGAACGACTCGGGAGCAAGTACAAAAATGGCAAGAGTGACGTGTGAGGTGGAGATCGACGCTCCTGTGGAAGCGGTGTGGCGGGTGATGCAGGACCCGACGCGGCGCGGGGAGTGGGATTTTCGGATCACGGGAGGTCGGTTTACGAAGGATGGCCTGCCGACGAAAGGCGCGCAGTTTGTGACGGCAGGGCGGCTGTTGCTGCCGTATTCGTTTGAGATGGAGTATTTGACGGTGACTCCGTATCGGCAGACGGTGGTCAAACTGCTCCGGGCGCATGGCGTGCCGGTGGCGGGCGGGGCCGGGTCGTGGACGTATTTGCGCGACGGGGACGGCACGGTGGTGCGGACGGCGTTTCGGTTTGAGCTGAAGCAGCCGTGGCGGTTTTTGTTCGATCCGTGGCTGATGCAGCCGGTGATGTATCTCGTCACGCGGTGGTCGCTGTGGAAATTGAAGAGATTGATGGAGTCGAAAAAAGTCCCGTTGGCGTAGTTGCAGTGGGGCTTTTTGTCGTTTCGGGGAGGGATGTACGCGGGAGCCCTTTTTTTCATAGACTGCCAGAAAGGGGGCGATGAATGTGAAGAAGGACGAAAAAGGCTTTTCGACGCGTAGCATTCAGCCGGACGGTATGGAGCAGGATGGGCATGGTGCGCTGGTTCCGCCGATTTATATGAGCTCGACGTTTGTGTTTCCGTCGGCGGAGGCGGGCGGGGCGCGTTTTGCCGGGGAAGAGCGGGGGATGATCTATTCGCGGCTGGGCAATCCGACGGTGGATGCGTTGGAACATGCGGTGGCCGGGCTTGAAGGCGGCGAAGCGGGGCTGGCGTTTGGGTCGGGGATGGGGGCGATCTCGGCCGTTTTGATGGCGCTGGTGGAGTCGGGGGATCATGTGCTGTGTTCGGATGGTTTGTATGGATGTACGTTTGGGTTTTTGTCGATGATGAAGCGGAAGTTTCGGGTGGACTTTTCGCTGGCCGATCTGAGCGATGAGGCGGCGGTGAGAAAGGCGATGCGGGCAGAGACGAAGGTGGTGTATGTGGAGACGCCGATCAATCCGACGATGAAGCTGGTCGATCTGGAGATGGTGGCGCGGGTGGCGCATGAGTGTGGGGCACAGGTGGTGGTGGACAATACGTTTATGACGCCTTATCTGCAGCGACCGTTGGAGCACGGGTGTGATGTGGTGGTGCATTCGGCGACGAAGTATCTGGGCGGTCATGGGGATCTGATCGCCGGGGTGGCGGTGGGGCGGAAGGCGTTTTTGGATGAGGTGCGGATGTCGACGCTGAAGGATATCGGGGCGGTATTGTCGCCGATGGATGCATGGCTGATTTTGCGGGGGCTGAAGACGCTGTCGCTGCGGATGGAGCGGCACTGTGAGAATGCGAGGCAGGTGGCGGCGTTTTTGCAAGGGCATCCGAAGGTGCAGCGGGTGCGGTTCCCGGGGCTGGATGATTTTCCGCAGGGGGAGTTGGCGGCGAAACAGATGGAGGGGCCGGGCGGGATGATCTCGTTTGAAGTGGAGTCGCTGGAGGCGGGGCGCAAGGTGATGGATCATGTGCGGGTCGCCAAGCTGGCGGTGAGTCTGGGGGAAACGACAACGCTGATTCAGCACCCGGCGACGATGACGCACTCGGTGATTCCGGCAGAAGTTCGGCAGGGGGAGATGGGGATTGCTGATGGCTTGATTCGTCTGTCGGTGGGGCTGGAGGATGTGGAGGATGTGATTAAGGATCTAGAGCAGGCGCTTGAAAAGATTTAGGGCTGCCGCCGGGGTGACTGAAGCTGGCGCTTGTTTGGTAAAAATGGATTCTGCTGTTTGATAAGCCGGTGCTGGGGTCACTGGCTTTTTTTATTTGGCGAATTTGACAAGCTGTTTGACAAGCTTGCGAAGTTTGATTACCATATAAAGGCTAATTGAAAGGGGGATGTGCTTACATGGTGACTTTGCGGCCTATTGAAATGCGGGATGTGGATACGCTGTATCGGTTTCGGATGGATGAGGAAGTGATGTTTTGGTCGGCCGGAGGGTTTGCGGAGGCGATGCTTTCGCAGGCGCAGATTGAGGAATTCGTGAAATCTCAGAAGGCGTCCGACTCGGGGCGCGTGTTTGTGATTGAGGTGGAGAAGGACGGGGCGCAGGTCGTCATTGGGCAGATCTCGTTTCGGGACTATCAGCGCATCAATCGCAACGTGACGATCGGGATGTTTATCGGCGAACGCGACTACTGGGGCAAAGGCTACGGGACGGCAGCTCTGGAACTGTTTCTTCGCATGCTGTTCACCCGCTACGGGGCACACCGCATCTCGCTGGACACGTTTGCCGACAACAAACGCGCCATTCGCAGCTATGAAAAATGCGGCTTCCAGATCGAAGGGGTACGGCGCGAGGCGATGTGGACGATGAACGGGCATCGCGATCAGGTCATGATGGGCCTGCTGCGCGAGGACTGGCTGAAAAGGCAAAAGGACATGCCGTATTATTTGGAATAGAACGGGAAAAGGTGGCTGCGCGCCACCTTTTTTTAATAGCGGAGCAGCGCCGAACCCCAGACCAGTCCGCCGCCAAATGCGGTGAAGAGCAAGGTGTCGCCGCGCTTGATCCGGCCGTCGTTACGGGCAAGGTCGAAGGCGATCGGAATGGTGGCCGACGAGTTGTTGCCGAGGTGCTTGATCGTGGAGATGACTTTCTCCTGCGGCAGCCCGCAGTGCTCCGCTACGGCATCGATGATGCGCTGGTTGGCCTGGTGCGGGATCAGCCAGTCCAGATCGTCGGTGGTCATCCCCGCTGCGGCCAGCGTTTGCTTGGCGGTCTCGGTCATGGCGTTGACGGCGAGCTTGAAGATCTTGCGCCCGTCCATTTTGATCGAACCGCCCCGCTCTTGATAGAGGCTGTAGTAATGCTCGCCGCCGGCATGCGTCGCGGTGTGCAGAATGCCGGGGTGTGCCGGGTCATCCGTCCGCGAGACGACAAAAGCGCCTGCTCCGTCCGAGAAGAGAATGCAGGTCGTGCGGTCGGTGTAATCGGTGATGCGGGACAAGGTGTCGGCGCCGACGACGAGGATGTGGCGGAAATTGCCCGTGCGGAGGAACGCATCGGCCGTCTGCAGCGCGGAGAGGAAGCCGACGCAGGTCACATGCAAATCGACGGCGGAGATGGCGCGGCAGCCTAAACGGTGCTGGAGCTGGCAGGCGACCGAAGGAAACGGATGGTCGGGCGTTTCGGTGCCGACGAGGATCATGTCGAGGTCTTCCGCGTTCAGCCCGGCATCGACCAGTGCCCGTTCCGCAGCATGGAAGGCAAGATCGGACGTGTTCTGGTCGGGTGCGGCGATGCTGCGCGAGGAAATGCCGGTGCGGGTGACGATCCATTCGTCGCTCGTCTCGACCATCTGTTCCAAGTCGCGGTTGGTCAGCCTGCCTTCCGGGATATAGGAGCCGACGCCTGCAATTCGCGTTCTGTACATAGGGGATCACCTCTTAAGTAGATTTTGTACCCTCATTATATCACTTGTTATTAGCACCTAGTACTAAGTCTTTTGTTATAATATGGTGAGTACTGGAGGTACAGATCATGGGACGTTTTTATTCGAACTACGATTGGGGACAAAACGGAAAGAAACCGGAACTGAAAAAAGAGTCGCTGGTGCGGATCTATCGGTATTTCCTGCCATACTGGAGACTGCTCGCCGGCGTTGTGTTGTGCATTTTGGCGGCGGCGGGGCTGGCGCTGTTGCAGCCTTTGTTCATTAAATGGATCGTCGACACGGCGATTCCGGACGGCAATCTGTCGCTGTTGAACATGCTGGCGATTGGGATGGTGCTGGCGGCGATCCTGCAAGGTTTGATCGGCGTGATGCAGACCTTTCTGAACTCGCGGATCGGCCAGGGCGTGATGTTTGACATTCGCAATCAGATGTATCGCCATCTGCATCAGATGTCGATTCGCTTTTTCACTTCGACCAAGACGGGCGATATCATGTCGCGGGTGAACAACGATGTCAACGGGCTGCAGCAGGTCGTGACCGACACGATCGCGCAGTCGCTGAACAATCTGCTGATCTCGGTGACCACGCTGTTCACGATGTTTCTGCTCGATTGGCGACTGGCGCTGGTGTCGATTTTGCTGCTGCCTTTGTTCATTTTGCCGACGCGGCGGGTGGGCAAGCTGAATTATGATGCGAAAAAACAGACACAGAAGCGGATCAGTGACCTGTCTTCGCTGATGCAGGAAACGTTGTCGGTGTCGGGGGCACTTTTGGTCAAAGCGTTTGTGCGGCAGGAGGACGAGCTGCGCAAGTTCGAAGGGATCAATCGCGAGCTGATGAAGCTGCAGATCAGACAAAGCATGATCGGACGCTGGTTCTTTATGTTTGTCTCGATCATCTCGACGGCGGGCCCGGCGATCATTTATTGGTACGGCGGGCATCTGGTGATCGATCAGGACATCACGATCGGCACGGTGATCGCGTTTACGGCGTTTTTGAACCGGTTGTACGGGCCGGTGGCGTCGCTGGCGAACATTCAGGTCAACATCTTGGGCTCGGTGGCGCTGTTTGAGCGTTTGTTTGAGTATTTGGATCTGCCCATTGAGATCAAGGAGAAGCCGGGCGCTTTGCAGCTGCAGAATGTGCAGGGACGGGTGGAGTTTCAAGACGTGACGTTCCGCTATCAGACGGAGCGCGAGGTGTTGCGTGACCTGTCGTTTGTCATCGAGCCAGGACAGGTGGTGGCGCTGGTCGGGCCAAGCGGATCGGGGAAGACGACGGTGTCGAGCCTGATTCCGCGTTTGTACGACCCGACGGAAGGGCGCGTGCTGCTCGACGGGCATGATCTGCGCGATCTGGAGCTGAAGTCAATCGGAGAGCAGATCGGGATGGTGACGCAGGAGACGTTTTTGTTCCATGCGTCGATACGGGACAACCTGCGCTATGGGCGGCCGGATGCGAGCGATGAGGAAGTGATCGCGGCGGCGAAGGCGGCTTATATCCATGAGCTGATCCAGTCGCTGCCCGAGGGATATGACACGATTGTCGGCGAGCGGGGGCATAAGTTGTCCGGCGGGGAGAAGCAGCGGATGGCAATTGCCCGGGTAATATTGAAGGCGCCGAAGATTTTGATCCTCGATGAAGCGACGTCGGCGCTCGATTCGCATTCGGAGCATGAGATTCAGCAGGCATTAGAAGAGCTGATGAGCCAAAAGTCACGCACCTCGCTGGTGATCGCGCACCGCTTGTCGACGATTTTGGCAGCCGATAAGATTTTGGTGCTGGAAGACGGGCGTCTCGTGGAAGCGGGACGGCATGAGGAGCTGTTGGCGCAGGGCGGGCTGTATGCGAGCTTGTACCGCCAGCAGTTTGAGGGCGACAGTGAATTGTGATAGGCTGAAAGGAAAGACTAGGCAAGAGAGGTAAGGAGTGTGATACGGATGAATGCAAAAGACGCTAAGGACCGGGTGCCGCCGGGGCAGACGCTGACCGAAAAATGGCCGGTGCTGCATGCGGGGACGGTGCCGCGGATTGATTTGGATACGTGGGATTTTCGCATTTTTGGTCTTGTGGAAGAGGAGAAGGTGCTGACGTGGGACGAGTTTAACGCGCTCCCAGGGTACCGTTCGAAATCGGATATCCACTGCGTGACGACATGGTCGCGTTTGGACAACACGTGGGATGGCGTGTCGTTTCGCGATGTGATGAACGTGGCGAAGGTCAAGCCGGAAGCGAAGTTTGTGGTGATTCATGCTGAGGAAGACTGGACGACCAACCTGCCGCTGACCGACCTGTTGATGGACGATGTGCTGTTTGCCCATTCTCATGACGGCGAGCCGCTGACGCCCAACCATGGCTGGCCGCTGCGCCTGGTCGTGCCGCATCTGTATTTCTGGAAAAGCGCGAAGTGGGTGCGCGGGATCGAATTTGTGGCCGACGATGTGCCGGGCTTCTGGGAAGAGCGCGGGTACCACCTCTATGCCGATCCGTGGCTGGAACAGCGCTACCGGGATGACCCGGAGTGGGAAGACGGCGTGAAAAATACGGATGAGTATTATGAGCAGGTCGCGCGCCGGATTCGGCTGCATGAGAAGAAGAAGGCGCAGGAAGGCAAGCCGGAGTAGTTCCTGCATCGCAAGACCCTGTCGGAAGGTGACAGGGTCTTTTTTGTCGAAGAAGAAGGGGAGAAACTGATAAAAGGCAGGCTTCGCGATGCATACCTACCGGACTTTTTTGCGCACCGCCATTCGCAACTACGTGCTTGGTTCGACTGTGGCCGTATTTGGAGTGGGCGGCGTTTTTATTTTTTCGACGTTGCGTTTGTCAGATCGTGATATGAGGATGATCGCCGTGACGCTGTTGGTCTCGGTATCGATCATGGTGCTGGTGGAGTTTCTGGCGGCGCGGCGGCATTTGCAGCCGATCGCGGACTATTATCGGGAAGAGACTCCTTCCCGTGAACAGCTGCGGACGGCGTATCGACAGGTGCACCGTCTTCCGGCGCTGGCAGTAAGGCGGACGATGGGGCCGCATTTGTTGGGCTTTATGATTCCGGGGCTGGTGATCTCGCTGGCGGCGATCTTGCAGGGCTGGCTGGCACTGCCGCTCGCGTATGTGGGCTTGGCGGTGGTCGGGGCCTTGCTGGTGGCAGGGATGCATGCGATCTTTGAGTTTTATTTGACCACCGAAGCGATTCGTCCGCTGCTGCGCCAGATGCAGGAGGCGGCACGGGAGCGGCATGCGATGGATCTGACTCTGGCAGGGGAAGTCTTGCTGTCGTTCCGGAAAAAGGCGCTATGGAGCGGCCTGCTGGTCGGGACGGTGCCCTTGGTGCTGTTCTCGCTGGCGACAGAAGTGCGGCTGGGAAATGCTGCGCTGTCGGCGGTGAATGAGTATTCGCGCTGGGCGGGCGGGATTTTGCTGGTTGGCGTGATCTTCGCGGCAGGGAGCGCCTGGCTGTTGTCGCGCGCGGTGGTGACGCCGATGCGGGAACTGCAGGGTTTGATGCAGCAGGTGCAGGGCGGCCGGCTGGATGTGCGGGCGGCCGACAACAACTCGGATGAATTCTCCGGGCTGGTGGCCGGGTTTAACCACATGGTGGAAGGGCTCAGGCGGCGGGAGGAGACGAACAATCAGCTGATCGAAAGCTACTTCACGACGCTGGCGGCGGCGCTCGATGCGCGCGACCCGTATACGGCGGGGCATTCGATGCGAGTGGCGCAGTATTCGGTGCAGATCGGGCGCGGGGCGGGCTTGCCGGTGGAGCAAGTGGATCTGCTGAACAAGTCGGCGCTCCTGCATGATATCGGGAAGATCGGCATCAGGGATGATGTGCTGTTGAAAGAAGGCAAGCTGACCGATGAGGAATTCGACCAGATCAAACAGCACCCGGTGCTGGGGGAAGCGATCCTCAAGCAGATTCAGCCGCCCGAAGCGATGGCGCCGCTGCTGCCGGGCGTGCGCTCGCACCATGAGCGGTATGACGGGCGAGGCTATCCGGACGGATTGGCTGGCCTTGAGATTCCGCTGTTTGGCCGGATCATGGCGGTGGCCGACGCATTTGATGCGATGACGTCCGACCGTCCTTACCGCCAAGGCATGCCGGTCGCGAAGGCGCTGTCGATTTTGGAGGAAGGCAGCGGGACGCAGTGGGACCCGCAGTTTGTGCGGATTTTTGTGGAGCAGATTCGCAAGACGTTGGACACCCTATAAAAAGAACGCCAAAAGCGGAGGGGTGGACAGCAGTGAAGTTCAAAGAAAAAGCCGGTCTCAGTCTGATCCTCGCTGTCCCGGCGATTGCTGTTCTGCTGGTCATCTTGAAAACATACGGAACGGGCGTCGTCGACGTCGTGGGATTTGGCGTATTGATCGGGCTGTCGATTGGCGCTTTGTACAAATAAGAAAGACCCTGTCGGAAGACAGGGTCTTTTTGTGTTTTTGTGTTAGTCTTTTTCGCCGCCGACGAGACTGCGGGTGGCCGTTTTGAATTCGGAGAGCGTTTTGCCGACGGCACGGCCGAGCTCGGGGAGCTTGGACGGGCCAAAGACAATCAGGGCGAGGATGAGGATCAAGATCAGGCCGGGGATACCGATGTTGGTGAGCATAGTGGTCGCCTCCTACAGTTTGAACCCGGTGATCGCGACGACAGCCGGGCGCGGTTGGGAATCGCCTGGGCGGTGCGGCCACAGGGAGGTCGGTTTGTTGATCTCTTTGGTCTGCTCGCCCGGATGCTGGACGGAAAGGAACAAGGTAGTCTCGTCCGGCGTAAAGGACGGGCCGGTCAGCTCGGCGTCGGTCGGCGCGGAGGCGAACTGCAGCGCTTCGCCTGCGTTTTTGCCAGTGGTTGGGATGACATATAGCCCGTTGTTGCCGAAGTGGGCGTGCACGCCTTTGTTGATCGAGGAGCCGGAGATGTCGGTCACCGTCCAGAGGTTGCCGTTGCTGTCGAAGGTCAGGTTGTCCGGCGCGGAGAAGCCGGATTGGCGTCCGCCTGCCGCAAAGATCTCGAAGTCAAATTCCAGTGCTCCCAGGTCGTTGTCTTTTTCGAAAAAGCGGGTGATGTGCCCGTGGATGTTGCCGTGGTTGTCGTTGTTGGTGTGCGCGATGAAAATCGTGTTGTCAAACGGCGAGATCTCCACATCCTCGGGGCGGTCGGTCGGGGTCGCGCCGAGGATCAGGGCTGCTTCGCTGGCATAGACGACGACGTCCGCTTGGCTTTGGAACTGGGCTTTGAGCCGGTCGGCCGTTTTGCCGATCAGGGATGGCGCTTTGAAGCCCGGTGTGTTGACCGCTTTTTTCACCGCGTCGATGGTCAGGGCGACCCAGGTGCCTTTTTTGAAGTTGGCGGCGTAGAGGGTGCCGTCTTCGAGCAGGAGGGAGTTGGCCTTTTCTTTGGCGGCGTCGAATTTGCCTTTGGAGATGAACTTGTAGACGCAGGCGTCTTTTTCATCATCACCCATGTAGACGACGACACGGCCGTCGGCAGCGAGGCCCATCGCGGAGTTCTCGTGATGGAAGCGGCCGAGCGCGGTGTGTTTGCGAACCGCCCATTGCGGATTGAAGAGGTCGACTTCGATCACCCAGCCGTAGTGGGTCGAGTTGAGCTTGGCCGCTTCGGCGGTGTTTTCGTAGTTCTCTTCACAGGACAGCACGGTGTTCCAAAGCGTGATGCCGCCGGAGCAGTTGGCGAAGGTGCCTTGGACGGTGGAAGCGCCGCCGACCGCTTTCGAGCCTTTGGCCGGGCCGGTCAGCTGGAACGGGGTGAGGCCGGTGATGCGGCGGGCGTATTGGGAGTTCTTGTCCATTTTCCAAGCGCCGTCTCCATCACGGTAGATTTCGATGATCGAGCCGCCTTGGTTGTAGAGCAGCTTATTGAGCTGGTCGGCGCTGTAGCCGCTTTTGCCGGCCGCGCCTTCGACCCAGAGCGGGTTGGTGTATTCGTGGTTGACCCAGAGCAGGCCTTTGTCGGAGTTGCGTCCGTTGAGCGGGAAGAAGGCGGTGTAGTCGTTGTTGTAGCCAAATGTGTCGCCGGCCGCGTTGATCACATCGCCATATGCGGCGACGACGTTGTATTGGAAGCCTTTCGGGAGGAGCAGTTTGTCTTCGGTGGAGTGCTGGATCGGATTGAAGTAGCCGGATACTTTGTTCGTTTTAAATCCAAACAGATGGTCGGCCGTCGCCGCCTGTGCCTTTTGCCCGGTCAACACGCTAAGGCCGGAAGAAGCCGCAGCCAGCGCAACGGTGCCGGTGCCAAGATAGGATAAGAATTTACGACGGTTCATGTTTTCCATGTGGGTCCATCCCCTCCAATGTTTTGTCTTCTCTAGCGTACTGGATTAGCAGTTTTGTGTTTTGGAGGGCGGGTCAAAGTCTTGTAAAAAAGCGTTGGGAGATTGTGAAGATTGGAAAATAGTGTGGCTGGGAGGGGGAGGGGATTTTGGGTATGATCGGGGGAGCAGAAAAGCGAGGCAATTGGCTGAGGAGGAAAGGAGAGCGAGTGAAAAAGTGAGTGACATGGATGAGTTCATGAAGGAACAGGAAAACAAAACGAAGCAGTATCGGATATCTGTTTATATCCTCGTTATTCTTTCTCTTGCACTTACTGGTGCATTCGTGTTTATTCTGACTCGGTATGGTACGCCGATATTTGCCGGAGAAAAGTTTTCGTTTGTCGTGTATCTGATTACTTTAGTTGCCTTGTACTTCTTATCTTTTATATTGTGGAAGAAGTATAAAGCTCTTGTGGCCGGAGTCAGTTGGCTTACACCAAGCATGAGAACCTTGCTTAAATCGCTTGCCTATCTTGTTTTTGCGATGATTCCGGCAGCATGGATTTTCTTTCTGGTCAAGTTTCTTCAAATCGAAGTTCCGCTGAGGGGAGCGATCGATATCCTCCTGACATTAGTTGTGATAACCGCAGTACTCATCATGCATGGACGGAGTTTGCTGCGACAGGCAAATGCTCCGGACGAGGAGGAGCAAGGGTAAGAAAACTGTGAAACGGGAGGGCTGACGGATGCTGGGAGCTGTTTTTATGATTGGGTCTAATGTCCTCCTTGGCCTCTATTTGCTGTACAAGCTGATCACGGGTGAGTCGAAGTACTATTTGCAGATGTTTTCTGTGGTGCTTTTGTGTTTTGGACTGTCGGCGACGATGTGGATGATGTATCTGGAGTTTCCGAGGGATGAAGTAGGATTGGTTCTGTATGGATCGCTGGGTGTGTTTGGCGTTCTGGCGCCGATTGGGTATGTCGTCCAGTACAGATTGTCCTCCCGTTATCAAAGGGAGAGGTTGCGGAGGCAGCTTTGGGAAGCAACTGCGACTCTTTTTTTATATGCAGGTTTAATTCTCGTCATTATTTTTGTGGGCAAACTCTTTCGGTTGATCTGATAACTGCTGTGGACTGGCATGTCAGTTGGCGGAGCAGTAGCCGTTTTGTTCGGCACATCTTTGGACTATAAGGAGACGTTCTGGAAATGATGGCTTTAGGACAAGCGCCCATTTGGGTGTTAGGAATCATCGTGCTCATTTTGGCTGGCTTCATGGTTTCTCTTATGCCTCAGCAAAAACCGGAGGGGCGCAAGGCAGCTTGGGTTATAATTGGCTTTTCTTTTCTAGCCGGGGTCGGGATGCTGTTAACCATCTTTGACGGGTTCGAGGACCTGATGTTTACGCTTTTGCTATGGTTGTTGGCGGGGGCATTTGTCGCGCTTCTGGTTACAATGGTTGTCAAGTATCGAGGGTTCTCCTCACAAAAACGAGCGGAGTTTCGAGATTTCCTGCAGCTTTGCGGCTGGGCGATCGGGGGCTTTTTGGTGCTCTGCTTGCTGCTCAAGCTGTTGTATAGGACGTGACAGCTTGGATCAAAGAACGGCCTGTCCCTCATCGGGGAAGGCCGTTTTGCTTTTAATCACATTGGAGAAGTTCGGAAGGTGGACGGAGATGATGATCTTCCATGAATTGCTCCTATTATGGCCGGCGCTCTTGTTGTTTGTGGGTGGCAGCATTACGCTATTCCTGCTAGTCTTTTGGTCAGAATCATATAGTCGTTTCGTCTATTTCTCGATCGTATGTGGCAGTTATGGATTATCTGCCGTTTTGGTTTTTAAGCAATACAACATATTCGAAGCGTATTACGGGCTGTTGTTGATTTCGACACTCCTGCTGTATGCTGTTTTCTTCGTAATTGGAATTGTGATTGCCTATCTCAAGGGTCCGAGGCTCATTCGGGAACGGATGCGTGTTGCGTTTGTTTTGCTGTTTTACTTGGCGGGGATGACTGTTTTGTTTTTGGTTCTTGTCGTTTTGGCCGCTCGCAGCGGTATTCTGGAATAAAGGCTGTGAAGCCGCAAGTAACGCCTGCTTGTAAGAAGAATAACGAAACAGGAGGGGTGCAAGATTGTCTGCGTTTAAGTTGATACCTTACGAAGTACTGGCTGTTATCATGCTCCTGCTTGGAATCGGTATGCTCTTCCTAATGATTCGTGTGGAGCAGCGCAATCGATTGGGGATTTTCTCTGTCGCTTTTCTATGTATCGGTTTCGCAATTCTACTTTTGTTCAACGTGCTTCATATCTTTGAGGAGCTTCACGGCATGATCATAACGTTGATTCTGATCGCATTTGCAGTGCTTATGACGATTGGCTTTATCAGGTCCTACAGGTCTGCTCCTCCTGCGCAACGGGAGCGGACGAAAGCGTTGTTTTACCCGTTTTGGATCATGCTGATCATCGGGGCAGCAGGTATTGGACTCTTGGCTCTGCTCACGATTTTGGATGTGATTTAGTTGGAAGATTGTGAAGCTTGGAAAATAGTGTGGCTGGGAGGCTAGGGGGATTTTGGATATGATCGTGGGGAGTAGTTCTGTTAGATCGGAGGGTTCTGTGAAATGAGAAGAGAGTTGCAGATTTCACAGCGGGTAGCAGAAGCATGATCGCTGCGGTTTTCATGATCGGGTCTTGTGTCCTGTGCGGGATCTATATGTTGTACAAAATGTTTACGGTAGATTCGCATCACTTTGTGAGCATGTTGGCAGCGGTGATCGTATTTTTCGGACTGGCGGCTACGTTTTGGATGATGTATCTTGAGTTTCCGATGGAGTCAATTCGTACTGTGGGTTTTGGCTCGTTAGGTGTATTTGGAGTTCTTGCCCCTATTGGATATGTGATTGGCTATGTAAAATCCTCGCGTTATCAAAAGGCGGAGCTCCGCGCTAAACTCCGAAAGGGACTTGTGGGTCTGCTTGTGCATATAGGCATAATCCTCATTTTGATTTTAGTGGACTGGTTGTACAAGCTGATTTTTAGTTAGGTTGCGGTGTACAGAAAAGGGAGGAAGAAATAAATGGATCCTAGCAGATTTCCAAATAATTCTGCGACTAAAGCTCTGCGCGTGATGTGTTACTCCATTATCGTTCTATGTGTGGTCATCATGTTCATTGTCTTCCCGGCAGTTTTTATTGTTCAAGGATGGCCAACTCCCAGTGAATTTGTTGGAAGCCTCGGTGGCCTCTATCTGTTTTGCACGATGGCGATCATGATGGCAAGAGTATATTTGAAAGGAAGCAAAAGCTAAAAAACCGCCTGTCCCACATCGGGGCAGGCGGGTTGCTTTTATCACACTGCCATTACAGCAGGCTGAAGGTGATCGAATTGAGGAGCGAGACAACCACCGCGACGGCGAGGACGATCGTCAAGTTTGTGATGGGAGACGCGATTGAGGGGAAATTATTCGATCTTCTCGTTAGTCTATCAGTCTTCTCCTGTTGATCACGAGTGGGCAGAACTTGCTGAGGACAGCCAATTCTCCTATCAAAGAGATATAGAGTCTTCTGTCGTTTATTGGGGCGGTTTCAATTAGAGTTTTGAATTTATCTCCTGTCTTCCCAAAATGCGTTCGTTTAATCTTCACAATTTTTTCGCTATGATTGTGAAGGTTTTTCAAACAATCGTTTTGGGAAGGAGATTTTTGTGAATCTAATTTATAAGTTGCGTATGATTCGTTTTGTCCTCATTCCACTTCTTTCACTTGCACTTCTCCTGGCACCGATCGCGCCTTACTCAGTCTTGAGCCTTTTTACAGGCCTGCATTCTGCAGAAGCAGCGATGCCGAAAGAAACGCCGAAGAAAAAATTTCCCGACCGTCCGGCAAAAGGGCAGAAGGTGGAAATCCCCGAATGGCGTTCTGCAAATTCTAAACATTTCCTCAAAGATGACGGCTACTTCGAAGTCGAAGTTAGCAAGAACAGCATGTTTTATCAAGACAAAGGCACGAGAAAATGGATGGACATTGACAATTCACTTGTCGCTTCCAATAAAAAAGGCTTTGGGTACAAAAATAAAGCCAATCGTTTTGACGCACAGTTCGCAGGCGGCGCCAACACGGGCTCGATCATGCAGTTGAACTTGGAAAACGCGTCGATGGACCTGCTTCCGCTCGGAATCGGCAATGGAGCGGGCGCGGTGAAAAACAACAAGATCACCTACGCCAACGCGTTTAAGAACACCGACCTTGAATATACGGTTGAATCGGACTCGGTCAAAGAAGAAATTGTCCTGAAAAAAGCGGATGCGTCTGCAGTTTATCTGTTTGAGCTGAAGCTAAACAACTTGAAATATATCGCAAAAGAAGACGGTTCGATCGAATTCCAATATGCAGACACTTCGAAGTTTGCTTTTGATTTCCCGAAGCCGTTTATGTTTGAAGGCGGTGATCTGCCGCAAAGTGATGATGTCAAAGAACATTCCGACAAAGTCACGCAGACGATTCGCGAGGAAGGCGGCAAACTGCTGCTCGAACTCAAAGCGGATCAGGCATGGCTGCAAGCGCCGGAGCGCGAGTTCCCGGTCGTAATCGACCCGACCGCCGACATGACGATGGTGGATGAGACACGCATCTCCGACACGTTTGCATCCCGCACCAACCCGACGACCGCCTACAACACCGCGTCGCACATGTATGTCGGCAACTCGACCTCCTACGGCGAGTCGCAGTCCTACATTCTCTTCCCGCTGCCGGGCTTGCCGGACGGGTCGCGCGTGACCGACGCGAAGATGAAACTGTATAACTACCTGACCAAGACCACGACGACCAACGTCGATGTCTACGAAGTGACCTCCGGCTGGTGGCCGGCTTCCGCGATCACCTGGAATACCCGCCCGACCGTCGGGCAAAAAGTGACCACAAAAGGTGTGGCCGCTGCCGGGTGGACGGAGTTTAACATCACGACCGCTGCGAAAAAATGGTACGAAGGCAAATTGGACAACTGGGGTCTGCAACTGACGGCAGGGACTGCGGAAGACATAGGCTTTACGGCAAATGACAATACAAGTGCTGCGTACCGTCCAGTGTTGACGCTGGAGTATTGGGTGGACCCGGAAGGTACCAACCATTTCTGGGAGTATACATCGGACGGCGTTATGCCGTTTAAGGGCAATTTGACGCTGAGTGCGACCGATCTTACCACGCCGGGCCGCGGGGTGGATGTTTCAGTCAATCGCAATTATAACAGCCGTCAAACCACTAAAAGCGGAGTGTTTGGACCGAATTGGCTCTCGATTCTTGACATGCGTGTATGGGAATTATTTGGTTCAGTAGCTTATCTTGACGGAACAGGTACTCGTCATGTGTTTAATCGCAGTCATTATCCGCAAGATGCGTACACTCCTCCTCCCGGCGTTACGCTGTCGTTAAAACGCGGGACAGAATTTTGGGAGATTACGGAGCCGGACAATACAGTGTATTATTTCGACCGAACGCACTCGCTGTTGCGGAAGGTTACCGATTCTAACAATCAAACTACTTCTTACACCTATGATACAAACGATCGCAACTGGAAAACCATTACCATCAAAGACCCCTCGGGAAGAGTTACAACTGTTACTCGCCAGAACGGCAAGATCGTATCTGCTGTTGACGCGAAAGGACGTGCTGTAACTTATACGTATGATGTTGAGCAAGGAACGTTAAAGAGCGTTACCTTGACCGAAGGGGCGGAGTCGATTTCGACCCAGTACACGTACAAAGCCTCTCAAGCGGCTCCAGGTAATTATCTGCTCACGTCAGTTATCGATGCAAAAGGTCATAAAGTTTCCTATGAGCATGACATTTACGACCGTGTGGAGCGAGTGATTCGAACGTTTAACGGTGTTGATGTTGTGAAGACATACACGTACAACACCGAAAATGCTCAGCGGGAAGTAACGGTGCAAAGTGAACTTTGCGGCGCGGAGAAAGCTCCCTACGAGTGTGAACGAGTCGTTTATAAGACAAATGACAATGGCAATATTGTGATGAAAGATGTGTTGTTGAACGTTGTAAACGGGGTGGAAGAAACGGCCACTACCGTTTATACCTGGGCTCCAAATAACTGGATTGTCGATGTGCGAGTCCCGAATCATAAGAAGTCCGGGGAGACGTACAAGCATACTACGCAGATTGAGTACGCTGAAAACGGTGAGCCGCAAAAGGTCACAACACCTGATGGCAAAAGCATGCTGCTCAACTATGACACCAGCAATAACTTGATCGCAGTCAAAGATGCGATGAGCAATGTAAAAGGAACAAGTTATGACAGCCGTAACAATCCTGTTGACATAACAGATGGTGTCGGGAATACGATCATGCTCGATTATGACAGTTATGGCAATTTGATCGGCCAAACCGACCCGATGAACTTAGCAGAGAATTACGTGTACAACAGCGGGTTTGAAGAGGCTGTTAACGGAAGCCCAACAGGTTGGTCCGCTGTTACGGGAACAGGCAGCCTTTTTGTGACCGACTCGAGCACCCGAGTTGGCGGTTACAATTCTTTGCACATCAAATCGGCAACTACGAGTGGACTCGCAGGCAAGATGAAGTACACGGTACCCGTTACACAGAAGCTATCTTACAATCTGAGCGCGGGAATCAAAGCAGGTGCAAACTCGTCGGCTGAAATGCGTGTGACGTTCCGTTCGGCATCAGGTACTGAACTCTCTACCGTTACTGGACTAATAAACACGAAGGCAGGTGCTGTATCCGGGGATTGGATGAATAAATCGACGCTCATCGAGGCTCCGATCGGCGCTGCAAAAGCAGAACTGGAAGTTGCGGTAAACGGTGTTGGCGAGGCGTGGTTTGACAATCTCATTTTTGAAGGCGGTACAGGCAGAACCGGAAACATGGTCAATGTCAACTATGGGTTCGAACACGACCTTGATCAAACTAAATTGGCGGATGGCTGGGTTCCCTATGTGGAGAAGCCAACCGATGTCATGATTTATTACAATGATAAAAATTCAGGGGTGGCGTCTGAGCGTATCAATGGTGATCCTGCTGTTGATAAACATGTCGAGCAGACGATCGAATATACCGGTACACAAGGCATGAAGTTCTCCTTGTCCGGATTCGGCAAACAAGTGGGCGCTTCTTCGACTGGAGTTTGGGATATGCGTCTCGTCTTCTATAAGCAAGATGGGACAACCCAGGAGGTGCCAATTTCTTTTAACAAAACGACAGCAGGCTGGCAACAAGCGTCGAAGGTGATCGAGGCGCCGGTAGATTTTAAATATATCGGGATCAAACTGAGCTATAACAAGATGCCAAGCGGATCTTACGCACTGTTCGATGATGTGAAATTAAACATGCTCAATACCACATCATCTACGATTTCGAAATATAACTACATCGGAAACACGTCATTCGAGTTTGACTATGACACGGCTGGCGCGGAGGAGAAATGGCCGGATGGTTGGAACATTGTCAGCGGTACAAAAGGGGACTCGGTGAAGTGGGTCGGACTTGCGGACGGTCAGGTATACACGGGGGAGAAAGCGCTGCAGATTAACGCGCAGTCAACCACCGATGTCGAGATTAACCGCAAAGGCGAAACTTATCCTTTCAACGGCAAACCTTATACGATCGTTGGATATGTGAAAACATCCAATCTCACAGCGAATGCTACAATTTATGTTGATGGTTTTGAAAAGACAGGAACGGTTCTGGGGAGCGAGGAAATCACGATTCCGAAAGGAAGCAAAGACTGGACCCGCGTCTCGCTGGTTGTAGATCCAGTCGGCTACTTCTCCATGTTTGAACCGGCTGTGAAGTTCCGACTTGGAATCAAGGTTGCAAAAGGTGGCGCAGGCACAGTTTATTTGGATAACATTCGAGTGCAGGAGGGCAACTTCAAGACCGTCTTCCGTTATGCAACCGGAGGCAATCATGCCTATAATCTTGACGATCCGCTGGGGAACACAACATGGTTTGACGCGGACCCGTTGACCGGTTATGTAAAATCGATAAAGAATCCAATTGAACAAGAATTTTTCTACGATTATAATTTGGCAGGCCGCCTTACCTCGTACACGTATCCATTTCAAGGGGCGGTCGGCGCAACCGCCACCAATAAAACGGTTGAGTACAAGTATGATCTCGGCGGAAAAATGACTTCGGTTGTTGATCCGAACGGAAAGTCGACGATTGGCTTTCGCTACAATGACTTTAACCAGATTGAAGAATTGACTGAGACTTCGACATTATCTGGACAGCCTGCGGAAAAAAGCTGGTCCTACTTGTATGACGGACTTGGCCGTATCAGCACTTCCCGCAGTCCATCAGGCAGATTCACAGGCTACGTCTATGACAACGCCGGAAGGGTGACAAGACTTACGTTTGGCAATTTTTCGCAGAGTGCGATGCCTTTCCACATTGATTTCGCCTATGATTACAATGGTAACTTGATCCAATACGATGACACCACGATATCGTACGATAATATGAACAGACCGCTCAAGGTAACGGAAGCTGACAAAACACGCACGGTGTCTTATGCCTACAATGACGCAGGACTAACGACAAAAAGCACTGTGCAGATCATGAAGGACCCTAGTTACCCGATACAGTGGGAGTCTGAATATATCTATGACAGTGTTGGACAACCAAAAGGCTTTAAAGACAGCGGCCGTGAATCATGGTATCTGTACAATGAATCGGGGCAACAAGTAAAGGTATATAACAGCAATGGAACGAGCTCGTACTATGCTCGCGATGAAGCAGATAATATGAAGTCTGTTCTCATCGAACGTGACGGTCTGCCAATCTATGAAGCGCGTTACGAGTATGATGACAACAGCAGTATCATCAAAATGAATACCGTGTCAGACGGTTCTGCGAGATCCGTGCAATACGAATACGACACATCGGGGCAATTGTTAAAAGAAACGTACTCCGATTCCGGGTCGCTGGAGTACCGTTATGATGCATTGGGGAACCGTGTGCAAGTAGTTCAAAAGAATGGCGATGTCGTCGACTACACGTATAACACGGAAAGCAACCGACTGCTTTCTGTCGGAAGTAACCAGTATCAGTATGACCTCGATGGAAATGTGACCAGTGACGGCGTCCGCTCCTACGAGTGGGGTACACTGAACAAAATGAGCTCAGCAACTACAAAAGACGGGAAAAAGCTGTCCATTGGCTACGATGTACTGGGCAAGCGTTCCTTTGTGACTACCCTGGATGGAGGAAGCAAAGAATTCCATTATGATGGAGGACTCGTCTCGTACGTGGAATACAGAAACAGTGCAGACGCTCTAACTTCTACCGTCCGTTTTGCTTACGATCACAGTGGTAAACCTGTTTTCATGACATTTAACGGGAAGCAGTATTGGTATCACTTTGATAAGATTGGCAGCGTTATCTTTTTGACCGATGAGGCAGGACAAAAAGTGGCTGCCTATGAATACGATGCATTTGGCAACACGAAAACGGTCCTCGACACTGCCCAGATTGCCGCCTTAAATCCGTATCGGTTTAATGGCTATTGGTATGACGAAGATTTTGAAAAGTATTATCTGGAAGCGCGCTATTATGATCCTGCGATTGGACGCTTTCTTTCAAAAGATCCTGTTGCTGTTCATGTGTCTGAACCGGTTGGCTTAAATTCTTACGCTTATGCAGGGAATGACCCTGTGCAATTTAGTGACCCGACCGGTACAACAATTTTCCATCAAGATATGCAACAGTTTAGCAACGACTACGATCCTTTTAATGGGACTGTAAAAAATACCCGTAATCCGGATGGCCCTACTTCTGGTCCTTATCATGGAACAGATAGCGGGGGTGGGAAGAAAAGCAGCGGTACAGGTTCAGGCAGCAGCAGTAACAAAAGTTCCGGAGGCGGCACTTCCGAAGGGTCTTCCATTGCCAAGTATGTGAATTCGATCGAAACAGGTCTTGTAGGCGGTCAAGCTGATGATGCAGCGAAGGCGATCAAGCATAAGGCCCGGTGGTACGGCGATTTCACCCTCTCTGGTTGGAAAACAAGCTATACCAAGCTTGCTGTTAAAACTCTTGGCAGAATCGGGGGAATCGGTTTTGGGATAGGGGTTCTGGGAGACCTTGGCCTGTACAGTGCGGGATTAGACCCAGGATATAATTTTATTGACAGTCTTGTCGATAATGGAGTACAAACAGCATTAGGTATAGGTGTCGGCTTTTTCCTTGGGTCGATTGGCGCACCGCTGCTCCTAGTGGGCGGTGTGGTTCTGGGGATTGGGGTCGGGTACACAGCGTTATCGGAGTATAAGGACGGGAAATATACTGCGTCTAAACTACTCCGCAGAACTGGACTTTACTAACAGGGGGTCAGTGTCTGTGACAGTGTTTAAAGTAATACCTCATATTTGGCAAGCGCTGTTGATGTTTGCGTCTGGGAGCATCTGTCTCTACGTATTGTTAATTCGTACTGAAAAGTACAACCGATTGACTATTTTTTCGGTGACGTTTGGCTGCTATGTGCTTTCTTTTTTGATGTTTTGCAAGCATTTTGATGTTCTGGTTGCGTATTATGGGATGCTGTTAATCATGGCGCTGATCATCTCTCCGGCGTTGTTTGTGGCCGGTATCGCAGTTGCTTATTTGCGGGGGCCGCGTCTGCAAAAAGAACGGATGCGAGTTGCATTCGTGATGGTTTTATACTTGGCAGGAGGCACCATCTTGTTTCTAGGGTTAGTCGTGTTGGCAGCCCGCCTCATGAAGTAAAAAACCGCCTGTCCCACATCGGGACAGGCGGTTTTATTTTTATCACACTGCCATTACAGCAGGCTGAAGGTGATCGAATAGAGGAGCGAGACAACCATCGCGACGGCGAGAACGATGGAGACGGTGCGGACGAGCTTTTGGTTCATCGGAAATCTACTCCTTTCACAATCTATCATTGCTAGTATACTACTATAACATGTGAGCGGACAACGAAAAAGCGGCCTGCCGGGCGTTCGGCAGGCCGCTTGGTATGTGTACGGTTATAAAACGCGCACGATGTTCTGAATCGGGAGCAGAAACTTGCCCCATTCGTTGCTGATCTGCAAGCTTTGCGTATCCGGCTTGTAAGCGACGACGCGGCCTTCTACGGTGTGCTCGCCGTCCGATTCGCCGACGACAAATCGCAGCGCTTTGCGGTGCACCATCGCTTCCTGAACCCGATATTCGATCTCTTCCTGCATGTCTTCGGCCAGGGCCGGCGCGGAGTACGGCACGGTCTCCCGTTCCAACAGACGGGTGCGGTGTTCAGGCAAAATCATGCGGTGACCTTCCCAAAGCTTGTTTCCACGGTTCATACGATTCGATCGCTCCCTATACGTAAAGTGTGACTGCGTACGATTGTAGTATTACTGTAACGAACATTTGTTCTCATTATACGCGATCCCTGAGCAGAAAACAATTCCCCGTCGCACGTCAACGTGAAGAGTATATTGTCGAAACCTGCCATTCATGAGACTATAGGGACATAAGTCCTAATTTTTTATGAGTGGGGATGATATCGTCATGTATTTGACAGATGCGTTCTATGACCGGAAGATTACGTGCCCGCTGTGTTCACACGTTTATACTACGAAAAAAGTCCTATCTAAATACATTAAAACCCATAAAGTGGAAGGCGACTTCTACGCGATCTATAAAGACGTGAATCCAAATTACTATGCCGTCAATGTCTGCGGCGAGTGCGGATATGCGTTTCTGGACAAGACCCAGCCGAAAATTACGGCGTATAAGCGCGAACGCTACCGCCAGCATGTCGGTTCGCGCTGGGCGCCGCGCGAGTACGGCAGCCTGCGCTCGATCATGGAAGCCCTGGTGTCGTTCAAGCTCGCCGTGTTCTGCGCGCAGTTCATGGAAGAGCCGGAGCGCACCGTCGGCGGCCTTTGCCTGCAGGTGGCGTGGCTGTATCGGGAGCTGGGGGATTTCGAGCAGGAAGAGCGCTTTTTGCGCGACTCGCTCGATTTCTACACCTACGCCTATGAAAACGACCGCTCGATCGACACGGACGGGCGGATGACTTATCTGCTCGGCGAACTGCACCGCCGCATGGGCGAGCAGAAGGAAGCGATCCAGTATTTCAATCTGGTGATCAGCGACAAGCAGGCCCTGCCCAAATATGTGCGGATGGCCCGCGATCAGTGGTCGCTGATGCGCGAGCTGCAGCAGATGTCGGGTTGAGCGGCCGCGCCCTTTCCACTATAATGCAGGCAGGGAGGTGAACGCTGTGGCCACCGTGCTGTGCGGGACATGTGCGTGGGGCGACCATGAGGATTTTTATCCGAAGCGGGTCAAACCGAATGAACGGCTGGAATACTATGCGCGGTATTTCCCGCTGGTCGAAGTGGATTCCAGCTTTTACGCCATTCCCAACCCCAAATATGTGGAGCGCTGGGCTGCGACGACCGGGCCCGGCTTTACCTTTAATATGAAGGCCTTCAAAGGCATGACCGGACATGAGCGCTCTTTAGACCCCAGGCAGCGGGCCGAGCTGTTTCCGCATTTTCGCCACGCGATCCAGCCGATGGTCGAATCCGGGAAGCTCGGCGCGCTGTTGTTTCAACTGCCGCCGTGGTTTGTGCTGAATCGGGAAAATGTGGATTATCTGCGCGTCTGCCGTGAATTTTTCCACGACGTGACCCTGGCGGTGGAGTTTCGCCATCGCTCGTGGTTTCAAGGGGAGATGCGGGCGAAGACGCTGCAGTTTCTGCGCGGGGAAGAGATCGTCAACACGATCGTCGATGAGCCGCAGGTAGGAGATGCTTCGATCCCGGCGGTGGCGGAAGTGACGGAAAAGTCGCTCGCCCTGCTCCGCTTTCACGGGCGCAATGAGGATACGTGGTACATCAAAGACGCCAAGCATGCCGGCGAGCGGTTTCGCTACCATTATCAAAAGGATGAGCTGTCCGCATGGGTGCCGAAGATTCAGGAGCTGTCCGGGCAGGTGCAGCGCGTGCATGTGCTGATGAACAACAACTTTTCCAACTATGCGGTGCAAAACGCGTTTGATATGATGGAACTGCTCGGGCAGCCGGTGGAGCGGGCGCCGCTCGTGACCGACCAGCTCGATCTGTTTTCGTTTGAATAAAGCTCAAAGGTGGGATTGCAGGATGAGACCGATCAGCGTGCAAGTGCGCGGGCTCTTGGGGCGCGAGGAGATCGAGCGCTACAACGACCTGTGGGAAATCGGCAAGTTTCTGGAAGGGGAAGGGCGTTTTGATCTGGCGCGCAAGATTCAGCGCGAGATCGACCTGCTCGCCGAACCGGCGGTGGAGAAGCTGATGCGCTATGAAAACCGCACCGGGCAAACGCCCGTCGTGGCTGCTCCTGTCATCATTGACAACCGCAAGAAAGATCAGTCAAAATAGTCGAAATTCTTCCGGTGAACATCTTGACAAACTGGAAAATGGGCTTGGGAAGCCTTGACATCGAGCTGGAATGAAGCCTATAATAAAGTTGATCAAATCAATCAGGATTCGCATGTCGAAGTCCTGATTTGTTTTTGCACATATTCCTGACTTAAACAGTCAAGATTAGAGATGGAATGCGTTAGCGGAATATCTGCTTGTCTAAGGAGGTGCGTACATTGAAGCTTTCTTCGCGCGGTCACTACGGCTTGATGGCCATGACCTACCTCGCGCAAAAAGCGGACGGAGGTCCTACGCCGATTAAGCAGATCGCTTCTGCGGAAGAGATTCCGGAACAGTATCTGGAACAGATCTTCGTAGAACTTCGCAAGGCGGGGCTTGTCACCAGTGTACGCGGTGCCCGCGGAGGTTACCGGCTTGGCCGGGCCCCCGAGGAGATCAACGTCGGCCAGGTTGTGAAGGTGCTGGAAGGCGAAATAGCGCCGGTTGAGTGCCTGCACTCCTCCGAAGAGGACGCGGAGCTTTGCTGCTCCAAGACCGATTACTGCACGACCAAGGTCGTCTGGGAGAAATTACGAGATACGATGGTTGCCGTGCTGGATGACATCACGCTTCATGATATCGTCACAGGCAGCGCCAAACTCTATACGCAGAAGCAATCTGCAGAGTAAGAGAAACAGCAACCACAGTAACACATAGTCGTGAAGGAGATGACAGTTTTGCGTAAAGTCTATCTGGACCATGCGGCGACCACCCCGGTCCGCCAAGAAGTTCTCGATGCGATGATGCATGTTTTCAAAGAGGTGTACGGCAACCCGTCGTCCATCCACCAATTTGGCCGCCCGGCGCGCAAGCTGATGGAAGAAGCGCGTGAAAAGGTAGCGAAAGCGATCAACGCAGACCCGAAAGAGATCGTCTTCACCGGTTCCGGCACAGAAGCTGACAACCTGGCGATCGTAGGCGGCGCCCGCGCGAACAAGAAAAAGGGTAACCACCTGATCACCTCCGTCGTTGAGCATCACGCGGTGCTGGATGCTTTCAAAGCGCTGGAGAAGGAAGGCTTCGAAGTTACGTATCTGCCGGTTGACGCGGATGGCCGCGTGTCGGTAGAAGATTTCAAAAACGCGCTGCGTGACGACACTGTGCTGGTCTCGATCATGCACGGCAACAACGAAGTCGGCACGATCATGCCGGTCGAAGAAATCGGCGCGATCTGCCGCGAGCGCAAGATCCTGTTCCACACCGATGCCGTGCAGACGGTCGGCAAGATCCCGGTTGACGTGAAAGCTCTCAACTGCGACTTCCTGGCGCTGTCCGGTCATAAGATCTACGGTCCGAAAGGCATCGGCGTGCTGTACATGCGCCGCGGCGTTCGCACCCAGCCGCTGTACTACGGCGGCGGCCAAGAGCGCAAACTGCGCCCGGGCACGGAAAACGTGGCAAACATCGTTGGCCTGTCCGTTGCAATCGAGCTGGCAGTTGCTGAGATGGCAGAAGAGTCCGCTCGTCTGACCGTTCTGCGCGACAAGCTGATCGACGGCATCTTGAACAACATCGAAGAGACCCGCCTGAACGGTCCGCGTGAAGGTCGTCTGCCGCATAACGTCAACGTTTCGATCGAGTACATCGAAGGGGAAGCGCTCCTGCTCTCCTGCGACATGAAGGGCTTTGCAGCATCTTCTGGTTCTGCTTGCACCTCCGGCTCGCTCGATCCGTCTCACGTGCTGATGGCGATGGGGCTGACCCACACCACCGCACACGGTTCGCTGCGCCTGTCCCTGGGCAAGTCGACCAGCGAAGAAGATGTTGATTATGTAATCGAGCAGCTCAAGCCGATTGCTGATCGACTGCGCGCGATGTCGCCTGTTTGGGAGAAATTCCAAAAAGGTCTGCCGATCGCGTAACAAAAACACAACCTGAGGAGGAATTTCATTATGTACAGCGATAAAGTAATCGAGCATTTTACCAACCCGCGTAACGTAGGTGAAATCGAAGATGCATCTGGCGTAGGTGAAGTTGGCAACATGAAGTGCGGGGACATCATGAAGATGTACCTGAAGATCGACGATGCAACCAACATGATCGAAGATGTAACCTTCAAGACTTTCGGCTGCGGCGCGGCGATCGCAACTTCGTCGATGTCCACCGAAATGATCAAAGGCAAGACCATCTCCGAAGCGCTGGAACTGACCAACCGTGCGATCGCAGACGCACTCGACGGCCTGCCGCCGGTGAAAATGCACTGCTCGGTACTGGCTGAGGAAGCTCTGAAAGCTGCTCTGCTCGACTACCAAAAGAAATCCGGCAAGAACCTCGGCCTGAACGAAGAAGACTTCGAAGACTGGGACGAAGAGTAAGATCACAGGACTCCCTCCAACTTGGAGGGAGTTTTTTAAAAGAGAGGTGTCTGTCATGTCTGATGACCTGAAGAATGAGGAGAAATGGGTCAATCCTTTGCTGCCCGACGGCAAGAAGGAGTATGTGGTTGACCTGCAAATCACGCAGCTCGACGAGGATAACTGGACGCTGAAGCTGTCGACCGACCAGATTCAGCAGATCCACACGGCGCTCCAGCACTCGATCATCGAGAACCAGCGCGAGATGTCCAAACTCAAGCGCCAAGCCCAGCGCTGGTCCGAAACCGGCACCGAGCTGGAGAAGCTCGGCGTCGGCAAGAACAAGCATTTGTATAAGGCCACCAAGAAAGAAAACGAGAAGCTGGAAATGCTGAAAAATCAGCTGACCGACTTCCTGTTCGCGCAAAAGCGGATGCTGTAGAATAGTTCAAATCCCCCTGACAAACGCTACCTATACTAGGAGCGTGCGTGAGGGGGATTTTTTTGTGCTTTTATATGACAAGCAGAGTGGGAAGCTGAGTCGGGTGGAGAAGTTGGCGAAACCGGAGGATGGACAGAGCGGCTGGGTACATATGGAGACGGATGACAGCGAGGAGAAGGTCAAGGCGGTATTGAAGGAGTTTGGGGCGCACGAGATGGCGATTCGGGCTGTGGGCGAGGGGAGTGACCGGCCGCGCTATTCGATGTTTGCGGATCACGCGTATCTCTCGTTTTATGCGCTCGATCACAAAGGGGAGCCCAACACGGAGATCGGCATTTTGATCGGCTCGAATTTCCTGCTCACGCTGGCCGAACGGAAGCTGCCGTTTCTGGAAGAGGTGCGGGCGCGCATCGAGGCGGTGCCGGAGAAGATGAGCGACCCGGCACGGGTGCTGTACGCGTTCTTGGATCTGCTGGCCGAACAGCATCTCACCTACATCGACCGCATCGTGCTCGACGTGCAGAGCATCGAGAAAAAAGTGTTCGACAACCCGTTTGAAAACGAGATCGGCCATCGCCTGCACCGCTGGAAACGCCGCCTGCACAAGCTGCGCCGCATCGTCGAGGAGGAACACAGCATCGTCCGTACGCTCGGCGACCCGGCTTTCCCTTATGCGGAGGAGGAGACTTCTTTTTACTTTCAAGACCTCGACCACTCTTACTCGCGGATCGTCGATGCTTTCGACCGGCTGAAAGACGAGATGAGCAGCATCTTCGACCTGCAGATGTCGCTCAAGTCGGACCACATGAACGTGATCATGAAAACGCTGACCCTCGTCGCAGCCATCTTCCTGCCGCTCACGTTTATGACCGGGATCTACGGCACCAATTTTGAATATCTCCCCGAGCTGAAATGGCGCTACAGCTACTTCGCCCTGTGGGCCGTGATGCTGACCGTCGCCGGCTCGCTGATTTTCTATTTCAGAAAGCGCCGCTGGTGGTAGATCAGTCAAACCAGCCTTTGCTGCGGAAATACATGAACAAGCCCACACCAATCCCCATCATCGAAGCGATCATGATGAAAAATGCCCGCGGCTCATGCAGGCCCGGCATATAGTCGAAATTCATCCCGTAGATGCCGGTCAAAAGCGTCAGCGGCATGAAGATCGTCGTGATCGCCGTGAGGATCATCATGATTGAATTCATCCGGTTCGATGATAACGACATATAGGAATCGCGGATATCGGCCGTCAACTCGCGGTTGGCGTCGATCATCTCGGACAGCTTCAGCAGGTGATCGTAAATGTCGGAAAAAAACACCCGCTGCGGGCGCAGGGACTCCAACTGCTCGGCATTTAACACCCGGTACAGCAGATCGCGCGTCGGCACGATCGTCCGGCGCAGCGCCAGCAGGTCGGTACGGATCTCAAACACCTGATCCATCAGCGTGCGGGTCGACTGTTGGCGCGTCTTGTCCTCCAGCACGTCCAACTGGTCCTCCAGCTGCTGCACGGCCGGGAAGTAGTTATCCACAATGGTATCGATGATCAAATAAGAGATAAAGGTCGGCCCGCGCTGATGTGTCTTGTCATCGGTCAGCACCCGGGCCCAGACCGTTTCCACCTCGCGCAGGTTGGTCAGATGAAACGACACGAGAAAATTCGGCCCGACAAACAGGTCGATCTCCTCCGAGTCGAGCGTCATTTGATTCAGCGCATGCAGCACAAAGAAATGATAATCATCATAATGGTCAATCTTCGGACGCTGCAGAAAATGAAAGCAGTCTTCCACCGCTAAGGGGTGGAACTTGAAATGGTCGCGCAGCAAAAGCGCTTCGCTTTGATTGGGCGCGGAAAAATCGACCCAGTACCAGGCGATGTCCTCGCGGTGCAGGTCATGCAGGGCCAGGTCTTGCAGCAGTTCGTGCTGCTTGGTTACAGCTAAGATCCGGATCATGTGCTCACCTCTGTGCTATTGTAACAAAAAAACAGCACCTCCGCAGTGGAGGTGCTGTGTTTGCGTTAGACAGCTGCTGCCTCTTCCAAGAAAGCTTTCAATTCTTCATCCGCCACGCGGCCTGCAAACTCGCGGAACGATTCGCCTTCCGTACGCTGCTCCGTGTAGTAGCGCACGATGCTCTCGATCGTGTACTGGACTTGGTCGCCCGGGACTTTCAACACGACTTTGCGGTTGAACTGCGCGTCTTTGCCCAAGCCGCCGCCGATGGAGACGTCAAACGCGTCGATCATCTTGCCGTCGCGGCGCACCAAAGCGCCTGCGAGGCCGATGTCGGCGATCGCCTGCTGGCCGCATTGGTTCGGGCAGCCGTTGACATGCAGGCGGATCGGAGCGCCAAAGTCCGGGAAGGTCGCGTCGAGGAACTCGGCGATGCCTTTCATGCGTTCTTTGGTCTCGACGAGCGCCAGGTTGCAGAACTCGTTGCCGGTGCAGGAAACCGCATGGCCGACAAACGCCTTCGGGGAAGCGGTGAACTGGGCGATGATCGGCTCTTGGAGCAGAGCGTCGATATTCGCATCCGGCACGTTCGGGATGATGATGTTCTGCGTGTTGGTGGTGCGCAGGTCGCCGTTGCCATATTTCTTCGCCACGCGGGCGAATTCGAGCAAAATGTCGGCGGTGATGCGGCCGACCGGCAGCGACAGGCCGACGAAGTTCAAGCCTTCCTGCTTCTGCTTGTGCACGCCGTAGAGGTACGCGCCGTTCCAGTCTTCCTGAACGCGCTCGCCGCCGCGGGTGTACGTTTTGCCGATCGTTTCCTCCAGCACCTCACGGAATTTCTCCGCGCCCCAATCGGCGACGAGGTATTTGACGCGGGCATGGTTGCGCTTCTCACGGTAGCCGTGGTCGCGGTAGACTTTCACCACGCCTTCGATCACTTGAAGCGCTTCTTCCTGACGAATGAAGATGTTCAGGTTCTGCGCCATGTGCGGCTTGGCAGACAGACCGCCGCCGACGAGGATGTGGTAGCCAACTTCATCGCCCAGACGCGCCGGAACGAGCGCCAGGTCGTTGATCTCCGGGTGGCCGAGGTCACGCGGGTCCGCTGCGATCGAGATTTTGAACTTGCGCGGCAGGTTGGAGTATTCCTTGTTGCTCAGGAACTTTTGCTCCACAGCCTGCACGAGGTCGCGCACGTCAAACAGCTCTTTCGCATCGAGACCTGCCACCGGGGAGGAGATGACGTTGCGGACGACGTCGCCGCAGGCCTGGATCGGCGACATGCCGACTTGGGCCAGACGGTCGAAGATCTCCGGCATGTCTTGGATTTGCAGCCAGTGGTACTGAATCGCCTGACGCGTGGTCACGTCGACGAGGCCGCGGCCAAACTTATTGCCAAGTTCCGCAACGACAACCGCCTGCTCATTGGTGAGCATGCCGCCCGGAATTTTCACGCGCATCATAAAGTACGGATCGGTCTTCGGCTTTTGCTGATAGATGCCGTACCATTTAAAACGGATAAAGTCGCCCGGATCGATCGCTTCGAATCCTTCCTGGGCATAACGGTGAATATCATGAAGGACATCAAGGCCGTCTTTTTCAAGTTTCAGTTGCTCTTCTTTGTTCAGTGCCAACTGGACTCACTCCTTCTTCGGTCAACTCGAATCAATTCCTAGTATACATATAAGGATTATAAGTCTTATCATATACCCTGTAAAGACAATTCCACGGAACTTTCATTATAAAATGGCTTGTCAACCATCGTGATTTGTCAGAAAATAATAAGCAGAAACACACATACTTTTTCTGCAAAGGATGACAGGGTGTCATGAATGAAAAGGCGGTGCCGACCTGGCTGCTCGCAGTTCCGGTCGTAGGGTTGGGAGAACTGACGTACTGGTTGTACGGTCGGTTCGGGGTAAATCTGGGTGTTCAGGTATCTTTTGGGGCCGCTGTGCTCGCAGCTTTTGTCTTTCTTATCATTTATTGCATGCGCTGGAAGAATAATCGAAAGAAAAGTTAGAAAATATGACTGTCTAGTATAAAAACCAGAAGGAACTCATATCGGTAGTGTAGAAGACATTATAGCGCCGTTCGAAGCGGACGGCGTGTAGGAGGCACTGCACGAGATGAGTGTTCGTGAATTCACCCGCTTGACAAAAGAAAACGGGATTGCCATTTTGACGATCGACAACCCGCCCTTGAACGTGCTCAGTGAAAAAGTTGGCCTGGAGATCCGCGACTGCGTGACTGAGGTCGAGCATGACGATGAAGTGGTGGTGTTGATCCTCATAGGCGCCGGACGCGCGTTTATGGCCGGCGCGGACATCAAGGAGTTCCCCTCCAAGATGGCGCGCGGTGAAGCGAAGAAGATGGCGCTTGAGCATTTCCACACCTATAACCGGCTGGACTTCTTGCCCAAACCGACGATAGCTGCCTTAAATGGCGTAACGCTCGGCGGCGGACTGGAGCTGGCGATGGCGTGCGACATTCGCATCGCGGGCGAAAGCGTGAAGCTGGGCTTGCCGGAGATTAAGCTCGGATTGTTTCCGGGCGCGGGCGGAACACAGCGGTTGCCGCGTCTGGTCGGGGAAGGGAGAGCCAAGGAACTGATGTTCATGGGCGATCCGATCACCGCACAGGAAGCATGGCAGATCGGTTTGGTCAATAAGGTCGTCCCGGACGGGACAGTGCTGAACAGCGCACTGGACATGGCAAAAGTGCTGGCGACGCGGACCTTGACAGCGCTTTCACGGATTAAGAAAGCGGTCGACAAGGGACTGGAGATGGACCTGACGGGCGGAGTGCTGTACGAAGCGGAACTGCTGGATGAGGTATTCCAGACGGAAGATATTGTGGAAGGCTGCAATGCGTTTTTTGAAAAGCGTGAACCGAAATTTAAACATCGCTGATCGTGTCTCGTGCCTGCCGCACTCGTTTTGCGGCAGGTTGTACCCAGAATCGACCGACTGTTTGGTTGGAAAATTGAGGCAAAGAGGTGATCCCTGTGAATTTGAGTACGAATTTGCGTCAAACTGCACAGAAAACGCCGGATGTGACCGCACTGCTGTATTTGGATCAGAAGATCTCGTACAGTGAACTGAATGCGGACGTCGACCGTTTTGCAGCGGGCCTGGCGAAGCTGGGCATTGAGAAGGGTTCGAATGTAGCGCTGCTGTTGGGCAACTCGCCTGAATTTGTGATTGCGTATTATGCAATCGTCCGTCTGGGCGCGGTGGCGGTGCCGATCAACCCGCTGTATACGCCGGGTGAGATTCAGTTCATCCTCGCCGACTGCGGTGTCCAAGCTGTCATCGCGGTCGGACAGATGGCGCCGCTGGCTCCGCTGGTGCTGAAGATGCTGCCGACCTGCAAGAGCGTGATTCTGGTCGGTGCGGAACTGGAAATGGAAGGCGTGTCGACATTTGAGAACGTGCTGAACAGCGGCGGCGATGTGCCGGCTGTGGACGCGACGCCAGACGATATCGCGGTGATTCTCTACACGTCGGGCACGACCGGGCAGCCGAAGGGCGCTTTGCTCTCCCATAAGAACTTGTGCTCGAACGCAAACAACATCGGCGACTTCCTGAATATGAGTGCAGACGACACTGTAGTGGCGGTGCTGCCGATGTTCCACGTGTTCTGCATGACCGTTTGCCTCAACGCGCCGCTGTATCGCGGGGCGACGATTCTGGTGATGCCGCGCTTCTCGCCGACCGAGACGGCGAAAGCGATTCAGGTGCATCAGGCGACGATGTTTGCCGGTGTGCCGACGATGTTCAACTTCCTCGTGCAGCATCCGGAAGTGCCGGCTGAAGTGCTGAAGTCGCTGACTCTGGCGATCTCCGGCGGCGCTGCGATGCCGGTCGCAGTCTTGGAAGCGTTTGAGCAGAAGTTTGGCGTGATCGTGTCGGAAGGCTACGGCCTGTCGGAAGCGTCTCCGGTCGTCACATTCAACCCGCTCGACCGTCCGCGCAAGCCGGGCACGATCGGCGTGGTGATCCCGGGCGTGGAAGCGCGCGTGGTCGATGAGATCGGCAATGATGTGGAGCCGGGCGTGGTTGGCGAGCTGATCTGCCGCGGCGACAACGTGATGGTCGGCTACCTGAAGCGTCCGGAAGAGACAGCGCTGGCACTTCGTGACGGCTGGCTGCATACGGGCGATATGGCGACGGTGGATGGAGAAGGCTATTTCTCGATCGTCGACCGCAAGAAGGATATGATCATCGTCGGCGGTTTCAACGTCTATCCGCGCGAGGTGGAAGAGATCCTCTTCCGTCACCCGAACGTCCGTGAAGCGGCAGTTGTTGGCGTGCCGGATGCGAACTACGGCGAGAAAGTCCGCGCCTATGTCGCGCTGAAGCAGGAAGACGGCTCGACCGAAGCCGACCTGATCGCGCACTGCGAAGCGGGCCTCACCGCCTACAAAGTGCCGAAGGAAGTGTTTATTCTGGAAGAACTCCCGAAGAACACGACTGGAAAGATTCTGCGCCGCGAACTGAAGAAGCACGAGAGCAACTCTGTTTCGAAATAAAGAGCAACAGAAAAACCCCGGCGAAACCCGGGGTTTTTGCATGCGCAGATGAATGCGAAGATGCATGCGAAGACTGTTCGGCATCTACAGTCTTGAGCTTGAAGAGAGCCCTTGCCGTAAGCAAGGGCTCTTGTATCTAGAAGAAGATCTTGAACTCGGAATACCCGTAGTCGCGGGTGTGCTGAAAGGGGCGGGGCTTGAGGCCTTCGATGTGATGCACGTCGCGGATCAGGGTGGCGAGGAACTCGGTGGAGTCGGGGGAAGCGGCGATCTCTTCCGGGGTGAGCCAGTCGATGGTGAGCAGTTCGCGCTCGCAGCGGGTCTCGGTGCCGCCGAGGAGCCGGGCGCGGAAGACGAGCAGTGTATCATGCTTGCCTTTGCGCAGGACGCCTGAGCGCATCGCTACGACCGCCTCGGGCTCGACGAGCAGGCCCGTCTCCTCCCGCACTTCCCGCGCCACCGCCGCATCGATCGTTTCATCCGCCTGCACGAAACCGCTCGGCAGCGTCCACAGTCCTTTGGTGGCGCTGTATGATTTTTTGACGACGAGGCACTTGCCTTCGTCGTTGATGACCAGGCCCGACACGGCGAGCCAGATGTTGCCGCGTTTGTCTTCCACGCTTGTTCACTCCTCCTCTTAGGAAAGTTCGGGGTACAAGAGCTCGACCAGCTCCTCCAGACCTTGAAACAGGCGCTGGGACGGCCGGCAGTATAACCCTTCTTCCAGCACATACACACGACCGTTTTGCACCGCTGGAATCGCGGCATACCCAACGCGATCGGTGATCATCGACGTCTTCACTTTGTCGGCATGCACGCCGCACCACACGGCAAACATGTAGTCGGGCGCCCGCTCGATCACCTCTTCGTGCGTGGCGGTGTAGGAATCGCCCGGCTGGTCGGCAAACAGATTGACCCCGCCGACCAGCTCGGAGATCGGAGTCAGCCAATTGAGCGCCCCTGGCGTAAAGATTGGGCGCGGCCACCACTCCCAGTACAGCTTGGGCGAATGTTTGCGCGCGGCCGCCTTTTCCTGCACCCGCTGCACTTTCGCCTGCAGTTCGGTGACGACACGCTGCGCCCGCTCCGGTACGCCGCATGCTTCAGCCAGTGTCACGATGTCCCCGTAGATCTCTTCGATCGTCTTGGGGTTGAGCACGAGGTGCGGGATGTTCAGCTCCTGCAGGCGCTCCACATTTTTCTCCATGCCCGGCACGGAGAGCGAAGCGATCACGAGGTCCGGCTTCAGTTCCACCAGACGCTCCATGTTGATATTCAAGTCAGGCCCCAGCTTGGGCAGGTGTTGCACTTTTTCGGCCGGCCAGTCGGAGTAATCATCGACGCCGACCACAGCATCTATCAGACCGAGCGCGTCGAGCAGTTCGGTGTTGCTCGGACAGATGGAGATGATGCGTAGATTGGTCATGGCTTATTGCTCCTCTCTTGACCAAATGATACAATGAGACATGCAATCTGTGTAGATGAGGTGTATATTTTATGGCGATGTTCGTCGTATTGATGCTTTTGTTCCTGATCGCGTCGTTTGGGATTTCCTTTATCCTCGATATGTTTACGAAGAAATTCCCGTGGACGTCCACGGTGATTGCGGTCGCGCTGGTGGGCTACTACCTCGTGTCCCGCAGCTTCGATGTCGGCGGCGGCGAGATTCTCCTGTGCGTTGGCGTGATCGGCGGTGCGCTCGCGGCGTCCTTGACGATCCGCACGCTCGTCACCCGTGGCTTTAAAATGTTTGGCGCATAACGGAGTAGAAAAAATCCTGAGTGGTGATCCCACTCAGGATTTTTGTTTGCCAGCTTATTTGCTGTTGCGGGCAGTTGCTTCGTCGAGCAGACGCTGAGCGGTCTCAACGCCTTCCCAGCCGTCGATTTGAACTTGCTTGTTCTCGAGGTCTTTGTACACTTGGAAGAAGTGGGAGATCTCTTTCAGCACGTGCGGCGCCACATCGTCGAGGCTATGTACGTTTGCGAAGCGCGGGTCTTGGGTCGGAACGGCCAGCAGCTTCTCGTCTTTGCCTTTGTCGTCGGTCATGATCAGCACGCCGAGAACGCGGGACTCGATCACGCAGCCCGGGAAAGTCGGGAAGGTGGTCAGAACGAGGATATCGAGCGGGTCGCCGTCTTCTGCCAAGGTGTTTTCAATGTAGCCGTATTCGGTCGGGTAGTGCATCGGGGAAAACAGCACGCGGTCGAGCATAAAGCGGTTGTTTTCTTTGTCGTATTCGTACTTGTTCTGGGAACCGGTCGGAATTTCGATGAAAGCATTAACGATCATAGCCATGCTTGTGTACCTCCTGCTTTTCATATATCTGGTTTTCTAAGAACGAAACCATTCCAATTATAGCAAGTGCGGGCGAACCTGACAACGTGACAAGTCTCTGATCTTCATTTATCGGCATTTTTGCAGAAGGATGGCGCATAAGGTGGGAATATGGCAGGTGGAAGAAAAGGGTAGTCTGTGCTATACTGAGGCTTGACAAATTATAATCTGGGAGGTGGATTCCTGACGTACGTGTGCGTATTGTCAGGAGCCTAACTTTGGAAGACCCTTTTGGCGGCAGTACTACAGTGTTTGACTTTCTGTTGATCATCTTTCTGGTATTGTTGAACGGATTTTTTGTCGCGGCGGAGTTCGCGATGGTAAAGGTGCGCTCAACCCGGATCGAACAGCTGGTCTTGGAAGGCAACAAACGGGCTGGTTTTGCCCAACGCATCACCGATAAGCTGGACGCGTACCTGTCAGCAACCCAACTTGGGATCACGATCTCGTCGCTGGCCCTCGGCTGGGTGGGGGAAAGAACCTTGTCGAAAGTGTTCGTCCTCTGGTTTGACGGCTTTGGCCTGAGTGATGCGATGCTGCATACAGTATCGGCCATCATCTCGTTTTCGATCATCACCTTCATGCACATCGTCCTGGGCGAACTCGCGCCGAAGTCGCTGGCCATCCAGCGCACCGAAGGCACGGTGCTGTGGACGGCAGGCCCCCTGATCTTCTTCTACAAGCTGATGTTCCCGTTCATCTGGATGCTCAACGGAACGGCCAACGCGTTTCTGCGCGTGATCGGCATCCGTCCCGCTTCTGACGCGGAACTGGCGCACAATGAAGAAGAGCTGCGGATGATCGTGACGCAAAGTCACGAGAGCGGTGTGATCGACGAAACTGAACGCACTCTTTTTGATAATATATTTGATTTCTCCAACCGCGTCGCCCGCGAGATCATGGTGCCGCGCACAGACATGAGCTGTCTGTACATCAACCGTCCGTTCAAGGACAACTTGGCAAAAGCGGATTCGGAGAAGCACACCCGCTTCCCGCTCGTCCTGGAAGATAAAGACAACATCGTGGGCATCATCCACATCAAGGACCTCTATGCGGTGGCGCTGAGCGGCCGCGACGACATCTCGCTGGAGACGATCGCCAGAAAGCCGGTGACCGTTCCGGAGTCGATGCCGATCAAAGACGTCTTGAAGATCCTGCAGAAGAATCGCTCGGAGCTGGCGATCGTCATCGACGAATACGGCGGCACGGCGGGGGTCGTCACCACCGAGGACATCCTCGAAGAGCTGGTCGGCGAGATCCAGGACGAATTTGACGAAGAGCGTCCGTTCATCGAGGAGCAGAGCGATCACGTGTCGATCGACGCGCGCATGCTGATCGATGAGGTCAACGAGTATTTCCACCTCAACATCGAATCGGATGAGGTGGATACGATCGGCGGTTTCATCTACGCCCAGTTCCAGACTCCGATCGTCGGCGGGAAAGTCACGATCGACAACTATCAGTTTACGATCACGGAGATGGATTCGCTGCGCGTGACAAGGCTTGCCGTCCGCCGGTTAAAAACGGTGGAAGAAGAGGATTTACAGCTTGCTTAAACTTCATCTCAACGAACGAAAAGCCTGGGCGTATGCTCAGGCTTTTTCTGTTGAACACTAACGGGAAAGAAAAGGAGGGTCTGGATGAAAAAGGTTCTGGCGACGCTGCTTGGGAAATTGATTCAAGGTCAAGGCATGAACGCTCAGCGCGGCGAACAGGATGTGCCCGATGTTCCGTTTGGCAGCGACGGACAGGCAAACGTCCGCCGTGTGGGACAGGAGCTCGGGAATCCGCCCGATCTGATCCACGAATCGTTCCGGATCCAGAATCAGACCTACCGGATCCTCTATATCAAAACGATGACCAACTACGATTCCCTGCAGCGCGACCTGCTTGGGCAGATGCGGCAGATCGCCCAGTCCGGCCAGACGATTGCGATGGGCCAGAAAAAAAGCGCAGAGAAGCTCGCCGACGCCACTTCGCTGCTGCTGGAAGGCTGGACGCTGGTCTCCATCCCCGGCAAGGACGGATTTGTCTGCTTCAAGACGGATGAAGTGGTCGGCCGCAACGTGGAGCGGGCGGAAAACCAATCGATCGTCATCGGTCCGCAGGAAGCGTTTAACGAATCGCTGGAGAACAATCTCTCTTTGATCCGCAAGCGGCTGAAAAGCCCGCAACTGCGCATCGAATTTGTCAAAATCGGCACGCTGACCCAGACGACGGTGGCTGTCGTGTCGATGAACGAGATTGTGAACGAAAAAAATCTGGAGGAGATGCGCGAACGGATCAAGGTGCTGGACACCGACTCGCTGCTCGACTCGGGCACGCTGGCCCAGTTGATCAACGACCAGCCTTTGTCGCCTTTTCCGCAGTTTCATCTGGTCGAGCGCCCCGACACGGTGGTGTCCGGGCTGATCGACGGCAAAGTGATCGTGCTTGTCGACGGCACGCCTTACGTGTTGATGGGGCCAAGTGCCTTTATTGAATTTTTTCATTCCCCGGAAGACTATTTCAACCGCTGGGCTTCGTCGAGTCTGGTCCGGCTGCTCCGCGTGTTTGGCGTGTTTGTTTCGATCACGTTCTCGGCGATCTATGTGGCGGTGTTGACGTTTCATTATGAGATCATTCCGGCGAACATGCTGAAGACGATCGCGATGTCGCGGGCCCGGGTGCCGTTTCCGCCGCTGTACGAAGCGATATTTCTGGAATTGACCCTCGAAGTCTTGCGCGAGGCGGGGGCGCGGCTGCCAACCAAAGTCGGTCAGACGATGGGCATCGTCGGCGGTATCGTCATCGGGCAGGCCGCGGTGACGGCCGGTCTCACGTCGAACGTGATGATCATCATCGTCTCTTTGTCGGCGCTTGCCTCCTTCGTAACGCCGTCTTACATGATGAGCAATGCGATGCGCGTGATTCGCTTCCCGGTGATCCTGTTTGCCGGGTGGTGGGGGTTCGTCGGGATGATGGTGGCCTTGACGATACTGCTGATCCATCTGCTCAATCTGTCATCGCTTGGGGCGCCGTATATGACGCCGTTTGCGCCGCTGCGGCTGGCCGACCTGAAGGATACGCTGATCCGCCTGCCCACGCAGATGCTGTCCAACCGCCCGGCCTTGACGCGGGCGCAGCGGGACGCCAAGCGAGAGCAGGGATCGATGAAGCGAAAGTGAGGGGTAAAGCATGGCGGCAGGCGGCTCAGCAGAACCGCATAAGCGGATCAATTCGATCCAGTTGATGTTTTTATTGCATACGGTTCCGGTCGGGGTCGGGATCTTGGGATTGGTCCGCTTCGTCGCCGACCGCAGCGGGCATGATGCGTCGCTGGCGATCCTGTTCTCCGGCCTGTATCCGCAGATCGGGATCTTGTTTTCCTGGCTGCTGTTGAAACGATTTGATTCGTTTGGGGTCTATGATGTGCACCGCAAGCTGTTTGGACGGCTGATCGGCAGCTTGCTGTCGATCCTGTTCGCCGGGTATTGCCTGTTTGCTTCGGTGATGACCTTGCGCACGTTTGTGGAACTGGTCAATACCTGGCTGTTTCCGATGACGCCGGTGTGGGTGCTGACCATCCTGTTTCTGATGCCGATTCTCTATGCGAGCTATGCAGGGCTGCAACTGCTTGGCCGTTATGCGACCGCGGCGTTTTTCCTCACCATTTGGATCTTATTTTTGAATTACTTTCCGATCTCTGACGGCACCTTCTCGCACTTGCTGCCGCTTGGCAGCACGGGGCTGAGCAGCATTTTGCAAGGCAGCATGCTCTCCGCGCTGTCGCTGCTCGGCACAGAGCTCCTGCTGGTGTTTTATCCGTATGTGGTCTACAAGAAGGATGTGCTGCCAGCCGCTTCGATCGCCTCTTGGAGCGTGGTCTTGCTCTACACCCTCACATCGGTGGCAACGCTGATGTTTTTCTCCCAAGAGCAGTTGAAAAAGACGATCTGGCCGCTGCTGACGATGTTTAAGCATGTGCAGATCCCGTTCATCGAACGGTTCGAGACGATCATCATCGCCGTCTGGCTGTTGCAGATCGTCAATACCTGCAGCACCTATTTGTGGGCGGGGATGGAAGGGGTGGAAAAGGTGTTTCGCTTCCGGCCGAAGTATCTCTACCTCGTGTTTTTTGCGGCGGCGCTGTATCTGTCCACGCAAATCACCGGGCGCATCGAGATCAACTTTTACCTGAACATCCTGTCCAAGACGGGGATGGCGATCATGGTGGTCTTTCCCGCCTTCTTGTGGCTGTTGGCTGTGATCTTTCGCAAAAAAGGGGGTGCTGCGCCGTGAGGAAAATCGGGGCGTTGCTTGTGGCCTGCTCGCTGTTTGCCACAGGATGTCAGTCGCAGTCGTCGCAGCGCATCCTCGAGAAGCTGGGCGTCATTTCGGCGGTCGGGTACGATCTGCGGGACGACGGCAACTTGCTGGGCACGTATGTCATCCCCAACTTTACGGAGACGGGAGGCGAGAAGATCGACGTGCTGTCCGCGATGGGGCATACTTCAAAGGAACTGCGCTTTCGCATGTCGCGCCAGTCGGAGCGGAAGTTGGTCTCGGGGCAGATTCGCGCTGTGCTGTACGGGGAGGATCTGGCGAAAAAGGGGCTGTTGTCGATCTCCGACACGCTGTTTCGCGATGCGGAGATCGGGTCGCAAATTCATCTGGCGGTGGTGCAGGGCGAAGCGCAGTCGGTATTTCATAAGCGCTATCCGGACAAGCCGAGCATCGATCTCTACCTGTATCGGATGATGCGCAAGGAGATGGACGAGAACACGATCCCGAAGTCCAACCTGCACATTTTCATTCATGATGTGAACGGCGTGGGGGTCGACCCTGTCCTGCCTTATCTGCGGCTGGGCAAGGAAGACGTGATCGTCGACGGCGTCGCCGTGTTTCACGAAGACAAGATGGTCGGTCGGCTGAGCGCGGAGGAAGCGCGGCTGCTGTCCTATTTGGAAGGGAAGAAGTCGCTTGGCGAACTCGATGTGCAACTGCCGGAGGTATCGACCAGCGGGGAGCAGGCGCATGCGGTGCTGATGTATATGCACATCGATCGCAAGGTGGATGTGAACAAGAAAGACGGAGTGCCGTCGATTCATTATGATCTGAACATTCGCGGGGCGATCACCGAGTACTCCGGATCGCAGGATCTGGAGCAGATGCCGGTGGTGAAAAAGCTTGAGCAGAGCTTGCAAAAAAAGCTGCAGCAGCGGATGGACAAAGTGATCGACAAGCTGCAAAATGAGTATCACTCCGACCCGATGGGGCTTGGCGAGATGTACCGGTCAAAAGGGTTTGCGCCGGAGCTGGATCAGAAAACCTGGAATGAGCTGTATGCGAAGGCGAAGGTCGATGTGAAGATCAAAGTGAGCATTTTGCAGACCGGGATGATTCATTAGCACAAGACTGGGAACCTCCGCAGTCGCCCATACATATTGTATAGACGGGAAGATTGACGTGTTGTATCAGGAAACCTATAATCCAAAGTAGTAGAATCCAGACGGTTCCTGTCTCAGATTCGGAAGTGAGGGGAGGGCTGCGCAATGATCAAGACTTATTTTTACAACCATGTAGAGGGCAAGATGTACCATGATGTCGATTTGACGCGCAGAGCCGAACTGTTGCAGGATACGAGAAATTTGCTGTGGATAGATCTTTACAACTGCACGGCGGAAGAGCTCAAGCACGTAGGCAACATTTTTGACTTTCACCCTCTGGCGATCGAGGACTGCCTGCATGACAGTCCGCGCTCAAAAGTTGACCGTTATGAAGATGATGACGATCAATATTATTTCTTCGTCTTTCACGCGCTGCGCTATGACGAGGAGAAAGAGATTGAGATCACGACGGAAGAATTGAACATCTTCCTCGGCAAAAATTATCTGGTCACGATTCACAAAAAACCGCTGCAAACGATCGGGCGCATCGCCGCCGCATCGCTGCGCAGCCATCATTATATGAACCGCGGTCCTGACTTTTTGCTGTATTCGATGGTCGACGGCATCACCGATGAATACTTTCCGATCTTGGAGCGCATTTCGGCGCGGATTGATGAGCTGGAAGATGAAATTTACGTGGAACCGGTGCATGAGATCACCGAGGAGTTCCTGGCCCTGAAGCGCAACATCGTGTTGATTCGGCGGGTGATTCAGCCGCAGAAGCGGATCTTCGCGAATGTGAATGGGCGGTATTCGTTTGAGATCGATGAAGAGAACATTCCGTATTATATCGACTTGGTGGACCATCTGGAGCGCATCTCTGACGGGGTGGAGTCGTATCGCGACTTGATCTCCGGTGCGCTGGAAACCTACTATTCGCTTGTCACTTCCCGCACGAATGACACCATCCGCATGCTGACGGTCATCTCGACGGTCATGCTGCCGCTGACGTTTATCACCGGATTTTTCGGGATGAACGTGCCGATGCCGTTTGGCGATTCGTATATTTCGACGATGATCATCTTTGGCGGCTTGATGGGGATGACGTATTGGATGTTAAAGTTGTTCCGCAAACGCGGATGGATTTGAGCGGTTTGAGAGGTATGGAAAAAGCCCCTGCAGATGCAGGGGCTTTTGCTGTGGGTTAGCTGCGCTTCTTGTCGATGAGCAGTTCGCCGCCGACGCCGTATTCGTCAGCTTTCATGTCTTTGATAAAGACGTGGACGCGATCTTGCGGGATGCCGGCGATCTCGGCGACCGCATCGGAGATGCGTTTGGTCAGTTCGCGCTTTTGCTCGAGCGAGCGGCCTTCCATCCATTCGATATGTACAAACGGCATGAGGACGCCTCCTTTTTCAGTGGTCAGGTTGTCCTGTTCATTATACACCTGCGGGGGGAGGGCATGCACCCAATTTAGACGGGCATAGGTGTTTGTCTCCTGCAAAAAGTGGAGGAGGTGAGTAGGATGAAGTATCAACTGAAAAGGAGGAATTTCGATGTCTGGAAAAGGTGCAGGCCACGGCGGTTATGGGATGTTTGGCGGCTTTACTCGCTGGGCGATCGTGTTCCTGATCATTTTTGTGCTGTTCATTCTGCTCGTGCCGGAAATGTACTAAGCATCTCGAAATGAAACGCAAGAGCCGAGAGGTGTGCCTCTCGGTTCTTTTGTTAGAAGGGAGGGGGAGAGGTGCCAAAGCGGACAGGAAAGAGCAAGGTCAGGAAAAAGCCGGTTCGGCAGTCGCAGCGCAAGCCATGGGTGCTCGATGAAGGCGTGCGGCAGATGGTTCGTGAGGAAGCGGTGAAGCTGAAGCTGTCGGAAGAGGAGTATCTGCGGCTGATGGCCCATTTCTCAGAAGTGGTGCGGACATCGATCCTGCCTGCAGGGGTGCTGGACGGCGGGTTCTTGACGATGATCCTGCAGAACCCGATGGTGCTGGATATGCTGAAGGGCATGATCCGGAACATGCTGTCCGGCGCGATGAACAAAAGCAAATCGGTAAGTTCCGATGCGCGCGGCGGGCTGCCTGGCGGGGGGACCTGGCCAGACGGCCGTCAAGGGCAGGGGCAGGGGCTTCAAGGTCTGCCCTCGCCATACGGTCCGCGTCCGGGGCTGCAGCCGCATGCGCCTCGTGCGCCGCATGGGTACGGAGGTCAGCCGGGCTTCGGAGGCTCGCAAGGTATGGGAGGCTCGCAAGGTATGGGAGGCTCGCAAGGTATGGGAGGCTCGCAAGGTATGGGAGGCTCGCAAGGTATGGGAGGCTCACCGGGTATGGGAGGCTCACCGGGTATGGGAGGCTCACCGGGTATGGGTGGCCCGCAGGGGTTCGGAAATCCGCAAGGGTATGGAGGCGGTCCTGGGATGTGGGGGATGCCTTCGCAAGGGCAGCAGCGGGTGGAAGAGGCTCCTGTGGGGGATGTGGAACGGGAATCGAATGGGGAGGACGGCGGCAGCGGGGACGGATCGGGATTGGATCTGGACTCGATCGCTCGGATGGTCGGGCAGTTTTTGCAGAAATAGAACGGAAAAACGGCGGTCCCTCTTGGGCCGCCGTTGCTTTGCGCCAGGGTTAGACGCGGAAGATCGGACCTTGCGTCAGCTTGGGCAGGTTGACGGAACTGGAATTGACTTCCGCCGAATGCGTCATGCCAATCTGCAAGGCTCCGCTCAGATTGTCGATTTTGATTTTGTCAAAATTGAACTCGACCTTGTCGATCACCAGCGTCTTCGCCGCCAACATCAGGCGGATGTGCTGGTTCTCGCGCTCCAGTTCCTCCACACGCCGCCGCAGGTAATAATTTTCCTGGAGGAGATGCTGCATTCGCCAAGACCTCCTTTTGGTGCATTGTATGGGCGCGGCAGGCAAGTTGTGACGAATCGTACTGTTAGGATTTGGATTTGACCAATAGTATGTCATATATCGACTTCCACGCATATAATATGATATACTCAACTCAGACATTGAACGAAATGTGTGGAGGGGATCACCGAGATGCAGGAATATTTGGCTCGCAAGCGTGAAGAAATGATCTCATATGTACAAGAATGCGAACAGCGCTTTGGCATGTCCAGTTCGGAATTTGTGATGTACTATCGCGAACTTGAGTCCCACGGGACCGAAGAAGAGTATGACTGGTATGTGTGCCTGAACTTTTTGAGCGCGTAACTGCACGCTTCATGAAAACGTTTACACACTCCATTGGATAAAGCATCAAGGGCGTGCCATATAGGCACGCCCCTTTTTTATTTGGCAACCGGGATTTTTTCAATAACTTCCGTAACGAATAAAGTAGAATGATCGAGCAGATGGATGAGTTCGGACGTTTCGAACAGCTTGACGACCGGGCGCAACGGCAGGCCTTTGGGAACGGCGATGACTTTGCCTTCCTGGCCGTCGTTCAGGCGCACGGAGGTGCCGACCGGGTACGGCGCGATGTTGCGGACGAACGCGGTGATGATCTTCTGGTCATAGCCGTTGTATTCGGACATGATCTTCTCCAGCGCATAATGGGGCAGCACGTGCTCGCCGTCTTCGGCGTTGGTCAGGTGATCATACATATCGGCCAGCGCGCAGATCTGCGCATACTCGTGGACGGCATCCCCTTTTAAGTTGCGCGGGAAACCGGCTCCGTCGATGCGCTCATGGTGCTGGACGGCGATGGCGGCCGACAGGGTGTGCACCATCGGGTAACGGCGCAGAAGATTAAAGCCTTCCATCGGGTGGTCGAGCGGGTTGTCGGTCAACGCATAGCCGATGTCATGCAAAAGCGACCCGATCGCGACCTGCTTGACGCGGAGCATATCATAGCCGAGACCGATGGCGGTAAGCGTCGCGAGGATGCAGACATTGACCGAGTGCGCATAGCGGTACGCGCCGCTGGAGCGGATGTCGGTGAACTGCACCATGCAGCCGCGATTGGCGAGCAGGTCGTCGGTGATCTGGTTGGCGACGCGAACCAGTTCGTCGATGTTCAGCGGCTTCTTGGCCGCCGCCAGATCAAACGCCTTCTGCACGATGCGGGTCGCGCCTTGGCGCACCACATCGGAGACCGGGTCGATGTCTTCGATCGTGCCTAAAAATTCATCTTCCACATAGACGGACAAGATGCCGAACGCTTCTAAGCGGTTCTTGTATGCCAGCTTGACCGATGCGCCTCGGTTCAGCAGAATTGACTGGTCGGGCGCATAGATCGGACGGGCGATTTTATGTGCTTCGGACAGTTCAAATAAGGATAGCATTTTCACAATTGAAATCCTCCTGACGATAGTTCACGGAATGACAACAAACGACAAGGTACGACTATTTTACTATACTTTGTAGGAGTTTTGAACCAGATTTTTTAATTCAGGTAAGAATAACTGATATTACCATGTGGAATTTTTATAAGGAACGACCGCTTCTTGTTTGCCATAGCTTGTAAGGGGTAGAGGAGAAGGAGGGGAGTCTGTGGACGAGTTGACGTTTCGCCAAGCGGACCGTGCCGATGTGCCGAAGATGGCGGGCCTGTTTACGAAACGGCCGCCCAAGGAGCGCGTCTCGCGGATGACCAACCGCTTTGAAGAGGAACCTGATGGCTGGTATGTCGCCTTGGTCAACGGCGAGGTCGCCGGCTGCTGTCAGGCGGTGTTTCCCCGCCCCAAGGACTGCTGGCTGCAATGGATGCGGATCGGCCCCAAGGCGCAGGGAAGCGGTGTTGGCGGCGCGTTTGCCGACTATGTGGATCGGCAGGTGCAGGCCAAAGGCGCCGACGTGGTGCGGCTGAACACGATGCTCGGCAATGAGCGCGTACACGGCATGATGGGCGGCGGACGCGGCTATACGGAGTGGGCGCGGTGGACGAGATGGACCCGGCTCGCGCAAAAGCCGTCCGCCGGGCTCACCCGCCTGCGTCCGGTGTCGCACGCCGACGATGCGGATGCGGTGCTGGCCTGGCTGGAAGGGCAGGTTGGCTACCAGGCGTCTTTTGCCGCAGTGACCTGCCCGGATGATTTCCGCAAGACCGTATCGCTCGACCGCGCCTTGCTCCAAGAGCTGATCCGCGGCAAACGGCGCGGCGGCTGTGTGCTGGCCGGGTCGAACGGCGAGATCGAAGCGGCCGCTCTCTACGCCGTGCAGGGGCGGGAACTGCGCGTCCTGCAACTGGTCGCGGCGACGACAGCCGGGGGCTTGGCCGCAGCAGCCGGGGCGTTGCGGGAAGCGAAGCCGGTGGAGCGCGTGTCGATCCAACTGGCCGGCGCGTCGAGCGAACTGGCGCGGGCGATTCAGCGCTCCTTTGCCGGGCGGCATGTGAAAAAACATGAGTTTTATGTGTTTGGAAAACGCTTGTAACGGCAGAAAACCGCTTGGCAGCAGCCAGGCGGTTTTTAACGATCAGAGCGGGGGCAGGGAGAGGTCTTTCGCCGTTTTGCGGAGCAGCACGTTGAGGATGCGCCGTTCGTCTTCCTTTTGAAACAGGGCGAGCTCACAGTCTGTGTAGCGGCGGATGCAGAGGTCGGGGTGGTAGGCGAGCGATCCACTGCGCAGCAGGGACAGTGTAAACGCGGCATCGGCGAGCAGGAAGCCTTCGCTGGGATATTCGGTCGGGTAGCCGGTCTTTTTCAAAAATTTCGCCGGGAGCAGCGGCGGCGCGATGCGGTGGTCTTTTTTGAAGTGGCTGAGAAAGCGCGTTTTGGAGCGGGTGTCGGCGCCGGTCACGGTGCGGGTGACGCGGTCGCCTTGGGGCGTGTGGTCCCACAGCTCGAGGTTGCCGTAGACACCAAGGGTGCGGGGAGGAGCTTGGGCTAATTTTTTCTCCATCAGGGCGATCTCGCGGCGCTCGAAGCGGTCTCCAGCTTGCAGCACGAGGGCGTTCTGACCGCTGATGTGCGGCAGGGCGAGGTTGACGAGGCGGGATTTGCCGCAGGGGATGGAAGGTCTGAGCACGCGCAGATTGAATCGTTCGGGCCAATGTTTCAGCGGGAGATCTCCCGGTTCAAAGTGCGGGTCATCGGCGAGGAGCAGGCAGTCGAGGATGACGCCTTGCTGGCGCTGGATGCTCTGGAGCGATTTCTTGAGCAGTGTGTTGTCTTGTCCATAGAGCAAAAGGGTGGTCGTTGGCAGGAGATCTTTGGCCCTGAAGCGAAGTGTGGAGAGATCGGCAGTAGGGTTTCGTCTCATGGGAACCTCCTGTGGTTTGTCAATTGGTTATACTATATGTGGACAGGGGGAGCGATGGAAACCCTGTCAAACGCCCGAAAGTTGGCGGCGTGGGAACGAGATTGGAGTTTTGCAGATGACGGCACATGAACATCCGATGGAGTATTTGCTGTTTTTGAAATATGTCAATGAAGTGGATTATTTTGAAGCGCATGAGGTGCTGGAAGGGTATTGGCACAGCGACCGGATCGATTTTTATAAAGGGCTGATACAATTGGCCGTTGGGCTCTATCACTTGAATTCGGGCAACACGGCGGGCTTTCGTCAGCTTCTCACCCGCGCCCGGCAGTTGCTGACGCCGTATGCGCCGGAGTTTCGAGCGATGAATGTGTCCAGGGTGCTCGCTTATGTGGACGACTGTCTGCACAAGGTGCCGAACGTGGTAGAGATGGAACGTGACGAGGTGCAGAAACTTGGGGTGGAGCCGATCCAGCTGTGGCTGGAGGACGGGACGCCGATCCCGGACGAGGTGCCGCCGGAGTTTCTGGAGGGAGAGGAAGCGGATGAGTAAGGTCAAAGTGTTTCCTCACGACAAGACGGTAGAAGTCCGCGACGGCGTGCTGTTCCTGGCGGCCGTACGCGCAGCCAAAGCCGCCCTGCCCAGCAAATGCGGAGGTCGCGGGGCATGCGGGACGTGCAAGCTGAAAGTGGAATCGACGGAGAAACTTGAGCCGCTGACCAAAACGGAGACTCGAATGCTGTCAGTGCGGCAGGTGCAGGAAGGATACCGCCTTGGCTGCCAGACAAAGGTCAAGGGTGATGCGGTGGTAACGATTCCGGAAGATCCGTTGCGTCGGGTGATTCGGATGCAGTTGGAAGCTGCTCGGGGGGAAGAAAAAGGGGAGTAGGGCTTATTGGAGGCCGGTGGGGGCTGGGTGGTCGGGTCCGGGGGGAGGTACTCCGGGTTCGCGGGAAACTTTAACCCTTTGAATGAGTAAGACCGTGAAGAGGTAGGGTAAAAGCTTTCAATCTCACCACTTCCGCACCTCCCCCCCTCCCCCAAGGGCCACCAGAGTCCATTGGCACCTTTTTTTAAGATCTTTAAGACATCGATGACCGCTCTGTACCATGGCAACCAGCCAATGTGTCAGGCGGTCTTTTTCTTTTTCTCTCATAAGGAGCCTGAACCTTTGGGGGAGGGCGGGATATGCGGAAGTGGTGATCTTTGAATCTTTACCCTTCCACTAAAAGGTTTTACGGTTTTACTCAATCAAAGGGTGGAGATGAAACGTGAACCCGGAGCATGTCCCGCCCGGACCCGACCACCCATCCCCCCACAGCCACAAAAAAAGACTGTCGAGGTTTACCCGACAGTCTAATCTCAGTATTTTCTTATGCCTCTGCAGGCGATAAAGCCGCCGCAGCCTCGTGTTCAAAGTCTTCTTTGTACTGCAGTTGATACAGGTTGTAGTACATTCCGCCTTGAGCGAGCAAAGCCTGATGATTGCCCATTTCACGAATCGTCCCTTTATGCATGACGATGATCTTGTCAGCATTTTGGATCGTAGACAGACGGTGTGCGACAACGATGGTGGTGCGGTCTTGGGTCAGCTTTTGCAGGGCGTCTTGGATCAGGCTCTCCGTCTCGGTGTCGATGTTGGCGGTCGCTTCGTCGAGCACGAGGATCGTCGGGTCAAAAGCCAAGGCGCGGGCAAACGCGATCAGTTGGCGCTCGCCGGCCGAGAAGGTGGCGCCGCGCTCCAATACCGGTTCGTCTAATTTCCCGGGTAATTTGTTGATTAACTTATCGGCATTGACGAAGCGAACTGCGTCTTCGATCCGCTGGTCGGTGATCGACGGTTCCTGCAAGCGGATATTGTCGCGGATCGTGCCGGTGAAGAGGAACACGTCTTGCAGCACGACGGAAATCGCGCGGCGCAGCTCTTCCTTGCGCACGTCCTTGATGTTCACGCCGTCGATGAGGATCTCGCCTTTCTGGATGTCGTAGAAGCGGGAGAGCAGGTTGAGAATCGAGCTCTTGCCCGCCCCGGTCGCACCAACAAAGGCGATCGTTTCACCCGGCTCAATCGTAAACGACACATCGCGCAGCACCCAGTTTTCACCAGTGTAAGCAAACCAGACATTTTTGAACTCCACGCGGCCCTTGATGTTTTCAAACGGCTTGGGAAGTGCCGGGTTCTTAATCATATCGTCAGTGTCGAGCAGTTGGAACAACCGCTCCGACGAAGCCATCGCCGACTGCAGAATGTTATATTTCTCCGACAGATCGTTGATCGGCTGGAAAAACTGCTGCGTGTAGCTGATGAACATGTAGAGCACACCGATCTGCAAAGCGTTGTCGAGCACCTTGCCGCCGCCGTACCAGATCAGAATCGCCAAGGCGAGCTGAGCGAACAGTTCCATCGACGGACGGAAGACCGCAAACGTCTTCAGTTCCTGCCAGCTCGCTTTAAAATACGCATCGTTCGTTTGCTCAAACTCCTGATGCATGCGCTTCTCCTGACGGAAAATCTGGATGATGCGCATCCCGGAGATGTTTTCCGCAAGCGTCGCGTTGATCTGGGCCAGCTTGACGCGCGTGTCGCGGAAAGCGCGGCGGGCGTAGTGGCGGTAGATCTGCGAGACGATGATCACAAACGGCACACAGGCCATCGAGATCATCGCCAACTTCACATTGGTCTGGAACATGATCAAGATGATGCCGAGCAGAACGAACACGTCTTTAAACAGCGTGACCAGCATGTTCGAGTACATCTCGTTCAAAGCTTCCGTGTCATTCATGACGCGGGTGACGAGCCGCCCGACCGGGTTGCGGTCAAAGAATGCGAGAGACAGCTTTTGCAAATGCGAGAACAATTGCTGGCGGATGTTGAAAATGATCCGCTGCCCCGTCCATTGCAGAACGATCGTCTGAATGTAGTTGAGCACAAACGAGCCGAGAATCAAAGCCAGGAAAAGCATCCCGATCCCGATCAGCGCGTCAATCTCCGTGTCTTTGAACACGTCGACTTCCGCATCGGTCATCGGAATGCGTTCCGTCTCCGTGCCGGTTGTATTTTCCACAACCATCACATACTGATCTTGCGTCGTATTTTCGATCTGGAAACGCAGGCGGTCGGCCGGCGGCGTTTCAAAATCGCTCTCCCGCACCAGCACTTCGCCTTTGAATGTGTAATGCTCTTCGTCCGGCAGTTCTTCAGTGGAAGCGGAGACAAACGTGGTGTTCAACACGTTCATGTGATCGTCGATCGCGACTTTGATCAGATACGGGCGCGCCAGGTCGGATACGGTGATCAACAGGAGCAGGATGATCGAAAGCAGCATCCAGTACTTATATGGTTTGACATATCCGAGGAGGCGACGCATCAGCCGACCGTCATACGATTTCTCTAATTTTTCTTCTTCATGGATGTTCGACATGCTGTCACCCCCTAGTCGTTTGCAGCGATTTTGTCTTCGAGCAGTTGCTTCTGATAGAGTTCGAAATAGAGGCCGCCCAGCTCCAGCAGCTGGTCGTGCGTACCGCGTTCGATGATCGTGCCTTCGTCGAGGACGAGGATTTCGTCCGCGTCTTTGATCGTCGAGATGCGGTGCGCGATGATCAGCGAGGTGCGGGCCTGCATGATCTGTTTCAGTCGCATCAAAATCTCTTCTTCCGTATGCGTGTCAACGGCAGACAAGCTGTCGTCGAGAATCAGGATCTTCGGGTTCTTGATCACGGCGCGGGCGATGGAGACGCGCTGCTTCTGTCCGCCGGACAGCGTGACGCCGCGCTCGCCGAGCATCGTGTCATAGCCGTGTTCAAATTCGACGATGTTGCCGTGCACCTGAGCCAGTGCGGCGGCCGCTTCGACCTGCTCCTGCGTGTGGCTGTTGGCCGCGCCGGAGAAGGCGATGTTGTCGCGGATCGTCTTGGAGAATAGGAAGTTCTCCTGCGGCACATAGCCGATGTTCTCGCGCAAGGTGGCGAGCGATACCTGGTTGATGTCCACGCCGTCGAGGTACAAGGCGCCTTGCGGGGCGTTGTACAGGCGCAGCAGCAGGTTCATCAGCGTTGATTTGCCCGAGCCGGTGCGGCCGATGATCGCGACCGTCTTGCCCGCTTGAATCGAGATGTTGATGTCCTTCAACACCGGCTGCACCGAGCCCGGGTAGGTGAAGGAGAGGTTGCGGAACTCGATGTTGCCGTCGAGGTCGGTTTTGTCGGTGGTGTGCTCGCCGTCGGTGATCTCCGGCAAGGTGTGCAGCACTTCATTGATGCGTTTCATCGAAGCCGCGCCGCGCTGCCACATGTTGATAACCCAGCCGATCGCCATCATCGGCCACGTCATCAGGCCGAGATAGGTGTTAAAAGCAACGAATTCGCCCAGCGTAATCGTGCCGCGCACGACGAGGATGCCGCCGTAGGACAGCGCGATCAGGAAGGACAATGCGGTGACCAGCTGCACGATCGGGTTGTAGATCCCGTTGACTTTGATCAGGTTGAGGTTGGCGTTGAAGTTCTCAGTGTTTTCCGCCGTGAACTTGTGGATCTCTTTCTCTTCCTGCACAAACGACTTGACGACGCGCACGCCGGCGAAGTTCTCCTGCACGCGGTCGGTCAGCGACCCGAAGGCCGCCTGCACCTGCCCGAAACGGCGGTGGATCACCCGGCCGAACAAAGTGACGATCAGCGCGAGGAACGGCATCGGCGCCAGCGCCGCCAAGGTCAGCTGCCAGCCGACGGTGTAGATCATCATGATGATCGTGAACGTCAGGACGAAAAACGGGTCCACCGCCGAGAGGAAGCCCGGGCCAAGCGCCTGGCGAATCGCGCCCAAGTCGTTGGTCGCGTGCGCCATCAGGTCGCCGGTCTTGTGGTGGTTGAAGTAGTTCGGGGACAGCGACTGCAGATGCTGATAAAACTTGTCGCGCAGATAGACTTCCGCTTTGCGGGAGTTCCCCATGATGTAGATGCGCCAATAGTACCGGGCCAGAGCTGAGAACACCGCAGCGCCGAGGATGATCGCTGCATAGGTCAGAATCCCGGAGCGGTCAAGCCCGCCTTCTCGCAAGTCATCGACGAACAATCCAAGCACTTTCGGTGTAATCAATCCGATCACGTCGACGAAGAAAACCCAGAAGATGCCGAGGAGAAAGGAACTTTTGTGCGCGATGAAAAATTCTTTGAGTGTAATAAATTCTTTCATCATCATCTTCCTTTATGCTAACATTTGGACAATTGAGAGTAAAAAGTCAAAGTTCAGAGGTATTGTATGGTCTACGTATATCTTTTAGAATGCGGGGACGGGTCGCTCTACACCGGGATTACACCCGATCTGTGGAAGCGCATTCTCCTCCACGAAAAGGGCAAAGGCGCCAAGTACACACGCGGACGCGGCCCGCTCACGCTGCGCTATGTGGAGGTCCAGCCGGACCTTGGCAGCGCCTTGCGCCGCGAGCGCCAGATCAAACGCTTCACGCGGGCGAAAAAAGAGCTCCTGATTGCCGGGATCTGTCTGCTGCCGCCGCCAGAACGTTCGTGAAGCGAAATAAACGTCCGGAGAAAATGCGCTCTCAGGTGCAGAGCGCATCGGAATTGGCAGCAGGATTAAGCTTGTGGTTCTTCAATTTCGTGAATCTTGAACACGCAGCAGCTGCCACCTTCGGCGAGGCATTGCGAGCGGTTCACATCGGTGCCCAGCACGCGGCGAAAGACGTTGGTCTCGCACGAGCAGGTCTCCGGGTAAACTTTTGACACTTGCGCGATCGGGCAGTTGTACTCGACGATCTCATAGGAGCCGTCGTCTTTGCGCTCCCATTTGGCAAGGTAGCCCTTGCTGTTTTGCATCTCGGCGAGCGTCTGCACCTTTTCTTCCAGCGATTTGCCGTCGAGCAATTCGTTTAAATGCGCAGACAGGCGTTCTTCGCGCTGGTCGAAAATCTCCTTGATCTTGTCTTCCCCGTCGACGCGGACAATGTCTTCTAAAATGTCCAGCATCAGGGAATGATAATTCTTAGGAAAGAGATCATCCGCTTCTTCCGTCAACTGGTACACTTTGGCGGGGCGGCCCATCGGCTGGCGAATGGTAGTCGGATAGATCAGGCTGTCGCGCTCCAGCGTGGCGATGTGACGGCGAATCGCCATCTCGGTGATCCCGATGCGTTCGGCCAGATCGCCCGCGCTCATCGGGCCTTCGGTCCGCAGGATCGTGATGATCGTTTTGCGGGTGTTGGTCTCTTGAATGGACATAAACGTCACCCTTCCGGAACTATTATGAACAGTATATACGTTTTCCTGCCCGAAGTAAATTTCTATATATAAAAGGTTAGAAAATGGGAAAAGCACCTTGCAAATGGAAGGTTTTGCATTTTAAGAGGCTCCATGCTAGACTCTTTTTTGGTACCTGAAATAGGAGGAATTGTACATGCAGAGAATTATGCTGATCCTGCTTGCGATCACGCTTCCGCTCAGCGTGATCGGCAAATTTATGCACTGGAGCGAAGTCGCCCTCTTTGCGATCGCCTGTGCCGCAATTATTCCGCTGGCCGGCGTGATGGGGCGCGCGACCGAAAGCATCGCCATCCACAGCGGTCCAAAGATCGGCGGTCTGATGAACGCGACCTTCGGCAATGCGGTGGAACTGATCATCGCGTTCTTCGCCTTGCGCGAAGGCTTGATCGGGGTCGTGCAAGCCTCGCTGACCGGTTCGATCATCGGGAACCTGCTGCTGGTCGCCGGCTTGTCGATGCTGGTCGGCGGCATCAAACACCCGCAGCAAAAGTTCAACCGCACGATCGCCGGCACCAACGCGGCGATGATGCTGCTCGGCGTGGTGATCGCGTTGGTCATTCCGGCGATCTTTGGCCTGTCCAACCCGGGCGGGGATGACCTGAAGATCTCGATCGGCGTTTCGATCGTCGTGATGATCTTGTATCTGCTGGGCCTGTTCTTCTCGCTCTTCACGCACCGCAGCCTCTTTAACTACACAGAGGAGATGCATGAAGAGGAAGCGGAGTGGAGCGTCGGCAAGGCGGTCGGCATCCTCGCGCTGGCCACGGCAGCCGTCGCTTTCGAATCGGAACTGCTCGTCCACACCATCGAAGCGGTGTCGCTGCAGTTTGGCTGGTCGGAAGTGTTTATCGGCGTGATCATCGTCGCGATCATCGGCAACGCGGCCGAGCACTCCTCGGCGATCCTGATGGCGTGGCGCAACAAGATGGACCTGGCGCTGGAGATCGCCGTCGGCTCGTCGCTGCAGATCGCGATGTTCGTCACCCCGGTGCTCGTCTTCCTGTCGCTGATCCTCGGCAACCCGATGACGCTCGTCTTCTCCTGGCCGGAGCTGGCCGCGATGGTCTTGTCGGTCTTCCTGATCAACTTCCTCGCCCAGGACGGCGAGTCGAACTGGCTGGAAGGCGCGATGGCGCTGGGCGCTTATGTGATCATCGGCATCGGCTTCTATTATCTGTAAGATAGCCTGTAAGACAGCAAAAGGCGCGCACCGTCAGGTGCGCGCCTTTTTGTTTACGGCTTAGTAGCCGCCCTCAAAGCCCGGAACGAGCAGGAAGAACAGAACGAAGATGATCAGAAACACGACCGCCCAACGGGTGTAGCCACCGAAGACACCAAAACCGTAACCGCCCATTTGTTGACCTGACATGTTGCATCCCTCCATTGAGTGTTTGTGTTTTTGAGTGTTGCTGTCTTACAGTGATAGTACATGCAAGAGGGGCTGTTTTTGTAAAGGATAAACGTCTAGCGGGCGCGCCTAATTTGCAGCATGAAAAAACCGCACCCCAAACGGGGTGCGGGATGATGTCTTATACGGTTTGCAAACTGCCCAAGATGTTGCGGACATAACGCTGTGTCTCGCCATACGGGGGAATGCCGCCATAGCGGTCCACGTTGCCGGGGCCAGCGTTGTACGCAGCCAGCGCCGTTCCCACATCGCCGTCATAGCGGTCGAGCATCTGCTTCAGGTAGCGGACGCCGCCGTCGAGGTTTTGTGCCGGGTCATAGACGTTTTCAACGCCAAGGCCGCTCGCGGTAGCTGGCATCAGCTGCATCAGACCGCCTGCTCCGACCGGAGATGTCGCATAGGGGTTGAAGCCGGACTCCTGGCGCACGACGGCGCGCACGAGCTGCGGATCAACGCCGTGGCGCTCTGCGGTCTCCTGAATCAGATCGTCATAATCGGAAGCGCCAAAATTGGCGCTGAAATGACCGAGCTGCTGGGCTGTGCCCAAGGAAAACGGCAGATTGACCGAACGCTTGAGGAGATCAGTTGCTGTCGCGCTATCGGTGGCGGAAGCATTCATGCCGCCGAGCAGTTCAGCAAACAGCATGGAGAAATCTGTGCCGGTGGCAGATGTAGTTGTCGAAGTTGTGCCGAGCGGTGACGCCATTTGCGACCGCATCAGGGCAGCGAGTAATTTAACGTCCATGGTGCACCTCGTTTCCACTGCTGTTTTTAGTTTACTCGAAATCTTCCCTTCGGTAAACTGGAAACAGAGACAGTCGGAGGAGGAGAAAGTCATGTGGCGTAGTTTGTTGAAATTTTTCATGAACGGGATCTTGACCATCGTGCCGATCGGCCTGGTGGTCTATGTAGTAGTGCAGAGCTTTCAGTTTCTGGACAGTCTGCTCGGGAACACGCTGCGGGCGAAGATCGGCGATGTGTACGTGCCGGGATTTGGCATTTTGCTGACTCTCGTGCTGATCACGCTGGTCGGCTGGCTGACCACGCACTGGTTCAGCGCGCAGCTGATCGGGATCGTCGAATCGATCTTGCAGCGCATTCCCTTTGTCAAAACGCTCTATAAAGTGATCCGCGAAACGATCGAGTCGTTTGTCGGCGAGAAAAAATCGTTTTCGAAAGTGGCGCTCGTCACCTTGCCGAACAACCCGATGAAGATGCTTGGCTTCGTCACCACCGAAAACGTGGCCAAACTCAGCGACAAACTGGCCGACCACATCGCGATCTATGTGCCGCAGACGTTCCAGGTCGCGGGCGTGACGTTCCTCGTGCCCAAGGAGCATGTACAGATTCTCGACGTGCCGCCGGAAGAAGCGATGCGCTTTATTCTGTCGGGCGGTGTATCCGGCTCATGAGTTCCGGGGAAGCACAAGCAGCAGGACGGAGTTTTTCGTTTGGCATGGCGGCGCTGCCGTTTCTGTGCAGCATCACCGGGCTGTTGCTCTGCATCTATGTGCTGAGGCTGCCGCTGTATCTGGCGTTGTTACTGGGGTGGGGTGTGGCGGTGGCGATCGCTGCGCTCCACCGCTTTTCGTGGCGAATGGTGCTGCGCGGCAGCTGGCAGGGCATGAAGAGCACGCTGATCGTCATCGGCATTCTGCTCTTGATCGCCGGACTGATCTCGTCCTGGCTGATCGCCGGGACGGTGCCGGGGCTGATCTTTTACGGCATGCAGTTTATTCGGCCGGAATATCTCGTCGTGATGGCATTTTTGCTGACGGCAGGCACGTCGGTCGTGCTGGGGTCGTCGGTCGGCACCTTGTCCACGATGGGGGCGGCGATCGCCGGTCTTGGGATGGTGTTTGGCATCTCGCCTGCGCTGATCGGCGGCGCGCTGATCTCCGGGGCGATGGTCGGCGACCGCATGTCGCCGGTGTCGGGCGCGTTTCATCTGCTCTCCGCGATGACCTCGACGAAGGCGGAAGACAATTATAAGCCGCTGTTGTCGACCGGGCTGCCGATGCTGTTGATCTGCACGGGGCTCTTTTTCTGGCTTGGGCACGGCGCAGGTTCGGGCGCGCCGGCCGATCCGTTAAACACGCCGCTGGTCAGCGCCTTGACCGGTCAATACGAGTTGCCGTGGTACGTGCTGATCCCGCCGGCGCTCGTGCTGCTCTTGGCGGCGCTGCGAGTGCCGATCCGCTGGAACCTGTCGCTTGGCATCCTGATCGGCGCTGTGTTGGCCGTTTGGGTGCAGGGCGAATCTTGGGCGGCGGTGCTGCGCGCGGTGTGGCTCGGCTATGAGCTGAAACAAGGCGGAGCGGCGCTGCTGCACGGCGGCGGGGTGTGGCCGATGCTGAACCAGGTGCTGCTGATCTTCTGCGCCGGGATGCTCAATGGGGTGATGGAAGCGACCGGCATGATGCAGACCCTGTTGCAAAAGCTGCTCGGACGCATTCAGCGCTACCTGGGGCTGATATTCTCCTCGGTGCTCTTGTCGGTGTCGATGGCCTTGCTCGCCTGCAACCAGGCGCTGGCGATCATCGTGCCGGGCCGTGCGCTGCGTCCCGTCTATGACCGTCTGCAGGTGCCACCCACTGAACTGGTGCGCGCGCTTGGCGATTCCGGGGTGGTCGCTTCGGCGCTGATCCCGTGGAACCTGCATGGCATCTTATGCTCGGCCGCGATGGGGATCGCGACGACGACGTATTTTCCGTATGCCTTTTATCTCTGGGGCCTCCCGGTTTTAACTCTTTTATTGTCCATTTGGAAGAATCGATTGAATTCTAACAGGATTATGACGATTCTCAATTGACAAGCGATTGTAGAGTTAGTAATATTTAAAGTGGATGGGGTTATCTTTTGTAATAGACAATTTTTTGTTGCAAGGGAGAGAAAGAGGGGGGTACAAATGAAAAGGAAAAGCTACAGTCAGTCGCTCGCTGATCTGAAAAGCCGCGGTATTCGTCTGACACCTCAGAGACAAGTCATCTTGCAGTATCTGAAGGAAACCGAGGCACATCCGACAGCGGAGCAGGTGTACCAGAAAATAGGGGAGCAGTTCCCAGGCATTTCGCTGGCGACTGTGTACAACACCTTGAACATGCTTAAGGAGTTAGGGGTAATCCGCGAATTGTCGTATGGAGATGTCTCCAGCCGTTACGACGGCAACGATTCGGAGCATGCACACCTGGTGTGCGAACACTGCGGCCAAGTGCTGGACATCGCAACTCCGCCTGAAGAGGCGGTCATCACCCAGAATATACAACAAGCCGGATTTACGGTGTCTTCATATCGCTTGGAGTACTATGGAACTTGTGGGTCGTGCGTGCAGAGCACACCGTACCAAAAGGATCACGCTTCGTAAGCACATGATTCCATATGCATGAAAGAGCCTGCACAGGGGTGTGCAGGCTCTTTTCTTGTGTGCGCGTTTTCTGGTACAATGGAATCATTATAAGAATTCACATACTGGTGAGGTGAAGCGAGATGCAGAGAAGCACGTTTACCGAATCGCTCGCGGATCTGAAGTCTCGCGGTGTGCGTCTGACTCCGCAGCGGCAGATGATCCTGCGTTATTTGAAAGAGACGCACGAACATCCAACAGCCGAACAGATTTATCATCAGGTCTGCCAGGAGTTTTCCGGAATCAGCATGGCGACCGTTTACAATACCCTGCACCGCCTGAAGGAGCTTGGCGTGATCCGCGAGCTGTCCTATGGCGACATGTCGAGCCGCTATGACGGCAACGACTCGGAGCACGCCCATCTGGTCTGCGAAGGCTGCGGCAAAGTCAGCGACGTGCCGTGCCCGCCGAAATCAAGCTTGGAGATGCCGGAGCTGGCCGCGCTTGGCTATGCGGTCGGATCGTACCGGCTGGAGTTTTACGGCATTTGCCCGAGCTGCCAGGCGCATGAGGTGCATCCGCAGGAGTCTGAGCTCAACTAAAGCGTCCCGTCTGTGCGGGGCGTTTTTTATCGGAAAGCTTTGTGAGTAGAAAGGAGCAGGCGAGGATGGGATACGTGTTTGTGGTCGCCGCGATGCTGATCTGGGGCAGCGTGGGGATCTTTGGGCGCTGGGCCGACCAGCCGGCGACGGTGATCGTGCTGTACCGCGTGCTGTCCGCGTTTGCCGTTTTGGGGCTGTATCAAATTGTGCGCGGCGGCGGGTTGCGCCGCGCGTGGCAAGAAGGAGCCGGGCAGTACGGCTGGGTGCTGTTTGGCGGCGTGGTGTTGGCGCTGAACTGGATCTTCTTTTTCCAGGCGGTGCAGATGACGTCGATGGCCAACGCGGTGCTGTCTTATTATGTAGCGCCAGTGCTGGTCACGGTGCTCGCTCCGCTGGTGTTAAAAGAGAAGTTGGAGCGGCGCACGCTGATTTTTGTCGGGATGGCGTTTCTGGGGACGCTGATCATGAACCCGCTTGGTGAAGTGGGCGGCGATCATCTGCTTGGCATGCTGTCCGGACTGACCGCAGCGTTTTTCTACGCGATGGTGACGATCTCCGGGAAAAAGGTGACCGGGATGCAGGCGCACACGCTGGTGCTCTGGCAGACCGGGACGGCGTCTGTCGTGCTGCTGCCGTATGTGCTGTGGCAGGGGATGGCGCTGCCGTCGCTCGGGTCGCTTGGCGTGATGGTGTCGATCGGCGTGGTGCATACGGCGCTGGCCCTGACCTTGTATTTCCTCGGCTTGAACCGGGTGAAAGTGCAGCACGTCGGAGTGCTCGGCTATCTGGACCCGGTGAGTGCAATCTTGTTCGCCTACCTGTTTTTTGCGGAAGCGCCAAGTATGGAAACCTGGATTGGTGGAAGCCTAATTCTGGTAAGTTCCTACTTGATTTTGCGCAGCAAGGAAACGGGAGGAAGTCTCGATGGCAGCGAAGAAAAAGCGCAGAATGCGACTGGTTGAAAAAGGGACCTTGTACTTCATCTTGCTTGGCGGTCTGGTCGGCGTGGCGTTTATGTTTTACCTGAATGCGAACGTTGACGACTGGAACGTAAACATGGAAAGCGAAAAAGCCCATTCCCTCCACGCGAAGTGAGGGAACGGGCTTTTTGTTTTTGGGTTAGACCCACTCCATGATGATCAGGTCGCCGTGTTTGATCGGTGTCAGGAACGTCGCAGGCAGCGCGTTGACCGTCAGCTTCAGGTCGAGCGCGCCGGGCGGACGTTCGTCTTCGATGCGGATGTAGCGGAACAGGTCGCTGAGCACCGGCTGCCACTCCGGCGTTTCAGCGCCCTCGCCTCCGCCCGGTGGCTGCTGCTGGAAGATCAGCGTGTCGCCGTCGCGAACGAGCTCGTCGAGCGTGGCCGGCTTGCCGTTCAGATAGATCGGCGGGCGCGGGCCTTCGAGGTTGATCGGGCGGTTGTTGCAAAGCACGCCGATCGTCATCCCCGGATGCAGGCTCTCATCGTAGAAGAAACGGACGTTGTAGATCGGGTCGGGCGCCGGGCCAAACTGCAAGACGTCGCCGTTTTGCACCTGCGACTCCAGCGTGGCCGGAGCGTCATTGACCAGCAGTTCGTAGGGTTGGTAAGGCAAGGTGACACTTTCGCCGTCGAGGGTGACGGTGAAGCCGTGCGGCAGGCTGAGCAGTTCCCGTTCGTAAGATTCGAGGGCGGGCAGCGCCTGTAGCACGTGTTCGACCGTCGTCGGACGCTCGATGGTGATCTTGGCGCGGTCGGTGACAAGCGTGTCGGGCGCGGCCAGCTCTCCGTTCATCAGCAGGCGGGCCGGCAGCACATACTCGTCGCCGCGGAAAAAGACGGACAGCGGTGCAGGCAGCAGGTGCGCGGGCAAAATATCGCCGATCGCGGCAGACGCATCTTGTCCGGACACGCCGCCGACCACTTCCAGCTCATCGCCGTGCTGGATGACGTCATCGAGCTTGGCGGGCTGTCCGTTTAACAACAGCTGTGCCGGGGTGCCGAGCGTCCCGCGTATGACGTGCAACTGGCCCTGCACTTCGACGCTCAAGGCGAGGCCGGGTCGGCCGTGCAGCTTGCGGATGTCGACATCAGCGGCGATCAGAGCGTCGCCGACGGTGATCTGGCGGAACTCGAACAGGCGCAGCGACTTGCCGTTGACGTGAATCGCCACCGAGGAGACGGGATGCTGCAGCGCCGCCAGCGCGATGCCGATCGGTGTGACCGCCTGCGGGCCGGACAATGCCTCGTGCTGGGCGGCGAGCTGTTTGATCGCGTCGGTGCCGCGAATGGCGACACGCTCCTTGGGCAGCTTCAGCTCGGCAGCAAGCAACGGGCCGAGCATCGGCGTCTGCGAACCGCCGCCGACCAGCATGACGGCGGCGGGGGCCTTGTTGTTGAGCTTAAACACTTCGTAGGCGATCTGCGTTGCGAGGCTGCGCACTTCTTCCTGGATCGATTCGATCACGTCGCGCGCAGGCAGGTCATATTCCATGCCCAGCACGTCGGTGAACTGGACCTGCTCGTTGGTCATCAGGCGGCGCTTGAGCAGCTCCGCGTCCGGGAAGTCGAGCAGGTGGCGCTGCGACAGAGCTTCGGTGATCTCATCGCCTGCGACCGGCACCATGCCATATGCGACGACGGTGCCTTCCGCAGTCAATGCGATGTCAGATGTGCCCGCGCCGATGTCGACGAGCACGAGGTTTAATTTGCGCATCGAAGGCGGGATCAAGGCGTTGATCGCCGCAATCGGCTCCAAAGTCAACGCGGCCATCTCCAAGTCGGCACGCTCCAAGGCCATCTGCAGGGAGTCGATGACGACGCGGGGCAGGAAGGTGGCGATGATCTCCACGCTGGCCTTCAAGCCAAACTGGTCTTCGAGCGACCCGATCACGCTGTCGTCGAGCAGGTAGTGGACGACGGTGTAGCCGACACAGTGATAGCGCGCCGCGTCGGGCGCAAGATCCTGCAGTTGACGCTCCGCCTGCTGGACGGCGGTCAGTTCGAGGGCGAGGATGACCTCGCGGGTGATGCGCTCGCCTTGAATGTCGCGGTCGACGCGGGTGCGGATCGTTTTCAAGGAACGGCCGGCGGCGGCCACCGCGACTTTGCGCAGCGGGCCGGTCGATTGCTCCAATTCCGCTTTTACTTTGCGAATCACATCGGCGACGAGGGCAACATCGTGAATCTGCCCGTCGAGCATGGCGCGGGTGGCGTGCTCTTTTTCTACAGTGGCGGCGACTTCGAGCAGCCCGTCTCCATTAAAGCGGGCGACGAGTCCAACCACGGTGCGCGTGCCGATGTCGAGCGCAAAGATCTGTTCTTCCTGCCGATGTTGCAAGTCGTACTGGGTCAAGGTCAAGACCCCCTTTTCAAAAAGATTATCGGGTGATGACCGAGAAGCCTTTTTCCTGTAAACGCTTCAAAATCCGGTCCTGGTGCGCATGGTCGCGCGTTTCGATGTCGATCTCGACTTCCGCTTCGCCAAGCATAACGCGGGAGCCCATGCGATGGTGCTGAATGCCGATGATGTTGGCGCGCTCGGTGGCGAAGATGCCGAGGATCTCCTGCAGCACGCCCGGCTTGTCGGGCACGGTGGTGTTGATGCGCAGGTAGCGGCCCGCTTCGACGAGGCCGCGCTCGATGATGCGCGACAAGAAGTTGACGTCGACGTTGCCGCCGGAGATCAGCACGGCGGTCTTCTTGTCGCGGAAGGGCAGCTTGTCGTAGAGCGCGGCAGCCAGTCCGGTCGCGCCCGCTCCTTCGACGACCATCTTGTTGCGCTCGACGGCGAGCAGCATGGCGCGGGCGATCTCTTCTTCTTCGACGGTGACGATGTGGTCGACATACTGCCGGGTCAGCTGGTAGGTGATGTCGCCGGGGCGGCGCACGCAGATGCCGTCGGCGATCGTCGCGACCGTTTCCAAAGTGCCGATCTCGCCTGCGTCGATCGACGTCTTCATGCAGGCAGCACCTGCCGCTTCCACGCCGACGATCTGAATGTCCGGCTTGGCGAGCTTGGCGGCGAGCGCGATGCCTGCGATCAGACCGCCGCCGCCGACCGGAGCGACCAGCACGTCGATGTCGGGGAGCTGTTCCAGCACTTCCAGCGCGATCGTGCCCTGTCCGGCGATCACCGCCGGGTCGTCAAAGGCGTGCACGAACGTCATGCCGCGCTCTTGCTGCAGCTCCAGCGCTTTGGCGTACGCTTCGTCATAGTTGCTGCCGTGCAGGATGACCTGTGCGCCATAGCGGGCGGTCGCTTCGACTTTGGAAAGCGGCGCCGCTTCCGGCATGACGATGATGCAGGGGATGCCGGCGTTGTTGGCGCCGTAGGCGACGCCTTGGGCATGGTTGCCCGCCGAAGCGGCGATCACGCCGTGCTGGCGCTCCGCATCGGTCAAGGTGGCGATCTTGTGGAACGCGCCGCGGATTTTGAAGGAGCCCGTCTTCTGCAAGTTCTCCAGCTTCATATAAATCTCGTTGTGCGACAGATCGGAGAACGTCTTCGAATAGTCGAGCGGAGTGTTGTGAATCACGCCTTGCAAATTCGCGCGGGCGGCGAGGAAATCGGTCATTGTAAGCACGAGGGAGCACACCTTTCTCTGAGGACACTTCTATTGTCAATGGTTTTTTTATGTGCTATAATCAGGATTAAAATTTGTCACTTTGACGTGTTACAGCAAAAAAGCACCAGACAAAAGCTGACAAGTTTCTCCTTCATTCTACCATGAAATTCATGCATGAAAACAGCGTTCGGGAGGCATCGGTCCATGTCACAAGAAATTTTGAACAACGTGCGGAAAAATCTGTTTGAGATCAAGCCTTATTCGCCGGGCAAGCCGATTTCCGACGTGAAGCGGGAGTTTGGCCTGACCGATGTCACCAAGCTTGCTTCCAACGAAAATCCGCTGGGTCCGTCGAAGAAAGCGCAAGCGGCGATTTTGGATGCGGTGGCGAATGTGAACCGCTATCCGGACGGCGGCGCCGTTTCCTTAAAGGAAGCTCTAAGCGCCAAAAGCGGCATTCCGGCCGGGCAGATTCTCGTCGGCAACGGGTCGGATGACCTGATCAAGCTGACTTCGGAGACGTTCCTGCATCCGGGCGATGAGATCGTTGTGCCGTCGCCGTCGTTTTCGCAGTATTGGTTTGGCGCGCAATTGATGGACGCCAAAACGGTGGCGGTGCCGCTGAAGTCCGATTTTGAGTACGACTTGGAAGCGATGCTGAACGCCGTGACGGACAAGACGAAAATTCTTTATCTCTGCTCGCCGAACAACCCGACCGGCACGTACATTCGCGAGGCTGACCTGCAGGCGTTTCTCGACCGGGTGCCGTCCCGCGTCCTGGTGATCCTCGACGAAGCGTATAATGAATACGTGACGGAAGGCGATTATGCACAAGGAATTGATTTCCTGAAGCGGGGGTACAATGTACTTGTCATGCGCACCTTCTCCAAGATGTACGCGCTGGCCGGACTGCGCCTCGGCTACATGTTTGGCCGTCCGGAAGTGCTCGATGCGATCAACCGCACGCGGGAGCCGTTTAATGTGAACATGCTGGCCCAGGTCGGCGCAGTCGCTGCGCTGGACGACGAGGAGCATGTCGAGGCGTCGCGAACGCTGAACCGCGCCGGGTATGAGCAGTTGCAGGGAGGGCTTGGCGCACTCGGGTACGAGACGGTGCCGACCCAAGGGAACTTCCTGATCTTTGATACACGTCAGGATGATAAGGAGTTATTTGACGCTCTTTTGCGTGAAGGCGTGATCACGCGCAGCGGGACTGCGCTTGGCATTCCGGGATATCTGCGCGTTTCGATCGGGCTGCAGGAAGAAAATGAGCGCTTCCTTACAGCTTTCGAAAAGGTGGTTTCCACCCTCGCGCAAAAGGTGTAGAATAAAAGTTGACTTGATCTAACAATGAGCTGAGGAGAGTGAGATGAGCATGAGCAAAGAGAGATTTGAGGAATTGCGCAGCCAACTAGATGAGGTGAACCTTGAGATTTTAGAGGTGCTGAACCGGCGCGCAGAGCTGGTATCGGAGATCGGTCTGCTCAAGAGCGGCAAGGGCACGGAGCGGTTTGACCCGATCCGTGAGAAGGAGATGCTGGACAAGGTGGTCGGCGCGAACAAGGGCCCGTTCCCTGACGATACGATCCGCCATCTGTTCAAGCAGATCTTCCAGGCATCGCTTGGGCTGCAGGAGGAAGAGAAGAAATCGCTGCTGATCTCCCGCAAGAACAAATCGCAGGATACGGTCGTGCAGGTCGGACCGCTGACCGTTGGCGGCGGCGCTCCGGTCATCATCTCCGGCCCGTGCTCCGTGGAGACGGAAGGGCAGATGGAGGCGGTCGCGTCGCATCTGAAAGGCGAAGGCATCCTGCTGTTGCGCGGCGGCGCTTACAAGCCGCGCACGTCGCCGTATGACTTCCAAGGTCTCGGCAAAGAGGGCTTGAAGATCCTGAGCGAGACGGCGAAGCGCCACGGCATGGTCTGCGTCTCGGAGATCGTCGCGCCGGAAGATGTGGAGATGGCGTGCGAGTATATCGACGTGATTCAGATCGGCGCGCGCAACATGCAGAACTTCGAGCTGCTGAAAGCGGCCGGTTCGGTGCGCAAGCCGGTGCTGCTCAAGCGCGGGCTGTCGGCGACGATCGAAGAGCTGCTCTATGCGGCGGAGTATATCGCGTCGCGCGGAAACGATCAGATCATTCTCTGCGAGCGCGGCATCCGCACCTATGAGAAGGCAACGCGCAACACGTTGGACATCTCGGCCGTGCCGATTTTGAAGCAGGAAACGCATCTGCCGGTCGTGGTCGACGTGTCACACTCGACCGGGCGCAAGGACATCATGCTCCCGATCGCCAAAGCTGCGATTGCGGTTGGCGCGGACGGCCTGATCGTCGAAACGCACAACGAGCCGGCTGTCGCGTTGTCCGATGCCAAGCAGCAGTTGGATCTGCAGCAGTTCAGCACGCTGATGAACCAGCTTCGCCAGAGCGGATTTTTGAAAGACGCTGTGCAAGCGAAGTAAATCAAGTAGATAGCAAAAGCCCTGACCGGATCGGTCAGGGCTTTTTTAGATTAGCGCTTGCGGAACAGGGAGATCAGCGAGACGAGGAGTGCTGCGCCAGAGAGGACGATCGGCCAGGTGTTGTTGGTGTCCGTGGTGCCTGCATCGGTGGCTGCCTCTTCTTCGTGGCTGTGTTCTTCCGTACCGCCGCCTGTGCCGCCGTGGTGGTCGTCGCCCGCTGCCGCTTGGGTCAGGGAGGTGACAGACGCCGGGTTGTCAGAATCGGGCGCGCCGGCCCACTCGACGACGGTGTTGTCCGCGTAGGTCTGGTACGCTTTGAAGACCAGCGTGCCTTCGCCCGCTTCTTGCGGGTTGGCGCCGACAAATTCAAACTCGACAAACTCATGCGGCTTGATGCCGCCGCCCGCAGCGGCCGTCCAGGTGACCGCTTTGTTGACGCCTTCGGAGTCTTTTTCAAACTCGTAGTTCCAGCCGGTGAGCGGCTTGACGGTGGAGACTTTCATCCCCGCCGGGAATTCGACTTTGACTTTGGTGGTGTTGACTTCTTTTTCGACCGGCACGCGCACGGTGTATTTTTCATAAGCGCCCGTCGTGGTTGCTTTCGGCCAGACGGTGACGTGAGCGGAAGCAGTCCCGGCAAGCAGAGTGAAGGCGGCAGTTGTGATCACAGCAGCAGCGATATGTTTCATTTTCATGTAGAGGTTCCTCCTCAAAGTTAGGGGTATGCGATCATGCTCATGACAACGCCGGCTAGGATGACCAGCAGGCCGAAGACCCATTCGATGCGCAGCAGCGGATAGGACAGCTTCTGCGCGTCTTTGCGCCAGCGCGTCGATTGCACCAGAGCAAGCGCCAGCATGATGGCCATCAGACTGATTTTGCTGAACAACAGCCCGCTCCACAGCGTTCCTGCCGCCAGCACTGCGCTCCAGTCGGTCTGCACGCCAACCATCAGCACGCCGGACAATGCGACCAAAAGCGACGAACCGAGGAATACGCGCAGGAAGAAGGAGCGGAAAAGGCTTTTCTCAAGAGGCCGCCGCCAGAGCAGCAGCAGGTAGAACAGTCCACCGACCCACAGTGCGATCGACAGCAGATGCAGCATGCGCAGGAGCAGCGCCAGCCACATCGGCTCGAGGGCCAGGGCATGGCCGCTTTGCGCCATATTCAGGGTCAGCAGGGTGAAGATCAGCGCCGGCCAGCTCTTCATCATGCCGGGCAGGGCCAGCAGCAGCAAGAGCAGCATTTGCAGAAGCACCGTCACCAGAAACGGCGTTTCGGTCAAAATCCCCAGTTCGCCTTGCTGGAACACGCGGCTCAGCGCATCGTCTTCCAGAATGATCAGCATGGTGATCAACTCACCGGCCGACAAGAGCAGCAGCAGCGCCCAGCCGGCTTTTTTCCAGCGTCCGAGCAGCTCAGACGCTTGCGGCACGTTCATGCGTTTGGCGTACAGAGACAACAGATACAGTCCGGCTGCCACCAGCAGGATGCTTTCGGCCGCATCGTGCGCGATGATGTGCACGGTGTCGACCGTTTCGGCGCTTCCCTCGCCTGCGGCGATCGGGGCGATGTTTTCCGAAACCTGTCCGAGCGCAAAGGACACTTCGCCGTCGATCAGATGGCCGTCCTCGGAGACCACGCTCCACAGCACGCGGTAACTGCCTTCTGGCAGACCGGCAGGAAGTTCGGCGTACGCTTCGGAGGCGTTGCCTTTGGTCAGCTGCGGCGGAGGCAGTTCGATCTGTTCGGCTTCCCAGTTATAAAGGTGCAGTTCGATGAGTTCGGGAGTTAAGGATTCGCTGAACAGCAGCTTCACCGCGCCGGGATTCTGCTGCAGCACTGCACCTTCTGAGGGCGTGCTTTGCAACAGCGTGGCATGGGCGAAGGCCGGGGTGGTGAACAGGCAGAGAAACAGCAGGCACAACCCAAGCAGCGCACTTTTCTTCATGGCGTCATCCCATTTCTTTCGTTTGTTCTGTATGCCTCTACTATACGTGCGGGACGCGGGGGGCTGTATGGCTCTATCGGGCTATCTTTGTGAACGGAGGATGTCGATTGTGAACATTTTCGATTGACGGAATACTCAGTTCCATGGAAAATGAAACACAAAGAGGTGAGATGATGGAAATAGAATTGTTCTCTGTGCTCGCATTCGGTTTCTTGCTCGGGATGAAGCATGCGATTGAACCGGACCATGTCATCGCCGTTTCGACGATCGCTTCGCAAAGCCAAAAGCTGTGGCGCGCCTCGCTGGCCGGGGTGTTCTGGGGCATCGGCCACACCGCGACGCTGTTTGCGGTCGGACTGATCCTGATGCTGATGAAAAATGAAATTCCGGAAATCCTGGCGATGTCGCTGGAGTTTACGGTCGGCATCATGCTCGTCTACCTCGGGCTGAACGCGGTGTTCAAATTCCGCAAACAAAAGGTTCACGCCCATGCACACACGCACGGCAGCGTGGAACACAATCATTTTCATTCGCATGAACAGCTATCCGCTCATGACCATCAACATCATCGCGTCTCCTATTTGAAATCGGTCTTTATCGGCTTTGTTCATGGTTTGGCAGGTAGTGCGGCGATGATGCTCCTGACGCTGGAGACGGTCGACACCGTCTGGCAGGCGATGTCGTTTATCCTGATCTTTGGCCTTGGCACGGTGATTTCCATGCTCCTGTTCACCACGGTGATCTCCGTCCCGTTCTTGCTGACACAGGACAAACCGCGCTTCCACAAGGTGCTGATCCGCACGACCGGCGCGTTTTCCGCCGTATTTGGCGTGTATTACATGTACGGTGTCGGCGTCACCGACGGCCTGTTCAAACTCTGGTTCTCGTAAACATATGCAGTATCGGCAAAAAAGCCATGATCTTTTCACAGATCATGGCTTTTCCCGTTGAAATCCGTGCCGCACCGCATAGGCGGCGAGCTGCACGCGATTGTCGAGATTTAATTTGTCGAGGATGTTCTTGATGTGGTTCTTCACGGTGTTTTCGGCGATGACGAGCTGCTCGGCGACCTGCTTGTTCGTGTCGCCCCCTGCCACACAGGCGAGGATTTCCCGTTCGCGCCCGGTCAGCAGGGAGGGTGACGGCTCATCGGGTGCTTTTTCCGTCCGGAAGCTGTGCATCAGCCGGCCGGCCATCTCGCGGGGGATCTCGCCGTTTTCGTCGAGCAGGGCATGCAGGTAATGCATCCAGTCGTCCGGGTTGAGGTTCTTCAGCAGGTAGCCTTGGGCCCCATATTGGATCGCCGTAAACAGGTCGGCCACATCATCAGACACGGTCAGCATGACGATCTTGACGGCGCTGTTCGCCTTTTTGATCAGGCGGGTCGCTTCCAGTCCGCTCAGCTTCGGCATGTGGATGTCCATCAGCACGAGGTCGGGCGACAGTTCGGCGCAGAGGTCGACCGCCTCCTGCCCGTTTTTGGCAACGCCTACCAGTTCAAACGGTTCGACGCCTTCGAGCAGCGTCCGCACGGCATCGCGGGACAAGGGATGGTCGTCGGCGATCAGCACACGGCAGGTCATCGTCCCAGCCTCCCTTTGCACGAGGTGAACATCAGCTGCGTTCCGCCGGCGGGCGTCCGTGCGATATCAAACGCAGCGCCAAGCTTCTGCGCCCGCTCTTCCATCATCGCCAGACCGTACCCTTTGCGCGCTTCGGGCAGGGCTGTGATGCCGCGTCCGTCATCGGCGATCACCAGTTGCCAGCCGCCGGTCGGAGTGTCCTGCAGGATCAGCTCGGCCTGTCGGGCGCCGGAGTGCTTGCGGATGTTGGCAAACGCCTCCTGGATGATGCCAAACAGCTGCACCTGCTCCGTCGCGGAAAAAGTGTTGTCGGGCAGCTCCAACTGCGGGTTGACGTCGATGCCGGTCAGCGTGGTGAAGTCATCGAGCCATTTTTCCAGCCGCAGCCGCAGGGAACTGCCCGCTTCGGGCAAGGCGCGGAGGTTGAAGATCGCCTGGCGCACCTGCTGGTCGATGGTGGAGACGGCAGCGCTCGCTTCGTCGAGCTTGCCTTTTTTTAATTTTACGTTCAGGAAAAACAGGGTCTGGGCAATTCCGTCATGCAGTTCCTGCGCGAGGCGTTCCCGCTCTTCGTACACGGCGCGTTTGGCCTGCTCTTCGGCGAGGCGGGCGGTGATGCGCTCCAGTTTGCGGAACATCCACGTGGCAAAGAGAAACGATAAGATCAGCGTAAGTATGGTGATATAAAGATTGCCTTCTTCCATCGTCATCACATCGAGCAGATAGTCATGCCGGATGTATTCGAAGCCGCCGATCAGAAAGGTGGGCAGCAGGATGCTGAACATCTTGAGTGTGCGGTACGTCATAGCAACCGTCCTTTTTGTCAGAATCGCTTCTAACGTACCACTCCCTTACTCATCTGGCAATCACTCCGCTCAGCGCACCAGCACCGAGTCTGCGCCGTGGTCTTGGAAGAGCTGTTCGACCATTGGGCGGTTGTCGTCGGTCACTTCGGCGGTGAGCAGGATCTTGCCGTGCGCGACCTGGTCGTGGTAGTGCTGGGCGTTGGGCGGCGAGATGCCGATGTCGACGAGCGCGCCGACCATCCCGCCGCTCCACGAGCCGTAAAAGGCGCCGGCCAGCGGCCCCAGCGTAATCAGCAGGTTGCCAGCCGTCGGATAGAGGGCGCTGGCGAATCCGGCGGTGAGGCCAAGCACCGCGCCGATGCCGGTGCCGATCAAGGTGCCGTCGACGATGTTGTCCGTCTCGTGCTGCTCTTCCACATAGTCGGGCAGCTGATCCGCTTTGGTGATCGCGGAGACTTTGTCCTGCGGCACATAAGGGGACAAGGCGGAGATCACCGCCCGTGCCGCTTCCTGTGTCTCAAACAAACCAAACACGTGTTGTGCCATCCCGTTCACCTCACTTTAAGGTTTTGATGTAGAGAAAGAGCGACTCGATCTGCTTGTCGTTGATGCCGAGGCTGGGCGGCGCGGGCATGCCTTTTTCCGGGCGGCCGTTATGCAGCACCGTTTTCAGCCCTTCATCGCCCAGGCGGGTGTACGCGCCGGCCATGCCGGGGCCGATCTTGCGTTCGGCAGTGGTGTTGTGGCAGGCCGCACAGGAGGTGGCAAACGTTTCCGCGCCCACTTCCACCGACGGTTCGGCGGACGGCGCAGCTTGCATCCGGTCATCGGTCGGCGCGGCGAACAAGGCGTAATACAAGCCCCAAACGGCGAGGGCGGCGTAGACGACTTTTAAGAATTTCGGGACTTTGGCATGTCCCATCTTGATATCGGAGACGACGTCGTAGTGGCCTTTGTCTCGGTGCGTCTCCACTTCTTCATCGGTCATAAAGACTTGCGACTGCGGAGTTGGCGCCGGAGTCTCGGGCGTCTGTTTCTCAGGGTCCTCCGCAAACTTGCCGGCGGTATCCTTCGTTTGATCGTTGGGATCGCGCGGGTCTGCCATTTGCGTGCCCCTCCTTTCTCAAGATCAATACTCGTCTTGCACGAAGTCGTCTTGCAGCATGCGGTATTTGATGCCTTCCACATCGTCAAACTGCCCGTCCCGATAGGACCACCAGATCATCAGTCCCGCTCCAAATGTCATGCACAGGCAGACGGTGATCAGCAGCCAGGCTGCGGTGTTCATCACTTCGTTTCCTCCTTATCCGGCCGGCTTAGTCTTTGTTTTGCGGAGCCGGCTTCAAACTCAACAGGTAGGCGACGAGATCGTCGCGGTCTTGTTTGCTCAAATAGGTGTATTTCGGCATGATCGAGCCGTCCCCGCCGATCTTCTGCGGGTTGAGCAGATGGGCGTGCTGCCAGTCGGCCGAGTAGCGCTGGCCGACCCACATCAGGTCGGGACCGGTGCGGATCGTGCCGGTGACGACCGGCTGGTCATAGTAGAAATCGCCCGGCAAGGTGACCGGTCCCAGCTTGGAGTCGGCGCGCACCGGACGCACCTGCTGGGAGTGGCAGTAGTTGCATCCTTCGCGAATGTACACATGCCGGCCGCGCGCTTCCGCCGAATCGGTCGGATAGTTTCTCAGCTTGGCCGTTTGGGTAGGGGTCGTGACCCCTTCATCAAAATAGGGGAGGACGAGGGTGCCGATCACCCCCATCATCACCAGAAGGGCAGCTCCGATCAGCAATATGCCGGGATTTTTCTCCGCATCGTTGGCCATGTGCGTACACCTCGTTTCCTTAGGATGTCTTCATGAAGATCTCGTCGTCCGCCGTCACTTGCTGGCCTGCCGTCACCGTTTTGTACACGTTCCAGGCGAAGAAGATTTGACCGAGGAACATCATCGACCCGCCAACAGCGCGCGAGATCAGGAAGATGTGCAGGGATTCCATCACTTCGACGAACGACGCGCCAAGCTGCTTGCCGTCCATCCACTCAAAGCCTTGGATGATGCCGGCCGTCCACATCGCAAAGCCGAAGATGACAAACCCGAGCACCGACAGCCAGTAGTGCCAGTTCATCAGCGCGCGCGAGTAAACATGGCGGTAGGCGATGCGCGGCAAAATGTAGTAGAACGCCGAAAACTGGATCAGCGAGAAGCCGGCGAACAGCGGCATGTGCGCATGTCCAACCGTCCAATACGTGAAGTGCAGGATGGCGTGCGGACCCATCAGCGCTTGGAACGGACCTTGAATGCAAGCCAGCCCGTAGAACAGGGAGCCGGTCATCAGGAATTTCAGGGAAACGCTTTGCGAGACTTTGTACCAGACGCCTTTCATCGTCCCGATCACGTTGGCCAGCACCGACCAGACCGGGATCAAGAGCAGGAGCGACGGGATGATCCCCGCCTTCATCAGCCAGAACGGAATCGGTCCGTTGACCAGATGGTGCGGCCCGTTCCAGACGTAAAACGCGGCGATCGTCCAGAAGCCGATCAGCGACAGTTTGTGCGAGTAGATCGGACGCTGGGTCAGTTTCGGCAGCAGGTAATACAAGGTGCCGACCCCGACCGGCGTGATCCACAGGCCGATGATGTTGTGCATGTAAAAATACTGATAGTTCATCTGCGCCGAACCCGGGCCGGCCCATCCGGCGGGGATGTTGCCGACGATGTAGACGATAGCGAGAAACATGATCGAGGCGATCCAATACCAGAGCGAGACGTACAACACCCGCTCTTTGCGGTGCACGACCGTCATGAACAGGTTCCAAAACGTCAGCGCCACGCAGATGACAACCCCGATGTCAAAGAGCAGGGGCATTTCGCCATACTCGACACCGGTCTGGTAGCCCGCAAGGATCGACCCGGCACCAACGATGTAGTTGAGATTCCAATACGCGGCGGTGAACAGACCCGCTTTTTCGCTGTACAGCTGCGTTTTGCAAAGCACCGGCACCCCGTAGAAGACGATGCCGAAAAACATCGTGGTCATCCAGCCGATCGCGGCGGTGTTGACGTGCACGGGACGCAGCCTGCCGTATTGGAAATACTCCTGGAAGAACCGCGAGCCGGTCAGAAAGTCGGGGTTGACCGCTTTCAGGGAGACGATCAACCCTAACACCATGCTGGCCAGCAAGTAAAACAGAGCTGTGTAGAAGAAAATCTTCACCGTCAGGCTGCCTTTCGGATACGGGGCCGAAGCGGTGAGGGAGGTGCTTTGTGCCATGGTTGAATCTCCTTTCACTTGCAGGTATGCCGTTAAATGGGTTCCTTTAAAATGTTCCCTATGGCGGTAGGAGTATGCATGGCTGGCATGAGCTGCAGGGGGGAGGCATAGTGTAGTACGGAGCAGTGGAGAGACGACCTGAAGGGGGAGAAGTCGATGATCTACGCGTCGCGGTTTCTGCGGCTCGTCAGCCCCTATTTGCGCGGTCCCGATGTGATGACTTTGCAGGAGCGGCTCGTGGAACTCGGGCTGATGTACGACGCGCCAGACGGCGTGTACGGACCGATGACGCTCGATGCGGTGCGGCGCTTTCAGGAGCTGCAAGGCTTGCAGCAGGACGGCGTGGTTGGCCCGGAGACGTGGTCGGCGATCGGCGGCAGCGAGCCGCCCGTTCAGCTAAACGCCGCGCAGGCAGGGGAGTACCGCATTCAGATCGACACGGAGCGCTTTGTGCTTTATTTATACAAATCGGCCCATCTCGTCAAAACGTATTCGGTCGGCGTCGGCACGTCGAGCACCCCGACCCCGCTTGGCGACTGGAAGATCACGCAAAAGGCGCTCAATCCGGGCGGCCCGTTTGGCACGCGCTGGATGCGCCTGTCGATTCCGTTTGGCGGCTATGGCATCCACGGCACGGACAATCCGTATTCGATCGGCAAAGCCGTCTCGCACGGCTGTGTGCGGATGTACAACAAAGACGTGGAAGAGCTCTATGACATGGTACCGATCGGCACGCTGGTCAAAATCACCGGCAAAGCTCAGACGGCACGCATCCTGCGCATCGGCGTGCCCTATGGCGGCGATGTGATCGAAGTGCAGCGCATGCTGCAGAGCTTAGGCTATTACAAAGGCGACCTCGACGGGCTGTACGGCCCAAACACGGCGGCAGCGGTGCGCTCGTTTCAGGCGGACAAAGACCTCGTCGTCGACGGGATCGTCGGGCCCAACACCTTGGAAAGCCTCGTGCAGCATTACGAAGAGGCGCTGGGCGTGCGCAATCCGTAAATAAAAAAGCACCTGACCCCTTAAGGTCAGGTGCTTTCTTCTTGTGAGGCGGCCACTTCGGCAAAGACTGCTTCCCGCTCCAGCGTGCGCAAAAACGCTTCGACAGCGGGCGGCCAAAACTGTGTGCCGCACCCTTCGACGAGGATGCCGGCCGCCTTTTCGAGCGGCATTGCGCTGCGGTACGCGCGGTTGCTCGTCATCGCGTCAAACGCGTCGGCGACAGCGGTCAGTCGGGCGAACAGCGGGATCTCCGCTTCGGTCAAGCCGTGCGGATAGCCGCGTCCGTCGGGGCGCTCATGATGGGAGAGCACGATCTCCAGCATCAGTTCGCGCTCTTCGGCGTTCAGATCGTCGAGCGTCGCCCCGCGCAGGAGCTCTTCGCCGATCACCGGATGCTGTTTCATCACGTCATACTCTTCATTGGTCAACTTCCCGGGCTTGATCAAAACGCTGTCCGGGATGCCGATCTTGCCGATGTCATGCAAGAGTCCGCCAAGACGGATGATGTCGAGATCCTTTTCGGACAGCCCAAGCTCGCGGCCGATCTGCACCGCATAGTTGGCGACGCGCTCCGAATGGCCCGCCGTGTACGGGTCGCGCTTCTCCAGCGCCGACGCGAAGGCGAGCAGAACCTGCTGATTGGCCTTGGTGATCTGATCGTTTAGCGTTTCCACCTCGAGGATCTTCTTCTGGACAGTCTGCGTCTGCAGGATGCCGACGGTGCGCCAGTAGTAGAGCCCGATCAGCGCGCACATGATCGTGCCGTTCATCAGCAGGGTGTACTGCCAGTTCGCCTGAAGCGTATCGATGTAGGCTGAGCAGATGAAAAACAGGCTCAGATACAGCGAGTCGATCAAGTTGAACTTGAGCAGTTGCCGTTTCCAACTGCCGACGCGCAGCGAAACGCGGAACAGCCAGGACGACATGGCGACGGTGACCATCTGCGTAATGCAGACCGTCAGGAACATCGCCGGAAAAATGCCCAGCGGGTTCTCCAAGGAAAAGACCACTTCCGTTAAGAAGTGCGACACCTCGTAGATCGTCACCGCCTGGGTGATAAACAAAAGCAAATTTTTCGGCTTGTACGGCAGGCCGTGATTGAACAGTTCCCAAGAGTACAAAACGAGCAAAATCAACACCGAGAACAACAGCACCGGCCAGCCGCCGATCAATGAGGCGGCGATCCAGCACAAGATGTGCCCGTCATCGCGGAAGTTGCCGTGATTCCCAACCGGAACATAGTAGTACATGTTGTAGGCAGCGTACGTTAAGATGGCAAAGAGCAGAAATTCCAGCAACACTTGCAAGTCCCCCCAAACCCCTATCGCTTGCATAAAACTCCATTCGATAACAGCTTAAAAAATCCTGCAAACAAAGTAGCCTCCTGATAAAAAAATGAAAATAATCATCAGGAGGCTGTTAATTGCGATTTGTCAAAAAAGAAATGGAGTTCCGTTTAGTACGCGCCGGACGGTGATTTCATTTTTCTCTTCGATGATCGCGCGGCGGGGGATCGGATCAAAGCTGCCGGGCGGGTCGAGAAACAAGGCGGGCAAGGGGTCGGGCGCACCGGCCTGCCAGCGCTGCAGCCAAGCGTCCGGCACCCGCTCGGGCAGGAGGTTGCCGTTTAACTCGGCCCAGAGCATCGTCCAGGCCCGCGGCACGACGCGCCAGATGTCATACCCGCCGCCGCCGACCGCGACGAGGCGGCCGTCGCACAGCTCTTCGGCGAGCATCCGCGTGACCTGCGGCATCTCGCGGTAGATGCGCGTCGTCGCCGAGAGATGGGTCAGCGGGTCGTAAGTGTGCGCGTCACAGCCGTTTTGGTGGATGATGATGTCCGGGGCGAATTTTTGCAAGGTCGGGATGACGACGGAGCGCATGGCATCCATCCACGAGTCGTCTTCCGTAAACGCTTCGAGCGGCACGTTGACCGAATAGCCGTAGCCGCGCCCAACGCCCCGCTCGACGATCTCGCCGGTGCCGGGGTAGAGGTATTTGCCCGTCTCATGCAAGGAAAGAGTCAACACCTCGGGGTCTTCATAGAAGATCCACTGCACGCCGTCGCCGTGGTGGGCGTCGGTGTCGATGTAGGCGACACGCGCCCCGTATGTTTCGCGCAGATGAGCGATGGCGACGGCGATGTCGTTATAGACACAGAATCCGGACGCTTCCGCCCGCCGCGCATGATGCAGCCCGCCGGCCATGTTCAGAGCATGGCGCGAGGCTCCGGACATGACCCGATCGGCGGCGATCAGCGTTCCGCCGGCGATCATTGCAGTCGCGTCATGCATCCCGGCAAAGATCGGCGTGTCTTCCGTGCCGAGCCCCCAGCGGGCAAAATCGTCCGGGTCAGCCTCCGGTGCTGAGGCGGCGATCACCGCTTCCAGATAGCGCGGATCATGCACCCGGGCCAGTTCTTCAAACGTTGCCCTTCGTGGCGTGACGATCTGTTCCGGGTCCAAAAAGCCGAGCGTGTTGATCAGGTCGAGCGTCATCTCCAGACGCTGCGGGTTAAACGGATGCTCGTCCGCAAATTTGTACCGGGTAAACGCGTCGCTGTACACAAACGCGCTGGTTCCGTTTCCGGCCATGAGCTACACCTCGCCGTCTGTCACCGCATAAGGGTGCAAAATGACGCGGTAGCCGGCCGCTTCGATATCTTTAATGAAGCCGCGCGGGTCCATCGTCCGGATGCGGAAGACGATGGTCTTGTAGCCTTCTTTCTCGCTTGGGAAGACCATCACCGCCGACGTGTTGATGCGGCGGGCGCGCAGCAGATCGGAGATCTGGGCGAGCATGCCCGACTTGTCGGGCACTTCCACTTCGATGCGCGAGGTCGGGGCGTTGACGCCCATCATCTCGACCAGCGTGCGCAGCACGTCGCGCTCGGTGACGATGCCGACCAGTTTGTCTTGGGTGACGACAGGCAGGCAGCCGATGAAGTGCTTGTAGATCTGCGATGCGGCGTCTTCGGCAAAATCGAGCGGGTGCGCGGTGATCACCTCTTTGACCATCAGCTGCTCGACCCGGACATCGCAGAGAATGCTGTCGTCTCCTGCTTTGTCTAAAATGGAAGGTGCCGCGGCGCGCAGGTCGCGGTCGGAGATCAGGCCGACCAGATTGCCGTCCTTGACCACAGGCAGGTGCCGCACGCGGTGGCGGCGCGAGATGTCGAGCGCTTCCTGCAAAGTGTTGTCGGGCGAAAGCGTCACCACGTCACGCGTCATGATCTGTTCTACGAGCATGTTGGCATCCCCCTCGTTTTAATAGAAGAAGCGGTTCTTGAAGCGAACCTCGTTGAATTTTTCGATCGAATCGAGATCCACGCGCGACCCGATGCGGGCCATCAGCATGTTCGCCGGATGGGAGGTGATCTCCGGGTCATCGGTGGCAAACATCTCCATGCCGACCGAGCCCATGATCTTTTTCATCACTTCTTTATACTCCCAGACGCTCAGTCTGGTGTTTTCCAGATCCCAGTGCCAGTAATACTCGGTTGAGATCACTATGTAATCGTTCATCGCATCATCGCGAAACGAGATGTCGAGCAGGGATTTCGCGACATTTCCACCGCGATACGGCGCAGCGACCTCGATCGCGCCCAACTCGATCAGATTGTCCATCTGCGCTTCCGCCCAGCGCTCCATCGGATCGGGATAGAGGTAGGTGACATATCCGGCGATGACTGAGCCGTGCCGGGCGATGATGATCCGCCCTTCCGGCAGCCCGGCGATGCCGATCACCGCCTGCTTTTGTTTCTCCGGCACGCGAAAGGCGGTCAGACCGGCATGAAACTCATACTCGGCCAACCGCTCCGGCGCGACCGGCCCTTCGATGATCAGATCGCCGCCCGGTGTGGAGATCTCGGTGCAAGAATACGTTTTGGGATGTTCCATAGACGGATTCACCTCCGTTGATGTTTCCAATTATACAATAATTATTTGAAGAAACCGCACATACAATCAACATAGATTCTACTAGAAAGAGGAAAACTATTCGTTGTGGCATTTTGTTAACTTGTGCTACAATGTCTAGCAACAAGATTATTTCGAATTTTGAATATTTCGGAGTTGAAGGAGGAACCGGAGTATGTCTGAACCACAACACAAAGAGCTGCTCGACGTGATGGCGACCGACTCGAACCTGCAAAACTATGAGGACGCATACGCGACATTTGATTGGAAAGATGTTGAGCAGGAATTCAGTTGGAATACGACCGGCAACGTCAACGCTGCTTATGAAGCGATCGACCGCCATGTGGAAAACGGCCGCGGCGATGACATCGCGCTGTACTACAGCGACCCTGTCCGCGATGAATCGTATACATTTGCCGAGTTGAAAGCGCTGTCCAACAAGTTTGGCAACGTGTTGAAGAAATACGGCGTGAACAAAGGCGACCGCGTCTTTATCTTCATGCCGCGCTCGCCGGAATTGTATGCGGCGCTGCTTGGCGCGGTGAAGATCGGCGCGATCGTCGGCCCCCTGTTTGAAGCGTTTATGGAAGGGGCGGTCAGAGACCGTCTGGAAGATGCGGAAGCGGTGGCGATCATCACCACGCCGAAATTGAAAGACCGCGTGCCGGTGGCCGCTCTGCCTGCGCTCAAGCATGTGTTCCTGGTCGGCGCAGAAGGCGAACTGGCTGCCCATGAAGTGGATTTCCAGCAGGAGATGGATGCGGCGTCCGATCTCTTGGAGATCACTTGGGTCGACCGCGAAGACGGGCTGGTGCTGCATTATACGTCCGGTTCGACCGGGAAGCCAAAAGGTGTTCTGCATGTACATAACGCGATGATCCAGTACTACCAGACGGCGAAGTGGATCTTGGACCTGAAGCGCGGCGACGTGTACTGGTGCACCGCCGACCCGGGCTGGGTGACCGGCACGGCATACGGCATCTGGGGTCCGTGGCTGCACGGCGTGACGAACGTGATTCGCGGCGGGCGCTTCTCGCCGGATGACTGGTACAACACGCTGCAGCGCTACAACGTCTCGGTCTGGTACTCCGCTCCGACGGCGTTCCGCATGCTGATGGGCGCGGGCGACGATCTGGTCAAAAAATATGATCTGTCCTCCGTCCGCCACATCTTGTCGGTCGGCGAACCGTTGAATGCCGAAGTGGTGCGCTGGGGCATGAAAGTGTACGGCAAGCGCATCCATGACAACTGGTGGATGACCGAGACGGGCGGGCAGATGATCTCCAACTACCCGTCGCTGCCGTTGAAGCCGGGCTCGATGGGCAAACCGTTCCCGGGCATCTATGCGGCGATCGTCGATGATGCGGGCAACGAGTTGCCGGCGAACTCGATGGGCAACCTGGCGATTCGTGCGCCGTGGCCGTCGATGATGCGCCGGATCTGGAACAACCCGGCGAAGTATGAAGAGTATTTCCGCCTCCAGCCGTGGTATATCTCCGGCGACTCGGCGTACAAGGATGAAGACGGCTACTTCTGGTTCCAAGGCCGCATCGACGATGTGATCAACACCTCGGGCGAGCGCGTTGGCCCGTTCGAAGTGGAATCGAAGCTCGTCGAGCACCCGGCGATCGCCGAAGCGGGCGTCATCGGCAAGCCGGACCCGCTGCGCGGTGAAATCATCAAAGCGTTTATCGCTTTGCGCGAAGGCTACGAGCCGTCGGAAGCGCTGATCGAAGAGATCCGCGATTTCGTGAAAAAAGGCCTCGCTGCCCATGCTGCGCCGCGCGAGATCGAATTCCGCGACAAGCTCCCGAAAACGCGTTCCGGCAAAATCATGCGCCGCGTGCTGAAAGCGTGGGAACTCGGCCTGCCGACCGGCGACTTGTCGACGATGGAAGATTAAGAGTAGGAATTGAAGACTATAAGAAAAGCATCTCCGCCTTCGTGGCAGAGATGCTTTTTGCGATTATTGTAGTGTGGTACTGGTACTAGGTGTCGGTTTTATTTTCAGTCCGTTGTAGATCATCACGGCCGCATCTTGACGGGAGGCTGCCGCTTCCGGGCCAAACGTCTCATTCGAAGTGCCGGAGATCAGGTTGTTGGCGCGGGCGGTGAGGATAAAGCTGTACGCCCAGTGGTTGCTTTTCACATCGCTGAACGCCGGGGCGGTCTTCTTCTGCAACTGCAGCGCATTGACCAGCACGGTCGCGATCTCGGCGCGGGTGATCTTGTCGCCCGGACGGAAGACTTGCTCTCCGGCCGCGTTGGTGCTGCCTTTAATCACGCCGGCTGCCACAGCAGCGCGAATGAACGGCGCCGACCAGCGGTCATCGCTGACATCGGTGAACGGCAGCGGCGCAAAGTCTTCCGCCAGGCCGAGACTTTTGACGACCATGGTGACAAACTCTTCGCGCGATACGTTGGAGCGGGGGTAGAAGTTCAGCTCATCGTTGGCGTTTACCGAACCGCGAATGACATTTTGGTTATACAGCTGTGTCGCCGCCGCCAGCGCGTATTGCGAGATCGAGCTTTGATCGGCAAAATCGAGGATCGATTTGGCAGCGCGCGGCCCTTTGCTGGAGTCGCGCAGAAGGAAGGCATCGCCGATCGAAGACGGCGGACGCTGCAGAACGGTGAACGGCTGCACGAGATGCACCTGCTGCATCTGATACAGCGGGATGACCGGTGCTTCCTGCAACAAGAGATCTTCAGCCGCTTGCAGATTCTGCATCCGCACCGCCCGCTGCGACGAATTGTAGGCAGCATCGAGCAGCCGGTCGTACTCGGCGTTGCTCCAGTTGGCCGCATACGGACCGCGCTGCGAGTGGAACAGTTCCAAAAAGTTGGCCGGGTCGTCAAAGTCGGCCGCCCAGATGTGATACGACATCGGAGCAACGCCGTCTTCGGCCAGTTCCAGCCGCTGCTGATACGGCACCACTTTCGGGTTGATCGTAATCCCAAGCACCTCATGATAGAAACTTCCGAAATCCGGCAGGTTCATGCTGTCCAGATAAAGGTCGATCGGCGGCAGTTGGCCGAGTTTTAGCTCGCGCAGCCCTGTGGCCAGCTCGCTTTTGGCCACGTAGGGATCGGGGATGAGCGACGGTGCGTGCTCTTCGCGGAACGTGCTGTTCAGCCCGGCCATCCCTTCCGGCACAAAGCCGCCGTGACCGTATGCGCCTGTCCAGGAGAACCAAGGGTTGGCATAAGCAAGCGCCCGCCGCACATGCCGGTTGGCCAGCGGCCCGGTTTTGGATTGGATCAGGAAATAGGCGGTCGACAGGCGCGGTGCAGGGTGCGTTTCATCCGGGACCGCCATAAAGGCCTGGCTGTCGTCGAGCGCGATCTCATCGAGCTTTCCTTCGTTATACATCCGCCAGGCCGTGTCCTGCGGCACGTCGAGATAGATCACGGCGCGGGGAACTTTCACGCTTGGCACGTCCCAGTAATTCGGGTTGCGTTCCAGCCGCACCAGCGTGTCGCTCCATTCGGTCACCGTGTACGGGCCGCTGAATTGCGTGTTGGCTGGCGTCGTGCCAAATGCATCGCCTTTTGCTTCAGCAAATGCTTGGCGGATCGGGACAAAATTGCCGGTCGCGAGATTGCGGGTAAAATAATCGCCGGGATGGGTAAACGTGATGCTCAGCGTCTTGTTGTCGGAGGCTGTAACGCTTTCGATCTCCAAGAAAGTACGCATAAATTCCTTGTCGCTGCTCCAGCGGTACACAAAGTCTTGGGCGGTGATCGTCGTTCCATCGTGATACTTGAGGTTGTCGCGCAAAGTAAAGGTGAACGTCTTTCCGTCGGCGGAAGGCTGCCAGGAAGCGGCGAGCCCGGGCAGAATCTTGCCGTCCGGCGCTTGACGGACCAGACCTTCCTGTGTGTTAAGCTGAATGAGCGAGATGTCTCCCGGCATCAGCGAGATCCAGTTCGAGCGCGTGGCCAGATAAAAAGCAGAGGTGTCGCCGGCCGCGTTGGCAACCTGCGCCATCGGTTGGGCATGCGCCTGCCGCTGGGGAGCAGGCAGGACGCACACGGCGGTGAGCAGTGCAGCGAGACAGGGGATGAGCAAGCGTTTGGCCTGTTTCATGAGCGTAGGTCTCCTCTCGCATGCTTTTTGCTTAGTCTTCCCGGCGGCAGATGCGGCTCTCGTGAAAAATTTTTGCAAGAATGGTGAAACCATGGGGAGGGTTGAACCGTATTACATAACAAATACAGGAATCACACTCTTGGGAGGTAGACATAGATGGCACTGTTTAAACGACTGCGTGATTTGACGATGGCCAACCTGAACGCACTGATCGACAAAGCGGAAGATCCGGTGAAGATGCTCGATCAGTACCTGCGCGACATGGAAGAAGATATCGGGGATGCGGAAGCTGCGGTGGCCAAGCAGATCGCCGTGGAGAAAAAGCTCCAGCAGCAGTATCAGGAAACGCAGGAGCTCGTGGAAAAGCGGGAAGCGCAAGCCTTGCAGGCGCTGGAAGCGGGCAATGAAGACCTGGCGCGCCGCGCGCTCGTCGACAAAAAGGCGATGGCGGAGAAAGCGGCCGATTTCAAAGCGCAGCACGAAGGCGCGAAAACGGTTGCTGACAATCTGCGCGGCAAGCTGAGCGAGATGAAAGATCAGCTCGCCGAGATGAAAAACAAGCGCGACACCTTGAAAGCCCGCGCCGAAGCGGCGAAAGCGCAGAAGCAGATCAACCAGACCCTCTCCGGCATCGGCTCGAACAACGCGGCGGCAGGCTTCTCCCGCATGGAAGACAAAGTCCTCCAGCTCGAAGCGGAAGCAGAAGCTTCCGAGGAAGTGTCCGCCAGCAAGTCGCTCGACCGCGAATTTGCTGAACTGAAGAAAAAGGACACCTCCGACATCGACGCGGAGCTTCAAGCGCTGAAAGCAAAGCTCAACAAATAACGGTGTCCATACAAAAGCCCTGCTCCATCCGGAGCAGGGCTTTTTCTATTTTACAGATCGGGGAGATCGGCGTCTTCGGGGTGGGCAATTTCGTCAGTAAAGGCGGGATTCTCGTCGAAGAAGCGGTGGTTGGTATGCTGACCCGGCTCCCACGGCGAGGACTTCCCGAGATGCTGGTCGTTAAACACCGACGCGCCATACGGCCCTTCCGGAAACTCTTCCGGCACCAACGTGTTGCTCACCGACTGCACGTACTCCAGCTCATAGTTGCGAAACCATTTCTTTCTGTCTTTCTTTTCCATCCTACACACCTCCAATTCTGCAAAGTAGCATTCCCATGTTTGAACCGCTTCATCCAAGGTTCATACTGGTGGGTATTGGAATGTATAAAAGGAGGTGCTGCCCGTGCCTGACATCGTCGAAACCCCGCAAAAGCGCGCCCTCAACACGCAGCTTCAGCAAAATATCGACATCCTGAACCAAGAGCTTGGCGTGAAAAAAAGTTTCGATATGATCTGCCGGGAGCTGCAATACGGCGGCAAGAAGTTCGCCTTGTATTTTGTGGACGGATTTGCGAAAGACGACATCATGAACCGGATCATGGAGCATCTGGCCCAGCTCCCCGAAAATGCGCTGAACAGCAACGAGATCAAAAAATTGCTCGAAACGCAGATCGGCTACCTCGAAGTGGAGATCGTCGAGGACATGGAAACGGTCAAGACGGCTGTGCTCTCCGGACCGCTCGTCTTCCTGATCGACGGGGAAGCGAAAGCGATCTCGATCGACGCCCGCACCTATCCGGCGCGCGGCCCGGCCGAACCGGACCTGGAACGCGTCGTGCGCGGGTCCCGCGATGGATTTGTCGAGACGATGATCTTCAACACCGCCCTGACCCGCCGCCGCGTCCGCGACCCCGGTCTGCGCATGGAATACGTGCAGGTCGGCAAGCGCTCGAAAACGGACATCGTCGTCTCCTACATTGAAGACATCGCCAACCCCGACCTGGTCAAACTGATCAAAAACAAGTTGCAGGAGATCACCATCGACGGCCTGCCGATGGCTGAAAAAACGATCGAAGAGCTGATGTTCGGCAAGAACTGGAACCCGTACCCGATGGTGCGCTATACCGAACGCCCCGACGTGGCGGCGGTGCATCTGCTCGAAGGGCATGTCCTGATCTATGTCGACACTTCGCCAAGCGTGATGATCACGCCGACGACCTTTTTCCACCATGTGCAGCACGCCGAGGAGTTCCGCCAGAAGCCGATCATCGGCGTCTATGTGCGCTGGCTGCGCTTTATTGCGATTTTATTCTCGATCCTGCTCAGCCCGCTCTGGATGGGGCAGGTGATGAATCAGGCGTTTATGCCAAGCTTTTTCGAATTTACGATTCCGGACAAGGAACTGGCGGTCACGCTGTTCTGGCAGCTCCTGTTCGCCGAGATCGGCCTTGGCTTGTTGCGCATGGCGGCGGTGCATACGCCGAGTCCGCTCGGAGCGGCGCTGGGTCTCGTCGCCGCCTTGATGATCGGGCAGGTCGCGATCGAGATCGGATTCTTCTCCAACGAAGTGATTCTCTTCACGGCGATCGCCGCGATGGGCACGTTCGCCACGCCCAGTTATGAACTGTCGCTGGCCAACCAGCTTGTGCGCCTCGGGCTGCTCGTGATCACCGGGATCTTTGGCTTCTTTGGTTTTATCGCCGGAGTTGTGCTCTGGCTGATCCTGCTCATCCGCACCAAGTCGCTCGAAACGCCGTACTTCTGGCCGCTTGTGCCGTTCAACTGGAACGCCCTGGTCCACGTCCTGTTCCGTTCGCCGGTCGAATGGAACACGAAACGTCCGAAGATCCTGCACCCGCGTGACGACACCCGCAAGTAAAAGGAGAATTCCCGATGAAAGATCGCGTGATCGAACAATATGAACAATTTATCAACCCCGGACTGGCCCGACTCCTGCGCGTGATGGGACTGGCGCAAGTCGAAGACGAAGCGCGCGGCTCCCGCGTCCGCGACACGGACGGCACCACGTATATCGACTGTGTCGGCGGGTATGGCGCTTATTCATTTGGGCATCGTAACCAGAGAATTCTCGAGGCGGTGGCGGCGCAGCTGCACCGGATGCCGCTGGCGAGCAAAGTGCTGCTATCCAAGCCGATGGCCGATCTTGCCGAAAAATTGGCGCGGATCACACCGGGCGACTTGCAATACAGCTTCTTTTGCAACTCGGGTGCGGAAGCGGTGGAAGCGGCGCTGAAGCTGGCTCGCCTGAGCACCGGGCGCACGAAGATCGTCGCTGCGATCGGCGGTTTTCACGGCAAAACGCTGGGCGCGCTGTCCGCATCGGGCAAAGACACGTACCGCGATCCGTTTCAGCCGCTGTTGGACGGCTTTTTACACGTGCCGTTTGGCGACGCCGAGCTGCTCCGCCAACTGGTCGATGAGCAGACGGCCGCAGTGATCTTGGAACCGGTGCAAGGCGAGGCGGGCGTGATTCTGCCGCCGCCGGGCTATCTGCAGCAGGTGCGGGAGATCTGTGATGCGGCGGGGGCGCTGTTGATCGCCGATGAAGTGCAGACTGGGCTTGGCCGCACCGGCAAGAAGTTTGCTGTCGAGCATGAAGGGGTCGTGCCGGACATCCTCTGCCTCGCCAAGGCGCTGGGCGGCGGCGTGATGCCGATCGGCGCGGTGGTCGCCCGTCCGCACCTCTATGAGCAGTACGAGGCGGCGCCGCTCCTGCACACGTCGACATTTGGCGGCAATCCGCTGGCCTGTGCGGCAGCCAATGCGGCGCTGGACGTGCTGGAGTCGGAAAAATTGGAAGAGCAGGCGGCGTGGAAAGGCGAGTATCTGCTCACCAAACTGCGCGGCCTGCAGGAGCGCTATCCGGGCACGATCCAAGAAGTGCGGGGCATCGGCCTCCTGATCGGGCTGGAGTTTACATCTGACGCGCTGGGCGGGCTGATCTTGAGCGAGATGATCAGCGGCGGCGTGCTGACGGCGTTTGCGTTACACAATCTCAGCGTCACCCGCATCGAGCCGCCGCTGACGATCGACCAGCATGAGATCGACCAGGTGGTGAGCGTGCTGGAAGCGGCGCTGCAGTCGGGGCGGCAGCAACTGCAAATTTCGTAAGAAAGGGGTGCAGGAACATGCCATGTGTGGAAGTGAGCGAACTGATCTCCGGAGACCGCAGCCGCGTGTATGGCCTGATCTCCGACATGGAGTCCTACCCGCGCTTCATGCCTTCCCTGAACAAGCTCGAGGTCGTCGAGAAAGGCGAGGGCTGGACGGTGACCGCCTGGGATACGTCGATCTCCGGCATGAATTTTCGCTGGCTGGAACGCGATGAATTTGATCCGGACAACGGCCGCATCTCCTACCGCCAAGTCAGCGGCGACCTGAAGCGTTTTGAAGGGGAATGGCGTGTGGAAGATGCGGACGGGCAGTGCAAAGTGACGCTTCTCGTCGACTTTGATTTTGGCGTGCCGATGCTTTCCTCCCTGCTCAACCCGGTCGCCACGCTGAAGCTGCGCCAAAACGGGGAAGCGATGCTTCGCGCCATCAAGTCGCGCTGTGAAACGGAGACGCAGTAGATGGGCAAGTTCGGCTTTGTGATTCACCCGTTTGACACAAGTGATGTGGCGCGTAAATTTCCCTTGGTCGACCGGTTTTCCAGCGAGTGGGTGGAGTCGTTTCTGAAACACGCCCCGCCGATCAACGCCCAGCATATGCAGAACATCCGCGTGCGGGGGGCGGAAGCGGAAGGCTGGCTGGTCGCGACGACGCTGACCTCCCGCCAACTGCTCGACCTGCCCGTGCCGTTTGTCCTGCGCAAAATTGTCGCCGCCTGCAAGAAAGCGGAGCGTCAAGGTGCGCAGATCGTTGGCCTTGGCGCGCTGACCTCGGTGGTCGGGGACGCCGGCATCACCGTCGCCCGGCAGCTGTCCGTCCCGGTGACGACCGGCAATTCCTATACGGTCGCCACAGCGATTCAGGCGACCTGTCAGGCGGCGGGGCTGATGGGCATCGATCTGGGCCGCGCCAACCTCTGCGTGGTGGGGGCAACCGGGTCGATCGGCGCGGTCTGTGCCCGGATGATGGCAGCATCGGTCGGGCGTCTGATCCTGACGGCGAGAAGCGAAGAGAAGCTCGAAGGCTTAGCCGGGATGATTTTTTCCGAATCCTCGGTGCTGGCCGACATTCAGCCCGACCTGCGCGAGGCGGTCCGGGAAGCGGACATCATCCTCGCCGTATCCTCGGCGGCAGAAGAGCTGATTCATCCGGAAGACCTCAAGCCGGGTGCGGTGGTCTGCGATGTGGCGCGCCCGCGCGATGTGTCACAGCGTGTGGCGGCGGAGCGCGACGATGTGCTGGTCATCGAAGGCGGGCTGGTCGAAGTGCCGGGCGGATGGGACGGCAAGCCGTTTTCCTTTGGCCTTCCGCACGGCATCGTCTACGCCTGCATGGCCGAGACGATGCTGCTGGCGCTGGAAGGGCGGTATGAATGTTTTACGCTGGGGCGATCGATCAGCGTGGAGCAGGTGCGCGAAATCGATGCGCTGGCCCGCAAGCATGGGTTTCAGCTGGCGGCGTTCCGCTCGTTTGAACGCTTGCTGAGCCCGAACGAGATTCTCGGCATCCGGCAGCGCGCCGAACAAAAACGCAAGAAAAAAATCCTTGCCCCTTGAAAAACGGGCAGGGATTTTTGTTCGTCTCCCAGAAATTGATACATGCGAAGTATTAAGAAAAATCGACAGGCACATGTGTGCCCGGCTGCAGCGTGTCTTTTTGCATCGTGACGCGAAGCATTCCGTCCTCGTACTTGGCTACGACCCGGTCAGGCACGACAGCGACCGGCAGCGGCACGGAGCGGGAGAATCTGCCGTACATGCGCTCGGTGTAAAACAGGTCATGCCCTTCCGCTTCCGGATCTTCGCGGATCACTTCGCCGCGAATGGTGATCATCGTGCCCTGCACGCGGACATCGAGATGTTCAGGGTGTTTCAGGCCCGGAATCTCCGCCAGCACAACGACAGCATCGGGCGTCTGGCGCACTTCCACGCGCGGTCCAAGTTCGCCGTAGGGCATCAGCTTGTGCAGCATCGGCAGCACCTGCTCTTGGAAAAAATGGTTCAAGACAACCACTCCTCTTCGTGTCGGTGGGGTTCCATAAGTTTGTGGTATGATGGTTTAGAACCACATATAGTATGGATACAAATAGATTCTGCACATACGTAATTTTGCGAGTGGAGATGGGGGGATCCTCATGGCGATTCAAAATGCCACCGATTCGAATTTTAACGAATTGATCGCGCAAGGAACGGCAGTTGTGGATTTTTGGGCGCCCTGGTGCGGCCCATGCCGGATGCTGGCACCCGTTCTCGATGAGCTGGACCGGGAGTTTGGATCGAAGCTCTCGATCATAAAAGTCAATGTGGACGAGTACGGTCAGCTCGCCGCGCGTTTTGAAGTGATGAGCATTCCTTTGCTCGTGCTGTTTCAAAACGGCAAGCCGGTGGAGAAAATCCACGGCTTCCAATCGAAAAAGGCCCTGCTCGACACGATCAGGCCGCATCTGTAAGCATCGCGCGCAGGCGGTGCTTTTTTTGTGGTATGATGTAGGGATGAGGAGGGGGGAGGTCTATGGACACTCGCGAACAGATTCGTGAAAAGCTGAAGCTTCTGCCCGACAAACCGGGCGTTTACCTGATGAAAAGCCACGACGGCGAGATCATTTACGTAGGGAAAGCAAAAGTCTTGAAAAACCGCGTGCGCTCGTACTTCAACGGCGCACACTCCGGCAAGACCCAACTGCTCGTCTCGAACATCGCCGATTTTGAATATATCGTCACGAACACAGAAGTCGAAGCTCTGGTGCTCGAAGGGACTTTGATCAAGAAGCACCTGCCGATCTACAACATCAACCTGAAGGACGACAAGGCCTATCCCTATATCAAGATCACAGGCGACGAGCATCCGCGCCTCGAAATCACGCGCCGCGTCTACAAGGACAAAGGCAAATATTTCGGCCCGTACCCGAACGCCAGCGCCGCCACCGAGACGAAAAAGCTGCTCGACCGCCTGTATCCGCTGCGCAAATGCAAGACGTTAAAAGACAAAGTCTGCTTGTATTATCACATCAATCAGTGCGTCGCCCCTTGCGAAGTTCCGGTCGATCCGGAGACGTATGCGGGCATGATCAAAGAGATTACGAAATTCCTCAACGGCGGCCATGAAGAGATCAAGAAGAACCTGCAGGACAAGATGATGCAGGAAGCGGAAAATCTCAATTTTGAGCGCGCCAAAGAACTACGTGACCAGATCAGCCAGATCGACCGGGTGATGGAAAAGCAAAAGGTCGACTTGCACGACAACACGGACCGCGATGTGTTTGGCTTCCACGCCGACAAAGAATACATGTGCGTGCAGGTCTTCTACATGCGCCAAGGCAAGATGATCGAGCGCGGCGTGGAGATTTTCCACTACCACGGGGAAGAGCTGGAAGACTTCCTCTCCTATGTGGCGCAGTTCTACCTCGACAACCACGACCTGCCGACGGAGATCTTGCTGCCTCGCGAAGGGGAAGGCACGGAGCTGATCGGCCAATGGCTGACTTCGGTCAAAGTCCGCTACCCGCAGCGCGGCTCGAAAAAGCAGCTCGTCGACATGGCGAACGAAAACGCCCGGATCGCGCTGGAAGAGCGGTTCAAGCTGATGGACCGCGACACGAGCCGCACGGTGAAAGCGATCGAAGAGCTGGGCAATGTGATGATGATCCCGACCCCGCGCCGGATCGAAGCGTTCGACAACTCGAACATCCAAGGCACCGACGCGGTGGCGGCGATGATCGTGTTTGATGACGGGCGTCCAAACAAAAAGGAATACCGCAAATACAAGATCAAGACGGTGGAAGGCCCCAACGACTATGCATCGATGCAAGAGGTGGTGCGCCGCCGCTACACCCGTCTGCTCAAAGAAAACGCGCCGCTGCCCGACCTGGTCGTCATCGACGGCGGCAAAGGGCACATCAACGCCGCCTTGGAAGTGCTCGAAGACGAGCTTGGCCTCGACATCCCGGTCTGCGGCCTTGCCAAAGACGAGAAGCACCGCACGTCACAGCTGTTCCTCGGCCATGATCCGACGCCTGTGCCGATCGACCGCAGCTCGCAGGCGTTTTACCTGCTGACCCGCGTGCAGGAGGAAGTGCACCGCTTTGCGATCACTTTCCACCGCCAGCAGCACGGGAAAAATGCGATCCGCTCGATTCTCGACGACATTCCGGGCGTCGGGGAAAAGCGCCGCAAAGAGCTGCTCAAGCATTTCGGCTCGCTCCCGGCGATCAAAAGCGCCCCTGTCGAAGAGTTCCGCAAAATCGGCATCGGCGATAAATTGGCAAAAGAAATTCTTGCCTATCTTGCACAAGTTTAGGCACTGTGCTAAAATAGACGGCAGTTAAATATCAAAAATCTCATCTCTTATGAGGTGAGTAGTGGCGCGTTGCATCATCAGTACCGCGGGGAGAGCCCGAGAAGCTCTGGGAACCGTACGGGAAAGGGATCATCGCCGAAGTCTGGGCCTGTTCACGGAAGGCGCACGGCTGGGTCTGCATTTAAGAGATGCAGAACTGTCACACAGGAACGACCCCGCGCCTGTGTGGAGAACTATCTCACATTTGGGGAGAGAAGGGATCACCACGACTATGCGCAGCCATAGAAGGACATCCTTCTACTGGCTGTTTTTGTTTTCGTGACCCTCCGTCATGTGAGACTGAAGTTTCCCGAAAATTCATGAATGGGAGTGGAGAAACAGTGGCATTGATCGTACAAAAATTTGGCGGCTCTTCGGTCGCCAACCCTGAGCGCATCAAGCGCGTGGCAAGCCGGGTGGCCGAGACCGCGCAAGGAGGCAACCGGGTGGTGGTCGTCGTCTCAGCGATGGGAGACACCACCGACGACCTGATCGGCCTGGCCGAACAGCTGACCGACAGCCCGTCGGCACGGGAGATGGATATGCTGCTCACCACCGGCGAGCAGATTTCAGTCGCGCTGCTGGCGATGGCGGTGCAGACGCTTGGGATGCAAAGCGTGTCGCTGACCGGCTACATGGCAGGGATCTCGACCGAAGCGGTGCACGGCAAGGCGCGCATCACAGGCATCGACCCGGCGCGGATTCACCGCGAGCTGGATGCGGGGCAAGTGGTTATCGTCGCCGGCTTCCAGGGGATGAGCGAACTTGGCAACATCACGACGCTTGGACGCGGCGGATCGGACACGACCGCTGTGGCGCTGGCCGCTGCGATCGGCGCGGATCTCTGCGAGATCTACACCGATGTGGACGGCGTGTACACGACCGACCCGCGCGTGGTGCAGGCGGCGAAGAAACTCGACCGCATCTCCTATGACGAAATGCTTGAACTCGCCAACCTCGGCGCAGGTGTGCTGCACCCCCGTGCCGTGGAGTTTGCGAAACAATATAACGTGGCGCTGATGGTGCGCTCCAGCTTTAACAAAAACATCGGGACGCTGGTGGAGGAGGAAGCTCAGATGGAACAGGGAATGATCGTACGTGGCATCGCCCACGACATGAACGTGGTGAAGGTGTCGCTCGTCGGCGTGCAAAGCCGCATCGGCAACCTGCATAAAATTTTCCAGGCGCTGGCCGAAGCGTCGGTCAACGTCGACATCATCGTCACGTCGGTCGTCCACGAAGGGGTGTCCGACATCTCCTTCACCATTGAGCACGGCGACTTGAACGCGGCGATGCCGGTCTTGGAAGCGCTGGTGCCGGAGTTTGGCGGACCGGTTTTTGAAATGGAAGAAGATCTGGCGAAAGTGTCGATCGTCGGCGCCGGCATGATCTCCAATCCGGGCGTTGCCGCGCAGATGTTTGGCGCGCTGTCCGAGGCTGGCATCGGCATCAAAATGGTCTCGACGTCGGAGATCAAAGTCTCCTGCGTCGTCGACAAAGAGCGCGCGCATGAAGCGGTGCGCGTGCTGCACTCGACGTTTGGTCTCGACGGCGCGGAGACGGCTGTCGTATCCGGTCTGAACGGAAACGAGTAGCAAGAGGAATTGACAGCCGTTTTTTGGCATAGTAAGATATAGAAAATCTTGTTTGAAAACTCAATAGATCAACTCTTATCGAGAGCGGCGGAGGGACTGGCCCTGTGAAGCCCGGCAACCTCGTTTGTGTACCCACACAAGCGAAGAGGTGCTAAATCCAGCAGACTGTAACGGTCTGACAGATAAGAGGTGTGGAGTCCGATAGATGGAACCCCCTCTTCAATTTGAAGCGGGGGTTTTTGTTTTGCCCCTGTTTGACGAAACGGAGTGATGACAGCGTGGCATTGATCGTACAGAAATTTGGCGGCACTTCGCTCGCCGGGCCGGAGCAGATCCGGCAGGCAGCCTGTCGCGTGCGGGAGACCGTAAGTCAAGGCGATGCAGCGGTTGTGGTGGTCTCGGCGATGGGACACACGACAGACGAACTGCTTGGGCTGGCCGGGCAGTTGACCGAACAGCCTTGCACCCGCGAGCTCGACATGCTGATGGTGTGCGGGGAGCAGGTATCGGCGGCGCTGCTCGCCTTGGCTTTGCAGGCGCTGGGCGTGCCGAGCGTGTCTTTAAACGGCGCAATGGCAGGCATCCGCACGGAAGCCCGGCACGGTGAGGCGCAGATTCTCAGCATCGACCCGGCGCGCATCCGGGCTGAACTGGCGGCGGGGCGGGTGGTGATCGTCACCGGCTTTCAAGGGGTCAACCCGGCGGGCGACCCGACGACGCTTGGGCGGGGCGGCTCAGACACGTCCGCTGTGGCGCTGGCTGCGGCGCTTGACGCCGATCTGTGCGAGATCTGCACCGATGTGGACGGTGTCTACACCGCCGACCCCCGCAGCGTGCCCACGGCGAGCAAGATCGACTCCCTGTCGTACGATGAGATGCTGGAGCTGGCGTTAGGCGGCGCGGTCGTGCTCCATCCCCGCGCGGTGGAGACCGCCAAAGAGCATGGCGTGCCGGTTACGGTGCGATCGTCTTTTCATGGCGGAGCAGGGACTTGGATCGGGAACGCAAAGGAGGCGGCGGGACGATGAGCGTGCTGGTGATTGGCGATCTCGAACTGGAAGGCGGTGCGGTGCTGCCCGGCGTTGAGATCGCGTATGAAGCGTACGGGACGAAAAACGAGCAGGGCGACAACGCGATCCTGATCTGCCACGCCCTGACCGGTGATGCGCAGGCCGCAGCATGGTGGGCGCCGCTGGTCGGGCCTGGCAAGGTCTTCGATACGGAGCGGTATTACGTGGTCTGCTCCAACGTGCTCGGCGGCTGTGCCGGCTCGACGGGGCCGCAGACGCGCGATAACTTCCCGACGGTGACGATCCGCGACATGGTGCGTGCGCAGAAGCGGTTGCTGGACCAGCTTGCGGTCACCCGGCTGCAACTGGTCGTCGGCGGCTCGATGGGCGGGCTGCAGGCGATCGAATGGGCGGTGACCTATCCGGCGTTTGTGCAGCGCTGCGCTCCGATCGCGGCGTCCGCGCAATTGTCGGCGCTGGCGATCGCCTACAACCACGTGATGCGCTCCGCGATCACGCTTGGCGGGGCGGACGGATTGGCATTGGCCAGAAAGATTGGCATGATCACCTACCGATCCTTTGATCTGTTCGAAGCGCGCTTCGGGCGCGAGCTGAAGCGTCCCCATGCCGCGCTTGGCGAGACGGAATTTCAGATCGAAAGCTATCTCGAACACATGGGGCAAAAGCTGCTCGGGCGCTTTAACGCCGACTCCTATCTCTGTCTGCTCAAAGCGATGGATCTGCACGACATCGGACGCGGGCGGGGCGGCGCACAGCAGGCGCTGGCGCAGATTCAGGCGGATGTGCTGTGGGTGGGGATCGACACCGACCAGCTCTACCCGCCGCAGGAGCAGCGGACATGGGCGAGACGCCTCGCCCGGCTCGGCAAACAGGTTACCTACCGCGAGTTGAACTCCGAATACGGACATGACGCTTTTTTGGCTGAAGGGGAGCAGTTGAGCCTCATCATTTCAGACTTCTTACAGGAAACGGGAGGGAATTGATCATGAAAAAGCAGGTAAAAGTGGGGTTGTTGGGACTGGGAACGGTAGGTGGCGGCGTGTACAAAACGTTGCTGAAAAACAGATTGACGATCCTTGAACGCACTGGCTGCGCGGTGGAAGTGGTCAACGTCCTCGTCCGCGACCGTGAGAAGGAGCGCGGCTTTGCGATCGACGAGAAGATGCTGTCCCTCTCGGAGCAGGAACTGCTTGGCGACGAACAGATCGACATTTATATTGAAGTGATCGGCGGCATCCACCCCGCCAAAAAGATCATCGAGACCGCCTTGAACAGCAAGCGCCACGTGATCACCGCCAACAAAGAGCTGATGGCGAAACACGGAGCAGAGCTGTTGCGATTGGCCCGGCAAAACGGCGTCCACTTGCTGTTTGAAGCGAGTGTGGCGGGCGGCATTCCGGTCATTCATATGCTGCAAGGCTACCTGACCGCCAACCGCGTGCATGAGATCTCCGGCATCCTGAACGGCACGAGCAACTACATCCTGACCGAGATGGCCAAGACGGGGCGCAGCTTCCCGGAGGTGCTCGCCGAAGCCCAGCAGCTGGGCTATGCGGAAGCCGACCCGACCTCCGACGTGGAAGGGTATGACGCCGCCTACAAACTGGCGATTCTGACCAACCTCGCCTACGACGCCTGCGTTGACGTCGAAGGGATCGACCGCCAAGGCATCAGCGCGGTCACCGGGCCGGATCTGCTGCTCGCCGAGCGCATGGGCTATGCGGTCAAACTGATCGGCCACGCGCAGGACCAAGACGGCGCGGTGCAGTTGTCGGTGCGTCCGCGCCTGCTGCCGGCGGCGCATCCTTTGTCCCGTGTGAACGATGTGTTTAACGCCGTCACCTTGCGCGCCGATGTTGTCGGCGACCTGACCCTGATCGGCCGGGGCGCGGGCGAGTTTCCGACGGCGAGCGCCGTGATCGAAGACCTGACCGCGCTGCTCACCCAAGGCGAAAAGATCCGCCGCCCGAACTGGGAGCGCCCGCTCGCCGCCGCCGCAGAAGCACAGCAGGCCGGAAGCTATTATCTGTCCTGTACCTCCTGTCCCGAGCATGCGCAAGCGCTGTCAGAAGCCGTTCAGCGCGAACTGGCAGCGTGCGGCGGGACGATCGCCGACTACCGGACTGCCGATCATGAGGGCCGTCTGCATCAGGCGTGGCTGTTAGGGGGAGTTACAGAAGATCAGGTGCACCGTACGGTCGAAAATATCTCGCAAATCGTCTCTGAGCCGCTGACGGCGCTTGTTTTGAACGTTGAAGGGGAAATCCCGGCAGGTGTAAAATGGGAGGCAGAAGCTTCGGGATACGAAACGAACGCCCGGTATGCGTAAAAGCCGGCCGAATCGCGCAATGTAAACAAGTGAGAGTTGGCAACAGCGTCGAAACTTGTCGCATTTGACAGTTTCTTGACATTACTTCTACTAAAACAGTACAATTTATGTTGCGTTGATTCGGCCGCCCGAGCCCCTCCGGGTCATGGACGGGACGGTCAAAGGTTATAAAGGGGGGCGCCTTATCGCATCGTCATAAGGGGAGTACGGAGAGAAAAGAGAAAAACTGACTGTGAATTCGTTCGTTCACAGGTATCTTGGAAGGAGGATCGACAAGTGGCCAACAAACAAGTTAGCCGAGAGTTCTTATTTCGCCGACTGCACTCGTTGCTCGGTGTAATCCCGGTCACATTGTTCCTGTTCATTCACCTGGGCATCAACTCGTTCGCCACGAAAGGCGAGCAGGCATTTAACGACAAGGTGGGGATTCTCGAGACCATCCCGTTTTTGCCGTTTATTGAATTCGTTTTCATTTTCCTGCCGTTGATTTATCACGGTGTCTATGGCATGTATGTTGCATACACATCCGGCTACAACGCGAACAAGTACTCCTGGGGCCGCAACCTCATGTTTACCTTGCAGCGCACGTCCGGCGTATTCACCTTTATCTTTGTGATCTGGCATCTGTGGACGACCCGTTTCTCGGGCGACGCTCCGTCTTTTGACATGGTCGTGCAGATCGTGACGTCCCCGGTTGGGTTCTGGTTCATGATCATCGGCACGGTCGCAGCAGTGTTCCACTTGGCAAACGGCCTGTGGGGCTTCTTCATCCACTGGGGCATCACAGTCGGCCCGCGCGCGCAACGCGTCTCTGCGTATGTGCTGATGGGTCTGTTCGTCGTGCTGTCCGCAGTCGGCACCTCTGCTCTGATCGCTTTCCGCGACGCAGTAGCGTAAGTTAGCCTAAGGGAGGAAACGCAATGAGCAACCAACGTGTTGTGATCGTCGGCGGCGGCCTTGCGGGCCTGATGGCGACCATCAAGGTTTGCGAAGCCGGTATTCCGGTCGATCTGTTCTCTTTAGTACCAGTAAAACGTTCCCACTCCGTCTGCGCACAAGGCGGCATCAACGGCGCAGTCAACACCAAAGGCGAGGGCGACTCGCCGTGGGAACACTTTGACGATACCGTCTACGGCGGCGACTTCCTCGCGAACCAACCGCCGGTCAAGGCGATGTGCGAAGCAGCGCCGGGCATCATCCACCTGATGGACCGCATGGGCGTCATGTTCAACCGCACCCCGGAAGGTCTGCTCGACTTCCGCCGCTTCGGCGGCACCAAGCATCACCGCACCGCATTTGCCGGCGCAACCACCGGCCAGCAGCTCTTGTACGCGCTCGACGAGCAGGTGCGCCGCTATGAATCGATGGGCCTCGTGCAGAAGTACGAAGGCTGGGAGTTCGTGCAGGCGATCCTCGATGAGGAAGGCACCTGCCGCGGCATCGTCGCGCAAGACCTGCGCTCGATGGAAATGCACTCTTTCGTCGGCGACGCGGTGATCCTCGCGACCGGCGGACCGGGCCTCGTGTTTGGCCGTTCCACCAACTCGATCATCAACACCGGCACCGCAGCATCCGCTGTGTACCAGCAAGGTGTTAAATACGCAAACGGCGAGTTCATCCAGATCCACCCGACCGCGATCCCGGGCGACGACAAGCTGCGCCTGATGTCCGAGTCGGCGCGCGGCGAAGGCGGCCGCGTCTGGACGTACAAAGACGGCAAACCGTGGTACTTCCTCGAAGAAAAGTACCCGGCATACGGCAACCTCGTGCCGCGTGACATCGCGACCCGCGAGATCTTCCACGTCTGCGTTGACCTCGGCCTCGGCATCGACGGCGAGAACATGGTCTACCTCGACGTTTCGCACATTCCGAAAGAAAAGCTCGACATCAAACTGGGCGGCATCATGGAGATCTACGAGAAATTTGCCGGCGACGACCCGCGCAAAGTTCCGATGAAGATCTTCCCGGCTGTTCACTACTCGATGGGCGGCATGTGGGTCGACTACGACCAGATGACGAACATCCCGGGCCTGTTTGCGGCCGGCGAGTGTGAATACCAGTACCACGGCGCGAACCGCCTCGGCGCAAACTCCCTGCTCTCCGCGATCTACGGCGGCATGGTGACCGGCCCGAACGCAGTCCGCTACATCAAAGGACTCAAGAAATCTGCTGCTGACGTTTCCAAGTCGGTGTTCGAAACGGCTGCGAAGAAGCAGGAGCAAAAATACGAATCCATCCTCAAGATGGAAGGCACCGAGAACCCGTATGCGCTGCATCGCGAACTCGGCCAATGGATGACCGACAACGTGACGGTTGTTCGCCACAACGAACGCCTGCAGAAGACCGACGAGAAGATCCAAGAGCTGATGGAGCGTTGGCACAACATCGGCATGGCCGACAAGTCCCGCTGGGAGAACATGATGGCTCCGTTCACCCGCCAGCTCTGGAACATGCTCGAACTTGCACGCGTGATGACCATCGGCGCGCTCAAGCGCGACGAGTCCCGCGGCGCACACTACAAGCCGGAGTTCCCGGACCGCAATGATGAGCAGTTCCTCAAGACCACCATTGCGTCCTGGACGCAGAACGGCCCGGAAATCACGTACGAAGACATCGACGTGTCGCTGATTCCGCCGCGCCTGCGCAACTACGCGGTAGATAAGAACTAAGACTGCGACGAAAGGGGGAGACTCGCATGAGCCAAAAAGAAATTCAAGTCATCATCGAACGTCAAGACCGTGCGGACAGCCAGCCGTATACGCAGGAGTTCCGCGTCCCGTACCGTCCGAACATGAACGTGATCGCGATCCTGATGGAGATCCAGCGCAACCCGGTGGATACCCAAGGGAAGCAGTCCGCTCCGGTCGCTTGGGAATCGAACTGTCTGGAAGAGATCTGCGGCGCGTGCATGATGGTCATCAACGGCAAGCCGCGCCAAGCGTGCTCCGCGCTGGTCGACCAGCTTGAGCAGCCGATCCGCCTGAAGCCGGCGCGCACGTTCCCGGTCGTCCGCGACCTGGTCATCGACAGAAGCCGGATGTTCAAAGCCCTGCAAAAAGTCAAAGCATGGGTGCCGATCGACGGCACTTACGACCTTGGTCCGGGCCCGCGCATGGCAGAACGCGACCGCCAATGGGCGTACGAGCTGTCCAAGTGCTTCACTTGCGGCGCGTGCGTTGAGGCGTGCCCGAACGTCAACGAGCGCACCTCCTTCATCGGTCCGTTTGCGATCTCGCAGGTTCGCCTGTTCAACACGCATCCGACCGGCGAAATGCACAAAGAAGACCGTCTGGAAGCTCTGATGGGCAGCGGCGGGATTCATGAGTGCGGCAACTCGCAAAACTGCGTACAGGTATGCCCGAAAGGCATTCCGTTGACTACGTCGATCGCAGCGATGAACGGTGCGGTCAACCGCCACGCCATCTCGTCTTGGCTGAAGCGCTAATTTTACGCCTCAAGACCACCCTTCGGGGTGGTCTTTTTTTGTCATTAAAGCAGTCAGGGATTGTCGAAAGAGGTCTTACAGTTTATAATAATAAAAATTAGAGAAGTTAAAATTCGGAGCGAAAGCAAAGTAAGCCATAGCCCACCACATAAAAGGGGAGATTGTTTCATGCACGGACAGATTATTGTGCCATTTCTGGAATCTGCACAGCAGGTATTGCAAATGATGACCGCTGTTGCGCTGACGCCGGGAACGGTCGAGACCGCAGCCCCAGACCTGCATCAGCATCACGTATGGATTCGCATCGACTTAAAAGGCGATGTTGATGGACAAGTTGCTTTCGGATTGGCGCCGGAGATGGCGCTGAAGATCGCTTCGGCGATGATGGGCGGCTTCGAATTGAGCCAATTTGACGAGTTGAGCCAAAGCGCCGTCGCGGAGCTGGCGAATATGATCAGCGGGAACGCCTGCATCCAGCTCTCTAACAACGGCATGTCGATCGACATCACCCCGCCGCAAGTGCAGATGGGCGAGTCGCTTGTGCAGCCGATGCAGGAGATCGCGTATATGGTTCCGCTGGAACTGCAAGAGCTTGGCATTATGGAAATCAAATTATTGATCGCATAGCAGGCGGTTTGTTTCACCAATCCGCCCTGATTTGTATAGGATAGTTCGAGACACTACACCAACCTCTTAGAGGGCTGTGTACAGCACCTGACCCAAATCCCTAGACCTTGTATTCATGACCCGAGCAAGGAGGGATCGAGAGTGACAGCCGGCAAGGACGCACGAGGAAAATCCCTACTTACCACCCGTGAGCGTGAAGTATTTGAACTGCTGGTACAGGACAAAACCACAAAAGACATCGCCGAGAAGCTGTTCATCAGCGAGAAGACAGTACGCAATCACATCTCCAACGTGATGAAAAAGCTCAACGTCAAAGGTCGTTCGCAAGCGGTGGTTGAGTTGGTACGACTCGGAGAACTGCAAATCTGACGCTCTCCTGGAAGCTTTGTTGAAGCCCTGCTCCGCTTGAGGAGCAGGGTCTTTTGTTTGTTGCGGAGAAGTGGTAGGGCAAGAGGAGTGAAGTTATGAGCAAGTTATACGTAGTGCGCCATGCCCAAGTGCTGATCGAACCGGCGCTGCCGTCCCCTGAGTGGGCGCTGTCTTCGGAAGGCGTACAGTCGGCGCGGGAGCTGGCCAAACGGGAGTCCTGGCAGGGCGTGCGCGAGATCTGGCATTCCCCGGAGCCGAAAGCGATCGGCACGGCCCGGGCAATCGCGGAGCACGCCGGGCTTACGATGAAGCAGCATGAAGATCTGCGTGAACTGGCATTTGCGGCCGGTTATCTGACTGCTGAGGAATTTCAGGCGCGTGTTGGGGCTTATTTTCAAGGCGGGCAGGATGATCCGGCGTTTGAACCGTATGTGGAGGCCCAAGCGCGTATTGTGCAGGCCATCCAGGACATCGTGGCGCAGGCGGACGGGAAAGATGTGGCGATCGTCTCGCATGGGCGGATCTTGACGGTGCTGTATTCCTATCTGCTGGGCCGCCGTCTGGGACCTGAGGAGTGGCGTTCGATCAAATTGCCCGATCTCTCGGTGATCGACACCGGGACTTGGCGGGTGGAGCGGGGGTTCTTATGCAGCGTTTCACATTGATTCCGGCGGTACATATCTTTTTCGTGCGCGAAGGGCAGGTGCTGCTGTTGCGGCGTGCCAACACCGGGTACGAGGACGGCAACTACAGCGTGGTCGCGGGACATATCGACGGCAACGAAGAGGTGACGAGCGCGGCGATTCGCGAGGCCCGGGAAGAAGCGGGCGTGGAGATCTTGGCAGGTGACGTACAGGTGGTCGGCGTGATGCACCGCCTGTCGAACGATGAACGGGTCGACTTTTTTGTCGCGGTGGAACGCTGGTCGGGCGAGATCTGCAACATGGAGCCCGACAAGTGTGACGACTTGCGCTGGTTTGCATGGGACGACTTGCCGGACAATATCATTCCATATGTGCGAAGAGCCTTGCACAATTACCGGCAGGGCGTCTGGTTTGACAGCGTAGGATTCGACCGGGAGGAATGATCGATGAACGACAAGGTTCAACTACGCGGAAAAGGCATTTACGTGGAGATGGTTGGACCGCTTGACGCGCCGCCGCTTTTGTATCTGCACGGGGGCCTTGGCGGCGCGGGCTCGTATGATTTTGTGCACGACCAGGGGGAGCGCTTGTCGCAAGGGGTCTGGCTGATCGCGCCCGACCGGCGCGGCGTGCTGCGTTCCGATGCTTTGCTGTCCGGCGAGCCGTTTGGCTTGCAGGATCTGTTGCAGGACATCGAGGACTTGCGCTGCCGTTTGGGACTGGAACGCTGGTCGGTGCTCGGCCATGCGTTTGGCGGTTGGCTGGCCACGCTGTATGCGGCAACATACCCGGAGCGGGTGGAGTGCCTGCTGCTGGAGTGCCCGACCTTTGACCTGGGTCTGACGGCCCGGTCGCTTCTGCAGGGCGCGGCGCTGGAGCTGGAAAAGTGGGGCAAGTATCACGAGGCGGTGAAGTGCCGCGAACTGATCGGGGAGCCTGACCTCCACATCGCGTGGGCGGGCTGTCAGGATGCGCTGAAGCTGCTCGGGAAGCGTGCACATGCCCTCTACCTGCAACACCCGGACAAAAACCACTATGACCGCCTGCGCGCCGAATCGTTCCTGTCCCCCGACCTCTGGGAGCGCGGACTGGACGTGGAAGCGCGGCTGCTGGCCGAAGGGCGCGTGTTTCGGTCGCTCTTGCCCCTGTTGCCGCAGATCGTGCAGCCAACTTTGCTCCTGTATGGAAAATACGACCGGGTGCTCAGCGCCGAGCAGCTCGATCCATTTGTTCGCGCGGTGCCGCATGCCCGCGTGGAATGTTTTGCGGACAGCGCACATGCCCCGCGTTTTGAAGAGCCGGAGCGTTACGCCGAAACGGTGATCGCTTTTTTGCAGGCACACAGACCCCGCCTTCTCTGAGGCGGGGATTTTTTTGTTTACTTTTTATACAAATAAGTATTGTATGTATCGGAAGTGGGTTGTATAATGAAACCAAGGAAAATTCAGGGAGGGGATCAAGGTGATTCCAAACTTTTTTATCATCGGGAGCAAGACGGAGCGTCCGTCGAGCAACAAGACGATTTTTGCCGACGGGTCGGCCGACAAGACGTTTCGTGAAGGGGTGGACTTGGAGCTGAGCCATTGGATTCCGAACCGCACGCCTGCGCAGTACCGGGCGGATACGTCGACGGAGATCTGCATGAACTTTGTCGCCGATCAGTCGACGGCGGGCTGGGACCTGGCGATCAACAACCACCTCGACGCGGACGGCGTGCTGGCGGTGTTTGTGCTGGTGCATGCGGAGTTTGCGCTCCGCCACCGCAAGACGATCGTGCGGGCGGCGGAGATGGGTGACTTCTGGGGCTATGGGGAGCGTCCGGCGCAGATTTTGTTTCAAGGCCTGACGATGTTTATGGATCAGCTGCGTGCGGATCAGGAGGACATTCGCGACATCTACGAACGCTGTTTTGAAAAAGTGTTTCAACTGATCGAGCGGCCGGAGGAAGCCCTTGAAACGGCAGCGGGACTGGCGGCGTTGCAAACATCGCTCGCCCGCGTCGAAACGGGCGAGATCAAGCGCACGCCGATCTCGGAGCGGCTGGTGCACTACCATCTGCCCCAAGCGCTCGTCGATCAGGATCTGCAAAAAGCGCTCCGGGTGCCAAGCTTCAACGAGCAGCTCTCCGATACGGTCTGGCTGCAGCCGGCGGTGCGCTGCCAATTCGACCCGGACGCGGTGCATCTCGTTTCGGCTGAAGCGGCAGACGGGCATTATTACGACCTCTGGTATCCGGGCTATATGTGGGCCGACACGGAGCAGAGATGGCGTGCGCCGGGCTTCGAGTTTACCGGCAGCACCAACGGCTACTACTATGGGCATCCGGCGCTGGAAGCGGCTGTAGAGCGGCTGCAGAAGCTGGAGCAGGGGGCGGGCGTGTGGACGCTGGTCAAGGAGCTGTCCCCGTTCTCGACGATCAAAGGGCGCAATTACCCGGTGGTGCTGTCGTTCATCAGCGCAGAAGGGACTCCGCTGCCGTCGTCGCTCACACCGCAACAGGTGATCGCAGAACTCCAGTCCGCGTTTTAAATTGTTGACGAATTCTATCAATGGCGTGTACGCTGGTTACTAATAGATAGAGGCAGGAGGCAGCGTATGAGCAAAACTTCGATATTCGCCCCGCTGAAGCATCGTCCTTACCGGATGCTGTTCACGGGACAGCTTTTTTCCGACCTTGGAACATGGCTGGATATGCTGGCGCTCGGCATTTTGGTGGCGTACACCTGGAACATGGGGCCGGCCGAACTGGCAGCGCTGACGATTGTGATGGGGCTGCCGTGGGTGGTGATCGGGCCGTTTGCCGCCGTGTGGGCGGACCGTCTGCCGCGCAAAGGGCTGATGATCTTCTGTGACTTGCTGCGGATGCTGATCGTGTTGGGTTTTGTGGTTGCGCCCAATCTCTATGTGCTCCTGGCGCTGGTGTTTTTCAAAGAGCTGTTCTCCGCGATGTTTGATCCGGCGCGGCAAGGAGCGATCCGGACGTTGGTGCCGGAAGAGGTGCTGCTGCAGGCGAGCTCGCTGTCGCAGTTGTCCTTGAACGTGACCAAAGTCGCAGCGCCCGTCTTTGGCGGGATCATCATCGCGGCCTCGTCGCCGTCGTTTGTGTTTATTCTGGAAGCGGTGCTGTTCCTGTTCTCCATGATGTTCATCTCGCGCCTGCCGCATATGCCAAAAGCGATGGCGGAGGAAGCAGCGGAGCCGGGCACAGCGAAACGCGAGTCTGTTTTTTGGAAGCATTTCAAAGAAGGGCTGCGCTTCATCGGGGAGAACCGCGTGTTGGCGACAGCGATCATTTTGATGGCGGTGCGCTTTTTCCTGATCTTCCTCTATGACGGACTGCTTGTGCTGTGGGGGAAAGAAGTTGGGCTGCCGGAGGAGTACTTCGGGGTCCTCCTCGGTGCGGTTGGCTTCGGCACGGTGCTCGGAACGCTGGCCGTTGGGCAGTGGAACTTCTGGAGTCCCAAGCCGATTCAGATGATGGCGGTCACCGGGGCGATCTCCGGGATCGGCATCCTCATCTTGGCGCTTGGCTCCTACCAGGTCATCCCCAGCCATCCGGCGCTGTGGGTCACCTTGTTCTTTTTCGTCGGCTTTATCGGAGCGGGTTCGGCCGTCCCGTATGGCTATGTGCTGCAAAAAGAAACGCCGTCGGCGATCATCGGGCGGGTTACGGGCGCTGCGAACTCGATCTCCAATCTTTCCATGTTCGCCGCTCCGGCGCTGGGAGCGGTGGTCGCCGAGTGGATCGGCACAGGCGGCGTGTTTGCCATCGCCGGCACTGGCACGGTCTTGACCGGACTGTTCGCGCTGCTCGCTGTGCGCAAAGCGGAAGCGAAGCGGGAGTATGCCGGTAAAGTGGATGGTCTGCACGGGTAAGCCTTGTGGGATACCCTTGTGCATCTTGGCTCACACTAACCTCGTGATCCTGAGGAAAGGGTGAGCCGATCCATGGAAGAACAAGAATACCGCTCCTACGTCATCGATTCGATTCGCGATTACAAAATGGGGCTGGGCCACTTTAGCGAGAAACTGCCGGAAGTCGGACACGCCTACATGGAGTTCACCTCCGCCTGTTTCCAGGATGGGGCTGTCTCCGAGAAGAACAAGCACCTGATCGCGCTTGGCATCGCGGTGAACGCGCAGGATGAGTACTGCATCATGTACCATACGCACGCCGCGCTGGCCACCGGTGCAACTGATCAGGAAGTGCTGGAGACGATCGGCGTCTGCGGGGCATTTGGCGGCGGGGCCGCGATGTCGCAAGGCGTGACGCTGGTGCAGCACGTGATTGACGTGTACAATGATACACAGCATTAATCTTTCGCTCCCCGGAGGAAGTGCCGGGGAGTTTTCTTATACGTTTTGAATCGCAGGCGAAAGAAGGCGGGTTGTGGTGAAACATCGTGTGATCTTGTATCTGGTCGCGTTTGCGGCGTTTCTCGGGCCGTTTACGCAGACGATCTACACGCCGATTCTGCCAGAGGTGCAAGGGCATTTTGCGACGACGCAGTTTCTGGTCAACTTGAGCATTTCGATTTTCACGATCGTTCTGGCGGCGATGCAGATCGTCTACGGGCCGCTGACCGACCGCAAGGGCAGGCGCTATGTGCTGTTGCCAGGCATTTTCTTGTATACGTTGGCGTCGATCGGCTGCGCGTTTGCCCCTTCGATCGAGACCTTGCTGATCTTCCGCTCCTTGCAGGCGGTGGGGATCGCCGCCGGGTCGGTCGTGGCGACAACGGTGATCGGCGATCTGTTTTCCGGCAAAGAGCGGGGGCGGGCGATGGGCACGTTTCAGATGCTGGTCGCTTTGGGGCCGGTGCTGGGCCCGGTGATCGGCGGGTTCGTCGGCGGTTCGTTTGGCAGCCGGGGCGTCTTTTTCGTGCTGGTTGCGACCGGACTTTTGATGCTGGTGCTGAACTGGCGCCTGTTGCCGGAAACGAAGCCGGAGACGGGCGGGGGCGAGCGCTTTGGGCTTGCCGACTTTGCCCGGATCTTGCGCGACCCGACGGGACATTCGGTGGTGCTGCTCGGTTTTGTGCAGTACTACACGTTTTATAATTTTTTGGTCTTTTTGCCGGACATCTTGACCGATACCTACGGGCTGACGGCGGAAGAGAAGGGGATTGTGTTCCTTCCATTATCATTGTCGCTGGTCGCCGGGACGTATCTGGGCGGACGGATTCAAGAGCGCATCCCGCCGCGCAAAAGCCTCGTGCTGACCGCCGGGCTGAACGTGGTGTCGGTGCTGGTGTTTATCCTGGCGGCGCATCTGTCGCTCTGGACGCTCGTCGTGACGCTGATCCTGTTTGGCATCTGCCTCGGCTTGTCCTTGCCGGTGCAGACGACGTTGCTGTCGGAGCGTTTCGTCCGCGAGCGGGCGACGGCGATCGGCGTGTACAATTTTTCCCGCTACATGGGAATGGCGGCGGGGCCGCTGCTCGGGTCGCTCTTGTACCAAGGCAGCCGCTTAGGAGTGCTGTTCGGATTCGCCGCACTGCTGTTTGGCGCAGTCGTGCTGTTTGCGGGACGGCAGTTGAAGGGGACGGAAAGTACCAGGTAAAACCTTGCGCGTGTGCGCAGGGTTTTATTTCTTTTGGAATTATGATAAAATAGATTGGTAGTAGTATCCACGGGAGGATCGATAGATGCCAGAGCAAAAGATCCATGCAGATCTTGTACACGAGATCGAGCTTGTGCTGCGCCAGATTTCGAAAGAAGTTCGACGCAGAGGACGCGAGTTACTGTCCGATTTTAATATCACGCCGCCGCAATTTGATGCGCTGGTCTACCTGCATGAATTCGGCGACTTGACGATCGGCGAACTAAGTGCCAAGCTCCATTTGGCTTACAGCACCACGACCGACCTTGTGGACCGGATGGAACGCAACCAACTGGTGGAACGGGTGCGCGACAAGAGTGACCGTCGCGTCGTTCGCTTGCATATGATGGAGAAAGGCACCGACCTGATTGAGCGCGTGCTGGCCAAACGCCGCGAGCATTTGGGCAATGCGCTCCAATTTGTGAAGGCGGCCGATTTGCAGCCGCTCGTTGCTTCGCTAAAAGAAATCTATACTCATATCAGCGATTGACCATAGAAGTGAGCGTTTTCCAGATCGAGCAGCACTGGAAAGCGCTTTTTCATTTCACTCGACCCGCTGGTATTTTATGAAAGGAAGATTTACGTGACTTCAAAACAACCGATCGGCTTGCTCGATTCCGGATTTGGCGGATTGACGGTGGCATCGGAAGTGCTGCGGCAGCTGCCGCAGGAGAACATCCTCTATGTCGGCGATAACCTGCGCTGCCCCTACGGCTCCCGGGAGCCGGACGAAGTGAAACGCTATCTGTTTCAGATCATGGACTTTCTCGCCGAGCAGGGCGTAAAGATGATCATCATCGCCTGCAACACGGCGACGGCAGCCGGGCTGGAAGAAGCCCGCACCCGCTATAAGATCCCGGTGCTTGGCGTGATCACGCCGGGCAGCCGCGCGGCGATCTCGGCGACGCAATCGGAGCGCGTTGGTGTCATCGGCACCGATGTGACGATCCAGAGCGACTCCTACCGCCGCGAGATTCATCGGCTGAACCCGCGCCTCTACGTGGTCAACCAGTCCTGCCCGCCGTTTGTGCAGCTGGTCGAAGAGGACCGCACGGAGGCTCCGGAGGCGCACCCCTTGGTCGCAAGCTATCTCGCCCCGCTGCAGCAGGAAGGGATCGACACGCTGATCCTCGGCTGCACCCACTATCCGCTGCTCGCTCCTTTGATCGGCGAGGTGATGGGCGAAGGGGTAAAACTGATCTCGTCGGCCGAAGAGACGGCCCGGGAAGCGAGCACGATCTTGCAGCTGAAGCATCTGCTCAACGCTGACAATCCGGCGCCGCAGCACCGCTTTTTCACAACCGGTGACGCAGATTATTTTCAACGCGTCGGCTCGCGCTGGCTGAAGCGCGAAATTGATGTGACGGGGATTGTTTTAGGTCCCTGAACTCGTTGGACAAAATACAAGCATATCTCCTCCAAGGGCTCGTATACATGTAACAAGAATCCAATTTGGAGGAGGACAAAAGAATTATGCGCAAACGTAGACTGGCGTTAGTCGGTGTCCTCGCGGTGACTATCGCTGCGGCAACTGGTTGTTCGGCAACACCTGAGAAAACTTCAGCTCCCCAATCAACACAAGGAACAGGACAAGGTCAACAGGCGGAAAATGTGATGCCGACCACGGTGTTTGTTGCCGATCAAAACGGCTTTGTCGTTCCGCTGAACGTCAAGATGGAAAAAACGAACAGCGTGGCTCAAGCCACTTTGCAGAATATGATCGCCGGGGGCAGCGGCGATGCATCGCTCGTCGGCACCGGCTTCCGCAACGTGCTGCCTGAAGGCACCAAGATCCGCGGCGTCTCGATCAACGAAGGCGTGGCGAAAGTCGACTTCACCAAAGAAGTCAACGAGCTGAAAACGAGCGCCGATGAGCAGGCGATGGTCGATGCGGTGGTCTGGAGCCTGACCGGCCTAGAGAGCATCAACAAGGTTCAATTCATGGTCGAAGGCCATATGATGAACACGTTGAAAAACGGCACCCCGATCGGCGACCCGATCTCGCGCGAGGGCGGCATCAACCTGCAGCTGACCTCCAACCTCTCGCCGTCGAACGCAACGGCGCTCACCTTGTATTTTGAAGGCAAGAGCAACGACTCCAACTTCTCCTATCTCGTGCCGGTCACCCGCATGGTGCCGAAGCGTGCCGATCAGAACATGATCGAACTGACGCTGGCGGAGCTGGCCAAAGGCCCGCACAGCGACGCGCTGGAGCCGGTGGTCTCGCCGGAGCTCAAGCTGAACAAGTCGGCGGTGGCGGAGAAGACGGCGACGCTCGACTTCGCTTCCGAACTGGCGGCAGACGGCGGCAGCACCAACCAGATGGTCAACTCGATCGTCCTGTCGGTCGCAGCGAATGCGGACGTGGACAAAGTCAAGTTTACCGTCGGCGAGAAAGCGCCGAAAGCAAGCGAAGGGCTCGACCTGACCCAGCCGGTGCTGATCCCGCAGACGATCAACGAGCAGAAGCTGTAAGCTCGACAGCAGGCAAAAACCAACGGGATCCATGGTCTCGTTGGTTTTTTGTTGGCAAAGTTTGGGGTAGTGGAAACGGGAAAATAAGGTTATGCTATCAGAGTATCTTATGGGAACCAGGGGAGGTCTTCAAGGAATGCGAGTGGACGGACGTCAACCGAACGAAACCCGCACGATTACCATTGAACGCAATTACATCAAACATGCTGAAGGATCGGTTTTGATCTCAGTCGGCGACACGAAAGTGATCTGCACGGCGACGGTCGAGGACAAAGTTCCGCCGTTCCTGCGCAATTCCGGCACGGGCTGGATCACCGCTGAATACGGCATGCTGCCGCGTGCGACCGGCACCCGCAACCAGCGCGAATCTTCGCGCGGCAAAGTCGGCGGGCGCACGATGGAAATTCAGCGTCTGATCGGACGGGCTTTGCGCGCCATCGTCGATTTGAAAGCGCTTGGCGAAAAAACCTTGTGGCTGGACTGCGACGTGATTCAGGCGGACGGCGGCACCCGCACCGCGTCGATCACCGGCGCTTTTGTCGCGCTGGCTGACGCTTTGCACAAGCAAGTGGAAAAAGGTTCGCTCAGCTCCTTGCCGATCACCGATTTTCTGGCGGCGGTCTCTGTCGGCATGGTCGGCGATCAGGCGGTGCTCGACCTAAACTACCACGAAGACTCGGCAGCCAACGTCGACATGAACATCGTGATGACCGGCGCCGGACGTTTTGTCGAGCTGCAAGGCACCGGCGAAGAAGCGACGTTCTCGATGGACGAACTGCACAAGATGCTGGAACTCGGCAAGATCGGCAGCGAAAAGTGGATCGCTTTGCAAAAGGAAGTGCTGGGTGAGCAGATCACCAATTTGATCGCGAAAAATGCGATGCAAAACGCCTAAGCGGCTTTTTACATAGGGGAGCAATCGGAGGTCAGTGATGGGACAGTTTCAAACCAAACTTCTTCTTGCCACCAAGAACCAAGGCAAAGTCAAAGAGTTTCAGCACTTTTTCGCCGAGCTGGGCTGGCATGTCGAAGCGGTGCCGCAAGACGCGCCTGACGTCGTCGAGGACAAGGACACGTTTGCCGGCAACGCGATCAAAAAGGCGGAGGAGATCGCCAAGGCCTACCATATGCCGGCGCTGGCCGATGACTCCGGCCTGGAAGTCGACGCGCTGCAAGGGCGTCCCGGCGTCTATTCGGCAAGGTACGCCGGCGAACACGCGACCGATGTGGAAAACAACACCAAACTGGTCGGCGAACTCGCCGAGGTGAGCGATGAGAGCCGGACGGCCCGTTTCGTTTCGGCGATCGCGCTGGCCCGGCCGGGGCAGGAGACCCTGGTCTCGTTCGGGACGCTAGACGGCGCTATTTTACGCGCTGGGCGTGGCACGCAGGGATTTGGCTATGATCCGTTGTTTGTGTTGCCCGACCGCGACAAAACCTTGGCCGAACTTTCATTGGAAGAGAAAAATCTGATCTCGCACCGGGCGAAAGCGCTGCGCGGCATGATCGAGATGCTGAAGATGGAAGGCCACACAGGCGCAGAGAGCGAAACGGACAAAGGGATCGGCGAATGACCGCTGCGTATCGCGTATTGATCATCTCCGACTCGCACGGGCGGACCGACCGCATCGATGAGGTGATCGCGCAGCTGCAGGAGAGGATGGGCGGCTATGATCTGCTCCTGCACGCGGGCGACCACGCGGAAGATGTGCTCGACGGGGCGTATCCGAACTCGGTCACCGTCTGCGGCAACTGCGACCCGTACGGGATCGAAGCGGAGGAAAAGACGCTCGACCTGCTTGGCGTGTCCGCCCTGCTGCTGCACGGGCATACGGTGAATGTCAAAACCTCACCTTTGCAGCTCTTGTACAAAGCGGCGGAGCACGGCGTGCAGTTCACCGTGTTTGGTCACACGCACACGCCCGTCTTATATGTAGAAGACGGCTGTGTGTTTCTCAATCCGGGCAGCCTGTCCTATCCGCGCGGCTATACGGTGTGCACGTATGCCGTATTGGAACTGAGCGCGAGGGAAGACGGGGTGCACGGGCAATTTTGCTTTTATACGCTCGATGGAACGCGGATTCCCGCCTTTGACATGGAGCATGTCTTTTCGGTACGATAAGACCGCTGACAGCAAACGTCGGCGGTCTTTTTTCTGCCGAAACTTTCCGGCTCGGAAGTGTTGACTTTCAGTTTCGTTCTGTTGTATACTAACTTTCGTCGCCGCAAGAGCGACACACTTTCTTTAACATGCGCGGGTGTAGTTCAATGGTAGAACTCCAGCCTTCCAAGCTGGTCGCGTGGGTTCGATTCCCATCACCCGCTCCATAACTTGTCTCAGTAGCTCAGTTGGATAGAGCAACCGCCTTCTAAGCGGTCGGTCGGGGGTTCGAATCCCTCCTGGGACGCCATCAATGGCGGCCGTGGCGAAGTGGTTAACGCACCAGATTGTGGCTCTGGCATTCGGGGGTTCGATTCCCCTCGGTCGCCCCATTGATTTTTTTCTTTTTGGGGTGTCGCCAAGCGGTAAGGCAACGGACTTTGACTCCGTCATGCGAAGGTTCGATCCCTTCCACCCCAGCCAACTTAACACTTCCAGAAAATGGACACCTCCGTCGTGAAGATGGGGGTGTTTTTGTGTTTGAACTTATCCCCATTTGTGATATAATGTGGTGGTTGTATCAATCTACATTGAAAACATGCGTGGACAAGCCACAGTACTACATACAAGGCAGCGTTTTCCGCATTGGTTGATTCAAGGGAGGATTCACAGATGGCAGTAGTAGTTAAGAATTGGGAAAAAATAGAGAAGAACGTTGGCGTTCTTGAATTCGAGGTTGGCGCAGAGCATGTCAACGACGCACTGGACCAAGCGTTCAAGAAAGCAGCGAAGACCGTAGCAGTTCCGGGCTTCCGCAAAGGCAAAGTGCCGCGCCAGATCTTCGAAAACCGCTTTGGCGTTGAGGTATTATATCAAGACGCGCTGGATATCCTGTTATCGGAAGCCTACACGGCTGCAGTCAAAGAGGCGAACATTACGCCGGTTGACCGTCCGGAGATCGACGTTCTTCAATTCGGCAAAAACGAGGCCGCTGTAATCAAGGCGACCGTCACCGTCAAGCCGGAAGTTGAACTGGGCGCTTACAAAGGCCTGACCGTTGAGAAGAAAGACTTCTCCGTAACGGCTGAAGCGATCGACGCAGAGCTTGCGAACCTGCAAGGTTCCCACGCTGAGATCGTGGTTGCTGAAGACGGCGTTGCTGTTGAAAACGGCGACCTCGTCAACATCGACTTCAAAGGTTTCGTCAACGGCGAAGCTTTCGAAGGCGGCGAAGCGGACAACTACCAGCTCGAAATCGGCTCCAACACCTTCATCCCGGGCTTTGAAGAGCAAATCGTCGGCATGAAGAAAGGCGAGGAGAAGGAGATCACCGTCAACTTCCCGGAAGCGTACCATGTCGCGACCCTCGCAGGCCAGCCGGCTGTCTTCAAAGTGACCCTGAACGAAGTCAAGCGCAAGCAGCTGCCGGCGCTCGACGACGAGTTTGTCAAGGATATCTCCGAGTTCAACACCCTTGACGAATTGAAGGCTGACATCGAGAATAAACTCAAAGAAAAAGCTGAGCATGACGCACAGATGCACGTTGAGGAAGCGGTAATCAACCAAGCGGTTGAGAACGCTACCATCGAAATTCCGGAAGCGATGATCGACAACGAGATCGAATTCCTGATGAACGACTTCAAACAGCGTCTGCAACAGCAAGGCATTCCGTTTGACGCGTACGTTCAGTTCACCGGCGCTTCTGTCGAAGGCCTGAAAGACGAGTTCCGCGGTCAAGCGGTCAACCGTGTCCGCACCGGTCTGGTTCTGGAAGCAGTCACCGCTGCAGAAGGAATCGAAGCAACCGAAGGCGAAATCAATACAGAACTGGAGAAAATCGCTGCTTCCGCTAAAATGGAAGTGGAGCGCGTGAAGAGCATCCTCGAAGCGCGTGATCCGGGTCTGTCCAACCTGCACAACGACATCAAAACTCGCAAGACGATCGCAGTCCTTGTTGAATCTGCGAAAGTTGAGTAGTTCCCACATATCTGCATTACCAAAATAGGTTCTGGAGGAGACAAGGCACTTTGCATAAAGGTGCCTTGTTTTTCCAAAATACATAATGCGAGTCGATTGATTCAGTTGGCAGGTTGTCGCGGGCACTTTACGTAAGGGAGGTTTACGATGTTCAAATTCAATGATGACAAAGGGCAACTGAAGTGTTCGTTCTGCGGCAAGACCCAAGACCAAGTGCGCAAACTGGTCGCTGGACCAGGTGTTTATATTTGTGACGAGTGCATCGAGCTGTGCAACGAGATCGTCGAAGAGGAGCTTGGCGAAGAGGAAGAGTTTGAGATGAAAGACATCCCGAAGCCGGGTGAGATTCGGGATATCCTTGATCAATACGTCATCGGCCAGGATCAGGCGAAGAAGGCGCTCGCGGTTGCTGTGTATAACCACTACAAGCGGATCAACACGCAAGCGAAAAACGAAGAAGTCGAGCTCTCCAAGTCGAACATCCTGCTGATCGGCCCGACCGGCAGCGGTAAGACGCTGCTCGCTCAGACGTTGGCGCGCATCCTGAACGTTCCGTTTGCCATCGCCGATGCAACATCGCTGACCGAAGCGGGTTATGTTGGGGAAGACGTGGAAAACGTGCTGCTCCGTCTGATTCAAGCGGCAGATTACGATGTGGAGAAGGCGCAAAAGGGCATCATCTACATCGACGAGATCGACAAGATCGCCCGCAAGTCGGAGAACCCGTCGATCACGCGTGACGTTTCGGGTGAAGGCGTGCAGCAAGCGCTGCTCAAGATCCTCGAAGGCACGACGGCAAGCGTACCGCCGCAAGGGGGACGCAAGCATCCGCACCAAGAGTTCATCCAGATCGACACGAAAGACATCATGTTCATCTGCGGCGGCGCATTTGACGGCATGGAGTCGATCATCAAGCGTCGGATGGGCGAAAAGGTGATCGGTTTCGGCCAGACAGATCAGAAGAAAGACGAGCGCGAGTTCGTGCTTTCCCGCCTGATGCCGGAAGATTTGCAGCGCTACGGCCTGATTCCGGAATTTGTTGGTCGTCTGCCGGTCTTGACTGCGCTCGAACCGCTCGACGTCGAAGCGCTGAAGCGCATTTTGACCGAGCCGAAGAACGCGATCGTCAAGCAATACAACCGTCTGCTCCAGATGGACAACGTCGAACTGGAGTTCACCGACGAAGCGCTGGAAGAGATCGCGAAAGAAGCGATCAAGCGCAAGACCGGTGCGCGGGGTCTGCGCGCGATCATCGAGTCGACGATGCTCGACGTGATGTTCGACCTGCCGTCCCGCGAAGATGTGGTCAAGTGTGTGATCACGCAAGAGTCGATCACCGACGGCAAAGCGCCGAGCTTGATCACTCAAGACGGCAAAACCAAACAAGAAGAGCCGGCGTAAACCGGGCTCTCGATCAGAACCGATTCCATTCACTGGAGTCGGTTCTTTTTCATTTCTGCAAAGGTTTTACTTGGCTTTTCTGGGGACATACTAAATCCAATGCTTTGGATCGTGAAAGTTGAGGGGGGGACGCAAACGATGAGTTTCACAATGATCCTGAGTCTGGTGCAAGTGTTCTTTGCTGTCGTCATCGGGCTCTATTTTTGGAACCAGTTAAAAGCCCAGCAGAACAACCGCTCCGCCATTGAGAGCGAATCGAAAAAAGAGCTGGAGAAATTGCGCAAGATGCGGGCGATCGCTTTGACCGAACCGTTGGCGGAAAAAACGCGTCCGACCAAGTTCGAAGAGATCGTTGGGCAAGCTGACGGGATTAAAGCATTGCGCGCCGCGCTTTGCGGCCCGAATCCGCAGCACGTCATCATTTACGGACCGCCTGGCGTCGGCAAGACGGCTGCCGCGCGGCTCGTGCTGTCTGAAGCCAAAAAGAATCAGGTGTCGCCTTTTAGCAAAGACGCCAAGTTTATTGAACTCGACGCCACCACCGCCCGTTTCGATGAGCGGGGCATCGCCGACCCGTTGATCGGTTCGGTGCATGATCCGATCTACCAAGGGGCCGGGGCGATGGGCATGGCGGGCATCCCGCAGCCGAAGCCGGGCGCCGTCACAAAAGCACACGGCGGCGTGCTGTTCATCGACGAGATCGGTGAGCTGCACCCGATTCAGATGAACAAGCTGCTAAAAGTTCTCGAAGACCGCAAAGTATTTCTGGAGAGCGCTTACTACTCCTCAGAAGACAATCAGATTCCCAGCCACATTCACGACATTTTCCAAAACGGTCTGCCGGCCGACTTCCGGATGATCGGTGCGACGACCCGCACCGCCGACGAGATTCCGCCGGCGATCCGCTCGCGTTGCGTGGAGATTTTCTTCCGGGCTTTGAAGCCGGATGAGATCAAGTCGATCGTCATCACTGCCGCCAATAAGATCCTGTTCGATATCGAAGAGGGTGCGGTGCAAACGATCGCCAAATACGCCACCAACGGCCGCGAAGCGGTCAACGTCGTGCAGACGGCAGCAGGCATTGCGCTTGGTGAAACGCGCAAGAACATCACCACCGCCGATGTGGAATGGGTGATCAACTGCTCGCAGATCTCGCCGCGCCCGGAGAAGCAGGTGCCGGACATGCCGCAGGTCGGCTTCGTCAACGGCCTTGCTGTCTACGGTCCAAACATGGGGATGCTCTTGGAGATCGAAGTCACCGCCGCCAAATCATCGGAACGCGGCAAAGGCACGATCAACATCACCGGCGTTGTCGAAGAAGAGCAGACCAACGGCGGCGCGCGTAGCACCCGCCGCAAGTCGATGGCGAAAGGCTCGGTCGAAAACGTGATGACCGTCCTGCGCCGCACGATGGATGTCGACCCGCTCGACTATGACCTGCACGTCAACTTCCCGGGCGGCATTCCGGTGGACGGTCCGTCGGCCGGCATCACGATGGCGACGGCGATCTATTCGGCGATCAAAGGCATCCCGGTCGACAACCGTCTGGCGATGACCGGCGAAGTGTCGATTCGCGGATTTGTGAAACCGATCGGCGGCGTGATCGCCAAAGTCGAAGCGGCCAAGCAGGCCGGGGCGACCCGCGTGGTGATTCCGAAAGACAACTGGCAAGACATTTTCAAAACGTTCGAAGGCCTCGAGATCATTCCGGTCGAGCGCATCGAGCAGGTGATCGATCTTTCCCTGGTGCCGGAAGAGCTGCCGGAAAAAAGCGCCGTGGCAGCGCCGCTGCCTGCGAATCTGCTCACCGTTCCATCGGTCAACATGTCAAACCAAACGCCATAGAATACACAACATGCATAGCAGGGGAGCTTGAGTACTCCCCGCTTTTGCATGCCAGGACAGAACCTCCGGTTTTTTAATGGTCAGGATTAGACAAACAACATGCCTTACGGTACAATTGGCATACTAGCAGAAGCAGGTACTTTTTTCTTTTTCATGATGGAGGTGAACACGATGGGAATCAGCACAAAGCGCACCCTCCCGTTGTTGCCGCTGCGCGGACTTATCGTCTATCCCACCATGGTCATGCACTTTGACGTGGGTCGGGAAGTATCGGTCAAAGCGGTGGAGCGGGCAATGGTTGGCGAAAATCTGATCCTCCTCGTCTCGCAAGTAGAAACTCATATTGATGAACCGGAACCGGAAGATCTGTTTGATGTCGGCACAGTCGCCAAAGTCAAGCAGATGCTCAAGCTGCCCAACGGCACGATGCGCGTCATCGTCGAAGGCTTGAACCGGGCCAAGGTTGCCGGATATGTGGAGACGGACGAATGTTATGTCGTCGAAGTGGAGGAACTGCCGGAGCCGGAAGATAACGATCCGGAGACAGAAGCGCTGATGCGTGCAGTTCTGCACCAGTTTGAACAATATATCAAGATCTCCAAGAAGATCACCCAGGAGACCTTGGCTGCCGTCACCGATATCGACGAGCCGGGCCGTCTGGCCGATGCGATCGCGTCGCACCTGACGCTCAAAATCAACGACAAGCAAGAGATTCTCGAAGCTGTCGATGTCAAAGAGCGTCTGGAGCGCCTGCTGAAGATCCTGTCTGACGAGCGCGAAGTGCTGGAGCTGGAGCGCAAGATCAACCAGCGCGTCCGCAAGCAGATGGAGAAAACGCAGAAGGAATACTATCTGCGCGAACAGATGAAGGCGATCCAAAAGGAACTGGGCGACAAGGAAGGCCGCGGCGGCGAAGCGGAAGAGCTCCGCGAACTCGCTGCCAAGAAGAACCTGCCCGATGAAGTGCGCGAGAAAGTCGAGAAGGAGATTGACCGTCTGGAAAAAATGCCGACCACCTCGGCAGAAGGCGGCGTGATCCGCACCTACATCGACTGGATTCTGGCCCTGCCGTGGACAGAAGAAGGCGAAGAGGACATCGACATCAAGCGTGCGGAAGAGATCCTCGACGAGGAGCACTACGGCCTCGACAAGATCAAAGAGCGCATTCTCGAATACTTGGCCGTGCAGCAGTTGGTCAAGAAGCTGAAAGGCCCGATCCTCTGTCTGGCCGGACCGCCCGGTGTGGGGAAAACGTCTCTGGCGCGTTCGATCGCCAAGGCGCTGAACCGCAAATTCGTCCGCGTGTCGCTGGGCGGCGTGCGCGATGAAGCGGAGATTCGCGGGCACAGAAGAACATACGTCGGCGCAATGCCGGGCCGTGTGATCCAAGGCATGAAGACAGCCGGAGAAAACAACCCGCTCTTCCTGCTCGACGAGATCGACAAGATGACGTCCGACTTCCGCGGCGACCCGTCTTCGGCGCTGCTCGAAGTGCTCGACCCGGAGCAAAACAACACGTTTAGCGATCATTACATAGAAATTCCCTATGACCTGTCCAAGGTCATGTTTATCACCACCGCCAACGTGTTGCACAACATCCCGCAGCCTTTGATGGACCGGATGGAAGTGATTTCCTTGTCCGGATACACCGAGGTGGAGAAGCTGCACATCGTCAAGAATCACCTGCTGGTCAAACAGCTGGAGAACCATGGTTTGCAGCAGGAGCAAGTCGAGATCACCGACGATACGATCTATGCGGTCATTCGCGGCTATACCCGTGAAGCGGGCGTGCGGAATCTGGAGCGCCAGATCGCATCCCTGTGCCGCAAAATGGCGAAGCAGATCGTTTCGGGCGAGACCGAGCATGTGACGATCACGCCGGAGAACCTGCCCGATTACCTCGGCGGCGCCCGTTTCCGTCACGGTTTGGCCGAAAAAGAAGACCAGGTCGGCGTTGTGACCGGCTTGGCGTGGACGGCGGTCGGCGGGGAAACGCTCTCCATCGAAGCGACCACCTATGCGGGCAAAGGCAAGCTGACCTTGACCGGCCAGCTCGGCGACGTGATGAAAGAGTCGGCGCAGGCTGCCTTCTCCTACATCCGTTCGCGTTCGGAGGCGCTTGGCGTCGACCCGAACTTCCTTGAGAAAAATGACATTCACCTGCACATCCCGGAAGGCGCGATCCCGAAAGACGGTCCGTCGGCGGGCATCTCGATGTGCCTCGCCCTGATCTCGCAGATGACCGGTGTTCCGGTCTCCCGCGAAGTGGCGATGACCGGCGAGATCACTTTGCGCGGCCACGTCCTGCCGATCGGCGGCGTCAAAGAGAAGTGCATGGCAGCTCACCGCGCAGGAATCAAGAAAGTGCTCCTGCCGATCGAAAACAAAAAAGACATTGAAGACATTCCGGAAACGGTCCGCGCCGAACTTACGATCGTGCCCGTGGAACATATGGACGAAGTGTTAAAAGAAGCGTTGGTGCAAAGCAAATGATGATTCGCGAAGCAAAATTTATCATTTCCGCCGTCAAGCCGGAGCAGTATCCGGAAGGTGAACTGCCAGAAGTTGCGATGGCAGGCCGCTCGAACGTCGGAAAGTCCTCCTTGATCAACCGACTCCTGCATCGCCGCGGTTTGGCGCGCACGTCGGGGACGCCGGGGAAGACGCAGCAGTTGAACTATTACCTGCTGAACGAAGACCTGTATTTTGTCGACTTGCCCGGTTACGGGTTTGCCAAGGTGCCCCGAGACGTCAAAGCCCAGTGGGGCAAGATGATCGGCACCTACCTCGACAATCGGGAGAACTTAAAACTTGTCATGCAACTGATCGACATCCGCCACGCTCCTTCGAATGAAGACGTGGAGATGTATAAGTATCTGGCCCACTACGCCCGTCCGCACGCCATCCTGGTCACCAAGGCGGATAAAGTCTCACGCGGACAGTACCAGAAGCACATCAAGGTGATCAAAGAAAAACTGCAAGTCTTGCCTGGCACGCCGATCATTCTCACCTCGGCCGACACGGGACTTGGCAAGCAAGAAGTATGGGACTTGATCGCCAAACACATTGGCGTCGAAAAAATCATTCCGCCCTCCGGTTGATCCGGAGGGTTTTTGCTTGCTCAAAAAAACTTTTTCAAAAAGTGAAGGGTATCTCCGGCGGGCATCGTCTATATGGACAAACGGAATACCAACGGAGGAGTGGAGAGCGATGAAATTACATAAAAGCTGGGGCTATGCCCTGATCGTCTTCGGACTGGTGCTTTTAACAGGAGCGGTTGGCAAACTGATCCACATGGATGAGTATGTGGCTGCCGAGCAGAATCAGCAGTATGAAAATGGTGAAGTGTATATCGGGCAAAACATGGAGCAGTTTGGTGAAGAGATGGATCGTTTCGGCCAGAGCATGGAGCAACTGGCAGAAGGCTTCAGCGACGGGCATCTGGTGACGGCGGCAGGTGAAGAGCAGGTCGAGATCGAGAAGATCAAGCGCCTGAAGTTGGAGAACAACGTCGGTCAGATCAAGATCACCGCCGACCCGAATGCGAAGAAAATGACCCTGAAATTTATTAAAAAGCTGAACACCACCGAGTCGAAAGAAACGGCGGAACAGCGCCTGAAGAATGTAGGCATCGATATCAACTATGGGGAAGACGGCACGGTGTATGTCTCCTCGAGCGGTTACTATGAAGAGAACTGGATGAAGCAGTTCCGCATCGACTATGAGCTGATCGTGCCGCCGACGCTGGCGGTTGAGCTGTACTCGAAAGTTGGCGATATCACCATCGTCGGCCTGCAAAGCGACCTGCATGTGGAAGCGAATGTGGCGAAGATCGACATCGATGGTTTTAAAGGCAGCTTGAACGTGAAGAACAACACAGGTGCGATCTCCGTGAAAGGCGGCCAGGCGATCAAGGAGCTGGAAGTCAACTCCAACGTCGGCGCCTTGACGGTGCAATTGCCGGAGCAGGCGAACGTGACGGTAGATGCAAAAACGAACGTTGGCGCCCTCGACACCGAGTTCCAGCTCAACGAGCGCCGCACCGGCCCAAGCAAATCCGTCCAAGGCCAGATCGGCCAAAGCGGCGGCCAAGTCAACCTGAACACCAACACCGGCTCGATCTCGATCCTGAAGCAAGCGCCCACCCCGCCGGCAACCGATAAGCCGGCTGACAGCATCAAGCCGGCAACAAACACTCAGCCCGCTGGAACAAACAAACCGGCAACCACCACCCCACCGGCTGCAACCGACAAGCCGGCAACCACCACCCAGCCCGCTGGAACGAACAAACCGGCTGCCAATACACAGCCTGCAACAAATCAACCGGGAACAACGACTCCGTCTGCTGCCAACTAACAGTGGCGTATCAACGAACTTCCCGCACCCGGCAGTGCCGACCCAATCTGCTGCCAACAAACAAAAAACCTCTTGCGCCATCAGGCGTAAGAGGTTTCTTTTTGCGGTTCTTTTTCCTGATTGCCTCCAAGCTCAGCCACCAGCATGCCGCCGAGGATGCAGAGGCACCCGATCACTTGCAGGGTCCCGAGGCGGTCGCCCGCCCACAGGTAGCCGGTGATCGCCGCAAACACCGGCTCGGTGGCGAAGATCAGCGCGGTGCGCGTCGGCGTGGTGAACTTCTGGAACTGATTTTGCGCCACAAAGGCAAACGCCGTCGCGATTACCGAACAGATCAACAGCGCCGAGAACACGGTGAGATCAAACAGCACATCCTTGCTGAACGACGCGCCAACATCCTCGAACAGGAATCCGCCGATCATGTTAAACACGCCGCAGGAGAAGATCTGCACAAACGCAAACGGCAGCGCATGAAACCGCGTCGTATACTTGCCGACCAGCGTGATGTGCAGCCCGTAACAGATCGCGCAGCAAAAGACCAGAGCATCGCCCAAGTTGACCTCAAACTGATGCAAGGACAACATCGCCAAGCCCACAGTCGCCACCAGCACCCCGATCACCGCATTGCGCTTCAGCTTCTGGCGCAACAGCCACAAGGCAAACAGCGGCACCATCACCACCGACAGCCCGGTGATAAAGCCTGCGTTCGATGCGGTCGTATCGAGCAGCCCAAACGTCTGGAACGCATACCCGCCAAACAGCAGCAAGCCAATCCACAAACCGATCACCCACAGCTGCCGGGTCAAGTCTTTCAGCGTTTCCCGATAAAAAACTACCATGATCAAAAATAAAATCAGTGCTGCGACCAGAAAACGCACGCCCAAAAAAGTAAACGGCGGCATCTTGTCTATCGCTTCTTTGACCAGAACAAACGTAGCGCCCCACGTAAACGTGACGAAGAGCAGCACGAGGTCGGCCAGCCTTTGCTTTTTCATCTTCAGATGTCCCTCCACCGCTGTACCTTTCTAGTACCAACATAATAGCCCGCGAGCATTTCGTCAACGCAAGAAAAGACTGCCTGAGCACAGGCAGTCTTTTTACCGTTTAATTGCGCCATTTCAAAGATCGGTTCTCGAAAAACGCCACGGCGTGGTACATGATCGTCGAGACGATCAGGATCACGAACAGGGCAAGCATGACCAGCGTCAAGTTGAACACCTGGAAGCCGTAGATGATCAGGTAGCCGAGCCCGGCCTGCGCGACGAGGAACTCGCCGACGATCACGCCGACCCAGGACAGTCCGACATTGACTTTCAGCGTGGACAGGATCGTCGGCAGCGCCGCCGGAAAGACGACTTTTTGGAACACCTGCCAGCGCGAGCCGCCAAAGGTGTGCACCAGCTTGATCATGTTCGCATCCACATCGCGAAAGGACGTGTAGACGACGATCGTCGTGATCACGACCGAGATCGCCAGCGCCATCATCACGATCGACAGAAAGCCTTGCCCAAACGCCACGATAAAAATCGGGCCGAGCGCCACTTTCGGCATCGAGTTGAAGATGACGATATACGGGTCGAGAACCCGCGCCAGCACCGGCGAGGCCCAGATCACGACGGCGAGCAGGGTGCCGGCCACCGTGCCAAGCACGAAGCCGACGACCGTCTCCCAGACGGTGATCCACGTGTGGTGCAGCAGCGTTCCGTCAGACAGCATGGTCAGGAACTGCCCCCAGACTTTCGACGGCTGCGAGAAGATAAAGCTGTTCACAAAGCCTTGGCGCGCGCCGATCTCCCAGCCGATCAGGAAGAGGGCGGCGATCAGCAACTGCGTGGCGATGATGCCAAGCGTGGTGAGCCGCTTCTTGCGCAAAAACGCGGCGTGGTCGGGCGTCTTGGCGCCGCGGGTCAAGAGGTTAGTCTTCATCTTGCAGATCCCCCCAGACGTCACGGAACAGGGCGTGAAACTCGACGTGCTCCCGCGCTTCAAACGGGGAGAGTTCGCGAATCTCTTCCGGGATGATGTAGGTGCTTTTCAAGGTGCCGGGGTTCTTGCCCATCACGATGACGCGGTCGCACATGGCGATCGCTTCGCCCAGATCGTGTGTGACGAGCACGCCGGTCAGCCCTTTTGCTTTCAGCGTATTCTGGATCAGATCTTCCAACTGCAGCTTGATCTGATAGTCGAGCGCCGAAAACGGTTCGTCAAGCAGGATCACTTTCGGGTTCGCAGCCAGCGTGCGGACGAGCGCAACGCGCTGGCGCATCCCGCCGGAGAGCTGGTGCGGGTATTTGTCTGCCGTATCCTTCAGCCCCATCTCGCTAAGCAAACGGAGCGCCTGCTCCGTGTTGTCTTTCGTTTTCTTGCCCTGGATCTCCAGACCGAGCAGGATGTTGTCGCGGATCGTGCGCCATGGCAGCAGATAATCCTGCTGCAGCATGTAGCCGACTTCTGGGGACGGCCCCCGCACCGGTTCGGCGTTTACGCGCACCTCGCCCTGCGTCGGAAAAAGCAGCCCGGCGATCAGCGAGAGGATCGTGCTTTTGCCGCAGCCGCTTGGCCCGACCAGCCCGATCAGCTCGCCTTGCTGCACGGCAAACTCGATCCCTTGTAGCGCAGTCGTCTCACCGGAGACGGTGATGTACTTCTGATCGACCCCTGCAAACGAGATCGCTGCCATCGCGTTCACCTCACTTTGCTGATTTCTTACAGCGTATGGGCGGCGCCCATTTTTGGTGCAAGGGGATAATTTTTCGACAAACTGCGTATTTGTGAAGCACCCTGCATGAGGAGGTGAGCCATGCGTCCAACCTGGAGTGGGTTTGACCGGCTGTTCGGGGTGTTTGTCGTACTGCTCGGCGCACTCGCCATGTGGGAAACGGTGCGGCTGGCTCCGTATGGCATGAGCGTCTTTGTCGGCGACCATGTGCTGTTTGGCGTGGTCGGAGGGTTGATGATCGTACTCGGTCTGGTGTTTTTGCTGTTCGTCAAAAGCCGTCCGCCGGAACGTTCGAACCGAGTGCCGGAGGCGCGCAGGATGATGGGCGGCACGGTGCTTCTCCTGATCCTCTACCGCCTGTTCACCCCGCTGCTTGGGTATGTGGTCTGCACGCTGTTGCTGGCGTTTTGTCTGTTTAAGCTGATCGGTGCTTATAGCTGGGTCGACAGAGCGGGGCATACGGAAGTGAGATGTATAAAACATGAAAAAAAGGAGAAGATAGTGGGGAAACCCATATTTCTCCTCTCCTTTTCTTGATAGCCTCTTCTCCCCCGGAGAAGAGGCTCTTTTTTGTGAGCTTGCTCCTAGTTTGCCTGCGCTTTTTCTGCGAAAGTGGTGTTCACGAGGTCTTCGTATTTGACGTCCGCTTTCAGCTCGCCGGCGTCTTTCATGATTTTTTTCATGTTGTCAAATTCCTCTTGGTCGATCACCGGGTCTTTGGCCCAGCCGTCCGACTCCTGGTAGCGCTTGACGACAGCGGCGACGATTTCCGGATCGACGCCTTCAAAATACGGCAGGATGACTTTGGCGACTTCTTCCGGCGTGGAGGAGTGCACGAAGTTTTGGGCTTTTTGGACGGCGTTGGTGAATTTCTGGAAGGTCTCTGGCTCAGACTTGATAGTACTGGCTTTGGCCATAAACACGGTGTAGGGCAGTTTGCCGGAATCTTCGCCGAATGATGCGACGACATGGCCCTGGCCCGCTTTTTCCAAGATCGCGCCGCTCGGCTCGAACGCCTGCAGGAAATCGCCGGTGCCGGATGCGAAGGCGGTCGCCTGGTTGTCGAAGCTGATGTTTTGGATGATGTTGACGTCTGTGAACGGCTGCAGGCCGTTTTGCTTCTGGACGTATTCGGAGACCATCTCCGGCATCGAGCCTTTGCGCGATCCGATCAGGCTCTTGCCTTTGAGCATCGACCAGTCCCAGTTGTCGATCTTGTTTCTGGCGATGACAAACGAGCCGTCGCGCTGGGTGACTTGCGCGAAGTTGACCACCGGGTCGGCAGCGCCTTGCTGCTGGACGTAGACGGTCGTCTCGGCGCCGATCAGCGCCACGTCCGTCTGGTCGGCCAACAGGCGGGTCATCGCTTTGTCGCCGCCCCAGGCGGTGTCGAGCAAGACATTGAGGCCTTCCTCTTTGAAATAGCCTTTTTCGATCGCCACATACTGCGGCGCGTAGAAGATGGAGCGGATGACTTCCGACACCCGCACTTCCTGCAGGTCGCTTCCATCGCCGCCGCTCGGGGAGCAGGCGGTCATTGTGAGCGCAGCGGTGATCAGTCCGGCTGCGGCAAATTGCTTCCATTGTTTCTTCACGGTCCCAGACCTCCTGTTTATGAGAAGTTGATAGACAGTGTATGTCTAGGCGTTTGTCTTGGTGAATGAGCGGGATGGTTTGTCGAAGCGGACAAAAAGATGTCATATTTCGTCCGTGAGTTGTGCGGGAGCTATGATATAATGAGGATGTTTGTAGTGGACGGAGAGCTAAATGGCACAGATCATGCGGCTTTTGAGATAGATAAGGGAGTGAGAGAGAATGTACATCATGGTCGTGGGGCTGAACTTCCGGTCGGCTCCTGTCGAGATTCGCGAGCGGTTCGCCCTCCCGGCCGATGGTCTGGAGGATGCGATCTCGCGCCTGAAACAGAGCGGCCGCATTGCGGAAGTCGTGCTCGTCTCGACGTGCAACCGCACCGAGGTGTATGCCGTGGTGGAAGAGCGGATCGACGGGCAGGATGAGATCTACAAGTTCTTGAGCGAGATGTCGGGTGTGTCGAGACAAGCGTTCTTGCCGCACCTGTACCAATATGGGGAAGGCGACGCGATTCGTCATCTGTTCCGCGTCGCATCCGGGCTGGATTCGATGGTGCTTGGCGAGACGCAGATTTTGGGACAAGTCCGCCAGGCCTTCTTGTTTGCGCAGGAAAAGCAGGCGACCGGTTCGATTTTTAACAATCTGTTCCGCCGGGCGGTCACCGTGGCTAAACGCGCGCATGCGGAGACGAAGATCGGCGAAAATGCCGTGTCCGTTTCCTATGCGGCGGTGGAGCTGGCCAAGAAGATCTTTGAGTCGCTCGACGAGAAGACGGTGCTGGTCATCGGCGCCGGCAAAATGAGCGAGTTGACGGCGAAGCATCTCAACGCCAACGGGGCGACCCGGGTCTTGGTTGTCAACCGCACGTATGAGCGCGCGAAGGAACTGGCCGACAAGTTTAACGGCAAGGCGCTCGATATGAACTCGCTGGACCTGGCGTTGAAGGAAGCGGACATCGTCGTGTCCTCGACCGGAGCGGAAGGCTATGTGGTGACGCGCGAGCATGTGCAGGCGACGATGAAGCATCGCCGGCACCGCCCGCTGTTTTTGATCGACATCGCCGTGCCGCGCGATCTGGACCCGGAGATGAGCAAGATCGACAACGTGTTCCTGTATGACATCGACGATCTGGAAGGCGTGATCAAGGTCAATTTGGCCGAGCGCCAGAAGGAAGCGGAGAAGGTCGGGGAGATCATCGGAGAAGAGCTGGCGGCGTTTAAGATGTGGCTCAACCAGCAGGAAGCGATTCCGCTGATCCACAAGCTGCGCGAAAAAGCGATGGCGGCGCAGTCCAACCTGATGCAGAACCTGAGCAACAAAATGCCGAACCTCTCGGAAAAAGAGATGCACACCGTCAACAAGCTGACCAATGCGATGGTCAACCAGTTGATCCATGAGCCGATCAAGCAGGTCAAAGAGATGGCCGGCGAGCGGGAAGCGGAACTGTATCTCGAAGCGTTCACCCGCATCTTTGGGCTCGAAGAAGAGCTGAAAGAACAGCACAAAGAGCAGCAGATCGCTGCCCAGGCGGAAGTGCGCGAGATGACGGCCGTCATCGCTGCCGCCACCCGCCAGATCGAGCAGTCCCGTCAGGAAGAAGCGGCGTCCTCCGGCGCCAAGCGCTCTTTGCTGTCGCGGATCGGATCGCGGTAGCTTTGCGAAAGCTTAGAACTGATTCAGACTGGCAAGAAGGAGGTGTTCATCATGCCGAAGAGTCTGTTGATGTATGACTTGATGGTCTTTTTCTACGCGATTGCAGTCGTGTTGTATTTTCTGGATTTTATTGGACATCGCAGGACGCTCAACCGCATCGCGTTTGGTTTGCTGGCCGCGGTGTGGGGGCTGCAGACTTCGTTTTTCCTGACCAGGATGACCGAGGTCGGCTATGTGCCTTTGGTGACATCTTTTGAGACCACACTCTTTTTCTCATGGCTATTAATCTCGTTTTCGCTGGTGATCAACTATTTCTATAAGATCGACCTGTTTGCTTTCTTCACCAACGTGATCGGATTTGCGATGGTCGTGTTTGACCTTGTGACCGGAGAAGGCAGCGTCCGCGTCGGAGAGAATCTGCAAGGCGACCTGCTTGTCTTGCACATCACGCTGGCCTTCCTCAGCTATGCGGCCTTTTCCATCTCGTTCATCTTCTCGATCATGTACCTGATCCAGTCGAAGATGCTCAAGGAAAAGCGCTGGAATAACATGTTCCGCCGGATGCCGGCGCTCGACAAGCTCGACGCCTTTACCTACCGCCTGATCATCGTCGGGTTCCCGCTGCTCTTGGTCGCGATGATCCTCGGGGTGAGTTGGTATTACACGCAGTTTGGCTCGGTGCTGATCCTCGACGCCAAGCCGCTCGTCTCGGTCGTGCTGCTTGGGCTGTACGTCGTCTGGCTGTACCTGCGCACCGCCAGCGGCTGGTCGGGGCGCAAACTGGCATGGTGGAACGTCGCTTCGTTTGGTCTGGTCATCATCAATTACCTGTTTGTCGGCACCTATTTCTCCGGGTTCCACAGCTGGTAAGCGATGTTGTACGGCGCATTTTTACAACTTGCGGGACGCAGATGTCTCGTTGTCGGAGGGGGCCCGGTGGCTGAGCGCAAGATCACCGGGCTTCTCGATTGCCGGGCCGATGTGACGGTGATCGCGCCCAGCCTCACCCCACCGCTGTTGAAACTGGCGGAACATGGCACACTAAGCTGGGAGGCCCGTCCGTTTCAAGCGGGCGATGCCGCGCCGTATTTCCTGATCATCGCCGCCACTTCTTCGCGTGACGTGAATCTTGCCGTCTATGAGGAAGGGGAGCGGCACGGCCGGCTGGTCAATGTCGTCAACGACCAGCGCTTCGGCAATTTTACCGTTCCGGCGCTGCTGCGTCGCGGGCCGCTCACGGTGGGGATCTCCACATCCGGAGCGGCGCCAGTCGTGGCAAAAAAGCTTCGCGAGGAGTTGGAAGCGTTTTTCGGACCGGAGATTGAACAATTTTTACACCTGATGGCAGACGCCCGCACGCGCATCCTGGCCGAAGTGCCGGATGGTGCGGCGCGGACGGAACTACTGCGAAGATTGGCCAATTCAGAACTGCTGCAGCTCCTGCGCGCGGGTCACACCGCAGCGGCGCATGAACTGCTGGAACGCATACTAGGGGGACGCGGATGATGAAGCGTATTGTAGTTGGGACTCGAAAAAGTCCGCTGGCGCTGACCCAGACCGAATGGGTTATGGCAAAGTTGAAGGAACATCACGCAGGGCTTGAGATCGGCATGGAGAAGATCGTCACCAAAGGCGACCGCATTCTCGATGTCACCTTGTCCAAAGTCGGCGGGAAAGGCCTGTTCATCAAGGAAATTGAGCAGGCGATGTATGAGAAGAAGATCGACTTCGCTGTGCATTCGCTGAAAGATATGCCGACCGAGATGCCGGAAGGGCTGATGTTGGTCGCGATCACCGACCGCGAAGATCCGCGCGACGTGGTGATCACCAGAAGCGGCAGCACGTTTACCGACCTGCCGATCGGCGCGCGCGTCGGCACCTCGTCCTTGCGCCGTGCCGCACAGCTGCGCCACGCCCGCCCGGACATCGAGATCGTCTCGGTGCGCGGCAACATCAACACCCGTCTCGCCAAGCTGGAAGAGATGGAGCTGGACGCGATCGTGCTGGCGGCGGCCGGTCTGGAACGCATGGGCTGGGCGGACAAGATCTCCGAGCGCTTGTCGACCGAGCTGTGCATCCCGGCTGTCGGGCAAGGCGCGCTGGCGATCCAGTGCCGCTCCGAAGACGAAGAGATCCGCGAGATCCTGTCCGTGCTGGACAGCGAGCACACCCGCCGCATCGTCACCGCTGAGCGCACCGTGCTTGGCCGTCTCAACGGCGGCTGCCAGATTCCGATCGGCGCGTATGCCGAGACGACGGACGGCGAGCTGAAGCTGACCGGGATCGTCGGTTCGTCCGACGGGCTGACCCTGCTCAAGGAAACGGCGACCGGCACCGATCCGGTTGCGCTGGGCCATGCGGTCGCCGAAAGCCTGATCGAAAAAGGCGCCGGTGAAATCTTGGCCAAAGTGCGCGAGGAGATCGCCCAGTGAGTGCAAACCATGCGAAGCCGTTCCTTGGCAAGCGCATCGTCGTCACCCGTTCGCGCAGCCAGGCGAGCGAGCTGAGCCGGATGATCGAGGAGCTCGGAGGCATTCCTTTCGAGTTCCCGGTGATCCGCACCGACTGGCCGGAAGACCTCGGGCCGCTCGACCTGGCCTTGTCCCGGCTCGGCGAGTTCGACTGGATCATCCTGACCAGCGTGACGGGCGTGGAAATGTTTTTCGAGCGAATGAAACAAACTAACGGGGTGCTGCCGGCCGCATCGTCCGTACGCTGGGCGGCGGTGGGCAGCAAAACGGCGGCCGCGCTGGAACGCCATGGCGTGCAGGTCGCCGTCACGGCGGAGGAGTTTGTCGCCGAAGGGCTGTTGCGTTCGCTTGGCGATCAGGTCGCACCGGGACAGCACGTGCTGTTCCCGCGCGCCAACATCGCCCGCAAAATGATGCCCGATGCAATGCGTGCCAAAGGGTGCGAGGTGACAGAGGTCGATGCCTATCAGACGCTGGCTGTCACCGAAAATGTTGAAGAATTGGTTCGTGCCTTGCAGGCGAACGAGATTCATGCGGTCACCTTCACATCGTCGTCCACTGTGACCAATTTTCTGTCCGCTCTGCCCGTGTATGATCCACGGTCACTGCTGAGCGGCGCCGTGCTGGCGGCGATCGGGCCGGTGACGAAAGAGACGGCAGAAGATCAGGGCTTGAACATCGATGTGATGGCCGATACATATACGATTCCAGGGCTGGTTGAGGCGCTGGCCCGCTTTTTTACGACCAACAGCCGTTAGGGGGACCTACGAATGAACCATCTTGATTTTGACCGCCACCGCCGCCTGCGCAGCTCGGCAGGCATCCGTGCGATGGTGCGCGAGAACCATGTGACTGTAAACGATCTGATCCATCCTTTGTTTGTCGTCGAAGGCAACAACGTGAAACATGAGATCCCGTCGATGCCCAACGTCTTCCACTTCTCGCTGGACAACTTCCGCCGCGAAGTGAACGAAGTGTCGGAGCTCGGCATTCCGTCGATCATCCTGTTTGGCGTGCCGGATCACAAAGACGATTGCTCCTCGCAGGCTTACGCGGAAGAAGGCATCGTGCAAAAGGCGATCCGCGTCGCGAAAGAAGAGAATCCGAACCTCGTGATCACCACCGACGTTTGCCTCTGCCAGTACAACCCGGCGGGGCACTGCGGCATCGTCGAGAACGGCGAGATCCTCAACGACCCGTCCTTGGAACTGATCGCCAAGACCGCGCTGTCGCATGCGCAGGCTGGCGCTGACATCGTGGCACCGTCCGACATGATGGACGGCCGCATCGCGGCGATCCGCCACACGCTCGATCAAAACGGCTATCTGAACGTTCCGGTGATCTCATACGCGGTCAAATACTCGTCCGCTTATTACGGCCCGTTCCGCGAAGCTGCGCACTCCGCACCGGCGTTCGGCGACCGCAAGACCTATCAGATGGACCCGGCGAACTCCCGCGAAGCGATGCGGGAAGCGGCGTCCGATGTGGCGGAAGGCGCAGACATGCTGATGGTCAAGCCCGCTCTGGCCTACATGGACATCATCCGCCAACTGCGCGACACGTGGGATCTGCCGATTGTGGCGTACAACGTGTCGGCCGAATACGCGATGGTCAAAGCGGCCGCCCAAAACGGCTGGATCGACGAGCGCGCCTTGGTGATGGAGACGATGACCGGCTTCAAGCGCGCCGGTGCGGATCTGATCCTGACCTATTTCTCCAAAGACATTGCAGGTTATCTAAAAGCAGGCTATTGATCCCGGAGGTGTCCTCATGCATAAAGGCTACGAACGTTCCAAAGCGGCATTTGCCGAAGCGAAAAAGATCATCCCGGGCGGTGTCAACTCCCCGGTGCGCGCTTTCCGCGGCGTCAAAGGCGACCCGGTGTTTATCGAGCGCGGTTTCGGCTCAAAGATGGTCGACATCGACGGCAATGAATACATCGACTACTGCCTGTCCTGGGGTCCGCTGATCCTCGGCCACGCCCACCCGGACGTGATCTCTGCCGTGCAAGAGATGGCGGTAAAAGGCACTTCGTTTGGCGCTCCGACCGAGCTGGAGACGGAGATGGCGCAACTGGTCACGAGCATCATGCCGTCGATCGAAGTGGTGCGCATGGTCAACTCCGGCACGGAAGCGACGATGTCGGCGCTGCGTCTGGCGCGCGGCTACACCAAGCGCAACAAGATCCTCAAGTTCGAAGGCAACTATCACGGCCATGCCGACTCCCTGCTGATCAAGGCCGGTTCCGGCGTCGCGACGCTTGGTCTGCCCGATTCTCCGGGCGTGCCGGAGTCGGTGGCGGCGAACACGCTGACCGTTCCGTTTAACGATGTGGAAAGCCTGAAGCTGGCGTTCGAAAAATTCGGCGAAGACATCGCGGCCGTCATCTTGGAGCCGATCGCCGGCAACATGGGCTGCGTCCTGCCCAAAGAGGGCTACCTGCAGGAAGTGCGCGCGGTCACCAAACAGTACGGCGCGCTCCTGATCTTTGACGAGGTGATGACCGGCTTCCGTGCCGCGTACGGCGGTGTGCAGTCGCTGTACAACATCGAGCCGGACCTGACCACGCTTGGCAAAGTCATCGGCGGCGGCCTGCCGGTCGGCGCATACGGCGGCAAGCGCGAGATCATGGAAATGATCGCTCCGGCCGGCCCGATCTACCAGGCGGGCACCTTGTCGGGCAACCCGCTGGCGATGATCGCCGGTCTTCTCACGCTGAAAAAGCTCGGCGAGCCGGGCGCGTATGAGCGTCTGGAGTCGATGGGCAAACGCCTTGTCGAAGGGTTCCTCGCGACAGGCAAAGAGCTGGGCATTCCGGTGACCGGCGCGTATGTCGGCGGGATGATGGGCACGTTCTTCTCCGAGCAGGAAGTGGTCGACTATGATACGGCGAAACTGTGCAACCTCGACCGCTATGCCACGTATTTCCACGAGATGCTGAAACGCGGCGTCTACCTGGCGCCGTCGCAGCTGGAGGCAGGCTTCCTGTCTCTGGCGCATAGCGATGAAGACATCGACCGCACGCTGGAAGCGTCCCGCGAGTCGATGAAACAACTGTAAAGATCAAACATGCCGCCTGTTCAGGTACTTCGAACAGGTGGCTTGCTTTTTTTGAAGAGGAGGGAAGAGCGATGAGCGGAAGCGATATAACAACCTCTGTGCAAAAGCCGCGCGGAGCGCTCTTGTGGCTGCAGAGCCTGCAATGGATGGTCTTTTTCTTAGCAAATACGATTGCGGTGCCGATTGTGGTGGGCGCCGCGTTTGACTTGTCGGCCGTGGAGATCTCGTCGTTTGTGCAGCGGATGCTGCTGGCGACGGGGATCGCGACCTTGATCCAAATTTTCTGGGGACACCGCCTGCCCTTGATCGAAGGGGGAGCCGGGATGTGGTGGGCGCTCTTTTTGATCATGGGCGCGATGGCGGTGCCGGGCGAAAAGGGGCTCGTGCTGCAGCAGTTGGAGATGGGCTTGATCATCTCCGGCGTCGTGCTGGTGATCCTCAGCCTCCTGCCGATCATCGGTCGGGTGCGCGATCTGTTTACGCCGATCGTGACGGGCGTGTATCTGATGCTGCTCTGCTTCTCGCTGACCGGCTCGTTTTTCAAAGGGATGCTTGGCGTGTCCAGATTTGGACATGTGGACTGGCGATTGGCGCTCTTGTCTTTGTTTATCGTGTTGACCGTACTGACGATCTCGCTGAAAGGGAAAGGGCTTTTGCGGAGCATGGGGCCGTTTCTCGGCATTGGGCTGGGCTGGATCTTGTTCACCTTGATCGGGTTCAGTGAGCGTGAAGCGCTGACCGGGGCGGACACGGCGTGGTTTGCTTTGCCGGAGCTGTTTGCGTGGGGGGCGCCGGTGTGGGATTTTGGCGTGGTGTTGACTTCGGTGCTGACCGGCGTGATATTGATCTCCAACGTCATCGCCTCAATCGTCGTGATCGGGAATACGCTCGGCATCGAGCCGGATGGGGCGACGTATCGGCGCGGGTTGTTTGGCAACGGGATCGCGTCGATGCTGTCCGGGCCGCTGTCGGTCGTCGGCCTTGTGCCTTTGTCGGTGTCGGCCGGGTTTATGATGACGACAGGCTTGCGGGCGCGGCTGCCGTTTGTGCTCGGCGCGGTGCTGATCGCCGTGAGCGGGCTGTTCCCGATCGTCGGGAAATTCTTCGCCACCTTGCCCTCGGAAGTGGCGTATGCGGCCTTGTTTACGCCGTTTGCGCAGATGATCGGCTTTGGCGTGCGCGACCTGATGGGCGTGCAAGGCAGCAACCGCAATTTGCTGGTCATCGGCATCTCGCTGATGGTTGGCGTTGGCGTCATGTTCCTGCCGCCGGACAGCTTGAGCTCGCTGGCGCCATGGCTGCGCAACATCGTCGCCAACGGTTTGCTGGTGGGGCTGATCGTCTGTCTGTTCCTCGAGCATGTGGTCTTTCGGAAAGAAAAAAGCGACTCCTGATGGAGTCGCTTTTTCTTAGTAGCAGACAAATGCGCAAGAATCTTGCGTAACGCCCGGTCGCAGTTGCGGGGTGTTGACTTGTACAACTTGAACATCCAGATCAAAATTTTCCATGTGTACGATCTCCTTTCGTGAATGCTTACGCCAGGGTGAGGTCTTCCGGGTAGCAGACGAATGCGCAAGAATCTTGCGTAACGCCCGGCATGATTGCGTCGGTGGAGTTGGCTTGCTCGATCTGAACATCGAGATCAAAGAATTTTTCCATCAGAGTATCTCCTCTCAGGTTGGGAATTTTAAATTACTCGCAGACGAATGCGCAAGAATCGGTGGTTTCGGCCGGAATGATCGCGTCGCTGATTTGCTCGATTTGCAAATCGAGATCAAAAAAGTTTTTTTCCATCACGAAGCACCTCCTTTAGTAAGAATATTCGTCGCAGACTTCCCCGCAAGAATCTGTCGTTTCGGCGGGCAAGATCTGTTGGGTGTTGACCTGCTCGATCGTCAAATCAAGGTCAAAGAGCTTTTCCATCGGTGGACACCCCTTTAACAAAACATCGTTGGGTCGCAATGATCTGCGCAAGAATCTTGCGTTTCGGTCTTAACCATCTCGTCGTTACTGACGTGCTGGATTTGCAAATCAAGATCAAAAAGCTTTTCCATCAGGAATTTTCCCCTTTCTTACTGATCCCAGTTGCACATGTTCTCGCAAGTAATGTAAGAAGTAATGTAGCTCGCTTCCGCGGTTACTTCGTTACCTTGAACTTGAACGTCAAGATCAAACATCATTTCCATTTAGGATCTCCTCCTTTCGAATTAGGATCTCTTCCTTTCGAATTAGAGCGGGTCACACACGAACTCGCAAGAACCGCGCGAAGTAATGTATTCCACTTCCGGGGTTACTTCGGAAACTTGAACGTCAAGATCAAACAGTCTTTCCATTAGAATACCTCCTCCCGGGTTGGTTGGTCACAACAATCTATTAGTACGGTTCGCACACAAATGCGCAAGAACCAACTGCGGTCATCGGTGCTGCTACGACGACGTTTGTTTCTTGCACTTGAACGTCCAGATCGAACATTTCCATCGCAATGACCTCCTTTCTAGTTAAGTGATTTTCTAATTAAAATATAATTCAAAATAATGCAACTGTCAAGGTTTAAGCATAATTCACAATAACAGAACAATGCCCTGTGCTGCATTCAGCACAGGGCATTGTTTTAACGTTGATCGACTTATGGCTTTTTCCAGTCTTTCTTGAACTTCTCCGGGTTCTTGCTCACTTCGATCATCTTTTTAAACACCGTGAGGAAGATGAATACGAACAAGGCGCCAACAAAACCGATCACCGCAAACAGCGCGGCGTAGTTGAGTAGCCCGGACGCAAACGGCCCGGAAAAACCGCCCCAGATCAGGCCAAGCCCGAGGTAGGAGTAGAGGAAGGTCACGACCATCGCCCACCACATCGCCCGGCGGGACTGCATGACCAGCGTGACGATCGCGCCGAGAATCAGGATCGTCCCCGGGTTGACGAGCGCGACTTTGACGGTCGTATACGACGCGGGCAGGTCGGACACGTCCCCGCGGTTCATATAGCCAAACGGCACGAAGAGCAGCGGAATTAAGGAAAGCCCCAGCAGAATCAATAATTTTGTTCTCATTTTCATACCGTAACGGTCACCTCATCCCTCATCTTATCACAGCTGCTGCTCCAGACTCTGCAACAATTCTGCGAAATCGTCCGGGTATGGCGCTTCCACTTCCAGCATCTCACCGGTGATCGGGTGCGGGAAGCGCAAAAAGCGGGCGTGCAGCGCCTGCCGTTTGAACCGCTCCGTCGCGCCAAAATACAGCTCGTCCCCGAGCAGCGGATGCCCAAGCCAGGACAGGTGCACGCGGATCTGATGGGTGCGCCCGGTGTGCAGCTTAGCTTTTACCAGCGTCACATCTCGAAACCGCTGCAGCACCGCATATTCGGTCTGTGCCGGCTTGCCCGTCTTGGAGACGCGGCGGCGGGTGGGATGGCTGCGGTCGCGCCCGATCGGCTGGTCGATCAGCCCTTTGCCGGCAGCGACCAGCCCGGTGACCAGCGCGTGGTATTCGCGGGAGATCTGGCGCTCGTTTAACAGCACATCGAGCAGCTTGTGCGCGATCTCATGCTTCGGAAACAGAATCGCCCCCGACGTCTCCTGATCAAGCCGGTGCAGCACCCGGCACCGCGTCTGCAGCCCTTGCATCTGGTAGTGAAAGGCGAGAGCATTGAGCAGCGTGCCCGCTTCGCCCGGCTCGTTGGGATGCACTTTCATCCCGGCCGCCTTGTTGACGACCAGCAGGTGGTCATCTTCATACAGCACATCGAGCAGGTCAAAAGACGGCTCGACCTCATAAGGCTCCTCCGGGAACATCTCACAGCGCACGCGGTCGCCCGGTTTTACCACCGCATCGAGTGCGGCCGGCTCTTTGCCGAGCAGCACCGCACCTTTCTTCTTTAATTCCAAGGCCGCTTTTTCCGGAAGTCCGGCTGCTGCTTGCAACAGAGCGCCAACCGTTTGGCCTTCTTGCTGCTTGGTGACGCGCAGTTCCAGCCACGGCCCGTTCTTTTCGATCGACATAGAGATGGCACCGACTTTCTGAGAGCAGTACAGATTGTTCTATTTTACCAAACCCCGCCTCCTGTGCAAAATTGGGCTTGGCTGCCAGGCACCGCCCAAGTCTGCCCGCCGTATTGTGGAAGGGAAGAAAGGGGCTGGAGAGAACAGATGTCTGATAAAACAAAGATCAAGAAAATGAAAATTGCCTTGGTGCTCGATGAAGAGGCGCGCTGCAAACTTCGCGAACTGCTCGCAGGCAACTGCGATACCGTTTATTTGGATGAGGTCTGCTTTGACCACCTGAAGATCGAAAAAGTCAAAAACGACTGCATGAAAATCGGCGATATCGAGCTGAAGCACGGGAAGATCGAGTGTTTGAAGCTGGAAGTATCCGCAGACGAGTGCTGCTAACTGGGGAGAAAAGGTCGGAACCGCGCAAGATGCGGCTCTGGCCTTTTTCGTTTATGATAGAGGGAGAAGGAGGGGACAGACATGAAGAAGTCTCAACCGCCGCTTCAAGTGATCTATGACGGGCATTGCGCGATCTGCCGCGCTTCGATGAGCAAGATTGAACAGACGTTTGGGAAGATGGTGCTGCCGGTGGATTTTCGCATCGTGCCGGCCGGGGAGATACACCCGGAACTAAGCGAAGAGCGCTGCAAAGCGCAGATGCATGTGATTGAGCAGGGGAACGTCTATGGCGGGGCGGAGGCGATGGTGCGGATTTTGCGCATGCACCGGGGCTTGCGGCTGTTGGTCTGGCTGTATTATCTGCCGCCGCTTGGCTGGCTGGCGGAAGGTGCGTATCGGCTGGTGGCCCGCAACCGTTTCCGCCTCTCCAAGTGGTTCGGCCGTGACGTGCCGGATTGCGGCGATGCCTGCTCGATCCATAAAAAAGACTAGCTTTTCTGCGGGCGCATCAGCCGGTAGCGCCGTCCGCGAATGGCGATCGAAACAAACAGATCGTCGCCCGCTTCCATCGTCCGCCTGATACAGTCGATCGTGTGCTGGAAAAAGTACCACGGCAGCTTGCCGCCGTCCTGCTCGACCAGTCGCAAAAATTGGGGCAGTTCGTCCTGGAGCAGATAGCCGTAGCGCAGCAAGGTCTTCGGCTTGATCGGGTGATCAAACAGATAGCGCCCGTGCGTCAGGCAGTTCCAGTAGTCGCGCAAGAGGCCTCCTTTGGGGAGTTTGCGCCAGGTGTCGTGGTAGTCGACCTGATAGTCTTTGTCATCAAAAATATTTTGGTAGGACGGCAGCACCTGCACGACTTTGGTCAGGGCTTCGTTGTACATGTCGTCGCTAAACGTTTCGTGATACAAGAGACCGTCCCGCAGAATCGCTTGCACGACGGTGTATAGCTCCGGGTCGCGGTACAGCAAAAGCTGTGCCTTTTTCAGCAGCAGCTGGTCGTTCGACCCGACCGCATCATATAGCTCGCCAAGCCGAAACGAATAGTAGTAGATGCTCATCTCCGCACCCCTCCCCCATTCATCTCCGTTCTTAGTAGTCTTCTCCAAAACGTCCCAATGTATCTCATTCACCATTCCGCTCCTGCCTACATAGTCTGACTGTGAACTGTCAGTGCTTGAGGAGGGGACACAACGTTGGCAAAAGAAAAAGAATTGACATATGGACTGGAAGAATTCGCTCCGGGCATCGACCTGGAGGACGTATACGGGATTAAGATTCTCGATGCCAAAGAAGTGCGCGCCGTGGTGAAGATCGAGACCGATCAAGGCACGTTTGCACTGAAGAAAGTTGGCCACAAGCCGGAGAAGCTGCAATTTATGTACGAAGCGCAGGAGCACCTCTGGAACAACGGGTTTCAAAAGCTGCCCCGCTTTGTGCCAACCAAGGACGGACATCCGTTCCTGGAGGTGGAAGACGGTCTGATCTTCCTGAACAACTGGCTTGACGGCAAAGAAAGCAACGTCAACGACGAAACGCAGCTCAAGCAGATCATTCGCCTGCAGGCGCAGCTGCACCAAGCGTCGCGCGGGTTCACCCCGACAGTGCGGGCGCATATCAAGACGCGCTGGGCCGGCTGGATCGAGCGCTTCGAAGAGCAGTTGGCCGACCTCCATCGCGTCTATGACCAATACAAAGGCAAAGCGCCGCAAAACGAGCTGGAAGCCACGTTCCTCGAAACGGTCGAACCGATGCTGGAAATGGCCGAAAAAGGTTTCGAGCTGCTCAAAGCCTCGCCGTACCTGAAAGTGCTCAAGCGCGAGCAGGAGCTGCGCGGCTTTGTGCACGGCGACTTCACCTACCACAACTTCATCCGGACGCCCGACGGCGACATGCAGGTGATCGACTTCGACTATTGCGCCCATGAACTGCGCGCCCATGACTTTGCCCGCTTCATGCGCAAGATGCTGCGTCGCACCGACTGGTCGAGCGAGATGGGCAATCTGATCCTCAACACCTACCACGCCATCGATCCTTTGCACGAAGATGAGCTGCAGGTGCTGCGCGCCGTGCTGTTTTTCCCGCAGCGCTACTGGCGGGCGGTGGAGCGCGGGTTCCTGTCGAACCGCTATACGCCGGAAGGGTCGATCAAGAAAATGCGTCAGGAAGTGGCCCGTCTGGACAATTGGAAACGTTATCTCGACGCGTTTCCGACTCGACTCTAAAGGTCGCAAGGAGGAGCCGAGATGGACGAATTGACAACCTCGCAAGTGCTCGACCTGTGCGGGTTTGCCCCCGATGTGCTCGACCGCTATGACGTCGAAATCACCCAGGCGGCGCCGGTGCGCAAAGTGGTGCGCTTCACCACCCCGCACGGTCAGTACGCGTTGAAAAAATTCAACCTGTCCCCGAAGAACTGCGCTTTTCGCTGGCCGCGATGGAGCATGTCAAGGAAAAAGGGTTCTTGGTGCCGGGCGTGCTGAAGACGCGCGAGGGTGACACCTTCGTCGAACGGGACGGAGCCTGCTACTTCGTGATGGAGTGGCTCGACGGGCGGGAGAGCAAGTACGACCATGTGCTCGACCTGGCGATCGCCGCCCGCGGCCTGGCCCGGTTTCATCAGGCGTCACAAGGGTTCGAGCCGCCGGAATGCGCCGGCAAAGAGCAGTGGGGGACGTGGACGGGACACTTTTTGGAGCGGATCGAAGAGCTGCGCAATTGGACGGTGCTGGCGGAGCAGGGCGGCTCGGTGGTCGACCGCATGTTCGCGGAGCAGGCCGCATATTGTATCCAAGAAGCGTCGCGGTCCGTGGAGCTTCTTTTGTCGTCGCGCTATGAGGAGATCACCAAGCTGGAGCGCGGCCACAAGGGCTTTTGCCATCACGATTACGCGCACCATAACGTGCTGATCACGGGGGACAAAAACATCTCTCTGATCGACTTCGACTACGCGCTGTGCGACATCCGGGCCCACGACCTGGCCTCGCTGATTTTGCGCAACATGAAAAGTGTCAAATGGGACAGCCGGACGGCCTATTTTATCGTCAAATCCTATTTTGAAGAAACGGAGCCGCACGAAGGCGAAGAGCGCCTGCTGCACGCGATGATGCGGTTTCCACAGGATTTCTATGAAGCGGGCTATTTCCATTATGTCACCAAAAACCGCCCTCCCGAGTTTTTGGAAAGCAAACTTCGCAAGTGGGCGGAGCACAAGGAGCGCCGCGAGCGGTTCCTCCATGAGTTTGAGACGGGAGCCCGCTATGTGCTGAAGTACGGCAAGATCCGGTAATTCGCTGCATGAAGGGGTGACAGGATGAAAATTGGTCTGGACGCGCGCGGTGCCATCTGGTACCGGGGAACGGGAATCGGCACGTATACCTACCAACTGATCAAAAACCTGTACGTGCATGACAAAAAGAACGAATACCGCTTTTTCTGGCCCGGTGACGAGTTTAAGAATCTCGACCCGACGGCCGACGAAGTGTTCAACTCGATTGAGCGGAGCAAAGATAAATTCTGGGAAGAGGTTCACGTCCCGATGAGCGTGGAGCAGGAGAAGATCGACATCTACCACGTTCCGCAAAACGGCATCGGCCTGCCGCTGAAAAAAGGCTGTCTGAACGTGGTGACGGTGCACGACCTGATCCCTTACATCTACCCGGAGACGGTCGGCAAAGGCTATCTACGCATCTTCCTGCAGGAGATGCCGCGGATCATGGAGCAGTCCGACCTGATCATCACCGTGTCGGAACACTCCAAGCGCGACATTCAGCGCATCTTCCAGGTGCCGGAGGAGAAGATCGCCGTCACCTATGAAGCGCCGGAGAGCGTGTACCAGCCGATCGAGAAAGATGTGGCCAAAGCGTTTGTCAAAGAGCGTTTTGGCATCGACCGCCCCTATGTGGTCTACCTCGGCGGCTTCTCTCCGCGCAAGAACGTCAAAGGGCTGATCAACGCGTTTTATGAAATTCAGGATCAGATCCCCAAAGACTACGCCTTGGTGCTGGTCGGCAAGGAAGCGCGAGACTTTGACGACACGGCGATGCTGGTCGAAGCCTTGCGCCTGTCAGACCGCGTGATCTTCACCGGGTTTGCCGCCGTGCCGGAACTGCCGCATCTGTACAACGCGGCCGACCTTTGCGTCTACCCGTCGTTTTATGAAGGATTTGGCCTCCCGCCGCTGGAAGCGATGGCCTGCGGAGTGCCGACGATCACGTCGAACACGTCGTCGATCCCGGAAGTGACAGGCGATGCGGCGCTGTTGATCAACCCGCACGACATGTACGATCTGGCGGAGAAGATGCAGCGAGTGCTGAACTCGCCGGAGCTGCGTCAGGAGATGAGCCAGAAAGGGCTCGCCCAAGCGGCGAAGTTCACTTGGGAGCGCTGTGCAAAAGAGACATTGGCCGCGTATGAAAAACTGTATGCGCGCAAGAAATCGGCTTCTTCGTAACGAGCACCCTTCGGGGTGCTTTTTTGTTAAGTCATAATCGTACAGGCATTCTCATAAATTGAAAGTGTCGTACTATGATCGAACGATAGAAGGAGGGGACTCTTAGTGAGCGATGCGGAAATGATTCCATCCATTCGCATTCATGTAGATCAGCAGCTGCTGTTGGAGGCTGTGAGCGGTACTGAAGACGTGGAGGATGCAACCCTGGCGACGGAGATTACCGGGTTTGATGTAGAAGATGATGCGTATGTCCTGAAAGGGGCTTTGTCTTTTACCGGATTCTTGCGGCAAGAGGACGCAGCTTCCCTGTCCGAGGAGATTCCGGATGTACTGGATGACCGGGACGTATTTGAAGCGGGCGACGATGTGCCGGAAGCGCACGTGATTCCTTTGCATCACCGCATGCCGTTCGTGTTGCAGGTGCCGATGGCGGCACAGCAGGCGCATCAGCGTCAGCATGGCATTTTGGATGTGAACCCGCGCATCGGAACGTGGAACGCGCATGTTTTGGGCGAAGGCACGATCCATCTGCGCGCGGAGCTGATCGTCCACGGCTTGTCCGGCGGCGAAGGTTATGTGTTCCGCTGCGGCACGCAGGAGGAAGGCGTGTCGGCGCAAAAATTGGATCAGCTGCTGGACAGCGATGAGTCGCGCCATTATGAAGCGCCGAAGTTGGAAGGCGAAGAGGAATTTGAACCGCCGTTTGAGCCGGCTTGGAATCTGGAGCAGGCGGCGCGTTATGAAGATGACGCCTTGGCGGAGCAGGCCCAAGAGGATGACGACTGGGTGATCGAATCGCCGGCCGGCACGGCGGGCGAGCAGGAATCAGCGTTTGTCCGCGAAGAGGATGAAGGTGCGGAGGAAGAGGAAAACGATATCGTTTTCACGCCCGACCCGAATCTCGTGTTCCCGATGCCGCAGCCGGGCAGCGATTGGGCGCGCCAGCTGGAAGAAGCGGATGCCGCGACCGACTCGTCGCCGCACATGCTCAATCCGTTTGACACGCCGCCGCCGCAAGTGTCGTTTGGCTATGACCAGACGCCGGGCGCCAATCCGTTTACACCGCCGACAAACGAGTTTTACGGCCGTCAGCCGTTCCGTTCGGAGACGGTGAACCCGTCGTTCCATCAGGACAGCATTCAGCAGAAGTTTGCGCCGCCTAGCGACCAGACACCGCTGGTCGCCGATGCGGTGCTGCCGCCGGAGCCGCAGTTGGAAGAGCGGGAGACGGAGGACGACGAAAACGCATTTGTGCTGGAAGAAACGGTGGAAGAAACAGTAGTAGAAACACTGGAAGAAGTGCGCAGCGAAGGCGCGGTCGAAGCGGTGCAAGAACCGGTGCAAGAACCGCTGCAAGCGGAACAAGTGCAAGTGATCGATGTGACGGAGATCGTGCAGACCGAAACGGTCGAGCAGGTGCAGGTGACAGCTGAGCACCAGGAGCAGCAACACGAAGCTGAGCATCATCATGAACATCATCATGACCACGAGCATCAAGAGCATCAGGAGCATGATCATGTAGACCATGAGCAGCACGATCATCATCATGACCATCATCACCAGCATGGGGATGATGACGACCGCCCGTACGAAGCGGAATATCAGTTCGAAGATGAAGTGAACGATGCGCCGCCTGTGCAGGTCCAGCAGCAACAACCGCTCGTTGCCGTCGGGCCCAAGCTGTCGGTCGGCTCGAAGCACGGGGAGAAGCAGGAGGTATCGCCGATCAAGCTGTCCGCTCTGCTTGGCGACTCCCGCGCCCATACGGCCGACGAGTCCTCCTCCTCGCATCAGCATCACCAAGCGCAGCACAAGGAAGAAAGCTACGTGCATGCCGTGCACGAGTCTTCCTCCCATCACGCCGAGAAATACGCGCCGGTGCACACGAAGTCGCATGATGAAGACTCGTTCTGGAGCGATGTGCTGACCAGAAAGGAAGAGCACAAAGTCACGATGAAATTCAAGATCGTGCAGAGTGAAGAGACGCTGTCCGGACTGGCAGAACGTTATCAAACGTCGGTCAGCGATCTGCTGCGCGCCAACAATCTGCAAGACCAGGTTTTGGATGTCGGGCAAATTCTCTACATTCCTGCCGCGAGACGCTAATTGACACGGAAACAGGCTGACCTCCCGTCCGCCTGTTTTTTCGTCTACTCCTTGGCACGGACGCATACGCTTGAATCAAGAGTTAAGGGAGGGGAGACGTATGCAAAGCGAACAACTGGACGTGGTCGTCGAGTCGGTGCTGCCCCGCTACGGCATCGGGGTGGCCGGGGTGCTTCCGCTCGATGAGCGCACGTTGTTAGTGGATACAGAACACCGCGGGATCAAGCGGCTGCATATTGACACCGAAGAACGCAAGATCGAACGCCGCCATGCCCTGTGGGAGCATCTGGCGAAGCAGGGGTATCGCCGCGTGCCGCGCCACATCCGCACCTTATACGGAGATGCGGTCGTGCGCCACGGCGACCTGCTCTATACGCTCAGCGATGACTGGGAAGGCCGGACGCCCGACCTCTTCCCGCTCGACATGCGGCTGTGCGGGCGCAATCTCGCCCGGCTGCACCAGGCGGGCAAAGGGCTGCAGCCGATCGAAGGCGCGGCGCTTCCGAAGCGGCACGGCACGTGGATCGAGCGGTTTGCCAAAGCGGGCGACGAACTGCAAGATCGCTTCCATGCCTGGTCGGAGCTGCGCCAGCACAATCTGCTCCAAGAGCGCTTTTTGACGCATTATGAATGGATCGCCGAGCAGATCGGCCGGGCGGTGGAAGGGTTGTCGGCCGGCAAATATGAGGAGTTGGCGCGCCAGTCGGAAGCGGACGGCGAGTTTGCCGTCGGGGACTATCGCTTGAGCGACTTGCGCATCGACGCGGAAGGGCGCATCGCCACGCTGCACATCGACGATGCGATCGCCGACCTGCCGCTCTATGATGCGGCCAAGTTTGCCCACGGGCTGCTGGAGCGCGGCGAGCAGGAGCTGGCCCGCGTGTTCCTCGACGCGTACGGCGAAGAGGCGGGGATGACGCAGCAGCAGTTGGTCGTGCTCGACGCCTATCTGGCCTTTCCGCATGCGGCGTACCGCCACCTGGCGCAGTTCCAGCGCCTGAAGCGCGGCGCCGACGTGTTTGCCGAGCGGCTGGAAGGGGCGGTCCAAGCGGCGCAGACCCGCCGTCCGATGGTCTACGGGGCGGACGGGGCGCGGTGGATCTAAGCCGGTGCGACGCGCGGGGAGAGGAGGTCGATCGACATGCTGTACGCGGTGATCCTGGCCGGCGGGGTGGGCAGCCGTTTTTGGCCGAAAAGTTCGTCTGCCAACCCCAAGCAGTTTTTGCAGATCTTTGGGGACAAGAGCTTGCTGCAGACGACGGCGGGCCGCGTTCGCCCTTTGATTCGTCAAGATTGCGTCTATGTGGTGACGAACGACCGCTATTTTGACAAGATCCGCGAGCAGTTGCCGGAGCTGCCCCCGGAGAACCTGATCATCGAGCCGGAAGCGCGGGAGACGGCAGCAGGCATCGGGCTGGCTGCCGTCCGGCTGGCGCGGCGCGACCCGCAGGCGGTGATGGCGGTGCTGCCATCCGACCATTTTATCGGCTCCGAGCAGGATTTCCGCCGCTGCCTGTCGTGGGCGGCAGAGTTTGCCCGCAATCATAAGATGCTGGTCACCTTTGGCATCCGTCCGACCGAGCCGAAGACGGGCTATGGCTACATCAAGATGGACCGCCTGCTCGTCAATGACAACGGGCGGCGGGCGTACCATGTGGCGGAGTTTACGGAGAAGCCCGATTTTGACCGCGCCTTGCGCTTCCTGCAGTCTGGCAAGTACCTGTGGAACTCCGGGATGTTCGTCTGGCGCGTGCAGGAGATTCTGCAGGCCTATCGCCGCCACATGCCGGAGATGTACCAGCATCTGGCGCACTTGTATGAGATCTTGGGCACGCCGGACGAAAAGGAGATCATCCGCGAGACGTACGCCAAGATGGAGAAACTGTCGGTCGACTACGCGATCATGGAAAAAGCGGACAATGTCGCGGTGATCCCGGCCGATTTTGCCTGGGACGATGTCGGGTCGTGGCGGTCGGTGGAGCGGTTTTTGAGCCAGGACAACGCGGGCAACATCGTCAACGGGCTGCATGTCGGCATCGACACGTCGCGCTCGATCATCGAAAGCGAAGACTTGCTGATCGCGACGATCGGCGTGCGCGACCTCTTGATCGTGCAGAGTGACCGGGCAATTCTCGTCGCCGACAAAGAGCGCGATCAGGAGATCAAAGACCTGGTCAGACGGATTGAAAAACGAAACTTGCGAGAGTTTCTGTAGGGGGAGGCATGAACATGGGAAAGAAAAAAGAGGAGAAAGAGCTGCAGGAGATTTTTGATTCCTTTGGCGCCGATCCGGAAGTGCTCCGGGAGTGGGATTTGGCGGTTGAGAAGATCAAAGCGGTGCGCGGCGTGCTGCGCATCAAAACGCCGGCCGGCTACCGGGCGCTGAAAAAAGTCAGCGTGACCGAAAGCCGCGTGCGATTTGTGCAGCAAGCGGTCGATCATCTGGCGGGCAAAGGTTTTCCGGGCGTGCCGCGCTTCATCCGCACCAAGTACGGCGATCCGTATGTGGTGCACGCGACGGGCATCTATTACCTGACCGACTGGATGCCGGGCAAGGAAGCCGATCTGAAGAAGGCGAAAAATGTGTTCCTGGCGGCGGAGACGCTCGCCAAGCTGCACAACGCCGGGGCGGGTTTTGAAGGCGGCGGATTCGGCCAGGAGACGCGCGAGGATTTCTCGGCGCAATGGGGGCGCTATCAGGCGAAGCTGAGCAGTTATGACGCGAGCCTCGAGGACCGCCGCGAGCAGAATGTGATGGATGAGTCTTACCGCACGCACCGCAGTGAGCTGAACAAGATGATTCACCATGCGGCGGAGCAGTTGGGCAACTCGCCATACGGGCAGATCCTGGAGTGGGCGCGGGAGAACAAGACGATCTGCCACGGGTCGTTTTCGCGCCAGAACCTGATCGTCGACAAAGAGCGCCTGGCGGTGGTCGACTTCGACCATTGCCACTACGGGCACCCCGTGCATGACCTCGGCGCGCTGCTCACCCGCTATATGCCGCGCTATGACTGGGATGCGTCGATCGGCTTCTCGATCCTCGACGTGTACCGTGCCGTGCGTGAGATCACCGCGGAGGAAATGACCGTGCTGGCGGCTTACCTGTCGTTCCCGCAGCGCACCTTGGAAGTGGTCGAGGCGTATTTTGAGCGCACGCGGGACTGGGATACGGGGCGCTTTGCAAACCGGTTCCGCAAGCAGTTGGCGCTCGACGAAGGACGCGAGATGTTTGTGCAGGACCTGATCGCCCGCTACGGGCTCAACCTGTCGGCGCCGTCCTTTGCGCCGCATCTGGAAGGGCTGGAAGAATACGACGATCTGGAAAGCATGGAATCGTCCTCGGTCGAGACCCGAGATGACGGCTGGGAGACGCGCGAAGGCAGCGCGGTCGAAGTGTCGGAGAACGTCTCGGTGCAGGTCGAGGAAGAGACGCCCGACGTCTCCCTGGTCAGCCACGGTGACGAGTACGGCGAGGAGTTGGAAGACGAAGCGGGCCAGAGCGAGCCAAACGTACGCTTCGCCCTGCCCCGCGTGAAGCAGCGCAAACCGCAAAAGCCGGGACCGTGGCGTCCGCGGCCATAGAGCAGACCAGCCGTTGATCTTTTAGGATCAGCGGCTTTCGTTTATAATGGGAGTTATTGGTGTGAAAGGGCGGTATCTACAATGGCAATGGATCTGCAGACGGTGATGGCAAGGCTGGAAGAGATGGGCACGGAGCAGGCGCGCAAGACGTACATCCGGCACGGGCTTGGCGAAAACACGTTTGGCGTGTCGTTTGCCAACATGAAGGCGCTGGCCAAGGAGATCAAGAAAGATCAGGAATTGGCCGAGCAGTTGTGGGAGACGGGCAATTTTGAAGCCCGCAACATGGCGACGTTGATCGCCGATCCGAAGAAGGTCAGCATAGCGACGCTCGATGCGTGGGTGCGGAGCTTGAACTCGCATACGCTGACCGATACTTTGACCAGCAATCTCGCGGGCAAAACGAAGTTCACCCGCGAGTTGATGGAAATGTGGATCGGGGAGCAGGACGTCGAGTTTGTCGGGCGTTCCGGCTGGCAGATGCTGACGCTGATCGCGCTGAGCAAGGAAGAGGTGCCCGATGAGCTGTTCGAGCCGTATCTGGCGGTTATCGAAGCGCGGATTCACAGCAGCAAGAACCGGATCAAGGAAGCGATGAACTCCTCCTTGATCGCCATCGGCGCGCGCAACGACGCGCTGGAGGAGAAGGCGGTCGCAGCGGCCAAGCGGATCGGCGTTGTCGATGTCGACCACGGCGACACCGCTTGCAAAACGCCAGATGCGGTGGAATACATCATGCGCATGAAGGAACGGAAGCTGGCGAAGGCCAAGCGCTGAGGCCTGTGAGCGATGAACTTGCAGGCGTTTGAACAGCTGTGGCCGGATGCGCCCGGGCCATGGACGTGGGAACCGGCTGGAGTGGGGTTTATCAACCTCACCTACCGGGTGCAGAGTCCGCTCGGGTCTTTTTTCTCGCGGATTTATCAGAATTGCAACGCACAGGAACTGGTGCAGCATGAGATCAGGGTGATGGAGCTTCTGGATGCGCAGAGGCTCTCTTTTGCTATCCCTGTGCCGGTGGTGACAGCAACAGGTCAGCGGACGGCGCATGTGGTGACTGCGGAGGGGCAGGAACGGCTCCTGGCTTTGTTTCCGCTGATTCCGGGACAGCATCCGCAAGCGGACGATCCAGAGCAGGCGGAAGCGTCCGGACGTGGGCTTGGCGAACTGGTGCGCGTGATGGGGCAGATCGACGAGCCTGCTCTGTGCGCCGGGGTGCCTCTGTACGGAGCGTTGGAAAAAGTACATCCGCTGGTGCCCGATCCTCTGCGCTTGGCCGAGACGCTGCCGGTCAGCGTGGAGAAACAGCGCCGCATGGCCGCCTTGCTGCAGGAGATGACCGCAAAAGTGCCGGAACTGTACGATGCGCTACCGAGGCAGTTGATCCACCGCGATTACACGAAAGGGAACACGTTGCTTGCTGCCAGAAACGTGACCGGGGTACTCGACTTTGAATTTTGCGCTCGTGATCTGCGCGCGCTCGACCTGGCGATCGGACTGGGGGAAGGACCGGCCAACCAGATGTGGGGAACGGGAGCAGAGTGGGTCTGGCTGGAGAACTTTGCGCGAGGCTATGCGTCAGAGCATTGCCTGACCGCGGCGGAAGTGGATGCGTTGCCCATGTTGATGCGACTGCGCCGAGCCTACTTTTTGCTGCATTTTGCCGGGCGATGTCTGGAAGGGCTGGACAGCACGGGCTGGCTGCGAGGCATCGTGGATTGGGTGCTCGATCTGGAAAACTGGATGGAGCAGCATGCGGAAGAATTGATTAGAAAAGTGAAGAGAGGATGGGACGCTTTTTACGATGAGGTGGACAAAACTCAAGCACAAATATAAGAACGAGTTCCTGCACGAATCGGTGCGGGCGCGGGTTGATTTTCATTTTGACGTGTATCGAAAAACGCACGATCAGGACGGGCAGGTTTTGCGGGTGAGCATTGATGGCGAGACGGTTTTCAAAGGCAATAAGTTGCTTTATATGCTGCGTGAACACGAGTGTTCGAGGCAAATCAAGCGGGAAGCTCCGGAGCTCAGCTGGCGTGAGGCTTCCGTTCTGGCCGATCAGAGGTTGGCGAAAGAAGCGATCCACTCCCGATACCATCTTACCGAAGCGATGCGCGAGATCATGATCCTGCCGATCAAAGCAGCGTTGCAGCATGAAGATCCGATCATCCGTGCTTTTGCCCTGCTCGACAAGCGTGTCGGACGGCGCAGGCTGGAACAGATTCAAGTAACCGAAGACTCGCATCCGTTGATTCGTCTGTTTTATCAGGTACGGAGTGCGTCTAGATCGAAAGACACCGCATGAATTTGCGGTGTTTTTTTATTTGCGGTTCTATTTTGGGCAATTGACACAAAACTCTGACTGCTTCCGAAGGCTGTAAAAATGGCCGAAAGGTGGGGGGACGTTGAGGAGAGTCTGGCTTTGGATCGCTGCGGGGGTCACGGTGCTGGCGGTGGCCAGCGGTCTGGTCTGGGTCAAACCGGAGCTTCCGGAACGGATGGATTTGGTGGGGATGCTGAAGACGATCGGGGAGCGCAACGACCAGATCAACGAGGTGAATGGAGAGATCGCCGGCAAGATGAGCGACATCGACAAACGATCTTCGACGACGGAGCGCATCGGGAGCCAATTGCAGGCGCTGCGGGCCGGGATCAGCGAACAGGACCGCTCGCTGGCCGAACTTGACCGGCTCAGCCAAAAGCAGATCGAACTGAGCCTCTCGCTGCAGGAGCTCGCTTCGACATTGCACGCGGATCTCGATGGGGTCGGGCAAGGGTCAGCGGAGCAGAAAGCCGCACTTTTGAAGATGCAAGCCAGCGCAAAGCACCTGACGGAGCTGGCGGCGGAGATTGCGCAAACCAACAGCGCCATCGCAGGCAAGGTCTCGGCAGCAGCGCAAACGTCCGCCGAGGTTGCCGATGACATGCCGTAAAGGGGGAGCCGTATGGTTCGCAAAGTGCTGAGTTATGTCGGGGTGACGGTGGCCATCCTGCTCCTCGTGCAGACGATGACCGTCACGTATCAGCTGAGCAAAATTGACTCCGGACTTGCAAAGAGTCTCGATTCGACCTCCCGGCTGCTGTCGATCCAACGGTCGATCATCCAGAAAAATGAGCACCTCCAAGAGGTGGTCTCGACTACGAAGGCGATGGATCAGCAGCTTGGGCAAACGCTGCGCGCCACAGAAACGGTTCACGTACATATCGCCCGAATCAACGATCTCAACGCCTCGACCTTGAAGCTGAACCAGGAAATGGTGCAGTACGGGAACAAAAGCAGCGGCGATCTGTTGATTATTTCCCAGGAAATGAGCCGTTTGACTCATGCGATGGGCGAGTTGCATTCAGTCTTGGGAAAATTGTCCTACTGGATTGAGCAGGATCAGTCCCATCTGGAACAGATCAAGGGTTACACCGAGCAGATGAACCAAAAAACGCCGGGGGTGACGCCATGAGCTGGAAGCAACGGGTCATTGATTGGCAGACCACGCTGTCCGTCCCGAAAGCGATCACCGTGCTCTGCCTGTTGGGCTTGGGCGTGAACGGGCTGCTGCAAGTGGGCATTCAGCGGGACATCGAGCAGAAAGCTTTGCAGTTGAAAGGGCAGGTTGCACAGACGCATGAGCTGTCCGGCGAGATGAAGGCAGGGCTGCAAGGATTGTCAGAACTGCAGACGGCAAGCGCCCGCATGGAAGCGAAGCTGGGCCGGGTCCAAGCGGAGACGGCGGGAATGAACGAGGAGCTCGCCGAGCTGGACGGATCGGTGCGCGGGATCGGCGAGGCGGTACAGAAGCTGGGGAGTTCAACGGGCGCAACGGCCGAGACTTTGAAAACTGCGCACGAGGCAGCATCCGAACTGCTTGCGGTGCTGCGCGGGATTGAAGGGACGAACAGCGGAATGGTGACCGATCTGGCTGTGATGCTGCGGGCGCAGGAGGAGATCAATCGGAATCTGCGCGAGATGAATGACAAGACGTTGATCCTGCCGCAGTGGCGAAGCGGGGGAGGGAACCCGTGATGCGCAAGGGGAACAGCAAAACGCCGTTTGACCCGATGTTTCATGAGTTTGTGATCTGGGGTTGTGCCCTGCTGTTGTTTCTTGCTGCGTTCCTGCTCTCTCTGCCCGATGAGAGGGAACGGGAAGCGCAGCAGGAAAAAGCAGCCCCGTCCGCGCCCGGCCTGTTTGCGCTCTTGTACGACCTGACCGGCACGACGGGCAGCATGCTGGAGCATACGGAACAGTTGCATCAAAAGGTGCAAGGCGTGGAAAGCAAGCTGGCACAGCTGGAGGAGCAGGAACGAATTCTCGCCCGTCAGCAGGAGACTGGTGAACGATTGGGGCAGGAGCTGTCGCGGCAGGTCAAGCTGACTGAGCAGGGCGTGACGCTGATGGCGGAGATTTTGGAAGGGGAGCAGGAAAGTGTGCAGCTCACCAGCCAAGTGACGGTGAAAGTAAGCAGCCTGACCCAAGATGTCGGGCAAAATGCAGCGCTGCTCGACCGGCTGGCCGATCCGCTGGCCAGAGCCGGGCAGGAGTCGGCGGGGCTAAGCGGCCAACTCGACCTGTTGCTGGCGGAACTCAACCGCTCTCGGGAGACGTTCAAGTACTTTGGGAAACTGAAAGATCTTCTCGATGACCCGCTCCACCCGTTACCGCTGCTGCCACTGCCGCGTCCGCTCCCGCCGTTACCCGATCTCTTTCCCTGAGATTCCGACTAACACTGTGAAAGGAGGCAACATAGTATGCTGAATAAGAGCCTGCAAGCGCTCCCGCTGCTCTTGAGTTTGCTTGGCGTGGGCCTGTTTGGCTACAGCTTTGCCCAGCAGACGCAAGTGCAGGGACAGATCAACGAAACGATGCGGCTGATCGACAGCTCGCTCGCCGCCACCGGCGCTGTTGTCGCAGAAACGTCGGCCACACTCGACCCGCTTTCTGACACCACACGCTCCTTAGCGCAAATCGGGCTGCAAGAAGAGGCCACCGTCACACAACTCGCCGCGATGAACGGCCATCTCACCGACATCGCCACGGGTGAGCGAACGATCATCGACGGCCTTGCCACGCTCAACACGGCCACTCAGGCGGCCGACCGCGAACTGGCCGCGATGACTGCTGTCACTCGCTCCATCTTGCAAGCTGGCGTTACCGCTCACGCCCAGGCTGAGCAGGAAGCGGACGGCGTGGCCGCGTTGCGCCGCCTGACCGAAATTTCCACCGCCGAGCTGCAGGAGCTCAACAACCGACTCGCCCCGCTCCGCCTGCTGCCGTAACACAAACAGATAAAGGAGGGATTCGATGGCAACTCTTTTGCTTTTCATTCTCTGCCTGCTGATGATCGCCTACGGACTCCTCCGCTATGCAGTCGCTTTAAAACGCGAGGAAGACAACATCAGCGTCCACCTGCTCTGGGTGCCGGGAGCCGCTTTTTTCTATGCGGCCTGCATGACGGTCTTGCTTCTAACATGAAAAGACACCGTGCCCATCGGGACGGTGTCTTTTGGTGACAAGGGCATTGGTTTAGAGAACCCGCTTCGCGCCAATGTATTTAGCGCCCCAGTAGTACGGATCGTTGATTTTGGCGATGCTGACACCTTTGGAGGAAGTGGCGGAGATAAACTCGCCGTTTCCGGTGTAGATCCCAACATGTCCAACGACGCCTTTCTGATTGAGCGAGAAGAAGACGAGATCGCCAACTTTCAGGGAACTCTTCGCGACAGGTTGTCCTGTTTTGTACTGGTCACGCGAAACGCGCGGCAATGAGACGCTGTTTTTCGCGTAGACATACTGCGTCAAGCCTGAGCAGTCAAAACCTTTCGGAGTCGAGCCGCCCCACACATACGGGGTGCCCATGTAGGCTTTGGCCGTTTTGATGATCTTTTCGCTGATCGGCACATAGACGGGTGCCAGTGCCTGATGCGTTCTTCCATCTGTTGCGATGATCGCCGACAGTGTCGGTTGGTGCCACGTGACGTTAGCGTTCAGCGCTTCGGTGGCAAAGCGCACCGGCACAAACGTGCGGTCCTGCTTCAAGACCGGAACGGTATCCATCAGTTCCGCTTTCCCGTTGACGATGATCTTGCGGTCGCCCGTCTTCAACTGCACGGTCGCAGTACCCTTTTTCATCGTCACCGCCACCTGCTTGCCTTCCAGCTTCCAATCCACCGAATAGCCCATCGACTCGGTCAAAAAGCGAATCGGCACTTGCACGCGATCCGCCCCGTCCAGATACGGTTTCGCATCCGGGAAGGTGACCAGCTTGTCATTGAGCTGCACGCTGTATTTGGGAGCCGGAGCGGCTGCTTCCGCTTCACCTTGCACTTGACACAATATTCCAACAATAGCAAAAACACTGATGGCCAGCTTCGCACGCCATGATTTCATCCTTACAAATACCCTCCTCATTTCGCCTCCGAGGTTAGTTGACGGGTTCGGGAAGAGGATTCCCTTGCTCTCACAAACGGCAGAACATTCACCCCAAAGTGTTGCGTCCCCCGTACTCGTCGAAATCTTTCATTCGACAAGATTCGGCATATTCAGGGTATATTGTAGCATGCAGCAAACGCCCGCCAACAGACGGGAATCGCTGGGAAAAATCAAAAAAGCTGCCCCGAGAATGGAGGGCAGCTTTTTGATCAGGTCCCGACAAACATCGCGACCAGGATCAAGAACAAGATCAGGAGCAAAAAGACATCGAGCACGTTCGGGAAGAACAGCGCCCGGAGGAAGACGATCCCGATCGCGCCGCCAAGGAGGATCTTGACGGTGCGCAGCAGGTAGTAATACATGTGACAGACCCCCGTTTCCAAGTCCTTTCCCTGACAGTGTATGTGCGCCTGCCCGCCCATGGTGCGCAAGTCGTGACAAAAGCCTACTCGGGTGCATAGTCTACAAGACACAAAGTACGCTTGCAGGAGGGACTGTGATCATGGAAATTCGCTTTGGAACAGAAGGCTGGCGCGGTCAGATCGCCGATACCTTTACGATAAGCAACCTCAAACTGGTCTGTCAGGCGATCGCCGACGAACTGCTGGCCCGGGGGACGGCCGAGCAGGGGATGGTGATCGGCTACGACACGCGCTTCCTCTCCGACACGTTTGCCCGCGTCGCAGGACAGGTGCTCGCCGCCAACGGCATTCCCGTCTATCTGCTCGACACCGTCACCCCGACGCCACTCTTATCGTTCGCCGTGCGCTATCTCGGTGCTGCCGGCGGGCTGATGGTCACGGCCAGCCACAACCCGAAGGAATGGAACGGCTTGAAATGGAAAGGCCCGCACGCCGGACCGGTCGGGGAACAAGACATCCGGCAGATGGCAGCCAGGGTCGGGAAATCGGCGGTGCAGTTCATGCCGTTTGACGAGGCGAAAAGCGCCGGCCTGATCCGCCTGACCAATCTGGATACGCAGTATTTCTCCCAGCTCTTCCGCTTTATCGCTCCGGTCGCAAGCAAGAAGCGCAGGCTGCATGTTGTCGTCGATGCGATGCACGGTGCGGCCGGAAATTATTTTGCCAAAGCGCTGGAGGAGATGGGATGCCAAGTCACCCGGCTGCGCTCCGCGCCCGACCCGACTTTTGGCGGCGTCAATCCGGAGCCGATCCAGCAGAACCTCGGACTGTTGATGGAAAAAGTCCTCGAAGTCCACGCCGACCTCGGGCTCGCCACCGACGGGGACGGCGACCGGCTGGGGGCGGTCGATGCGCACGGCAACTTCGTCTCGCCGCAGATCCTGTTTTCGCTGCTGACCTTGCATCTGCTGCGCGAACGTAAATGGAAAGGCGCGGTGGTCAAGACGTTTTCGACCACGGGGATGATCGACAATGTGGCCAGCCTGTATGAAGTGCCGCTGCGTGAAGTGCCGATCGGGTTCAAGTATATCTGTGACGTGATGCAAAGCGAAGAGGTGCTGATCGGCGGCGAAGAGAGCGGAGGCATCGGCATTCCGCGCCACATGCCGGAGCGCGACGGCATCTTCTCCGGGATGCTCCTGATCGAGCATCTGCTCGGGTCGGGACAAAAGCTGACCGAGGCGGTCGACAACCTGATGTTCCTCGCCGGGCACCATGCGTACGACCGCGCCGATCTGCATCTGGAGCAGAAGAAAAAGGAGCTCCTGCTGAAATCCCTGCGCCAAAAGCCGCGCACCTTTGCCGGCTTTGCGGTGGAAGAGGTGCAGACGCTCGACGGCATCAAATACCGGCTGGCCGGCGGCGGATGGATCTTGTTCCGTCCCAGCGGCACCGAGCCGCTCCTGCGCGTCTACGCCGAAGCGAAAGACCCGGCCGATGTGCAAAAGCTGATCGGGGCGGCGATTCAGCTGATCGAGCAGGGGAAATCGGCGGCGAAAGACCGCTAAACGAGCATCCAAAGGCGGCCAACACGTGCGCCTTTGGATTTTTTTGGCGTTCCCGCCCAATACTACTCTGTAAGACACTTGAGGAACGGGGGACGCATGATGTTCAGTTCGGCAGAGATTTTTTTTAATTTGGTCTGGTTGGCGCTGTTGCTGCTTGGTACAATGATTACGGTCTTCATTTTACGAAAAAGTGACCCGTTTGATGACGGTCCTTCCGTCGAGGACGAGACGGAAGAGGTGTAGACGATGTGGCAGCGTATTCGGTGGGCGTGGCGCAATCTGTGGCGCAAACCGCTGCGCAGTTCGCTGTTGCTCACCTCGACGGCGATCACGGCAGCGATGCTGTTTTTGAGTTACTTTTTTCTGATGTCGGTCGATCGGAGCCTGACCGCAAGCGATGCCCGCTTTGGCGCCGATGTGATGGTGGTGCCGAAGAATTACGGCAAGGTGGCGGAGCAGGTGATGATCACAGGCGAAGTGAGCTCGTTTTATATGCCCGGCTCCGTCGTGGCGAAACTGCGGGAGATCCCGGAGGTGCAAGCTTTGACGCCGCAGCTGTATCTGGAGACGTTCTCCGGGACGTGCTGCCAGGTCGAAGGCGATTTCCCGGTGGTCGCGTTTGATCCCAAGACCGATTTTACCTTGAAAGGGTATTTCAGCGGGGCCGGCCGGGAGCTGACCTCCGATAAGGTGATCGTCGGCAGCGACGCCGGCGGGAAAAACGCGATCTACCACCTGCAGTACAAGGCCTATCGGGAGACGCTCAAGCTGTTTGGGCATGATTTTCAGCTCGCCCGTGTGCTGTTTCCGACCGGGACAGGCGCGGACCACACGATCTATATGACGCTCGATGCGGCAAGGAAGCTGCGCGAGGCGGGCGGCAACGGGCTTACTTTTCCCAAGGACAGCGTGTCGGTGGTGCTGGTGAAGACCCTGCCCGGCGACGAAGAGTTTGTCAAACGGCAGATCGAGCGCAAGATTCCCGAGGCGTCGGCGGTGACCGGCACCAAGCTGCGCGAGACGATCACGCGGCAGTTGTTTCCGCTGCGGCTGCTGTCGTACTCGATGATCGGCGTAGTGATTTTGATGGCGGCGATTCAGGGGATGACCTTGTTTTCGGCACTGGTCAATGAGCGGATGCGCGAGATCGGCATGTTCCGGGCGCTTGGCGCCGGAAAGTGGGCGGTGTACCGGCTGCTGCTGACCGAATCCCTGCTCGCGAGCCTGACGGGCGGGACGGTCGGCGTGTTTCTGGTCGCGGCGATGCTGGCCGACAACGAGGCGGTGATCGCCAAGGCGTTTCAACTGCCGCTCTTGTTTCCTGATTTTCTGCCGTCGATCCTGCTGGCGACGGGGGCGGTGCTGTTGACAGCTCTGATCGGGATGCTGGCGGCCGCGGTGCCGATTCGCTCGATTTTGCGGCAGAATCCTTATGACGCGATTCGGGAGGGCGAGTAGGATGCTGAAGCTGACGGGTGTCAAGAAGACCTACAAGAGCACGCAAGGCTTCGTGCGGGCGCTGCGGGGTGTCGATCTGGAGATCAGGGACGGCGATTTTCTCGCCGTGATGGGGCCGTCGGGCAGCGGCAAGTCGACGTTGCTGTCGATCATCGGACTGCTCAGCGCGCCGACGAAAGGGTCGGTAATGATCGGGGGACGGGAGACGAGCGGGCTGCGCGAACGGGAGCGGACGAAGCTCCGGTCGGAGGAGATCGGGTTCGTTTTTCAATTTCCCAGTCTTGTCTCCACGCTCAATGTGCGAGAAAATGTAGTATTGCCAAAAATGCTGGCAGGCGCTGTCAGCGACGCAGACCATTTGCGGGCGGATGAGCTGCTCGAACTGGTCGGGCTTGGCAAGCGCGGCGAAGACCGCTCCTACGTCCTGAGCGGCGGGGAGCAGCGGCGCGTGGCGCTTGCCCGGGCGCTGATGAACGATCCGCGCCTGCTGCTGGCCGATGAGCCGACCGGGGCGCTCGACGACGAGACGGCGGCGGAGATGATCGACCTGTTACATACGGCCAACACAGCGGGCAAGACCGTGGTGATGGTCACGCATGACAAGGCGATGGCCCGGCGGGCGCATCGTCTGGTACAGATTCGGGATGGAGTGATGGTGGAGTGAAAGGTTTGAATTGGCGTTTTCTCTTGATTACTGCAGGTGTATTGGGTCTCTTGGCAGGCCTCTTGCCGGTCTTCCTCGGCGATCAGTATCTGTTTACAACCTTGCCGATCGCGATGATGTTTTCTTCATTTTTCATCGTGCCGCGCATCAAGGACAAAAAGCTGCCGAGCGCCGTTTTTGTCACGCTGCTGACGGCGGTCATCTCGCTGGTCGTCTTCTTTATCTACCAGTTTGCAACGCTTGATCCGGCGATTGCCAAGGCCAACCTGAAGACGGCGATGGTCAACCTGCCGATCACGGTGCTGATCATTTCGCTGGCCGGTTCCTGGGTGTTTGTGAAAACAAACGAGTGGACGGAGAAGAAGCGCAAGGAAGTCGAAGCGAAGATGGCTGCGAAAAACGGGGACAAGGGCAAAGATAAAGACAAAGGCAATGGCAAAACGTCTGCAGCTACCAAACTGCGCGAGGCGCGCGGGCAGAAGACGTATGTGCCGCACGCGACGAAAAAGCGCTATCGCAACACCAAGAAGAAAAAATAGTGCGTTTCGGCTTTGACAAGAAGTGTCTTTGCTGTATACTATGTATCAAACAACCTGACACAAGCATTGGCTTTGATGGGAAAGAGTAGGTTTTGAAAGCTCTCAGAGAGGGTGGCTGACACGCTGCGAGGCCGCCTGGGCAGAAGAAGCTGAACGTCGTCCCGGAGTCGTTTTCCTGAACGCGCATTTTGAGTGCGCCGGGTAGGGAAAACCGGTGAATCCGTTATCTTCCCGAGCGCGCAGGACTCTTGTCTTGCGAACTAAAGGTGGTACCGCGGAAGCAGCGTCTCTTTCGTCCTTTTTATGAGGATGAAAGGGACTTTTTTATTTTCACCTATGATTTTGATGTGTATTTTGAGTTCTAAAATGGAGGCAGATGGAGATGGAAGAGAAAAACATTCCGAAAGTGTATGATCCCAAGGCGGTAGAAGACCGCCTGTACAAATGGTGGATCGAGCAAGACCTGTTTAAAGCAAACAGCGAAGCGGACAAAGAGCCGTACGCGATCGTGATCCCGCCGCCGAACGTCACCGGCGTGCTGCACATGGGTCACGCGCTCGACTTCACCCTGCAGGACGTGCTGGTCCGCCGCAAGCGCATGCAAGGCTATGACGCGCTGTGGCTGCCGGGCACCGACCATGCCGGCATCGCGACCCAGGCGAAAGTGGAAGGCATGCTTCGCGAAGAAGGCACGTCCCGCTACGACCTTGGACGCGAGAAGTTCCTTGAGAAGGTGTGGGAGTGGAAAGAGAAGTACGCCGACACCATCCGCAACCAGTGGAGCAAGATGGGCTTCTCGCTCGACTACTCCCGCGAGCGCTTCACGATGGACGAAGGCTTGTCCAAGGCGGTTCGCCTCGTCTTCGTCAAGCTGTATGAAAAAGGCCTGATCTACCGCGGCAAACGCATCATCAACTGGGACCCGGCTGCCCGCACCGCGCTCTCCGATATCGAGGTGGAGTACAAAGACGTGCAAGGCGCCTTGTACCACATGCGCTACCCGCTCAAAGACGGCAGCGGCTCGATCGTTGTCGCGACCACCCGTCCGGAGACGATGCTTGGCGATACGGCAGTTGCGGTGCATCCGAGCGATGAGCGCTACCAGCACATGATCGGCAAGATGCTCGACCACCCGATCACCGGCCGCGAGATCCCGGTTGTGGCCGATGAGTATGTTGACATGGAATTCGGCACCGGCTGCGTCAAGATCACCCCGGCGCACGACCCGAACGACTTTGAGATCGGCCAGCGCCACAACCTTGAGCAGATCATCGTCATGGACGAAGGCGGCCAGATGAACGACAATGCCGGTCCGTACGCAGGTCTGGACCGATTTGACGCCCGCAAGAAACTGGTTGCCGATCTGCAGGAAACAGGCGTGCTCTTCAAGATCGAAGAGCACATGCACTCGGTCGGCCACTCCGAGCGCTCCGGCGCTGTAGTCGAGCCGTTCCTGTCCACCCAGTGGTTCGTAAAAATGCAGCCGCTGGCAGACGAAGCGATCGCGCTGCAGAAGACGGATGACAAAGTCCGCTTCGTGCCGGACCGTTTCGAGCGCACCTACCTGCACTGGATCGAAAACATCCGCGACTGGTGCATCTCGCGTCAGCTGTGGTGGGGCCACCGCATCCCGGCGTGGTACTGCGACCATTGCGGCGAGACGATCGTTTCGCTGGAAGCGCCGACCGCGTGCAGCAAGTGTGGCCACGACAGCCTGCGCCAAGATGAAGATGTGCTCGACACTTGGTTCTCCTCCGGTCTCTGGCCGTTCTCGACGATGGGCTGGCCGGAACAGACGGAAGACCTCAAGCGCTACTACCCGGGCAATGTTCTGGTCACCGGCTATGACATCATCTTCTTCTGGGTGGCGCGGATGATCTTCACGGCGCTGGAGTTCACCGACACCAAGCCGTTCCAGGATGTGCTGATCCACGGCTTGATCCGCGACTCCGAAGGCCGCAAGATGTCCAAGTCGCTCGGCAACGGCGTCGACCCGCTCGACGTGATTGAAAAATATGGCGCAGACGCGCTGCGCTTCATGCTGATGACCAACGCATCGCCGGGCAACGACCTGCGCTTCTTCTGGGAAAAAGTTGAGTCGGCGCGCAACTTTGCGAACAAGATCTGGAACGCGTCGCGCTTTGTGGAGATGAACCTCGGCGACGACTTCAACTACCAGGGTCTGGCTGGCGCGACTCAGCTCGGCACGGCAGACAAGTGGATTTTGCACCGCCTGAACGAAGCGGTTCAACAGGTGAACGCGCGTCTGGAGAACTACGACTTCGGCGGCGCAGGTTCGGCGATCTACGAATTCCTGTGGAACGAATACTGCGACTGGTACATCGAGCTCGCGAAAATGCCGCTCAACGGCGAAGATGAAGCGGCGAAGACCACGACGAAAAACGTGCTGATCTACGCGCTTGACCAGTCCCTGCGCCTCCTGCATCCGTTTATGCCGTACCTGACCGAAGAGATCTGGCAGCACTTGCCGGTGCACGCGGAAGGCGAATCGATCATGAAGGCGACCTACCCGGCATTCTCTGCGGAGCACAACGATGCGCAGGCTGAGCAGGAGATGAACCTGCTGATCGACCTGATCCGTTCCGTTCGCAACACCCGCGCGGAGATGAACGTTCCGCCGTCCCGTCCGATCACTTTGCTGATCAAGGCGAAAGATGCGCAGACCGCAGATATCTTGAACCGCGGCGAGTCGTACATCCGCCGTTTCTGCAACCCGGATGAGCTGACGATCGGCACCGACATCGCAGCGCCCGACAAGGCGGTTTCCAACGTGGTCACCGGTGCCGAGCTGTTCATGCCGCTGGCCGGCCTGATCGACCTCGACGCGGAGATCTCCCGTCTGCAAAAGGAAGAGAAGAAGCTGGACGGCGAAGTGGAGCGCATCGAGAAGAAGCTGAACAACCAGGGCTTCGTGGCGAAAGCGCCGGCCGATGTGATTGAAACAGAAAAGGCCAAACTGGCCGACTATGAAGAGAAGCGTGAAAAAGTACGCGCCCGCATTGCTGAATTGCGCGGCTAAAGGAGTACCAAATACGTGTCTGCAATCGATTGGATTCACAGCTTTGACCGTTTTGACGGAAAGGGCGGGATCAAGCCGGGACTGGAGCGCATGGTAGCGATGCTCGACCGGCTTGGCCGTCCGCACGACGCTCTCCGATTTGTGCATGTGGCCGGCACGAACGGCAAAGGCTCGACCTGTTCGTACCTCGCATCGATGCTGCAGACAGCCGGATACAAGGTCGGACTGTACACCTCGCCTTATCTTATTCAGTTCCATGACCGGATGACTGTCGGCGGCGTGAACATTTCCGATGCTGACCTTGCCGACATCGTCGGGCAGCTGCGTCCCGTCGTCGAGGAAGTGGCGGCGACGGAGGCGGGGCGGCCGACCGAGTTTGAAGTGCTCAGCGTGGTCTCGATCATGCACTACGCGCGGCAAGAGGTCGATGTGGTCGTGTGGGAGACCGGGCTTGGCGGGCGGTTGGATTCGACCAATGTGGTGACGCCGCTCTTGAGCCTGATCACCAATGTCGGGATGGATCATCAGGCGATCCTCGGTGACACCATCGAGCAGATCGCCGCTGAAAAAGCGGGCATCATCAAGCCGGGCGTGCCGGTGCTGACGACCGCATGGGGCAAGGCGCTTGAGGTGATTGCGCAGACGGCGGACGAGAACGGGTCGGAGCTTTTGCAGTTCGACCGTGATTTTTCGGCGGAGCGCACGGCGTTTGGCTGGGACGGGCAGACGTTTGACTGGCAGGGGCCGGGCGTTGCGTTTGGCGGCCTGCAGATCAAAATGCTCGGTCAGCACCAGATCTTTAATGCGTCGCTGGCGGTGGCTGCTTGCGTCAAGCTTCGGGAGCTGGGCATTGAGGTCTCGGAGGAAAGCATGCGTGCCGGGCTGATGAACACCGTGTGGGCCGGACGCTTGGAAGTGGTGGCACAGTCGCCGCTGACGGTGCTCGACGGCGCGCACAACCCGGAAGGCGCGCAGGCGCTTGGGGCGGCGCTGCAGGAATTGATGCCGGAGCGTAAGGCCGTGCTGATCGTCGGCGTGATGGCAGACAAGGCGATTCCGGAGGTGTTGGCGCCGCTGTTGCCTTTGGCTTCGCAGGTGATCGTGACGCGGGCTGATATGCCGCGATCGGCATCGGTGGAGACACTGGCGCAGATGATTCATGGGCTCGACCCGGAACTGCCGGTTGCTTTGTCGCAATCGGTGGAAGAGGCGTTCCGCCTCGCCCGGGAGCGGGTGCAGGGGACGGATGAGACGATCGTTTGCACCGGTTCCTTGTACATGATCTCAGAAGCGCGCGCGCTGTTCTTTCATTAAATAACAGTACGATGGCAAGGACCCTGGAAACAGGGTCCTTCTTTCATGGCCGGACACAGGAGAGGAGTGAAGGGGATGAAGATGTGGGCGTTTTTGCGGGTGGGGATGGAACGAGGAGCATCCGATGTGCATGTGACGGTGGGAGCGCCGCCGATGATGCGGGTGGACGGGGAGTTGCTGCCGATGCCGGGGCGGGATGTATTGCGGGCAGAGGACACGTTGGAACTGGTGCAGGAGCTGCTTGATGCAAAGATGCAGGCGGTGTTGCGGGAGCGGGGCGAGTGTGATTTTTCCTATGAACTGCCGGAGGGGCAGCGCTTTCGGGTGCAGGCGTTTCGAAGATTGGGAGATTTGGCGCTGGCGGTTCGGGTGATCCCACGGCGGGTGCCGACGGCGGAGGAGTTGGGGCTGTCCCCGGTGATTTTGTCGTTCGGAGAGCGGAGGCAGGGTTTGTTTTTGGTGACGGGGCCGACGGGCAGCGGGAAGTCGACGACGCTGGCCTGCTTGCTGGAGGAGATCAATCGGACTTCGCGGCGGAGGATTCTGACTTTGGAAGATCCGGTCGAGTATCTGCATGTCCATCGGCAGAGCCTGATCGATCAGCGGGAAGTTGGACGGGATACGAGGTCGTTTGCGGACGGGCTGCGTGCGGCGTTGCGGCAGGACCCTGATGTGATCTTGGTAGGGGAGATGCGAGATTTGGAGACGATCGCAACGGCAGTCACGGCGGCGGAGACGGGGCATCTGGTGCTGGCCACGCTGCATACGTCCGATGCGCCGCAGACGATCGACCGGATTCTCGATGTGTTCCCCGCCGAAGGACAGCGCCAGATCCGGGCGCAGCTGGCCTCGGTGCTGCTGGGCGTCGTCTCGCAGCGTCTGTTGCCAAAGCGAGCAGGCGGCGGGCGTGTCGCCGTCCAGGAGATCCTCGTTAACACCCCCGGCGTCGCCAACCTCATCCGCACCGAAAAGTCCCACCAGCTCCGCACCGCCATGCAAACCGGCAAAGCGCACGGCATGCAGACATTCGACATGCACCTGCAGGAGTTGGTAAGTAAGGGCGTGATTGATCCAGACACAGCAAAAAAACACCTCATGGCGATGCCATAAGCGTGATGTGAAAGCGTGATGTGAAAGCGTGAGGTGAAGACGTGAGGTGAAGACGTGAGGTGAAGACGTGAGGTGAGAGTGTGGGTTTGAAAAAACGGTATATTGTTGTTTTCGAGATTCGATTAGAAAATCGAGGTGGCGTCTTATGGGGATTTTGCAAAGGGTGATATCTAAGGAGTCATGGAGGTCTCGCTTGTTGTGCTCCGCGATGGCGATGACCATTTTACTATTCGTAGCAGTACAGGGGGGCTTAACCGGGGAAACATTTGTGGTTGGTACGCTGTTTTTGGTGCTCATCACACTGACCGTCACCGACCTGCAATCCATGTTGATGCCCAATCGGGTCGTGTATCCGTCGCTCGCTGTGCTGTTCGTGCTGCGCCTCTGGATTCATCAAGAACCGCTCATGCACTACCTGCTGGGCTTCGTGGCCGGATTTGCAGCTTTGGCGCTGCTTGGGCTGGTGTCAAACGGGCTGGGCGGCGGCGATGTTAAAGTGTTCGCGATGATTGGACTGGTTCTGGGGGTCAAAGGCGTACTCTTCGCCCTCTTTTTCTCCTGCTTGTGGGGGACGCTGATCGGCTTGCCCCTGCGGTGGTCCGGGCGGATCAGACCCCGTCAGCACATTCCGTTTGGCCCGTTTATTTTGCTCGGCTCCCTCACCGCCTGGGCTTACGGCGACGCGGTCTGGCGGTGGTATTGGATGCAGTGGGGCTAATCGGCAGATGATTTGTCCTTACTTTTGTTGGTTCTTGTAACTTTATCACCCGCATAATCTGACTACGTACCTCCGGTGCGAGAGTGAAAGAACGTCAAACCTTGTCGAATCGTGACAATATTCAGTCATTTCCAGTTCCGCCCATTGCCAGATTCGGAAAGTAGGGGTATACTGTATCCAGTTCTTGTCCGCATTAATTTGGGGGTAGTTTCCAGCGTGGGAAATTACAAAAGAAGAGGTGGTTGAGTGCAAAAGGTCAACCGTAAGTCTGTCTACTGCTTGTCTGCAGCGGCTGTCGCACTTCTGATCGGAGGCGTGGCAACAGCATCGTCCACTTACAAGACTGTAACCTTGGAAGTTGACGGACAGAAGCAGGAAATCTCCGGTTTCCAACTTGGAACGGTAGGAGAGCTGTTGCGCGACAAAGGCGTAACGGTAGGAACAGAAGACTTGGTGCAACCTGCAGCTTCAGACGCACTTGCAGAAGGAACTATGATCACAGTCACACATGCAAAATCAGTTCAAATCCAGGACGGCACCAAAGAATTGGTCAGCGTGAAGACGCAGGCCGGCACGACTGAAGAATTATTGAAAGAACTTGGCATCAATCTGAACAAAACTGATAAGACCAGTCTGGAACTGAGAGCCTCCATCGAAAGCGGACAAAAGATCACGATTACACGCATGTCTGAAGAAGTGAAAGTCGCAGAAGAATCTATACCTTTTCAGACCGAACGCCAGCCAGATGCCAACTTGTACACAGGCACTGAGAAAGTGCTGACATCCGGTGTGGAAGGGAAAGCCAAGATCACAACGAAAATTGTGCTCGAAAATGGCAAAGAAGTCGATCGCAAGGAAGAGCGCACAGTCGTCAGCGAACCGGTTAACCAAGTCGTCTCCTACGGAACGCAGCAGCGTCCGATCGTAGTAGCGAGCCGGGGTAGCGATACCAACCTGACGGCAACGAAAGTGCTCACCATGGCTGCCTCGGCTTACTCGATGCCGGGAGCGCGGACCGCCTCGGGCGGTGCTGCGGGACCGGGGACGATCGCGGTGGATCCGAACGTGATTCCGCTCGGTACGAAGCTGTATATCGAGGGATACGGATACGGAGTTGCAAGCGATGTCGGCGGGTCGATCAAAGGCAATCGCATTGACATTCATTTTGATACTCGCGAACAGGCGCTTCAATTCGGCCGCCGTGCAGTGACGGTTCATATCCTGAACTGATCTGATCCTACTATAAGTAAAGACGGAAGAAGATGCTGTTTGGTTTCGGACCGGACAGCATCTTTTTTGTTTTTCTCATCTTTTTTCTTGTCATAGCTTAGCAACTGCTTTCATAGACTCTAGCAACTAGACTCGGAGTTTGAAAAGGAGCGGTGAGCATGGACAAACCACAAGTGACCGTACACATCAAAAGCAAAAACGCAGCCCCGGCCGACACCTATACCCGATTTCCCTCCCGGTTGCAGCGCGGGTTGCAGAGCAGCACCGGAAAGGGCAAGATCGTGTTTCCGTTTCTGCTCGCAACCTTGACCGGCGTGCTGCTTGGCGTCTGCCTGCTCCTGCTGTTTAAAGGGCAAACTTCCACAGGCGTCGTCTCGGCGACCTCGCCTGATGCGCAGGCGGCGCAGCCGGGCGGCGGGATCCCTGCCGTCAGCGCCGACGCGGAGCTGCCCGGCGTTACGCTGTACGCGATGCAGATCGGCGTGTTCAAGGACCGCGCCCGCGCCGAATCGCTGCAGGCGGCCGTCGCGGACAAAGGCGTGGGCACGGTGATCCGCGGCACCGACCAGTTTCAGGTGTTCACCTCGGTCACGGCAGATAAAGCGGCCGGCAAGCAGTTGGAGGCGAAACTGAAGGAACTGGAAATTCAGCACTATCCCAAAGAATTCATCATCCCGGCCCGCACCGGCAAGATGGCGGGCGTGACCGATGCGGATGCAAAAACGATCACCGCAGGCATCGCCAAAGAATTGCAGCTCGCCTCCACTGTTCTGCCGCTGGCGCTTCAACCGGCGCCCGATGCGGCCAAAGCCAAAGCGTTTGTCCCGGAGCTCGCCTCCCTCGACACGGAGCTGAAGAATTGGCAGAGCATCCTCGCCAAAGCGAACCGCGCAGAGGAAAAAGCCCTGTTGGAAAAAATGCACAGCTCGCTGTCGGAAGCGGTGTCAGCCGTTCAGGAAGGCAAAGGGATGTTCGCCGCGCAAGTCAAGCTCACCGCCTTCTATCTCGGCTATGAATCTCTGATTACCAACTTGATTAAAAGTGAGTAGACAAAGCGTGTGTGCGGCATTTACAATAGGGGTAACCTCATACGGGTAAGGGCAAACTTGTCGAAAGGCAAGGACGCAAAGCCATGGGTCTTCGGACGGCAGATCGCCGTCACAGACAGCCAGGTTGCAGGAGGCAGACCTTACTCTGCCACACTCTGTTGCTGTTACAGTGCAGATATCCAGCGCCCTTCCTTATACGGAGAGGGCGTTTTTCATATTTGCAACAAGGAGCGTAGACCTCATGAAAAAAATGATGCGTAACCTCTCGACCCTCTGTCTTGCAGTCTCTCTGGTCACGGGGGCAGCTGCGGCAAACGTCGCATTGGCTCAGACGAAGGCAACTGCCGTCAAGCCGAAGCCCAGCTCCCTGGCCGGGATTGATTCCTATACAATCTACTACGGCGAGCCGAAGAAGGCCGCCTTGCAAAAGCTGACCGCCTATGACCTGGTCGTCATCGAACCGCGCCTTTGGACCAAGGCTCAAGTCGATATCTTGAAGCAACAAGGGGTCAAAGTGCTCGGCTACCTGAGCGTGCTGGAGCAGTACAAGGACTCCGAGTTGCTCAAGAAGGCGACTTCGGCCGACTACCTGACCATCAAAGGCAAGCGCGACTTCCGTTCGGACTGGGAGTCCTGGTCGATGGATATCAACAGCGCGCACTACTCCGAGCTGCTCCTCGAAGACTATCGCAGCCACGTGCTCGCCAAAGGGCTGAACGGCGTGTTCCTCGATACGATGGGCAACGCGGATGACGGCATCTGGCCGGCCGATGTTTCCACTCGCCAGCGCGAAGGTGCGGTGAAGTTTGTCGCAACGCTGCGCGCCGCATTCCCGGCACAGGCGATCGTGCAAAACTGGGGCCTGACCGCGCTGAAAGACCGCACCGCGCCTTACATTGACGGCATCTTGTGGGAAGATTTTGACCCGAAGGTCGTGAGCAAAGACCAGTGGAGCCAGAATCGAATGAAGGAGCTGTCCGCTCTGAAGCAAAAACACGGCATCACTGTGCTCACTGTGGATGTCGGGCTGACCGGCAAGCAGAAGAACAACTATCTGCAGCTCAATACCAAGCTTGGCTATGTAGGACAAGTGATCAAGAAAAGCTATGATGAACTCTAATGGATGAAACGGTAAAGTATGGTACGATAGAGTAACATTTGGTATATACACAAAGGAGTTGCCCTCTATCATGACAGGCTATCGCGTAGAAAAAGACCTTCTCGGCACCAAAGACGTGCCGGTAGACGCATATTATGGCATCCAGACCTTGCGTGCAGTTGAGAACTTCCCGATCACCGGCATCCCGCCGCATGTGGAGATGATCCGCGCCCTTGCAGCAGTCAAAAAAGCGGCTGCCCTCGCCAATATGGAAGTCGGCGTGCTGAAGAAAACCATCGGCGAAGCGATTTCCCAAGCTGCTGATGAAGTGCTTGACGGTCAGTTTCACGACCAGTTTATTGTCGATTCCATCCAAGGCGGCGCAGGCACTTCGATGAACATGAACGCCAACGAGGTGATCGCCAATCGGGCGATCGAACTGCTCGGCGGCGCGAAAGGCGAATATCTGCACTGCTCGCCGAACACGCACGTCAACATGGCCCAGTCGACCAACGATGTGTTTCCGACCTCGATCCGCATCGCGTCGCTGAATCTGGCCAAGGGCGTTGTCACCGAATTGGACAACCTCCGCCTGGCCTTGCAGGTGAAGGCGCAGGAATTTGATCAGGTGATCAAGATGGGCCGGACCCATCTGCAAGATGCTGTTCCGATTCGTCTCGGGCAGGAATTCGCCGCCTATGCGCGAGTGATCTCCCGCGACCATGAGCGGGTCGTGCGTTCGCTCGACAACCTGCGCGAGATCAACATGGGCGCGACGGCGGTCGGCACCGGGCTTAACGCCGATCCGCGCTATATCGTCAAAGTGACCGAGCACCTTCGTTCGATCACCGGACTTGATCTCAAACGCGCCGATGATCTCGTCGATGCTACGCAGAACACCGATGCGTACACCGAAGTGTCGAGCGCCTTAAAGATCTGTGCTGTGAACCTGTCGAAGATCTGCAACGACATTCGATTGATGGCATCCGGGCCGCGGACCGGCCTTGGCGAGTTGAACTTGCCGCCGCGCCAGCCGGGCTCCTCGATCATGCCGGGGAAAGTCAACCCGGTCATGGCCGAAGTGGTCAACCAGGTCGCGTTCCAAATCATCGGCAACGATCACACCATCTCGCTCGCCTCGGAAGCGGGCCAGCTGGAACTGAACGTGATGGAGCCGGTGCTCGTCTTCAACCTGCTGCAGTCGCTGTCGATTCTGCAAAACGCATTGCGCGTCTTCCGCGAACGCCTGATCGAAGATCTGACGGCGAACGTGGAGCGGTGCCGCCAGCTGGTCGAGATGAGCGTAGGTGTCGTGACGGCGATCAACCCGCATGTCGGCTATGAGACGGCAACGATGGTGGCAAAGGAAGCGATCCAAACCGGACGGTCGGTCCGCGAGATCTGCCTCGAGCGCGGCATCCTCACCGAAGAAGAGCTCGATGTGATCTTGAATCCGTTTGAGATGACATCGCCGGGTATCGCAGGAAGCAAGCTGCTGTTTGGTGAATAATGCAGGAAGAAAGATCCGCCTGAAACGGGGCGGGTTTTTCTTTGTCAAATTCGTGTCAACTTCTGTCGCCGTTCTGTTCTGGACAGTCAACAAGATAAAGAGTATATTATCATGGACATAGCTTTTCTTTTTCCAGGACAGACTAAAATAATCCAGAGTAGCCAGAAACGGTATTGTGCATCTGTTTCTTGGAAAACGAACATGGAGGCGAAGGGCCGCTATGCAGGATAAGCTGTTGGTGCTGGCATCCGGATCTCCGCGCCGGAAAGAGCTTCTGGCGGGTCTGGGAATGTCATTCGAAGTGATTGTGAGCGATGTGGACGAATCGTTTGAACCGGGCGTCGACCCGGTGGAACTTGTCCAAGAGCTGGCGTACAGAAAGGCCAAAGCAGTTGCGAATTCTTTATCTCATGGGCTCGTCCTCGGTGCGGACACCATTGTTGTAAGCGATGGGGTCATCCTTGGCAAGCCGGTTGATGAAGAAGATGCGAAAAGAATGTTGTCCAAGTTGTCCGGACATGCGCATATGGTGTATACAGGGATCGCTTTTGTGGAAGCGGGCGGCGGGCAGGAAGTGCGCGACGTTTGCGGCACCCGAGTGGTGATGAAAGAACTGTCCCCGGAACTCATCGCGCGTTATGTGGCCAGCGGCCATCCGATGGACAAGGCGGGCGCTTACGGCATTCAAGGGGCTGCTTCCGCTTTCATTCCGGAGATTCAAGGCGACTATTTTAACGTAGTTGGCTTGCCTGTCTCCCGTGTGGCGGATCATTTGGTGCGTTTCGGATTTGAAGTCTTGGCATCACCAGAAGGCAGGTGACCGGCATGGGTGCAGTACTGCACGCAAGTCAGCCGGTGCTGGTGCGGGAGATCCCAAAGGAAGACCGCCCGCGCGAACGCATGATGCTTCATGGCGCAGAATCGCTCAGCAATGCGGAACTGCTCGCCATCTTGCTTCGCACGGGCTCCCGCGGCTGTTCGGCGGTCGATTTGGCCGAGCAGATTTTGAAACGCCTTGGCGGTATCCGATACCTGATCGACGCGGATCTGAGTGAACTGACTGCACTGCCGGGTGTCGGGGTGGCCAAAGCCACAGAGCTGAAGGCTGCCATCGAGATCGGACGCCGGGTCGCACGCGTGAAAAACGAAGCGCGCCCGACGTTCGCATCACCGAAAGATGCGGCAGATTACATGATGGACCGCTTGCGATTTCACCTGAAAGAGCATTTTTTCGTGCTCCATCTGGACACGAAAAACCGCTTGATCGGGGAAGAGATCGTGTCGATCGGTTCGCTGGACTCCTCGATCGCTCATCCGCGCGAAATTTACAAGACTGCGCTCAAGAAAAGCGCCGCTTCGATCATTTGCCTGCACAACCACCCAAGCGGTGACCCGACGCCAAGTTTTGATGATGTAAAAGTGACCCGCCGTCTGGTGGAAGCCGGACAGATCCTGGGTATTGAACTGCTTGACCACATCATCATCGGCGAAAATTGCTACATAAGCATGCAGGAAAAAGGCTGGCTGTAACACTAGGCATAGCCCTGTCTCATGCTGTATAATAATCAGTTGTTAACATAACTTGTCCCCTCAGGTTTCGGGAAGGAGTAATTACTAATGTTTAACAGGTTCTCAAGAGATATGGGTATTGACCTGGGCACAGCCAATACCCTCGTATATGTAAAAGGCAAAGGCATCATCATTCGCGAACCGTCTGTTGTTGCGACTCGCAGCGACACCGGTGAGATCAAGGCGGTCGGGGAAGAGGCGAAGCAAATGATCGGCCGCACCCCGAGCAACATCCGCGCAGAACGCCCGATGAAAGACGGGGTCATCGCCGATTTCGAAACGACGGCGACGATGCTTCGCCATTTCATCCGCCAGGCGACGGCGAAGAACAAAGGCTTGTTCTTCTCGCCGCCGCGCGTTGTGATCTGCGTTCCGTCCGGCATCACCGCTGTGGAACGCCGTGCGGTGGAAGACGCGGCGCGCGAAGCGGGCGGCCGTGACCCGCAGGTGATCGAAGAGCCGATGGCAGCCGCGATCGGCGCAGGTCTGCCCGTTGGCGAACCGACCGGCAGCATGGTCGTTGACATCGGCGGCGGCACGACCGAAGTCGCAATCATTTCGCTTGGCGGCATCGTCACATCCCGTTCGATCCGCGTGGCGGGCGACGAGATGGACGAAGCGATCATCCAGTACATCAAGAAAGCGTACAACCTGATGATCGGTGAACGCACCGCTGAAGAATTAAAGATGACGATCGGCTCTGCCATCCCGTCCGACAAGGAAGAGACGATCGACGTGCGCGGCCGCGACCTCGTCACCGGCCTGCCGAAGACTTTGACCATCACCGCGACCGAAATCGCCGAGGCGCTGGCCGACACGGTCAACTCGATCGTCGAAGCGGTCAAGATCACCTTGGAGAAGTCGCCGCCTGAGCTGGCTGCCGACATCATGGACCGCGGGATCGTGCTGACCGGCGGCGGCGCGCTGCTCAAGAACCTCGACCGTCTGCTGTCCCGCGAGACCGGCATGCCGGTTCTGGTGGCGGAGAACCCGCTCGACTGCGTGGCGATCGGCACCGGCAAATCGCTGGAGTACAGCCACCTGTTCAAGAGCACCGACAACAAAAAGCGGCGTGCGCGCTAATACAGCCCTATCAGGCGTTACAAAAGGAAGTGGGTAACGGGTGACCCGATTTTTTACAAGCAAGAGAATGATGGCGCTTCTGGCCAGTTTCATCTTGCTCGCCGCTTTGGTTGGTCTGACGCTGCGGGAGCGGGAGAAGCCGACATGGCCGGAAGCATTCCTCATCGACGCGTTCGGTTGGGTGCAGGGCGTCATCTACGCTCCTGTGCACCACGTTGCCGGCTTCTTTGAGGAAATTCAGAACATCAAAGCATTGTATGAGGAGAACGCCAAGCTCAAGTCCAACCTGAACGACTATTCTTCGATGGCGATTCAGGTGGAAGTGCTGCAACGGGAGAACAAAAAGCTCAAAGACGATCTCTACAAGCTCAAAGACATCTCCGGTCAATTTGACCTCGTGTCTGCCAACGTTGTCGGGCGCAGCCCGTCCTCGTGGAACAAAGAAATCACCATCGACGTCGGCAGCAAGAGCGGCGTCGAGAAAGACATGGCGGTCATCACCGCCAATAAAGGGCTGGTCGGCCGCGTCTATGAAGTCACGCCGTACCATTCCAAAGTGCTGCTCCTCACCGACAAAGAACGAATGGGGATCTCAGCAAAAGTCTTGAACAACGATGAGAAAAACATCGCGTACGGCATCGTCAGCGGCGCCACCAATGACTTGTCGCACACCGACAAGGTGCGGGTGGAGATGACGGGCATCACGCTCGACACCAAAGTGGAAAAAGGCCAGAATGTTGTCACCTCCGGCCTCGCCTACACGCTCTTTCCGGCCAACTTGTACATCGGGAAGATCGCGAGCGTGACCGAAGACAAACTGGGCCTGACCCAGACGGCAGAGATCGAGCCGGCTGCCAGCCTCGGCTCCTTGGAATTCCTCTATGTAGTGAAAAAAGCCAAGGCTGAAGCAAGGTAGGTGAGAAGATGCATCCGCTGCTGATACTCCTTACTTTGATGGGGGCGCTGGTCGTGCAGTCTACCGTCCTGCAGGTACAGCCGTTCTCCTTTATCGCGCCGAATCTTATCGTGGTCTTCCTGCTGTACGTCAGCATGATGCGCGGGTCGCTGACCGCTTTGTATTGCGGCCTTTTGATCGGCCTGATTCAAGATATCCTGTTTGGCACCTATCTGGGGCTGTATGCGTATACGTTTGCGACGGTCGGCTATTTTGCCGGCATGACGTTCCGCTCGTATTGGACGCGCCAACTGGTCATGGTCATCCTGATCATGCTTGGGTACAGCTTCCTCGCCGAACTCACCGCGTACGGACTGAGCCGCTTGTTCGGCTATGCGCACGTCGACCTGATGGCGGCGGTGACGCATACGGTGCGCATCATGATCTGGAACGGAATCTTTGCTTTGCTTTTGTATGTCCCGTCTGTCAAATTGCTGGCGACGGAACGCAACAGAAGCTTGGCTGAAGAATCCTTGTAATTGTTGTCCTTTCAGCCACGTGGTACGGCGAAACGTCAAGTTTGCGCTGCTCTTCGTGGCTCTTTTCGATGAAACAATGGGAGAGGGGTGAACGTTGTCGTGACGAACCAGGATAAAGAAAAGCTGACCGGCGCCTCGAAGCGCATGAGCCTGTTGTTTGTGATCATCTTTTTCGCGCTGGCCGTGCTGATCTTCCGTCTGAGCTTCGTGCAGCTCTCGCAAGGGGAAACGTTTTTGGCGAGCGCCGAGACCAACCGCTATATCGAATTGTCCATTCCGGCGCCGCGCGGCAGCATTTATGACCGGGATAAAGTCGAGCTTGTCGGGAACAAGCCCGCGTTTACGATCACCTATCAGATCCTGAGCGGAGTGGGTCAGAATTCGATGGACCTGATCGGCGAACTGCATCAGATCTTTGAGATGACCCCGGAAGAGATGTACGAGAAGATGGACCCGGAAGCAGAAAAATACGGCCGGACCATCGCCCGCAAAATCATTTCCGATGCCAAGCCGCAGCAGGTGGCGTATGTCCGGGAGCACGCCAACGAACTGCCTGGCATCAACGTGGTCGTCGAGCCGATCCGCAGCTACCGGTTCAACAACTCCGGATCGCATGTGCTCGGCTACCTGAACAACATCGACGAAGAAGAGTGGGAAAGCTACAAGGCCAAAGGCTATGAGCAAAATGAGATCGTCGGCTGGGCCGGCGTGGAGAAGCAATATGAAGAATTCCTGCACGGTCAAAACGGGACGCTGAAAGTCGAAGTCAACCGCAACTACCAGCCGCTGCAAGACAAGCGCACGGAAGACCCGGTCAAAGGCCACGACTTGATCCTCACGCTCGACAAAGACCTGCAGGCGGCCACCGAGCAGGCGCTGAAAGATCAGATTCAGGCGCTCAAAGGCTCCGTTTCGACGGTTGAACACGCAGCGGCGATCGCGATGAACCCGAAAACGGGGGAAATCCTCTCGATGGCAAGCTACCCGGACTTCGATCCGAACTTATATATCAAAGGTTTCAGCACCAAAGAATACAACGAGATGATCCTGCCCGGGATCATGAACCGCGCGATTCAGCAGGTGTATCAGCCGGGTTCGACGGTGAAGATGTCGACCGTGCTGATCGGTCTCAAGGAAGGCATGATCTATCCGAGTTCCGGCCTGTATGACTCCGGCGCGATTCAGGTCGGCTGGACGATCGACGGCAAGCCGAACATGATCTCCTCCTGGCAGGCGCTCGGCTATGTCGATCCGGTCAAGGCGCTGGCCGTATCTTCGAACGTCTACATGATCGACATTTTCAAACGCTTCGGGAAGTACAACGACTACATGAGCAATGCTGAAGTCAGCACGTTCCTCGACAGCTATCTGCCGGCTTCGATGAAGAAGATCTTGGCGTACCATGCCGAGTTTGGCCTGGGCAAAGTCAAGACCGGCGTCGACTTGCCGTATGAAGAGCAAGGCGGGGTAACCGAAGAGAAAAACGCAGGCGACCTGGCGTTTTCGGCGATCGGCCAGTCGGAGCATTACACCTTGATGCAGCTGGCGCAATACGTTTCGACGATCGCCAACGACGGCAAGCGGATGGAGCCGCACGTCGTCAGCGAGATCATCGGCCCGGACAACAAGCAGGTGAAGAAGTTCCAGCCGAAAGTGTTAAACAAGCTCTCGTTTACCGATGAACAGATCGACCTCGTCCAGCGCGGGATGCGCGACGTAATTGCCCAGCCGTACGGCACGTTCTACTCCGTGCTGCACGATTTCCGCTACCCGGTCGCAGGCAAAACCGGCACGGCGGAGACGGGGCGCGGCACTGAGAACTCCCTGTTCGTCGGCTACGCTCCTTACGACAATCCGGAAGTGGCGATCGCGATCATCATCCCGGATAACAAAAAGAACTCGCACTCCTATGACAGCGTTGGTCCAATTGCGAAAAAAATGTTCGATACGTACTTTAAGCTGAAAGAACAGAAACAACTCACCTTGAGTGAAGGAAAATAGAAATCTTTCACGAATAAGTTACGATGCAATGCGAGTGTTTTTAACAGGAGGACCGGCATGGGACATCAAACGGGATGTGAAACACTACGAACCAGAACGCCCGTGACGATCAAGGGGATCCGTGATGGACTGGTCTTCATCTTACATGATGAGTGTTCTCTGGATGAGATCCTGGAAGATCTGGAAGAGAAGGTGAACGGCACTCACCGTCAACTGCTGGCGGGTCCGATCATCAAAGTCACGATACAGACCGGGGGTCGCAAGTTCTCCGCCGAACAGGAAGCGAAGGTTCGCAAGAAGCTTTCCAGTCACGGCAATCTGATCATCCAAGAGTTTCAATCGGCCTGGGATGCGATGATTCAACTGCCGAAGCCGTCGCAGCGCGTCCACTATGGCACGGTCCGATCGGGTCAAGTGATCGAGCATGACGGCGATGTTGTGGTGATCGGCGATATCAACCCGGGCGGCCAGGTGCTGGCGACGGGCGACATTTTTGTAATGGGTACACTGCGCGGCATGGCGCATGCCGGATGCAAAGGCAATGAGGAAGCGGTCATCGCAGCCGTATTTTTTCAGCCGTCCCAACTGCGGATTCACGATGTGATCAGCCGCGCGCCGGACACAGGCGAAACGCAGCCTTTGGAGACGGAAATGGAGTTTGCCTACTTGCGCGAACGTCAAATGGCGGTCGATAAACTCAGCCATCTATATAGCATTAGGGCCCGTGATTGATTTAAGGAGGGAACTAAGAGTGGGAGAGGCAATTGTAATTACATCGGGGAAAGGAGGCGTGGGCAAAACCACGTCCTCCGCAAACATCGGTACAGCCTTAGCGCTGTCGGGCAAGAAAGTATGCATGGTCGACACCGACATCGGCCTGCGCAACTTGGACGTTGTCATGGGGCTTGAGAACCGCATCATTTTTGACATCGTCGATGTTGTCACCAAACAATGCCGCCTCGAGCAAGCGTTGATCAAAGACAAGCGTTTTGACCACTTGTATCTGCTGCCAGCTTCGCAGACCAAAGACAAGACGTCCTTGACCCCGGAATCGGTCAAGACGGTCGTCGAAGGCTTGAAAGAGCAGTTTGACTACGTGATCATCGACTGCCCGGCCGGCATCGAACAAGGATTTAAGATTGCGATCTCCGGGGCGGACAAGGCGATCGTCGTCACCAACCCGGAAGCTGCTGCTGTGCGCGACGCCGACCGCGTGATCGGGCTTTTGGAAGCGGCCAAGCTCAACCAGCCGAAGCTGGTCGTCAACCGGATTCGTCCGCATATGGTGGAAGACGGTTCAATGCTCGATCTCGATGAGATCGTGGCGCTGCTCGCCATCGACCTGCTCGGAGTCGTGCCGGACGATGACGGCGTCATCAAGGGCTCGAACGCCGGCGAACCGGTCGTGATGAACCCGAACGCCAAGGCGGGCATGGCCTACCGCAACATCGCCCGCCGCATCCTCGGCGATTCGGTGCCGCTGATGAACCTGCAGGATGAGATCGGATTTTTCGGCAAGGTCAAGCGCATGATTGGCCTTGGCAAATAAAGCAAGTACTTATACCCCAAGCGAGTCTGTCAATCGGCAGGCTCGCTTTTTCGATTTCATAAACTCGTCCTGCGACTCATATGATGAGAGAGAAATGCATGTGGACGAGGGGGTACATCGACGATGATCAAATGGGATTTTTGGAAGAAGAAACGATACGATGAGATTGAAACGGTGCCTTGGCGTCAAGGATTTGACCGATATGCAGATACCACCCGCTCTTCGCTGTTTTCGGCGGGGGATGACGATTGGGATGTCACGACGGCCAAGCCGGAATTTTCCTCCCATCCGAGCAACAACCCGCGCAGCTATGAAGACTTTTTGCGGGCGCGTGGTCATCAGCACCCGCGGGCGTACGACAGCGGCGGTACGGCTTATGGCGGCTACAGCGGCAACGGGCGGCGGTTTTATGAGGAAGAGGACGAGCCCGGCATCTCCGGACATCGCGCGATGCAGGTGCTCGGCGCCATCGCGCTGACCGCCGTGCTGTATTTCACTTTCCAAAGCCAAGCGCCGATCGCGCAAAAAGTACAAGCGTTTGCGACGCACTCGCTGACGCAAGACACCGACCTTACGGCGATCTCTTCGTGGTGGCAGCAAAATGTGTCGGACAGCCTGGCGCTCCCGGCGAGCACGACGCCGCAAGCGGAAGCGCCGCAGTTTGTGCTGCCGGTGACCGGCACGATCAAGACTCCGTTTGACGGCGCACAGCAGCAAGGGGTGACCTTCCAGACGGAGCTTGGCGCCGAGGTGAAAGCGGCGGCGAAAGGCATCGTGGAGAAAGTGGAGAAGGAAGAAGGCAGCGAAGACTACACCGTCACCGTTTCGCATGGCACGGCGGGCAAAACGATCTACCGCCACCTCGTGACTGTCGACGTTAAACAGGACGCATGGCTGGAGACCGGGCAGAAGATCGGCGGCTTGACGCAAAAAGGCGAGTATGGCACCTTGTTTTTCGCCTATCAGGTCGATGACAAATTCCTCAACCCGGCTGACATCTTGAAGCTTCCCGCTGCGAATTAGAACGCAGGTGCGAACGTGATGAACCTCAGCAAGTTTTGGCCGTTTGGCATGAAAGTCAGGATTCATCCGCTGTTCTTGCTGCTCTGTGTGGCTGCCGTTGCATCGGGGATGCTGGTGGAAATGCTCGTGCTGTTTACAATCGTCATCATCCACGAGTTGGGGCACGTCTTTGTCGCCACCTCCTACGGCTACAAAATTCGCGAGATGGTGATCCTGCCCTTTGGCGGCGTGGCCAAGCTGGAGCATGGCGCGATGGGGTGGAATCCGAGGCACGAAGTGGCGATCGCCATCGCAGGTCCGCTGAACAACCTGCTGATGATTCTGGTCGCCGTTCTGCTGCACGCAGCCGGGCTGTGGTCGGAGTGGCTGACCGAGTTTTTTATCAAAGGCAACCTGATGATCGGCTTTTTCAATCTGCTGCCCGCCTTGCCGCTGGACGGAGGGCGCATTCTGCGCGCCGCCGCGTCCCGGGAGCAGGGGTACCGCGCGGCTACGGAGGTGTCGATTCGCATGTCCTTTGGGATGGGGGCGCTCTTGGTCATCGTGGGGCTCGTGTCGCTGTGGGTCGGCTACTTTAATGTCGGCTTTTTGACGCTTGGCGCCTTTCTGCTGCTCTCTGCGTGGGAGTTAAAGAAGCAGATGCGCGTCGACGTGATCCGTTTTCTCGATGCCAAGCGGCGGGAGCAGCGCAAAGAGCCGCAGCAAGTGCGGTCGCTCGCGGTGCCGGACACGATGAAGGTGCGCGAGGTGATCGAACGCTTCGCTCCGGACGCTTATCACATGATCTACGTGCTGGATGTACAAAAAAATGTGACCGCTGTTTTAGCGGAGGATGATTTGGTGCATAGTGTCTTTGAAGAGAATGGCATGCGGATGACGTTGCGCCAACTGGCAGAGCGGCGCAAACCGTCCGCTTGATGGCAACGGAAGAGGAATTCGGTGCGTGCTGTCGAAAGGTAAGCCGTTAGAATCCTGCAATTGGCAAAGGGAGGGTGTGCAGATGCGCAAACAAATCCTCGTTTCAACCGATCATCGTGAATTGCGCGTGGCCATCCTGGAAGACGGCCGCACAGTGGAATATTATTTGGAGCGCAGCAACGGGGAAGGCGTCGTCGGCAATATTTACAGAGGCCGCGTAGCCAATGTCCTGCCGGGCATGCAGGCGGCGTTTGTCGATATCGGGATCGAGAAGAACGCCTTTCTCTACATAGATGACGCCTTGTCGCTCTTGCCGGGCGAAACGCCGCCGGAGACCAAGCCGAAGATCAATGAACTGCTCCGCGAAGGGCAGGAGATCGTCGTACAGGTCAGCAAAGAGGCGGTCGGCAGCAAAGGCGCCAGGGTGACGACCAACCTGTCCTTGCCGGGCCGCATCCTGGTGATGATGCCGGGACAGCCGTATGTCGGCGTGTCGCGCCGGATCGAAAATGAAGCGGAGCGCGATCGGATCAAGGAGATCGCCGAGCGCATCCGCGATGAAGATACGGGCGTGATCGTGCGCACCGCAGCGGAAGGCGCAGAAGCATCCGTTTTTGAAAATGACTATACGTTCTTGAAAGCGCAGTGGCAGCGCGTGCAGAAACAGTCGAAAAGCGTGAAGGTGCCCGGCGTGGTCTACCGCGACCTCGACTTGCTCAGCCGCTCCGTGCGCGACTTTTTTACCGACGATGTGGACGAGTTTGTCGTCGACACGGCGGAGGCGTACGAGACGGTGCGCGAACTGCTGCAATACGGCTCCAAGCATCTGCAGGAGCGCGTCAAGCTGTACAAGGACAAAGAGAACCTGTTCTCCGCCCACCGCATCGACCAGGATCTCGAAAAAGCATTAAAGCGCAAAGTCTGGCTCAAGTCGGGCGGCTTCATGGTGATCGACCAGACGGAGGCGCTGACGGCGATCGACATCAACACCGGCAAGTTCGTCGGCACGACGTCGCTTGAGGAGACGGTGCTGAAGACCAACATTGAAGCGGCCCGCGAACTGGTGCGTCAGGTCCGCCTGCGCGACCTGGGTGGGATTATCATCATCGACTTTATCGACATGCGTGATCCGGCGAACAAGCAACTGGTGCTGGAAGAGCTGGAGACCCAGTTGAAAAAGGACCGCACTCGCGCCCATGTGCTGGGCATGACGCAGCTCGGCCTGATCGAGATGACCCGCAAAAAAGTGCGCCAGTCGCTCGATGAAGTGGTGATGCGCCCCTGCCACTACTGCGAAGGGAAAGGCAAAGTCTTCTCCGAAGAGACGATGGCCGCCCGCATCGAGCGCGAACTGCTGGAGTACCTCGCCACGCAGGAGCACGCGGCGGTGCTGATCGAATGCCACCCGCTGGTGGCGGCGCAGCTGATCGGTCCGGGCGGGCAGAACCTGCAGCGCCTGGAGCGGGAGACGAAAAAGCGCATCTTCATCAAAGGGCGCGAGAGCCTGCACATGGCCGAACACCGCATTCTCTGGGCGGGCACGGTCGCCGAGGTCGAGATGAGAGCGCTGCCGGTGCAGATCGGACAAGTCCTCGAAGTGCGGATCGACGAGCCGCACGCGCACAACACGCGGGACGGCATCGCCCGGCTGGAAGGCTATGTGCTCGATGTGCAAAACGCCGGCATGCATGTCGGTGAAACGGTGCTGATCAAAATTGCGCAGGTGTTTCGCACCTATGCCAAAGCAAATATCGTGCAACGACCCAACTAAATCGCTTCGTTGACATCGCGCTGCTGACTATGATACTATACGTTAGTAGCGTGATGTTCTGTAGTTTTATAGTTCGTGCACGCTGTAACCACATAGTCCGGGTTCGAAACGTCCTTGTGACTACCTAGGAGTAGTGAGTCTGAGTAATAGGAGGTGCACATAATGTACGCAATCGTTAAGACTGGCGGCAAGCAGTACAAGGTAGCAGAAGGCGACGTGATCTTCGTTGAGAAGCTCGACGTTGAAGGCGAAGCTGTTACTTTTGACGAAGTTCTCCTCGTTTCCAAGGAAGGCGGCGTAGTAGTTGGTTCCCCGGCTGTAGCTGGCGCAACCGTTTCTGCGAAAGTCCTGAAGCATGGCAAAGCGAAGAAGATCATCGTTTTCAAGTACAAGTCTAAGAAAAACTACCGTCGTAAGCAAGGTCATCGTCAACCGTATACCCAAGTTCAAATCGAAAAGATCAACGCGTAATCTCGCATGATCCGCTCGGTTATTTGGCGTGACGATCAGCGCAGGATACGGAAATTTTCTGTTCGTGGACATGCAGGCGCAGCCGACCACGGTTATGATATCGTGTGTGCTGCCGTCTCGATTTTGGTCACGAATGCGATCAACTCGTCGGAGCAATTGCTTGGCGTAGTCGTCGCAACAGACGACGAGATCGCCTCTGGTGATGTCGTATGCGAAGTGCCTGCACTGGATGGCGTGGAGAATGAAAAGCTCCAATTGCTTATGGAATCTATGTCCTTTGGAATTCGTCAAGTCGCGGATGCATATCCGGACTTTGTGAAATTTACCGAGAAGTCCCGTTAAGGGCACAATCCACAGTATCGGAGGTGGAATGAAATGATTAAATTGAACCTTCAGCTGTTCGCGTCCAAGAAGGGGGTAGGTTCCTCCAAAAACGGTCGTGACTCCATCTCGAAGCGTCTGGGCGTTAAGCGTGCAGACGGTCAGGTAGTTACCGCTGGTTCGATCCTGGTTCGCCAACGCGGCACCAAGATCTACCCGGGCCTGAACGTCGGTATCGGCGGCGACGATACGCTGTTTGCTAAAGTTGAGGGCCGTGTTGCTTTCGAGCGCATGGGTCGCGACAAGAAGAAAGTCAGCGTATACCCGGTCGTGGTTGCAGAAGCTGTTGAAGCGTAAGAGCTTTTGCGAAAAGCGATTCTCCCTCGCGGAGAGTCGCTTTTTTTATAGCATAGACCACAGGAATTCTTTTCCGGTTGTCGAAGTGTATGAGGCTAAGGCAATGATGTGACCATGGTGGAAGAAAGGACATGAGTATGAATCAAAACCTTCCTTCGGAGCAAACTAACGTACTGGAAATTCGTCGATTGATGGAAGACAGTCTGGACGTGTTGCGCACGTACCGGCATGATTTGATGAATCAGGTGCAACTGCTTCACGCCTATTCCCAGATGAAAAAGTTTGATCGACTGCAAGAGCCGATTCAAAACTTGATCGCCGAAGCCCAGCGGCACACCGAAATGTCGGCGATTGCCAGCCCGATGATCTCGTATGTGGTGCTGACGCGCGACATTTGCTACCAGATGTTGCATTTGCACGCCTCATATGAACAATTAGAAACGCCGTCCTTGCCAGCTGAGAGCCGGGCTGCGCAGGTGCTGTTCGACTTGCTCGACACGGTCGGCAAGCATTCGATGACCTTGCTGGAACCTTTGCGAATGGATGTATGGATTGTCGCATTCGGTCAAGGCTATGAGATAGGATGGTTTCTCGACAGCGCCGGAGACAGCGAGCCCGATTTTTCCGCGTGGGCAGAGAAATGGATGCAGCAGGGAATCGAGTTTAAACAGCTTCAGGAGGAAGACGGAATCGAATATTCGATTCGCTTTCAAGCGCAGGAATAGACTGAGGTGACTGAGATGTTTGTAGATACCGCGAGAGTTTACGTAAAAGGCGGCGACGGAGGGAACGGCATCGTTTCCTTCCGCCGCGAGAAATATGTTCCGGAAGGCGGTCCGGCCGGCGGTGACGGCGGCAAGGGCGGCGATGTGGTCTTGGTGGTCGACGAAGGGCTTCGCACCCTGCTCGACTTTAAGTACAAGCGCCACTTCAAGGCGGAGCGCGGCGAATATGGAAAAACGAGCAACAAGCACGGTTCCAACGCCGAAAACATGTACATAAAAGTTCCGCCGGGCACCGTCATCACCGATGCGGATTCCAATGAATTTCTGGGCGAACTGATCGAGCATGGTCAAAGGCTCGTTATCGCCCGCGGCGGCCGGGGCGGTCGCGGCAACTCCCGCTTTGCCACGATGTATAACAAGGCGCCGGAGATTGCGGAAAAAGGCGAGCCGGGCCAGGAGCGCTACATCAACCTCGAGTTGAAGCTGCTCGCAGACGTCGGTCTGCTTGGTCTGCCCAGCGTCGGCAAATCGACGCTGATCTCTACCGTTTCGGCTGCCAAGCCGAAGATCGCCGCGTACCACTTCACAACGATCACCCCGAACTTGGGTGTGGTTGACGCAGGCGACGGCCGCACGTTTGTCATGGCCGACTTGCCCGGTCTGATCGAAGGGGCGAGCCAAGGCAGCGGCTTGGGCCACCAGTTCCTGCGCCACATCGAGCGCACCCGCGTTATCGTCCACGTCGTCGACATGGGCGGCACCGAAGGGCGCGACCCGTACGAGGACTTTGTGACGATCAACCGCGAACTGGAACTGTACAACGACCGTCTGGCAGCCCGTCCGATGCTGATCGCTGCCAACAAGATGGACGTTCCGGAAGCGGAAGAGAACTTGCAAAAGTTCCGCGAGCAGGTCGGGGACAACTACCCGATCTTCCCGATTTCCGGCGTGACCCGTGAGGGTCTGCGCGAACTGGTCTATGCGGTGGCCGACGCTTTGGATGCGGCGCTGCAACTGGATACGCAGCTCGAAGAGGTCGAAGAGACGCCGGACCGCAAGATCTACCGTCTGGAAGACGATGCGGACAAATTCTGGATCACCCGCGACAACGACGCTTATGTCGTCAATGGCGAGTGGATTGAAAAGCTGTGCGTGATGACCAACTTCACTCAATACGACTCGGTCAAACGCTTCCAGCGCATCATGAAACAAAAAGGCGTCGATTCGGCACTGCGCAAAAAAGGTGCAGTTGAAGGCGACACCATCCGCATCGGCGAGTACGAATTCGATTTTGCCGAGTAGTCCTTCATGCTGCAGGTGACGGAGGAACTGGTCGCACAGACCATCGCCGATCTGCAAGACTGCCTGCCGCAGGAAGGGGTCGGGCTCTGGAGCGGGCAAGGGGACGAGGTGCTGCATTGGCGCCCTTTGCGCAATGTGGCAGCCGACCCGCTGACCGGCTATCTCGTGCAGCCGCAGGAATGGCTGGATGCGCTGGCTGAGACGAGCGCGTCCGGTCTGACGCCTCTGGCGCTGGTGCATTCCCATCCCACAGCCGCCGCCGTTCCTTCCGCCCGCGACTTGCGGGAGTGGATGTACCTGGAACTGTGGTGTGTGATCGTTTCGTTTCAAGATGAACAGCCTGTCTGGCAGGCGTGTCAAATAAAGAGGACGGCTCCTTGAGCCGTCCTCTTTCTGTCTGTTCTAGGGTGTAGATCATTCGACATATCTATTTTGTAATCAGGCGAATTGCCACGATGATCAGCATCGCTGACAAAATGCGCAAGATCGTCTGAGCCAGCAGTTTCGGAGCCAGCCGTGCGCCGATCAGTCCGCCGACAAAAGCGCCGGGCGCTAAGAACAGCACTTTCATCCAGTCGATGTTGTCCAGGTACCAGTGCGTGCTGGTACCGATGATCGCCGACAAGAAGATCGTGAACATCGAGGTTGCCGTCGCGATGTGCGGAGGGAAGGCGAACAGGATTGCCATCATCGGCACGAGGATGCTCCCGCCGCCGATGCCCAGCAGGCTGGAGATGAAACCGACCACAAACGAGATGATGATTCCGAGAGGACGGTGATACGAATACTCAAACTCCGTGCCGGATGCGTCGACGAATTTGCGGTGCACAGTGGGTTCGAGCGGCAAGCGAACCGGTTTTTTCGGCTTGAAGACGAGAAACAGCGAGATGAAGATCAGGAAACAGCCGAAGCCGACAAAAAACGTTTTGCTCGCCATGCCTTCTGCGATAAACGCCCCGATGATCGAACCGGGGATGCTGGCGGCGGCAAAGGAGATGCCAGCGGCAAAGTCGATGCGCTTTTGGCGGGCATAGGTGATCGTGCTGGAGATCGAGTTGAAGAACAGCACGGCCATCGACGTGCCGACGATGTGAGCAGGCACCATCGTGTATAAAAAGGAGATCACAGGCACGACAATAAATCCGCCGCCGAGTCCTACGATCGAGCCGGTCACCCCGGCTAAAACACCAGTGAAAAACAAAAGGAGTGCATCGATCATGATTGTAAGAAAACACCTCCGTAAGACCCTTGTTGGTATGTATTGGACAGTTCCGCTTCATTGTACCGCAAGAAAACGGTTCTTCCCACTAAAACTATAACGATCCTTAAAGGAGGCTCTCTTTGTATGCGTCCCAACTGGTTCAGTTCGGCGCTTGAGAGGCGTAATTTTGCCATGCTTACGCTTGACGGCGCGCTGTATAACGCCGCCCTTACCATCCTCGATGCCACGATTTTAATCCCCTTGTTCCTCGAACACGTCGGCGGCTCGCCGATGCTGATCGGACTGTCGATCGCCATTCGCCAACTGGGATTCATCTTGCCGCAGATCTTCATGGCGCAGTGGATGTCCCGGATCCCCCGTTTGGACCGCTTCGTCTTTTGGACCTATCTGATCTGCCGCTTTGCTTTCCTCTTCCTGCCGTTTGTTCTGCTCCAAACCCCTTCCTCGCAAGCTGTGCTGCTCACGTTTTTCATCGGGTATACGTTGTTTTCGCTGGGCGAAGGCATTATCCAAGTGCCTTGGATGGACCTGTTTGGCCGCACGATACGCACGGAGAACCACGGACGGCTGTTTGGGCTGATGCAGTCGCTGGGCGCGGTTGGCTCGTTTGGCTGCGGGCTGGTCATCCAGCAGGTGATGGCTCATCCGGAGCGCTACCCGTATCCGGGCAACTTTCTGATCTTCTTTTCCCTAGCCTTTGCTGTGCTGTTCCTCTCCACACTTTCCTTCCTCTGTGTCAAAGACCGGCCGCGCCGCAAGGTCAGCGCGCCAGAATCCTCCTGGTCGGCCACCCTGCGCGGTTTGCCGCGCGCGTGGAAGCGCAACCGCGCGTTTCGAACGCTGTTGATCGTGCAAACGCTGGTCGGGATGCACCAGTTGGTGATGCCGTTCTACATTTTGTATGTGCAAGGCTTGCCAGGGATCGGCTTGTCTTTTATCGGGACGCTGGTCATGGCGCAAGTGGTCGGCGGGATTCTCTCCGGCCTGTTGATCGGCTGGTTTTCCGCGCAGTACGGCAACCGCAAAGCGATTCAGTTCACCGCGCTGATCAATGTCCTCGTGCCGATCTTGATCCTGCTCGCCGGGATGGGCAAGACGGCGGAGCAGGTGCGCGCCTACGTGCTGCTGGCATTTGTGATGCTGGGGGTCGTCGGTGGGAGTTGGATTGGGTTTACCAATTATCTGTTGGAGATCTGTACGGATGAGACGAGGGGACGCTTTGTGGCGTATCTCAACATGTGCAGCGCACCGGTGGCGGTGCTCCCGGTCTTTTCGGCCGGTCTGACCGTGATCTTTTCCTATCCATCGTTGTTTGTGTTCGTGCTGATCCTCTTGCTCGTCGCCTTCCTCTGGTCGTTCCGTTTGCCGCCGGCGTCTACCACCACTCGGTATCGTCGGGGTGATCGGGCGGCTCGACCGGATCGGCAAACCAACGCCGCTCCACAGTAATCCAGGCGAACAGGATGATCAATGCGATCCACAGACCATGCAGCAACATTCGCATGCGTGCACCTTCTTTCGTAACAATCCAAGATTAGTGTAAGCCGATTCACTCCCCGGCATGTAAAACCAATGATCTGAGGCTATTGTGACAGAAAAATGTTACAATTATGCCAAAGAAATCATTGATTGCCGGAAAGGAAGAAGGAGATGACCCAAAAAATCCGCTATCCCAAGCCGTTGCCTGCTGGCGGACGGATCGCTGTCAATGCGCCGTCCTCCGGGGTGACGCTCGATTGGAAAGAGTTTATGGAGCAGGCCAAGCGCAATGTCGAAGCGGCAGGCTATGACGTGCAGATCAGCGACATGGTGTGGAGCAACGTTCAGTTGACCTCAGCTCCAAAAGAAGCGCGGGCCGAAGAGATGCAGCGCCTGTTGCTCGACCCGAACGTGCAGGCGGTGGTGCCGGTGTGGGGCGGGGAGTTTTTATTTGAGATTTTGCCGCTGCTCGATTGGGAGCTGTTGCGGCAGGCAGACCCGAAATGGGTGCTCGGCTACTCCGATCTGACGACATTTTGCTTCGTGTACACGCTATTGACCGGGCATGCGACGGCGCACGGCAACAACTTTTTCGATCTGGGCACGACACCGTGGGATGAGTTGACCAGGCGCTGGGTGGATGCGCTGGCCACACCGGAGGGCGGACAGATCGTGCAGCATTCGTCCGAACGCTACCAAAAACACTGGTCGCGCAAGTTGCCGTCCGACCCGTTTGCTCTGACCGAACAGACAGAATGGAAATGTCTCGGTGCTGAGCAGCAACCGCAAACGGCGGTGGAGTTCTCCGGCCGGCTGCTCGGCGGCTGCTGGGAGATCCTGCGTTCGCTGGTTGGCACCCCGTATGCGCCGGTACAAGAGTTTGTCCGCGAGTATTGCCGGGAAGAAGGAGTGATCTGGTATCTGGAAAGCTCGGAGATCAATGCGGCTGAGATGTACCGCAGCCTGTGGCAGATGAAAGAAGCCGGCTGGTTCACAGGGGCCAAGGGCTTTCTGATCGGACGGGCGCGGGGCAATATCGACGTGGCCGATTTCAGCTATCAAGATGCGCTGCACCGGGCGCTTGGCGATCTGCAGGTGCCGGTGATCTATGATGCGGACATCGGGCATATGCCACCGCAGATGATCTTCGTCAACGGCGCGATGGCCCGGGTGTCTGTGCAGAACGGCAAAGGGACAGTTGGGATGGAATATCGTTAATTTTGTTTTTCTTGGCTGTTTTGAAATGATTTGGAAAAATTCTGCGTCTAACTCTATTAGAGAGAGATTACGAGAGGAGACTGGCAGATGACCAAATGGGGGAAAGCGGCGCTGGCAGCCGTGCTGTTGCTGGGGACGGCAACACCGGCATGGGCTGCTGAGGAAACGCCATGGGTAGAAAAAGCGCAACATCGAGGGCTGATGTTTGGAGATACAAACGGGAACTTTCACGAACTGGACGCGCTGACCCGGCGGGAGGCGGCGATGATCGTCGCCAATCTGCTCCATGCGATCCCGCTGACGATGAAGACCAAGCCGTCTTTTTCCGATGTAAAGATGGGGGACTGGGCGTACGGCGCCATCGAAGCGCTGGCCGATGCAGAGATTTTGCGCGGCGATGAGCAAGGGCGCTTCCACCCGGATCGGCCGATTACCCGGCAGGAGATGGCGGTGTTGCTGGTCAAGGCGACCGGGGTCGGCACGGAAGGCGAAACGGCCGATTTTGCCGATGAAGAGACGATCGCTGTGTGGGCACAGTCTTTTGCGCATCGTGCGGCTGGTCTCGGATTGATCGACCTCGCGGGCGAGCATTTCAAGCCGCACAATCCGGTCATTCGCCGAGACGCGGCGAAGATGATGGTCAAAACGATGGACGTTCACGCGGCACACCAGTCGCAAATCGCAGGTGTCTGGCAAACGATCATGACACAGACCGGAGCCATTCGCGACAAGAACCTGCAGGCCTACCTTGGCACTCTTGACCCTGCCCATCAAGAGTTTATCGCCGAGCGCAAAAACTGGTTCCTTGACCTGACCGCCCATGCGGAGCTGATCGAGGAGTTCGACTTGAAGCCGATCGACGTGGTCAGGCTGGATGACCAGACGGTGCTCGTCAAGTTCGAACAATCCTACACCATGAACGGCGAACCGTACCAGATCACCTACCAGGAGCGGTTTATCAAAACGGAAAACGGGATGCTCGACAGCGATCTCAATTTTGAAACGCTGGAAACGGAGCATTACTCGATCAAATACCTGCGCCCCGACCGTGAAGTCGCTGAAAAAATCGCCGTGGATGCAGAACTCGCCTACGACCAGCTGATGGAGCAGCTTGAAGACAAGCGCCTTGGCAAAAAGACGACGATCAAGCTGTATGACGACTTGGAGCTGCTGCGCCAGTCGGTCAAGCTGTCCTTTGGCTGGCGGTTCTCGGGCTGGTACGAATACTCCGAGTCGATCAAAGCGAATTCCCTGAGGGGGAGCGCCGCCAACTACTCCATCATCATCGGCCACGAGACGACACATGAGATCACCATCGCCATCGCAAACAACAACCTGCCCTACTGGTACGCGGAAGGGCTCGCCGTGCACTATTCCGGACAGCAGACAGCGCCGTGGGACGGCACGCTTCTCTCCCTGCCGGAGTTGGAAGCGAAAAATCTTGAAACGATGACCGCTGGCGTTGACGTCCAGCAATACTATACGGTCTGCGGGATGGTCGTCCGCTTCCTCTCCGAGACCTATGGAGCAGACAAGGTCAAGGCGCTGACCGCAGAGCTTGGCACGTTCCCGTTTGGTGCAGGCACGATCGCCGTCCGCGATGCGGAAAACAAACAGAAGTTCCACACAGCCGCCCCGAAGGTGCTTGGCGTGAGCATGGAAGAGCTCAATACCTCCTGGCTCGCGTGGCTGAAAGCGCTGGAGTGAGGAAAACCTAACAAGCGAAGGAGCCGTGCAGCCGTTGCAGGGCTCCTGCTTGTCTGAAGAAAGGAACGTTGGACATGACCATTTGGATCATCCTCCTGCTCGTTTTGCTGGCACTGGCGCTGCTGGTGCTCGGAGCTGTGATCTTTGAGACCTTCTTCCCGAAAATTGAAACGGCTGAACTGGCGTGCAGCGGGTTGGCGGAGGGACAGGAACTGCGCATTCTGCAGGTGTCAGATCTGCATAACATGCGCTTGAGCGACGATTATCTGGCACGGGTCAAAGCGACGCGTCCCGATCTGGTGGCGATCACCGGAGATCTGATCAACGGAACAGAGCCACATTTTGACCGGGTGTACCGCGTTATCGAAAAGCTGCGGGAAGCCTGCCCGCATCTGTATTTCGTGTCGGGCAATAACGACTGGGAGCATAAACGCTACAGGGAAATGGCAGAGGGTCTGCGCAGGCGGGATGTGAACGTGCTGGGCAACGGGAGTGCCCAACTGACGATCCGGGACATCGAGATAACCATCGTGGGCGTGGACGATCCGCATACGAAGCGGGACCGCATGGTCGAGGCGTTTCAGGGCGTGGCAGCAGGGGAGCGGTTCACGCTGCTGCTCGCGCATGATCCGATGATCATCCGCAAAGCGCAGGCGTTTCAGGCGGACTTGATCTTGTCAGGACATACGCACGGAGGGCAGGTGCGCTTCCCGCTGATCGGAGCGGTGGTCGCGCCGGGACAAGGGTATTTTCCAAAGTATGACAAAGGGATTTTTCAGCTGGCGGAGGGGACGGTCTTGTACATCGACAGCGGGTTGGGAACGAGCGGAATTCCGATTCGCTTTCTCAATCGGAGCAGAGTCAGCGTCCTGACGGTGAAAGGGCAGTAAGGAGAGGGTAGGAGCAGGCAGATGTTGCCGAGGCTCCTACCCTTTTCTGTTCCGGTGGTAGGATTCCTGCTAATTTCGCGAAAATTATTTCAAAACTTGCCAGTGCCAGACCTCCGAATGCCGCTTGTGACGGCTCATCAACGGTCTCTAATTTCCATTTCAGTAAAATTGTATTCCGAAAAACTCTTTATTCACGTGAAAGGTTAGTGGTAAAACAGTTGTCAGGATGCGCATCCGTCAAACCAGACAAAAGGAGTTCATGCAAAACATGAATCACGATCAAGAAGTCACGACAGACCGCTTGGAGCAATTGCTTGGCCTGGCTTATCGAGAAGGGGCAAGCGATGTGCACATCGAGCCGGGAGCGGACGGCGGCTGTCAAGTGCGGGTGCGAGTGAACGGGAAATTGGAGCGGTGGGATGCTCTGGACGGGACTTTGGAGCAGATGGTATCGAGAATCAAACTCAAGGCGCGGATGGACATCGCGGAAAAACGGCTGCCGCAAGACGGCAGTTTTCAAGTGCAGGCGGCAGACGGCGAGGCGTTTGACGTGCGCGTCTCGTCGCTTCCGACGGTGCATGGCGAAAAGCTCGCCCTGCGGCTTTTGCAAAACCGGGCCCGGCGCAGTCTGAACGAGCTGGGCATGGACCCGAGACAGCGCAGGCTGTTTAACTCGTGGATCGAAGCGCGTCACGGCATGGTGCTGGTCACCGGTCCGACCGGATCAGGCAAGACCACCACACTCTATGCGGCGATGCAAGAGCGGGCCGCGACGGGCTTGAACTTGTCCAGTCTGGAAAATCCGGTCGAGGTCAAACTCCCCGGCATCAACCAAGTCGAGATCTCGCCGCGCACGGGGCTGTCCTTTGGCGTGGCTTTGCGATCGGTGCTGCGGCAGGACCCCGATGTGCTGATGATCGGCGAAATTCGCGATGAAGAATCGGCTGAGGTGGCAGCAAGGGCTGCGCTGACCGGGCATCTGGTGCTGACGTCGCTGCACAGCGAAAGTGCGGTCAGCGCGCTTCTGCGCCTGATCGACTTAGGGGTGCCGCCGCAAGTCGTGGCGACCGCCTTGCGCGGCGTGATCGGCCAGCGCCTCGTCGAGACCAGCACCGGGCGCAAAGCGGTATTCGAATGCCTGCCGATGACCGAGTCGATCCGCCAAGCCCTGTACCAAAAGGCGGACGCGCGGGAACTGACCCTGCGTGCAAAAAAAGATGGCGTTCGCTTGCTGCCCGATGTGCTCAGCGACTGGCTGGATCGAGGTGAGGTCGACGAAGAGACATTCGACAGGATCATCGGCGAGCGGGGGCTCTCATGACCAAGCGGCTTGACGCTGCGTGGAACGCTTTGGCCAGTCGGCTTAGAGCGGGTGATCGGCGAACCGGGGCTGTCATGAGAAAACGGCTCGATGTCGCTGCTTGGGGCGCTTTTGCCGGGCGGCTGGCACGACTGTTGGACGGTGGTGTGCCGCTGCTGGAAGCGCTGGCCTTTCTGGCGGTGCGCAGCAGCGCCAAAGAGCGTACCTGGCTCCAAGAGCTACAGGTGCGCCTGCAGGAGGGCCATCCGCTATCCGACTCTTTAAAACGGGGAGATGCGCCGCTGATGATGCAGGCGCTGGTCGAAGTTGGCGAACATGGCGGCGACCTGGCCGGCAGTTTGTTCCGTTCGGCCGACTACTGCACCGAGCAGGTCAAGTGGCGCCGGGAGCGGAGGCAGGCCATGCTGTACCCCTTGCTGGTCGGAGCGGTGTTGCTCCTGCTCTCCCTGTTTTTATTCAGCGTTGTCGTGCCCCGGTTTGCCGCGCTGTATGCCGGCATGGGGCTGGAAGTGCGGGGAGCGACCCGGGTGCTTTTTGGCATGATTGATCTGTTTCCGACCCTGCTGGGAGCCGCGCTTGCCAGCGGCGGTGCCGGCATGGTGTGGAAGAGGAGCAGAAAGAGGGGAAAGGGCACTTATTCCGTGTTAAACAGGCTACGGAAAGTGCCTTTTCTGCGCCGTCTGCTGCTCGTCGAGCGCACGCACGAATGGGTGGCGACGCTTGGTCTCCTCCTCGACGGCGGGGTACCGCTGCTGCAGGCGTTGCAGGTGCAGGAGCGGCTTCCGCTGCGCGAAGAGAACCGCACCGCCTGTGTGCGAATTCGCGAAAAAGTGCTGCTGGGCAGCCCGCTCGGCGAAGCGATCGCAGGCGAGCAACTGGATGCCGCGCTGCCGCTCGCGATCGGAGTGGCGGAAGTGACGGGAGACTTGTCCCGCGCGCTCTTGGCGGTCGAACGCGAGCTGGCCGAGCAGCGCAAGCAGATGATGAGCCTGTTGATCAAAGGGCTGGAGCCGATTCTGATCTTGATCGCCGGTCTGTTCGTCGGATTGGTGGCCTTGTTGATGATGTGGCCGATGCTCGACCTGATTCAAACGATTTAACGGCAAGTTCATACACAATTTCATAAACGAGAGGATGAGTTCGATGCGAAAATGGTTCCAGATGTTGCGCAGTCAGCAAGGTTTCACGTTGATCGAATTGGCGGTGGTGGTGTTTGTCATCTCCGTGCTGATCGCCATCGCCCTGCCGAATCTGCGCGGCACCGGAGAAAAAGCCCAGACGGTCACCTGTGAAGGCAACCAGCGGCTGTTGCGTGCGCAGTTGGAAAACTACTACCTGATCGAAAACTCCTACCCGGCAGGCGCAACAGACACCGAGCGTCTGGAAGCGATGGTCGACCGCGGCTATCTGCAAAGCCTTCCGTCCTGCCCCGGCGGCGGCACCTATGCGATCACGGTGGCAGCAGACGGAAAAAGCGTCGTCCTCGACTGTCCGGTGCACGGAGCGCTCGGCCAATGATCGGCAATGGCAATCGCTACCGTGCCCAAGCTGGACACACCTTGCTGGAATTGCTCCTCGTCCTCTCGATCCTCGGCGTGATGTTTGCGCTCCTGATCCCCAGTGTGAATCGGCTGTACCAGTGGTTCGAGCTGGATGCTGCGAGCCGTGCCGTCACCTCCGACCTGCGGAGCGCGCAAGTGAGCGCCTGGGTGCACGGAGACGAGCATGAAGTAAAGTTCACTCGGTTCACACCCCGGTACACCCTGTGGGAGAAAGGGGTCTTCCAAAAACAAAAGCAGCTCCCAAACCGTGTGACCTACCGCCTCGGCTACATCGAAAACACGGTCGCCACCCTTGGTTTTAGCCCGACCCGCGCCACAGGCAGCGGCAGTATCCGACTGGTAAACGCCACCGGCCAGCAAGCGGACATCAAAATCTCGCCCGTCTCCGGGCACATCGTCTATGACGGGGTGCAGCCATGATGCCCCAAAATGAACAGGGTTTCACACTCATCGAGGCGCTGTGCGCCATAGTGGTTACTTCCTTCACCGTTTTACTGGCAGTTGGACTCTGGCAAGCCAGCCTGGCCGCCGAGCGGCAGGCTGAGCTGCAGACATCCCTGACCCGACAAGCGGTGTCCCGCCTGGAGCGCCTGCAAGCCGAGCCGAGCGTTGCCGCTCGCGATGACACCACCGAGATCAACATCCGAGGCACAGCCATCACCGAACGCTTCACCATCACCATCATTCCAGAAGCGGCACTATACCGAGTCACCATCACCTACACCTGGCAGGAGAGGGGGCGTGCCCGTGAGCAGACGTGGGCGACCTATCATCCATGACGAGCGAGGTGTCACCTTGCTGGAGCTGGTGATCTCCCTAACGGTCGCAGGGCTGTTGCTGCCCGTGCTTGCGGCGTGGCTGATCGCTCTGACCACCCAATGGAGTGAGGTGACGGACCGCATCGAAACCCGCCAGCGGACAGCAATATTACTGCATCGAATTGGCACAGAACTTCGAGACGGCATCCAATTCTCCCCACAGCTAAGCGGCTTAGCGTTCCGAAACGGGGAAGGCAGACTGATCCGTTACCAGCTCACCACGGGCGGTCTGCTCTTGCGCGACGAAGAGGGGGTTGGGTCAACCGTCATCGGTTCCAAACTCACCGATTGCCGTTTCACGACCGAGCAGGAGGGCAAGCTGGTCACGATCCACCTCGATGGCACCACCCAGACCTGGACAGGCAGGGGGAGCCGCCCATGAAGCTGGTGCTGCCGATCACCCTGCTCATGCTGACCCTGCTCCTCCTCGGCGCTCAACTTACCCTGACCACCCAAGACCTCCAGATCACCACCGAGCTCACCCGATCCAACCAGTCCTACTACCTCGCCGAAGCGGCCTTCGCTCTCGCGAAGGATCGCCTCCAACAAGACCCATCCTGGCGTGGCACCCAAGCGAGCGTCTCGCTCGGAGCGGGAACATACGCCTTCCGCATCTACGAGCAAGGAGCAGTTGTCCACATCGAAGCGACCGGTGAAATCGGAAAAATAAAGACAGTCCTCAAACGGGTATTCTAATCCCGAGGTGATGCCACATGGCAGACGATCAACAACAGCAGCGCCGAGACAATACCGGCCTGATGCAAGTCCTGCAGTTCATCAACGCCGAAGGAGACGAAGAAGAGCTCCAACAAGCGGCCAACCAAAACCAAAGTCAAAACAACGCGCAGAACAATGCTCAGAACAATGCTCAGAACAATGCTCAGAACAATGCTCAGAACAATGCTCAGAACAATGCTCAGAACAATGCTCAGAACAATGCTCAGAACAACACCATGCAACAAGAACAAGATGGTCAGGAGTCCTAACAATCGACCAATCTATCAATGCGAGCAGCAGGAAAGCAATCGCAACTGCCACTCATAAAACCCAGGCAGACAACGAGCAATCAACTCATCCTGCAACGAACTTCCAAACGCCGGGCACCTGAAAAACTTGGGGGAGGGCGGGATATGCGGAAGTGGTGATCTTTGAATCTTTACCCTACCTCTAAAAAGGTTTTACTCAATCAAGGGGTACAGATGAAACGTGAACCCGGAGCATGTCCCGCCCGGACCCGACCACCCAGCCCCAGCCCTCTGCCCAACAACAAAAAGACCCCCATGCGCATGCATGGGGGTCTTGAACTTTGTGCCTTTTACTCACACTTTACTCCTCAATCGGATCCACAAAACTAGTCTTCGGCTCCTCCGCCAGCATCCCAGCCGAAACAATCGCCGTCGGATTATAATAAGCCACCTGGTCAATCGTATAGCCAAACGCCGTCACCGAGCTGTCACTAAACAAAATCGCCGAAGCTTCATCACCGTCCAGCGTCACCCAGAAACCGGCCAGCGTCCCGGTATACGTATACACCGTCAAATCATTCTTATCCCGAATCTGCACATAATCATACGTGTGCTCCGTCTCAAAGCGCGAGAAGTGCAGCGCAACCTTCTGCGCCCCTTGCTTCTTATACGTGTGCTGATATCTGTTGTTATAGCTCACCGGATAAGGATGAGGCGTATCCATCGGAAGCGTCTCATAGAACCACTTGTTCGTCGTCACCGTCGGGAACGTCGCTTTCAGCGTATACACCGAAGTCGAGCTTTGCGCCCCATTATAGCCCACAATTTTCACATAATAAGTCGCGCCAGCCGTCCCGCTAAACGCCACGGTCTCCGCCAAGTTCCCGCGGTTCGTCGACTGGCCGATCAGATTCGAAGTTGCATCATAAACAGCAAGATCATAATCATACGCCATATTGTTCATCAAAACGGTCACATTGCCATTCGCGCTCGGCGTGAACTTAAACCAATCCTCATCGCCCGCCGACGTGATGCGTCCATTATACGTCGTGTCCGAAATCACCGGAGCATACGCCGATTCCTTCGAGTTGTTCGGCTCAAACGGATCGCCCGTCGAGTCATTCACCCCAACGCTTTCCCACGCATTGACCACAGTAGCCACTTCTGCCGACCCGGCGCCGTACAGATCGATCGCCGCCTGACGAGTCGCATTGCGCGCGTCATTAAAAATCGACTTCGACGTCAAATACTGCGTCAACGCCCGATACCACACCTTGCCGGCCTTTTGTTGCGTCATGCCCGGCGCGGTCACAAATAGATAAAACGCCTTGTTCGGAATCCCCGAGTTCGTGTGCACACCGCCGCTGTCGGCCGACGTGTACAAATACTCCGCCATGTTGTCCGGATGATTGTACGCCCCCGGGTCTGCCAGCGACCGCATCGCATCGCCCGGAATGTCTGGCGTCACGATCGCTTCGCCAACCAGCCAGTTATTATCCGGCTTGTTCTCAATCAACTCCCCAAACACATCCGAGAACGACTCGCTCAACGCGCCCGACTGGTCCTGATAGATCAACCCGGCCGTCTTCGTCGTCACTGCATGTGTCAACTCATGCGCCACCACGTCGAGCGCGCCTGAAAAGGCGAGATAGTTCTTGCCGTCACCGTCCCCATAGACCATCTGTCCGCCGTTCCAAAACGCGTTGTTATAGTTCGAGCTGTAATGAACGGTCGACTTAATCGTCGCCCCGTTGTTATCAAACGAGTTGCGTCCATGCTCCGTATAGTAGTAGTCATATACAAGTCCCGCATAATAGTGCGCATCAACAGCCGCCTTGTCCGACCAGACATTGTCGGTGTTCGACAGCATCGTGCCCGGCAGCGACAGCCCGTAGTTGGCCGAATACGTGTCGATCTTGCCGCCGGTGGAAAACATCGGCTTGGTGACATCGCTCAAGTAGTACAGGCCGGAGACCAAGTCCGTATTTAGCGTCTTCGTATCATCCAGCACACCTGAAGCAGGAGCGACCGCTGCGACCATCGACAGCTTGGAGATCGTGTGGACAACCGCACCGTCGTGCGCATCCACAAACACATCCGCATAGACCGGCGTGCCGTCCAGCGTCGACAGCGTCACGAGGTAGACCAGATGATAATCGCCTTCACCAGCCTCGTAAACGACCAACTGCGACTCCTGCACATCAAACGATGCTGCAGCGGTCACTTTCAGCGTTTGCTTGGCAACGGTCAGCGCTTGGTCAGCAGACAGCGACGGTTTCACCTTCAAGCCTTTGATCTTCACCACCGGGTCATAATACCCGTTGACCGCAGTGACCTTGCCATCCGCATCCGTGTGCAAAATCAGCTCATTCCCAAAGACCGGCACGCCTTTATAAGTTTGACGGAACTTAAACGCTTGTCCATGCTCGTCCTTGATCGTATCAAACGGAGTCAGCTCCAGCTGAGCAGAGTCCATATTAAACAGGTCGCGGTTCTCCTCCAGCACTGCCACAGCATCCGACCCGGAGCGCACCGTACGGGAAGAGAGCTTGCCAGAAACAAAACTCGGCACATCTTTCTTGATGTTCCATGATAAATTTTCTTTACCTTTTGAATTTTCAGAAATATCTATTCTCGCAGATTCCTGCCGATCGACCGCTTTTGATTTTTCTGACGGAGCAGCCAATACAGGAAAAGTATTTATCGCAGCCATTGACAGCACAAGGGTAGAGGCAACGGCAAAAGCTGGAACCTTCTTCATTTTCATGTATTTATTCCCCTTTCTTAATCCAGATTTATTTTAAACATCTACCCACATAATACCACTATGTAATCACTCATGTAAACGATGGAATATAATTACAGAGCAGATGATATTAATTATTAGTCAAAACTAGCTTTTTACGCATCTTCACTTATTCATTAACGAAAGTTTTCTCTTCCGATCTTCTTTTAAAAAAACAAAAAAAGCGTCCTAATTAGGACGCTTGTGCAGGCGATTGGCAGTAAACCTCTTGTTTTGCTGCATCAGCAGGATCAGCTGATCGAGTCGCTGGCTGATCTCGACCACTTGGGGGTCGACGAGGCTGCCTTGGCGTTCGGCGACCTTGATCATCTCCGACCGTAACCCTTCGATTTGCACCGCGAGCATGCTGCTCGTCATGAACCATCCCCCGCTTTTCGCATCTGACATATTGCAGTATATGCGCGGTGAGATTCCGGCTCTACCTTTTTCTTTCGACACAAAAAAGAGAACCCTGTCAAGAAAAATCGCCCCGGTGTCGCACCGGAGCGATTCCAATCCGCGCTTACTTGCCCTTGGACATATTCATCGTTGCCTGCTCAGCAGCAAGCTTGGCAGCAGCTTCGCGTTCTTTTTTCTTTTTCATATATTTTTCCACGTGCGGCCACCACAGGCCGGGCACGCTCAAATAAAGAGTGACGACGACAGCCACAATGTGCCAGATCCAGTCCCACATCGTCGCTTCGCCCATCCAGTGCAAAAAGCTATCCCACATGGCGCAAGACTCCTTCATATATAGTTTCAAGATCATAAATATTTGAGTACGCCCTTATTGTACCATAGACAACAACGGGAAATTATTACGAAACACGTAACTTTTTCTGGGAACAAGGTGTGACGGTTGCCCGTTTTCGCGCGTCATATTATGATGAGTCCAAAAGAAAGCCACAAGGAGCGAATACTATGAAGAGGCGACTGTATCTGATCGGATTTATGGGTACGGGCAAAACGACCGTCGGGCAGGCGCTGGCCGCGGAGCTGGGGGTTGACTTGTACGACACCGATGCAGAAATCGTACAGGCCCAGGGCAGTCCGATTCCCGAGCTGTTTGCCGAGCGGGGAGAGGCGTATTTTCGCAGCCTGGAGCATGTGATGCTCACCGAACTCGCGCAACGCGAACCTGCGGTGATTACGACCGGCGGGGGAGTGGTGTTGTCGGAAGCGAACCGCGAACTGATGAAACAAAGCGGCGATGTCGTCCATCTGACCGCATCTCTCGACGAAATCGTGCGCCGCGTCGGGCAGGATGAGAACCGCCCGCTTTTGCCAAGCGACACCGGCCTGCGCGCCCGTGTGGAAGAGCTTCTGGAAGCACGCAAAGGCCTGTATGATTTTGCGAATTGGACGGTGGACACGACTGACCGCTCGATTCAGTCAATCACGGCTGAAATCATCCAAAATCTGTCTAGTTCTTCGCGTTGACGAGCAGAATGAAAGAGACTACACTTTAATAGTTCTGCCTGTATATGAAACAATACGATACAAACGAGTTCATCGTCTTCGATAGAGAAAGCGAGGTTTTACATAGATGTGTGGCATCGTGGGAATGTACAACAAAACCGGACAGCCGGTTGACCAAAATGTGCTGGAGCGCATGCACGCTCAGATCGTGCACCGCGGTCCGGACGATTCGGGCATGCATTTTGAAGGGCCGGTTGGACTTGGTTTCCGCCGCTTGTCGATCATCGACCTGGAAGGCGGCCATCAGCCGATGCCCAACGAGGACGGCACCGTCTGGATCTCCTTCAACGGCGAGATCTACAACTACCAGGAGCTGCGCAAATGGCTCATCGAGCGCGGACACCAGTTCCAGACCGAGGCTGACACCGAAGTTATCGTCCACCTGTACGAAGAAAAAGGCCCGGACTGCGTGAAAGAGCTGCGCGGCATGTTTGCCTTTGCGATCGTCGACACGCGCAATGACATGGTGCTGATCGCCCGCGACCATTTCGGGATCAAGCCGTGCTACTATACGGAAACGACTGACAGCATCGTCTGGGGTTCGGAGATCAAATCCCTGCTCGAAGCGCCGGGCGTGGCCCGCGACGTCAACCCGGAGTCGTTCTGGAACTACTTGACCTTCCAGTACGCGCCAGACCCGCTGACCATGTTCAAAGGCATCCACAAGCTGCCGGCTGCCCATTACATGGTGATCAAAGGCGGCAAGATCAAAGAGATCACCCGTTACTGGGATCTTAAGTTCGAGCCGGAAGACCGTCCCTTGTCCTACTACATCGAAGGCACGCAGGAGATCCTCCGCAACTCGGTCAAAGCACACATGAACTCCGAAGTGCCGCGCGGCGCATTCCTCTCCTCCGGTGTCGACTCTTCGACCATCGTCTCCCTGCTCAAAGAGCTGGAGCAGGTCAAGACGTTCACCGTCGGCTTTGAAGGCGCAGGCGGACAGTCGGAGATCGCTTATGCCCGCGAGACGGCGAATATCCTCGGCACAGAGCACCGCGACACGATCATCACGGCCAAGGAATACCTCGATGTGCTGCCGCGCCTGATGTTCCATCAGGATGAGCCGATCGCCGACCCGTCGGCGATTGCGCTGTACTTTGTCGCGGAGCTGGCGAGCCGTTACATCACCGTCGTCCTGTCCGGCGAAGGGGCGGACGAAGTGTTTGGCGGCTACACCATCTACCGTGAACCTTTGTCCCTGAAAATGTTCGACTACCTGCCGATGTCGATGCGCCGCACTCTGGGCTCGATGGCGGAGATGTTCCCGGAAGGCATGAAAGGTCGTTCCTTCCTGATGCGCGGCGGCAAGACCTTGCAGGAGCGCTTCGTCGGCAACGCCTTTATCTTCGGCGAGCAGATGAAAGAGGAGTTCGTGCGCATGAACCCGGAGCAGATGGGTCTGCGCCGTTACCTCGACATCACCCAGCCGTACTATGACCGTGCGGCGAAGTACGATGACGTGACCAAAATGCAGTACATCGACTTCCACACCTGGCTGCCGGGCGACATTTTGATGAAAGCGGACAAGATGACGATGGCCAACTCGCTGGAGCTGCGCGTTCCGTTCCTCGACAAAGAGGTGTTTGAGTTTGCCGCAAAGATTCCGGCCCAGTACCGCACGATGAACGGCACGACCAAATACGTGCTCCGTGAAGCGGTGCGCGACATTCTGCCCAAAGAAGTGGCAGAGCGTCCGAAGCTCGGCTTCCCGGTGCCGACCCGCCATTGGCTGAAAAAAGAGCACTACCAGTGGGCACGCGAGCTGATCGACGCCAGCCCAATCGATCACCTGATCAACAAGCAGTATGTCATGCAGATGCTCGAAGATCACAAAAACGGCGTCCGCGACAACGCGCGCAAAGTCTGGACGATCCTCGTCTTCATGATGTGGCACCAGATCTACGTCGAGCGTTCCGTGACGATCACGCCGCAAGTGCCGCCGACCGTCAAGACGCGCCGCGAGCACAACGCGCCGCTGGCCGCTTACTAATTTCATCGACCCGAGCCCTCTGTTCGCGCAGAGGGTCTCTTTTTTATGGAGATAGACTATTAAATAATCCGTACTTTCTATACAATAGAAGTAAAAGTGATAATGGGGAGGGTTCGACTGTGAGTTCCAAGCGGCGCTGCTTTTATCTGGTCGCAGAAGATATCATGCCGGAAGCGATGATCAAGACCGTTCAAGTCAAAGACATGCTGGCCCGCGGCGAAGCCAACACGGTGCACGATGCTGTCAATTTGGCGGGCTTGTCGCGTTCCGCTTTTTATAAATATCGGGATCTTGTGTTCCTGTACGAAGAAGAAGGTCAGGGGAGACTGATCACCTTGTCCCTGATCCTTGAGCACCGCCAAGGCGTCTTGTCGGCGGTGCTCAACGCGATTGCCAAGCACGGCGGCAACATCATCACGATCAATCAAGGGATTCCGATGAGCCAGGCGGCCCATTTGACGATGACCGTCGAAGTGCAACATCTGACCACTTCGGTCGATGAACTGCTGGAAAGCCTCGAAAAGCTGCAAGGCGTGCGCAAGGCGGAAGTGGTCGGCTACTCCTAAGCTGTCAGATTTCGTGTCTTGAGGACAACCTTGGCGGCGTGGTACTCTAGTACGTATATGAATCATGCACGAAACGACAGAAGGGAGGGTATGCAATGGAGCACATCGGTTCGGCACTGGGCATGGCGGCGCGCCTGAAAGGGCAGTTCGACTATTCGCCCGACTATTTCCGCGAGCGTCTGCCGCACCTGCGCTCGCTTGGCGTCGATGATCAGACGGTCAAGCGCGGCGCGATCCTCCTGCTCGACCTGATCAAGCAGGAGCGCATCTGCGGCAACTGCCAAGGCTACGACAAATGCGGCAAAGAAGGCGACGCCCAAGGCCTCTATGACTACCTCGACCTGTACAACGACCAGTTGACCGTTCGCAGCGGCCCTTGCAATCCCTATTTAAAACATATCGAAATGCGGGAGACCTCCTCGTTGCGCGAGTTCTCGGAGAAGACGCTGGCCGACAAGGAATACCGCTTTGACAACTACCCGCAGGAGCAGGCGCGCAAGCATCCGGAGCTCTATGCGGCGGCGATGGAATTTGCCAGCGGCTACGACCACCGCCGCAACCCGATTGAGACGGCAGCCGCCTTTAAAGGGCTGTACATCTTCGGATCGCCCGGCGTTGGCAAAACACACCTGATGCTGGCGATCTGCAACATGCTCGACGATCGCCAGGTGCCGAATATCTTCGTCCGCGCCGACACGATTTTTGACAAGCTGCGCGGCATGGCAGCATCGGGACAGGACATGGAAGCTGTGCTGGAAAAATACTGCACGGTGCCGGTCTTGGCGATCGACGAATTTGCCCAAGAGCGCGCCAACGAGTTTACGCTCGACAAGATATTCCGCATCATCAACTACCGCTTCTCGAACAAACTGCCGACCTTGTTCACCTCCAACTACGAACCGCCGGCGGTCTACAAAACGTTTTACGATTCCACAAAAACGGTTGATGCGATGATTTCGCGCATCGTGCAAATGACGCGCATCGGCCGCTTGACCGGCAAAGACGCGCGGCTGAGCCAAGTTGAATTTTTAGATGCCTGAGAGAAGGACGCCCAAGTCCTTCTCTTTTTTTATGCATGGCATACATAGGGAAACGCCGGCCTGCTCATACTAGCTTGTAAGAGGTGATGGTCAAATGAACAAGTGGCTGCGCAAGATGACGGCACTGTCTCTTTTGACGCTGCTGACGGTGAGCGCCACGCCCGATGCAACTGCGGAGGTTGTGCAAAAGCAGCCCGACGTCACGCAGCAGACGACGGCAGAGCTGACTAAGTTTCGCGGGCAGTTGGGCGCGATCAAGCAAAAAGAGCACAACATCCGCCACCTGAATCACCAGATGAGGGACAACAGCTACGAACTGCGCAAACTCTTGCGCAAAGCGGACAAAGAGTTCCAGCGGGACGTGGACGGCAAACTACAGAGCTTCCACGCCAACCTGAAGCAGGCGTATGCTTTGCACAAACAGGGGGAAGCGCTGAAAAAGCAGATCCACGCCGCCCGCCAGAAGCGCGATCTTAAGCAGCTTCGCGCTTTGATGGGAGAACTGGACAGCCTGAAAGGCAAACAATTGGAGTATTTGCGTCTGGCCAATCAAGAGTTGCAAACGGAGCTTGAAAGAGTGAAAGAACGCGTGCGCTAGCGAAAACGCAAGAATTTGCCAGCAAAGGTAGCCTTTTGTTGTCGAATTGTGATGAATCCTCACAAAATCTACAAAAAACGGATATTTCTTTTTGGGCCAATTGTGCTATACTAATCGTGGCAATAGCCCATTTATTGATCCTATTTACACATTTGGGGGAAAATCGAATGTTCAAAAAGACTTTTGCAGTTGGTATGACTTTGGCTTTGGCAGCAACCATCGTTGGCTGCGGTTCCGATGAGAAAGAAAAAGGCGGCGATCAAGCTGCAAAAACCGAAAAAGACCCGGAGAAACTGATCGTTGGTTTCATTCCGTCCCAAAACGCAGAGAACCTGTCTGCAAAAGCAAAGCCGCTGGGCGACCTGCTCTCCAAAGAGCTGGGCATTCCGGTAGAAGTACAAGTTACCACCAACTTCAACGGTCTGGTTGAAGGTATGGCAGCGAAGAAAGTTGACGTTGGCTTCCTGAACCCGATCAACTACGTATTCGCACACGACCAGAAGAAAGCAGTTAAAGTTCTGCTGCAAACCGAGCGTAACGGTTCGCCGTCCTACCGCGCAATGTTCGTAAAGCGTGCTGACGACACCACCCTCAACAAGATCGAAGACGTAAAAGGCAAGAAAATTGCTTTCGTTGACGCATCTTCCGCTGCTGGTTACATCTACCCGGCAGTTATGCTCAAAGGCGCTAACATCAACCCGGAAACCGACGTGAAGCCGGTTCTCGCAGGCGGCCACGACAAAGCGCTGATGGCGCTGGTTCGCGGTGACGTAGATGTAGCGACCGTCTTCGAAGACGCTCGTACCGTCATCACCAAAGAAGTTCCGGATGCAATGACCAAGCTGACTCCGTTCGCTTACTCCGAAGACATCCCGAACGACACCGTTTCCATCCGCAACGGTTTCTCTGATGCTTTCAACAAGAAAGTTCAAGACGCTTTCCTCGCGATCATGAAGACCGAAGAAGGCAAAACCATCGGTAAAGAAATCTACTCCTTCGACAACCTCGTTGTCTCCGATGACAAGAACTTCGACCCGGTTCGCAAAGCGATCGAAGTTATGGGCATCAAGCCGGAGTAATTTTATACAAGCGACACCAAACGACTCTCCTTGCGGAGAGTCGTTTTTTTGTCGGAAAATTTATGTGATCGCCCGACAGGTTCTAACATACATTGCACCCCGGACACGCTACCATTGAGACAGAAGCATCAAAGGAGCGATGAACCTCGATGGGACAAAAATTCCGCACGCTGACCATGTTGACCCTGCTGCTCACCGCCACGTCGATCCCGACGCTTGCGGAAGCGCCGCTTGCTGCACAGCAGCAGCCGGAGGAAAGAAAGCAGCAACAAGCAGACACCTCAATCTCTACCAGCTCGCAAGCTGTTGATATTACCGCACTTTTACACCGCATTTCGGCGATTTCCACCTATACGGAGTGGCAAGGGGCCGCAGCACAGCTGGTGCGGAGCCTGCACAACCCGGAAGGCCGGCAACAGGCGCTCCTGTGGAGTGTCCAGGCAAACGGGCAGCCTGCCGGTTATCTCGTCACCTCGCCGGACGGGCAACACGTTTACGAGTTCAGCCGCGGCGCGGTTCCAACCTTGCCGGAGCACTTGCAGGGCAAAGAGCTGACCGAAGGCTACATCTATGCCGGACCGATGCTGCATCTGGTCTACTACCACACCGATGGCGACACGCTGGATCTCTATAACTTGCAAACAGGAGAGACCTTGCCTTGGGGCGAGTTGAAAAACAAAGTTCCAGCGTCAGGTGCAACTGTCGCAGCCCGGCAGTCAACGGTCGAACATGAAGTCGAGGTTTCGAACTCGCCGGACAGCGATGCCTTGTATGCCACCGGCCGTTTCGGCCAGCTCAAACTGGAGCCGGATGACAACGAAAAAGGCGTCCGCCAACTGCGCAGCTACGCAGCAGGGGACACCTTCACCGAGCCGTCTTATATTGTTTACGATGCTGTCCCCGACAAGCTGACCATCGCCTTGCAAGTGACCAAAGTGGTATCGCAGGGCGAAGCGGCTTATCTGCAAGTCCGCAACCCGTTCACCCCGGAGACGGAAAGCGTCTACATCGACAGCCGGTTCCCGGTCAGCGTGTTCCTCAGCGCGTCTTCCGCGACATAGAGCATGCCAAAATGAAACGGTTCCACCTGCACGCGGGGAGCGCAGCGCCATTTCAACTCGGCGATCCTCAATTCCCGTTCGGCTGCGTACATCGCAGCCTTTTTTTCTTTGTCGTCTTCGGTCTTCGCATCGTCAGCATTGACCAGCCCCAGCGACTCATAATAGGTCTCGAGCTGTTCCAACTCCTGCGCCAAATGAGCGTCTGCTTCTTCCGCCCACGAGTGATCCAGTCCTTCAATCTCTGCGATCAGGCTTTGTTTCAGGCGGCGATATCCTTCTGTAAGCGACAGTCCGGCCGGCTGCACCATCGCCCCAACGCCGGGCGATTCCCCAAACGCCAACGTTTCCACGCGTTCATAAAAATCCCGCACCAACGACCCGTTCCCGAGGTGAACGCCGTAGGACACGATCTCGTCCCGCCGCCGGTCGGCGATAAACGACAACTTAAACGTCGTCATCAAATAAGGCGCGAGCGGCTTCGCGCTGACTTTTTGATAGGCGCGGGTGATGCGTCCGCGTTTCTGTGTCGATTCGATGATCTTGTTCAGCCGAAAGCTCCCCAGGGTCACAAATTCCATTCTTTCCACACCTTCGATCTCCAAGTCCGGATCAAACGCGAGCGACAGCACCGAATTTGGCACGTCCTGACCCATCGCCTCGACGTACATCCAATAATATGGCCGGTCGGTCAGCTCCTTGTCGATCTCCCTCGGCAGTTCCACCTGCAAAAAGTCCTCCTGATCAATCAAAATAGGAGCCCCCACAGCCTCAAAATACCGCCTGCAGAAATCCTGAATCTCCTGCTTGTTCTCCACAAAACCCCTCCTTTCGAATCGCGGTGGATACCTGTCAAACCTGTCAAACTTTGATCGATGCTTCTTTCAGTTTTTGCCCCAGCTCATCATACTTCGCCTTCAGTTCATCCTGCGAAGCGCCTTTGACGAGCAGATCCATCATATCCGCATCAAACTGTCTGCCCACCTTCAAGTTGCCAAGGATCAAATCAAGCTCACCGATCACCAGCTCAAACATATTGATCTTTTCATTCAGCAATCCGACAATATGTTCCTCGATCGTTCCCCGCGTCGACAAATTGTAAACATTGACGTCTTTTGTCTGACCCAAGCGGTGAACGCGGCCGATCCTTTGTTCCACGCGCATCGGGTTCCAGGGCAAGTCGAAATTGATCACATGGTTACAGAACTGCAAGTTGATCCCTTCGCCGCCGGCTTCCGTTGCCACCAGCACCTGAAAGCGATTTTTAAACAGTTCGGTCATCCAGTCTTTCTTGCTTTTCTTAAAACCGCCCCGAAACATGACCGCCTTGATGCCATTTTGCTGGAGCATATACAAAATAAAATCCTGTGTCGCCCGATACTCGGTAAAAATAATCACCTTGTCATCGATCTGCTTCAACAATTCAATACACTTATTCACTTTCGTATAAGCTGGAATGTTTTCAGCCAGCGAGTACAGATGATTGACGCGGTCGCGAATTTCATGCGGCGTTTTCTCGCTTTCTTTCATGCCTTTCAACGACACCAGAGCCGCATAAGGGGAAGAGCAGATCTGCCGTTGCAGGTTGATCAACTGCAGCACATTGCCTTTTCCTTCCTCGCGAATCGCCGTATATTGATCCTTGATAAACTCACTGACGCTGTCATATAACTCCCGCTCATCATCGGACAGCTCCAGCATGATCGATTCGACGATGCGCTTCGTAAATTGCACGCCGCCTTCGGAGCGTTTATTGCGAATCATCACTTCGGACAGCGCTTCTTTTAACTCACCGCGATTTTTCGGCAACCGTTTATTCTCCATAAACGTGCTGGAGTACTCCGTCGATGAGCCTAATTGACCCGGTTTCAATAAGGTGATCAAGTTATACAATTCCTTCATATCATTCTGCACCGGAGTTGCCGTCAGCAGCAGCAAGTACTTCTTGCGCAGCGTGTTGATCAGCTCCCAGTTCTTCGACTTGCGGTTCTTCAGCTTGTGTGCCTCGTCGACGATCACCAAGTCCCAGTCCTGGGCCAGCACGATCTCCCGGTGCACATCCCGCTTGGCCGTGTCGATCGAGGAGACCACGATGTCATAATCGGTCCAACTGTACGTATTTTTCTGCGCCCAAGCCTGAATCTTAAACTTCGAGCTCAACTCCCGCACCCATTGAATCACCAAAGAAGAAGGCACGAGAATCAACACCTTCTTCACCAGACCCCTGATCAAATACTCCTTCAAAATCAACCCGGCCTCGATCGTCTTGCCAAGCCCAACCTCATCGGCCAAGATCGCTCTCCCATGCAGCTCATTAAGCACCTTCTTCGCCGTCTCAATCTGATGGGGGAACGGCGTGATCTCCGGCAACTGCTGCATGCAGATCAACTGGTCAAAATTGGGCACCACACGCGTCTTTTCCGCTTCCAGAGCCAGCCGGAACAGCTCCCACGAATCCCACTCGTTGTTCTTCTCGCGCTCAAACAGCAGGTCGGCCACACCTTCTTGCCAGTCCAAATCGGGCACGAAGCGAGTCTTTTCCAACTGATTCCACCTCCGTCGACAACTTGTATGGATAGTATGACCACAAAAGGGGAAAATTTTTCGAGGGACGGTTCCAAATGGGTGAGATTGTGATATGATGGATGCGTAACCAATCAATAATTGCGAATGATCGTCGGTGGGAGAGAGCACAATGTTCGTTTTTTGACCGAAAAACGAGCCTCCTGTGACGCCGAAGGAGCAAGCAGCGTCCCGCCCAAGGATGTATGCGAATCTCTCAGGCAAAAAGTACCGCCGCGGGACGCAACTCTGGAGAGAGCCGACCATTCGGCCACCCAAGGTGTAAAACTCTCAGGTAAAGTGTACAGAGGAGACCGGGCCTAACAGGCATACGTGTCTCCTTTTTTGATCTCATACATGCCCAAGGAGGTATTTAGATGGACCATTTGAAGAAAACACCTTTGTTCGAAGTGTACCCGAACTATAACGGCAAGATCATCGATTTCGGCGGCTGGGCGCTGCCGGTGCAGTACTCCGGCATCCTCGAAGAACATGAAGCGGTGCGCACCCGCGCCGGCCTGTTCGACGTCTCTCACATGGGCGAACTTGAAGTGAGCGGCAGCGACGCATTGGCGAACATCCAAAAGTGGATCACCAACGACGCTTCCAAGCTGGCCGACGGCCAAGCGCTGTACTCCCCGATGTGCTACGAAAACGGCGGCGTGGTCGACGACCTGCTCGTCTACAAAAAAGGCGACAACAACTACCTGATCGTCGTGAACGCGTCAAACATCGAAAAAGACTTCGCGTGGGTGCAAGAGCACGCATTTGGCGACGTGTCGATCCGCAACGCTTCCGAAGAAACCGCACAGCTCGCTCTGCAAGGCCCGCTGGCGGAGCAAGTGCTGCAAAAGATGACTGAGACCGACCTTTCGCAGATCAAATACTACTGGTTCCTCGAAAACGTCGACGTAGCAGGCGTCAAATGCCTCGTCTCCCGCACCGGCTACACCGGCGAAGACGGCTTTGAACTGTACTGCGCGGCATCCGATGTCGCCAAGCTGTGGGATTCGATCCTCGCGACCGGCAAAGCAGACGGTGTGCTGCCGATCGGTCTCGGCGCCCGCGATACGCTGCGCTTTGAAGCGCGCCTGCCGCTCTACGGCCAGGAGATCACCCAAGACATCTCGCCGCTCGAATCGGGCCTCGGCTTCTTCGTCAAACTGGACAAACCTGACTTCATCGGCCGCGACGCGCTGGCGAAGCAAAAAGAAGAAGGCGTGAAACGCAAGCTCGTCGGCTTCGAAATGATCGAGCGCGGCATCCCGCGCACCCACTATGAAGTGCAGGTGGACGGCAAGAAGATCGGTGAAGTCACCACCGGCACGATGGGCCCGACCGTCAAGAAAAACATCGGTCTCGCGCTGATCGACGTCGAGTACGCAACGATCGGCCAGGAGCTCGACGTGATCATCCGCAACAAGGCTGTCAAAGGTGTCATCATCAAAACGCCGTTTTACAAGCGTCAGAAGTAATAAGGGAGGCCAACCTGAGTGAACAAATTCAGCTATATTCCGAACACGGAAGCGGACCGCAAAAAAATGCTCGACTTCCTGGGCGTCGAAAAAGTGGAAGACCTCTTCCAAGACATCCCGGAGCGCGCACGCCTTGGCCGCGACCTGAACATTCCGAAAGAACTGTCCGAAGTGGAACTGTATCGTTACTTTAACGAACTCGCTTCGAAAAACGCCAACCTCGAGGACAACATCAACTTCCTCGGCGCAGGCGCTTACCAGCACCACATCCCGGCTGTCGTCGAAGCGATCATCGGCCGTTCCGAGTTCTTCACCGCCTACACCCCGTACCAGCCGGAGATCTCCCAAGGCACCTTGCAGGCGATCTTCGAATACCAGACCATCGTCTGCGAACTGACCGGCATGGACGTCTCGAACGCGTCGATGTATGACGGCCCGACCGCGTTTGGCGAAGCGGCGTTTATCGCTTGCTCCGCGACCCGCCGCAGCAAAGTCATCGTTGCGCGCTCCGTCAACCCGGAGTACCGTGAAGTGCTGAAGACCTACGCATACGGCCAAAACATCGAAGTGGTGGAAGTGGGCCTCGCAAACGGCTTGCTCGACCTGAATGAACTCGAAGCCAAGCTCGACGACACCGTAGCCGGCGTCTTCGTGCAATACCCGAACTTCTTCGGCGGCATCGAAGAACTGCAAAAGATCAGCGATCTGGCGCACAGCAAAAAAGCTCTGTTCGTCGTCTCCGTCAACCCGATCGCCATGGGCGTGCTGGAAGCGCCGGGCAAGTTTGACGCTGACATCGTCGTCGGCGAAGGCCAGTCGATGGGCAACCGCATCTCCTACGGCGGTCCGTACCTCGGCATGCTGGCTGTTAAAAAAGATCAAGTGCGCCGCATCCCGGGCCGCGTCGTTGGCCAAACGACCGACTTGGACGGCCGCCGCGCCTTCGTTTTGACCCTGCAAGCGCGCGAGCAGCACATCCGCCGCGAAAAAGCGTCCTCCAACATCTGCTCCAACCAGGCGCTGAACGCATTGGCTGCAACCGTCTACGCTTCCTACATGGGCAAACAGGGCTTCCAGGAAGTCGCGCGTCTCAACCTGCAAAAAGCGCACTATGCGTTTAAGCGCCTGACCGCGATCCCGAAAGTAAAAGCTCTGTTTGATAACGCGCCGTTCTTCAACGAGTTTGCGATCCAGGTCGAAGGCGACGTGGCTGAAGTCAACAAGAAGCTGCTCGAAAGCAAGATCATCGGCGGCTATGACATCGGCACAACCTATCCGGAATACAAAGGCGCGATGCTGATCGCCGTGACCGAACTGCGCACGAAACAAGATATTGACCTGTTGGCTGAAAGACTGGAGGCGATCCTGTAATGCGTCAAGAGAAAGATAAAGCATTGATTTTTGAATTGAGCGAACCGGGCCGCATCTCGTACAGCCTGCCGGAGCTCGACGTGCCGGAAGAGCCGATCGAGAACCTGATCCCGCAAGCATACATCCGCAGCACCCCGGCGGCGCTGCCGGAAATGGCCGAGCTCGACCTCGTGCGCCACTTCACCGAACTGTCCAAGCGCAACCACGGTGTGGACGACGGCTTCTATCCGCTCGGCTCCTGCACGATGAAATACAACCCGAAGCGCAACGAGAAGGCTGCTGCCATCCCGGGCTTTGCGCAGATCCACCCGCTGCAGCCGCAAGAGCAGGTGCAAGGCGCGCTCGAACTGATGTTCAAGCTGCAGACCGAGCTGGCTGAAATCACCGGCATGGACGAAGTGTCCTTGCAGCCGGCAGCAGGCGCGCACGGCGAATGGACCGGCCTGATGATGATCCGCGCCTACCATGAAGCGCGCGGTGAAAAGCGCACCACCGTCATCGTTCCGGACTCCGCGCACGGCACCAACCCGGCGTCGGCGACCGTTGCCGGCTACCGCACCGTCACCGTCAAGTCGAACGAGCAGGGCGGCGTTGACCTCGACGCGCTCCGCGCAGTCGTCAACGAAGACACGGCAGCTCTGATGCTGACCAACCCGTCCACCCTCGGCCTGTTCGAAGACCAGATCATCGAGATCTCCGAGATCGTCCATGCTGCTGGCGGCATGCTCTACTACGACGGCGCAAACGCGAACGCGATTCTCGGCTATGCGCGTCCGGGCGACATGGGCTTTGACGTGGTGCACTTGAACTTGCACAAGACGTTCACCACCCCGCACGGCGGCGGCGGTCCGGGTTCCGGTCCGGTCGGCGTGAAGAAAGAGCTGATCCCGTTCCTGCCGAAACCGCGCGTGGAACAGGCAGGGGACGGCTCCTACGTGCTGAACTGGGATCGTCCGCAGTCGATCGGCAAAGTCAAAGGCTTCTGGGGCAACTTCGGCATCAACGTGCGCGCGTACTCCTACATCCGCACGATGGGTCCGGACGGCCTGAAGCGCGTCACCGAAGATGCTGTGCTCAACGCCAACTACATGATGCGCCGCCTGCAGCCGCACTTCGAGCTGCCGTATGACCGCATCTGCAAGCATGAGTTCGTCCTGTCCGGCCGCCGTCTGAAAAAAGAATTCGGCGTCAAGACGCTCGACGTGGCGAAGCGCCTGCTCGACTTCGGGGTACATCCGCCGACGATCTACTTCCCGCTGAACGTGGAAGAAGCGATCATGATCGAGCCGACCGAGACGGAGAACCTGCAAACGCTGGACGGCTTCTGCGACCTGATGATCAAGATCGCCAAAGAAGCGGAAGAGAATGCCGACCTGATCAAAAACGCTCCGTACAACACCAAAGTCAACCGCCTCGACGAAACGACCGCAGCCCGCAACCCGGTGCTCCGTTTCAGCTACGAAGGCTAAACGAAAAAGGAGTGCCCGAGGGCACTCCTTTTTTATGATTCAAGATGCGCGGTGCAGCCGACATCGATGATCTTCCATGTGCCGTCCGCTTCGCGGATCACGCGGGTGACGCTGGTGTTGCCGAGCTTGTTGACGCCGGAGCCGTATTGGCCGCCGGAGATGGCATGGAGGAAGGCGTTGATCGTGCCGCCGTGGGAGACGAGGACGACGTGCTCGCCGGGATGCTGGTCGGCGATGTGACTGACGGCGTTAAAGGCGCGGGCGCTCAACTCCTCGAACGACTCGACGCCGGCCACTTCATACGTCTGCCCGGGTGTCCAGAAGTCCGGATAGCGGTCGAGGATCTGCTCGCGGGTGAACCCTTCGACTTCGCCGTAGTGGCGCTCGCGCAGGTCTTCGTGCACATGATGCGGGACACCGGACACCGCGGCGATTCTTTCACCCGTCTTGTGGGCGCGCTGCAAGCGGCTGGAGTAGAGGACATGGAACGTTTCACCGGAAAGGCGCGCGGCGACCCGCTCCGCCTGGTCCAGACCCGCTTCCGACAGGGGGATGTCCTTGGAGCCTTGCAGCCGCATCTCGCGGTTCCAAATCGTCTCTCCGTGGCGCACCAACGTAAACTGTACAGGCTGGTTCATGATCGATCACACCTTCCAATGCAATTTTCTCCATTATATCATTTGAGGCGGTCAACTGTTCAATGAAGGAAATTCATGATAAAATGAGTCTTGGACTTTTTGGGAGGTTATCCCTTTGGCGAAAATACTAGTTTTGCACGGACCTAACCTCAATCTTCTCGGCACTCGGGAACCCGATGTGTACGGGCGGACGACCTTGCCGCAGATCAACCGGGATCTCAGCCTCTTGGCGGACCGGTTCGGCGTGGAGCTGGAGAGCTATCAATCCAACCACGAAGGCGAGCTGATCGACCGTCTGCAAGCGGCTGTCGGCAACACGGACGGGATCATCTTCAACCCGGCCGCCTACACCCATACCAGCATCGCCATCCGCGACTGTCTGTCGGCGATCCAGATCCCGACGATCGAAGTGCATCTGTCCAACATCCATGCCCGCGAGGAGTTCCGTCATCGCTCGATGATCGCTCCTGTCGCCATGGGACAGATCAGCGGCTTAGGCGCGCTTGGCTACACACTTGCTTTCCATGCGCTGCTCGAAGACTTTGCCAAAAGAGGGCTGTTATCGGAGTAGACAACGAAGTGAAACGAAAAGGGGGAGATTTCTGTGGAACAACGTCTGACACGTTTGCGTGAACGGATGACTGCAGAGGGTTTGGAAGCGCTGCTCATTCTCAAGAAGGAGAACCGTTTTTATATCTCCGGCTTCACCGGCTCGACCGGCTACCTGCTCGTCACGCACGATGAGGCGATCCTGATCACCGACTTCCGCTATACGGAACAAGCGACCGAGCAATGCCCGCACTGCCGCGTGGTGGAAGCGAAAGATCTGATCGGCTCGCTGCAAAGCGAACTTTCCGGCAAGAAGCTGACCCAACTGGCGTTCGAAAAGGACTATGTCAACTACGGTCTCTTCGAAACCCTGCAAGGCAAGCTGGATGGCGTGACTCTGGTGCCGAAAGAAGGCATCACCGAAGAGATTCGCCTCTACAAAGACGAGAGCGAATTGGTGATCATGCGCAAGGCTGCCAAGATCGCAGACGATGCGTTCTCGCACATCCTCGGCTTCCTGCGTCCGGGCATCTCGGAGATCGAAGTGGCGCTGGAACTGGAGTTCTTCATGCGCAAACAAGGCGCGAAATCCTCTTCCTTTGACATCATCGTCGCATCGGGCACACGCTCGTCGCTGCCGCATGGCGTGGCCAGCGAGAAGATTCTCGAAGCGGGCGATTTTGTAAAAATGGATTTTGGTGCATACTACCAAGGGTACTGCTCCGACCTGACCCGCACGGTCGTCTTGGGCCACGCGAACGACAAGCAGCGTGAGATCTACGACATCGTGCTGAAGTCCCAGCTCCATACCCTGGAGAACATCAAAGTCGGCATGACCGGCAAAGAAGCGGACGCACTGGCTCGCGATATCATCGCAGAGCACGGCTACGGCGACAACTTCGGCCACTCGCTCGGCCATGGTCTGGGCACGGTGGTGCATGAAATGCCGTCTCTGTCCGTCCGCGGCGAAACGGTGCTGCAACCGGGCATGACCGTGACGATCGAGCCGGGCATCTACATCCCGAACTTCGGCGGCGTACGCATTGAGGATGACATCGTGATGCAGGAAAACGGCATCGAGATCCTCACTTCGTCGACCAAAGAGTTCCTGATCATCGGCTGACCACTCAGGCAGTAAACAAAGAAACATTTGTAACCATACAGGAGGCAATTTTCATGATTTCTTCGAACGATTTTCGTCCAGGCGTAACGATTGAGTATGATGGCGGTCTTTGGCGCGTCGTCGAATTTATGCACGTCAAACCGGGCAAAGGCGCTGCTTTCGTCCGCACCAAGCTGAAGAACATCCGCACCGGCGCTGTCCGTGAGATGACCTTCCGCGCAGGTGAAAAGGTTCCGCGCGCACGCGTTGAGACCCGCAAGATGCAATACCTGTACAACGACGGCGAGTTCTTCCAGTTCATGGACAACGAGTCCTTCGAGCAACTGGGTGTTCCGGCGACCATGCTGGAAGACGAAGTGAAGTACCTGCTCGAGAACATGGAATGCCAAGTGATGATCTACGAAGACCAGGCGATCGGCGTAGAACTGCCGAACACCGTTGTCCTGACCGTAGCAGAAACCGAACCGGGCATCAAAGGCGACACCGCACAAGGCGGCTCCAAAAACGCTACGATGGAAACCGGTGCCGTGGTACAAGTTCCGCTGTTCATCGAAGTCGGCGAAAAGCTGATCGTCGATACCCGCAACGGCGAATACGTATCCCGCGCGTAACACCACACATAGCAAAGCGATGGCGTGTCCTCTTTGAGGGACGCGCCTTTTGTTTTGGTGATACCTTGTCCCTTTCCTGCATATCTTCGAGTAGTGGAGGCTTGCAAGTGAGGAGGCAAGGAGATGTTTTCCTATTTACGCGATCACATTTTGATGGGGATGGCCGGGCTGCGACTGTTCTCCGGGATGATCGAAGTGACGGCAGCCGTCGCCATGTTTTATTTTGGCAGCGTGCAAAAAGCGGTGCAGATCAACGCGGGACTGGCCTTGGTTGGGCCAACCGTATTGATCCTGGTGACTTCGCTTGGGCTGATCGGACTCGCCGACAAGCTGGAATTTTGGCGGATGTTCGTGGTGATGGGCGGAGTTGGATTGATTCTTTGGGGCGTTCGCGGTTAATTTGTGGCAATGTTGGTCAGAATAGCGTGTGGATGGAAATTCCTATAGCTTAGCGCCGCTTAACAGCCGCGAAGGAGGATCGAGTCACTTGAACCAAATCAAAGAACGTTTGGCGTATCTGAAAGGTCTGGCAGAAGGTTTGAACGTGGGGCAAAGCACTCCGGAAGGGCGTGTGCTTGCCGGCATGATGGAAGTCATGAATGAGATGGCTCGCTCTCTTGATCGCCTGACGATGATGCAGGATCAACTGGAGGAGTACATTGAAGCGGTCGACGATGACCTGGGCGATCTGGAAGAGGAATTCTACGGCGAAGATCTCGAAGATGATGACTTCGAGTACGACGAAGACCTCGAACTGGACGATGACACCGCGATCGAGTATTTGGAAATGAATTGCCCGAATTGCGGGGAGACCGTTTTTGTTGATGAAGACGTGTTCAAAGGCGATGAGATCATCGAAGTCTTGTGCCCGGAATGCCAGGAGACGGTGCTTGTCAATGACAACTCCGGCGAAGATGATTTGGCAGGAGAGCTGCTGGACTAATGGTTTCGAAAAAAAGGCCCCTGTCCGCTGTGGACAGGGGTTTTTGCTATACGTAGCGGGGCAAATTGGGAGCGGGAGAGTTTTTCTTTCTGAAGAAGCTGAGCAGCAGTATGATGCAAAGCAGAAAGATGATGAGGAACGCGACGATCCATTTGGTTAATGTAGAGACGTAGTCAGACATGTACCGTCCCTCCTTGGTCGTGTCTTCTCTAGTACTAATAGATGCAGGAGGGTCGGAGAGGGAAGCGGACAGGTGTGCAGGGCGCTAAAAAATAGGCGTGTCAGGCCCTTTTGACTTGAAGAAAGTCATAATTGTTGCATCTTTTCAGACAAGGTGGTTTTCGCGTACAATTATTACGGGTATCGAAAGAACTGATTTTGTCTGGAAAGGACGGGGTGTCTATGCAAACGGTTGCGAAAGCGAACGTTCAGACTTCACCAAACGGTACGATGTACCGGATTCTGTTTGCGATCAGCTTCGTCCATCTGCTCAATGATTCGATGCAGGCGGTCATTCCGGCGATCTATCCGATTTTGCGCGAGTCGATGGCGCTGACGTTTACGCAGGTCGGGTTGATCTCGTTTGCGTTTAACATGACCTCATCGGTGCTGCAGCCGGTCGTGGGTTTCTGGTCGGACAAAAAGCCCAAACCGTTTTTGCTGCCGTTTGGGATGGCGCTTAGCATGATCGGGATGCTTGGCCTGGCCTTTGCGCCGAGCTATCTGTGGATTTTGTTCACCGTGCTGTTTGTTGGCTTAGGATCGGCGGTGTTTCATCCGGAAGGGTCGAAAGTGGCTTATCTGGCGGCAGGCGCTCGCCGAGGTTTTGCGCAGTCTGTCTATCAGGTTGGCGGCAACACCGGCTCTTCGCTCGCTCCGCTGATGACCGCGCTGATCTTTGTGCCGCTGGGGCAGTTTGGGGCGATCTGGTTCACGTCGCTGGCCGCTGTGGCGATTCTGGTCTGTTTGTTTGTCTCCTCATGGTACACCCGCCAACTGGCGATGCAGCCGCTGGCCCGCAAGTCGAAAGGTGAGCGCAAATCGGGCGCTTTGAAGAAGCAGATTGCGTCAGCCATCGTACTGCTCATCTTCCTGGTCTTTGCAAGATCGTGGTATTCGTCAGGGCTTGGCAATTATTATCAGTTTTATCTGATCGACCATTATGGACTGTCGATTTCGAAAGCGCAAGTATTCATTTTCCTGTTTATGATCGCCGGTGTCATCGGCACGTTTATCGGCGGACCGCTGTCCGACCGCTTCGGGAAGCGCCGCATGATCTTCTTCTCGATGCTGGGCGCGGCGCCGTTTGCTTTGCTTTTGCCGCATGTCAGCCTGATCTTCGCGTATCCGCTGCTGTTTGTGATCGGCGTGATCTTGTCGACGAGCTGGTCGGTCACGGTGGTCTATGCGCAAGAGCTGATCCCCGGCAAGATCGGCACGGTGTCCGGCTTGATCGTCGGCCTCGCCTTTGGGCTGGGCGCGATCGGTTCGGTTGCGCTCGGGAAGCTGTCCGACCTGCAGGGACTGGACTTCACGATGCTGTTCTGCTCGGTGCTGCCGCTGCTTGGTCTGCTGACCTATCTGCTGCCGTCCGACCAGAAATTAAAGGAATGGGAAGCAAACGCGTAGAAGTAAAGACCCGGCCAATTCATGGCCGGGTCTTTGTGTTCAGAAGGAGGAGTATTCATGAAGAAAGTTTTGATATACGGCGGGATTGCGCTGGTTGTGATCTTTGCGCTGAATGTATTTCTGTTTCTGTTCTACAACCGCCCGCCGGATCGGGCGCTGTTCGTGGAGCCGGTGACGCATTTTGAGACGGAGGAAAAAGTGGTTGCACTGACGTTTGATGACGGGCCGACGAAGGAGTGGACGGAGCCGCTCTTGGACCTGCTCAAGGTGCATGATGTGAACGCGACGTTCTTTATGATCGGGGACAACATCGTCGAGAACGAAGACATCGCCAGACGCGCGGTGGCAGAAGGGCATCAGGCGGCGAACCACACAGTGCATCACGACCGGATGATTTACAAGACGCCGTGGTACATCAAAAGCGACCTGCGCAATATGGACGGGATACTGAAGAATATTGAGGAGTCGGACCGGACGTTTTTCCGCCCGCCGTACGGAGATAAGATGGTCGTGTTGCCGTGGATGCTGAAACAGCGGGATATGAAGCTGGTCACTTGGGACATCGACCCGCAGGAGCAGTATGCCAAAAGCTATGATCCTGATCTCATCGTCGAGCAGATCATGGCCGATGTGCATCCGGGCGGGATCATCATCCTGCATGATGGACGCCGAAGCGACCCGGCCGCCTTTTTGCACGTGGTGGAAGAGGTTGTGACGAAGCTGAAAGCGGACGGGTACCGATTTGTGACGGTAAAGGAAGGCTTGCAGCTCTGACGGACTCTCCCGCCCTCTCGCTCATAGTATGAGTGGGAGGGGGGAGACCAAGGTGAAACACGGGCTGGAGAAGATTGAACACATCGTGGTGCTGATGCTGGAGAACCGTTCGTTCGACAATCTGGCCGGCTGGCTGTACGACAAGAAAAACCCTCCGCCAAGAGGGCAAAGGTTCGAGGGGCTGGCCGGGAAGCATTTTTCCAATGGGATCCCCGCCGGTGTGCCGGGCGCGGAACGCAAACAGGTGCCGGCGGGACGGGGGAGCCATGATCTGCACCCCGACCCCGATCCGGGGGAGCCGTACGAGCATGTGATGGTGCAGCTGTACGGGGAACAGGCATTTGCGGAAAAATTGCCGGAACGGGCGCCGATGAACGGCTTTGTGCGCGATTATATCAACGTGCTGAAGGAGCAGTCGCGGCCGGTCCGCTATGACACCTACAAGATCATCATGGACAACTTCACGCCGCGGCAGGTGCCGGTGCTGTCGGCGCTGGCCCGGGAGTATGCGATCTGCGACCAGTGGTTTTGCGCGGTGCCGAGCCAGACGTGGACGAACCGGTCGTTTTTCCATGCGGCCACATCGAGCGGACTGACCGATAACGCGCCGTATGTGAATTGGGTGGGCAATGACGGCGACACGATCTTTGACCGGATTGCGGAGCGCGGGGAGCAGGGCTTGGACTGGAAGGTCTATTATGACGCGCACAACCAGTTGCCGCTGACCTTGCTGATCCACTTTCCTAGACTGCTGAAAGATTGGCGGACGAATTTTGCCACGCTCGATCAGTTTTACCGGGATGCGGCAGAGGGGCATCTGCCGAGCTATTCGTTTTTGGAGCCGCAGTTTCTCAACTACAATGGCGGGCGCAATGACCAGCATCCGCCGTACAGCGTGGCGGAAGGGGAACGCTTGATCCGCGACGTGTATCAGGCGGTGCGATACGGCAAGGGCTGGGAGCAGACGCTGCTCGTGATCACCTATGATGAGCACGGCGGCTGTGCGGATCATGTGCCGCCGCCAAAAGCTGCACCGCCGGACGGTCATGCGCCGCAGGGGCAGCATGGGTTTCGCTTTGACCGCTTGGGCGTGCGGGTGCCAACGCTCTTGATCTCGCCGTATATCGAGCCGGGCACTGTGTTTCGGGCACGGGATGAAAACGGCAATGAGGTGCCGCTCGATCATTGTTCTGTGATCAAGACGATCACCAACCGCTGGGGACTGGAGCCGCTCACCGGGCGCGACCGGGCCGCGCATGACATCAGCGGCGTGCTGACACGGAAGACGCCGCGAACGGACGACCCGCCGATTCCTGAGCCGCTGTCGACGTCCGGCGAGCCGTTGTCGACCGAGCCGACCGACTTCTATCTCGACATCGCCGGACTGACGGCGGCGAGAATCGGCGAAGCGCTGTCGATGCTGCGCGGCGGGATGCTGGAGAAGGCGGATCTGAAAGAGATTTTCAAGAGGTTTGAGAGGTAGATTTCTGCTTGGGGAGACAGATAGACCCGATCTGCGGGAGATTGGGTCTTTTTGTTATGTCAGTTTGTGCAGCGGCCAGATGAGGGTCACGAGCTTTTGGGCGAACTGAAGGAGCGGCGCTCCATCGGGCACCTCGAACATCGTATTGGCGCGGATCTCCGCTTCGGCGTGCTGAAGCGGCCAGGGGAGGTGGTGAATCTCGCCGCAGTAGACGGTGTTTTGATAGGTGGTGTACAAGCAGTAGCGTTCGGTCAGCCAGTGGTCGAGCGTGCCGGGTTGGCTGTGCCAGACGGCGGAGACGGGGCGGTAGTCCGCTTGAAACACGGCGGGCGGCGCATCGCGGTGGGTGCGCCTGCTGGCATAGTTCACACGGCTCTGCTCATCCACCTGCACGCTCATCTCGGCGTTGAAATACGGCAGGTGAAAAAATCGCCGGGCTGTGGCCACCGCCAGACGATTGGCAGCGTCGAGCGAGAAAAAGTACACGCCAGCTTTGCCGCCATGTTTGACATACGTTCGGACATTTAGTTCGGGGAACGCTGCCGTCCCGGGGATCGGCGGGATGCCGCGGGCGTGGATGTTGCTCATTTGAAACGGGACGATGCCAATCCACGCCTGGTCGTCATACGTATCGAGTTCCAGCGTTGCAGGCACCAGTTGGCGCAGCACGGCCGCATTGACGGGCCAATGCGCGAATAACAGGTTCTCCCACGTCTGCGTCATCAGCCACGGCCCTTTGGGCAGCGGATAGGGGCGGTGCGCGGTGTGATCGGTGAGGTTCATCAGCATTCCTCCCAACTTGGATACATTCAGTATAGTCGAAAATTCCTTGATGGGCAGAATTTGCTAAAGATACTGCTCAAACGCTTGGATGAGGTGTATACTCTCTCTAAGACTGAGGGAGGAAGTATCTGTATGGACGCACGTGTAAAAGGGTTTGCTATGGTCTTGATCGGCGCCAGTTTGTGGGGACTGTCCGGGACGGTCGCGCAGAAGCTGTTTGCGGATTATGGATTTACGACCGGGTATCTGGTGACGATGCGCCTGCTGATCGCCGGCGCTGTGATGATTGGCGTGGCTTGGCTGCGCGGGAAACGGGCCGACTTGGTCGGCGTCTGGAAAGATCCAAGGGACCGCCTCGGAGTGATCGTCTTTGGCGTGCTGGGGATGCTCGGTGTGCAGTATACGTATTTTGCCGCGATCGAGACGGGAAATGCAGCGACGGCGACGCTCTTGCAGTATTTGGCCCCGCTGCTGGTGACGATCTATCTGGCGGTGCAACTGCGGAAGATGCCCCGTGCGCTGGAATTTGCGGCGGTGCTGCTGGCGCTGCTCGGAACGGCGCTGCTGGTGACCAACGGGCGCTGGGATGGTTTGTCCGTGCCGGCCAATGCGGTGGTCTGGGGGCTGGTCTCGGCGGTGGCGCTGGCGTTTTACACGCTGTATCCGGCCGGGCTGCTCAAACGCCGGGGTTCGGAGGTCATCGTCGGCTGGGGCATGCTGATCGGCGGTGTGGGCTTGCTGCTGGTCGAGCGTCCGTGGGGAACGACGGGTCAGGTCTGGACGGGGATGAGCATCGCGCTGGTGCTGTTTGTGATTTTGTTTGGCACGCTGATCGCTTTCTTTCTGTATTTGGATTCGATGCGGTTTCTCTCGCCGGCCGAAACGTCGCTCTTGGCTTGTATCGAGCCGCTGGTGGCGGTGATCGCTTCGGTGGTTTGGCTGCGCGTTCCGCTTGGACTTTTTGAAATTGTGGGCGGGCTATGTATCGTGGCTACGGTGGTGATTTTGTCACTTCCGAAAAAGAAGATTGCATCTCAAGGCGAATTTTGACGGATTTTGATGACTGCGTATGATTGTGCAGTGGGGAAGGGCATGATAAGATAACTCTTGTCACCGCGAGACACAAGCGGTTGAAACAAAAACGTGCCGGTGTAGCTCAGATGGTAGAGCAACTGACTTGTAATCAGTGGGTCGAGGGTTCGATTCCTTTCGCCGGCACCACTTCTTCAACTTCATAAGCGGTCATGGCGGAATTGGCAGACGCGCAAGATTCAGGTTCTTGTGGGGGCAACCCCGTGGAGGTTCAAGTCCTCTTGACCGCACCATATCTAGTGATAATGTCGCAGAGGTCACACCTGTTCCCATCCCGAACACAGAAGTTAAGCTCTGCAGAGCCGATGGTACTTGGACCGCAGGGTCCTGGGAGAGTAGGACGTCGCTAGGCAAAGAAAAAGACCCGATCCATTACGGATCGGGTCTTTTTGTCGTGTAACTAATCGAGATTAGTCGTAGAACTTAACGTCGATGCTCACACCGTCGGCCGGTTTGGTCACGTAGAACTCTGCTTGAGCACCGTCAACGAAGCCGCCGATGCCGCGCCATACTGCACAGGAACCCGGGGTGATGTATTGGTTGCTGACCTTATCATCCGCATTTTCTGCATCGTATTCCCACAGGGTCAGGTAACCGGACCAGTTGTAGCCGGCAGCGAGGCAGGCTCTGAAGTCGCCGCCGTTGGAGTAGACAACTACGCTTTGGGACTTGAAGATGGAATGACCAACATAGTCCCAGGAACCAGCCTCTTCAGCAGAAGCGGTCAAAGGCATAGCCATCAGAGATGCGCCAAGCAGTGCAGAAAGCAGAACTTTTTTCATGTAAGATTCCTCCAGACATATTTTTGTTTTGAATGTTATGTATGGATTATATAGTAAATACACCGAGTACGTCATTTCCTGTAAATGGGTGTATTGTGCGTTTAAACCAATGATTCTGGCAAATGCTGTCTCTATCTAATTTTCTTGTATAAATAATAAAGATAAACTAAGTAATAAAATTTATGGATTAAATATAATTAGCAAATCGAGTAAATGATGTTCGTTTTTGCACAACGTGAAAGACCCGATCCATTGGATCGGGTCTTTTTTACATGCCTATGTATTTCGCGTACAAACTGCGCGCGACGCTGACATCGTCGGTGCCATGCACGAGGACGCGGCCGTCGGCGAAAATGACGAGGCGAATGTCGTCGGTCGCATAAAAGCGCACGAGGAATTTGTTTTGCTCCACTTTGCCGCTGTTTGCCAAGCGGGAAGCCATCGCTGCTAAATCTACCTCCCACGGCTCGGAAGGAGAGATTTGGATCGAATTGCGCCCGCAGAGCGAAATCGCATCATCCCCGGCAACTGGCTGCAGATACTCAAACTCGTTCTTGCCGCAGCACACGCAGTCCGGGCGCTTGGCTTTGGCGATGTCGATCGAAGAAGTGGAATAGTCCCAGATCCCGACGTTCAGCATCGTGCGGCGAACTTTATCGGTGGCACCAACTAAAATTTTCATCGCTTCCACCGCCTGATAAGAAGCGATGATATGGATGATCGGCCCCAGCACCCCCGCCGTGTCGCAGGTCGCCGTCGTGCCCGGCGCAGGCGCCGATTCGAACAGGCAGCGCAGGCATGGCATCTCGCCGGGGATGATCGGCATGGTCATGCCATTGGCGGACACACCGCCTCCGTAGACCCAGGGAATCCCGTGCTTCACACAAACATCGTTAACCAAAAAACGCACTTGAAAATTGTCGCTGCCATCCAGCACCAGATCGACGTCGGCCAGCAGCTCCTCCGCATTTTGCCACGTCAGGTCGGCGACGACCGGCTCGATCTGCACCTGCGAGTTCACGTCGAGCAGCATCTCCGCTGCCGCAATCGCCTTGGGCAGACCTTCTTCGGCGTGACGCTCCGTATACAGCATCTGGCGCTGCAGATTGGACGCTTCCACAAAATCGCGGTCGATCAGCCGGACGAATCCGACGCCCGCCCGCACCATATGATTGGCGAGCACGGTGCCCAGCGCCCCCATCCCGACCACCGCCACGCGGCTGTCGATCAACTTGCGCTGGCCGGCTTCCCCGATTCCGGCAAATAATATCTGTCTCGAATAACGCTCCAGATCCATCTTTTATTCCGTCCTCTCCGTGCCCGGACGCAGCGGATTCCACGGCCCCTGCTGATGGCCCATCCACTCCGTGCCGTCCTCCCAGATTTCCTTTTTCCAGATCGGAACGATCTCTTTCAGCCGCTCGATCGCATAGCGTCCCGCTTCATAAGAAGCGGCGCGGTGCGGCGTGGCGACCGCGATCACCACCGCCGCGTCTTCGATCTCCAGCTTCCCGATACGGTGTGACATCGCCACGCGCGTCCCCGGCCATTTTTCTTCAATCTCAGCGGCGATCTGCTCCATCATTTTGACAGCCATCGGCGCGTACGCCTCATATTCCAAAAACACGGTGCGCTTGCCTTGCGTCAGTTCGCGCACCGTGCCGACAAACACGTTGATCGCGCCGCACAGCGGATTGCGCACTTTCGCCAGCACCGCATCGGCCGACAGGGGCTGTTCGGTGATTTCAAACGGCAGATCCTGACCGCCGGAGACGGGCGGCAAAATTGCAATCTCATCGGTCGCGGTCAGCACGGTGTCCGGTGCGGCAAACTGCTGGTTGACCGAAGCAAACGAGATGCGCAGCACGGCCTCCGCCTGCGGATGCTGTTTCGCCAGTTCGGCAAAGAGATCGGCGACGCGCGCGCCTTCCGGAAGTTGGCCTGCCCAGAGGCGGGAACCAACGGCTTCCGCGACGCCTGCAAATAATTGTACGGACAAATTCATATAGGGATACTCCTTTTTCATCTTGGGGCTCTTCCTTATGATATAATAGTTGACATGAGTTTTCTAGGAAAGGGGGAATCCCCCATGCTGATCGATAAATTCCAGCGCGTCCATGATTATCTGCGCATTTCGGTCACCGACCGCTGCAATCTGCGTTGCCGCTACTGCATGCCGGAGGAAGGCCTGCCGTTTTTGGAGCCTGCGCATTACTTGTCGTTTGATGAGATCACCGAGGTGGTGACGGTCGCGGCAAAGCTTGGCGTGCGCCGACTGCGCATCACCGGCGGCGAACCGCTGGTGCGTCCGAATCTTGAAAAGCTGGTCGGTCGTTTGTCGGCCATTCCCGGCATCGACGACATTGCGCTTACCACCAACGGCATCTACCTGGCGCAGCGGGCGCAGGCGCTGAAAGAAGCGGGGATCACCCGCGTCAACATCTCGCTCGACTCGCTGCAGCCGGAGCGTTTTGCCAAGATCACTCGCGGCGGCGACCTCAGCCGGGTGCTGGAAGCGCTGGAGAGATCGTATGAGGTTGGATTTGACCCGGTCAAGCTCAACGTCGTGCTGATGAAAGGGTTTAACGAAGACGAGATTGACGACTTTTTGCGCCTGTCGATCGAACGGAATGTGACGGTGCGCTTTATCGAATACATGCCGATCGGTCATGAAGGCGAGGATTGGAAAGCGAGCTACCTGCCTCTGGAGACGGTGCTGGAGCGCTGCCGGATCAACGGCTGGGAGCCGGTCAAGCTGTCGCAGGAGATCAAAGGCAACGGTCCGGCGGAGAACTATCAGATTCCCGGCGCCAAAGGCGCGTTTGGCCTGATCCACCCGGTCAGCGACCATTTCTGTCAGAGCTGCAACCGCCTGCGCTTGACGGCCGACGGCAACCTCAAGCCCTGCCTGTACTGGGAAGATGAGTTTAACGTCAAAAAGGCGCTCGGCGATGAGGGCCAGCTGACGGAGCTGTTCCTGCGCGCGCTCGATGCCAAGCCGGAGACGCATGAGATGGCCAAGGCCTTGCAAGGCGAAGAAAAATCGCACAACCCGACGCTGCGGCGCATGTCGCAGATCGGCGGGTAACGGGGAGAGTAGAGCGTGGAAGAAAAATTCACCCATTTTAATGAACAGGGCCGCGCACAGATGGTCGATGTCACGCAAAAAGAGGTCACCAAGCGCACGGCGACCGCTTTTGCGCGCATCGAGATGCGCCGGGAGACTTTGACCCTGATCCGCGAAGGCAAAATGAAAAAAGGCGACGTGCTCGCCGTCGCGCAGGTCGCCGGGATCATGGCGGCGAAAAAGACGTCGGAGATCATCCCGATGTGCCATCCGCTGCCCTTGACCAAAGTCGACATCTCGTTTGAAGAAGCGGGGGAGGACGCCTTGAACGTCTACGCCACCGTCGCCACCACCTACGTGACCGGCGTGGAGATGGAAGCGTTGACCGCCGTCACCGCCGCCGCCTTGACCGTCTATGACATGTGCAAAGCGGTCGACAAAGCGATGACGATTCAACAGGTATCGCTGCTGGAGAAGACGGGCGGCAAAAACGGCGATTTTCACCGGGAGGAGGCGGCAAGATGAGTGCATGGAAAGTAGGCATTCTCACCTCCAGCGACAAAGGGGCGCGCGGCGAACGCGAAGACCTGAGCGGACAGGTGATCCGCGAAATGATGCTCGACATCGGCGGCGAGGTGGTCGTCTACCAGGTTGTGCCCGATGAATTTGACATTTTGCGCAATTCTATGGTAACCTACTGTGACGAGTTAAATCTTGATCTTATCGTCACGACGGGCGGAACGGGCCTCGCCAAGCGCGATGTGACCCCGGAAGCGACCTTGGCGGTGATCGAGCGGGAAGTGCCGGGCATGGCGGAAGCGATGCGGGCAGCCTCGCTTGCGAAGACCAAGTTTGCTATGCTTTCGCGCGCCGTGGTTGGCACGCGCGGCAACACGCTGATCATCAACTTGCCGGGCAGCCCGAAAGGCGTCCGCGAGTGTCTGGAAGTGCTCTTGCCGGTATTGCCGCATGCTTTGGAGATTTTGCAGGGCAAGATGGGCGAGCACAAGTAAGCGGAATTTAGTTCCGATCGTAAAAAACTTTTTTCTTGGTGAAACTTTTTCACCTCGAAAAACATCTTACATATATGTAAGACCCACAAGAACGGCTCCGCTCGTTTGCGAAATGGCTAGCGCAGACGAGTGCAAGTTCCCCAACAACAGACATTCTGTTTGTGCAGAATGTGGGGACGGATCGAGCTTATAGGAAACAGAGACCCTGATTTCGAGCCAAGGGTCTCTTTTTCTTTTCTCCATATTTCCATCTCAGGGATTATCTGACGGCTGCCTGTTCCATAATAAGGGTAGCCGTTTTTTATTTGGGAAAGGTGGACGCCCGAGATGCGTTTTGCGCTGGAGAAAAAGGGAAGCGGAGTTCGACTCTACGGTGCGGCGCGCGCAGACCGCAAGACGAAAAATCTCGTCAAGCGACTGTTGCCGGGCGAGATCGCCGTGATTTCGCATGTCGATCTCGATGAAGTGGCAGCCGACGCCTTGATCGCGGCGAAAGTGCAGGCGGTGATCAACACGGCCGCTTCCATCTCCGGCCGCTATCCGAATCTCGGGCCCTTGAAACTGGTGCGGGCCGGCGTCTTGCTGCTCGACGAAGCCCCCGCTGCGCTGCTTGAGAAGCTCACAGACGGGCAGCAGGTGTCGGTGATCGACAACCTGGTCGTGCTGGAAGACGCGGTGCTGGGCAGCGGGCAGGTGCTCGATGAAGCCTTGATCCTCGCCAAGATGGCGCAGGCGATGCTGAACGTCCGCAGTGAACTGCGTTCGTTTGTGGAAAACACGCTGACCTATGCGCAGCAGGAAAAGAACTTTTTTCTCGGCGATCTGCCGAAGTTAGACTTACATACGAAAATGGCCGGAGAGCATGTGCTGGTCGTGGTGCGCGGGCCGACGTACAAAGAAGATCTGCGTGCCGTCGCCACGTATATCCGCGATGTGCGGCCGGTGCTGATCGGTGTGGACGGCGGCGCCGACGCGTTGCTGGAAGCGGGCTTTCGGCCCGACCTGATCGTCGGCGACATGGATTCGGTGACCGATGCCGGGCTGTGCTGCGGGGCGGAGCTGATCGTCCACGCTTATGCGGACGGGCGCGCGCCGGGCTTGTCCCGCATCGAAGGGCTGAACGTCCCGGCGCACGTCTATCCGGCCCCGGGCACCAGTGAAGACGTGGCGATGCTGATCGCGCACGAGTACGGGGCGGAGCTGATCGTTGCGCTTGGCACGCATTCGAACATGATCGATTTTCTGGAAAAAGGTCGGCGGGGCATGTCCAGCACGGTGCTGACGCGGATGCGCATCGGCAACAAACTGGTCGATGCCAAAGGGGTGTCGCAGCTGTACTGCAAAGCGGTCGACTGGCGCGCCGCCTGTCTGGTCGTGGGGGCGGCGATGGTGCCGCTTGGCGTGCTGGCGTGGCTGAACCAGCCGACCCGGTCCTTTTTGAAGATGGTGTATCTGAACGTCAAGCTGTTGGTGACGTGATCTTGGCGTGAGACAGGGGGTGAGCAGGCTGTACGGGTTCCGATACCACATCATGACGCTGATCGCCGTGTTTCTGTCGCTGGGCCTTGGGCTGCTGCTCGGCGGAACGCTTGGCGAAGAGGTGATCGTCAAAGAGCAGGTGCAGCTGCTGGAGCAGTTGGAAGAACGGTACACGCAGACAAAAGCGGACAACGTGAAATTGAAACGCCAGAACAGCGAATTAAACCGCGATCAGGATCGGTTGGAGCAGGTCGTCGCCCAAGTCGGCGGGCATTATGTCAAAGACCGGCTCGCAGGCCAAAAGGTCGCGGTGCTGCAACTGGAAGCGGCCGACCTCTCCGGACTGCTCACCCAGCTGGAAGCGGCGGGGGCGAACGTGACCAGCACGGTGACGCTGACCAACGCGGTGCCGCTCTTAGAGGCGCGCCAGGAGCCTTTGCTGCAGGCGCTGGGTCTGGGGTTGCTATCTGCCAAAGATTCCAGGCTGGTGCATACCGCCCTCGCCGAGACATTGGTGCGCGAACTGTACTTGCAAAAAGGCGGCGGGCTGGTCGACTATCTGCAGAGCACCAATGCGCTGACCGCCAGCGGTGAGCTTGGCGTGCGCCCGGACCGCGTCGTGTTGGTCGGCGGGGCGGGCGAGACGGGCAAAAGCAGGCTCTATTCGGTCGACCTGCCTTTGCTGAAAGCGCTGCAGAAGCAGGAGTTGTACACCGCCTGTGTCGAGCAGTCGGACGTTTCGCACTCCGGCATCGCGAACTACCGCGATCTGGGGATCTCGACGGTGGACAACATCGATCAAGTGACCGGGCTGGTCGCGCTGATCGACATTTTAGGCGGCGCCAAAGGGCATTTTGGCGTGAAGCGAACGGCAGAAGCGTTGCTGCCCCAAGTCACCAATGCGAAGGAGGTCAGCGCCCAGTGAAGGTGAGCGTGCTCATCCCGGCATGGAATGAAGCGGACCGCATCGACCAGACGATTTTGGCCGTGCGGACGCTGGATATCGTCGACGAGATCGTGGTGATCGACGACGGTTCGACCGATGACACCTACCGCATCTCGCTGGAAGCGGGGGCGCGGGTGATTCGCCACTCCACCAACTATGGCAAAGGGGCGGCGCTGTATTCCGGCCTGCTCGTGGCCGAAGCGGACATCTATGTGTTTCTCGATGCGGACATGTGCGAGACGGCGGTGGAGATCGAGAAGCTGATCCGGCCCCTTTTGCAAAACCGCTGTGACATGACGATCGGACGGCTGCCCAAGCCGCTCAAGGGCGGATTTGGCCTCGTCAAAAATTTTGCCCGGGGCGGCATCAGGCGGCTGGGCGGCGTGGACATGCAGGCGCCGCTCTCCGGGCAGCGGGCGCTCAACCGCAGCGTCTTGGACGCGATCGGCAACCTTGGCGACGGGTACGGCGTGGAAGTGGGGATGACGATCGACGCGGCCAGGGGCGGCATGCGCATCTTGGAAGTGGAAGTCGACATGAAAAACCGCGAGTATGGGCGCGACCTGCGCGGGTTTCTCCACCGTGGCAAGCAGTTTCTGCAGATCGCCCGCGTGCTCCTGAACAGGTGGCAGACATGATGAACACATTTTTGACAGGAACTGCTGTCGGACTGTTGCTGGCGTTTTGGGGCGGCTATCTGCTGACCGGGTGGATGGTGCCGCCTTTGCAGCAGGCGATTCGCAATGCCGGGCTGCTCCGGCCGAATTATGCGGGCAAAAGTGTGCCGGTCGGCCTCGGCACGGCGCTTTGGCTGGGGATGTTTCTGACGACCGTGCCGTTTTTGCTGCTCAGCGACGTCTTGCCGATTCCGTGGGCGATGGTGCAGGACATGATCGGGCTTTTGTTTGTCTCGACGGGATTCGTGCTGATCGGGCTGCTCGATGATGTGGCGGGCAACCGCGATGTGACCGGCATCAAAGGGCATTTGAAAAAGCTGTGGCGGGGGCGCGTCGTCACCACCGGCTTGATCAAAGCGGTGGCCGGGCTGTGCACCGGCATCGCCGGGGCCTGGATGCTGGGGCTGGCCGGCTGGGAGTTGGCGGTCGGCAGCCTGGTGATCGCGTTGTCTGCCAACCTCGTCAACCTGCTTGACCTGCGTCCGGGCCGGGCTTGCAAAGGCGTGCTGTTCGCCTTGCTGCTCTTGGCCGTCTGCTCCTTGCGCGCGCTCGACTCGCCCGCGTTTTGGCTGGTGTTGGGCGCGGTGCTCGCTTACTTCCCAGACGATGTGAAAGCGCGGATGATGATGGGCGACGCCGGTTCCAACCTGCTTGGCGGCAGCATCGGGATGCTCGTGGTTGCCACCTGTTCGCTGCCGGTGCTGCTGACCTGGCTTGGCGTGCTGCTTGTTGTGCATCTGTACGCGGAAAAATATTCGCTGTCGGAAACGATCGAGAAAAACAGACTGCTCCGCTGGCTGGACGTGCTGGGGCGGTCGGCGTAACTAAAGAACTGAAAAGCAAGGCTCCCGTTGCTGACGGGAGCCTTTTTGCTGTCAAATTGTACCGCTATCTCTTTTTCTAGGATTCTACTATCCTATTAAGTAGACTAACATCTACTTATAAAGGCAGGGAATCGCATGAAAAAGAAAAGCGTATTTTGGCGCGGTATCTCGTTGTTCGCAATCGCAACTCTCGTGTTGGCCTTGGTCTTTACTCTGAACGATCCGGGCGCGGAAGCGAAGCGCAAAACGACCACTCCTCCGCCTCCTGTAACGGAGCCTGTTCCAACGCCTGCTCCGGCGGTGAAGACGGTGCTTGGCTATTACACCGTCTACTACACAGGGGACAAAAATTCGTATAATTCGCTGTCTTCATATGGTTCGTATCTTAATGGAGTCTCAATGATGACCTTCCATGCCACGGCGACCGGCGACATCTCCGGCACCGCTGCGACGGACGGCATTCAGCTGGCTGCTTCGAAAAATGTCGGGGCATACGCTGCTTTGACCAATGAGACGGCAAACGGCTTTGACAAAGATCTGGCACATACGGTGCTCGCCGACCCGGCATTGCGCCAAAAGACGGTCAGCAATGCGCTGAACCTGGTCAAAGCGAACGGCTTTGCCGGGCTGAACGTCGATTTTGAAAACATGCTGCCGACCGACCGTCCGCTGTACACGTCGTTCGTGAACGAACTGTCGACGGCGCTGAAAAGCAACGGCAAACAGCTGATCGTCTCGATGGCGGCCAAGACGTCCGATGCGCCGACGTCGAACTGGTTTGGCGCGTTTGACTATGCAGCGATCGGGCAGGCGGCCGATCTCGTGCAGATCATGACGTATGACGAAAACGGCCCGTGGGGCGCGCCGGGCTCCGTTGCCGGCTACCCGTGGGTGGAAAGCGTGGTCAAATACGCCGTTTCGCAGATCGCTTCGACCAAAATTTTGATCGGGCTGCCGGCATACGGCTATGACTGGAACACGACGGCCGGCACCGGCAAAGCGGTGACGTGGAAAGGCATTCCGAGCCTGATCTCCACCACCGGCGCTGTGCCGAAGTGGGATGCGGTTAAGCTCTCTCCGTATTTCACGTACACGGCGGAGGATGGCTCCGCTCACACCGTCTGGTATGAAAACAGCCAGTCGATCACAGCGAAGACAAAACTGACCGGCCTTTACAACCTCGGCGGCGTTTCTGTCTGGCGCATGGGGCTGGAAGACGAATCGTTCTGGCAAGCGGTGCAGAGCGGTCTGGCGCAGTAAACAATATCATCCGCAGTAAAATCATCTGCAGCAAAAAACCGGCACCTCCCCAAGCGGGAGCGTGCCGGTTTCTTTTTGTCAAAACTATTGGCCCATGCGATTCTCCAGCTCTTGCTGGATCATGTTCAGCACCGCGCCTTCAATCACGCCGTTGTTTGCCATGACCTGCTGCTGGATGATCCCGATCACCACATCATAGCCGAGCTGGTCGACCGCCTGCTGTGTGGACGGGTCTTGCATCAGGTCGCTCAGGAATTGGTTGACTTCCGTCTGGCCGACATTGGCAACCTGCATCAGTTTCTCGGTCAGCTGTGCATCTTGCTGGAACTGATTCAAGGTGTCCTGCGCCTGTTGTTTGAGTTCGTTTGCCTTTTGGGTCAAAGCATCCTGGTCGATGGTCACGGAGCATCCGGCCGCCACAAAAGCAGCGGCGAGGGCTGCGAGGAACAGTTGTTTTTTCATCGGGAAAACGCCTCCTTCGAGAGTTATTTCGTTTTCCAAGCGGGAGGTTTTACTTTGCCGCGCTTGCTGTCACGGTAGAAAACAAAGCCGCCGAGGAAGGCGATCCCGCCTGTCATCAGCAGGCCGCCGAGCACGATACGCCACCAGATGACCGCGTCCGGGTGCGCCATCTTGTCGATGATCGCGACGCGAATCAGATTCAGTCCGTAGCCGGCGATGAGGAAAATGCCAATTAAGATCGCCCAAACGATCACTTTTTTAAACATAGGGGTCTCGTCCTTTCAAACTTGCCGGTAGATTCATGTTTACTATACCGTACCGGACAGAGCTTCACAAGAACGTGCAAAGCGGCCTGCTCTTTCTATACGCGAGGGGAAGAGATTGGTTGCAGGATTTCCGCTTTCTGCTGTCGAAAGCGTTTTGAGTGTGCAATTTTTTTCATACATGCAATCGTTTGCAAGACAAATTTTGCAGACTGATATAGAAGACAGAGTGGGGTGGCAGGGTTGATCAACATTTTGATTGTCGGAGCGGGCCGTGGGGGAACGGCGCTGCTCAAAGCGTTTCAGGATCTGGCCAAAGTCCGCGTGATCGGCATCGTCGACATCGATCCGTCCGCGCCGGGACTGGCTTTGGCGCGTGAGAACGGGATCGCGGCCGGGGAGAGCTATGAAGAGTATTTGAATGAGCAGGTCGATGTGGTGATCGAAGCGACGGGCGATCCCGGCGTCAACCGGCGGATCAATGAGCTGAAAGGAAAACACACGACGCTTGTGCCGGGGGCGATCGCTTCTTTGATGATGCATTTGATGCTGGAAAAAGAAGCGCTGATCCATCAGCTTAAAGTCTCGCGCTCGGAGTTGTCGATCGTGCTCAACTCGACGCATGACGCGATGATCGCGATCAATGCGGACGGCGTGATCGCCTTGTATAACGCAGCGGCGGAGCGGCTGACCGGCATCGACGCCGGGGAGATGATCGGGAAGCTGGCAAGCGTTGCGGTGCCGAACTCGCGTCTGCATGTCGTGCTGCAGACGGGAGAGCCGGAGCTCAATCAGCTGCAGCAGTTCGGCAAGACGCGGATCATCACCAACCGCGTGCCGGTCCGGGATGAGGCCGGGCAGGTCGTCGGCGCTGTGGCCGTTTTTCGCGACATCACCGAGGTGCAGCAGCTGGCCGAAGAGGTGACCAACCTCAAGGAGATTCAGGAGCTTTTGCAGGCGATCATCAATTCCACGCAGGACGCGATCTCTGTCGTTGACAAGGAAGGGCGGGGCATCATGATCAACCCGGCCTACACGCGGCTGACCGGGCTGACCGAAGGGGACATCATCGGCAAGCCGGCCGAAGCGGATATCGCCGAAGGGGAATCGATGCACATGAAAGTGCTGACCACGCGCAAACCGGTGCGCGGCGTCGGCTTGAAAGTCGGCCCGATGAAGCGCGAAGTCCTGGTCAACGTGGCGCCGATCGAAGTGGATGGCATGTTGAAAGGTTCGGTCGGCATCATCCACGACATTTCGGAGATCAAAAAGCTGACCGATGAGCTGAATCAGGCAAAGCAACTCATAAGAAAGCTGGAAGCGAAATATACCTTTGATGATATCATCGGCACGTCTAATGAGATGGTCATGGCGATCGAACAAGCCCGCAAAGCGGCGCAGACGCCCGCTACGGTGCTTCTGCGCGGCGAATCGGGGACGGGGAAGGAACTGTTCGCCCACGCCATTCACAACGACAGCGAGCGCAAATACAACCAGTTCATCCGCGTCAACTGTGCAGCGATCTCCGAGAGCCTGCTCGAATCGGAGCTGTTCGGCTATGAGGAGGGCGCCTTTACCGGCGCCAAGCGCGGCGGCAAGAAAGGCCTGTTCGAAGAGGCGTCGGGCGGCACGATCTTCCTCGATGAGATCGGCGAGCTGTCGATGAGCATGCAGGCGAAGATCCTGCGCGTGCTGCAGGAAAAGGAAATCCTGCGCGTCGGCGGCGCCAAAGCAACCACCGTCGACGTACGCGTGATCGCGGCGACCAACGTCAACCTCGAACGGGCGATGCAGCAGGGGCAGTTCCGCGAAGACTTGTATTATCGCCTGAACGTCCTGCCGATCATCATCCCGCCGCTGCGGATTCGCAAAGTGGATCTGGAGGCGTTTGCACAGCGCCTGATTCAAAAATACAACCAAGAGTACGGACGCAGCGTAGAGCGCATCGCCGCGCAGACCTTGATCAAAATGCAAAGCTACGCCTGGCCGGGCAACGTGCGCGAACTGGAAAATGCGATTGGACGAGCTATGATCAACATGAAGTTTGCGGAAACGGTGATCGAGCCCCACCACCTGATCCTGCCGGGCGAGAACCCCGGGCAGAATCTGGTCGGCGGCACCGCCACAGAGCGCAGCGCAGCGCCGCTTGCGGCAGTGGCCGGGGAAGCCGGAGCTGTGCGCACGCTTGATGATGTGGTCGGCGAGGCGGAGCGTCTGCACATCGAACGGGCGCTCGCGCAAACGAAAGGCAACAAGACGGAAGCGGCGAAACTTTTGGGAATCGCCGTGCGCAGCCTGTATTATAAGTTGGACAAATATGGGTTACAGTGAGAGAGGTATGAATGGTTTTGCATAGTTGCGCAAGTTGTTGCTTGCAAGAATTTGCGCACACTCTGCAAAACTTTGCAGTTTGCACAGAGGCGCTTTAGAGCAGGGAAGTATTTTTCTGCCCGTGAAGCGTTTCGCAGCACCGCTTCGTAAACGCTTTCAAAAAAGTTGGCATGGACCTTGCATATAGAATATTGGCGTGGACAGTTTTCCGGCCAATTTTCTTTTGGCAAAACTGGACATAGTTAACGGGAGTGTGGCAGATGCTATCCATAACTGCCTTTCGCTTCCACAGCAACCCATACTTATGGTATTCTGTTTCTTGGGTATGGGGTGTTGCTAAGACCTTATCTTAACTTTCAGAAAAAAGACTTCTCAACTCTCGAAGGGGGAACTATCGTGAAAATTTTTGAATATATGGAGAAATATGACTACGAACAAGTGGTGTTCTGTCATGATGAAGCATCCGGACTGAAGGCAATCATCGCGATTCACGATACCACCTTGGGGCCGGCACTGGGCGGCACCCGCATGTGGACCTATGAAACGGAAGAAATGGCAATCGAAGATGCACTGCGTCTGGCACGCGGTATGACTTATAAAGCAGCGGCAGCCGGCCTCAACCTCGGCGGCGGCAAGACCGTCCTGATCGGCAACCCGAAGACCGACAAATCGGAAGCGCTGTTCCGCGCGCTCGGCCGCTACGTCGAGTCCCTGAACGGCCGTTACATCACCGCAGAAGACGTCGGCACCACCGAAGCGGACATGAACTACATCCATATGGAAACTGAATACGTGACCGGCGTTTCCGTCGAGTACGGCTCCTCCGGCAACCCGTCCCCGATGACGGCGCTCGGCTGCTTCCGCGGCCTGCAAGCTGCTGCCAAGGCAGCGTTTGGCTCCGATGACGTAAGCGGCAAGACCGTCGCGGTGCAAGGCGTGGGCAACGTTGGCTACTACCTGTGCAAACACCTGCACGAAGCAGGCGCGAAGCTGATCGTCACCGACATCAACCAAGAGTCGATCGACCGTGTCGTCCGCGAGTTCGGCGCAGAAGTTGTGGCTCCCAACGACATCTTCGGCGTACAATGCGACATCTTCGCACCGTGCGCGCTGGGCGCGATCATCAACGATGAGACCATCCCGCAACTCAAGTGCAAAGTGATCGCAGGCTCGTCGAACAACCAGCTGCGCGAAGAGCGTCACGGCGACCTCATCCACGAGATGGGCATCTACTACGCTCCGGACTACGTCATCAACGCAGGCGGCCTGATCAACGTTGCGGTGGAACTCGAAGGCTACAACGAAAACCTGGCGCGCAAGAAAGTCGAAAACATCTACAACATCATCTCCACCATCTTCGACATCTCCAAGCGCGACAACATCCCGACTTACAAAGCGGCTGACCGCATGGCGGAAGACCGCATCAACCAACTGAAAAACACCCGTTCGAACTTCTTGAAGACTGAGCGTTCCCTGCTGTCGAAATAACATTCTCCGCAGAACGATTTGAACCAGTGGAAGGAGCCAAGGATTCAATGTCTGATCAATACGATGTTGTGGTCCTGGGCGGGGGCACGGGCGGCTATGTAGCCGCCATTCGTGCTGCCCAGCTCGGACTGAAAGTGGCAGTGGTCGAAAAAGAAAAAGTCGGGGGCACCTGTCTGCACCGCGGCTGCATCCCGTCCAAAGCGCTACTGAAGAGCGCCGACATGATGGCGACCGTGCAAAAGTCAAAAGAGTTTGGCGTTGCAGTCGAGGGCTCCGTGTCGCTCGACTTTGGCAATGTTATGGCTCGCAAAGAAAAGATCATCAACAACCTGCACAAAGGCGTGCAGAGCCTGCTCAAGAAGAACAACGTGGAGGTCATCGAAGGCCTCGGCCGCGTGATGGGCCCGTCGATCTTCTCGCCGACCGCAGGCGCAGTTTCGGTGGAGCGTTCCAACGGCGAAGCGGAGATCATCGCGCCGCGCAACGTTGTGATCGCGACCGGCTCCCGTCCGAGATCGCTGCCGGGTCTGGAGATCGACGGCAAATTCGTCATCACCTCCGACGAAGCGCTGGAGATGGAAGAGCTCCCGAAATCGGTGATCATCGTTGGCGCCGGCGTCATCGGCTGTGAATGGGCTTCGATGCTGTCCGACTTCGGCGTGGAAGTCACGATGATCGAATACGCGCCGCGCATCCTGCCGCTCGAAGATGCGGATGTATCGGCAGAGCTGGCCAAGCTGTTTGGCCGCCGCAAGTCGAAGATCAAGATCCACACCTCGACCGGCGTCAAGGCGGACAGCGTGAAGATCGAAGAGGATCAGGTGTCGATCTCGGCAGCTGTCAACGTCGGCACCGACAAAGAAGAGCTGCAGACCTTCACCGCAGACAAGATCCTCGTCTCGGTCGGCCGCGCGGCGAATGTCGATAACATCGGCCTTGAAGCGACGGAGATCGTCGTTGAACGCGGCACGATCCAAGTCGACGAGCACTACCGCACCAAAGAAAAGAACATCTTCGCGATCGGCGACGTGATCAACACGCCGCAGCTGGCGCACATCGCCGCGCACGAAGGCATTCACGCGATGGAAGTGATCGCGGGCGAGCATCCGCATCCGATCGACTACAAGATGATCCCGCGCTGTACATATACCCGTCCGGAGATCGCATCGCTTGGCTACACAGAAGCGGAACTGCGCGAAGAAGGCCGCGAGATCAAAGTCGGCAAATTCCCGTTCCGCGGCATCGGCAAGGCGCTGGTCAACGGCGAATTTGACGGTTTTGTCAAAATGATCGCAGACGCGAAGACGAACGACCTGCTCGGCGTTCATATCATCGGCCAAAACGCCACCGACATGATTTCCGAAGCGAGCCTGGCGCAATTCCTCGACGCGACTCCGTGGGAGATCGGCACTGCGATTCACCCGCACCCGACTCTGTCGGAAGCGATCGGTGAAGCTGCGCTCGCCGTCGACGGCAAAGCGATTCATTTCTAGGGAGGTTATCCTCGATGTCCAAGTACGATTACAAAGAACTGGGCTTGTCTGAAGAGCAGGTCCTTGAGCTTTACTACTACATGCTGCTCGCCCGCAAGCTCGACGAGCGCTTCTGGCTGCTCAACCGCGCCGGCAAGATTCCGTTTGTTATCTCCTGTCAGGGCCAGGAGGCAGCGCAAGTTGGCGCAGCTTACGCGCTCGACAAAGAGACCGACTATCTGGCTCCGTACTACCGTGACCTCGGCTGCGTGCTTGTGTTTGGCCAAACGCCGACCGAAATCATGATGTCCGCATTCGCGAAGCCGGGGGATGTCAACTCCCGCGGCCGTCAGATGCCGGGCCACTTCGGGGGCCGCAAATACCGCACCCTGTCCGGCTCCTCTCCGGTTACCACGCAGTTCCCGCACGCAGTAGGCGCCGCTCTGGCTGCTAAGATGCGCGGCGAGAAGAGCGTGGCGTACACCTCGACCGGCGAAGGCTCCTCCAACCAAGGGGACTTCCATGAAGCGTGCAACTTTGCAGCTGTTCATAAGCTGCCGTGCGTCTTCTACATCGAGAACAACGGTTATGCGATCTCCGTTCCGCTCTCCAAGCAGCTCGGCAACCACAACACGGCAGACCGCGCGGTCGGCTACGGCATGCCGGGCTACCAGATCGACGGCAACGATGTGCTGGAAGTCTTCAAGTACGTAAAAGAAGCTGCCGAGCGCGGACGCAACGGCGAAGGCCCGACGATGATCGAAGCCCGCACCTACCGTCTCGTGCCGCACTCCTCGGACGATGATGACAGAGCATACAGAAGCCGCGAAGAAGTGGAAGATGCGAAGAAGAAAGACCCGCTGATCACGTTTGCGCAATATCTCCGCGACAAGGGCGTTCTGACCGAAGAGAAGGAAAAAGAGATGAACGACCGCGTAATGCGTGAAGTCAACGAAGGCACCGAAGCGGCAGAAAAAGAGCCGTTCTTTGCCCCGGAAGACGCGCTTACGCACGTCTATGAAGAACAATAGGAGGTACGCGCAGACATGGCGATTAAATCATATATCGAAGCAGTAACCGAAGCGCTCGATCAGGAGATGGAGCGCGACTCCTCGATTTTTATCCTCGGTGAAGACGTAGGCGTGCGCGGCGGCGTATTCCGCGCCACTGCAGGCTTGATCGAAAAATACGGCGAAGAGCGCGTCATCGACTCTCCGCTGTCCGAGTCGGCGATCGTCGGCGTTTCGATCGGCGCGGCCATGGTTGGCATGCGTCCGGTCGCAGAAATTCAGTTTGCCGACTTCATCTTCCCGGCGTACAACCAGATCGTTTCCGAAGCGGCGCGCATTCGCTACCGCACCAAGTCGGACTGGTTTGTGCCGATGACGATCCGCGCACCGTACGGCGGCGGCGTCCACGGCGCGCTGTACCACTCCCAGTCGGTCGAAGCCTTGTTCCACCACGTTCCGGGCCTGAAGATCGTCATGCCGTCCACTCCGTACGACGTGAAGGGCCTGCTGACCGCAGCGATGCGCGACAACGACCCGGTGCTGTTCTTTGAGCACAAGCGCTGCTACCGCCTGATCAAAGGCGAAGTGCCGTCCGAGCAATACACCATCGAGATCGGCAAGGCGGACGTGAAGCGCGAAGGCGACGATGTTACCGTTATCACTTATGGTCTGATGGTGCACTACGCGCTGGAAGCGGCAGAGACCCTGGCGCAAGAAGGCATCTCTACGCACATCCTCGACCTGCGTACGATCAAGCCGATCGACCGTGAAGCGATCCTCGAAGCGACCAAGAAGACCGGCAAAGTCCTGATCGTGCACGAAGACAGCAAATTCGGCGGCGTTGGCGGCGAAATCTCCGCGATCATCGCAGAAGAAGCACTGTTTGACCTCGACGCGCCGATCCAGCGTCTCGCAGGCCCGGATGTTCCGGCAATGCCGTACTCCCCGCCGCAAGAGAAGTTCTTCATGTTGAGCCCTGCCAAGATTGCAGATGCGATTCGTGAACTGGCCAAATTCTAATTCGTACTAAGGGAGGACTTCTCCATGGCAACGATCTTGATGCCCCAGCTTGGCGAGTCCGTTACGGAAGGCACCATTGCCAAGTGGCTCAAACAACCAGGCGACAAAATCAACAAGTATGACTCGATCGCTGAAGTCATCACCGATAAAGTAAACGCAGAAGTGCCGTCCGAGTTTGTCGGCACCCTGACCGAAATCCTCGTTCCGGAAGGCTCGACCGTTGCGGTTGGCACGCCGATCGCTGTGATCGCGGAAGAAGGCGAAGCGCCGGCTCCGGCAGCACCCCAAGCAGCTCCGGCGGCAGCGCCGAGCGCAGCAGCGGCTGCTGTTCCGCAGGCAGGCCAAGCGCCGGCAGCGGCAGCACCGCAAGGCGTTGGCGGCGCGCGCTTCTCTCCGGCCGTTCTGCGTCTGATTCAAGACCACAACCTCGATGCAAGCCAAATCACCGGTACCGGTGCAGGCGGCCGCATCACGAGAAAAGATGTGCTGGCGTTTGTGGAAGGCGGCGGTGCGGCAGCAGCTCCGCGTCTGACCAAGACCGAGGAAGATCTCTCCTCCGTGGCTGCTCCGACCAAGCCGGCGACCGGCTTGACCGAGATCGGCGCACAAGGCGCGGCAGCACCGGCAGCAGCTCCGGTAGCGGCCGCTCCGAAAGCAGCTTACCAAGCTGCGGACGGCGATACCGTGATCGAAGCATCGGGCATCCGCAAGACGATCGCCCGCCGCATGCTGGAGTCGAAGCACAACGCTCCGCACGCGTGGACGATGATGGAAGCGGACGTTACGACGCTCTCCAAGTTCCGCGACAAAAACAAAGACGCGTTCAAAGCAAAAGAAAACGTGTCGCTGACCTTCCTGCCGTTCTTCATCAAAGCGGTTGTCGAGTCGCTCAAAGAGTTCCCGATTATCAACTCGACATGGCAGGATGATAAGATTATTATTAAAAAAGACATCAACATCTCGATTGCAGTGGCGACAGAAGACGCGCTGTTCGTTCCGGTCATCAAAAATGCGGACCGCCTGAGCATTCTCGGCCTGTCCCATGCGATCAACGACCTGGCGAAACGCGCGCGCGCAGGCAAACTGACGCCGGACGATATGTCGGGCGGCACGTTTACCGTCAACAACACAGGTTCGTTTGGCTCGATTCAGTCGATGCCGATCATCAACGCGCCGCAGGCGGCGATCCTGTCGATGGAAGCGATCGTCAAGCGCCCGGTCGTTATGCCGGACGATTCGTTTGCGATCCGTTCGATGATGAACATGTGCATGTCGCTTGACCACCGTGTACTCGACGGTCTGGTATGCGGCCGCTTCCTGCAGGCGGTCAAGAAACGCATCGAGTCTTACGTCGAGCCGAACCTGTACTAAGATTTGAGGAAAGAGGTGTGTCAGCGTGGAAGAACTGAACGTTCTGGACAATTCCCCGAAGACAGAGGAGGAGCGCCCGCTGCGCCGGCCGGACTGGTTGAAGATTCAGCTGCGCACGGGCCCTAACTTCACGGAACTGAAAGATCTGTTGCGGGGAAATACGCTCCACACCGTCTGTGAAGAAGCACGTTGCCCGAACATCTATGAATGCTGGGAGAACCGGACGGCGACCTTTATGATCCTCGGTGACATCTGCACCCGCGCTTGCGGGTTCTGCGCAGTGAAGACGGGCCTTCCGTCGGAGCTGGACTTGCAGGAGCCGGAGCGCGTGGCCGATTCGGCGGAGATCATGAAGCTGCGTCACGCCGTGGTGACCTCGGTTGCCCGCGACGATCTGAAAGATCACGGTGCTTCTGTGTTTGCGGATACGGTGCGGGCGATCCGCAACCGAATGCCGCTGTGCACGGTGGAAGTGCTCCCGTCCGATATGGGCGGTCAATACGAAGCGCTGAAGGTGCTGCTCGATGCAGAGCCGGACATCTTCAACCACAACATCGAGACGGTACGCCGCCTGACGCCGAGAGTACGGGCCAAGGCGACGTATGACCGGACGCTGGAAGTGTTGCGCTTCGCTAAAGAGTACAAACCGCAGATCCCGACCAAATCGTCGCTGATGCTCGGCCACGGGGAAACGTGGGAAGAGATCATTCAGGTGATGGATGACTTGCGGGCTGTCGATGTGGATATCATGACGATGGGACAATACTTGCAGCCGACGAAGAAGCATCTGCCGGTCAAGAAATACTGGACGCCGGAAGAGTTTGCCACTTTGAAAGAAGAGGCGTTAAAGCGCGGCTTCAAGCATGTCGAGTCGGGTCCGCTGGTGCGCAGTTCCTACCATGCGCATGAGCAAGCCCAATCGGCAGATCAAAAGTTCAAAGAAAACGCGTAATGCACAGGGTCACAGCGTCTGCTGTGGCCTTTTTGTAAGGAGGCAAACAGCGATGAAACCGCATTGTCATATATATGACCTCGGGAAGATCGAGTATGGCCCGGCCTTTGACCTACAGAAGCAGGCGGTACGGGCGATGCTGGAGGGCAAGTTGGAAAATACGATCCTACTCTTGGAGCATCCGCCTGTGTTTACGGTGGGCCGTTCAGGGGGGGCAGAGAACGTGCTGGTAACGCCGGAAGAGCGGGAGCGGCTCGGGATTACGATGTTCGACGTGGACCGCGGCGGCGATATCACCTACCATGGTCCTGGGCAGTTGGTCGGGTATCCGATCCTGCATCTGGAGCCGTGGGGAAATGATGTGCGCCACTATGTGCGGCTGTTAGAAGAGGTGATCATCCGGGTCCTTGCCGATTTTGGCATCACAGGAGGGCGTAAAGAGGGGATGACAGGGGCGTGGGTCGGGGATGAGAAGATCTGTGCCATTGGGGTCAAAGCGAACCGGGATACGGCTCACAAAGGCTTTATCACGTCGCATGGGTTTGCGTTTAACATCCAGCCAGACCTGTCCCATTTCGGCTACATCGTCCCTTGCGGCATCACCGAGTACGGAGTAACCTCCCTGCACCAACTGCTCGGCCACGCCCCAGACATGCAGGAAATGAAGCTCCGCTGGGTCAAGGCGTTCACCGAAGTGTTCGACGCGACCGTCGAGTGGCCAACAGATGAGATCGTCAAAAAGCTCCAAGGCGAGCAGGGGACTGAACCCAGCGACAACCACGCATTCCGAACGGACTGCATGTACTAGCCTGACGGCACAAAATCGCGTGAAACCCGCGAGTACTGCGTGATACTGCGTGTGTGCTTTCCAAAGAAGCGGGCATGAAAAAAGCAACCTTGCCGTGAGGCGAGGTTGCTTTTTTGTTTGGGGCGTTAGCCCTGGTTTTTCTGGAGTTCGTTTTCTTCGTCTTCGGTGCGGATCAGCTGGCTTGCCAGGCGGTTGGCTTGCTCTTGCAGGGCCTGGTTGGACTCGTTGAGCGAGTAGATCGACTTCAACTGTTCCGTGAAGTTTTGCTGGATCAGTTCGACCGATGCAGCTGTCTGTTCGGACATCGAGGAGACCGATTCGACCGTCGAGAGCAGGGACTCTTTGCTCTGCTCGACGACTTGGATCGTCTGGGTGACCTTTTGTACGGACGATGCGACCGCTTGGACGTTGTTGCGGATGTGGTAGAAGCTCTGGATCGTGTTTTCAACCTGGTTGGTCTGTTCACGCAGTGAATCTTCCGCAATACGCATTTCCTGACCGGTCGATACGATGTCGCGGGAGATGTCGCTCAAGAGCTCATCGATTTCCTGCGACGCTTGCTTGGTGTTCGTCGACAGCTTGCGGATCTCATCTGCTACTACGGAGAAGCCGCGGCCGTGTTCGCCTGCGCGCGCTGCTTCGATGGAAGCGTTCAGCGACAGCAAACCGGTCTGTTCCGCAACGTCTTGAATGCTCGACAGGAGGGAGTTGATGCGGCGGGTACGCTCTTCCAGCGAGTAGATCTTCTGGCCGAGACCCAAGGTGATCGCTTCGGTCTGCGAAGACTTTTGCTTGAGACCTTCGACGATATCAATACCTTGAACCGATTCATCAACACATTTTGCGATCGAGCTGTGCGCTTCCGACGTATGTTCGAGGATCTCGCCGATCTTCGAGTTCATATCCCACAGCTGGCTGTTCCCGCGCTCCGCTTCCGAAGCGAGGTATTCGGTCGTTGTGGAGATCTCCTGCAGGGAACGAAGCACATGCTCCGCTTGGCCTTTGGAGTTGTCAGAGACAGCAGCAACCTGTGTAAACGTGGAGACGAGCTGACCGGTTGCCGACTCGATCTCTTTCATCATGTTGCGGATCTTCTTCACCATCTCGTTGAAGCCGGCTGCAACGACGCCAATTTCATCTTGGCTCTTCACATCGAGTTCAACGTTCAGGTTGCCTGCGCCCACTTCATCCACTGCGTTCGACAGGTCTTTGATCGGGTTCAGCATGCGCTTCAGGAAGAAGTACTGAATCGCGAAGATGATCAGGAAGAGTACGACCAGAGCGGCGCCGAGACGCTGCACCATCATCATCTGCGATTCGCGAATGATGGTCGCGCTCATGTCGATCGCAAACATCGCCACGACGTTGCCGCTGGAATCGAGCACCGGCGTGATAACGGTGAACCAAGTGCCGAACTGGTCATCATAGATATCTGTGGTGGCCGGCTCTTTTGTTGCGTTCGCCTGTTCAACCGCTGTGACGTAGGACGGGAACGGCTCCATTTCAGCGCCCGGTACGGCGCCGACTTCGATCAGGGAAGACGGGTTGGTGATCGATTTGAACTTGTTGTTTTCGTTCAGTTCACCTTCGAACAGATAACCTTGTGCTACGTTGGTGTTGTGTTGCGAGATCTTGTCCAACTGTGCGACAATTTGCTTTTGCGATTCTGCGTTGACATCCAATTCTGTTTCGGCCTTTTTGACCAGTTCCGGATCGAAACTGTTCGCGATCAGGTTCCCCAAGCCCTTGCCTTGCTGGGACAGGGTCTCGGTGATGACCTTACCTTCGAAGTAGTAGGAGGCAGCAATCAAAATGATGCCGACTAAGAAGGTAAAAATGGCCGAGAGCAAAAGATTTTTCTGGAAAAAGGAAAATCTTTTAAACATGCACATACACCGCCTTAATATGATAAATAGTTCGATAGTAATGAAGTTCTACATCAACGTCGCTTTATCCTTCCTTCAAGTATACTTCTAGTCCTAGAAGTTCAAGATTTTACTAATAGTAGTATATTACCTGATAACCAATAAAACTTCAAAACCTATTTTTAGTTCAAACGGGCAGGAATATTAGTTCTCAGGTAATACTCTTGGAATTTCTTGTTGAAATGCGACGGATAATTCATAAAAAAACCGAAACAACCCGGAGCAAACCGGGTGTTTCGGTTACGGTCGATCCCTGCCTTATACGAACTGCAGCACTTTTTCCGCTTTTTTGGCGGCTTTGGCTTGCGTGTACGCGGCAGCTTGCTTCTTCGCTTCGAGGGTCTCGAGGAGAGACCAGTGCTTGGAAGCCGGCAGATAGCCTACTTTGATCGCATGTTTAAGAATGACATAGATAAGATCACGATCCGGTTCCGGACAAACAATGTTCGATCCGGCCAGCAATTTTTGCGTCGCTTTGCAGGAGATCTTCATCACCGGGTCTTCGGTGTTCAGCTCATTGAAGTGAGCGAAGATCAATTGCAATGCCTCATGATGTTTCGGAGAGTCATTGTCTTGGAACAGCCACCACATGTAATCTTGCGTATCCATGGTCAGGATGCTGTAGCCAAGCCCTTGCAGGACCGAGATGAACGTCTCCGTTTTGATTTGCTTCGGATTGCACAGATGCAGGGTCTGAGAAATCGTATCCTTGCGCATGACCGAGTGAACGAGCGCTTTCGAGCAGTAGTTGACCGGCGTCATGTCGACGTAGTTCGGATCTTCCGGCGTCGTTTCCAGCATCAAGGTCGCTTTCATCCATTGATAGAAAGCGTTGCTCTCGATGTTGCGCTGGAAGCGGCCGCTCACCGAATGGCCGACAAGGTTGCCGACGCGGTAGACGGTGCACAGCACCCCTTGCTTCATCGCCTCGCGCACGAGCTTTTCCGCACGGAATTTGCTCTCGCAGTAGAGGTTGTGGAAGGTCTGGCCGCGGTCGAAGTCGCTTTCGGTAACTACATACTCATTGCCGTCCGCATCGGACGGACCCATGATGCTCAGGGTGGAAACATAGTGGAAGCGCACACCTTCACGTCGGCGCGCGATGTCGATCAACTGCTCCGTCGAGCGGACGTTGACTTGATCGAAGTGATCTTCGTCACCGTAGTAGCGCACGTCGGCGCCGCAGTGGATCACAGCGTCCGCCTGTGCGTACAGGATCTCGCGGTCTGCACCGGAAAGGCCGAGGCCTTCCTGGGTCAGGTCGCCGGCCAAAGCCGTGACGCGATCTTTCGCTTCCTCTGCCAATGCCTGACCAAAGTAATAGTCAACCGTTTCGAGCAGACGCTCTTGCGGGGTGACGTCGTTGGACGGGCGCACGAGGCAGTAGATATGAGCATCGGTGTCTTTGAGCAGGTCGTGCAGAATGTGCGAGCCGAGGTAACCGGTGGCGCCGGTCAGGAAGACGACGTTCGGCTTTTGCAGCTTCAAGCGGGAAGCTGCTTTTTTCTTGCCTGCAGCCGCGCCTTCTGCCGTTTGCACGAGCAGCTGTTCAAAGTGGGTCAGAGCGATTTCGCATGCGGCATCCTGCGCGATGCGCAGCTCAAGCTCTGCGACGGTCGGATGTTTGTAGAAATCCTGGATCGTCAGCGTCGGATAGTACGGTTTCAATTTTACAAGGCACGGCAGGATGTTCAGCGAGTGGCCGCCCATGGCGAAAAAGTTGTCATGGATGCCGACTTGCTTCACGCCGAGAATTTCTTGCCAGACTTCTGCGATCAGGCGCTGCACGTCATTTTGCGGCGCAACATAAAGTTCTTCGCCGCCGGTGTTGACCTCTTCCGGAGACGGAAGCGCCCGGTGATCGATCTTTCCGTTGATTGTAACCGGAATCGACGGAATGTTGATCACGTGTGCCGGAACCATATAATCGGATAATGTCTCAGCTAAAAATGCTTGAACTTCTGCCGGTCGAAGCGGCAGTTCGGTGACGATGTACGCGACCAGACGCTTTTGACCGATCGGGTCAACGCTGGCGACGACGATGCCTTCTTTGATCGCAGGATGCATCAAGAGAGCAGCTTCAATCTCACCGAGTTCGATGCGGTAGCCGCGGATCTTGACCTGGTTGTCGATGCGGCCTTGGAACTCGATGTTCCCATCCGGCAGCATGCGGCCCAGGTCGCCCGTCTTGTACATTCTTTCGCCGGGACGGAACGGATTGTCGATGAACTTTTCTGCGGTCAGCTCCGGGCGTCTGAAGTATCCGCGCGCTACGCCCGCACCGCCGATGTAAAGTTCGCCGTTCGCTCCGATCGGCACTAAATTCAAATGATTGTCAAGCAGGTACACTTCGGTGTTCTGCAAAGCGCGGCCAATCGGCAAAGGATTGGGCAGGCTTTGGTACGAACGGGAAGACCAGCCGGTTGCACTGACAGTTGTTTCTGTCGGACCATAGTTGTTGATGTAATGAACGCGCTTGGACCAAAGCTCAGCGAGCGGTACCGGACAAGCGTCACCGCCGGTGACGATCACTTCCAGATTCGGGCCTGCTTCCAGCGGCAGTTGGCTCAGCATGGAAGGCGTGGTCACGAAGAACGTGATCTGCTCACGCTCCAGCAAATCGGTCAGGGCTTCTGCGTTTTTCAACTCGTGCGAAGGAGCCATGATCAGCGTCGCGCCGCGCGTCAAGGTGAAGAAGATCTCCATGACGGACGGGTCGAACGCCAGCGAAATGAATTGCAGCACACGGCTCTTTTCGTGAAGTTCAAAAAACTCGCCTTGCGCCACGGCCAGGTTGCACAGGCCGCGGTGATGCAGCATCGTCCCTTTCGGCTTGCCGGTAGAACCGGATGTGTAGATGACGTATGCCAGGTCGTCCGGGGTAAGTTCGGAAGCAACCGGCGTTGCCGGGTACGTTCCGACGACCGGCATTTCCTTGTCCAGAGAGAAGACTTCGCCGTTAAAGCCGGTGAGCTTGTCGAGCAGGAAGTCCTTCGTGATGATGAGCAACGCGTTCGAATCTTCGAGCAGGTAGTCAATGCGCGCCTGCGGTGCATCCGGGTCGATCGGCAGGTAAGCGCCGCCCGACTTGAGAATGCCCATAACGCTAATGATCATCTCAATCGAGCGGTTGACCATGATCGCGATAATGGAGTCGCGGTCGCAGCCGGAGGCACGCAGCGCATGCGCCATCTGGTTCGCTTTTTCGTTTAACTGGGCGTAGGTGAGTTCCTCGTCCTGATAACGAACGGCGATGTTGTCCGGCGTGCGCAGGGCCTGCTCTTCAAAGATCTCGATGATCGTTTTGTCAGACGGGAAAAAGGCTTCCGTATCGTTGAAGGAAGCGAGCAGTTGAAGCTCTTCTTCAGACAGCATGTGCAGCTCGGAGACCAAAGTTTTTGGTGCTTCGGTGATCGAGGACAGCAGCGTTTGGAAGTTTTTCATCATCCGTTTGATCGTGCTCGATTCGTACAGCCCGCCATCATAAGTAAAGGACACGCGCAGATCGGTCTCACTGTTTTTCAAGGTGAGTCCGATTTCGACGCCCACTTTTTTCAAGGCGCGGATATGACCTTTGCGCTTGCCGTTTTCCATGGCAAAACATGCCGGAAACGCTGCGTGTTTAAACTCGGCGCTCTCTTTCGCCTGCTCTTCGAGCAACTGTTCAAGCTCGCAGGTTTGCGCGACGAGTGCGGCGAGGTTGACCTCCGCCAGCAGTTCCGAGAAATCGGAGTTTTGCGAAAAATTTAAGCGAAGCGGCAAAAGGAAGTTCCGGTCTTCGCTCGTCTCCGTCAAGGCGGAGCTGTGTACGCCGATCATCATTTCTTCGGCGCGGCTGTAGCGGTGCAGAAGCACCGTGAAAGCGGACAGCACGACAGACGAGAGCGAGGTTTGTGTCGAGTCGGCCAGAAGGCGAAGCTTCTCAGTCAGCTCAACAGACAGAGTGCTTTCGCATTCGCGAAGCTCTGTGGCTTTCTTTTGGGCGCGAGAGAAATCGGTCGACATTTCCAAGACCGGCAGCGGAGACTGCCAGTGTTTGGCAAAGAAACTTTTCAAGCTGTCAGATGCCTGCGTTACCCCCGTAGCCGCAAGCTTTTGTTCGGCGGTCTCTTTCCCCGAGAGACCTTTACCCTGTTCATTCAGCATAACTACACCCATCCCCCAATGGTAATTTTTTCTTCAATCCCCATTAAAATTATACTTCTATCCTTTTCCGCCGTCAACTTAATAGACCGTTAATTTTAATGCGCTTTTATCTTCGCATGAAAGGTTTAACCTAATGATGTCCTATTCAGGCAGGAAATGGGAGGTGTGGCACAGGTTTTTTCCTCCTCCAAGTTATGCTAAAATGCAAATAGAAACGTCGAAGAGAATGAGAGGGGCCGTTACGTTTGAAACGAGTATTTTCCGGTGTACAACCGTCAGGCAACCTGACGATCGGCAACTATTTGGGCGCGATCAAGCAGTTTGTGGAGATGCAAAATGAAGCGAATGCTTTGTACTGCGTCGTCGACCTGCATGCGATCACCGTCCCGCAAGACCCGGCGGAGCTGCGCAAGCGCTCGCGGGAAATCGCTCAGCTGTACCTGGCGTGCGGGGTTGATCCGGACAAGGCGACCGTGTTTATCCAGTCCCACGTCAAAGAGCATGCGGAGCTGGGCTGGCTCTTGCAATGCGCGTCCTACATGGGTGAGCTGAACCGCATGACCCAATACAAGGACAAGTCGGAAGGGAAGCAGTCGGTGCAGGTCGGCCTGTATACATATCCGGTCTTGATGGCGGCAGACATTCTGCTCTACGACACGACGCATGTGCCGGTCGGGGACGACCAGAAGCAGCACATCGAACTGACCCGCGACATCGCAACGCGTTTCAACGGGCGCTTTGGCGACACGTTTGTGCTGCCGGAGCCGCACATTCAGGAGTTTGGCGCGCGGATCATGGCGCTGGACGAGCCGACGAAGAAAATGTCCAAATCGGCGGAGAACGAAGGGTCGCGCATCGCGATTCTCGAAGATCCGGCTGTGTTCAAGAAAAAGATCATGCGTGCGGTGACCGACACCGAAAACGAGATCCGCTTTGACGAAGACAATAAGCCGGGCGTCTCCAACCTGCTGACGATCTACTCGCTGTTTGCCGGCGTTGGGGTCGATGAGCTCGTCGCCCGCTACCAGGGGCAGGGCTACGGCAACCTGAAAAAGGACCTGGTCGAAGTGATGACCGACCAGCTTGGCACGATTCAAAAGCGCTACAGCGAACTGAGCGATCCGGCCGAGCTGGACAAGATCCTGGCGGCTAGCGCTGAACGCGCCCGCACGATCGCCGAACAGACGGTCAACCGCGTGAAAGACGCCATGGGTCTGGTGCGTTTGTAATCAATCCAAGCTGGGAATTATGCAACGCTTCCTTATAAAGCTGACAAGTTTTCCGATCGGGGCTTGTCAGTTTTTTCTATGCAAAAAATGAGCATTCATTCACCGATTTGCCCTTTCTGAAAGCGGTTGTATGGTATAATAACCCGTATGTGCCATTCTTTTTACTCGTGGTGACAGCATTTATCCAACACATAGAAGCACTACTTTGGTAGGAGGGTTTGATTCAATGTCAGACTTTAAGCAAAGACTGCATGACTGGCTGGCGAAAGCGGACAAGGCAGCTTCCCGTTTTCCGGAACGCCGTGAAACGTTCAACACGTCTTCGGACACGATCGAGGTAAAGCGCCTCTATACGGCTGAAGATGTGCAAGGGGATTATCTGGAGAAGCTCGGCTTCCCGGGCGAATATCCGTACACCCGCGGGGTGCAGCCAACGATGTACCGCTCCCGCTTCTGGACGATGCGCCAATACTCCGGTTTCGGCTCCGCAGAGGAGACGAACCTGCGATTCAAATACCTGCTCGAAAACGGACAGACCGGCCTGTCCACCGCGTTCGACCTGCCGACACAGATCGGCTACGACTCGGACGACATGATGGCCAAAGGCGAAGTCGGCAAGGTCGGCGTGGCGATCTCCTCGCTGAAAGACATGGAGACGCTGCTCGACGGCATCGCGCTCGATAAAGTGTCGACTTCGATGACGATCAACGCGCCGGCGTCCGTGCTGCTCGCGATGTACATCGCCGTTGCTGAAAAGCAAGGCGTGTCGTCCGATCAAGTGTCCGGCACAATTCAGAACGACATTTTGAAAGAGTACGTTGCGCGCGGCACGTACATCTACCCGCCGGAAGCGTCGATGCGCCTGATCACCGACATCTTCGGCTACTGCGCAGAGCACGTGCCGAACTGGAACACGATCTCGATCTCCGGCTACCACATCCGCGAAGCAGGCTCCACCGCTGTGCAGGAAGTGGCATTTACGCTCTCCAACGCGATCGCCTATGTCGAAGCGGCGGTGAAGGCGGGTCTTGACGTGGACCGTTTTGCGCCGCGCCTGTCGTTCTTCTTTAACGCGCACAACAACTTCCTCGAAGAGGTCGCCAAATTCCGTGCTGCCAGACGCATCTGGTCGCGGATCATGAAGGAGCGCTTCGGCGCGAAAGATCCCAAGTCGTGGCAGCTGCGCTTCCACACGCAGACCGGCGGTTCGACGCTGACCGCTCAGCAGCCGGACAACAACATCGTCCGCGTCACGATGCAGGCGCTGGCAGCCGTGCTCGGCGGCACGCAGTCCCTGCACACCAACTCCAAAGACGAAGCGCTGGCGCTCCCGACCGAAGAGTCGGCGCGCATCGCGCTGCGCACCCAGCAGATCATCGCGTATGAAAGCGGCGTGGCCGACACGGTCGACCCGCTGGCCGGCTCCTTCTACATCGAGTCGCTGACCGACGAGATCGAGGCTCAGGCGCTGGAGTACATCGCCAAGATCGACGAGATGGGCGGCGCGGTGAAAGCGATCGAGCAAGGCTACATGCAGCGCGAGATCCAAAACGCGGCCTACCAGGCGCAGATGGCGATCGAAGACGGCTCGGAAGTCGTTGTCGGCGTGAACAAGTTCCGCCTCGAGAACGAGCCGAAGCCGGAACTGCAAAAGATCAACCCGGAGCTGGAGCGGATCCAAAACGAGCGCCTCGCCGAGCTGCGCAAGGGCCGCGACAACGAGTTGGTCGACGCGAAGCTGGCGGCGCTGAAGCAAGCGGCGCAGGGCACCGACAACCTGATGCCGTTCATCGTGGACGCGGTCAAGGCGTACGCAACGCTTGGCGAAATCTGCAACGTCATGCGCGACGTGTTTGGCGAATATCAGCCAGCACAGTGGTAAGAGGAGGAGCACATCATGTCTGAAACAAAAATCCGTGTACTTGTTGCCAAGCCGGGCCTCGACGGTCATGACCGCGGGGCGCTGGTCGTCGCCAAAGCGCTGCGTGATGCCGGGATGGAAGTCATCTACACCGGCCTGCGCCAAACGCCGCAGCAGATCGCCGCTTCGGCGATTCAGGAAGACGTCGATGTGATCGGCCTGTCCTCGCTGTCCGGCGCGCACATGCATCTGTTCCCGGAAGTGGTGCGCCTGATGAAGGAGCAAGGAGCAAACGACGTGCTGATCATCGGCGGCGGCGTCATTCCGGATGAAGACATTCCGGCGCTGAAGGAAGCAGGCGTTGCCGAAGTGTTCACGCCGGGCACTCCGCTCACCGCGATGTCCGACTACATCCGCGCCAACGTGAAAGACCGGGGGTAAGCGAAATGACGTTTGTTCCCTATAAAATTGACCATTTGGGCATCGCCGTCCGCTCGATTGAGGAGACGCTGCCCCTGTATACCGGCGGGATCGGCTTGAAAGTGATCCACGAAGAGATCATCGCCGACCAGATGGTGCGCGCGATCTTTCTGGAAGTGGGGGAGAGTTGTGTCGAACTGCTCGAACCGACTTCCCCGGAGTCGCCGATCGCCAAATATATCGAGAAAAAAGGACCGGGGATTCACCATGTCGCCTATGCGGTCGAAGATGTGCAAGCGGCGCTCGACCATGCCAAAGCACAAGGCCTGCGCCTGATCGACGAGCAGCCGCGCCAAGGCGGCCATGGGAAGCTGATCGGCTTCGTGCATCCGAAAGACACGCACGGCGTCCTGACCGAGTTCTGCCAGAAGATCGAGGAGACGGAGGAGAAATAAGTGGAGAAGAAGCTGATGGAACTGCATGACCGCCGCCGCAAGATTGAGTTGGGCGGCGGCGACAAGCGAATCGCCGCGCAGCATGACAAAGGCAAGCTGACCGCCCGCGAGCGCTTGGAGATTCTGCTCGATGAAGGATCGTTTCGCGAACTGAATCCGTTTATCGAACACCGCGCCATCCACTTCGGCATGGCCGATGCGGAAGGCCCGGGCGAAGGCGTCGTCACCGGCTGGGGCAAGATCAACGGCCGCATCGTCTATGTGTTTGCCCAAGACTTTACCGTCTTTGGCGGTGCGCTTGGCGAGATGCATGCGCTGAAGATCGCCAAGATGATGGATCTGGCGGCGAAAAACGGCGCGCCGGTGATCGGCTTGAACGACTCCGGCGGCGCGCGGATTCAAGAAGGGGTCCAGTCGCTCGACGGCTACGGACACATCTTCTACCGCAACTCGATCTACTCCGGCGTCATCCCGCAGATCTCCGTGATCATGGGTCCGTGCGCAGGCGGCGCTGTCTATTCGCCGGCGATCACCGACTTCATCTTCATGGTCGAAGGCACTTCGCAGATGTTCATCACCGGTCCGAAAGTCATCGAGACGGTGACCGGCGAAAACATCTCGGCCGACAACCTCGGCGGTGCGCGCGTGCAGTCCAGCGTTTCTGGCGTGGCGCATTTTACGGGCAAGACGGAAGAAGAAGTCTTGAACGATGTGCGCCGTCTGATGTCCTTCCTGCCGCAAAACAACATGGAAGAGCCGCCGCGCATCTTCGCCAAGCCGGATGACGGCTACTGCGAAGAGATGCTGGAAGTGGTGCCGGTTGAAGCGACCAAGGCGTACGATGTGCGCGACGTGATCACCCGCGTGGTCGACAATGGCGACTTCATGGAAGTGCAGCCGAACTTCGCGAAAAATGCGGTGATCGGCCTGGCGCGCATCGAAGGCCACCCGGTCGGCATCATCGCCAACCAGCCGAAGTTTATGGCCGGGGGTCTGGACATCGATTCGTCCGACAAGATCTCCCGCTTCATCCGCTTCTGCGACTGCTTCAACATCCCGCTGATCACCTTCGAAGACGTGACCGGCTTCATCCCAGGCGTCATGCAGGAGCACCGCGGCATCATTCGCCACGGCGCAAAGATCCTCTACGCATACTCGGAAGCGACCGTGCCGAAGATCACCGTCATTCTGCGCAAAGCGTTTGGCGGCGCTTATGTCGCGCTGAATTCGAAAGCGATCGGCGCCGACCTCGTCTACTCCTGGCCGACCGGCGAAGTGGCGGTCATGGGTGCGGAGGGCGCTGCAAACATCGTGTTTGCCAAAGAGATCGCTGACAGCGCGAACCCGACCGAAACCCGTGCACAGAAGATCGCCGAGTACAAAGAAAAGTTCGCCAACCCGTACGTGGCGGCATCGCTTGGCATGGTTGACGATGTGATCGACCCGCGCGAAACGCGTCAAAAGCTCAAAGAGGCGCTGGAGATCCTCCGCAACAAGCGGGAGACCCGCCCGCCGAAGAAGCACGGAAACATCCCGCTCTAAGGAGGATGTCTATGGCACAGGACAGATTTGACGTGACGTTTATCCGCGGGCCGCGCGATGTGTCCCCGTGGCGCAAAGCAGCCCGCGAGATGACGCTCGGCACGCGTCTGCAGGCGGAGGAATCCGCCTTGCAGGCCCGCATCGGCTATACCGAGCAGCGCGACGAGATCCACAGTGAGAAATTCCCCAACGCCACTTACTATCGGAAAGGCAGGAATTCCAAATGATCCAAGTGAATCGTGAACGACTGATCCAAGAGTTTATGGAACTGGTGCAAATCGACTCCTTGTCCCGCGACGAGCGGAACATGGCAGACGCGGTGACGGCAAAGTTGACCGCGCTCGGCGTCGAAGTGGTGGAAGACAACGCCGGCGAGCGCATCGACGGCAACGCTGGCAACCTGATCTGCACGATCAAAGGCGACCCGTCGAAAAAGACCATTCTCTTCACCTGTCACCTCGACACGGTCGCGCCGGGCAAAGGCATCAAGCCGCAGTTGCTCGAAGACCGCATCACTTCCGACGGCACGACGATCCTCGGCGCTGATGACAAGGCGGGCATCGCCGGCATCCTCGAAATGGTGCGCGCGCTCAAGGAGCAGAACATGAACCACGGCAACATCGTACTGTTCCTGACCGTCTCCGAAGAGACCGGCCTGCTTGGTTCCCGCCATGCGGACTGGAGCAAGCTCCCGCACGTCGACATGGGCTTCGCGTTTGACTCCAACGGCCCGATCGGCAAAGTGGTCACCATGTCCCCGTCGCAGGCGCGCCTCGACATCGTGATCAACGGCCGTCTGGCGCATGCCGGCGTCAACCCGGAAGCGGGCATCTCAGCGATCAAAGTCGCATCGGCTGCCATCTCCCGCATGAAGCTGGGCCGCATCAACGAAAACACCACGGCGAACATCGGCTCCTTCCATGGCGGCGAAGCGACCAACGTCGTGTGCGACCGCGTGGAGATCAAAGCGGAAGCGCGCTCGCTCGACCCGGCGGAACTCGATGTGCAGATCGCACACATGAAAGAAACGTTCGAAGCGACCGCAGCCGATTTTAACACTACGGCAGAAGTAACTGTCAACAAGCTGTACCACAACCTGCGCCACGAAGAGAGCGCAGAAGTGGTGCAAACGGCGTTCAAAGCGATCAACATGCTGGGCATCGAGCCGAGCACGATGTCGTCCGGCGGCGGCTCTGACGCCAACGTCCTGAACGGCCAAAACATCCCGACGGTCAACTTGGCGATCGGATATCAAAAAATTCACACCGTCGAAGAGTTCATCATGCTCGACGACCTCGAAACGGCAGCCAAACTGTTCATCGCCGTGACCCAAGCGGTCTAATTGCAGCGGCACTGATCGGGACACCGTCTTTCCTATATCGGGAAAGGCGGTGTTTTTTTGTTCGTTAAACAGGTAAATCGACATGTTTCGTCAAATTGTAACAAGAGATATAGAGATAGAGAGGGAAAGGATTGGGGAAGGCTTTGAAATTGAGAACGAAGACGTTTGGCATGCTGCTGGGTATGGCACTGATTCCGATGATCATCATGGGCAGCGTCAATAACTTCGTCTCGTCGCATGCGCTGAACACGCTGCAAGAGTCGGCGGTGCAGGCGGCAGAAGAGACGACGATCGAAATGATCGAGTCGCAAAAGCGCACGGTGGTGATGCTCGCGGAGCAGGCAGCGTTAAACCAAGAACTGCTCGCCGCTGTTGAATCCGGGGATCGCACCCGGATCGCCAAAGTGATCGATCCGCTGTTTCAAGTTTTAAAACCGGAGGGCATCTCGGTGCTCGAAGTTGGCAATGGGATGGGACAAGTCAACTATCGCGGCCACAATCCGCAAAAATTCGGTGACAACAAATATGAAGATCCGGTCGTTTCGATCGCTCTGTCCAAAGGGATTCCTGTCGCTTCGGTCGACGAAGGCAGTTCCGGACTTGCTGTGCGCGGGGTGGCCCCGATCAAGCAGGGCGATGTGGTCAGAGGATCGGTGATGACCGGATTCAGCACCAATCTTGATTTTGCCGAGCGGCTGAAACACATGGTCAACGGTGAAATCGGCATTTACAGCGCAGAAAAACAACAGCTGCTGGTCTCCACCATTGCAGGGGAGCAGGATCAAATGACAGACTCTGCGCTGATCGAAAGCGTGATCAATCAACAGCAGGTCTATCGTACCCAAGGGGAAGTGAACGGCGTTCCGTATGATTTCCTGTACGTGCCGCTCACCGACTATGACAAATTCAAGACGCTTGGCGTGCTGCGCATCGCCAAATCACGGGCGGCGATCGCCGCTGTTGAGCGGGAAAGCCTGCTCTACACGCTGGGACTCGCCCTTGTCGTGATCGTGCTCGCTGTGCTGGTCGCCACTTTCAGCACGCGCTCCATCGTGCGGCCGATGACGGCGGTGATGAAAGGTCTGCAGCGCGCGTCAGGCGGACATCTTACTTCGGCTGCCCCGGTGAAAACGTCGGGTGAACTGCAGCAGCTTCATGATCACTATAACAGCATGATCCAGAATGTCGGCGAACTGCTCGCCACCGCCAAAGCGACAGCGTCCCGCGTCGCCGGCCTGACCGAGTCGCTGTCCCAAGGCAGCGAGGAGGCATCGGCGGCAGCGGAGCAAGTCACGCAAGCGATCGACGCGGTCGCCACCGGGTCGGATGCGCAAAACGATGCGCTGCAACGCGCCAACGACCGGATGCGCACGGCGCTTGGTTCGCTGGAGGAGATTCAAAAGCGTGCCGCAGGTCTTAGCGAACTGGCCGATGAGGTGGAAGAAGCGACGGAAGTCGGCCAGCGCACGATGAACCAAACCCGCGCTGAGATGGATTCGATCCATCGACAGGTGGAACAGACGGCTGATACGATGAACCTCTTAGGAGAGCAATCGCAAAAGATCGGCCACATCGTCGATCTGATCGGCGGGATCGCCGGGCAGACCAATCTGCTGGCGCTGAATGCTGCAATCGAAGCGGCGCGGGCCGGGGAACACGGCAAAGGATTTGCCGTGGTTGCAGATGAAGTGCGCAAGCTCGCTGAGCAGTCGGGCAAGGCGGCCGAAGAGATCGCTTCCTTGATCCGCGAGATGCGTGAACAGGTGGACGCGAGCATCGCCGGGATGCAACAAGGCTTGACGGTGGTGGCCAGCGGCAGCCGTGCGGTCGAAGAGACGGAGCAGGCGTTCCAAATCGTCCGCACCTCGCTTTCCGACGTGACCCGTGAGATCACGCACGTGCACCGCCTGACCGACGAAGCGGCCGATGAGACCAGCGGCGTGGAAGCGGAGTTTCAGTCGATCGCAGCCGTTTCTGAACAGACCGCCGCATCGAGCCAGGAAGTGGCGGCGGCGATCGAAGAGCAGGAAGCGACGATGGCGGCGCTTGCCGAATCGATGCAGGAACTCGCGCTGCTCGCTGAGGAGCTGAACACGGCCGTCTCGCGTTTTACATTCGAATAGCGCAAACAAGAGCGCAAAACAAAAGCACCTGTCGATGTGACAGGTGCTATTTGTATCAATTGCCTTTGGCAGACTGCAGCCCGAGGATGATCTGATGCAGCAGCTGTTCGGCGGAAAACGCTTCGATCAGCACTCCGTCGAGGATGGCGAAGTAGCAGAGAAAACAGCCGGCGCAGCGACTCAGACAGGAATAGACAACAACGTCCGCATCGGGAAACGTGATGCGCAGCTGATTGACCAGTTTGGCGGTCTCATTTGTCTCACAGATCTCGATGACCATCCCATCACGCTCCTCACATCTATCTTCGCCCATCTACACCCCCGGCGTCAACGCTGACCAAGCCTTAAACTTTGCAAAAAGACAGGATGCCTCGCGGGCACCCTGTCCGTGTTTTATTTGTTCAGCTTGTCAGGTTGGATCACGGTAAAAACGGGATGCTCGATCACGGCGCCTTTTAATTCATAGACGAGCACCGTATCGGCCGCCGGCACCGTTTCCTCCACATAATGCTGGTTCGGGCAGGCCCGGTAGCGGCCGCCAAAGCCCGTTTCCGACGGTGTGGTCAGCAGCTTGTAGCTGCAATACGGGCACCGTCCGGTCAGCGGTTTCCAAAACCTCTTCCATGGATTCATCGTGATCACCCATTTTCACTTGTGGTAAGATAAGGAGAGTTGTCACAGTATACGTGCTGAAAGGCGGATGGGTGCCTGTCATGCAGATGGAGGAAGATTTATGGCAACGTTTGATGATTTTCAAAAATTGGACCTGCGCGTCGGCACGGTGCTGCAAGCGGAGCCGTTCCCGGAAGCGCGGGTGCCTGCGATCAAAATGGAGATCGACTTTGGCGAAGAGATCGGGATCAAACGCTCTTCGGCACAGATCACCGTCCGCTATACCCCTGAGATGATGGTCGGCCGCAAAGTGGTGGCGGTCGTAAACTTTCCGCCCCGCCGGATCGCCGGATTTGCTTCGGAAGTGCTGGTTATGGGCGGCGTGCTGCCGGAAGGGGATGTGGTGCTGATGAACCTCGACCACCCTGTTCCAAACGGCACAAGGATCAGTTAAGATGCAGCGGCTGATCGGTGCGCTCTGCTTAGCCGGCGCCGCCGCGATCTGGGGCGGCACGTATGTGGTATCCAAATATGTGCTCGACTACGTGCCGGCTTTGACCCTGGTCGTCGTGCGCTTTGTGATCGCAGCGCTCGTCCTGTGGCTGGCGCTGCGGATCAGCGGCGGCGACAAGGTGCAGAAGGGAGACTGGGGCAAGATCGCCCGCTACGGGCTGGTCGGCTATACGATCTCCATCTCCACCCAGTTTATCGGGACACACCTGTCCACCGCCCACATGGGCGCGGTGATCACGTCGGCGTCCCCGGTCTGCATCGCCTTGTTCGCCTGGCTGCTTTTAAAAGAGAAGCTGACTTTCCAAAAATTCGGTGCGCTGCTCACCGCCACGCTTGGGGTGCTGATCGTCATCGGCTCCGACCATGGCGGGGAAGACGGGAGCAATCTGCTCGGCAATCTGTTTCTCGTCATCGCCGCCGTCACCTGGGGGCTGTACTCGGTGCTTGGCAAAGCGCTGACCGAGCGGTATTCGGCGCTGACCGTCACCTTTTGGGCGACCGTGTTTGGCGTGCTGTTTACGCTGCCTTTGTCCGCGTGGGAGATCTCCGTGGAAGGATTCTCGCTGCCGCTTGGCGACCCGCTGATCATCTTGGGCATCCTGTTCCTCGCTATCGTCTCGACCGCCGTGGCCTTTTTCCTGTGGGCCAAAGGGTTTGAGCTGATGGATGCGGGCACAGCCGCCCTGTTTTTCTTTGTGCAGCCGATCTTTGGCACCTTCCTCGGCTGGCTGCTGCTCGATGAGCAGTTGACCCCGTCATTTCTGGTCGGAAGCCTCTTGATTCTCGTCTCTGTAGGAATTTCGATGCGCGGTGACGAAAAGAAGAAGGAGGAAGCGGCTGCTCTCTAACGTGTATGTCGGATGGCAACCGTTGGGCAGACTGTAGGAAGTCGAAAGGAAGGTGCTTGATCGTTATGGCAATGAACGTACTCAAGGTGTATACGAAAAATATCGAGGTCTTTTCCGACCTGTATGCCGGGCTTGAGAACCTCACCCTTTCCGAAGGCCAAGAGACCGAAGTGGAAGGCGTAAAGGTCAGCGGCGGCGGACAAGTGGAGGAAGAATATTTGGATGAGATGCGCGTCAAATTGGACGTGGCCGTGCTGAAAGTCAAACGGCAGAACGTCACGATCCTCCAGCACAGCGACATGTTCGAAGTGCTGATCCCGGCGTAAGCAAAAAGAAAACAACTCGAGAGCAGCTCTCGAGTTGTTTTTTTATTGGTTTTTATTGGCGCAAGGTCTCCAAGATCGCCTGCACCTGATAGCCTGCTTTGAAATCGATCAGCAGGGCCGGTTCGCCTTTCAATGCCAGCACGAGGTTGGCGACAATGTTTTTCGCCGGCTCGTCTTCAAACGGGATCGGCTCGATGGTCTCGCCGAGCTTGCCGCCGTGCAGTTTGTACCATTCGGTCATGCCAAGCGTGCCGTCGGTGCCATACAGAGTAAAAGCGACGCGTTCCGTGCCGGCGATCTGGGACAAGCCGTCATAGACGACCGGTGTGCCGTCCTCCAGTTCCAGATGAGCGAGGATGCCCGTTTCCGCCTGCTCCGGATCGGCGGGCAGTTCCAGCGTGTGGGTGACCACTTCGACATCTCCGAAGAGAAATTGAGTGAAGTGAATCCAATGCGCCCCCGTCTCCATCACAAAACCGCCTTGCTCGCGGCCGCCGACCCAGTCGTTTTGCTGCCAGCCGCGCGGCCACTGCGGGAAATGCGTCTGGATCTCCACACGGCGCAAGGTGCCGAGGTAGCCCGCGTCGAGCAGTGCACGCAGTTTGACGGTGGACGGGGAGTACGGCAGCGGGAAGTTGATCGCGTTAATCACGCCGGCCTGCTCAGCCGCTTCCATCATCTCCTTCGCTTCCTGCAAGGAGTTGGCGAGCGGTTTTTCACAGAACAGGTGCTTGCCTGCCGCCAGCACATCCAGCGCGATGCGGTGATGGAATTTCGGCGGCACGGCGATGTAGACGAGGTCGAGCTCTGCCGCTTGGAGCATCGCGTTGTGATCGGTAAACCACGGGATGCCGCCGAGCTGCTCCGATTTTTGTTTGGCGAGATCTTCGCGCACGTCGGTGACGGCCGCCACGGTGATCTCCTCGTTCGTCGTGAAGCTTTGGATCAGTCGTTCGCCGATCGCGCCAAGACCGATGATGCCGACGCGAAAAGGTGTTGTTGTCATGCGGTGTTCCTCCACTCCGTTAAAAGATGTTTTGTTCAATTCTACCATTTCCCGTCGTTTTCGATAAGGGCGGTGGTGACAAAAACTTCCTCGCCTTTGCGGATCAGCAGACGATGTTCGATCTCCCGGCCGTCAGGGGAGAGCTGCACCAGCCCGAGGTTGTTGGCGCCTTGGATCGGTGTTGTCGAGTAGCCGAGGGTCGGCACATATTCCCGCCAGACCTCGAAGTCCGGCGGGAGATCGGGCAGCAGTTCGGCCAGTGCGCCGAGGATCGGGAACCGGGCGAACATCTCGCGGTCCCCATCCGGCTTCCAGCCCACGCGGCGGGAGGTGCCGGTCAGGAACTTGGCGACCCGGGAGCTCAGCTCGATGATCTTTTTAAATTCGGAGCTGTTTTTCAGCGCGGAAGAGGTGAGCTGCACGACGGGCAGCGGGGGATGAGCATATTCGTGATACAGCGCCCGCACCGAAAACGCATAATGCACATCGCCCGACAAAAAGAGCACCCGGGACGGAGCCAAAACGCCAGCGAGCCAAGACATCAGCGCAACCCAGCCGTCCGGGTTGGAGTGCCAGGCTTCGGCATCCGGCACATACGGGCCGACCAGCGCCCGGCCATTGTCCTGCAGATACGTCTCGATCTCCTCATAGCCAAACACCGGCGTCGGCGAGATGATCGTCAGCGGATCGCCCGGGAGATAGCCGCTCTGCAGAGCCAGCTCCTGCAACCGAACCAGCGCATGTTCAGACAGCAGCCGCCCAGGGTCATGCATCGTGTCATACTGGCGCTGGGTGCGGGTGTCGATCGCCAGAGTCAGCGGTGTAACAGGGATGGCGTAACTCCAGTCCGGCCACAGCCAGAGCTGTTTCTCGAACTGATCGGCCGCCCGGTCTGCGTTCCGGTCCGGGTCGCCTGCCAAGTGGTCTTGCAGCGTGCGAATGAAGGATGCGTCATAGCGTGATGGATCGTTACCCCATCCTTGAAACGCCCAATAGGCGGCCAGTCCGTTGGCGATGATCCGCCGCCCGGCCGGAGATTCGAACACATCGTCCCGCCACTGGCCGGACAGGTTCCAGTCGTCGGTGATCTCATGGTCGTCAAACAGCATATAGGTCGGGATGTTCGCCAGCGCCCGCCTGACAGCCATCAGCCGGTCACGGGTGTGGCGCAGGTCGCGCGACGGGAGTTTGGCCGGCCAGTGATCGGGGCTCCAAGCCAGCAGGTACATCGCGGCATATTCGCCGAAGCTCATCAGGTGCTGATCAGCTTTGCTTGATGTAAAATGAGCTTTTTCCCGCACCAGCTCACCCCGCCCGCCGACCGGAATGTCCTGCCACGGCACATCGATGCCGGGAATGGATTCCTCGCGGCCGGTGATCGTCATCCCAAGCTCGGTCAGACAGGGCAGCAGATCGGCCGCCACATCATCGGCGTAAATCTGGTCGCCGGTCAAAAACATAGCACTTGGGCGTCTGCTCAAGTCGCGTGCGGTCAGCGCCAAGGTGTCATCGGCCACCGTCAGCGAGTCATCGCCGTCCCCGTGCAGTTTGCGGCAGGAACCGTGCAAAAAGTTGTACGGCAGCGTCTCACGCAAAAAGAAGCTCGGCAACGGCAGGTCGTCATAGGTCAGCCGGTCCGGGCCGTGCAGGAGCCCGAGGTCATGCAGGCGCAGGCCGTAGCGCTCGGCAGCATGATGGCACAGTTCCAGATCATAGGCGAGCAGCACGTCGGCCGGAAACAATCCGCTCATCGGCGCGACCCGCACCAGCGTGATGAACAACTGCTCGCCGAGCTGAAGGGACTGTGCGCTGCCCGAGCCGACTTTTTCCAGACGCTGTTTGGAGTCGCGGGGGACGCGAAACACTTCGCCTTTGACATAAAAAGGCCGGCTGGTCGCAAGCCAAATGTACACGCCGCCTCGTTCAGCCCGGCGCAGGATCGGTCCTGCCAGCACGGTTCGCAGATTCATCTCCCGGTTCCCCTCCCAATCCTTTCAAGTCTCAGTACTATTTGTCATCCCCAGCCCTTTCTCCTGCCCGGCATCCCGCCGCCGCTTATCCCTGTCAAAATCAGGTCATACTAGGTGCTGAAAGGGGTGTTTTGTGTGCAATTGAACCAACAACAGGTGGTCGATCGTTTTTTGGAACTGGTCAAGATCGACACGCCTTCACATGAGGAGCGGCCGATGGCCGATTATTTGCTGCGAACCTTGCAGGAATTCGGCCTTGAGGTGCATGAAGACAACGCCGGCGAGCGCGCCAGTCACGGTTTTGACAAAACGACCGTCGAGATTCTTGGGCAGGTGCGCAAGACGGGCAACGTGATCGCCAACTTGACAGGCAATCTCGAAGGGGCTCCGGCGCTGATGTTCACCGCGCATATGGACACGGTCGTCCCGGCAAAAGGGATCAAGCCGCAGATTCAAAACGGCGTGATCAAAACGGACGGCAAAACGATCCTCGGGGCGGACGATCGCGCCGGCATCACGGCGATTCTGGAGGCGATCCGCTTTTTGAAGGAAAATGACGTCAAGCATGGCGACTTGCAGTTTGTCTTCACGATCGCCGAAGAGACCGGTCTGTACGGGTCGCTGTATTTGGAGCCGCAGGAGATCAAGTCCCAGTATGCGTTTGTGATGGATTCGGGCGGTCCGCCGGACACGATCATCACGATGGCGCCGACCGAGGTCGATTTTATCGCGCGCATTTATGGCAAAGCGGCACACAGCGGCGTCAATCCGGAAGACGGCCTGAACGCGATCTCTGTGGCGGCCGACGCGATCTCGCAGCTGAAGCTGGGGCGCATCGACGAGGAGACGACATCGAACATCGGGATCATCCAAGGCGGCGAGCGCACGAACATCGTTTGCGACCGCTGTGAAGTGCATGGAGAAGTCAGAAGCCGCAACGACCAAAAGCTCAGTGAGCAGTTGGCAAAGATCCGCACCGCGTTCGACATGGCCTGCCAGAAGTGGGGCACGAAGATGGATTTTGAAGAGCAAAAGATCTATCTCGGCTTCAACCTGAACGAAGACGATGAAGTGGTGCACCTCGCCATGGAAGGCGTGCGCCGGGCCGGTTTGGAGCCGAAACTGGCGCCGCGCGGTGGCGGCAGCGACACGAACAACTTTAACGCCAAAGGCATTCCGGCCGTCAACTTGGGCGTCGGCGCGACCAATGACCACACGGTGGAAGAAAGCTTGAAAGTGCAAGACCTGATCGACGCGACCCGTCTTGTGATCGGCATCATTCAGACGGCTGCCGAGCGCACCGGGGTGAAGTCCTGATGAAAATTGGTTTGGAGCGGGGTGTCGTAACGGCAGTGGCTGCTGACACCCCGGATGGACGGGAACTGCTCGTCAACGTGAACGGTCAAGAGGAGCGTGCTTATGAAGAGCCCGGCGTTGTCCGGCAGGCGGAAGTCGGCGACAGCATTCTGTTGAACACGACGGGCGTCCGGCTGGGGCTCGGCACCGGCGGCGTGCATTTTGTTGTCGCCGTTTTGGAAAATGCAGGTCTGGGCAGCCCGGCGCAACTGACATCGCCCGGCCACATCATGAAGCTGCGCTATACCCCGCTGCAGCGGGCGGTGCACGCGGTGGAAGAGCCGGACCATCCTCTGCATGACCGCATCCGCGAGGGAGATGATCTGCAAGGAGCTCCTGTGGTGATCTGTGAACTGCATTCGATGGTGCCCGCCGTCGCGATGACCTTGCAATATGAGCTGGAAAAGGCGGGGCGGCCGCGTTGCAACATCGCTTATGTGATGACAGACGGCGCGGCATTGCCGATGGCGTTTTCCAAGACGGTACGCGCGTTAAAAGAGCAAGAGCTGCTCTCCGGCACGGTCACCGTCGGGCATGCATACGGCGGCGACTTGGAAGCGGTCAACCTTTACTCCGGCCTGCTCGCGGCCCGCCATGCCATCGGAGCGGATGCGATCATCGTCGCGATGGGGCCGGGCATCGTCGGCACAGGCACCCAGTACGGACACACCGGCATCGAAGTCGGGCAGGCGGTCAACGCTGTGCATTCGCTTGGCGGCGAACCGGTCGTCGTGCCGCGCCTGTCGTTTGCCGACGCTCGCGAACGTCACCACGGGGTGTCTCATCACACGCTGACGGCGCTCGGGCAGGTGGCATTAGCTCCGGCGACCGTGCCACTGCCGAATCTGGAGGAAGGGGAGACCCGGCTGATCTTCAAGCAGATCACCCAGGCAGGTCTCCCGGAGCGGCACCGCTTTGTCGGCGTCGGCGGACGCTCGATACTGGACGCAGCCGACCATTTTCAAGTACCATTGAGAACGATGGGACGGACGCTGGCAGAAGATCCCGCTTTTTTCCTAGCGGCGGGCGCAGCGGGCGAATGGGTGTCCCGGAGGATAAAAAAACCGCCCCGGCATCATGCCGTGCGGTCTTCTGCTTCTGCCGGTGCGTTGTTGGCCGATAAAAACTGAGCGAGCGTAGCGCCGCTGCTGCCTGCGAACGTGCGGAGCACGGCGCGGATCTCCCAGGCTTTGCCGACCAGACGCAGTCTGTTTTCTGTCATGTAGGTTTTCACCATGTGGGTTGTCCCTCCCGAACTTGTTGTTTGTTCCCAGTCTATTCCGGGAGTGGAGGAGTTATACCAATCGGAGGAGGAGAAAAGTTGTCTCACGATCATTTGATAGAAAAGACGCTGTCCTCGAAAACGATCTACGAAGGCAAGATCATCGACCTCACCGTCCAGACGGTGCAATTGCCCAACGGCAAAGAAGCGCAGCGCGAAGTGGTGCTGCACCCGGGCGCAGTGACGGTGCTCGCCATCACCGCAGACGATACCATCCTGCTCGTCAAACAGTTTCGCAAGCCGACCGAGCGCGTGCTGATCGAAACGCCGGCCGGCAAGCTGGAGCGCGGGGAGAACCCGCTGGAATCGGCGAAGCGCGAACTGGAAGAGGAGACCGGGTATCAGGCGAAAGAGTGGAAGCACCTCGCGTCGTTTTACACCTCGCCGGGCTTTGCTGACGAGCTGATGCACGCCTATGTGGCGACGGGGCTGACCTTGAAGCAGCAAAACCTCGACGACGACGAATTCCTCGACGTGCTGGAAGTGACCGCCGAAGAAGCGCAGCAGATGGTCACCGACGGGCAGATCTATGACGCGAAGACGCTGGCCTGTGTGTACTGGTGGCTGCGCGAACGCGCTCTGCAGGGCAAGGCGTAAACGATGAGCAGGGAGCTTCACGAATACTTTCTGGACTTACATATCCATATCGGGCGCACGCGGGACAACCGCCCGGTGAAGATCACCGCCGGCAAAGATCTGACCTTTTTTGAAATCATCCGCGAGGCGGCCGACCGCAAAGGGGTCAGGATCATCGGGATCATCGACGCTGTGTCGCCGCCCGTATTAGATGAAATCGAAGACTACGTGAAAAGCGGCGTGATGACCGAATTGCCCGGCGGCGGCTATGACTACGAGGGCCGGACGACGCTGTTGCTTGGCGCGGAGGTGGAGACGTCGGGGCCAAGCGGCGGCGCGGCGCATTTTGGCGTCTGGATGCGTGACATCGGGGCGATGCGCGAGTTTTCCGAGTGGCTGGGCGAACGGGTTACCAACCGTGTGCTCTCCTCGCAGCGGGCGCGCTGCACCTCGTTTGAGCTGCAGGCCAAATGCACGGAGCTTCGTGGGATGTTTATCATCAACCACGCCTTCACCCCGCACAAAAGCGTGCTTGGCAACTGCGTCCCCCGTGTGTCAGACATGGTGGAACTGGAGCATTTGACGGCGCTGGAGCTGGGCTTGTCGTCCGATTCGGCGATGGCCGACCTGTTTTCGGAGCTGGGCGGAGTGACGTTTGTCTCCAACTCGGACGCGCATTCGCTGGCCAAGATCGGGCGGGAGTACAATCGCGTGCGGGTGGCCGAGCCGACGTTTGACGAAGTGAAAAAAGCGCTCCTGCGCCAGGACGGGCGGGGCGTGACGGCCAACTACGGGCTTGACCCGCTGCTTGGCAAGTACCATCGCACGTTTTGCCTGGCCTGTGACGAAGTGCTGGACACGGCTGCGGTGCAGAGCTTGTCCTGCCCGTCCTGCGGCGGCTCCAAAATCGTGCGCGGCGTGTTCGACCGCATCCGCACGATCGCCGACCGCACCGAGCCGGTGCATCCGCCGCATCGTCCGCCGTATTTCTATCAAGTGCCGCTGGACTTCATCCCCAAGGTTGGCAAGCGGACGATCGACAAACTGCTCGACCATTTCGGCACGGAGATGAACGTGCTGCATCAGGCGACTGAGGAACAGCTCGCCGATGTGGTCGGGGCGAAGATCGCACAGGATATCGTGCTGGCCCGGGCGGGGAAGCTTGCGATCGCCACGGGCGGCGGCGGAATCTACGGAAAGATTCTCTCCTAGACGAGCAGGATTGAGATTCATAGTCTCTCACTCTCCGGCATAGACTGAAGCATCAGCATGTCGGAGGAGGAGGGGCCAGCTATGTTTGGCAGAATGAAACAAGCATCGTCGTTATACATGCGGGATCACCTGAGTTTGTTTGTCTTTACATCGGTGCTGTTTATGATCGGAGCACTGTTTGGCGCAATCGTCGTCGGCGCGTTGGCTGAGGATCAAGTGGCCTCGCTCAACGAGTCGTTAAAAGGGTTCTTTAACGCAATCTCCCTCGATCAGACCGGCACCACCGCATCGGAGATCACCTGGCATTCGGCCGCATCGTTTCTGAAGACGGTGGGTCTGTTGTGGATCTTGGGCATGTCGATCGTCGGATTGCCTGTTATCGTCATCTATATTTTTATTAAAGGATTTGTTGTCGGCTTTTCGGTCGGCGTGATCGTGTCGCAGTTCAAAGGGCAGGGCCTGCTGTTTTCGATGGCCGCGATCTTGCCGCAAAATCTGATCTATGTGCCGGCGTTGATCCTCTGCGGCGTGGCCGGCATCTCGTTTTCGCTGATGATCGTCAGAAGCCGCTTCACCAATCAGCAGCGCGGCGGTACCGGCACGCTGCTCTATCGAAATTTCCTCTCCTACACCGGACTGATCGGCGCGGTCGCCGTGGCGATGGTGCTCGCCGCCTTTGTGGAAGGCTATCTTTCGCCGACCCTGATGCGTTTGATCGTGCCGCACGTGTAGGAGGCGAGGAGCGTATTGTCTCATGAGCCGTAAGTTTACTGTGATCAATGAAAATTTTGCCTGTGTCCACTGCGGGACGGAGGTGCAGCCCTTGGCGCAAGGGTCCTGCCGCAACCACTGTCCCAAGTGTTTTCATTCCTTGCATCTCGACATCAACCCGGGCGACCGGGCGGCGAACTGCGGCGGGCTGCTTGTGCCGATCAGCTTCGAAGAGCACAAGAAAAAAGGGCACATGGTCGTCCACCGCTGCCAGCAATGCGGACATGTCGGACGCAACAAGCTGGCGTTTGACGATCCGGTGCAGCCCGATTCGTTTGATGAGATGGTCAAGCTGATCCAGAAGTTTTCCTTTCAAAACTTTTAATAGCCGCTCCCGTTCTCGGAAGTCTATAATAGACTTACCAAGAAAAGGGAGCGGTTTTTTATGCCAAAACAGAAAGTGCTGACCGAGCGCGGGCAAAACATCGTGCGGCTCGCAACAATGGGCAGCGTGCAGGATCTGGTCGATCTTTTGAACGAAGGCACGCACCATGGCAAGCCGGGGGCGAATCAGGCGGAGAAGATTCTGGTAGCCAAAACGATGCTTGCGACATATCGCGGCGATGATGCCGAGCTGACCGCGCGGGTGCGCGAACTGGCCGCCCACCCGTCGCCGATGGCGAAACAGGTCGCCTGCGCCTTGATGCAGGAGCTTTGGCCGCGCCAGACCGATCTGACGCCGCTGATGCTGCAATTGACCATGGACGACGACTGGGAAGTGCGGGAGTGGGCGGCGCCGGCGTTTACCTGCCTGTTGTCCGCACAGTGGCCGCAGCACCTCGGGCTGATCGAAGAGCTGACCGCCCATCCGCACGAGTCGGTCAAGCGCCAGGTCGCGCTCGCCATCAAGCAGACCGCGCAGAAAAAGATTCCGGAGAGCGCAGGCCAGCTGCTGGAGCTGACGGAGCGATTGCTGCCGGACGAGCACGAGTATGTGCGGATCAACCTCGGCCCGTTTTGCATCGGCGACGGTCTCTTGCGCATCTATCCGCAGGAGACGCTGTGCAAACTGCACGCGTGGGCGGGAGCGGAGAGCTGGCCGGTGCGCTGGAACGCCGTGATGTCGTTTTCCGGGGCGCAGGGGGCGGCGCATCCTGATGATGCCTGGGCGATTCTTCGACTGTTGCTGGACGATACGCACCAAGAAGTGCGCAAGGCGGCCCGCAAAACGCTGAAAAACCTGCGCAAGCGCTGCCCGGAAGATCAGCGATTTGCAGAACTGGCAAATGTTTGACACGTCTAAAAGCGTTGAATATAATAAGGAAGGATTTAGAGAAAACGGCTAAGGGGGGCAGGAGATGCAAGAGAGACTCGAACAGATTAAAAAACAACTCCATGCGGAGCAGTTTAAGCTGACCCCTCAGCGTGAAGCAACCCTTCGCGTGCTTCTGGAGAACGAAGAGAGCCATCTGAGTGCGGAAGAGATTTTCATGCTGGTTAAGCAAAAGTCGCCCGACATCGGCCTTGCGACCGTCTACCGCACCCTCGATCTGCTGTGCGAACTGAAGATCATCGAGAAGCTCAACTTCGGCGACGGCGTGGCGCGCTACGAGTTCCGCACCGACGATCACCCGCATCACCACCATCATCTGATCTGCCTGAAATGCGGGAAGCTGTCGGAGATCGAAGACATGCTCGACGATCTTGAGGAGCGGGTCGAACGCGATCACAAGTTTAAGATCGTGGACCACCGCGTCAGTTTCCTCGGCTACTGCGAAACTTGCAAAGGCGATGAGTAACACCGCAATACCTATGCAAAAGACTGCCTGCATGTTTTTGCAGACCCTGTTATTTTTTGCAGATATCCGGGACAGGCGGTATACTTCATTCTTGATGATGTCAGACTAAATTCTGTACGAACGCTGGACAAGTTTCCAAGTCCTCTCGACTTGGCATATTTATTGCATAAGAAATGAACTGTATTGTTTGGACGAGCCATGCTCGCACTTAAGGGGGCCTACATAATTATGAACGTTGGAATTCCGAAGGAAATCAAGAACAATGAGAACCGTGTCGCCATCACTCCGGCGGGCGTAGAAGCGCTCCGCACAAACGGCCATAACGTATTTATCGAGACCCAGGCCGGTCTGGGAAGCGGTTTCACGAACGAAGACTACCAGAACGCAGGCGCTGTGATTCTCGAAACGGCAGGCGAAGTCTGGAGCACCGCTGACATGATCATGAAAGTAAAAGAGCCGCTCCCGTCTGAATACGGCTACTTCCGCAAAGACCTGATTCTGTTCACCTACCTGCACCTCGCGCCGGAACCGGAGCTGACCAAGGCTCTGATCGACAATGGCGTCGTCGCGATCGCATACGAAACCATCCAGCTGCCGGATCGTTCCCTGCCGCTGCTCACTCCGATGTCCGAAGTGGCAGGCCGCATGTCGGTGCAGATCGGCGCACAGTTCCTCGAGAAGCCGTGGGGCGGCAAAGGCATCCTGCTTGGCGGCGTACCGGGAGTATTGCCGGGCAACGTGGTGATCATCGGCGGCGGCATCGTCGGCACTAACGCTGCGAAAATGGCGCTGGGCCTGGGCGCAAACGTCACGATCCTCGACAACAACGCAGCTCGTCTGCGTCAACTCGATGACATCTTCGGCGGCCGTCTGCGCACCTTGATGTCCAACTCCTTCAACATCGAATCGATGGTGCGCGTTGCGGACCTCGTCGTCGGTGCTGTCCTCATCCCGGGCGCGCGCGCTCCGAAGCTGGTCAAAGAATACATGGTTGAACAGATGTCTCCGGGCTCTGTCATCGTCGACGTGGCGATCGACCAAGGCGGCTCGATCGAGACGATCGACCGCGTGACCACGCACTCCGAGCCGACCTACGTCAAGCACGGCGTTGTCCACTACGCAGTGGCGAACATGCCGGGCGCTGTTGCCCGCACCTCGACCCTGGCTTTGACCAACGTCACCCTCAACTACGCGGTTGCGCTGGCGAACAAGGGCTGGGAGAAAGCTGTGAAGGACGATGCAGCGCTGGCAAAAGGCGTCAACGTTGTTGGCGGCAAAGTCACCTACGAAGCGGTTGCAACCGCTCTGGGCTACGGCTTCACCGATCTGGCAGCTGTAACTGCATAATCCAACCGAGAAGGAGCAGCAATTGCTCCTTCTTTTTTTATGTCCCTGTCCATACAGATAGAAAGAGGTACTTGTAAGGGGGGACAAGAGATGATCATTTCCGTTCGCCAGTTGTCGCGCTTTTTGCGCATGGTCATCTTTACCGTAATCTTCAGTTTCATCTGCTTCAAAGTGCTGATGATCGTGCAGGAGATGATCCAGCCGGCCAACAAGTACAAAGAGCCGGTCGGCGGCGATGCGGTGAAGGTGGAAGCGCGTTATGAAGAGGCCCAGTCGGATGAGATCTATGAGGAAATGCTGGACCGGCTCAGCCTGTTTTATGAAATAGGGGAATAGATTTCTTTACATAACTTTTGTCCGGCGGCAGGATTTGCGCCCCGATTGCCGAATTTCTTCAAGGTCAAGCAATGGGCAAAAGGAGTCGTTACATGGACAGGCTGATCGAGCGATTTATACATTACCTAGCAGTAGAACGAGGACTCGCACTGAACACACTCGAGTCGTATCAGCGTGACTTGGTCGGGTATGTGGGCTTCTTAGAGCGAAGCGGCATCCGTGACCTCAACCAAACGCGGCGCGCCAACATCATCGCGTTTCTGGCGGAACTGCAGCGCAAAGGCCGTGCGACTTCCACGATCTCGCGCAACCTGGCTTCTTTGCGCGCGTTCTACGGCTTTTTGCTGCGTGACGGCCTGATCGACGGTGACCCGACGGCCAACCTGGAATCGCCGAAGATCGAGAAGCGCCTGCCGAAGGTGCTGTCGGTCGCTGAGGTGGAATCGCTGCTCGAAGGCCCCGACACGGGCACGGTGGCCGGTTCGCGGGACAAGGCGATGCTCGAATTGCTTTATGCGACGGGAATTCGCGTCTCCGAGCTGGTGTCTTTAAACATCTCGGACGTGAACATCAATATGGGCTTTCTCAAATGTTACGGCAAAGGCTCGAAGGAGCGCATCATTCCGCTCGGTTCGGTGGCCTTGACCACCGTTGGCGATTATCTGCTGAAGAGCCGGGGCAAGCTGCTCCGCGATCAGACGGAAGATTCGCTGTTCCTCAACCATCACGGGCAGCGGTTGTCGCGCCAGGGCTTTTGGAAGATCATTAAGAAATACGCGCAAACTGCGATGATCGATAAAGAGATCACACCGCATACCCTGCGTCACTCCTTCGCGACACATCTGCTGGAGAACGGTGCAGACTTGCGTGCGGTGCAGGAGATGCTGGGGCATGCCGACATCTCGACCACACAGATTTACACGCATCTCACCAAATCTCGTTTAAAAGAAGTCTACGCCAAAGCACATCCGCGTGCCTAAGCAAATGAATTTGACCCCCACATTTGAAGTGGGGGTTTCGTATTTATATAACAGCCAACCCATTTAAGTAGAACAACACTCCCCCTACCCTCAATGTGAGAGAGCAGCCCCTCCGCCAATCGGCGCGAGGGGCTTTTCTCTGGCAATCTTTTCTGTATATAATAGTCGGGTGAGGGGGAGAGCGGATGAACCTGCAGGAGCGGGCACAACAGTCGCATGACTGGGAAGCTTTTTTGCTTTCTCATCAAGAGGCGTTTGACCGGCAGTATGCGCAAGAGCTGCAACGGGCAAATGTGTACGAGTTTATGATCGAGACCGAGTATGTAGGCAATACCGATTTCTATCAGCATTTTCGCATGGTCGCTTTGTACCTGGCACAGTCGGAAGCGCACATGCTGCAGGAGATCGGATACCGCCGCGGCATCACGGCCGCGAAACACGATTTGCCGATCAGATATATCGGGCAGCTGATTCCGGCGTTTCGCAGAACGTATTGGACATTGCTGCAGGAGTTTTCTGCAGGCAAGCCGTATGCTGCAGACGATTTTTTTGAGTTGGAAGGCTTGACCAACCATCTGGTGGATCTGTATTCGCAGAGCTATTACACAGGTTTTTTGGAGCACAAGGAGACACAGCTCCGCCTGCACCGCGAGCTGGTGGAAGAGCTGTCGGTGCCGGTGATTCCGCTGTCGGCGACCAAAGCCATTCTGCCGCTGATCGGCATGATCGACACGTTCCGGGCGCAAAAGATCCAAGATCAGGTGCTGGAACAAGTCGCCGAGCATGGCGTGACCTTGATCATCCTCGACCTGTCCGGCGTTCCGATGATGGACACGGCGGTGGCAGGCACCTTGTTTCGCTTGCTCGACGGCATCCGCTTGCTCGGCTGTGAAGCGATGGTGACCGGCATTCGTCCGGAAATCGCCATGACGATGGTGGAGCTTGGTTTGCGAATGCCGGAGGAAGTGCAGACCAAAGGGTCGTTGAAACAGGTGTTAGCTTCGTATGGACTGTAAGGTACCGCTTTCTCCACAGGAGGCGGTTTTTTGATTCCTGGTCTCTATGGGTTGTCAGACATCTGTCCTTTGGGGTACATTAATGGACAAGACAGGAAAGACATACCCTAATTGTGAGTATCGAGCAAAACGGAGGAGATTCTAACATGAGCTTTAATCGCATCGTGTTTATCGTATTGGATAGCTGCGGCATCGGTGAGATGTACGATGCTGCTGAATATGGAGATCAAGGTTCGAATACGATTGGCAACATCGCCAAGGCGGTCGGCGGCTTGAACGTGCCGAACCTGGAGCGCCTTGGCCTGGGCAAGATTCACCCGCTGCAAGGCGTGAGTGCGCAGGTTGAAGCGCTTGGCTCTTATGGCAAGATGGCCGAGCTGTCGGCAGGCAAAGACACGACCAACGGCCACTGGGAGATGATGGGTATCAAGCTCGACAAGCCGCTCCCGACCTATCCGGACGGCTTCCCGCGCGATCTGATGGACGAGTTTGAGCGCCGCACCGGCCGCAAGACGCTTGGCAACTACCCGGCGTCGGGCACCGAGATCATCCAAGACCTCGGCGAAGAGCATATGAAGACCGGTTCGCCGATCATCTACACTTCGGGCGACTCGGTGTTCCAGATCGCCGCGCATGAAGAAGTGATTCCGCTCGAAGAACTGTACAACATGTGCAAAATCGCCCGCGAACTGCTCGTCGGCGAACATGCGGTCGGCCGCGTCATCGCCCGTCCGTTTATCGGCGAGCCGGGCAACTTCACCCGCACGGCGAACCGTCACGACTATTCCCGCGATTTTGGCCGCACCGTGCTCAACGAGATGGACGAGGCGGGGCTGGCGGTTGTTGGCGTCGGCAAGATCTACGACATCTACGGCGGTTCCGGCGTGAACGGCAAAGCGTCGACCAATGGCAACATGGACGGCGTTGAGAAGACGCTTGAGCAGATGAAGCAAGTCGAGAAGGGCATGATCTTTACCAACCTCGTCGACTTTGACGCTTTGTACGGGCACCGCAACGATCCGGAAGGGTTTGCGAAATCGATCCTCGAATTTGACGCGCGTTTGCCGGAGATCATCGCGGCGATGAAAGAAGATGACCTGCTGATCCTCACCGCCGACCACGGCTGCGACCCGACCACGCCGGGCACCGACCACAGCCGCGAGTATGTGCCGCTCCTGGTCTACGGGAAAAACGCAACAGGCGACCTCGACCTCGGCACCCGCAGCACATTTGCCGATCTTGGGGCGACGATCGCGGAGAACTACGGCTTGAAGAGCACCGCTCTCGGGGAAAGCTTCCTGAGCCAAATCGTGAAAGGCTAAGGGGCAACTGCGATGAGAATGTATGACATCATCCACAAAAAACGCGACGGCGGCCAACTGAACAAGCAGGAGATTACCTACGTGATCAAAGGGTTCACCGACGGCACGATTCCCGACTACCAGATGTCGGCGATGGCGATGGCGATCTATTTCCAAGGCATGACGGCCGAAGAGACGGCAGAACTGACCTTGGCGATGGCGCAGTCGGGCGACATGATGGACCTGTCGGCGATCAAAGGGAACAAAGTTGACAAGCACTCCACCGGCGGCGTTGGCGACACGACCACGCTTGTGCTCTTGCCGCTGGTCGCATCTGTTGGCGTTCCGGTCGCCAAGCTGTCCGGGCGCGGCCTTGGGCATACGGGCGGCACGATCGACAAGTTGGAGGCGATTCCGGGCTTTGGGATCGACATGCCGGAGGAGCAGTTTGTGAAAAACGTCAACGAGTACGGCTGTGCCCTGATCGGCCAGACCGGCTCGGTGGCGCCGGCCGATAAAAAGCTGTACGCCTTGCGTGACGTGACGGCGACGGTCGACACGATTCCGCTGATCGCTTCTTCGATCATGTCCAAGAAAATCGCATCGGGCGCCGACTCGATCGTGCTGGACGTGAAGACGGGTGACGGCGCGTTTATGAAAACGCTGGACGGCTCGTTTGAGTTGGCCAAGGCGATGGTCGACATCGGCACCAACGTCGGGCGCAACACGATCGGCGTGATCTCCGGGATGGAGCAGCCGCTGGGCTATGCGATCGGCAACGCCTTGGAAGTGCAGGAAGCGATCGACACCTTGCGCGGTCAAGGGCCGGAAGATCTGGCCGAGCTGTGCCTCGTGCTGGGCTCGTACATGCTGGTCGCGACCAACCATGCCCAGACGGCAGAGGAAGCGTTGCAGATGCTGACCGATTCGCTGCAAAGCGGCAAGGCCTTGGAGACGTTCCGCCGCTTTATCGAAGCGCAAGGCGGCAACCCGGCGGTTGTCGACGACCCGGCCCTGCTGCCGCAAGCAGGGCGCCAGGTGCCGGTGACGCTGGGCCGCGCGGGCTATGTGGCGGAAATTCACGCCGAAGAGGTCGGCACCTGCGCGATGCTGCTTGGCGCAGGGCGGGAGACGAAAGAGTCGGAAGTCGATCTGGCGGTCGGCATCGTGCTGCACAAAAAGGCGGGCGATGCGGTGGCGGCCAACGAACCGATCGCGACCCTGCACGTCAACGACGAGAGCAGGCTGCGGGAAGTGATCTCGCGATTGCAGGCGGCGTACGTGCTGTCAGATGAACCAACTGCGGCGCCTCCGCTGATCTACGGCGTGGTCACCAAAACGGGGATCGAACGCTTCGTCTAAGGTCACAGATGCGGTATACGCGGCATTTTTGCTGGCAACAATAAGCTCCATAGGGGGTGAATGGAATGCCAGCAGGTGTAAAATGCCAAGTGGAAGAGTGCACGTACAATAAAGAGACTGCATGCGTCGCGGAGATGATCGAAGTGACCTCGAACGGAAACGATGTGGTGGGCACCAACAAAGGGACCATGTGCGGGACTTTTGATTACCGTGACCACTATCGCGCGGATGCAGGCCTCAGCAAAAAAGAATATCGTGAGCGTTTTGACGAGCAACACTAAACACAACCCCTCATCGGAGGGGTTTTTTCATGTCTTTTCATGTTTTGTAATAAAAAAACCGAACTGGAAGCATGCTACAAGTGCTGACTTTAACTTGAAACGATCCAGGGAGGGTAAGACATGTCTCTCACAAGACGACTTGGCCGCAACTGCACAGCGCTGCTGTGCGCGACGGCACTTATGTTTGCATCTTTTACAGGCTCGGCAGCGGCAGCCGAGAAAAAGGATAACAAAGCGGCACAGGTAGACCTGGCGAAACAATCGGTATCGGCAGTGCTGATGGATCAGGCGACCGGCACGGTGCTGTTTGAGAAAAACGGCAACCAGAAACTGCCGCCTGCGTCGGTGACGAAAGTGATGACGATGCTTTTGATCATGGAAGCGGTGGAAAACGGCAAAGTGAAATGGAGCGACAAGATCCGCACCAGCGAAAACGCGGCCAGCATGGGCGGCTCGCAGATCTTCCTGGAGCCGGGCGAAGAGATGTCTTTGGAAGAGATGTTCAAAGGGATCGCCGTCGCTTCGGGCAATGACGCAGCGGTGGCGGTGGCGGAGCATCTGGCCGGTTCGGAAGAAGGCTTTGTGCAGATGATGAACGAGCGCGCTGAGCAGCTCGGCTGCAAAAACACGCATTTCAGCAACGTAAACGGTCTGCCAGTGGAGAACCACTACACCTCGGCGTATGACATTGCGCTGATGTCGCGCGAACTGCTGAAGCATGACGGCGTGACGAAGTTCACCGGCATCTATCAGGACTATCTGCGCAAAACGAGCGAAAAGCCGTTCTGGCTGGTCAACACCAACAAGCTGGTGCGCTTTTACACCGGCATGGACGGCCTGAAGACCGGCTTCACGGCTGAAGCAAAATATTGCTTGTCCGCGACGGCCAAGCGCGGCGGCTTCCGCGTCATCGCCGTTGCGATGGGCGCGCCGACCTCTCCGGTGCGCAACGCGGAGATCTCGCAGATGATGGACTACGCCTTCGCCAACTACAAGTCGGAAGTCCTGTTCAAGCCAGGCCAAGTCGTCCAGCAAGTCCCGATCGACAAAGGCGACGTCCGCAACCTGCCGATCGTCACCCGCGACACGGTTGGCGTCCTGATGAAAAAAGGCGACAAGAAAGCGGCCTACCAGCAGGAAATCGTCCTGAACGATGTGCAGGCCCCGATTAAAAAAGGTCAGGTGCTTGGCGCCATCGTGATCAAAAAAGACGGTGGGGTCATCGCCAAATCGGAACTCGTAGCCAGCATCGACGTCAGCAAAGCCGGCATGTGGACCATGTTCAAACGCACGGTGGAAAGCTGGTTGACGTTTGGTTCGTAATTGAAATGAACGGGAGAGCATCAAAGGCCATCGTGGGTCTTTGGTGCTCTTTTTGTTATAATGGCATTATAAATTTACTAGAGTGATGGGAGGAGGCGGAGCGATGGAGATGTGGCAGACGAAAGCGGATTTGACAGAGCTCTTGTGCGAACTGGTGCGAGTGCCAAGCATCACGCTGACCGACGCGGAAAAAGCGGTGCCGGGGCTGGTCGCAGAGAAGCTGGGGACGCTGGCTTATTTTCAGGCGCATCGCGAGCATCTGCAGCTCCATCCGACCGGGGATGGGCGGGAGTTTGTGACCGCTTTGGTGAAAAAGGCGCCGGATGTGCGCGAGACGGTGGTGCTGCTCTCGCATTTTGACGTGGTGTCGGTGCAGGACTATGGCGAGTGGAAGGACATGGCGTTTGATGCGAAAGAACTGACCAGGTTCTTTAATGAGCACCAGGAAGTGCTACCTCCCGAGGTGCAGGATGATCTGAAGTCGGGGGAGTGGCTGTTCGGGCGCGGGACGATGGATATGAAGGCCGGGCTGGCCTTGCAGATGGCGATGGTGGAGCAGGCGTGCGCCGGGAAGTTTGCCGGGAATGTGCTCTTGCTGACCGTGCCGGATGAAGAGGTGGACTCAATCGGGATGCGGGCAGCGGTGCCGGCCATGCTGAAACTTGCGGAAGAGCATGGTCTGGAGTACCAAGCGGTGCTCAACTCAGAGCCGATGTTTGCGCTGCCGCCGGGTGACACGAAAAAGTACCTCTACACCGGGACGATCGGCAAAGTGCTGCCGGGGCTGTACTGCTACGGGAAGGAATCGCATGTCGGGGAGCCGTTTCGGGGCTTGAATGCGAATCTGATGGCATCCTTGGCGACGCTGGAAGTGGAGTTGAACGCCGATTTTTGCGAGCGGGTGGAAGGGGAAGTGACCCCGCCGCCGACCAATTTGCTGCAGAAGGATCTGCGCAAAGACTATTCGGTGCAGATTCCCAGCCGGGCGGTGACGTTGTTTAATCTGTTTTTGTTCGAGCGGTCGATCGATGATGTCATGCAGCAGTTGCTGACAGCTGCAAACCGGGCAGCGCGGAAGATTGAGCAGCATTATGCAGAGCGCATCCAACACAGCCGGCAGTTGGGCTCGGCAGAAAGCGGAGCGGTCTCGGTGCGGGTGCTCAGCTATGAACAGCTGCATGCATATGCCGTGCAGACACATGGGCAGGAAGTGCTGGAACAGCGTCAGGCGAAGTTGGCGGCCGGGCGCGGCGGGATGGACGATCGGAACTTCTCGGTGGAACTGGTTGATGATCTGGCCGGACTGTGCAAAGAATTGGCGCCGATGATCGTGGTCTTTTTCACGCCGTCGTTTTACCCGGCCGTGAGTTCGCGCCGTCACTGCTTGGTGCAGGATGTGGTGGCAGACGTAATCAAGCGTGCGGAGGATACGTATGGGATTGAGCTGGAGCAGGTGCACTTTTTCCCGGGGATCTGCGACCTCAGCTATGTCGGGCTGCCGGTGCCGCCGGATGCGATGCGCCCGATGACGGCCAACATGCCCCTGTGGGAAAAAGGGTATCAGCTGCCATTGGATGAAATGAAGCGGCTGGATGTGCCGGTGCTGAACATTGGCCCGGTGGGGAAAGATGCGCACAAGTGGACGGAGCGACTGGAGCTGAGCTATTCGTTTGGTACGCTAAGGGAACTGTTGCCATTGGCGATCGAGAAGTTATTGGCGGGGAAGTAAAAGGGGAGAGTCAACCTCGGAGTGGAGGTTGACTCTTTTGATTAAACGGCAACTTCAACAGGTGCTTGTTCTTCGCGCTGAATGTGAAGTTTCGCTAAGATGATCTGGTGCTTGTACACCAGGCACTGTAGCTCAAAGTGACTGGGCAGGAACTTGAGGATATGAAGGGTATGCTCATTGATCATGGCGAAATGCTTTTCCATGAAGCCGGTTTTTGCCTGCACCGCAGCAATGTCCCGTTCCACGATGGCAAAATGCGTGGCGGTCTCCTCCGTAAACGCGATAAATTCCTGACGGTGCTCGTTAAACTCCTGACGGAGATCGCTAAACTCGTGGCGGTGCTCGTTAAATTCCTGACGGAGATCATTAAACTCTTGACGGTGATCGTAAAACTCCTGTTTCAAACCCGCTACCTCTTCTTCCAGACCGGTGATTCGTTGTTCCAGTCTTGTGAAGTTGGCTGCAGTTTCAGCCTTGAAAGCCGTGAAGTCTTGCTGAAGTGCGGAGACGTTTTGCTGAAGTCCGGTTACGTCTTGCTGAATAGCGGAGACGTTTTTCTGAAGTCCGGTTACGTCTTGCTGAATAGCGGAGACGTTTTTCTGAAGTCCGGTTACGTCTTGCTGAATAGCGGAGACGTTTTGCTGAATGGCGGTGAGGATGGAGAGGACTTGGTCGAGTTTTTGTTCCATGGGGATCTTGCTCCTTTTCAATTGGAGTGAAAGGGATGCTGTCTCTCTTTTAAAAGAGTAACATCCACGTATTTTGTAAGTCGGAAGAGCAGGATGTGGTCATTATAGCGCAAGCTTGTCGCTTTGCCTAGATTGAACATTTTTGGCCCGGATTTGCACAGAAGTCTCGTTTCTTTTTTACAGAAGGGGTGGTAGGATAGAAGGAAAGCGAGGTGTTGCCCGTGTTTGAACAAGCTCTGCACCTGCTCAAGAAATACTACGGGTACGATTCGTTCCGCAAAGGACAGGAACGGATCATTGCCAGCATCTTGAGCGGACACGATGTCCTAGGCATCATGCCGACCGGCGGAGGCAAATCGATCTGCTACCAGATCCCGGCGCTCCTGCTGCCCGGTGTCACCCTGGTCATCTCCCCCCTGATCTCCCTCATGAAAGACCAAGTCGACGCGCTCACCAGCATCGACATCCCCGCCACGTATATCAACTCATCGCTCACCCAGTCCCAAGCGGAAGAGCGCATGGAAGCAGCCCGCCACGGCGCGTACAAGCTGATCTACATCGCCCCGGAGCGGCTCGACTCCGAACGGTTCCGCTCCCAGCTCGAAACTCTCCCCATCTCGATGATCGCCATCGACGAAGCGCATTGCATTTCTCAGTGGGGTCACGACTTCCGCCCCAGCTATCTCGCCGTTCCCAAGGTGCTTGACCTGCTGCCCCAGCGTCCGCTCGTCACCGCGTTTACGGCGACCGCGACCACCGAGGTCACGCTTGATATCGTCGAGCTTCTTGGCATCGACCCGGAGTATTCGTTCGTCACCGGGTTTAATCGCGAGAACCTCACGTTCAAAGTCCTGCGCGGGGAGAACAAGCGCGATTTTGTGCTGCACTATCTGGAACAAGTCCGCGAACAGGCCGGCGTCATCTACGCCGCCACCCGCAAAGAAGTCGACACTTTGCACGCCGAACTGCTGCAGCGCGGCTTCACGGCCGGCAAATACCACGCCGGGCTGAGCGACGAAGAGAAGACGCTCTACCAAGAGCAGTTCCTCTACGACGACATCCGCATCATGGTCGCCACCAACGCATTTGGCATGGGCATCGACAAGTCAAACGTCCGCTATGTGCTGCACGTCAACCTGCCGAAAAACATGGAATCGTACTATCAGGAAGCAGGCCGCGCCGGACGCGACGGCGAGCCCAGCGAATGCATCCTGCTGTACCACCCGCAGGATGTGCAACTGCAGAAGTTTCTCATCGAGCAGTCGGTGATGGCCCCCGAGCGCAAACCGCAGGAGTACAAGAAGCTCCAGACCATGGTCGACTTCTCGCACACCACGCGCTGCCTGCGCAACTACATCCTCGAGTATTTCGACGATGAAGCGGTGGAACCGTGCGGCGTCTGCTCCAACTGCAAAGACGAAAGCGAACTGAAAGACATCACCGTCGAGGCCCAAAAGATCTTCTCCTGCATCTACCGGATGAAGGAGCGCTTTGGCGCGTCCCTCGTCGCCCAAGTCTTGAAAGGCTCGGCGAACAAAAAAGTGCTCCAGTTCGGCTTCGACAAGCTGCCGACCTACGGCTTGATGAAGTCCTACAAAGAAAAAGAGATCACCGACCTGATCCACGTCCTGATCGCCGAAGGGTATCTCGTGCTCACCGACGGGCAGTATCCGGTGGTGCGCCTCGACGCCCAAGCGGCGCAAGTGCTGAAAGGGCAAGCGCAAGTTTTGCAAAAGATCCGCCTGCGCCCGGAAAAGACGGTCAGCGGCGACAACACGCTGTTCGAACGCCTGCGCGAACTGCGCAAAGAGATCTCGCAGCGTGAAAAAGTGCCGCCGTACATCATTTTCTCGGACAGCACGCTGCGCGAACTGAGCGAATACTGCCCGACCGACGAAGCGGCGATGCTCGGTGTCAAAGGGATCGGCGAAGGCAAGATGGCCCGCTACGGCACCCCGTTCCTGCAACTGTTGCAGGAGTACGCACAGGAGCGCGGCATCACCTCGACCCGCACCCCCGCGCCTGCTGCACAGGAGGGGGCAGCAGGAGACGAGACGCCAAGCCACCTCAAGTCCTACCAGCTGTTCCAAGACGGCCTGTCGCTCGCCGAAGTCGCCGACGAGCGCGGGCTGAAGCCGGTCACCGTGCAGGATCACATCATCCGCGCCATCTCCGAAGGGCAGCCGGTGCAGTGGGAGCGGATCATCCCGCCGGAGCAGGAAAGCCTGATCCTGGCTGCGATCGACGAACTGGGCGCAGAAACGCTCAAGCCGCTCAAAGAAGCGCTGCCTGGCGACGTCGACTATTTTGCGATCAAAGGCGTGCTCTGCAAGCGTTCCCTGCAGCACGCCTAGCACGCACACGGAAAGAAGGTAGAGCTTGTGGCGAAGAAAAAAGTGGAGCGGGGCGACCTGATGACCGCCACCGAACGGCTGCTTGTGGAGCGAGGTTATGACGGGTTCAATTTCTCTCTGCTCTCCGAACGCTTAGGCGTCGGTCGCAGCACGCTCTACGACCACTTTTCCAACAAAGACGACCTGATCGCCGCCTACATGACCGACGCGATGGCCGGGATCATCGCAGAATGCGAAAGCCTGCGGGCCGAGGACGAAGCCCTGCTGCAGATCAAAGGGATGATCCGCATCTTCCACACGCATTCGCAACTCCATCAGATCGTGCAGCTGATCCCGGCGCTCAAAGCAGCGGGTGCCGCTTCGGAAAAAGTGGCCCAGGCGCTCGCCGCCGTACAGGAGGATCACCAGTGGCTGGCCGAACTGATGACCGCAGCGCTGGAAACAGCGCAAGGGCAAAACGCAATCCGCCGCGACGTGCCGACCGCGATGATCGCCGCGCTGCTGTTCCAATCTGTTCTGCTGCCGAACCCGGAAGGGCTGCAGGCAGGGAGGTGGAGCGAGCAGATTTTCGACCTCTTGTACGGCGGTCTGCAGGTCCCGAATTGATTCTTGACTCACGGGTCAGCCTATGACATAATCAAACCCGACACTAGTGTCGGGTTGCTTTTGCACGTATCGAGATCGAGGTGAAGTCTGATGTATGAATTCATGTTCTTTTTGCATATCACCGGTCTGGCCATTTGGCTGGGCAGTTTGGTCGTGTTATGCTTTTTGCTCGTCATGATCAAACGCGGTGCGGGAGAAACTGTTAAAGCACAGATCATCGCGTACCTCAAGCTGACGAACAGCCTGTCGCATCCGAGCGCAGTGATCGTGCTGATCTCGGGCGCCGTCATGCTCCAGCAGTTGGGGATTGAACATAGCAATCTGCCGTTTTGGATCTCGTTTATGGAACAAGGCGGCTCGATGATGGTCTTGTTCTCCACCATCGTGCTCGCTTTGGTGGGGCGCCGTTTGAAAAAGCGTCTGCACACGGCAGGCGGGGCAGACGCTGCGATCCAAGCAGCATGGCCGTACCGCTTGGTGCTGCTGGTCACCGTCGTTGGCGTGCTGGCGGTGCTTGGCGTCGTTTCTCTGAAGATCACGTAGAAAGAAGGACGCATGATGAACTTGTTGTTGTGGAGCTTTGCCACGCTGCTCGCCGGCTATTTCTCCCTGCAGATCCTGCAGGAGTGGCTGCGGAAGCGCAAGGCGGCTCAGCTGGCCTGGCTGATCGGCTTTCTGATGTACACCTTCAGCGCGCTGGGCAGCGCACTCTCCTATATTTGGGGCTGGGACGAGACTGTCTACCGGCTGTGGTATGTATCGGCAGCATCGCTTGTCGCATTCCTCGGGGCGGGCCAGCTGTATTTTACGATCAGGCCCCGCTGGGCCCATGTCTTTCTGGTGCTGATCGTAGGCGTCACAGCGGTTATGCTGTACCAGGCCTTGACGGTGCCGGTCGATCTGACGGTGCTGCAAGGGGCGGAAGGCGAGATCGGCGGCGAAGCGCTGCCGAGCGCGGTGCGCATCTTCTCGCCGATCCTGACGATTCCGGGCAGTCTGGCTCTGATCGGCGGCGCATTTTTCACCGCGATCGCGCGCCGTTCCAAATCGGGTCTGTGGATTGGGATCGGGTCGCTGATCATCGCGATGGGCGGGACGTTTACGCGCCTCGACCTGCCGCAGATGCTGCCGCTTGCCAACTCGATTGGCATCGGGCTGATCTATTATGGATATCGACTGACAAAAAGTTAACCGGGGATGAGATCCCCGGTTTTTTGCTATGGAAATGAAGTTAAAAAACCCCTATAATTGAGTTTGATTGATTCATAGTGTAGGGGTGGAACTGTGACAAACGAAAAAAGACTGCAAGAGAGGCTGTTTCAGCATGACTTTTATCTGAAGTCGGTCAACCTGGCCCGTATGGGGCTATTGATGGGCTTGGGATTGTCGCTCGTTTTTGCCGCACTTGACGTATGGCTGGTGCCGGAAGTGAAAGATCAGTTTTGGTTGATCCGGTTTGCTTTGACCATTCCGCTGACCTTGCTTGCGTTCATTCTGTCGTACACGAAGTATTTTGAGCGCCTGATGCAGCCCTTGTTGCTGCTGTTCCCGACCGTGTCCGGTTTTGGCGTGGTGTACATGATGTATCTCGCGCCGCACGCATCGTTTTTGTATTATGGCATGATGATGTTGTTTATTTTCATCTACACGATGTCGCGGCTGCGTTTCCGCTATGCAAGCGTGTTGGGCACGGCGATTTTCGCCGCGTGGTTCGGCATGGCGTTTATGACCTCCACATCGACAATGAACCTTTTGACCGATGCGTTTTTCCTGTTCTCGACCAACTTTGCCGGGATGTTCACCTGCTTCATGCAGGAGAGCGAACTGCGCAAAGAGTTCACCCAGCGCGGTCTGCTCAAAGCAGAGCGCGACAAGACGGAAGAGCTCGTCGCCGACATCTCCGTGCGCAACGAGGAGCTGTCCTCTGCAACCGAAACGATGCGCTCCTTGTCCAAGAAGCTGCAGTTGACGGCAGAAGAAGTCCTGAAGGAAGCCAAGACGGTCGCTTCCTCCTCCACGCACGCTTCGGCTGCGCTGCAGGAGACGGCGGTCGGCATTCAGAACGTGGCCGGGCTGGCCCAGCAGGTCAGCGCGTATTCCTCTTCGCTGTCCGATAAGAACACCGAAGTCCAGCAGTCGGTTGACACCGGCACCGACCGGGTGCGCGAGATTCTGGATGTGACCAAGGAAGCATTGGTTACCGCCAACGACAACGCGCAGAAAGTCAAAAGCCTGCAGGACGAAACGAAAAACATCGCCCAGATCATCGACATCATCGTCAACATCTCCCAGCAGACCAACCTGCTGGCGCTCAACGCGGCGATCGAGTCGGCACGGGCGGGGGAAGCGGGCCGCGGCTTTGCCGTGGTGACCAGCGAGATCCGCTCCCTGGCCGATGAGACGGCGTCGGCGACATCGAAGATCGCGCAGATCCTCGATAAGATCCGCGATGAGTCGGATGCGGTCGCTGAGAAGTCGCACCTGCTCAAAGACACCACCGAAAAGATCCGCACGAAAGGCGAGCAGGTCTCCGAAGAATTTGACATGATCTCGACCAGCGTCTCTTCGATGAGCGAGATCGTGCGCATCGTGGAAGAAGCGGCGTCGGAGCAGTCCTCCGCAGCGGCCGAAATGTCGGTCGAAACGGATAAAGCGATCTCCGCTTCGGAAGAAGTGGTGCAGGTCGCCGAGGAACTGGAGAAGATCTCTTCGAAACTCGACGCGATGATGGAGCAGTTCAAAGCATAAGGGAAACCCGCTAAGATCGTGACGTCATGTCACAACGCGGGATACGGTACATCTTGTACGTAGGCCAAGGGGATACTCTCCTTGGCTTTTTATCTATTTTTCTGCTTGCCGCGTGTTGACAATCTCTGCATAGAAGGATATGATACATACCATAGGGGGGTATGGTTCAGATGAGCGAACAAAAAGTAACGCTGCAAGTGACCGGCATGACATGTGCGGCCTGCTCCGCCCGGATTGAAAAAGTCGTGGGCAAAATGGACGGTGTCGATGCGGCCAACGTCAACTTGACGATGGAGCGCGCGACCGTCACTTTTGACGAAGATAAATTGCAGGCGCAAGACATCATCAAACGCATCGAGAAGCTTGGTTACGGAGCCGCCCCGATGGAGGAGGAAGCCAATCCGGAGGATGGCGAGAAAGCGTGGCGACGGCAGATCGGCCTGTTTATCTTCTCCGCCGTCCTGTCGCTGCCGTTCCTGCACGGGATGCTGGCGATGATCGGCATCAACATCGCGCCCGGACTCCTGATGGAACCGTGGGTGCAGCTGATCCTGGCCACGCCGATTCAGTTTGTGGCCGGCTTCAGATTCTATGTCGGCGCCTTCAAGGCGCTGCGCAACAAAAGCGCCAACATGGACGTGCTGGTGGTGCTGGGCACATCGGCCGCCTATTTTTACTCCGTTTGGATGATGGCGCGCGGTGAACAACACGTCTACTTCGAAACGAGCGTGATCATCATCACGCTGATCCAGCTCGGCAAGATTTTCGAGCATCTCGCCAAGACGCGCACATCAGACGCGATCAAAAAGCTGATGAACCTGCAGGCGAAAACGGCGACGGTGCTGCGCGACGGTCGTGAGGTGGAAGTGAAGATCGAAGACGTCGTGCAAGGCGATGTCGTGCTGGTGCGGCCGGGCGAAAAGATTCCGGTCGACGGCACGGTGCTCGACGGCTTGTCGTCTGTCGATGAGTCGATGCTGACCGGCGAATCGATCCCGGTCGACAAAAAGCCGGGCGACGCCGTCTTTGGCGCCACGCTGAACAAAAACGGCGCGCTGCGCTTCACCGCCGACAAGGTCGGCAAAGACACGGCGCTGGCTCAGATCATCCGCGTCGTCGAAGAGGCGCAAGGCTCAAAAGCGCCGATCCAGCGCATGGCGGATGTCATCTCCGGCATTTTCGTCCCGATCGTCGTCGGCATCGCGCTCTTGACGTTCCTGATCTGGTTCTTCCTCGTCGATGCCGGCTTTAATGAGGCGCTGACGGTGGCCCTGATGAACGCAACGGCTGTGCTGGTCATCGCCTGCCCGTGCGCCTTGGGTCTCGCCACGCCGACCTCGATCATGGTTGGCACAGGCAAGGGTGCGGAAAACGGAATTCTGTTTAAAGGCGGCGAACATCTGGAGAACCTACAAAAGGTGAGCGTGATCCTGCTCGACAAGACGGGCACGATCACCAAAGGGCAGCCGGCCGTCACCGATGCGGTGCTGCTCGGCGATGCGTTCCGCTCGGAAACGGAGCTGTTGCATCTGGCCGGACGCGCCGAGAAGCATTCCGAACATCCGCTGGCGACGGCGATCGTCCGGGCGGGCATCGATGAGGAGGGCGCGCTGGACGACCCTGAGCAGTTTGAAGCGATCACCGGGCGCGGCGTGCGTGCCGTCGTAGACGGCCGTCTCCTGCTGATCGGCACCCGCCGCCTGATGTTGGAGTCGGGCATCGACTACAGCCCGGCAGAAGCGGAGCTGGAGCGTCTGGAAGGGGACGGGAAGACGGCGATGATCGTCGCGGCAGACGGAGTGGTCGCAGGTCTGATCGCTGTGGCCGACACCGTCAAAGAAACGTCCAGAGCGGCGATTGCCGAACTGAAAGCGTTGGGCCTGAAAGTGGTGATGATCACCGGTGACAACCGCAAAACCGCGCAGGCGATCGCAGCCCAAGTCGGTGTCGATGAGGTGCAGGCGGAAGTGCTGCCGGAAGACAAGGCCAACGCGGTCAAACGCTACAAGAGCGCCGGCCACGTCGTTGCGATGGTCGGGGACGGCATCAATGATGCGCCTGCCCTGGCGATGGCCGATGTCGGGATTGCGGTTGGCACCGGCGCCGATGTGGCGATCGAAGCGGCCGACGTGACCTTGATGGGGGCAGAGCTGGAAGGTGTAGCCAAAGCGGTGCGCCTGTCGCGCGCCACCATTCGCAACATCCGGCAAAATCTGTTCTGGGCGCTGGCCTACAACGTGATCGGCATCCCGATTGCCGCATCGGGTCTGCTCCTGCCGTGGGTGGCGGGTGCAGCGATGGCGTTCAGCTCGGTGTCGGTCGTCACCAATGCACTGCGGTTAAAACGCGTCAAAATTGACGCTGGACAATAAGGAGGATCACCAAGATGACTTCATTCACGTTTAATGTCAAAGGCATGTCTTGCGGACACTGCAAAAGCGCGGTGGAAGGCGCATTGAAAGAAGTCGGCGCGGTTGCGGTCGACGTCGACTTGGAGGAGGGCCGCGTGGCGGTCACCTACGATTCGGACAAATACGATCTGAACAAGATGCGTGATGCGATCGAAGACGCCGGGTACGACGTGGTGTAAACTCCAAACCTCATCCTTAGGGATGAGGTTTTTTCATGCATACGAAAAAAGTAGTGCGGACAAGATAGTGAATGATAATTGAGTTCCCTGTGCATAATTTGTCTGATTTCTGCCGAATTTGACGATTGAGTGTGGACGAGACCCGTGATATATTTAGTCATGTCGCCGCTGCTACTAGCGCGCCTGACACGAAAACTTATTAAGTGGAGAGATGTCCGAGTTTGGTCGAAGGAGCACGATTGGAAATCGTGTAGGCGCCTAAAACGTCTCGGGGGTTCGAATCCCCCTCTCTCCGCCACTTACTTTACACACATCGTGGCGGTGTAGCTCAGTTGGCTAGAGCGACCGGTTCATACCCGGTAGGTCGGGGGTTCAAGTCCCTCCGCCGCTACCATCTTCATATGGAGAGATACCAAAGTGGCCAAATGGGGCGGACTGTAAATCCGTTGCGAAAGCTTCGAAGGTTCGAATCCTTCTCTCTCCACCATTTTCTTGCCGAAGTGATGGAATTGGCATACGTGCGCGACTCAAAATCGTGATTTTGTGGGTTCGAGTCCCACCTTCGGCACCACTTGGACAACCAGTCCAGCGGGGGTATAGCTCAGTTGGTAGAGCACCTGCCTTGCAAGCAGGGGGTCAGCGGTTCGAATCCGCTTATCTCCACCATTGTTCCTCAATAGCTCAGTTGGTAGAGCGCCCGACTGTTAATCGGATGGTCACAGGTTCGAGTCCTGTTTGAGGAGCCATACACGCCTTTTTAGCTCAGTAGGTAGAGCGCATCCATGGTAAGGATGAGGTCATCGGTTCGATTCCGGTAAAAGGCACCATTTTTTAAATGTAGCCCCACTAAGAACGCGACGTCCTGTCGCAACGTGGGACGATGGTAGCCCCACTAAGAACGCGACGTCCTGTCGCAACGTGGGACGCATACATCCTGTATGCGGAAGTGGCTCAGGGGTAGAGCATCGCCTTGCCAAGGCGAGGGTCGCGGGTTCGAATCCCGTCTTCCGCTCCACAAGCAAATGAGAGGGCATCTCGCAGAGATTGCGGGGTGCCTTTTTTCAAAACTAAAATAATCTGATAATTTTAATAAATTGGACAAGTTGGTAACTTGCAGAGGGGGCTGGGGAGATGAAACGCTTTTGGAAGAAACTCACGTTGGTTGCTGTCGGGATCTTGGTGCTGTTTTCAAATAAAGTCGGTGTCGAAGGGCAGGGGACGTTTCCGAGTCAGGATCTCCACAGCGGCGCGATCTCTCTGAAAGCGGTTACCTACAACATTCATATCGGAAAAAGCGCCCAGGGCGATCTCGACCTGGAGCGGACGATCGATGAACTGAAAGAGCTGGAAGCGGACATCATCGGCCTGCAGGAGGTGGAACGTTTCTCCCCGCGCTCCGGGCTGCAAGATCAGGCCAAAGCGATCGGCGAGGCGCTGGGGCTGGAATACCGCTTTGCACCGGCGCTGAAGATCGGGCCGTTCGAATACGGCAACCTGCTGCTCTCCAAATACCCGATCGAAGCGGTCAAACAGATCCCGCTCTCCTCGGAGAAAGAAAATCGTTCCGCACTCCTCGCCACCTTAAACATCCACGGGCGGCAAGTTGCCGTGGCGGTGACGCATTTGGGCCTCAACCATGACGAGCGCATCGGACACGTAAACTTGCTGCAACAGGAATTTTCCGGCGTGGGACTGCCCTTGATCGTCATGGGGGACTTTAATACGACACCTGACAGCGATGAGCTGGGCCCTTGGACTCAGGAGCTGCAACACGTGTCCCGTGTGCCGCTGGTGACCTTGCCGGCCGCCGGCAAGCAGATCGACTCGATCCTCGTCTCCAAGGAGTTTTCAGTCGGAAATGTGTTTACCGTGCAGAGTGCAGCGTCCGATCATTACCCGCTGGTGGCACGTCTTGAATTGCCGTAATTTACTGATTATCCGAAAGTAGTCATAAAAGAACCCCTGTCTCTCATAAAGAAACAGGGGTTCAACATTTTTCGTGATCTTGTTACATGATCAGTACGCGTTCGCGCAGGTTCGACTCGACGATGCTCTGCATCTTTTGCAGAGACTCGGTCGCAGCCAGGAAGTCGCCGCGGGACTTGTAGATCTCGCCAAGCAGGGCGTAGGTCTTGGTGATTTGGCCGATCATATCGAACTGCTGGAACAGTTCGATCGCTTTTTCAGCGAACTCGATCGCAGAGTCAAACTCTTCCAAGCCCAGTTCTACTTCCGCCAAGGTGCGGAACACGAAAGCGGTCTCGCGGATGCCCGGCTCGAGCAGTTCCAACGCTTGCTTGCAGTGTGATTCTGCATCTTTGAAGCGGCTTTCCTTCAGGAGCAGACGCGCGATCTCGCTGTTCACGTTGGCGTTGTCGAAGTCGTTGCCGTGCTTGGAGAAGCCTTCCATGCATTCTTCCAGCAGCGCCAGCGCATCTTCCACTCGACCTTCGTCGCCTTTGATCATCGCGAGGTTGACTTTGCAGTCGTAAGAAGCTTTAATCAAGTTCAAAGACTTGAAAATTGCAATCGCATCTTGTGTATGTTCAACGGCTTTTTTGTAGTTTTTCAACTCTTTATTTGCGTGTCCCAAACCGTTGTAAGTTTCCCCAATTAATTTTAGGTAATTAGTACCTTGCAGCAGGTGGTAGGATTCGGTGTAATATTTAAGTGCATCGTTATACTCACCGAGTTTCAAGTTAACCATCCCGAGGTTGGTGATGACGAATGCTTTCGTCGACACGTCGATGCCCTCGGTGCGGGACAGCACCTGGTACGCTTTCTTCCAGTGGAATTGAGCGAGCAGCAGGTTTTCTTTGCGCAGTTGGATCACGCCCAGCTTGTTCAGCGCAAGCACTGCGATGTTGTGTTCGCCGGAGCGGATCGCGCTGTCCAGAACGTCTTCAAAGAGTTCGGTTGCACGTTCAAACTGCTCCACATGCAGGTAGCAGTTTGCCAGGTCGAACGATATGTTGGTCAGCTGCAGGTGCGGCGCCGGATTGTCGAGGAGTTCTTCAAGCAGCGAGATTGCTTTGTCGTATTCCACCGATTCCATGTACGCTTTGGCCAGCTTGTAAGTGCTCGTTTGTTCGAGCTTGGTTTGCATGTCAGACAAGAAGTAGTCCACCGAAGTCTCAAGCTTTTCTGCGATGGCGCAGAGCAATTTATGAGATGGATTGGCTTTGTCCGCTTCGATCTGCGAAATCATACTCGGGGTGACCATGCCGGAGCCAAGGTCACTTTGAGTGAGACCCTTCATGATTCGAAGTTCTTTGATTTTTTGTCCTAAAGATGTAGGCATTTGGGTTCCCTCCCACCCTAAAGCTAAATTAATCTTTATTTTCCTCTTTATTGTACTACAGCGTACAAAAGAAAGGAATACCGCTGAAGTCAATTCGTGAAAGAAAATCACGACTTAAATGTTATACAGCTTATACATATTTCCTGAACAATATACCATCTGCAACGTTAACTGTCTAGTCAATAGTCCCAAATTCACTGCATAAATTGTGAATAGAATGTGTAACGACGAACCGACTGCCCGGAAAGGGGGCTTCTGGTGAACGAACGTTGGCATCCTATTTTACAACAAGTTTCGACAACTTTCACCACACGCATCTTGTGCAACGATCCGGTCAGCGCGGCGATTGGCATCGCCCAAACCGTTTTTCCGGCCAGGCGGCCCAACGCCGTGCTGCTCGCGCGTCCCGATTCCTACCCGTTGGCGCTCGCCGCCGCACGTCTTTTGCACCGCCCGTTCGATGCGGTCCTGCTCTATACGGAAGGGGAGCAGTTGGAAGAGAGCGTGTCCCGCGAACTGATCCGCCTGTCGCCGCAGGGCAAGGGGTTGCCTGGACAGGTGATCGTGCTGGGCGCGATGCATGCAAACGTTTTGCACCAGCTCGCGGAGCTCGGCTTTTCGGCGGCGCATCTGATCGGACATGACCAATGGGACACGGTGGGCAAGATCGCCGCGTTTGAACCGCTCACCGGCAGCGGCCATGCTTTGCTGGTGTCTGCCGATCCGCTGGGCGGCGGGATTGCTGCCGGAAGCTTCGCCGCAGCGACCGGGGCGCCGGTCCTCTTTGCATCGGAGCGGGGTCTGTCCGATATGGCGATCCGTTTTTTGCGCAGCCACCCTCGTCAGAAGCTGATCGTCGCCGCACCAGAATCTTACCTGCCGCCGACGCTTGGCAGCGAGGTGCGGAAGCTGGGTTCGAAGATCGAAGCGTGGATCGGCGGCCGGGACGGCTACGAGACATCGGTGGAGCTGGCAAAGCTGCGCAAAGGCAAGGTCAAGTTTGGATTTGGCAGAAAGGAACAGAGCGGCCGGGGACTGGCGCTGGTGCCGGCCGATCAGTGGGCGTTTGGCGCGGCGGCGGCCGCCTTGTCCAACCGGGGTCGGGAGATCCCGCTGCTTTTGACCCGCCAGGACCGGCTGCCGGCTGCAGTTGGCGAGTTTTTGCTGGAGCTGCAGGGGCGGTCGGGCGGCGTCAGGCCGCATGGGTTTGTGGTCGGCAGTTATGAAGTAATCTCGCAGCCGGTGCAGATCTTGCTGCATCGCGCCCTCGCCAGGGACGGCAGCTGAAGTCGGTGCGTTTTCTTCCTTTTGTTTGGGCATCCTGTTCCTGAGAAGACTGGAAAGGAGCGGATGCATGTGACGAAAGGTGGGAAGCGCACCTTTTTGCTGCTGAGTCTGCTGTCACTGCTGTGGGTGACAGGCGTTCCGGTAACGGCAGGAGCGGAGGAAGCGCAAGCGGCGATCGGGATCAAAGCCGGGCAATACGCGCCCGATTTTGAACTGGTCGATTATCAAGGAAACAAACACAAGCTGAGCGAGTTTCGCGGCAAGCCGGTGCTGCTCAATTTCTGGGCGTCGTGGTGTACCCCGTGCCGGATGGAGATGGAAGATCTCGCCGATTCGGCGGAGTTGTATCACGACAAGGTGCAGTTCTTTGGTGTAAACCTTGCCGATCAGGATTCGCCGTCCGTATCGGAAGCGTTTTTGAAAAAGTTTCGGGTCGAGTTCCCGAACGTGCTGGATGAGGAAGGCAAAGTCGCCGACAAATATCATGTGCTGGTCATCCCGACCTCCTTTTTGATCGACAGCGAAGGCAAGGTCGTGCAGATGGTGCAAGGACCACTCTTTAATGAAGAGATTGACAAACTGTTCAAAAAAGTCCTGAACTAGTTTTGTGCAAAAAAGAAACGGTTCATCGTTTATTCATGCTATCCTGTGGCTAAAATGGTAATTCGTAATGCCATGACAGGGAGCGTGACAACGATGGACCGTTTTGTCGTGATCGGCGGAGATGCCGCCGGAATGAGCGCCGCCATGCAGATCAGGCGGACTCATCCGAATGCCGGCATCACCATATTTGAAAAAGGAACAACGTACTCCTATGCCCAGTGCGGGCTGCCGTATTATATTGGCGGCTACATCCCGTCGGCTGAAAAGCTGATTGCACGCACGCGCGAGGCGTTTCAAGAAAAATACAACATGAACGCAACGATCCTCCACGAAGCGGTGGCGATCGACCCCAAGGGGCAGACGGTGACCGTCCGCGACTTGCAGCAAGGAACGGAGACGGAGCACCCCTATGACAAACTGCTGATCGCCACCGGCGGCCGCGCTGTGCTGCCCGACTGGGACGGCGCGCAACTGGAAGGCGTCTTTGCGCTAAAAACGCTGGCCGACGCCGAGCGCATCATCGCGTATGCGCAACAAAACAGCGTGCAGCAGGCGGTCGTCATCGGCGGCGGCTACATCGGTTTGGAAATGGCAGAAGCTTTCCATGCTTTAGGCAAAACAGTGCGCGTCATCAATCGCGGCAATCAGGTCGCCGGACCGTGGGACAAAGAGCTGGCCGACCTCTTGAGCGAAGAGATGCAGCAAAAGGGCGTCACCGTCAATCTGGAGGAAGAGATCGCCGGAATAACCGGCGCAGACGGACGGGTGACCGCCGTGCAGACGAAAACGGCATCGTATCCGGCCGACCTCGTGCTGGTCGCCGTCGGCATCGTCCCCAACTCTGAGCTGGCCAAAGCGGCCGGACTGACGCTTTCGGTGCGTGATGCGATCCACGTCAACTCGAAAATGGAGACCAGCCACCCGAACATCTGGGCAGCGGGGGACGCGGCGACTCAGTATCACCGCGTGAAAAAACGCGACGACTACATCCCGCTTGGCACCCATGCCAACAAGATGGGCCGCATCGCGGGCAAGCAGATGGCAGCAGGCGTTGGCGAGTTCCAAGGGGTGCTCGGCACGGCGATCTTAAAAGTGTTTGATCTGACCGCCGCCCGCACCGGACTGTCAGCAGCGGAAGCCGTGCAGGAGAAGATTCCGCACAAGACGGTGACGTTAAAAACGCTGCATCATGCCGGGTATTATCCTGACGCTCTGCCCTTGCACGTCAAGCTGATTGTGCGCGAAAGTGACGGCTTGCTGCTTGGCGCGCAGGCGGTGGGACGCGCGGGGGCAGACAAGCGCATCGACGTGCTGGCAACCGCCTTGTGGAACGGGATGACAGCAGATGATCTGCTCGACCTCGATCTGGCCTATGCACCGCCGCATAATGCGGTCTGGGACCCGGTGCAACAGGCGGCGAGACGCTTGTAAGTGCTCGATCGTCTTGCGAATTTTGACGGCTTTTCGGGATTGAACAGACGTTTTGTCGAGGGGCAGGAATCCTTTTCTTCACAGTAGAAATAGGGGGACAAGACAGCAATTTTTTCCTCAAGGAGGCAGGACGACAATGTTGCAAATCTCCACAGACGTTCGCGGCGATACGCTGATTGTGAGGCTCTCGGGTGAACTTGACCATCATACAGCGGAAATGGTGCGCAACCAGGTAGAAGCGGAATTGGACCGCGGCTTGACCGAGCACCTCGTGTTGAATTTAGAAGACTTGAGCTTTATGGACTCTTCCGGCCTCGGTGTGATCCTCGGCCGTTACAAGCGCGTGACACAAGCGGGCGGGCGCATGGCGCTCTGCTCGGTGAACGATCAGTTGAAAAAGTTGTTCGAACTTTCGGGGATGCTGAAGATTTTGCGGATCTACCCGAGCGAAACGCAGGCACTTGCTGAGACGGGGGTGGCGTAAATGGATAATTTCATGGAGCTGAAATTCGCCTCGCGCTCGCAAAATGAATCGTTTGCCCGCGTCTCGGTCGCCGCGTTTATCTCGCAGCTCGACCCGACGCTTGAGGAATTGACGGAGATCAAAACGGTTGTCTCGGAAGCGGTGACCAATGCGATCATCCACGGGTATGAAGAGCAGGACGGCCAGGTGCTGATCACTTGCGCCATCGTCGACGGCACGATCGAACTGGTGATCGAAGACAACGGCCGCGGCATCGAAGACGTGGAAGAAGCGCGCCAGCCGCTGTTCACCTCCAAGCCGGAACTGGAGCGCTCCGGCATGGGCTTTACGATCATGGAGAACTTTATGGATGCGATTGAAGTGACGAGCAGACCCGGAGTGGGCACCCGTGTTCGGCTGGTCAAACGTCTGAATAGCCACTCTGTTGCGAACCACTAGGGGGATGCAGGATGGCAATTGAAAAAACTGCCCCGCATCAAAAGTATTCGGACGAACAGGTCAAAGGCCTGATCGCGTCCTCCCAAGCCGGCGATGACAGTGCCCGCGAGTCGCTGATCGTCTCCAACCAGCGGCTGGTCTGGTCGGTGGTCCAGCGCTTTCTCAACCGCGGCTATGAAGCGGACGATCTCTTTCAGATCGGCTGCATCGGGCTGATGAAAGCGATCGACAAGTTCGATCTCTCCTACGATGTGCGATTCTCCACCTATGCGGTGCCGATGATCATCGGCGAGATCCAGCGCTTCCTGCGCGACGACTCGACGGTGAAAGTTTCCCGCTCGCTGAAGGAAACGGCACGGCAAGTGCGCCGCACCCGCGACGAGCTGGCCAAAAAGCTGGGCCGGCAGCCGCATATCAACGAAGTCGCGCAGGCGATGGGCATGGAACCGACCGAAGTGGTGTTTGCGCTGGAATCGATGCGCCAGCCGGCTTCGATCCACGAGACCGTCTTTGAAAATGACGGCGATCCGATCTACCTGATGGATCAGATCTCCGACGAGACGCAAAACAAGTGGTTCGACAAACTGGCGCTGCATGACGCGCTGTCCCGGTTGCCCGAACGGGAGCGTTTGATCGTCTTTATGAGGTTCTTCCGGGACAAAACACAAGCGGAAGTCGCCGAAGTGCTCGGCATCTCGCAAGTGCAGGTCTCGCGCCTTGAAAAGAAGATTTTACAGATAATTCGCGACCAGCTCGGTTAAGTTCTCCCATTCTGCTCCATACTACCGAAAGAAGCGTATGCGAGGTGATGGTGGATGGAGGAGAGAGGTACAACGACAAAGCGCCGAGTGGTCTGGGTAGCGGTTCTGCTGGCTCTTCTCGCCGTCAGCGCGGGAGGATATGTCTGGTGGGAACAAACAGCCGTCAAATATGACCGGATCACAAACGCCAAACGAGTGTAAGCAAGCAGGCACCTTTTCCAAAAGGTGCCTGCTTTTTTCTTTCATAGCACAGCCTTTGCCTTGGAAAGATAGGATTACGACAGGTGTGCAAGTGACAAGGGAGGCATGCGCCATGAAGCAGGGACCCAAGGCGAAGGCAGATTATAAAAAGCTGACCCAGAAGCATGTGCCGAAACGTCCTGTGTTCGCGAACACAATCCGGGCATTTCTCGTCGGCGGAGCGATCTGTTTGCTCGGGCAGTTTGTGCAGAATTTTTTCATGACCTATTTTGATTTTGACCAAAAGACGGCGGGCAACCCGACGGTGGCGGTGATGGTGTTCATCGCTGTGCTGCTCACCGGACTGGGCGTCTACGACCGCATCGGGCAGTGGGCCGGAGCAGGTTCGGCTGTGCCGGTCACCGGTTTTGCCAATGCGATGTCGGCGGCTGCGATCGAACACCGCAGCGAAGGCTTCGTGCTTGGCGTAGGCGGCCAGATGTTTAAAGTCGCCGGGCCGGTGATCGTGTTTGGCACGGTGGCCGCGTTTGTTGTCGCGCTGATCAAGCAGATCTTCAAAATGGTGATGTAATCAGACTGAATCCGGGAGGTGGACAGGAGCGATGGGGTTGATCGGGAAGCAGACGTGGGAGTTCAAGTCAAAGCCGGTGCTGGTCGCAAGCGGCGCGGTGGCGGGTCCCAAAGAAGGGGAAGGGCCGCTGGGCCAGGAGTTTGATGCGGTGCATCCGGATGCGTACGTCGGGCAGGAGTCTTGGGAAAAAGCGGAGCGCCGCCTGTTTGAAGAAGCCTGCGAGACGGCAATGAAAAAAGCGAACTTGCAAGCGGAGCAGATCGACGTGCTGTACGCGGGCGACCTGCTCAATCAGATCGTGACGGCCAACTTCGGAGCGCGGACGCTGGGCACACCGTTTCTCGGACTGTTTGGCGCCTGCTCGACCTCGATGGAGTCGCTGGCGCTGGCGGCGATGACGGTGGACGGAGGGTATGCCACCTATGCGCTGGCGGCGACCGCTTCACACAACTCGACGGCGGAGCGGCAGTTCCGCTACCCGACCGAATACGGCGGGCAGAAGCCGCCGACCGCGCAGTGCACGGTGACCGGTTCGGGGGCGGCGATCGTCGGGCGTGAAGGCAACGGACCGCGCATTACCCATGCGACGATCGGCAAGGTGGTCGATCTCGGGGTCAAGTCGCCGTTTGAGATGGGGCCGGCGATGGCGCCTGCTGCGGTCGATACGATCGCGCGGCATTTTAAAGACACCGGACGCACGCCGGACGATTACGACCTGATCGTCACCGGCGACCTGGCACGGGTCGGGCACAAGATCGCCGAAGAGCTGTTCGAGAAAGAAGAAGGCCTGTTTCTTGGCGACAAATTTAAAGACTGCGGCATCCTGATCTTCGATCCGGATCAGGCGGAAGTCTTTGCCGGCGGGTCCGGCTGCGCTTGCTGCGCGGTCGTCACCTACGGTCATCTGCTCAAGCGCATGGAGCGCGGGGAATTGAACCGCATCCTCGTCTGCGCCACCGGGGCGCTGCTCTCTCCACTCTCCACACAGCAGGGGGAATCGATCCCTTGCGTGGCGCACGCGGTGGTCATCGAAAGGGGAGAGTGGGTCTAGCATGGAGATCGATATGACATTTGTGTGGGCGTTTGTTGTAGGCGGCCTGATCTGTGTGATCGGCCAGTTGATGATGGATTTGACCAATCTGACACCGGCGCACGTGATGACCTTACTGGTGGTGTTTGGGGCGATCCTCGACGGGCTGGGCTTGTACGAGCCCTTGATCAAATTCGCCGGGGCCGGGGCTTCGATTCCGATCACGTCATTTGGCAACGCGCTGGTGCACGGGGCGATGGCCGAAGCGGAAAAAAACGGGATCGTCGGCATTATCACCGGGATCTTCGAAGTGACATCGGCCGGCATTTCCGCCGCGATCGTGTTTTCCTTTTTCGCGGCGCTGCTGTTCCGGCCGAAGGGATAATACCGTTCTGACAATCTGACCGAAGGGGTGACGGATCAATGGGGAAGCGCAAAGTCATTTTGATCACAGATGGAGATCAGGTCGCAAGAAAAGCGGTCGAAAAAGTGGCGGCTGAAGTGGGATGCCGCGTCATCTCCCGTTCATCCGGCAACCCGAGCCCGCTGAACGGTCAGCAGTTGGTGCGGCTGATCGAACATGCCAAACATGATCCGGTGCTCGTGATGTTTGATGATAACGGCAGCGGCGACTACGGCTATGGCGAACGGGCGCTGGAATATGTCAGCAACCACCCGAACATCGAAGTGCTGGGGGCGATCGCCGTCGCTTCGAACACGCCGATGGTCGACGGGGTGCATGTCGACTTTTCGATCGACCAGAACTGCCGGATGATCGAAGACGCGGTCGACAAAGACGGCCTGCCTGCGCACAGCGGCGACATGGTGCTCTACGGCGACACGGTCGACGTGCTGTCAGACGTCGATGTGCCGATGATCGTTGGCGTCGGCGACATCGGCAAGATGCAGGGCAGAGACCATTTTGCCAAAGGCGCGCCGATCACCAAAGCTGCGATCCTAGAAATTCTGAAACGGAGTGGATTTGACCATGCCGCGGATCATTGAGAAAACGGATATTCCGCCGGCCGACCAGGATCTAAATCTGGACAAACGGCTGGACAGCAACCTGAAATTTTTTGACACAGTGCTTGGCATCGGGGAGAGCTTTGACATGATCAAGCGCCCGATGTCGTTTGCCGGGCATGATTTTTGCCTGCTGTATATCAATGGATTTGTGAAAGACGCGATTCTCGACGATGTGCTGCGGCTGCTCGCGCAATTAAAGCGCGAGCAACTGGCGGTCGACACGATCGAGAAGCTGGCCGGGACGTATCTGGCCCACACGCAGGTCGAGAAGCAGACCAAAACCAATGAAATTGTCACGGCGATCTTGTCCGGCCAGACGGCGATCTTGGTTGACGGGTTCGATACAGCGTTGCTGATCGACGCGCGCAGCTATCCGGCCCGCACGCCGGCCGAGCCGGAGCTGGAGCGGGTCGTGCGCGGCTCGCGTGACGGATTTGTGGAGACGCTGGTGCAAAACACGGTGCTCACACGGCGGAGAATCCGTGACCCGAGACTTCGCATGGAGACGATGAAGATCGGCAAACGCTCGAAGACGGACGTCTGCGTAGCGTACCTGCAGGACGTGGCGGATGACGCGCTGGTCGACGAGATCAAAAACCGCTTGCAGCAAATCGACGTCGACGGTCTGCCGATGGCGGAAAAATCGGTCGAGGAGTGGCTGACCAAGCGCAACAACTGGAACCCCTACCCGATCGTCCGCTATACGGAGCGTCCGGACGTTGCGGCGATGCACATTCTCGAAGGGCATGTGCTGATCTATGTGGACACCTCGCCAAGCGTGATGATCACGCCGACGACAATTTTTCACCACGTGCAGCATGCCGAAGAGTTTCGCGAAAATCCGGCGGTTGGCGCCTATGTGCGCTGGGTGCGGTTCCTGGGGATTTTGGCATCCTTGTTCCTGATTCCGCTCTGGGTGCTGTTTACGCTGATCCACCGCGAATGGCTGCCGCTGCCTTTGGAGTTCCTCGGGCCGGATGAAGTCGGGGCGATCCCGATCATCCTGCAGTTCCTGCTGGCCGATGTCGGGATCGACATGATGCGGATGGCCGCCATTCACACGCCATCACCACTGGCGACCGCGATGGGCTTGATCGCGGCGGTGCTGATCGGCGACATCGCCGTCAAAGTCGGTCTGTTTTCACCCGAATCAATCTTGTATCTGGCGGTGGCGGCGATCGGGATGTTTGCCACACCAAGCTATGAACTGTCGATGGCCAACCGCCTGACTCGGATGTTTTTCATCTTGGCGGTGGCGTTTCTGGACTGGTACGGGCTGGTGGCGGCGGTCGCCTTGTGGTTTATTTTGCTCGCCCGCACCAAGTCGATCTCTCGGCCGTACCTCTGGCCTTTGTTCCCGCTGAACTTTAAGGCGCTTTGGGAGATCATCGTCCGCACGCCGATGCAATACAAGAACCAGCGTCCGGCGATCGTTCGGCCGAAGGACAAAGATAGGCAGCCGAACTAGGGACAACTATCCTTGCAACCAAAGAACAATACTGCTATAATCGAATATAATTAAATACGACGACACCTCATTCGTACGAGTGGGGTAGAGGCGCGGGTAAGATGAGTACCGGTTCGGAAGTGGTGGCCCACTGATGATGAATGAGGGAAAGGCTGACCGCCGAAGCGGAGAGCCTGCCATGGGTTCGCTGCTGGGCCGGCATTAAACAAATGTCGGACTGTCACCACAGAGTCTGTTTTGTTCTGCTGGTGATGCGCTACTTCATGAGTTGAGGGGATCAGATCTGGTTTTGGAACATTCTGCTCTATTTCGATAAATCCAAAAACGGTCGGCGCACTCCCTTTGACGCCGGCCGTTTTTTTGTTGTCTGGCTGGAAGAAAACGGGTTTGAGAGGTTGGAGAGGAGATTAACAGGAGATGTATCTGCACGGGACGAGTCGCATCAACGAGCAAGGACATTTGGAGATCGGCGGCGTGGACACCACCGAGCTGGTCAAACAGTTTGGCACGCCTTTGTATGTGTACGATGAAGCGATGATGCGCGAGACGATTCGCGCGTATAAGCAGGCGTTTGAAAAATCGGGTCTGCGCTACGAAGTTGCCTATGCATCGAAAGCGTTCTGCACGCTGGCGATGTGCCGCATCATCGACGAAGAAGGATTGGCTCTCGATGTCGTGTCGAGCGGGGAACTCTACACGGCGCTGCAAGCAGGCTTCCCGGCGGAGCGCATCCATTTCCACGGCAACAACAAGACCCCGGATGAGATCGAACTGGCGTTGACCGCCGGCATCGGGGAATTTGTGGTCGACAACTTCCACGAACTGAAACTGCTCGGCGCTTTGGCCAGCGAAAAAGGCGTCATCGCCGACATTTTGCTGCGTCTGGCACCGGGGGTGGAAGCTCATACCCATGAGTACATCTCCACCGGACAGGAAGATTCGAAGTTTGGCTTTGATATGAAAGGCGACATGGCCAAGCGCGCCGTTGTGGCAGCGCTGACCACGCCGGGCGTGCGCCTGATCGGGCTGCACTCGCACATCGGCTCGCAGATTTTTGAAACGGACGGCTTCACGGCTGCGGTCGACATCGTCGCGGAGTTTTTTGGGAAGTGCGTGCGTGAACTTGGCGCAAACGACCTGCACAAGCTGAACGTCGGCGGCGGATTTGGCATCCGCTACACGGAAGAAGACACGCCGCTGACGGCAGAGGCGTACATCGCGGCGATCACTGCGGCGGTGACAACCGCATTTGACCGTTTGCAGCTGACCTATCCGGAGATCGTCATTGAACCGGGCCGTTCGATCGTCGGCGCGGCCGGCACGACGCTGTACTCGGTAGGTTCGACCAAAGACATCCCGGGCGTGCGCAAGTACGTCTCCGTCAACGGCGGGATGACCGACAACCCGCGTCCGGCGCTGTACCAGGCGGTGTATGAAGCGATGCTCGCCAACCGCGCCAATGAAGAGCGTGACGAGCTTGTCTCTGTGGCGGGCAAAGCGTGCGAGTCGGGCGACATGCTGATCTGGGATGTGAAATTGCCGCAGGTCAAAGCGGACGACATCCTAGCCGTCTCCTGCACCGGCGCGTACGGCTACTCGATGGCGAGCAACTACAACCGCATCGCCCGTCCGGCGGTGGTGTTTGTGCAAAACGGGCAGGCGGACCTCGTCGTCAAGCGCGAGAGCCACGACGACCTAGTCTCGCACGACCTGATCCCGGCGCGTCTGACCAGCGGCGTCTTGTCCAACAAGTAAGGGTCAAGCGCGGAAGGCAAGTCCCTCCTTTCCTGCATAAGCTAGAGATGAAAGGAGGGGTTCTGCATGGCATTGCTGTTCTCTTTTCTGCCGCGTATTGTCCAGTTCTTTGGGATCTTCCAAAGCGTGATCGGTTTCGTCCAGCCGCTTTGGCCCTTCATTGCGACTTTCTTCACCCGTCGGGCCGCTGCGTAAGCAGCACCGGCGGGCTTTTTGTTGTGGGGAAAAGTTGTCGAGCGGTGGAGGAAAATCTTATTTTCGCGGAAATAATGGTAACCGATTGCGGGGCAGGTCAATATCCTGATCGTATCTGAGACGATAGAGGGTGAAGACATGCCGATGCGCAGAGTGAAGGCGAACAGTGCACATATCAGATTGTTGGCGCAGTTGATGCAGGCGGAAGCGCGCGGGGAAGGACGCCGCGGGCAGGAGTTGGTCGGGAGCGTGTTGGTCAATCGGGTTGTGGCAGACTGCAGACCTGACTTCCATAATCTTCGCACCATCCCGCAAGCGATCTATGGCAAATTTGGTCCGCAGCGCTCGCCGTTTGAACCGGTGCAAAACGGCGAGATCTACAAGATGCGTCCGTCTTCGGCAGATCTCAACCGCGCCCGCCAGTTGGCCAACGGCAGAGTTGATGCGTTGGCCAGACGGTCCCTGTGGTTTTTCAACCCGTCTCCGGGCCGACGCTATCGGATCGCCTGTACGCCGCAGATGCCCCGTTCGCCGAAAACCCAGTTTCAATTTGCCTTCAAGAATCACTGTTTCTATACCGGGACTCCCGGGTATTGCCCCGAGTTCCTCTAAGCAAAAAAGAGCATCCCCAAGCGGGATGCTCTTTTTGCGTGTTGTGCATGTTATTTTTTCGGGTTCGGCAGGGTGACCATCCAGTCGCTCGACGCGTTGGTATCAAGCGTCGGGGACTTGCGGGACAGCACCTGGCCGTCATTGGTGTACAGGGACCAGTTGGTCACGTAATTGTTCCAAGCCACATTGTCGACGGTGGTGCCTGCGCTGTTTTTCAAGAGCAGGTTGTCGCCGGTGTTGGTCAAGGTCAGGCTCATGCCGGACACGTCGAGGCCAAAGCCTTTGTAGGCGGAGAAGCCGGTGCTGTCTTTGCCGACCATCAGGTAGGAGTGCGCCGGGATCACCGTGCCGGACGGCAAGGTGTAGTTGCCCGATTTGTTGGACAGCTTATAGCCGGTCAGGTCATACGATGCATTGTTCGGGTTGTACAGCTCCACATATTCGCGAGTCGCGTCAAAGCCGCCCGTCTGGTACATAACTTCGTTGATCTGGATGTTCGCGGTGCCTTTTGCCGTCTCCGGGTTCCAGGACTGCGCGCCGCCCGTCCAGTCGTGCCAGAACAGGGACTCGTAGTACGCTGCAACTTCGGTGTTTTCGACGATCACGCCCGCTTCGCGGTTGTTGGACGGCGAGTTATCCGACCAGTTGATCGAGGAGATCAGCGATTTGTTGCTGTCGGCGATCATGCCTTTGTTGTGGATTTTTTCGATGCCAACCGCCGGGAGGTCGATCAGCTTCGCCTGCATGTCGAGGCCTTCAGCCGCTGCGATCCCGTTGATGTATTGCACGGTGTACTGGTTGTCGCGCGGGTCGCTCGCATCGAGGAACGCCGAGTCGAGCAGCACGCGGACTTTGACGCCGCGGCGTCCGGCATCGATCACTTCTTCCAAGTAGATGTCAGGCGTGGTCTCCACGCTGCCGGAGGAGGTCGTACCCCAGTGCTTGTGGATGTAGAGCTGCTCCACGAGCAAGGTGTCCTGCGCCTGACGCGCCAGGCCGATGATCGAGTTTTGCTGCAGGTAGGTGCTGTCCGGCGCGAAGATCGGCGTCACGCGGAACTCGCCGTTGACCGCTTTGCTCTTGAAGCCGCCCGCATAGCTGCCCGTCGGCGGCGTGCTGGTGTCCGGCTTGAAACCGCCGGCCGGAGCGCCGTATTTGGTGTTGTTCGCCGTGTACGGGAAGGAGTCTTTAGACAGGGTGTTCCAGTCGCTGTTGAAGATGCCGCTGAAGAACTGGGCGGTCTGCGTGTCGTTGACGATGATGCCCCAGCCGCGGTTGCCGTAGTTTTGGTTGTACGGCACGCCGGTCGATTTCCAGTTCTCCGACTGGGTGAAGACGCTTTTGCCGTCGACGATCGCGTATTTGGCGTGGTCGAAGCGGTAGCGCTTGTAGATGCCGTTGGACGTGTCGGAGATGATGTAGCGCACTTGGCCGCCTGCGTTTACGATCTGCTGGGAGACGTATTTGCTGTCGTCGACCAATCCGCCGACCGGCTGCCCTTCGAGGAAGACGCGGACATTCACGCCGCGCGCCAGTGCGTTTTTGATCACGTCAAGCAGTTGCAGGGATTGGAATTCATACACGTTCAGGTCGATGCTTGTCGTCGCCGAGTTGATCAGGTTCGCAAGCGTCGCAAAACTGTTGTCGGGCGACGAATACGGCTGGATCGTGCCGGCGTAGGAGTAGGTCGGTGCGCCAAAGCGCGATTGGCCGGCCTGGTAGACGCGCAGGTGTTCCCAGTCGGAAGCTGCGTTGCTGTCCGGGTATTGGCCGGATACTTCGTCTTTCTCCCGCACCAACAGCGTGCCTGCCGATACGTTCGGTACAGATGCGCCGGTCCAGCCGGTGGTTGCTGACCCGGTGCCATACGCAATCGCGTCGATGTTTACGCCGCTCGCGTTGTAGAGGTAGACAGCGCTGCCGGCGTTTGCCAGGCTCGGCACGGAGCCGGTGAGCGTCATCTGCGGCACGGCGTTGTCGGAGTTGCTGCCATATTCAAAGTTCGCTTGGAACAACATTTCGCTGTTAAACGTGGTGGCCGTCTTGGTCACGTACACCGTTTGACCGGCGGCAAGCGATGTGCCGGCCGGAAAGACCAGTTTGTTCGAGCCGACTTGCAGGTACCAGCCGCCGATGGAGAGGGAAGACGCGGTCGGGTTGGTGACGGCGATAAACTCTTCCGGTTCATAGGAGACGTTGGTGTCTGCGTACACTTCAGTGATCAGCGGGTAGGTTACAGCTGCCGCGCTGGTGTGCAGAACGGGGAGCATCCCCGCGATCAGGCCTGCAGACAGCATCGCGCTGAGCAGAACGGACGTAAATTTCTTGGATTGTGGCGTCATGGTACACCATCCTTATCAAGAATGAGATATAAAATAAGTACAACTGAAAAGCCGAACGTTTCGATATAATTGTACATGATTATTCGGAAAAACTCAATGTGAGAACTGTAGAATTTTGTCGAAAATTGTGGAAAATCATGCGGATGCAAAAAACGCCCAACCGGTTGGGAACCGATCAGGCGCTTAGAGCGTACGGGATGTTTTTTTGAGTTTGCCGAGTCGTTTCGGGACAACCAGCAGTACGGCGATCAAGGCGCTCAGCAGCAGGAACTTGTCTTCCGTGACGAGCGCCGCTTCTGTAGACGGCAAAGCTGCCACATCGCTGTCAGACAACAGGTCGGCCGTGATGATCCTCTCGCCGTCTTGAAAATAGTCGACAGTGCCGACCCGGTCGCCTTTTGCAAACGGAGCTTGGGGCACGTTGATGTGCGCAACCGCTTGAAACTTGGTGCTGCTTTCTTGCGGGACGGTGCGGTAGATGTCGGCGGCCAGCACGGCGTGTACAGGCGTGCCGTTCATATCGAACGCCTGCAGCGTGTCGCCTTTCCCGGCCACCTTTTTTGTGACAAACTGGTCAAAGCCATAATCGAGCAAAAGCGTCGCCTCTTCGCGAATCTTGGGGCGGTTCTCCACTCCCATCACGACGGCGATCAGTTCACGGTCGCCGCGCTTGGCGGAGACGGTGATCGTCTGCTGGGCCTGGTCGGTGAAGCCGGTCTTGATCCCGGTGGCGCCTTCGTACTCGAAGAGCATTTGGTTTAAGTTGACCAGAACGCTCTCCCAGACTTGACCTTTCCAGGGCAGGGTCTCGGTTGCGACGATTTTGCGAAACGTTTCGTTGTTCATTGCGTAAGAAGAGATGAGTGCCATATCGCGTGCGGTGGTGTAGTGATCGTCATCGTGCAAACCGCTGGGCGTCACGAAATGAGTGTGTGTCGCCCCGATTTCTTTCGCCTTTTCATTCATCATCACAGCAAATTGCTCCACAGAACCGCCGATATGTTCGGCGATCGCCACAGCAGCGTCGTTGCCGGAATTCAGCATCAGGCCGTAGAGCAGATTGCCGAGCGTCTGCTCTTCATCATACTCCAGGTAGATGCGGTTGCCTTCCTGTTCCCGGGCCAGCTTCGATGTTTTCACCTTGGCGTTCCAATCGCCTTTTTCCAGCGCGAGAATCGCGGTGAGCACTTTCGTGATCGAAGCGGGGTAGAGCTGTTCGTCAGGATGCTGTTCGAACAAAAACTGGCCGGATTGCCGGTCGTACAGCACCGCGCCTTTGGCTGTCAGTCCGGTCGGCTTTTTTTCATCATGAGCAGCCTGAACATGGGAAATACTAGTGAACGTCAGGAGGCAAATCAAGATGCAGCAAGTCGTCAGCATTCGCCTAAGTTTTCGCATAATTTTCACCCACCCACCATTGTAGTATACATACGCCCAAGTTTGCAAAGTTAGTAATTTACAAATCATTGCTTGCAGAAGCGCGTTCGTTCCGTTATATTCAAATCTATTGCGAAAATATTGAGGGGATTTCATGCCGAAAAAACATGCTTGGCAGCTGAAAGGCTGGCAGAAAGCGTTGACGCCGGCGCGCATCCTGGTGATCGGCTTTGCGGTGTTCGCGGTTGCAGGAGCTCTGCTGCTGATGATGCCGGCCGCAACCGAGAGCGGGGCAGGGCTGCCTTTTGTTGATGCTTTGTTTATGGCGACGTCGGCCATCTGTGTGACAGGGCTCGTCGTTGTTGATACGGGAAGTTATTTTTCTTTATTTGGCGAGCTGGTCATTCTCACGCTGGTGCAGATCGGCGGCTTAGGCTTTATGACCGTCGCCACGTTTGTGACGATCTGGACCGGCAAAAAGATCGGGTTGAAGGAACGGCTGCTCTTGCAGCAGTCGCTCAATGTCACCACGCTGGAAGGGCTGATCCGCCTGTCCCGCAACGTGGTGCTGATGACCTTGTTCATCGAGTTTGTGTTTGCGGTGATCCTTGCCTCGCGCTTTGCGACGCATATGCCGCTTGGGAAAGCGTTCTACTATGGAGTATTCCACTCGGTCGCCGCTTTCTGTAATGCAGGTTTTGACTTGTTTGGGGATTACAAGAGCCTCGCCGACTATGCGGGTGATCCGCTGATCAACGTGTCGGTGATGACGCTGGTCACAGTGGGCGGCTTAGGACTCGCTGTGATGGCCGACCTCTGGCGCAAACTGGTCAACCGCCGCGAACGGCTGATGCTGCACTCCAAGCTGGTGCTGATCGCGACCGCTGTGCTGTTAGTGCTGGGCACGCTCGGGTATTATGGGCTCGAGCATGACAATCACAGCACGCTCGCCCACAAGTCGGAAGGGGAAAAGCTGCTTGCCGCCTCTTTCGCGTCGGTGACAGCCCGCTCGTCCGGCTTTGCTACGCTGAACTATGAGGAAATGTCGCAAACCGGGCAGTTCTGGACGATCATGCTGATGTTCATCGGCGCATCGCCGGGCTCGGCGGGCGGCGGCATTCGAACGACGACGGCGCTGGTCATCCTGCTGTTCGTCTGGACGGTGGTGACGAACAAGGAGCAGACGGTCGTCTTCAACCGGACGATTGCGCCGCGCGTGATCTATAAGTCGCTGACGATCGCTGTGATGTCTTCGGTGCTGGTCGTGCTGACGACGATGATCCTGTCGCTCACCGAAGATCAGGACTTCATGCATGTGCTGTTTGAAGCGGTGTCTGCGGTGTCGACCGTCGGCCTCTCGATGAACCTGACGCCGGAGCTGTCGCAGCCGGGCAAGATCGTCGTGCTGATTGTCATGTACATCGGGCGTCTTGGCCCGCTGACGATGGCGTTGGCGCTGGCCGCCCGCCACCAAGGGAAACCGGCCAACCTGCGCTATCCGGAAGGCAATGTATATGTAGGGTAGCGTTCGAGGAAGCACAGTCCCAAAGGGATGAGGGGTTGCGATGAAAAACAATAAGAAGTGGAAGTTAAAGCGCTGGCAAAAATTTTGGACGCCGGCCCGCATTTTGGTGATCGGTTTTGCCACGCTGATCTTGCTGGGCTCGATCTTGCTGTCCCTGCCGATCGCTTCGGAAAACGGCCAGGGGCTGCCTTTTCATGACGCGCTGTTCACCGCGACTTCGGCGGTGTGCGTGACCGGGCTGGTCGTCGTCGATACGGCTACCTATTTTTCAACGTTTGGAGAAGTCGTGATCATCACGCTGATTCAAGTCGGGGCGCTGGGGTTCATGACGGTGGCGACGTTTGTGCTGATGTTTACCGGCAAGCGGATCGGGCTGAAGGAACGGTTGTTGATCCAGGAGTCGCTGAACGTCACGTCGCTGGAAGGACTGATCCGGCTGACACGCAATGTCGTCTTGTTTACGCTGGGGATCGAACTGTTTTTTGCTATGTTGCTGACGATTCGCTTTGCACAGGATTTTACGTTTGGACGGGCGTTGTACTACGGGATCTTTCATGCGATCTCCGCGTTTTGCAACGCCGGGTTTGACCTGTTTGGCGATTATAAGAGCGTCGCCGATTATGTGGGCGATCCGCTCGTCAACCTGTCGCTGATGGGGCTGATCGTCCTCGGCGGCCTGGGCTTTACGGTCATGGTCGATCTGGGGCGCAAAACGGCGTCGCGCAAACACCGCTTGTCGGTACATACCAAACTGGTGTTGATCATGTCGTTTGCTTTGCTGGTGCTCGGCACGCTTGGGTATTATGAACTGGAGCACAACAACCCCGGCACGATGGCCAACTTGTCGGATGGGGACAAATGGCTGGCCTCGGCGTTCGCTTCCACGACTGCGCGCACAGCCGGCTATGCATCGGTCAACTACGAGACGATGTCGGAAGGCGGGCAGTTCTGGACGGTGCTGCTGATGTTTGTCGGAGCTTCTCCCGGTTCGACAGGGGGCGGTATCAAGACGGTGACGACCCTGGTCATCATCCTGTTCGTCTGGACGGTGATCACAAACAAGGAGCACACCGTCGTCTACCGGCGCTCCGTCTCGGCCAGGGTCATCTACAAGTCGCTGACGATCGCCGTGATCTCGGCGATGACGATCATTCTGGCCACCATGCTGCTGGTGCTGACCGATGGGAAAGAATTCTTGCGCCTGCTCTTTGAATCAACATCTGCGTTTGCGACGGTTGGGCTCTCCACGAATTTGACGCCGGTGCTGTCAGACGCGGGGCAGCTCGTGATCATGATCATGATGTTCATCGGCCGTCTTGGCCCGCTGACGATCGCCTTGGCGCTGGCTGCCAGAGCGACTCGGAACAAAGGAGACGTGCGGTATCCGGAAGGAAATCTGTACGTCGGATGATTGTTCCAGTTTTCACTTTACTTAGGCATTGAGGAAAGCTATACTGGGTCTTACAATGATATAGTTCCTTCAGGGTAAGGTGAGACGGCAACTGGCCGTCAATTCCTAATCGGCGGTGATGACTCTTTTGCTTCGGCATAGGCAGGCTAAGTCCGCGAGCCTTCACAGGCAGGAACTGGTGCGAATCCAGTACCGACGGTATAGTCCGGATGGGAGAAGGAATGAGTGAGCGGATGGCAGGGTACGCTGCCCCTTTTTGAGGGTGCTTTCTTTTGATGCGTACAAAATGCCTGTCGTCTGTATGCGCGCGAAACATGCCCTGAAGTCGATTGTTGACTTCAGGGCTTTTTTTCTGCGCAGTGAACAGGAGGTGGATTCGTGTGAATGACAAGCACTATATGCAAACGGCGCTTGGGCTGGCTGCGATGGCAAAAGGCAAGACCAATCCGAATCCCCTGGTAGGAGCTGTCATTGTGAAGGAAGGCCGCATTATCGGGCAAGGCGCACATCTGCGCGCCGGACTGCCGCACGCCGAGGTCCATGCGTTTCACATGGCGGGCGATGAGGCGGAAGGCGCCACGCTGTATGTGACGCTGGAGCCCTGCAGCCATCATGGGCGCACCCCGCCGTGCGCGGATCTGGTGATCCGCTCGAAAGTGCAGCGGGTGGTCGTAGCGATGCTCGACCCCAATCCCATGGTGGCAGGACGCGGTGTCACGCGTATACGGGAAGCAGGCATTAAAGTGGACGTCGGCGTCCTCGAGCAAGAGGCGCTGAAACTCAATGAGCGGTTTATTCACAACATGCTGGCCAAACGGCCGTTTGTGACGGTGAAAACCGCGATGACTTTGGACGGCAAGATTGCGGCACACACCGGAGACAGCCGCTGGGTGACCGGAGCGGAGTCGCGCGCATATGTGCACCAGCTGCGCGACCATGCGGACGGCATTCTCGTCGGCATCGGCACGGTGCTCGCCGATGACCCGGAGCTGACCACCCGTCTGCCGGAGGGCGGCGGGAAAAATCCGGTGCGCATCGTGCTCGACCGGACGCTGCGCACGCCGGAGACGGCGAAAGTCGCCGATACGGCACAGGCGAAGACGTGGATTCTGACCGGGCCGGATGCTGATGCTGCCAAGTCAGAGCGGCTGCGCGAACGAGGCGTTGAGGTGATCCCGGTGCCGCTGGGTGCAGACGGGCTTGATCTGGGCGGGGTGTTGGACGTGCTGTTTGCACGCGGCATCACCGATCTGCTCGTCGAAGGCGGGGCGGCGGTGAACGGCGCGTTTTTGCAGGCCGGGCTGATCAACAAGGTGATCTCGTTTATCGCCCCGAAGCTGATCGGCGGTGCGGCTCCGACTCCGTACGGCGGCGCCGGGTTTGACCAGATGGCAGACGCCGTGGAACTGGCAGATTGGACTGTAGAGCGCTTCGGCGATGACCTCTGTCTGACCGGCTATCCGAAACGCACGGAGGTGTAAGGCATGTTTACCGGGTTAATCGAAGAGGTCGGGAGCGTTCAGGAGATCCGAACGTCCGGCAAAGCGATTCATTTGAAATTGCGGGCGCCGTCGATTTTGGAAGACGTCGCCTTGGGAGATTCGATCGCCGTCAACGGCATCTGTTTGACGGTGACGCATTATGACGGCGGCTCGTTTACGGTCGATGTGGTGCCGGAGACGATGCGCCGCACGACGCTGCATGAGCTGTCGGTCGGCTCGCCGGTCAATCTTGAGCGGGCGATGGCGATGGGCAAGCGCTTCGGCGGACATATCGTGTCCGGTCACGTCGACGGCATCGGCCGGATCATGGAGATCGTCGACGAAGACATCGCCAAGGTCGTCCGTTTCTTTGCACCGCCCGAAGTGTTGCGCTATCTGGTGGAAAAGGGCTCGATCACCATCGACGGCGTGTCGCTGACGGTGATGGATGTTGCCAGCGATTCGTTTCGGGTGTCGGTGATCCCGCACACGTGGCAGGTGACGGTGCTGCGCCACCGCCGCGTCGGATCGCTCGTCAACTTGGAGTGTGACATCATCGGCAAATATGTGGAGCGCCTGTTGCTGCCGTATGCGCCGGGTGCTGCAAATGGCAAGCAGAGCATCACGCTTGATTACCTGCGGGAAAACGGGTTTGCGTAAAAGGGGGCGGAGCAGATGTTTCATGGAATCGAAGCTGCAGTCGAAGATTTAAAACAAGGCAAAGTCGTCATCGTCGTCGATGATGAGGACCGGGAGAACGAAGGGGACTTTATCGCGCTCGCCGATAAAACGACGTCCGACACGATCAACTTTATGATCACGCACGGACGGGGGCTGGTCTGCGTGCCGATCACCGAGGAGCGCGCCGAAAAGCTCAACCTGCGCCCGATGGTGTCGCATAACACCGACCAGCACGGCACGGCGTTTACCGTTTCCATCGACGCCAAGCACGGCACGACGACCGGCATTTCCGCGTATGAACGCGCCGTGACGATCCAGCGGATGATCGAAGACGGCACGACCGGGGATGATTTTAAAAAGCCGGGCCACATCTTCCCGCTGGTCGCCCGCGATGGCGGCGTGCTGCGCCGCGCCGGGCACACTGAAGCGGCGATCGACCTGGCCGTGCTCGCCGGCTCCTATCCGGCCGGGGTGATCTGCGAGATCCTGAACGCGGACGGCACGATGGCCCGCGTTCCCGATCTGATCAAGATCGCCGAGGAGCACGACATCAAGATGATCACCATCGCCGATCTGATCGCCTACCGCAAAGACCGCGAAAAGCTGGTCGAGCGCGCGGCGGAGATGGAGCTGCCGACCGATTACGGCACGTTTAAGCTCGCCGTGTACAAAAACACGCTGGACGGCACGCAGCATGCGGCGCTGGTCAAAGGCGAGATCGACCCGACCCAGCCCACCTTGGTCCGCGTGCGCAACGAGTGCACGCTCGGGGACATCTTCGGCTCGCACAAATGCAACTGCGGCACCCAACTGCACGCCGCATTGCGCGAGATCGAAGAAAATGGCAGCGGGGTGCTCCTGCATCTGCGCCAGGCGATGGACGGGGCAAACTCGCTGCTCGAAAAAGTGCAAGCGTACGGAGAAGGCGGCAAGGTAGCCTCGCCTGCGAAAGGTCAGACCATTGACTACGGCATCGGCGCACAGATCCTGCGCGACCTCGGCGTGACGCAAATGCGCCTCTTGTCGAACAACCCGCGCAAATTCGTCGGGCTGGAAGGCTACGGTCTGACGATCACCGAAACGGTTCCGCTGCACGTTCGCGAAGAGGACCGCACCAAAGTGAATCTGCCGCTTTAATCAATTCATGATCCCTTGAGAGGAGTTTTTGAGCATGGCAAAGTTTTACGAAGGCAATCTGATTGGCACCGGTTTAAAGATGGGGGTCGTCGTCGGCCGTTTTAACGAGTTTATCGGCAGCAAGCTGCTCAGCGGCGCTTTGGACGCATTCAAGCGCCACGGCCTCGAAGAAGACGATGTGGAAGTGGCATGGGTGCCGGGCGCGTTTGAAATCCCGCTTGTCGCACAAAAGATGGCGCAATCCGGTCGCTACGACGCGGTGATCACGGTCGGCGCGGTCATCCGCGGGTCCACCCCGCACTTTGACTTCGTCTGCAACGAAGCGGCAAAAGGCGTCTCCAAAGTCGCGCTGGACACGGGCGTGCCGACGATCTTCGGCGTCCTGACGGTCGATACCATCGAGCAGGCGATCGAGCGCGCCGGCACGAAAGCGGGCAACAAAGGCTGGGAAGCTGCCGTCACCGCAATCGAGATGGCGAACCTGACCAAACAATTCAAATAAGCTCAAGTCGGCAGGCAGGGAGCGGTGTGCGAATACGCACACCGCTCTTTTTTTTGCTTGAATTTTAGCTTACAAGAGTTTACAGTAAAAGAAAGTGTTGAGAATTAGCAAAGGGGTAATGGGTGCATGAGTAATATTGATGCGAATAACAAGCTGAACATGGACGAAGTGACACCGCCGTTCCCGGTTCCGGAGCCGGAAAACACCGGCGGGGGCATCACCACCGATGAAATCACGCCGCCGTTCCCGGGCAGCCCGCTTGAAGAAGGCGAACCAGAGATCATCAAATAACCATAGAGACGCTTCCATCCTGCTGCAGCGGACGGAAGCGTTTCTTTATGCCGACGGGTAATTTTTCGATTAGGATTGCACACTAAACCAATCATCCTCTACAATAGAGAATGGACGAATTCGTACATAAATAAATATTTTGCATTTCGTGATAAAGGGGCGTGTTCCTGTGGCGAAAACGAATCGCACCGCCGTTGTGGTGGCGGTGATGATGGCGAACTTTTTGGCTGCCATCGACGTGTCGATCGTCGGCACTGCCATGCCGACGATCATCGGAGAGCTGGGCGGACTGCCCTTGATGTCATGGGTGTTCTCCGCCTTTTTGCTCGCTTCGACAGTGACCGTGCCGATCTATGGCAAGCTGTCCGATTTGTACGGACGCAAGATCATCTTTATGCTCGGCTCGATTGTGATCATCATCGGGTCGGTGCTCTGCGGGCTGGCCGATACGATGGTCGAGCTGATCATCTACCGCACGATTCAAGGCCTTGGCGCCGGCGGGATCATGGCGGTGGCGCAGACGATTCTCGGTGACATCTTCTCGGCGGAAGAGCGCGGGAAGATCCAGGGCTGGTTCAGCGGCGTCTGGGGCGTGTCGGCGGTGGTCGGCCCGCTGCTGGGCGGTCTGATGGTCAGCTACCTCGACTGGCCGTGGGTGTTTTACATCAACGTGCCGATCGCGCTGCTGACCATCCTCATCCTCGGCTTTGCTTTGCAGGAAGACATCGAGCGCAAGAAGCACAAGATCGACTATCTCGGGTCGATCACGCTGACCGTCTCGATGACCGCTTTGCTGTTCGCGCTGCTCACCGGCGGCAACCAATACGCTTGGCTGTCCCCGCAGATCCTCGGGCTGTTTGGCGTGGCGGCGGTAGTCTTCGTCTGGTTCCTGTTCAACGAGCGCAAAGCTTCTGAGCCAATGCTGCCGCTCGATCTGTTCCGCTCGCCGCTGATCGCCGTGGCGTCGATCGCCAATTTCCTGCTCGGGGCGGTGCTGATGGGCATCACGTCGTATATGCCGTCCTACGCGCAAGGGGTGCTGGGCGGCACAGCGACCGAGGCGGGGCTCTTGCTCACCCCGATCTCGATCGGCTGGCCGATCGCATCGATCATCGGCGGCCCGCGCATGGTCAAGTGGGGATATCGGCGCACGGCGCTGATCGGTGCGTCGCTGGTCGGGATCTCCTCGCTGCTCCTGATCTTCGTCACGCCTGAGATCTCCTACTGGTATGCGATGGCCGTGCTGCTCGTGCTGGGGATGGGGATGGGGCTGACCACGCTTGCCTTCCTCGTCTCCGTGCAGTCGGCGGTGACGTGGAACCGCCGCGGCATTGCGACCGCCTCCTTGCAGTTCATCCGCTCGCTGGGCTCTTCGGTCGGCGTGGCGGTGATGGGCGCTGTGATGAACGCGCGCATCCTCGACCTGCTGAAGGGTGATCCGGACATTCAGGCGCCGCTGGAAGCGACGAACAACCTGCTCGACCCGGAAAAAAGGGCGGTGCTGGAGCCATCAATCGTCGAGCGGCTGTCCGATGCGTTTGCCAGCGGCTTGCACTACGCCTTTTTGCTGGTCGCCGTGTTTGGCATCGGCGCGCTGATCGTGACGTTGTATTACCCGCGCGACAAGATGAAAGCGAACCAGCCGTAAACCGTACCATGCTCGGCACAGAGCACCTGCCAAACGTCGCAGGTGCTCTTTTGCTGTCTTTTATGATATGATAGGCTTGAACTTTTCTACGGTCGAAGGAGGGCCCCTATGCTGTTAAGCGGATTCGATATGGATGACCTGCTGTTTCGGGTTATCGCGTTTTTGATCGCCATTACGGTACATGAGCTCGGACACGCGTTTGTCGCGTATCGTCTGGGCGACCCCACGCCGAAGCGTGAAGGCCGCATCACCTTAAATCCCGTCGCACATATGGACCTGCTCGGGACGCTGATGATCTTGTTTGGCCCTTTTGGCTGGGCGAAACCGGTCTCGTTTAACCCGTATAATTTCCGCGGCAACAAGCGCGTGGGCAAGATTTTGACCACGGTCGCAGGGCCGCTTGCCAACTTTATCACCGCCATCATCTTTTGCTTCCTGCTGGTCTTTTTCTTTAACCTCGGCATCGAAGACGAAGTGTGGACCGGATTTGTGATTCGCTTGGTAGAAGCGGTCGTGTCGCTGAACCTGATTCTCGGCTTGTTCAACCTCGTGCCGATCCCGCCGCTCGACGGTTACTGGATCGTGCGCGACCTGCTGCCGCAGCGTCTGGCGCTGAAACTGCACCCGGTGGAAAAATACGGCCCGTTCGTGTTGCTGCTCGCCGTCGTTTTCGGCTTCACCTCGGTGGTGATTCTGCCGATCTACTACCGGCTTGGCGATCTCCTGCTCGGGATGGTCGAGGCGCTGCTGTAGATGGAACTCGTCAAGAAAGAATTGTTGCAGCTGAAGCTGGAGTCGTTTGAAGGGCCGCTCGATCTGCTCTTGCATTTGATCGACAAGGCGGAAGTGGAGATCACCGACATTCCGATCTCGCAGATCACCGACCAGTATCTCTCGTACCTGCAGACGATGCAGGAGCTGAATCTGGAGATCGCCTCCGAATTTCTCGTCATGGCCTCGCAGCTGTTGGCGATGAAGTCGGGGCTGCTCCTGCCGCGCCCGATCGAGCTCGATGTGCCGCTGATCGATTATGACGAAGAGATGATCGACCCGCGCCAGGCGCTGATGGAGCGCTTGATCGAGTACAAGAAATACAAGCAGCTCGCCTCCGACCTCAAAGACCGTGAGGAGATGCGCAACTCGGTCTTCACCCGGCGTCCGGAGAATCTCAAGCAGTTCGCACCGGAAGTCGACCCCAACCCCGTCGAAGGCGTCAGCTTGTTCGACCTGCTCGATGCCTTTCGCAAAGCTTTGCAGAAAGCGCAGCCGGATGAGTACGTGGCCAACATCCATCGCGATGAGATGTCGATCGAAGGGCGGATGGAGGAGATCCTCGGCCTGCTGGCTTTTAACAGCGGCCGGATTGAATTCTCCGCCCTGCTCGGCGGGTACCGCAGACGGTCGGAGCTGATCGTCTCGTTTCTCGCCCTGCTCGAACTGATGAAGGGGAAAAAGGTGCGTTGTCTGCAGAGCGGCTTGTTTGATGAAATCATCATTGAATCGTACAACATTCTGTAACAAGCAAGGTGATTCACTTGGATTCAAACGAAATCAAATCTGTCATCGAAGGTTTGCTGTTCATCTCGGGCAGTGACGGCATCGAGGCCAAACAGGTCGCCGACATTCTTGAGATCGACCCGGAGGACGCGCGGGACTACCTGTACGACCTCCAGACCGACTTCAACCGCGACGGACGGGGCATTCGCATCGTCGAGGTGGCCGGGGCGTTTCAGCTGACGACACGGCCGGAGCACGCCTTGTATTTTGAACGCTTTGCCCATCAGCCGCAGAGCGCGACTTTGTCGCAGGCGGCGATTGAGACGCTGGCGATCATCGCCTACAAGCAACCGATCACCCGCGGCGGCATCGAAGAGGTGCGCGGGGTCAAATCGGAGCGGGCGGTGAACACTTTGCTCAGCAAGCAGCTGATCAAGGAAGTTGGCCGCGCCGAAGGGCCGGGCCGGCCGATCCTGTTTGGCACGACGCGCGAGTTCCTCGAATATTTTGGCCTGCGCGATCTGAAAGAGCTGCCCCCGCCGCCGGCGATCGTGCCGATGGACGATCTGGAGGCGGAAGAAGAAGAGCATCTGCTGTTCCAGATGCCCGACATGTTCCAAGACGAGTAACAGCCCGGGAGAATTCCCGGGCTTTTTTTGTATGGAAAGGAAACAAATGGGCAAGCTAGTCAAGAATCTGGAAGATGTGGAGGAGGACCGCATGAAATGGCTTTGGGGACTCCTGCTGGCGTTTGCGATCGTGCTGGTGGCGCTGTTCATCGCGCTGTTCACGTGGATGGCGTGGTATTGGATCGTGCTGCTGGCGCTGGCAGTCTTTCTTTTGCTCACGATGGTGCTCCCCGTCACGGTTGAAATCCACTACAAGCGGGAAGGCCGGGACGATCGGCTGCACCTCGGTGTGCGCGCGCTGTTTGGGCTGGTCAAAGCCGGATTTGAAGTGCCGACCGTCGCCTTGATGGAGCGCAGCGGGAAAATCGGCGTCAAAGCGGAACCGGGCGAAGGCGTACCGAAGAAAAAGCGCGGCTGGGTGACGATCACGGTCGAAAAGATACAACAGGCCCTGCGGACGATCAATGAATTCCGCAAGCGCGTCGGCAAATACAAGCGTGCAATCCGGCAGACGACCAAAGCGTTTCACATCGAGTCGTTCAAGTGGCGGACGGTGTTTGGCACGGGCGATGCGGCGCAGACCGGCTACACCACAGGTCTGGTCTGGGGCGTAAAAGGGATCTCTGCTGCCGCTCTTCATCAATATTTCTCGGTGAAAACCCGTCTGCTCTATGATGTGAAACCGCATTTTCAGGCCACCGGATTTCGCACCGAACTCACTTGCATAATCCGTTTTTGGCCGGGCAAAGCTATACTTGCAGGACTCAAATTGGCATTTTTATGGTTGAGGGAGGGCGCAAAATGGCGGAACATCCGATCCAAGGCTTGATGCAAACGGCCATGGAAAACATCAAAGAGATGGTCGACGTGAACACGATTGTCGGTGACCCGGTTGAAACGCCGGATGGCAGTGTGATTTTGCCGATTTCGAAAGTGGGCTTCGGTTTTGCGGCTGGCGGTTCGGAATTTGACCCGGAGCTGGAAGCGGGGAAAGGCGACAACGCCGATGCGGAACTGCCGTTTGGCGGCGGTGCCGGCGGCGGGGTGTCGATTACGCCGATCGGGTTCCTGGTTGTCGGCAACGGCCAGGTGAAAATGCTTTCGACCGAAGGGCCCAACCAGTTGTATGAAAAGCTGATCGATCTGGCGCCGCAAATGTTCGACAAGGTCAATCAGATGATGAAAAAGAACAAGAACGGACAAGGTCAGGGCCAGGGCCAAAACGGCATGCGCAAAGCGGATGACGGCAAAGGCTCGCAGTTCGACTGCTAGATCTTGATCAGTCCAAAAGGCGTCCCGATCCGGGGCGTCTTTTTCTTTGTGGGATAAGCCTAGGGCTTGTGCATATACATAGGACAGACAGAACCTATGTGTGAGGAGTGGAGGACCAGAGATGAAACGGAAATCGCTCGCGGCCGCTGCTGCACTGGCCATGCTGTTCATGACCGTACAGCCGGCAGCCGCTAACCATGACCCTAAGAGCAGCGCATTTCTGGAAGCGATCCCAGCTTCCCACAGCTTGTATGCCGAGGAAGTATCGGTCAGCGCCCATTCTGCTGCCGTGATCGACGTGCAGACCGGGCGCGTTCTTTATGAGAAAAACGGCGATGAGAAAATGCTGATCGCCTCGCTCACCAAGATCATCACGGCGATCGTCGCCATCGAATCGGGCGTCGATCTGAACAGCACGGTCACCGTCTCCTCCCGCGCTTCCGGGAAAGAGGGCTCCTCGATCTACCTCAAGGTCGGCGAGAAGCAAAAGCTGATCGACCTGCTCTACGCCGTCATGCTGCGCTCCGGCAACGATGCAGCGACCGCCGTCGCTGAACACGTCGGCAAAACGGAGGCCGGCTTCGTGGAGCTGATGAACAAGAAAGTCGAAGAGCTGGGCCTCAAACAGACGCATTTTGCCAACCCGCACGGACTTGATGCCGAAGGGCATTATTCGAGCGCCCATGACATGGCGGTGCTGACGGCGTATGCGCTGCGCAACCCCGTCTTTGCTGAGATCGTCAAAACGAAAGTCAAGTCGATCCCGATGCCCGGCGAAGCGTGGGACCGCAAGATGTACAACAAAAACAAGATGCTCAACCGCTACGACGGCGCGGACGGCGTCAAGACCGGCTACACGAAAGCGGCGGGGCGCTGCCTGGCATCGTCGGCGACGAAAGACGGACGCCAGATCGCCGTGCTGACCCTCGATGCGTCGAGCGACTGGAACGACCATGCGAACCTGCTCAACTACGGCTTCGAGAAGTACAAGTTCATGCCGGTCGTCAAAGAGCATGACGTGCTGCAGACCGTGCCGGTCGAAGACGGCATGAAAAAAGAAGTGGATGTCGTGATCGGACACGAGTTCAACTTCCCCTTGCGCGAAAGTGAGCAGGAGAAGCTGACCCGGAAAATCGAGCTCGATGACAGCCTCGATGCGCCGATCGCCGCCGGGCAAAAAGTCGGCGAGATGAAGATCTACTTCGATGAACGCCTGGTCGGTGCAGTGCCGATCCTCGCTGGGCACGATGTGATGGAAGAGACGTTTTGGCAAAAAATGAAGGGTCTGTTCACCAGTATGATCAGCCGCTGACGGAAAGGAGGGTGACGGGATGATCAACGCGATCTGGGTGTTTATGATACTGGCCGGCGTTGTCGTCGCGGCGCTGAACGGGCGGATGGATCTGGTGACCAACGCGGTGTTAAACGGGGCGAAGCAAGGCGTGGTCGTGTGTTTCGGCCTGCTCTCGATCATGGTGTTTTGGCTAGGGTTGATGAAGATCGCCGAAGCGGCGGGGCTGGTGCAGTCGTTTGCCAAAGTGCTCTATCCGCTGGCCCGCTTTTTGTATCCGTCGGTGCCCAAGGATCATCCGGCGATGGGCTCGATCGTTGCCAACATGAGCGCCAACATGCTGGGACTTGGCAATGCGGCGACCCCGCTTGGCCTGAAAGCGATGCGCGAACTGCAGGATCTGAATCCGGACAAACAGACGGCGTCTGACGCGATGTGCACGTTGCTTGCGATCAACACGTCGGGCCTGACGATCATTCCGGCGACCGTCATCGGCCTGCGTCTGCAATACGGGTCGACCAACCCGACGGAGATCGTGGTCAGCACCGTGCTTGCCACCTTCTTGGCGACGACGACCGCCGTGTTCCTCGACCGCTGGTACCGCAGCCGGGAACGCAAGAAATGGGGTGGCGGCGCATGATGGAACTGGTGCAGATCATCGCGGCGTGGACGCTGCCTGTCATCATCGCCTTCATACCGGCTTATGCCTACATCTTTCGCAAGATTCCCGTTTATGAAACGTTTATCGACGGCGCCAAAGGCGGCTTGCCGACGGTGATCAAGCTGATGCCGCATCTGGTCGGGATGCTGGTCGCCGTCAGCGTGTTTCGCGAATCGGGGGCGCTCGATCTGCTCATCTCCGCGCTGAACCCTTTGCTGATCCCGCTTGGCGTGCCGCCTGAGTTCCTGCCGATGGCCTTGCTTCGCTCGATCTCCGGCTCCGGCTCGATGGCGATCATGACCGACATCTTTCAGGCGCACGGGCCGGACTCGTATCTCGGCAAGCTGGCTTCGACGATGCAAGGCGCGTCCGACACCACCTTGTACGTGCTGACCGTCTATTTTGGCTCGGTCGGCATCCGCAACGCCCGCTATGCGGTCAAAGTCGGCCTGCTCGCCGACCTCGCGTCGGTCATCGCGTCGCTGGCCGTTGTGCATCTCATTTTTCACTAAAACTTTACAGCAAAATCGTGTTCACTTTGGCAAGCCTCCCGTGCATATGATGCTGATACTACCACGCTTTCGGTTGATGACGAATCCAGAAGGGGCGGGATGTCAGGTATGGGAGAATTTGCAGGAATTGTGTTGCACGATTCTGCCTGTCCCGCGCGGACTCGGGCCGGGTTTGACTTTTATGTCTGCAAAGATGGGACGGTCGTGACGTCCCAGGATTTTCTTGATGATGACCACGTTCATGTGTGTGTGGAAGGAGATTTCTCCGAACCGATTGAAAATATGGGGCTGGTGCGCGAGCAGATGTTTGTGCTGGTCAAACTGGTGCTTCGGCTGTCCTCTGCATTCAAATTCGACCCGGAAAAGCTGATGGCGCACGGCGACCTCTGTCCCGGCGTTGAATTTCCCTGGCATGAACTGAAAATACGGATCGACCGTCCCCCGCATTGACCCGATGCGGGGGATTTGATTTTGCACGGGAGGTTGATTAGAATGAGTGAGCAGAGGAACCAAAGCGTGGGAGAGTGACAAGATCATGGAAAGAACGGAACGGCTGCAAAAGGTGCTGGCCCAAGCGGGCGTAGCGTCCCGGCGCAAATGCGAAGAGATCATCACGGCGGGACAAGTTACCGTCAACGGCGTGGTGGTCACCGAGCTTGGCACCAAGGTGGACCCGGATCACGACCGCATCGAAGTGAACGGCAAAGGGATTCATTCGGAACAAAAAGTCTACATCATGCTGAACAAGCCGATTGGCGTGGTCTCCACCGCCTCCGACCCGCAAGGCCGCAAAACGGTCGTCGACGTTGTCGGCTCCGAGCAGCGCGTCTACCCGGTCGGACGCCTTGACCTCGATACGTCCGGCCTGTTGCTGATGACCAATGACGGCGAGCTCGCCAATGGCATGATGCATCCCCGCCATGAGATCGACAAGACGTACCGGGCCTGGGTCAGAGGCAATGTCAGCGCCGAGACGGCTAAACAGTTGGCCATTGGCGTGGAGCTGGAAGACGGCCCGACCGCTCCGGCCAAAATCAAGATCGTCGAGTCGGGCAAAGGGGAAACTTTGCTTGAGATCACGATTCACGAAGGGCGCAACCGCCAAGTGCGCCGGATGTGCGAGGCGGTTGGCCATCCAGTCAAGTCGCTGCACCGCACCCAGGTCGCCTTTTTGAAACTGGGGCGTCTGCGCTATGGCGAGATGCGCGAACTGACCGCGCAGGAAGTGGAGCGGCTGTATGCGGTCGCTGGAATCAATCGGTAAAAACGGGGCATTCTATGGGCAGAGAATCTGCTCCAAAGGAGACCCGATATCATGGACAAACTGGCACGCAACGTAACGCTTTCGCTTCTTATAACTGCGCTTGGAGGGACGCTCGCCGGCTGCAACCAGTCGGCCGATCCGGGCCCGCAGCGGCAAGGGCAGCAGCAGGCGCAGGTGCGCTCGACGCAAGACACCCGCGCTGAGCAGGGCATGGAATCGTACGGAGGGTATCGCCCGCCGGCGGAGGACCGCCAGATCGTCACCGATGAACGCAATTCGGCGGTGCGCTCGAAGCAGCGCCAGGCGTATTCCGCTCACGGCATGGCGTATGAACTGGAGTCGATGGAAGCGGTCAAAGGAGCTGCGGTGATCATCGCAGGCAAGGACGCGTATGTCGGCATCCGCAATGCGTTCGACGGCAATCTGCCTGCCGATGTGCCCGCGGCGATCGTGGCAAAAATTCGAAAAATGGACCGGTCGATCGGCCAGGTGTATGTCACCGCAGACCCGGAAGCGGTCGAGTTTCTGAGCAGCTATTCGGAGGCGTTGGAACAAGGACAGCCTCTGCAGCGCTTTGAAAACCGCTTCCCTGAGGTGAAGAACTCCGCCTCGTGGATGACCGGCTCCTGAAGAAGGAAACGGAGAAAGAAGCCTTTCCGCTGCGGACAGGCTTCTTTATTCATAAAGTTGTCACCATCTGGACCACCAGCATTTCGAAACGTTCCTGTATAATAAGCGGTGGGTGTATGTCGAATCTAGTCTTTTTCTGGTATTGAGGTGTAAGCGAAATGTCCAATCAATCGAACCGAACCAAGGTCATCACCATCGTGGTCCTGTTCATCGCGGCGCTTGGCATCCTGGCTGCCGTGGTCAACTTCAATCAGAGGGACAACGCGGTTTCCTTAGAGACGGGCCAGCCGGCTCCCGACTTTACGCTGACGACGCTGGACGGCAAGCAAGTCTCGCTGTCCGACTACAAGGGGCAAGTCGTCATGGTCAACGTCTGGGCTTCGTGGTGCGAGCCGTGCCGCGAGGAGATGCCTTCGATTCAACACGCATATGAGACTTATCAAGACCAAGGACTGGTCGTTCTCGGTGTCAATCTGGAGGAAAAGCGGGTACCGATTCAAGGTTTTGCCGATACCTACGGCTTGACCTTCCCGATTTTGTTAGATGAAACAGGCAATGTGGGGCGGGACCTGTACCAGGTGAAGCCGATTCCCACCACATTCTTCGTCGACCGCGAGGGCGTGCTGCGCCATCAAGCGGAGATGCCGATGCCTTTTGCCTACATCGAAAACATCGTGAAGCCGCTCCTTGAAGCTGGGAGATGAAGCAGGTGCAACAAGCTGAGACACAGAAGCAGAAGAAGCAAAAGCAAAAGAGCCTCTTCGATCACGTCTGGGACTTCTTCGCTTCCGTCAGAGTGGCGATCGTCATCATCGTTTCGCTCGCTCTGACGGCGATCCTCGGGACGATCTATCCGCAGGAAAATGCGATCCCAAGTCCCAACCCGGAGTTTTACTACATGGACACCTACGGCAAAACGGGTGATCTCTACTATCGCCTCGGTTTGTCCGACATGTACAACTCGTGGTGGTTCCTCACGCTCGTGCTGATGCTGGCGATCTCGCTGATCATCTGCTCGATCGAGCGCGTGGTGCCCTTGTACAAGTCGCTGAAAAATCAGCCGGTCGCGCGCAAAGTCATCGCGATCCGCTCCGACCGCCTGTACGCTTCCAAAGACGGCGCGGAGGAAGCGGACATCGACCTGCTGGCGGCACAGCTGAAGAAAAAGCGCTACAAGCTGCGCCGCGAGAGCGGTGCGCTGCTCGCCGAAAAAGGGCGGCTGCCGCGCTTTGGCGCTTATATCATTCACATCGGACTTTTGATCATCATCGCCGGGGTCTTTGTCCGCCTGATCCCGGGCGCGTACTTCTCGGATATGGTCTGGCTGAAAGAAGGCGAGCGCAAATACGTCGATGAAGTTGGGTTTGGCGTAGAGAACAACGGTTTCGAACTGGAGTTTTACGACAAAGCGCAAACGCGCGTGAAAAAATATGAGACGGACGTGGCGGTCTATGTTGGGGACGAGGTCAAAGCGACTCAGCACCTGATCGTCAACGAACCGTTGAAATTCAATCACACGCTGATCTTCCAGAACTCTTATGACCCCAACCCGATGTTCAAAAAGGGCAAGGTCGAGCTGACCGACAAGAAGACCGGAAAGTCGTTTGGCACGTTCGACATCGACTTTAATGATCCGCAGCAGAGTTACAAAGCGGGGGAGTACACGCTGACCATGGTCAACTACTACCCGGACATCAAGGTCGACCCGGACAAAGGCGGGGTGTTCACCAACTCGCGCGACCCGTACAACCCGGGCCTGCAGTTGGCGATCTCCAAGCCGGGCATGGAGCCGCAGACGCAGTGGATGATGCCGCTGGCGCCGTTTGTCGAAGAGATGCTCGGCCAGGACTATCAGTTCAAACTCCAGCTTGTGCAGGTTGAGCTGTTCAACATGACCGGCCTGCGCCTGCAAAAAGACCTCGGGATTCCGGTCGTCTACACCGGGTGTGCGGTGGTATTGTGGGGCCTCGTGCTCTGTTTCTACTTCCAACATCGCCGCATTTGGGCTAGACTTGAAGATGGAGTGCTGCACATTGGCGCCAACACAAGCAAAAACTGGCTCGGCATGAGCAAAGAGTTCAACAAGGCGACCGCGCCGCTGGGCATCGAAGCGGTCACCGCCAAGCCAAAGTCCAAGCCAAAAGCGAAAGCGCCGAAAGTAGCGCCCAAGCAAGAACCGCAACAAGAACTTCAACAAGAACCGCAACAAGAAGAAACACCACAATCTGATGTTTCCCAAGGGAAGGAGGGAACTGAGCAATGATGACAGCTTCGAGCATCTTCTTCGGCTCGACCCTGGCAGCATACTTCATCTCCGCGATTCTGTACGTCGTAGGCGTCACAGGCAGCAAGATGAGAGGCACAACTGCAGGGAAAGCGAACGTATGGACCAAATGGGGGTATATCCTGGCGGTGGCCGGGGTGTTGCTGCAGATCTCTGCGATGATCACCCGCGGCGTTTCGGCCGGATTCACACCTGTCTCCAATATGTTTGAGTACATGAGCTTCTGGGCCTTTACGATCATGCTGGCCTTTGTCGTTATCAACTTCTTTTATAAGGTTCCGGGCCTTGGCGCGTTTGTCGTGCCGGTCGGCCTGACCATCCTCGCCTACGCGTCGGTGTTCCCGCGCGAAGTCAAGCCGCTGATCCCGGCGCTGCAGTCGTACTGGCTCAGCATCCACGTCACCACCGCGGCGCTTGGCGAAGGGATCTTGACGATCTCCTTTGCGGCAGGTCTGATGTACCTGCTTGTCGTCACCGACGTGACGAAAGCGTCGCGCGCAGCGAAGTTCTTGGAATTTGTCGTCTATCTGTTCTTCGCGCTGGTGTCGTTTATCGCGATCTCGCTGTCGTTCCGCATCGGCGGCTACGAAGTGATCGCACAGACCGCAGAACATGCCTTCTTGTACAAGATGCCGCCGTTTGCGGGGCCTCCGGGCACCGAACTTGGCTCCTTGACCACGTTCCTCGGCATCGCCTTGCCGCTGTTTAACGCACCGTCCTGGATGGAAGGCGCCAACGCGTCCGTGCAGTTCAACACGATCCTCTGGACGATCGCCGGCTCGCTGGTCTTGTACGGCCTGCTGCGCCTGATCGCCAGAAAGCCGCTGGTCGTGACCATCTCGCGCTGGGTGCGCGGTCTCGATGCGGACATGCTCGATGAGCTGTCCTACCGTGCCGTTGCGATCGGCTACCCGGTCTTTACGCTCGGGGCGCTGGTCTTCGCGATGATCTGGGCTCAGGAAGCCTGGGGCTCCTACTGGAGCTGGGACCCGAAAGAGACTTGGGCATTGATCACCTGGCTGTACTACACCGCCTACCTGCACCTGCGTTTGCGTCAGGGCTGGGAAAGCACACGCACCGCTTGGATGGCGGTCGCGGGCTTTGTGGTCATCCTGTTCCTGCTCGTCGGGGTCAACCTGCTGATCCAAGGCATGCACGCATACGCCTAATACAAACATCATGGACAAGTCACCGAGCTTTTTGGTGGCTTGTCGTTCTATAAAGGGGAGAGTGAAAGAGATGGAGCAATTGAAGAATCCGAAGATTTTGGTGGTCGACGACGAGGAGCGCATCCGCCGGCTGGTGCGCATGTACCTGGAGCGCAACGCGTTTGACGTCGAAGAGGCGGAAGACGGGCAGGAGGCGCTGGACAAAGCGCTGGAGAACCACTATGACCTGATCGTGCTCGACTTGATGCTGCCGGGGATGGACGGACGCGATGTCTGCGCCGCGCTTCGCCAGCAGAACAATGAAGTGCCGATCATCATGCTGACGGCGGCTGGCGATGAGATGAGCCGCATCCACGGCTTTGAGCTGGGCGCTGACGACTATGTGGTCAAACCGTTTTCGCCCCGCGAGCTGGTCATGCGCGTCAAAGCTTTGCTCAAGCGGGCGATCACGACGACCGACAAAGAAGCGCCGGCGTCCGTCTCCTCCGTTTTGACGTTCCAGACGCTGACGATCAACATGGATTCGCGCCGCGTGCTCTGCGACGGGGAAGAGGTGTCCCTGACGCCCAAAGAGTACGAGTTGCTCTGTTACCTGGCCCAGCGTCCGGAAAAAGTGTTCTCGCGCGAAGAACTGTTGCGCGACGTCTGGAACTACCAGTTCTACGGCGATCAGCGCACCGTCGATACGCACATCAAACGCTTGCGTGAAAAACTCGGCAAAGCGTCGGAGCAGGCGGCGACGATGATCGTGACCGTCTGGGGTGTCGGGTATAAATTTGAGGTGGGCGAGTGATTCGCAACAGCGTTACCGGCAAGCTTTGGCTGACCATCATCGGACTCTTCACCGTCGTTTTGCTTCTTCTCTCGATCTTTTTAGAGCAGTTGTTTGACTCCTACTTCTATCAGGCCGAGCAAGACCGCCTGCAGATCCGCACCCACCACATGGCCGATGTTATCGTCAACTATTCGCAGGAAGTGGCGCTGATCATCCTGCAGGAGCTGGCGTTGGAAGAAAACGCTTCCGTCATGCTGGTGCAGCCGCCGCAAAGCGACTACGTGATCGCCAACGTCACCTCGGAGCAGTTGGAACTGCTCCGCACCGGCAACACGGTGATCGAGCGGGGATACACGCCAACGTGGGACCCGGATGCTTCGCAAAAGGAGCTGAGCTTCTGGGTGCTCCAGCCTTTGATCACCCGCGGCGAGATCTCCGGACTGCTCTACGTCATCCAGCCGGTCGCCGCATCGACGGCGATGGAGAAAGTGCAGGATCTGCTGTTCTTCTCGGCCGGGCTTGGCATCATTCTCGCCACGGGGCTGGCGTTTGTCGTCTCGCGCAACCTGTCGATCCCGATCGTGCAGATGAACAAAGTCGCCGAGCGGATGATGCAGGGCGATTTCAGCGGCAAAGTCCAAGTTGTCACCGGCGACGAAGTCGGGCGGCTGGGCCTGACCTTGAACACGCTCGCGCACAAGCTCGAAGAAAACATCGACGATCTGGAACGGGAAAAAGAGCAGTTGGCCTCGATCATCACCTCGATGTCGGACGGCGTGATCTCCGCCGATCTCAACGGGGCGATCACGCTGGCCAACCCGCCGGCGCGCCGCTTCATCCGCGCGCAGCAGCTCGCTGAGATCGGCAACCCGTCCGACAAGCAACTGCCTCGCGATCTGTTCGCCTGTGAACAGCAGGTGATGCAGACCGGGCAGACCCTGGTCGACGAACTGAACTGGCAAGGTCGCGTGCTGATCGTGACGATGGCCCCGCTCTACGAAAAAGACGGAGATTCCCTGCGCGGCGTTGTGGCCGTGCTGCGCGACATCACCGATGAGCGGATGCTCGACAAGATGCGCCGCGACTTTGTCGCCAATGTCTCACACGAACTGCGCACGCCGCTGGCGATGATGCAAGGCTACTCCGAGGCGCTGCTCGACGAGTTTGGCGATGATCCGGAACAGCGTCAGGAGTTGACCAACATCATCCTCGACGAAACGCACCGCATGCGCCGCCTCGTCAATGACCTGCTGGATCTGGCCCAGCTCGAAACGGGTCAATTCCAGATGCACGAGGAACAGGTCGACATGGAGCATCTGATCCGCCGCATCGGCCGCAAGTTCACCACCGTCGCTCACGAGCGTGAAGTCACATTGCAGATACTCATCGCCGAGGATGACCGCCCGGCGACATTGCTTGGGGACAGCGACCGATTGGAGCAGGTGTTTACCAACCTGCTGGACAATGCGTTTCGCCACACCCCGCAAGGCGGCAAGATCACCTTGTCGATGGCGCGTGAAGACAGCGTGCTTCGCGTCTGCGTGAAAGACACCGGGGAAGGGATTCCGCCGGAAGACCTGCCCTATGTCTGGGACCGCTTCTACAAGGTGGACAAAGCCCGCACCCGCAGCAAAGGCGGCACGGGGCTTGGGCTTGCCATCACCTATAACATCGTCAAAAACCACCATGGCGACATCGTCGTCGACTCGGTGGTGGGGCAAGGCACTTCCTTTGACGTGCTGCTGCCGCAAGCGTCCGCATAAAAAGTGGTGTTCCAATTGGAACACCACTTTTTTTACATCTCCGGGATCAGACGGGAGAGGATGTCGGCAATTTCATCGGAGATCGCATCGAGCGGCTGACCATTGCGTATGTCGCGGATCAAGGCGCGGGAACGGGTCACCGTGTCGAGGTCGGCCGAGACCAGCGCGTTATAGCCTTTGCCGCTGCGCTCGACCGCTTCTTTCGCCGAGAATTTGATCGAGTCGATCTGCGAGCCGGTGATGTTGGCGCTGAGGTCGAGGCCGACCAGCGCCGTCTTGCCGGCGATCACCACAGCGGCGCGCTCAACGCCGGGCAGCCGGGATACCATGTTGGCAATGTCATCCGCCTGCTGTTCGGCGCTTTTTTTCTGCGTGCTGTCGGCCACGTCAATCTTTGGCGCGCGCACCTTGTATTTCGGAGTGTGAATCTCGGAGACCTGTTTGCGGTCCGGATTCTGCTCAGCAGGCGACGATTTGATGTTCACCTGATCGCCTCTTTGCGGCTGATTGGGAGCCGCTCCTTGATTCCCGCACCCAACGAGGGTGACAGCGGTGAGGATGGCTAGCAAGCCTTTGGTTTTCGAGAACATGTTCATCGTCTACTCCCTCCTTTTGCGATAGTCTGCCCGAACAAGAAACTCCCTTTACCTTGAAAATAATAGGGAGGGTGGGGAATACTGTTAAGGCAAAACTGGAGCAAAGGGGAGCGGGCAACGATCATGAGCTGGGTGTACTACGGAAAATTATTCGACAGTAAGTTTCAAGCAGGGTGTCTCGCGGCCAGGTTTCGTGAGGATTGGTGGTCGAACGGATACAGAAGCCCGTCCCATGTTGGAATTTACAGGACCAGCAAGGGACGGTACGGTGTGAAATACATCGAGTAAATTGTGTTTTCACGTGGAACAATTCAAAATATTATAGAAAATTGTTGAACGGTGTCGGATGATCGCACACATAAATCGACGTAAAACGAGGAGGCAATTCCATGTTCCAAAACCCTTCGGATGAGCAGTTGGTGGAGCTTTTGAAAAACAGCAAAAGAATCGCCGTCGTCGGCTTGTCCAACGACCCGGCGAAAGCGAGTTATAAGGTGGCTGCGTATGAACAGTCTCAAGGCTATGAGATCGTGCCGGTCAACCCGACGGTGAATTCGGTGCTTGGCCGCAAATCGCACCCGTCGCTGTTAGAAGTCGAAGGCCCCATCGACATCGTCAACGTGTTCCGCCGCAGCCATGAAGTTGCCGGCGTCGTCGACCAAGCGATCCAGATCGGAGCCAAAGCGGTCTGGACGCAACTGGAGATCGTCGATGAAGCGGCGGCGAAAAAAGCGCAGGAGGCCGGTCTGATCGTTGTGATGGACATGTGTCTGAAAGTGGAGCATTTCCGCCTGCTCGGAAAAGAAAAAATCTAGCTTTACAAAACCGAAGCCATCAGTAAAATTGAATGGTGGAGGTGTGACCTGTGAAGCGTGTAGCACTTATTTTATGTTGTATCGGCGTGATTGGCGTCATGTTTCTGGGCGCCTACCAAAAGCCTGTGAAAATTGATTTTTCCACAGTGGCAGCCATCGCGCACTAGTTTGGATCGAGTTCGGACATACTATCTTGTGAAATGCGGACAAGATGGAGGCGCTTATGGCGAACGAACAAAAACAGCAAGACAAGAAAAAAGGAGCAAACGCTTCTTTCCCGACCGTCCCCAAAGCGATGGAACACCGCCTTTCGATGAAATGGCTGACGCTGGAAGCTTTGTCCAAGCTGATCAAGCGTTTTGAGATCGAAGGAGCGCGACCGCGCGTGGTGCTGCTCACCGCTTTTGGGAAGCTGGAAGGGACCTTGTGCGAAATTCAACCTTCTTACGCGGAAAGCTATTCGGAAGAGGAGAACGGCGCGCTGCGCCCGGATGTGGCGTCGATGGTCACGCATATCCGCAGCGACCTGCTGACCGTCCTCGAGCAGGAGGAGAAGAATCTGCAACTGCTCGACACCGCTCCGATCCTTTCCTTGCGCGATGTGATCTTGCAAGGCGCCGGGCAGGAGCAACACCTGCCGCAGCTGACCTTGTTTGCCGATCAGGTGATCGGCTTTAGTTTGACCTCGATTCCCAAACTGCACTAGCGCAAAACTTCTTGTCAGTTCAGGGAACGGATGGTATCATGAAAAGCGTGTAATCCCCTAGGGGTGCTTCCGGAATCGCGGAGGCTGAGAGAAGGCGAGTCTGCCTTTAACCCTTGGAACCTGATTCGACTGGGTAATGCCAGCGTAGGGAAGCGGGATGGCGAACACGCACATATGGATCGTGTGATGGAGCCGTCTCTGCTTGCCAGAGACGGCTTTTCTTTTTTTCAGGAGGTGGGTTATGGATTCGAGATTGTATGTGGTGACCGGCGACGCGTTTTTAAAAGGCCGGACGCTGGAAAGCGTGATCCGTGCCGCGATCAAGGGCGGCGCTGACTGCATTCAGCTGCGTGAAAAAGACTATACCGGCCGCCAACTGCTCGAAGCGGGCCTGCTCCTGCGCCGCATCACGGCCGAAGCGGGTGTGCGGCTGATCGTCAACGACCGCATCGACGTGGCGCGCGCGGTCGACGCTGACGGCGTGCATCTCGGGCAAAGCGACTTGCCGCTGCAAGCGGCCAGGGAAATGCTCGCGCCTGGCAAAATCGTCGGCATCTCCACGCATAACGTGCAGGAAGCGGTCGAAGCGGAGCGCATGGGCGCCGATTACATCGGACTTGGCCCGATGAAGCCAACAGCGACCAAGCTCGACACCGAGCCGGTCGTGGGCCCGGCCGGCGTTCAAGAAGTGCGGCGGCATGTCCGCTTGCCGATCGTGGCGATCGGCGGGATCAAAGCGGAAGATGTGGCGGAGATCATTCAGAGCGGTGCGAACAGCGTGGCGGTCGTAACGGCTGTCATCGCGGCAGACGATGTGGAAGCGGCCGCCAAGCGCATTCGCAGCATCGTCGATCTGGAAAGGGGGGCGCGGGTATGACCCTGCTCATCAACGGACAAGAACGGGTGGTAGACAGCGTGCAGACGCTCGCCGATGTGGTTACCCATTTCGGCTTGAACGAACGGATCATCGTCATCGAGCACAACCTGAACATCGTGCCCCGCGACCTGTACGCCGGGACGGCTGTCCAAGACGGCGACAAGATCGAGATCGTGCATTTTGTCGGCGGCGGCTATTAAGCGGCAACTACATAAAGAGAGGTGCAAGAACATGGCAGACACTTTGAAAATCGGTACTTATGAGTTTCACTCCCGCCTGCTGCTTGGCACAGGCAAATTCCCGGATCTCGACATTCAGCAGCAGGCGGTTGACGCTTCAGAAACGGAGATCCTGACTTTTGCAATCCGCCGTCTGAACATCGACAATCCAAACAATCCGAACTTTCTGGAACGCCTCGACCTGAAAAAATATACGTTGCTGCCGAACACCGCAGGCGCGCAGACGGCAGACGAAGCGGTCCGCATCGCCCGCCTTGCCAAAGCATCCGGCCTGTGCGACATGATCAAAGTCGAAGTGATCGGCGACATGCGCACACTGTTGCCCGACCCGATCGGCACGCTGAAAGCGACCGAGCAGCTGGTCAAAGAAGGCTTCACCGTGCTGACCTACACGTCTGATGATCCACTTCTGGCACGCCATCTGGTTGAAGTTGGCGCACATGCGGTCATGCCGGGCGCATCGCCGATCGGCTCCGGTCTCGGCCTGCTCAACCCGCATTACCTGTCGTTCATCATCGAAGAGTGCGCAGGCAAAGTGCCGGTGATCATCGACGCGGGCATCGGCTCTCCGGCCGATGTGGCGCAGGCGATGGAGCTGGGCGCAGACGCGGTGCTTCTGAACACGGCGGTCGCCGGGGCGAACGACCCGGTGCTGATGGCCGAAGCGATGAAGCTGGCCGTTCATGCCGGCCGCAAAGGCTTTGTGGCCGGACGCATTCCGAAAAAGCGCTATGCCAATGCTTCTTCGCCGATGGACATGATGATCGAATAGCATTTTTCTGCTAGAATAGGTCGTAACTAGCAGAATGGGGTGACGAGGATGAGAACCGATTATCATGTCCACACCGAACGCGGGCCTTACACCGTCAAGTGGCTGGAGCAGTTTCTTGCGACCGCCAAGGAGCGCGGTGTGACCGAGCTCGGCATTTCGGAGCACGGCTATCGTTTTTTGCAAACCCGGCCGTTGTTTGATAACGAATGGACAGACAAGAAACGCACCGAAGATCTCAATGAATACATGAAGATGGTGATGGATGCGCGGAAGGCGGGGCATGATGTCAAATTCGGCATCGAGCTCGATTACGTGCCGGGCCGTGATGAAGAGATGCGGGCGTTTCTCGATTCCTATCCGTTCGACTATGTGATCGGATCGGTGCATTGGCTTGGCGATTTTGGCTTTGACCTGCTGGAGTACCGCCCGGTCTGGGATGAGCGGGACATCAAAGAAGTTTACAACGAATACTTTGCGATCCTGATGCAGCTCGCCGAGTCGAAGCTGTTCCAGATCATCGGCCATCCTGATGTGATCAAAGTGTTTGGCCATGAGCCGGATGATGCAGCATTCCTGCAAAACTGGTACACCAAATTGGCGGATCATTTCAAAAAGCATGACCAGTGCATCGAAGTCTCGACGGCCGGTCTGCGCAAGCCGGTGCAGAAGATGTACCCGGCGCCCGACTTTTTGAAAACCTGCTTTGAGAAAGGCGTGCCGATCGCGCTGTCGTCCGACGCGCATCGTCCGGAAGATGTCGGCGCCGACTACGAGACGGCGATTGCCTACATTCGTGATGCGGGCTATGAACGCATCTGCACCTTCCAGAATCGGAAACGCACCTCAGTGCCGCTCAAATAGACAAAAAAGGAGACTCCGCTGGCCGGAGTCTCCTTTTTGTATGATGAATTATGGCGTTTTCACACAAGCACTTGGGACGACGCTGCCCGTGCAGCTGTCCCAGATCGGCGGATCATCGGCCAGCGCAGTGCCGTTGTGCACCAGAGTTAGTCCAAGAAAGAGAGCGGATGCAATCGATAAAACCAAAGCGAACTTTTTCATACGACTTTGCTCCTCTACGATTTTTTTAGCAATTTCCGATAGTGATAGTTCGCCAAACGCACATAGGGGACAGCCAGGCGTTCCCTCCCTTTCTCGATGTAGTACTCGCCAAGTTTCTCCGCAGCTTCGGCCAATTCGGTGGAAAACTCCAATTTTTCAAAGGCTTCGATCGCTTGTTTGTAAAAGAGGACAAATTCCTCTTCCTGATTTTGCATGAGGGAAAGATCACCAAAGTGTCGTTTGGTGACCGCCAATTGCAGGGGATTGTTCATCTGTTCGGCACGTGTGAGGCAGTCTTGGAGGATGTTGCGCGCTTCCTCCAGATTGCCGTTACTCATTTCGACTTTTGCAAGGGCATGCAGCGTGTTTTGGATGCTGGCCGTGTCCCCCGACTGCCGTTTCAGCTTCAGCGAGCGCAAAAAGTGTTTGCGCGCTTTGTCAGAGGCGCCGATCTTGATCTCGACTTCGCCGAGATTGTGATAGCAGCGCGCCAGAGAACGGGCATCGTTGGTTTGGCTCAAGATCCGGATCGAGCGTTCGATGTGCTGCCGGGCGATGTTGACCCGGCCCTGGTTTTTATACGCAGTGCCCATCATCATCAAAGTGCGCCCAATTTTGATGATTTCGTCCCGAAGTTCGTACTGGGCAAGGGCCTGCTCCGAATACCAGATGCAGCCTTCCCAGTTTTGCAGCATTTGTTTGATCAGCGCCATGCTGAAATAAAGATTGCCCGCTTCGGTGGTCGCGGACGGATCTTCGACGAGTTGTTCCGCTTCCCGCAGCAAGTCGAAAGCTTCCCACATCTTGCCGACCATATAAGAATTGCGGCTCAAAGTGATGTAGGTGTTGAGCACACGGTCCAAATGCGGCTCGGGGTCGAGCACGCGCAAAGCCTGCTGACCCCAGTCCGTCGATGTGCTGTATTTGGCAATTGAATGGTAAAGGAGGCAAAGCAGGTAGGAACTTTCCTGTAAGTAGAGCATGTTGTTCTTCGAGAGTGCTTCTGAATAAAGAGTATGGAGGACTTCCATCGCCTCGGCCGGTTGGTTTGATTCTTGGTAGCGGAGTGCCGTTTGGAGGAGTTCTTCCAACCATGCTTCCTGGAGGTCGTGCATCTGTAACAGGTCCTGCACACTGCAGTTCAAGCGCACAGCAAAAACCTCCAAGGTCTCCGGCGACACGTTTAACTTGCCGCGCTCGATCAGGGAGATCGCCTGCACAGAAAAGAGACCCTCGGCCAAATGGGTCTGGGTCAAGCCGATCGCCTTACGACGATCACGAATATTCTGACCAATCTGAATGGACTGCTGCTTCTTCCAAGCCTGATTCATCTCCAACCTCCAACAATTCAAATGGTTGTATCTGTATTTTATCAAAATTGGCGAAGAAAAACCATAGATGACGAAATTTTAAAGTAATATTTTGTCGAAAATTGTCGACGGTGCTTTAATTAAAGCAAATATGTTTTTTCTGCGAAAAATTATGTTATAAAGTAAGTAAATATCAAATCGTTATTGTTTAGCTTTGGTAGGGGGGAAACAATAATGAAAAAGATGGGGAGTCAGATAAAATGAGCGATTTGACGATTGGCATGCAGCTGAAAAAGATCAGAAAACAAACGGGTTTGTCGGTAAAAGAGCTGGCTGACCGCGCCGGCGTTTCGCAATCTTATATCTACGCAATCGAGTCGGGAAATCGCGGCGCGAACGCGACCAAGCTGTCGAGCATCGCAAGTGCGCTGGGAATCCCGGTTGCCGATCTGTACGATGTTTGGAGTCTCTAACTTTAATAAATCATTCTAAACTGACAAACAAAACAGGGCATCGCCGACCCGGCAGATGTCCTTTTGCATGTCTGTATGGTATAAAAGAAGAAACAACTTCCATCAGGAGGGAACAAGATGAGTCTGAACATACATACGTTTGTGCTGGGCATGTTTCAAGAAAACTGCTACCTGGTCGTCGATGACGCGACCAAGCAGGCGGTGATTATCGATCCGGGTCAAGACCCGGACGAAGTGATCGAAGCGATCGAAGGGCTGGACGTGGTCGGCATTTGGATCACGCACGCCCACTTGGATCACATCGCCGGGCTGGGGGAAGTGAAAGCAGCAGCTCCTAACGCCAAAGTCCTGATCCATGAGGTGGAGCAAGACTGGCTGACCGACCCGGCGCTGAATGGCTCGGAGCGCTACCCGGAGTACATCGACCCGATCGACGGCCCGGGCGCAGACGGGCTGATTGCGCATGGCGATCTCCTTGCGATCGGCGAACACAAGCTGGAAGTCCGCTTTGCGCCAGGTCATTCGCCGGGCCATGTCGTGTTTGTCGGCGATGGATTCGTGCTGGCGGGCGATACGCTGTTCAACAACGGCATCGGACGCACCGACCTGCCGGGCGGCGATATGCCGCAGCTGATCCAGAGCATCCGCGAGCAGCTCTACACGCTGCCGGAAGACACCGTCGTCTATTCCGGCCACGGCCCGACAACGACCATCGGCCGCGAACGCAAATCAAACTGGGCGGTCAACGACCAAAGCGATCTGCTGTCCGGCGGATCGAACGTGCAATGGACCTAATTTAATTGCCAGCATCAAAGCCAGCGAGGCTTGCCCGCTGGCTTTCTGATCGGAAAGGGGGTGGTCGTATGGCGGAGCAGGATTATAATGTGTGGCTCGGCAAGCGGATTCGGGAGATCATGGCGGAGAAAAAAGTAAAAGTGCGGGGGTTTGCCAAAGAGATCGATCTAGGTCGGATGACGCTGGAGCGAATCCTTGATGGCCGCTATGCGACCGCAGAAGAACTGGAAAAGATCGCCGGCGGCCTTGGCATCGCGGTGGAGCGGCTGAAACGCACCGACGTTGCTGACCTCGAAAAAGAATATGCCGACCAGCTGGACAACAATCAGCTCGGCCAGCGCGGCGTGCAGATCGCCGAGCAACTGGCTGAGGCGGCGATCGGGCGCACGGAGAAGCGCGACGCTTTGACGAAGCTTGGCACCGCCCATTATCTGCTGCGCAATCTCGATCTGGCGCAGGATCTGTGGGAGCGGGCCTATCTGCTGATCAAAGACACCGCAGATCACGATCTGCTGTTCCGGACGATCAACAACCTGCTCGTGATCTATCTGGAGCGGCATAACTACATGGCGCTCCAAGCATTGCTCGACGAGGTCGAGCCGATCTTTGGTGAAGAAGAGCTGTATCCGCATGGCGTCATCGCGCATTGCCGAGGGCAGATCGCCAGCCTGGCGCGGGATTATACGCTCACCCGGACGCATTTTCTGAAGAGCCTGGACTCTTACCGGCAGATCGGACATGATGCCGGGGTTGGACGGGTGCTGAACAACCTTGGCAGCGATGAATATCTGCAAGGCAATTACGAAGCTGCGATCTCCTATCTGGAAGAAGCGCGGGAGTATTGGCTCAAAGACAGCCTGCATCTGCGGGCGGTCGGGCTCAAACAGTTGGCGCAGGCTTATCTGAAGGCCGGACGCAGGGCAGAGGCGCTCGGCATCGCCGACGAGCTGCTGCCCGCCGTCAGCAAGCTTGACGCGGAGCAGCCCGGCGTGTGGGGCGTGCGCGTGCTCGATTTGATGATGATCCGCGCCGAAGTGAACGGCGATATCCGCCCGGTGGTGACCTATCTAGGCAATGCGGACGCGCCGGAACTGCGCTGCATGATCGCCGACCGCCTGACCGACTTTTATCTGCAAAAAGGCGACAGTCAGCAGGCGCTGGTCTACTATCGCATCGTCAAAGCGTCCTTGCCTGCCGAAAGCAACGACTTCAAGCGGGAGCGCTGGTTCTCCCATTTCTAAACATCCGGCGCATTTCTGTGACATTTCGCAGAGAATCCTAAAGTGTCACAGAAGATGCGGCAGAGAATGTCGAATTTCCTCGAATCCTGTTATGATGAAAAGAGCAGGAACAGGCAGAGAGGAGTGTCGGCGATGCTTTCTACCACGTATCACTTCTTGTTTGATGTTGAACCGGCTCTGGTCTGTGCGCATCCCGATCTTGACGGATTGCATTGTTTGGCGGAGCGGTTGTACCAGAAAGGGAAACTTCAGCAGGCTGAGCAGCTGTTTCTGCAGGCGCTGGCTCATCCGGAACTGGATGTGCACACCGAGACCAAAGTGTCGGTGCTGGAGCATCTCGGACTGATCGCCACCCGCAACAAGCTGTATGAGGACGCCGTGCAGTATTTTGAATTGGCGCTGCAGGCGATCGACCAGGCATAACACGCGAAATAGATACGAAAGCGCCTCTGTGCAGAGGCGCTTTTTTTGTATGCAGCTTAGGCGTCAAGGATCAGATAGACGCCGTTGGAGAGGGAGATGACTTCGCCGTGCAGGGCTTGGGCGAGCTCTTCCGACAAGCTTTGGCAGGCTTCTTTGGAGTCGGCGAGAAAGGCTTGCGCTTTGCCGCCGGCGAGATGTTTTTTGTCGGGAGCGATCACGGCGAGAATGTCACGGGAACGCTTTTGCATCGGTCATTCTCCTTTTTCGGAGGGTAGGAGCTGCGGGTTGCGCATCCGGGCGCTTTTTTTCGTTGATTCGAGCAGCGGCACTTGAGCGACCAGTTTCAAAAGCGCCGCTTCGTCTTGGCGAATCGGGATCATCGCAAAACAGATGCGCCCTGTGTTAAAGTCGCGCCGCATATAGATGTAGCGCTTCAAACCAAACGTGCGGGCCGCTTCGTGGACGATCGCCTGGCGCTGCCCGTAATTGGCCAGCACGATCCCCCCGTCCGCATAGCGCGGCGTGATCATCACAGCAATCCCTTCTTGTTGAAACCGCTCCCTGGCCGCAGGAAGCCCGACATTTTGCACCGGAATATCGTCAACATACAGCTTGTCTTTTTCGTCAAACGTGATCTTGGCGATGTGGATATCGGCGATGTCGCCGACTTTCTTGCCTTTCGTATAGCGGCGCAAGAGCCAGATCGAGAGCAGCCCGGCCACGACGCCTGCGGTCACGTCGGGCAGGAGGCGGTGACCGGGGAGGAGCAGCATCGCCAGCACGCACAGAAAGGCGCTGAGTAACGCCACGTAGTTGCGCGCTTCGAACGTCTTGGCGATCCCGTCGATGTAAGCGGAGCCGCGCGGCGTGAACTCCGATTTCTCCAGTTCCTGCAAGGAGACTTTCTCCATCCGGCGCACATCGCGAAACTGCTGGATGGCGAGGGCGAGAAATGAGACCCCGACAAAATTCTTGGTGACCAGGGCCGGGATCGCCACAGCGCCGATCGCCGCCGCGACCGCTCCGGTCACGATATGGATGACAAATCCGTTCGGGTAGCTGGGATACTGCCGGTAATCTTCTTTCAGCGTGATGATGCGGGCGAACGTCCCGACCACAAAACCGGTTGTGATCATCGCCAAATGCTCCGGAGACAACAGTTCTTGTGCCAACGTTCCACCTCCATCTTGACCTGCTTTGTGAGTAGTATGCGAATCTGGGTCATACTGTAATCAAAAGGAGGCGGGAAGATGGACAGGCAATGGATCACCTGGGCCAGCCAGGCGCGGCGTCCGGTGGCGGTCACCGGCGCCGGGATCTCCGTGCCCAGCGGCCTGCCGACGGTCAGCAAGACCTGGCGGGGCTTGACGCTGAAGGAAATTTTTACGATCGGGTTCTACCGCCGCGACCCGCTGACCTTTTACGACTGCTACCGGGACATGCTGCTCGACTGGCGGGAGGCGGCGCCCAATCCGGCGCATCAGGCGCTGGCGAAGTCAAACGTGCGGATCATCACGCAAAATATGGACGGGCTGCATCAAAAGGCGGGCAGCAGCGACGTGCTGGAACTGCACGGCAACCTGCGCGAACTGATCTGTGAGCGGTGCCATGCCTTGTATCCGTCGCATGTGGCGGAAATCAATCCACAGCCGCATTGCCCGACCTGTGCCGAGCTGCTCAAGCCGAACATCGTGCTGGAGGGTGAAGATGTCCGCCACATCGCCGTGGCGGCCGATTGGGTGGGGCAGGCCGACCTGCTGCTGGTGATCGGGACGAAACTCGAGATGGAGCCGGTCTGCATGCTGCCGAAGATCGCCGGGCAGAACGGGGTGCCGGTCATACCATGCAACAAAAAATCGGAAGTGCTGCTTCCGGAATTGTGCGGCTATCTGAACGCATAAGAAACCCCTGTGGAATCTCCACAGGGGCCATGTTATGTGTACATGCAACTGCTTATACGGTGCGGGTTACCAGCGTGATTCCGGACCTGCGGTGATGAATGCGATCGCCAAGAATGCACCGGCAAAACCGACGAGGATGGTCGCGAAAGCCGCAGCGTTCACCGACAGCAACAGACCGAATACTGCCATAACCAAACACATAAGTGCAATACCCATATAATAACGGTACACAGGAGTCCCTCCCTACGCTCTGAATTTCTATTAGTCATGATACCACTATTTTTCAAAGCTATGCAACAGATTTCACATACCGCGAATCATGCTTTCACAAAGTCGTAAGATTTGGCAGAAAGAGAGCGCTGGTTCTGGTGTAATTTTCTAAATTCAATTAAAATAGTAGGTGAAGAGAAAGGGGGCGCTCAGAGTGACAGACAACAAGAAGCGGGGCTTCGTGGTGGCGCTCGATCAGGGCACGACCTCTTCGCGGGCGATTGTGTATGACAGCAGCGCCCGAGCGGTGGCAGCGGACCATCTGCCGTTTGCCCAACATTATCCGGAGCCGGGCCATGTCGAACATGACGCGCTGGAGATCTGGAGCACACAGCTGCAAGCGCTGCAGCGTGCGCTGCAAAAGGCTGGCGCAGCTCCTGATCAAGTGCGCGCGATCGGCATCACCAACCAGCGCGAGACGACGGTGATCTGGGACAAATCGACAGGAGTTCCGGTGCACAACGCGATCGTCTGGCAATGCCGCCGGACGGCAGGGCGCTGTGATCAACTGCGCCAGGCTGACCATGCCGACCTCATTCGCGAGAAGACGGGGCTGGTGATCGACGCCTATTTTTCTGCGACCAAGGCGGAGTGGATGTTGGAAGGATCGCCAGATTTGCGGAAGCGGGCGGAGCGCGGCGAGCTGCTGTTCGGCACGATCGACACGTGGCTGGTCTGGAAGCTGTCCGGCGGGAAGCTGCACATCACCGATGTGAGCAACGCCTCGCGCACGATGCTCTTTAACATCCATACGCTCGATTGGGATGATGAGCTGCTCGCCTTGTTTGGCATTCCGCGCGCGATGCTGCCGGAAGTGCGCGGGTCGAGCGAAGTGTACGGCATGACCGACAGGGACGTGTTTGGCGCAGCGGTGCCGATCGCAGGCATCGCCGGCGACCAGCAGGCCGCGTTGTTCGGGCAAGGCTGCTTCGAGAAAGGCATGGCGAAAAACACATACGGCACCGGCTGCTTCCTGCTGATGAACACCGGTGCGAAACCGACGAAGTCGGAGCACGGGCTCTTGACCACCATTGCCTGGAAGGTCGGGGACGAGGTGCAGTACGCGCTGGAAGGAAGCGTTTTCATCGCCGGGGCCGGGGTGCAATGGCTGCGCGATGAACTGCGCATCTTAGAGGATGCGGCCGAGTCGGAGCGGCTGGCGAACTCGGTGCCGGACAGCGGCGGCGTGTACATCGTGCCGGCGTTCACCGGGCTTGGCGCACCGTATTGGGACGCCTATGCGCGGGGCTCGATCTTCGGCTTGACCCGCGACACGTCACGGGCGCATATCTCGCGGGCGATGCTGGAGGCGATCGCCTACCAGACCCGCGACGTGCTCGACGCGATGCAGGCCGACTCCGGGCTGCCGATCACCCGCCTGCTCGTCGACGGCGGGGCGACGCAGAACGGATTCTTGATGCAGTTTCAAGCCGACCTGCTCGGGACGGAAGTGGTGCGCCCCGCGCATCACGAGTCGACCGCACGCGGCGCCGCCTTTCTGGCCGGGCTCGGATCCGGGTTCTGGGACAGCCTGGACGCGCTGCAAGCTGCACTGCTGGAGCGGACCTCATTTGCGCCGCAGATGGCGGCGGCGGAGCGCGAGGCGCGCTATGCGGGATGGAAGCGGGCGGTGAGGCGATCCGGGGGATGGATTTCTCCTTAACGGGAAAACTTTCCTTGGTGTTTTCAGGTGAAAAAGGTATAATGACAGGGAAGAAATATTTCCATATGCGAAAGTTTTGTAAGCGACAAAAGGAGGACCTTGAGATGAACTTTACACTCGGTACATATCAAGCGGGCAAGACGACCGTTCTGCCCGTATTTATCGGTCAAAACGTGGATCAGCTGGGCCTGAAGCTCAGCGATTATCACGGCAAGAAGAAAGACCATGTTGTATGGTTCGACCACAACGGCACCCGTTTTGTTGTTGTTGGCCTTGGCGATGTCAAGAAATTCGAACTGAACAAATACCGTGACGCAGTGGCGTTCGGCGCGCGCGCAGCCCGCAAAGAAGGCGTAAACGACGTGACCGTGCTGCTTCCGGAAGGCACCGCTTACAGCAAAGAAGACCTCGTGCACACCGCAGCAGAAGGCTATGTGATGGGCGAGTACCAATTTAACAAATACAAGGCGAAGAAGGAAGAGAGCACGGTGAAAAACATCACCATCGCTTCCCTCGACGGCGACATTGCAGGTCTGGAAGATGCGCTCAACCGCGGCAAGATCTACGGGGAAGGCACCGTGATCGCACGCGAGCTGAACAACGAGCCGACCAACAAAATGCGCCCGTACGACCTGGCAGACTTCGTTGAGAACCTGTTCAAAGACTCCGGCGCAACCGTTGAGATCTTCAAAGGCGAAGAGCTGGAAAAGCTCCAGTACAACGGCCTGATCGCAGTTGGCCGCGGTTCCGCGCACAAGCCGGCGATGATCAAGATCAACTTCCAAAACGACAAGTCCAAAGAACTGACCGCGCTGGTCGGCAAAGGTCTGACCTTTGACGTGGGCGGTTACTCGCTGAAGTTGTCCCGCGACCTGTCCGACATGCGGATGGACATGGGCGGCGCGGCTGCGACTGTCGGCGCGATGTACATCCTGACCCGTCTGAACGCTCCGGTCAACGTGATTGGCATCATCGGCACCTGTGAGAACCTGATCGACAACAACGCGATGCTGCCGGGCGAGATCATCGAATACCGCAACGGCAAGACCGTTAGCGTTGGCAACACCGACGCGGAAGGCCGCCTCGTGCTGGCTGATGCGCTGATCCTGTCCCAAGAGCTTGGTGCAACCCGCGTCATCGACATCGCGACCCTGACCGGCGCTTGCATGCGCGCACTGGGCTCCAAGATGTCCGGCCTGTGGGCAAACGACGAAAGCGTTGGCGACACTGTGAAACAAGCGGCGAACTTCACCGGCGAAAAAGTGTGGGAACTCCCGCTGTTCGACGAGTATGAAGACCTGCTGTACTCCCCGATCGCTGACATCGCAAACATCTCGTCGGGCGACCTCGGCGGCGCGATCACCGCAGCTCTGTTCTTGCGCAACTTTGTTGGCGAGAACCAAAAGTGGGCGCACGTCGACATGGCGGGCCCGATGGCGGTCAACCGTTCGCACTCCTTCAGCAACGAAGGCGCTACCGGTTACGGCGCACGCCTGCTGGCAGAGTTCGCTCAGCGCTAAGCGCTGAGTAACCTGTCGGGAGAACCTGCATGTCCTATTATCGTTTTTGGTGGCGCACGTGCCTCATCTTCTGTCCGGCCGTCTTTTTGATTCTCTACCTCAGCGGGGTCTCGCTGCTTTACTCGCTCCTGTCGGGGCTTGGCGTCGCTGTGATCGGCTTGCTGCTGATCCTGCCGTTCATCTTTGTCTTCTCCCGCGTCGACCGCTCGATGTGGTCGCCTGAAGAGGAGATCAAGCGCAAACTCCGCTACCAGCAGAAATTGCGGGAGTGGGAGCGCGGAGATGATGAGGAAGAGGAAGACGACGAGGATGTGGAAGAAGCGGACGAGCGTTAACCTCTGGAAGCGAGGAGCCTGGAAATGTATTACGCTTATGTTCTCGAACAGAGCCGAAAAGCAAAAGCGACGCGCAGCGCCTACGAGCATTGCAAGTCGCATACGAAATCGCCGCTTTTGCCGCCGGTCACCATCGCCGATTTTCCACTGACAGACGGTGTGGCGGTGCCGCAGCAGGATAAGCACCGCGTGCTCAACCTGCGCCTGCACGATGAGCATCTCAGCCCTTATTTGAAATCGAACGCCTCCTTGTTCCATCTGCTGATGATCGACGACAAGACCGAAACGAAGATCTATCGTGCAGAAAGTGGCTGGATGCTCGTCTTTGAAGGCATTCAGGCCCAGCCGAAGCCGTTTGGACAAAATGGTTTCGATCTGCGGTAGCGACGAGCGCATAAGAAAACACCATCCCTTTGGGGATGGTGTTTTTGTTCTGTGTTCGTGTTACTCCGGGAGCTTTTGCAGGGTGCCTGGGATCACGTCGATGCCGACGACTGTGTTGTTGAGGATGGTCAGGCCGACGCGGTCGCCGACTTTTACGTCGGAGAACGTTTTCGGCTGCGTGTTGAGCTTCACCGCCGCATCGGCCGCGATGTCGAGGGTCAGCTTCTTGTCTGCCTGCTTCAAGGCTGTTTTCGACTGCAGAAGCAAGGTGATCGAGCCTTTTTTGCCCGCTTGCGGCGCAGTGTAGGCGAGCACCTGGCCGTGTGCGAACGTTTCGATCTGCTCGCGCTGCGGCGCTTCTTTTTTGGCGTGGACAAATACGATCTCGCCTTGCGCGTTCAGGAACACGCGGACGCTCATGCCCGCCTGCAGGGCGCTCTTGGCAGCCATCTTTTCGCCAACAAAGACAAAATACGTGCTGGCGAACTTCAGGTTCAGGTCTTGATGCGTGCGGCTGCTAAACGTCAAACCAACGGATGTGACCGCGCTGATCGTGCCGTTCAGTTGGCCCTGGGTCTGCACTTGGCGGTCGTCATCGTATTCGAAACGGTTCTCCGCGTTGCAGAGGATGACCGCCATCTCATTGCGTTTGACCGGCTTGTTCGGCTGGAACGTTTGGTTCGGGTAGCCGGTGATCACGCCTTTATCAACTGCTACCGCTATGTATCCAACTGCGTCCGCTTCGATTTCCGACGCGTCTTTGAAGGTCAATTTGTCTGTCATATGCGCTTTGGCATCCGCATCGAGACCCATCGCGCGCACGACCAGCTCGGTCACCCATTCGCGGTCAGCGTTGGCTTGCGGGTTCAAGGCGATGTCTTGGTCGAGGAAGCCGTTTTGAATGGCCAGTGCGACGAACGGGCGCGCCCAGGCGGACACTGTTGCCGCGTCTTTCAATTGCAGAGTTGCATCTTTCAACTGCAACGCTTCATCGGCCAAGCCCATCGCGCGGACGGTCATGATGATCGCTTCTTCATTGGAAACGTTGGCGCTGGGGCGGAACTTACCGTAGCCGTCGCCGCTGATGATGCCTTTCGTCGAGGCTTCGGTGACAAAGCGCAAGGACCAGTCGCTGCTCAGCACGTCGGAGAAGCGCAGGCTGGCCTTGTAGGAGCCGGACAGTTTGAACGGTGTCGGCGAATCGTTTTTCGCCGGCATCGTCGCCATCGCCGAAGTGGTGCCGAGCGTGGTGATCAGTGTAGCAGCAAGCAGAAGAGATAACTTTTTCTTCATTCCAATCACTCCTTGTCTTGTTCTGCCATAATTTTCGTATTTTTGCGTCGTCCTTTGGGGGTTGCCTCTTTTTGTTCTTTCATCGCGGCGCGGGCAAGTCCCAGCGCTGTCCACAGATAATAGGTGGCGTACGATTCATAACCTTGCCAGCCCTGGGCAAACTCGCGCACTTCCTGTTCGGTCGGCTGGTGCTCCCAGCCCCAGAAATGCTGGATGGCGTTGCGCAGGCCGATGTCGGCAGCCGGCAAGAGGTCGGGGCGGCCGAGCCCGAACAGCAGCACGCACTCCGCCGTCCAGCGTCCGATGCCGCGCAACTTGACCAGCGTCGCGATCGCTTCTTCGTTGCTCATGCCGTGCAAGGACTGCAGGTCGATGCTGCCATCCGCCACGCCGCGCGAGAAATCGATCACATACTCCGCCTTGCGCTGGGAAAACTTCAGCTCGCGCAGTTGCGCATAGTCGAGGCGGGCGATCTGCTCCGGAGACGGAAAAGCAAAATGCGTTGCGCCTTCCACGTCGATCGAAGAGGCGCACAGTTCGACCAGCGAGCGTTTGAGATTCTCGGCGAAGGTCAGGTTGACCTGTTGCCCGATGATCGAGAGGATCATCGATTCAAACGGGCCGGAGTCGAGCAGCAGGTGCAGCCCGGACAGGTCTTCGGTGATCGTGCGCATCACCGGGTCAGCGGCCACTTTTTCATAAAACGGGAGCAGGGGACGGTCTACAGACAGCATATGCCGCCAAATGCCGGCTGCTGCGTCCGCTTGCTGTTCATCTTGGGCGCCTTGCACATCGAGCATGATGCGGGGCGCGTCATGCGACTCATCTGAAGTAACGTGCACCAGCACCGGGCGGTCGCCGATGATATGGGCTCGCGACAGGCGGTTGTCGCCGATCGAATACAGGTAGGTGTTCGAGGAACTCTCCACCCGTTTGCGAAAAAAATCAAACCGGTACGGCGCAGGCGGCGCCAGCGTGTACGACTTGCGGAACGACATGTTGAGTTTCCCCCTTTTGGTAATTTTACTGTATAGTAGGTTTAAGCCCAGAGTCAAATGATCGGAGGTATTTTGATGAAATTTCAGATTCGTTTGGTAGAGCGCGGCGACGTGTGGAACATCGCCCGCGTGGTGCACAGATCACGCGGACTGGACGGTCCTTTGCTCGACCAGCAAGTCGAACTGGATGTGGCGCGCTTTCAGGAGCAGGGTGTTGTGCACCAGTTGGAATCGAATACGTTGATCGCCTTGGATGGCGAGACGTTTGCGGGCATTTTGCGCTACGGGGAATTTGAAAATGAGCTGCAGTTGAACCGCCCCGATGTTGATCCCGCCTATGACGAGCGGGCGGTGACCCGCGCTCTGATCGGGGCGATCTGGTCGTTTACCGGTCCGGCGATCACCAAAGCAACGTATGTGGATTACGCGACCCACTCCGGCAATATCGGCGATGTGTTTCTGGAGGCCGGTTTTTCCCGCTGGGTCGACCGGCTGGACATGCGCCTGAAATTGACCGAAGAGGTGGGACCGGCACGGGAAGACATGACGTTCCAAGGCTATTCGGAAGAGGTCAGGGAGCGTTTTTACAACGTCTACCAGTCGTCGTTTACCGGCACGCTCGATCCGATGATGCAGTGGAGCGCCGACTACCCGGAACAGAGTTTTGTGATGTTTCAGACGCGGTTTGGCGCGTTTGACCCGGACTTTTGGGTGCTGGCGACCAATGCGGACGGACAGGATGTCGGGTTTGCGATCTTCCATGATTTTGCGACCGGTCGCTATGCGGGCGACACGGTGCTTCTGTATACCGGCGTATCGCCGCAAGCGCGGGGCAAAGGGTACGGCGGCGAGATCGTGCGCGAAGGACTGCGGCGGGTGCGGGCCAAACGCGGGCCGCATCATTCCGTGTCGCTCAGCGTGACGCGGGCCAACAAGCCGGCCGAAGACAACTACCGCAAGTTGGGGTTCCGCCCGATCGAGGCGTTTTCCGTGTATAAATTGGACAAGGTTGAGGGTCGAAACTCGTAACTATTTTTGGTACACTTGTAGAGATAAAGAGAAGGCTGGAGAGGAAGTGGGTTATGACGACGTACCAAGGTTTTCTGAACTCATTGACACATCAACCGCAGGCCCCGGTGAGCTATACACTGGAGATCGGTGAACATAAAATTCCGCTGAACGAGATGATCGGGTCGGAGATCCGCTTTTCGTTCCTCAATGAAATGGCCTGCTGCACCTGCGGCCGCAAAGTGAAAAAGCTTTACGGCGGCGGCTACTGCTACCCGTGCGTGACGACGCTGGCCGAGACCGACCTGTGCATCGTCAAGCCGCACGAGTGCCATTTTGACAAAGGCACCTGCCGCGATGAAGAGTTCGCCAAGACGCACTGCATGATTCCGCACTACGTCTACCTCGCGCTGTCGTCCGGCGTGAAGGTCGGCCTGACCCGCAAGAATCGCGAATTGACGCGCTGGGTCGACCAGGGCGCAATCAAGGCGATCCCGATCGCCGAGCTGCCGACGCGCAAGATGGCCGGGGAGCTGGAGATGGCGATCGCGCAGCATGTGGCCGACAAGACCGACTGGCGCAAGATGCTCAAGGGCGTGATCGACGATGTCGATCTGTTCGAAATGCGCGCCAAGATCAAAGAAGTCGTACCGGAAGAGTTCCAGCAGTACCTGTTTGACGTGGAGGAGCTGTACGAGTTCACCTACCCGATTCTCGAGACGCTGGAGAAGATCAAGTCGATCGGCTTTGACAAAGCCCCGCTGATCACCGGCAAACTGCTCGGGATCAAAGGGCAATACCTGATCCTCGACTGCGGCGTGCTGAACATCAGGAAGCATGCCGGGTACAAGGTGCAGGTGGAGTTTGCGGAAGCGGATGAAATGACCGCGTAACGCTGCACATCAAAAAGGGCCTGACCGATTGCGGCCAGGCCCGATTTTTATAACAGCTGGTCTTGCAGTTTGTCTTACAGCAATCCGGCGAGTTCTGCTTCCACCGCCGTTTTGATCGTGTTCCACAGTTCGTCTGTCGTATCGGCCCAGTGAATCTCGCCGTTGACGTAAGCGTAGGGATGCAAGGCGCATTCCGAACAGTTGCTGAGGCAAGGCGTGCGGATGACGCTCGTGCCGGGATATGTTGATTCCAGACTCTCCAGATCAAGTCCGGAAGCCGGGTTGACATCGCAGACTTCAACGATCACGATTCCCATGTTTGGCTCCTTCTCCTGTTGACGCTGTTTTGCTTTTTAGTGTACCAAGAATGGGCAGGGTTTACTAGAAGGACGCTTGCAGACACTAGCACATACATATAAACAAATGAAGGTACAAGAGGAGCTGTTTGTGAAGATGGACGTTCAAAAAAGTTCGCTGGGTTTTGCTGAGATCACACACTTTGCGATGAAGGATGAGCAAGGCCAGGTGGAATTTGCCGTGATTCCGCTGCCGCCGCAATATCTGCTCGGCATGGCGATGGGCTCGAAGCTGGTCATTCTGTCGGCGCCGTATGAAGGCACCGCGCTGTTCCAGGCGGGCGTGACGGCTGAAGAAGTGCAGACGCGTTTCAACCTGCCGAGCCGGGAAGAAGGCGTGCGCCTGTCGGTGATGCTGACCACCGCCTTTATGGAGATGCCGGGCGCAGGTCACACGCCGCACATCATTTTCTAATCGTGTCTACGCTCGGCAGGAAAATCCGTTCCTTGCGCAAAGCGGCCGGTCTGTCGCAGCGCGAGTTGGCCGACGGGCTGGTCACGAAAAGCATGATCTCGCAGATCGAAACGGATCGCATCCAGCCTTCCGCCGATCTGCTCAAGCGGATCGCCGCCAAACTTCGCGTGACGCCGCAGCAACTGATGCCGGCCAAGCATGAAGACCAGGAACGTCTGGCTTGCTATAAGCAGGCGCAGGCGTTTTTGTCGCTGGGCCATTACGCGGAAGCTCTGCCCTTGTTGCAGGAGTGCATGGAGGCGCCCCATCCGGCGTGGCCGGAGCGGATGCTAGCCTGCCAGACCGCCTTTTGCCAGCAGCAGTTGGGGGCTTATGAAGAGGCGCGCAAGCTGTATGACAAGGCGCTGCGTCTGGCGATCTGCGAGGAGGATGCGGTCGCGGCGCTGCGCATCTATATGCGGCTCGGCGAAGTGGCGCAAGGGCTCGGGCATCTGGAACTGGCGGTGATCGAATGGCAGCGGGCGATGCGGGAATTAGAACGGCACCCGGCTCCCGAAGACGAGCCGATGCTGCCGCTCGATGTCTGCCTGTACCTCGCCGGGGGCTTGCGGACGCTGGGAGCTGTCGAAGAGGCGCTGCAGGTGTACCGCCGCGCGGAGCAGTTGTTGGAAGAAGTGCCGGAACAGACGAAACGGCGGGCAGACGTGCTGCAAGGCATCGGGCTGGTGTTGGAGCTGATGGAGCAGTACGGGGAAGCGGAAGATTGTCTTTCCGCCGCCGAAACGCTGTTTCACAGCACCAAAGACCGTCGGCCGGCCTTGCAGACCCGAATCGCCCGCGGGCGGCTGCTGGGCAAGACGGGGCGGTATCAAGATGCGGTGTCGCTGCTGACCGAATGTGTGCAGGAAGCGGACAGCGTCCCCGGCACAGAGCTGCTGGTGCAGGTGTACGGCGAGCTTGGGCAGGTGTACCGCCAGATGGGCGATAGGGAGCAGGGAGTCGCCATGCTGCAGGCTGGGCTGAAGGTGCCGTGCGAATGCCGGATTGAGCGGGGACGGATCTGTTTGGCATTGGCCGGGCTGTATCGGGAGGCCGATCGTTTTGGAGACGCGCTGGCGGCGGCGGAGCAGGCGATGGAACTGCTGCAGGGGACGAAAGAAGAGCTCTTGGCCGTCTATCGGCTGCTGACCGAATTTTACAAAGGGCAGGAAGACTACCGCCAAGCCAGCCTCTGGGCGGAGCGGGCCGATGAGCTGCTTGCAGAAAAAACCCTCGACCGGTGAGTGTCGAGGGTTTTTTGTATACGTTGATGTTTCTAGAGCCGGGCCAGCGTTTTTTCGATCAGCGCGGCGTGATGCGTGTTGCCATTGCGCTGGTCAAACGCGTCGGCGAGCTCGCGTGTTTTGGCTGACAGCCACTGCAGTTCCTCATGCTCGTGCCCGGAGCGGCGCAGGCGTTCGAACAGAAACCAGCCGGAAAGGTAAAAGCGGAACTGGTTGCGCTGGTCGGTGGTCTTCTGCGCTTGACGCAGGTGCTTGTGAAACAAAGCCAAGGCGCGGTCGGGATCGGTCAAGGTGAGATAGCGGATGTGGTTGCCGAAGCCATGCACGAACGACAGCTCGTTTTCGATCTTCGGATAACCGCGCTTGTGCAGTTCCTCCGCTTCGTCGATCCGCCCGAGGCGGATCAGCGCATCGAGCAGGTCGTGCAAGGTGTTGTGCGGCACGGTGGAGCAGGCGAGCTGTCCGTTTAAGATCGGCTCGGCCAGCGCCAGCGCTTTGTCGTCTTCGCCAAGCCAGACCAGATATTCCACTTGGTGTGCCCGCTCACAGGCGATGCAGTCGCAGAAATCATCGACCGCTGCGGACAGCCATTGGCGGTAAAAGACATCCGCCCGCTCCTGCTCGCCGGCAAACATCGCATGGGCGTGCAGTTGGCGGTAGTATGGGCGCAGGGAAAGCCCTTGCGCCTCGTAGCGGGATTTCAGGTCGTCCATCATCGCGTCGATCTGCGCCCGGGAGATCTGCGGGAAGGTGTCGATGTGGCCGACCACCCATTTGTATTGCCAGAGCATGCGGTCCGCTTCGAACGTGTCGGGGTGCTTGTCCACTTGGTTCAGGCACCACGAGAAAGCGACGAGCATGCGCCGCGGGTCGCCTGCGCCAAGCGCTGCGCTGATCAGCTTTTCGCGCAGTTCGAACGAATCGATCAGCTCGTTGTGCCGGTCGGCCAGCTGGATCGCCTGTTCGAGCAGGGCGGTTTTGGCATCGCCGTCGGGCAGCAGGTCGGCCTGATGTTCCAGCATGTAGAGCTGTTCCTGGTAGTTCATCGTCCCACTCCTTATCTCATGCCCAGTTCGATCAGGTTGAACAGGCCGTTGTTCAAGAGCTTCATCTCGCGGTGGTTGAGCGGATGGTGTCCCATCAAGAGCGCCTGCACGTAGATCATCTCCACCGCCATGCGCTGCAAGGCCGGATCGCCCGATTGCACCAGTTTAGCGATGACCGGGTTGTGGAAGTTAAAGCAGAGCTGCCCGTGCGCGGCCGGCACGCCAAACGCGGCGCCAAGCGTCCCGAGCACCGAAGCGAACAGCGGATTGGCATCCTCTTGCGTGCGCTCCACCGAGCGCAGGAACGTCGCTTCCTCGCTGGTCGAATAGAGCGCAGGGAGTTCGAGGGGCAGGAACTTTTTGATCTCCGCTTTGCAGCCAAACGACTGCAGCGCGGCGTCGGCCGTCTGCAGGAACTGGAAGACCAGTTGCTGCTCGGCAGTATTCAGATCTTCAAACGACTCGGTGATATCGAGCGGATCGACGCGCTCCACGCTGTACTCCGGGAAAAAGTCGCTCAGACGTTCGATCAGCTCCGCATCAAACACATAGCCGCCGTTGATCACGCACATCGACTGCGCGGCCGAAACGCGGGAGATCTGCCGGAACTCATCGAGGGACGGCGTAAAGCGGATCACCGCGTTGTGCTCCAAAATCTGCTCCATCGTCAGGCGGCCCTGCGACGTTTCGAACGGCAGCCATTTAATGAACAGACGGTAGAGCTGGTCGTCCTGCACGGCCAATGCTTTGATCGACAGAAAGTGGATCGCGATCAGCTTGTGCAGGCGGGGCAGGTCGTGCTCGGCGAGATAGATCAGGTAGTCGCGCAGGCAGTTGCCCAGCGCGTCGCGCACGGCGGCCAGCTTGCTGTCTTCATAAAATTCTTCGCGCGAGGCGGTTGGCAACAGGTCGTTGGTGTTGATGATGCATTTGACGAAAAAGGCCCATTCCGGCAGGATGTTCTCCACATTTTCTGACAGGAGCATCTGTTTCAGATAGACTTGGTGGTTCGTCTTCGCTGCGATCGAAGCGCGGTGCGGCAGGACAAAGGCGATGCCTTGCACATCGCCGACTTCGGAGTGCAAAGGGATGAAGTCGATAAAATTCTCGCCGAAAAAGCGGCGTCCGTAGTCGAGCATCGCGTCGCGGGAGACGGTCTGCTGCCAGTTCGGCAACAGCCACGGCGGCTTGCCTTCATTGATCGTCTGGCTGCGGCTGCCGTCCGAGACGGTGACCGGGTAGGGGAGCAAGGCGCCGTAGTGGCGACAGAGGTCCTTGACGGTGGCGAGCTCAAAATATTCTTCGTAGCCGAGTTTGCTGCGCAGATAGATGCGCGTGCCCGGCGTAAATTCGCCGTCCAACAGGCGGATCGTATAAGTGCCGTCCGGCTTGCCGCGCCATTCGACCGCTTTGTCGCTGTGCACGGAACGGGAGATCACCACGATCTCGTCACTGACGACAAAGCAGGAGAGCAGGCCAATGCCAAATCGTCCAATAAAATCGGTGTTGCGCATCTCGTCGGCGCGCTTGGAGGACTCACCGATGATCGCCAAAAATTGATGCACTTCCGCTTCGGTCAGCCCGACGCCGTTATCTTCAAAAATCAGCGTGCGGGAGCCGTCTCCGGACGCAAACACTTCCAATGTAATCTCGCCGGCAAAATCAGGTTGCTGCTTGGCGCGCGCCCGAATCGCATCGGTGCCGTTTTGCAGCAGTTCGCGGATGTAAACGCGGGGGGAACTGTATAAATGTCCCGACAAAAGCTCGATCATGCCTTGCAGGTTGACTTTGAAACGGTAGTTTTGTTCTTGGTGTGGCAAGTTATTTTCACCATCCTGTATCGTTAAACGGTCGAATTAATTTTGCTTTATCAGACCCCATCATATCATAAAAAAGAGCACCTGGAGCAGGTGCTCTTTGCGCAATTCTTGGTTTATTCGGCATCCAGCCAGTGCGGCGACGGGTAGAGCACAAAGTCGACGCGCCCTTTTAAAATTTCGGCCGGGAGGAAGCCGACGCGCGGGTCGCGGGAGTCGAGCGATGCGCCGGGGTGGCGGTTGTCGCCCATCACGAAGACGTGGTCGTCCGGCACGGTGGTCGGCGGGAAGTCATTGGTGACCGCGTCGATGTATTCTTCCTTTTGCTCCTCACTGTTCAGATACAGCACGCCTTGACGGATTTCCACCACATCGCCCGGCAGGCCGATGATGCGCTTGATATAGTCGCGGGTGTCATGCGGAGCCGGAAACACTACGATGTCGCCGCGCTGCGGGTCTTCCAGGTCATAAGCGAGGCGGTTGAGGTACACGCGCTCGTGGTTTTCCAAAGTCGGCTGCATCGATTGGCCTTCAATTTTGGTGATGGCGAAGACGTGCTCGCGAATCAGAATGTTGATGACAAATGCAATGACCAGCACGGCTGTCCAGCTGAGCCCTTCGCGCAGCCATTTGTTTTTGATTTTTGAGAACATTTTTACGAGAACCTCCTTCAGATCATTCGCTCAATTCTGTACTATCGTACTATTCGCGATTTAGAAGGAGGATTCCTACAGAATGGGTGCCAAAAAATGTCTAAATTTTTAACATCTTAGCTGCTGGTTTAGTGCGAGCTGCCCGAAGTTCCGCTCGACGTGCCTCCGCTGCCCCGCGCGCCGCCGCCGGAACCGGTGTCGCCAGGGTTGCGCTGCGCGTCTCCTCCTCCGCAGCCAGCCAACAGGGAGCCGGCCAGCAGGATGCTGAGCGCAGTGAAAAAGCCTTTGCGCATGGTTCTTCACCTCCTGCTTGTTAGCATGCCCAAAACGAAGATTTTTTGGAAAAAGTGTTGCCAGTTTCCAGACATTGGAGTATATTAAGTATTATTAGAGATGAACTACATAGGAGGTTTTTCACAAATGAAAATCGTAGCATTGATCGGCAGCTTGCGCACCGGCTCGACGACGATGAAAGCAGCAAAGGTAGCAATCGACGCAGCAGTAGCTGCAGGCGCAGAAGTGGAAATTTTTGACCTGCGTGAACGTCCGCTTCCGATGTATGATCCGGACGATGAGAACAAATACGAAGACGAGAACGTGAAATATTTCGTGGAGCTGATGAACAACGCGGACGGCTTCATCCTCGGCTCGCCGGAATACCACAACGGCATCAGCGGCGTCTTCAAGAACGCGCTGGACTTTGTCGGCTACAACCAATTTGCGGGCAAGCCGGTTGGTCTTGTCGCATCGGCAGGCGGCGCTGTGGCGACCAACACGTTGAACCAGATGCTGACCATCCTGCGCTCCCTGCACGCGTATGTGGTGCCGCAGTTCGGTTCGGTCGGCTACACCGATTCCTTTACCGAAGAAGGCAAGTTCACCAACGAGAAGTCGCAGCAGCGCTTTGAGCAGATCGGCCTGTCGGTCGTCAACCTCGTGAAAGCGATGAAACAGTCTGCTGAAGTAAAATAGTTGGGAATCTATGGAGGGGTATGATGACAACAGGAGTTCTTTTTGTCGCACACGGCAGTCCGGTGCTTGCTGCCAACCAGGAGCTGTTCGATCTGGTGGAAGGCGTCCGGGCGCGCGGTCTCTATGAGGGGGTCGAACCGGCTTTTTTGGAAGGGGCGTCGCCTTCGATTCCGGAAGGGCTGGCCGCGTGTGTGAGGCAAGGGGCGGACAAAGTTGTCGTCATCCCCTATTTTTTGTTGCCCGGCCGGCATGTGTCGGAAGATCTGCCGCGTTTTTTGGCGGAGGCACGAGAGCGCTATCCGCAAGTGAAGTTTGTTCTGGGTGACTATTTGCGCTTCTCAGAGCGGACGGGACAGGCGGTGCTGCGCAGAATTCGCGAAGCAGGTATGCTACAATAGAGACAGAGTCTGCTTGAAAGAGGCGAACGTCAATGGATACGAGAGAGCCGTTTGAGTGCCCGTCGTGCGGGCACGATGTAGTACCGGACGCGCTGACCGGAGAGCGGGGCCATCAGGACGCGGTCTGTTTGAAATGCGGCGCGAAGTATTCGCGGACGTACGGCCGCTATGAAGACGAGTGGGTGCTCGGCCTGTGGCGGAACACGGAGACGGGACGCGTCGCCTGTTCCTACTACAAGACCGCATTTGGCACCGACGCGTACGATTGTGAGTAGGGGGTACATACGATGAACTGGGAAGATGCACAAGATATCGCTGAAGCGTTGCATGAACTGCACCCGGATGAAGACGTGTTGTCGCTGCGCTTTGCGACGCTGCGCCGCTGGGTGTTGGAGCTGGAAGGGTTTGAAGGAGCTGCCGAGGATACGAACGAGAAGATCCTCGAGGAGATCCAGATGGCCTGGTACGACCTGGTTTCGTAAGCAAAAACGCCGCCCGTTTTGCGCGGGAGGCGTTTTTTCGTTTTGACAGGGGCATCCTATCCTTACAATCATGTGTAAGGCAGGGAGGTTGCTCTGATGGAACAGGTGTGTCCGCTGTGCAACGGGTTGAGAGATGCAGGGATCAAATGCAAGAATTGTGGAGCGGCGATGGCAGACGGCGGGATGTGGAGCGACTATGTCGGGCCCTACTCCCCGTATGAGCTGACCGCGCATGTGAAGCAGGAAAACGGGGGGCAATGCACGCATTATTTGCATTGTCCGCAGTGCGGGAACGAGGCGTATGCGATCATTCAGAGTGACTTCATCTGATCAGGATGATAGAATAGGGATGAAAACGCGTACTTTTTATGGAATTTCATCTACAATTTGATGTAGAATAAAAGAAGTGTTGCGTCAAGTTTTTTTCTAAAGGAGATGTCTGTCGTGGCTTCATCTGTGAAATGGGTGTTCTGTAAGCAAAACCTTGAGAAGCATTCCCAGCGAGTTTACGATGCGTTGCTCTCTAAATATCCGGAAGAAAAAGTAGACATTAAGGATTGCGCCGGTACAGACTTGTGCTCGCTGTGCATGGATGTGCCGTTTGTGCTTCGCAACGGCTCGATTGTGCATGCTAAAGATGAGCGCGACCTGTACTTCAAAATCGACAGCTCGATGCAGTTCCTGAGCCGTGAGCGTCTCGTTCCGCTCCCGCCGGCACCTCCGGCTGCGGAAAAGAAACCGGAAACGAAAGCAGACGAGACACCTAAGTTGGACTAAGAGTCACCGACCGCAATTGGTCGGTTCTTTTTCTTAGGACACCCTACATAAGCTGTAAGTTATCAGAGCGTAACTATTTTGAAGGGAGAGAGGAAAATTGAACATCAATCTCCAACTGCAATCCATTACCAATGTAGAAGCGGATGTCCTCGTAGTCAACTTGTTTGAAGGGGTGACCGCACCCGACGGCGCGACCGGCGCTGTCAACGAAGCGCTGGGCGGCCAGATCGCCGCGCTGATCGAAGCGGGCGACCTGACAGGCAAGTTCAAAGAAACCAGACTCCTCTACACCTTCGGCAAACTGCAAGCGAAGCGCGTCCTGATCGTCGGTCTGGGCGAAGCGGAAGAGTTCTCCGCCAACCGCGCCCGCTCGGCAGCGGCAGTCGCGGCGAAATTTGCCCGTGAACATGGCGCTGCGACCCTGGCGACCATCGTGCATGGCGCAGGACACGGCGGCATGGAAGTTGAACATGCGGCACAAGCGCTGGCAGAAGGCACCTTGCTTGGCTTGTACACCGTGAAGAACTTGAAAAAACACCAAGCCGTCTCCAAACTGACCGATCTGATCGTCGTGGAGTCGGATGAATCGAAACAGGCAGCGATTGAAAAAGGTCTGGAAATCGGCCGCATCTACGCGGAAGGCACCAACTATGCCCGCGATCTGATCAACGAGCCGGCGAACATCCTCACCCCGACCCGCCTCGCTGAACTGGCGACCGATGTGGCGGTGCAGACCGGCATGGGCATCTCGGTGCTTGAGGAAGCGGAAATGCGCGAACTGGGCATGAACGCTCTGCTGTCGATCGGCCAAGGCTCCGACGAAGAGTCGAAGCTGATCGTCATGTCCTACCACGGCAACCCGGATTCCGAAGAGATCCTTGGTCTCGTCGGCAAAGGCGTTACGTTTGACACCGGCGGCTACTCTTTGAAGCCGATGGCAGGCATGGAAAACATGAAGACCGACATGGGCGGTGCAGGTGCCGTGATTGGCGCGATGCAGGCGATCGGCCGTCTGAAGCCGAAAGCAAACATCGTGGCCGTGATCGGCGCCGTGGAAAACATGGTGTCCGGCAACGCGATCAAGCCGGGCGATGTCGTTGTGGCGATGAACGGCAAGTCGATCGAAATCGTCAACACCGACGCAGAAGGCCGCGTGGTGCTGGCTGATGCTCTGACCTATGCGATCGAAAAATGCGGCGTGACCAAAGTCGTCAACGCTGCCACCTTGACCGGTGCGATCTCGATCGCGCTGGGCCGCAAGCTGGCGGGGATGTTCTCCAACGACTCCGAGTTCGCTTCGGAAGTCAAAGATGCGTTCCACCGCTCCGGTGAGCGCGTCTGGGAAATGCCGCTGGTCGAAGATTACAAGGCATCGTTCTCCTCGAACGTCGCCGACATGAAAAACACGGGCGGCCGTGACGGCGGCTCGATCACCGCAGCGCTGATCCTGCGCGAGTTTGTCGACAACACGCCGTGGGTGCACCTCGACGTGGCCGGCGTTGCCCGCGATCAGGACGGCCATGGCGATCTCAACCCGAAAGGCGCAACCGGCTTCGGCGTGCGCACGCTGGTTGAGTTGGCGCTTGGTCAAAACTAATTTTAATAACGCAAAAGCCTCCGACAATGCTGTCGGAGGCTTTTTTGTTACGACAACAGGCCGAGGCTGGATATCGACTCGTAGGTGACAAGGAAACCGATCAGCACGATGATCCCGGCGCTGAGCGTCGCCATCGCCTCGCCAAAGCGGCGGCGTTCGAGGAAGCGGACTTTGTGTTCCGCTTTCAGGAGCAGGATGCCGAGCAGGGACAAAGCCAGCGCCCCGCCGAGCGAAAAAGCGATGACCAAGCCCACGCCCATCGTGATCTGCCCGGCTGAGATCGCCGCCAGCAGCATCACCAAAGCGCTGGGGCAGGGGATCAGCCCGGTCAGCACGCCGATGGTCAGCAGGCGTTTGGCCGATCGCTCCTGCGTTGCCACCACCGCCAGTGCGCCGGAATGGTCGTGCGCGTGCGAGTGGCCGTGTGAGTGGCTGTGTGCATGCGAGTGCGAATGCCCGTGGGAGTGTCCATGCCCATGCGCATGTCCGCCTTCCGTCGCCAGTTCCGAAATGTGGTGCACATGACCATGGCCGCACACATACGTATCCTCCGCAGCAGATCCGATCCTGCCCAGCGACACGACGGGCGGATTCATGCGCAGGTAGACCATGCGCAGGCCGATGCCGGTGATCACAGCCCCGGAGATCAGGCCAAGCCATGCTTCGATCTGCTCCGGCATCCAGAACTGCAGCGCCGTCGTCGCTACAAACGCCAGAAACAGGATCGACAGCGTATGCGAGACGGCCGACGTAAAGCCAAGAAACACCGCATCGCGCAGCCTGGCCCGCGATGAGATGAGATAAGCGGTCATCACCCCTTTGCCATGCCCCGGTTCCAGCGAATGCAGCGCGCCAAGGCCGAGAGCCATCGGGATGGCAACAAATAGATCCAAAACGGTCACCTCCAGTTTCAAGCAAGGCTTGTCATCTTATGTCTATGCGAGACAAGCGCCCTTTTTGCCATCGGGGACAGACTTAGGCTCACCGCGAGGGCGGGCAAGCACATACGATGATGATACGAGGTGAGTGGAATGAAAAAGCGCGTATCGAAGATTGGCAACCCTTCGGCGTCAGGTCGCCGCCGCCGCACATCAGCTAAGCTCGCCAGCCCGAATTTTGTGAACATCGCGAACCGTTACAAAGACGCGGTCGTCAACATCGAGGTCGTCAAGCCCGAACGTCGCACCGGTTCCCGCCGCCGCGACTCGGATGAGGTATCGCGGAAGACAACAAACATCGGGACGGGCTTCTTTTTTGACCCGCGCGGATACATCCTGACCAACGAGCACGTGATTCACGAAGCTGAAGAAGTGTATGTCCGCTTTTTTGACCAAGACGAAGATGTCCGGGCTGAAGTCGTCGGCGCTTCCTATGATCTCGACCTGGCCGTCCTGAAAGTCAGACCGCCCAAAAACGCACGCACCCTGCCGCTTGGCGCTTCCAAGAACATTCAAGTCGGCGAATGGGTCCTCGCCATCGGTTGCCCGCTTGGTTTAGACCACAGCGTCACCGTCGGCATCATCTCCGCCAAAGAACGGCCAATCACCATCGGCGACCGCCACTATGCCCGCCTGATCCAGACGGATGCCGCGATCAACCGCGGCAACAGCGGCGGCCCGCTGATCAACATGCGCGGCGAAGTGATCGGCATGAACACCGCCGTCAGCGCTTCCTCGCAAGGGATCGGCTTTGCCATCTCCATCGATGTGATCAAAGACGCCATCGACGACCTGATGGAGTCGGTGCCGAAGCGCAAGGCGAAACGTAAGAAAGCGTGAAGGGAAAGTAAAGCAAAACCACCCGATTATCTCAATTCGGGTGGTTTTTCGCGATTCATTTTGTTTCTCTGATGATTTGATACAATGATCATGTGATTTTCGTAGGACGACTCTGGCCCAGTGTTAGCGCGGCGGCACATCATACAGAGTCGTCGTCTTTTTTCATTTTTAAGATATGTAGGGTGGTTATTTTATCCATCAATCTTTGGACAGGGAATAGTGTCAGCTTTTGGCCATAAAGAAATAGGCTGTAACAGCTTATTCTTTCTGTTTATTGAGGTCCTGTAGCATATTGAATATATTTTCACCGATGTACGATCCAAGCTGAGTCAAACGCTTCTCATTTTTGGGTTCAATACAATTTGCTTCAAAATAAATATTGCCTACCTGATATAATTTTGAACCTATTGCCTTACACTTTTCGAAGTTGAAAATTGTTATGTTTCTTCCTGAACTGTTTAGGGAACTGGTGAATCTAATTCCGTCAAATCCAAGAGTCTTGATGTATTCAGAAATGTATTGGGTCGGTATGTAACTTTTATTATCAGAAGCAGTTGGAATTGAGAAATCGCTCATTATCAAGTACATAAGATATTTTTCAAAACCGTCGTAATCAGGAAAAGATACGTAGGAGAAGTCGGCGACGTTCAACGTTTCGTTGACTTTTATTTCTGCGATGCTCACTCTGCTGCTAAGGTAAGGTCTTACTTCTACAAGTGCAGTATAAGGGGTTTCTGCGGTGTACAAATATCTTATATATGCAGGATTTGCTCTCCCATCACTTACTTTATCATTATAAGGAGGAATGAAAGAATTACTTTCGTCATATCCCCAAAATCCTTCTTTTTGACCTGGTGTTAACTCTCCTCCATCATTTAATTGCTTATTATAAAATTCAAGAAAAGGGTGTGCTGAGTATAGCCTTGCTCGGTAAAGGATAGTACCCTTTTCGATAATTTTTCGGTTTTTTTCAGCAAAAAGTTTGAGGAAATCAAGGGCTTCGTGCCTCACAAAAAATCTATTCTTATAAAGCACTTCTTCTTTGAAGCTAGTCCACATATCATATGCTTTTTTAAACTCTTCGTTATTAACTTCCATATCCTGTTCCTCCAATCAATAGTCTTAGAACTCATCATACCATAACTAATTTTATATTAGGATTGATGTAAACTTGCTGAGTTTAAAAAATATAGATGTGGCCAGTTCTCAATTTGAGATCGGGGACGCATTCACTCCGAAAGACATTTGTCTACCATGCTTATAATAGCGAAACAGAGACACTCCGCTATATTTGCCTTACGTAGGACTAAAGTAGAGATGTCTACGAGGCGATCTGCCTGTAGTCCGAGTCTTGTAGAGTTTGCATTCTTATTTACGAAAAGTAACCTGGACTGTCAAGAACAGGACGAAGTGAAGTTCTATTTCACTTGCCTCTTTTATTAGTATTTCGAGAAAAACTTATTTTTTGAAAAGTACGTACAAGATACGAATGATTTTTGTTATAATTATTCTCGTTAATTTTATATATCGCTTAGGGTGGTGGGCATTATGCTTACAGATACATATGCAAGGATCGGACAAAGGGTTAAGGCGTATCGGAAAGAGCGTGATCTGTCTCAGGATGAACTTGCAGACGGCATCTGTTCTCGTCAGACGATCAGTTTGCTTGAAAACGGCCAACACTTTCCGTCCGTTGATTTTATGCAAAAGATCGCAGAAAGGCTCTCCATACCGTTGCATGAGATCATGGTTGATGCAGCCAAGGAACTCGATGTCAAAGTACAACTCGAAATTATGCAGGTCTACATTGAGCGTGGGGAATACAGTGAAGCGTTCTCTATTTTTGATGAACTCGAAAGCCGCGACGACCTGCTGATTTATCAAAAGCGTGAACTTGCACTGTTGCAGGCTGAATGCCTGATGCGAACGGGAAAGGCCGAGCAATCGGTGAAGATATTGACCGGATTGCAGCAATCTTTAGAGCAACAGCGAGAATCGGACGATTATTTCATGGCGACGCTATATGACAAGTTAGGCACCGCTTACTACTTTTTATCTCAAATCGCTACAGCCCATGCCCATTACATGCGGGCATATCAATTGTCTCAACGATTTTCGGAGTTTAATCTTACGGCTGCTCGCATCACATACAACTTTGGTAAGGCTTGTCGAATGATTGAACGTCATGCGGAAGCGGTGGAACTGCTTTCGAGAGCAAAAGCATTTTTTGACAACATTTCCGACACCAAACGGTTGGCCCTCACTTTGTTTGAATTGGGAATTGCGAGCCGGGACCGAAACGAGATCGAGCAGGCAGAGGAGTACCTCAACGAGTCCCAGGCTTTGTTCAAGGCACTGAATGTGATGGGGTTAGCACGGCGAGTCAGAGAGTCTTACGCCTACACGATATTAGCTCAAAAAGATCCTAAACGGGCAATTGAAGAACTACGAGAGTGTGTGAATGAGTTTGAGAACGCTGGAGATACTGTTCAGTTGGCATATTCCTATGCGAGAATGTCGAAATTGCATCTAAGGCAGGGGGAGACTGAGGAAGCGGGTAACCTATTGCGTTCTGCTTTGAGGCTGTTTACGGAGAATGAGGCTGAGCACAATTTCGAATTTGCCACTGTCTATCAGGGTTATGCGGAATATTCACTCAATATTAAAATGATGGATGACTGTATCGCGTTCTCCTTTAAAGCATCTGAGTTTTTTGGTAAAATGGGCTTCGACAGGGATGCGGCTGACTCGCTTAAATTATCTGTGAAAGCATATCGCGAACTTGGAATGTTGGAGGAGGCATTGGACGTTTCGGAGAAAGTCAACGAATTGCTATGCCGTTTCCATGACCAATTTCGCTTATCTAAAGGGGGGGAATAAGTAATGAAGAAATGGATGGCAATGGTTGCACTTTCCGCGTTTTTCGGTGGCATTTTCATGAGTAGTTCTTCTGTGGTTGCAGTTGAAGAAGGCGGCGATCCGATGGCATCGACACTTGTTGCAGTTGAAAAGGGCGGCGACCCGATGTCGCAGAAGTATTTTCAAATTTGACTCGGGACCAGGAATAGTCATACCTTATTTGGCCACACATTGACCGCTCAGGGAACTGAGGGGTTTTTTATTTTGTCTTGATTTTGCTAACGTGTATCTCTGCATTTCCAGATTATTTTTTATTCCTTGGCAAAGTCCAATCTAATAGAATCGCATTGTAAGAGTAAATTCCTTAATGTTTGATGCGGCTTATTTACAACCCATACAATTCTGAAAAAGTGAGGTGATTTATAGATGTCTTCGTATCCGCTGTCTTTTGGCTCACGCATTAGAGAACTTCGTTTAAAGAAAGGACTCACGCAAGGAGAATTAGGCAAAGGTCTTGTCACTGCAAGCATGATAAGTCAAATCGAATCGGACAAGGCATACCCATCTTATGCAGTCCTCGCCGCATTAGCAGTCAGACTGGACGTACCACTCGAATCTTTGCTGAGAGATGTTGACTTAGGCATGGAAAACGCGGCCAAATATAAAATGGCCTTGACGATGATGCAGTCGAGCGAATACAAATCGGCTCTCCCGATTTTCGAGGGACTTCTTGAGACGCAACTCACTGGTGTCACGGAGGAGGTCATTCGGCTCAACTTGGGCAGATGCCATTTTGAAAGTGGCCGTTTTAAGCAGGCGGCAAAAATCTTTTCCGAAGTGGCGGAAGTTGCGGCTTTAAAAGTAGACCAGCATTCTGTCGTCGCTGCGTTGATAATGTTGGGTCAGGTTGCTTGGAAACAAAGAGATTTTCCGATAGCCTTGCATTATTCTCACCATGCTTTGGCGGAGTATGAGAAACTGGATCTCCAGAATTCCCAAATCTATGCTGAGATTCTTACTCAAATTGCCTCTGTAAATCGTGAGATCGGCAAGGTAGCGGAGGCAATTCGATATTATGAGGAAGCCGTAACATATCTCAGCTGTGATCTCGAATCCTGCAAAAGCTTGTATCTCCAACTCGCTGATACGTATTACAGAAAAAGGGATTTTGCAAAGGCTGATGAATACGCAACCAAGGCACTCGCCATTGTTGATGTACTTGCAGATGAGGAAGCCCAGCGCGAATGCCAGCGTCAGTTAATCATGCTAAAACGTCCCAACGTTGATTCACAGCGATCTATTGATGAACTGCTTGATCTGGTGAAGCTCTTCGAACATAGAGGGCAGATGGAACAAGCGGGTCGGGTGTATACAGACATCGCGACCATCTACCTAGAAAACGGTGACATGGAAGCGGCCTGGGCATTCGCGGAAAAAGCCAAAGCCCTCCTGCCGCAGTTCCACGAATCAACCGGCAGGGCATATCGAATCCTCGGGAATGTGTTCACGCGAACGGACCGGCGTGAAAAAGGGTTCAAATATCTCGAAAATGCGATCAAGATTTTTGTACACAACAAACTGCTTTCTGAACTGGAAGGAATAATACAGGAATTTTGCCTATACCTCGCGGAACAAGGCGAATACTCAGAAGCACTAAAAAGACGAGAGCAGTTCCACGAATTCATGATGCAGCAACTGTCTGATCGGGGACTCGTTCTTTAAAACTGGAAGTTTACGAAACGAAAGGCGACCGCATAGTGGTCGTCTTTTCTTGTACCTTGTGTGCATATCTAAGCGGAGACGTATAGAGCCGCCACCGAAAGAGGTCAGTGATCGACCCGGAGGAGCGAAATCTTATAGTCATGGGAAATGCCCATCTTGCGATCATTTATCGTGAATAGTTTAAGAAGGCTCAAAAAATCGAATTCAACAAGAGGAAATAGCGAGATATTGGCGAGTAGGTGTACCTTCTAAGCGGTCGTATTCGCTGCGGGTGTTGCGGCTCGCCGTGACGGAGAATCTACTAGGCAGCATGAAGGATCAGGCAAAGGATCGCATCAGTTAAAAGTAGATTGAGCCCCTTACAACGCAATCTGTCGGCTTACTTGAAATGAATCTGCCTGTTCCAATTAATCGAAAAAAGCCTCGGAAAATACTCCGAGGCAGGGCTATGAGTCATATTACTTGACAAGTAGCCAATAAGGAAAACTTGCGAAATATTGTCACTGAAAGTGTGGGAGAAGTGCAGCTAATTTGTTTAATATTGCAGTGGCAGCTAGACTTCCAGTTGTGCCTTCTGCAATATTTCGGATTGACTTCATTGCCTCCCCGATAATGCCTTTTTTGGGTTTGGGAGAGTTAGCCTGTGATTCTAATACACTAATTTCAGCCGCTAGCTCATCTTTTTTATCTTGGTCCCCGATCTCCTCAAGGAGTTTCTTTACTTCACCAATAAGCGATATAATTTCTTCTTTTTTCACTGAGTCTGAATTAACTGTTGATGTTTGAGTAGAGTTGTCCGCATTCTGCTGTAACTGCGAGTTCGTCATACTTCCAATAACATTTAAGATGATTCCGGCTGTGTTTGGAGCCTTTTCTTTTTCCATATCGCTAAAAGTCATCCCTTCCCCTAATATTCCTTCTTCTTCCAGCTTAAGAGTCCACTCTAAGATAATGTTCCTTACCCTATCGACAATTCGTTGAAACTGCGTTGCAGGAATATGTAGTGATACTTCGAGGTCATATTCCATCATTTGCATAAGCGCTCTTTGTACGTTTGCAGGAAACTTGTACATAAGCGTTCCTTTACTATTTTTTTCGCCTGTTTTAATGTGCTCCTCGATCTCGGTAATAGGACTAGGTAGATTTCGTTTAGAGAGAAGTTCAGCTGTTTTTTGGTCAAGATACACTGGAATGTAACCATGATACGGATTTAACGCCTTTATTTCTCCATGAACCACCCTATAGTTGGGAGACGGGTGAGTGGGGTCATCATATCCGTTTAGTTCAAATTGAGACCACTTTACAAATTCCTTCACCTGCAGCTTCTTTGCCAAGGTAAACGCCTTTCGAAGTAATATTGATACAGAAGTGCTTTGCTCTAATGCTTCACGTTGTAACTCTAACACCATTGATGCCACGTTATATGTTCCTCCTAAATTGAAGCTGAAATCTTATACTTATTCTGGTTTGAGTGCTGTGGATATAATTTTATCGGAAAAACTCAGGAGTCTGCAATATCAATCTTCAATATAATTTTTCAAATTTCAAACTAACTGAGAAGACAGCCAAGTGTGTCTTTATCGCGTGCATCGGCTGTCCTCTGGGCCTCGACCACAGCGTCACCGTCGGCATCATCTCCGCCAATGAACGCCCGATCACCATCGGCGACCTCCAAGTTGCCCGCCGATCCAGACGGACACCGCGAGCAACAGCGGTAACAGAGGAGGTCCCTTGATCAACTTGCGCGGCGAAGTGATCGGTACGAACACCGCCGTCAGCGCCTCCTCGCTTCCTTCTATCGAGGACCATCTCAAGCTCCATCGTTTTGGGAGTAGATGGGGAGTATTATACGCTTACTCTAAGACAATCGGACGAACCAGGATTCGCCGGAGATGACGTCTATGTTAGCTACGTAGTAAGAAGGAACTTTACCTACAACAAACTCTGGAGCAGGCCGAGTTGAGTAAACGAGGGTTGGGTGAGTCAATAATAAAGCTATTTGCAACCGATATTCATGTTTAGGAAAAGAGTGTTGGTGGGAGAGCAATTCTACGTGATCTGATCGAATGTATCAGGGTCAACGAGGGCGGCGGTCCAGTAGGATGTGCGATTTAGGTTTGAAGGGTTGGGATGTAAGAAAAGGGTAGGGTATCGTGCCTCTTGTATTTCCATGTGGTGTTTACGTGACGTGACAATTGCATTATATTATAATTAACCTTAATAAGCCTCTACACATAGTATTGAAAAGAGATAAGAACCCCAAACGCGGGAAGGACTGATTTTCTCATGTACAAATTCAAGGATTATGACTTTGGATTTGCAGATTCTGAGACAGAGTACGATCTTACACCACATTTACTTGAATCAGCTTTTTATGACCCTACAAATATTATTGATCAACTGATAAATGGGTACAAGTTTCTTTTGAGTGGTCGCAAAGGTACTGGAAAAACAGCTTTCGCAAGTAAATTGAGGTTAATTTCCGACTCTGACCCTTTGGTAAATTGTAAATATAGAAACCTAAATGAATTTCAGTTTAAAATTTTTTATAAATTAGGTAGTGTAGATCTTACTGGTGGGAGTCGATTTTTGACTCCTTGGAAGTTGATGCTGCTCCTAGAAGTTATGTCGGAGATCCGAGATATTGAAATAGGTTATAATCCGGATTTTGATAAATTATACACATCATTAAAGAATTATGGATTACTCGGTACAGACGACATTTCAAGGGTTGTTCGTACCGTATCAAAGAAGGGGTTTAGAATTCCAATTCCTAAACTTGGGGAGCTTATAAATGGTTCATATGAACAAGAAACTGTGTTAACTTCTTTGGACAGCATTGTTGATACAATGTTAGATGTAATCAGTACGTTGGAATTAAATGAGTCTAAAATCTTGATTGTCATTGATGGCCTTGATGATTCACTGCGTGGAAAGGATAGGCAATTAGATACTGTTTCTGGACTTATAAGAGCAGCGAACCTTCTCAACAAACATTTCTCACGGAATGAAATTAATGTGAAATTTATTGTACTAGTTCGTCCAGATGTACTTGCTCTATGTACCGATACTGACTTGAATAAAATCCTAAGAGACTCAAAACTTGATTTGAAATGGTATCGAGATGTGAGAAATCCATTAAATTCAGACTTGATGCAACTTGTGAAATTGCGATTTGCTAATGCTGGAAATAGAGAAATCGAAGCAATCTCATGGTATGATTTTTTTCCTAAAATTGTAAATGGAAATGACTCATGGCAGTTTGTTTTAGAACACACACTTCTACGACCTCGAGACGTTCTCCAATTCTTGATTGAGTGTAAGAGTCTCTATCCGGATCATACGAGTCTGAGTGAACAAGAAACAAAAGCTGTATTGGCCAATTACTCTGAAGGGTATTTTTTGGGGGAACTTCTGAATGAATTAGTAGGATTTTTACATGACCGTACTATTCGAAGTTTGCCCGGATTGCTTGCTGAAATGGAAGGTGGGAGTTTTACTTCTGATATGTGGAAGGATGCTTGTAAAAATTACGATTTAGAAGAAAATCCCCGCATAATCCTTGCGCTGTTGTTCGACTCTGGGTATATTGGGCAATTATCTAATCGTGGAAGCAAAACGTTTGTCAATTTCAAGTATAGAGACTTACATATCAGAATAAACTACAACAACTCTTTCTTGATCCATAGAGGACTTTTTAAATCGCTAAATGTAAATTGAGTTATTGTAGTGGTTGTAATAGGCGTGTAATATACTCAGGGCAGAGAAGTGAATTATTTTGAATTAAAATGTTATTTCTTTAAATGTGTTCCACGCTGACTCCTATGTGTCTTAATGCTTATTTCGGTTGCCCGCTGATCAACATGCGCGGCGAAGTGATCGGCATGAACACCGCCGTCAGCGCTTCCTCGCAAGGGATCGGCTTTGCCATCTCCATCGATGTGATCAAAGACGCCATCGACGACCTGATGGAGTCGGTGCCGAAGCGCAAAGCGAAACGTAAGAAAGCGTAAAACCACCCTTTGCCGGGTGGTTTTTCTTCGTTACACGAAAATTTTCAGGCAAAAAGTCTGATATTTGTGATACGATTATAAGATAAAGGTTTTGTATACAAGGGGGTAAGCACATGCTGTCTCAAGCATTGATCGAAGACGTATTAACGGCGGCTCTGGAGACCGGAGGCGACTTTGCGGACGTGTTCGTGGAAGATAAGACGATTAACACGATCAGCATGATCGGAGGCAGCGTCGATTCGGCCCTGTCCGGTCGTGATTTTGGCATCGGGATTCGCGTGATTTCCGGGCTGTTTGCCGTTTACGCTTATACGAATGACTTCCGCCGCGACAATCTGCTGAAAGTGGCGCGCCAGGCGGCGCAAGCGATCCGCGGCACCAAGCGGGACTTGACGCTCGACCTGCGCCGCTCCATCTTGCAGCCGGCGCACCCGATTTTGATTTTGCCGGAATCGGTCAGCAAGGCGAAGAAGATCGAATACATGCGCCGTGCGCACGAAGCGGCGAAAGCATATGATCCAGTGATCTCCCAGACTTCGATTTCCTATAAAGATGAGGATCAAAAGGTGCTCATCGCCAACTCCGACGGCCTGTTTGTGGAGGACCGCCGCACGCGCCATCGCATGTACATGGAAGCGGTGGCAACGGTCGGCAATGAAAAATCGATGGGCAGCTCCGCGCCGGGCGCGCATCGCGGGTTTGAATTTATGGAGAACCTGAACATCGAAGACCATGCTCGCCTCGCCGCGCATACGGCGAAGACGATGGTCAACGCGGAATTTGCCCCCAGCGGGAAAATGCCGGTCATCATCGACAATGAATTTGGCGGCGTCATTTTCCATGAGGCGTGCGGACACGGTCTGGAATCGACGTCTGTCGCAAAAAAAGTCTCGGTGTTCTCCGACAAGGTTGGTGAACTGGTCGCATCACCGCTCGTCACCGCGATCGACGACGGCACGATTCCGAACGCCTGGGGCTCTTCGACGATCGACGATGAAGGCACTCCGACGCAGCGCAATCTGCTGATCGAAAACGGCATCCTCAAAGGCTACCTGATCGACAAGCTTGGCGCCAAGCGCATGGGTACAGAATCGACGGGGTCGGCGCGCCGCGAGTCGTACAAATTCGCTCCGGCGTCGCGGATGAACAACACTTACATCGCGGCCGGCAGCACCCCGCCGGAAGAGATCATCGCTAACACCGAATACGCGCTGTACGCAAAATACCTCGGCGGCGGCTCGGTAAACACGGCGACGGGTGACTTTAACTTTGTCGTAAAAGAAGGCTACATCGTCAAAAACGGCAAGATCGAGAAGCCGGTGCGCGGCGCGACTTTGATCGGCAAAGGCATCGACGTGCTGCAAAAGATCGACATGGTCGGCAGCAACCTCGGCTTTGGCCAAGGCATGTGCGGCTCGATCTCCGGCAGCATCCCGGCCGATGTCGGGCAGCCGATGATTCGTGTGTCCGAATTGACGGTTGGCGGACGGAAAGGGGAGTGACGGGGCGATGACGATGGATCTCAACCAATTAAAGCAGGTCGTGTTTGAAAAAGGGCGTGCTCTCGGGTTTGCGGAAATGGAAATCTACTACCAGGCGGACCGCGCTTCCACCGTTCGCATCTTCAAAGGCGACATCGACGCCTTTAACATCGTGGAACGGGCCGGCGTGTCCTTCCGCGGCGAATATCAAGGCACGATGGGCACGGCGTTTACGGAAAAGCTCGACGAAGAATCGATCGTTCGCATGCTGCAGGCGGCAAAGGAAAACGCTGAAGTGACGCAAAGCGAGGAAAAAGCCGAGCTGTTTGCCGGATCGGAACAGTACCAGGAAGTGCGCGAGTGCTCCGATGAGCTGTACAACACCGACGCGGCCACGCTGATCCAAACCGCGCTTGAGATGGAAGCAGCCGGGCTGGCGGCCGACCCGCGCATCGAGTTGTTGAACTCCTGCTCGGTGGTCAACACGAACAGCGAAGTGATGATCGTCAACACGAAAGGCCTCGACTGCAGCACGGCCAGCACGATGGCGGTCTGCCAAGTGTCGGCGCTGGCTAAAGATGGCGATGAGGTAGCGACTGCGTATGACAATGCCTACAGCGTCACGAGCATCGCCGATCTGGACGTGAAGGCGTTTGGCGAGCGTGTTGGCCGCGATGCGGCTGCCAAGCTGGGCGCGCAGACGATCGAATCGGATAACTATGAGATCATTTTCCGCAACAACGCGATCGCGACGCTGCTGCACACCTATTCGTCGATCTTCTCCGGCTCCAATGCGGACAAAGGCCTGTCTGTGCTCCAGGGACGCCTCGGCGAAGCGGTGGCCGGCAGCAACATCACGATGATCGACGACGCGCAGTTCCCAGGCGCTCCGGGCAACACCCCGTTTGACTCGGAAGGGGTGGCAACAGGCCGGACCGAAGTGATCAAGGACGGCAAGCTCGTCTCCTACCTGCACAACCTGAAAAGCGCGAAGAAAGCAGGCGTGGCATCGACTGGCAATGCGTTTAAAGCAGGCTATCGCGGCGACCTGACGACGTTGCCGAACAACCTGTTCATCGAGCCTGGCAGCCAGTCGCTCGATGAGCTGATCGCCGGCACGAAGCGCGGGATCATGATCATCGAGATGCAAGGCTTGCATGCGGGCACCGATCAGATCTCCGGCGACTTCTCGCTGGCTGCGCTTGGCCACTACATCGAAGACGGCAAGATCGTTCGTCCGGTCAACCAGATCACCGTGTCGGGCAACTTCATCAAGATGCTGCAAGACGTGGAGGCGGTCGGCAGTGACCTGCGTTTCCAAGGCACGGGTCGCGGCGCATGCGGCGCTCCGTCGCTGAAGATCAAGTCGCTGACCATCTCCGGCAAGTAAAAGAACGCAAATAGAACGGACCATCAGGTCCGTTCTTTTTTGTGTGTCCGCGCGTACAGGATAAAGGCGGCGGTAGGAAGTGCATGCAGGAACACCATCACCATCAGCAAGGTGGAGAACGACGTGTTGTCGTAGAGCAGTCCGCCCAGCATCGGCCCGAGCATTCGTCCGGCGGTGGACGCGCTGCCGATCAGCCCTTGCAGGAACCCGGCTCTGGATGGCGGTGACAGCTGCGCGACCGCAGCCGGAATGCCCGGCCAGAGCAGCATTTCGCCAAAGGTGAGGATGATCATGCCGATCATGAAGACCCAGTAGGAGTCGGCCGTCAGCAGAATCGCATAGCAGAGCAGGAACAGGGCCGTGCCGAGGTACATCTGCGACGATAAGGTCTTGAAGTATTTGACGACATAAGCGAGCAGCGGCTGTCCGGCAAAGATCAGCACCCCGTTGATCGTCCACAGCAAGCTGTACATCGACAGCGCGATGCCGTTTTCCTGCATGTGTACGGAGATCGAGGTCTGCCATTGCACGTAGACAACCCAGATCGTCAGAAAGCCGACAAAGAGGGACATCACCGGCACCCATGGAATCTTTCGTTCGATCAGCACGCCTGCTGCAGCCGTTTCGTTAGCAGAGGCAGCCTGTGCGGCCCGCGCGGCTTGCGCTTCCGGGGAAACCGGACGGTCGTGAATCTTGAACAGCACAAACACGGCAAACAGCAAAAACGTAAATGCTGCCGAGAAAAAGGCCAGTTGGAATGAGTAGGAAGCGACGAGGCCGCCTGCCGCCGTGCCGACTGCCACGCCGATGTTGTTCGCCACGTAGATGAAGTTAAACGCGCGGCGTCCTCCTTCCGGCCACGACTTGGCAGCAAAGGCGTTCAGTGCCGGGAAAGTGAGGGACGCGGTAAAGCCGTACAGGAACATCACCGTGACATAGAGCGGCCAAGAGTCAAACAAGCCGATCAAACTCATCAGGGTGGCAGACGAGAACAATCCAAGCAGCAGCACGGGCCGGCCGCCGATCTTGTCAAACAAGGTGCCCCCGGTCAGCTGCCCGATCGACGCGCCCGCCGAGTGCAACAGCAGCACGATCCCGGCGACGGTGAGCGGGCGGCCCAGTTCACCTGAAATGTAAAGTGAGTTCAAGGGCCAGATAAAAGACAATCCGGCTACGTTCAAAAAGCCGCCGAATGCCAGAAACCATAAGATTTTCGGATAAGTATTCACCGCATCTCGAAGTCGGGTCATGATGCCCATTCTATGATCATCTCCATATCGTTCGTCTATGACCTGCCTATTCTATCAAACTAGAGTAAGAGCGACAATGGTTTGCCCTCCCACCGACTTTTCTTTATAGTGGATACAGAAACCTTATGTCGGCAGGAGGAGAAAAAGCATGCAAGGGTGGCTGGAACGGGCCCGTCAAGCGGTGTGGCCGGAGTGGAGTTATGAAGAGATGATGAAGATCAAGCTCTGCTTCCTTGAATACTTGGGAACAGGGTTTGCACTGAAAGATACGGAAGAAGGCGTGCGGCTGGCGGAGCATCTGGAGGCGTTTGGCGGGGAAGAGCAGGCGATGCTGTTTGCCACCGGCAACATGGTGACGGCGGCGCAGGCGGTGCTGGGCAATGCGGCGGTGAGCGATGCGCCGCTGTTGTATCCGACGGTGCTCGCGGCGATTGAATTGCAAAACAAAGGCGGCAAAGAGCTGACAGCTGCGCTTGGCGCCGGTCTGGAAGTTACATACCGCATGGGCGACCATCCGCAGGCACAGCTGCTCGGCGCGCTGGTTGGAGTCGCCAATGCATTTGAACTGGATGAAGACGGGTGGAGCGTGCTGGTCGGCACGGTATTAAACCATCGCAATCTGCACGCTGCGACCGGCATGGCGCGGGCGCTGCTCGCCCACGATCTGCTGCTCGCCGGGTCGCTGGCCCGCGATGAGTGGAGCGAGGACATGGCGGAGCGCGGCGAGGTGCCGGACGAGTGGCTGCAGGCGATGCAGGAGCAGACAGCGGAGCCGGGACTGAACACATTTTTAAAAGCGCTCGATCTGAACGCCGACGAGATCATAGTCAACTTCCGCGAACAGGCGGAAGGCAAGATTCCGGCACCTCATATCGAATATTACATCGACGCGGTGATGGGGATGGAAGACATCTGCTGTGTCCCGCTGTTTTTCAGACGCTAGAAGATAAGAGAGCAGGCTTCCTGAGGAAGCCTGCTCTTTCGTTTGCTGGATTACTGCTCGCTATCTGCGGCAGCGACTGCCAGCAGTTCTTCGCTAAAGCCGTGTTCGCGGATCTTCTCCACCAGCTCCGGGACTTTCTCGGTGTCACAGACGATGCTCTTCGTCGGTGACGTGCCGATGACGAGCTTGATCTCTTGGAAGGTGACAAGGTTCAGCACCGCTCCCAAGAACGTTTCGCTCACGCCGACGACCCGCCATTCCGGGTTGCTGATGCGAATCGCCGATTCGCACTCCTGAGCGATCTCTACGGTTGGGAACAAAGGAATGACCATCCCTTGACGGCCAAACGGCAGCTCGATGCCCGGATAAGCAAAAATCTCGCCGGCGTTCTGCTCTCCTTCAAACTTCATCAGCGTATAAAAAGGTTCGCCTGCCGTGCCAAGAGCCGGCAGATGCTCCTCCCACACTTTGCGCATCGTATCGATCTGTTCCTGGGTCAAAGTTGCCACGATGAAACCTCCCTCTCGCTACTGTTTGAATTTTATATCTTTTGTATCTTTTATTATAGATTATATAGTATTTAAAGAAAATAGGGATGATGCCTGTTTTTGTCCTCCCGTGTGCAACTGCCGTTCCGAGCGGTGCAAAAAGCCATAAAATAAAGATAAAGCAGTACAAAAAAAGAGGTGTCAAACATGGAAGTGCCCGAATGGATACGCAAACACCGGAAGCAGATGGAGCTCGGGTTGCGCGCCGCATGGTCGATTGGAATGAGTATCCTCTTTCTTTCCCACTATTTCTAACAGGAAAAAACGGGTCGTTGTCGAAAGGTGTATTTTGGGGGGAACGACTCGTGATGAAAAAAGCAGAAGTGCCCGTTTTGATCGAACATTTAAAAGATATGTATCCGGATGCCCATTGTGAGCTGGTGCATAACAACCCGTTTGAACTTTTGATCGCGGTGGTGCTGTCTGCACAGTGCACCGACAAACTGGTCAATGAAGTGACGCCGGGCCTGTTTGCCAAGTACCCGCAGCCACAAGACTTTCTGAATGTCACCCAAGCGGAGATGGAAGACGCGATTCGGCGGATTGGATTGTTTCGCAACAAGGCGAAGAACATCCTCGAGACCTGCCGCAGACTGGTCGAAGAGCAGGGTGGACAAGTACCGAATGACTATGACTATCTCGTCAGTTTGCCGGGAGTTGGGCGCAAGACGGCCAATGTGGTGCTCAGCACGGCGTTTGGCGTGCCGGCGATTGCGGTTGATACACATGTGGACCGCCTGTCCCACCGGCTGGGTCTGACCAAAGCGGAAAATGTGTTGCAGACAGAACACGACTTGATGAAGAAACTTCCGAAGGAAGAGTGGACATTTACCCATCACGCGCTGATCTTGCACGGCAGACGCGTTTGCGCGGCCAGAAGCCCGAAGTGTGAGATCTGTCCTCTGCAGCCGATCTGTGACTATTATAAAAAGGAAACCAAGAAAGCGGCGAAGCAAACCCGTAAAAAGGCAGGAGTATAAGCCTTAGCGGAAGTGCTTCGGCGCTTTTTGTTTTTTCTGGAAAATGAAGAGATATTCATGATTGTGCAGCGGGACGGGTAACTTGTAGACAGGAGTGCGGGAATCGTAGATGTCTTTGACGGAGAAGCCGCGGGAGAGGAAGCGGTGGATGAACTGGAAGCCGAGCGGCATCATGCGGCCGCGTTCTTTGATGTCACCGATCAGCAAGGCGCAAGTGCCACCCGGCTTCAAAACGGTGTACAGCTCAGATACAACCTGTTCGATCGCGAGCAGAAAGTCGCGGGAAGAGAGCAGGGACAGATCGGTCGGATTGCTTGAGGAAAAACGATACGTGCTGCCATAAGGCGGCTGCGTGACGACGAGGTCGACCGACTCTTCGGCGATAAACTGGCTGAGCTTGCGGGCGTCTCCGCAGAGCAAAGTGGGGGAAACGTTCCCTGCGAAGACATCCAAACGCCGCAAAGCCGCGTCGAGCATGTGTTGGTTGCAGTCGACGCCAACCGCCTCGCGCCCCATCATCAGCGACTCCAGGATCGTGCAGCCGGAACCTGCGAATGCATCGAGCACCGTGTCGCCGGGACGAGAGTACATATTGATCAGATATTGTACCAGAGCGGGGGAAAAGGAGAGAGCGAAGGCTCCTGCCTCCTCCCGCCCGGGTTGGGGGGAATTCCAGTCCGGATGCAGCAGATCGAGCTGTGCACCGTGAAATACCTCATGTGAACGAATGGGGGATTGGTTCAAAATTGCGGGAGTTGCCATGGAACCTTCACTCCTTTCAAAGTCTCTGTAAGAAGATTGTACTATGAAAGGTTTGATTTGACAAGAACATATGTTCTGTTTTGTTTATAGCCCGCATTTTTTATATGATCATACTTGGATAAGAACACCAAGAGAGGGGAATTGTTATGAACGTGGTCTTTATCGAAATCGGAATGGGTGTCGACCTGCACGGGCAGGATGCGACGTCTGCTGCTGTGCGCGCCTGCAAAAACGCGATCGGCACCAACTCGATGCCGGGCATCCGCAGCATCTTGCCGGAGGGCGACATCAACAACATGAAAGTGCGGGTCAAGCTCGGCGTTCCCGTTCCGGCTGAAGAGGTGGACATTGACAAGGTAAAAGCAACATTTCCTTACGGCCAGGTCTCCGTGGAGATCGTGCAAGGCGGCCTGATCTGTTCGAGCGGCGTCGTGCTGCCCGACAAAGGAGATGTAAACGATGAAGTGATCGTCGTCAACGCGGCGGTGGAAGTCGGCTACTAAGTCTAAAAGGTGGATAAGCCTACATATGATGAACATAGAAGATCACTCTGTTGCAGGGTGATTTTCCTTTTTTCTCAACTACGGAAGGAGTCGAATGATGAACAAGAGTCAGCATTTCATTTCCGTTTGGCTTTGCACCCTCCTCATCTGCGCGCTCGCCCTCTCCGGGCCGCAGGGGAGCATCCCTACACTGGCGGAAGGCGTGTCAAAACAGCCCGTCGGCCAGGCAGAACACACGTTAGTCTTGCGCACCGAACAGGGACAGTTCGGCGTTACATATAATGGGGTCCAAGGGACCGGACATGATGAGCTGCAGGTGGAAGACCGTCAACTGGCGGAGCGAAAGCGCCACGCGCGCGAAGAGAAGATCCGCATGCAGAAATTGCTCGCCTCGCGCTCCGTCCACCTCACGCAATACGCCAAATGGGTGAAGGCGCAGCAAGGGCTCAGCGTGGCCCGCGCCGCCGAGAGCTTTGTCGGCTCGCCTTACGTCTGGGGCGGCACGACCCCGCAGGGGTTTGACTGCTCGGGGTTCACGCAGTATGTCTATGCGCAGCACGGCGTGGCGGTGCCGCGCAATTCCTATGATCAATTTGATGTGGGCAAGCCTGTGCAGCAGCAGGAGTTGCAGCCGGGCGATCTCGTCTTCTTTACCACCTATGCCCCCGGCCCTTCACACTTGGGCATTTACGTCGGGGAAGGCAAATTCGTCCATGCCCTCAATAATGATACGGGCGTCATCACGTCGACGCTCGACAATGACTACTATAAAAACCGCTTCCTCGGCGGCAAGCGGGTCATTTGACAGCTACGGAAAAACATGCCACGATTAGTACAGATACCTGTATCACTGATCAGGAGTTGGGGCAATGAAAATCGTACATAACATGGCAGAATTAATTGGCGAAACGCCGGTGGTCAAGCTGTCCCGCCTCGCTCAAGGCGAGATGGCCGACGTGTATGTCAAATTGGAGATGTTTAATCCCAGCCGCAGCGTCAAAGACCGCGCGGCGTCCAATATGATCGCAGAGGCGGAAGCGGCCGGGCTCTTGCAGCCTGGCGCCACGATCATCGAGCCGACCAGCGGGAATACGGGAATCGGTCTCGCGATGGTGGCAGCAGCAAAAGGGTACCGGGCGATCATGATCATGCCCGATACTGCAACCAAGGAGCGCATTGCGATCCTCAAGGCGTACGGCGCAGATGTGGTGCTGACGCCGGGCGCTGAGCGGATGACCGGCGCGGTGGCCAAGGCGGAGCAACTCGCCGCGCAGATTCCGAACAGCTTCATCCCGATGCAGTTTGAGAATCTTTCCAATCCGAACGTGCACCGCAAGACGACCGCCCGGGAGATCTATCAGCAGATGGAAGGCCGACTCGACGCTTTTGTCGCCACGGCCGGAACGGGCGGCACGATCACCGGAACGGGCGAGACGCTCAAAGAACTGATTCCGGGGATCAAGGTGTATGTCGTGGAGCCGGAGTCTTCGGCCGTCTTATCAGGCCAGCCTCCGGGTCCGCACAAGATCGTGGGCACGTCGCCCGGCTTTGTGCCGCCGATCTTAAATCGGAGCGTCTATGATGAAATTTTCCGGATCTCCTGCGTTGATGCGCAGGAGACGACACGAGCCCTCGCCCGGCAGGAAGGCATCCTCGTCGGCACCTCGGCGGGCGCTGCTGTCCATACGGCGATGAAAGTGGCGCAAATGCTCGGGCCCGGCAAGCGGGTGCTGTGCATTGCGCCGGACACGGGCGAGCGTTATTTGACGAGTGATCTGTTCGAAGCTTGTAAGGAGGAGTAAGCACGATGGCAAAGGAAATCGATGGCATCCGTCAACTGGATGCTGCTGAACTGCAGGGAATTTTGGAACAGGCAAAGGAAGGCAAGATCAAGCTGATCGACGTGCGGGAGCCGCATGAGTACAATTCGGGCCACATTCCGGGCGTGCCGCTGATCCCGATGAATGACATCCCCGGCAAGATGTCCGAACTGAACAAAGAGGAAGAGTATGTCTTCATCTGCCGCAGCGGCAACCGCAGCCACCAGGTATCCCGTTATTTGAAGATGAACGGTTTTGACAAGGTGACCAATTTCTATGGCGGCATGCTCTCGTGGAGCGGCCCGACGAAGCAGGGAATGGACGAATAATGCTGATGCTGCAAAATCAAATCGTCCTGATCACCGGCGCCTCCAGCGGCATCGGCCGGGACGCAGCGCTCTTGTTTGCCAAGCACGGCGCGGTCCCGGTGCTGGCTGCGCGCTCGATCGACAAACTGCAGTCTTTGTCGGAAGAGATCAAGGACCGCTATAACATCGAGGCGCCTTTTTATGCCCTCGATGTCACCGATGAGGAAAATGTGAACCGGGTAGTGGACGATGTGCTGAAGCGCTTCACCCGGATCGACATCCTGATGAACAACTCCGGCTATGGATTCTTCAAATCGACGGAAGACATCACGATGGAAGAGGTCGAAGGGATGATGAATGTCAACTACTTCGGCCTCGTGCGCATGACGAAAGCGGTGTTGCCGTCGATGCGGCAGCGGGGCAGCGGGCACATCATCAACCTCGCTTCGCTTGCCTCTTTCATGGCCGGCAAGAAGCACGGGGCGTATGCGGCGACCAAACATGCGGTGATGGGCTTCTCGGACGCCCTGCGCTACGAGATGCGCGGCACCGGGGTGACCCTGTCCACGATCAACCCGGGCCCGGTGGAAACTCCGTTTTTCGACAAGGCGGACCGCAAGAGCGTGCCGAGCATCGTGGGCTTCCTGAAGCCGGAAGAGGTGGCGGAGACGGCGCTGAAAGCGGCGGTGCAGAAAAAGCCGCTCTACGTGCTGCCCAAGTCCGGCTACATTCCGGTCAAGCTGCGCCATCTGCTCCCGCGCCTGTACGACTGGGCGATGAGCAGCGCAAAATAAAAAGAGCCTCCTCTCATGGCGAGAGGGGCTCTTTTTTACGGCGTAAAATGGTTGTGCGGACTGCCCGGCAGGAAGAACCGCTCGAGGAAGAAGAACTGTCGCGGCGACCCGGTGAACACCGCTTGGAGGATGTCCAGCATCTCGTCGACGACCATGTCGAAGCGGGGTGCGTATTGCAGGGTCACATCATTTAACTGTAAATGATGATTGCGGTATTCGACGCCTTCCTCGAGGTCCTTGTACGGGAACTTGTGGACGGCGGTGCGCAGGAAATTGTGCCGCGAATCGGCGGCGAACAGCGTGTAATTGCCTTGTTCGTCGATGAAGAGCACCCCTTCCGGCTTGTAGTAATAATCTCCCGGATCTTCAACGTTTAAAGTGTAAACCTTAGTGATGTGAGTTGGCTTTTTTCTCATTTGGAAATCGCTCCTGTTTGGATCGTTAATCTTCGTTTACGCAACATAGGATTATTGACTTCGAATTTCAGACAAGGTAAAATATTACACAAAGGTAAGATTGGGAATACTAGTTTTGCCTTTATCTTTAATGTACCGTTAGGAGGATTCCCATGCAAGGTAAAGTGAAATGGTTCAACGCTGAAAAAGGTTACGGTTTCATCGAGCGCGAAGACGGTGACGACGTATTTGTTCATTTCTCCGCGATCCAAACCGATGGCTTCAAAACCCTCGAAGAAGGTCAATCCGTTTCCTTCGACATCGTGGAAGGCGCTCGCGGTCCGCAAGCAGCAAACGTAACGAAGCTGTAATCTAACTGCGAACAAAGCCTCCGGGATTCCTTTCCCGGAGGATTTTTGTTTTTACACAGCGCGGACCCTTCCAGCATACACTTGATATGTGACGCCCATACTAGGTAGGCAGTCCTTAGAAGCTCTGTAAGGGGAGACCAAGATGAACCGAATCGAGTTAACCCTGTGGAAATGGGGAGACATCCTGTACAGGATGGTCCGACGGTTCGACTATGAGGACCGTCAGGGCAAAAATATATTCCGCATTCGTGTCCGGCATTATACCGGTCCTGTGATCCGGCTGCCGGACGGCAAGGAGATTCACAGCGGCGACTGGGTAGGATTTTTGCACTTTTACAATCTTCGTCTTCAACAAATGCTGCACGGCGTCACGTCGGACAACCGGCGCGGGGTGATCGTGCTGCGCGAGACCCAGCGCTCGCTGCCGGAACTGGTCGAGTTCCTCTGCAAACATCCGCGCGGCGAACGGATCAAGGCGCTGATCGGCGTCACGCTGCTCAACCGCGGCGTGGAACCGCTCGGCTTCACGGTGCAGGATGTGCCCGTCACGCGCTGGTTTCGCTTTAAAGCCTGGTACATGCGGCTGATGATGCTGTTTTGCCATCCTGAAGGCAAGCGGCGCGTATCGCAAGGCAAACGCCTGCCGCTGAAGCGCGTTTTGATCCCGGTGGAAGATTTGATTCGCAGGTATGGGAAAGTCCCGTCCCGAGCTGTCATAGACATAGACAAGGGCTAGACCCAAATCGATCTGACAGCAGAGGTGGAAGGCTTGAAAACATGGGTGATCGCCGGCATCATCGCCGCGTTTGCGTACGGGGTGTACAGCATCCCGTTGAAATACCTGAGTTCGGACAAATATCTCAAAGCGCCGCTGGAGCTGATCGCGCTGGGCCTGGCGCTCGGCGTGGTCGTCACGGCGGCCGGTTTTGCCTGGCTGCGCGGCGGAGGAACGGCGATGTTCAGCGCGCCAAACGTCTGGACCTATCTCTTGATCGGGGCGGCGGCGGGCTCGGTCTGGCTGATCGGGACGCTGACGGTGACCGGCGCGTTTCGCGATCCGGCGACCAACGTGGCGCAACTGATCCCGCTGGTCAACGCCAACACGCTGGTCGCGGTCGTGCTCGGCCTGATTTTCTTTAACGAGCTGCAAAACGGCGCCGACCTTGGCAAAATCGTCATCGGCGGCAGTCTGATCATGGTCGGCGGCTACATCCTGAGCGCCTGATCGCAGTCTGCCGTGTCTGAAAATTGCATCTATGATGAAAAGTGAAACCCCTTCCCTGTGTCGGCCGTCTATAACAGGGTAAGGGGTTTTGTGTGGACAGAAAAACGATTGCTCTTGCGAATAGGAGTAAGAAGGTGCAAACCGCGATTCCTGTACGAATCTACCGTTTGTCTGTTGACGGGACGTACAGTAGAATGTGCAAAAGAGGTGATAGGTTGTGGGGAAAAAAATCTTACGGAGCATTTTGATTGCCTTTTTGGTAACCGGTATCGCTGTCATTCTCATCGGATGCAGCATCGCGCTCCCGACATTTGATAAATCGAAGCTGGAGATCGAGTACAAGACCTCGTACATCTATGACCGGGACGGAAATGAGATCATGCAGTTCCAATCGGTCGCCGGTGAAGGGGCGAAGTTAAGCGAGATTCCAAAAGATCTGCAAGATGCGATCGTGGCCGTTGAGGACAATCGCTTTAAGAATCACAACGGCATCGACTTCCGGGCGATCGGACGCGCGGTGTACCGCGACATCATCACCGGATCGAAAGCGGAAGGCGGTTCGACGATCACGCAGCAGCTCGCCAAAAACGTCTACCTCTCGCATGAGAAGACGTTTACGCGCAAGGTCAAAGAGATCTCGCTGGCGGCACAGATCGAACGCAATTATTCCAAAGACGATATTTTGGAAATGTACTTTAACCGCATCACGTTCGCAGGCAACGTGACCGGTGTGAAATACGCAGCGGAAGTGTATTTTGACAAAGGCGACCGCATGGAGGAACTGACGCTGGCCGAAAGCGCCCTGCTGGCAGGTCTTCCCAACGCGCCGAGCGCGTACAACCCGCGCGCCAACCCGGAGCTGTCGATCGAGCGCCGCAACATCGTGCTCGACCAGATGCTCAAATACGAGTACATCACCAAAGAAAAATATGACGCGGCGATCACCGAGCCGCTGCAGCTCTCTGAGAAGCCGGGCGATGACATCAAAGGCATGGATCAGGAAGTCAAATATCCGTACTACCTCGACTACGTGCTGGAAGAGGCGTCGGAGAAAATGGGCATCGAAGCGGAGCAGGTGCTGCGCGGCGGGGTGAAGGTCTACACCAACCTCGACCCGAAACTGCAGGATTCGCTGCAAAATGCCTACAAAGACCCGGCCAACTTCCCGAACAACGCGGGAGACGGCACTTGGGCACAATCGGCGTCTGTCATCGTGGACCCGGAGACGGGCGGCGTGCTGGCGCTGGTCGGCGGACGCGACAAGCCGGAGCTGGAGCACACCCCGCAGGCGGTGCTCAACCGCGCTTCGATGGCGAAAGTCCGTCCGGGCTCGTCGTTTAAGCCGATCATGGTCTACGGCCCGGCGATCGACACCGGCAAATACTCGCCGTCTACCATCTTGAACAACAAGGCGGGCACCGAGTTCGCGGGCGGCTATAAGCCGAACAACTGGAAGCTGTGGCCGAAAGACAAAGTCACGATGAATGAAGCGGTCATCTGGTCGCTGAACATCCCGGCCGTCTCTCTGCTCAATGACATGGGCGTGGATGTCGGTTATGAATACACGACGAAAAACTTTGGGATTCCGCTGAAACAAGAGGACTCCCAGCGCCTCGGCGTTGCACTGGGCGACGTCGATGTCACGCCGCTTGATCTGGCCGGCGCTTACACCGCATTTGCCAACAACGGCGTGCGCACCGAGCCGTTTGCGATCCGCGAGATTCAAAATGCGGAAGGCGACGTCCTCGCTGCGATCGAAGTGAAGTCGCACGAAGCGATCAAGCCGGATACGGCGAAGACGATCACCCGCATGCTGAAAGCAGCGGTCGAGCAGGGCACCGGCACCAGCGCCCGCATCTCCGGCCGCGACGTGGCCGGCAAGACCGGCACGACCGAAATGGGCCAGACCGGCGGCAACCGCGACGCTTGGTTTGCCGGGTACACGCCGGGCTATGTGATGGTGACGTGGATGGGCTTCGACCAATCGGACGAACAGCACTACCTCGCCAGCCAAGGTTCGGAGATTCCGTCCGCCCTGTTCTCGAAAGTCATGTCTGAAGGCCTGCAGGGCCGTCCTGCGCCGCGCTTTGACTTAAACGTCTCCAACAAGCCGGTCGAGGAAGAAAAGGACGACAAAGACAAGGCGATCATCAGCGACCTGTCTGTAAAACTGCAAGGCAACAAGGCGGTGTTGACCTGGTCGCCGGTCGACGTGAAAGACGCGAAATACTTCTTGTTCCGCGCCGAAAAGAATCCGAACGGCACGGTGTCCAACTCGGGCGGGATCGGCGAGTTGACCAAACCGGGCTATACGGATACGAACATTCAGCCGGGCAAGACCTATCTCTACTCGGTTGTCGTGATGAAGGGCAGTGAGAAGCTGTCCGACTCCAACTTCGCCCAACTGACGGTGCCGGGGCAGGAGCCTGCCGATCCGCAAGAGCCGGATACCCCGACCGAACCGGAAACGCCGGGCGAACAAGGCGGCAATGGACAACAGCCGGGTGGTGGCACCACCACGCCGACAACACCGGGCACGCCAGGGACTCCTGGCGGCACACCGACCACACCAACCGTTCCGCCGACCAATCCTGATACGCCGACGCAGCCGGGCGGTGGCACCACCACTCCGACACAGCCGGGCACAGGCGGCGAAAACGGCGGTGGCGGAGACACGACACAGCCTTCCAATCCGGGCACTGGCACCTGATCCTGACTCCATGGACTTCTTCATCTCAGGATGGAGGAGTCCGTTTCTTATCCTCAGCATGATTTCGGAAACTGGTGGAAAACTAGGAAGAGGCTATTTGACAAAAGAGGTTGCTTTTGTATATAGTAGGGATTGCATTTCTATGACACTATCAACTCCATTCTATCAACAATAGATGAAGCTATTGAATTCGCTGGGAGGTTCTCGCAATGGCATTTGATTTCGATAAAGCGCAAACGGCAGTCCGCATGCTGTTGGAAGCGGTCGGGGAAGACCCGGATCGCGAAGGTCTGCTCGACACGCCGAAGCGCGTCGCGAAGATGTACGCAGAAGTTTTTGAAGGGCTCGGCAAGAATCCGGAAGACGAACTTTCGGCGATCTTTAATGAAATGCACGAAGAAGTAGTCATCGTAAAAGACATTCCGTTCTTCTCGATGTGCGAACACCACCTCGTGCCGTTCTATGGCAAAGCACACGTTGCTTACATCCCCCGCAACGGTCAAGTGACCGGTCTGTCCAAGCTCGCTCGCGTCGTGGAAACGGTCGCTCGCCAGCCGCAGCTGCAAGAGCGCATCACCTCGACGGTGGCCGACACGCTGGTCAACAAGCTCAACCCGCACGGCGTGGCTGTCATCGTGGAAGCCGAGCACATGTGCATGACGATGCGCGGCGTCAAGAAGCCGGGCGCTTCGACGATCACCACGTCGGTGCGCGGCATCTATCAAGCGTCTTCCGAAGCGCGTGCCGAAGTGTTTTCGCTGATGCGCGGCTAATTTGTACAGAATCTCAGGAAAAGGGTGCCGTTTTGCGGCATCCTTTTTTGCAAGTTCTGGTATGATGAAAATCAGGAGGGGAATGTTGATGAAACAGCGTTTACTGGACCTGCTGGGCATTGAGTACCCGATCATCGAAGGCGGCATGGCCTACATCGGTGACGGGAAACTGGCAGCAGCCGTTTCCAACGCAGGCGCGTTTGGCCAGGTCGGTTCGGCCGGGCGGCCGCTTGCAGATTTTGAAGAGCAGATCCGGCTGGCAGCCGAACTGACGACCAAGCCGTTTGGCGTCAACCTGCCGATCGGGGAGCACAGCGACCCGCGTGAACGAGTGGAGACCATTTTAAAATATAAGGACAAGATCCGAGCTGTGTCGATCTCGGCCGGCAATCCGCGGCCGTTTATCCCGGTCTTTAAAGAAGCGGGACTGCCGGTGATGGTCGTCGTCTCAACGGCGATGCATGCAGCCAAGGCAGAGCAGGCTGGCGCGGATATCCTGATCGCAGAAGGCACAGAAGCGGGCGGACACAACGGCCCGGCCGAGTTGACCACGTTTGCCTTGATCCCGCAAGCGGTGAGCGCGGTGACCGTTCCGGTGATCGCAGCGGGCGGCGTGGCGGATGGACGCGGGGTGGCGGCAGCGCTGGCGCTTGGCGCGGCTGGCGTGCAGCTGGGCACGGTGCTGATCGCAACAGAAGAGTCACCCGCTCATGACAACTACAAGCAGGCGCTGCTCGCCGCGCGCGGCGAAGACACAACGATGATGGAGCGCAGCGTCGGCGGTGTGACCCGCGTGCTGCGCGGCCCGTACATCGACGAAGTGCTGGCTTTTGAAAAAACGCGTCCGACACGCGAGACGTTGTACCCGTACATCAAGGGTGAGAAAAATCGCCTCGCCGTGCTTGAAGGCCAGATGGAGCAGGGATATGCGTACAGCGGCCAAGGCGTTGGCCTGATCCGCGAGATTCTCCCCGTGGAGCAGGTCATCCGCAACCTGATCGCCGAAGCGCGCGCAACGATCGCGGCGCTGCCTTCTCTGTAGCTATATAAAAAAAGCCCCGCCGCTCACGTGACAGTCCTACGTGAGCTTGAGCGGGGCAAAATCGAGATAATCACAGGCGGTCAGATGGAACTCGATGCCGTGATGTACGCCTTGCAAGGCGTGGCGGTGTCCTTCTTTTCCATGCAGGTGGCCGTAGATCACCTTGTCGACCGGATATTGAGCCAGCACATCCAAAAAGCCGGAGGACTGGTGTTTTTCATTGGTCGGCGGATAGTGCAGCATTACATACAGCTGTTTGGCTTTTTGCTTCATCGCGGCGTCGAGCGACATCTGCAGGCGCAGCACTTCCCGTTCATAGACTTTGCGGTCATGTTCGTCGAACATGTACCCGCCCGGGCAATCCCAGCCGCGCGCGCCGGCGATCGTCACGTCACCGATCGTGATCGCGTCATTTTGCAGGACGTGTATCGACGGGTCTACCGCTTTGCGAACTTTGGACACGGAAGCCCACCAATAGTCGTGGTTGCCGCGGATCATCACTTTCCTGCCGGGCAGGGAAGCGACATAGTCGAGATCTTGCTTCGCTTCCTCTAAATACATCGCCCACGAGATATCGCCGGGTATCAACACCAGATCATCGGGAGCGACGGCGCTTTCCCAAGCCGCGCGTATCTTCTCCGGATGATCCGACCAGTTGTCGCCGAAGACATCCATCGGCTTGGGGTTGGCAAAAGAGAGATGCAAATCGCCGATGGCGAATATGTTCATGTAGGACACATCCTTTCAGGGGGTGAACGGGAGCGTGGAAACTCCGGATCTAGCATTGGCACGTCAGACTTCCTTGTTATACCAGATGGCACAGAAGCTGATCGAACATGATGATTTTTCTATTCTGCCACAAGTTTCCCAAGCGGAGCAAGAAACATTCGCAGACAGCGGGATTCGTCCGCTGGTGCTGGTGCGCCGCAAATGGAACACGGCGCAAGTTGTGCGCCTGCTGCCGGCCGACCGGATCGGCACCGGACAGATCGAGCAGATGCTGGTGCAGGAAGCGTTGTACCTGCGCCAGGCCAAACGGCAAAACGGCGTGCGCAAAATGTACTCGCTGACCTTGTTTATCTTCACCCACTGGCGCTCCGATGACAATCTGAACGCGATCGCCCGCACCGGCGCTTATGCCGGGATGGGCAAAACGACCGGCGCGGTCGCCGTCGGCGTCGATCTGGCGCGCGGCGTGTTTGGACCTGCTCCGTGGGGGCCGGCCGCTGAAGACATCAACCTTGCAGGACTGGCTGAACTGGTCAAGCAATATGCCGAGGCGGAAGAGAACGCAGCACAAGGCGTGGAAGAGCCCGAACAGCCCCTGCGCACGCAGGACGAATGGATGGAGCAGATGTTGGTGCTCTCGCAGGCGAAGCGCGAAGAAGTGGCGGAAACGCTCAAGCCGAACCAAAAGACGCCCGCCGTGACCACGATTCTTGTGCTGACCATCCTCGTCTGGCTGTTTGGCGTGCAGTTCCCGGAAACGGTGCTTGGCGCGTTTCTGTTGATCCCGGAAGCGGTGCGGATCGGGGAATGGTGGCGGCTGTTGACGTCGGTGTTCCTGCACTACGACCTGACGCACATCATGTTTAACATGGTGACCTTGTACTTCTTCGGCCGCATCGCCGAGCGGATCTTCGGCATGCCGCGCTTTTTTGTCATTTACGTGCTGGCCGGCATCGCCGGCAGTCTGCTGTCAGTCGCGTTTAGCCCGCACAATTCGCTGGGCGCATCCGGCGCGGTGTTTGGCCTGTTTGGCGCTTTGCTCGCTTTTGGCCAGTTCAACCGCAAAGCGTTTGCGATGACGATCGGCACCTCGGTGTACGCGCTGCTCGCGATCAACTTGATCTTTGGCTTCATCATGCCTAACGTCAACAACTTCGCCCACATCGGCGGGCTGATCGGCGGCTTTTTAACGGCGATGGCGCTGGGCGTGCCGAACACGCCCAATACGAAACGCTGGCTGTTTGCACTGCTCTATGCGGCGTTTGCAGCGCTGGCCTTATGGATCGGTCTGACAACCCCTTTTCGCTAACAGCGGAAGGGGTTTTTAAGTTATAGTGAAACTCTTTCGCTGTTGATTAACTAATATCAATCTATTATTATATAGTGGGGAGTATATTTTTGCATGATTTACGCTGGGGGAAACAGTAGTTTAACACTACACAAGGGGGAAAAAGGGGACTATGAAGTTGTCAAAACTGATCAAGGGAATGTGCGCGATCGTCCTGATCCTGTCACTGGTCAACGCAGCCAGCCTGTTCTGGCTGTATGTGTCGTACCAGGCGGAACTGAAGATGGTCGACCGCAAGTTCGAGTTCAAGCAGTTGGGAGTTGAACTCATGGAGGCGTCCGACCGGTTGACGAATGAGGCGCGCGCGTATGTGCAGTTTGGGGAAACGGCGCATAAGGACGCGTACCTCCGCGAAGCCAACACCGTGAAAACGGGGCAAAAGGTCATGGGACGTCTGGTGGAAATGGGAGCTCCGCAAGGAGAACTGGACTTGATCAAACAGGTGTTGCAGGCACAAGAAACGCTTGGCACACGGGAAGAAACGGCGCTCCGTCTTGCCGATGAACAGAAGTTTGACGGGGCGCGCGCCGCGCTCTTTGGGGAAGAGTACGAGCGCGAGAAGCAGCAGATTTCCGACACGCTGCTGACGTTTGAGACCAAGATGAACGAGCGTTCGGCTGAGGAAGCGTATGTGGCTTCCCGCAAGACGGCCAACATCTTGAACTGGATCAACGTCGTGGTAGGCTTGACGCTGGTTGCGGCGGTCGCCACCGGCTACATGCTGAACCGGCGCATCACCAAGCCGCTGCAGGAAGTGATGGAAGCGGCCGAAAAGATCGCCGCGGGCGACTTGCGCATCGAAGAGATCCATGTCCAGCACGACGACGAGGTCGGCGTGACGGCGAAGGCGGTCAACACGATGGCAGCCAGTCTGCGCCAGATCATCCGGCAGGCGAACGACACGACGATTCAGGTGGCGGCGTCTTCGCAACAGCTGTTGGTTCATGCGGAACGAACTTCCCAGAGCACGGAACAGATCGCCGCAGCGATCCAAGAGGTGGCCAGCGGCGCGGAAACGCAGATGCGCGGCGCGGAAGACAGCCTCGCGTCGATGGAAGAGATGGCAGAAGGCATCAAGCGCATCGCCGAAACGACCGGCGTGGTCGCGGAAGCTTCGCAGATCACCGAGCAGGAAGCGGTGCACGGCAACGAATCGATTCAAAAAGCGGTCCGCCAGATGGACACGATTCACGCCGAGACCAGCAATGTCGGCGTCGTGATTCAGCAACTCAACGAACACTCGCAGCAGATCGGCAAAATTGTGGAAGTGATCACCGACATCGCTTCGCAGACCAACCTGCTTTCGCTCAACGCGGCGATCGAAGCAGCCCGCGCGGGCGAGCATGGTAAAGGGTTTGCCGTCGTGGCCACCGAGGTTCGCAAATTGGCGGAACAATCGCAACAGTCAGCCGGGCAGATCGCCAAGCTGATCGAGCACATCCGCACCGACACCGCCCGTGCGGTGCAGGCGATGGAAAAAGGCTCGTCCGAAGTGCAGGCCGGGATCTGCATCGTTGATGAAGCAGGGGAGGCGTTCCAAAAGATCCTCTCCGCTGCCCAGCACGTTGCCGATCAGGTCGCTGACATCTCCTCCGCTTCAGAAGAAATGTCGGCCGGTTCGGTGCAGGTGACCACCACGGTGGAAGAGCTGACGCGCATCGCGCGCCAGTCGGCCGCATCTTCGAACAACGTCGCCGCTTCTTCGCAGGAGCAGTTGGCGCTGATTCAGGAGATCACCACCTCGATGGCGGTGCTGACCGATGTCTCGCAGGATTTGCATGATACGATAGGTCAATTTAAAATCTAGCGCAGTGCACAGAAAAGAAGGGGCGTAACGCCTCTTCTTTTTGTCTTGCATTCGGGAAGGTTATTGGATAGAGTAGGAATACTGATTTGGCGAGGGGGAGAGGCTTGTGATGATCACGTTTGACACTGGGAACAAACGCTTCAACCACCGGACGGCCGGGGTGTTTGTCGATGAAGGATATGTGCTCCTGCACCGCTTGGCTTCTGATGATTTTTGGGCGCTGCCCGGCGGACGCGTTGAGTTTATGGAGAATACGGAGCAGGCGCTCATCCGCGAGATGCAAGAAGAGATCAGCCTTGATGTGACGGTGGAGCGCCTGCTGTTTGTTGCGGAGGTCTACTTTGCAAATGATGAGCATCAGTATCATGAAATCGGCTTCTATTACTTGCTGGAAGCCGACAAAACTCAGCCCATCTATGTGAAAGACAAGGTGCATCAGGGGACGGAGTTTGGCAAGCCTTTGATCTATCAATGGTTCCGTCTGGAAGACTTGCCGAGTCTGCGCTTGTTCCCGACGTTTTTAAAAGAAAAGCTGCAACAGCTCCCGGAACATCCGGAGCATGTGATCCATCGGGACGAGGACGATGAAGAATAGCGAGGTGAACACCAGCAGTGGACAACCAGGAACTGCAGGCGCTGACCGAGCAGATCTCGCAGCAATTTTTCGGCTGGCCGTTTGTGCACCGCGTGACGTTCAACGGGCGGCTGCGCACGACGGGCGGGCGCTATCTGCTGCGCACGCATGACATCGAGATCAACCCGCACCACTATGAAAAACATGGCCTGGAGTCGATGATCGGCACGATCAAGCACGAGCTCTGCCACTACCACTTGCACCTGCAAAAGCGCGGCTACCGGCATCAGGACAAAGACTTCAAAGAACTGCTTCAAAAAGTCGGCGGGTCGCGCTACTGCCCGGACACAGGGCTGCGACGCGAAGTTAAAACGCGTTACGTCTACGCCTGTGCCAGCTGTGAGCAGCGCTATGAGCGCAAGCGCAAAATCGACGTCAGACGCTACGGCTGCGGACGCTGCCGGGGCAAGCTAAAATTGATACAATCCTTTTCTTAGCAAGACAGGAATAATCCGCATGCTGTCGAACTCTATAAAGTAGAGTAGCGGCAGTTTTTTTTGAAAGAAAAGGGGATGAAGGCAACATGCTGCAACAAAGCTCTTGGACGTTTCGCTACAGTTTGGAAGGATTTTTGAAGCGTGTGTTGCACTGTGCGCCATGCCCGCTGACAGAAGAAGGACTCGTCGAGGCCGTTCTGTCCGACTGGGCCGGGCCGGAGCATTCTCGCGAATCGATCGCCGCTCGCGTTCGCGCCTCGCTGAAAGCGGCAAACGGAGCGTTTTCCTCCGTCGGCGGCGATAAATATACGCTGCGCCAGACGGCGGGCGACGATTTGCAGAATCATGCGTATGAGTTTTTGAAAGCGACGGGCCGTCCGCAAAAGCACGGTGACATCCTGCGCCATCTGCAGCAGGTGACCGGGCGCGGACGCGGGGAACTGATGTCCCGCGTCGATCTGGACTGCGACCCGCGCTTTGCCCGCCTCGACGGGGGCGAATGGCTCCTGACCGAGTGGCAGCCTGCCAATGACACCATCGCCAGACTGATGGTCGAACAGGGGCGGCGCCGGGCGGAGATCGCCGAACTGCTTCAACTGGTGAAGGAACATGCGGAAGACGAGTCCGGGCTTGAGCAAAGCCGCATTTTTTACCCGGAATACGACCCGCGGTTTGCTTTGGCCGGAACTGTTGTTGAATGTCTGCTCGTCGAGCCGGAAGCGGCGGCGACGACTCTTGATACTGGTATGAAATTGGAGGAAGAAACCATGACGACTGCTGAACAAACCATTGTAACCGCACCCGCTGCCGACCTTTCGAAGATTGCGACCTCTGAACTGGTCGCTGCCGTTTTGCAACAGCTGTCCGATGTCAGCGCGGAACTCACGCGCCGCAATCAGGGGATCCCGAATGAGGTGCTGAACCTGTTCAATTCGGAAGACCTGGCCGGGATCGAAACGCTGATGAGCGAGCGCAAGCGCGTCGGGGCGCTGGCGGACGACTTGGCTCTGTTTGTTACTAAATGGAGCGAAGAATAGAAGTACGGTCGGGACAGCCTGAGTGATGTTGGTACCGCCAGAGCGTCTGGATCTGCGATTTGACCGCTTGCGGGAGATTGTCACCGCGTGGGAGATTCGCTATAATCAATTGCCTGACCAAGTTGTGGCTCTGTTTGACGCGCAAGACCTCGGCTCGATCCGCGAGCTGCTTGAGGAGAAGCGTCAATTGGCGCGTTTGATTCCCGACACCAAGGAATTTATTGAACGCTGGGAGCCGGTTGCAAACACGCTTGGCAGGTGATGAGGAGTAAGCAAACCTCTGTAGATTCCTAGGAGGTTGTTCAATGTTAGCAAGCGATTTCATGGCGAACATCAGCCAATATGGCATTGCATTAAATGACGAACAGCGAGAGGCGGTCTGCCATATGGCAGGGCCTCTCGTCGTATTTGCGGGGCCTGGCAGCGGCAAGACAACCGTCTTGACCTGCCGGGCTGCTTATCTGTTACAAGTCGAACAGGTTCCGGCAGCGAAGATGCTGATCGTTACCTTCACCCGCGCCGCAGCGGCCGAAATGCAGGCCCGTTTGGCGGCGATGCCGGGCATCGGGCAGCAGAGCATCCGCGCAGCCGAGATCGGCACGTTTCACTCGGTGTTTATGCGCATGCTGATGCAGCAAAACGGCGGGCAACTGCCCCAGCTGATGGAAGAGTACCAGCAGCGCACGATCATCAAGGCGCTCCTGCGAGAACAAGGGGAAGACGGCGATGACGAACAGGTGGCCGATGTGCTGTCCAAGATCGGGCTGTGCAAAAACAACCTGATCATGCCCGACCGCATCAAAGCCAGCAAGCCGGAGAACCAAAAGTTCCGCGACCTGTTTGCCGGCTACGAGCGGGTGAAACAGCAGGAAGACCGCTGGGATTATGACGACATTCTGGTCGCCGCCCATGCGATGCTCAAACACAACCCGTCTGTGCGCGAATACTACCAGCGTCGATTCGAGTATCTTTTGGTCGACGAGTTTCAAGACACCAACCTCGCCCAGTACGAAGTGATCAAGATGCTGGCCGGGCACGGCAACCTCTGCATCGTCGGCGATGATGACCAGTCGATCTACCGCTTCCGAGGCTCGCGGGTCGAATTTTTGCTCGATTTTGAAACGACCTTCCCCGGCGCGAAAAAAGTGATCTTGGCGGTGAACTACCGCTCGACAGACGATGTGATCGACACGGCGTCGCGCGTGATCCTGCACAACCGGGTGCGCCAGAGCAAGCTGATTCGCGGTACGGGCAGGCAAGGTGACAAGCCGGTCGTGCTGCGGCCGGAAGGGGAGAAGGACGAGGCGGAACAGATCTTGTCCCAAGTGGCGGAGCTGCTGGAGTCCGATGCGGAGCTGGAGCCGCAGGAGATCGTGATTTTGTACCGCACGAACATTCAGGTGCGGGCGATGATCGACGGGCTGGTGCAAAAAGGGCTGCCGTTTACGCTGCACGACGCGGACGGCGATTTTTACGGACGCTGGCAGGTGCGCGATGTGTTGACCTATTTCAAGCTCGCCTACAACCCGGACGATCTCGACGGCATCGTGCAGATCATCAACCGCCCCAAGCGCTACCTCTATCCGGACCGATTTGTCGATGAGGTGCACATGCTGCGCCGCACGAAAAACATCACCTATCTGGAAGCGCTGGCCCAGGTGGAAGGCTTGGAACCGTATCAGCGCACGAAAGTCGAACTGCTGATCAAAGACCTGCTTGCGCTGCGCCTGTCCACACCGGTGCAGGCTCTGCACAAGATTCGCAAAGAGATCGGCTACGACCGCTATCTGGAAGAGTTCGCGGCGAAGACGGGCAACGATGTGAATCAGGTCAGCGAGCCGCTCGACGAACTGGAACAGGCGGTGATCGGCCACCGCACGCTGCTTGATTTCCTCGCGCATGTCGAAGAGGTCAAAGAGACGGTGCGCCGTTCACGAGGCAAAGGCGAAGGCATCCAGCTGATGACGATGCACAAGTCAAAAGGGCTGGAATTTAAGCATGTCTACTGCATCGGGCTGGTCGAGGACATGCTGCCGCACCCGAAAGCCTTACAGGCAGAAGGGGACAAGCAGTCGGCGGCGGTCGAAGAGGAACGCCGATTGTTCTACGTCGGCATGACCCGCGCCAAACGCTATCTTACGCTGTCTGCCCCGCTGCGCTACCACGGCCGCCGCGCGGAGCCGTCCCCGTTCCTCTATGAAACGGGACTCTTGCCGCGCCCGAAACGCACAGCGATCACCCCGCCTGCAAAAGGGCAGCAATCGTCGGTTAAAAAAGAGCCTGTGGTGCTGAAAGTCCCGGCCAGTGATCGGATGAAAGCCGCGATGGAACAACACGGCGGCACCGCATTCGAGGTCGGCGACACGCTGCACCACAAGGACTTGGGCCCCGGACTGATCCAAGAGTTGAAAATCCTCTCCGGCGACAGCGGACGCCGTGTGCTGCTCAAGTTCCCAGGGCAGGAGAAAGTGCACGACTTGCATCTGGAGCTGTGTTTGTATCTCGGGCTGTTAAGCTCTCCTGTAAAAGTGTGACCGGCAGGCAATCCTGCTGGTCTTTTTTGTCTATTTCGATTATGCTTACTCTAAACATGGGGACAAGCAGGAGGAGATAGAAAATGACGATGACACCAGAACAATTGAACATTTATGCAGAACTGGCCGTCCGCCAGGGGATCAACGTGCAGCCGGGGCAAAAGGTGATCGTGCGCGGTCCGGTCGACGCGGCGCCGTTTGTGCGCAAGGCGGTCGAAAAAGCGTACGAGGCAGGAGCCGCGCACGTGATGATCGACTGGACGGACGATGACTTGCTGCGCATCCGCATGGCAAACGCGCCGGAGGAGTCGATTGATTTCGTGCCGCAAGGGTATGTCGATGATTTTATCGGCACGATGGAAGAGGGCGGCGCGATGCTCGGCATCTACGCGCCGAAGCCGGGTCATCTGACCGGCATCGATGCTGCGCGGATCGGCAAGTACTTCCAGGCGCTGGGCAAAGCGATGCGCCGCCAGCGCGACTTGCAGCAAGCGAGCAAAACCAGCTGGTCGATGGTGATGTTGCCGACGCCGGAGTGGGCGGCCGTCGTCTTCCCGGATCTGTCGCCGGAAGCAGGGATGACCAAGCTGTGGGATCACATCCGCTACATCACCGGACTTGATCAGGAAGATCCGATCGCCTACTGGCAGGAGAAAGTGGAGCAGATCGAAAGCCGGGCACAGTGGCTGACTCATGAGCAATTCCTGCGCTTGCATTACACTGGCGGCGGCACCGACTTCTCGCTCGAACTGCCGCGCGGCCACATCTGGGTCGGCGGCCGGCTGACCGATGCCAACGGCACCAAGTACCTGCCGAACATCCCGACCGAAGAAGTGTTCTCCGCACCGGTGCGCACCGGCGTCAACGGCGTGGTGAAAAGCACCTTCCCGCTGGAGTACAGCGGACAGTTGATCGAAGGCATCACCTTGAAGTTCCAAGACGGACGCATCATCGAAGCTTCGGCTGAAAAAGGCGAAGCGGCGCTCAAAGAGATGATCTCGGCGGATGACACCGCACAGTTCCTCGGCGAAGTGGCGTTGGTGCCGCAGGATTCGCCGATCTCCAACCTGAACATCATCTTCCGCAACACTTTGTTTGATGAAAACGCATCCTGCCACCTCGCGCTGGGCTCGGCGTATCCGCTGAACCTGCAAGGCGGACAGGAGATGACCCGCGAAGAGCTGGCTGAGCATGGCCTGAACACGTCGATCATCCATGTCGACTTCATGATCGGCTCGGCGGAGCTCGATATCGACGGCGAACGCGAAGACGGCACGCGCGTGCCGCTGTTCCGCAATGGCAACTGGGCCTAAACATACACGCAAAAAACCTTGACCGCACGATGGGTCAAGGTTTTTTTTATTTGCTGAATTTACTTGCTGAACACCGAGATCGTCTGGCTGTCCGGCACCCAATACACTCGCGCCCCCATCGCTTCGATCACCGGGCGCAGCGGCAGGTAGGGCAAGCCGTCTTTGAGAAACACGGGTGACGGCAAGGAGATCCGCTTGCCGTTGACTCTGGCAAAAACGGAGCCGACCCGCGAGCGGATGTAGTTCAAGCCGTCGCCGTGCAACTCCTGAATCAAGGGCAGGGACGCGTAGACCGTGTCATTTTCCAGCACCAGAGCGGAGGAGAGCGGACGCGGTTCGCCGTTCCAGAGCAGATTAGGCTTGACATCAGCGCTGACAGGCAGCGGCACGAACGAGCCAAACAGCGTTCGGGAGATCGCTTCGGCGATCAGCGTGTGGCCTTTGGCATTGGGATGAATGTCGTTGTTGGCGAGGTTGACGTACTCTTTTTCATGTGACAAAAACAGCGACGCCACCGGCACCACTTCGGCATCATACTGTTTGGCGGCCAGCAGAATCGACTCGTTGACCCAGGTGATCCATTCGCTGAGCTGCGTGTGGCGGGGATCTTTTTCCGGGAACGGGTTGTACACTTCCAGCACAAACAGGCGGGCATCGACGTTAAGCTGACGGAACAGGGCGAGGATGGTGCGGATGTTGGTCTGGTATTTCGTCAGCGCCTCGCGCATCGCCATCACGTCACCCGGCTTCTGATGCTCCGTCCAGATGATGTCGTTGCCGCCGATCGATAAAGTGATCAGGTCGGCGCGCTGCAGATGCTGGCTCGCTTCCGGCCAGTGTTCGAGCAAAAAGAGAAATTGGCCGCTGGTCAGACCCGGAATGCCGAAATTGTGCAAGGTGGCTTGCCCGCGCACCTGCATCTGGCGGTGCAGGTGCGCGACATAGCCGTTGACGCGCGCGCCATGGATGGCCGGCGTCCCCCAGCCGGCGGTGACCGAGTCGCCGATCGCCACGTAGTTGAGATTTTTCGGAAGCGGCGTCAGATCACCTGCCAACGCATTTTGTACCGGGTGGAAGACGGCCAGCAGGGACAAAAGGACGAGCAAGAACAGACGAGACGCCATGCAGGGTTCACCTCCGTGCTTTCCAGCGTTCCAGCCACATGTCGAAGGACAGGTAGACGACCGGGATCAAGACGAGCGTAATCAGCGTGGAAAACGTCAAGCCAAACAAAATCACCGTCGCCAGCGGCGCTTGGATCTCCGCCCCTTCGCCGTAACCAAGCGAGGCGGGGAGGACGCCAAGCACCGTCGCGCCCGCCGTCATCAAGATCGGGCGCAGGCGGACCGGTCCGGCCTGCAGCACCGCTTGAATGCGGTCCAGCCCGCGGCGGCGCAGGCGGTTGACATAGTCGATCAGGATGATCGCGTTGTTGACGACGATGCCGACCAGCACGATCAGCCCGATGTAGGCGCCGACCCCAAGCGACCGTCCGGTGACCAGCAGGCCAATCACGACGCCGACGATCGTCACCGGCACGGAAAACATGATGATAAACGGATGGAAAAACGACTCGAACTGCGCCGCCATCACCATGTAGACGAGCAGGATCGCCAGCACCAGCGCCCCTTCCAACTTGCGGAAGGCGTCATTCATCTGCTCCGACTCGCCGCCGTATTCGATCGCGTAGCCGCGCGGCAGGTCGAGGCGGGAGTCCAGCCGCTCGCGGATGTCGTCCATCACATGACCGAGGTCGCGCCCGATGTAGTCCGCTTCCACCGTCATCTCGCGCTGGTTGTTGAAGCGCGAGATGCCCGACGGGCCTTGGACAAACTGAATGTCGGCCAAGGAGCCCAGCGTGACGGTCGTGCCAAGCGGCGAGGCGAGGGGAAGCTGTTTGAGCCGTTCGACCGAGGCGCGCATCTCCGGCGGGATCTGCATCCGCACGTCGATCTCCTGATTCTCCGTCCGGTAGCGCGTCACCGTCTGGCCCTGCATGGCGATGTTGACCAGACCGGCGACCTGCGCGTTGGTCAGGCCGTAGGACAGCGCCGCCTCGCGGTTGACGGTGATCTGCACCTCTTCGACCAACTGTTCACGCTCGGCAGACGCTTCCCGCACGCCTTGCACCGCCATGATCTCCGTGGTGGTCTGGTTGGCTAAGCGGCGCAGCAATTCGTCATCGTCCCCGCGCAGGCGGATCTGGATCGGTCGGCCCGCACCGCCGCCAAACTGGTCGCCCGAAACCTGCACGTTGATCTTCGCTTCCGGCACCGCGCGCAGTTTGGCGCGCAGCTCGTCGGCGACTTCGACGGTGCTGCGTTTGCGCTCGGAGCGGCCTTTGAGCTGGATGTTCAGCGTCGCTTTGTGTGACTGCACACCGGCGGTCGGGTTGTAGACGTTGCCGCCGCCGATCGTGACGAACACCGTCCCGACTTCGGGCGTCTCCCCGATCAGGTTTTCGGCGAGGGCGACCCGCTTCCCGGTGCGCTCCATCGGGGCTCCGGCGGGCAGGTTGACGTTGACGGCGATCAGGCCCTGATCGCCTTTGGGCAGGAACTCTTTGCCAAGCAGCGGATAGGCGGCCGCCGAGAGCAGCACGAGCAGCAAGGTGGTCAGCATCACCGTCTTCCGATGGTGCACCGCCCAGTGCAGGAGCCGCGCATAGGAGCGTCCCAGACGGCCCAGCTTTTCCTCGTCATGAGCAGTTTCCGCCCGCTCGATCTCCGCCGGGGTCAGCTCGGCAAACTGCTTTTCGCCGCGCAGAAAATAATAGGCGAACATCGGCACGAGCAGCAAGGCGCTGAACAGCGAAGCGAGATGCGAGAAGGTGACGGTCAGCGCCAACGGGCGGAACAGCTGCGCGGCGAGGCCGGAGACGAAAATGATCGGGGCAAAGACGACGACCGACGCAAACGCCGCCGCCGTCACCGCCAAGCTGACTTCGCTCGACCCTTCCAGCACGGCGTCATACAGCGAACGCCCGAGCTGACGGTGGCGGAAGATGTTTTCCAAAATCACCACCGCAGTGTCGACCATCGCCCCGACGCCAAGCGCCAGACCGCCCATCGTCAGCATGTTCACCGACTGTCCGGCGAAGTAGACCATGATAAACGTCGCGATGATCGAGACGGGAATCGCCAGCGAGATGACCAGGGTGCTCCGCCAACTGCGCAGGAAGAAATACAAGACCAGCGCGGCAAAGGCGCCGCCGAGCAGCATGTCCCGGGTCAGCGTGCGGATCGACTGCTTGATAAAATCGGCCTGGTCAAACAGCGGCACCAGCTGCATGTTGGCGGGCAGTTCGCTTTTCAGTGCGTTTAGCGCTGCCTGCACGCCGTTCGAGACTTGCACGGTGTTCGCTTCGGACAGCTTTTGAATCGACAAGGAGATGCTGGGCTTGCCGTTCATGCGCGAGATGCTGCCCGCTTCGGCGACCGCTTCTTCGACGGTGGCGACATCGCGCAAGTGAAAGCGGTTGCCCTGCTGGGATGCGAGCGGCAGGTTGCGCAGCGCCTCCAGCGTCGGGAAATCGCCGCGCACGACGATCGACAGGTTGCGCTCCGCCTCGCGGACATTGCCGCCGGGCAAGGTGAGATTTTCTGATGCGAGCAACTGGCTGAGCTGGGTCATGGTCAACCCGCGCTCCTGCAGGGCCAGCGGGTTGACGATCAGGTTGATGACACGTTCGGTGCCGCCGGTGGTCTGCACCGCCGCCACGCCTTCGACGCGCTCGACGCGGGTGCGGATCGTCTCCGCCATCCGGTTTAGCTCGGTCAGGTCTCGCCCGCCGGTCATGCCAAGCTGGATCACCGGCAAGAGGTTGGGATCGAAGCGCAGCACGATCGGCTGCTGGATGCCTTCGGGCAGCTGATTGCGGATGTAGTCGATCTTCTCGCGCATCTGCAGCGTGGCAAAATCCATGTCGGTGCCCCAGTCGAACTCGACCAGCACCATCACGCCGCCGCTGCGGGTGACGGAGGAGACGTTTTTGACATTATTGGTCGTGCCGAGGATCTCTTCCAGTGGCCGCGTGACCATCTGCTCCAGCACATCGGGCGCTGAACCCGGGCTTTGCACGGTGACGGCGGCGAGCGGGAAGGTCATGCGCGGGAACAGTTCGACAGGCAGTTTGAACAGGGAGACACCCCCGAGGATGACGAGGGCGACGATGATCATCGTTGCGGCGACCGGGCGTTTGACAGACAGCTCGGACAGCTTCATGACGCAGGCTCCGTTTCGGTGACGTTGACCGCCGTGCCCGGCTGGACGCGCTCAACGCCGCCGTAGACGATCTGGTCCGCTTTTTTCAAGCCGGAGAGCACTTCGACCCACGTGCCGTTGTCATAGCCCGGCTTGATGTGGACGAGGCTGGCCTTGCCGTCGGTGATCTGCATGACAAACGGGCCTTGCTGATCGGTCAAAACGGACGCTTTCGGCACGGAGAGCACGCCTTTGTGCGCGGAGAGGGTGATTGTGGCCTGGCCGATCATGCCCGGCTTGAACACGCTATTCGGGTTGGGCAAGAGGGTGCGGGCGGTGAATGATTTCGCTTGCGGCTGCACGGCCGGGGAGACGGACGCGAGCTTGGTCTGCGCCACCGGCTGCGTGCCGACCTGCACGGCCGCCGCTTGTCCCGCTTTCAGGCGCGGGACGATGTTTGGGTCGAGCAGCACTTCAAACTCGACCTGCTCGATCGAGCCGATGCTGAACAAGGGCGATCCGGGCAAGGCCGGGGTGCCTTTGGCCGCGTTTTGGGCGAGCACCGTTCCGGCGACCGGCGCGGTGATGCGCGAGGCGGCCGCTTGGGCTTCGGCAGCTTTGACCAGTTGGCGGGCTTGTTCGACCTGCATCTGCAAGCCTTGCAGGAGCGGGGTGCGCAGTTGGTTCAGCGACTCGGAGACGGCCGATTGAGTCTGCAGGCGGGCGAGCTCGGTCTGCAGACTCAGGAGCTCCTGACCGGAAGCGACCAGTTCTGCTTCGGCGGGCAGCTCACCCGCCTCGGCCGCGCCGGTCAGGTCGCTGATGCGCTGGCGGATCTGATTTTGCAGCTCGCCGATGCGCCCGGATTGTGTGCTGCCGCCGAGGTTTTGGAGCTGGGTGAGCTGTCCTTCCAGCGTTTGCAGATTGCGTTTCGCTTCCTGCAGGGAAGAACCGGCGGTCGGATTGTTCAGCGTGGCGAGCAGCTGTCCCGCCTGAACGCGGTCGCCGACTTTGACCGACACGCCTTGCAGTTGACCGGGGACGGTGGCGGAGACGGCCACTTCGCTTCCGGCGACGACGCGGCCGGGCAGGAGGATCGTTTCGGGGATGTCGCGGGTCGTCACCTGATAGGCGCTGACCGGTGTCGCTTCTGTCGCAGCGCCTTCTGGCTGATCGTTGCCGCAGCCTGCCAGCAGCAGCAGGGCAGAGAGGCAAAGCGGGAGATAACCGGTGCGAAAGATATGGTTCATAGGCTCACCTCCACCTGTTTGCGTACATTTTCCATAGGTGGAATTAGTTTGGGACAAATCCATTGTTTCTATGTGCAGGCTTAAATTGGGGAGCGAGTAGAAAACGGGAGGTTTTTAGAGTATGGATTCGAAAATGAGGTGTGATTTCTTCTAAGGGGTCGTATTGGGGTTTGAGGGGATTGTAAAGCTCATGTTATAGTCTCTTCAAGGAACGACACAGTTCGACAATCACTCGACAAAGTTTGCTTCTCAAGGATCAGCTGAATGGGTCGGCTCGGTGTCTTGGAGGCTTAACTACATATCAAGTACGCCTTGTTGCAGAAGGGACTGCGGCAGGGCGTACTTTACTTTTAGGGGTTATTTTTGCGGATTGTTTTTAGGGAGCAGGCGCTGCACCCAGTAGCCGAGTCCGCCGCCGCCGAGGATGGTGACAAGGTCGAGCACGAGGCGAAGCAGCACATCGGAGTAGTAGAGCATCGCATAGCCGGGATGCTTCATCTGGTGCGCAGCCACTGCGAGCACGACGATCGTCGTCACCGCCGCCGCAGCGCCGTAGACGCCGCGCAAGCCGAGGATCAGATAAAAGAAAAAGCCCAGCAGCATCGTTGCGACCAGATGCGGCTGCTCGGCCGGCTGCATGATCGTTAAGTTCGTGACAAGATATGCGGTGAAAACGAGCCACACCAGCACCCATTTCTTCATGATGTCGACGCCTCCCTTGTCCAAGCATATGCGCTGTTAAAGGAATCCATTCCACATAAGTCAACAGTGTACAAATTCTGCCTCTTTTTTTATTTACAGTGTTGACTTCCTTCGACATGTTAGTTATTCTATTGCCAATTGAACGACAATTCTTGCCGGTGTAGCTCAGATGGCAGAGCAACTGACTTGTAATCAGTGGGTCGAGGGTTCGATTCCTTTCGCCGGCACCATTACCAAACTAGCGTGTTTCCAGCTACGAATGAGCGTAGCTGGAAGCACGCTTTTTCGTTGTGCTGCGCGGACGGCAGCGGAGTTTGTGCGTTTCGACCGTAGCCGGAGCGCTCCTTCCCACATAATCTATAGAAACCAATCTATCTGAGAAAGCAGGGGGGAATATGAACGTAGCGGTGATTGGAACAGGGTATGTAGGAGCCACCACCAGCGCCGCGCTGGCCTCGATGGGACACCAGGTGATCGGCGTTGATGTCGACCGCCAAAAAGTCGAGAGCCTGAATTGCGGCCGGCTTCCGTTTTACGAGGAAGGGCTGGAGCAGCTGATGCAGAACCTGCTCGCCACAGGCGCGCTCACCTTTACCGCCGACCTGCCGCGCGCGGTGCGGGAAAGCGACATTCTCTTCCTTACCGTCGGCACGCCGTCGAACGCGGACGGTTCGGCCGACCTGCGCTATGTCGAAGGAGCTGTGCGCGACATCGGACGGTCGATCAAAACGCATAAGGTGATCGTCAGCAAAAGCACCGTCCCCGTCGGCACCGGCGACCTGGTGAAAACTTGGCTTCAGGAGGAGCTGGCCAAACGCGGCACAGACATCCCGTTTGATATCGTCTCCAACCCGGAATTCCTGCGCGAAGGCAAAGCGCTCCACGACGCGCTGCACCCGGAACGCATCGTGATCGGCTGCGAATCGGACAAGGCACGAGCTGTGATGACCTCGCTCTACGAAGGTCTGCGCACCGTGCTCTTTTACACCACGGTGCGCGACGCGGAGATGATCAAATACGCTTCGAACGCCTTTTTGGCGACCAAGATCTCGTTTATCAATGAACTGGCCCGGCTCTGTGAAAAGACGGGCGCTTCGATCTCCAAAGTCGCCCGCGGGATGGGGCTCGACTCGCGCATCGGCGGACAGTTCCTGCGCGCCGGGATCGGCTACGGCGGCTCGTGTTTTCCGAAAGACGTCGAGGCGCTTTTGCATCTCTCCCGCCAGGAAGGCGTCCCGCTGCAACTGCTCGATGCGGTCGCCCGCGTGAATCAGGAGCAGGCGGCGTGGTTTTTGCAAAAGGTACTCCGCCATCTCGGCCCGCTCTCCGGCAAAAAAATCGCCCTGCTTGGCCTGACCTTCAAGCCGGGCACCGACGACATCCGGGAAGCGCCGGCCTTGCGCCTGATCCCGGAGCTGCTTGCCGCCGGAGCGGAACTGTCCGCTTACGATCCGCAGGGGATGGAAGCGGTGCGCCGCCTGCACCCTGGTCTGCGTTATGCAAAAGACCCGTACGACGCGCTCGCCGGAGCGGACGGAGCATTGCTGCTGACCGAGTGGCAGGAATTCCTCGAACTCGACTACGCCCAAGTCAAACGGGTGATGGCAGGCGCGGTGCTGCTCGACGGGCGCAATGCGCTGGACGGGGAGAAAATGCGCGGATACGGGCTCCTGTATGACGGCGTGGGGGAGCGAGGCACAGGATGAAAGGCTTGATTTTATGCGCCGGTCGCGGCACGAGGATGCAGCCGTTTTCGCACACCACGCCGAAAACGCTGCTCCCCGTGGCCAACCGGCCGCTTTTGCAGTATTGTATTGAAAAATTGTATCGGGTCGGCATCTCCGAGATCGGCGTTGTGATCAACCCGCAGCAAAAAAGCATCGCAGAGTTTCTCGCCCGCTTCGATTTCCCTGGCACGATCAAGATCATCAAGCAGACGCGCCCGCTTGGCATCGCCAATGCCGTGCAAAAGGCGAAGAGCTTCCTGCAGGGCGACCCGTTTGTGCTGCTGCTCGGCGACAACCTGCTGTGCGAAGAGCTGCATCCGCTGGTGCAGGCGTTTCAAGGGCAGGACGCGGCGCTGATGCTGTCGCGGGTGGACAATCCCCGCGAGTACGGCATCGCCGAGATTCGGGACGGACAGATCGTCTCGCTGGAGGAGAAGCCCGCCGCACCGAAAAGTGAGCTGGCGGTGATCGGCGCGTATGTCTTTACGCCAGCGATTTTCACGGCGATCGCAGCGCTCAAGCCCTCGGCACGAGGCGAATACGAGATCACCGATGCGATCCAGGCGCTGATTCAGAAAGGCTGCTCGGTGTCCTTTGCCGTCACAGACAAGCCGTACTCCGATGTCGGGACGCTGGAGCGCTGGATTCTCGCCAACCGCTGGATGCTCGACAAGTCGCACGGCAGCCGGGTGGAGATCGGACAGAACTCGCTGATCGAAAACTGCACGATCAAAGGTCCGGTGCTGATCGGCGACAACTGCCGCCTGCAAAATGCGGAGATCGGACCTTACGTGTCGGTGCAGGACGGGGTGACGCTGCAAAGCTGCAAGATCGCCGACAGCATCTGTCTGGAAGGCTCCACGATCAACGGCATTGAAGGGAAGATCGAACAAAGCGTGCTGGGACGCTCGACCATACTCCACGGAGGAGGCGAAACGAAAAAGGTCACCTTCATGCTCGGTGATCACTCGCAAGTCGCACTGCCGAAAAAGCAAAAGGAATAGCAAAACCCCCTCAAGGAGCGAGGGGGTTTTTTGTTGGGTTTGCTTTTGTTTTAAAAATTGTACAGGCGCCGCACCTGCTCGATCTGCAGCGAGATCCCTTTTTCCACGTCAAACTGCGGGTCGTAGCCGAGCAGATGCCGGGCTTTGGTGATGTCGGCAAACGTGTGGCGCGGGTCGCCGGGCTGTTCGGGGCGGCGTTGGATGTTTGCGCGCTGGCCGGTGCGGGTCTCGATCAGGGAGATCACATCGTTTACGGTCAGCTGCGAGACGCCGCCGATGTTAAACACGACGCCTTTTACGGGAGCGGCGCAGGCCAGCAGGTTGGCTGTCACCGCATCGTCGATGTACGTGAAGTCCCGCGACTGCTCCCCGTCGCCGTAGATCTCGATCGGCTGGCCGCTCAGCACGTTTTTGATGAATTTGTGAAACGCCATGTCGGGTCGCTGGCGCGGCCCGAAGACGGTGAAGTAGCGCAGGGACACAACCGGCACTCCGTAGACGGCAGCGTAGAGCTGGCAGAGCTGTTCGGCGGCTAGTTTCGTCACTCCATACGGGGAAAGGGGCTGCGGCATGATCGTTTCATCGGCCGGGCCGCTCATGCCGCCGTAGACGGAGGAGGAAGAGGCGCAGACGATCTTTTGCACGTGCGAGTTTTTCGCCGCTTCCAAGAGCGCCTGCGTGACGAGGATGTTGTGGTCGACATACTCTTGAAACTGGCTGCCCCACGAGGTGCGCACGCCGGGCAGCGCCGCCTGATGGAACACGACATCGACCCGGGCCAGCAGCTCATCAAAGGCCAGACTGCGCAAGTCCCGTTCGAAAAAGCGAAACTGCGGATGAGCGAGCGCTCCCTGCAGATTGCGCTCTTTCACCCAGCGGTCGTAGTTGTGGACAAACGCATCGATGCCGTACACCTCATAGCCTTCGCGCAGCAGCCGTTCACTCAGCGTGGAGCCGATAAACCCGGCGCATCCGGTGACGAGGGCGCGTTTGCGTTTCATCGCCACACCTCGAGGATTTCGGAGATGACGCGGGCAAAGCCAAAGCGCTGTTCGACCATGCTCCGCCCGTATTTGCCCATCGCGCGCATCTTGCCGGAGTCGGAGAGCAGCGCGGAGATCGCCTCGCCAAAAGCGGCCGGGTCTTCCGGCGTTTGGATCAGCAGACCGTTCAGTCCTTGCTCCAGCACTTCCGGGTTGCCTCCGCGCGCGGTGGTGATGATCGGCAGGTTGGCTGCCATCGCTTCATAGTGGACGCGGGCCAAGGGCTCTTCCCATTGCGACGGGCAAACGAACAGGTCGCCCGCCCAGAACCAGTGGTGCACGAGATCGGCCGGCACATAGCCGGTGGTGACGACCGGGATCGGCGAGCGGCCGGCCAGCGCCCGCACGTAGGCGACATAGTCGGAGATGCCGTCATCGCTGAACCATTTGCCGCCAACGATGACAAGTGCGGCGTCAGGGTGGCGTTTCGCGACATGCTGCATGGAGCGGACGAGGATGTCCGCCCCTTTTTTCGGAGAGAGGCGGCCGACGAACAGGATGACTTTTTTGCCGTCGAGTCCATGCTGGGCGCGCAGTTGATTGCGGATGCTCCGCGCCTCCGCGTTGACGGCGTAGCGGTTCAGGTCGACGCCCGAGTAGATCGTGCGCAACTTGGGCTGTGCGGACGGGTAGAGGGAAACGATTGCGCGTCCGACATAATCGGAGACGGTGACGATGCGCTCCACTTCGCGGATGCAGAGCTCGGCATCCACCGGCGCGATTTTGTCGGCGGTAAACATGTCGTTGTGCATCGAGAGCACGAGGCGCGAGTTCGGAGCGACCTGGCGCACCGGGCCGATCAGCCGGGGGCGGTTAAACACGTGGATCAGGTCGTACTGCCGTCCTTGCAGGAAGCGCACCACGTTTTCCGCATAGATGTCGAACAGCTTGCCGGGCACCCGTTCGAACTGGAGATTGCCGATCCGCTCCGAGTTCGGCAGTGCGGGGTCGGTGATGCCTAAGATGGTGATGTCATGAGACTTGGCGAGCTCCGGCGCGACGCCTGCGATGTAGGTCTGGATCGCCCCGCCGCGCACGGGCGGCACCGGAAGTTTTTCCGTGCAGATCATCAAAATTTTCACTTGCTTCGTCTCTCCTTCCGCTTATGGGCGATCTTATCGAGCAGTTCATGCGTGTACGGCGAAAGCTGCCCGGCGGCAGGGAGCGCCTGCAAGTCGAGCGGCTGCATGTTGGCGAGAATCTGCCGGGCACGCTCGGTGATGTTCGCATCTTGATGCGTTCGGCGGCGCGGGTCTCGTTTGCCGCCGGGGCTCAGCTCGCTGAGCTTTTGCACAGCGTGGATCTGTTCGCGCAAGTCGCGGACCCAGTCGCGGCGGCCGGTCTGTACACGCGCCTGCTGTTTCTCCTGCACCGGCTTGGCAGGGCCGTCCACCAGGCGGTCGAACTTCGGCAGGTCGTTGGCCGAGATGACCGGGGCTGGCTGAGCTGTTTGGGCACCGCGGGCCGGGGTGTCGGCGACGAAGCTGAGCGTGGAGGCGTTGGCCGCCATGTGGAATTTCAAAGACGGCGTCCAGTCGGCCGGCGCTTCGAGGATGTTGGCGCCAAGCTCCTGCAGCGCCGGCCATTTCGTGGCGTCGGTCGCTTCCATGCGGTCGAGCATCGCTGCGGTCTCCGCATTCAAGAACAGCTCCGGCTCATAGACGACCTCTTTGACATGCTTGTAAAATTCGTTGGGCATCGCCATGTCGATCAGGAGCACCTGCATCAGTTCCGGCTCGATCGGGTTGGCCTGATGATAGGCATCGATCATGCCGCGAATCCAGGTCAGATCCCAGTTGCCCATGTCCTCCATCGTCGAGGTCATCAGCTTGCGCAGATCGCGGATCGGCAGGTCGTAGGCGACACCGTCGAGGTCGATGATCCAGATCTGCCCGTCGGGGCCGACCTGGCCGTTCGACCAGCCGTAGTCCTGATGGGCGAATCCCCACGCCTGTTCGCCGCGCTGGACGAGGTCTTTGTAAGGGGACTGTTCCAGCGTGTAGAGGGCGTTGCGGGCCTGACGCTCGTATTTGTCGATCAGCGAGAGCAGCTTCCGGCTGGCGGGGAGGTCGGAGTAGAGCGTGGCGATGTGGCGGAACCAGTCGAGCTTGGTGAGAATCTTATGATAGGACATCGGATAGCGGTAGAGGCGGGAGGCGTTTTGCGCGCCTTTGGGCGGTTCGTAACCTTGGGAGAGCTGATGGAACTCGCCGAGGCCGTAGCAGAGCTGCTGCGCGCCGGACAGGTCAACTTTGGCCGCCGGGGTCAAAGGTTCGATCCAGTCGGTGACGATCCAGAGCTTCCCGCCGCGCTCCACATACAAGTCGCCTTCTTTGCAGGGGATCAGGCCCGGCACCCGGGCGCCTTTTTCCTTGAGGTATTTCTGTGCGTACACGCTGTACAGGCTGCGCTGCGGGGTGCGGTGCAGCACTTTCAAACTGCGCGGGCCGTGGTTGGTCTGAATTTTCCAGATCGCGCCGCCTTTGTCCGGCTTGGTGGTGATCAGGAGCAGTTCGCTGACCGACATGTCATAGTCGCGCATCACGTCGTACGCCATCGTCTCCAGCTCTAGGGGAACGGTCGGCACATCGCCTTCCACGTCGCCCCAAGGCTGAATGATGTATGGTTCCATGGGCTTCCCTTCCTTTTTTGTGCGTTTTCTATCAGTGTATTGGCGGACAGACACTCTCGTAACGGACAGGCAACTATGCTATTGTGGAAGGTATCAGAAAAGTGTGAAGAGGAGAGTGAAAGAGATGTACATACAAAATGAAGCAGCGACGAAATTGTCCTGCCTGCGCTGCGGGGCGGAGTATGAGCTGAATGATTACACGACCGGCTGCCCGGCTTGTTTGGAAGGAGGGTATCCGGTCTCCTTAGAAGTGAAGTATAGCGTGACGCCGGGCTGGACGGTCAATGCGAAACTGCGCGGCATGAAGCGATTTGCAGACAAACTGCCGTACCGCACGTTCCCGACGCTCGGCGAAGGAGACACGCCGCTGATCGACCTGCCGGACTTGGCGGAAGAGTTGGGACTGCAAGGGCTGTGGCTGAAAAATGAAGGGCAGAACCCGACCGGCTCGCACAAAGACCGGATGAGCGCACAGGTGGTCGCCCGCGCCAAAGCGACGGGGCGCACGACGGTGGTGGCCGCATCGAGCGGCAACGCCGGAGCATCGCTGGCGGCGTATGCGGCTGCGGCCGGGCTGCGCTGCGTGATCGTGACAACGGTCGGCATGAACCCGACGTGGGATCAGGCGGTGCGAGCTACCGGGGCGGAACTGGTCGCAGCCTACGACTCGAAACTGCGCTGGAAATACATGCGCAAGATGGTGGAAAGCGAAGGCTGGTACCCGGTGACGAACTACATCGATCCGCCGACGGGCAGCAATCTGTGGGGCGTGCAAGGGTATAAGACCTGCGGGCATGAGATCGCGGAGGCATTTGCAGGAAATGCGCCGACGGCGATCGTGGTGCCGACGTCGCGCGGCGACTTGCTGTGGGGGATCTGGCGTGGCTTGCAGGAGGCGAAAGAAGCAGGCTGGATCGACACTTTGCCGCGCTTGTATGCGGCTGAGCCGTTTGGGCGGCTGTCGCGGGTGCTGGCAGGCGATGACTATCGAGGGCACTTCCCGGGCGACCACAGCAGCACCGAGTCGATCGGCGGGTCCACAGCGACGTTCCAGTCGCTGGTCGCCCTGCGCGAATCGGGCGGCGGCGCGGTAGATGTCGCCGGTGTTGATGCTGTGGACGGGCAAAACAAGCTGGCGCGGCGCGGGCTGTATCTGGAAAGCTCCTCCGCCGTGGTCTGGGCGGCCGTCAAGCAGTTAAAAGCGACCGGGCAGATCGGCGAACAGGACCGCGTCGTGCTGATCGGGACGTCGAACGGCTACAAAGACAACTATTTTTCCAAGCTGCCGGAAATGAAGATCATCGACGCGGCAGACTAGACGATTAGCAGAGCTGACAATATCTGTGGCTTGAACCTCGCTTTCGTTAGCATGTAAACTAGTAGACAGCATACTAGGTTACAAGACGGAAAGCGAGGGAAGAGCCATGCGAAAGTGGACAAAACAAATGGTTTCCGGGCTGTTGACCGCCGCACTGCTCTTGCCGGGCACTTCCGGCCTTGCAGCAGACGGCAAGTTTAACATGTCCTATCTCTATTTCGGGAGCACTTCGACCTACGTGGAAACGGTAGATTCCACAAAAGGCGCTCTGAACGTAGTATCTCCCGACTTCTTCAATCTTAACGCGGACGGCTCGTTGAAACTGACCTCTAAGCTGTCGGCGTCTTTTGTTTCGGCGATGCATCAGCGCGGCATCAAAGTGGTGCCGTTCCTGACCAACCACTGGGGGCAGGAACTGGGGCGCAACGCCTTGAAGAACCGCGAACAGCTCAGTACGCAAATCGCCGATGCGATCGCAAAATATGACCTCGACGGTGTCAACATCGACATCGAAAACATGACCGAGACCGACCGCGCCGCTTACACCGATCTGGTGCGCCTGCTGAACGCCAAGATTCCGGCGCATAAGGAAGTGTCGGTCGCCGTCGCGCCAAATCCGTTTGGCTTCAACCTCGGCTGGCAAGGTTCCTATGATTACAAGAAGCTGTCCGAGTACAGCGACTACCTGATGATCATGGCGTACGATGAAAACTACGCCGGGGACCGCACGCCGGGTCCGGTCGCCAGCGACCTGTTTGTGAAGCGCTCGATTCAATACGCGCTGAATCAAGGCGTGCCGAAAGAGAAGACGGTGCTTGGCATTCCGTTCTTCGGCCGGGCGTGGAGCGCCGACGGCACGATGAACGGCGCCGGGATCTCCAACTGGCGCGTGCCGGAGCTCGTGCAAAAGTACGGCGGGCGCATCGTCTATGACGCCGCAACCAAATCGGCGAAAGCAACGTTTACCGTCGATGCATCCGATCCGGCGACCACGATCGGCGGCACGGTATTTGACGCCGGGACGTACACGATCTGGTATGAAAACGAAGCGTCGATCAAAGAAAAACTGCGTCTGGTCGGGATGTACGACATCAAAGGCACCGGCTCGTGGAGTTTGACGCAGGAAGAGCCGGGCACGTGGGAGTACTACTCCCGCTGGCTGAACGGCCGTTACTTTACCGACACGGAACGCCACTGGGCGAAGGACGACATCCTCGCCATGCTCGACAAAGGCTGGATGGTCGGCACGTCGCCGCTGATCTTTTCGCCGGATCAGCCGCTGACCCGCGCCCAGGCTGCCGTCATCCTCGTCAAAGCGCTGGGACTGGAAGAGCAGACCGCGCCAAGCGCCGGATTCTACGACGTGAAGCCGGGCCATTGGGCGAAACGCCATATCGACCTCGCGAAACAGGCCGGCTTTATCTCCGGGGATGAGTATAAGAATTTTAACCCGGATGATAAGATCGCCCGTGAAGAGATGGCGGCGATGCTGGCCCGCATCCTCAACCTGCAGCCCGAACCGGTGACGGAGCACCCGTTCCCGGATGTCACGGGCGGCTGGTCGTATGATGCGGTGACCGCGATGAAGCAGCAAGGCATCCTCACCGGGAATGAATGGGGACTGTTTATGCCGCATGACGGGACAAGCCGTGGCGAGATGGCTTCCTTGATGAATCGGATTCAAGACCAACTCTCGCAGTAAAAAGAAAACCTTGCGCATTATTGCGCAAGGTTTTTTTGTGCTGCTTTGACCTCGGTCAGAAACTGCTGGATCGCTTCCGCATACTCCTGGCTCTGGTCGAACAGCGGAATGTGCGTCGACTCCGGGATGACGACCGTTTTCGAGCAGGAGAGATGCTTGGCATGCCCTTCGATCAGCAGCAGCTTGGTGTCAAAATTGTCTTCTTTCGCCGCCGGCATGAACAGCACCGGACAGGTGATCTGCGGATAGCAGGTTTCAAAGCGCATGTCGCACACCATGTCCATCACCTGCACGCCTACTTCGGGCAGCTGTACATAGGTGAGACCGCCCTCCGACGCGGGGCGCAGGATTTTGTGCTCGATGATCGCGGCGCTCATCGGATCAAGCGGCGCCCAGTCTGCGGTTGCTTGTTGCACAAAGTCTTCGGGTGATGCGTACACAGGAACTTTGCGGTTGGCACGCTTCTCGAGAATCTCTGCTTTCGACTCGGACACTTCGCCGTTTTCCCCGATGTAGTTGATGATGCCGGAGTCGATGTTGATCAGGGACAGCATGCGTTCCGGATGTTTCGCCGCAAAATGGGTCGCGATGTCGCCGCCCAGCGAGTTGCCGACGAGGTGCGCCTGCTCAATTCCAAGCTCGTCAAGCACCGCCAAAATGTCACTCGTCTGCTGGTCCATCGAATATCCGTGCCGGGGAGCAAGTGATTCGCCATGGCCGCGCAGGTCAAATGCGAAGACGCGGTACTCCTTTTGGAAATACGGGGCGATGTCTTGCCAGACAAAAGATGCCAAGATCCCGCCGGGATGCAGGAGCAGCATCGGTTCGCCTTGTTCGCTGAATTCGGTTAGCATCAGTTGGATCCCATTTGCTTCAATCTGACGTTTTTGCATGAGGTTGTTTCCTTTCTTTCACAATCTGCTAAAACTGTATCACAGAATAGAGACTGAATACATATTGTTTTTAGATTCGTTAATTTTTTAACGCCGTAACTTGCTTGAATTTTTGAATGGGATAATAATTGTTTTTTGAAATTTAATCAAAATATTCTGTAAAATAAACAGGTAATTCAATATCCGTACAGAATTCGTAGATATTGGACTTTATGATCAATTATTCCAATTATTGAAGTGGAGGCGTACAGATGAGCGAGATTGAACTTGCTGCTGTCACGTTGGTGGAGCTTCTGCGCTTGCGCAAGCGGCAGGAGCCAGGTGAAACAGCGTATGTATTTTTATCTGACAATGGGGAAGAAGAGCGTCTGACCTATGCGGAGCTGGACCGCAAAGCGCGGGCGTTGGCGGCGTTGCTGCAAAGCCGTAACGCGCAGGGCGAGCGCGCGCTGTTGCTTTACCAGCCGGGGATCGACTACCTGATCGCCTTTTTTGGATGTCTGTATGCGGGCGTGTTTGCCGTGCCCGCGTATCCGCCGCGCCAAAACGGGAACTTGAGCCGCCTGCAGGCGGTCGTCGCCGACTCGCGGGCATCGTTTGCTCTGGCGACCGGGAAGATTGCGGAGAGCGTGGCCCGAAGGGCTGCTGCGGAGCCGGAGCTGGCCCGGTTGGATTGGATCGTCACCGACGGTCTGTCAGAAGCGCTGGCCGATACGTGGCAGGAGCCGCAGGTGACGGCCGACACGCTGGCCTTTTTGCAATACACATCCGGGTCGACAGCGCTGCCGAAAGGGGTCATGCTCACGCATGGCAACTTGATGCACAACTTAAAGCTGATTGAAACGTCGTTTGGCACGTCCCGCCGGAGCAGCGGGGTGGTCTGGCTGCCTCCGTATCACGACATGGGCTTGATCGGCGGGATCTTGCAGCCGCTGTTCACCGGTTATCCGATGACCTTGATGGCGCCGGTGTCGTTTATCACCAAACCGCTGCGCTGGCTGGAAGCGATCTCCCGCACCGGGGCAACGGTCAGCGGCGGGCCGAATTTTGCTTACGAGCTGTGTGTGCAAAAAATCACCCCGGAGCAGCGCGACACGCTGGATCTCTCTTCATGGGAAAACGCGTTCACCGGAGCGGAACCGATTCGCCAAGAGACGCTGGACCGCTTTGCGGAGTTTTTTGCTCCGAGCGGTTTTCGCAGAGAAGCGTTTTACCCGTGCTACGGGCTGGCGGAAGGCACGCTGTTCGTCACGGGCGGGATGAAACAGGAAGCGCCGATCGCGCAGGCGTTTTCGGCGTCTGCGCTCAAAGACCATCTCGTGGAGACGGCAGCTGACGAAGAAAGCGCACAGGTGCTGGTCTCGTCCGGTCGTCCGGCGCTTGGCAATCAGGAAGTGCTGGTCGTCGATCCGGAGCGGAGGGTGCCTTGTGCGGACGGGCATGTCGGCGAGATCTGGGTGCACGGACCGTCGGTGGCGCAAGGGTATTGGGAGCGCGAAGAGCAGACCCGCGAGACGTTTGGCGCGGTGCTGGCCGATACGGGAAGAGGACCGTTTTTGCGGACGGGCGATCTGGGATTTCTGCATGAAGGCGAGCTGTACATCACGGGCCGCCGCAAGGATCTGATCATCATTCGCGGGCGCAACTTCTACCCGCAGGACATCGAATTTACGGTGCAAGCAAGCCATCCCGCCATTCACAACAGCAACGGCGCGGCTTTTGCTGTCGAAGTGGACGGGGAAGAGCGGCTGGTGGTTGTGCAGGAGATTGAGCGCGCGCACCGCAAAGCCGATCTGAGCGCCGTGATCGCGGCCGTTCGCGAGCAAGTGTCGCAGGAGCATGAGCTGCAAGTTTATGCGGTTGTCCTGCTCAAGCCGGCGAGCATCCCGAAAACATCGTCCGGCAAGATTCAGCGCCACAAATGCAAGGAGCGCTTTCTGGAGGGATCGCTCGAAGTTGTCGCCGATTCGCTGGCGGCACGCGCCCATGCGGAGGCTGTGCGCGAGACGGAGCCGGCGGAGGTGACGCTGGAGATGCTGACCGCACTTGACGCGGCGGGGCGGCAGCAGCGGTTGGAACAGGACCTGCTGGCCAAACTGGCGCAGGTGCTGCACATGCACCCGTCCGCGCTGTCGGCCGAACAGCCTTTGACGCAGTGGGGGCTGGATTCGTTGATGGCGGTCGAGGTGAAAAACGCGGTTGAGGAGCAATTGGGCTTGGAGGTGCCTTTTGCGCTGCTGTTAGAAGGCGTATCCGTTGTCGAACTGGCCACCGAGCTGTGCAGACAGGTAGATGAGGTGTGCGCCAAGGCGGCAAAGATGCCTGATGGGAAGTCCGCTGAACTGTGCGACGGAGTGGCGGATGAACTGTCGTACGGTCAGCAGTCGCTGTGGTTCCTGCAAAAATTGGCGCTGGAAAGCACGGCTTATCATGTGGCGCGGGCAGTGAAACTGCAGGCAGATCTCGATGTGCCGCGTCTGCAGCGCGCATTTGAGCGGCTGACGGAACGGCATGAGGCGCTGCGCTCCGTCTATGTGGAGGCGGACGGCGCACCGCAGCTCAAGGTGCAGGAGACGGCCGGGGACTTTTTTGCGGTCGAACATGCTCACGGCTGGACGGATGAGCAGATGCAAGCGCGGTTATCGGAAGCGGCGAAGCATCCGATCGATCTGGAAAAGGGGCCTTTGTTGCAGGTGCGGCTGTTCAGGCGCGAACAAGAGAGCATTCTGTTGTTCCATGTGCATCACATCGCAGTCGACTTCTGGACGTTTGGCGTGCTGCTGCAGGAGATCGGCCGCTTGTACGCAGGGGCAGAACTTCCACCGGTCAAGGCGGGCTATCGAGAGTATGTGCAGTGGCAAAAAGCACTGCTTTGCAGCCCGAAAGGCGAGGCGCTGCAGGCGTATTGGGAGCAGGCAGGAGCTGATCTGCCGCTGTTGCAGCTGTCGGCAGACCGCCCGCGCAAAAAGGTGCAGAGCGACCGGGGCGGACGCGTGCGCTTTGCGTTGTCGGCCGAAATGAGCGACGGGCTGCAGGCGTTGGCGCGAGAGCAGGGCGTGACGCTCTATGCGGCGCTGTTGGCGGCGTATCAGGTGTTGCTGCACCGCGTGACGGGCGAGGACGACATCGTGGTCGGGTCGCCGACGGTCGGGCGCAGCTCGGCCAAATTTTCCGAAACGGTCGGCTATTTTGTCAATCCGGTGCCGCTGCGGACGCACGTGACCGGGGAGCTGCCGTTTGCGGCGTTGTTGCCAGCGGTGAAGGAGACGGTCGTATCGGCGCTGCTGCATCAGGACTACCCGTTTGCTTTGATGGCGGAACGGTTGCAGCCGGACCGCGACCCGAGTGTGCACCCGCTGTTCCAGACCTTGTTCACCTTGCAAAAGTCGCATCTGGCGCAAGGGGAAGCACTTGGCGGATTTGCGCTTGGCGAGGCGGGGGCGGTGTTTGCAACGGGAGGCTTGCAGGTGGAATCGATGCCGTTTGTGCAGGAGTCGGTGCAGCTCGATCTCGCGCTGACGATGGCCTGGCAGGACGGCAGGCTGACCGGGGTGTTTGATTATCGGGCCGACCTGTTTGACCCGCTGCGCATCGAGCGGCTGACGGAGCATTTTGTGACGCTTTTGAGCGGCATCGTGGCGGACGCGCAGGCGAAAATCGCCGATCTGCCGCTGCTGACAGCGAAGCAAGGCGAGCAAGTGCTGGCGTGGAAGCGCCAGACGGTGGCGTTTGAGACGGACGTGCTCCTGCATGAACTGTTTGAGCGGCAGGCGGCGCGGACGCCAGACGCGGTGGCGGTCGTGTCGGAAGAAAGCCATGTCACTTATTCCGAGATGGATACTCGGGCTAATAAACTGGCCCATGCACTTGCGGTGCGTGGCGTCGGGCCCGGGCAGGTCGTGGCGCTGTGCGCGGAACGTTCGGTGGAGCTGGTCGTCGGGATGCTCGCCGTATTAAAAACGGGCGGGGCCTATGTGCCGGTCGATCCGGGCTATCCGGCGGAGCGGATCGCCTACATGATCGGCGATGCCAACCCGGCCGTGCTGTTGACGCAAAAGCATTTGCGGGACGCTTTGCCTGTCGACGGGGCGGACGTGATCTGCCTGGACGATATTCATGAAGCGGTTGACGCCTGGGAAGCGAACTTTGTTGCCGCGAATGTGACCGGGGACGACCCGGCTTATCTCATCTATACGTCCGGTTCGACCGGCCAGCCAAAAGGGGTCGTGATCCCGCATCGGGCGATCGTCAATCACATGCTCTGGATGCAGCAGGAGTTCCCGCTGACCGCCGATGATGTTGTGCTGCAGAAGACCGCGTTTAGTTTTGACGCATCGGTGTGGGAGTTTTACGCGCCGCTTTTCGCCGGTGCAACGCTGGTGCTGGCGCGTCCGGGCGGGCAGGCTGATCCGGCTTATCTGGTGCAGGCGGTGCAGACGTATGGCGTGACGACCCTGCAAGTGGTGCCGTCGATGCTGCAACTGCTGCTCGAGGAGCCGAACGTTGAGGAATGCGTGACGCTGAAACGGCTGTTCTGCGGCGGCGAAGCGCTGACGAAAGGTCTTGTCCAGCAATTCCATGCGCGCCTCTCCGGGCAACTGGTGAACCTGTACGGCCCGACGGAAGCGGCGATCGACACGACGTTTTGGGTCTGCGAACCGGATGATGGGCCAGGCGATGTGCCGATCGGGAAGCCGATCGCCAATGCGGAAGTGTATGTGCTCGATGCAGCGCTGCATCTTGTCCCGGTCGGCGTGCCTGGCGAACTGTACATCGGCGGGGCAGGGCTTGCCTTAGGATATTTCAAGCAGTTGGAGCAGACCGCACAGAAGTTCATTCCCAATCCGTTTGGGGCGGGACGCTTGTACCGCACCGGCGACAGCGTGCGCTGGCGGGAAGACGGGGCGCTGGAGTTTCTGGGCCGCCTCGACGATCAGGTGAAACTGCGCGGGTTCCGCATCGAACTCGGCGAGATCGAAGCGGTGCTGCGCAGACACGATGGAGTTCAAGAAGCGGTCGTCGTGGTGCGTGACCAGCGTTTGGCGGCGTATCTGACGGGAGCGGGTGACATCGGCCTGCACGCCTATTTGAAAGGAAACCTGCCGGACTACATGGTGCCGTCCGCGTTGGTCTGGCTGGAACATCTGCCGTTGACCGCAAACGGCAAAGTGGATCGCAAAGCGTTGCCCGCGCCGGAGTGGACGGGCGCAGGTGAAGCTGCTTTTGTTGTGCCGCGCACGGAGACGGAAGCCGGGGTCGCGGCGATTTGGCAAGAGGTGCTCGGCGTGGAGCAGGTCGGGGCAGAGGACAACTTTTTTGCCCTTGGCGGACATTCGCTGTTGGCTGCCAAGATCGTCTCGCGCATCAACCGCCGCTTTGACGTCGACCTGCCGCTGCGCACGCTGTTCGCAGCGCCGACGGTGGCGGAGTTGGCAGCAGAGGTGCACACTCTCGCCGGAAGCGGGATGACGCCGCTCGTGCCGATCCTCCGGGAAGGTGCGTTGCCGCTCTCGTTTGCGCAGGAGCGTTTGTGGTTTATCGACCGCTTAGAAGGGGCCAGCGCCTTGTACAACATTCCAGGTGCGGTGCGTTTGTCCGGCGCGTTGGACGTGTCTGCGCTGGAGCGGAGTCTGCAGGAGATCGTGGCCCGTCACGAGGCGCTGCGGACGATTTTCACAGTCGTTGACGGGCAGGCTGTGCAGCAGATCAAGGACGGTGCGGACTTCACGTTGGCTGTGGCCGACAGCGCCGAGGAAGACGTGCAAAGCCACGCCAGCACAGAAGCGACAGTGCCGTTCGATCTGGAAAAAGGGCCGCTGCTGCGCGCGAAACTGCTCCGTCTGGCAGATGACGAACATGTGCTGATCCTTGCGATGCACCACATCGTGTCGGACGGCTGGTCGCTTGGCGTCCTGCTGCGCGAACTGTCCGCGCTGTACGCTGCATGTTTACAGCAGGAACCGTCGCCGCTGCAGCCGCTGGCCGTTCAGTATGCCGATTATGCCGTCTGGCAGCAGCAGAATGTGCAGGGCGCGGAGCTGGACAAGCAACTGGCGTACTGGAAGCACAAGCTGAGCGGAGAACTGCCCGTGCTGCAGTTGCCGACCGACCGCCCGCGACCGTCTGTGCAGACGGCGAACGGGGATGTGCTGTCCTTTGCGTTGCCTGCGACGCTGACCGCACAATTGCGGGAACTGGCAGCAGGCGCGGACGGCACGACGCTGTTCACGCTGTTGCTGACCGCCTACAAGACGCTGTTGTACCGCTACACGGGAACGGAAGACTTGCGGGTCGGCACCCCGGTCGCCGGGCGTACTCAAGTGGAGCTTGAGCCCTTGATCGGCTTTTTTGTCAACACGCTCGTACTTCGCGATAAGGTCGACGGCAGCATGACGTTCCGCCAACTGCTGGAGCAGGTGAAAACGACCGCGCTGGAAGCGTTGGCCGCGCAGGATGTGCCGTTTGAAAAGCTGGTCGAGGAGCTGCAGCCGGAGCGGAGCCTGAGCCATTCGCCGCTGTTCCAGGCGATGTTTACCTGGCAGCCGTCCCCGCTCGCAGAATTGAACTTGCCTGGTGTCTCGCATCGCCAAGTCGAGATGCACAGCAGAACGGCCAAATTTGACCTGACGCTGATGATGGAAGATCGCGACGGGCTGCTCACCGGGATGATCGAATACCGCACCGACCTGTTTGACAAGGAGACGATTGCCCGGATCGCCGGCCACTTCCAGACCTTGCTGCAAGCGGCGGTGCTCGATCCGGACCTGCCGCTGGCACAACTTCCGATGCTGACTGCAGAGGAGCAGGCGCAATTGGCGCTGTGGAACGACACAGAACGTTTGGATGCATTGAAGATTGGCGTGCACCAATGGTTTGAAAAGCAGGCAGACGCGACTCCGCAGCAAGTTGCCCTGCTGTTTGGAGAGAGCAGTCTCACCTACCGTGAATTGAACGAGCGGGCCAACTCCCTCGCGCGTCGATTGCAAAAGCTCGGCGCGGGTCCGGGGCAGATGGTCGGCCTGTGCATGGAGCGCTCGTTGGAGCTGATCATCGGTATGCTCGCGATTCTCAAAGCCGGCGCGGCGTATGTGCCATTTGATGCGGACTACCCGGCCGACCGTCTGCGCTTCCAGTTGGAAGATGCCAAGGTAAGTCTTTTGCTGACCCAAGAACGTATGCTGGCGAAACTGTCGGAGCACGGAGCGCAAACGCTGTGTGTGGACGGTTTTTGCACAGAAGAAGGGGCAGAAGAAGGCACAGAAAATCTCGGCATCGCTGCCGACCCCGACGATTTGGCTTATGTGATGTACACATCCGGCTCGACCGGGCAGCCCAAAGGGGTGATGGTGCCGCATCGCGGCGTGGTGCGGCTGGTGAAAGACACCGACTATGTGCAGTTCTCGGAGCATGACGTGTTCCTGCAGTTTGCCCCGGTGGCGTTTGACGCTGCGACGTTTGAGATCTGGGGTGCGCTGCTGAACGGTGCACAGCTGGTCATCTTCCCGCCGGGCCAAGCATCATTAGGAGAGCTGGGACGCGTGATCCAAGGGTATGGGGTGACCACGCTGTGGCTGACGGCCGGGCTGTTCCATCAGATGGCGGAACATCACCTCGATGGCCTGCGCGGTGTGCGCCAACTGCTGGCGGGCGGAGATGTGCTGTCGGTGCCGCATGTGCAGACGGTGGTCGAGCGTCTCGACTGCCGTTTCATCAACGGCTACGGGCCGACCGAGTGCACGACTTTTGCGGTCTGCCACGAGGTGCAAAAACAAGATTTGTCCTTGCCTTCCTTGCCGATCGGGCGTGTGATCGCCAACACGACCGCTTTGATTTTCGATCAGGACGGACAGGCAGTGCCCGTCGGCGTGCCGGGTGAACTTCACATCGGCGGGGCCGGGGTGGCGCTGGGCTATCTGAACCGGCCGGAGCTGACCGCCGAGCGGTTTGTCAACACAGCTGAACATGGGCGTCTCTACAAGACGGGCGACATGGTGCGCCGCCTGGCGGACGGCACGATGGAGTTCCTCGGCCGCACCGACCATCAGGTGAAAGTGCGGGGTTACCGCATCGAGCTCGGCGAGATCGAAGCGGCGATCGCCAAGCATCCGTCCGTTCACGAGGCGGTCGTGCTGGTGCGTGAAGACAGCCCTGGCGATCAGCGCATCGTCGCTTACGTCACGATGGAGGCAACGGCAGACGGCACGGGTGAACTGCGCCGTCATTTGAAAGACAAACTGCCGTCGTATATGGTGCCGCAGCACATCGTGGCGGTGGAGGCGTTTCTGCTCACCGCAAACGGAAAAATCGACCGCAGAGCTTTGCCTGCACCTCTGATGACGGAGGGGGAACGCGAATACACGGCACCGCGCACAGCTCTGGAAGAGCGCTTGTGCTCCCTGTTCGAAGAGGTGTTGCACACCTCGCCGATCGGGATTCACGACGACTTTTTTGCCGCAGGAGGCCACTCCTTGCTGGCGACGCAGGCGGTGACGCGCATCCAGGCTGCTTTTGGCATCGACCTGCCCTTACGCAAGCTGTTTGAAGCGCCGACGGCGGCAGAACTGGCCGTCGTGATCAACGAGACGGCGCTTGGGGCAAACGAAGCAGCTTCTATCGTGCCGACCGCGCGCGCAGGGCATGTGCCGATGTCGTTTGCGCAGGAGCGGATGTGGCTGTTGAACCAGTTGCTGGCCGATTCGTCCGCCTACCACATCTCAGGTGCGGTCAGGATGCGCGGGCCGTTGGACCGGTCTGCTCTGACGCGCAGTTTGCACACGATTGTCGAACGGCACGAAGCGCTGCGCACTTCGTTTAATGTGGTGAACGGGCAAGCGGTGCAACTGGTGCGCCGTGAACTGGCGGTGGAGATTCCACTGACCGACCTGACCTCGCTGCCAGAGGATGAGCGGGAAGAGGCGGCGTTGCAACTGGCGCTGGAACAGGCCAGACAGCCGTTTGATCTGACCGGAGATGCGCTGGTGCGGCTCTCTCTCATCTGTCTGGGTGATGATGATCACCTCCTGGTGATGGTCATGCACCACATCATCTCTGACGGCTGGTCGCTTGGCGTGCTGCTGCAGGAGCTGTCCGTGCTGTACGGCGGCCGCGAGTTGCCGGAGCTGGCCGTGCAGTATGCAGATTATGCCCAGTGGCAGCGCAACTGGCTGCAAGGCGAGACGCTGGAGCAGCAGCTGGAGTACTGGAAACGGAAGCTTGGCGGCTCCTTGCCCCTCTTGCAGCTGCCTGCCGACCGTCCGCGCCCTGCTGTCCAGACGACCAAAGGCGCTCAGCTGGCTTTTGCCATCCCGAAGGAGCTGACCGCAAGGCTGAAGGAGTTGGGGCAGACAGGCGGGGAGACCTTGTACATGACCTTGTTGGCCGCGTTCAAGGTGCTGATGTTCCGCTACACGGGTCAGGACGACATCGCAGTTGGTTCGCCGGTCGCCGGACGCAACCGGGTGGAGATCGAACGCCTGATCGGATTTTTTGTCAATACGCTGGTCTTGCGCAGCGACCTGTCGGGCGAACCAGCTTTTCGCGACCTGTTGGCACAGGTGAAACAGACGGCGCTGGAAGCGTATGCCCATCAGGACGTGCCGTTTGAAAAGCTGGTCAGCGTCTTGCAGCCGGAGCGCAATAGCAGCCATACGCCGCTGTTTCAAGTGCTGTTTGCGCTGCAGAATGCGCCGATGCAGATCGAACTGCCCGGACTTGCCATAGAGCGGCTGAACCTCGACAACCAAACGGCCAAATTCGACCTCTCCCTGCTGCTGGAAGAGGCGGATGAAGAGCTGAGCGGCATGTTTGAATACAACACCGACCTGTTTGAGGAAGCGACAATCAAGCGCTTGGCCGGCCATTTCCGAACTTTGCTGCAAGGCATCGTCGCCGATCCGGGGCAAAAGATCACCGAACTGCCCCTGCTGACCCGGGCCGAAGCGGAACAGCTCTCCGGGGTGAAAGGGGGGGCGCGCGAGTTTGCGCCGCTCTGTCTGCACGAGCTGTTTGAGCGGCAAGCCGCACGGACGCCCGACGCGCCGGCAATTCTGTCTGCAGCGGGCGTGCTGAGCTATAGCGAACTCAATGCGCGCGCCAACCGCCTTGCGCATTATCTGCAAGGGCAGGGGGGCGGGCCGGACGGGCTGATCGCGATCTGTATGGAGCGGTCGCCGGAACTGCTCATCGCTATCTTGGCGGTGCTGAAAGCAGGAGCTGCCTATGTGCCGATCGACCCGGCTTATCCGCAAGACCGCATCTCGTTTCTGCTGGCCGACGGCGGAGCGCCGCTGTTGCTGACCGAGTCGCACGTGCTGGCCGAGCTGCCCGCGCATACGGCGACAGCGGTCTGCCTCGACCGCGACGGGGAACTTTTTGCAGGGCTTGGCACGGACAATCCCCGGACTGCAGCACAACCGCATCATCTTGCCTACATCATCTATACGTCCGGTTCGACAGGCAAGCCAAAAGGGGTCGCCATCGAACACCGCAACGCATCGTCTTTCATCCAGTGGGCGCATGAGGTGTTTTCGCCGGAGGAGCTGCAAGGCGTGCTGTTCTCGACCTCGGTGTGTTTTGACCTCTCGATCTTTGAGCTGTTTGCGCCGCTTAGCTGCGGGGGACAGGTGATCCTCGCGCAAAATGCTTTGCAATTGCCGATGCTTGCCGCCAAAGAGCAGGTGACGATGATCAACACCGTGCCGTCCGCCATCGCGGAGCTGCTGCGCTTGCAGGCCATCCCGGCGTCGGTCAAAGTGGTCAATCTGGCAGGTGAGCCGCTGAAGCTCGACATCGTGGAAAGGCTGTACGAGATCGGCACGCTGGAGAAAGTCTACAACCTCTATGGGCCGTCTGAAGACACGACATACTCTACGTATGAGCTGATGCAGCGTGGATCGCAGGCAAAACCGCTGATCGGGATGCCGATCGCCGGAACACAGGCGTATCTGCTCGACGCCAACCTGCAGCCGGTGCCGGTCGGGGTGCCGGGCGAGCTGTTCCTCGGCGGGGCCGGGGTGGCGCGCGGGTATCTGGGGCGGCCGGAGCTGACCGCCGAGAAATTTATGCGCGATCCGTTCTCCGGACGGCCGGATGGCAGGATGTACCGCACCGGTGACCTGGTGCGCGCCCTGCCGGACGGACGCCTCGATTATCTGGGCCGTCTGGATCATCAAATCAAGCTGCGCGGATTCCGCATTGAGCTGGGCGAGATCGAGGCCGCGCTGCTGAAGCATCATGCGGTGCGGGAGACGGTGGTCATGGTGCGCGAAGACCGTGCGGATGAAAAGCGACTGGCCGCCTATCTCGTCCTCGAAGCGGGAGTGGAGCTGACCACAGCCGAACTGCGCGAGCATGCCGGACGCACCCTGCCCAGCTACATGATCCCTTCCGCCTTCATCCTGCTGGAGGCGATGCCGCTCACATCGAACGGCAAAATCGATCGCAAGGCGCTCCCCGTGCCGGAGGGAGCGAGCGTCGGCAGCAGCGCGGCGTACGCAGCTCCGCAAAGTGAGCAGGAGGAGCGTTTGGCCGCGATCTGGCGCGATGTGCTGAAACGGGAGCGAATCGGCATCGACGACAACTATTTTGAAGCGGGCGGCGACTCGATCCTCGCGATTCAAGTGCTGACCCGTGCCCGCGAAGCCGGGCTGACGTTTACGATGCCGCAGTTGTTCCAGCATCAGACGATCCGCGAATTGGCGCAGGAGATCCTCTTGGCGGATGCCGTTCCGGGCGGGGAAGTCATCCCGCAGCCGTACGGGCTGCTCACCGCCGCTGATCGGGCCAAGTTGCCGCAAGGGGTCGAGGACGCGTACCCGCTGACGATGCTGCAGGGAGGCATGCTGTTCCACAGCTTGTACGGCGCGGAACAGGCCGCCTACCACAACGTCACCTCGCTGCGCCTGCGCTTGCCTTTTGCGGAAGCGAAAATGCGGCAGGCTCTGGAGCGCCTGCTGCAGCGCCATGCCGTGTTGCGAACTTCGTTTGTGATGACCGGTTACAGCGAGCCGTTGCAGCTGGTGCAGTCGCAAGTTGAGCTGTCGTTTGCGATCCGCGACCTGCGCGGCCTGACCGCTCCTGAGCAGGAGCAGCATGTGCAGGAGTGGCTGGACGCGGAGAGCCGCGCGTATTTTGACGTGACACACGCGCCGCTGATGCGCTTCCATGTCGATCGTCTGCGCGATGACGAGATGCAGTTTACGATTACCTATCACCATGGCATTCTCGACGGATGGAGCTTGGCGACGCTGACCACCGAGCTGTTTGGCATGTATCTGGACAAAGGCGTGAAGGATGCGCCCCGCGGGCTGTTCCGCAGATTTGTGGACTTGGAGCGCCAGGCGCTGGCGTCTGAGGAGGCGCAAGGGTTCTGGCTGCATTTGCTCGATGAGTTCACCGTGACCGAAGTGCCGGCGGTGGAAGCGCCCGACGACAGCCAGGAGCTGTACCGCAGTGTGGAGGTCGAGATCGGGGAAGCGCTCCAGCAAGGTCTGCAACGGGCAGCCCGCCAAGCGGCCGTACCGTTGAAAAGCACGCTGCTGGTCGGCTTCCTGCGCACGCTCAGCCTGTATAGCGGTCAGACCGACGTGCTGACCGGCGTGGTGGTCAATGGACGTCCGGAAGTGCAGGACGGAGAGCGAGCGCTGGGGCTGTTTCTGAACACCGTGCCGTACCGCCTGCAGCTGCAGGAAGGCAGTTGGCTTCATCTGCTGCAGGAAACATTTGCTGCCGAGCGCTCCATCCTGCCGCATCGCCGCTTCCCAATGGCGACGCTTCAGCAAAAGCTGGGCGGGCAGCCGCTGTTCGACTCAGCATTTAACTTCGTGAACTTCCACGTGCTGAGCGACCTGGCCGGGGAGTTGGAAGTGCTGTCGATGCAAGAGTCTGGCCACACCAACTATCCGCTGGTTGCTGAAGCGGGCCTCGACCCGGAGACCGGCCGGATGACGCTTGCCTTGCGCTACAACACAAAAGCGTACGGGCAGGGGCAGGTCGAGCGCATGGCGCACAGCTTCCGGGCAGCTCTGCAGCAGATGGCGTTGGCGCCGGAATCCGCACATGCGACCGCCGTGCTCCTTGAGGAAGATCAGCTGAAACAACTGGCGGTGTGGAACCGGACGGGCAGCCTGGAAGACGCAGAGTGCCTGCACCGTCTCGTGGAAGCGCAAGCCCAACACACGCCGGACGCTTGCGCATTGGTCACAGAAGCGGAGCGGCTGACCTACCGGGAGTTAAACGAGCGTGCCAACCGCCTTGCGCACCGTCTGCAAAAGCTCGGTGCCGGGCCGGACGTGCGCGTCGCCGTCTGTTTGGAGCGCAACGCCAGCCTCGTCATCGCGCTGCTGGCCGTGCTCAAAGCAGGAGCTGCCTACCTGCCGCTCGACCCGGCCTATCCGGAGGAGCGCATCGAGTTTTTGCTGCAGGATGCGGGGGCGGCGCTGGTCATCACCGATTCGGCGCTGGGAGTCAAATGCCCGGCAACTGCGGCGGCGCAGCTCTGCCTCGACTTGGAGCAGGAACTGCTCGCAGACGAACCGTGGGACAATCCAAGATCGACGGTGACGCCAAGTCACCTTGCCTACGTCATTTATACATCCGGCTCAACCGGGCTGCCCAAAGGCGTAGGAGTCGAACACCGCAGCGTTTCAGCCATGCTGCAGGCGACATTTGCTCTGTATGCCAAGGAGGATTTTGCAGCCTGCCTGTTCTCGACGTCTGTTTGCTTCGACCCGTCGGTGCTGGAACTGTTCGCCCCACTCAGTCTGGGCGGCACCGTCATCCTCGCCGAAAATGCGCTGCATCTGCCGCACTTGCAGGCGAAAGACGAAGTGACGATGTTCACCGCTGTGCCTTCCGCCGTCACCGAACTGCTTCGCCAGCAGAGCATTCCGGCATCCGTTCGCACGGTGAACATGGGCGGCGAGATGGTGAAAGGTCCGCTCGTGCAGGAACTGTACCAACTGGGACACATCGAAAAGGTCTACAACATGTACGGCCCGACCGAATCCACGGTGTACTCGACGCTGGAGCTATGCGAGCGCGGCGGTTCCCACAGTCCGCCGATCGGGAAGCCGATTCCCGGCACTCGCGCCTTTGTGCTCGATGAATTTTTGCAGCCCGCGCCAATCGGTGTGCCTGGCGAGCTCTTTTTGAGCGGCGCAGGTCTTGCCCGCGGCTACCTTGGGCGGCCGGAATTGACGGCGGAGCGTTTTCTGCCTCATCCGTTGGCGCAAGGGGAGCGGATCTACCGAACTGGCGACCGTGTTCGCCGATTGCCGGACGGACGATTGGAATACCTCGGCCGCCTCGACCATCAGGTGAAAGTTCGCGGCTACCGCATTGAGACCGGGGAGATCGAAGCGGCGCTGATGCAGCACCCGGCTGTGCTGGAAGCGGCCGTGCTGGTGCGCGAAGACGCGCCGGGCGGTAAGCAGATCGTCGGCTATGTGGTGTTGCAGACTGGCGAATTCCTGACCATGAGCGACCTGCGCGCTGCCATAAAAGTGCGGCTGCCCGACTATATGGTGCCGTCCCTGCTGGTGACGCTCGATGCTCTGCCGCTCACGCCAAACGGAAAAGTCGACAAAAAGGCATTGCCCGCTCCCGACTTGGCGCAGATCCGGGAGACCCCGTATGTCGCGCCGCGCACCGATCTGGAAAGCAGGCTATGTGCGATCTGGGAGCAGCTGCTCGGCGTGGAGCAGGTCGGGGTCCACGACAACTTCTTTGACCTGGGCGGCCATTCGCTGCTCGCCACGCAGCTCGTTTCTCGCGTGCGCGAGGTATTTGCGGTCGAACTGGCGTTGCGCGACCTGTTTGCAGCCAGAACGGTTGAACAGTTTGCCGCCGTTGTGGAAGCGGCCGGCCAGACCGCCAACGAAACGATGACGATCGCCAAATCGGCCAACCGTAAAACGCGCACGCGCAGCCGATAGCCGCTGTGCCAGCCTCTAGTGGAAAGGACGAGAGACATGAACACACATGAAGAAGAACTTTTACAGGAAGCGGGGGAGGAAACGCTCCTCCCGGCTTCCTTCTCCCAGCAGCGGCTGTGGTTTATCGACCGCTTCCTGCCCGGACAGGCGATCTATAACATCCCGTGTGCGCTGCTCCTCACCGGACAACTCCGGCCGGATGTGCTGGAACAGAGCCTGGCGGAAGTGATTTCCCGCCACGAAGTTCTGCGCACCACGTTTGAAGAGATCGACGGTGAACTGACCCAGGTGATCGTGCCGGACCGTTCCTTCACCTTGCCGCTGACCGACCTGACCCACCTCCCCCTGACGAGCGGGAGGTGCTGGCCCACCGCATCATCAAAAGCGACGCCGGCATGCCCTTCGATCTGGAAAAAGGGCCCCTGCTGCGCGCCGGGCTGATCCGGATGGGCGTTCAGGAGCACCTGTTGTTCGTGACGATGCACCATATCATTTCGGACGGCTGGTCGCTCGGCGTGCTTGTGCAGGAGCTCGGTGTGCTGTACAGCGCCTTTTTGCAAGGACAAGCGTCCCCGTTGCCGGAACTTCCGATCCAGTACGGCGACTACGCGGACTGGCAGAACGAGTGGCTGCAAGGGGAGGTGCTCGACGAGCAGCTGTCCTATTGGCGGAAACAGCTCGACGGCGAGCTCACCGTGCTGCAACTGCCGACCGACCGGCCGCGGCCGCCGGTGCAGACCTTTAGTGGCAGCTCGCAGCGATTCAAGCTGTCCGCCCAGCTGTCGAAAGAACTGAACGACTTGAGCCGCCGCGAAGGCACCACGCTGTTTATCACGCTGTTGGCGGCGTTCAAGACGCTGCTCTACCGCTACACGGGACAGGAGGACCTCACCGTCGGCACCCCGATCGCCGGAAGAAGCCGGGGCGAAACGGAGCAATTGATCGGGCTGTTTATCAACACGCTGGTGCTGCGCAGCAACTTGTCGGGCGGCTTGGCGTTTAATGAACTTTTGCAGCAGGTCAGCGCGCAGGTGCTCGAAGCGTACGACTATCAAGACCTGCCGTTTGAAAAATTGGTCGAGGAGCTGCAGCCGGAGCGCAACATGAGCCATCCGCCCTTGTTCCAAGTGATGTTCATTCTGCAAAATGCACCGCTGCAAAAACTCGAGCTGCCAGGAGTGACGCTCCAGCCGCTCGACGTGAACAACGCCACCGCCAAGCTCGATCTGACGCTGGCGATGGTGGAAGACGAGCAGGGGCTGCACGGCGTTGTTGAATACAACACCGACCTGTTTGATCCGGCGACCATCGAGCGTTTGTGCGCGCATTTTCTGCAGGTGCTCGAAGGGATCGCTGCCGATCCACAGCAGCAGCTCGCCGCGCTGCCGCTGACGACGGCAGAAGAGCGCCAGCAGATCTTGGTGGAGTGGAACGACACGGATGCGCCGGTGTCCGAGGCGCTTTTGCACACGCTGTTTTATGAACGGGTGCCAGAGTACGGGGAGAAAATCGCAGTTCTGGCACACGACCGGACGCTGACCTACCAAGAGCTGTTTCAGCGTTCCAATCAAGTTGGCCACCGGCTGCAAGGGGCGGAAAAAAACACGCTTGTCGCCGTCGTCATGGAAAAAGGGTGGGAGCAGGCGGTTGCGGTGTACGGCATATTGGCTGCCGGAGCGGCGTACCTGCCGATCGACCCGAAAGCGCCGCCGGAGCGTATCCTGCACCTGCTCGATTATGGGCAAGTCCGCTATGTGCTGACCCAAAGCCGAATCGTCGAACGCTTGGACTGGCCGCAAGGGGTGGAAGTGATCGCCGTCGACAGCGCGGAGATCGAGACCTATAGCACCGAGCCGCTCCCGGTTGTACAAGAGCCGACCGACCTCGCCTACGTCATCTTCACTTCCGGTTCCACCGGGCTGCCCAAAGGCGTCGTGATCGACCATCGCGGCGCGGTGAACACGATTTTGGACATGAACCGGCGCTTTGCCGTATCTGCAGATGACAACGTTTTTGGCGTCTCTTCGCTGGGGTTTGACCTGTCCGTCTATGACATCTTCGGCACGTTGGCTGCGGGCGGCACCCTCGTGCTGCCGGAAGCGGACCAAGCGCTCGATCCGGCGCACTGGGCCGACCTGATGCACCGTCACAGCATCACGGTCTGGAACTCCGCGCCTGCGCTCGCCAAGTTGCTGGTCGAATTTGTGACCTTGCATAAAAAAGGGCTCCCGTCCTGCCTGCGCATGGTCTGGATGTCGGGTGACTGGATTCCGCTTACGTTGCCGACTCAGTTGAAAGAGCTGGTGCCGGGCATTGCTGTCCACTCGCTGGGCGGCGCGACCGAAGCGTCGATCTGGTCGATCACCTATCCGATTGCGGAGATCGATCCGACCTGGACGAGCATTCCGTACGGACGCCCGATGGTCAACCAGAAGTTCTTTGTCCTGAACGGAGCGCTCGAACCTTGTCCGGCCGGCGTGACCGGAGACCTGTACATCGGCGGGATCGGCCTCGCGCTTGGCTACTGGCGCGATCAAGAAAAAACGAACGCCAGCTTCCTGACACATCCACAGACGGGGGAACGGCTCTACCGCACCGGCGACCAAGGGCGTTACCGCACCGACGGCGTGATCGAGTTTATGGGCCGCGTCGACAACCAGGTGAAAATACGCGGCTTCCGCATTGAGCTTGGCGAGATCGAAGCCACACTGACCCGCCACCCGCTCGTGCAAGCGGCGGTCGTGCTGGTGCGCGAAGATGTCCCGGGCGACAGACGCCTTGTCGCGTACGTCGTGCCGGTCAGCAATGCGAATCCGGAACTTGAAGGACTGCGTGACCTGTGCAAGTCGAAACTGCCCGACTATATGGTGCCGTCCGCGTTCCTTGTGCTGGAGACGCTTCCGGTCACCGCAAACGGCAAGCTTGACCGCAAAGCCCTGCCGGTGCCGGACCGCTCGCTTTTTGAAACCAAGACGGAGTATGTCGCGCCGTCCACCCCGCTGGAAGAGACGCTTGCACAGCTGTGGGGCGAAGTGCTGGGGCTGGAGCGCGTGTCCGTTCGCGCCAACTTCTTTGAACTCGGCGGACACTCCCTGCTGGCGACACAGGTGGTGACGCGCGCCGGAGCGCTGTTGGACCTCGAACTGCCGCTGCGCACGCTGTTTGAAGCGCCGACCATCACCGGCTGGGCACAGCGCATCGAGATGGCACGGCAAAACTCACCAGACACGCACCTGCCGCCATTGCTGCCAGCAGATCGGGTGAACGGCACCGCGCCGCTATCTTTCGCCCAAGAGCGCATGTGGTTCGTTGACCGCCTGGAGGAGGGAAGAAGCGCTGCGTACAACATCCCGATTGCCCTGCGCTTGACAGGCGAGTTGGACCATGCGGCGATGCGCAAGAGCTTCCAGCAGATCGTCGCCCGCCACGAAGCCCTGCGCACCACGTTCGCTGTCGTGGAAGGGGAGCCGGTGGGGATCATCGCCGACTTCTTGCAGCTCGACATCCCGGTGCTTGACCTGCAAGGGGAAGCTGATCAGGAAACGGCCGTTGCGCGTCTGACCGCAGCAGAAGCCAAGCGCCCGTATGACCTGTCCCAAGACGCCTTGTTGCGGGTAAAACTGCTGCAACTGGCGGCCGATGAGCATGTCCTGCTGCTGAACATGCACCACATCATCTCCGACGGCTGGTCGATCGGGGTGCTGGTGCGTGAGTTTACCGCGCTGTATGAAGCGTTTGTGCAGCGGGAAGAGCCCAACCTGCCTGCGCTTCCGGTGCAAGTTGCCGATTATGCCGTCTGGCAGCGCGAACATCTGCAAGGTGAAGTGCTGGAGGCCGAACTTTCTTATTGGAAAAATCAACTCGGCGGCGACCTGCCGAGACTCCAGCTTCCGAGCGACCCGGCAGTCCAACCGACGGGGCACAGCGCCAGGAGGGTGCTGCACCTGCCTGTCGAGCTGACCTCCTCCCTGAAAGCGCTGAGCGCACAGACTGGGACTACGCTGTTCATGACTTTGCTCGCCGCGTACAAGCTGCTGCTTTCCCGACTGTCCGGGCAGGAAGACATCATCGTCGGCACGCCGATCGCCGGACGCAGCCGCGTCGAGACCGAGCCGCTGATTGGGATGTTCTTAAACACCTTGGCTCTGCGCACCGACCTGTCCGGCAACCCGACCTTCCGCGAACTGCTTGGCCGCGTGCGCGATACAACGCTTGGCGCGTACGCGCACCAGGAGCTGCCGTTTGAAAAAATCGTCGAAGCGATCCAGCCGGAGCGCACGCTTCACCGCAACCCGGTCTTTGACGTGCTGGTCAATTTCCTAAACCTGCCGAAACAGTCGGCCGACCTTCCGGGTCTGCATTTGGAGACGATCGAAGTAGAGCATGAGTCGAAGTTCCTGATGACGCTCTACCTGCACGAAGCGGACGACGAGCTGACGATGAGCCTCGTCTACCAGACGGATCACTACAGCCGCGCACGCATCGACAGCATGCTCGACCAGTTCCGGCAGTTGCTCGTTGAGATCGCCCAGCAAAGCGACCGCAGCATCCGCGACTATTCGCTGCTCACAGCAGCCGCTCAACAGTTCCTCCCTGACCCGTCCGCGCTGCTCGCTGAACCGGCCCATGAGCTCGTCCACGAAGCGGTCGCTGCCTGGGCGGTGCAAACGCCGTCCCGCACGGCGATTCAACAAGGGGAGATGAGCTGGAGTTACGAAGAGCTGCAGGCCCGCGCCACCAGCATTGCGCACCATTTGCTGGCATCCGGCCTGCACAAGGAGGACAGAGTCGCCCTGATCGGCACCCGCTCCTTTGGGTATATCGCGGCGATGCTTGGCGTCTTCCTCACCGGCGGCGTGCTTGTCGCCATCGACCGCAGCCTGCCTCAGCAGCGCCAAGAGCAGATGCTGCAAGCGGCAGGGACCCCTCACACGCTTCTCATCACCGATGAGCAGGAGGCAGGCATTCACGCCGTCATCTCGCCAAACACGGGGCGCATCCAAGGCGCAGCCGCAACGGGAGACGGCATGCTGCCCGAAGTGCAGCGCGAAGACGCGGCGTACCTGTTCTTCACCTCCGGCACCACCGGGCTGCCCAAAGGCGTCCTCGGCACGCATAAAGGCCTGAGCCACTTCCTGCAGTGGCAGCGCGAAACGTTTGGCGTGAATCCTGCCGATAAGAGTGCGCAGCTGACCCACCTGTCGTTTGACGTGGTGCTGCGCGACATCTTCCTGCCGCTGACCAGCGGGGCGACGCTCTGCTTGCCGCCTGTGCTCGACGACCTCAGTGCCGAAACGATCTTGCCGTGGCTGGCTGCCACCGGCATCACGATCCTGCACACCGTGCCGTCGCTGGCCCAGTCCTGGCTGCAAAGCGCCGGCACAGGTGTTTCGCTTGACAGCCTGCGCTGCCTGTTCTCCGCCGGGGAGCCGTTGACCGACTCCTTTGTGCACGCATGGCGGACCCGCTTCCCAGGCGCAGGCGAGCTGATCAACCTGTACGGGCCAACCGAAACGACGCTGGCGAAATGTTTCTACGTCGTACCGCCGACGCCCCATGCCGGCATCCAGCCGGTCGGGCACACGTTGCCCGAGACGCAGGCGCTCGTTCTGTCCGCATCGGGGCAGCTCTGCGGCGTTGGCGAAGCGGGCGAGATCGTCATCCGCACGCCGTTTTGCACGCGGGGCTACCTGAACGCTGCCGATGAGGACGCGGCGCGTTTTGTCCGCAATCCGTTCTCGCAGCAGCCAAATGACCTCCTCTACCGCACGGGAGACCGTGGTCGTTACCGCCCCGACGGGACGCTGGACATCCTCGGCCGCGTCGACGACCAGGTGAAAATACGCGGCGTGCGCATCCAACTGACCGAGATCGCCGCCACGCTGGCCCAGCACCCGGCCGTCGCATCGTCCACCGTGCTCGACTGGAAAGACGAAGGCATGACCTGGCTGGCCGCGTACGTCACGATCCGTGACGGACAGACAGTCACCGCGCCTGAACTGCGCCAGTTTCTCGAACAGCGACTGCCAGCTGCGATGGTGCCGTCCGCGTACGTTGCACTCGACCGCCTGCCTTTGACCAGCAATGGTAAAGTCGACCGCAAAGATTTGCCGAAGCCGGACAAAATGACGCAGACCACCGCCTACATCGCGCCGCGCACAGCAACGGAACAGCTCCTCGCCGACATCTGGCGGGACGTCTTGCAGCTCGAACGGGTGGGCCTGCACGACCACTTCTTCGAAGCGGGCGGCCATTCGCTGTTGGCGATGCAGGTGATCGCCCGGATTCGTCAAGTCTGTCAGGCCGAACTGCCCCTGCGCACCGTCTTCGAATGCCCGACCCTCGAACAGTTGGCCGGGCGGATCGACGAAGCGCATAGCCGCGAACAGACCGTAAATGAACTGCCGCTGCCAAAAGCGCCTCGGGACGTAAGCCTGCCCTTGTCGTTCTCTCAGCAGCGCCTGTGGTTCATCGATCAGTTGGAGCCAAACAGCTCCGTCTACAACATTCCGATCAGCGTGCGCCTGAACGGACGTTTCGACGCCGAGATCCTCAAACGGAGCTTCGCGGAGCTGCTTCGCCGCCACGAGTCTCTGCGGACCAATGTCATCACGCGAGATGGTGTCGGAGAGCAGGTGATTCGCGGGACGGCAGAGCTCGAGCTGCCTTTCCACGACATTTCTCAGCTGCCGGAAGGGGAGCGCGACGCCCAACTGCTCCGTTTGCTGGCCGATGTCGTGCAACAGCCGTTCTCGCTGGCCGACGATCTGCTGATCCGCGCCGCGTTGATCCGCACCGGGACGGACGAGCATGTGGTGGCCGTGACGATGCACCACATCATCTCCGACGGCTGGTCGCTTGGCCTGTTCATCCGCGAGATGGGGCAGCTGTACAACGCGTTTGCCAAAGGCGAAGAGTCTTCGCTTGCCGAGTTGCCGTATCAATACGCCGACTACGCCGTCTGGCAGCGCGAGTGGCTGCAAGGCGACGAACGCGAGAAGCAGTTGCGGTACTGGACAGACCGCCTCAGCGGGAAAATCCCGGTGCTGGAACTGCCGACCGACCATCCGCGCAAGGCAGCGGTGTCTTACGCCGGCACCACCGAGACGATCTCGCTGCCGCACGAGCTGGTGCAGACGCTGGAAGCGCTGACGCAGCAGTCTGGCGCAACGCTGTACATGACGTTGCTAGCTGCGTTTAACACGCTGCTGTACCGCTATGCGGGACAGACCGACATCATCCTCGGCACGCCGGTAGCGGGGCGCACCCGCAGCGAATGGGAAGGGTTGATCGGCTTCTTCGTCAACACATTAGCCCTGCGCACCGACCTGTCCGGCAACCCGACGTTCCGTGAGCTGCTCGGACGTGTCAAAGAGGTATCGCTCGGTGCGTTTGCCCATCAGGATCTTCCCTTGGAAGAACTGATCGACGAACTGCAGCTCGACCGCGACCTGAGCCGCAACCCCTTGTTCCAAGTGATGTTCGTCATGCAAAACATGCCGCCGCTGCCCCGGCAAGGGGAGGACGAGCTGGAACTGGAAGCGCTGGAAGTCGAGCGGGGCACGTCAAAATTTGACCTGACCCTAACGATCATCCCAACTGGGGAGGGCTGGGCAGCTTCCTTCGAATACAAGACCAGCCTCTTCACCCGTGCGACGATCCGGCGCATGTGCGGCCATCTGCTGATGCTCCTGCAAGGCATCGCGGACAACCCTGATCAAACGCTGGATGACCTGCCGATCCTGAGCGCCGAAGAAGAGCAGCGCATCCTGATCGAGTGGAACGATACTGCCGTTCCGTTCCCCGACGACAAAGTGCTCCATGAGCTGTTCGAAGAGCAGGTCCAGCGCACGCCGGACAACATCGCGGCGGTCTATGACGGCAACACCTTGACCTATGCGGAGCTGGACAGACGCGCCAACCAACTTGCCCGTCACCTGCAAACATACGGCGTCGGCCCGGATGTGGCGGTCGGTGTCTGCGTGGAGCGTTCGCTGGAACTGGTCATCGCCCTGGTCGGCATCCTGAAAGCGGGCGGGGCGTACCTGCCGATCGACACCGAAGCGCCAAGCGAGCGCATCGCGCAAGTGCTGGACGACGCACAAGCGCCGGTCGTGCTGGCGTTGGAAAACATGCGCGGGACGCTTCCGACCAAGAGTGCTGCACAGCTTTACCTCGATACCGATTGGCATCTGATCGCAGAGCAGGCAGACACCAAGCCGCACAGCGGTGTCACGCCCGACCATCTCGTCTCGATCTACTACACGTCCGGCTCCACCGGCAAGCCCAAAGGCGTCGCCAACCCGCATCGCGGCTGGGTCAACCGGATGTGCTGGATGCAGCGCCAGCACGGGCTGCAGGCGCACGAGTCCGTTTTGCAAAAAACGACCTTGACCTTCGACGATGCGGCGGTGGAGTTCTACTGGCCGCTGATGGTTGGCGCCAAGATCGTGCTGCTGCCGCCGAAGCTGCACCGCGACCCGCGCGCGATCCTCGATGCGGCGGTCGAACATGGTGTCGCCGTCCTGCAGTTTGTGCCAAGCATGCTGGCGATGGTGATCGACAGCATCACGCCGGAAGATCGCGCCGCGCTGAACACCGTGCGCGTCGTCGTCTCCTCCGGGGAAGCCTTGCGCGCCGAATTGGTGCGGCAGTTCCTCGAAAAGATGCCGGGGCATCTGCACAACACTTGGGGCGCAACCGAAGTGTCGATCGACTCCACCATCCGCACCTGCACCTGGGACGACGTGCAGGAAGGTGAGATCGTGTCGGTCGGACGTCCGATCGACAACAACACCTGCTATGTGCTCGACCGCAACATGCGACCCGTCCCGGTCGGCGTGGCCGGCGACCTGTACCTGGGCGGCATCGGTCTGGCGCGCGGCTATTTCAACAACCCGGAGCGCACCGCCATGGCCTTCCTGCCCAATCCGTTTGCGCCGGGCGAGCTGCTCTATAAAACGGGGGACCGCGGCTATTTCAAGCCGGACGGCCAAATTAAATTTTTAGGTCGGGAGGATGATCAAATTAAAATACGAGGGATGAGGGTTGAGCTTGGCGAAATAGAGAGTGTGCTGGATTTGCATGACGCCGTTAAATCCTGCGTCGTCGCCGCTCATGAATACACGCCGGGCGACAAACGCCTCGCCGCTTATGTCGTGTTGCACGATACGGCCGGCGTGACGACACAAGAGCTGCGCGCGTTCTTGAAAGCCAAGCTGCCCGACTATATGGTTCCGCCGTTCTTGCTCACCTTGGACAGGCTGCCGCTGACGGCGAACGGAAAAGTCGACCGCAAAGCGCTGCCGCTGCCGGGCGACCTCGATTTCGAGCGCGACACCGCATTTGTGGCGCCAACGAGCGCTGCCGAGGCGAAGCTGGCGGCGATCTGGGAAGAGCTGCTCGACATTCGCCCGGTCGGGATCAAAGACAACTTCTTCTCGCTTGGCGGTCACTCGATCCTCGCCGTGCGCCTGATGTCGCGCGTGCAGCAGGAGTTTGGGCGCCAAGTGCCGCTCGCCGCTCTGTTCCAAGAAGGGACGGTCGAAGCGCTCGCCCTGCTCTTGCAAGAGCAGGCGGAGCAACGGGAAGCATCGCCGCTCGTGCCGATCAAGACGGACGGTGACAAGACGCCGTTGTTCTTGTTCCATCCGGGAACGGGCAACGTCCTGGCCTACTACGGGCTGGCCCGCGCACTGCCCGAGGATCAACAGGTCTACGGGCTGCAGGTTCCGGCGCTGGAGGCGGATGTCCCCGTCCTCGACCGCGTGGAGGAGCTGGCGGCCAGCTACTTGCACTGGATGCAAAGCGTCCAGCCGCAGGGGCCGTACCTGCTCGGAGGCTGGTCGTTTGGCGGACTGCTCGCGTATGAAGTTGCACAGCAACTGCGCACGGCAGGAGAGACGGTGGAACTGCTGGCGATGTTTGACGCCGCAGTCCCGTTGCCGACCCCCGAGGAGCAATTGCTGAGCGAAGCAGAATTTTCCGTCTCCTATTGCCAAAACATGGCCGAGCGTCTTAAACTTGATTTATCTGTAAAGGGAATTGAACTTGATCCACACAACATCGAAGCTGCACTCCGGGATTTCCTGGAACTTGGAAAAGAGCACAACATCTTGCCTCATGATTTCGGATATGAGCAGTTCCGCCGCCTGCTGCGCGTTTCGGCGGCGAATGAACGGGCGTCCGGCAGCTATCAGCCGACGCCGTATCCGGGTGACATGACCCTTTTCCGGGCGGCTGAACAGCCGGCAGAAGCGGAGCGCCAGGCGGCGCTCGGCTGGGAGATGCTGGTGCAGGGCCGCCTCGACGTGCACGAAGTGCCGGGCGATCACGACACGATCGTCCTGCCGCCACATGTGCAGACGCTCGCCGAACAGCTGTCTGCCGCGCTGTGCAAGGCACATGCGGCCATCGCGGCGAACGCGCAAAGGGTAACGATAAATTGATCGAACACTGGGAGGAAATAAAATGAGTCAAAAGCAACCTTCGATGTTTGCACCGGTCAAACAGCGTTCGTTCCGGAACCTGTTTATCGGATCGCTGTTTTCCGATTCGGCCAACTGGCTGGACATGACAGCGCTGGCGGTCGTCATCGCCTATGAATGGGGCATGGGGGCGACGGAGATCGCCTCGATGATGATCGTCCTGGCTTTGCCATGGATCTTCATCGGCCCGATCGTCTCGGTGTGGGCAGACCGTCTGCCGCGCCGCGCGCTGATGGTCACGTGCGTCTTGATCCGCGCCGTGGTGATCCTGGGGCTGTTCTTCGTCCCTAACTTGTATATCATGCTAGGACTCGTCTTCCTGCGCGCAACGGTCGCCACGCTGTACAACCCGGCGCGCATGTCGGCGATCCGCACGCTGGTCAGCGACGATATGCTGCCGCAAGCGCTGTCGCTTGGCCAGATGTCGGTGTACCTCACGCAAGTCGGCGCTCCGATGCTTGGCGGCGCTTTGATCCCGATCATCGGCGCGCGTCAGGTGTTCCTCGTCGAAGTTGGATTCCTGTTGTTGGCCGCTCTGTTCCTGTCGTTTATGCCGCCGCTGAAAAGCGAAGCGGTCGACCCGGACAAACAGCGCCCCCGCATTTCTGGCAGCAGTTTGCAGAAGGCATCGGCCATGTGCGCTCCAAGCGCATCCTGTCCGTTTCGATCATCCTGATGACGATCGGCATGTTCATCGTCATGCTGTATGACGGCATGCTGGTCATCTGGACGAAAGACATCGGGCTTGGCGAGCATGCATTCGGCTATTTGATCTCCGCGCTTGGCCTCGGCTCGGTCGTCGGCGCGCTCTTGATGGGTTCGCTGCCGAAATGGCATAGCAAGCCGCTGCATATGCTGGTGTCGCTCGCCCTCGTCTGCGGCCTGCTCGACGCCGTGATCGGCCTCGGCGGTCTCGGATACTTCCAGCTGCAACTGGCGATGTGGTTCCTGTTCTTCCTGTTCTTTGGGATCTTCTCGGCTGCAGCGATGATTCCGTTCAGCTACATCATTCAAAAGGAAACGCCGGGTCATCTCATCGGCCGCGTCACCGGCGTGTCGGCAGCAACACAGGCGGCTTCGATGCTGCTTGCTCCGGCGACCGGCGCTTGGATGACTTCGTACTTCAAGATTGGCGGCACGCTTCTCACAGCCGGCCTGTTCATGTCGTTCACGGCCGTGATTGTGCTGCTGATGCTGAACCGCATTTTGCGCGAGAAGCAGGGCGCTGTTGCTGAAACCGCCGCACCGTCCGCGTAAAGACACATCAGGTCAGGCCCCGTTTGGGGCCTGATTTTTTTAGGAGGAGGATTCAAATGCAGACAGCAGATGCTGTGATCATCGGCGGAGGCGTGATCGGCGCCGCCGCTTTGCACGCGCTTGCCGCACGCGGAGTACAGAACGCCGTGTTGTTTGAGCAAGGCCGGTTCGCAACGGGCTCGACCGGGCAGTCGGGCGGATTTTTGCGCGTCTATCACACCGACCCGTTTTTGACCGAATTGGCGGCGGAGAGCTTTGCGTTTTTCTTGGAGCATCGGGAAAGGGTCGGATATCGCCGGACCGGGTTGCTGTATCTGGAGGCGGAGCAGCAGACGGAACGGATGCGGGCCGAAGCCGAGCGGCTGGGGCTGGAATTTCTCACCGCCGCAGAAGGGGCGCAGCGCTTTCCTGCTCTGCAATGGGACGGAGTTGGCGGGGCCGTGTATGAAGTTCGAGGCGGCTATGCCGATCCGGTGCGCACGACCCGGTTTTTGATCGAAAAGGCGCGGGAGTGGGGGGCGCTTGCTTGTGAAGGGACGCGTGTGCAGCGCATTTTGACGGAAGGGGGGCGCGTGACAGGGGTTGAGACTTCGATCGGCACGGTGCATACTGAACATGTCGTGCTGGCGACAGGCGCGTGGACACCGCAGTTCGCCCAAGCGTTGGGGCTCCAACTGCCTGTCCGCAGCAAGACGATCCAAGTGCATTTTTACAAACGCCCGGGGGGAGCAGCGCTGCATCCGGCATTCCTCGACGACACGACCGATTTGTACGCGCGCCCGGAAGCGGGGGAGTTGTCGCTGATCGGTTTGCCTGTCGACGAGTGGGATATCGACCCGGACGTGCCGCAAGGAGTCGACCTCGCCGGAGCGCAGCGCACAGCGGAGGTCGCGGTGAAGCGTTTGGATTGGGTCGACGAGGCAAAGCTTTCCGGCGGCCGCCGCAGTTTTGACGCCTATACGCCGGACATGCGCGGGATTGTAGAGCCTTCCGTCGACCTCCAAGGGTTGATCCTCGCCACAGGCTGGAGCGGCGCAGGTTTCAAATTGGCCCCGGCGATTGGACAGCGCGTGGCGAAACTGATAGCACCGAGGTGACTTTTGAAATGAAACGCTTATGTATCATCCCTTGCGGTTCGCGAAAAATCTGGGATACCCAGCCCGACTTCACAGGGCCGGCAGCAGCCCGGCACACGTACACCGGCACGTTTCACCGACTCTGCCAAGCATACGCCCGGCAATTTTTTGGCGAGGACTGGGTGATTCTCTCCGCCAAACACGGGTTTCTCCGTCCCGAGGACATCGTGCCGGAAAACTACGATGTCCGCTTCACGTCCAGCAACCCGCTGCGCGATGTTTCTCTGGAAGCGTTCATCGAACAGGCGAAGGCAAAGGGGCTGACCGGCTACGACGACATCACGATCCTCGGCGGCAAAAAATACACCGTCGTCGTCCCGGCCGTCTTTGGCGATGCGCCCGCCTATCATACGCCGCTGAAAGGCTGCACGGGCATCGGATTTATGCAGCAGCGGCTGAATCAGGCGCTGGCGCAAGGACGCGAGCTATGAGTTTTTCTGCCCGTGATTTTTCTCACAACGTTTCGGCTAGCGAGCTGTTATTTTAAAGGTAACAAATAACAGCAACCAAAACGGGAGATGATCACCATGGGAGAACTTTGGCTCTACAGTTTGATCGCCACCATTATCGTCTGCGCGGGATGCATCCCGCATTATATGCTTGGCAAGCTGATGAAAAAATTCAACCATTTCCGCCAACTGAAGCGCGAAGAGATCGAGCAGGTCGTCCTGCATTCGTCCGACCACGATCAGCCGCTCGATGCCGATCAGTTCCTCCGCCTCTACAACGAATCGATCTTCATGGGCGACTTGCAGCATGCGCCCAAAGCATCGCAAGCAACTGACAGCATCCTCGTCCGCCTCCAAGACGGCGAGCAGATCAACATCACCAAGCGCGACCAGCTCTTCATCGTCACCCGCAACAAGTCGGACGGCCACCGGGTCGCTTTTTTAACCAAGCAAGACAGCCTGAACTCGATGATCCGCTAAAATACTGATCAAACCCGATCTCCACAAGATCGGGCTTTTTGTTGCTCACAGATATGCTGTTTTGCCCTACCGCATTATGGTAAAATGAGTCTACTAGTTATGTCCAAAGAACAAAGGGGCGTTTCCCGTGAACAAGACGATTTATGATGTAGCAAGAGAAGCAGGCGTGTCGATGGCGACGGTGTCCCGGGTGTTGAATGGGACGGCGGTGGTCAAAGACGAAACGAAAGCAAAAGTCCAGGCTGCCATTGAAAAGCTCGCCTATCGGCCAAACGCCGTGGCGCGCGGGCTGGCCAGCAAGCGCACGAAGACGATCGGCGTGATCCTGCCTGACGTGTCCGACCTGTTCCACGCAGAAGTGCTGCGCGGGATTGAAGATATTGCAACGATGTACCAGTATCACATCATCTTGACCAACTCTGACGCCCGCGAAGACCGCGAGATCGACTTGATCGGCACCATGTGGGAGAAACAGGTCGACGGGATGATCTTTATCTCCGAGAAGATTACCAAGGAGATTGTCAGAACTTTTGAACAGGCGCAGCTGCCTGTCGTGCTCTGCGCGACCGACGATCCGGAAGGGCGCATCCCGTCTGTTGCGATCGACAACGAGTCGGCCGCCTATGACGCCACCCGTTTCTTCCTTGAAAAAGGCACCTCGCAGATCGTCTTCTTCGGCGGTCCGACCACGCATCCTGTCACCATGGAGCGCCGGCGCGGATACGAACGGGCGCTGCAGGAAGCAGGGAAGCCGCTGCAAAACGATCTGATCCTGCACGCGCCGGATATGAAATACGAAGGTGCGCATGGCGTCGCGGCCGAATTTTTGCAAAATGGACACCGTGCCGAAGCGGTCGTCGCCGCCAGCGATGAGATCGCCCTCGGCTTCCTCAACGCCGTGCGCGACCGGGGCGGCAACTCGCCGCAGGACGTGCTCCTGCTCGGCTTTGACAACACGCGCCTCTCCACCATCGTGCGCCCGGAGCTGACCACCGTCGCCCAGCCGACGTACGACCTTGGCGCGGTCTCGATGCGATTGCTGACGAAACTGCTCCTCGACGAACCGATCGAAGACTACACCGTCCGTCTGCCGCACTCGATCATCGAGCGGACATCGACCCATCGGGGGTGAGCGCATGACTCCATCTGCCAAACCGCGCGTGCTCGTCACCCGCGCCTTGCCGGAAGCGGGCATGGCCCGGCTGTTCGAGCATTGCGACGTCACCGTCTTCTCAAACGAACGCCAGCCTACACCGGAGGAGCTCCACACGCTCCTCCATCAGCATGACGCACTGCTCTGCACGCTGGTCGACAAGATCGACCGCCCTCTGCTCGAAGCGGCCCGTCCGAAGGTCGTCAGCAACTACGCGGTCGGCTATGACAACATCGACATCGCGGCGGCAACCGAACTGGGCATTCCGGTCACTAACACGCCTGGCGTGCTGACCAACGCCACCGCCGAGATCGCCTGGGCGCTGCTGATGGCGGTCACGCGCCGCATCGTCGAAGCGGATCTCTACGTCCGCGACGGAAAGTGGACAGGCTGGTCTCCTTTGATGCTGCTCGGCACCGAGCTGGCCGGCAAGACGCTGGGCATCATCGGCTGCGGGCGCATCGGCCTCGCCGTTGCCAAGCGGGCCAAAGCGTTTGAAATGAACACGCTGTACTACAACCGCCGCCGCCTCGATGAAGCGACCGAGCGGGAATACGGCCTGACCTACGCAGGTCTTGATGCGCTGCTCGCCGAAGCGGACGTGATCTCCCTGCACATGCCGTACTCTTCCGAATCGCACCACATGATCAACCGCGACACGTTCCGCGCGATGAAAAAGACCGCTTTCCTGATCAACACCGCACGCGGATCGGTCGTCGACGAAGCGGCGCTGGTTGAAGCGCTGCGGACAGGCGAGATCGCCGGGGCGGGGCTGGATGTCTTTGAAGCGGAGCCTGCCGTGCATCCGGGCCTGCTCACGCTGCCAAACGTCGTGCTCGCTCCGCATCTGGGGAGTGCTACGCTTGAGACCCGCACGAAAATGGCGGAAATCGCCGTTCAAAATGTACTGAACGTTCTAAAAGGGGAACTTCCTGTCTCCCTTGTCAACCCGGACGTTTGGCCCATGAGATAGAGTTTTGCAAAAACATACAAAAACGCGAGAGGAGTTGCATAGGATGTTTGAAAAGTGGATTGATCAAAACCGCGACGACATCATTGCCAAAACACAAGGGGTCTTGCGCATCGATTCGGTGGGCGGGGAAGCGACCGCTCCTGATCAGCCGTTTGGCCCGGGGTGCGCGGAAGCACTTCACTATGCTTTGCAGTTGGGACAAGAGCTTGGGTTTGCTGTGAAAAACGTGGACGGCTATGCCGGCCACATCGAAATGGGCGAAGGGGACGAATACATCGCCGTGCTCGGCCACCTCGACGTGGTGCCGGTCGGGTCGGGCTGGACGTACCCGCCGTTTGGCGCCGAGATTCATGACGGCAAGATCTATGCCCGGGGGCGATCGACGACAAGGGACCTACGATGGCCGCTCTCTTCGCGATGAAAGCCATCCGTGAATCGGGCGTGCAGCTCAGCAAGAAAGTCCGCCTGATCATGGGCCTTGACGAGGAGTCGAACTGGCGCTGCATGGATCACTATTTCACCAAGGAGCCGTACCCGATCGGCGGTTTCACCCCCGATGCGGACTTCCCGCTGATCTATGCGGAAAAGGGCATCTTCTGCTTCAACCTGACCAAGCCGCGCCAGGAGCTCGCCTCCGCTCCGGTCATCGTGCGCGAACTGACCGGCGGCAACCGCGTGAACATGGTGCCGGACTCCTGCCGCATCGTGCTGGCAGTCGATGGTGACGCTGAAGCGGTGGCTGCACAGATCCGCGAGACGGCCGCACAGGAAAACGTGAAGCATCTCCTGGAAGTGAACGGCAGCGAGATTCTGCTGACCGTCGAAGGTCTCTCCGTCCACTCGATGGCGCCGCAGCACGGGGTCAATGCGGTGGTACAAGCGGGCAAACTCCTGCGCGTGCTCGACACGGCCGACCGCGATACCTGGGCATTTCTGTCCGAAGTCGACACGGACGGCGAGCGCGTCGGCGTCAAAATGACCTGCCACGCGACCGGTCCTTTGACTTGCAACCTCGGGCTTGCAAATGTTAATGAGCAGGAAATCACCTTTACTTTTAACCTGCGTTTCCCTGTGGACAAAACGGATGCTGACATGTTAAGTTTGTTAGAACAAAAAACGGGGCCGATCGGATTTAACGTGACAGACCCCGGCATCGCCAACATGAAGCCGCACTATGTGCCCCTCGAATCGGAGATCGTGCAGACGCTGCTCAAGGTGTATGAAGAAGTGATGGGGGAGAAACTCGCTCCGCTCACCACCGGCGGCGGCACGTATGCACGGGCGATTCCGAACGCGGTCGCATTTGGCGCACAATTCCCCGGACAGCCGGAAGTGGCTCACCAAAAGGATGAGTTCTGGGAAGTTGACCACCTGCTCACCTGCACCAAGATCTTTGCAAAGGCCATTTACGAGCTGGCAAAGTAACCTCGCTTACAGAACAGGTGATCTTGTCGTTGCATAATGATAGGTAACGAAGTATAAGCACCAAGCAGCAACCATTCTCTCTGCGAAGGAGTGATGAGAATGCGCGTAGAGAGGCTCGGAGACAACAAAGTGCGTTTCATGCTCTCTTACGACGACCTCGACCAGCGTGGCATCGACCGGGATGAGATCTGGCAAAATGGCCGCAAGGTACAAGAGCTGTTCTGGGATATGATGGAGAAAGCGTATCTGGAGACCGGTTTTGAAGTCGCAGGTCCAATCGCCGTCGAAGCGTTTACGATGCCGACCGAAGGCGTCATCGTTGTCGTCACGCAACTGCCTTCACTGCCTGCTCACGAGCAGGAACTCCTGGAGGAGGAAGACGATGATGCTGAGATGACGATGATCTCTCCCGATCCGTTTGGCGCTTTTACGTTTGTGTTCCAAGACTTGGAGGAAGTGATCCGCGCTGCTCATTCGCTGCAGGCGTATGAAGCGGTTGGCGGCACGCTGTACCACTACAAGGAACGCTATCATCTTTTCTTCGATGAAGATGAGGTTGGGGAAGAGCTGTACGACACGTTCTGGTCCATTCTGCATGAATATGGTGAGCTCTCGCCGACAACCAAGGCGATGCTCGATGAATATGGCAAGCGGGTCATGAATGGCAACGCCGTCCAGACGATCACCCAGCATTTCCCGCTGCGTTAAATACGTAACAAAAAGCTCCCGGCCGCATCGGCCGGGAGCTTTTTGTTTTGTTTTTGTCACCGAAAAATATACTGGTACAGCTTCATCAAAATCGCTGCGATCGCCGCCGCCATCAACGGGCCGACCGGAATCCCTTTCAGGAACACAATGCCAAGCACCGTCCCGATGACCAGACCCATCATCAGCTCCGGGTCCATTTTCAGCATATACAGACCTTGGCCGTTCAGATACGTCGCCAAGATCCCGCCGACGATCGCGCAGACTCCGCCGACCGATAAAAAAGCGCTCATCAGGTCTTTGGTGGCCACTTTGCCATTCACCAGCGGCACCAACACAGAGATCATCAGGAACAGCAGGCCCAGCTCGAGACCTCTCCGTTCCAGCGTTGGAAAAAACCGCTGCAAGCTCAGCAATTTCAAAATGAGCAAAAAGCTGGCGGCTGTGGCCAAAATGCTGGCCCTGCCGACGATGCCAATAATAATCAATACGACCAGGATAATCTCTCCGACCACGCCGACCGCCCCTTACCTGTGCAGACTCTTTACACATGTATATGGACAGGGCGGACAAGGTAGACCAGAAGCCTACAGCGTGAAGCGCAGGGTGTCGCTGCGCAGTCCGACGCGCAGCGCTTCCAACGCGATGGTGTCGCGCGGATTGATATTTCCGAAATTGACGTTCGGCCCGAATTTTTTGATCAATTCTTCCTGCTGTGATTTTAAAGGCGCTTCCCAAATCAGCTGGTCAAGGTTCTTCACTTGAGAGGTCAGCGCGTCAAAATCATCTTGGCGGATCGACCCGTCCTGGGCAAACATGCCAACCGATTTGCCCGATTCACGTCCTTCGAGAATCACTTTGAACGCGCCGGCGGCGAGGTCGGCTTCGATCATCTCCAGCTGTGTTTCCACAGGCAGATGCAGCCCGTCTTCCTTTTTGCCAACTTCGGTGATCACTTTCAGACCTTCTGCGTTGGCGTGGCGGATGATCTCCTCCCGCTTTTGCTGCGACAGGGGAATCGTGCCGTCCGACACTTCGACGGTGCGGAAACCAAGCACCAGACAGCGTTCCAGAAACTGGTGCCATCTGTTTTGCAAAACCGCTGCTTCGAGGAAGGTGCCGCCTGGGTAGATCTCGATCTGATTGGCTTGCAGCAGCTCAATTTTGTCGCGCAACACGTGTACAGGATACAGTTTTGAGGTGCCAAATCCCAATTTTACATAGTCGATGTAGGGACCGGCCAGCTCCACGAGATCACCGGTCTCTTGCAAGCCGAGACCTGTATCGATCAACATGGTGAGCCCGCTTGTCGTTCGCGGTTTGGCGAGTCGACCAGGCAGCGGATCACGCAAGATATCATCCCAAGCCCGTTCGGACGATGAACGTTGCATACCTTCCGACTCCTTTCTCTTTCCCGAGCCTCATAAATCCTCTTTATCTTCGGGGAGTAGGCTCTTCTAGCGTATGAAAAAAGCGGGCGTGTGGTGAAAAATGTACAAGCCTTGATCGACCAAAGGGGTTCCGGTCAGCTATATCTCCCGTTTTAACAATATTGTGTACTCCAGACACGGTGGGGATGTTGAAGAGAAGAGTCATAGTCGTCCTTCTTACATGAGAATAGCGGTGTGTCATACTTGGACTTTGTGTGCTTCAGGGATCGATCAGGTCGAAAAGTTTGCGAGACGGTATATCGTCACGTTTTCGATATTGTATATACACGCCACCGAAGTGAGGGCAGGATGAGTTCTAGGCGTTTTCAATTCTTCGCAGAGGTTTTCACCACGCTTGAGCTTAACGAAAAGATTATAAATATCGATCAAGTCACTTCCGGGCGACTTTGGAAGTACGGAGGCAAGGAAAACGTTGTGTAGGTGTGAACGAACTTAGTTGTGGCTAGAATGATGTCTGGAGGTGATAACGTTGACAGTGGTATATGCGACGGACAGCGGGGAACGGCTATTCGTGACAGAAACCAACGACTTGGCTGGTTTGATCACGGCAATCAAAGAGAGCGATACATTGATATTCGATCAAAGGCAATTCAAGCTTGAAAGTATGCTCCTTAATCACCATACTGAGGATGGATACTTTCGCACCGAGTTTATGGTGTACATCGACGAGATCATCACGATATAGAATTAGGCACCCGACATGGGTGCTTAATTCATATTCCCTATATGAAACCGCTCGATTATGGATTGTTGGTGATGTGAGTAGAAGGTGTTAGTCTTTGAGACAAGTCCGTTGACAAGAGTGTTAATAAAGGGTTTCAACAAATTTTGTCGAATATATTTATGTCGATAAAACTTGAAGGAGGGGGAAAAACTATGTCAGCTGCTATAGAATTGCTTAAACAAAAAAATGAATATCCAATCGTTTTCATCGGTTCAGGTATTTCCAAGAGATATCTGGTTGATTTTCCTAGTTGGGAGGACCTGCTAGACTATTTCTGGCAGAAACTCAACGAAGGAATGGACTTTTATGCTTTTCTAAATACATTAAAAAAATCAATTGTAGAACAATATCCGAATGCAAATAAAAGCGAGATTACTTATCACACAAATATCGAAGCTGCTACGGTAATCGAAACGAAATATAATTCGAAGTTTTTCAAAGAGGAAATTACAATTGAAAATTTCACGCAGCGAGATGCCTATAAGTCCGGGGTTTCGCCTTTTAAAAAAGCAATATCTAATAGATTCAGCGAGTATCAGTTAATCGATAATGGTGAATATCCGCTTTTTCAGAAATTCCTCAATAAAGCACAAATAATTCTGACCACAAATTATGATGGATTTCTCGAACGATCTTTTAATAGTATTAATAGTAATGGAATAAAAAAATACATCGGGCAGAAAGGTTTTTTTGAACAGACCTTAGGCTGGGCCGAGATTTACAAGTTGCATGGAAGTTATGAAGACCCTAGTTCTATAGTTATCACAAAAGATGATTATGAGAACTTTAACAAAAACTCCGTGTTAATCAGTGCCAAAATCATCTCCTTGTTGGTCAATTCTCCGATAATTTTTATTGGATATTCGTTAACGGATTTGAACGTCAGAAAAATTTTACAGGACTTTTCCTCGTCGTTGTCTCCATCTGAGATTGAGAAGATGAGTACCCGCATAATTATTATTGAAAGAAAAGAAAGGGAACTAGAAATAAAGGAACGAACAGTTTTTGATAAGGAGTTAGGGTGTCAGTATACAGTTATCACAACGGACAATTACGCGGCGTTGTATGAGCAGCTTATACAAATCAACCAAGGTGTATCGCCTTCTGAGGTAAGGCGATATCAAAGGGTCATTAGACAATTGATAGAAGATCGGGGAAGGAAAGGAGCCTTGAATTCATTGTTGATTGCGCCCCAACAACTCGAGGACTTAGAAAAAAGGATTGGTGATGAGAATCTAGTTGTGGCGTTGGGTGATGCCACCTACATTTTTCAAATGCCGGATCTACTATCCTATGTTTACGATTATGTTTTTGATCAAAATGAAATACCCGCTGATATTGCTCTTCGTTTTGTCGCGAGTCAGGCTGGAAATGCTCGAATTCCATTTTTGAAATACTTGCACGATGTAGATCTAGAGAAGACTATATTAAACCCTGTAGAAAAGGAAAAAATAAGGCAACGCCTTCGCCGATTCGGTGACTTAGAAGAAGGTTGCATCTCTTCGATTAACGATTATTACAGAATTCAAATGAATTCACTTGAAGATATAGTCTCGCTTAAGTATGATGAATCCAAAGAACAGGAGATTATTGGTTTTAACGTTGCTCGTATAGAATTGGAGGATTTGGAAAGGTACATTAGGGAAAAGGTGAGTCGTGTGAAAGAAATTGGGGTGCCAAGATTCACCACACAATTTAGAAGGCTGTTGTTGTCATACGATATTCTTAAAAACAAAAAAGAAGTCAGTGTCGAATCTGCTGCTATACCTGTCAAGTAGACAGGTGTTTAAAAAGCTATACAGTGATCGATTTCGTACTCTAATAGAGGTCGATACGATCAGAGAAATGGATGGCAAAATGGGGGGGCCTTAGTCCTTAACAGATCTTCCATTTTTTGAACAACATCCATCGTGTCTACTTAGAGCATCTATCCAATGACGGGACATTGGATAGATGCTCTTGCCTTTTGTAGCCTTGCGTAGTTGGCGGTAGTAGCTTTTGAGGTGGCCCTCGGGATCACGACGTGTTCATGTTCCTCTTGTTCTTCATGCCTGTGAACAACGAACTCGAACATTAGCCATGAGTCGGACGCGCATGAGATCGACGACTTATAATGTGTTCTCAAGAAACTGCGAGATGCTAATTAGGCAAGCGAAACTGGCGAAACGACTTCGCCGAGCCCGTTCAAGGCCTCAATGAAGCTTAAAATAGCTCCGAAAGGACACAAAAACATTTTTCGACAAAGGAATAAGTTGTTGGTATTTCGTGTAATTGTTACCTATAAAAAGATTGGAGGGATCTCTCGTGCATCGAATAAACATAGGAGTAACTCTAGCAATGGCAGGCACCTTACTTTTTGCCTTTGGTTCGAGTTCGTACGCATCCAGCGATGAATCGCAAGTGACAGTATTGGATCGTGCATTTCAGGTAGTACAGCAGGAGATCTTTGAAGAAAACGCAAATCAATGGGTGGAAATTTCGAATAATTGGGTATCTTCTCAGGCTGCTTTAATGGACGGTTTTCTGGTTGATCCTGAGCATGCAAAATCTAACCGAGGCTTGTTCACGATCAAACATGCGAGAATTACTGAATCCAAGAAGGTAACTCCTGATGTAGCAAAAACGGTTTCGAATTATGATCAATATGTTGCCGATTATGGTGAAGCACATGTTTATTACATCGGAGTGGATTACAAAGTAAGAAAAGAAAGTGAGTTTTATATCAACGGAGTCAACTACATGCTTGCTGTAGTTGTTCCAGAGAATGACGAGTATAAGTTGATTGAAATGTCGGTTGCGCCAGTGGATATCTTTAATTTAACGAACAACGGCTTTGGAACTGTGGATGAGAAAAATGCGTTGAAAATCAGAAAGGAACTTTATAAGGGGAAGGTGGTAAATCGTATCGGGGAAGTGATCAAAACGAACATCGCAACGCAGGAGCAACTTCAAAAAGAAAAAGGATTCAAATCCCTGAACAATTTAACAGCACCTGAAGTCACGGGAGATCATGTCCGTCCTAACTCAATTCCGATTTTGTTAGAATATCCCCCAAATCGGTCCAACTACGGGTGCACGACCGCCGTTTGTGTCCGGGATATTCCCTTTTATGATTACGTGAAAGATGTGCTACCAAATGAGTGGGGACCAGCGTGGCGGATGGAATCTCTTAAGGCAGGTGCGATGGGTGTCAAAATGTTCGGATGGTACCGGTATTATAATAAACTGCTCCCCCAATACGGAGCATCTCTATACGATACCCAAAAAAGTCAAGCATATGTTGTCAATTCTAGTGCTCAATACACCGCCACGACGAACGCCATTAATGCTGTTGGAGGAATTGGGATGGAAAATGCCTCCACGCATGCATTATTTGAAGCTCAGTATGCGGCTGGAATAAGTGGCTCGCCGGGCACTCAATACAGCGGAGTTATGACACAATATGGAACGAAGTATTGGGCAGACAGTGGTCCGTATCTTTTTGATTGGATGCTGCATTACTACTACGATTACTCTCCTAAAACGGGAGCAACAAATAAGTTGGGTTTCTTTACCTATTAGTTCGTTGTGATGTTGAAGAATTGAAACGTGGTTCCCCCAGGTCCATGAGCTTCTACAACAAAGTGAGTATGCAGGGAACGATTTCCGTATTCCAGTTGATAAGACCAGCCGTCTGAGGGATCGATATCCTCCCCCATAAATTCGCATTTTTTTGGCCCCGTCCCTGTGGGGTACAGCCAAAACGTGACTTTTGATGTATGTTCCGCATCCACGTGAATCGTGACGACTCCGGGCTTTTTCGGTAAAGTCAACCAAAGACCCTGAATTGGAATAGGTGTGGTGTAGACCTTGCTTATGACAGGGGAAGTACTTGAAAGTGGCTTTGCGTCGGGTATTGGCTCGCACATGGATGTTACAAGGGACAAGATAAGCAGGAAAACACAAGTTTTCATTTGACTGCACCTCTCGAAATGGATTAAAAAAAGCGGGCGTGTGGTTACGCCCGCGCCTTCATTCTTGTCAGAAGTTTGCGTTCATGTTCGATCTTTTCATAACGCTCGGGGTTGGTATCGCCGCCGCCTTTGCCCGGGTTGATCAGGAAGTACGCCAGCACCGCGCAGAAAGCGGCCAGCCCGGCCATGATCAGGAACATCAGCTTCGGCGTATCCATCAAGGCGCCAAAGATCGGCGGTCCTGCCGCCACGCCAAGGAAGCGGACGCTGCCATACAGCGCTGTGACCGCCCCGCGCTCTTCTTTCTGCACCGCAGAGGTGATCAAAGTGTTCAGACACGGCAGCACCAGACCGGTGCCGACGCCGGAGACGACGAGCAGTCCCAGCAAGATATACGGGTTGTCGAAGAAAGCCGCGATGGCGAGCGGCGCGCCGATCAGCGCCAGGCCGACCACGATCAGGACTTTCATCAGCTTCATGTTTTTCTTGATCTTCGCGCCTGTGATCAGCGATGTCGAACACATCGCCAAGAGCGGGAGGGAGAGGATCAAGCCGCGCATGAGGTCGGCGACTTTGTATTTCTCCTCCAGGATCTGCGAAATGTAAAACAGTACGCCAAACAGGATAAACAGTGCGACCGAACCTGCCAGATAGGCGGTGAGCATCCATTTGCCCTGCGCTTTAAACGTTTTTTTCAGCGCTCCGACATACTGCTTGAGCGACTGCTTTTGCCCATTCTTTTTCGGCTCTTTGACGAAAAAGTAAACCAGAGCAGCCGAGATGATACAGATGATCGGGAAAGCGAAAAATGCCGCGTACCAGAACAAGAGCGCGATCAGGGAGCCAAGGATCGGGGACAGCACTTTGCCGAGCCCGTTTGCGGCTTCGATGATGCCAAGCGACTTGGCCCGTGAGGCTCCGCTCCAGATGTCCCCGGCCAGCGCCATCGCGATCGGCGCCGTCCCGGCCGCTCCTAAGCCCTGCAGGACGCGTCCGGCCATGATCACCCCGTACGGATTGTCCATCAGCCACGCCGCCACACCGGCGACCACACCGCCTGCGCCGTATAAGAGCAGGGCGGGGACGATGACGACTTTACGACTGTAATGGTCGGAGAGAAACCCGGCCAGCGGTATGATGATACCTGCCGGAACTGAAAACAGCGTGATGACCAGGGACGCTTGGAATTTGGATATGCCGATCTCTTCCTGCATTTGCGGAAGGATCGGAATCAGCATCGAGTTCCCAAGCACCATGATCAGCGGTACGGTTGCCAAGGCGAACAAAGGCAATAAATGGATCTTTGATTTCGGTTGAGTCGCGGTCATGGTGTCAGTCCTTTCTCCCTCTTGCAGGTTGCATCAAGACTAGTTTGCCGACCGCCGAAACCCCGTATGACTGTCAAATTTATGCTTGACAGCTTTCAAGGAAAGACGGTAAATTAGGAATCAAACAACAACAAGCAAAATAGTTCTCTTATCAAGAGTAGGCGGAGGGACTGGCCCGATGATGCCACGGCAACCGACACGATTTTTGTGCACGGTGCCAATTCCAACAGGTTGCGTAGGCAGCCTGAGAGATGAGAGAAAGGCGCTCTTTGTAGATTCCAAAGGCCTTTCTCGATTCCGAGAGAGGCTTTTTTGCATAGGGAGGAATTTACAAAGTGCATCGAGATACTTGTTTGGCACAGATTGGCAACCTCAGAGAAGAAAAAACGGGCGCGATCTCCACGCCCATCTATCTATCGACCACCTACCGCCACCCGCGGCTCGGGGAAAGCACCGGTTTTGATTACACCCGCACGAAAAATCCGACGCGCCAGACGCTGGAAGACGCGATTGCCAAGCTGGAAGGCGGCGTGCGTGGATTTGCGTACGGATCTGGCATGGCGGCGATCGCCGGGGTGCTTGGGCTGTGTGGGCAAGGCGACCACCTGCTGGTCTCGCATGATCTGTACGGCGGCACCTATCGACTGCTGGAACAGATCCTGCCGCGCCAAGGCATCACGACGACGTTTGTCGATACGGGCGACCTTGATGCGGTGGCGGCTGGGGTGCAGGCGAACACCAAGGCGATTTTTATTGAAACGCCGACCAACCCGACGATGCGGATCACCGATCTAAAAGCGATCATCGGGCTCGCGAAGGAAAAAAGGCTGCTGACCATCGTCGACAACACGTTTATGACGCCGTACCTGCAGCGCCCGCTGCTGCTCGGCGCAGATGTTGTTGTGCATAGCGCGACCAAGTACCTCGGCGGGCATAACGACGTGCTGTCCGGCCTCGCCGTGGCACGCGAGGAAGAGCTGGCTGAACGGATCTACTTTTTGCAAAACTCAATCGGGGCGACGTTAGGGCCGCAGGATGCCTGGCTCCTGATGCGGGGCATGAAAACGCTGGCCTTGCGGATGGACCGCCATCAGGAAAATGCGATGGTGCTCGCCAAATGGCTGGCCGGGCATCCGCTGGTCAAGACGGTGTACTTCCCAGGGCTGGAAAGCCACGCCGGGCGCGAAGTGCATATCGGGCAGGCGGACGGATATGGCGGGATGCTGTCCTTTGAAGTGGCCAGTGAAGAGCTGGTCGAACCGCTCTTGCGCCATTTGAACCTGATCGCTTTTGCCGAATCGCTTGGCGGGGTCGAGTCGTTGATCACCTACCCGGCGCGGCAGACGCATTTCGATGTTCCGGAAGCAGTTCGCAACGAGCTGGGTGTGACCCCTTCGCTGCTGCGCCTGTCGGTTGGCATCGAACATTATGAAGATTTGATTGCAGATCTGGCGCAGGCGTTTGCGGCGTGCGAGCGGGAACTGGCCGAGCAGAAAGGGAGATTGGTGTAAGATGAGCGGAAACAAAGAGCTGACGTTTGCCACACAGTTGCTGCATACAGGAAATGAGATCGACAAGACGACCGGGGCATCGGCTGTGCCGATCTATCAAGCCTCGACCTTCCATCAAGAAGATGCCGACCATCCGCCGCAGTACGAATATGCGCGCTCGGGCAACCCGACGCGCGATGCGCTGGAGAAGACGATCGCGGCGCTGGAAGGCGGCACGCGCGGGTTTGCTTTTGCATCGGGGATGGCGGCGATCTCCACGGCGCTCCTGCTGTTCTCGGCGGGCGACCATCTGATCGCCACCGATGACATCTACGGCGGGACGTTCCGCATGCTGACCACCGTCTTGAACCGCTTGGGCATCGAGACGACGTTTGTCGACGTGACCGAGCTGGACAACATTCGCGCGGCGATTCGTCCGAACACCAAAGGGATCGTGCTGGAGACGCCGTCCAATCCGCTCTTGCAGATCACCGATCTCGCCGGTGCGGCTGCCCTCGCCAAGGAGCACGGACTGCTGACCATCGTCGACAACACCTTCCAAACGCCATACTTGCAGCGTCCGCTCGACGTGGGCATCGACGTTGTGGTGCACAGCGCCACGAAGTTCCTCGGCGGACACTCCGATCTGGTCGCCGGACTTGCGGTGACCAAGGACACGGTGCTCGGCCACCGTCTCGCGCAGCTGCAAAACTCGTTTGGCGCGGTGCTTGGTCCGCAGGACTGCTTCCTGCTCCAGCGCGGCATCAAAACGCTGAAAGTCCGGATGGACGCTTCTTGCGACGGAGCGGAACGCGTGGCACGTTGGCTGTCGGAACGCGACGATATCGCCAAGGTCTACTACCCAGGGCTGTCCACGCACAAAGGACATGAGGTGCACAAAAGCCAATCCAGCCGCTTTGGCGCAGTGCTGTCGTTCGATGCGGGCAGCGCGGAACGGGCGAAAGAGCTGATGAAGCGGGTGGAACTGCCTTTGGTGGCGGTGTCGCTGGGCGGGGTGGAGAGCATCCTGTCCTATCCGGCGACGATGTCGCACTCCGGCATGCCGCAAGCGGAGCGCCACAAGCGCGGCATCACCGACGGCCTTCTGCGATTGTCGGTCGGGTTGGAAGATGCGGAAGACCTGATCGCCGACTTGGAGCAGGCGCTTGATCGCTTGAAGTAGCAAATGATTCATAAATTGGTAGATTCTTTTATACAATTTAAGTAGAATAGACATAAGGCACCCTAACTTGCGCGCAAACGTTTGTCAGGGTGCCTTTTTTGGCACATTGGAGAGTAACTACTGAGCTACTGTGCTGGAAGAAGGGTTTGTCATGGATTCACCAACGATGGAAACGGTGCGCGAACTGCTCAGCCTGGTCGTGATCGTTTTGCTCGCCGGCATGTTTGGCGGACGCATTGCGCGCTTGATGCGGGTGCCCGACGTGGCCGTGTTTTTGCTGATCGGCGTGCTGATCGGGCCGATTTTGCATGTGGTCGCCTTGTCGCCGGAGTCGGTGGCCGACCAGCTGCTGATCGTGGTCGGCGCGGCTTTGATCCTTTTTGACGGAGGGCGGGCGATTGGGCTTGGCGTGCTGAAGAACGTCTGGCTGACGCTGTTATTGCTCGCGGTGCCGGGCGTGCTGATCACGGCGGCCGTCACGGCAGGAGCGGCGGCGTGGCTGTTGCAGATGCCGTTTGTGCTGGCCTTTCTGCTGGCGGCGATCATCGCTTCGACCGACCCGGCGACGCTGATCCCCGTGTTCAAACAGGTGCCGATCGAAGAGCGCCTGAAGCAGACGGTGGAAAGCGAGTCGGCGTTTAACGACGCCACCGGCTCAATCGTCACTTTTGCTGTGCTTGGCGTGGCGACGGGGGAGCAGGCGTTTTCGCTGGGCGGCAGTCTGGTCAGCTTTTTCAAAATGGCCGGGGGCGGCCTGCTGGTCGGGCTGGCGGCCGGTCTGCTGGCTGCGGTGCTGATCTCCGAACGGCGCGGCGGTTTGTTTCGCGAATACGCGTCGATTGTGGTCGTCACCGTTGCGGTCGGAGCGTATCTGCTCGGGGATCTGCTGGGCGTCTCCGGCTTCATGGCGACGTTTACGGCCGGTATCGTCTTGGGCAACCACCAGGCGTTCCGCCTGCCGGTGCCGGAAGCCAAGCTGACCGAGGTGTCGCATTTCTTTGACGGCATCACGCTGATCTTGCGGATGATGATCTTCATCTTGCTTGGTTCGCAAGTCGACTTTTCCGCCTTGGCCGACTATTGGCTGGAAGGGCTGCTCGTGGTGGCGGTCTTCATGTTTGTTGCCCGGCCGCTGACCGTCTTGCTCTGCGCCGGGGTCGACAGGCGGGCCTTGTGGAGCTGGAACGAGCTGCTGTTCATGTGCTGGGTGCGCGAGACGGGCGTCATTCCGGCGGCGCTGGTGGCGCTGATCGCCGGGCTCCATCTGCCGCATTACCGGGAGATCCATGCTGTGACGTTCCTTGCGATCATCGTGACCATCGTCCTGCAGGCAGGCACGACGGGGATTGTGGCCAAGAAACTGGGCATCCTAAGCGGAGAAAATCCAGGCAAGGAGGAATTTCCGTGAAGCCCTTTAACGCACTGACGCATAAAGATGGCGGCAAAACCGATATGATCGCATTTGACAATCCGGATGATGAGCTGGAAAACATCCCGGAACAGGCAAAAGGTTATGAAGAAACGATGGTCATCGTCGATAATCCGGACGATTTCGAAGATGAAGGTGAAGAAGTCTAAGCTTTCGTGCGAAAATGAATCCAATTCAGGCAAAATACTTCCCCCAACCCTGTTTTTGACCATGAATCAGGCAGTTTCGATTCATAAAGGGGTTAGATAACCTTTCCATGTTCAAAAGTAAGGTGTATATTGGGTGAAGGTTCACGAATACCTGTATCAGTTCAAAGGTGGTCGAGTCGATTTGAATACCCAGAATTTGCCTTCTAATAATGCAACTGCAAATGAACCTGCTGAGAATTTGAACGTGCTGACCAGCACTCAACTTGTGATTCAAGACGCATTGAATAAATTGGGCTATGGTCAGGACATGTTTGAATTGCTCAAGGAACCGCTCCGTGTGCTGACGGTGCGCATCCCCGTCCGCATGGACGACGGCAGTGTCAAAGTGTTCACCGGTTACCGCGCGCAGCATAACGACGCGGTCGGTCCGACCAAGGGGGGCATTCGTTTCCACCCCGAAGTAACCGAGGACGAAGTGAAGGCACTTGCAATTTGGATGAGTTTGAAGTGCGGGATCGCCAACCTGCCGTACGGCGGCGGGAAAGGCGGCATCATCTGTGACCCGCGCGAGATGTCGTTCCGCGAACTGGAACGCCTCTGCCGCGGCTATGTGCGCGCGATCTCGCAGATCGTCGGCCCGACTAAAGATATTCCGGCACCGGACGTGTTCACCAACGCGCAGTCGATGGCATGGATGATGGACGAGTATTCCCGCATCCGTGAATTTGACGCGCCGGGCTTCATCACCGGCAAACCGCTGGTGCTCGGCGGCTCCTACGGCCGCGATTCGGCTACCGCACGCGGTGTGGCAATCGCGATCGAAGAAGCTGCCCAAGTAAAAGGCATCGAACTGAAAGACGCGCGCGTCGTTGTCCAAGGTTTTGGCAACGCGGGCGGCTACCTGGCGAAATTCATGCATGACGCAGGCGCCAAAGTCGTCGGGATCTCCGACGCATACGGCGGTCTGCACGATGAAAAAGGCCTCGATATCGAATACTTGCTGGATCGCCGCGACTCGTTTGGCACGGTGACCAAGCTGTACAAAAACGTCATCACCAACCAAGAGCTGCTCGAGCTCGATTGCGATATCCTCGTTCCGGCTGCGATTGAGAACCAGATCACAGCGCGCAACGCGCACAGCATCAAGGCGAGCATCGTGGTGGAAGCGGCGAACGGCCCGACCACGATCGAAGCGACCAAGATCCTGTCTGAGCGCGGCATCCTGCTCGTGCCGGACGTTGTGGCGAACGCAGGCGGCGTTATCGTTTCCTACTTCGAGTGGGTGCAGAACAACCAGGGCTACTACTGGTCGGGCGAAGAGGTCGATACCCGCCTCAAGACGATCATGTCCCGTTCGTTCCACTCCGTGTACGAAACGTCGAAGCTCCGCAAGATCGACATGCGCCTTGCAGCGTACATGGTCGGCGTCCGCCGCATGGCGGAAGCAAGCCAATTGCGCGGCTGGGTGTAAGCACAACAAGAAAGAAGCCGTCTGCCCAAGTGGCAGACGGCTCTTTTTTGTGGTATCATTCTTGATCGAAGTATTGGATCAAATGCCCGACATCCGCAGTCTCCTGCAGAGCGGTCATCAGCTTGATCCGCGCTTTCTGTCCGTTCAGGCCGTTGGAGAACAGCGCGCCGAGATCGCGGAGCTGTTTGCCGCCGCCTTCATAGCCGTAAACGTCCTGCACGACGCCGTTGAAGCAGCGCGAGACGAGCACGATCACCACGCCGCTGGCAATCGCTCTCTTGATGCCTGGCACGACGGCTGGCGGAACGTTGCCGAGGCCCAGCGCTTCGATGACGACGCCTTTGCTACCCGAGTCGATCAGGAATTGCAGGAGCGCGTCATCCATGCCATACGCCATTTTCAACAGGCCGACCTGAGAAACCAGCCCGTCGACCGGGATGTGCGCGTGCGGCTTGGGAACGTGGCGGATCTGCACGGAGCGCTTGTCCAAAAAGCCGACCGGTCCCACCGAAGGCGACTGGAAGGTGGCGACGTTGGAAGTGTGCGTTTTGGTGACAAAGCGCGCGGCGTGAATGTCGTCGTTGAAGACGACGAGCACCCCTTGGCCGATCGCGTCGCAGCTCGCGGCGGTGCGCACCGCGTTCAGCAGGTTGAGCGGGCCGTCTGCGCCCAGTTCATTGGAAGAGCGCATCGCGCCGGTCACGATCACCGGCTTGCCGGGCGGCAGGATCAGGTCGAGGTAATACGCGGTCTCTTCCAGCGTATCGGTGCCGTGCGTGAGGACGATGCCGTCGATGTCTTCCCGGCGCAATTTTTCCTTGATCACGCGGCCGAGATCGGCGAGATGATCGAGGGTGAGATGCGGGCTCGGCAGATTGGAGAACGCTTCGACCTGCACGTTGGCATATTGGTTGAGATTGGGGATGGCCTTGGTCAGATCGGCGGCATTTTCGACCGGCCGCACCGACTGGGAGGCGGCGTCTTCGATCATCGCAATCGTGCCGCCCGTCGTCAGGATCAGGATCGTTTTCATACGTTTATCACACCTTGTCCGAATCAATTTGTTCAAAGATATTATGCTCCTTTGCGGCAGACTCTGTCAAAGCAGGATTTTCATACACAGTCAAGAAATTACAAAGGGGGAGGGGGTATCGCAGTGGAGTTTCTGCTGTTGGTCGGGTGTGCAGTGGCGCCTGGAATTGCACTGATGTCGTTTTTCTATCTTCGTGACCGCTACGATTCCGAACCCTTGAGTTTGGTGGGTCTGTTGTTCTTTTTGGGGATGTTGTCCACAATACCGGTGATGTATCTCAGCGACTGGCTGCAGCAAGGTATGAGCTCGCCGTACAGCCGCACCTTTTTGGCCGTGGCGCTGGTCGAAGAGCTCGCCAAATACATCATGACGATCGCGATCGCCATGCGGCACCGCGAATTTGATGAAGAGATCGACGGCATCGTCTACGCCGTCGCCGCTTCGCTTGGGTTTGCCACTTTGGAAAATATCATCAAGGCGCTGGTGTTCGGCTGGGAGACGGTGGCGCTGCGGGCGTTTTTCACCGTGCCGGGGCATGCGCTGTTTGGCGTGGCGATGGGCTTTTATCTGGGCAAGGCGAAATTTACCGCTTCCAAGAAAAAGCGCTGGCTGCTCTTTGGCTGCGCGTTTCTGTTCCCGTGGGCGTTCCACGGCATTTATGATGCGCTGCTGGTCTCCGGGCAGCAAAAGATCATTTTGACGATTCTGCCGTTTATGGCCTTCTTGTGGGGCTTAGGCTTGTGGAAAGTGCGCCATGCTCAAGCGCGGTCGCCGTACAAACCGCTGGAAGAGCGGGCGCAGGACGTATAAAGGCACCGTGCGGCGGTCAAGACTGTCCTCTATGGGGTTCGAACTCATAGACTCATTGGAGGAGGGGACAGCATGTCAGTGAGAGATGAACGGGTCAAAGTTCACATTCGCTGCCGCCTGTGCGGTGAAACATTTATTCTGCGCGGTTCGCGCGATTACCGCGGGCAGGTCGACACCGGATTCAAGAGATGCCTGTGTGACAACGAAGAAGCGTTTGATATCGAAACGCTGATGTAAATAGGTGAAGAAAGGGAGTGCCTCGCTGGAGGCACTTCCTTTTTTTGGTTGTCATATCAAAATGCTTCCCTCCCCACACTAAGCACAGTAACGATCATCTTAAAATGGAGGGGGTACCATGAGTAGGAAGTGGAGATGGCTTGTGGCAGCCTTTGCCCTGGCCTTTGCGTTTCTCTTCGTCGCTGCAGAACCGATGCAGTACATCTCGAAAGGGGATGAGTCGGTCTTCACCACGCGCAACCTCGTGCGCGGCAGTCAAGGCAACGACGTGCGGGAACTGCAAGGGCGCTTGAAGCACCTGGGGTATTACAAAGGCAAGATCGACGGCGATTTTGGCTGGGGTACATACTGGGCGGTACGCAACTTCCAGTACAAGTTCGGCATGAAAGTGGACGGCGTCGTCGGCGACAATACGCGCACCCGTCTCGTCCGCGCCACTCGCGGCTACAACCCGTGGGCAGCAGGCGGCGGAGGCGGTTCCAGTGGCGGAGGCGGAGGTTCTGCACCCAAAGCGAGCGCTCCGGCGACCAAAAGCGCCAATTACGGCGGCAAAAACATCTCGGCCAACGACTTGAAACTGCTCGCCAACGCCGTGTACGGTGAAGCGCGCGGCGAGCCGTACATCGGGCAGGTGGCGATCGCGGCGGTCATCTTGAACCGCATCGACAACCCGAACTTCCCGAATACCGTGCCGGGTGTGATCTTCCAGCCGGGCGCATTCACGGCGGTGGCAGACGGACAGATCTGGCTGACCCCGAACGCACAGGCTACCAAAGCGGTGCAGGATGCGATCAAAGGCTGGGACCCGTCCTCGACGGCGATCTATTATTTCAACCCGGCGACTGCGACATCGAAATGGATCTGGTCGCGTCCGCAGATCAAGCGGATCGGCCGGCATATTTTCTGCCGATAGAAAGGAGGGACCGACCGTATGTTTAGCCGACTCACATCCCTCGTGCTCGTCGTGGCCCTGGTGGTGGCAGGCTTCTGGGGCTACCGCGAGCACAAAGAGAAACAGGCGATGCTGATCAAAGCGGAGAACCAATATCAGCGCGCCTTTCATGACCTCAGCGACCGCATGAACCTGCTGCAGGACCAACTGGGCAAGTCGCTGGCGATCAACACGAAAAAGCAGCTCTCTCCGTCGCTGACCGAAGCGTGGCGGCTGGCGGCCGAAGCGCGCAGCGATGTCGGGCAGCTGCCCCTGTCGCTGATGCCGTTTAACAACACGATGGAGTTCATCAACGACGTAGGGAACTTCTCCTATCGCACGGCGGTCGACCGCGATGGCAAGGAAGGACTGACCGACCAGGAGTTCAAAACGCTGAATGAACTGTACAAACGCTCGAAAAAGCTGGAGAATCAGCTGGCCGAAGTGCAGTCAAACGTTCTGCGCAACAACCTGCGCTGGATGGACGCCGAACTGGCCCTGACCCAGACGGAGAAAAAGACGGACAACCAGATCGTCGACGGCTTCCGGGCGATGGAGAAGACGGTCAAGAACAATACGCCGCTCAACTTTGGCCCAACCCTGATGGGCATGAAGAGCCGCAACAAGTTTGACGTAAAGAACCTGACCGGACAAAATGTGACCGAAGCGCAGGCGGCCCAAACCGCGGCGCAATGGCTGGGACGAAGCTCGACCGAAGGCATCGTCGCACAGCGCAACGGCAAAGGGGCTCCGTTCCCGTCCTACACCGTCACGGCTCAGCAGCAGGGCCGCCGGGAAGCGATCTTCACGATCTCCGTGCAGGGCGGGAAAGTCACCAACATGCTGAACGACCGCACGGTGACCGAGGAGAAGCTCGATCTGGCACAAGCGTCGCAAAAAGCGCTGACCTATCTGAAAAAATTCGGCATGGGCGATGACTTGGAAGTCGTGAACATCGAGACGCACAACAGCATCGGCGTCTATGACATCGTGCCGCGCCAAAACGGCATTCGCCTCTACCCGGACAAAATCACGGTGCAGGTGGCGCTCGACAACGGGGAGATCCTCGGCGTCAACTCGCGCGAATACGTGTTTAACCACCGTCCGCGCACCATGGCCAAGCCGAAACTGACCGAAGCGCAGGCTCGCACGTACGTCTCGCCGCGCCTCAAACTGCAGGAAACTCACCTCGCCGTGGCGCACAACGTGCAAAACGAAGAGGTGATCACGTACGAGTTTGTCGGGACGATGGACCGCGACACGTACAAAGTCTACATCTCCGCACTGAACGGCGATGAGGTCGGCGTTGAAAAGCTGAACTAAACGCGCAATAAAGGAGAGGCAGCCGCCTCTCCTTTATTTGCTGTTCAGATACTCTTGAACCCCTTCGGCGATCACCTGGGCCAACTGGCGCTGGTAGGGCGGCGAGGTGAGCTTGCTCCGGTCGCTTGGGATGTTCAGATAGCCGCATTCGATGATCAGCGTCGGGATGTTCTGATTGCGCAGCAGGTAGTACTTGGCTGGCTTGGCTTCGCGCTTCGTCATGCCGGGCAGCGTGTGGAGCTTTTTCTGGATGATCTCGGCCAGCTTTTTCGCTTCTGGCAGATCGTCGGAGTAAAACACTTCCGCGCCGCCCCGCGAAGCGAGCGCCGAGACGTTGGCGTGCAGGGAGATGTACATCGTCGCGCCTTGTTCGAACGCCATGTTGATCCGCCGTTCGAGGTCGGCGCGTTTGGCAGTGGTGCCTTTCATGCCGCGCTGTGCGAAGTCGGTATCGGTCGTGCGGGTCATCGCTGCGGCGATCTTTTGATTCGTCAGCGCTTTTTGCAGTTCTTTGCCGATCGAAAGCGCAAGGTCCGCTTCTCGCAGATCATCGGCAAGCACACCGGGGTCGTAGCCGCCGTGTCCGGGGTCGATCATCACATATGCGGGCCATTTGGCTGGCACGGTGAGCGTTTTTTTGACGGGAGATAAAGGGCTGACCAGGAAGGCAAACAGGAAGATGAGGAAGAACGGAAGAGCATAAGGCCAAAAACGCTTCAATTTGATCCCTCCTTGTCCCAAAAACTTTCTTTACAGGTCTATTCATGACTACAGGCAAACATTCGTATCTTATACTAGAGGAAGAAGTAATGGGAGAACACATCCCTTGGAGAGTGAGAGCTTTGGCATACCCCGTTATCGGCCAGACGATCACCTTGGAAATCGCGGACGGCTATTTTGCCGGACGGTATCAGGCGCGGGTGCAGGACATGGAAGGTGACAGCATCTTCATTGATATCCCGCTCAAACCCGGGTACAAAAACCCGACCAACCTGCCGACCGGACAGCCTGTGCTGGTGCAGTACCGCGCGGTGGACGGCGCCCAATGCACGTTTCAGTCGGAAGTGCGGGGACGGGACACGCGGCAGGTCCCGCTGCTCCAGCTGCAAAAGCCGGAGTACGGGCACGTGTACCGCCATCAGCGCCGCGAATTTCTGCGGGTGCCGATCCTGGCCACGTTTCATCTGGTGTTCGTAGACAGCGAAAGCAAAGACATCATCACGGCAGACGCCAACGGGTATGATATTTCCGGCGGCGGTTTGTCCTTTCGGGTCAAACAGGAGCTGACGGTGCGCCGCGACGACATCATCGGTTTTCGCTTCCTGCTGCCGCTTGAGGGCCGGTCACATGAGATCGTGGGGAAGGCGCGTGTGATCCGGGTGGCGCCTGTCGATCAGCACGGCTGGAAACTGGTGTCGCTGAAGTATTTTGAGATCCCGGAGAGCGAACGTCAGCGGATCATTCAGTATTCGTTTAAACGGCAGATCGAGCTGCGCGAAAAAGGCTTGTTTCGCAGATAGTATGAAATCCCCCGGACTTGCATAGGATGGAACGTATCTGGGGGTGGTACAAGTTGGAACAAAGACGCCAGCAAACGTATGAAGAGCGCTTTTTGCGCGCTTACGAACGACTGGAAAAACCGCTGTTTCGACTGATCCTGCTCGGCTTTGCTTTGATTCTGATCGGGCAGCTTGCTCTCTCCACACCGCAGGGGCGGCAGTTTTTGTCCGCCACCGACCGGATGGAAGGGCAGCGATCGGCCGGCGTAATGCCGGCGGCGGCGACCGAAAAGTCCAAGGCCGCGCTGACGATCCGCGCCGTCGAGCCGGAAGGGTCCTTGTCCAAAGTCTGGGTCGAGGTCAACGGCGTTCCGGCCGGAACTTTCCAAAACCAAGAAGCGACCGTCTCCGTCAAGCAGGGGGACGTAGTGACCGTAGATACGTCCGAACTGCCGGGCGTGTACCGCTTTGAGGTCGATCATGACAATCCGGAGATCTCGTATCCGGTGCCCGGCATGCTCGTCGAAGCGATGGAAGGCCAGCTGGCAGAAGTGGGTCCGATCCACTTTATGAAGTAAGTTTGAACAGACTTTCCTTTTGTTGCACCTGCTGCGGCCGATATGTTACTATCAATATTGAAGAGATTGACAATTGAAAAGTCGCGCATGAGAAGCGGGCGAAGCCTGCTTTTTGTGTTAATCAGGAGGCAGAGTTACTGAAATGAAACCATTACGCGTGGCTCTTGACGGCCCGGCAGGCGCCGGGAAAAGCACGGTGGCGAAGCAGGCGGCGAAGGCGCTTGGCCTGACCTATGTGGACACCGGTGCGATGTACCGCGCCATCACGTGGAAAGCCTTGCAAGAGAAGATCAACCCCACAGACGAAGCAGCCTTGACAGAGCTTTCAAATCGTGTGCAGATCAGCTTCAAGCTCACCCCGGCAGGACAAGATGTCTTCCTGGACGGAGTGGATATCACCGAAGCGATTCGCACGCCGGAAGTCACCGGCAACGTATCGGCTGTATCGGCCGTGGCAGGCGTCCGCGAGGCGATGGTCAAGCTGCAGCAGGATATTGCGGCCCAGACCGGCGTTTTGATGGACGGACGGGACATTGGCACCGTCGTGCTGCCCGATGCAGACGTGAAGATTTGGCTGACCGCATCGGTCGAAGAGCGGGCACAGCGCCGCTACAACGAGCTGGTCGCCAAAGGTCAGACCCTCGATTTCGAACAGTTAAAAGCAGATATTGAGCGCCGTGACCGTTTTGACAGCGGCCGTGAGCATTCCCCGATGAAGATGGCGGAGGATGCGGTGGTCTTGGATACGACCGGTCTGTCGATTCAACAGGTCATCGAAAAGATCTTAGAGATCTGCAGCTCCGCAGACGCACAGAAACTCTAGGGGGCGTATACTATGGTGTTGTATCGCTTACTCCGGGCTCTATTTCGCGGATTTTTCCGCATCTTCTATAGATGGCAGGTGAGCGGCACGGAGAACATTCCGGCTGAAGGCGGGATTATCGTCTGTGCCAATCATATTTCCAACCTCGATCCGCCGGTGGTCGGTTCCGGGATGGAGCGTCCGATGGCCTTTATGGCGAAAGACTCTCTGTTCAAGATTCCGGTGATCGGCTCGATCATCCGGGGCGTCGGCGCGTTTCCCGTCAAACGGGGCTCCGGCGACCGCGGCGCGATTCGCGCGTCGCTGGAGCTGCTGGCGGCAGGCAAAGCGTTATGCTTGTTCCCGGAAGGCACCCGCTCCCACTCGGGAGAGGTCGGCAAAGGGCAGGGCGGTGCTGCGATGCTGGCGCTGCGGTCGAACGCACAGGTCGTTCCCGCTGCGATCATCGGGCCGTACCGCCTGTTTCGTCCGCTCAGGATCGTCTACGGCAAACCGGTCGATCTGTCGGAGTTTCGAGGGCAAAAGACGAACAGCGAGCTCATCGACAAAGCGACGGAGCAGATCATGGAAGCGATCCGTCAGCTCGTCTTGCAGCACCGCTAGTTCGTATGGAAAGGCTGCTGTCGTATCATACTAGTTGATGTTACCAAACGTTCTCATACTCATTTTATCTGGAGCTGTCCTTCTTACCGGAGAGGAATAGGTAATCATGGGAGTCGTCCGAGTCTCATAAATACCGTCCCTATAAATCAACGATTCAAAGCGTTTGTTTGTTCAAGGCGCTAGGCGAATAGGAGGTAATTCCATGGTAGAAGACATGAAAGAGATGGATCTCGTCACATTTCAAAAAGGTGACGTGGTTAAGGGCCGGATCGCAAAGATCGAAGATGGTCAGGCGCTTGTAGATGTGGGTTTCAAATACGACGGTGTGATTCCGATTGGCGAACTCGCGCCGGTGCGTGTGGAAAATGTCAGCGACGTTGTGCAGGTCGGCGACGAAGTTGAGGTGAAAGTCCTGCGCATCAACGATGAGGAAGGCAAGATCATTCTTTCCAAAAAAGCGGCTGATGCGGTTAACGCTTGGGATGAGCTGGAGCAGAAGTTCAACAATGGCGACGTGTTTGAAGTGAAGGTCCTTGATGTGGTCAAGGGCGGTCTGGTCGTCAATGTCGGTGTGCGCGGCTTTATCCCGGCTTCTTTGGTCGAGCGTCATTTTGTGGAGGATTTCTCCGACTACAAGGGCCGCGCCCTGCGCGTGAAGATCGTGGAGTTCGACCGCGAAGAGGGCAAGGTGATCCTGTCGCAGAAAGCGGTGCTGGATCAGGAAGTGGAACAGCAGAAGGAAGGTCGTCTGCATGAGATTCAGCCGGGCCAGACGCTGACCGGCACGGTGCAGCGCATCACGTCTTTTGGCGCGTTTGTCGACCTCGGCGGCGTGGATGGACTGGTGCACATCTCGGAGATGGCGCATCACCGTGTGGATACTCCGGCTGACGTTGTTAAGGAAGGCGACACGGTGCAGGTGAAAGTGCTGAAGGTTGATCCGGCTGCAGGGCGCGTGTCGCTGTCGATCAGGGCAGCATCGCCTGGCCCGTGGAGCGGTGTGGAAGATCAGTTCCAGGCGGGCGATATCGTCACCGGCACGGTGAGGCGTCTGGTATCGTTTGGCGCGTTTGTGGAACTGCTGCCGGGCGTGGAAGGTCTGGTGCACATTTCGCAAGTCGCCAACCGCCATGTGGCAACGGCCGATGAAGTGCTGGAAGTGGGCCAGGAAGTGAAAGTGAAGGTGCTCGACGTGAGCGAAGCGGATCAGCGCATCTCGCTGTCCATCCGTGAGGTGGAAGGCGACCGCAGCCGCCGTGAAGTGGAGAGCTATGTGAAGCAGAACAATACGAACAATAATGATCAGGGCGGCCTGGGCACGCTGGGCGATGTGTTTGGCGACCTGTTCAAAAAATAACTTTTTGTAAGCGAGGGAACCTTGTGTCGATTGAACAGCGCAAGTTAGATCATGTGCGGTACGCATTGGAACTGCCGATATCGGAGAGCACGGGCTTTTCCGATCTGAGTTTTGTGCATCGCGCCTTGCCTGAGAGCGATCTTGCGGATGTCTCCCTTGCAACTTCCATCGGCGGACTGGATCTCAGTTCGCCGATTTTGCTTAATGCGATGACCGGCGGAGCGGGGCCGACGGAAGCGATCAACGGGAAGCTGGCCGAATTGGCCAAGCATTGCGGGATCGCGATGGCGGTTGGCTCGCAGCGTGCCGCTTTGAAGGACCCGGCGCTGGTTTCGACGTACCGGATTGTGCGGGACGTGAATCCGGACGGGATCATCATTGGCAATTTGGGAGCAGGGGCGACGGTGGAAGATGCGAAACGGGCGGTGGAGATGATTGGGGCTGATCTGCTCCATCTGCATTTGAACGTGGCGCAGGAGTTGACGATGCCGGAAGGGGACCGCAGTTTTTCCGGGCTGGTGGAGAAGATTCGCCAGGTCGTGGAAGGCGTCGGGGTGCCTGTGATCGTCAAGGAAGTAGGCAATGGGATGAGTATTGAGACGTTTCGGGTGCTGGCGGAGACGGGCGTGAAGGTCGTCGATGTGGCCGGACGGGGCGGTACGAATTTTGTTGCGATTGAGAATCGGCGGCGGAGTGGTCTGCAGTTTCAGCATATGGAGAGCTGGGGGCAGACGACGGCGGTATCGCTGTTGGAAGCGCAGGAGTTTTTACATAGGTTTGATCTGATTGGCTCGGGCGGTGTGCAGAATGCGCATGACGCTGCGAAATGTTTGGCTTTGGGCGCGAAGGCTGTGGGGCTGGCCGGTGCGGTGCTGCGGCCGCTGATGGAGCTTGGGGTGGAGCAGGCGGTGGAGATGATGGATCATCTGCACAGTGAGCTGCGGGCGATTGTGACGCTGCAAGGATGCAGGAGCGTGCTGGAATTGGCGGAACGGCCGGTGATGGTGCGTGGGGAGACTGCACAGTGGTGCCAGTTGCGCGGCGTGGCTTTGGAACCTCTGGCCCGGCGCGGGCTGTAACTCGTCGAGGGAGGGATGGAGTGTGGCGGAGATTGAACTGAACACGTTTTCGATTGTGGCGCGGGACCCGGAGACGGGTCGTTTTGGGATTGCGGTCACGACGAAGGCGCTGGCGGTTGGGTCGCTGTGTCCGTTTGCCAAGCCGGGCGTTGGGGCGGTGGCGACGCAGGCGCGTGTGAACCCGGCGCTGGGGCCGAAGGGGCTGCGTTTGCTGGAGCATGGGCTGTCGGCGGAAGAGGCGCTGCAGGAACTGCTGATGCATGATCCGGGGCGGGAGTATCGGCAGTTGGGGATCGTGGATCGGTACGGGCGGAGTGCAGCTTGGACAGGCTCTGAGGTGAATGACGGGAAGGCGCATCTGATTCATGAGAACTTCGCGGTGCAGGGCAACTTGCTGACCGGGGAGGCTGTTGTTCATGCGACGGCTGCAGCTTTTAGCGGGTCGAATGCTCCTTTTCCGGAACGGTTGCTGAAGGCTTTGGAAGCTGGGCAGTATGCGGGTGGGGATAAGCGGGGGAAACAGTCGGCAGCTTTGTTGGTTGTGGATACGGAGGATTTCCCTTATATTGACCTGCGGGTGGATGATCATTCGGAGCCGGTGAAGGAGCTTCGGCGTATTTATGAGATTCATAAGAATGGGTTGTTGTCGAGCTATCAGGAGTGGGTTGATGCGACTCGTTCTGGGGTTGTTTTGGACAGTACGGCAAAACCAAGTGAAGAGAAGAGCTGACGTCTGTGTTGCTTGGGTGGTGCGGTCCGGGCGGGACATGCTCCGGGTTCACGGTGCAACTTTAACCCCTGATTGAGTAAAACCTTTTTTAGAGGAAGGGTTGAAGCTTGCAATTTCACCACTCCGCATATCCCGCCCTCCCCGGAGGCGCCCTGGTCGCTTTAAGGCAGGGCGTTTTTTAGTTCGGTTAGGGCGGTGATTTCGTAGTCGGCTCGGAGGAGGTCATCGGGCCACTCGACGCCGTTTGGGAACCAGACGGTGGTCAATCCGGCGTTTCTGGCACCTTCGATATCGTTGCGGGGGTGGTCGCCGACGAAGAGACACTCTTGGGGGGATAGATGGAGTCGGGCTGCTGCTCGCTCGAAGATTTTTGGATCGGGCTTGCGGAGCTGCTCTTGCTCCGAGATGAGGATCTGGTCGACTAGGATTGGAAGCCCGAGGGCTTCCATATTGCGCTGCTGGAAGGCAGTCTCGCCGTTGGTGATGATGCCGAGCTTGTAGGCTTGGGCACGGAGTTGCATAAGCACCTCATGACAGCCTGAGAAGGCTGTGGCATGCTTGGAGAAATGGGTGCGGTAGTCGTGGAGGAGTTGATCAGAGGTCAGACCTTTGATGTGCCATTCGTCGAGGAGTTGGCGGTAGACAACGCTTTTGTGGACATAACCACGCTGGTCAAGCGTGAGAAATCGCGCTTGGAAGGTGGCAAATGGAATCTCGCGGAAATAGAATAGATAGCGAGTGTATTGATCTTGGAGAAAGCTCTTCAGCGAAGCTGAACGGTCGAGGAGCGTTTCGTCGAGGTCGAAGAGAATGGCGCGTATCATCTGAATGTTCCCACCTTTCGTTTTGTTTATTATATCGAAAAAAGGGACTTGCGGATGGTTTTATACCGTGGTATATTACCAATTGTCGCTGTTTGGTGGCGCGTCAAATTTCTACAAAATTCGACGCTAGATTTGCTTCCGCCAGATTTGTCCCTGGTTCCCGAAGCTGCATATAGATCTTCCCTGATCAAAGTCCTGTGCCGCTCAAAGGTATAGGGCTTTTTTGGCATTTCTTGCAAAGGTATACCCCCACCAGTGATAGGCAAAACTGACAGCATACTGTTTGTTTTGCCTTTTTTGTGCCTGGAAAGGGGGGCTTTGGGTGAATCCGGGCGTTGTTTCCAACATCACCATGATCGTGTTTGTGATCCTCTGTCTGACCGGCTGGGGAGAGAAGTCACTCCGCGACGGACGCCTGTCGCCGAAACTTGCAGCCTGTGGGCTGATTCTGTACGTCTTCGCTTCGGGCTTGGCGTTTGATGGCCCGCTGGAATCTCGCTGGAATCTCGGAGGGATCTTGCTTCCGATCGTCCTGACGCTCTGGTCGCTGACCCTGTTCAAGACCTGGCAGCACCGCTTGCAATACCTGCTCGGCGTACTGACCGTCGCCGTCGCACTGCTTGTGCTGATGACGCTGGTGCCGCTCGATCCTGCCTTTTTTATTTTTGATGCCGATGTGCTGTACCCGTTTACGGCGCTCATCATCTCGGTTCTCAGCGTCAAACGCCCGTTTGTCGCTCTGTCGATCGCCTGGGTCGGCCTGATGGCCGCCGCCAGCATCGACCCGTTTTTACACCTCGCCTTCGATTTGCACGGCACCGTGTTTGGCGGCGGCGACATTCGCGACATGCTGGCCCTGACCGGCGCGGGCGTGCTGGCCGTTCACGGGCTGTACCACACAGGCGCCAACTATGTGCTGGGCCTTGTGAAGGGCTGGCGCGAACGGCGCTCGGAGTCGGAAGGAGGCCCGGAACATGCATGAGTACACGCTGATCATTTTGATCGGCGCATTGTGCGGCGTCGCCTGCCGCCTCAATTTGCTGAAGACCGACTATCGGCAATATCCGACCTATCCGCACGGCGTGATCATTCACATCGCGCTGGGCGTGATCGCCTCTGGGCTCGGCGCGGTGCTGGTCGCCACGCTGTTGAAAAGGGACTACACCGCCGTGACGTTTCTGGCGCTGGCCGCCCAGCAGTTTCGGGACGTGCGCAACATGGAGCGCCAGATGCTGACCAACGTCGATGCGCTGGAACTGGTACCTCGGGGCACAACGTATATTGAAGGGATCGCGATGGCGTTTGAAGGCCGCAACTACCTCGTGATCGGCACCGCGTTTTTCTCGGCGCTGGCCACACACTTTTTTTACTGGTGGGGCGGGATCGTCATCGGTCTAATCTGCATTTGGCTGTCGTCTTGGTTCATGTCGGGTAAAACGCTGGCTGCGATCGTGAACATCAAGGAGGCCAAGGTGACGTTTGACGGGCCGAATCTGTTTGTGGATGACATCTTGATCTATAACTCCGGACTGAAGGACACGCAGCAGCGGATTTTGAAAAACGGGATGGGCTTTATCCTCGAACCGAAGAACGCCAATGGCACCGTTTCGCTTGGCAACCTCGGGCAGCGTCAGGCGATCCTGCACGATGTCTCGACGATCCTTGGCGTCTATCGCGACTCGGGGGAACCGTCGCTGGTGCCGCTGTCGAAGCGGGATCTGAACTCGGGACGGCTCGCGTTGTTCTTGTTGCCGATGGACCGTGACCCGGTGAAGGCCCGCGAGATCATCGAGCGGGTGCCGGTCTTGGAAAATTCGTATCGCAAACCGCTGAAAGCGGACGTCAAGCCGGACCGCCAGCTGTAACTTGAAAGGAGGCGCACGCTCCCATGTCGACAGTGAACAATTTCATCCTCGCCGTCTGCACCACGAACAAGGACAGCGTCGGCGGCTCCGGGCCGATCTTTTTCTGTCAGGATGACGAGGAACTGCAAAAGACCTCGCTGTATCTGGAGAAGATCCTCGACGCCATGGCGCACGAGATTCGGCCCGGCACGATGATTTTGGTGAAGCACTGATGAAACACCGCGTCTACTACGACGACGGCGAGGGGGTCGCCGCGATGCTGACGGCGGCGATCCGCCTGAAGCTGCTGCCGGAGGACGTGCTGCCCGATAAGGCGTTCCTCGAAAAGTTTTTGGCCGGATACAGCGGTCATGGGCAAAGGCCCGGCACGGTGTGTTTGCTGGGCGAAGAGCGCGGGGAGCGGGTGTACTGGTGCGGCCTTGGCGGTATGGCGGAGGTCGTGGTCAGGACATGGCGCCATTTTTTGAGTCTGTATCGCCAGAAGCAGTCCGATTTCACCTTTTGCTATGTGCCGGTGCCCAAGCGCCGCCGGTGGAAGCGGGGAGAAAAACTGCTACAACGAGGCCGGCGCGAGGAGAGCAGGAGGCTGTTGGCCCAAGCGGCGGTACAGGAGTACGCCGTTTTTTTGACCGTTTTGATGTCGGAGTGGCAGGGGGGATAAACGGTGCATGTCATCTATCACTGCTATGGCAGCGCCCATTCCTCCGTTGTCGCCGCTGCGATTCACCTTGGACGGCTGCCTGCCGACCGCGTGCCGAATCATCAGGAGGTGCTTCATCTCGCCGATTATGACAAGGTGGAGTCGTGGCAGATCGGGACGCTTTTTTTCAAAGGGCAGGACGAATGGGGCAATGCGGTGTACACGCTGGGGCTCGGCAAGGATGCGAAACGCAGCAAGCAGGCGGCCGTCACGCTGATCGAACTCCTCGCTGTCGACACGTCGCAGCTCTTTTTCAATGAAGCGCTGCCGCACATCAACACACTCGCCAAAATCGGCGGGGCCGTGTCCCGGCGGTACGGAATGGTCAGATGGGGACGCCCCTTGTCGGCGTTTGGCATCCGCAAAAGCTACTGGCAACTGGTCCGTTTTGTGGAGCAGGTGAAAGCGGATGAACGGCGGCGGATGGAGGGATTGGGCGGAAACGGTTGACTTACCAATCTTTATTAGAGGATAATAGTAAACTGGGCTAACGCTAAAGAATCAAAGAAAGGCAGGGATTTTGCCATGCCAACACCAGTGGTTGCGATTGTAGGCCGGCCGAACGTCGGGAAATCCACTTTGTTTAACCGTCTCGCGGGGAGCGCATCTCCATCGTCGAGGACAAACCAGGGATTACCCGCGACCGAATTTATGCGAGTTCGGAATGGTTGGAGCATAAGTTTCGTATGATTGATACAGGCGGGATCGAAGTCGGAGAAGAAGACGAGATCCTTTTCCGCATCCGCGAACAGGCGGAGCTGGCGATGAACGAAGCGGACGTGATCATCTTCCTTGTTGACGGACAAGACGGGGTAACCAACGCCGACAAAGAAGTGGCGCAGATTTTGTACCGCACGAGAAAGCCAATCGTGCTCGCGGTCAATAAATTGGACAACCCCAACATGATGCAATCTGTCTATGACTTTTACGAGCTCGGCTTTGGCGAGCCGTTTGGCATCTCCACTTCACACGGGACGGGCCTTGGCGACATGCTGGATGAAGTCGCGAAGAACTTCCCGGAGGACTACGATGCCAACTATCCGGAAGATGTGATCAAAGTGTCGATGATCGGCCGTCCGAACGTCGGCAAATCATCGCTCGTCAACGCCCTGCTCGGCGAAGAGCGCGTCATGGTCTCCGAGATCGCCGGCACGACCCGCGATGCGGTCGACACCGAGTTCAAGTATGACGACCAGGACTTCGTCCTGATCGACACCGCCGGGATGCGCAAGCGCGGCAAGGTGTATGAGAACACGGAGCGCTATTCGGTGATGCGCGCCATGTCGGCGATCGAGCGCAGCGATGTTTGCTGCCTGGTCATCAACGCGGAGGAAGGCATCATCGAGCAGGACAAGAAGATCGTCGGTTACGCGCTGGAAGCGGGCCGCGCGATCATCATCATCGTTAACAAATGGGACGTCATCGAGAAAAACGACAAGACCGCCATCGAATTTGAAAAGCAGATTCGCAAGGAGTTTCCGTTCATGCCGTGGGCGGAGGTATTGTTCGTTTCGGCGAAGACGAAACAGCGGGTACATAAGATCCTCGGCATGGTCAAGCAGGCTTCGGAGAACCATTCGATGCGGATTCCGACTTCGACGGTCAACTCGATCATCGAAGACGCCGTGACGATGATCCCGCCGCCGACCGACAAAGGCAAAAAGTGCCGCGTCTACTACACGACGCAGGTCGCGGTTCGCCCGCCTTCGTTTGCGGTCTTTGTCAACGATCCTGAACTGATGCACTTCTCGTATGAACGCTATCTGGAGAACAAGCTGCGTGCCGCTTTTGGTTTTGAAGGAACGCCGATCAAGCTGTTTGTGAGAAAGCGGAAGAAGGAAGAGAAAGACTAACACCGGGAGAGCAAGAGGGGAAACGGGGGAGAGAATGTGGCAGCCTTACTTGTCATGTTGACTGCCTATCTGCTCGGGTCGATCTCCACATCGACCCTTCTGACGAAAAAAGTCGCGGGGATCGACATCCGCGAGCATGGCTCCGGCAATGCCGGGGCGACCAACACGATGCGCGTGCTCGGGCCGAAGCTGGCCGGAGTCGTGCTGCTTCTGGACGCGCTCAAGGCCGTCCTCGCCGTCCTGATCGCCAAGTGGCAAGGGGTGCCGGAACTGTTTGTCGCAGGTGCGGCGATCGCCGTCATCCTCGGCCACAACTGGCCGGTCTTCTTCCGCTTTCGAGGCGGGAAGGGGATCGCGACGACGCTCGGCGCGGTGCTGGCTCTGGTGCCGGTTCCCGCGCTGATCGCCGCTGTGGTCGGGCTGGTGGTGCTGTACTGGTGGCGCTATGTGTCGCTGGCCGCACTGGTGTTCACCGCACTGCTGCCCTTGTTCACATATCTGCTGCACGCGCCGCATGAATATGTGTGGTTTACGTCAGCGGCGTTTGTGCTGTCCCTGTGGCGGCACCGTTCGAACATCGGCCGGCTGGTTTCCGGGAGAGAGAACAAGCTGGGAGCGAAAACGTAAGGGGGACCCCTTGATGCAACATGTAGCTGTCATCGGGGCAGGGAGCTTCGGCACGGCGCTGGCTAATGTTTTGGCCGACAAAGGGTGCGAAGTCGACCTGTATGCACGCCGTCAAGAGCAGGCAGATGAAATCAACCAAGAACATACCAACAGCCGCTATCTGCCGGATGTGACTCTCCATGAAGGGATTCGCGCATCTGCTGATTTAGCGGAAGTGGTACGGGACAAAAAGTGGGTGCTGGTCGTCACTCCGTCTTCGGTGTTTCGGGAAACGCTGAAGAGCATGCGTCCGCACCTTCATCCGGAGGTTCGCATCGCGCATGCGACCAAAGGCTTTGATATCGACACCGGTCAGCGGATGACGCAGGTGATGGAAGAGGTGCTGGCGGAGATCGATCCGGGCCACTTTGCCGTCGTCTCCGGCCCTTCACACGCCGAAGAGGTGTCGCGGCGCATTCCGACCACCGTCGTGTCTGCCTCGCGCAGTCAGCGCACGGCAGAAGGCTTCCAGGACCTGCTGATGACGCCGTACTTCCGCGTCTACACCAATCCGGATGTCATCGGCACGGAGATCGGCGGCGCGCTGAAGAACATCATCGCGCTTGGCGCCGGCATCTCCGACGGCCTCGGCTATGGGGACAACACCAAGGCTGCGCTGATGACGCGCGGCATCACCGAGATCGTGCGCCTGGGCGTGTCGATGGGCGCGTCGCAGATGACCTTGACCGGTCTGGCCGGGGTCGGCGACCTGATCGCCACCTGCACCTCGCTGCACAGCCGCAATTACCGGGCCGGTTATGCGCTTGGACAAGGCAAGAGCCTGCAGGAAGTGCTCGATCAGATGGGCATGGTCGTCGAAGGCGTGCGCGCGACGAAAGCAGCGTACAAGATCGCGGCGGAGACCGGCGTTGAGATGCCGATCACCGCTGCGCTCTACAACCTGCTGTTCGAAGGCAAGTCGCCGCGCGTGGCGGTGGAAGACCTGATGGGCCGCCGCCGCATCCATGAGATGGAAGAAGTGGCGGCAGCGGTGCCTTTGACTTGGGAATCCTAAGTGTTGTGAGATCGAGGTATCTTCTGGTACAATAGGCGATAGTTTGGAAACTTTTTTTGAAGGTGCAGGGAGGAATCATTGTGAGCAACGTACCAAGCGATTTGAAGTATAGCAAAGAACACGAATGGGTACGCGTTGACGGCAACCGCGCATACATCGGGATCACCGATTTTGCACAGTCCGAGCTTGGCGACATCGTATTTGTTGAACTGCCGGAAGACGGCGGCGAAATTACGATGAACGCTACGTTTGGCACCGTTGAGTCTGTGAAGACCGTATCTGACCTGTACGCGCCGGTTTCCGGAAAGATCGTGGAAATCAACGCTGCACTGAACGACGCGCCGGAGAAAGTCAACGAATCTCCGTACGGCGACGCTTGGATGCTGGTTGTGGAACTGACGGATGCTTCGGAGCTGGACAACCTGTTGTCTGCTGACGAGTACACCGCGCTGATCTCCAAGTAGGCGCACTGCAATGGAAACGTGGCGCGTTTTGAATACCGGATTCTCGGGTCCCGCCTGGAACATGGCGGTCGATGAAGCCATTCTAAACGCACATAGTCGGGGGCTTGTGCCTCCGACTATTCGTTTTTTTGGCTGGGACCCGGCAACTCTTTCGATCGGCTATTTTCAGCGGTCGGCGAAAGAGGTCAATTTTGACGCATTAAAAGAAAAAGGCCTCGGCTTTGTGCGCCGTCCGACCGGCGGGCGCGCGGTGCTGCATGACCAGGAGCTGACCTACTCGGTGATCGTCTCGGAGTCGCATCCGATGATGCCTTCCTCGGTCAATGAAAGCTACCGCGTGCTGTCGATGGGGCTGCTCGAAGGGTTCCGCGAACTGGGCCTGAATGCTGAGATGGTCTCGCTCGCCGACGAAGAGGAGAAGAAGAAGTTCGAGTCGATGGGCTCGGCAGCCTGCTTCGATTCGCCGTCCTGGTATGAGCTGGTCGTCGAAGGCCGCAAAGTCGTCGGCAGCGCCCAGGTGCGGCAGCTGCACACGATCCTGCAGCACGGCTCGATTCTCTTAGATCTCGACGCGGAGCTGTTGTTCTCTGTGCTGACCTTTTCCTCCGAGCGCATCCGCGAGCGGATGATGGAGACGTTCAAAGAGCGCGCCGTGTCGATCAAAGACTTCTCAGGCGAAGTGATTTCCTACGACCGTGCTGTGGAAGCGTTCACCGCCGGTTTCGCGCGCGGGCTGGGCGTGAAGCTGGAAGCGGCGGGGCTGACTCCGTTTGAGCAGGAGCTGGCCGAGCAGCTGGTGCGTGAAAAATATGGCGCAGATTCGTGGAATTATAAAAAATAACCTGACATATCATGACATTCGGGAGGCAATCTTCCCGGATGTCTTTTTTTATGAAATGAAAAGTCTCAAAGGAAATGCGGGGGCTTGTTCTACTTCTCAAAAAGGCGTCATAGAGTAGAACCATAGCACATCCCAAGCGGGTTGGACAAAATAGCGGAGCCTGATCAGCATAATCTCGTTCCCGGGTCATATACATGTACTGTCCAATTGGGAGAGTTTGAGTTTCGGCTTTGATAGATGCCGTATTCGCCTTTCAAGGGGAGGGATCGGCTCACGGGGTTTCGCGTACAGAGTCAACGCCGATCAGAATAAGGAGGGAACAGAGTGGAAAAGTTCGACATTTTCAAAGACATCGCGGAACGGACCGGAGGCGACATCTATCTGGGTGTCGTGGGCCCTGTCCGTACGGGGAAATCTACTTTTATCAAGAAGTTTATGGAGCTGATCGTCCTTCCGAACATCAAGGAAGAGGCGGACCGCGTACGCGCTACTGACGAGTTGCCGCAATCGGCTGCCGGAAAGACCATCATGACCACCGAGCCGAAGTTCATCCCGAACCAAGCGGTGGAAATCGGTGTCGCAGAAGGTCTGGACATCAACGTCCGCCTTGTGGACTGCGTAGGCTACTGCGTCGAAGGCGCACGCGGCTACGAAGATGAAAACGGCCCGCGCATGGTCAGCACGCCGTGGTTCGACGAACCGATTCCGTTCCAGGAAGCGGCAGAAGTCGGCACGCGCAAAGTCATCGCTGATCACTCCACGATCGGTCTGGTCGTCACCACCGACGGCTCGATTGCAGAGATCGACCGCGATTCCTATATCGAAGCGGAAGAGCGCGTCATCGCAGAACTGAAAGAGATGGGCAAACCGTTTGTGATCGTCATCAACTCGACTGAACCGCACTCTGAGCGTGCAGAAGCACTGCGCCAAGAGCTGATGGAAAAATACGACCAGCCGGTCATCGCACTGTCGGTGCAGGCAATGCGTCAGGAAGACATCATGAACGTCCTGCGCGAAGCTCTCTACGAGTTCCCCGTGCATGAAGTCAACGTCAACCTCCCGAGCTGGGTGATGGTGCTCGACCAGGAACACTGGCTGCGCTCCAACTTTGAAGAGTGTGTCCGCGAGACGGTGAAAGACATCCGCCGCCTGCGCGACATCGACCGTGTGGTCGCGCACTTCGGCGAATTCGAGTTCGTCTCCCGCGCGGCGCTGGCGAACATGGATATGGGCCACGGCGTGGCCGATATCGACCTGATCGCGCCCGATGAGCTGTACGATCAAGTGCTGACCGAAGTGGTTGGCGTGGAGATCCGCGGCAAAGACCACCTGCTGCAGCTGATGAAAGACTTCACCTTCGCGAAACGCGAATACGACAAAGTGGCCGAAGCGCTGCGCATGGTGCGCTTGACCGGCTACGGAATCGCGCCGCCGGTGCTGGAAGAAATGACGCTCGACGAGCCGGAACTGATCCGTCAAGGCTCCCGCTTCGGAGTGCGCCTGAAGGCGACTGCTCCGTCGATCCACATGATCCGCGTCGATGTCGAGAGCGAATTTGCTCCGATCGTCGGCACCGAGAAGCAGTCCGAAGAGCTCGTGCGCTACCTGATGCAGGACTTCGAAGAAGATCCGCTCAAGATCTGGGATTCCGATATCTTCGGCAAATCGCTCGCTGCGATCGTGCGCGAAGGCATCTCGGCCAAACTGTCGATGATGCCGGAAAACGCGCAGTATAAGCTGAAAGAAACCCTGGAACGCATCATCAACGAAGGCAGCGGCGGACTGATTGCCATCATTCTTTAATCAAAAAAACACTTGGGAGCACAGGACATTCTGTGCTCCTTTGTTGTTTCCAAGGGGTATAAAATGAGTCAAAAGTCCCGATACTGAAGACGAAACTAGACATTTGATAAAACATGCCATATAATGACCCATAGATTCTGATAGAAACCTTTGGCAGACACGTATAGAATCGCGTTTTCTTGCTTACAAAGGTAATATGCAGAGGAGGTGTAATAGGTCATGAACAAGACGGATCTGGTCAACCTCGTAGCCGAAAAGGCGGACCTCTCCAAGAAGGATGCTGCGAGCGCAGTAGACGCAGTATTCGACGGTATTGTAGAAGCACTGGCAACTGGTGATAAGGTGCAACTGATCGGCTTCGGTAACTTCGAAGTCCGTGAGCGTTCCGCTCGCAAAGGTCGCAACCCGCAAACCGGTGAAGAGATCGATATCGCTGCTGCAAAGGTTCCGGCATTCAAACCGGGCAAGCAATTCAAAGATTCCATCAAGTAATATACATACAAAAAGAGTCTCGCAGAGAAGAGGCTCTTTTTTATTGCAATTTTGCAGGAATGTTCACGCAAATCGTGGAAGTATTGGTACGTGAGTAAACGATTCAACAGCATCGAGGAGGTTAGCAGCATGACGATTGATCAAGCATACGAACAGCAAGTGAAAGCCTTCAGCTTAGATGTGCCGCAGACGTACAACTTCGCCCAGCAAGTGGACGACTACGCGACCGAGCATCGAGATCAGCTCGCCGTGCATTGGGAGAACGAAGCCGGCGATGTTTTGCAGCTTACATACGGAAAATTGAAAGCGGCTTCAAACCAATGGGCCAACGCATTGCAAAAGATCGGCCTGACCCAAGGCGACCGCGTGATCGTGCTGCTGCCGCGCTCGCTGGAAGCCTATATCGTCTACCTTGGCCTGATCAAATCAGGCACCGTCGTCATGCCGGGCTCGGAGATGCTGCGACCGAAAGATATCGAATACCGTGCCAACCACGCCGGAGCGAAAGCGGTGATCGCCTTTGGCGACATCACCTCCGAAGTCGACCACGTCCGTGAACAGTGCCCGACCCTGACCACCTTTGTGATCGTCGGCAGTGAAAAAGCGGGCTGGACGTCTTACGAAACGCTTGTCGCTGATGAATCTACGGAATACACAGCGGTCGAGACTTCCTCCGATGAAATGGCTTTCCTGTCTTATACATCAGGCACCACCGGCGGCCCGAAAGGCGTTATTCACACGCACGCCTGGCCGTATGCGCACCAGAAGATCTCGGCCACGTACTGGTTTGACGTGCAGCCGGGCGAAATGGCCTGGGCGACGGCTGGGCCGGGCTGGGCGAAATGGATCTGGAGCCCGTTTGTCTCGATCCTCGGCAAAGGCGGCACCGCCTTCGTCTACGCCGGACGCTTCAACCCGGAGACCTATCTCAACCTGCTCGCCAAGCACCCGATCGCCGTGTTGTGCTCGACGCCGACCGAATACCGCTTGATGGCGAAAGTCGACAACATGGAGCGCTTCAAGCCGCGTGCCTTGCGCAGCGCCTGCTCCGCCGGGGAGCCCTTGAACCGTGAAGTGATCGACGCGTTCCAGAAGCACCTTGGCATCACCGTCCGTGACGGCTACGGCCAGACGGAGAACTCGCTGCTCGTCGGCAATTTTGTCGGCCTTGATGTGCGTCCAGGCTCGATGGGTCGTCCGTCGCCTGGCGTCAACGTCTCGATCATCGACGAAGACGGCAAGGTTGTGCCAAACGGCACCGTCGGCGACATCGCCGTGCACAAAGACGCGCCGATCCTCTTCCAAGGCTACCTGAACGACGAAGTGCGTACAGCTCGTGCCTTCCGCGGCGACTGGTACGTCACCGGCGACCAAGGGAAAGTCGACGAAGACGGCTACATCTGGTTCGAAGGCCGCGCCGACGACATCATCATTTCCTCGGGCTACACGATCGGGCCGTTCGAAGTGGAAGACGCGCTGGTGCAGCACCCGGACGTTGCCGAGTGCGCGGCGGTCGCTTCGCCCGACCCGGATCGCGGTCACATCGTCAAAGCATTTGTCGTGCTCAAGCGCCCGGAACAGGCGTCTGACGCGAAAGTAAAAGAATTGCAAGAGCACGTCAAGAACTTGACAGCTCCTTATAAATATCCGCGCGCCATCGAATTCGTGGAGAGCCTGCCGAAGACCACGTCGGGCAAAATCCGCCGCGTCGAACTGCGCGCTGCGGAAAAAGAAAGATCGCAATAAACGCGATACATGGGAGGAACCAAACATGCGCAGTGATCGTCTGATCCACACCTTTTCCATCGTCGCCTGTGACCCCAAGACCGGGGAGATCGGCGTGGCGGTCGCATCGAAATTTTTAGCGGTCGGCTCGATTGTGCCGTGGGCGCAGGCGAACGTCGGCGCGGTGGCTACGCAGTCGTGGGCCAACACCGGTTTTGGCCCGAACGGTCTGCAACTGCTCGCAGAAGGCAAGACCGCGCAAGAGACGCTCAACCTGCTTTTGGAAAACGATGAAGGCAAAGACTGGCGCCAAGTCGGCATCGTCGACCGCCACGGCAATGCGGCGGCGTTCACGGGCATCAAGTGCCACGACTTCGCGTTCCACCACATCGGCCAAGGCTTCACTTGCCAAGGCAACCTGCTGGCCGGTCCGGAAGTGCTCGACGCGATGGCGATCTCGTTCCAGTATGCAAAAGGCGATCTTGCTGACCGCTTGCTGGCTGCCCTGATCGCAGGCGATGAAGCGGGCGGCGACAAGCGCGGCAAGCAAGGGGCAGCCCTGTATGTCGTGAAAGAGAAAGGCGCGTACGACGGCCACATCGACCGCTATGTTGACCTGCGCGTCGACGACCATGCGTCGCCGACGTATGAACTGAAGCGCCTGTTGAAGCTGCACCGCCTGTACATGGGCGAGACCGACCCGAACAAATTGCGCCCGATCGAAGGCGACGTGCTGTCCGAGCTGGTCGAGCACCTGACCCGCATGGATTACCTGAAAGCGGACGGTGGGTACACCAGCTACGACGACGTGGTGAGAAAAGCGCTGCAAGACTACTGCGCCGTGGAAAATTTTGACACGCGCTGGCGGGAAGACAGCCAGATCGACGAGGAAATCTTGGAGTTCATGCGCTCCAAATAACCGCATATAGTTGTACTGTGAGGGGAGCCGATTTTGGGAAGAGGCTCCCCTTGTGTTATCATGAAAGGAGCATACAATCCGGGAAAATTGAGCATAGCGAAGGAGGGAACCGATGAGCCGCAACTGGATGCGCGGGTGTTACACAGTCGTTTTGGTTCTGTTTTTGCTGCTGGGAATGGGAAATTTGGTTTCGGCGGCCGAACAGGTACAAGCCACCTATACGGCACCTGACGGGATGGTGCTCACCAGTTACTCTCCAAAGTGGGACGAAGCGAAACTGAAAGCGCTTCACGGGGAACTGCTGCAGAATACACACGGGGACGAGATTGAGCTGCTCGACGCCTTAGAGGTCTATGACGGCTATCCGCACGGCAAGGGCGTCGCCGGGCAGTATATCTTTCAGACGGTGACCGGCGTGTTCCAAGGCAAGCCGAAAATGCGCCCGGGCAAAATTGAACTGTACGGCGGCAGCGAACACACCACGCCGGCAGCGTTTGCCCATACCTTGGCACATGAATACGGTCACCACGTCACCCATTACTATACGCTTCAGCACGACGGCATCACCTTGACCGACGACAGACGCTGGAAAGAGACCACCTACGCGAAAATGCGCGGTCTCTCCGAGGACGAACGCATCAACGTTACGGAAAACACCGAACACCGCTGGCAGTTGGCCGAAGTGGCTGCTGAGGACTATGTTCAGCTCTTCGGATCGCCGCTGGCCAAAGCCAAGACGCCGTTCGAGTCGCGGATCGAGCAGACCCTGAACGGAGAAGAGGTCGGCGCGATCTCCTGGAACGGCTCGATGTTCAACGTGCAGCCGCAGGAGAACCTGTCCCTGCCGCTGGCGAGCGAAGTGCCGGGCCTGTACGACTTTTTCCATTCGCGGATGAAAGGGCAGGATGGGGCGTTCACGCCGCCTGCCAAGCCGGAGCTGACCTTGGCGTCCTACTCGGAGCAGGGCGATGCGGGCTACCAGCTGCATTTTACGTGGCATCAGGAAGGCGAGCAGGACAATTACCACTACACCCTGGTGACGTACCAGGACGATGACCTGCTTGCCGAGCCGGTCGTGACCCGCGAGGCAGAAGACCTGCAGGAAGCCCGCTACGGGGCGGTGACGGTCAGGAAGGGCGGTTTCATCTACACCTACAAAGAGCCGAAAGCGGAAGGCAAGCGCCATTTCAAGCTCTACGTCTTCGGCGACAATGGCTGGGTGACCGATTCGGCCGTGCTGACCGTCGATATGAACAACCCCAATGAAGTTTCGGTCAACGATGAAAAAGTGATCCCGGTCGAGCATGTCGAAGGCGAGTCTGCCGTTGATCCGGTGTTTGGGATTCCGATTCTGAATTTCAGCGAGTTTGGTGTAGGCGATGTGGGGGATCTGCTTGGTCTGGAGGACATGAACTGGCTGGACAGCATTCTCGACGGTCTGAGCCAAATCATCGATGGAGTCGCTGAGCTTCTGGGCAAACTCTTGTCATAAAGATATTTCCGTGGGAATTAGAAAAAACGCGCAAAGTGACAAAAAGACACCCGGAGGAATCGAACTATGACGACGACCGCAAAATACCTGCGATTTGAAGCTGAGGGCCGTGAGAAGTACGGCTTTTTAGATGGGGATAAAGTACGGGAACTGGCCGGGCATTATGTGCGTACTGCCGTGCTGACCGGCGTAGAGTATGAGTTTGCGAAAGTGAAGGTACTGTCGCCGACCGTGCCGTCGAAAGTGATCTGCATCGGGCTGAATTATAAAGCCCACGCCGAAGAGCGCGGCAAGCAGCTGCCGGAAGAGCCGATGATGTTTTTAAAGCCGCCGTCCTCGATCATCGGGACGGGGGAGGAGATCGTGCTGCCGGACATTGCCAAGGATGTAGAGTACGAAGGCGAACTGGCGGTGGTGATCGGCAAGCGTGCCTATCAAGTGAGCGCCGCAGACGCCGCTCAGCACGTTTTTGGCGTCACAGTGCTGAACGATGTATCCGAGCGCTACTACCAAGCCAAGGACGGCCAGTGGGGGCGTGCCAAGGGCTTCCATACGTTCTGCCCGCTCGGCCCGTATGTGGTGTCAGGGCTGGATTACCAGAACCTGCAGCTGGAGACGAAGATCAACGGCGTGGTAAAGCAGAGCTCCAGCACCGCCGACATGATCTTCACCGTCAACGAGCTGGTCGCCTTCGCCTCCCAAGTCATGATCCTCGAACCCGGCGACATCCTCACCACCGGCACCCCGGCGGGCGTAGGGCCGTTGCGGAAGGGTGACCTTTGTGAGATCACATTGGAGGGCGTAGGAACGCTGACAAACCGCGTCAGGGCATAATGCAGCAGGCTCCATGCATATAGTGAAGCAAGCAAGCGGAAGCCGAGGGATTTCCAACAAGAAGTCCCTCACTTTTTCTAAGAACCCCCTTGCATTCGACTCAGTATTCCTTTATAATCACTCTTGCGCCCATCAAAAGGCGCAGCACCACACAACCACATATCATCTTCGGAATATAGCGCAGCCTGGTAGCGCGCACCCTTGGGGTGGGTGAGGTCGTGGGTTCGAATCCCGCTATTCCGACCATTTAAAAACGCTTATCCTTTATGGATAGGCGTTTTTTGCTTATTAGGCAATTGCTGCCATAAGACTGAAGTTGTGATGAGAAGAGATAGAAAAATATTGAGAGTTGAAGGTATAATGAGAAAGGAACACAATATCATAAAGGGATGTGGTTTTGTGGAGAAATTGGAGTTCTTCAATTCTTACAAGCGAGAGATGGTTGACTTTTTTGGATATGACATTGAATTTATTATCGGTGATTCTTCCAAAGAAGTTGAATTTTATTGTGAAGTACCTTCGATCATTCTGAGTACATTTAGTGATGTTCTCAAGCCACAAGTACTTTCTGCTCATAGAGTACTTGAAAACTATTATGAAGAAAACAAGGTGCATCCCCGATATTCATCAACTTTGCTAGAAGAAATATCTATTGATATTATTCGTTACTTGGGTGCTCAAACCTCAATAGAAAATATTTATAAGTTTGTTCAATCTCTCAAGGAGATTAGTTTGAAGACATATGAGAATGAATCTGTTAGTCTTGGGATAATTTACTTCCCTCAAAGAACAAGGGCTAAAACTGAAAACAGGTTAAATAAAATGAAATTGGATTATATTCCATTTGACGACGTCACAGATCTTAAAACTTTGATCGATAGTGACAAGTTAATAAGGAAAATAATAGATGGTAAATCTTTAGCATTGGTTGTAAATGATGAGTTGAAAGTAACTGGCTTGGCAAAGAAAAGAAAAGAAGGAAAAAGTATAAAACAAGAAATCTTTTCTAAATTTGATGTATTCGAGGCAACAAGACATGAACTACTTATCAAATCCTATGTTAAAGCTATTTTCGAAGATAGTAAACAAAAGTTAACTGACTTCCCTGATGTTAACGAAGCTATTATTCGTACTTTCGAGGAGTCTTATGATATTCCCCAAGAGGCGATTGAACGGTTTAAAAAATCGCAATGCGATTACCATTATATTGATATTGAAAACAGGAATGTTAATTGGAACTTCTCTAATAACTATATGTTAACCCATTCAGAAGGGGGATGGAAGTTGAGGGATTATAATCTTCTCCTTATTCTGATAGTTGAGTTACTATATTTAGTACAAAAGAAATTATTTTATTTAAGTTCTTCGCTTATGGGGGATTTCGATTTTATAAAAGATCTCGTTGCAAAAGTAAGTCATTTTGTCAACACTATCAAAGGGAATGCTTCAGAGAATATCGGTTCTCTATTTATTATCCTTAAAGAAGAAGTAAAAGATATGCTTTATAGAACTAGGCGAGATCAGAAATCACTCGAAATTTATAACAAAAAATTTAAAGAACTTTTGCGTAACGAAGGAATATCACTAAAATTTTACGAAAAAACAATTCGAGACGGTGAATATCTAATTAATATCAATGATATGGATAATTATTATTTACAATTGATTTCCTCAGTGGATGGGGCCGTTATATTAGACCCTTATTTTAATTTGATTTCATATGGTGAGATGATTAAAAGTGAGGGAGTAAAAGGTATCAGAGGAGCGCGATCTTCGGCAGCCTTAGGTGGTTCTAAATTCGGACTTGCTATTAAGGTTTCGGAGGATAGTGATGTTACCGTATATTGGGGAGAAGACGAAATGATGAGAATATAAGGAATGGAATTGTATAAAGAACGAGTGATATCTTAGTTTTGTATCACGTGTTAATTATGCTCGTGTGAAAAACGCGCCGAGACTAGGTCTTAGCGCGTTTTGTGTTGAGAGGAACGATAACTCGCTATAAACGGATAAAGTTTGATCAAAGTCTATTGCGATTTGTAGAGATGTCTTGATCATCTGCCTTATTGACAATTGACCTCATTTTTGTGACAAAATTTGAACGTAGTTCTTTTTCATTTGGATCACGAAGTCGCTGGATATAATCCATAAATTCATTAACCAATGCATCACTAACCCGTTTTACATTGAATACGACCCAACCATTAGTTATCTCAACCATTGGGGCGAATACTGAAAAAGATAAGGCAATATGGCCTTTTGTTTCTGATTGATGAAGAATTCCGTTTCTTACGTTTTTGTAGAACACACTAGCAATATCTGGCGAGAAATCAAAATGTTTGCTCAACCTGAAAAATTTGCTAAATGCTCTACCATTTTGACCAGGAGGTGTACTTTCTAATCCATCATAGAATTGTTGCAATGTCTCGATGAGTAGACAATTTAGTGCTATTATACTGAAACTTAGATTGTGCTCCCAATGCTCTCCTTCTCCATATTGTGATAAGATTTCTATCCCGTTAAAGAAACGAGCATTCATTCTATCTTGAAAAATATCTAACGCTTCTGCCCATTTCTCAGGTGTGCTGCTTGCGCTCAAGTTGAAAAAAACATCCTTGCAATGAGATAACGTGTAATTTGGTGCGATGTAAATTTTTCCTTCGTACATAAAAACCCTCCTTCCAATGTAATCTAAGTATAAGGGAGTACAATATTAACCTCAAGAGACGTTTGGGTAAATTTAGTATTGTCAGAACTACATAATGTTTCAAACGCTAATGTTGGCCGTTACTTGATCGACAATTGTCCCGTACGAGGCTTGTTCCTATTTATAAGTAAGCGCTCGAACAGTTTATTCCTTACCACATATCCTCAATCATCGAAATTTAGTCGCAATATCCGTCAGCCTTAGAAAAGGTATAACGCCATCTTTTAACCATATAGCTTAGTTGATCGCACTCTTTTTAGTTACTTTTAGAGACCAAGAAGTTGACATGTTGAATCTTGTAATCACCAATCATGGACTATTTTCTTCTCTTTAGTTATAATTATCCAATAGTGTGATTTGATTCGTTGTTAATAATTGACTGTCAATCGCTCATGGAGGAGATATAGATGAGTACGGCCGAACACAAGACAACCACCGAAATGGAAAACATGAGTATAGCTCGTAGAATACTAGAAATTATGGACGAAAAGGGCGAAACAATCCGGGGATTTGCATCTCGCCTTAATATGAGCCGTGAGACGTTACGTTTGATTTTGGTTGGGGAACGGCCCGTTTCACCATCTGAAATTGAGGAAATAGCAAACGGATTGGGCATCACTATGGCACGCTTAAAACAAACGGATACATATAAGCAACACGAAGAAGTAAAGGCCCTGTTCAAGTCTAAAAATAGAACAAAGCCGGTACTACTTCGCACTCATGCAATTGCCGCTGAATTGGTCGAAGTTGCTTTAGGAGCAACCGAGCGTGGGTTTAGGCTTCACGACTTAGGTAGAGTACAGTATGTGCAGGAGCAATATGAGGTAGCACATAATACCTGGATTCAGACTCTCGAATATGCAAAAGAACTGCAAGAAAAATATAACGAAAATCGCCTTCTTCATCTTGTGACAACAAACTTAATGTTAACCAGCACAATCTCGAAAGAATACAGCAATATTGAGTCCTTGCTTGTTGTTGTGGAAAAAGAATTTGCAGAAGACTATGAGAAACTGGGTATGGCGCAATACACTAGGATGAAAATGCAGGAAGACCGCGGTAATGTGGAAAGAGCCAAACAACATGCAATTCGTTCGCTGGAACTCTTTCAGTTGACAGGAGATCCTTTGCAGATCGGAACCGCACTCCTTAATGTGGGGCATTACGAATTTCTTTTCGGTAACTTCAACGAGTGTAAGAAATTACTGTCATCTGCCTTGGAACATGTAAAGAGCCATGACGACATCTGCGTACATGTAGTGAAAAACTATGTGAAAACGCTTATGAAGCTGAAGGATTATCAATCTGCAGTTCAGATTATTGATGAATATACCGCACTAGCAAAAGAGTATCCTGAATATTGGGCGAAGATAAAAGTCATGTACGCAGTTGCAAAGGATGAGCCATCCTTTGCGGATTCTGTTATCAATGACACGAGCGCAAGCACGAGTGTTCGTTACATTGCGAGTAAGTGCTTGATGGAGTATTTTTACTTGAAAGGTGACGCGGAACAAACCATGAGATACTATGAAAAAGTACGAATCTTTTCTCATACAAAAAGTGAATATCTTGACGAGGAGGAGCTATGATGAAGAGAAAATTGGTTTTGAGCCTCTTTGTAGTTGCTACCATAGTAGTATTTAGCAATGCCCAGGGCAGCCAGAAAATTGCTGATACTAGACCACCACAACCGGCAGGGGTCATTGCGATTTATGGGTAGGTAGACCTCCTCATAAATCTCTATATGGCTGTGAATTGTCACATCTTCAAAGTGACAATTGTCACCCCTAAATGGATGACCAAAAATTTACACAATAAACCATCTCATGTCATGCGAGGTGGTTTATTGTGTTTATAACACGTTAATACATACAGGGGTGATTAAATGAATTCGCTTGGTACACGTATTCGCGAACTGCGTTTGAAAAAAGGTCTCACCCAAATCGAGCTTGCAAAAGGCATCATTACGCCGAGTATGGTTTCTCAAATTGAATCGGATCGAGCGCGTCCTTCTTATAAAGTCTTGGTGGCGATCGCAAATCGTCTTGATGCGCCGCTTGAACAGCTTATAAAGGGGGTAACGTTAGAGCTGGAAGCTTCGAGCAAATACAAACTGGCAATGGGCATGGTGCGGGCCAGGGAATATGGAGCCGCGATCCTCTTGTTCGAAAATCTCTTGGAAACCGCAGTGCATCGGATTCCGAAAGAGAATCTGCTGCTGGAACTAGCCCTTTGTCATCTGGGGGCGGGGGACGTTTTGGAAGCGGAACAGCTTTTGAATCAGCTCTATCAGATCACCAGCTATGGTCAAGATCAACATTTACTTGCAGTGGTGCTACTGAATCAAGGCAAGGTTGCTGAGTTGAAGCATAATCTTCCGATTGCTCTTTTCTACATGGATCGGGCATGGGAAGAGTTACAGAAGGCACAGGAGATCGATGATGACCTGCAAGTAAAGATTTTGATGCAACAGGCTTCCCTCCAAGAGCAGTCCGGAAAAGTAGAGGACGCGGCCAAGAATTATGAAAGGGCATTGTTGCTGAGTCAATGCAACAGCGAAGATCGAGGAAGTATTTATCTGCGACTCGCCGAGGTTTATAATCGTCATAAAAACTATGAAAAAGCAGAAGAGTATGCGTCAAAGGCATTGGTGCTGTTGGAGGAACAAGCGAATGAAGATCGTAAGCAAGATCTGCAACATCGCTTAATCATGCTTCATCGCGGGTCAGTCGATTGGAAGCTTATTATTCAGGAACTGCTGACGATTGCGGAAACGTATACGCGCCGTGGACAAAAGCAAAAGAGCGGCGAGGTATATGCCGACGTCGGGTTGATATGCCTAGAAAATGGAGAATTAGACCAAGCTTCTTCTTACGCTGAGAAAGCGAAAGCGACTCTCTCAGAAACTGATCCCACGATGGGGAAAGTCAATCGAGTTCTGGCGTTTGTAAACTTTTACCGAAATAACGAGAAAAAAGGGAAGGAGTACCTTGAGAACGCGCTGAAACTTTATGAGCAGCACGGAAAGGTAGCCGAGCTGGAGGAGATAACGATTCTTAGCTGCCGATACCTTACCGACAAGGGGGAGCACCAGGAAGCATATGAGCGACTAGAGCGGTTTCACAAGTACCTGATCGGGCAACTAGAACGGCGTGGGATCGTATTGTGATCGTGCTTGTCATGATCCTTTGTGAGTATCAAAAGAGTGGCCGATTCGAAAGTTTCTCAAATACCAGCCGCGCAAGCAAAAGCAAAGTGCATATCGAAACGAAGTTGCCGCCACACGCGAAGTCGCCTGCAAGTGCGGCCATCCGATGGTGCTCCGCAAAAACAAGCAGGGTGTGTCACTCTAAGAAATATTCCCTGAAGGGAGTCGTCGCTCTTGTGAGTTATACGTTGATTCTTTCTATCATCCAAATTGCTATCTATCTCTTCATCGCTGCGGCCATAGTCGGTGGTGTCTGGAATCTCATGCGGAAGCGAAACATGAATGGCGATAGAGGGTAGTCGAGCCACCACACCCAATCAATCGAATAATCGTGAAGCTGACAGGTTGTTTCTGTCAGCTTTTTTATTTTGAAAAACATTGTTTTGAAGTGTTATTTTTGATAATGTTAATAAAGGGAACATTAGGGGAGGGTTGATGATGAGAAAAACTTTGATTACAATCATGATTGGTTCAGCAGGACTTGTATTAGGTTCAGCGACGGCAGCCGCGTTCACTTATTCAAACTATGGTCTTGTTTCTGTACCGACACAAGTGTATGCCTATAGTGGCTTCGCTACAGAAACAAAATCCGCAATCTATACATCATGTATTACATGGAATGGCGCGGGGGAAGGAACCCTCGTTTTAAAAAACGTGAATGACCACTCGAACACAGCGTTTCCTTTGGAAAACAATCGCAACCAGATTACCAGCGGACAAAGAGGTACTGGCAACTATTTGATGCTCACAGCATCTTTAGTAGATTCCACCAATCACACAGTGGAGGCGGACATAGACATTAATACATCCTATCCTTGGAAAAACGATGGCTCTTTGGACGCCTATGACATTGGAAATGGAATCACTCATGAGATCGGTCATCTTTTAGGACTCGACCACAGTTCCGATTCAGCAGCCACGATGTACGGCACATCTCCGAAGGGGGAAACGAAGAAGCGGACGATTGAACAGGATGACAGAAACGGCATCGACTTTTTGTACTCTCCGAGTCCGTACAAAAAGTAAAGGATCTCTAGGAGGAACGAATCATGGGGAAACGAATGCAACTCGCCATTTTTGCTGCTATGTTTGCACTTGGTTTGACCGGGTATTATCTCTTCATGCCTGCAGCAGCTCCGGCGGTGACTGGGGAAAGTGCGAAGACACCAGAAGCGGAGATCAAAACAGTACAAATCTCAGGCATCATCGCTGAAAAATCGAAGACGGAACTGGTTGGCGAATCGACAGTCATTCTCGCTGGGAAGGTAAAAGATATTCTGCCCAGCAAATGGTCGAATCCCAATTTCGAACGAGGACAGAACATTTCTAACGTGATTCAAACCGATGTGATCGTGAAGGTCGGAAAAGTGTTCAAAGGCAAGCCGTACAGTACGAAGGAAATAGCGGTTCGGATTGACAAAGGGAAAGTTGACAATGTGGAATGGAAGTCAGAGGGGTTCCCGGACTTTAGTTTGAATGAAGACGTCGTACTCTTTCTGCGCGAAGATGACAGTGACAATGCGCGCCAGGACGAGCGGTACTATGTGCTGACTGGTATGAAACAAGGGAAGTTCACAAAAGAAGTGGGCGAAGGATTCAGCAACGGCAAAGATAAAATCACAGCCGCAACGCTGCCGTTAGAGATTTCTGAAGAACTGGAAAAGTATAAGAAACTTCCGAGGTTGGCAGATCCTAAAATTTACAAACCTTAGAGTTAGATCGAAGGTTGTAATCACGTGCGCCCTGATTTCCAGGTTGTCGGTCTGGATCAGCAAAGGGTCATCGAGATATCGTCTCCTGTTCAACGCTGAGCAGGGGACGTTTTTTTGATAATTAAGTGGAGCTAGACTGACCTGATTTACCATGTTAGACTTTTACTAACGTCAAGTGAATTGAGGTGAGTGCTATGGAAAAGTTCAATGATGTAGGTGTGCAACTAAGTCTGTTTGATGCTGATTCGCAGAATTCGCAGAGAAAAGTACACTCTTCCAAAGGAGCTTCACCTGAGAGACTTCAAAAACGGGCAAGGGAAAAGGCGCTGCTCTTAAAGAGATTCGCCACCGGCGACAGAACTCACTTGATCACAAAAGTCGCGCATATCTTACATCGCTATCCCGCTGCTAGAAATTCAGATATTACGCTGCAACTTAGATACTGGGAAACGTATCATCCGGAACGCTTTAACGCACACAGCATGTTTGATCCGGAAAAACTCTACACCTTTGAGAAGCTAACCTCCTTAGCTCGTGCAAGGGCGAAGATCCAAAATGAGTTCGGTTTGTTTCAAGCTACCGCAGATATACAAAGACATCGAAAGAATAAAGAGGAATTCGAGCGGGGAGCCCAGGTATCGATCAAACCGGATATCCCTACGATTTCAATAAGTTGTGATGAAAGCGGTAAAAGCGGAAAAGGAAAATATTTGGTAGTGGGCAGTATCTGGATTTTTGATCGCGGTCGCGAGGATGAGGTCAGGGACTACTTTGCCAAGTGGAAAACGAGAAAAGGTGTGGCACCGGAAGATGAATTTCATTTTACCGAAATGCGGAAACATCAGTTAGATCTTTACAAAGATTTCTTTCAAGAAGTTGTTCGTTTATCCGATATGATGAGCTTTAAGGCAATCGTAATTGATAAAACGCAGTTGGAGCGTTCCCGACATCTTGATGATGTGGTAAGTGAACTTCATTATCAATTGGTGTTATCAGGGCTGCAACAGGAGATTGAGGATCACAGAGTAGCCTTACCTCGATACGTTGATTTTTACAAGGATGCGGATCATGGAGTCGATGTCCTGACTCTGACAAAAATAGAGCAAGAGCTGCAACTCCATTTCAAGGTAAACCATGATGATCAGCTAAAACTGAATCTTTTTGATGCGGTCGAGTCACATTGGAGTATTTTTGTTCAGATTGCAGATCTGTTTACCGGGTGTTTGAATCGAGTTTTGAACGAACAGAATGGCAGCAACCATAAGGATGAATTTGCGAGATTTGTGTTACCTTTGCTTGGGGTTGACCTTGGGAATATTCTAAGCACAAGTAATGAAATGACGAAAATCATGGTGCTAGCAAAATAAAGGGGTCGAATCATGGAATTGTCTTGGATTGTAATTGGTGGTCTCATCGCACTCTCAATTTTGCTGGAACGAGCAACCAATCGGAAACGACGTAAAAGGAAGGGCCGTAACAAACAACGTACCGCTCCACCTAAAGTGAAAGCAACACTCAGCCCCTCAACCGAAGTACGCCAGGATGCGACCATTTTGCAGACTCCGTTGCAAGAACTTTCTGGATTCGAGTTTGAACGCCTGCTCGCGCTCTATTTCCGCGATCAGGGGTACAAAGTCGAGGAAACAGGTGTAGGCGGCAATGACGGCGGAGTGGACTTGGTGCTGGTGGACCGTCGCGGAGAGCGCACGGCGGTGCAGGCGAAGCGGTATGCGGATCATAACAAGGTGCCGGTGCAGACCGTGCGGGAACTGGTCGGAGCGAAGCGGAATCATAATTGTGTCCTAACTCTGCTCATCACAACATCCGACCTGACAGAGCCTGCTAAGAAAGAGGCCGAACAGTTCCATGTTGATTACTGGCACGGAGGTATTGTTGAGCGTAAGTTAGCTGCTTGGGGCAAATACCAGCCGCGCAAGCAAAAGCAAAGTGTCGTTCGCAACGAAGTCGCCGCCACTCGTGAAGTCATCTGCAAGTGCGGCCAGCCTATGGTGATCCGCAAGAACAAGCAGGGCATGCCATTTTACGGATGCTCCAAGTTCCCAAACTGTCGGCACACCCAGTCAATCTAATGATGATCATGAACATGTCTTGTTCATAGCTGGCTGTGCTGCGGCGGTTGTATTTACGACTATTTAAGCGACATGAAAAGAGCCAACGTCTGCGTGTGAATGCAGAGTTGGCTCTTTTTTAATTTGGCTAATCGCTATGTAGGACTTTGTCACTCCATGACGAACAAGGTAGTAGGCATTATTACCTATCTATACCTAAACATGGGAGGGACAAAAGGAATGGGTAAACGACTCAAACGGCAGTTGTTATCGGTCTTTTTGATCATAACGCTTGTCGTGACATCCCTGCTCCAGGGCTTTGGCACACCGGCGAGCGCTGCGGCAACGGGGGGCGAGTGGGACCCGCTGCTCGATTGGCTGCCGGAAAACGGCCAGACGTTCGACCCGGCCGGGGACATCATGCGCTCCGCCGTCAGCGGGCAAAACCACACCACCGGCGGCACGGGCAACACGCCGATCGTCGATGTGGCAGATCCTGCGCCGGTGACGCCGCAGGAGCCGGTCAACATCGCCACCGGGGCGTTGGTGCTGACCGAAAAAGATTTTTCCTATTCGGCATATGGACCGGCGCTGGAAATCGCCCGCTCGTACACCAGTGACAAGACGGACAACGAGACGATGTTTGGCCACGGCTGGTCGATCCCGCAGGAGCGACGGCTGCAGATCTTTGCTGATTTTGCGATGGCCGACCTGCAAGCGAACGGAACGACCGAATCGTACGTCTACACGAAAAACGATCCCGACATGATCGTCGAGACGTATGACGGCGACGATACGATCTGGTATCCGCTGCACCTCGGCAGCTACGCGGCGCAAGACGCCTCCAACAAAAAGGAACTCGTCCGTCGTGGGCCGACCGATTATCTGCTCCGCGAACCGCTGGGCGGCACGAACTACGCGTTCCACGGCTACTACGCCAAGTGGCGCACCGACGCGCCGAAGACAGCCGGCAAGCTGCTGCGTTATGCGGACAATGTGACCGGTCTGACCATGTTTATCGACTATGATGAGCAGGGCCGGATGAAGAAACTGCAAGGCAACACCCGCCCCTATCTGGCGTTTGGCTACCAGGGCAGTTCGTCCCTCGTATACAGCGTCACCGATCTTGGCGGACTGGTTTACTATTATGGCTATGATTCCAATGAAAACTTAACGAAAGTCACCCGTCCGGACGGCTCGAAGGTGGAATACACCTACGACAGCAGCCACCGCATCACCTCGCGTGCGGAAAACGGAGTGGCCACCTATTTCGAATACAGCGGCGGCAAAGTCTCCGCGATCAAAGATGCGAAAAAACGCACGATCTATTCCTACGTCTATGCGGGCAACAACGTGACCCGGACCGATTTTGACGGCCATCGCACGCTCTACACGATCGGGGCCAACAAGAAAATCGCGCAAAAAGTCGACCCGGACGGCACGACCACGTCCTACGCGTACAACGCGGACGGCAAAGTCACAACGCTTACGACACCCAAAGGCACCACAACGATGGAATACGATGCGAAAGGCAACATGACCCGCCGCGTCGAGCCGATGGGCCGTGAAACGCGCATTCAATACCATGCGGTGTTCGACAAGCCGACCCGCGTCGAACAGCCGGGCGGCGGAGTTTGGGAATACACCTACACCGACCGCGGCGCTGTGCAGTCGGTCAAAGAGCCGAGCGGTAAAGTCACGACCAACGAAGTGTCGTGGTTCTGGCAGGTGGTCTTGTCCCGCACAGACAACGCCTCCCGTGTCAGCACATTTGACTACAACGACTATGCTGAACTGTCCGACATGACCGACCCCAAAGGGCAGGTCACCGCTTTCGTGTACGACAACTCCAACCGCCTGAAGGAAGTGAAGTACCCGGGCGGCAAGAGTTTAACGATGGAATACCAAGGCGGCAACCTGAAGCCTTCCGTCACCACCGGCCCGATGGGGCTGAAGACGCGGGCCGAGTATGACAAAGGCCGCCTGGTGCGCGAGTTCGATGAGCAAAACAACGTCACCGAGTACGAATACAACGACTTGGGCCAACTGGCGAGAAAAATTGAGCCGGGCGACCGCACCACGTCGTACACCTACACGCCGCTGGGGCAATTGGCTTCGGCCACCTATCCGGGCGGACGCACCGTCACCTACAAATGGGATGAAAACGGCCGCCTGGAAAGCAAATCCGGCACCGGCGTCATCGCCACCACTTACGAGTACGACATCTACGGCAACGTTGCCGCGCTCACCACGCCCAAAGGCACCACGCGCTACGAGCGTGACGCACTGGGCCGCGTGACCAAAGAGATCAACCCGCTGCAGCAGGAGACGAAATACGCCTACAACGCGGCAGGTCTCGTGGAGACGGTCACCGATGCCAAGAACCAAAGCGTTTCCTTCACTTATGACGCCGACGGCCAGGTGCTGACCAAGAAAGACCAGGCCGGCCGCACCGAGACCTACACCTACGACGATCTCGGCAACCCGCTGACCGTCACCGATGCCGAAGGGCGAGTGACCAGCTACAAATACAACGTCATCGGGCAGTTGGAGTCGGTCACCGATCCGCTGAACCGCACCACGACATACACGTATGATGTGACGGGGAACAAGACCTCCGAGACATTTGGCGGCTTAACCACCCGTTACGAATACGACGAAGCCGGCCGGATGAACAAGCAGATCAACCAAGCCAGCGGCGAGACCGAGTATGCGTATGACAAAAAAGGTCAGCTGCTCTCGACCAAAGACCCGCGCGGGAAAACGACGACCTACACCTACAACCCGTCCGGGCAGATCCTCACGCAAAAAGATCCACTGGGCAACGTCTACACCTTTACCTACGACGATGCCGGGCGTCTCTCCGGCGTGGAAGATCCCAAAGGGCACAAGGTCACCTACAACTACGACCTGACCGCCCGCACCACCGAAGTGGTCAAAGACGAAAACCTGAAAGTGCGCTACCAATACGATGCAGCGGGCAATCTGGTGTCGTTCACCAACTCGCGCAATCATGAGACGCGCTATGAATATGACGCAGCCAACCGCCTGACCAAAACGGTCACGCCGGACGGCGAGATCGCGTTTGCTTACGACGCGCTGGGTCAGCTCACCTCGGAAACCGACCTCCTCAAGCACACCACGCGCTACACGTACGATGCGCTGGGCCGCGTTTTGACGGTGACCGGCAAAGCAAACGGCGTCACCTCCTACACGTATGACCCGCAAGGCCGCTTTACCGAAGTTCGCTTGCCCAACGGCGCGACCGAACGCACCGAGTACAATTTGGTCGGGCAAGTCATGCTGCAGAAAGACGCGGGCAACGGCGAGACGAAATTTGAGTATGACACGCTGGGCCGTCTGACCAAAAAGACCAACCCGCGCGGCCATTTTGCCCAGTACCAGTACGACGCGCTGGGCCGTCTGACCGAAGTGACCGATCCGAAAGGCTACAAGACGGCGCTGACGTATGACAAGAACGGCAACCTGCTCACCCGCACCAACGAGCTGGAGCAGACGTGGAGCTACGTCTATGACGATGCCAACCGTCTGACCGCGGTGAAAAATCCGCTCAACCAGCAGACGACGTATGAATACGACAAAAATAGCAACCTCACCCGCATCGTCGACGTGATGAACCGCGAGACGAAGCTGGCGTATGACAAGCTGAACCGCCTCACCGCAACGACCGACACGGGCGGTTTTACCACCGGCTACGAGTACGATGGGGAGAACAACCTGCTGCGCGAGATCGACCATGACGGGGTGGCCAAAGAGTACACCTACGATGCGTCCAACCGCGAAGTGGCAGTGAAAGACCGCGAAGGCAAGGTCACCACCACCTCCTATGACGCCATGGGCAACGTGACAGGCATGGTCGATGCCAACGGCGTGGCAACGTCCTACGCGTATGATGCACTGGGTCGCCTGACCACCGTCACCGATGCGAAAAAAGGCGTCACCGCCTACCGCTACGACGCGATGGGCAACCAGACCGAGCAGATCGACCCGCTCGGCCAGACCACCGTCTGGACGTATGATGCGATGTCGAACGTCATGTCTGAAAAAGACGGTGAAAACGGCATCACCCGTTTTGAGTATGACAAAATGGGAAATCAGACCGCCCGCATCGACGCGCTCGGCAAGCGTACCGAGTATGTGTACGATGAGCGCCAACTGCTGACCCAGATTCAAAACCAGGGCGAGACGCCGTCCGTCTTCGAATACGACGAGATCGGCCGCCTGACCCGCGCGAAAAACGGCGCGCTGGAAGAAGTTTACGCGTATGACCAGCTCAACCGCATCACCGCAGTCACCAACCCGCAACTGAGCAAAACGGTTGCCTACGAGTATGACGCAGTTGGCAACCGCACGAAGCTCACCGACCCGGAAGGCCGCGTCATCGCCTATACGTACGACTCGCGCAGCCAGATCCAGTCGATGACCGACCCGGAAGGCCTGGTCACCTCGTATACGTACGACCCGTACGGCCAAGTGACGGAGATCAAAGGCGGCGACCAGACGGTCACTTCCTACACCTACGACCACAACCGCCGTCCGACCAAGATCCACACGAAGACGACGACCGGCGTGCTGTCGACGTTTAACTACACCTACGACGGTCTCGGCAACATCCTGACCCAGACCGAAGAAGACGGCGCGGTGACCAAGTTCACCTATGACGAGCTGAACCGCGTGGTCGAAGCGCTCTACCCGATCGAAAAAATCAAAACCATCCGCAACACCTACTACACCCCGCCGCTGAGCAAGCTCTTCCCGGACGGCGCAGACGGTTCCGGCGATGTCGACACCGCAGCTCCAACCGTCCCGCAAGCAGCCAAAGGCGGTAACAACGCTGGCACCGGCGAAGTCAAAACCCCCGGCGGCAATGGTAACGGCGGCGGAAAACCTGACACTGGCACCAGCAATGGCAACGGTGGCGGAAACGGCAATTCCGGCGGCAAATCCGACACGCCGGGCAATGGCAACGGAAAAGGCAACGGCGGCGACAAAAATCCGAACAGCAACGGCAACGGCCATGCGTACGGCAAAAACAAGCGCACTGGCGCCGACATCAGCGATTACTCGCCGCAAATCCTGCAGGAGCTGGGCTATCCGGCCAACTACGTCCCGGAAGACCCGGACTTCTTCCTGAACCCGGTCGAGCGCGTCACCTACACCTACGACGCAGCGGGCAACCGCACCAGCATGACCGACGACTACGGCCTTGTCACCTACAGCTACGACAAAGCCAACCGCCTGACCGACGTCGACGGTGACAGCTACACCTACGACGCCAACGGCAACCTGACCTCGAAAATGACCGCGTACGGCCAGGTCAGCTACAAATACAACGCGGACAACCTGCTCACTGAAGTCAACTACCCGGATCAGACGTACGTCCACTACGACTACGATGCATTCGGCCGCAAAGTGTCCCGCGAAGAGCAGTACTACGACCTGAACGGCCCCGGCGCCTCAATGGGCCAAGGCGGTACAGGCACGGCTGCCGGCGGAGCTGGCAATAACGGCAACGCCTACGGACATGACAAAAACCCCAACCCGGGCAACGGCAACGCCAACGGCCGCGGCAACGGAAATGGGAACAACAGCAATGCAAGTGGCACCACCGCAGGCACAGGCGGTGTGATCAAGAACTACCACCTCAAGCAAGAGTTGACCAATTACCTCTACGACGGCAACAACCTGCTCAGCGAATACAACGGTGCGACCGGCGAAACGTTCGCCCAGTACTACCGTGGTGCGGATGACCAAGTCGTCTCCCGCATGATGTTTGGTTTCCAAGGCCGCAAAGAGCAAGGCTACCTCGGCAACCTTCGCGACCGCGGGCACCACCTGTTCTACCACTATGACGGCATGGGCAATGTCACCGATCTGACCGACTACCTCGGCAGCGAAGTGCTCAAGTACCGCTACGATGCGTTCGGCGGCGTGTTCACTCAATTGTGGACGCCGTACAACCAAGTCGGTCTAACCGGCAAAAGCTACGACATCAAAGCCAGCCTGATGGACTACAGCGCCCGCTGGTACAGCCCGTCTGTCGGACGCTTCACGACACAAGACAGCTGGACGGGTCTCGGCGATCTCCCGCAGACGCTGAACCGTTACGCGTACGCCCTGAACAACCCGATCAACATCACCGACCCAAGCGGCCATGCGCCGTGCTACGAAGACGACAACGGCGACCTCCGCTGCGGCTACTCCCCCAACCCCGACGACTGGGGCAACCGCGGAGGCGGCGGTGGCACAGGCAGCAACGACGACGGCTGGTATCCTCCAGACCCGCTCCCACCGCCCAACCCGGACGAAGTAGAACCGCCGCCGCTTCCGCCGTGGATGAACAAAGACGGCCGGATCGCGACCCTGCTCGAGAAGGCAGGCATGTCACCAGCAGAGATAACGACGATGTTCCAACTCATCGCGATGGGCGTCGACTCCATACCGGTCTTAGGCAACATCAAGTCTGCCGTCGAAGCCATCACTGGCTACGATCTGATTACAGGTGAAAAACTCGGCTTCTGGGATCGCGCCGTCTCTGGCGTCACCGCAGTCATCCCAGGCGGAGGAGCGTTAAAAGTAGGTCTCGCCGCAGGTGTGGCAGCCGCCACCGCAATAAAAGTGGCCAAAGTCGCGAAGAAGACGTGTAACTGTTTCCCAGAAGGAACCCTCGTCGAGACCGAAGACGGCCCCAAGCCGATCGAAGAGATCCAAACGGGAGACAAAGTCCTCGCCAAAGACGAAGTTACCGGAGAAGTCACTTACCAATCAGTAGAAGGTACTTTCAGCCGCGTTGCCGAAGAAGTCTATACCATCACTTTCGACAACCAAACCGTCGAGGCCACTGACGACCACCCCTTCTACGTCCACAACAAAGGCTGGGTCCGCACCGTCAACCTCCAGCCAGGTGACAAGCTGGAAACCGCTTCGGGGATGTTGCTGGAGATTCGGAAGATTGAGGTCGCAAAGAAGCAGACCAAGGTCTACAACTTCAGCGTCCAAGACTTCCATTCGTATTTTGTGTCCGATCTCAAAGTTTGGGTACATAACGAAAAATGTGATGCTGTAAAGAGCTTAATTCACGGTAATAGTAAAGCCAGTACGAAAGAACAACATGGTTATGAGATATTTGAAAAAGAGACGGGCGATGTCGTCAAAACAGGAATAAGTGGGCAAAAACTTAATAAAAATGGATCTTCTCCACGAGCAAATTCGCAAGTGAATAAGTGGAATAAACAAGCTGGGAACGAAAAGTACCAGGCCGATGTTGTTGCACCGCAGATTCCTAATAGGCAAGATGCTCTAGAATGGGAGCGTAACAATGCGCAAGAGCTTTGGGAAAACGGTAATTCAATGAATAGACATCAAAGACCTAAGCCCTGGGAGGAATAAGGAGTTGATACAGTGTTCTTGAGTGATTTTGATTTAGATATGCCATACATGATGAATGAACAAAAAGTCGCAGATATTATGAAGGAGAGGAATTGCTCATTTAACGAGGCGACAAAACTAGACTATGAGTTGAACTGGAAGTGTAAGAGACATACTTTCAGGCTACAGACTCGATGCATAACAGCGATGTTCGAAAGGCTCTTCGGTAAAATGAAAACTGAAGATTGTTGGAAGATTATCGTGGAATGTGTTGATTCCCCCATTGAAGACGGACTTGTGAACATTTCAGGAGTGTTACATGTTCGAAATCACTTTGATTACACTTCATTTATCCCATTAAGTGAATCAGAAAAAAAGAAGAAGGCACTCGAACTTCTAATGAATGGTGTTTACAAAATCTGTGAGCAGAAAGGGTGGGATAGTGATTTATTTGACCGTGTTAATAAGTTGATTCAGGAATTGGATTATACAAATCAATGGGTTTGGAAAAAACCATTGAAAAGTCCTGACAGCAGTTATTTTGCGGAAGTTCTTTGTGAACATGATTTGCAGAGCATGGAAATTTCACTTCTTATCAAGGAAAAAAGCGGTAGAGAAATAATTAGAAAAAAGGTTATCGAGGAACTACCAGACGAATTTGCGTATGCCAAACATTTAGGTAAACTGAAATGGCTTTCAACAGATGAAGTTGCCTTGGTAAATAAAAAAGGTGATCGCATGTGGGCAGTAAAAGTAACGTTTGAGTAGACGTTCTGTGTTGATACACCAGGCTTTTTTCAGGCAAGCTGACACTTACGGGTGGCAGCTTGTTTCTTTATGGAAATGAGATCTTGTCCGGCAACCATTTGAGAAAAGCAGGATTATCCGTTGATTAAGCAAAATTCGAAGTAAGGCGTGCCGATGAGTACTTTAAGGGGGAATTAGGAGTAACACTAGATACTCCTACAAGAATACCCGGGAACAGTAGGAGGTAAAGAAAGTGATTGAGAGCGAGGTAAAAAAGGCACTAAGGGACCTAGTGGTTGATTTGGTTAATGGTCGCTACGATTTGCTTACAGAAAGCAATCGTATAGGACGTCTTACTGAGGAGGAAATTCGTGAGGGGATACAAGAGTATGGAGGTACTTTAACAATCCCACCGGAAGAAGCTTATAATACATGTCGGATGCTAAGGTTGGACCGAGGTTCAGAGTTCGCAATTGCATTCGATATGTGGATTGACAATCACCGCAGTGTTCTCACTCTAACATGTGATGTCACTGTCGATGATCAAGAACAAAAGGTTGTGGAAATCAAAATAGACTTACACGTCCTGTAATATATTTGAGGGAGTCTTCGTATCCAACCCGAATGTATGGACGCAGGGGGATTGGGGACGTGCTGTTTATCGCATAATGAAAATGCAGAATGTCGCGGCGTAAAAGTGCAGACTTTGCCCGCGACATTTTGGCATTAAAAAAGCACTTGCCAACATCGATCTACTATCTTACCCTACGGTTTGCGACGACCAAGGGGGATCGAGAGGATGTTGAAAGTGCCTGAGCAACAGTATATCAAATTTTTGCGCGAACACGAAGGGTGTTCGATTACCGAAATTGCAGAACGATTGGACATAAATTGGAGAACTGCCAAAAAATATGCGGACAAGGACGATTGGAACGAGACGACTGGAAAACGATTCGGACGTTATCCGGTTCTCGGTCCGTTTCTCGAAATCATAGATACATGGCTTATGGATGACGAGGCTCTTCCACGCAAACAGCGCCACACCGCTCGGCGGGTCTTCCACCGTCTCAAAACAGAGCATGGATTTAATGGCGGCGAACGAACGGTACAGGAGTACGTGTCCAAATGGCGGGCGGCTTACGCCCATGAACGAGCGAAGAGTTACGAACGGCTGGAGCATCCAGGTGGCGAAGCCCAGGTGGACTTTGGAACCGCGCATGTTTCGCAGAATGGGAAGTTGGTGGAGCGCAAGATTCTTACAGCGTCTTTCCCATTCAGCAACGCTGCTTTCGCATTCCCTGTTCCTTCGGAAAATAGCGAGTGCTTCCTCGAAGCCTTGAAGCGCCTCTTTGAGCAAATAGGTGGTGTACCGCGACGAATCTGGTTTGACAACCTCGCGGCAGCGGTTGCATCCATTGAGAAGAACGGTGACCGAAAGCCGACTGATGCGTTCGCAAGGTTTTGTGCTCATTACCGTTTCGAACCAGTCTTCTGCAATGTGGCAAGTGGCAACGAGAAAGGAAATGTAGAGAACAAGGTCGGTTACGGCAGGAGGAATTGGTGTGTCCCAATCCCCATAATTCAATCGCTCGACCAATTGGCTGAACATCTGGAAAAGGAATCTAGGGAGGATCGTCAACGCATTCACTATGCGAAGAAGGAGAAGGTGGACGATCTATGGCGACAGGAGCAGACAATGCTTTACTCCCTGCCATTAGAACCGCTCGAAGTCTTTCGCCTGGATATAGGCCGATTAAACAAATATCGTGAACTGTCGTTCGAGAAAGTCAAGTATCCACTCCCGCAATGCAAAGCGGAGCAGCGTGTGTTGCTCAAGGTCAAGTGGGATCGGATTGAGGTATTGGACGAATCTTACAGCAAGATCTTCGAGTTTCCGCGCCCCTATACGGACAAGACGATAGAAGTCGAGTGGAGAGCCGTTTTGGACGGGCTCAAGCGGCGCCCCCGTTCCGTCAAATACTCGACCTTTGTGTCGATGATGCCCGAGACCCTGAAACGCTTCTTGAGGGAAGTGGAGTCGGAGAATTGTAAGGCACGCCTGTCACTTGTGAGACGTTTGTTGGAGAACTATTCGATGGAGGAGATCGCCGATGGCCTGCACGAACTCATGCCTTGGGATTCTCGCGCTGAAACGGCTCTAGAGCACGCCTTGTACAAGAAACGGCATCCTGAGTTTCATCCTGAACCGTTCCAAGAGCTACACACCCCGACAGAGATTCAAGGCTATCATCCCGGTGACTTGGCTAATTACAACGACCTGCTGGGGGTGACACTATGAATACAGAGATGTTGGCGCAGGCGTGCAAAACGCTCCATCTGGCGCATGTGATGAGCAACTACGATTCGGTTCCGTTCGAGAATCGGATTGACTTCTTGCTGGCAATCCTGCAGTCGGAGATCCAAGGACGTGAGTCCAGCAAGATGAAAAGACTGTTGAAACGCGCCAATTTCCCGCATTTGAAAACGTTTGAAGGGTACAACTTTGAGGAAGTCACGTTTCCAAATCATTGCACGGAGCAGTCGTTACGAGAACTCGCCTTTCTGAAACATAAAGAAAACATTTTGATGTTGGGCAAGGTGGGAACTGGGAAAACCCATCTGGCAATTGCTTTAGGAATGGAAGCCTGTAGGCAGGGGCATAACGTGAGGTTTTACCGTGTCTCGGAGCTGGTTGGAAAATTGCTGGAAAGACATGAAAGCGGGACTTTGACGAGATTTCATAAGGAACTGATGAAGTGTGACCTGTTGATTTTGGATGAGGTGGGCTTTGTACCGTTTCACCAAACGGGCGCTGAACTTCTGTTTCACGTCATCTCGGAATGCTACGAGCAGCGAAGTCTCATCGTGACCTCCAATCTGGAGTTTGGACAGTGGAACAGCGTGTTCGGTGATACACGATTGACCAAAGCGCTGGTGGACCGATTGGTTCACCACGCGCACATTCTGGGCTTCACGGGCGAGAGTTATCGCTTGCGCCATGCTCTATCGAGCGTAAATTCATAAATTTCGGTGTTGGCGGTGCTATGCACAAAATGGCCGCGACACTCTGCACTTTTTAGTTGCGAAACACAACGTGCGGCACATCTGGAACCAATTACAGAGGATTCCCCTCAATTTGGGTCAGTTGATGCTACACAAGTAGTTATTAAGTCAATAAAAATCGATGATCTGATCCGATTATAGAAGGTCGGTGAAATAGTTGTACGAACCGTCTAACGAAGATATTGAGTCCGCAAAAAATGTGCTAAGAGAGGAGTTGGAAAAACGTTGTATTACCAAAGAAGAAAAATAGATTGATACGTTGGTCTCTGAGATATTGTCTACTTCCTACTCGATTGGTGGGTGGTACAATCAGGAGACGATTCGTAAGATTTCAGAGGTCTTTCTAGACCGAGAGCACGCATGAACACTAAACAGTAAAATTATGTCGAAGTAATGTGGGACCTGCCAATTCGTGGCAGGTCTCTTTTCATGGAAACTAGAATCTGGTATTGAATATAGGGAATCTTCGTCCCCGGGTAAGTTGATGATCTGTCAGGAGAGAAATACCGTTAAAAGCCAATATTCTTATCGGTATTACAAGTATTCATCTACTCAACAAAGCACAGCGTGTGAGGTGCGCGCAGCTAATCTCCAACCGGGAGCCCATTGCAGACTGCTTCTGGTATGCTTTTGGAAATCCATATCATTGAGGTTAAAAAGACTAACTGTCTATAATTTCAGTGTAGAAAACTTCCACTCATACTTTGTATCCGATTTGAAAATTTGGGTGCATAATGAGCTTTGTGATGCTACAAGTAAATTAAAGGCTGACACACTAAGCCCTGGCCCGTACGCAGGTGATTCTATTCCCACTAGAGGAAAAGGAAGAGATTACCGCAGACGAGCCTAAACAAATACCAGCCGTGCAAGCAAAAGCAAAGAGTAGCTCGCAACGAAGCGGCCGCCACGCGCGAAGTCATCTGCAAGAGTGGTCATCCCATAGTAATACGCAAAAACAAACAAGACCTGTCATATTACGACTGCTCCCGTTTTCCTAACTGTCGTCATACTCAGTCAATCTAATCGTGATTCCATGAAGAAAATTCAGGAGGAGTGGGGAATGTCCATACAGTGGTACCAAGACGGAAAGACTTTTGATACGATACGCGAATCGCATGAGTGGGCTTATAATGTCATCTACAATGAGATTGGCAATCTTTACAGCGGATACATCACGACTTATGAAAAAATTGCCTATTCATTAGTATTTGAACTGATACGTTCTAACACGCCGACACCTAGATTGGATGTCCATACTAAAATTGATTTTAATGAATCTGGACCTGATGTCTACAAGATATGGGTGACCGCCCTAAATGACTGAGCCTACCAAACATTACGACACCACAACGATAGGAGAAATCCTGTCGTTTTTTTGCGCTATATAAAAAAGAACCCTTTCCATAATAGAAAAGGGTTCCCAATCCGCGAAGCGGAGTGAATTAGCTATACATCTTCTCCAATTGTTCCTTCACACGGTCATCTTCCAAGAACTCATCATAAGTCATCTGCTTGTCAATTAGACCGTTCGGAGTGATCTGGATGATGCGGTTCGCGATCGTTTGCACAAACTGATGGTCATGCGAAACGAAGAGCATCGAGCCGGTGAAGTTGATCAGGCCGTTGTTCAGGGCGGTGATCGATTCGAGGTCCAAGTGGTTGGTCGGCTCGTCGAGCATCAGCGCGTTTGCGCCGACGTTCATCATCTTCGAGAGCATGCAGCGCACTTTTTCGCCGCCGGAGAGGACGTTCGCTTTTTTCAGCGACTCTTCGCCGGAGAACAGCATGCGGCCGAGGAAGCCGCGCACAAAGGTCTCATCTTGCTCTTTCGAATACTGACGCAGCCAGTCGACCAGGTTCAGGTCGGTCTCAAAATACTCGGCGTTGTCTTTCGGGAAGTACGCCGTGGTGATCGTGATACCCCACTTGAACTCGCCGCTGTCCGGCTCAAGCTCGCCAGCCAGCACTTTGAACAGGGTGGTCTTGGCCAGTTCGTCCGGGCCGACCAGGGCAATCTTGTCGCCTTTGTTCACGGTGAAGGAGATGTTGTCGAGCACTTTCACGCCTTCAACGGTCACGGTCAGACCTTCGACGGTCAAGATGTCGTTGCCCGCTTCACGCTCCGGCTTGAAGTCGATGAACGGATATTTGCGGTTCGACGGACGGATGTCGTCGAGCGAGATCTTATCGAGCTGCTTCTTACGGGAAGTCGCCTGCTTGGACTTGGAGGCATTCGCGCTAAAGCGGCGGATGAACTCTTCCAGTTCCTTGATCTTCTCTTCCTTCTTCTTGTTCGAGTTGCGCTGCAGGGCGAGTGCCAGCTGGGAGGACTCGTACCAGAAATCGTAGTTGCCCACATACAGCTGAATTTTGCCAAAATCGATGTCGGCAATGTGCGTGCAGACTTGGTTCAGGAAGTGACGGTCATGGGAAACCACGATGACCGTGTTTTCATAACCCAGCAAGAAGTTTTCCAGCCACTTGATCGACGCGAGGTCCAAGTGGTTGGTCGGCTCGTCCAGCAGCAGGATGTCCGGGTTGCCGAACAGTGCTTGTGCGAGCAGGACGCGGACTTTTTGGCTGCCGTCGAGTTCGATCATTTGTTTGTCGTGCAGGTCAACCGGGATGCCGAGACCTTGCAGCAGTTCTGCCGCTTCCGATTCGGCCACCCAGCCGTTCAGGTCGGCGAAATCGCCTTCCAGTTCAGCGGCGCGCATGCCGTCTTCTTCGGTAAAGTCACCTTTTGCGTAGATCGCGTCTTTTTCCTCCATGATTTCATAGAGGCGCTTGTGACCCATGATGACGACTTTCAGAACTTGAAACTCATCAAATTCAAAGTGGTTCTGCTTGAGGATCGCCAGACGCTCGCCCGGCGTGATGTTCACATCGCCGACGCTCGGTTCGATCTCGCCGGAGAGGATCTTCAGGAAAGTCGACTTCCCGGCTCCGTTCGCACCGATCAGGCCGTAGCAGTTGCCCGGGGTGAACTTGATGGTGACATCTTCAAACAAAGCGCGTTTACCATATCGTAAGGTTACACCGTTTGTGCTGATCATTGGTTTGCATTACCGTCCTTCTTCTTTTTATCCTGTCAAACAAATACTATATCATAATGGAACAATTTTTGCTTGTGTTATACTGCCATTCGTTTCCTGAGTTCCAGTATACTAAATCAATTAAATAATCCAAAAATATGAAAACTACATGTCATTTCTCGCATATTGTGTCATAGTTTACTAGTAGGGTTTTCCATGGGGGAAGGGTGAGTATATGACACAGGTAAGCGCGATTCGGGAAGAGGACATTTTAGCATCCATGCAGAGCCACTTGGCGATCATCTTGTTTGACACGCAGGGCACTGTAAAATGGGTGAATGATAATTTCGCCAAGGCGATGGGGTACACGGCGGAGGAACTGGTCGGGAAGCATCATCGGATCTTTTGCTTGCCGGGATTTGCAACCAGCATCAAATATGAGGAGTTCTGGCGGGAACTGCGCCAGGGCAAAGCCTTTCAGGATAAAATTGAACGCCGCACGAAAGACGGTCGTTCGCTAATACTCGAAGCCACCTACATGCCGGTGCGCAACAATGGCCGCGTCGAGGCGGTAGTGAAAGTGGCTACCGACATCACGCAGCGCGAAACGCTGCTCCAATCCAGCACGTCGGGGCTGATGGCGATGGTCGAAGAGATGACCGCTAATACAGACGAAGTGCTGCAATCGACCGAGCACATCATGAACAACATGAAAACGCTGAACCTCGAATCGGAGACGGTGAAGCAGTATGTCGATGGCATTCAATCGGTGCTGTCGTTCGTCCAAAACATCGCCGCGCAATCGCACCTGCTGGGTCTGAACGCCGCCATCGAGGCCGCACGGGCAGGCGAACAAGGGCGCGGTTTCGCTGTTGTGGCGGGTGAGGTGCGCAAGATGGCCGACTCCAGCAAACAGTCTGCCGAGGACATTTCCGTCCAGCTCACCGCGATCTCCAAGTCGATCGCCACAATCATGGAGCAGGTCGCGGTGATTACAGGGCAGGCTTCTACCAACTTTGCCGCGATGAACGAACTGAAGAAATCGTATGATCACATCGCAGAAACGACAGAGCATCTGGCGACAAGCATTTAGGTTCTCGAACACCACCAAAGGATTGGGTGGTGTTTTTACTTTTTATAAAGAAATTTTCGGGAAAAGGAAGAAATTGTACAGAGCCTGTAGAATGAATAGGAGGTCTCATCTATCATCTCATAGGACACGAAGGAGGAAATCAAATGGAGCCAGTTGTTGCAAGATTGTCTGAATTCCAAGTGGTAGGTATCACAATCACCGCCAACTTGAAAGAGATAGAAGGGCAGCAGTTAGTCAAGAAAGCTCATGAACAAATGTTGTCGCGTAAAGGAGAGATTGAGGGGCGGATTGGTGAGGAGGTTTACTTGATTCAGATCTACCCGGACAAGTCGGATTTCAATGCGATGTTCGATGCATTCAAGCTCGTCATCGGCTATAAAGTCTCCACGGCTGCAAACACTCCCACTGGAATGGTCGCGCATCAAGTGCCTGGCAATGAATATGCGCAGTTCTTGCATAAGGGTCTGGAGTCGGAGTTAGGCCGAACGTATGACTTCATCTACAGTCAATGGCTGCCGCAATCGGGCCGTCAATTTGGAGGGTATGACTTCGAAGTATGGGATGATCGTTATCAGCCGGAGAGCTCGGAGAATGAAATCGAAGTATACGTTGCTATGAAATAAATGAACAGCAAATACAACAAAACCGTGAGGCACCAAGTCAGTTGACAGGTCCCTGCACGGTTTTTTTGATCAAGGAGAATATGTACGCTAACGTGTCGGGATTCCATACATTTCTGGATGGGTCAGATACTCCTCGGTATCGAGGTTTCCTGTATACGTAAACGATTTCTTCTGCTCATCATATTCGAAGATAAGCAACTGGCCGGGAAGACCGGTATGGCTGCCATTGTCTTTCACACCAATCACGTTGGGAGCGACCTGAACAATATCACCGCCGGTCACAGTGACGGACGCAGGCGAAACGACCGGGGAAGAAACAAAGTTGGCAGATGGCTTAAAAGCGATAAGTACCAGCGCGATGAAAATACCGGTGAGCAGGATCTTGCTGTAGAGCGAATTCATTTTTGGAAAAAACCTCCTTTCTAAACTAATTCGTGTTGCAAGGAGCAAAGCCTTTTTTGGTCAAACTTTCAAAATAAAAATTTCATATGATTAATCACAGTCCTGTTGTATCATATAAATATAGATTATTTTCGGAATGAGGGTTGATGAAAATGTTCCAACCACCGGTTCAAGCGCCCAGCGGACAGGGGACGACACAAGCACCTGTCCAAGGGCAAGCGGAACGGCCGTCACAGGGGATACGGGAGCGGAGGGCGCCGAGCGGGAGCGGTGCTCCGCTTTCGGCTGCTCATATTTTGCAGCTGCAAAAGACGGTCGGGAACCGGGCGGTGGCACAGATGCTGCGGCAGCAGGAAGCTGCGCGGCAGATGCAGCAAAACTCGGCCCCGGCGCAGATGGTCCTGCAGCGCAATGAGGAAGATGAAGACGGCGGGCTCAATCTGGGCACCGAGATCTATGCGAAACTGAAGACGTACATCGGCCCGGAGCTGAGAAAGCACGGGATCAACACGATGATCGACTCGATGGCCAAAGGCGTCGAGGTGTTTGTCGCTTCGCAATTTCCCAGCCTGGTGAACTGCGTCAAAACTCTCGTCGGCGTGCTGGCCTTGTTCCGCGAGGTGGCTAACTTTTGGGCCAAGATGAACCCCAACCTGAAAGCGGGGATCAAATACATCATCGGTATAGCCCTCCACAAATTCGATCAGTACGTTTCCAGCATGACCGACAAGTCTCTGCTGCCGCACTACGAATCGATCGCCGCCGACGATGTGGAATTCCCGCATGCGGTACAGGTCTGCATCGATTCTCTCGATTATGTGGATTCGCTGCTGGCCTACACCGACCTCGTCAAAAAAGTAACGACCCGGCTCAAGCGTTCATTAGGCACCATCCCGGATGAGCAACCGGTGGAGGCTGACGACCAGCAACAAGCGGATGACGAAGCAAGCCAAGACCCCTCGACCGTCACATCGGTCGACCTGAAGCTGATCAAAGTCGATCTCCAAGACCTCACCATCGCCAAAAGCAAAAAAGGCGCCGCGCCACAAAAAGGCGGTCTGGACTCGAAGAGCAAAGTCACATTCCGGCTGTTCGGCAAGGAATACACGATTGACGAGATCCACGCCCGTCTGGACTGGGACATGAAGTGGTCGATCGACGCCACGTTCCGAGACAAGAAGATCGTAGACAACTCCCAATTTTTGATGTTCGAACTGGAACAATTGGTGCTCAACAAGCTCAACGTCGGGAACAAAGGGCTCAATGAACTTGCGGTCAGCATTGGGAAGTTCAAAGCAGGCAGCCTGCTGGAACTGGATCAAGTCTACGGGCAGTATCAAAAAGGCGTCGGGTTTGCGTTTGGCGCGAACGAGATCGCCATCAACCTGCCGCAGCCACTCGATACGGCGATCAAAGCGCGAGCCCAGCTTCTGCTCGACCAGGACGGGGCGTTCCGTTCGGTGGAACTGAGCAATTTCCAAATCGGCAAAAAGATCGCCGTCAAACGCGCTCAATTGACCACGGAACATCTGCACATCCAAGAGCTGGAATACAACTTTGGCAGCGGAGCCAACCAAGTGAAACCGGTGCTGTACGACCTGCTGATCAACAAGGACAAGCAGATCCTCTCGGTGCGCGGCGGCGTGGAGGTCAAAGACTGGGAGCTGGTGAACGGACTGGTGCTGGACGGACAGGCGTATGTCGGATACAAAGACCAGTTCCAACTCGGCGTGGAAAATGCGAAAATCCGCCTCGACCAGAAATTTGTGCACGGGTACGGGTCGATCAAACGCCTGCAGTACAACGAAGACCGCACCTTTGAAGGCGAGATCGAACGCCTGGCCTTCTCCGTCGGCGTGTTTGCGCTCGATGCGGAAAATGTTGAGATCAACAAGGATGGCAGCTTGCGAATTGCCGAAGCGGAAGTTGTGCTCGGCAAGCAGGACAAAGTGTCGTCCAAAGACATGGAAGCGATGGGCAAAGGCGGCGGCAAGGACAGCCTGATGGATTCGATCAACGAGTCGAGATCGGGCGGCGGGCTTGGTTCGCTGGCTCAGGTGCATCTGAAAGCGATCGGCATCACGGTCAAAGACGGCGAGTATAAAGTCGAGCGCTACGAGAAGTGGATCGGGCCAAACAAAGTCTACAAAATCAGTCTGTTCGGCGGGGCTGTGCAAGGGATGATCGATCAGGAGAAGAAGAAGGCGAACATCTCCGGCCAAATGGAGTTCCCGAAAAACCGCGTCTTCTGGCCGGTGAAGCTGCACGCCGCACTGCCGGTGCCGCCGACGCCGCTGTCCTTATTTGTGGAAGTTGGCATCGGCGGGGGGATCAAAGCGATGGTCGCCGGCGAGATCGCCAAAGATCAGGAGAACGAAGCGGATTCGCTGTACAACGTCGCCGGGATGGCGCACTTGGAAGGCAACCTGAAGTTCTCGGTCGGGGCCGGTGTGAAGATCGGTTCGGAGCTCTTGCTCGCCTTAAAAGCGTACCTGGAAGCATCGGCCACCTTGCGTGCTGCTGCCCGCGCGGAGGTTAGCGGACAAGTCCGCCTGAACCCGCAAACGAACAAAATCGAGCAGGATGATCGCAAGCCGGTCGAATTCGCTTACAATCTCGAAGGCGATCTGACCGCCAAGATCGAAGCGCTGGTCGACTTTGTCGCCTTCCTCGTCTACCAGAAAAACCTGTACAGCAAAACGCTTGGCTCTTGGACGCTTGGCCAATTCAAGATGTCGGGCAAAGTCGCAGAAAAAGCCGGTCAGCTGGAAGATCAAGTCATCACGCCAAAACCTGTGGGCGGGGAAGACAAAACGCTTGGCGGCGCGCTCCCAGGTCAGATCAAACTGCCGGAAAGTCAAGCGGTCGAGCAGTTGATGCACTGGAACGATCCGGTCGAACAATTGAAAGGCAAGGAGAAACTGCCGGACGACAAGCATGCGATGTATCGCACGGCGCACGATATGATGGACAATGATTTCGAAATGGACCCGCAAAAGGTCCAAGATGTGCAAAGCAAGCTGGAAGCGGTCGCGAAGAAACCGAAAAAAGTCGGCCCGATCGTCCAAGATGCTGGTCAGGATGTTATGGACCGCCTCAACGGAACGTTCCCGTCCTTCCTGATGACCAAGTCGGAGTGGATCAAATATTCGACCACCGATTCGCTGACCGGGGTCACCACCCGCAAGTCGATAACGGTGGTGGACAACCTGCTGTCGATTTACCATCAAGAAAAAGATCTGAACAACCGGATGAAATATCTGGAGCAGCTGCGCAAGGTGCTCAACCACTATTTGCTGCAGGACGGCAAAAGCCGCAAGCCGATGGTGCTGAAACTGCTGTTCGAAACAGGAAAAGAAGAAGAGATGCTGAACGAATTCATCAAGTTCAACATCATGGCTATGTAAAGGCTCTTCAAGCAAGACAACCATGTTGCAAGCCGAACACGTGGCCAACCCAAGGCCGTGTCCGCAAAGACCGTGCTGCGTATGACAGCACGGTCTTTTTTTTACGGAACGTTAATCACTCCGTATCGCACCTGCAGCAACTCCGATACGGTCAGGAAGCGATAGCCCCGCTTTTCCAGCTCGGGCAAGATCTGCTCCAGCGCACGAATCGTCTGCATGCGGTCGCCGCCGAAGTCGTGGAAGAGCACGATCCCCCCGTTGTGGGCGTTCTTAAGCACGCGATCCACGATCTTATAAACACCTGGGTCGCTCCAGTCTTTCGTGTCCTGATTCCACGACCACATCACGACGAGGTAGCCCGCCGTTTTGGCGGTGTTGACCACCAGGTCGTTGTAAACGCCGCCGGGCGGACGGAACGTGCTGAGGTGATGGCCGGTGATGGTGGTGACAACTTCGTCCGCTTTGTCGATCTCTTCGCGGAGCTCTTGGGCGGAGATGCGGGTCATATAGGGATGGCCGTATGTATGGTTGGCCAGCTCATGGCCTTCTTTGATCGCCCGTTTCGCGACCTCGGGCGCTCGTTCGACCCGTGATCCAACGACATAAAACGTCGCTTTGGCATGATAGCGCTTCAGAATGTCTAAAACCTGCGGAGTATATTTCGGATGAGGACCGTCGTCAAAAGTCAACGCGACCACTTTTTGCTCAGTCGGAACTTCCCAGACCACATCACCGCGCTTTTCATAATAAAAGCGGCCCTTTTTCTTGGCGTGGGCTTGGTTTGGATCGGTGAGGAAAAGAGCGAGGACACAACAGCTGAGCAACAGCACCACTCCGGCTGATCGTCTAAACATCAAAAGTATACCTCCTCTGCGGTGGTAGCTTAGTGTACCCCAACATTTGACGGAAAATAAAAAGCCGCCTAAACGGGCGGCTACAGCAAGTCGTCAGGCGACTCGTCTGTGTCGGGATGAAATTGGTACGTCGCGAGGTCGATCAGGTTGTCCCGGCTAAATTCGATCCCTTCGCGTTCGAGCAGAAAGCGCTGTTCCTGAAACGACTCGTCATCGGGCAAGCCGATCTGGCCTTTGGAGTTGATCACGCGATGCCAGGGGAGTTGGTGCGTTTTGCTCATCGAATGCAAAATCCGCACGATCTGCCGGGCTGCTCTTGGACTGCCGCACAACTTGGCGATTTGGCCGTACGTCATCACGTAGCCGGCGGGGATGTTTTTGATTAGGGCGATTGCTTTTTCTGTGAATGGGCTCATGCCGTTATTATAGCACACCCAATTTTTGGAGAACTTCTACTCAGGAGGTGTGTGCGAAGATGCAACAAGAAAACGAAGACACCCTGACCAACCGGGAGCGCATGCTTTTCAATTGTTGGCGTTGTTTTGCTGTAACTCGATCAATTTGTATGTGAAAGCAAAATTATCTGTTATACTTTCTATTGATTATGTGACATATGGTAATTCCAAGCTGCACCAAATCGCGTGCGGTGTTTCATACAGAGAGAGGGCTTCTGGAAAGGGGCAATATCCGTGGCAGACACAGAAGGAAACGTGTTCCATCACGATCCCGGAACGTCAGCATCCCATCAAAATGTACGCATCGTCGGGTTGGGAGCTTCGGCAGGAGGACTGGAAGCGCTCGAAGCATTCTTTGAAGGCGTTCCGGATGACATTCCTGCGGCATTTGTGGTCGTGCAGCATGTTTCCCCGAATTATAAAAGTTTTATGTCCGATTTGTTAAGCCGCCGAACCGGCATGGCGATTCAAACTGCCGAATCAGGGATGCTGCTCCGGTCGAATCACGTCTATCTGATTCCGCCGAACACCTACATGACGGTCGAAGCGGGCCGCTTGCAGCTCACCGAATATCATGCAGCGGAAGGCATGCATGTGCCGATCGATGTCTTTTTTGCATCGCTGGCCGCTGCTGAGGGCAATCGAGCGATTGGCATCATTTTATCAGGCACGGGCTCGGACGGCACGCGAGGCATTCGGGAAATCCACAAGGCCGGCGGCATGGTGCTGGTGCAGGACGAAGAGTCAGCGGAATTTGCCGGCATGCCGCAAAGCGCACGGTTGACCGGCATGGTCGATTTCGTCCTGTCTCCGTCCGCGATGGCGCATCAGGTCAGCGAGGTTCTGCTCGCCACCGGCCGCCTTGCTGAAGAAGATGATGAGGTGACGAACGACGAACATCTGCTCCGCATCCTGATGCTGGTAAAACAGCAGAGCGGTGCGGACTTCACCGGGTACAAGAAGGCAGGTGTGCTGCGCAGGGTCGAGCGTCGCATGCAACTGTGCGGAAGGGCAACGATTCAAGAGTATGCGCAGCATCTGACCGAAGATGCCAACGAATCGAACGCGCTGCAAAATGACCTGCTGATCGGCGTGACCTACTTTTTCCGCGACCCGGAAGCGTTTGCGCTGCTCTACCAAAAGGTCATCCCGGAGATCGTGGAACATAAATTGCAGGCGCAGGAAGAGGACATCCGTATCTGGGTAGCCGGCTGTTCGACCGGCGAAGAGGCGTATACGTTTGCGATGCTGTTCCGGCAGTATCTGTATGAACGGGAAATCGACCTCAACATCCGCATTTTTGCCACCGACCTTGATCAGGAGTCGATCCAGTACGCCAGCCAGGGCAGCTATACACCCGACTTGACCAAAGCGGTGCCGAAGACCTACTTGGATCGTTACTTTGTGAAAAAAGGTGATCTGTATCAAGTCAGCAAAGAGATTCGCAAAATGGTGGTCTTTGCGCCGCACAACATCATCAAAGACCCGCCGTTCGTCAATCTCGATCTGGTCTCCTGCCGCAACATGATGATCTACTTCCAGACGGACGTTCAGCACAAACTGCTCAGCCTGTTCCATTTCGCCCTGCGCACCGAAGGGTTCTTGTTCCTCGGCCCAAGCGAAAGCATCGGCAAGCTGACCAATCTCTACACGCCGCTGAACAAAAAATGGAACCTGTATCGCTGCCTGGAACAGCCAAACCCGACGCTCACCGGCGCCTTTGGCATCCCGGTGCGGAAAAAGGAAAGCGTTTCGCGCCGGGCGATCCAGCCCCGCGCCGACTACCAGACGGTCAAACGCGCGGATGACCTCTATGCAACGCTGCTCGATGAATTTATGGGGCCGGCGATCATCATCGACCAGAACCAAAATGTGGTGCATACGTTTGGCGATCTCGGCCGGTACATGACTGTGCCGCGAGGGCGGATGAATTTTCATGTGCACAAGATGGTCAACGCGCAGCTCTCGGTGATTTTAAGCACCGGTCTGCACAAAGTGCGCAAGGATCAGACCACCGTCACGTACAAGGACATCCAGCTGACCGACGCGGAAGGCGTGTGCCTCAACCTGACGATCAAGCCGTTTTCCTCCGATAAATACCTTGGTTGGACGATGATCATCTTTGAAGAGGTCGAGTCTCGTCCGGAACTGGTCGAGCATGTCTACCATGTTGAACATGACTTGAAAACGAACATGCGGATTCGCGACTTGGAACGCGAGCTGCAATATGCGCAGGAGAGCCTGCAAGCCACGGTGGAGGAGTTGGAGACGTCCAACGAGGAGTTGCAGTCGACGAACGAAGAACTGATCGCTTCAAACGAAGAACTGCAAAGCACCAATGAAGAGCTGCAGTCGGTCAATGAAGAGCTGATCTCTGTCAATACGGAGCACCAGCGCAAGATTCAGGAACTGACCGAGCTCAACAACGATATGGACAATTTCCTGATCAGCACGAAGATCGGCACGATCTTCCTCGACCACAATATGTACATTCGCCGCTTTACGCCATCGGTGACGGAGATCATCAATCTGCTGGAAGTGGACATCGGACGTCCGATTCACCATATCTCGCACAAACTGCTGTACGGAGATCTTTATGAAGATGCCAAACAGGTGCTGACGACCAACATCACGTTGGAAAAGGAAATTCAGTGCATCCAAGGCCGCTGGTACAGCATGGGGATCTTGCCGTACCGCACGACAGAAAATTACATCAAAGGTGTCGTCATCACATTTGTTGATATCACCGACCTGAAGATGGCGAACAAAGAGCTGAAAAAGCTGTCTTATGCGATCCAGCAAAGTCCGGGTACGGTGCTGATCACCGATGTGACCGGGATGGTTGAGTATGTCAACCCGAAATTTGTGGAGCAGACCGGATACGAATTGGACGAGATGATCGGTAAACATCTCCGCGACCTGTTTGCCGATCCATTTTCCGAGGAGGCCTATCAGCAGGCGTGGGAAGCTTTGCAACTGGGCGGCAAATGGTCAGGGGAGATCCGCAACCGCCGCCGCAACGGCGAAGTGTTCTGGGAGGAAGCGGCCTTCCTGCCGATTCGCAATGAAGAAGGGGCGATCATCCATTTCTTAAAGGCGGCACAAGACATCACCGAGCAGAAAAAGACGGAAGAGCTGCTTCGCAAATCGGAGATGCATTCCGCCGTCGGCCAATTGGCGGCCGGCATCGCACATGAGATCCGTAACCCGCTGACATCGCTGAAAGGGTTCCTGCAGCTGATTCAGGCGGAAGGGGAGAAGAACGAGGCGTATATCAAGATCATGCTGTCGGAGTTCACGCGGATTGAGACGATCATCAACGAACTGCTGCTGCTCTCCAAGCCGCACGTGCTGAACTTTAAGAGCGAAGACGCGCTCGTGATCCTGCATGATGTGTTGACGCTGTTTGAGTCGCAGGCGCTGCTCAATCAGGTGACGATGCACAGGTCGCTGACCACCGTCCTGCCGGAAATCTATTGCGTCGACAACCAGATCAAACAAGTGTTGATCAACCTGTTGAAAAATGCGATCGAGGCGATGCCGTCCGGCGGCAACATCTACGTCTCGGCCACGCAGCATTCGGACAGCGCTGTGCTGATCAGCATTGAAGACGAAGGCGTCGGAATCCCGGAAGAAAAGATTCAGCGCCTTGGCGAACCGTTTTTCACGACCAAGGAGACCGGCACGGGTCTTGGCATGATGGTGAGCAATAAGATCATCGAAAACCACAACGGAAGCATCACCGTCACCAGCAAAGTGGACGTCGGCACAAAAGTGGAAATTTTGCTGCCGGTGGCGAACCGATAATAAAAAAGGCATGCACGACCGCGAAGGTCGGGCATGCCTTTTGATTTATGCGAACGAGTGGAGCGAACGAAGGACTTCGAACAGTTCTTCGTTCTCCGGTTGTTCACCGATCGGATGCACATCGATAAAGCGGATGATCCCGTCTTTGTCGATGATGAACAGAGCGCGTTCGGACATCCCTTCAGCACGGAGAACACCGTACATCTCGGAGACAGCACCATGAGGGTAGAAGTCGGAGAGCAGCGGGTAAGTGATCCCTCCCACCGATTTTTCCCAAGCTTCATGAGACGGAACAGAGTCAACGCTGATACCCAGCACCTGGGTATTGTGCTCTTCAAAACGGGACAGGTCGTCCTCGTAGGAAGGCATTTGCGCGCCTCAGACAGGGGTCCAATCGAGTGGGTAGAAGGCGATAAACACGTTTTTGCCACGCAGTTCAGAAAGCGTAACAGAACGGCCGCCATGTGCTTTCAAGGTAAAGTCCGGAGCAAGATCGCCGACTTTGAGCGTCTTGGTTTCAGTTGCACCTTTTGGCATTTGGTATTCCTCCTTTTTTAGAATAAGTACAGTCTAGCGTGTTTTCGTAAATCTAGCAAGTAGAAAATTAGCTATATTGAGCGATCAGGCGCTTTCTTTTGTTTACATACTGGTCGGCGCCTTGTGCGGCAATCGCGCCGTCTGCCGCTGCGATCACCGCCTGTTTGAGCGGGGTGCGGCGGGCATCGCCGCCGGCAAATACACCTTCGGCGCTGGTCTGGAGCAGCTCATTGACGACGATGTAGCCGTCTTCGTCGCGCTGGACGCTGTCTCCGATAAAGTCGGTCGCTGGTTTGTTGCCGGAGACGTAGAGGAACACGCCGTCGACGTCAAAGTTTTTCTTTTCACCGTTGCCAGTCTGTACATGCAAGCCTTGCAGGCGTTCATCCGGCGTGCCGAGAATCTCCAGGACGCGGTGGGAGAAGAGGACTTCGATGTTCGACGCGCCTTGCAGATCGTCGAGCGTTGCTGTGCCGGTCAGTTTTTTGCCCGGGATCAGGAAATAGACGTGTTTGGCAAAATGGGACAGGGAGTAGGCTTCGCTGACCGCTTCTTCGGTGTCGCCAACGACGGCGATGGTGCGGCCTTCGAAAAAGGCTGCGTCACAGGTGGAGCAGTAGCTGACTCCGCGGCCGGCAAATTCCTCTTCGCCGGGCAGTTTGCTGCCGCGCCCGCGCGAACCGACGGCGATGAAGATCGATTTGGCTTTGATCGTTCCATCTGGCAGGTGGATCTTCTTGATGTCGCCGTCAAGCTCCAGGCTTTGGACGTTCGCTTTGGCGAACACGGCGCCGTAGTCTTTTGCCTGCTTGCGGATGCGGTCGACCAGTTCCAGTCCGGTCAGCTCTTCGGTGACACCGGGGTAATTGGCGATCTTGTGTGTGATCGCCAGCGCGCCGCTGGCCGGAGCTTTGTCGAGCACGAGCGTCTTCAGCTTGCCGCGTGCCGCATAGACAGCAGCCGATGCGCCGGCCGGGCCGGAACCGATGCTGACGAGGTCGTATTCTGCTTCGTACATCGCCGGCGTCAGTTCGGTGAACAGAGTGTCTGCAGATGCTTCCTGCGTTTCAGCTGCAGCCGGAGCCGCTTGTTGCGCGTCCTGTTCCGGGGTGATGCCGAGCAACTGTTTCATTTTGTTCGGACGGTAGCCAATGACCGGCGTGTCTTCGAGGAACGTCACCGGCGTAGAGAAAATGCCGCGGGCATGCAGGTCGTTAAAATAGTCTTTGTTCTCCGTCACGTTGCGCTCCTCATAGGAAATGCCCCAACGCTTCAATTCGTCTTTGATCTTCGCGCAGTATGTGCAACCTGTCGAGCTGTACAGGGTAACTTTCATCTTGATTACCTCCAAGTTTGTAATAATTCTAATTATCAACATCATACAAGCTGTGCAACCTTATTGAATGTAAGGGCGGTTACAAATGGGATCCCCATGGTGCGAGCAGGAGAAAATACCATTACAGCCTGATCGCCGAAGGAAAAGTTGACCCGGGCGACATCATCCCCCATGTGCTGCCTTTAGCTGAAGCGGAACGCAACTACCACATTTTTGACACGAAGACGGAAGGCGCAATCAAAGTTGTGCTCAAGCCATAGCGGGCATACATAAAACCCTATCTCCAAACCAAGTGTTGGGGGATTGGGTTTTGTTAGTTTCTGCTATATAATGGTAGGAACTCGTTTTACCAAAGGGGCGGTGAAGCTTGATCTTCAAGGTGGCCGATTGTGAGCGCGAGATGGAGCAGATCCATCGACTGAACTATCAAACGTTTGTGGAAGAGATTCCGCAGCATCCGCCGAATGATCAGCAGATGCTGGTCGACCGTTTTCATGAGGAGAACACCTATCATATCGCACTGGAAAACGAGCAGGTGGCAGCGATGCTGTCCATCCGCGAGAATCGGCCGGTTTCGCTGGATGGGAAGCTTGCGAACCTGGAAGGATACTTGCCGGTTTCCCCGCAAAAGATGATCGAGATTCGCTTGCTGGCCGTGCAGAAGCAACATCGCAACAAGCAGGTCGTTTACGCGCTGATGCAATTTACGGTGGGCCGGCTGCTGGAGGCAGGGCGGCTGTTCTATTTTAAAAGCTGACAAGGTGCCATTTCTGCTCCTCCGCCATAGCTTAGAAAGGGAAGCAAAGGCTAGGCGAGGAGGAACTTGTCAATGCGTTACAACTACGGGGAGAAGCTGCCCCTTCGGATTGTCGATGAGATAGAATTCTGGAAGATGCAAGAAGCGGAGCATACGCTGGTGATCCGCCAACTGGAAGCGGAGTTCGTGACGGCGCTGGCGAACTGGGAGAATGCCTTGTCGCAAACGCAAGGCCTGGCGACGCGCTATGCGGAGGCGTTGACGCGGTATGGGAACCGCGTGCCGCATGAAGTGCGCGATCAGATCATCAACTTGACGGCTTTTAGCTATAAGCAAAGCCAAGGGTTCATCCATCTGGTCAACCAGATCGTGGCGGGGAGCGCTGCGGTGCGCAGCATGCCGGTCGCGGTCGCCGTGCTGAACCATATCCGCCGCGAATCCGAATATTTTCTGGGGATCTCCCATTCGGTGTTGATGAATCACTAGCACAAAAAAACACCTCTCAGCTGAGAGGTGTCTTTTTTGTATTCGTATTAGTTGGCCGAGATGCCGCGAGCAGCCCAGATGTTGGTGATCGCAGTTGCGTTTGCGCCGCCGTTCAGGAGCTGGTCGGCCGTTTTGATCGCTTTTGCACCAGCGTTGAAGCCGGAGGACGGGGTGAGGGAGAAGTGGGATTGCAGGATCAGCTTGGTTGCTTTGTCAACGCCGAGCTGCAGAGCCAAATCATATTCACCTTGCGACCAGATTTCGCCGTCTGCGTGAACTTCGCCGTACCAGTCGCCCGGCATGACTTTGTTGGTGTCGAGACGACGCAGGCACGGCGGGTTGCCGCTGTCGTAGGAAACTGCGTCCCACTCGCCGATGCAAGCGTTGCCGAAGGAGGTCGGAGCCAGCTTGTCTTCCCAGATCGCGCCGAGGTAGTCGCCGAAGCCTTCGCCCATCGCGCCGCCTTCCAAAGTGTTGCCGAAGCCCGGGACTTGGTTGTCCTGGATGGAGTGGCCGTACTCGTGCGCGATGATGCCTGCATCTTCCGCATCGTCAACGCCGCCGGTGCCGAAGGTCAATTGCTTCGTCGACGGGGAGTAGAAGGAGTTGTCAGCAGTCGTGCCGTTTACGTTAACGGTGATCTGACGGTTGTTGACGTTGGTGAAGCCCAGCGTCTGGATGTAGCGCTGCAGTTCATCGATATGGTAGTACACCATGACGTTCTCAAAGTGATTGCTGCTGCGGGTATAGTTAAAGGTGTTGGTTGCAGAGTAGGTAGCATACTTCTTCTGCACAGCCTTTACATATTGGCCGGTCAGGTTGCCGGAGCCGTCCAGACCGCGCAGGGTAACGGTCTTCAGTTGACCGGTCAGAGCGGTGGAGTCAGCATCGTTGTTGTCGAGGAAGCCGGTTTTGGTGCCTGCGGTTTCCAGCGGGTTCGGCAGGAAGACTTTGCCGGTGCCGTCAACTTTTTGGTTGAGGTCTTTGTTCTTGAGGATCTTGCCGTCTTCTGCGCCGACAAACGTTTCCCAAGTGGACAGGGTGTCTGCATCAACAGCGGTTACTTTATATGCCGGAACTGCTGCGCCGTTGCCTTCAACGTAGTAGCCGAAGACGCGGGAAACCAGTTCTTTGGTGTTTTTGATTTTGTTGTGGCCAAGAGCTTTGCCTTCTGCATCGTTCTCGTTCAGCTTGGTTTTGCCTTTCGCGCCAGTCAGGTTCGGCACGTAGTCAGATACGATGAGGATCGGGTTGCCTTGGGTATCGAGGGTAACGGTTACTTGATGGTAGAACACATCTGCGCCGTCTACCTGTTGTTGGTAGCGAACATAAGAACCAAACTCGGTGTTGATGGTGGATACGTGTTTCAGGTCGGAGAGATCCGATTTGAAACCGTATTGACCAGCGTTTTGCTTGAGGTAGTTGTCAGCCGATACTTTCGTATCAACTTTCGCCGCGACCGGCGCCCCTTGTGCCGTCTCAGCCAGCGCTTGCGGAGCAAGCATGGTCAACATCATTGCAGTTGCTACTGCAGTAACAAAAGTTTTGCGATTTTTCATGACCCTTTAAACCTCCCTATTTTTGTTTTCACAATTATCTTATAATTGTTTCGCTAGAATTGCAAGTGTTTTTTATCAATGGAATCATGATAACCAGAAATTTATATTTATATATAAGTCGAAAGGCTTAAAACAACGCAAAAAAACCGCATACCCGAAGTGGGCATGCGGCCGAACACCAACTGTGGTTATCGGTTGTTGTTGTTATTGTTGTTATAATTGCTGCCGCCGTTTCCATTGTTGTTGCCCATGGAAATGTCGCCGCGGAACAAGAGCGAGAGGCAGTACAGGCCGGAAATGCCGACCAGAGTGTAAACGAGTCGGCTCAGCCAAGATGCTTCGCCTCCAAACAGCGCCGCAACCAGGTCCCATTGGAACAGGCCCACCAACAGCCAGTTCAGCGCGCCGATGATCACGAGCGTCAGGGCAATGCGATCAAGAGTGTTCATGCGGGTCATATGCTCCTCCTCCTTTCGACTGCGACTTCACCTTTACGATTCCCATGCGGGAGGGCGTGTATTATAGGAAGATGTTGGTCAGCGCATGCCGGTGTCATCCGAGTGGTGCGTCTCATCAGACTTCGGATTGACGGTGGGCAGATACCCTTTTGCGAATTCGTAGTGCAGCGGCGTCAGGTCTTTTTTCTCTTCGGGCTCGCTATGGCGCTCCGCTGCCGGTTGTCGTTCCGGATTCATCCTAAGAACCTCCAGTTCGTGCTGTGATCTTGCAGGGGCTTGCGGAAATAGTATGTTCAGTTGCAGGTGGAATTACATTGCATCGCATTACCACAAGATGGTATACTTAAGATCGAAATTCTGGAGGGCGGGGATTAGATGTCTAATGAATATTTCGTCATAAAAGCCCAAGACAATGGGGTGCAAGTCATCGGCTTGACGCGCGGTCAGGATACGAGATTTCACCATGCGGAGAAGCTGGACAAAGGTGAAGTGATGATCGCCGAGTTTACCGAACATACATCGGCTGTGAAAGTTCGCGGCCGCGCGACGATCTGGACCAAATTCGGCAAGATCGAGGCCGGCGGCACCGATCTCGATATCGAATAGGAGTTCGCAACGCATCGGACAAAAGAGGAGCAAGGTGCCAGGACAGGCACCGGGCTCGTCTTTTTTTGTGTCATCGCGCATATACCTCGTACTACATGGTAAAGGGGGAGAGCCTGATGTCAAAAGGTCTGATCGCTGCGCTGCTCATCTCCACGGTCCTCGCGCTCGCCCTGTCGTTTTTGCCGTCGCAAGCGCTCGAACGGTGGGGTGGCCAGCAGCTTGAAGCCCGCACCAGCGGGGATGTGCCGGTGATGAAACGGGAGAAAGTGGTCGATGAGCTGGGAACGCTGCAGCTTGGCAGCCATCTGCAGGAGGTCGTCTGGGAGCAGGACAAGCTGGTGATCATGCTGGCCGTGCCGGCGACGACACTGCATGGGCAAAACAAGCCGTGGAACGACATCTACAAGATCGCGCACCGCTTCCTCGTCGAAGTGCCGCAGCAGCAGGCGGTGGAAGTGCGCGTCGTCACCTATGAGCATCCGGAACGGGTCGAGCTGTCGGTCGTGGCTGACCGTTCTGACATGGTCGGGGCGCCAAAACCCGATTCGCAGGCCATTTCGGCGTTTGTCCAACAGAAATTGGATGTGATTGAAAAAAATACAGAGTCAAATTGACGCGGATGCTCCCCGCGTCTTTTTTCTCTTCCTAGAAAGAAAATGTATGCTATACTTAGTCTAATGAACACACAGGAACTTTCATATTTCCTGTCGAAATAGCCCATGTTAAACTTGGTTTAGTAGCTTTGTATCCTAGGGCTGGTCGGGCCTTTTTCTTTTGTATCGGGGTTTGGCAGCCAGTCTGAATAGGAGATGGAACCATTGCAAGTACAACAACGCATCGAAGAGACCTGCGTGCAGGACATCCGGTCGAAGCTTTTTGCTGAAATGGATCATAAGTATTTATCTGCGATCATTGCGCAACCGACCCCGGAAAGGCTGCAACTGGCACTCAGTGAGGCGATTTGCGAGGCGGCAGGCCTGGACGGGAAGGAGACGGAAACGATCGTTTCCACCTTGCTCTTGATCTACCACGGTCTGGCTTTGCATGAAGAGATTGAGACGCTTGCCCGCCATGAAGATGAGCGGTTTCGTCAGCTCGGCGTGCTTGGCGGCGCCTATTATTCAAGCAAATATTACCGGCTGATGGCCGAGAGCGGACAGATCAAACTGCTTGGTCAGTTTGCCCGCGCCATCCAGTCGATCAATGAAATGAAGGCGGAACTGGTTCGCGTTCCGGGTGATTTCACCCTCTCTGTGGAAAGATACCTGCATCTGCAGGAGACGATCCATGGCGCCCTGCTCCGCACGCTCTGCGACGCGCTGTTGCCGCAGGATTCCCGGTGGGAACAACTCGTCACCCATCTGGTGCGGGCGAGCGTCCTCAAGGCGGAACTGGACAACATGTCCGGCCACACCTGGGTGCGTGGGGCGGCCAACCTGTCGCTTTGGCAAAAGGCCAACAGCGAAGAGAAGAAGTGGCTGAAAGCGATGAAGGCGAGCGACGGGCCGGACAAACGGCTCATGTCCCTCTATGTGAAATATGGCACATCGACATATTTGTTCTCCTTGCTGGAAGAAGCGGCTTCTCTCGCCGAACCTGCGATGATGATGATGCAAGGCTTGCGCGATGAACTGCGCGCTCTTCCGGGACAGCTGATGGCTCCGGGGGCGTACTCGCGTCGAGTTTGCGAAGAAGGTTGAGGGGAATTTAATGGATAAGTTTGCATCGAAGGAAGAAAAAGTTCATTACGTCTTTGAGCGCATCGCGAAGCGTTACGACCTGATGAACTCCCTGTTAAGTGCAGGTTTTCATAAGCGCTGGCGTAAGATTACGATGAAGCGCATGAATATACAGCCGGGGCAATCGGCGATCGACGTGTGCGCAGGCACCGGCGACTGGACGGTTGCATTGGCCGAGCAGCTCGGGCCGGAGGGCAAGGTGGTCGGTCTGGACTTCTCGCAGGAGATGCTGAAATACTCGTACCCGAAGATCGACAAGGCCGGCGTTGGCAAACAGACGTCGATGATCTACGGCAACGCGATGGATCTCCCGTATGAGGACAACACGTTTGACCATTCGACGATCGGTTTTGCGCTGCGCAACGTGCCGGACATCCGCAAGGTGCTGTCCGAAATGATGCGCGTAGTCAAGCCGGGCGGACAGGTCGTGTCCCTTGAGCTGTCCAAGCCGGTCTGGAAGCCGTTTCGGGCGCTCTATTTCTTCTATTTCTATAAGATCCTGCCGGCGATCGGCAACCTGGCATCCCGCGACAGCATTTCGTATTCGTGGCTTCCGGAGTCGCTGACCAACTTCCCGGATCAACAGGAGTTAAAAAAGATCATGGAGAGTGTCGGCATGACCGACGTCCGGGTCTGGAACTTCTTTGGCGGCATCTGCGCGCTGCATATCGGCAAGAAGCCGCTCCAACAGGATTCGCGCAATGACTAAGGAATTTGTCGTCGGAATGACGGGAGCGAGCGGTGCGGTGTATGCGATTCGACTGGTGCAGGAACTCTGCCGCGCCGGCCATCGCGTACACCTTTTGCTCTCCGAGTCGGTCTGGCAGGTGTTCACCCTCGAGATGGGGTGGGACGTGTCGCACGGCGACCTGACTGCGATTCCCCGCTTGTTTGAACTGCCGGAAGATGCTGACTTACAGATCCATGGCAGCCGCGATTACGGAGCGCCGGTGGCGTCCGGGTCGCACCTCACGGCCGGTATGGTCGTGATTCCATGTTCGATGGGAACGCTTTCAGCGATCGCCAACGGCTCTTCTGATAACCTGCTGGAACGCGCAGCGGACACGCACCTCAAAGAGGGGCGTCCGCTCGTTCTTGTGCCTCGGGAGACGCCGTTTAATAAGATTCATTTGAAAAACATGCTGGCCACGGCCGATGCAGGCGCCAAGATCGTGCCGGCGATGCCGGGCTTTTATCACCGCCCGGAGACGATGGACGACCTGATCAATTTTGTCGTTGGCAAAGTGCTGGACAGCATGCATGTGGAACATACTCTGTTTCGCCGTTGGGGCGATCGGGAGAAGGAGTAGACGGGGGGAAGTACTGTGGAAATCATCACCAAAGACCACCCATTTGCAGAGATTTGGGAGAAGGTGCAGCGCGAAGAGCGTCTGACCTTCGAAGACGGCGTCAAGCTGATTTCGTCCAACGATATCACGGCGCTTGGCCACATGGCCAACTATGTGCGGGAGAAGAAGCACGGCGACAAGACGTTCTTCAACACCAACCGGCACATCAACCCGACGAACATCTGCCAGACGCTGTGCGATTTCTGCGCGTTTGGCGTGCGCATGAAAGATCCTGCTGCGTACACAATGACGATGGAAGAGATCGAGCACCGCATCGACATGATCGATCCGGAAGCGACCGAAGTCCACATCGTTGGCGGGAACAACCCGGCCCTGCGCATCGATTACTATGAAAACATCCTGCGCAAAGTCAAGGAAAAGCGCCCGAATCTGCACATCAAGGCATTGACCGGTGTCGAGATCGACCATTTCACCCGCGTCAACAAGATGTCGGCAGAAGAGGTGCTCGACCGACTGGTTGCAGCCGGCCTCGACTCGATGCCGGGCGGCGGCGCGGAGATCTTTGCTGATGAGCCGCGCTCGGTCATCTGCGATCACAAGACCAGCGGCGACCGCTGGCTGGAGATCCACGAGATCGCGCACAAAAAAGGCCTGCGCACGAACTCGACGATGCTGTATAACCATGTGGAGTCGCTCGAAGACCGCATTGACCATATGATTCGTCTGCGCGAACTGCAGGACAAGACGGGCGGTTTCCAAACGTTTATCCCGCTGTCGTGGCACCCGGACAACACGGAACTGATCAAAAAGTTCCCGCATCTGCACATTTCGACCGGCTTCGAAGACTTGAAAGTGATCGCCGTGGCGCGCTTGATGCTCGACAACATCGACCACATCAAGACCTACTGGATGCAAGTCGGCGAGAAGCTGGCACAGACGGCGCTGTGGTTTGGCGCAGACGACCTCGACGGCAACGTCGTGGAAGAAAAGATTTACCATGCTGCAGGCGCGCAGACATCTCAGGGTATGGCAAAAGCAGACTTGGTGAAATTGATCCGCGACGCAGGCCGCATGCCGGTGGAACGCGACACGCTGTACAATGTCGTCAACACCGATTTCTCGCACCTTGAGAAGGGCAAGAAAGCCCCGGTCGAGGAGCTTACGGTTCTGTAATGAATCCGTTGCATGTGCGGATCGGCCATATCAAATTTACGAACGCACTGCCGATCTGCCATTTTCTTGACAAGTCTGACCCTGAGATTGAATTTATACCCGGCGCGCCAAGCGATCTGAACAAATGGCTGGCCGAAGGTTCGGTTGACGCCGGACTCTGTTCTTCCTTGGCGTACGCGGAGCTGGCCGAAGATTTTGTGGCGTTGCGCGGGCTGTCCGTGTCAGCGCGCGGCCCGGTCGGCTCGATCTTCTTTTTCTCCAAGCGACCGTGGGAGGAACTGAACGGCGCGGTGATCGCGCTGCCGGTCATCTCCAAGTCGAGCTCGAATCTGCTGAAGATCCTGCTCGCGGAGACTGGGATCACGCCTGCTGAATACATCACGCTGCCGTCCGACGACCTTCCGGCGATGCTGGAGCAGGCGGATGCAGCGCTGTTGATCGCCGATGATGCTTTGTATTGGTCGGTGCAGGAGCATGGTTGTCATCTGTATGACCTGGGCGAAGAGTGGAACAAGCGCACCGGTCATTCGATGACGTTTGCCGTCTGCGCCGTTCCCAAGCGCCTGATTGAGGAGAACCCGGAGAAAGTGCGCAAGATTCACCGCTTCTTCCTCGAAGGGAAGAAGAAAGGGCTGGCCGACATGGATGCGGTGATCGCGCAGGCGATGCGTATGCTCGGACAGACCGAAGAGTTTTGGCGCACTTATTTCAATAAACTACGTCATGACCTGGATGAAGAGTGGGCGGTTGGCGCCAATGCTTATTTTGACGCCGCATACCGTCATGGTCTGCTCAAGAAACCGGTCAAGCTGGAACTGTGGGGTGACGAGGAATGAGTTTTGTAAACACGAAGACGACCAAGGTGGATGAGGTGCTCGACAAGGCGCTGCAAGGCGAACGCTTGTCGCTGGAAGACGGCACGATCTTGTACCAGTCGCACGACCTGACCAAACTTGGCGCTGCAGCGAAGAAGATCATGCAAAAGCATGTCCCGGACAACATGGGCACGTTTGTCATCAACCGCAACATCAACTACACGAACATCTGCGACACCTACTGCCGTTTCTGCGCTTTCTACCGCACGGCGAAAGATGCAGACGCGTATGTTTTGTCTGATGAAGTGATTTTTGATAAAATTCAGGAGACGATCGACCTCGGCGGCACGGAGATCCTGATGCAGGGCGGGACCAACCCGAACCTGCCGTTCTCCTACTATCTTGACCTGCTGAAGAAGATCAAGTCCCGTTTTGACATCACGATGCACTCCTTCTCGGCAGCAGAGATCTTGAAGATGGTCGAAGTGTCCGGCCTGCCGCTCGACGAAGTGATCGTACAGTTGAAAGCGGCGGGTCTCGACTCGCTGCCGGGCGGCGGCGCGGAGATTCTCGATGACAGAACCCGCCTGCGCATCTCCAAGCTGAAAGAATCATGGACGAAGTGGATGGAAGTCCATGATGCGGCGCAGCGCCACGGCATGAACACCACGGCGACGATGGTCATCGGCTTTGGCGAGTCGATCGAAGAGCGTCTGCTGCACTTCATCCGCGTGCGTGAACAGCAGGATAAGACCGGCCGTTTCACCGCGTTTATCTCCTGGACCTATCAGCCTGACAACACCGCGCTCAAAGGCGAGCGCGCAACGGCTGCTGAGTACTTAAGGAACCTGGCGATCTCCCGTCTGATGGTCGACAATGTGCGCAACTTCCAGTCTTCCTGGGTGACGATGGGCGACAAGATCGGGCAGTTGGCGCTGGAGTTTGGCTGCAACGACATGGGCTCGACGATGATCGAGGAAAATGTCGTCTCGGCAGCAGGCGCACACAACCGCAGCGACAAAGAAAAACTGATCCGCCTGATCCGCGATGCAGGACGCGTCCCGGCACAGCGCGACACGCAATACAATATTCTGAACATTTTCTAAGGTGGATTTTGAATGAAGTTGATGGACATCTATTTTTCGCTCAAATCGGATCTTGACATGGTGGAGCGTCGGCTCCATGACGAGGTGCACACTTCCCAGTACAACCTGAAGAAAGCATCTGCTCATCTGCTGAAAGCAGGGGGAAGCGGATTCGTCCGGTCTTCGTCTTGCTCGCCGGGAAGTTTGGGCGCTACGATGTCGCCAAGCTGACCCAGGTCGCAGCGGCGCTTGAGCTGATTCATATGGCTTCGCTCGTTCATGATGACGTGATCGACGATGCAGCCACAAGGCGCGGGACGCCCACCGTCAAGTCGGAGTGGGGCGACCGGATGGCGATGTACACCGGCGATTACATTTTTGCTCGGGCGCTCGTTTTGCTCGCCGAGTTTTCTGATGTACGAATCCATCAACTTCTTTCGGAGTCGATCGTCGCCATGTGCGAAGGGGAGATTGAGCAGATTCGCGATTTTTACAACATGGAGCAGAATTTACGCACGTACTTGCGCCGCATCAAGCGCAAGACGGCGCTCTTGTTGTCGGTCTCCTGCACCTTGGGCGCGATGGTCGCGGAGTGCAAGCCGCGTGAAGTGCGTCTCTTGGAGCGCTACGGCTATTATGCCGGGATGGCGTTTCAGATCATCGACGACATTCTCGACCTGACCTCGACCCCGAAAAAGCTTGGCAAGCCGGTCGGTTCTGACCTTCGCCAAGGCAATCTGACGCTTCCCGTGCTGTTTGCGCTGCAAAATTCGCGCGATGCGCTGCGTTTGCGCAATTTGATCGGCCGTGAGATGACAGCGGCGGAAGTCGAAGAAGCGGTGAAAATCGTCAAGTCATCGGGCGGCATTGAGTATGCCCGCACGATGGCTGACCGTTATATGGAGAAGTGCCTGGAGGCGCTGCGGCAGCTTCCGAATACGGATGCTCGCACCAAGCTGGAAGGCATCGCTCATTTCATCAACGAACGCGATCATTAATTGATCGCGTTCGCTTGCTTATCGTCAATGACCTTGGTAAAATGGACAAGGATTGTAAAGAAATGCGTACATAAAAGCGTACATAAAAGGAGTTGTCTGAACCAATGGCAGTTGAACAAACTTTCCTCATGGTAAAACCGGACGGCGTACAACGCGGTCTGATCGGTGAAATCGTTTCCCGTTTCGAAAACAAAGGCTTCAAGCTCGTAAACGCGAAAATGATCCAAGTTCCGCGCGAACTGGCAGAGTCCCACTACGCTGAACTCTCCGACAAGCCGTTCTTTGGCGAACTGGTTGACTTCATCACTTCCTCCCCGGTATTCGGCATGATCTGGGAAGGCGAAAACGTAATCACTACCGCTCGTGCAATGATGGGCGCTACCAACCCGTCTGCTGCAGCACCGGGCACCATCCGCAACGACTACGCAATCTCCGTTGGCATGAACATCATCCACGGCTCCGACTCCCCGGAGAACGCAGCTCGCGAAATCGGCCTGTGGTTCGGCGGCGAGACTTTGTCCTACGACAAAGCGATCAACAAGTGGATCTAATCGGCTGAACAGCCCAAAGCCCGCTTCCATCACGGAAGCGGGCTTTTTTATTGGAGATAGGCTTTCAAGTCGTCCATTTTGGCGAGCGTCGCTTGACGGCCTTGTTCAATGCAGTAGGCGATCTTGTCAAACGAAGTAAAGCCAACTCCTTTGATCACCGGCTGCAGGGCAAACACGTTTTCATCCATCAACTGCAGTGAGATGATTTCGTTTTGCATGATGTCAACGCCGCGCATAAAGACGTCGAGGAACGTCTTCGGCGGCGCGCTGACATTTTTCATCTCCGTGTCGTGCAGGTCGACAACGATCACTTTGTCACAGCCGGCCTGTACGAGCACTTCGGCCGGGATGTTCATCCGCACCGCGCCGTCGACGAGCGAGCGTCCGTCGATCACCCGGGGCGTAAAGAGACCGGGCAGGGAGCAGGAGGAGCGCACGCAGGCGCCTTTGTCTTGCATCGGCAGGTAGACCCAGCCGCCCAGTTCGTAACCTCTGGCAAACAGCGGGTCGGTGAAGATGATCGATTCGGCGGAGACGATGTCGACCGCGGTGATGAACAGCGGGATTTTGGGGTGGGTAGGAGGCAAGGTGAACAGTTGGTTGAGGAAGCGTTCGAAATTGGCGCCGCGAACGAACCCTTGCGGCAACAGGCGGGTCCAGTCTTTGGTGAAGCCGAGGTATTGCAGTGGCAAGAGGGCGATCAGCTTCAAGATGTCGAAGGTGCTCGTCGTCCAGTCGATCAGCTCACGCCCTTTGAAGCTCAAGGCGATCCGGCGCAGCGTCGCCGGAGACAAGCCGTTGGCATAGAGGGATGCGATGACCGATCCGGCGGAGGTGCCGGCGATCAGGTCGGGCCGGATGCCCGCTTCCCAGAGCGCTTCCAGCACCCCGATGTGCGCAGAACCGCGCAAGGTGCCGCCGCTTAACGCAAGGCCCAGTTTCACGTAAATTCCTCCCTTTCGGCAAGGGGGTGGAGGCAGGACTTTTGACCCTGATGGACGAATAGGTAAATCGAGGCACCAGAAGGAACGAGGGAGGTACCCGCTTTGCCGATTGATGATTTTGAACTGTTTATGGAAAGCATTTTTAAATATACGAGGATTGACCTTCGCAAATATAAACGCCCCCAGATGCAGCGGCGCTTGACTGCGCTGCGAGATAAGCGGGGCTTTCGTGATTTTATGTCCTATTTTGACGGCTTGAAAAAAGACGACAAGCTGTTTGGCGAGTTTCTCGACCGGATGACGATCAACGTGTCGGAGTTCTTCCGCAACCCCAACCGCTGGGATGTGGTGCGCGACCGGGTGGTTCCGGAGATGCTGGTCGGCAAACGCCGCTTGAAAATCTGGAGCGCCGCCTGCTCGACCGGGGAAGAGCCGTACACGCTGGTCATGCTGCTCAGCAAGTTCATGCCGCTGTCCGACATTCAGATTCTCGCCACCGATCTCGACGAAAATGCGCTGAGCAAGGCGAAGCAGGGCCTGTACTCGGAACGCTCCCTGCATTTCGTGCCGGAGGAGTTTAAGCGCAAGTATTTCACAGAGACTCCGAACAACCTGTTTGCCGTCTCCGAGGCGGTCAAGCGCTGCGTGACATTTAAGAAGCACAACTTGCTCGAAGAGGCGTTTGACTCCGATTTTGACCTGATCGTCTGCCGCAATGTGATCATTTACTTCACGGAAGACGCCAAAGACATTTTATATCGCAAGTTTTCCGATGCGCTTCGTCCCGGCGGCGTGCTGTTTGTAGGCAGTACGGAACAGATATTTAACCCGCAGTCGTTCCGATTTACGACTTACGACACGTTTTTTTACCAGCGTCAATAGTGCCTTTATACCCTATGTGGGGGGGAGGTAGTCCTACGACCCCTTTCGACTGTCGAAATTCCTCGAAACTTGTCGCGTAATTTACATCCAAAAATTTTGGCAATCATGCGTATTGCCTATTTACTTTCAAGGAATTTCGACTTAGAATGAAATAGGAAAAGCGATTTGGTTTCAACTCTGAGTCATATTAACTTCAATTTGATTTAGTTTTACCGAATCGCACAGAGAGCCCCACCAAAAAACCGGGGCCAGGGAGGCATATCTTAAAAATATTGCACCAAGCTTAGACGAGCTACTATATATTCTCGAGATGCAGCAATAGACAACAAGAAAAGGACTGACCCAATGGGCAGTCCTTTTTCTGATGAAAGGTGCAGGACAAACAAAAAGGATTCATGCGCATAACGCAAGAATCCTATTGTTCGCTTATTTGTCGAGATTGGTAATGTAATTTGCTACTGCGCTAATTTCTTTATGGTCCTTCAGGAGGCCCTCCGGCATGTTCGGCGAAACCCCATCAGTGATGATCTGTTGGATCGTTTCAGCAGACAGCTTCTGACCCTTCTCATGCAGGCTCGGAGCCAGGTCCGTTCCTTTGAGGTCCTTGCCATGGCAAGAAGCGCAGTTTTGCATCACGAGCTTTTCAGCGTCAATTGCTTTTTCTTCCTTGTGTTGGAAGGTGTCTGCGGAATAAGATGCGAAGCCGCTGAAGGCAACGCCCAATACGAACAGAACAAGTACGATACCGATACCACGTAAGCTCATAGTTCACACTCCTTTCTTCTACTCACCCATTTTACCATGACAAAAATGAAATACATACACTTGATTTTTTGGAAACCTGTGTCCAAAATCGTACATTTTCTTGGCTGTGTGGGCGATTTACCTTGCAAATTCACTCAGATTCTATAAACTTCCTGTCTCAATCTATGACTTTGATTAATTTTTGTGTTAAGATTAATCTAGTAGAACTGTATCGGCAGAATGGATGTGACGTTCCATGACGGAGACCCTGCAGACAAAGGTGGATGACCGCTTTGCCATTGTGGAGCAAATCGGCGCGAGTTCCTATTTTGGGGATCACTTGGCAGGTTGGGATCAAAAGACAAATGAAAAAGTTCGGCTCGTGCGTCTGGCACCACATGTGGTGTCTTTCCTTGGACATGACCAGATCGCGCTGCGCGCCCGTTTGTTCCAGGAAGCGGGTCTGCCGATGGCGCGAGTGCTCGATGTCTTCTCAGCAGAAGGCGCGAGCTATGTCGCGTATGACTGGCAGGCTGGGGAAGAGTCGCTGCTTCAGTATACCGAAGGCAAGCCGCTGACGGCGGTGCTTGAGGTGCTCAAGGAGCTTTGTGACGCGATTGCGCAGTTGCATGGACGGACGATGTGGCACGGCGGGATCGCACCCGACTATGTGCTGGTGCAGCCGGACGGTTCGGTGCGCCTGCTGACGATGCTGACCGACGCGCCTCTGTCTTTGTACAACGCCTGCGGGGCGGACGATGCTTTGCAGTATTTTGCACCGGAAACGATGACGATGAGCCCGCTCGATGCGCGGACGGACATTTACAACCTCGGCGTGCTTTTCTATCTTGTGCTGACCGGACACTTCCCCTTTTCGGAGGATGGCGACGGGACGCTGCACCCGCCGTCGCGCTATAACGAGCACATTCCGCCGCACCTCGACCGGCTCGTGCTGAAGATGATCAACCGCAAGCCAAGCAAACGTTTTCAATGGATCGGCCAGATCATCGACGAACTGACGCGCACGCTGGGCCGCCATGACGGGATCTGCAACGCCGACATGCAGACATACGGATCGCAATATCTGTTCTCAGCGGAGTTTACCGGCCGCGAACAGGAAGTGGAGACTTTGTCCAACTTCTACGAGCGGATGATGCAGGGCACCCGCAACTCGATGCTGATCACCGGCCAGACCGGTGTCGGCCGCAAGCGCCTGATCTATGAAGTTTCCGGGCGCTACATGCACAACGTGTCGGTCATTTCGGCGACCGTGCGGGAAACGCCGTTTGGCGCGGTGGAGCTTCTCGTTATGAAGCTGTTCCTGCTCTGCTTCGCTGTGCCGAAGCTGGAGCGTCTGGGGCGCATGTACGTGAACCTGCTCGGCAGCGTGCTGCCGCGCGTGGCGTTTGAATACCGCGACATGCTGACCGCCGAAGTTGGTGAACAGCCAAAGCATCAAGAGCCTGAAAATTTGCTGTTTGACTTTTTCTCAGAAATTTTAGAGACCTATGGCGAACCGATGGTGTTCGAGCTGTACGATGCGCACCTTCTGGATGCCGAGTCCCTGCAATTTTTCAAAAAGCTGCTGGGGCAGGAGACGCTGTCGCTTGGGTTTGTTGGCGTGACGGAAACGCCCGCGCCCGCGCTGATGTCTCTGTTCCAAGCGCATTTGCACCTCGAACCGCTGCCGCTGGAGATGATGCGCGAGGCGGTGCGCTCGCGCTTTGGCAGCGCCGATTTCCTGAGCGATGAGTTTATCCAGTGGCTGAACTATCATGGGCGCGGATCCTTGGAGCAGGTGTTCCAACTGATCGACTACCTCGCTGATACCAAGCAGCTCTATCAGGAGCGCTACGTCTGGCACATGGTGCCGGAATCGGTGGAGAAGTTTGAGATTCCGCAGGGGATGGAGTCTTTGATTCTGTTCCGTCTGCAGTCTTTGACGCCGCAGGCGAAAGAGGTCTGCCAGGTGCTGTCGCTGTTCAAAGGGTCGATGATCGTGGAAGCGGCAGCCAAGGCGTGCGGTTTTGAAAAAGCGCAGGATCTGCTGCCGGTGCTGCGCCTGCTGGAAGAGCAGGGCCTGGTCTGGCAGATGCACAACCTGTACGGCTTTACGTCGAACAACATCAAAGACCACATCTTCCAAACGATTCCGGAAGAGATGCGCTCGCAGATGCACCGCACCTTGGCCGCCTGCCTGCTCGATGTCGGCTCCACTTCGTACATGGAAGTGGCGTATCACTTCGAAGCGGGGCATGAGTGGGAGCGGGCGATCTACCTGAACATCATCGGGGGACGCCGCTGGTACCGCCGCGGATTGTTTGCCGAAGGGGAAGCGCAGATCAAAAAGGCGATCGAGCTGTATGCGCACCTGCCCAAGCGCAAGTGTCCGAACTCCCTGTATACGTTCCGCGCGCGCATGCTGCGCCTGCTCGGATTGCTCGACGATGCGACAAGCGTGATGACCGATCTGTATGAGCGCACAGGATCGGTGCACGTGCTGATCTCGCTGATGCTGGTCTATGTCAACATGGGGAACTTCCAAGCGCTCAAGCCGCATGTGGCCTATGTGGAAGAGCAGATCCAGACGGACAACGTCTCGGAGCAGGACAAGCTCTACGCGATGGTGGCGATCGCCATGTATTACCTCGAAGCGGACGGCGACTACGAGCACATCCGCGCCATGGAGCGTTACCAGAAGGAGCATGGGCAGCGTCTGCGCGAAACGCTGAAAGGCCGCCACTATGTGTCCTGGCTGTACAACCTGCAGGTGCTCCTGATGAGCGTGCCGGGCGTGTCGTTTGAAGACAGCTCGCACTACCTGCACGAAGCCGCATCGCTCGCCGAGCATGCGAACAATCGTCAGGCGCTGATCGGCATCTACAACTGCATGGCGATCGGCTTCCAGAAGACCGACCCGCTGCGGGCGAAAGACTACTACCTGCAGTCGGCCAATCTGGCGGCCGACCTTGGCAACCGGATGAAAGAGGCGATCGCCTACATCAACCTTGTCGAGATCTATCGTCTGCTCGGCGATATGTACCACGCCCAGCGCTATATCGAAAAAGCGCGCGAGACCTGCCAGGCGGTGTTCGCGGGCGAAGATACGTCGCTGCTCTGTCATGAGATCGAACACTTCCTGTTCATCGAAGAGTTCGAAAAGGCGGAGCGCGTGATCGACACGCTGATCAAAACGGCGAAAAAGCAAGGGCGCAAACTGATGCGCGACCATGCTTTCCTCTATCGCTTCCGCACATCGGTTGCCCTTGGCAAACTGAAGAAGTGTGAGCGGATGTGGCCGGTGGTCGAGCAGATCTGCACCAGCCGGGATTTTGTTGAGGAGCATCAACTGCTGCGCGGGCGCTACAACCTGATCAAAGGGCAGTATGAAGACATCATCGCCGAGTTCAGCCAACTGGTCGGTGAGCAGGACGTGCCGACCGAGATTCGCATCAAGCGCTATCTGCTGCTGGCGATGGCCTGTCAGGAAGCGGGACGCAACGAAGAAGGTCTGCAGGCCGCGCAGGCGGTGCAACAGCTGATCCACAACACCGGTTATATCGGTTATCTGTCCACCGCGCATTACTGCCTCGGCCGCCTGTACCAGCAAACGCGGCAGTTTGTGGAAGCCAACCTCAACTACAAGCGTGCGCTGATCGGCTATCGCAAGCTCAACCAGCAGGCGCGCCTTGGGCAGATCGACAAGCTGATGCGCCAGACCAACCAAGAGCTGGTCGGACAGGCCAACCAGGTGATCGAGGAGATGCAGGAAGTCGTGACGCAAGCCGCGCCGCGGCTGGTGCACAAGGTCGAAGCGAACGGATCGAAACTGCGCACCTGGTCGAGCAAGATGGTCGAGGAGCGCCAAGAGCTGATCGACACGCTGACCGACAACGAGATCCTGCTCGACGCCATCCGCCGCGTCTCTTCTTCGATCATGGTCAAGACGGTCTGCGAGAACCTCGCTGCCGTCATCTTCGAAAACCTGCTCTTCGACAACATTCACCTGATGGTGCAACTGGCACCGGAACGGGTGGAGCTGATCCATCTGAATGAGCAGCTGCAGGCGGTGCCGTCGGCCAACCTGGAAGTCGATGAGATGATCGCCAGCGTCGCTGAGCAAGAGAAGCCGCTGGAGTGCGAAGGGCGCAGTTCCTACCTTTACGGGCTGCCGGTGTACTCGCATGACCAGCAAGTGATCGCGGTGATGGTCTTGGAAAAACTGAGCCTGCAAACGCCGTTCTCCCTGCGTGACAAACGCTTCATCAACTCGTTTGCCCAACTGGTCTCCTCCAACGTCGAGAATGCGATCATGTACGAAGTGATGATCACCGACAACCTGACCGGCCTGTACCAGCGCAATTACTTCATGAAGCGCCTGACCGAAGAGTTCAGCAAAGTCAAACGCTACGGGATCGACCTCTCCTTCCTGATGATCGACCTCGACAATTTCTCGTCGATCAACAATCGATTTGGCCATAACGAAGGGGACCGCGCGCTGCGCACGGTGGCGAAGACCTTGCAGCGTTCGGTGCGCAACGTCGACATCGTCGGACGATTCGGCGGGGAAGAGCTGATCGTAATTTTGCCGAACACGAACGGAACGGCTGCGCGCATCGTTGCGGAGCGGGTGCTGAACAACCTGCGCAACATCCCGATCGAAGGCGACCGCTATCAGCTGACCGCATCGATCGGCGTGTCCTCGTTTGATATGGACCAGCCGGTCGACGCGACCGACCTGTTTGACAAAGCGGATCAGGCGGAGACGTTCGCCAAGCGCTTTGGCAAAAACCGCGTCGTCTGCTATTGGGAACTGCCGCATGATGACTTTGAAATCTAAACAAAAGACCGCCCGGCACATCGCCGGACGGTCTTTTTGATGAGCGGGAACAGGAAGAAGAAAATACAGACCTTTTCGTACATGAAATGGATGGGAACGTATAGACTACCTTTTATCGGCAACTCGGGAAGGAGTGCAAGACATCTTGAAAAGCACCGAGACGAGACCCGCAGTCATGGACGGTTATTACCGGGCGCATGAGGGGATCGTGAACGAACTTTATCATTATTACCGGGGCAAAAGCAAGGACGAGCTGTGGCTGATCCGCGCCGAACTGACCCGCCGCCAGCATATGCTTGGCAACATTCCGCTGCTCGCATCGACCATGCCGATCGTCTTTTTGATTTTCGGCGCGCAGGTCAATAAATATTTTCCGCACGATTCGCTGCGCTGGATGATCGTGGCGCTCGCGTCGATCCTCGTCATCGTCTGGTCGATCAACCATCATTTCCGGCAAAAAGGACGGGTGCATCTCGATCTCTTGCTGGTCGAAGAGATCATGAAAGAACGTTCCCAAAATGCGGACAGTGCTGTACAATTGGAAGAGGCAAGAAACAGTGGGGCTTGGCCCCATCCCGCGATGGAAAGGATGGAGCACAGTGAACATAAGCATTGATTGGAAAGGCAAGCGCAAATTTGATGCGGTGGGCAATTCCGGCCATCACGTGACGATGGACGCGAAGGCGGATATCGGCGGCGAGGACTCCGGCGCGCGCCCGATGGAACTGCTGCTGATGGGACTTGGCGGCTGCTCGGGCATCGACGTGGCGATGATTTTGGAAAAAGGGCGTCTGACCCTGGAGGAATTCCGCATGGAGCTGTCCGGAACGAGAGCTGAGGAAATGCCGCAGCGCTTTACCGACATACATATCCATTACATTCTGAAAGGTCCTGATCTGACCCAGGACAAGGTCGAACGGGCGATCGTGCTCTCCAATGAGAAGTACTGCTCGGCATCGGCTTCTTTGAACGCGAACTTGACGGTCTCCTACGAACTGAACGGAGAGCGCTATGAAATGGGAGGCACTCAATGATTATCAAATGCACCGACTGCTATGAAGAGAACCATGTCACCAACAACCGCTGTTCCCGCTGCGGCCGCCTGATGGACGATGCGCGCCGCGAGCAGACCCGCGATCATTTTGAATGGCAGCATCACGACGCGCCGAACACCATCGTGCGCCGGGACAAGAGCCAGGACGGCAACCGCAAAGTTTGGTAATCTGGGCACCCTCGCCGTCTCGGCAGGGTGCTTCTAACTAGAGACAGAGATCAAGGTATTGACTTCAGGAGGTCAAAAGATGATACCGTTTCGTCGGAAGCTGACAGGACTCCTCGAAGTACTGATCGGGTTAGGACTCATCGTTGGCTTTTTCCCCGCAGTAACATTGCTTAATGTGAACCCGTCTCCGTTCTTTTTGCTGGTGATCTACGGCGCTTGGGTGGCAGGTCCCGTCATCGGGCTTCTTTCGGGACTGTTGTCTTCGGTGCTGTATTTGGCGATGCTCACGACGACAACCGCGTTTCCGATCAATGCCTTGTGGTCGTTTATCATTGCCGACCCGACACACTATCTCACCCCGATGTTTCTGCTGGTCGCAGGCTATGTGTTTGGCGAACTGCGCACGACGCTGGAGCGCCGGATGCAGCGGCTGCGCGATCAGGCTTCGCTGATGCAGCAGGAAGCGACCGAAGCGCGTTCGCGCCTGCAGCAGGCGGAGACTGCTTTGTTCGAACTGCAGGGGCGGGTGCTGGGGCAGACGGCGACGATGACCAGGCTGTATCAGATTGCACAGAGCTTAAACGTGCTGTCAGTCGAAAAGATCCTCACCGAGCTGCTTGGCGTGCTGGAAGATCTGCTGCAAGTGGAGCAGGCGAGCATTTACCGCATCGAGGAGGGCAACCGTTTTGCCCGTCTCGCCGTTCGCGTCGGGCAGCCGGCGTGGTCGAACTCGGTGACGATCGACACTCATGAACTGGTCAAAAAGGCGATCGAACAAGGCAAAGTGCTGACCTTCAAAGACGCCAAAGAGCGCCCCGCTCCGATCTACATCGTGCCGCTCTTTCGGCAAAACCGCACCTATGCCTTGATCGCGATCCACCGGCTCCCGATGTCAAAAGTGACGGCCGACACGACACAGCTGCTCGAAGTGCTGACCAAGTGGGCTTCGGCGTCGCTGGAGCGGGCGGCTGCCTATGAAGCGGCCCGCCTGAAAGACGCGACCTATCCGAACTCCCGCTTTCTGCGCGCTCCGTATTTTCACGAGCAATGCGGGCTGGAGCATGACCGGTTTATGCGCTACGGCGTTCCATACACGATTCTCGAAGCGACGCTGCACACGGTGGTGCCCGACGAAGAGGTGCCGGAACTGCTCAGCGAGCTTCTGCGCGGCAAGATGCGCACATTCGACCTGGCGACGTGGGAGCCGGAGACCAACCGGCTGCTGCTGCTCTTTCCGACCCTGGAACACCAGTATGCGGGCGGGGTGGCGCAGCGGATCTGGGAGCGGCTGGCGAGTGACGAATTCCAAGTGCTCGACACGCGCATTTTGCACAACGAGTGTGAAATTCGAGCGGAAAAGCGGGTTGAAGCATAATGAGTGCAGAATTGCAGTCCCGGAAGGACAAGTACGGCAAACCGACCGGCAAAAAGCGGACGAGCGGAGCGGTTCATCTGCGCTCGATCGTGCTGTTTGTGCTGTTTGGCCTGCTGGATGTCCTGTTGTTTATACTGGCGTTGCAAGGCGCTGCCTGGCTGCTCGTCGTGCGCGGCGGGCTTGCTTTGCTGTTCGCCCACTTTGCGCAGCCGATCTCCGCGCTGCGTCCGTGGAGTTCGCGGCAGTCGCTGACCGCGCTGACCTGCTTTTTGCTGCCGGGAATCGGCGGCTTTATGGCGGCGTACTGGTCGACACGGGTGACGAAGGTGCAAGGCGCCTGGCAGGACGTGCCGGTGGCGCAAGATGTGTACCGCTCGCCGATCGACTGGGGTGGCGTGCTTGATGTGGTGCCGATGATCGACGTGCTGGAAGGCCATGACCCGCAGCGCAAGAAAAGCGTGCTTTTGCAGGCGCAGTCGATGGCGTCGGGCATTCAGGTGCCGGTCGTGCGCAAGGCGCTCGATGACGCCGATCCGGAAGTGCGTTACTACGGAGCTTCTTTGCTGTCTCGCGCTGAAGCGGTGCATTCGATGCACATCCGCAAGTTGGAGAGTGAGCTGGAGAGCCGGCCGGACGATGTGGAGATCTGGAACAAGCTCGCCGATGAGTACCGCCAGATCATCGAGGAAGGGATCGCCGGGGCGGAACTGTCCCGTTTTTATCTGGACAAGCGCCTTGGCGTGCTGAACCGTTCGCTGTCGCTGGCGCCCGGTCAGCCGATGGCCGGCGTGGAGAAAGCTCAGACGCTGTTTATGCTCGACCGCTTTGACGAGGCGGAGCAGATCGCCTTGCATTGGTATGAAAACAGCGCCGGGGTGCCTGCCGACCGGGCGCTGGGCGTCTTGATGCAGATCGCCTATGAGCGCAACGACCAGCAGCGGCTGGTGGAGCTGGCCGGGCTGGTCTCGGACGGGGAGAACCTGCCGGACGCGGTGCGCGGCTTGGTGCAGTTGTGGGAAAGGGGAGAAGATCAAGCATGAGGAAACGCAAGTTGCCCCTTTTTCGGATCGCCCTCTATACGGTGCTGCTGGCGGTCGTCGCGGTGACGGTGCCGCCCCGCGTGCAGGAATGGGTGGCCGATGACCGGCGCTGGGAGCCGCAGCTGTCGTTTGACACGGTCAAGCGGACTGAGATTCCCGATGCGCCGCACCAGCGCTATCTGTTGCTCTATCAGGGCCATGCAGCGATCCCGGAAGTGTTTGCGACGGTCGACAACCTGTCGATGGCGCTGCGCTATGCCAAGCTCCCTTTTGACGTGATGACGTTTGCCGAGTACAAGAGCTTGAATACGCCGCTCGACCGTTATCAGCAAGGCGCAGTGGTGATCATCGGGGAGCGTCAAAACGACCTGCCGCATCTGGACCTGCTGCAGAAGTATGTGACGGAGCAGGGCGGCCTGTTGATCAATGCGCTGCGCAGTCCCCGCTCACCCTTGAACGCTTTTTTCGGAATCCAAGGGACGCCGAATTTTGCGGAGGAAGCGCCGTCCGGTCTGCATTGGATGAAGCCAAACATCTACCCGGGGATGTCGGAAGTGTTGCTGAGCAGCGACAAGCTCAGATCTTCCTCGCTCACCTTGCAGCCAGCCTTGACGGAGGAAGCGGATATTTGGGCCGAGTCGGACGATGAGTGGGCCATTCCGTACATCTGGAAGATCGAGCGCGGCGCCGGCCAAGTGTTGTATTGGAACACGACCGCGCTGCAGGAGCCGCCGATGCGCGGCGCGTTCATCCAGACGATGTTGAAGGCGCATGGCGGCGCTAAGGCGACCGTCGGGGCGCAGGTCTGGTTTATCGACGATTTCCCGTCGCCCGCCTACAACCAAGTCTCGCCCGGCAATGCGACCGGCATGACCGACTATATGTTCCGGCTGAAGCGCTGGGACCCGGATATGCAGGAGATCGCAAGAAAATACGGTATCCGCTATTCGGCGGGCGTGATTTTTATGTACAACGATCAGGTCACCGGCCCGTTCGACTACTATGAAAACGGGCAGGAGACGTTGTTCGACCTTGAGGTGCAACTGGTCAACAACGGCAGTGAGCTTGGCCTGCACGGGTACAATCACCTGTCGCTGCGCAAGAGCTATACCGACTATGAACAGCAGCTCTACGGCTACAAGCCGTGGCCGTCGGAACAGGAGATGCTCGGGGCCTTGCTGACAGCGCGCAAGCTTTGGCAGCAGGAGATCCAAGCGCCCTTGCCGACGATGTACATTCCGCCGTCCAACGTGCTGAGCCGGGAAGGGAAGGCGCAGTTGGTCAAAGCGTTCCCGGAGCTGAAGACGATCTCCGCCTTGTACGCGACGCCGGGCAAGGAAGGCGAGTTCTCCCAAGAGTTCATGGCCGACCCGGACTTCCCGCAGATCATGGGCACGCCGCGGGTCACCTACGGCTATTCGCTGAGCGATGATGAGAAGTTCGACCTGTACAGCGCAGTCGCCAACCTTGGCATCGTCTCCCACTTCAACCACCCGGACGACGTGTTTCACGATGACCGCAACCAAGGCAAGACGTGGGTCGACCTGCGCGATGATTTTACGAAGCTGGTCGGGGAAGTGAACTCGCGCTTCCAATGGCTGCAGCCGCTGACGGCGACCGAGCTGTCCGACAAGCTGCGAATGTACCATGCGACACAGGTGCAGTTCGACCACTCGCAGCCGGGGCGCTTGACGGCGTATCTGTCGCCTTTGCAAGGGCCGATGATGCTGGAAGTGCATGTGGAAGACCCGTTTGCGTGGAAGGTTGCTGCCGGCGGCGAGATTGTGGCCCGCAATGAGGAATATGGCCTGCTGTGGGTGGAAGCAACTGATGCGAAGATGGTGCTGGAGGTGGCGAAGTGAAAGTAACCTTGCTGCTGGAAGGCACTTACCCGTATGTGCAGGGCGGCGTTTCGTCTTGGACACACCAACTGATCCGGACGATCTCCGACTGTGAATTTTCGATTGTCTATATCGGCGCGACCCGGCAGCCGGACGCGAAATACAAGTATGAACTGCCGCCAAACGTCAGCGGGGTGCAGGAGATCTACCTGCACGATCAGGATGAAGTGAGCGGCGGGCTGTGGCGCTGGAAGAAGCGCGACCGCGACGAGATGCGCCACTTTTTCAAAACGGGCGAACTGCCGAGCCGGGAGACCCTGCTCACGGTGCGCTCGAAGCGGCATACGCCGACGGTGGAAGCGATTTTGGAAGAAAAGTGGGCGTGGGACGTGACGCTGGAAGTGTACCGCGAACTGCCGAATGCGCCGGCGCTCGTCGACTTTGTCTGGAACTGGCGGTCGATGTGGCTGCCGATGCTGCGGCTGCTGCGCGCGCCGCTGCCGCCGGGGCAGTTGATGCATGCCGCTTCGACCGGCTATGCCGGCTGGTACGGAGCGGTGATGCAGCGTCTGACCGGGCTGCCGTTGATCATCACCGAACACGGGATCTACACGCGGGAACGCGAAGAGGAGATCGTGCGCGCCGAATGGGTGTCGATGCCGTTGAAAAGCTGGTGGAACGCCTTTTTCGCCCGCGTCGGTCTCGCCGGATATGACGGCGCGAAATTTGTGACCACGCTGTCGCAAGGCAATCAGCGGGCACAATTGCACTACGGGGTGGAGCCGGGGAAGATGCGCCTGATCCCCAACGGGGTCAATCCTGACCTGTTTGCTCACATCCATCCGACGCCCGACCGCCCGTTTACGGTCGGCGCGATCTTGCGGGTGGTGCCGATCAAAGACGTCAAGACGCTGCTCCGGGCGATGGCGGTTGTGCTGCGCCAGAAGCCGGACGCCAAATTGATGCTGATCGGTCCGCAGGATGAGGACAAGGAGTATTATGAAGAATGTCTGGCGCTGATCGACTCGCTGGGCATCGCTTCGGCGGTGATCTGGACGGGGCCGGTCAATATCTTACACTATCTGTCGCAGCTCGACTGCATTTTGCTGACCTCGATCTCCGAGGGGCAGCCTTTGGTGATGCTGGAGGCGATGGCGGCCGGACTGCCGATCGTCGCCACCGATGTTGGAGCCTGCCGGGAGCTGATCGAAGGCTTTGACGGCGATGAACTTGGCGACTGCGGATATGTCACCAAGCTGATGACGCCCGACGACACCGGTGCGGCGCTGTTGAAGCTGGCCGGCGACCGCGAACTGCGCCTGGAGATGGGGCGGATCGGCCGGGAGCGAGTGCGGCGCTACTATACATTGCGCCAAGTGATGCGCGAATATCGCAAGCTGTACGATGAGGCGGTGATGTCGTAATGGCGGGCATTGGATTTACTTTGCGCAAGGCGATCGGCGACGCGGGCCGCTCCGGCAAGTGGAAAGTGTACGGAGCGGCTGCTTTCGTGGCGGCCGGGCCTTGGCTGTTGACGTTGATTGCACTGTTTTTGCTGCTTTCGTGGAGCAAGGCGTTTGGCTTGCAAAACGATCAGCGCGATCTGTTTTTTGCGACGATCACCTATTCGATGATCACGTCCAATCTGATCTCGACGACGGCGCAGTTCTTTTTGACCCGCTATCTGGCCGACGCGCTGTACGTGGAAGCTCCGGAGCGGCTGCTCAGCGGGTTTACCGGCGTGTATCTGTACACCGGGCTGGCTGCGTTGCTGATCGGAACGGGGATACAGTGGTTTCTGCCGCTGCCGCTGGCTTACAAGATCTGGACGGTGCTGTTGACGGTGATTTTGACACAGCTTGGGCTGATCATGATCTTGCTCTCGGCAGCCAAAGCGTATTGGGACATCGCACGCGGCTTTTTGTTTGGGCTGGCCTCGCTTGGCGTGATGGCGCTGGTCTATGGCGTCTATATGAAGCTAAACGGGCTGGAGGCCAACGAAACGGTTGTGCTCGCGGTGTTTACGCTGGGGCAGGGCGTGGCGTTTTTCTGGCTCGGCAGCGTTGTTGTGCGCGATTTCCCTGGGCAGACGCCGGCGGTGTATGAGGTCAAGCCGCAGTATAAGCGCTACCCGGAATTGATCGGGATCGGATTCTTTTATGCGATGACCTTGTGGATCGACAACGGGATGTACTGGCTGTCGGAGAACAGCTTGATCGTCGGCGGCAGTTACCTGTTGTCGCCGGGGTATGACCTTGCGAAGTTTTGGACGTTTTTGGCGCTAATTCCGGCGTTTACGCTGTTTTCGGTGAATATCGAGACGGAGTTCTACAAGGTGTTCCGGCGCTTTTATGATGCGATCGAAAGCGGCGACACGCTGGCGCCGGTGCGGATGTTCGAAGAGGATCTGCGTTTGGAGACAAAAGCCTCGCTGCTTAGGATGATGAAGATTCAGGCGTTTGTGGCATTGCTGGCGTGGGTGTTTGCCCAACAGGTCCGGCATATCTACCCGGACGTGATCGAAATCTTCCAGTGGACGATCATCGGCTCGGTGCCGCACATGGTCTGGATCACCGCGTTTTTGCTGCTGCTGTATTTCGATGCGCGCAGGCAGGCGATGTGGGCGGCTGGGATTGCCATGCTGTCGCTGATGGTTGGCGGTGAGATCGCCACCGAGTTTAACTGGTCGCCCGGCGCGGGCTATCTGCTCGGTTCGGTGCTGATGCTTTTGATCACGCTGTGGATGCTGAACCGCCAGTTGGAACGCTTGCTGTTTTATGCGTTTTACGATCCGAACGGGGTGCGCAAGCGCTGGCTGCCCCCGGCGGCGACGGCGAACAAGCGCCAGCAGCGGCTGGGTTATCCGGTGCTGGATGCTGAGGAAGAGGAACGGTTTAAGCAGCGTGAAGAGGAAGAGAATAGATGGTATCCGGACATGTCATTGCCGCCGCGCAGTAAGAAGCACAGCCGCAAGCGGGAAAAGGAGGACTAGCCGTTTCATGAAAGACGAGTTGTACTCCTTGACGATCGACGAGGAACTGGCGGGGCGCAAGATTAAAGATGTGCTGCAAAAGCATCTCAAGATGTCGCGCAAAGTGATCCGCAAACTGACCGAAGGGCAAGGGGTGCTGTTAAACGGCGAACCGATCTGGACCTCTTGGCGGCTGGCGGAAGGCGATCACTTGCGCCTGCTCCTGCCGGCGGAAGAGTCGGTCGATATTTTGCCGGAGCATATCCCGTTCCACAACGTTTTCGAAGACGAAGACGTGCTGGTCGTGGACAAGCGGGCCGGGCTGATCGTGCATCCGACGTCGGGGCACTGGACAGGCACGCTGGCCAACGGCGTCGTATATGATTGGAAGCAGCGAGGCGTGATCGCCCGCTTTCGCCCGGTGCACCGGATCGACCAGTGGACGTCAGGGCTGATCGTGATCGCGAAAAATCATCATGCCCATCAGTTTTTGAGCCAGCAGATGATGGCGCGCACGATCGAGCGGTCGTACACGGCGGTCGTGCATGGCGCGCTGGAGCAGGAAGCTGGGCTGGTCGTCGGCCCGATCGGGCGCAGTGATGAGGATTTTCGTGTGCGCGTGGTGCGGGAGGACGGCCAGGATGCCACTACGGAGTATCGCGTAACGGAGCGTTTTGCGGCCGGCACACAGGTCGAGCTCAAGCTGCATTCCGGGCGGACACACCAGATTCGCGTGCATATGAAACATATCGGGCATCCTTTGTTTGGGGATGCGATGTACGGCGAGACGGACGACTCCGCTTGGATCGAACGTCAGGCGTTGCACGCCAAATTGCTGGGCTTTGTGCATCCGCGCAGCGGGGAGCAGATGCGGTTCGAATCCCCGCTGCCGGTGGAGATGAACCGTCTGGTGGAGAAGTTGCGCGAGACGGACGAGGGAAAGGAGTGAAGGCGCGTGGCGGAGACGGAAAAACAGTTTACGCTGGAATGCTGTTCGAGCAATGCGTTTTTGGATGATATCGAAGTGGTGGACTGGTTGTCTCAGACCTACCCGGAGTTGGCGATCGAACCGGACGGTTGTCTCGACCGCTGCGGGATCTGCATGCGTTATGCCTATGTGGTGATCAACGACGATTTCCTCTATGCAAACAGTGTAGGGGAGCTGAAAGAGCAGATCGTGAGCTACATCGAGAGCCATCGCAAAGGGCAGGAAGACGCCAAGCAGCTGTTGGACGGCGACCAGAAGACGGAGTAAGGAACGAAGTGTACATATAAGAGGGGAAACCACCGCTGGTTGAAAGCGGTGGTTTTTGTTTTTTAGAGGACGAGAAAGGTCAGGGCGGAGAGCAGGATCGAGGTGACGGCGATGATCAGCAGCGGCCGGCCGGCTTTGGCGCGCATGTCGCGCAGGGCGACGTTGAGACCGAGACCGACCATCGCCATGGCCAGCAAGAGGGTGGTCAGTGTGGAGAGGACGTTTACGACGCTGGCAGGCAGTGGGAACAAAGTGCCGCCGATGCTGAACGCGAGGAAGCCGAGCAGGAACCAGGGGAATTCGATAGATGCGGACGCGCCTTCTTTTTTGCGTCGCCAGAAGAGCAGCACGAAGGAAAACGGGACGAGCAGCAGCACCCGGCCCAGCTTGGCCAGCAAGGCGAGCGCCACCGCGTCTTGCCCGGCCGGGGCAGCGGCGAGGGCGACGTGGGCCAGCTCGTGCAGCGACAGGCCGGCCCAGATGCCGTACACGCCGTCCGGGAGCGGCAGCACCGGGCGCAGCAGCACATAGCTGACCGAAAAAAGCGTGCCGGTCAACGCGATGATGCCGACAGAAAGGGCGGAGTCCTCCTGCTTGCTGCGCAGGATCGGCGTCACCGCTGCGATGGCGGCCGCGCCGCAGATGCCGGTGCCAATGCCGAGCAGGAGTGACAAGGAGAAGTCTGCCTTCCACCATTTGGCGAGCAGCACGGTCAGGCCGATTGCAAACAGGACAACCAGCGCGTCGAGTGCCAGCAGGGGAAGACCTTTGGAGATCAGCAGATGAAGGTTCAGTTTTAAACCGTATAGGATGATGGCGACGCGCAGCAGGCGTTTGGAGGAAAATTGAATGCCGGTGCGCAGCGTTTCCGGGTAGCCGAACTTTTGCCGGTACAGCACCGCAAGCAGAATCGCACAGGCCAGCGGGCCGATCTGGCGCAGGCCTGGCAACTGGGCCAGGCCGAAGCCGAGCAGGGCCAGCAGCAGCGTAAACAAGATCCCGTAGACAAAGGGCAGATGGCGGTGCCGATGGAGCTGGAGCTTGGTGATCATTTCCATCTTCATCCCTTCTTTCGTCCGTGATGTGTTATCTTGAGTATAGATGCTGTCAGAAACTTTTAAAAATCGGAACTTTTAATGCCATGCATAAGCAAGGCTAATCATTGGGACGAGGAGGAGATGAAATGACACAACCTGCAAAAACGCCGCAGCCGCCTTATTATGCGGTGATCTTCACATCGCAGCGCACAGCAGGGGATAACGGCTACGGCGAGATGGCCGACCGGATGGTGGCGCTGGCGGAACAGCAGCCCGGTTTTCTCGGCGTGGAAAGCGCCCGAGAGGACGGCCTGGGCATCACCGTTTCCTACTGGGAGTCACTCGCGGCGATCAAGGCGTGGAAAGACAATGTCGACCACCAACAGGCACAAGCGAAAGGCCGTAGCGACTGGTACAGCCGCTACGTCACGCGCATTTGCAAAGTCGAGCGTGACTACTCCTTTGAGGTGTAATAAGGTGGAAGACGCAAAAAAGGCCCCCTGTGCAGGGAGCCTTTTTTTGTTTCTCTTATTGGGTTTACGCGATTTTCGTTTCCAGATCTTCGTCCGCGTCGTTGTTGAATGCGTCGCGGTCAAATTCGCCTTCGGAGTTGGCGATGATCAGCGAGGACACGGTGGTGCCGGTCGCGTTGATCGCGGTGCGGGCCATGTCGACGATCGCATCGATGCCGAGCACCAGCGCAAAGCCTTCCAGCGGCAGGCCAAGCGAAGTCAGCACGACGGTGGTCGAGATCGTTGCCGGGCCCGGAACGCCTGCCGTGCCGATCGAAGCGATCATTGCCGAACCTACGATCAGCAGGTAATCGGTGAAAACGAGGTCGATGTTAAAGACGCGGGCTACAAAAATGGCCACGATCGCCGGGTACAAGCCGCCACAGCCGTTCATGTTGATCGTAGCGCCCAGCGGGGCTACAAACGAAGCGATCTTGTCGGACACTTTGACGCGCTTGGTGATCACTTCCATGTTCACTGGCAAGGTCGCATAGGAACTGCGCGTGGTGAACGCAACGGCGATGACCGGGAAGATCTTCTTCAGGAAGCGCAGCGGGTTGACACGCGCCACAAAAGTTACCAGCGAGCCGTAGGTGATCACGAAGTGCAGCAGGCACGCCACATAGACTGCGAGGATCACTTCGCCGAGCGGAAGCAGGGAGGACAGGCCGTATTTGGCTGCCATCGAAGTCATCAGGCCAAAGACGCCGTACGGGGTCAGGGCGATGACCAGTTTCACTACGCGGAACATAATTTTGGCAAACGAGTTGAGGAAGTCCATCACCGGCTGCACCGTCTCCGGCTTGCGGGCGCGTTCGATCAGGATCGCGACGGCGAGGAACAGGGAGAAGATGATCACCGGAATGACTTTGCCATTGGCCATCTCGTTGACCGGGTTGGACGGCACGAGGTCGAGCAGGACTTTGTCAAACGTCGGAATCTCACGCGCTTCAAACGACGCGTCTTTGACAAAATTGACGCTGGCGCCCGGATCGATCACCAGGGCGACCAGGATGCCGATCACAGCCGCGATCCCCGTGGTGGCGAGGAAGAGAGCGACCGTCTTCAGGCCGAGTTTGCGGAGTTGGGTCGGATCGGTCAGCTGTGTGACCGCTGTGATGATCATCGCGATCACCAGCGGCATGACGATCATTTTGATCAGCGAGACGTAGATCGAACCGATCGTGCCGACTTTTACCGCCTCTTCGCCAAAGATCGCGCCGAGGCCGACACCAAGCAGCATCGCGAGGATGACGCGGGTGCCGAAGCCGACTTTTTTCGTTTTTAAGAAATACAAGAATGCCAGAATCACAAGCGCAATCAGCAGGCTTGCAAGCATAGTAGGCACCTCCTATAAGAAATGGGTTCCCATGAAATGTACTCATCCGAAACGAAGATTATGTGTAATCCCAATCGGATCACTTGGTTATATGATAGTCCGCGTTTTTTCAGAAGTCAATAGATGGATAATTAAACAAGTAATCCGGCAAATTCGACAGTTGGAATCTCACTGAATGGAGTGATCAGCTAAGAGTAAATTTTTAGAAATCCAATCCCAATAAAAACTTTAGAATTTCAGGAAGGTTTATGCATGTTTAACAAAGAAATAGAACAGATAGAGAACAACTACTAATAAGATAACGATGAAATTTGACTGTGATATGGCTAGGAGGTCTTCGTGATGAACCATACAGGGAACCAGCCGATTGCGGCAGGAGCTTTTGCATTTCCCGCATCGTTTGCCCAACAGCGGCTGTGGTTTCTCGACAAGCTGATGCCGGGCAGCGCGATGTATAACATTCCGTTTGCGATTCGAATGCAAGGCGATCTGAATGTCGCTGCGATCAAGCGGAGTTTGGAGGAGATCGTGGAGCGCCACGAGACGCTGCGCACGGTGTTTACCGAGGAAAACGGCGCGCCGATGCAGGTCGTGCTGCCTGATGTATCGGTTGCCATGCCGCTGCTCGACTTGCGCCGTCTGCCTCGTGACGTGCGCATGGACGTTGCCCATCTTTTGGCGCAGGAGGACGCGAACCGTCCGTTCGATCTGGCTCAGGGACCGCTGATGCGGACGACGCTGTTAAAACTGGACGAGCAGGAGCATGTCCTGCTTTTGAATATGCATCATATCATCTCGGACGGCTGGTCGGTTGGCTTGATGATGGAGGAAGTTGCTGCGCTGTATGAAGCGTATGCAGACGGCCGCCCATCGCCGCTGCCGGAGCTGCCGATTCAGTATATCGACTTCACCTCCTGGCAGATGGAGCATCTCTCCGGCGCGGAGTTGGAACGCCAGCTTTCCTATTGGAAAGGGCAGTTGGGCGATCACCCGCCTGTGCTGCAGCTGCCGACCGACCGTCCGCGTCCGGCCGTGCCGAGCCATCGCGGCGGCGTTCAGCGTTTTCAGCTGTCCAAGGCCTTGTCGGACAAGCTGGTACAGCTGAGCCAACAGGAAGGCGCGACGCTGTACATGACACTGCTGTCGGCGTTTTCCGCGCTGCTCTGCCGCTACACCGGGCAGACCGACATCGCGGTCGGCACGCCAATCGCCGGGCGCAACAACGGGCAGATCGAAGGGCTGATCGGCTTTTTCGTCAACACGCTCGTCATGCGCACCGACCTGTCCGGCGCACCGACGTTCCGCGACCTGCTGGGGCGCGTCCGCCGCACGGCGCTCGACGCGTACGCTCATCAGGATCTGCCGTTTGAGCGGCTGGTCGAAGAGGTGCAGCCGGAGCGCAACATGAGCTACACGCCGCTGTTCCAGACGATGTTTGCGCTGCAAAACGCGCCGACCGGCTCGCATCAGCTGCCGGGCCTGGTGATGAGCACGCTGGACACCGGCGACCGCACCGCGAAATTTGACCTGAACATGGGGCTGTCGGAGCACCCGGACGGCATCCAAGGCAGCTTGGATTACAGCACCGACCTGTTTGACGAAGCGACCATCGCGCGGATGGCGGTGCATTTCACCAACCTGCTCGAAGGCATCGTCGCCAATCCGAATGCGGAAGTGGCAAAACTGCCGTTGTTAACGCAGGAAGAGCTGCAGACGCAACTGGTCGACTGGAACCAAAACACGGCCGACTACCCGGAGCAGACCGTTACGGAGCTGTTTGCGGAGACGGCAGCATCGTATCCGGATCGGGAAGCGGTGTCGTTTGAAGGGAATGTGCTGACCTACCGCGAGCTCAGCGAGCGCGCCAACCAATTGGCGCACGTTCTGCAGCAAAAAGGCGTCGGGCCGGATGTGCTCGTCGGCCTGTGCATGGAGCGGTCGCTGGAGATGATCATCGGCCTGCTCGCGATCGTCAAAGCGGGCGGGGCGTATGTTCCGCTCGATCCGGCCTATCCGAAAGACCGCATCGCCTACATGCTCGAAGACAGCGCCGTCAGCGTCTTGTTGACACAGGAAAAATTGCTTCCCGAGCTGCCCGAACACGGGGCGGAGATGATCTGCCTCGACCGCGACTGGGACGGGATCGCCCTGGCAAGCACCGAGCCGCCGGCTGTGTCGATCACGCCGGATCATCTGGCGTATATGATCTACACGTCCGGCTCGACCGGGAAGCCGAAGGGTGTTCTGATCCCGCATCGCGGCGTCGTGCGCCTGGTGAAAAACAGCAACTACCTGTTCTTCGGCCCGGAGGAAGTGTACCTGCAGATCTCGGCGATTTCTTTTGATGCGGCGACGCCCGAAGTGTGGGGCGCCTTGCTGAACGGCTCGAAACTGGTCGTCTTCCCGGCGCAGACGCCGACGGTCGATGAAGTGGTGCGCGTGCTGAGCGAGGAGCAAGTCACCGTGTCGCTGCTGACCACGGGCTTGTTGCCGCAACTGGCCGAAGCTGATCTGGGCCGCATCCAACACCTCAAGCTGCTCTCCGTAGGCGGCGATGTGATGTCTGCGCCGCATGCGAAGAAATTTTTGCAAAAGCTGCCCGGGTGCATTTTGGCCAACGCATACGGCCCGACGGAAAACTCGGTCGCCTCGACGACCAACTGGCTGCGTCATCCTGAGGAAGTCTCCCCGGTCGTGCCGATCGGGCGGGCGATCACCAACAATGAGCTGTATGTGCTCGACGCGCATCGCCAGCCGGTACCGCTCGGCGTGCCGGGCGAGCTCTACGTCGGCGGGCCGGGTCTGGCGCGCGGCTACCTGAACCGCCCGGAGCTGACCGCCGAAGTGTTTATCCCGCATCCGTTCCGTGCTGACGGTTCCCGCCTCTACAAGACGGGCGACCTTGTGCGGGCGCTTCCCGACGGCAAGCTGGAATTTATGGGCCGCATCGACCATCAGGTCAAAGTGCGCGGCTTCCGCATTGAGCTTGGCGAGATCGAATCGGTGATCGGCCATCATGAAGATGTCAAAGAGACGGTCGTCATCGTCCGCGAAGACGTGCCGGGCGATAAGCGCATCACCGCCTATGTCGTGCCGCATGGCAGAGAGGTGTCGGTGTCCGCTCTGCGCGCCCGCGCCAAAGAACAGCTGCCGGAGTACATGGTGCCGTCCGCATTTGTCGTGCTGGAGGAGATGCCGCTGACCCCGAACGGCAAAGTCGACCGCAAAGCTCTGCCGATGCCCGATGGCGCACGCAGCGCGGAGACCGAGTATGTGGCGCCGGAAACGGACGTTCAGCAAAAATTGGCTGCGATCTGGGCCGACATTTTGCGCGTCGACCGCATCGGGCAGCAGGACAACTTTTTTGAAATGGGTGGCCACTCACTGCTGGCGACCCGCCTGATGTCGCGCGTGCTCGATGATTTTGGCGTCGACCTGCCGCTGCGCATGCTGTTTGAAGCTCCGACGCTCTCCGAACTCTCCGCCCGCATCGCCGAGGCGCAGGGCAGCGGGATGCTGGCCGAAGAGCAAGGGCCGGTGCAGGGCGGTCGCATGGAGGAAGAAGAGGCGGAGGCGTTGCCGACTTCCTTCGCACAGCAGCGCCTGTGGTTCCTCGATCAGCTGATTCCGAACTCGCCGCTGTACAACATTCCGATGGCGTACCGCGTCTACGGCCCGCTCGATGAGCAGGCGTTGCGCGAGAGCTTCAATGAGATCGTCCGCCGTCATGAAACGCTGCGCACCACCTTCCGCATGCAAGACACGATCCCGGAACAGGTGATCGCGCCTGCGCTGGAACTGCCGATGCCGATCTCCAGCATCGAGCATTTGCCGGAAGCGGAGCGGGAAGCGGAAGTGAAGCGTCTGGCCGATGAAGAAGCGCGGCTGCCGTTTAACTTGAGCACCGGACCGCTGGTGCGCGCGCAACTGGTGCGCCTGTCGGAGCAGGATCATCTGATGCTGTTCACGATCCACCACATCATCGCCGACGGCTGGTCGTACGGGGTGCTGATCAACGAATTGACAACGTTGTACCAGGCGTTTGTCAAAGGCGAACCGTCGCCGCTGCCGGAACTGCCGATTCAATATGGCGACTTTGCGTTGTGGCAGCGCGAGTACCTGCAGGGCGAGGTGCTCGACAAGCAGCTCAACTACTGGAAGCAGCAGCTTGGCGGCACGTTGCCGATCCTCGAACTGCCGATCGACTTTAAGCGCCCGGCCGTGCAGACGTACGTAGGTGAATCGCGTGACTTCCTGCTCCCGCAAGAGCTGATGCATCAGTTGCAAGCGTTGAGCAAGCGGGAGAGCAGCACGATGTTCATGACGCTGCTCGCCGGATTTAAGGCGCTCTTGTTCCACTACACGAAACAAGATGACATCTTGATCGGCACCCCGATCGCCAACCGCAATCGCAGCGGCATCGAAGGGCTGATCGGATTTTTCGTCAACACCCTCGTGCTGCGCTCCGACTTGTCGGGCGACCCGAGTTTCCAAGAGATGGTGCAGCGGGTGAAACACACGGCGCTGGAAGCGTACCAGTATCAGGACGTTCCGTTCGAGAAACTGGTCGAAGAGCTCGCGCCGGAGCGCGATCAGAGCCATTCGCCGCTGTTCCAGGTGATGTTCGCTTTGCAAAACTTCGCTTCCGAAGGTTCGATGACCGATGACATCCGGCTGGTCGGCGTGCCGCAGGAAAGCAAGACTGCGAAGTTCGATCTGCTCTGGACGATGGTCGAGCGAAGCGAAGGGCTGGTGCTCGCCCTCGAATACAACGTCGCGTTGTTCACCGAAGCGACGGTCGAGCGGATGGTGCGCCATTTCCAAACCCTGCTCGAAGCGGCGGTCCAAGACCCGTCGCTGCCGATCTCTGCCTTGCCCTTGATGGCGCCAGAAGAGGAGCAGAACGTGCTGGAACTGTCGAACGGCATCGCGCTCGACTATGCGGACGGGCTGTGCGCGCATCAGATGTTTGAAGCGCAAGTCACCCGCACGCCGGACGCTGTGGCGGTTGTGCTCGATCAGGAGCAGCTGACCTACGCGGAGCTGAACGAGCGGGGAAATCAGCTCGCGCATCACCTGAAAGCGCGCGGCGTTGGACCGGAAGTGCTGGTCGGCTTGTGCATGGGGCGCTCGATCGACCTCGCCGTCGCGACCTTGGGCATTTTGAAAGCGGGCGGGGCGTATGTGCCGCTCGACCCGGCGCATCCGAAAGACCGCATCGGATTTATTTTGGACGATGCGCAGGTCAAAGTGCTGGTGACACAAGCCGAGCTGGTCGAGCACCTGCCGACCGACGGCGTGGAAGTGGTGGCGGTTGACGGCGACTGGCCGGACATCGCCAAGCAGCCGGCGCACAACCCGAACAGCGGCGAAACGCTGGAGAACGCCTTGTATGTCATTTACACCTCGGGCACGACCGGCAAGCCGAAGGGCGTCATGATGACGCACCGCCCGCTGCGCAACATGATCTCCTGGCAGCTGCAGGAGACGCCGTATGCGTTTGGCGAGCGGACGCTGCAATACGCGTCGATGACGTTCGACATCTCGTTCCAAGAGTATTTCTGCACGCTGTCCACCGGCGGCACGCTTGTGCTGGTCAGCGAAGAAGTGCGCCGCGATCCGGTGCGGCTGCTCGGCTATCTGTCGGAAAAGGGCGTACACCGCATCTATCTGCCGTTCGTCGCATTCCAGCAATTGTGTGAAGTGGCGGAAAGTCTGCCGGAAGCGCTGCCCTTGCAACTGAAAGAGATCACCACGGCGGGCGACCAGCTGCAGACCACTCGTCCGGTGCGCAATTGGCTGGGAAGCCTGAACGGCTGCCGACTGTACAACCAGTACGGCCCGACCGAGTGCCACGTTGTCACGTCCTACACCTTGCCTTTGTCGCAGGAGGAATGGCCGCTCCTGCCGCCGATCGGGCGTCCGATCGGCAATACGCAGATCTACATCCTCGACCCGCTGATGCGCCCCGTTCCGGTCGGCGTGCCGGGCGAAGTGTATATCGGCGGCATGTCGCTGGCCCGCGGCTATCTGGGCCGCGACGAGCTGACCGCCGAAAAGTTTGTCGCCGATCCATTCAGCGGCAAGCCGGGGGCACGCCTGTACCGCACAGGCGACTTGTCCCGCTACATGCCGGACGGAAACATCGAGTTCTACGGCCGCATCGACACGCAGGTGAAGATCCGCGGCTACCGCATCGAGCTTGGCGAGATCGAGACGATCCTCGGCCAGCATCCGGGCGTGTTGGAAACGGTGGTCATGGCGCGTGAAGAAGTGGAAGGCGGCGCGAAAACGATGCTCGTTGCCTACGTCGTGCTTGACAAAGAGCAGGAGCCGACGACGCATGAGCTGCGCAGCTTCTTGAAAGAGCGTTTGCCGGAATACATGGTGCCGCAGCTGTTTATGGCGATCGGCGCCGTGCCGCTCACGCCAAACCGCAAGATCGACCGCAAAGCGCTTCCGTCACCGGACGGCCTGCGCCCGGAGCTGAACGAAAGCTACGTGGCGCCGCGCACGGCGACCGAAGAGCTGATGGCGGGCATTTTCCGCGATGTGCTGAAAGTGGAGCGCATCGGCATTCACGACCACTTCTTCGACATGGGTGGACACTCGCTGCTCGCCACGCAGATGATCTCGCGAATCCGCCAGGTGTTTGGCATGGAACTGCCGGTGCGAGCGCTGTTTGAAGCGGCGACGGTGGCGAGCCTCGTCGACTACATGAAACGCCACAGCGAACTGGCCAAAGAGGTGGCAGCGCCGCCGATCGTTCCGGTTGGACGCGACCGCGACCTGCCGTTGTCCTTCGCACAGCAGCGCCTGTGGTTCATCGACCGCCTGACCAACCAGTCCAGCTACAACATGTTCAGCGGCGTGCGCTTCACGGGCGACCTGAACGCAGACGCTTTGGAGCGCGGCTTGCAGGAGATCGTGCGCCGTCACGAAGTGCTGCGCACCACCTTCTCGATGGTCGATGGCCGTCCGGTGCAAGTGGTGCATGCCGACATGACGCACGAGCTGGAGAAAATCGATCTGCGTGATCTGCCCGCAGCGGAGCGGGAAGCGGAGACGTTGCGCCTCGCCGGGCTGGAAGCGCGCAAACCGTTCGACTTGAGCCAAGGCCCGCTGTTCCGTTCGACGATGCTCACCGTGGCGGAGAACGAAGCGGTGCTCCTGTTCACGATGCACCACATCGTCTCGGACGGCTGGTCGATCGGCGTGTTTGTCCGCGAACTCGGCGAACTGTATGCCGCATTTGCGGAAGGCAAAGATTCGCCGCTGCCGGAACTGCACGTGCAGTATGCCGACTTTGCGCATTGGCAGCGCGAATGGCTGGAAGGCGACAACTTGCAGGCGCAGCTGGCGCACTGGAAAGATCAGCTGGACGGCGCGAAAGCTGTGCTGCCACTGCCGCACGACCATCCGCGTCCGCCGGTGCCGTCCCTGCGCGGCGGCTCGCATGCGAACTCCTTGTCCAAAGAATTGTCCGATCAGCTGCAGGCGCTGTGCCAGCAGGAAGGCGTCACGATGTACATGACGCTGCTGGCCGCCTTGAACGTGCTGCTCTTCCGTTACACCGGGCAAGATGATATCCTCGTCGGCTCGCCGATCGCCGGACGCAATCGCGCCGAGATCGAGCCCTTGATCGGATTCTTCGTCAACACGCTCGTTTTGCGCACCGATCTGTCCGGACAGCCGACGTTCCGCGAACTTTTGCAGCGCGTCCGCCAGACGGCGCTCGACAGCTACGCGCATCAAGATCTGCCGTTTGAGCGTTTGGTCGAAGAAGTGCAGCCGAACCGCGACATGAGCGTATCGCCGCTGTTCCAAGTGATGTTCGCCGTGCAAAACGCGCCGATGGGCGACCTGTCGCTGCCGGGCGTGACGATGTCCGCACTCGAGGCGGGCGGCGGTGTGGCCAACTTCGAACTGGCGCTGATGGTCTACGAGTCGGAAGCAGGGCAGCTTCACGCCTTCAACTACCAGGCCGACCTGTTTGAAGCGGCGACGATCGAGCGGATGGCCGAACATCTGCAAACGCTGCTGGCGGCGCTGGTCGCCAACCCGGACTGTCAAATCGGGGACCTGCCGCTGCTCAGCGCGGCAGAAGTGCAGCAGTTCGATGCATGGAACGCCGGAACGTTCGACTTCCCGCATGACAAGTGTGCGCACGAACTGATCGCCGCACACGCGGCGCGCAAGCCACAAGCTGTGGCCGTTGAGTGCGACGGCGAAACGCTGTCTTATGCAGAGCTTGACGCCCGCGCCAACGCGCTGGCCCATCATCTGCAAAACCTCGGCGTCGCGCCAGATGTGCTGGTCGGCGTCTGCATGGAGAAGTCGCTGGAATTTGTGATCTCCCTGCTCGCGGTGCAAAAGGCCGGCGGCGCATACGTGCCGATCGACCCGGCGCATCCGCAAGACCGCATCGCTTACATGCTGGAAGATGCGCAGATGGCCGTGCTTTTGACAAAAGAGCACCTGTTGCCGCACCTGCCAGCATCTGCGGCGGCAACGGTCTGTGTCGATCGCGAAGACTCCTTCGCCGGATACCCGGACACCGCACCAGTGACGACGGTTCAGCCGCATCACTTGGCGTATATGCTTTACACGTCCGGCTCGACCGGCAAGCCGAAAGCGGTGATGATCGAGCATCGTCAACTGGTCAGCACCTTGACGGCGCTGATCGAGGAGTTTGGCTATGACAGCTCCACGCGCAAGCTTTCGGTGACGACGATGACGTTTGACATCAACGTCGCGGAGATCTTTGCGCCGCTGCTCGCCGGCGGCACAACGGTGCTGCTCAGCAAAGAGCAGGTGCTGAACATTCCGCTCCTCATCGGCGAGCTGGGCCGCTCCACCATCTGCATGTCGGTGCCGACCCTGATGCGCCACGTCGCGCAAGAGATCATGCAGCAAGGTACACCGATCACTTCGCTTCGCACCTTGTTTGCCGGCGGCGAAGCGGTTCCGGCCGACCTGCAGGCACTGCTGCGCCAGGCGTTCCCGAACGCCCGGATCATCGTGGCGTACGGCCCGACCGAAACCACGATCCTCTGCACCTTCCAGGAAGCGGGGGAGAGGGCAACGGAGCGTCTCATTATCGGCCGCGCCTTGAAAAACGCCAAACTGCGCGTCTATGACGCACAAGGCGCGCGCGTGCCGCTTGGCGTGTCCGGCGAACTGTACATCGGCGGTTTTGGCGTCGGACGCGGCTACCTCGGGCAGCCGGAGCTGACCGCAGAACAATTTGTAGAGCTGGACGGCGAACGCTGGTACAAGAGCGGCGACTTGGTGCGCTTCCTGCAGGATGGCACTTTGGAATTCCTTGGCCGCATCGACCATCAGGTGAAAATTCGCGGGTTCCGCATCGAGATCGGCGAGATCGAATCGCTGCTCACCGCCCATCCGCAGGTCGCATTGACAACCGTCCTTGCGCTGGATGATCCGCACGGTGAAAAACGTCTCGTCGCTTATGTCGAGGCAGCGGACGCGGAAGGCTTGACGGCAGAACTGCGCGCACACCTGCGCCAGTCTTTGCCGGAGTACATGATCCCGTCAGCGTTTGTGGTGATGGAACAACTTCCGCTCAACGACAATGGCAAAATCGACCGCCGTGCTCTGCCGGTGCCAGAAGAGATCGGCATCGAGCGCGAGATCGAATTTGTCGCCCCGCGCGATGAGCTGGAGACGGAGCTGGCAGCGATCTGGGAAGAGCTGCTCGGCACCGCGCCGTCGGTGAAAGACGACTTCTTCGCGATCGGCGGACACTCGCTGCTGGCGGTGCGCATGATGGCGCTGGTCGAACAGCGCCTCGGCTTCAGCCTGCCGCTGGCCGTGCTGTTCCAAGACGGCACGATCGAAGGCCTCGCCGGGCTGCTGCGCCAAGGCGCAGGCACGCGCACCGGAACGTCAATCGTGCCGATCCAGGCCAATGGCAGCAAGTCTCCATTGTTCGTCGTCCATCCGGTCGGCGGCGGCGTATTCTCGTACTTCGAACTGTCGCGTCGTCTCGGCGCAGACCAGCCGTTCTACGGCCTGCAAGCGCTCGGTTTCGACGATGACAGCTTGCCGCTGACGACGATGGAAGAGATGGCCGCGTGGTACATCGAAGAGATGCGCGGTGTGCAGGCGCACGGTCCGTACCGTCTGGGCGGATGGTCGCTCGGCGGCGCGATCGCTTTCGAGATGACGCGCCAACTGCGCGCACAAGGCGAAACGGTCGAGCTGCTGCTCCTGCTCGATACGATGGCACCGGTTGAACAGAACCACCGTGCGAAAATGGACGACGTCACCGCGCTGTCGTCATTTGCAGGCGATCTGGCCGGCACGAACGGCTTCGATTTCTCGCAGATGAGTGCGATGTCGGCACAGCTTGAGGCGCTGGGTGTCGAGAAAGTCCTCGAGATGGTTTATCAGCAGGCACAGGCCGCAGGAAGCCTTCCGCCGGGCCTGAAGTTCGAGCAGGTGCGACGCCTGTTCAAAGTCTTCAAAGCCAACACCGACGCGATGGCCGACTACGCGCCGGCAGACGGTGTGGACGAAGACGTGCGCGTCGCTTTCTTCCGGGCGAGCACGACGCCTGAATTCAGCAGCTTTGAGGAACTCCGCCAGGACTCCTTCTACGGCTGGGGCGCGCTGTGCCGCAACATTGAGTTGAATGAAGCGGAAGGTCATCATTTCAGCATTCTGCAGCCGCCGAATATCCAGTCGCTGGCTGAGCGTCTGCAAACCTATCTGGAGCAGGTCAAGAGCGTGAGTAAATAACAACATGTGGAACGTCATGGCAAAGGTGGAAGAGTCATTAGGATCTTCAAACACACCTTTGCCTTTTTTTCGGAGGTGGGAGATCGAGATGAGCAATTCGGAGCTGATGCAGCGCGTGCTGGAGCGCCGCGCCCGGTTGTCGCCGGAGAAGCAGATTTTGCTGGAGCAGCGGATGAACGGGATTTTTGCGGAGGATGTGCAGGGATCGGAAACGGGCATTCCGCGCCGCAGCGGGACGGGGGCAGCCAGGCTGTCTTTTGCCCAGCAGCGCTTGTGGTTTTTAGATCGTTTGGAGCCGGGGAGTGCCGCGTATAACATCCCGACGCTGGTGCGGCTGTCTGGCCCGTTGGATGTGCAAAAGCTGACTTGGTGCCTGAATGAGATCGTGCGCCGCCATGAGGCGCTGCGCACGACCTTTGTGGAAGTGCAAGGCGAGCCGATACAGGTGATCGCGGAGGAAGCGGTGCTGGAACTGACGACGGCTGAGGCGGGGGAACTGCATCAGGAGGCGCAGAAGGCGTTTGATTTGCAACAAGGCCCGCTGGTGCGTGCCGTTTTGGCAAGCGAGGGAGAGGAAGAGCATCTGTTGCTGCTCACCCTCCATCACATCGTCGCCGACGGCTGGTCGCTTGGCGTGCTGGTCAAAGAGATGGCCGCGCTGTACAGCGGCACTGCTTTGCCTGCGCTGGCTGTTCAGTACGCAGATTTTGCGGAGTGGCAGCGCGGGCAGTTGCAAGGCGACGCATTAGAAAAAGGGCTGCGGTATTGGAAAGAGCAGTTGGGCGGTGAGATGCCTGTGCTGCAGCTTCCGACCGACCGTCCGCGTCCGCCTGTGCAGACGACGCGCGGCGGCGCGGTGCGGTTGGAACTGCCTGCACAGGTCACAGCGGACTTGAAAGAGCTCGGCAAGCAGACCGGGGCGACGCTGAACATGGTGCTCTTGGCCGTGTTCAAAACGCTTTTGTTCCGCTACACGGGACAGGAAGATCTGCGCGTCGGCACGCCTGTCGCCGGCCGCCGACAGCGGGAAGTGGAAGGGCTGATCGGCTTTTTCGTCAACACGCTGGTCATGCGGACGCACCCATCCCGGGAGCTGACGTTCCGCGAGCTGTTGACGCATGTGCGGCAGGTCAGTCTGGACGGCGATCTGCATCAGGACGTGCCGTTTGAAAAGCTGGTCGAAGAGCTGCAGCCGGAGCGGAACCTCAGCGTTCCGCCCCTGTTCAAAGCGATGTTCGTCCACCAGATCGCGCCGGAAACGCCGCCCGCTTTGGCCGGGCTGACCGTGCAGCGCGAAGAGGTGGAGACGGGGACGGCGCAGTTTGATCTGACCTTGTATGCGCTGGAAGAGGCGTCTTTGCTGAAGTTGACCTTGGAATATAACGCCGACCTGTTCGATCGCGAGACGGCTGAGCGGATGGCCGGGCATGTGCAGGTGCTGGTGGACGGCATTTTGTCAGCGCCGGATACACAGCTCGGGCAATTGCCGTTTGTAGGGGCAGAGGAGCGGAAAAAGCTGCTCGGGGAGTGGACTGCGACCGGGGCGGCTTTTGAAGAACTGTGTTTGCACGAGTGGTTCGAGCGGCAGGTGGAGGAGACGCCTCTGCGGACGGCGGTGGAATTCAGCGGGGAGAACGTGTCGTACCGCGAACTGAATCGCAGGGCCAATCGGTTGGCGCATCTGCTGCGTGCGAAAGGCGTTGGGCCGGATGTTCCTGTGGGGCTGTGCATGGAGCGGTCGGTGGAGATGATCGTCGCGTTGCTGGCGGTGCTAAAAGCGGGCGGCGCTTATGTGGCGCTCGACCCGGGCTATCCGCAGAGCAGACTTGCTTTTTTGCTGCAAGACACACAGGTGCCGGTGGTGGTGACGCAGGCGCATCTGCATAGCCTGCTGCCTGAGCATGCGGCAGAAGTCGTGGTGATGGAAGAGGCCGCATGTGCCGGGCAGAGCGAAGCGAACCCGGTGGGCGGAGTGACGCCGGAGCATCTGCTCTACGTGCTGTACACGTCAGGCTCGACCGGCGTGCCCAAAGGCGTGGAGATGCCGCACAAGGCGCTCAGCAATCTGCTGTCCTGGCAGCGCGGCTCGTTTGCTTTGCAAGGTGCGGTCAAGACGCTGCAGTTTACCGCGCTGCATTTTGACGTGGCGTGTCAGGAGATCTTTTCCACGCTGTGCTCGGGCGGGACGCTGGTTGTGCCGTCGGAAGAAGTGCGCCGGGAGCCAAGGCAGCTGTTGGAGCTGGTGGCGGAAACAGGCGTAGAGCGGATGTTCCTGCCCTTTATCGCCTTGCAGCAGCTGGCGGAATCGGCCGTCTCAGCCGGTCTCGTCACCGGGTTGAAAGAGATCGTGACCGCAGGCGAACAACTGCAGATGACCTCGCAGATCGTGCGGTTTTTGGACGGGATGTCAGGGTGCGTGCTGCACAACCAGTACGGGCCATCAGAGACGCATGTGGTGACGGCGTATACGTTACAGGATGGCGTGCAAACAGCGCTGCCTCCGATTGGCAAACCAATCAGCAACGTGCAGGCGTATGTGTTGGACGAATCCCTGCAGCCCGTGCCGGTCGGTGTGCAAGGGGAGCTGTACATCGGCGGCGCGGCGTTGGCGCGTGGGTATTGGCACCGAGCGGATTTGACGGAAGAGCGGTTTCTCCCCAGTCCCTTCGCCGATGGCGAGCGTTTCTACCGCACAGGCGATCTGGCGCGCTGGCTGGCCGATGGCAACTTGGAATTCCTCGGACGCGCCGACCAGCAGGTGAAGATTCGCGGACACCGCATCGAGCCGGGCGAAGTGGAAGCGGCGCTGTGCGAGCACCTCTTGGTGCAGGAAGCGGCGGTCACTGCAAGGGAAGATGTTCCTGGGCACAAGCGGCTTGTAGCGTACGTGGTGGGCGATGCGCCGCCGAATGAGCTCAAGCTGTTCCTGCAAGGCAAACTCCCCGAATACATGGTGCCAAGCGTCATCGTCTCACTTGAAAAATTACCCTTGACCGCCAGCGGCAAAGTCGACCGCCGCGCCTTGCCCGCACCCGAGCCGGAAGCAGGGATGGAGCCGCACTACGTCGCGCCCCGCACGCCTGCAGAAGCCGCCTTGGCCGCGATCTGGCAGGAAGTCTTGGGCGTGGAGCAAGTCGGCGTGCACGACAACTTTTTCGCCCGTGGCGGCCATTCGCTGCTGGCGACACAGGTGGTCTCGCGCATCGCCGTACAGTGGGACGTCGATCTTCCCCTGAAAAAGCTGTTCGAATCGCCCACCCTCGAAGCATTGGCACTTGCTGTCGGACAGGCAAAAGAGTCACACACGCCGCCCGTCGTGCCCCTCGCCGGAGACGGTGCCTTGCCGCTGTCGTTCGCGCAAGAACGGGTGCTCTTTTTCGAACAGTTGGAGCCAGGCACACCGATCTACCACATCGCAGGAGCGCTGCGGATGCAAGGCGATCTGGACGTGGAAAAATTGGCCCTGTGCTTCAACCAAGTCGTTGCGCGTCACGAATCCCTCCGCACCGTCTTTACAGAGGAGGACGGCGTGACGAAAGCTGCCGTCCTGCCCTCGATGCACATCGAAGTGCCGATCGAAGACGTCCAAGCCCACTCGCATGAGCAGATTTTAGAACTGGCCGGGCAAGAAATCCGCCAAGCCTTCGATCTGGCAACCGGCCCGCTTTTGCGTGTCCGACTGTATCGAAGCAGCGCACAAGATCACCTGCTGGCGCTGACTCTGCACCACATCATCGCCGACGGCTGGTCGCTTGGCGTCCTGATGGAGGAGATCTCTGCGCTGTACGGCAGCTCGGAGCTGGAACTGCTGCCTGTGCAATACGCCGATTACGCGGCTTGGCAGAAAGCGCACGGGCACGGACAGGAGCAGACGGAGTACTGGAAAGAGCAGCTGCATGGCCCGCTGCCGATCTTACAGTTGCCGACCGATCGTCCGCGCCCGGCGGTGCAGACGTATCGTGGTGAAACGATGCGTTTCATGATACCAGACGAGGTTGCATCCCAGTTGCAACAGCTCTGCCAGCGCGAAGGCGTGACCTTGTTCATGGCGCTCCTCGCCGCGTTTCAGACCCTGCTCCACCGCTATACGGGACAGGAGGACATCCTCGTCGGCACCCCGGTCGCGGGACGCAGCCGTCAGGAGATCGAAGGGCTGATCGGTTTCTTCGTCAACACGCTGGTACTGCGCACCGACCTCTCCGGCGCGCCGACCTTTGCCGAACTGCTTGCCCGCGTGCGCGAAACGGCAGTCGGGGCGTATGCGCATGGGGAACTGCCTTTTGAAAAACTGGTCGAAGAGCTGCAGCCGGAGCGCAATCGCAGCGTGTCACCGTTGTTCCAGGTGATGTTTGTTTTGCAAAATGCGCCGTTTGAGCGTCTGTCCTTCCCAGGGCTGACCTTGACGCCGGTGGAAGTGGAAGCGGGGACGGCAAAGTTTGATCTGACCTTGTTTATGGCGGAGGAAGCAGGCCGTCTGAGCGCGGCATTGGAGTACAACGCCGATCTCTTCGACCGCGCGACGGCGGAGCGGATGGCGGGGCATTTGCAGACATTGCTCTCGGCGATGGTGCAGGAGCCGCAGCGCTCGGTTGCGCTGGTGCCGCTGTTGACCGCAGGGGAGCAGGAAGTGCTGAATGTTTTGAATCAGACCAAGGCAGATTTTGTTCGGGAAATCTGTGTGCATCGCCTGATCGAAGAACAGGCGGCACGAACGCCAGATGCCATCGCGGTGGTGTGCGGAGCGGAGCGGTTGACCTACCGACAGCTCGATCAGAAAGCCAATGCGCTGTCCCATCGTTTGGCCGAGCTTGGTGTTGGGCCGGATGTGCTGGTCGGGCTGTATCTGGAGCGCTCGGTGGAGATGGCGGTTGCTCTGCTCGCCGTCTGGAAAGCGGGCGGCGCGTACGTGCCGATCGACCCGGCGTATCCGCTGGAGCGGACGGCATTTGTGCTGGAGGATGCGCAGGTTCCCGTTTTGCTTACACAAGAGCGTTTGAGCGCTCGTTTGCCGGGCACGTCTGCCTCCATCATTTGCATCGACGGAGTGGCAGAGGAGAGCGCAATGCCTGCAGCAAGCGGCGTCACCTCTTCGCATCTCGCCTATGTCATCTACACATCCGGCTCCACGGGCCGCCCCAAAGGCGTGCTGATCGAACATCGCGGCCTCGTCAATTATTTGACATGGGCAGCCGATGCATACGCAGTGCGGGAAGGGATCGGAGCGCCTGTGCATTCCTCGCTGGCGTTCGACTTGACGGTGACCAGCCTGCTCACTCCGCTGATCTCCGGCGGACAAGTGGTGATGGTGCCGGAGACGGAAGATTTGACGGCGCTTGGCGACGCGCTTCTGGCGCAAACCAACTTCGGCGTGGTCAAGATCACACCTGCGCACTTGCAATTGCTCGGCGACCACCTGCGGCCGGAACAGCTCGCGGGACGCACCAGAACGCTGGTCATCGGCGGCGAAGCATTGCCGGCCGATCTGCTCGCCGTCTGGCGTGAACATGCGCCGGAAACATTGCTGGTCAACGAGTACGGCCCGACCGAAACGGTTGTCGGGTGCAGCATCTATACGGTCACGTCCGATACGCCAGCTGCAGGCATCGTGCCGATCGGCAAGCCGATCACCAACACGGAGCTGTACATTCTGGACGGACACTTGCAGCAGGTGCCGCTTGGCGTTACCGGCGAGCTCTACATCGGCGGCGCGGGGGTCGCACGCGGCTATCTCAACCGCCCGGAACTGACCGCCGAGCGCTTCCTGCCCAACCCGTTCGGGTCGGGACGGCTGTACAAAACGGGAGACCTCGCACGCCTGCGACCCGATGGGAATCTCGAATTCCTCGGCCGCACTGACGACCAGGTCAAAGTGCGCGGCTTCCGCATCGAGCTGGGCGAGATCGAAAGCGCCCTGCTGGAGCACCCGTCCGTACAGGAAGCGGTTGTGCTCGCTCGCGACGGCCAACTGATCGCGTATATCGTCGGCCAAAATGAAGACTTGCGCGGTTTCCTGAAACAAAAACTACCTGACTACATGGTGCCGCCCATCATCCTCACCCTCGACCGCCTGCCCCTTACCACCAACGGCAAAGTCGACAAAAAAGCACTGCCCGCCCCCGATCACACCGACTCGCGCCCGGCCTACACCGCCCCGCGCACGCCGGTCGAGCAAAAGCTGGCCGAGATCTGGGCACAGCTGCTGCAGGTCGAGCAGGTCGGCATCCATGACAACTTTTTTGACCTCGGCGGACATTCGCTGCTCGCCTCGCAACTGGTAGCGCGAGTGCGCAGCGGCTTCGGAGTCGAAGTGCAGCTGCGCCACCTGTTCGAAGTGGCGACCGTTGCCGAACTTGCCGTGCAAATCGAGACCTTGCAAGCCACAGCCGTACCGAAAAAAGAGGAGCCGAAGATGGCCCGCTATGCCCGTGATTCATACCGCAGAAAGCCAGTGAAGGAGGACGGTTCGAAATGATCGAGATCTACGAGTTTCCTGTGTCATTTGCCCAGCAGCGCATGTGGCTGCTGGACCAGTTGACGCCGGGCAACCCGCTGTACAACACCCCTGCCGCTGTCAAACTGACCGGGGCGCTGGACGTTGACCGCCTGGAAGCAAGCCTGCAGGAGGTCGTCGCCCGCCACGAGGTGCTGCAGACCACGTTTGAGCTGATCGACGGGGAACCCTTGCAAGTGGTCAATCCTGCGCGGACGGTCGCTTTGCATCGGATCGACCTGCAGGTCCTGCCGTCGGAAGCGCGTGAGGCGGAATTGACCCGTTTGGCCCAGGAAGAGGCATTGCACAGTTTTGATCTGGAAAAAGGGCCTTTGCTGCGAACCGTCCTCGTGCAGACTGGCGCAGAGGAGCATGTGCTGCTGTTAAACCTGCATCACATCATCTCCGACGGCTGGTCAATCGGCGTGTTGATTCGCGAGATTTCGGCGCTGTATGCCGGGGAGGAACTGCCGGAGCTGCCGTTGCAGTATGCGGACTACACGCTGTGGCAGCAGGAGTGGCTGGAAGGGGAAGTGCTGGAAGAGCAGTTGGCGTACTGGGAAGAGACATTGGGCGGCGAGCTGGCAGTGCTTGCGCTGCCGACCGATTTCCCGCGTCCGGCTGAAACGGAGAATGGAGGCGCGACCTGCCGCTTTGCGCTGCCGAACTCCGTTTTTCAAAAGCTGACGGAGCTGGCCAAAGGGGAAGGGGCTACGTTGTACATGGTGCTGCTCGCGGCGTTTCAGACGCTGTTGCACCGCTATACAGGGCAAGGTGACATCCCGGTTGGCACGCCTGTCGCCGGGCGCAACCGCGAGGAGATCGAAGGGCTGATCGGACTCTTTGTGAACACGCTGGTGATGCGGGCTTCCGTAGAGAAAACTCACAGCTTCCGCGAACTCCTGCGCCAGGTGCGCGGCGTGACGCTTGATGCCTATGCGCACGCCGACGTCCCGTTTGAAAAAGTGGTCGAGCGCCTGCAGCCGGAACGCAGCCGCGCGTATTCACCGCTGTTTCAGGTGATGTTTATGCTGCACAACGCGATGACAGGCGAACTGGCGCTGCCGGGCGTGACCGTCGAGCCGCTGAAAGTGGAGAGCGGGCTGGCCAAGTTTGATTTGTCGCTGATGGTCGAAGAGGAGGCTGGAACGCTGCATGGTGCTTTCGAGTACCGCACCGACCTGTTTGCGGCTGAGACGGTGCAAAGGATGGCCGGGCACTTTTTGACGCTGTTGGAAGAGATCGCGGAACGTCCGGATGCGGCGGTTGGCGATCTGCCGCTGTTGTCGGAGCAGGAGCTGAAGTTGCTGGGGGCGTGGAATGAGACGGCTGTGGCATACCCTGATACTGATAATGTCTGCCTGCACGAGCTGTTTGAAAGGCAGGCTGAGCATATGCCCGATGCGACCGCTGTGGTGATGGGCGATGTGCGCTGGACGTACCGCGAGTTGGACCGGCGCGCCAACCAAGTGGCACACCTCCTGCAGAAAAAGGGAGTGGGCGCTGACACGACGGTCGGCATTCGCATGTCCCGCTCGCCGGAGCAAGTCGCCGCACTCCTTGGCGTGCTGAAAGCGGGCGGGGCTTATTTGCCGCTCGACCCGGCGCTTCCTGCGGAACGGCTGCGTTTTATGGAGCAGGACGGGGATGTGGCGGTGACGCTGACACCTGAGTTGCTCGTCGCGTCTTCAGCAGAGCCGATGGAAAAAGTGGAGTCGGGCGCGTCGGCCGACTTGATGGCGTATCTGTTGTACACTTCGGGCTCGACCGGCGAACCGAAAGGCGTCGCTGTGCCGCATCGGGCGATCTGCAACCACATGCTGTGGTTTTTGCAGACGTACGGGATTACGGCGGACGACCGGGTGCTGCAAAAGACCTCGTTTGGTTTTGATGCGTCAGGCATTGAGTTTTATGCCGCGCTGTTGTCGGGGGCACAGCTGGTGCTGGCCGACCCGGAGGAGAGTCAGGACAGCGCGTATTTGGTGAAGGAGATCGCCGCGCAGGGGATCACCGTGTTGGCGCTGGTGCCGTCCTTGCTGCAGGTGATGCTGGAAGAGCCGGGGATGGCCGCGTGCACGTCGTTGCGCCATGTGTTCTGCGGCGGCGAAGCGATGTTGGGCGAGCTGCAGGAGCGCTTTTTTGACCGGATGCTACACACGTCCCTGCACAACCTCTACGGCCCGACGGAAGCCTGCATCGACGCCACCGCCTGGACGTGCCGGCGCGGGGAGACGTATCCGTCGGGTAACGTGCCGATCGGGCGACCGATTCAGAATTTGCAGATGTATGTGTTGGATGACGCCATGCAGCTGGTGCCGGTCGGAGTCGTTGGCGAACTGCACATCGGCGGCGCGGGGCTGGCAAACGGGTATTGGAAGCGGCCGGAGCTGACGGAAGCGAAGTTTGTGCAGAATCCGTTTGGTGATGGGCGGCTGTATAAGACGGGGGATCTGGTGAAGTATCGCCCGGACGGCGCGCTGGAATTTGTCGGACGGATCGACCAGCAGCTGAAAGTGCGGGGCTTCCGCATCGAGACCGGGGAAGTGGAAGCGGCGATTTTGGCGCATTCTGGTGTGCGCGAAGTGCTGGTGATGGCGAAGGAGAATCGTTTGACCGCTTATGTGGCAGGCGAGGCGAATCTGGATCTGGATTTGCTGAAGCGCAGGCTGGGAGCGAAACTTCCCGAGTACATGGTGCCGTCTGCGTTTGTTCTGCTGGATATCTTCCCGCGAACGGCCAATGGAAAAATTGACCGGGCGCAGTTGCCCGTTCCTGTGGTGGCAGCAGCAGAATTTATCGCGCCGCGCACGCAGCAGGAAGAGAGCATCGCAGCGATTTGGCGTGAGGTGCTGGGAGTCGGGGAGATCAGCGTCGAGTCGAATTTCTTTGAGCTTGGCGGTTACTCCTTGCTCGCCTCGCAAGTGATGGCGCGGGTACGCCAGCAGTTCGATGTCGACTTGCCGCTGCGCAAGCTGTTCGACGCGCCGACGATTGCCGGTCTGGCAGCAGTTCTGGAAGCGACAAACAAGGCGAAAGCGCTGCCCCCTCTGCAAAAAGTCCCGCGTGACGAATTGATTCCGCTGTCGTTTGCTCAGGAGCGGCTGTGGTTCTTCGAGCAGCTGCAAAAAGGGACGGCTGCGTATCACATTCCCAGCGCGGTGCGGCTGGAAGGGCATCTGGATGTGGAACGGTTGACGGCGAGTTTACAGGCCATCGTGAACCGGCACGAAGCTCTGCGCACTACTTTCACGGAGGTAGACGGACAGCCGAAGCAGGTTGTGCATGCCGACATGCCGATTGAGCTGCGTTGGATCGCAGAAAGCGAGATGGAAGCCGAAGCAACGCGTCCCTTCGATCTGGAAGCAGGACCGCTGCTGCGTGCTGCGCTTGTGCAGCATCGTGAGACGGAACACACGCTGTTGCTGACCCTGCACCACATCGCAGCGGACGGCTGGTCGATGGGCGTGTTGATCCGCGAACTGACCGCGCTGTACGGGAATGCAGCTCATCCGCTTGCCGAACTGCCGATCCAATACGCAGATTATGCCAGCTGGCAGCGCGAGTGGCTGCAAGGCGATACGCTCGAAGCGGGGCTCGCGTACTGGAAACAGCAGCTCGGCGGCACCCAGCCTGTCTTGCAGTTGCCGACCGACCGTCTGCGTCCTGCCGTGCAGACCTATCGCGGGGCGGTGGAGCACACGCTGCTGTCTGCGGAACTGCTCAGTGCTGTTCAACAAGTGGGAGAGCGTGAAGAGGCTACGCTGTTCATGACGCTGTTAGCCGCCTTCCAAACGCTGCTCTACCGCTACACCGGTCAAGAAGACCTCCGCGTCGGTACGCCCGTCGCCAACCGCAGCCGGGTGGAAGTGGAAGAGCTGATCGGCTTTTTCGTCAATACGCTCGTCTTGCGGGCCGAAGTCAGCGGTACGCTCAGCTTCCGCGACCTCTTGCGTCAAGTGCGCGAGACCGCGCTGGATGCGTTTGCCCACGAAGACGTGCCGTTTGAGCAGTTGGTCAAAGAGCTGCAGCCCGAGCGCGACCTGAGCCATACGCCGCTCTTCCAAACGCTGTTCGTCCTGCAAAATGCGCCTCGGGAAGCATTCGAACTTCCCGGCCTGACCCTCACGCCGCTTGACGTGAACAGCGGTGCGTCCAAGTTCGACCTCACGCTGTCAGTGTTAGAAACAGCGAACGGCCTGCTCTGCCATTTCGAGTACAACGCCGACCTGTTTGACGCAGCAACGATCAAGCGCATGGCGGGGCACTTCGAAACCTTGCTGACAAGCATTGCAGCGGACGCCAACGAGTGCCTTGGACGACTCAATATCATGACAAAAGCTGAAAAAGCACAATTGAATGCCATTTGGGAGCTTCCGAGAGCTGTGCCATCGCACCTCTGCTTGCACCAGATCTTCGAGACGCAAGCCTCTCGAACGCCGGACGCCGCAGCCGTCACCTATAACGGGGTCAGCCTGACCTACCGCGAACTCAACGAGCGTGCCAACCACCTCGGGCATCACCTACGCGCCAAAGGGGTGGGGCCGGACCAACTCGTCGGGCTGTGCACGGAGCGCTCTCCGGAGATGATCATCGGGCTGCTTGGCATCTTGAAAGCAGGCGGCGCTTACGTCCCGCTCGACCCGGCGTATCCGGCAGAGCGGCTTAAGTTCCTGCTGGACGATGCGAACGTCAAGCTCATCGTCACACAGGAGACGCTAACTGCCGCGCTGCCTGTGCATGATGCCGAGCTGATCCTGATCACAGATGAAACGGACACCACTAATCCGGCTTGCATCACCTCGCCGGATCATCTTGCCTACGTCATCTACACATCAGGCTCGACCGGGCAGCCTAAAGGCGTACTCATCCCGCACGCCAACGTCGCTCGTCTGTTCACCGCCACAGCGCCGTGGTTCGGATTTAACGAGCAGGACGTGTGGACGCTGTTCCACTCCTACGCTTTCGACTTCTCCGTCTGGGAGATATGGGGCGCACTGCTCTATGGCGGCCGTCTGGTGATCGTGCCGTATTTGACCAGCCGTTCCCCGGAGCAGTTCTGCGAGCTGCTCTGCCAAGAAGGGGTCACCGTGCTCAACCAGACCCCGTCCGCGTTCCGCCAGCTCATCCAAGCGGAACCAACACCAAGCGCCCTCAACCTCCGTTACGTCATCTTCGGCGGCGAAGCGCTGGAAATGCAAAGCCTCGCTCCATGGTTCGAACGCCACGGCGACGAGCGTCCGCAACTGATCAACATGTACGGCATCACCGAAACCACCGTCCACGTCACCTACCGTCCTTTGACAAAAGCAGACCTGTCGCGCGGCAGCATCATCGGCATCCCGATCCCCGACCTGCAGGTGCGCATCCTCGACAGCTTCGGCCAGCCGGTGCCCATTGGCATCCCCGGCGAGCTGTACGTGGGCGGGGCAGGAGTTGCTCAAGGCTATCTGAACCGCCCGGAGCTGACCGCCGAGCGTTTCGCAGGCGGCTTCTACAAAACGGGCGATTTGGCGCGACTCCTGCCAAACGGTGATCTGGAATACCTCGGCCGCATCGACCAGCAAGTAAAAATCCGCGGATTCCGCATCGAACTCGGCGAGATCGAGTCTGCCCTCGTGCAGCTTCCCCAAGTCCGCGAAGCTGTCGTCACCGCGCAAAACGACCGCCTGATCGCGTACATCGTCCCGGAGCAGGGAAGTGACCCGAGCGACCTGCGCAGCTGTCTCCAACACAAATTACCCGACTACATGCTGCCCTCCGCTTACATCACCATAGAGCGCCTGCTCCTGACACCAAACGGCAAAGTCGACACCCGCGCTCTGCCGCTTCCGGACGGCGGGACCGGCACCAAGGCATACGCAGCTCCGCAGACCGACGCTGAACAAGCGCTCTGTGCCATTTTCCAAAATGTCCTCGGCACCACGCAAGTCGGCCGCGAAGACAACTTCTTTGAGCTCGGCGGCGACTCGATCCTCTGCATTCAAGTGGTCGCGCAGGCCCGTCAACACGGCTATGAGCTCTCCCTCCAAGAGATGTTCCGCCAGCCGACCGTTCGCGATCTGGCCGCCACGCTGCAGGCGGCACACAGCCCGGCGGCATCCAGCGAACCGTTCAGCCTGCTCGCCGAGGAAGACCGCCTGCTGCTGCCGTCTGGAATTGTAGACGCCTATCCGCTGACCAAACTCCAGGCCGGCATGCTCTTCCACAGCGCAGCCAGCGGTGACGCCTCGGTCTACCACAACGTCAACACGTACCACCTGCGCGCTCCGTTCGACGCAGAGCGGCTGGCCCAAACGGTGGCCGATCTTGCCCTGCACCACCCGGTTCTGCGCACCTCGTTTGACCTGACGTCCTACAGCGAACCGCTGCAGCTGGTGCACCGCGAAGTCAGCATCCCGCTCGACTTCGAAGACCTGCGCCACCTCTCCTCAAGGGAGCAGGAAAAGCATATCGCCGACTGGTTCGAGCAAGAAAAGACCAGCCATTTCGACTGGTCGCAAGCTCCGCTGCTGCGCCTGAAGATCCATCGCCGCACCGAAGAGACGTTCCAGTTCAGCTTCACCGAGCACCACGCCATCCTCGACGGCTGGAGCGTGGCGACGTTGATCACCGGGTTCTTCCACAGCTATCTCACCGGTCAGCCGCTGGAGCAGACGCTCCCGCTGTTCCGCGAGTACGTCGCGCTGGAAAGCGCAGCGGTCACCAGCGATGAACACAAAACCTTCTGGCTCCGGCAGCTTGACGAGTTCACCTTCACCAAAGTCCCGCGCCTGCCGCGAACCGAAGTGCAGGAACCGCAGGCTCACGGTCCGCAGCTGTCCTTGAACGTCCCACTCGACAGCAATTTGTCCGATGCGCTCAAACAACTCGCACACACCGCAGGCGTTCCGCTGAAAAGCGTTCTGCTCGCCGCACACCTGCGCGTCCTGAGTTTCATCTGCGGTCATCAAGACGTCACGACCGGCGTAGTCGCCAACGGCCGTCCCGAGCAGGAGGGAGGGGAACGCGCCCTCGGTCTGTTCCTGAACACCTTGCCGATCCGCCAGCAGCTCCAAGGCGGGACTTGGCTCGAACTGATCCGCAACACCTTCACCGCCGAACAAGAGACGCTTCCGTACCGCCGCTACCCGATGATGCAGATCCAGCAAGACCACGGCGGCCACACCTTGTTCGAGACGGCGTTCAATTTCACGCATTTCCACGTCTACAGCGCATTTGAAGGCTTGCCCGAAGTCGAAGTGCTCGATGCGACCGGCATTGCCGACACCAATTTTGCGCTCAGCGCCGAGTTCAGCCAAAACGCCGACACGGGCGAGATCGGCCTGCTCCTGCGCTTCGACGGCGGCGAATTTGATCAAGAGCAGATCACCGCACTCTCCGGTTCTTACACCCGCTGTTTCCAAGCGATGACCGCCGACGCGCAGTCCCGCTATGAAACCTGCAGCCTGCTGGCCGCCAAAGAACTCCAGCAACTGCACGATTGGAAAAATTCGGCCCCGCCGCATCCGAGCGACCTCTGCGCCCACGAACTCATCGCGCACCGTGCTGCCCAAACGCCGGACAAGCCTGCCGTCGTCTTCGAAGACGAGCAGCTGACCTACCGCCAGCTTGACGAACACGCCAACCGTCTGGCTCGCTATCTGCGTTCCTGCGGCGTCGGCCCGGACACGCTGGTCGGCATCTCCGTCGAGCGATCGCTGGAGATGATCATCGGCGTGCTGGGCATTCTGAAGGCGGGCGGCGCCTTTGTCCCGCTCGACCCGAGCTACCCGCAGGAGCGCATCGCCTACATGATCGAAGACGCCGGGCTGCAACTGCTGCTCACCCAAGAGCGTTTTGCAGAAAAGTTGCAACATCTGCAAGCAAAGCAGAGCCTGCGCCTGATCCACCTGGATGCCGATTGGCCGACCATCTCGCAACAACCGGCAGAACCCGTCCCGAATCTCGCAGGTGCCGACCATCTTTCCTACGTCATCTACACCTCCGGGTCAACAGGGAAGCCAAAAGGTGTCCTGCTCCAACACAAAGGTCTCAGCAACATGGCGCTGTCTCTGCACAAAACGTTCCATGTTGATGCCAGCAGCCGCGTTCTGCAATTTGCGTCCTTCTCCTTTGACGCGTCCGTCTCGGAGATCTTCATGGCGCTCGTCCACGGCGGCACCTTGTACCTCGCCCGTCAGGACGACCTGATGCCCGGCCCTGATCTGCTGAACACGTTGCGCCAACACAAGATCACCACCGTCACCTTGCCGCCGTCCGCGTTGGCGGTGATGGAGGATGACAACTTGCCCGACCTGCAGACGATCATCTCTGCCGGGGAAGCCTGCACCGCCGAACTGATCGCCCGCTGGTCGCAAGGCCGCGCCTTCATCAACGGCTACGGCCCGTCGGAGGCGACTTGCTGCACCAGCGCCCAGGAGTACCGCAACGCTGACGGCACTGAAGCGGTGCTGATCGGCCGGCCTTTCGCCGGTGTCGACGTCTATGTCCTCGACGAACACGGTCAACCTGTGCCGGTCGGTACGCCAGGCGAACTCCACGTTGGCGGCAACTGCGTCGGGCGCGGCTATCTCGACCGCCCGGAGCTGACCGCTGAAAAGTTCATCTTGCAGGATGGCGAACTCCTCTACAAAACGGGCGACCTCGTCCGCTGGCTTCCGGACGGCCGTCTCGAATACATCTCGCGCCGCGACCACCAAGTCAAAATCCGCGGTTTCCGCATCGAAACGGGCGAGATCGAAAACCAGCTCAGCCAGCATCCGTCGGTCGGACATGCGATCGTCCTCGTGCGCGAAGACGTCCCCGGCGACAAGCGCCTTGCCGCGTACGCCGTCCTCCGCGACGAAGCGCACCCGGCGACCGCCGACGACCTACGTGACTTTTTGCAAGCACGGCTACCTGAGTACATGGTGCCGTCGCACATTCTGCTGCTCGACGCCATGCCGCTCACCCCGAACGGCAAGATCGACCGCCGCGCCTTGCCTGCTCCGATGGGCGTGCGTCCGCCGGGGGAGACCGAATACGCCGCGCCGCGCGACCTGCTGGAGCTTGAACTGGTGCAGCTCTGGGAATCCTTGTTGCACATCGCGCCGGTCGGCATCCGCGACAACTTTTTCCTGCTGGGCGGACATTCCTTGCTCGCCGTGCGGATGATGGCGATGATCCAGAAAAAATGGGGGCAGGACCTGCCGTTTTCCGCCCTGTCGCAAGGGGGCACCATCGAACACTTGGCGGGCATGCTGCGCGACGGAAATACGCAGCAGCGCTCATCGCTGATCCCGCTCCAGGCAGAAGGCACCCAGCCGCCCTTTTTCTGCGTCCATGCTGTTGGCGGCTCCGTGCTGTCCTACGTGCATCTCGCCAAACTGCTCGGCACGAACCAGCCGTTCTATGGCTTGCAGTCCCCGGGCCTCGATGACGACCGCGAGCCGTTCACCGACATCACCCGCATGGCGGCGCACTACATCGAAGAGTTGCGCAGGGTCCAACCATACGGCCCGTACCACCTCGGCGGCTGGTCGCTTGGCGGTGTGATGGCGTTTGAGATGGCGCAGCAGCTCCAGTTGGCCGGGGAAGAGGTAGAGCTGTTGGCGATCTTCGACAGCTTTGCGCCGCTCTTGCACAACCGCCGCGATTTCCCGACGGAAGCGAGCATTCTGGCTGGATTCTCCGAGTACCTCGCCGCCTCTTCGGGCGTTGAGATCCCGGACGGCATGGAGGAGCATCTGTACACCTTGAGTGACGAAGACGCCTTCCGGTACGTGCTCGAACAGTCGATCCGGCAAAACATCCTGCCGCGCGACATCGGCTTCAAGCAGTTCTACCGCCTGTACCGCGTGTTCCGCGCCAACCTGCTCTCCGTGCACGACTACACGCCGCAGGCGTATGGTGGCGACATCACGCTGTTCAAAGCAACCGAGTTCGTCTCGATCGAACTCGCCACCAAAATCAACGATGAGCCGACGATGGGCTGGGGCGAGCTGGTGCAAGGGGAGATCACCACGCATCACTTGCCGGGCACGCATTTCTCGATCGTCCGTCCGCCGCACGTCGAACATCTGGCGCAGAAACTGGAAAAAGTGATACACTCTTCAGTAAGTAAAAGGAGTGGTGATCGCAATGGCAAAACCGAAAAACATCAAGGCTGAAGACGTGCTGGCCCGCCTTGATGAAGGCGCAACCTTACAAATCATCGACGTTCGCGAAGACACCGAAGTCTCCCGCGGCATGATCCCCGGCGCCATCCACATCCGCTTGTCGGACGTGGAGAGCCGCTACACCGAGCTTGATCCCGAGCTGGAAACGGTTGTCGTCTGCCGCAGCGGACGCCGCAGCCGTTCCGCGTGCAACTTTTTGATTCAACAAGGATTTACCAAGCTCTTGAACATGGAAGACGGCATGCTGGCTTGGAAAGGGGAACTGGAGGAATTTTATCCGTGATCCCGTCCGACATGCAGATCCGCGCGCTGGAGCCTGCCGACCAGTCCTGACTCCGCGACTTCCTGATCGAGCAGTGGGGCAGCCCGCAGATGGTCTATTCCAAAGGCATTCACCACGTGGACAAGCTGCCCGGCTTCGTCGCCCTGCACGGCAGCGAGCCCCTTGGTCTGATCACCACGAACGACAATCTGCATGCGCTCCGCTTCTACCAAAAGCGCGGGAGATCAAGCCGCAGATCCCGCTGATCGGCAACGACGGCATCAAAATTCAAGACGAGATCGAACTGGAAAAGATCTTGCGAAAGGAATGACATACCTGTGACCACACCTGACATCACCCTCCCGGCGCAGCGTCAGTTGGAAGCGTACAACAACCGCGACATCGAAGCCTTCATGGCCTGCTATGCGCAAGACATCGTCGTAGAAGACGCAGAAGGCAACATTCTCATGCAAGGCTGGGAAAACATGTACAAAAGCTACGCGGCCATGTTCGAGCAAAGCCCGGAGCTGCACTGCAAACTGGTCTCCCGCATCGCCGTGGGCAACTACGTCCTCGACGAAGAAAACGTGACCGGCCACGCCAAACGCAGTCCAGGCGAAGTCTCGCATGTCGTCGCGGTGTACCGAATCGCCGATGACTTGATTCAGCACGTGCGCTTTATCCGCTGATTTCGCATTTTCCCTGACACCCTGAGACAAAGTTCAGGGAATTCCCTGATAGAAAAGCCTGTCAATCTGGCTTATATTGAAAGAGAAGAAGCCTAACCCGATATCTTCCAAATTGAAGCGGCGCCATGCCGTAGCCCTCGCAGATGCGAGGGTCTTTTTTTGCCCATTTATTCCTGATCAGGGAGTTCTGCTCCGAAGATCAGGGAACCTCCCGACTTACAACATGTGCTAGGGGACGTACAATGAAGACAGAAACAACGACACGAATCCTGAGGAGGAAATTCTCATGTATAAAAAAATTCTTGTAGCTGTCGACGGTTCCAAAGCATCCGAAAAAGCGCTCCACTGGGCAAAAGAAGCGCATGACACACTCCCGGATGTGCAGATCACCTTCTTATACGCGCACCAGCCGTTGGCAGCATCTGTTGTCGCAGCCTACGCTCCGGTCGGCTTTCGGTTCGACTATGATGTAAACTCCGACGACGGCGTGCTCCCGGACATCACCCCGGCTTCCCGTGCCGTCGAGCAGTTCCCGCACCAAGAGCGCGTCGCGCACCTCACCAAGCTCGGCGTACCATCCGAATCCATCCTCAAAGAAGCGGAAGCGGGCAACTACGACCTCCTCGTTCTCGGCGCAGAAGGCCACGGCGTCGTCGAGTCGGTCCTGCTCGGCAGCGTGTCGGCGAAAGTTTTGCATTACGCGAAACTTCCGGTATTAATCGTTCGCTAACGTTGCGCAATCATGGTATAATTAAATTATAATATACCATTGATTAAATGAGGTTGACTGCCATGCGCACTACTGTACCAAAAGGACCGGGGCCGCGCAGCCAAGCACGGCCCACTACTTCTGCTCAATTCCAATCGGCCGCCGGAATGCCTTCGCAACAGCAACTGCTGCAGATGCAGCAAAACGCAGGCAACCGAAAGACCGTACAATATTTGCAAAGCCAGATGACCATCCAGCGCTCGCCCGACACGTGGACGACCTGGCCGGCTGTGCAGGATGCTGCCGCCAAAGGTACCTGGGGGCGCATTTGCGCGCTTGCTGCTGCCTATTCCAAATTGCTGCCTGCTGCGGCGGAGAAACGTGAGTCCATCCTGCTCGAGCTGGACGCGCAGATTACAAAATGGCAGACGGAGTACACCGCGATTGGCGGCAATGCCAAACAAGACGTGAGCGATCTCTGGATGCACCGCGCTGCAGCGATCAATGATCTCGTGCGCAGAATGGGGGCGGAGTGGAAAGAGATGGACGCTCCCGGGACGCTGTTGCCGAGCCTGCCGGAGGAACGCGTTGCCAATCCGGAGCTGTCCAAAAAGAAGGATGTCGGCGGCCAGAGTGTGGAAGGCGGATTTTTTTCCACCAACGAACGTATTTTGGACGAGATGGGCAACACGATCGGCGTGGCGAAAAAAGGGTATCTCTGCGAGTTTGAAAAGCCGGCGGCCGGCCCGTCCGGCCTGAAAGCGGGAGATTACTATAAAGTGCGACCCAGCGCCGAGATGGCCGGTTCGAAAAATTATCTCGCGTTTCGAGAGGGCTATGTGGTGCGCACCGCTGTGAGCGACTTCAATTTGCTGAAGAAGGATGGAGAACTGGGGTACGAGAAACCGAATCCGGACGCTCTCTACCAACCTCTCTTTCCGCATGCGCCGAAGCTTGACGATGTCAAGCAAGGGTACATCGGAGATTGTTACTTGCTGGCTGCCGTCCTCGCCCTGGTCAACAAGTCCCCCGGCCTGATCTCCGGCATGATGCGCGACAACGGCAACGGCACCGTCACGGTCAAGATGTTTGACGTCGAAGGGAAAAACGGCAAGAAAACGTTCACCCCCCGCGAAGTCACCATCGAGAAGTCGGTGGTGAAGCGCACGAGCGGCAAAGACAAGACGGATGAAAATGCGCAAGGCACGCTCTGGGTTCAATTGCTGGAGAAAGCGTACGCCGCAGCAGGCTATTACGGCCGGGGGGAGGAGCGCGTTCCGCTCAAAGAAAACACGTTTGAGCAGCTCGCCAGCGGGATCGCCGGCATTGCCTTCGAACACTTGACAGGACATGAAGCGGTGTACAAGTCGGTGGAGACCTATCAGTCCGAGGCCAAAGACGGCAGTTGGCTGATGATGAGTGCGCTCAAGAGCCAATTGACTCCGGACCAGCAGATGGAGCTGTTCGCCGACCCTGACCTCGCCGACGGCATCAAAAAGCTGCACGAACAGCAAAAACACGTCTATCCGGTTGAGATCGATGTCTACTTGCAGAAAAAAGGTCTGTCCAAACCTACGCGTGACATCATCCGCAAACACCTCGAAGCGGGCAACTTGTATTCCGGCAAGCGGGGCACAGGGAAGTACACCAAAACACAGCTTGATACGTTCGCAGCGATTCAACAAGCGGTGGACGCCAAACATCCGATGGCGATCTCCTCGCATGATAAGATCGCCTCGCCGAAAAAAGGCATTTTCGGAGTCGGCCACAGCGGCGGGGAACAGATGGCAAAAGGCCTGGTCGGGCGTCACGTGTACGCTGTGCTCGATTACCGGGACAACGGCGGCCTGAAAGAAGTGAAAGTCCGCAATCCATGGGGCAATTACGGCCGCACTTATGGCAAAAAGTTTTTCTCAGGGGCTGTAGAAGCCAAAGAAGTCAAGGGCGGGAACGGCGAGTTCTGGCTGGAACTGTCCGACCTGACCAAACGCTTTCATACGTTGCATAGCGTCAATATGCCGTAAAAAAGAACCGCACAGCTTCTGTGCGGTTCTTTTGATGCTCCTAGCGAATCTTGCGGTACTGCCCGGCGCTGACGCCGTACTTTTTCTTAAACGCCCGGTGGAACGTGCTCAAGCTGCCAAATCCGGCATCGAGCGCCACATCGGTCACTTCGCGGTCGGTGGCGGTCAGCATTTCCACGGCGCGGGTCAGGCGCACTTCGTTGATGTAGTGGCTGGGCGTCTGGCCGATCGTCTCGCGGAACAGGCGGATCAGATGGAACTTGGAGATGCCGGAGATCTCGGCCAGATAGTCGAGGCACAATTCCTCCGCATAGGTGTCATGGATATACTCCAGCGCTTTTTGCAGCGCCGGATGCATCTCGCCCGGCACGCTGGACAGCCACTGGCTGTGGTGGGAACCGGGGTGGAGCGAGAGCAGGAGATTGACCAGCTCCAGCTCCCACTCGGCCAGCTGTGCAGCGTCGGTCCCGCCGAACATCGACTGGCGGAGCAAGGCTTCGGCGATCTTGCGGAAACCGTCGGACGACCCAACGCCAACCGTGGCGAATTCGATCGTGCCAGGTTCGCAGTGCAGCCGGTCGCGGAGCACTTTTTGCAGAAATTTCGCTTTGACATCGAGCAGCAAAATCTTCGCCGGCTGCTCCTGAGTAAAATGGCGGTGTGTCGTCTCCGGCATGGTGACCAGTCGCTGGTGCTGGGAGAGGTGCACCACCTTGGTATGGTTCATCTCGCAATAAGGATTGCCGACCAAGGGAATGGAGATCTGGTATTCGTCTTGATGCGTATGTAGGACGTCCGAACCCATCGGGTCAAGATGGAGGATGCGAATTTTGCTATTGGGCAATTCAAATTTTAAATAAGGCACGTCAACCGCCTCGCTTTTCTCTTAGGAATTGAGAAGACAAGAGCGCAACAACTGAGAAGTCTGAACTGTGCTTCTGTGATATACTATACCCCACATAGGTATATTTGGGAAGGGGTTTGATGGAAATGTTGGGAAAAATTTTTTCGCGGTTCCATCCGGTAGCGTGGGGCGTGATCATCGGGACGTTTTTTGCACGTGCCGGATTTTACATGACGATGCCGTACTTGGCGATCTATCTGCATGAAGTGAAAGGCTTGAGCCCGGAGCTGATCGGGACGATCCTTGCGACGAGCTTTCTGGTCGGCACGCTGGCTTCGTTTTTTGGCGGAACGCTGTCCGACCGCGTCGGGCGTTTCCCGGTGATGGTGGTCTCGATGCTGGGCTGGGCAGGGGTGTTCGCTTTGTTTTCGCTCGCCGATGCGGTCTGGGCGTTTCTGGTCTTGAGCGCGCTGAGCGGGCTGGGGCGGAACGTGTTTGAGCCGACGGCGAGGGCGCTTTTGACAGACATCACGCCGTGCGAACAACAACTGTCGGTGTTTAACGCACGGTACTTTGCGATCAACCTCGGCGCGGCGCTGGGCCCGCTGGCCGGCGTGATGCTGGGCAGCGCACACTCGACCTTGCCGCTCTTGATCACGGCGGGCATCTACGCAGTATACGGGGTGGGGGTAGCCGTATTGTGGAAAGTATACGGCGAGCCGAAACGACAGGGCAGCGGGGAAAGGGTCTCGTTTGCCGAAACGGTGCGGGTGGTATTCCAAGACAAAGTGTTTGGACTCATTCTGCTGGGCAATCTGTTTGTCTACTCCGCCTATGCCCACATCGAGACCACGCTGGCCCAATACCTCGGCAGCGCACCCGGTTTTGTGGACGGAGTGCAGATCTATACCTATCTGCTGCTCACCAACACGATTTCCGTCGTGCTGCTCCAATACCCGGTGATTCATTTCACCAAAAAGTGGTCGGCGCTCAGGGCGCTCACCACAGGCGGCGTGCTGTTTGCGGCGGGGCTGTGGGGATTTGGACTGTTCGATCATCTCTTCCTGCTAATTCTCGCGATGATAGTGATGACGATCGGAGAGATTCTCTGCTTCATCATCGGGGACGTGATCATCGGTCAGCTCGCTCCGGAAAACCTGCGCGGCGCGTACTTCGGCGCGGGCGGGTTCCCGTTCCTCGGTCAAAGCGCCGGTCCGTGGGCAGGGGGGCTGCTGCTGGGCTGGCTGGGTTTTGGCCAGGGGCCGCTGGTGTTTGGCATTCTGATGCTGCTTACGCTGCTCGCCGTGCCTTGTTTTGTCGGGGCACAGCGGCGGTATCGGCAGGAATTTTAATCCTTGTATGGAATATCCAATTATTCAGCTAAAATGCGTTGGGCATGCGTATAGACATTAAGCGACCGGTTGCGGATGAATCCGACCACCGTGATCCCCAGTTCGTCGGCAAGATCGAGGGCGAGCTCGGTGGGGGCCGATTTGGAGAGGACGATCTCGCAGCCGATTTTTGCAGCTTTTAGCAGCACTTCTGAAGAGACGCGCCCAGAGAAGACGATGACTTTGTCATCGAGCGGGATGTCGTGCTGCAGGCAGTGCCCGTAGATTTTGTCCAGCGCGTTGTGGCGGCCGATGTCGAGGCGGGCGAGGACGATGCCCGACTTGTCGCAGAGGGCGGCGTTGTGCACGCCGCCCGTTTCGCGGAAGATGTCGGCGCCGCCCTGCATGGCCTGCATCAAGGCGAAACAGTCCTGCACGGTCAGCTGAACCCGCACGGCGGTGAGCTTTTTCGCCGTTTTGGCGTCGTTGTAAAAGTAGAAGCTCTGGCGGCTTTTCCCGCAGCAAGACGTGAGATAACGCTTCGAGTGCAAGTTTTGTGAAAGCGCATTCACGCGGTGGGTTTCCACATGCGCCAAGCCGCGATTTTCCTCGACGAGCACGCTTTTGATGTCCGCGTAACTGGAGATCACCCCTTCGGACGCCAAAAAGCCCACCGTTAAGCTCTCCAGATGCTCCGGTGTGCAGACCAGCGTGGCAAACTCCTCGTCATTCAAAAAGATGGTGAGCGGATATTCGGTCACCACGGGATCTTCGCGGTGTTCGATCACCCCGTTGTGATAGGTGAGGACGGAACGATTCACGACTTTGCGCATGTTGAAACACACCTCCTGTGTTTCCATTATAGCCGTGGCGTATTCGGATGCAAAAGCTGGCAATACTTGAATTGTTACAGAAAGTTTCGGACAGGCGGTGTTATTGATGAGCGATCAGCCATTTTCCATACGAATCAACGATCAGGAATTTACGTGCCAACCCGGCCAGTCGGTGCTGCAGGCGGCAGAAGCGCATGATTTTTACATGCCAAACATCTGCTACCACACCCAGCTCGGCCCGATCCAAAGCTGCGACACCTGCATGGTGGAGATCAACGGTGAACTGAAGCGTGCCTGCTCGACGCCCGCCGAGCCCGGCATGACGGTCAACTCCGTCTCGGAGAAAGCTCAAGCGGCGCAGCTCGAAGCGATGCAGCGCATTTTGAAAAATCACGAGCTGTACTGCACGGTGTGCGACAACAACAACGGCAACTGCAAAGTGCACAACACGGCCGAATATCTGCAAGTGGAGCACAACAAATACGAATTTACCCCCAAGCCGTATCCGCCCGACAACTCCCATCCGTTCTACCGCTACGAGCCGGACCAGTGCATCCTCTGCGGCCGCTGTGTGGAAGCGTGCCAGGATCTGCAGGTCAATGAGACGCTGACGATCGACTGGAGCATGGAGCAGCCGCGCGTGCTGTGGGATGACGGGCGTCCGATCGATGAAAGCTCCTGCGTTTCCTGCGGGCACTGCGTCACCGTTTGCCCGTGCAATGCGCTGATGGAAAAATCGATGCTCGGCGAAGCGGGCTACCTGACCGGCATTCCCAACGACCTGCTCCTGCCGATGATCGACCTGACCAAAGCGGTGGAGCCTGGCTACCAGGAGATCTTTGCGATCTCCGAGATCGAGTCGGCGATGCGCGACCACCGCATCAAGCGCACGAAGACGGTCTGCACCTACTGCGGTGTCGGCTGCTCGTTTGAAGTGTGGACGAAAGACCGCAAGATCCTCAAGATCGAACCGCAGGCGGAAGCGCCGGTCAACGGCATCTCGACCTGTGTCAAAGGCAAGTTCGGCTGGGACTTCATCAACAGTGAAGAGCGCCTGACCAAGCCGTTGATCCGCCAAGGGGACAAGTTTGTCGAAGCGACATGGGACGAAGCGCTCGACCTGATCGCCGAAAAACTGGGCGGGGTCAAAGCAAAATACGGCCCGGACTCGATCGGCTATATCGCGTCTTCGAAGTGCTCCAATGAAGAGAACTTCATCTTCCAAAAGTTCGCCCGTGCCGTGATGGGCTCGAACAACGTGGACAACTGCTCGCGCTACTGCCAGTCCCCGGCGACGGCCGGCCTGATGCGCACCGTCGGCATCGGCGGCGACTCCGGCACGATCCGCGACCTCGCCGCCACCGACCTCGTCATGGTGGTCGGGGCCAACCCGGCCGAATCGCATCCCGTGCTCGCCACCCGCATCAAGCGGGCGCAAAAGCTGCGCGGGCAAAAGCTGCTCGTGCTCGACCTGCGCAAACATGAGCTCGGCGAGCGCGCCGACCTGTTCCTGCGCCCGAATCCGGGCACCGACCTGATCTGGCTGTCGGCCGTGACGAAATACATCCTCGACCAAGGCTGGGAGGACCAAGCGTTCCTGCAGAGCCGCGTCAACGGCTTCGAGGAGTACAAAGCGTCGCTGGAACCGTACACCTTGGAGTACGCCAGCGAAAAAACGGGCATGACCCGCGAGCAATTGATTCAGGTGGCAACGATGATCCACGAAGCGAAGTCGGTCTGCATCTGCTGGGCGATGGGCGTCACCCAGCACTTGGGCGGGACGGACACTTCGACGGCGATTTCCAACCTGCTGCTCGTCACCGGCAACTACGGCCGCGAAGGCACCGGGGCGTATCCGCTGCGCGGCCACAACAACGTGCAGGGCGCTTGCGACTTCGGCACGATGCCGGCCTGGTTCCCCGGCTATGAAGCGGTGGAAAGCGCGGAAGTGCGCGCCAAATATGAACAAGCATGGAACGTGAAACTGCCGGAGCAGCCGGGCCTGAACAACCACCAGATGATCGAGACGATCCACAGTGGCAAGCTGAAGGCGATGTATCTGTTTGGCGAAGACATGGGGCTGGTCGACTCGAACTCCAACCATGTGGATTCGGCGTTTGAACAGCTGGAGTTCTTTGTGGTGCAGGACATCTTCTTCACGCGCACGGCGCAATTTGCCGATGTTGTGCTGCCGGCCGCGCCGAGCTTGGAGAAAGACGGCACGTTTACCAACACGGAGCGCCGCATCCAGCGCTTCTACAAGGCGCTTGATCCGCTTGGCGATTCCAAGCCGGACTGGGAGATCATCCAACTGGTCGCCAACCGCCTCGGGGCGAACTGGAACTACCAGAGCCCGGCTGAGATCATGGCCGAGGCGGCGACGCTCGCCCCGATTTTTGCCGGGGTGTCGTATGACCGTCTGGACGGCTGGAACTCGCAGGTGTGGCCGGTCGAGCCGGACGGAACTTCCACGCCGCTCTTGTTCACGGAGCGTTTTGCGTTCCCCGATGACAAAGCGCGTCTGTTCCCGGTCGAGTGGACACCGCCGTTCGATCCGGGCGAAGGGTACGATCTGCATCTGAACAACGGCCGTCTCTTGGAGCATTTCCACGAAGGCAACATGACCTACAAATCGGAAGGCCTGACGCACAAAGTACCGCGCGAATGGCTGGAGATCTCGCCGGAGCTGGCTCAGGAGCGCGGCATTCGCTCCGGGGCGCTGGTGCGGCTGACCTCCCCGTACGGCAGCGTCAAAGTCCACGTCGAAGTCACCGACCGCGTGCGCGGACGCGAGCTGTACATCACGATGAACTCGCGCGGCGAAGGCGCGGTGAACAAGCTGACTTCTTCCTACCACGACAAAATCACGCACACGCCGAACTACAAGGAGATGAGCGTGAAAATGGAAGTGCTGGAGGCGAGCGGCGAGCGTCCGCTCCCGAAATGGAACCACCGTTTCGGCAACCGTCAGCCGCAGATCGGCGTGCGCATTGAAGAAAAATGGCAGCGCGACGATTACACCCCGATCCCGGACGAGATCGAAGGAGGCGGGCAGCGTGGCTAAAGCGACGACCACGATTGAAAAACGGGTGCCAACGCAAGCGGAGCAGGAAGCGGAAGCCTTGCAGGAAGTGATGAGCGCCGTCGCCAAAAACAAAGACGCCTTGCTCACCTTCCTCGACGTGCTGGGCGAACTGCATGAATCCGGCGCGTTGGACATGGCGCACGGCGCGCTGAAAAGCCGCCACCAGATCGGCGTGATCGGCATGAACCAATTGAACAAATCGGGCGCGCAAAACATGATCAAAAACGGCATGAACACCATGCAGTTTCTGGCGCAGCTCGACCCGAACAAACTGCAGACGATGCTTGGCGCAGTGGCATCCGGCGTGGACAACGCCGTCCAGCCGGATGCTGAGCGTCCGCAGAAGAAACCGGGGCTCTTCGATCTGTTTAAGCAAATGCGCGACCCGCAGGTGACATCGTCGATCGGGATGATGCTGAACTTCCTGCGCGGGATGGGCGCCGCGAAAGGCAGGGAGTGAGATGGCAACACAAAAAATGGTGATCCGCGGCATGAAACAGCCGGTCGACGGCGAAAAAGTCGGTCATGCGCTGCGCCAGGTCTGGGGCATTCAGGAAGTGGCGCTGAACTTCCATGACGGGGAAGTGACCGTTAAATACGATGAGCAGGCGGCGTCCCCGCAAGATTTTCAACAAGCGATCGTCGATTGCGGTTTTGATACGACCGTTGAGTAAAAAAAAGAACTCCGTGCAACAAGTAGCAAGGAGAGAGTGAGGAAGCCTGTTCGCGCAGGCTTCCTTTTTTGTGCAGTCTTCCTTTATTGTCTAGAAGTGTGATAAAGTGGTGTTTATTCTTGTTTGAGGTGGATCGGATGTTCTCGACACAGATTTTTAGAAATCGCAATTTTTTATTTTATTGGACGGGCAGTTTGTTTGCCGGGCTTGGCGACACGGTGTTTGCTTTGGCGCTGACCTGGATGGTGGTGGAGACGACCGGCTCGGCGGCGATGGTCGGGGCGCTGTTTTTGACGCTGGGCGTGCCGCGCGTGGTGCTGACGCTGTTTGCCGGGGTGCTGGTCGACCGGCTGCATCCGATCCGGGGGATGATCCTCTGCGAATGGATGCGGGTGCTGACCAGCGGCGCGATGCTGGCTTTGGCGCTCTTCGGATCGCTGCCGCTCTGGAGTCTGTTTGCGGCGGCGTTTGTGTTTGGGGTGCTGGAGGCATTTTTCTGGCCGGCCGCTTCGGCGGTCCGGCAGCGGCTGGTCGAGCCGGAGTATTACACACAGGCGAGCGGGCTGTTGATGATCGCGATGAAGACGACGGTGATCATCGGGCCGCTCGTTGGCGGCACGCTGGTGGCGCTTGGCAGCAACGAGGCGGTGCTGGCGATCGTTGCGGCGGCATTTTTGGCCGAGCTGGTGCTGCTCAGTTTTGTCAGGATCGATTTTGCCCGAACGGAAGAGCAGGCAGCCGTGAAACGTTCCTATTGGAAGGACTTAGGAGAAGGTGTTCTCTATATTTTGAAGACCCCGTTGATTTTGACCACGTCTCTGGTCGCTTTTTTGGTGAACGCCTGTTCCAGTGTCGCGCCGATTGCGGTGCCGTTTCTGGCGGAAGGGTTTGGCGGCGGGGCGCGGGAGTACGGATGGCTGAACACGAGCATCGGCATCGGCGGGACGTTTGGGGCGATTCTGTTTGCGGTGATCATCATCAAACGCCCCACGCCGCGGATGACGCTGATCGCCTGTTTTGCAGAAGGGCTGGTCTTTGTGACGTTGGGTCTGGCCGGGCATCTGTGGCTGGCGCTGCTGTTGATCGCTCTGATCGGGATCACCGATGCGGCGATCAACGTGATTGCGCCCAGCGTCAACCAGTCGGTCATCCCGCCGGAGCTGATGGGGCGGGTGATCTCGGTGATGATTTTGCTGATGTCCGGCTCCGTGCCGATCGCGCAGGCGGCAGGGGGGTATCTGGTGGAAACGGTTGGCGTGCAGGGAGTCTTTTTATGGAGCGGCGCACTGGAAATGCTGATCGCCGGCGTGGCTTTTTTCCTGCCGGCGATCCGGAACTATAAAGCACAGCAAGCCTCCACTGCATAAGTGGAGGTTTTGCTTTGTATAGGTATAGTTGTTTTCTGAAATTTTACACTTTAATTATGCTGGATAATAGATTATAATTGTTACAACGTACTAAACAAAGGAGATTTTATATGAACAATGTGGCTGAACGATTTTTGACGACGTTGCTGGACAATGGGTATCGTTCTTATACAGGTGTGCCGTGTTCGCTGCTCAAGGGAGCGTTTCGATTCTTGGAAGAGGAGATGCTGCAGGAAGCGCCCCGACTGCGCTATGTGAGCTCGGTGCGCGAAGACTCGGCGCTTGGTCTGGCCGCCGGGATGTATCTGGGCGGTGAGAAGCCGGTCGTGCTGATGCAGAACTCCGGGGTTGGCTATTGCTTAAACGTTTTGACCTCGATGCTGTTGATCTACGACATTCCGATGGTGCTGGTCATCTCCTGGCGCGGGGCGGCCGGCTCGAATGACGCGGTGGAGCACGACATCATTGGCGAGCGGCTCCTGGATGTGCTGGGGTCGATCAATGTGCCGCACGTCTTGCTCGACCCGGAGGCGCCGGAAGCGAGCGTTGAGGAATGTCTGCGCAAGGTGGACGAAGTGCAACAGCCGGTTGCTTTGATTATTTCGGAAAAGGTGTGAGGTGAGCGAGATGATGAAGATGACAGATGCGATGCAAGCGGTGTTGAACCGGTATCCGGACGCGCTCTATGTGAGCACCTGCGGGTACATCTCGCGGGACTTTTACAATCTGCAGGACACGACAAACAATTTTTACCTGCTTGGCTCGATGGGGATGGCCGCGCCGGTGGGACTGGGCTTGGCGCTGACGCACCCGGACAAGACAGTGGTGGTGTTGGACGGGGACGGCTCGTTTATGATGAACCTCGGCATCATCGCGATGATCACAGCGGAGCAGCCGCAGAACCTCGTGCATGTCGTGCTGGACAACCGGATGTATGAGAGCACGGGCGGACAGAAGCCGGTGCAGTTTGAGAACATGGTCGACGTGGCGCGGGCTGCCGGATACGGCCATGCGGTGCAGGTGCGCGACGAGAGCGAATTTGCCCAGCTGGACGGGCTGGAAGGCCTGACGTTTGTGCAGGCGATGATCGCGCCGCGCACAGAAAAGATCGGAAAGCGGATCCACTGGACGCCGCAGGAGCTCGTGGAGCGGTTTCGGCTGGAACCACAGAAAGGGTGAGCGGCATGTTTGTGGTCAAGATTGGCGGCAGTCTGCTGACCGATAAAAACGGCTATTGCGCGCCCAATAAAGAGATGGTGCGGCAGTATGCGCGCACGATCGCTTCGGCGTGGGACCGGCTGCGCGGCAACCTGATCCTCGTCGTCGGCGGCGGCTCGTACGGCAATGCCGTGCCGATCCGCTATAACTTGAAAGACGCCTCGCTGCCGTGGAAAGATCGCGACCTGTCGATGATGACGGTGAAGATGTTTGAATGGCTGTCGCTGGTCACGGAGATTTTTCGGGAGGAAGGGGTGCCTTGCTACCCGTTCCAGCCGAGCGGATTTGTGGTGACCGATGACAAGCACCCGGTGCGGTTTTTTGTGGAGCCGGTGCAGCATGTTTTGGATCATGGTGTCGTGCCCCTCTTTTCGGGGGACTTGGTGTTTGATCTGAAGCGGGAGTTTATCATTTTTTCCAGCGACAACATCCCGGAGCTGTTCGTCGACCGGATGCCTTTGCAGCGCGTCGTGATGCTGACCGATGTGGAAGGGGTCTTGGAATACGCGGAGGATGGTCTGGAGCGCCGGGTGATTCCGGCGGTGACGAAGGAGAACTACCGGGAAGTGCTGCTTTGCACGGGGCCTTCGCGCAAGCAGGACATCACCGGCGGGATGAAAAACAAGCTGGAAGCGCTGCTGCGCCTGGCGGAACAGGGCGTGGAAGGCGTGGTGACCAGCGGGCGGGATGCGAGCGCATTGTTGCCGGCGCTGTTTGAGGAAAAGCCCCAAGGCACGGTGATCCGGCCGTGGGTGAAGAGAGGATTGGTTGAAGATGTTGATCGCGTTTTCGGGCTGTGACGGAGCGGGGAAAAGCACGCAGGTCAAAGCGGTGCGCCGGATTTTGGAAGCGCGCGGGCTGACGGTAAAAGTGCTGGACAAGTGGGACATTCAGGATCATCAAAAGTTTCCGGAGTGCCGGATGATCAACGTGGATCTCGAAGATATGAAAAACGCCGTCGGCGAGATGAACGGGCACAGTCGGGCGATGTTTTTGTTCTGGGCGATCGGGATTACGATGACGCGCGATGATCTGGATGATCCTTCGGTCGTCTATCTGCTCGACGGGTATTGGATGAAGCATGCGGCGGTGGAGATCGAGTATGGCTGTGATCCGAACTGGATCGAGCTGACCGCGCAGCAGTTCCGTCCGGCCGATCTGACGTTTTATTTCGATGTCGCACCCGAGGTGGCGCTGGAGCGCAAAGACGATTTTAACGTCTACGAGTGCGGCCGCGACCCGGAGTGCAAGCCGGAGTCATTTTTGACACACCAGACCAAGCTGAGAAAGCGCATGATCGACTGGTCGGACCGCTTCGGCTGGGAAGTCGTCAGCTCGATGCAGGATGTGGAGAAGATTACAGACGCCGTGATGAAAAAAGTGGATCAGTTGTTGGAAGGGAGTCGGGTTTAGCCTTATGAACTCTCTCAAAAAGATTGGCTGGATTGGCACAGGCGTTCTTGGATCGGCTGTGGTAACAAGGCTTTTGGAAGTCGGTTATGAAGTTGCGGTGTACAACCGCAGCGTGGAGAAAGCGCAGGCGCTGGAAGCGCTGGGCGCACGGGTGGCCGCGACGCCGCGTGAGCTGGCCGAGACGTGCGATCTCTTGTTCCTCTGCGTAAAAGGCGAGGAGGCGGCGGAAACGCTGCTGTTCGATCAGGAGACCGGGGTCGTGGCAAGCGGACGGGGCGGCTTCTGCCTGGTCGATACGAGCACGGTGAGCCCGGGGTTTGCCGTCTCGCTGCATGACCGCCTCTTGGCAGCGGACATCAGCTATCTGGAAGCTCCCGTGTCCGGCGGGCGCGAAGGGGCGCTGAAAGGCACGATGGGCATGGTGATCGCCGGAAACGAAGCGGCAGTAGAGTCGGCGCGTCCTGTGTTGGAAGGCTTTACGGCAAAACTGCACTATGTCGGCGCACCGGGGAAAGCACAGCTGATGAAAGTGCTGAACAACCTGGCGGAAAGCGTGCATCTGCTGGCGGCCAGCGAAGTGATCTCGATCGGGCTGAAAGCAGGCATCGAACTGGACACCCTGCACACCGCCCTTTCCTCAATGCGCGGCTACTCCACCTACATGGGCGTGCTGTTCGACCGTCTGCTGGAACCGAAAGACGCCGTTTCGACGTCGCTGGCGGTGCGGCTGAAAGACCTCGGCCTTGCCCACGCCGTGGCGGAGCAGTACGATGTGTCCGTCCCGATGGGCGCGCTGGCCCAGCAGCTGTTCAAACTGGCCGCCCAGCAAGAAGGTCTGGAAGTGGATCAGACGGAGTGCATCAAACTGCTTTTGAAATAGCGGAACAGCGATCGCCCCTGCCTACATACGATGAACGGTAGAGGAGGGGATCTGGTTGGCTGTACAACCGCTCAGCGCCGCTGAATTGCAGCGCTGGATTGAGCAAAAAGATGACCGAGCCGTGCTGCTCGATGTGCGCAGCGCGAAGGAATTTGCCGAATGGAAGATTCAGACGGACGCGCTGCCGTCGATCAACATCCCGCTGGCTCAATTTGAGGACGCAAGCCTCGAAGCATGGAAAAACGTGCCTGCGGATCGCAAAATTGCCGTCATCTGCCGCCGCGGACGCACGGCGATGATCGTGGCGAAGATTTTGGATGCCCAAGGCTTTGACGTATATTGTCTGAACAAAGGCTTGCAGGAATGGAGCCAGTTTTACCACGGCGTGACCGTGACGGAAGCGGACGACTGGAAGCTGATCCAAGTGCTTCGAATGGGCAAAGGCTGTCTGTCCTACCTGCTCGTATCTGGTGGCGAAGCGCTGGTCTGTGATCCGGGCCGGCATGTCGAAGAGTATCTGCAGCTCGCCGAACGGGAAGGCGCCAAGATCCGCTATGTGGTCGATACGCACTTGCATGCCGACCACATCTCAGGCGGGCAGCACCTGGCCCGTGCGGCCGGGGCGGAGTACCTAATCTCGGCCGTGGAGATGGAAGGCGCAGAGCTCGCCTATGTACCGCTGGAGCAGCACGACGTGATCCGCGTTGGAGCGGTGGCCGTCAAAGTGCTGCGCGTTCCGACACCGGGTCATACGCCGGGCTCAACTTCCTTTTTGATTGCAGACCGCTACCTGCTGTCCGGGGACACGGTGTTTGTCGGCGGGCTCGGGCGTCCCGATCTCGGCGGCAAAGCCCACGAGTGGGCGCAGAAGCTGTACGAGACGGTCTTTGGCGCGATCGCCAGGCTCGCCGATGATGTGGTGGTGCTCCCGGCGCATTTTTCCGACCTGACCCGTGAAGCGGGAGCGGCCGGGTATGTCGGAGCGCCGCTGCAGGAGATTCGCGCGAACAATGACCTGATGCGCACCGCCGACCCCGCTCAATTTACAGAGCTGGTCGCCGGACGCGTCGGTGCCGCGCCCCCAAACTATGCGGAGATCGTGCAAGTCAATCGCGGGCTGTTGGCGGCAGACGGCGACAAGCAATTGGAGCTGGAGACAGGGCCGAACCGCTGCGCAGTTAAACACACTTCCTAAAATAACCACTTTCCCTTTGGAAAGTGGTTTTTATTGTGGTAAAATTAATTTGATGAATTGTACAGATTAAATAATTGCAAACGAAGGCGAAAAGGACGGGTGGAGAGATGAGCACTAGCACACAAGTTGAATTGACAGCATTGCTGTCGTTTGCTCAGCAGCGGCTGTGGTTAATGGAACAGTTAGATCCCGGTCTGCCGGTTTATCATATTCCGCTATTGGTTGATATTGAAGGCGCGTTTGATCTGCAAGTGCTGTCCCGCAGTTTGGAAGAGATCGTCGAGCGGCACGAATCGCTGCGCACGACGTTTGATGAGGAAGAGGAAACGCCGATCCAGATCGTGCATTCGGCGATGGACGTGCCGGTGCAGGTGATCGATCTGTGCGGCCTCCCGGAAGCGGAGCGTCAGCAAGCCTGCCGGGAAGGGGTCAAGCAGGCGCTGCGAGAGCCGTTTGACCTGAAAAAAGGCCCCTTGCTGCGCGTGATCGTCTGGCAGACCGGCGAAGCGCGTTTTTCGATGCTGATGGTGATGCATCACATCATCACCGACGGCTGGTCGATGGGGATTTTGATGCAGGAAGTCGCAGCTTTGTATACGGCGTTTTCCCAAGGCTTGCCGTCGCCGCTGCCGGAGCTGGAGATTCAATATGCCGATTTTGCCGAGTGGCAGCTGGAGCATGTGCAAGGCGAGAAACTGCAGCAGCAGTTGGCGTACTGGAAAGATCAGCTGGGCGGAGAACTGCCCGTGCTGCAGCTCCCGACCGACCGTCCGCGCCCGGCCCGGACGACAGGCGCAGGCAAGAAAGAGCATTTTGTGATTCCGGAAACTTTGACCGGGCGGCTGAAAGAGATCTGTCTGCAAGAAGGCGTGACCTTGTTCATGCTGCTGTTGACCGCTTATCAGACGCTGTTGTTCCGCTACACCGGCCAGACCGACTTGACGGTGGGCTCGCCGATCGCCGGGCGCAACCTCAAGCAGGTGGAAAATCTGGTCGGTTTTTTTGTCAACACGCTTGTCCTGCGGGCCGACCTGTCGGGCGCGCCGTCGTTCCGCAATCTGCTGCAGCAGGTGCGTCAAGTCTGCTTAGACGCCTATGCGCATCAAGACCTGCCTTATGAAAAGCTGGTCGCCGAGCTGGTGCCGGATCGCAGCGCCGGGCATACGCCGCTGTTCCAAGCCTTTTTTGTGCTGCAAAACGTGCCGATGGAAACGCAGGAGCTGCCCGGCGTGACGATGCGCTTCCAACAGCTGGAGCAGGAGACGGCGATGTTCGATCTCAGCCTGTCGATGAAGGAAACTGCCGGAAAGCTGCACTGCGAGCTGGAATACAGCACGGAGCTGTTTGAGCAGGCGACGATGCTGCGGCTGAAAGAGCATTTCCTGACGCTCTTGGCAAGCATCGCGGCCGACCCGGGGCAGAGCATTCGCGAATTGCGTATTTTGACGATGAAGGAGTCGCAGCTGCTGCTTGGCGAGTGGAAAGGCAAGGCTGCTCTCGTGAAAGACGGGCGTCTGGTACACGAACTGGCGGCGGAACAGGCGTCGCGCACGCCGGATGCTGTCGCGGTCATTTGCGGTGAGGAGCAGTTGACCTATCGGGAGCTGGATGTGCAGGCGGAGCGCCTGGCCAGCTTTTTGCAAGCGCAAGGCATCGGGCCGGAATTGCTAGTCGGGCTGTGCGTGGAGCGAACGCCTGAGATGATCATCGGGATGCTTGGCATCTTGAAAGCGGGCGGGGCTTATCTGCCGCTCGACCCTCATTACCCGCAGGAGCGGATTGCCTTTATGCTGAACGATTCGCAGGCCGGGCTGGTGTTGACGCAGGAGCATCTGCAGTGCCGCTTGCCGGAAAGCGTTCGTGCCGTATCGCTTGATCAAAAAGCGGCATGGGCCGTTGCGGATGAAACGCAACTGGTGCATACGGGTACGGCGGATACCACGTGCTACGTGATCTATACGTCCGGCTCGACGGGTACGCCAAAAGGGGTGCTGCTGCCGCATCGCGCGGTCGTCCAGCACAACCGGGCGGTCAGCGCGGAGTATGGACTGTCGGCGAGTGATCGCGTGCTGCAATTCTCATCCGTCTCGTTTGATATCGCGGTCGAAGAGATCTTCCCGACCTTGCTGTCCGGCGCGGCGCTGGTGCTGCGCGACCGGGAGCAGGTGCCGGCTGTACAGGATCTGCTCCAACTCGTCGCCGACCAGAGCGTGACGGTGCTGAACCTGCCGACCGCGTACTGGCATGGCATGGTGCAGGAGATGGCACAGTCGGGCTTGCATTTGCCCGAGTCGGTGCGCTTGATGATCGTCGGCGGAGAGAAGCCGTCGGCCGATCTGTATGCCCAGTGGAAGTCGCTCGTGCCGTCGCATGTGCGCTGGATCAACGCATACGGCCCGACCGAGGCGGCGGTGACGGCGACCTTGTTTGATCCGGGAGATACGCCCGTAGAAGCGTTTGCGTTGGGGCTCCCGATCGGACGCCCGATCGCGGGCACGACCGTCTATGTGCTGAACGAAGTCAGACAGCCGGTGCCGTCCGGCGTGCCGGGCGAGCTGTACATCGGGGGAGCCGGGCTGGCCAAAGGATACCTGGGCCGTCCGGAGCTGACCGCAGAAAAATTTGTCACCGTTGCGGCGGCAGCAGGGGAACGGCTGTACAGAACGGGCGACCGCGTGCGCTTTTTGCCAGACGGCAACCTGCTGTTTGCGGGACGCCTCGACGATCAGGTAAAAGTGCGGGGCTTCCGCATCGAGCCGGGCGAGATCGAAGCGGTGCTCGCTCAGCACGAGACGGTGGCCGACGTGCTGGTCATGGTGCGCGAAGACGTGCCAAACGATCCCCGCCTCGTCGCCTATGTGGTGCCGCAGTGGACGTTTGCCTTCGAGACAGGCGAACTGCGCCGCTATGCTGCCGACAGCCTGCCGGGCTACATGGTGCCGTCCGCGTTTGTGGTGCTGGACAGCATGCCCCTGACGCCAAACGGCAAAGTTGACCGCAAAAATCTGCCCCGCCCGGAAGGCGCGGACATCCGCATCGAGCGGCCGTTTGTTGCGCCTGTCACCCATGTCGAGAAAAAAATCGCGGCGATCTGGGCCGGGGTGCTGCATCTCGATGAGGTCAGCGCAGACGATCATTTCTTTGAAATCGGCGGTCATTCGCTCCTCGCCACCCAAGTCATCTCGCGGATCGAGCGCGAATTTGGCGTGCGTCTGCCCCTGCGCCGGATCTTTGACACCCCGACCCCGGCCGGGCTGGCCAGCTTGCTGGAAGGGCAAACGGAGCAGGAGGGGGGCGAGGAAACGAAAATCGCCCGCTCCTCCCGCGAGCAGAAGCTGCCCTTGTCCTATGGCCAGCAAAGCATGTGGCTGACCGACCGCCTGATGCCGGGTTCGTCGGCGTACAACATGCCGTTTGCGGTGCGCCTGCAAGGAACGCTGGACGTGGCGGCGCTGGAAAAAAGCTTGAACGGGATCATCGAGCGCCATGAGTCGCTCCGGACGATTTTTGCAGAAGATGGCGGCGAATCGATGCAAGTGATTCTCGAACATCGCTGGCAGAGGATCGATCAGCAAGATCTGACGACACTCCCGGCAGAGGAACGGGAAGCGCAGATGATGGAACTGGCTTATCAAGAGATGAACCGCCCGTTCGACTTGAGCACCGGTCCGCTCCTGCGCTGCAAGCTGTTTGCGATGTCCGAGTCGGAGTGGATTCTCGTCTTCTCCATGCACCACATCACCAGCGACGGCTGGTCGATCTCCCTGCTGATCGGCGAGTTGACCGCCCTGTATGAATCGTTTGCGGCAGGGCGTACTCCGCAGTTGCCTGAGCTGCCGATTCAATACGCTGACTACGCCGTCTGGCAGAAACAGGAACTCCAAGGGCAGCGTTTTGGCAACCAGCTCGCATACTGGAAAGAAAAGCTGGATGGCCCGCTCCCGGTGCTGCAACTGCCCACCGACCGTCCGCACCCGGCTGTGCAGACGCACAACGGCAGCACGCTGCGCTTCACCTTGTCGGCCGAGCAGCGCACCGCACTGAACAAGCTGGCAAAAAAAGCGGACGCGACGCTGTTCATGACCCTGCTCGCCGCGTACAACGTGCTGCTGCACCGCTATGCGGCTCAGGAAGACATCTTGGTTGGCGTGCCTGCTGCCGGGCGCACCCGCGAAGAGACCGAAGGGCTGATCGGCTTTTTCGTCAATACGCTGGTCATGCGCACCGATCTCGGCGGCGACCCGAGCTTCCGCGAACTGTTGAAGCGAGTCAAAGAGACGACCCTCGACGCCGATGCGAATCAAGAGGTGCCGTTTGAACTGCTCGTCAGCGAACTGCAGCCGGAGCGCAGCGCCAGCCACTCGCCGCTGTTCCAAGTGATGTTTGCGCTGCAAAACACGCCGCAGACCCGCGTGGAAGCGGAGGGTCTGACCTTCTCCGGGCTTGGCCTGCAAGGGAAGACGGCCAAATTCGACCTGACCTTGACGATGGAAGAGAGCGCGGACGGTCTGTACGGCTCCTTCGAATACAACGTCGACCTCTTCGACGAGACGACGATCTCCCGCATGGCCGGCCACTTCCAGCAATTGCTGCGAGCGATCACCGAACAGCCGGACACGGCGATCGGTTCGCTTCCGCTGCTGACCGCTGCGGAGCGCGACCAAGTGCTGTCCGCATGGAGCCGTCATGAGCTCGATTACCCGCAACTGCCCGTGCATGTGCTGGTCGAACAGCAAGCGGCACGAACGCCGCACAAGACCGCCGTCGCTTTTGAAAAAGAGACCCTGTCCTACGCCAACCTCAACGAGCAGGCCAACCGTCTCGCCCGCCTGTTGCAAAAAAGCGGTGTTGGTGCCGGACATCTGGTCGGGGTGGCGATGGAGCGCTCGCCTGAGCTGGTCGTGGCCATGCTGGCGATCTGGAAGGCGGGCGGCGCGTATGTTCCGCTTGACGTGCAGTATCCGGCCGAACGCCTTTCCTACATGCTGGAAGACACCGGCGTCCGCGTGATCATCGCCCAAGAGCGCCTGCTGGAACAACTGCCTCCGCACACCGCAAAGACCTTGGTGATCGAAAGGCTTCAAAAAGAGCTGGCCGATGAAGACGTCGACAACCTCCCGTGCCTGACCACACCGGACAGTTTGGCCTACATCATGTACACCTCCGGCTCGACCGGGAAGCCCAAAGGCGTCTTGACTCCGCATCGCGGGATCGTGCGTCTGGTCACCCCGTCCGAGTTCATCCCGTGGCAGGAAGACGACGCCGTGCTGCAATATTCGCCGGTCGCGTTTGACGCTTCGACGCTGGAAATCTGGGGTCCGCTGGTGCACGGGGCCAAAGTGGTGCTGTTCCCGCCGTACAAAGCGTCGACCAAAGAACTGGGAGCGTTCTTGAAGCAGCAAGGCATCACCGTGCTCTTCCTCACCACCGGCTTCTTCCTGCAGATGGCGGAAGAGTGCCTCGACGAGCTGAGCGGACTTCGCGTGCTGATGGCAGGCGGGGAGGCGATGTCGATGCCGCACGCCAAGCGGATGATCCAGCAGATGAAGGGCCGCTTTATCAACGCATACGGCCCGACCGAAGCGACAACGTTTGCGACCGTGCATGTCAGCACGCCGGAAGATGCCCACGCACACAGCCTGCCGATCGGCCGTCCAATCGCCGGCACCTCGGTCTATGTCCTCGACAGCCGCATGCAGCCCGTTCCGGTCGGCGTGCCGGGTGAGCTGTACATCGGCGGCGCCGGGCTGGCGCTTGGCTATCACAAGCGCCCCGATTTGACGGAGGAGAAGTTTGTGCCCAATCCGTTTGCAGCCGGAGAGCTGCTGTACAAGACGGGCGACGCGGTGCGCTGGCTGCCGGGCGGCACGCTGGAGTTCACCGGCCGCCTCGACAGCCAGGTCAAGATCCGCGGGTTCCGCATCGAGATCGGGGAAGTGGAAGCGGTGATCGAGCAGCATCCGGACGTGGTGCAGTGCGCCGTGCTGGCGAGAGCAGATAACGTTGGCGTCAAACGCCTCGTCGCCTATCTGGTGCTCGACGACAAGGCGGCCGACATTCGCGGCTATCTGAAAGAAAAGCTGCCCGAATACATGGTGCCGAGCGCCTATGTCACACTCGACCGCCTGCCGCTCAACCCGAACGGCAAAGTCGACACCCGCGCCCTCCCGGCGCCTGAAGGCCGCACGGAGGAGGATGATTCCTATGTCGCACCGCGCAATCCGGCGGAAGAGAAGCTGGCCGCCATCTTCGCCGAATTGCTGGAATCCGGCCCGGTCGGCATCTACGACAACTTTTTCGAACTGGGCGGGCACTCTCTGCTCGGCACGCGCCTGATCTCGCGCATCCGCGCCGAGTTCCAAGCCGAACTGCCGCTGCGTGCCTTGTTCAAAAACTCTACCGTCGCTTACCTCGCCGACCTGCTGGGCGGTGATGATCCGAGCATCTCTTCCACAGATCTGCCGCCGCTGGTCAAAGCGGAGCGGTCGGGACAGATCCCGCTTTCCTTCCCGCAGTTGCGCGTCTGGGAGTTTGAGCAGCGCAATCCGGGCAGCAACGCCTACAACATCGCTGTGGCGATGCGCGTCGACGGCTTGCTGGACATCGAAGCGATGGCGCGGAGCGTCAATGAGATCGTCCGCCGCCACGAAACGCTGCGCACCACGTTCCATGTGATCGACGGGCAACCGGTGCAGATCATCGCGCCGGAGCGGGAGCATGAGCTGAAGGTGATCGACCTGACCGCTTCTGAGCAGCGCGAAGCCGAGTTGATGGAACTGGCGAGCGAAACCGCGTTGCAGCCGTTCGATCTCGCCGCCGGTCCCTTGCTGCGCACCACGCTGGTACGTTTGGGCGAGGAGGAGCATGCCTTGCTCTTGACCATGCACCATATCATCTCTGACGGCTGGTCGAGAAGCGTGTTTGTCAACGAGTTCGTCACGCTGTACGAAGCATACCGGCAAGGGCAGTCTTCACCGCTGACCGACCTGCCTGTCCAGTTCGCCGACTACGCGATCTGGCAACGCGACTGGATGCAAGGGGAGACGCTGGAGCGGCAGTTGAGCTATTGGAAAACGAAGCTCCGCGACTTCCCGCAACTGCACCTGCCGACCGATCCGGCGCAAACTTCGGATGGTGCGCTCGGCGCCAAATGCACGATGGCGCTGTCTCAATCGCTCACCGACCGCGTGAAGAAAGTGAGTGTAGATGAGGGCGCTTCACCGTTCATGACCCTGCTCACTGCGTTCAAACTCGTTATGCAGGAGCTGAGCGGGCAGGAGGACATCGTCGTCGGCACCCCGTCAGCCGGCCGCCGCATCGAGGAGACGGAAGGGATGATCGGCATGTTCCTGAACACCTTGATCCTGCGCACCGACCTGTCCGGTGCGCCGAGTTTCCGCGAGCTGCTGCGCCGCGTGCGCGACACGACCCTGGAAGCGTATTCGCACCAAGAGATCCCGTACGTCAAGATCACCGAAGAACTGCATCCGGTCGTTCCGCCCGGCCGCAGCCCATTGTTTGATGTCATGCTCAACTTCATCAACGTGCCGGATACCAACGTGGAGTTGCCGGGACTCCGCTTATCCACGCTGGAGCTGGAAGATCAGCAGACCTCGAAGTTCTGGATGACCTTGTACGTCCGCGAGCACGAAGATCAGCTCCACCTGACCCTCGTCTACCAGCCGCAGCGTTTCGCCAAGGAACGGATGGAAGACCTGCTGGCCCGCTTCCATGCGAAGCTGGAACAAAACGTATAAGCACACACAAAAAAACGCCCTGTCACAGGGCGTTTTTTGCTTGTATGAGCGGTTTGCGGCTGTTGTTGCGCCACAGCCACACTTCGACGACGATCAGATTGACCGCCCAGCAGAGCCATGCGGCGAGCCCGTAGGCGAGGTCGAAGTTTCCGAACATCGCCAGCGCGGACAGCCAGACGCGGAAGGTAAGCGCCGCAAAAGTGACCGCGTAGCTGCGCACCATCCACTGCCGGTGATCCTGGATCTTCTTTTGCCGCGCCAGATTGACCGCCTTCACCGTCGTATACAGCCATAACACCGACAGCATAAAGAATCCGGCTTTGGCGAGCAGTCCGCCATGCGCGTACACTGCAAGATAGAAGCCGCAAAGCGAACTGACCACAATCGCTGCAAAGTAGACTTTGCCAAGCATGCGGTGGCGTTTGATGTTTTTCGTATACGACGATTTCATGAAGTTGAATGGCCCGATGAAAAAGGCAGCAGCTGCCGTCGTGATGTGCGTGTACAAGACCGTCGTCCACAAGCTGTCATGAAAATCGTACATCTTAAAACCAGCCTCGACCAGCATGGTTGGATCGAGGAACAGGTAGCGCACCAGTGAGATTAAGGGAAATAAAACAGCAAAGACGAGCAGGGTGCCATACCCGATTTTGCCGGCTTTCGTTTGCACAGTTACTCCTCCTTCAATTAATGCAGGCCCATTAGACCCCAGATTAGTCCCCAGCAGGCTGCGTTCAGCAAAAAGGTGATCCCGGCCATCGTCAACACGCCGGGAATCGTGCCGACGCGTGCCGGACTGCGGCGCGCCCAGATGATCAGCGGAATGACGTACAGGAGTTGCGATACCCCGATGAACAGCAGCAGCGGCAGCCCAAGCGACGTGATGATGCCGATGAAAATGTGGCCCAGAAACACCCAGCCCATGCCTTTGAAAAAGTTCAGTGTCGCATTCGGTTGTGACATGCGTTTCGCATCCTTTCCTTTTAGTATGCGTTTCGGTTAGATCATCGGCAGCTCTTCAATCGGGCTGCGTTCATCGCGCAGCTGTTTCAGCAACTCTTCCTTGTCCCCGCGATAGAACATGTTGTACGTGTCAAACGGAATGATCCGCCCGTCCGGGTGGACGATGTGCACGCAGGATTTTTTCACCGAGCGCACGTCAAAGTTGTGCGGATCGAGGAACTGCATGATCAAGACGCGGAACACGTTGTCGTAGCTGAGCTGATCCGGCACTGCGACCATCGGGAGGCAGCAGAGCAGATTTTTCAAAGACAGCGCTTGCGACTCCGGGGAGTGCGAAGTGGAGAACAGCTCGAACACTTTGCTTTTCAGCGTTTCGTCCTGTTCGAAGACGATCGTGTTGCGCCCGCCTTGCAGCAGCACATCCGGATTGATCAGCCCGGTCAGCGGAAGCACTTCATCGCCCAGTTTCAGCGCATAGCCCATCGCCAGACAGTCCGGGTGGCAGGGGACGGGGATCATGTCGTTTGCCCCAAACACTTCCGACTGCTCGATGATGCCTTGGCGCACTTCGCTCAAGGTCAGACGGTCGGTCGCCGGGTCAAAATCTTCCAGGCGGCCTGCCGCTTGAATCGGCTGGAAGGTGACGCCGCGCACGGCGCGCTGTTTCATCCCGTATTCGATGATCGAGCCGATCTCGTGGTCGTTGAGGCCTTTTTTCAGCGTGACGACGAGGGTGGTGGAGATGTTGAACTCGTTGAGGTGCTCAATCGCTTTGCGGCGAATCTCGCGCAGGTCGGCCCCGCGCAGTTCGCGCAGCACGTCTTCTTCAAAGGAGTCAAATTGCAGATAGAGCTCAAATCCCGGCATGTACTGAGCCAGGCGTTTCACAAACTCACGGTCTTGGGCGATGCGAACGCCGTTGGTGTTGACCATGAGGTGTTTGATCGGCTTGGATTTCGCCAAGTCGAGAATTTCGAAAAACTGCGGGTGAATCGTCGGTTCGCCGCCGGAGATCTGCACGATGTCCGGTTCGCCTTCGTTGCGCACAACGGCGTCGAGCATGCGTTCGACCTCTTCCAGCGAGCGGATTTTATCGACGTGCGGGGAGGATTCGGCGTAGCAGATCGGGCACTGCAGGTTGCATTTTTCGATGATCTCGACGAGGGTCAGACAGGAGTGCTGTTCGTGATCCGGGCAGAGACCGCAGTCGTAGGGGCAGCCGTATTTGATCGGCGTGTTCCAGACTTGGGGCATCTCCGAAGGCTTGAGATATTCGCGGCAGAGTTTGTAGTACTCGATGTCGGTCGAGATCAGCACTTTTTCCGGCCCGTGGTGGAAGCAATGCTTGTGGAGATAGACATTTTCGTCTTGGAAGATCACTTTGGCTTCGACTTTTCGATAACAGGTAGAGCAGATGCTGTTGGTCAACTCATAAAACAGGTACGGACGATTCTTCGGCATGAACATTCTCCTTTTTCTGCTTTCTTACCAGCCAGATGTAGTAGATCAACCCCGCGATGCAGGCGAGTTGAATGTTGTTGAGGATCAGATAGGGGTGCGGTGTCGGCTTAATAAAGTCTATGAGCAGCCGGAACGCCAAATATCCGATCATAAAAAACTGAAACACCGCGCCGTTCCACAGCCGGCCGCGTTTTTTCACATAGAGCAATACCGCACCAAGCGCCGCGAGAAACGCGATCTCATACAGCTGCGTCGGGTGCCTTAAAACCCCATCCCCAAAGTCCACCCCGGTGATCCAAGTGGTCTCCGTCCCGTACGTGTGGTCGCCGAGCCCGGTGAGGAAGCAGCCAATCCGGCCGATCATCATCCCGACGACCAACGGAATTGCAAAGTCATCCCCGGTCGAGCGTGTCCACCCGATCATCTTCTTGGCCACTTCCACGCCAATCAACCCGCCCAAAAGGCCGCCGACGATCGTCTTTCCTTCCATTAGATAAACAAGATCATTCCACCGCTGCACCGTCTGAAGCGGGTCCTCCAGCCAGTACAGCATCTTCGAGCCCAGAGCAGCGCCGACAATCGCCCCGGCGACGACCGCCAAAGCCTTGTCTACAGGTGTCCGCTCTTTGCTCCGCGTGTAGAGGTAGACGCGGAAGCCGATGAAGTAGGCGAGTGATTCAAGAAGAAAGTGAGGGTGGATGGATAAAAAATCACCGATTCTGATATATGCCGGGAAAGCCATGCGCCACCACCTGCCTGATTATTAATAGCTAATTTAACAATTATATCACCAATCACTAGAAAATTTGGTTGGATGAGGAGAAAGCCGAAAAGAAAAACTCAATGATTAATAGAATTGTTTAGAACAATTGTGATATTCTAAAGTAGACAACCCTGTTGTTCACTCCTTTTTAGCCTGAGGTTAAGAAAAAGAGTCAACAAACTTTTTGTAGAGGTGGAAATTGTGAATCTCAAGAATCCATCACCAAGTGAAGTGCAAGAAATCATCATTCATATTTCTACAAGCTATAAACCCGATTTTGATCAACTTAAGATACTGGCAAGAGTGATTAATGAAGAACCATCTGATATTTACCCAGTTATATGCACTCGTAAACAAGCACTTGACCTACTGGTAGAGAGAGCCGCCCAAACAAATTCTTGTGAGAAACTGCTTGAAAATGTTGAATTGCTTTTACCTTCGACACAATCGAACCAATTTTTAAAAAGACCGTTAGAAATAAAAAACGCTCAGGAATTCGGGGAGATTTTTGAAGAACTGATTAATCGCATTGAGAATATAGACCTTGACGAAGGTAGTCCTGTAGGTGCCAACGATTTTACTGAATTTGAAACAAAACTGAAGGTTAAAGCTAAATTTTCGCCTAGTATGCAGTCATATGCTAAACTTTCAAAAATGGAGAACTCAGTTTTACAAAGGACTGCAAAAAAACTTGGGTTCAGCAAGTATCCTAAAATCAAAAAGAAGGTAATGCGTATATATCTGAATTTATTAGCCAGTTATCCGTCAGATCAATTCACGGCTGATCAGAGGTACAAAATTCTACTTAATGTATTGTTTGAGATATTATCAAAAGATACTCAATCAATAGACGAGGTGGAAGAACGACTTGCAGGCATCATTTTCGACACGACTTATGATTGTTTAATTTTTAACGAATGATTACGGGGGACATATGAAAAGAGACCTAGATTACGAGAATGAATTATTTGCTATGGAGGAAAGTGTTTATGTTAATGCACTTTATCTGCATTTTTTGTTGAAGGAAATAGGTCCTTGTACTTTACGGACACTAGCCAATGCATTATATTTGTTCAGATTTTCAAAAATTACACTGAGCTTGTTGAAAAAAAATGAGGCAGCTGCATTACGAAGAAGTATGCCCGAATGGGAGTTTGAAAATTTAGATAATATGTTGATTCCCTATATCGTGGAAAGGTTTGATTCTCGGTTTATAGGAGGTGTAAAGGAACTAATAGTAAGAAAATTAGCTTACTTGGAAGAGGATGTTCTTATATTGAACCCCACATACGAAATGATTTTTGCTAAAATCCCTGTACGAAAAAGGATTACAGTAAAGGTGAAGTATGTTACTAAAGTAATACAGAGGTACTCCTTTGATGAACTTCATTTAAAAATTACTAAACTGGTGGGTGAGGAAAGATGGAAAACGCAGTCTTTGTAAATAGGGTAGTGATTAATCCTCATTTGGGAAAGTGCGATGTAACATTACGTCCTGGTTTAAACGTAATACGAGCTAAATTGATTGACGCTTATTCGGAAAAGTCCGGTCCACGAAATAGTGTGGGTAAATCTACATTTGTAAACTTGATTGATTATGGACTTGGTAAGGAAGAGTTTCTATCTACAGGTAAAGTTCATGGCAAAAATGTACTCTCTGATTACTGTTTATTTATAGAAATAGCCATAGGCGATAATAAGTTCACTGTAAAAAGAGATTTAGTAGCCGACATTGCATCATGTCAGGTATTTCAGGGGTGGGTGGTTAATGAAATTTCGGCAGGTAAAGACCCTAAAAGTGAAATTTATTCATTAGAGGAGTATAGAAAACTTCTTGATGACTCTCTTTATGAGGAAGAGAACTACTTTAATGGGAAAAGCTACATATCTTTTAGAAAGATTATGAGTTTTTTAATCAGAGATCAAATAGGCGGGTTTGAGGAAATTTCTAAAGTTGCAAATTACTATGAATCCAGTTCTGGTCAACGAAAGGCGATTGAGTTCCTTTCTGGTTTAGTGACAAAAGAGCGGGTGGAGATAGACAGCAGGAAGACAAAAGCAGAGAAAGAAAAAAACCAATCAAAAAAATCTTGGGACGTAATAAAGAATTATGTAAATGAAAAGGTCGATCTTAAAAAGGGGGAAATAAATAAAGAGATAAAGAAAGTGGAGCGTTTTGAGTCGGATCTTTTAACGGCTATCGATGGAATTGAGTCGCAAATTTCCGATTATCAAAGAGCTAACGACCTTCGAATTGAGAAAAAGCATCAATTATTGAATAAGAAGTTAGAGATCGAGCACGAAGTTTCGATTTTTATCTCGAGAGTGAACAGCTATAAGGCTACTCTAAATGAAACATATAGTGAGATGGAAACTCTGAGTATAACGAGCGAAGTAAAGAATATTCTAGACCGAATCGATTATGATAAATGTCCTGTTTGTCTAGTAAGTATAAATAATGATCAATCGTTTAGTTGTCCTAGAGAAAAAAGGGATGAGAAGAATAACTCCTTGGAGACAATTGCAAGGATTCTCAAAAACGAAAGAGACGATCTGAAACAAGCTATAATTCAAATTGAGTCCAACATAAATCTTTGCAATCAAAATTTGGAAGTTATTTCTGTTGAGCTAGATATGATTAATGAGGATCTTAAAGTTGGAGTAGAGCAGATGTTGAAAAATAAGAAAGCATTGGACGAAGAGCTCTTGAGTATTAAGGCAGAGAAAGAGGGATTAAAAAAACAACTTAGTTATATTGAGGATGAAGCGGATTATAAAAGTCGATACAGACAGAAGGAAGGCACTGTGAAAGATATTTTGTTGGAATGGGAGTCAATATATCAAAAAATAGCTGATAGGAGGGAAATGTTAATAAAAGTGTTTGACAAAGTAGTACGGTTTTTGTACAACGATGGCTCTCGACGAGGAGAATTGATTTTTGAACAGTCTGGGAAAATAGTTCCTGAAATAGTTTATTCGAATAACTTGGGAGGTGTGGATGATGGTGCGGCAGCAAAAACCTTAAGAGTTATAGCATTTGATTTGACCCTACTAACTGTCGGCATCATAACCGATACTTTTCATCCAAGATTTTTAGTACATGATTCCCCTAACGTTAGAGATATAGATCCAGTAACATATAATAGGATATTTTCCTATATAACGAAACTATCAAGAGCAACAAAGAAATGTGGTCGTGATTTTCAATATATTATTACCACGATTGAAATACCAGAGGGACTTTCAGACGAAAATATCAGATTGGAGTTGTCGAATGATGGGGATCAAGGAAAACTCTTTGGCTTCACATTTTGAAGCTAATTATGGTGAGCAACAAAAGTTGATAGACTTTTTAAAAACATCCTATAGTATCGATGAAATTTTAAGTATCGGACGAATGCTTGGATTTGACAAGGATGATTATTATTCAAGAAATATGACAAAAAAACAACTTGCAGGAGAATTTATAGATGTTGTAGCACAAAGAAGTTGCTATGATCAGTTGTTTTTTATACTTAATTCTCGGGAATTCTTTAGAGAACGTCTTTTACAAACTTTTATTGAACTAGGTCCTGTCAAGCCATTAACCTCAGGGGATATTCTCGACCTTACGAAAAAAGGGTACAATGAACAAAAAGTCAACACTGACTTAGATTATCAAGGATGGATTGAAAGATGTAAACAAAAAATGGTACTTGTCTTGGGGAAAGATAATACTATAGATGCTTTCGAAAGATTAGAGTATATTAGCGTTAAGCTAGAGGAATTAGGTTACGAACCAATTATTATAAAGAAACAAGCCGAAATAGATGCACTTTATAACGAAGAAAAAATGCTTATGTATGCATCGCTTTCCCGCTTTATAATAATTGAAAAATCTGAAGCCGCAGGACAAATTGATGAAGCCAGAATTTGTGCTACTAACAGATTTGTTTGCGCTTGGTTGCAGAAGGAAAACACAGGAGATACATGGATGCAAGGTGATTATGAACATTCATTTACAAATGTAAAAGTTTTCAAATACTCCGAAGATGAATTGTCCACGGCTGTATCACATGCAGCAATTTGGGCAGAAAAGTATTTGGTTCAGAAAGAGGACGAGCTAAATGCGCTATATCCGTGGAGAAATAAAGGCGGTATTAAATAAGCGTACATACAAATCTTACTAGATTCGGAGGTGAATCCATGCAATCAACGATCCTCCAAATGCTCCGCGAACACCCCGGTGACTTTGTCTCCGGGGAAGCGATGTGCAATACGCTTGGCGTTTCGCGGACGGCTGTTTGGAAACACATAAAAGATTTGCAAGACGCAGGCTATCAAATCGAAGCGGTGCGCAACAAAGGCTACCGCTTGCAGAGTTCGCCCGACTTGGTGACGGCGGCGGAGATTCGGGACGGGCTGAGCACGACGGTGCTGGGACAGACGATCGTCTACCGCGAAACGATCGACTCTACCAATAACTTGGCACAAGAGCTGGCCAACAACGGCGCCATGGAAGGCACCCTTGTCATCGCGGATGAACAGCAGCAGGGAAGAGGACGGCGTGGACGCAACTGGTTTTCTCCGCCGCACTCGGGCGTGTGGATGTCGCTGATCTTGCGGCCACAGCTGCCTTTGGCACATGCGGCGCAGATTACTTTGGTGACGGCGATTGCGCTTGCGAAGGCGCTGACCCGCTTGACCGGTGTACAAGCCGGCATCAAGTGGCCGAACGACATTCTCTTCAACAAGAAAAAGTGCTGCGGGATTCTGACCGAGATGCACGCGGAATTTGATCAGATCCACCACCTTGTCCTCGGCATCGGGATTAACGTCAACGTCCCCCAAGAAGATTTCCCGGAGGACATCCAGCACATCGCCACCTCGCTGCAGGCGGTAAAAGGCACTCCGATCCCGCGCGCAAAAGTGGTCCAGGTCGTGCTTGAAGAACTGGAACCGCTCTACCGCCAGTACGTCGCCGACGGCGGATTTGGCACGCTGCGCGACCAATGGAAAGCCCACAACATCACCCTCGGCAACGAGATCATCGCCCACACCGCGCAAGGTACCATCCAAGGCCGTGCCCTCGACATCGACGAATTCGGCGTGCTGCTGGTCGAACAGCCGGACGGGGAGCAGAAGAAGATATACTCTGCCGACATCATGTTCGCGTAGAATAAGCAGAAACTCCCTTACCGCTGAAGCGGTAAGGGAGTTTTTTTGTTAACGTGAAGCTCTTACAGTTTTGTAAAAGAACCAATAAAATCACCAGTTCCGTAGATGATAATATTGCCTTTGATACTCCAAGTCTGAGGGTTGATGAAGTCTCGGAAGCCAAAGCTGAATTTTGCACTGGTGGTTGAGAGTGTACTGTAATTACCCGACGACCCATAGCCGACACCCAATGCTTCACTGTCAATATGCCAGTAACTTACCGGCGAATTCCAGTAGGAGGTATACGGCACTGCTTCATACCAAGTAACACGTGAACCGTCAACTTTTGCATCTTGATACATTGAATAGCTCCACATTTTCGCTCCGGTCCAACTGTATGCGTTGTATGTGGCATAACCAGTAACATCACGAACAGGTCCGCTTCCGCCGTCTCCAGGATCGGCGTCTGCTTCAGGGGCAACGCCATGTTCTTGGTAACGTAAACCTGCCACAACCTCAATGCTGCTTCCATCATTGAATTGATGTTGAACTTTGCTCGGTTGTTTATCGGAAATCTTGCCCTTCGCTGCAAAACCTCCGTTGAAAACCTTTTCAACTTCTTTCGGGGTCAACGCTTTTATAATAGGGAGTCCGTTATTGGGATGCTCTTTAGAATCCCCATTTGCCTGCGCACTACCGGCAAAAGCGGTTAGGAGCAACATAACGAGGAATACCGCTACGCAAGAGATTTTTTCAATTGTTCTCATAGATACCACCTCCACAAATTTATGTACATTATCAGAGTATTGTAATGATTTTAAATTATTCATGGGTTCCGGAAGATGAATACTGATATCGTTGGAAATGGTGGATAATGATTGTAATACGTCATATAATCGTAGGCAAAGCAAGTAAGAAGGGGTGAGTTTATGAAGATCAGACCAATTCTTATCTTTTGCATCGTGTGTGGCTTATTTCTTATAAATATTTTGCCAGAAGAAGGATTGAAAATGATTCCGCCAATCCTAAAAGTCATCTTGATCAGCTTTATCATCACGTTTGTTATTGAGCTAATCTGGAGGTTCTTGTTTCCCGAAAAGAAACGAATTGAAGAATAATTGAATTCGTAAAGCAAATAAATGATACGACTTTTTCCGAGTGTAAGCGCGAATACTATACAGACTTTCCGTTCCCATGTATACTAACATTGGGGACGGTATCCAATTTGTGAACTGTACTCCGCCTGCAAGCACAGCATCAGCAATTTTAACTGAATCTGCTCTGAGCCGAATGCGGACCGAGACAGGACAAAGACAAACTCTTGTATCTGACAGGACTCTTTGCGGCCTCAAACGTGGCTCAAAGGGTCTTTTTTGGCTTATGGCAGACGACCGAAGAGGAGGAGTCTCACTATGACTGCTGCAAAAGCAACAACGGTCACACTGCGCGAAATGAAGAAAGAACAGAAGAAGATCGTCATGCTCACCGCCTACGATTACCCGACCGCCCGCGTGGCGGAGGAAGGCGGGGCCGATGTGATCCTCGTCGGCGATTCGCTGGGCATGGTGGTGCTCGGCTACGACACCACGCTGCCCGTCACCATGGACGACATGATCCATCACACGAAAGCGGTTACACGCGGCTCGAAACAGACGATGATCGTCACCGACCTGCCGTTCCTGTCCTACCACATCTCCACCCCGGAGGCGGTTCGCAACGCCGGACGCCTCATTCAGGAAGGCTTCGCAGACGCCGTCAAGCTCGAAGGCGGACGCGAGATTCTCGACCAGGTGCAGGCGATCTACCGCGCGGGCATCCCCGTCATGGGGCACATCGGCCTGCAGCCGCAGATGGTCAACCAGCTCGGCGGCTTCAAAGTGCAGGGCAAAGACTTCGACACCGCCCTGCGCATTTTCGAGGACGCCCTTGCGCTGCAAGAGGCCGGCTGTTTCGCCATCGTCCTCGAATGCGTGCCGACGCCGCTCGCCAAGCTGATCTCCGAACACCTGACCATCCCGACGATCGGGATCGGGGCAGGGGAAGGCACCGACGGACAGGTGCTGGTCATCCACGACATGCTGGGTATCACCGACAAGTACCTGCCGAAATTTGCGAAAAAGTACGGCGAGATGTTTACCGACATGACCGCTGCCGTCAACTCCTACGCAACCGAAGTGCGGGACAGCGCGTTTCCGACCGCTCAGCATGGTTTTAAAATGAATGACGAGGTTTTGGAGAAACTACAGAAAGAGATAAATCAGAGGAGCTAAACCCGCAATGATCATCGTCAATACGATCCAGGAGATCCGCAACTACGTGCGCGAACAACGCGCCCAAGGACATACGATCGGCTTTGTGCCTTCGATGGGCTATCTGCACGAAGGGCACCAGTCGCTGCTTCGCGCCTCCAAGGAACGCTGCCAGACCACCGTGATGAGCATCTTCGTCAACCCGCTGCAATTTGGCCCAAACGAAGACTTTGACCGGTATCCGCGCGACTTGGAGCGCGATGCCAAACTGGCCGAAGCAGCAGGCGCCGACATCATCTTTGCCCCCAGCGTCGACGAGATGTACCCGCGCGGCAACGGTCAAGTGCTGACCCATGTCGATGTCGAAGAAGTCACTTTGCAGCTCTGCGGCGCGTCCCGCCCCGGCCATTTTCGCGGCGTATCGACCGTCGTGTCGAAGCTGTTCAACATCGTCCAGCCCGACCAGGCCTTTTTCGGGATGAAAGACGCGCAGCAGGTCGCCGTCCTGCAAACGATGGTCGACGACCTGAACATCCCGGTCGAGATCGTCCCGTGCCCGATCGTGCGGGAACCGGACGGTCTGGCGATGAGCTCGCGCAACGTCTTCCTCACGCCGGAAGAACGCCAGCAGGCGCTGGTGCTCTCCCAGGCGCTGCAGCAGGCGGAGCAGCTCGTCCAAGCGGGAGCGCGCGACGTCCACCAGATCAAAGAAGCGGTGCGCGACATGATCCAGTCCCAGCCGCTGGCCGACATCGACTACGTGGAGCTGTTGAACTTCCGCGACCTGTCGCCGATCTTGAGCCTCGAACAGCCGGCGCTCTTGGCGCTTGCGGTCCGCTTTGGCAAAACGCGTTTGATCGACAACACGGTGCTTACCATCGATTAGTTTTCAAGTTAAAGGAGATAACGGGTTATGTTTCGTACGATGATGAAAGCAAAGATTCACCGCGCCACCGTGACGGAGGCCAACCTCAACTATGTTGGTTCGATCACGATCGACCAGGACATTTTAGATGCGGTGGACATCTTGGAAAATGAGAAAGTGCAGATCGTCAATAACAACAACGGCGCTCGTCTTGAGACCTACGTGATCTCCGGCGCCCGCGGAACGGGCGTGATCTGCCTGAATGGCGCGGCAGCCCGCCTTGTGCAGCCGGGCGACACGGTGATCATCATCTCCTACGCGACCATGTCGGACGAAGAGGCCAGAAAGCATCAGCCGACCGTGGCCCTGATGGATAAAGACAACAAGATCGTCGAAATGCTGAGCGAAACGCACGGCACGATCGTCTAATTTTAGAAAGCCTTGGATAAAAAAAGCCTCCCGCGCCTACACTAGGAAGTAAGTCATAAGGGCAACGGGAGGCTTTTTGTCATGTTTGAACAACCATTTGATCTGCTCAACCGCGCCGTGGACCGCATCGAAGTCCAACTGCAAAGCGCCGACGCCGACCAGAAACGCATCCTTGGCGAAGAACTGGTCGCTTTGCGCAGCGCCTGTGATAAATTTGTTGAACGCTGGCTCGCTTTTGAAGAGCGCGTCACCGAACTTGGGGAAGAGCACAGCCTCGACCTCGACGGCACGCTGCCGACCGAAGAATTGCAAGTGATGCAGCAAAAACTGTCGGCGTTGCAATCTCCGTTTGTGCCGCCCGCCGCGCCGAAAGCGGAGCACAAAGAAGCATCGGCGGAAGACGAGCAAACGGAACCGACCGCCGCAGAAAACGCCGGCCAAGATGCTTCATCCCCGACCAAAAAAGTCATCCTGTCGATGGGCGAGGGGTCATCGATCCGCCCGGGCGATGAGCAGATGGTGCGCTCGTTCCGAAGAGGGATCGGTTTCTTTGACCTGCTGATGTTCCCGGAAGCGATGAACGAGTTCCGCCGCGTGATCGAGATCGACGAGACGTTTACGATCGCCCGGCTGTACCTCGCTTTTGGCTATCTGGCCGAAGAAAATTACGAAGAGGCGAGCCGGCACCTCAACCTGCTCAAGCTGGAAGATGACGACGAACTGATCAAAGCCACCGTGCATGGCACGTTTGGGCACATCTTTGCCGCCCAGGGGCAATACCGCCAGGCCCTGATCGAGTTTGAAGCGGCCCGCAAGCTGGTGCCCGACTTCCGCGACATCGAGTTCAACATGGGCTGTTGCCATTTCAACCTCGGCGAGCACAAGGAAGCCTTGCTCAACTACCAGCGCGCTTTGATCGTGCAGCCTGACGATTGGGAAGCGCACCGCCTCTGCGGGCTGATCTATGTGCAGCTCGGCAATCGCGAGCGCGCCTACCGCCATCTGGCGCGCGCGTACGACCTGAACGGGGCGCAGGAAGACGTGATTTTGGAATTCGCCCGCCTCTCCGAACAGATGGGGCAAAACGACCAGGCATCCGCATTGTACCAAAAGGCGCTCCGCTACCATCCCGAGTCGGCAGCCGCGTACGGAGGGCTGGGCTGGATCAAAATGCGCCAAGGCGACCATGACGGGGCTGCCGCTTTGTTCAAAAAGCAGCTTTCCTACAAGCCAAACGACCGCCAAGGCATGTTCAACCTCGGCTGGGCGGCCTACCACCGCCGCGACTATCCGCTTGCGGAGCGCTGCTTTGCCCAGCTCTTGTCCCGCAACGCCCGCGACGCGTACGCGCTCTCCGGGCTGGCCCGGACGTGGAGCCTGATGGGCAAGCGGGCGGAAGCAAAAGAGCAGCTCTTGCAGCTCGTCGCCTTGGAAGGCACCTCCGAGAAAAAGCTCGGCCTGTACCACCTTGGGCGTCTGGCGCTGGAAGAGGAAGCCTACCTGCAGGCGCTGCGCTATTTCAACGCTGCGCTCGTCTATGAGCGCAACTGCATCGAGTCCCTGTTCTTCAAAGGCGTCGCCCACTACGCGCTGGGGGAGCAGGAGCGCGCCGACCAGTGCTTTGAGAAATGCAAGCGGCTCACCACGCTGCGCGAGTCGATGTACGCCTACGAATAACAAGGCAACATAGCAGGGCAGAAGGCCACTCTTAGGAGCTGGTCTTTTTTGTTTGCCGAAAAAACTTTGCCTGAAGATGAAACTATTGCCAGCCTGTAAGCATCTTACTGTATAGAGAATCTCGAAAAACAAAATTAAGCGCTTAATATCCCAAGGAGGTATTTATATGAACAAGAAATCGGCAATTGCTCTGCTCGTAGCAGCAGGTCTTGTGATGACATCCCAGTCCGCATTTGCAGTGGTTGGCGGTCCGAAGGCGCAGCAGCCGGACCAGATGGTGATCACCGTCGTCGACGAAAACGGGCAGCAGCCGGAACTGATCTACGCGCCGGACATCGCGTACATCATGATCGATTCCCCGGAACTGGCGCACCTTGACGGCCACTGGTCCAAAGACGCGCTGCAGCACCTCGTCAAATCGGGCGTGCTGACCAAGGGTGAAGCGCAGGCGTTCAACCCGGATGCACAGATCAGCAAGGAAGACTTCCAGATCTGGACCAACCGCATCCTCGGCAAAAAAGACGAGGCACAACAGCCGGCAGAAGTTCTGACCCGCGTTGAAGCAGCGGCTTGGCTGGCCGACCTCCTCCCGGCGCTGAACACCGGCATCAACGGCGGCAACTTGACAGCACCGTTTGCTGACATCGCCGACATCTCCTCGAAGCAAAAGAGCGCGATCGACTATCTCTACAAGCTCGGCATCATGATCGGCAACGGCAACGGCAAATTCTCGCCGAAAGCCAAACTGACCAAAGGCGAAGCGGCTGTGCTGGTCGACAAAGTCCTGTCCCGTGCGAACCAGTTCGCCAAGCCGGCGCAATACGATCTGGCATCCGGCATTCTCCCGGAAACGGTGCACACCTTGGTCGAGGAGAACAAGAGCGAAGCAGGCGTCTACACCGTCGAGGAAAACGGCGTCCGCTATGTGGTGATCTCCTGCGGCACTTTGCCGAACCCGGGCTACTCGATCGAACTGGAGAGCGTCATGGAAACGGACGGCGCGCTGTTCGTGAAATCGGGCGTCAAAGCTCCGGAAGCGGGCGATACCCACCCGCAAGTCCTCACCAACCCGGTCGTGGTGCTGAAGACGAAAGCATCGAACAAACCGGTTTTCCTGATCGACTAATGAGGCAATCCTGAAGAAGTGGCGCATCTCGCCGCTTCTTCTTTTTTATGCCAGTTGCACAGGACAGGCAGGAATTCAGCGAACAAGAGGCGAACAGTGTCATTTCAGATGAAGACGATAAATAGGAGATGACTCCAAGCGTGTCCGAGACATATGTCGTGTTTGACCTCGAGACAACCGGACTCGAGCCGTCCCGCGACCACATCATCGAAATTGGTGCGGTCAAGATCGCCGGGGGCCGAATCACCGATCAGTATCAAACACTTGTGAACCCTGGCAAATCCCTTCCCGCACACATCCGCGACCTGACCGGCCTCACCGATGAAGAGCTGAAAGAGGCGCCGGAGCTGGAAGATGTGATAGATGAATTTTTGAAGTTTATCGGCGATGGCATCCTCGTGGCGCACAACGCCGATTTTGACTTGGGCTTTTTAAATGAAGCATTGGAAGAGTGCGGATACCTGCGCTATGTCGGCGAAACGATCGACACGGTCACGCTCGCCCAGATCGTCTGGCCGCGCGAGTCCAGTTTTTCGCTGGGCTCGCTGTCCGAGCGGCATGAGCTGGTGCATGAAGAGGCGCACCGTGCGCTGTCCGATGCGATGGCGACCGCTGCGATGTTCCTGCTCCTGCTGGAAAAGGCGGCCGATCTGCCATTTTTGATTTTGCAGCAGATTCACAGCTTGACCGAATACAGCGACTGGCCCTTGCGCCATTTCTTCCGCCGTCTGGCCGAATCGAACACGTCTTTGATGAAGATCGACGAACCGGAGGGCTGTGTGACGATCGACCGCCTGATGCACCGCCCGGTGGTGATCCCGATCAAGGAAAACGAGACGGGCGGGACGCTGAACTTCTCGGTCGAAGAGGTGGAAAAGGTGCTCGCCAAAGGCGGCCCGATGTCCGATCTGATGCCGGGCTATGAAGAGCGCCCGCCGCAGATTCAGATGCTCAACGCCGTCTCCGAAGCGTTTCAGGAGAACAAGCACCTGATCGTCGAAGCGGGGACGGGGACGGGGAAATCGCTGGCTTATTTGATTCCGTCCGTTTACTACGCCAAGGCGACCGGGGAGCGCGTCGTCGTGGCGACCCACACGATCAACCTGCAGGAGCAGTTGCGCGAACGCGACGTGCCGCTGCTGAAAGAAGTTGTGCCGTTCCCGTTTGACATCACCGTGTTCAAAGGGCGCAGCAACTACCTGTGCATGCGCAAAGTCGCGACCGGCGTCAACCACCCCGGGCTGATCACCGACCACAACGAGATGACGTTTAACGTGCGCATGCTGACCTGGCTCCTCGAGACGGGGGCAGGCGACCGCGAAGAGCTGACCTTGTCCGGCCCGCAGGCCGATTCGTGGAACAAAGTGTCGTCCGCCTCCGACTCCTGCATCAACAAAGCCTGCCCGTGGTTCCGCAACTGCTACTACCACCGGGCGCGGGCCTTGGCGCAGAATGCGGACGTGATCATCACCAACCACTCGCTGGTGCTGACCGATGTCAAAGCGGATCACAACGTGCTGCCCGGCTATCAGTACCTCGTCCTCGACGAGGCGCACCATATGGAAGACGAAGCGACGAAGCACCTCGGCAACGAAGTGTCGTATTTTCAAATGTACGGGGCGCTGAACCGCCTGTATCGCGACAAAAACAAAGGGCTGCTCTACCAGTTGCTGCAAAAGATCGACCTGCTGCAAAACGGCGACGGAGACGTGCACGCCGACCTGCGGGCGACGGTGGAAAAAATGCTTGAGCAGGTCGCCGAGTTGCGCAGCTCCAATGAAGAGGTATTCCGCTTGCTGCAGGAGTTCACGATCAAGAACTCGACCGGCACCGATGGCGGGCGCTATACGCTGCGCCTGCGCACAGAGATCTTTAATGACGAGGCGGCCGCAAGTGCTTGGGCGGGGATCGCGTCGTCCAGCGAGAACCTACAGACGGATGTGCAAGCGTTCCGCCGTCTCGCAGGCAAAGTCGAAGAGTATTCGGAAGAGCTGATGCGCGATGAGATGTACGCCGGGCTGCTGACCGACGTCAGCGGGCAAGTCAAAGAGCTGGACGGGGGCTGGCAGGGCCTGGCCACGTTCCTGCGCTCTGTCGGCAGCGAGACGTCTGTGCTGTGGATGGAAGCGGAAGACCGCACGATGCGTCCGGTTGTCTTCCTCAACTCCGCGCCGATCGACGTCGCGCCGCTGTTGCACACCCATCTGTTTTCGAAAAAAGAAAGCGTCGTGCTGGCCTCGGCGACTCTGACGATCAACCAAGACTTCAAATACACGATCCGCCAGCTTGGGCTGTGGGAGTCCAAAGAGCTGGAGCGCCTGCTGGAGCTGCAGGTCGAGTCGCCGTTTGATTATAAGAAACAATCCCTGCTCTGCGTGCCGGCCGATGCATTGCCGGTCAAAGGGGTCAGCGAAGACGTGTTCACCACTTCGTTCGCCGAATCCTTGACCAACCTCGCCCGCGCTTCGCAAGGGCGGATGCTCGTTCTGTTCACCTCGCACCGCATGCTGCGCGAAACGTACCACAAGGCCAAGCCGATGCTCGCCGAACACGGCATCAACCTCTTGGCGCACAACCTCGATTCTTCGTCGCGCCACCGCCTTGTGCACGAGTTTCAGCGCCAGGAGCGGGCCGTGCTGTTTGGCGCGAACTCGTTCTGGGAAGGCGTGGACATCCCGGGCGATGCGTTGTCCCTGCTCGTCATCGCCCGCCTGCCGTTCTGGCCGCCGAACCAGCCCGTCGTGGAAGCGCGGACGGAGAAGCTGGAGCGGGAAGGGCGCAACTCGTTTATGGACTACAGTGTGCCGCAAGCGATCATCCGCTTTAAGCAGGGCTTTGGCCGCCTGATCCGCACCAAACGCGACCGCGGGGCGATCATCGTCTATGACCGCCGCATCGTCGAATCGCGCTACGGAAAGCATTTTATCAAGTCTTTGCCCGGTCCCTGGTTCTACCAAGGCACGGAACGGGAAGTGTTACGAACCGTCTATAATTGGCTAAAATCTCCTCTTTAGGGCGATTAATGGGAAGGATTTGTAAAAAATCCTTCCTTTTCTTTGTATTTCTCCATTTTTCGACACTGTTTTCGGAATTTTCTTCAACAATGGAGGAATGTCGAAAAAGATCAGCATAGCGCTCAATTCGTGAGATAAATTCGTTATATCGGGGAATTTCGTGATTTGACGATTCTTAATGAGAGAAGTTAAGATTATGACAAATTAATAGGTTTTATGAGGTAAGTTGAACAGTAAGCAGATGAACTTGAGGTGATCGCGCGGTGGCAATGATAATGGCAAGTGCAGAAGAGCGTTTCGCGGCTACATCCGTTCAAGCAGAGTATGCAGACGATACATTTGAAGAGAAAGTGCTGCGGGCGCAGATGGGCGATGAATATGCGGTGGAGGAGATTTTGCAGGGCTTCCACGGAATCGTGCGGATGAAGGCGCGTTCCTATTTCATCGCCGGCGCAGACAGCGAAGATTTGATCCAGGAGGGCATGATCGGCCTCTACAAAGCGATTCGCGATTTCCAGCCGGAGCGGCAGATTCCGTTTCGCGCGTTTGCGGAGATCTGCATCACCCGCCAACTGATCACAGCGATCAAGACGGCGATGCGTCTGAAGCATCAGCCGCTCAACTACTACTTGTCGCTCAATCGTCCGATGTATGAAGAGGACACCGACAGAACGCTGATGGACACGCTTCCGGGACCGGCGATCTGCGATCCGGAATATGTGTTTCTCGTACGCGAACAGCTTAAAGAGCTGCGCGAAGAGCTGGCCGGCTCCTTGTCGCCGTTTGAGCTGAGAGTGTTGACGCTCTATGTGGATCACAACACCTACAAAGAAATTGCCGACGAGATGGGCACGACCACCAAAGCGGTGGACAACGCACTGTGCCGCGTCAAGCGCAAACTGCTCACCTTTTACTCCAACAAAAAATTGACCAAGCTTACTTCGTAATCGCAGGAGTTTCCGGCAGAACAGCGAAGTCATGTAACAACATATCCCAATGGGGAGGGATTTACCTGAAGACGCCGAAAATTTCAGAAGCTGTTGTCAGGCGTTTGCCGGTCTATCTTCGTTGTCTGCAGCTGCTCCAAGACCTGAACATTCGCACGGTTTCTTCCTATGAACTCGGGCAGAAGCTTGATATGAACCCGGCGCAGATTCGCAAAGACCTCGCATACTTTGGCGAATTTGGCCGCAAAGGAATCGGCTATGAAGTCGATTACCTCGTGGAGAAGATCAAGCAGATTCTCAAGCTCGACCGTTCGGTGAACGTCGCGCTCGTTGGAGCCGGCCACCTGGGGATCGCCTTGTCAAACTACAACCGCTATACGAAAGAAAAGCTTTCGATCGCCGCGATCTTCGACACCGATCCGGAGAAGATCGGCACGCTTGTCGGAAGCTTGACCATCCAGCATATCGACGAGTTGGAACGCTCGGTGCAGGAGCACGACATCCGCATCGGCATGATCACCGTCCCGGCGCCTTACGCGCAAGGGGTGGCCGACCGTCTCGTGCAGGCCGGGGTCAAGGGCATATTGAATTTTGCGCCCGTCTCGCTGCTGGTGCCGCCCGATGTGCATCTGCGCAGCGCCGACGTGACGACCGAACTGCATGCGCTGGCGTATTACATCCAAGAATAATGGCAAGCCGAACCTCTCATGGAAACCATGAGGGGTTTTTTGCATCCTGACACATACTAAGCCCAAACCTTAGAAGGAGTGGGCGAAAATGCATACGATGTGGAAAGGTTCGATCTCGTTTGGCCTGGTCAATGTCCCGGTCAAAATGTTCGCTGCGACGGAGGACAAAGACGTCAAATTCCGCTATCTCCACAGCGAGTGCAACACCCCGGTGAAAAACATCCGTACCTGCCCCACCTGTGACCGTGAAATCGAATGGGGCGAAGTGGTCAAAGGCTACGAATACCAGTCTGGGCAATTTGTCGTTTTTTCGGACGAAGAGTTTGAAAAAATTTCGCCGCAAAACACCAAAACGATCGACATTCAAAATTTTGTCGATCTCGATGATATCGATCCGATCTATTTCAACAAATCTTATTATTTAGCGCCGCAGGACACCGGCAACAAAGCGTATGCTTTGCTGCGCCGGGCGATCGCCGAAACGGGGAAGATCGCGGTCGCGAAAATGATCATCCGCTCCTCGCAGCAATTGGCGGTGTTGCGCACCTATGGGGATGTGATCGTGATGGAGACGATCTACTACCCGGAGGAAGTGCGCGCCGCAAGCCAGATTCCGTCCGTGCCGACCGACATCGAGCTCGACGAGCGGGAAGTGAACATGGCGAAGCAGCTGATCGAAAGCCTCGTCACCGAATTTGTGCCGGAGCAGTACACCAATGAATATCGCGCGGCGATCCTCGAGGTGATTCACAAGAAGGTCGAAGGCGAAGAGATCACCTTGGCGGCCGAACCGAAGCGCGACGAGATCCACGACTTGATGAAGGCGCTGCAGGCCAGCTTAAACGTCACCCGTGGCGACGAGGCGGAGCGTCCCGTCGCAGTGGGCGAAACGCGGACCGGGGAAGGATTGAGCCTCGTAGACGGGGCAGGGGGCGGGGATGATGCGCCGGAAGCCAAGCCGAAGCGCCGCCGCCGCAAAACGGCCGAGTAGATGATCACGCCGAAGCCCTTCGATCCGATGGCGCTGGTCATGGTCGACGAGCCGTTTGACGACCCGAACCACATCGCCCAGATCAAATGGGACGGGGTGCGCATGCTGGCCTATCTCGACGAGACGGGGCTGTCGCTTTTTAACCGCCGCAAAAACGAGCGCACCGCGAACTACCCGGAACTGCAGGAGCTGAAAACGCAGGTCAAGGCGCGCTCGCTGATCCTCGACGGCGAGATCGTGGCGCTGGGCGAGGGGGGCAAACCGTCTTTTTCAAACATCCTGCGCCGCGACCTCGCCAAGAGCAGTGACAAGATCCGCCTGATGGCCCGCCAACTGCCGATCTATTACATGGTGTTCGACATCCTGTACCTCGATGACCGCTGGCTGGTCGACGAGCCGCTCACGACCCGTCAGGAGCGTTTGGCGGAGGTCGTGCCACCTTCGGCACAGGTACAGCTGGTCGAAAGCCATGCAACGGGCGTGCAACTGTTTCGAGTGATGCAGGAGCAGGGGATGGAAGGGATCGTGATCAAGGAAAAAGCGGGCCGCTACCACATCGGCGATCGCCACCCGACGTGGAAAAAGGTCAAGTATTTCCGCAAGCTGAACGCGGTTGTCGGCGGGGCGACTTTACGCGGGGGCAACGTCAATTCGCTCCTGCTTGGGCTGTACCATGAAGGACAGCTGATCTACATCGGCAAAGCAGGCTCCGGCCTGAACAACGACTCGATCGCCGCCCTGACCGCTTTTGCCCGCGGACTGCCCAAGCAGGGGCACCCCTTCGCCGCAAAACCGAAACTGCCTGCCTCGACCGCGTACGACGAGATCGTCTTCTTCCCCCCGCAACTGGTGGTCGAGGTGCAGTTCATGGAGTGGACCACCGACATGACCCTGCGCGCCCCGACCATCCAAGGCTTCCGCGAGCGGGACCCGGAGGAGTGTGTGTTATGACGACGAACACCCTGATGGCCGAATACCCCGTCTCCGTCACCAACCTCGACAAGGTGCTGTGGCCAGAGCAGGGGATTACGAAAGCGGAGTACATCCAGTACATGATCGCGATGAGCCCGATCATGCTGCGGCACTATCAAGACCGGATGCTCACGGTGATCCGCTTTCCGAACGGGATTCATGAAAAGTCGTTTTATCAAAAAAAACATCCCGGACGGTGCGCCGGAGTGGATTCAAACGTTTCCGGTGTGGTCGGATGACTCGAAGCGCGACATCCACTACATCCTCGCCAACAACACGGCCACGTTTATCTGGCTGGCCAATCAGGCGGCGATGGAGCTGCACCCGTCGTACACGAAAATTCACAACTTGGACGAGCCGACCAACATCGCGTTTGACCTCGACCCGACGGTGAAAGGCGTCGATCGGCACGGGTTTCGCAAAGCCTGCAAAGTCGCTCTACAACTCAAAGAAGTGCTCGACGACCTCGGGCTGCCTTCCTACCCGAAAACGTCGGGCGCGACCGGGCTGCAGATCTTCGTGCCGATCGCACCCGGCTATACGTTTGAAGACACGAAACATATCACGCATTTCCTCGGCAAATTCATGGCGAAAAAGGCCTCGGACATCGTCACCATCGAGCGGCTGAAAAAGGACCGCGGCGACAAAGTATATTTTGACTACCTGCAGCATCACAAAAGCAAAACGCTCTCCGGGCCGTACACGCCGCGCGCCGTGCAGTCGGGGGCGGTGTCGGCGCCGCTGTTGTGGGACGAGATCAGCGAAGGGGTGCAGCCGCACATGTTCACCTTGCGGACGATGCCCAAACGCATCGCAGAACTAGGCGATCTATTTGAGCCGATGAGCCGTTCTGGAGTTGAAATCAAAGAGATCATTCACTTTATTAAGAACCATCCCGGCATTTGATGAGTCTTCCTCCCTTGACGAAGTGGAAAGGCCTCTGATTAAATGGAACTGAATGACTTATGGAAATGCTAGGAGGCACAGAAAATAAATGCATGCTGAATATGCCATCATCGGCGGGACCGGCGTCTACGATCCTGCGATGCTGCAAGACGCAGAACGACATACGATCGAGACGCCGTACGGCACGGCGGAAGTGACGCTTGGCACGTATGCCGGCAAGCGCGTGGCGTTTATGCCGCGCCACGGGTACAAGCACAGCGTTGCGCCGCATAAGATCAACTACCGCGCCAACATTCGCGCACTGAAGCAGCTTGGCGTGCACACCGTGCTGGCGACCGCTGCGGTCGGCTCGCTTAAAAAAGAGCTGGCGCCGGGCGATCTCGTCCTCGTCAACGATTTCCTCGATATGACGAAAAGCCGCCCGCAGACGTTTTACGAAGGCGCGCCGGAGGGTGTCGTGCATATCGACATGACCGACGCGTATTGCGGCCGCATCCGCAGCCATCTCGCAGCGGTGGCTGAGGGCCAAAACATCGCGGTCAAACAAGACGGCGTCTATGTCACCACCGAAGGCCCGCGCTTTGAGACCCCGGCGGAGATCCGCCTGTATGCCGCCTGGGGCGGCGACGTGGTCGGGATGACGTCGGTGCCGGAAGTGATTTTGGCCAAAGAGTCGGAGATGTGCTACGCGACGGTGGCGATGGTCACCAACTACTGCACTGGCATCTCGGCGCATCCGCTGACCCATCAGGAAGTGGTCGACACGATGAAAGAAAACGTACAGAAAATCCGCGAGCTGTTTTTCCACGCCATCGAGAGCGACAAGGGAGAGCGCACCTGCGCCTGCCCGCACGCGCTGGCGGAACTGGGCTCGCTGTAAGCAGACGGAGGAGGAGAAATTATGCAACCTTTGCGTTTTACGGGCAGAACGTTGGACGTTCTCGACCAGACTTTGCTCCCGGAGCAGGAAGTCTGGGAAACATGCGATACATACGAACTGGTCGCTGAAGCGATCGAAAAAATGAAAGTGCGCGGCGCGCCTGCGATTGGCGCTACGGCTGCATACGGCATCGCGATCGGTGCACAGCAGGGCTTGGAGCTGTCGAAAGGCGAGTACCTGTCCTATCTGGAAGGCGTCTGCGAACGCCTCGCCAAAACGCGCCCGACGGCGGTCAACCTGTTCTGGGCGATCAAGCGCATGCGCGGCCTGATCTCCGAGAACGCCGACCTCGACGTGGAAGACCTCGCGAAGCTGATCATCGGCGAAGCGAATCTGATCGCCGAAGAAGACGTGCGCCTGAACAAGCAGATGGGCCAGCACGGCCTGCCGTACATCCCGGAAAATGCGCGCATTCTCACGCACTGCAACACCGGCTCCCTGGCGACGGTCGACTACGGCACGGCGCTTGGCGTGATCCGCGCGGCGCACGAAGCGGGCAGAAACGTCACCGTCTACGCGGATGAGACCCGTCCGTACCTGCAAGGGGCGCGCCTGACCGCGTTCGAACTGCACCGTGACAACATCCCGGTCACCGTTGTCACCGACTCGATGGCCGGCTATCTGATGCAGCAGGGCATGGTCGACCTCGTCATCGTCGGCGCCGACCGCATCACTGCTAACGGCGACGCGGCGAACAAGATCGGCACCTATTCGCTGGCGGTGCTGGCGAAACATCACGGCATTCCGTTCTATGTGGCAGCACCGATGTCGACGGTCGACTATGAGCTGGAGACCGGGGCAAGCATCGAGATCGAACAGCGCTCGTCCGATGAAGTGGTCTTTATCGGTGGCAAGCGCATGGCGCCGGAGGGCGTTCCGGCCTTGCATCCGGCATTTGACGTGACGCCGCATGAGCTGATCACGGCGATCATCACCGATCAGGGCGCTGTTGAGAGCCCCGATACGGAGCGTATGGCGAAGTTGAAGTAGGAAGGAGCGAGTTTGTATGACGCAGCAAATTTTGGAACAGAACCGCGAACTCGTCAACCGCACGAAAGGCGAAGTCCTGATGGCTTCGCTGAACATGTACCGCTCGGGTCTGGTCGCGGCGGTGTGGGGCAATGTCTCCGCACGCGTGCCGGGCACCGATCTGGTCGTGATCACCCCGAGCGGCGTCGATTATGAAATGCTGATCGAAGACATGCTCTGCGTGATCGATCTGAATTCGGAAGAAGTGGTGGAAGGCAAGTTCAAGCCTTCTTCGGAGCGCCTGCTGCATCTGGCGGTCTACCGCGCCCGCGAAGACGTGTTTGGCGTGATGCACACGCACAGCAACTACGCCAGCGCGTTTTCGGTCGCACACAAAGACATTCCGCCGGTGGTCGAAGATCTGGCGCAGGTGGTCGGCGGGTCTGTGACCTGCTCGAAGTACGCGCTGCCGGGCACGGCCGACCTCGGGAAAAATGTCGTCAAGGCGTTGGGCAAAAAAGGCGCTGTGCTGCTGGCGAACCACGGTGTGGTCGGAGTCGGGCATACGGTCGACGAAGCGTTCCGCACCTGCCTGATCGTTGAGAAAGGCGCACAGATCCATGCGGTCGCGAAAATGATCGGCAACCCGGTGCTCCTGTCGCTGGATGACGTCGAGCACTTGCGCCATGAGTACCGCCACAGCTACGGGCAGAAATAGAGCACTCAAAAGCGAATCGAGAGGGGCAAGAGATATGGGACGCACGCTGATTCACAGTGCGGTCATCGTGACTGCATTGGAAGATTCCTGGATTCCGGAAGGCTATTTGATCGTGGAAGGCAACCGCATCGCTGAGGTTGGCACCGGTGCCTACCAAGGCGCGACGGAAGGGTTTGACCGCGTGATCGACGCGAAAGGCAAACTGGCGATGCCGGGCCTGATCAACACGCATGGCCATGCGGCGATGACTTTGCTGCGCGGCTACGCAGACGATCTCCCGCTGCAAACGTGGCTGGAAGAGCGCTGCTGGCCGATCGAAGCGAAGATGACCGATGAAGACATCTACTGGGGCACGCAGCTGGCGATCCTCGAGATGCTCAAAGGCGGCACAACGACGTTTACCGATATGTACTTCTCGATGGACCGCGTTGCGCAAGCGGCAGAAGCATCGGGCATCCGCGCCTGCCTGTCGCGCGGCATCATCGGGTTCCCGCCGGATGGGGAGAAGAAGCTGGCCGAAGCGGTGTCATTCAGCAAAGAGTACCACGGCAAAGCGAACAACCGCATCACCGTAACGTTTGGCCCGCACGCGCCGTACACCTGCCCGCCGGAGTTCCTCAAGCGCGTGGTGGCAGCGTCGGAAGAGCTGAACCTGCCGATCCAGATCCACCTGTCGGAAACGGCGCGCGAAGTGGAAGAGTGTGTCGCGCAGCACGGCATGTCGCCGATCAAGCTGATGGAAGAGCTCGGCGTGTTCACCCGTCCGACTCTGGCGGCGCACTGTGTGCACTTGTCGGATGAAGATATCGAGATCATGGCGAAGCACGATGTGCGCGTCGCTCATAACCCGGATTCCAACCTCAAGCTCGGCTCCGGCGTGGCGCCGGTGCTGAAGATGCTGGACAAGGGCCTGACCGTCGGCCTTGGCACGGACGGTGCAGCTTCGAACAACAACCTCGACATGTTCGAAGAAATGCGCATGGCGGCGATGCTGCACAAAGGCGTCAACCAGGATGCGATCGCGGTCAGCGCGTTCAAAGCATTGGAGATGGCGACAACCGACGGTGCGCGTGCTCTGTTCCTCGAAGATACGCTGGGCACCCTGCAGCAAGGCGCATTGGCTGACGTGCTGCTCGTCGACATCGACCAGCCGCACTTCTACCCGCGCCACAACATGATCGCGCACCTCGTCTACTCCGCAGGTTCCCGCGACGTCACCCACGTCTTCGTCGACGGCGAACTCGTCGTAGAAGACCGCAAAGTCCTCACCATGGACGAACAGCAGATCTATGCAGAAGTGCAACGCGTCTGCGATCGACTGTTTGCTGAGTAAGGAGATCAGAAAGGCCAACACCTGTTCAGTCCAAGCGCTTATCTGCATCGTGGCGCTGTGAGTGACTCGACAGTTCTTGCAGAAACGGTGACCTGTGGTTCATTGTAAGACTTGTACTGCAGGATGCACTGTGCCGTCAGGCATTGTTTCGCACGTTAGTGCCATCGGCACACAGAAAAGGGATCAGCTTGTAAAGGCTGATCCCTTTTCATCTTCTTGCATGTATAGTCACTTTTTGTATCGGGAAACGTACTTGTGTCGGATTACCGCTTGCTCTCGCTCCGCAGGCGCAATTGGCTGTTGCGCATCTTGCAGAGGTGCTCAGGGATCGTCAGGTCGCGCAGGTTCGGTGTTGCCCAAAGTTCCATGTGCAAGAGGTCGGTCAGCCCAAGCTCTTGCGCCATCTGTTCGGCGTAACGCTTGACTTCCTCGGTGGAAACCGTACTACAGGTGGAAGTTGTCATCCGGTTCACCCCCCTGGTGTTGTAGCCATAGTATCTCCGAGGGCAAGGGCAGTATGTTGAATGGTTTTTACCATTCGGGTACAATGGGCGGAAAGGAGCGTGGTATCATGCGTATTTTGATCTCCAATGATGACGGCTGGCAGGCGGAAGGCATCCGCGTCCTCGCCGAACGTTTGAAAAAAGTGGGCAAAGTTGTTGTTGTCGCCCCCGACCGCCAGCGCAGCGCCGCCGGTCACGGCATCACCTTACATAGACCGCTGTTCGTCCAGTATCATAAACTCTGCGAAGGCGTTGACGCCTACGCCGTCTCCGGCACGCCGGCCGACTGCGTGAAGATCGGCATCAACGAAATCATGAAGGATGCTCCGCCCGATCTTGTAGTATCAGGAATCAACGAAGGGAGCAACCTAGGAAATGACGTCATGTACTCCGGCACCGTCTCGGCTGCGATTGAAGGCGCCATCCAAGGCATCCCGTCGATCGCCGTCTCGCAATGCGGCACCGGACATTTTGACTACGCAGGCGCTGCCGAATTTACCGCCAAGCTGATCGCGCAGGTCTTGCAGCACGGCATCCCCAAAGACACCGTGCTCAACGTCAACTACCCGCCGATCAAGCCCGATGCGGTGCAAGGCGTCAAGATCGCCACGCTTGGCGAGCGCCGTTACCACAACGACTTTCAGAAGCATTACAGCCCGCGCGGGGAAGCGTACTACTGGCTCGCCGGCGACCTCAAAGACTTGGACGTTGCGCCCGATTCGGACATCCAAGCGATCAAAGACGGCTACATCGCCGTCTCGCCTGTACACTTTGATTTCACCCATCACGGCATGATGAATAACTTGCAAAAATGGACTCTTGACTAGCGGACGAAAGAGGAGGAAACTAAATGGAAGAAACCAAACTCGTCACACTGGGCACGGCGGAATTTGACAATCCGAGCGATCTCTATTACGTGGTCGATTTTCTCAACCACACGATGAAAGAACGCGGTTTCGTGTTTGGTTTGAGCAAAGGTGAAGAAGGTCTCCTCAATATTTCCGTCTACGAGGAATATGATCAATAGAGGCTGATCAATCGCAAGGTTGATCAATAACAGAGAAAGAGAGTACCATTTTGGATGAAGAAGTACATTTGGCTTTCCATTTTCATCCTGACGGCTCTGATTGGGGGAGCCGTTTTTGCTGTCCGTGAGATTACGTACGCCCAATTCGAAGGTGCGGAACCGTCGGTGCAAACTGCGCTCGACACCACCGTCCTGCAAAAAGTCACTGCTGTCGAGCCGTACACCGGCGGCATGGACGGATTTTTCATCTCCGGGAAAGATGAACTCGGCCGCGCCGTCTACATCTGGACGCAAGATGAAAAAGTAGTCGCCACCGCCTACGCCAACCAAGGGTTGACGAAGGAGAAGGCGATCGCCGCCGCGAAAAAGCCGGTCTGGTCGAAGTCGCTCGTCCGCAAGGAGATCGCCGAGGCCAAGCTGCAGCCGCTCACCGAAGTGGTGCACGCCACGCCCGGTCCCGTTTTGCCGAAAGCGAAGACGGAGTTCAGCTCGGCGCCGAGCAAGTTCGTCTGGGAGCTGTACGGGAAGTTCGCAAACGGCGAGTCCGGCTATACCTACGTCGATTTCAAAAGCGGCGAAGTGCTGTGGCAGATCCAATTGCCGGAGCCAAAATAAAACACCTCTTCCAAGCGGAAGGGGTGTTTTTTCCTGTAGAATCCTAAACCTGCGAGTCAGGTTCGTGTGCTATAATGACAGAGTTGAGTTGGACGTTATGTAAACTACTAATATAGATATCCTTTGAGGAGGGATGGACCATGTCTCGAATTCGGATCGTCCCGATTCTGGCCATCACCTGTGTCACGCTTTCTCTATTGTTCGGCGGATGGGAACTGTACCGCAATTTCGGGCTGGTACGCCCCCTCGAAGATCAATTGATGGCAGCCGGCACGGTGCAAAAAGTCGAATCGGTGGTGAACGGACAGGAGCGCGCGATCAAAGTCACCATGAAACAGGTGCCGGATCTGCAAGCGGCCTATGAAGGTGTTGAACAGATCGTGCATGACTCGCTGGGCGCTTATGTGACCATCGACCTCGCGGACAACCGTGAGGATGCATTGGAAAAGACGTACCGTGACCTGCAGCCGACCCTGTATGCCGGCATCGCCAAAGGAGAATTCCCGGCGATGATCGCCAACATGGGCGCACAGGCGAAACAGGCCGGCGTCGAGTCGAAGATCTCGATGAACGACGAACATATTTTTGTGGAGCTGAAAAAAGACGGCAAGTACCTCTATGAAGTCGTGCCGTACCAGACCACGCAAGCATTCACCTTGAACAGCCTGAAGGAGGTGTCGTCGCAATGAAACGCTACCTCAAAGAGCTGATCATCGGGGTTGGGGTTGCGACGATCGCGTTTGTCGCGTTTAACTTCCAACAGTTTACCGTACCGTTTTTGCTGTTGTTCGGCATTTTGCTGACCTTTGCTTTTGTGGCAGACCGCAACAAAGGCGCGACGGCTGCCGTTTCGCATGAAGTGGCGAAATCGCACCGCATTGAGTTCGACCAGATCGGCGGCCAGGACATGGCGAAGCGCGAGTTGACCGAAGCGCTCGACTTCCTGCGCCACCGCGACAAGATCAAGCAGCTCGGCATCAACCCGCTGAAAGGCATCATCTTGACCGGACCTCCGGGAACCGGTAAAACCTTGCTGGCAAAAGCTGCGGCGACCTACACCGACTCGGTGTTTGTGGCGGCGTCCGGCTCGGAGTTCGTGGAGATGTATGTCGGCGTCGGCGCATCCCGCGTGCGCCAGATGTTCCAAAAAGCGCGTGCGCAGGCGAAAAAAGAAGGCAAAGAATCGGCGATCATCTTTATCGACGAGATCGATGTTATCGGCGGCAAGCGCGGCGGCAACCAGTCGCACCAAGAGTATGACCAGACGTTGAACCAACTGCTCACCGAGATGGACGGCATGGGGACCACGTCTTCGCCGCTCGTGCTGGTGATCGCAGCGACCAACCGTCTGGACATGCTCGACCCGGCGCTGATCCGTCCGGGCCGCTTCGACCGTCAGATCAAAGTCGATCTGCCGGACAAGAACGGCCGTCTGCACATCCTGCAGATTCAGACCAAGAACCGCCCTCTGTCCGACACGGTCGACCTTGATAAAGTTGCTTCCGAAGCGTACGGCTTCTCCGGCGCACAGCTGGAAAGCTTGTGCAACGAAGCGGCGATCATGGCGATGCGCGAAAACAAAGACAAGATCGAGCAGCTGCACTTCCGCGACTCGGTCGATAAAGTCCTGCTCGGCGAGCGCACCGGCAAACGACCGCGTCAAGAAGAGCTGGAGCGCGTGGCGGTGCACGAACTGGGCCACGCGATCGTCAGCGAATCGGTGCGCAAAGCGTCCGTTTCGCACATCACGATCGCGCCGCGCGGCAACGCCTTGGGCTTTGTCCGTCAGGTGCCGGAGTCGGATGGCTACCTGTACACTTATGATCAACTGGTCAACCAGATCAAAATCGCGCTGGGCGGCACCGTGGCCGAAGAGCTGATCTACGGCAACCGTTCGACCGGCGCGCAAGGCGACATCCAGCAGGCGACCAACATGGCGCGCACCATCGTGGCGTGCGGTTTGTCCTCGCTTGGCATCGTCGACATCGACAACTTGCAGCGCAATGTGCTCGATGAAGAGATCCGCCGCATTTTTGCTGACATCTACGAAGCAACCCGTGAACTGCTGTCCGTCTACAAGGACGGCATCAACGAACTGGCGATCGATCTCGTCCGTGATGAAAACATGTCGGGCGATGAGTTCCGCGCTTGGATGGCTGTGAACGAAAAGCAGCCGGTTGCCGTTTAATCTTCTATCAAATCCGCTGTTCCTTCGGGAGCGGCGGATTTTTGTTTTTCGGCGCGCATTGTTCTATAATGAGTGAAAGCATTAGAGGATAGAAGGGCGGTGCAGTGCCGGATGAACAATCGTTATGAAGCCGGAACAAGGGTCATCGAGCGGAGCCTGGTCTTGGCGGCGACAACCAACGAAGTGTATATGATGCTGTCCCAGCCGTCGGAGATCGCCCGCTGGTTCTCGCACCGTGCTTCTCGGGACGGAGAGGTTTTGCAGTTGGGGTGGGATCTGCCGCAGAAGACGGTGGAGATTCCGTGCCTCGTGGTTGAGGAAAACCCGGGCTATGATTTTGTGTTCCGCTGGGAGAGCGAGTGTAAAGGGCACGATACGGTGGTGCATTTTTCGCTGCAGAGCGAAGCGGGCGGCACACGGCTGGTGCTGACCGAACATGGATTTGGCGACGGCCCGGAGTGGGACCTTGCGATCGCGGCACAAAGCGACGGCTGGGATGAAGCGCTGGATACGCTGCTGCATGTCACAGGCCGCGGCAAAACGCGTTCGATCGTCAAGGAGACGGTAGTGCCGTATTCGGCGGAGCGGGTGTATCAGGCGTTCACCGAGCGCAGGCAACTGATGACGTGGTTTGCCAGAGAAGCGTCTCTTGACCCGCGCCAAGGCGGCTCGTATTGGCTGCGCGATGACTTTCCCACCGACGGCACCGGCTATGTGGTCGAACTGGTGCCGGGCAAGCGCATCCGCCTGTCCTGGCGGTGGTACATGACCGACCTGCCGCCGACCTCCGTAAGGATTGAGTTGCAAGAGGGCAAAGGCGAGACCTGTGTCTCCCTGGAGCATGAGGGATTTGGACACGGGGCGGAGTGGGATCAGGAATATCAGGAGCATGAAGAGGGCTGGAGCAACCTGATGGGCTTTTTGTGGAACCATCTGTACAGCGACGAGCCTTCGAAAGTATAGCCTTCACAAGTATAGAGCAGGCGGCAGAAAGACCTTGGCGGGGAGAGGCCGAGGTCTTTTTTGGTTATGCTACTGAAATGAAGGAGGGGATTCCATGAACATTCAACATGTTGGAATCATCGGAGCAGGCACGATGGGACAGGGGATTGCGCAGGCGATCGCAGGCAAAGGGTTGGACGTGGTGCTGCTCGACCAGACGCAGGCCGAACTGGAACAAGCAAGGCAGGGGCTGGAGTTGGCGCTCGACCGGCGGTTGACGAAATGGGGGATCACGGAAGCGGAGAAAAAGGTGATCCTGTCGCGCATTCAACTCACCACCGATGCGAACGAACTGCGCGAGTGCGAGCTGGTGATCGAATGCGTGTGGGAGCAGCTGGAGGCAAAAAGCGAAGCGCTGCAGTTGGCGGAGCGTGTCGTCGGGCCCAAGGCGATCCTCGCCAGCAACACCTCCACCTTGTCGCTGACGGAGATCGCGGCGCAGACGGAACATCCGGAGCGGGTGATCGGCCTGCATTTTCATTATCCGCCGGAACGGCGTGAACTGGTGGAAGTGGTGCGCGGGCTGAACACATCGCAAGCGACGTTTCACGCGGCGTTTGAGTTTGTGAAAGGGCTCGGGAAAACGGCAATACAAGTTTACGAGTCTCCCGGTTATGTTACCAGTCGGTTGATGCTGCCTTTGATCAACGAAGCGGCGGCGATCGTGGCGGAAGGCGTGGCGAGCGAACGGGATGTGGATACGGCGATGAAAGTCGGCTATGGCTTTAGCTACGGGCCGCTGGAGATCGCCGATTTGTTTGGCTTGGATTCGGTGGTGGACATGCTGGAGGGGCTGTATTTCGAGACGGCCGATCCGCGTTATCGTCCGGCCGCCTATCTGCGCAAACTGGTGCGGGCCGGTCATTTGGGGATGAAGGCGCGGCAGGGGTTTTACCGCTACGATGAGGCGGGGGAGGTGCAGGCATGAAAGTGCTGGTGCTAAACTGCGGAAGCTCGTCGCTGAAATACCAGCTGTTTGCGATGCCGGAGGAAGCGGTGCTGATCAAAGGAACGGTGGAGAAGATCGGGAGCGAGGAAGGGACGCATTCGTACAAGTCGGACGGAAAAGAAGGCAGCGTGACCGCGCCGATTCTGGATCATCGCGAGGCGCTGCGGCAGGTGCTGGCGACGTTGACGGCAGGGGAAGTCGGCGTGCTGTCGTCGGCAGAAGAGATCGCGGCGGTCGGACATCGCGTGGTGCACGGGGGAGAGGCGTTTTCGTCATCGATTCTGGTCACGGACGATGTGAAAAGGGCGATCGCTGATACGATCGAGTTGGCTCCACTGCACAACCCGGCGAATCTGCTGGGGATTGAAGCGATGGAGGACGTGCTGCCAAGCGTGCCGCAGGTGGCGGTGTTTGACACGGCGTTTCATCAGACGATGCCGCAAGAGCATTACCTGTATCCGGTGCCGTATGTGCTGTATCAGCGGCATAAGGTGCGCCGGTATGGTTTTCACGGCACGTCGCACCGCTACTGCGCGTCGCGGGTGCCAGGTCTGGTCGGGCGCGATCTGTCCGCTTTGAAAGTGATCTCCTGCCACATCGGCAACGGGGCGAGCCTGGCTGCGATCGAGCGGGGGCGTTCGATCGACACGAGCATGGGGATGACGCCGCTGGAAGGCGTGATGATGGGCACGAGGAGCGGGGACATCGATCCAAGCCTGCATGAGTTTGTGATGGCGAAGGAAGGGCTGAGCTTTGACGAGCTGACTTCGATGTTAAACAAGCACAGCGGCCTGTTTGGCGTGTCGGGCTTGTCAGGCGATATGCGCAAAGTGGTTGAGGCGCGGGCAAAAGGAAGCATGCGCGCATCGCTCGCCTTTGCGATGTACGAGTACCGCATCCGCAAATACATCGGGGCCTACGCCGCCGCGATGAACGGCGTCGACGTGATCCTGTTCACGGCAGGCGTCGGGGAAAATTCACCTTTGCTGCGTGGGCTGATCTGTGACAATCTAACCTACCTCGGCGTCGAGCTTGACCCGGCCGCTAATGATCATGGCCAAGGCGAGCGCCTGATCTCCACCCCGGCCTCGAAAGTCAAAGTCTGCGTCATCCCGACCAACGAAGAGCTGATGATCGCCCGCGACACCAACGTCCTCGTCACGGGGATGCTGGCGAAAGAGGAGTCATGATCAATCTAAAGTAGAATCCAAAACTGGTTTTTTCGGCCAAAGTGGACTATAATGGACTCTGACTACATACAAAGTGGACTTTGTTGATTCTCTGTTCTCGTAACAGTTGGAGGGATAGCAAGTGACTGTAAAAGCAAGAATTGAACGCATTGGCGAATTTGTCGATCAAGAAGTAACATTGGAAGGCTGGCTGTGGAACAAACGTTCCTCCGGCAAGATCGCTTTCTTGAACTTCCGCGACGGCACCGGGTTTATTCAGTGCGTCGTCGTGAAACAAGACGTGCCGGAAGAGCTGTTCGAGCTGGCGAAAGGCCTGTCGCAGGAATCTTCGATCCGCGTGACCGGCCTCGTGCGCCAGGAAGAGCGCTCGCAGATCGGCTATGAGATCACCGTGACCGGCATCGAAGTTGTCTCCCGCACCGAAGACTACCCGATCACCCCGAAAGAGCATGGCGTTGACTTCTTGCTCGACCACCGTCATCTGTGGATTCGCTCGCCGCGCCAACGCGCGATCTTGAAGATCCGCGCCGAAGTGATCAAAGGCATGCGCGCATTCTTTGACGAAAACGGCTTTACCCAAGTTGATCCGCCGGTCCTGACCCCGTCTTCCGCAGAAGGCACGACCAACATGTTTGAGACGGAATACGTCAACGGCGAATCGGCGTACCTCTCCCAATCCGGCCAGCTCTACATGGAAGCGGCTGCAATGGCGCTGGGCCGCGTGTACTCCTTTGGCCCGACCTTCCGCGCCGAGAAGTCCAAGACCCGCAAGCATATGAACGAGTTCTGGATGATCGAGCCGGAGATGGCGTACGTGGGACATCAAGAAAATCTGCAGATCCAGGAAGCCCTGGTCAAATACACGATCAAGCACATCCTCGACAACTGCAAGTACGAGCTGAAAACGCTGGAGCGCGACACGGCTCCGCTCGAGCGCGTCGTTGCTGAGAAGTTCCCGATCATCACCTATGCGGAAGCGGTCAAGATCCTGCAGGAAAAAGGTCATGACTTCCCGTACGGCGAAGACTTCGGGGCACCGCATGAGACGGAGCTGACCAACCACTTTGATCTCCCGATCTTCGTGGAAAAATGGCCGGCGAACATCAAGGCGTTCTACATGCAGCCCGACCCGGAGAACCCGGACGTCATTCTCGGCGCCGACCTGCTGGCACCGGAAGGCTACGGCGAGATCGTCGGCGGCTCGGAGCGTATTCATGACTACGAGCTGATGAAACAGCGCTTTGAACACGAGAACTTCGACGAGTCCTACAACTGGTACCTCGAACTGCGCAAATACGGTTCTGTGCCGCACTCCGGCTTCGGGATCGGTCTGGAGCGCACCATCGCGTGGATCTGCGGCATCGATCACATCCGTGAAACGATCATGATTCCGCGCACGCTGTACCGTCTGTATCCGTAAATCGCACGACGCTTTGGGACAAGCAGAATATGCTTGTCCTTTTTTGCATTTACGTACCTCTGTTCGCATAGAACTTGTGATATACTAAGGTTCGCTACTAGAGAAGAGGGGGAGAGAATCGGATGCAGAGACAGACACAGGAGAGTGCTTTCACCGTTCTCATGTCATCCGGATTTGTCGCCATTCCGGGGATTTTATTGCGTGAATATAAACGACTGGGTTTATCTGATGAAGAGATGATGCTGGTGCTGCATGTCATGCAGTTTCGCCAGGAAGGGATCGAGTTTCCGACGCCGCGCGAGCTGGGCGAGCGGATGACTCTGCACCCGGACGTGCTGGCCGGGATGGTGCAGCAGTTGGTGCATCGCGGACTGCTCGACATCGACGAGCACGGGCTGGGGCATGATGCGCTGAGCTTGCGACCCTTGTATGCAAAACTGGCCAAGCTGCTGGAACCAAAACCGCCGGTTGCACCTGCAGCACCTGCCGCGAAGCCGGTGTCGAGCTACGACATGCTGGAGCAGCGGGAGCAGCAGCAGAATCTGTTTGCGTTGTTCGAGCAGGAATTTGGCCGTCCGATCTCGCCGATCGAGTATGAGCGCATCTCCTGCTGGATCGACCAGGATCATTATCGGGAAGAGCTGATCCGAGAGGCGTTAAAAGAAGCGGTGCTGGCCGGGAAGTTCAACTTCCGCTATATCGACCGAATTTTGTTCGAGTGGGGGAAGAGCAACATCCGTTCCATCCAAGACCTCACCGTCCACCGCGAGCAGTTCCGCAACCGCATCCCAACCCGCGGCCAGAACAACAAAACGGGCAACAAAAACGGCAACGCAGGCAATAAGCCGGCAGCCGCAAGTGATGAAGACTCCGGCAACAAGTATGATATGTTTTACAAAGTCTACGGCGGTAACGGATAAACATAACGATCTGCAAAATACATGTACGTTTAAAAGGCATAGTGTCATGAAAAGGCATAGTGTCATGAAAAGGCATAGTGTCATGAAAAGGCATAGTGTCATGAAAAGGCATAGTGTCATGAAAAGACATGGTGTCATGAAAAGACATGGTGTCATGAATAGACCTAGTGTCACGAATAGACTTAGTGATCTTTTGCATCTGAAAGCCCCATGGCGGCCGCCATGGGGCTTTTTGTACGCGTTAGTGCTCTTGTCTGGTCACCACCTGAATCTCTTGGTGCAGCGGCTTGGCGGAATCGCCTTTGATCACCCAGATCGCCCGGCGGAGCAGGAACCGGCTGCTGCGGAAGGCGAAGCGGGCGACTTTGACGACGGGGCGGAAGATGCGCACCGAATGGACGAAAGCAAAACGCCGCTTGGGCATGGGCTTGCGCAGGTCTTCCATGAGCACGAGTGACATGTTTGTTGACCCCCCTGACTCTTTGATGTTCTTACACTACGCCGCCCGCCGCTTGACCTATGCGTTTTTTCGACACAAAAAGGGCTTGCGTCCTTTGTAAGATGGTGGTAAATTATGTACAACTAACCTGCGAAGGAGTGAAGGGAACCCAATGTTTATGTCCGTTGTTTTTCAACAGGTGCTGTCGTAAAACGGGAGAAGTCTGCCCATTTTTACGCATCTGCCATGTTGCAAGAACAGCGAGACAGAACACGGACCCTCTGTGCAGGCATGTCTTTTGATGACCACAGATACGGGTAGAGCGTGTTTTGCTCTACTCGTTTTTTGTTGCCTTTTTCGCTGTTTCTTGCGCTTGGCACCGGTAGCTGTGAACGACCAAGCGAAGGAGTGTTTTTCAATGAGCATTGTAAACGTAGAAGGATTGACCCACGGGTTTGGCGATAAAACGGTGCTGCGTGACGTGCAGTTCCGCCTGCTTGCAGGCGAACATGTTGGTCTGGTCGGGCCGAACGGAGCGGGCAAATCGACCCTGCTGAAAATTTTGATCGGGCAGACGATCCCCGACGCCGGCCGCATCGACTGGCTGCCGCAGGTGCAGCGCGGCTTTTTGGAACAGCATGTCGACCTGCAGCCTGGCGAGACGATGCGTGATTTCCTGCGCGGCGCTTTTGCGGGACTCTATACAGCCGAACGGGAAATGCTGCAGGCGGCCGAGCGGATGGGCACCGCGGAAGGGGCCGCCTTGGATGCGGCGATCAAACGCTTTGGGCTGCTGCAGGAGTTCTTGGAAGAAAACGATTTTTACGCCGTCGACGCCAAAGTCGAAGAGGTCGCGGCCGGGCTTGGCCTGACCGAACTCGGCCTCGAAACCGACGTCAGCGCCCTCAGCGGCGGGCAGCGCACCAAGCTTTTGCTCGCCAAACTCTTGCTGCAAAAGCCTGACGTGCTCCTGCTCGACGAGCCGACCAACTACCTCGACACGGCGCATATCGAATGGTTGACCGGGCACCTGCAAAGCTACCCGCACGCCTTTGTCCTGATTTCCCATGACCAGGACTTCCTGGGCAAAGTCGTAAGCGTCGTCTATCATCTGGAACACCAGACCCTGACCCGCTTTACGGGTAGCTTCCAGCAATATGTCGCCGCCTATGACTTGCGCAAACAGCAAATCTACCACGCTTTTGTCCGGCAGCAGCAGGAGATCCAAAAGCTGGAGACCTACATCCAGAAAAACAAAACCCGCGCCTCGACCGCCAAACAGGCCAAGAGCCGGGAAAAGCGCCTGCACAAGATCGAGCGCATCGACAAGCCCACTCCGGTGCCGCGTCCGCGCTTTGCGTTTGGGGTCAGCGTCGAGCCGGTCACGACCGTGCTGCTCGCCGAAGGGCTCTGTGTCGGCTATGACAAGCCGCTGTTTGCCCCGGTCGACCTGCGCTTGAAGCGCGGAGAAAAAGTCGCGTTGGTCGGCTACAACGGGATCGGCAAAACGACCACTTTGCGCACCTTGCTTGGTCAGTTGCCGTCGATTAGCGGCTCCGTTCAGCTCGGGGAACGGGTGCAGCCGGCCTACTTCGAGCAGGAAGCCGAATCCCAAGCCCCGCACACCGCGCTCGAAGACGTCTGGCGCGCCCATCCGAAGATGACGCAAAAAGAAGTCCGCTCCGCCTTGGCCCGCTGCGGCTTGCGCACGGAGCATATCGGGCAGCCGATGAAATCACTGAGTGGGGGCGAGCAGACAAAAGTCCGGCTCTGCCACCTGATGCTCGCCGACAGCAACCTGCTTGTGCTGGACGAACCGACCAACCATCTCGACCAGGCGGCCAAAGAAGCGCTGCAAGAAGCCCTGCGCCAATACCCCGGCACCGTGTTGCTCGTGTCGCACGAACCGGAATTTTACCAAGGCTGGGTGCATCAGGTCTGGGATGTGGAACACTGGCAGAAATAAGCGCACCGCCGCTCGACAAAAACTGACGCAGATTCGCTTCTTATTGTAGAAATGTGCGAATTATCTCATTTCCGTGGAAATGGGAAATCGACAATTCATAATCTGACAAAATCAGACGTACTTTAGGAAGAGAAAGGCGAATCAACACGAAAGTTCTCATTTCTCTGGAAATACCCGCCGACGGGCCTCTGCGCATACGGTCCTGCATCGCAAGCCTTAGGTCCCGCACTTCGCTATGCCAAGAAGCCCTGTCGCATGTCAGGGCTTCTTTCTCGTTTTCCAGACCGGGACACAGGGTCCCGGCTCCTATTTCTCTCCTCCCGGGTTCTGTTCAGCGAAGTCCTGTGCATTAGATATTCAACAGGAATACGATTTGCATGGAGGAGGAGATCTTTTGGCTGGTTTGTTCAAAAAGATGGCAATGGGCCTGGCAACAACTGCGGTGGCGGCGACATGTATCGCCGGGAGCGGCGCGAGCGTATCGGCGCAGACGGACGCTTCCGATCTGCCGGAGGTGCAGCTGATCTCCGACCAGGAAACGATCGCGGCAGGAGGCACGTTGTCCTACCACATTCTCTACCACAATGTGCAGAACAAGAACCAGAGCAATGTCTACCTGAAGGTACAACTCCCCGCCGGCGTCGAGGTGGAGACCGCAGGGCTGAGCGGGGCGGAGTGGGATGCGCAAAACCGTCAACTGATCTGGCACTTGCAAGGGGCGTCCGCCAACGGGGCGCAGGTGCTGCACTTTAACTTGAAAGCCCAAGAGAATCTCGGCGACTGGCTGGAGCTGTCCTGCCAAGTCGAAGGGGACGGCTCGCTGAAGTGGGAGACGCCGAAAGTGAAAGTCAAAAAAGGCGTGCAGATCGATCAGCCGTTTTTCATCGGCTATCCGGACGGTCTGTTCCACCCGGAGAACCTGATCACCCGCGCCGAAGTGGCAGCGGTGATCGCGCACATCAAGAAGCTGGAAGACGTTTCCCCGGTTGATCATCCGTACTCGGACGTTCCGAGCGGTCACTGGGCCAACAAGGTGATCAACAAAGTCAGCAACGCCGGTTACATGGGCGGCTATGCGGACGGCTCGTTCCATCCGGACGATCCGATTTCCCGCGCCGAACTGGTGCGTCTGATGTTGACCTTGCGCGGGGTAAAGCCGATTCCGCTCGGCGGGTTTGACGACACCAGCGATAACTGGGCCAAAGATGCGATCGGCACCGCTAAGTCGCTCGGCATGATCGATGGTGTCGGCGGCGGGAAATTTAAGCCAAACGGCAACACGGAGCGGCAAGCGGCAGCCAAACTGCTCAACGTCGGGCTGTTCCGCGGACCGCTGATCGACGGCGAGATCGCAGTCCAACAGCATTTCCCGGATGTTTTGCCCGGCCACTGGTCGTTTGGCTGGATCGAAGAAGCGTCTGTCGTCGCCCATGAGTCCCTGCACAAAGGGCGCGGCCGCGAATATCTGATCCGCTATCTGCCGGAGCAAACCGATCCGTTCGAATAAAAACGCATAAACACACATAGGTAGAAAGTAACCCATCACTTGAAATGTGATGGGTTTTCTAATGCTTTTGGATCATTTTACCTGTTTTCGCTTTACCGTGATAAAGGAGGTGTGTATAATTTAGAATAGTTAGAATTAAACAACAGATACATACTTTAGCAGCGAAAGAAGAGGGGATCGATTGTGAAAAAAGCTGTGCTCGCACCTGTATTGGTAACCGCCTTATTGCTGGGAACTTCGCTGGTTCCGTCCACGGACGCATCGGCGGCAAAAGATGAGTCGTTGGCGCAATTTAACGCCAAATCGAACGGCGCGCTGAAAGTGGTCTACAATAAAAAAGGCACGCCGGAGTTTGTCACGGGCGTGCTGTCAAACCAAGGCGGACAAGATGCAGGGGCCGCTGTCGATTTCCTGGATCAACATAAAGAATTCTTTAAGATGAAGAATCCGAAGGCCGACCTGAAAGCATTGCAAGCGGAGCGGGACAGCCTCGGCACGACCCACATCCGCCTGCAGCAGACGAAAAACGGGCTGCCGGTGGAAGACGCGATCACCATCGTGCACATTGATGCAGACGGTGAAGTGCGCACCGTAAACGGCGATTTCAACGCGGAGGTTGATGCGCTCGACCTGGACACCACGCCTGTGCTGAGCGCGGAGCAGGCTGTGCAGACGGCGATCGCCTCGGTTGACGCGCCGGAGATGCTGGAGTCCGATCCGAGCTCGGAGCTGGTCGTCTATCCGTTCGAAGGGCAGACGTATGTCGCGCACAAAGTAAACGTGCACTTCCTCGGCGAGCATCCCGGCAACTGGTCGGTGTACGTGGACGCGAAGTCGGGCCAGGTGATCGACCAGTACAACGCGATCATGGACCTTGACCAGCACAAGCAGCTCGATGTGCAGCCGGCTACCGCTTCCGGGATCGGCGTAAACGGGGCACACCGCACGCTGAGCATCTCACACAACAACACGGGCCAGGGCGGCTCGACGTTCTACCTCGCCGATTACTCGATCGGCGCGATGGACGGTATTTTGACGTATGACTTCAAGAACCAATGGCGTTCGTCGACCGTTCGTCTGCCCGGCGAGCTGTTTACGTCGAAAAACGCATCCTTCCACAGCGATTATGAGCGCGCGGCGGTCGATGCGCACCATAACTCGAAGATCGTGTACGACTATTACCTAAGCGAGCACAACCGCAACTCGATCGACGGGGAAGGCATGGCGATCATCTCCACCGTGCATTATGGCGACAAGTACAACAACGCCTTCTGGGACGGCCGTCAGATGACCTATGGGGACGGGGACGGTTCGTACTTCATCTCCTTGTCGGCAGGTCTTGACGTCGCGGCGCATGAGATGACGCATGGCGTGACGACGCATACGGCGGGCTTGAAGTACCGCAACCAGTCCGGCGCGCTCAATGAGTCGTACTCCGATATTTTCGGCGCATTGATCGACTCCGATGATTGGGAGATGGGCGAAGACATCATGGGCTCCGATCAGAAAGCGATCGGCCGCGACGCGCTGCGCTCGCTGTCCAACCCCAACCGCTTCCCGGTCAAAGCGGACTATGTGCCGTACGGCGACGGTTCCGGGATGTATCCGAAATATATGAGCCAGTTCTACAACCTGCCGCTCAGCCTCGACAGCGGCGGCGTGCATGTCAACTCCTCGATCTGGAACCATGGCGCGTACCTGATCGCGCAGGAGATCGGCCAGCAGAAGCTCGGCAAGATCTATTACCACACGCTGACCAACTACCTGACGCCCGACTCCAATTTCCGCGACGCGCGCATTGCGACGATCCACTCCGCCAAAGAGCTGTACGGGGAAGGCAGCTTCGAAGCGCAAGCGGTCATCCGCGGCCTCGATGCGGTCGGCATCACCGAGTAATTGTTTGCAAAAAGTTACGATTTGCCAAAACCTCTGCCGGGACTCCGGCGGGGGTTTTTTTGTTATAATGAGGGGCAGAAAGGGTGGTACTGAATGAACAAGCGTTTTCGTTACACCGCGTTGGGCCTGCTGACGGCAGCGTCGCTTCTGCTGACCGCCTGCGGCGGACAAGGTGCCCAACAAAATGAGCATGGCGAGCACGCGGGCCATGAAGATCACGAGCAAACATCAGGCGAGCTTCAGCCGATCATGCAAATAAAAGATTTTACGTTAACCAACACCGCCAACCAGCCGGTGTCGATCGAAAAAGATCTGACCGGCAAGGCGAAACTGGTGTATTTCTTCTTCGCGAACTGCCCGGATGTGTGCCCGGTGTCGCATGCACGCATGGCGAACATCATGAAGACGCTGGATGAGAACGGTCTGAAGAAAGAAGATGTGCAGTTCGTCTCGATCACCGTCGACCCGGAAAACGACACGCCGGACAAGCTTGCCGAATACATGAAACAGTTCCAGGCCGACCCGAACGAGTGGGCGTTCCTGACCGGTTCGGATGAAGATCTGGCCGCCGTGCGCGACCAGTTTGGCGTGCTGGCTGAAAAGCACAGCATCCACGACATCTCGCACAATGACCGCATCTTCCTGCTCGACGAGAAGAACCAGGTGATGAACTCCTACAACATGAGCGATGGCATCACCAACGACGTGATCATCAACGACATGAAGAAACTGACCAACCTGTAACATAAAAAACCACCCGGAGCGCGCTGCGGGTGGTTTTGCCTATCATACTTACCTTATTGGAGCAGGCCAAATTTTTCTGCGAGCTTCAAGCCGAGTTCTTCGGTCAGCGAGTGGTAATCGCCTTGGTTGAACTCAAACGGCTCTTCGGTGACCATCGTGCCCCAAAAGGCATCCTCGTCCACACTGTCCTCAATCATGTACGGCACATGCGGCTGCTCCTCGTCGCGGCGCATTTCGTAGTAGTATTTGTCCGCTTCGCGGTCGCTTGCTTCGATGCGGTCTGTCGTGATGCCGACCTTTTGGCCTTTGAATTTCAAGTATTTCACAATTCATCTTCCTTTCCTTGGCATTTCTGCTGTTCTTCTCATTATACAAGATGATAGTATAGGTTCAAAGGAGGTTCGGCAGAATGGACATTCGCTGGCACCGCCATTTTGGCGTTTACGGCATCTGTTATGATGAAGCAAAAGAAGCGCTGCTCGTCGTGGAAAAAGCGGGCGGGCCGTATCGGGGGCGCTATGACCTGCCCGGCGGTTCGGTCGATCCCGGCGAAGGGATGCTAGAAGCTTTGCAGCGTGAATTTTTAGAAGAGACCGGCATGCCGGTCACCGCGCAGCAGAATCTTGGCGCGTATGATTTTGTTGTGCCGCATGAGTGGAAAGACACGACACACCTGCACCACATCGCCGTCTTCTACAAAGTCACGCTGGCCGATCAGGAAGCGCCGGCCGGCTCGATCGAGCGCGTGTTGCAAAAGGACAGAGGGCAGGAACTGAACGACTCGTTTGGTCTGGAATGGGTGCATCTTGGCGAGCTGGAAGAGGACAACACCTCGCCTTTGGTGCGCAAAGCGCTGGAATGGATGAAGTCCGGACGGATGAGTTCGGAGACGGTGGTGTATGAAAGCTGGATGGTGTTACAATAACAGGTAAGATCAGACAAAAAGGAATGAGAGCATGCACGATATACAAGAACAGCAAAACCGCGTGGAACGAGCGGTGCTCGTGGGGCTGCGCCTGAATCAAAAGGATGAAACGATCTGGACGATGGCGTTTCAGGAACTGCACGGCCTCGTCGAAACGGCCGGGGCGGAAGTGGTGACCGAAGTGGTGCAGAATCGCGGCCTGCCCGATTCGGCGACCTACATCGGCAGCGGCAAGCTCGACGAACTGCGCGCGGTGGTCGAAGAGCTGGAAGCGGACCTCGTCGTCTTTGACGCCGAACTGTCTCCGAAGCACGTGCGCAATTTGGAAGAAGCGTTGCCGTGCCGCGTGCTCGACCGCACGCAGATCATCTTGGACATCTTCGCCTTGCGCGCCAAGACGCGTGAAGGCAAGCTGCAGGTCGAACTGGCGCAGCTCAACTACCTGCTCCCGCGCCTGACCGGACGCGGCGCTTCAATGTCGCGTCTCGGCGGCGGGGTTGGCACGCGCGGCCCTGGCGAGACCAAGCTGGAGACCGACCGCCGCTATATTCACCGCCGGCTGGTCGAGCTCAGCCGGCAGTTGGACGAGGTGCGCAAACACCGCGACCTGCACCGCCAGCGCCGCAAGAAGCAAGACGTGCCGGTGATCGCTTTTGTCGGCTATACCAACGCCGGCAAATCCACGCTGATGCGCAAGATCGTCGAGCGCTACGGCACAGGAAGCAAAGAGGTGGCCGAAGGGCGCAACCGCCTGTTCGACACGTTGGACACGACAACGCGGCAGGTGCAGCTGCCCGACGGGAAGACGGCGATTTTCTCCGATACGGTCGGCTTTATCCAACAGCTGCCGCATTCGCTGGTCAAAGCGTTCCGCTCCACGCTGGAAGAGACGGCCGAGGCCGATCTGATCGTCCATGTGGTCGACGCGTCTCACCCCAATTTTGACGTGCAGATGGAAACGGTGTACGGCGTGCTGGGCCAGCTCGACGTGCTGAACCGCCCGGTGCTGACCGCGTTTAACAAAATTGACCTCGTGCCGGGCACTTGGCTTGGCAACGACCCCAACTCGACGGAGACGATCCGTCTGTCCGCTCTGCAAGGGGACGGCGTGCAGGACATGATGGAGAAGATCGACGACCTCGTCGGCGTCCGGCACCTGATCGTCAAAGCGGAAGTGCCGTACAAAGAAAGCGCGCTGGTGGCGAGAATTCACCGCGAAGGCCGCTTGTTTGCCGAGGAGCACCGCGAGTCGGGCACCTATCTGCATGCGGAAGTGCCTCAGGCGATCGCTGAGGAACTGCGCCCGTATCTGATCGAAGAGGCGCAGGAAGCCAAACCGGCCAAGTCGGTCAAAACCAATGAGCAGATGATCTTCGACATGACCGATTCCACGCTGCAATAAGCTTCACGTTAAATGAAATGGAAGACCCTTCCTTGTTTTAAAGTGAAGGGTCTTTTTGTTTAAAAGGTTTTCTCTGTGAGCTTTATAAATTTTATTAGGAAAGTTATTGACTTTATCGAATTGTTTGTATTATACTTAGGGTACAAGAGAGATTAAACTATGAGAGCAGCGAGGAAAAGGCACCCGTCAGGGTGCCTTTTCCAATTTTCCGCGCATGGGGAGCTGTCGGTGGGAAATAGTAGGGGAGATACCTACTTTTGACGGGAGGGCTTCTGAATGAAACGGTTCTGGAAGCAGATCGGCCTGGTCTTCCTCTGCATGATACTCCTCTTTTGTTGGACATCGGCGCCTGCTGCAGCCTGGCACGGCGATTCGTTAGAACTGGCATTTATCCGGGACGGCAAGCTGTGGGTGAAACAAGGGGTGCAGGAACGCCCGGTCACAGCGGACGGCATCGCGTCGTGGCCGCTCTGGTCGCCGGATGGAAAATGGATTGCGTTTCAAAAGCGGGAGCGTGTGCAGGACGATACCGCACAGCTGTGGGTGTACGATGCGGCGAACGGACGGACATTCCCGGTCCATGACCGCGTGATCTCCGCCCGTTGGTCGCCGAAAGAGAATCTGCTGGCGTTGCGTGTCGACTCCGACCTGCTGGTCGCCGATCTGCGCAAAGGCGCAGTGCGTGCGGCACAACAGGTGGTGCCGGGGATCAGCAATTATTCGTGGTTCCCGGACGGCAGCGGATTCCTCGTCTCTTCGGAGGCGCATCTCGAGCCGACAGGATGGACGTCGAGCGAGCTGTACAAGGTCTGGTATTCGCCCGATGAAGAGGCGAAGCAGGTGCGCAAGTTTTACTCGCTGCCCAGCCCTTTGCGCTTTCAGGAAAACGACTATTTGGCGATCGGGACGGGCGGGTTCAAGTGGTCGGAGGACGGGAAGTGGATCGCTTTTATCGCCACCCAGACCGCGTCGCTCTCTGCCGATGCCAATGTGCTGTGCCTGTTGTCGGCCGACGGGAAATTCTTTAAGCCGGCGGCGGAGATGCTGGCTTATGACGAGTGGTTTAAATGGGCGCCCGCAGGCGCGAAGCTTGGCGTGATCGCAGGCAGCGGGCGGTTCTCGCTGCTGGGCAAGCGACTGCAGCTGTTCGGGCCGCCGTTTGGCAAAGGGGAGAACTTGACGCCGGACGGGCGTGTCGACCGCTCCTTTGCCTGGCTGGATGAGCAATCGCTGCTTGTCGCCCGCAGCGCTGCGCCGAAGTCGGATCAAACGCCGCTGGGGAATACGTTTCCCCGCGTGATGCGCGTCGATGCCAAAAACGGCTCGGCCCAGCCGCTGAGCACGCCCCCGGCCGGAGCGGGCGACTTTGATCCGCAGGTGCTGGCCAAAGGCATTGCATTGTCCTGGGTGCGCTGGAACAAAAGCCGGGCCGACATCTGGGTCTCGAACGCGGACGGCTCAAACGCCAAGCTGTGGGTGGAAGGGATCGGCGAAGGGCAGATGTACTATGAGCACTGGCACTGGGACAGCGTGCTGAGCTGGAAGCCGATCTCTTGAGAAAAAACAGCATGACCGCTGGGGTCATGCTGTTTTTATATGATATAGTGGTAGAGTATTGCTTCATTTGGTTCAGAGATGGGAGAGACGTGCTTTGTCCTTGCTGCAACTTTTGCAAAATCCGACTTGGCTGCAGTTGACCGCCAAGATTGAACAGAAACTTTCCGAACAGTTTCGCCTGATCGACGAGACGGTCGTCTACAACCAGGCGAAGCTTTTGCAGGCTTTTCAAGAGGAGCAGGTGAGCGATTTTCATTTTGCTTCTTCGACCGGCTACGGCCACAATGACGCCGGGCGCGAGACGCTGGAGCGCGTCTACGCTAAGGCGTTTGGAGCGGAAGCGGCGCTGGTGCGCCCGCATATCGTCTCCGGCACCCACGCGATCGCGCTGGCTCTGTACGGCGTGCTGCGCCCGGGCGATGAACTGTTGTACATCACCGGCAAGCCGTACGATACGCTGGAAGAAGTGATCGGCGTGCGCGGCGAAGCAGGTGAGGGGTCGCTGCAGGAATTTGGCGTGTCCTTCGACTTGGTGCCGCTCGTGGAGGGCAAGGTCGATTACGACCTCGTCGCCCAGAAGATCAAGCCGAACACAAAAATGATCGGCATCCAGCGTTCGGCGGGCTACTCGTGGCGTTCGTCGTTTACGGTGGAGGAGATCGGCGAGATGGTGCGCTTTGTGAAAGGGATCAAGCCGGATGTTGTCGTCTTTGTCGACAACTGCTACGGCGAGTTCACCGAGCGCCGCGAACCGACCGAAGTTGGCGTCGACCTGATCGTCGGCTCCCTGATCAAGAACCCTGGCGGCGGCTTGGCGCACAGCGGCGGCTATGTGGCCGGCCGCACCGATCTCGTGCACCGCGCGGCTTGCCGTCTGACCGCACCGGGCATCGGGGCGGAGCAGGGCGCGATGCTCGGCACCAACCGCACGCTGTTCCAAGGCTTTTTCCTCGCGCCAAACGTGGTGGGGGAAGCGGTCAAAGGCGCAGTGTTTGCAGCCGGGCTGTTTGAAGAGCTGGGCCTGACCACCCATCCGGCGTCAACCGCGCCGCGCACCGACATCATTCAGGCGGTGCAGCTCGGCTCACGGGAGAGACTGATCTCGTTCTGCCAGTCGATCCAGGCGGCCGCGCCGGTCGACTCGCACGTCAAGCCGGAGCCGTGGGCGATGCCGGGCTATGCGGACGAAGTGATCATGGCGGCTGGCGCGTTCATCCAAGGCTCGTCGATCGAGCTGTCGGCCGACGGCCCGATCCGCGAACCGTTTATCGGCTATCTGCAGGGCGGCTTAACCTACGCGCACGCCAAAGTGGCGGTGCTGTCGGCGGTGGCCGGGCTGAAGGAGAAAGGCTTGCTGTAAAAAGCTGACATAGCAATGCGCAGAAAAGACCATGTTATAAGGGGCGATGCCCGTTCTGACATGGTCTTTTTGTATGCGGCAGGGGAGCGGAAAAATTTTTGTGTCAGCTTTCCTGACATGCGTTGACACATTCTGCTGACATGGCATATACTTAGACTATCAAAGGAGAGGCGTTGATGTGAATGAACGACGAAATCAGACGCAATCTCGCCCTTTTCCCGATCGGCATCGTTCAGAAGCTGACCGACCTGACCGCCCGGCAAATTCGCTATTACGAGCAGCACCAGTTGGTCCGGCCGGCACGTACTGATGGAAACCAGCGATTGTTTTCCTTCAATGACGTGGAACGCTTGCTTGAGATCAAGCGGCTGATCGACCAAGGGCTGAACATTGCCGGCATCAAGACGGTGCTTGGACCCGCCAAGACCGTATCCGATCTTCTGCCAGACCACAAGAAGGAACAGGCGGAGAAGATCGCCCAGGAAGTCAAACGCGATCTGTCCGACCGCGAACTTCGAGACATGTTGAAAAAGGAAATGCTGCGCCGTCCGGCGATGCCGGGGAACAACCCGTTTAACGCCGGCGACCTGTCGCGGTTTTTCCATTAATTACACATAGAGCATTCATTCCAAAGAGGATGGAGCCTGAGGAGGAGAACCAGAAATGAGCTACACTGTAGAAGACATCAAACGCATGGCCAAAGAAGAGAATGTGCGTTACATCCGACTGCAATTCACCGATTTGCTTGGTGTGATCAAGAACGTGGAAATCCCGGTTTCTCAGCTTGACAAGGCATTGGAAAACAAAATGATGTTCGACGGCTCCTCGATCGACGGCTTTGTCCGCATTGAAGAGTCTGACATGTACCTTTACCCGGACCTCAACACCTGGCTGATCTTCCCGTGGGAAACGGATAAAGGCTACAAAGTAGCACGCCTGATCTGCGACATCTACATGCCGGACGGCAGCCCGTTCCCGGGCGACCCGCGCTCCACGCTGAAGCGCGCGCTCGAAGATGCGAAAGCGCTGGGCTTTGACACGATGAACGTCGGTCCGGAGCCGGAATTCTTCCTCTTCAAGCTCGACGAAAAAGGCAACATCACCACCGAAGTAAACGACCAAGGCGGCTACTTCGACCTCGCACCGGTTGACCTCGGCGAAAACTGCCGTCGTGAAATCGTGCTGACGCTCGAAGAGATGGGCTTTGAGATCGAAGCGTCCCACCACGAAGTTGCAGTCGGTCAGCATGAGATCGACTTCAAATACACCGATGCGGTGACCGCAGCAGACAACATCATGACCTTCAAGCTGGTGGTTAAGACCATCGCCCGCAAGCACGGCCTGCACGCAACCTTCATGCCGAAGCCGATCTTTGGCATCAACGGTTCCGGTATGCACTGCCACATGTCCCTGTTCCAAGGCAGCACCAACGCTTTCTTCGATGACAGCGACGAGCTTGGCCTGTCCGTATCGGCGAAGCACTTCCTGGCTGGCATCCTGGCGCATGCACGCGGCTTTGCAGCGATCACCAACCCGACGGTCAACTCTTACAAGCGTCTCGTTCCGGGCTATGAAGCGCCGTGCTACATCGCTTGGTCCGCGAAGAACCGTTCGCCGCTCGTGCGCATCCCGGCGTCCCGCGGTCTGTCCACCCGGATCGAAGTCCGCAACCCGGACCCGGCGTGCAACCCGTACCTCGCGCTGGCAGCGATGCTGCAAGCCGGTCTCGACGGCGTTCGCCGCGAGCTGAAGCTGGTCGACCCGGTCAACCGCAACATCTACGTGATGAACGAAGAAGAGCGCCTCGAAAACGGCATCCTCTCGCTGCCGGCTTCCCTGAAAGAAGCGATCGACGAGCTGCTCGCAGACGAAATCATCGTCAAAGCGCTTGGCGAACACGTTGTCGCGCACTTCGTAGAAGCGAAGCAAATCGAATGGGATATGTTCCGCACCACCGTCACCGAGTGGGAGCGCAACCAATACCTGACCACGTACTAAGCAGCAGTCAAAGCCCATCGTCTCGATTGAGACGATGGGCTTTTTGTTGTGAAAATATAAAAAAACCCGCCCGGTGAGGGCGGGGTTACGTATATATTTTACATAATTTCGCGGAAGACACCGATGACTTTGCCGAGGATGGTGACGTTGCGGTAGCGCATCGCGTCCATGGTGGGGTTCTCCGGCTGCAAGCGGATGTGGTCTGCCTCGCGGTAGAAGCGCTTGACGGTCGCTTCGTCGTCTTCGGTCATCGCGACGACGATCTCGCCGTTGTGGGCGGTGGCCTGCTGGCGGACGATGACGAGGTCGCCGTCGTAGATGCCGGCATCGATCATCGATTCACCGACGACGTTCAGCAGGAATACGTTGTTGTCGCCGACAAAGCGGGTCGGCAGCGGGAAGTAGTCTTCCACGTTTTCGATCGCGGTGATCGGCATGCCTGCCGTTACGCGGCCGACGATCGGCGCCATCACGGTCGAATATTCAAAACGGGAATCGGTCGCGCCTTCCTCATCGAGCACCTCGATCGCGCGCGGCTTGGTCGGGTCGCGGCGGATCAGACCCTTCTGCTCCAAGCGGGCCAGGTGGCCGTGGACGGTGGAACTGGATGCGAGGCCAACCGCTTCGCCGATCTCACGCACCGATGGCGGATACCCTTTGTCTTTGACTTCTCGTTTGATAAACTCCATGATTTCCTGTTGCCGCTTGGACAGCTTGATCATTGCAGAATACACTCCTTGACTACATGGTATGAGAACTCTATGATGATGGGAAAATATGTTCGCAGATTCTATGTTGAAAAAATTATACCACAGGTTGGTAACAGATACAAACGTAAGTTCTTATTTTCGACATTCTTGCGACTCTTCTGACACGTGCAACTGCCCTGTAACCAATGGTGGTATAATTCAACTCAGCAGAACAGGCTCAACATGGAGGGATTTTGAAATGCGCTTACAAGACAAAACAGCAATCATCACAGGCGGAGCAAACGGCATCGGCAAAGAGACGGCCATCCTGTTCGCACAGAACGGAGCAAAGGTGATCCTCGCCGATTTTGATGAAGCAAACGGTGCGGCTGCCGTCGAAGAGCTGCGCGCTCTCGGCGCCCAGGCGCATTTTGTAAAAGCGGACGTGTCCTCGTCCGAAGACGCAGAGCAGATCGTAGCGGCCGCGCTGGAGCAGTTTGGCCGCGTCGACATCCTCGTCAACAACGCCGGCATCACCCGTGACGGCTTCCTCGTCAAGATGGAGCAGGAGCAGTGGGACCGCGTGATCGGCATCAACCTGACCGGCGTCTTCCTCTGCACACAGGCGGCGGCGAAGGTGATGATGGCGCAGGGCAGCGGCGTGATCCTCAATGCCGCATCGGTTGTCGCTCAGTTTGGCAACGTCGGCCAGACCAACTACGCGGCGACCAAGGCGGGCGTCGTCGGCATGACCAAGACCTGGGCGAAAGAGCTGGGTCCAAAAGGCGTGCGCGTCAATGCGGTCGCGCCGGGATTTGTCTCCACCAACATGACCGACAAAGTGCCGGAGAAGGTGCTGGACGCGATGAAGCTGCAGACGCCGCTGCGCCGTCTCGGTCAGCCGCGCGACATCGCCAACGCGTATCTGTTCCTGGCGTCAGACGAAGCGAGCTTTATCAACGGCGCGGTGCTGGCGGTCGACGGAGGCTTGAGCTTCTGATGAGCGCGGCGCGGTTTCCATGGCTGGAAGGCCGCGCCCGTCTCACCCCCGCCAAGACAGCGGTGGTCGAGGCGGGCACCGGCCTGCGCCTCACCTATGCAGAGTTGAACCGCCGCGTCGGCCGTCTCGCCGCCTGGATGCAGCAAAACGGGATCGCACCGGGCGACCGCGTGGCGCTGCTCGCTCCCAACTCCGCCGCTTATCTCGAACTGCTCTTTGCGGCAGGCAGGACAGGCGCTGTGTTTGTCCCGCTCAACTATCGCTTCTCCGACAAGGAACTGGCGTATGTGCTGGAAGACTGCTCGCCGAAGCTGCTCGTCTGCTCTGACCGCTATGCGGAGGCGGGGGAGAAGCTGCAGGCTCGCGTTCCGATCACCTTGTCCCAGCACGAGTATAAGGCGGTGGTCGAAAGGGGTCAGGAGTCCTGTCGGCCGGTTTCTGCAGATGCCGAAGCGCCGTGGGCGATCATCTACACGGGAGGCACAACCGGCAAGTCAAAAGGCGTGATTCTGTCGCACCGCGCGATTCTGTGGAACGCGATCAATACGGCGGCATCGTGGGGCTTGACCGATGAGGACGTCACCCCGGTCTATCTGCCGATGTTTCACACTGGCGGCCTGAACGCGCTGACGATGCCGGTGCTGTACATGGGCGGCACGGCGGTGATCGGCGACCAGTTTCATCCCGGCACGGTGCTCGGAGTCTTGGAGCGCGAACGCTGCACGATCGCCTTGTTTGTGCCGACGATGCACCACATGTTGATTGAATCGACCGAATTTTCCGATTACATACCTTCGACGATGCACACCTTCCTCTCCGGAGGTGCGCCATGCCCGCATAACATCTATGCGGCGTATGCGGCGAAGGGCTTACAATTCAAAGAAGGCTACGGGATGACAGAAGCCGGCCCGAACAACTTTTACATCCATCCCGACCTGGCCCGGGTGAAAGTCGGCAGCGTGGGCGTGCCGATGCTGCACAATGAGATCTCCATCGTCGATGAATTCGGCGCAGAGATGCCGCCGGGCGCGACCGGGGAAATTTTGATCCGCGGGCCGCACCTGTTCTCCGGCTATTGGAACAACCCGGCCGCGACGCAAGAAGCCTTGCAAGACGGCTGGCTGCATACGGGCGACCTCGGGCGGCGCGATGCGGACGGCTGCCATTACATCGTCGGGCGTAAGAAAGACATGATCATCACCGGCGGAGAAAATGTCTACCCGTTGGAAGTCGAGCACATCCTCGCTGCTCATCCCGCCGTCAGCGAAGCGGTGGTCATCGGGGTGCCGCACCCGAAATGGGGCGAAGTGGTCACGGCGGCGATCGTGCCGCAGAGCGGAGCGCAGCTGACGGTAGAAGCACTGAAAGCATTCTGCGCGGAACACCTCGCCCGCTATAAGGTGCCGAAGTCGTTTTTCTTCCTGTCGCAACTGCCGATGACACCGGTCGGCAAGATCGACAAGAAGCAGTTGGTCGTCCTGTGCTCGGAAATTGCATAGCTCGCAATCCCACTGCACCTGTGCTCAGGTGCATTTTTTTCTGTGGCAGGGATTGCCACCGGTGTTACGAAATAGTAATAAATATATGAAAGTTTCGGAAAGTGTTTCGAAGGGGGAAGACGATGAATTCACAGCCGTTAATGTTATCAACCAAACTGGTGCCGCCCCGTGTCAAATTGCAGTGTCTGCGCAGGAAGCGGTTGGACGAGCTGTTGATTCAAGTGGCCGACTATCCGGTGACGCTCGTGCAGGCCGAAGCGGGTTATGGCAAAAGCACGGCGCTGGTCACGCACCTCTGCACGCAGTTTGACCACATCGCCTGGTATTCGGTCGAAACGGGGGAGCGCGACGCGTTTTTGTTCCTGCATTATTTGATCCATGCCGTGCAGCGCATCCATCCGCGGATTGGCGAGCGCTCTTTGCGCCTGCTGGAAGAAGCCGAAATGACCCATGCCGTGCTGCATCCCTGCCTGACGTTGTTGATCAACGATCTGGCCGAGTTGGCACCCGATCCGACGGTGCTTGTGCTCGATGACCTGCATGCGGTGCTGGACGTGCCGGAGATCGCGACGGTACTTCATCTGCTGATCCGCTATCTGCCGGCCGGCCTGCATCTGGTGATCGGCAGCCGCCGAGCCCTGGAGATCGATGCTGTCAAGCGGCTGCAGGCCACGTTCGACCTGCTGGTGATCGGCAAGAAAGATCTGACCTTTACCCGCGAAGAGATCGCCGTGCTGTTTGAAGCGGAATACGGCATTCTGCTGTCTGCGGAGCAGGTGGCGGAGATTCAGGAGCAGACGGAAGGCTGGATCATCGCCCTGCAGATGATCTGGAAGGGGCTGGAGCGGGGCATGGGTCTGCCCGAACTGTGGCAAACGCAGCCGGAAGCGGGACGTGCGCTGCTGTCATACTTGGCAGAAGAAGTATTTGACCGCCAGCCGCCCGAAGTGCAGGCGTTCTTGGAGCGAACCTGCATGCTGCAAACGATGGAGCCGGACGTGTGCAACCTGCTGCTTGGCCGCGCCAACTCCGCTGAGATGCTCCGGCAGTTGGAGCGCTCCGGGCTGTTCGTGACGGAAGCGGGGGATGGGCATTACCGCTACCACCGGCTGTTTCAAAAGTTTCTGGTCACGCATGCGGAGAAGAAACTGGAGGCGGCTGAATGGTCTGACCTTCAAGAGATGGCGGCGGCGCTGTACGAAGGGCGGGGTGATCTGCAGCGGGCGCTGGCGCATTACTCGGCGGCCGGCAAGATGCAGGCGGTGGTGCGGCTTTTGCTGATGCACGGCGAGGACTTGCTGGTCAGCGGACGTCTGGAACTGATGAAGAGCTGGATCGACAAACTGCCGAGCTCGGTGCTCGAACAGTACCCCAAGCTGCTGTTCTGGCGCGGGGAGGTCGACCGCGCCTTGTCCCGTTTTCACGAAGCGGCGCACTGGTACACGCTGGCGGAAGGCGGCTATATTCAAAAAGGCGATAGGCTGGGCCGAAGCTATGTCTACCGGGGACAGGCGCAGGTTTATCTCGATACGATCCAGCCGCTCAAAGCGAACTACTGGCTGCAAAAGGCGGTGCAGATCTTAGGCGGCGACTACCCGGCCGAGACGTTCCAGATCTTGCGTCTTTTGGCGGAAAACCACACCAACTCCGGGCAGCTGCGGGAAGCGGAAGCGATGATCCGGCGCGCCGATGAGCTGATGCCGGGGCAGGGACGGGATGAGCTCGACGTGCGCCTGCACCTGCGGACGGGACGCTTGCGTCAGGCGAAGGAGATGACGCTGGAAATCATCGACAAAGAGCGGCGGGAAGCGGACGGCGGACAAAATCGCGTCGCCAAGTCGCACCGCGAGATGCATCTGCTCTTGTCGCTGATCGACGCGTTTCTCGGCGAGGCGGACTCTTCGCGCTGGCATGCCGAACAGGGCATCCGCACGGGGCAGACGCTGCAGTCGCCGTTTGTGGAAGCGGTCGGCTACATGCGGCTTGGCCATGCGATGGCGATGGCCGGACGGCTGGAAGAGGCGGAGACCTGCTACCACCGCTCGGTCAAGATGAGTGAAGAGCTCTGCGTGGAGCGGGGCAAAGTGGAAGGGGTTGATGGGGCTGTGCATCACCACCGGGCTGCTCGGGGAGCTGGAGCAGGCGCAGACGTACGCGCGGACCGGCCTGGAGCTGGCTCTGAGCGTGCATGACCTGTGGTGCGCCAATCTGGTGCGGCTGGCGCATGGGTCGGTGCTGACCGCATGGGGCTGTCATGAAGAAGCACTGCCTTGGCTGCTGGAGGCGGAAGCGGGATTCGCGGAGTGCGGCGACGCGTTTTGCCTGGCCAACGTGCATCTGTGGCTGGCGATGCTCTATCTGCGTCTGGAGCGCAAGGCGGAGTTTGCGGAAAAAGCGACCCGGCTCTTGCACAGCGTCGAGGAGCACGGCTTTCACGATCTTTTTGTCAAACGCACGTTGTTTGGTCCCAGCGACCTGCTGATGACCGTGCCGTTTCTGATCGAAGCGCGCGACCGTCTGGGGCTGGAAAGCGCGGAAAAAGTCTTGCGGATGATGAACTGCAAAGGTGTGGACAAACACCCCGGCTACACGCTGCGCATCTCAACGCTCGGCAAATTTGCCGTCACCCGGGGCTTGGAGGAAGTGGCGCGCAAAGAGTGGAAGCGCGAAAAGTCGCGCCAACTGTTTCAACTCCTCGTCACGCGCAAAGGCCAGCTGGTGCAGCGCGACGAGCTGTGCGAGCTGCTCTGGCCGGAGATGGACGAAAAGACGGCCAACCGCGATTTTAAAGTGGCGATGAACGCGCTGACCCATGCGATCGAACCGAGGCGGGAAGCGCGCTCGAACTGCTTTTTCATCGAGCGGCTGGACACGGCCTACCGCTTGAACCCGGACGCGGCGGTGTGGATCGACGCGGTGGAATTTGAGAAGCTGGCCGAAAGCGGGCTGGGAGCGGCCGCCCTCGACCCGGAGCGGGCCGCAGCGCAACTGGAAGCGGCGCTCTTGCTGTACCAAGGGGATTTTCTGCAGGACCAGCCTTATCTGGAATGGTGTTCGGCCGAGCGGGAACGCCTGCGCACCCTGTATCTGCGGACGCTGGAAGCGTTGGCGCGCTTGTATCAGGAGCGCGGGGCGCATCAGGAGGCGGTCGCCTGCTGTGAGCGGATCTTGAACAAGGATGCGAGCTGGGAGCCGGCGTATCAGATCCTGATGGCCTGCTACCACCTGCTCGGCAACCGCAGCCTGGTCATCGCTTCTTACAAAAACTGTGTCGCCCAGCTCTCCGATCATCTCGGTCTGACGCCGATGCCGGAGACGACCCGGCTTTATCAGCGGCTGGTGCGCGGGGCGGGTAACTCTGCTGTAACTTCTGTGCTCTAAAGTAGAGGGACAGAGGAGGCAGAGAACGATGAATACCCCTTCAATTGGCATTGTCAGCACCGGCACCTATCTGCCGCAGACGTATCAGACAAGCGAAGAGATCGCGAAGCTAAGCGGGCTTCCGCAGGAGGTCATCGAGACCAAGCTCGGTTTTTCCAAAAAGCCGGTGCCAGGTCCCGACGACCACACCTGCCAGATGGGCATCCGGGCGGCACAGCAAGCGCTGAAAAAGGGCGGTGTCGATCCCCGGACGATCGACCTCGTGATCTATATCGGTGAAGAGCACAAAGAGTATCCTTTGTGGACGGCCGGGATCAAACTGCAGGAAGCGGTCGGCGCCGTCAACGCGTTTGCTTTTGACCTCCAGCAGCGCTGCGGCACGATGGTGCTGGCGATCAAGGTGGCCAAGGATATGATGACGTCCGACCCGGAGATCAACACGGTGCTCTTGGCGGGCGGCTACCGCAACGGCGATTTTATCGATTACACCAACCCGCGCACCCGTTTTATGTACAACCTCGGCGCAGGCGGCGCGGCTGTGATCTTGAAAAAAGGGCACGAGCAGAATCTGGTGCTGCAAAGCCACATCCTCACCGACGGCTCCTTCTCCGAAGATGTCGCAGTGGTCGCAGGCGGCACCAAACATCCGATCACCGCCGAAGCGCTTGAACAGCGTTTGAACTACCTCGACGTGATGGACCCCGCAGGCATGAAGGCGCGGCTGGAGCAAAAGTCGATGGACAACTTTCTCAAGGTCATTCACCGCTCGCTGGAGAAAAGCGGGTATGCGGCACAAGACCTCGGCTACCTGGCGATTCTGCACATGAAGCGCTCGGCGCATCAGTATGTGCTGCGGGAACTGGGCTTGCAAGAGGAGCAGTCGTATTACCTTTCCGAGTATGGACACATCGGGCAGTGCGATCAGATCTTGTCGCTGGAGCTCGGGCTCTCCTCGGGGCGGCTGCGGCCCGGTGCTGTGACGGTGCTGGTCAGCGCCGGGATCGGCTATGCGTGGGACGCCTGCACGGTGCGCTGGGGATAAAAAATGGGTATGCTGTGAATGGCAGCATACCCATTTTTTTGCTGTATCATTTTGACAAACGCCGCATAACGTAATAATATATTTTTACGAAGCACAAAGTTTTTAGGGGAGGTGAGTGATCGGTGGAACATCAGATCCAAGAGACCTGTTATGTGGAATCGCCCGAGCAGGCAACGGCGCTGCTGCACCCGCTCCGGGCGGAGATCCTCTCGAAACTCACCGAGCCTGCGTCGGCTGCCGAAGTGGCGCGCATGATCAATGATACGCCGCAGCGCGTCAATTATCATCTCAAAGCGCTGGAAAAAGTCGGGCTGGCGCGGCGCGTCGGCACCCGGCAGGTGCGCAACCTCGTCGAGGTGCTGTACCGGTCGATCGCCCGCACCTTTGTCATCTCCGAACTGCTTGGCTTGAACCCGGAAGCGATGCAGCGGATCAAAGACCAAAGCTCGCTGTCCCACCTGATCACGATCTCCGACCGCATCAGGCGCGATGCGCTGTGCTTGATGGAGCAAAGCGATCAGGCGGAAGAGATCCCGAGCGCGACGCTTGCGATGAAGCTGCAGCTGGAAACGGAAGAGAAGCGCAATGAATTCGTCCGGGAGTACGTACAGCTCGTGCAGGAGCTGGTGGCGAAATACCAGTCACCCAATCCTGCAGACGATGCGTACAACGTGATCCTTGCCGTCTACCCGGACGGAGGTCAAGGAGGGGATGTCAAATGAGCGAACGACAAGCAGAGAGCAGACCGGTTGTCGTATTTGAACGGGCAGAGTCCCGGCCAGAGCGCACCGGCAATGTGATTCCGTTCCCGATGCCTGCCCGGGGGGCGCGTGAGACGACCGCCGTGGAATGGGTGGTCGGCGGACAGAACCAGCAGCGTCCGGTGCGTTTGACCGGGGTGTCGTCCGGATTTGGCGACGTCTCCAAAGCATCGGTGCAAAGACTGGCAGCGTAATACCAATCAAGCACAAACAAAAGGGAGGTACTTTTACATGAACCTGATTCCTTACGTAGTGGAACAAACCAGCATGGGCGAGCGCTCCTATGACATTTATTCGCGGATGCTGAAGGACCGCATCATCTTCCTCGGCACCGGCATCGACGACAATGTGGCGAACTCGATCATCGCACAGCTCCTGTTCCTCGCAGCGGATGATCCGGACAAAGACATCCATCTCTACATCAACTCGCCGGGCGGCTCCACCTCGGCCGGGATGGCGATCTATGACACGATGCAGTACATCAAGCCGGATGTGTCGACGATCTGCATCGGCATGGCCGCTTCGATGGGCGCGGTGTTGCTGGCGGCAGGGGCGGACGGCAAGCGCATCGCGCTGCCGAACGCGGAGATCATGATTCACCAGCCGCACGGCGGCGCGCAAGGGCAGGCGACCGACATGGAGATCCAGCTGGAGCGGATGCTGCGCACCAAGCGCACCTTGACCAAAGTCTTGGCCGAACGTTCCGGCAAGCCGTACGAGGAAGTGGCCAAAGACATGGAACGCGACCACTGGCTGGATGCGGAAGAAGCGAAAAACTACGGCCTGATCGACAAAGTGATCGAGAAGCTGTAAGCGTTTGGAACAAGAAAAAACCACCGGAGCATGAGCTCGCGGTGGTTTTTGTTTTGCCAGATTAGAATTTGATGATACCGATCGAGTACAGGAAGATCACGATCACCATGATCGGTGCGATGTACTTCAGGCAGAACATCCAAGCGTTGTACCAGAAGCCGGAGAGACCTGCTTCTTCGCCTGCGCGCTTCCACGCGTAGCCGGTGAAGAGGGTGACGACCAGACCGCCGATCGGCAGGAAGATGTTCGATGCCACGAAGTCGAGGAGATCGAAGAACGTTTTGCCAAACAGCAGGTTGTCAGACAGGATGCCCATCGACATCGAAGCCGGGATGGAGATCGCAAAGATGATCAAGGTCACGATGGTTGCCGATTTCGCGCGGCTCCACTTGAAGCGTTCCATCAAGTAAGCGTTCGGAACTTCAACCAGGGAAACGGTGGAAGTCAGCGCTGCGATCGACAGCAGGAAGAAGAACAGGAAGCCAAACAGGTTGCCCAGCGGCATTGCAGCGAATGCTGCCGGCAGCGCCATGAAGGCGAGGCCCGGGCCTTGACCCGGCGCGATGCCGTAGGAGAAGACGGTCGGGAAGATGATCAAGCCTGCAACAAACGCGTACAGCAAGTCGCCGCCTGCTACTGCTGCCGCAGCTTTGCCCAGCGATTGTTTCTTGGAGGTGTAAGCGCCGTACGTAAGCATTGCGCCCATACCGAGCGACAGCGAGAAGAATGCGTGACCGAGAGCGACAAGCGCCGATTCGGCGGTCAGCTTGCTGAAGTCGGGCATCAGGAAGAATTCAACGCCTTCGCCTGCGCCCGGCAGGGTCAGCGCGCGGATCATCAGGATGACCAGAATCACAGCCAGGCCCGGGATCAGCACTTTGTTAAACTTCTCGATACCGCCAGCGACGCCTTTCGCGACAACCCAGCAAGTGATGATCAAGGTGATGATCGTCCAGAAGATCGGCATGTTGCCGCCTGCAAAGGACAGGAAGCTTGCGGTGTAGTCCGGATTCTCAAAGAGATTGCCGGTCAGCGATGTAAACGCGTAGTTCATGGTCCAGCCTGCTACTACTGCATAAAAACCCATGATTGCAAATGCGGATAATACGGAAAGGAAGCCGAAGTAGCCCCACCATTTGGTTTTGCTCAGGTTATGAAAAGAAGATACTGCGTTGCCGCGACCGCCGCGACCGATGACCATCTCGGCCAACAGGATCGGCAGACCGACCAGTGCGAGACACAGGATAAAGATGAGGAAGAAAGCAGCACCGCCGTACATGCCGGTGATGTACGGGAACTTCCACATGTTCCCGAGACCAACCGAGGAACCAATCGCCGCTAAAATGAAGCCGGTGGATGTAAAGCTGTCAGATGCTTTTGGTTCAAGTTGGAGTGAGTTCTGATTTGTTTCAATTTTCACACATTTTCCCTCCCGAATAAAGACTAAAACCATTGTTTATGCCTGACAAAATACTATTCAGGCACGAACAATATTACTTTAGAATTGTACGAAAAAGAGTTCGAGTTGTCAAACAATTATTTAGTAGGCTCGAAAAATAGTGCGAAAGGCTCACCTCGCTCGTCTGCAAGATTTGTAACTCTTGTGTAACGCTCTCAGGATAGAATATTTACAACTTTTCGAAATTATACGAGGGGGTACCATCATGCAGAAAAAGAGATGGCAGAAGCTCGGGCTGGTCTCGGTGCTTTCTATGTCGATGCTGTTGACCGCATGCGGTTCGACAGAAACAGAGAGCGGGGAGTCCGCAAGCAAAGAGCCGATCAAGATCGGTGTCGTCACATCGAAATCGGGCGCGCTGGAAGCGTACGGCTGGCAGGAGATCAACGGTCTGAAGCTCGGCATCCAATATGCGACCGACGGCAAAAACGAGATTGATGGACGCAAGATTGAAGTGCTGGTCGAAGATGATGCGGGCAAGCCGGACGAAGGGATCAAGAAGGCGCGCAAGCTGCTGGAAGAAGACAATGTCGACATCCTGCAAGGTTCGGCCAACTCGGCAGTCGCACTGGCGATCGCGCCGCTGGCTGAAGAATATAAGAAGATTTTTATCGTCGATCCGGCGGCGACCGACGAGATCACTGGCAAGAACTTCAATAAATACATCTTCCGCACCGGCCGCAATCTCTCCCAAGATGCTGCCACCGGCGGGAAATACGCGGTCGAGAATCTCGGCAAGAAGTTCTTCCATCTCGCGCCCGACTATGTATTTGGCAAATCGAGCGCAGCCGCTTGGAAAGCTGCGATCGAAAAATCGGGCGGACAGGTGATTCAAGAGGAGTTTGCGCCGCTGACCACGCAAGATTTCACCCCGTACTTGCAAAAAGCCGCCCAGTCCGGCGCGGACGTGATGATCGTCACTTGGGCTGGCGCGGGCGGCGCTACCTTGTTCAAACAGATCAACGAGCTGAAGATCGCCGACAAGCTGAAGATCACCACCGGGATTCCGGACATCGCCGGCATCAAAGCGATGGGCGACGCGGCCGAAGGGTTGCAGGGCATGACGGCGTACTACTACGGACTGTCCAGCACCAAGGAAAACGAATGGCTGGTCGCAGAGCATCAGAAGCAGTTTAACGCACCGCCGGATCTGTTCACCGCAGGCGGATTCACCGCGGGCATCGCGATTGTGGAAGCGATTAAGAAAACGGATTCAACCGATGCCGAGAAGCTGATCCCGGTGCTGGAAGGCATGACCGTCAAAGGCGCGAAAGGCGACTACACCTTCCGCAAAGACGACCATCAGGCCTTGCAGCCGATGTACATCGTCAAGCTGGAGAAGCAGGCGGGCGCTGACCACCTCGTGCCGGTGCTGGTACAGGAGCTGAGCGGCGAAGACACCGCTCCGCCGATCCAAAATTAATTCGAGGTGCCCTGCCGACCAGCAGGGCACTTTTCACACGGAGGTGGCGTATGGCAGATCATTTGCTGACAACCCAAGGGCTGACGATTCAATTTGGCGGCCATGTCGCCGTAAGCGATGTGGATTTTCAATTGAAGCCCGGAACTTTCAAATCGATTATCGGCCCGAACGGAGCCGGCAAAACCACATTTTTTAATCTGATCAGCGGACAGTTGAAGGCGACGCGCGGCGCTGTGTTCTTTAAAGGAACAGACCTGACTGGGAAAGGGGTCGCCGCGCGGGCGCGCATGGGCATCGGGCGGTCGTTCCAGATCACCAACGTGCTGCCGAGCCTGACGGTGCTGGAAAATGTCCGCATGGCCGCCCAAGCGGTGAGCGGCGTCAGTTTCCGCCTCTTCTCCCACTACCGCAAGTTCTCCGCTTTGGAGCAACAGGCGCACGAACTGCTGAAAAAAGTGCATCTGGACAGCCAGGCGGACAAACTGGCGAAAAACTTGTCGCACGGCGACAAACGGAAACTGGAGATCGCGATCTTGCTGGCCTTGGAGCCGGAACTGCTCCTGCTCGACGAGCCGACCGCCGGGATGTCACTGGAGGAAGTGCCGGCGATCATCGAGGTGATCCGCGAACTGAAGGCGGCGGGCGGGCAGACGATCCTGCTGATCGAGCACAAGATCGACATGGTGCTCGACCTGTCGGATGAGTTGGCCGTGCTGTTCAATGGCAAGCTGCTCGCCGACGGCACGCCAGAGGAGATCATGAACAACGACTTGGTGCAGTCCGCGTATCTGGGAGGGCTCTATGACGACGCTATTAAAAGTTGAAGCATTGCAGACGTATATCGGCCAGTACCACATTCTGCAAGGCGTCGAGCTCGATGTCAAGGCCGGCGGCGTCACGGTGATCCTCGGGCGCAACGGTGCAGGCAAAACGACGACCTTGCGCACGATCATGGGCCTGACCCCGCCGAAAAGCGGCAAAGTGATCTTTCAAGGAGAAGAGATTCAGGGGCTGGCTCCGCACCACACGGCGCTGAAAGGCATTGGCTATGTGCCGGAGGACCAGGGTATTTTTTCCGATCTGACGGTGGAAGAGAATCTAAAGCTGGCGATTCGAAAACGAGACGATGCGACCAGGGAGCGTCAGGACGTCGTGCTGGAACTGTTCCCCGATCTCGGGATCGCCTGGAAACGCAAAGGCGGCAACCTGTCCGGCGGGCAGAAGCAGATGTTGGCGATCGCGCGGGCGTTCGTCAACGACAACAAACTGCTCTTGATTGACGAGCCAAGCAAAGGGCTGGCTCCAATTGTCGTGGAGAAGGTGATGGAAGCACTTCTTGAGCTGAAAAAGCGCACGACAATCGTGCTGGTCGAACAGAATTTCATCATGGCAAGCGGTGTCGGCGACGACGTGTTTCTGCTCGATGACGGACGCACCGTCTATCAGGGCACGATGCAAGAGCTGCAGGGGGACGAATTGATCAAGCAAAAGTATCTCGGCATCGGTTTGCGGTCGGAAAGGGGGTAACCTTGTGTCGCTGATTCTCAATCTGTTGTTAAACGGAATTGCCTTGGGCATGTTGATCTTCCTGATCGCCGTCGGGCTGTCGCTGATCTTCGGCCTGATGGGCGTGTTGAACTTTGCGCACGGAGCGATTTTTATCTGGGGCGCGTATCTCGGGTGGACGGTGTATGGCGCGACCGGCAGTTTCATCCTGGCGCTGCTGGGCGGCACCTTGGGCGGCATCGTGCTCGGGTGGCTGATGGAACGGTTGTTTATTCGTCCTTTTTACGGCAATCATGTGGCGCAGATTTTGCTGACCTTGGGCCTGATGATCGTTTTGACCGAAGGGGTCAAGATCGTCTGGGGCCCGAACATTTTAGGATTTGACAAGCCGGAGCTATTGCAAGGCGTGGTCACCATTATGGAGCACGCGTTCCCAATCTACCGCTTCTTCACGATCGGTGTGGGCCTGCTTGTGCTGCTTGGGGTGCACTTGCTGCTCACCCGCACCAAATACGGCTTGATCATCCGCGCCGGGGTGCAGAACCCGGAGATGGTGCAGGCGCTGGGCATCGACGTCAAAAAAGCGTTTACGATGGTGTTTGCGCTGGGAGCGGGGCTGGCCGCGTTTGGCGGCGTGATGGCCGGGCCGTCGTTTGGCTCGGTGTTCCCGGAGCTCGGCATGCAGAACCAGTTGGCCGCTTTTATCGTCATCGTCATCGGCGGGATTGGCAACTTTGCCGGGGCTGCTGTTGGCAGTCTGCTGATCGGCGTGCTGCAGACGTTTATGGCGTTTTACGTGCCGGATGCGGCGGTCGCCGTGAATGTGGCGCTGATGGCGCTCGTGTTGATCTTAAAACCTGAAGGAATATTCGGAGTGCGGAGGTGAGCGGGGTGCGAGCGCGAATTTTGAACAATAAGCTGCTGTTGACCGTCTTGTTTGCGGTGCTCGCCGTGCTGCCGTTTGTCACCGAGTCCCGATTCTTGCTGTCGCTGCTGATCTCGGTCTTTATTTTGGCGGTGTATGCGATGAGCTATGACTTGCTGCTTGGCTACACGGGCATCGTTTCGTTTGGACATGCGATTTTCTTTGGCACGGGGGCGTATTCGGTCGGGATCATGCTCTCCAGGACCAAAGAGCCGAATCTGCTGGTCGTGGCGCTGCTCTTGGGGGTGGCGATCGCCGTGCTGATCGGCATTTTGATCGGTGCCGTGTCGTTGCGGGTGAAAGATGTCTATTTTTCGATGATCACGCTGGCGTTGGCCGAGCTGTTTTTCATCGTTTCGGAAAAATGGAGCTCTCTGACCGGCGGCAATGACGGGATCACCTACATTCCGGTGCCGGCGATCTTCCGCGAGCGGATCGCCTTTTACTACTTCGCGCTGGTCTTCCTGCTCGTGATGTATCTGTTCTTGCGGCGCGTGGTCGATTCACCGCTGGGGCGCACCTTGCAGGCGATCCGGGAAAATGAACACCGCGTGGAGTCGCTGGGCTACGACGTGGTGAAATACAAGATCGTCTCGCTGGTCATCTCCGGCATCGTCGCGTCGCTGGCCGGCGGGATGTGGGCGGTGTTTCAGCGCTATATCAACACTTCGGTGCTGGGCCTTGACCGCACGATCGACGCGCTCTTGATGACGATCGTCGGCGGCACCGGGACGCTGGTCGGCGCGATCTTTGGCGCCGGTGTTGTTACGTTTGCTCACGAATGGCTGTCGTCATTGTCTTCGGTGCATCCGATCTTTGAGCGCTGGCTGTTGTTCTTTGGACTGGTTTATATCGCGATCGTGATGTTTTTCCCCAAAGGGATTCTCGGCACGATCAAAGACAAATGGATGCGATCGTAAGGGGGAAGGATCATGCCGCACGTACCTATTAATGGAATCGATCTGTATTATGAACAGGCAGGCGTTGGGAGCAAGGTGATTTTGCTGATTCACGGCAACGTCGCTTCGAGCCGCTGGTGGGAGCATCTGATGGCGCCGCTGGCCGAGCGTTATACGGTGGTGCGCGCCGACCTGCGCGGCTGCGGGCAAAGCGCGGGCGATGGCGGAAAAGGCAACAACATCAAGCAGTACAGCGCCGATCTGCGCGCTTTGCTGAAGCATCTTGGACATGAGCAAGTCGTGTTGGTCGGCCATTCGCTGGGCGGTTCGGTGGCGATGGACATCGCGGCGAACGCGCCGGAGCTGGTCGACGGGATGCTGCTGCTCAACTCAGCCCCGATCGACGGGCTGGTCACGCCAGATGAACGCAAGCCGTTGATCGAGCAGATGGTCAGCGACCGCAACTTAATGAAGATGTCGCTGGCCGCCGTGGTGCCGACCGCTGCTCAAGGCGAATTTTTCGAACTGCTGGTCGAGGATGCGATGATCGCTGCCCAGACGGCGGTGCCGAACTACACATCGCTTGGTGAGGCCGATTATCGCGAACAGCTGGGGCGGGGTCATGTGCGGACCATGATCGTCTACGGGCAGCTCGACTCGCTGATCACCCAGGACATGATGGAGCGGACGCACGAAGGAATTCCGGGCAGCGAACTGGTGTTGTATGAGCACGTCGGACACTCGCCAAATGTCGAAGCGCCGGAGCGGCTGCTGCAGGACATCGTGCGGTTTGCCGGGTAACTGACGAGTAACTCTTCCCTGATACAGTAACCCCATAAGGGGGGGATTGACTTGGGGAAGATGAGACAGATCATCAAACAGCTGGTGCTGGCGGCGCTGACCCTGATTTTCATGACCGCTTATCTGCCGGTCACAGAAGCAGCCGGGACTTTTACTTCGTACTATTATGGAAGCAACTTCTACTACAAGGTCTATGTGCCGGGCACTTACACGGCCGGGACGAAAGTGCCGCTGATGGTGATGCTGCACGGCTGTCTGCAAAATCCGAACGACTTTGCCGCCGGGACGCGGATGAATGCGCTGGCCGAAGAGAAGAAGTTTATCGTGCTGTACCCGGAGATGAACGTGTACGCCAATCCGAACGCTTGCTGGAATTGGTTTTATGACTACAACCAGCACCGGGGCAGCGGCGAGCCTGCGATCATCAAAGGAATGGTCGATGCGGTGAAGGCGAAGTACAGCATCGACAGCTCCCGCGTCTATGTGGCCGGGTTGTCGGCCGGGGCGGGCATGAGCGTGATCATGGGGGCGACCTATCCGGATGTGTTTCGCGCAGTTGGCGTGAGCGCAGGCGTGGAATACAACGCTGCCAACACGGCGGCGGGCGGGATCTCCGCGATGTCATACGGCGGGATCGATCCGAACACAGCCGGGCGAGACGCCTATTATGAGATGGGGAGCTACAAGCGCCGCATGCCGGTGATCGTGTTCCACGGCACGAGCGACACCACAGTCGAGCTCATCAACGCCGCACAGGTGATTACTCAGTGGGCGCAGACAAACGACCTCGTCGATGACGGTTCGGACAACGGCTCGGTGAACAATACGGCCGAGCTGACCACGAGCGGCACGGTGAACGGCCGCAGCTATACGAAATACGTCTACAACGACGGAAGCGGAAGTTCGCTGATTCACTACTATAAAGTAAGCGGGCTGGAGCACGCCTGGTCGGGCGGTTCCACGGCCGGTTCGTACACCGATCCCTACGGCCCGGATGCTTCGCGGGTGATGTGGGATTTCTTCAGTGCGCATTGATGTGCTACACTGGTGTTGAGGTGAGGAAGATGATTTCGATCGACATCAGTATGGCCGCCGTGGAGCGGATCAAAGAGCTCCAGCAGGAAGCGGGCAAAGAGAACCATGGCGCGCGCATCTATGTGCTGCCGGGCTGAGGCGGCCCAACCTATAAACTGGCTCTGGATGAGCCGGCTCCGCGCGATACCCAGGTAGAAGAAGAAGGCATCCTGTTTTTGTTTGGCTCGAAAACGTCGTCGCTGGTACAGGACCTCGTGATCGACTATGATCAGGATGACGGCTTTTCGATTTACGATGAGAGCATTCCCGGCTCGCAGTGCTGACGAGCTTTTCTAACGCTCCCTGTCTGATGGCAGGGAGCGTTTTTATGGCGTTTGACAAAACCAGCCCCTTTGTGTAGTGTAAAATTACACAAATACGACAAGGTGGTCGGACGCAGTGGAGCAGGGGACCGAACAAGGATTTAGCCGCGAACAGTTCGACAAGATGGTGTCGGACAAGCTGCGCCTGATTCGGGCAGATCTGGATCTGACGCAAGACAAGATGGCCGAGCTGATCGGCATTTCGAAAAAAACGCTGGTGCAGGTGGAAAAGGGCCGCCAGACGCTCGGATTCACGGCGGCAGGCTTAACGGCGGTGCTGTTTCGCAAAAGCGAGATCGTGCAGGCGATGTTCGGGGAATCGGTTTTGGAAATCCTCGATCTGGTCTCCGGAAAACGCCGTTCCGGCGCATGGTACAAGACGATGGGCGGCAAAGTATGGTGGACGGAGATGCAGCGCTCAGGCGGATTTTGCCTGCAAAAGCATGTGCTGACCGGACACTTCCGGATCATCGACGAGGATCATTTTTTGCACTACTACAGCATGGACCCCTCGGAAGCGCACAAGCGTTTGCGTGAGCTGGCAGAAGATGGCGGTGCGCAGGAAGGCCTCTAACGGAGGCCTTTTTTTCAGGTCGTATTTTTGTCGAACGGTGTAGATTTGCTGGGTTGAATGGAGGAAGTTCCGTGTCAGACATCGAGATCCAACTGATCACAGAAGCGGATTATGAAGAAGTGATCGAGTTTGAAATAAATAACCGCGAGTTTTTGCGCAAGACGGTTCCGGGGCGGGATGATGACCTGTTTTACCATCCGCAAAAGCTGCGCGAGCTGTTTGAGAAGCAGTTGGCGGCGAACAAAACGGGAGAGCGGTTCTCCTACCTGATCCGCAACTGCAATGGGGATTTGGCCGGGCGCTGCCACTTGTATGACATCATGCGCGGGCCGCGTCAGAAGGCGGAGATCGGCTGTCATTTAAGCCGCTGTCACGCCGGACACGGGATCGCCAGCAAAGCGCTGCGCCTGCTGGTGCGGGAAGGATTTGACACGCATCGGCTGCATCGGATCGAAGCGTCAACCTTAACCACCAATGTCCCGGCCCAGATGGCGGTGCTGCGGCTGGGGTTTCAATATGTCGGGCGCTCCGAAAAGTACATATGGCTGAACCAGGAGTGGCGTGACTGCGTGCATTTTGCGATCGTCAATCCGCACTGGAATCGAACGAACGAGTAGGAAGAAGCCGCCGGGCTTCTTCTTTTTTTGTCAACGTTGTAACCTTTCACTCAGATCCTGCGTCTATTAAATTAGAGTCAAATTGCTAGAGCTGCGAAAAAAAGGCTCATGCTGTCGAAAAATACAGTCATAATAAGTCGAAAATTCGGACAAGCCTAAACCATCACAAAACGAGGCGGGTGCCTCGAACCATATAACGGCAGCTTGAATACAATTGATTCTGCAGAGTGTGCTTGTTTACATATAAGGTCAAGGAGGCGTTCGAGAGTGAATGTTGCGGAATGGTTTGTGAGCATGGCGATGCCTAAGCTCGATCAGGTTGAAAAATACGTTGGCATTCTGGAAGCTCTCGGGTACGAAACCAGACAGCCGGAAGCGGTCAACGATGGATGGGTCGTCCAATGGCGCCCGAGACGCGAAACTGCGTAGAGCCTTGCGAGAGCAGGGCTCTTTTTTATTTTTTACTTATACGAGAATCAAACCAAAGAGGATTTACAGGCAAAAGGCGCGAAGTGGTATATACCACCAGTTGGTGGGAGAGAAAAGGAGGGGTATTTCATGCGCAAGTTTGCAAGTCTCGCCGTGGCGGTGGCGCTTTCGCTGTCGACCGTCATGAGCGCACCGGTCCTGGCACAGGACGACAACAAAGCGATGGATGGCATTTCCAAAGCGTACGTGCTGAGCGCAACCGAAGAGGGCAGCGCTGTCACGTATCAGATGATCGTGGGCGGCAAAGTTCAGACGTTCTACACGCACAACAAATCGTTTGCCGCACAGCCGGGCTCGTTTGTTTCGTTTAAAGCCCAGCAGGACCGCATCGTCGATTTCCGCGACACGGTGGCCGTGCAGAGCGTGAACGAAAAGATCATGTCCAAAGACACGACCGGCAAAACGCTGGACCTGGAACTGTCCGGCACCGTGCAATTGGCGAACGGCTACCAAGTGTACCAGTCGCTGAACGGTCAGTCGGTTCAAAAATCGCTGAACGACGTGTTTGTCGGGGCGGAGAATGTAAACGTTTTCTTTAATGAACTGGGTCAAGTCGATCTGATCGTCATCGACGGCATCACGCCGACCGATACGATGCGTGTCGGGATCATGACCAACGGCTTTGCTTCGCTTGATCACACGCAGCTCGACTTCCGTTCGGGAGACGGTCTGAAAGTGGTCGACAAGAAAGCCGGCCAGACCTTTGATGTAGCGCCAAACGCTGTGGTCACGTTTGTGCAAACGGCGACCGGGGTGAAAGCAACGGTGGGCGGCGTCGAACTGCACACCTCGACCAGCCGTCTGTACGTCGAACCGGTCAGCGACGCTTCGACGGTGCAGATCACCACGTTTAAGCGCGCATACGGCAACCCGAACTACCGCGGCACGTTCGAAATCACGCCGGCGGCAGCGGCAGGCAAGCTGAACCTGATCAACGAAGTTAACATGGAGCAGTACCTGTACCAAGTGGTACCAAGCGAAATGCCGGCATCGTTTGGCCTGGAAGCGTTGAAAGCGCAAAGCGTCGCCGCCCGCACCTATGCGATGAGCGACTACTTCTCCAACCGCTATGCGAAGCGTGGCTTCCACGTCGATGACTCAACGTTGAGCCAAGTTTACAACAATAGCGCGGAGAGCCCGCTGCACACCCAGGCGGTCAACGCGACGGCCGGCATGATCATGGAGGAAAACGGCACGCTGGTCGATGCTCGTTACTACTCCACCTCGGGCGGCTATGGCGCGGCGAAACACGAAGTGTGGTCGGACGCAGGCAACATCTACCCGGGCGTTCCGATCCCGTATCTGTCGGCTCGCTCTTTCACGTATGATCCGACCGACAGCTCGAAGATCTACAACATCAACACCCAAGATGAAGCGGCGCTGAACACCTTCTATAAGGACTTGACCTTAAACGGTTATGATTCTGCGTCCTACTATTTCCGCTGGAAAGTCGGCTTCTCCAAGCTGGAGCTGGAAAACACGATCAACCAAAACCTCGCCGGCCGTTACGCGGCAGATCCGGCGTTCATTTTGACGAAAGACGCTGCGGGCAATTTTGTCCAAAAAGCGATCCCGGCCACCGGCATCGGCCAGCTGAAAAACCTGTACGTTGCCAAGCGCGGCCAAGGCGGCAACATGATGGAACTGGTTGTCGAAGGCACGACCGGCACCTACAAGATCGTCAAAGAGTACAACATCCGCTTTACGATCCGTCCGAGCAAAACCTTCACGCTGGGCCAAGACGTCTCGCTGTACCGGGCAAAAGGCGGCTCGACCGCATACGATCTCGGCTACACGCTGAAAAATTACACGATCCTTCCGTCGGCGTTTGCGACCTTTGACATTGCGCGCGATGCAAACGGCACCGTTTCGTCTGTCACTTTCTTCGGCGGCGGCAACGGCCACGGCGTCGGCATGAGCCAATACGGCGCTTCGATGCTGGGTCTGTCCGGCTGGTCGTACGACCAGATTCTCAACGCGTACTACAACGGCATGGAACTGGTGCAGGCGTACTAAGCGCAAGAAAAAAACCGCAAAAAGATTCAGAAAAAACAGGCACCACCCGAATTTTGGGTGGTGCTTTTGAATGTTTCTTGTTAAGGTAGAAATGATATTGGAAAATTGGGTGGAAATGGGGAAGGAGTCGATTGGATGAAACGAACGGTGATCTGGGCCGGCGTATTTGCGGCAGTGCTTGGTGCAGGCGGAGTGCTTTATTTTTCACAGCCTCCGGAGCAGCAAGCGGTGCAGCACCCGAAACAAGCGACGGCCGAACCGTTACAACAGCAGCAAAAAGAGCAGCAAACAGCAGAGTCGTTCGCCATTCGCGGCGTGATCGAAGGGTTTTACGGTGCGCCTTGGACGCATGAGCAGCGGCTTGCGATGTTCGAGTTTATGTCGCGCAACCTTTACAATACATACGTCTACGCGCCGAAAGACGATCCGTACCAGCGCGTTGACTGGGCGTTGCCATACCCGGAGCAGCAGGCGGGGAAGATGCGCGAGTTGATTCAAAAGGCGGAGGCGGGGCGACTGCGTTTTGTCTATTCGATCTCGCCGGGCATCCCGCTGGCGCTGCCGAACAAGCCAACCACAACCGAGATGTATGAAAAAGCGATCCTGTTCTCCTCCGAGGAAGACCGCAAACGCTTGTCCGCCAAGATCGCGCAGCTGCAAGAGATGGGCGTGAAGACGCTCATGCTGTCTTTTGACGATGTGCAGGAAGAGCTGAAGGACAAAGACAAAGGCATCTACGGCACCAACTATGCGGAAGCGCACATGCAGCTGGCCAACAACCTGCTGGCCGAAGGGAAGAAAAAGGACCCCGGCTTCGAGCTGTGGTTTGCCCCGACGCGCTACTGGGGGGTCAAGGACGATCCCTATTGGCAGACGCTGCGTGAACAGCTCGATCCGTCGATCCAGGTGATCTGGACCGGCCCGGAGATTCTTTCCAAAAAAATCGACTCGGCCGACGCCGACAAAGTTGCGCAGTTGCTCGGACGCAAGCCGTTGATCTGGGATAACTATCCGGTTAACGATTTTACCTATGCGATCGCAAATGAGCCGCAGCTCTTTTTCGGCCCTCTGGAGGCGCGTTCTGAAGACTTGCATAAGCATGTCTCCGGTCTGCTCGCCAACCCGATGGTGCAGCCGGAATCGTCGAAGCCGGCTTTGTATTCGATCTCGAAATATCTGCAAAGTCCGGCTGCGTATGACCCGGAGAAAGCGTATGTCGAAGGCCTATCCCAGCTCCAAGGCGTGGCGGACGGAGGGCTGTTCAACAAGTTTGCCGATTACTCCCGCCGTTCGATGTTCGAAGAGGACGTGTGGAATCCGAAGTTTAAGGCGCTGGTCGATATCGAGGACGAAGCGCGTCTGAAAAAAGAGTTTGAGGAACTGAAAGGCCTGCGCGGCGCGCTGATGCAGAGCACGACCAACAAACAGCTGCTCAAAGAGATCGACCCGTGGCTGATGAAGCTGAGCCGCGAAGGGGAACTGGGCTTGTTGACCTTGCAGATGCTGGCGGCGGCGCCCGGGTCTGCAGAGCGGGCCAAACTGACCAAACAAACACAGGCAGAACTGAACAAGCTCAAAGGGGAGCCGTACAAGATCGGCGAAGAAATCTTGACGTTTGTGGACTTGTCCTTGCAGAAACAGTAAATTTTTTGGAACCTGTCGAAAAAGAGAAGGAAAAGAAACGGACTTTTCGAATATATAAGGTGGTATAGACCTCCATAGGTTAGGTGAAGTGATGCCATGTTAAACAAGAATATTCCGATTCCGCTGTATTATCAGCTCAAGGAACGGCTGACACAGACGATCCGCGAAGGAGAGCTGCAGCCGGGCGCTTTGATGCCGTCGGAACGCGAACTGAGCGACCGCTATGGGATCTCCCGGATGACGGTGCGCCAGGCGCTGGGCGAGATGGTCAAAGAAGGCTTGCTGGTACGGGAGCAGGGCAAGGGGACGTTTGTCGCCGAGCCGAAGATCGACCAGCCGCTCTTGCGCTTGACCTCGTTTAGCGAAGATATGCGCAGCCGCGGGATGAAGCCCGACTCGCGCATTCTCGCGATCTATACGGAGGAAGCGGCGCAGAGTGTCGCGGCGGCGCTCAACCTCGGCCAGAATCGTCAGGTGCTGGTGCTGGAGCGCGTCCGTTTGGCCGATTCCAAGCCGATGGCTTTTGAGGTGTCGCATTTGCCTCTGGCCCGGTTCCCGGAACTTGAGCAGGAAGATTTGCATTCGGTCTCGCTGTACACCTTGCTGGAGGAAAAGCATGGCCTGCAGATCAAATTTGCCAGACAAGTGATCGAGGTTGGGCTGTCCGACCGCTCCAATTCGGAAGCGCTTGGCATCTCCGTCAAGTCGCCGGTGCTGTTGATCGAGCGCGTGACGTTTGACGGGGACGAACAGCCGTTTGAATATGTCAGCTCGGTGTACCGGGGCGACCGTTATAAACTTCAAGTAGAACTCCATCGGTAGGTGTTGACTGTTGAGCGCTAGGAAAGCGTTTTTAGGAGTGGATGGCGGCGGGACGAAAACCCGTGCTGTCGTCGTTTCCGAAACGGGCGAAAAGATCGCCGACATCGTGACCGAAGGCAGCAATGTCAACCATTTCGGATGGGAACGTGCCCAGACGGTTTTGGGAGACCTGTTTGAACAAATTCGCGCTTCGCTTCCTGCCAACACTTGGATTAGCAGTCTTTTTTTCGGATTGGCAGGAGTGGACCGTCCGGAAGAGCGAAGAAAGATGAGCGAATGGATTTCGACACAGTGGCCCGGCGCTGCTGTGGGCGTTGAAAATGACACGCTGCCCGCGCTGGTCAGCGGTTCCGGCGAGACGGAAGGAATCGTGCTGATCGGCGGCACCGGTTCGATCGCTTTTGGCATCAATGATCGCGGCGAGCAATGCCGCGTCGGCGGCTGGGGTTATCTGATCGGTGACGAAGGCAGCGGCTATGACATCGGCCGGGACGCGTACTCCGCCGTTTTGAGGAGCTTTGACGGCCGCGGGCCGCAAACGCTGTTGACCGGCAAGATCCTCGCGTACTACCAGCTCCAAGACCCGACCGCTTTGATTCCGCTGGTCTACTCCAACGATTTTTCCCGCGAGCAGATCGCGGCGGTGACCTGGTTTGTGTTTGAAGCAGCCCGGGAAGGCGATGAGGTGAGTTTGACCTTGCTGAGTCGTGCGGCCGACGAACTTGCTGAATTAGTGCGGACGATGCTGACCCGCATGTCGTTTGTCAAAGCGCGGGTGCCGGTCGTGCTGACCGGCGGGCTGTTCCATGCAGGAAGCCCGCTGATCGGCATGGTGGAAGGCCGTCTCTCAGGACGGGCCGATGTGGTGCGCAGCGAGAAGCCGCCCGCAGTCGGCGCAGTCATTCTGGCACACAAGCAGGCCGGCGCTGCTCCCGGCGACCACTGGGAGCAGACGCTGTCCGAGATCAAGTAAGGCAGAGAAGGGATGACCCTGTCCTATGGAATCAATTTCGAAATTAAGCACTGAACAGACTAACGAGCAGTCCGCCAACCTTGACCGGATGAGCCCGCTGGAAATCGTTACGCTGATCAACCGTGAAGATCAGACGGTAGCCCTTGCGGTGCAGCAAGCTTTGCCGCAGATCGGGCAGGCGGTGGAAGCGATCGCTGCAGCGCTTGCCAAAGGCGGACGACTCTTCTACATCGGAGCCGGCACGAGCGGCCGGCTCGGCATCCTGGATGCGTCCGAATGCCCGCCGACGTTTGGCACCGACGCAACGCTTGTCCAAGGCCTGATCGCAGGCGGCGACTCCGCGCTGGTCAATGCCTTGGAAGGCGCAGAGGACGATGCGGACGCCGGAGCGCAAGATCTGCAGAAGGTGAACTTGACCCTGCTCGATGTGGTGGTCGGGATCTCCGCCAGTGGCCGCACGCCGTACGTCGCAGGCGCTTTGAACTACGCCCGCGAGATCGGCGCGGCGACGATCGCCATGTCCTGCAACGCGCCGGCGGAGATCTCCAAGCTGGCCGACGTGGCGATCGAAGTGATGACCGGCCCGGAAGTGCTGATGGGTTCGACCCGGCTCAAAGCGGGCACCGCACAGAAGATGGTGCTGAACATGCTGAGCACGGCGAGCATGGTACTGAACGGCAAAGTCTATCAAAACCTGATGATCGACGTGAAGCCGACCAACATCAAACTGGTTGACCGCGCGACCCGGATTTTGACGATGGCGGCCGAAGTGGACTACGACAAGGCGGCCGAAGCGTTGAAAATGGCGGATAACCGCGCCAAAGTGGCGCTGGTGATGCTGAAAACAGGTCTTGGGCCGCAGGAAGCGGAAGCGCGTTTGCAAGCTGTCGGCGGTTTTGTCCGCCGGGCCATCGAAGGATAGGAGGGGAGTCGCGTGGCAGAAAAACAACGTTCGCTGCGTCAGAAGATCGGGCAGACGATGATGTTCGGGTTTCACGGTACGGAACCAACGCCTGAGATCACCACGCTGATCCGCGACCATCATGTCGGCGGCGTCATTCTGTTCGCCCGCAACATTGCGGAGCCAAAAGATGTGCTGCGACTGACCGTCGCTCTGCAAAAGATCGCCTATGAGGCCGGACATGAGCATCCGCTCCTGATCTCGATCGACCAGGAAAACGGCATCGTGCGCCGCCTCGGAGCAGGCACGACGCTCTTGCCGGGCAACATGGCGCTGGGGGCAACCGGGGACACCCGACTGGTCCAAGCAACGGCAAAAGCGACCGGGCGCGAATTAAAAGCGCTGGGGATCAACTTCAACTTGGCGCCGGTGCTCGATGTGAACAACAACCCGCACAACCCGGTGATCGGGGTGCGCTCCTACGGGGAAGACCCGCAGTTTGTCGCGGAATGCGGCACGGCGGCGATCCACGGATTCCAGGAAGCGGGCGTCGCCACCTGCGGCAAGCATTTCCCAGGCCATGGCGATACCAGTAAAGACTCGCATCTGACGTTGCCGATGATTCCGCATCGCCGGGAGCGCTTGGAACAGGTAGAGTTGGTTCCCTTTGTGAAAGCGATTGCAGAAGGCGTTGACTCGATGATGATCGCGCACGTCTGCTTCCCGGAGATCGAGCCGGACCCGGCGCTGCCGGCGACCTTGTCCCGTCGCGTCGTCACCGACCTGTTGCGCGGCGAGCTGGGATTTGACGGCGTGATCACCACCGACTGCATGGAGATGAAGGCGATCGCCGACAGCCCCGGCACGGTGGAAGGTACATACCGCGCCTTTCAAGCGGGCATCGACCTGTCGTTCATCTCGCACACCTACGAGTGGCAGCTCGGCGCGATCGAGCGGATGGCGGCTGGAATCGAAGCGGGCGACACGCCGCTTCAGCGGCTTCATGACGCGGTCAGGCGCATTCTCAAGCTGAAGGAGAAATACTTGAGCTGGGAGCAGATCACGCCGTGGTTTGAGCAGCAAGACCCGGAGCCCGATACGCTTGTCGGCGGGCCGGAGCATGAACGCCTGGCCCGTGAAGCGATGGAAGCAGCTGTGACCTTGACGAAAAATGAAGCCGGGCTGCTCCCGCTCACCGTGGGGGCAGAAGAGACGATCGCGGTGGTGTGCCTGAAAAACACGCTGACCTCGCTTGTTGAGGACGAACGGTATCTGATCAACCCGCTGCAGCGGGCGGTGGAAGCGTCGCATGGGAACACGCGTTGCCTGGAAGTAAACAATCCGCCGACCGCAGCGGACATCGTGCAGGTGCTGGAGAGTCTGGACGGCTGTGCGGCAGTGATCGTGGGCACGATGAACGCGCAACTGGCGCCGGGGCAGGCGGAACTTGTGAGCAGACTTAACCGCGCGGGCATCCCGCTGGTGGTGATCTCGATGCGCACACCGTATGATCTGGCGGTGTTTCCAGAGGTGGCGACGCACATCGCGGCGTACGAATTTACCCCGGCCGCGCTGGAGATCGCTGTTGAAGCGATCCTCGGCAAGCGTGAATTGCGCGGACGGCTGCCGGTGACCATCCCGGACATCGCACCGCGCGGGCATCAAGCGCAGAACCGGGGGGAAGGGCGATGACCACATTTGAAAAGCTGACCTGTGTCGGCTTGATGTCCGGCACTTCGGTGGACGGCATCGATGTTGCGGTCGTGGAGATCACAGGCGCGCCGCCGGAGCTTGCTGTGAGCGTTGTGCATTTTGAGACGGTGCCGTTTTCGGATGAGGTCCGCCGCCGCATTTTCCGGCTGTTCGACCCGGAGCAGGCGACTGTGCCAGAGCTGAGCACGATGAACTTTTTGTTGGGACATGTATTTGCCGATGCGACGTTGCTCGCGCTGCGGAATGCGGGAATTTCCCCGCAGGATGTTAGCTTCATCGCTTCGCATGGGCAGACGATCTACCACAGCCCGGTGCCGGAGCTGATCGACGGGCATGAGGTCACCTCGACCCTGCAGATCGGCGAAGCTTCGGTGATCGCCGAAAAGACGGGGATCACGACGATCTCCGACTTCCGCGTCCGCGATATGGCGGCAGGCGGTCAAGGCGCGCCGCTGGTGCCATTTGTTGACAAGCTGTTGTTCACCTCGCTCGATGTCGGGCGGATTGCGGCGAACATCGGCGGGATCGCCAACCTGACCGTTTTGCCCGCAGGCGGGACGTCCGATCCGCTGGGCTTCGACACCGGGCCGGGCAACATGATCATCGACGGACTGGTCCAGAAGATCACCGGCGGGGCCCAGCATTACGACCGGGACGGAGAGTTGGCCGCCAAGGGCCGTGTAAACGAGGCGTTCCTTGCCAAGTGGTTGGAACTGCCGTACTTTGCGGCCCGTCCGCCGAAGTCGACCGGCCGCGAGCTGTTTGGTGCGCAATGCGTCGAGGCGTGGTGGCGCGAAGGGCAGGCGGCCGGCTTGTCGCCGGAAGATCTGGTGCGGACGGCAACCGAGTATACGGCCCGGACGTTCGCCGATGCCATCAAGCGCTTTGTATTGCCAGAATATACAGTGTCCGAAATGTTCATCGGCGGCGGCGGTGCGTACAATCCGGCGCTGATGGACAGCATCCGGGCGCATCTGCCCGGACTGAAGATTCAGCAGCAGGAAGCGACCGGCATTCCCGGCGACGCAAAAGAAGCGGTTTGTTTTGCGGTCTTAGGCTATGAATGTTATCACCAGCGGCCGAACAATCTCCCCTCGGCCACCGGGGCGGCGCGCCCCGTCGTGATGGGGAAAGTCGTATGGTCGCAGGAGGCAGGGGCGAGATGATTCGCATCGGGATCGAAGGGTTTTTCGAAGAGTATCTGGATCAGTTTCGCGGCGCCAAGGTCGGCTTGCTCAGCCATCTGCCCGCCGTCGACAGCCAGTTTGTCACGTCGGTCGACCTCGTGGCGACACACCCGGACCTGCATTTGAAAGCATTGTTCACCCCGGAGCACGGCTTGTTTGGGGTGGCGCAGGCCGGGGAGCAGATCGTCGATGAGATTCACCCGCGTTACAAAGTGCCGATCTTTTCGCTGTACGGCACGCGGGAGAAGCCGACCGCGAAGATGCTGGCCGGACTGGACCTGCTCCTGATCGATTTTCAGGATGTCGGGGCGCGGTTTTACACGTACATCTCCGCGCTTGGCTACATGCTGGAAGCGGCAGCAGAGGCGGGCGTGCCGGTGTTTGTGCTCGACCGGCCCAACCCGATCGGGGGCAGGCTGTTCGAAGGTCCGGTGCTTGCTCCAGGCTACGTATCGTATGTCGGGAAGTATCCGATCCCGATCCGGTTTGGCATGACGATCGGCGAGTTGTCGCTGTGGATCGCCAAGCAGGAACAGTTGTCCGTCTGTCTGATCATCGTGCCGATCGAGGGCTGGCAGCGCTCGATGTGGTTTGATCAGACGGGGCGGGACTGGGTGCCAACTTCGCCCAACATGCCAACCTTGTCGACGGCGACCGTCTACCCGGGCATGACGCTTTTCGAAGGCACAAATGTCACGGAAGGGCGGGGCACGACGCGGCCGTTTGAATTTTTCGGCGCGCCGTGGATTGAGCCGTCTGAGCTGATCACCCGCTTTCATGAACGGGGGCTGCCGGGTGTGCGCCTGCGCGAAGTATCCTTTGTGCCGACGTTCTCCAAGTACAAAGACGAAGTCTGTCGCGGGGCGCAGGTGCATGTCACCGACCGCGAACAGTTCCGTCCGGTGCGCACGGCGGTGCATCTGCTGGAAGTGATCAAAGAGCTCTATCCGGAGCTGCTCCGCTGGACCGACCCTGTGCGCGGACGCCACTTCATCGACCTGCTGTGCGGCACCGATGAACTGCGTTTGGCGATCGACGGCGGACAGGACATCACAACGCTATATGAAAAGTGGGAGACCGAGGCGGAAGCGTTTCGTTCGTCCATCTCTTCCAACTTTTTATATTCATAAAGCATTCATCATTCATGACTCTTTAAGGGGGCAATTTCAACATGAAAACGTTCAAATCTGTGGCACTCGTCACCGCGGTTTCGCTGCTTGGCGCCGGCTTGGTCGGCTGCAGCGAAGAGAAAAAAGAAGAAAACACCGCCAATTGGACCGGCAAGATCACCATCTGGGACGGTCCGCGCTGGGCAGACGACAAAGAGAACAAATACCACTGGCTGGAGAAAGTGGCAGCCGATTTTGAAAAGAGCCACCAAGGCGTAGACGTGGAAATCGTGCAGGTGCCGTGGGCAGAGCTGAACGACAAGCTGGGCGTTTCGCTCGCTGGCAAAAACTTGCCGGACATCGCGCCGATCGACATCTCCGGCAACGGCGTCAACCCGATGTTCATCAAGCAAAAAGCGGTCGAGCCGCTCGATGAATACTTCACTGCAGACGAGAAGAAAGACTTCTACCCGAACGCGCTGGAAGCGTACACCACCGACGGCAAAATGTACGGCGTGCCGGCTGCGATGACCGTACACTCCTTGCTGCTCAACCTCGACATCTTCAAAGAGCGCAACGTGGAGCCGCCGAAAGACGGCATGTGGACATGGGCTGAATTCACCGACAAGATGAAGAAGCTGACCTACGACAAAAACGGCGACGGCACCACCGACGTCTATGGCTTCTCCACCTACATCAAGAACGGGTACTACGAAGCATGGCCGTTCCTGTACATGAACGGCGGCCGTCCGCTGAGCGGCGACGCATCGAAGTTTACGTTCGATTCTCCGGAAGCGCTCTCCGCGATGAAAGATCTGGCCGACCTGAAAGCGTCCGCCAAAGTCGCTCCGAAAGAAATGGGCTCCGGCGATGTCGGCGGCACGTGGAAAGCTTTCGCAGCCGGCAAAACGGTAGCGGTTGAGCCGTGGGCTACTTGGGCGATCTCCGCAGCGCAAGGCGCGAAGATGAACTTTATGGTTGCTTCCTACCCGACCAAAGACGGCAAGCCGGTTACGATCGGCGGCGTGGGCGGCTGGACGATGTTCCACCAGGAAGAAGAAGGCAAGAAGAAAGTATTGGCCGAACTGATGAAGGAACTGACTTCCACCGACAACCAAGTTCTGTCCGCGAAGAACTACGGCACCTTCCCGTCCCGCGTGTCGGCGATGGAGCAAAACCCGTTTGCTGATAACGTGCAAATGCAGCAGGCGCAAAAGCTGACCGAATACGCAGTGATGGTTCCGCGCCATGAGAACTGGAAGAAGATCGATGAAGCGATCCAGCAACAGCTGCAACTCGTGCTCAACGGCGAGAAGAAGCCGGAAGATGCGATGAAAGAAGCAAAATCCAAAGTTGACGAGCTGCTGAAGTAGTCTCGCTCACGCACTGTAACGCTCTTAGGGGGACCCTGCTTGCCAGGGTCCCCCTCACACTAAAAATACTGAACATCGGGGGGAACTGATGTGAAGGCCTCCAATGGACTGCTGCGCGAAATGTGGAAACAGCGGGCCGCCTACTTGTTTGTGCTGCCGAAGTTGATTTTGTTTGTGCTGTTTATCCTGATCCCCGTGTTCTGGGCGTTTATCATCGCGTTCCAGGAGTATGGATATTCGGGAAGCACTTGGGTTGGGTTGGATAACTTTATAAAGACGTTCCAGAGCGAGACGTTCCATGTCGCGCTGCTCAATACGCTAAAATACACGGTCTTTACAGTGCCGTTTACGATCATTTTGGCACTTGGTCTCGCCACGCTGATCTACCCGCTGGGCAGATGGTCGCAGAGCTTTTTCCGCGGCGCGTTTTATCTGCCGACCGTCACGTCGATGGTCATCATCGCGATGGTCTGGCGCTGGGTCTATAACTATCGGTTTGGTTTGTTTAACTACTTCCTCGACTTCTTGGGAATTCCGCCGCAGGACTGGCTGAACCAGTCAGATACGGCCTTGTGGGCGCTGATCATCATGAGTGTGCTGATCCCGCCGGGCGTGGGGATCATCATGTATCTGGCGGCGATGGGCTCGATTCCGGAGACTTTGTATGAGTCGGCGAAAATTGATGGCGCCAACGCGTTCCAGAGATGGTGGCGGATCACCGTGCCGCTGCTGAAGCCAACCACGCTGTATCTGATGATGCTGTCGCTGATCGGATCGTTTCAAGTGTTCATTCAGGTCATCCTGATGACGGGCGGCGGGCCCGGCGACGCGACGGAGACGATCGTGCATCTCATCTATAAGACGGCGTTCCGCGACTTGGAGTTTGGCCTGGCGTCTGCGCAGGCGGTTGTGCTGTTTATTATCACGCTGATCTTTGGGGTCGTGCAGTACCGCATCATGTACCGCAAAGGGGAAGAGTAGGAGGGGAAAACCATGGAATTGAGACGAGCATCTTCAAAGTTCATCACCTATACCGTCTTGGTGGTCTGGGCGATCATCTCCTTGCTTCCGCTGTACTGGGTATTCACGACCGCGTTTCAGCTTTCCGAATACCATGATGAGAAGACGGGACAAGTGATTTCCTATGTGGAATCGGAACCGCCCAAGCTGTATCCGATGGGGATTCCGTTATATTTTGAAGAGTGGGAAAAAGCCCGCGATGCCGAGGCGGCCGGAGATCTGGCCAAGGCGGAGCATTATCGCGAGCGGATGGACATGATCGTTGAAGATACGTTCTCCGGGTTTAAGACGTTGTTTGCCGGGACGAACATCTGGCGCTGGTTCTTCAACTCGGCGTATATCGCGATCGTGGTGACGCTGGGCATTTTGCTGCTCGACACGATGGCCGGGTATGTGCTGGCGAAAAAACGCTTTCCGGGCCGGAATTTCATTTTCTGGCTGATCATCGCCACGATGATGATTCCGGGGCAGATCACGCTGGTGCCGCTGTTTATGATGGTCGGGAAGCTCAACCTGATGAATACGCACTGGGCGTTGATTTTGCCAGACTTGTCGATGGTGTTTGGCGTGTTCTTGATGCGACAGTACATGCTGTCGATTCCGACTGAGCTGATCGAAGCGGCACGTATCGACGGCGCGTCGGAGTGGAAGACGTTCTGGAAGATCGTCGTGCCGCTGGCCAAACCGGCGTTGGCGACGCTTGGGATCTTTACGTTTATGAGCGTGTGGAACTCGTTTTTGTGGCCGATCATCGTGCTGGATAACGCGGACCTCTATACGCTGCCGGTGGGTCTGAAAACGCTGCAAGATCAGAACCTGGCGATCTTTAAGCTGCTGATGAGTGGTGCGGCGGTGGCGGCGGTGCCGATGATCATCGTGTTTATCGCCTTCCAGCGTTACTTCATCCGCGGCCTGACTTTGGGCGGCGTGAAAGAATGACGAACCTGCAGGCCGAACTGCGCCGGAGGGTGATCGAAGGCATCGGGCAGGCTGTCTTTCCTGGGGCTGAAGTCTATGTCCGGCAAAAAGGCGCTCTGGTGCTGCACGAAGCGTTTGGCCATGCGGAACTCACGCCGAATGTGCGGGTGCTGGAAAAGGGGATGCTGTTTGATGTGGCGTCGCTGACCAAAGTGATCGCGACGCTGCCGGCCGTCTTGCGTTCCGTGCAAGCGGGCAAGCTGTCCCTCGACCGCCCGATCGCCGACTACCTGCCGGAGTGGGCGGAGGAGGAGAGCAGACAAGGCGTCACCTTGACCCACCTGCTCACCCACACCTCCGGTTTGCCGGCTTGGCGGCCATACTATCTCAAGCTTCATTCTGCCGACCAGTACCTGCGGCAAATCTGCCGTGAGCCGCTCGAGTATCCGACCGGCACCCAAGTCATCTACAGCGACCTAGGTTTCCAACTCACTGGGATCATCCTCGAACGAGTCTGGCAGATGCCCTTGGCGGAGATCTGCCGCGAACTCGTTTTCGAGCCTCTCGGCATGAAGCACACTAGTTACTTGCCTGTCGGCAAAGGTACTGCTGATGTGCAATCTGCTACTACTGCAAGTCATACTGGTAATGCAAGTAGATACTCAAGCAAACAAACGACTGTGTTAAAAGAATTAGTTGTCTCAACAGAAGTTGGAAACGCGCTTGAGCATAGCATGTGCCGAGAGTACGCGGAACGGTGCCGCGAAGGTGAGTTGCCGACAAGCACTTTTACGATCTCTCAAGCAGATGTCGAAGCTTTACCGTGGCGCACCGAAACGATTGTGGGAGCGGTGCATGACGGCAACTGCTATTACGGGCTGCAGGGTGTGAGCGGACATGCGGGGCTGTTTTCGACGGTGGAGGATGTGGCTCGGTATTTGGCGATGTGGCGGTCGGAAGGGCAGGCAGGGGGACGGACATACTTAGACCGTGCCCTGATGCAGGCGGCCGTTCGCAATCGGACTGTGGGACTGAACCTCGCACGCGGACTCGGCTTCGAGAAAGCGTACACGCCTGGCGCATTCGGTCACACCGGCTTTACCGGGACTTCGATGTGGTATGACCCGGAGAGCGACACAGAAGCGGTCGTGCTGACCAACCGCGTTCATCCGCAGGTGAAAGCGGGCATCGTGGATTGGCGGCGCGGATTTCACAGCGCCGCTTTTCAATAGATGACAACAAAAAGGAGTGGAGCAGCGTGAAGATCTTGATCGAGCGGGATTACGACGCCATGAGCAAGCGCGCGGCCACATTGGTCGCGGAACAGATCCGCCTGCAGCCCGACCTCGTGCTGGGACTGGCCACCGGCAGCACACCGCTCGGGATGTACCGCAATCTCATTGAACTCGTCCGCCGCGGCGACCTCTCATTTGCCGCCGTCACGACGTTCAATCTTGATGAATATCTTGGCTTGGCTCCCGACCACCCGCAAAGCTATCGCACCTTTATGGAAGAAAAGCTGTTTCGCCACATCGACATCATACCGGTCAACACCCGCATCCCGCAAGGACTGCCCGACGACATCGCCCGCCACTGTGACGACTACGAACGGCAGATCGCCAAACACGACGGGATCGACATCCAGGTGCTTGGGATCGGCCGAAACGGACATATCGGATTTAACGAACCGGGGGAAGAATTTGGCAAGCTAACCCACTGCGTCACCTTGTCGGACAGCACTCGCCAAGCGAATGCCCGCTTTTTCTCACCACCGGAAGAAGTGCCGACCCATGCGATCACCATGGGACTGAAAAGCATCATGAACGCGCGCCGCGTCCTCTTGCTCGCCTCAGGCGCAGACAAAAGCGAAGCGGTCCGCCGTGCCGTCTGCGGCGATGTGACGGAAGACCATCCCGCCTCCGTGCTGCAACTGCATCCCAACTGCGTGTTTGTGCTTGATGACGCGGCTGCTGCCAAGCTTCCCGACGAGTTCCGGCAAAACAAGGAGATGGCGAAGTGAGCAAATTGGTTCTGCAAGGCAAATTGGTCTGCGAAGGGGCTGTGCTCGACGACGGTATCCTCGTCTGCGAAGAAGGCAAAATCACCTACGCCGGCCCGTCGCGCGGCGAAACCCCGGATCTGACGCACACCTCCGGCTACATCGTGCCCGGCTACGTGGACATCCACGTCCACGGCTCCAACGGGTATGACGTAATGGACGGCACGACCGATGCTGTGCAGGGCATCGCCCGTTCGCTGGCAACGTATGGCGTTACATCCTTTCTCGCCACCACGCTGACCGCCAGCATCGAGCGGCTGCATGAAGTCCTCGAATCGTGCAAAAAGACTGCCCGCAGCGACTCGCAAGGAGCCGGGCTGATCGGCGTCCATCTCGAAGGCCCGTGGATCAACACCAAACACAAAGGCGCGCAAAACGGCAGCCACGTGATCGGCCCGACCCTCGAAGACGCAGCCGCCCTGCTGCAAACAGGGGATGGTCTCGTCAAACTGGTCACCTTGGCGCCGGAGCACCCAAACGCCGCCGCCGTGACCGAATACCTGACCAGCCAAGGCGTCAAAGTCTCCGTTGGACACTCGGACGCCACCTACGATCAAGTCAAAGACGCGATCCCGCACGGCCTTGGCCACGTCACACACTGCTACAATGCGATGCGCCCGCTGCATCACCGCGAGCCGGGCGTCGTCGGCGCGGCGATGTATCACGACGAGCTGACCGCCGAACTGATTGCTGACGGCATTCACGTGCATCCCGTCGCGATGAGCATCCTCTACCGCTTGAAACAAAGCGACGGCCTTGTGCTCGTCTCAGACGGCATGCGCGCTGTCGGCATGGAGGACGGATCGTACGACCTCGGCGGTCTGAACGTCCGCATGCAAAATGGCGAAGCGCGCCTCGAAGACGGCACGCTGGCCGGCAGTACCTTGACGCTGGAGCAGGCTGTGCAAAACATGGTCACCCTCTGCAGAGTTCCGTTGCCGGACGCTGTGAAGATGGCGTCCGAAACGCCCGCCCGCGTGATCGGGGCAGGGGAGCGCAAAGGACGTCTGCAGTCCGGTTACGATGCTGATTTCCTGCTTCTCGACCCAAACTTACATGTCACCGCCACGTATCGCGGCGGCCAACTTCTCTACCAACGGCATTCCGAGTGATCGGAGTGCCGTTTCTTCTTTCCATAACATGTCTTATGTCACCAAGGCGGATGCCTGCATAAGATAGGTCGACAGTTGGAAACCGTGCGATTTTACAAGAATGAAATGGGGGCAAGGCAACATGGAGGGTTCCAAGATCACCTATGCGGTCGTCAAAGCCGGAGAGACCTGGGGAGATCTCGCAACACGCTATGAAGTCAGCATCGAAGAGTTGAAAAAATGGAACCGGGGCGTAAGCGATGTCGAAGCGGGCGACCTGGTGAAAGTCGTCCAAGAACCGCCGCACTTCGCGCATCGCCGCCGCGCACATTATGTGCTGGGCTTTTACACCGGCCCGATGGGCGCGACCATGCCGGGCAGCCAAGGCACACTGGAGCGGCAAGCTGACAAACTAAGCGCGATCGCGCCGTACTACTTTGACATCGACCGCAACAACCCGGGCCGGATCAAGGCGCGCGTCTCGCCGCAGCTGATCAAAGAGACGATCCGCGATGCGCACCAACGGGGCGTCAAAGTGCTCGCTTCGATCCACAACACCGACAAAAATCCAAACATCTCAGCGACCGAAGCGCTGCACAGCATCTTGCGGGCGCACAGGATGCCTTTTTTCAACAACCTGTTCGCGCTGCTGAACGAATATGGATTTGACGGGATCAATCTTGACTTTGAACATCTTCGACCGGGCGACAAACGCCTCTTCACCGACTTTGTGCGCGACCTGGCCCAACGGGCCCACGCCAAGAATTATACGATCACCGTCAATGTGCTTGGCGATGTGGCCAAAACGCCGTACTCGCTCGACTTCGATTATCCGGGGCTGGCCGAATCGGTCGATCACCTCGGCATCATGACCTACGACCAATACCGCCCGACACAGGCGGAACCGGGTCCTGTCGCCGGACTCCCTTGGGTATTGGGCACGATCCAAGCCGCGCTGAACGAAGGCGTGCCGCCGGAGAAAATTTTGCTGGGCATCGGCGTGTACGGCTATGACTGGACGGTGGGCCAGTCCAATCCGCGCGCCTTGTCGCACAGTGCGGTCGAAGCGCTGCGCCGCCGGGAAAATGCAACCGTTCAGTTTCACCCGACCCATAAAGTTCCGTTTTTTACCTACACCGACAGCAAAGGGCGGCAGCACGAAGTCTGGTATGAAGATGCGCGCAGCATCGCGCTGAAGCTCGATCTTGTGCGCCGACATAAACTGGCCGGGATCCTGCTCTGGCGGCTCGGTCTGGAAGATCCCAGCGCCTGGGGCGTGATCCAAGCAAAATTGGCACCGATCATCTAATGGAAGCGGAGGTGGGCATGTGTCCCAGACGCAGTTGACGTATGTGATCGTGCAAGCGGGCGATACCTTGGCATCGATTGCTAACCGTTATGTCACGACCGTTGGGACGATTGCCCGTCTGAACGGTTTGCAAAAAGAGGCCGTGCCCATCCCTGGATCGCTGTTGCATGTCCCCAAACCGCCACCGAAGCCGGAACCGAAACAAAAGCTGTTCCGGCCCCGCGTCCCGCGCTATGCATTTGCCGTTCACACCGGGCGGGAAGGGGTCTACCCTGGAAGCGACAAAGCGCTGCTCAAGGTGGGGGAAGAGGGCTTGACCGGTATTTTCCCCGTCTGGTTTCAGCCGTCGCCAACCGAACCGTGGGAATTGCAGTCTTTTGTAACGCCCGATGTGATCGAGTCGACGACGGCGGCCGCCCGCGAGCGCAGCGTACAAGTGTGGGCGATGCTCACCAATTCTTACTACACCGGCACCGTTTCCAGCAAAGAGGTCGCCCATCAGGCGATGACGTCCGATCCCGACCGGCTGCTCAACAATGTGCTGGCCACTTACACCCGCTTTGGTCTCGACGGCATCTTGCTCGACTGGTTTGACCTGTACGGAAATGATCAGGAACACTTCACCGTCTTTCTCTATAAACTTTCCGACATGTGCCGCCTCTATGGACTGAAACTGGCGCTGAACATCCCGCTGTATCCCGATGCGTCCGGCCAACCGGTTGCGGCGCTCGATCTGGAACAAGCAGGTCAGCACGCCGATCTTGTCTGCCTGCTGCTCAATACTGAACATCGCATGTACACTGTGGCTGGCCCTTTGTCCTCGATCAACTGGACCGAAAAAGGCATCCGGCACGCGTTGGAACAGGGCATCCCGCCGCACAAACTCCTGCTTGGCGTCGCCGGATATGCCTACGACTGGAAAGGGCGGAACGAAACGCCCGAATACCTGTCCTTCGAAGGGGCGATGAACCGCGCCCGCCAATACCGCACCAACGTCCAATTCGATCCGAAAAGCCAAACACCGACCTACCGCTACACAGACGGCAGCGGGGCGGAGCATCAGGTGTGGTTTGAAAACACCTCCAGCATGTCGCAAAAAATCACACTGGTCGACCGCTACGGACTCGCCGGCATCACGATGTGGCGCTTGGGGGTGGAAGATCCGGGTCTGTGGACGCTGCTCAGGTCGCGCTGGAACGAGGTCAAAAAGATGAAAAAATAAAAGCCCTTGCTCATCACGTCACGAGCAGGGCTTTTTGTCATGCTATTTTTGAGAGCTAGGGGACATAACATAATTACAGACAACTAAATGCTGACCTGATTGATATATGCGCCGGCGCTTTCCGACAGTTCGCGAATATCGTGCAAATAGCGCTCGGTGGTGCGCAAGCTCTCATGGCCCATCTGACGCTGCACCTGTAAAAGCGGCGCTTCCGCTTCTAAAGAAAACGTCGCGCAGGTATGGCGCAAAATGTGCGGCGAGATTCGGCGGGAGAGACCGGCCGCATCGGACAGTCGATACATCATGTCGCGCACACCGTTCTGGCGATAGCGCGTCATGCGGCGGGTGAAGAGGAGCGGTGTTTTGTCGCGGTGATCGAGCTCCGGGCTCATGCCGTTTTTCAAACGGAACTCTTGGAGCAGCGCCCAGACGTCCGGACGGATCAGCACCGGGCGGTCTTTGTCACCTTTCCCGCGCACCATCCAGCCGATGTTGCCGCGCATATCTTCATACAGATCACCCCAGTTGCCCTGGCAAAGTTCCTCGACGCGGACGCCGGTGGTGATCAGCAGCACGACGATCAGATAGGCGCGGTCGATCCGCTTGGCCGTTTCGATCAGCTTTTGCGCTTCGGCTACGGAAAGCGAACGTTTGTGTGTCGCCCGGATCGGCACGCGGGGAGCGGCGATCAGGACGGACGGGTTTTTCTGGATGTAACCGAGGCGATGTGCAAATAGGAACAGGGAGCGCATCACATTGATCATTCTCTGCTGGGTGGCCGACGCATAGTGTTGCAGGGTATAGCAGTATTCGACGAGCTGCACATAGGTGACCTGGGCGAGGGGAGTGCCAGCTATAAATTTCAAAAACGCTTCAAGGTCGCGGTGGTAGGCCTTGCGCGTCATCTTCGACCATTGCTTCGGACGGGGACGATTGAGGAAGAGGGTAATCAGATGTTCATCATGCAAGATCCCCATCTCTTGTGCTACACTAGGAACATGCGTTCCCATCAGTGCGGGAAGGCCACGAGTATCATCTGCCATAACTACCATTCCTTTCTTGTCAACTCTTTATATTCTTATTATAGCGATAACAGGTTATTATCGCCATATCTAATAGAAAAATAGTTTTTCAGTTCTTTTTCGCGCCGAAAGGTGATTGTTTACTGCGTAGTTCACATAATTCCGCCTTCTATATGCCTTTTTAAGGCGTTTATTTTTACAGGCAATACCTCTGGTACCCTAGAGGATAAAACAAAAAAACCGCCCAGCAGGCGGCCTTTTCGCTAGTTTCACTCAGATTTTGATTCTAAGAGCATGGAAAGCGAGTCTTCCCCGATCCCGCGGACGTTTCCGGCCCCCATGGTGAGGACGATGCCTTGTTGGTCTTGAGCGTACTGGCGCAGATAGGCAGTACCCTGAACCAGATCCTCGACAAAGGTCACCGTCTTGCCGCGTTTCCGGATCGCGTCGGCCAATTGTTCGGAGAGCTGATCACCGGGGTCCGCTTCACGAGCCGAGGAGAAGAGTTTCACCAACAAGACCTCATCGGACAGCGTGAGCGAATCGGCGAACTCTTGCAGGAATTTTTTCGTCCGTGAGTAGGTGTGCGGTTGGAACACGGTGATCAGGCGGTCATCCGGGAACGAGTTCTTCACCGCGCGCAACGTGGTTTGGATCTCGTTCGGGTGGTGCGCGTAATCATCGTACAGCTCCATTTTCCCCAGCCGGCCGAGGTAATCGAAGCGGCGGTAGACGCCTTGGAAATCCTGCAAGGATGCCTGCACCTTATCAAACGGAATGTTCAGGTGGCGGGCCAGCGCGATCGTTGCCAGAGCATTCAGTACATTGTGCTGCCCAAGTGAGCGGAATTGCACCGTTCCCAGCGGCACGCTGCCTTCCCAAACGTCAAAGCGCAGCACACCCCGCGTCTCTTGAATGTTCGTGGCGTAGATGTCATTGTTCGGCTGCAGACCAAAATACAGCACTTTCGCCTGCGTCTTCAGCGTCCGGCACCGCGCATCATCCCCGCAGGCGATGAGCAGGCCGTCAGCAGGCAGTTTGTCGACCATCTGCTGGAACGCCAGGTGCACATCGTCATGATCCTTGAAATAATCCGGGTGATCAAAATCGATGTTGTTGACGATCAGCATCTTCGGGTTGTAGTTGAGGAAGTTGCGCTTGTACTCGCAGGCTTCCGCGACCAGCAACCCGTCGCCAAACCGCGCGTTGCTGCCGATGTTGTAGTTTTTGCTGCCGATCACCACCATCGGATCGAGCTCGTGATGGGTCAGCAGCGCGCCGATCATCGAAGTGGTGGTCGTCTTGCCGTGCGTGCCGGAGATCAGCACCGCCGGGCGTTCCTTCGTGATCTTGCCGAGCAGTTCCGGATAGGTGTAGACGGGAATCCCGAGCTCCAGCGCCCGTTTGATTTCGATGTGCTCATGGTTGTATGCAGAAGAGTGGACAACGAGGTCCACATGTTCGACCTTTTCAGGAGACGGTAAGCCGATATATGTGATTCCCGCTTTCGAGAGCAGTTCATCTGTAAAAAACACTTCCTGACTGTCCGATCCGGACACCTCATAACCCATCCGAGCGTACAACTGCGCCAACGCGCTCATTCCAGTCCCTTTAATGCCTACAAAATGAATTTTTTTCATCGCTTTGCACCCTTTCTTCTAAAGGAGCGAGCTCCTGCGAATGGTGAGATGGGGGAGTGGTGTTACATAGTACGCACAACGCCCAAACGATGTGCCTATGGCGCTGGAAAGTCAATCCTGATCTGGATTGGCGAGGTGTTCGGGGTCCGGATGCAGCACCTCTTCGATAAAGGCTCTGCGCTCCGTTTCGGAGTTCATCAGCTTGTGTATGTAATCGGCGCTGCTCAGCTTGAGCCTCACATAATAATTTCGTTGAAACGAGCTCTCGAAGTGGGGGTCGTTCATCAGTTCCTGCCACCAGGGAGTCTCGTGAAGGTGTTCGGTTGCTTCCCGATGCTGTTTTGCTTCAGACCAAAAGCCCATGCCCATAGAGAAACGCCCTCCTTTTCTTGGTACTATACCCAAGAACGAGGAGGGCAAACCGTAAAAACGGGATGTTTTTTAAAAAATCGCGATGTAGAACCAGGCGATCTGGATACCGACCAGAATCACTTTCAAAAACGTGCCGGCCAAAAAGCTCAGCGCCGAACCAAAGCCGACTTTGACCACTTCGTCGCGCTTGCGACGCATGTACATCTCGCCGATCATCGCACCGACGATCGCCCCGAGCAGCGGGCCAAAGATCAGCGCGAGCGGGCCGAGGAAGGAGATCAAGAGCGGCAGGACAAACATCCCGATCGTGCCGCCGATCATACCGGCTTTCGAACCGCCCATCTTTTTGATCCCGAGCACTTGCGCCACGTTGTCGGACAGCATGCTGACGACGACCAGCACCGCCTGTCCGATCCAAAACGCCGTGGAAAACGGTTCAAAATCAACCATCCATCCGTAGATCAAGGCACCGGGAATGACCAGCAGCGCACCGCCTGGAAAAACGGGCACCAGCGTGGTGAACATAGCGCCGAGCATAAACAGCGAGGCGATGATGATGGCAAGTACCTGCATTGCAATATCCAACTGAAATCCACTCCTTTTTCTGCTTACCTCTAGTAGTACGAAGCTCCCGGTCATAAGTTGCAGACAAGCCCGATTGAGCCGTCTGCGCTCCCACAATGGCTGCTCTTTCCATAAGATAATCGGAAACGGACAGAAAGGCAACCGCCAAAAATGGACGGTGCCGGGTGAGGGAGCGAACGTCAAGGGAGGTGAACCTATGCGGATCTTCGTACTGAGCAACGAATTTCACCCGCTGATCATCGGGGGCTTAGGCATTGTCGCCACCGAGCTGGCTCAGCGGCTAGCCTCCGATGAATCCAGCCAGATCACCGTGCTGACCAAAGGTCCCAAGCGTTATGGTCAGGTCAAAACGCACAACAACCTGAAAGTCGTGCGCTTCCCCCGGCACTCGAACTATACATCGCAAACTCATTTTTATGCAGAGCCAATCACACGATGGCTCCTCGAACAAAGGGATGCCCCGCCCGACTTGATGCATGTGCACAGCGTCCAGTGTCAGGAACTGGCGCTGCACCTCAAGTCAAAATGGGACATCCCGCTCGTGTACACCTGCCATTCGCTCGTCCGCCATGAAAAATCGACCTTGGCGCGCGACGAATTGGCCCGGCGGCAAGAGCTGCTGCTCGACGCCGCCGATCACATCACCGTGCCCAGCCCTTGGCTGCAACAGGAGATCCCCTGTCAGGAGAAGATCACGGTGATCCCAAACGGTGTCACTTTGAGCACCGCCCAACATCGGGCACCGCTTCACCATCTTTTGTTTGTTGGCCGGTTGGTGCGGGCCAAAGGGATCGAAGAGCTGCTGCACGCGCTGGCGTTGCTGCGTCAAGGCAATCCAGCCGTGCAGCTCACCGTCATCGGGTCCGGTTCTGAACGCTATACGCTTTATTTGCATAGGCTGTGTGAACACCTTGGACTGACCGGTGCGGTGCGGTGGCTGGGAGCGCGTACCCACTCGGAAGTGCAGCGTGCCTATCGTGCAGCCGGGGCGGTCATGGTGCCAAGCCACAGCGAATCGTTTGGACTGGTGGCGCTGGAAGCGCTTGCTGCCGGCGTTCCGCTCGTCTCGACCCAAAGCGGCGGACTGGAGCATTATGTGGATGAAACAACCGCCTCGGTGATCTCCGCTCCCGAGCCGCAGAGGATCGCTGCTGCCGTCAAGTCGATGTGGCAGCAGCCGGAGCAAACGGCAAAACGGCAGGAAGCGGGACGGGGAGTGGCCGCACGTTTTGACTGGTCGGAGATCGCTTACCGCTACGGAGCGCTGTTTCGTGCGTTGATTTCGGAAAGGGGGAGCAGGAATGCCTAAACAACATTGGATTCTCGAACGACCCTGGAAAGAAAAGCGCCAAGGGCAGGTCTGGGTGGTGCGTGACGACCACAACACGCGCGGGTATTTTAAGTTTGCAACCAAAGAGCAGTGGTACTTTTCCGGTCCGATGATCGCCAACGAGATCATTGCGGCTACGCTCGCCAAACGGCTCGGTTTCCCCGTCAGCAAGTTGGAGATGGCGACCGTCTGGGGCCCGGGCGGCATCCCGCAGGAAGGGATCGTCTCCGTGCAGGTCGATGCTGAAGAAGTGATCACGTGGCGGGAAGCTCCATCGTCGGTCAAAGCAGACCCCGAACAGCACGTCGAACAGTTTGATCTGCTTCTCCAGATGGTCGTGTTTGATGCGTGGATCGCCAACATCGACCGGGCGAAAGGCAAGAACCTGATCCTCTACCGCGATAATCCCGGCGAAAAATATAAATGGTACCTGATCGACCATGGCCATACCCTGTTTGGCTCACCGCGCAAATGGAAGCGTGGAGCGTGGAACGCGCCGCTGTGGGAGCAGCTCTGGCGCTTTTACAACGTGCCGCAAGGACTCTTGGCCGCCCAATCGGACAAAGAGCGGCTGGAGCCGATGATTCAAAAAATCGAAGTCATGCGCATGTCAGAAATCGATGCCGCTTTGCGTGCCGTCCCGCGCGGATACTTGCAGACGCGCGACCGCCAGTTTATCAAACGCCTCCTCTTGTACCGGCAGAAGCGCATCCGCACGATCATCGAACGCTGGCTGGCATACCCTGGAGCCAAAGAATGCAACACCTGACAAAACCGCTCATCAGGAGCGGTTTTTTGCTTTTTTGGCAACACTAAGGGCACTTATGAAATGCGCAGAGGAGGGAGCCGCATGTTTTTTCACCCGATGGACATTTTGATCTTCATCGCGTTTGGCCTGTCGCTGTGGGCACAGTTTCAAGTCTCAGGGAATTTCAAACGCTGGGAGAAAGTCCCGGCCTCTTCCGGGCTGACCGGGGAACAGGCTGCGCGGACACTGCTTGACCGCCAAGGACTGCACGACGTTCCGGTCGAACCGGTGCCGGGAAGGCTCAGCGACCATTATGACCCGATTCACCGCGTCGTACGCTTGTCCGAGCCGGTCTATTACGGCCATTCGATCGCCTCGCTGTCGGTCGCCTGCCATGAGGTCGGACACGCCATTCAGCACAAAGCGTCCTATCCGATGCTGGTGCTGCGCCACCGCATTTTCCCGGTTGTGCGCTTTGCGTCCGGGGCGGCGCCTTATCTGCTGATCGCCGGGATCTTGCTTGGCGCAACCGGGCTGACCGGATTTGGCATCCTCTTGTTCTCCGTGGCGGTGGCGTTTCAAGTGATCACGCTGCCGGTGGAGTTTAACGCCAGCTCGCGGGCAAAAGCGCTGATGGTCGGGGAAGGGTTTATCCGAAATGAGGAAGAGCATGGCGTAAACAAAGTGCTGAATGCGGCCGCGCTGACCTATGTGGCGGCAGCGCTTATCTCGATCCTGCAGCTGTTAAAATTCGTGATGATCTTTGCCGGTCAGCAGCGCGACGACTAAGCGGACGCCAAAAGACCAGGGAGCGCATCCCTGGTCTTTTATGCGTGATTTATTCATTTAGTCGTCGCTGCCAAAATCTCCGGAATCATAGTCGCCGCTGTCAGAGGAGTCGTCTCCGTCGAACACCAGATCGTCGATCGCATATCCTGCGATGCCAGCCGAGAGCACGGCGGCGTCGTGATGGTGATGGTGCTTGTGTTTGCCGCGTACTTTCGGCAGGGAAGGGTAGCGGTTCGGACTTGGGTTGTTCAGTTCCGCCTCCAGCGTTTGATGCAGCGTATTTAATGTAGCATCCGGATTGGCCAGCAGGTCTTTCGTAAGCAGCATGTTGAAATGAATCTCATCCAAATCGAGCGAATCGGCCAGTGCGCCGAGCAGCCCTTTGCCTTTTTTGTCGATCTCCACGTGCATGCGCACGCCGTTCGCTTCGGTGATGTACACGACTTCCAGTTCGGAGATGCGGCCGGCAAACGGGCCTTCCATCGGGCGGTATTCGAACTCCTGGTAGTAACCGTTAAAGACGCCCGACTCAAATTTTTCGGTGAAGCCGAGCTTATGCAATGCGCTCTGCACGGTCGCGATCGACAGGTTCGGCAACACGCCAAATTCGTCAAAATCGTGCTTGTCGAGCGCTTCCGGAATGTCGAGGCGGGTATGGTAGGTATAGCGGACATAACGGGAGGTCTGTGGCAGTTCCGGCAGCAAATGGCGGAACGGGAACTCCAACTTGTCACCCGGTTTGACCTGCAGGTTGCGGGCGACGGTCAGCGATTGAATGCGGCTGCGGGCCGTGCGGTCATCGAGCTTCATTTCCATGTTGAAATCAACGTTGATCGCGTCGATCTGCTGCTCTACGTTGCCCCCTTCGACCAAGATCTTGCCGATCACTTCTTCGCCGATGCGGCCGCGGGCGTCATCTAAGACGAGATTGACGGTGGCGGCACCGATCCCAATTTTTGAAAGAAACTTTTTAAACAACTGGAATTTCCCCCTTCTATGTAGGCACTGCATTGCATTTAAGTGCTGCTAATGCTTCCAGTATATCACAAAGATTCGAAACAAATGATGGGAAAACACGTATAAGAGCATGCGCGCATTTTCATAAACAAGAGGATGCGCCGCATGAAAAGGGAGTGATCCGATGAAAAATCAACACGATCGCGTCGTGCTCGTCACCGGAGCCGCGCAGGGAATTGGCCGTTCAGTTGCGGAAACGTATGCAGCGCACGACGCCACAGTGATCGCCGTTGACAAGGAGCCATGGGCTCCGGAAAATACGATTGGCATGCAGACCGACCTGCGCGATCCGCAGGCGATCGAGAATTTGTTCAGCCAGATTCGTGAAAAATTCGGCCGCTTGGACGTCCTGATCAACAACGCCGGCGTGTCGCGCTGGCAATCGCCTTATGAACTCACCGTGGAGGAGTGGGACGATATTCTCAATCTCAACCTGCGCGGCACGTTTCTTTGCGCCCGCGAAGCGGCCAAGCTGATGAAAGAAAACGGCGGCGGAAAAATCGTCAACATGTGCTCCACGCGCGCCTTGATGTCCGAGCCGAACACAGAAGCGTATGCCGCTTCCAAAGGAGGCATCCTCGCGCTCACCCATGCGCTCGCCGTCTCGCTGGGCCCTGATCGCATCCAAGTCAATGCGATCTCCCCGGGCTGGATCGAAACGGGGGACTACAGCCAGTTGCGCGAGGAAGATCACACCCAGCATCCGGCGGGACGTGTGGGACGGCCTGCCGATATCGCCAACGCCTGCCTTTATCTGACCGATCCGGCCAACGACTTCATCACCGGCGCCAATCTCGTCATCGACGGCGGCATGACACGCAAGATGATCTATTTGGAATAGGAAAATGATACGGTGAGATTTCGTTGACTTCAGCAAATATTTCGCGGTATTTAGTTGACTCAGGCAAATATCTAGCCGACAATAGAGGAAAAAGGAGGCAGGATCATGTCTGATACTACGCTCGACTCCCGGATTCACTCTGTTCGGCATTTTAAGCGTTTCATCACCCGCCAGCTCGGCGTCTTGCGCGAAGGCCTGCTGCACAGCCCTTATTCGCTGACCGAGTCCCGCATTTTGTTTGAACTCGCACACCGCGACGACCTGACCGCATCCGATCTCACGCGGGAACTTGGCCTCGACGCCGGTTATCTCAGCCGCATCTTAGCCCGGCTGGAACAACAGGGACTGATCGAAAAGGTGCGCTCCGAAACGGATGGACGGCAGCGTTATCTTCATTTAACTGCCGAGGGCAACGCAGCGTCCGATCTGCTCGAACAGCTCTCCAACGACGAGGTCGGGGAAATGCTGGTCGAGCTGACCGAAGAAGATCAGGAACGCCTGCTCAAAGCGATGCATACGATCGAAAGCGTGCTCGACAAAGGACTCAAATTTTCCGAACCGTATTATCTCCGCCCGCACGAGCCGGGTGACATGGGCTGGATCACGCACCGCCACGGCGTGCTGTACGCGAAAGAGTACGGCTGGGACGAGCGCTTCGAAGCTCTTGTCGCGCAGATCTGCGCTGATTTTGTCAACAACTTCAACCCGGGCAAGGAACGGTGCTGGATCGCCGAGATGAACGGGGAGATCGTGGGCAGCGTCTTTGTGGTGCAAGCGAGCGACACGGTGGCCAAACTCCGCCTGCTGCTCGTCGAGCCTTCCGCGCGCGGCTTAGGGCTTGGCAAGCGCTTGGTCGATGAATGCATCCGCTTCTCGAAGCGGGCCGGCTATGAAAAGCTGGTGCTGTGGACCAACTCGGTGCTGGATACGGCCAGGCATATCTATCAGACAGCAGGGTTTGAAAAAGTGGCTGCCGAGCCGCACAACGACTTTGGCGAAGGTTTGATCGGGGAGACTTGGGAGTTGAAATTGTAACAGGAATTGACTAAATGGAAAATTTAAGGAACTTTCCTCATACTGGGGGAAGTTCCTTTTTTCTGTTTAGTTTCATCAATAGAATTCATTCAATATAACGGAAATGTCCGCAACATCTCTTATTATTTATATTCAATCAGGAAGGTATTATCAATTTTCCACAGTATATTATAACTTACGACACTGTCTACTTTCTTACTTAATTATCTATCAATTTGATATTATTATGATTATTTTCTACGGAGGGGTTTACAAGAATGGAAGCGAAGAGCACATTCTCGACACTGGTCGACCTGTTGCAGCGGCGTGCAGAGATGCAGGCTACGCAAGCGGCGTATTCGTTTTTAAACGAAGACGGATCGCAACAGGTCTTTACCTATGCGGACCTTGATCGGCGCGCCAGGTCTTTGGCTGCCCTGTTGCAGCAGCGGCAGGTCGCCGGCGAGCGCGCCCTGTTGCTGTACCCGCCAGGATTGGAATACATCACTGCCTTTTTCGGCTGTTTGTACGCGGGCGTTGTTCCTGTGCCTGCTTATCCGCCGCGCGCAAACGGGCATCTCGGCCGCTTGCAGGCGATCGTCAGCGATTCCGAAGCTGCACTCGCGCTGACCACGCCGGCCATTTTGGCGTCTGTGGAAAATCGCTTTGGCGATTCTCCCGAGTTGTCGGCGCTGACGTGGCTGACTGCGGAAGGCACGGAAGAGCTGGGCGAATTGTGGCAGGCGCCGCAGTTGACGTCCGACTCGCTCGCATTTTTGCAGTACACATCCGGTTCCACCTCGCTGCCGAAAGGGGTCATGTTAACACACGGCAACCTGTTACATAACCTGGAGTTGATTCAAGACTGCTTCGGCACGTCTCCCGATTCCAACTGCGTGATCTGGCTGCCACCGTATCACGACATGGGCTTAATCGGCGGTATCTTGCAACCGCTGTTCACCGGCTACCCGGTCACGCTGATGGCCCCGGTCGATTTTATCCAGCGTCCGCTGAAATGGCTGGAGATCATCTCCCGGTTGGGCGCATCGGTCAGCGGCGGCCCGAACTTTGCGTATGAACTGTGCCTGCAAAAAATCACGCCGGAGCAGCGCGACACACTCGATCTGAGCTCGTGGAAAATCGCGTTCACCGGGGCTGAGCCGATCCGCCAAGAAACGCTGGATCGCTTTGCCGAATTTTTTGCGCCGTGCGGTTTTAAAAAAGAGGCGTTTTATCCGTGCTACGGCTTGGCGGAAGGGACTTTGTTCGTCACCGGCGGACACAGCTCGGAAGCGCCAATCGCCAACTCCTTTGATGGAGGCGCGTTAAAAGACAACCGGGCAGTGGCTATTGAGACGGCCCAAGAAGGTGACCGCACGCTGGTCTCCTCCGGTCGTGTGGCGCTTGTCCGGCAAAAAGTGGTGGTCGCCGATCCGCAGACCGGCTCGCTGTGCCAGGACGGACAGGTCGGCGAGATCTGGGTCTGCGGACCAAGCGTGGCGCAAGGCTACTGGAAGCGCCCCCAGCAGACAGAAGAAACGTTCCGCGCCTATCTGCAAGAGACGGGCGAAGGTCCGTTTTTGCGCACCGGCGACCTTGGCTTCCTGCACGACGGGGAGCTGTATGTCACCGGCCGTCTGAAAGACCTGATCATCATTCGCGGCCGCAATTATTATCCGAACGATATTGAGTTTGCCGTGCAGGAGAGCCATCCGGCGGTGAAAAACAGCAACGGCGCGGCTGTCGCGGTCGAAGTCGACGGGGAAGAGCGCCTGGTCGTCGTTCAGGAGATCGAGCGCACCCACCGCAAGTCGAACCTCGCGGAAGTGGCGCAAAAGATTCGTCAGGCGGTATCGGAAGAACACCAGTTGCAAGTCTATGCGGTGGTGCTGATCAAACCGGTGTCGATTCCGAAAACTTCATCCGGGAAAGTGCAGCGTCACAAATGCCGCGAGAACTTCCTCGACGGCACGCTTGATGTGGTCTTTTCCGATATCTTGAACGCGGATGCCGAAGCAGCTTCGGCGTCTGAACTCGTGCTGGATGCGGAAACGCAAGCTGACGGCATGCCGGAGTTGACCCGTGAATGGCTGCTCGCAGCCGAGCCGATGGAGCGCCAAGCGGCGCTGCGGTCGTATCTGGGCCAAAAGGCAGCGCGGGCGCTTGGCGTGCCGCAAAGCGCGGTGCATCCGGATCAATCCTTAAATACGCTGGGTCTTGATTCGCTGATCGCTGTGGAATTGAAGCATGTGGTCGAAGAAACGTTTGGCGTGCCCGTGCCGTTCTCACGCTTGCTGGCCGGACCCAGCCTTGCCGAACTGGCGGAAGACATCTCCCTGCAGCTGACCGCGGGCGTCCAGTTGGAGCTGGAAGCGGCGGAGAGCGGGGAAGCGGAAGGGCCGTTTGCCCTGTCGCACGGCCAGCGTGCGCTGTGGTTTGTGCAAAAGCTCGCGCCGGACAGCGCGGCGTATAACATCGCACGCGCGGCCAAGATTTTGTCGCCGCTGGATCGTGCCGCGCTGCACACGGCATTTGCTCAGCTGGAACAGCGCCATGAACTGCTCCGCAGCCGTTTTGTGGAACAGGACGGCGAACCGGTTGGCGTGGTGCTGGAGGCGAATGGAGATCTCTTGACCGTGATCGATGCAGGGTCTTGGTCCCAAACAGAACTGCAAGATGCACTGTCCGCAGAAGCCAACCGACCGTTCGATCTGGCACTGGACGCGCCGCTGCGCGTGCACCTGTTTGAACGCGGAGACTCCCAATCGGTGCTGCTGTTGACGGCCCACCACATCATCTCCGACTTCTGGTCGCTTGGCGTGCTGGTGCAGGAATTGCAGGCGCTGTATCAGGCGGCCGTGCAAGGAACTACGGTGCCACTTGCAAAAACGTCCCGTTCCTTCGCGCACTATGTCCGCGAGCAGGAGACGATGCTGAACAGCAGCCGCCGACAGGAGCTGGAGTCTTTCTGGCGCGAACAGCTCGGCGGCGATCTGCCGGTCTTGAACCTGCCGACCGACCGTCCCCGTCCGCCGGTGCAAAGCTATCGCGGAGCAGCCAGTTCGTTTGCTTTGCCTGCCGCGCTCTCCGCTGCGCTCAAGAAACTGGCCACGGAGCAAGGGGCGACCTTATACATGACGCTGCTCGCCGCGTTCCAAGTGCTGCTGCACCGGATCAGCGGACAGGAAGAGGTGCTGATCGCGTCGCCGACCACCGGCCGCAGCAGCGCCAAAGACGCCGCCGTGATCGGCTATTTTGTCAACCCGGTGGTGCAGCGGGCAGACTTTGCCCAAGAAACCGCCTTCTCCGACTTCCTGGCCGACGTGCGCCAGACGGTCGTGGGCGCTCTGGAACATCAGGAGTATCCGTTCCCGCTGCTGGTCGAACTGTTGCAGCCGGAGCGTGACCCCAGCTATCCGCCGCTGGCTCAGGCGATGTTTACCTATCAAAAATCGCATCTGGCCGGGCTGGAAGGCATGGCCGGATTCTCGCTTGGCGAAGCGGGCGCACTGCTTGCCGCCGGTGCCTTGACGCTGCAATCCTTGGAACTGGAGCAGCGCCATGCGCAATTTGACCTGTCCTTGACGATGGCAGAGACCAACGACGGACTGGCCGGTCGCTTTGAATACAACTCCGACCTGTTTGCGCCGGAGACGATCGGGCGGATCTCCCGCCAATTCGAGACGCTGCTGGCAAGCATCGCAGAAGCAGCCGACACATCGGTCAGCGCGTTGACGATTTTGCCGGAACAGGAAAAAGCGACTCTGCTGCATACGTTCAACAACACGGCAGTCAATGATCCGCAAGGGCTGTGCATCCACCAGCTGGTGGAACAGCAGGCCGCGGCGACCCCGCATGCCGTCGCGGTCATCGACGGGGAAGTGCGGCTGACCTACAGCGAAGTGAACGCACAGGCGAATCGGATCGCGCATCGCCTGCAGCAGCTCGGTGTCGGACCGGAATCCCTGGTCGGCATTTTCATGGAGCGCGGCGCAGAGATGGTCTGCGGCATGCTCGGCGTGTTGAAAGCGGGCGGCGCTTATGTGCCGCTTGACCCGGCGTATCCGAAAGAGCGCATCGCCTACACGATGGAAGATGCGCAGATGAAGGCGATTTTGACACAGGCGAGCCTGGCGGGCGACCTGCCTGCACACAGCGCCCATGTGCTGCGCCTCGATGAACTGCGCGAGGGGTTACAGCAGGAATCGGCTGAGAATCCAGCCGCTTCGGTGACGGAAGACAATCTGGCGTATGTGATCTATACGTCCGGCTCGACCGGCCAACCGAAAGGCGTGGCGATCGAGCACAAGAGCGCCGCTGCGCTGATCCACTGGGCCAAAGCTGAATACGCGGCTGACGAGCTGGCCGGAGTGCTGTTTGCCACTTCGATCTGCTTCGACCTGTCCGTATACGAGCTGTTCGTCACGCTGTCGCTGGGCGGCAAAGTGATCGTTGCGGAAAATGCGCTACATCTGCCGCAGTTGCCTGCCAAAGACGAGGTTACGCTGATCAACACCGTTCCGTCGGCGATCGGCGAACTGTTGCGCATGGAAGGCATTCCGCAGTCGGTGCGCACAGTCAATCTGGCCGGGGAAGCTTTGCAGCTGGTACTGGTGCAAAAACTGTACGGTCTGCCGTCGATCGAAAATGTCTACAACCTGTACGGGCCGTCTGAAGACACCACGTACTCGACTTATGCCTTGATGGAGCGTGGCGCTTTGACAGCGCCTGCGATCGGGCGTCCGCTTACCAATACGCAAGTCTACCTGCTCGACAAACAGCAGCAGCCGGTGCCGATCGGTGTGGCCGGCGAGCTGCATCTGAGCGGACGGGGCTTGGCGCGCGGCTATCTCGGCCGCGAAGAGCTGACGAAGGAAAAGTTCATTGCCAACCCGTTCTCTGCCGACCCCAACTCGCGGATGTACGCGACGGGCGACTTGGCGCGCTGGACGGCGGACGGCACGCTGGAATACCTCGGCCGGATCGACCACCAGGTCAAAGTCCGCGGTTTCCGCATTGAGCTGGGCGAGATCGAAGCAGGGCTTTTGCAACACCCGAACGTGCAGGCGGCGCTTGTGCTGGTGCAGGAGGAGATGATCGGCGATAAACGGCTGGTGGCGTATGTTGCCAGCAAGACGGGCGTAGAGAGCGGGGAACTGAAAGCGCTGTTGAAGCGGACGCTGCCCGACTATATGATCCCATCGGCATTTGTCATCCTCGAAGCGATGCCGCTGACGCCAAACGGCAAAGTGGATCGCAAAGCCCTGCCGAAGCCGGACTGGTCGGCATTTGCTTCCGAACAGGCGTATGTGGCTCCGAGCACGCCTACAGAAGAGCGTTTGTCCCAGATTTGGGGAGAGGTGCTGCGCGTAGAGCGTGTCGGCGCCCAAGACAACTTTTTTGAACTGGGCGGGCATTCCTTGCTCGTCACCCAAGTCTTGTCGCGCGTGCAAGAGTCGTTCGGCCAGCGCCTGCCGGTGCATGCCTTGTTTGCAGCTCCGACCGTCGCTGAGCTGGCCGCCCAATTGGATGCGACAGGGGACGGCGAAGCGGGCCATGCCCCGATTGACAGGCTGGATCGCACCGCCAACAACTTGCCGCTGTCGTTTGCACAGCAGCGTCTGTGGGTGGTCGAACAGCTGCTCGGCGGGGAAGCGGTCTACAACATGCCGTATGCGCTGCGCCTGAGCGGAGATCTGCAGCTGGATGCACTGGAGCGGACGCTGCAAGAGATCGTCCAGCGCCATGAGCCGCTGCGCACCGTGTTTGCCGATGTGAACGGCGAGCCGGTGCAAGTGATTGCTGAGCAGGTATCGGATCTTTTGACTTTTGTCGACCTGCGTAAGTTGGCTGCTTCGGAACGGGAAGCGGAAGCGCTGCGCTTGGCACAGGAAGAGGCGGGAAAACCGTTCGATCTCACGCAAGGGCCGCTGATTCGCTTTACACTGCTGCAGATCGGCGAACAAGAGCATCTGTTGACGGTGAACATGCATCACATCGTCTCGGACGGCTGGTCGATCCGCGTGCTGATTCGCGAATTCGGCGCATTGTATGAAGCGTTTGCGGCGGGAGAAGCTTCTCCGCTGGAAGAACTGGCCGTGCAATATGCCGATTACGCAGCTTGGCAGCGCACTTGGCTGTCCGGCGGCGCGATGGACGAACAGCTCGCCTATTGGAAACAGCAGCTTGGCGGGGAACTGCCCGTCTTGCAGCTGCCGACCGACCGTCCGCGCCCGGCGGTGCAGACGTATCGCGGGGCGGCGGTGCGCTTTACTTGGAGCGACCATGTCCGCGATAGCTTGCAAGAGCTGGCGAGCCAACAAGGCGCGACGCTGTTTATGACTCTGCATGCCGCGTTTGCGTTGCTGCTCAGCCGTTATACCAGCCAGGAGGACCTCTTGATCGGCACGCCGATCGCTGGCCGTACACGCCGCGAGACGGAAGATCTGATCGGGTTCTTCGTCAACTCGCTGGTGCTGCGCACCGACCTGTCGGGCTCGCCGCGCTTTGCCGAATTGCTGGAACGGGTGAAGGGGACCGCCCTGAACGCTTATGCGCATCAGGATGTGCCGTTCGAAAGACTAGTCGAAGAGCTGGCCGCCGACCGCGACATGAGCCGTACGCCTTTGTTCCAAGTCATGTTTGCCCTGCAGGACAACCCGGTTTCGCAACTGGAGCTGCCCGGCCTGACGCTTGCGTCTGCCGAACTGGACGCGACCACAGCCAAATTTGACCTGACCCTGTTCTTGACCGAAGAGGAGTCGGGGATGAGCGGCGTGTTTGAATACAACACCGACCTGTTTGACCGCGCGACGATTGAGCGCATGGCCGGCCATTTGGAAACGCTGGTCACAGCGATCTGTGCAGCACCTGACGAGCTGATCGACGAGTTGCCGCTGTTGACTGCGGCGGAACAGCAGCAACTGGCCGCCTGGAACGACACGGCACGCGACTATCCGCGCACCAGTACGATTCAGTCGCAGTTTGCCGAGCAAGTTCGCAAGGCGCCGGAGCGCATCGCCGTTGAATTTGCAGGGGAGACGCTCACCTATCGCGAGCTGAACGAACAGGCGAACCGCCTGGCCCGTTACCTGCAGCGCCAAGGCGTGCAAGCGGGAAGCCTGGTGGGTCTCTGCATGGAGCGTTCGTTCGATCTGGTGATCGGCCTGCTGGCGATTCTCAAAGCAGGCGCGGGATATGTGCCGTTTGATGCCAGCTATCCGGAAGACCGTCTGCGCCATCTGCTTGCCGATTCGCAAGTTGAGGTGCTGCTGACGGAGAGCCGCCTGCTGCAGCAATTGCCGGTTGAGGATCTGCAGACGATCTGCCTTGACGAAGCTCGCGCAGAGATCGCAGCGGAAAGTGCTGCTAATCTGGAAACAGAAGGTAGTACACATAACATAGCTTATGTAAATTACACGTCCGGTTCGACCGGCAAGCCAAAAGGTGTGTCCGTTCCGCATCAGGCGGTGCTGCGCCTGGTGAAAAACACGGACTACGCAGCGTTTGACGAGCGGGAAGTGTTCTTGCAGTTCGCTTCGATCTCGTTTGACGCCGCCACGTTTGAAATCTGGGGTCCGCTGCTCAACGGGGCGAAGCTGGTGATCTTCCCGGCTCATCTGCCTTCGCTGGAGGAGCTTGGCCGCTTCGTGCGCGAGACGGGCATCACCACCCTGTGGCTGACAGCCGGTCTGTTCCACCAGATGGTCGACGAGCGCCTGCAGGATCTGGCTGGCGTGCGCCAACTGCTGGCCGGCGGTGACGCGCTGCAGCCGGGTCATGTGCGCAAAGTGCTGGCCGAGCTGCCGGACACCATTTTGATCAACGGGTACGGTCCGACGGAAAGCACGACGTTTGCCACGACGCACCGCATGGCGCACGGAGATCTCATCGGCGACAGCGTGCCGATCGGCCGCCCGCTCCCCAACACCACCGTTTACGTGCTGGATGCCGGGATGCGCCTTGCGCCGATCGGTGTTCCGGGTGAACTGTTCATCGGCGGCGACGGCTTGGCGATCGGCTATCTCGGCCAGCCGGAGCTGACCGCCGAGAAATTCGTGCCGCATCCGTTCCAAGCGGATGAGCGGCTGTACCGGACGGGCGACCTCGTGCGCTGGCTGGCAAACGGCACGCTGGAATTCATGGGCCGCATCGACAACCAGGTCAAGATCCGCGGCTTCCGCGTGGAACTGGGCGAGATCGAAGCGGTGCTTGGCGCTCATGTGACCGTACAGGAAGCGCTTGTCATTGCCAGGGAAGACATCCCCGGCGACAAACGCCTCGCCGCTTATGTGGTGCCGCACGACACGGCCGATTTTGACGAAGAAGCGTTGCGCGCTTATCTTAACGAACGGCTGCCGGGCTACATGGTGCCGTCCGCATTCGTCGCGCTGTCTGCCTTGCCTTTGACAGCAAACGGCAAAGTCGACCGCCGCAGCCTGCCGAAGCCGGACTATGCGGCACAGAGCGAGTACGTCGCGCCGCGCAATGAACACGAGAAGGGGATCGCCGCGATTTTTGCAGACGTGCTGGGCACGGAGCAAGTCAGCGTGCTCGACAACTTCTTTGAGCTCGGCGGACATTCGCTGCTGGCCACACAGGCGATCTCCCGCATCAACAGCGCCTTTGGCATCTCGCTGCCGCTGCGCGCCCTGTTCGAAGCAGGCACGGTGGAACGTCTGGCGCGCGGACTCCAAACGCAGGAAAAAGCGGCGCAGACGGCGATCTCGAAGCGCACGCAGCGCGGCAACCTGCCGTTGTCCTATTCGCAGCAGCGCCTGTGGGTGCTCGATCAGCTGATGCCGGGCTCCAGCGTGTATTCGATCCCGTTTGCGTTGCGCTTGAACGGCACACTGCATGTTGAAGCGCTGGAAATGAGCTTGCAGACGATCCTCGACCGTCATGAAGCACTGCGCACCACGTTTGCCAAAGTGAACGGCGAGCCGGTGCAGCAGATCGCCGATGCCCAGACGCTCGTCGTGGAAAAAGCGGACCTGTCCGCGAAACGCGCTGCACAGCGCGAACTCGCACTACACAACCTGCTTCGCGAAGCAGCGGACCGCCCGTTCGATCTCCAAAACGGCCCGCTGGTGCGCTTCCTGCTGGTGACGCTGGGCAAGGGGAAGCACGTGCTGTTCCTCAACATGCACCACATCGTCTCGGACGGCTGGTCGATGGGCGTGTTCGTCCGCGAGTTCACTTCTCTGTATGAAGCGTATGCCACCGGCGCGGAAGCTCAGTTGCAGCCGCTGGCTGTGCAATATGCAGACTATGCCGCCTGGCAGCGCGACTGGCTGGACAGCGGCGTGCTGGAGACCCAGTTGCAGTACTGGAAAGAGCAGCTCGCAGGCGATCTTCCGCTCTTGCAGCTGCCGATCGACCGCCCGCGTCCGGCGGTACAGACGTACAACGGCGCCGAATATGCGTTTACACTTCCTGCCGGTCTGACCCAACAGCTGAACACGCTCAGCCGCGAACACGGCGCGACGCTGTTCATGACGCTGTTGGCTGCGTTTAACGCAATGCTTGCCCGCTATAGCGGCCAAGAGGACATCGTGGTCGGATCTCCGGTCGCCGGGCGCACCCAGGAAGGGATCGAAGACCTGATCGGCTTTTTCGTCAACACGCTGGCGCTGCGCACCGACCTGTCGGGCGCGCCAAGCTTTGCCGAGCTGGTCGGCCGGGTCAAAGAGACCGCCCTGCAAGCGTACGGCCATCAGGACGTGCCGTTCGAAAAGCTGGTCGAAGTGATCCAGCCGCAACGCGACCTGAGCCGCTCTCCATTGTTCCAAGTGATGTTCATCCTGCAAAATGCTCCGTTGTCGCAGCTCGATCTGCCCGGGCTGCAGGCAGAACCGGTGGAGCTGGGCAGCACGACGGCGAAATTTGACCTGACGCTGGCCTTTGTCGAGCGGGAAGAAGGACTGCAAGGCTCGTTCGAATACAACACCGATCTGTTTGACGCGGCGACGGTCGAGCGCATGGCCGGACATTTCACCTTGCTGCTGACCGCGCTGGCGCAAGATCCGGCACGCTCGATTCATGAAGTGCCGCTGTTGTCTGACGCCGAGCAAGAACTGCTGCTCACCGGGTTTAACAACACGGCAAAAGATTACCCGCAAGACCTCTGCCTGCATCAGCTGTTCGCGATGCAAGCGGCGAAGACGCCTGACAGCGTCGCGCTGGCAGCAGGGGAGACGCGCCTGACCTACCGCGAGTTGAACGAGCAGGCCAACTCCGTGGCACACCGCCTGCAGCAGATGGGCGTGGGCCCGGAGACGCTGGTCGGCGTTTACATGGAGCGTTCCGCGCAGATGATCATCGGCATGCTCGCCGTGCTGAAAGCGGGCGGGGCGTACGTGCCGCTCGATCCGGCTTATCCGCAGGAGCGCGTCCTGTACACGATGGAAGATGCGCAGATGATGGTGCTGCTCACCGAAGAGCACCTGCTGGCTGAATTGCCGTCGTGCACAGCCGATCCGCTGTGCCTGCCGCTGACTGGGGAAGGGCTGTCCGACGAGCCGGTTTCGGCCGTGCAAGCGGACAATCTCGCCTACGTCATCTACACGTCCGGTTCGACCGGCCGTCCGAAAGGGGTGGCCATCGAGCACCGCAGCGCGGCAACGATGGTTCACTGGGCGCAAGAGGTGTACTCGGCAGAAGAGCTGTCCGGCGTGCTGTTCTCGACTTCGATCTGCTTTGACTTGTCGGTGTATGAGCTGTTCGTCACGCTGTCTGCGGGCGGCACCGTGATCTTGGCGGAAAATGCGCTGTACCTGCCGCAACTCTCCGCCAAAGACGAAGTGACGCTGATCAACACCGTCCCGTCGGCGATCGCCGAACTGCTGCGCACAAACGGAATTCCGCAAAGCGTCCGCACGGTCAACCTGGCGGGCGAAGCGCTTCCGCTGCATGTCACGCAGAAGCTGTATGCGCTTGGCACCGTGCAGAAGGTCTATAACCTCTACGGTCCGTCGGAAGATACGACCTATTCGACATACGCCCTGGTCGACAAAACAGCGGAGACCGCGCCGACGATCGGCCGCCCGCTGGCCAACACGCAAGCCTACGTCCTCGACGCCAACATGCTGCTCGTGCCGCAGGGCGTGCCCGGTCAGCTGTATCTGGCCGGCGACGGTCTGGCCCGCGGTTATCTGGGGCAGCCAGAGCTGACCGCCGAGAAATTTATCGCGGACCCCTTCTCGACACAAGCGGGCGCACGCATGTACGCGACAGGCGACCTTGTGCGCTGGCTGCCTGACGGGAGCCTCGAATACCTCGGCCGCATCGACCATCAGGTGAAGGTGCGCGGCTTCCGGATCGAGCTTGGCGAGATCGAAGCCGTTTTGATCAAGCATGCTGCGATTCGTGAAACTGTCGTTCTCGTGCGCGAAGACGTGCCGGGCGACAAGCGCATCGTCGCGTATGTTGCAGGAGATACCTCTGCGATTGAGACGGCAGCTCTGCGCGCCTTGCTCAAAGAGCGCTTGCCGGACTATATGATTCCGTCCGCCTTTGTGATCCTCGACGCGCTTCCGCTGACGCCAAACGGCAAAGTGGACCGCAAAGCGCTGCCAGTGCCGGACTGGTCAACCCAAGAATCGGCCGTCTTCACCGCGCCGCGCAACGATGTTGAACAGCAACTGGCCGACATTTGGGCCACCGTGCTCGGTGCTGACCAAGTTGGCGTGCACGACAACTTTTTTGAACGGGGCGGCCATTCGCTGCTCGCCACACAGGTCTTGTCGCGCATCAACGAACAATTTGGCATCGAACTGCACCTGCGTGCCTTGTTCGAAGCTCCGACGGTCGCCGAACTGGCGCTGAAGATCGACGCCGCAGCGGCTGAACCTGCCGCGCACGGCGCGATCGCGCGTCAAGACAGAAGCAAAGCGCTGCCGCTGTCCTTCTCGCAACAGCGCCTCTGGGTGCTCGACCGCCTGCTCGCCAACCCGGCTGTCTACAACATGCCGCTTGCCGTCCGCCTGCAAGGCGACCTCGATCAAGCGGCGGTGGAGCAGACGCTGGCAGCGATCCTCGACCATCAAGAGTCGCTGCGCACCACGTTTGCCGAACAAGACGGCCAGCCGGTGCAGCTGATCTCTGAAAAAATCGACTTGCCGCTGTTCAAGCGCGACCTGCGTCATCTGCCGGAAGGGGAGCGCGAAACGGAGCTGGCCAGCTTGATCGAAACGGCAGCCACCACGCCGTTCGACCTCACCCAAGGCCCGCTGGTGCGTTTCGGGCTGGTGCAGACGAGCAGTGACGAACATGTGCTGATCGTCAACATGCATCACATCATCTCCGACGGCTGGTCGCTCGGCGTGTTTACACAGGAGTTCACCGCGCTGTACACAGCGTTCGTCTCCGGCACCGCCGCGATGCTGCCGCCGCTGACCGTTCACTATGCCGATTTCGCGGCTTGGCAGCAATCCCGCCTGCAAGGCGAAGTGCTGGACGGGCAGATCGAGTACTGGAAAAAGCAGCTCGGGGGCGATCTGCCCGCACTGCAGCTGCCAACCGACCGTCCGCGCCCGGCGGTGCAGACCTACCGGGGCGCGACAGAGCCGTTTGCGCTGTCCCAAGCGTTGCACGAACGTCTGCAATCGCTGAGCCAGCAGCACGGCACCACGCTGTACATGACCTTGCTCGCCGCGTACTTCACGCTCTTGCACCGCTATACCGGCCAAGAAGATTTTGCGGTCGGCTCGCCGATTGCGGGACGCACGCGACAAGAGACGGAGCATCTGATCGGCTTCTTCGTCAACACGCTGGCGATGCGCGCCGATCTGAGCGGTGCGCCGACGTTCGCCGAACTGCTTCACCGCGTCAAACAGACCGCGCTGGAAGCGTACGCGCATCAGGACGCGCCGTTTGAAAAACTGGTCGAGGCTTTGCAGCCGGAGCGCGACATGAGCCGTTCGCCGCTGTTCCAAGCGATGTTTGTGCTGCAAAACGCAACGCACGCAGAGGCACAACTTCCAGGCGTAACTCTGTCGCACCTTGAGGTGGACAGCCAGACAGCCAAATTTGACCTCAACATGCTGGTGCACGAACAAGCGGATGGCACGCTGTCCGGCTGGCTCGAATACAGCACCGACCTGTTCGACCGCACGACGATCAACCGCATGATCGGACATTTTGTCTCCTTGCTCGAAGCGGCAGTCGCACAGCCGAACCAGCATATCGCCGAACTGCAATGGCTGGGAGCGGAAGAGCGTCAACAGCTGCTCTTCGACTGGAACGATACGAAGGAAGACCTGCCTCTGTCCCGCATCGACGAACTGGTGACATCGCAAGCGGATCGCACGCCGGACGCAGCTGCCGTTACTTTTAACGGACAGCAGTTGACCTACCGCGAGCTGAACCTGCGTGCCAACCAAGTGGCGCACCGCCTGCAGAAGCTCGGAGCGGGGCCGGATGTGCCGGTTGGACTGTCGATGGAGCGCTCGCTGGAGATGATCATCGGGCTGCTCGGGATCATCAAGGCAGGCAGCGCTTATGTGCCGCTCGATCCCGCATATCCGAAAGACCGCCTCGGCTTCATTTTGGAGGAAACGCGCATCCCGATCCTGCTGACCCAGCAGGGCGTGATGGCGGCCGAAGTGCCGGAAAGCGTACAGGTGATCGAGCTTGACACCGACTCTTCGCTGCTTGAAGAAAGCCGGGAGAATCCGGTCAGCCAGGCCACGCTCGACGATCTGGTCTACATTTTGTACACCTCCGGGTCGACAGGCCGCCCGAAAGGCGTGGCGATGCCGCACCGCCCGGTCGCGAACCTGCTGGCCTGGCAGCAGGGCGAATCCCGCAAAGCGGACGCCCGCACCTTGCAGTTCACGTCGCTGAACTTCGACGTTTCGTTCCAAGAGATCTTTGCGACGCTTTCTGCAGGCGGGACGCTGGTGCTGATCGAAGAAGCTCTGCGCCAAAACCTGCTCGAACTGCCGCACGTGATGATCGCCGAAAAAGTAGAACGGCTCTTCCTGCCGTTTATCGCCCTGCAACATCTGGCGGAGATCTGCGCCGAGCGCAATCTGTATCCGCGCGATCTGCAAGAGGTGATCACAGCAGGGGAGCAGTTGCAGATCACCACAGCGATCCGCCGTTTCTTCTCGGAGTTGCCGAACTGCACGCTGAGCAACCAATACGGCCCGACCGAAAGCCACGTGGTCACCTCGCACACGCTGAGCGGCGCGGCCGAATCCTGGCCGCTGCTGCCGTCGATCGGACGTCCGGTCGCCAATGCCAAGGTCTACGTGCTCGATGCGTCGATGCAGCCGGTTCCGGTCGGCGTGCAAGGCGAACTGTACCTCGGCGGACCGGTGCTGGCACGAGGCTACCTCGGCCGGGATGACCTGACCGCAGAGCGCTTCCTACAAAACCCGTTTGCTGATGGAGAACGCCTGTACAAAACGGGCGACGGTGTGCGCTGGCTGCCAGACGGCACGATCGAATACCTCGGCCGTCTCGACAACCAGGTCAAGATTCGCGGTTTCCGCATCGAGCTTGGCGAGATCGAAGCTGTGCTGACCCAACACCCGGACGTTCGCGACGCAGCGGTGATCGCCTTTGCGGATGAAGCGGGGAACAAGCGTCTGGCCGCCTACGTGACTGGGGCGACAGGTTCCGAACTCAACACATCTGAACTGAGAAGTTATTTGAAAGACAAGTTGCCTGAGTACATGGTGCCGCAAGCTGTCGTGACGCTGGATCATCTCCCGCTCACGCCAAGCGGCAAGGTTGACCGCCGCGCACTGCCGGCTCCCGACTCCTCCGCGCTGGCAGCGGCGTCTTACACCGCGCCGCGCACGCCGCTGGAAGAAGTGCTGTGCTCCGTATGGGGTGAAGTGCTTGGCCGCGAGCGTGTCGGCATTCAGGACAACTTCTTTGAACTCGGCGGCCATTCGCTGCTGGCGACGCAGGTGATCTCCCGCATCCGCAGCGCGGTTGGCGTCGATCTGCCGCTGCGCACGCTGTTTGAAGCGCCAAACATCGAAGCGTTGGCGCGCCTTGTCGAAGCAGAGCGCCTCGGTGACAAACACCTGCAGGCACCGCCACTGGTGCCGCAGGAGCGCGGCACGAACAGCCCGCTGTCCTTTGCCCAAGAGCGGCTCTGGTTTATCGATCAGCTCGAACCGGGCAACCGCGCCTACCACATGCCAAGCGCACTGCGCCTGCAAGGGGAACTGAATCTCGAAGCGCTGCAAGCGGCGTTCCAAGCGATCATCGACCGCCACGAAGCGCTGCGCACCTCGTTCCGCCTGCAAGACGGCGTACCGGTGCAGGTGGTTGCCGAAGAACGCCTGCTGCAAGTCAACGTGCTCGACTTGAGCGGGGAAGAGGATGCAGAAGCGGAAGCGCTGCGCATCACCGAAGAGGAAACCTGCCGTCCGTTCGACTTGACGCAAGATCTGCTCTTGCGCGTCACCGTGCTCAAGATGAGCGAGCGCGAGCATCTGCTGCTGACGACGATGCATCACATCGTCTCGGACGGCTGGTCGATCGGGCTGCTGGCCCAAGAGTTCACGGCGCTGTACGAGGCGTTTGCGCAAGGGGAGCCATCTCCGTTCAGCGCACTGCCTGTCCAGTACGCCGACTACGCGGTCTGGCAGCGCAACTGGCTGCAAGGCGACGTCCTCGACGCCCAGCTGTCCTATTGGAAAAACCACCTTGGCGGCACCTTGCCACGACTGGAACTGCCGATGGACGGTGCGGCAAACGGGGCAGAGGGGAGCGGCATGCAAACGCTCAGCCTGGGCAGTGACTTGACTGCCTCCTTGCAAACGCTGAGCCGTCAAAGCGGCGCTACGCTGTTTATGACGCTGCTCGCCGCGTTCAAACTGCTGCTCGCACGCCTGTCCGGGCAGGAAGACATCATCATCGGCACGCCGATCGCCGGACGCGGCGGCGTGGAGACGGAACGCTTGATCGGCCTGATGCTGAACACCTTGGCGCTGCGCACCGACCTGTCGGGCAACCCGACCTTCGCCGAACTGGTGGCCAATGTGCGCGAAGTGACGCTGAACGCCTACGCGCACCAGGATCTGCCGTTCGAAAAGCTGGTCGAGGAGCTCCAGCCGGAGCGCACGCTGCACCGCAACCCGATCTTTGATGTACTGGTCAACTTCGTGAATCTGCCGCAGATCGACGCCGAACTGCCGGGGCTTTCCATCTCCGCAGCGCCGGTTGGCGAGCAGGAGTCGAAGTTCCTGATGACCCTGTACATTCACGACAACCCGGACGGCCTCGAACTGCAGATGGTCTACCAAAAAGACCGCTTCAGCGATGTACGCATGGCGGAAATGCTGCGCCAGTTCAACCATCTGCTCCGCCAGATCGCAGACGATGCCGCACAGCCGCTTGCCCTGTACTCCCTGCGGACAGAAGCTGCACAAGCGCTGCTGCCAGACCCGGCCAAAATTTTGCCGATTCCGGAGCAAGCGCTGGTGCAGGAGCAAGTCGCCGCGTGGGCCATCCGTACGCCTGCAAAAGTCGCTGTGAAGCATCGCGAAAACGAATGGACGTATGACGAGCTGCAAACGCGTGCCGTCGAACTCGCCCGTGAACTGTTGGCCAGCGGCATCGAACGCGGAGAAACGGTCGCTGTGATTGGGCACAGAAGCTTCGGCTTCATCGCCTCGATGCTGGCCGTGTTCATGAGCGGCGGCGTGCTGCTCGCCGTCGACCACAACCTGCCGTCGTCGCGCCAAGAGCTGATGCTTCGCGAAGCAAACGCGCAACGCGTGCTCTTCGTAAGCGAAGACACAGCGGCGGTGATGCCGGAAGCGATGATCGTCGATCCGAACACCGGCCGCCTGCAAGGCGATGCCAACAGCGACACCGCAGCTTTCATGCCGCAACTGTCGCAAACGGACTCCGCCTACATCTTCTTTACATCCGGCACGACTGGGGTGCCTAAAGGCGTGCTTGGCACGCATCAAGGCTTGAGCCACTTCTTGAACTGGCAGCGTGAACAGTTTGGCGTGAGTCCGCAAGACCGCAGCGCCCAACTGACCAACCTGTCGTTCGACGTGGTGCTCCGCGACATCTTCCTGCCGCTGACCAGCGGCGCGACGCTCTGTCTGCCCGATGCGATCGACGATCTGAGCGCCGACGCGATCCTGCCGTGGCTGGAACGGGAAGGGATCACGATCCTGCACACCGTGCCGTCTTTGGCTTCTTCCTGGCTGAGCGAACGCCCGCAAGGCATTTCGCTGCAAGCCCTGCGCCTGCTGTTCTCGGCAGGGGAGCCGCTGACCGACGTCTTTGTACAAAAATGGCGTTCGGCGTTCCCTGGTGCCGGAGGAGTCGTCAACCTGTACGGCCCGACCGAAACAACGCTTGCCAAATGCTTCTACGTCGTGCCGCAAGCGCCGCAAGCAGGCATTCAGCCTGTCGGGCAGACCTTGCCGCAGACGCAAGCGTTGATCCGCTCCGAAAACGGCCGCCTCTGCGGCATCGGAGAAGCGGGCGAGATCGTCATCCGCACGCCGTTCCGCACCAAAGGCTACATCAACGTGCCGGAAGAAAACAAACGCTTCGTGCAAAATCCGCACGTCAGCGATGAAAACGACCTGCTGTACCACACGGGCGACCGTGGCCGTTACCGCCTTGACGGGACGCTGGAGATCCTCGGCCGTCTCGACGACCAGGTGAAAATTCGCGGCGTGCGCATTCAGCTGAGCGATGTCACCTCGACGCTGGCCCGTCACGAAGGAATCGACACCTGTACCGTACTGGATTGGAAAGATGACCAGCACGAGACCTACCTCGCCGCTTATGTTGTCACCAAGCCGGGGCAGGAGCTCACCGCACAAGAACTGCGCCTGTTCCTGGACAACCGGCTCTTGTCGGCGATGGTGCCGTCCGCCTTTGTCTTCCTCGATGCTCTGCCGCTCACTCCGAACGGCAAGATCGACCGCAAAGCTTTGCCAAAGCCGGAAAAAACGCAGGCAGACACCACCGCCTACACCGCGCCAGTCACGCAAACGGAAATCATTATCGCGAAGATCTGGGAGGACCTGCTGAAACAGGAGCAAGTCGGCATCCACGACAACTTCTTTGCCCTCGGCGGCCATTCGCTGCTCGCCACGCAAGTTGTCTCGCGGATGCGCAGTGAACTGGGCGTCGACCTGCAACTGCGCACGCTGTTCGAACGTCCGACGATCGCCGCGCTGGCAGCCGGCCTTGACGACAGCAGCCTTGCCCACAGCTGGCAGGAACTGCCGATTGAAAAAGCGCCGCGCCACGGCGAGCTTCCGCTGTCGTTTGCACAGCAGCGCCTGTGGTTCATCGATCAGCTCGATCCGCACAACAGCGTCTACAACATCCCGCTGGCCGTGCGCCTGACCGGGAACTTGGACCAAGCGGTCCTGCAACGCGCGTTCCAAGCGATCGTCGACCGCCACGATGCCCTGCGCACCAACTTCCAAGGAGGAAGCAGCGGGGAAGGGGTGCAGGTGATTCGACCGCACGCAGAGCTTGCGATGCCGGTCACCGACCTCAGCCGTTTGAGCGAAACAGAGCGGGAGGCAGAAGCCCTCCGCCTGATGCGCGAAGAAGCGACCGCGCCGTTTGATCTTACCTCCGACCTGCTCGTGCGGGCGCAGCTGGTTCGACTGAGCGCAGACGAACATCTCGCTATGGTCACGATGCACCACATCGTGTCTGACGCCTGGTCGGTCGGCGTGTTTGTTGAAGAGCTGACTGCGTTGTACGACGCTTTTGCAAAAGGCAAAACAACACCGCTGCCGGAACTGGACATCCAGTATGCCGACTACGCCAACTGGCAGACAAACTGGCTGCAAAGCGGTGTGCTCGCCGAACAACTGGGCTATTGGAAACAGCAGCTCGGCGGCTCGCTGCCGGTGTTGCAACTGCCTACCGATCGTCCACGCGCCGCGCTGGCGACCAACCACGGTGCGTTGCATCACTTCACCTTGCCGGGCAGCGTGATGCAGAAACTGGAAGGGCTGACCCAGCAGCAAGGCGCGACGATGTTTATGACCTTGTTCGCCGCGTTCAATGTGCTTCTGCACCGCTACAGCGGCCAAGACGACATCCTGCTTGGCACGCCGATCGCAGGGCGCGGCCGCCGCGAGATCGAGCCGTTGATCGGATTCTTCGTCAACACGCTTGTCCTGCGCACCGACCTGTCGGGCGAACCGACATTTGCCGACTTGATCGGACGCGTCAAAGAAACCGCCTTGCAGGCGTACGCGCATCAAGACGTGCCGTTTGAAAAACTGGTCGAAGAGCTGCAGCCGGAGCGCGACATGAGCCGCACGCCGCTGTTCCAAGTCTGCTTCGTCCTGCAAAATGCGCCAGTTCCCGCCATCGAGCTGGAGGGCATCACGCTCCGTCCGCTCGAACAGGAACGCCATTTTGCTAAGTTTGACCTCACCTTGACCTTGGAAGAAAACGGCGCGGACGGCATGCGGGCGACGCTGGAATACAACACCGGGCTGTTCGAAGCCGAAACGATCCAGCGCATGGCAGAGCATTTCCAAACGCTGCTGCAAGCGGCAGTCACAGCGCCGAAGCAGCCGATCGCCAACCTGCAACTGACCACCGCCGAAGAGCGCGAAGGTCTGCTCAACTGGCAGCAAGTCTTGACCGACTTCCCGCAGACGCAAACGATCCATGAGCGCTTCGAAGCGCAGGCGGCCAAAACGCCGGAGCGCACCGCCGTCGTCTATGAAGATCGTTCGCTGACCTACGGTGAGCTCAACGAGCGGGCCAACCGCCTGGCGCACCACCTGCAGGCACAAGGCATCGGGCCGGAGTCCTTAGTCGGGCTCTGCGTCGAACGCAACCTGGAGATGGTCGTCGGCATCCTCGGCATTCTGAAAGCTGGCGGGGCTTACGTACCGCTTGACCCGTCCTACCCGCAAGAGCGCCTCGCGTTCCTGCGGGAAGACTCGCAGGTTTCCGTGCTGGTCACGCAGGAGAGCCATCTGGGCTCGCTGCCGCCGCACAATGCGGCTGCGATCTGCATCGACCGCGATTGGGAGTTGATCGCCGCTCAAAGCGGTGACAATCCGCACAGCGGCGCGACAACAGACACGCTGGCCTATGTCATTTATACGTCAGGTTCAACCGGCAAGCCGAAGGGCGTTTTGATCCCGCACAGCAACGTCGGCCGCCTGATGGAAGCGACCGAGCACTGGTTCCAGTTTGACGAAACAGATGTTTGGACGGTCTTCCACTCCTACGCGTTCGACTTCTCGGTCTGGGAGATCTGGGGCGCACTGCTGTACGGAGGCAAACTGGTCGTCGTCCCGTACTGGGTGTCCCGTTCGCCTGAAGCATTCTGCGAACTGCTCGTCCAAGAACGAGTCACCGTGCTCAACCAAACGCCGTCCGCGTTCCGCCAGCTCATGCAAGCGGAAGCAGCGCGTGGCAGCCAGGATGATCTGGCGCTGCGCTACGTGATCTTCGGCGGGGAAGCGCTGGAGCTGCAAAGCCTGAAACCGTGGTATGAACGCCACGGCGACCAGCAACCGCAGCTGGTCAACATGTACGGCATCACCGAAACGACCGTACACGTCACCTACCGCGTCCTGACCTCTGAAGATGTGGAGCAGGGAGCGGGCAGCGTGATTGGCGTCGCGATCCCCGACCTGCAAGTCTACGTGCTCGACCAGCATCTCGAACCGGCTCCGCTGGGCGTCGCCGGGGAAATGTACGTCGGCGGGGCAGGCTTGGCACGAGGATATCTCAACCGTCCGGATCTCACCGCAGAACGCTTTATCGAGCATCCGTTCCGCGCCGGAGAGAAGCTGTACAAAACGGGCGACTTGGCGCGCCTCCTGCCAAGCGGCGAACTGGAATACTACGGCCGGATCGACGAACAGGTCAAAATCCGCGGTTTCCGCATCGAGCTTGGCGAGATCGAAGCCGTGCTCACCCAGCACCCGGAAATCCTGGAGTGCGTGGTCATCGCTCGCGAAGACCAGCCGGGCGACAAACGCCTGGTGGCGTATCTGGTGCCGGGAAGCGATCTCGCACCGGAGATCAGCGACCTGCGCGCCTTCCTGAAAGAGCAGCTGCCGGAGTTTATGATCCCGTCCGCCTTTGTGGCGCTGGAAAGCATTCCGCTGACCGGCAACGGCAAAGTCGACCGTCGCGCACTGCCGGCGCCAGACAGCACGCAAGCGCTGACCGCCGAATCCGACCTGACCTTGCCGCGCACGCCGCAAGAAGAAGTGCTGGCTGCGATCTGGGCAGATGTGCTCGGCCGCGACCAAGTTGGCATCCACGACAATTTCTTTGAGCTTGGCGGCCACTCGCTGTTGGCGACACAGGCCGTCTCGCGGATGCGGGAAGCGTTTGGCCAAGACATCTCGCTGCGCCTGCTGTTCGAAGCGCCAACCGTTGCCGGCATCGCCTTGCAACTGGCGCAGACGGCCGGGGAGGGCGGTGCCGAAACGGTCACCATCACGCCGTTCGACCGCTCACAGCCGATTCCGCTGTCCTTTGCACAGCAACGGCTCTGGCTGATGGATCAGCTGCTGCCAGGCACTTCGGTCTACAACATTCCGATGGCGATGCGCCTGCGCGGAACGCTGGATCACTCCGCGCTGGAAAACAGCTTGAACGCCATCGTGGCGCGCCACGAAGCGCTGCGCACCACGTTCGCCGAACAAGACGGACAACCTGTGCAAGTGTTTGCCGAACCTGCGCAGTTGCCGCTGCCTGTACTTGACCTGCAGGTTCTGCCCGCAGCAGAGCAGGAAGCGGAAACGTTGCGCCTTCTGCAAGAAGAAGCGGCGACGCCGTTCGATCTCAAGACCGGCCCGCTGCTGCGCAGCCGCCTGCTCAAACTGAGCGCGGAAGATAATGTCCTACTCTTGACCATGCACCACATCATTTCCGACGCCTGGTCGCTCAGCGTGTTCGTCCGCGAGATCGCCGAGCTGTACGAAGGGTTCAGCACCGGCCAGCCGGTCGAGCTGCCCGAACTGCCGATCCAATACGCAGACTTTGCCGCATGGCAGCGCAGCTGGCTCCAAGGCGAAACGCTGGACGCGCAGCTGAACTACTGGAAACACCAGCTCGGCGGCGAACTGCCGGTCCTGCAGCTGCCGACCGACCGGGTGCGCCCGCCGGTGCAGACGCACGCTGGCGCCACCGAAACGTTTACGTTGCCCCAAGCGCTGACCGCAGGCTTGCAGCAGCTGAGCCGCACCGCAGGCGTGACGCTGTTCATGACCCTGCTCGCCGCGTACCAGACCTTGCTGGCCCGCTACAGCGGCCAGGACGACATCGCGGTCGGCACGCCGATCGCCGGGCGCAACCGCCAGGAGACGGAAGGGCTGATCGGGTTCTTCGTCAACACCCTGGTCATGCGCAGCGACCTGTCCGGCAACCCGAGCTTCCGCGACTTGCTGCACCGGGTGCGCGATACGGCCTTGTCCGCCTACGCGCATCAGGATGTGCCGTTTGAAAAACTGGTCGAAGAGCTCCAGCCCAAACGCGACGTATCCCGTTCGCCGCTGTTCCAAGTGTTCTTCGCCCTGCAAAACGCGCCGGTCACCGAACTGCAGCGTTCCGACCTGTCGTTTGTGCCGCTGGCAGCCGAGAACCGATTTGTCAAATTCGACCTCGAACTGGCGATGCACGAAGACGGGGCAGAGCTGGTCGGCCTGATGAAATACAACACCGATCTGTGGGACCGCGAATCGGTGCAGCGCATGATCGGACACTTCACCAACCTGCTGCAGGGCATCGTGGAACATCAAGAGCAGAACATCGCCGCGCTGCCGTTGCTCTCCGCAGTGGAAGCACAGCAACTGCTGGATGGGGGAGAGACCTCCCTGCATTTCCCGCAGGGTTCCCTGACTCACCAGTTGTTCGAAGCGCAGGCGGAACAAACGCCGGAGCGCATCGCACTGACGTTTGCCGAAGAGAGCTTGACCTACCGCGAGCTGAACGAGCGCGCCAACTCACTGGCCCATCATCTGCAAACGCTCGGCGCCGGGCCGGACGTGCTGGTCACGCTCTGCGTGGAACGCTCGCTCGATTTGGCGGTCGGCCTGCTGGCGATCTGGAAGGCGGGGGCTGCCTACGTGCCGCTCGACACCGCTTATCCGCCGGAGCGCATCAGCTTGATTCTCGAAGATTCGGGCGCGCCGATCCTGGTCACCCAAGCAGCGCTCTTGCCGAATTTGCCGCCGACAGACGCCCATGTGGTGCTGATCGACGGGGATGCCGGACAGATCGCAGAACAGCCGGTGACCAATCCGGTCTCCGCAGCGACCGCCGATCATCTGGCCTACATGATCTACACGTCCGGCTCGACCGGACGTCCGAAAGCGGTCATGGTCGAACACGGCAACCTCGCCGCAACGCTTGGTGCCAGCCAGTCGCAGTTCGCATTCCAAGCGGCAGACATCATGCCGTGGATCGCGTCGGCAGCGTTTGACATCGCGCTCTTCGAACTGTTCAACCCGCTGCTGTGCGGCGGTACGACGGCAATCTTGGCCCGCGAGCATGTGCTCGACCTGCCGCAATTGATCCAGGACATGGAAGGGTACACGGCGATTCACACCGTGCCGAGCCTGATGCGCCAGATCGTGCAGACGATCCGCGAGGCGGCTGTGCCGTCGGAGCGTTTTGCCAACCTGCGCCTGATCTTTATCGGCGGCGACGCCGTTCCGCCCGACTTGCTGGCCCTGATGCACGAAGTGTTCCAAAACGCGCAGATTCACGTGCTCTACGGTCCGACCGAAGGCACGATCATCTGTTCGCAATACGCCGTGCAGCGCAACCAGCTCCTCGACAAGTTCTACATCGGCAGCCCGTTGCCGAGCGCCAACTTGCGCATCTGCGATGCGTACGGCGGCGTCAACCCGGTCGGCGTGCCGGGCGAACTGTACATCGGCGGCCCGATCGTTACGCGCGGCTATTACGGCCAAGATGCGTTGACAGCCGAAAAATACATCGAGCAGGACGGCCGCAGATGGTACCGCACCGGCGACTTGGTGCGCCGCCTTGCCGACGGGACGATGGAGTTCCTCGGCCGCATCGACAACCAAGTCAAGATCCGCGGTTTCCGCATCGAGCTTGGCGAGATCGAAACGGTGCTCGTCCAGCATGAGACGGTCGCCGAAACGATCGTGGTTGTCGGTGAAACGAACGGCGACAAGCGACTGCTCGCCTACCTCGTGGCAACAGAAGGGCAGGAGATCGACGCCAACACCTTGCGTGCGCATCTCAAAGACAGACTGCCCGAATATATGATTCCGTCCGCGCTGATCGTGCTGGAAGCGATGCCGCTCAACCCGAACGGCAAAGTGGACCGCAAAGCACTGCCGGCGCCGGAGCATGCCGCGTTTGAAGAGCGCGAATATCTCGCCCCGCAGTCGCCGGTGGAAGAAAAGCTGGCGGCGATCTGGGCCGAAGTGCTCTCCCTGCCGCGCGTCGGGATGGGCGACAACTTCTTTGAACTCGGCGGCCACTCGCTCTTGGCGACGCAGATCATCTCCCGCGTCCGGCAGGAGTTTGGCCTGGAGCTGCCGTTGATCGAACTGCTGAAAGCGCCAAATATCGGCGACTTCGCAAAAGTGATCGGCGAGCGCAGCGTACAGCCCGCACCGGAGGCGGCCCGTCCGAAGATCCAAAGCCGATCCCGCGATGCGTACAAACGCAACAAATAGACCAAACGAGAGAGACCGGAGGTAGAAGCTATGTCAGAACTGACCCAAGAGGGTGTCTTGCAAACGGAAGACGATGTCTACGCGCTGCCTGCCTCTTTTTCGCAGCAGCGGCTCTGGTTCATCGACCGGCTGCTCGACGAAAATGCCCTCTATAACATCCCGTTTGCCGTCCGCTTCACCGGGCGCCTGAATGTTCAGGCGCTCGAGGCGGGCATTCGGGAGATCATCGCGCGGCATGAAGTGCTGCGCACCACGTTCGAAGTGGAGGAAGAGGAACTCGTACAGCTGATTTCCTCCTCCTTCGACTTCCAACTGCCGCTGGTGGAGCTGCCCAAGCTCCCGGCGGCGGAGTTGGAAGCGACGGTCAAAACACTGGCGACCGAAGAGGCGAACCGCCCGTTTGACCTGTTCACCGGCCCGCTCTTGCGCGCCAAACTGCTTCGCCTGCACGATGCCGAGCATGTGCTCTTGTTTACCGTGCACCACATCATCTCCGACGGCTGGTCGATCGGCGTGCTGATGCGCGAACTTGTCGCGCTGTACAACGCCTTCTCCGCCGGACAGCCTTCACCGCTGCCCGACCTGCCGATCCAATACGGCGACTACGCGATCTGGCAGCGCGAGTATCTGGAAGGGGAGACGCTGGACACGCAGGTCAACTACTGGAAGGACAAGCTGAGCGGCCTCACGCCGCTGCAATTGCCGACCGACTTTCCGCGCCCGCCGATGCAAACGTACCGCGGCGCCGCCGAAAGCTTTGAACTCCCGGAAAAAGTGGCCTCGCTGCTGCGCTCCTTGAGCCAGCGGCACCAAGTCACCCTGTTCATGACGATGCTCGCCGCGTTCCAGCTGTTCCTCGCCCGCTACAGCGGCCAGGACGACATCGCGGTCGGCACCCCGATCGCCGGGCGCACCAGCGAAGAGACCGAAGGGCTGATCGGCTTTTTCGTCAACACGCTGGTCATGCGCACCGAGGTGTCGGGCAGCCTGACGTTTGACGAATTGCTGGCCCGCGTCTGCGAGACGGCAGCCGGAGCCTATGAACATCAGGACTTGCCATTTGAGCACCTCGTCAAAGAGCTGCAGCCGGAGCGCGACATGAGCCGCTCGCCCCTGTTCCAAGTGCTGTTCGCGCTGCAAAACGCGCCGCAAGGAAACATCGAGCTGCCAGGCGTGACGGTCAGCCCGGTCGAATTCGACTACGACACCGTCAAATTTGACTTGTCTCTGCAACTGAACGAAGGGGACGGACGCCTCTCAGGCACCTTTTCCTACAATACCGACCTGTTCGCCCGCGAGACGATCCTGCGCATGATCGACAGCTTCCAAACGCTGCTGGCCGGGATCGCAGAAGACAGCTCCCAGCTCGTCACCGATCTGCCGCTTTTGTCCGATACGGAACGCAATCAACTGCTGAACATCTGGAATGATACTTTTACCTCTTATCCGCAAGAATCAATTCATCAGTTGTTTGCCCGCCAAGCCGCACAAACGCCGGACAGCATCGCGCTGACCTTTGGAAATGCAGAGCTGACCTACCGCGAACTGAACGAACGCGCCAATCAGACGGCCCGCTTCCTGCAAAAGCAGGGCATCCTGCCGCAAGCGCGGGTCGGGCTGTGCATGGAGCGCTCGCTGGAACTGATCATCGCCCTGCTCGGCATTCTCAAGGCGGGTGCGGCCTACGTGCCGATCGACCCGTCCTATCCGTCCGACCGCTTCTCGTATCTGGCTCAAGATGCTGAAGTCGCCGCGCTGCTGACCCAAGCGCACCTGGCAGACAAACTGCCGCCGAACCTGCCGAACGTCTTCACCTGGGAGACGATCGAATCAGCTGCAGCAGGCGAGAGCGGGGAAGAGCTGTCGGTCGCCATCGACCCGGAGCAGCTCGCCTATGTGATTTACACCTCCGGCTCGACCGGCTTGCCCAAAGGCGTCTGCATCCCGCATCGCGCCGTGGTGCGGCTGGTCAAAGAGACCGACTATGTGCCTTTTACAGCAGATCAGGTCTTCTTGCAATTCGCTTCGATCTCATTTGATGCCGCCACCTTCGAAATCTGGGGCGCTCTGCTAAGCGGCGCGCGCCTTGCGATCTACCCGGCCGAACTGCCGACGCTCGCCGAACTTGGCCGCGTGCTCCGCGAACAGCAGGTCAGCGTGCTCTGGCTGACGGCCGGCTTGTTCCACCAGATGGTCGACGAGCGGCTCAGCGACCTGTCCGGAGTCTCCTACCTGCTGGCAGGCGGAGACGCACTCTCGGTCGCGCATGTGAAAAAAGTGGTCGGGCAGCTTCCGCACACCAAGCTGATCAACGGCTACGGTCCGACCGAAAGCACGACGTTCGCCTGCACGCACACCGTGGCAGAGGAAGCGGAATTGAAAACATCGGTGCCGATCGGACGTCCGATCGCCAACACCACCGTCTATGTGCTGGATGCATCCGGCCGCCTCGTTCCATCGGGCGTGCCAGGTGAACTGCACATCGGCGGCGACGGTCTGGCCATCGGCTATCTGAACCGTCCGGAGCTGACCGCCGAGCGATTTGTCCCGCATCCGTTTGCAGCAGGGAAGCGCTTGTACAAAACGGGCGACCTCGTGCGCTGGCTGCCCAACGGCACGTTGGAATTCCTCGGCCGCCTCGACAACCAGGTGAAAATCCGCGGATTCCGCGTCGAACTCGGCGAGATCGAAGCGGCGCTGGCCGCACATCCGCTGGTGCAAGAGGGTGTCGTCATCGCCCGCGAAGACGAGCCCGGCGACAAACGCCTCGCCGCATACCTGACCGTCCTGCCTTCCGCAGAGCTGGATGGGAGCACGGTACGCGCGTATCTGAAGACACACCTGCCGGAGTACATGATTCCGTCCGCGTTTGTCGTGCTCGACACGCTTCCGCTGAACGCCAACGGCAAAGTGGAGCGCCGTCTGCTGCCGCAGCCGGACTACACCAGCCACAGCGTCGAATACACCGCGCCGCGCACCCCTGCCGAAGAGGTGATCACCAGCATCTGGTCGGAAGTGCTGCACACCGCGAACATCTCCGTCCACGACAACTTCTTCGAGCTTGGCGGCCACTCGCTGCTCGCTACGCAAGTCGTGTCCCGCCTGAACAGCGCATTTGAGATCGAACTGCCGCTGAAAAGCCTGTTCGAAGCGTCAACGCCCGCCCTGCTGGCCGAATGGATCGAAGGAGCGCGCGCGGAAAAAAGCGGCCTGACAGCGCCGTCGATGGTCCAAGCGTCCCGTGACGGACAACTTCCGCTGTCCTTCGCGCAGCAACGTCTCTGGCTGGTCGACCAGCTGATGCCGGGATCGCCCGCCTACAACATTCCGTACGCGGTGCGCTTAAACGGCACGCTGAATCGCTCCGCTCTGGAAACGGGCGTCAATGAGATCATCTCCCGCCATGAAGCGCTGCGCACCACGTTTGCCGATCTGGACGGCGAACCGCAGCAGATCATCGCGCCGCACGTGCCGCAGACGCTGCCGTACAGCGACCTGCGCAGCTTGCCGGAAGGGGAGCGCGACAAAGAACTGCAGCGCCTGATGCAGGAACACGCCGGACGCGCGTTCGATCTGGGCGCAGACAGCCTGATCCGCCTGCACTTGGTGCAGACGGCAGACGAAGGGCACGTACTGCTGCTCAACATGCACCACATCATCTCCGACGGCTGGTCGATGGGCGTGTTCACCGACGAACTCTGCCAGCTGTATACAGCAGCAGTAAACGGTGACGCGTCGCCGTTGTCCGAACTCTCGCTGCAATACGCCGACTATTCGGCGTGGCAGCGCAACTGGCTGCAAGGCGATGTGCTCGACCGCCAAGTGTCGTACTGGAAAGAGCAGCTCCACGCCTTGCCGGTGCTGGAACTCCCGACCGACCGTCCCCGTCCTGCCGTGCAGACACACAGCGGAGCAAACGAAACGTTTGCGTTGACCCCGGAACTGTCCGAGCGTCTGGTGAGCTTGAGCAAACGCAAGAATGTCACCTTGTTCATGACCTTGCTCAGCGCCTTCCAGACGCTGCTCGCCCGTTACAGCGGTCAGGACGACATCACCGTCGGCACTCCGGTCGCCGGACGCAACCGCCAGGAGACAGAAGGGCTGATCGGCTTTTTCGTCAACACCTTGGTCCTGCGCGCCAACCTCTCGGGCAACCCGACATTTGCCGAACTGCTCGACCGCATGCGCAGCGTCACGCTCGACGCCTACGCGCACCAGGAAGTGCCGTTTGAAAAATTGGTGCAGGAACTGCAGCCGGAGCGCGACATGAGCCGCTCACCGCTGTTCCAAGTGATGTTCCTGCTGCAAAACACGCCAAAAGGAACGGTCGACCTGCCGGGCTTGACCCTGTCCGGAGTAGAATTCGACCGTCCCGTCTCCAAATTCGATCTGTCGCTTGGCCTCTCCGAGACCGAAACGGGCATCGTCGGCACCTTAACCTACAACACCGGCCTGTTCGATCAAGCGACGATGCAGCGCCTGATCCTGCATTTCACAAGTCTCTTGCAAGCGTTCGCCGACAACCCGGAGCTGCCGGTCTTCCAAGCGCCGCTGTTGACCGCAGAGGAGCGTCATCAACTGCTCGTCGGGTGGAACGACACGGCAGGGGAGACGGAAGCAGAACTGTGCATCCACGAGAGGTTTGAAGCGCAGGCCGCACGTACTCCCGAAGCGGACGCGCTGGTGTTCCAAGACACCGTCTGGACATACGGCGAGCTGAACAAGCGCGCCAACGCCCTCGCGCATTTTCTGCAAGCAAAAGGTGTGGGCCCGGAAGTCATCGTCGGCATCTCCGCCGAGCGGTCGCCGGAGATGGTCATGGCCGCTCTGGCCGTCCTGAAAGCGGGCGGAGCGTATCTGCCGCTCGATCCGACCTATCCGAAAGAGCGCCTGAACTACATGGTGCAAGATGCCAAGCCAATTCTGCTGCTGGCTCATCAGGCTTTGGCCGATCAACTGCCCGCCTATGAAGGCGAAGTGGTGTGGGTAGACGCAACCGACAGCGCATTTGCAGCCTGCCCGGAACACAATCCGCAGCACACAGCCGCTTTGCACAACCTGTCATACGTCACCTACACATCCGGCTCGACCGGCAACCCGAAAGGCGTGCTCTCCACGCATGGCGGGGCGGCCAACTTCCTGCGCTACATCGCAGGCAGCTACGGTCTTAGCGAAAAGGATACCGTGCTGCAGCTGGCTTCCTTCTCCTTTGACGCCTCTGTGCGCGACATGATCGGGCCGCTTTTGACCGGGGCAAAAATTGTCCTGGTCCGCGATGAAGAAGTCAAGCATCCACCCGCGCTGCTCGACCGGATCGAAGGGCAGGGCATCACTGCGATCCTGAGCATCGTGCCGGCCTTGCTCCACGCGCTGACCAAAGCGGCGCTCGACGCAGGCCGCCGCTTCCCGAACGTGCGCCTCGCGCTGGCCAGCGGCGAAGTCCTTTACGGCTACGTCGTGCAGCAAGCCCAGCAGGTGTTTGGCGCAGACGTGCTGGTCGTCAACCAATACGGCCCGACCGAATGCACGATGACGTCCACGTACAACCCGATTCGCGGCGAGGAGAGTCTCCGCACGACGATGCTCGCCGGTCGTCCGATTCCGGGCAACCGCCTGTACGTGCTGGATGCGTTCATGGAACCGGTGCCGGTCGGCGTCGCCGGGGAAGTGTATCTGGGCGGGGCAGGCGTCACTCGCGGCTACTTGAACCAGCCGGAGATGACCGCTGAGAAATTCCTCGACAACCCGTTTGCCACAGGGGAGCGGTTCTACCGCACCGGCGACAAAGCGCGCCTGCTGCCAGACGGCAACCTGGAGTTCCTCGGCCGCTTCGACAACCAGGTCAAGCTGCGGGGCCTGCGCATCGAGCTTGGCGAGATCCAAGCGGCGCTGACCGCACATCAGGACGTGCGCGAATCCCTGGTCATCGTAGGCGAAGATGCGGGCGGCGACCAACGCCTGATCGCCTACCTCGTGCCAGAAGCTGGGCGCGAATTGACCCTGCAAATCATGCGCAGTTTCTTAAAAGAAAAGCTGCCCGAGTACATGATTCCGTCCGCCTATGTGACGCTTGATGCCATGCCGCTGACCCCGAACGGCAAAATCAACCGCCGCGCCTTGCCGCTGCCGGTGCAGTCGTCATCTGCCGAATATGTCGCTCCGCGCTCGCCGATCGAAGAGACGGTCTGCGCGATCTGGAGCGAAGTGCTGAATGTCGAACAGGTTGGCGTGCACGACAACTTCTTCGAACTCGGCGGCCACTCGCTGCTCGCCACGCAGATCATCTCGCGGATCAACGCGGCGTTCCAGCTGAAGATCTCGCTGCAAAGCCTGTTTGAAGCTTATACGGTGGAAGCATTGTCTGAAATCATCGAAACCGCGCTGTTTGAAGAGATCATGAAAATGGAAGACGGAGGTATTTGATTGGATAAGAAAGCTGGATTCTTAGATCGCATGTCAAAACTTTCGCCGGAACAGCGCGCCATGCTGGAGAAACGCCTGGCTGCCGCGCAATCAGCTCCGCAAGCGGAAGAAATGATTCCCAAACGAAGCGATGAGGGGCCTGTGCGCCTCTCCTTCGCTCAACAGCGGCTCTGGGTGCTCGATCAGCTCGACGAAGGCACCGCCGCCTACAACATGCCGTTTGCGGTCAGGCTGACCGGGGGATTGCATGTAGAAGCGCTGGAGGCAACGCTCAACGCTATCATCGAGCGCCATGCAACGCTTCGCACCACATTTGCCAAAGAAAACGAAGACGGGCAGCCGGTGCAGGTGATCGCACGCGAACTTCGCCTGCCGCTGACCGTCATTGATCTTCGCGGCCTCTCCCAAGCGGAGCAGGACGCCGAAACGAAGCGCCGCCTGCTCGCCGAGACGGAGACGCCGTTCGACTTGAGCCAAGGGCCGCTGATCCGCTTTTCGCTGCTGCAGCTTCAGGAAAACGAACATATTTTGCTGCTCAGCATGCACCACATCATCTCCGACGGCTGGTCGATCACCGGCGTGTTTTTAAAAGAGTTTGCTGCGCTCTACGGCGCTTTTTCCGCCGGACAGCCGTCGCCGCTCGCTGAGCTCCCGATCCAATACGCCGACTTCGCGGCTTGGCAGCGTGAACGCTTGTCGGGCAGCGCGTTTGAGGAACAGCTGTCCTACTGGAAACGCCAATTGGCAGACGTCACCGCGCTGCAACTGCCGACCGACCACCCGCGTCCGCCGGTGCAGACGCATAGCGGGGCACAGGAGCGGTTTGCGCTGAGCCGTGAGCTGACGGCAACGCTCCACGAGCTGTCCAAACGCCATGGTGCCTCCTTGTTCATGACCTTGCTGGCTGCCTTCCAAGCTGTTTTGTCCCGCTATACCGGACAGGAAGACATCGCGGTCGGCACACCGATCGCCGGGCGCACGCGCAAAGAGACAGAAGGGCTGATCGGCTTCTTCGTCGGCACCTTGGTCATGCGCGGCGACCTGTCGAACAATCCGACGTTCGACGAACTGATCGAACGCGTGAAGAAAACCGCCCTGCAGGCATACGATCACCAGGACGTGCCATTCGACCAACTGGTGAACGAACTGCAGGTCGAGCGCGACATGAGCCGCTCGCCGTTGTTCCAAGTGATGTTTACCTTGCAAAACGCGCCGATGTCGTCTGTCGAACTGCCAGGGCTGACCATCGCCGCGCTGAACATGGAGAGCATCACCGCCAAGTTTGACCTCGAACTTCTGTTAAACGAAGCGCCGGACGGTCTGGTCGGCCATCTGAAATACAACACCGACCTGTTTGAGCAGGACACAATCCAGCGCATGACCGCACATCTCCAGACGTTTTTGGCAGCAGCCGCGTCCAACCCGACTCAGCCGCTGGCCGATTTGCCGCTGGTGCCGCAAGCGGAACAAGAATTGCTTGCCAAAATGGGCACCGGGGCAGAAGCTGCAAGCGAGCAATCGCCACTCTGCACGCATGAACTGTTTGCTGAACAAGCGCAGCGCACACCGGACAACGTGGCCGTCCTCTTTGAAGACCGCCAGCTGACCTACCGCGAACTGGACCAGCGCGCCAACCAGACGGCACACTATCTGCGCTCGATGGGAGCAGGGCCCGATACGCTGATCGGCCTGTATGTCGACCGTTCCGAAGATCTTGTCATCGGCCTGCTCGCGATCTTAAAGTCCGGAGCCGCATACGTCCCGATCGACACCGCGTACCCGAGCGACCGCGTCGCCTTGATCCTCGAAGACACCGCTGCGCCGCTCCTGCTCACCGAGTCGCATCTGCTGGCTCAACTGCCGGAGCACCAGGCGAAGACGGTCTGCCTCGACACCGAGCTGGCGCAGATCGCCAATCTCCCGCACACCGCGCCGGACAGCGGCGTCACGCCGGAACATCTTGCCTACATGATCTACACCTCCGGCTCCACAGGACGCCCGAAAGCGGTCATGGTCGAGCATCGCAATCTCGTCAGCGTGCTGCAGACTTCGCAGCAGGAATTTGGCTTTGGCAACGGCGATGTGATGCCGTGGATCGCCTCGGCCGCGTTTGACATCGCGCTGTTCGAGCTGATGAACCCGCTGCTCTGCGGCGGCACATCGGCGGTGTTGACCAAAGACCACGTGCTGGATATCGAACGCCTGGCTGCCGACCTGCAGACCTACACGGCGATTCACACCGTGCCCAGCCTGATGCGCCAGATCGTCGAAGGAATCCGCGCGGCCGGCTTGTCTGCCGCTGCGTTTGACAACCTGCGCCTGATCTTCATCGGCGGCGATGCCGTGCCGCCCGACCTGCTGACGGCGATGTATGAAGTGTTCCAAAACGCGCAGATTCACGTGCTGTACGGCCCGACCGAAGGCACGATCATCTGTTCGCAATACGCCGTGCCGCGCGGTGCCAAGATGGACCGCCTGCACATCGGCCGGCCGCTCCTGCATGCCACCCTGCGCGTCTGTGACCCGTCCGGGCAGCTGCAGCCGGTCGGCATTCCCGGCGAACTGCTCATCGGCGGCCCGGGCGTCACGAGAGGTTACTACCGCCAAGCGGAATTGACTGCTGAAAAATACATCGAGGCAGACGGCCTCCGCTGGTACAAGACGGGCGACCTTGTGCGCTGGCATGCGGACGGCACGCTGGAATTCCTCGGCCGGATCGACCATCAGGTGAAGATTCGCGGATTCCGCATCGAGCTCGGCGAGATCGAAACGGTCCTCGCACAGCACAAGGCGCTGAAAGAGACGCTGGTCACCGTCCATGAAGACGAGCACGGCGAAAAGCGCCTCGCCGCCTATGTCGTGCCGGAAGCGGGGGAGGAGATCGTCCTCGAAGACCTGCGCGGCCATCTGCGCGAACGCCTCCCGGAATACATGATTCCGGCCGCGTTTGTTGTGCTGGACGCGATGCCGCTCAACCAAAACGGCAAGATCGACCGCAAAAAACTGCCCGCGCCGGAATTGACGCGTGCGGAGACGAGCGCAGATTACTCCGCGCCGCGCACCGCGACCGAGCAAGCGCTGGCCGAGATCTGGTCTTCTGTGCTGCGTCTGGAGCGCGTCGGCATCCATGACAACTTTTTTGCCCTCGGCGGCGATTCGATCCTGAGCATTCAGATCATCCATCGCGCCAACCAGCAAGGGATTCGCCTGAAGCCGAAAGACCTGTTCCAAAACCAGACGATCGCACGGCTGGCCGAGGCTGCAAGGCTCGACGGCGGGGAAGAGACGCTGGCCGAACAAGGGGCGGTGACCGGCCCGGTCCTGCTGACCCCTGTGCAGCAATGGTTCTTCGAGCAAGAGTTCGCAGACATGCATCACTTCAACATGTCGCTGCTGTTTGAACTGCAAGAACCGCTCGATCAAGCGGTCATGCGCGGCGTGATCAATGACCTGCTGAGCCACCACGATGCGCTGCGGATGCGTTTTGTTCGCACGGCGGATGGCTGGGAGCAGTTTGCGGTGGCAGAAGGGGACGTGCCGTTTACCGAAGCCGATTTTTCTGATCTGCCGTTAGCGGAGCAGGACGCAGCGTTTGCGACAGCGGCTGCCGAGTGGCAAGCTGGCTTGTCGTTGTCGGAAGGGCCTCTGGTCTCCTTCGTGCATGCGACATTTGGCGGCGAACGGGCGGAGCGCTTGTTGATCATCGTGCACCATCTGCTGATCGACGGTGTGTCGTGGCGCATTTTGCTGCAAGACTTGGAAACCGCCTACGAACAGCGCCTCCACGGACAAGCTGTGCAACTGCCTTTGAAAACGACTTCGTTCCAAAAATGGGCGGAGCTGTTGAACGCACATGCGCAGTCGGACGCCGTTTTGCAGGAAAAAGCCTACTGGGCACAGCTGCAGGAAGCAAACCTTGCCGCACTGCCGACAGACCATGCGGACGGCGACAACCTGACCGGCTCTGCCGGCACCGTCTCGGTGCTGCTCAGCCCGGAAGAAACGCAGCGCCTGCTGCAAGAAGCGCCGAAAGCGTACCGCACGCAGATCAACGACCTGCTGCTCACCGCCTGGGCGGAAGCGTTTGGCGCCTGGACGGGCGAGCGCTCGCTGCTCTTGGCGATGGAAAGCCACGGCCGGGAAGACTTGTTTGACAACGTCGACACTTCGCGCACCGTCGGCTGGTTCACCGCCACCTATCCGGTGCATCTGCAACTCCCGGTGAAAAAGGAGAGAGGCAGCGCCGTGCAAGCGGTCAAGGAGCAACTGCGCGCCGTCCCGAACCGGGGGATCGGCTTCGGCCTGCTGCAAAACGAGCTGGGCGAGATCGCGCATCCGCAAGTGTCCTACAACTACCTCGGTCAATTCGACCAAGGCGGGACGTCTGGCGATGCATCGCGCTTCACGCTGTCCGGCGCACCGAGCGGCGCGAACCGCAGCCCGCGCATGAAGCGTTCGCATCTGCTGGAAATCAACGGCGTCATCTCCGGCGGCCAGTTGCGGATGAGCATCACCTATTCGGAAAACGTGCATCACCGCGCGACGATCGACGCGCTGGCGCAATCGTTCCTCCGCGAATTGCAAGGAATCACCGAGCACTGCGCAACACAGGCCGAAACGGCCTATACGCCGTCCGACTTCCCGTTGGCGCAGGTCTCGCAAACCGAACTGAACACCTTGTTCGAGGAACTGCAGGCACGCGGTGTCAAAGGGGAGCGCGTCGAACAGATCTACCCGCTGTCCCCGATGCAGCAAGGGATGCTCTACCACAGCCTGCTCGAGCAAGGTTCCGGCGTGTACGTGACACAAGTCAACGCCGCTCTGCAAGGCGATCTCAAAGCTGATGCCTTACTGAACGCCTGGCAGACCGTCATCGAGCGCCACCCGATCCTGCGTACGTCGTTCCATACATTTGGCGGACGCGATCCGCTGCAAGCGGTGCTGCAAGGCGTGGAAATGCCGCTGACGACGCTCGATTGGCAGACTCTAAACACGGAGCAGCAAGCAGCCGAACTGGAAGCATTTCTGTCAGACGACCGTGCGAAAGGATTTGACCTTTCCTGCGCGCCGCTGATGCGCCTGGCGGTCATTCGCACCGGCGCGGACACGCACCGCCTGATCTGGACGTCACACCATCTGCTGCTCGACGGCTGGTCGATGCCGCTCGTCTTCAAAGAAGTCTTTAGCCTGTACGACGCCTATGCAGGCGGACAGGAGCTGGCCTTGTCGCCGTCCCGTCCGTACAGCGACTTCATCGAATGGCTGAGCGCACAAGACATCAACGCGGCCAAAGCCTACTGGCAGCAGCAATTAAAGGGCTTCTCCGAACCGGCCCTGCTCGGCGTCGAACGCCAGTCTGCCGTATTGCCGCAAGGGGAGAAGCAGTTCGAAGAACAACGTGCAACCCTGTCTCCGGACGCGACGATCCGCCTGCAAGCGCTCGCCAAACAGCACCAACTGACCTTAAACACACTGGTGCAAGGGGCATGGACAATCGTCCTGCAGCGCTACAGCGGCGCAGAAGACATCGCTTTTGGCGCGACCGTCTCCGGCCGTCCGGCTGAGCTCGATGGCGTGGAAGCGATGGTTGGCCTGTTCATCAACACGCTGCCCGTGCGCTCGCAGCTGACCGCAGCATCTGATGTGCTGAGCAGCTTGCAAGCCCTGCAGGCCCGCCAAGCGGAAGTGCGCGATTTCGAGTACACGCCGCTGAGCCTGGTGCAGGCATGGAGCGGTTTGCCGCATGACCAGCCGCTGTTCCACTCGATCCTCGTCTTTGAGAACTACCCGATGGATCAAGAGCTGGCCGAAGATGTCGGTGCGGCAGGCTCCTTGCAGATCACCGAGATGGGCACAGGCGAGCTCAGCCACTATCCGCTGACGATCGGCGTCGCGCCGGGCAAGCAGCTCGCTGTGAAGATCGCCTATGACCGCCTGCGCTATGAAGACCGGACGATTGAGCTGCTGCACGGCCATCTGATGACCGTGCTGTCCGATCTGCTGGCTCGTCCCGGCCAACGCGTGCAAGACGTGCGAATGAACACGCCGCAAGAGCAGACCCTGTTCACCGAATGGGGCAGCTCGAAACTGCTGGTTCCGCCGTCGGTCAGCACACACCGCCTGTTCGAAGAGCAAGCGGCAAAAACGCCGGACGCAATCGCTGTGCAGACCAGCGCAACCACGCTGACCTACCGCGAACTGAACGCGCGCGCCAACCGTCTGGCCCGCCATCTGCAAACGCTTGGCGTCGGCCCGGAAGTGCGCGTCACCCTGCTCGTCGAGCGTTCGGCTGAGCTGGTCGTCGCCGTGCTGGGGATTCTCAAGGCGGGCGGGGCGTATGTGCCGCTCGACACCGCGTATCCGGAAGAGCGTATGCGCATGATTCTGGAAGACTCCGGCGCCAAAGTGATGGTGACGCAGTCCGACCTGCTCGACAAGCTCCCGGCGATAGAGGCCCAGATTCTCTGCCTCGACACGGCAGCGGACAAGATCAACCGTCAAGACGGACACGATCTGCCGGAAGATGCCAGCCCGCACAGCCTGGCGTACATGATCTACACCTCCGGCTCGACCGGACGCCCGAAAGCGGTCATGGTCGAACACCACAACCTAGTCAGCGTCTTGCAGGCCAGCCAGAACGCGTTTGGCTTCACGTCCGGCGACACCATGCCGTGGATCGCTTCGGTCGCGTTTGACATCGCGCTGTTCGAGCTGATGAATCCGCTGCTGAGCGGCGGCACATCGGTCGTGATGACCCGCGAAGAAGTGCTCGACCTGCCGAAGCTGACGGCGAGCCTGCAAAACTGGACGATGATCCACACCGTGCCAAGCCTGATGCGCCAGATCGTGCAGACGGCAGAGGAAAACGGAATCGACGCAGCGTCGTTCGACGCCTTGCGCACGATCTACATCGGCGGTGATGCGGTGCCGCCCGATCTGCTCGACGCGATGCACAGCGTGTTCCGCAACGCGCAGATTCACGTTTTGTACGGTCCGACAGAAGGTACGATCATCTGTTCTCATTTCGCAGTTCCGCGCGATGTGAAGATGGACAAGTTCTACATCGGCCGCGCCCTGCCGCACGTGCACCTGCGCATCTGTGACCCGCAGCAGCAGGCCGCTCCGCTCGGCGTTCCGGGCGAACTGCTGATCGGCGGCTATGGAGTCAGCCGTGGCTACTTCCTGCTGGAGAGCCTGACGCAGGAGAAATTCGTCGATAAAGATGGCCTGCGCTGGTACCGCACCGGCGACTTGGTGCGCTACACGGCAGACGGGACGATCGAATTCCTCGGCCGCCTCGACAACCAAGTGAAAATTCGCGGCTTCCGCATCGAGCTTGGCGAGATCGAAACCGCGCTGAACAGCGTGGAAGATGTGCAGGAAGCGGTCGTCATCGCAACTGCTGCCGGCGGCGAAAAACGCCTCATCGCTTATGTGGTCGCCGAAGAAGCACAGACGCTGACCGTGTCCGCACTGCGAACTGCGCTCCAAGAGCGCCTGCCGGAATACATGATTCCGTCCGCCTTCGTCATGCTCGACCAGCTGCCCTTGAACCCGAACGGCAAAGTCGACCGCCGCGCCTTGCCCGCACCTGACGCCTCGCTTTGGGAAACGGCGTCCGATGCGGCTGCACGCACGCCGCTCGAAGAGATGGTCGCCGGGATCTGGGCGGAAGTGCTTGGCCGTCCGCAGGTCGGCATTTATGAAAACTTCTTTGAAGCGGGCGGGCATTCTCTGCTCGTCACGCAAGTCGTCTCGCGCATCAACGAAGTCTTTGGCCTCGACCTGCAGCTGCGCGCGCTGTTCGAAGCGCCGACCGTCGCCGAATTGGCGGAGCATGTGCAGACCCTGCAGCAAGCGTCACACGGCATGGCGGTCACCCCGATCGAGATCATCTCGCGTGACGGAGACCTGCCGCTGTCGTTCGCGCAGCACCGTCTGTGGGTGCTCGACCAGCTGAATCCGGGCACCACCGTCTACAACATGCCGTTTGCGGTGCGTCTGGTTGGCAGCCTGAACATCGCGGCGCTGGAACGGACCCTCACCGAGATCGTCCGCCGCCACGAAGCGCTGCGCACCACGTTTGATAACAACAATGGGGAAGCCCTGCAAAAAATCGCCGCGCCTTATGCCGTCTCACTGCCGGTGCTGGACTGGAGCGGGGAAGAGGCATCCGCTCGGGAAGCAGCAGCCAAGCGTTACGTGGAACAGGAAGCCCTGACTCCGTTCGATCTCTCGCAAGGCCCGCTCTTGCGCAGTTCCTTGCTGAAACTGAATGATGAGGAACATGTACTTGTGCTGAACTTGCATCACATCGTATCGGACGGCTGGTCGATGGGCGTGTTCCTGCAAGAAGTAGCCGCGCTCTATGGCGCTTTCCACGCAGACCAGCCTGCGCCGCTTGCCGAACTGCCGGTGCAATACGCCGACTTTGCCGCCTGGCAGCGCGGCTGGCTGCAAGGCGATGTGTACGACAAACAGCTGTCCTATTGGAAAGAACAGCTGAGCGGCGAACTGCCTGTGCTGCAGCTGCCAGCCGACCATCCCCGCCCGCCGGTGCAGACGTATCGCGGCGCGATCGTCCAGTTCCAGGTCGAAGGGGAGACGGTCAAGCATCTGCAACAGCTGTCCCGCCGCGCCGGCTCGACGATGTTTATGACTCTGCTCGCCGCTTACCAAGTGCTGCTCATGCGCTACAGCGGCCAGGAGGACATCACCGTCGGGACGCCAATCGCCGGCCGCAACCGCAAAGAGACGGAACACCTGATCGGCTTCTTCGTCAACACGCTGGTCTTGCGCACCGACCTCTCCGGCGATCCGACGTTCGAAGAACTGCTCAGCCGCGTGCGCGAAACGGCGCTTGGCGCCTACGCGCATCAGGATCTGCCGTTTGAAAAATTGGTCGTCGAGCTGCAGCCGGAGCGCGACGCCTCCCGTTCACCTTTGTTCCAGACGATGTTCAACCTCCAGCCGCACACCGCGGGTCACAGCGCAACACTGCCGGGCTTGGAACTCCGCCCGCTGGACTTTGAACACGGCACGGTCAAATTTGACCTCGAGCTGTCGATGGAAGACTGGGGCGACACGCTGGTCGGACGCTTCAACTTCAACTGCGATCTGTTTGAACGCGCGACGATCGAGCGGATGACGCTGCATTTCCAAACACTGCTGGGAGCCTTGGCAGTCAAACCGGCCCTTCCGGTCGCCCAAGTCCCGCTGTTGTCTGCCGCTGAGCAGCAACTGCTGCTGAGCCAAGGGCAGGGGAGAAAAGCCGCCTACGCCGATCTTTGCCTCCATCAGCTGTTCGAGCTGCAAGCGGCAAAAACGCCAGAGCGCCTCGCCGTGGTGGCCGAGCAGGGAACGCTGACCTACCGCGAACTGAACGAGCAGGCCAACGCGATCGCGCATCGCCTGCAGCAGGCGGGCATCGGCGCCGAATCGCTGGTCGGCATCTACATGGAGCGGACACCTTCGATGCTCGCCGCCATGCTTGGGGTGTTAAAAGCGGGCGGGGCATATGTGCCGCTCGATCCGGCTTATCCGCAAGACCGCATTTTGTACACGATGCAAGACGCCAACATGGCGATGCTGGTTACCGAAAACGCGCTGCTCGCCGAACTGCCGCCGCATGACGTGCCGGCGCTGTGCCTGCCGCTGCCCGATGCCGGGCAAGTTGACAATCCGGTTTCCGGCGTAACATCGCGCAATCTGGCCTATGTGATCTACACCTCCGGTTCGACGGGACGCCCGAAAGGCGTGGCTATCGAACACCGCAGCGCCGCGACGATGGTGCAATGGGCGCAGGAAGAGTATACGGCCGAAGATCTGGCTGGCGTATTGTTCTCAACTTCGATCTGCTTCGACCTCTCTGTGTACGAGCTGTTTGTGACGCTTCGCAGCGGCGGCAAAGTGATCGTAGCGGAAAATGCGCTGCAACTGCCGCAGCTCGCGGCACGTAACGACGTGACGTTGATCAACACCGTACCGTCTGCGATCGCCGAGCTTTTGCGCCAGCAAACCATTCCGGCTTCTGTTCGTACCGTCAACCTCGCAGGCGAGGCGCTGCCGCTGCATCTGGTGCAGCAGCTGTACCAGCTCGGAACGGTGCAGAACGTCTACAATCTGTACGGCCCGTCGGAAGATACGACCTACTCGACCTACACGCTGGTCGATCATACGGCGGCAACCGCGCCGACGATTGGGCGTCCGCTGGTGAACACCGACTTCTATCTGCTCGATGCTCACATGCAACTCGTTCCGCCCGGCGTGTCCGGCCAGCTGTATCTGGCAGGAGACGGCTTGGCGCGCGGCTATCTGGGGCAGGAGGCGCTGACCGCCGAGAAATTTGTCCCGAATCCGTTTGCTGACGAGCCAAACGCACGGATGTATGCAACCGGCGACTTGGCACGTCTGCTGCCGGACGGCAATCTGGAGTATCTCGGCCGCCTCGACCATCAAGTCAAAGTGCGCGGCTATCGCATCGAACTGGGCGAGATCGAAGAAGTGCTGGTTCGCCATCCGTCTGTGCGGGCGGCGCTCGCCATCGTGCGGGAAGACATCCCGGGCAACAAACGCATCGTCGCCTATCTGGCGGCCGATGCGGCAGACGTCCCCACAGAGGAACTGCGCGCCCTGCTCAAAGAGCTCCTGCCGGACTACATGATCCCGTCGGCCCTCGTGACGCTGGAAGCGTTCCCGCTGACCGCCAACGGCAAAATCGACCGCAAAGCATTGCCTGCGCCCGACTTCAGCGCCGATGCTGCCAACCGTTATGCGCCGCCGCGCAACGAGACGGAAGCAGCGCTTGCCGAAATCTGGGCACAAGTCCTGCGGGTGGAGCGCGTCGGCATCGAAGACAATTTCTTCGCGCTGGGCGGCGACTCGATCCTCTCGATTCAGATCCTGCATCTGGCGACGCAGCGCGGCATTCGCTTTACGCCAAAAGACCTGTTCCAATACCAGACGATCGCCGAACTGTCCCATGTGGTCAGCACCGGACATACGACCGTCTCTGCCGAACAGGGCGTGGTGACCGGCGACGTGCTGCTGACTCCGGCGCAGCATTGGTTCTTCGAGCAGCAACAGGCAGACGCCCATCACTTCAACCTGCCGTTTCTGCTGACCCTGCGCGAACGTGCGGAAGAGCCGACGCTGCGCCAGGCGCTGGCCGAGCTCTTGTCCCATCACGACGCACTGCGCATGCGCTATGTCCACACCGCCGATGGCTGGCAACAGGAAAATGCCGGCGTGAGCGATGAGGTGCCGCTGGTGCTTGTCGACCTGTCGCACGCACCGCAAGACGAACAAGAACAGCGTTTCGTGACGGAGGCCAACTCCTTCCAAGCCGGGCTTGAGCTTGACGGCAGACTCGTGCAAGCGGTGCTCTTCGACTTCGGAGCCGACCGCCCGCAGCGCCTGCTCCTCGTCGTGCACCATCTGGTTGTCGACGGCGTATCGTGGCGCATTTTGCTGCAAGATCTGGAGACGCTCTACGGGCAGCTCCTGCGCGGCGAACAGGCCGAACTGCCGCCAAAGACCACATCGTTCCGCGAGTGGGCAGAGCGCCTGACCGAAGCGGCACAGTCGCAAGCGGTGACAGACGAACAGAGCTACTGGCTGCAACTTGCCGAACATGCGCCGTCCGCCTTGCCGCTTGACCGTGCCGATGCCGCGAACACCTCGGGTTCGACCCGGACAGTAACGGTGACGCTGACCCAGGAAGAGACGAAGCAGCTCCTGCAAGAAGCTCCTCAGGCGTACAACACGCAGATCAACGACCTGCTGTTGACCGCCCTGGCCCAGGCGTTCGCAGGCTGGACAGGCGACAACAAGCTGCTTGTGAACTTCGAAGGACACGGACGGGAAGACATCTCCGACAGCGTAGACACCTCCCGCACCGTCGGCTGGTTCACCTCGATCTATCCGGTCTGCCTGCAGCTGTCCGGACAGCAAACGCCGGGCGATGCGATCAAAGCGGTCAAAGAACAGCTCCGCGCCATTCCGAACAAAGGGATCGGCTACGGCCTGCTGCGCTATCTGCACCACGATGAGCAACTGCGCCAGGCGATGGCCGCCATTCCAACGCCCGAGGTCTCCTTTAACTACCTCGGCCAGTTTGACACCGGAACGGCAGGCGCAGACACGATGTTCCAACTGGCCGGCCATCCGAGCGGCAGCGCACACAGCGAGCGCATGACGCGCAGCCACCTGCTCGACATCACCGGGCTTGTGGCGGGCGACCAGTTGCGCCTGAACCTGATCTACTCGGCCAATGCGCACGATGCCGCAACGATCGAAGAGGTGGGATCAGCATTCCTTGCAGAGCTTCGCGCCTTGATCGCGCATTGTCTCTCGCCGGAAGCGGGCGGCTTTACGCCTTCCGACTTCCCGGAAGCGCGCACCACCCAGAATGAGCTCGATGCCTTCCTGGCCGACCTCGGAGACCGCGCAGCCGACATGGAGCAGCTGTATGAACTGTCGCCGCTGCAGCAGGGCATGCTGTTCCACAGCCTGCTGGCAGCAAACGAAGGGTTCTATGTCACACAGCTGAATCTGGAAGTGCAAGGCGCACTCGATGCGGATGTCCTGCAACAGGCATGGAATTCCGTCCTGCAGCGCCATTCGATCCTGCGCACCGCGTTCTTCTGGCATGAATCGGCCAAACCGCTGCAAGCGGTGTTCAAAACGGTCACCATGCCGTTCGCCGAGCTCGACTGGCGCGGCCAGACCCCGGAGCAGCAAGAGGCCGCCTTGCAGCAGTTCCTGCTCGAAGACACCAAGCGCGGCTTTGAAATGACCGCAGCGCCGCTGATGCGCATCACGCTGATTCGACTTGGCGACAATGTCCAGCGCCTGATCTGGACGTCGCACCATCTGCTGCTCGACGGCTGGTCAACCTCGGTGGTATTCCAAGAGATGTTTGCCGCTTATCGGGCATCCGCAACCGGGCAGAGCCTGCAAGGGCGCGCCCCGCGTCCGTACCGCGATTTTATCCACTGGCTGCAGGCGCAGGACGAACAGGCCGCCGAGCGCTACTGGCGCGGTCTGCTCGCCGGATTTATCGCACCGACCAGCCTGCGTGTGGACACGCACCGCACCAGTCTGGAAGCCGAGGAACAACGCTTCAATGAGCAAAAAGCCCTGCTGTCCGCCGAGTTGACGCAGTCGTTGCAAGCGTTTGGCAAACAGCACCAGCTGACCCTGAACACCTTGGTGCAAGGGGCGTGGGCGCTGCTGCTCAGCCGCTACAGCGGGGAAGCGGATGTCACGTTCGGCACGACCGTCTCCGGCCGTCCGACCGATCTGGCCGGAGTCGACACGATGGTCGGCATGTTCATCAACACCTTGCCGATCCGTCAAAATCTGCCCGGCGAAACGCCGCTCATCCCGTATCTGCAAGCTCTGCAGAACCAGCAGGCGGAGATGCGCCAATACGAATACACACCGCTGATGAGTGTGCAGTCGTGGAGCGATGTCCCGCGCGGCGTGCCATTGTTCGAGACGATCTTTGTCTTCGAAAACTATCCGGCCGATGAAAAAGCGGCCGAATCGGCTGCCGGAGCGGACGATCTCCAGATCTCCGCCGCGGCGACCCGCGAACAGACCAACTATCCGATCACCGTCACCGTCATCCCGGGCAGCCAGATCGGCGTGAAGCTCGCCTATGACCGCTTGAGATTTGACGATGACACCATCGAGCGGATGACTCTGCATCTGCAGACCCTGCTCACCGAGATGGTGCAGGCGGCCGATCTCCCGGTGCAGACACTGCGCATTCTCTCGCACAGCGAGGAGCAGCAGCTCGCCGACTGGAACGACAACCCGCGCCCGTACCCGCATCACCTGTGCGCGCACGAGCTGTTCGACCGCCAAGCGGCCGCAACGCCGGAGCGCACCGCGCTGGTGTTCGCAGGGGAGAGCATGACCTATCGCGAGCTGGAGGCAGCCTCGAACCGTCTGGCGCGCCAACTGCAAGCGCAAGGCGTTGCGCCGGGCCTGTTCGTCGGCTACTTCGGAGAGCGCACCTTGGAGTGGGCGGTTGCCGTGCTGGCGATCTTCAAGGCGGGCGGCATCTATGTCCCGCTCGACCCGAAATACCCGCAAGACCGTCTGGCGTTTATGATCGAAGACACCAAGCCGCAAGTGATGCTGACCTCCCGCCAGTTTGCGGGGATGCTGCCGGCACACCAGGCGCAGGTGATCTGCCTCGACGACATGCAGGAGCTGATCGAGCAGCAAAGCGCCAACACGCCAGACTATGCCGTCACACCGAATGACCGCGCCTACGTCATCTTCACCTCCGGCTCCACCGGGCGACCGAAAGGCGCGATGGTCGAGCACAAAGGCATGGTCAACCACTTGCTGGCCAAAGTCGACGAGCTGCAGGTGACGCGGGAAGACCGCATCGCGCAAAACTCTTCGCAATGCGTCGACATCTCGGTCTGGCAGCTCTTGACCGCCTGGATGGTCGGCGGCAGCACGCACGTCTTGCCGGATGAAGTGGCATTCGATCCGGGCAACCAGCTCGACGAGATGGAGCGTTCGCGCCTGACCGTGGTCGAGACCGTTCCTTCGCTCTTGCGCGCGATGATCGATGAAGTCACCCTGCGCGATCCGCACCGCCCGGATCTGACCGCCTTGCGCTGGATGATTCCCAACGGCGAAGTCCTGCCGCCGGAACTCTGCCGCAAATGGCTGGCCTACTATCCGGATGCCTGGCTGATCAACGCATACGGCCCGACCGAATGCTCCGACGATGTCACACACCACTTCATCTCCGAACCGCCGGGCGAAGAGATCACCAACATCTCGATCGGCCGCGTCATTCCGAACATGAAGCTGTATGTGCTGGACAAAGCGATGCAATTTGTGCCGATCGGCGTTCCGGGCGAACTGCACATCGGCGGCATCGGGGTTGGCCCCGGCTATCTCAACGATCCGGAAAAGACGGCCAAATCGTTCCTGTCCGACTTCATCACCGGTCAAGCAGGAGCACGCCTGTACAAAACGGGCGACCTCGTGCGCTTCCGTCCGGACGGGCTGCTCGAGTTCCTCGGCCGCATCGACAACCAGGTGAAGATCCGTGGATTCCGCATCGAAATCGGCGAGATCGAAACGGTGCTCTCCAACCACGAGACGGTCGAAGAAGCGGTCGTCATCGCCCGCGAAGACACCCCGGGCGACAAACGCCTCGCCGCGTATCTGACGGCCGCCCCGGACGCTGCGATCGATACGGCGGAGCTTCGCGAGCACGCCAAGAGCAAGCTCCCGGCGCACATGGTGCCGGCCGCCTTTGTGGTCCTCGACATTCTGCCGCTGACGGCGAACGGCAAGATCAACCGCCGCGCCCTGCCGAAGCCGGACGACGCCGATGTCGTGCGCGAGAATGAATACCTCGCGCCGCGCGATGAGACCGAACAGCGTCTCGCCGAGATCTGGGCGCAACTGCTCGGCCTGTCGGAAGTCGGGATCACCGACAACTTCTTTGCACTCGGCGGCCACTCGCTGCTCGCCGTGCGCCTGATGTCGGAAGTCCAGAAAGAATTTGGGCAAAAACTGGCCCTGCAAGCGCTCTACCAAGGCGGCACGATCGAAGGCCTGGCTGACGCATTGCGCCAAGCTTCCCAAGAGCTGCCTTCCTCGCTGGTCGAAGTGCAACGAGGCACCGACGCCGACCGGAAACCGCTGTTCCTCGTCCACGCGGGCGGCGGCATGGTGCACACCTATGTCGAACTGGCCCGCCAGCTTGGCGCTGAACACACCGTCTACGGCCTGCAGTCCCAAGGCGTGGAAGAAGGGGAGACCCCGCTGACCACGATTGAGGCGATGGCTGCGCATTACATCGCAGCGATCCGCTTCGTGCAGCCGGAGGGCCCGTACCTGCTCGGCGGATGGTCGCTGGGCGGCGTGGTCGCCTACGAGATGGCACGCCAGCTCCGCGAGCAAGGCGAACTCGCCGCCGATGTGTTCCTGCTCGATACGGCGATGCCGACGTGGCAGCAAGATCGTCCGCAGCAAGATGCCAAAGATTTCGCTTTGATGTTCGCCAACAACTGGGCGCGTCAATTAGGCGAAGACCTGTCCGAACTGCTCCAGCAGCGTGAAACGCTGAGCGAACAGCAGATCCTCGACTACGTGTTCGAGCAGGGCAGAGCGCGCCAGCTGTTCCCGCCTGACCTCGATCAGGCAGCGGTGCTGCGCGGCTACCATGTCTTCAAAAACAACATCATGGCCCAGCAGGCGTACGCGCCGCAGCCGTATGACGGCCGCCTGACCCTGCTGATCGCGCAGGAAAGCGCCGACCAGTTCGTCGCCAAGCAAAGCGTCGGCTACGTGCTCGACACGACGCTCGGCTGGGGCCAGGTAGCGCAAACTGTGATCTCGCACCAAGTATCAGGCGAACACAGCACGCTGATGGAACAGCCGGCTGTGCAAGGCGTGGCGCAATGCCTCCGTCTGTGCCTGCAAGACCTGACCGTATACACTTCGAAATAAAAAATCCCCCGGCTGCGTCAATTCGCAGCCGGGGCCCTAACCAAGAAAGGGTGGAGCGCTGATGTCGTCACCTTTATTCGCACCATTAAAAAACCGTTCATACCGCATGCTGTGGACAGGAGACCTGTTCTCCGGCTTCGGCAACTGGCTCGACCTGACCGCACTGATGGTGCTGATCGTCTACCACTGGCATCTCGGGGCAAACGAAACTGCCATTTTGATGCTCACCTTGGGGATTCCGATGGTCTTTCTCGGCCCCGTGCTCAGCGTTTACGTCGACCGGCTCCCGCTGCGGGCCTTGATGCTGTTTTGCACCGGCATCCGCGTCCTGTTGATCACCGGCTTTATCTTCGCGCCGAATTTCTATCTGCTGTTGCCGCTCGTCTTCCTGCGTTCGGCGATCGGCACGCTGTTCTTCCCGGCCCGTCAGGCGATGATTCGCCATATCGTGCCGTTGGAGCAGATTCCGGGCGCGATTTCGCTGGGCCAAATGACGATGTCGCTGACGATGATCGCCGCGCCGGCCATCGGCGGCGCCCTGGTCTCCGTGATCGGGCCGAAAAGCCTCTTCGGGCTGGAAGCAGCCCTGATGGCACTGTCCCTGATCTTCATCTGGCAACTTCCGACCGTCCACCGCGACAAGCCGAACCAGCAGGCAGCTCAAGCTGGCGAGGCCGGGGAAGCGCCTGTCAAACGCACGTTCTGGGGCGACTTCAAAGAAGGATTTGCCCATGTGCTCAGCGCCCGCACCTTGACCGTCGGGCTCACCCTGATCACGATCGGCATGTTCCTCGTCTTCCTGTATGACGGATTGCTGGCGATCTGGGCCAAAGAACAAGGCCTCGTCGAGTCCGGCTACGGCACGCTGATGAGCGTGATCGGATTTGGCAGCGTGGCCGGCGCCTTACTGGCCGGGCAGTTCCCGCAATGGCGCAAATCCCCGCTGACCCTGATGGCGCTCGTCGGCTTGCTGGCCGGAGGGCTGAACATGCTGATCGGCCTTGGCGGCATGGAAGTTGTGCATTTCCCGCTGCTGGTCTGGGCGCTGATCTTCCTGCTGTTCGGATTGTTCGGAGCGGCAGCCACCGTTCCGTTTGGCTTCATCCTGCAGACCGAGACCCCGCAAGAGCTGATCGGGCGCGTCTCCAGCGTCTCCAACTCGATGCAGAGCGCAGCCACACTGCTCGCACCGACGATCGGCGCCACGTTCGCCAACCTCTACGGCACCGGCAGCGTGTTCTTCGGCTCCGGAGCACTGATGCTGTTCCTGGCGCTGCTGACCTTGCTGTTCATGGGCCAGATCAGAGGGAAAAGACAGCCTCAACATTTCGCAGAAAAAACCTTGTCGCAATGACAAGGTTTTTTTTCTAAATAGGAGTCGAAGCAGACAACGGAGGAAGAACATACCAACTCCAAAACACCCCGCCAACAAAATTAGGCAGGGTGTTTTTAGTGTTTATTCCAAGTTATTACTTAATTGTGTTATTCAACGATTACCTTTATGGAATGTGTTGCAATCAGGCTCCCTTTCTGATTCCTAACTTCACATAGAAGAGTATGCGTACCTTCGTATGCAGTGAAATTTGAATATGTTGATAATGATTTTTCTTGGCCTACGTACCATTCATGGTGGCTTCCATCATCACCTATACCATTATTTTGGACAATCCATTTGTATTGCTTGACACCTTGACCTTTAGGTAACTTTGTAAAATTAGCTCTAAAATCCAGAACAGCTTCTTTGTTGTACTTCCCATTTTCTTTTGGTGCAGGTGAAGTTGCAATTTTTATTGATCCAATAGTATAACGGTTCTCACTAGTGCGCATATTCTCGGTATAAATATTATAATCACCGTTATCGTAAACTTCCATATTAATAGTTCCGTGATCTTTTGTCATCATAACCTGTTCATGAGTCGTTTTCTCAAGATATTTGTTTAATGCATCATCATCCGGATGACCATGGTTGTTCTGTTCTCCGACAGAAATAATTGTTATCTCTGGCTCGATTTTTTCGAGAGCATCAATGAACGGTTCATCATCTTTTTTTCCTTTCGGTTTGAAAAAAGTGTAGGAACAATGATGGCTCGCGTGTAAGACGGTGGATTTTATAAGATTTGGCATTCCGCTATCATCTGAGTAGTAAGGAACAATTCTTTCTTTCCATGCTTCCATACTCGAATCTCCTGTAAAAAGTATTGATCTGCCCGCATACGCAATACGCAGTACGGCACATTGGTCATGTATATCACGTTCTGTAGGTTTTTCGTCCTCCAAGTAAGCCTTCGTCGGAGAAAGAACTAAAACTCCAACATCCGGCTCATCTGGTAATTCAACATCATTATATGCCTCAAGCTTAAGATGCTCTCCTCCATTCTTTTTCACCTTTTGAATGAGATCAAGCATAGCGTAGTAATGCGGATATTTGTCTTTATCCTCTTTTGGTACGTATAGCCGATGACCTGACTCCCAAATATTATTTATAATGTAACGATCTTTCAGCATGCCTATTCCTTGAATGTGATCCTTGTGGGGATGTGTAATCACAATATAGTCAAGTACTCTTTTCTCCTCATCTTCATTTAAAGGTAAAAGATCATCAAACCAAGTGAAGAAGCCTTCGTCGTTAATTTTGCAGTCAATCAACATAGTTGTTCCATTCGGAAATCTGATAAAAGTGCTATCCCCTTGTCCAACATCTAAAAAATTAACCTGCATCATTTTTTTCATCCTCCTATTTTTTCGATAACTTTTGTTGTTGGTACCATGCTAAAAATGCGCCATATGGTATTGCTTCAGAAAAATTCTTATTATCGAGATATCCTTTCCTGAAAGCAAAATACGACAGAATTGATATTCCAAGAAACCAGTACTCAAAAGTTATGGGTTGCCAGCCCCAGCATAACGAAATTACAATTTTAACGACGAGATAAAAACCGTACATAAACGAAATCATTGCGAGGGCTCGCATCATGTTTGACAGTGCAAGAAATACATCCCTTTTTGCGAGTCGATCATGTACCGGAGCATATACCAATTCGAACAATCCTTTTTCGTCCGCAGCCACTGGAAACCCATAAAACTCGCTTAATCCGGTCAATATGGCCTGAGCTTGTTTTCGTGCGAGAATAACCTTCGATTTCCGTGCGCCTAACTCAATTTCTTCCGGACTTGGAACTCGTTCTTTTCTGTAGAATAGCCATTTTGTGTACTTATTCTTTTCGAGCACTCTAGCAATGAGTTGAATCACTTGCCCAAGAATATAAGAAACTATAAGCATAATGGCTAGATTTCCTATCTGGTAACTTTGTTGCCAAATAGGTAGGGAAGGGATCTCTGTTCGAAGTATTGCCAACAACATTGCAGCAGGGAATATGACTGCGATGAAATCATAGATCTGCAACGGTAGATTCAAATGAACTTCCTCCTTTATTCTTGTAGTATTACTACTTATAGAGTCTAAAACAACTCTATCAAAAACACAACTTTATAGATGCGAGGGGAGTAAGAGTTGTAAGTCAATACGGAAACTAGTTAATAGAACCAAATGGGTAGTATTCAATTTCCTTACAGAGCCACTTGCAGTAGAGTTCAGCAGTCAAGGTATTCTTGATGTGGTAAGACAAAGGGTGCAGTGGTCGCGAGAGGTTAGCTAGTAGGCGAGTCGGTCTAGACGAGTTGTTGAGGATTTGGGCAGCAGTGACAAACCCATTTATCTCAGCACTTGTTCTGCACCTTCGTTTGGGTTGCTAGTTCCTTTCAAGTCTAGCTGTACAACCCAAGTGAATTTGAACCCACTGACCTCTGAATAAAAGGTAATTCTTTCCGCAACCACCTTAGTCAATCAACAACAGCTAAGTAGAACAATTACGCAAGTGTAAGGAAATATCTCCATCCACATAACGTCCGATAATATATATTATGTTAACTAAAAACAAAACAACCGATCAATCCAGCAGCAAGACCGCTACCAGCAGCACAAGGAACAGATTGATCAGCATCAAGCTCCCTACCGTAAACACAATGATGTGGGACGATGCCTGGAAGGTTTCGTCATTGATGCCGCTCTTCTTCACCCGATAATTGCGAGAGGCGCTGTATGTGATCAGGCTGCCTAATAAGACGGAGCCTACACCGATGATCGACGCCATCAGATGCCCGATCTCCGAAAACGGCGTTGTCTTAAACACGACGCCCGCTGCTAAAAAGCCCAGGCCGATGATCGTGATCGCGGTGCGAATCCACGCTAGGAACGTCCGCTCGTTGGCTAGATGTTGTTGGATATATTTCGAATCAATAGTTTTCTCAAGGCTCATGTTTTTATTTCTCCTCTAGTCCCGATAGAATTCTCTCTAAAAAGTATCTCGCTTCTGGGCGGAAACTTCAAGGGCTTGCACAAAAAAGGCAGAGCCGCCTGGCTCTGCCTTTTCTTATAAACCGTTATGCCTTATGCCCATCCACTGCCTGGCTTTGGCGCTTGAACACCGCATCCACCGAATAGCCGGTGCTGCCGGTGATCGCAAAGAAAGCGCCGATCGTCATCAGGACGACATCGATCTCAAAGCCCGGCTTGCCTTCTGCGCCGAGGAAGCCGTTGCCGAACTTCGCGGAGAAGACGGCACCGATCATCACGACGACAAACGCCAGCGAAATGTAGCGGGTCAGCATGCCCACAATCAGCAACAGGCCGCCGAACAGCTCCAAGTTGCCCACCACATACGCAAGCCACGACGGCAGGCCGAGGCTGACAAAGTAACCGCCTACGTTGTCCAAGCCCATTTGCATCTTTTGCCAGCCGTGGAAGAGAAACGTCAAGCCAAGCACAACCCGCAAAAGAGTCAAAGCTACAGCATTTTTATTCACGTGGAAAATCCTCCTCAGTTTCATATAAGTAAACTTAGTTTTGTATGACGCACAGACAGCATATCACCCTGCCCTCCCGCCTGTCAATCAAATTATTACTATGAAGAAACTAAGTTCATCATAATGAACTAGCGAAAGCCTCTCCCCGTCTGCTATAGTTAAGGTACACTTAAAAAAAGGAACGTGACGCCCGATGGACATTGGCTGCACAATTCGAGCGATCCGCAAGCGCAAAGGCCTCACCATCCCCCAGCTGTGCGAAGGGACCGGGCTGTCGCGCGGGTTTATCTCGAATGTTGAAAATAACAAGACTTCCCCTTCGATCGCCTCCCTGGAGCTGATCGCCAACTTTTTGAACGTCCCGATCACCTACTTCTTTATGACCGACAAAGAGCGCATGTCGGTCGTGCGCAAGGAAGAGCGCAAGGTGAAATCGTTCGGGATCTTCAACATCGAATACTTGACCACCGATGGCCCGTTGCGCGTGATGCTGGTCGGCTCGAAACCGGGCGATGTGACCGGCGAAACGCACTTCCACGAAGGCTACGAATGCCACCTCGTGCTCAAAGGCCGCTACCGTGCCGAACACGGCTCCGACTCGGTCATCCTTGAGGAAGGCGATGCCTTCTCCTGGAACGCCAGCATCCCGCACAACGTGATCAATATCGGCGACACCGACGGGTTGCTGCTGATCGCCAGCTACAAAGAATAACGCTGCAAAAATCAAAACCGCCAACTGCTGCACGAAAGGTGCAAGATGGCGGTTTTTTACATAACTAATACTCTGTCACCTAGAATGCCAGACTTCTTCGCGTTCGCCAAAAGCTCAAACCCACCAGCACAAGCACCGCGCCTGCAATCAGGAAGAAGACCGGCGATCCCCAGACCTCGCTGACCGCCCCCGCAATGGCGCTGCCAAGCGGAATGGTCACCCACGCGATGATCCGAAACACGCTCGCACACCGACCCTGCAGCTCATCCGGAACGGTGGACTGCCGAAGCGTCGTCGAGGTGACGTTCCAGACGATAATCAGGCAGCCGGTCAGCACTTGTCCGAGCACAAGCACGGCGGGCGTGCCGACAAGAGCGAATAGAAATGGCGGAATCACTTGCAAGGCGGTCACGGCGGCCAGCAAGTTTTTTGTATCGATACGCTGTTTCGCCCGTGCAAGCAAAAGCGATCCGGCAAACATTCCCCCGCTCAGCCCTGCCATGATGTATCCGGCCCATGCGGCGGACAGATGCAGTTCCTGATTGGCGCGATAGATCAGCGCAATGTCCATCCCCGGTCCCACCAGATTGACCAGCATGGAAAACAAGGCAATCATGCGCAGTGTTTTCATGTTCCACACATAGCGCAGTCCTTCCTTGATACCCGCAAACATCCCGTTGGAAGCAGCGCTTTTACGTTCTCTTGAAAAGGATGCCCGAATGAAAAAGATCGTCAGAATCGAAACCGCATAAGCAAGCACATCGATCAGCAACGTGTTCGCCGCCCCAGAACGGCGATCAGCATCCCGCCGGCCACGCGTCCCCCGATGCGGCTGAGCGAACTCCCCAACTGCAGCGCCGCATTCCCCTGCTGCAGTTGCCGCCCTTCTACGAGATTCGGCAGACAGGCGCTGTACGCCGCGTCAAACAGCGCCGACAAGAGACTGATCCCGGCCTGTACTGCAAACAACAGGAGAATCGGGATCTCGCCAAACAGCCACTGCACGAGCGGGATGGACAAGAGCAGGAGCAGCCGGCCGCAGTCGGCGGCGACCATCAGCGTTTTGCGATTCATGGTGTCTGCCCAGACACCTGCAGGCAGCGATAACAGCAGATACGGAACAAATCCGACCGCAAACGCCAGCCCGGTCTGCATCGCCGAGCCTGTGAGCTCCAAGATCAGCCAGGGAATGGCGATCGACGTCACCGCCGTCCCGGCTTGCGCGATCGTCCGGCCAAGGAACAACCAGAAGAAATCGCGGTTGTTCCAAACCGATGACGGTGCTGTATGCCTCGATCCATCCGCACCGGGCGATCTGGCTTGTACCGAGTGTGACGCTCCGTCCACGCTCTGATGACCGCTTTTCATTTGTTGACCCGTCATCGCGCTGGTCTCCCGCGCTCCAGAAAGGCAGTTAACTGCTTGTCAGCCTGTTCCAGCATGGCCGGTTTCAGCACATACGCACTCCCGTTCGACACCACCAATCCGGCCGACCGCAGCAACGCGAGGTGGTGGTGTATCGTCGATTTGGCCAGTTCCAGCGCTTCGGTGAGCTCCTGCAGCGTGCGCTCCCCTTCAGACAGCAGTTTGAGGAGCCGCAGCCGGTTCTCATCCCCCAGCGCTTTGTGGAGCAGAACGAGCGATGCGGGCGGACGGTACGGGTCATCATCTCCATAGAGGCTTTCGTCGCTCACCGGATAGTAAAACACCCGCGTCCCAGGCAGATCCGCCTGAATGGTCCATGGCCGGTACGCGATATGCGGCACCAGCAGAACACGCCGCACCCATGGATCGGGCTGATACGCTTTCCCCAGCGCCGCTTCCACAAAATCCACCGGAGACAACCGCTCCTGCATCTCCCGCTTCACCGTCACCTCTCGCTGCAAGACTCGTGACCACTCTGCTTCTTTCGGCAAAATGGCCGCCTCATACCAACTTTCTACCAGCACCAACAAATGCCGCTTGAGCACCTCCGAATCCTCGCGCAGGACAAACGGAACATACGCTGCGAGAAAACCATGTCCTGCTGCCGCCTGAATCAGCGTGTCACAAGCGTTCTCATCACCTGCAGCAGCCCGGCGGCGCAGCTCTTCTTCCTGCAGACCGCCAAACGGCGGCAGGACCTCATAACGAAATTCCTCCATCGGCATCGAGTCCAGATGTGCCAAAAACTCCCCAATCTCAGCAAAATCCCCGCCGTGCAGCAGCCGCAGCAACGCCTGCCACGTGTTGTGTCTCGCGCAGTACGCCAACTCCTGCTGCGCTTCAAGCGTCAGACGCGACGAGATCTCGTCCCACTCGGACGCTGTGCGTTCCAGCGTGTCTTGGATCTCCGCATATGTCACCGCCGCCAGTCCCAAGGCGGCTTCAAACAGCAGCGAAGAGACGACTTTTACCTCCACGGAGGGACGGCCGATGCTCAAATCCAGCATTTTCATCAGATACACCTCTTTTGTCTGGCAAGTTTTTCTAACGTCTTATTCGATATATGCCGAACGATACCTTCTATAAAAATAAAACCGGGCAGTGTCAGTCACTCTGACACTGCCCGATTCATTTGGGGTTAAAACAGTTTGGTTAAAACAGATCGATCAGCTCTGGCAGTTGGATCTGCGACAGGCGCAGAGAACTGTCAGAGGCGAACTGCTGCAGCACATATTCGTATTCACTGAGCAGCATGTCCACCGTTTCGGCGGTGAAACGCTTGGTGTTGTACGAGGTGACGAGGGTCAGTTCATCACCGGAACCGTACGCTTCGATGTGCAGGTCGAACTCCACCGTCGGGTCGTCCGCAAAGTCATCGAATTCGATGTTCCTTTGCGCCGCAGCAGAGCCGGGATCAATCCCGAGACTGCCCAACAACTCATCAAAGGAACAATAGCGGAGCGTCACACCCGGCTCCAGCTCAGTCGCTTCAAGGTGCGCGTTTTGGCCAACAAAAACGATGTTGTACAACGCCTCCGCCAGCTCTCCACCCCGGCGGGCGCGCACATCTTGCAGGACGAGGTCGAACGGATAATCCTGGTTGGCATAAGCGGCAAACGCAGTGTCCTTGACCCGCTCCAGCACTTCCTGCGCAGTCGGGTTGTCGGCGAGGTCTGTACGCAGGGCCAGCGGGTTAACCATCAGACCAAGCACGCTTTCCAGATCAGGATGGCTTCTGCCGGCAATCGGCGAACAGACGGTGATCACCTCTTGGCGGGAAGTCAGCGCCAGCCAGATTTTCAAGCCGGACAACAGCGTCAGGTACAGCGTCGTGCCCTGCTCCGCCGACAGCGCACGCAGCTTGGCGGTCAGCGCAGGCTCCAGTGTCACACGGCGGTCGGTCATCGGAACAGTGTCCAAGGGCGCCGTTTCAAAATCATACGGCAGAGCAGGCGGCCCCACATCCGCTGCAAGTTGCTGTTCCCAATACGCTTTTTGCCCGTCCAACCGGTGTTCCGCCAACTGCGCGTGTTGATAGGCCGCATACTCCCCGTATTGCAAAGCGGGAGGCAGATCCAGCTCCTGGTACAGCGCAGCCAGATCCTTTAAGAACACGGTGATCGACCAGCCGTCATACGCGATCGGGTGAACGTTGCAGATCAAGATGTGCTGACTGTCGCTTACCTTCAGCAGGCAGGCGCGGAAGAAGAAGTCGCGCGTGAGGTCAAACCGCGTGTTTTTCTCTTCGGCCAGCATTTGCAGCACGAGATTCACCTGCTCTCCTGGGGGCAACTCCGTGAGATCAACGAAACGAATCGGCTCCTCCGCATCTGCATACACGACCTGCACCGCCCCTTCACCGGCACGCTCTGCCAGCTTCGTGCGCATGATGCTGTGGCGGTTCGTGAGGTCACGGTACGCGCGAAGCAGTTTGTCCGTGTCCAGCTGCCCATCCAGCAGGTGCAAGTTCATCACGCCCCCCGATGTGTTGCCCGGGTCGAATTGATATTGGAACCAAAATCTTTGCTGGGCATGCGACAACGGGAACTCCGTCCGCTGCGTGAAACGGGGAATCGCCCCCTGCTCATCGCTTGCAGCTCCGGCCGCTTTTTCCGCGAGTCCGGCCACCGTCGGCGACTCGAACAGATCACGGAGCGGCAACTGCACGCCAAGCTCGCGGTTGATGCGGGAGATGATGCGCGTCGCGGACAGCGAATGCCCGCCCAGTTCAAAGAAGTTGTCGCGCACTCCGACCCCTTTCACATCGAGGATCTCCTGCCAGATCGCCGCCACCGTACGCTCCGCCTGCGTGCTTGGCTCGACAAACGCCTCGGCCAGCTCGGGACGCTCGTCGCCCGGGTCGGGGAGCTGTTTGCGGTCGACTTTGCCGCTGACCGTCGTCGGCAGGCTGTCGAGTGCGACAAAGCGCCACGGCACCATGTAATCGGGCAGACGCTCGCTCATGTAGGCGCGCAGCACCTCGCTGGTCACCTGTGCGGCTCCTTCCTGCAGCACGTAATACGCCGCAAGCAGATAGCCGTCCGGGCGTTTAAACGCCGCCACTACCGCCTGCTGCAGATCGGGATGAGTCGCCAGCACCGCTTCGATCTCGGCCAGCTCCACGCGCTGCCCACGCACTTTGACCTGATCATCGCGGCGGCCGAGGAACATGATGCTGCCATCTGCAAGGAAATAGCCGCGATCCCCCGTTTTGTACAAGCGTTCGCCTTCAACAAACGGGCTCGGCAAAAACGCTTCCGCCGTGCGCTCCGGGTCATTCAAATAGCCGGTAGCAAGACCAATCCCGCCCAGATACAAGTTTCCGGCCACGCCGACCGGCACAGGCTGCAATCGCTCGTCGAGAACATAACATTTGTTATTGTCAATTGGACGCCCCACAGAAACGATCTCCGCGACATGCTCATCTTCTTCGGAACAGGTGTGGATCGTCGAGTCGATCGACACTTCTGTAGCGCCCCAGGTGTTGTGCAGATGACAGCCGATTTTTTCCCGGAACAGGCGCACCAGATCGGAGCGCAGCGCTTCGCCCGAAGAACCGACATGGCGCAGATGCTGCAACTGCAAACGGTCTTGCGGCGTAACCGCATCGACGAACAGCGCGAGCATGCTTGGCACAAAGGTGATAAACGCTGCTTTATACCGAATCGCCGCTTCGAGGATCGCACGCGGGTCTTTGTGCAGCCCCGGCTCCATCAGCGCGATGCGCCCGCCAACCAGCAGCGGCCAGTAGAATTCGCAGGCGGCGTCGTCGAAGGTCAAAGTCGTTTTTTGCAAAACGGTCTCCTGCGGCTGCAGTTGATACTGGCGCTGCATCCACAGCATGCGGTTGACCCAGCCCCGGTGGGTGGAACAGACGCCTTTTGGTGTGCCTGTGGAGCCGGAGGTGTAATAGATGGAGATGAGATGATCCGGCGTGACGGGCACGTGCGGCGCGTAAACAGGATACGAGTCCAGCACGTCGCTGCCCGGGTCGAGAGCCACGTACGTCGCCGCGTCCACAGGCAATTTTTCCTGCAAATGCCCCTGTGTGAGACAGACCTGCGCATGAGCATCTTCCAGCACCTGACGAATCCGCGCGGTCGGCGCGTCCGCATCCAATGGGACATAAGCACCGCCCGCTTTCAAAATTCCGACCAGCGCCACGACCAACTCCAGCGACCGCTCCATGCACACGCCAACCGGCACATCCGGCCCAACGCCAAGGGTAATCAGACGGTGCGCCAATCGGTTCGCCTGCACGTCCAGCTCCGCGTAGGTGATCTCCTGCTCCCCATACACGGCCGCCACCGCATGCGGCGTGCGCTGCACCTGCTCCTCGATCAGCTCATGCAAGCAAACGTCTGCAAAAGGCACTTCGGTCGCATTCCACTCCACCAGCACCTGCTGACGCTCCGCTGCCGTCAACAAGGACAGTTCGGCGATCTTTTGCTCCGGGTTGGCGGCGATGCCTTCAAGCAGCGTCTCGTAGTGTCCGCAGAAGCGCTCAATGGTGGCGCGGTCGTACAAGTCGGTGTTGTACTCGACATGGACGCCAAGCTCCTCCCCGTCTTCGGCCACCGTCAGCGTCAGGTCGAACTTGGCCGTCTGCTGATCGATCTTCAGCGGCTCCACATCCACGCCTTGCAGTTCCCATGGCTCTGTCACCGCATTTTGCAGGACGAACATCACTTGGAACAAAGGCGAACTGCTGGCATGGCGCTCCGGCTGCAGCTCATCGACCAATCGCTCAAACGGCACATCCTGATGGTCAAACGCCGCCAACGCCATCTCCCGCACACGCCCCAGCACTTCGCGGAACGTCGGGTCGCCCGACAGATCGGTGCGCAGAACAAGCGTGTTGACGAAAAAGCCGATCAGCCCTTCCAGCTCCGCCCGGTTACGCCCGGCGACAGGCGAGCCGACAAGGATGTCGTGCAGGCCGGTGTAGCGGGAAAGCAGGGTTTTGAAGGCTGTGAGCAGCGTCATGAAAAGCGTGGTGCCTTCCTGTTGGCAAAGCTGTTGAATCCTCTTGCTCAACTTCGCCGACAGCTTCAACCGATGCACAGCTCCCTTATACGTCCTCACCGCCGGACGGGGACGGTCTGCTGGCAGTTGCAGGATCGGCAGTTTGCCGCCGAGCTCCTGTTTCCAATAGCCGAGCTGACGGTCCAACACATCACCTTGCAGCCATTCCCGCTGCCAGGCGGCGAAGTCGGCATACTGGATAGACAAGGGCTCCAGCGGCAAAGACGAATACAGCGCCGACAATTCCTTCGCCAGCACGCCGATCGACCAGCCGTCCGACACGATGTGATGCATGTTGAGCAGCAGCACATAATCCTGCTCCCCGATCCGCACAAGGCGTGCGCGGAACAAGGGTCCGTTTTGCAGATCGAATGCGTGACGCTGTTCTTCCTCGATCAGCAACTGCAAGTCGCCTTCTGCAAGCGTTAAAATCGGCTCATGCGCTATCACAATCATCTGCGACGGCTCCCCGAGCTCATCGGCAAACACCGTGCGCAGGGACTCATGCCGAGTTACGATCTCCTGCAAACTGCGGGACAGTGCATTGATATCAAGTTGCCCTGTGATTCGCAAGCCAACTGGGATGTTGTACACAGGATTGCCCGGCTCAAACTGGTCAAGGAACCAGAGTCTGCGCTGTGCGAAAGACAGAGGCAGCGCACCTTCCCTTAGCACCGGCACAACCATCTGAGCCACAGTCGCAACGGCAACAGCAACCGTTTCCGTATCCTTGTCGCCTGTCTTACTCTCGTGCAGTGCCTGCACTTTCTGCACCAAACCTGCCACAGTCGGATCTTCAAAAAACGCCTGCAAGGACAACTCCACGCCATACTCGCCGCGCAGTCTCGAAATGACCCTCGTCGCCGTCAGCGAGTGTCCTCCCCGCGCAAAGAAGTTGTCGGTGATGCCAACCTGCGCTCCTAAAAGTTCGGCAAACAGGTCGGCCATCCAAGCCTCATCTCCATTGCGCGGTTCCACCAGCTCTTCTCGAACCGCTTCCTGCGGTTCCGGCAAGGCCCTCAGATCAACTTTACCGTTGCGGGTCAAAGGAAGCGCAGCAAGCACAACAAAAGCGGACGGGATCAAATACCCCGGCAGTCTGCCTTTCAACTCCTGACGCAATGCCAGTTCATCAAAATCCACTCCGCCAGCAGGCACCACAAAGGCAACCAGCCGCTTATCACCCGGCACAAACTCCCTTACAGTCACAACAGCTTCGCGAACGGATGCAGACGCCAGCAGTTGCGCCTCCACTTCGCCCACTTCAATCCGAAACCCGCGAATCTTCACCTGATTGTCCAGACGGCCGAGGAACTCCAGCGTCCCGTCAGGCAGTAACTTCACCTGATCGCCTGTGCGGTATAACTTCGCTTCTGCACCAGATGAGAACGGATGTTCGATAAACTTTTCCGCCGTCATTTCCGGCAGGTTCAAATACCCCCGCGCCAATCCGTCTCCGCCGATATACAGCTCGCCGGGCACTCCGATCGGCACCGGCTGCAGGTACTGATCCAGCACGTAGACCTGCGTATTCGCAATCGGGCGGCCAATCGGCACAGAAGCTCCGACTTGCTCCGGAGCGGTCATGCCATAACAGCAGGCAAACGTCGTGCTTTCCGTCGGGCCGTACCCGTTGATCAGCATCACCCCGGGCAAATTTTGCAAAAGAGTTTTCACGTGCGGCACAGACAGGACATCGCCGCCCGCGAGCAGTTGTTTGAGGGATGCCAGCTGCGGCAACTGCTCCTCGGCCATCTGGTGGAACAGCCCGGCTGTGAGCCACAGCGTTGTCACGCTATGCTCTTGCAGCACGCGACCCAACTCCTGCAGCGAAGCTTTGCCTGCCGGATACAGAACCAACTGCGCCCCGTGCAGCAAGCTCCCCCAGATTTCAAACGTCGCGGCGTCAAACGAAATCGACGCGAACTGCAAGAACACGTCAGCAGGAGAGAATTCCGCATAATCGGTGCCTTTCACCAGCCGGGCCACCGCGCGGTGCGGAATGCAGACGCCTTTCGGACGCCCTGTCGAGCCTGACGTGTACGTGATGTAGGCAAGATGTTCCGAACCTGTCACGGAAGGCAGGTTGGTGTCGAGCTCTTGTGCGATTTGCGCCCATTCCCCATCCAGACAGATCTGATGTTCCGTCCGCAATGACAGACTATTTGCCAAATGCTGTTGTGTCAGCAGCACAGCAGCCCCGGCGTCTTCCAGCATAAAAGCCAGGCGCTCTTGCGGATATTCCGGGTCGAGCGGCAGATACGCCCCGCCCGCCTTCAAGATCCCCAGCAGCCCAACGATCATCTCCGGCGACCGTTCTACGCAAATGGCGACAGGCTGATCGGGCACCACCCCGATACCCCGCAAAGAATGCGCGACTTGGTTGGCACGGTGATTCAGCTCCGCATACGTCAAGGATTGCTCCCCGTATACCACCGCAACAGCATCTGGCATCTGCTCCACCTGCAGTTCAAACAACTGGTGGACAGCAACATCGCGCGGATACGCGGTCTCCGTCCGATTCCACTCGACCAGCACCTTTTCGCGCTCATCTGCAGTCAGTAACGGCAGTTCACCGATGCGCCCGTCCGGCTGTGCAGCGATGCCTTCCAGCAGCACGAAGAAATGCCCCATCATGCGTTCGATCGTCTGCGGGTCGAACAGATCGGTGTTGTAATCGAAGCGCCCGACCAGTTTGTCGCCTTCCTCGATGACAGCGGCAGACAGATCATATTTTGCCGTGCCGGTCTGCACGTCGAGGGGTTGAACGTCCAGTCCGGTCAGCTGAAGCTCCCAGTCGGACAGCAGTTGGAACGTGACCTGATACAATGGCGAATGGCTCAACACCCGCTCCGGCTGCAGTTCCTCCACCAAGCGTTCAAACGGCACGTCCTGATGCGCATACGCCCCCAGCGCCGTTTCCCGCACGCGGCTGAGCAGTTCGCCAAACGTCGGGTTGCCCCCCAGATCGGTGCGCATGACCAGCGTGTTGACGAAAAATCCGATCAGCCCTTCCACTTCCGGCCGGTTGCGTCCGGCGATTGGGGAGCCGACGAGCAGATCCTCCTGACCTGTATAGCGGTGCAACAGCGTCTGGAACGCGGCGAGCAGCGTCATGTACAGCGTTACGCTGCGCTGTCTGCTCAGCGTGCGCAGCTCTTCGGACAGACGGCGCGGCAGTTCCATTTTGCAAAATGCCCCATTATAGGTCTGCACCGCCGGGCGCGGATGATCGGTTGGCAGTTGCAGGACGGGCAGTTCGCCGCCGAGCTGCTGTTTCCAATAGGCAAGCTGGTTCTCCAGCACCTCTCCCTGCATCCAGCGGCGCTGGGCAGCGGCAAAATCGGCGTACTGCACAGGCAACTGCGCAAGCGAAGCACCTGCATATAGTGCCGACAGCTCTTTTACCAGCACACCATACGACCAGCCATCGGTAATGATGTGGTGCATGTTCAACAGCAGGACATGTTCGGTCTCGCGCACCTTCCATAGCGACACGCGGAACAGCGGGCCGTGCTGGAGATCAAACGGACGCCGGGCTTCTGCATGCATCAAGTCCAGCACAGCATCTTCCGAAACAACAACAGCCTCCAACTTAATTGGCTCAGGTGTTCCGATCACCTGCACCAGTTGACCGTTCCGCTCGGCAAACGTGGTGCGCAGCGATTCATGCCTCGACACCAATTCCTGCACGCCCTGCTCCAGTGCCTTTACATCGAGCGCACCTTGCAGGCGCATGGCAAACGGGAAATGATACGCCGCGCTTCCCGCTAACATCTGCTCCAGCACCCATAGTCTCTGCTGGGCAAGTGACAGCGGCACATCTTCCTCATGCAAAACCGGCTCAATCTGCGGCAACTGGAACTGTATCTGCTTGTGACCCGGCTGTTGTTCCAGCCCGGCAAGGCTTTCCAGCAACCCGGCCACCGTCGGCTCCTCAAACACAGCGCGGAACGGCACTTCGACGCCCAGCGCACTGCTCAGCCTCGACGCAACGCCAATCGCCAGCAGCGAATGCCCGCCCAGCTCAAAGAAGTTGTCGGTGATCCCCACCGACGCTCGTCCCAGCACCTGTGCAAAAATATCGGCTGCCAGCCGCTCACGTGCATTGCGCGGCGCGACGTATTCGCCTTTGCCAGCCAGAGCGTCCGGCTCGGGCAAGGCGCGGCGGTCCACTTTTCCATTTGGCGTCAGTGGCAGGGCATCGAGCAGCATCACCGTCGCCGGCACCATATACTCCGGCAGCCCTTCCTTCAAATAAACTCGCAGCTCTGCAGCGGTCGGAGCTTCCGCACCGCGCGGCACCACATAGCCGATCAAACGCTTGTCTGCATGGGATACGCCTTTTACAACCACGGCCGCGCTTTTCACGAGAGGATGCAGATTCAGCCGCGCCTCGATCTCGCCAAGTTCAATTCGCAGACCGCGAAGTTTCACTTGGTGATCCATCCGCTCCAGATACTGCAACTTCCCATCCGGCAGCCAGCGCACCCGGTCGCCCGTCCGATACAGACGGCCAAACGCATGGGAGATAAACTTCTCCGCCGTCAGCTCTTCACGGTTCCAATATCCGCGTGCTACACCGGCCCCGCCGATGCACAGTTCGCCCGGCACGCCGATCGGGACAGGCTGCAACTGCTCGTCGAGCACAAAAACATGCGTATTTGCGATCGGACGCCCAATCGAAGGCGCTCCCTGCCACTCTGTGCGATCTCCGTCCACACGGGCACAGGTTGACCAGATCGTCGTTTCTGTCGGCCCGTACAGGTTCCACAGCTCCGAGCCGTCTTCCGTCAAGCGCTGTGCCAAGTCGGCAGGCAACGCTTCACCGCCGCATAACATCTTCACGCGCCCGGCACTTCTCCATCCGGCATCGACGAGCAGACGCCACGTGACTGGTGTCGCTTGCATCACCGTCACGCTTTCGCTGGCCAGCAGCGCGGCGAGCTTCTTCCCATCCGCTGCAGTCGCCCGGTCTGCCAACACCACTTTTGCCCCCGTCACCAGCGGCAAGAACAGCTCCAGCCCCGCGATATCAAACGACAGCGAAGTCACGGCCAGCAGAACATCGTCCGCTTGCAGACCCGGCTCCTGTTGCATGCTGTGCAGGAAGTTCACCACATTCCGATGCTCGATCTGCACCCCTTTTGGCGTGCCTGTGGAGCCGGAGGTGTAGATGAGGTAAGCTAGCTGATCGACTGCAGCCGTAAGACCAAGATTCTCTCCCGACTCCTGCTCCAACAGTTCCTCGTCTAAACAGAGGATTTGGGCAGAGGACAGCCATGCGGCATGCTTCTTCTCCGTCACCACCACCGGCATCCCCGCATCTTCCACCATAAACGCCAGTCGCTCCTGCGGATACTCCGGGTCCATCGGTACATACGCGCCGCCTGCTTTTAAAATGCCAAGCAGACCGACGACCATCTGCGGCGAACGATCTACGCACAAGCCAACCGGCATCTCCGCCGTCACCCCAAGCGTTAGCAAACGGCGGGCCAAGCGGTTCGCACGCTCGTTAAGCTCCCGGTAGGTCAAGCAGTCTTCCTGATACACAACTGCGACCGCATCCGGCGTCCGTTCCGCCTGCGCCTCAAACAACGCATGCAGCGGCAACTCCGGCACGCCCTCAACTTCCGTCCGATTCCACACAGTCAGAATTTGCTCCGCTTCCCACTCCTCCATCATCCGCACTTTCGCAAGCGGTACATCCGGCTCGGCGACAACACTCGCCAGCAGAGTCTGATAATGCCCGACCATCCGATGAATTGTCGACTCCTCAAACAAATCGGAGCTATACTCCCAGATCAGCGTCAACCCGCCTTTGCCCGCAACATCGGCAGACTCGCTAAGCCGATCTTCCAAATGAGGAAGTCCGACCACATTCAGATCGAACTTTGCCGACCCATTGTTTAACGCTTCTTTGACTTTGACCGTTACATCCAGTAACTCCAATTTCGGCAGCGGCGAGTCATGGAACGAAAACATCACTTGAATCAGCGGATTGCGGCTGACGTCCCGCACCGGGTTGACCCTTTCGACCAGCTTGTCAAACGGCAGATCCTCATGGGCAAACGCCTCATACGCCATGTCGCGCACCGTGCCCAGCAGTTCCCGAAACGGCACCTCTCCGCCCAACTGCGTGCGCAACACCACGTTGTTGACGATCATCCCGATCAGGCCTTCCGTATCGCGCAGGCGGCGATTCGCTACCGCCGACCCCACCAGCAGATCCTGCTGCCCCGTATAGCGGTACAGGAGCACATTAAACGCCGCCAGCAGCGTCACATACAGCGTCACGCCTTCCTGCCGCCCCATCGCGGTCAGCTCTTCGCACAACCCGGCCGGCAGATCCACCCGCACCGCGCCGCCGCGATGGCTCGGCACTGCAGGACGCGGACGGTCACTCGGCAGTTCCAGCACGGGCTGGCACCCGGCCAGCTTTTGCTTCCAATAAAGGACTTGCTCCTCCGCCTGTTCGCTCTGCACCCACGACCGCTGCCAATGGGCAAAATCGGCGAACTGCACCGGCATCTCTGCAAGCGGCGAAGCTTCCCCGTTGCAAAAGGCGTTGTACAGCGCGGTAAACTCCCGCAAAAACACGTTGTACGACCAGCCGTCATGCACCATGTGGTGTTCAATATGCAGCAAAACATGCTCGTCCGCCCCGACCTGATACAGCGTCCAGCGCACCAAAGGCAGCTCCGTCATCTCAAACGGACGCGCCATCTCCTCTTGCATCAGCTGCGCCAACCGACTCTCCCGCTCCGCTTCCTCCACCGCAAGCAGACTCACCAGCGGCACAGTCACGTCAAACGGGGGATGAATGCGCTGCAGGGGCCGTCCATCTGCTTCGTGGAACGTCGTGCGGAACATCTCATGCCGCTCCACCACCGCCGTCAACGCCCGTTCCAGCACATCACAGCGCAGATTCCCATGAAAACGCATCATCGCCTGCGCCGCATACGCCCGGTTGTCCGGATTCATCTTGGTGACGAACCACACCCGTTCCTGCGCAAACGAAACGGGGATCTCCTCCGTGCGCGGCACACGCGGGATCGTGCCGTTCTGCACGCCTTTGCCTGCGAGACGTATCTGCTCCAACTCAGCGGCCAAAAGGGCAATCGTCGGCGACGCAAACAGCTGATGCAGCCCGACCTCCAGACCCAACTGCTCCCGAACCCGCGCCAAAATCTGCACCGCCTGCAGCGAATGGCCGCCCAGCTCCAAAAAGGGATCGTGTACGCCAAGGCCGGCCAGCCCCAGCACATCCTGCCAGATCTCCGCCAGCGACTCTTCCAGCGGCGTGCGCGGCAACACGAACTCCGCCGCCAGCTCCCCGCGCCGCGCATCGGGCGCAGGCAAGGCCCGGCGATCCACCTTGCCGTTTGGCGTCAAGGGAAACCCATCGAGCACAACAAAGGAGGACGGCACCATAAAGTCGGGCAGCTTGTCCTGCAGATAACGGCGCAGCTCTGCCGCCTGCGGACGCTCCTGACCCGCATGCGGCACCACATACGCCACCAGTTTCTTATCCCCCGGCACATCCTCGCGGGCGAGCAGCACCGCTTCCCGCAACTGCTCATGCCCGATCAGCACTTCTTCGATCTCACCCAGCTCAATCCGAAAGCCTCTGAGCTTCACCTGCTGGTCGATCCGACCTAAGAACTCCAGCGTCCCGTCTTCCAACGGGCGCACCAGATCTCCCGTTTTATACAAACGCTGTTCAGAGTCTTCCGAATACGGATGCGGCACGAATTTCTCCTCCGTCAGCTCCGGGCGATGCAAATACCCGCGGGCCAGCCCCAGCCCGCCGATGTGCAGTTCGCCTTCCTTGCCGACTGCGACCGGCCGCATCTGTTCGTCCAACACGAACAGCTCCGCATTTTCAATTGCCTGCCCGATCGTGACTTTTGTGCATTCACCGAGATAGACGGCGGCCGATGCGCACACCGTCGCTTCCGTCGGGCCGTACGCATTGACGAAACGCCGCCCCCGCGCCCAGCGCGACGCCGTTTCCAGCGGGCAGTGTTCTCCTGCCGACACGACCGAGCGCAACTGCGGAAACTCGTCAGGCAGCATGGCGAGCACAGACGGCGGCAAGGTCACATTGGTGATCTCCAAATCCCGCAGCAGTCCGATGAGGCCCGGCCCCGGCATCAACGCGTTCTTGCGCGCCAGGCACAGCGTCCCGCCGGCAGACAACACGGTGAAGATCTCATTGGTCGCCGCATCGAAGCTAAACGAAGCAAACTGCAGCATCCGGCTGTCTTCGCGCACATCGAACAGCTTCGCCGTCGCCGGAATCATGTTGCACATCCCACGATGGTTCAGCATCACCCCTTTGGGGCGTCCGGTCGACCCGGAAGTGTAGATCACATAGGCCAGATCGTCTGCGCTTACGCTGATCTGCAGATCTTCCGCACTTTCCAACGCGATCTCCGCTCCCTGCACGTCGCCGTCCAGACAGACGACCTCTGCCGCGCATACAGGCAGCGAGTCGGCCAGATGCGCCTGTGTCACCAGTACCTGAACCGCAGAGTCTTCCAGCATGTAGCGCAGACGGTCTGCCGGATACGACGGGTCGAGCGGCACATACGCCCCGCCCGCTTTCAAAATGCCAAGGAGTCCTGCCACCATCTCCACGGAGCGCTCGGCGCAGATGCCCGTCAACACATCCGGCCCGACCCCCAGCTTGCGCAGATAGCGCGCAATCCTGTTGGCCAGGCCGTTCAGTTCCGCGTATGTAACCTGTCGATCTTCAAACACAACCGCAATTGCATCGGGCCGCTTCGCCGCCTGATCTTCAAACCACTGCTGGGCACCGCGATCGATCGTTGTTATCATCCTGAACACTCCCTGCGACATAAAATTCATGGAATTCATTTAACCATTTTAATAAAAATTCGCAGGGAGAACAACATCATTTCTTTGAAATTTTTAGTAAGCTACTTTTCAATTTAAACCGCAAATTCATCACCAGCGCGATGCTCAGTAAAATCAACAAGAGCCCGCCTGCCGTGCCGATCGTCACTGCTTCGTGCAGAAAAATCGCGCCCCACAAAATGCCAAACACCGGGACGAGGAACGTCACGCTCAGCGTTTTGACCGCCCCCACGTTCTGGATCAGCGCAAAATACAGCAAATAGGCCAGCGCCGTGCAGAAAATCGCCAAGGCCAGCACCGACAACGTCACTTCCAGCGTCGGAATGCGCTCCGGCAGCGTCACCGCCGCAAACGGCAGCAACAGCAAGGCGGCAGCCAGCTGTTGCCCGATCGCCATGTCCATCGACGTTTCGCCTTTAAAGTGCCGGGCCGAAAACACGCCGGCCATCCCGTAAAACAGCGCCGCCAACAGCGAACACCCGGCTGGCAGCAACAGCCCTTGGACACCACTCTCTGCGTCCCAGCCGACCAGCACCGCCACGCCAAAAATGCCAAGGAGCAGCCCGGCCAGCTTTTTCAGCGTCAGAGACTCCCGCACCCAGACGAACGACACCAAGGCGGTAAACAGCGGCGTGGTGGCATTCAAAATCGCCGCCAGCGACGCCGACAGCTGCAGCTCCGCCGTGGCGATCAGCGTAAACGGAACGGCCGCATTGACCGCGCCAAGCACGAGGTAACTTTTCCATTTATGCAGCACCTGTACCCGATGCTTCACAAAAACCGCGATGGCGAGCAGCGCCAGCCCGGCCAGCAGCACGCGCAGTTCGATCAACACGACCGGCCCCAGCGCCGGAGCGCCCACTCGCATAAACAAAAACGACGCGCCCCACAGCGCGGCAAGCACCACCAGCATCAACACATCTCTTGCTTTCATTCTGTACGCCTCCACCTGCAGTCAAGTTCTTCTCTTGTTATAACAAAGAATCGTCCGCTTCGCTTTGGAAATCTTGTCGTCTCATTAATCACACAAAAAGACACCAAAAACACCCGACCCCCTTTTGGGAATCGAGTGTTTGGTCCATCCTGATAAAAACTATTGAAACTTGTCGTCCATCTTCTGGCGCAGAAACTCAGCCATGACCTGCACTTCCTCCTGGCTCAGGTCGGGCAGGCACTGGTGAAACTGCTGCACCAATCCGGTCATCTTCGGATCGAGCTCCTTGCCGACCGAACGGATCACCACACCGGAGACGGTGCCGACAAACATCGCGAGCAACACTTCCGACTGTTTGATGCCCGACGTGATCTCGATCACCACGCGCTTCAACCGATCGTCCATGCGCGACATGTAGTGAATCAACCCGCCGAGCATCCAAGCGCAAAATTCCAGCTTCTGCTCCACTTTCGGGGAGGCCTGGAGAATGCGGTTTTGCGCCTCGCGCACCGAACGCTTTTGCAGCGCTTCAGCAATATGGGACACCTGTTCCCTAACTGCGTTCCAGTCGGCCAGCGCCGTCAAGCTGCGGCGCACCGGCCGGAACAGTTCAAACGCCGCCTGCGTCGGCGAATACAGCACCACCGAACGCCCCGTTTCATTCTCGTTGACCGAATAGGAGCGGGCCAGGAAGCCCACTTTCTCCAATTCCTTCAACACATCGTACGCCGTCCATTTGCTGACGCCAACCGACTCGGCGACCGCAGCATAATGCACCGGTTCCTGCGCCTCCTGAAACAGGCGCACCAGATGTTCCAAGAACTCCAGACGGCGCTTCGTGAGTTTGATCGCCATTATGCGAAACGTCTCGCGATGCGCCCCAGACGGTCGCAGTACTTCAAGATATCCAGCCGCGCCTTTTCCGCTTCGACGGTGGTCGGACGCAGATCGGCGATACCCCAGTACTCGACCAGCTTCATCACCACTTGGCTGTAGTAATGCGCCGGGCCGTAGCCGACTTCTTTGGCGATCACTTTCATCCGGTCGTCATAGCCCGGGATGTTGTTGCCCGGCATGAAGAAGCCAAGCAGCACGCGCGCCACATACATCAAGTAGTTCGGCTCCAGTTCCAGATGCGCCTTGACGACATCGCGGTAGAAGGAGTAGTGCAAGGACTCATCCTTCGCCAGACGGCGCAGGAGCGCAGCCAAGGTCTCATCATACGGCGCGGCGACTTTCGCCACGTTCGTGTAGAACACCAGCGTTGCCAGCTCCTGGAACGAAGCGTAGGTGATCGCTTCGATCGGTGTGGTGAAGCTCGTTTCAAAACCGCTTTCCACCACCGTGCGGCGCAGCTTGTGCAACTGATCCGGGTTGGCGTTGCGGGTCAGGAGCAGGTAGGTCTCCAGCAGGTTGCTGTGCTGGTCCTCTTCCGCAACCCAAGTGTAGATGAACTCCTTCATCACGTCGAGCGACCCGGTAAACGTCGAGCTGAGGTAGGTGGTGAACCACGGCAAGTTCACTTCGGTCAGCAAGGCCGTTTCGATCGCCATCGCAATCGGCTGCGGCAGGGTCTGCTGTTCGATGCTCCACGGTATTTCTTTATAACTGCGTCCTAATTCCCAAGGTACAAATTCGTGATAGCTCCAATCGATGTTGGCAGCACGTTTTTTATGCTCCTCGTACAAGTCGATGATTTTTTGTTCAAGTCTTACGTCGAGGTTGGGAAGCAAGATCATTGTTTGTCGATTCCTCATTTCTGTGTTTGATTCGATATTTTTAATTCTTGGGCGAAATTTCAGCAGTTATACCCAAAAATACAAAAAGACCAAAAAGACCAAAAAACTATGTTCTTATTGTCACCTCCTTTATCCAAAGTGTCAAGCAAATAAAAAAAGAGCGAGATCTTCTCCGCTCTTTGTCAAAAATCGCCATATATCGCCTAAAATCGGACTTGCCTCGTCCGGTGTCATACGTAGTCCCAGCGGTTTTGGTACTCATCAAGCCGGGAGGTCGGCAGCAGCCCGTTTTTGCGGTCGATCACCAGGCGAACTTTTTTGATCACTTCTTCAAACGACGCAAAGGTCGAGAAGATGTTCGCATAGCGGTCGGTCAGGTACAAGAAATACGGAGCCCGGTAGCTTTCTTCAAAATAGCGCACGATCAGTTCCATCGGCGTGTACTTCTTGCGCTTCTCCTCCCATTTGTCCACGACGATCGGCAGCGTGGAGGGCGAGTCGTCCGCCAGATAGGCCAGGTTTTTAACCCGCGCGTGAAACGCCGACACTCCTTCTTCCCCCATCGTCCGCAGCGTCTTCTCGTTATGCGGGAACAGCACGATCTTCGTAAACCGTCTCGTCTCCGCCAGCTCCACGATCTTCGCCAAATCTGCTTCCTCGAACCCTTCAAACGAGTCCAGCACAAACAGCGTGCCTTTTTCCACCGCCTCGCCTTCCTTGTGCCCGTAGTCGACCAGTTTCGAACGTTTCGCCATAATCGTTCACTCCTTTAGATACATGATACAATAGAAGCACCGAAAAAGAGAAAAAAAGGAGCAGAGAGATGAAAGTCTTGCTGTGGGTACTCGGGATTCTGGTCTTCTTCGCGGCCGCCCTGGCGGCGCTTATTTTGCTGCAATACTCGCGGATGCGCAAACTGCATCCGAAACCTGCCTATAAACAACCCCAACGCAAACCGGCCATCGCCGAGTGGTCGGATGATCATGTGACGGTGAGCTGGATTGGACACTCGACTTTGTATCTGAACGTGCTCGGCAAAAAGATCATCACCGACCCCGTTTTTTCGGAAAAAGTAGGCGTGTCGCTCGGCGGACCTTTGGTGATCGGGCCAAAACGGCACACGGCGGCCGCGCTGACGGTGGAAGAAGCGGGTGCGCCCGACCTGATCCTGTTGTCGCACGCTCACCTCGACCATTTTGACCTGCCGACGCTCAAGCGGCTGCAGAACCCTGCCACCAGCGTGGTCACCGCCCACAACACATCGCGGCTCTTGAAGCGGATGTCATTTCGGCGCGTGCTGGAGCTCGGCGGCCGCGAGCGGGTAGAACTGGCCGACGGACTGACCATCACGGCGGTGCCGGTGAAGCACTGGGGACGGCGCTTTCCGTGGAACGGCGATTATGGATGGACCGGCTACCTGATCGAATATCGAGGCGTGCGACTGTTTTTCGCTGGCGACACCGCCTACACGCCATCGTTTGCTGAACTGCGCCAATACGGCCCGATCGACATCGCCTTCCTGCCGATCGGCGCCTACTCCCCCGATTCCTACCAAGGGGCGCACTGCACGCCGGAGCAGGCTTGGCAGATGTTCCTAGACAGCGGGGCGAAGCACCTCGTTCCGATTCACTGGGACACGTTTGTTTTGTCACATGAACCGGTCGACGAGCCGTTGCAGCGGCTGTTGCAGATCGCCGGTGCCGAAGCGTCCCGCATCCTGATCCGCGAACACGGGGAGTCGTTCACCTTCTCCCCCGCCGCTACGCATGACCAACATGAACAACACGAAAAGACCCCTTGCTGACCGCAAGGGGTCTTCCCGTTGAACCACACGTTGCTTTTTGTAAATGACCCCACTTGATTCTTTAATGGCAGGACATCTAACGTGCCCTTGCAGTTAGAGTACAACAATGAAGAATATTCAGTCAACCCGTTTTTAGTAGTTCTTCTCATTTGCTGTAAGTGAAATACACTTAACAACGTTAACGATAAGTAAAAAGTCCCATGGAAACCATGGGACAATTGCTACCTGCGAATTATTGTTTGGCCTGGCGTACGGCGGCGAGTGCGTCTACATACCCTTTGCCCACTTCAAACTCCTGGTACCCCGGCATGGGGATCGCCGTGTTCTCGAGGATCGCTTTGGCCTGGTCGGGCGTAAGGTTCGGGTTGGCTTCCTCCATCAGGGCCAGCACCCCGGCGATGTGCGGCGTGGCCATCGAGGTGCCGCTCATCGTCGTCCAGTACGGGAGGTGCTGCAGCGGGATCATCGCCAAGTCGGTTTGCAGCGACAGAGGCGCGAGCACGCTTTGCTTCGCTTTGGCCGAGATGATGTCTACGCCCGGCGCGGTGATCGTCGGTTTGTAGACGCTGTCGCCCGGGATGCCGCGCGAGGAGAAATCGGCCAGCACGTTTTCATTTTTGTTGCCTGCCGCCACCCCGATCACCCATGGTGCGACCGAATACGGGTTGAGCGTGTTTTCGCCCGGCCCTTCGTTCCCGGCGGCAAAGACCACCGTCACGCCAGCGTCATGCAGTGCTTTGCTCGCCACGTTGATCGGGTCATTTGGGTCGTAAGCCCCAGTCGTGCCCCACGAATTGGAGACAACTTGAATGTTGTAGCGGTCCTTGTTCGCCAGCACGTAGTCCATGCCTTCCAGCGCCGTGGTGACGAGAATCGCCGCCCCTGAGGAAACGCCGATCAGGTTCGCGTCGGGCGCGACCCCTTTGTAGCGGCCATTGGTGGACGTGCCGTCTGCCGCGATGATGCCGGCGCAGTGCGTGCCGTGTCCGCCGAGGTTGTCAGAGTCGAGGACGTTTTCCACGTAGACCGGGTTGATGAACGTGGTGAGCAGATCATCGACAACTTTGACATTTTGCACGGTGCGCTTGCCAAACTGCAGGTCAGGGTGCGTCCCGTCGATGCCGCTGTCGATGACCGCCACGCCGACGCCGCGTCCCGTATAGCCGAGGTCGGGATCGCTCCAGACTTGCTTCGCCCCGATCTTCGCCACCGATTCTTCGAGGAAGTATTGCAGTTTTTTATCGGTATAAACCGCTTTTACGTTGCTGTTTTCGAGGCCAAGCAGGGCCTGGAGCTGCACCTTGGTCGCCGAGGTGATCACGATCGGCAGTTTCTTCAGCTTTTTTCCGGATGTGATGCCAAGCCCTGCCAACAGGTCGAGGTCAGACTGGGTCGGAGCTTGCTCATAGGTCAGGATCACTTTCAGCGAATCAAGATTGGTCAGCCCCGCCAGCGTCGAGAGCAGCGCCGGATCGACGATGGTTGCCGTTTGTGCATGAGCCGTGTGCGAACCGGTCAACGGCGCCCCGGACACCGTTCCCATCGTGAAAGCAGCCGCCAGCACGGCCCAAGCGATTTGTTTTTTCATCAAGAAAGCCCTCCCTTTATGTAAGAAGAAGTGTTTACATCTTAGTGAAGGGATGGCATTTTCAGAACTGGCGGAAAGTATAGGTTTCGCTCGCTAGATGCGGAACATCTCCCAGCCAAACATGGCGAGATACGACTTTACGCGGCCGTCTGCTCCGAGTTGGAACTCCAAGGTTTTGGCATGTGGCCCGACAAACAGGTGCGGAGCCACCGGCAGCAACGTCTCTTTGAAATCGGAGCCGTACTCCAGATCTTCGACGGTGAGCTGTCCGTCTTCCAGCGCGATCCGATAGGGGCCGAGGTAGAGATCATGCGCGTAAACGCCTTGGTACGCTTCCATCCAATGCGATTCCGGCCGGAACGACGGATCGTAGTTGATGCGATGGCAGCGGGTGTTGTTGACCATGACGTGCTTGCAAGGCTGATCCCCATTCGGCACGAAATGCACCAGCACTTCCCGCACGTTTTCTTCATTAAAGCCGGCATACTGGTCTTGGAACGGGCGCAGGGACAATGTTTTGCCGTTCACTGCGGCACGCAGTTCCTCCCCGTTCTGCTCGACGACGATCAGCCCGGCCGTGCTGCCGATGTACGCGCCCTCATAGGACGGCCAGAGGAAGCGGTCTGCTGCCCGGGTCGCTTTTTCCGCCACTTGATCGGAACGGTCGGGCAGCAACTGGTCGAGGATCGGCGCGATGACTTTGTCATGCGGGAACGGACGGTTGTTCATGATGACGACCGCAACGCCCTCCTCCGGCGCGATGTAGAGGTTGGCGCTGTAGGTCGTGATATCCCCGAAATGCGTGGAGAGCCAGACGCCGTTGCGCCGCACTTTAAAGAAGGTCAGGCCCAGCTCGTAGCCGATCGCCGATTGCAGTTCCACTTGCTGCGCGTGCATCTCCTGCACCGTCTCCGGGCGGAGCACTTCGCGCCAGGCATTCGTGCCGTCCTGCAAGTGCATGCGGACAAAATTGAGCAGGTCGTTTGCGGTCGTCATCAGGTAAAACGACGGATGATGCGCCACATTGTCCGGCATCTTGTGAATCACTTCATAGCCGCCCTCGGTCAGGTTGTGCGGCAACGCCAGCGGGTAGGTCATCGCGACCGCCGGGTCGTACGTCGAACGCTTCATGCCCAGCGGCTCAAACACCAGCTCCCGCACCAGATCGTCATAATACCGCCCGGTCACCTCTTCCGCGACCAGACCGGCGATGTCGATGCTGTGGCAGTTGTAATTGAAAAGCTCGCCCGGCTGCGAGTACAGTTTTGCCTGTGACAACACATCCCGCACGTAGTTGCGCAATCCTTGCGGATCGCGGCTGCCGAGGTACGTGCCTGCGTTGACGAAGCCTGCACGATGTGTGAGCAAGGTGCGCATCGTCACCTTGTCCGCAGCGTCCGGATCGCTCAGCGTCAACCACGGCACATATGCTGTAACCGGCGTGTCGAGATCGATCAGCCCCTGCTCGACCAGCTTCATGATCAGCGTGCCGGTGATCACCTTGGAGACAGAGCCAACGCGAAAGATCGTGTCGGCCGTCACCGGAAGGCCCCCATTTTCAGCGTCGGTCACGCCAAAGCCGCGCGCGAACAGCACCTCGTCGCCTTTGATGACGGCGATCGACAGCGCTGGCACTTTCGCCGCTTCCATCTCTTGTTGGATCAATTTTTCCAGTGCTTGTATGTTTAACATGGTGCTTCCTCCCGTTTGAACAGCCAGCCGCCTTGCATCACGTCTTCAATCACAAGTTCTAAGTCGACATTATTTAATAAGAAAACCCTTCATTTAAACAAAAAACTCTTCTATTTCAGTTCCAGAAACAATGGGCTCACGTTCAATCTATTAATTGGAAATACTACCAGTTTTCATAACAAGTTTCCAGTCCCATTTTTCCGAAAACACTTAACAAAAACACCTGTAATAAGCAGTATGATTTATCTATATTTTTCTATTGTTTAGAAAGGTGTTGAGAACTCTGTGTAGAATGCTTTAGCTAGTTAATTACAAGTTGTTGAAAGGAGATTTCAGCTGTGACATTTTCACGTCTGGCCGGATTATCAACAGCACTCGGCCTTGCACTGCTTGTCACCGCGCTTTTCCGGTTCACGCAGCCTGTGGTCTCCTTGTCGGACGCGCCGATCTTGCTCGCCTTATTTGTGCTGTATGCGATGACCGAATTTTTCAGGCTCAAGCGCAATCAGTTCGTCATCTCCTTGTCGCTGAGCGTAGACCTGCTGATCTTTTTAAAATTTGGTCTGGCTCCCGTCGTGTTGATGAGCCAGTTTATCATCTTTTTCGCGCGCTGGTACCAGGAGGGCAAACTGGAGTTCTGGAAAGCGCTCGCCAACAGCGGCATGTTCTTGTTGGCGGCGGGCATTGCGGCAACGGCGTTTTACCTGACGGGCGGTTCCCACCATACCCTGCTGCACGACAATTACATACCGCTTCTTACCTATATCTGCGTGCATTATCTCGCCAACCATCTCATCCTCAGCCTATACTTCCGCTCCCTGAACGGCACGCAGATCCAAACGTACTTGCTGCTGCATATGAAGTTCGACCTGTTTTCCACGCTGTTTGCGACCTCGCTTGGCGTCGTCGTGATCCTGCTCTATGAAAAAGACGGGCTCCAAGGGCTGTTGGCCTTCGGACTCCCGCTTGTGTTGTGCGTTTATGTGTTTAAGCTGTTCAACGATCTCTACCGCTCCTCGTCGCTCTTTCGCAACCTGACCCGGCTGACCGGCTATTTCTCCGGCGAGCTGGCGGCCGACGTGATGTTTGGCCGCGTGACCAAAGAGCTGCCGAAATGGTTTGACCGTGTGCAATGCGTCATCCTCGTGCGCGAAGACGACCAACTCGTCGTCCGCTCGCAATCGGACGGGCTGACCCAAGCTGAGGTGCAAGCGCTGGAAGCCTATCTGTCCGTGTATGTGCCCAACCCTGAAGCGCCGACGCTGCGCAAAGGGCTGCTCAACGACGCACTGCTCAGATTTGGCTACAACACCCTGCTCATCTCGCCGTTCAAAGGCACCGAGCGCCACGTCGGCTTCTGCTGTCTGCTCGGCACGAAAAAAAGCGAATTTGACGCGACCACGCTCGATGCGATCTCCATCCTCGCCAACCAGCTCACCGTCTCCTACCGCAACGCCATGCGGTACGCGAACATGGAGAAGCAGAGCTTGTACGACGAGTTGACCCAACTGCCAAATCACCGCTTCCTCGAGCGCCGTCTGGCCGAAGAGATGGAGCGGATCACCGATGCGCCGCTCTCCTTGCTGCTGATCGACCTCGACCATTTCAAACAAGTCAACGACCGCTACGGCCACCTCGCCGGCAATGCCGTGCTGGAGCGCGCCGCCCGCCTGTTCGAAGAGACGGTGCGCAAAAGCGACTTTGTCGCCCGCTACGGCGGCGAAGAGTTCCTCGTGCTGCTGCCGGGCGCAAGCGTCGAGATCGCAACCGAGATCGCCGAAGCGATCCGGGGGCGCATGGCTGCCGAGAAATTTGAAGTGCCGACGCTCGAAGGCGAAATGCTCCACATCGAAACGACCGTCTCAATCGGCGTCGCCGCCTACCCAAGCGATGCGGAAGACGGCCAGCAGCTGCTGCGCTACGCCGACCGCGCCATGTATTACGGCGCCAAGCGGGCCGGGCGCAACCGCGTGGCGGTGTACCGCCAGGATGATACACTAGAGGACGAACAATAAAAACCGCTTCCATCGCCGGAAGCGGTTTTTATTTCTTTTTCGATTTCAGCACCACTTCAAACGTGGCGACCACCAGAAAAAAGGCGAATGCAAACTGCATCCCGACGGCGACCGTCCAGACCAGCGGATCGTTCATGTCCAAGCGTCCAGCCCTCCCCCCACAGCCATGCTTGAGACATTCTATGCGCGAGGGCTGGCAAAAAGAAATGATACTCTTTTTCCCCTGCATCCAGTACAATAAAATTGACTGATGCGTCTAAAAGGAGTGCACATCCTATGACATATATGACCCAACTCAATCCCGCGACCGGCGAACTCATCACGGAGATCCCGGAAACCGATCCGGCCGCCGTGCATGCGGCGATGCAGCGCGCCCGCGCTGCTTTTCCGTCGTGGAGCCAGACTCCGCTCGCTGAGCGGCTGCGCTATCTGAAGCGTGTGCGCGAACATCTCGTGGATGGAATCGAGACCATTGCAAAAGATATTGCCAAAGCGACCGGCAAAGTCGAGATCGAAGCCGTGATGGCCGAGATCTTCCCCACCGCCGACACCTTGCATTACTACGAAAAAGAAGCAGCGAACATCCTCGCGCCCAAGCGCGTCAAAACGCCGATCCTCTTTTTCGGCAACCATTCCTACGTCGAATACAAGCCGATGGGCGTGGTCGGGGTCATCTCCCCGTGGAACTATCCCTTATACCTGTCGATCGTCCCCGTGCTTTCCGCGCTGATCGCCGGAAACTGCGTTTTATTTAAGCCCTCCGAAGTAACTCCCTTAGTCGGTGCCGTGATCGAAGACCTGTTCACAGCGGCCGGATTCCCGCCGGGCGTCGTACAAGTCCTGCATGGCGGCCGCGAAACCGGCCAGGCGGTTGTGGCAGCCAAGCCGGACAAAATCTTCTTCACCGGCTCCGTCGCGACCGGCAAAAAAATCATGGCAGCAGCGGCCGAGCACCTCATCCCGGTCGAGCTTGAACTGGGCGGCAAAGACCCGATGATCGTCTTCGCCGATGCCGACATCGACCGTGCCGTCAAAGGAGCGCTCTGGGGAGCATTTACCAATGCAGGCCAAGTCTGCATGTCGGTCGAGCGCCTCTACGTCGAAGAATCCGTCTATGACGAATTCGTCCGCAAAGCGGTCGCCGCCACCAAACAGCTGCGCCAAGGCATTGAGTACGGCTCCATGACATTTCCGCCCCAGCTAGAGCTGGTGCAGGAGCATCTCCAAGATGCCATCGACCAAGGAGCAACCATCCAATGCGGCGGGCGTGCCCTGCAAGAAGGCACGCTCTACTTCGAACCAACGGTCCTGACCGGAGTTACTCCCGACATGCGCATTATGCGCGAAGAGACCTTCGGCCCCGTCCTGCCAATCATGCCCTTCAAAACCGAGCAGGAGGCGATCACTCTCGCCAACGATTCCGAGTACGGCCTCAACGCCTCCGTGTGGTCCAAAGACCTCCCCAAAGCGAAGCGAGTTGCGTCCCAGCTCATCTCCGGCAACGTCTGCATCAACGATGTGATCACCACCGTCGCCAACCCGCACCTCCCCTTCGGCGGAGTCAAGCACAGCGGCATGGGCCGTTATCACGGCCCGGAAGGTCTGCATACCTTCAGCCACCCGACATCCATCATGGTCAACAAAGGCACCAAGCCCCGCGAGATCAACTGGCATCCCTACACCCCGGAACTGCATCAAGCCTTCAACACCCTGACCCAATTCTTATACGGCAAAAAACGTTCCGTCCCATTCCCAGCCCTCAAAAACCTAATCGGGCAGGTGCTCGGTACGTACCGTAAACCAAAAACAACAGCCACCACGACACCCACCACGCAACAAAACACCCAAAACCAGAACCTGCCAATGTAATCCACCCAAGCAAACACGAAAGGACTGTACTGAGAAACAAGCACAGTCCTTCCTATCAAAATAGCAGACACCAGCGGCCTACCGAGTACCTCATAACAAAAAGGACTGTGCAGCAGCACAGTCCTTTTCCCTTTCCCTATATACCGAGTGCCCGGCCAACTTGGGGGAGGGCGGGATATGCGGAAGTGGTGATCTTTGAATCTTTACCCTTCCGCTAAAAAGGTTTTACGGTTTTACTCAATCAAAGGGTGAAGATGAAACGTGAACCCGGAGCATGTCCCGCCCGGACCCGACCACCCAGCCCCCAACCTACATTGCCCTAAAACAACTCATCCAGCTCAAACTCTTCTTCCTCCACCACCTGCAACTGAGACAGCCGCACCTGAGGATCTTCAACCAACTGCTCCAACACCTTCACATACTGCCCCAAAAACCCCTCAACCGTCTCCCCGGCAAATCTCAGAGGATTAAACCGAGTCATCACCAAAACATCCTCTTCCCCTTCAAACACATCCACATGCAGATCCAGCTGAACCGAAGGGTCCCCCGCAAACCGATTGTGCACATAATCCCGCACATCCAGCCCCCAAGGACCAAACAGCTCCGGCAGCGAGCGATTCGTCAGCGTCACGCCCTCCTCCAGCACCATCTCATCCACATGCGCGTTCTGCCCAACAAACACCACATGATAAAGTGCCCCCGAAGCCATCCCCTTGGAGCGCAAGTCCTGCAGCACAAGGTCAAACGGATAATCCTGATGAGCATAAGCCCCCACAGCCGACTCCTTCACCCGTTCAATCGCCTGCAAGCCGCTCGGGTTGCCCGACAGATCCGTACGCATCGCAACCGGATTCACCAGCACGCCCAACACGCCTTCCAAATCCGGATGACTGCGTCCCGACAGCGGTGCGCAAACAGTTACCAACTCCTGACGAGCCACCATCGACAGCCAAATCTTATACCCGGCAAGCAACAACACATACATCGTCGTCCCTTGAGCGGCAGCCAACTCGCGCAATCTCCCGGTCAATTCCTTATCAACCTTCCAATTCCGCAAAAAGTCCGCCTCCACCACATCAGGCGGATTCGCCACCTCAAAATCATGCGGCAACCCAGGCGACCCAACATCAACTCTCAGCCGTTCCGCCCAATAAGCCCGCTGTTCCTCCAACTCCCCATTCGCCAGCAGCCGATTCTGCCACACCGCATAATCCGTATACTGCACAGCCGGAGCCAAAGTCTCACCCTGATACAGCATGCTCAAATCCTGCATAAACACCGCTTCCGACCAGCTGTCATACGCAATCGGGTGCAGTGTGATCACCAGCAGATAATCATTCTCCTCCATCTTATACAGCCCGGCGCGGAAAGCCGTTTCCACCCGCAGATCAAACGGAGTCCTCTGCTCCCGCCTGATCACCTCAGCCAACTGCTTCCACCGCTCCGCTTCCTCAAAAGATGTGAAGTCCACATACCCAATCGGCTCCACCAGCCGCTCCTGCACCACCTGCACCGGTACCCCTTCGCGTTCCGCAAACGTCGCCCGCATGATATTGTGGCGTGCACAAAGCGCCGCATAAGCATCGAGGAACCGTTCATGATCCAGCGGCCCGTCAATCCGTTTCGCACTCACCCCGCCACACGCATTCAACGGTTCAATCAGATACTGGAACCAGAACCGCTTCTGCGCATGAGACAGCTCATACTCCCCTTGACCGCCCAAGCGTTGGATCGCGGCCGGAGTGCCTTTTTCCCCGCTGCTCTGCAACTTCTGCACCTGTTCCGCCAGCCCCGCCACCGTCGGAGCCTCAAACAGCACCTTCAGCGGCAGATGCACCTCCAGCCTGCGGTTCACCCGTGACAAAATCCGAGTAGCCGTCAGCGAGTGCCCCCCGAGGTCAAAAAAGTTGTCATAAATCCCAACCTCCTTCACCTTCAGCAACTCCTGCCAAATCTCCGCAATCGCCGCCTGCCCTTCCGTCTCAGGAGCCGCGAACCCAACATGCAAGTCAGGACGCTCCTCCCCCGGATCGGGCAACGCTTTGCGGTCAATCTTCCCGGAAACGGTCGTCGGCAGCGCACCGTCCATCTTCACAAACCGCCACGGCACCATATACTCCGGCAGCCGTTCGCCCATAAACGCCCGCAAAGCTTCCGGCGTCACATCCGCTTCCGCCCCGGCACGCGGCACGCAATAAGCGGCCAACCGATACCCGTCACTGCCCTTAAACGCCTTCACCGCCGCCTGTTCCAGACCCGGATGCGTCGCCAGCACAGCTTCGATCTCCCCGACCTCCACACGCTGGCCCCGCACCTTGATCTGATCATCCATGCGTCCGAGGAACATGATCCGTCCATCGCGCCGGAAATACCCGCGATCGCCCGTTTTATACATCCGTTCCCCCGGCACAAACGGATCAGGCACAAACGCCGCCGCCGTCTTCTCCGGGTCATTCAAATACCCGCGAGCCAAACCTACGCCCGCCAGATACAAGTCGCCCGGCACACCAACCGGCACCGGCTGCAACTGCGCGTCCAGCACATAGCAGCGGTTGTTGTCGAGAGGACGCCCCACCGACACGATCTCCGTCTCCCGCGCATCCTCCTCCGTGCAAGTATGAACGGTCGAGTCGATCGACACTTCCGTCGCGCCCCACGTATTGTGCAGCTGACAGCCCACCTTTTCCTGAAACGAACGCACCAAGTCTGAGCGCAAGGCTTCCCCAGATGAGCCGACATGCCGCAGCGCCTTCAGCTTCGCGCGATCCGCTTCCGTCACCGCATCCACGAAAAGCGCAAGCATACTCGGCACAAACGTAATAAAAGCCGCCTGATACTCGATCGCCGCCTCCAAAATCGCCCGCGGGTCCTTATGCATCCCCGGCTCCAGCAACGCGATCCGTCCGCCGACCATCAGCGGCCAATAAAACTCGCACGCCGCATCGTCAAACGTCAGCGTCGTCTTTTGCAGCACCGTCTCTCCCGCCGCGAGCTGATAGTGCTGCTGCATCCAGATCATGCGATTCACCCAGCCCTTATGCGTCGAGCAGACCCCTTTCGGCTTGCCCGTCGAGCCGGACGTATAATAAATCGAAACAAGATGATCGGACGTCACCGCCGTAACCGGAGCATAAGTCGGACAGCCTTCCAGCGCATCCTCCCGATCCAGCTCCAGATACACAGCCCCATCCTGCGGCATCTTCTCCCGCAGATGGCTCTGAATCAGGCAAACCGGCGCCTTCGCATCCGACAAAATCTGCCCAATCCTCGCCGTCGGCGCATCCGTATCGAGCGGCACATAAGCCCCGCCCGCCTTCAAAATGCCGACCAGCGCCACCACCATCTCAAGCGAGCGCTCCAAGCAGACGCCAACCGCCACATCCGGGCCGGTCCCCAGCTCAATCAGCTTGTGCGCCAGTCGGTTCGCCTGCTCCTCCAGCTCCCGATACGTGATCTGCTCGGCCCCGTACACCGCTGCCACCGCATCGGGCGAACGTTCCGCCTGCGCTTCAAACAACTGATGCAAGAGCAACTCCTCATCAAACTCAACTTGCGTCGAATTCCACCCGAACAGCACCTGCTCGCGCTCCTCCGCCGTAAGCATCGGTAACGCGCCAATCTCCTGTTCCGGCTCCTGCACGATGCCCTGCAGCAAAATGCGGAAATGCGCCATCAAACGTTCAATCGTCACGTCATCAAACAAATCGGTGCTGTACTCCACCTGCGCCAACAGCCCGTCCTGCTCTTCCGTCATCATCACGGTCAAGTCAAATTTGGCCGTCCCGCTGTCCAGCTCCGTCACCGCTGCGGTCAGCCCCGGCAGCTCCATCTCCGCCATCGGCACATTCTGCAGCGCAAACACCACCTGACACAGCGGCGAAATGCCCGGACTGCGTTCCGGCTGCAGTTCCTCGACGAGACGCTCAAACGGCACATCGCCATGCGCCAACGCTTCCAGCGCCGTCACCCGCACTCGCGACAGCAAGTCGGTAAAGCGCGGATTGCCTTGCAAATCGCTGCGCAAGACCAGTGTGTTGACAAAAAAGCCGATCAGCTTTTCCACCGCCGGATGATTGCGCCCCGCCACCGGAGAGCCGACGATAATGTCCGTCTCGCCTGAATAGCGGTGCAACAGCGTCTGAAACGCCGCCAACAGCGTCATATACAGCGTCGCCCCTTCACGGCGGGACAGCTCCTGCAGCGCCACCAGCAACTCTTGCTCCAGCGTAAACATCTTCAGCTTCCCGCGCTGCGTCTGCACCGTCGGACGCGGCCGGTCGGTCGGCAGCTGCGCCACCGGAAGCGTGCCGCCCAGCTTGTCCTTCCAATACGCCAACTGCCCGTCCAACCTGTCACCCGACATCCACGATCTCTGCCACGCCGCATAGTCGGCATACTGCACCGCCAACTCTTGCGGCCGTTCTGCCGTCGCGCCCGTGAAATACCGATACCACGCAGCCAGCTCTTCATACACAATCCCCTGCGACCAGCCGTCCGAGATAATATGGTGCATCGTCAGCAGCAGCACCTGCTCCTCCTCTGCCACGCACAGCAAACGAGCCCGGAACAGCGGCCCACGGGCCAAATCAAACGCCGCAGCTGCTTCCTGCTCCGCCACCAGCGCCGCTTGCTCCCGCGTCACCGACTCAGCCTGCAGCTCCACCGCCATCGCATCCAAAATCACCTGCAGCGGCTCGCCATCCACTTCCGCAAACACCGTGCGCAGCGATTCATGACGGCGCACAATCTCCGTCAAAGCCGCCCCCAGCGCCCCAACATCCAATCGCCCGCGCAGTTCAATCGCTACAGGGATGTTATAAACCGCGCTGTCCGGCTGCAGCCGATCAAGGAACCACAACCGCTGCTGGGCAAAAGACACCCCGGCCGTCCCGCATTCCCCTTTCGGCACCGGCACTAACGCCAGCTCTTGCTCCAGGCCGGAACGTTCCGCCACCAGCCGCGCCACATCGGCCACCGTCTCCGTCTCCAACAGATCGCGCACCGTAAGCGTTGCCGACAGCCGCTCGCGAATCCTTGCCGCCGCCTGCGTTGCCTGCAACGAATGCACACCGAGCTCCACAAAGCGGTCTTGCATCCCGACCGGCGCAAAGCCCAGCACATCCTCCCAGACCTCTGCCACGCCAAGCTCTACCGCCGTCGTCGGCGCCACATACCCGGCCGACAGCTCCGGACGCCATTTTTCCGGCTGGGGCAGCCCTTTGCGGTCGACCTTGCCGTTCGGAGTCAACGGCATCGCCTCCAACAGCACATACCGCGACGGCACCATATACTCCGGCAAGCGTTCCGCCGCCACCGCCCGCAAGTCGTTCGCTGCGCACACCGCCCCTTTTTCCGGCACAACATACGCGACCAGTCGCTGCTCGCCCGGCACATCTTCGCGCAGCACAGCAGCAGCCTGGCGCACGAGCGGCGATGCTTCCAGCACACGCTCGATCTCCCCCAGCTCCACCCGATACCCGCGAATCTTCACCTGATCATCGGCACGCCCAACAAACGCCAACGCCCCGTCCGGCAGCAGTTCCACCACGTCTCCGGTGCGATACATCCGCGCCCCAACATCCTTCGAAAACCCATCCGGCAGAAAACGCTCCGCTGTCAAATCAGGCGCGTTGTGATACTCGCGTGCCACTTGCACGCCGCCGATGAACAGCTCGCCGGACTCACCCGGAGCGACCGGCCGCAGATCTTCACCCAACACATAAACGTCCGTTCCCGGCAGCGGCTTCCCGATCACATGAGCGCGCTCCGCCGCTTCCACACGCTGCAAAGTCGCCCATACCGTGCATTCCGTTGGACCGTATGCGTTCCAAATCTGCGCATCCGTCTCCAGCAACCGCTGTGCCAGCGGAGCAGGCAATGCTTCCCCGCCTGTGACCACACGCAGCTCAGGACGGCCCTTCCAGCCCGCATCGAGCAGCAGGTGCCAAGTGACCGGCGTTGCTTGCAGCATTGTCACGCCCTGCTCCTCCAATACCGTGCGCAGCCCGGCGCCGTCTCCGGCCAGTCCGCGCTCGCCGAGGATCAGCCGTGCACCTAGCGTCAACGGCAAATACAGCTCCAACACCGACATATCGAACGCAAACGAAGCGAGAGACAACTGCACATCGTCCTGTCCCATCTTCATCACGTCTGTAAATACCTGCAGCAAGTTATTAACAGAGCGGTGTTCCACTGCCACGCCTTTCGGCTTGCCGGTTGAACCCGATGTAAAAATCACATAGGCCAAACTGTCTGCCGATGCAGAACAACCCGCATTTTGGTCAAAATCTTCAGAACTTCCAGCCTGCAGCGTTCCCTGCAATTCATCCAGCCAGACGTTTTTCGCACCATGCTCCGGCAGTGCATCCTGCAAAGCATGTTGGGTCACCAGCACCCGCACATCGGCCATGCTCATGATGTGCGCCAAACGCTCCGCCGGATACGACGGATCGAGCGGCACATACGCGCCGCCCGCTTTCCAAATGCCCAGCAGGCCAACCATCATCCAGACCGAACGGTCTGCACAGATGCCGACCAGTTCCTGAGCCTCGACTCCGTTCGAACGCAATACTGCCGCCAGCCGGTTGGCCAGGGAGTTCAATTCCCGATATGTTAACGACTCGTCCCCGCTCACCACTGCGATGCGATCGGGCGTCCGCGCCGCTTGTTCTTCAATTAATTGATAGATGCAACGTTCGCTCATCGAAACGGCGACCTCCTCTAACACTGCAAACTCTTATTTTATAATAACAATAAATAACTAAAATAAAAAGCCACCAGAGGAAACCTGATGGCTTTTGTAAATCATTAACTTTTGGTTAGGCTGGTTGGTCGGCAGGTTTCGCATCTGCTGCCGGTTCGTCGTTGAAGCGCAGATTCATTTTAAAGAGCGGTAACGCCAACAGGATGCCAATAAAGAACAGCGCGGCCGAAATTTCGAACGCGGTCGTCAGCGAGAACGCCCCTTTTATCTTGCCGGCGATGCTCATCGTCACGACCATCATGCCCATAAACAGCGGGTTCAAGATCCCGTTGGCACGGCCGATAAATTCCGCCTCGGTCGTCTTGAGCATGATCGTGTTGATGCCGATGTGAATGCAAGGCAACAGCAGTCCGGCGAAGAACTGCGCCCCCAGCGTCAGCGGGAAATAGGTCGACCAGCCGGTGACCGCCGTCGCAATCGTCACCGCCGTCATCCCGATGACAAGCAAGACATGCGGCGGCACCTTTTTCGAGATCGCCATGACCAGTCCGCCGCCGAGCAGCATCGCAAAGCCGTTGGTCATCATCAGCCATTGCACATTCTCTTTTGGCATCCCCAGATTCTCCGTGACGAGGAAGATCGTCAGCGGCTGCATGATGCCCAGCGCCAAGCCCGCCGCGGCGAAGTTGCCGCCGAGGATTTTCAGCACCGGTTTGCCCATCACGTAGCGGAAACCTTCCTTCATCTCCTCAAAGATCGAAGTTCCCTTATCTTCCACAACTTCTTGCTTATCGGCCGGGATAAACGTCAACACGCCGGCCGACAGCAGGAACGCCACGCCCATGATCCCGATCGAGACGTTGATGCCGTAGTTCTGATAGACCAGTGTGCCGAGGAACGGCCCGATGATCATAAAGATCGACATCATCGTTTGAAACATCGCCATGCCCATCTGCATCTGATGCTCCGGAACATGCTGCTTAAACAGCTTCAGCATCGAAGGCTGCGAGAATTGCGATAAGATCGCCGACACCAGCGTCGCGAAAAAGATCGCTTGCCACATGCCGGTCATCAGTGTCGCGAGCACCGCAAACACCGACAAGGCGCTGAGCAGATCGGACCATACCATCGTCCGCTTCGGACGCCAGCGGTCCGCATAGGCGCCGCCGATAAACGAAAAGATGAAAATCGGCGCAAACTCGGCGACCGAAATCATCGAGACAGCGTTCTCGTTCCCTCCGGTCTGGTCCATGACGAACAGCAAGACCGCGAAGTTGCGCACCCAAATGCCAATTTGCAAAAACAATCCAGACAACACGATCACTTGTACGAATCGGTTGCGGAAGAAACTCGCCGTATCAGACACGTTCTTCCCACTCCCCCCACTGCAGCTTAACTTTCCATATCTTAGAATAGCTTCTGGTGATCGTTCTGTCTAGCGAACGGGACGTTGCGAAACGCCCGCGAGGAAGGTCAGCATAAACTGCACCGCCAGCCGCGATGTTACATTGCGCACATCGACGGTCGGGTCGATGCAGACAAAATCAAGCCCCTGCACCTGCGGCAGCGTGCCGAGGCGGTGCAGCGCATCCATCGCGTCCCACGGGTTCATCCCGCCTGTGCCGATCGCCGGACAACCCGGCGCGTAGGCCTGGTCGATCACGTCCACATCAAAACTTACATACAGCACATCGGTGCCATCTCCGGCAATTTCCAAAGCTTGGGTCAAAATCGCCTCCATGCCTTGACGATGCACATCGCGGGCAGTAAAGACGGTCACGCCGTGACCGGTCACATAATCGTGGTACGGCTTCGAGTTCATGAAGCCGCGAATGCCGATCTGCACGATGTTTTTCCCGCTGACGATGCCCGATTCCAAAATGCCGCGGAACGGCGTGCCGTTCGAGACGCCGCCGTCTTCGAAGTTACGCACGTCATGGTGCGCGTCAAAATGGATGATACCGACCTTTTTCCCCGGATGACGGTCGACGAACGCCTTCATCGACGGGCAGGTGATCGAATGATCGCCGCCAAAGATGATCGGGATCAGATCGGGCTGCTTTTGGTAAAGCGCACGCAGGCTTTCCTCGATCCGGCGATGCGACTCGGCGTTGTCGGTGACGTGCATCGCGATATCGCCCAAGTCACGGACGGGCAACGTCTGCAGGTCCACGCCGTATTCCAGCGAGTAGGTCGTAAACGATTTGAACGCTGTGCGGATCGCCGCCGGGGTCGTCGATGCGCCGGAGACGGAGATCGACGGCTTGGAGAGCGGAATGCCGATCACGCCTGCGATCAGCTCTTCCGTTCCGTCCCACTGGCTGATCCAGCGGGCGACTTTCGTTTCCATCTGGTCGCGAAACGCTGCTGCATCGGGCGTTTTCAAGTGCGGAATCTCGTGGCTCATCTACGCGTCCTCCCCGCTGTCGACGATCTGGCGTTCCCAGACGGCGACCTGACCGTTTTTGATCACGCCAAACGTGTGGTTGATGCCGAAATGGTACGGCAGGTACTGAATGTTCGGCGCGTCGAAGATCGTCAGGTCGGCACGCTTGCCTTTTGCGACAGACCCGATGTCGGTCGAGCGCCCCAGCGCATTCGCCGCATTGAGCGTGCACGCCGTCAGGATCTCTTCCGGCGTCATCTTCAAGTTCAGCGACGCCAAAGCGATGATCAACTGAATCGACTCGGTCGGGCAGGAACCCGGGTTGTAGTCGGTGGACAGCGCGACCGGCAAGTTGTACTTGTCGATCATGTCGCGGGCGCGGGCGTGGTTTTGCAGCCCGAGGTTGAACGAAGTGCCCGGCAAGAGCACCGGCGTCACGCCATTGTCGGCCAGCTCCTGCAAACCTTCATCGGTCGCCGCCAGCAGATGCTCCGCCGAAATCGCGCCGATCTCCCCGGCCAGCTGTGCGCCGCCCAGCGATTCGATCTCGTCGGCGTGAATCTTCGGCATCAGGCCGTTGCGCTTGCCTTCCATCAAGATGCGCCGGGACTGCTCGACGGTAAACACGCCATGCTCGCAAAACACGTCGCAAAATTCGGCGAGGAACTCATCAGCTACTTTCGGCAGCATTTCATTGACGATCAAGTCGACATACTCCTCCGTGCGCCCTTTGTACTCTGGCGGCACCGCATGGCCGCCCATGAAGGTCGAGACGATGTCGACCGGATGGGTGTCATGCAGACGTTTCGCGACGCGCAGCTGTTTCAGCTCATCTTCGGTGGTCAGACCGTAGCCGCTCTTCGCTTCCACAGTCGTCACGCCGTTCAAGAGCATTTCGTTCAGGCTCTTGCGCGCCTTGTGGTACAGTTCCTCTTCGGACGCGGCGCGGGTTGCTTTGACGGTGGAGAGAATGCCGCCGCCTCCAGCGAGGATTTCCAGATACGGCACGCCGGAGCGCTTCAAGGCCAGCTCGTGTTCGCGCGAGCCGCCGTGCACGAGGTGCGTGTGCGGGTCGACGAGGCCCGGCGTGACCAGGCGTCCGCCGACGTCGATCGTCTCGGCGACCGTCACGCCTTGCAGAGCTGCCAACACTTCCGCTTCTGTGCCGACGTGGACGAATCTTCCTTGGTGAATCGCCACCGCCGCATTTTCAATCTCGATCACTTCATTCATTTCCCGGCCAAATCGCGGGGCATCCCCAGGCGGCGTTACCAGCCGCCCGATGCCTTTGACCAACAGATCCAGTTGTTCCATGCTCATCCTCCTCCTCGCTCTGTGCTGCTAATGGGATTAGTCTTGTGCGCGCATCGGGATGCGGATGCCGTGCTCTTCTGCCGTTTCGATCGCTTCATCGTATCCTGCGTCGACGTGACGGATGACACCCATGCCCGGGTCGGAGGTCAGCACTGCCTGCAGGCGTTCAGCAGCCTCGTCGGTGCCGTCTGCAACCACAACCATGCCCGCATGCAGCGAGTAGCCCATGCCCACGCCGCCGCCATGGTGGACGGAGACCCAGGATGCGCCTGCGGAAGTGTTGATCAGAGCGTTCAGGATCGCCCAGTCGCCAACTGCATCTGAGCCGTCTTTCATCGCTTCCGTCTCGCGGTTCGGGGATGCGACCGAGCCGCAGTCGAGGTGGTCGCGGCCGATGACGATCGGCGCTTTCAGCTCGCCATTTTTGACCATTTCGTTGATCGCGAGGCCAAATTTCGCGCGATCGCCGTAGCCGAGCCAGCAGATGCGGGCCGGGAGACCTTGGAAGGCGATCTTTTCGCCGGCCATGGTGATCCAGCGGCGCAGGTGGTCATTTTCCGGGAACAGCTCCAGAATCTTTTCGTCGAGCTTCTTGATATCTTCCGGATCGCCGGACAGAGCCGCCCAGCGGAACGGGCCTTTGCCTTCGCAGAACAGGGGGCGGATGTACGCCGGAACGAAGCCCGGGAAGTTGAACGCGTCTTTCACGCCTTCATCAAGCGCCACTTGGCGGATGTTGTTGCCGTAGTCAAATACGGTGGAGCCGAGCTTTTGCAGGTCGAGCATCGCTTGCACGTGTACCGCCATGCTTTGCTTGGCCAGGGCGATCAATTTGTCCGGGTCGGACTTGCGCAGGGCTTCCGCTTCTTCCAACGAGTAGCCTGCCGGAACATAGCCGTTCAGCGGGTCATGCGCCGACGTCTGGTCGGTGACAAAATCCGGCTTGATGCCGCGGCGGACAAATTCCGGGTAGATCTCCGCTGCGTTGCCAAGCAGACCGATCGACAGCGGACGGCCTTCCGCTTTTGCTGCATTGGCCAGCTCCAGCGCTTCGTCGAGGGAGGTCGCCATCACGTCGCAGTAGCGGTGCTGGATGCGGCGTTCGATGCGGGTCGGGTCGACTTCGACAGCGATGACAACGCCTTCGTTCATCGTGACGGCCAGCGGCTGTGCACCGCCCATGCCGCCGAGCCCTGCGGTCAGGGTCAAGGTGCCTTTGAGCGTACCGCCCGTCATCTGGCGTCCCGCTTCGGCAAACGTTTCATAAGTGCCTTGCAGGATGCCTTGCGTGCCGATGTAGATCCAGGAACCGGCGGTCATCTGACCGTACATCATCAGGCCTTTTTGCTCCAGCTCGCGGAAATGCTCCCAGTTCGCCCACGCCGGAACGAGCACGGAGTTGGAGAGCAGCACGCGCGGCGCGCGCTCATGCGTTTTGAACACGCCGACCGGCTTGCCCGATTGCACGAGCAGGGTCTCGTCGCTTTCCAGACGCTTCAGTTCGCGGACGATCGCGTCAAACGCCGGCCAGTTGCGGGCCGCTTTGCCGATGCCGCCGTAGACGACGAGGTCTTCCGGGCGCTCGGCCACTTCCGGGTCGAGATTGTTCATCAGCATGCGCAGCGCTGCTTCTTGAACCCAGCCTTTTGCGTTCAGTTCGGTGCCGCGCGGGGCGCGGATTTCACGTTTTTGTTGGGTGGTCATACGTAATTCCTCCTTAATATGAAAGCGATCTATGATCTACATGAGTTCGCCGGTAATTTTTTGCACGTCTTGAATCCACTCGCCTTGCAGCAGCGCTTCCGCCACTTTTTCGATATCGGCCGACGTCGAACGGTCGGTGAGCACCGGCGGCACGATGCCGCGCAGCAGGTCATACAGCTTGCGCGTCGCCGGAGCCAGTCCGTCAGCGCCGACAAACTCCACCGCTTCCCCGGCGCAGATCAGCTCGATGGCGAGCACTTTCGACACGTTGTCGATCACTTGCGCCGCGTGGCGTGCTGCAGTCGTGCCCATCGAGACGTGGTCTTCCTGATTCGCGGAAGACGGGATCGAGTCGACAGAAGCCGGATGCGCCAAGACTTTGTTTTCCGAGACGAGCGATGCTGCCACGTACTGCGGAATCATCATGCCCGACTCCATGCCCGGTTGGTGGCTCAGGAACGCCGGAAGTTCGGACAGGGCCGGGTTGACCAGGCGTTCCGTGCGGCGTTCGGAGATGTTGGCGAGTTCGCTCATGCCGATTTTCAGGAAATCCATCGCAAAGGCGATCGGCTGCCCGTGGAAGTTGCCGCCGGAGATGACTTTTCCTTCTTCGAGGAAGAGCAGCGGGTTGTCGGTCGCGGAGTTGATCTCGATGGCGATCTTGTCAGCGACATAAGACAGCACCTGACGCGATGCGCCGTGCACTTGCGGCAGGCAGCGCAGCGAGTAGGCGTCTTGGACGCGGATCTCGCCTTGCCCGGTGGTCAGCTTGCTGCCTGCGAGCAGCTTGCGCAGGTTGCTCGCCACGCCGATCTGCTCCGGATACGGGCGCACGCGGTGCACTTCTTCGGAAAAAGCGTCCGGGATGCCGCGCAGAACTTCGACGGTCAGCGCCGCGATCATGTCGGCCGCCTTGGCGAGGCGTTCCGCTTTGACATAGGTCAACGTGCCGATCGACGTCATGATCTGGGTGCCGTTGATCAGAGCAAGGCCTTCCTTGGCTTGCAGTTGGATCGGGGTCAGGCCGGCTTTTTGCAGCGCCTCGCCGCCCGGGAGGCGTTCTCCTTTATAAAACGCTTCCCCTTCGCCCATTAGAACGAGCGCCAGATGGGACAACGGCGCGAGGTCGCCCGATGCGCCAAGCGAGCCCTGCTCCGGCACCACGGGATGCACGCCGTGGTTGAGGCAGTCGGTCAACAGCTGCAGCGTCTCGGTGCGAATGCCCGAGTAGCCTTTTGACAAGGCGTTTGCCCGCAGCATCATCAGTGCGCGCACCGCCGGGATCGCCATCGGCTGGCCGACGGCGCAGGCGTGCGAGCGGATCAGGTTGACCTGCAGCTGTGCCGCATCCTCCGGCGAAATCTGCACATCGCTGAATTTGCCAAACCCGGTGGTGACGCCATAGACCACCTTACCGGTCCGCACCAATTCCTCGACCATCTCCCGACAGTCCTTCACTCGCTCCCATGCCGCATCGGCCACCGTCACGCCCGCGCCTTCAAATGCCACGCGCGCCACATCCTGTGCGGTCACCTGCTCTCCATCCAACAAAACGGTTGTTGTCACGATCATCTTCACGTTCCCCTTTCAGCGCTTTAGCAAAAGAAAGGGACCGGGCGGAAGTCATTCACTTCCACACGGTCCCTTTTTTACAAAAGAGGCAAATATGCGATTGTTTGTGGTGTCCCTGATATGAGTACCTCATCTCAATCACGCGCCTTTGCAATTACTGTTTTAATGTTGCTTATTTTGTATTGTCACATTTATGGTAGGATTCTGTCAAGGGATACTTACTTCGACAGCGCTTGGCCAGCCAATTCCTGCAGTTCATGGAGCGGACCTTTGTCAGTCTTGTACATATTGAGAAATTGGGCGCTGTTTCCAGCCATAATAAGTTGGTCTTCTTCATAATACTTCCCGGAAAGGGGGATCACGACATGCCGAACCGGGATTTTATCACCGCTCTGGTCGCCAATAGCCAACGGTTTCGCCTCGGAAAGTTCGAGCATCAGGGTTTGGCCAGTCTTGGTATAGGTGGCTGTTTCGTCAATCCCTTTGTAAATATCGTTCACTTCCACCAGAGCCTCTTCTGCCGTATCGACGATCTTTTCAAAAATGGGTTCATCCGAAGCTACAGAATACGCGTTCCCCTCTTGGTATATCATTATTTTGGAAACCTTGCCGCGCAACGCCTCTTCGTTGGAATCCCCATTCTGTCCACATCCGGTAAGAGATAAAGGAAGCAACAGCGTGATCAAAAGCAGAACCTTTTTTGTCATCAGGCACACCTCCTGCAAATTGGATTTGTTATTGGACGAATTCTTTGATTGCCTTCTCAGTATCAATGACTTCACCTGTATGCGCATCCACATATATATCTTGGATTTTCGTGCTCACACGCCATGCAGGTTTCATGATATCCTGTTTCATCACAAACGGTTTCGACCAATATACCATCTCTATGTTCTCGACTTTTTGTTTTTTGGTCGACTTCGACTTGGCTGAGATTTCCGATTCAGCTTTTTTTAATACGTCTTGGACGCTGATGGTGTCTTTTTCGCTGCCTATGACTTTCGATTTTACAAAGTTCCATTCCCGATAATAGAACGGTACGCCGGAATTATCAACGATCACTTTGATCGCATCTCCTGCCATACCACGGATTGCGACGTCCTCATAACTGTGACGATACGTGATTTGGTAACCGGTCACGTATTCTTGACCAGTATCTTCATGAACCGACTTCCGAGGAATAATCTCATCTACGTAGGCATCACTTGGCATTCCCCCGTGTTTCTGAATGAATGCATCTGCTTGTTGCAAAGCTTGTTCTTGCGAAAATAATGCCGTCGTTGTGCCGCTTTCATGCGAATACGAGATCGCGCCAGACGGATATACGTTCAAGATTGCCCCCTCATCCGTGTAAATTTGAGAACCGAATTCACCACCCGTTTCTGTCACATATCCATTCGTAAAGAAACTCTTTGCGAGTTCTTCGTAGTTTAGAGCTTCATGCTCAATTTTCACGTTTCCTAATTTTTTTGTCTGGCCGACATTCAGTGGCTGTTCCGAGGATTCGTTCTTCCAGACATCCAAGTAGTATCCGCCGCCAGAGAACCAATGATAGATATCACTTGTCCCTGATATGTCTTTCGTTGCACCTGTATTGACGAAGTGGAAATAGTCATTCTCGTTTCCTTTGTGTCCGGTAATTGCCCAGGCAGGCTCATCCCACGTGACATTTGCCATTTCCCAAGCAAAAATCATTCGTACCGGAACATGCTGATTCGTGCCCCAAGCACGTGTTAAGAACGAGTCAACGACGAAACTGTCGGCAGATTCGGATGAGTTGTCACGGTAGCCAAAGATATGGTGACCGCCATTTGCCAGCGTTCCACCCCAACCGTTTTGCACCAGAACATCGCAAGCCATAAACATAGCCCACTCAAAGTCGTGATCTACTGTATCGTCCCAACCAACCCAACCATTCCCCACATCATCCCAGTTTGCATAAATTCGCTTGGTGTTGGTATATGTGCTGCCGCCTGCCTCTTGTAAGATAAGATTCCCGGTGGAGCTGCCATGTCCTGTAAATAATAGGATATCAGTATACTTGCCAGAGTTCACAAAATCGGTATCCCACACACTCCCATCGTAATACTCCGCATATTTTACCCAGTTTCCATTCGCAAGCAATCTGTCTCGGAATTTGTAAGCATCGTCATTATTCAAGTCGGATGCGTACATATAGTCGGCTACTCCGAGTGCCATAAAAGTACCGCCTGCTGAAGCAGTACTTACAGGTATCGAGATGACAGCACCTGCTAAGCAAATGCCTATCGAAAGGCGTACTTTCTCTATCATTAACATAATTGCTCCTCCAGTTATAACTCTCTCAGATGTCTTATATAAAGTTAAAGATTATTAGTGACTATCCTTTTTGTAATTGTTGGATAAAATGTTCGATCAAGCGAAAAAAACCCTTGGGACGACGAATCCCAAGGGTCATTTTGCAGTTTCGGAACGTGAAGCCTTTTAGCAAGATAATTTTAAAATCCAAGGATGACCAGGTAAATGTGTTGAAAGAGCTCTGAGAAGCCACACTCTTCCATCTTCGGTCAACATCGGCACATGCACCTGAAAATCCTCCTCATCTTTCGCCCGGCCCTCTTTTGCTTTATAGAGCAGCTGCCATTCGGGGGCGACGTACGGGAGGCCTGCGGCATCCACGCGCTCGAACTGACTGCGGGGCATGCTGATCGCTGTGTTGCGGCGGAACGGGATGATGTCGCCTTCGCGGTCAGTTAGCAGGATTTCAAGGAACTCCTCTCCCCTGTGCAGGTGCAGGCCGTAGCGGGGCGGCAGGGTATCCTCGACACGGGTCCCCGGCTCCAGACGGTGCTCGCCGGGGATGGCGACGGAGATTTGCCAGTCCGCGAAGTATTCAAGAATCGCCGGCATGTGCTCGCGATAGATGCAGATGTCCAGGTCCTCGTGTTCGCGGTAAACGCGTCCGCCGGCAACGTCAAGCGCCCACCCGCCGGCGAGGAACCAGGGGTGGGGGAAGTTTTGCATCAGGTCGCGGATGGTGCGGATGTCCGGGTGCGAATGCAGATCATTAGTAAAGGTCATAACTCCTCCCCAAATTTGACGTCGTCGACTTCCCATTCTCCTCCGCCGATGGGAACGACTTTCAGGCCGAGGATGTCGACGTAATGGTAGACATTCGGATAATACTGGATGCGCGCGTTGACGATGAAGCCCGTTTCCCCGTCCTTGTCGATCGGGGTCGCTTCCAGGATCGCAACGTTGACCACTTCCGGCATTTCCTTGTCGCCTTTGAGCTGCCTGACCTCGTCCGGCGTCTTCAATTGCTGCTTGACGATCTCTTGCGCGGATTCTGTGGCAAACTCCAAGCCTTTGATATCATCGTTTGAGGTGCGGTGTTGATAATCAAGGACGGCCATGCTGAAATCTTTGGCCACGCTGATCGCGAGATATTGGCGCTGCTCGACCGTTTGGCCGCAGCCGAGGAAAAGGAGACTGGCGAGCAGCAAGCCTGCCGTGAATCCTGTTTTCATCGGACCCCTCCAGTCACACGTTTTCCTTATTTTATCACAAAATGTTCTGACTACTCCTCCCGCAAAAAGCAAACATCCCATGTGTCATCCTGACCGGAAGAAAGTTCGATGCGGACCTGCCAGCCCTTTGCTTCCCCGAGTTGACGCCAGTGCAGCATACTTGGAACACGTTGAAGCAGCACGCACGGGCCCATGCACTCGTGCAACAGTTCCTGTACGTCAGAGATGGAAAGCTGCTCTTCTGCAAAATCAATCACCAGAAGATCTTCTGCAGTTTCCTCGTCCATGCAAAACCGAGTCAGCTCATTCATCAATACACACCTCAAATTGAAAAATTTTCATTCTCAGCAAGGATTAAGTTCATCACTATTAATATTCTCTATATTATCAATAATTTCCCTCTTTTGTAAAGTTGCGAATAGATTCTACAACAAGTAGTGAAGTTGGGACTCTTACCCACTAGTTATTACTCCATTTTTCGACAAGTTAGACGATGCCCTAACACCTGTCCTACCTGCTCTGACATAAGGTGTAAGTATCAACTGGGTAACTGTTAACGATAGCCAAGCGTACAGCAAGCACATCTTTGAGCAGGAGGTAGTTTAGATGGATTTCGGTTTCATGAGCAACTCGGTAGGCAAGTTGATTCAAGTGGAGCGCGGCGGTCCCGACAAGATCAAAGGGAAACTGCTCGGCATCAAGGGTGATCATCTGGCGGTTGAGACGGAAAACGGTGTTGTCTATGTGCACACCCCGCATGTCAAAACGATCTCGGAGCCGATCGTGGTCGAGAAACAGGCAGAAAACGCAGAGCCTGCAGGAGTTCCGGCTGCACCGCCTGTCGTGCTGGAAGCGGATGACTTCAATTCTCTGATCGGCCAGATGGAGCACAAGTATGTCAAGATCAACCAAGGCGGCCCGAACGCGCTGGAAGGCGTCGTACTGCTGCAGCGGGAAGGCGTCGTCACGATCGTGCACAAGATGAAAGACTATGTCCACTACCCGATCTATCACATCAAAACGATCACCTGGATCATCAACGCGATGAAGCAAGAAGAGAAAAAAGACGACAATAAAAATGCCAAGAACGACAACAAAAAAGAAGACAACAAATAAGCGAGGCGATGAACTGTGCGTACCCTGTTGAGCGAATGGGTCGGTCATACGGTAACGATTGACCAAACAGGCGATACGGCGGTCGTTGGGATGCTGGTGAGCGTGCAGTCGGACTATGCCACGCTGTTCACCGCACAACGGCAGCTGGTGCACTATCCACTCGCCCACATCAAATCTTTGTCCACCGACATTTCCGTGCTCGGGAGCGATCTCCCGGAACTGGATGCGGCCTTCCCGGATACTTTCCGCGAGCTGCTGGCTTCCTTCTACAAGCAGATGGTGAAAGTGGAAAACGGCGAAGGTTCGGTCACCGGCGTTGTGTTCGCCGTCACCGATGAGCATGTGCAGATCGTAAAGACGGTGAAAGAGACGATTTTTTACCAGATCGGTCAGCTGATGAACATCGCTCCGGTGCTTCGTTATCAGCAAAGTGAAAACGCTGAAAACAGCACTTCGTCTGAGGAAAATTCCGGCGCTGAAAGCGCAGGCGAAACAGCGGATGCAGGCGCAGCGGTGACAGCAGACGAAACTGCCGGTGAAACTGCTGATGGCTCTGCTGATGGCTCTGCTGATGGCTCTGCTGATGGCTCTGCTGATGGCTCTGCTGATGGCTCTTCTGATGACTCTGCTGATGGCTCTGCTGATGACTCTGCTGACGACTCTGCTGATGACTCCGCTGATGACTCCGCTGATTACTCTGCTGATGACTCTGCTGATGACTCTGCTGATGACTCTGCTGATGACTCTGCTGATGGCTCTGCTGATGACTCCGCTGATGACTCTGCTGATGGCTCTGCTGATGGCTCTGCGGACGACTCTGACGGAGAAACCGAAAGCGACGACGCGATGGAAGCATCGCAGGACGCCCCTGAGCAAAATGAGGCTGAGGAAACGGTGCAGGCAAGCTCCGATGCTCCGGCCGCATCCGGGCACTTCCGCCCGCAGCGCGGGACGAGATTTCCGCGCAAGAGAGCGCAACAAGCTGCACCGTTCTCCCTCCCCCTCCCCTCCGGAACTTCCCCGTCTGAGAACCATTGGCGGGCGATTCAAGCTCTGAATCAAGCCAGCTTGAAACGAATCGGCAAGCCCCGCACCTCCCGTCAAAAGGATGAGATGAAAAAACTGCTCCAGTCCCTTTTCCTCTCCGGCATCTCGCTTACCATCTCCTCCATGAAAAACAAGCGCGTCTGATCATGCAACAACAGCAAAGCACACGGTCTGCCTCCTGCAGACCGTGTACTTTTTTTATGGAGCTTCGAATACGTCTAGTACTACGAAAACTGGGACAACTTCCCGCATGAGGAGCCGCCCGATGCGCCGTCTGTTGCTCACCGAAACGATCGGAACCTTTTTTCTCGTCTTTGCCTGCACCGGAGCGGTCATCGTCGATGCCCAAACACACGCGCTCGGCTCAACCGGCACCGCAGCGGTCGCCGGGCTTGCCGTGATAGCGCTGATCTACTCGTTTTCCCACATCTCCGGCGCACACTTCAACCCGGCTGTCACCGTCAGCTTCTGGCTGCTCGGCATGCTCCGGGGACCGCTGGCCGTCCTGTACATCCTGGCACAGCTCTTGGGGGCGCTGGCGGCGAGCTCCATGCTGTTATTGCTCTTTGGCAACACCGCCGCACTTGGGGCCACCCTGCCGCAAGCGTCCTGGCATCAGGCGTTTTGCTTTGAGTTCCTGCTGACCTTCTGGCTGGTCTTCGTGATCTTGGGCTCCTCTGTACACGGCAAAGCGATTCGCTCCTTTGCTGGAGTTTCCGTCGGAGCTGCTGTCGCGCTCGCCTCGCTGATCGGCGGCCCGGTCAGCGGCGCGTCGATGAACCCGGCGCGTTCGCTCGCCCCCGCCCTCCTCTCCGGCTCCCTGCACGACCTCTGGATCTACCTGACCGCCACCCTGCTCGGCGCTGTCTGCGCCGCGCTGCTGTACCGCCGTCTCTATACATAGCAAAAACAGGCCCCGCTCCGTGGCCTGTTTTTGCTGTTACGGCAGATGCACCGCTTTTAAATGATGCAGATTCCAATGGCAGGACTCCCCGCCGGCGTTGATCAATTCAATTCGGCTGTTCTCCACCGTCTTGAGCAGCCCGATCTTGTCTGCTTTGTCGGCAAAATCAAAGACGACGAGCTGCCCGACCAGCTTTTTGCATTGTTCATCAAACGAGCGGGACAGCGGCAGCGGGTTGGGATTGACGGGCAACAGCGAGTTCTGAAGCGAATACGGCGTGGTGCCTTGCGGATAAGGAATCAGCCATTTGAGGTGCTCCAGCGAGATGTAGATCGTTTTATAGACCGGCGAGTAGAAAACGAAATAGTTGTTCATCACACTGGTCAGATAGCCATGCACCGTCTCTTTCCCCGACACATACAGCTCGACAAACTGCCCGCGCAGATGAATCAGCAGATTGCGATATGACAGGCTGGCAGCCTCGACCTGCACCGGATTGAGAATCTCGGCGGCATCCAGCTCTTCTGCACCGGCCGGACGCGCTTTCAGCTTTTGGACGTGCACGAACGGGATGTAGTGATAACGTTCCCGAATCAGCATGACAAGCACGTCCGTTCCAACATCGGCCAAAGTTCCTGACAACCATTTCCCGCCCGAAACTTCGACCTCCACCTGGGTCCCCAGATAGGAACGAAATCTGTTCAAATGTCCACAACCTCCTTTTTACTTAACAAACAACCACTCGATCCAAACATACAGGCTGACCATCGTAAAAATCAGAGTGGGCGGTATGACGAGCATCGTAATTCGCAGATAGCTCCACCAGGAGAGCTTGACTTTGGCGCGGTGCAGCAGATGCATCCAGATCAGCGTCGCCAGTGTGCCGATCGGCAAGAGCAACGAGCCGACATCGCTGCCGATCACGCTGGCCAGGTAAGCGACCTGCCTGGTCAGCGGGTCGAGGCTCATCCCGGTCAAGGCGAGCGTGCCGATCATCAGCGCGGGATGGTTGTTAAACAGGCTGGACATCGCCGTGACCAGCCCGCCCATGAGCAGGATGGCATCGAGACGGTTGTCCGACATCAGCGGCTGCAGGTGATCGATGATCAGCTGGGTCAGCCCGATGTTATGCAAAGCATAGATCTGCACGTACATCCCAAACGCAAACGCGAAAATGTGCCAAGGCGTCTTTTTCCAAAGATCATTCGGCGGGATCTTCATGTACGCCCAGCGCCAGATCAAGAGCACCAGCGCGCCGCCCGCCGCCATCACTTCGACGGGGATGCCGAAATAAGAGCCGACAAACAAGCTGACTCGCACCACGATGACGAACAGGAAGATTTTCAACATGAAGCGGGATTTTTGCTGCTGCTGAGGGGAAGCCAAACGAAGCGAGATATGCGGTGGAAGCGCACGGAGCTGTTTGGGGATGTCGCGTTTGAAGATAGCAAGCAAGAGCACGACCATCAGCAAGAGTCCGGCAGTTGCCGGGACGAACATCATCGCCGTCTGCATGTACAGGTCCATGCCGACCACCTGCAAAGCGATCAGGTTGACGATGTTGCTGACGCCAATCGGCGCGCTGGAAGCGGTGGCGATCAAAGCGCCGCTGACCAGATACGGGATCTGCTGATGCGGCTTGAGACCAAGCTGTTTGAGCAAGATCAGTAGGATTGGCGTGGTGATCAGGATGCTGCCGTCGTTGTTGAAAAACAGCGTCATCAGAAAACACAGCAGATTGGTGTACCAAAACAACCGCAGGCCGGAGCCGCGGGCCCTGACTGCCAACCGGTCGGCAATCCAGGAGAAAAACGCGAGGCTCTCCAAGACGTTCGCCATGACGATGGTCGCGATGATCGTCACCGCCGCCCCGCTCACCGTCTGCAAAATCTGCCCCAGATCGGACATCGGCACCGCTCCGATCAAAAGCATCAATGCAGCCCCCGCAACGGCAGGGACCGCTTCGTTCAGCTGGTGCGGCCGCCAGAACATCAGCAGCATCATCAGCAGAAACGTGCTGACGGTCAAAATGATGATTGAGGTGGGCATTGCATTCTACCACTCCTTTCTCAAGCTGCTTGTCCGCGCTTGTACCCAGCGGACATCGATCACGGGAGGATATCTGTCCGGCAACTTGAGTTGTACAATATCTTACGTTTTGAAGGGATAGCATGTACTAGACCAATGCTTGTTTCACTTGTAAATAGCGAAACAGCCTGTTCGCAGTTGGCGGACAGGCTGTTTTGTTGCCCCAGCAGGTTAGCGCAGAACGGCCAGCTCTTCGCGAAGGAACGCGTTACGCTTGGCCGTGTACTCCAGAATGACATCATATTCATCATCGAAACGGTCGAGGCTGTTGCGTTGATAAGGGTCATTGGCGAGCGCCGGACGGATGGTTTGGAGCAGATGGCGCAAGGTCGGTTCGATGCCGGCCGGGGTAAACGACGTCTCCAGAATTTCGGTCATCAGCATCCGGTATTGGCGTTTCAATTCCGGGACGGTGAGCAGGCGCGCCGTGAGCGTGTTATAGCCGGTGATCGGGATAAAGTCATGGCGCAGCAGTTTCCCGCGCAGGTTGCGGCCCCAGGTGCCGTCAAAGTCCCACGGGATGAGCGTGAACGTGCCCTGCTCGGCATTGCGGTAGAGGGCGTAGTTTTGGATAAAGGCATCGAAGTTCTGGGTGCAGACGACTCCGGCGAGCCATTTGAAGTAGGGTTGGATTTCGATCAAGGCGGAAATCTCGGCGGCAAAATCGGCTTGGGGCGTGGTATTGATTTTGTAGACGAGCTCCCTGAGATGGCGAAAGTCGTCCTCCTCCCCCGTTTTGAGTTCGTAGCCGGCTTCGAGTTCTCTTTTGACATCCTCATCGATCGGGCTGATCAGGGAAAAGTTGGCGTCGTCGTTGATGGCGTAGTACAGCGTGCCAGGCGGCAGGCCGCGTTTTTTCAAAAAGAGGTCATCGACCGATTCGAGCTGCAGGTAGACGCCTTGGAGAGCGCCGTTGAGTTTGAGCTGGATGTGCCGGGCGTCGGGCGCGAGGTGGCCGATTTGCTGGAAAAAGTCGAAGGATAATTTGTTGCGGATCATCGAGGGGTCGGCGTATTCGGCGTTGAGGTGCCATTCGCGGGCTCCTTGGCAGGTGCTTGGGGAGCGGAAGGATAGAAAATAAGACTTTTTCGGATAGCGGCGGATGTGGGAGCCGCGGTAGGAGACCTCCGCCTGATAGGTGCGGCCGTCCAGTTTAAGGCGGGCCGGGACGGGATCGTCCGACTCGATGTCGCGGCGGAGGGTCTGCAAGTCGGAAGGGTGAACGAACAGTGAGCAGACCGGGAGCGCAGAGTTTGGTGCCATGGGGAGCCTCCTTGGGTAGATGCCTTTTTCTCAAGATATGTGATGTCGTCTACAGCAAGTGACGAGTTTCGACCATAAGATGTAAAACAACTTTACTCTTTGGGGTGATCCGTATTGGAAAAGCTGAGCAAAACGGAGATCGCAGGCCTTGTCAATCTTGCATGTGAGATGAACAGCTCCAGTGAATTTCTTCGAAATGACCCGGTCGATCACGACCTGGTGACCGCCTCCCAAGAAGGTGCAGGATCTGGTTCCTCCGGAAAAAGCTCCGGCAAACGCTCCGGGAAACGCTCCGGGAAAAAAGGCAAAGGCTCGGGCAGAAAAGGCTCCGGCTCCGGCAGAAAGGGCTCCGGTTCCGGCAGAAAGGGTCATCGCTCCGGCAGAAAAGGCTCTGGTTCCGGTAGAAAAGGCTCTGGCTCTGGCAGAAAAGGCTCTGGCTCCGGCAGAAAAGGCTCTGGCTCCGGCAGAAAAGGCTCTGGCTCCGGCAGAAAAGGCTCTGGCTCCGGCAGAAAGGGCTCTGGCTCCGGCAGAAAAGGCTCTGGCTCCGGCAGAAAGGGCTCTGGCTCCGGCAGAAAGGGCTCTGGCTCCGGCAGGAAGGGTCATGGCTCTGGCAAAAAGGGCTCTGGCTCTGGCAGAAAGGGCCATGGCTCTGGCAGAAAGAGCCATGGCTCCGGCAGAAAAAAGGGCCATGGCTCCGGCAAAAAGGGCTCTGGTTCAGGTAAAAAGGGTCATGGCTCCGGCAAAAAGGGCTCTGGCTCCGGCAGGAAGGGCGATTAGCTCTCGGCAGAAAAGGTCTCGGCGGACGCCGGGACCTTTTTGTGTGCACGCTGCTATGTGCTTGTACCTTTCAAGCAAACCTCGCAGTTCATACCATATAGTAAGTCAAATTTCAGAAAGGAGGAATTCCATGAGCAAGACACCCCAAGACACGATCGCCATTCTCGGCAGCGGCGGCGGCGTGGCGAACGCTCTGTTGTCGATCTTCCAACATGCCGCACTCGACCCCTCCGATCCGCTCCACGACCGGATCAAAACGTGCGCCCTGCACCTGATCGACATCAAACAACAACAGAAAAGCAACATCGCCAAGCGCTTCCCCCACCTCGCCGCACAGATCCACCTGCACCAGCTCAACCTCCGCGACATCCCGCTCTTCCGCCGCTACCTGAACAAGCACAGGCCAACGCTTGTGATCGATGTCTCCTGGGCGGACACGCTGGACATGCTCGCCTGCTGTGACGAACTGTCCATTCCCTATGTCAACACCGCACTGGAAAATACGATGATCGACGATCTCGAAGACGAATACGAAGGCTTCCCGCTCATCGAGCGCTACCGCCTCTTTGAACAGAAAAAAGCTGCCTTTCAAAACACGACGGCGATCGTCTGCTCCGGCATGAACCCGGGCGTCGTCAACTGGATGGCGCTGGAAGTGATCAAACAACACCCCCAAGAAAAACCGCTCGGCCTGTACATCGTCGAAGAGGACACTTCCTTTTTCGCCGACCCCTCCCTTGCCGACCCCGATACGCTCTACACCACATGGTCGCCAGAATGCTTCCTCGATGAAGCGATTCACAGCTACCCGATGCTGGTGCAAGGCAGCACGCCGCTTTTTTTCTACAACGAGGTCTACGAACTGAAGTTTAACGTCCGCCTCGGTTCCAAACAGTTCTTTGGCAGCCTGATGCCGCACGAAGAGTCACTCTCGCTGGCTGATTTTTGCCAGTTGGAAACCGGCTTCCTCTACAAGGTCAACCATCACACCACATCGCTGATCAAACGCAACCTGCATCAAACGGACATTCTCTGGCAAAAGGAGTTGAAAGTCCTCGACCCCGCCGCTGCAAAACTGAGCGGCGCGGACCTCGTCGGCGTCCTGATCGTCTATCCCGACAAAGAGCGCTACATGTACCATGTCCTCGACAACAAGACGGCCTATGCGGAATACGGCGTCAACGCCACCTACCTGCAAGTCGCCAGCGGCGTGTACGGCGCGGCAGCCTCCCTGCTTCGCGACGCCATCCCGCGCGGCATTTATTATGTGGAAGACCTGGTCACCCGGACGAACAGCCGCTACGGCGACTATGTCACCTATCACTTGAAATCGTACGTGCAGGGCGAAAACCCTGACACCGACGGCACCCTGCTCAACCGCATGCAAAAAGACGCCTGATCGCCAGGCGTCTTTTTGCATCAAACGAGGCTGTTTTTCATGACATTCGCGAGCACCGCAACATGGGGCGTCTGCACCAGGGAGTGGTGGTCGCCAGCGATCTGCGCAACATGAATCGCTCCGGAAGTGCGCGGTCTCCACTCCTCCGCATTTAAGAGCGGGAACGGCCGGTTGAGGTCTTGTTCGGTGACGAAATACAGATGCAGGTCTGCTGCGATGGTTGCTTCACTGAAATAATTCAGTTCGGCAAACCCGTGGGCTGCGTTGATCTTCAGCGCCCGTTCGATCATCTGCTCATCAGCGCCTTGCGGAAATGCATGGTGTTCGATGCACAGGCGCAGCACATAGGAGATCGCTTCCCGTTCCTCCATCTCCATTACTTCCGGCACATCACGTCCGATCTGATGGGCGGCATAGTCGCGGAGCACCGCTTTGCGGTCGTGATAGTCGATGTCGGCGCTGATCTTGTTCGTGCCAAGGAACGGCGCGTCGATCAGCCCGAGGAACTCGACCGTTTCACCCATGCGTTCCAAGCGGCAGGCGATCTCAAAGGCAATCGAGCCTCCCAGCGACCATCCGCCGAGGCGGTACGGGCCGTGCGGGGCGACCGTACGGATCGCTGCGGTATAGCGGTCGGCCATCTCATGGAGATCATCGCAAGCCGCTTCCTCCGCGTCGTATCCTGCTGCCTGCAGTCCATAGACGGTCTGCTCCTCCCCGAGCAGGCGGGCCAGCATGGCGTAACAGAGCACACCGCCCAAGCCGGGATGGATCAGGAACAGCGGTGTTTGCGTACCGTCCCCCGCTTGAATCAGCACCGGATTGCAGCCATTCGCAGCATTAGCTTCCTGCCGCACCTGCTCAGCCAGCGCCGCCACCGTCGGATGTTGGAACAGCGCGGACAACGGCAGATCTTTCCCAAAACGCTCGCGGATCGCAGCCATCAGCGACACCGCCTTCAAGGATTCCCCGCCGATGGCGAAAAAGTCGTCCAGCACCCCGACCGGTCGGGTGTGGAGCAGATGTTCCCAGAGCTCCGCCAGCTCCCACTCGATGCGGTCACGGGGCGGCACGTACCCCGCTTCCGCCGCATGCAGCACTTCAGGAGCGGGCAGCGCGTCGCGGTTGATTTTTCCGTTGGGCGTTAACGGGAGCTCATCGAGCACAACAAACGCGGACGGCACCATGTAGTCGGGCAATTTCGCTTTCAGGAAATGGCGCAAGTCGCCGCGCGTCAACTCCTCCCCCGCTTTCGGCACCGCATAGGCGGCCAGCCGCTGCTCACGGAGCGTGACCACCGCTTTTTGCACATGGGGGTGCTGATTGATCACGCCGGCGATCTCATCAAGTTCGATGCGGAACCCGCGCACTTTCACCTGCTGGTCGATGCGCCCGATGTATTCGAGGTTGCCGTCCGGGAGCCAGCGCACCAGGTCGCCCGTCTTATACAGCAGCTCCCCGTCCGCAAACGGGTTCTGCACGAAGCGCTCGGCAGTCAATTCCGGGCGGTTCAAATAACCTGCCGCCAAGCCGTCTCCGCCGATGTACAACTCGCCCGGCATCCCTTGCGGCGTCAGGCAGCGCTCCGCATCCAGCACATACAGCGTGGTGTTCGCTAACGCTTTCCCGATCGGAATCGACGCTTGCAACTCGCTGACCGTTTCGATCTCATAAAAAGTCGAATAGGTCGTGCCTTCCGTCGGGCCATAGATGTTGCACATGCGTTTCGGACGACTGGCTGCCAACACGGCACGCACCCATTTCGGATCGAGCGCTTCCCCGCCGACCAGCAAGTGCTTCAAGCCGCCAAACGCAGCCGGAACAAGCGCTGCCATCTGATGAAACAGCGCCGTCGTGATGAACAGCGTCGTCACCTTCTGCTCCTGAAGCGCAGCTGCAAATTCGACGGGAGCGAGCACCTTGTGCTTGGGAATCAACACGAGGGTCAGCCCGTTCAGCAAAGCGCCCCAAATTTCAAAGGTGGCCGCGTCAAACGACATGTTGGAGACCTGTGCGATGCGGTCGCCTTCCGCAAATGATACATAGTTGGTGTTGCGCACCAGCCGGACGACACCGCGCTGCGGGACGGCCACACCTTTGGGCTGGCCGGTTGATCCTGATGTGTAGATGACATACACCAGGCTGTCGGCAGAGCTGGCAACTTCCGGGTCACAGTCCGGCTCTGCTGCGATCTGCTCCGCTTCGGCATCGAGACGGATCTGCTCCACCCAAACCCATGCGGGGGTCATATCCTGCGCTGTAACCAGCACGCGTAGACCTGTGTCCCGCACCATAAATGCCAGACGCTCCTCCGGATACGACGGGTCGAGCGGCACATAAGCGGCGCCTGCCTTGACTACCGCCAGCATCGCCGTCACCATCTGCAGCGCATCGGCCAGGTGCAGGCCGACCAGATCACCAGACTTTACGCCTCCTTTGCACAGACGATGCGCCAAGGAGTTGGCCCGGGCATTGAGGTCCGCATAGGTCACTTGCACGTCCCCGTGGACGATCGCCACACGCCCCGGCGCATGGCGCACTTGCTCTGCGAACAGTTCCGGTAACGCCGCATCGCGCGGGTAGGCGGCCTCCGTGTCACGGCCAAGCGCCAGTAGCTCCTGCCGCTCTTCCCGGCACAACAGCTCCAGCCCGGACAGACGCTGGGCCGCATTTTCAGCGATGCTTTCCAACAGCTTGCTGTAATGGCCGGCCATCCGCTCGATGGCAGCGTGTTCGAACAGATCGGCGTTGTATTCGAGCAAAGCGGTCAGCCCTGCTCCATCGGGGATCAGGTTAAGCGACAGATCAAACTTGGCCCCGGCATTGTCCACCGGAAGCGTTGTCAACGTCAGCCCTGGCAACAGGAGCTGCTGTTGCTTGGCATTGACATAGCCGAAAACGGCGCGGAACAGCGGCGATTGCTGAACATCGCGGTGAGGCTGAAGCTCTGCGACCAGTTTGTCAAACGGCACGTCGCCGTGCGCATACGCTTCCAAGGCGGTTGTCCGCACACGCCCGAGCAGTTCCGCAAACGACGGATTGCCCGACAGGTCGGTGCGCATGGCGAGCATGTTGATGAAAATGCCGATCAGCCCTTCCACTTCCCGCCGCGTCCGTCCGGCGATCGGTGAGCCGATCAAGATGTCATCCTGCCCGGAGTAGCGGTGCAAAAGCGTCTGATAGGCGGCCATCAGCACCATAAACAGCGTCGCGTCTTCCGCGTTCCCGACTTCGCGCAACCGCGAAAGCAGCCCTTTCGACAGCGAAAATTGAACCACCCCGCCGCGAAAAGAGGTCATGTTCGGCTGTGCAATGCCTGCGGGCAGCTGCAGGACGGGAAGCGTGCCGCCAAGTTTCCCTTTCCAGTAGCGGAACTGTTCGGCCATCCGCTCCGTCTCCAGCGTCTCGCGCTGCCAGACCGCATAGTCGGCATACTGAATGGGCAGTTCAGGAAGCGGCGAAGTCTCTCCGGTAAGGAAGGAGCTGTACAAGGCGCTCAACTCTTCTTGCAGCACGCCGACCGACCAGCCGTCAGCTGCGATATGGTGTACGTTCAGCACAAACAGCTGCTCCTGTTCCCCGAGCTTCAGCAGGGCAGCGCGCAAGACCGGGCCGGCTGCGATGTCAAACGGAGTGCGCGCCTCCAGTTCAATCCACGCTTCCGCCTGCTCGCGGCTCTGCATCGGGAGCACCGGCAGATCGACCGCCAGCTCCTCATGGATCACCTGCACCGGCTCTGCCCCGCGAAGTTCGTACGTTGTGCGCAGCGTCGCATGCCGCCGGACGATCTCCTGCAAACTCCGGCGCAGCGCCTGCTCATTTAGCGCCCCGCGCAGCTCCCATGCATACGGGATGTTATAGGCAGCCGCTTCCTTGCCTTCCAACTGCTGCATAAACCAGATCCGGCGCTGGGCAAAGGACAGCGGGGCGACAGACCCGGTGACGCGCTTGATGAGTTCGCTGTCTGTGCGGCTCCCGGTCAGCTTCGCCACCGCTTCGGCAAATCCGGCCAGGGTCGGCGTGTCGAACAGCTGCTGCAAGGGCAGCTCAACGCCAAACACGTTGCGCACGCGCGTGATGACCTGCGTGGCGAGCAGCGAATGTCCGCCTTGTTCGAAGAAATGCGTAAACGCCCCGATCGGCTCCACTCCCAGCACATCCTGCCAGATGCCGGCCAGCACCGTTTCGAGCTCATCGCGCGGCGGCACATGCGCTTCGCTCTCCGTCGCGCCGCTTGGCACCGGCAGCGCTTTGCGGTCCACCTTGCCGTTTGGCGTAAGCGGAAGGCGCTCCATCAGCACAAACGCCGACGGCACCATATAGTCCGGCAGGCGGTCTGCCAGATAGCGGCGATACTCGGCCGTCAACTGCCGCACATGGCGGGCTTGTATCGGCCGGGTGGCATAGCGCTCCCAGTCAGGTTCTGCCCCCACCTCCGCAGTCAGTACCGGCACAGCCGCTCCCGGTTGCCAAAACAGCACGTCACACAGCCCGGCATGCCCAGCGGAGCGGGAAACCCGCACTTCAAGTTCCAACTGCTCCCCGAGCCGGTACCACGCCTCCGGGTTGACCGCGCCCGGTTCCGGCAGTTCCTGCAGCCGTCTCTTCAGTTCACCTGCCGTCTGCGGCGCGTCTGCCCCGGTCAAAAGCTCCAGCGCCTGCACCTCCCGCCACACGCGCTCATCCGGTGCATTCCGCAGCAGGACAGCCTGCCCGTTCTGCCCGATCTCACGCCGGAGGAGTTCCTCCACGGCTGGGAGCGCAAACTCCCCGGCCGCATATTCGTACGCTTGCAACGCCGCTTCCTGCGCATCTGTGCCGCCAACATGCAAAATCACGTCATAGCGGAACTGAGTCAGCTCATTGCGGGCCACCCCGCGCTTGAGCAGGACTTCCACTCGCGAGATCTGCGGCACTGCCTCCTTCAGCGCATGGAAAAAGGCCGGATCGATCACCAGCTCGTTGTCTTTGTGCAGCCGCCCCATCGCCCCTTGCCAGACCTGTTCCGCGCTCGTCTCCCCGTCAGCCGTATTGTACAGCTCAACAGCTGTGTGAAACGCCTGTAAGAGCGGCAGACTCCGCACGTCGCCGAGGAAAACAGCACCTTGGGAGCCAAGCGACCGCACGGCATTTTCGATCACGCTTTTCAGATATTCGATGCTCGGGAAATATTGAATCACCGAGTTCAAGATCACGAGGTCAAAAGCATCGGCCGCAAAATCCAACTGGTCGGCCGGACGCTGCATCAGCTTCACTTTCACTGACAGCTCGGGACTTTGGGCGATCTGCCCGCCGAGCGCTTGCAGCACCTCAAGCGAGATATCCAGGCCGGTGTAAGCTTCGCTCTCCGGCGCGATGCGGTACAAGAGCATCCCCGTGCCGCAGCCGATCTCCAGCACCCGTTTCGGGCGCAGGCTTTGAATCCGTTCGATCGTGTGCCGGAGCCACTCCCGCATCTCGGCAGCGGGCAGCGCTTCTCCAGTGAAATGGGAGTTCCAGCCGATGATGTTAAACGTGTTGTCTTGCTGATTTTCGCGCTGTGAGCCGTAGAGGTTGTCGAACACCATCTCCCACTGTGCCACCTGATCCTCCGCCTCTTCCTCCGCTTGTGCAAGCGCAGCCGTGTCCGGCACGACATAGGAGATGATCTTCTTGTTCCCTGGGTGATCCTCACGCACGGTTACCACCGCCTCGCGCACCGCAGGATGAGCGAACAGCGCGCTCTCAATCTCGCCAAGCTCGATCCGAAACCCGCGAATCTTCACTTGCTGATCGATGCGCCCGACAAATTCCACACTGCTGTCCGGCAGCACCCGCACAAGGTCGCCCGTCTTATACAGCCGCTCCCCGGCTTGGAACGGATGCGGCACGAACTTTTCAGCCGTCTGCTCGGGGCGATGCAAATACCCGACGGCCAGACCGTCTCCGCCGATGTACAATTCCCCCGTTTCGCCGCACGCGGCCGGTGCTCCGTTCTCCTTCAACACGAGCAGCGTGGTGTTGGCCACCGGCCCGCCGATCGGCAAGGTAACCGCAGCTTCCGGCACTGCTTCGATCAAATGCCAGGTGGCGAACGTCGTGCTCTCCGTCGGTCCGTAGACGTGCAAAAGCCGCTCCGGCGCCCCTTCGGACAGCACGGTGCGCACCCATTTCGGATCGACCGCCTCACCGCCAAACAGCAGATGGCGCAGCGTTGCAAACGCATCCGGCGCGAATCGTGCGGTCTGGTTGAACAGCGCCGTCGTTAAAAACATCGTCGTGATGCCCAACTCACGCAGCTCAGCGGCGAACTGCTGCGGCGACAGCGAGGTCTCACGGGCGATGCCGACGACCGTCCCGCCGTTCAACAGCGCGCCCCAGATCTCAAAAGTCGCCGCGTCAAACGAAGTGTTCGACACCTGCGCCACGCGGTCATCCTGCCCGAGTTGCACAAAGTCGGTGTTGCAGACCAGCCGCACGACACCTCGGTGCGGGATGCAGACCCCTTTTGGCGTGCCGGTTGAGCCGGACGTATAGATGACGTAAGCCAATTGATCAGCATCGCCGTACTCCGGCAGGTTGCTGTCCGCTTCCGCTGCGATGGCCGCGCGGTCGCGGTCGACACACAAGATTTGCGCATCCGTCTCCGGCAGAAGTTCCAGCAGATGCTCCTCGGTGAGCAGCACCCCAAGCCCTGTATCGGTCAACATATGAGAAAGACGATCTTTTGGATAGGCGAGATCCAGCGGCACATAGGCAGCCCCAGCCTTGAGGATCGCCAGCATGGCAACGATCATCTCCACCGAACGCTCCATGCAGATCCCGACGAACATGTTGACACCAACGCCCATCCCTTGCAAATGACAAGCTAACGCATTGGCCCGGCGATTCAACTCCCGAAAGGTCAAGCTCTGTGTCCCATACTCCACGGCCGGCGCATCGGGTGTCCGCTCCGCCTGCGCTTCAAACAGACGATGCAGGGTCTGATCACCCGGATATTCGGTGCGGTTCGCACTCCACCCGATCAAAAGTTCGTTCATATTAACACCTCGGTTCATGATTAATAACTCATTCATATTATCAACAAAACCATAGTGTGTAAAGCACATCGGTATATAAAGGAATAAAAAAATCCTCCCTTTGATAAATAATCAAAAGGAGGATCTCGTTTTTATTTTATGTGCGTTTAGACGGTAACATTCCGATCTTGCTGTACACCGCCTTGGCGCTGAACGTCGGTGATGTGCTCGTACTCCGTCTGCGTCAACAAGCTCGCATCGGTGCGCATCAGCCACCAGTAAGCAAACATCGAGACGAACAGCCCGACCGTCCAGGCATTTTCCCAGAGGAAGGACAAGCCCGGAACGATCAGCCCGAGCAGCGAAGCTCCAATACCGGCAAGCAGCGCGTACATCGACTTCATGTTAAAGCCGCCCGCATAGGAGTATTTGCCGTTTGGCTTGTACAGCTCCACCAGATCGAGGCGGCGCTTGCGCACCAGCCAGTAGTCGGCGACAGCGATGCCGTCGATCGGGCCGAGCAGCGCCCCGTAGGTGCCAAGCCAGCCAAAGATGTAGTTGCCGAAGTTCTCCATGATGAACCACGGCTGCATCGCGATCCCGATCAGGCCGGTGACCACCGCGCCGACGCCAAAGGTGATCCGGCGCGGCCAGAGGTTCTCAATCGCGCGGGCCGGAGCTACGAGGTTGGCCGACACGTTGACGGTGATCGACGCCAGCACGATGCCGATCGCGCCGATCAGAACGACGTACGGCGGGAACTTCGCCAAGAGCGCCACCGGGTCCCAGATCGCTTCGCCGTAGATCACAACGGTAGCCGAGGTGACGGCAACGCCGATGAAGGAGAAAATTGCCATCGTGACCGGCATGGTGAGCAGTTGCGCGCCGGCCTGCGATTTTTGCGACACCGCATAGCGGCAGAAGTCCGGGATGTTCAGCGCCAAGGTCGCCCAGAAGGCGATGACGCCGGTCAGCGCCGGCCAGAACACGTTCAGAAACTCGCCGGTTGTCGCAAACTTGGACGGGGTGGCCAGCATCGGCCCCAAGCCGTCCGCTTTCAGATACGCCCAGACGAACAGCGCGATGGCGAGAATCGCCAGGATCGGCGCGGAAAACGCCCCCAGCTTCTTCACCGCTTGCGGTCCGCGATAAGCGATGACCATCGTCAGCACCCAGAACAGCATAAACACGATTCCGGTATGCATCGGCACATTCGCCCAAGCCGCATAAAACGCTGTCAACAGCGTGTCGAGCGCAGCGCCGCCGATCCATGCGTTGATGCCAAACCACCCCGCCCCGACCAGCGCGCGGGCCATCGCCGGCAGATGCGCGCCTTTCGAGCCGAACCACAGTCGTGCAAACACCGGATACGGGATGCCGAATTTGGTGCCGGCGTGGGCATTTAAAAGAATCGGTACCATGATGATCAAGTTGCCTAAGAAAATAGTAAAGATCGATTGCCATACGCTCATACCCAGTCCAATCAGACCGGCTGCCAAGGTGTAGGTCGGGATGCAGATGCACATCCCGATCCACAGTGTCGCAAAACTCCAGCCCGACCAGTTGTGCTCGGCACGCGTGGTCGGACGCAGGTCATCGTTCCAAAGCGCTGAGTCCTGCACCTGTGCGGTGCCGGCATCCGTTAAGGTGACGATGCCGTTTTCTTCTCTTTGTGTCGCCATGTTGGAGCGCCTCCCTCTTCCCCGTTACAGGAGTTCCGCCATCTCGCCGTACGTTTCCGGACGGCGGTCGCGGTAGAATTGCCATTTTTGGCGGACTTCGTAGATCAATTGCTTGTCCATTTCGGCGACCAGCACTTCATCCCCGTCGCGGGACGCCACCGCCACCATCGCGCCGCGCGGGTCGGCGAGGTAGGACTGGCCATAGAACTCGCCCATGTTCCACGGCGCTTCGAAGCCAACGCGGTTGATCGCCGCGATGTAGTAGCCGTTCGCCACCGCATGTGCCGGCTGCTCCAGCTGCCAGAGGTACTCCGATGTGCCGGCCACGGTCGCCGACGGGTTGAAGACGATCTCTGCGCCTTTCAGGCCGAGGATGCGCGCGCCTTCCGGGAAGTGGCGGTCATAGCAGATGTAGACGCCAACTTTGGCGTATTTGGTGTCAAACACGTTGTAGCCGAGGTTGCCCGGCTTGAAGTAGAACTTCTCCCAGAACCCGTGTGGCGGTTCGCCCGCTTCCACATGCGGAATGTGGTGCTTGCGGTATTTGCCGAGGTAGGAGCCGTCCGCGTCGATCACCGCTGCCGTGTTGTAGAGGGTGCCGATGCCTTCCCGTTCGTAGATCGGCAGGATGATCACCATTTCCAGCTCTTTGGCCAATTGCATGAACAGCTGGGTGGTCGGGCCGTGCGGGATCTCTTCGGCCGCTTCGTACCACTTCGGATTTTGCTCCGAGCAGAAGTACGGGCCGTAGAAGATCTCCTGCAGGCAGATGATCTTGGCGCCTTGTGCGGCCGCGTCGCGCACCATTCCGATGTGCTTGGCGATCGCCGCTTCTTTGTGCACAGCGACCGGTTCGTCGCCGTGGATCTCATGTTTGGCTTGGATGAGGCCGATTTTGACTTTCTGCATGATGCTGCTACCTCCTAGGGACGCTGAAATTTGTTGCGGCGGATAAAGCGGCCGTTGCCTGCCGCGCCGACATATTCCTGCTCGCGGACGACAAAGTTGCCGCGCGAGAGCACGGAGATCACTTCCCCGTTCACTTCCATGCCTTCAAACGGGTTGTAGTCGACGTTCATGTGGTGCGTTTTCGCCGAGATCGTGCGGGTCGCGTTCGGGTTGAAGATGACGATGTCGGCGTCGGAGCCGACGGCGATGGTGCCTTTTTTCGGGAACATGCCAAACAGTTTGGCCGACTTGGTCGACGTGATGTCGACAAACTGGTTCAGGGAGATGCGCCCTTTGTGCGCCCCTTCGGAGTACAGGATGCTGAAGCGGTCTTCGATCAGCGGGCCGCCGTTGGGAATCTTCGTGAAGTCGCCTTTGCCGAGATCCTTTTGCCCTTCGAAGTTAAACGAGCACTGGTCGGAGCCGACCGTCTGCAGGATGCCGTTTTTCAAAGCGCTCCACAAAACGTCTTGGTTCCATTTCTCACGCAGTGGCGGCGACCAGACGTATTTCGCGCCTTCGAAGTCCGGCTTCTCCAAGTAGGAGATGTCGAGTGCCAGGTACTGCGGGCAGGTCTCGCCGTAGACGTTCAAACCGCGCTCGCGGGCTTCGGCGATGCGCTGCACCGCTTCGGCGCAGGAGACGTGCACCACGTAGAGCTGCGAGTCGGCCAGCGCCGTCAGCGCGATCGCGCGGCCGGTCGCTTCCCCTTCCGCCACCGGCGGGCGGGTGTGGGCGTGGTAGATCGGGTCGGTGTTGCCATTATCGAGCGCCTGCTTGATCAGGTAGTCGATCACGTCGCCGTTTTCGGCATGGACTTGGACGAGCGCGCCGAGTTCCTTGGCGCGGATCAGCGTTTTGAACAGCGTTTCATCGTCCGCCTGGAAGACGTTTTTGTAGGCCATAAATACTTTCAAAGACGTGATTCCTTCTTCGCTGACCACCTGCTCCAACTGCTCGAGCACGCTGTCGTTCGCTTCGGCGATCATCAGGTGGAAGCCGTAGTCGATCACCGCTTTGTTGTCCGCTTTGCCATGCCAAGTTTTGATCGCATCCGACAAGGTCTGACCTTTGGAAGTCAGGCAGAAGTCGACGATCGTTGTCGTGCCGCCAAACGCTGCGGCGCGGGTGCCCGTTTCAAAATCATCGGCGGTCGTCGTGCCGCCAAACGGCATGTCGAGGTGGGTATGCGGGTCGATGCCGCCCGGGAAGAGGTAGCAGCCGGACGCGTCGATCACTTCCGCGCCGCCCGCGTCAAGGTTGTGTCCGATGGCGATCACGCGCTCGCCTTCGATCAGCACGTCCGCCTGGTAAGTGTCGGCAGCGGTGACGACCGTGCCGTTTTGGATCAGCTTTTTCATCGCGCAGTTCCCCTTTCGAGTACCAGTTCGCCCCACGTCTGGTGCGGCTTGCCGGTGTCAATCTGGATCATTTCAATCGCTCCGTCCACCGGGCAGACCAGCGAGCAGAGGTTGCAGCCGACACAGTCGTCTTCGCGCACTTGCAGAATCTGCTTGCCGGTCGCCGGGTCTTCCACGCGGTCGATGCACTGGTGGGAAGCGTCTTCGCAGGAGATGTAGCATTTGTTGCAGTTGATGCAGGTCTCGGTGTCGATGCGGGCCGCGACTTTGTAGTTCAGGTTCAGCGAGCCCCAGTCGGACAGCTTGTCGACCGATTTCCCGGTCAGCTCGACCACCGACTCGATGCCCTTGCTGTCGAGGTAGTTGTTCAGCCCGTCGATCATGTCCTCGACGATGCGGAAGCCGTGGTGCATGACGGCGGTGCAGACCTGCACGTTCGAGGAGCCCATCAGCATGAATTCCACCGCGTCGCGCCAGGTCGAGATGCCGCCGATGCCGGAGATCGGCAAGGCGATTTGCCCGTCGGCAGCGCAGTCAGCGACCATGTTCAAGGCGATCGGTTTGACCGCCGGGCCGCAGTAACCGCCGTGTGCAGCTTTGCCGTCAACATGCGGCTGGGGAATCCAGGTGTCGATGTCGACGCCCATCAGCGAGTTGATCGTGTTGATCATCGAGATCGCGTCCGCCCCGCCTTCGCGCGCGGCGCGGGCGGTGTAGCGGATGTCGGTGATGTTTGGCGTCAGTTTGACGATCACCGGCGTGGTCGCCACCTCTTTGATCCACTCCGTCTGCTGGCGGACCAGCTCCGGATGCTGCCCAACCGCTGCGCCCATGCCGCGCTCCGCCATGCCATGCGGGCAGCCGAAGTTGATCTCCAGCCCGTCGACGCCGGCCGCTTCGACTTTTTTGACGATCTCATGCCAGACTTCGCGGACCGGATCGACCATCAGCGAGGCGATCAAGGCGCGATCAGGGAAGCGTTTTTTCACTTCTTCCATCTCTTTTAAGTTCACTTCCAGCGGGCGGTCGGTGATCAGCTCGATGTTGTTCAGCCCCATCAGGCGCTGGTTGCCGACGCGGTAGCCGCCGTAGCGGGAGGAGACGTTGACGATCGGATCGCCAAGCGTTTTCCAGACCGCGCCGCCCCAGCCCGCTTCGAACGCGCGCAGCACTTGGTATCCGGTGTTGGTAGGCGGCGCAGAGGCCAGCCAGAACGGGTTGGGCGACTTGATGCCGCCCAGTTCAATACGTAAATCCGCCATCGAAATAGGCCTCCTTGGTTAGACCGACAGTGCGGCTTGGTGTTGCAGCGCTTCATGCATGGCGCGTGCAGCCTGCTTGCCTTGCTGGGCAGCGGAGACGACCATCGCGTCGGTGCCGCCTTGCCCGCCGAAGATAAAGTCTCCGGCCGCGTAAACGCGCTCGCGGGACGTTTGCAGCGTCGCCGGATCGAGCGTCGGGATGCCGGATTCATGATCCAGCCCAAACGCTTCGATCAGCGGCAGCAAACGGGTCTGGCCGATCGCTTTGATCACATAATCAACGGCGACCACCTGCTCGCTTCCGGCCACTGGCAAAGGACGGCGGCGGCCTTTTTCATCCGGCTCGCCGAGCTCCATCGCGATCATCTCCACGCCGGTCACGCGCCCGTCAACGCCTACAATGCGCGTCGGCGCTGTCAGCCAGCGGAACTCCACGCCGTCTTGCTTGGCAAATTCAAACTCAAACTCATACGCGGTCATCTCCTGCTCAGTGCGGCGGTAATGAATCTGCACCACGTCCGCGCCGAGGCGCTTGGAGCAGGTCGCGGCGTCAATCGCCGTGTTGCCTGCGCCGATGACGGCGACTTTTTTGCCGATGAAGTCTTGGCGCAGGGCTTGGGTTTTGGTTTCTTCCACAAAAGCGATCGCGTCGAGCACACCGTCAAGCGTTTCGCCTGCGATGTTCAGCTGCGGCACAGCGCCCATGCCCGGCGCGAGCAGCACGGCGTGGTGGTTCGCCAGCAGCTCGTCGGCGGAAATGTCAGCGCCAACGCGGACGCCATAGCGGAACGCTACGCCCAGCGCTTCGATCTGCTCGACTTCCCACTGCGGGATGTCCTGCGGCAGGCGGAACGAGACGATGCCGTACGTGTTCAAGCCGCCTCCCTGCTCTTTTGCTTCATAGACGGTGACCTCATAGCCGTACCGCGCCAGCTCGCGGGCTGCAGACAGCCCGGCCGGGCCGGCGCCGACGATGGCGACGCTGCGGCCGTTTGGCTCCCCGGCGGTGAACAGCTGTGTTTTCGTTTCCATCGCCCAGTCGGTGACATGGCGCTGGAGCAGGCCGATCAAGATTGACTTGTCCGACTCGCTGTTCAGGACGCAAGCCCCTTCGCAGAGCTCAGATGTCGGGCAGACCCGGGCGCAGGACGCGCCGACCGGATTGGCTTCCATGATCGTGCGCGCCGAGCCGAGGAGATTGCCTGAGGCAATTTTTTTGATAAAGGACGGGATGTCGATGCCGGTCGGGCAAGCCTGCACGCAAGGAGCGTCATAGCAGTACAGGCAGCGGTTCGCTTCATCCAGCACTTCTTTCGGATTCAGCGGGGGCATCACTTCGTAGAAATTGACGTTTAGGCTCATCATTTGCCTCCTCGGAGCGCGCCTCTGTCCACGCGCTTGATCGCCGTTGCACCGCCGGCAGCGACGCCTTGCTTGGATTCGATCTTCGCGGCGATGCCTTCGACGGTCGCCGTTTCAAACAGGTCGGACAGGTTGAAGTCGATCTTGAACGCCTCTTTCAGGCGCGACACCGCCATCGTCGCCAGGAGCGAGTGGCCGCCGCGGTCAAAGAAGTTGTCTTCCGCCCCGACCTGCTCCACGCCAAGCAGATCGGCAAAAATAGCAGCCACCTGCTCTTCGAGCGGCGTGCGCGGTTCGACGTACGGACGGGTCGCCGCCGTCAACACCGCATCGGGCGCCGGAAGCGCTTTGCGGTCGATCTTGCCGTTTTGGTTGAGCGGCAGCGCGTCGAGGAAGACGATCGCCGCCGGCACCATGTATTCGGGCAGCTTGTTTTGCAAGTACTCGCGCAGGGCGGCTTCCTCTGCCGTCTGCCCCGGCTCCGGCACAATATAGGCGGCGAGGTTCTTGTCGCCTTGGTGCTCGAAGACGGAGAGGACAGCGTGCTTGACCGCTTCATGCTGGGTGAGCACCGTTTCGATCTCGCCGAGCTCGACGCGGAAACCGCGGATCTTCACCTGGCCGTCGATGCGGCCGAGGAATTCCAGCGTGCCGTCCGGCAAGTAGCGCACGAGGTCGCCCGATTTGTAGCGGCGCTGGCCGTCGACGGTGATGAACTTCTCGGCGGTCAGCTCGTCGCGGCCGAAGTAGCCGCGCGCCACGCCATGCCCGCCGATATGCAGTTCGCCCGGCACGCCAAGCGGCGCAGGCTGGCCGTATGCATCGCAGACATAAAGCTTTGCGTTGCTAAAGCGCTTGCCGATCCAGTTGCGGTCTTCCCTGGTCTCGCCACGCTTGACATGATGGGCGGTCGCGAGGATCGACGCTTCGGTCGGGCCGTACAGCACATGCACGCCGGCCGACGAGAAGGTGTCGTTCAGATCGTGCAGCAGCTGCGGCGGCACGGTGTCCCCGCCGCTGAACAGCAGGCGCAGCTTGTCGTACTGCGCGCCGTGCTGCCGGGCAAGTTTCACTCCGTCGACGATGCGGCGCATCAGGCTCGGCACACAGTGCATCACCGTGACGCGCTGCAGGTCAAACAGCAGCTGCTCCATGTTCAGGATCTGGTCGCGCGACATGATCAACGCCCGTCCACCGGCGAGCAGCGGGCTCATCAGCTCGAAGACAGCAATGTCAAACGCCGCCGACGCGATCCAGGTGACCACGTCGTGCTCGTGGAAACCGTATTCCTCCTGCGTCGCCAGCAGTGAGGACAGGACGTGGCGGTGCTCGACGGCGACCGCTTTCGGCGTTCCAGTCGAGCCGGAGGTGTAGATCAGGTAGGCGAGGTTGTCAGGCGCGACGCCGCTGTCCACGTTCTCTTCCCCATAGCCTGCGAGCAGCTCGCGTTCAGAATCGAGGCAGACGAGCTGAGCGGAATGCGCCGGGAACCCTTTGGCCAGATCGGACGTCGTGACCATCACGGTCGCGTTGGTGTCCTGCAGGATAAACGCGGTGCGCTCCGCTGGGTTGGCCGGATCGACCGGAACATACGCGCCGCCCGCCTTCTGGATGCCGAGCTGCGCGATGACGAGCTCCAGCGAGCGTTCCACACACATCGTGACGAGCGACTCCGGGCCAACGCCAAGCGTTTGCAGATGGCGCGCCAACTGATTGGCGCGGGCGTTCAGCTCGCGGTAGGTCAGTGTCTCTCCGGCAAATTCCAAGGCGACGTTGTCCGGCGTGCGGGCCGCCTGCTCTTCAAATTTCCCGTGCAGGCAGGCGTCGACCGGCGCGGACAGCTCGCCGTTCCACTGGCGCATCTGCTCCAGCTCTGCGTCGGTCAGCATCGGCAGTTCGAACACTTTCTGATCCGGGTTGTCGACCAAAGCGCCGACGAGGTTCTCGTAGTGCTCGACAAAGCGCACGATCGTCGCTTCTTCAAACAGGTCGCTGCAGTATTCGATCGCGCAGAGGAACCCTTCCGGCTTCTCGACGCAGTTGAGCGAGATGTCAAATTTGGATGTGCCGTTGTCATAGCGGACGGGCGACATGGTCAGGTCTTGCAGATGCACCACTTCGCGCGGCGTGTTTTGCAAAGCAAACATCACTTGGAACAGGGGCGGATGGCTGCGGTTCCGTTCCGGGGCCAGCTCTTCAACCAGCTTTTCAAACGGCAGGTCCTGATGGGCAAACGCGTCGAGGGCGTTGGTATGCACGGTGCGCAGAAGCTCGCGGAACGTCGGGTTGCCGGACAGGTCGCTGCGCATGACGAGCGTGTTGACGAAGAAGCCGATCAGCTGCTCGATGCCTTTGACGTTGCGACCGGCGATCGGCGTGCCGACCCAGATGTCCTCCTGCCCCGTCCAGCGGGCGAGCAGCACCTGATAGGCGGCTAGCAGAGTCATAAACAGCGTGGCGCGCTCCTGCTGGTTGAAGGCTTGCAGCTTCTGCACGAGTTCTGGCTTCAGAAAGTGGTTGTACGTCCGGCCATTGTTCGACTGCACGGCCGGGCGCGGCTTGTCGGTCGGCAGTTGCAAGACGGGAACCGAGCCGCTGAGCCTGTTTTTCCAGTAGCCGAGCTGATCGTCCAGCACTTGTCCGCTCAGGTGGTTGTACTGCCACTCCGCGAAGTCGGCGTATTGGATCGACAGCTCGGGCAACGGCACCGGCTGATCTTTGGCGAACGCGTCGTAGATCGCCGCCAGCTCGGTGAAAAATACGCCCATCGACCAGCCGTCCGAGATGATATGGTGCAAGGTGATCAACAGCAGGTGTTCTTCCGGGGCCAGCCGGAGCAGGCGGGCGCGAATGAACGGCGCCTGGCTGAGGTCGAACGGTCGCTTGAACTCCTCTTCCCGCGCCAGCTCCATCCCTTTGTCGAAGCGCTCCGCTTCCGGGAGGTGCTGCAGGTCGGTCAGTGGGATGTCGATGGCCAGCTCCGCGTGCACGACCTGCTTCAAGCCGTCTTCCTGCATCTCAAAGGAAGTGCGCAGCGTTTCGTGACGATAGATCACTTCGTTGACCGTGTCGGTCAACACGTCCGCATCAAGCTTCCCGGTCAGGCGCACGGCGTTGGGCATGTTGTAAAACGGATTGCCCGGCGCCAGTTGGTCGAGAATCCACATCCGCTGTTGGGCGAATGATGCCCGAAGTACATATACTTCCGCTTCAGTCTGTGTCGTTGCATCCCAAGTGGTCACGTTTCATCGTCCTCTCTTCTCGTGTTGATCTGCGTCCCGCTTACGAGCGGCGCGAGGTGCGGGCGGTGCGCTGCATCGCTTTGATCGCCGGCTTTTCCGGCTCCGTTGCGCCGCCGGTCAGCTGCACCTGTTCGATCAAGGTGGCCAGCTCGGAGATCGTCACCGCTTCAAACAGCTCCTTCAGCGGCACAAGGATGCCAAACGTCTCCTGAATCTCAACAACCATCCGCGTGGCGATCAGGGAATGCCCGCCGATCTCGAAAAAGCTGTCATGCACGCCAACGCGCTCCAGGCGAAGCAGTTCCTGCCAGATCGCGGCGAGCTTTGCTTCCGTTTCATTGCGCGGCGCCACATAGTCGGTGGCCGCCCCTGTCCCCTGCTCCGGCGCAGGCAGGCGCTTGCGGTCGACTTTGCCGTTTGGCGACAAGGGGAACGCGGTCAGGCACACAAAGTGGCCCGGCACCATGTATTCCGGCAGCTGCTGTTTGAGCAGGCTGCGCAGTTCGTTTGACTCCGGGGTTTCCCCCTCTGCGGCGGTGACGAGGTAGGCGGTCAGGCGTGCCTGGCCCGGTTCGTCTTCGCGCAACAGCACAAGCGCTTCCCGGACTGCCGCATGGCGGAGCAGGAGCGTTTCGATCTCCCCTGTCTCGATGCGGAAGCCGCGCAGTTTGACCTGATGGTCGAGGCGTCCCAAGTACTCCAGATTCCCGTCCGGCAGCCAGCGTGCCAAGTCGCCGGTGGCGTACATGCGCGCGTCTGGCGCTGCGGAGAACGGATCACCAATGAATTTCTCGGCGGTAAGGTCATCGCGGCCCAAGTAGCCGCGCGCCAGTCCGTCACCCGCGAGATAGAGCTGGCCGGCCACGCCCGTCGGCACCGGTTGCAGATGCGCGTCAAGCAGATAAGCCTGCGTGTTCGGGAGCGGGCGTCCGATGACCGGCGCCGTCGCGGTTTCGCGGTCGATCATGGCGTACGTGGAGTACGTCGTGTCCTCCGACGGGCCGTACAGGTTGTAGACTTTCTCCACCGTGCCGAGGGCGTACAGCTTCTGCACGAAGTGCAAAGGCAACGCTTCTCCGGCGAGGTTGACCGTGCGCACAGACGACGGGATCGCGTTCAGGCGCAACAGTTCGGCGATCGCCGAGGGCACGGTGTTGATCAGCGTCACGTCGTCTCTGGCAGCCAGCTCCGGCAGATGCAGCGCGTTTTCGGCGAGCAGGACGGTGCCGCCCGCCGCAAGCGTCACGAACAGTTCAAAGACGGAGAGGTCAAAGCAGATCGACGTGGCGAACAGCACGCCCGCCAGTTCGGCTTGGGAAAATTCGGCCTTGGCCCATTCGATCATCGTGGCGGCGCTGCGATGTTCGATCGCCACCCCTTTTGGTCGTCCCGTGGAGCCTGACGTGTAGATGACATAGGCCAGATCGCGTTCGATTACAGCGGACGTCAGATTGTCATCCGCCGCCAGCTCCGTTTCGGGGAGCGGCAGGCACAATTTTTCCGCGCCGTGCTCCGGCAGGTCGTGCAGCAGGTGCGCTTGGGTCAGCAGCACCGCGAGCTTGGCGTCTTCCATCGTGTAGAGCACCCGCTCCTGCGGGTACGCCGGGTCGAGCGGCACATACGCCCCGCCCGCTTTTAACACCCCAAGCATGCCGATGACCATGTCGGCCGAGCGGTCCATGTAGATCCCGACCAGCGCCCCCGGCACGACGCCGAGCTGCTGCAGACGAGCAGCCACCGCGTTGGCCTGGCGGTTGAGCTGTGCATAGGACAGGCGCGTTTCGCCGACAACCAAAGCGGTCGCATCCGGCGTTTGCGCCGCCTGGCGCTCGAAGCTGTGGTGGATGAGCGTGTCTTGCAGAGCAAGCGTCCCGGTGTTGGCACCGATGGCGAGCGCCTGCTCCCGCTCCGTTTCCGACAAGAACGGCAGCTCGGTGATCGAGCGTTCCGGGTTGTCCAAAATCGCTCCGAGCAGTGCGATGAAATGGCGCAGCAGGCGCTGAATCGTCGCGGTGTCAAACAGGTCGGCGTTGTATTCGCACACGCCGCGCAGCCCGTTTTCGTTGTCGACCATGTTGATCACAAAATCATAGTCGACCGACTCTTTCTCCACCCCGAGGCGGGTCAGCGTCATGCCCGGCAGTTCCACCTGCAGCCCTTCGACCTGCAGTGCGGAGCCCGGCGTGTTGAGCAGCGCGAACACCGCTTGAATCAGCGTGGAGTGCGAGGAGCTGCGCTCCGGACGCACCGCTTCGACGAGACGTTCGAACGGTACATCTTGATTCGCGTAGGCGTCGAGCGTGGTCTGCTTGACGCGGGCGAGCAGTTCGCGGAACGTCGGCGCGCCCGAAAGGTCGGTGCGCAACACGATCGTGTTGACGAAAAATCCGATCAGCCCTTCGACTTCTTCCCGAGTGCGGTTGGCAACCGGAGAGCCGAGCAGGATGTCCTCTTGCCCGGAGTAGCGCGACAAGAGCGTGTTAAACGCCGCCAAGAGCAGCATGTACAACGTGACGCCTTCCTGCCTGGCGAGGAGGTGCAGCTCGTCCGACAAGCTTCTCGGCACTTCAAAGGAGAACGAATTGCCGCGGAAGGTCTGCTGTGCGGGACGAGGACGGTCGGTCGGCAACTGCAGCACCGGCAGCGGCCCTTGGAGCTGCTCCCGCCAGTACGCCAGCTGTCCGTCCAGCCCTGCCCCGTTCAGCAACTCGCGCTGCCAAACCGCATAGTCGGCATATTGCACAGGGAGTTCCGGCAGATCGGACACTTCCCCTTGCGAGTAACGGTCGTACAAGGCCAGCGTCTCCTGATAGATCCGGCTCATCGACCAGCCGTCGGTGATGATGTGGTGCATCATCAGCACCAAAATGTGATCCTGCTCCGACAAGCGCAGGAGCGTCAGCGAGAACGGTGCGCCGTCAGACAGCGTAAACGGCCGTTTGTACAGTTCGGTCGCCAGCTCCTTCCCGCGCGGGTACCGCTCTGTTTCCGGCAGGCCTTGCAGGTCGATCACCGGAAGCGGGCGCGGCGTGAACGGCTCGATCTTCTGCACGGGCTGTCCTCCGACCATGTGGAACGAGGTGCGCAGGTTTTCATGGCGGCGCACCAGTTCATTCAAGGCGGACTGCAGCGCATCGAAATCGATCGCCCCTTGGATCCGCACCACTTCCGGGATGTTGTACGTCGGTGTCCCCGGCTGCAGCTGCTCGAAGAACCACAAGCGCTCCTGCGAAGAGGACATCGGCATGTATTCTGCGCGCGGCTGAGGCAGGACAGGCGGTGTCTGCAGGCCTTTGCCTTCGCTTTGGGCCGCTTCGATCTGTTCGGCCAACGCTTGCAAGGTCGGCGCTTCAAAGAACAGCTTCAACGGCAGCGATACTTCGAACGCCCGCCGCACGCGGGACAAGATCTGCGTCGCCAAGAGCGAGTGGCCGCCAAGCTCAAAGAAGTGGGCATCGGCGCTCACCTGTTCCAGACGCAAGACTTCCTGCCAGATCGCCGCCAGTTCCGCTTCCACAGCGGTTCGCGGCGCGACAAACGGGCGTTCCGCCTGTCCTGCTGCTCCATCGGGAGCCGGCAGCGCCAGCCGGTTGATTTTGCCGCTTGGCGTCAGCGGCAGCGCTTCGAGCATGACAAACGCGGACGGCACCATGTACTCCGGCAGCTTGTTTTGCAAAAACTGGCGCAGGTCGCCTGCGCTCACTTCTGCTCCTTCAAGCGGCACGGAGTAGGCGACAAGGCGTTTGTCGCCCGGAATGTCTTCGCGCACCGTGACGATCGTCGAGTGCACATCGTCATGCTGAATCAGCGCCGCTTCGATCTCGCCGAGCTCAATGCGGAACCCGCGAACCTTCACCTGATTGTCGACGCGGCCGAGGAACTCGATGTTGCCGTCCGGCAGCCAGCGCACGACGTCGCCCGTTTTGAACAGACGCCCTTGCCCAAACGGATTGGGCAGGAAACGCTCCGCCGTCAAATCGGGACGTTTATAGTAACCGCGAGCAAGCACCGCCCCGCCTGCGCACAGCTCGCCCGGCACGCCGATCGGCACCTGCTGCAGGTTGCGGTCGAGGATGTACAGCTCGGCGTTGGCGATCGGACGCCCAATCGGGATGTTCACTGCGCCTGGCAGCACCTTTTCCGTCTCGTAATACGTGACGTCGGCCGCCACTTCGGTCGAGCCGTAGAGGTTGAGCAGTTGGGCAGCGGGCAGCGCCTTGTGGAAGCGCTGGGTCAGCTCGACCGTCAAAGCCTCGCCGGAGCAGACCCAGAATTTCAGGTCGGGCAGTTCCTGTTGCAAGTCGTCATACGTGTCGAGCAAAGCGCGCAGCAAGGACGGGACGAGCACGATCCGTGTGACTTTGTGTGTGCGCAAAGCCGGAACAAACTGCTCGATGTCCTTGACGGTCAGGTCGCTGAAGATCACCAGCGGCACCCCTTGCAACAGCGGGCCCCAGATCTCCCAGATCGAGTCGCCGAAGTTGAGCGACGTTTTCTGCGAGCAGACATCTCCTGCCGCAAACGGGTAGGAGTTCCACATCCACTGGAAGCGGTTGACCATCGCGCGGTACGTGCCTTCCACGCCTTTGGGCTTGCCTGTCGAGCCGGACGTGTAGAGCACGTACCAGATGCTGGAGGGATCGGGTTGCACGCCGAGGTTGTCTTGGCTCTCCTCTGCGATCTCCGCCCAGTCGGTGTCGAGGCAGACCGCTTTCGCCGAATGAACGGGCAGCGTCTCCAGCACGCGGGACTGGGTGAGCAGCAAGTTTACGCCGGAGTCTTCCAGCATGTACGCTTTGCGCTCTTCCGGGTAGCCGGGGTCGACCGGCACGTAGGCCGCGCCTGTCTTCATGATGCCAAGCAGCGCGGTGATCATCTCCGGCGTGCGCTCCATCGAGATCCCGACCAGCCCCTGCGGCGTCACGCCCTGCTTCTGCAGGTAGCGCGCCACTTGGTTGGCGCGGGCGTTGAGCTCGCCGAAGGTCAAGGTCTGATTTTCAAACAAAACGGCCGGCGCGTCTGGCGTTCTGGCCGCCTGTGCTTCAAACAAGCTATAGACCGTCTCCTCCTGCGGGAAATCGGCTTGCGGGCCGTTCCATTCCCCGGCGAACAGAGACGCTTCCTGCGCGGTGAGCAGCGGCAGCGTGGCGATCGTCTGCCCCGCATCGCTGAGGATGCTGTCCAGCAGGTTGTGCAGATGCTTCCCCATCCGCTCCATCGTGGCGCGGTCGAACAGGTCGGTGTTGTATTCAAAGCGCGCCAGCAGGCCGCTTTCCTTTTGCATCATGTATAAGGACAGGTCAAATTTGGAGGTGCCGCTGTCCAGTTCCTGCGCCTGCAGGTGCAGCCCGGAGAGCTTCAGCTCCGGCACGGGCGCGTTTTGCAAAGCGAACATCACTTGGAACAACGGCGAGTAGCTCATGTTGCGCTCCGGCTGGAGCTCTTCGACCAGTTTTTCAAACGGCAGGTCTTGGTTGGCAAACGCCCCCACCGCCGTCTCTTTCACACGGGACAGCACATCGCGGAAGGACAGATCGCCCCCAACTCCGGTGCGCATGACAAGCGTGTTGACGAAAAAGCCGATCAGCCCTTCGATCTCCCCTTTGTTGCGGTTGGCGATCGGCGAGCCGACGGTGATGTCCTCCTGCATCGTGTAGCGGTAGAGCAGCGTTTTGAACGCGGCGAGCAGGGTCATGTAGAGCGTGGCGCCTTCCCCTTTGCCCAACGCTTCCAGCCTGTGCTCCAGCTCTTTTGGCAGCCAAAAATCGTATAAGGCACCAGTAAAGGTCTGCATCGCGGGACGCGAACGGTCGGTCGGCAGATGCAAGGTGGTCAGCTCCTGCCCGAGCTGGTCTTTCCAGTACCCGAGCTGCTTTTGCAAGACCTCCCCTTGCATCCACTCGCGCTGCCAGTGGGCAAAATCGCCGTACTGCACAGGCAGCGCTTCCAGCGGTGACGGGCGGCCGGTCAAAAAGGCATCGTACAGCGCCGCCATCTCGCGGATCAGCACGCCAAACGACCAGCCGTCGCCGATGATGTGGTGGATGACGAGCACGAGGGTGTATGCGTCCGCCCCGTGCTGCAGGACGGTGGCCCGCAGCATCGGGCCAGCCGCCAGATCGAACGGACGCTTCGATTCCTGTTCGGTCAGCCGTGCCGTCTCCGCCTCGCGCTCCCCTGCGGGCAGCGCGGTCAAGTCGATCAGCGGGACGGTCAGCGTCAGGTGCGGAAGGACGGTCTGCACCGCCTCCTCTTCTCCGGCGGTGAAGACGGTGCGCAGCGCTTCGTGGCGGGCGACGATTTCGTTCAGCGCCCGCTCCAGCACGTCGAGGCGCAGATCGCCTGTCATCTGGACAGCGTACGGGATGTTGTAAGTCGCCGTGCCCGGCTCCAGCTGATCGAGCAGCCAGACGCGCTGCTGCGAGAAGCTGAGCGGAATGTCGCCGGCCGGGCGGCGCGGGATGCCGCTGGGCTTGACGGCCGCCGGGGCGGTTGCTTCCCCGCGCATCCGCCGCTTGAGCAGTTCGCGCTGGGCGGCGGTGAGTGTGGAACGCTTCTCTTGGATGTCTGTTTTGTTGTTGTCCATCGTTTGCTTACACCTCCGAAACTAGTAGCTCAACGCTTCTTCATCGCTCAGCTTGGAGATCTCTTCGATGATCAGCTCTTCGATGATCACGGAGAGCTCGGCGACCGTCGCCGCTTCAAAGAGAATGCGCAAGGGCAGGTCGACTTGGAACGAACTGCGCAGGCGGGTGATCAATTGCGTGCCGAGCAGCGAGTTGCCGCCGAGCTGGAAGAACGAGTCATGCACACCTACCGCTTCGATGCCGAGCAGCTCTTGGAAAATCTGCGCGATCAGCTCTTCCCCTTCATCGCGCGGCTCGACATACGCCGTGTGCAGGTTGGGACGAGCGTGGGCCTGGCCGGACAGCTTTTCATGCATCGCGTCGGCTTGACCTGTTTGCGCTTCGAACTGGATCCATTTTTTCAGTGCGAGGTGCAGGTCTTTTGGCGTTGCGATCACCGGCACCGCCTGTTCCATCGCAAACACGCGGCCGATGGCGTCGAGCATCTGTGCGCCTGTGCCCGGCTCCCAGTTGACGAGCAGCCACGGGAAGTTCCCTTCGCGCTGCCCGTTCTGCGCAAATGCGTCGAGGAACAGGTGCGCCGCCGTCGGCGCGGCCAGTCCGATCCCCCGAGGACGGAGGAGAGCGACGAGTTGATCAGGCAGAAATCGAGGAGCTTGTCGGCGAACAGCTGTTGCAGGACATACGCCCCGCCAACGCGCGGACGGAAGTGCGGTTCACATTCGGCGACGGTCGTCTCGGCGATCGTCGTCATCGTGTCCGGGTCGACCAGTCCGGCGGCGTGAATGACACCGTGGATCTGGCCCCACTCCGCTTCGGTGGCTGCGATCACGTCACGCATTTGCGCAACGTCAGCCACATCGGCGTTGAAGATGCGCACTTCTGCGCCCAGCGCTTCCAGACGGCGCACGTTGTAGGTGCGGGCGCTGAGCTTGTCTTCGCCGTGCTCGGCGGCCAGCGGGTCAGCCCACTGTTCGCGCGGCGGCAGCGGCGTGCGGGAGACGAGGACGAGCTTCGCCTGCACCGTTTGCGCGAGGTACTCGGCGTACCAGGTGCCAAACGTGCCGAGACCGCCGGTGATCAGGTACACGCCGTTTTCGCGCAGGAACTTCGGACGAGCTTGCGCTTGCGGCAACGGGTGCGGTTCAAACGTCTGCACGAAGCGGTGCTGACCGCGGAAGCCGACCAGACGGTCCGGGCTGCCGGCAGCGAACTCGTTCAGCAGCTGCGTCTGCAGCCGTTGGGCTTGCCGGGAGTTGGCTTGCGGCAAGCGAATGTCGAGTGCGCGGCAGGTGATGTTGGCGTACTCCTGCGGGATGACTTTGCAGGCGGCGAGCAGGGTCGCTTTTTCCGCAAACGGCTCATCGGCGCTTTCGATCTCGCTGATCTGGTCGGCGATCACCCAGAGTTCGAGGAGATCGGCGAGGTGCAGCTTGGAGACCGTCTTGGCGATGTTCAGCAAGGAGTAGAACCCAAGCGTTTGTGCCGTCTCGAAATCGCCGGTGAAATCGCGGTCGCCCGTGACGCTGAACAGATGGAGCAGCTTGGCAGGCGTTTTGTCCTGCTGCAGCAAGTCGCGCATCACCTGTTCATAGTCAGCGGAGCTGGCCGGGTTGATCACGTAGCTTGCGGCACCGTTTTTCTGGTAGCTCTCCCCTGCCGTCACGTCGAACACTTCATGTCCAAGTGCGCTTAACTGCTGGGAAAGCTGGCGGCCAAGTCCTCCTTCATCCGCAAAGACCAGCCAGCGGGACGGCGCTTGTTCGGCCGCCGGAAGCTGTGCCAGCGTCCGCTTCCATACCGGAAGCGAGAACCAGTCGGCGACGTCCGTTTTGACCTCTTGAACGGATGCGGCGGCAACGGTTGCGCCCGCCAGCGGTTCGATCCAGTAGCGGTGGCGCTCAAACGGATAGGTCGGCAGCGGAACGCGCAGACGGCGCTCTTCGCCCGTGTAGGCCTGCCAATCGATCTCCACGCCTTCCAGCCAGAGCTGGCCGAGCGTGCCGAGCAGAAACGCCGCATCGGAGCGCTGGTCAAAGGAAGCCTTCAGCGTCGGCAGCACGGTGCGACCAGTCAGCGTTTGCGCGGCAAAGCTGGACAAGGTCTGCCCCGGTCCGACTTCCAGCAAGAGCAGATTGGGGTCTTCCGCCAGCGCACGGACGCCGTCGGCAAAGCGCACCGTCTGGCAGAGGTGACGCGCCCAGTACGCCGGGTCGGTCACATCGTCGGCGGTCGCCCAGGTGCCTGTCACGTTGGAGAGGAACGGGATCTGCGGCTCCTGCGGGGAGATCGCACGCACCAGCTCGGTCAGCTTGGCGGCGATCGGCTCCATCAGCGGCGAGTGGAACGGATGGGTGGAATGCACGCGGGAACAAGCGATGCCCTGTCCTTGCAAGCGTGCTTCCAGCTCGGCGATCTTCTCCTGCGTGCCGGAGAGGACAACGTGCTTCGGCGCGTTGACCGTCGCCAGATACAGCCCTTCTGTCAGCAAGCCTTGTGCATCTTCCGCGCTCATCGGCACGGCGAGCATCGCGCCGCCCGGCAGCTCTTGAATCAGCTGTGCGCGCTTGGCGATGAGCATCAGCGCATCTTCCAGCTCAAACACGCCCGCGTGGCAGGCCGCCACATATTCCCCGAGCGAATGCCCGATCATCGCCTGCGGTTGAATGCCCCACGCCATCAAGAGACGGCTCAGCGCGTATTCGATCACAAACATCGCCGGTTGTGCGTACAACGTCTCGTTCAATTTTTGCGCCTGCGGATCGGCCGTCTCCTCACGGCGCAGCATCTTGCGCAGGTCGAACGCTTGTCCCGCCTGCCCAGCTCCTTTGGCAGCCCGCTCCGGGTCGAACAGCAGATCGCGCAGGTCAGCGCCGAGGTGCTTTTTCAAAATCTCGCAGCACTCGTCAACCGTCTCTTGGAACAGAGCTTCCGTCTGGTACAGCTCGTAGCCCATGTTGACGTACTGGTCGCCAACGCCGGTGAACAAAAAGGCCACCGGGCGCTCCTGCATCGGCAAGGTGCGGCTCATCAGCTTTTGCGGATCGCGCTCAGCAAGCGCTGCTGCCGCTTCGGCGTGGTTTTGTACGACGAGGGCGCGGCGGGCAGCAAATCCTTTTCTGCCCATTTGCAGCGTGTAGGCGACATCGGCCAGCTGCTGCTCCGGGTGTGCGGTCAGATGCTGTGCGAGGTTGTCGGTGGCCGCTTCCAGCGCGGCGTCCGTCTTCGCCGACAAGAGCAACAGCTGCCACGGTCTCGACGCATCTTCGCTCTCCTGCACCGGCGCTTCTTCGAGCACGGCGTGGACGTTTGTGCCGCCGAGGCCAAACGACGATACCCCGGCGCGGCGCGGCGTGCCGTCCGTCTCCCAAGGGGTCAGCTCGGTGTTGACGACAAACGGCGAATTGTCAAAATCGATCTTCCCGTTCGCTTTTGCAAAATTCAGCGTCGGCGGGATCTCGCCGTGCTGCAGGCTGAGCACCGTCTTGATCAGGCCGGTCACACCCGCAGCGGCGTCGAGATGGCCGACGTTCGTTTTCACCGAACCGATCTTGCAGAACCCGGTACGGTCGGTGCTGAGCTGGAACGCCTGGGTCAGCGCCGAGATCTCGATCGGGTCGCCAAGCTCCGTGCCGGTGCCGTGCGCTTCGATGTAGGAGACGGTGTCCGGCTCCACATCGGCGATGGCCAGCGCTTCGGCGATCGCCTGGGACTGCCCTTCGACGCCCGGTGCGGTGAAGCCGACTTTTTGTGCGCCGTCATTGGAGATCGCGGTGCCTTTGATCACCGCATAGACGGTGTCGCCGTCCGCCACGGCGTCTTCCAGCCGCTTGAGCACAACAACGCCAAGACCGCTGCCCGGCACAGTGCCTTTGGCGTTCTCATCAAACGCGCGGCAATGCCCGTCCGGCGACAGGATCGAGCCGTTGACATAGGTGTAGCCTGCCGTCTGCGGCACAGCGATCGACACGCCGCCGGCCAGCGCCATGTCCGTTTCGCCGACAAGCAGGCTCTGGCAAGCCAGATGCACCGCCGTCAGCGACGTCGAGCAGGCGGTGGACAAGGAGACGCTTGCGCCTTTCAGGTTCAGCTTGTGCGACGTGCGGGTGGCGACATAGTCTTTGTCGTTGGTGATCATCAGCTGGACCTGCCCGACCGATTCCACCAGTTCGCGATTCGGCAGCAGGTTAAACAGCATATAGCGGGAAATGCCGGTGCCGGCAAATACGGAGACGGTGCCGTCATAGCGGTCCGGGTCGTAGCCCGCGTGCTCCATGGCCGACCATGCGGTTTCTAAAAACAAGCGGTGCTGCGGGTCCATGATCTCCGCTTCTCTCGGGTTAAAACCAAAAAAAGCGGCATCAAAATCGGCCACGCCGTCCAGCGTCGCTCCCGCTTTGACAAAATTCGGGTCTTCCAGCTTAGCCGGGCTCACCCCGGCTGCCAGCAGTTCCTCATCGGTGAACAAGCGCACCGACTCTACGCCTTCGCGCAGGTTGTTCCAAAATTCCTCAATATTTTTCGCTCCCGGGAAGCGCCCAGACAGTCCGACGACCGCAATCCCTTCCAACGTTTGATCCTCGTGGCTCATCTTCAAGATTTCCTCCTTACGATTGCCTTGGTTGTACAATTAACGACAGTGAAATTCAGAAAAAATCGAATTAGTTTCTCTCCTTTTCATATTCTGGTTGTGAAATAAGAACCCTTCTTAAAACACTTAATTTATTACAAAGTTGTCGAAAAAAATTATACATAAGTCAGATGGAAAAGATTTGCAACTTTGCCAAATTAATTTTATACTTAATATATAAAAGAAAAGGAGGTTCATTCAAATGTCTACCTTTAGAAAACTTATGAAACCGTTGCTGGCGGTCGCCTTGACCGCTGCGCTGCTGCCGGCAGCCACCGTCTCCGCCGCGCAGCCTGCCGAACAAGCGGGGGTCGCCTCCCCCGCCACCGACCAGGTCATGATCAAAGTAAAACCGGGCCAAACTGGCGCGGACATCGCGGCGAAGCATGGCGCCAAAGTCAAGAAAAACCTGTCCAAAGCGGGCTATCAGGTGCTGAAAGTTCAGGCCGGCCAATCGGCGGAAGAACTGCTCGCCAAGCTGCAGGGCGACCCTGCTGTCGAAGCGGCTGAGCTGGATGCGGTCTACAGCGTCAACTTCACGCCAAACGACCCTTCCTTCGCCAGCCAATGGCATCTGACCAAAATTCAAGCTCCGCAAGCATGGGACTACGTCATCGGTTCCGGGGTCACGATCGCGATCATCGACACCGGCGTTGACATCCAGCATCCCGACCTGTCGAGCAAGATCGTGGCCGGGTATGATTTTGTCAACGATGACACCAACGCAGACGACGACCAAGGCCACGGCACGCACGTCGCCGGGATCGCAGCCGCGAGCTTCAACAACGGACTTCAAGGAGCGGGCGTCGCTCCCGGCGCGCGCATCATGCCGGTCAAGGTGCTGAACGCAGCCGGTTCCGGCTACACTTCCGACATCATCGACGGCCTGTATTTCGCGGCCGACAACGGCGCGAAAGTGATCAACTTCTCGCTGGGCGGCGGCGCGTACAGCTCCACCTTCCAGACGGCGGTCAACTACGCATGGAGCAAAGGCTCGGTCGTTGTCGCCGCTGCGGGCAACAACGGCAACACGGCCGTGCAATACCCGGCTGGGTACAGCAATGTCTTCTCCGTCGCCTGCACCACGTCGGCCGATGCCAAATGCTCCTTCTCCACCTACGGAACTTGGGTCGACATCGCCGCTCCGGGTCAAAGCATCTACGCCACAGCCAACGGCGGCGGCATGACCACCATGTCCGGCACCTCGATGTCAGCTCCTGTCGTCTCCGGCGTTGCGGCGCTTGTCTGGCAAGATCAAGGCATTTCGGGGACTCCCTCGACAGTTGTCAATAAAATCTGCTCCAGCGCAGACAAGATCAGCGGCACCGGCACGTACTGGATTTGCGGACGCGTCAATGCGTACCGCGCCGTTATGTAAAGAACCGAGCTTCGCGCAGTAAAAGAAAGCAGCAAAAAGGAGCAGCCGGTCGGCTGCTCCTTTTTGTCTTATGCTTCCTGCGATGTACGCAGCAGCACGTTCAGTTGTTCGGCTAGTTCCTGCACGTTTGGCGGCAGGAACAAGCTGTGGTGATCGCCCGGCACCGGGATGACGTTGACCGTGCCTTGCGTGTACGGGCTCCACTGCTCAGGATCGACCAGCGGACGCTCCAGTTCCGGCTGCGGCGGCACTTCCGAGCAGCGGAACAAGGTCAGGTCGGCCCGCACCGCGCCCGGCGGCACGTAGGAGAACCCGGCGACGCCGTTGTTCATCGTGACGCGCATCTTCTGGCGCATCGACTCTGGCGTCGTCCCTTCCGGCAGGCGGTGGAGCTCATGCGCGCGGCGCAGGACGAGGTCGAGTCCGGCATCCACCGACAAGCCTTGCAGCAGGGACAGATCCATGTCGAGCTGCGCCGCCTGATGGATCAGCGCCACCTCTTCCGTATGCCCCTCGGCGCGGGCTGCTCCGCCTGCAGGGTCGATCAGCATGGCGTCAATTAGACCAAGGAACTCGACTTCCTGCCCCTGCCCTTCCAGACGCCGGGCCAGCTCATAGGCGGCCACGCCGCCGAACGACCAGCCTGCGAGGCGGTACGGCCCTTGGGGCTGCACCGCTTGGATCTCTGCGAGGAAACGCTCCGCGATCTCCTCCATCGTGGCAAACGGCGCTTCGTCCGACTCGTAGCCGACCGACTGCAGGCCGTAGACGGTCTCTTCCGCCGCCAGCCCCTGCACGAGCGGCAAGTAGCTCATCACACCGCCTCCTTGCGGCGGGAGCAGGAAGAGCGGCGGGCGCGTGTTGTCCCCTTTTTGCAACAGCACGAGCACGCCGTCGCTGTCGGCCGCCGCCTCGCCGCGCAGGATGCTGGCGAGGCTGGCTACGGTCGGGGACTGGAACAGCGCTGTCAGCGGCAGCGACACATCGAAACGCTTGCGAATCGCTTCCATCAGCGCCACCGCTTTCAGCGAGTGTCCGCCAATCTCAAAGAAGTTGTCATAGGAGCCGACCGCCTGCACACCGAGCACCTCCGCCCAGAGTTGAGCCATCGCCAGCTCCGTGCAGTCACGCGGTGCGATAAAACGGCTGTCCCCAGCTGCCGAATGCACCGGGAGCGGCAGTTGCTTGCGGTCGATCTTGCCGGTTGCCGTCATCGGCATGGCGTCGAGCAGGACGAAGAAGGACGGCACCATGTGCTCCGGCAGGCGGGCCTGCAAGGCGCTGCGCAGTTCGGCTGCCGACAGCGCCGCGTTGTCTCTCGGCGATACATAGGCGACGAGCTGCTTGTCACCGGCATTGATCTCGCGGGCGAGCACGACGGCAACCGATACGGCCGGGTGTTCGCCAAGCGCCGCTTCGATCTCACCCAATTCAATGCGGAAGCCGCGAATTTTGACCTGATGGTCGAGGCGGCCGAGAAACTCCAGCGTGCCGTCGGCGAGGCAGCGCACAAGGTCGCCCGATTTGTACCAGCGCTCGCCTTCCAGCTCCACGAATTGCAGCGCGGTCAGCTCGGGGCGTTCAAAGTAGCCGCGCGCGACGCCGAGCCCGCCGATATAGAGTTCGCCCGGCACGCCGATCGGCACCAGGTTGCCAATTGCGTCACAGATGCGCAGTTTGGCCTGATGCATCGCACGGCCGATCAGCGGGCGCTCCGCTTTTGCACCGCGCGGCACCTGCAGCTGTGCGCAGATGATCGCCGCTTCGGTCGGGCCGTAGAGCACCCGGATGTCAGCGCGGCGGAAGGTGTCGTGCATGGCGCTGAGCAGTTCCGGCGGCACCGCATCGCCGCCGATGAAGATCGTGCGCAGCCCGTCGTAGCAGGCGCTGTCGATCTCCTGACCATTGATGTGATCCACGATCTGGCGCATCAGACTCGGCACGGTGTGGATCATCGTGTACTGCTTCAAGTCGCGCACCAGACGCGGCAGGTCGAGCAGATGCTCCCGGCTCAGCACAATCGAGATTCCGCCGGTGAGCAGCGGGTTCAACAGCTCAAAGAGCGAGATGTCAAACGCATACGAGGCAATCCACGGGAACACGTCCCCTGGCTCGAACTGGAAGTGCTCACGGCTCGCCTGCAAGGTGGCAGCAAGGTTCCGCTGTTCGATCGCCACCGCTTTCGGGCGTCCGGTAGAACCTGAGGTGTAGATCAGGTAGGCCAGATCCGAAGCGCCGGCTGTGGTCTCCAGGTCTTCCTCCGGCAGGTCGGCCCACTTGCCACAGTCCGCATCGAGCAACACCACCTGAGCCCCGTGCTGTGGCAGCGTCGACTGCAGCGCTTCGGTGGTGAGGAGCAGCGGCAGGTTCGTGTCTTCGAGGATCAGCGCCAGGCGCTCCTGCGGATAAGCCGGGTCGAGCGGCACAAACGCGCTGCCCGCTTTCCAGACGGCAAGCAGGGCCACGACGAGGTCGAGACTGCGCTCCAAGCAGATGCCGACCAGCGTCTGCCGGCCCGCTCCAACCGCTTGCAGATGGCGGGCAAGCTGGTTCGCGCGCGCGCAAAGCTCCCGGTAGGTCAACTGCTCCTGTTCAAAACGGACAGCTGTCCGGTCCGGCGTACGCGCTGCCTGCTGCTCGAACAGGCGGTACACCGGCAGTTCCGGAGCTGGCATGGTGATCGTTTCCGACCAATCGGCCAGCTGTGATTTCTGCTCGGCGGTCAGCACTTGGAGCTGTGAGAGCTGTTGAGACGGATCGGAGGTGACCGAACGGAGCAGCATCTCCAACTGCTCCACCAAGCGCCGGATCGTCGAGGCTTCAAAAATGTCGGCGCTGTACTCGATGTTCCCAGACAGCTCGGCATCCCCTTCCATAAAGAAGAGTCCGAGGTCGAAATTGGTTTGCAATGGCATCGAGTCGAGCGGTGTCAGCGTCAGGCCGGGCAGTTCCAGCTCGTGCCCTTTTTGGTACAGGACTTGGAACATCACGCTAAACAAAGGCGTCTGGCCCCCGGCCCGCTCCGGCTGCAGCTCGGCGACCAGTTTTTCGAACGGCAGGTCCTGATGCTCAAACGCGCCGAGCGCCGTCTTGTTCACCCGGCTCAGCAGTTCGACAAACGTCGGGTCGGCCGACAGATCGCCGCGCAGGACAAGCGTGTTGACGAAAAAGCCGATCAACGGCTCCAGCTCTTGGGAGGTCCGTCCGGCGACCGGCGTGCCGATCAGCAGGTCTTCGTCGCCGCTCAAGCGGTGCAAAAGCGTCATCAAGGCGGCAAGCAAGGTCATGTACAGCGTGACGCCGTGTTTGCGGCTCAGGCTGCGCAGCGCATCAGACAATTCCGGTGACAAGGAAAACTGCTCCATGCCCGCCCTGTGCGCGGCGAACGACGGACGAGCGTGGTCGGCCGGCAACTGCAGGATGGGCAGTTCGCCGCCGAGCACCTCCCGCCAGTAGGCCAGCTGCTGCTCCAGCCGATCGCCTTGCAGCCACTCCTGTTGCCACAGGGCATAATCGCCGTACTGCACGGGAAGCGCAGGAAATTGCGTCTGCTGCCCGTTTTGATACGCGGTGTAACGTGCGGCCAACTCGCCGGTCAGCACCCCAAGCGACCAGCCGTCGACGATGATGTGGTGCATGTTTAACAGCAAAACATGTGTCGCTTCCCCCGTTCTGATCAGCAAGGCGCGTACGAGCGGCCCTTGCGACAGGTCGAACGGGCGTTCCAGGTCGGCCTGCACCTTCTGCCTGACTTCCGCGTCCCGCCGTTCCGGCGGGAGGCCGGTCAGATCGGAAACGGTCAGGAGCAAGTCTCCTGCTTCCTGCACGAGCGCTGCGGGCGTGCCGTCCTGCAGGACAAACACGGTGCGCAGCGCTTCGTGGCGGCGCACGATGTCCCGGAGGCTCCGGGACAGAGCTTCAGTGTCGAGCTCCCCTTCGATCTGCCACAAGAGCGGCAGGTTGTGCGAAACGGCGCCCTCTTGCAGACGGTCGAGGAACCACAAGCGCTGCTGCGCAAACGACAGCGGCCGTGGCCCGACGGTGTCGCGCTGCTGCAAGAGCGGAACAGGGGATTGCGGCTGCTCTTCCCCTTGGAGGCCGGTCAGCAAGGCGGACAGTTCGGCCGGGGTCGGGCACTCGAACAGTTTGGACAACGGCACTTCCACGGCAAATGACTTACAGAGCCTGGAGATCACCTGTGTCGCCAACAGCGAGTGACCGCCCAGCGCGAAGAAGTTGTCGTGAATCCCGACCTGTTCCACGCCGAGCAAGTCGGCAAAGACCGAGACGATCGTCTCTTCCGCCTCGTTGCGCGGGGCGACATACTCGCCATCCGCCGCAAAGTGCGCGCGCTCCGGACTTGGCAGACGTCGGCGGTCGACTTTGCCGTTTGGCGTCACCGGAAGCTCCGGCAGCGGGACAAACGCGGACGGGATCATGTAGGACGGCAGTTTTGACGTCAGATAGCTCTTCATTTCGGAGACGAGTTCCGCTCCGCTTTCTGAGACCACATAGGCGACCAAACTGCGCTGGCCCGGCGTGATCTCCAGCGCGAGCACCGCCGCTTCCACCACGTCCGGGTGCTGAGCGAGCGCCGCCTCGATCTCCGCAGGCTCCACGCGGTAGCCGCGGATCTTCACCTGCAGGTCGATGCGTCCGAGGAACAGCAGGTTCCCGTCGGGCAGCAGCCGCACCAAGTCGCCTGTGCGATACACGCGCTCGGCAGGCGCATCCGCAGCGGCCTGCCACTCGATAAAGCGCTCGCGGGTCAGCTCCGGGCGGTGCAGATACCCGTCGGCCAGCGACATGCCGCCCGCATACAGCTCGCCTGGCACGCCAAACGGCACCGGCTGGCGGTGTTCGTCCAGCACCAGCAGTTGGGTGTTCCAGATCGCGTCGCCAATCGAAGGCAGCAGGTTCCAATTTTCGGAAGCGCCGGGCAGCGTGTACTGGGTGATGACGTGCGTTTCAGACGGTCCGTATTCGTTAAACAGCACGGCGTCCGGCAATTTGGCAAACAGATCGCGGATGCTGTGCGTCACTTGCAGTTGCTCGCCCGCCGTGATGATCTGCCGGATGCAAGTCGGGATGATCCCGGTCGCAGCAGACGCTTCGGCTAGCTGCTGCAAGGCGACAAATGGAATGAACAGGCGCGTCACGCGCTCTTGCTGCACATGGCGCAGCATCGCATAGGCATCCCGGCGGTCCTCTTCGGAGATCAGGATCATCGTGCCGCCGTTCATCCACGTTGAGAAGCTGTCTTGGAACGAGGCATCAAAATTCAACGAAGCAAACTGCAGCGTGCGCGCCAGCTCGCCTGCAGGCAACTGCGCCTCTTGCCAGAGCAGCAGGTTGACGAGCGCGCGATGCGGCATCGCCACACCTTTGGGCGTGCCGGTCGTGCCCGAGGTGTACAGCACATAGGCGAGGTCTGCCTGCGTCACGCCCGAGTCCACATTTTCCTCAAGGGGCGGCAGGTCCTCCACACCGTTTACAAACAGCGTCGTCTCCACAGCCGGGAGCAGATCGGCCAGCCCCGCTTCTGTCACGAGGATCGGCACCCGCGACTCCTGCACCATCACCGCCAAACGCTCGGCAGGATATGCCGGGTCGAGCGCCACATACGGGCTGCCCGCTTTCAGCACGCCAAGCATCGCGACCATCAGGTGCAGACCGCGATTCAGGCTCAAGCCAACCGGCACGTTTGGCCCGGCCCCCAACTCCCGCAGGCGGACGGCCAGAGAGTTCGCACGGGCGTTCAACTCGCGGTACGACAGGCTGTTCCCGGCATATTCAACGGCAACTGCGTCCGGTGTCCGCGCCGCTTGCGCTTCGACCAACGCATGCACGGTCAGATCCTCCGGGATCTCGACGGTCGGCCCGCAGGCAGCTTGCAGCGCAGCCTGACGTTCCGCTGCTCCCATAATCGGCAACCGCGACGTCTGGAGATGCGGATGCTCGACGATCGCTTCGAGCAGCGTGTGCAGATGTCCGGCCATGCGCAGGATCGTCTCACGGGTGAACAGGTCGGTATTGTATTCCAGCCCCATCAACAGACCGTCTTCTTCTTCGCTGGCGAACAAGGTCAAGTCAAATTTCGCCGTTTGCGCTTCGAAGCCGTACATCGACAGGGACAGTCCCGGCACCTCTTGCCCGCCGAGATCCATGTTGAGCAACACGAACATGACTTGGAACAGCGGCGAATGGCTCGGGTCGCGCTCCGGCTGAATCTCCTCGACCAGCTTTTCGAACGGCACATCCTGATGCGCGTATGCTTCGAGCGACATTTTGCGCACACGGCGCAGCAATTCAGCGAACGTGGGGTCGCCGGAAAGATCGGTGCGCATGGCCAGCGTATTGACAAAAAATCCGATCAGCGCCTCCGTCTCACTTTGCCTGCGCCCGGCCACCGGCGTACCGACGACCACATCGTCGGTCAGCGCATAGCGCCCGAGCAGCACGGAGAAGGCGGACAACAGCGTCATGAACAGCGTGGCGCCTTCGGCGCGGCTCACCTCTTTCAGCCGTTCTGCCAACTGCAGCGGCAGTTTGAACGACTCCACCCGTCCGACATACGTTTTGCGGGCCGGACGCGGATGGTCGGTCGGGAGGCGGAGCGCCGGGAGGTCGCCTGCCAACTGCACGTTCCAGTAGGACAGTTGGCGCTGCATCGTCTCCCCTTCCAGCCAGTTGCGCTGCCAGACCGCATAATCGGGATATTGAATCGGGAGCGGGGCAAACGGAGCAGGCTGCCCCTGCACATACGCCGCGTAGAGCGCCGTCAGCTCTTTCATCAGCACGCCGATCGACCAGCCGTCTGAGACGATATGATGCACGTTCATGACGAGCAGATACTCTTGCTGACCGAGGCCGATCACCTTGGCGCTGATCAGCGGACCGCGCGCCAAGTCAAAGCGGCGGGCCACCTCTGCGGCGACCAGTTGATCGGCCAGCGCCTGGATGTCGCCCTCCTGCGAGGACAGGTCGACGAACGGCACATCAAGCGCCAGTTCCGGCAGCACCACCTGATACGGATGTCCGTCCGCTTCGGCAAACACGGTGCGCAAGGCGTCGTGGCGGCTGACGATCTCCCCAATGCTCCGTCGAAGCGCGTCAAGATCGAGCTCGCCTTGCATCTTCATCACGCTTGGCATGTTGTAAGAAGCGTCGCCTTCGCCTGCACCTTGGAAGCGATCGAGGAACCACAAGCGCTGCTGAGCAAATGAAAGCGGCAGCCGCGCCCCCTTCTGCGTTTTCGGAATGGCGGGGAGCACGCTTGCCCCGTCTGAGATCGCCGCTTCGACGAGCGGAGCGAGCTCTTCTACCGTCGGGGCATCAAACAGCTTTTGCAGCGGCAGTTCCACACCAAATACATCGCGCAGGCGGGACGCGACCTGGGTCAGCAAAAGCGAGTGCCCGCCCAAGTGGAAAAAGTTGTCCCGCAGGCCGACGTTCTTGACGCCGAGCACTTGGGCGTAGAGGCCCGCGAGCAGTTCCTCCACCGAGTTGCGCGGCAGGTCCGCTTGCGCGTCCCCTTCGACCGCTCCCCCGTCCGGCTTGGGCAGGGCGCGGCGATCCACTTTGCCCGTCACCGTCACCGGCAGCGCTTCGAGCAGCATGATCGAAGCGGGCACCATGTAGCTCGGAAGCCTTTCTGCCAAATAGGCGCGGTAGTTGACCCGCTCCTCCGTCACCGCGTTCTGCACGACGTACGCGACCAGACGTTTGTTCCCATCGTCATCCGTGTAGACGCCTGCCACCGCTTCGGAAACAGACAGGTGCTCGTGCAGCGCCGTTTCAATCTCGCCCAGTTCCACCCGGTAGCCGCGGATCTTCACCTGGCCGTCGATCCGACCGCGATACAAGAGATTGCCGTCCCGGCGCCAACTGACCAAATCGCCGGTGCGGTACAAGCGCTCTCTCGACCCGTCCGCAAAGTCATGCCAGAAGAATGCTTGGGCAGTCAGTTCCTCCCGCTCCCAGTAGCCGTCCGCCAGCGCAACTCCGCCGACAAACAGCTCTCCAGTCACGCCGACCGGCACCGGCTGCATCAACTCATCGAGCACGTACAGCCGCACGTTGTCGACCGCGCTGCCGACCGGCGGCAAGACGTCCCAGTCCGTAGCCGCGCCGCTGAGCGTATAGCGGGTGATCACATGCGCTTCGGAAGGGCCGTAGTGGTTATGCAGCACCGCACCTGGCAAATTTTCAAAAAAGACGCGCAAGGCAGGTGTGATCTGCAGCTGTTCCCCGGCCACGGCGACTTCCTGCAGATCTGTCGGGAAGGTCTGTTTGGTCTGCGCCGTTTCGGCCAAGTGCTGAAGCGCCGCAACCGGCAGATACACCCGCTGCACCTGCTCCTCGAGCAGACAGCCAAGCAGGGCCTCCGGATTGCGGCGCACCTCGTCTTGCAGCAGAATCAGCGTCCCGCCTGTCATCCAGGTGGCGAACAGCTCCTGATAAAAGATATCGAAAATCAGCGTGCTAAACTGCAGCGTCCGCGCCGGTTGCTTGAAAGCAAAATCGCGCACTTGCCAGGCGACCATGTTGACGATCGGCCGATGCGGCATTGAGATCGCCTTCGGTTTGCCGGTCGAGCCGGACGTGTAGATCAGATAGGCCAAGTCTTGCGGACGAACGGTCTGGGACGGCGGTTCAGATGCTGCGGGAATCTGCTCTTGGTCGACCAGCAGCATCGGTACCCCGTACTCGCGGTATCGCCCGGCCAGCTTTTCCTCTGTCAAAACGAGGGCCGGTCTCGCATCTGCAAAAATCGCCGCCAGACGCTCCTCCGGATAGTCCTGAGCCAGACCAACGACAACTCCGCCTGCCTTCATCACCGCAAGCACAGCGAGCGGCAAACGCAGGGAGCGGGACAAGGCGATGCCAACTCGATCCCCTTGGGAGACGCCGTGCGCCTGCAGCCAGGCCGCGAGATCGTCCGAACGGGTCTGCAATTCACGATAGGTCCAGCCCTCGCCCGCCATCTCGACGGCGATCGCATCGGGCGTCTTATGCGCCTGCTCCGTGACAAGATCGTGCAGACAGCTATGTGCGGGAAACTCGGCGGCCGTTTGATTCCAGTCGGAAAGGAGCTGCTCTTCCTGCGGAGTCAGCAGTTTCATCCCGGCCACACGGCCGTCCGGGTTCTGCACCGCCGCTTGCAGCAGGCGTACGAAATGGCTCGCCAGACGCTCCACCGTCGCCTCATCAAACAGGTCGGTGTTGTACTCCAACCCGGCATGCAAACCGTCCGTTCCTTCGCCGACGACCAAGGTCAAGTCGAATTTGGCTGTCTCCGCTGCAAATTCCTGTCGTTCCAGGGAAAGACCATGCAGCCGGAGTTCATCTTTTCCGGTGTTCACCAGTACAAACATCACGTTGAACAGCGGAGATTGGCTTGCCTCCCGCTCCGGCTGCAGCTCTTCGACCAATTTTTCAAACGGCAGATCTTGATGGGCAAACGCCTCCATCGCGACTTGGCGCACGCGGCCGATCAGTTCCCGGAAGGTCGGATTGCCCGACAGGTCGGCGCGCATGACCAGCGTGTTGACGAAAAAGCCGATCAGCCCTTCGATCTCGCTGTGCCTGCGGTTTGCCACCGGCGAGCCGATCAGCAGATCCTGCTGGCCCGCATAGCGGGACAACACCGCAGCGAACGCCGCGAGCATCGTCATAAACAGCGTCGCACCTTCTTGTCGGCTGAGTTCTTTCAGCCCTTCGTACAGCTCTGCGGGGAGATCAAACTCATAGGCGGCACCATGTTGGGTCTGGCGGCTCGGGCGCGGCCGGTCGGTCGGAAGCTGCAGGGTCGGCAGTTCGCCGCCCAACTGCTTTTTCCAATACGAGAGCTGCCCTTGCAAAGCTTCTCCTTGCAGCCAGTCGCGCTGCCACAGGGCGTAGTCGGCGTATTGGACGGGAAGTTCCGGCAAGGAGCGCGCAGTTCCGGTCACATACCCGTCATACAGCGTGGCTAACTCCTGCATCACGACTCCCATCGACCAGCCGTCCGACACGATGTGGTGCAGGTTGAGGATCACGAGATGCTCCTGCTCGGACAGCTTCAGGACGCTAAGCGCCGTCAGCGACCCTCCTTGCAGATCGAACAGGCGGTACACCAATTGCTGGGTCAGGGCGCGCGCCTCTGCTCTTTTTTCCGCTTCCGGCAACTGGCTGAGGTCGTACAGCGGGACTTCGATTGGCATCTGCTCATGGATCACCTGCTCCGGCTGACCATTGACCGAGCGGAACGTGGTGCGCAGCGCTTCATGGCGGGAGATGATCTGATTGATGCTCTTTTCCAGCGCTTCATGGTGGAGCGCCCCCCGTGCCGTCCAGACGAACGGCACGTTGTACGCGGGGCTTTTTCCTCCTTCCAACTGATCGAGAAACCACAGCCGCTGCTGGGCGAACGAAAGCGGAAGCAGATCCTGCTTCGTGCGTTTGGCAATTCGGGACGAGGTTCCTTCGGGAGCAGAGGCACCTGCCCCTGCTCCTGCTCCCGGTTTGGCCCGCAGCCGTTTTTCCAGCAAAGCTTGTTTGGCTGCAGATAATTTTGACAGATCTCTGGACGTCATGTTGGCAACCCTTCCTCTCCCTATCTACTCGAGCAGTCCTTCTGCTTCGTCTTCGCTCAACTCGTCAATCTCGGCAAAGATGATCTCTTCGATCACCTGCGCCAGTTCGGCGGCCGTCTGCGCGTCGAATATCTTTTGCATCGGCAGTTCGATCTCAAAAGCGTCGCGCAGGCGCGCAATCACTTGGGTCGCCTTCAGCGAATGTCCGCCGATCTCAAAGAAATTGTCATGGATGCCGATCTTCTCCACACCGAGGATCTCCTGCCAGACTTCGATGACCGTCTCTTCCAGCACGCTTTGCGGCTCGACATAGCCGGTATCCGGACGGCGCGAACTGTCGGGCGCAGGCAGCGCTTTGCGGTCGATTTTGCCGTTTGGTGTCAGCGGCAGATGATCGAGCACGACAAAGGCGGCCGGCACCATGTACTCGGGCAGTTTTTCCTGCAAAAAGCTGCGGTAGCGCGGGACGAGATTGGCGGCCAATTTCGCCTGCAGCGGATTGTTGGCGTAACGTTTCCAGTGGATCGCCGCATTTGAAGCTGAGGCTGGAGCCTGTTGCTGCGCATCGGCCGTGAGTTCCCGCTTGACCGCGATGTCGGCCGGTTGCGGAATGAACACCGCATCAAAGGCGCCGCTTTCGTCAGAGGCGGTACGGGTGAGCTCCACCCGATATGGCAGCAGACTGCTGAACGCGAACAGGTCTTCCGGCTCGACAGCTCCTTCTTCCGGCAGGTCACGAAGCAAGGCGCGCAGTTCGCCAGCCGTGTTGACCTCGTCAGCGGCGAGCAGCTCAGCTGCGCGAACAGCTTCCCTGATCCGGGCGTCCGGGATGTTGCGGACGACGGTCAGCGCCGGGCTTTGCGCGGACAAGTGGTCGCGCAGAAGCTGCAACGTCAAACGGTCGTCCTGCCAATCCATCGCGACAAGAGCCGCAGTGGAAGCGGTCGGCTCCCCTGCACCGCCGACATGGAGCACCACATCGTAGCGGAACTGGGACATTTCATTGCGCGCATAGCCGCGTTTGAGCTTGATCTCGACGGAGGAGATCTGCGGCAGATGCTGCTGGAGCGCCGCGAAGAACTGCGGATCGATCACCAACTCGTTGTCGCGCGCCATGCGGGCGAGCGCCGCTTGTTTCAGTTGGCCACAGGTCAGGTCTTCGGGAGCGCCGTGCAGTTCGACCGCCGTATGGAACGCCCGCAGGAGCGGCAAACTGCGCACATCACCGACAAAGACGGAGCCTTGTGCCCCAACCGCATGCACCGCACTGGTTAACACGGTCACCAGATAGTCCACATTCGGGAAATACTGGACGACCGAGTTGAGGATCACCGTGTCGTACTGACCTGACTCAATTCCGGTCAAATCGTCCGCTTTGCGGTGCAAGAGCTGCACCTTGGCCAGATCGGCAGGATGCCCGGACAGGTTGCGGCGGATGCCTTCCAGGACGCCGCTGGAGATGTCCATGCCCAGATATGACTGGGCATGGGGCAAGATGCCGTACAGGATCAGCCCGGTGCCGCATCCGATCTCCAGCACGCGCTGCGGATGCAACTGCAAGATCCGCTCATGCGTGCTGTCCAGCCAGACCCGCATCTCCTGCGCCGGGATCGGCTCACCTGTGTAGGTGCTGTTCCAGCCGGTGATGTTAAAGGTGTGGTCGAGGCCAGCGTCTTCCTGGCTGTAGAAATAGTCGTCAAACAACAGCTCCCACTGCTCGACTTGTTCCGCCTGCCACGCTTCCTCCGGCTGGTCGGCCAGCAGAGCGACGCTGTGGTAGTCAGGCACGACGTACGCCGCGAGATATTTATCGCCCGTCTCATCCAGGCGGGCCACCACGGCCGACTCGCGCACCAGATCGTGTTCCCCGAGCACCGCTTCAATCTCGCCGGTCTCGATACGGTGTCCGCGAATCTTCACCTGTTGGTCAATCCGGCCAAAAAACTCTAAGTTCCCGTCCGGCAGATAGCGCACCAAGTCGCCGGTGCGATACAGTCGGGCGCTCCCGTCGGCCGCAAACGGATCGCTGATAAAACGCTCCGCCGTCAGTTCCGGGCGGTGCAGATAGCCTCGCGCCAGTCCGTCGCCGCCGATGTACAGCTCGCCCGGGACGCCGACCGGCACAGGGCGCAGCTCACTGTCCAGCACGTAGAGCGTCGTATTCGAGATCGGACGCCCGATGCGCGCCGTATCGGCGAGCAGGTCAGCAGCAGGCATGCGGTACACGCTGGCCAGCATCGTCACTTCGGTCGGACCGTAGCAGTTGGAGATGCGGCAGTTCGGGTACGCCTGCAGCGCCTTTTTCGCGTGCGGGATCGACAGCGCGTCACCGCCGGTCAGCAGTTGGCGCACGTTTTGCAGGCTGGCGAGCTGATCATCCACCATTTGATTGAACAGACCGGCTGTGAGATGCAGCACGGTGACGCCATATCGTTCGACAGTACGCCCGACTTCCAGCAGATCGATCTTGCCCGGCGGATAGATGGCAAGTGCCGAACCGTTCAAGAGCGGCCCCCACAGTTCAAACGTGGCGGCGTCAAACGAGATCGGCGCGATTTGCAGGAACACATCGTCAGCTGCGGCCGTAAAGAAGTTGGTCTCTGTGACGAGACGCGCCACTCCGCGATGCTTGATCGACACGCCTTTCGGACGCCCTGTGGAGCCGGACGTGAACACGACGTAGACCAGATGGTCGGCCGTTACTTCCACGTCGAGATTCTCCCGGCTTTGCGCGGCGATCCAATCTTGATCACGGTCGATGCAGATCACTTTTTCCTGCACAACCGGCAGTTTGGCCACCCGGTCGGACTGGGTCAGCAACACGGGTGCTCCGGCGTCCTGCAGCATCATCGCCAGCCGCTCTTGCGGGTACTCCGGATCGAGCGGCACATACGCCCCGCCCGCTTTCAAAATGCCAAGCGTGGCGATGACCATCTCCAGGCTGCGGTCGATGCAGAGCGCCACCAGCGAGTCGGGGCCGACACCGTGTGCACGCAGCCCGTGCGCGATCTGGTTGGCGCGCTCGTTCAATTCACGATAGCTCAAGCGCTCCTCGCCAAACAGCAGCGCCGTTTGATCAGGCGTCTTGGCCGCCTGCTGTTCGAACAAACGATGCACCGCCGTGTCGCGCGGATAGTCGGTCGCCGTGTCGTTCCACTCGTGCAGCAGCAGGTGCAGTTCCTTTTCATTCACCAGCGGCAGTTCGGAAATGCGGGCTTCCGGCGCGGCCGCAATCCCTTCGAGCAGCATGCGGAAGTGTCCGATCATCCGCTTGATCGTCGACTCATCGAACAGTTCCGCGTCGTACTCCATCCCCCCGATCAGTCCGCGCTCCGTCTCCATCAAACTCAAACTGAGGTCAAACTTCGAGGTTTCGTTGTGCAGATAGCGCGACGCAAGCGTCAGATTCTTCAGCTCCGTCGTCTCACGCGGCGCATTTTGCAGAGCAAATCCCACCCGGAACAAAGGCGACTGGGTCAGATCACGCTCCGGCTGCAATTCCTCGACCAGCTTTTCCAGCGGCAAGTCCTGATGCGCATACGCCCCAAGCGTAATGTCGCGCACACGTCCCAACAGCTCAGTAAAAGACGGGTTGCCTGAGAGATCGACGCGCAGCACCATCATGTTGACGAAAAATCCGATCAGGTTTTCGATCTCTCCCCGGTTGCGGCCGGCGATCGCCGCGCCGATCATCAGATCATCCTGACCCGAATAGCGGTGCAAAAGCGTTTCAAAAGCGGCCAGCAGCGTCATGAACAGGCTCGCCCCTGCTTGCAGGGAGATCCGCTTCATCGCGTCGACCAGCTCTGCCGGGTACTCGAACATGTACATGCCGCCCACAAACGACGGTTTGGCCGGACGCGGCCGGTCGGTCGGCAGCTGCAGGGCCGGCAGGTCGCCGCTCAAATGCTGTTTCCAAAATGCGAGCTGCTCTTCCAGCAAGTCGCCTTGCATCCATTCCCGCTGCCAGACAGCAAAGTCGGCATACTGGATGCCCAGCTCCTCCAGCGGCGATGGTGCGCCTTCGGAAAACGCTTCGTACAGCGCCGCCAGCTCCTTGGCAAACACCCCGGTCGACCAGCCGTCGCTGGTGATATGATGCAGGACCAGCACCAGCAGATGCGACTCTGCTCCTAGTCTGAGCAGGTGCGGGCGGATCATCAGATCACGCGTCAGATCGAACGGTTTTGCAAAATCTTCCTTGGCGATGCGGATCGCCCTTTCCTCCCGCTCCGTTTCGGGCAGATGCTGCAAATCGGTCACCAAGAGCGGTGTCGGCACAAACGGGCGGATCACCTGCACCGGCTGCCCGTCCTGATCGGCAAACGTGGTGCGCAGCACTTCATGACGGCGCACGATCTCCTGCAGACTCTGCTCCAGCGCGGCAACGTTCAGCGTGCCGTTCATCTCCAGCAGGTCGATCATGTTGTACACCGCGCTGTTCGGGTCCATCTGATCGAGGAACCACAAACGCTGCTGGGCAAAGGACAGCGGCAGCGGGCGGTCGCGCGGCGCCTTCTGGATCGGCGGAACTTGCGACAAGCGATATTCGCTGCGCACAGCTCCTTCGACATACCGGGCCAGTTTCGCCACCGTCGGCCCTTCAAAGAAGGTTCGCAGCGGCAATTCGACTTGGAACAGGTCGCGAATCCGCGAGACGATCTGCGTCGCCAAGAGCGAGTGCCCGCCAAGTTCAAAGAAGTCATCATGGATCGAGATGCGCGAAAGTCCCAGCACATCCTGACAGATCGCCGCCAGCAGCTCTTCCACCGGGTTGCCCGGCGCAGCAAGCGTACCGCCTTGCTCCCATCCGGCTTCCTCAGGCGCCGGGAGGGCGGCGCGGTCGACTTTGCCGGCGCTCATCAGCGGGAACTTGTCGAGGATCGTGTAACTGGACGGCACCATGTAAGACGGCAGCCTTTCCTGCACAAAGCGCTGCAGCTCCTGTGGAGGAACAGCATCCGCTGCTGTGAGCACCACATAGGCGGCCAGGCGTTTGTTGCCGGACACGTCTTCCCGCGCCGTCACCACCGCTTCCCGAACACCGGGATGTTTGACCAGCACAGCTTCGATCTCGCCAAGCTCGATGCGGAAGCCGCGAATTTTGACCTGATGATCGACGCGGCCCAGATAATCGATCGAACCGTCCGGCAGATAGCGTGCCATATCGCCCGTTTTATACAGGCGTGCAGCTGCTTTTGCGGAGAACGGATGCGGGATGAATTTCTCTTGTGTCAGCTCTGGAAGGTGCAGATAACCACGCGCCAAGCCGTTCGTGCCGACATGCAGTTCCCCCGGCACGCCGACCGGCACAGGTTGCAGATGCGCGTCCAGCAGGTAGACCTCCGTGTTCGACAACGGCCGGCCGATCGTCACGCACTCCGTGTCGACGGTCACTTCGGCCAGCGTCACACAGACGGTCGCTTCGGTCGGGCCGTATGCGTTAAAGAAACGCCGCCCCTGCGCAAAGCGCTGCACCAGCTCCGGCGAACAAGCTTCACCGCCAACGCCGATCATTTGCAAGGAAGGAGGCAGTTCCTGCTCTGGCAAGGTGGCCAGCGCCGACGGGGTGAGCATGACATGAGTGATCCCCTGCTCGTGGAGGAAGCGCACAAACGGCGCCCCGAGCAGTGCCGTGTCCGGCGTGGCGAGACAGAGCCGCGCCCCGGACAGCAAGGCGCACAGCATCTCCAGCACGGACAGGTCAAAGTTGATCGAAGCGAACTGCAGGAACCGGCTGTCTTCGCGCACTTCGAACGCCCGCGCCAGATGCCCGGCAAAATTGACCAGGCCGCGGTGCGTGACCATGACGCCTTTTGGCGAGCCGGTCGAGCCGGACGTGTAGATCACGTAGGCCAGATCGTCAGCCGCGATGTCACGGTGCAGATTGTCCCCGCTCCCTTGTGCAAGCGTTACAAAATCGCTTGGGATGCAGAACACGTTTCCATGCAAGGAGTTCCACTTTTCTGCCAGATGCGGCTGGGTGAGCAAGGTGGCCGTTTGCGAGTTTTCCAGCATATAGGTCAAGCGGTCCGGCGGATAGGACGGGTCGAGCGGCACGTAGGCAGCGCCCGACTTGAGCACGCCGAGGATCGCGACAAACAGCTCAAAGGAGCGCTCCATCGAGATGCCGATCCTGGTGTCCGCTTGTGCCCCTTGCCGGATCAGTTCACGCGCCAAGCGGTTTGATTGTTCGTTCAACTCGCGGTAGGTCATCGTCTGCTCGCCATAAGTCAACGCGATCTGATCAGGCATTCGCGCCGCCAGCGCTTCAAACGTCGGGATCAACAGAACATCGGCCAGCTCCGGGTCCGCGTTGTCATTCCACTCGACCAGCAGTTGATGCTTCTCCCCTGCTGTCAACATCGGCAACTTCCACAGCGGTTGCTCCGGCTGTGCAACCGCAGCTTCCAGCAGAGTCTGCAGATGCCCCATCATTCGGTCGATGGTGGAACTCTCAAAGAGATCGGTGCTGTATTCCCATCTCGCCGCCAGACCGTCCGGCGTCTCTTCCATCGCCAAACTGAGATCAAAGCTGGACGCGCCTCTGTCCACCTCATGTGCGCTCAGGTCGATCCCTTCCAGCGCAAAGTTGCTGCCCGCCGCCTGATGCATAGCAAACGTGACTTGGAACAGCGGCGACAGACTGAGGTCGCGGTCCGGCTGAATCTCCTCGACCAGCTTCTCAAAAGACACGTCTTGATGGGCATAGGCATCAAGCGAAGTTGTGCGCACACGGCTGAGCAGATCGCGGAATGTCGGCGCTCCCGAGAGGTCGGTGCGCATGACCAGCATGTTGACGAAAAATCCGATCTGCCCTTCCCATTCACTCCGGTTGCGTCCAGCGATCGGCGAGCCGATCAGAATGTCTTCCTGCCCCGTATAGCGGTACAGCATGCAGTTAAACGCGGCAAACAGGGTCATGAACAGCGTGACGCCTTCTTCCCGGCTGAACTCTTCCAGCTGTTTGGTGAGCCGCACCGGCATGGTGTACGTCTTGAACGTCCCCTGATAAGAAGCCATCGCCGGACGCGGTCGGTCGGTCGGCAGCTGCAGCACCGGGAGCGAGCCCGACAACTGTTTTCGCCAATAAGCAAGCTGATCTTCCAGCACATCCCCGCGCAGCCACTCGCGCTGCCAGGCCGCATAATCCCCATATTGCAAAGGAAGCTGTGGCAAAGACGCGTCCCGCCCGCTTTTGAAGTCGGCATACAAGCTTCGCAGTTCCTCGGCCAGCACGCCCATCGACCAGCCGTCGGTGATGATATGATGCAGATTTAAAAGCAGCAGGTGCTCCTGCCCGCTCACCTGCACCAATCTGGCGCGGAACAGCGGCCCTTGGGTCAGATCGAACGGCTCCCGGGCTGCAGCCTCCACTTCCTGCCACGCCGCTGCTTCGCGCAGAGCTTCTTCCACGTGCGCAACACTGGAGCGAGCGAGGACCAGGCCGTGCTCTGCGGCGATGACTTGCAGCAGCTGGCCGTCTTTTTCGAGAAACGTCGTGCGGAGCGTCTCATGGCGCAGCACGAGCTCCTGCAAACTGCGCTCCAGCGCAGCCGTATCCAACTCGCCTTGCAGGCGCAATGCAATCGGCACATGATACGTCGTGCCCCCCGGCGCCAAGCGGTCGAGGAACCAGATGCCCTGTTGGGCGAAAGACACAGGCGCTGTGTCCCTTTGCACGTTGCGCAAGATCGGCGTTTGCTGCTGCCCTTCTGTTTCTGTCAGTTCGGCGACCGCTTCCGCGATCGCAGCGACCGTCGCCCGTTCAAACCATCTGGCGAGCGGAATCGTGACGCCCATCCCATCGCGCAGTCGGGAAACCGCCTGCGTTGCCAGCAGGGAATGGCCCCCGAGCGCAAAGAAGTCATCTTGCGCGCCCACGCGCTCGACACCAAGCAGATCCGCAAAAATCGCTGCCACCTGCTCCTCCACCCGATTGCGCGGCGCGAGATAGCTTTCGGCCGCCACTCCAGCGCTGAAGTCAGGAGCGGGCAGCGCGCGGCGGTCGACCTTACCATTCAAGTTCAGCGGCATCGACTCCAACACGAGAAAAGCGGACGGCACCATGTAATGGGGCAGTTTGCTTTCTAAATAAGCACGAAGGTCGTGTGGCTTGACGGCTTGATCGTGCAGCACGACATAGGCGGCCAGACGTTTGTTGCCTGCGCCATCTTCGTCGACGATAACCACAGCCTCGCGCACGTCTTCCTGCTGTCCGAGCACCGCTTCGATCTCGCCCAGCTCGATCCGATACCCGCGAATCTTCACTTGATTGTCGATGCGACCGAGGAACTCCAGGGTCCCGTCAGCCAACTGACGCACGAGGTCGCCGCTGCGGTACCAGCGTCGCCCGTCCAGCTCCACATATTTTTCTGCGGTCAGATCATCACGGCGGTAATAGCCGCGCGTCACGCCAAGGCCGCCGATGTACAGCTCGCCCGGGACGCCAACCGGAAGCGGATTGTGCAGAGCATCGCACACGCGCAGCTCCGCATGGCAAAACGGCTTGCCGATCAGGTAGCGGGTCAGCGACAAGTCGAAAGCATCCTGCACCTCATAGTGCGAGCAGATGATCGTTCCTTCTGTCGGGCCGTACAAAACGTGAGTCTGCGCGTTCGGGAACACCTCGCGCAGCAACTGCAACAGCTCCGGCGGCACCGCATCCCCGCCTGTGAATATCAGGCGCAATTGCTCATAGTGACCGGGTTTGCCCCGCTTAGCGACCGTCTCCGCAATCTGGCGCATCAAGCTCGGCACCGCATGCAGGACGGTGAAACGCTGCAATTCCTCCGCCATCCGTTCAAGGTCGAGCACTTCGTTCCTCGTGAGCACAGTCACCGTTCCGCCGGACACCAGCGGACTGAGCATTTCAAACAGCGCGATGTCGAACGTCGCTGATGCCACCCAAGGCATGCAATCGTCCGCAACAAATGCAAATTCGGTCTGTGTCGCGCCGATCGTGGCGGCGAGGCTGCCGTGTTCGACCATGACCGCTTTCGGCTGGCCTGTGGAGCCGGACGTATAGATCATGTAGGCGAGGTCCTCCGGGCTGATCAAGGACGGAGGATTACTTGCTGCTCCCTCCCATTCCTCGCATCCCTCTAGAGAGATTACTTCCGCCCCGTGCGCGGGCAGTGCGGACAACAGATGCTCTTGCGTGATCAACACAGCCGCTTGCGAATCTTCCAGGATGTAGGAAGTTCGCTCCTGCGGATGCTCCGGGTCGAGCGGAACATACACGCCGCCCGCCTTGAAAATGCCGAGCAGACCGATCAGCGTTTCCAACGAACGCTCGGTGAACAGCGCAGCCAAGACCCCGCGGCCCACGCCGCTCTGTTGCAAGCGGTGCGCGAGGCGGTTGGCACGCCGGTTCAACTCGCGATAGGTCAGCGATTGTCCGGCAAATTCAGCAGCGGTACGATCGGGCGTGCGCTCCACTTGCGCTTCAAACGCCTGCACGATCAACTGCCCGCCCAGCAGTTCCTGCTCCCCGGCAGGCAGCGAACGGGCGCTCACGGCGGCGCGCTCCGCTGCGGTCAACAGCGGCAGCAGGCCGATCTTTTGCTGCGGCGCGGCGGCGATTCCTTCGAGCAGGGTCTGGAAATGGCCGGCCATGCGGACGATCGTGCCGTGATCAAACAGGTCGGCGTCATACTCCCACAGCGCCGACAACACGCCGTCTTGTTCTTCGATCTGCAAGCCGAGATCAAACTTGGCGCTGCCCGTTTCGAGCGGTTGGACATCGAGGTTCAGACCCTGCAATTCCCACGGGAAGTCGGCCGCATTTTGCAGCGCAAACGTTGCTTGGAACAGCGGAAGAGCACCCGGACTGCGATCCGGCTGCAAAGCTTCGACCAATTTTTCGAACGGCACGTCCTGGTGCGCATACGCTCCCAGCGCCGCTTGGCGCACTCGCCCGAGCAGCTCGGTGAACATCGGTTCGCCGGACAGATCGGCGCGCATCATCAGCATGTTGACAAAAAAGCCGATCAGCGGCTCAAGCTCACTGCGGGTGCGTCCGGCGATCGGCGACCCGATCAGGAAGTCGTCCTGCCCGGAATAACGGCCGAGCAGCGTTTGGTAAGCGGCAAGCAGCGTCATGTACAACGTGGCGCCTTCTTGGCGGCTCAGCGCTTTCAGGCTCTCAGCCAGCCCTTTTGGCAACTCGCAAGCGTACGAACTGCCGCGTCTTGCAGGTGTCGCCGCGCGCGGCCGGTCGGACGGCAGTTGCAAAACGGGCAGCTCCCCGCCCAGTTTCCCGCGCCAATAAGCCAGTTGCTGCTCCAGCACTTCGCCTTGCAGCCATTCGCGCTGCCAGACAGCATAATCGGCATACTGCACCGTCATCTCCGGCAGTTCCGCCGCAACGCCATCTAAAAAGGCAGCATAAAGCGCCGCCAGTTCCCCGGCAACAACGCCCATCGACCAGCCGTCCGACACGATGTGGTGCAGATTCAGCACGAGCATGTGCTCCTGTTCATCCACGGAGATCAAATGCGCCCGGAACAGCGGGCCGTGCGTCAAGTCAAACGGCGTTTGGGCTTCCTCTTCTGCCAAACGCCACGCTTCGTTCCAGCGCTCGGTTTGCGGGAAATGAGCCAAATCAGATCGGCGCAAAGGACTCTTCACCGCTTCCGCCAGCACCTGCACCGGCCCTGCCTCCCCATCTGCGAACACGGTGCGCAGCGCGTCATGACGACAGACGATCTCCTGCAAACTCCGCTCCAGCGCCGCTTCGTTCAACTGCCCGCGCAGCTGCATGGCGTACGGCAAGCTGTATGCGGTGCTGTTCGGCTGCAAGCGATCGAGGAACCACAGTCGCTGCTGGGCAAACGACAACGGCTGCGGACGGTGTTTGGCAAGCGGTGTGATCGGCTGCAGCTGTCTGATGGAGCCCATCTGCCGCAGCGTGTCAACCTGCTCCGCAAACTCTTGAACGGTCGGATGATCAAAGAGCAGTTGCAGCGACAATTCCGCTTGGAAGATCTCGCCCAGACGGGAAACAGCCCTCATCGCTTGCAGCGAATGTCCACCCACTTCGAAAAAGTTGTCACAGAGCCCGAAACGCCCGGCGCCTGTCATCCGGGCAAACACATCGGCCACGATCTCTTCGGTCTGCGTGCGCGGCGCACTGTAGCCTGACGACTCTGCATCTCGCAGCGGAGCGGGCAGCGCGCGGCGGTCTACTTTTCCGTTCGGGTTGAGCGGCAAAGCGGGCAGCCAGACGAAGTGGGCAGGCAGCATATAATCGGGCAGCGTCGAGCGCAGATGGCTGCGTATCGCCGTCAGCGGCGGCGCGTGATCCGACTTAGGCACGAGATAGGCCACAAGCTGTTTCTCTCCCGCCTCATCTACCCGGTCGATCACCACCGCATCCTGCACCTCGCCGTGCCGACGCAGCACTTCTGTGATCTCATCCAATTCGATCCGAAATCCGCGAATCTTGACCTGGTTGTCGATGCGGCCCATGAACTCGAGATTCCCGTCCGGCAAGCGGCGCACCAAGTCGCCCGTTCGGTACAGCCGCTCCTTGGCATCGTCCGATAACGGATGCGTGATGAACTTCTCTGCGGTCAGTTCCGGGCGGTTCCAATAGCCCCGCGCCAAGCCTTCCCCTCCGATGCACAACTCGCCCGGAACGCCTGCCGGACAGAGCTTTCGCGTCTCATCGAGCACATACGCGGTCGTGTTGGCGATCGGACGGCCGATCGGCACGGCCACGGCGTCGGCGGCAAGTTCGAAGATCGGATAGACCGTCGCAAACGTCGTGCTTTCGGTCGGCCCGTAGATATTGCTCAAGCGGCAGGCTGGCAGCTCCGCCAAAACGCGCCGCGCATGGGGCAGCGACATCGCTTCCCCGCCGGTCAGCAATTGACGCAGCGACTGCAGATCCTGCAGCTGGTATTCCACCAGCTGGTTGAACAGCCCCGTTGTCAAAAAAGCGATCGTGACGCCATATCCTCGAATCACCTCGCCAAGCTCAGCCAAAGCCAGCTTGTGCGGCGGGCAGATGACCAGTTTCGCGCCGTTGAGCAAACTTCCCCAAATTTCAAATGTCGCCGCGTCAAACGAGATCGGCGCATTTTGCATCAAAATTTCATTCGGGCCATAAGACACATAATCGCTGTTGATCACCAAACGCAACACAGCGCGGTGCGGGGTGCAGACACCCTTCGGCGTGCCGGTCGAGCCCGACGTGTAGTTGATATACGCCAAATTCTCCGGCCCGACCAGCGGTTCCGGATCGCGATGATCTTCTGCCGAAATCGACTCCGCATCGCGGTCGATCAAGACGGTCTTCCCCGAAAATTCGGGCAATTGAGCCAGCATCGCTTCACGAGTGATCAGGACCTTGATCTTTGTGTCGTCGATCATAAAGCGCAGCCGTTCCTCCGGATAGGCCAAATCGAGCGGCAGATAGGCACCGCCCGCTTTTAGAATGCCCAGGAGACCGATGAGCATCTCCAGCGAGCGCTCGATGCAAATGCCGACCAGCACATCCGGGCCGACGCCCAGTTTGCGCAGATAATGGGCCAAGGCATTGGCACGCCGGTTCAGTTGTGCGTAGGTGATCTCTTCTCCGTTACACACAGCGGCGACCCGATCAGGTGTCTGAATCGCCTGTTCCACAAATTGTTCCGGTATGGTGCGGTCCCGCGGATAATCTGCTTTCGTCTCATTCCATTCGTTTTGCAACTGCTGCTGCCAAACTTCTTTCGTTTTCTCACTCATGGTGGGGAACCTCCACTTGATTAACTGATTGTAAAAGAAGAAGAATTACATATAACAATTATAACTAGTTTTGATATTTTTGTATCCGATAAAAATAAAAAAAGAGCCACCCTCTAAAAAGGTGACTCTATTCCTCAGTGTTCGTAATTACAATTAAACTTTTTGCCCTTCCCGCTTTACAGCATGCAAAATCGGTTTCATCAACTCTGCCAATTCATGCACATAAGGCGGTTGGAACAGGCTGTGATGGTCACCCGGCACCGGGATGACGTTTACCTGGCCTGCGGTGTACGGGCTCCATAGCTCCGGATCGACGAGCGGATGCGCCAGTTCTTGCTGCTGCGGCTCCACCGAGCAGCGGAACAAGGTCAGGTCGGCTTGCACCGTGCCCGGCGGCACGTAGGAGAACCCGGCGATGCCGTTGTTCATCATCACGCGCATCTTTTGGCGCATCGACTCCGGCGTCGTCCCTTCCGGCAGACGGTTCAGTTCATAGGCGCGGCGCAGGACGAGGTCGAGGCCTTCCTCCACCGTCAAGCCTTGCAGCAGCGACAGATCCATGTCGAGCTGTGCCGCCTGGTGGATCAGCGCCACCTCTTCGGTCTGCGCCTGTGCGTTTTCCGCCCCGTTGTCCGGGTCGATCGGCATGACGTCAAACAGGCCGAGGAATTCGACTTCCTGCCCCTGCCCTTCCAGACGCAGCGCCAGATCGTATGCGGCCACGCCGCCAAACGACCATCCGGCCAGACGATACGGCCCTTGGGGCTGCACCGAGCGGATTTCCGCGAGGAAGCGCTCGGAGATCTCCTCCATCGAGGAGAACGGCGTTTCGTCCGACTCATAACCTGCCGATTGCAGGCCGTAGACCGTTTCGCCTGCCAGCCCTTTGACCAGCGGCAGATAGCTCATCACGCCGCCGCCTTGCGGAGGAAGCAGGAACAACGGCGGGCGCGTGTCGTCCCCTTTTTGCAAGAGTACGAGCACGCCTTTGCTGCCCGCATCGCCTTCGCCGCGCAGGATGCTGCTCAGGTTGGCGACGGTCGGCGACTGGAACAGCGCCGTCAGCGGCAAGGACACATCAAAACGCTTGCGGATCGCTTCGATCAGCGCCACCGCTTTCAGCGAGTGCCCGCCGATCTCAAAGAAGTTGTCGTACAGGCCAACGCCGTGGACGCCAAGCACCTCTTCGAACACGTGCGCTACCGCCAGCTCTACGCCGTCGCGCGGTGCGGCGTACGTGCTCTCCCCTGCTGTTTGCGTCGGGAGCGGCAGTTGCTTGCGGTCGATCTTGCCGGTCGGCGTCGTCGGCATGGTATCGAGCATTACGAAGAAGGACGGCACCATATGCTCCGGCAGGTGGGCCTGCAGAGCGCTGCGCAGTTCGGCTGTCGACAGCGCCGCATTTTCTTTCGGCGATACATAGGCGACGAGCTGCTTGTCACCGGCATGGATCTCGCGGGCGAGCACGACGACTTCGGAGACGGCCGGGTGTTTGCCCAGCGCCGCTTCGATCTCGCCCAGCTCGATGCGGAAGCCGCGGATCTTCACCTGGTTGTCGATGCGGCCGAGGAAGTCGATCGTGCCGTCAGCCATGTAGCGGGCAAGGTCGCCCGATTTGTACCAGCGCTCGCCGTCGATGACGACAAACTGCGCCTGAGTCAGCTCCGGGCGGCCGTAGTAGCCGCGGGACACGCCGCAGCCGCCGATGTACAGCTCGCCCGGCACGCCGGTCGGCACGAGGTTGCCGTGCGCATCGTACATGCGGATCTTGGCGTGGTGCATCGAGGAGCCGATCATGTAGCGCTCGATCTTCGCATCGCGCGGCACCGGGTACTGCGCACAGATGATCGCCGCTTCGGTCGGCCCGTACAGCACGCGGACTTCGGCGTTTTTGAACGTGTCCTGCAAGCTGTTGAGCAACTCCGGCGGAACGGCGTCGCCGCCGGTGAAGATCATGCGCAGCCCGTCGAAACGGGACGTGTCGATCTCCTGACTTGCGATCATCTCGACGATCTGGCGCATCAGGCTCGGCACGGCGTGGATCAGCGTGTAGCCTTCCAGATCGCGGACGAGGCCCGGCAGGTCGAGCAGATGCTCTTTGGACAGCACGACCGCCTGACCGCCGGCGATCAGCGGGTTGAACAGTTCGAAATACGCGATGTCAAACGCGTACGACGCGATCCATGGGAACACATCATTCTGCGCGAACGCGAAGTGCTGCTGGCTGGCCAGAAGCGTCGCGATCAGATGGCGATGCTCGACCATGACCGCTTTCGGACGGCCCGTGGAGCCTGAGGTGTAGATCAGGTAAGCCAGGCTGTCCGGACGGACCAGCGACGGCACATTGGTGTCCGCTTCCCCGGCCCATTTGTCACGATCGGCGTCGATCAGCACCGTCTGTGCGCTATGCGGCGGCAAGGTCGCGGTCAGTGTCGCGCTGGTGACCAGCAGCGGCATGTTCGTGTCTTCAAGGATCAAGGCCAGACGCTCCTGCGGATACGCCGGGTCGAGCGGCACAAACGCGCTGCCAGACTTCAGCACGGCCAAGAGCGCCGTGACGAGGTCGAGGTTGCGCTCCAGGCAGAGGCCGACCAGTTGCTCCGGCCCTGCGCCTAACGCTTGCAGGTGGCGGGCCAGTCGGTTCGCGCGGGCATTCAGCTCGCGGTAGGTCAGAGCTTCCTGTTCAAACACGACGGCGGTCGCATCCGGCGTGCGGTCGACCTGCGCTTCGAACAGGTGGTGAATGCGCAGCATGGGATCGGGCTCGGCGGTGATCGTGTTCCACGCGCCCAGCACCGGCGCCAGATCTTCGGCGGTGAGCAGTTGCAGCTGGGACAGCTGCTGCTCCGGGTGCTCGACGATCGCGCGGAGCAGGGTCTCGAAATGCCCCATCCAGCGTTCCATCGTCGACTGTTCGAACAGGTCGGTGCGGTAGTCAAAGTTCAACTGCAGGCCGTCTTCGCGCTCGACAAACGTCACCGCGAGATCAAACGCCGTCGTCGTCGCGCTCATCGGCACCGGCGACAGGCTCAAGCCTCCCGTCTCCGCCTCATCCGGCTTGCGCACCACTTGGAACATCACGGAGAACAGCGGCGAACGGCTCAAGTCGCGCTCCTGCTTGGCCAGCTCGACGAGCTTGTCGAACGGATACTCGTGGTGCGCGTACGCGTCCAGAGCGACTTTTTTCGCCCGTTCCAGCATCTCGCCAAACGCCGGGTTGCCCGACAGGTCGAGGCGCAGCGGCAAGGTGTTGATGAAGAAGCCGATCAGCTCTTCCAGCTCCATCACGTTGCGGCCCGCTTCCGGGGTGCCGATCACGATGTCCTGCTGGCCGCTCATGCGGGACAGGAACGTGCCGAGCGCACCAAGCAGCACCATAAACAAAGTCGCTTCGTGCTGTGCGCCCAGCGCGTTGATCCGGCTGGACAACTCTCCGTCGAGCAAACGGCGGATGTTATGGCCTTCGAACTGCTGCAGAGCCGGACGCGGGTGGTCGGTCGGCAGGTCGAGCACAGGCAGATCGCCCGACAGCTGCCCTGTCCAGTACGCTTCCGCTTCGGCCAGCTTGCCGGTGTGCAGGCGGTCGTTCTGCCAGCTCGCATAGTCGCGGTATTGGATCGGCAGCGGTGCAAGCGGGCTGTCCTCCCCGTTCGCATACGCGGTGTACAGCGCGTTGAACTCCTGATGCAGCACGCCCCACGACCAGAAGTCGGTCACGATGTGGTGCTTGGAGATCAAGAGGACATGACGCTGTTCGGCCAGCTTCAGCAGGCGCAGGCGGAACACCGGGCCTTGTTCGAGGTCGAACGGCAGATCCTGCTCGGTGAGAATGCGCGCATGCAGCTCTGCTTCGCGCTGCGCTTCCGGCAGCCCGGAGAGGTCTTCGAGCGGCACGTTCAGCTGGTACGCGGAGGCGATCTTCTGCACCGGCTCGCCGTCTTGCATCGTAAAGGTGGTGCGCAGCACCGCATGGCGGTCGATGATCGTCTGGAAGGCGCGCACGAGCGCAGCAACGTTTAACTCGCCCGCCACTTCATGCGCTTCCAGCATGTTATACGCCGTGTTCTCCGGCGTCAGGCGCTGGATGAAGTACAGGCGGCGCTGGGCGTGCGACATCGGGTAGGCGTCAGCGTCCGGCAGAACCGGGATCGTTTGCGAAACGCCATCGTCCCCTTGCAAGAGCCCAACGTGCGGCGCGAGGTCGCGCAAGGTGAGATTTTCGAACAGGACTTTCAGCGGCACGTCGAGGCCGAGCTTCTGCTTGATCCGCGAGCGGATCTGGATCATCTTCAGCGAGTGTCCGCCGAGGTGGAAGAAGCTGTCGTCGATACCGATGTCCCCGCGCTCCAGAATCTCGCCCCAGATGTCGGCCAGCGCCTGTTCCAGCTCATTGCGCGGCGCAGCAAAAGCGTGTTCGCCGCGCTCTGCCGCTTCCGGCTCGGGGAGGGCTTTGCGGTCGACTTTGCCGTTGCGGTTGAGCGGGAAGGCGTCGAGCGTCAAAATGTGCTCCGGGATCATGTACTCCGGCAGGCGGTCATGCAGATACTCGCGCCATGCGTCCATGTCAAGTGCTTCGGAGACGATGACATACGCAAGGATACGGTTCTGGCCTGCGCTGTCCGGACGGACGATCGCGATGGTCTGCTCCACAGCCGGGTGGCTGAGGATCGCCGCTTCCACTTCGCCAAGCTCGATGCGGTGACCGCGCACTTTGACTTGGAAGTCGGCGCGGGTGACGAACTCCAGTCGCCCGTCCGGCAGGAAGCGCCCGAGGTCGCCCGTCTTGTACATCCGCTCGCCCATGCCGTCCGCAAACGGGTTTGGCACAAACGCCTGCGCGGTGCGCTCCGGGTCGTTCAGGTAGCCGCGGCCAACGCCGACGCCGGTCATGCAGATCTCGCCGGTGCAGCCGATCGGCACCGGGCGGTTCCACTTGTCGAGCACATAGACGTTAAAATTCGGGATCGGCGTGCCCAGCGTCACGAAGTCGCGGTCGAGATCCCACTCGTCGCGGTTCGCTGCGGTGACGACTTTGTGCGAAGTGTCGTCCGAGCATTCGGTCGCACCGTAGGTGTTGACCGCTTTCACGTGCGGATACGCGTCCAGCCAGCGCTCGCAAAGGCCGCTGCGCAGACCTTCCCCGGTCGACAGCATGTAGCGCAGTTCGGGCAGCGCCGCTGCTTGCGCATTTTCCGCGACGGCGTGCAGGAACATTTCGATCACCGCCGGCACCATTTCGAGGATCGTGACATTGTCGCGCTGAACAGACGCCAAGAGCGCGTTCGGGTCCATCGCGATGTCATTGCCGTAGATGACCACCGTGCCGCCGACCATCAGCGGCGCGAGGAACTGCCAGACGGAGATGTCAAAGCAATGCGACGCGTTTTGCACGACGATTGAAGAGTCGGTCATTTCCAGCAGGTCGATCTTCGCGTAGAGGTGGTTGAGCATCCCGACGTGTTCGACCATCGCCCCCTTCGGCAAGCCGGTTGAGCCGGAGGTGAAGAAGACGTTGGCAAGATCCTGTCCCTCATTGATGAACTCAGGGTTGGTGTCCGGGTAGTTGGTCAGCCCGTCCAGTCCGTCCAGCGAGAAGACCAGCGCGTTTTCCGACAGGCCTTGGCTGCGCTCCTGCAGCGGGTCTTGCGTCAGGATGACTTTTGCCCCTGCGGTCTCGATGATCGTGGCCAGGCGTGCATCCGGGTGTGCGGAGTCGAGCGGCACATACGCCCCGCCCGCCTTCATCACGGCGACGATCGCGGTCAGCATGTCGATGCCGCGCTCGGCGAACAGAGCGGCCAGATCGTCGCGGCCAAAACCGTGTTCGCGCAGGAAGTGTGCCAGGCGGCTGGCCCGGGCGTTCAGTTCCCCGTAGGTGATCGTTTGATCTTCAAAAATCGCGGCGACCTTTTGCGGCGTCTGCGCGGTCTGGTCTTCGATCACTTGATGCGCCAGACGGTCGAGCGGGTAAGTTTTCAGCTTCGTTGCCGTAAACGCGCCAAACAGCGGTTCGCGCTCAGCAGCCGGCAGCACGTTCAAGTCGCAGATGCGCGCTTGCGGCTGCAGGGTCATGCTGGCCAGCACCGTTTCGAGGTGGGTCAGCAATGCTTCTGCCGTCTCCGCCTGCAAGCGGTCACCGGCATATGCGGCGCGGGCCACCCAGGTCTCGCCCGTCTCCACGTCGAGCGTCAGCGCGAGGCCCGCTCCCTCCTGCTTGCCGGTCAGTTCCGCCCGCAGGCCGTGCGAAGACGAAGCGCCGCCCGAGTAAACGTTGACCGCGCTCGTGAACAGCTCCTGGTTCTCGCCAAGACCTGCGTAGTTGCGCACTTCTGCCAGCGGAATCACAGCAAAGCTTTCCATCGTCGCCGTCAGCTGCTGCAGGTTCTGGAGGAACGTGGCCAGCGCCGCTTCCCCGTCGATTGCCACATGCACAGGCAGCGTGTTGGCAAAACGCCCAACCATCGCGTCTGCGCCGGACAGTGTCGCCGGACGTCCGGCAAATCCGGCGCCAAACGTCACCTGATCTTCACGGGAGTACAGGTTGAGCAGCAACGCCAAAGCGGCCTGCACCAGCGTTTCCGCTTGCACGCCCTGCGCCTGTGCCAGCCCTTCCAACGCGCGGGACAGGTCGGCGGAGAAAACATGGGTGCGGATGCCCGACTCCCCTTTTCCTTCGCGCTGGTTCAACAGCGGGGTCGCCGCTTCAAATCCAGCCAGGTGCTTCGACCAAAACTCGCGGGCCGACGAGCGGTCCTGCGCGTTCAGCCAGCCGAGATAGTCTTTAAAAGATGCCGAGTTCACCACAGGCAAGGCTGTGCCGCCCGCCAGCGCTTCATAAGCGGCCAGCAAGTCGACCTGCACCAGACGGCGGCTCTGCTCGTCGAGGATCATGTTGTGGTGCGTCCACAGCACAACCGCGTTTTCAACATCGAGCACCGCCGCCGTTACGCGCAGCAGCGGGCCTTCATTGAGGTGGAACGGAGCGCGGTCGGCCAGCGCCGCTTGTTCCAGCGCGGCTGCCTGATCGTCGGCGCTTTGCCCGGTCAGATCGAGCACCGCCACGTCGATCGGGCGGGTTTTCAGCAGCACTTGCACCACGCGCCCGCGCACGGGACGAAACACGGTGCGCAGGAGCGGATGTTGCGTGATGACGTGCTGAACGGCCGCTTGGAAGTGGGCAACATCGAGCGGGCCGGTCAGGTGCAGGCGGACTTGCGCGAGGTGCGTCTGTGCCTGCTCCGGGTTCTCTTGGCTATAGATTTTCGTCTGCAACAGCGACAGGTCGAGGACTTCTTGTACGTTTTCTTTTGACAAATAGTTCACCGAGAAACCCCCTTCTTATATGAACAGCTCATCCAGTTCTTCTTCATCGAGCCCGACATCGTCTCCCGCTGTGAGCGGCAGAGCCAGGATGCGCTGGTTTGGATCTTCCACAATGCTTTGCAGCAGGGTATGCCACTGCTTGAGCAGGCGCGTGATCGTGCCTTCCGCAAACAGATCGGTGTTGTACTCCAACTCTGCCGTCAGCCCGTCCGCCTTTTCCTCCATATACAAGGTCAGGTCGAACTTGGCGACGTCGTTGTCCAGCGTCAGGCGGCTCATCGTCAGCTCCGGCAGTTCGGTGACTTGCGACGGCGTATTTTGCAGAACAAACATCGTCTGGAACAGCGGCGAGAAGCGCGGGTCGCGGTCAGGGTGCAGTTCGACCAGCTTGTCAAACGGCACGTCCTGATAGGCGTACGCTTCCAGCGCCGTGTCGCGCACCGACTGCGCCACATCGGCAAATCTCGGGTTGTCGGCGAGGTTCGTGCGCACGACCAGCGTGTTGACGAAAAAGCCGATCATCCCTTCGATCTCCGCCCGGTTGCGGTTGGCGATCGGTGACCCGACGAGCAGGTCGTGCTGCCCGGTCAGGCGGTGCAAGAGCGTTTTGTAGGCGGCGAGCAGCAGCATGTACAAGGACAAGCCTTCGCGCTTCGCCAACTCATTCAGCCCTTGGTGCAGCTCCTCGGGCAGCACCAGCGACGAGGTCAGCCCGTGATAGGTCGGGGACGCCCCGCGCGGAAAATCGGTCGGGAGCTCCAGCACCGGCAGCGGGCCGTGGAGCTGTTTGCGCCAAAACGCCAGTTGCTCTTCCAGCACCTCGCCTTGCAGCCAGTTGCGCTGCCACGCCGCGAAGTCAACATATTGCAGAGCCAGCTCCGGCAGCGGCGACGCCTTCCCTTGCAGGAACGCTTCATACAGCGCCGCCAGCTCTTGCAGGAACACGCCGATCGACCAGCCGTCCGAGACGATGTGATGCATGTTCAGCAGCATCAGATGCTCCCTCTCGCCGGTGCGGTACACGTGTACCCGGAGCACCGGGCCATGTGCCAAGTCAAACGGCTGGCTAGCCGCGCCTTTTGCCAGCTGCAGCGCCTCTTCCTCCGCCCGGCTGCCCCCATGCGTCAGATCCTCGACGACAAAAGGCACCTCGTGCGGCGGCTGAATCACCTGCATCGGCTCGCCGTCCTTTTCATGGAACGTCGTGCGAAGCGCATCGTGACGCTTTACGATCTCGTTCAGGCTCCCTTGCAGAGCTTCCACGTTCAGCGTCCCGGACAGCTTCAAAAGGGTCGGGACGTTATACAGCGCCCCTTCGTCAGACAGCTGATCGAAAAACCACAGCCGCTGCTGGGCATACGACAAGGCGAGGTCGCCGGCGCGGGAGATCTTCGTCAGCGGCGGGAGCTCTTTTTCCCCGCCATGCGCGATCTCTTCGATCTTCTCGGCCAACAGGGCTACCGTCGGCGCCTGGAAGATCGTGCGCACCGGCAACTCGATCTTGAACGCATTTCGCATCCGCGTGACCACTTGCGTCGCCAGCAGCGAATGTCCGCCAAGCTCAAAGAAGTTGTCGTCGATCCCGACCTGCTCATACCCCAGCACCTGCGCCCACGATCCGGCGACGATCTCTTCGACCGGCGTGCGCGGCGCTTTGTAATCAGCATCAAGGCCCGAACGCACCTGCTCCGGCACGGGTAGCGCTTTGCGCTCCAGCTTGCCGTTGTGGGTCAGGGGCAGCTTGTCCATCACCACGAAAGCGGACGGCACCATGTGCTTCGGCAGCGTTTCGAGGATGTACGCTGACATGTCAGCGACCGTCGGCGCGACGTCCGGCTCTTGCGGCACGACATAAGCGACGAGGCGTTTGTGGCCGGGCTGGTCTTCGCGGGCCAGCACCGCCACCTCTTTCAAGGCGGGATGCTTGCCGAGCACCGCTGTGATCTCGCCCGGCTCGACGCGGAAGCCGCGTATCTTCACCTGATCGTCGGCGCGGCCCATGTACTCCAGATTGCCGTCTGACAGCCAGCGTGCGATGTCCCCCGTCTGGTACAGGCGTGCGCCCGGACGCTGGGAAAACGGATCGGGGATAAATTTTTCAGCGGTCAGTTCTTCGCGGTTCAGATAGCCGCGTGCCAGGCAGTCGCCGCCGACATACACTTCGCCGGAGACGCCGATCGGCACGGGGCGCATGTACGGGTCCAGCACATAGATCTGCGTGTTGCCAAGCGGCTTGCCGACCGGAGGAAGCGCGGGCCATGTACCCGGATCGCCGGTCAAGGTGATGTAGGTGACAACATGCGCTTCCGACGGGCCGTACTGGTTGTGCAGCGGGCAGCCGAGCTTGCGCAGCCAGGAGACGATATGCGCAGTCATCTGCAGCTGTTCGCCTGCGGTGATGATCTCGCGGAGGTGCTGCGGCAGCGGACCGCCGCTTTCCCCCACTTCGGCGAGCTGGGTCAGCAGGATAAACGGCAGGAAGATCCGCTCGATCTTCCGCTCGACGATCAGGTTCAACAGCTGATGCGAGTCGCGGCGCGTCTCCTCGTCGGGGATGATCACCGTGCCGCCGAGGTAGAACGTCGTGAACAGCTCCTGATAGGAAACGTCGAAGTTGAGCGACGCGAACTGCAACACGCGGGCCGGTCCCGTATAAGCAAACGTGCCGATCTGCCACCACGTCATGTTCGTCAGCGGCTGATGGCGCATCGCGATCGCTTTCGGACGTCCCGTGGAGCCGGATGTGTAGATCAGATAGATCAAGTTGTCCGGGCCAACGCCGCTGTCCGGATTGGACGTAGGTTCAGCATCGAGCAGCGCACGGTCTCCATCGAGCAGGATCAGCCTGCCCTCATGCGGCGGCAACACATCTTGTACGGTCGATTGGGTGACGACAAACGGAATCGCCGTGTCCTCCATGATCAACGCGAGGCGGTCTTGCGGATAAGCGGGGTCGAGCGCGACAAACGCGCCGCCCGCTTTCAAGATGCCCAGCAGGCCGATCACCATCTCGATCGACCGTTCGAGACAGATCCCGACGATCGTCTCCGCGCCCACACCAAGTTTTTGCAAATGATGGGCCAACTGGTTGGAGCGCTCGTTCAACTCGCGGTAGGTCAGCTCCTGGTCGCGGAAGACCAAGGCGATCTTCTCCGGCGTTTTCGCTGCAAACTCTTCAAAGAGCTGGTGAATACACTTGTCTTGCGGATACGGCATCGCCGTGTCGTTCCACTCGACGAGCAGCTGATGCTCTTCGGCAGGGGTTAACATCGGCAGCTTGCCGATCTTTTCCTGCGGCGCTGCGACGATCGCCGCGAAGAGATTTTGAAAATGCACGACCATCCGCTTGATCGTTGCGGCGTCAAACAGGTCGGTGCTGTATTCGAGCGATGCGACGAGGCCGTGCGCCTCCTCTTGCATCTGCAGGGTCAGGTCAAATTTAGCCGTGCCGCTGTCGACGAAAAACTCTTCGGTCGCGAGGCCCGGGAACTGCACCGTTTCGTACTTGGCGTTTTGCAGCACGAACAGCACTTGAAACAGGGGCGAGTAGCTCAGATCGCGCTCTGGAGCCAGCTCTTCGACCAGTTTGTCGAACGGTACGTCCTGATGAGCAAACGCGTTCAACGTCACTTCGCGCACCTGGTGCAGCAGGTCGGCAAACGTCATGTCCCCCGACAGCTGTGTCCGCATGACCAGCGTGTTGACGAAAAAGCCGATCAGTTCTTCGATCTCCCCGCGATGGCGTCCCGCAACGGGCGAGCCGACGGAGATGTCGTCCTGCCCGGAGTAGCGGAACAAGAGCGCGTGAAACGCCGCCAGCAAGGTCATGTAAAGCGACACGCCTTCCCGTTTGGACAGGAGCTTCAACTGCTCGGCGACCGCGAGCGGTATGGTGAAATACTCGGTCGCCCCGCGATACGACTGCACAGCGGGACGCGGGCGGTCGGTCGGCATCTGGAACACGGGCGGGGCACCGTCGAGCTGTTGCTTCCAATAGCCGATCTGAGCGTCGAGCACCTTCCCCTGCAGCCATTCGCGCTGCCAGAGCGCATAGTCGGCGTACTGAACGGGCAGCTCTGGCAAGTTCGCCTCCCCGCCTGTCGCCAGCGCCTTGTAAAACGCGGCCAGCTCTTCGGTGAACACGCCGAGCGACCAGCCGTCCGCCACGCTGTGGTGGATGTTGACGAGCAGCACATGCTCCCCATCGGACAGCCGCACCAGCACGACGCGCAACAAGGGGCCTTTTTGCAGATCAAACGGCGCTTCGACCGCCGCCTGGATCACGCGCAAGGCTTCCGCTTCCCGGTCGTCTGCCCATCCGCTGAGATCGGTGACGGAAAAAATCCCCTCGGGCGGCGCAGACAGGATCACCTGCACCGGTTGTTCGCCTGCGTATCCGAAAGTCGTGCGCAGCCCTTCGTGGCGCTCGACGATTTGATCGACGCTTTGCTTTAATATGGCTTCATCGAGCGGCCCGGTCAGGCGCATCGCCGTCGGGATGTTGTACAGAGCGCTGTTTTGCTCCAGTTGGTCGATGAACCACATGCGCTGCTGGGCGAAGGACAGCGGCAGTTGCGCCGCGCGTTCGCTGCGGGTGATCGGTGGCAGATGCAGGTCGGACGACTCGCTGCGCTCCCGTTGCACTTTTTCCGCCAGTTGCGCCACGCTTGGGGCTTCAAACAGCGTCCTTACCGACAGCTCTACGCCAAAGGCGTTGCGCAGGCGGGACACGACTTGCGCCGCCGACAGCGAGTTGCCGCCGAGGTCAAAGAAATCATCGTGAATTCCGACCTGCCCAAGTCCCAACAGACTGCCAAAAATCTCGGCGGTCAGCTCTTCGACCCCATTGCGCGGTGCGATGTACTCTTCGTCAGCGAGGAGCGCGAGGTCGGGCGCCGGAAGCGCTTTTTTATCCAGCTTGCCGTTCACCGTGAGCGGCAGGGCGTCCAGCACCACAAGCGCGGACGGCACCATGTACTTCGGCAGCAGGTCGCGCAGATACGCTTTCAGCTCGCGGCCGGTCAGCGCTCTCCCGTCTGTCGTCACATAGGCGACCAGACGCTTCAGGCCAGGCTCGTCTTCGCGCACGAGCACCACCGCGTCACGAACGGACGGATGCTGGGCCGTGACCGCTTCGATCTCCGACAGCTCGATGCGAAAGCCGTTCAGCTTGACCTGATCGTCGATGCGGCCGAGGAAGTCGATCGTGCCGTCTTCGCGGAAGCAGGCGAGGTCGCCCGTCTTGTACAGGCGCGCGCCTTCTTCTGCCGGAAACGGGTGCGGGATAAACTTCTCCGCCGTCAGCTCCGGGCGGTTCAGGTAGCCGCGGGCCAGACTTTTCCCGCCGATGTGCAGTTCGCCCGGCACGCCGACCGGCACCGGGTTGAGGTACGGGTCGAGAATGTACGCCTGCACGTTTGGGATCGGGCGGCCGAGCGTCGGTTCGGCATGGTCATGCGATACGCGGCAGAACAAAGCGTCGACCGTGTTTTCCGTCGGGCCGTAGACGTTGTAGCAGACCGTTTCCGGCGCGTCTGCAAACGCTGCCCACATCGCCTCGTCCATCGCTTCCCCGCCGACCAGCATGATCGACGGCGCTCCCTGCCCTTTTTCTAACAATCCGGCGTTCAAAAGCAATCGAATCTGCGACGGCGTGCCGTCCAGCACGTCGATCCCTTCCTGTCGCACATACGCCACGAGCTGCTGCGGATCGTGGCGCACCTCGTCAGGAAGCAGATGCAGAGTGTGCCCTTGGAGTATCATTTCGATCTGCGCAAGCGACGCGTCAAACGCCACCGAAGAGTTCAGCGCCACCTGCATCGGTCGCGCAGGATGGTTGCCGTAGACGGCATGCTTGATCGCGTGCAGATGATGGAACAAAGCGGCCTGCTCGATCTCCACGCCTTTTGGCCGGCCGGTCGAACCGGAGGTGTAGATGATGTAGGCAAGATGGTGCGGCTGTGCGGCGCAAAGCGGATTCTCTACAGATTCGGCCGCCAGCTCGTCCCACAGCCGGTCCAGGTGCAATTCGGTCGCCTCATGTTCAGGCAGTGCACCTTTCAGGCTGCTTTGGGTGAGCAGGACAGTGACGGAGGCATCGGAGAGCACAAACGCTTTGCGGTCTTTCGGATAGGCCGGATCGACCGGTACGTATGCGCCGCCCGCCTTCCAGACGGCAAGCAGGGCGGTGATCAGGTCAAGCCCGGTCTCCATGCAGAGCCCCACCGTCTGTTCCGGTCCGATGCCGAGTCGCTGCAGGCGGTGGGCCAGCCGGTTTGCTTTTGCGTTCAGCGCGGCAAACGTCAGCGACTCTCCCCCACAGACCACAGCGGTCGCATCCGGCGTGGTGGCAGCCTGCTCCGCGAACAGCTCGTGCAGATTGCACAGCGGCGGCACGGTCAGCGCGGTGTCGTTCCACGCGCTCAGCAGTTGCTGCTGCTCATCCGCTCCCAACAGAGGCAGGTCTTTCACCTGGAGCTGCGGATCAGCGATGGCCGCCTGCACCAGCGTGACAAAATGCCGCGCCATGCTAGCGGCTGCCGATTCCGCAAGTTTTGCCGCGTTATATGTCAGCCTCAAGGTTCCTTTTGCGATATGAAAAGCGAGATCCGCTGCGGCGGAATCTGCTGAATTGGAATCTGTTCCATGTTCCTGCACGGAGAACAGGACTTGCACAGGTTCGCCAGAGGCGGCGTCGGCCCGTCTTGCCGTGCCTGACACGTCGCTCACCGTCATCTCGCCGGTGATCTGCCAAGACAGCAATTCGCCTTGCCAACTGACCGCAATCTGCTCTTCACCTGAATAGCGGTGCAGGAAGATCGCCATATGCGCCGCCCCTTCCTGCCCTTGCAGGTGTGCGCACAACTCGTCCGAGATCTGAATAGTGTGTGTTTTGCCAGCGTAAAGGTTCGCAGCTCGAATGCGAACGGTTGGCAACTGCAGCATTGTACAGCCTCCTTCAATCAAAGCAGCCGGAATTGTAGTGTATCGGAAATTTTCTGTACATTATTCAAATTACTTGTCGACGATAATACTTCTTCGAGCGTAAATAGAAACCCTGCTTAAAATAATAGATTTGCGGGCATAAAAGGGGCAGCCTTTACAGGCTGCTCCTTTTTTACCACTTTAACTTACATGAACAGTTCATCAAATTCATCGTCGGTCAGCGACACCTCGGCTGCGCTTTGCATCGGCAGTTCGCCGATCGCCCGGTGCGGGTCTTCGGCGATGCTTTCCAACAAGCCCTGCCACTGCTGCAGCAGACGGTCGATCGTCGCCGCGTCAAACAGGTCGGTGTTATATTCGGCCATCGCTTTCAGCCCGTCCTCCGTCTCTTCCACATACAACGTGAGGTCAAATTTGGCAATGCCGAGGTCAAATTCGACCAGCTCCCAGACCATGCCGGTCAGTTCCCGCTTGGAGAATCCGACATCCTGCAGCACAAACATCGCCTGGATCAAGGGCGCATAGCGGCGGTCGGTCTGCGGCTGCAGCTCCAGCAGGCGCTCAAACGGCACCTCTTGATGGGCCAGCGCATCGAGCGTCACTTCGCGCACGCGGTGCACCAGCTCGGCAAACGTCGGGCTGCCTGCCAAATCGCTGCGCAGCACCAAGGTGTTGACGAAAAAGCCAAACACATTTTCCGTCTCCGCCCGCTCCCGTCCGGCGCTTGGGGAGCCGACTGCCAGATCGGTTTGCCCGGTGGTGCGGAACAGCAGCACGTTAAAGGCGGCGAGCAGCAGCATGTACAGCGACACCCCTTCACGGCGGGCCAGCTCTTGCAGCGGCGGCACCAGTTCGCCCGGCAGCCAGCGCTTGAACTGTGCGCCCGTATGGGTCTGCCCTTCCTTGCGCGGACGGTCGGTCGGCAGATCCAGCGGGGTGAGCTTCCCGGCGAGCTGCTCTTTCCAGTAGTCCAGCTTCTGCTCCAGCACATCGCCTTGCAGCGCGTCCTGCTCCCACTTGGCGATGTCGGCAAAGCCCAGCGTCACTTCCGGCAGCTGCGGTTCGCGCTGCTCGATCTGTGCCGCGTAGACTTCGGCCAGTTCGTTCATGAAAAACTCCACCGACCAGCCGTCGGCGATGATGTGGTGCAGGTTGAGCAGCATATATTGCTCTCCGTTCTGCAGGATGTACAGATCGGCGCGCACCAGCGGGCCGCGGGCGAGATCGAACGGCCGTTTCGATTCGGTGCGGACGACAGGCATCAACTCCGCTTCCGACAGGCCGGTATGCACGTGCAGCGGGAGTGCGATTGCGTCGTGCACCCGCTGCATCGGCTCGCCATCCACTTCCACAAAGACGGTGCGCAGCGCTTCATGGCGCAGGGCCAGCTTGTGCAGGCTCTGCTCCAATGCTTCATGGTTCAGCTCGCCCTGCATGCGGATCAGGAGCGGAATGTGATACAGCCCGTCGCTGTTCTGCACCTGCTCGATGAACCACAAGCGGCGCTGGTTAAACGACAGCGGTAAGGCAGCGTTCCGATCCGCCCGGGAGATCGGCGGCAGTTCGACGCCGCGCCCGAGGCGTTTGATCTCCGCCGCGAGCCCTTCCACCGTCGGCGCTCCAAACAGCGCTTTGACCGGCAGATCGACGCCAAACAGCTTGCGCAGACGGGACACCGCCTGCGTCGCCAGCAGCGAGTGGCCGCCGAGCGCGAAGAAGTGGTCGTCGCGGCCGACGCTTGGCAAGTCGAGCACTTGCGCAAACACGCCTCCGACCAGCTCTTCTTCCTGCGTCCGCGCCTGCGAGCCTGCTGTGCGCTCGATTGCGTCTTCCGCAGGACGAGGCAGATTTTTCCGGTCGATCTTGCCGTTCGGGTTGAGCGGGAACTCCTCGAGGAAGACGAAAGCGGACGGCACCATGTATTCGGGCAGCGCTGCTTTCAGATGGCGGCGCAGCTCATCGGCCGCCGCCTCGCCCTTCGTGACCACATAGGCGGCCAGACGCTTGTCGCCCGGGATGTCTTCGCGGACGATCACCACCGCTTCAGCGACCTCTGCCTGGCGGGCCAGCACCGCTTCGATCTCGCCGATCTCGATGCGGAAGCCGCGAATTTTCACTTGATTGTCGAGCCGCCCGAGGAACTCCAGCGTCCCGTCGGGGAGTCGGCGCACCGAGTCGCCTGTAAGGTACCAGCGAGCGCCGTCCGCCTCGACGAATTTTTCTGCGGTCAGCTCTCCCTGCCCGCGATAGCCGCGCGCCACGCCTGTGCCGCCCAGCACCAGCTCGCCCGGCACGCCGGTTGGAACAAGGTTGCCATGCGGGTCGCAGAGGCGGATGTTGGCGTTTTTCAAGTTCGTGCCAAGCATCGTCCGCGCCGAGAGTTGTCCACGCGGAGCCAGATACTGCGTGCACAAGATCGTCCCTTCGGTCGGCCCGTACAGCACGTAGGCGTCGGCGTGCGGGAAGCTTTCGTGCAGCATCTCCAGCAGGTCGGCATACACCGCATCGCCGCCGCAGAACAGCAGGCGCATCTGGGCGTAGTCGGCCGGATCGCGCCCTTCTTCGCGCATCGACAGCACGAGCTGGCGCATCAGGCTCGGCACGGCAAACATCGCCGTAAAGCCTTTTACTTCATCGGCCAGACGCGGGAAATCAAGCAAGATCTCCTCCGGCAAAATCACCGTCGTGCCCCCGACCAGCAGCGGACAGAACAGCTCAAACTGCGCAATGTCAAACGCCACCGAAGCGGTCCACGGCATGACATCCCCGGCCCGGAAGCCAAATTCCTCCACGCTCGCCTCAAGCGTCGAAGCCAGGTTGCGCTGCTCGACCATCACCGCTTTCGGGCGGCCGGTCGAGCCGGAGGTGTAGAGAAGGTAGGCCAGGTCGCTCCCTGCCGAGCCGATGCACGGATTAGTGTGGGGATGGTTGTCTGCGATCCTTTGCCAGTCCCGTTCGATCACCAGCAGCTGTGCGCCTGTTTCCGGCAAACGCTGCTCCAGGCCCCGGTGCGTGATGACCACAGCCGCCTGCGCATCCTCCAGCATGAACTGAATCCGCTCCGCCGGATGCTTCGGGTCGAGCGGCACGTACGCCCCGCCCGCCTTGTGTACGGCCAGCATCGCGACCGCCACATCAAACGAACGCTCCAGGAACAGGGCGACCCTCGTCTCTGCGCCCACGCCAAGCGTGCGCAGATAGTGAGCCAGCGCGTTCGCTTTGGCGTTGAGCTCCTGATAGCTCATCGTGTCGCCCGCCATCAACAGAGCAGGCGCATCTGGCGTTTTTTCCGCCTGTCTTTCAAACATTTGGTAGGCTGCACGGGACGGTTCCGGATAGTCCGTAACGCCTGCGAGCAGTTCTGCCCGCTCCTCTTCTGTCAGCAAAGGCAACTCCGACACGCGGCGCTCCGGTTCTTCCGCGATGCCGCGCAAGAGCTCGGCGAAATGCCCTTTCATCCGGCGAATCGTCTCCGCTTCGAACAGGTCGGTCGCATATTCAAATCGCGCCATCAGTTTGCCTTGGCGCTCTTCCATCACCACGGCAAGGTCGAATTTCGCCACGCTCAGCTCAAGGTCAAACGGACTCGCCTGCAGCAGATGAGCGGAGAACTCGGCCATCGGCATATTTTGCAAGGCGAAAAACGTCTGGCAGAGCGGAAGATAGCTCAGATCCCGCTCCGGCTGCAGCTCTTCGACCAGCTTGTCGAACGGCAGATCCTGATGCTGGTACGCTTCTGTCGTCAGCTCGCGCACCCGGTTCAGCAGTTCCAGCGCGGTCGGATTCCCCGTCACGTCGCCGCGCATGACCAAGGTGTTGACGAACAGGCCGACCAGCTTTTCCACACCCGGATAGTGCCGTCCCGCGATCGGCGAGCCGACCGGCAGATCGGTTTGCCCGGTGTAGCGGTACAGCAAAATCTGAAACGCCGTCAGCAGCACCATATACAAGGTGGCGTTGCCTTTACGCGCCAGAGCTTCCAACTGCGCGGTCAACTTCGCATCGAGATGCAGGAATTCCACCGCCCCGCGATGGCTCTGCACGGCCGGACGGGGCTTGTCGAGCGGCAGTTCGAGCAAGGCGGGCGCTCCGCTCAATTTTTGCTTCCAATAGGCGAGCTGCTCATCCAGCACGGCACCTTGCAAAAATTCGCGCTGCCAGACGGCGAAATCCACATACTCGATCTCATGCTGGTGCGGCCACCTGTCGCCGTTCAGGTACTGCGCGTAGTATTCGGCGAACTCTTCCAAAATCACGCCCATCGACCAGCCGTCCGCCGCGATATGCGGCATGGTCAAGAGCAGCAGCGACTCGTCATCTGTCACTTCGAGATAAACGGCACGCAGCGCAAGGTCTTTCGTCAGATCAAACGGACGCTGCGCCTCTTCTGACAAAAACCTCATCACATCTTCCGGATAGTCGGGCTTCCCCCGGAAGCGTATGTCGACCTCCCAGCGCTCGAAGGTGTCCCATGGGTCGATCACCTGCTGCAGCACGCCGTCGATCTCCTGATAGGTCGTGCGCAGCGGTTCATGCGCTTCGATGACCGTCGCCAGGCTGGAGTGCAGCGCAACCAGATTCGGAATCCCTTGCAACCGCAGCGCGTAGGCCACGTTGTACAGCCCGCTCGCGCCGCCCATCTCATCCAAAAACCACATCCGCTGCTGGGCGTACGACAGCTGCAAGGCACCGTCCCGCGCGATGCGTTCAATCGGCGGGTACTTCAGTTCACCGCCGCTGTTCTGCAGGTTTTGCACCGTTTCGGCCAGCCCGGCCACCGTCGGAGCGTCGAGCACATGTTTTTGCAACAGCTCCACGCCACAGGCACGGCGGACGCGGGAGATCACCTGCGTCGCCAAAAGCGAGTTGCCGCCGAGATCGAAAAACGAGTCGCGAATCCCGATCCGCCCGGCGCGGAGCACTTCGGAGTAGACGGTGACCAGCAGCTCTTCCGTCTGATTGCGCGCTGCTTCATACTCCTGTTCGGAGTTCCAGACCGGCTCAGGCAGCAGCTTGCGGTCGATTTTCCCATTGTTGTTCAGCGGGAACTCCTCAAGGAACACGAAAGCGGACGGCACCATGTAATACGGCAGCGTCATTTGCAGATGTTCGCGCAGCTCGGACGCCGGAACCGGAGCTCCGGAATGGGTCACCACATAGGCGACCAGCTGCTTTTCCCCGGCAAAATCATCGCGGGCCATGACCAGCGTTTCATTGACCGCATCGTGTGCGGCCAGACGCGTCTCAATCTCCCCGATCTCGATGCGGAAGCCGCGGATCTTGACCTGGTTGTCGATGCGGCCGAGAAAATCGATCGTCCCGTCCGTCAAACGGCGCACCAAGTCACCGGTGCGGTACCAGCGCATGCCGTCGATCTCCACGAATTTTTCAAAAGTCAGATCTTCGCGCCCGCGATACCCCCGCGCCACGCCGTTGCCGCCGATGTACAGCTCGCCCGGCATCCCGAGCGGCATCAGGTTCTGCTGGCCGTCATAGATGCGCAGCCAGGCGTTGGACAGCCGCTTGCCGATCGCGTAGCCTTCCGACTTCGCCAAGCGTTTAACAGAATGGGTCGTGCAGATGATCGACGCTTCGGTCGGACCGTACATGACATACACCTGCGCGTTAGGAAACGCGGCATGCATGCGTTCCAGCAGATCGGGCGCCACCACATCGCCGCCGACGAGCAAGAGCCGCATCGAAGCGTACGCTTCCGGCGATTCGCCCCGTTCGAGGATCGCTTCACAGATCTGGCGCATGACGCTTGGCACGGTGTGCACAATGGTGTAGCTCTTCATCTTTTCGATCAAACGCGGGAAATCGAGCACCTCTTCCTGCGTCAGGATCACCGTCGTGCCGCCGGTGGTCAGCGTGTTAAACATCTCGAACAGCGACACGTCAAACGCCAGCGACGCGATAAACGGCGTCACATCGTCAGGCGTGTACCCAAATGTCGCAATCGCCGCTTCCAGCGTCGAGATGACGTTGCGATGCTCCACCATCACCGCTTTCGGCTTGCCGGTCGAGCCGGACGTGTAGATCAGGTAGGCCAGATGGTGCCCCTCTGCGCCGCACGCCGGCAGCGTGGCAGGCATCCCTCCGATCCGCTCTTCGTCGCGGTCCAGCACGACGGCGATGTTTGCCAGTTCCGGCACGGTGTCGAGCAGGCGCTGCTTCGTGACCAGCACTTTCGCGTCCGCATCTTCCAGCATGAAGCGAATGCGCTCCAGCGGCAGTTTCGGGTCGAGTGGCACGTAGGCCCCGCCCGCTTTCAAAATGCCGAGAACCGCCACGACGACGTCGAGCGTCCGTTCCAGATACAGGCCGACCAGCACGTCCGGCCCGATGCCGCGCGCCTGCAGCTCATGCGCCAGGCGGTTGCTCCGCTCGCTCAGCTCGCGGTAGGTCATCTTCGAGCCTTGGAACTCCAGAGCGACCTTGTCCGGGAAACGCTGCGCCTGCGCTTCCACTTGCAGGTGCAGAAGCATCGTGTCCCCTCCGGTCAGCAGGCTCTCGTCGGCGGTCAGTTCGCGCTGCTCCTGTTCGGTCAGGAGCGGCAGATTTGACAGGAAGGTGCGGGGTTCGCGAAGCGCGCCTTGCAGCAGTTGCAGATAATGGCTGCCCATCCGTTCGATCAGCGCCTGTGAATACCGGTTGCCGTCATACGTCCACCGCACTTTCCCGCCCGGGCAATCGAGCAGCAGCGGCCGTGCGCCGTCCGAGGACAGTTGCACCGTTTGCATCTGTCCGGCTTCGAGCAAATCCAGCAGCGAGGACGCCGCCGATACGCTGGCCGACAGCGCGGCCGCACCGTGTTCGCCGTCAAGGGTGAGGACGGCGATCTCCTCCTCAGACGTGTAACGGTGCAGCAGCATTTGAAAAACTGTGAGCAAGATGCGCAGCTCCGACTTCCCCATGTTTTCGGACACCTCAAGCAATTCCTGATGCAGAGCAGAAGGGAGCGTAAGCGTATATTCGGCTGTGAGGTAATGGGTTGAACGCGGTAAATCGGACGGCATTTGTACGAACGGCAATGTTTGCAGTGTTTGTTCCACGTAGTTTCCTCCTCCTAGAAAAGCTCGTCGATCATGTCCGGCAGTTGCAGTTCAAACTGCGACAGGCGTTTTTCCGGTTCTTGCGTGAACTGATCGAGCATCGACTCATATTGGCGCATAAACTCCTCCACCGTCTCCGTGCGGAAACGGGCTGCGTTAAACTGGGTGCGCAGGAGCAGTTCCTTTTCTGCTTCATACACCTCGATCTGCAGGTCAAAATCCCCTTGGGCAAGATCGGCAGCAAAATTCAACTGAGCCAGCTTCTCTTCCGGCAAAATGTTCTCCAGCCACGTCACTTCCACCGTCACATCATCATCCAGGGCGATCTCCGTGCTGGTGTTTTGGCCAACAAAGATGATCGAGTACAAAGCCCCCGTCAGCTCTTGTTCACGGCGCAGATCGTTGACGACAAAATCAAACGGATATTCCTGATGGGCATACGCCTGCATCGCCGATCGGTTGACGCGGCCGAGCACCTGCAGTCCGGTCGGGTTGTCATCGAGCAACGTGCGGATCACCACCGGATTGACCAGCACCCCCATCACCCCTTCGAGGTCCTGATGCAAGCGGCCCGAAGTTGGCGAGCCGATGGTGAGGTCGCCCTGCCCGCTCACGTGGGCCAGCCAGATCTTAAAGGCGGACAAGGCGGTGACATACAGCGTCGTCCCCTGTTCGGCGGCCAGCTTGCGCAGCTTGGCGGTCAATTCGGCCGGAAGCACATGGGAGTTGACTGCCGACAAGGCGCGTGCCTCCTGCGGCACCCGGTCCGCGCCGGGCAGTTGCGGACGCTCCGTGAAACCGTGCAGTTGCTGCAGCCAAAACTCTTTTTGCCCGTCCAGCGCTCCGCTCTTTAGCCGCTGATTCTGCCAGGCGGCAAAATCGACGTACTGCACCGGAAAGGGCAGATCAGCCGGTTCGCCCGACTTGCAGGCGCGGTAAAGCGCTGCGAGATCCTCCATCATCACGCTGTGTGACCAGCCGTCATAGCCGATGTGGTGCAGGCTGAGCATCGCGAGGTGTTCGCTTGCGTCGACTTTGTACAGGAACATGCGGAACAGCGGGCCTTGGCGCAGGTTGTAGCGGCTCTGCTTGGCCACTTCGGCCACGCGGTCGGCCAGCAGCGCCTCACGCTCGCCGTGCGGATAAATCGTAAGGTCTTCATAGTGGAACGGAATCTCCAGGTCCTTGTGCACGATCTGGAACGGATCGCCGTCCTGTTCGCCATAGGTGGTGCGCATGACGCTGTGGCGTGCGGCGACTTCTTGGAAGGCACGCTGCAGCGCGGTCACGTCGAGGTTCCCGAGCAATCGCTGCGGGAAGGTGAATCCAAGGTGGTGTCCATCGGTCATCTGGAATTCCAGCCAGAGGCGTTTTTGCGCATTGGACAGCTCGTAGCGCTCCTGCTCCGGCAGTCGGGCGATCGGCGCATCATGCACGGACGCTCCGTCGCTCATCAGCTCTTCGACCGCTTGGGCAAGCCCGGCGACGGTCGGCGCTTCGAACAAGGTGCGCAGCGGCAACCGCACGCCGATCTCTTTGTTGATCCGCGAGATGATCCGCGTCGCATCGAGCGAGTGTCCGCCGAGGTCAAAAAACTTGTCATGCACCCCGACCTCTTCCACGCCGAGGATCTGTGCCCAGATGCCTGCGATCACCTCTTCCACCGCCGAGGCAGCTTGCACAAACGAGGTGAGCAGTTCCGGGCGCGCATCGCCCGGGTCGGGCAGCAACTTGCGGTCAACTTTTCCGCTGACCGTAAACGGCAGTTCGTCGAGCGCCACGATCCGCTTTGGCACCATGTACTCCGGCAGGCGCTCGGCCAGATACGCGCGCAGAACAGGCTCCGGCACCGCGTCCCCTTTGGCCAGATAATAACCATGTAGCGCATAGCCGTCCGGGCGCTTGTGGGCGGCGACCGCACAGTGTTTGACGCCCGAGTGCGACGCCAGCACCGCTTCGATCTCGCCGAGCTCCACGCGTTGTCCGCGCACTTTGATCTGGTCATCGGTGCGGCCGAGGAACATGATGCTGCCGTCCGGGCGGTAATAGCCGCGGTCGCCCGTTTTGTACATCCGCTCGCCGGAGCAGAACGGGTTGAGCAGGAACGCTTCAAACGTCCGCTCCGGGTTGTTCAGGTAGTTGCGGGCGAGCCCGACCCCGCCGAGGTACAGGTCGCCGGCAACGCCGATCGGCACCGGGCTCAGGTGCGCGTCGAGGATGTACACTTTGTTGTTGTCGATCGGGCGTCCGACCGACACGATCTCCGCCCCGCGTCCGTCTTGCGGCGTGCAGGTGTGGATCGTGGAGTCGATCGACACTTCGGTCGCGCCCCACGTGTTGGTCAGATGCACTCTGTGCAGGTTGAGCTTGTCATCGAACAAGCGCACGAGATCGGAGCGCAGCGCTTCGCCGCTGGAGACGACGAGGCGCAGTTGGCCAAGACCCGCGATGTCTTGCGGGGTCAGCGCGTCGACGACAAGAGCGAGCATGGTCGGGACGAACTGCAGTACGGCAGCCTGATGCGCCACGGCCGCGTCGATGATCGCCCGCGGGTCTTTGTGCTGACCCGGTTCGAGCATCACGATGCGCGCGCCGACCATCAGCGGCCAAAAGAACTCCACCGCCGCATCGTCGAAGGTCAACGTCGTTTTTTGCAAAACCGACTCGGTCGCCTGCAGCCCATGCTGATTTTGCATCCAGCACATGCGGTTGACCCAGCCCTGATGGGTCGAAGCCACCCCTTTCGGCTTCCCTGTGGAGCCGGAGGTGTAATAGATCGAGACGAGGTGATCGGACGTAACATCCGTTTCCGGCGCGGTGACCGGATAAGCGGACAGCCCGGCCATTCCTTCGGCGGACAGCACGACGGCGTTCACGGCGGCGGGGATTTTCGCCTGCAGATGCTCCTGGGTCAGGCAGACGATGGCCTGCGCTTCGGTCAGCACCTGCTCCACCCGCGCGGGCGGCGCTTCGGTGTCGAGCGGAACGTACGCGCCGCCCGCTTTCAAGATCGCAAGCAAGGCGACGACCATTTCCGCCGAGCGGTCGATCAGCATGCCGACCGGGGCGTCCGCTGTAACGCCAAACTCCTGCAGATGGTGCGCGAGGCGGTTGGCTTCCGCATCGAGCTCCGCATAAGTCAGCGTGCGGTCCCCGTCGACGACCGCGATGTTCTGCGGCGTGCGGACGGCCTGCTCTTCGAACAGATGGTGCAGGCAGATCAGCTCCGGGAAGGCGACTGCGGTGTTGTTCCACTCGACGAGCAGTTGCTGGCGTTCCGCATCGCTCAGGAGCGACAGTTCCCACAGCTTTTGCTCAGGATCGTCGACAATCGCGGTGAGCAGCGTTTCGTAATGCGAGGTAAAGCGCTCGATCGTCGCCGCGTCAAACAGGTCGGCGTTGTATTCGAGCTGGCCGGAAAGTTGCACCCCGCGCTCGGTCATCATCAGTGTCATATCAAATTTGGAGGTGGCGTTGTCGATCTCAAGCCCATTTTGCAAACCAAAAATCACTTGGAAAAACGGCGTGCTTCCCATATTGCGCTCCGGCTGCAGCTCTTCGACGAGGCGCTCAAACGGCACTTCCTGATGGCGGTACATCTCCATCGCGCCGTCGCGCACGCGGGTTAGCAGCTCGGCGAATGTCAACTGATCAGATAGTTCGGTTCGCAAAACAAGCGTATTGACGAAAAATCCGCTCGGGGTGCCGACGAGCAAGTCGCGTTGCCCGGTGTAGCGGAAAAGCAGCGTTTTGAAGGCGGCCATCATCGTCATGTACAGAGTGACGCCGTGCTTTTGGCTCAGCTCGTTTAGTTTGTGCGTCAGAGTGTCGCTGAGCGTAAAGAGCTTGGCCTGTCCGCGATACGAGTGCACGGCAGGGCGCGGACGGTCGGTCGGCAGTTGCAGCACGGGGAGTTCACCGCACAGCTTGCCGCGCCAATAGTCCAGCTGTGCTTCCATACGCTCGCCTTGCGAACAGACTGCCTTCTCCGCCTTCAGCTCCATTGCAAACACGATCTGGCCTTCGACGCTTGGGGCGGGGCAGGTCATCTTATTGGAGCCGTCGTTGTGGTTGTTGACCGCCGATCCGTGGATCACCGCGCAGATCGTGTCGCCGTCCGCGATCGCGTCTGCGTGGCGCTTCAGCACGACCGCACCTGCGCCGGTCGATGCGGCGTCAACCGGCACGCCGTCGGTGACGCTCCCGGCGAGCACCATGTCGCTTTTGCCGCCCAGCAGGCTCTGGCAGGCCGATTGGATGCTCATGCTTGGGACGTTCAGATTCAGCGTATACGAGACGCGGGTGGCTCGCCCCGCCCCAGCGTAGACGCTGATCTGCCCGTCGGAGCGCTCGGCATGGTAACCGGCGTTTTCGAACGCTTCCCACGCCAGCTCAAGGAAGCGTTGGTGCTGCGGATCGTGGAGCAGTTCGGACGGCACCCCGGCCGTCCGCCGCTCTTCATCGGTGAAAAAAGTGATCGATTCCGCGCCGCCGCAAAGTTTGTTCCAAAACTGCTCCACACTGTCTGCGCCGGGAAAGCGGCCCGCCATGCCGATGATGGCGATGCCTTCAGGCACCTGTGGTTCCTTCCGTCCCTCTGTCTGCATCCTGCTGCCTCCCATTTCTCTATCGCCGCGTCCGCGTTTTGGCCCGTGCGGCGCTGCGCTGTTTCAACGACTCGCGGCGGCTTTCCGCACGCCCGAGCCCTTTTTGGACGAGGGCATGGTCTTGTTCGCCCCTGTCCGTTTCGTTCAGATATTTGGCTAAGCCCGCAATCGTCGGATATTGGAAAAGCTGGACGACCGGCACATCGACGCCAAGTGTTTCCTTGATCTTGCCGTGCACCTGCACCGCGAGGATCGAATGTCCGCCCAGTTCAAAAAAGTTGTCATGCACGCCAACGCGGTCGATGCGCAGCACGTCCTGCCAGAGCTGCGACAAGGTCTGCTCCATCTGGGACTGCGGCGCGACATAGACCTTCTGCATCTTCGCCCGATCCTGCACCGGGTTTGGCAAGGCTTTGCGGTCGACTTTGCCGTTTGGCGTCAAAGGCATGGCGTCGAGGAACATGACGTAGGACGGCACCATGTAGGCCGGGAGCAATGCTGCCAGCGCGTTTTGGAGATCTTGAGCGCTGTGCTCTGCCGTCCCCTTTTTCACGACGTACGCCGCAATCATCTTCTCGCCTGAAGCGTCTTCTCGGGCGACGACGACCGCCTCCTGCACTCCGGCCTGTTTTTCCAGCGCCGCTTCGATCTCGCCGAGCTCGATGCGGAAGCCCCGCACCTTCACCTGATGGTCGATGCGGCCGAGGAAGAGCAGGTCGCCCGCCTTCGACCACGTCACCAGATCGCCCGTGCGGTACAGGCGTCCCGCCGTAAACGGGTTCGGCACAAACCGCTCCGCCGTCAGCTCGTCGCGGCGCAGATAGCCCCGCGCCACGCCTGCGCCGCCGATGTACAATTCACCAGGCAAGCCCGCCGGCACCGGCTGCAGCGCAGCGTCCAGCACGTATGTCTTCATGTTGGCAAACGGCTTGCCGATCGGCACCAACTTCGCGCCGGCCTGCACCTCATGGGTCGTCGCCCAGACCGTCGCTTCGGTTGGGCCGTACATGTTAAACAGCTTCGCAGGCAGTGTCGAGCAAAGCGCATCCGCCTGTGCGAGCGGCAATGCTTCCCCGCCGAGCAGCAGTTTCCGCAAGCCCTGCAGGCTCGCCACATTGCTGCTGTCGGCCGTCAAAATGCGCATCAGGGACGGGGTGCACTGCATCATCGTCGCGCCGTGCAGAGCAGCCTGCGCCGCGATCGAGTAGTCTCCGCTCTGTGCTCCACTCTGCGCCTCTGCCTGCACTTGACAGGCGGAGCGCAGGTCGTTCAGCGAGGTCAGCCCTTTCATCACATCTTCGTATTCCACGCCGAAGTCGATCAGACAGGCGATCTCATCCACCCCGATCTGCTTCAAACGGTCGGTCATCCTCTTGCACGTTTCCGGCGTGCCGAACAGCGACCCGGTGTCAAAATAGCGGTCGAACGCCATTTGGAGCAGACCGTCCATATCTTCCGGCGACAGGTCTTGCAGGTTGATGTCGAGGTTCAGCCCGCGCACGAGGTTCTCAATCAGCCCGACCGATGTGCGCAGATACTCGGTAAACGGAGTACGCACTTTCTCGCGCACCTCGTCGATGTTTTCACCGACAAACGTGTGCAGCATCAATGCCACCTGTCCAGCCTGCGGATCGTGTCCATTTTTCGCGCGCGCGTCGCGGTACAGTTGAATCTTTTCCTCGACCTCTTCCACCGTCTGTCCGAGCAGGTGCGTCAACACGTTCGCCCCGATCTCTCCGGCGCGAATAAACGTTTCCTTGTTCCCGCCGCTGGTGATCCAGACCGGCAGTTCCGCCTGCACCGGGCGCGGGAGGATTTTCACATCAACTTCGTTGCCTGCGCCGCCAGTAAAGGTGTGCGATTCGCCACGCCAAAGCTTTTTGACCAGCTCGATGTTGTCGAACATCACGTTCGTCCGCGCCCCGTAGTTCTCCGGAGCCAACACGAAGTCATCCGCATGCCAGCCTGACGCGAAGGACAGCGATACCCGCCCTTTGGACAGGTTGTCGATGACCGACCACTCTTCCGCCACGCGGATCGGGTGGTGCAGCGGCAAAACGACGCTGCCTGCACGCAGCTCCACATGTTCGGTGACCATCGCCAGCGCCGAACTCATCACCGCCGGGCTCGGGAACAGTCCGCCAAACTGATGGAAATGGCGCTCCGGCGTCCAGACCGCCTTGAACCTGTTGGCATCGGCAAATTTCGCCCCGTCCAGCAGCAGCCGGTATTTGTCGTCCGTGCCGTGGTCTTCGTAGTTCGCAAAATAGAACAGGGAGAAGTCCATCCCGTTGCCCAGTTGGCCTTGTCCGCGTGCCAGACCGCCTCCCGCTTCCGCTTCGGACAGCAGCACAACTTTCGCGCCGCGAGCCAGCGTCCAGAACAGCTCCAGCACCGAGATGTCAAAGCAGATCGACGTGACGGCGAGCAGCGTGTCATCCACCGCGCAGCCGATGCGCTGGTCCATCCCGGCAAAGAAGTTCACAGCGTTGCGATGCTCGATCAAAACGCCTTTGGGCTGGCCAGTCGAGCCGGACGTGTAGATTGCGTACGCTGTATTGGAGGAAGTGACGCCGCTTGTCACGTTAGACTCGTCGCCGTGTGCGGTGCGAAGCCAGGTATCGAGTGCAATCAGCTCTGCCGAATGCTTGGGCAGGCGGTCTTGCAAACGCTCCTGCGTCAACAGCACGAGGACTTGCGCGTCTTGTAAAATAAACGCCAGACGCTCCTGCGGGTAGGTCGGGTCAAGCGGAACGTACGCGCCCCCCGCCTTCAGGATCGCGAGCAGGCCGACCATCATTTCCAGCGAACGCTCCATGCAGATCCCGACGAGCACTTCTGGCCCGACGCCTTTTTCGCGCAGGTGATGTGCGGCGAGGTTGGCACGGCGGTTCAGCTCGCCGTAGGTGATGCTTTCCGCTTCGAAGACGACGGCCGTTTTCTCCGGAGCCAGCGCGGCTTGCGCTTCGAAGAGCTGGTGGATGCATAGGTCGGTGGCAACTTCCGCCTCTGTCTCGTTCCATTCCACGAGCAATTGATGGCGTTCCGCATCGGAGAGCAGAGGCAGTTGAGACACTTTTTGCTCCGCGTTGCGGACGATGCCGTCCAGCAGTGTTGCAAAGTGACCCGCCATGCGCTCGATCGTCGCAGCATCGAACAGGTCGGTGTTATATTCAAATGTCCCGCTCAGCTTCCCGTCTACATCGGCGACGGCGAGGCCGAGATCGAACTGGACGTGCTGCTGCGCAATCTCCATCGACTCCAACAGCAGCCCGCCTGAGTTCACTCTTGCGCCTGCCTGCCCAATTGACAGTGCAGCGACGCCGTTGTCGCCGAGCACGTGCGATTTTTGCAGGGAGAAGATCACTTGGAACAGCGGCGAATAGCTCGGGTCGCGCTGCGGCTGCAGATTTTCCACGAGCAGGGCAAACGGGTACGCTTGATGATCAAGCGCCTGCAGCACGGTGGTTTTGCCTTTCGCCAGTAAGTCGGCAAATGGCATGTCGCCGGATACCTGCGCTCGCAGTGCCACCGGGTTGACAAAATAGCCGACCGTCTTGGCAAACTGCCCCTTGCTCCGCCCGGCCATCGGCGAGCCAACCACGATGTCCTCCTGCCCGCTGTAGCGGTGGAGCAGCACCTGATACGCGGTCAGCAGCAGCGTGTACAAGGTCACGCCTTGCTCCTGTGCCAGTTGCTTGACCCCAACGCTCAGCGTCTCCGGCAGTTCAAAGCGCAGCGAGGTGCCGCGATACGTCTGCACCACCGGACGCGGATGGTCGGTCGGCAGTTGCAGCACCGGTTCCGCGCCGGATAGCTGTTCCTTCCAATAGGAGAACAGTTCCGCGCCGCGCGGGCTGCCGAGCAGTTGTTCCTGCCAGTTCACATAATCTGCGAACTCCGCAACCGGCTTCTCCAAGCCATGCGGAATGCCTGTTACAGCCGCTTCGTAGATCGTCCACAGCTCTTCCATCATCACTTCCAACGACCAGAAGTCGACCACAATGTGGTGCATCGCCAGCAGCAGCACGCTCTCGTCGGCCCCTTGCGAGAACAACGTCACGCACAAGAGCGGCCCGTTTTCCAGATCGAACGGGCGGTTCGCCGCTTCGCTTACCTGCTCGGCGAGTTCGGCAGCACTCCATGCAGCGGCGTCCTGCACCGTCAGCACCGTGCCTCGATTGTCTGTCACGCGCTGCACAGGTTCACCATTCGCCAGCGTGCATACCGTGCGCAGTACCGCATGCCGCTCAACCAGCCCTTCGAATGCTGCCTGCAGCGCACCAATGTTCACCGCGCTGCGAATCCGCACCGCCCGTGCCACGTTGTACGCCGCATTCCCCGGCTCCAAGCGTTGCAAAAACCACATCGCCCGTTGCCCATAGGTCAGCGGAAACTCCTCCCGCCGTACAGCCGGCACTGCGTCCGGCACTGCCAGACTCAGGTCTGCCGCCGTTTCAACCTGACGAAGCACCTTTTTGGCAAGTCCGGCCACCGTCTCGCCTTCGAGCAGACTCCCCAGCTCAACTTCTACGCCAAACTTCTCTTCCACAGCGTGTTTCAGTTCAACCGCCATCAGCGAATCAAACCCCAGAGCCCCAAACGCCTGCTCCGCCATTACCACCAAGCCTGGAGCAGCCTTCCGAGCCTCGCCCAGCAAAAACGCCTCCAGCGCCCCATACCGCTCCTCCGCAGGCAAAGCCAAGACCGCTTCGCGATCCAGTACAATTGCTTTCATATCGAAACCCGAGTCATTCAGCCCCTCCGCCTCAGCCGACTCAGCCATTGCTTTTATGTCGAAACCCGAGCCAGTAAGCCCCTCCGTCTCAGCCGTCGTCTCCACCATGGCAAACTTCGCCTGAGCATTCTCATGGTCTTGATCACGCGCCGACAGGCCAGCATTCCCCGCCGTCAGGCCTCCATCCAGCACCGAATTCGCCACAACCTCCAGCGTCCCGGCCAAAAAGCGCTGTTTACACTGGTGCCGTTGCACTTTCCCGCTCGATGTCTTCGGGATGCTCGCCGGGCGGATCAGCACCACGCCATACACCTGCAACTGGTGCTCTTCCGCCACCTTCTGCCGGATCGCCGCGATCACATCGCTTGGGTCGCCTTTGCGGTGCGCCCGCTCGATCTCCTGCACCACCACAAGGCGCTCTTCCCCCTGCACCTCCACAGAAAAAGCCGCCCCGTTCGGATTGCGCACCGCCAGATGACTCTCCTGCACCGCAAACTCCACATCCTGCGGATAATAGTTACGCCCGCGAATGATGATCAGATCCTTCAGCCGCCCGGTGACAAACAGCTCTCCCCCAAGCACAAACCCCAGATCGCCCGTCCGCAGCACCCCGCCGCCAAACGCCGCCTGCGTCAAGTCATCGCGCTGCCAATACCCCTGCGCCACGCTCGACCCCTGCACGCAAATCTCGCCAACCACACCGTCCGCACAGCGCGCTCCCGTCTCCCCATCAACCACAAACACGTCCTGCTCGGTCAATCCAACATTCCCGCTGCTGACCAGCGTCCGCGAGCCTTCCCCAAGCGGCGCTTCCACCGCCAGGTTCTCCTCCAGCTCCTCCGCCGCAAACGTCCGCACCACAGGCGCGTCATCCACACGTCCCCCAGCCACCAACAGCGTCCCTTCCGCCAGTCCATAGCACGGGAAAAACGCTTGCTTCTTAAACCCAACCGGTCCAAAAAACGCGGCAAACCGTTCCAACGTCTCCGCCCGCACCGGCTCTGCTCCCGAAAACGCATTGTGCCAAGAGGACAGATCCAGCCTATCCCGCTGTTCTTCCGAAATCTTCTGTAAACAAAGCTCATACGCAAAATTCGGCCCGCCGCTCACCGTCGCCCGCGTTTTCGAGATCGCCTCCAGCCAGCGCAACGGTTTCTGAATAAACGACACCGGAGCCATCAAGCTCATCGGGTAGCCCGTATACAGCGGATTCAAAATCCCGCCGATCAGCCCCATATCATGATAAGGAGGCAGCCAGACCACGCCCCGGCTCTCTTTTGTCGTGCCAAAGCGCTGCTCGATCTCCCCGAGATTATGCAGCAAGTTCCCGTGTGACAACATCACGCCCTTCGGTGCAGACGTCGATCCCGACGTATACTGCAAAAACGCCAGCGTCTCCCGCTCCAGCGCCGGTTCGATCCACAGCTCGGCCAATTCCTCAGTCAGCCCGTCGGTCACCACACAGGTCACCCCGGCAAAGCGCTCCTCCACAGCCGGCGCAATCCCCGACGTGGTCAAAACAAAGCGGGCATCCGCGTCCTTGACCACCGCCTGCAGCCGCTCCAAATTGCCGTTTTGCCGCGGCGGATAGGCTGGCACTGCCAGCACGCCCCCATACAAACAGCCAAAAAACGCCGCAATATAATCGATCCCCGGTGGATACAACAGCAGCGCCCGCTCACCCGCAGCCCCGATGTTCTGCAACCAAGCGGCCACCGCCCGCGCCTTGCGATCCAGCGCCGCATAACTCACCCGTTCTTCCCCGCCGTCCTCCGTCAAAAACGTATATCCGTTCATCTCCGGCTGTTCCCCAGCGCGTTTCTGCAGCAATCCAACCAATGTATGATCAATCATTTCAAGACCTCCCATCAAGGAAAACAAGCCACGATCAATTTCAATTTACTAATAATTATACATTTTCTGAAACACTCAATTCAACTGATTCGTATAAATTCTATATGAAGAGGTATTTGTAATTTTTGGTAACTTAAAACAACCAAACCGATAAAAAATCCCTTGTGCATGCAGCGCACAAGGGATCCTACTCTCACGAACGCAAGCGAATCGTACAGCTCCCCAGCCGTTCGTCGCCCCAATACATCTCCAACTCATCGCCATCCGCCAGCGGACCGACACCGGCCGGGGTGCCGGTGAACATCAGGTCGCCTGCGCCGAGGCCGAAGTGTTCCGCCGTAAACTCAAACAAGGCCTGCAGGTCAAACACCATATCGCCGATGTTGCCGCGCTGGACTTCCACGCCGTTTTTCAGCATCTTGAACTGAGTCTGCAACGCCCCTTCCACACCTGGGAACGGACGGGCAGCCGTCATGACGGCCGAGTTCTTAAACCCTTTTGCCCGCAGCCACGGGTGCCCTTTTTTCTTCAGCTCGCTCTGCACATCGCGCAAGGTCAGATCCAGCCCCAGAGAAAAGGAGTCCACCACCTCATCGACCTTCATGCCCGGCTCGAACGGTTTGCTGACATGCACGACCAGTTCCAGCTCATGATGGATCTCGCCCTGCCCCGCCGGCAGCACGATCTCGCCACCGTCCGCCGCGACAAGCGCATGCGTCGGCTTCGAAAACAAAAACGGCGACGTCGGCACATCGTTGCCAAGCTCGGCCGCGTGCAAACGGTAATTGCGCCCTACACAATAAATGTTGCGAATCTCTGCCATCTCAATCCCTCATTTCCTCACCTGCAAATTCAGGGAGTACTTCTGTCCTCCGCAAGCAAAATCCTGCGATCTGTGGTACATTCGTACTAACCAACTACTACTGAGGAGGTACCCCATGCGACTCCAAGGCAAGAAAGTCATCCAACTGGTCGAGCACGAATTTGAAGACCTCGAACTCTGGTATCCTGTGCTGCGCCTGCGCGAAGAAGGCGCGGAAGTACATATCGTCGGTCCTGACGCAAACGAGACCTACACCGGCAAATACGGCGTTCCGATCCAATCGGACCTCGCGTTCGCCGACGTAAGCGCTGCCGACTACGACGCGATCCTCGTTCCCGGCGGCTGGTCTCCAGACAAACTTCGCCGTTACCCGGACGTGATCCGACTCGTCAAAGACATGGACACAGCGCAAAAGCCGATCGGCCAAATCTGCCATGCCGGCTGGGTGCTGATCTCCGCGAAGATCCTGAGCGGCGTGAAAGTCACCTCCACGCCCGGCATCCGCGACGACATGGAAAACGCAGGCGCGATCTGGCTCGACGAACCGGTCGTCATCGACGGCCACATCATCTCCTCGCGCCGTCCGCCCGACCTGCCTCCGTATGCAAAAGCGTTCGCCGACGCGCTGGCCGAACCCAAATAATACATCCGCATACCGCACGCCCGACGTGGTATACTACACACAGGAGCCCGCTACGAAAAGCAGGGCTCCTTTTCATTGAGATCAAACGAAACTTCACGCAGACAACATGCGTCATATAAAACAACAACATCAGATACGCAGGAGGTGCTTCCCATGAAAAAAGCGATGACCGTCCTGCTCAGCTGCGCGATGCTGTTTGCATTCACCGGCTGTGGCGCCAAGGACGCAACGACAGGTCAAAGCGACCAACCGGCCGCTTCGCAAAACGAAGTTCCGGGCTTGTTCCATAAAGCCGAGTCGAATGGCATCGAGATCGTGCTCAAAGCCAGCAAAATCAAACAAAAGCCAAACGAAGAGCTGACCGTTCAAGCGCAAATCCGCAACACGACCGACAAGACGCTGTTCGTGCAGACCACCAACGGCTGCGATCCGGGCGTGCGCATTTCCATCCCGACGACGAGCGGCCAATTTGTGCCCGTTCAAGACGGCGAGCCGCAAATGTGCACCGAAGTCATGGGTGTCAAAGAGCTCAAGCCCAACCAGACGATCATGAACACCGTCAAGCTCCAGCCCCAGGACATCAAGCCGGGCACGTACGACATCGTGGCCACCGTCAACCTGACTTCGATGGACCACGGCATGATGAACACCGAACCGCCGAAAGTCATCGAGACCAAGGCTCAGATTACTATCGTGGAATAAGCAAACAGAAGAAACGAAAAAGGAGACTCCACAACTACGGTGCGGTCTCCTTTTTGCTGCTCTCATGATCTTCTTACAGTTCGATCAAAATCATTTCGCTGTCCGCTTCTGCTGCCAGCGTCAAACGATCCTCTTCCACCATTTTCACCTGATCGCCTTTGGTCAGGGTCTGATCGCCCATCTTCACCGTGCCGTCGATCACAAACAGGTACGCCCCACGGCCGCCCAATTCCATAGCCAGTTCATTCCCCGCATCCAGCGACGCCACGTTAAACGTCACATCCTGATGAATGCTCAGCGCTTCCCCTTTTGGCGTGCCCGACACGACCGGCAGCCAGACGTTTTTCCGCTCGTCGTTGCGGAACGACTTTTGCTCCCACGACGGGGTCAGGCCGGCCGCATTTGGGATCACCCACATCTGCAGCAGATGCACCACCGTGTCCGGCGAGTTGTTGTACTCCGAGTGAAACACCCCGGTGCCGGCTGTCATGCGCTGCACTTCGCCAGCTTTGATTACGCCTTTGTTCCCCATCGAATCTTCATGCGTCACTTCCCCCGACACGACAAAAGTCACGATCTCCATATCGCGGTGCGGGTGCTTGCCAAAGCCCGTATTGGGCTGAATCCAGTCTTCATTAAAAACGCGCAGATTTCCAAAGTTCATGTTGTTCGGATCATAATAATGGTCAAACGAAAAATGCCAATAGCTTTCCAGCCAATCAATTTTCGAATGATACCGCTGTTCAGCGGGGATCACTTGCATTGCCATGATAAAATTCCTCCCTGGAAACTCACTTTACATTCTAAACTTATCGTATCACAACATATTTTCCCCGAATGTGATCATCCTAACAAAAACCAAAAGGATTTTTCGTCTGCCCGCTTACAGAAAACAACGCCGCCCGCGCGTATGATAAAGAAAAACAAGATTTGGAGTTGACCCTACATGGCTGACAAGAAGATCATCATCTACACCCAACCGACCTGCCCGCCCTGCTTCGAAGCAAAAACGTGGATGACCAACAGCGACATCCCGTTCGAAGACCGCGACATCCGCAAAGATGAAAAGCACCTCCAAGACCTGATCAACCTCGGCGCTGCGGCGACCCCGGTCTTCCTCGTCGGCGACGAAGTGATCATGGGCTACGACCAAGACAAGATCAAAGCAGCTTGGGACGCCCTGTAAGTCAGAACGTGAACATGAGAAAAAGGCACTTCGCGCTCTGCGAGGTGCCTTTTGTGTTTCTTTAAGCCACGACGTTGCGCCCCAGCTCGAATTTTTCATATTCCTTGTTTTCAATGATCTCCTTGAGCGCCTGTACCGTCTGCCAGATCTCTTCAAACGTGTTGTACAGCGCGACCGGAGCCAACCGCACCACGTTCGGGGCGCGGAAGTCGGGGACGATGCCGCGCGCCTTCAGCGCTTTGCAGATGCGCACCGCTTCGGGATGCTCCAGCGAGATATGACCTCCGCGGCGGTCGGCAGCGCGGGGATTGCCCAGCGCAAAGCCCAGCGACGCGGGCAGCAGCTCATCGACCAGCTGCATAAAATACTCGGTCTGGCGCAGCGACTTGGCACGCAGCCGCTCGATGCCCGCCTCGTGGAAAATGCGCAGCGAGCCAAGGATCGGCGCGGTGCTGAGCAGATGGGTCGTGCCGATCTGCCAGGCCCCCGCCGACGGAGCGCCTTCAAACTCGTGCACCATGTCGAACTGCTTATCCTTGCGATAGCCAAACCAGCCCGTCAAGCCGGGTCGTTTGCCAAAATGGCGCTCGTTCACATAGAGTCCTGCCGCCGAGCCTGGGCCGCCATTGACGTATTTGTAATTGCACCAGAAAGCAAAATCCACCACGTGCCGGGAAAACTGATGCGGCACCGCGCCGATCGAATGGCAGCAGTCAAATCCGATCAGGATGCCCCGCTCGTGAGCTGCGGCGGTCAGCTTCTCGATGTCGAGCAGCTGCCCTGAGCGGTACAGCACAGCCGGCAGCACAACCAAAGCGATCTCGTCGGTCATCGCGGCGATGATGTCAGCTTCGTCGATCATCCGCCCGTCGCGGCTTTTCACCTGCACGAGATGCTCCGCCGGGTCGAGCCCTTTCAGCAGCAACTGGCTTTGCAGTGCGTAGATATCAGACGGGAAGTTCAGCTCATCGGCCAGGATCTTGTTCCGCCGGCCCTGCGGCGCGAAAAAGGTGGCGACCAGATTGTGCAGGTTGATCGTCGTCGAGCCGGTCACCACCACTTCCTCCGGTTTCGCCCCGACCAGTTCCGCCTGCATCCGGCCAAGCTCCTCCGCCAGATAAAACCAAGGCTGTTCAGCGTCCATCCACCCTTCGATGCCGAGCGTCTTCCAGTCGTTCAGCACCTGCAAAGCGGCCTGCTCCGCATCCTTCGACATCAGCCCCAGCGAGTTGCCATCCAGATAGATCGTCCCCGGCTGCAGGTAAAACCGCTCTCGAAACGCCTTCAGTTCATCACCCGCATCCAACTGCTTCGCATACTCCAAGGTCAATTCCTCACGCATCAAAATCCACCCCTCTCCAGTCGTTCACTGCGCATCTCAAGTTCGTTCAGCTTTCACAGATTACTACTCTCCACATGCATAGTTACCCTTTGACCTGCTCGCAGATTCTGACCAGTTCCCCGACCACGCTTTCTGAGCGGAAGCAGTCGATCTCCATCTGACGGGCCTGCTCCTGCAGCTGCGGAAGTTCGCTCAGATACGTCTCCAGCGCGGCTGCAATGCCCGGCACATCATCCGGGTGGTGCACCTGCCAGCCGTAGTCTTGCAACAGGCGCCCCGCCGTGCCTTTGGTCGACGTGATGCCGAGGACCGGACGGTACGCGCCGAGGTAGTCGATCAGCTTCGAGGACAGGAACAGATTGACATCGCTAGGCGCATCGACCAGCAGCAGCAGGTCGCTGTCGGCCATCAGCTCCAGGCTTCTGCGAAACGGCACCTGCCCGACACGGTTCACGCGCAGGCCGAGCTGCCGTTCTGCCTCTTCCAGCAACGGATGAAAACTCCGCTCCACATTCCCGACCACCTGCAGTTCCAATCGCGCCACCAGATCGGGACGCTTTTCCTTGAGCAGGGTCAGCCCTTTGATCAGCGGAGCGGGCGACCGCAGCCCGTAGAAATCGCCGATGTACGACATCACGATCTTGCCATCCCGCTGCCCGCTCTCCTCCCCGCGATACAGCTGTGCATCAAAATGGTGCGGCAAGACGGTCGACCGCTCCACGACCCCGACGTGCGGATACACCCCGGCATAGAGGTCGCGCATCTCCAAGGTCGGAAAAATCAAATGGTCGGCGAGTTCGATCACTTGACGCTCGTACTCCGCCACCGCTTCTTTCGTTTTTCCGTGCAGCGGGTGGTAGGGGTTGTGCCCCCACGGATCGCTGAACTGCGCCACCCACGGCGAGCCCCAGCGCTTTTTCGCCTCTAACGCCAGCACGTGGCTCGCCCCCGGCTGCGACCGGCTGTACAGCACCTCATAGTCCCCGTCCAGCTTCTGCAAAGCTTTGCGCGCCCCGCGCAGCCACAGCGGATTGTCGATCGCCGACAGCCTGGCCATCGCCTCGCGGTACACCTTGCGCATCACCCGCGATGTCGGCTTCGGATTGGCGACGCGGATCGCGTTGACCTTCCCGCCCATCTCTTCCAGCAAAAACGGATCGTCTTTAAAATCGGACTCATCGCCCACCGTCAACAGGTCAACGTCATACTCCTGCGACAAAAATTTTAACGTCTTCGCTACCAGAATCGACTCCGCGTTCAGAATCGGCGGAGCATAGTAGGAGACCATCAGCATCTTCTTCGTCATCAAACCAACCACCAATCTCTATGTAAAAAACCGCGAAATTCTAAAATCGCGAGATTCTAAAATTACGACATCCTAAGATCACAAGATCCTAAGATCACAAGATCCTAAGATCACAAGATCCTGAACTTCTTCCATCTTACCTCATCTCCCGTCCTCGGACAATTCTTGCAAAATCCCGTCTGTCCCCTGCCCCTCCTGCATATGTCTGGTACAAGGAGGTGATTGTCCCGATGAAACGAAACGGCCACCGCTTTTTGCCTGAGCGCTCTCATCTGATCCTTTATGTGCTGGCCCTGCTCATCGCAGCCCTGTTCCTCCCGACCTCGGCGATGGCGCACAAGCCGCTTTTTGTCGAGCGCAGCATCGGCGGCTACGAGCAGGCGTTTGAGATCCCCGATCCGTCGGTATCCTATGCCGCCTATGGAGAGCTGAAGGAGCGCGGCGGCGTCGACGTCTACAAATTTACCCTGACGAAGCAGGCGCCCTTTTACGCCCGCATCTCTGTGCCGAATCAGCCGGCAACAAAAGATTTCGGTCCGGCTTTCGTCCTGTTTGGCCCCGGCCTTCCGACCACCAATGAGCCGCCGAACTTTCCGCTGGAGCTGCCCGCAGACCTCGGTCGCGCCATCTTGCTCTGGAACGGCGAGCGCGACGAATTTTTCGAACCGTTCACCCAGACCAGCCTGATCCAGCACCAGTTGCTCTCAAAAACGCTGGAGCCCGGCACCTACTACATCGCCGTCTATGACCCGACGGGCGGCACCGGCAAATACGTCCTCGCCACCGGCGACAAGGAACAATTCGGCTTCCTCGACTGGCTGAAGTTCCCCGCCACCTGGTACAAAGTTCGCATGTGGTATGATCCCGGCCAAACCTGGCTGATCATCGCCGGCGCCTTCGCATTTCTCGCCAGCGCCCTCTATTACATCAAACGCCTGCGAAGCCAAGACGAAACCTAAACTGCTGCGTCCACCGACGCGGCAGTTTTTCTTCGTTTAGGCATTTTAATCATTTTTAACACGATCAACAGTCAAGCTGAATACCTTGTCACCAAAACGTAAAAGAAGGTGACAAGCATGCCAAAATCCACGATCAGCCAATCGTCCGTTTTCCTGCTCGCACTGGCGGTGCTCGCCTCCTTTTTGATGGCCCGCACCGATCTCCCCGGCATCAAGCAGCCTGCTTCCGAACCGAATCCCCAACCGCCGGCGCAAGGTCCGGTGCAAAGCCAGGGTCAATACGCCTGGGGCGTCGACTCCGCGTCGCCGTCCACGACGCTGCATGCCTGTGTAACCCAATCGTACGGCACGCCGAAATACTGGGGCCGTTATTTGAAAGATGTTGCCAGTGTTTCCAAAGGTCTGACCAAAGGGGAAGTCGCGTACCTGCACGACAAAAACATCAAGATCCTGCCGATCTACAACAACTTTTCCGCCGCGACCGGCTATGACAACGGCAAAAAAGCCGGACAAGATGCGGTCAACACCGCCAAAGCGCTTGGCATCCCGAGCGGCGTCTATCTGTTTGCCGACATTGAAGCCAGCTACGCGGCCGACGCCGGTTGGATTCGCGGCTGGTATGACGCGTTACATGCATCCAAGTACCTCCCGGGCATCTACGAAAACCCGGTGACCGGTCCGTTTGCCAACGCCTACAACAGCGCGGTGCAACAGAATCCGGCGATCGGCAAAGCAACGGCGCTCTGGAGCGCCCAGCCGTCGATCGGCGTGACCCGCGCCGACAAAGCGCCCAAGTTTGGGCCGGCAAAGCCCGCCAGCGCCAACAACACCTTGGCCTGGCAATACGGTATCCAAGGTGCGGCCTGCAACATCGACACCAACCTGATCGACACCGGACTGCTCAGCAGACTCTGGTAGACGGCATCAGTCAAGGCTCCCGGCAACGGGAGCCTTTTTTGGATACCTTCCCCCGTGCGAGGACACAATTACCATATCCAAACGGCAAGGGAGGTGCGTGATGAGCAAGCGGCGGATTTGGCGAAAAACACCAAAAGAACATCCCGCCGGAGCGGCGCTCCCCGATACGGTTGCACCCTCTGAGCTGATGGAGGACAGCTTGTCTCCGTCCATTGCAGAGAACCGCGATGTCCTGAAAGCGGTGTTTCGCGACTGCTCCGACGTCGCGTTTCGCGATATCAAGACACAGCATGTCACCGGCATGGTCGTGTTTATCGACGGGATCGTCAAAGCGGAAAACCTGCGCGACGGCGCCCTGCTGCCGCTCTTAGAGAATCTGCAAAACGGCAGTGCAGCTTGCACGCCGGACAACCTGGAGGACAGCGTGCTCACCTTGCCCCAGCTGTCTGCCGTCAACACGTATTCCGATGTGATCGAGGCGCTGCTCAAAGGCAATGCCACCTTGTTTCTGGAAGGCTTCCGGGAAGCGCTGATCCTCGATGTCAAAGGCGGCACCCGCCGCGGTGTCGAAGAGCCGGCCACCGAAGCCTCGATTCGCGGACCGCGCGAAGGCTTCATCGAAAGCCTGGGCGTGAACCTTGGGCTCCTGCGTTTCAAAATCAAATCTCAGCACCTGAAAACGATCAACTACACGATCGGCAAGCAGACGAAAACAAACGTGGTGCTCACCTACCTCGACGGTGTCGCGAGCCCCGATGTGATCGCAGAAGCGAAGCGGCGCATCGAGAAGATCGAAATTGACGGGGTGCTGGAAAGCGCTTATATCGAAGAATTGATCGAAGACGACCCCTACTCGCCTTTCCCGCAGATGCAGTATTCGGAACGCCCGGACACGATATCCGCGCAGCTGTTGGAAGGCAAATTCGCGATTTTCGTTGACGGCACGCCGTTTGTTTTGACCGGCCCGACCGTCTTTTGGCAGTTTTTCCAGGCCAGTGAAGACTACTACGAGCGCTATCTGATCTCCAACATGATTCGCTGGCTGCGGATGATCTTTTTATTTCTGGCCTTATATCTGCCCGGCCTTTATATCGCGGTGACGACGTTTCACCAGGACATGCTCCCGACCAATCTGCTGCTCTCCGTGGCGACCGCCCGCGAGAGCATCCCGTTTCCGGCGCTGGTCGAAGCGCTGATCATGGAAATCTCCTTTGAAGCCTTGCGGGAAGCCGGGGTGCGGCTGCCCAAGACGGTGGGACAAGCGGTCTCGATCCTCGGGGCGCTGGTTATTGGGCAGGCAACGGTGCAAGCCGGGATCGTATCCGCGCCGATGGTCATCGTCGTCTCCCTGACCGGGATCGCCTCGTTTACCATCCCGCGCTTTAACGCCGCGATCTCGATTCGGATGCTGCGCTTTCCTTTGATGTTTATGGCCGGCGCTTTTGGGCTGTTCGGCCTGATGATCGGAACGATGTGGATCGTGACCCATATGTGCGGTCTGCGCTCGTTTGGCGTGCCGTACCTGTCCGGTCTGGCGCCAAGCAACCTCAGCGAACTAAAAGACGTCTTGATCCGGGTGCCGTGGTGGAAGATGAACACACGCCCCACTTCCGTTTCCAGAGAAAATTCCAGGCGGATGGAACCAGGCATGGAGCCGACCCCTCCCGATCCTGAGAGGCAAGAAGGATGAAACCAACCGTGAAGCATCTAGGCAAAATCATCTTGACCGCGTCCCTTGCGCTGACCCTGCTCACCGGCTGCTGGGACCGGCGCGAGATCAACGACGTCGCTTTTGTGGTCGCTTCCGCCTTCGACAAAGTGGAAGACGGGTATCTCATCTCGGTGCAGATTCCCTTGCCCGGTCAATTGGGCGGCATCGGCGGAAGCGGCGGCGGCGGCGGGACGAGCGGCGAAAAATCGTGGTACATCGATTCGGCTGTCGGCAAAACGATCCGCGATGCCAACTCCAAACAGCAAACCACCCTCTCCCGCCAGCTCTATTTCGCTCATCGCCGCGTGCTGCTGCTCGGGGAGGAGCTGGCCCGGGACGGCGTGGCCCCGGTGCTCGACGTGCTGGCCCGCATCTCGCAAAACCGCCTGACCGCCTTTCCGCTGGTCACCAAAGGCGAAGCGCGCGAGGTGATGGGGGCGAACACCCCGATCGAAGCGTATCCGGCAGAAATGATCCGCGAATTGGCGCAGGGGTCGATGAAAAGCCCGCGCACCTTGCGCCACATGGTGGAGATCATGCTCACAGACGGCATTGACATCATCATCCCGGCCGTCCGGAGGGTGGAGACCAGACCGCCGCAGAAAGAGGACATCAAAAAAACGATCAAGCTCGACGGGTTTGCCGTCTTTTCCGGCGATAAACTGGCCGGGTTTCTCAACCGGGAGGAATCGTCCAGCGTACTGCTGGCGATGAACCAAGCCAAAATTCCCAAGCTGTCCGCCCCTCCTCCCGATGGGGAGGGATTGATCGAGTACATGCTGCAAGAGAACAAGATGTCACTGATCCCGATCGTCAAAGGAGACGAGATCACCATGCGGCTGGAGTTTCGCGCCAAAGGCATCATCGTCGAAAATTCGTCCAACTACGACTTGTCTGCCAATGCCAATCTGGTGGCGTTCGAAGAGCTCGTCGCCAAGAAGTTGACCCAAGACATCAAAAAAGCGATCGATGCCTTGCAAAACAAATACCATTCCGATGTGATCGGCTTTGGCGACAGTCTGTACCGCAAAGACCCGGACGCCTGGAACCGCGTCAAACAGAACTGGCGCGAAGAGAACTATCCGAAAGTGCACGTGCAGGTGATTCCGCTCGTGCACTTTGAACACACCGGCGCCACGACCAAGCCGCTCGGCATCAAAGACAGAGGGCTGATCCGATGATTGCAGCGCTGCTTCAGTCTGCCACCGCTGTGGCCGTCCTGATCCTCGTACAATGGAAAACATTGCAAAAGGGAGACAAAGCCACCCGCTGGCTGGCGCATTTTTTCGTGGTGTTGGCAGGCGGCATCTACTGGTACACGCAAACACACGTGCATGTCCCGCACCCGTCGGTTTGGCTTGACGCGGTGTTTCGGCCCTGGTCCCCGGTAAACTGATGGGAGGTGACCGCACTTGGAACGGGTTTCAGACCGGCAATTGATGCTGATGACCGGCAATTATATCACCGAAGCGACTTTGATCTCGCTTCCGGCACAGATCATCGGGATCGCGCAGCAGGATTCGTGGCTGGCCTATTTGCTGCCGACACTTGTGATGGTGTTCATCCTCTACCTGCTGGCAAGAACGTTGAACCGTTTCCCGCAGCAAGACCTGTTCGAGGCGGTCGTCAACCGCTGGAGCTGGGCCGGCCGGGGAATCACCGTGCTCTACATTCTTTTTTTCTTTTTCATCCTCACCCGCGATATGCGGATGATGCTTGATTTTGTCAACAACGCTTTGCTGTTGAACACGCCCTTGCTCGTGATCGGCATTTTGACGGTGATCACGCTCGTGATGATCGCCCGCGGCGGCGTGGAGCTCCTCGGCAGAATGACCGAATTGTTTTTCCCGCTGTTTTTCCTGGTCGTCATGGCGATCCCGATCACTTTGTTTAAAGAGCTCGACTACAAGTACTTGCAGCCCTTTTTTGATCAAGGGCTGGTCAAGCTGCTGCAGGGGAGTTGGCTGGCTCTGCCCTATTTTGCCGAATCGTTTGTGGTGGTGTTTTTGTGCGCCGGCACCCGGCTCCCATTTAAAAGAGTGGTGTACGGGCTGTTTATCGGCTTTGGGATGCTGGAAGTGCTGATGGTGACCAACACGCTGACGCTGGGCACGCATCTCTCTGCACGCATGATGTATCCGAACCACGAGATGATTCGCCAGATCCGCCTGACCGACTTTTTGGACCGGTTTGACCTGTTGATCGTTGCAGTGTATCTGCCCTGCCTGTTGATCAAACTGTCCGTGTCCCTGTTTGTGGTCTGCCACGGCATCAAACGGACGGCCACCACCGTTTCCGCCAAGAATCTGACCATGTCGGTGGGGGCGCTGGCGCTGGTCTGCTCGCTGTTTTTCTATGAAAATGCGATTCAGATTCTGAACCTGAACTACACGTGGCCATTCCTCGGCATCATCTTTCAGGTGCTGCTCCCCGTGCTGTTTTTTCTCTTCCTGAAGCCCAAGAAACGACGAGAGCCAGATGAGGAACAAAAAGAGGAGGCCGCTTAGGGCCTCCTCTTTTTGCGCAACAAGATCAGTGACCAGACATAGCCGCCCAGCACTTTCGCCAAAAACTGCCCGGCGACCACCCACGGGATAAACACCCCAAAGGCGATCGTCGGAAATGTGATCGAGTCGATCGCAGCCGACGCGATGTTCGAGCCGTTGACTTTGGCAAACTTCGGATAGCGGCGCAGCAGATGATACACCACCGTATCGGCGATGTTGGACAAGGCAAACGCCGCAAAGGAGGCGAGTGCGATCTGCGCAGCATCGCGGTTCAGCAGATAGGAAATCACCGAGCCGGTCAGCACGAGCAGCCCCATGTTCAGCCAGAGCTGTCTGCCTTTCCAGCGCTCATGCAAAGCATCGCGGGTGGTGATGTCCAGCCCGATGAACAGAAACGCGTTTATGATCGTGGACGACGGTCCAAAATACGCGACAGACAGATTGGCCGCCACCACGGCTGCCAGGTACAAAATCACTAAATACATCTTGGTCAAGCACCTCCACAAAAGGTCAATCCATTTCTATTTCCCCATTATAGACGTGTTTGACCATTTCCGTGGAAATTAGATTATTCGCGCGAAACTGACAAAGAGCGTGCCCGTTCGTCGTCCATCGCTTCTAGCTGGTCGATCAACAGGTCTTCTACGAGGTAGGTCTGATCATGCACGGTGCCCGCTTCAAAGATCACCCGCAGCGGCACGTCCACACGGTACGCCCCGCGCAGGCGCGCGGCCAATTTCGTGGCGGTCAGCGAGTTGCCGCCGAGCTCAAAGAAGTCGTCATGGATGCCGATCCCCTCAATGCCGAGCAGTTCCTGCCAGAACCCGGCGATCGTCCGCTCCGCATGATTTCCTGGCGCGACGTACGGCGTGAGCAAGTTCGGCCGCGGATGGGCGGCGAGAACAGGGCGATGCGGCTGCTGTTTCGTTTGCGCTTGTAAGGGCAGTTGCGAAAGACTGCGTTCTGACTGCGGATGCTTGGCACGTGCTGCTCTGTTCAACGGCACGCGTCGGGCAGCCGGCCTCCAGGCGGAAGCGTAGGCTTGCTCCGGCGGATCGATCCAGTAGCGCTTGCTTTCAAACGGATAAGTCGGCAGCGGCACGCGGCGTCTGCTCTCATCGGCGGAGAACGACCGCCAGTCCACATCAGCCCCGAGCAGCCACATTCTGCCCAGCGCGTTCAGCAAAAACGCGATGTCAGACTGCCTGTCCTGCACATGGCGAATCGTCGTCAGCACCGTCCGGCCCGGATTGTGCTCCGGCTTGACGGCGAGCGCAAACGACGCCAGCGCTTTCCCCGGCCCTACCTCGAGCAGGATGACATCGGGCTCTTGGTTCAGCGCCTGCACGCCGTCGGCAAACCTGACCGTCTCGCGCAGATGCCGCGCCCAGTACTGCGGGTCACATGCTTCTTCCGCCGTGATCCACGTCCCGGTCACGTTCGACACATACGGCAGCTCCGGCGCCTTCCGCTCCAGCGAACTCACCAGCGCTGCAAACTGATCCATGATCGGCTCGACCATCACCGAATGAAAGGCATGCGTCGTATGCACCCGCTTGCAGACCACATCGGCCGCTTCCAGCTCCTGCCGAAGACCTGCCACCGCTTCGGACGTCCCGGACACCACACACAGCTCCGGCCCGTTCACGGCGGCCAGCGCCACCGCACCATGCCGCGTCAGATGCGCCAACACCGCCGTTTCACTTAGGTGCACGGCCAGCATGTCCCCCTGTGGCAGTGCCTCGATCAGCTGCGCCCGCTTCACCACCAGCTCCAAGGCATCCTCCAGTGAAAACACCCCGGCCAGACACGCCGCCACATATTCGCCCAGACTATGCCCAATCATCGCGGACGGCGTGATGCCCCACTCGATGAGCAGTTTCACCAGCGCATACTCCACCACGAAAATCGCCGGCTGCGCATATTTCGTCCGGCGCAGCTCTGCGGAGGCATGCTCCTCCAAACCTTCCTCCGGGTAGAGCAGATCGCGCAGATCCAGCCCGATCAACGGTGCAAGCAGTTCGCAGCATGCCTCCACTTCCTCATGAAACAGCGGTTCTGTCTCGTACAGATCCCGCGCCATGTTCACATACTGGCTCCCCGTTCCGGAGAACAAAAACGCGACTGGGCGCTTCCCCGCCCCTTCTGTGCCCACGCTGGTCAGCACCCGTTTCGGATCGCGCGTCAAAAGCAGTTCCGCCGCTTCGGCCCCGTCTTCGCAGACGACCATCCGGCGGTGGGCAAACGCTTTGCGGCCAACTTGCAAGGTATACGCCACATCGGCAACTTCCTGCTCCGTCTCCTGCAGATGCGCCGCCAGCCGCTCCGTTGCCATCTCCAGCGCCAAGTCCGTTTTGGCCGACCAGACCAGCAGTTGCCACTCCCGCGACAGGCCGGAGAGTTCGAGCTCCGGGGCTTCTTCCAACACCACATGGGCGTTCGTCCCGCCAAAACCAAATGAACTCACACCGGCGCGCCTCGGCCCGTCCGCTTTCCATTCCTTCAGTTCTGTATTCACATAAAACGGACTGCTTTCAAAGTCGATCGCCGCATTCGCTTTTTCAAAATGCAGGGACGGTGGCAGTTGCTTGTGCTGCAGGGCGAGCGTCGTTTTGATCAGCCCGGTCACACCGGCCGCGATGTCCAGGTGCCCTACGTTTGTCTTCACCGAGCCGATGGCGCAAAATTGCCTAAGGTCGGTCGCGGCCTGAAACACTTTGTTCAGCGAGGCGATCTCGATCGGATCGCCAAGCGGCGTCGCCGTCCCGTGCGCCTCGATGTAGCTGACCGTCTCCGGCTCCACACCGCCGATAGCCAGCGCTTCGGAGATGACGCCGACCTGCCCTTCGATGCTCGGCGCGGTATAGCTGACTTTTTGCGACCCGTCGTTGTTGATCGCCGAGCCTTTGATCACCGCATAGATCGTATCGCCGTCCGCCACCGCATCTTCCAGTCGCTTGACGACAACGATGCCGATGCCGCTCCCAAACACCGTCCCTTTGGCATCCGCATCAAACGTGCGCGTGTGCCCGTCATCCGATGCGATGCCGCCTTCGTGGTACAGATAGCCGTTTTCCTGCGGCACCGCAATCGTCACCCCGCCGGCCAGCGCCATGTCGCACTCTCGGCTGAGCAGGCTCTGGCAGGCCATGTGCACAGCGACCAGCGATGACGAGCAGGCGGTCTGCACGCCGACGGCCGCGCCTTTCAGGTTTAATTTGTACGCGGTGCGAGTCGCGAGAAAGTCTTTGTCATTCCCGATCATCATCTGCGCCTCGCCCAGCGCCTTGACCAGTTCCCGATTGGGTGCCAGATTGTACAGGAGGTAGCGGTTCATCCCGGCCCCTGCAAACACCGAGATCAATCCGTCGTACGCATCCGAGTGATATCCGGCATGCTCAAGCGCCGTCCAAGCCGTTTCCAAAAACAAGCGCTGCTGCGGGTCCATCGTCTCGGCCTCACGCGGGTTGTAGCCGAAAAACGCCGCGTCAAACCGATCGGCGCCGTCCAGCATCGCCGCCGCTTTGACATAATGCGGGTCTTGGACCAGTTCCGGATCGCGCCCTGCCCGCAGCAGTTCTTCCTCCGACAGCCAGGTCACCGATTCAACGCCATCCCGCAGGTTTTGCCAAAACTGGCCGATGTCGGCCGCGCCGGGAAAGCGCCCGGCCAGCCCGATGATCGCAATGCCGTCCAACGTCCCCTCCTCGTACATGAGACACACTCCCTTTTTCTTCGATACTTTCTTAATACTTCACGCCACGGTTATTTCCTTTAATAAGATTAACATTTTATCGCAAACAAAAACGGCCCCTTTCGAGGCCGTCTCGTTGTTCTTGATTCTTTTTAATGAAGATACGACTTGTCACAGATCGGGCAGGCGCCTTTGCGCAGCGATTCCTCGCGCAGTTCGATCCGCGACATCACGCGCCCTTCCTGCAGACCGGACGATCGCCCGCTGCGCCGTCCCGCTGCAAAACCTGCCAGCAGGACGAGGAGCAGGAAGAGCGCCGAGAGCAGCACAGACGTCACGGCTCCTCCCTCCTTTTCCGGATGCCGATCCCGCCAAACAACGCCATGATCATATGCACCAAAGGCGCGGCCAGCAGCACCTGCACCGTTTTCAGCGGCGAGAGCAGCACCGACGCCAAGAGGGTGATGAACATCGCCAAAGTCACTTCCACAAATCCGAACCTGATTGCCAGATTATTCTGACCAGAACGGCGGTCATGCTGCAGATCCATCAGGTCATCGAGCAGTTGGATCATCGCCATCACGCAGAGCGCCCATAAGGTCAGACCAATGCTCGTCGCCCAGCCGGAAATGCCCAGCACGATCGCCGATTCGGCCCAGCCGGGCAGCTTGGTCGGCATTTTTTCCCGCAGGTCGTGGCCCATGCCGATCGCGTAGGCGGCGAGAAACAGGGCCAGCGCTTCCTGCGGCGCCAGCGTCATCGCCAGACCCAATCCGAGCAAGGCGTACGGCAGGCACGCGCGGCCCAAACGGATCGCCAGCGTGTGCCGTCCGACGCACTGGTCGTATTCCACGTCCAGCCAGTCGTCCATCAGTTTGATCGTCAGTCCTGCCAGCACAATGCCGATCCACTCGACCAGCAGGCTAGACCAGACGCCAAACATGCTCTTTCACCTCCCGAAATCCTTGGCGGTAGAGGGCCGAGATCGGCAGCAGATTCATTCCTTTCAACTCTTTTTGCAGGAGCCGGAAGCCGCTTTTTCCTTCTGGCAGATCGGTCTTGTTCGCCAGGCAGAGATAGCCGCTTTTGCGCTGCCCGACTTCGGCGATCTGCAGGTCGAGCTCGCCAAGCGCCTGTAAGCCGCCGGCGCGCTGGACTTCTTTGGCGTCGACGAGGTGCAGGATGCAGTCGGCATGGCGCAGCTCTTGGAGCGTTTGCGCCATCGCCTCCCGCATTTCGAGGTCGGGGTGAATGCCGTCGGCCAGTCCCGTGGAGTCGGTGAGCTTAAACGCGCGGGTGCCTTTGCCGCGCGGCAGGTCGAGCTGGATCGATTGCAGGCTGCGCGTCTTGTGCAGGCCGGTGCCGGACAGTTCGTGCCGGGCGCTGACCATGTCCAGTTTGCGCTGCCGGGTGGTGCCGTCGGGAAGCTGGAAAAACACTTCCATGCGTTGGAGACCTAAAAATTCCGCAAAATTGATGCAGAAGATCGTCTTACCGACGTTGGTTCTCCCAATCACGAGACAGTTCCTCATGCCTGAGTCCCTCCCCCAAAACCAAATCGTCCGGCTCAATGCGCATCAGTTCATCCCGCGTCGGCCGGCTGGCATCGAGCAGCCGCACCGCTTGCAGTCGGATTCCTTTTTCGATGACATTACGCACCATGCGGGCGTTGCTGAAGTTGCGCTGACCATTGGAAGCTGAGTTGCGCAGGAACGTGCGCAGTTTGCTCGCCGCTTCCGGAGACAATTTGTATTCGCGTTTGCGAAGCATCGTGTCCGCGATTTGCATCAGTTCCGATTCGCTGTAGTCCTCAAAGTTCACCACGATCGGGAATCGGCTCGGCAGGCCCGGATTGGTGCGCAAGAACAGGTCCATCTCATAGCCGTACCCGGCCAGGATGAGGACAAAGTCGTTCTTGTGATCCTCCATCGCCTTGACCATCGTGTCGATGGCTTCTTTGCCAAAATCTTTTTCACCGCCGCGTGCTAGAGAATACGCTTCATCGATAAACATAATACCGCCCAAGGCTTTTTTGATGTGATCGCGGGTCTTTTGCGCCGTGTGGCCGATGTACTCCCCGACCAGGTCGGCGCGTTCGACTTCGACCAGATGCCCCTTGGACAGCACGCCCATCTCGCGCAAGAGCTTGGCGAGAATGCGGGCAACCGTCGTTTTGCCGGTGCCTGGGTTCCCTTTGAAGATCATATGCAACACGATCGGCTCTGTGGCAAGTTTTGCCTGCGCGCGCTTTTGTTGAATCTGCACAAACGCGTAGATCTCCTTGACCAACGTCTTGACTTGTTTGAGACCGATCATCGAATCGAGCTCGTTCAAAATTTGCTGGAAGCGCTGCATCTCCGACTGCGTCGAGCGGTTCCCCTCCCGGCGCACCACCGAAGAAGTGCTCCCAGGTCCGTATAGCCGTCTAAGTGCTTCGTTCAGCGCCACCTCGCCATTACGGTACTGATCGATCACATCGATCCCGTCACGCTGGTTCGGCGGCTTCTGACCGCTCTTAATCACGTTGGTTTCCACCTCGCTTTGAAGAGAATGTGGTATAGCCTATGTAGGTGGGGCGAGATGGGTGAATACCTAAAAAAACCGGATCACTCAACGCTCTGAGTGATCCGGTTTTCTCTTATCAACCAAAGAAGAGATCAAGAATGTTTGAACCAGCCGACGATTGTTTATTGTAAAACTCAGAGTACCCGCAATTTGCGCAGTACACGACGATAAACTGATTGTGCTGAATATCAAACATCTTGGAAAGGCCTGTGCCGGTCATGGCGACTTCTTTCGACTTAGCTTGTCTGCTTCCGCATTTGATACATCCCTTTTCACTCATCCATCGATCACTCCTTGCCAGTTATGCTATCTTTTACGTTTCAGCGCTTGGATGGTTCCAGATCGCATAATAAAAATCCCCGACGATTGTCAGGGGATTTTTCATACGGAATCTGAAATTTATTAATAGGAACGAGCAAACCAGACAGTATGTTCCGCTTTTTCCCCACAGCAAATGCAGGTCTCTTTACCTACAGGAGGAGCAAACGGGATATTGCGCGACGAGAAACCGGTCTCTTCCTTGACTTTCGACTCACAGTCATCGTTGCCACACCAGCCGGACAATACCCAACCCGCGATCTTGTCCGCTTGTTCGGACGACTCAATATGATCGTGAAGTTCTTGAATCGAATTGATGTGCGTGTACGAGTTGGCCGTGCGGAAGTCTTGTGCCCTTTGGAACATATTGGATTGCACATCGGCCAGCAATTGGTTGACAGACTCTGCCAGATTCTCGATGCTCAGTGTCGTCTTTTCACCGGTATCACGGCGAGCTGCCACCACTTGATTGTTTTCAACATCACGCGGACCGATCTCGATGCGTACCGGAACACCGCGCATTTCCCACTCGTTAAACTTCCAGCCCGGCGTCTCATCACGCAAGTCCGTTCTGACGCGGACTCCAGCTTCTTTAAGCGCAGCATAGATCTCGTCAAGCTTCTCCAGCACCATTTCACGCTTGCTCATCGGACCTGCCGGAATGATGACAACCTGCGTCGGAGCGATGCGCGGCGGCAAGGCCAGGCCTTTGTCATCACCATGCACCATGACCATTGAACCAATCAGGCGTGTCGAAGTCCCCCAGGACGTGGTGTGTACATATTTGTGCTGGTTGTCGCGATCAAGATATTTAATATTAAATCCAATTGCAAATTTATCGCCAAGATAATGCGAGGTACCGGCTTGTACAGCTTTGCCATCCTGCATCATCGCTTCAATTGAATATGTATCTACGGCTCCTGCAAAACGTTCGCTCGGTGTCTTTTGACCCACCCAGACCGGGATTGCCAGCTCATTTTCGACCACTTCGCGGTAAATTTCCAACATTCGCATCGTCTCTTCACGCGCTTCTGCTTCATCAACATGAGCGGTATGCCCTTCTTGCCACAGAAACTCAGACGTGCGCAGGAACGGGAACGTCCGTTTTTCCCAACGGAATACGTTTGCCCACTGATTGATCAGTACCGGAAGATCGCGGTAGCTGTTGATCCATTGGCTGTACATATGACCGATGATCGTCTCGGAGGTCGGGCGCAGCGCGTATTTCTCTTCAAGCGGCTCGCCACCGGCTTCCGTCACCCAAGGCAGTTCCGGGTTGAAGCCTTCGACGTGCTCTTTTTCTTTTTCGAAGAAAGACTCAGGAATGAGCATCGGAAAGTATGCATTCCGGTGTCCGGTCTCTTTAAAACGCTTATCCATCGCCTGCTGAATGCGTTCCCACAGTTCGAAACCTTCCGGCTTAAATACGATGCACCCGCGCACTGGAGCGTAATCCATCAGGTCCGCTTTCCGGATCGTATCAAGATACCAGCGAGAAAAGTCCTTGGATTGCGGAGTGATCTCTTTTGAAACGCTTTGTTTGTTTTGATTCTTCTCTTGCATAAATCCTGCACCCCCGAAGTCATTCTGGCGAACCTTATTATAAACCAATTCATATAAAAAGGGAAATGATGGCCAGAACAAGGCTGTTTTTGATAGATTTCAGCAACCGAAGTCAAGAACGGTTCGCGTCGGCCGCGCTGTTGCAACGAGACCGCGGCGCAACTGGCTGAGATTTGGTCGAGCTTGCTCAACGTCTCGCAGGTCGGCGTACATGACAATTTCTTCACACTCGGCAGGCACTCGCTGCTGGCGACCCGCCTGATCACGCACCACCCGCAACACCTTCCAAGCGGAGCTCGCCCTGCTGATCGAGCAGGCCAAACAAACGCCTGCAAGCGAACCAAAAGAGCCGGCTATCACCGCCCGCTCCCGTTCCTGGTATTGCATCAAAAAAGGGAAATAGACACAGAAAAGGGCCTTAGCGCATTCGCTAAGACCTTTTTCTATGGGTTTTCGTTGAAGTTCTCGGCGCCAGACCAATCTCTCCTTAAAATGCCAAATAACAATGAAGAGAGAAAGGAATCTCATGCTCAGCAGATCTGTCCAAATTATGTGGATGAGACGGATTTCACTTTGTAGTTTCAATCTAAACAAAGAGCATTATATACCTCTGCCATTCTCACTGACTTGCTTTTCAATATGATATTGGATTTTTTGAAGTTTATTAGGCAGGACGTATATATACTCAATAATAGTTTGCGTAAAATCAATCAAATCGCTCACTAACCCATCTGATATTTCCTCATCAGAATGGGCTGCTTCATTTCCAGCTTTTCTTAAGAGAGTTGCCATGCTATCTAAGAGCTTAGGAAGAACCCCTTTCTCATATAGATCGTTTAGCATCTCATAGAGTTTAGTACCCTGAGCATTTTGATCTTTGCAAATCAACTCGAGTGTTTTCCGTAATGAAAACACGCAAGTATTGTTATCGATATGCCTTACTTTTATAGCCGATTCGAATGCTTTTACCACTTTTTCAGGAATTGTAGTATTACTGATGTTTACTTGCGGGTACAGGATTCTATAATTATAGTATTGCTCTCCACGAGGTCCCGTTTCTTCGCTATGCCAGTAACATTCCTCAATAGTGACATTTTGGCAAACCGGGCAGAAAAAAATTGACCACTCATTCCCATAAGAAACCCAGAAGTTATTCTCATAATCTAAAAACTCTCTATCTCGATATGTATGTTTAGCAACTTTTTTCATCGAGGTTTTATTGCCGCAATGATAACATAACAATACTTTCTCTTCTGCATTGCCACCCATCCCATCGCCCCCATATATTATTTAATGCCTAATATGAGATCAACTAATCTTATACACATCCATTTAAATGTGATGTAAGGACCTGTATACTCCAGCCCCGATTCGTTCCAAATCTCTGTATGTAGTTGCGTGGTGGTTAGGAGAATTAGAACAACATCTGGAACTAATTTGAGTCCTAATTGTTGACTCTTTATATGTTGAACCAACACCTTTTAAGTAATGTAGCACTTCGGTAACCGTAAAGCTATTTCTCCCCTTTTGCTTAATGACAGCACTGATCGCTAGTAATACTTCTTCCCTACACCCATTTCTCTTGATGACGCTATCTCCCATTCTTCTCCTCCTCTATCGTTTCCGCCTCACACTTTGAAAAACAGTATCCTCCTTATAGTACCAAGGGGAATAGCTAACTGCCCAAGCAGTTATCCCAGCAACCTGTCTAGTTCATTTTGCATGTCGTAAAGTTTCTTTTTCATAGCATACAGAACAGAACGTGGGATCGTTATGAGGTCACTATTACTATAAAATTTCTCAAACACCTCAATCCCACCGACAAACTCTGCCCATTTCCCTAATTTCTCACTATCTGCTTTCCCAAAATTAAAGGTGTAACTTCCGGTGGTTAGGTATGTGTTAGACTGGAACGGTTTCTCCATTATACTCTTGAAAATAGCATGGTTAATTATGAGATAACGAGTGACTTCATTTGAACCAACAAGAGCATAGACAAAGAAACTATTTTCATCATCTCCAAACTCATCAGCGTTGAACGTAAAACTATATCCAGTTTTCTCTGTACGAGTAGAATATCGAAAGATAACTTTAAATTGATAATCCCGACCTTCTACGACCAATTTTTTATTCGACGTGCCGCTTTCAGTTAGTCTGTAGCCATAGTCCTCGAGTTTTGAAATAAACTCATCCCGGTACCTCTTCCATGTCTCAAATGAACTCATTTTTCCACCTCTAGTTTTTGTTATTTTATAAAACCCTATGTTTATATTACCAAAACATACCCAGTGTGTCAACTTGCAGACTTGCCCCGCGATATAAAAAAGGAAGCCTTCTGGCTTCCTTTTTATACCCATTACCTCACATTCTCCACAGTTGACGTCAAACACTTCGATGGAGACTGCCAAACCTTGCCGTTTCGCCACATAGCGGAAGTTATAGTTGTCGGAGTACTGGAAACCGCTCGAAGCGTTATCATAGCCCCAGAGCAGGTTGTAGCAGGTGCCGGTCGGAAAGTCGTTCTTTTTCCACATCCGGTCGTCCGACACCGTTTCGCCGTCGACTTCGATCTTGGTAAAAATGTCGCTTTTGCCGCCGAACGGATCGCGGTTGGCGCGGGAGACCGTTCAGATGCGAGTCCACAAAATACGCCGGGTCGGCAAACACGTCGCCGGTGAAGGTCTGGCCGCCAACGCTGCAAAAACTGCACACCCATCGCGAACTATTTTATTTCATATTCTGTTATTTGATCACCGTAACACTGATAGAGCAAAGAGATTTTAAAAAAGCTCCTTCGGCCGTAACCGAAGGAGCTTTTTGCTCAGAGATGCTTTTACTTTCCTTCAATTGAAACATTCTTCAAATCATAGCCCTTGATGTTGTCCACAAGCGTCAGATTCTTCACATACGGCTTGAGCAGATACGAGTACTGGCGGTAAAGGACCGGCGCGACCGGCAGATCGTTCATCAAGATCTTTTCGGCATCGTACAGGTACTGCATGCGCATGGCCGCGTTGACCTCTTTCTGTGCTGCCATCACCAGACGGTCGTACTCCGGATTGCTGTAGCGCGTCTCATTGAAATCACTGTCGGTCAGATACATGTCGAGGAACGTCATCGGGTCGTTGTAATCAGCGCCCCAGAACGAGTACACGATTTGGAAATCGCCCCATACGGAACGCTCAAGCCGTTCCGCGAACGACACATACTCCGTCTCGATCTCAACACCGAGGTTTTGGTGCCATTGCTCTTGCAGCGTTACTCCGGAGAGCTTGGAGGTTGTGCCGTTGTCCATCAGCACGGTCAGCGTCGGCAGTTGGGTCAGACCCAACTCTTTCAAGCCTTCCTGCAGCAGCGCTTTCGCTTTCGGCAGGTTGGCGCTGCGATTCAGCAGGTCGCCGTTTGTCGTGCGGAAGTCGCCGCCCTGACCGTTCGAGATGCCGTACGGAACGAGTCCGGTCGCGCCGACCGTACCGTTGTTGTACACCTTGCTCACGTATTGGTTCGCATCGATCGCATAGGTCAGCGCTTGGCGGATCTTTTTATTTTTCAGCACCGGGTGCGTCATATTGAACTGCAGATAGCCGCTGGTCTGCTCGGGAGCGGAATGGTACTCCGGGTTCCCTTGGTAGAGCGCGTGCGCGTTGGCTTCAGCCTGGAACAGGTCGAGTTGGCCTTTGGTGTACATCGTCTTCTGCGTCGCTTGCGGCTTGCCGATGTACACGTTGACCTTTTGCAGTTTTACATTGGCGCGATCCCAGTACGTATTGTTTTTCTCGAGATAGATCAGTTGGCCGTATGCCCAGGTATGCAGCTTAAACGGGCCGTTGGACAGCACCGTGCCGGCATCGTTGCCATACGCGGCGCGTTTTTGTTCGACAAACGCTTTCTTCTGCGGATAGTAGGTCGGGAAGGCCAACTGTTCCGGGAAAAAGGGAATCGGGGATTCCAGCGTGACTTCGAGCGTTTTCGGATCGATCACTTTGATGCCGACACCCGAAGCGGAGCCGGTGCCATTGTAGTAATCTTGCCCGCCCTTGATCCACGTCAGGAGGAATGCATAGTTAGCCCCGGTGGAGCGTTTCAAGCCGCGTTTCCAAGCATAGTCAAAATCGCTCGCCGTCACCGCGCTGCCGTCCGACCATTTTGCGTCAGGGCGCAGCGTGAAGCGGTAGGTCTTGCCGTCCGGAGATATGGTCCAGCTCTTCGCCACGCCTGGAACGGCCTTGCCATCCTTGTCGAGGCGGGTCAAGCCTTCGTTGATCTGCGAGATCATGTTGAACGAAGCTGTGTCCGTTGCGAGCACCGAGTCCAGCGTGTCGACGTCGTTAAATTGCGACAGGTGCAGCACCTGCCCTTTATTCGGCGTCGATTTGACGCCAGAAGTGATCAGGACGGAGTTGGTCTTCTGCTCCCATTTCACGTCTGCGCCCAACGTTTCCGAAACAAAGCGGATCGGCACCATCGTGCGGTCGTTTTTCATTTCCGCCGCCTGGTCCAGCGTGACCGGAGCGCCGTTGACGTACGCGGTTTTCGAGCCGATTTTCAAAGTGATCGTCATGTCGCCTTTGACCGCAACGACGGTATTCGTCTCCTGTTTCCAGAACACTTCAGCGCCCTGTTTTTCAAAGATCCCGCGCAAAGGCACAAGGGTTCTGTCGTTTTTCATGTACGGTGCGCTGTCATACGTTTGTTTCTGCCCGTCGATCTTAATCGTGATCGGCGGTGCTGCTGCTTCTGTCACGTTCGGCACAGACATCAGCGAGACCATCGTCACGCCGAGCAGCGTGTTTTTCCACACGTTAGCCAAGGTGCAATCTCCTCCAAATTGACAAAATCTTTAGTAGTATTCGGAGATGGAGGTGGAAATCCTTTAAGGTAATTTGGGCCAGTTCCAACTGTGATTTCTAAGAGGTATAAGGAAGGATCAAAAAAAGTTAGCACATGGTGAATTATCGACAAAAGAGCATGCGACGATTTTGTCTCATGCTCTTTTGTTAAAAAATACTAAGTTTGTATATTAACCCTTAACAAAGGTGTCTGTTCAGAAGCATCCAATGAAATATCACGAATACTACAAGAACTTACAGTAGATACTCCAGCACTGGTATAGATTCGCAATTTAATTTCCTTCAAATTAAACAGAGCCTGTACACCGCCTGCGTCCAAATCGATAGGATTTATTTGACCTATGACCCCACCGCCAACAATATTAAATTCTACTTTCAACTCCAAAACCTCCTTGATTTTAGGTACTTTCATTTTCCGGTACGAAGTCCTCCAACAGTGTGACACTTGCAGAGAGCAACGCTGCCAGAAGGTAGCTAATATACTTAACCTGTTTGCGCATCCCTCCCATTGCTACGACTACTTCTCCTCCGTGATGATGTGCACGACTGGACAGGTTTATCGACTTCATCAGCCATTCAAGCGACTCTATTGAGTCTATTATCGTAGGAAATCGCTTCTTCAAACTGGCTACAAGACTCTCGATTTTCCCAGACGCCTGTTTCTGATTCAACTGTACACCAGTATGAGAAGCTAACAGCACCATTACATCCTCCAATAAGATCCTTGCATTCCGCATACAATCTTCATAGTACCCCATTCGCTCTTTGTGAATAAATTCCTCGAATCTTCCAGTCACCTGTAACCATCGATCTGACTGTTTAGGACGTAAGTTAAGAGTCGGCAACTCCAAAAGCTCAAAAGACTTGTAACCCGCATCCTTTAATAAATTACTCCACTTCTCACGATGGATTCGAACTCTAACTGGGGGATAAACTGTAAATGTACTCATCTTCCCTGTAACAAGTTTAAGAGCCTGATCGATTCTCTTCTCCCACTCCGAGTCATTTCTACTACGATAATAATTGTTTGGGATGTGACAGACCGCATAAAAAGATAAACTTATTTCGATTTCCTGTTGTGGAACACGGTTTTCTTCAATATATTGAATCATTTTATTTGACAAGGGAATCCAAAATGGTCGTCCTGGCAGCTTGGCTTGTACCGGAATATCAACCTTTACCCTCGAATCCAACTCCACATGTCCACCAAGTAAAGAAATATAATCATCAAGAAGACCAATCGGTGACTCGAACTGTGGGTGAAACGTTAGCTTTGCTGATAGTTCATCCGACACTACTTGCAGTTGTTCGATATCCAATATGAATCTATAACAGGTAATCGAGTTACTGCGAAGCTCAAATTCTGCTAGCATCTCCTTACCCCTCCCAACTAAACAACACATAATTCCATTTATCCCCTTGTGCATAAGTGATTATTCTGCTCAGTTCGAGCTCATCAAAAAAACCTACTTGAAATCCCTCCACTATAACACTCAAATACACAACAGAAAATAACGCGATATGCTTAAGAAGGTATAATTATCCGCCTCCATACATTGGAAAAATTCATGACAAGACTGAAACTGGATTTGCTACATTTCTAATAATTATTTGTTTCCTCTTAATTGCTCTGTCAGCCGGCGTCCTTATTATCTGGCGGTATAGACGTATAGCAAAGAAAAAATCCAAAGCAAAATTATTTATCAAGATCATTGACAGTATTTTATCAAACCAATCCGACAAATATATTTGCAGCATTTTAATCGCCGGATCATTTACCTAAAAGAAAAGCCCAGCAGAATGTCTGCTAGGTCTTTTTTGCACTTTCCAAAGCTGAATATCCAATTGTATAATAAAAAGGAACACATTTGTAATTACAGGGAGAGTTTTAGGTGAACATTGATCCTCAAGAAACACTTGGACAACGGATACGTCGTCTCCGCTTGGAAAAAGGCATGGCACAAAGCGAAGTGGCCGACGGGTATGTAACGATCTCGATGATCAGCCAGTTGGAGCGGGATAAAAATACCGCTTCGGTGTACCTCTTGCAGCATATCGCCAAAAAGCTGCATGTACCCCTCACTATCGCCGCCATGATCACGGCGCGTGATCATCCCTACTTGGCAATTCAGCAATTACAAGAGTGCGCAGACAATTATAAAGAGAGTAACAACTTACCTGACCTGCTTTTGTCTTATTCTAAAATCGCACAGATACATATCCAAAATCGTAATCTCCATGAAGCTTCACAAATCATCGATCTTGCCACACAAGTCGCCGCTGACCTTACTGACCAACAAATACCTTCGATGGGAGAATTTTTTCAAACGTGCAGTCGATATGAGTTACTTCTTCAAAATCATGGACATTCGATAGAATTCGCCTTAAAATCAGCGGGAATATTTGGTACAATTGGTTTATTACACGATCAAGTCGACTCGCTCCAAGTAGTGTGCGAAGCTTATCAATCAATTGGAGACTACAAAACAGCATTTGAGACCGAACGAGCATGTACTTTACTATTGAAAAAGATAAACGAACGGAGTGTTTAGCATGAAAAAGTTTTCGTTTTTCGTATTAGTTACCTCTTCGCTAATCATCGCCTCTTTTTCTGCAACAAATGAAGCTTATGTAAAACCGATAGACCCGGATGGCATCATCGTTAACCAAACAGCCTAAACAGAGCCCGTCACATCGACGGGCTCCTTCACATTCTGTGAGGTGATTTATTTGAAGAAAAAATACCTGACCGGCAGCGGCGTTATCGCTGCGTTCCTCGTAGTGGGACTACTAATCTGGAACCGGGAAGTATCGCAAGCAGAACAGCAATATGTGGAGAAAGCTGCCAATAATTATCTGCCTGACGTGCAAGCGGACATCTCGAACGGAATGGACGTAGATGCGCGTGGAGAATACGGTGAAACGGCCCTGATCGCTGCTGCGTACAAAGGCCATCTACAGATGGTGGAATATCTTTTGCAAGCCGGAGCCGACCCCGACGCGAAGGACGACACTTGGATGACAGCCCTGCGCGGCGCAACGGCAAACGGTCATCTGGATATCGTGAAAATTCTGCTAGCCCATGGTGCCGACCCAAACATCCAGGACAAGACAGAAGGCAGAACTGCCCTCATCGATGCCGCGATGCATGGGACGCCTGAAATGATTCAGGTCTTACTAGAAGGCGGGGCCATTCTCAACCTGCAAGCCAAAAATGGCCGTACACCCTTGCACTGGGCGGTAGATAGTCTGCAGACCGAAAACGTGCGCCAACTCGTCAAAAACGGGGCGAACGTGAAGACCATCGACTACGTGGGCAAAACTGCCTTGGATTATGCCAAAGAAAAGCAGCACGACGAGATCATCCAACTGCTGCAGCAATAAAAAAAGCACCCTGAGGTGCTCATACCCGCTCCAGTGGGCGGTACGGTTCAGAAGGCAGTTCAACGCGAATCGCGTCTCCCGGTCGCACTTCGCCGCCTGCCAACACAATGCCCATAACACCGGCTTTGCGAATGAGGTTGCCTTGCTCATCCTGATCCAGCACAGCTTTCATCAGTCCTGGCTGGAAGCGATCCAGCTGTGCGCAGGGGTTGCGAAGTCCGGTGATCTCCACCACCGCCGTTTCACCGAGATACAGACGCGCACCCGCCGGCAGTCCCAGCAGATCGACACCGCTGGTGGTCACGTTCTCCCCCATCTGCCCGGCGGAGACGGTAAAACCTTTGCTCTGCAACTCCTCAAACAGCTCCGCGTGAATCAAATGCACCTGCCGCAAATTGGGCTGCGTCGGGTCTTGCTTCACCCGCGAGCGATGTTTTACCGTCTCTCCCAAATGCGCATCCCCTTCTACTCCCAGCCCTGCCAAAAGCTTAATGCTGTCCTGCGTAGGTTTGCTAAACGTATGCGAAGAACTGCTGCTTACCGCAACAACCACCCTTTTTTCCATACCCGACACCACCTGATTTTTTTAGAAAGAAGGTCCCTTATGGCAAAGAGTTCCGTTTACCTGCAACTAAGTCAATTTCTACAAAAACATGAGTCCAACAATCTAACAATGAAATTCGAAGAAATTGAAACCATTATCCACCGAAACTTGCCGCCTTCTGCAAGAAAATATCAAGCTTGGTGGGGCAACTGCTACAATCAAAAATCAAGACATTGCCAAGCTTGGCTAGAATACGGTTGGGTGCAAGAAAGCCTAGATATCGCAAATGAAATCGTGACATTTCGAAGAAACAAAGACGCCGTCTAGGCGTCTTTTTGTATGTGAGTACCTGATGATCTCCTTCTAATGAAAAGCACAAGCGCCAAAACTGCGGTTACCACCGGGATTGGAAGAATGAATTGTCCAATCCATGGAAAAGAAACGATGACCGCAATGACTCCAAGTAAAGTACTTACTGACAGCGTTGCTATCGACCCTCTGATCGCACCCATGACTCCGGTGTAGAGAAACGTCAACATAAGCAAAAAGAAGATAGTAATCATCACAAGATACACAGCGATCCCATTCATACTGTCACTTCCCTCCTGCATTGGTATCAGATCAATTTCACCATATGATAGAACCGATACCCACTGACGGTCAGTTCTCCATCCACGCGGAAGCCTGCTTTTTCGTAGAGACGATACGCCCGTTCGTTGTCTTTTTCAACAAGAAGAGCCAATTTGTGATGCTCTTCGGCACGTGCCTTTTCTTCGAACGCACGCATCAGTTCCCTGCCAAAGCCGCGGCCTTCATACTCTGAAGATACGGCGATCGTGTCGAGGTAATACTCGTCGTCTTGAGCTTCTTTGGTGATCGTAAGGCTCGGATCACCAGTATGAGCGATCAGGCGGTCGAGGAACGGTTGATCCAGTTCAGCGGTCCGGCTGCCATGGTACGAGACGAGGACGCCAACGACACGTCCGTCATGCTCTTTGACCAGAGTATTTTCGAAGCTGAGACGGTTGCCCTTTTGCTGGAAAAACGTTTCAAGAACTCCGGTGACTTCTGCAGGGTCATCCGAACCAGCGAGAGTGTTTCCTATTTTCCCAATGGTTGAGTAGATCAGCTTGATTGCTGGTTGAAAGTCTTCTTGATGTGCTGGCCGGATCATGTGTTGCCTCCTATGGACGATGGTGTTATCTACCATTTTACACATTTTCGAAAAAAGAGCACAGTGCCAACACGGCACCTGTGCTCTTTCTAATTGCCAATCACTAACGCAAGGAGGCACGATAACCCGCAGCAAGAGCAGCCTCCGGTGTACAGAACATCTCCTCAGCAATGGTTACTTCATAATACTGACCACCCGGAACATGGAAAATCTTCTCCCCAGAGCTGCTAATGTTCCCTTTGATTGCAGGTGTTCCACAATTTTGACCGGACGGGAGCCCCGTAGTTGTGGTAATGGCTACCGTCTGCGTCGAATTAATCCAATCCACTTTTGCGCCAAGTTCTTCTGCAACAAAACGTGCAGGTACGTATGTACGATCCTTATAAGTTAGAACAGCATACCCTTCTGGCAATGCCTTGGTTTTACCATCAAACGTAAATTTGATCGGGCTAAGATATGCAGTAATACTCTGATCCGCAGAAGCCACACTGACACCGGCGATTACGCTGCCGATGAGAATGCCTGCAAACAGTTGTTTATACCTCGCGATAAACATAACTGATCACCTCCTATATTTTCCGTATACGTTAGTAAATTCTATGCTTCCTCTCTCATCACCTTGTTTTTTCTTTGAGTGTAATAAAAATACAGAAGAACACCTACAAAGAGAGAGAAGGAAACGCCACGAGCTACGATTCCACTTGTGAGTACAACACCTAGTAAAGGTGGTAACAGCAGCAGCGGTCCATCAAATCGCAGAAATTGCTTCCACCTGCCGTCAGCAATCGAAGTTATAGTGATCACTATAAACACACCCAGAAAACATACAGCGATAATACACAGCACGAATTCCCAAACCTGAGAGGTCGAGTACAATCGAGAAACCGAGATCAGGATTGTGGCCACGAAACTATACAAACCGCCAAGAATTAGCAAAGCGACGTACGCTGGTTTAACAAATCGTGAAATGATCATTGCAACAAACTGCTCAACCCAAGAGGTCAGTTCCCCGTTTGCAAGTTTCGGAACGGCACCTTCATTGTAATTTTTTAACACTCGAACTTCTTTCCTTATCAAGTCAATACATTCCTTGCCGTACTCAGTTGAAGTGTCGGTGAATATCCCTTGTATTTTTTCAATCAAGCTAATCTGTAAATACGGGTATGAACTACCGATTAGGTCATACATTTGCTTTTGTGCTTCTCGATCTTTTGTGCCTTCAAGGTACTGAAGCAAGGAGTTTTCTAATTTCCCAAGGGTTTCAACCGTTTTGTCGAAACGCTCTAATACTTTCCCAGTTCTTTCGGAATCTTCCTTGCGAAGCTCTTTATACAGCCATAAGAACACTCCGATGTAAACGATAACAAAGAGGAATATATAAACATTTCCTCCAACCAACTGTAAAACAGAACTCCCAATCAGCGCGATCGGATTATTCACATTTCAAACCTCCATTTTCTAAATCATTTCATCATATACATTTTATATGAAATAAACAGCACGAAATGGGGTTGGGTAATGTGAAATGGAAAAAAACTTTCTCGGGTATCTTTATTGCTGTTGTCGTTCTGGTCCCTGTTCTTTTAGTCACCAATGAACTTAAACCGAATCTGACCACGATGATCCCTACAGAGACCGTGTATGCAAACTGCACAGAAGTAAAAAATGCAGGTAAGGCCCCCCTTCAAAAAGGAGAGCAAGGATACACTGCAAAACTTGATCGGGATGGGGATGGCATCGCATGTGAATAAGCAACGAGCACGAGTCCGCCTATTCAGGGCTCGTGTTCTTTTTGATTATGAAAATATTACATGTGAGCCTGAGAAAGGGCTTATCTATATTTACCTAGAATGTAAAGTCGACAAACAGGATGAAATGGAGGAATCGTTTTGGTCTGCTCGCAATGCGGGAAAGAGCATGAGCAGGGAGCATGCAGTCAGCCGATGGCTGTAGAAGCGCCTGCTGTAGAAACTGAAAAATCGAATGTAAAAGCTCCTGAGATCGGCGCGGTCTGGGCTTGGTGCTTGACGCTGATTGCCGGGGCGATTTTCTTTTCGAACAATTGGAAGAAGCTTGGCAAGAAACAACACATCTGGTGGACATGGGTGTCTGCGGTCGCAGTGTTGCTTCTGATGATTTTCAGCTTTGATCTTTTTGGCAATCAGTATGTCGGCAATTATCTGTACATCGCCTGGATCTTTGGCATGATCTTCTTCCAACGCCGCTATGTTCCCAAGGAACTGACTTCGAAGATGGGCTTTATCTTCGCTGGATTGCTCTCCGCCGCCGTCATCATGCAAGGGCACCTCTACTCCGCTCCAAATGACGGAATTGGCGTAGGCGACGGGGACAGCGTCATCGTCGGCACGACGTTTGAAGAAAAGTCGGATGAACTGATTGTCAAAGGCAAGGAGTATAAAACCGGTCAGCAGTTGTACGCACGAGTCTACTCGTATGACACGTTTGACACGAAATCGCTTAAGTTCTACGTCGAACAACAAGTTGGCTCGGACTGGAAAGATTTCTATTCGGAAGATCTGCAGACGAATGAAGCCTATAACGTCTTAGTGATGCCATTTACGATTGAAGATGCCGGTACGTATCGCGTCTCTTTTATCAACCAGGGTGAAGTGATTGAAGACGCGGAAATCGTAATCAAGTAAAAAAGAGCACGAGGCCTCTAGCAGGCGCTCGTGCTCTTTTTGTTTTCCTATTCCTCCAAACAAGCTCTCATCAACGCACCCAGCATCTTCACATACGGCGGCAACACCATGTTGTGGTGGCTGCCTCGTACGGTGTGGACGTGGACGGTGCTGGCTTCTGTATCCCAGCCGAAGGTGAGGCCTTTGGAGCCTTGCTGCGGGTCTTCGATGGCGCGGAACATGGTGACGGTGCCATCGTAGAAATGCTGCTCGTAGATGCAGTTGGCCGCATCGTTGGCTTGCAGGACGCGGAAGAAACGCTTGACCTGCTCCAAGCCGATGTGCGGCGGCAGAGCTTTGGTGCGCGCGGCTGCCGTGATGAACTGTTGCAGGAACTCATCGACGGTCAGCGTCTGCGCCAGCTCTTCAGCACCCGGCATCTCGATGCCGAAACGTCCTGTCAGCTCTTCCGCGAATGTGGTCAACAGGCGATGCACCGGGGTCGGCTGGCCGTCGTGGCCGCCGAGGTGCTGGGCCGGGGTGTCGAGGAGGCCGAGGAAGCTGACTTCCTCCCCTGCCGCTTGCAACTGCTGCGCCATTTCCAGCGCGACCAGACCGCCCATCGACCAACCGCCCACTTGATACGGGCCATACGGCTGCACAGTGCGGATCGCGTCGACGTAGCAGGCTGCCATCTCTTCGACGGTGGCGAACGGCGTTTCGCTTTCGTCCAAACCTCGGGACTGCAGGCCATATACAGGACGGTCGCCCAGCTCATACGCCAGCTCGGTGTAGATCTGTGCCACGCCGCCGACCGGATGGACGAGGAACAGCGGAGTGCCGGTAAGGGCGTTGTTCAGCGGCATCAGGCAGTTTGGCGAGGACAGGTTCCACTGGATGCCCACTTCGTCGGTCAGCCACTCATCGGGCGACTGGCAATGGCGGATCAGCTCCTGCAGTGCTTCGAGATACTGCCCGGCCAGCTTTTCCACTGTCGCCTTATCGTGAACGTTGCCGCTGTAGGTCCAGTTGACCTGCAGTTGCCCGCCGGTGACGGCGCAGTTGATCTCCAACAGGTGGCTGCGCGGATTCTGCGGATCGCGGGACGCGCCGCCATCTGCTGTCGAAACCGTAAAGACGCCAGACTCTGCCAGCGACTGATCCAACTGGCCGAGGTAGTTAAACTGCACCTCGGCGCTTGGCAGCTCCGCCAATGCCGCATCCCCGTTCAGGTAGCGCAGGAGCCCGTAGCCGATGCCTTTGTTCGGGATGGCGCGGAGATGATTTTTCACCGTTTGGATCTTCTGCCCTGGCTGTGTTGCATCGGTCAGGTTCAGATACACCGGATAGACGGCGGTGAACCAGCCGACGGTGCGGGACAGGTCAACGCCATCGAGGATCTCTTCGCGGCCGTGCCCTTCGAGATCCAAGAGCAGGGCGCGCTCGCCCGTCCACGTGCCAAACGCTTCGACCAGCGCGGTCAGCAGCAGGTCGTTGATCTGCGTGTTGTACGCTTTCGGCGCTTCTTGGAGCAGGGCTTGCGTGTGCGCCGCATCCAAGGTCACCGATACGTGCTGGGCGGACGCTTCCGTGTTCGCGCCTGCAGCAAGGTCGGTCGGCAGCGGAGCGGAATGGCTCTGCTGGAGCCAGTACTTGCGCTCTTGCTGCAGGGTGGACGACTTGGCGTAGTCGGCCAGCTGCTTCGCCCAGGCTTGGTAGGACGTGGTCTTGAGCGGCAGTTTGATCTCCGCACCACTCAGGCGCTGGGTATAGGCCAACTCCAAGTCCTCCAGCAAAATCCGCCATGACACGCCGTCGATCACCAAGTGGTGGACGATCAGCAAAAGTCGACTCGGCAGCCCCGCCCCAAAGGTAAAGGCGGCGAAACGCACCGGCATACCGGCTTGCAGGTCGAGGCTTCCTTGCAGTCGGCTTGCTTCCGCTTCGAACGCCGCTTCCTGCTCGTCAAGCGGCAGATGCGTCAAGTCGATAGAAGTCAGCGGGACGTCGCCGCTCCAAGCGGCGCTGACCTGCTTGCCGTCCGCAAACTGCATGCGCAGCGCGTCGTGATGCTGCAGGAGATGGGCCAGAACGTCTTGCAAAATGGCATCGTCCAGCTTCTCCCTTGTCTCGAACAGCATCGACATGTTCCAGTGGTTGGCGTTGTGCATCTCTTCCTCGAAGAACCAATGCTGGATCGGCGTGAAGAGCACGTCCCCGGTCACTTCGCCCTGATCGGCGATGTGTTCGCCGGAGACGGTGCCGGCCGCTTGGGCCAGCTCGGCGATCGTCTGGTGCGTGAACAGGTCTTTGGGCGTCAGGCGGATGCCTTTCGCTGCGGCGCGGGAGATGATCTGCAGGCTCAGGATCGAGTCGCCGCCCAGTTCAAAGAAGTTGTCACGAATGCCGACCCGCTCGCGGCGCAGCGCGTTTTGCCAGATCTCGGCCAGCGCCTGCTCCGTCTTGTTGCGCGGCTCTTCATACTCGGTGCCTGTGCCCGGTGTGGTGAAGCTAGTGCCCGGCGCAGGCAAGGCGCGGCGGTCGACTTTGCCGTTTGGCGTCATCGGAAGTTCATCCAATGCGACAAAGGCGGACGGGATCATATACTCCGGCATTTTCTCCTTCATGTAGGCGCGGATGTCGGCTGCATCGTCGCCAACAAAGTAAGCAACAAGGCGTTCGTCGCGGACGACCACGACGCCCGATTGGACGGCAGGGTGCCCTTCGAGCAGGGTTTCGATCTCGCCAAGCTCGATGCGGAACCCGCGGACTTTCACCTGGTCGTCGGTGCGGCCGAGGCATTCCAGGTTGCCATCGGGCAGGTAGCGGACAAGGTCGCCCGTTTTGTACAGGCGGGTGCCCGCTGCGCCGAACGGGTTCGGGATGAACTTGTCGGCGGTCAGTTCCGGGCGGTTCAGGTAGCCTCGGGCCAACCCGGCACCGCCGATGTGCAGTTCGCCCGGTACGCCGACCGGAACCGGGTGCAAGTGTTCGTCGAGGACGTACAGCTGCAGGTTGTCGATCGGGCGGCCGATGGGCAGGTTCAAGGCGTCGTGCGCCTCTTCCCCGCTCGGTTCGTACATCGTGGCGGTGACGGTCGCTTCGGTTGGGCCGTACGCGTTGATCCAGCGCACAGGCTGCCCGGCCAGCTTTTGCCAAACGGCATACGCTTCTGGCGATGCTTTTTCGCCGCCGACGATCATCAGGCGAAGCGCTGCGGGCAGCACGGCCGATTGGAGCGCCAGTTCGTGCACCCAACTGTGCCAGTAGGCGGTCGGCAGGTTGAGGACGGTGATGCCTTGCTCCTCCACCCAGCGCAGGAAGTCTCCTGCTGCCATCTGCTCGCCGCGCAAGACCAGCGTCGCTCCGCACAGCAAGGTCGGGAACAGCTCTTCGACCGCGATGTCAAAGGAGATCGAAGCGAACTGCAAGATGCGGTCGCTCGCGCCAAGCCCGTATGCACGCGAGATGGCAAAGTTGTGGTTAACCACGGCGCGATGCGAGATCAAAACGCCTTTCGGTGTGCCGGTGGAGCCTGAGGTGTAGATCATGTAGCTCAGGTTGTCGGCAGTTCCGGCACTAACGCAGGCTTCAGCAGACTCCTCTGCGATTGCTGCCCAGTCGGTGTCGAGGCAGATCACCTCTGCCCTATGCTCCGGCAAGGACGCGGTCAAATGTCCCTGGGTCAGCAGCACGCCAACTCCCGAGTCTTCCAGCATGAAGGAGATGCGCTCCGACGGATAGGCCGGGTCGATCGGCAGGTACGCGCCGCCCGCTTTCAGAATGCCGAGCAGTCCGACCACCATCTCCAAGGAGCGCTCAACGGCGATGCCGACGAGCACATCCGGGCCGACGCCAACGCGTTGCAGGCGGTGCGCCAACTGGTTGGCGCGGGCGTTCAGTTCGGCGTAGGTGAGCTGTTCCGTGCCATGGATGACCGCAAAGGCGCTCGGCGTGCGCGTTGCCTGCGCTTCGAACAGCTCGTGGATGCGGTCATCCTGCGGGTAATCAACCTCGGTGTCGTTCCAATCGACCAGCAACTGGTGACGCTCCGCTTCGGACAGCATCGGCACATCGGCAAGCCTTGCCTCCGGTTGGTCCAAAAGCGACAGGAGCAGCGTCTGCAAATGCCCGATCAGACGCGTGATGACGTCCGCTTCAAAACGCAGGTGGTCAAACGCGACTTTGATCGTAAACTCAACCCCCGGCAGCGCCATGACGGTGAGCGGGTAGCTGTCCATCTCCAGCGTCGACATCTCTTTGACTTCCAGATCGCCAAACGCCGGGACGATCGACTCATCGAGCGGATAGTTCTCAAACACCACAATCGACTCAAACAGCGGCTGGTCGCGCGGCACATCGCTCCACCCTTGCACTTGCACGAGCGGGGTGTATTCGTAGTCGCGGACTTCCACCTGCTGCGCCTGCAACTCTTTCAGGAAACTCAACACCGACTGCTCCGGCGCGGTGTGCAGACGCATCGGCAAGGTGTTGATAAACAGGCCGATCATCGAGTCCGCTCCGGCAAGGTCGGTCGGGCGGCCGGAGACGGTGGCGCCAAACACGATGTCTTGCTCGCGGCTGTAGCGGCTGAGCAGCAGCGCCCAAGCGCCTTGGAACAGCGTGTTTAAGGTCAGGCCATGCGCACGGGCCGCGTCTTGAAGCGCAGTTGCCGTGCTGGCCGACAAGGTGACTTTTTGCTCGCCGTAGCGCTTGGCCGGCGTCGTAGCAGGCGGGCTTGTGCGCTCCACCGGGAGCCTGTTCGGTGCGGAGAAGCCGGACAACTTGCCGCGCCAGAACCTTTCTGCCGCCGCCATGTCCTGCTCTTGCAGCCAGGCGATGAAGTCGCGGTACGGGCGTTTCGGGCTGAACTGCGCTTCGGTGCCGCGCACTTCCGCTTCGAAGGCGGTGACGAGCTCTTTGAACACCAGCGGCATCGACCAGCCGTCGAAGAGCAGATGGTGCGATGTCCAGACCAGACGGTACATGCTGTCGCCCAGACGGATCAGGGTCAGGCGCATCAGCGGCGCAGTCGACAAATCGAAGCCGCGAATGCGGTCTTGGAGCAGGAACGCTTCCAGATCGGCGGACGGCTCCCCTCGCCAGTCGAGCGTTTCGATCGGCAGTTTGACATGACGGTAGACCACTTGCTGCGGGGTCTCCAGCCCTTTCCACTCAAAGCCGGTACGCAGGATCGGGTGGCGCAGGAGCACTTTCTGCCATGCCCGTTGCAGGGCGGATTCATCGAGCGTGCCGTGCAGTTCCATGTTCATCTGCACGACATAGACGCCCGCTTCCGGCGACATCATGCTGTGGAAAATCATGCCCTGCTGCATCGGCGACAGTTGGTAGATCGCTTCGATGTCCGTGCGGGTGACGGAGCGCTCGGCAAGGCTTGCCACCAGCTCATCGAGACGCTCTTGGCTCAACCGCGCCTCCGGGAAATCGGATGGCGTGAATCCGCCCGCTTCTGCAGACAGGCAATGACGGATCACTGCAAGGAGTTCGTTCATGAAGGACTGGGCCAATTTTTCCACCGTTGCCTGCTCGTGGACATTGGCGCTGTACGTCCAGCTCATGTGCAGCTGGCCGCCTTGCACTGCGCCGTTGATTTCGAGCAGATGGTGGCGCGGGTTGGCTTCGTCGCGCGGCGCACCGCCCGGCAAGTTGGAGACTTGGAACAGCGCAGACGCTTCGGTCACTTGGTCAAATTGTCCCAAGTAGTTGAAGGAAACCTGTGCAGCATGCATCTTCTGCAGCGCTTCCTCGCCGTTCAAGTAGCGCAGCAGACCATAGCCGATCCCCCGGTTCGGGATGGCGCGGAGCTGCTCTTTGACCGATTTGATGCGCGGGCCGGCTTCTGCGGTGTCGTGCAGTTGCAGGAGCACCGGATACATTGTCGTGAACCAGCCGATCGTGCGGGACACGTCGATGTCTTCGCCGATCTCTTCGCGCCCGTGCCCTTCGAAGTCGAGCAGCAAGGCACGCTCGCCCGTCCATTTGGCAAACGCTTCGACCAGCGCGGTCAGCAGCACATCGTTGATCTGCGTGTTGTACGCTTGCGGCACTTCCTGCAGGAGCTGCTGGGTCTCCTCCGCCGTGAGCGACAGGGAGATGCGGCGGCCCGACCCGATGGTGTTCGCGCCATGGGCGTGATCGACAGGAAGCTCGGCGACAGGTGTTGCTTGCAGCTGCAGCCAGTGCTCTTTTTCCTGCAAAATCGCAGGGGTCGCTGCGTAGTGGGACAAGCGCTCCGACCACGTTTGGAAGGAGGTCGTCTTCGGCGGCAGTTGGCGTTTGCTGTACGCTGCCTCCAAGTCTTGCAGGAGGATGCGCCAGGACACGCCGTCGATGACGAGATGGTGCACGATGAGAAGTAAAATGCTGTTCCGCGTACCGCCGAAGTCCACATGGACGAACCGCAGCATCGGTCCGTCGGTGAGCTGCAGGCTCTTTTGCCAGTTGTCCGCTTCGGCTTCGAATGCGTCTTCTCGTCCGGACAGGTCGACGGTGACAAACGGCACTTCGCCGCCCGGCTCGAGGATCGTTTGCTTCCACTCGCCTGCCACCTGTTCGTAACGCATGCGCAGCGCGTCGTGGTGGGTGAGCAGTTGGGAAACGGCGTCGCGCATCCTTTCCACATCGAGCTGCTCGCGAAGTTCGAACAGCACCGACATGTTCCAGTGGTTGGGGTCGGCGAGGTTTTGCTCAAAGAACCACTGTTGGATCGGCGTCAGCAGCACCGGTCCGGTGACCGGGCCGTTGTCGACCGTTGTCAGAGCGGCTCCCGTCTGGGCGCGTTCGGCCAGCTCGGCGATGGTCTGGCTCTGGAACAGGTCTTTCGGCGTGAGGCGGATGCCCTGCAGACCTGCGCGGTTGATGATCTGGATGCTCAGGATCGAGTCGCCGCCGAGTTCAAAGAAGTTGTCATGAATGCCGACTTTGTCCAGTCGCAGCACCGTCTGCCACACTTCGGCCAGCACCGCTTCCACCTCATTGCGCGGCGCGGCGTAGGAATCGGTCTCCACAAGGTGCGAGAGTTCCGGCGCCGGCAGGGCGCGGAGGTCGACTTTGTTGTTTGGAGTCAGCGGCAGCGCATCCAGCACGACAAACGCGGACGGGATCATATACTCCGGCAGTTTTTCTTTCAAGTAGCTGCGCAGTGCGCCGCTGTCGACGCTCTGCGACTTCTGCGGCACGACATAAGCGACGAGGCGCTGGTCGCGGGCGATCACGACGACGTGCTGCAGGGACGGATGTTTGCCGAGGCGGTCTTCGATCTCGGTCAGCTCGACGCGGAAACCGCGGATTTTCACCTGATGGTCGATCCGGCCCATGTATTCGATGTTGCCGTCGGGCAGCCAGCGTGCCAAGTCACCCGTCTTGTAGACCCGCGCCCCGTCGAGGAACGGATGCGGGAGGAAGACTTCGGCCGTCTTCTCCGGCTGGTTGTGATACCCCTTGGCCAAGGAGACACCGCCGATGTATAGCTCGCCGACCACTCCGATTGGGCAGAGTTCCAACTGCTGGTTGAGGATGTAGTGCTGGAAGTTGGACATCGGCTTGCCGATCGGCAGGTTGACCACTTCATCGGGCAGCAGCTCCTGCATGCGGTAAACGGTGCAGATGACGGTGATCTCCGTCGGCCCGTAGGCGTTGATCACTTCCATGCCGGTGCCGAAACGGCGCTGCCAGTTGCGCACCGATTCGCTGCTCACCGCTTCGCCGCCAACGATGATGCGCTTGAGCGAAGCGAGTTTTTGCACAGCTTGATCCGACAAGTAGCTGCCGACCTGATGGAAAAAGACGGTCGGGAGCAGGACGGCGGTCGCTTGCGTTTGGTATACCGCGTCGGCGAACGCTTCGATCGACAAACGCTCATCCTGGCTCAGGACATGCAGTCGGGAGCCATTGAGCAGGGCGCAGAAGATTTCTTGCACCGAAGCGTCAAACGAGTTGTTGGAGTACTGCAAGATCGTATCGTGCTCCGTATCGCCGAGCGTGTCATGTGCCCATTGGGCGAGGTTGAGCACGCCGGTGTGGCGCATCAAGGTGCCTTTCGGGCGTCCCGTCGAGCCGGAGGTGTAGATGACGTATGCGAGGTCGTCCGGCGTGTTGACCGCATCCGGGTCGCCAAGCGCGGTGCCGTGCGCAACGTCTTCCAGGCAGAGGACGTTCGGCGCAAGCGCTTTTGCCCGCTCTTGCAGGGACTGCTGCGTGATCAGCCAGACTGCGCCGCTGTCTTCCAGCATGTAGGTGATGCGCTCTGCCGGATAGTCGGCGTCGACCGGCATGTAAGCCGCGCCTGCTTTCAAAATGCCGAAGATGCTGACCAGCACCTGCACGCCGCGTTCGAGCATGAAGCCGACCAACTGGTTCGGCTGCACACCACGAGCGAGGAGTTCGTGCGCAAGGGCGTTGGCACGGTCGTTCAATTCGCGGTAAGTCAGGCTCTGCTCCCCGTCGGACACGGCGATGCGGTCCGGGTGCAGGCGTACCATTTCGGCAAACTGTTCCTGAATCGTGCGCTCCGCCGGGAAGTCGGCCATCGTTTCGTTCCATGCGTGCAGTTGCTGAGCTTCTTCCGGCGTGACCAGAGCCAATTTTCCAATCGGGCAGTCCGGGTCGGCCAAAAGTGCGCCGAGCAGCGTCTGGAAGTTGGCGATCAGGCGGGAGATCGTCTCCCGGTCGAAGAGATCGGTATTGAAATCGAGCGCTCCGGTGATCGTCTCCCCTTGCTCGACGAGGGTCATCGCCAAGTCGAACTTGGATGTCTGCACCTCGAACGGCACCGGGGAAAGGGTCAGCCCGGCCACTTCGCGGTCGGCGAGCGGCACGTTTTGCAGGGCGAACATGACTTGGAACAAGGGCGAGTAGCTCAAGTTGCGCTCAACGCCCAGTTCGCCGACAAGCATTTCGAACGGCACGTCTTGGTTGGCGTACGCATCGAGCGCTGTGCGGCGGACGCGCTGCAGCAGGTCGCGGAAGGTCGGCTGGCCGGACAGGTCGGTGCGCAGCACAAGCGTGTTGACGAAGAATCCGATCAAGCCTTCCAGCTCGGTGCGCTGACGACCCGCGATCGGCGAGCCAACGGCGATGTCTTCCTGCCCGGTATAGCGGGACAGCAGGGTCTGGAACGCAGCGAGCAGCGTCATGTACAGCGAGGTGCCCGTTTGACGGCTCAAGGAGTTCAGGCCGTCGGTCAGCTCTTCGGACAAGGCAAACGGGATCTGCGCGCCTGCAAACGTCTGCACCGGCGGGCGCGGACGGTCGGTCGGCAGCTGCAGGATCGGCACGTCGTCGCCGAGCTGCTGTTTCCAGTAGTCGAGCTGTGTGGTCAAACGGTCGCCTTGCAGCCATTCGCGCTGCCAGACGGCGTAGTCCGCGTATTGGATCGCCAGTTCGGAAAGCGGCGATGCATGGCCGGTCGCAAATGCTTCGTACAGCGCGGCAAATTCGTTCAGCAGCACGCCAACCGACCAGGCGTCGGAGATGATGTGGTGCATGTTGATCAGCAGGAAGTGGTCGTTGTCTGCCACTTTGACCACGTTCGCACGGATCAGCTGCCCATGGCTGAGATCGAACGGGCGCTGCGCTTCCTGTTGCAGGAACGCGAGGGCTTCCGCTTCGGGAAGCACATTAAACGGCACAGTAACCGTGACAGTGCTATCGGACAGTTCTGCTGCAGATGCACCGATCTGCTCCAGAGTCGCTTGCACCGCGCCACTCGCAGCAGGCGCGATTTTTTGCACGGCTTGGCCTTCGCCTTCTGCAAACGTAGTACGCAGGGTCTCATGGCGGCGCACCAGTTCTTGCATTGTTTGCTCGACGGTCGGCAGGTCAAGCGCTCCTTCTATGCGGAGGATCAGCGGGATGTTGTAAGCCGCGCTGTTCGACTCCAACTGGTCGAGGAACCAGAGTCGCTGCTGGGCGTAGGACAACGGCAGATCGCCGTCACGCACGACCGGCACAAGCGCGGCTCCCTCCGCTTGCAGTCCGCGGGAGGCGTCGATCAGCTCGGCGAGTTGGGCGACGGTCGGACGCTCGAAGAGGCTGTGCAGGGTCAACTCCACCGTAAACGCCTGGCGGGCGCGGGAGATCATCTGCGTCGCCAAGAGCGAATGGCCGCCGAGATCGAAGAAGTTGGCGGTGACGCCGACTCCTTCTGCTTTCAGCACATCGGCCCAGATCGCAGCCAACTGCGCTTCCGTCTCCGTGCGCGGCGCGACATACGCTGCTTCCTCATAGCTCAACTGCTCTGGACGCGGCAGAGCTTTACGGTCGACTTTGCCGTTGCTGGTCAGCGGAAGTTGCTCCAGGAAGACAAACGCGGACGGCACCATCGCAGCCAAAAGCTGGCCGGACAGGAACGCACGAAGCTCGGCGGACGTAAGCGTCTGCGATTGCTTCAGCACTACGTAAGCGACTAGGGTCACTTCGCCCTGCTCATCTTTCCAGTCGAGCACCGTGCAGGCATCAACAGCAGCATGGCGAGCCAGCGTCGAGGACACTTCATTCAGCTGGATGCGCACGCCGCGCACTTTCACCTGATCGTCGACGCGGCCGAGGATTTCCAGCAGGCCGTCCGGGCGATAACGCCCTTTGTCGCCAGTGAAGTACAGATCGCCGACGAAGCGCTTCGCCTGCTCTTCCGCATTGTTGATATAACCCAAGGAGCGGTACGGCGTGCGGATGACGATCTCGCCCGCTTCCCCGATGCCGCAGAGAGCGCCAAGCTCATTCAGGATCAGCACCTGCGTGTTTGGCTGCGGCGTGCCGACGGGCTGGATGCCTGGCAGTGGTTGCTCTGGCACAACATAGTAGCATTTTGCCAGCGTGGTTTCGGTCGGTCCGTAGAGATTGATGATATCGCCCAACTGCGGGAATCGGTCACGCCATCTGCCGACCAACACGTCGGTCAAAGGCTCGCCTGCCGTGAACAGGCAGCGCAGAGCGGACAGCGTGACGCCTGCCGGAGCTTGTGAGACCCAGGAAGCGGCCAGCGATGGCACGGTGTGCAGAACCGAGATTTCTTCACGCTCCAGCCACGGCAGCAGGTACTCAGCGCTGAGATCGTCCATCCGATCCGGCAGGCACAATGTCGCCCCGCTGGTCAGCGGAAGGAAAATGTCGCGCAGCACAACGTCGAAGGATAGATGAATCAGCTGCGAGGAACGGTCGTCCGGCCCGATGTTAAACGTCTCGCGCTGCCAGATCAGGAAGTGGCTGAGCCCGTTGTGGCGGCCAAGGACGCCTTTGGGCACGCCCGTCGTTCCCGAGGTGAAGAAAATGTAGGCCGGGTCGTCAGGCGAAAGGTCGGGCTGCACGAATGCAGATGCAATCGCATGGCTCTCCAACTCCCCTTCCCCTTCCCCTTCCCCGTTCAGATCGACAGTCAGCACGTCGTACGCGGCGAGCAGTTCGGCCATCTCGCCTTGTGCTTGACCCTCCGTGATATGCAGAACATGCTTCGCTTTCGACTCCTCCAGCATCACGCGCTTGCGGGCGGTCGGGAGGTCTTCGTCGATCATCAGCAGCACGCCGCCGCTCTTCAGCACGCCAAGCATGCTCGCGATCAGGCCGAAGCAGCGCGTGGAGAGGATCGCGACCACGTCGCCTTGCTGTACGCCGCGAGCTTGCAGAGCGGCGGCAAGGATAGCTCCGCGCCAGCTGAGCTGTGCGTACGTCCACGCCTGATCCCCTTGTGAGACAGCCGTCTGATCCGGCGTTCGATCTGCCCACTCCGTAAACAGATCCTGCACAAACGGATAGACTGGCCCGTCGAACACGGCGGTTTGATCGGGCAACAGGGCGCGGGATGCTTCGGTCACCAGCGAGTAGGCGTTGATCGCCACATCCGGATTTACCGCGATCTGTTCCAGCAATGCTGCGAATTGCGCCAACATCTCCGTGATTCGCGCTTCTGAGAACAAGGAGGTGCGGTAGATCAGACGCAGGCCAAGCCCGGCTCCTTCCTGCTCCTGCACGATCAAGGACAGCAGGAATTTCGCTTCCTGCTCCACCGACGGCAGCGGCGTGACGGACAGTTCTGGGAGTTCCGCTTGCAGGGGCGGCATGTTGAGGTAGTTGACCAGCACGTCGAATATCGGGTTGCGGTTCAGACGACGCTCCGGCTGCACTTCCTCAACTAGTTTTTCAAACGGCAGCTCGGCGTGCGCATACGCTCCGAGCGCCGTTTCCCGCACGCGGCCCAGCAGTTCGGCGAAGGTCGGCGCGCCCGTCAGATCGGTGCGCATGACCAGCGTGTTCAGGAAAAAGCCGATCATCCCTTCCGTCTCCACGGCGCTGCGCCCGGCGATCGGGGTGCCGATGCAGATGTCTTCCTGCCCGCTGTGGCGATGCAGAAGCGTCTGGAATGCGCCAAGGATCGTCATGAACATCGTCGCTCCGTAACGCTGGCTGAGCGCTTGCAGGCTGTCTGTCAGCTCTTTGGACAAGGTCAGGGAGACGTCTGCGCCTTCCTGCGTTTCTTCTCCAGCCAAATCGGTCGGCAGCTGCAGCAGCGGAAGTTCGCCGCTGAGCTGATTTTTCCAGTAGTGTAGCTCGGTGTCCAGTTTGTCGCCGGACAGGGTCTCGCGCTGCCAGTGGGCATAATCAGCGTATTGTATCGGCAGCGGAGCCAGCACGACCTCCTCACCGCGCAAGTGCGCTTGGTAGAGAAGGGTGAATTCTTTGACAAACACGCCCATCGACCAGCCGTCCGAAACGATGTGGTGCATGTTCAGGAGCAGGACGTGATCGTTCTCCGCCATCTGCAGCAAGGAGAAGCGAATCACCGGCCCTGCGGTCAGGTCGAACGGCGTTTCGGCGTCTTCTTGCGCTAAACGCTGTGCCGCAGCTTCACGATCTGCTGCGGAAAGTTCGCGCAGGTCGATGTGGGTCAAAATCTGCCATTCCGGCGCTGCGATCACTTGCACGGGCAGCCCGGCCGCATTTTCGGCAAAGGTGGTGCGCAGGGCTTCGTGACGCAGCAAGATGTCGTTCAGCGCATTTTCAAATGCCTGCACATCCAACTCCCCTTGCAGGCGAACGGCAAGCGGCATGTTGTAGGCGGTGTGCCCCGGCATCAGTTGGTCGATCACCCACAGGCGCTGCTGGGCGAAAGACATCGGCAGTTCGCCGTCGCGGGAGACCGGCTCGATGGCAAGGTTGGCCGCTCCAAGCTGCAAACTTCCTGCAAAATCGGCCACGGTCGGCGCTTCGAACAGGTGCCGCAGCGGGATCTGCGTGCCAAGCGCGCTGCTCAGGCGGGAGATGACTTGGGTCGCCAGGAGCGAATGGCCGCCAAGCGAGAAGAAGTTGTCGTCGATGCTGATCTGCTCCAAGCCCAGCACTTCCGCGAAGATGCCGGCTACGACCGCTTCCGTTTCGGTGCGCGGGGCGGTGTAGACGGTCGCTTCCAGCGCCATGGCGTCGGGGGCCGGGAGCGCTTTGCGGTCGATTTTGCCGTTCGGGTTGAGCGGCAGTGCGTCGAGCAGGATCAGGAAGGACGGCACCATGTATTCGGGCAGCTTGTCTTTGAGATAGCTGCGCAGTTCTGCGGTGTCGGCGCTCTCCCCTTCTTCCGGGACGAGGTAGGCGGCGAGGCGTTTGTCGCCCCTTTCGCTTTCGTGGACGATGACGACGCTCTCGTGGACGTGCGGATGCTGGGTGAGCACCGCTTCGATCTCGCCGATTTCGATGCGGAAGCCGCGGATTTTGACCTGGTTGTCGATGCGGCCGAGGAACTCGAGGGTTCCGTCTGCCAGATAGCGCACCAAGTCGCCGGTGCGGTACCAGCGGTCACCTGCGAGGGTGACAAATTTTTCAGCGTTCAGTTCTTCGCGCTGGTAGTAGCCGCGCGTGACGCCGGAGCCGCCGATGTAGAGTTCGCCGGGGACGCCGATCGGAACGAGCTGTTGGTTCGCATCGTACACGCGCAGGTTCGCATTGTCGAGGCGGCGTCCGATCAGCAGGCGGGTCATACCTTCGCCGCGCGGGACTTGGTAGTTCGAGCAGATGATCGTGCCTTCGGTCGGGCCGTAGAGAACGTGAATCTCGGCGTTGCGGAAGACTTCTTTCATCTCGTCGAGCAGGTCGGGCGGAACGGCGTCGCCCCCGGTGAAGACGAGGCGCATGCCGTCGTACTCCGAAGCGGGCACACCTCCATCGCGCATCGTCTGCACGATCTGGCGCATCAGGCTTGGGACGGTGTGGATCGCCGTGTAGCCTTTCAAGTCTTGGATCAGGCTCGGCAGATCCAGCACGTGCTCGCGGGCGAGAATGACGGTGGTGCCGCCTTGGAGCAAGGTGTTCATCGACTCGAACAGCGCGATGTCAAACGCGACCGAGGCGATCCACGGCATCACGTCGTCTTCCCCAAAGCGGAAGCGCTCCTGGCTCGCCTGCAGCGTGGAAACGAGGTTGCCGTGCTCGACCATGACCGCTTTCGGACGCCCGGTGGAGCCCGAGGTGTAGATCATGTAGGCAAGGTGGTACGACTTCGCGGCAGAGACCGGGTTGGTGTCCGGCTTCGTGGAGATGGCCGCCCAATCGGTGTCGAGGCAGACCGTCTCATTTTTAAATAATGGAAGATTGGCAAGCAGATGCGATTGCGTTACAAGCACCGGAGCTTGCGTGTCTTCCAGAATCAGCTTGATGCGCTCTTCCGGATACGAAGTGTCCAGCGGCACATACGCGCCGCCAGCTTTCAAGATCCCAAGCACGCCGACCATCAGGTCGAGCGAACGCTCAACGCAGAGCGTGACGAGCACATCCGGGCGGACACCATGCTGTTGCAGATGGTGTGCCAGGCGGTTCGCCCGGGCATTCAACTCTGCGTAGGTCAGGCTCTCGTCCCCAAAGACGACTGCAGTGCGCTCCGGCGTCTTGGCCGCTTGTGCTTCAAAGAGCTTGTGCAGGCAGGCGTTCGGAACATCCAGCAGAGCACCGTTCCACTCGTCGAGCAGTTGACCTTCTTCCGCCGGAGTCAGCAACGGCAGCTCGGACAGAGCCTCATGCGGCTCTTGCACAACCCCTTCCAGCAAGGTCACGAAATGCCCGATCATCCGCGAGATCGTGTCGGCATCAAACAGGTCGGTGTTGTAGTTCAGCGCACCGGCGATGCGTCCCTCCTGCTCTTCCATCGCCAGCTCCAGATCAAATTTTGCCATCCCGCCGTCCGCGTCGATCATCTGCAGAGCAAGCTCCGGCAGCTCGATGTCGGTCAGGCGGGCGTTTTGCAGCACGAACAGGACTTGGAACAGAGGCGTCCGGCTCATGTCGCGCTCCGGTTGCAGCTCTTCGACCAGCTTTTCAAACGGCACATCCTGATGCGCATACGCGCCAAGCGCCGTTTCCCGCACGCGGGACAACAGATCGGCAAACGTCGGGTTGCCGCCAAGGTCGGTACGCATGACCAAAGTGTTCACGAACAGCCCGATCAACCCTTCCGTCTCGCCATGGTGACGTCCGGCGATCGGCGTGCCGACGGCGATGTCTTCCTGCCCCGTGTAGCGGGACAACAGCGCTTGGAACGCGCCGAGCAGGGTCATGAACAGTGTCGCCCCATACTGCTGCGACAGTTTCTGCACCGCTTCACTCAACGCTTCCGACAGCTGGAACCGCTCCACCGCGCCGTGATGCGTCTGCACCGGCGGGCGCGGACGGTCGGTCGGCAGCTGCAGCACGGGCAGTTCGCCGCCGAGCTTGCCCTTCCAGTACGCGAGCTGCTCGTCCAGCACATCGCCTTGCAGCCACTCGCGCTGCCAGTTGGCGTAATCGGCATATTGAATCGGCAGATCCTGCAACGGCGAAGTCTCCCCATTGCGGAACGCCTCATACAGCGCGGCAAATTCCTCCGTAAACACGCCGATCGACCAGCCGTCGGAGATGATGTGGTGCATGTTCGCCACCAGCACATGCTCCTCTGCCCCCAGCTTCAGCAGGCGGAAACGCACCAGCGGGCCGGCCGTGAGATCGAACGGCTGTGTCGCTTCTGCCAAAATCAAAGCCTGCACATCCGCCTCCGACTCCACATCCAGCACTTGCAGAGCAGTCCAAACGGGCTCCGCGATCACCTGCACCGCCCCGCCGTCCGCGTTCACAAACGTCGTGCGCAGCGACTCATGACGGGAGATCAGCTCGTTCAGGCCTTGCTCCATCGCTTCCACATGCAAGTGCCCTTGCAAACGCACGGCAAACGGAATGCTGTACACCGCGCTGCCCGGCATGAGCTGATCGATCACCCACAGCCGCTGCTGCGCGAACGAAAGCGGCAGGGCGGCGTCACGGGAGACTTTTTCAATCGGGGTGCGCTGCGAGGAGGCTGTCCCTGCCAAACCTTCCAAGTTCTCCGCCAATTCCGCGATTGTCGGGGACTCGAACAGCACCCGCAGCGGCATCTGCACGCCAAACGCTTCGTTCACGCGTGAGATCACTTGCGTCGCCAGCAGGGAATGGCCGCCGAGCTCAAAGAAGTTGTCTTCCGCACCAACCCGGTCTGCACGCAATACATCCGCCCAGATCATCGCCAGCAGTTTTTCCTTTTCCGTGCGCGGCGCCACGTACTCGCGCATCGCCGCCGCAGACTGCTCCGGCACAGGCAAAGCACGCAAGTCGATCTTCCCGTTCGCCGTCAGCGGCATGACGTCCATCTCGACAAATGCGGACGGGATCATGTACTCCGGCAACTGCTCCTTCAGATAGCTGCGCAGCTCGCCGATCTCCAGCGTCCCTTGCTCATTACCCACGAAATACGCAGCCAAACGCTTGTCGCCCGGCACGTCTTCGCGCGCCATGACCACACATTCTTGCACAGCCGGATGCGACACCAGCACCGACTCGATCTCCCCAAGCTCAATGCGGAAGCCGCGAATCTTCACCTGCTGGTCGATCCGCCCGTAGTACTCCAATTCCCCGTTCGCCAGACGGCGGGCCAAGTCGCCCGTCTTGTACAAGCGCCCGTCGCCAAACGGGTTGCGGATAAAGCGCTCCTCCGTCAAATCTGCGCGGTTCAGATATCCCCGCGCCACACCTGCCCCGCCGACATACATCTCGCCTGCGACACCAAATGGCACCGGCTGATGATGCGCGTCCAGCACATACACCTGCAAGTCAGGGATCGGCGCACCGATCACGCTTCCTGCCCCGCTCTCGACATCGGCCAGCGTGATCGGGCGGTAGGTGACGTGAACCGTGGTCTCCGTGATCCCGTACATGTTGACCAGTTGCGGCGTCACATCCCCGTGCCGCTCAAACCACGCCGTCAGCGAAGTCAGCTCCAGCGCTTCACCGCCAAAAATCACATAGCGCAGCGCCAGGCTCGCTTTTTCCGCCGCACGCTCTTCGGCCTGCATCAGCTGGCGGAAGGCGGACGGGGTCTGGTTGAGCACGGTGACTTGTTCCGCAACCAGCAGCTCATAGAAAGCTTCCGGCGAGCGCGACACCCAATACGGGACGACGACCAGTTTGCCGCCGTAGAACAGAGCGCCCCAGATCTCCCAGACCGAGAAGTCGAACGCATAGGAGTGGAAGACCGTCCAGACATCTTTTTCATCAAAATGGTACCAGTGCTCAGTCGCGTCAAAGAGACGGCCCACGTTGGCATGCGGGATCAAAACGCCTTTCGGTTTGCCTGTCGAACCTGACGTGTAGATGATGTATGCCAAGTTGTCCGGCGTTGCACCGCTGGCAAGATTCTCCGCGCTTTCCTTCGCGATCTCCAGCGCATCACGGTCAAGACATACCGCAACCGCCTCATGCGCAGGCAGCGTCGCAAGGTGCTGCTCCTCGGTGACCAGCACGGCGATCTGCGAGTCTTCCAGCATGAACGCCAGACGATCTTGCGGATAGGACGGGTCGAGCGGCACATAAGCCCCGCCCGCTTTTAAGATCCCAAGCAGACCGACGACCATCTCCAGCGTCCGCTCCACCGCCAGCCCGACGAGCACTTCCGGCCCGACGCCTTGCTTTTGCAGGTAGTGCGCCAGTTGGTTGGCGCGTTCATTCAGCTCGCGGTAGGTCAAAGACTCCCCTTCATACACCACCGCAACCGCATGCGGTGTGCGCTCTGCCTGCCGTTCAAAACGCTCATGGATGCAGATTTCCTGCGGGAACTGCGCCGTGAGATCATTCCCCGCCAGCAACAACTCCGTGCGCTCTTCCGCCGACAATAAAGGCAATTCCGCAATCGACAGCTCCGGCTGTGCGGCAGCCACTTCCAGCAAGCGGCTAAAGTGTCCAATCATACGGGACACCGTCGCCCGTTCGAAGAGATCGGTGTTGTACTCAAACGACCCGACCAACTGCCCGCCTTCCTTCATAAAGGTCAGGTTGATGTCAAACTTCGCCGTCCCGCTGTCCACATCGAGCGAAGACAGCTTCAGCCCCGGCAGCTCCATGTCGGTGATCCCGTCGTTCAGCACGTCAAACATCACCTGGAACAGAGGGGAACGGCTCATGTCGCGCTCGGGCTGCAGCTCTTCGACCAATTTTTCAAACGGAACATCCTGATGGGCATACGCGCCCAAAGTCACGTCGCGCACGCGGGAGATCAGCTCGTCGAAGCTCGGCGCGCCCGACAGATCGGTGCGCATGACCAGCGTGTTGACGAAAAAGCCGATCATGTCTTCCGTCTCGCGCTGCGTGCGTCCGGCGATCGGGGTGCCGACACAGACTTCTTCCTGTCCGCTGTAGCGGGACAAGAGCACTTGGAACCCTGCCAGCATTGTCATGAACAGCGTCGCGCCTTTGCGATTGCTCACCCCTTGCAGCGCCGAGGTCAGCTCTGCGGACAGGACAAATTTTTCCACCGCGCCGTTGTAGGTCTGCACAGCCGGGCGCGGACGATCGGTCGGCAGTTGCAGAGTCGGCAGTTCGCCGCCGAGCTGCTGTTTCCAATACGCGAGCTGCCCGTCCAGCACGTCCCCTTGCAGCCAGTCGCGCTGCCAGACGGCATAGTCGGCATACTGAACAGCAAGCGGTGCCAAAGGAGATGCAACGCCCTGCGAAAACGCGCTGTACAGCGCGGCAAACTCCCGCACAAACACAGCGGCCGACCAGCCGTCCGACACGATGTGGTGCATGTTAAACACCAGCACATGCTCCTCTGTTTCCAGTTTCACCAAACGGAAGCGCACCAGCGGACCAGCGCTGAGGTCAAACGGCGTTTTGGCGTCTGCCTGCACCACGTCGAGCAGTTCCGCCTCCGCCATCTCCTGCACCGTCAGCGGCGTCCACACCGCTTCGTGAATCACCTGCACCGGCTGCTCTGCCGCCTTTACAAACGTCGTCCGCAGCGACTCATGACGGGCGATGATCTCATTTAACGTCCGCTCCAACGCCGCAACATGCAGTTCCCCTTGCAGACACAGCGCGTACGGCATGTTGTACACCGCAGCGCCGCCCATGAACTGCTCCAGCACCCACAGGCGCTGCTGGGCAAAGGAAAGCGGAAGCGCTTCGCCGCGCTCGACCGCCACGATCGGCGTTCTGGCCGCCACAGTGCCTTTTGACTCTTCCGCGCGTTGAATCTGCTCGGCCAGCCCGGCCACCGTCGGCGACTCGAACAGGCTTTGCAGGGGCAGTTTCAAGCCAAACGCCTCGTTGACGCGGCTCATCACCTGCGTCGCCAAAAGCGAATGCCCGCCAAGCTCAAAGAAGTTCGCTTCCACGCCGACCTGCTCGGCCGACAGCACGCTCGCCCAAATGCCGGCGACGACTTCTTCCCGAGGGGTGCGCGGCGCAAGATACTCTCCTTCCGAGAGGGAAAAATCGGGCTCGGGCAGCGCACGGCGATCCACTTTGCCGTTCGGTGTGAGCTTGAGCTCCTCCAGCACGGCAAATGCGGACGGCACCATGTACTCCGGCAGCAGCCCTTTCATATACTGACGCAGCTCAGCCGGGGTCACATCCCCTTCTGCCGTCACATACGCGGCCAAACGCTTGTCCCCGGCCGCCATGCTATGCACCATCACATAAGCCTGCAGGACGTGCGGATGCGTGTTTAGCGCCGCTTCCACTTCGCCAAGCTCGATGCGGAACCCGCGGATCTTCACCTGATTGTCCACACGGCCCATAAATTCCACCGTGCCGTCTTCCCGCCAGCGGGCCAAGTCGCCCGTGCGGTACAGCTTGCCGTCGCCAAAGGGGTTGTCCACAAATTTCTCCGCCGTCTGCTCCGGCTTGTTCAAATACCCGTGCGTCAACCCGTCACCGCCCGTCAACAGCTCGCCCGGCACACCGACCGGCACCTGCTGGCCGTTGGCGTCCAGCAGATACACCGTCGTGTTCGAGACCGGCTGCCCGATCGGCACGCTGTAGCCGACTTGGCTGGAATCGGTCATCACATAACAGGTGGTAAACGTCGTGTTTTCGGTCGGGCCGTAGCCGTTGATCAGCGTGATGTCGAGGAGATCGAGCACCTTTTTCGCGTGCGGCACCGACAGCACGTCCCCGCCGGTGATCGCCACGCGCACGCCGCGCAGCCCGCCAAACTGGTAGTCGACCATCTGGATGAACAGACCTGTGGTGAGCATCAGCACGGTCGCTTTGTACTGTTCGACCACCGCGCCGATCTCTTCCAAGGACGTATGGCCGGGCGGGGCCACGACCAGTTTCGCGCCGTTGAGCAGCGCCCCCCAGATCTCGCAGGTCGAACCGTCAAACGCGACCGCCATGTATTGCATCACCACATCATCCGGGCGAATGTCGAGGTAGTTCGCGTTTTTGACCAGACGGACGACCCCGCGATGCGGCACCAAAACGCCTTTGGGGAGGCCGGTCGAACCGGAGGTGTACATCACATAGGCGAGGCTTTCCCCGTCAGCAACATCGCGCGACAAGGTTTCGCCGCACTCCTCCCAGATCGAAGCGTCCGTGTCCACGCAGACGACCTGTGCCCCATGCGAGGGCAACTGCTCCGCCATGTCCGCTTGGGTGAGCAGGACGCGAACCTGGGTATCTGCAAACATGTAGGACAGACGGTCGGCCGGATACCGGGCATCAAAAGGCACATACGCTGCCCCCGCCTTCAAGATCGCGAGCATGGCAATCGGCAGTTCCAGCGAGCGCTCCAGATAGAAGCCGACCAATTGGCCGTGCTCCACACCAAGCTTCTGCAAGCGGCGTGCGAGAGAGTTCGCCCGTTTATCCAGCTCCCGATAGGTCAAAGACTGTTCGCCAAATACGACCGCCACAGCGTCCGGCGTGCGCTTCACTTGCGCCGCAAACACCTGTTGGATCGACTGGCCTTGTCCATACTCTGTCGCAGTATCGTTCCAAGTGAAGAGCTGCGCCTGTTCCGCTTTGCTCAGCAGAGGCAGTTCGGCAATGCTTTGCCCCGCATTCTCTGCGATACCCTGCAACAGCGTTGCAAAATGCGCCGTCATCCGCTCGATGCGGGACGGATCAAACAGGTCCGGGTTGTATTCAAACGCGCCAGACAAAGCACCTTGCTGTTCGGCCATGAACAGGGTCAGGTCAACCTGCGCACCTTGCTGCAGGAGGTCTGCCGATTCCAGCCTCAAGTCGCCCAGTTCAAACGTCGCGCCGGACTGGCCTAATGCAAAACCGCCCAAGGCGTCGCTTTGCGCCAGATGCGATTTTTGCAGAGCGAACACCGTTTGGAACATGGGCGGATAGCTTTGGTCGCGATCCGGCTGCAAGCGTTCAACGAGCAGCGGGAACGGGTAGCTGGCGTGATCAAGCGCTTCGAGCACCGTCTGTCGCACCTGGGTCAGGAAATCGGCAAACGCCGGCTTGCCCGACAGGTCGGCGCGCAGCACGACCGGGTTGACAAAATAGCCGATCGTCGCGGCGTCTTTCGCCGAACTGCGGCCGGTGGTCGGCGAGCCGACGAGCAGGTCTTCCTGCCCGGTATAGCGGTAGAGCAGCACTTGAAACGCCGCCAAAAGCACCGTGTACAAGGTGGCGCTTTGCTCCCCGGCCAGCTTTTTCAACGCTGCGGTCAGATCGGTCGAGAGCTGGAACGGTGCAACTGCGCCGCGATAGGTCTGCACCGGCGGGCGCGGGCGGTCGGTCGGCAAATCGAGGATCGGGAGCTCCCCGCCCAGTTTTTCATCCCAATAAGTCGCCAGTTCTGTGCCGCGCAGGCCGTCCAAGAAGCGGTTTTGCTCTTCGACGAACTCCGCGTAGCTGCGCAGAGGCTGCACAGGCGCGTTCCCGTTGTAGAGCGCTTCCAGTTCCTGCACCAGCACGCCGAGCGACCAAAAATCGGCGACGATGTGATGGATCGTCAAGATCAGCACATGCTCCTGCTCCGAACGGGTAAAGAGCCCGACGCGTAAGAGCTCATCCTGCTCCAGATCAAACGGGCGGTTCGCTTCCGCCTGCAGGCGTTCCTGCAGGGCAACTTCGCTCCACTCAACTGCGTTTTCCACGACAAAATACGCCTTGGCCTGCTCGCGGATCACTTGCACCGGCTCGCCGTGCTGCACGGTGATCTGTGCGCGCAAGAGCGGATGGCGCATGACGAGTTGGTTGAACGCCCCGTGCAGCTTTTGCACATCGAGGTCGCGGATGACAGCGGCGCGGGAGATGTTGTAGGCGGCGCTGTCCGGCGCGAGACGCTGCATGAACCAGAGCGCGCGCTGGCCTTTGGAGAGCGGGATGTGATCGGACTGCTCTGCTTGACTCGGCACAGCTTCAGCAGTTGGCACCGATTCCTGCAGAAGGGTCACCTGCGATGCGATCTCAACTGCCAATTCGGTCAGGCTCGGCCCGGCCAGCAGCAGCGTAAACGGCAGGACGATGCCGAAGTTCTCTTCCACTTCATGCTTCAGCTCGACCGCCATGATCGAGTCAAGTCCCAAGGCGTTCAGGGACTTGTCCGCCTGAACCAGAGCAGGAGACACGCGCAGCACTTGCGCTGACAGGCGATGCAGGTATTCGACCAACGCTGCATGGCGTTGTTCAGGAGCGAGTGCCAAAACGGTTTCGCGGGTGAAGGCCGGCTCTTGCGTATCAGAGGTCGGCAATGCATCTCCTTCTGCACCTGCAAACGCACCGTTCGCATCACTCACACCATCCAATGCATCGCTGTACAGCACCTCCAGCGTGCCCGCCAAAAAGCCTGCTTTACAAGCATGGCGCTGCACTTTGCCCGAAGAGGTCTTGTGGATCGAGACCGGCTTGATCAGCACCACGGCGTGCACTTGCAGTTGGTGCTCTTCCGAGACAGTTGCTCTGACCGTCGCCGCAACCTCTGCGAGGTTCGCTTTGCGGTACACGCGCTCGATCTCCTGCACCACCACCAGGCGCTCTTCCCCGTCCACTTCGACCGAAAAAGCGGCCCCGTTGCTGTTTTTCACAGCCGGGTGGCTCTCCTGCACAGCAAACTCAATATCCTGCGGGTAGAAGTTGCGGCCGCGGATGATGATCAGGTCCTTTAAGCGCCCCGTCACATACAGCTCGCCGTCCTGCACGAAGCCGAGGTCACCGGTGCGCAAAAACGGCCCTTCGCCCGTTCCGGCGAGAGAGGCGCGAAACGTCTCTTCTGTCTGCTCTTCGCGATTCCAATAGCCTTGCGCCACACTTGGGCCGGATACCCAGATTTCGCCAACCTCATCGTCGGCACACCGCTCGCCCGTCACCGGGTCGGCGATGACGATCTGCTGCCCGACGATTGCGAGACGCCCCGAACTGACCAGCAGACGGTCGCCTTCCTGCCCTTCGCACACTTCTTCCACCCGGTTCACGCTCAGCGCATCCCCGTCAAACTGACGGACAACCGGCGCTTCCCGCTTCACGCCGCCGGAGACGAACAGAGTCCCTTCGGCCAAGCCATAGCAGGGGTAGAACGCCTCTTTCTTAAACCCGCACGGCGCAAAAAATTCAGCAAACCGCTCCAGCGTTTCCGCCCTGACCGGCTCCGCTCCGGTAAACGCGATCTCCCACGAGCTCAGGTCGAGCGTGTCGCGCTGCTCCGGCGTGATTTTCTGCAGGCACAGCTCATAGGCAAAATTCGGCCCGCCGCTGACAGCAGCTCCGAGGCGCGAGATCGTCTCCAGCCACTTGAACGGCTTTTGAATAAAATCGACCGGGGCCATCAGCGTTACCGAGTAGCCAGTGAACAGCGGCTGCAAGATCCCGCCGATCAAACCCATGTCATGGTAAGGAGGCAGCCAGATCACGCCGTGCCCGTCGGCCGTCGTGCCAAAGCAGCTCTCGATCAGCTCCAAGTTGTGCAGCAAGTTCCCGTGGCTGAGCATGACGCCTTTCGGGAGCGACGTGGAACCGGACGTATATTGCAAAAAGGCCAGAGACGACTTGTCCGCCTCCGGGTCATACCAAACAGCAGCCGCTTCCTCTTCCGTCTCGCCCGGCACCATCCAGGCCAGATCGCGCAGCTGCGGCGAATCGGCAAAGCGCGTTTCGATGCCCGCCAAAATTCCCGGCGTGGTCAGCGCAATCGTCGCTTCCGCATCGGCGACGATCGCCTGCAGTCGCCCGAGATGGCCGTTCGCGCGCGGCGGATAAGCCGGCACCGCGATGATACCTGCGTACAAGCAGCCAAAAAACGCTGCGATATAGTCAAGGCTCGGCGGATACAGGAGCAAGGCCCGCTCCCCGGCCTGATGATGTTTCTGCAAGCCCGCCGCGATGTCGCGCGCCTTGCGGTCGAGGTCGGCATACGTAAACAGCCGCTCCTCCCCGTCTTCCAGCAAAAACGTGTAGGCTGCCTGATCCCCTTGGTGGCCGGCACGCCACTGCAACAGTTCGATCAAAGTAGAAAATTTGCTGATCAGTGTTGTCATGTTTCCCCTCCTGAAACACATTGGAAATCAATGCCGCAGTTCGAAATAATTAAAAAATAACACGAATGAAAAGACCCTTACTGTAAATAACACTCAAACTGATTTATTCTCATCATACAACAAAACTCCTTTCCGTATCGGACAGTCAGTTTAAAATAAAAACACCCGCACGCGGGTGTTTATTTGATCACGCCATAATTCTCGATCGTCACTTCCGGGGTGACCTTGATCTTCGCTTTGGAAAATGCGGCGGGCCAGTCGTGTTCCACCGTTTTCCAATGCTTGTATTCGCTGGCTCGGGCATAGAGGCCGAGCCCAATCGGATCTACCTGGAGTTCCTGCAGTTTCCCGACCAGTTTTTGCAAGGATTGCTGCAACTCTTTGGTGATCAGCGCCCCCACCGCTTGCGCATTTTCCATCCGATACCGATCTTCGACCACTTCGGTGATCTCCGCGTTGAACTTCAGCTTGATCTCAAACTGAAACGCGCCGTTTGACCAGTTGGTTCGCACTTTGTGCTTCTTTAGGGCAATGTTCATGCTCGGTCCCTTGGTTCCCACCGAATAGGAGACCTTGCGCTTTGCTTCATCCTGTAAAAACAACAGCATCAAGCTTTCTTCCCGGTTTAGAGAACCTGCGTACAGACCCTGTTTGTTCAGCAAGGCAGTTCCTTTGACAGCGATCGTATTTCCCTTTTTCGCAATCTCGGCCACCGCTGCGGTGATGCCCGGCTCAAAGGCCTGATCGTGCAATTGGCGGATCATCGTTTCTACTGTGCTGCCTTCCTTGTTCGCCGTTTCGATCAACTCATGCACAAAAGACCCGAGATGATGGTCCTTCGGCCGAAAAATCATGATCTCTTTCACCGGGCCGTCGACGAGCGCCATCGTGACATTGCTGGGATTTTTGGCGTCACGCAGAAAGGAGTCGTAAAAGGCGCCTGCCGATCGGGTCTCGATCACTTTTTTGCCGATCAGCATCACCTGCAGTTTCCCGCCGCGAATCGTGCCGGTCGACATCAATTGCATCTGGTCCCGGGCCTGGCGAACGGTGCCGGACTCGACCTTTAAAATATGGCTTTTCCCTTGCCCCGTCTGCGAGAAGATCGGATTGCTCTGGTAGATGACCAATCGGTCGTTCTCATCGGCGTCGACCGCCGCGGCGAGCGAAAGCGACATCTGCTCCAGCGACTTCCCTTCCGTTCCGCAGCCGGTGGCGAGCAACGCCAACAGCAGCAGCAAAAGGATCAACTTCCGCTTCATGAAGGCTTCCCTCCCCGCATCTTTCTGCTGATTGTGACATATCCCCAGAGCAGCAGCGGAAACGTAAACGCGAATCCGATGCCCGCCATCCCAAAGGTCGTCGTCCACTGCTCCGCCTGCTCGTAGTTCAGCGGGTAGAAGACAGAGAGCACAATGATCAGCCCGAGCAACACCAGCAAATGCCTGCTGTGATCCTGTTTGCCCATCAGCTGCGCGGTGCCAAACGCCGCCATAAACAGATACGGAATGATCGTCATCGAGATGATGATGTAATAAAACGACAGGAAAAAGATCTCAAAGCGCTCTACAACCTCCAGCTCGACCGCCTTCATCAGATTCAAAGTCGGCCAGAGGTAGCGTTTGACTCCTTCAGGGCCAAAATAGGTCGTGCACAAAATAAAAATAAACAGATACAGTAACATCGTCATCGTGCTCGCGGTCACCACGCCGCGCAGCGCCTTCTGTTTTTCTTTCAAGAACGGATGCAGCAAAAATGCCATCTCAAACCCAAGGTAGCTGGGCATCGTCGTTTGAAATGTCACCATCAGCGGATTCCAGCCGTCTTTAAAGAGCGGCAAGAGATGGAGCAGGCGCGATTCGGGAACGGCATAGAGCAGCAGCGGGTACATCCACAGCGTAAAAAAGTACACAAACTCGGCAAACCGGCCCAGCACCCGCACTCCGTTGCGGCCGATCGTATACAGCGGGAAGGACAGCAAAACGATCATCCAAAACGGCGAGGTCTGCGGCATGATCCACATCCGCATGATGTTGACCGTCGTATAGAGGACGACGCTGGCTGCCAGCGCGCCGTACAGCACCCAGAGCATGCTGAACAGGCCGCCAATCCATTTTCCGAAATAGCGGCGCAGCAGGTCGTACAATGTGTCCTGCGGGTGCTTTTTCATGACGGAGATGATCAGGGCGCTGGCCAGCACGACGACCGCCCAGCCGAGCACGATCGGAATCCACCCGTCCGATCCGGCCTGTTCGCTCAAAGCGCGCGGCAAGGTCAGCACGCCGATCCCGATCTGCGTTTTGTAGATAAAAAACACATATTGCCGATACGTGATCTCATTGTAGGCGTACTTTTTCATCACTCATCCCCTTTTTTGCGCGAAGGGCGCTGCCGCCGCTGCTGCAGCGGGTGGGTCGAGCGCGGCCGGTCGTTCATTTTCCAGAGCGGGAAACGCACGATCGTGTCTTTCCAGTCCTTGAAGCGGGTCGGCGCAATCGGGCTGCCGTAAGGTACGCCAAGCGATTCCAAAGCGACTAAGTGCCCGGCGATGACCATGATGCCAACGACGATCCCGATCATCCCAAACAAGGCGGCGAGCAGCATCAAGGGAAAGCGGATCAGGCGCACCGACGCCGCCATCTCGTGATTGGGGATGATAAACGATGCGATCGCCGTCAGCGACACGATGATGACCATGACATTGCTGACAAACCCCGCTTGGACGGCAGCTTCCCCGATCACGATGCCCCCGACGATCCCGACCGTCTGGCCGATCGGCGCCGGGAGCCGAACGCCCGCCTCGCGCAGCATCTCCAGCGTGATCTCCATCATCAACGCCTCCAGATAAGGCGGAAACGGCACTCTCGAACGCGACTCGCCGATCGACAACAGCAGGTTGAGCGGCAGCATCTCATAATGAAAGGAGATCGTCGCCACATAGAGAGCAGGCAAAAACATGGCGATCAACAGCGCCGTGAAACGCAAGATCCGAATGAAAGAAGCGAGCAGAAAACGGGCGCTGTAATCATCTAATGACTGGAAAAAAGAGACAAAGACCATCGGGCCGATCAACGCGCTTGGCGACCCGTCGACGATGACGGCAATGCGGCCTTGCAGGATCTGTGACACAGCGGCATCCGGGCGCTCCGTGATCTGAAATTGCGGGAACGGCGTATACGGATTGTCTTCAATCCGCTGCTCCAGCTCGCCTGTGGCGAGGATCGCATCCGTTTTGATCGCTTGGATGCGCGTCTCCAGCTCCTGCAAGATCTCTGGGCGCGCCACGTCGGACAGATAGACGAGATAAAGCATCGTTTGGCTGCGCTCGCCGACGGTGAGCTTTTTGATCGTCAGCCGGCGGTTGGAAATGTAGCGGCGGATCAGCGCGATGTTTTGCCCGGCCGTTTCGGTAAACCCTTGGTGCGCGCCGCGCAGGGTCGACTCCGCCTGCGGGTCTTGAATCGACCGCTGCGGCCAGCCTTGGGTCTCGATTTCCACCGCTTCTGCCGCGCCTTGCAGCAGCAGCACGCTTTTGCCTTGAAAGATCGCCGTTTCGAGGTCGGTAAAACGTGTCAGCGGCTTGGTCTGCCCGGCCGAGATGACCTCGACCGGGGTCTGACTTCCCTGCAGCTCATGCAGCAGCGGATGCAGAATATGCGAGTTGACCGTCACCTTGTCAACCAAGCCTTCCAGATAGACCAGCGCAGCCCCCTGCCCGGTTTTGGTCTTGAATTGATGGTTGATCAGATCGGGGCTTTGTCCAAACATAGCTTCCAGTTCCTGCAGATTCTCCGCGAGATCGAACGAGATTTCCGGGCGCAACTTCTGTTTCGCCTCCTGCCTGCTCAGTCGTTTTTGTTAAAATCCCCCTCTTTTCCCATCCGTATTCCACGCACATTCCCCCGCCCTTCGCTGCATATTCATGGTAGGGAGCAATTCCGGGAGAGGAGGGCTGGCATGAAACGATCACAAGCGCAGATGAGCCCTTGGGAAGAGCATCATTTTTGGCTGGAAATTCTGGAGGATCACACGTATTTCCTGGTCGATTTTCTGTCGTCAGCCGAAACGCAGTGGGTGGAAGTCGCCCTGTCGTACCAGACTGCCTTTCGCACACTGCGCGAACGGGTCGAGAGGCTCGATCCCCGGCTCGGGGTCAATGCGCCGGAGATGATCGCGCTGTCCGTCGAAGCGCAGCGCGTGACGTCTGCCTATTATCAGTTTGAAGGCCACCTGCAGAACCTGCGCATTCTGAACCGGGTCATCCTGAACCGCACGCCGTCTTACTTCAACGGAACGCTGGATGAAGCGGAAGAGTATCTGCGCCGCTTGAGCGCGTACGTGCAGGGCCAAGAGCCGGCTGAATTGTCTTTGCCCGCCCTCTTGCAGCTGTGGATCATCGATCAGATCGGGCATGCCGAGCTGTTAAAAGACGCCTTCGACCCGGTGGAACTACCGCTGGAAGCAAAAACGGCCGAGTACCAGCGCGGCATGCAGGCGCTGTGGGTGAAACATGGGCAGATGACCAAGTTCTTGCGCTTTACCCCGCCCGGCTTTCCGGCGCAGCAGCAGCTCGTTCGCGACGTGGCGGCGGCGGTGATCGAATTCTATCAGTTTGTGGAGCTGATCACAGAGCGCTACCGCAACAGCACGGTGCTGACCGACACGACCTTGCGCTTTCTGGAACATCATTTTCCGGAGTCGTGTTACTTTTTGCGCAAGCTGAGCGCGTTTGCCCCCGATCTGCAGATTCCTGAGTGTTCGCTGACCAAGCCGTCTTTCAAGCGCTGAGTACCGGCGCATGAAGACGGCTTTTACTTTCTCTACTATTCTCATGTTCAGAAAAGTGTTAAGATATGAAGAGACTCTATGCCAAAAGAAGGTAGTTCTAATGAACAGTGCAATCGACTTTTCACTTTTTGCGGGACAAGCAGTTAAGGCGGTTGATACAGACAGTCTCACGCCTCAGATAAAATTTAGTTTTGGCAGTCTCCATGTGGAATGTTTTTGGAGGGTGCGGAATCGGGAATACATGTTGTATGGGAAGCACGATCCAGAGGCGCTGCAGCGGCTCGCCGAGGATCTGGTCGGGCGGACGGTGACCCTGGTGCTGCATCGGGAGTTTCCGTCCGATCTGACGGTGGAATTCGATCAGGACTTGTATCTTGAGGTGTTATGTTCCTGTTCCGAAACGGAAAACTGGCACTTGACGCGTCCCGACGGCTTCTTTTTGGTCGCGGGTCCGGGCGGCCGGTATACCTTTTGGGAGCCGGAGCTTGTGCAGGAGGAGAGTTAAGGAGGGTTTGGCTTGAATTTGCCGCTTCAAATCTATGATTTTATCGCCGTGCTGTTCCCTGGCGTCCTGCTGATGGCGATCGTTGAGCAGGAAGCGCCGTGGCTGCCGATCTGGGACAACGGCCTGCAGGTCGGCGCGCTTGCCGTGATGCTCGTCATCGGATATATCGCCGGACAGCTGCTCGCCTTGATGTCGCGGTGGATCGAAAGCGAACCGTTGACGCGCTGGATGCTGCAATTCGGCCGCCGCAAGAGCCGCAAAAAAGGGCAGCTCGAAGGCCGCAAGACGAAAATGCGTTTCACCAATGACATGAGCGAAGCGATCTTGGAAGCCCTGTCCGACTTTTACGGGCGGACGGTGCATCCGAACGACCCGGAGCTGTTCAATCTCGCCTTCTCCCCGGTCTCAGACAAGATGACCAAGCGCGATGTGTTCCTCGCCCTCGCCAACATGATGCGGTCGCTGGCGCTGCTTGGCTTGTCGTACGCGATTTATCTGGTGCTGGAACTGCTGGTGCACGCCGTGATTGGCGCTCCGTTTGAGTATTATTCGATCCACCTGCTGGTGTTGAGTCTCGTCGGGTATTACTTCTTCCGCAAAGGGTACCAGGAGTACGATTCGATCGCCGACAAGATTCCGTTCCTCGCCTTTCTGGCGTGGTACCGGCAGCAAAAGATGCCGAAACAGTAAGAGAGTCCGTCACTTGACGGACTCTCTTTTTTGTATGCTCTAGAAAAGCAGCGCATAGCCCCAGAACAGTCCAATCGGGACCACCCAGAACAGCGGAATGCTGTTGCACCAGTAGGCCAGCGTGTCTTTGCGGCGTGCGTAGGAGATCCAACTGGTGATGATGCTGACCAACAGCCCCAGCGGATAGGCCAGAATCGTGAAAAAGATGATCAGCGTTGTCGGGTCTTTTTCAGAGCCCGGGCTGTCAAACATCATCACAGACAGCCCGGCGAATAAGAACCATGGCGCAAGCAGCAGTACGAAGAGCAGTTGTGTGCTTAATAGAATGGAAAATGCCTTTTTGTTTCTCAGTTTGTTCTCCTCCAATTGTTTGGCTCGTTCACACGCGGTCAGATTCGATACACGAATCCCGCCCGCTCGAAATACAGTCCGCCATCCACGTTGATGCAGGCTCCTCCTGCATACACAACAAGAGCCTCCGGCGCGTTCCTCCGCTCCACTTCCCTGTCTCGTCGATCAGGACGTCCGCACGGAGGTTTGTGATCATTTTGTCGTATTGACCATGAATGTCACCGATGAATGTCGGCATGGGCAGATCTCCTTGCACTTCGTTTCCTTTAGAATAGCAAAAAAATCCAGCGTTGGGAGCTGGATTTTTTTGCATGTTCCGTTAGATCTCAATTTTCGAAATCGGCTGCGAGGGGTCTCCCACAAACGCTGCCAAAATCGCTGCGTATTGCTTCATCAAACGCTCCGCCGTCGAGACTAGATAGAGATCGGTGCTGAACTCGAGATAGCCCTGCAGGCGTCCGTCCGCTTCGATCATCGTCATCGACAGGTCGAATTTGGCCACGTCCATCTCCGGCGCGATCACCGTCGTCACCACGCCCGGCAAGTCGGGCTGCTCCAGCGGCATGTTCTGCAGAATGAACAGCGAATTGTAAAGCGCGGTTGTAGTCTGCAGACGCTTGGAGATCAGGTACTGCGGCACCATCTGGTGTTCGTACGCCCCCAGCGTGGAGCGGCGGATGCGCTGCAGGAGGCTCTGCACGGTCGGGTCGCCGGACAGATCGCCGCGCATCGGGATGTTGCCGATGAAGTAGCCGATCAGCTTTTCCGTCTCCTGGCGGTAGCGGTTCGCCACCGGCGAGCCGACGACGATGTCTTCCTGACCGCTCAGGCGGGACAGCAAGAGTTGGTATGCGCTCATCAAGGTCATGAACAGCGTGACGCCTTCCTTCGCGCTCAGTTCGTTGACCGCACGGGTCAGCTCCGGCGTCAGGTCGAAGCGCAGCGTTTTGCCGCGCTTGCTCATCTTTTCCGGGCGCGGGAGGTCGGTCGGGTACTGCTGTGATGCCATACCGCCAAGCTGCTGCTCCCAATACGCGAGTTTCGTGTCCAGCGCTTCGCCTTGCAGCCAGTTGCGCTGCCACGCCGCATAGTCGGCAAACTGGATGTTCAGCTCCGGCAAAGGCGAGTCTGCGCCAGAAGCAAACGCGGTGTACAGCGCCGCCAACTCGCGGGAGAAGATGCCCATCGACCAGCCGTCCGTGACGATGTGGTGGATGTTGACCGACCAGATGTAGTCGCCTTCCCCGACCTGCACGAGCAGTGTCGTGAACAGCGGGCCTGTGGTCAGATCGAAGCGGGTCTCCGCCACCTGAGTGAGCAGGCGCGCCGCTTCCGCCTCTTTTTGTTCATGGGGCAGACTGCGCAGGTCTTGCACCGGGATCGTCAGGTAGCTGTACGGCACGACGAATTGATACACGCCGTTCTCATCTTCGCCAAACGCGGTGCGCAGCGACTCATGGCGTCTGATGATCTCGTTGAAGCTCCGCTCCAGCGCCGCGACGTTGAGATCGCCGGTAAAGCGCAGCGCCGAGGGCACGTTGTACGCCGGTGTCCCCGGGTCCATCCGGTCGAGCTCCCAGACGCGCTGTTGGTTAAACGTCGGCACGAGCTTGCCGCTGCGGTCGATCGGCACGATCGGCGGAAGCACTGCTTCCCCGCCATTCACTTGCAACTGCAGAATCGTTTCGGCCAAAGCGGCCACCGACGGCGCTTCGAACAGCGCGCGCAGGGGCAGTTGCAGGCTCCATCGCTCGTTGACGCGGGAGATCGCCTGCGTGGCGAGCAGCGAGTGCCCGCCGAGCTCGAAGAAGCTGTCGTGGATGCTGATCTGCTCCACTTTCAATAAGTCCTGCCAGATTTCGGCCAGCTGCTCCTCCGTCTCATTGCGCGGCGCAGTGTATGTCCCTTCGCCGCCAAAAGCGGAAGCGTCGGGCGCAGGCAAGGCCCGGCGGTCGACTTTGCCGTTTTGCGTGAGCGGCAGTGCGGGCAGCAGCACGATGGCCGACGGCACCATATAGCCTGGCACGCGCTGTTTGAGTTCGGCGCGCAGAGTGCTCGCGGTAAGCGCTGCCTCCGGAGCCGGCACGACATAAGCAACCAGTTTGCCGTCGAGGAGCAGGACGAGATTCTCCTGCACGCCCGCCAACCGTCCGAGGATGCTCTCGATCTCGTTCAGCTCGATGCGGAACCCGCGAATTTTCACCTGATGGTCGAGGCGGCCGAGGAACTCGATGTTCCCGTCCGGCAGTCGGCGCACGTTGTCACCTGTGCGGTACAGGCGGTCGGCCGGGTTCGCGCTGAACGGATGCGGCAGGAAGCGCTCCGCCGTCAGCTCCGGCTGGTTGAGATAGCCGTGGGCCACCCCGTCCCCGCCGATATACAGCTCGCCCGGCACGCCGACCGGCAACAGCTGGCGATGGGCATCAAGCACGTAAACTTGCGCGTTGGCGACCGCATGGCCGATCGGCACGACCGGCAATGGCTGTCCGGCCAGATGCACTTGGAAGGCCGTCGCGTAGATCGACCCTTCGGCCGGGCCGTACAGGTTGGTCAGACGGGCGTTCGGCAGCTGCGTGACCACTTTGTTGGCGTGGGCGGCCGACATCGCTTCCCCGCCGATGATGAACTGCTTCACGCCTTGCAGGTCGGCGATGCACTCGTCGACCACCTGATGGAACAAGGCGGTGGTCAGGAAGAGCAGGGTGATCCCCTCTTCCCGAATCGTCGTGCCGAGTTCGTGAAGCGACGGCAGATACGGCGGGAAGAGCACCAGACGCATGCCGTTTAACAGGCTGCCCCAGATCTCCATTCCGGCGGCGTCAAATGAGATCGAGGAGAATTGCAAGGCCGTCTCCCCCCGTTGATAGCCGACCGTCGGGTTGTTCTTGAACAGGCGCGCCAGACCGCGATGCGGCACCAGAACACCTTTTGGCTGCCCGGTGGAACCTGAGGTGTAAATGACGTGCAGCACATCGTCTGCGGTCAAGGCGCAAGGCAGCGGCGCTGCGCTTTGCTTGGCATACTGTTCAGCGTCCGCATCGAGCAGGATCACTTTGGCGTCATGCGCCGGAAGCTGGCCGGTGAGATGGGCTTGGGTCAGCAGCAGGCGCACGCCTGAGTCTTGCATCAAGTAGGCGAGGCGCTCCTGCGGATAGTTCGGGTCGAGTGCGACGAGCGCCCCGCCCGCTTTTAACACGGCGAGCATGCCGATGATCATCTCAAACGAGCGTTCTGCGGCGAGGCCGACCCGGTCATGCGGCGCGACACCGTTCTGTTGCAGGTAACGGGCAAGGGAGTTCGCCTGCTCGTCGAGCTCGCGATAAGTCATGTGCTCGCCTTGGAAAGTCAGCGCGACCGCATCGGGCGTTTCGGCTGCCTGCTGCTCGAAGAGCTGATGGATGCACAGCTCTTGCGGATAATCGGTGCGCGTGTTGTTCCAGCCGTTCAGCAGCAGGTCGCGCTCCGGCCAGGTGAGCAAGGGCAGTTCGGTGACCTTTTGTTCGGGATGTTCGATGACAGCCTGGAGCAGCGTTTCGAAATGTCCGATCAGGCGGCGCATCGTCTCGCGGTCGTAGAGAGCGGTCGCGTATTCCAGCGTGCCGGTCAAGGTTCCTTCGCTCTCCCCCATCGACAAGGTCAAGTCAAATTTGGCAAACGTCTCTTCGACAAGCAGCGGCGCAAGTTCCAAACCGGGCAGCTCGGCGCGGTGCAGCGGCGCGTTTTGCAGTGCAAACATCGCCTGCACCAGCGGCGGACGGCTCAAGTCGCGCTCCGGCTGCAGCTCTTCGACGAGGCGTTCAAACGGCACATCCTGATGGTCGTACGCCGCCATCGCCGCCTCGCGGACGCGGCCTAACAGTTCGGCAAAACTCGGCGCTCCCGACAAGTCGGTGCGCAGGACAAGCGTGTTGACGAAAAATCCGATCAGGTGCTCTGTCGCCAGCTGGTTGCGTCCGGCGATCGGCGAGCCGACGGCGATGTCCTCCTGCCCGCTCCAGCGCATCAGCAAGGTCTGGAAGGCGCTGAGCAGCGTCATGTACAAGGTCACATCGTGGCGCTTGCTCAGCGCGTGCAGGCCCGCTGTCACGTCAGGTGACAGCGTAAACGTCTCCGATCCTCCGGCGTGCGACTGCACGTGCGGGCGCGGACGGTCGGTCGGCAGCTGGAGCACAGGCAGGTTCGCCAGCGCTTCTTTCCAGTATGACAGCTGCCCTTCCAGCACGCCGCTTTCCAGCCAGTTGCGCTGCCAGACGCTGAAGTCCGCATATTGCACCGGCAGTTCGGGCAGTTCGGCGTTGCGTTCTTCGACAAATGCGGTGTACAGCTCGGCCAGCTCGGCGATGAACAGGCCCATGGACCAGCCGTCAGTGACGATGTGGTGCATATTCAGTACGAGCAAATGCTCAGCTTCCTGCGTCTGCAGCAGTCGGAAGCGCACGAGCGGCCCTTGGGTCAGGTCGAACGGCGTTTCCATCTCCGTGCGGATCTGTTGCAGGACTTCCGATTCGGCAAGATGCGAGACGTCTTCGTACATCGCTTCAACCGCCAGCGTGTCGGCGATCACCTGCACCGCACCGCCGCCGCTTTCCGTGCGGAAGGAAGTGCGCAGCGCTTCGTGGCGCTCAACGATCGTTTGCAAACTGTGCTGCAAGGCTGCGCGGTTCAGTTCGCCCGTCAGGCGCACCGTTCCCGGCATGTTGTAGAGCGCTGTGCCCGGCGCTAACTGCTCCAGCACCCAGAGCCGCTGCTGGGCAAAGGACAGCGGGAGCAGCTCATCGCGCGAAACGGGCTGCATCGGCGGCGCTTGCTGACCGCCTGCCTGTGTTGTGGTCAACACCTCGGACAGTTCGGCCACGGTCGGCGACTGGAACAAGGTGCGCAGCGGGATCTCTTGGCCAAACTCCGCTTGGAGACGGGAGATCACTTGGGTCGCCAGCAGCGAATGTCCGCCGATTTCAAAGAAGTTGTCGTCCACGCTCACCGCAGTCATGCCCAGCACTTCGGCGAAGACCCCGGCAACTTTTGCTTCCGAAGCGTTGCGCGGCGGGACCACCTGTGTTGCTTCGTGCGTGTTCTCCGGCTTCGGCAAGGCATGGCGGTCGATCTTGCCGTTACGGTTGACCGGCAAGGCATCGAGGAACACGAACGCAGACGGAATCATGTGGTCAGGCAGAGTTTCTTTGAGGAAACTGCGCAAGTCTGCCACAGAGTGCTTCTGCCCCGCTTTGAACACGACATAAGCGGCGAGGCTCTTGATCCCTTTGTCGCTTTCGTGGACGAGCACGACCGCTTCGAGGATCGACGGATGCAGGCCCAATACCGTTTCGATCTCGCCGAGCTCGATGCGGAAGCCGCGCAGCTTGATCTGGTTGTCGGAGCGGCCGAGATACTCGATCCGGCCGTTCGGGAGCCAGCGCACAACGTCGCCGGTGCGGTAGACGCGCTCACCCTCGGCAAACGGGTTCGGAATGAACTTTTCAGCGGTCAGGTCAGGGCGGTTCAAGTAGCCCCGCGCCAGACCTGTGCCGCCGATGAGCAGTTCGCCTTGCACACCGATCGGCACGGGGTTGAACTGACGGTCGACGATGTACATCTTTTTGTTGCGCAGCGGGCTGCCGATGTCGGTCGAGCGCAGGTCGGTGACGCTTACGTAATTTGCACACGTCGCGCTGACCGTCGCTTCGGTCGGGCCGTATTGGTTTTGCACAATCCGCCCCTTCGACCAGCGGTTGATCAGCTCCGGCGGCACAGCTTCCCCGCCAGTCGACACCACTTTGATCTCCGGATAGTCTGCCTCCGGGATCGCCGTCAGCGCCGAGACCCCGATGAAGAGACGCGTGATCTTCTGCTCCTGCAGGAAGCGGGACATCTCCCGCCCCGGCATCCGCACTTCCTCGTGTGCGATCACCACTGTCCCCCCGTGGCTCAGCGTGATGAAGAGCTCTTGAACGGACGCGTCAAAATTGATCGAGATCGTCTGCAGCACGCGATCGTCTTCGTGGAACAGATGCCCCGGGTCGGTGATTTGGTTGATGACCCCGCTGTGTTCGATCAGCACGCCTTTCGGGCGCCCCGTGGAGCCGGACGTGTAGATGATGTAGGCGAGATTGTCCGGCGCGACTTCCAAGTCCAGATTGCCAGCATCCGCACCGGAGAACGCCGCCTCGTCGAGCAGCAGCACGTTCGTCCCTTGATGCGGCAGGACGGCGAGGTGTTTTTCATGCGTCAAAATCAGTTTCGGCGCCGCATCCGCAATCATGAAGCTCAAGCGGTCTTCCGGATAACCCGGATCGAGCGGCAGATACGCCCCGCCCGCTTTGAAGACGGCGAGCATCGCGATCACCACATCCGGGGTGCGTTCGAGGAACAGTCCCACCACCTGCTCCGGGCCGACTCCAAGCCCCTGCAGCTTGCGGGCGAGGACGTTGGCCCGGGCGTTCAGCTCCGCATAAGTCAAGACCTGATCGCGGTACTGGAGCGCCGGATGCTCGGGACGGCGCACTGCCTGCTGTTCGAAGAGCTGATGGACGCAGACGTTTTGATACTCTCCTTCGGTCGCGTTCCACTCGACAAGGATTTGGTTGGATTCCGCTGCTGTCAGCAGTGGCAGATCGGAGACGGGCAGAGCCGCATTTTCTGCAATCGCCTTGACGAGCGTTCTGAAATGTCCTGCCAGACGCACAATCGTTGCGCGGTCGAACAGGCGCGTGTTGTACTCGATCTCCCCGGTCAGCCCCTGCTCCCCTTCGTGAAGAGCCAGCGTCAGGTCATATTTGGCCGTGTTCGTCTCGACATCGACGCGCTCGACGCTCAAGCCTTCGAGGCGCAGCTCGGTGCCCGGCGCGTTTTGCAGGACAAACATCGTCTGGAACAAGGGCGACACACTGCGGTTGCGCTCCGGGAGCAGCTCTTCGACCAATTTTTCAAACGGGACTTCTTCGTGCTCGTAGGCGCCAAGCGCCGTTTGTTTCACACGCTGCAGCACGTCGGCAAACGTCGGGTTGCCCGAGAAGTCGGTGCGCATGACCAGCGTGTTGACGAAAAAGCCGATCAGCCCTTCCGTCTCGCCGCGTCCGCGCCCGGCAATCGGGGTGCCGACTAGGATGTCATCTTGGCCGCTGTAGCGAGCGAGGAGCGTCTGATACGCGCCGAGCAAGGTCATGAACAGCGTCACGCCATGGCGCTGCGACAACGCTTCCAGCCGCTCGGTCAGCGCAGCATCCAGCGCAAACCGCTCGATTGCGCCGTCATGCGTCTGCACCGGCGGGCGCGGTCGGTCGAGCGGAAGTTGCAGCACGGGCAGTTCGCCGCTCAACTGCTCTTTCCAGTAGTCGAGCTGGCGGGTCAGCGCCGGTGCTTCCAGCCGCTGCTGCTGCCAGGCGGCATAGTCTGCATACTGGATCGAAAGCGGCGGCAGAGCAGTTTCCTCCCCGCGCACAAATGCGCCGTACAGCGCGGCCAGCTCCTCGATCAACAGCCCGACCGACCAGCCGTCAAATGCGATGTGGTGGACGTTGAACAAAAGCTGGTGTTCCTGCTCACTCAAACGCAGCAGCCCGAAACGAATCACCGGACCGGCGGCGAGGTCGAACGGCTGGCGGCCATGCTCCTGCGCCAGACGTTGTGCCTCAGCTTCGCGCACGTCCGCTTCAAGCGTGCTGAGATCTGTGAGCGGCAGTTCGACGTGCGCCGATGCTGCCACATGCTGCACCGCTTGTCCGCCTTGTTCGCCATACGTGGTGCGCAGAACTTCGTGGCGCTCCACGATCTTTTGCAGACTCCGCACGAGCGCCGCCTGATCCAGTTCGCCGCGCAGACGCAGCGCATGCGGGATGTTGTAGAACGCCGACTGCGGATTCATCTGCTCCAGCATCCACAAGCGCTGCTGAGCGGACGACAGCGGAAGTTGACCCGTGCGTTCGATCGGCAAAATCGGGTCGGCCGTCTCCGTGTCGGCCTGCAGCAGCCCGGCCAGCTTTTGCGAGAATTCGGCGACGGTTGGCGCTTCGAACAGGACGCGCAGCGGCACCTGCACGCCAAACGCCTTGTTCACGCGCGACACGACCTGTGTCGCCAAGAGCGAGTGCCCGCCGAGCAGGAAAAAGTGGTTATGAACGCCAACCTGCTCCGCGCCCAGCACTTCCGCCCAAACAGCAGCGACCTGCTCTTCCAGCGCATTGCGCGGCGCGACAAACGTCCCGTCATCGAGCAAGGCAAAATCCGGGTCGGGCAGCGCCCGGCGGTTGATCTTGCCATTGGCGGTCAGCGGCATCGCTTCGAGCAGTACAAATGCGGACGGCACCATGTGCTCCGGCAATTTTTCCCGCACGAAGCTGCGCATCTCGCGCTGCGTGACCGTCTCGTCCGGCTTGGCGACGAGGTAGGCGGCCAGACGCTTGTCGCCCGGCTTCACTTCGCGTGCGACCACGACCGTCTCGATTACGGCCGGGTGCTTGAGGATCACCGTTTCGATCTCGCCGATTTCGATGCGGAAGCCGCGAATCTTCACTTGGTTGTCGATCCGTCCGAGGAATTCCAGTAGACCATCCGCACGATAGCGCACCAGATCGCCCGTCTTGTACAGCCGTGCGCCCGGCTTTCCGGAGATGTGGTCGGGCAGGAACGACTGCGCGGTGCGCTCCGGATTCTTCAGATAGCCAGGGCCAACTCCGATGCCGCCGATGTGCAGTTCGCCCGGCACACCAAGCGGCACGAGCTGCATCGCGGCGTCGAGCACGTACAGCTTCATATTCGGAATCACGCGGCCGATCGGCACGTTGGTCACGTCCTGACCCGGCGGCGTTTTGATAAAGTGGTGTGTCACATCGTCGGAGCACTCGGTCGGCCCGTACGCGTTGATCAGCCAAGCCTGCGGATAGTAAGCCAGCCATTGGCGGCACAGCTCAGGCGGCAGGACTTCCCCGTTCGGGATCATCCAGCGCAGAGCAGACAGTTCGGGTGCCGTCTCGCGCTCCCCAACTTCTTCGATCATCGCACGCAAAAGCGACGGCACCGTCTCGACGATGGTCAGTTGCATCGCTTCCATCTCGTCGAGCTGACGAGATGGGTCAAATGCCACTTCATCAGGCAAAATGTGCGTTTCCGCCCCGGTCATCCACGCCGTCAACAGCTGCCAGACGGAGATGTCGACGCATTGGGAGGAGTTTTGCGCAATTTTGTCCTGCGCGGTGACTTCCAGCTCATCGACTTTCGCCAGCAGGTGGTTGAGCATGCCTTTGTGCTCGACCTGCGCGCCTTTCGGGCGGCCGGTGGAGCCGGAGGTGAAGATGACATACGCCACATCGTCAGGCGTCACGCCGCTTGGCACCGCGTCTGCGCTCGCTGCCGCGATCTCGTCGCGGTCGGCATCCAAGCAGACGAGATGCGAAGTGTGTGTCGGCAGTTTGCCGACAAGGTCGGAGTACGTGAGCATGACTTGCGGCTCGGTGTCTTCCATCATGAAGGCTAAACGCTCCAGCGGATATTTAGGATCGAGCGGAACGTAGATTCCGCCTGCCTTGAAGATCGCCAGCACCGCGACCGCCCAGTCGAGGGTACGCTCGCCGAAATAGCCGACAAAGAGGCCTGGTGTGACCCCTTTCGCCTGCAAATAGTGCGCGAGGCGGTTCGCTTGCTGTTGCAGTTCCTTGTACGACAGGGAAGCCCCTGCGAACACGACAGCCGGGTCATCCGGCGTTTGCACGGCCTGCTCGTCGAATACGTCCATGGCGGTCAGGTGGTGCGGATATGGGGCGACTTTGTTGTTCAGCCCGTAGAGCAGCAGATCTTTCTCCGCTGCGGTCAGCAGTTCCAGCGTCGCTACCGGCTGGTGCAGGTCGTGAGCCAGGCTCTCCAGCAGCGTGGACAAATGCCCGGTCATGCGCTCCGCCGTCTGCGGCAGGAAAAGACCGGTGTTGTACTCAATGCGTCCGCTCAGCCCTTCGTCGGTGTCAGCGACCGACAGCGCCAGATCGGACTGGACAAATCTCTGTTCCAGCGCGACCGCTTCCAGCGTCAGATCGCCAAACGGCAGCTCTGCGCCGCCGTCGCCCAGAGCAAATTTTGCAAACGAGGCGCCAAGCTCGGCCAGATGCGATTTTTGATAGGTGAACATCACCTGTAACAGAGGCGGGTCGCTCGGGTCGCGGTCCGCGCCCAGCTCTTGAGCCAGCAGCGGGTGCGGATATTCCTGATGCATCAGCCCGCCGAGCACTGTGCGGCGCACCGCTTGCAGGAACGCTGCAAACGTCGGATGTGCGGAAAAATCGGCGCGCTGCACGACCGGGTTGACGAAGTAGCCGATCAGCTCCGCGTTTTTCGCGCTGTTACGGCCCGCAGCCGGTGTGCCGACCAGAAGTTCCTCTTGCCCGGTGTAGCGATGCAAGAGCGTTTGGAACGCAGCTAAGAGCACCATTTGCAGCGTGACGTTCTGCTCCTTAGCTAGTGTGCGCAGCGCTTCGGTCAATTGCGGCGACAAGCGGAACGGCACCGCCGCCCCTTCGAACGTCTCGACGGGCGGGCGCGAAAAGTCGGTCGGCAGGTTGAACGCAGATGTTTTGCCCTGCAACTGCTCCAGCCAGTACTTGCGCATGTTCTGTCCGCGCGTGCCGTCAAGCAGCGCAGTCTCCTCCTGCACATGATCAGCAAACGTGCGGCGCGGCGCTGGCAGTTCTTCGCCGCTATAGAGTGCCTGCAAGTCTTTCATCAGCACGCCAAGCGACCAGAAGTCGGACACGATGTGATGCACCGCCAGCAGCAGCGCCGCTTCCTGCTCCGATCGCAGGTAGAGCACAGCCCGCAGCGGGAACTCCGCATCCAGCTCAAATGGGCGGTCTCCTTCTGCCTGCAGAGCGTGTTGCAGTTCTTCTGCCGTCCACGCCTTCGCGTCCACCACAACAAACGGCACTTCGGACGCCCCGTGCAGTGTAAACACCGGCTCCCCATCCTGCACCGTCACCAGCGAGCGCAGCAGTTCATGCCGCCCGGCCAGCTTTTCAAACGCCAACCGCAGGCGATCCACATCGTAAGTCCCGGTCAGTTTCGCCGCCCGCGCGATGTTGTACGCCGCACTCTCCGGCGCGAGGCGCTGCAAATACCACAAGGCCCGTTGGCCGTGGGTAAGCGCGGTCTGTTGAGCAATAGTTGTTGTTTCTACAAGTGCGCTTGGTTTCTGAGAAGACTCTATCTTCTTCAAAACCTCTGCCGACAATCCCGCAACCGTCAACCCTTCCAGCAGCTCCACGAGAGCTAATTCAACACCAAACTCCTCTTCCACCGCGTGCTGCAACTCCACCGCCGCGATCGAGTCCATTCCCAAGGCGGTCAGCGGCTGCTCCACATCAATCTCTTGCGCACCACAGCGCAGCGCTTCTGCCGCCTTGGTCGACAGGTACGCGGTCAGCGCCGCCTGCGCTTCATCCTCGGTCAAGCCAAGCAGCTCCTCACGGCTCAACAAGCCCGGCTCCTGCCCGTCGACCGCTTGCGAAGCGGCCGCATCCTGCTCCGCTGCGCCCAGCACGCTGGCATGCACCGCTTCCAGCGTCCCTTCCAGGAACCGCTCGCGGCACAGATGGCGCTGCACTTTGCCCGACGACGTCTTGGGAATCGACACCGGCTTCAGCAGCACGACCGCATACGCTTGCAGTTCCTGCTCCTCCGCCACCTTCTGTCTGACCGCCTGCACCACCGCTTCCAGATCGGCCTTGCGGTGCGCCCGCTCGATCTCCTGCACGACCACCAGCCGCTCTTCCCCGTCCACATCGACCGAGAAAGCCGCCCCGTTGCTGTTCATCACCGCCGGGTGCGCCGACTGCACGGCAAACTCGACATCCTGCGGGTAATAGTTGCGCCCGCGAATGATCACGAGGTCCTTCTGCCGCCCGGTCACATACAGCTCGCCCGCCGACACAAAGCCCAGATCTCCCGTCCGCAAAAACGGCCCTTCCCCCGATGCCAGATGCACGCCAAACACGTCTTCCGTCAACTGAGGCTGCTGCCAATACCCTTGCGCCACGCTAAGCCCGGCGACCCAAATCTCGCCAACAGCCCCGTCCGCGCACGGCACGCCCGTCTCCGGGTCGACAACCCGCACGTTCTGCCCCAGCACATCCGGCCGCCCGCAGCTCACCAGCTCCAGTTCGCCGCCTTCAACCGCCCGGTTCTCCTTTAGTTCATCCCGTTCGAACGCCTGCACGACCGGAGCTGCTTTGTTCAAGCCCCCGGCCACAAAAAGCGTCCCTTCTGCCAGCCCGTAGCACGGATAAAACGCTTCCTTCCGAAACCCGCACGGCGCAAAATACGCTGCAAACTTCTCAAGCGTCTCCGCCCTTACAGGCTCAGCCCCGGTAAACGCGATCTCCCACTTGCTCAGGTCGAGCGTATCGCGCTGCTCCGGCGTGATTTTCTGCAGGCACAGCTCATACGCAAAATTCGGCCCGCCGCTGACCGTCGCCCCCGTGCGCGAGATCGCTTCCAGCCACCGCAGCGGCTTTTGAATAAAATCGACCGGCGCCATCAAGGTCACCGGATACCCCGTAAACAAAGGCTGCAAAATCCCGCCGATCAGCCCCATGTCATGATACGGAGGCAGCCAGATCACACAGCGGTCTTCCGCCGACGTGCCAAAATTCCGCTCGATCTCCCCGAGGTTATGCAGCAGATTGCCATGGGTCAGCATGACCCCTTTTGGCCGCGACGTCGAGCCTGATGTGTACTGCAAAAAGGCAAGATCGTCTCTTGACATCACTGGTGCCGCATACCGCTCTTCCAGCCCGTTCAGTTCCGCATCCGGGACCAGCCATTCCAGCTGCTGCAGTTCCGGGTTACCGCCAAAGCGCGACTCCACGCTCCGGAAGATCCCCGGCGTCGTCAGCGCAAACCGCGCCTGCGCATCCTGCACCACCGCCTGCAAACGACCCAAATTGCCGTTGGCGCGCGGCGGATATGCGGGCACTGCGATCACGCCTGCATACAGGCAGCCAAAAAACGCCGCGATATATTCCAGCCCCGGCGGATACAACAGCAAGGCGCGTTCCCCGAACGCACCCCTTTCCTGCAAAAACGCAGCCCATTGCCGCGCTTTGCGGTCAAGTTCTCCGTATGTACACCCAATCTCCGTTCCGTCTTCCGTCAAAAATACATACGCCGTCTGCCCGCCCTGCTCGGCAGCTCTCCGCTTGAGGAGTTCCGACACCGTCATGACCCAGCCCCCACTTTTCAGATTCGAGTTATTCATTAAATTCTACACATTTGAAAATTTGACCTGCTCTAAAATAAAAAAACCGACGCATAAGCGTCGGTTAAGGCAAAGCAATTTCTGACAGTCTCTGTTCCGGATCTTCCACAAACGCCTTCAAGATCATTTCAAAATGCAGCAGCAGGCGTTCCACCGTTTCCCGTTTGAACAATTCGGTACTGTACTCAAACGAGCCCACCAGGCGTCCGTCAGCAGTTTCGCCCATCGCGATCGTGAAGTCAAATTTGGACACGTCCATCTCCGCTTCCACCTGATGAATCGTCAGCTCCGGCAACGCCTCCCCGGAGACGGGGAAGTTTTGCAAGATGAACAGAGTCTGGTACAGCGGCGTCTTGCGCTGCATAGCCTCCGAGATCAAAGCCTGCGGGATCATCTGGTGCTCAAACGCCCCCAAGGTCGATTTGCGCATGCGGACGAGCAGTTCTTTGACGGTCGGGTTGCCGCGCAGATCGCCGCGGATCGGCGCATTGCCGATGAAGAAGCCGATCAGATGCTCCAGCTCCTTGCGATAACGCCCGGCGATCGGCGAGCCAACGGTGATGTCATCGCCGCCGCCGTTGCGCAGCTGCATCGTGTTGTACGCGCCAAGCAGCAGCATGAACAACGTGATCCCGTTTTGCGCACAGAACATCTGCAGTTGCTCGGTGAACTCCTTGGAGAAGCCAAATCGCAGGCGGCTGCCCCGCTTATCGAGCAGCTCCGGGCGCGGGAAGTCGGTCGGGAAGCTCGGCACAGCAGCGTCGCCGAGGTGGTTGACCCAGTAGCCCAACTTGCGCTCGTAAAACTCCCCTTGCATCCAGCCGCGCTGCCACGCGGCGAAGTCGGCGTATTGAATCGTCATCTCCGGGAGCGGCGAAGGCTGGCCTTGCACAAATGCCGCATACAGCTTGGAGAACTCGCCGGAGAACACGCCCATCGACCAGCCGTCGGTGATGATGTGGTGCATGTTCAAGATCCAGACATGCTCTTCCTCGCTGAACTTCAGCAGGCACATGTACATCGGTGCCTCCGCTTCCAAGTCAAAATTGCGCTCGGCCTCGATCTGCAAGCGGCGGCGTTCTTCCGCGCGACGCTGCTCGTCGGTCAGCCCAAGCATTTCGATGACGGGCAGAGCCTTCCACTCCGGTGCCAGCACGCGCTGGCGTACGCCTTGACCCGCATCGTAGAGCACGGTGCGCAAGGACTCGTGGCGGCGGATGATCTCATTGAGCACCCGCTCCATCACCGGCACGTCGAGCTTGCCGACGAAGCGCATCGCCGTGGCGATGTTGTAGACCGGCGTGCCCGGCGTCATACGGTCGAGCTGCCAGACGCGCTCCTGTCCCAGCGAGCAGACCAGTTCGCCGTCGCGCGACACCGGCACGATCGGCGGGAAGTCCTCTTCCCGCTTGGCAGTGACCGCCGTTTCGATCAGCTCCGCCATCTCCGCAATGGTCGGCGCTTCAAACATCGCACGCAGCGGCAACTGCAGATCAAACGCTTCATTGATCCGCGAGATCGTCTGCGTCGCCAGAAGCGAATGACCGCCCAGTTCGAAGAAGGAGTTGCGGATGCCGATCCCATCAAGCCCTAAGATCACCTGCCAAATGCGGGTCAGGCGTGTTTCCACTTCATTGCGCGGCGCTTCATACTGCACGCCCGCTCCGTAATCGCCCGAATCGGGCGCAGGCAGCGCACGGCGGTCGACTTTGCCGTTTTGGGTGAGCGGCAGGCTCGGGAGCATGACGAAGGCGGACGGCACCATGTAGTCGGGGAGCAGGTTTTTCAGATAGTCGCGCAGTTCGGCGCTCGTCACTTCTGTCTCTGCTTCACCAACCACATACGCGACCAGACGCTTGTCACCGGGACGGTCTTCGCGAGCCAGTACGACAACCGCCGCGACGGACGGGTGGTCGTTCAGCACGCTTTCAATCTCCGCCAGCTCGATGCGGAACCCGCGGATTTTCACCTGATGGTCGATCCGTCCGAGGAACTCCAAGCTGCCGTCCGGCAGATAGCGCACCAGGTCGCCCGTCTTGTACAGACGCGACCCGTCCGCTTGGAACGGATGGGCGATAAACATCTCTTGGGTCAGTTCAGGGCGGTTCCAATAACCCCGCGCCAGACCCGGGCCGCCGACATGCAGTTCGCCCGGCACTCCAACCGGCACCGGCTGCAGATGACGGTCGAGCACGTAGAGCTCATTGTTGCGAACGGCGCGACCGATTGGCACCACCGCCGGAACATCGTCCGGGTGAGTCATCCAGAAAACGGTCGAAGCGACCGAGTTTTCTGTCGGGCCGTACGCGTTGGCCAGCATGCACTCGGGCAGCTTTTCCAGCACCTTTTTGGCATGCAGGGCGGACATCACGTCACCGCCGACCGACAGGCGTCGCAGCGAACGCATGGAGCTCAGGTCCGCTTCGGCGAGCTGAGGCAGGAGACCTGACGTCAGAAAGGCCATCGTTACCCCTTCCTCGCTGATCACGCGCACAATGTCGTCAATCGTCGGCTTCTCGGCTGGGAAGACGACCAGTTTGGCGCCGTTCAAGAGCGTGCCCCAGATTTCCGGCACCGCCGCGTCAAAGGAGATCGCCGCGAGTTGCATCAGCACATCTTCCGCTCCGGCGATCACGTAGTTTCCGTTTTTCACCAGACGGGCCACGCCGCGATGCGGGATCAGCACGCCCTTCGGCTTGCCGGTCGAGCCCGATGTGTAGATCATGTAGGCGAGATGATCCGGGGTGAGAGCCAGCTCCGGTGCTGCTGCGCTCTCCAGTTCCACCTGCGGCCAGTCGCGGTCGAGGCAGATCACGTCTGCGCCGTGCGCGGGAAGTTCGGCGAGCAGTTTCTCCTGCGTTAGGAGAACGCCGACAGCGCTGTCTTCCAGCATGTAAGCGAGGCGGTCTTTCGGGTACGCCGGGTCAAGCGGCACATACGCCCCGCCCGCTTTGACGATCCCGAGCAGGCCGACGATCAACTCCAAAGAGCGTTCCATGCAAAGCCCGACGAGCACATCCGGCCCGACGCCTTTTTTCTGCAAAGCATGGGCGAGACGGTTGGCCCGCTCGTTCAGCTCGCGGTAGGTCAGCACCGTTCCCTCGAAGGAAACTGCCGGACGGTCGGCGTGCAGAGCCGCCTGCTCCTCGAACAGCTCGGGGATCGTTTTGTCGCGCGGGTACTCCACCGCATTTTGGTTCCATGCGACCAGTTGCTGCTCCGTTTCCGCTTCGGTCAGCATGGGCAGCGAGCCCAATTTTGCATCCGGGTTGGCCGTGATGCCTTCCAGCAGTTTGACAAAGTGGCCGACCATCCGCTCAATCGTCGACTCGTCAAACAGGTCGACCTTGTATTCAAACGACCCGCGAATGCTGCTGCCCGCGCGTTCGATCAGCGAGATGTTCAGATCGAACTTCGCCATGTTCTGCCCCGTCTCCAGCCCGCTCAGCGTCAGGCCGGACACCCGGTACTCCGTTTCCGCGCTGTAATTTTGCAGCGAAAACATCGTCTGGAACAGCGGCGTGCTGCTCATGTTGCGCTCCGGCTGCAGCTCCTCAACCAGCCGCTCAAACGGCAGATCCTGATGGGCATACGCTTCCAGCGCCGTCTTTTTCACGCGCGTCAACAGCTCACGGAACGACAAGTCGCCGGACAGATCGGCGCGCATGACCAGCGTATTGACGAAAAAGCCGATCAGCCCTTCGATCTGCCCGATGTTACGCCCGGCGATCGGCGTGCCGACGGCGATGTCTTCCTGCCCCGTGTAGCGGGAGAGCAGCGCGGCATACGCGGACAGCATGGTCATATACAAGGTTGCGCCTTCCCCTTGCGACAGTTCGGACAACTTGTTGCAAAGGTCTGTGGACAGTGTGAATCTGAGGAACGCCCCGCGACCGCTCTGTGCAGCCTGACGAGGACGGTCGGTCGACAGCTGTAGCACGGGCGGATGATCGCCAAGCTGTTTTTTCCAATAATTCATTTGGCGCTCCAGCACTTCGCCGCTGAGATGATCCTGCTGCCAAGCGGTAAAGTCGACATATTGAATCGGCAGCTCCGGAAGCGGTGACGGCTGGCCGCTGACAAACGCTTCGTACAGCACGCCGATCTCCTTCATCAGCACATTGCACGACCATGCGTCGGAGATGATGTGATGCATCGTGAGCAGAAGGACATGCTCCTCTTCGTCGAGTTTCAGCAGCGAAGTCCGCATCAGCGGCCCTTTCGCCAGATCAAAAGCGCGGTTGGCATCCTCCCCGGCCAGTTTGGACACATGCTCCATGCGCATTTCTTTCGGCAGATGGCGCAGGTCGAGCAACGGCATAGCAAACGGCACGTGCGGCAAGATGACCTGCATCGGTGCGCCGTCTTCCTCGGAGAAGACGGTACGCAACGTCTCGTGGCGCTCGACGATCTCATTCAAACTCTGCGACAAAGCGTCAAGATTCAGCTTGCCCTGCATGCGAACGGCAAACGGTATATTATACATCGGACTCCCCGGCAGCAACTTATCAAGAAACCACAACCGCTGCTGGGCAAACGATGCCGGATAGACAAATACCTCTTCTTCTTCCAAGATTGCTCCCGTCTCTGTCACTTCCATCGTTCAACCTCCTGGCTTTGCAAAATCTCTGAAAACTCTCTCTCCTTTTATTTCTTTAGTAAATGGACATAAACCTTCCTGAAGGAATAAAGTTTGTGGTTGGATCAATAAAAAAGGTTCATGCAATCTCTCCACAAACTGTGGAAAAACCTCATGAACCTAAAAACTCTTCCTCTAAAAGTTTTGAACCTGGGGATTTTGAAAGAAGTTGATTCGTCTGCCATCTACCGAAACAAGCGAGATATAAGTTTCACCCAAATTCTCAAGCGCTGTTTTATAATAGGTAACCGTCTCCCGCAGAGCAGAATCTCGATAGAATCGCACCTCATGCTTAGACAGCACGCTCCCCTCCAGCCGGATAGATTCTACGAGCTGCGCATCATCCAAAGACAAGGGAACTCCTTGAGCCACGACTGCGTAGCAGCACGCGTATTTGTCCCCTTTGTTCAAGTACCGCTCCACCAGATAGAGCGAATCCCCTGAGTGAAAGACCCAATTGCGCGGGGTATACAGCCCTTCCCCTACCTCTGCTTGGCCGAGGTCCTGTATAGATTCTGGCTCCACGTGCACAAGAGCGGCTACCTTTTTAGTCGAGGGTGAAGATTGGAGTAAATCTGTGAAGATGGCTTTTCTAAACAGATCAAACCCCAACGGACTCAATAAAAAAACGAGCAAGAGCACCCCAACACCTGCCAACAGATATGCACGTCTCTTCAAGTACAAGACCTCCCTCTCCATCAAGGAAACAGTTTAATTCTTAACGATCGAAACGTAGTACCAAGTTTCATCATCTCGATATCGAACGTATGCATCGCTCGACGTGTAGTCCCAATGATCGTTGATCATCAAGAAGTTGTCATAGAAGTTGCGCTTAATATACAGGGTATCGGTATAGGTGGTTTTAAATTCTTTTACCCCTTTTACCGTAACTGTATGGTCGACATATGGTTGATCATTATAGCCAAAACTCAAATAGCCCGGCCCGTGGTTCAACAAATATGATTTGATATCGCTGTATGACGGGCTGTAATCTTCCGGATCGTCAGACGTTTGCTGTGTTTTCCCGATCGAATCGGCTCCAGCCTTGAAAAGCGCATCGTTGTTCCACGGATAGACGCCGTCATCTGGTTGTTCAAAATAGCTAGAGTTGATCATAGCGTTGTAGGCGGCTGTCTTCTGAGTAGAAGTCAACGACCAGTAGTACCCCATGATCTCCAAGGAAGAGATGACTGCGCAGTCATTTTCTTTCGTATTCCAACTCGATTGCAATATTTCCGGCACGTAGCGCGAATAGCTGTACAATTGGGTAACGGACAAGTCCCGCAACACGTTATGGTTGTTCGGGTAATAGCGCAACAACCACAAGTTCGGATCAGTGATGTAATCCGAGTCGGAGTTCCCTTCGTTTAAACCTGCCGGATTGAAAGCATCCAGGATTCTCTCTTTGTTTTCTTTCGCCAGTTGTCCCCACTTTTTATTTACCTTCTTCTGAACTTTCTGCACCTTTCCTGCATGCTTTTGTTTTACGGTTTGGATCTTTTGTCCTTTTTTGTTTCCTTCCACTACATTTCCTGCTTCATCGACAGCAAAATGTTCAAGGCCATGTACATAGAGAGCCGCCTTGTCTTCCAGATACGCCTTGTCCACCCCGCTGAAGCTAACCTGTACTACTTCCCCAGTGGCAACATCTGTAATGACACACCCGTCGTTGATCACAACCATCACTTCAGCCAGTTCACCTAACAAATTATAAATCGGTACGACACGCTCGACTTGGAAACGTCCCTCTGCAAATCGTTGATGCCAATCGGCGGATTCTTCCCCCTTTGCGGCCACCATGGAGACGCTTTCGAGTATCCCAATCGCAGCCGCATCGGAAATCAACTCCAAAGCATCGCTCTGCAATTGCGCTGCCATCTTTTTTGGAATCAAACTTTCAATGCTGGTCACCTGTTGAGGTTGCGTTTTCAGAACAGCATGCGTAGGAGCGGATGCCCATACGTTGACAGGGCTCATAGTGACTGTCACAAACAAGGAAGCCAGCATGAATTTCTTCATATTATTCATTATTTTACCTCCTAAGTATAAGTATATTGTTACTACTGCCCTATAATGTCCGTAAATTGACAGGCTCTGCTGTCCAAGAATTGACGAAAAAGATGACCGCGTGAGCGATGTTAAACCTGAAAGAAAAAACGGGAGAATCAAGTCAATTCTCCCGCGATTACCCGTTTCACCATGTGGTCGTCAATGATTCGATGCTTATTTGCTGCTCCATAGATCAGACTATGTGTGGCAGCCTTATTAACCAAGCGAATCGTACCACTTGAATAACGATAGATCTCATCGACCGCACCATCCGTGAAAATGTCACGGCTAACGCCCGCATATTCCAGATGACGAGCTATGTACGCCCCAACCTGTGCGCGGTCGTAGTGAACCAGTTTGCACTGTAGATCAATCCTTTGCCGAATGGCCGTAAACATCTGGAGTTGAAGGCGATCCCACAGTTCATTTTGTCCGACCAGGATCAGAGCCATTGGACTCTGGGCATCCATTTTGAAGTTCAGCAGAAACCGTACTTCTTCAAACATTTCTTTGTCTAGCAGATGCGCTTCATCGACCACCACGACTGGTTGCAGGCGATGAATCCCCCGCATCAGCTCAATTTCCCGATGCAGTTGTCTCTTGCTGTCCCCTCGATAAAACTTCGCTTCACACCCCAACTGTTCAAGCAATCCCTTGTAAAAATGGCGAGGCGTTAGCTTTGAATCGGATAGGTACAACAGTTTAAATCTCGATGTGTCGAGCACATCCGCGAATCGGCGGATGGTCGTTGTTTTACCAGTTCCGCAATCGCCGGTCACAACGGAGAACCATTGCCTTTCGGCCGTATATTCCAATCTCTCAAGCGTTTCTTCCAAAACATCCGACGCATACAGCTCATGGGTAGGCATATCACGAGAAAAAGGGGTTCTCGCCATTTCATAAAACGCCTCAAACATCTCGCTTCGCCTCCTCCCGAATTTTGCGGAATGAGACGGCGCGTGTTTGACGTTCTTTCCTGACTTGATTCTTCTTCTCCGCAGCGTCCAGTAACCGTGAACCTTCGACTATAAGCGGTTCAATTGTCGACGGGATAGAGGGGCGTCTTCCTGCCCATTCACCTATGATCAGTTCTTTCGCCTGCCACGGTGTATGGCTGCCATACTCAATTGTAATCGTCGAGATGTCACGCGGGTCGTAGACGACTTCAACCTTTTGTCCAATGAAAGAAAGCCCGACCTCGTATTTCTTCCCCATAAAACTAATACAGCCAGCCTTGTCCACTTTTCTCGTTTCGCTGTGTAAAAACGCATCCGCAATGAGAGATTCCTCGGCGAGCCGGAGCGGCGTCGAGCCGCTTCGAAATGCCACCTGCGGGCTAGAATTGTCATCGAGTGCGGAATGGGGTTTGGTCTGGTAACATTCGGTGAGCCAAACTTGGAACAACAGATTGAGCTGGTCGAGTGTCTGGGGCTTTTCAAGCGCAGCTTCCGTTAGGAAACTGTCTATGACCCGGTTGAAGCGCTCGATTTTCCCTTTGGATTCGGCTGCATATGGCCTAGTAAAGCGAAGACGTATGCCAAGTTTTGCACATGTACGAGTCATACTTTTGGTTCGAAATTGCTTGCCGTTATCAAAGTAGACAGAATCAGGTACGCCATTTGTTTGTATTGCGAAACGGAAGCAGTCTTCTACGATCGTTTGGTCGAGTGTTGGATAGAAAGCCGCATGCAACACATAACGAGTCGCATCGTCGATGAACGCAACGAGATAGACTTGCTTGTTGGCTCCGCCTTCACCAATCGGTAGATACGGCCCGAATTTTATGTCAGCTTGCCACAGTTGGTTACGCTGTTTGTGTTGAAAGCGTCTGGCCGCAAGGCCAGAGGTTGAGTATAGTCGCATGTGGCGAGTGCTGTAGCCGTTCTCCATCAATTTTTCCTGCAAGGTGCTGCGCTTGATCTCACCGGGCTTCGCTAAACCTTCCCACTCCAAGATCTGAATGATTTGTGCAACACTGCGGCTGGGTACTTCTCGGCGAAGCAGGATGGCTTGCTCAAGGAGATAGGGAGTAATTGCTTCGGCTGTTTGCCTTTGACCCTTCCCTTGAGGTCGAAGTCCGGCGAAACCTTCGGCCCGGTAGGCAGATAGATAACGACGGAGAGTTCTTTCGGATAAGCCGGTTTGTTCACAAATGGCTTTCTTCAGCTCTTTGGCTTTTCCAGGGTCAATACCATCGGCCAACAGAGGAGAGATCAACTGCATCCGTTCGACGGCGATCTCTTCTGCCTTTTTGTCGTTTTTCATAGGAATCTACAGTCCTTTCCAATAGGATGTAGATTCACGATACCTTAGGGAATCGCGGACAAGAAGGCGAAACGGGTATGTACCCATAATTGAGAATGAACGATGGGTCGGACAACTCTCGCCAGCCAACCTGCCTCTTGTCCAACGTAATGTCCGATCCTTTGGAGTGCAGACGGTGAAGGTACGGACAATGGCTCCACCGGATTTTCTTGACGCGCTGCAACCGTTGATAAACAATTAACCCAGTATTGCCAGCACACCTTGAACCAAATGTGCCAGCGATACAGGGTTGATTCATCAGCGGCTACGTCTGAGGTCTGCGCCTGAGACAAGACTGCTTCAAGGCATTCGGCTTCATAACGTTTATAAGGAACGAGCAGGTCCGGCAACTCATGATGGATCTTCCCGCACCCCTTGCAACGCAAACGACGAATGATATAGGTGACCCGTTCACTGGTTGGCTTACGCCCAATGCGACTCCTGCTACCGATCACGAACAGTTCATGCTCACAGACAGGGCAGATATGCTGCTCTGCACTCCTAACGAAAAACACCACGTTTTCTATTTTCTTCGAGCCCATAATTTGATAAAATGATCATGCGATTTTTTGGGACGACTCTGGTGCAACTGTTAGCGCAGCGGCACATCATACAGAGTCGTCTTTTTCCTTTTTTTAATTTGTACGTGGTCATTATATCCGTCAATTTTTGGACAGGCAATAGCGTCAGCTTTTGGTCAATTGGCATTGGCTGTAACAGTATATTCCAAACCTAATCGTAGAAATCACGCTGACCTCATCAAAAAACATCAAAGGGAGAAGGATCAATGACATCCCCCCTGTCATTGATCCTTCTCCCCAATCCTCCCATCAAATAAAATTGCGATTTCATGGACATAAAAAAGCCACCTTCAGTAGTGGCTTTTTTATCACAATTGAATGGTTTTGTATCATAATTCAATAAACACATTGTAGCCAATCTTATGGACTGAAATATCCGGACTGATCTTAATTTTCGCTCGACTTTTTCTACTCAAGAGTATTACTTCCGTAGTTACATTGTTTTCTTCTATCTCAGCCGAATATACATTATATTTAAATAAAATATTTAATATAGGATTAATGTACAAAATGTCATTTTTGATATATACATAACCAATTATGCACGTTAATAAGACCACAGTACCAATTCCGTCAAACTGTGTCATATTAAGAGTTATAAAAGGGAATATATATACCGCAAAATAGTTCGTTATGTAGTTGCTATTGATGTTATTTACTCTCTTGATTCTAAGAGAAGACTCCAAATTTTTGGTTGATTTTGTTTTGCGCAATACGAGATATAAAATCAAACACAGAATTATACTGAAAAGCAATAGCAGTAGTACATACCAAAAATAATCAGACCGTAGTAAATACAGCCAAGACCTCATATTCTTTAAGCTAATTTTGACATCATTTGGCTGGTCATTTACCGACGCTTTAATCAATTGCATCATTAAAATGAAGATCAATGGGATATACGATGAAAGGAACAAGACTAGTTTAATACCGGCGAACAAAAAACGTTGAATTTTTCCTTTCATGCTGCCCTCCCTACCTCGCCTCCACTACTTTGGTATCACTCGCAAGGTACTTTTCTTTGTCAAGAGCGCCAATTACACATGCTCCTCTTATTAATGTTATAATATCTGAAACAGGACTATCCTCGTCATATACGATTTTTCCACCCTCCAATTTAACATTCAACGAAAAATCATCTACCACACTTTGCACATTGTGCATGTTTCTTTTTAATGTTTCGAATCTTTCATCAGTAATAATCTTCACCAAACGTCTTGTAAGGGTATCACTATTCAGACAGTTACCAACAAATACATCAAAATTCTCTATTACATCTAATTCCTTCAGTGTTTCAATTGATTCAGTGACAACTTTTTGATAGCTACTACTATAGTTAAAAAAACGCTCAAATTGCCCTTTATTGAGGATGTATAAAATATTGTTTAGCGAAAAAGCATGTGTCTCATTGTCGACAGTAACAATATCACTATCCAGTTTATTATAAACGTCACCCACTATTGTCATTAGAATGCTTTGTTTTAACACTTTCGGGTAGGCAAACTTTTTAAAAAATATTGCTTCTTTTACTGAGTTGTTTCCGTACCTGATACAAATACAATAACCCCATATATCATCAAAATCCAGTTCGGAAACAGATTCTGAAAATGTGCTTGTTACAGCAGCATGGATGTTATCGTAATTATTTACTTCCGATACTGGTAAACATTCTAGCATTCCTACTTCGGTAATTGTAGGATTGAACGGTACACAATCAAGTCCCCTTACCTTCTGGATAATACTATCCAAAATAAGATCCTTAATTTCCATAGGCATATCATTAGCCAATGGAACATTAAACGCTACATACTCATTCGTGTCAGGTTTTCTCACACGAACTAAGTACTTCATTTTGATGTTTTGACACTCATTTTTAACCTTAATTAATTCCTCCACCATATACCCTCCCTGATTTTCTTCGATGACTAATCATCTTTTTCTTTATATTTGCTATGTCTATGGTAAATCCTTCTTTTTACAAAATGAAAAATGACTTTTCTAAACTTGCTAATATTCCAATTTTATGGGAATAATTAAAGCCATCCAACGGATGGCAAATGTAGTCAAGAAGCGTCTTTCTGTTCTTCATACTCGTTTACGATCTTGTAGAAGGAGTTTTTCTTTAGATTCAACTTCGACATAAATTCGACCGCAGTTATTTCAGCATTTTTCCAACATAGATAGAACTGATATAGTACCTTTCGTTGCTCCTTTGACAAGGTATCCAGATTCAGGGTAGGGCTTTGAGTCTCACCTTTTACTGTTGCCCTGTCGCCCCCCCACAACCAACGCATACAGCCCTTCTCGCTCCGCTGACGATGATCTACAGACGCGCCCGTACAGACCTAACCCCGCCCAACACACCATACAGAGCCTTCTAGATGGCGGTATCCTAATTCCGTTGTCGGTGATCATCAGGCAAATTGACAAAAACACAAGTAAACATCGGGGAAAAGACCGGCTCTCCATAATTGTTATCGAGGACAATAACACGGGCTGCTGGGGAGGTTAGACTTACCCTACCTTCCTGACTCTCTGCCGTTCCCCGTGACCATACAAAAAAGCGACCCGCTAGGATCGCCCTGTTTACTCCTGTACCGCAGTCACAACTTCATTTTCAAGGTACTCGTATCTGTTCAGAAAATGCACCCAATGTTCGGATACACCTGCCGCTGTAGTCGTCTTGTTGATCCGCTGTGGTTCCCCTCACTTGGTTGCAAGAACCTCGTCTTTTGTACTTTCATCCAGAATCAGATGAAAAATTTATTTGTTCGCTAACGATCTTTGCCTTTGCTTGCTTTTCTGTCTCAGCTTCAAACTCATGCCCACACCATATCCAAACACCTTGCCTCGTCACGCTCTTATACATGTATCCCCAGATGCCATTCACACCGATCATGACACCGACTCTTTCCCATAAAACACCGTCCGACAAACCCTCTACGCCGAAAATACGCTCTTCAAGTTTGGTCATCGCTAGAGAGAAATTGGGTGCTTCTACTCGATGACCGCGAAAGTACCAGCGATCTCGATGTTTTTTATGAATGTACAGGCAACCTGCTAAATTCCCGATTCGTACCTTTGTGCGGGAATAACTTTCCCAGTTCAACCTTTCATACGTGTTCATCAACTCTACTTTCACAGGACGATCCCACGCCGCTCTAATTGTCCCATCATGTATTGATGAAACCGTTCCATTCGCTCAAATGCTGCACGGTGATCCCCCTTGTCGCTCAGATACCGGCATACGTGCAGCGTGATCTCTTCCAACTCCGCAAACTTGCCATACTGTTCAAAAATCCTCACGGCGCTGTCGAGGTGTTCTTGTCCCTTTATCTCATCGTTACTTTGAAAATAAACAAACGACAAGACCCAGTGAACTGTCCCCATTGTGGAATCAGCATCAGAAAGCCGCCTTTTCGCCTTTTCAGCGTATGCCCAGGCTTCATCAAGCTCTTGGTTCTCTAAGCAGATGAGTCCAAGATCAGCATAAACCTTTCCGGCACTTGATTTTTCGTCATTTCGTTCGAACTGCTCTACAAGGGTTAACAATTTTTGAACGGACAGCCACCAATTACTCGCTCCACGCTCAAGCATGATCAAACGGTGTTGCATCTCTCGCCGCTGTTTCTCGTTGGCTTGTTCCTCTAACAACACACACGCCTTTGTCGCATACTCTTCTGCCTGTTCGTACTTCTTTTGCCGATCATACACCGTTGCAAGTCTCAGGTACGTGGTTGCTCGATCTTCGCCGTTGGATTGGTTCAAAAGCAATGCCTTTTCGTAATACTGGGACGCTTCTGCTACCTTACCAACCTTTTCGTGGAGGACAGCAAGTTGCATCAAAACTTTCGCATGGAAGTCCTCTTCGATCTCCTCGACCTTTTGCAGTTCATCCCAAGCCCTGCTCGTATGGAAAAGGGCAATCGGATATTCGCTTTTCAAAGCCGCCACTTTGCCCATTTGTAGCAATACCTCAGAAGCTAGGCGATCCTTCTGACCGTTGTTGACCAGTTGATACAACTGATTCAAAACCTTCTCCGCTTCCAGCACATTTTCCATTTCAATGTGACAAAGCGCAAGTTCCAAAAGCAACCCCTCTGTTGGAATCCGATGTAGCGAGACTTCTAAGAGATCATTTAACAACGGAATCGCGGTCTGATACTCTTTTGCTCGAACCATGCTCATAGCCATCTTGTATTTGCTGAAATGTTCGAGTTCGAGATTCACATCTTTCAAAAGTTCCTCAAGCGGAACATCCAGACGGGCAGCAATAGCCACCAAAACTCTGTAAGATGGGCGAGCTCGATCTGATTCAATTTGCGAGATCATGCTTGAAGTTATTAACCCTTTGGCAAGCTCCATTTGGGTAAGCCCCTTTTTCAAGCGAAGCTCTCTGATCTTGCTACCTAACGACATTTGGAGTGACCCCCTTTACTTGGTAAAACGGTTTTCTTCTTCTGCAATATTCTTTATGTCAATCTAGGAAACCGCTTATAACGCTATGTTAAGGGGTTTGCACTCAGTAATAAATATTGAATTGCAAGACAAACGAGACTTGATCATTCATCACGTTTACACAAAGAAAAACCCTAGCTTGGCTAGGGTTTTTTTAAGAGTTTTCCTTGTCACTATGCTGTATAAGAGACGATACCATGTTGCCTAGGAGTCTCGAAGATAGCATCCTTTAGTTGATCATCTCCAATTGTCATCGGTTCGGGACCCATGTTGGTAGCCACAGAGATTCCGATACTCATGGGACCCGGCCCCGTGTAGTCAGCGTTATGCTGTTTTGACAGAGCTGCCGTCCAAAAAACAGAACCAACGAGAGCAGCGCAAACCATGATCTTGACGAGTCTTTCCATCATTACACCTCCGGATTGGCGAATATGTCGAGAGAGTACCTTAACAGGTCACTGATACGTCTTGAAAGCTGGATCGCCTCATTTGTATCACCGAGTTTTAAGTAAGAGTCCACCGCAATCTCTAAAGAATCAGCTTCGTCTCTCTTAACCCCTATTTTACCGTAGAGTTCCGACGAATTAAACGACATTTCAATTGCTTCAGAATATTTGCCTATGGTGTATAACGACCTTGCCAAAACTCTGTAGTAAAAGGCATAGACGTTATTATGGTCATACTCAGGAAGCTCAACCGAACGTAACACTTGTTGCGCTTCCACTAGAAACTTCTCAGCCTCTTTGTAACGACCATTCTCTAAGTGAATCTCCGCAATTCGCACATAGGTATAAACAACCATATTCCAACTCTGTAACTCTTTGAAGTTGTCAATACACTCCAGAAGCTGTTCGATCGCAAGGTCAAATTCGTTTAAGGCTGTCACCGTGCTTGCGAGGTTGTAGCGAACATGTTGCGCCAGTACGAGGTGGTTATGCGATTTATATATGACAAAAGATTCGTTCAAATACCTCTCCGCTAGTTCCATTTTGTTTAGATCACGATAACATTGTCCCTGTCTAAAAAGGGTGTCGGCTAATTTGATGTGGTCGGAAATGTCACGGAAGTATCGTTCTGCATTTTCGAGATGTTCTGTTGCTTCCGAAGGCTTTTTCAGCCAACTGCATATCATCCCGAGGTTATAGGATATTTTCGCCGCCAGTTCGTCAAAGATAGCGAAAGTTAAAGACAACTGATGCGCCCTAACATAATGTGCATGTGCATGGGTGATGTTGGAGGCAAGAAAGTAGGCATTACCTAAACGGTTAAATACATCTGCAATAAGATGTTCGTCTCCTTGGAATTTTTCTAGGCTTGTACGAAGTTCAGAAAGCAGGGTAATAGCTTCCTCGGTACGCCCCGTCCTCATATATGATTCAGCCTTGAACAAGATAACATCTTGCTTTTGATGCTCAAGGAGATCACCACGCTTTTCTAGGTCAGCAATGTGTTTCAATGCATAGTGGTACTCTTTCCGTTCTACGAAAATTTTCACAATCATGACTTGGGTACTGATCTCCAACTCAGCGGAGAAATCAATCAGTTCATGGAACGGGATACCAAGCGCGTCCGCGACACGTTGAAGTTTATCGGGCGACGGAGTAAAGACTCCACCTTCGACCTTGCTTATCGTTGACGGTGACACATCCGCCTTTTCAGCAAGCTCCTTTTGGCTTAATCCTCTTTCTTCTCTATATGTTCTGATTTTTTCACCAATATTCCCCTTACCGTCAATCACCATTTTATATGAACCTCCCGGATTTTTCGCCATTTCTGATAATTATAACAAAAACACGATTGAACGAGAAGACTCAGTTGTAATCACCGTGGCTAATATTTACTAATTTTATATTTACCTTTACGCAAACTTTTTACTAGGTGGTGAACTCTGGTACGATTGGTGGATCTATCTTCTTGGAGTATGGAGATCGGTTTTATTTGTAACTATCATGGTATTGGAGCATCGGTTAAAGTACCCTCGAAACCGCAGAAGACTGTAGCAACATCAGTTTCTTTCGGTCTATGATGTCAAGCTATCTGACCTTATTAGTGTCCATTGCCCCCTAGCAATACAAGTGTTGATGATCCTCAGCACACCCTCCAAGGCTCGTGAAGGTGGCTCTACTAGTTAATGGCTGTCGTTGGTTGGATTAGTTTCTTGGAGGGCTATATGAGCCACTGGGGAATTGTACAAAGTTGGGCAGCGCGATTTTTGAAAACGGGTCGTGTATAGTAAATGACTCACCGCTCAGGTTGGTCGATGATTCAGAACGGTAATTGGTCATCCTCAACATGGTACTTACTCAGTATCTCGTCATACTGTTCATTCATAAGAACTCTTCGGGCGCCAAAACACAGTCACCTGCTCGTCTTCATACACGGTCTCGCCACGCCACTTGGGCTGTACAGTCAAGGTCTCTCCGCAATGAGGTGAAAATGCACCTGCATCACTTCTTGCCGCGGACCGCCGTTCTAGCGGAAAGACATAGCTCTCAATTTCCTGCCCTTTCGCCGCCATCTGCGCTGCTTCCAACAATGCCGGGAACAACGTCCGATGCTTCAAGCGTAGACACCGCCCGTTTCGGAACGAACAGCATGTGCCGAGAGTACGAAGGTTTCGGATGATAAAACCCGATCACGCGCGGCGACACGAACACTTTTTTGACCGGAAGCAGCCCGCTCCCATATTGAAACCCCAAGCAGACGATTCTGCTTAATGATGATTTTGCCAACTTACACAGCCACTTTGCGATCATGTTCTGCTCCTTCAAAAAAGAGCAGTTCACCCGTTCTCCAAGCGTCAGAAACTGCTCTTCTAAATTACCTCACCAAAATCATCATCTCCGGATCATTCCGGTGGCGCCTTGTAATAATCCACTGCCTTCTCAATATACGAATGGAAATCCGGGCACTGAATCCCAGCCGCCCCTAACACGCGCTGCGCTTCCGCCGAATCATACTCGGCCCGGCAGGAGAAGTACGCGATCGTCTCCTTCTCCACTTTCACAAACCGGCGAAACGCCCCGATCGACAGCGCCGAGGAGATCTTCGACGCCGGGAGTGTAAAGAGCGGCTTTTCCCGACCAGCTCCTGGCAGATGCGCTCGTACACTTCACGTGCGCGGTACGGGTACGGATCGGTCAGATGGAACACGCCGTTCGCCTCCGCTCCCGCATGAGCGAGTTACACCGTTGCCGCTTCGATATAGTCGATCGGCACGAGGTTGATCCTAGCTTCCGATGCCCCGACATAGGGCAGCGGGAACTGGGAGAACGCATCCAGAAAGCGCATGACAAAATACGACCCGTCAAACTTCACCGTCTCACCCGTCTTCGAATCTCCCATCACGATGCCCAGCCGGATGATCGTCACAGGGAGATCATCCCGCAACTTCTGCACGATCCGCTCCGCCTCATACTTCGTGGACTCGTAATGGTTCTTAAATCCCTTCCCCAACTCCAGCTCCGTCTCCAAAATCTTTCCCGTGCGGTCGCCCGACACATAGGCGGTGGAAAAGTAGATCAGGCGTTGAAAGTTGTGCAGGCGTCTGACAAACTTCCCGACCTGCTCCGTGCCGATGACGTTGACGCGGTAGGCGATGTCCTGCGCTCGTCCAGATACTCGTCCTCGATCGCGAGGTTCGCTTCGTGCGATCAGCACAAACTGCTCCGGCGTGCCCGTTCCCGCCGCACAGAGGTCGCGCATGGCGGCTTGTGCTTTTTCCAACTGGCTGAGATGCACCAGCAGCTCAAAGCTTGCAGACTCGTCCCGTCTGACCAGCCGCGTGATTAGTCGGCTGTCGATAAAGCCTGGGAAACCGGTGAAAAAATACGTGTTCTGCACCTATACCCTCTCCGTCATGGCAGCCGGCAGCAATATCTCCACCACCGTCCCCATGTCGACGACGCTGGTGACACCGATCATGCCTTCGTGCAGCACCATCAGCCCGAGGACGGTGCCCTTTTCCTTGTGGTGTAAAACGGTTCGCCAAACTTGGGAATCCGCAATTCCAAGATGCCGCATCCGGTGTCGGTAAAGCACAGCATCACCTATACCATTGGTGAGAACTAGCAAGTTGCAACGAAACAAAAGAATCCTTTTACTTAGCCCACTACTTACTGACGATCTAACATTCCTATTTATTAAAAATGCCCATCTACATATTGTAGACGGGAATTTCTCATAGTATTTTGATAGAGCAAAACATGCATATCGAAACCGCGTGTGCATTAAAAAGCTGGTGAGAAATCTCTCACCAGTTTTTTTCTTACTGAACGGCTTCCCAAGAAAGCAGACCATCTTTTGCTAAATAGACATAACCGTGCCATTTTTCAAGTTGCCCTCCCGGAAGGTCCTGCAACTTGGTTCTTTCCTTGATAAACCACTTCTCATGTGCTTGAAAGGTCTTATCTGCCTCGTAGGTCACTTCAAGGGTAGCAACTTTATCGCTTTCCGTGGTATTCTCCACTTTCAAATTGCCCCAGCCCTGCGTTTGAGGAAATTCACGGTACACGTAATCAGCCGGTTCTTCCCGCGGAATCAGGAACAACACCAAAGCTGCGAACTCGCCAACAAAAAAGAGTCCATGCGGTCTCTCCGCAATCAGTGGAAAACCCTCATGAAACCTTGCTGTTTAACGTTTGGCGGAGAGGACAAGATTCGAATCTACGTGGGGTTGCCGTTATGATCACTTTGATACTTTCGATTATGCGAGTCCTCAATTTTGACCAAACAGTTCAGGAACTCTGGTTCCCCTCTCAATCCTAACCTGCATTCCCAAACCTCCACATCTTATAAATCTCTATCTGCTCATATATCCTAGAGGAATCAAACTCCTAACATCATCGAACTAAACATCTGAGAGGGGAAAATATGTGTTAAGAAAATCACGTTTTCGCTCTGCCATGAGCATCCTTTTATCATTCGCGATCTTGCTCGGTGCCGTACCCGGGAGCGCATCGTCCGTTCAAGCGACCGAAGATCGTCCACTTGGCAAAGATGAATCCTTTTCATCGGCTCCGACCGAACCTGTCGAGCTCCAGGAAGAACGTACAATCAACTCCAAACGGTTTCTAAACCCAAATGGCAGCACGACTGTCAAAGTATACGGGCAACCAATACACTATAAAAACGAAAGTACTGGAAGTTGGCTTCCAATCGATTCAAATCTGCAAGAAAAAGCGAATGGAAACTTCCGCAACAAAGCAAATCGATTTGCCGTTGAACTGAAACGAACGGCAAACTCTGGGTTTACCGATTTTCACTTTGAAGGGACTGCCCTGTCCTTCCGACCGCTGTTTGCTGGAGACACAGAAGGCATAATCAACGGCAACATGATCAAATATGAAAATATTGTTCCGCTAGTCGATTTGACCTATGATGTGACAGCTTACGGCCTGAAGGAGACGATCATACTTAAGGATGCATCTGCTCCGTCCGTCTATTCGTTTGAAATGAAGTCATCTAATCTAACCTACCAAACCAATGAAGACGGCTCCGTTTCCTTTTTTAAACAGGGACAAAACACGCCGCTCTTGACCTTGCAAAGACCGTTCATGGTCGATGCAAACCAGAACATGACCCATCAGGTCGAATATAAATTTAAATCGGATGAAAATGGAAAAGTGTACGTTGACATAGTTGCAGATGCAACATGGCTGCAAGATCCGGAACGCGCCTACCCTGTGCAGATCGATCCCACGGTCAGAGCTGAATTCAACACGAAAGTCTACGATACATTTGTCGAATCTTTCAGCCCGAACTCCGCTTGCGGCTATAATAGCGCTGGGAATTGTGTCAAGTTCACCGACTGGTACAACACACTAATCGGTAACGGAGATAACCATGGAGTCGCCCGCTCGCTCTATCAATTTCAACTGCCCGATCTGCCGAACGGTGCCGTTGTACACGAGGCACATTTCGCGGTTCAAAACGTTAAGATTTGGGAAACAACACAGACGCCGATCGTGGAAGCTCGGCGAATCAAAAAGCCGTGGTCACATGACACTGTTACTTGGAATCAGGCGAACACCGCAGGATTTGTCGATGATACAAACAAAGCTTCCTATACAGCAAAAGCTGCAGAGGGAGACTGGTGGAGCTTCGATATCACGAAGATCGTGAAAGACTGGTACACCGGCGAGCAACCTAACTACGGAATAGAGTTACGCTATCAGAATGAGACGCACGTGATGCGCGAAATAATTGCCTCCTCTCCAGAGAACGGGCCGCATTATGGACCTGTCCTTGAGATCAACTACGTTCCCGAGCCTTTAGGTGAACAGTCCTTCTGGACATTTGACGGGCCAGTGAACATGGCAAACCTAAATCTTTACCAGTCCTTCATGGACATCTCCTACCCAGGGCTTGGTACCGATGTCGAATTGAGCCGGGCGTACAACAGTCGTTCCACTGAAAGTGGTTTCTTTGGATATGGGTGGAGCTCGGCGTTTGATGCCCGTCTTCAAGAGCTAACTGATGGATCCGTGAGGCTGAAGGAAGCTGACGGTTCAATTCATTTCTTTGAGCAAAACGCGTCGAAAACCGGTTATGAGCCTTTGGAGGGCCTGTATTGGAAGCTCGAACGATCCGGTTCAAATTTGTTGATCAAAACTCCGGAAAAAACCACCTACACGTTTGGCAAAGGCGGCTGGTTAACCGAAATTCGAGATGCTGCCGGCAACACTGTCACCTTTTTGCGGGATGCGTACGGTAAGGTTTCCAGCTTCAAAGACAAAGCGGGTCACGCGATCACCTTGACATACGGCGGGAACGGAAAAGTGGCAACCGCCACCGACCCTGCTGGTAAAAGGTGGTCCTACTTCTATGATGGTTCCGGCAACCTGACCAAAGTGACCCAACCGGCACCCGCCCCGGTTGGCGGCGATATCCTCTACCGCTATGACAACGCCCGGAACCTGGCTGCTTCCGTTACGCCGGAAGGAAAAACTACGTACTATCAGTATGGAGACGATGATTTCATCTCAGCGATCAACGTTGGAAACGGGATGTCCAACAGCAACTTTGAAGTAGATGCAGACGGAGATCTGATTCCAGATCATCTGATCGGCAACGAAGGGCAAGCGACAGGTCTTAAGGATGCTGCGGCAGGCTCGCCTTACGGGCAGGCACTGAAAGTAAGCGTGGCTTCCGGAACTGCCACACCTTACGCGGTCTATCTGTCCGAAAAAATTTCAGTCGACCGTAGCAAAGCGTATACGCTGAGCGGCTTTATGAAAGCGACCCAGACTTCAGGTGCGCACTATACCCTTTTGTCGCTGCTTGCTTACAACGCGAGCGGAACTTTAATCGGTGAAGTGGAGTCAGCGACTCGTCCGACCGAGCAAGGATCGTTCAATTGGAAGCGGGTCGCGAAAACTTACTCTTCGCTCCCGACAAACACCGCTTTTGTCGCAGTAAAGCTAGCGACTACAAACGGAACTGGTGCAGGGACGAGTTGGTTTGACGCGGTACAGCTGGAACAAGCATCCGCAGTCGGAGAATTCGTTTCCGGCGATCAGTACACCGCCTATGCGCCGACAATGCAAGCCGCGAACTATGACGGAGAAGGCAAAAAGAGGCTCTATCAATACAACAAAAACTTGAACATGGAAATGCTTCAGCGCGACCCTGCCGTTCTGAAACTGACCGATAAATACGGATGGAACGCCAATGAAAAAACATCCCATACTGATCCGATGGGCCGCGTCTGGAATTATCAATACAATGATCAAGGAAGTTTGACCTACAGCAAGAATCCCAAAAACGATGAGGCTTGGAACTCCTACGACGCCGACCAAAACCTTGTCGCTAGCCAAGGTTTACGCGGGGAAAAGGAAAAGTCTTACTACACGTACGACAGTGGAAAGCACGAAAAGACTTCCCGCGATCCTTACTACACCAGTCAATCGAAAGAGCACAATGCGGACGGAAACGTGACCAGCGAAACCAGTTACCTTGGCTGGGCAGACAATCTGGTCGACAACAGCAGTTTTGAAAGTGAACCTAACGAAGATGGAACCCCAGCACATTTCAGCTTTAACGCTGGAGAAAAAGCGGCGTGGGCACAGGAGGCAGACGCTTTTGTCGGCCAGCAGGCGCTCCGTCTGTCCGCATCGAGCAGCAAGGCTTTGGGGTACACGGTGCTGCAATCCGATCTGGTCAGTGTTGAACCAACAAAAGAATATGTCCTTTCCGGGTATCTGAAGGCATTGCAGCAATCAGGTAATCAAAACACAGTGCTTTCGGTGTTGGCCTACAACAGTAGTGATGGGTATCTCGGTGAAGTCGGCAAAATAAGTTTGAATGGAGCGTTTGATTGGCAGCGCTGGAACACGGCAATTCGACCTGGCGATTTCCCTGTGAATACGACAAAAGTGCGCGTGAAGGTCGCCACTGCAAACGGCACTGGTGAAGGCAGTTCCTCTTTTGACGCAATACAGCTCCAGAAAAACCCGGTCGACACAGCCTACAACCTGCTCGATAACTCCAGTTTCGAACGCGGCATCTCTGGCGCAGAACTGCCGGAATTTTGGGAGAAAACGCCACTTGACGGCACGTACTCTTTGGTAAGTGGTGCCGCAGGTGTCGGCACCAATGTGTATGCTGGAAATCGTGCCGTGTCTGTATCGACCACCTCCGATCCGACAGGTTCGACGGGCTACAACTATGGATCCTTGCTCCAATACGATGAAAACAAATCATACAATTTCAGTGCCTTTGTCAAAACTGCAAACGGCGCAACGGCAACTCTCAAGATCGCCATGTTCGATTCTAGCGGAGCTTTACTTGGCGCCGTAACGAACAGTCAGTACGGCACCAGTGATTGGAAACGCTTAAGTGTTGAACTGCCAAATGATCAGGCCATCGCAGGAACGGTGTTCCTCAAACCCCTGCTTCGAACTGGCAGCACGACAGGAACTGTATTTTTCGACAACGTTCGGCTACAGACAGACAGCGTTACGGCCCGTTACGGATACAAAGCGGGCACCGGATGGCTCAGCAAGACGACAAATGCAAACGGAAACAGCAGCACGTATGAGTATGACGCATCGGGAAACGAGACGTCGATCACCAGCCCAAAACAATACGTTACGAACAAAAGCTATGATGCCTTGAACCGTTTGACCGAGGTGAAGCTGCCTGGCGGGAACTTAACGATCAAGTACTCTTATGACCGTGACGGACAACTGCTTGCGATCACAGACAGCGCTTCGACAGGGGAAAGCAGACAGACCAGTTTAAAGTATAGCGCGCTTGATCAGATCTCCGAAGTAACCGACCCGTTTGGGAAGATCACCACGCACACCTATACGCCAAACGGGAACTTGAAACAAACCAAACTGCCGAACGGGCAGACCCTCTCCTATGGATATGATAAAGCGGATCGGAAGACCGACATCTCGCTGAACGGAGCGAAACGCTACCAGTTTGCCAACATCGACGCCAACGGCAACATCAAAGAGGTGAAGGACCTAAAATTAGCACTGTCCTGGTCGTCCAATTATGACGAACTAAATCGTATGACCCTTTGGAAGGACAATCAGGGCCAGGTCGAGTATTCATATGACGAGAACGGTAACGTCACACAAAAAACGCTGAAATCGCTTGAAAGCGCGACTGTGAAGACACAGTGGTTCTCTTACAATCTGGTCAATCAGCCGATCGCCATGACCGATGCGGACGGAAAGGCAAGCCGTTTCCTGTACAACGAGCACAACAAGATCTCCACGTTGAAAAAGGGTAACGACACCATCATGCACGCCGAGTACGACAATTTGGGACACGTCACCGAAATCCGCAATCAGACGATTTCAGGCGCATTGTTGTCCGCTTTCTCCTACGAGTATGATAAAGAACAGAACCTCACTTCGGTCCAAGATCAAACTGGCACGAAGTGGAGCTACCAGTACACCCCAAGAGGCCAGTTGGAAAAAGAAACAGCTTCCACAGGCGAAGAGATAACTTACGTCTACGATGCATTTGGAAATCGGATACATCAAGAAGCAAAGCTGGCAGACGGGACTGTTACTTCTACTACCTATCAATACGACTCGACGAAAACTCAATTAGTCAAAGTAGACAATGTCGAATGGACTTACGATGCAGCGGGTCGTGTTACGTCGAACGGCACTTACACATATGAGTGGGATGCTGCAAGTCGTTTGACAGCGGTAATACGTGTAGCAGACAATTCTGTTGTGGCTTCGTACGAGTACGACCACTTAGGGCGCCGCGTGATGGAGCGGGTCCAAGAACATGTCACCCAGTATCTCTACGACGGAGACAGCAACAACGTAGTGGCCGAGTTTGCAGACGCTGTCCTCCAGAAGTACTACACGTGGAGCCCGACTGGGCAACTGCTGAGCATCACCGATATGAATGACGGAGGCGCTACGTACTACACGGTTCACAATCATCGTGGAGATATCATCAATCTGACCGATTCGAGCGGCAACATCGTAGCCACCTACAAGTATAATGCGTGGGGCGTGCTCCTCTCGGAGACGGGCGAAGCTGCTAAGTTTAATCCTTATTTGTATGCAGGCTATCGCTATGATCGGGATACAGGGCTGTACTACCTTAACGCAAGATATTATGACCCGATGACAAGCGTGTTCTTGTCTGCTGACCCAATTTCAAAAATGCCAAGTTATCATTATTCAAGAAACAACCCGATCCTTTTGGTCGACCCTTCAGGGATGATGGAGAAACACATGGATGGCCCATATGCCGGTGGAAACCCTGCAGTTGGTAGAGCTATAGGAGAGGCAATTTTTGGACCGCCAGTTCCTAGAGTCGCAGGCGGGGGGTCAAGTAGCAGCACCACTCTTTATCACTACACAAATGAGGCTGGCATGAACGGGATTGTATCCTCCAACAAATTGAATCCTTCGTTGAAGTCAGTTAGCCCAAAGGATGTAAGGTACGGAGATGGTCAATACATGTCTGACTTTGTTCCTGGTCAGAAGACACCGGGACAACTTTCCAAGGAATTTTTGAGCATTCCATGGCAAGGGAAAAAATATACGCACTATATTGGAATTGACGTGACAGGTTTACCGGTGAAAATGGGGAGACCTGGCGTGTACGTAGTTCCAAACGATGTACCATTGGATCTCAGCGGACGAATTGTAAGTTACGGAAGAGTGATTCTGAAATAGAAAGGCTGGGATAGAAAGTGGAGTATATGAAGTGTGAGTGGTTACATGACGATGAGAATGATCCAATTCTCATTTACTCGGAAATGGACGATGAAAGATATGAAGTCCGTAAGATCGAATTTTATCGAGATGGGCGTTATGGATACGCATACGAAGCTGTTGAAGTAGGAGGATCAGGGCTGGGCGAAGTTCCGGTCCCTACGATTGAGGAAATTGCTGAGGATGAGTTTGGACATTTTGTTCCAATGAAGATTAGTAAGGAAGACTTTGAAAAGGTTTGGAAAGGCATTGTTCCCGAATAAAACCTTATTGTGACCTAAAACATAACCTGAGTTCGGCATTCCACCGAGCTCAGGTTCGTTTTTTTCGGCTGTAATCATTCTGAGCAGGAAAGCGAATACATTCGTGTTTCGTTTTTACATCAGTGAGTGTACACAACCATATAACTCATCATTTATGAGATCATATTCTTTTTCTTCAAAAAAGAGCAGTTCTCCCGCTCTGCAAGCGTCAGAAACTGCCCCTCTAAACTATCTCACCAAAATCATCTTCTCCGGATCATTCCGGTGTGCCTTGTAATAATCCACTGCCTTCTCAATATACGAATGAAAATCCGGACACTGAATCCCAGCCGCCCCTAAAACCCTCTGCGCTTCCGTCGAGTCATACTCGGCCCGGCAGGAGAAGTACGCAATCGTCTCCTTCTCCACCTTCACAAACCGGCGAAACGCCCCGATCGACAGCGCCGAGGAGATCATCGCCGCCGGGAGCGTAAAGATCGGCTTTTTCCCGACCAGCTCCTGGCAGATGCGCTCGTACACTTCCCGCGCACGGTACGGATACGGGTCGGTCAGATGGAACACGCCGTTCGCCTCCGCCCCGGCATGGGCGAGGTGCACCGTTGCCGCTTCGATATAGTCGATCGGCACGAGGTTGATCCGCGCTTCCGATGCCCCAACATACGGCAGCGGGAACTGGGAAAACGCATCCAGAAACCGCATCACAAAATACGGCCCGTCAAACTTCACCGTCTCGCCCGTTTTCGAATCCCCCATCACGATGCCCGGCCGGATGATCGTCACCGGCAGATCTTCCCGCAGCTGCTGCACGATCCGCTCCGCTTCATACTTCGTGGACTCGTAATGGTTCTTAAACCCTTGACCCAGCTCCAACTCTGTCTCCAAAATCTGGCCCGTGCGGTCGCCCGACACATAGGCTGTGGAAAAGTAGATCATTCGCTGCAAGTTATGCAGGCGTCTGACAAACTTCCCGACCTGCTCCGTGCCGATGACGTTGACGCGGTAGGCGATGTCCTGCGGCACGGCGAGGTCATAGATAGCAGCGAGGTGGAACACGTGCGTCACGCGGTCTTCCAGCTCGTCCAGATACTCGTCCTCGATCGCGAGGTTCTGTTCCGTAATATCCCCTGCGATCAGCACAAACTGCTCCGGCGTGCCCGTTCCGGCCGCACAGAGGTCGCGCACGGCGACTTGCGCTTTTTCCAACTGGCTGGGATGCACCAGCAGCTCAAAGCTTGCAGACTCGTCCCGCCTGACCAGCCGCGTGATCAGTCGGCTGGCGATAAAGCCCGGGAAACCGGTGAAAAAATACGTGTTCTGCACCTATACCCTCTCCCTCATGGCAGCCGGCAGCAAGATCTCCACCACCGTCCCTTCGTCGACGACGCTGGTGACAGCGATCATGCCTTCGTGCTCTTCGATGATCTTGTAGGACACCATCAGCCCGAGGCCGGTGCCCTTTTCCTTCGTGGTGTAAAACGGTTCGCCAAGCTTGGGAATCCGCGATTCCGGGATGCCGCACCCGGTGTCGGTAAAGCGCAGCATCACCTGATCGTCCGGCGTCTGTTGCGCCTGGATCAGCAGCTCGCCGCCGCCGGGCATCGCTTCGATCGCATTTTTCATCACGTTGACGAACACTTGCTTCAAGCGGTTCTCTTCACATTCTATGAGCGGGAAGTCCGCTTCATATTCCATGCGAATCACCACGTTGTTCAAGATCGCCTGCGTGTCGAGCAGCGCCGCAATGCTGTTCAGAAGCGTGCGAATGTCCTTTTTCTGATAGCGCACCGCCTGCGGTTTGGCCAGGACGAGGAATTCATTGATGATAAATTCGATCCGGTCAAGCTCCGACATCATGATCTCGTAGTAGTGCGCCTTGTTCGAGCCGCCCATCTGTAAGAGCTGGATAAAACCTTTGATCGCCGTCAGCGGATTGCGGATCTCATGTGCGACGCCTGCCGCCAGCTCACCGACGACGGAGAGCTTGTCCGATTTGCGCAACAGCTCTTCGGTCCGCTCGCGCTCTGTGATGTCGCGTCCGACGATGACGACCGCGTCCACTTCGCCTTCCTCGTTCAGCACCGGCGCCCCGTGCCCTTCGATCAGCAGGTAGTGGCCGTCTGTACGCAAGGTGCGGAACTGGGTCTGGAACGGTTCTTTGTCACGCAGCACCTTGAGGATGTGTTTCGCCATCTCCCGCCCATCGTCCGGGTGAAGCAGCGGAAAGCCTTGCTTGCCTTCGAGCATCTCCGGGCCAAAGCCGGTCAGCGTCTTAAACGAAGGTGACGCATATTCCAGCAGGCCATCGCGGTTCGACACGCCGATCAGATCGGACATGTTCTCGGTGATCAAGCGGTATTTCGCCTCGCTTTGGCGCAGCGCTTCTTCCATCTCTTGACGCGCTGTCATGTCGCGGGCGATCCCGACCATGCCGATCACATAGCCGTTGCTGTCGCGCACCGGCGACAAGGTGAGGTTGATGTTCAAGTACCGCCCGTCTTTGTGGCGGCGGATCGTATCGATGCAGTTGTATTGCCAGTTCGACGCCCAGACTTCTTTGAGCCGTTCCAGCTCATCGTTAAACAGCTCATCGGGAATGATCAGCCGGATCTTGCCGCCGATCACCTCGTCCGCCGCGTAGCCAAACATCCGCACAAAGCCGGGATTGACCTGATGGACAAATCCATCGAGGTCGCACATGTAGATCGCGTCCGGCGAGTTGGAGATAAACGACTCCAGCTGTTCCTTGGTCGCGCGCAGTTCCAGTTCGCTGCGCTTGCGCTCCGTGATGTCTTTGGCGATCCCGTAGACCCCGGTCACCTTCTCATCGACGATGATCGGAATCAAAGTGACGGTCAACTCGATCGGCTGTCCGTCCTTGCGCACCAACGGCAGCTCAAATTTTTGCGGGATGCCCTGCACCGCTTTTTGAAAATGCTCGTAGCAGCGTTCGAACGACGCTTCGGACAGCATCTGGCGCATCGAAAACTTCGACCATTCGGCCACCGTGTAACCGGTGATCTTCTGGCAAGCGGGATTGCCGGTCCGAAACCGCCCCTTCAGGGAAATCGAATAGACGGCGTCCGGATTGTTTTCGAACAAGGACTTGTAGCGCTGCTCGCTTTCGATCAGCATGCGCCGCTCATTGTTGCGCTCCGAGATATCGGTGGCGATGCCGTAAATGCCGACGATCTTGCCTGCTTCGCGCATCGGAATGAAATAGACGTTCAGGTCGACGAGGTGTCCGTCCTTGTGCCACGCTCTCGTCTCAAAGACCTGTTCGCGCCCCTGCACCGCATTGGAAAAATACGCCTGGCACTTCGCCGACTCCTCTTCCGGGAAGCGCAGCAGCCAGTTATCCCCGATCAATTCGTCAGCCGTGTAGCCGGTGACATAGCCTTTCGGGTCCTGTTTGTGCCCGGCCGGATTAAACTCGACGACCTTGCCTTGCAGATCCAACATGAAGATCGCGTCCACGTTGTATTCGTACAGCGACTGATACCGTTCCAGCGCCCGGCGCACGGGGCGGCGGGTCCGTCGGCCCTGCCACTCGGCCGCAGCCGCCGCCAGCAGCACAAACAGCCCGTCATACCACAGGCCCCAGCGCTCTGCGCTTGGCAGCACATCTCTGCCGAGCAGCCACAGGGCTCCGATCAGCAAAATGAACAGCCCTGTCCCCTTGGCTGCAGGCTGCCATCCGCGTTTCCGTTCTTGTGAATGGTCACTCATAACAACAAAGCTCCTTACTCCGCTGGAGTTGCTTTGGATTCAAACTTGAGTTTAAAACCGCTCAATCGTTAGTCAATTTCGACAAATTCTTACTTTATTCCTGCTTCCCGCCGCGCCAGTTTCATTTTTTTGGATTCAAAAGCAGGTCGGCGAGGCCGGTCTTCAGCTCCAGCAGCCCTTTGCGGCTCTGCTGCTCCGCGGCGATCTTGCGGTCAAATCCGCGCAACATCTCCCCGATCTGCTTTTGTTCGGATAATGGCGGCAAGGCGATGAGCAGTTCCTCTTTGAACACTTCGCCCGGCACGCGCTGGCGACCCGTCGTGCCGCTCATCCGCGAGATCGCGTAGCTGCGCACCCGGTCGCTGCGCACCGTGTAGTACAGAAACTCCGGCAGCAGATGCTCCGGCTGAGGCGAGAGGACGATAAATTCTGTCGAGCCGACGCCAATGCCGCCCGGCAATTCCGGCACCAGCCCGATCTTGCCGTTTTCCGTGCACGGTGTGATGCGGGCGAACAGCACATCGCCTTTCTGAAAACGCGTCCCGCCGGGCGCGTTTACGACGCGTTCTAGGAGGTAGTGAATCTCCGGGAGCGTTGTGTCGAGCGCCGCCATTTCAATGTAGGGGTACGTCTCCCCTTTAACCAGCCGATAGCCCGGGTTGACACGGCAGACCTCGCCAAGCGGCACCGCCTGCCAGCCAGCGGGCAGATCGCCCAACTCCGTCTCCTCAAAGCGCTCATGTCCGATGCCCTTTTGCAAAAGATGGTCAAGCGTCCCCAGCTTCACTTCCTGCGTTCCGGCGATGATCGCGTCCGTCTTGGCCAGCGCCAGATCGACCGTTCCCAAAATCTCCGCGATGCGCTCCTGCTCGGCAAGCGGCGGCAGGTCGATCAGAATGCCTTCCACGTCTTTCGAACTCAGATTGGCCGGCGCACCGCCCGATGCCAGCGCGTGCAGCGTCTTTTGAAAGCGGCTGCTCTTCACGAGTTGAGCCAGATAGTTGACCGACAGCCGCGCCGGGTCGACCAGAAAACGCCCGACGCGCTGGTTGAGCAAACTTGGCGTATGCGCTTCCGTTACCTGTGCGGAAAAGCCGATCGACCCGGACAGCCCCAGCAATAAGTCGCCGGGGCGCAGCAAAAATCGCTCCAGCCCGTCGAGCAGCTCCTCCGGATAGCAAACAGCGTCTGTCAAGTCGAGCCCGGTTTCCTTCATGTTCGACATGCGGACGATCGGAACGCCCTCTGTGGTGAACGCCGCGCTTTTAAAAGCAAACCCGCCCTGCAGCCGGCAGACCGATCCGAGCGGCACCCGTTCCCAGCCGTCACGATGACCGCCGCTCATCACAGCCCCAACTCCTTCAGATATGAGTACATCGCCGCCGTAGCCTCGTCGCGCTCCGCTTCCAACTGACGCAGGCTCTTGATCGCCTGCTCCAGATCGACGCGTCCGCCCTGCCCGCCGCTGTCCACATAGCGGGAGATGTTCAGGTTGTAGTCCTGCTTGCGGATGTCATCGAGCGCCGCCACTTTGCAATAGCCGGGGAGATCTTGAAACTCCCGGTACGCGCCAACGATGTTCTGCAGATCTTCTTCGCGCAGGAAATTTTGGTTTTTCCGCGCCTGAAAGCCGTTGGTGGCCTGAATCAACAGCACTTTCTCCCGGCGCTCCACCGGCTTGTTTTTCGACAGCACGAGAATCGAAGCCGGAATGCCCGTTCCGAAAAACAGGTTCGGCGGCAGCGCGATCACCGCTTCAAACAGGTCGGCTTCGAGCAGTTCGCGGCGGATCGGATGCTCCTGCCCGCCGCGAAACAGCACGCCGTTGGGCATGACGACGGCGAGTTTGCCATGCGGGTTGAGCGATGCCACCATGTGCTGCACAAACGCATAGTCTCCGTAGGAGTTGCTGGGCAACCCATAGACGAACCGCCCGTAGCGGTCTGCTTTCGCCTCCTCCAGCCCCCAGTTTTTCAAGGAAAATGGCGGGTTGGCGATGACGAGGTCATATTGTTTCAGCCGATCTGCTTCGACGAGCTTGGGCGTGCGGATCGTGTCGCCGAGTTCGATCTGATGATCGAGCAGCCCGTGGAGCAGCAGGTTCAGCTTGCAGATCGCCCAGGTGTTCATGTTTTTCTCCTGCCCGTGCAAGGTCAGGCGGCGGGCTCCACCCCCGCTTTGCTCAACATGTTTGGCGCATTCGATCAGCATCCCGCCCGAGCCGCAGGTCGGGTCGGAGATCATCATGCCCTCTTGCGGGTCGAGCAGTTCGACCAGCAGTTGCACCACCTTGTGCGGCGTGTAGTATTCGCCGCCCTTCTTCCCGGCGTCGTCAGCAAACTGGGCGACGAGGTATTCATAGGCGGCGCCTAGGATGTCCGGCTTCTCGAGATTGGAGTTGCCCAGAGTCAATTTTTCAAAATGAAGGATCAGCTGTGTCAGCGTGCCGTCGGTGAGCGACTTCACATCAAAGTCGATCGTCTCCAGCACGCCTTCCATCTTGTCGCGGTTGGCCTGCTCGATGGCGGAAAAAATCGAGTTGAGCTGCTTCCCGACCATCGTCCGGTACTGCTGCAGACCGCTCCACAACGCATCCGCCGGCACAAAGAACTGGTGCGCCGCCGGGTCGTGCAAGGCCAGATGCGTGTCGCCCGTCTCGGCGTAGATGCGCGCCGCTTCCTCAACAAACACGTCAGACATGCGTTTGAGGAACAGCATCCCGAAGATGTAGATCTTATAATCGGACGAGTCGATCGACCCGCGCAAAATGTTCGCCGCTTCCCACAGGTGCGACTCCAATTGCTGCTGGGTGACAACCGGCTGTTTACAGTCCTGTAACTCGCTATATAAATGAGTCAAATACTCCGTTGTAATCTGTTCCATGAGGCTTGCCTCCTACTTGCGTGTAACCATTTCTCCACAACAGAAGAATATTTGACGCACAAGGGCTCAATCCTTCAAGGAGAAGAAAAATTGGGCGGAGTTTTCCGCTTTGATCATGATACGGTCAGAAACAGGCTGGTTCCCTGCTAGATCTCCAGTATAATGCGTTTCGCTTCCTGCCAGGCAAAACCGTGCTGCTCTGGCGTGATTTTGCCGTCTTTTAGTGCTTCGTCCAACTCGTCCTCGTCCAGCAGGGTACACCGTCCCTTCCGGCGTGACGACGATGTCCAGATAGAGATCGTCATACCACGGAATGCCTGTATCCGGGTCGATGCCGTGCGCCAGGCAGATGTCGATATAACGAATGACGATGCGATCTCGGTCGTCCATCATCAGCGTCACCGTGCTGGCCGAATGCTCGGGGAAGAATTGTATCCATTTATAATGATCGTCGATGATCAGCCACGCGTGTTCCTCATGGCGCATCACCGCCTGCCGTTTTGCTTTATGTATATCAACTCTTGTCACATAGCCGGTAAATTCCGGTGTCTCCCGCCGCTCGACCCCAAAACTTTTTTCCAGCATCAATTCCGAGTCGCTGCGGGTGGCCAGTTTATGTTTCATCTGTTGAATCACTCCTTTGAGCAACAAAAAAGCCATTGGCCAAACATGCCAATGGCTTTTTCAACATACCATATGCTGCTAAAATCAGCTACTTGAACGACATATGCTTCTCCACGTTCTCGTAGGAAACGGTCAATTCCTCAGGTGAAAATCGGTTTACTGCTACAGCCGGTTTAATGTTGGCCGCCATCGCCTCAAAAGTTTGGGTAAAGGCATATGTCGTGGGTTGCAAACCTTTGAACTGGCCACCTTGCATCTGCAGATGGGCAACGCAGTGATGCGCCTTCTCTTCTGAAGTAAAAATGTCCAGCACAAAATGATTTTCCCCGAGCTGTACCAGGAAACCTTTACGGTCAGTAATCATCCACGCATATTCCGCTTGTGGAAGTTCGCGTAAAACCGCTTCATGAACACCGCTCCGCTTTGCTTCATGAAGCGCCTGTCCCAGTGCATGCAATACGAAGTTTCGATTGTTCACCATTGTCACCTCTTTACGTTACACATCGCGTAGAAATAAAAAAAGCCATTGGGAATTACCCAATGACTTCTACTCTATTTTTCACTTCTGCTTCTGTCTTATACACTTTGTCGATCGTCGCACCGCCGAGGCACACATCTCCATCGTAGAGCACGACCGCCTGGCCCGGAGTGACCGCTTTTTGCGGTTGATCGAAGACGATCTCGCAAGTGTTGTTCGGGCGCAGGTGTACGGTGACGCCTTGGTCGGGCTGACGGTAGCGGAACTTAGCGGTGCAGGTGAAGGTCTCCGGGCGGTTCGCTGCGGAGATCAGGTTGAGATCGGTCGCAAACAGTCCGCGCGAGAACAGCTCTTCATGCTCGCCTTGCTCGACGAGCAGCACGTTGCGCTCCAAGTCCTTGCCAACGACAAACCACGGATCGCCCGAGCCGCCGATGCCAAGCCCGTGGCGCTGGCCGAGCGTGTAGTACATCAAGCCGTCATGGTGGCCTTTCACCTCGCCGGCCAATGTCTGCATCTCACCGGGCTGGGCCGGCAAGTATCCGCTCAGGAACTCTTTGAAATTGCGCTCGCCGATGAAGCAGATGCCGGTCGAGTCTTTTTTCTTCGCCGTCGCCAAGTCCGCCTCTTCCGCGATCTTGCGCACGTCCGGCTTCGGCAGGTGGCCGATCGGGAACAGAGCTTTCGACAGCTGGTATTGGTTGAGCTGGTTCAAAAAATAGGTCTGGTCTTTGTTCTGGTCCACCCCGCGCAGCAGACGGTACTCGCCTTCATGCAGCTCCACGCGGGCATAGTGGCCGGTCGCGATATAATCGGCGCCGAGGTCGAGCGCCGCATCGAGAAACTGCTTGAATTTGATCTCGCGGTTGCACAGCACGTCCGGGTTGGGCGTGCGGCCTTTTCTATATTCGTCGAGGAAGTAAGAAAACACTTTCTCGTAATATTCCTTCTCAAAGTTGACCGTGTAATACGGAATGCCGATCTTATCGCAGACGCGGCGGACATCGGCAAAGTCGTCCTCTGCTGTGCAGTGGCCAAACTCGTCGGTGTCATCCCAGTTTTTCATGAATACGCCAATCACATCGTACCCTTGTTGCTTGAGCAGCCAAGCGGTGACCGAAGAGTCGACGCCGCCGGACATGCCCACGACGACGCGGGTTTCTGCCGGTGTTTTACTCATATGCATCCCCAATCCAATGAAACGTTCTGTGTCTGTACCTTAGACTATGTTGTCCATTTTGGCAAGGGGTTATTTTGAAATTCCGTATAAGATAAAATCGCACAGCTCTTCCACCACTTGCTCGCGGTCATGGCGGCCTTCTTCAAGCACCAAGGTGTAATACGCCATGGAGTCGACCAGCGACACGATCATCTGCGAGACCAGCATAGGAGAACAGATGCGCAGTTCGCCCGCTGCCTGCCCCTCTTTCATCAGATCGACGACGCGGTTGCCGATGCTTTCACAAAAGGCGCGGTGCTTAAAGAGCTGGAATTCATGCCCGCCGCCGGAGCGGTAGACTTGGAGCAGTTCTTTTTTATCAGCCAGGGCGTGGAAAAGCGATGTGATGATCGTCTTCAGCACCCCGTCCCCGGTCAGGCTGTTGCCGCTGATGCTTGTGATCTCCTCCCACAGGAGGTCGGTCGTGTTGCGAAACAGCTCGGTCAAAACGGATTCCAACGAGTCAAAGTACAGGTAAAATGTGCCGCGTGCCATTTCGCAAGCTTTGACGATGTCGCTCACGGTGGTCTGTTCATAGCCTTTTTCCGCAAATAAACGGGCAGCTTCTGCCAAGATCCGCTCCTGGCGAACTTCTTTCTTCTGCACTTGCAAAAGTCACACCTCAAATCTTTAGAAAAAAGGGGCGTTTTGCACGCCCCTTCTCCCTAGTATTGTACAGCTTCGTCTTTCGTAACGGAAGACTTTTTGGAACGCTTCAGCGGCCACCAGTTGGCTTCGCCAAACAGGATCGCCAGCGCCGGCACGATCAGGCCCATCACGATCGTGGTGTAGATGGTCAGGCCGATCAGCACGGTTGCGCCGATCTGCACCATCGCGGCCACGCCGGAGAAAATCATCGCGCCAAACGTGCCGCCCATGATCACCGCCGCGGAGATGATCACGCCGCCGGTGGTGGTCATCGCGCGCTTCATCGAAGTGACGACGTTTTGCGTCTCTTTGTACTCTTCACGGAAGCGCGCCATCAGGAAGATCGAATAGTCGACCCCCAGCGCGACCAGCAGCATGAAGGCAAAGAAGGAAACGGTCCACGACAAGCCCGGCTGGCCGAGCATGTCGACAAACAGCCATTCGACGATCCCCATCGTCACCAGGTACGAGAACCCGAGCGACACCAGCAGGTAGATCGGCGCCAGCACCGAGCGCAGCATCAGCGCTAGGACGATGAAGATCCCGAGCAGGATCAGTCCGCCGGTGCGGATGAAGTCGGCTTTGGAAATGGCTTCAAGCTCTTTGTACGACGCGGTGTTGCCGGTGAACTTGATCTCCGCGCTCTTCAGCGCCGTGCCGTACGCGCCTTGCTCGATCGACGTGCGAATATCATCCAGCAGATTCATCGCTTCGTGGGAATAGGGATTGACGTCAAGCACCACTTCCACTTTCGCCACTTTGCCGTCTGCAGACAGGTAGCTGTCGAACGCTTTTTTCAGGTCGGCGTTCTCGTCGACCATCTCCGGCGGCAAGTACCAGCCGTCGATTTGCTTGGCGCCGTTTTCGATCATGCCGGTCTGGGCGTCTTTGACCTGCGTCAGACCGTCAGCGATCTGTCCGAGAGCGTCGGTGCCTTCGCCAAGCCCTTTGTTCAAGTCGTTCAGGCCGGCCTTCAGTTCGCCTACGCCGCTGCCCGCTTGCTTCGCGCCGTCTGCCAGCTGCGTTTGGCCGCTGGTGATCAGGTTCAGCGCGGACACCGATTGGTTCAAACCTTGCGCCAGTTGGTTCATCTGGCCCGGCAGTTGAGCGACGCCCGCCTGCATCTGGCCTTGCGCCGCGCCGATCTGGCCGAGGCCGTTCGCCAGCTCAGCGGTGCCGCCGACAAGCGCCGGCATGCCTTGATTGATCTGGCCCAGCCCTTGAGACACGCCGGACAGACCTTGTGTCACGCCTTGCTGCTTGCCTTGCAGGGCGAGGAAGGACGGGTCATTGGCGAGCTGCGGATAGGCTTGCAGCAGCTGCTGCAGATCGGCCGCCATCGAAGCGGAGGTCTGCTGCAAGGTTTGCACGCCCGTTGCCGTGCCGGTCAAGCCTTGCTGCACGCTGCCCAGTCCGCCGCTGATCGTCTGCAGACCAGTTTGGAGCTTGAAGGTGTTGGTCTTCAACTCGCCAAGACCGTAGCTGAGCTGTTCGAGCTGCGGAAGTCCGGCTTGAATCTGCTCAGCGCCTTGCTGCAGGCCTTGCGCGATCTGGCCGGTGCCTTGCGCGAGTTTGGATTGGTTGGTCGCAATCTCGCCCAAGCCGTTTTGCAGCTTGTCGATGTCGCCGTTGCCGCTGGTCAGGCCGTTTGACGCTTCGGTCAGACCGTCTTTCAGCTCGGTGACACCCGATTTCATCTCGCCGAGCGCGTCGTTGACTTGGCCGAGCTGGTTGCTGAGCACCAGCTCCTCCAACTGCTCGCCAAGCGGGCGTGCCGCGCTGCGGACTTCTTTGACGCCAGGTACAAGGCTGGCGTTTTCGGAGATCTTCTCCAGCGCCGCCAAGCTTTCGGCGTTGCGCATCGACTGGTCAGCGGTGATCGCCACCGTCACCGGGAACATCTCCCCGGACGAGAAGGCGTCTTCGATGGTGCGGAAGCCTTTGACCGACCCGATGTTCTGGTCGATCTCGGCGATCTCGTCAAACGAGCGCTCGTTTTGGAACAACAGGGTCAGCGGTGCGAGCACGATCACTGTGATCAGCAGCACCAACAGCGGTTTTCTGGATACGAGACCCGCCATGCCGCCCCACATTTTCGATTCGCCATGATCTTTGCCCGGTTTGATCTGGAACGGCCAGTACATCTTGGGGCCGAGGATCATCATCAAGGCCGGGGTTAAGGTCAGGCCTGCGATCAGCGTCGCCGCCATCCCGATCGCTACGCCAACTGCCGACTGATACAGACCGAATTTCGCGAATCCGATCATGAAAAAGCCGATCAGGACGGTCGAAGCGGAGAAGATGACCGTTTTGCCAACCGTTTGCATCGTTTTCACCAGCGCGTCGACGCGATCCAAGCCTTTGGACAGCTCTTCCCGGAAGCGGTGGATCAACAGGATGCAGTAGTCGGTCCCTGCGCCGAACAGAACGGCGACGAGGAACGTCTCGGTGAACGAGGACACCGGCATCCCGTATTTGGTCGCCAGTGCGACCAGACCGCGGGACAGTACAAAGGACAGCCCGATGGTCAAAAGCGGCACAAACGGCGCAACCGGGGAACGGAAGACGAGCAGCAAGATCCCGAGCACGAGCCCGATGGTCAAGAACTCCGTCTTTTTCAAGCCCTCTTGCGACGTGGCCATGTAGTCCTTCATGATCGCCGCGCCGCCGGTGACGTATGCTGCTGCACCGTCCGGCGCTTCGGTGAGGCGTTCACGAAGCTTGTCGACGCTCTCTTGTGTCACTTCTGCCGCGTCTTCGCGCGGGAAGCCGACAAGGAGCATCTGTGTGGTTTTGTCTTTGCTTTCAAACTTGTCGGCCAGCGCCGGTTCATCGTATGCAGTCTGGGTGTTTTGAATGCCGAGTTCTGTTTTATCCCGGTTCAGTTCTTCCCATTTTGCCTTTAGCCAATCCCGGTCGCCTGCGGACAGCCCGCCGTCGCGATGCATGACGACGATCGCTGTTGAGCCTGCCTGATCTTCTGTGGTGATCTGCTCGAGAAGCTGTTTCGCCTGCTCCGATTCGGCGTCAGACGGAACGAACTTCGTCTCTGTCTCCGCGATGATCTTCCCGAGATCGGGCATCACGAACACCGAGCCTGCGACCAGCGCCACCCACAAAATCAGCACAAACCAGCGGGCCTTCGCCAAGCCGCGAATCCATGTTTCGATCAAAGGTCTCTCCCCTCCTCTGATGGGACAATGACACCGTGTCATTTAAGTCACAAGAGTTACTATACAGCGAAAAATGACACGGTGTCAACCAAAAACTGAAGACAAAAAAAGACCCGATCCAGTAACGGATCGGGTCTTTCTCTTTGCCTAGCGACGTCCTACTCTCCCAGGACCCTGCGGTCCAAGTACCATCGGCTCTGCAGAGCTTAACTTCTGTGTTCGGGATGGGAACAGGTGTGACCTCTGCGACATTATCACTAGATATGGTGGGCCCAAGAAGATTCGAACTTCCGACCTCACGATTATCAGTCGTGCGCTCTAGCCAACTGAGCTATGGGCCCTTGTGTGGAGCGGATGATGGGAATCGAACCCACGCTGGCGGCTTGGGAAGCCGCAGTTCTACCATTGAACTACATCCGCAAGTGGCGGAGAGCAAGGGATTCGAACCCTCGATACTGTTTCCAGTATACTCCCTTAGCAGGGGAGCGCCTTCGACCGACTCGGCCAACTCTCCGTGGAACAATCAAATTGTAAAAGTGGCGGAGCTGACGGGATTCGAACCCGCGGTCTCCCGCGTGACAGGCGGGCATGTTAGGCCACTACACCACAGCTCCATGTGGTTGCGGGGACAGGACTTGAACCTGCGACCTTCGGGTTATGAGCCCGACGAGCTGCCAACTGCTCCACCCCGCGACAATGATTAAGTTGTAAAACTGGTGGAGGTTGACGGGATCGAACCGCCGACCCTCTGCTTGTAAGGCAGATGCTCTCCCAGCTGAGCTAAACCTCCAAATGGTGACTCGTACGGGATTCGAACCCGTGAATGCCGCCTTGAAAGGGCGGTGAGTTAAGCCGCTTCTCCAACGAGCCAGAGTGGCTCCTCAAACAGGACTCGAACCTGTGACCATCCGATTAACAGTCGGGCGCTCTACCAACTGAGCTATTGAGGAACAGTGGTGGAGATAAGCGGATTCGAACCGCTGACCCCCTGCTTGCAAGGCAGGTGCTCTACCAACTGAGCTATACCCCCAAGTGAAAATGGCGTGCCCAGAGAGATTCGAACTCCCGGCCTTTTGATTCGTAGTCAAACGCTCTATCCAGCTGAGCTATGGGCACATGTATCAAGTTGTAGAGAAAATGGTGCGGATGAAGGGACTCGAACCCCCACGGTCGCCCGCTGGTACCTAAAACCAGTGCGTCTGCCAATTCCGCCACATCCGCTCAAAGATCAATGGCTGGGGAGGAAGGGATCGAACCTTCGCATGACGGAGTCAAAGTCCGTTGCCTTACCGCTTGGCGACTCCCCATCGACTGAGTATATAATGTACCACATCTCACAAAGTGATGCAAGTGGTATTTTTTAAGAAAGTGGCAGGGGCAGTAGGACTTGAACCCACGACATCCGGTTTTGGAGACCGACGTTCTACCAACTGAACTATACCCCTGTATTGTTCGTGAGAATTACTGTATCACATCTCACTGTCAGCGTCAAGCGCTCGTTTGTTGCCCGCCTGACGAGATATAATGTACCATGGACAGAGCGTCTTTTCAACGCTTTTGAACGAACAAAACTGCACAATATCGCCCATTGGCTAGAAAAAGGTTCAATTTTCTGCTCCGCAGCACCTTTCCCGCCTCGATCCGCATAGGCTGGTAACAGCGAAGGAAGGTGAAAACAGGCGCATGATGAACAATGACAACAACGGGAACTCATTTGATCAAATGCGCGGTCTCGGCAACATGAACGAAGGATTGCGCCGCATGTTTGGCCCGCAGTTTCTGCAAAACGTGATGAAGCAGCTGCCGATGGCGGAGCTGAACAAGTTGCAGTCGATGCCGGACTGGCAAGGCATGTTTGGCGGCCAAGGTCTGCACGGCTCCGATGTGACGAGCGGCGGCCAGTTCCCCCGCATCGACATCTATCAGACCCGCCAGGAAGTGGTCGCCGTCATCGAAGTGCCGGGGCTGGAATCGGCGAGTGACGTGAAGGTTGACGTGCAGCCGGAGCAGCTCAGCGTCTCCGGGTCGCTGGCCGGCCGCTTCAACAATTTCGCCAAAGACCGCTTCCACCTCGATGAACGGTTTCGCGGGAGCTTCGACCGCAGCGTCATCCTCCCCACCCGCGTCCGCCCGCAGCAGGCGCGCGCCCAATACCGCAACGGCCTGCTCGAAGTCCGCATGATCAAGGACACCCGCAAAGGCCCGAAAAAAAGAGGGCACAACGTACCGATCAACTTCTAAAGACCGCCGTTCCGCGACAAAAAACCACAGACCAATGCAAGCATTCGGTTCCTGGTCACCGTCTGAGGCAATATCCGCGACAAAAAGACCGCAGTCGGCCTGCGGTCTTTTCTGCTGCTTGCGTTAGGTCCAGATGTCTTCCCCGTCGTACAGGTCGGTGTCGGCCGGCTCTTCGACGTTGATCTCGCCCGTTTGAAACGCTTCGTGGTACCAGTAGGCCAGCGAATCGAGAGCATCGGAGACGGGAAGCTCTGCCGTTTTGACATCGTTTAAGATGCCAAAGATATGCTCGATCGAAGCTCCCTGCGGCAATTGATCTTCACGGTTGTACACGGTTGCATCACCTCACCGTCAAGTCTTCCCCGCTGCTGCCGAAAATAAAAAAGAAGCGCCCTAATAAAAAAAGAAGTGCTCCAAAGGAACACTTCTCAAGCGTTATTCTATCTCAACGCTTATTCAGCAGCGTGGAAACTTACGTTCTTCATCGGGGTAAACGTAGAAATTGCGTGCTTGTAGACCATCTGCTGCTTGCCTTCCGACTCGACGATGATCGTGAAATTGTCAAATGCTTTGACAACGCCGCGAATTTGGAAACCGTTCACGAGGTAAATGATCACCGGAATGTTATCCTTGCGGATCTGATTCAGAAAGTGATCTTGGATATTGATCTGTTGTTTGTTCAAAATATTTACCCCCACTCTTTTTTTTATATGGTATTCGTACCCCTTCTATGAAATTCCTTCTAGCAAGTTGCGGATTTTTCGCAAACGTTCTGCTTCGTTCGCAGTTTGGACATCGAACCAATGAATCCGCTCTTCCCGTCGCCACCAGGACAACTGGCGCTTGGCATAACGCCTGGAGCCCTGTTTAACCGCCTCCACCGCCTCCTCAAGCGTCAGCCGCCCGGCGAGGTGGTCGACGATCTCCTTGTAGCCGATGGCCTGCATGCTTTGCAGGTCGCGGTGGTAGCCCGCATCTAAAAGGGTTTTCACTTCTTCGAGCAGCCCCTGCCCGATCATGATGTCCACGCGCCGGTTGATCCGCTCGTACAGCTCCTGCCGGTCCTCCAGATTCAAGCCGACCAGCACCGGGTCGTAGGGCCCTTCTGCCGCCTGATTGGCAAAAGACTCGGACAGCGGAACGCCGGTGGCATGATGCACTTCCAGCGCGCGAATGACGCGTTTGACATCGTTGGGATGCAGGCGCTCCGCTGTGACCGGGTCGACTTCCTGCAACTGCTTATGTAAGGGTTCGCCGCCATGCTCTTCGGCTTGCTGCCAGAGCTGCTGGCGAAACTCGGGGTCTTCTTTTGCTTCCGTAAAATCCATCGGATCGATCAGCGCTTTCACATACAGCATCGTGCCGCCGACGATGATCGGCAGTTTGCCGCGCGCCTCAATGTCGCGAATCACGCGGTCGGCGTATGTTTTGAACTCCACGACCGTATACGGCTGGTCGGGCGCGACCAGATCGAGTCCGTAATGCGGGATCGCGTCCATCTCCTCCGGCGTGATCTTCGCCGTGCCGATGTCCATGCCCCTGTAGATCTGCATCGAATCGGCCGAGATGATCTCGCCGTCAAACTCCTTGGCACAGGCCAGGCTGAGCGCAGTTTTGCCGACGGCGGTCGGTCCCACGATGATCAAAATCTTCGGTTTTGCCCCCATCATATGCCCGCCTCCTCCAGGTCAATCACCCCATAATTTGTCGAACCGGAAGACTTGCGCAAAATTTGAAAGCCGAGACGCGCAAACTCTTTGGAGTACCAGCGCTCTTTCATCACGACGCGCCGTCTGGCCACGCGCTTCGCCTCTTCGATGGCGGCCAGTTCGACCGGGCGGTCATTGCCGAGGACGCGCATCGGCTCCATCGCCTGCGACTTCTCGACGGTGCGGCGGAACATCGGGTCAAAATAGACGATGTCGACCGACTTATCGGGCAGCGAGCGCAGGTAGTCGAGATGGTCGGCACAGACCACTTCCACGCGCCGCATCGCTTCGTTGACCGCTTTGACATCGACGGTGACTTCCTTGAGTCCGCGCTGCACGATGTAGGCGATGACCGGCGATGATTCCACGCCGATCACCCGTCCCGTCTCGCCTGCGACGTGGGCAAACACGATCGAATCCGAGCCGAGGCCAAGCGTACAGTCGAGGATGACATCGCCGGGACGGGCGTCGGTATATTCGATCACGATATCATTGTCGCCAGATTTAAGCCGCTTAATTCTTGTATTTGCCATGCTTGGATGAAAAAAGAATTCTTCGTCGCCGATGTGCAGTTTGACCCGCTCGGAGACGACGAGCAGAGGATCGCCGTAGATTTCCTGCATCTTGCCTAAGCCGCGCTTCTTGCGCTCGACGTACGTGCCGCCGATCGCTTCGGCGTAGACGTGGGCCTGCTCGACGTATTCATCCCGGACTTTCAGCCCGGTGGTTACGGTAATTGGACGGTTTTGCACCTACATCACCCTTTTAAATTGCTTCTCCAGATCGTAGTTCGACATGTGGATGATGATCGGGCGTCCGTGCGGGCAGGTGAACGGATTTTTCAGCTCCCGCAACTGGTCGCATAAGGCGATCATCTCCGGCATCGACAGCCACTGGTTTGCTTTGATCGCTGCTTTGCATGCTTTGGTGATGACTTTGTTTTCGATCAGCTGCAGCGGGTTGCGCGCGCTGCCTTCCTGGAGCAGTTCGTCGATCAGCTCCTGCAGGAGAGCTTGCGTGTTTTGCCCTTCCCAGATGTCGGGGACGGAGCGGATCAAAAACGACTTGCCGCCGAAGCTCTCCACTTCGATCTGGCATTCCATGAGCGCCGGAATCCGCTCTTCCAGTTGGGCAGCTTCGGCTGCGGTCAGCTCCAGCGTCAACGGCACCAAGAGCGGCAAGGGATGGATCTGGCGCGTGGCCAGCCTGCCGGAGAACTTCTCAAACAGCACTTTCTCATGCGCGGCGTGCTGGTCGATCAGAAACAGCCCCGTGTCATCCTGCGCCACGATGTACATGCCCAGCACCTGAGCCACCGGCTGGAACTGCGGGACGTTGGAGCGTGCTTCTTCGGCACTTGTTTCTTCAAGAATCGGTTCTTTAGCAATCGGTTCTTCCACAACCGGTGCAGGTGCAGGCGGCGGTGGCGTTTTGTATGCCCCAAGCGCCGCTTCCACCTGCTTGCGCGTCAGATTTTGATCCCGCTCCCGCTCTTTCGGGCGGTACGAGGTCGTCGGCGTTTCGCGGACGAGGGCGCCGCCTTGGGGCAGGGGTTCGCGGTATTTGGGGCCGTTTGCACCGGGGATGTATCTGGCCGGAGCCGTCGGTGCAGGTGCAGGTTCAGAAGGCGGCGAGATGACGCGCAGGTCCATCGTCTCCTGCGACGATTTTTCTTTTGGCTCGGTATCGATCGACTTCGCTGTCGCTTTCGGAATAAAGGTCTGACCTTTCAAGGCGCTTTCCACCGCTTGCTGCACGGCGGTCATCACGTCTTTTTCCTCGGAGAAGCGCACTTCCAGCTTGTTCGGGTGCACGTTCACATCAACCAGACCCGGGTCGAGCGTCAGCGACAGCACGACCACCGGATAGCGGTTGATCGGCAACAGCGTATGGTACGCCGACTGCACGGCGTTCATCATCTGATAGCTGCGCACAAAACGCCCGTTGATGAAAAAGGAGCAATGGTTGCGGTTGGCCCGGTTGAGTTCAGGATACCCTGCCACGCCCTCGATCTTGTAATCGTACGTCTCCCACTCCACCGGCACCATCTGCCGCGCAATGTCGCTGCCGTAGATCGCCGCGACCGCATGCAAGAGCTTGCCGTCGCCCGGCGTCTGGATCACCTGCCGCCCGTTGTGGTACAGCCGAAACGAGATCTGCGGGTGCGCCAAAGCCATCCGGTTCACATAGTCCAAAATGTGCCCCAGCTCCGTCTGAATCGACTTGAGGTACTTCAAGCGGGCCGGCGTGTTGTAAAACAGATCGCGCACGGCGATCTCCGTCCCCTTTTTCGCCGCACAGACATCATGCGTGACCAGGGTGCCGCCGTCAATTTTGACCAGCGTTCCCTCATTCGCCTCCAGTGTCCGCGTCTTCACTTCCACTTTTGCCACCGATGCGATCGACGGCAATGCCTCGCCGCGAAAGCCCAGCGTGCGGATGCGGAACAGGTCTTTGTCGGTCTTGATCTTGCTGGTCGCGTGGCGCTCAAACGCCTTCAAAGCATCGTCTTTCTCCATCCCGATGCCGTTGTCGGCGACTTTGATCAGGTCAAGCCCGCCTTGCTCGATCTCGACGATGATCTGCGTGCTGTCCGCATCGACCGCGTTTTCGAGCAGTTCCTTGATGACCGACGCCGGGCGTTCCACAACTTCCCCGGCGGCGATCTTGTTGGCGAGCAGGTCGCTCAAGACTTCAATTCTTCCCATTATGCCTCACTTCCCCGCGCTTTTTGCTGGAGCTGGTAGAGCAGATTCATCGCATCGAGCGGCGTCAGTTTCATCACGTCAAGCGTGCGCAGCTCTTCCACCACCGGATGCTCGCCCGCTCCGTCGGCAAACAACGACAGCTGCAACGACGGCGACGCCTCTTTGGCCGGCTTCTTTTTCACAGAAGCAGCGGCAGGCGCTTCCGTTTCATACGCCGTCGCCGCCTCGCGCACCACGTCGTCACGCAGGATCATCGCGCCGCCCAGCTCATCTTTTTGCTTGTACACAACGAGTTTCGACTCCGGCTTGCCATGCTCCAGTTCGGCCAAAATCTCCCGTGCCCGTGCCAGCACTTCCTGCGGCAGCCCGGCCAGCTTGGCGACCTGAATCCCGTAGGAGCGGTCGGCCGCCTGCGGAAGAATCTTGCGCAGGAACACGATGCCGTCGCCTTGCTCCTGCACATGTGTCGAGTAGTGCCGCACGCCAACAAACGTCTTGGTGAACTCGGTCAACTCATGATAATGCGTCGCAAACAGCGTCTTCGCGCCGACTTGCGGATTCTGGTGCAGGAATTCCACCACCGCCTGCGCGATCGAGATGCCGTCAAACGTCGACGTCCCGCGCCCGATCTCATCGAGGATGATCAGGCTCTTCGGCGTGGCGTGATGCAAAATGTTCGCCAACTCCACCATTTCGACCATAAACGTCGACTGTCCGCCCGCCAGGTCATCCGATGCGCCGATGCGCGTAAACACGCGGTCGACAATCCCGATCTCAGCATGATCGGCCGGAACAAAACTGCCCATCTGGGCGAGCAGCACGATCAAAGCCACCTGCCGCATATAGGTCGACTTACCGGCCATGTTCGGCCCGGTGATCAGCGAGATCTGATGACCGCCATTGTCGAGCAAAGTATCGTTCGCGACAAAAGGCTCGCCTTTCAGCATCGCTTCCACCACCGGATGGCGTCCTTCGGTGATCACGATCCGGTCATCGGTCGCGATCATCGGGCGTACATAGCGGCGTTTCGCCGACACGGTCGCCAGAGACTGCAACACGTCGGTCAGCGCGATCGCTTCTGCCGCCTGCTGGATCTTGGCAAGCCACGTCGCCACTTCATCGCGCACGCCCACAAACGTCTGGTACTCCAGATCGAGCAGCTTTTCTTCCGCTTCCAGGATCAGAGATTCTTTTTCCTTCAGTTCCGGCGTCACGTACCGCTCGCCGTTGGTCAAGGTCTGCTTGCGCTCATACGTGTCCGGCACGTACTGCACGTTGGTGCGCGACACTTCGATGTAGTAGCCAAACACTTTGTTGAAACCAACTTTCAGCGACTTGATGCCCGTCTTCTCGCGCTCCGTCGCTTCCAGATTGGCGATCCATTGCTTCCCTTCGCGGCTCGCCTGCTTCAACGTGTCCAGATATTCGTCAAAACCGTCGCGGATCACCCCGCCGTCCTTTAAAGAAACGGGCGGCTCGTCCACCACCGCGCGCTCGATCAGATCGACGACCGGCCCAAAATCTTCAATCCGCCCGGCGATGTTTTGCAACAGCCCGACAGCCGTGCCTCCCAACCGCTCTTTCAGATGCGGCAAAATCGACAAGGACGATCCGATCGCCTGCAGATCACGCGCATTCGCCGAGCCGTACGCCACCCGCGCCACCAGGCGCTCCAGGTCATAGACCAGATCGAGCAGTTGGCGCACATCTTCGCGCAAGAGCAGGTGGTCATTCAGCTCGCCGACCGCATCGAGGCGCTCTTCGATCCGCTGCTTGTTGGCCAGCGGCCGCTCGACAAAGCGGCGCAAGAGCCGCCCGCCCATCGCCGTCACCGTCTCATCGAGCAGCCCAAGCAAAGCCCCGTGCTTGCTCTTGTCCCGCAGCGTCTCGATCAGCTCCAGATTGCGCCGGGAAAAAGCGTCCAAGGTCATGTACTCGTCACTCGTGATATACGACGGCATCTTCAGGTGGCTCAAGCTGCGCTTTTGCGTCGATTGCAGGTACGACAAGAGCATCCCCGCCGCCGACACCGCCAGCGGATGATCGGCAAGACCAAACGACTCCACCGAAATCACGCCAAAATGCCCCAGCAGCGTCTCGCTCGCCCGGTCATGGCGATGCGACTTCTCGCCGCCCGCCGTCAGCACCGTGCGCAAGAGTTCCTGCACGGTCACCGCATATTCGCTCCCTGCTTCGCCCGCCGGCACGACAACTTCGGCCGGCTGATAGCACACCATCTCATCGAGCATCGCCTGCTCGTCCCCATGCTCGACGACCAGCAGTTCCCCGGTCGAAAGGTCGCAGAACGACACGCCAAACACGCCGTCCTTATGCACGATCGACGCGAGGTACAGATTGGCTTTTTCCTGCAGGGCTTTGCTTTCCATCACCGTGCCCGGCGTCACGACGCGCACGATCTCGCGGCGCACGATGCCTTTGGCGGCCGAAGCGTCTTCCACCTGGTCGCAGATCGCGACTTTGTAGCCTTTTTCCACGAGGCGCAGCACATAGTTCTCCGCCGAGTGATGCGGCACGCCGCACATCGGAATCTTTTCATCCGAACCGCTGCCCCGTCCGGTCAGCGTGATCTCCAGCTCCCGTGCGGCCGTCACCGCATCGTCAAAAAACAGTTCATAAAAATCGCCTAAGCGAAAAAACAGCAAGGCGTCCGGCGCCTGTGCTTTTGTGTCCATATATTGTTGCATCATCGGTGTAAACTTCGCCATTTCAGCTAAATCCTCCCGCTCTACACACATTCGTTGTCCATTATAACAAAACTCGTCAAAATTCGTCCTGTTTGTCCCTAACCTTATTCAAATAAAAAAGCCCGATTCCTCTTCTGAGAAACCAGACTTTTTCTGTCAAAACTTCTATTTATGTGCTCAACGCGCGATTACGCCGAGCAGGTCGAAGCGCTGCCGGTACATCCGGCCGCGCTGGACACGCCGTCACAGCCGGTCGACGGGCAGGACGAGCAGCATCCGCCTTCCTGTTCGAGCACGATATCGAGGCGGCCCGACAAGGTCGCGGTCAGAATTTTCGTCACATGCTCGATCACTTCGGACAGCCCTTGCTGTGCGGACGTGAAATGACGAACAACATCGAGCCCTTCCAGACGGTCGAGCACAGCGTCAACCTCTTCACCCGACGCTTGCTTCTGCTGCAGCTCGGCGATCAGGCTTTGCGCTTCCCCGTCTTGGTGCAGGTCGCGCTCTGCTTGTTTAAAAATGGACATTTCCAGCGACCGCGTCACCATCGCGCCGATCTGTTCGGCGCGCTCGGCGAGCACGGGATGTGTGGCGAGTGCGTTGCTCATACAATTACCCCCTGCGGCAGGACTTCACCGCGCAAGTACCAGGTCTTGGCTTCGGTGACTTTGACATGAATCATTTGGCCGATCAGTGTTTTGGCGCCTTCGATATGCACCAGCTTGTTCGATTCGGTGCGTGCTTGCAGCACGTCCGCATTGTTCTTCGATTCGCATTCGACCAAAACGTTCAGCACATGGCCGACCAGCTTTTGGTTCTGCTCCAGCGAGATCCCATCCTGCACTTCATTCAGACGGTACAGACGCTTTTTCTTGTCTTCTTCCGACACATCATCCGGCAGGCGGGTCGCAGGCGTGCCGGCGCGCGGCGAGTAGACAAACGTGAATGCGCCTTCATAGCGCACCTCTTCGAGCAGCGACACCGTTTCCTGGAACTGCTCTTCCGTTTCGCCCGGGAAGCCGACGATGATATCGGTGGTCAGCGCCACGTCCGGGATGCGGGTCTTGATCCGGCTGACCAGATCGAGGTACTCCTCACGGGTGTACCCGCGCTTCATGCGGCGCAGCACCTGCGACGAGCCCGACTGCACCGGCAGATGGATGAAGTTCGGGATCTGCTTGTGGCGGGCGATCGTGTCGATCAGCTTGTCCGTAAAGTTCCACGGGTTGGACGTGGTGAAGCGGATGCGTTCGATCCCGTCCACCCCGGCTGCCAGCTCCAAGAGATCGGCAAAATCGACACCTTCGAGGTCGATGCCGTAGTCGTTGACGTTTTGGCCCAGCAAAGTGATCTCTTTGTAGCCTTCCGCCGCCAATTGCTTGATCTCTTCGATGACGTCCTGCGGCAGGCGCGAACGCTCTTCGCCGCGGGTAAACGGCACGATGCAGTAGGTGCAGAACTTGTTGCAGCCATATTGGATGTTGACCCAGGCGCGCACATCGTCTTTGCGGACTTTCGGCAGGTTCTCGATCGTGCCGTCATGCGCGGCATCCCACACGTCAAAGATCGTCAATTTGCTGTGGTGCGCCTGTTCGACGAGGCTCGGCAGCACGTGTACGTTGTGCGTGCCAAACACGATGTCGACATGCGGATGCGTGGTGCGGATGCGTTCGCGAACGACCTCTTCCTGCGCCATGCAGCCGCAGAGGCCGATGATCAGGTTGGGATTCTTCGCTTTATACGGCTTCAAGGTGCCGAGGTTGCCCCAGACCTTGTCTTCTGCGTTTTCGCGGACGGCGCAGGTGTTGTACAGGATAAAATCGGCATCATACATCTCGCGTGCCGGCGTGTAACCCATCTCTTCAAGCATCCCGGACATGATTTCGGTATCATGTTCGTTCATCTGGCAACCGTGCGTGCGGATAAAGTAGGTCTTCCCTTCGCCAAGCCGGCCCACTTCTTTGGCGATCTCGCGGTAATCGACGCGCTGGCGCTCCGCGATTGTCGGGCGGTGGGTGTCGGCAGCATGCTGGTCGAGGTCATCTATTTGAATGAAACCTTCATTATTTACGCTCATCTGAATCCCCTTTCTCTTCGTCCTTGACTATCTGCCATTATATCGAAAAAGATCAGGGAAATACAGTGTATAAAAAAGCACAAAAAAAGACCCGCCTAGCCAGGGCGGGTCGTAACCGTGCGGAAGGTCATGAGTCAACCGCACGGATTCCGTTCATTTTGCTCGAGTCCACAGTGCAAATGCCAATCAGAAGGAGTACGTTGGATTTGTTGTGGTATAGCATTATGTTAACTTGTACGAAGCTTTTGCACAAGCTGTACATTTTTCCACTCCACGCAAAAAAGAGTCCCCTCAGCGGGGACTCTTTTCCATTTGCTTAAACTATTTCAACGCGTTGACTGCGTTGATCAGGCCAAAGCCGGATTCGCCGTCGTAGCCCGGCTTGTTGATGTCGGTCGCCGAACGCTGGATGATGCTCTTGACTTGTTGCGGGGACAGCACGTCTTTGCCGTGCTGAGCGATGATCAGGCCAGCCAGAGCTGCCGTTTTCGGAGCTGCCATCGAGGTGCCCATGTACCAAGCGTAGCCGCCCGGAACGGTGGACAGAGCGCGCAGGTTGCCGTTGCGCAGCGCCGGGTTGTTCTGGGTGATCCAAGCGGTGCCGTAGTCGCCGCCCGGAGCGGTAACGTCGATCTTGCCTACGCCGTAGTTGGAGTAGTAGGTGCGGTTCAGCTCAAAGCCGTTTGCCGCCACGCGGATCAGGGTCGGAGAAGACGGGCTGCGGTGCGTTGCACCTTGTGCGCCGATGGTCTGGGACAGCTGGCCCGGGGAGGACAGGTCGTAGTTGTTGTTGCCTGCGGAGCCAACAACGGTTACGCCGCCTTTGATCGCGTATTGGATCGCGCGGTTGAACATGCGAACGTCTGCCACAACGTCTTTCGTTGCGTAGGACGGGTCTTGGAACCAGTCGTAGCCGCCGAGCGACATGTTGACGACGTCAACGTTGTCGTCAGCTGCGGTCATCAGCGCGTTGGCGATGTCAGAAGTCTGAGCGCCGCCGGTCGGGCCAAATACGCGGTAAGCTGCCACTTTCAGGTCCGGACCAACGCCGAGGATGCGGCCGACGCCTGCGATGGAGCCGGCAACGTGCGTGCCGTGGCCGTTGTCGTCTCTCGGGTCAGCGATGCCCGGTACGAAGGACTTGCCGTACAGGTAGTTTTTCTGCAGGTCCGGGTGGGTGTAGTCGATCCCGGTGTCAACAACTGCAACAACGATGTTTTTGCCGTCAACCGACTTGCCGGTGCCGCCGGTCAGGTTCCATGCTGCGCCGTCGCCGGTCACTTGCTTGATATCCCAGCCGTAACGGTTGTACAGGTCTGCGCTGCCGGTGTTCACTGCGTCTGCAGCGGACAGCATTTCGAAGGACTCGCCTTCAACCGTTTCCGGGTAGATTGTATTTTCAATGCCTGCGTTCAGAACGAGGCTGGAGCCTTCGATGGTGCTCAAGAAGTCCGGGTTGCTCGAAGTGACTTGCACAGCACCCAGCTGCGGGATGGCTTTCTTAACGGAGCCGCCTGCATTGGCAATCACCGACTCATACCCAGCCGGAAGACCGCTGTCTTGTTTGAAGACGACGAGGAATTGCTGTTCGCCAGCTTGTGCTTGAGCTTGTCCGCCGTCAACGGTCAGGCCGGTAACAGTGGTCATGCCGAGTGCGAGTGCGAGCATCAGTGCGGAACGTTTTTTCATTGGGAAAAACCCCCTCATTAAAGTTAGATATAATCTCTTACCCCATTTGAGATTAATCATACTAAAACAAAGAGTGTATGACAAGATATATTATCGGAAAACTGAAAATTATTTTGCTAATGGCAGCCAAATCTGAAATTGGATGCGATTTTCGACGCTGGTTGCCCCGATCGTGCCGCCATGCAGCTCGACGATGCTCTTGGCGATCGCTAAGCCCAGACCCGATCCGCCGCTTTTCGTCGAGCGGGAGGTCTCGAGGCGGAAAAAGCGCTCAAACAGGCGTTCCAACTGCGCTTTGGGGATTGCGTCGCTTTGGTTTTCCAAGAGGATCATAGCGCCGCCGTCGCGCTGTTTCAGGCGCAGGCGGACGATGCTTTGCTTGTGGCTGTATTTGATCGCGTTGCCGAGCAGATTTTCGAAGACCCGGAACCATTTTTCCGGATCGACTTCGGCAAAAAGCTCGTCGGCGGGCAGTTCTCTCTGCAATTGCAGCCCGCTCTCTTCCATCAGCGGCACGTATTCTTCCGCGATCTGCTCGACCATTTCATTTAATGACACGCGCTGGGTGTTTAACCTTACGTCGTGGTGGGTCAGCGTCGTGTAATCGAACAAGTCTTCCACCAGCCGCTGCAGCTGCTCCGATTTGCCAAACGCCACGCGCAGATAATCGCGCTTCTCCTCCAGCGTCTTGGCGCGGTCTTCATGCAGCAGGCGCAGGTAGCCGATGATCGAGGTCAGCGGCGTGCGCAGGTCGTGCGAGACGGATGTGATCAGCTCGTTTTTCACCCGTTCCGCTTCCCGCTCCTCTTCGATCTTGGCCTGCAGTTCCTGGGCCATGTGGTTGATCGTCTGCGCGAGGATGCCGAGCTCGTCCTCCCCTTTTTCCCGGACGCGGTGCTCGAGCTGGCCTTTGGAGATCACCTGCAGGCCGTGCGCCAACTCCTCGATGTAGCCGGTCTTGCGCTTGGTGATCATGTAAAACAGGAACAAGAAGGCGATCACAAACGCGATCGAGCCGATCATCGAAAAGTCCTGCACATAATACACGCGCGTTTGCGGGATGCCTTCGAAGATCATATACGCATCCCGGCCTTCATACTCCACCGGGGATGCCAGCACCACATATTGGTTGGAATCGAGCTGGTTGGCTCTGAGGTCGGCGCTCAGCTCCATCGAGGTGCGCAGCAGGTACTGCAGGTCAACCGGCGCCCACTGCGCGCTCGTCGATTTCAGCAGTACATTGCCCGACTCGTCGATGATGCGGAAGTTGGCCGTTTGGCCGGACGTGTTCCACTCGCCATTGTTTAAGGCGAGCTGGATTTCGCTTTTCCGGCGCGTTTCGTCATCCGGGAAGTTCGCGGTAATCCGCTCCACCTCTTCGGCCAGATGCTGCGTGTCGATCTCCAGTCTCTCCACCCCGCTGTCGACCTCTTCATGGCGCGTGGATAACGTGTCTTCCATAAACACGGTGACCGCCACCCCGGCGATGGCGGCCAGTCCCAGACAGACGAGAAAGGTCAGCATCAACTGCGTGCGCAGGCTGGTCTTGATGTTGATGACGATGTTGCGGTACAGGGCGGCCAGTCTACGTTTCAATTTTATATCCCACTCCCCACACCGTCTTGATGTACTTCGGCTTGCGGCTGTTCTCTTCGATCTTCTCGCGGATCTTGCGGATGTGCACCATCACCGTGTTGTCGCCGGAGCGGTAATACTGCTCCTGCCAGACCTTTTCATAGATGTGCTCGGCGCTGAACACTTTGCCGCGGTTGCGGGCGAGCAGTTCGAGGATGTCAAACTCGGTTGGCGTCAAGCGCACTTCCGTCCCGCCGACGCGCACTTCGTGCGTCTGTGTGTTGATCTGCAGGTCATCGATTTCGATCACATCCGCTTCGACCGGCACAGCGGCCGCCTTGTTCATCCGCTGCTGGCGGCGCAATTGCGATTTGACGCGGGCGATCAGCTCCAGCGGGTTGAACGGCTTGGACATGTAATCGTCCGCACCGGTCGACAGCCCGTGGATTTTGTCCATGTCCTGCGTTTTTGCCGAGAGCATGATGATCGGCATGTCCTGTTTCTCCCGCACCTGCAAGGTAAAGGTCAGGCCGTCCAACTTCGGCATCATGATGTCGAGGACGATCAGATCGATCTCGGTGTGTTCCAAGAGCTCCAGCGCTTCGGCGCCGTTTTCCGCCTGCAGCACGCGATAGCCTTCATTTTTCAAATAGATCTCAATCAGATCGCGAATCTCCTTTTCATCATCGACGATCAGGATGCGTTCTTTTTCCAAAGTACTCTCCTCCTCCGCACGGCAAACACGATCACCCCGGCGCCTGCCAAGGCGTACAGCACGTACATCCCGTAGGTGGTCACGGCTGCGGCGATCTCTTCAATATACCCGCCAAACAGGTAGCCAAGCACAAAATACAGCAAGGTCCAGACCAGCCCGCTCGTATAGGAATACAACGCATAGCGTCCAAAGCTCATTCGGTTCGTGCCGACCAGATACGGCACGATGTGGCGCACCACCGGCAGCAGATAGGAAAAGCACAGCGCAGCCGGACCATAGCGCTCCAGCAGCCGCTGCGCACGGGCCAGGTGTTTCGCTCCTTTTCGTTTCGCGCCGATCTTCTCCAGAATCGGCGCGCCGGCCCGGTACCCGATCACATAGCCGATCGACAGGCCGGATACGACCCCAAGATAGGTCAGCAAGAAAGCCGGCAGCGTATGCAACAGCCCCGCCGAAGCGACAAAGCCGCCGGTCATCACGACGCTCTCATCGGGGATTGGCAGCCCGACAATGCCCAGCCATAAGGCAAAAAAGAGGGCAAAATAGCCGTACTGCTCAATATAGCCAAGTAAAATGTCCACGCTCATTTTACCATCTGCCCCCTATTTTTGGCAGATGTAGACGAACGCAGGCGGCACGTTCATCGGCACAAATCCGATTTTGACGCTGGAAAAACGCTCTTGCAGCTGCTTTTTCATCTGCAGCGAATATTGGAACGCGATGAACAGTCCACCCGGCTTTAAGCTGTCGACCACTTCGGCGAGCAGCTTGTCGCGCAGGTCCTGTTCGAAGTTGGCAAACGGCAGCCCGGAGAAAACGACGTCGAGCGGTCCCATCCCCAACTGTTCCCGCGCGTAATTCAATTCGGTTGCATCTCCCCAATAATGCAGGGACGGGCTCTGCTCTTTCAAACGTCTTTGCATCGCAACATCCGCTTCAAACACCACCGCTTGGGCCTTCGGATGCAGACGGTCGTTGATCGCCCGCGTAAACACGCCGGTGCCTGCGCCAAGCTCGGCGACGGCACGCACCCGGTTCCAGTCGACCGGCTCCATCATCTTGCGGGTCAGGTAGCGCGAAGAAGGCATGACCGAGCCCACTTGCTTGGGCGAAGTCAGGAATTTCGAAAGAAAAACAAATGTATCAGAACGTCTGGAAACTGTGACGTGTTGGTATTCCAAGTTTTCCACTCTCCTTTGTCGGATTCACCGTATAGTTCTCATTGTACGCGAAAAATCTTAGGAAGCCAGTACAAAATTTCTTAAGAAATAATAAAGAGCAGTGCGCCGCGATGGCACACTGCTCTCTTTTGCCCGATTATCGGTAATGTCCGCCGATCTTTCCCGCACGCTCAAACGCCTGCCCCGCCCCGGTCAGCGAGGCGGCGCGCATCAGCGCGGTGTTGCCAAATCTGTCTTTGATGCTGTCGATCGTGTAGGCGAGACGCCGTTCGCGCTCGCGGTCGTGAAAGAGGTCGAGCTGCTGCTCGTGGTCGTCGCTCAGATTCTCCACGGAGAGGCCGATCGAACGCACCGCTGTGCCGTTCCATTTCTCCCGGAAGATCTTGCAGGCCGTCTCATACACTTCGCGGGTGATGTTCGTCGAGAACGGCAGCGACACCTGCTTCGAAAAGCCGCCGATCAGCCCGGTGTAGCCGCAGTGCATGTGCACCGTCCGCCCGTTGCGCCCCATCCGGCGCAGGCGGCGGCAGACGTCTTCGCACAGCTCCAGGAGCACCACTTCCACCTCTTCGGGCTTCTCGTAGTCGCGGGGCAAGGTCATCATGTGCCCGACGCTTTTCATGTCTTGGCGGAACGTGTTTGGCGTCACCGGCGAATAATCGATGCCGTTGGCGGAGAGGTGGTACACCTCGCCCATGATGCCAAAGCGCTTCTTCAAAAGGTGCAGCGGATAGGCGGCGAGGTCACCGATCGTCACGATCCCGCGCGAGTGAAAATGGCGCTCCATCCGCGAGCCGACGCCAAACAGCTCGCGCACCGGCAGCTGGTGCATCTCGCGGGGGATGTCCTGCGGCTTCCATTCCCAGATGCCTTCCGGGGACTTCTTGGCCTTGGTGTCACAGCAGACTTTCGCGACCAGCTTGTTGTAGCCGATGCCTGCCGAGCAGACCACGCCCGTCTCCTCCTGCACGAGGCGGCGGAACTGGCGCGCCGCTTCCCACGGGCCGCCCCACAGCTTCTCCGTCCCGGTCACGTCGAGGAAAATTTCGTCGATCGAAAACACTTCTACCTGCGGCGTAAACCGCTTTGCGATCTCCATGATCCGCAGCGACACTTCCACATAGGTCTCCATTCGCGGGCGCACGATCACCGCCTGCGGGCATTTTTGCTGCACCATCCACAAGGGGTCGACCGTCTTGATGCCAAACTTCTTCGCCTCTCTGCTCGCCGCCAGCACGATGCCGCTGCGCCGCTCCGGATCGCCGCAGATCACGACCGGCTTGCCGCGCAGCTCCGGATTGTGCGCCTGCTCGACGCTGGCATAAAACGAGTTCATATCGGCGAGCAAAATCTGCCGTTTGTCTGTTAAATCGTACCCTTTCACAATATCACCGCCACTAATTTCAGAACGAATGTTCCTGTTGTTAGCTACAGTATATACGAACGAACGTTCGTTATGCAAACAAAAAATATACCACCTCGTCCGAGGTGGTACAGTAAGGTTGATATATAAGGACGTCACGATTTAACAAACCATCATTTCAAACGACCTTTGACGCGCAGGTGCTGGAAGTCCATCTTTTCCGCTTTTTCATGGCGCTGCTCGTCATGATAGACAAACACGCCAAGCAGATAGCAGCCGGCCATCGCCAGCAAGGCCACGCCGTCGACCCATTGCCCGTAGAAGCCAACCAGGTTCATCGGATGCGAGAACATTGAGAGCCACCCGGAGAGAAACAGCAGCAGATGGGTGTCCCATGCCGCGCCGACAACCCATTTGTAGAGCAGAAACAGCCCGGCCGGACCCAGCACGCAGAGCATGTACCACAACGACTGGGGCAGCACCTTGCCGCGGTCAAAATGACGCGCCTGATAATAGCCGACCATCCCCATCGACAGGGCCAGCAGCGTGCCCAGCACGATCGTCGTCACGTCGAGCACGACCATCGCCCCGGAAGATGCGCCCAAGAAACGCCAAATCAAATACGGCACCAGCAATATTTTTATCGAAATAAACAGGACGATCACAACCTGAGCGGTAACCGTGTGATAAAAAAGGTTTAGACTCCTCACGCGAAAGCCCCCTTGCCCTTGTTCAAAATCATTCTATTCAGAACTTGGCCACAAAAGACGCGGAAACAAAAAAAGAGGCCTGCTCCGCGCAGGAGCAGGCAAACTATGATAGGAGTGGAGAGAAACCAGAACTTAAGCTTCTTGACAATATCATACTCCAGAAGGAAGTTCCTTGTCAACAAATTATCTGATATTTTGCACTAATTGGGCAAATCCCGGAAACGACACGTCAACCGACTCCCAGTCGCGGATCGTCGCTGCTCCGTCGGCCGCCAGTGCCGCGACAGCCATCGCCATCGCGATGCGGTGGTCATGATAGGTCTCGACGACCGCGCCGCCCTGCAGCTTCGTGCGCCCGGTGATGCGCAGCCCGTCTTCCAGCTCTTCGACCTGCGCGCCAAACTTGCGCAGCTCGGCGGCGGTGGTGGCGATGCGGTTCGATTCTTTGACTTTCAGCTCCTTGGCGTCGCGGATCTCCGTCACGCCTTCCGCCTGCGTGGCGGCGACTGCGAGCACCGGAATCTCGTCGATCAGGCGCGGAATGAGATTCCCGCGCACCGTGACGCCTTTTAACTCACCCGCCTTGACGTGCAGGTCGGCGATCGGCTCATCCCCGGAGATGCGCTCATTTAAGCATTCGATCTGCGCCCCCATCTCGCGCAGCACGTCGATGATGCCCGTCCGCGTCGGATTGATGCCGACGCCGCGAATGATCAGGTCGGAGCCGGGCAAAATCGCCGCCGCAACCAGCAGGAAAGCGGCCGAAGAGATATCGCCCGGCACTTCGATCTCCGCCGCCGTCAAACGCGAGCCGCCCTGCACCGTGATGTAGCCGTCCTGTTCGGTGACCGGCACGCCAAACGCCCGCAGCATCCGCTCCGTGTGGTCGCGGGACTGCTCCGGCTCTTTGACGCCTGTCATCCCCTCCGCATAGAGCCCGGCGAGCAGCACGGCCGATTTGACCTGTGCGCTGCCGACCGGCGAGTCGTAGTTGATCCCGCGCAGCCCTCCGCCGCGCACCGACAACGGAGCCAGACGGCCGTCTTCGCGCCCGTCGATCACCGCGCCCATCTCCCGCAGCGGCCCGGTCACGCGCCCCATCGGACGGCGACGGATCGACGCATCGCCCGTCACCGTGCTGTGAAAGTTCTGCCCGGCCAGGATACCGAGCATCAGCCGGGCGGTCGTGCCGGAATTGCCGACGTCAAGAATATCGGACGGCTCCTGCAGCCCGTCGAGCCCGGCACCTTTGACGCGCAGTTCCGTCTCCGAGAGCATCTCCACCTCGACGCCCATCTTGCGAAAACAATCCACCGTGCTCAGGCAGTCCGCCCCCGGCAAAAAGCCGCGCACCTGCGTCACGCCGTCGGCCAGCGCGCCAAACATCACTGCGCGGTGCGAGATCGACTTGTCGCCCGGCACCTTCACCTCGCCCTGCACCCGTCCGGCCGGTTGTATCACCATGTCCATCGTTTGCTGCCTCCTCTGCTTTCCGTTGGAAAAAACTTCTCGTTCGAGCATCCCGCTTCCTGCTCTAGCATCCCCAAAAATGCAAAACGGAGGACGGCCATACAGGCCGTGCCTCCGTTTTAAGGAATTGGGGGATTCCTGTAGTTATGCTTGGGTTACGCTTCTTGTCTGCTCGGATACAGCGGCGCTTTCAGGGAAGCCGCAAATTCGATCAGTTCCTGCTTTTTTGCCTCCGCGAGGGGGGCGTCACCGGCGTTCAGCGCTTCGGCGATCGCCGATGCCTTTTTGACGATCGCCGAGCCGACGACCACGCCGTCGGCAAACTGCCCGATGATCGCCGCATGCTCCGGCTTGCCGACGCCAAAGCCGACCGCTACGGGGAGTGCGGTATGCTTTTTGACGCTGGCCACATAGCCGGACAGATCAGCATCGAGATCTTCGCGCACGCCGGTCACGCCAAGCGCGGCAACGCAGTAGATAAAGCCCTGGCCTTGCGCCACGATCTTCGCGATGCGCTCCTGCGAGGTCGGGGCGACGAGCGGGATGAAATCCACCCCGGTCGCCAGCCCGGCCGCCAGCGCTTCTTCACTTTCCTCAAGCGGCAGATCGGGGATGATCACGCCGTTGGCGCCCGCTTCCTGCGCCGTTTGGAAAAACTCGCGCACGCCCCACTGAAACACGGGGTTGGCATAGGTGAACAGCACGAGGGATGCTTGCACATGCGGGCGCACGCGGCGCACCAGCTCAAACACATCGGGCATCCGCGTGCCGCCTTGCAGCGCGCGCAGGGAGCCTGCCTGAATCGTAGGTCCGTCAGCGAGGGGGTCGCTGTACGGGATGCCGATTTCGATGATGTCCGCGCCGATTTTGTCCAGGCCGATGATCAGTTCGGCGGAGACCTCAAGGTTCGGGTCGCCTGCCGTCAAAAAGGGGATAAAAGCCTTTTCGCCCGTTTCGTTCAACCGCTTAAACGTGTCTGCAATGCGCGTCATGCGTCGATCCCTCCCAACATCTCGGCCACTTGGTGCACGTCTTTGTCGCCGCGCCCGGACAGCGAAACGACGATCAGGTGATCCTTCGGCAGCTCCGGAGCCAATTTTACCGTCTGTGCGATCGCATGCGACGACTCCAAGGCCGGGATGATGCCTTCGACGCGGGACAAGAGCTGGAACGCGTCGAGCGCTTCCCCGTCGGTGATCGGCAGGTAGGTCGCGCGCCCCGTGTCGGCGAGATGCGCGTGCTCCGGCCCGATGCCCGGGTAGTCGAGACCGGCCGAGATCGAGTGCGCCGGCTGAATCTGGCCGTGCTCGTCCTGCAGCAGATAGGTCAAGGAGCCGTGGATGATGCCGGAGCGGCCTTTGGTGATCGTCGCCGCGTGGCGTTCCGTCTCCACGCCTTCGCCTGCCGCTTCCACGCCGATCAGCCGCACGCTTTCGTCCTGCAGGAACGGATAGAAGATGCCCATCGCGTTCGAGCCGCCGCCGACGCACGCGATGATCGTGTCCGGCAGACGCCCTTCTTCCTTGAGGATCTGTTCGCGCGCTTCATCGCCGATGATGCGCTGGAAGTCGCGCACCATCATCGGGTACGGGTGCGGACCGACGACCGAGCCGATGATGTAGAAGGTGTCTTCCACATGCTCGACCCAGTGGCGGATCGCTTCATTCGTCGCGTCCTTCAAGGTGCGGGTGCCCGATTTCGCCGGAATCACTTCCGCGCCCATCAGGCGCATGCGGAACACGTTGAGCTTCTGGCGCTCCATGTCCTCTTCGCCCATAAACACGGTGCATTCCAGTCCGAGCAACGCAGAGACGGTCGCCGTCGCCACGCCGTGCTGGCCCGCGCCCGTTTCGGCGATGACGCGCTTTTTGCCGGTCATTTTCGCCAGCAGTCCTTGCGCCAGGCAGTTGTTGATCTTGTGCGCGCCGGTGTGGTTGAGGTCTTCTCGCTTCAAGTAGATCTTCGCGCCGCCGAGGTGCTGGGTCAGGTTCTCCGCATAATACAGCGAAGTCGGGCGGCCCGAATATTTATGGAGATAGTAGCGGAGCTGCTTTTGGAACTCCGCGTCGTTTTTGTAGTGCTGAAAATCAGCTTCCAACTGCGTCAGCGCGTTCATCAGCGTCTCCGGGACGAATTTGCCGCCGAATTTGCCAAAGCGCCCTTGGAGATCTGGGAAAATGGTGCTCATTGCTGCTCCCTCACTTTCGTCACGAATGCTGTGATTTTGTCCGGGTCTTTTACACCAACCGTCTCGACGCCGGACGACACATCGACGCCGTCCGGGCGGTACGCTCCAATCAATTCGGATACATTGTCGGGGTGCAGTCCCCCGGCGACAAATAATGGTGTATCGGGCAGATGCAAGCGAATCTCAGGAATCCGCTCCCAGGAAAAAGCCGTCCCGGTGCCGCCCCGCTCATTGTCGAGCAAAACGGCGTCGACGATCCCCGCATATCTGCCCAGTTCGGCATCGCGCTCATCGCCGCGCACGCCCCACGCTTTCCAGACGGCAAGGCCGGTCTCCCGTTTCAACCGTTCGCACAACTCCGGCGTCTCGTCGCCGTGCAGCTGCAGCACGTGCAGTCCGGCCGTTTCGGCGATGCGCTCCATCTCTTCCAGTGATTCGTTAACAAAAACGCCAACGCGCCGCACGCCATCGGGGAGGCTGTTCCCCAGTTCTGCTGCCGTCTCGGCACTTACTTGCCGCTTGCTGGTGGCAAAAACGAAGCCGACATACTCGACCGGCAATGTGCCGACATGGCGGATCGTCTCGTGCAGTTTCAGCCCGCAGATTTTGACCAGCGTCATCTCTGCACCTCAGACGCCACGCGCCCGAGCAGCTTGTCGATCGACGGCGCGATCAACGGGTCGCGCATCAAGGTTTCGCCGACGAGGATCGCGCCTGCGCCGGCCGACTTGACCTGCTGCACGTCGTCGAAAGTGACGATGCCGCTTTCGCTGACCAGCAGCGTGCCCGGAGGCACCATCTCCGCGAGCCTGGCCGTCGTGCCGAGGTCGACGCTGAAGTCGCGCAGGTCGCGGTTGTTCACGCCGAGCAGCCCCGCGCCCGCTTCCAGCGCCCGCTCCAGCTCTTTCTCATCGTGCACTTCGGTCAGCACGTCGAGGCCAAGCGAAGCGGCCAGCGCCAGGTATTCGTTCATCTGCGCAGTGGACAAGATCGCGGCGATCAGCAGGATGCAGTCGGCGCCCAGCAAACGCGCTTCATAAATTTGCTTCTCATCAATGATAAAGTCTTTGCGCAAAAGCGGCAGTTCAACCGCTGCCCGCACACGACGCAGGTAATCGGCATGGCCTTGGAAGAACTGCTCGTCGGTCAGCACGGAGAGGCAGTTCGCGCCTGCCGCTTCATAGATGCCGGCGATCTTTACCGGGTCGAAGTCGGGGCGGATGATCCCTTTGGACGGGGACGCTTTTTTCACTTCCGCGATCAGGGCGATGTACTCGCTCGTCTCCCGGAGCGCTTTTTCAAACCCAAGCGTTGCCGGCAGCGCGGCGATCTCCTCCGTGACTTGCCCGAGGTCAAACGACTTGGCGTACTGCGCCACCTCTTCGCGTTTGACAGCGACGATTTTGTCGAGAATCATTTACGCCAGCTCCTTTTCCCGTACCATGCTTTGCGAGACGTTGACCAGGTTTTCCAGCAGAGCAAGCGCCCGACCGCTGTCGATCGCGTCTTGCGCCAGCCTCACGCCTTCTTGAATCGACGCGGCAGTGCCTGCGACGTACAAGGTCGCCGCCGCATTGATCACAACGATGTCGCGTGCGCCGCCGCTCTGCCCTTCGAGAATCCGCACGAGAATCTCCGCGTTCTCCTGCGCATCCCCGCCTTGCAGCGCGTCGATCGGGTGACGCTGCAAGCCCACTTCTTCCGGCGTCAGGGTGAAGACGCGCTCCACCTTGCCGCCGCGCACTTCGGCGATCTTCGTGCTGCCGGTGACGGTGATCTCGTCGAGTCCGTCTGCGCCATGCACGACCAGCGCGTGTTCGGTGCCGAGTTCGGCGAGGGCATAAGCCATTTTGTCCACGAGGTCAGCTCCAAACGTGCCGATCACCTGACGCTTCGTGCCGGCCGGGTTGGTCAGCGGACCGAGCACGTTAAACACGGTGCGAAACCCCAGTTCGCGGCGCGGCCCGATCGCATGCTTCATCGCCGGGTGGTAGAGCTGAGCGAAGAGGAAGGTCAAGCCGACCTGCTCCAGGCACTGTGACGCCTGCTCCGGCGTCAGGTCGATGTTTACGCCCAACGCCTGCAGCACATCGGCGCTGCCCGAGCGCGAGGACACCGAGCGGTTGCCGTGCTTGGCGATCTTCACGCCCGCCGCAGCCGCCACAAACGAGGCGGTGGTGGAGATGTTAAACGTCTGTGCGCCGTCGCCGCCCGTTCCGCAGGTGTCGACCAGCCCGCTCAGGCCGGACTCGACCGGCGTGACGAACGAGCGCATCGCCGCTGCAAATCCGGTGATCTCTTCCACCGTCTCGCCGCGCATCCGCAGCGCTGTCAAAAGTGCGGCGATCTGCGACCCGGTCGCCTCCCCTGCCATGATCTGCCCCATCGTTCCCTCTGCCAGTTCCCGGTCCAGCGTCCCGCCGCCGATCACCGTTTGAAGTGCACGTTTGATCATCTGAACTCGCTCCTCTCAACTCATCTCTCGAATCAACTGCTCTCTCAAGCAACTAAAAAAGGCCAGAGCATAGGCGCTCTGACCGGTAAGGACAAGGAAGAAAGTACGCAGATAGGTAGACCCATCCCGTATGTATCGGCTCTTCTCGTCTCGGCTCGCCTGTGCTATTCTCATCTGCTCGTTGGCTTCTGCGCACTCCTGCGCAAAACGCCCCTTTAAAAACCATAAAACTCAACTCTGGCTCTCACTTAACTAGTTAACATGATACACCGCCAGCGATTGACCGTCAACCCTTTTGTTGCAAATCGGGCCGCAGCTTGACCGCATCACGCAGGTAGATGTGCTGAATCTCCTCCTGCGTCTTGGCGGTGTTCACATGCAGGAGCAGGCGGATGCACATCGGCAGTCCACCCGGCACCTGCACTTCCAGAGCTCCCATCAGCGGGATCAGTTCCCAGCCGTCCAACTCGCGAATGGCCTGGGCGGGAAATGCAGCATCAAGGTCGGGCGTCATCGTGATGAAACAGGAAGCGATCAGCGGAGTTGTCAATTGATTCTCCTCCACCATCGCCAGCAAGAGTTCCCGGGTCGCTTGATGGATGCTCGCAGCATCATTTTGTTCAACGGTGATAGCGCCGCGAATCCCGCGCACGACCAATGTCATGTGTCAGCCCTCCCTGGTAGCAGCAATCACTTCACGCACTTGCTCCGGCGGCACTTCCTTGACGATCTCCACTTCGCCGATGCGGCGCAGGAGCACAAACGTCAGCGTGCCGCCGGTTGCTTTTTTGTCCTTTTGCATCGATGATATCAGTTCGTCAGTATCGAGATTGTTCGGAATCCGCGTCGGCAGCCCGGCCAGCTCGACCATCGCTTCCACCTCGGCTGCCGTCTCTGCCGAACAATATCCCAGTCGGACCGACAGCCTGGCAGCGGCGACCATGCCGATCGCCACCGCTTCGCCGTGCCCAAGCCGTCCGTATCCGGCCAGCGTCTCGACCGCATGACCAAGCGTATGGCCAAAATTCAAAATCGCCCGCAGCCCCTGCTCCCGCTCATCGGCCGACACCACTTCTGCCTTGATCCGGCACGAGCGGGCCAGCAGTTCGGGCAGCACCGCCGGATCATTTTGCAAAATGGCTGCGGTGTGTGTTTTCATCCAGTCAAAAAATTCAGCATCGCGGATGATCCCATGCTTGATCGCTTCCGCATACCCGCCGCGCCGTTCGCGCAGTGGCAAGGTGTGGAGCGTCTCGATGTCGTACAATACCGCCAATGGCTGATGAAACGCCCCGATGATATTTTTCGCGCGGGACAGGTTGACGGCAACTTTGCCGCCGACCGCGCTGTCTTGGGCGAGCATCGTCGTCGGCAACTGCACGAAGTTGATCCCGCGCATGTACGCCGCCGCCACAAATCCGGCAAAATCGCCAACCACGCCGCCGCCCAGCGCCAAGACGACCGAATGGCGGTCGAGGCCCTTTTCATACGCGAACTCAAACGCCTCTTCCGCCAATGCCAGCCGCTTCGACGCTTCTCCCGCCGGGATCACAAACACGTCCGCACGATACCCGGCCGCTTCCAGCGACGAGAGCACAGGCGCGAGATGCCCCGCCGCCTGCACGTTCGTGTCGGTGATGATCAGATGCCGGGACGCCGCTTTCACGTTCAGCTCTTGCAAAAATGCACCAGTCCGCGCCAGCAATCCCGTACCGATCACGATGTCATAAGAGGTGTGTCCTGTATCGACGCGCTCCCGGATCATCGTTCACCGATTATGGTCAGATAGTTGTGGTAGTTGCGCTCGATCTCTTCGATCGAGTCGCCGCCGAATTTTTCCAAAAAGGCTTGACCCAGCACCCAAGCGACCATCGCTTCGCCAACCACCGCAGCGGCGGGCACAGCGCAAACGTCGGAGCGCTCAATCGTGGCGCGGTACGGCTCTTTCGTGCGCATGTCGACCGACTCGAGCGGCTTGTACAGCGTGGGGATCGGCTTCATCGCCGCGCGGACGATCACCGGCTGGCCGTTGGTCACGCCGCCTTCTAAGCCGCCTGCGTTGTTCGAGCGGCGGTAGTAATCGCCTTGGCGGTGCCCGATCTCATCGTGCACCTGCGAGCCCGGCGTGCGCGCCGCGTCGAAACCGAGTCCGATCTCCACGCCTTTGATCGCCTGAATGCTCATCAGAGCCTGGGCGAGACGCCCGTCCAGCTTGCGGTCGGGATGCGAATACGAGCCAAGACCGATCGGCGCGCCGGTGACGATGATTTCAAAAATCCCGCCCAGCGTGTCACCCGCCGCTTTCGCTGCATCGATCGCCGCGATGATCTTTTTTTCCGCTTCCGGGTCGGCGACGCGCACTTCCGATGCTTCGGCGCGCTCGGCGATCTCCGGAATCGTTCCTTCCAAACGGTCCACCCGCACCGGGCCGAGCTCGACCACATGGCCGTAGACTTCGATCCCGAAATGGCGCAAGAGCAGGCGAGCTGCCGAACCAACCGCGACCATCGTCGCCGTGTTGCGCGCGCTGGCCCGTTCGAGCACATTGCGGATGTCTTCCTGATTGTATTTAAGAGCGCCAGCAAGGTCTGCATGACCCGGGCGCGGCTTGGTAATTTCCACGACACTGTCCGGCGCATCGCCTGTGATCGCCATCTTCTCCGACCAGTTGCGCCAGTCTTTGTTCTGAATCAACATCGCGACAGGCGTACCCATCGTTTTGCCAAAACGCACTCCGCTTTGGATCTCCACTCGATCTGACTCGATCTTCATCCGGCCACCGCGTCCATATCCTTGCTGGCGGCGCCACAACTGATGATTGATAAACTCCAGATCCAGCGGAAGATTGCTCGGCAACCCTTCTACGATCGCCGTCAGTGCAGGCCCGTGCGACTCCCCGGCCGTCAGATACCTCAACATACTCATCTGCTCCTCTCAGTTCTCAGCTCAATGCGAAATAAGGACAAAACTACGCAATTAAGCAACATTATACCAAGAGAAAGCACCCTTGCCCAGTGCAAGGGTGCTTCAGATACCAATAGCTTACAACTAACTCACGACCAACTTACAGCGAATAAGCCTGCAGCGCGTTGACCGCCAATTGTACCGTCAGCTCCACATCGCGCAGATCGACCGTCTCCGTGCCGTTTTCTTCGACTTTCACCGGAATCGACAGCGCACCGGTCGGGATGCCGTCTTCGGACAGCAAGAGCGCGCCCGTGTCGGACGTGCCTTCCGTATTAACTTCCATCTGGTAGGCAATGCCGGCCGCTTCCGCCTGCTCGATCAGGAAATGCTTGATCCGCGGCGGCACGATCGCCTGGCGGTCGATCACTTTGATCGCCGGTCCGGCGCCGAGCTCCACCGCAGCGCAGTATTTGATGTTGGCGCCATCCAGCACCAGCGCGAAGTCCGGCTTCAAGGCATAGCCCGCCGTCTTCACGCCACGCGAACCGACGCCATGCTGCACGGTAAACACGACCGACACATCATGCTGCGGCGTGCCCAGTCGCTTCAGAACTTCCACAGCAGCCGCGCATCCTGCACGGTTGTCGAGCGACTTGCCGACGAGCTTGCCCGGCGTCAGTTCCACCGTCTCCTGCATCCGCGCACAGGAATCGCCGACCTGCACGAGCTCCTCCGCCGCTGCTTTGGACGATACGCCGAGGTCGAGGAACAATTTGATCATCGTCAGCTCTTTGTCGTCTTGGGAATCGGCGTGGACGGTGCCGACCGTGCCGTTCGCAAACACCACGCGCTTGTCGATGATCGACTCCGGCTCAATGCTGCCGATGCCGCCGACACGCACGCGTCCGCCCGCTTCCACATGCAGAGCCATCAGTCCGACTTCATCCATGTGTGCGGTGATCAGCAGGTGCTTTTTCGCGCTGCCGTTGCCTTTTTTGGTGACGATCAGGTTGCCGACCACATCTTCGCGCACTTCATCCGCATACGGAGCGACCGCTTGCTTGAGCAGCGCGCGCACGTTCTCTTCCTGCCCGCTGGGGCCGGTCGCCTGGGCAAGCGTGACAATCAATTCTTTCATGCTTGAAAACCCCCTTGCTCCACGCGGCGGAGAAACTTTTCCACCAGCTCGATCGTCTGCTCATAGTCGTCCAGCGAGATCAGCTGTGACGGCGCATGGATGTAACGGGTCGGGACGGAGATGACGCCCGACAGAATCCCTTCCTTGGTCAGGTGAATCCGTCCGGCATCGTTGCCGCCCGCGACCGTCTTGCGGATTTGGTGCGGAATGCCCGCTTCATCCGCGACTTCGATCATCTCTTTGAGGAACTTGCGGTTGTGCACCGAAGAACCGTCCATCACCGACAGCGCCGGGCCTGCGCCGGAGATCGTCGCCTGCCCGTGTTCCACCGTGTCCGGCACGTCGGACGCCAAAGTGCCTTCGAGCACCAGCGCCACGTCCGGATTGATGCGGTATGCGGCCGGACCTGCGCCGCGCAGACCGATCTCTTCCTGCACCGTAAAGGCGTAGACAACCGGGATATCAAATTTCTTCTTGATCGTCTCGACCATCACGGCACAGCCAACGCGGTCATCGAACGACTTCGACTTGGCGCAGCGGTGCCCGATCTCTTCGTATTTCGTTGCAAAGACGGCAACGTCGCCCGGCTTTACGTATTTCAGCGCTTCTTCGCGAGTTGTCGCGCCGATGTCGATGCGCAGGTGTTCGAGGCCAACTGGCTTCTTGCGCTCATCTTGCGTCTGGTGATGCGGCGGTTTGGAACCGATCACGCCGAGAATCTTCTGATCGCCGATCTGCACTGGCTTGGAGAGCAGCACGCGGTCGTCGATCCCGCCGATGTGGCGGAACTTGATCAGGCCGTTGTCTTCCACACGGGTGATAAACAGGCTCACTTCGTCCATGTGGGCGCAGAGCATCACCTTCGGACCCGGACGGGTGCCGTCCACTTCCGCAAACAGGTTGCCCATCGCGTCGGTGTAGATGCGGTCTGCGTAGTCCTTGATTTCCTCGTAAATCACTTGCCGAATTTCATGTTCGTACCCGGACGGGCCTACTGCTTCGGTCAGTCTTTTAAGTAGCAACTCAATCCCTCCACATACTCATCATCAATTCCGGCAATATAGTGGGCGAGCAGCTTGCCGACCCCTTGAATGTCCGAATAGCGGACGGTCTCCACCGAGGTGTGCATATAACGCAGCGGGATCGACAGGAGCCCGGTCGGCACGCCTGCGCGCTGCACCTGGATCATCCAGGCATCGGTGCCGGTGTTGCCTTCCATGTATTCGAACGAGTGTCCCATTTCCAGACGCTCCGCCGTCTCCGTGAGGCTCCGGGTGATCTTGTGGTGCAAGTTCGGCCCGACGCCGATCGCCGGCCCCGACCCGAGCGGGAACGTCGCGTCGGCCGGCGCACCCGGCATGTCGCCAAATGTCACGTCGATCGCAATCCCGATATCCGGCTGCAGCCCGTACGTTGCCTGGCCTGCGCCAAACAGCCCGCGCTCTTCCTGCACGGTGCCCACCACATATACGTCCACATTGTGTTCGAGGTGTTGCAGTTCGGCCACGCACTCCAGCACCGAAGCGATGGAAGCACGGTTGTCGAGCGATTTGCCGGCGATGCGGTCGTATTGCAGCTCGATCGGCTCGCGGCGGATCGTCACCGGGTCACCGACGCGCACTTTTTCGCGCACCATGTCTTCCGGCATTGCGATGTCGATGAACAGCTCATCGAGCGACCACGCCTTGTCGCGATCTTCCTTCGAGGTCAGATGCGGCGGCTTGGAGCCGACGATGCCGACATAGTCGCCGTCTTTCGTATGTACCACCACTTCTTGCGCCACCTGCGTGCGCGGGTCGACCCCGCCGATCTTGGTCACGCGCAGGAAGCCCTTCGGCTCGATCTTGGTCACCATCAGGCCGATCTCGTCCATGTGCGCGGCCAGCATCACGCTTTTGCGCGGCGCGGTGCCTTTGCCTGCGATCTTGGCGATCAGGTTGCCCATTTTATCGATGCGAATGTCGTCGGTAAACGGTGTAAGCGCTTCCCGAAGCCGTGCCGCAATGCGGTCTTCGTACCCGGAAATGCCCCATTCGGCAAGCAGGCCTTTCATAATTTCGCGGATGTTGTATTCGCTCAAGATTTCATCCCCTTTGTAGAAACTCCGACACCATAGTATAGCCGTTCGATCATGAAAAAAAGAACGGACCAGACAATCCTGTCTGCCGTTCGTCATGAATATTCACGATCGTCTTACCGCTTCGACTCTTTCGAGCGCAGCGGAGCCATCAGCAACAGCGAAAGACGGAAACTGCGCGCATGCAAATACTCCCCGATCCCAACAGACAGCACGGTGGAAACCACACTGATCTCCATCACACTAGCCTGCGGATAGATGTATTCCGCGCCGCAGAGCGTCAAAAACAAACCGGCAGCAGTGCCTGCTGCAAGCGAGCATGCATAGCCTAAGAGGCCGGCCACAGCCTGTCCAAACAATTGGGCGCGCATCTGCAAACGAACTCCCCATGTGGTAAGCAGATATACAACTGCTGCGATCAACAAGAAATTCAGCACGATGCGCTCATCCTTTCGTTCCCTCATTTGGCGTTGCCTCTCAAAACGTACTCTCATTCTATCAATCACAGAATAGATGGTCAAATTGCGTAAAAGAGCCAGAACGTGCGCATACTAGCCCAAACAGGCTGATAAGGAAGTGTTTGCCATGAAAATGACGATTTCAGAAGCAATCGATTATTTGGAAGCAAAAGGTTTCCGGGTCAAAGGATACGGCTTCCCGGAAACGGAGTCGCTCGACAGCGATCAATCCTACGCCGAACAGTACCGCGTGCTCCAAGGCGACTACGACACCGGCATGATCCTGCCCCAGCAGCTGATCAACGTGGCGGAGAAGATGAAGGCGCACTAAAATCCCTCATGCAAAAAATTCCTCCTGTGCTAGAATCATAACATGGAGATTTTTGACAAGCAGGAGGAGAGAAAACATGACCGAACCGAGAATCGCAGAAAAAGCCGCTTTTACAGTCATCGGACTGGAAATCACCGGCCCCTATCAAGAGATGGAGCGCATCCCTGCCCTGTGGGACAGCCTCATCCGCCGCGCTGACGAGGTGAAGTTTATCGATACCTGGGGCGTCTCCTGGGACCGTGAGCAAGACTTCACCTACATCGCCGCCTTCGAAATCTGTGATCAGTCCCCGATCCCGGACGACATGGTGCAGCGCAACGTGGCCGCCCAGCGCTATGCCGTGTTCACCCACCATGGCAAAGTGGAAAACCTCCGCAACACCTTCGAATACGCCTACAAGACCTGGCTCCCGGAAAACGGACTTCAGCGCAACTACGCCGCGCCCTTCCTCGAACTCTACGACGAGCGCTGGCAAGGCAACACCGATGAATCGAGCTTTGAGATCTGGCTGCCTTTGAAGTAACAATTGAAAAAAGCTCCCCCGCTTTCGTGGAGGGAGCTTTTTCGTGGTCACTTTTGCCCGCTGACCGCAAAATACTCGTCAACCGCCGCGCCCATTTCCACGGCGAATTTTTGCTGGAGAGCTGTGTCTTCTAACTTTTTCAGATCACCCGCGTTGGACAGGAAGGCGATCTCGACGAGCGCGGCCGGTACGGTATTTTTCCGCAGGACGTAGAAATTGCTGTCCTTCGCGCCGCGATTATACGTGCCCATGGCGCGCAGGACGTGCTTTTGGATCACGCCGGCCAGTTGGCGGCTTTGCTCCGGGAAGGGGTTGACGCTGCCGTCGTAGGAGGTGGTGGTGTTGTAGTACGTCTCCGTGCCGTACGTGCCGGTGCTGGAAAACGAGTTGGCATGCAGCGAAATGAACAGATTCGCCTCGCTCGCTTTTGACACATCAACTCGCGCCTGTAGCTCTTCCGCCAGATCTGTGGTGGAAGGATCGAGCTCCACATCGGTCTCCCGCACCATCACCACGTTGTAGCCGCGTTTGACCAGCTCTGCCTTGGCTTTCAAGCTGAAGGACAGCGTCAAGTCTTCCTCTTCCGTCCCATCCAACGCGATCGCACCCGGATCGCGTCCGCCGTGGCCGGGGTCGATGACGAGCGTTTTCACTTTGAAGTTGTCCCACACCCAGTGCCCGTCCGTGATCTGCCGGACCGACGCGCCTGCCCACAGCCGCGCATAGGCGACCGCTTCTTCGAACGACTTGTACTCGCGCAGCATCTTCTCCCCTTGAAACACGCGGTACTTGGGATAGTTGTCCCACAGCCAGGAGCCTTTCCACGTCCTGACTGACGAGCGCGCCCACAGCTTGGCATAGTCCATCGCCGCTGCTTGCGTCGTAAACTCTTTCAACATCCGTTCGCCTTGATAGACCTGAAAGCGCGGATAGTTGTCCCACAGCCAGAGATTGCCGGCGATCTTCACGACCGACGAGTGATCCCACAGTTTCGCGTAGGCAACCGCTTCATTATAGGAAACGAAACTCTTCAAATAAGTGTTGCGCTGAAACACATTGTATTGTTTCGCGGTGCTGGTCACGGTCGTCTTCGTTGTCGTCGTCGCCGCTTCTGCCACCGAGACACTTCCTGCCAAAAGCAACCCTGCCAAAAGAAGGCTCATGCTGTTCTTCATGATCGTCGTTGTTCCTCCCGATACGTTTTCTGCATGATCCTCTTTTTCGACAAAAGCCGACACCTCCCTGTCCCGTTCGCGGGAAATAGTCCATCTGTTCTGAAAAATGGGGCAAACGGCTCAGAAGACTCCCGCTTCGGCAGGACAAAAAAGCTCCCTTTTCAGGGAGCTTAGACGGTTGACAGCTCATTTTTCCTTGCTGTTAATCCCACTTGAATTTCTTGATGCCGATAAACGTGCCGACGAGGAAGATCCCGACCAGCACCAGCGCAGGCGTGACTGCCGCTTCGGTGAACAGCTTGCCGACCCAGCCCAGTTGGAGCAGGTCTTTGACATAGGTCATCGGGATGAATTTGGAGATCGTCTGCATGATCTCCGGCATCTTGTCGAGCGGCATGGTCGACCCGGACAGGAACATCATCGGGTACATCGCGACCATCGAGATCGCCATCGCCGTCTGCATGCGCTTGGCGATGCTGGCGATGAGGAAGCCCATCGCGAAAAACGACAAGGCGCAGAGGATCATCGACAAAATAAACTGGAGCATCGAGCCGGTGATCGTGGCATCAAACATGTACTTCGCGATCAGGATGATCTCCACCGTCCCGACCAGGATGCAGAAGAAGCCTTTCGTGATGATCGCCGCAAACACGTAGGACGAATTGAGCGGCGTCCCGCGCAGGCGTTTGTAAATGCCCTTTTCGCGGTCGATGACCACCTGCAGCCCAATCGTGAAGAATCCGGTCGTGAACATGACGATCGACACCATCGCCGGAATGTACGTGTCGATGTAATTGTAGCCGTTATACGTTTCATCGCCAAACATCGTGCCGAAGAAAATGAAGCTCACCGCCGGCAGCAGGAACGTGAAGAAGACGAACAGGATCTCGCGGAAGAACAGCTTGATCTCCATCTTCGTATGGGTCAGCATTGCAGACATGTTCATCAGAGGTTACGCTCCTTTCGTCGCCGCAGCGATCTCCACATAGACGTCATCCATCGTGCCCTGCCCGCCCGGCAGCAGCTTGATCAGGTTGTCCGGCGTATCGCACGCCACCAGTTCCCCGGCGCGGATGACCGCCACCCGGTCGCAGTACTTGTTGGCTTCTTCCATATAGTGCGTGGAGAGCAGGATCGTTTTGCCTTCCGCTTTCAGCTTGAGGATGATCTCCCACAGGTCATGCCGCGCCTTCGGGTCGAGGCCGGTCGTCGGCTCATCGAGGAAGATGATCTCCGGGTCGTTGATCAGCGCCAAAGCCAGCGCCGTGCGCTGCTGCCAGCCGCCGGAGAGCTTCTTGACATGCATCTTCAGGTACGGCTCCAAATTCAACATCCGGACGATCTCTTTCGGATCACGCGTTTTCTTATAATAGGATTGGAACAGTTCGAGCGCTTCGCTGACTTTGATCCGGTCATACAGCGAGGTCTTCTGCAGCTGAATCCCGATCTTCTCTTTCAGTTCGGCCGGCTGTTTTCTGGCGTCATACCCAAGCACCGTCACCTTGCCTGCGGTCGGCTCGATCAATCCCATCATCATCTCCAGCGTCGTTGTTTTGCCCGCGCCGTTGGCTCCGATGATGCCGAGCACTTCCCCTTTGTATACGTTCAACGAGATGCCACGCACGGCTTGTACCGTACCATAGGTCTTCTTGGCGTCATGTAGTTCGATCACCGTTTGTTCCTTCACGTTGCTACCTCCTCCTTGATCTGCTGCTCCGCCGCCCCGCACCCGCATACCGCACAGCGCGGCTGCTTGATCACTCCGTGCAAGGCGGCATCAAATGTCCGCATGTCCATCTGCATCTGCCGGCCAAGCGTCAGACTCGATTCTGTCTCCATGCGCTGCGGCATGTTGCCGACGATGTTTGGCACGTCTGAGGCCAGCATCCCCGCCGCCATGTCGGCGAACGTCGGGGAGATCGCAAGCGCTGCCTGCGCCCCGTTTTGCATGAGATGTTCCACATAGCGGTCATACGAGACCGGGTTTGCCATCCGGCTCCGGCGGTCCGCCTCCAGACAGTGATAACATCCGGTGCGCCCCGGCAGGAACGTCGGTCCGACATGCACATTCCACCCGTCGATCACGATCATCGACCAGGTGATGCCCTGCTCCACCGCCACCCGGTTCACCTGCTCATACAGGCTGGGAGCAAATGCATCCTCGGCGACCAGCACCAGCGACCGCCCTTCCATCAGGCGGCAGAGTGCCTCCGTGTCCTGCGCCGCCCAGACATGCCCGGATGCGCGCACAGTTCCCGCGATCCGGTTCAAGCTGCCGGCCAGCGCCTCCGCGCGCATCGCGCCAAGCTCTGCATACGCGTAGGCAAGCGATTGAAAACGGTCATCCGCCGTGACCGCCCGCCCATCGGCGACCGCCACATGCCCGGCGCCGAGCTGCACCAGCCCGGCTGCCAAACGGCTGCCGATCATCCCGGCGCCAAGCACCAAGATGTTCGCCTTCGCCAGCTCCCGTTCATAAAAATGGCGTGCGGTGTGGCGCGTGCCCATCAAGTGCGGCAGCCACTGCTCAGACCATGAACGCTCATCCGGGATCGGAGTCGGGGATTCGGCCAAAAACGACCGGCGCAGCGCGGCCAGCATTTTCAAACAATCCTCATGCCGTGCCTCCGGAACATGTACCATGATCTCCCGCATCGTGCGCGTGCCGTCCAATTCGCCAAACACATCCTGCAGCCAGGTCTCCCCTTCAGGAGCGCCGACACGGGCAAGACTCTCGCCCCAATGTACGTGACGAACCTGCAATTCATTACTTTCAGGAAAAGTAAAAAAGTAACCGTCGCGTAACTTATAATAGGAATTCAACAATAAGGTACGAAAACCTTCTTTATCCATTTTGTGATGCACCTCCTGCCCGACCGATCGGAATCATGTACAAGGCGGCGCGGTCGACACCGTCCAGTTCCAAGAGCTCATTGGCCCGGTCATCATAAAATCCGGCCAAGGTGACGCCCGTCATCCCCAGCGCCGTGGACACCAGCAGCAGATTCTGCGCAGCATGCCCCGCCTCCAATAATGTCAGGCGGTAAGCGCGCGCTCCGTATTTGTCAGACTGGTGCCGGAAGTCGGCGGCGAGAAAAAAGTGGACGGCTGCCCGGCTGTAGTCCTGCTTGACGAAGCCCGGATTGGCATCAGGATCGGTCGAAGCGGTCATCCCGGCGATCTGCCCGGAGAAGTCTCCCACCTGATGCAGATACAGCCGGTTCAGATACGGGCAGAACCGGTACAGCCCCCGCTCCATCCCTTCCACGCCATGCAGGTAGAGATAAAACTGCACCGGGTACAGCGCCCCGCCCGACGGGTAGCTGCGCAACCGCAATTGCAGTTCCTTCGTCCCGTCCGGCACGGTCTTCACCGCGTTGGTGCCCAGCGCGTATTTCAGCAGCAGGATCAATTCCTCCCGCGTGACCGGCTCCGCGAAGTCCCACGAACTTCGGCGAGCGAGCAGCGCGTCGCCCAATGCCCCCGGCAGCGGAGGCAGCTCTTCAAATCGCGGCAGGTCAAAATAGATCTCGGTCGCATCTTCCATCACATCCGGAACCGAATACTTGTCGAGCGGCAGGCGGTACGACATCAGGTCCGGGTCAAATTTGCTGTTGGCGTGATACAGTTCCGCCAGATGAAACGGGTTGTCGATCCCGGTGCGCTTCAGTTCCATGCGCTCCTCGACGCTGGAAGCCCGCCTGGAGGCGGCCAGCAGGCGTTTGGCCATCAGCGCACCTCCTCGCCCGTCTGAACTGCTTCGGACGCTGCGAGATGCAGCATGCAGCTCAGGTAATGCTCGTACGACATCAGCACGCCGAGCCGGTTGTTCGTCATGTGAATCTGCGACACGGCAATCGAGGCGATCGCATAGCGGCGGCGGCGTTCGGAGTCGACCGGGTCATCATCGTAGGGACAGACCAGCTCGCCTTGCAGCGCAATCGCTTCGTAGCGGGCAAAAGCTGCTTTGAGCTGATCAACCCACTGGCGATAGAACATGAACTCCTGATCGGAGTCGATAAACTCGACCAGCGTGCGAAAGCGCGGCACCCAGACCTCGCGCTGCCGTTCGAACAGCTCGCGGATTTTCACGCGCTGCGCTTCCGGCTGATCGACGAACGTCTGCCAGCTGTACATGTAGCGCTCGAAAAACATTCCGGCATCTTCAACCCGCACACCGAGGCAGAGCGCCGTGAGCAGCATGAGATCCATGGCGATGTTCATCCGCTTTTGGTACTCGCCCCGCGTCGCGGTGAGCACCTGCTCCACCATGTCGCTGGAGTGTGCAAACAGGTCTTCGCTGACCGGAAGCGCCGCCGCGCCGCCATAGCGTTTCGTCTCCGGCTCATACGGCATACGCACGATGCTGCCGTTCCCGTACCACGGCAAGCTGTCGCGGTCAACCGCTTCCCCGTCGAACTTGTGCTGCGCGTAGTACGCCTCCCTGCTCATCTCCTGCGCGGGCGGATGGGCCTGCATGTATGCGGCCGCCTGTTCGCGGATATACGGCTCCACATGCTCGTCAGGCTGCAGGAAGCGAATGCGGATGTGCGGGCCTCCGTCCCAGTAGCGCAGGAAAAACCACGCTTGGCAATGCCCTTCCGCCCGCAGTTTGCGCGCCGCCGGCATCAGGCAGTCGAGCAGCAGGTCATCCTGTTTTTCAAAATGGTGATAAAAAATGTGCAGGGCCAGCCATTCCCGCTTCGTCACGCCTGTCATGCCCACTCCTCCTGTCTACAAGCCCATATCAAATTCCAAATACGGCGTGTCGCTCTCCCCGATCACCAGCTGATAGACCACCGTGCGGGTCGTCTGTGACAAGCCGAGTAAAGCTTCCGTCTCAGCATCACGATAGCTTTTCAGCGGACGGGCATACCAGCCTCTGGCAGCCGCCAGCAGACAGAGGTACTGCGTCAAACGCCCGGCCCTCATCTGCATGATCTGATAGCCTCGGTTGCCATGCTGGTGCAGCGTCCGCTCGAAATCAACCGTGAGATAAAAAGCGGCCGGGATCGACCGGAAGTTGATATATTTCCCGTCCACCACGCTGGCCTGTTCCATCAATAACCCCATGTCCTGATGCAAGCTCTGCGCTTCGAAATCCGGCGCGGACAACTCACAGCGGTAGATCCCCGACGCCAGGCCCGCCACACGATGGGCGGACAGATACAGTCCGATCTCCCGGGCGAGACCCTGTGCATCCGGAAACGCTGCCAGCGCCTGCAACAGCCCGGACAGCTGTTCCAGCGGAATCGGCCGCCCGGTGGCCGACAGCCCGATCTTGTCGTTGCCCGAGTTGCGCGTTTTGATCACGTCCAGCAGATCCGCTTCGCATCCAGCGGCAGATCCGGCAAAATCGGCAGTCGTCCTGACGAGATGCTCTTGTGCTTGCTCCGCCTCGGGAAGTTCTTCTGCAAAAGTTAAGCGAGACGCTTCCATCATCTTCTGCAGGTCACCACATTGGTTCATCTCCTGCTCGAATCGCGTGTCAGCAGCAACAGGCTGCCGAGGTACTGACTCACAGGAAACCCGCTCCTGCTTCACCGCCCCCTGCGGCCATAAAACAACCACCGCCAGCGGCGTCTGCACCTTTCCGTTCAGGCCCAGCGATTCCAGCACCGGCCGATCCAGAAAATGCTCATGAATGCGAGCCTCATAGCCCAAACGGCTGGCCAGCACCTGCAGTTGCCCCAACGCATGACCGGCTTCCAGCGTGGCGATGTTGTAGGCAAAGTCCGCATACAGCCGGGCGATGCGCCACACGTCTGCCGCCACGATCAGCACGCTTTCCGCACCGTAAAGCGTTATACCAAGCGCCTGCTCCAACACGTCCCACATACCCTCTTCACTGCGCTGCTCCAACGCGTGCATCAACGGGTCATAGCGGAACACGCCCTGCGGCGGAACGACATACAGCTCAGTCGCATACAGGCACCTCGGCGACGGAGCCCCCCGGTGAAAGGGGCGCACGCTGCCCGCTTCATAGCGCACCAGTCCCAAGGTCAGATAGAGCAGCGTGGTCAGCCGCTCCAAAGGGGTAAGTGCTGCCCCTGATCGCACCTGTTGCAATGGCTCGACCGAACCAAGCGGCCGCACCGGCGCCAGGCTCAGCGATACGCGGCCCAGATACGGGGAAGCGGTCAGAAAGAGTTCCGGCTCCGTGCGCCGTTCCAGATCGCGCATCGTGTCATAGCGCAGGTAGCCGGTTTGCAGCCAAAACGAACGCCCGATGGCCAGATCGCGATTGTGCATCGTCATCCCGCCTTACGGAAACGGATGCGGATGCAGGTTGATCTCCTCCGGCGCGATCGGCTCCTTGCGGTAGCCCATCGTGACGGGAGCCTGCTGCACGCGCTCCATGACGATGCGGCGGAACTGATGGCCAAACGACATCGTCAGCATCCCCTGCACGATCACTTTGACCGCCTTGATACCAAGCGATTCCAGCTCCGGCGGCGTTTCGTCGATCACCAAAATGTCCTGATGATGCTCCAGCAGTTGGTTCATCAGCCCGGTCAATTCAGCCGAAAAGTCCTCGGGCGGCGTCTCCTCATACCATTTCGCATACACTTCGCGCACGCTTTTTACCGGGCGGTCTGCCGCAAACAAGAAGTCATAGCGCGGCAGTGTATCCGGATGGGAGTAGAGCAGCACATGATCTTCCATCGTCTGCACCAGCGTCGGGTCGCTCACCATCTCCTCCGCCTGCTGGCGTTTGGGAGCCATCGAGATCTCATAGATCGGCATCGACGTCACGACTTCGACCAGTGCGCCCATGATCGCTTTTTCCGGATCGGCATGCGCGCCGGCCGCTGTGTAGGTTTTCACCGCCGCATCGTCGGCCGGATTGATCAGCGTCGCCCAGATGCTCGGGATGCCGCTCTCCATCGTCATGTCGAACAGATGCAAGCGATAGCCCATCGCTTCCACACGGTCTTTGACGAGCAGGATATTTTGATCCTTTACGCCTTCCAGATCAAGCTCGGTCAGCTGCAGACGGTTGTACCAGGCGACAAGGAACGAATCGCGTTCGATCACTTCCATCAGCCCGTAATAGATCGCCTCTTCGAGCGACCCGCCCATCGCGCAGCCGTTCGACGTCTCATAGACAAACCGATTGACCGGCGGCTGCTCGGGCGTGGTCTGGCTCAGACGGTAGTAGACCATCTGCTCGGGGACCAGCACCGGCTTTTGCTCCCGCCACGAGTAGGCCCAGACCCAGCCGACCTTCAACTCATCATCATACGGGTGATACCGGTAGCCCGGCTCCTTTTGCTGCTCCGGGTCGTGGATGCCAAGCTGTGGCGGATGCACCGCCTGATCGCGGAACTCACTGTACGAGCCAATATGCATGGTGCGCCGACCGCGCGGGATCATCCCCGCATAACGTTCCAACGCTTCCAGAATCGAAGTGAACTCCGAATCGTTAAAGGTGACGGTGCGGCCAAAGCCGATCTCCGTGTGGTTTTCCGTTTCCAAAGGCAATTCTGCCCCGGTGATCGGAATGAACTTCGAGTACGTCTCCCGATACAGATGATGCACGAGCCCCATCCGCCAGTCATAAAACTCCTTGCGCAAGTTCTCCCGCGTCAGCTTGGGATTCGGCAGGCGGTAGGCGCGCGGGTGCGGCTTGAGCCGCGGCTGGAACTTCAGCTCGGCCAGCTCCGGCAGATCATCCGGCACCGTCGAGCATTCCGGGCACTGCGGATGCGGCAAAAAGCGGTGCAGTTGCCCCTTTAACGAGCCGTCGTAGCCCGCGTACATCCCCTGCACGTAACGCAGGTCACGCTCTGCTGCAAATGCGTTCAGCTCCTCCGCGACCAATTCTGCGAACAGATCCAGGAACGGAACGGTCCACAGCTTCGGTGCCGTGCGGTACGACTCACTGCTCTGCGCTGTCGTCACCGCGCTCCAGATCGGCTTGTTTGGATGCACATTGCGCATGCGAATCTCCGCGCATTGCAGACATCCTTCCTGTCCGGCGAACGACCACGGGCCGAGAAAGCTCCGATCTACATAGAGACTCGCCCGCAGATAGGGCACACCATGCGCACGCGTCAAACGCTGGATGCGCACTTCCTCGTCTGTATCGCGGCGATCGAGCAGGCTCAGCACCACATCAGGCCCGTGCCCTTCGGAAAAGGCGAGCGATTGCGAATGCTCCATCCGCGTCAGTTCAAAATTGAGTTCGAGCCGTTCACAGACCCAGTCGGCCAGCACGCCTTCGCCTACGATCCATATCTGGCGTTTGTTCATCAACCGCTCACCTCCTCCAGCCCGATTTGCCCGACCAGCACGCCCATTTGCAACGGCGCATCATCGGCCAGCCAAGGCAATGCCACGACGCGCAGTCCCTGCTGGCGCAACTGCTCCTGCACGACCGCATTCCAAGCCTTCCACTCCGGAACCGCCTCAGCAGGCACCTCGGCAAGCTCTTCAATCACGTCCGGCAGAAGTGCCGCCTCGATGGTCGCTGCTGTCATCTGTTCAGGGTGGTTCTCCTGCAGCTGGCAGCCGCTCAAAGCTTGCAAAAGCGCAGTCTTCAAAGCTTCGCGGCGCGTGCGCCCGATGCCCGACCCGATCCATTGTCCGTCACACCACACGCGTACAAGATGTGCAGCCTCCACACCCAGTTCGACAGCGAACAAGCGCACCTGCAGCCCGTAGCGCAGCGTCAGCATCTTCCAATACGTCTGCTCCAAACTCGCACCCAAATCGGCAGAGGTGAATTCCTTCAACTCTTCGCCCACCCGGCGCGCCCGCCCGGACAACGCCTGCAAAATGCCGCGCCCCTGCCACTCATGCACATCGCGCCCGTGGCTCCACGCGGCGTCGATCTCACTCGGAAGCTGCATAGGCATCTGCTCCTGCACCAAGCGAGCATAAGCGGTCAAAGCTTCGCGCACCGCCATCTCCATCGCCTCGTCGATCTGCTCCCCGCCTGCGATCACCGCCAGCGGACGCCCGTCAGCAAAGCCAGGGAGGCGTACGATCGCCTGCGCGTGCGCAAACGGAATCTGCCAGAGATCCCCCGGATGCAGCATGTTCAGCACGCCCAGCCGCTCATCCTTGAGACTTTCCAGCTCTCCCAAAAACTCGCGCAGCGGCGCAGCTTCCTCCAGCTGCCAGAAGCGTTCCTCCGCCCCTTGCCCCTTGCCTTGCAGCGGCGACGGCCACAGCCTGTGATGCTTCGCCTCCAAGAGACGCGGGTCGAGCAGCGCAACCTCATCGCGCACGTTCAAGCTCTCCAAGCCGGTCACCACTTTAAAACTTTCCAGCGCGGCGACGTTCCCGATCATCAGGCGGAACACGGGCGATTCGGCCTCTTCCAGCTGCTCGCCCGGCGGCACGAAGCGATCGAGCAGACAGTTCCAGCCCGTGGCGGCCGACGCATCCAACAAAGGCCCGACCACCCCGAAGCCAAACAACCGCGTGCCGACCAGTGCCGGAACGTTCAGCTCCGCGCACACAGAAGTCAGCTGTCCAACAAACGCGTCGTCATAACAATCGCTCACATGCACCACAAAATCAGGACGTCCTGCCTGCCCGCGCAGCCATTCACACGCGCGACCCGCTTCCAGCCAGGTCACATGCAGGGTCTCATCCTTCGCTTTCCACTGCTCAACAAAACGCACCAGCTCTGCATCGTCCGTCTCGACAAGCACCGGAGCCTGCAGTCCCATCTTGATCATCGAACGCACAAGCGCCCGATAGCTCAAGCCCGCCCCGGACAGCAGCACTCGCGCTGAGCGGAACTTTTGAAACAGCTCCCGACCGTTCACAGCCCCGTCTTCCAAATAAAGAATCGACTGCCGGTACAACTTCATCTCCAACTCGCTGACCGGCACCTCGCTGTCCGCCGAGGCATCCACCACAACTCCGCGCCGCACCAGCTCTCCGACCAGCGTGCGCACAAAATTCGCCTGCGCTTCCGGCAGCGGCGCGACCAGCTCGTCCAGCGTGCGCTCCCCGGTCAAGTAAGGCAGCACCTGCTCGACCCACTGGTAGATTGTCGGGCCTTTGATCACAAACTCATTTGTCCAGGTGCGAAAATACACCCCGTCCTCCGTCGCTGCATAATGCACGTGCGGTTTAGATTTTGGCTTCATGATGTGCCAGCACCCCTTCCCCGCCCGATTGCCCAAACTCGCTGACGATCTCCTGCCACGTGACCCCTTTCACACGCTCCACCGCGTTGCACAGCAGATAGCACAGCAGATGCTTATAGTTCGGGTTGATGCCAAACAAAGGCAGATAGGTATAAAACACATTGATCAGCATGCGATACGTCGCAAACTCCGGCGAGCCAAAAAATTGTTCATTGCCTTGCTTTTTAAACAGCGTCTTATGAAACTCGCTCATCCCCGACTCCGGGTCATCCATCTTCCAGCGGTCGACCGCTTCCTGCCCGATGCGTTCGGCGAGATCCTGATAGTGGTCCGTATTCGAAGTCAGCTCCCCGTCTTTTGCCAGCGCATAACACTCCTGAAACAGGTCACGCAACGCCTCCGACCACACGCGCAGCGGCCCTTGCTCCCCGACATACACGCCCTGCTCGTCCATCCCGTCCAACGCCTCGCGCAATGTCGCTTCGATCACACCGCCAAGCTGCTCTTCCTGCTGTTGGAAAGCGGTCAGCAGCTGTCCGTTTTTGTCCATCTGCACCAGAAAGCCTTCCACATGCGACCGGTACGACAGATGTCCGCGCAAGATGCCATGGTTCGGAAACTGCTCCGCCACCGCCGCCATCATGCGGATCATCCACTGGTAGCGTTTGAGCGTGTTGCCGCGTGAATCTTCCATAATGTCGAGCACCGCATCCAGCGCCCGCACCCAGAAGTTTTCGATCGCCGTCATCACGTTGACGCCGTTCACCACTTCCGAGCGGCGCACAAACGGCATCGCCGCGACCGAGTTGTCCGGCTGCAGCGGCTCATACGGCCCCGGCTCCAGCTCCCAGGCGCCCAGCGTCTGGCTCTGCTGCAGATACTGCGCTGCATCCAGCATACGCTGTGAAGGGTGCTGTTCCAGATACGGAGCCAGCCGCTCCTGCACGAAAGGCAGAATCGAGCCGGCCAAAAGATCCTCCTCTGCCTCCATCTGCAGCTCCACATGCGGCCCCAACTTCCAATGCCGGCGCACATGCAGGCGTTCCACGCCAAATGTCTCGCGCAACTCCCGCAGCACCGGACGAATGGCGTCCAGAATCAAAGCTTCCTTTTGGTCTTCATAGTAAAACACGTGAATCGACTGCCACACCTTCCTCAACCCCTTCCGCCCGGCTTGCCCAGCTCCACCGTCAATTCGGTCACATGCGAACGACCCTGCTCCTTGAAAAACATCCCGTCCGCGTCGGGCAGCATCTCTTCAATTTTCATGCCAAATCTCGTATCGCCGATGATCTTCCCAAACAGGCGCACCAACAGCGGGCTTTCAAAATCGATATACTGCGGCTTAAAGCTGGTAAAATCGACATTGGCCTGCTCCGCTTCCTTGCTCTCAAACATCTGCGCGAACGGATTCTCCGCATCGGTCATCGGCATGAAGCGGATAAACACACGGCTGGGCAGCCCCAGCTTCGTGCGCCATTTGTGCACGCGGGAGAAGAATTCATATTCGCTTTCCTTCTTCTCGCGTTCGATCAATTGGCTGCGCGGCACCATCCACTTTTGACGGGAGACCACGACCTGTCCCATCCGCACCCGCGGATAGACGCGCACCTCCTGCAAACGCTGTTCCTCGCTCAAGGTATGCTCATGGAACGAGTGGAAATTGAGCGGCAGCAGCGAGTTGGTAAACAGATTGGTCACCATCCTCACCAGACTCGGCAGCATCAGCGGGATCAGCGTCCCGAGGAACGCCGTCTGCACGATGCCGGCTTCCGGATGATGAAGCACGACGCGGTCGGTCGCTTTGTCATACACCCAGGACAGGTCATGAAAACGCATCGTCTGCGGCGCCTGTTCCTCCGGCCAGGTCTGCGGCAGATCCGGGAACACCAATTCGCGGGAGGCCAGCGGTTCGCGCAGGTTGGCATTAAACCCGTACACCCCGGACACCTCAGCAAATGCCCCCGTGTCGGCAAACAGCGACTCCACATACGCGCGCAACTCCTGCACTTCATCCCCTTCCGCATAATCAAGGAAGCGGGTGAAAAAGGTCAGGAAGCCATGATACGCCTGGTTGAGCACCAGCAGACTCTGCCCATCAGCCCGCTTTTGCCACTGTACAAAAAAGTCGTGTGCCATCGGGCGATTGCGGATGCTCTGCGGAATCTGCGACGTGAACGCGTCAATGTCTTCCGCGCTCAGCACCACTTCTTCCCCGCTCAACAGCCGCTCCGAGATCATCCGGCCAAACTCAACTTTCAGCTCATTGAGGACGCGGATGTTCTCCACCTCATTGGCGATGCCCAGATCGGCATGCAGCTCCTCCGGCACCATCGCCCGGAAAAATTCCTGATTGACCGCCACCAATGGCTGAATCAGCTCAGAAGCACGCGTGCAGACGCCGTCCTCCCCGTACGTTTGCCGGAACATCTGCGCCAAACGGGACTGCAGGCGGTACTTCACGTCAAACAAAGGCGACAGTTCCTGCAAGCGCGCAAGGTCTTGCATCATCCCCTGCCACTCGTCAGCAGGCAGGCGCGTCGGTTCCGGCAGCATCGCGTCTTCATAGAGCAGCATGGCAAATCTCGACCCGTCCGCTTCCACGCCCACCTCCGCGTACAGCTCTTCAAACTGCAGGGTCAAGCGGTTCAAGAGCTCTCTGCGCTCCTCCACCGCCGCCGTTTCAAACGCAGCGATCATCTCCTGCACCGCATGCAGCTTGTCGGCCACCCGCCCGGCGATCACCACCGGCCACTTTGCCAGCCAGCCTTGCACGTCGGTCAAAATGTCGGTCGTCTGATCCACAAGCTCTGCGGTTGGCTCCAAGATCTGCAAGTCGATCAGCTGCCCGAGAAACTTTTCGATCTCCTCGCGCTGGCCAACTCCTGCCAACTCGCCCAGCAGCGCTTCAAACGAGAGCATCGCGCCATGCGCTCCCTGCACTTTTTCCAAGACGGTTTGAATCGAAGGATTATAATGAAGCGAAACGTGCGCCTCCGAGGTGCGGAACACGCGGGGGCGACGCTTGGGATTGTCGGTGCGGCGCATCATGCGGAACTGCCCGTTGCTAACCATCGACGAGCGATTGGCCCGATAGGTGAGCAGCGGGCGAATCTCCGGCCGCTTCAACAGCCCGTCGAACAGGCGCAGCACAAACGTATGGTTGATCCGCAGTTTGCTCCGATACTGCTGCACAGACGCCAGACTCTCCTGGCCAGCTTCGTCCCATTCGCCATGCCCGACCAGCGTAAACGAGCTGAACGGCGACGTCTTCGCTCCGGTGCGGGTCAGCACCGTGCTCAGCGCATATTCAACTTTGCGCAGGCGGCCGCTGTGTTCGTCGACCGGCGTTTCGATATACTTCTGGATCTTCGTGTACAGCTCTTGGGAGGTCTGCACCACGCCGTTCAGAAAATACGGGTCTTGCGCCAGCTCCTGCATCCGAATGCGGCTATGGCGCAGTTCGCGTTCATACTGCGCCTGCGCTTCTTGTTCCAGATCGACGATCGAGTGATAAACAGCCTCCCAAGCTTGCATCTCGGCGATCAGATCAGCGGCGATCTGTCCGGCAAACTCAGGAGGACGCTTTTTCGGAAAACGGTTATTGAAAATGTCACGCTTATATTTGATCAATTGGTTGCGAAGCGCATCATCGGTCATTTTCGGCACGGCGGCCTCGAGTTGGTCGACAAGCGGCTGCGTGTGATGATCCAGCCAATTGGTATGCTCCGTGATTTGAGAGAGGCGATCCATCGTCTCTGGAGCTTGCCACTCCAGCAAACTCTGAAGCGAGATGCCTGCGACACGCAGCATGAACCTCGGGGCGAGCTTGGTATCGACGCCCAACGGGACTTGCAGGGTGTCAGTTGTCAGGTCCTTCATTTCCGATGCCTCCTTGTTGGTAATTCTTTCTGGGACAAACCCCTAAAAAAGCAAGAATGATTTCGAAAAATATGTATTATAATGAGATAGTAGTAAACAAAGCGCTCGGCTTGACTGTAGAAAGATTGGTTGACGCTGTGACAGCAGCGCCAACCAATCGAATGAGGCATGCATAAATTAGCAGGATCCGCAGCAAGAGCTGGAACCGCAAGTGGAGCAGCCAGAGCTGGAGGAGGAACCGGACGATGCAGCTGTCTCCGGCAGAGCCATCGCATCATTGAGGTCCATCACTTCCAGACCAGTCACTTCGAGTGCTTTGATTTCCATTTAGATTCACCTCCCTTTTCAAATTCACTTCCTTACTTCCCCGCATTAGCAAGATCCGCAGCAGGAGCTGGAGCCGCAAGTGGAGCAGCCGGAGCTGGAGGAGGAACCGGACGATGCAGCCGTTTCCGGCAGAGCCATTGCATCATTCAGGTCCATCACTTCGAGACCCGTCACTTCGAGAGCTTTGATTTCCATGTCAATTCACCTCCCTTCAAAGATTCACACCACCAACTTCCCACCATTAGCAAGATCCGCAGCAGGAGCTGGAACCGCAAGTGGAGCAGCCGGAGCTGGACGAGGAACCGGACGATGCAGCTGTCTCCGGCAGAGCCATTGCATCATTCAGGTCCATAACTTCCAAACCAGTCACTTCAAGAGCCTTGATTTCCATGTGTATTCACCTCCTTTCAAGCAAACAAATGCACGAAAAAATATCCGAATAGTAAGTTTTTTATTGTTAATATTTTGTCTCGTTACTCCTGATCGTATTTTACACAGTCGTAACAATTATCTATTTCAGTTCATAATAAAAAAGTAACTAACAATCTACAACCGAATTCTATCACACGACTAAATAACATACAAGGATTATTGGAATATTTACCCTACCTTTACCATAAAAAGACTCCCTGTCGAGGGAGTCTTTTGCTAACCGGATACGAGGGCAGCCCTCATACCGTAACATTTCCCGATGTGTTTTGCCGCGCATTCTTGCGCCCGTACAGCCGGATCGCAGGCACCAAAAAGGCCAGCCCGGCTGCCGTCAGTTCCAGCAGACCGCCGGAGAAGTACAGCACATCGAGGCCAAACGTATCGATCACCCATCCGGCCAGCGCCTGGCAGGGCGGTGTCGAGCCCATCGAGATCAGCGCCATCACGCTGCCGACCCGCCCCATCAGCTCTGGCGGGATGATCGTCTGGTTGACGCTGGAAGAAAAGACCTGAATCGACGTAGAGGCCAAGCCGCAGACCACCAGCAAGGCGGCCGCATACCAATGGTTCAGCGTAAAGATCGTCAGAAAAATCGCGACCCCCTGCACGAAAAAAGCGATCAAGGTCATGCGCGGTGTCGGGTTCTTGATGGCGATCAGCGTTATCACCACCGCCCCGATCAGCCCGCCAATCCCCCAGCCGGCCGACATCTGCCCCAGTCCGGCCGCGCCAACGCCGAATTTCTCCGCCAAAAAAGGCAGCCCGACCGACACCCCGTTCGCCCCGGCATTGGCGAAAAAGCTCACGATGATCATCGTCAAAATGATCGGCGTCTTCCCCACATACCGGATGCCTTCCAGAAAGTCAGCTTTAAAGGAACGCTTTTGCTTCCCGGCTGGCGATGCCGCAGCAGACTCCTGCGGCTGCAGTTTCACAAACGCCAGCGTCCCGGCGGAGATGATAAACGACAAGGCATTGAGCACCAGCCCCAGATGATAGCCGCCCATAGCAAAGATCATCGCCCCGGCCAGCGGGCCGATGATCCCCGCCACCTGCATCGAGCCGATCAGCACGCTGTTCGACTGGGTGTAATGCTCCTTCGTCACAATCCGCTGCCGAATGACGCCAGCCGCCGGCCAGTAAAAAGCATCAACAAGTCCAAAAATCACAGCCATCACATAAAAAAACCACAGCTCCGGCATCCCCCGATGCTAAACGCCAAGATCACCGCCAGCACCGCCGCCCGCAGCAGATCGGAGTAAATCATCACTTTTCGCGGATCATAGCGGTCGACCATCACGCCGCCGATCAGCATGACAGCCAGCCGCGGAATGCCAAACATCATCAAAAATGTACCCATGATGATCCCGGAGCCGGTGACTTCCACGATCATCCAGGACATCGTGATCATAAAAATGACATCGCCCAGCTGTGACAGCACATAGCCGAGCCAATAAAACAAAAAGCTGCGTTGCCGGAAAATCGCAAACCGCGAATCCATGCTCACTCACCTGTCCTTCTGCCCTTTCGCCGATTTGGCTCCATTATATACGATTCGCTAACAAGTTTACAGACTCGTAAACATCCAAAAAGGACCGTCGAAACGGTCCTTTTTGGCAGCTATGTGTGATTAGCAGTTGCAGTTGTTGCCCGCGTTAATCTTGCGTACAGCCTGGTTTGCTTTTTTCACGAATTTCATGCAGAATCACCTCCTTTCAAGCTTCCGTCACTGGATTTTCTTCCACCGCGATCAGCACTTCCAGCACCTTGGTGATGTTCTTTTTCGTCGGCGGGCAAGGACTCTTCCCCGTCCGGAATCGGCTGAGCGGGCAGGATGCGCCTTGGCAGGCCGGCTGGAAGAAACAGCTTTTGCATTGCTTATCATCGGTGGAATCAGAAGTTACCCACAGTGCGAACTTGTGTTCATCGATCGCCAGCGTCCCGTCCGCCTGCAAGCGGCCGATCTGATTGATCGGATCGTCGAACGCCACCGTGCACTTGTACAAGCTGCCGTCCGAGCCGATGACAACACTGTTCGGCATCGCCGCGTAGCAGACGCTGCCCATCGGTTCAAGCGCCCCGGAGTGGAACGTGCCGTTCGGGAAAAAGCAGTTCGCTTCCGCCTGCAACTCATACGAACGCTCATACGCCTCGTTTTTATTGGTGTAGATAAACAGGTCCTCGTCGTTATCTCCGCCCCATTTGCCGATCGGGAAGAAATACATCTCAAATCGTGCATCGCCCTCACAGATCGCATGCAGCTCATGGATCAGCTCGGAGGCCCGCTCAGAACTCATCTTGTCAAAATTGCAGCGGATGCGGATATGAAAATCAAGGTCGGTCGTCCGCACCGCTTTCAGATTTTCCAACACCCGGTCGTACGTAGGCCCGCCGCCTTTGAGAATCCGGCGCGTGTCATGCATATCCCTTGGCCCGTCGATGGTGATCTGAAAGCGGTTGATGTGAAATCGATTCAGCGTCTCCATACGCTCCTTGGTCAGCAGGTATCCGTTGGTCGTCATCGAAGCGGTCAGCTCCACGCCGTTTTCCGCGCAGATCTTCACCACCTCCTGCGAGATGTTGCACAGGGCTCGATACCCCTCCAGCGGTTCGCCGCCAAACCACGCGATGTCCAGGCTCTCGACCGTCCGCGCTTTCAGGCGCACATGTTCGATCACCGCCTGCTGCACCTCAGGCGTCATCTCGCCGCGCAGAAAATCTTCGTAACAATAGACGCAGCGAAAGTTGCACTCTTCGGTGGGCATGAGAATCAGTCCGTAGTGATCGGTCCGATATTTGGAACTGAAACGTTTGAAATCGTTTACCTTCTGCTCATCAACGCTCGCCCCGACCAGAAATCCCCCTTCGACCAGGCCTTCCTCCAGCTCGGTCGCCGCCGGTCCATGCAAACCCGTTCGCAGCGTCTGCTGCACCGCTTCCCGCTGCCCCGGCTCCACCACCGCAATCGCCCCGGTCATCGAGTTATATAAAATAAAGCTCCCATCGGCCGTTTTATGCTGAACGGTATAACGAGACCGCTTATAAACTGTTTCCCCCACCTGTTTACCCCCTCTTTCGTTCGGTCGTGAATCACTTGATATAACGTTATAGCGTCCGATGCCGTATTATTCGGATTTTTATTATTTTAAATAAAAAAACGTCACGGACGGTTGTCCATGACGTTTTGGTATGTTCCGACTGATTGTACGAAGCCGCTTCAAGCTTTAAAGCCTGCTTCAGCACTTCGAGCGACTCTGCAAACGCCCCGGCCAGATACTAGCAGGCGATGCCTTCTTGCCACATCAAGATCTGTTCCCCGGCCAGAGTCTGAAATACGGGGCATTCCCGTTCTGCGGCGACCAGTTCATCATCTGTCCATACTCCTGTTCCTTCACCAAATGCCGGAGCATCCCTAGTGTCTGTTCCACATAAACGTGCCACGCATCTCGCACCTGCCGAGATATCAAGTCCACGCTCCCCCCAATCGCCGTGCCAATTCATAGTGCGTGCTGGACGTTGGTATGTACTCCCCCTTCTCAATCTTGCTCAACTGCCCCTGCACGCAGATCCCATCCGGCAACGCCTCCTGCTTCAACCCAAGTGCCAGCCTAAGCTCCTTAATCACCTGTCCATCGCATGATAGTTCACCTATAGTAATTCTATAGATGAGAATTACATGTACTATCAGTATATTTTTCAGTCGAGATGTGTGATTCTGAGCTTATTCATAGAATCACATTTTAGGATAGGCGACAAATTATATTAATTTCAAAATATATATTCCACAAATAATAGAAAAGTGTTAATATAAAACTGGATATGGATATATTTCCCTTTCTTTGTCTAGGTAAATGAGATTAGTTTGAAACGAAAGGAGTTGGTTGCCTCGGACTAAAGACTGACGGGGTATTCAAGCATTGCAAACGGGCATATAATAAAATGGAAGGGGTTTCAATTTTGAAGAAAAAAGCTCTGTTCGTAACATTGATCGGGGCGTCCTTACTGACGTCTCCCGCATATGCCGGTAACTACACCAACTCTGATCCAAACGCCAACTCTGGGTACAACAGAACAGTTGCAAAACAATATGCAGAGACTTATGCTGTGTATCCTAACTCGGCTTACTTCGACTACACAGATGCTGGCGGGGATTGTACGAACTTTATCTCTCAAGTCCTGTTTCATGGGGGGCTTACGGAAAACAAAGTTTTTTCAGCTGGTGGGATATTATCTGGGGATATAAGAAGTTGGTATTATGACGGCGCCGATATTCCTCTTCGCTCAAAGTCTTGGACAGGTGCTCATGAATTTAGATACCACTGGGGCAATGTTAATGGAAATGGATTTAACCGTGCTTACCAGTACAAGGTATACACCTATGCGGAAGCTTATAATAACTTTAATACAATCTATACAGATCTGTGGCCAGGTGATATTGTTCAATACGTCCGTAGCGACGGTCTCACCTACCACACTCAAGTCGTACACGGCTTCTCAAGCTCAGACCTTCTTGTCGCGCAGCATACGACAAACAAGAAAAATTCTTATCTGAAGCAAACTCTCGCAGGTTACGCTTACTCAGACGGTTGGTTGGTAACATATCGAATTAAACAAGCAACTAATTATTAGAGGAAGGGGTAAAGCAGATGAAAAAAGGATTAGTGATCACTGTTGCAGCCGCTCTCATGGCTGCCGGTATTGCAGGTTACAGCGCTTCCGCCGATATGACACCTAAAGCTGAAAAGCTCGAAAGAATGAAAAAAGAGGTCGAAGCGGCTGAGCAAGAACTCAAAACCATCCAAGACCCTCAAGTCAGTGCTCAAAAAGGTTATGACCTGAAGAGTAAAAATCTTGAGTTATCTAAGTTGGAAAAAGAACTGCACCCGAACCCGGAAAAGGACCTTGATGAAGCGATTGCCGGGTTGGAAACGGCTTTGGAGATTCAAGAAAAAGGATACAACATTGAACCGGTTGATCATAAGGCCCTTGCAACTGTGAAAGCAAAACAAAAGATGCTTTCGGGCCTTAAAAAGCAAAAAGAAGCAAAAACGAAGAGCAATGATCAGCTAATGGCCGAACTTGTCCAGATCAGAAGTATTCAGGAACAAGAATCGATTGTAAAAGTCGAAAACCCGTAATCCAAGAAGTATCAAAAGGGCGACCTTACGGTCAGCCCTTTTCATTTGACATGTATGGGTAAAGAAAATGCCATGTGTGCAAAAATCAGGGGTTCTCTACAACACGATTCCGCGCTGCTCCAATTGCTTCATCATGTAAAGATGAAACTGCTCCAGCCGCTCAAATGCTTCTTTTTGCTCCCCTTGGTTGTTCAGATACCGGCACATGTAAAGCGTAACCTCTTCAAGCTCTGCAACTTTGCCATGATAATTATAAATTTTGACTGCGTTGTCGAGGTGCTTCCTGCCTTTTTTCTCATCCTTACGTTGCAAATAAATGCAAGCAAGCACACGATGTACTTTCCCCATCGCAGGATCCGTATCACTTAGAGCGATACGTGCCTTCTCCGCATATGCCCAGGATTCATCGAACTCGTTGTTCTCCAAGTAGACCAGAGCTATGTCAGCATATACTTGCCCAGCCTTTGTTTTATGAACAGCTCTCGTCGCCTGCTCTGCAATCTCAAGCAGATCTCGAACGATAGTCTTCCAGTCACTGCTTCCCCGTCTGATCATGAGCAAGCGGTGTTGCATATCCTGCTTCAGTTCCTTGTTGGTTTGTTCCGATAAAAGCAAATACGCCTTCGCAGCATATTCCTCTGCTTGTTCATACTTCTCTTGTCGAACGTATACATCAGCCAAGCGAAGACAGGTCTTTCCACGTTCTTCATCGGTAGTCTGATTGAGTGACAAAGCATTTTCAAAATAGGCAGCTGCCTCGGCCACTTTGCCTATCTTCTCATGAAGATTCGCCAGCTGCATCAAGACTTTCGTCTGAAAGTCTGTGTCGATCTCTTCTGCTTTCTGCAACTCATCGCATGCCCGCTTCGTGTGGAAAAGGGCAATCGGATACTCCCCCTTCAACTCAGCGACCTTCCCCAGATGAAGTAGCACAACGGCAAATAGCGGATCTTCCGGCTTTGTGCTCAATACCTGATACAACTGGTTCAAAATGCCCTCAGCATCTTCTGCGTGGCCCATCTCAAGATGACAAAACGCAAGTTCCAATTGCAAACTCTCCCTCGGAATCCGATGCGGCGCACTTTCCAGCAGCTCCTCAAATAGCTGAATCGCAGTTTCATATTCTTTCGCCAGTACCATGCTCATTGCCATCTTATATTTGCTCGCATACTCCAGATCGAAATTCACGCCCTTTAAAAGATGTTCCAGCGGAACATCCAAACGTGCAGCAATCCCTGCCAAAACCTTATAAGATGGACGAGCCCGGTCGGATTCAATTTGCGACACCATGCTCGGTGTGATCAAACCCTTAGCAAGCTCAATTTGTGTAAGTCCTCTATTCAAGCGAATTTGACGAATCCTTTGTCCGAGTGACGGACTAGTCATTTTCAACACTCCTTCCGCTATATTGCGACTTGATTATAGGAGTGTTTTGTTGATTACATCAATTCTTGATATAAAGTATTAATCCAAAACAAGTTACAGAAGTTTTCGTGTTTCGTTGCTGATTTACGATTAATTTTATATACTATTCAATGAAATCCAATAATAATGGATGTGATCAGATGAACGAAACGTTAGGTCAAAGAATTCGCAGACTACGTAAAGAAAGAAATTTATCACAGACCGAACTTGGTAATCTCGTCGGAGTAACTATATCTTGGATTAGCACAATTGAACAGGATCGTTCAACACCATCTGCTGAACTTCTAGCCAAATTGGCAGATACATTTAAAATCCCTATTCGTGAGCTTTTGCAAAATGAAGACCAACATATGGAACTGGTAAGCAGAATCAAACTTGTAGAAGTGTTGCTCGAAACCTCCAAGTCGAAAGAAGCAGAGCAAGTAATTAATAACGTATTGAAGCATCCGGAACTTTCAACTAACCAACATGACATACTGACCGTGTATTTAGCGGAAAGTAAATATCAGCAAAAACAACCCAACGAATCACTGGAGATACTTCTGCCCCTCATTCACACATTGGAGGTTAATAATCATCACGATGCCTACTTGTTAGCGCAGGTTCGGAATCAGATTGGCAAGGCTTACACGATCCTACGCCAATACACGAACGCCTTTTACAATTACCAAAAAGCATACGATTACTCAAATCGTTTCGAATTCAATGTTTTGAGCGCAAAGATCTGTTACAACCTCGGGGTAGCTTTAATGATCAAAGGACGATATGAGGATTCCATTTCCCACCTTCAAAGTTCTTTCGACTTCTTCGAACGGGTAGGTGACCTCAAGAGTCTGGGCCAAGTATATTACGAGCAAGGGCTGGCATATAAAAACATGAAGGAATATTCAAAAGCGATTGATTGCTTTGAACATGCTAAAGTCATTTTGAACAGTCACAATCTAAAAATCTTTTCTGCCATTGTTCAACATACAATTGCTTCCGTCCTAACGCTGGAGAAAAATCCAGATCAGGCGATCCAAGAGCTTACTAGTTGCCTGCCAATTTTTGAAGAAGAAAACGACTATCCTAGAATGATCTTGATCCACACTAAAATCGCAAATGCTCATCTTCAAAAAAGGGATTTTAATCGTGCAGCGCTTTCCTTGAACGATGCGCTCAACCTTGTGAATAAATATCAAGTAGAAAAGAATCATCCGTCCACTGGCGAGTTGTACAAATATTTCGGACAATATTACTACGAGACGGGGAATTACAGCAAATCTATTTATTACGCATCGAAATCCTTTGAGATTTTTGATAGAATTGGATTTATCCGAGATCAAATTCAGGCAATGAAGATCTCAACCGATGCTTATCAGAGACTTGGGCAATTCGATAAAGCCTTTGTCTTGGAAAGGCAAAGGTGTGAGCTTTTCGAAAAACTTCAATTGGATGGAGTGAAATCACATGAAAAAATTGATTAGCTTGATTGCTATGACCCTGGCGTGCTTCTCCTTGCTCACCACCCATTCAACAGTTGCAGCTTACGACGACCACTTCCCTCCCATGATCATTGCCCCAGACAAGGAGTAGCCTTCACAAAAACCTACACAAGGAGCAATCAGGATGAGAAGATTTTTCTTCATTACGATGTTCGTCATATTAGTACACGGGTTTTCAGATCTCGACCCCGGCCCTCTTGGTGTCAATGTAGCCGCTGACCGGGACGGAGAACCACTAGGGATCGTTAAAGGGTAAACAAAATGTACGATAAAAGAACATCACAATGATGTTCTTTTTCTTTTTTCTCAAACTGATAAATTATCACCGTAAACAAAGCACGAAGATCTTCTGTGAATTCCACAAACATTGATCGGGAGAAGCCCAAAACCATGACAAACGCGTAGAGACGCTTTTTCTTTCCGTTCCACTCAACTCGGAACTCGCCCCAATCCACTTGAGCCTGCCGACCTGGCGGTGTTTCAAATCTGACCGTTGCTTTTGAGAACACCTGCGGCCGAAGCGGTCGCATATAGTCTCGAAGGATCGTGATTCCGCCGGTGTACCCTACTGCTCGAATCTCGTCTAAGATAACAACCGCATTGAGGCAACCTTCTTCCATCCGTTGTCTGACGTAAGTCTTGAAGGGAGCCAACTTTTCTGGTTTCTCTACAGTACGGCGGTACTCGCCCGGAACTCCCTCCCGAATCCATCTTCTGATCGTCTTACGGTCGCGACCGAGCTCGTTCGCGATTGACGTGATGCTCATCCCCCGTTGCTTCATTTCTTAAATCACAAAATATTCCCCATTCTTGACCATGATTTCTCTCCCCTCGGAGAGATTGTCCGTTGGAAGTGGGGAATTTTCAACCGTTTATATTGGGGATTTTACAACCGTTGTTCACAGATGTACAGCATGTTATGGTCCTCACCAACGAAGAAGTCGTCGCAGGCAACCGCCTTGTTCGTTTACCATGTATCAGTTCAAGGCTGCGTCGACAAATACTCGAGGCTGGTATCACCAACGATATGCGCACAAATGGAACAGTACGGTGAGACTGATTGGAAGTTTGCGCCGTTAGCACTTATCAAAAAGAGATGGTGTTGTATAAATTAGCCATTTGAACAACCATCAGCTCAAAAAAGCACCATGCCTTTCGCGGCAAGGTGCTTTTGTATTATTTATTCGTTTGTTGTTGCTTAAACTTCTCCCACTCGGCTTGAGATCCGACGAAAAAGCTTAAAGTTGGTGGGGCACCTTCTTTTCCACCAATTGACCCGCCATGAATTCCGACGGTCGGTTCAATCTCAGTACGAGTACCCTTTTGATCAACATAGTAATATTTGTCTGCAGCTTTCCCATATTCGGGTTCAGGTGTAGCCGTTTTCAACACTCCTGAATCAGGGATCCGGAAAACAAGATACTCCCCTTCCTCCGGCACGGGTGCTGTTCCCGCTTGCCCAAACTGAACGGAAACCATTCCTACATACCCTTGAGGTACTAAATATAGGCTGGCCGTACGACTGTTCTGTTGAAACATGTAATATATTCCGCCTAACACAGCAAGTATGATGGTTAAGGGAACAAGAATAACAACAATTCCTGATATGGATCTTTTGCTCAATTTTTTTCTCCCCTATCACATACCGTTCTGAATTAGTACTTCCCTCAAAAAGTTACAGAATCCTGCAACGAAGTCAGCCCCATTTGTTGACAGTAATAGAGTGTCCAGGGAATAATTCCGTCAAACCAGCCTCTATCGGCCGGGGGTCATATTTATAAACAGTCCCCCATGTTGCACCATTATCAAAACTCTTATAAATCTCGAAAGCCGGAAAACCATCATGTGTGCCAGTAACCTGAACATAGCCATTTGAATGCACTGTAATAATAAAATCATAGTTTACAGCAGGGGCAACATCAATAAAGGGGTCGGCGCAATCACATTTCATACTGATTTGGCAATAATCTCTTTGGAAGTCTACCCAATTAACGCTTAAGCAATTCGGGGAAACCTGAGCCTGGCTGTAATCCACTTTTAAAGTAGGAAATACAATCGTTTTTTGATTTGATATCCCAGTGTTTTTATACGATGCAAAGGTATGGTAATAAAAATCGATCTCAAAATGTTGGGCCGTTCTAAAATCTTGGGTGTTTGCCGTATACGGATTAAAATCCCTTTCATCTCCAAGATAATAATATTGAACATAAGAACCCGGTGCAATTGGTACTGCAGTTAGGTAAATCCAATCTGTCGAGGGATCGCTGTTTTCAGGGTTTTTAGGTATGAATGTTACGACACGCAAAATAATCATTCCATCTCCTCCTTCATTTACCTCCTTAAACGATATGGCAACGGTAAATGGAATGTGACTCAATTTCTCTTCCCCGCTATGTAATCGGTCAACGAACAAGAAAGACCCTCCTATCGTCGATGCTATTTTTGGGGTCATTTGAATAAATAACAACAAATTCAACTGTGAATACACACCAGCCAGAAATTATGCTATTGTATAATTGATTCTTTTATTAGGAGGCATCTTTTTGACAATCCAAACAGCAGAAACAATAGGAGAAAAGATTCGCCGGCTGCGTCTAGAAAAAGGCATGAGTCAATCCGACGTAGCAGATGGCTTTGTAACGATCTCCATGATCAGCCAGCTAGAGAGAAATAAAAATACAGCATCAGTCGAACTCCTCCACCATATCGCTCGTAAACTGCAAGTTCCCTTGCACGAGCTGGTAAAAAACGAGTTGGAACAAATGGAGGTGTTCGCCAAGCATAAGCTGATCAAGGTGTACTTGGAAACCGCGCAACCTCAACAGGCGAAACCACTTCTTGTAGAATTAAAACTACAGCCCGATCTATCACAAGCAGATCAGATCGAGGTTGCGATTGATTATGCAGAATGTTTAAACCAATTAGGGCTTTACGATGATGCGATCGAAATATTGCTGCCACTGGTTACACAACTTGAAAACAACAATTTCGATGATGCCTACACTCTGGCGCGGATCAGAAACAAGTTGGGCAACTCTTCTTATCAGAAAAGGGATCTGACCAATGCGTATTATAACTATCACAAAGCCTATGATCTCATCGATCGCTATGAAACATTTGATCAATTGGCTGCGTTCATTTCCTTCAATCTCGGAAATACGTTACGTCTCATGGGGCATGGCCATCAGGCATTTCTTTATTTAGAACGCTCTTATTCTTATTTCCGCAGTACTACAGATATCAAACGACAAGCAGATGCCCTATTTGCCCACGGAAGAGCATACTTTCAAGCTTTCGATACCATCAGAGCTGCACAAATGTTTGAGGAGGCATTCGTCCTGTATAAAGGACTCAATATGATCTCCTGGGCGGTTAAGGTACAGCACCATGTTGCACTTCTCTTAACTTCCCAAGAAGACAAACCAGAGGCAGTTGCTGTGCTAAAAGATTGTGCTGCCTTCTATCTGGAACAAAAAGATTACAAGAACTATGTCCTAGTTCTCTCAAGAATGACCGAAATGCAGTCAACCGATCACCCTCATGAAGTTGCGACTATGCTTCAGGAAATCGCAGCTTTGATCGATAAACATAGCCTTCATCATTCGATTGAACACGCTGTATTTCTCCAAGCAAGATCAAAACACTACCTCTGCACAAATAATTACACTAAATGTATCGAGGACTCATTAAAATCGGCTGACTTGTTTGATAAAATAGGAATTGTCACAGGAAAAGTTGATTCGCTTGAAGTTGCAGTCGATGCGTATCAAAAGACCGGCAAGTTCGAGCAGGCTCTAATACTTGAACGTGAGCGTAACCTATTGTTCAAAAATCTGTATCCGAAAGGAGATTTGTTCTCTTGAAAAAATTGCTGATAACTGCAGTGTTTATTGCCTTACTTATGTTTAGTTTCTACTCTGTATCGAATGTTGAACTTGCCTACGATGCACCGGGGCCAGATCCAATGGGGATTGTTAGCCCGAATTAAGCATCTCAAAAAGAAAACCGTGGCGATAGCCACGGTTTTCTTTATTACCTCTGTCTAAAATTCCGTATTGAGTTTTCAATCTTATTTGTATCCCAACCTGTAGTTGCTATCGGTCAGACAATTCAGGCCAGACAAATGACGATGGCTGTCATCGATAATTCTGCTCGTGAAAAGAATCAATAACTTTAAGTAACGGATAGAGGGTGTTACGATAATCCACACCATTAAAATACGTTAACTGCAAATGCGCCGGAAGATCATTTTCGACAAGATACTTGATTACTAGATTCCTTAAATTATCCAAAAAGACATCAGGATCTATTATACTTTCAGTTGAGTCAATCAAGATAGATAATAAACTCTTGTAATTATTGGATATTGCATCAACATCATCAATATCCTTCCCTAAATTAAAGTAAACCGTGCGTACTTTGCTAATCCTATCGAATTTCGATACGTATAAACTATCAAATACCCTACCTAAAAGGCCATTTCCAGTATTTCTTCTAAGCATATTAGAAAACTCACTAGGATCAGTAATGTTGAAGGATCCATCAAACAACATCTCTGAAATTCGATCCATAGTAAGCAAAATGGGCTCAACATCTAAAGTATCGTCTTCGTCATTATATGAAAAAGCACGAGACCTACACACAGAGCCATTTACCAGAAGAAAAATTGTAAAAACTGTTTCTTTTGCTGGAAGTCCTTGTGGATATAATTTGCCAATCCTGCTTTTATGCACCTTAGAAATACCGGCACTTAACAGATTCAACGCCGTAAATTGATAACTTGGAATATCACCTGTAGAAGATTTCGAAAGAATGGAAATTAATATACCAAGTTCTGTTATCACGATATAATCACGCACTTTAATTACGGCGTTAACTCGCTCCAACATCTCAAGTGATTCCTCAAACAATAAGTTATCACCAAAGAAACGTTTCACTGTAACAAGTTTCATATCATCTGTAAATTGTGATTTCTTTACTCTTCTAACGAGAAAATTACTAAGCCATCTAATAACCTTATCCTCATCTAATGGGGAGGTATCTGGCACCATACCAATATACTTCCCGCTAAGTTGATATATCACATGTAACAACCTCAATGAATCTTTCACTCTTTCTCCCCCTCCGCTACAGCAAACAATTCTAGCACATCATAATCATCGTCCACCTTGACGAAAATCCCAAATCCAAAAGTATCTAGTTCTTCAAAGGTTTTATAAACACTTTTGGCTAACTCAACTCCCACGTCCCCCCACTCATCAACGAGTAAAATTAGACCTAGTTTCTTAAGTGTAGGTTTTGAAGCAAAGCTTCGGACTGTCATTGCTGAGTCTGTACCACCACTTATACCTTCTCTGGTACTAACTTTCCTTCCATTAATATCAAATTCCTGATTGATAAAATTGTATTGTGATAGAACTTCGGTAACAACTACTTCTTTTGAAATCACTTCGAAGTAGTATTTACACCGTTCCTTCATATAGTCATTGAACAATCCAACAACTGTATGATGTAAATTCGTACTTACTGATGCTCTATATTTTGCATCAAAAGACTGCGAACTGGGGTCAGCATCTAAATAAGCTATAACCGCAAGCAAATCCTGTAACGCTTTCCCTAGTGCGATGGTATATTTTGCCTGAGAAGGAAGAGAAACAACGGTTTTCCCTTTCTCGAGCAACTCCTCATTTTCTTTAATTCTTGAATGAATTTGATCCAATAATTCAGAATTTGAGCTCGCATTGAGTACAAACTCTGCCTCATCTAACAACTTAACAATTTTCAAAGATAATTTATAGTCCTTCCTTTGAACAACTTCCTCCATCACTTTGTCTAAATAACTCTCATCATCATAATCACCAAAGTATCTAAAAGCATCTAATATACTTTGTAATTCATTCAACTCCATCATAATTGTATTTCGTTGATCGTTAAGTTGACGAAGTTTTAACTGAATTAGATCTTTCTCCTTCAAGAGGCCATCAACCATTTCTATTTTCCCATCAGCAACTTGTAGGAATTTATTTACACCCATATGATGATTCGAGACATTTTCAAACAACTTCATCAAATCTTGCTTATTTTTTACAAACAGAGAGGGGAGATAATTGCTGCTAACAGTAAATGGGACTACTTTCTCCCCCTCAAGATCCCGAAGGATTGACTTGATACTCTCGCCGCCAATAAGCAGTCCGTTCCATTCGTTCTTAATTCTTTGCATCTTTTCTAAGATATCATTCTGAGTGAAATTAGTCCCAAACGGTGCGGCTTCTGCGTTTAGTCCATTTATATACTTTCGTATCTCCCCCATTTTTTCGTTATATTCCTCTTGTTTTACAAGTATTAAGGAGTTTAATGCTTTTTCTTCACCGTTCAACTTTTCAGTTTTTTTAACGACACTTGAAATCGTTTCGAAATTGTCCATCTTTCTGTTTAAGAACTTTGAATGTAATACTGCCTCGTTCAAACTTAGTCCGAGTCCTTCTAGAGCTTTGGCAGCGTTTCGAAGATAGACATTTTCGTTTTTAATTTCCACTTGTGTTTTTTGTTTTATCTTGCTGTTGGTTTGACTTTCTTGCAATTTATTATTTACGATAATTTCCACAGGTTTTTTTATCGCGTTAAGGGTAGCTAGAAATTCGTCTCGAATCTCTCTGTGAACATGACCTACAAAGTTCCTACCTTTTGATACAAATTGAACATCAGCTATTGACAACTTAGATAATTCTTCTTGATATTGCTCATATATACTAAAATCATTTTCAAGATAATATTCGCCTCGGGCACCATCACTATCAGAGAAGGTCAATTTATCTCTATATTTCTCAAAATTAAACGAATAGTCGGCATTAGATAATTTCAAAACCATAACGAGATCGCTGTTTTCAAAAATAAACTTCCGCATTTTGTTCACACGAGTGACAATCTGGTTTGAAGAAAGTTCATCATCAAGACCATCAAAATCGAAACCCAAAATTAATGCAATAATAATAAGAGTCGAGGTTTTAAATCTTTGATTTGTCCCAACAATTTCAAAGACCTTACTGTTCTTCGCAGAACCAGAAAGCTCGTAACCAACCTTCCCTTCAAGCCCTTCAACCTTCAAGTAAAAATCTATTCCTGTAACTGTAGATATTACAGGACTATTCAAACTCGCAAAGATACTTTCGATCCATTCAACTGGAACTTCGGCATCTTCAAAATACAACTTTAGTAGGTCAAGTAACTCCCTATTGTTCACTTCACTTGCGTTACTATACAACATAGTTCTTTTCCCCCTCAACTCGGTTGAATTCAGATGATAGATTTTTAATTACAAAAACACCGTGTTCTGCAGTAATGTATAGACTTCCGTAACCTGAACTAAGTTTCCACATAGCTTCACGGTCAAAATAATGCTCATTTATTTTCGTAAACAAACCCTTACCAACTTCCTTGAGCACTGCTATTACATGATTGTCTAGTACTACTGCTAAAGAACTATTACACATTATCATGTCATTAATTCGTTGGTTATCACTTCTATACACAACTCTATGCCGAGGTTCCTCATAACTAAAATCCAATCGAACTATCCTATCTCCAAAATTAACAATAACTGTATCCTCTGTTTCCAATATCAGGGTCCCATCTATTGGAGATGTCAGGTCATATTTTCTTTCATGGCCGCTGTAAATATTAAGTCTTATCAGCCCTTCCAGGGTAACTACAAAACAATAGCTGCCAATTCCTGAAACGCTTTGAATGTTATCACACTTATATTCAGATCTGACTTCAAGATATCCGTTTGATTTTATTTCAAGCCGGTATATAAACTGTTCATTATATACGAGCAAATTGTTGGCCATTATTACCATACCCGAAAAACTATACTCACTTTTAAGTTCATACGATAAGTCGACTGTTTCATCACTTTCGCTGTCTAAAACGTAAATATCTCCTAGTTCTCCGAGACCAAATATCTTGTTATTGAAAGATTTTAAAGCGACAATCTTGTCATTAGTAACGACAAGATTTACCACTTCACCTTCAAAAGTGACAATTTTGATGAACCCGTCAACAGTCGCATATCCAACTCGTCCATCAACCAGCACTGGACTTAAGGTCACTACATCTCCTTCATTAATAGCATTAGTAAGATGCGATTCCAAATCGATAGAGATAAGAGAATTTGAATCGGAGACAAGACAACCTTTACCAGTACCAATAATCAATCTAGCAGTAGCAAATGGACCGTTTGTAATTATGTCAGGTTCGGCAATAAACTCACTTAGGGGATAATCACTATTGAGCGAATTAGCAGCATCATGAAATTCATTTGTCCATAATGATGATAGCTTCGATCTAACAGCTTTACACTCATCGTTTATTTCAAGCAAATTTCTCTTCATCCCATCCCCAAAACCGTCGTCTATCGGTATTAACTCCAACCCGTCGATTTCGTAATTAATGATGGCCATTCTGAGTTTGGAGATTTTCCCCACAAGTGAATCTTCCGCCACTCTTACTATCGTATTAATTACATCGACATTAGTAGACTTTACTACTACCTGAGCAAATAGTGTAAGCGCAGTTTCTAAGCCCAATTCTCCTTTAAGTGAATTAAGCTCGAATTCCATATCCTTAATATCGTCAAATATTTGTGTAGAAAAAAGAGGTAGAACTTTGCATTTATCTTCCGTATCAAATAATTGGTACAAAATCGAAATATTTACTGACCCTATTTGGCCATGCCTTGTCTCCTCCAACAAGGCTTTGACAAAATCTTTAACAACAGACTTTTCAACCAAAATTTTTTTATTAGCAATTATGTTTGCAATTTCAATTAGTAATGTTTTCCGATTCCCTATCAGCCCATTCTGGTCAAGTAGATCATAGTGCTTTCTATACAAAGGCATTAGTTGTTGCGGACTTAATGACTGTAGGATAGATTCAATAGCAGTGTCTCTATCATAATGTTGTCCAAACAATATCAAATACGGAAGATATTCGATTTTAGATTTAAATAAATCAGCGTTAATCAGTAGATCATCGACAATGTTCTCATATGGCCAATTTGATCGCTCTTCAAATTCTGTTATCGAAGTTTCTAAAAAGTTGTTTAATCTATCATTGCTACTTTTTTTTTAAACTCTTCGATCAATCGCTCAAGAAAATCATCTCGATCCAACGCAATTTGTTCAATACCGAATTTTTTGTTTAAATACTTTACTCTTTCCTTATCAATCCTTCCTTCTGGAATAACCAAATAATGTTTCATTGCACCAAAGTTTTGGTTCTTTGCTCGAATGTTAAATAATAGATCTAAAAGATCTCGATCTTCCATCCCAAACCCTATAAAAACACATGTGTTATTCCGCAGCACGGAATAAAGATCTTTCATAAGGTTTTCTTCTGTAGTAACATTATAAAAATCCTCTGAAGTAAGTACCATCTCTGATTCCAACGAAATGCATCCATGAATCTTATAGATATGCCGATACTTGCTATAAGACTCCCCAGCTTCCACACTTCTAAATCCTTTCTATATTTTTCCTTGTACGCGGTTTCAAGTAAAGTATCATAATTGGTAGTGAACACAATTTCGTTTGGTTCATCTAATAAATTTATTATTTCACTAAGCAACATATGGCTTTTTTTCTGGGTTTGGTTTTCTTTGATATAACTTTTAACCTCGCTTATCAAATCGGTTCTATCAAATACCGCCTCAAAATACTCGGATGCTCTTTCAAGCGATAAGGTATTAGGTCGATCTAGCTGCAAGCATAACTTTGAAGCAAGTTCGTTTCCACTTCCGAGTCCGTCTACTTCATCAGCCTTTCTCATTGAAAAACCAGCTCCTAAAAAAAACACAACGCCCGCTTCCGATTTGTTTTTCTTTTTGATTAATCCATCAGCGATTCGTCGAATGTATATATCCATGCTAATTCCTCCAAAATTATTTTTTATACCTGTAATTCTATCCGATGAAGTAAACTTTCTCAACATAAGAAAAAAAAAAGCCCCCTTTTGGGGGCCGTTAGGTGTCGAGAAGTTAAATCTCTATACCTCTTCGATATCAAAATTACTAATAAACAATTCGTTTCCCTTTAAATAATTTCCATTTTGAGGCTTTATTGTATAAAACCAACTTTCATGTGCAATATACATATTTGCCCATCGATAAAGTTCTTGCACTTCCTCGCAATTATCAATAGTAAGTAAGAATCTATGATTAGTGTTTTGCAGTAGTTGAGCTAAAACGTGGTGTTCCTCGTTACTCATATAGGTCGGGTATAATCTATGCCCTTTTTTATAGTATGGAGGGTCTACGAACATCAACACCTCATCACCCGCTGCTTCAATAACATCTCTAAAATCCAGACTTGTAATATTTGTGCCTTGTAACTTTTCGCTGCAAAGCATAATTCTCTTAATCAGATTGTTTGGATTCCATCTACAATCTATCGGGTACTTAGATTTTTGTTCAATTCCACCGATTGGATTGGCTTTTAATATACCGGAGTAATTTGTACGGTTTAGAAAGAGACATTTGTATGCTTTTTCAAGAAGATTTACTTCAGGTAGCCGCTTAACTTCTCTCCAATAGTCAACTGTTGGGAGGGTTAACTCAACATACTCACACAAAGATTCAGGTGTATCCCTAATAACTTGCCAAAGAGCAGCAACTAACTCATCTCGATCATTAATCCAATTCCTTTCTACCTTCATTTTTGAAAGAAAAACTGACCCGCCACCAACAAATGGTTCCCTATATTCTACATGCTCAACAGACATGTATTTCGATATCTTATCTAAGACTCTCCCCTTAGCCCCAGGATATCTTAGAGGTGATAACCTTCTTTTATCGTACATCATCTACGCTCCCTAATTTATGGCTCTGTGTTGCATTATATATTTTTTATACCTTTTTGGACATAACAAATGCTTACAAATTCCTATACTTTAGCAGAATCAGAAATTAACCAGGAACTATGCAGCTATATCCAAAGGCTTCGACTTATTGCAACTCAATATTTGGCTTTTTGAGAAGTCTCTTCAATTGTGACATCGTTAACCATGGCCGTTTACGATGTAACATCCTATGGCAGTTTGCGCAGACAAGTGCGATATCCTCTACTTTTGTTTGATGATCCTCACTTAGTTCCGACATCGGCACGATATGATGTCCTTCAATATAATCTCTGCCCACGATCCCATAATTTTCTTCAAAGTCAAACCTGCATATTTCACATATCAGTTTACCATGTATACGTTTATAATTCTCCTTAGCAAGTGCTATTAGCTTATGATTTCGCTCTCGAACAAGGTGTAATCGCATCATTTTCCGGCCTTCTGTAAAACTATTATCATCCTCACTAAAACCAACTTCGCTATCATAGTTTGGCGGGAAGTGATCGAGAAGAGCTTCGATTTCGCCAACATGAATATAACGACCAGAGACGGTTCTCTCCTTAAAGTAGACGCCTTTCATTTTTGAATATATAGGCTCTTCAAAGAAATTAAGATCCGAAATGTTACTACTGCCCTATAATGTCCGTAAATTGACAGGCTCTGCTGTCCAAGAATTGACGAAAAAGATGACCGCGTGAGCGATGTTAAACCTGAAAGAAAAAACGGGAGAATCAAGTCAATTCTCCCGCGATTACCCGTTTCACCATGTGGTCGTCAATGATTCGATGCTTATTTGCTGCTCCATAGATCAGACTATGTGTGGCAGCCTTATTAACCAAGCGAATCGTACCACTTGAATAACGATAGATCTCATCGACCGCACCATCCGTGAAAATGTCACGGCTAACGCCCGCATATTCCAGATGACGAGCTATGTACGCCCCAACCTGTGCGCGGTCGTAGTGAACCAGTTTGCACTGTAGATCAATCCTTTGCCGAATGGCCGTAAACATCTGGAGTTGAAGGCGATCCCACAGTTCATTTTGTCCGACCAGGATCAGAGCCATTGGACTCTGGGCATCCATTTTGAAGTTCAGCAGAAACCGTACTTCTTCAAACATTTCTTTGTCTAGCAGATGCGCTTCATCGACCACCACGACTGGTTGCAGGCGATGAATCCCCCGCATCAGCTCAATTTCCCGATGCAGTTGTCTCTTGCTGTCCCCTCGATAAAACTTCGCTTCACACCCCAACTGTTCAAGCAATCCCTTGTAAAAATGGCGAGGCGTTAGCTTTGAATCGGATAGGTACAACAGTTTAAATCTCGATGTGTCGAGCACATCCGCGAATCGGCGGATGGTCGTTGTTTTACCAGTTCCGCAATCGCCGGTCACAACGGAGAACCATTGCCTTTCGGCCGTATATTCCAATCTCTCAAGCGTTTCTTCCAAAACATCCGACGCATACAGCTCATGGGTAGGCATATCACGAGAAAAAGGGGTTCTCGCCATTTCATAAAACGCCTCAAACATCTCGCTTCGCCTCCTCCCGAATTTTGCGGAATGAGACGGCGCGTGTTTGACGTTCTTTCCTGACTTGATTCTTCTTCTCCGCAGCGTCCAGTAACCGTGAACCTTCGACTATAAGCGGTTCAATTGTCGACGGGATAGAGGGGCGTCTTCCTGCCCATTCACCTATGATCAGTTCTTTCGCCTGCCACGGTGTATGGCTGCCATACTCAATTGTAATCGTCGAGATGTCACGCGGGTCGTAGACGACTTCAACCTTTTGTCCAATGAAAGAAAGCCCGACCTCGTATTTCTTCCCCATAAAACTAATACAGCCAGCCTTGTCCACTTTTCTCGTTTCGCTGTGTAAAAACGCATCCGCAATGAGAGATTCCTCGGCGAGCCGGAGCGGCGTCGAGCCGCTTCGAAATGCCACCTGCGGGCTAGAATTGTCATCGAGTGCGGAATGGGGTTTGGTCTGGTAACATTCGGTGAGCCAAACTTGGAACAACAGATTGAGCTGGTCGAGTGTCTGGGGCTTTTCAAGCGCAGCTTCCGTTAGGAAACTGTCTATGACCCGGTTGAAGCGCTCGATTTTCCCTTTGGATTCGGCTGCATATGGCCTAGTAAAGCGAAGACGTATGCCAAGTTTTGCACATGTACGAGTCATACTTTTGGTTCGAAATTGCTTGCCGTTATCAAAGTAGACAGAATCAGGTACGCCATTTGTTTGTATTGCGAAACGGAAGCAGTCTTCTACGATCGTTTGGTCGAGTGTTGGATAGAAAGCCGCATGCAACACATAACGAGTCGCATCGTCGATGAACGCAACGAGATAGACTTGCTTGTTGGCTCCGCCTTCACCAATCGGTAGATACGGCCCGAATTTTATGTCAGCTTGCCACAGTTGGTTACGCTGTTTGTGTTGAAAGCGTCTGGCCGCAAGGCCAGAGGTTGAGTATAGTCGCATGTGGCGAGTGCTGTAGCCGTTCTCCATCAATTTTTCCTGCAAGGTGCTGCGCTTGATCTCACCGGGCTTCGCTAAACCTTCCCACTCCAAGATCTGAATGATTTGTGCAACACTGCGGCTGGGTACTTCTCGGCGAAGCAGGATGGCTTGCTCAAGGAGATAGGGAGTAATTGCTTCGGCTGTTTGCCTTTGACCCTTCCCTTGAGGTCGAAGTCCGGCGAAACCTTCGGCCCGGTAGGCAGATAGATAACGACGGAGAGTTCTTTCGGATAAGCCGGTTTGTTCACAAATGGCTTTCTTCAGCTCTTTGGCTTTTCCAGGGTCAATACCATCGGCCAACAGAGGAGAGATCAACTGCATCCGTTCGACGGCGATCTCTTCTGCCTTTTTGTCGTTTTTCATAGGAATCTACAGTCCTTTCCAATAGGATGTAGATTCACGATACCTTAGGGAATCGCGGACAAGAAGGCGAAACGGGTATGTACCCATAATTGAGAATGAACGATGGGTCGGACAACTCTCGCCAGCCAACCTGCCTCTTGTCCAACGTAATGTCCGATCCTTTGGAGTGCAGACGGTGAAGGTACGGACAATGGCTCCACCGGATTTTCTTGACGCGCTGCAACCGTTGATAAACAATTAACCCAGTATTGCCAGCACACCTTGAACCAAATGTGCCAGCGATACAGGGTTGATTCATCAGCGGCTACGTCTGAGGTCTGCGCCTGAGACAAGACTGCTTCAAGGCATTCGGCTTCATAACGTTTATAAGGAACGAGCAGGTCCGGCAACTCATGATGGATCTTCCCGCACCCCTTGCAACGCAAACGACGAATGATATAGGTGACCCGTTCACTGGTTGGCTTACGCCCAATGCGACTCCTGCTACCGATCACGAACAGTTCATGCTCACAGACAGGGCAGATATGCTGCTCTGCACTCCTAACGAAAAACACCACGTTTTCTATTTTCTTCGAGCCCATAATTTGATAAAATGATCATGCGATTTTTTGGGACGACTCTGGTGCAACTGTTAGCGCAGCGGCACATCATACAGAGTCGTCTTTTTCCTTTTTTTAATTTGTACGTGGTCATTATATCCGTCAATTTTTGGACAGGCAATAGCGTCAGCTTTTGGTCAATTGGCATTGGCTGTAACACCGAAAGAATAATACAGCTGAGCTCAAAACTTTCTGATTTATTTCCACTCAAAGATTTAGCTCTACTAATGAATGTACTCTTGTCGGTTGATCCATTACCTAACGTATATTTCTTCCAAGCCTCTTCTACATCCAGTACTTCGTACCTTTGGAATACACCATAGCCAAGAATGGCCCTTTCTCCTTTCTTTTGTTTCTTATTTTTCACAAGGAAAAAGAAAAGGTCACCCGGCCTAAGCGAATTTGATGGCGATTCTTCTTTTCTCCAAAAGCAAACATTATTCGTAATCTTACTATCCCTCAGAAATTCAAACCATTCCCAAGATGTTACACCAATATAACCTTTTTCGTACTCCATAATTACACCTCATATTTCCAATTTTTCTAGATAATCTATAATCATCCTCTAGCTATATATCACCGTAAAAAAGATTGCCCCGCACTAAATGGGCAATCTAATATGACAACAGTATTTATTCGCGTACTTCAAGAATCTGATAATCAACTGGTTCGACAATATCTTTGAACACATATGAAGCGATATATCCTTTGTTCACCCATCCGCTTCCAAGGAATTTCTCCCCGTTCACATGTGCAAGTTTTTTAGCTGCATCTTCAAGGCTTTCTGCTTCAAGATAAAACTCTTTTTTGGGAAATCTCACGGTATGTCCAGACAAAAGATGGAATTTGAATCTCATTTCTTTTCCCCCAAACTATTTTCGATAGTTGATTATATGTGAAAAAATTGCATTTCTTTTTCCTGTCTCAAGCAAATAAAAATGATCCCCCTCAAACATCTCCATCTCAAACTCGCCACCAGTCAACTCGCCCCACGCCTGCATGCCCTCTTCCGTCAGCATCTCATCCGCCCAGCCGCCGAAAGCGGTGATTGGGCAGTCGAGGAGCACGCCTTCCGCAAACTCATACGTATCACAGACTTGGAAGTCAGCCCGAATCGTCGGGAGCACCAGCTTCATCAGCTCTTCATTATCGAGCAGCTCCTGCGGAGTCCCTCCGAGCTCGACGAGGTCTTGGATGAGGTCGGCATCCGATTTAACGTAATACGGGTCTTCATTCTTGTACGTATGCGGCCCCGGATAGCCGGAGACGAAAAGATGGGTCGGCTGAATACCTTGGTGCTTTTTGAGATAACGGGACATCTCGAAGCTCACGATCGCACCCATGCTGTGGCCGAAGAAGGCGAACGGCTTATCCTTGAGATGCGGGAGAAGCTCAGCTGCCAGCGTCTCCAACAGCGGTTGGAGCGAAGTAAACACCGGCTCGAAGAGGCGGGATTCTCTGCCTGGGAGCTGGATCGCTACGACTTCAATGTTGTCGGGGAGGTCTTTCCCCCATTGGTTATAGGCGGACGCTCCTCCTCCGGCGAAGTGGAAGCAGAAGAGGCGCGAAGTGGCCTGCGGTTTCGGATCGGCGCATTGGAACCATTTGGACGCTTGGGTGGTCTGGGTCATGGTGGTGGTGTTCCTCCTTGGATGTAGGGTCTAGTTGAGCACTTCGTCGCGGGTCAGCAGGGTAATGCTGCCCGGCAGATTCTCCTGGTCGGAGCAGATCGCAAAACGGTAGGCATCGTCCACGTCGTAACGCTGGAAATGCCATTGCGGCTGCGGGACGCCTTGATCATCTTTCAGCAGGATCTTTCCTTCTTTCAAGCTCGGGATGTCAAAACCAAACGAGGTCAGCGGCGTGGACAGCCCCGTGCCGATCGCCTTGATATACGCTTCTTTCATCGTCCAGAGCACGTAGAAAAACGCATTCTGCTCCGCCCCGCCGAGGCTGTACAGTTCGTCGCGCTCTTCCGGGCAGTAGCAGTGTTTGGAGACTTCCATCTCGATCTCGCGCAGGCCTTCGACGTCGACGCCTAGCACGCCCTGCGTGGTGATGCCGCCAAACACCCAGTCGCCGGAGTGGGAGACGTTAAAGTCGCCTTGCCAGTCTGCAAATCCGTGCAGGTACGGACGGCCGAGCTCGGTGCGGCGGATCTGCAGGTCACTCGCCGGGACGCTCAGCTCTTCGGAGAGCATCTTCCGCGCCAGTTTGGCGGCGAGCAGGCCGCTTTGGCGGTCTTCCCAGCGGCGGTAGCGGAGAATGCGCTGCTGGTCTTCCAGCGGCAGGGTCTGCAGGGACTGCTGCAGTTGTGCATCTGTCAGTTGTGCGCCGCGGTGAACGGCGAAGAGTTGGATCGTGGTCAGGGTCATATGTGTGAACGCTCCATTTTCTTAATATATATTAACTTTTATTTTATCACGATTTTCTGTGTTTGTGGATGAAAAAAAGAGTCTGAGCATTTACAGCCCGGACTCTTTTTGACTTACCGTTTTTTCTTGGTGCCGACGCGTTCCAGGCGTTTGTAAACCGGAGCCTGAACGGTTTCGGCCGCTTCGATCTCCTGCGCCAGTTCGGCGATGGTGGTTTTTTCGAAAAGGTCGCGGAGGTGCAGGGCGACTTTGAACTCGCTTTGTATTCTCGTGACCAGCTGTGTCGCCAGCAGTGAGTGGCCGCCGATGTCGAAGAAGTTGTCATGGACGGAGATCTCCTTGACGCGCAGCAGATCTGACCAGATCGCGACGAGACGTTCTTCGGTCGGGGTGCGCGGGGCGACGTACTCGGTGAGGCGTTCCCCCGCTTCCGGCGCAGGCAGCTGACGGCGGTCGACCTTGCCGTTTGGCGAGAGCGGGATCTGGTCGAGCTGCATGCAGAACGCCGGCACCATGTAGGCGGGCAGGTGTGCTTTCAGATAAGCGCGCACCTCGCCGAGGTCCGGCGTCTGGTCACGTCCCGCGACCAGATACGCCACCAGGCGTTTGTCGCCCGGCACGTCTTCGCGGGCGACGACTACGCACTCTTGGATCTCCGGGTGCTGAGTCAGCACCGCTTCGATCTCGCCCAGCTCAATGCGGAAGCCGCGGATCTTGACCTGGTTGTCGAGACGGCCGAGGTATTGGATCGTGCCATCCGCCAGCCAGCGCACACCGTCACCCGTTTTGTACAGAGGTTCACCGACAGCAAACGGATTGGGCAGGAAGCGCTCTGCGGTCAGGTCATCCCGGCCGAGATATCCTCGCGCCAGCACCGGTCCGCCGAGGTACAGTTCGCCTTGCACGCCGACCGGAACCGGCTGTATCGCCGCATCCAGCACATAGATCTTGGCATTGGCGATCGGACGACCGATCGACGGCAGCAGCGGCCAGGATTCGGCCTCCCCGTTCTGCAACGTGTGCGCCGTGACCACGTGGCTTTCGGTCGGGCCGTATTGGTTGCTTAGCGTGCAGTCTGGCAGCTCCGCGAAGAGGCTGCGGATCGCTTTCGTGATCTGAAGCTGCTCCCCTGCCGTAATCACTTCTTGCAGATCGCGCGGATACAGTTTGAGCTCGGCGCAGATCTCCGCCAGTTGCTGCAGGGCGATAAACGGCAGGAAGAGCCGCTCCACTTTTTCCGCGATCAGCACGTGCGGCAGTTCCAGCAGGTTGTGGCGCAGGGCTTCTTCGATCAGCACCAGCGTCCCGCCTGCAGACAGCGTCGCGAAGATCTCTTGGAACGACACGTCGAAGTTCAGCGACGTGAACTGCAAGGTGCGGGCATCCGCTTTGCGGGATTCGCCCTTCTGCCAGGCCAGCAGGTTCGCCACCGGGCGGTGCGGCATCGCCACGCCTTTCGGGCGGCCTGTCGAGCCAGAGGTGTACAAGATGTAGACCAGATCGTCGAGCCTGGCTTGGCTGACCGGGTTCTCCCCGCTTTCTTCGAGCAAGGAACGGTCGGTGTCCAGCTCGATCACTTGCACGCTGTCCTGCACTTCGGCCGCCATCACACCCTGCTGGGTCAGCAGGATCGGGATACGCGTTTCTTCCAAAATGAAACCGAGACGGTCTTTCGGATAGGCCGGATCGAGCGGCACATAAGCGCTGCCGGATTTGATGATCCCAAGCAATCCGATGATCATTTCGAGCGAGCGCTCCATCGACAGCCCAACCGGCACATCCGGCCCCGCTCCGAGCTTTTGCAGGCGGTGCGCGACTTGGTTGGCGCGCAGGTTCAGCTCGCGGTAGGTCAGGAGCTGTCCGTTAAACGTTACTGCTGCTGCGTCTGGCGTGCGTTCCGCTTGCATGGTGACCAGTTCGTCGATGCGGGCCAGCGGCAGGTCTTCCTGCGTGTTGTTCCAGTCGATGAGCAGCTGTTGACGCTCTTCCGCGCCCAGCCACGGCAGGTCGGCGATGCGCTGCTCCGGCTGTTCGGCAGCCGCTTCGAGCAAGGTGACAAAATGCTCGATCAGGCGGGTGATCGTCGTGCCCTCGAACAGGTCGGTGCTGTATTCGAGCCTGCCGGACAGTTCTCCGTTCGGATTCTCTTGCAGGAACAGATTGAGGTCGAACTTGGCCGTCTGGCTGTCGACTTCAAAGCCGCTCAGCGTGACGCCGGGGAGTTCAACATGCGTGTGCACCGCATTTTGCAGCACAAACATCGCCTGGAACAGCGGCGAGCGGCTCATGTCTCGCTCCGGCTGCAGCACTTCGACCAATTTTTCAAACGGCACGTCCTGATGCTCATAAGCCTGCAACGCGGTCTCTTTAACGCGTTCGACCAGCTCGGCAAACGTCGGTTGGCCGGACAGGTCGGTGCGCAGGACGAGCGTATTGACAAAGAAACCGATCAGTCCTTCGATCTCCTCACGCCCCCGACCTGCGATCGGGGAGCCAATCACGATATCGTCTTGGCCGGTATAGCGGTACAGCAAGGTGTTGAACGCTGCGAGCAAGGTCATGAACAGCGTCCCGCCTTTTTGCTGGCTCAGGCGATGCAGCTTGGCTGTCAGCTCGGCATCCATCAAGAACGTCTGGCTTGCACCATGCTCCGTTTGTACTGCCGGACGAGGGTGATCGGTCGGCATGTTCAGCACGGGCAGTTCGCCGCCGAGCTGATTTTTCCAATAGTCGAGCTGTTTTTGCAGCACTTCCCCTTGCAGCCACTCGCGCTGCCAGGCCGCGTAGTCGGCGTACTGAATCGGCAGTGCCTGCAAGAGCGGTGTTTGCCCCGCTGCCAATGCGCCGTACGTCTCGGAAATTTCTTGGACAATCAGCCCCATCGACCACTCATCGGCGATGATGTGGTGCAGGGTGAGCAGCAGCACATGGTCGTGTTCTCCCAACCGCAGCAGTTTCGCACGCAGCAGCGGTCCTTGCGCGAGATCAAACGGCTGTCTGGCTTCTTCCAATGCCAGTTGACGTGCCTCGTTGTCGTCTCGCACATCGGCCACCGGAAGGGAAACTTGCACATCGTCTGTGAAAATTTGTCTGGGCTGCCCGTCGACAATGCGGAACGTCGTGCGAAGCGACTCATGTCGTTGCACCATCGATTGGATGCTGGTTAACAACGCATCACCGTTCAGTGTCCCTTGCATCCGCACCGCAATCGGGATGTTATAGGTCGCCGTGTCCGCCAGCAACTGGTCGAGGAACCAGAGACGCTCTTGCGCGAAAGACAACGGCAGATGCTCGTCACGCGAGGCCGGCAAAATCGGCGGCGCTGTCACGGTGCGCTCCTGCCCTTCGATCAGGGCAGCCAGCTGGAGAATCGTCGGAGCTTCAAACAGGCAGCGCAGCGGCAATTGTGTCCCGAACCGGGAGTTCACCCGTGAAATCAGGCGCGTCGCCAGCAGCGAATGGCCGCCAAGGGTGAAAAAGTTATCTTGGACGCCGACTTGCTCGACTTGCAGCACTTCGGTCCAAATCGCGCAGACCTCAATTTCCAGCGGCGTCGACGGTGCCACGTATTCCGCCTTCACCGTCAGGCTGCTCTCGACTTCCGGGGCAGGCAAAGCTTTGCGGTCGATCTTTCCGCTTGGGGTAAGCGGCATGACATCGAGCTGGAGATAAACGGTCGGCACCATAAACTCCGGCAGCCGCGCGCTCAGAAAACCGCGCAGTTGGAGCGGGTCGGGCAGATGCTCCCCTTCTGCGACCAGATAGGCGATCAGCGTGTTATCACGGGCGATGACCACCCCTTCGCGGATGGCATCATGTTCGGCCAGTCGGGCTTCGATCTCGCCAAGCTCGACGCGGTAGCCGCGCACTTTTACCTGATGGTCGATGCGGCCCAGGAACTTGACCGTCCCGTCCGGCAAATAACAGGTGAGGTCGCCCGTCTTGTACAGCCTGCCCTCGCCATAAGGATTCGGAATAAACCGCTCGGCGGTCAACTCCTCCCGCCCGAGGTACCCCCTCGTCACACCGGGCCCGCCGATGTGCAGCTCGCCCGGCACGCCGATCGGCACGGGCTGCAGATGCGCGTCGAGGATATAGTGGGCGTAGTTCGCGATGGGACGGCCGAGCGGAATCGAGGTCATGTCGGTGTCTGTCACTTCATAATGAGCCGCGTAGACGGTCGTTTCCGTCGGGCCGTACCCGTTGAACAGCCTGACTCCGCTATGCTGTTTCAGTTGCTTGGCCAGCGCGGGAGGCAGCGCTTCACCGCCCAGGAGAATTTTTTTCAAAGGAGCAAGTGCGGCCAGTCCTCCCGGTGCCGCGACAATCATGCCCATCAGGGAAGGCGTACACTGCAAGAACGTCGCGTTGTGCCGCTGCAGTTGTTGACGCAGGGAGTATTCGCTGACCGAAAGAGCCGCTTCGCTGATTTCATGTTCGGAGAGCAGGATGATCTTGGCTCCGCGCGTCAAACTCCAGAACAGTTCGATGACGGAGATGTCAAATCCGATCGAGGTCAGCCCGAGAATCGCGTCTTGCTCTCCGCAGCCGATCGCTTCATCCATCCCGGTGAAGAGATGAGCGGCGTTGCGGTGTTCGACCATGACGCCTTTGGGCAGGCCGGTGGAGCCGGACGTGTAGATGATGTACGCCAGATGTTCCGGCTGCACGGGGCTTTCCGGATTGGGCAGGAAGCCGGATGGCTCTTCCCCGGTCACGGTCAGCACGTGTGCGTCATGCGGCGGCAGTTGCCCCGCCAAGGACGGCTGGGTCACGACCACTTTCGGCTTGGCGTCGCCGATCATAAAGGATAGTCGCTCCTGCGGGTAGCTCGGATCGAGCGGCAGATAGCCTCCGCCTGCTTTGTGCGTGGCCAGCAGCGCGATGAGCATTTCCGGAGAACGCTCCATGAAAATCCCGATGACATCATCCGGCCCGACGCCCTGCGCCTGCAAGAGCCCGGCGATCCGGTTGGCGCGGTTGTTCAGCTCGCGATAGGTAAGCGCCTGGTTTTCAAACACAAGTGCGATGGCGTCCGGAGTGCGCTCCACCTGCTCTTCGAAGAAGTGATGGATGCAGGCTTCACGGGACGGCACTGCCGTTTCGTTCCAATCGCGGAGCATCTTGATCTGCTCGTCATGCGGCAGGATCGGCAGCTGATGCAAAAATTGATCCGGGTTGTCGACGATGCCGCTGAGCAGTGTTTGGAAGTGGAGGATCATCCGCTCCACCGTCTCTTGGTCAAACAGGTCGGTGTTGTATTCCCAATGCCCTTCCAGCCCCTGCTCCGTCTCGAAGAAGGACAAGGTGATGTCAAATAATGCTGTCTTCGTGTCCATCGTCTCGATCTGCAACGTCAGGCCCGGCATGGACAGCGTGCGCTGCGTATTGTTTTGCAGGATGAACATCGCCTGAAACAGCGGCGAGTAGGCCATGTTGCGATCCGATTGCAGCACCTCGACCAGCTTTTCAAACGGCAGGTCCTGATGGGCAAACGCGTCGAGCGTTGTGCGGCGGACGTTTTCCAGCAAGCCGCGGAACGTCATTCCGCTCTCGACCCGGCTGCGCAGGACGAGGGTGTTGATAAACACGCCGACCAAGTCTTCGATCTCATGACGGTTGCGGTTGGCGATCGGCGAACCAACCAGGATATCGGTTTGCCCGGTGTAGCGGGCAAGGAACGTCTGGTAGGCGGAGAGCAAGGTCATGAACAGGGTCGTGCCTGTCTCCATGCTCAGTGTTTGCAAGGCGTCGGAAAGTGATCGGGACAGCATGAACCGGGTCGTCGCGCCGTTAAACGTCTGGGAGATCGGGCGCGGACGGTCGGTCGGCAGGTGCAGCGGTTCGAGTTCGCCGCCGAGCTGTTCGGTCCAGTAGTCGAGATGCTGCTGCAGGGCGGCCTGCTGCTCGGGCAGCTTTTGCCAATAAGCAAAATCACTGTATTGGACCTGCAGCTCAGGCAGCGGTGACGGCAGCCCGTTTTTGTAGGAGGCGTACAAGATCGAAAACTCGTTGATCAACACGCCAAGTGACCAACCGTCGGAGATGATGTGATGCATCGTGATCAGCAGGAGATGCTCTTCATCCGCTTTTTGGATGGTCGTCACGCGCACCAGCGGACCCTGGGTCAGGTCAAACGGGCGTCTGGCATCTTCCCGGGAGAGGCGTTCGGCTGCCTCGTCACGCTCGGCGAGCGGCAGATGGCGGATATCCAGCGTTTGGATCGAAACGGTGAGCTGGTCGTGGATCAAAAGCGTTGGCGTGCCATCTGTGACCTGAAAGGATGTGCGCAGCGCTTCGTGGCGGCGGACGACTTCGTTGATGGAGGTCGAAAGGAGGCTGTAATCAAGCTTGCCGGTGATCGAGACGACAAACGGGACGTTGTAAGCGGCAGCCTCCGGTTCCAGCAGTTCCATGATCCAGATCCGTTCCTGCGAGTAGGACAGCGGCGATTCCCCTTCCGGACGGCGGGGGATGCCCGTTTTTTTCTGAAGGGTGGAAGCGGGCATGACGGGGCCTTTGCCTTTGATTCGTTTCTCTAACAGCGCGCGCTGCGCCGGGGTTAGATTGGCTCTTTTGTCCATGCGGGCGAGATCTCCTTTTATCGTTTATTCCGGAAAGCGTCGCGGTTCATCGGTTTGATGATCGGAACTTGCACCGTTTCAACCGCTTTTACCACCTCTGCCAGTTCCGCGATGGTGTTTTTGTTAAAGAAGTCACGGAGACTGATCGAGACAGCAAATTCCTGTCGCACCATGGCAACGAGACGCGCCGCCATCAGCGAATGTCCGCCGAGATCGAAAAAGTTGTCATAGACGGAGATCTCCTTCACCCGCAACAGTTCCGACCAGAGCGCGGCGAGGCGCTCTTCTGTCTCATTGCGCGGGGCGACGTATTCGGTGATGCGCTCTCCCCGATCCGGAATCGGCAGCAGTCGGCGATCGATCTTGCTGTTTGGCGTGAGCGGAAACTTTTCAAGTTGCAGGTAAGCGGACGGAACCATAAAGGCAGGCAGGCGCTCTTTCAGGTAGTCCCGCAGTTCTGCCGCAGGGACGCGGTCTCCCACGTAATAGACAGCAAGCAGCTCGCCATCGTGAACGGCTGCCACCGATTGAGCGATCGAGGCGTGCTCATCCAGCACCGCTTCGATCTCGCCAAGTTCGATCCGAAAGCCGCGCAGCTTCGTCTGGTCGTCGAGTCGGGCCAGAAATTGGAGCGTGCCGTCTGCCAGCCAGCGCACTCGGTCGCCCGTCTTGTAGATGCGCCCGCCCCGTTGGAAGGGACTGGGCAAAAAGCGTTCCGCCGTCAGATCCGGGCGGCCGCAGTAGCCCCGTGCCAAGCAGTCGCCGCCGACATAGAGCTCGCCAGGCACACCAGCCGGCACCGGCTGCAACTGAACGTCCAACACATAGACCTCGACATTTGGCAAAGGACGGCCGATCGGCACGATCTTGCGTTCAGGGTCATGGCGGCACTCCCACCAGGTGGCATTGATCGTGACTTCGGTCGGCCCGTAGCGGTTGTGGAGCTGAACGTTCGGCAGCAGATTGAGCACCCGCTCCTGCAGTTCATACGGCAATGGTTCGCCGCCGCTCATCAAACGGCGCAGGCTCGTGCAAGTCAACACACCCGGTTCTGTTACAAACAGTTGGAGGATAGGCGGGATGAAATGCACCGTCGTGACTTGCTCTTTGTTGATTTGTTCGATCAGATAAGGGATGTCCGCCTGTCCGCCCGAACGGGCCAGCACCGTTTTGGCACCGCAGGACAGCGGCAGGAACAGTTCCCACACCGACACGTCGAAAGCAAAGTTAGCCTTCTGCAAGACGTGATCCGCCGCGCTCATCTGATAAAAATCGAGCATCCATTCGATGTAATTGCAAATGCTCTTGTGCTCGACCATGACTCCTTTAGGCACACCCGTCGACCCGGAGGTAAAGATCATGTAGGCAAGGTGGTTTGGCCCTGCCTGGCAGGTTGGATTAGTTGTGGGCAGCACATCCAATTCGCTCTGCAGCCCGGACAATTTTTCATCGGTCAAGACCAGCAAGGGATTGGCAATCCCGATCATGGCCGCGATGCGGTCTTGCGGATTGGCCGGGTCGATCGGCACATAGGCACCGCCAGCTTTTAAGACGGCCAAGGAGGCGATGACCATCTGTTCGGTGCGGTCGATACAGACGGCGACAAGCGTGTCTGCCGTGACGCCTTGCGCTTGCAGATAGTGCGCCAGCCGATTGGCCCGCTCATTGAGTTCCTGATAGGTCAGGCGCACGTCTCCGCTGATGACCGCTTCTGCGTTCGGCGTGCGGGACGCTTGCTCTTCAAAGCGCTGGTACAAGTACTTCGTTTCGACAGACTGTACATCGCCAACAGCCCATTCGGTCAGCAGCAGCTGTTCCTCGTCTGCCGTGAGCAGGCGCAGCTCGGAAAGCGCCGCATCCGGGCACTCGACGATGCTTTCCAACAGCACGGTCAAATGCTTTGCCATGCGTGCAATCGTCTCAGGAGCAAAAAGATCGATGTTGTACTCAAACTTCGCCGTCAGTTCCCCCCCTGTCTCCGCCATGGTCAGGGACAGGTCAAATTTTGCCGTGCCGCTGGTGACCGGTTGAGTGGTCAGAGTGAGACCTTCGACCTCCAAAGCGGTTTGCGGCTGATTCTGCAGGAGAAACATCGCTTGGAACAGCGGCGAGTAGCTCATGTTGCGTTTGGGCTGCAGCTCTTCGACCAGCCGTTCAAACGGCAGGTCCTGATGCGCGTATGCATCAAGTGCCATTCGGCGGACGCGGGCGAGCAGGTCGCGGAAGCTCCCCACGCCCGACAGATCGGTGCGCAGGACGAGCGTGTTGACAAAAAAGCCGATCAGCTTTTCGATCTCCTCGCGGCCCCGGCCGGCGATTGGCGAACCGATCAGGATGTCCTCCTGGCCGGTGTAGCGGTACAGCAAGGTGTTAAAGGCGGTGAACAAGGTCATATACAGCGTTGCGCCTTCCTGATGGCTCAGGCGGTTTAATTTCTCTGCCAATACTGCATCCACGTGGAAGGAGTGGCTCGCTCCCCGCCCGGTCAGCACCGCCGGTCGCGGGAAGTCGGTCGGCAGCTGCAAAATCGGCAGTTCACCGCCGAGCTGCTCTTTCCAATAGCCCAGCTGTTCGTCCAGCACGTCGCCTTGCAGCCACTCGCGCTGCCAGGCGGCATAATCCGCATATTGGATCGGCAGAGGCTGCATCAGCGGCATGTTTCCAGCCGTAAACGCACTGTACAGCGCCGCGATCTCTTCCACAAAAATGCCCATTGACCACTCGTCGGTGATGATGTGGTGCATGGTCAGCAGGAGCAAGTGGTCTTCCGGTGTTACCCGCAGCAATTTGGCCCTCACCAGCGGACCTTTCGCGAGATCGAACGGCGTTTGCGCTTCCTCCAGCGCCAAAGCGCGGGCTGCTTCCTCACTGTTCACATCGATCATAGGCACTGCAGCCTCCTGAAGATCTGTGAAAACCTGAATTGCCTGCCCGTCCACGATCTGGAGGGTCGTGCGCAGGGACTCGTGGCGGCTGATCATCGCCGCAAAGCTATTCACGAGCGCATCGCTGTCCAGTTTCCCTTGCATGCGAATCGAAGCTGAAATGTTGTAAGCTGCCGTATTGGGCTGCAACTGGTCAAGGAACCACAACCGCTCTTGGGCAAAGGACAGCGGCAGATGCTCATCCCGCGATACAGGCAACATGGGTGCTGCGGCATGAGTTCGATCCTGCCGTTCGATCACAGAAGCCAATTCGGCGATCGTCGGGGCTTCAAACAGGCTGCGCAGCGGCAACTGCGTGCCAAAGCGGCTGTTCACGCGCGAGATCATGCGCGTTGCCAGCAGAGAATGGCCCCCGAGGGTGAAAAAGTTGTCCCGAGCGCCAACTTGCTCCACGCGCAGCACATCTGTCCAGATCGCGCAAAGCTCCGTTTCAAGTGGAGTGGACGGCTCGACATACGTCTGTTCAAGCGTCAGACCAGCGTTCGCTTCCGGATCGGGCAACGCGTTGCGGTCGATCTTGCCGTTTGAAGTGAGCGGTAATGCATCGAGCCGCACAAAGCGGGTCGGCACCATGAACTCCGGCAGGCGTGCGCTGAGGAAACTGCGCAGGCCCAGCACATCGGGAATCTCCCCGGCTGTGACCACATAGGCGATCAGCGTGTTGTTCCGGGCGATCACCACCCCTTCGCAGATCGCGTCATGCTCGGCCAGACGTGCTTCGATCTCGCCAAGCTCCACCCGGTACCCGCGCACCTTCACCTGATGGTCAAGCCGGCCGAGGAACTTGACATTCCCGTCCGGGAGATAGCTGGCAAGGTCGCCCGTCTTGTAGAGTCTGCCTTCGCCAAACGGATTCTGAATGAAGCGCTCGCTGGTCAATTCCTCCCGCCCGAGGTATCCTCTCGTCACACCGGCCCCGCCGATGTGCAGTTCGCCCGGAACGCCGACCGGCACCGGCTGCAGCTGTGCGTCAAGGATGTAGAGCGTCTCGTTTGCGAAAGGTCGTCCGATCGGAAACGAACTCAGCTCAGGGTCGGTCACTTCGTAATAAGCCGAAATGACGGTTGTTTCTGTCGGTCCGTACATGTTGAAGAGACGAGCATTGGTATGCTGTTTCAACTGCTGTGCCAGCGCTTGGGGCAATGGTTCGCCGCCCAGAAGAATGTTGCGCAAAGGGGCGAGCGCAGCCGGCCCCCCTGACGCGGCGAGGATCAAACTCAACATCGAAGGCGTGCTTTGATAGATCGTCACCTTGTGCCGGAGCAGTTGATTGCGCAGGGAGTATTCGCCGACCGACAGGCCCGTTTCGCTGACTTCCCCCTCCGAAAGCAGGATGACTTTCGCCCCGCGCGTCAAGGTGTATAACAGTTCATTCACGGAGATGTCAAAGCCGATCGAAGCCAGCCCGAGGAACGCGTCTTCCGCTCCGCATCCAACCGCCTCATCCATTCCGGTGAAAAAATGTGCCGCATTGCGGTGTTCAACCATGACGCCTTTGGGCTGGCCGGTGGAGCCGGATGTGTAAATGATGTAGGCCAGATGCTCCGGCTGCACCGGACTGGCCGGATTCGGGAGGAAGCCGGACTGCGTTTCCCCGGTCATCACCAGCACCTGCTCGTCACGCGACGGCAGTTGTCCGGCGAGCGACGGCTGGGTCAGGATCGCTTTGGGCTTGGCGTCCCCGATCATAAAGGATAGTCGCTCCTGCGGGTAGCTCGGGTCGAGCGGCAGGTAGCCTCCCCCCGCCTTATGTGTGCCTAGCAAGGCGGGGAGCAGATCGGGCGAACGCTCCAGATAGATCCCGACCACATCATCCGGCCCTACGCCGGATGCCTGCAGCAGCCGGGCAACATGATTGGCGCGGTTGTTCAGCTCTCGAAACGTGAGCTGCTGATCTTCAAACACCAGTGCAATCGCATCCGGAGTGCGTTCGACCTGCTCTTCAAACAGCTGATGGATGCAGGCTTCACGGGACGGAATGGCCGTGTCGTTCCATGCACAGAGCATCTTTTGCTGCTCGTCATGCGTCAGGAGCGGCAGGTTGTGCAAAAGTTGATCCGGGTTGTCGACGATGCCGCTGAGCAGCGTTTGGAAATGGAGGATCATCCGGTCCACCGTCTCCGGGTCAAACAGATCGGCATTGTATTTCCAAGTTCCTTCCAGACCCTGCTCGGTCTCGTAGAAGGACAAGGTGATGTCAAACAACGCCGTTTTGGTGTCCAGCATCCCTGCCTGCAACGTCATGCCGGGCATGGACAGCGTGCGCTTGGCGTTGTTTTGCAGGATGAACATGGTCTGGAACAGCGGCGAGTAAGCCCTGTTGCGGTCATGTTCCAGCGCTTCGACCAGTTTTTCGAACGGCATGTCCTGATGAGCAAACGCGTCGAGGGTTGTGCGGCGCACGTGATCCAGCAATTCGCGGAACATCATGCCGCTTTCGATCCGGCTGCGATGAACAAGCGTGTTGATGAACACGCCGACCAGATCTTCGAGCTCCTGGCGATTGCGGTTGGCGATCGGCGAACCGACGAGGATGTCGCTTTGACCCGTGTAGCGGGCGAGGAACGTCTGGTAGGCGGCGAGCAGCGTCATGAACAGAGACGTGCCGGACTCCACGCTCAATTGGTACAGAGCATCGGAAAGCGGTCTGGACAACTGAAAGACGGTCGTCGCGCCGTTGTAGGTCTGGCTGGCCGGACGCGGACGGTCGGTCGGCAACTGCAAGGGTTCCCGTTCGCCGCCGAGCTGCTGTTGCCAGTAGTCGAAGTGCTGCTGCAGGGCGGCTTGCTGCTCGGGAAGTTTCTGCCAATACACGAAATCGCTGTATTGAATCGGCAGCTCCGGGAGCGGCGAGGGCAGCCCGTTTTTAAAGGAGGCGTACAGGAGCGAAAACTCGTTGATCAGCACGCCAATCGACCATCCGTCGGAGATGATGTGATGCAGCGTAAACAGCAGCAGATGCTCCTCGGCGGCCTTTTGAATCGTCGTCACGCGCAACAGCGGGCCTTGGATCAGATCAAAAGGACGACTGGCATCTTCCCGCGCCGTTCGTTCGGCCGCGTCATTTCGCTCCGCTTCCGGCAGATGGGTGAAGTCGTACTTTTGAATCGGGATGTCGAGCTCCTTGTGAATCACCAGCGTTGGCATGCCGTCTGTGTCCTGGAAGGTGGTGCGCAGCGCTTCATGGCGGCGCACTACCTCGTTGATGCTTTTCGACAGAAGCTCATGGTCGAGCACACCGCTGATCGTCACGACGTATGGGATGTTATAAGCATCAGCATCCGGCTCCAGCTGTTCCATGAACCAGATCCGCTCTTGCGAATAGGACAAAGGTGACTCCCCTGCCGGACGGCGGGGAATACCCGTTTTCTTATGGTCGGAAGCAGGCATGAGCGGGCCTTTGCCTTTGATGCGTTTTTCTAACAGTGCGCGTTGTGCCGGGGTGAGACTGGCTCTTTTGTCCATGCGGGGGGTCTCCTTTTACTTGGCAAGCTGGTCCGCAAGTGTTTTCACATGCGGCGGCTGCAGCAGACCGTAGTGGTCGGCCGCTAGATGTTGGATTTGCAACTCCCCTGTGATCAGTTCCTGCCAGCCATGGGCGGGATCGCCTGCCGCGTTGGAACGGTAGAGCAGCAGGTCACCTGCGTAGGGAGCAGGCTGGTATTGAGTGTAGGCTTCAATGTTGGTTTTGAAGACCGACCAGAGACGGCGCAAGTTTTCGAGCTCGATCGGGAACGGCAGTTGGCGCTGCAGGAATTGGAGCGCTGCCTCTTCGCTTTCGATCGCGGCGGATGGCACTTCCGGGTCTCGTCCGCCAAGCAGATCGCGGGCGAACAGCGCGAGCAGGGTCAGGCTGTCCGCTTGCAGTTGGTACGCCGGCACGGGGGCCAGCGAATCGAAGAGCGCGAGGCGTTCGATCTGCTCGCCTTGCTGCCGAAGCTGCTGGGCCAGTTCGTAGGCGATGGTGCCGCCGAGCGACCAGGCTCCGATTTTGTACGGGCCGTGGGGCTGGATGGAACGGATCGCGGTCAGGTAGGCGGCGGCCAGCTCTTCGATGCTGGTGAAAGGCTCTTCTTCCGGCTCCAGACCGCAGGCTTGCAGGCCGTAGAAGGGCTGGTCGGGGCCAAGCGCCTGGGCCAGCTCAGAATAGCTGAACACCGTGCCGCCCACCGCATGGATGCAGAAAAAGGGTGTCCGGGAGCCGTGCGGCTGGATGTTGACCAGCGGCGACCAGCGTTTGACGCGCTCTTGGCGCAGCAGGTCCGCAAGGTGCTCGACGGTGCCGCCTTCGAACAGGGCGGCGAGCGGAAGCGATTGGCGGAAACGGGCGGTGATCTGCGTCATCAGGCGCACGGCGAGCAGCGAGTGTCCGCCGAGGCTGAAAAAGTTGTCGGTGACACCGATGCCGGTGACGCCGAGCAGTTCTTCCCAGATCGCGACGAGTTCGCGTTCGAGGTCGCTGCGCGGGGCAACGCGGGTCTGATCCGTTTCCAGACGGATGCCCGCAGGCGACGGAAGCGCGCGGCGGTCGAGTTTGCGGTTGGCGTTGAGCGGCATCGCGTCAAGATGCAGGAACAGCGACGGGATCATGTATTCCGGCAACTGGTCGTGCAGGAAAGCGCGCAGTTCACTTGCGGTCGGCGCAGGCTGTTGGCGGGCGACGACGTAGGCGACGAGTCGTTTGTCGCCCGGCGTGAGTTCATGCGGGACGACGGCCGCTTCGAGCACGTTCGGGTGCTGGCGGAGCATGCTTTCGATCTCGCCCGGCTCGATGCGGTAGCCGCGGATTTTGACTTGGTGATCCAGGCGACCGAGGTACTCCAAGTTGCCGTCTGGCAGCCAGCGGGCGCGGTCGCCCGTTTTGTAAAAGAGCTCCCCTTCGTGCTGTATGAAGCGCTCAGCGGTCAGGTCGGGGCGGTTGAGATACCCGTCGGACAGGCAGACGCCGCCGATGCACAGCTCGCCGGGCACGCCGAGCGGAGCAAGTTGGTGTTGGCCGTCCAAAATGCGGACTTCCGCGCCTGTGACCGGGCGTCCGATCGGCGGCAGGGTGTCTTGTGTCTGCGCGGGCAGACGGAAAGACGTCACCACGTGGGACTCGGTGGGGCCGTAGTGGTTGTAGAGCGTGCAGTCGGGCAGGCGCTCCAGCAGACTGCGGATCGGGGCGGTGAGCTGGAGCTGGTCGCCTGCGGTGTAGATTTCCTGCAGGTGCAGCCCGGTGTCGGGCAGGGCTTCTGCCGCTTCAGCGAGCTGCTGGAACGCGACGTAGGGCAGGAAAAGGCGTTCGACGCGCTGCTCGGACAGGTACGGGATCATCCGCATCGGGTCTTTGCGCACCGCTTCGTCGATCAGAACAAGCGTGCCGCCGGAGCAGAGCGTGGAGAAGATCTCCTGCACGGAGACGTCGAAGGTGACGGTCGCGTACTGGAGCGTCCGCTGCCCTGCCGTGAAGGAGGCATCTTGGAGCTGCCAGCGGATCAGATTGCTGATCGCGCGGTGCGGCATGACAACGCCTTTGGGCTGCCCGGTTGTGCCGGAGGTGTAGAGGACGTAGATGGTGTTGTTGGGCCTGACGGCGGGAAGTTCGAGCCTGTCGGCGTTTTGTTGAGTCGTAAACGAAGTATCGAATATCTGAATGGTTTCAGTTGTACATGCGATAGAGTTTGCTTCGGTGATCTGTGCAGTTACTTTTGCGTTTTGTTCAGATGAACATGCAATTGCGTCTGACTTTGTGATTAGCGCAGATACTTTTGCATCTTGTAGGATGAAATCTTGGCGTTCTTGCGGGTGGGTGGGGTCGATTGGGACGTAGCCTGCACCTGCCTTCAGAACACCGAGAATACTGATAATGAGCTCAGGCGAACGATCAAGGCGGATGCCGACGAGGGCTCCGGGGCCGATGCCTTGGGCTTGGAGACGGAGAGCCAGTGCGTGAGCCTGGTCGCTGAGTTCTGCATAGGTAAGGCTTTGCTCGCCCATGAGAACCGCTTGGGCATCAGGCGTTTGGGCTGCTTGGGCTTCAAATAGCTGGTGTACGCAGGCGTCGTCTTGGTGGCCTTCCTCGCTTCCCCGGCCAAGGACGCTAAGCGTCTGTCGCTCGGCGGCGGGGATGAGGTTGAGTTGGCTCACCGGCTGCTGCGGGCTGCTGACGACGCTGTTCAATAGCTCGCGGTAGTGGGTCAGCATGCGCTCCACGGTCTCCCCTTCGAACAGGTCGGGGCTGTAATCGAGTGCACAGGTCAGGCTGCCGTTGGTGTCGCCAACGGTGAGCGAGAGGTCGAACATCGCCGTCTCCACTTCCACCGGCACCGGGAGCCAGGTCAGCTCCGGCAGGTGCATCTCCGTGTACAGCTCGGGCAGATAGCGGAAGAACGCTTGGAAGAGCGGCGTCTGGCTCAGGCTGCGCTCGACTTGCAGCTCTTCGACCACTTTTTCAAAGGGGACGTCCTGGTTCGCAAAGGCGTCGAGAGACACTTGGCGCACCTGCTGCAGCACCTCGCGGAAGGTCTGCCCGCCCCCCACGCGCACGCGAAGGGACAACGAGTTGATGAACAGCCCGATCAACCCTTCCATCTCGCCCCTGCTCCGGCCTGCGATCGGCGTGCCGACGGAGAGATCCTCTTGTGCCGTGTAACGATGCAACAGCACGTGATACGCCGTCAAGAGCAGCATGAACAAGGTCACGCCTTCCGCTTCACACAGCTCCTTCAGCCGCGCGGTGAGATCGTCCGGCAGCGGGAGCTTTTTTTGCGCGCCGCGCGCGGACTGCTTGGGCGGGCGCGGATGGTCGGTGGTCAGCTGCAGAGCGGGCGGGTTGTCGCCGAGCTGAGTTTTCCAATACTCGAGCTGTCCCTTCAGCAGTTCCCCTTGCTCCCCCTGCCATTTAGCATAGTCCGCATATTGAATCGGGAGCTCGGGAAGCGGTGAAGCTTTGCCATGGTAAAAGGCGTCGTACAGCACCGTCATCTCCTGCAGGAGGATGCCAAGCGACCACCCGTCGGCGACGATGTGGTGCAAGGTGAGCAGCAGAATATGATCGTCTTCGGCAAAGCGCAGCAAGGTCGCTCGCAGCAAAGGCCCTTTTTCCAAATCGAAAGGCTTGCTGGCCTCTTCACGGGCATAGCGGCGCCAGTCTGCTTCCGCGATGTCGAGCACCGGGATCGTCAGCGTCAACTCTCCGGCGACCGCTTGATACGGCACGCCGCCTTGGGAGCGGAACGTGGTGCGGAGCGCTTCGTGGCGGGAGATAATCGCCTGCAAGCTCCGCGTCAGCACATCCATCCGCAGCTTGCCGCGCATCTTGATAATCGACGGCACGTTGTAGACAGGATTGCCGGGCTGCAGGCGGTCGAGGAACCACAGACGGGCCTGGGCAAAAGACAGCGCGGCCGTTTCGGCCGGCTCGCGCTTGGCGATGCCGGTGTTGGCAGTTTTGACTTCGCCGCGCAGACGTTTTTCGAGCAAGGCCCGCTTGTCGGCAGACAGGTTGGAGCGTCGTTGCAGCAGGTCTGTTTTGCGATCCATGATGTCACCTACCTCTTTAGGATGAAGGAACCCCTTGCAGGGGGAGCAAGGGGGTTGTGGTTGTGATGTCAGACCGGTCAGCGCTTGGTGCGCTTGGTCCCGCGCTGCAAGCGCTGGATCGGCGCGTCGCTGAGCAGAGCGGCGGCCGGCTGCGGCGCAAGTTTGCGCTGCTCCACTTCCAGCGCCAGTCCCGCGACGGTCGGGCGTTCGAACAGGGAGCTCAGCGGCAGTTCCACTTCAAAGCTGTGGCGGACGCGGGAGACGATCTGCGTGGCGATCAGCGAGTGGCCGCCGAGGGTGAAGAAGTTGTCGTGCACGCCAACTTGGTCCAGCTTGAGCACTTCGCAGAAGATCGCGGCCAATGTTGCTTCCGTCTCATTGCGCGGCGCGACATAGTTGTCAACGTTGCCGCGCACCCGCTCCGGCTTGGGCAGGGCTTTGCGGTTGACTTTGCCGTTCGCCAGGCGCGGCAGGGCATCGAGGAACAGGTAGACGCCCGGCACCATCGCTGCCGGGAGATGGCGCTCCAGATGGGCGCGCAGGTCTTCTGCTGTCGCGTCCTGCCCCGCGTGTAATACGCTGTAGGCGGCGAGCTGCGTCTGGCCGCTCGCGTCTTTCCAGTCGATGACGGCGCAGGCTTCGACCGCTTCGTGGCGCAGGAGCACGGCCGACAGTTCGTGCAGGTGGACCCGCACGCCGCGCACTTTGACCTGATCGTCAACGCGGCCGAGGATTTCCAAGCTGCCGTCCAGACGGTAGCGCCCTTTGTCGCCGGTGAAATACAGCTTGTCGGCCGGATCTTGCGGGCGGAACGGGTTGGGAACAAATTGTTTGTTCTCTTCCGGCGCGTTGACATAGCCAAGCGTGCGGAACGGTGTGCGCAGGACGATCTCGCCTTGCTCGCCGATGCCCGCGAGTTGCCCGGCGGTATTTAGCACCAGCGCCTGTGTGTCCGGGAAGGCAACACCGGCCGGTTGGATACCAGCGACAGGCTGTTTCGGCACGACATAATAGCATTTGACCATCGTCGTCTCCGTCGGGCCGTACAGGTTGATGATGTCGCCGTGCTCCGGGAATGCGCCGCGCAGCCGGTTGACCAGCACGTCGGTCAACGGTTCGCCTGCGAGGAACAGATGGCGCAAAGAGCGCAAGGTGATGCCGTCCGGGTGGTCGGCCGCCCAGAGCTGCGCGACCGACGGGACGGTGTGCAGCACGGTCACTCCGGTGCGCTCCAGCCACGGCAGGATCACGTCACCGCCGAGGTCGTCCGTCACGTCGGGCAGGCACAGCGTGGCCCCGCTGGTCAGCGGCAGGAACACGTCGCGCAGCACCGCATCAAACGACAGGTGGATCAGCTGCGCCACGCGGTCGGACGGGCCGATGTCAAACGTGCTGCGCTGCCAGGCGAGGAAGTGATTGAGCCCTTTGTGCGTGCCCAAGACGCCTTTTGGCACGCCGGTTGTCCCCGATGTGAAGAAAATGTAGGCCGGGTCGTCCGCGGCCAGTTCTGGCAGCACAGTATCGGCCGGAGCCGCTGTTTCGAGGCGGCCCGTGTCAGGATCAAGGGATATGATGTCAAAATCAGGCCAGTCAGCTGCGAGCGACGTTCGGCTGACGGTGAGCAGATGTTTCGCTTTCGACTGCTCCACCATCACCGCCTGACGATGCTGCGGGAGTTGCGCGTCGATTGGCACCAGCACGCAGCCGCTGTTCAGCACGCCGAGCATCGCAGCGACAAAACCGAAGCTGCGCATGCCAACAATCGCCACGGCATCGCCGCGCTTTGCCCCGTTTGCCACCAGCAGGCGGGAAAGGTCGGCGGCGCGTTCATGCAGTTCCTGATACGTCCACCGTTCCTCCCCTTGCATGACGGCAGGCTGGTCAGGCGCGTGTGTTGCCCAATTTGCAAACAGCTCACGAACAGACGGATACTGCGGTTCCAAGATCGGTGCGGCCGGGTCGGGCAGAATGGCGCGGGACGCTGCCGTGTGCAGCGTGTACGCGTTCACCGCACAGTCCACATTGGCGGTCACCTGCTCCAGCAGGGAGTGGAACTGCTCCATGAAGCCTTGCATCCGCTCTTGGGAGAAGAGCGCCGATTGGTAGACCAGGCTCAGGCGCAACTGCTCCTCCTGCTCGGAGATATACAAGGTCATCAGGAACTTGGAAGCCGTCTCCTCTCCCCTGTCCAGCCCGGAGAGGGTCAGTCCCGGCAAGTTCAGTTCGCTGCTTGGCGTGTTGACAAAATTGACCATGACGTCAAACACCGGGTTGCGATTCAAGTTGCGGTCGGGCTGAATTTCCTCGACGATCTTCTCGAACGGAACTTCCTGGCGGGCAAACGCTTCCAAAGTCGTTTCGCGCACGCGGTCGAGCAGCTCGCGGAATGTTGGCTCACCAGAAAAGTCGCTGCGCAGGGCGAGCGTGTTCAACAGCAGGCCGATCAGCCCTTCCGTCTCGACGAGGCCACGCCCGGCGATCGGGGTGCCGACGATGATGTCGTCCTGCCCGGTCAGTCGTGCAAGCAGCGTCTGGAAGGCGGCTGTCAGCGTCATAAAGGGAGACGCGCCTGCATCCCGGCTCAATTTTTTCAAAAGTTGAGTCATCGCGGCGGAGAGGATCACGACTTCGCTGGCGCTCTGTCCATGGTTGAGTTCTGCAGAACGGTCGGTCGGCAGCTCCAGAACGGGCAGGTCGCCGCCGAGTTTCGTTTTCCAGTAGGACATCTGCTCGCTCAGCACTTCGCCCTGCATCCAGCCGCGCTGCCAGATCGCATAGTCGGCAAACTGCACGGGCAGTTCGTGGAGCGGAGAAGGCAGTTGTTGTGAGAACGCGCCGTACAGCGCAACAAACTCTTGGATCAAGACGCTCATCGACCAGCCGTCGGAGATGATGTGGTGCATGTTGACGAGCAGCGCATGCTCCTCAGCGTCCAAGCGCACAAGCGTGGCCCGCAGGAGCGGCCCTTGCTGCAGGTTGAACGGTGCGGACGCATCCTCGCCCACGAGGCGCTTCAGCTCCGCTTCACGGTCTGCACGTTCAGATGCGCTCAGGTCGATCCACCGCACGTTCAGTTCGGCATGCGGCGCGATCACTTGCACCGCCTGCTCCTCCACCTCGTGGAACGTGGTGCGCAGCGACTCATGGCGGTGCACGATCTCATTGAAACTGCGGCAAACCGCTTCCACATCCAGCGCCCCGTGCAGTTTCAAAGCGGCCGGCATGTTGTATGCGTTGCTGCCCGGCGTCAACTGGTCGAGAAACCACAGGCGCTGCTGGGCGTAGGACAGCGGGATTACCGCGCCGCGCACCGCTTTGACGAGCGGAGGCAGTTGCACGGCCGTCACGCTCGGGTCGTCGCCGCTCAGCAGTTTGGCGAGCCCGGCGACTGTGGGATGCTCGAACAAGGCCCGCAGCGGCAACTCTGCCGCAAACACTTCGCGGATGCGGGACACGAGACGCGCCCCGAGCAGCGAGTGGCCGCCCAGCTCGAAGAAGTGGTCGTTCGCGCCTACCTGCTGCACGCCGAGCAGTTCGGCATAGAGCACGGCCAGTTTTTCTTCCGCATCACTTCGCGGCGCGATATACTCTCCCGCCTGCTCCAGTCGGCCCTCCGGCGCGGGCAAGGCGCGGTAGTCGACTTTTTGGTTGGCGTTGAGCGGAATTTCCTCCAGCGAGACAAACGCGCTCGGCACCATGTAGTCCGGCAGCTTGTCCTGCAAAAAGGCGCGGATGCTGCCTGCAGCAACGTCTGCCGCCGGATCGAGGATCAGATACGCGACAAGGCGCTTCAGTCCCGGTGCGTCTTCCCTTGCCATCACGACCGAACGGATCACCGCCGGATGCTGCTCGATCACCGCTTCCACTTCGCCCGGCTCGATGCGGAACCCGCGGATTTTCACCTGGTTGTCGATGCGGCCCAGAAATTCCAGCGTGCCGTCTGCCAGCCAGCGCACGAGGTCGCCCGTCTTGTACAAGCGGTCACCCGCACGGAACGGGCTAGGTACAAAATTCGCTCCGGTCAGCTCCGGGCGGTGCAGATACCCTAGCGCCACACCCGCGCCGCCGACATGCAGTTCGCCCGCCACGCCGATCGGCACCGGCTGCAGGCGGCTGTCCAGCACATAGACGGTCGTATTGGCGATCGGACGCCCAATCGGCAAACTCGTGCCAACATCGGCCGCTCGTTGCACTTCGTGCGCGGTGGCGACAGAGGTGACTTCGGTCGGCCCGTACAGATTGCGAACCGGGATGCCCAACTGCTCCACCACTTTTTTCACATGCGGCGCAGAGATGACATCGCCGCCCGACGCGAGCAGGCGCAGGCCGCGCAGACCGTTCAGGTTGGTGTCGACCATCTGATGGAACAGCCCGGCCGTCAAAAACAGCACCGTCACGCCCTGCTCCTGCACGGCGTGCCCGATCTCTTCGACAGATGCATGATCGGGCGGATAGACATACAGCGTCGCACCGCTGAGCAGCGCTCCCCAGATTTCCACCGTCGATGCGTCAAACGAGATCGGCGCGTACTGGAAGGCCACATCGTCCGCCGTGTACGGAAGCGCCGCCGTCGGTCCGCAGCAGAGCCGCACGATCCCGCGATGCGGCACCAAAATGCCTTTGGGCTGGCCCGTCGTGCCGGACGTGTACATCACGTACGCCACGCTGTCCGGAGTCACCGCCAAGGGCAGATCATCCCCGTTTTCCCGCGCGATCTCTTCGCTTGTCTCCGAATCGTCCAGGCAGACCATGCGTGCGTCATGCGACGGCAATTGTCCGGTCAAATGCTGTGTGGTCACCATCACTTGGATGCCGGTGTCCTCCAGCAGGTATGACAGTCGCTCCGCCGGATATGCGGTGTCAAAAGGAACATATGCGCCGCCCGCCTTCAAGATGGCGAGCATGGCGACATACAATTCTGTCGAACGCTCAATCGCCAGCCCGACCAGTTGTCCAGCGCCGATGCCGATTTTTTGAAGATGCCGCGCCAGGCGGTTAGAACGCTCGTTTAGTTCGCGGTAGGTCACGGTCTCGCTGCCAAAGCGGACTGCCGTTTTCTCTGGCGTTTGCGCTGCCTGCCGTTCAAACAGCGCATGGACGGGCAGGGCCGGAAGATCTGTTTCGGTGCGGTTCCATTCCACGAGCAGTAGATGACGCTCTTCCTCAGTCAAAAGCGGCAGGTCAGCAAGTTTCTGATCCGGCTGCTCCGCAATCTCGCTCAAGATCCGGCTGAAATGCCCGCTCATCCGCTGCATGGTCGCTTCGTCAAACAGATCGGCGTTATATTCAAAGGTGGCATAAAGTGTGTCTTGGAGTTCCTGCATGTTCACGAGCAGATCAAACTTGGCCGTTCCGCCGTCCACGATGATCTGCTTAAACGTGATACCTTCCACTTCCAAGCTGCCCACCGGCGCGTTTTGCAAGGAGAACATCACTTGGAACAACGGCGAATGGCTCAAGTTGCGCTCCGGCTGCAGGTCGGCGACGATCATTTCAAACGGCACTTCCTGATGGGCAAACGCTTCCAGCGTCGTTTGCTTGACCCGTCGCAGCAGCTCGGCGAAAGTCAAGTCGCCCGCCAAATCGGTGCGCATGACCAATGTATTGATGAAAAAGCCGATCAACGGCTCTAACTGTGTATTGTTGCGTCCGGCGACCGGCGAGCCGACCAGCAGATCCTGTTGCCCGCTGTAGCGGCTGAGCAGGAGTTTGAAGGCGGCCAGATAGATCATATAGGCGGTGGCGCCTTCGCGCCGGCCCAGGACGGTCAGCTTTTCCTTGATCCCATGCGGCAAAACAAAATCGATCGTATGCCCGCGATGCGTCTGCACCGCCGGACGCGGACGGTCGGTCGGCAGTTGGAGCACGCTGCGTTCCCCGCCCAGCTTTTGCCGCCAGTAGGCAAGTTTCTCTTCGAGCAGTTCACCTTGCAGCGTATCGCGCTGCCAGACGGCATAGTCGGCATATTGAATCGAAAGCTCCGGCAAGGGCGACGGGCGGCCTGTGGCAAACGCCTGATACAGAGCGCCGATCTCCCGGATAAATACCCCCTGCGACCAGCCGTCCGAAATGATGTGATGCATGGTCAGCAACAGCACATGATGCTCCGGACCGGCCTTGAGCAACAGCAGACGGGACAGCGGCCCTTTTTCCAAATCAAACGAATGGGCGCGCTCTTGTATGGCAAACGCCTGAATCTCCGCTTCCACATCCTCAGCCTCTTGAATGTCCAGGATGTTGAGCGGGCGATAGTTGGCTTCTTTTATGAGTTGCATCGGCTCGCCGTCTTGCAGGGCAAACACGGTGCGCAGCGATTCATGGCGGAAGATCATCTCGTTATAGCTCTTTTCCAGCGCCTGAACGTTCAGCTTGCCGGTCAGACGCATCACCATCGGCATGTTATAGAGCGGCGACCCCGGGTCCAATTGATCGATCAGCCACATACGCTGCTGCGCAAAAGACAGCGGCATCGCAATGTCTTCCATCGTGTCGTCATACCAGAGTTCTTGCATATCTATCACACCTCCATTAGAGAGAAAGAGCTCTAAGTGAATATCGTTCGATTCCTTAATAATAATTACGACATGAAGCGGCCACTTCCCTCTGCAAAAACTTGAATATATTAAATGAAAGTGTAAATGAAAACGCAGAAAAGCACCCCTGATGGAGTGCTTTTCTTTGCTTTATGTCGTTTTGATTGTCAGGAGCTTGCGTTGCAAAATGCGGCCCAGCTCTTGCACATGAGGCGCTTGGAGCATGGTGAAATGGTTGCCCCCAATGCGGTGGATTTCCACTTCATCGGCCAGCTCGCTCCAGCCGTACTCGCCCGATTCGGCGTTGTCCGCCTGAATCAGCAGCAGATGCTCTGCGCTGCGCTCAGGTACATAGCGGTTGAACGCCAGGTAGTTGCTGCTGAAGACGCTGAGCAAACGCTTCAAGTCCTGAAGTTCAAGGTCGGACGACAGCACCTGATGCTGGTGAGCCAGATCGAGCAGCGCGGACAAGGATTCTTCTGACGGCGACAGATCGATCTGCGGCAACCGTTCGAGGTCGAGTCCATGCTGTCCTGCGAGGTCGCGGGCAAAGGCAAGGAGCAGATCCCTGCTGTCCATCTCGCGCTGGTAGGCGGCGAGCGGTGCCCGCGTGTCGATCAAGGCGAGCAGTTCGACCGCTTCGCCCAGCGCCCGCAGTTGGCGTGCCGTCTCATACGCGATGGCGCCGCCGATCGACCAGCCGCCAAGGCGGTAGGGCCCGGTCTGCTGCACGGTGCGGATCGCCGCGATGTACTCGGCTGCCATCTCCTCCATCGTCGCCAGCGGTGCGCCGAGATCATCGAGACCTCGCGCCTGCAGGCCATATACCGGCTGCTCTGCGCCCAGTGCGCGGGCGAGATCGAAGTAGGCGAACGCGCTGCCCCCGACCGGATGAATCAGGAACAAAGGCTGCACGGCCGCGTCCGGCAGACCCGGCTGGATCGTGACCAGCGGCGTGGCAGGCAGTTCCTGCCCGCCTTGGCGCAGGCGTGCGGCGAGGCTGCGGATCGTCCCTTCGCGGAAGAAGACCGACAAGGGCAGTTTGTGTCCAAATTTCTTTTCGATCTGCGCGACCAACCGGACGGCCAGCAGCGAGTGACCGCCGACGCTGAAGAAGCTGTCGGTGACGCCAAATTCGCCATGGCCAAGCATGCCGCTCCAGATCTGCACCAGTTCCAGCTCGAAGCGGTCTTGCGGCGCGGCGTATGCTTCCAGGCGCTCGAAAGTGATCGCCCGGGCGGCCAACGCTTTGCGGTCGACTTTGCCGTTCGGGTTGAGCGGAAGTTCATCCAGCAGCACAAAGGCGGCTGGAATCATGTGGTCGGGCAACGTCTGCTTGAGGTAGCCTGCCAGCTCAGCTGCGCTGAGCTCCGCATCCCCTTCGGCGGTCACGTAGGCGGCGAGGCGTTTGTCCCCCGCTTCCACCCGGACGACGACCACCGTGTCGCGTACAGACGGATGCTGGGCCAGCGCCGCTTCGATCTCGCCGATCTCCACGCGGAACCCGCGGATTTTCACCTGATTGTCGATCCGCCCGATAAATTCCAGCTCCCCGTTCGGCATCCAGCGCACCGCATCGCCGGTGCGGTACAGCTTGCCATCGCCAAACGGATTCGCAACAAATTTCTCGCTGGTCAACTCTGGCCGTTTCAAGTAGCCGAGCGCCAGTCCGTCGCCGCCGGTGTACAGCTCGCCCGGCACACCGATCGGCACGGGCTGGCCGTTACGATCCAGCACATAGACGGTCGTGTTGGCGACCGGAGCGCCAATCGGGACAGAAGTTCCGATCCGGCTCGGGTCGGTCACTTCGTAACAGGTGGTGAACGTGGTGTTTTCGGTCGGGCCGTACGCGTTGAACAGGCGACCGTCAAAGTGAGTGAATGCTTTTTGCGCATGCGGCACAGACAGCACGTCGCCGCCGGTGAGCACTTGGCGCAAGTTGCGCAGCCCTTCCGGATGGTGTTCGACCATGCTGTGGAACAGCCCGGTCGTAATCCACAGCACGGTCACGCCATGCTGTTCGATCACAGCGCCTAGATCGGCCAGCGTGGCCTGATGCGGCGGGAAGATCGCCAGCTTGCCGCCGTTGAGCAGCGCGCCCCATATCTCGAACACCGACACGTCGAACGCGATCGGCGAGAACTGCAGGAAGATGTCGTCCGCCGTAAACTCCGTGTACCCGACTTCGCGCACCAGCCGCACGATCCCGCGATGCGGCACGACAACGCCTTTTGGCCGGCCGGTGGAGCCGGAGGTGTACATGACGTACGCCGCGTCGTCTTTGCTGACCGCTGCTGCCAGATTGTCGCCCGACTCCTCGGCGAGCGTCACATCGGTGTCTACATAGATGGAAACGGCTCCATGCTGCGGCAGTTGCCCGGACAGCCGCTCCTGGGTTAGCAGGACGCCAACTTGCGTGTCTTCGAACATGTAGAGCAGACGGTCTTGCGGATAGGTCACGTCAAACGGCACAAACGCTGCGCCCGCCTTGAGAATGGCGAGCATCGCGACGATCAGCTCGGTCGAGCGCTCCATGGAGATCCCGACCAGTCCGCCCCGCTCCACGCCGAGCTTTTGCAAACGGCGGGCGAGGCGGTTGGCCTGCTCGTTAAGTTCGCGGTAGGACAAGGTCACTTTTTCAAAACTCAGGGCGGCGGCGTCCGGCGTCATTGCGGCGAACTGCTCGACCAGCTCATGCACGGTCAAATCGCGCGGGTAGTCGGTCTCGGTTTCGTTCCATTCGATGAGTAGTTGGTCGGCTTCCGCTGCGGTCAGCATCGGCAGGATGCCAACCGGCTGGGCCGGGTCGTTGGTCAGGCCTTCGAGCAGCGTGGTGAAATGCCCGGCCATGCGCTCGATGGTGGCCGTGTCCCACAGATCGGTGTTGTATTCGAACGAGCCTTGCAGCCCCGCTTCCGTTTCGGCCATCATCAGCGACAGGTCGAATTTGGCGGTGCTGTTTTCCAGCGGCACTCCGGTCAACGTGAGACCGGGCAGTTCCATCCCCGCGCTTGGCGTGTTTTGCAGGACGAACAAAGCTTGGAACAGCGGCGTGCGGCCTAGTTCGCGGTCCGGCTGCAGTTCGGCGACCAGCATTTCAAACGGCACGTCTTGGTTGGCGTACGCGTCCAGCGTCGTATGTTTCACGCGCTGCAACAGCTCGGCAAAGCCGGGGTTGCCCGACAGATCGGTGCGCAGCACAAGCGTGTTGATGAAAAAGCCGATCAGCCCCTCGATCTCTTTGCGGTTGCGTCCGGCAATCGGCGAGCCGACCACGATGTCCTGCTGCCCGGAATAGCGGGAGAGCAGCGTTTGGAACGCAGCCAGCAGTGTCATATACAGCGTCGCCCCTTGCTGACGGCTCAATTCGCGGAGGGCATCGGTGAGCGGCGACGGGAGCGCAAACGCGCATTTGGCTGCGTTTGCTGTCGCCGCGACCGGGCGCGGACGGTCGGTCGGGAGTTCCAAGACCGGCAGTTCGCCGCCGAGCTGGTTTTTCCAGTAGCCGAGCTGCTGCTGCATCGCTTCGCCTGCGAACAGTTGGCGCTGCCAGCGCGAGTATCCGGCGTATTGGATCGGCAACTTCGCGAGCGGCGACGGTCGGCCTTGCCGGATTGCGTCATACAGCGCGGCCAATTCGCGGATGAAGACGCTCATCGACCAGCCGTCCGAGATGATGTGGTGCATGAGCAGGAGCAGCAGGTGCTCCTTTTCCCCCAGTTTGTACACATGCAGGCGCACCAGCGGCCCGTGTTCCAGATCGAACGGGCGCTGCGCTTCGGCATGTGCCGCTTGCAAGGCGTGCGCTGCTTCATCCGCTCTGCTTTGCAGGTCGGTGATCAGCAGCGGGAGTTGCAGTTCTTCGAGCACTCTCTGCTCCGGTTCGCCGTCGCGGGACGTGAAGACGGTGCGCAGCGACTCGTGGCGGTTGACCAGTTCAGCAAGGCTCTGTTGGAGCGCTTCGAGGTCGAGCGGACCGTCGAGGCGCAGCAGGTTGGCGATGTTGTAAGCGGACGAACCCGGCTCCAACTGATCGATAAACCAGAGGCGCTGCTGAGCAAACGAGAGCGGTGCAACTTCTGTGCTTGCCCCGGTGAACGCGGACAGCTCCGGCCCCGCCGCAACGCCAGGCTGCATATGATCTATGCGCACGGCGAGCGTTTCAAGGGTCGGCGCTTCAAACAGCGCCCGCAGCGGCAGTTCGACGCGGAACGTCTCGCGAACACGGGAAGCCACTTGGGTGGCCAGCAGCGAGTGCCCGCCGATTTCAAAGAAATTGTCATCGCAGGAGATCTGCTCCCGGCCGAGCAGTTCCTGCCACAGCAGGGCCAGCGTCTGTTCGGTTGCGGTCTGCGGCGGCAGGTATTCACGCCCTCCGAGGCTGTTTGCGTCCGGCTCAGGCAATGCGCTGCGGTCGACTTTGCCGCTGGCGTTGAGCGGCAGGATATCGAGTTGCAGGAAGCAAGACGGCACCATGTAGTCGGGCAGCGACTGTTGGAGAGTGGTGCGCAACTCCTGCGGGGTTACTTCCGTACCCCCTGTCCCGACATAGTAAGCGGCGAGCCGCTTTTGGCCCCGTTTGTCGGTGTGCGGCACCACGACCGCTTTTTCCACCTGCGGGTGGCGGGTCAGGGCGGCTTCGATCTCGCCGGTTTCCACGCGGAAACCGCGAATCTTCACCTGATGATCGAGGCGGCCGAGGTATTCGATCCGGCCGTCCGGAAGCCAGCGCGCCAGGTCGCCCGATTTGTACAGGCGCTCTTCCGGATCGATGTGATACGGATGCGGGATGAAGGCTGTTTCCGTCAAGTCCGGGCGGTTGTGGTACCCGCGCGCCACCCCCGGCCCGCCGATGTGCAGCTCGCCCGGCACGCCGACCGGAACGGGCTGCAGATGGCGGTCGAGAATGTAGACATCACAATTGGCAATCGGACGTCCGATATCGGGCGTGCGGGAAGCGTCCGGGTTGACGGAGACTGTCGCTTCGATCGTCGCCTCTGTCGGGCCGTACGCGTTGATGAAGGTGCGTCCGGGCTTGATCCAGCGGGCTGCCAGTTCGGCCGGACACACTTCTCCGGCGGAGACAACCGTTTGCAAGGACGGAAGATCGTGCTCCGGCAGCAAGGCCAAGACGGACGGCGTAAGCGTCACGTCGGTGATCCCCCGCTCGCGGATCAGTTCGCTAAGCCCCGCCCCCGGCATCAACTGCTCTTGAGTTGCCAGCACCAGCGTCGCGCCTGAGGTCAGCGCGGTGAAAATCTCCATGACCGACGCGTCAAAAGACGGCGAAGCAAATTGCAGCATGCGGCGTCCCGTGCCGATCTGGCGCAGCTCGGCATGATGGCTGACCGCATGGCAAGCTCCGTAGTGGTGGAGCAGCACGCCTTTCGGACGGCCTGTCGAGCCGGAGGTGTAGATGACATAGGCGAGTTGCAAGGGAGCAAGGTCGAGATACAGATTCTCGCGGCTCTCCCCTGCAATTTTTGACCATTCTGCATCGACAGCGATCACCTCTGCGCGGTGCTCAGGCAAGGCGGTCAGATGGCGCTCTTGGGTCAAAAGCAGGGAGGCTCCCGAATCGCTCAGCATGTAGCGTAAGCGTTCCGCCGGAACGGATGGATCGAGCGGCACATATGCCCCGCCCGCCTTTTGCACCCCGAGGATCGCAATGATCAGTTCTGGGGAACGATCCATCAGAATGGCGACCAACTGCTCTTCTTGCAGGCCCTGTTTTTGCAGTCTATGCGCCAACTGGTTGGCTTTTTCGTTCAATTCTCGGTAGGTCAGCGTCTGCTCGTTGAACCGCACGGCCAAGTCGTCCGGCGTGCGCTCCGCCTGCTCTTCGAACAAGCTATGCAAGAACGTATATTCCGGGTAGTTGCCCATGGTGCTGTTCCATTCCTGCAGGATCATTTGCTCCTCTTGCGGCGTCATCAGCGGCAAGGCTGCAATGGCGGTGTCCGGGTTCTCTGTGATGACGGCGAGCAGTTGGCTGAAGTGTGCAGCCATGCGCTCGATCGTCGTTCGGTCAAACAGGTCGGTGCGATATTCGAACTTGCCGGTCAGACCCTGCCCGCTTTCTGTCACCATCAGCGTCAGTTCAAATTTGGAAGCTATGCGGTTCGATTCGAGCGGTGTCAGTGTCAAATCGGACTGCAACGATTCAGCTTCCGGCGTATTTTGCAGCAGGAAGGCGACTTGGAACAACGGACTGCGGCTCAAGTCGCGTTTCATGCCAAGTTCGTCGATCAGCATTTCCAGCGGCAGGTCTTGATGTGCGAACGCGCCAAGTGCGGTCGCACGCACCCGCTGCAGCAAGCTGCGGAAACTCGGGTTGCCCGACAAGTCGGTGCGCAGGGCGAGCGTGTTGACGAAAAAGCCGATCAAAGGCTCGATCTCCGCCCGGTTGCGTGCAGCGACCGGCGCGCCAAGCACGATGTCCTCTTGCCCGCTGTAGCGGGACAGCAACGTATTGAACGCCGCGAGCAGGGTCATATACAACGTCGCGCCTTCCCGTTGCGACAGGTCGAGCAGCGCATCGCGGAGCGAACCCGGCAGTTGGAAACTCACCATGTCTCCGTCAAAACGCTGCACCGCCGGGCGCGGACGGTCTGCAGGCAGGTCAAGCACGGGGATGTCCCCTGTGAACTGCTGCTTCCAGTAAGCAAGCAAAGCTTCTTTGGAAGCGCCTTGCAAGTGCTCCCGTTGCCAGACTGCGAAGTCGGCGTATTGAATCGGCAGCTCTGCAAACGGCGATGGCAGCCCTTTTTGGAAAGCGGTGTAAATCGCAGTCAACTCCCGCCCGAACACGCCAAACGACCAGCCGTCGGCGATGATGTGGTGGAAGGTGAGCAGCAGCACATGCTCCGCTTGCCCCAGCTTGATCAGCACGGCGCGAAGCAGGGCGTCCGTCGCCAAATCGAACGGCGTGTTCACTTCGCGGGCGGCCAATTCGTCGATTTGGGCGTCGCGCTCCGCAGCCGGCATGTGTTGCAAGTCAAGGTGCAGCAATGCTTGGGCGCGCTCGGCGGCGATCACCTGCACCGGCTGACCGGCTGCGGTATGGAAATTGGTGCGCAGCACTTCATGGCGGGCGACGATCTCATCGATCGTCCGCTCCAGCGCTGCCGTGTCCAGCGCACCGGAGATCCGCACCGCGTACGGGATGTTATAGGCGATGCTGCCCGGGTCAAGCTGGTCGAGGAACCAGAGTCGCTGCTGGGCAAATGATAACGGCAATCGGGTCGCAGCGTCTCGCGGTGCCGGAGCAATCGGCTTCCCTGTCTGCGCACCTGGCGCTTGCCCCTGCTGATACCGCTCCATCTCCGCCGCCAGTGCGGCCACCGTCGGACGTTCAAACAGGCTGCTCAAGGGCAGTTCCGCTGCGAAGCGCTGGCGGATGCGGGAGACGACCTGTGTGGCTTTCAGCGAGTGACCGCCAAGCGTGAAGAAATTGTCGTGTACGCCGACCCCATCCAGTTTGAGCACTTCGCAGAAGATCCCGGCCAGTTTTTCTTCCACTTCGTTGCGCGGGGCGAGAAAGCTGTCTTCGTTTCCGCGCCCTCGCTCCGGCTTCGGCAGCGCCTTGCGGTTGATTTTGCCGTTGGCAAGTCGCGGCAGTTCATCGAGGAACAGGTAGATACCCGGCACGACCGCCGCTGGCAGATAGCGCCCCAGATGGGCGCGCAGATCGACAGCTGTCGCGTCTTGTCCCGTTTTTAACACGCTGTAGGCGGCGAGCTCGGTCTGGCCGCTCTCGTCTTTCCAGTCGATGACCGCACAGGCGTCGACAGCGTCATGGCGCAGGAGTGTGGCAGCCACTTCCTGCAACTGCACCCGCACGCCTCGCACTTTGACCTGATCGTCCATGCGGCCGAGGATTTCCAAGCTGCCGTCCGGGCGGTAGCGACCTTTGTCGCCGGTGAAATACAACAGATCGGACGTGTCGTGCGGTCGGAACGGGTTGGGTTGGAACTGCTTGTTTTCTTCCGGCGCGTTGATGTAGCCGAGCGTGCGGAACGGCGTGCGCAACACGATCTCACCGCTTTCGCCGATGCCGGCGAGCTGTCCGTTCGCGTTCCACACGAGCGCCTGCGTTTGCGGGAACGCAACGCCTGCCGGTTGGATGCCTGCGACCGGCTGTTCCGGCACGACGTAGAAGCATTTGACCATCGTGGTTTCGGTTGGGCCGTACAGATTGATGATCTCCCCCAGCTCCGGGAACGCGTTGCGCAGGCGGCGGACCAGCACGTCGGTCAGCGGTTCGCCTGCGAGGAACAGATGGCGCAAGGAACGCAGGGTGATGCCGTCCGGGTGATCGGCCGCCCACGCTTGAGCGACCGACGGGACGGTGTGCAGCACTGTAACGCCGGTCTGTTCCAGCCACGGCAGGATCACATCGCCGCCAAGATCGTCCAGCTCGTCGGGCAGGCAAAGCGTTGCGCCGCTGGTCAGCGGTAAGAACACATCGCGCAGCACCGCATCGAACGACAGGTGGATCAACTGCGCCACACGGTCGCTTGGCCCGATGTCAAACGTTTTGCGCTGCCAATCGAGGAAGTGGTTGAGCCCTTTGTGTGTGCCCAGAACACCTTTGGGCAGACCCGTTGTGCCCGATGTGAAGAAAATATAGGCCGGGTCATCTGGCGACAACTCGGGAAGCGTCGTGCCGACCGATCCTGATCTGTCGGAAGAGCTGCCCGTCTGCGGGTCGACCTTCACGATGTCAAAGTTTCGGAATACCGAATGCCAGTCATTCGGCATCTCTTCTCCGCTGATGAGGAGCAGATGCTGAGCGTTAGACTGCTCAACCATCAACTGTTGACGAGCAAGCGGCAGATGACGGTCGACCGGCACCAGCACACCGCCGCTAAACAGCACGGCCAGCATGGACACGACCAACCCGTAACTGCGAGAACCAGCCACCGCGACAGCCTCTCCGCGCCGGACGCCGTTTGCTGCCAATTCGCGTGCCAGTTCATGTGCCCGCTCGCGCAGATCCGCGTACGACCACTGCTGTTCGCCCTGCGCGACTGCCGTTTGATCCGGCGTATCGGATGCCCATGTTTCGAACAGCTCCCTGACAAACGGGTACTGCAGGGTCTCAAGCGATATTGACAGGTCCGGAAGATGCTGACGCGTCTCGTCTGTGCGCAGACTGTACGCGCCAATCGCGCAGTCCGCATCGGCCAGCGCCTGTTGCAACAAGAATTCGAACTGCTGCATGAAAACATCCATGCGCTCCTCTGAAAAACGTTCCGCCTGATACACCAGGCGCAAGAGCAATCGCTCGTCCTGCTCCGTGATATACAAGGTCATCAGGAATTTGGAAGCAGGATCTTCCTCCTGCTGGACGGCAGCAATGGTCAGTCCGGGAATGGACAGATCGCGGGTGCTTGGCGTGTTGACAAAGTTGATCATGATGTCAAACACCGGGTTGCGGTGCAGGTTGCGGTCAGGCTGGATCTCCTGCACGATTTTTTCAAACGGCACCTCCTGGCAGGCATACGCCTCCAGCGTTGTCTCGCGCACGCGGCCCAGCAGTTCACGGAACGTTGGCGCGCCGGACAGATCGGTGCGCATCGCCACCGAGTTCAAGAACAAGCCGATCATCCCTTCGGTCTCCACCATTCCCCGGTTGGCGACAGGAGTCCCCACGATGATATCCTCCTGCCCGCTGAGCCGGGCAAGCAGCGTTTTAAAAGCGGTGAGCAGCGTCATGTACGGTGTCGCCTGCTCCTGCAAACTCAACGCTTTGACTTCTGCTGTCAGCGTTTCGGACAACAGCACCGTGCAGTGTCCGCTGCGGGCGCTCTGTTTCGCTTCCGCCTCGCGATCCATGGGAAGTTCTAACACAGGGAGATCGCCGCCGAGCTTGGTTTTCCAATAGGAAAGCTGCTCGGCGAGCGTATCCCCTTGCAGCCACTCGCGCTGCCAGTTCGAGAAGTCGGCAAACTGCAGCGGGAGTTCCGGGAGCGGTGACGGCATGCCTTGCGAAAATGCGGCATAGAGGGCAAGAAACTCTCGTGTCAACACACTGCTGGACCAAGCATCAGAAATGATATGGTGCATGTTGATCAGCAGCGCATGCTCCTGCGCGGCCATGCGGACCAAGGTAGTGCGCAGCAACGGCCCTTGCGCCAAATCGAACGGGCGCAGCGCGTCTTCCTCCGCCAAAACACGAAGTTGCTCCGAGCGGTCTTCCCTTTCCGAGAGATCATAGAATTGCACGTTCATTTCCTCGTGTGGTGCGACCACCTGCATGACCTGCTCGTCGACCACGCGTAACGTGGTGCGCAGCGATTCGTGACGGCGGGCGAGCTCGTTGAAACTGCGTGTCGCCGCGTCCACGTTCAGCTCCCCGTGCAGCATCAGCGCGATCGGCATGTTGTACGCATTGCTGCCCGGCGTCAGTTGGTCGAGGAACCACAGACGCTGTTGGGCATAAGAGGCCGGGGACATCGCACTGCGTCTGCCGGTTGTAGCAACCAAAGGCGGCGCGGGTCTGACAGAACCTTGTTGCTGCACAATCCCTTCGGCCAGCGCCGCGACCGTCGGCCGTTCGAACAGCATGCGCAACGGCAGTTCCACTTGCAGCCCGCGACGAATCCGCGAGACCAGTTGCGCCGCGATGAGGGAGTGACCGCCGAGGGAGAAAAAGTTGTCGTGGATGCCAACTCGTTCCACCTTGAGTACTTCCGCGAAGAACCCGGCCACTTTTTCCTCAATCGGGTTGCGCGGCGCAGCAAAACCGACTTCAGATCCGCTGGTACGCTTCGGCTCCGGCAGCGCTTTACGGTTGACTTTGCCGTTCGCAAGGCGGGGCAGTTCGTCAAGAAACACAAACGTGCCCGGCACCATCGCCGCAAGCAGACGGCTCTGCAAATAGGTGCGCAGGTCCATTTCGGTCGCCTGTCCGCCCGGTTTTTGCACGATGTAGGCCGCGAGTTCGACCTGCCCCGCTTGGTTTTTCCAGTCGAGGACGGTGCAGGCGTCGACCGCGTCATGGCGCAGGAGCGTAGCGGCCACTTCCTGCAAGTGCACCCGCACGCCGCGCACTTTGACCTGATCGTCTGCACGCCCGAGAATTTCCAAGCTGCCGTCCTGGCGGTAGCGCCCTTTGTCGCCGGTAAAGTAGAGCAGATCGTCCCTATCGTGCGGACGGAACGGGTTCTGCTTGAAGCTCTTGTGCTCTTCCGGCGCGTTGAGATAGCCAAGCGTTCGGAACGGCGTGCGCAAAACGATCTCGCCGCCTTCGCCGATGCCTGCAAGCTGCCCGGCTGCGCTCAGGACGAGCGCCTGCGTCTGCGGCAAGGCCTGTCCGACCGGCTGAATGCCTGCCTGCAGTTCTTGCGGGACGACGTAGAAGCATTTGGCCAGAGTTGTTTCGGTCGGTCCGTACAGGTTGACGATCTGCCCGGACGCCGGGAACTCTGCACGCCATTTTTGCACAAAGACGTCGGTCAGCGGCTCACCGGCCGGGAACAGCAGGCGCAGAGCACGCAGCGAGACGCCTTGCGGAAGGTCGCTCAGCCAGGTCGAGGCCAGAGACGGCACGGTGTGCAGGATCGAGATTCCTTCCCGTTCCAGCCACGGCAAGATCGCATCGGCGCTCCAATCATCGGTCGCGTCCGGCAAGCAGAGCGTCGCCCCGCTGGTCAGCGGCAGGAAGATGTCGCGGAGCACCACGTCGAAGGACAGATTGGTCAGATGGGCGATGCGGTCTTGCGGACCGACGGCAAACTGTTCGCGCTGCCAGTTCAGGAAGTGGCTCAAGCCCTGATGCGTACCGAGCACGCCTTTTGGCATGCCGGTTGTGCCCGATGTGAAGAAAATGTAGGCCGGGTCGTTTGGAGACAGCTGTGGCAGCACGGTGTCAGCAGGTACCGATTTTTCGAAAGTTCGACCCGTCGAGCCGTCGATGTACATGATGTCAAAAGCCGCCCAGTCAGCAGCATGAACTGCATCGCCGACCGCAAGCAGATACTTCGCTTGTGACTGCTCGACCATCACCTGCTGGCGATCATAAGGCAGCTGTGCATCAACCGGCACCAGAACACCGCCGCTGTTCAGCACACCAAGCATGGCGGCGACAACACCGAAGCTGCGCGTGCCGATGATCGCGACCGCATCGCCGCGCTGCACACCGCTTGCCGCCAAGAGGCGAGCCAGCTCGCCGGCCCAGTCGTGCAGTTCCTGATACGTCCACACCTGCTCCCCTTGCACCACCGCAGGCTGCTCTGGCGCACACGCAGCCCATTTTGCAAACAATTCGCCGACAAGCGGATACGACGACTCATCAATCGGAAGGCTCGGGTCGGGCAATATGGCGCGGACAGCCGGAGTGAGCAACGGGTACGCGGTGATCTCGCAATCCGCATTGTCGGCCACCTGCTCCAGCAGCGTTTGGAACTGCTCCATGAACGTCCCCATCCGCGCTGGAGAGAACTGCTCCGCGAGATAGACGAGGTTCAAGTGGAACTGGTCGTTTACTTCGGAGATGTACAAGGTCATCAGGAACTTGGACGCCGGATCTCTGTCGCCGTCCATTCCGGAGATGGTCAGGCCCGGCAGCGTCAATTCGCTGTCCGGGGTGTTGATGAAGTTGATCATGACGTCGAACACCGGATTGCGGTCTAAGTTGCGGTCGGGCTGAATCTCTTCCACGATCTTTTCAAACGGCACCTCTTGGCGGGCAAACGCCTCCAAAGCCGTCTCGCGCACACGGCCCAGCAAATCGCGGAACGTCGGAGCGCCGGACAGGTCGGTGCGCAGAGCGAGCGTGTTTAAGAGCATGCCGATCAGCCCTTCGGTCTCGACCAGACCACGCCCGGCGATCGGAGTGCCCACGATGATATCGTCCTGTCCGCTCAGGCGGGCGAGCAGCAGTTTGAACGCGGCGAGCAGGGTCATGAACGGGGATGCGCCTTCCTCCAGGCTGAGTTTTTTCAGCTGTCGGGTCAGGTTTTCCGAGAGCAGGACGACCTCTTTCGCGCTCTGTGCTTGGTTCGGTTCTGCGGAGCGGTCGGTCGGCAATTCCAGAACGGGGAGCTCGCCGCTGAGCTTCGTCTTCCAGTAGTCCAACTGTTCGCGCAAGACATCGCCTTGCATCCAGCCGCGCTGCCAGATCGCATAGTCGGCAAACTGCACGGGCAGATCGCCGAGCGGCGAAGGCAATCGCTCCGAGAACGCACCGTACAACGCAGCGAACTCGCGGATCAGCACGCCCATCGACCAGCCGTCGGAGATGATGTGATGCATGTTGACGAGCAGCGCGTGCTCTTCGTCGCCAAGCCGCACCAGCGTGGCACGCAAGAGCGGTCCCTGCTGCAGGTTGAAAGGAGCGGCGGCGTCCGCATCTGCCAAACGCCTCAGCTCTGCTTCCCGCTCCGGGTGTGTGGACAGATCGATCTGCTGCACATCGAACGCTGCATCCGGCGCGATCACTTGAATAACTTGCTCCCCATCCTCTTGGAAGGTGGTGCGCAGCGACTCGTGGCGGCGCACGATCTCCTGGAAGCTTTGGCGCACCGCATCCGCATTCAGCACACCGTGCAGTTTCAAGGCGGCCGGAATGTTGTACGCGCTGCTGCCCGGCGTCAATTGGTCGAGGAACCACAGGCGCTGTTGGGCATACGACAGCGGGATTGCGCCACCGCGCTCAGCTTGCACGAGTGGAGGCATCTGCACAGCGGTGATGCCCGGTTCTTCTCCTGTCACGAGCTTGGCGAGCCCGGCGACGGTCGGGTGTTCAAACACCGACCGCAGCGGCAGTTCTGCCGCAAACGCGTCGCGGATGCGGGATACGAGACGCGCGGCGAGCAGGGAATGGCCGCCAAGATCGAAGAAATGGCCGTTTGCGCCAACTTGTTCGAGACCGAGCAGTTCAGCGAAGAGCAGCGCCACTTTCCCTTCTGTATCACTTCGGGGCGCAACATACTCCGCCTCCGGATCAAGTCCGCTCTCCGGCGCCGGCAATGCACGGTAGTCAACCTTTTGATTGGCGTTGAGCGGAAACTCTTCCATGGCCGCAATTGCGCCCGGCACCATGTAGCCCGGCAGTTGCTCCTGCAGGAAAGCACGGACATCCGCTGTCGACGCGCCTGCATCCGGGTCGAGAATCACATAGGCGACGAGGCGTTTCACCCCCGGCGCGTCCTCGCGCACCATCACGACCGACCGCCTGACAGCCGGATGCTGGTCAAGCACCGCTTCCACTTCGGCGACTTCGATGCGGTACCCGCGGATTTTGACCTGCTGGTCGATGCGGCCCATGAACTCCAGCGTGCCGCTCGGGAGCCAACGCGCCAAGTCGCCTGTGCGATACAAGCGCTCGCCTGGGCGGAACGGGCTCGGCACAAATTTTTCTGCTGTCAGTTCCGGCAGATTGAGGTAGCCAAGCGCCACCCCTTCCCCGCCGACGTACAGTTCCCCTGTGACGCCGATCGGCATCGGCTGCATGAGACTGTCCAGCACATAGACGATGGTGTTGCTGATCGGACGCCCGATCGGCAAGCTCAGGCCCGCATCGTCAGCCGCCGACACTTCATAGGCGGTGGCGGCGGTGGTGACTTCGGTCGGCCCGTACAGGTTGAAAAATGGAATGCCCAGCTGCTCCACAACTTTGATCGCATGCGGCGCAGAGATCGCATCACCGCCCGATGCGAGCAGCCGCAAGCCGCGCAGACCGTCAAGAGCGGTATCCACGATCTGGTGAAACAGCCCCGCCGTCACGAACAGCTCTGTCACCCCATGCTCTTGTACCGCTTGCCCAATCTCTTCGACAGACGCTTGATACGGCGGATAGACAAACAGCGTCGCCCCGTTCAGCAGCGCGCCCCAAATTTCCAGCGTCGACGCGTCAAACGAGATCGGGGCGTATTGGAACAGCACATCGTCTTCCGTGACCGGCATCGCCGCCGTCGGCCCATACGCCAAACGCACAATGCCGCGATGCGGGATCAAAATGCCCTTCGGCTTGCCCGTCGTGCCGGATGTATACATCACATACGCCACACTGTCCGGGGCGGCGTGCAAGGAAAGGTCGCATCCACTCTGCCCTTCGATCTCACGGAGGATCGCTGCGTCATCCAGGCACACCATCCGCGCATCATGAGCAGGCAGACTATCGGCCAACCGCCCGATGCTCACCACCGCCGTCACGCCGGTGTCTGCCAACATGTGTGACAGCCGCTCCGCCGGATAGGAGGTGTCAAAAGGCACATATGCGCCGCCGGCCTTGACAATCGCCAGGATGGCAACATAGAGCTCCACCGAGCGCTCCATCGCCAGACCCACGAGTTGGCCCGGTCCGATCCCGATGTGCTGGAGATAGCGCGCCAAGCGGTTGGCACGCTCGTTCAGTTCGCGGTAGGAAATCCTTCCCCCCTCCAACAGGAGCGCCGTCTTATCAGGCGTTCTCACCGCCTGCTGCTCAAACAAGGCATGCACAGGAAGCGCAGGTAGTTCTGTGTCTGTGAGGTTCCACTTCACGAGCAGTTGATGCTGCTCCTCCGATGTCAAAATTGGCAACGCTGCAATCTGCCGCTCCGGCTGCTCGGCAATGGCGACGAGCAGTTGCTGGAAATGTTCGCTCATCCGCAGCATGGTCGCTTCGGCAAACAGATCGGCATTATATTCGAATGTCGCATGCATGTGCTCTTCCCATTCCTGCATTAGCAGCGTGAGGTCGAACTTGGCCTCTTCCAACTCCACAGGGACCGTCTGGAACGTGATGCCTTCCAGTTCCAAGCGGTTCGATGGGGTATTTTGCACCGCGAACATCACTTGGAACAAGGGCGAATGGCTCATGTTCCGCTCTGGCTGCAGATCGGCGACCAGCATCTCAAACGGGACATCCTCATGGGCGAATGCATCCAGCGCGGTTTCCTTGACCTGTTGCAGCAGTTCAGAAAAGGTCAAGTTTCCCGACAAGTCGGTGCGCATGACCAGGGTGTTGACGAAAAAGCCAATCAGCGGGTCCAACTGCGCGTTGTTCCGTCCAAAAGTCGGTGTGCCGACCAACAGATCGGTCTGCCCGCTGTAGCGGCTAAGCAGAACATTAAAGGCAGCCAGGTACACCATATAAGAAGTCGCACCTGCACGCCTGCCGACCGCCATCAATCGATCATGGACCCCCTCGGGCAGTTTAAAATGGAACTGACGTCCGCGATGCGTCTGCACCGCAGGGCGCGGAAAGTCGGTCGGCAACAGCAGCACGCTGCGGTCTCCCCCCAGCTTCTGCCGCCAGTAGGCCATTTTTTCCTCCAGCACCTCGCCTTGCAGCGTATCGAGTTGCCAATACGCGAAGTCAGCGTATTGAATGGGCAGTTCCGGCAACGGAGAAGGGCGACCGCTTGCAAACGCCTGATACAAGGCACCAAGCTCCTGAATCAGCACGTTTTGCGACCAGCCGTCTGAGATGATGTGGTGCAGCGTCAAGACCAGCACATGCTCTTCCTCACCCGTCTTCAGGAGCAGCAGGCGTGAAAGCGGTCCTTTTTTCAAATCAAACGGACGGGAGCGTTCTTGAGCAGCAAGGGCTTGCATCTCCGCTTCTACATCCTCTGCGCCTCGAATGTCCATTTGTCGCAAAGGCAGCGGTCTCGCTTCCTTGATCACCTGAAACAGTTCGCCGTCGTATTCGGCAAACACCGTTCGCAGCGACTCGTGGCGGAAGATGATCTCCTGATAGCTCGCTTCCAGGGCCTGTACGTTCAGTTTTCCGATCAGACGCATCACCAAAGGCATATTATAAAGAGCCGTTCCCGGTTCCATCTGATCGATGAGCCACAGCCTTTGCTGGGCAAAAGACATCGGCATCTCAATATCTGCAACCGTATCGTCATACCAAAGCTGATTCTCCATCTCTAACACCTATATCGCACCTCCATAAGAGAAATAATTCTAAATGAAAATAATTTATCACCTTACTTACAAGTACGACATAAGGACTGATGTTCCCTATGTAAAACTTGAATATATTAAATCAGAATGTAAACGGAAATACTCACACGGAAGCGATGGTCGGCTCAGGAAGATTTTTCATTTACAAATCGTCTAAAAAATGCGTCAGAAAACGGTCACCCGCTGCGTATCTATAGCAAGCGGTTACGGTTGGCGGGGCTCGAGCATAACGAGTTGAGTTCCCTCTCACGCGTTGCGTTTCCCGCCAGCCTATCCCTTGACATCTTCATAAACTTCCTTCTTGTGATGAGCACATGACCTGTGGCGCAGGTCGTGTGCTATTTTTTTGTGGTATACTTTTGGGAAATACTAGCGATTGAGAGAATGAGAGGAAGTCTGGCATGATCACTTTTGAAAAAGCCCGCCCGCAAGATGCGGACAGGCTGGCGGAGGTCGCCAAGAGGGCGTTTGCCGAAGATGTTGCCAAATATGGATTTGGCCCGCCGGGGCATGATTCGGCCGAAGAGCACCGGATGTTTATGTCGCATGCGCATTATTATAAGATTCTGGAGGATGGGCAGATCATCGGCGGTTTTTGCCTGATCCAAGAGTCGCCGTCCTGTCTGGAACTAGGCATTATCTATGTCGACCCTTCCCTGCAAAGCAAAGGGATCGGCAGCCAGGCGATGACCTTTATGCACGAAGAGTTCCCGCACATCACGCACTGGAAGCTCGACACCGGCTTCGAAGCGTATCGCAACCACCACTTCTACCAAAAAGCCGGCTACACCATCGTCGGCAAGACCGAACCTGATGCAACCGGCTATCATAAAATCGTGTTTGAAAAGCTGCTGACAGGACAATAAGGAGTCGACATTCCCCTTGCCACATAAAAAAGCACCCTTCATCGGGTGCTTTTTTTACGCCCAGGCGTCATCGCTTTTCTCATGCGGCAATGACGGCACGCGGCGGTCTAACTCTTCCAGCGAATATTCGCCTTCCACGTTTTGCTTCAGCTCATCATCGGGCGGTGCCTGATTGGCTTCGCTATGCTGCTTGTTTTCTTCCATCAAAGATCGCTCCCTGCGTCGTGGTGTCACGCATAGAGTGTGCAAATTTTGCCTGCGGGATTCTCGATGATTTTTGGCAGCATCCGAAGCCAGTTCGCGGCGAACTCTCCCACCGTCGCGTCGAGAAACAGATCCGGGCTGTACTCGAAAAAGCACTCCAGCCCGCACTCGCGCTCGACCAGGCCCACTGTGAGATCATATTTCGCCGTTCCGGCATCCAGCAGGTCATAGCGGATCTCCAAGCCCGGCAGTTGCAACGGGCGGTCGTCAACATCGACGTAGACGAACATCGCCTGGAAGACAGGATTGCGGCTGGTGTCCTCAGGCAGAGCCAGCGCTTCCTGCAACAGGCGAAACGGCAGTTCCTGATGGGCAAACGCTTCGACGGCCGTCTCGCGCACGCATTTCAGCACGTCGAGAAAACTCAGTTGCCCGTGCAACTGTGTGCGCAAGACGGAACTGGTCAAAAAGTACCCGATCACGCGCTCCGTCTCTTTCCGCCCGCGATTGGCGACCGGCGTGCCGACCAGGATGTCCTCCTGCCCGCTGAGCCGGTGCAGCAGCACCTGAAACGCCGCCAAGAGCACCATAAACCCAGTTGCCCCTTCCCGCTGCCCCACCGCTTTCAATTGATCGGCCAGCTTTTCGGGAATCGTAAAAAACACGCGCGCCCCGCGATGCGACTGCACCTGCGGGCGGGGAAAATCGGTCGGCAGCTGCAACACATACGCACTGCCGGCCAGCTTTTTTTGCCAATAATCGACCAGCTTGCCGCGCACGTCACCCTGCAAATAACTCCGCTGCCACTCGGCATAGTCCGCATATTGAAGGGCCGGCGGAGGCAGTTTCGAACCTTCCCCCTGCAAAAACGCCCGGTAGTGCTCGGTCAGCTCCTCAAACACGATGGAAAACGTCACCCGGTCGGTCACCAAATGGTGCACCGTCAGCACCAGACAGCTTTCCTGCTCCGACAGCCGCACCAGTTTCACGCGCAGCAGGGGCCCTTTTTCCAAATCGAACGGGCGCTTCACTTCTTCCCCGATCGCTTGCTGCACCGCCTGTTCCAGCTCCCCCTGCGGCGTATAGGTCAGATCCGCTTCAGCCACTTGTAACAGCAGCTCGGGCAGCACCACTTGCCTGACCTCGCCGTCCACGACGCGAAACACCGTCCGCCACGCTTCGTGCCGCCGGATGATCTCATTGACGGCCCACTCCATCGCTTTCAGTTGCAAGCTGCCTTTGAGGCGGATCGCGCCGTACACGTTGTAGGTGGGCAGATCGGGCGCTTCTTGGTGCAGCTGCCACAGCCGCTCCTGATCGAACGACAGCGGGCTTGGGCGGTTGTGTTCGCGGCGCGGAATCTGCTGTGCCGCCCGCTCGCTTTGCGCGGACATGGTTTTGCGCATCAATTGCTGCTCAAACAAAGCGCGCTGCTCCGGTGACAAAGCGGCCAGCCGCGCTTGCAAATTTTTCATTTCTTGCTCCCCCATCCCCCGCTCACTTGCTGGTCAAAATGGCCCGCGCTTCCTCGGCCGACAACGTCTCGATCTCCTCCAACAGCGCTTCCAGCTCATCGAGCCCGGTTTGCTCAATCTGCTGGACGACGATGCTGTGCGCGAGCCCCTCCACCGTCGGCGCATCGTACAGCAGGCTCATCGGCACGTCCAGCCCAAAGGCGCTGCGCAGGCGCATCACCAGTTGCACGCCGAGCAGCGAATTGCCGCCGAGTTCAAAGAAATTGTCCAGTACAGAGATCGGCTCGACCTGGAACAGCTCTTGCCACAAGGCGGCCACCGTCGCTTCCACTTCGTTGCGCGGCGCGACATACGGGCGTTCCCCGGTGCGCGGCGCAGCGGAGACCGCTTTTTGCAGAGAAGACAGGTAGGCGGAGGTGTGGAAAAATGCCAGTTCGTCGAGCGCCGCTTGGAAGTCTTGCGTTGACACGACCACCTGTGTCAGCCCGCTTCCCAGCACCCTCATCAACGCCTCCCAGCCTTCATCGGCCGACAGCCCAAACCGCTCTTGCAACTCCTGCAAATGCTGCTGCAGCTCCGGCAAAATCATCGTCTGCGCACCCTGCCACGCATCAAACTGCCAGCCGCTCCAGTTCACGACCACCGTCCCCGGACGGCTCCGCGCAAACGCATCCAGAAACGCGCTCGCCGCCGAATTGTCAACTTGGCCAAACCCGCCGGTAAAGGAGATCGTCCGCGAGAAGAGGGCGAAAAAGTCGAGCGGGCAGCCAGCAAGCAGTTCGTGCAGCACGAGGGTCCCTTGCACTTTCGGACGCAAAACACGCGCTGCCCCCTCCCGCGTCTTGAGCTGGATCAGGCCGGAGCCGATCACTTCTTCAGCGTGGATGACCCCGTGGATCTCGCCAAATTGGGCTTGGGCCTGCGCCACGATGCGCTTCATCTCGGCCCGGTCGGCGACATCAGCGTGGAAAAAGAGGTGCTCGGTCGCGATGTGCGGGCGAGGTGTGCCCGGCTGAGCGATGAGGACGAGTCGGGCCTGCACCGTTTGGGCGAGATGCTCGGCAAACTTTTTTCCTACTTCATGGCCCGCTCCGGTGAGCAGATAGACCCCGTTTTGACGCAGGTGCGTCTGCTTTTTTAACCGCACCTGTTCGAAGGTCTGCACATAGCGGTGTTTGCCTCGGTAGGCGACAAACGTTTCTTCAGCCTCCGTGGCGGTGAATTCGGCGATCAGTTGCCCGACCAGTCGGTCTTCCTGAGCTCCGAGCATCACGTCCACGGCGCGGCATTTGAGATTGGGGTACTCTTGCGGGATGACTTTGACCGCCCCGAGCAGTGTGGCGCGCTCCGGGAACAGCACTGCGTCGTCCGTCACATCCTGCAGGCAGTTCGTTACGGCGAAAATGCGGCAGGAGTGGCCTTCCAGATGCTCACCAAACGTCTGGGCGAGTGAGAGCAGGGAGTAGAAACTCGCATCTGGCTCCTCCTCCGTCAAGCTCTGCAAGTGCACGATGCGCGAAGGGGCGGTGTTTTTTAGCAGCTCGGCAAATGCTTCGCCCGGCGCGACGGTATGCACTTCCTCCCCCATGTCTCGCAGCTGGCGAACCAGCTTTTCGCCAAATCCTTGCGCGTCGAGGAACACGAGCCACTTCTGCCCTGTTTCCGTCTCCAGCACCGGGGCGGACTGCTTCCAGGCGGGCAGGTAGAACCAGTCGACGGGGTCGGCGAGCTTGCCCGCTTGGCGGAACGGTTTTTTCACGCCGGTCGCGACGTAAAACTTCTTGCGCTCAAACGGGTAGGTCGGCAAAGGCAGACGCAAGCGTCTTTCCCCGGCATGCAGCGCCTGCCAGTCGATCTTGACGCCATGCAGCACCAGCTTCCCCACCGTTTCCAGCAGAGCGGTGAGAGCGGTCTGTTTCGGACCAACTTCGACGATCACGCAGTTCGGCTCCTGTTTCACCGCTGCCAGATTGTCGGCAAAGCGCACCGTCTCGCGCAGATGCCGCACGTAATAGGCAGGATCGGTCGCCTGCTCCGGCGTGATCCACGTCCCGGTGAGATTGGACAGATACGTTTGCTGCGGCGCATGCAGTTCCACTTGCGCCACCGCCTGGGCAAACTCCTCCAGCATCGGCTCCATCATCGCCGAATGGAAAGCGTGCGACGTTTCCAAGCGGCGACAGGTGATGTCCTGCGCGGCAAGACGTGTTTCCAGCTCTGCGATTTCTTCATACGTCCCTGCGATCACCGTCGACTGCGAACCGTTTACCGCCGCCAGAGAAAGTGACCGGGAATTGTTGAGGAACTCCCACGCTTCCTGCTCCCCCAGCGCCACGGCGGTCATCGCCCCAGTGGGCATCTCCTGCATCAATCGTCCGCGCGCGGCGACGAGCTGCAGCGCATCTTCCACCGACAGCACCCCGGCCCGCGTGGCGGCGACATACTCGCCGACGCTGTGCCCGATCATCGCCTGCGGTTCCACGCCCCACGACTGCAACAGCGAGGCCAGCGCGTACTCGATGATGAACAGGGCAGGCTGTGTAAACTGCGTCTGATGCAGGTTTTCGCTCGCCAATAGCTCTCGCACTTCGCAGCCAATATACGGCAAGGCGATCCCTGACAAGCGGTCGATCTCCTCGCGAAACGCCGGGAAGCATGCATAAAGCTCCAGCCCCATGTTCACCACCTGCGACCCTTGCCCGGAAAAAAGGAACACGACAAAAGGCTCCGCACTTGCGCTGACCACCCGCGCCTGCTGCAACAGATCCGGCGCACGCAGCTCACGCACCGCTTCGTCCGCATCGCGGCACACCAGCGCCAAACGGTGCGGATGCAGGGTGCGCCCCGCTTGCAGGGTATACGCCACATCGGCCAGCTCCGCTTCCGGATGCAGCTCCAGATGTGCGGCCAGCCGGGCCGTCACGTCTTCAAGCGCAGTTTCCGTCTTCGCGGATACCACCAGCAGATGATGCTCCTTTGCCCCATTCCCTTTTTCCACCGGGGGCGCCTCTTCCAATATCACATGCGCATTCGTTCCGCCGATGCCAAACGAACTGACGCCGGCGCGGCGCACCTCGTCCGACTTCCATTCTTGCAGTTCCCCGCTCACATAAAACGGCGAGTCTGCAAACTCAATCTGCGGATTAAGCTCCTGCACATGCAAGGTCGGCGGAATCATCCCGTGCTTCAGCGACAAGACCGCTTTGATCAGCCCTGTCACCCCGGCCGCCGCGTCGAGGTGGCCGATGTTGGTTTTCACCGATCCGACCGCGCAATAGCCGGTTCGCTCCGCCCCCGATTCCCGAAACGCCTGGGTCAGCGCCGCGATCTCAATCGGGTCGCCCAGCGCCGTTCCCGTGCCGTGCGCTTCGACATAGGAGATCGTCTCCGGCTCCACCTCGGCCATCACCAGCGCTTCGGAGATCACCGCCGCCTGCCGTTCGACGCTTGGGGCAGTAAAGCCGACTTTTTGCGAGCCGTCATTGTTCACCGCCGAACTGCGAATCACCGCATGGATGTGATCTCCGTCCGCCAGCGCCTCCTCCAGCCGCTTCAACAGCACCACGCCGGCTCCGTTGCCGATCACCGTGCCTTGCGCCTTGGCGTCAAACGCCCGGCAATGCCCGTCCGGCGACAAAATGCCTCCGTCCTGATACAGATACCCTTCCATCTGCGGATCTTTGATCGCCACACCGCCCGCCAGCGCCATGTCGCACTCATAGGTCAACAGGCTCTGGCATGCCAGATGCACCGCGACCAGAGATGTCGAGCATGCTGTCTGCACGGTGAGCGCAGGTCCCCGCAAGTTCAGCTTGTACGCCACCCGCGTCGCCAGAAAATCGGCGTCGTTGCCGATCAGCGCCCCGTAGTTGCCAACCGCCTGTACCAGCTCGGGATGGTTGTAGAGATGATTGACATATGTATTGCGCCCTGCGCCGCCAAACACGCCCACTGCGCCGTCAAACTGCTGCGAATCGTAACCTGCCGCTTCCAGCGCCTCGTGCGCGCATTCCAAAAAAATCCGCTGCTGCGGATCGGTCACTTCCGCCTCTTTGGCGAGCATATCAAAAAACGCCGCATCAAAATGATCGGCACCATCGAGCACAGCTCCCCGTTTGACGTAAAAAGGATCGCTCAAAAGCGACGGGTCAACACCCGCCGCTTTGAGCTCCTCCCCGGTGAGGGAACGGATCGATTCCGTTCCCGCGCACAAGTTGTTCCAAAACTCCGCCAGATTGGCAGCACCCGGAAACTTTCCGGCCATTCCGATGATCGCAATTCCTTGCAAAGACGCTCTTGTTGTCAAAATTACTTCCTCCTGTCTTTTCGGAACTGTTTCTGTCTGTTCAGCGCCTCCTTCTTGCGATTCGCCTTGTCGCGCAGCTGCTCCGCCTTTTGCTGCGGTTCCGCTTCCGCTGCATCGCCGTGCAAGAAGCCGGCCAGCGCGTCGATCGTCGGATGCTTAAACATCTCCACGATCGAAAACTTGCGCAGGAGCTTTTCCTGAATCAGATGATGCGCTTTCGCCAGCGACAGGGAATGCCCGCCGAGGTCAAAGAAGTTGTCGTAAATGCCGACCTGCTCCACCCCCAGCGCCTCCTGCCAGACCTCGGCCAGTTGCCGCTGCAGTTCATTTTTCGGCGCGGCATACTGCGTGCTGACATCGCGGCGTCCGCTCTCCGGCGCCGGCAGGGCGCGGCGGTCGATTTTGCCGTTTCCGGTCAGCGGGAACGCGTCCAGCTGCAGGAACGCAGACGGCACCATATACTCGGGCAGGCGGTCTTTCAAATGCGTCCGCAGATCGCCGCCGGTCAGCGTTTCGCGGGCCACGAAGTAGGCGACGAGGCGCTTCTCGCCCGGCTCATCCTCCCGCGCCAGCACGAGGGCTTCGCGAACGGACGGATGCTGTTCCAGCGCCGCTTCGATCTCGCCGAGCTCGATGCGGAAACCGCGCACTTTGACCTGATGATCGATCCGGCCGAGATACTGCAGCTGCCCGTCCGGCTGGAAGCGCGCCAAGTCGCCCGACTTGTAGAGCCGCCCCGGGCCAAACGGATTTTGAATAAAACGCTCAGCGGTCAGCTCGTCGCGGTTCAGATAGCCGCGGGCCAGCCCCGCCCCACCGACATACATCTCGCCCGGCACGCCAATCGGCACCGGCTGTCCCTGCCCGTCGAGCAGGTAGACTTGCAGATCGGGGATCGGCCCGCCGATCACGCTGCCGGTCGCCGACTCAACATCCTGCAGAGTCAAGGCGCGGTAGGTGACATGGACGGTGGTTTCGGTGATGCCGTACATGTTGACCAGCACCGTCTGCTCGCCATGACGCTGATACCACGGTTTCAGGCTAGGCAGGTCGAGCGCTTCCCCGCCAAAGATCACATAGCGCAAGGCGAGATCGCCCGAGACGCCACGCGCTTCTTCCGCTGCCAGCAGTTGGCGGAACGCGGACGGCGTTTGGTTCAGCACCGTGACGCGCTCTTTGACGAGCAACTCGTAAAACGCCTGCGGGTCGCGGCTGCTGCCATACGGCACGACGACCAGTTTGCCGCCGTAGAGCAAAGCGCCCCAGATCTCCCAGACCGAGAAATCGAACGCATAGGAGTGGAACAGCGTCCAGACATCTTTTTCGTCAAAATGGAACCAGTGCTCAGTCGCGTCGATCAGGCGCACGACGTTGCGGTGTTCGATCAGGACGCCTTTCGGAAGTCCGGTCGAGCCCGAGGTGTAGATGACGTACGCAAGGTTGTCGGATGCCGCACCGCTGTCGGGGTTGGCGGTGCTCTCTTGGGCGATGTTGTCCCAGTCGCTGTCGAGCGCGATCACTTTCGCCGCTTGCTCGGGCAAGGTCGGGAGGTATTTTTCCTGGGTGAGCAGGACGGGAGCTTTTGCATCTTCCATCACATATGCGATGCGCTCCGGCGGATAGGTCGGGTCGAGCGGCACGTACGCCCCGCCCGCTTTTAAGATCCCAAGCACGCCGATGATCGTCTCCAGCGAACGCTCGACGCACAGCCCGACCAGCACTTCCGGCCCGACGCCATAGCTGCGCAGGTGGTGTGCCAGTTGGTTGGCACGCTGGTTGAGCTGGGCGTAGGTCAAGGACTGCTCTTCAAACGCCACCGCAATCGCATGCGGTGTCCGTTCCGCCTGCTGCTCGAAGCGTTGGTGCACGGCAAGCTCCAGCGTGAAATCGGCGTCAAAATCGTTCCAGCCGTACAGCACCTGTTCGCGCTCAGACGCGGTGAGCATCGGCAGTTCGGAGACGCTCCGCTCCGGCGCTTCGGTCAGCCCGCCGAGCAGTTGGGCCATATGGCCGGACATGCGCTCCATCGTGGCAGCGTCAAACAGGTCGGTGTTATATTCGAACGCAGCCAGAAGTTCTCCGTCATGCTCGGTCATGGTCAGCGTCAGATCGAACTGTGCCATTTGCTGCGGGAGCGGATAGCCTTCCAGAGGAAGTTCGCCGTCCACTCGTACACCTGCATCCTGCACCGCCATCGCGGTCAGGCCGTCGTTGTCGAGGTGTGATTTTTGCAAAACAAACATCGCTTGGAACAGCGGCGGGTAGCTCAGGTCGCGTTTCGGGGCCAATTTTTCCACCAGCAACGGCAGCGGGTACTCCTGATGATCCAGCGCGGACAGCACGGTGCCCCGCACTTGTTGCAGGAACTCGCGGAACGACGGGAGGTCGGACAGATCGCCGCGCAGGACGACCGGGTTGACGAAATAGCCCACCGTCTGGGCGTCTTTCGCGCTGCTGCGGCCGGCCGTTGGCGATCCGACGAGGATGTCATCCTGCCCGGTATAGCGGTGCAGCAGCACTTGGTAGGCTGCCAGCAGCGCCATGTAGAGGGTGGCGCCGTTCGCTTGGGCGAGCTCTTTGAGCTTGCGGGTCACAACGCCGGCGACGCGGAAGCTGTGCGAGGCGCCGTTGTACGTCTGCACCGGCGGGCGCGGACGGTCGGTCGGCAGGTTCAGCACAGGCAAGGTGCCGCCGAGCTGCTGTTTCCAGTAGGCGAGCGAGGCGTCGCCATTCGCTCCGGCGAGCATCGCAGCCTGACGAGCTGCATGGCTACGGTAGCTGTCCGGCTGCGGCTGTTCGACTTCGATCTCGACAAGATCGCCGCGCTTCAATTGCGGGTACAGTTCACGCAGTTCCTTGACCAACACCGCCAGCGACCAGAAGTCAACGATGATATGGTGCATGACGAGCAGCAAAACGTGCTCCTGCTCGGAGCGCTGCAACAGGTAAACACGCATCAGCGAGTCCTGCTCCAGATCGAACGGGCGATTAGCGTAGGAAGCCAAGCGTGCGGTCACTTCCGCTTCGCTTGCGCTGCTTGCGTCTTCCACTACAAAATACGCCACGTTGTACTCCTGCGCCTTCTGCACCGGTTCCCCGTCCTGCATGACAAAGTTCATCCGCAGTTGCGGATGTCTGCGCAGGAGCACCTCAAATGACCGCTTCAGCGCCGCCACATCCAGCTCGCCCGGAATGCGCACAGCACGGGCGATGTTGTAGGCGGTCGACTCCGGAGCCAGGCGCTGCATAAACCACAAAGCACGCTGGCCGTAGGAGAGTTGGTTGGATTCGGCAAGGTCAGGCAGTTCGGTCGCTTCTTGGGCAGGTTCTGTATTTTCTACCTGCGCCAATACCACTTCTGCCAACTCCGAAACACTCGGCCCGTCAAGCAGGCGTGCCAGTGGCAGCACTACCCCAAAGCCCTCTTCCACTTCGTTTTTCAGCTCGACGGCCATCAGCGAATCGAGGCCCACAGCATTTAACGACTGGTCGGTCGACAGCTGCTTCGAATGAATTTTCAGCACCCCGGCCGCTTTTTCCAACAAATAAGCTTCCAGCGCCGCTTGGCGGTCTTCCGCTGCGATCGCCAGCAATTGCTCACCGTTCAATTCCGCCGCTTCCGTCTCTTGCCCGTCGCCCTTGGCCGTTCTGCCATCCAGTGAGCTTTGCAAGAGCACTTCCAGCCCGCCGTGCAAAAATCTCTCTTTGCACAGATGACGCTGGATCTTGCCTGACGAGGTTTTGGGGATGCTGGCCGGCTTGATCAGCACCACCGCATACACCTGCAGCTCGTGATGCTTCGCCACCGCCTGGCGGATGCTGGTCGTCACTTCTTCCAAGTTCGACTTGCGATGCGCCCGCTCGATCTCCTGAACGATGACCAGCCGCTCTTCGCCCTCGATCTCCACCGCCACAGCAGCGCCAACGCCCGCTGCGACCGCCGGATGGCACTCGCCAACCGTAAACTCGATGTCTTGCGGATAGTGGTTGCGTCCGCGGATGATGATCAGGTCTTTCAGCCGGCCTGTCACATACAGCTCGCCGTCATGAAGGAATCCAAGATCGCCCGTCCGCAAAAACGGCCCTGCTTCTTCCACTTCCAGATACGCGCCAAACGTTTCCTCCGTCTGCTGCGGGCGGTTCCAATACCCTTGCGCCACGCTAGGCCCGGACACCCAGATCTCGCCGACCTCGTGCTCCGCCGCGCGCTCCATCGTCTCCGTGTTGACGATCGCGATGTTCTGCTCGCACAGCGCAACGCGCCCCGAGCTGACCAGCGTCCGCGTCGTGTCATCCGCCGTCTCCAGCAGGACGACCTTGTTCTGCTCCAGCGACTCGCCGTCAAAATCCCGCACGACCGGCAGTTCCTGCTTCACGCCGCCGGAGACAAACAGCGTCCCTTCCGCCAAGCCGTAGCACGGATAAAACGCCTCTTTGCGAAACCCGGCCGGCGCAAAATACTCCGCGAACTTCTGCAAGGTCTCATGCCGCACCGGCTCCGCTCCGGTAAACGCGTTCTCCCACTTGCTGAGATCAAGCGTGTCGCGCTGCTCCGGGGTAATTTTTTGCACGCACAGCTCGTACGCAAAATTCGGCCCGCCGCCGAGCGTCGCCCCGGTGCGGGAGATCGCTTCCAGCCAGCGCAGCGGTTTGGTGATAAACGAGACGGGCGCCATCAGCGACATGTGGTACCCGCCGTACAACGGCTGCAAAATCCCGCCGATCAAGCCCATATCATGATACGGAGGCAGCCAGACCACGCCTTCCGTCTCTTTGGTGATGCCAAAACGCTCGTGAATCAGCGCCAGATTGTGCAACAGGTTGCCGTGGCTGAGCATCACGCCTTTCGGGGCGGATGTCGACCCTGACGTGTATTGCAAAAAGGCAAGGGAATCCTTGCCAATCACCGGCTCTACCCAGTTAGACGACAGATCGGCCGGCAAAGTATCGGTCTCGACCCACTTTAATTCGGACAGGCCCGGCGTGTCGGCAAACCGCTTGGCAATGCCCGGCAGAATGCCCGACGTGGTCAGCGCAAAGCGGGCCGACGCATCGGACACCACCGCCTGCAGGCGATCCAGATTGCCGTTTTGGCGCGGCGGATAGGCCGGGACTGCCTGCACGCCGCCGTATAAACAACCGAAAAAGGCGACCAGATACTCCATCCCCGGCTGGTACAAGAGCAGCGCGCGCTCCCCCGCCGCTCCCATCCCCTGCAGAGCAGCGCCGAGCGCCCGCGCCTTGCGGTCAATTTCCTGATAGGTGTACGCTGCTTGCTCTCCGTCTTCCAGCAAAAATGTATAAGCCAACTGCTCCGGCTGCTCGACAGCCCGCCAGCGCAACAAGTCGACAAGTGTATGGAACATCGTGGATGTATCCGCCATGTTTTTTCTTCCTCCGTCCATCCTGAATACTGATTACAAACTATAAGTCGTTCTATATATTAAATAATACAACTTCAATAACTAAAAACCTCTATACGAACAAAAAAGAGGAGGCATCTGCCTCCTCTTCACATTTGACTTCCTATTTTTTCCGTTTCTTGTCCAGCAATTTCGACACAGTCGAACTTTCCTCTTGCTTGGGAGGTTCGGGCGGTGCAGCCTGCTGCGTCTGCGTAGGCGTTTTGACAGGCGGTGGCGCCAACTGGCCGGTGCGGCGTTCGGCAGCCCCTTCTGCTTTGCGTTTCAACCCTTGCATCGACGAGCTTTGCACTTTCTGCTGCTCCCGGTTCTGCTCCGTCCGCTCCGTCTTCGCTTTTTGCCGAGCTGCTCTCCACGCCGTCAGTCGGGCGGTGGAGAAGCTGATCCGGCGCAGCGCCACATCGAGCGGCCAGAGGCAGGCGGCGAGCAGCAGCAGCAGGTAGGACAGGTCACGTGCCGACCATTTCGGCGGCAGGTCTGCTGCAAACACGTCAGCCGGGTCGTTCAGCACCCGTCCGCCGCCCGCTTGAGCGATGGCGGCAAGCGTCTCCTGTCCGTTTTTCGGCAGGTCATACTCCGGCGAGTAAGCGACGGCGATCCCGGAGGACGCCGCATTTAGCACCTGACCGTTCTGCTCTTCCACGACCGACATCAGGTAGGTGCCGGGGCGGTCGGCGTTAAATTGCCCGACATACTCGCCCGGCGCTTTCAACAGCAAGGGCACCTCTTCCTGTGTCGCGTCCCCGCTGATCACCTGCGCCTTCAGCACGGCACCGGCGGCCAGAGGTTCCTGCAGGCGAATCGACAGCTCGCCTTGTCCGCCGGTGATGCCTGCCCGCATGTCGAACGCATCGGTCTGATACTGCGGCAGGAGCCAGGTCATCAGCTGGTTCCAAAACGCGCTCGATCCGCTCCATGCCGCCCATTGGTTGGACCAGACCCCTTTGGCGTCTGACGTCCAGGCGACAGAGCGCCCCAAGCCGTATTGCCAGCGGGCCAGCACCGGCTCGCCTTTCGGGTTGGCGAGCACCACGTCGGCCGTCTCTTTTTCCGTGACGGCGATGTGCGCGTTGATCTGCGGCAGGCCTTGGGCAAACAGCGGGGCCAGCTCTTTCGACTGCCCGATGCCCGGCGTGAACGGATTGTCTTCGATGTACGTCTTGCCCGCCAGCGCCGTCTCCTTCGAGAAGATCATCGGGACGCTTTGCGAGTCGACGGCCGAATAAAAACGGCCCTTGGCCTTTTCTGCCAAGCCTTCCAATAGCGCCGTGTCCGCATCCTGCCCGACGGCGACGGTCGACATCGTGATGCCTTTTTCCCGCATCCGTGCGGTCAGCCCATCATAATCGCCTTCGGGCGATTGCCCGTCGGTGAGCAGGATGATGTGCTTGCGCTTGGTCTCAAGGTCTTCCAGCTTGTAAAATGCTTCTTCCACCGCCGGATAGATCGACGTGCCTCCGTTGGCGGCGATGCCCGAAATTTTATCCTGCAGCTCTTTCGGGTCGGTCACCTTCGTCGGTTCGACAACCCACCAGTTGGTGGTGTCAAACGCCAGCACGCCCAGCGTATCCTGCGCTTTCAGCATGCCGGTTGAGCGGCGTGCCGCTTCTTTGGCCAGCTCCATCTTGTCGGTGCCCATCGAGCCGGAGCGGTCGATGACGAGCATCAGGCCGAGCGACGGGATCTCCTGCTGGTTGCGCAGGTCCATGTAGACGGGGAGGGCTTTCTCGACCGGGGTGTCAAAATACCCGCCGAGGCCAAACGAATCGTCGCCGCCCGTCATCATCAAGCCGACGCCAAAATCGCGCACGGCGCTTTCGATCTGCTTTTGCACGCTCTCGGGGATTTCCACGCCGGACACGTTGGCGAGCACGATCACCGAGTAGCGGCACAGGTCTTCGAGCGTCTTGGGCATCGTGGCGGCCGTCGCGGTGCGAAACGGGAACTGTCCGGCACGCAGCGCTTCGGACAGCCACTTGGCGTCGCCAGGTTCGCCTTCGACGATCAGCGCGGGCGATTTACCTAGCACGTCGCCATACGCGTACGACGTGTTGTTGACCGGCTCGGTGTCTTGCCCAGGCAGCACTTCCACCCGGTAGCGGTGAAAACCTGAATCGGTCGCCTGCAATGGAATCGAGAGGCGGCTTTCCCCTTTTTGCACCTGCAGCTCGCTTTTGGCGATCGGTTTGTTGTCTTCGTAGATCTGCAAAGTCGCCTGCGTGGCAACCGTGCTTTCCACGACGGCGGTCAAGGTGAATGTTTCCCCTTGGTATAACGTCGCCGGTACCGATGCGTTTTTGACGAGCACTTCAGCTCCAACTTCGCGCTTCAGGTAGGAGACATCGACTTGGATGCCGCGCTCTTTCAGATAACCGGCTTCGCGCACCGCATCGCCGAGATTTTGCTCCCCGTCGGAGAGCAGGACGACGCGCGGTTGGTAGCCGGTGTTGATCAGGCCTTGCGCGAGCCGCAGGCCCGCTGCGAGGTCGGTGAAATTCTTATTCGGCACCCCGCCAAGCTCCAGCGCGTTTGGCGTTTCCACGCTCAGCGGATATTCCACCGCCGGACGCTCGCCTGTGCCGAGGATGGCAAAAGCATCGTCCGCTTGCTTGACGCCGATCGCCTCCTCGACGAACGCCACCGCCTGCTTTTGCGAGGCGATGCTCTTCGACTCGTCGACGACAAACACCACTTCCTGCTTGTCGACCGGCGCTTTTAAGGTAAATCCTGCCACGGCGAGGATCAGCAGCAAAAACATCAGGGAGCGCAGAGCGGCGACCGCTTTTTTGCGCGCTCCGAGCAGCCGGCGCTCCCCCCGGTACCACCAGACCATCGCAGCGGCGGCGGGCAGGAGCAACAGCAGCCACCAAGGGTGCATCAGATCAAATCCCACGCTTGTACACCCCCCATTCCACAAACAGCACGAGCAGAGCGAGCAGAGCCAGCCAGCGCCAGATCTCATACTGCCCGCTTTGCGCCTGCCGCTCCGCTCCTTGCTCTTCGGTGGTGTCGGTTGGCAAGGCGGCTTTTTGCGCGTCCAGCTTCGACTCCGCTTCCGGCAGGGTGACGGCCAGCAGTTTGACCTCGCGTTCCGTCTTGCCTTGGAAGCGGTAAAGGCCGGGAAGTGCAGGCTTGAAGCCAAGTTCGATCATCTCGCCGGTCACCCTCGTCTGTTCTCCGCTCGGATCGGTGACCGTCCAGCCCTGCTCGCGGACGGGCGGCAGGAGCGCGATGCGTTCGCCTGCCGTCACTTGGCCGATCGCCGTACCCGATGCGGGCGCGAGGTATTCTTTGAGCTGTTTGATCAGGATCGGGAACGAGGGCAAGAGCGGCAGGTCGGACTGGTGCAAGTCAAACGCCAGCACCGCGACGCGCCGCCCCTCGTTGTCACCGGCGAGCAGCATCGGCGTGTCGCCGCTTTTGGCGACCGGTTGCAGCCAGGCCGGCGCATCGAGTTGGCGCACCGCTTTCAGGTGAACTTTCTCCAATTCGATATGCTGCAGGAGCGGCGAGTCGGTCTGCACAGCCTGCAATTTTCCCGGTTCGAGCAGGCTGCCCGACTTGAAGATGCCTTCGCCCTGCGGCGGATTGACGAGCAAAACGGCCCCGTTCGGCCATGTTATAGGCAGCACGCCGTCATAGACGTACAGGTCCGCATCCTCCGGCGGAAGATCCGGGTCGGCTCCGCGCTCGACGGTGGTGTTGCCGCCGATGCTGAGCGCTTTTTCCAGAAAGACGTTGCCCGCTGTGCTCAGCCAGACTTTTTTCGCCTTGCTCACCTGCGGCAGGACGGTCACGCGGTTGTCTGCTGCCAGCGCATCTTGCCCTCCGAGCCGCACTTCATAATAGGTCTGGGCTGGCAAATGGGTCCAGGTCAGCGGCGTTTGTCCATCCGCTGCGAGCTGCACCTGTTTGGCGTCCAGCACCTGACCTTGCTCGTCGAGCACTTCCACGTCGGCGGACACCTGCTGATCACCGTCGTTTTTCACCGTGGCGACCAGTTGCCCTTCGCTGCCACTAACCAGACCTGCGGCGTGGTAAATTCCGAGGTTGGCTTGCACGTCCAGCGTTTCCACCGTCGGCTGGCGTCCAAACTTCGGCAGCAGTGCCGGGTCGATACCCCAGTTGCCGTCCGAGTAGATCCGCACATCGCTGTTCGGCTCCTGCACCGACAAGGCGGCGGCGAGGGACAATGCGCCTTCGTAGTCTGCAAGGCCGTACTCTTGCGCCGCCGTGTCGAGACGGCTGGCCAGCTCTGCCCGGTCACTGCCGGAGACGAGCACGCGGGGCTCTTGGCCCATCGCGATCAAGGTCATGCGCTGCGGCGGATTCAGTTGATTGATGAGTTCTTTTACCTTTTTCTTGCCCGCTTCCAGACGCGTGTCGTCCGGGCCTGTGGCTGCCATCGAGGGCGAGAGGTCAAGCACGATGATCGTGTGCTCGGCGACCGGCCCTTCCCCGTATAAGGCGGGGCGGGCCAGCGCCAAAGCGAGCAGCAGCGCCAACAGCAATTGCAGGAGCAACAGCAGATTGCGGCGCAGCTTTTGCCACGGCCGGTTCGCTTCCATCTCGCGGAGCACCTGCCCCCAGAGCAGGGTGCTGGGCACGGTGACTTTTTCATAGGTCCGCTTCAGGAGGTACAAGACCACGATGACCGGCAGCGCCGCCAGAAAGGACAGCATCCACGGTGACATCCAGTTCATCGTCCGATCACCCCCGTCCGCAGCAGGCGGCCAAACACCGCCTCTTCCAAGCTCTCCTCCGCCGGGACGAGCACATGGTACATCCCGCGGCGGCGGCAAAATTCGCTTAACTCCGCCGTATACGCGGCGACCGCTTCCCGATACTGTCCAACCACATACGGCGACAAGGCCACGTCGAGCCCCTTACCGCTTTCGCTGTCGAGCAGGTGCAGGTCGCCTGCGAAGCCCGGATGAAGCTCTTCGCGGGACAAGATCTGCACCGCCACCACTTGGTGCCGGGCCGCCTGCAGGCGTTTGAGCGCCTCTTCATACCCGTCGGAAAGCAGAAAATCGGACAAGATCACCACTACGCCGGGCTCGGTCGGCATTCCGGCGCGGGTCAGCCAGTCCAGCGATCCTTCCGTGCCTTCGCCCAGCGCCTTGGCCCCTTGCAGCATCGCGAACAGGCGCGGTGCCGACTGCTTGCTGATCAGCCGTTCCAGCTTGCCGCGCACGCGGTCGGCGAAGATCAGCGCTTCGACGCGGTCCTCTTCGGCCAGCCCGAGGTAGCCAAGCGCAGCAGCGAGCTGCTGAGCCTGCTCTAATTTGCCGTGGTAGTCCATCGAGCGCGAGGCGTCGACCATCAGGTAGAGCAGCACGTCGCGCTCGTCAAAAAATGTTTTCAGAAACAGCCGTCCGAGCCTTGCGTACGCCCGCCAGTCCAGATGGCGCAGGTCGTCGCCCGGCAAGTACGGTCGGTATTCGGCAAACTCGACTGAAGCGCCGAGCTGCTTCGAACGCCGCGCCCCGCCCCGGTGGCTGGGCAGCTCCCGCACCTGCAAGCGCAGCCGCTCCAGGCGGGTGAGAAACGCAGGCGTCAGCAACCCATTGCTCATAAGCCCACGCTCTGCAGCAGGTGTTCGATCAGTTGTTCGACCGTGTACTGATCGGCTGCCGCTTCATAGTTCATCCCGATGCGGTGGCGCAGCGCGGGCACGGCCACGGCGCGGATGTCTTCGCCCGACACGTTCAAACGTCCCTGCAGAAAAGCGCGCGCTTTGGCGACTTTGACGATCGCCTGCGCCGCGCGCGGGCCTGCTCCGTAGCGGACATAGCGGCGAACTTCATCGGGCGCGCCGTCTTGGTCGGGCTGGGTGCGGAAGATCAGCTCGACGACCTGATTGACCAGCTCGGGGGTGATCAGCATCTCCCGGACGGTCGCCTGCAGGTGGAGAATCTCTTCGCCGGTCAGGACGGACGTGAGTGTCTCTTGCGCTGCGCCGGTGGTCAGCTGCACGATCTGCTGCAGTTCATCGCGCGTTGGAAACGGCACTTGAATCTTCAGCAAAAAGCGGTCGAGCTGCGCTTCCGGCAGCGGGTAGGTGCCTTCGAGTTCCAGCGGGTTTTGTGTGGCGAGGACAAAAAACGGCTTGGGCAGTTGGCGCGTCTGTCCGCCGACGGTGACGGCCGCTTCCTGCATCGCTTCGAGCAGAGCGGACTGCGTTTTCGGCGTCGCGCGGTTGATCTCGTCGGCGAGGACGAGGTTGCCGTGGATCGGCCCGTGCTGGAAGACGAATTTCATGCCTACACCCGGCTCTTCGCGGAGGATTTCCGTGCCGACGATGTCGGCGGGCATCAGGTCGGGGGTGAATTGGATGCGCGAGTATTGCATCTCCATCACGTCGGCCATGGTGCGGACGAGCAGTGTTTTGCCCAATCCCGGCACCCCTTCGAGCAAGGCGTGGCCGCCAGCGAGGATGCAGTACAGCACCTGTTCGACCACGCTTTCCTGCCCGATGACCTGGCGTCCGATCTTGCCTTGCACTTCGTTCATGCGATCGCGTTGCGTTTGCAGTTGTTCCAGCATCAATCCAGTACCTCCTACGGAGCGATCTCCGAAAAATAATCGCGCACCAGTTCCTGTTCATTTAAAGGAAGGGAGCTGCGGTCCACGCTTTCCCGGGCGTAGTCTGCGTATTCGCGGTATACCTCTTCGTACGGGCGGACGACGCCCGGCGTCACCTGGCCGCTGCCGGAGATCATCTCGCCGGAGCCTTGCCCAAGCGGGCCGCCTGCGTCGTTGCCCTGTTCGCCGACGCCAAATTTCCCGGCAGGCACCATGATCGTCTCACGGCCGCCCGCGCCGTTGCCCCAGCCCGAGCCGCCGGAACCCGAGCCATTTCCTCCAGACCCGTTTCCATTGCCAGAGCCGTTTCCGCTTCCAGAGCCGTTCCCGTTTCCAGAGCCGTTCCCATTTCCAGAGCCATTTCCGTTCTGTGAACCATTTCCGTTCTGTGAACCATTTCCGTTCTGCGAACCAGTTCCGTTCTGCGAACCGTTCCCATTCTGCGAACCGTTCCCATTCTGCGAACCGTTCCCATTCTGCGAACCGTTCCCGTTCTGCGAGCCATTCCCGCCCGCGTCAGCGTAGACGCCGCCAGGCGAACCATCCGCTTGGGCGAGAGCCGCCCCTAACTGCTGCAGCCCTGCTGTCTGCTGAGATGTCGAACTGTTCAGCATGCCGCCGAGCGACCCGAGCATATTCTGCATCTGCTGCGGATTGCCTTGCTGCAGCGCATTCGCCGCCGCTTGGAAGGCCTGCTGCAGCTCTTGAGAAGATGCCTGCCCGCCCGCATTCGCCATCGCTTCGGCCAACTGCTTGCGCTGCTCATCGGTCAGCGACGCCAACTGCTCCTTCATCTCATCCAGCGCTTCCTGCACCGCTTGCGCATCCATCTTCTGCAGCGCCTCGCCCAGCTTCTTCGCCGCTTCCGACTGCGCCAGACTCTCTCCGGCCTTGGCGAGATCCTTCTCCCGCGCTGCCAGCTCGTCTTCCAGCGACTTCACCTTCAACTGCGCCTTCGCCAGCGCCCGCTCCAGCTCTTCCCGGGTCTTGGCTTCCTTCAATTCTTCGAGCAGCTTCTCTTCCGCCGCATCCAGCTTCGCCTGATCCTGCTCGCTCAACTTCGCGTCCTGCTTCGCTTCAGCCAGCGCCTTTTTCGCTTCCTCCGCCGCTTTCTCCGCTTCCTTCTGCACCGTCTGGCGCTCTTTGGCCACCAGATTCAGCGGATTGTCCCACACGGTCAGCGTCGTCATCAGCAGCGCCAGCGCCAGCATCACACCGGCCGCCTTGCGCGGCAGCTCATACTTCACGATCTGCGCAGCTTCCCCGCGCAGCTTCAAGAGCATCTCCACCGCTTCCTGCCGCTGCAGCGCCGCGATCGGCGAGCTCTCCTCCGCAAACGACAGCGCCGTGCTCACCCGATCCTGCAGCCCGTAGCGGTCGACCGCCTTCGCCGCCTGCTGATAGGTCGGCGGCGTCAGAACGCTCCACACCCCGCCAGCGATCGCACCGAGCAGCACCAGTCCGCCCGCCCACAGCTCGTTGCTGAGCGTAGGAACGAAACGGGCGATCAGAAGCAGCAAACATGCTGCCCCCAGACCGCCGAGTACGCCAAAGCCCGTTCTATAGATCGACTGCCGAATCCACAACCGCCGCCGCACCGGGTTCAAACCGGTGATCAGTTCGCGCGGAATCATTCGGCCGCCTCTTTCTTGTCTTTGATCTTGTCGCCCATGCGGCGCTTGACCGGCGTCAACAACCGCACGGACAGCCACATCAGCACCACCGCCCCGATCAGATAGACCACCGAAAAATACAGCCACGCCGGCATGATCAGCGGGTTGTTGCTCCGGTACAAGGTAAAGATGTACGTGTTCGGCTCAAAAATCTGCCAAATATTCATCACCGGGTTCAGCGCCGTGATATAGACCAGGCTTGGCCGCGACCCGTAATTCCCGCTCAAGGCGGACAGAAACACGTTGATCATCTCACCGGCAATCGCCGTCCCGCCCAGCAAAAACAGCGAGATCAGATACGACACGACCACCGCCACGCCCGTCCGCTTAAACCACGTCGAGCAAAACAGCCCAATCGCGCCAAACGACACGATCACGACCAGATAGAAGCCAAACATGTAGAGCAGTTTCACCGGCGCCACGCCTCCGTGCAGCAAAACGATCGCGTACAACGGCAACGTCGAGAACAGCACCAGCCAAATAAACGCCATCGAAGAGATCAGCTTGGAGAACAAGATCTTAAACGGCGACAGATGTGTCGTCAGCAAAATGTTCAGCGTCTGCCGCTCCCGCTCCCCGGAGATCGCCCCCGCCGTCAGCCCCGGCGCGATAAACGCCAGCAAGACGAGTTGGATGATCGCCACGGCCAGCAAAATATAGCGATTCTCCCCCGGACGCAGCGCATTGCCCAGATTGGAGACAAAGATAAACGCCATCGTTAAGCCCCCGAGCACAGCCAGATACAGACAGAGCAGCACCACCGTCTTCGGCGTCCGCATCCGCGCGCGAAACTCGCGCAGCAGGATCGGATTGGATACAAAGTCGAGCGACAACAATCGTTGGATCATGACCCCACCCCTTTCGTCACCGTCAGGAACACTTCTTCCAGATTGCCCGCTTCTTCGGCAAAGGACAGCACCGGCAGCCCGTTTTGCACCAGCGCGGACAGCAGGATGACCTGCCCGGCATCATCGCCCGTATACGTGACAAGCACCGCATTCCCTTCCACCTCGGCTCGGGTGACCAGCTCCGACTGCTCCAACAGCCTTGCTGCCTCTTCCATGCGGTCGAGCATCCGCACGCGCAGCACGCGGTGTCCCGCCACCTGCGCGGCGATCTGATCGACCGGCGCCATCGCGATCAGCTTGCCTTGCTCGATGATGCCGATCGTGTCGCACATCTCGGCCAGCTCCGGCAAAATGTGCGAAGAGATCAGGATCGTCTTGCCCATGCCCTTCAGCTCTTTCAAGATCTCCTTCATCTCAATCCGCGCCCGCGGGTCGAGACCGGAAGCCGGTTCATCGAGGATCAGCACCTGCGGATCGTGAATCAGGCAGCGGGCCAGTCCCAGCCGCTGTTTCATCCCCCGGGACAGCGTGTCGACATACGCATCCGCTTTGCCCGACAGATTGACCAGTTCCAGCAGATCCTGAATCAGCGCCATCCGATTCTCTTTTGGCACTTGATACGCCCCGGCATAAAACTCCAGATATTCCACCGCCGTCAAGTTGTCATACACCCCAAAGAAATCTGGCATATACCCGATCAGCTGACGTACTTTCGCCGGCTCTTCGATGACATCATACCCGCCGACATACGCGTGTCCCGACGTGGGTTCGAGCAAGGTCGCCAGCACCGACATCGTCGTCGATTTCCCCGCACCGTTTGGCCCGACAAATCCAAAACAAGAGCCTTGCTCAATATGCAGGTTGAGGTCATCGACCGCCTTGTACGAGCCATATCGCTTGGTCAGTCCTACCGTGCGGATCATGGCGACACCGTCCCTTCCACGCCCATGCTCGGGAAATGCAGGAACGGCCCGCTGGCCAATTGCGAGTCGCCTTGCAACTGCACCCGCACTTTCCCATCGGGCGACATGTACTTCTGCAAGTCGGCTGCGGACAGATCGGTCAGCAGTTTCCCGCTCACTTCCTCCCACGACTGGGTCTTCCAATTGAAATATCGTTTTTTCAGCAACGCATACATCGACTCGTCGAGGTCGATCTGCGCCTTGTCCACCACCAAGCCCGGCGCTTGTTTCAAATTGAACTCCAGGTCGATCGAGCCGCCTTGCAGGATCAGTTCAATCTGGTTGACAACCACGTTGCCCTCTGCGTTGATCAGCTTCGGACGCACCATCCCCAGCGGCCATTTCACCTGGCCCGTGCCGTGCTCAAGCGACAGATTTTGCGTGACCAGCGAGCGCGTTTCGGTGCGCGCCTGCTCCCCGTCGATCGTGTACAGGTCAAGCGGGCTCTTGCTAAATCCGATCATGGCCACTTCGGCCTGTCCCAACCTGGTCGGCTGCAGCCCAAAGTCGAGCAGCACCCCACGGCGATCCGCTTCGATGTCGCGCGACGGACCGAACTGGGTATGATTAAATCCGGCCAAGCTGTCGCGCAGCGTCTGATGCATCGCCATGCCCGAAGACGGCGCCGTGTATTGGAAGGCCACATCGATCGTCTTGCTTTCTCCTGCTTTTACATCGCCGACCGCAAACGAAGACGCTCCGACGAGCAGATACACGCGCTCCAGATCCAGCTTGGTCTTGTTGACCAGCGTCCCTTTGATGCGCCCCGCATCATCCAGCTTGAGATCGCTGGTCACCAGCCCCAGCCCGCCGACCGTCGCCGACACATCCGCCTCGCGCGAGGAGAAATACTCCACATTTTCATAAGCGACCGAGTGCTTCGCGCCTTCCTGCACCACCTGTGCAGACGGGCCATTTTCATTGAAGGAAAAATTGGGGTTGAGCGGCGCGATCCGCCCGTCTGCCGCCGCTTCCACCGAATAGTCGCCGCCGCTGGGGACGACAAACGCTGCCGCCGCCTGCACCTTGGCGACATCTTCACTTTTCAGTTGAAGATGTGCCAGCGTCTGTGCGATCGGCCCGGAGCCGCGCTCCAAGGAGCCAAATCCAAAAATGCCGGCCGCAAAGACGATCGACGTGGCCGGAATCAGCGCCCACGCCCATTCGCGGCGGTTCTTGCGGCGCAGGAACAGATACAGTCCCGGTCCCGCGATCAGCACGTACACACCAAAGGCCAGCGCCATCGTCCGCATCGGCGGCACCAGGTCCGGGAAGTTTCCCGCCGTGCCCGCCAGATTGGACAGCTGATAGCCCGGATTAAACTGCACCTTTTGCACAGATGCCGATGCCCGCTCAGTCAGCACCCGCTTCCACAGCTCCTCATTGCCCGCCCAGGAAGCGAGCGGCTCCACGCTCAAGTCGTAGCCCGCATAAAACACCTTGCCTGCGCCGACCTGCTGCCAGGCGATCAGAGGCAGGTCCCCCGCCTGCGCCATGATCTGCGCTTCCGGTTTCAGCTTAGCGTTGGTCACGGTCAGCTTGCCCAGGTTCGGCTTCTGCCCGGCCAGCTTTTCCAGCCCTGACAGGTCGCTGGTCTCCTCTGTGCCATTCACCGTCACCGGCGACAGATCGGCAAACAGCCCGGCCCCGCCCGCATATTGCGCGCCGCCGGCGAGCAGCAGGTTGCCGCCGCCTTCGACCCATGCTTTGATCGCCGCGATCTGCTCGGGCGTCAGTTTTTCCTTCGGCGCATGATTGACCGCCAACACGTCGAGCGACTCCAGCAGATCGGCCTGCTCCGGCAGATTGGTGCCGTCGAGTTCGCGCACATACACCTGGTCCCCGATGCCGGGGCCGGCCGTCTTGGTCAGAAACGCCAGATCGGACTCTTTCGCTGCGATCGCCCCGATCAGCAGCTGATTTTCCATCGGTGACGTGATGCCGGGGCTGTGGCTTGCCTCGACCTTGCCTTCCGCGTCGACGAGCTGCACGGTGAGCGGCACCTCGAGGTACCCGGACGGCACTTCGATCAGCACTTTCTTGGTTGTCCCTTTTGGCAGCACCACCGGCTTGCGGTAGGTGCCGTAATGCCCGCTGTTCGACCGTGTGGTGGAAGCTTTCTCCACGATCTGTACGTCGCCTTGAAAATCCGGGCCTTTATTCTCAAGCGTCACTTGCATCACGGTCCATGTTCCCGCTTTAAACGAACCGTCAAAGCCCGCTTTTACTGTCAGATTGATCTCCTCATCCGCCCCAGCGGAACCCGGAATGCCAGTCAACAGACACACCGCCGTGACCGCTGTTGCTGTCCAGCGCCACGCACGTTTCCTTTTTCCCATGTTAATACCTCTCGAATTTACAGGATTTTGAATTATTTCGAAGATATCACTCTTTTCGACAGATGGCAAACAAAAAATGCCGCCCAAAACCTGACGACATTCAAGTAATTTCCTGCAGTTTGTTTTTCATCGACAGCAGCGCCAAGCTCAAAAACATCATCGAGGCGGTCAGGAAGATAAAGTGCACCGGGATATATTCCCCGCACAACCCGCCGAGGAACAACCCGATCGGAGCGGCCACCCGCGCCAACATCGACGTGGTGCCCGCCACCCTGCCCAGCATGTGGTTCGGCGTGACTTCCTGGCGAATCGTGTGGATGTGGATGTTCGAGAACGTCGACGCAGCGCCCAAAATGAACAGCCCCGCCGCCAAGACCAGCCAATGCGAGGAGAAAAACAGCACCGACTGCCCAAGCGCCGACGTCAGCACCGCGCCGACCAGCAGTTTGCCGCGCCGGCCCCACTTCAAGCTCGGCTTGGCGACAAATGTCGAGCAGAGGCTGCCGAGCGCCGATGCTGACAAGACCAGTCCCAGCGAACTGGAGGCCAGATGCAGTTTGTCGAGCGCATAGAAGACGATGACCGCCCCGGCAAACGAGGTCACAAAGTTCACCGCCAGGATCAGGATCGTGATCATGAACAGCTCGCGGGTCAAGAGCAGCTGCTGCCAGCCTTCCTTCATCTCTTCACGAATCGTCGTCTTGCGCTCCGTCACCTCTTTTGGCTTCTCCGCGACCGGCACCTTCATCAGCGACGTGAAGAAAAAGAGGAGCAGGAAGCCGCCGACGGTGATCAAGATCCCGTAGCGGTAGTTCATCACCACCAGCATGCTCCCGGCGATGGCCGGCCCCAGCGAAGAGATCACCGTGCCCCAGAAATTGATCGTCGCGTTGGCCGACACATACTGCTCACGATCGATCAAGAGCGGCACGATGCTCGTCGACGCATTGGAAAACAGATAGCCAAACGTGGTCAGGCAAAAGCCCAGCATGTACAGCACCCAAACATGTGCCGCGCCGGTGGTCAGCAGCGTAAACAAGAGCAGCAGGATCGCTATCTGCATCGCCACTGCGACCAGCATCACCCGCTTGCGGTCGAGGCGGTCGACGATCACGCCGGCCAGCATGCCAAACAGCACATACGGCAGCATGTTCATCACCGCCATCGAGCTCATCGCCAGCGTCGAGTGCGACAGGTCATAGATCATCAAGGGCAGGCCCAGCGTGTAGATGTGAAAAGTCAGCCCGGAAAACAAGGTGCCGACCCACAGATACAAAAACTGGCGGTTCTGCCACAGCGACTTGGGACGTTCAGCCGGAGTTGCCCCGGCAAGCGGTGTGCTCACCGGACTCACTCCCCGCTCGCCGCAGCGCAGTGCTCGGCGATCGCCGCGTCGAGGGCCAGGAGTTCCTCCCGCGTCTCCAGCCCGAAGCAGCTCGCCACATACCAGCCGATCGGGGTGCGCACGACCATCTTGCCGCGCAGGCGAATCCAGGCATACGCGCCCGGCGTACCGCTCGGAACGGGGATCAGATGGGCCAGAATGCGCATTTTGTAGCGGGCAAACACCGGGAACACATTTTCCAGGCTGCGCACCAGCTTCAAGTGTTTACGCCGCATCGCCCAGAAGGTCAGCTTGTTGCGGTAGACGTTGAGAACTTCCATCAACAGAGCTTTAAACAAGCCTTCATGATCCACGTTGTACGGGATGTAATGATAGAGCTTCTTGCGGAATTCGCTTTGCTTGCCAAACACGTTTTGCTTGCTGAACAATCTATTGGAAGAACCCTCGAGCATAAAGCCGGGGATGTTTGATTTCTGTCCGGAAACCTGCTCATAGTACTGCACCAAAAGATAAAATTCCATATCCAGATGATGGCGTTTCAAACGTGCATCCAATTTTTCAAAATCAAGGCCCGGCGCTTGCAGCTGCAGATGCAGATCGACCGCATCGCGCAGGCGGAAGATGTTGTTGCCAATCGATTCGCCGGTCAGAATCAAGATCATATCTTCGGCCGATGGAATCGGCACCGGGACGCCATTTACCTCGGTCGTCCGCGCTTCGCTCCAAAAATCTCCAGTTAACCAGCTCGTAAAGCCCATGGTAAACGAACCGACGCTGACTTCCAGCTCCAGCATGCAGGTCTCATCGATCTTCTTGTAAAACCCGCCAACCCCAACCACTTCTCCGTTAAACTCACCGATCGACGGCGCGTTCTGATAGTCGAACCCAAGCGTCTCGACCAGCGTGATCAATCTCCAGAACTCATCGATGTTCGGCACGACCATATCATAGTCGCCCATCTGGCGGAAGCAATTTTCCGGGTACAGATTCTTCATGGCGTTGCCTTTGATGTGGATATAAGTCACGCCGTTGTCATTCAACAATTTCGCCACTTCGGCAAACAGCTCATCTTGCGCCGCCCGAATTCGAACGCGCTCCGTAAACTCGGTGTGCAGCCCCATCGATTCTTCCAACTGCAGAATCGGTACCAGCATCTTGTTGTCATTGGCAATCTTCTTGAGCTCTTCCTGCATGCTTTGGTACTCCTGGACCAGGCTTTCATCTTTTTTATCAGAGGTCAGGGCCAGACGATACAGAAACGGAAGCATCTTTTCTTGCACGGTGGTTCACTCCTTTAGCGCTTAAAATCAGGAGAAAGGAGAGGAAGTCCTCTCCTTTCTGGATGTAACGAAAATACTACTTACGAACGTCGATGAATTCCGGACGCTCGAGAACGAGGCCGCGACGGATGTCGTTGAAGTACGGCAGTTCCATATGCAGGTTGCGCTCCATGGTGTGCACCTCCTTTACGTTACAATTCATTTTTCAGGGCAATTACTTCTTGCGGATGTCAACGTATTCAACCGGGTAGGTTACGAGATCCTTGCGGATGTCGGTGAAGTACGGCAGTTCCATATACAGGTTGCGCTCCATGTGTTACACCTCCTTTGCGTCAGAATGCTAGATGCTAGCCAATGTTACTTCTTGCGGATGTCGATGAATTCAACCGGCTCCATGACTTCACCTTTGCGAATGTCGTTGAAGTACGGCAGTTCCATATGCAGATTGCGCTCCATGAAAAGCACCTCCCTTGCTCGGTAAGTCGAATGAAGAATTGCAGGAAGACAGAAGCCGCTTATTTGCGGACGTCGATGAATTGTACCGGTTCTTGCCAGTACTCTTTACGAATGTCGATGTACTCGACAGGCGGTTGCCAACGTTGCATGAGGTGCACCTCCTCTCCCGTAGTGGGTGTACCCTTTACGGCTTACAGGCCACGGATGTCGATGAACTCCGGACGCTCGAGAACGAGGCCGCGGACGTCAACGAATTGTACCGGATCAGCTACACGGTTACGCATGAAAGGGCACCTCCTTTCTGATGAGAAGTGACAAGCAAGATAGGTTACTTGCGGATGTCGATGAACTCCGGCATCGTTACAGCAACGCCACGAACGTCGATAAACGGAACCGGTTCGAGTTTGCGGTTACGGATCATGCTTGAGCACCTCCCTCTATATTTAATTTGAGACGGAAAATTTAGCAGTTTTACTGCCTTGAAAAAGTTTTCCGTTTACTCTATTATATAAATAATCAGAAAATAATCAAGATAAGTTTTGGAAAATTTTCAACTGGATTGATTGGTAAATACTCTACACCTAAACAAAAATTATATGTAAAATACTGAAAGGTGGGAATTGAGATGAACGCAAGACAACAGTTGCGCAAGATGATGCAGGAGCCGGGGCGTGTGATCCAAACGGTGGGGGCGCACAACGCACTGGGAGCCAAACTGGTGGAACAGAATGGTTTTGATGCCGTATGGGCAAGCGGATTTGAAATCTCGACCGCCCACGCCAAGCCGGATGCCAACATCTTAACGATGGTCGAATTTTTAAACGCAGCATCTCAGATGGCCGATGCCACAACGCTGCCGGTCATCGCCGACTGCGATACGGGATTTGGCAATGTAAACAATGTGATTCGCATGGTGCGCGATTACGAGAAAGCCGGGATCGCTGCCGTCTGTATAGAAGATAAGGTGTTTCCTAAAATGAACTCCTTCATCCCGGGCTACCAGTCGCTGGCCCCAAAAGATGAATTTGCAGCCAAGATCCGCGCCGCCAAAGACACGCAGCAAGACCCTGATTTTGTGGTCATCGCCCGCGTCGAAGCGCTGATCGCCGGCCACGGCATGGAAGAAGCGCTGGAGCGGGCAGCCGCGTATGACGATGCGGGCGCCGACCTGGTTTTGATCCACTCCAAGCAAAAAGACCCCGGCGAGATCTTTGAGTTCAGCCGCCGCTGGACGTCCGAAACTCCCTTGGTCATCGTGCCGACCACCTACCCGAGCATCACGCTGGCCGACATGTCCGAACACAACATCAAGATGACGATCTATGCCAACCAGGCCCTGCGTGCAGCTGTCAAAGCGATGAACGCGGTGCTGGCCCAGCTCAAAGAATCCGGGTCGCTTCTGGCGATTCAAGATCAGTTGAGCCCGATGGACCAGCTGTTTGAGCTGCAAGGCTTGAAAGACATGATCAAGCAGGAAGAGCATTACAAAAAGCTGGAAGTCCGTTAATTGAACAGCACGAATTACTGAAAGGAGTGCGGGAATGTGAATCCGTTTTTGGTGATTGAAGGTGTCGACGGCACCGGGAAAAGCACAGTCTGTGCAGCGCTCGAAGCTGAGCAGAGCGCTGCCTTTTATAAAGGGATGTCGCCGGAGTGGCGCGACTTCCGCGATTTTGTCGATGAGGATGCGGATGATGACTCCCGCCTGCTCTATTACTTTGCTTCGTGTGTCTACACGTCGGGCAAAGTGCAGAAATCGCTGGAGCTGGGACCGGTGATCTGCCACCGCTACTTTGCGACCTACATGGCGATCTACTCGCTGAACACCGGCACCCCGCTGTCTGTGGTCAAAGAAGCGTTCCTGCCGATTCGCAAGCGCATGCTGACGCCGCAGCTGTCGATTTTGCTGACAGCCGACCATGAAGAACTGAGGAGCCGCCTGCTCGCCCGCGTCCATGAGCTGAAGGCAACCGATATGCGGGTCGTCAATTCGCTGGAATACACGCTGAACTTCGAAGCGGCTCTGCGCGAAGTGATGAGCTGGGACGGCAGCTTCATCGAGCTGAACACCACCGGCAAAACGCCGGAGCAGGTGATCGCCGAAGCCCGCCGCCTCTGCGAAACCCACATCCCGGACTGGAAGCCGGTCACCCCGGCGTCGAACTAAAAACAGGCACAAAAAGAGAGTATCCCTTTCAGCGGGATACTCTCTTTTGCGTTGCCGCAAATGCGGTGTACAGCACATGTCATGCAGCGTTGGCACACAGGTCATGAGGCAGGGTGCCAGCTTTGGTTTTGACTTGCTTGAAAGGTGTTGTTAGAGCGCGATGCCGCGCTTTTGCAGGCTGCCCATCAGGTAGTCGTGGAGCTGCTCCCAGCGGCGGGCGGCCGCTTCGTGTTTGCCTTGGGCGTTGAGCAGACGGCAGAGCTTGCGGGTGCCGTCTTCCAGCTCCGTGGTCATGCCGTGCTTTTCGAACAAGGCGAGGGCGCGGTCGAGATGGGACTGCCCTTTTTGCTCCTGCTCGCGCTGGAAGTAGCTCAAAGCAAACAGCTGGTGCACCTTGCCCATCACCGGGTGCAGCTCGGGCAGGATCATCCGCGCCCGCTCCGCATAAGCCATCGCTTCCTCCGTCTCGCCGTGCTCCAACAGGATCGCCGCGATGTCGGCAAAAATCTCTCCGGCCTTCACCCCTTCACACGTCGCGCTCAATTCCAGCAGTTGCTGTACGGACGCTTGCCAGTCGGCTTCACGCTTGAGCAGCAGCGCTTTGCGCTTCCAGTCCTGATTCTGGCGCGCGTTCTCTTCCTCCTCCAGCAAAATCGCCGCTTTCGTCGCGTACTCATCCGCTTTCAGGAAGTTCTTCTGGCGGTAAAACGCGTCGGCCAGCTTCAGCATCGTCTTGCCGCGTTCCGTGTCTTCCACCAGTTGCAAAGCCGCTTCCCAGCTTGCTGCCGCCTTGCTCACCTGGCCCATTCGCTCCTGAATCTCCGCCAGTTGCACCCATACCTTCGCTTGCAGCGCCGGGTCGGGCAGCTCGATCTTCAGCAGTTCTCCATGAGCGCGCTCAGTGTGATACAAGGAGATTGAATATTCGCTCTTCTTTAGCGCATCCAACCCCAAATGGAGAAAAACTTTGGCCAGCAGCTCCCCGTCCTGGCGCAGAATCGCCAAGCCCTGCACTTCATGCAGGAAGGCCATCGCTTCCGGTCCGCGTCCGACTTCCAGCAGGCAGAAAGCAAGTTCGACTTGCACATCCATCTTCGGAATCTGCTGGTCAGTGCTGTCGAGCAGCTCTTGCAGCTGGTTGATCGCCAGCGCATATTCTTTCGCCCGGACGAGGCCTTTGGCCATCTTGTATTTGGTGATGTCGGCCAGATCCAGCTCGATGTCTTTGAGCAGGAAGTCGAGCGGCACGCCCAGCTTCTCCGCGATGCCAAACAATATCTTATACGAAGGTGTCGTGCGATCCGCTTCAATCTGCGAAATCATGCTTGGTGTGCAAATCCCGTCAGCCAACCCAATCTGCGTCTGTCCTTTTTTGACTCTCAACTCACGAATGCGTTGTCCTAAAGTTGTCATCATCAGTTGGTACCTCCTTGCGATGTGTTTCTTGAACACATTGTAACAAGAAACTACCAACCTTTGATATATTTACAGACCATGTGGTTGCAGGAAAAAAAAACGGCAGAAGTTATCTGACAATTCCCTTCACCAGAGGGGGTCCCGTCCACTACCGTTTGCGCGGGGGCAAGCAATTGACTCATCGATGAACCCTCGCATTCGATCTGCTCTTAAAAGAATTTGTCGTATGGGAAACTTCTGCGCGGCATTTGATAGACAGCTTTCACCCGTTTGCTTCGCCCCTGCAGGAACCAACGACGATAGAAAATGCGCAGAAAGCGACTGGCCAGCAAGCGCATGTATTTCGGATACTTCGAATTGCCGGCTACAGCCTCCGCGTGAAAGGGCACCTCCAGAGTGCGCGACAAGAGGATTCGCAATCGTGCTTCCATCTCCCGATTGGACTTAACCGGTTCCTCGCGCAAAGTCTGACGAATCAGCGCCTCGGCGGCCTGACGCTCGTGCAGCTTCAGATAGACTTTTACCAGATCTTTGGTCGCCAGCAGTCGCATTGTGTCCGTCTGCAGATGCAGCAAAGATTGAATCAACAGATCTTTTGCTTTGCTATAGTTCAAATCCAAATACTCGACGTACGCTGCACTGATGCAGACGCGCCCCAACCACTCCTCTCTCCCTAGACCTCGCACTAATTCCATCGCTTGGTACAACAACTGTTTGGCCTCGGCGAGCTCATTCAAGCTCTGTTTGACCAGCCCCTTTCTATTCAAATAACTTGCTTGGCGCGTCCGCGTTGACGTAAGAATTGTTCGATGCTGTTCCAGAAAATCAAGCGCCTTGAGGTGTTGTTTGGACCACACATAGACCCATGCAAGATGTGCCAATGCCTGAAAAGCCATTTCATCGTCTTCTTGTGGAGCCTGCCCGATCTGCTGAATCACTTCATAGGCGGCTAGATACACCCGTTCTGCATCGGCAAACTGTTCTTGGTAGAGATGCAGATAGCCGATGTCAAGCAATGCGTACCCCTTCTCCGTTAGTCCTTGCGCCATATCGAAGCGTTTTTTCGCGAACTCCATCGCCACATCCAACTGTTGCAGACTTTTTTTTCGAGTCGCGATTTCAGCATGGAGTGCAGCGACATCTTCCTGAAGGATTCGAGCCATCGGCATCTTCAGATCCTCGGCGATCTTCTCCAGCTCAAACCAATAAATCTCGCGCTCGCCATTCAGCATCAGCCGCAGCGTCTCCCGGCTGATCTCAAGCCGACCGGCGACGGCAGACATGCTGTAGCGGGAGCCTTTCTCTTTCATCAACTCGCGAATCCTTCGCCAAAGCGGGATTCCGTCCGCAACCGTTTTGGCTGGGGCAAGCAATTGACTCATTTTCACGGCCTCTCTTTCGTTATTTAAAAATAAGTATCGAGCGGAAAGCGCCGTTTTGTCAGCCGCCCTTTTGATTTTGATGAGGACCGCAGCTCCCCACGCTTAACCCGGTCCTGCTTGTACAAGATGACAAGATCACGATATGCCAAGTATCTCACTTTTTGCGGGTAACAAAGGCTGGCCGCAACTTTTTCGGCGTAACGAGTGTCTCGCGTGATTCTTGTCAGCAAGATAAACAGTTTGGCTTTTAATGCTGGATGCTGCGCCACTAGAACATTGTTTAACGCTTGGCGGGTTAACCCTCACATTTCGCTGAGCGGGTTAAAAATTCTTATCGAGAGGAAATCTCTTGGTCGGAATACGCCCTTGCGATTTTCCCTGTGCACTCTTCCCGCGTCTTAAGAATTTCTCTTGCTTGTTGACGAGTGTAAGATGCCGATACGCATGATACCTGGCTTGTTTCGGGTAACGCAGATTCATCGCAACACTTTCCGCATAACTTGTACTTCCCGCAGCTCTCGACAACAATATGATCAGACTTGCTTTGATATCCATCAGCTGCTCAAATGATTCCGTCCGCAGTGCCGTGCGAATCAGAGACTCTGCCGCTTGGAACTCGCGCAGCTTAAGGTGCGTTTTTGCCAATTCCTTCAGCCCGAGCAGGCGCACTTTGTCATTCTCCCAGTACTCTTTTCCTGTCTCTAAAAGTTCTTTTGCTTGCTCATAATTCCGATCCGCATATTCCGCAATCGCAGTATTGATGTACGCACGCCCAATCCGGTCGCGGTTCGCGCATTCAATAAAAAGCTCAAGGCATTTATACATATACATCTTGGCTTCTGCATTTTCGAAGGACGCGTACTTCATTTTGGCAAGCGCTACATATAGCACCCCCATATTAATCGGGTCAGAATGCAAAAGAGGCTTCAATCTCTCGACGATCCCCAGTACTTTATCCAGCTCTTCCGTATGCGTGTAGATATTCAAAAAAACAACAAAGACACGAGTGAGCACTCCCTGGAAGGCATATTTCTTATTGACCTCTTCCGCCGCTGCCAATGCTTCATGGATGATCCCCTTGGCAGTATCCATCTCTTCTTTCCAAAAATACACCCAGGCGACCGAAGCGGAACTGAATACCTTTTCCGAGAGTCCGATGGCAATCGATTCCCGGTACTTGGCCAGTTCCATCGCCTCCTCTAATCGGCCTTGATCGATCAGTATCGCATACGCCGGTTTTAGTTCAACGATGTCTTCCTGTAACAGCCGTGCAAGCGGAATCTTCAGGTCTTGTGTAATTTTCTCCAGCTCAAAGCTGTAGATCTCGCGCTCCCCGCTCAACATCAGGCGCAGCGTTTCCCGGCTCATCCCCAGCCGTCCGGCCATTGCGGTCAGGCTGTAAGAACTGCCCTGCTCTTTCATGATCTCCCGAATCCGCAGCCAGAGCGGAATGTTATCAACTACCGTATGGGTTGGTGCTGTGAGTTGGCTCATGATGATCTCCTTAAAAATTCAGATGAAGCGGGAATCGCCGCTATGGCAAGCGTCCCTTTGATTTTTGCTGATTCGGCTTGCTGTGCTGTGTCGGCAAGGAATAGGCGACGTGCCGTACGATCAGATCCCGACTCTCGCGCTCCTCCAAGTCTTCCATCAAGAGACGCTTGACCGGAACTTTCAAATCCAGCGCATTCTTCTCCAGCTCAAACCAATAGATCTCCCGTTCCCCGTTTACCATCACACGCAGCGTTTCCCGGCTGATCCCGATGCGCGCCGCCATCGTGAAGGTGTGGGCAGGGGCCAACGTAAATATTCAGACAGTGATAAGCGGATAGGCGTACCTCCGCACTGTACTTTACTTGCACACGTCCTGACTCTTGGTAGTATTGACTTGAAAGTTCGGCATACTTGATCGCTTTCTGAATCTGCGCACAATCGCTGTCCCCGCAAGAGTTATTCGGCTTAAAAATTTGTATCGAGCGGCAAGCGCCGCTTCGTCAGACGCCCTTTGCTCTTTTCTGGACGTTTCAATTCGCCGCGCTGAAATCGCTCCTGCTTGTACTGGATGGAGAGATAACGATAGGCAAGAAAGCGGACAACGATCGAATAGGACAGATTGACCGCGGCTTGCTCCGCATAGCGGGCATCCCGGGTGATCCGGGTTCGCAAAATGAGCAGTTTGGCTTCGCAATCCGGGTCCCGTGCAATCGCCTCCATCGCGAGCGTGGTATGTATCAGCGCCTCCGCCAGGGCGTACTCGCCCAGTTTGAACAGCGTTTTCGCAAGTTGCGACCGTGCAGTCAGCTTGACCGTATCGGATTCCGCCACAGAGATCGCGCTTTCCAACAACTCCTTGGCTTTCGCATAATTGCGGTCAGCAAATTCAGCGGTGGCGACGGCGATATACCCTCGTCCTGTCGTATCGTGAGTTGTACCTTGCGAGTACAGCTCCAAACTTTTGTAGAGATTTAGTTTGGCTTCCGCAGGCTGCAGCATCACCTTATTGATCTTGGCTTTTGAATAATAGAGAAGCCCCATCTCCACCGGACACGCCTGGAAATAAGGTTCAGCAATTTCAATAATTTCAGATGCCCGCTCCGTTTCCTTCATATCTGCGCACGTGCTCAAGAGGTTCCGTAAGGTTCTTCGCAGCAGGCAATCATGGTCATATTTCGCGTTGATCTCTTGCGCCAGAAGCAGCATTTCCTCAAAATAACGTCTGGCTTCATCATAGTCCTTCCTCCAGAGGTAAATAAGTCCAAACTTATTCAGCGCATTGGCACGTTCTGACAGACCCATCGCAACATCCTGCCACCGTCGGGCCACTTTCAGCGCATCATTCCAGCGGCATTGACCGCAAAGGATGGTAATGCTTTCTGGAACGATGAGATCTTCCTGCAAGAGCCGCGAGATCGACACTTTCAGATCCTTCGAAAGTTTTTCCAGCTCAAAACTGTAGATCTCCCGTTCCCCGTTCAGCATCTTCCGCAGCGTCTCCCGGCTGATCCCAAGTCGCCCGGCTATGGCGGTCAGGCTGTAGGAACTGCCCTGCTCTTTCATGATCTCGCGAATCCGCAGCCATAGCGGGATCCCGTCGGCAACCGTTCTCTCGGGGGCAATCAAATGACTCATCATTGAACCCTCATTTCCCTAAGTAGGCTAAAAATTCTATCAAGCGGGAATCTCTTCGTCGAAATGCGCCACTTAAGAACTTCTCTTGCTTGTAGGTGAGTGAAAGATATCGATACGCATGGTATCTGGCTTGTTTTGGATAACTCAGTTCCATTGCAACACTTTCTTCATAACTTGCTTTGATATCCAGAAGCTGGTCAACAGATTCAGTCCGCAGTGCCGTACGAATCAAAGACTCTGCCGCTTGGAAATCTCTCTTTCCAAAAATACACCCAGGCGACCATTTGGCAGTTCTCTCCACAAAGGAATCTCGTCTTGAAAGGTGTCGGCACTCCCTTTGAGCTCTTAGGAAAATTATAATCAATGTCCAACTTTTAGCATAGGTTATTTTGTCGAATAATGCCTAATACCTAGGCAGAAAATTCAGTACTATATCGAATTAATATCATAGACACAACTACGTTTCAAACCGTTTTATATCGAAAGTAATTGTGATATGATTAGGTGGTAATTTCCCACCCTCATTCTGAGAGGAGATGCTGCTAGTGGAAAATTTGACTCGCCAACTTGAGCAACTGTCGTATGAGTATCACCCACCGCTTTACGAGGTCATTCACGATGAATCGATCTCCCGTCTGCACAGCGTCTTAGAAGGACGCACCGGCTTTGATCTGCCTGTGGGCACGGCGCGGCTTGTGCTGCACATGTTCCCGGAAAGCGCGTTTGTCGACCCGAAGGAGTACGACATCCGCCCGTTGGCTCCGCTTGCCGTACAGGACTACCTGACGGAGAACGAAACGTACAGCATGACATCTTTTGTCAAGGTACCCAATACCCGCTCGATCATCTCTTACACCCAGTTCTTTCAAGATGGCTATATTGAAGCAGTAGACTCCTCCGACCTGACGGAAGTTCAGCTGATCGAACAGATTGTCCATTACATGGAGGCCTTCCACCACCTCGGCGTGGACCTCCCCGTTCATATACGTCTGTATCAAATCGACGCCAGCAACCGCGCCTATCTCTATCCCCCGGTCATCGCTCACGGCGACGAAGACCTGACCGGCGTGCTTGGCATGGTGCTTTCGTCGCAGGAAAAAGAGCCTCTCGAATGAGAGGCTCTTTTTTTCTTGCCCATTTCGCTTTTATACTTCCAACGTCCCTTTCCAATCGCCTGTCATGCCGCTCCGGTATTCGTCACAGACGTAAAAATAGAGCTGGGCAATCTTGTCGCCCGGGTTCTGGCGAATGACTTGGAGGAACGCTTCACGGGCGTCATAGAAACGGCCCTGCTGGTATTTGGTGATCGCCGACTCGAACAGGTCTTGCGTCTTCCGCTTCAGACGGCGCGTCTCTTCATCGTCCGCTTCGAACACATCATACAGTTCGATCGGACCGCTGAGCGAGCCTTGGAGCTGGATGTTGCCGAGACTGCGCGCCAGGAAGCGGTCGCTCCCCGGGATCGCCTGCAGGACGCGGGCCGGCAGCAGGATCGTGCAGCCCAGCTTGTCGGAGATCTCCTCCAGCACCATCGCAAACTGCACGCTGTCTGAGATCACGCTGACTTCCAGCCGCTCTTCCGCACCGATGATGCCGAGCATCAGCGGCCCCTGCTGGATGCCGATGCCGACTTCGATCCGCGCTTTGCCTTTTCCGGCGCGGTGCGAGTTGTAGCTGTCCAGCGCCCGCTTCATCTCCACCGCCGCTTTCAGCGCCTCGCCCGGGCTCTCCGGGAATACGGCGAGGATACCATGGTTGAGGTACTTGCTGACCTCGCCGTTGTTTTGATCGACGATCGGCGAGATCTCATGCAGGAAGCGGTTGATAAAGTTGAAGTTGTCGCGCGTCTTGTCTTTCATATCTTCCATAAAATCATCGAAATGGCGAATGTTTGTGACCAGGATGCTCATGTCCAGCTCCACCTGATCGCCGAGGTTCACATGGCGAATGTCGCGCTTGCCAAGGTAGTTGAGGAACTTCTCCGGCACAAAATGGCGGTAGGCATCGCGGAATTCGCGCAGCTCCAGCATCTTTTTCTCCACTTCTTCCGACATGTTGTTGAAGGTGTGTCCCAAAGCGGCCACTTCGTCATGCGACTTGACCGTCACCCGCGTGTGCCACTGGCCTTTGGCGATCTGGTTGGCGCTGACGCTGAGGTTGCGCACCGATTTCAGCAACAGGAGCGTGACGACCAGCACGACGATCAGAATCAGCACGGCAAAGCCGGTCAGCTGTTTCAAGGTCTCGTACCAGTTGGCGGTCATGCGCACTTCCAGCGCGTGCGTGTTGATCCCCGCTTCGTAGATGCCGACGACCTGTGTTTTGTCCGCGTTGTACAACGGCCCTAACGCAAACAGCCAGGTCCCGTTTTCATCTTGGGACTTGCAGGTGACGTAGGTCTGCTCTTGCAGCGCCTTGTTGTAGTCAAAATTGGCATCAACTTCGATGAACTCACCCGTCTGCTTGTCGCGCACCATACAGGCCGAAACGGCCGAATCATCAGCCGACACTTCGAAGGAATCGAACATGCGGATATCGTTGTCATCTTCCAGCAAATCGTAGAGACGCCGGTCGACGTATTTGTAGATCATCATGTAGAACTTGCCGTAGTTGTCTTTGAAGGTCAGCTTTTCCTTGAGCGCCTGGTAGTCTTCGTTCATGAAGTCCTGCGGCGAATCGATCTTCAAGAGCCGCTCGGCATCGACGAGGTTTTGCCCGTCGTGCGCCAGATAGGTCAGCGCCCGCCTGACTTCCAGCTCCGTGTCGGTGCGGAAGTCTGTGTGCACCAGGAAGGCCAGCAGCAGCATCGACAGGGCGATCAGCGGCACGAGGGCGAACAGCTGCTTGTAGATCAGCGAGTACGGCATAATGTTGACGTACAGGATTTTCAGCACCCACACCAGCAGGATAGCCCCAACAGCTGCAGCCGCCCAGATCAGATACTGATGGGTGCGCGTGCTGCCCGAATACTCAAGGGGCAGCAGTTCCTTGTCGGGCGTCATCAGCAGCGCCTGTTGTCCGACGGAAACAAAGATCGTGCCGTCTGGAGCGACGCCCAAGCTGTCCAGCGGTTCGTCGGTCAGCGCGATTTTTGCAGCCTGCTCATCAACAGCCAGCTTGGCCGCCGCATCCTGCTGGGTGAACAGCGTCTCGACCTGGGCCGGATTGCTGGTGGAAAAGCGCTTCACGCTGCCACCGTATTCATCGAGGAAGTAGACATCCTCGCCCGCCACTTGGACATGATCGGCAAAGATGCCGTTTTGACCGGTGCGGGTCTGCGGGTAGATGCGTTCGCCCGAATAGTAGATCTCGCCTTTTTTCGTGGCGTAGACCAGCTCTTGCGACGTGACGCCGCTGATGTCTGACACGCCCGATTCGGACGGGATATGCGTGCTGGTGATTTTGCTGAACCGGCCCAGCTTGGCATCCCATTCGTGCAGGTCGAGCTCAACATCGCTCTCTTGGGTGATCAGGAACAGCTTGTTTTCTTTAAACGCCAGCGAACGGATCGTGCCGCTGCGCAGAGAGCCTTGCTCAGCCACGCTGTACGGGCGCGAGTAGCCAATCCAGCTCTGATCGAGCTCCCCGTCGGCGTTGTAGCGGACGACCACTTCGTGCTTGAGGACCAGGGCGTTGATCTCCATCAGCCGCACCACGGCGTACAAGGAGCCGTCCGGTGCAGGCAGCACCTGGTCATAAGTGATATAGGTGCGGGCATCATCTTGCAGTGTCGGGTCTTTGGAATTCAGATTGACGAACTCTTTGAGCGAGGGCGCTTGGATCTTCGCCAACTGGGTGCCGTCTGCGCCCAATTTGAGGATCGACTGTTTGGCGTCCTCGATGACGTACCAGTTGCCCTTCCCGTCTGACGTGGCTTGGTACGGGTTGTGCAGTTCGACTTGTTTTTCGATCGGGAAGTGCGTGATGTACTCTTGATGCTGATAGGCGTAAATGCCGAGGCCGATCAGGGCGGCCAGCAGAAGAACCAGCTTCCATACATATTGTCTCATCGGTTTACCGTTCCTTTGATCTCGATCGTCTGGGACGGGTCATCCCACGTCACATTCAGGCCCAGCGCCTCCACGACAAAGCGCAGCGGCACGACCGTGCGCCCGGCGATCAGGCGCGGCGGCACGTCGAGCGTGACCGGCTTGCCGTTGACCAGCGCCGTTTTATCGCCGATTTTGCAGTAGACGGTGGCGCCTTCTTGGCTGATCCAAACGCTTTGCTCGTCGTTGTTCCAAATCACTGTGGAACCAAATGATTCGGAGATCGGACGGATGTGAATCAGCGTGCGGCCGTCGAGGATCACCGGCGGCATCATGAACTTGATGTCGACCGACTTGGCAATGACGTTTTCCACCGGCAGCACCGTCGCTTTTGGCTGCTCTTTTTTGATCTGCTTTTGCAGAGCGGCGAGGGCGGTCAGGTCAATCGCTGTGTATTTTTGTTTTTCGATCGCTTTGATCTCTTTGATATAGAGCTGGTGCATCTGGGTGAGGGTTGGGCTTGTTTTGCCCGTTTCGGCTTTCACTTCGGCCTGTTTCTTTTCGGCCTGCTCTTTGATCAGGAACAGCTCGGTCTTTTGCGCTTTCAGCAGGTTGGTGTTCAGGACGGCCAGTTCTTGTTTCAGCAGAACCGCTTCTTCTGCCGATGCGGTTTTGAGCTTGGCGTTCACTTTGACGATCGCTTCTTCGATGTCGAGGATGATGTCGATGACGCCTTGTTCATCTGCGGCCTGCACGCCTTCCGCCTGCACCAGCGGCATGAGCAGCTGGTCGGCGGTATCGGTTGCGCCTGCTGCTTTCGCCTCTTGAATTTGCTTTTTCAGGTCGGCGATCTCCGCTTTGCGCGAGGAGATACGGGTGGCTTTGGCTTCCGCTTGGATCTCATCAAGACGCACGGCGATCGTGTTCAGCTTGGCGAGCAGTTGTGCTGCCATGTCGTTTTGACCGAGCTTTTCGGCCGTTTGGAAAGCTGCTTCCAGAACTTTGACTTCTGCTTCCCACGCCGTTTTCTCTTTGGCGTAGGCCGATTGCTTGGTTGTCGCAATCTCCGCTTGCAGTTCCTGGATCTCATCGAAGTTGGTGGTTTCTTTGATCTTTTTTTCCAGCGCGGCGACCTGTTGGGTGAGCAGGCCTTTGTGCAGGATCAGCACTTGCTGGTCAGCAGCTTCGAGCTGGGTCAGCAGGTCTAGGGCCTGCTTGGTCTGCGAGTTGTTGACCGCCCGGCTGAGGTCTTGCGCCAGCTGCAGGCTCGCCGCATTGGCGGTGTCGACTTGGGAGGACAAGGCGTTTGCTTTAAAATCGTTCAGGTTGTCTTCGGCCTGCTTTTTTTGTTCGAGCAGTTTTGCTTTTTCGGCTGGGTCGGTGGCGGCGTTTAGCGCATCTTCCGCTTTTTTCAGATCGGCTTCGAGCTTTTTTTGCAGGTCGGCCTGTGCGCCTTTGACCGAGTCGGCGAGCAGTTTTTCCGGATCGGCGAGCTTTTCCAGCTCGGCGGCGGCCTGGTCGCCCTTCCCTGCTTTCAGCGCTTCGAGGAAAGCGACTTGCGCCTTCAGCGTTGCCGCTTTCAGGGACAGGGTGATGGCGAGGGTGTCATCGCCCGCTTCCACAGCCGCTTTGTTGTCCGCTTCTGCTTGCACTTGCTGGGCTTTGGCGCCGGCGATGGCTTGGTCCAGATCGGCCGGGGTCTGCGTCCACTCGACGGTCGGTTTGCCGTCGACGAGATGCACCCAGACGCTGATCGTCATTTTGTCGATGTCGGCGTTGGTGACGGTCGTGCCGCTGGGGCTTAGGATCGCGGACAGGTCATATCCGTTCTGGATGTTAAACCATGCGCCGTCCGCCAGCTCCGATTTGTAGTACATGCCTTGGTCCGATTGGTCCATGCTCGCTTTGGCCGCATCGAGGACGGGCTTGGTCAACGCTTCTTTTTGGATCAGGTAGGTGCCGATCAGCAGGTGGCCGCTGCTCACTTTCGACGCTGCGGGACGCTCGGCTGCCGTCGCTTCGGGCGAGGTCGGCAGGAACGCGCCAAACAGTGAAAACGCGAGCAAAAGGGTCACGAACTTGCGGCGATGTTTCTTGATCATGGCGATTCTCCTTTTACTTCTTGGTCAAAGTTCCTTTTGGCGCGTAACCGTCGAGATCGGCTTCGTCCAATTTTTTGTCCCCGCTGTAGAAGACGACGTACAGGTCGCTGGTGTCGCTGAAGGCGAGGTTTAAATGGAGCAGCTCGCCTGTGATCGCGGTGCGCGCGCCGACCTGCTTGCTGGTCTTTTTGGAATGCAAGGTGAAATGCGTTGGTTTGTAGCCGTCTTTGAGGTCGACGAGGGTGAATTTGCTGGTCATGCCTTCTGCGACCGGTTCGAGCTTCCACCCGCCGAGTTGCAGGTCGGGTGCAGGCGGTTTGATCAGCGGGTCGAGGCCGCTGTCGACCTGGTACGGCAGATTGCCGTTGCGGTACACGACCCCGCCCGAGGTGTCGAGGTCGAGCTTGGAGAGGGACAGCTTGTAGGCGAGGAAAGTGGCGGTCACCACTTCGGAAGCCTGCACTTCCAATGCTTTGACAGCGTCGAGCTCTTCTTGCTTGATCACGCCGAACTTTTTCTTCTCTTCAGCTTTTTTGGTGTCTTGCTTGGCTTTGTCCAATGCTTTCATCGCCAGGATGTAGGTCGACTCGGCCTGTTTGACGCCGAGGTAGGACGTTTTGATCTTGGCGGTGAGCTTTTGGCGGGTGTCGCTTTCTTTCAGGCGGGCTTTGTCATAGTCGAGCATGGCGACAGGCAAGGCGTTTTGCATGTCTTCGAAGTAGCGCATGCCTTCGTACTCCCCTTGCAGCTCTTTTTTCGGGACGTATTTCAGGAAGGGCAAGGAGAAGACGAGGATCCACGTTTTGCCTTTCCATTTGGCGTCGATGTTCGCAGCCAGCTCGTTGTATTTGGTCATGAAAGCGCTGTAGTCGGTCTCTTGGGTGCCGCTATAGGTGGACTCAAGGATTTGCATGGCAGTAGCGCCAAATTTGTTGCGGTAGAGCTGGCGGACGAGGTTGACTTTGGCTTCGGCCATTCGGCGGGCCTCGGTGTCTTTCCAAAGCTCAAGGTCGGTCTTCTCGGCGCGGTCGATCAGCTGCCAGAGCGTCTTTTGGTTGAGCATGGCGTATTGGCGCGGGACGGTGAAGGTAAAATCGCCGTCGAGGTCCATGCTCACCTTCTGCCCCAGCTCGTTGCGGCTGGTCTTGAAGCCAAGCTGGGCGACGGTGACAGCGGAGACGGCGGTTTCCAGCTCCGCCTTGGCCGCTTCGACGTCTTCGAGCTTGGCATAGCCGTAGACCGCTTTTTTGATGAGGTCGTTTACTTTGGTCTCGGCTTTTTTCTGCGCGGTTTGCGCTTTTTGGACGCCGAGTTGGGCCTGGTACGCAGTTATATAGAGCTGCTCGATCTCAAGGCCGAGCGCGCGGCGCTTGTTTTCGATCTCGCGTTCTGCTTTTTTGACTTCGAGCTGTGCGGTTGGGATCTTGGTGCCGAGGTCGATGTCGCGGCTCAAGCTGTGCTCTTTGGCCTGCTTGCTGGCGTCTTTTTCGGCTTGGATGTTGACCGCCTGATAGGCTTGGGTCAGCTCGTATTTCTTTTTTTGCAGGTTGCTGGTCAGGTCTTTCAGGTCGGGGCTGACTTGCGCGGCCCGCGTGGTCAGGTCTTTGAGCGAAAGGATTGTTGCAGCGTGCACGACAGCCTGTTGCGGCAAGATCGGCAGTGTGGCCTGGCCGGTCAGCATCAGAGCGGTGAGCAGAGAGATGGCAGCTGTTTTTTTATGGAAGATTAAAATATGAACCACTCCTGTATGAATCTCGAATCCTAGTTCAATATTACTACACTTTCCTGTACTCTAGCATCTAATTTAAGAGCATTCAGGGCAGAAGTTATGTTACATTTAGAGAAGGAGATATAAAGGAGAGAGTGCTATGGGGTTTGTGGTATGCGGAGGCGCTCAAATGCAGTGCAGTTTTGGCGCTGCGCCAAGCGCATTGATGGTGCTTCCGACCAATAAGGTTCTGACGGCGATGCCGATTGCAAATATTATGGATAACAAGCCGATGGTGAATATTTTGCCGTTTGGGATGTGCCAGTCGATGGCCAATCCGACGGTGGCTGCGGCGACCGCTGCGGCGTTTGGCGTATTAACGCCGATGCCGTGCATTCCGGTGACGGCAGCGCCCTGGGCGCCGGGCTGTCCGACGGTGCAGGTGGCGAATATGCCCGCTTTGAATAACTCTTCGAAGCTGATGTGCAACTGGGGCGGCGTGATTCAGATCACCCAGCCCGGTCAGCAGACGATTCAGGTGCCGTAGAGATGAAAATGTTGATGCAGCTATCTGACATGATTGTGAAACCGGTGATCACGCCGGTGCGGACGACGATACAAAAGGCGATTTCGACGGTGACGAACCTGCCGAAAGCAATTCAGGCCAGGGTCGAGGTGATGCTGGCCCCGAAGGAGCAGTCGCTGAAGAATTATGTGCGCTTTGGCCGGCGGTATGTGGCGAAGCGGCTGATTTTGATGATTTTGATTGTCTCTGTTGCGCTGGGCATTTTGGCGTATCAGTTTTTGTATGTCAATCCCCCGGCGTTTCTGCGCGAGTTTTTGGGGCGGAATGTGTTTGTGGAGAACTCGAAGGAGATTGCGAAGTATTCGGGTTATGGGAAAGTTGTCGATGAGAGCGGCAAGCTGATTTATGAAGGCGATTTGAAGAAGGGCAAGTTTACCGGAAATGGCACGGTGTATGCTTCGAACGGCGACGTGCTGTATAAAGGTGAAATGAAGGACGGCAAGATGAACGGCGCCGGGGAGAAGTACAATGCGATGGGCGAAGTTGTGTATAAGGGCAACTTTGCGGATGACTTGTACAGCGGCGAAGGCACGACGTATTATACGGATGGAGATATTCGCTACTCGGGCCAGTTTAAAAATGGCAAGATGAGCGGCGACGGCACGATGTATTATCAGGATGGCAAGATGATGTACAAAGGCCTGTTTGTGGAAGATAAGTACGCGGGCAAAGGCACGGAGTACTATTTTAATGAACAGGTGAAGTATGACGGCTTGTTTTTGAACAATGTGTTTGAAGGCGAAGGCAAGCTGTTTGCGGAAAATGGCAACAAGGTCTATGAAGGCGCGTTCTCGGGCGGTCAGTATCACGGCGCCGGGAAGCTGTATGACAAGGACGGCAAGCTGCTGTATGACGGCGGGTTTAAGGAAGGCAAGTACAGCGGCGAAGGCAAGGAGTACTACAGCGACGGCCAGTTGAAGTATGCCGGACAGTATGCGGCCGGGAAGTATCAGGGCGCAGGCACGCTGAATGGCGAAAAAGGCAAGCCGCTTTATGTGGGTGCCTTTGTGGATGGGAAGTATGACGGGTTGGGCGATCTGTATGACAAGGACGGCAACTTGCGCTATAAGGGGCAGTTTAAGGCGGGACGTGAGGACGGGCCGGGTGAACGCTACAACCTGAAGGGTATGGTGGTGTATAAAGGCCAGTTTCAGGAAGGCTATCCCTTCTACCCCGGCTTCTTGGATCTCGCGCCGCAGAAGGTGGAAGAATTGCTCGGGAAGGCGACCGATGTGCGGATTGCCGAAGTTGGCACTCCGGCGCTGGAGATGGTGTATGCGGGGAATAATATGCTGTTCAAGCTGGAGCTGGACCCGGCGAACCTCTCCCCTGACCCGGAGCAGCAGAAGGAAGCAAAAGTCACTTCGGTGCAGCTGTGGGGCTCAGAGCAGTTGGCGGAGCTGCAGCAGATGATCAAGGAGAAGCTGGCGGCTGGGAAGTCGGCTGAGACGGCTGGACAGGCTTCGGAGACTTCTGCTGGCGGGAAAACCGGAGATGCCGGGAAGGATGAACCTGCTGTCACTCCGGCGAAGGAAATTCGGAAGTCGGGGAATGTGACGGTTTATGAGATTGGCGATTATTGGTACTATTGCTCTTATAATGGGTCAGTGATTGCGAGAGCGGAGATTACGAAGAAGATGAAGTAAGAAAGAGAATCATAAGAAAAGCCCTCCTATGGAGGGCTTTTTTGGTTGCGTTATTTGTCTTCGAGCTTTAAGCTCGCCGCTTGGCGGCCGAGGTTGTCGGCTTCTTGTTCGAGCTTGGGGTCGTCGTTGACCGGCAGACCTCCAACCTCGGTTGTCGGTTGGACGCGGCCTTGGCGCTGTTGGACGACATGGGCGAGCTCATGGCCGAGCAGCTCTTGGCCGGACTGGCTGTCCGGTTCGAATTTGCCTTGGGCGAAATGGATGTCGTTGCCTTGCGCATACGCGAGGGCACCGACATCTGATGCCTGGCTGCCGACATGGATGTTGACGTCGGAGAAGTCGGCGTTCATCGCCGTCTCCATTTTGGCTTGCACATCTTCCGGCATTTTGTTAGACGGCGTGCTTTTGCGCTGGACGGGAGCTTCAGCTTTTAGCTGAAGCTCTTCTTCGTCAGGCATGTGCTGGGCAGGGTCTGCTTTCAGTTGAAGCTCCTCTTCTTCGGGCATCCGCTGCGCGGGGTCTGCTTTCAGTTGAAGCTCTTCTTCTTCGGGCATGCGCTGCGCAGGGTCTGCCTTGAGCTGCAGCTCTTCTTCGTCTTCGGGCATCCGCTGGATGGCCGCTTTGCGCTGGATCTGGCCGCTCAGGAAGCGGCTGGTCGCTTGGTTGCCGTAGGCACGCTGCATTTGCAGCAGGGTGCTTTGCAAGGGCGTTGCCGACTGCTCTTGGGTGGCAGTCTTTTTTTGTTTGACTGAGGATGTGGTTGCTTTGGCCGAGGCGGCGCCTCGGTGCATTTGTTTAGCCACGGGGATCTCCTCCTAGAGTTCGTCGTCTGTGGACGCCGCTTCGGACTGGTAACGGCGCTGCACGCCGGGTGTTTCTTCGGCGTCTTGCACCGCCCACCAGCGAACGCGCACTTTGCTCATCTCGGTGCTGCCATGCAGCTTAAGTCCGATGCGGAAGGTGCCTTTTTTCGGGTAGACGAGGACGCCAAGGCTCGTTTTCGGCAGGTAGGACTCGTACTCGCTGCCCCCAAACACATCTTGATCCCCATAGTAGACAGCATCGCCTTGGTTGAGCAGGGAATCGCACTCTTCGATACCCGCCTGCACGTATACGTTGCCCGCTCCGAGGCCGTGCTCGATCTCGTCGGAGTAGTAGGTGCGCTCCGCTTTGCCAAACGGGTTCATCTTGCCGGTACGCTGGCTCGGGAACAACAGGATGTCGGTGCTGCCCGCCGCCGTTTTCGGGGCATGCCCCTTGCTGATGACGGTGGTGCCTCCTCCGCCCTGCCCCGGCTTGCCTTCGGGCACGCCAAGCGTGAAGGTGAATTCCTGCTTGGACGGGTCGTAGGCTACATCGAGCTTGGGATCGGCATCGGACGGCAGACGTTCGGCCGTCGACTGCACGCTGAAGCTCGGCGCGGCAACGCCGCCGATGCCCGGAGCAGCCGAAGACTGCTGGTCGAGGCCGAGGTTGGTCAGGAGCGAATGGTTGTAGATGTGGTCGCCGAAGGGCACGGTATCGATGCGGTCGATCATGAAAACAGCACCGACTTGCTGGAGGTGGATCTTGGCCAGGTACAGGCACGGCTCGCTGTCCGCCTCTAACGCTTTGTCGAGCGAACGGGCAAAGTACTCTTCAAGAATTCGCTCGCGGGCCGGCGTGGCCGTGAGCTCGATGTTTTGGATGCTGACGGAGCTGACTTTGACGACTTCGTTGCCGACCGCCATCATCGAGCCTTCGGGCAGGATCGCCACGGTCGCATCATGGCCCGGCGTATCTTGGGCTTTCAACTGGTAGGTGAACTCGGAGCGAGTTTCGCTGTGGCCTTGGACTTTGAAGGACAGTTTGCTGCCGTTCAGCGGCTCGCAGCCTTTGGTCATCAGTTCGAATTCGAGCTGCAGCTCGGGAGTCTGCAGGGCTTTTTCAACGATGACTTTGGCTTCGAAGACGCTGCCCGCCTGCACGTAGCGCGGGATTTGGTGCAGGATGCGGATGCCGCCTGCGGAGAGCACTTCTTTGGTGGTGTGCGCCAGGTTGTGGTGCTCGAAGGTGGACAGCTCGGGCGCCTGCTCGCGGACGAACACTTTGTAGCCTTCGAACATGCGGTTGTATTCGTTGACTTCATCTTTGCGCACCGTCGTGTTGGCGATGGAAAAGACCGGCTCTTTGCCTTTTTCATCGTACGCGATGCAGAGGTAGACGTGTTTGCTGTACTCGCCGTTGTTGACGAAGCCCGGCACGACAGACAGGTTGTAGGTCATCGGCTCGGGCACGACGATCTCGCGGCCGAGATGGTCGAGCGCGACGCCCGCTTGCAGCGAGAAGGAACGCTCGTCGACTTTGACAACCTGCATGCCCGCGATCACGCCGGTGCCGTACAGCAGGCGGTTGAGCAGGCGGCGCTTGTCGTTAAAATAGGTCTGCTCGGATTCGAAATCCCGAACGGTCAGCAGTTTGCCGTAAAAATAACGATTGCGTTCGAATGGATAAAATCGTGATTTTTGCATCTCCAAACTCCTTTTTCTCCCGTTTTATTCTAAATTGGCGTCCAGTTCCAAACGTGTATGCAAGCCGATCCGGTTGTCGCGGTCAAGGTCGATCAGCACGGTGTTGTTCGGCATGGAAGTGCGGTCATCGAGGACGAGCAGGGTCGGCTCGGACAAGAAGGTGTTGATGCCGAGGTAGGAGTGCGTCCCCAGGTAGATGCGGGGCTCCAGCACGACCAGCTGCGCTTCAGAGTAGGCGGGCTTCTCTTCGTCGATGATCTTTTGCAGGATCTTGCGCTCTTCTTCGCTCTTGACGACATCGGGCTTGATCAGCACACAGAAGCGGTACGGGTCGAGCCCGTAGAGCTGCTCCATGTATTCTTTGACCTGCGCTTTTTCGAGCAGATACTTGTACTGGAAGTATTCGACGATAAATGGCTTTTCTCCCGTAAAGACTTCGATCATTTCGGCGAGGCCTTGCCGCGTCCCGCGCTTTTTGAACAGCTCGGGGCTTTTTTTCATCAGGCGGCGGATCTGATCCTCGCTCCAGCGCTCGTCGACGGCGATGCCAAGCCAGGTGGCCAGCCACTTCAGGAGATCCCCTGACGAGGAATCGACGTCGAAGAAGCGGGACATATGGTCGATCATCTCTTCCATCTCGTCGAAGAAGGTGCCGTACAAGGACAGATACCGTTCGAGAAAATCTCGGCTTCCCGGGTCGGACTGGTACACGCCGGGCAGGTAGTCCAAATAGGATTGGCGCGGGAAGTACACGCGCAGCTTGCGCATCAGCGGCGACTTGCGGTCGTTGCCGCTCCACTCGATCTTAAACCAGATGTACCTCCCCTTCGCCCGCAGGAGCGCATCTTTCGGGTTGACGATCGGAGCGGAGAACAGCTCGTCAAGCTGCGGCAGTTTCGTAGAAAGCGGGATGCTCTTGTCTTGCAGATACTCGTCGAGCTGCACGCGCTGTCCGCCGAGCAGGAGCTCTTTCTGGTCAGCCGCATAATAGGAGATGCGCAACTGCGTCTCGTCGGGCAGTTCGCTGTCGACGGTGATCTTGTGCCAGACGGTCTCCGTCTCGGTGCTGTCGAACGCCTGACTGAAGTAGACGCCTTTGAGCGGACCCTGCTTGTCGAGCGGATGGGTGCGGCGCTTTTGTTCGAGCACGCTGATCAGGTTTTCTTCTTCGTTCCAGATGTACATTTTGCGGGCGTATCCGGCCAGCAGCTTCATCGCCTGACCGCGGAAGCCGGACACTTCGTCAACATAGCTGCCGTCGGCGAGGAAATTCAGTACAAAGCGGTTGTCCTCCCACGCCTGCTCGATCGGATGGTTGTCGCCGACGTAGATCGCGCCGTGCGGATCAACCCCGATGCCCGAAGGCGCGCCGCCGTACATCTGGATGCGCGACCGCTGTTCATAAGTGCCGTCCGGGTGGAAGGTGGTCACTTCGCGGTCGTACCCGTCGAGGATGTAGAGCTTGCCGTCCGGTCCGACGGTGATGTGGAACCGCTCCTGCAGCTTGTGCAGCCCGGCCCCGCTGCGAATGGCAAGCGTGTGGTGCTGGTACAAGTGCTCGGGGATACCGCCCGAGTTGATTTTTAAGACGCCGTAAAAAGAGTTGTCAGACGCTTCGACGCCGCCTTGGGTGCGCACCGGGTCGAGCGGGATCAGCACGTAGGCGTCGCCTTGGCGGTCGGTCGTGACAGCCAGCGGATGGACGGGGATGCCGTTGTAGTGGTTCATCCGCCATACCGCCTGCCCCGTGCCCGGGGAATAAGCGACCAGGCGGTTCTCCCCTTCCCGCTCGGCGATCAAGAGATGGCTGCCGGCCCGGGTCAGCATCGCCCGTGATGAGAACTGGCCGTGCCCGGAGCGGAAGACCGCGTCGGCGTAGTGGTTTTCGTAGTCGTAGAGAAACACGTTGGCAGCACGGTCGAGCAGATACAGCTTGTCGTTTTCACCGAGGGCAAAATCGGCCAGGCCGCGCAGCCCTTCGATGTGTTCCAGCCGGATCGTGTGGTAGAAGCCATAGCGCTCCGAGCGCGTGATCTGCACGCCTCGTTCGGTGACGCTCAAGTTGTGCAGGGCGCCTTTGTTCCAATCGGCCTGCCGGTTTAAGGAGAAAAAGGTCGTGTCAACGTACAACGGGAATCACCTCCATTTCGCCCGCTTTTTTTACACGTCCGTTCGGGATACCAGTTCGATCTGATGCAGGCCGGAGTAGACCAGCCCGTGCGGCGGCAAGAGAATGTCGCCGCTCGGGTCTTTCTGCACCCCGGCCCCTTCTGCTTCGAACCAGAGGGTTTGGATGTATTCGACACCGGTCATCTGGTTGATGATGCCGTAGATGTCGCCTTTGTACACGGCACGCCCGAACTCCCAGCCTTTGCTGGGGTCGGAGTTGTCGAGCACATCAAGGTGCTTATGCAGCGCCGTTTTGATCCGCCCAGCGATGTCTTTCGTATCCGGGTTAACCACGACGACCGCATGCACGGTGATCTTGACGTATTCGGGCGGCACGACATGCACTTCGGTCGTCAGCAGCCGGTGCTGGTCGAGATGGCTCTGCACCGTGCTGAGAAAACCTTTGCTCGGCAGCGGCATCGAGTCTTCGCTGTAAGGAACAACGACGACCGTCACCTGTGCCGGCGCCTGTTCTTGCGGGTAGCCCTTCAGGCCGACCGTGTAGAGCGGCACCGCTTTGACGCGGGCGACGCGCAAGCCCGGCGTGGCGAGGGCGATGTTTTCAAAATCCTCGCAGGTCACCGCCCGCGTCGCCTGCTTCAGCTCGCGGCGCATCCGCGCTTTCGCTTCGTCCAGCGTTTCGCGCTGCGCTCCGCCTCTGGCGAAATCGTAGTTGGTGACGGTGATCGTGCCAAACAGTTCGGGACGGGCAAACTGCGTGATCAGGCGGCGCTGCACGTTCCCGCGTTCGCCTCCGCCCAACTGCAGAGCGATCAGGCGGATGTTGTCATACTCGCAGACATCGGGGATCTGCCCCGTTTCGCTGTTGCCGAAATAGATCTCGCTGTCGTTTTGATCGAGCACATAGTGCCGGTCATCCGGGCCGGAGTGTTCGAAATCATCGACCCGCGTCCAGTCCTGCCACAGCCACTCGCCGCCGTTTTCTACCTGCACACCGACCTGCAGGCGCAAGGATTCGGGCAAGATCGGCGACCCTTCGACTTCAAAATGCTGGCCGGGCAGCCCGTTGCTGCGTCCGATCATCATGTCGTCGCGGAAGTTCGGCTCATAAGCGATCACGCGGATCGTGCCGGAGCCGGCCTTGGGAATCTGTCCGTGCTCCCCGTTGCCAAAGCGCAGGTAGCAGCGCTCTGTCTGCAGGTCACGGTAGAACACGCAGCAGGCATCCTCCGGGCCGTACAGGGTCAGGTCGTCGACCTGTTTCCAGATGCGCCAGACGCCTGCGGTCTCCGTTTCCACCTGCACTTCGACTTCGCCAAAAAAGGGCAGATAGCCGTCAACCGCCTCGTCCTGGTACATCTCCCCCGTGCCGTCGAAGGACAAGAGCTGGCAGCGGGTGTCGCGGTGTACCGCCTGAACGGTGTTCAGGAGGATCTTCTCCACTTTCGGCGGAATCTCGTAGCCTGGCTCGTCGAGCGTGGCGCAGATCCAGTAGCGGTCTTTGTCGTTCGCCGGGTGGATGCGCATGCCGGCCATCGCTTTCGGGACGGTGAAGGTGATCCGGCCGCTTTTCGACAGGTGCAAGGTCTCGTCGCGCTCGACCGTCAGCGGCAGCAGGCGCAAGGGCCGGCTGTCCACGCTTTCGTCGATCGTCGAGTAGCTCCATGAGATCCGCGCGGGCGGAACCAGCTCTTCTTCCCCGTCGGCGGATGGGTTGACCGGCACTTGGTAGTTGTTAAACAGATCGAAGGTCAGCGTGACCGGCACTCCTACCGGGAGCCTGCTGTCAAAGGCGATATACAGGCGGCTGCCCTGCCTGGCTCCGTTGCCAAATGCGAAGTAACCGACCTTGCTGTGTTCGTTGGCCGACGTGTGATCGGAGATCTCCGCTTCGGAGCCGACCAGCACGCGGTCGATCTGTGCCGGAACGAGCAGGAGCGGTTCGGTCGTCTCGAACGGTTCGTTTAAGCCGCGCAGCTTGGTTCCCTGCGGCATCCATTGCGGCTTGTCCGCCTGCGCGAACGACACGTCGACCCTTGCCGAATCGGCCTGCTCAAGGTGGATGCCCATCATCCGCAGGAACTTCAGCTCGTTTTTGACGGTGACGCGGTTCAGGTAGTATTGCTGCATTTCCGAGAGGTGCGAGAACAGTTCGACCATCGTGATGCCGGGGTCGTGCGGATTCTCGTCGGTCCACTGCGGGCTGAGCTTGGGAATCATTTTGCGGGCTTCGGCCACGATTTCATCAAACAGGCGGTCATCTAAGTTTGGCAACGGAAGCATGGGCTCACCACCTTTTCATTGAATTACAGCAGGTCAACTTCGATCTGATGTTTGCCGTTCATCACGATCCCGTGCTGGATGCGGATCGCTTCCTCCAGCGTCAGTTCGGTGCGGGTGCGGTCTTCCACTTTGTGGACGGTCAAAGACAATTTCTTGACGTGGTTGACGCCCGGCACCGCTTTGAGCAGGCCGTAGAAGACGGAAGAATGAATCTGCTGCCCGATCTCCCAGCCTTTGCCGTCGTAGTTGCCGGTGTACGGATCGAGGAAGCCGTTCAGCTTCTGCACCGCCGTCAGTTCGGCCGGGACGATCTGATCCATCGACGTGACGGCGAGCTGCGCGAAGATCGAGATCTCCAGATAGACCGGCTCGATGACGGTGACGCGGCTGGACATGGCGATCGTGTTCGCCGATCGCTCCGCCAGATACTCCTCGACTTTGCGTTTCAGCTGCGGGAAGAACGGACGGCCGTTTTCGCCGCCGCTGCCTAAGACGGCCAGCGTGATACAGCCGTTTTCCCGCTCCATCTTGGCGTTGTACCCGGGCAGGCATTTGACTTTTGCGATGTCATGGTAGGCCTGGCGCGCCAGCCATTCGTAGTCTTGCGCGGTGATCGCACGGTCGCGGTGGCGCACCGTCTGCGGGCCGCGCTGCAAGGTGGCACGCAGCGGCTCGATGTTGCTGCCGCCGCCTGCAGGCTCCGGGTTGAACACTTCCTGCACGAAGGCGATCGACTGCTGCAGTTGGGTGATCCGTCCCGCTTCGACGTTGCCGCGCTTGCCGGCGATTTTTTTGTAATGCACCATCACCGGCTCCGGGCCGTTGCTTGGCAACGCTTTGCCATGCACGCCGTCACCGAAGCGCAGCACCCCGGACGAACGGTCGAGCAGATAGTGGCGGTCAAGCGGCTCAGACTGGTCAAAATGCCCAACCGCTGCGTATCGCACCCAGAGCTGCAAGATATTGCCGCCCGAGTCGCGGATCACTTCGGTCGCCGTCGCATCTTGCTCAAGCAAGGCGTTCAGGTCAAGCTCGTTGAGATGTCCCGTCTCGTCCACCCAGACTTCTTCGGAGAAGACGGGCGGGCTTTCCAGATGGAAATGGACTTCGGTGTCGCTGACGTGGACTTTCTTCGGAACTTCGCGGCGGATCGATTCCTGCTGGATCACTTTGGCGGTGTTCAAGTGGATGCCGGCCAGATGTGGGCGCGGGCTGTCCCCTTGCTTTTTGCGTTCGAACTGCCCGTCGCGGTTGATGGCGCGAATCCAGTACAGCTCGCGGGTGAAACGTCCGCTTTTCACAAAATCGGACGGGCCGGCGAACTGCACGGTGCCGCTGCGGGTGAAGCCCAGCGTCTCGTCGATCGTTTTCAGCGGCGTCCACTCCGGCCCGGACGGGCCTTGGCGCAGATATTCCCACTCGATCAGCGGCAATTCGGACGACGCGGTGACAGGCATGCCTATCATCGAAAAGTACATCTGGATCGGCCCTTTGCGCGGCGCCTGATCAAAGCCCATGTAAAACGCCGGATCGGTGCCTTCCAGCCCCGCAAACGGCGCAAACAGCGTCTGGCCTTGCAGGACCTGTGCGGTGCGGTCGAGCACTTCCATGTTGTTTTCTGTCAGGCAGCGCTCGACAGGGAACCCCGCATCGGGGAAGTAGCTGTATTGCAGGCGGAGATTTTCCATTTTCGGCGACAGGTAGACCGGGTTGTTCGAGTACAGGTTCTCGACTTGCAGCACGCGCGCCCGAATCCAGCGCGCCTGATGACCGCTGACCATCGTGTCGGCCATGTCGCTTGGACAGGTGAACTGCATCACTTTGTCCACACCGGCGTCGCTTGGGCGGTAGAAGATCTCTTCGTACTCCTGATTGTGGAACAGCCGGACCCAACTGTTGCCGTTCCAATATTCCCAGATCACGTGCAAGACCGATGTCTCATGCACTTTCGGCTTGTCAAAATCGGTTTCTTTCATCACCATTTTCCACTCGATCTTCTGCTCTTCTTCGGGCAGCAGACGGTGCGGGACCGCTTTCAAGCGGAAGGTCATCGTGATCACGCTGTCACGCTTGGTGAACACTTCCTGGCTGCCCACATAGAACAGGGCAAACGGCGCGAAGTGCTCGCCAAACGGATAGCAGCCGGCCGGGTCGACCTGAATGTCATTGAAAAAAAGCAACTCGGGCGCAATCCCGCCTTCGCGGTTGGCGTCGAGGTAGTTGGTTTTGACGTGGAGAGCGTCGATCAACAGCGGTTGCTGCGCGCTCGCCACCTGCTCCAGCATATTTGGTTTCAGCATGCAGCGAATCCAGCGGTTTTCGATGCCTTGGAGTTCGTGCAGGACGATCTCGCGGACTTTGTTTTTCGTGAGCAGCAGGCGGTTGCCTTTGGCGCTGACCACATCAAACGGCTCCCAGCCCTGCGGTCCGTAATACGCCCATTCGAGCGCGGTCGGGTCGGCGAGTTTCTCCCCGTATGATTTTTCCAGATAGCGTGCGGCCGAGTGGTAGAAATCGAGCTCGATCACAGCCGGCTGCGTGGCGGTAAACAGGTCGCGGTGCCCGAGATACAGGCAGTGCGACTGCAGGTTCTCCCCTTGCGCGAAATCATACAGGAGAGCAGGGTTCTCCGGGCTTGGAGCCAGGCGCAAAATGCGGTCATGCTCGGTCGAAGTAAGCCAGGTCTCGGCCAGTCGAGCCGGGGTGACGAGCAGCGGGGCGGCCGTTTCAAACGGGATCGCGTCGCCGCCGTCTGACGCTTCGGCGAGCAGAGCCGTGCCGGGCGGGATCAGCACCGGGTGCGGCGTGCCTTCACTGACGGTGAAGGTAACGTAGCCGGTGGCCGGGCTGGCCGGAAGCTGTGCGAGGCCGGTCAGGTTGAGAAAAGCGATCAGGTTTTTCATCGGAACGCGGTTGAGGCGCTCGACGTTTTGCAGGTACATCTCGGCAAACATGTAGAACAAAGCGGCGCCGGCATCGGGGTCGCTCGGGGAGAATCTCCACTCCGGCGTGTAGTATGGAACCATCTCTTTCATGCGCGTAACTAGATCCTGCAAAGTGCGCTCGTCAATTCTGGGTGGCAGCATGCTCTCCCCTCCCTTCCTCCGGCTGTTTATCTGGTGCCTTCATGCATGTAGAACGGATAGACTTGGTTGTACAGGTTGTTGGTCGTGCGCACGCGGTAGGCTAAGCTGATGTGCAGTTTGCCTTCATCGTGCTGCTCTTGGGTGATTTTGACGTCCACTTCGTGCACGCGCGGCTCCCAGCGCATGATCGCTTCTTCGACAGACGCTTCCATCAAGGACAAGGTGGTTGGATCGGTCGTTTCAAACACAAATTCATGGATGCCGCAGCCGAAGTCGGGGCGCATCACCCGTTCGCCTTTTGCCGTATAGAGGATGATGCGGATCGCTTCGGCGATGTCGTCTTCAAACTCCGACATGGCGATACGCCCGGTAGCCGGGTCGACGACGACCGGAAATTTCCAGCCGCGCCCGAGAAAACTTTTTCCCATCAGTTTCATCCTCTCTAGTTGATTTTGACCATCGTGCCTTTGATCGTGACCATGGCGCTCGATTCCAGCGTGAGGTTGCCCGTCGCTTTCAGGCCCATCATGCCGGATGCTTCGAGGTTGACTTGGGCCGATTTGACTTTGACCGCTTTGGCGCTTTCGATGTTGATGTCGCCTTGGGCGGTCAAAGTGATCTTGGCCTGTCCGCCGCCGGAGTCGATCGTGATCTTGCCGGAGTCGCCGCCGGTGATGACGACCGAGTTTTTGCTTTTGCTGTCGGAGATCTTCAAGGTCTCCGCTTTGTCATCGATCTCGATCAGGTGCTCTTTGGCCGTCTTGATCGTGATTTTGCCTTCGCCGTCTTTGTCGTCAAAGGTGATCTCGTGTCCGGCGCGGGAGACGATGCGGCGCAGGTTGTTTTTTTCCGCGTCGTAAGTCGGCGGCTTGTCTTTCGGATTCCAGAGCATGCCGATCACGTACGGTTCGGCCATGTCGCCGTTATGGAAAGCGACGAGCACTTCGTCATCGACTTCCGGGACGAAGACGGAACCGCGCTCTTTGCCGGCCATCAAGGTGGCGATGTACGCCCACTCGGTGACTTCCTCGCCTTCGCGGATCGGGATCTTCAGTTTGACGCGCCCGAGGTTCTCCGGGTCTTTGTTGTCGGTGACGAGGGCGCGCACCACGCCATGAACGTAGTTGCGCGACTCGGTATGGGAAGGTGCCTGTGTCCACGAATTGATCATACTGCATTCCCCGCTACTTCAAATGTGGTGAGATAGCCTGACGAGCTGATTTTATGGGTGACGGTGCGCAGGTACATCGGTTGGTTGAACCGGGCGCCGAGACCGTTTAGCTTGAGAAACCGTCCGGCGATCAGCTCCGGGAAGCCGATCGACTCGCCGCTTCCGGTGATCAGGCGCATCGACGCTTCCAGCGCCTGCGCGTCGGCGATCGTCTGCAGCTCGCTCAAGTCGGACAGGTTGGTGTTGGTAAAATTCACTTTGTTGTCGGCCGCAAAGGTGGCGAGCAGATCTTCACCGGTCGACGAGTTGGAGTTGACCGGCTTGATCGGTTTCGATTCCGCCTTGAGCTGCTTTTTTTCTTTCGGGTCGTAGCCGGTGACGACAAACTTTTTGACTTGGAAGTCGAGCTTCATCGACGTGGAGAACGACTTGAGGTTCTTGCCGAAGACGAGCGTCGTGACCGGCGTTTTGTTTTGGTACGGTTTGCGGAAATAGACGTCTTTGCTGAGCACAAAAAATTCATAGAACGTCTCCCCGGCCAGCTTTTTGATGAAGTTGTAGTCGTCCTGGCCTTGGCGGTCGATCTTGTTTTTGACTTTGGTGGTCGACTCGACGTTGGAGACGGACAGGGAATATTTTTGCGCGATCTCTTTGACGACGTCGCTGTTCATCTTTTTCTCCCATGAGTTGGCGGCCGCCTCGCCTTTGCCGCGCATCATCACGTAGGAGTAGTCCATGCCGGTGACGGTCAGCGTCGGATTGCCGCCGGACGGGTAGTTGTACGACACGTTGGTGATCAGGCCGTAGAACAGCGTCTCCAGTTTGTCGACATAGCCCATTTTGATCTCGACCGGATTGCCGAGGACGAAGGTGTCCGCCCAGTCGAATTCGCGGGACACCCAGTTGTAGGCGTTGTTGACCGAGAAGGAGAAGGAGTTCGCTTTCTCGATGCTCTGGGTGACGGTGACGTTGGTCACGGCAGCGCCTTGGCGCACGATGTCTTTGCCGTCCACGTTGATCAGAAAAGCGGGGGCGAAGAATTTGCCGTATTTGGATTCAAGGTCTTCAAATTCGTAGGTCGAGCTGTCGAGCTTGATTTTCGGCGGCATGCTTCATCACTCCAATCGCGGGATGGTCAACGTGCGTCCGGCTTCGAGCTTTTTCGGGTTGTCGATGCCGTTGGCTTTGGCGATGTCGCGCCATTTGCCGGGGTCTTCGTATTCTTCGCTGGCGATCATCCAGAGCGCATCGCCTTGGCGGAGCAGCTTTTGTTTGGTGCGGTCGGCCGATTGGCGCGGGATGTCCTGGTACTGCTCTTTGACCCCGTAGACCGCTTTGAAGGTGAGGTTTAGCGTCGCGCGGACGGGGTTGCCTTTGTTGGAGAACATGGTGAACTTCTGGTTGAGCTTCTCGATGATGCCTTGGAACTTGAGCGAGCCCCAGACGAATTTGACCATCGGCGGGGCGTGCAAGTCTTTGTCGACGGCGAGCAGACCGGCGATTTGTTTCGTGTAGTCGCGGACGTCGGCGTCGGCGCTTTCGCCGTAGCAGTCGAGGAACAGCTCCATCGAAAGCGAGGGCGTCTGGCCGGAGACGAACTGCGCGATCGGCATGGAAAGGCCGGGAATGGTGTGCCAGGCGAACTGGTTGCCGTGATCGAGGGAGTAGTTGTTCGGGTTGAACAGGACTTTGATCTTGGTGCCCTTTTGGCCGCCGTTTAAGACTTCGATGACTGCTTTGGTAGTCATGGCAGTTCCTTCCTTTCCAGAGGATGATCGCGGTTAGAGTCCGCGGACGGTGCGTTCGAATTCGATGCGTTTTTCCAGCTCGCGGTAGAGATGGTCGACAAGTTCGTCCATGTCGAGATTGGCGAGCGGGTTGTTTTTGTTCGGTTGTGGCGCCTCGCTCGCTTCCGGCGCCGGTGTGACCGGCACGGCAGGTGTCGGGGCCGGTTGGGCTGCGGGCTCCGCAAGTGGTTGTTTGCGGTAGTCCATCGACGGCGCTTCGTGCTGCTGCTGTTGCTGATGACGAAGGGTGAACGCAGATTCCTCTTGGTAAGGGGTCGCTGCGCTCTGGTTCGCGTTCGCATTGGCTTCGCGGTGGACGGCCTGGTTGTCAGGCTGTGCCGCGTTTGGCAGGAGCTGGGCGATGGTGGTGGGCAGGGTCTTGGCTTGTGTGACGATGCCCGTTGCCGGGGTGTTGGTCCGGTTGGTGAGCAGCGGGGTGTTGGTGATGGTGTTCATCATCCGCTGCCCCGTTCCGATCCCCGGCATGCCCGCGGGGTCTTGCGGTTGTATGTTGAGGCGGTGGTGCTGCCTTGATGTGCTGATGAAATTGGTTGTGATGTCGTTGCTAAGCTGCTTGTTGAGTTGGTTGCTGAGTTGCTCGCTGAGCTGGTTCGTTGTGTTGATCAGGTTCGTTGTGTGCGTCGTGTTTTCGGTACTGAGTTGCTTGTGAACCTGACTTGTGGTGTGGCTGAGATTCATTGCCGTTTCGGTGCTGAGTTGCTTGATCAGCTGATTGGCGGTGGTGATCTGATTGGTTGCGGTTTCCGTGATGTGTTGCTTGTTGAGCTGATTGGTGATGTTGAGATTCGTTTCGTTTACCGAGTTGAGCTGCTTGCGCAGCTGGCTCGTGGTATTGAGCAGATTTGTTGCATTTTCGGTGCTGAGTTGTCTGCTCTGTTGATTCGTGATGTTGATGAGATTCGTTGCATGTTCCGTGCTGAGTTGCTTGCTAAGTTGATTCGTGGTGTTGATGAGATTCGTTGCTGTTTCTGTGCTAATCTGCTTGTTGAGTTGATTCGTCGTGTTGATGAGATTCGTTGCTGTTTCGGTACTGAACTGCTTGCTAAGCAGACTCGTGATGTTGAGGTGATTTATAGCATTTTCTGTAGTGAGCTGCTTGCTGAGCTGACTTGTGGTGTTGACGAGATTCGTTGCAGTTTCTGTACTGAGCTGCTTGTTAAGCTGATTCGTGGTGTTGATGAGATTCGTTGCATGCTCGGTACTGAGTTGCTTGCTAAGTTGATTCGTGCTGCTGACGCGATTCGCAGCATTTTCTGTGCTGAGCTGCTTGTTAAGCTGATTCGTGGTGTTGATGAGGTTCGTTGCATGCTCGGTACTGAGTTGCTTGCTAAGCTGATTCGTGATGTTAACGAGATTCGTTGCAGTTTCAGCACTGAGCTGCTGGCTTAGTAGATTCGTGGTGTTGATCAGGTTCGTTTCGGTTTCCGAGTTCAACTGCTTGCTTAGCTGATTCGTGACGTTGACGAGATTCGTTGCATTTTCCGTACTGTATTGCTCGCTGAGCTGCTTGCTCAGTTGGTTCGTGATGTTGATGAGATTCGTTTCGTATTCCGTATTGCGTTCCGTGCTATGCTGGCTCGACGTATAGAAGAGATCTGCAACATTCTCCATGCTCAGCAATCTAATCAACTGGCTCGTGGTGGTGATGGAGTCTGTCTCGTTCTCTGTAAAGAGCTGCCTGCTGAGCTGGCTCGTGAGGGTGACGAGATTCATCTCGTTACCTGTCATGAGCTGCTGGTTAAGCTGGCTCGTAAGATTCACGAGATTCGTCTCTGTTCCTGTCGTGAGCTGCTGGTTAAGCTGGCTCGTAAGATTCACGAGATTCGTCTCTGTTCCTGTCGTGAGCTGCTGGTTAAGCTGGCTCGTAAGGTTGACAAGATTCGTCTCTGTTCCTGTTGTGAGCTGCTTGTTAAGCTGGCTCGTAAGGTTGAGGAGATTTGTCTTGTTTTCTGTCGTGAGCTGCTTGCTGAACTGGCTCGTGAGATTGATGAAATTCGTTGCGTTTTCGGAGCTGAGCAGTTGGCTGAGTTGGCTCGTGCCGGTGATCAGACGCATGGCGCTGTCATCGGCGAGGAGCTTGCTTAGCTGGCCTGCGGTGATCTCCTGCTCGGACGTGCTGAGCGTATGGATCAGTTCGGACGCATTGGCGATTTCGCTTGTGCTGACCAGCATTTCTGACACGCGCAGCGCATCGGTTGTCGTCAGCGTCGACAGAAACTCGGCTGTTCGGAGTACCTCCGGTGTCGAGAGCTTCATCATCACCGGCGTACTCAGCGTCACCAGGAACTCGGCGCTTCGCACCGCTTCCGGCTGGGCTGCCAAGGTGAGCAGCTCGGCGGAACGCACGACCTCTGCCCGACTCAGGGTGGTGAGCAATTCTGTCGCCCGAGTCAATTCCGGGGCGCTCAAGTTGTCGATCAGGCTTGTTGCATGGGTGATGCTTGCGGTGTTGCGGAGTGTATGGATCAGCTGATTCACGTTGCTAACATCTGCTGTGTTCAGCGCATGAATCAGACTGGTTGCATTCTGTATTTCGGTATCGGTAAACAAAGACATCAGCGTTCCGGCGTCTGTGATCTCCGTTTGGTTCAGCACGTTGATCAGCTTGGCAGCATGGCTCAGGTTGGTTGTGTTGAGCTGAGCTGCCAGCGTCGTCACCTGCGAAAAATCAACGGTGGCAAGATCCCCGAGTTGCGTGACCGCTTGGGCGATCTCCGTCTGGTTCAGCTGTTGCAGCCGCTGTGTCACGCTGCCTGCCTCGACCGTTCGGAGCTCCTGCAACAGTTGGTTCACATGCACAACTTCGCCGGAACGCACTTCTTGCAGCAGTTGAGTCATGTTGGCGACCATCGTGGAGACATCAGAATCGCTCTTGGTCGCTTCGACACTGTCGCCTTCGATCGTTGTTTGATTGGCATATACAAGGTTCGTTGCGCTCAACTGGTCACCAGCATGTGCTTCTGTAAAGCTGCTGACCAGTTGAGTGATCCGACCAACATCTGTTGCCGACAGCGTGTTGATCAGCTGGCCCGCTTGGCGGAGGTCGGTCGCACGCAGCGTGTCCACGAGATCGACAGCGTCGGTCGAAACGGCCGAATGGAGCTGGGCGATCAACTGGCTCGTCTGCGTGACATTGGTGTTCGAAAGCGTTTCAACAAACCGGGAGATCGACGCTGACTCTGCCGGATGCAGTTCATCCATCAATTGGTGCACATGGGTCAGATCGGTCGTCCGCAGAGCGTCGATCAGGTGATGCACCGTCAGATCGGTCGTGCCCAGCGTGTCGATCAAATGACTCACACCGGACAGATCGGTTGCCGACAGCCTGTCAATCAAGCGGTTCACTTCGGTCACTTCCGTAACCGCAAGTTCCTGCAGCAGCCGATTCACGCCCGTCATGTCGGCAGCGCGCAACGTCTGGGCAATTCCATTGACAGTTTCCAGTTCTTTTAAGAAATGGCTGGTCGCGCCAAACTCTTGAATCAATTGGCTCACTTGCACCAGTTCATGGGTTCCGTACTCGCTCACCATCTGGCTGACGCGGGTCAGTTCGGTTGTGCCAAACTCTTGAATCAGCTGGCTCATCTGCACCAGTTCATTCGCGCCGTACTCGTTGACCATCTGGCTGACGCGGGACAACTCGGTGACGCCAAACTCCTCGATCAATTGGCTCATCTGCACGAGATTGTCCGCCCCGTACTGATTCACCAACTGGCCGACATAGGTTAGTTCAGCCGCTCCGTACTCATTCACCAGCTCGCTCACCGAAGACAGCTCAGCCGCCCCATACTCGCTCACCAGCTGGATCACAGTGGACAGCTCGGATAACCCGTATTCGGTGACCATTTGATTCACAGAAGACAGCTCGGCCGCCCCATACTGATTCACCAAGTGGCTCACAGCAGACAGCTCAGTCGCCCCATACTGATTGACCAACTGGCTCACCGAAGACAGCTCAGCTGCCCCGTACTGATTGACCAACTGACTCACTGCGGACAGCTCGGCCGCCCCATATTGGTTCACTAACTGATTCACAACAGACGGCTCAGTCGCACCGTTCTGACTGACCAATTGGCTCACCGAGGATAACCCAGTCGCACCGTTCTGATTGATCAGTTGACCCGCCGAGGACAACCCCGCCGTTCCGTTCTGACTGACCAGTTGGCCCACCGGGGTCGTTTCTGCCGCCCCCGGCTTGCTCACCAAATGGCTTCCTTGCGGGTTCGCCGCCTGCTCTGCATACTGGCGCGTATCGGTCAGTTTCAGGCGGACAGCAGGCTGGATGCCCAACAGGTTTTGAATCGTCAAATGACCCGCCATCTGGCGGTTGATCCGCTGCTGGCTGCTGAAGTAGTTCGCATACGGCCGCACATCCAGCAGATGCGGATTCTGCCGCGTCACGACGCGCAGCGCTTCGCGCACCGGCGCGGAAATATTAGGATCAGGACGCAGGCTGTTGCCTGCATCTTGCTTGTTCTCTGCTTTAGTGACCGCTCGATGCCGCGCCATCTGCTGACTCAAGTCAACATACGGCTGCAGCACTTGCACATGGCGGCTCAAGTGCTTGGAAAAACTCTTCAGCACCTGTTCCCCGCGCTCTGTCTCAAGCTCTGTGCGGTCCAGTCGTTCCTGCATCGTCTGATGGTAATGCAAAAGTGTCCGCAGCGTATCCTGCACCGTTCTTGCAGTTCCATCGTCTTGCAAACTGCGCTGTGCCTGATACAAAGCGGTCGTCAACTGCCCCGTCCGGGACAGCATGGTCATGCGCTGTGCCGCTTGCGCCGGCGCTTGTTGCAGCAGGGTCTGCAGTTTGTGGCGAACCCCCTGCATCGAAATATCGCCTTTGTTCGTATAAAAAATCTGAACCGGCGCCAAAACACTCCCCGTCAACATCTTCGTGACCGAGTGCTTCAACACCCCGATTTCATTTTGAATCCCTTTCGCAAATGCTCCCTTGGTCAGGGTCTCAACCGTTTGCGAAGTGTTCTTGTTCTGCCGCTGCAGCAGTTCGATCTGTCCGCGCAGCTGAGCCAGCAACTCCGCGATCTCCGGACTGCCCTCTTCCGCTTCCAAAAGCTCCAGTTCCCGAAACACCAGACGCAAGAACCCGAGGTAATCGTCATGGGAAAAACCATACTTCCCCAAAATCCCCTGCGCAAAATCGGGCGTCAGCAGGCCGCTTTCGACACTATGCAGTTCAAACGGTTGCAGCACGTTCATCGCTGTCACTTTCCTTTGATAAACTTGATTCCCTGATGCACAAGCTCAATCGTTTCAATCGCCAAATTGCTCGAATTCGCATTCAGTTCCGGCCCGCCCCACTTCACCGGGTAGGCGTTGACAAATGTCCAGCGGCACAGCTCCGAATCCTTTTTGTCATACATGATCACCGCGCCGCTTTTCTTGGAAATCTTGCCGTCGCGGGTATTGAGAAACCACTTCCAGAGTTCATCCCCGTTGCTCACGCCGCGCTTCAGCACGAGCGCCGGATACTTCGTATGCTTCGGAAAACGGTGCACAAAAATATTCACGCCGCCTTCCTGGTACTCTTCATATTCAATCTCCGCCTGCAAGCCGGTCACTTCGCTGAACCCGGCCACTTGAATCCCGTCCAGCTCCACTTTGAACCGAAACCCGGCCACAACGTTACGCGGTTTGATCTGGGCCACTCGAAGTCACCTCTATCCTAGAACTCGCCAAAGATATCAAACGGGTTGTCGCTTGGCTTTTCCCCGTTCAGATTGCGGTTGATCCGCGAGATTTCATCACACCAGCGGCGGCGTTCGCGGTGATCCATCGACATGATCTCATCATGCGGCCAGTGGAAATAATAGGCGATAAAGCCCACTTCCTCATAGATCTTGTCGACAGGATATAAGGTTATGCTCCGCTCGGCCCCGGAAGAAAAGCCATGTCGACCTCATGCTCATGATCGCATTTCGGGCAGACCGTCTTCACTTGCACGCCTTCGCCTTCGTTGATCTGACGGTAGAAGTTTTGCAAAAACGCCAGGTCGGCCGTGAAAAATTTCTCGACGGTGCGCGTGTCGATCATGGTCAGGTCGCCGAGGCGGGTGATGACGCGGGACAGCAAAATGATCGTCAGGTAGCCCGGATTGGACTGTACGCGCGGGTCGCGCATCGGGAGAATCTCATCGGCTGCCGTCGCCAAACGCATCACGCCGCGCTTGTGCAAGGTGCCTTCTTCGTCTACAAAACCCTTCGGAAGAATAAATTCATATTCAGTCTGGAATGCCATCGTCGGTTCCTCCCGGATAAATAGTAGGGAGAACAAGAGGACAAAAATGGCCCTCTTGTTCCCCAAAACAAATGCCTGTCAAAAATTACTTGGTGCGCTTCATGCCTTCGTGCGCGATCTCAAGCGATTCGATCGTCACTTCGGACGCGGTCGCGTTGAGGTCCGGGCCGGTGTACTTCATCGGCCAGGCGTTGATGATCTGGAAAGCAGCCGCATCGGCGCCTTTTTCGTCCATCACGGTGATCGTGATCGATTTGCGAACGATCTCGCCTTTTTCGATGTACTGGAAGATCCAGTTGAACAGCTCCATGTTGTCGGTCATCCCGCGCTTGAGCGTGATGTTGCCGTACTTGGTCAGGCCCGGCAGTTTGCGCGGGGTGGTGACTTCGGTGCCTTCACGGTACTCGACAACGTCTACAGACGCGTCATAGCCGGACACTTCGCTGAAACCGGCCGATACGATGCCGTCATATTCCACTTTAAATCGAAACTTGCGGTACGGGTCTTTACGGTCAGACATACCTCTACCTCCTTCTTACCAAAATGTAGGATTAGTTGTCGCTCGTCTTCTGCGTGAAGCGGAAGATGACAAATTCAGCCGGTTTGACCGGCGCGATGCCGATTTCACAGATCAGGCGACCGTTGTCGATGTCGTCTTGCGTCATCGTCGTGCGGCCGATGTTGATGTAGAAACCTTCGCCCGGGGATGCGCCGACCAGTGCGCCGGAGCGCCATACGCCGGTCAGGAACACGTCCATCGTGCGTTGTACGCGTGCCCAGAGCGGCTCGTCGTTCGGTTCGAAGACAACCCAGTTCGTGCCGCGCAGCGTCGATTGTTCAACAAAGATGAACAGACGGCGCACGTTGATATATTTCCAAAGGCCGTTCGAGGACAGGGTGCGAGCGCCCCATACGCGGATGCCTTGGCCGGTGAAGGAACGGATCAGGTTGACGCCGATCGGGTTGAGCGACGCCTGCTCCGCGTTGTTGTACTGGCAGTACAAGCCGGTGCAGTTGCGCACGACTTCGTTCGCCGGAGCTTTGTGCACGCCGCGGGTCGTGTCGGAGCGGGAGTAGATGCCCACGATCGAGCCGGACGGCGGGATGAAGTTGCTGCGCTTTTCCAGCGGGTCAAACACTTGCAGCCACGGGCCGTACAGCGCCGCGTAGGAAGAGTCGAAGTAGTTGCGGTGCGTTTGCACGTCTTCGATCTTGGTCGTTTCTTTCGGCAGATCGAGCACAGCAAAGCGGCTCTTCAGGTTTTCACAGTGCGCCACGAGGTTCAGCTGCACGTTCGGGTCGGTCACGCCCGGGATCGCAAGGATCGCCACTTCGTCGTTGTCGACGAAAGCCGCCAGACCGGTACGCTTGCCCGGGCCGTTGTCCACGCCGTTGAAGTCGGAAGCGACCATCGCGCGCGCGTTGCCGTCGGTGCCTTGAGTCAGCACGATGTCAAACGTCGTGCCGTCGTCGATGCGGCCGGTGATGACCTGGAACGGAGTTTGCACTTCTTCCGCTTCCGGACGGGCGCGGAACAGATCGTTCACTGCGATCAGGTTCGACTTGCCAAGCACGTTGACCACATAGTACGGGCTTTCCACGTTGAAGGAGAGGTTTTCAAACTTCTCCGCTTGGTCAGCGTAGAACACTTCAAGAGAAAACTCGCAGGTTTGGATGGTCTTCTTCGGGATCAGGTCGGTGTCAACCACGTCGCCTTCCAGCGGCTTGGCGAGGGTGATCACATCGTCTTTGGCAAAGACGACTTTGTTGTATTGCTTGTTGCCTTCCGCATCGGTGTAGACGACAACGTCGCCTGCAAAGAAACCGTCTGCGCTCTTCAGCTGGTACTTCGGCTGACCGTCTTCCACCAGTGCGGTGATCTTGGTCTTCGCCTTGTTGTTGCTGCCGATGACAACGCGGATCTGGTTACCCCATGCCCCTTGGTTGCTTGCTGCCACATGCAGCGCCAGGGTTTCCTTGTTCTCTTCGGTCAGGTTGGTCGCAGCCACTGCATCGGCCGGAACCACGCGCGTTACGAAGCAGCGCCCTCCGCCGTTCAGGAAAAAGTGTTCTACTGCGTAGGCCAGGTAACGGTAATCACCGTACTGGTTCTCCGACAGGTAGCTCCCGTAAATGCGGCGGAAATCGTTAAAGCTGGTGACCAGTTGCGGCACCCCTACCGTCGGTCCGCGCTGTGCGCAGCCGATAAAGCCGGCGGTGCTGGTGCTGACGCCTTCCATCGGCACTGAGCCGCTGTCAAACTCTTCCACATATACTCCAGGCGTTTTGTACTCTGGCATCGAAGCCCTTCCTCTCATTTGGATTTGATCTATCGTCAACTTGCGAAATCGTCAAGGTTGACTGCGCGTAAATTCAGCAATGTTCCTTCTTGGACCCTCACCTCCCGACATAATTCACGTTCTCCGTGGAACACCGTGATCCGCACATCAAACGCGGCGCTTTTGCAGTTGCCAAACGCCAGCACGACTTCGCCGCGCACATCGGTCACCGTCTCCACACAAGGCAGCAGCGAGACGCCGCGCGCATGGCTTGCCAACAGCGGCGCTGTCAGCAAAAACGTGCGGCTGCCTTCCTTCGCTTCGGCGATCGTCACCGTCTCCGCGCCCAGCGCATAACGCTCGCCAACGCGGATGCGGCCGCTCAACCGGGACAGGGCGAGCTCTCTCGTGCCTGCCACCGCCTCTGCGGAAAGTTTCGCCTTCGTGCAAGATTCTGAAATCGCGGTGCCGCGCACGCGCATGCCCGGCAGCGGCAGGCCATCTTCATCCGAAAATGACGCGCGGATCAGCGTCGTCTCTCCGGCGAACGGATAAGACGGCTTCGGCGCTAACGGCACGATCACCACCGGATACAGCGGGTCGAGCTCTTCCACCGCCACAGTGACCTGTTCGGAAAAATAGTGCTCAGCCTGCACCTGCGAGCTATAGGTGCCGTCCGCCAGATGCTGAAACACGTTCATCCCATTGGTCTTCTGCAGCGGCGGCCGCAGCACGCCGTCCGCCGTCACGGTGTATTTCCCCAAAGGCGGTCCCGCCGTAAAGCTGTCGACCGCCTGCACGACCAGCAGGCGTTTGCCTTCGCCCTTCATCATTTCTCGCCAAACGTATCGCCGCGGTCGACGATGCGCCCAATCGGCTTGTTTTTGCCGGAATCAATATAAATCGGTCCGGCCATAATGTTGAAGGAGAGCTTGTACGGCTGATTGGGGAATAACGTGATCGCCGTGTGCAGATTGATCGGCTCGCGCATGATGATCTTAAATTCCTCATTGGCATCGGCGAGCGCACCTTGCAGCACCGACCCTTTGACGATCGAATTGTCATGCAAGACCTGAATCGCGCGCCCCATGACCCGCTGTTCGTCGATCGAGCGCGTCTGCAGGTCGGCGTTCGAATGCGCCGTGACCAGATAATGCAGGTCGACCGCCATCGGCGGATCTTTGACCGACGGGCCGTTATCGATCATATACGACTGCTGGGCCACGCCGTTTTGCTCGATCTGGTAGAGGAACAAGGAAAGCACAAAGTCCCCTTTGTCTGCCGGCGAGGCCAGACCGATCATCTCCGGCTGCGGGATCGGATCGGGCGTCATATGCGTTCGCAACAGTTGGACAAGCGTTCTGCCGACATCGGCCAGCGCGGTAAAATCTGCCACAGTACTCCGCCTCCTACACGCCTAAGTATTCTTGAAACTCATCGAGCTCGTGTTTGAGCAGCAGTTTGCCCGTTTTGCCAAGCTCGTGTTTGATCGCCCGAATGATATGTTTCATTCCGACGGGACTGCCCGTTTCAACCGCCAAAAACGCGGCCGACATTACGATATTTTTAATGTTCCCCCCGGCAAACTGGAATTTGTCAGCGAGGTAGCGGAAGTCGAGATCGTCATCGAGCGGCGTTTCCTGAGGAAACATGCCGCGCCAGATCATCTCGCGGTACTCCGCGTCCGGGAACGGGAACTTGATCACATAGTTGATCCGCCGCATAAATGCTTCGTCCATATTCTGCTGGAAGTTGGAGGCGAGGATGGTAATGCCTTCATACTCTTCCATCTTTTGCAGCAGGTAGGCGGTCTCAACGTTGGCGTATTTGTCGTGTGAATCTTTGACTTCTGAGCGTTTGCCGAACAGGGCATCCGCTTCATCGAAAAACAGAATCGCGCTGGAGAGCTGCGCTTCAGCGAAGATCTCCTGCAGGTTTTTTTCGGTTTCCCCGATGTATTTAGAAATGACTTGCGACAAGTCAATTTTATAGATTTCCAGATGCAGTTCTTTGGCGATCACTTCGGCCGACATCGTTTTCCCCGTGCCGGGCGGTCCCGCAAACAGCATCGACAAGCCTTTGCCATAGGACAGCTTGCGGTCAAATCCCCACTCGCCATAGACGACCGAGCGGAATTTCATTTGATTGCAGGCGTTTCTCAGGTTGTCTTTCTGCTCGTCGGGCAGGATCAACTGCTCAAACGTGTAGCGCGGCGAGATCCGCACCGCCTTTTTCTCGAGGTTGTGCTGAACCTGCGCATAGCAGGCCCGGTGCAGCGCATCGAGATCGATCGGCGTGTCGGCGTCCTGTTGCCAGTGTGCGTTGGCTTTGGCAGCCAGCAGCGACTGTTCGATCTGGCCGATGGTGAAGCGAAACTTGCCGGCCATCGCCCGCCAGTCGAGCTCATCGGCGACCGTGAAGCTAAGGCTTGCTTCCTCCCAGACCTTTTTGCGGACGAGGTCGGGCGGCACTTGCAGCGCGAGGTCGATGAAGACGCGCCCTTGGCGCAATTCCGGCGCTTTCCACGGCTTTTCTGACACCAGGAACGTAACTCCTCGAAACACTTCCAATGCTTCTTGCAGGATGAAAATCTGTTTCCGCTGCAGCGCCTCATCCCCTTCGAGCAAGAGATGCACGCCAGTAAGTCCCAGCGCCGCACGCTGCAAGTGAGCTTCCCGCACCGCGCGGGAGAGCACGTCCGGGAGCGGCTGTTCGTCCTGCAGCGCTTCCCGCAGATTGACCAGCACCAGCTTTTTCCCCAGATGCTGCGCCGTGTGGCGCGCGTGGAGCTTTTTCCCGGAGCCCGGATTGCCGCTGATCAGAAACAAGAGCGCCGTCTCCGCAGCATTCGTATCGACAAACCGCCGCAATTGCTCCTGGACGTTCTCTTCCCAACGCAGCGCCGGAAGCGGCTCGTTTGGATCAAACGTCTGTGCACAGCGGGCCAGCACTTCATCCCCTTCGCCCGTTTGCAGCAAAAAGCGGATCATGCGCGGCTCCAGTCGCAATTTTCTGGACAACAGCGTGTCATTCGCCTCTTCGTCCCGTTTGAAAAAGTAAGAAAACAAGGTTCCGTTCGGCCGCAGTTGCTCCATGATACCCATCATGTCTCCCGCTGTCTGACCAAGCAGTTTCACCACCAGGTCGACGGTCGGGCTTTTCAAGGTTACATCATCTTGCAGGTAGGCGTACAGCTTTTCATATTTGCGGTGCACCTCAACCGCGAGGGCAACCAGCAGAATCTGCTGCTCCAAAGCGGAGAGTTGAAACACGTCCGCCACATACGGCAGCGGCAAAAAATGGCCTTCCGCCGCGCTGAGCCCGACTCGCTGCATGATCCCCGCTTCCAGTTCCTCCAAGAGCGATGCGTGGGCATCGTCTGCCAGCGGAAAGGAAAAGACAGGTTCTTCCAGCAGGCGGTACACTTCCTGCTCGGAGACGACGAGCCCTTTAAACGGGTCCATCATGTCATCGGCAGGCGGATTTGCCGCCTGTTGCCGCTCCAAAAGCAGGCCGATTTTCACATCCAGCCACTCCAGCAATCCGGCCAGATGCTCCCATCCGTTTTGGTATCCCCTCGGTTGTTTCATGGTGCCTCCCTTTAAGTGACAAAAACCGACATAAATCTTCTATCGCTCCTTATTTTATACCATCTGCGTTGCTATATCTAGCACGGATTTTCATGATTAAGTGAGTTGTATACAGAAATATTTACATATTCGATAATTGTGGTAAACACGTGAATAGAAAAAGGTTCCTGACTCGTTAGAAGCAGGAACCTTTTTTTTTCAAATCGTGAAAACAAAACGCCTTGGCATCTGCCAAGGCGCTCAGTCTTTCTGCTAGACCCATTTTTCATATTGTTTGCGGATTTTCTCCGGGAAAATTCTCGTTTTCTGCATCGCGAAGGGACAAGACAGGTTGTACTTTTTTATCTGCTCGTTGATCGGGAGCACAGCCGTTTCCAGATCGACCCCCTTGCCGCTGTCGAGAGCATCGAGCACCTTTTTGATCTCATCGCGGATCTTGTGCTGCAATTCCAGCCAAGGAGGCAGGACATTGGCGTTTTTCAAAATCGAGTTCAGCGCATAGTTCTCGTTGTGGTGCGCGTCGTCAACAGCCTGCGGTTTGCCTTTGTGCGGATTGTCTTGCAGCCCGCCGCCCTTTTCAAAGTCCTTGAATGCTTCGTCCAGCCACGAGGACACTTGCACTTCCGAATAGCGGGTTTCCTCCGAACTCTCGCGCACTTCCCCTGGCACAAATTGATTTTTATCTTTCGCCATGTTCCCATCCTCCTTAAGCTTCTGCTCTCTCTACCTCCAGTATATGTTAATTCGCTCTATGAAAACGGTTTCACAAGCCCGAAGTTGTGTCGGTTTCCTGTCACTTCTTGGCGAGCACCATCCATTCTTCGATCTCAAAAGAAATCACATGGCCGTCCTCGATCACGACGTTAAAATACGCTTGCCACGCCTGCTCGCCGGAGAGGATCAGCCTTTCCGTTTCGCGCACTTGTTCCTCCGTGCAGGACATACGCTCCATCCACGACTGGAAGCGGAACGTTTTGCGGCGCAGGAGGCTTTGCGCTTCGGTCAGGCCGGCTTTTTGGAACAGCGCCTGCCATTCGTCCACGCTCAGGCAGCGCAAGTGGCTCGGGTCGCGCAGCTTTTCGATCTTATCGCGCCAGGCGCCCATTGCTCCGGTCGGCACCACGTTGTCGATCATCAGGAACTGTCCGCCCGTTTGCAGCACGCGCGCCGCTTCTTGCACAAAAGCGCCCGGATTCGGAAAATGGTGCGGCGCGATCCGGCAGGTGACGATGTCAAACGCCCCGTTCAAAAACGGCAGGTCTTCCGCATCGCCGCGCACGAACAGCACGTTGTCACAGCCCTCCGCGTGCAGATGCCCGGATGCGGCTTGGAGCATCTCCCGCGTCAAGTCGCAGGCGACCACGCCACCGACATGCGGCGATAACGCTTTGCTGACATGCCCGCCGCCTGTGGCGATGTCCAGCGCCCGGGCCGATCGCTTCGGCTGCAGCCACTCCACCAGCAGGGCGAGGTCATCGCCTTTGGCATGCAGTTCGCTTTGCACATAGTGCTGGGCGTTTTTCCCGAACTGGCTTTGCACCAGCGCTTTTGCCTCGTTTGTGTTTTCTTGGTTGTTCATCGTTGCAACACCTCCTGCTCTTATTCTATCCCCTGCCAGCCCTTTCCGGTTATAGAATTCCGATAAGGAGTTATCGGAAAATTGGATATGGAATATTCCTTGACTAGAATATTCCATATCAGGTATATTGAACTCATGAAACAGCACTCGACTCTAAGCGCACTTGCCGACCCGAACCGTTTTCAGATCATCGAATTATTGCGTACCGGTCCCCTGACCGTAGGCGAGATCGCCGAGCGGCTCGGACTCCAACAGCCTCAAGTCTCCAAACATCTGCGTGTACTTAGTGAAGCTGGTCTCGTCGAGGCCCGCCCGGTTGCCAACCGGCGATACTACAAATTGTGTCCCCAGCCGTTTCAAGAACTGAATGCCTGGCTGGATACGTTCAAGAGCGTCTGGGACGACCGACTGGATCGATTGGACGATTACCTGCAAGAACTGCAAGGCAAAGAGAAAAAACAATAGATGCTCAGAGGAGAGATCTCGATGTCCGAATTGGAAATTACCCGCATTTTGAATGCCCCGCGTGAACTGGTGTTTAAAGTCTGGACCGAGTCCGCACACCTGCAGAACTGGTGGGGCCCGACCGGCATGAAGCTCGAAGTTGCCCAACTGGAACTCCGCCCGGAAGGCATCTTCCACTACAGCATGGAGACCCCGGACGGCAACAAAATGTGGGGCAAATTCGTATATCAGGAAATCACAGCGCCGGAGCGGATCGTCTACATCAACTCCTTCGCCGATGAAGCGGGCAACACTGTGCGCGCCCCTTTCTCCCCGATTTTCCCGCTGGAAGTCATGAACATCATGACCTTCGAGGAGCACGAAGGCAACACCAAGTTCACCTTGCGCAGCACGCCGCACAACGCCACCGAAGAAGAGCAGCAATTCTACGCAGCTATGCATGCCAACATGCAGCAAGGTTTTGCCGGCACTTTTGGCCAGTTGGAAGCGTACCTGGAGACACTGTAAATACGACTTCAATCGCATTTGTAGCCATCGGTATTTTCTGCCGATGGCTTTTGTTGTGGGAAATTTATGGTAAAATGAAGAAGGGTTTAATTCATACTTTTCAAAAAAAGGGGTTGGCTTTGCAATGGCACAACAAAGGAGCGGCTGCTCTTGGATCTTAATTATTGGCGGCGGTATCTTTCTTGGATTCGTACTCCTCGCGTTCTGTTAAACTTGTCCCTACTTGCTGGCACCTATGCACTTTATCTGCTCAATGAACACGTATGGAAAGAACTGACGAACAACGCATTTTTGCACGGGCATTTCAATGATGCTCTCGCCATGTGGATTTTTCTTCCCTATATCAATTTATTGCTCTCCTTTTATCCGTATCGAGTCATAAGCATCACTTCGATCCCGGCTTGTCTTGGACTGGCGCTGCTCTCCGGCTTGGGTTGGGAATATCTCACCCCGTTGTTTTTGACTCGCAGTGTCAGCGACCCGATCGATGTAGTGATGTATCTGATCAGCGGCATGACTTATGCTCTCTTTGTTAAAAAAGTCACAGTCTCCTGAGCGACTGTGGCTTTTTTGGCATGCATAGAATAGCTCTGTGATGATTTCCAGGCTCTCAATGCGATGGGAGGACTTTTTTATGACCAAACCCCTTACCGACTACGAAAAGTACATCCGCACCGAAGAACTGCTCGCGCTGCAAAAAACGAATGACCAGCTCTGCTGCCCGGATGAGCTGACGTTTCAGATGGTGCATCAGATCGCGGAACTGCATTTCAAGCTGATCTTGCAGCATCTGCAGCTCGCCAAGGACTCTATGGCGGCAGAGCGCATCGATGACGCGGCGACGCAGCTGCGCCGGGTACATATTCATTTGCAGCATGTGCCGGCCGTCTTTAAGATCACCGAGTGTATCGAGCCGATCGAATACCATACCATTCGCCTGCACTTAGGCCGGGGCAGCGGGCAGGACTCGCCCGGTTTTAATCAAATCTTGCAGCAGGGTCCGACCCTGTGGGAACCGTTTCAACAGCTGCTGACCAAACAGAGCCTGACGCCGCTGGCCCTGCATCAAAACCCAAAAGCCCACTACAGCCTGTTCCAGCTCATGCAGGCCCTGATCGAGTTTGACGAGGACTTCCAGTCTTTCCGCTACAGCCATCTGCAGATGGTGCGGCGCATGATCGGGCTGAACGTCAACTCTTTAAAAGGCGTGCCCGCCCAAACACTGCAAAAAGGCACCCGGCATGAATTTTTCCCGGAGCTGTGGCAGGCCGTATGTGACCTGACGGAACACACGGGCACTTCGTACAATGCCAAGCCGCTGCCCGACTAAAGTGAAAAAGCATCTGAGCGGCCCAAGCCGCCCAGATGCTTTTTATTTACAGCTCAATCACCGTCGCTGCCGTCCGAATCTCGGTGGCAAAGTCATCGGTGATCCACTCTTTCACATAGCCGAGCGGGTTGCAGATGATCTTTTTGCCGTTGCGCTCTTCCATACTGTGGCGCCAGTGTTTGTGGCCAAAGATGACGTACTCCACATGCGCGTGCTCGTCGAGCAGGTCGCCCAGCTTCGTCGAGCCCATGAACGGGCGGATCGCGTTCCAGACTTTGCCCATCGGATGATCCGGGCGCTGCGAGACCGGCACGTACTCCGCGTACGGGATGAAATGGTTGGCGAACACGATCTTCTTGTCCTGAAACTGCTCGAACTGCGCGCGCAGCTTGTTCAGCATCAGCTCGGTGAGCTCTTCATCCTCCATGCCCCACCGCGCCATCACGCTGTCTTTCCACATCATGTTTTTATCTTTCACGATCTCCGCCCGCGTCTTTTGCGCCAGACCGTGTGTGTAATCATACCAGCCCATATCGCCGACCAGCACCCATTCGTCATTCAACTGCAGCGGCTTGTCGATCAAGGACGACTCATGGTCGCGCAGCATGTTGTACTGCTTCCACGAATCTCCGTTGTCGCGCGTCGCCCAGATCGAATGATTGCCCGGCACATAGGACAAGGGAACTCCCGACTTCTCCTGAATTTCCTCAATGTATCGAATGCAGCGCTCCGCACCGCCGGCCATATCGCCCGCCACGATCACCCGGTCGGGGGCGTGCTCTTTGATGCACAAGGCGATTTCCTGCGTTAACTCGCGCTTCAGCTCCGTGCTGTTATAGTCTACATGCAAGTCAGAAAACGATAAAATCTTCAAAATCAGTACCTCCCAGGCGTTCCGCTTTATTCAACTATTATACCACTTTATGTAGCAAACCTCCTGTGATTTAGGTCTTACTTTAGAACTGTCTTGAATAAACATAAACTGTTACATAGTTATCGGAGGTGCCCGATGAAAATTAAACGATTAGGCCATGCCATGTATCTTTTTACAACCCAGAAAAACAAAAACTATCTGGTCGACCCGTTTTTGTCTGTCAACCCGGGCTGCCCGCTCGAATACACGGAGCCTGCGTTTCTGCAGACGATCGACGCCGTGTTCCTGACGCACGGCCATGTCGACCACACCGGCGGCCTCGCCGAACTGAAAGCGGCCAACTCGGACGTTTTGGTCATCGCGCAATACGAACTGGCGATGATCCTGATCCAAAAAGGCGTCAGCAACGTGTTCCCGCTCAACCTCGGCGGCCAGATTCAGCTCGATGGGGTGACCGCAACGATGGTGCAGGCGTGCCACACCTCGTCCTACGGCGAGACGGAAGGCTTGCCGATCTATGCGGGAGAGGCGGCCGGTTACGTGTTTGATTTCGATGGCGACCGCACGGTGTACCATTCCGGCGACACGGCGATGTTTTCCGACATGAAGCTGATCTCGGACTTCTATCGGCCGGACATCGCCATCCTCGCCGCCTCCGGGCAGTTCACGATGGGCCCGAGAGAAGCGGCGTACTGCGTGAAACACCTGCTCGACGTGAAATACGTCATCCCAAGCCATACCTTCCCGACCGCTGAGACCTCGCCGCGCCCGGAAGTGCTCGCAGGCACCTTGCAGATGTTCCCGGTCGTCGCCAACATGTACCACCACAAAGACCAGGAGTTCCGCGAACTGCTCGCCGACTTCGACAAAACGGAGGTCGTCGTGCTCGGCTACGGCGAAGAAACCGAGTTCTAAGCCACATCGCACACAAAAAGCCATCCTGCCCAGGATGGCTTTTCCTCATTCAACTACTTGTTCTGCAAATACGCGGCAGAGATCCTTTGCACCGCCGCTTCATCGGGCAGCCAATACGACAGCTCCGCCTGCACCAGCGGGTCGTACGCTACTCCGCTCTCCCCCGGAATCTGCACGTACTCCAGCTGTGAGCGCTCCATCCCTTGAAACAGCAAGGCCAGGGACAGCAGGTCAGCATCGGAAAAATTGGTCTCGATCACCTCCGCCTTGACCTGCGCGATCAAATCCGGCAGTTGGCGCAGCGCGTCCGGCGCCAGCATTTTCTCCAGCATCGCCCGCAGCACCAGCGCCTGATCCGCCTGCCGTCCGGTCTCGCCATCCGGCAGCGAATACCGCTCCCGCACCACTTTCAGCGCCTCCGCCCCGTCCAGATGATGCGCCCCTTCCGCAAAATCAGCAACAGGATGCGGCAAGTCGACATCCACACCGCCGATGCGGTCGACCAGCCCGATAAAGCCTTGAAAATCGGTTTTGATGTAATAATTCATCTCCGCCTGCAAAAAACGACTGACCGCATGCAAAGCCGCTTCCGTCCCCGCGTCATCGCCCGCCTGCAGGCTGCCGAGGAAATGGGCATGGTTGATCTTCGTGTAGCCGATGCCGGGAATCTCAATCCGCGTGTCGCGGGGGACGGAGATCAGGTTGACTTTTTTCGCGATCGGATCGACATGCGCCGCCATGATCACATCGGTGCGCGCATCTTCGTTTCCGCGCGCGTCGATGCCGAGGATCAGGACGTTAAACGCCTCCGCCTGCTGTTCTGACGCCGGTTCCGGCCGCGCTTCCTCCTCCGACTCAGGCAGCGGCGCGATCACAGGATGCCGCACCCCTTCAAAATGCCGCTCTGGCTCCAGCTCGCGGTACAGATACGCCGCACCCCCGCCTGCGACCAGCAGCAGCCCCGCCAGAACGCTCAGGCAGACTTTTCCCCACCGTTTCAAAAGTTACACCATCTCCTTCATCCCAGGCTCCCGTGCCTCCGTCGCCGGCGCCTGCCCGTTCAAGCCGGCCGCTTGCTGGCGGAGCAGAACGACGCGGAGGGTTTGGAAGAGGATCTTCAGGTCGAGCACCAGCGAGTAGTTCTGCACGTACATCAGGTCGAAGCGGAGCTTGTCGACCGCCGCAGATGCATAGCCGGCCCGCACCTGCGCAAGTCCCGTCAAGCCGGGGCGCACGCAGAGCCGCTGCAGGTAGCCAGGCACCGTCTCTTTGAACTGGTCGCTGAAATACGCCCGCTCCGGCCGCGGCCCGACAAGGCTCATCTCGCCGCGGATCACGTTGATCAGCTGTGGCGCTTCATCAAGCCGCGTCGCCCGCAAGAGCCGTCCAAGCCGCGTGACGCGCGGGTCATCCAGAACGGCCAGCACAGGTCCTGTCGCTTTTTCCGCATCGCAGACCATCGAGCGGAATTTGTACAAGGCAAACGGTCTGCCGCCTTTGCCGAGCCGCTCTTGGCGAAACACCGCCGGGCCGGCCGAGGTCAGCGGAATCACCAGACACAAAGCCAGCAAAACCGGGCTGAGCAGTATCAACAGCAAGCCCGACACCAAAATGTCCAGCCCGCGCTTGACGATCTCCTGGCTCAGCTTGAGTTTGGGCGGCGTGATCGACAGCACCAGCAGGTCGCCGATCTGCTGCGGCTCCGCTCCAAACAGCAGCAGATCGAACAGCTCCGGCACGACCAGCGCTTCTTTGCCATGGCGGGCGCACAGCGAGACGAGCTGCTTTTGCACACCGCTCGCCCCGCCCAGCACCACCGCGTCAACCGTCGGCAGCAGCCGGGCCAGCTTTTCCTGCTCCTCGGCGGTCAGCACCTCTGCCACCGTAAACCAGCCCCGCATGTGCAGGTGCAGCCGTTCTTCGATCAAGAGCCCGGCGACCGGATCATCCGCCACGACCAGCACTTTGCGCCCGCCATAAACGCGCCGCTCGATCTGCCAGATGCCCAGGCGCCACAAGAACAGCAACGTCCCCTGCAACAGCCCCGCCACCGCCGCCACCGCCCCCGGCAGTGAACTGAACAGTGCCGTGCACAACGTCAGCAGCCCCACGGCCAGCACCGCCGAATAGAGGAGCAGATCCAGTCCCCTGCGCTTCTGGACCGCATAGAGATCAAACATCACAAAAATCACCAAAGCGGTTGCCGACAATCCGGGCAGCATCCCCCAATACGCATCCCACGAAAAAGCATCATGCCGCCAAAACGCCGCCAGCAGCCCGCCGTTCACGATCAGCAGGTCGAAGAAAAACAGGACGAGGCCTGCCAGCCGAATGGTTTTGCCCATGCTCCCCTCAACTCCTTACCTCTTTGACCGCGTTGCGCAGGCTCCGAATCGTCAAGCGGGGCATTCCCCATTTGCAGATCCCGCTGAGAAACCCGATCCCCCAGCCCAGATGAATTGTCAAAAATACCAGAGGCAGCACCGGCAGATACCGCCACCCTTTTGGCGCGGAGGCGACCAGGTTGGCGAGCAGATACAGGGCGGGCAGCAACATCCCCAACACCGGCCACCACCAGGCGATCAGCGCCGAAACGGCCAGCCCCAGCACCAGCAGCGGCGCGGCCAATTGCCGCCAGCGCAGCGAATCGGGATGGACGACAAGCGTTTTGACTTTCCAATGCCCGTAGCGAAAATACTGCCGGGCCAGTGCCCCGATCTCCTCGCGCACATAATAGCGGCAGGAGATCACAGGCGAGAGCAGCAGTTTCCCGCCCTCCGCCCGCAGGCGGCAGTTCAGCTCATAGTCTTCATTGACTTCCCACGCCTCGCTGAACCCGCCAAGCGCCAGCAGTTTCTCTTTGCGCCACACGCCGGGAAAAATCGTGTCCACCCACGCCTCCCGGGTCGCCGTGCGGTATTTGGCATCCCCCGCCCCAAACGGAGAGGTCACCGCCAACGCCGCCGCTTTGCCAAAATACGTGCGCCCCGCCGCTTCCAGCACGCCGCCGACATTGTCCGCCCGCGAAGCGAGCAGGAGCGTGACGCAGAGGCGAATGTAGTCGGAAGGATATTCGGTATGTGCGTCCATCCGCATGATGATCTCACCCCGGGCTTGCTGTATCCCGATGTTCAGCGCCGCGACTTGCAGTTGCTGCGGGTTGTCGAGCAGGCGCAGGCAAGGATAGCGCTGCTGATAGTCGGCTGCGATCTCCCGCGTGCGGTCCGTGCTGTTTCCGTCGATCACCAGCATTTCCAGCCGTTCGATCGGATAGTCGGTCGCGAACAGGGAGTCCAGACAGCCTGCCAAATACGGCTCTTCATTGCGCACCGGCATGATCACCGTTACGAACGGCACGTTCATCTCTTTCACCTCCCGCATCGGCGGTCAGCACCGCCGCCAACAGCCAGAAAAATGGATTGTATAGAAACGAAAACGCAAACATCATCGGCAGGAGCAAGAACCACATCTGCACCCATGGCACGCGGTCTGCCAAAGCCAGTTTTTGCAAAGCTTTCAAGGAGACGAACAGCGCGAACAGCCCCCAGAGCACAAGCCCGACGAAACCGGTCTCGACCAGCAGATCGAGGTAGGAGTTGTGTGAATACATCCCGCCGAGCAACTGCTCCGAGCCGCGCAGCCCTTTGCCCAGCCAAAAGTCGCCGGTGCCGTTCGCCAGCAAGCGGTCCCACAGCTCGAACCGGCCCGATTTTTCCAGCAGGTCGAAGCGCTTGAGGATCATTTGCAGCAGATCCCCTTGCCAGAGCGACCAGATCCAGGCGGCGATCCCGATGGCCAGCACGCTTCCGCCGATCGACTTGAGGTAGCCGGATACGGCCTTCCCTTGGCGAAACAGGATTGCTGCCGCCAGCAGGAGCAGGCTGCTCATCGCGAAGACGAGATAAAACGTCCGCGAGTTGGCCAGCACGAGCGACAGGCCGATCACGCCGATGCCCAGCCACCTTTTGCGCGACAGCAGCGAAAAGCCGATCAAGAGCGGTAAAGCCATGTAGATCGAATAAAAATTGGGGTCTTCCGCGAAGCCGACCAGCCGCATCACCCCGCCCTGATCCAGCACATAGCCGATCCCTGGCCGCCAGAGCGACGGATGGAAGGCGATTCTCTGCATGTTGCCTGCCGCTTGGAAAAAGAGGACCAGCGCGGCGACCGCGATGCCTGCTCCGGCGAGAAACAGCGTGCGGTTTAACTTGCGGAGCGACTTCACCTCGCCGAGCAGCGTGCCGACGACGAGGAACAGCACGACGTTGCGGAGCATGATCCCATACATGCTCAGCCCGCGCATCGGCTGCGGCGAACGAAACGCTTCGATGCCGATCCATGTGCAAAAGAGCAGCATCAGGAACAGCCCGATTATCAGATCACGCGACACCTTCACCCGCCCCCGCGCCGCGTAGAACAGCCACAGGGCAAACACCGGCAAGGTCAGCACATCCCACGGCGCGATCGAAAAACTCCCTTCCCAGAACAAGGCATGCACCCCGGAGAGGTGCAGAGCCAGCCAGATCAATAGGAAGGAGAGCAGCGCGATCCGCCCCGGCGTCAATACCAGACTCTCCCGTAATGGAGTTTCAAGTAGGTCAGGGCAGCCCGGTTCAGCGGCGTGCGTTTCGTTTTGCGCAATTCCCGCAGCCCGGCCCACAGCCCGGTGAGGTACGCGCCCCAAGCCAGCTTTTTCCCGGCCTGCAAGGCGTAGATCATCAGCCAGACCAGCAGGTAGACTGGCACGCAAAAAGCGGGCAAGTATTTGTAAGCGAGGAAAAAGCGATTGCGCACATGATGATGCAGCTCCGCCCCGCGCCGCCTGCCGACCACCGACGGCTCCGGATGGTGGTGGGCGGCCACATCGGGCAGGTACTGAATCTCAAACCCGGCCCCGACCGCCCGATACGACAGGTCGAGCTCCTCTTCGCCAAAGACCAGCCCTTCGTAATACGGCCCGCAGATGTCGATCACTTTTTTGCGGATGGCGTGAAAGCCGCCGAGGTAGTAGGAGCAGGTCTGCGTCTCCTCTGGCAATGCGGGCTGCTTCTTGCGCCAGCGGCGGCTGAACGGCACGAGCAGGTCCTGCTCGCCGTTTTGGTGATCGATCACTTTCAGCGCCAGGATGCCGGTAAACGGATGCGTCTCCAAATGGCGCACGATCCGCGTCAAGGCGCCGGAGTCGTCGAAATAGGCGTCATCGTCGATGACCACAAACACTTCGCCCCGGGCCAGCCGCATCAAAAAATTGCGCCCGGCCGCCACGCCGAGCGGACGAGGGGAACGGAACAGGCGCAGGCGGTCGTCGCTGACGTATTGGTAGATTTTTTCAGCCAGGTTTTCCTTGGAATGATCATCGAGCAGCAAGATCTCCATGTCGGGGTAATCCTGCTCCAGCGCCGTCTCCAGACAGCGCATCAGCGTCGCGAACCGGTCGCGCGTCCCGATCAGCACAGACACTTTCATATTCCCTGCCTCCTCCGCCAAAAATGAACTTTCAATAGCCCCGTCGCCCACAGCATTCCGGCGTACACCGCCCCGCCGGTCAGCACTTGCAAGAGCAGCGCCGCCGCGCCGCGCAAAGTGTGCAGCGGGAAGAGCGCTCCTGCCATCACCAGCGTGGACAAGGCGACTTTTGCCGTCTCTTTCACCGGCACCCGCAGCGGAAGAATTCGTTTCGCCAGCACCCATGTCACCACGAGCGCCGCACCATACACGATGCAGGTGGCATAGACCGCTCCCAGTGCGCCGTAAATGCCTGCCAGCCATGCAGCGAGCGGCAGATTGAGCAGCGCGGCCAGCACGGTGGGCACGATCAGGCGCAAGGTTTTTTGCTGCAGTTGAAACGCGCGGTTGAGGCAATATTCCTTCACGCTGAACAAAAGCGCAGCCACCGCCGCCCACGGCATCAGCAGAGCAGCGCCGTGAAAAGGAGCGCCGAGCAGCGTCTCGGCCAGATTGGGCGCGAGCAGGCTGAGCCCGACGGTGGCCGGGAGACCGATGCCAAGCAGGAGCAGGAGCACTTTTTCCATCTCCCGCCCGGCCGCTTCGACGCCGGACTGTTCAAATGACCGCACCAAGAGCGGTGACGCGGCCAGACCAATCGTGTACATCAGCAGCCCGACCGTCTGCTTTGCCAAGTCGTAGCCAACCGCATACATCCCGGCTTGCCCCGCACCGAGCAGCAGGCGGTTGGAACTGCTCACGATCAGCTCCATCGAGAACGCAGCAGTCAGCGGCAGTCCGTATCGCAAAAGCTGTTTGAAAAGTTGTTTGTCGATGAGCCGCCAGCGCACACTTTGGAAGACCTTGACGCTCTGCCACGCAACGGGTGCCACCATGCCGGCCAGTACACCGGCCAGCACGCCCCAGATGCCGTAGCCCAGATAGGCAAGCCCAACGCCGATGCCAACCGACAGCAGCGCCTTCGCCAGCATGACCAGACCATAGCGCCTCGGACGCAGCTCCGACCGCAAGAGCTCCAAGTGCAGTTCAAACCACGCCTGCCCCCAGACGAGCAGGACACCACAACCGACCATCCCTTGCCAAAAAGGATCGGCGAGCCGCCACATCAAGACGCCGCCTGCAAGGCCCGTCACCAGCACCAGTCCGAGATACCCGGCACAGAGCGTCGCCAGAAATCCTTCGCGCCGCTCCGCCTGCACGCCGGGCCAAAAGCGGATCACGCCAAGCCCGAGCCACTGAAACAGCAGCGCATTGAGCAAGGCGGCTCCTGCAATCACACTGGCGTAGTGGCCGTATTCGCTTTGGGTGAGCAACCGGGTCAGCCAGGCGACGGCGAGAAAATTGAGCAGCCCCGGCACGCCGCGCGCGACGAGGTAAGCCAGGCTGTGACGCATCAGCATTGGAGCTGCCGCCATACATCGGATACCCCAAACAAAATCAACTCCGCCTGCTCCCGATACCGCGCGGCCTCTTCCAGATCGAGGGAGGCCAGTTTGAGATAGGCGGCGCGCAGCTCGGGGCGTCTGCGTTTCAGATCATGCGCGTCGCTGGCGACGATGTGGGCGAGACGGTTTTGGTAGAAGGACAGGGCGGTGCTCTGCAATTTCTTCCCCATCTGTCCCGTCACGCTGCCCGCCGTCAACTGGGCGAGTACACCGTATTCGGCGATCCACGCCGCCAGCCGCTCCGGATGCTCCTGCAGCACCTCGTTGCGCTCGGGATGCGCCAGTACCGGCGTGATGCCAAGACCAGCCAAGTCGGCAAAGATCCGCTCCATCACCCGCGGCGGATTGGTCATCGGCAGTTCCAGCAACAGGTACCGTCCGGCGTCGCCGATCGTCATCACCTGCCCGCTTTGCAAGTGGTCGAGCAGCTCCGGGTGCACATGCACTTCGGAGCCGGGATGGAGGCGCAACGGCACCTGCTTTTCCAGGAACAGCTGCTGCAGCCGTTCGACAGCTGCCCGCACCTTTTTTGCCGAATTGCGGTACACTCCGTCTTCCGTATGCGGGGTCGCCACGATGTCGGTGATCCCTTCATGAACGGCCGCCCATGCCATCCCAAGCGCCATTTCATCATCGCGCGCCCCGTCGTCCAGCCCCGGCAGGATGTGGCAATGCAGATCAATCATCGCGGTCACCTGCGGGAGAGGCGTAGTAGGAGTAGGTCTGCTCTTTCCCCTTCCGCTTCTTTCCATTGAGCACCGCTCCGATCACCTGCGCGCCGACGCGGTCCAGCAGCGCCTTGGCCTGCTGCAGATGGTCGCGTGTGACCGCCCCGCTGCGCACGACGAGCAGCACGCCGTCGCAGAGCGTGGAGAGCACCTGTCCGTCTGTGACCGGCAAGAGGGGCGGCGAGTCGATCAGCACAAGATCATAGCGTGTGCGCACGTCGGCCAATGCCGCCCGCAGTTTCGGCGACCCGAGCAGTTCGGACGGATTGGACGGGATCGCGCCGGCGGTGATCACATCCGGGCCGGCTGCGCTTGGCACAATCACGTCTTCCAGCGGCGTCTCTTCGCAAAGCACTTCGGTCAGCCCTTTCTGCCCGCCCAGATGGAAGACGTGATGCAGCGTTGGCTTGCGCAGGTCGCCGTCGATCAGCAGAACCTTTTTGCCGGCTTGGGCCATGGTGACGGCGAGGTTGGCGATCACCGTCGTTTTGCCTTCTCCTGCGGCGGTCGACGTGACCATCAGCACTTTGACGTGCTGGCCCGCCTCATCGTATTGAATGTTGGTGCGCAGCGTTCGAAACGCTTCCGCCTCCGCCGAGCGCGGGTCTTGCCGCACCGCCAGGCGATGCCCGGCCCGCCCTTTGTTGTCATAGGCGGTGATCGCACCAAGTGCGGGAAGCTGGAGCAGTTGCTCGATCTCGCCTTCCGTTTTGACGGTATTGTTCAGAAATTCCAACAAAAACGCCAGCCCCGCCCCGGCCATCGCGCCAAGCACCAGTGCGGCTGCCATGTTCAGAAACGGTTTGGGCCGCACCGGCTGTTGCACATCGGAGGTCAATTTGGCCGTATCGAGAATGGAAATGTTGTCAACTTGCATAATCCGGCTGAGATTTTCCATAAACACCGCCGCCATCGCATTGGCGATCGCCACCGCCTGCTTGGGATCGTGATCGGTGACGGTCACCGATGTCAGCAGCGATTCGCCCGACGTGGTCACGCGGATTTTTTCCAGCAGTTCCTGTTCGGTGCTGTTCAGGCTGAGACGGTCGATCACCGCTTCGGCGATCATGCGGCTCTGAAAAATTTCCCCGTAGGTGGTGACCAGCTTCTGATCGGTGAGCAAATCGTTGTAGGCGATGACATTCCCTGCCTGTTTGCTTTGCACCAGCAGGGTCGTCGTCGCTTCATACTCCGGTTCCAGCACCAGAAAGCTGCCCGCCCCGGTCAACCCGACCGCAAGCAGCGTCACCAGCACGATCAGCAGCACCCGCTGCCGTATGACCCTCCCCATCTCCGCAAGGCCCATCTCCATGGATCGCACGACTCCTTTTTTCAAAGCTTGTTCGATATACAGAACCAATTCATACTCCACTGTATGAGCCCGGCTGCCGACACATTCCGACAGCTCTGTAGATTTACAATTTGGGAAATTGTGTTAATCTAAGAGTAAATACCGAAACGAAAGGGAGATTTTTCCGTGCGTAAATTTATGATGGGGGCCAATCTGTTTTTGATCGTGGCGACGTTTGGGCTGCTGTGGTTTTATCTGGAGCAGATCGACACGATGCACTACCTGGCGACCGCCAGCAACGGCGAGTTGGTCAGCCTCGACCTCGGCCTGACCAAAGCGGTCTTGAGCGGCGGTGCTGGCATGGTGGTTTTTTACAACTACGCGGTCTATTCGCTCTGCCTGTTGATCCCACTGAACCTCTGGGGATTTCAGAACGCAAAAAAAGCCAGCTCCGTTTAAGAAGCCAGCTTGTTGATGGGGTGATCGGTTATCGGTCAAAACGGAACATGTCGGCATCGGGGTGACGCCCTTCGGTGATCAGCCCGGTCAGCACTTGCGCGGCGATCGTGCTGTACACGGTGCCGTTTCCGCCATAGCCGAGTGGGAAATAGCAGTGGGGGAACTCCGGCTGGGTGCCGATCAGCGGGTAGCCGTCGTGCGTTTCTCCGAAGGCGGCCGACCAGAAATAGTCGACGCGCAGGTCGGGGAGCTGCGGGAAGAGTTGCTGCACCTCTTGGAGGAGCAGGTCTTTTTTGTGCAGCAGTTTGGCGTCCCGCTCCGCTTCGATGTTGGTCGCCTCGTCCAGACCGCCGGCGAGGATGCGGTTGTCGGCGGTGGTGCGGATGTAGAGGTATGGACGGGCCGTCTCCCAGATCAGGCAGCGGTTGTGCCAGCCGGGGAAATCGTCGAGCGGCTGGGTCGCGATGGCGTAGGAGCTGTTGATCAAGGCGTTTGAGTTGCGTTTGATCTCCTGCGTTTCATAGCCGGTGGCGATCACCGCTTTCTGCGCTTTGATCTGACGGCGGTCTTTGGTGAAAAAGACGAGATGGTCGTCCTGTGTGATATGCGTGGTGATCTCCGTCTCCTGGTAGACGCGCATCCCTTTTTTGTGGGCGGTGAGCGTCAGGCCGTTGGCCAGTTTGTAGGGATTGATCTCCGCGTCGCCGCGGGCGTAGATGGCGGCGGCTTTGGAAAAGGAGAATTTCTGCTCGATGTCCGCCTTTTGCAGGTAGGTCACGTCATAGCCGTATTGTTTCAGCGCCTCATACTCTTTTTGCAAGGCGGGGACATCTTCGGCGTTTGTCGCGTAGTACAAGCTGTCGCGGCGCACATAGTCCGGGAAGATCTCCAGCTGCCCGGAGAGCGTTTCCAGATCCCCAACCGCTTTTTCGCAAAGCTTATAATAGCGAACCCCGTTGGCCTCCCCAAACGTGTTGATGCAGGAGGTCAGCGGCTTGTCATTGCCAAACTGCAACAGCCCGGTATTGGCGCTTGTGCTGCCAAACCCGATCGTCCTGCGGTCGACCAGCACCACATCCACACCGGCCTGATGCAAATGATACGACGTCAGCGCCCCCGCTTCCCCGCCGCCGATGACCAGCACTGCACAGGAAATGTCTTCTTCCAAACGCGGATACTGCGGCGGTTCAGGCAGCGAATCCAGCCACAAAAGAGGTCCCGTTTTCAAGTTCATCGTCCGCAACATCCTTTCCCCTCACGGTCCAAATACAGTCACTTCTCATTCTTCCCAGCAACTGGTTTTTTAGAAGGGCAAAGTTAATAATTACTCATCCGTTTACAAAAGCATTCTCCTATCGTATAATCAAACTGTTGCTCTTGCAGCCTAGTTTATCTCATCAGAGGACAGGAACTCATTCAGCTACGGCCGGGGAGTTCCTTTCCTCGTTATACAAAACTTCATAAAGCAGAGGGATCGCCATGACACGAGTCCACGTGCAAGCAGACGAATGTATGAAACTGCTCTTCAGTTTGTCAGACCGGCCGACGCTCGATCTGTTGAACGGCCTGTTTGGCGAAACGTTCTCCATTTCCGACACCAAGGTCATCCGGGGGAGTACGGAGTTTGTTGGATCGGATCTCACAACCGCTTATGCCGACTCGCTGCTCGTCGTTTTGCGGGAAAAAGAGCAGAAGAAGTACCATGTCGAGTTTCAAACGTATGACGATCACTCGATGATCATCCGCATGTTCGAGTACGGGTACCAGATCGCCAAGCAAGGGATGGAGAAAGATCTGCAGCAGCTGGTCATACGATTTCCACACCAGTTGGTGCTGTATCTGGAGCGCGACGATTCGATTCAGGACGAACTCTCCTGTGTCATCGAGCTGCCCCCCTACGAGGAGCCGGATCGCCTCCACTATAAAGTGCCGGTGAAAAAGTTCTGGAACATCAAGCCGCGCCAGTTTCAAACGCAGCTGTACGCCTTGATCCCCTTTCATGTTTTTGCTTCGCGAAAGGAAATTCTTGATATAATAAAAGATAAGAGCATCACTTCTGTGCAACGAACCGAGCTCGTGCACCAAGAGCTCCTCAAAGTGCTGCGCATCATCGAATCCACCCATGAATCACTGATCCGGATACGAGATGAAGGCAAGATGGAACTCGATGACCTCGACAAAATGGTCACCGTCACCGCCAACCTCGCCCATCATCTCTATCAGAAATTCTATACCTATTTCGAAAGCTTCTACGAGGAGGTAGAGACCATGTTAACTTCCCTGATCAACCATGAAGCGTTGGCAGTCAAAAAGAAAGAAGCCTGGCAAGAAGGTATGGAAAGAGGACGTCAAGAAGGCATCAAAGAAGGCATCAAAGAAGGTATTGAACAAGGCGTCGAACAAGGACTATCCGAATTTGTGATCGATTCCTTAGATGAGCTTGGTCCTGTCGATGACGCCTTGAAAGAACGGGTTCGTTCTGTAAAAGATATTCAGCAACTCAAGACCTGGGGCAAACTTGCCGCCCGCGCTTCTTCTGTGGAAGAGTTTGTTCGGCAGATTGAACAATAGCAGCACGCAAAAAGCGACCCTTACCGGGTCGCTTTTTTCTTACCAGATATCAAAATTGTCGCCATACTGCGAACGGATCTCCAGAATCTCATCGAGGCTCTCGAAAAAGACATCCACGAGCTGCGGATCAAAATGCTGGCCGCGCTCTTCGCGGAAGAGGTCGAGGATTCGCGCTAACTCCCACGCCTTCTTGTACGGGCGGTCGCTCGCCAATGCATCAAAGACATCGGCGACGGCCGTGATGCGCCCGTACAGGTGGATCGCTTCCCCTTGCAGACCGTTCGGGTAGCCGGTGCCGTTCCATTTTTCATGGTGCTCGATGGCGATGGTCGCGGCCGCTTTCAGGATGCGGCGCTTGGAATTTTTCAATAGTTGATAGCCGATTGTCGTATGCGTCTTCATCAATTCATATTCATCCGGGGTCAGCTTGCCCGGCTTGTTTAAGATCGAATCAGGGATCGCCACTTTCCCGATATCATGCATCGGCGACGCCGTCTTGATCAGCTCGGCCTCCTCTTCACTCAGCCCGAAGCGCAGCGCCAAAATCTTCGAATACTCCGCAACCCGCTTCACATGGTTGCCCGTCTCCTTCGACCTCGTCTCGCCGACTTCGCCCATCGCGAAGATGATCTCCTTTTGCGTCTCTTCGATCTCATGCGCCAACATCGCCGATTCCAGCGATTTGCCCGAGTAATACGCCGCCAAGGTCAGATGCTCCAGATCCTGCTGCGTAAACTTGCCCTTCGCCGTCATCTTGTTGATCGCCTGAAACGCGCCCATCACACGGTCTTCATTATCCCGGATCGGAATCACCAAAATCGATCGCGTCCGATACCCGGTCGTCCGATCCACCATCACATTAAACCGGTCATCCTGATAGGCATCATCGATGATCACCGCTTGTCCCGTGCGGATCGTATGCCCGACCACGCCAGAATCGACCGGAATGCGCAGCTCGCTCACATCGTGCGCCACCGTCGTGCGCAGCTCCTGGCGCTCTTCATCGAGCAGCCACAACGTGCAGCGGTCGGCGAGGATCATCTCCCGCCCCATGTCGGCCATCAGCATCAAAATATGGCTCAGCCGCTTCTCCGCCGTGATTTTCGCAATATAGTCAAAGATGATCTTCAGCATGGTTTCCGGTTTGACTTCTTCCCGTACCGCCAAAAGAGGGTCTCCCATGTCTCTCTCACACCTTACATGATAACATCTCGGAATCTTGCTCCTCTTCTAGTCTACCACGCTTCTCTTCAATCTGAACAGTTATATTTAACGCGCCATTCATATAAATCTTAACGCCTAAAGTTATACATATTTATCAACCAAATAAAGCACCAGCAGATGCAGCACATTATCGGTCACAATATACAGCCACGGCAGCGGCGGGCCCAGATTGATCTTCTTCACATACCAGTTGACCAGCCCCGTGCGGTCGAGCAGATAATGTGTCCCGTAGACCAACAGGGCATGAGGCCAGTCCCACCAGCCGGTAAAGCAAAGGACGCTGAGCGTCCAGATCAGGCAATGCAGATTGCAGGCCAGTTCGCCGCGCCAGGTCTTTTGCTTTTTGTTGTATGCCATCCAGTCGTTTTGGAGCAGATAGTCCCCGACCAGATGGCCGATCAGCCAGTCCATTCAGTTACGCCCCCGCTTGCGCCCGCAGGGCGAGATACGTCCAGAAGGCGGTCACAATATCGAAAACTCCCACGAAGATCGCGATCTTCGGAAACGCGCCGGTCAGCACAAACAAGGCGCAGAACACAAACACCAGCGGGCGCGTGTACACCGTCCACCACATAAACTCGGTCTGGTCTTTGCGCGCGGCGATGAAATAATACATCGCCAGGAAAAACGCCATCATCCCGGAAAAGCGGATAAACACCGAAGCATCGCCCGGTTCCCCGATTCCGATCAGTTCGATCACCGTATTTGGCCAAAAGAGGCAGCTCAGGCTTAAACTCAACAGGTAAATGCCAAATACAAACATGCTTTTTGCCGCACTGGTCATGTTTTCGCTCCCTCGTTGGTCCAATATTCGTCGTACCCATATTCCAGACAATGCAGACAGCGCTCCACATAGACCTGTGCGCTTTTGTCCTGCGGATTCTGGCGCAGGCACTCGTCAAACAATGCTTTAGCGCCAACGAAATTCTGCTCCTGATACAAGCAATACCCCTGTTCAAAAATCTCCTTGGTGCGCAGCTTCCCTTCACGCACCTCCTGCGGGTCGGCGTCAAACACCTCATAGACCGACACCGCTTCCGACTTGCCTTTCACTTTCACCCGGTCGATGATGCGGATGTGATAGCGGCCCGGATCGCGCAGACGGGACAAGGTCTGCTCGGAGATCAACAGTTGCACGCGGTACCGCTTGGTCAGCCCTTCCACCCTTGATGCCAGGTTGACGGCGTCGGAGATCACCGTCGAATCCATTCGGTTGTCGCCGCCGAGCGTTCCAAGCATCAACAGACCGCTGTTGATCCCGATGCCAAGCCCGATCTCTTCCAGCCCGTCCATCCGGCGCTGCTCGTTGTACGCGGCGAGCACTTTCAGCATCGACAAGGCGGCGCGCACCGCATCATCCGCGCCCTGATCGAACAGCGACATGATCGAGTCGCCGATATACTTGTCGATAAAACCGTGGTTTTCTGTGATCGAAGGCTCCATCCGGCTCAAGAATTCATTGAGGAACTTGAAATTCTCCTCCGGCGTCATCCGCTCCGACAACGTTGTAAACGAGCGGATATCGGAAAACAGCACCGACATCTCCGTCTGCACATGGTCGCCCAGCCTTACGTCGATGATGCTTTTCTTGTCCAAAAAGCGCAGGAACTGATGCGGCACAAACTTGCCGTACGCGCGGCTCAGCTCGACCTGCTGGTTGTACAGCTTGGCGTTTTCAATGGAAACGGCGATCTGCGAGGACAGCAGGCTCATCACTTCCAGTCGCGAAGCCGTGAAGGCGTGCGTGGTCAAGTTGTTCTCCAGATACAGCACCCCCACCAGCTTGCCTTGGTTCAAGATCGGCATGGCGAGGATCGACTTGGGCTTTTTGTGCAGGATGTACGGGTCTTTCGCAAACATGTCCGCATCCATCGCGTCATGCAGCACGACCGGCTCGCGCATCCGTCTGACATACTGGATCACCGACGAGGCCACGTTCGAGCAGTTGCGGTACGGGGTGCCTTGCAGCACGCGCACAGTGTCGTTCCCGGTGGTTTTCTCCGCTTCAATCAGCAAGTCACCTTCCTGCTCGATCAGCAGGACGCCTTTTTCCGCGCCGGCGTTTTCGACGACGATGTGGATCATGTTTTCCAGCAGCTTGTCCAAGACGATCTCGCCGGAGATCGCCCGGGCTGCTTTCATGACGGTGAGCAGATCGATCTTCTGCACCGCGCTTCCGCCCGTCGCGCTGATGCTGCCGGAGCCTGTCGCCGCCACTTCGAGGGAGGTCTCATGCTCCAGACGGGTCGCCAGCAGGTGCGGGTAGGTCGCTTCGAGCTGCTGCACTTTCGCCGTCGCGCCCCAGCGCAGGTAGCCATAGACCGCCTCCGTCATGTACGTTTTGGCGATTTTATGCTTGGCGCGGGAGGCGTAGAACTTGGCCGCACATTCAGCGGCCAGTGCGGCATTGTTGGCAAACTCATACAGGTGCGCCGACTCGATCGCGGCGTCGTACAGGCGCATCGCCGCCTGCTCGCTGCCTTTGATGCGCTCCATTTCCGCCTGGACGAGCAGGTATTTGTGCTCGGTGTTTTGCGGGGCGTGCCGGGCCCACTTTTTCAGCTTGCGGCGATTTTTCTTGAGCTGTTTCCAATACGCGCGCTGCTCCTGCGGGGAGACGTGGCCGTAGTTGGCCGCCATGCTCAGCGAATAGTAAAAATAGTGCTCCGGCACATGCGGCTGGGCCATCGAGGCGGAGATGATCTTCTCCCCTTCCCGCGACCAGCGCACCGCTTCGCCCGGCTGCTCATACAGATAGCAGAGTTTGGCTTTGACAAAATAGTACCAGTTCAGGAGATGCAGACCTTCTTCCGCCTGCAGCCGCTCCAGATAGGCGTCTTCCTGAAAATCTTCATCGCTCAAACTGGTCAGCCCGTCGGTGCGCCCGAGCAGATTTTGCACAAACGCTTTTAAGATCAGGTAGTTGCTGACATGGTCGCGCAGCTTGGCCCGCTTGGCGAACTCCAGATAGGTGCGGACATCGCGGTCGATCACATCGAGCTGCTCGCCGTGGATCACCATGCAGTTGATCATCTGCAGGACGGAGAAAAAGGCTTGAATCAAGTCGCCCGACTCCATCGCGTTCTGGTGCGTCTCGCGGAACAGCCGGGTTGCATGCTGCAGATGCTCTTTCCAATGTATCGAGAACAAGGCGAACGAAAAATCGCTTTTGTGCCGGAGCGGCGCAAAGTATTTGTCATTGACCTGCTTCGCCAGCTTCCCGTAGTGGTAGCCGTTCTCGACATCGCCGAGGATGTTGCCGATCATCACGCCATAGCCTCCGTAGGCGATGCTGGAAGCCAGCGAATTGCCATGCTTGATCGTCATGTTCAGCACTTTCAGATTGAGCTGGGCGAACTTCTGCGGGTTGACAAAATAAAACGCGGTCGCGATGTTGAACACCTGCTTCATCGCCTCGTCGCGGTACGGGTCTTTGACCAGCGGCAGATGGAGCAGTTCGGTCACCGTCCGTTTGCGCAGGTTCCATTTTGCCTTCGCCATCTCCCATAGGAACGAGAGCATCCCCGCTTCGTCGGTCAGCTTGATGCCGAGGAGCCGCACGCATTTCAGCCCCTGCCGGATCGCCTCTTCGTATTGCCCGAGGTTGATCAAAAGCTGGGTCTTGATGTTGTAGACGCGGACTTGCTCCAGCTTGGTCTTCGCGTTGGCCAAAATCAGGTCAAACAGCTGCTCGGCCAGCTCGAAGTTGCCGCAGAGGTACTCGACTTCGGAGCGCTCCAGATGGAGCTGCATCGTCAGGTCGTACTGCGTCTCCCACGCGTCGGCTGGCAAAAGCTCCGCGCCTTGGGTGAGGTATTTCAGGGCAGGTTCGTAGGCGGTGGATGCTTTGGCGCGCTTGCCGGCGATCAGGTTCAGGGAGATCAGCTGCAGAATCTCTTTGCGGGTCTGGATCAGCGATAGCCCTTCGTTCAGGTGGTTGACCATATCGAACAGTCGCTCTTCCAGCTCCGGCCGGCTCGTGCGGGCCAGCAGCAGACGGCCGATCCCGAGATGCACTTCTTTGCGCCGCGCTTCGGTCAGCAAGGCATACGCGGCCTGCTGGACGCGGTCGTGCAGGAATTTGAACGAAACGTTAAAATCATCTTCTTCTGCCCGGCCCGGGCTGTAGAGGAGTTTGTAATCGGTGCCGACCGGCACGAGCAAGCCTTCCTGCAGAGCAGGCCAAAGTTCGTCCGCTGCGGCGCTGACGCTTTTGCCGGCTGTGCGAGCTACGGTCTGCAGGTCGAAGGAGCTGCCGATGCAAGCGGCCACCTGCAGCATCTGCTGGGTGTCCTCCTGCAGCTCCTGGATCTTTTGCAGCATGAACTCCACCACGTTGTCGGTGATGTCCACGCCGCCGATGCGCGCTTCATCCCAGACCCAGCGACCCTCTGCCGAATCGAAGGAGATCATCTGCCGGGCATAGAGCGCCTGCAGGAATTGCCGCGCGAAAAACGGGTTGCCGTTCGTCTTTTGCAAAACGAGCTCCGTGAGCGTCCTCACCTGTTCCTCGGCCTGGCCAAGCGTATCGGCGAGCAGTTCGCCCATATGTTCAAGGTCAAGCGGTCGCAAAGTGATCTGCCGGTACGGGCGCTGCTTCTGGCGCAGCGCGTCCAGCATCCGCATCAGGCGGTGACCGGAGGAGACTTCGTTGTCGCGGTACGCGCCGATAAACAGCAGATGGGAGGTCGCCGGGTCGCTGAGCAGATATTCGATCATTGTAAGCGAAGCCGGGTCGGCCCATTGCAGGTCATCGAGAAAGAGCACCACAGGATGCTCGCGCTTGCAAAAAACGCTGAGCAGCTTTTGCATGGTCAGTTGGAAACGGTTTTGCGTTTCTTCAGGCGGCAGTTGCGGGGCGTCCGGCTGTTTGTGAATGATCAGCTCCAGCTCCGGGATGACGTCGGTCATCACGCTGCCGTTGTTGCCAAGCGCCTGCAAGATCTTGTCCTGCCAGTGCAGGACGTCCTCTTCGCTTTGGGTCAACAGCTGGGCGATCAGGTCTTTCATCGACCGGATCAAGGCGTGGTACGGAATGTGCCGTTTGAACTGGTCGAATTTGCCGGTCAGGAAAAAGCCGTTTTCCTGCACGACAGAAGCGTGGATCTCATGGACGAAAAACGACTTGCCAATGCCGGAAAAACCGGACACGAGCAACAGTTCGCTCGTACCCTGTGCGGCGCGGTCAAAGCAGGCGCGCATCGCCGCGATGTCCTGCCCGCGCCCGTACAACTTTTCCGGGATGCGAAAAATTTCCGACTGATCGGACTGGCCAAGCGGAAAATCGCCGATCACGCCATATTCCTGCAAGCGGCGGCGGCAGGTCTCGAGGTCAGCTTTCAAGCCAAACGCGCTCTGGTAGCGGTCTTCCGCGTTTTTGGCGAGGCAGCGCATGACGATGTCCGAGACGGCCTTGGGGATGCCGATGTTCCATTCGTACGGCGCTTGCGGCTGCTTGGCGATGTGGCAGTGGATCAGCTCGACCGGGTCGTGCGTGACATATGGCGGCTGTCCGGTCAGCATTTCATAAAACGTGACACCCAGCGAATAAAAGTCGGTCCGGTAGTCGGTGACGCGGTTCATGCGGCCGGTCTGCTCCGGCGACATATAAGCGGGCGTGCCTTCAAGCTGGGTCGGGTTGACCATCTCCGTCTTCTCGCTGACGAGCAGCGAGGCGATCGAAAAGTCGGTCAGCTTCACGATGCCAGCATCGGGCGCGACGATGATGTTGTGCGGCTTGATGTCTTTGTGGATGATCTGCCGCTGATGCAAAAAGCCCAGCGTCTCGGCGAGCGGAATGGCGATGTCGAGAAACTGGCTCAGGTTGAGCCGCTTTTGCCGCAGAAGATGAGCGAGCGAGCTGCCGCCAAAGTCTTCCAGCACCAGCACGACACCGTTGCCCTGCTCGCACAGCTCCAGCGGGCGCACGATGCCGTCAGAGTCGAGGCTTTTTGCAATCTCATACTCGCGCTTCCAGCGGACGACATCCTGCAAAGGGGGATATTCGGTTTTCATCGCTTTTAAAATGAAAGTCTGGCTGCTGCCCTCGGCCTGGCCGCGGTAGATGACCGACTTGCTGCCCTCGGCGATCTGGCCGAGGATCTGGTATCCGGCGATCGAAAACATGCGACTCCCCCCTTTTGGTCAGGATTGAATGGAATTAGAAGATATGCAGAACCGTTTTGCCGTCCCACGGCAAGCCTTTTTCGAAGCGCTCCTGGTCGTGTTTTTGCCACAGCGTGAACAGCTTGTGTTCAAACATTTCGAAGATCTCGCAGCGCTCCGTGTTGGAGTGTGCCGCGTCGAGGATGGCGTTGACCGCGCGGCGAGCCGCTTCGTTGGCCCCTTCCATCGTCGCCAGGTCGGTGTTGGTGCGGACATAGTCGGAGGCGAGGAACAAGTTCGGAATTGCGGTGTACGCATCCGGGCGCTGGGTCCAGGTGCCAACTTTGTTGATCAAGAGCGGTTCGAGATTGATCTTGTCGCGCGGGTTGATGAAGCAGATGTCCGGGTCGAGGAAGACGGTGTGGATCATGTCATCGCGCAGCAGCATTTCGCCGTCGTGGTTGAGGCTCTTTTTCAACTGCGCCCAGACTTCATTTTTCAACTGTTCAAAGTCGCACTCCATCGCTGTCATGCCATTGGTGCCCGGCGTGTTCCAGTCGGAGATGTCGACGGAGAGGATGTCGACCACTTCCCCATCCCCGTATTGGCGCAGGTCGATGTACGGCCAGAACTGCGCCTGCGAGACGGAGGTCAGCGCCCACTGCGAATCCATGTACAGGACGTGGCCTTCGATGATCGGCGCGGGCTCGGTCAGGTAGAACTGAATACCGGTCATCCAGTCGACCGACAAGGCCAGCTGTTTCAGGTAAAACAGGGTCGGATCGGCCAGCAGCATCTCGTCGGTGAGCAGGCTGGCCATCACTTCAACGGGCAGCGCCGATATATAGTAGTCGGCGGTGACTTCGTATTGAACGCCGTTTTCGAGGATCGTCGCACCGGTGATGACGCCGTCCTTGCAGTCGATCTTTTTGACTTCTGCGCCGAAGCGGTAATCCACGCCTTGTTCGCGCAGGAAGTTCAGCCACGGGTCGACCCACACGTCGTTGGTCGGGCCGTTCAGGACGCGGTCGTTTTGCATGCCCGGCGTGATCATGTCGAGGATCAGCTCCGCGCCGACATTGCCGACCGTCTTCGTGCTCGCTTCGTGCGCTTTGGCGGCGACGAGGGTGCGGGTCAGCGCGGTGAACAACTTGCGGTACGCTTCGGAGTGCTGTTCCGCCTCGATGAAGTCCCACCACGGGATCTGCTCGTATTCTTGCACTTTGCGTTCATGGCAGGAGGTGAGGATCTGCCAGACTTTCGAAGCGGCCGTTTCCATCTCTTCGGCGGAGAGGCCGAGGTCGGCGTCAAACATCGATTTGATGATGTCGACCACATCGTCGAGCGAGGTCGGGAAGTTGGCGACAAACTCGGTCAGCGGATGGTCATAGCGGGCCAGGCCCATGCGCGGGGCATGGATGAGGTTGTCAAAGACGGTTTTCTCTTCGCCGTCCGGATCGGTATAAGGAATGCGCTGCATCGTATCGGTCACATGTTTGTAAAAACCGGGGAAAAAGCGGAAGCCGTGTTCGCCGGGCAAGTCTTTTCTACCCTCTTTGCCTGACTCCGGCACCGGCATGGAGCGCGCTTTGCCGCCGGCAATGCTTTTGTATTCGTAGACAACAACATCAAATCCGCGCTGGATCAATTCATGCGCGGCGCTCATCCCGGCGACACCGCCGCCTAAGATGACAACTTTTTGATTGGTGGATGAATGCTGATTCATAAGGTGGAACAATCTCCCTTCATTAGTGCTTCATGTGGAAGAAACCTAATTACCCCAATCTATTTATATCATCAATTTGCTAGATACTAAATAATTATTTTGTCGGGTTAAGTAGATTTTTGTTGAAGGGAGAGAGCAGGGCATGAAAAAAGCTCCTCAGCGGAGGAGCTTTTGGATGTCTTCGTAGGTGAAGGCTCTGCCGACAGAGGTGCCGGGGTTGAGCACAATTTTTAGGTCGGGTGTCGCCGACGCGAGGATGTTGGTGGCGCGAAGGAGGATAAAGTCGGGCTCTTCGTCAAACAGGCTGCGCAGGTGATCCGGCGCGGAGAAGACGGGCAGCACCGTCTGGCCGTCGACATCAAAATGGGTGATGTGCAGCGTCGAGTTGTCGCGCGGCCAGACCGTGCCGTCTTCTTCGATCTGCGCATCCTCGACGTGCCCAAGCACATAGAGGTTGGAGTGGAGCAGCCGTTTGAAGAAAGCGGGCTCCAGGTCCGGGTCGGCCTGCGCTTGCAGAAGGGCTTGATCCAAAGAGACAAGGGATTGTTCGTTTTGATCGTCCAATCGACAACCTCCTTTGCACCTGCTACGAGTTGGCTTGCCAGTCTTGCACGAGCTGCAGGAGCGCCGTCTTCTCGTTGTGCGACGGATCTTGCAGCACCGCTTGGGCGAGGCGTTTCAGCCAGTGCCCGAGGGCCGGGCCTTCCGCGATGCCATGTTCGATCAGGTCCTCGCCGGTCAGCGCGAGATCGGACAAGACCCAGATTGGCTGCTGCTCGCGGCGCTGTGCGACCTGTTCACGCCAGAAAGGCAGCTTATCCGGCTCATGGATCACGGCGCGCATCATGCAGCGGCGCCAGATCGTTTCGTAGCCGTGGATGTAAAACAGTTGCCGCCATGTGCTGTCCGGCCAGTCCGGGGACGGTTCGGTCTTCTGCAGAGCGAACAGGTCGCGGATTTCTTTTTTGAGCTGGGATGGCAGCTTCAGCCCTTGCAGCGTTTTGTCCATGCGCGGCTCGTCGATCTCCAGCGCGGCAAAGACGAGGCAGAAGCGCAAGGCGATGTCGGGCGGCGCGTCGGCCGTCCAGGCGGCTGCTCGCTCCCATGGTTCCGGCTCGACGGTCGGTCGGGAGAAGATGTGGCGCAAAGTGTCTGTCTCCCAGAGCAGTTGGATCGCCGTATCCGCGTGCGAGAGCAGCATCTTGAGCCATTCGTCGCGGATGCGCTCGCGGGAGATCTGCTGCAGGCGAAATGCTTCTTCGGAGATCGCCTGCAGGGTTTCCTCTTCGATCTCAAACTGCAGCTGCGCCGCAAAGCGGATCGCCCGCAGCATCCGCAGCGCGTCTTCCTCAAAGCGTTTCACCGGGTCGCCGACCGCCTTGATCCGTTTGGCGAACAGATCAAACTGTCCGCCAAACGGGTCGTGCAGCGTGCCGTCGCGACCCAATGCCATCGCGTTGATCGTCAAGTCCCGCCGCGCCAGGTCCTCCTCCAGCGACCGCACAAACTTGACTTCCGCCGGATGCCGCCCGTCCTCATACTCCCCATCCGTCCGAAACGTGGTCACTTCATACTGAAAACCTTCTTCGCGGACGGAGACGGTGCCGTGTTTGATACCGGTCGGCACCGTATGCGGAAACAGCGCCTGCACCTCCTCCGGCAATGCGGAGGTGGTGATGTCATAATCGTAAATGTTTCGTTCCAACAATTTATCGCGGACACAGCCGCCGACGAGATAGGCCTCAAATCCTGCCGCTTCAAGCGATTCAACAACTTTCCAAGCAACAGCCTCAATACGTTCCATTACACATGTTCACTCCCTCAATCCTCAGCTCCGCCCATCTCCCAGACTGTCCCAGACTGTCCCAGACTGTCCCAGACGTCCCAGACTGTCCCAGACCGTACTGGACTGGTGGCTTCCACCAACCAATGGCCGACAGGCCAGGTCTAGCCCTTTTGCCTTGCTTCTCTCCAGGCGAAATCGCCGCGATCGAGTGCTTTGACGAGGACTTCGGCGGTGCCCATGTTGGTGGCGACGGGGATTTCATGGACGTCGCAGAGGCGGAGCAGCGCGAGGATGTCCGGCTCGTGCGGCTGGGACATCAGCGGGTCGCGGAAGAAGAGAACGAGATCCATCCGATCTTCGGCGATCAACGCCCCGATCTGCTGGTCGCCGCCGAGCGGGCCGGACAGGAAGCGGTTGACCGACAGCCCCGACGCCTCCTGAATGCGCAGCCCGGTCGTGCCGGTCGCGTACAGGGTGGCTTTTGCAAAAATATGCTGGTAGGCGATCACAAAATTGATCAAGGTCTCTTTCTTGCGGTCGTGTGCGATCAGTGCGATGTTCATCGGGATCCCTCCGTCAGTTAAAAGAGCAGGTTTTCCAGACCGTAGACCATGCCTTCATACTTCATTACCTCTTTGCAGGACAGTACCACGCCCGGCATAAACGACTCGCGGTTGATCGAATCATGGCGGATCGTCAGCGTCTGCCCGAGGCCGCCGAAGATCACTTGCTGGTGCGCCACATAGCCCGGCAATCTCACACTATGCACGCGCATGCCTTCATAATCCCCGCCGCGCGATCCCGCGATCGTCTCATGCTCGTTCGGATGCCCTTGTCCCATCTTCTCGCGCTCTTGCGCGATCAGCTCCAGCGTCTTGATCGCCGTGCCCGACGGCGCGTCCAGCTTCTGGTCATGATGCATCTCGATGATCTCGACATGCGGCAGGAATTTCGCTGCTTCCGCCGCAAAGCGCATCATCAAAATCGCCCCGATCGCAAAATTCGGCGCGATCAGCCCGCCGATGCCCCGCTCCTTGCACGCGGCATCCCAAGCGGCGATTTCTTCGGGCGTCATGCCTGTCGTGCCGACGACCGGACGAACGCCAAGCGCAATTGCTTTGTCGATGTTCCCTTTCATTACCGCCGGCGTCGTAAAGTCGACCATCACGTCCGCCTGCGTCTCAAGCAGCGTTTTTTCCAGATCGGTCGAAAATTGCACCTCGCCCGCATCAAGGCCGAGCACTTGCGACACCGGCACGCCGTCCAGCGTCCGGTCGACCGCGCCGACAAACGCCAGCGCCTCGTCATTGATGATTGCTTTTACCGTTTCGCGGCCCATGCGGCCTTTGGCGCCGACGACAACCACGCGAATCTGTTCTGCCATATGTATCGATCCCCTTTTTACTCTGCGTCCTTGCGCGTCCAGCGGTTCGCGTCGCGCGTGTTGAATTTATGCATCACAGCCTGGTGCGCTTCTTCCAGATCAATGCCCAGCGAATTGGCCATGCAGGTGATAACAAACATCATGTCGGCCAGCTCCAGCGCGATCGAGCTCTCCGCCTCTTCCTTCTTCTTGGGCTTCTGCCCGTGGCTGTGGTTGACTTCCCGCGCCAGTTCTCCCAGTTCTTCGGTCAAGCGCACCACCAGCGTCATCGGGTGGAAATAGCCTTCTTTGAACTGCGAGATATACGCGTCCACATCTTTTTGCATCTCTTTGATCGTCATGTCGGCCATCTCTGTGTCTCCTTCTCAGTTTGATCTTTCGTATAGAGTACCATAACTTTCCGCCTTGGACGAATCCAAACATATCTCAGGCGGGTCGTCCATATGTATGGGTAAGGGTAGTCCGTATTTCGAATTGAAAAAGGAGATGAGGCTAGCAATGTCCACAGCGCCGAAGCGTTCAACAACAACGATCTTGGCCACCGTGGTCGTCTTTCTGACCTTGTCCCTGGTCATGTACCCGCAAGAAGGGTTCAAAGCCGGGGTAGATGGGTTAAAGCTTTTCTGGGACGTTGTATTCCCGTCCCTCCTGCCGTTCTTCATCCTCTCGGAGCTCTTGCTTGGCGTAGGGATCGTCCATGCGCTGGGCGTGCTGCTCGAACCGCTGATGCGCCCTTTGTTCAGCGTGCCGGGAGTCGGCGCCTTTGCCTTGTCGATGGGCCTCGCCGCCGGGTATCCGATGGACGCGGTCATCACATCGAAGTTCCGCAAAAACAAACTTTGCACCCGGATCGAAGGCGAGCGCCTGCTCGCGTTCACCAATACGGCAGACCCGCTCTTCATGTTTGGCGCCGTCGCGGTCGGGATGTTCCACTCGCCGCAGCTCGGGATGCTGCTTGCCATCGCCCATTACATATCGGCTTTCTTGGTAGGCATCGCCTTTAAGTTTTACGGAGTTCGCGCCGAACGCAACCACCGGGAAGAAGATGTTGTGCAAGAAACCCGCGTCAAAGGCAACATTTTCAAACGCTCCTTTGGCGAAATGATGCGCGCGCGTGAAGAAGACGGCCGCACCTTGGGCAAATTGCTCGGCGATGCGGTCAACGACTCGATGAAGACCCTGTTTATGATTTGTGGCTTTATCATCTTCTTCGCCGTGCTGTTCAAAGTGCTGTCCCTGTCTGGCATCGTGCCGCTGATCGCTCTGCCGATCGAAATGATCTTCCGCGTGATCGGCCTCGATGCCGGCCTCGTGCAGTCGTTTGTGGCAGGTCTCTTCGAGATCGATATCGGCTCCGCAATGGCGGCGCAGACGTCCGCACCGCTAATTGAGCAGCTGATCATCGTTTCCTTCATCATCGCCTGGTCCGGTCTGTCTGTGCATGCGCAGGTCGCGTCCGTTCTCACCGGCACCGACATCCGCATGACCCCGTACATGGTAGCCCGCCTGCTGCACGCGGTGCTCGCCGGCGCCTTCACCCTGATCTTCTACAACATGGGCTGGGGCCAGACGGCAACCGAAGTGTTTGCGCCGATGATGCCGATGATGGCGGCCGTCGCCGACCCAAGCATGCAGCACTGGGGCCTGTCCCTGATCGTGATGAAAAACTGGTTCCTGATCTTCGGCTCGGTCATCCTGCTCGCGCTGACGATCCACTTCTTCAAAAGCGCGCGCCTCGTCGCTTGGAACTCCCGTTCCAATCGCCGCTAAGCAAAAACCCCTTCCCGAGCGGAAGGGGTTTTTGTTATGGCTTCTAAAACGTGAACAAGTACTGGGTGAACAGCTGGTCGAGCAAAATCAATCCGCCAAGCAGCCAGACATACCAGGCAAACATCCGCATCCCGCGCTTGACGATCAGCGCGATCATGTATTTGATGGCGAAATACCCGGCCACCGCAGCGGCCAGCGTCCCGAAGATCTCCGGTGCGCCGATCGCCATCCCCTGCTCCATCGCATCGGAGATGTCGAACACGCCGGCGCCGAGAATGACCGGAATGGACATCAAAAACGAATACTTCGCCGCAAACTCGCGGTCCAAGCCCCGAAACAGCGCCCCCATGATCGTCAGTCCGGAGCGGGACAAGGCCGGCATGATCGCCGCTCCTTGCAGCGTGCCGATCAGCAAGGCATCGACATAGCCCATCTCCCGCTCTTTCTTGAAGCCGCGGCGCGCTGTGTCGGCCCACCAGATGACGATCCCGGTGATGACGAACTCGATGCCGAGCGTCCCGCCCGATGCAAACGCCGTGTCAAAGTAGTCTTTGAACAAAAATCCGATCATTGCAGTCGGAATCGAGCCGACGATGATCAGGCGTCCCATCTTGCCAAACGGGTTTTTCAAAATGTCCAGGATGTCGCGCCAGAAGACGGCAAACACCGCCAGCAAGGTGCCCAGATGCAGCAGGATATCGAACGTCAAGGCTCCTTCCTCAAGACCGAACAGCCGCTGAAACAAGACCAGGTGACCGGAGCTTGAGATCGGCAAAAATTCGGTCAGGCCTTGTACCACGCCGAGGAATATCGCCTCCCACAGAGACAACGTCATCCCCTCCTTATGCTCTCTTTTATTTTTTTCCCTGTATATCACCTATGCTTGTACATTCAAAAGCATGATTTTCGGTTTCGAATAATATGGTTGCTAGTAGGGGGGATAAGCTATGAATGGAACTGATTTACGACTTTCTTTGCAGATCGCATTTACCTACATCGGAACGGTCGTCGGCGCCGGTTTTGCATCGGGGCAGGAGATTTTGCAGTTTTTCACGCTGCTTGGACCGATGGCCTACCCTGCCATCCTCCTTGCCGTCGCCTTATTTGCTTGGGTCGGCGTGCAGATGCTCCTGCTCGGGCACAAGCTGAAGGCCCGCTCCTACCGCGAAATGACCGCCTATCTGTTCGGCAGCAAGCTGGCCACCTTGATCGACACTGCGATGATGATCATGCTCTTCTTCGTCACTGTCGCCATGCTGGCAGGCGTTGGCGCGCTGTTCGAAGAGCAGTTGAACCTCTCTTTTCAGATCGGCGTGCTCCTGACGATGGTGCTGACCTTCCTGACGATCCTGCGCGGCATGAAAGGCATCATGATCGCCAACACGATCATCGTGCCGGTGATGCTGCTCGTCGTCGTCACGATCTTCTTGCAGAGCTTTTTCCAAACGGAATACCGGCCGCAGCTGACAGTCGCCCATCCCGAGTCGATCAGCTACTCCTGGATCTTCTCCGCGATCACCTACGCCGCGCTGAACATGGGACTCGCCATCTCGGTGCTCGTGCCGATGGGCGGCGAGATGAAGAAGCCCAGCGTCTTGAAAATGGGCGGTCTGCTTGGCGCGCTTGGCCTTGGCATCATGCTGCTCGGCGCACAGTACGCCATGTCGACCCGCATGCCGCTGATCGCCGAATACGAAGTTCCGATGGGCTTCCTGTCTTCCACGTTTTCGCCGCTGATGCAAGGGCTGTTCATCATGGCGCTGTGGGGCGAGATCTACTCGACGTTGATCGCCAACGTGTTTGGCTTAAGCTCGCAGCTGACAAGCCCGCAAAACAAGGTGCAGGGGTCGCTGATCACCGTCGTCATCCTCACCGCCGCGTTTTTTGTGGCCCAGATCGGCTTCTCGAACATCGTGCATTATCTCTACCCGGTGTTCGGCTATGTCAGCTTCCTCCTGCTCCTGCTCCTGCTCTGGCCGCGGCGCATCTCGATCAAAAAATGAATTGAGATCGCCAAGCTTGGTATGATATGCTAATAACTGCATGTCTTCGAGGAAGGTAGGTGCCTGGAGCTCTCTTATGATTAAGGAAACCGTTTTAGAGCTTGTGACAACATATGGCTACTTTGGCTTGTTCATCTCGCTGGTGCTCGGCATCGTAGGTCTGCCCATCCCGGACGAGATCTTGATGACCTATTGCGGCTACTTGGTCTCACAAGGCACGATGAACTTGACCGCCACGCTGCTCACCGCCATCTCCGGCAGCATCGTGGGGATCTCCACTTCCTACTGGCTTGGCCATCGCTTTGGCCTGCCCCTCGTCGAAAAGTACGGACGCCGCGTCGGCATCAACCAAAAGCGGCTGGACACGGTCAACAACTGGTACAACCGCTTCGGCAAATTTGTCCTGGTCGTCGGCTACTTCCTCCCCGGCATTCGCCATGTCACCGCATTTGCGGCCGGGCTGTCGCGGATGAAGTTCAGCTCGTTTGCCCTGTACGCCTATTCGGGCGGCATCATCTGGTCGCTGACGTTCATCACGCTTGGCAACGTGCTGGGCGTTCACTGGACGCGGGTCACAGATCTGACCCACCAGTTAGTCTTCTGGATCGTCGGACTCGCCTTGATCGCCGGTCTCGTCTACGGCCTCTTCTACTGGCGCAAACGCAAGAGAGTGAAATAAAAGCCTTCCCAAGCAGATTGGGAAGGCTTTTTTTAGAGCAGATCGTTGAGGCTGGCGATGAGATTGTTGACCGCATGCAGCCAGATCGGCGCCCAGAGCGAGCCGGTGATGCGGTAGAGGACGCTGAACAGCACCCCCATCAGGAAGATCGGGACGAACAGCACCAGATCGGCGTGGATCAGCGAGAAGAGCAGCGCAGAGCCGATCACCCCGGCGTAGACGCCCCATTTGGCGGTCAGCACCGATTGCAGCACCCCGCGAAAGAGCAGCTCTTCCCCCAGCGGCGCGATCACCGCCGTCGCGATCACCGGCAGCATCGCCATCAGGAAGCCAAGCGCTTTGGCATCGTTGAGTTCCTGCGAGATATGCTTCTCCCGGTAGGAGTCGGTGTCGACGCCGATCCATTCGGAAAGCGACGTGGTGACCAGCGACATCGCGTAGACGAAAATGAAAAACATCAGCACATAGCCGATCATCTTCCACGAGAGCACCGGGCGCTGCAGCCCGATCTCCCGCAAGGACTTGCGGAAATACAGCGGAATGACAAGGATCGCGACGATCTGCATCGAGACGCCGCCCAGCGCACTGGCCCCGGGCGAGGTGCGGAACCACTCCGGAATCAGCCCGCCGATCCCAAAATAATAGAGAAAAACACTGCCGAAAAACAACAGTCCGACCCAGCCAAACGATATCGACAAGTCCCGCAGCGTGAGTCGGGAACGCCCCGGGTCCTTGCGCATCGGGAGCCGTTTTTTGAACAGATACCCGATGAGAAATACGACGAGTCCCCCCAGCACAAACAGCAGAGACAGCACCGACCAGAGCGGCGAGACTTGCTCCGCCTGGATCAGCGCCTGCCATTTTCCGTGATCATCGCGGACGAAGGTCATGGTGGACAGCGTGAGCAGAATGTCCTGCAAAAAGGCCCAAATCAACAGGAGCGCCCCGGTCAGCTGCACATTACGCGCGAGATTTCGCTTCATCCCCCGCCCCCCCTTATTTATACTCAAAACGCAAGATTGCGACTATTGCATACCACCTTGTTCAAATATTCCGCTGTAGGTACACTAGTACCAACCTCATTCAGTTTCTATACGAAAGAAAGGCGGAACCGGCTTGCAACGTTACATTCTTGAATACTTCGGCATCTTAGTCGGTGCCTTTGTGTTCACCTTTGGGCTGAACAACTTCATCATCCAGAACGGCCTGGCAGAAGGCGGCTTTGTCGGCATCTCGATCCTCGGGCTGTATCTGTTCAAAATTCCGGTCGGCCTCACCTTCCTCGTCTTGAACATCCCGCTGTTTTTGATCGGCTGGAAGCGTTTTGGCCGCGAATTTTTGCTGAAAACGATCTTTGGCGTCGTTGCCGTCTCCGTGTTTGCGGAAATAACCATCGGCTGGTTCTCGATGGGCGTGGAAGACAAGCTCCTCGCCTCCCTGTACGGCGGCGTGGCCTCCGGGGTCGGGCTTGGCATCATCTTCCGCTACGGCGGCACCACCGGCGGCGCCGACATCATCGCCCGCCTCGTCAACCACTACTGGGGCTGGAGCATGGGCCGCACCTTGTTTATGATCGACGTGGTGGTGATCGCCTTTGTTGCCTTCATCATCGGGAAAGAGGTCGCGATGTACTCGCTCGTCGCCCTCTTTGTCGCCGCCCGCGTGATCGACATGGTCGTCGAAGGGGTCTCCACCTCCCGCGCCATGTTCATCATCTCCGACCAGAGCACCCTGATCGCCGAAGCGATCCACGACCAGCTGGAGCGCGGCACAACGCTGCTCAACGGTGTCGGCGGCTACACCGGCCGCGACAAGCAGGTCTTGTATGTGGTCGTCTCCCGCGAGGAGATCACCCGCGTCAATGAGATCTGCCGCCAGATCGACCCGCTGTCATTCATCGTCGTCAACGATGTGCACGATGTGCTCGGTGAAGGATTTAATCCCCTGAAACACGCCAAAAACTAAAGCATGCGAAAAACTAGGAGTCCCAGGGATTCCTAGTTTTTCTTTTTGCGAAACATCCGCCAGCCAAAGAGTGCTAGGATCATCGCGCCTGCCGTACCGTACATCATCGGATCGAGCGTCAGGTGCAGCACCGGCAAAAACGGCGGATCTTCAACTTTGTGAATTTGTGAGGTCACGCTGCCAATCGAAGCCTTGTACGACCCGAGCGCATCCAGCGTGCCTTGTTTGTCGGCCACTTGCTCCATCGCCAACTGCGACTCGACATAACGATGCGCCGACTGCAGTGCATTCAACTCCGCCGGATGGCCGTGCAATTGCAGTGCCAGCCAGATCCCATCGCGCTCTTGACGCAGTTTGCTCATCGTCGCGCGCGCCGCTTTTTGATCCCCTTTTGCCACCGTTTCAATCAGCTTGTCAAGGTTGTTCTCCATCGACCGCGCCACCGGCAGCCACGTCGAAGACGTTGGATAGGCCAGCGAATCAAACGCGACCGACAGCCGGTGAATGCGGTATTCCGCCACCGCCTGCTCCGGTCCCTTGACGGCAGCAAACATCTGCTTCAGCGCGATCAGCTCCGCGGTGACCGCCTGCTGCCCTTCCACACGTTGATGAATGTTGCGCGGATCGAGCCGCGTATACATGTCAGACAATGTCTCCAAAGCGGTCAACACTTTGCCCGGACTCTCCCCTTGCTTGATCATGTTCTCCACCTTGACCGACTCCTGGTACAAAGTGATCGGATTCACCAACTCTGCGGCCTGCGCGGGCGTGACACAGAAGACAGTAAGGAAGAGGACGAGCAGCCAAGCCAGACGCCTACACATAAAAATCGCCTCCCACCACGAATATATGGGGGGAGGCAATAAATTAGACATGCTAATTTGTCCGAGCTTTGGGACGCAGCAGCGCCACGAGCAGCAAGGTCAAAATGCTCAACATCGGCGTCCAAAACTGCACGTCGCTATAAAAGCGTTCATCTTGCAAATACGGGTGAATCCCGTACACATAGTCTACAAAATCATTAAAGAGCAGCCAGACCGCCCCGATCCACAGCAACCGCCAGTCAAACTTGTAGGCAAAGTTGTACAAGATAACTTCGACGGCCATCGCGCCGTGCGACAGGACAAGCATCCAGTTTTGCGCTTCAATCCCGCCATCGGCAATTCCGTATGTAAAAATAACTCCGCACGCCCAGATGCCGTATTTGATGTTCGTCACCATCGACAGCATCTCCAAAAACGGCGACGATTTGCGGATCAGCCACAGCAAGATGACCAGCGTAAACAAGCCCGATGACGTCGGGCTGTCCGGCACAAAGAAGTTCCAGTACCAGGCAGTGTCTTCGATCTGATAGCGATACCAGTAAAAGCCGTAGATCGTGCCAAGCAGGTTGCAAAAGAACAAGAGCCACAAAAACGGACGGCTCATCAGCTGCGCGCGAATCACTTGCAGCACAGAGGCTACCTCCTACGAAAAAACCGACCCAGTTGCCCGGGTCGGTTTATGCGATTATTTTTGTTTTTGCTTGGACAGCCAAGTAGCAATTTCAGCGATTTTCGCCTTGTCGGTCAAACCGCCGCCCGGAGGCATCAACGGCGGGAAGCCTTTGGTGATTACCTCTTCGAGTTGTGCTGCATCGTACTTGTTACCAACGCCAAGCAGGTACGGACCTGCAACACCTTTCAAATCGGTGCCGTGGCAGCCTGCGCAGGAAGCTTGGAACTGCTTCGCGCCTGCATCGCCTTCGTCAACGAGTGCGGTGTCAACCGGCATTTCCGACTTGTCCACCGGCTTCGGAGCGTGTGCCAGCGCGTCTTCGTGCTGCACTTCCGCTTCGTAGGTCAGCCAGATGCACAAGAGAACTGCCAGCGTCATTGCGGTGGTCGCAACCGGACGCTTAAACGGATGGCGCGCCTTGCTGTTGTCAAGCCACGGAGCGATGATCAGCAGCGTGGAAGCAACGCCAGGCACAACAACCGTACCCATCCATACCATGTCGCCCGGGAAGTACTTGAGCAACTGGTAAAGGAACAGGAAGTACCAGTCCGGCATCGGGATAAAGCCCGACGGGTTCGGATCGGCCGGATCGGTCAGGTGAACCGGGTTGAAAATAATCCAAAGTACAAAAGCAACGAGGAAGAGCGAACCTACAATCCATTCTTTCAGAAGAAAGTTTGGAAAGAACGGTTCCGTTCCAAGCGGCTTCTTCTTGTCTTTTTCTTTAAAGCGCGGTGTGCCAGGAATGCGGTCGCGATAATGATCGTGAGCCATTCTTTTTAACCTCCTTCTCAGTTAACAGTTGAGCTGAACCCGCATCGATCTTAGAGAGGACCGGCGATACCTTGTTTGCGGATCATGATGAAATGCAAGCCCAACAGCCCGAGAAGAGCAGCCGGCAGGAAGAACACGTGAATCGCAAAGAAGCGAGTCAGGGTCAGCGCGCCGAGGATGTCGCCGCCGATCAGCAGGGTCTTGATGTACGGACCAAGGAACGGAACGGTTTCTGCGATCTGAGCACCTACAGCGGTCGCCCAGTAAGCTTTTTGGTCCCACGGCAAGAGATAGCCGGTGAAGCCGAAGCCGATGACGACGAAGAAAATCAGGACGCCGACAACCCAGTTCAGCTCGCGCGGAGCTTTGTACGAACCGGTGAAGAATACGCGAAGCATGTGCAGGAACATCATGATAATGACCAATGACGCTCCCCAGAAGTGCATCCCTCGGACAATGTTGCCAAGCAATACTTCATCCGTGATGTATTGTACGGAGCGATAAGCGTTTACAATATCAGGCACATAGTACATAGCGAGGAACATACCGGACAGAATCTGCGTGACGATGATCAGGAACGTCAGGCCGCCGAAGCAGTAGACGAACGCGGACATCTTGTTCGCCGGGTTGACGTGAGCCGGGACATCGTGATCGGCGATGTCGCGCCAGATCGGAGTTACGCCCAGTCGTTCGTCAATCCAGTCATATGTTTTTTTCAACATCTGTCTTACTCACCTACTTTCAACGTCAATTACGCTTTACGCTGGTTCAGCTTGGAGCTGATCATTACTTTGCCGCCTTCAACCTTCGTCTCAAACAAGTCGAGCGGACGAGTCGGCGGTTTGGTCGGGTCATTGATGCCGGTGACGGTGTAACGACCGCCGTGGCACGGGCAATGGAACCACCATTTGCCGTCTGCTGCCGGCTGTGCGTTTCCGTTCGGGTCGGTCGTGCCAGCTACCTGGCAGCCCAAGTGGGTGCAGACCGGGGACATTGCCAGGATCTTGCCCTGCTCGTCCTTGATCACCCAAGCGGTGTACTTCGCGTTCTCTTCAATCCAGCCGTCTTTGCGGTGGACTTTGAACTCAATCAGCTGCGGCAGATCCGCTTTGACATCAGCTTCACTCAAGCCTGAGTCGACAAAAGTGCCTGCGCCGGAGCGAGTGAGCGGATCAAGGGTGAACGGAATCAAAGGCGCTGCAATCGTAGCTGCCATAAACGCGCCAGTGCCCCCCAATGCATAAGTGAGGAACTGACGGCGGGAGAGTCCTTCTTTCCCCTGGTTCTTTTGATCACTCATTGTTCTTACCTCCCTACCGTTGACAAAAAATCGTGCCAGTCATCTTGCTGTCATACCCTAACCCTGGTATGGGAAAAATGACCCGTACTATCTTCGCTTCAATCTTACATTCTGCTCTATACAGTGTCAAGCAAGCATGTGCAACTTTTCTCAAGGCGCCCCGACAACGGTTTTCCCTTATGTTTTCCCCGTTTCACAGCGGGTCAAACATCAGAGCGCCGCAAAAAGTGTCACAAAAAGTTACGAGTTGAGCTCCCACATCTGCGTGATCTCCTGCAAAATGCGATCGCCGATCAGCTGCAAGAGCCGATCGCCCTTCTCGGCGCTGGCCGCAGCCGCATGGCCGGAGTACCCGTTCGGGTACAGGCGCTTGCCCATCTCCGGGAAGCGGGCGCGGGTCGGTGCGTCGAGCTCGTGGTTGCCCGCGAGCGTGAGGTCGACCGCCCCTTTGGCTGCCACCATCACCAGCGACGTCTCATCTTCCCCGCCGTGGCCGGTGCCGGGCGTGATTTCCCGAATCTCCGCCTGGTAGTCCAGCCAGTAGTTGCTGACCAGCACGTGCAGGTTAAGCTCCGTCAGGCGCATCGCCGTTTCGTTCAGCGCCGTGATGTTGCCGCCGTGGCCGTTGAGCAGCACGACATGCTTGATGCCGTACCTGGAGAAAGAAGCGACGACCGCATGGACATAATCGGCAAGGATGCGGTTCGGCACGTCGATCGTGCCCGGAAAATCGGCCAGCACCGCGCAGTGTCCGTACGGGATCACCGGCGCCGTCCAGACCCGTCCGGACAGCTTGCCTTCAATATACTCGGCGATCAGCTGCGGAATCAGCATGTCGGTGCCAAGCGGGGCGTGCGGGCCGTGCGCTTCAATCGCGCCGACGGGCAGGATCAGGGTGTCGATGTAGGGCTTGTACTCTTCGAAGTTTTTCATATGTACATGTGTCAGTTTCATGGTAACCTCTCCCTCCTTTCCAGTATGGAGTATCCTTCTCTTTATTATGTACAAAAAAAAGAACCGGGCTCAAGTGCCCAGTTCCATCTCTTCGCGAAGTTTTGTTGACAATTCCACGAACATGTTTTTGTCGCCGCGATCCAGCGCCTTGTCGATCTCTTGCTTCAGAGCGTCCACACGGAACGTTTTCAGCGCGTAATCGAGCACCAGTTCCGCCTGCAGCGAGACGAGCGCGTCGATCGTTTCTTTTGTATCATCCATCGGGTTCTGCTCGAGAACCGAAGCATATTCCGGGGAGGTGGTGCGGTCTTTGAAGAACAATCCGATATAGATGTCTTCGCTTGGGTTATTGTGAATGTCGAGAAACGCCTTTTCCACATCGGACGTCACACGCTTGTTTTTGTAAAATTTGAAAGGCGTCATCTGCACGCACTTGGTCGAGATCAAAATCGTCTTGGGGAGGTTGCGGAAGTTATCAATGAAGTGAACGCGCTCAAGCAACTGATCGGACGAGGCAACGTATTGCAAAAGCCACTCCGCTTCACGGTTTTGCAGGTCGTACTTCTCGATAAACCACTTAATAAACGTTTTCTTTTCAGCAATCGTAATGACTTCTCCCATCGCCGTTCCCTCCTTCACTGTGTCTTCACAACCGGATTCATTCGGAATGTTGTGAATTTTCTTACTGTATTATATTCGTTGGGTCGCTGATGTTTTCCTTTTTTCTGCAACAAATTTGGAATTTGTGTGTTTGCCTATGCTTCTATTCTATAGGTTAACAGGATTGTCTGTGAAGGGGGAATTGGAGGAAATAAAAAACGGGCCTGTCAAGGCCCGTACGGGATTTATTTAGCGGACAACTCTATTCGATCAGCTCGGCCGGGTAGCCCAGCTTGGCCAGCTGCGCCTGCACGAGCGGGAGCCCGGCCTCGGCGATCAGCAGGTGGGTCGGAGTCAGTTCCAGCCTTACATGCGGCTTCAACTCCGGGAGGCTCTTGAGGTCCTTGGCGGTCGCCTCGTCGCTGCATTCGACGACGACTGCACGGTACAGCTTGACCCGGCCAAACTCGGCGGCCCACTGCTCGATCATCCGCTCGACATTGCCCGGCACCAGCCCGTCCGACTCTTCGCGCAAGAAGTCGAGCACCGTCTCACAGGTCCAGCCAAAATCAAAGGCGCGCAGCACGCTTTTTTTGGTCAGGCGGTGCACGCGCATCGTATCGACGCGGATCAGGTCGGTCAGCTCCTCCAGCTCCCACGCGATGCGCTCAAACGATTCCAACGGCACCAGCAGGTCAAAATTCGGCTGGATGATCACCGGCATCGAACGCAGGTCCTGCGTCTCTTCCGGCTCTTCTTCGATCTCCACCGCTTCATCGAGCAGAAATTCGCGCCCAAACGGAGTCAGTTTGATCACCGCCGTGCCACAGGCGAGTTGCCCGTGGGCGAGCAGACCCTGGTGGACGAGCATCTGGTAGATGCGCTGCTCCATGACCAGCTCGGCTTTTTCATAATAATAATCGCCGACATAGGGGGCGAGCAGTTCGTTCATCGAAGCGACATGCACCCAGTCCCCCTTTGCCGTCTGGGCCAGCGTGGCGATGCACAGCTTCAGCTGCGGGATCGGCCGGCGGTAGAGCAGCCGCCAATAGCGGAACAGGTCGGCAGCGCGCTCCTTTTCGGACTGCAAAAGCCACTCTGCCGCCTGCTTGGTGACGAGCAGTTCGCCTTCCTGCGTCTCCTCGATCAGCCCGCGGTTGAAGCAGTAGTCGTAGATCAGGGCAAAGCGGTCGGGATAATCGTGAAAGCGGCGTCCATAGCCAAATCGCCAGGAGACTTTGCCGAGCGCCTCCTCTTTGATTTCAAAAAGGGCGAGGATCTGCTGCTGCGCCCGTTTCATGATCGTGCCGTCTTTGGTGATGCGGATGTCGTTTTTACTGACAAAATTCAGGAACAGGGCCAAGTCGCGCTGCAGGGCCATGTTTTCATCGCGGTAGACGATCGGCGCGCTTTCGGCGATGCGGACGCGCTGCTTGAGGTTGTCGGCGAGATACTCGCGCATCGTGCGGCGCAGGTCGTCCGGTATGTAGTAGATCTGGCGCCCGCCTTTGGAGTTCAGGCAATACAGCCAGCCGTCTTGCAGCAGGCGCTGCATCTGCTTCTGCCCGTCAACGCCTGCGGTGTCGCCTGTGCGCTGCACCATCGCCAGCACGTCTTCGCGGGAAAACGTCTCGCGCCGGTCGAGCATCAGCTGGGAGACCGCTTCTTTGTAGGCGTTCTCCTCCAGAGCTGAGAAGGCGGTTTCGATAAATTTGCGGTTGTTAAAATGGGTCAGGATCTCCTGCATCAGCGCGTTTTTCGAGCTTAACGAGCAGTCGAACTCATAGCTCTCTGCGATCTTGCGCAACGTGTCGACGCTGGACGAGTTTAAACATTCACTGAGCCTCATCGTGCAGCCCCTCCAATCTCTTCAGCATTCAGAACATGATAGGTGTAGCCTTGCTCGGTCAAAAACAGCTGGCGGTGGTTCGCCATCTCGCGGTCGACCGTGTCGCGGGTGACGACCGTGTAAAAATAGGACGTGCTGCCGTCCTTGTTCGGGCGCAAGATCCGTCCGATGCGCTGCGCCTCTTCCTGCCGTGAGCCAAACGTGCCGGAGATCTGGATCGCCACATTGGCGTCCGGCAGGTCGATCGCGACATTGGCGACTTTTGAGACGATCAGCACGGAGAGCTCACCGTCACGAAATTGTTGGAATAGCTGCTCCCGTTCCGCCATCTTCGTTTTGCCGGTCAGCACCGGCACTCCGAACAGAGCGCCCACTTCATCGAGCTGCTCCAAATACTGCCCGATGATCAGCACCCGGTCGTCGCGGTGCTTGTCGAGCAAGGCGCGGATCACAGCATACTTTTCCGGGTTGAGCGAAGCGATGCGGTATTTCTGACGCTGTGCAGCCGAGGTGTAGCGAATGCGCCAGTCGCGCGGCATCGCTACATTGATCTCATAGCACTCGGTCGGTGCGATATAGCCGCCCGACTCCATCAGCTTCCACGGCACCTCATATTTTTTCGGGCCGATCATCGCAAACACGTCATGCTCCGCTCCGTCTTCACGGACCAACGTCGCCGTCAGCCCCAATCGCCGCGTGCTCTGCACATCGGCGGTCAAGCGGAAGATCGGCGCGGGCAGCAGATGCACTTCGTCATAGACGATCAGGCCCCAACGCACGCTGTTCAGCCGTTCAAAGTGCGGATAGCGCTTGCCGCTGCGGTAGGTGAGCATCTGGTAGGTGGTGACGGTGATCGGCTTGATGTCCTTCTTCTCCGCTGTGTATTCGCCGATGACGTCCGGCGCGAGGTCGGTCTTGTCGAGCAGCTCGGTGATCCATTGCCGGGCGGCGAGGATGTTGGGCGTCAAGATCAGGGTGTGCGTCTGCAACCTCGCGATCGCCGCGATCCCGACCACCGTCTTCCCCGCGCCGCAGGGCAGCACGACCACGCCGCTGCCGCCGTCCACACCGCCTGCCGCAAACGCGTTCACCGCCTCCAGTTGGTACGGGCGGAGCAGGAAGGCTTGCCCGCCCCTGGTCTTCGTCAACAGCGACAAAGGCAGGAGATCACCGTCCACATAGCCGACGCGGTCACGGACCGGATAGCCGTGTTTGGCGAGCAGTCGCTTGACGGCGCCGCGCGCGTTTTCCTTGATCTGCAGGACGGTGCGCTTGCGGCCGGTCAGGTGCTCTTTCAGCTCCGGCAGCCGGCGGATCTCTTCGAGCAGATCGCGCTCGCCTTCCAGCACGTGACAGCCCTCGCCCGGCACCAGCGTCAGCGAGCCGTATTTGTTCATCTCGGTCAGCACCATCTGCTGCAGGGACAACGGCAGCGGATAGCGGCTCTCTGCGTGCAGGACGCCAAGCACCGTCTCCGGGGTCTGGCCCATCGCCGCGGCGTGCCACAGCGAGATCGTGCTGATTCGGTATGTATGAAAATGCTCAGGACTTTTCAAAAGCTCTGCAAAGCCTAACAATTGATCGCGCACTCCTTCGAAGTCGGGATGCGCCGTCTCCACGAGGAGCGTGCCGTCCGATTGGACGATCAAAGGTCTGGGGATCATTTTTGAAGAGGACAAACTGTCATCTCCTTCCATTCTCTCCATAGTTTTTCCGTTTTGGGCATAAAAAAAACCCCGCGATCCTGACCGATGCGGAGTCTCAATGGTTGTTCGAGTTGTAAGAAGTAAGCCGTTACAAGATGTATTGTAACACGAATTGGCCCGATCAGATGCAGGTAGTTCTTGGTGTCCGGGCCAAAGAGTAGAAATTTTCTCATTTCTATACGCAAATTCTCTATACAGGACGTTTTTTCTATCATATAATTTGGCGTAGGGTTAAGACTTTGTACGGGGAGTGAAAATGTGAATGGTTCAATACAGCCTCGATGTTGAAGCCAATCGAATCTATGCCAAACGGGCAGACGAAATTCTCTCAACCCAAGCTACGAACAGTCTGGAACGCTTGCTTCCTTTGACCAGACCAGGCTTTACCGTCCTGATCGACCTGTCCGAGCTTAATCCCGAACACTTGAGCATGCTGACAGACAAACATCTCCTCCTGCTCGACTACGGCGTGAAGCGCTGCGCCTATCTTTCGTCCGACTACGGCTCACTGAGCCACCTGATGAAAGAGCTGCGCAAACGGGCCGCCCACCCGGAGGAGCGGGGTTACTTTACCAGACAAGAAGACGCCTTGCAGTTTTTGACCGAAGAAAAAGTGGAGTACGCACATTAGCGGACTCCACTTTTTTATGATTGCGGCTCAGAAAAACATCCGCTTGATCCGCTCGGCAAACCCGAGGATGTCGCCTTCGCCTTCATTTGCTTTGTACCACTTGCGAATCGTCTCCAAGAGCCAGGACGGGACGGTCAGGCCCGGCTTGTAAAGGTCGAGGTAGTAGTCGTAGTAGGCCTTTTTCAAGGTCTCCCAGCGCCTGCACTCGCCCGCTTTGCCGTAGTCGGACACGTCGACCAGATAGCCCCGGCCGTTGTGGACCAGCACATTTTTGACATGGATGTCGGCCGGGTTCAGCCCGCAGCGACGCGCATACCGAATCGCTTCATCCACGTCTTGGATCACCTGCTCGGGAATCCGAATTCCCTGCAGCAGGCAGTCATACAGATTGGTGCCTTGTTTGTATTCGATGACGAGAAAATTAGCTCCCCGTCCGTAATAATGCGGGAAATAAGGCGAATCCCCAAGCTGCTCGTAGATGGCCGCTTCTTCAGAAGCGATGTGGGCGTGTGTGTCGGCGTACACCTTGACCACCGTCTGCGGATGGTCTTTGGGCTGAAACACGGCGGCCGAATTGCCGACCCCGATGCAGCGCCAGTTGTCCGGCTGTTCCCGCACATCGACCGGATCGCGCCGATTGACGGAGCGCACGCAGACCTGCCCCACATGTTTTTGCACGTCTTCGATCATGAGGACTCCCCCTTCCCAGTTTACTTGCGCCGCAGGATGCAAGGAACGCCATAGCCGATTGAGCCCGGCTTTGACATCTTCTCCATATAGGCGGCCCCGCGGGTGCAGACCGCGGGGCATTTCAGACACGTGTCGACGGTGACGATCGCCATCTGCTGCTGCCGCTGTGACGTGTCGACCAGCGTTTTCTTTTTCGCGCCCGCTTTTTTCCCTGCCATGACGATACCTCCAGTTGCGTTTCACTCGCAAATCTGAAATATCGTATGCAGGCGGATGTCTATGCGTTCAACAGCTCGAGCAGCTGTTTGGAAAAACCTGCGGAGAGCTGTGTAAACAGTGTGGACGAGCCGCGCTCCACCATGCCGCTGCGGTTGTACATGCGCAGTTTTGTTGCCACAATCTTATAGGATGATGCCCCGAAATGGTGCGCGACCTTCGTGTCACCGACTTTTTCCTGATAGATGCCCGTCTCGTCTTCTTCACGGGAGATGACGCCGAGAATGTCATCGAGATAGATGTGATAGGAGACATCTTCACGCAGCAAAATCATCTCTTTGGTCGTCAGTCGAAACCCGACGCCTCGTCTGATCTCCGTTCGTTTGAGTTCGCCGTCCATCGTCTTGACGTTAATAAACTGCTTCATCGGCTTCTCTCCTTTCGAGTGTAGGTAAAAACGTAATTTTTTGAGTGTATGTTTAGCATAAAGCTTCTGATGACAAAAAGGAAGGAGCCGATGCTGGCATCGACTCCTTATTTTAACAAAATGCGACCGATCTGCTCTCCCATCCGCACACTCGCTTCTGGGTGCAGGCCTTCCTTCAACTCGACCCGGCCCGGTTCGAAGAGCAGGATGATCGTCGAGCCGAATTCAAAGCGGGCGACCTCTTCCCCTTTGCCGTAGGACGGGCCGTCCGGCAGGTCGTGGTGCTCCAGCCGCCCGCCTCTGATGTTGGTGCCCGACCGCTCGTCATACTCGACTTTGACCGAGCCGACGATCGTCGCGCCGACCTTGACGAGCGCCACTTCACCAGCCGGCGTGTCGAAGTAGGTGATCAGCCGCTCATTTTTCGCAAACAGGCCCTGCACGGCACGCACGCCAAACGGGTTGACCGGGAACAGGGTGCCCGGCACATAGGTCGAAGCGGTGACCTGCCCGTCGAGCGGCATGTGGATGCGGTGGTAGTCGGTCGGCGACAGGTAAACGGTCAAAAATGTGCCGCCATGGTACTTCTTCGCCCGCTCCTCATCGCCGCCAAGCAGTTCGGCAGCGGTGAACAGCACGCCTTTGGCCTGCACGAGATTGCCGTCTTCGATACGGCCCATCTGCGCGACTTTGCCGTCGACCGGCGAAACGACGCTGTCGGCCGCCGGGTCGACAGGACGCGCTTCGGCCTTCAGGCGGCGGATGAAGAACTCGACCAGACTCGGATACTGCTCCCAAGCCTGTTCCGCCTCCTGCAGGTTGATGTTGAACTTTTTGATGTACATCGGGATAAACAGGCGGCTTATGCTGCTGCCGGCAAAACGGCCCGCCAGGCGCGACACCGTGTTTTTCGGAAGCAGATTCATCAGGAACAACTGCAAACGGTCTGACATTTAAATCCCCCAAGATGAAAAAATATGAAAAAGTTCATTGCTTCTATCTTACTCATCTTGGACTGGATTAGTCAAAGAACATTAGAAAGTCATCGTCCCCTGCAAAATCGGCACCGCCGTGCCGCCGACCCGCACCGTGCGCGGCGAGTTCGGCTCTCCGTCCACTTCGACGGTCAGAAAGCTCGGACGACCGATCTCAAAACCCTGCTCCACCGTCAGGCGCAGCTGCTCACCTTTCGGCACCAGCACGCCGTGACGCAGCAAAAACGCGCCGAGCGCACCGTTCGCCGTGCCGGTCGCCGGATCTTCCGGGATGCCGACGGCGGGCGAGAAATCGCGGGTGTGCAGATGCGACGATTCATGGACGGTGTCGAACGAGTAGCAGTGCGTCGACGTGACGCCAAGCCCGCGGTTGTGCGCGGCGATCAGCGCCGTCTCCGGCTGCATGCGCTCGAAAGCTTCACGGGTCTTGATCGGGATAAACAGATCCCAGACGCCGGTGTAGGCCAGTCCGATCGGCAAGTCGCGGTCGATGTCCGCTTCTTCGAGGCCGATCAGCTTGGCAGCATCCCGGCGGGACAGGTCGCATTCGCGGAACTGCGGAGCGGCCTGCGTCATCAAGGCTTGAATCATCCCGTCGCTGTTTTTGGTCAACATCACCGGCAGCAGCCCGACGTTGGTCTCCTGCACCAAGGTGATCGGCAGGTCGGCGCCAAAGCGCTGCTCCAGCCCCAGTGCCACGAAGATCGAGATCGTGGCATGCCCGCAGAGGTCGATCTCTTCGGTAGGCGTGAAAAAGCGCACGCGCAGATCGGCGCCTGGCGTGCTGGTCGAGCAGGCGAACGCCGTCTCCGAGCAGTTCATCTCGCGGGCGATCTTCTGCATCTGTTCGGGGGTCAGGCCGTCAGCATTTGTGACAACTCCGGCCGGATTGCCGCCAAACGGAATGTGGGTAAAGGCGTCCATCTGATAGATGCGTACCTGTGTGGTCATCGTAAATTCCTCCTGACTTAGCTTGCGTCTTTACCCTGTATGTTCGCCCTTTCTCTTCGGTTCCCCTCCCAAACCCCACGGCATAAGCAAAACACCCCGTCAGGAGACGGAGTGTTCGGCGAGAAATTCACAGTATTGGAGCAGCCTGATCAGCGACTTGGCGCGGATGTACGGCTCGTCAAACTTCATCGGCTTGGCGTTCGCCTCAAAAAAATACAAGGCCCCGTCGACCGTGACGCCGATGTCCATCGACATTTCACCGATGTAGCCGTCGCCTTTGCTCTGCTGCTCGATGGCGGCGGCGAGCGTCAGCGCCATCGCTTTCACTTTTTCTTCGAGCTGCTCGGCCCGCGTTTTGCCAAACGCCGCCTGCAGCGCCACGCCCGCTTTTTCGATCCGCCCGCCGTTGGGAACGTGGGTGGTGATCCCGTCGCTGTCGGCGATCCGCGCCCCCATGCCGGTGACGCGCCAATGCCCGTGGCGATCCTTTTGCAGGAGCAGGCGCAGGTCAAACTGCCGTCCGCCAAACGTGGCCAGATAGATGCCCTGCTGGATCAGGTAGGGGCGGTTCTTCACCGCTTTGTAGGCCAGAGCGGCCGCATCCTGGCGGGAGGCGACGCGTGTGTGCGTGCGCTTGCCTTTGTTTTGCGACGTGACGACATAGCCTTTTCCTTCGGCGCGGATCTGGATGATCCCGTCGCCCGCTTTGCCGTCGACCGGCTTGACGTAGAGCAACTTGTGGCGGCGCAGCATCCGCCCGATCTGCCCTTCCTGGCGCAACACTTCGGTGTACGGCAGATAGCGTGACGTTTCCTGTGCGCCGCGCAGCCAGTCATGAATCTCCGCCTTGTCGAAGAAGCGTTTGTTAAACAGCGGGATCTGCTGCTCGGCCAGCCACTTTTTGACGCGGACCACTTCCGGCAGGCTTTCCGCTTCCCGGTCGGGGACGCGGTTGTAGACGACGTTAGGCAGCGGCAGCACCGCCCGCTTCCACGGCGTTGCACCTTTGCCGGTGTAGACATAGCATTCCATCCGCTCGCGGGAACGCAGCCCTTCCGGCGTAAAGACGACCACGGTCAGGCCGAGGCGTTTGCCCGCCTTGATGATGTCTTTAAAATTCGCTTTGTTGCCGCGAAAACCGCCGATGCTGCTCCGCTTCACCGTCAGGATGCCGATGATCGGGCCCAGCACGATGCCGTGACGGGTCTTCTGCACGCGGACCGGCACGAGGATATCGCCCGCCGATCGCGCCTGCCGCCAGCTCGGTTCGACCGGCAGGATCATCGGCGGGCTGTTTTTGCTCATCCGCACGCGCAGCGAGCGGTGGTACGGCAGCTGCACTTCGCGCCGCGCCGTTTCGGAGATCGAGAGGTACCACGGACTTTTTCCGCCGTCAGCGCGCACTCCGATGTGGATAATGTCTTTGCGGTTCATCCTCTCTCCCTCCTCTGTGCAGTGGAAAATTCACCAGATAAGCGGCGTATTCCAGCACCAGCCTTGCCGACCGTTTGCCCGCCTCGACCAGATCGGGATGGCGGAAGATGGCGCGTCCCGGCTTGGCGTTCGTTTCGAACACCCAGACATGATCGTCCTGATCGAGCCCGACATCGAGGCCAAATTCGCCGCTCTCGCCTTTTAACAGCCCTTGGATCACATCGGCCACACGGATCGACACATCGACCATCCGCTCGCGCATCTGCCCGGCGCGCTCGCCATACCAGGCGCGAAGTGCACGGTCGCCCTCGACCACCTTGCCGCCGTTGTGCACGTGCGTGGTGACTGAGCCTGCGCCCGCCACTTTGCCGCCGATGCCGGCCGCTTCCCATTCGCCGCGGCCGTTTTTGTGCAGATGGACGCGGAAGTCCGTTTTGCGGCCCCCGTACTCCTTCAGGCGAATGCCTTGCTGCATCAGGTAGGTGCTCTTCGGATGACTGCGCCGCTTGACGAACTGGAACAAAGCGTCGGCCGTCAGAAAGCGTGTCGTGACATGCTGGCCTTCCCGCTTGTAGCGCACGAGATAGCTCTGTTTGTCGCGCTCGACCTGGTAGATGCCCATGCCCAGGCTTCCTCCGGTCGGCTTCAGATAGATCAGCTTGTGTGTCTGGATAAAGCGCTGCAAAGCTTCCGGCGAGCGCATGCGGTCGGTGGCGGGGATAAACGCCTCGGAGCGTCTGTCGTCGGACAGCCAGCGATACATTTCGTTTTTGTTCAGAAAGCGCTCATTAAACAAAGGCACGCCCATCCGTTCAAACTGCTCCTTGCACTTCTTCACGTCGGGCAGCGTCTCCGCCCGGCGGTGCGGCACGCGGTTGTAGACCGCTTCCGGCAGCGGAAAGCGGGCAAATGTCCACGTCTCGCGCCCCGGCGGGCCGGATAAAGTCACGCCGCGCACGGTGCCACTTACAAAATTGACATCGGACGCGTTAAACACGTAGCACAGCACGTTCAGTTCACGGGAGGCGCGGACGAAATCGCCGAGCAGCGACGTGCGCCCGCCGATCGGCTTTTTGTGATCGCGCCGGACGCCGGTGGTCATGATCCCGATGACCGGCCCGATGCGAAAGCCTTCCTCTTTTGAATAGAGAATCTGACCGGACAGCCCCTGTATCTGCAACTGGAGCACACCGCCCGGCCAGCGCAGGGTCGTGGTCTGCTCCTGTTTTGCGCTTTGCTTCACGCTTACCGTCCCTTGCAGCCTGCCGCAGACGAGCGGCACGCTCGCGCCGTCACGCAAGCCCCATTCTGACAGCTGCTTGCGGGGCGCTGTGAGGATGAGGGAAGATCCGGGTTGGTTCACTCATACCCCTCCCCTTGGCTCATGATTTAGTATTGTATGAAGCAAAAGACAGCCGGGTTCCTCCGGTCCCCTTTTTCTGGACAAACAACAAGGCCAGGCACCCGTCGCTCACGGTTACCTGGCCGATTGACTGCCGCCTCGTCCACGGCGTGCGCTGACGACGGGTCGCGGCGCGGCCGGCTGCTGCAAGCCCCATGACTGCCTGAGGTCGGCCGCTTCATTCCATGCGATGCCTTGGCGCACCATCTCCGGGATGATCTCCAGAGTACTTTTGTACTGCTTGTAGGTAGATGTCGCTTCGATGCTCTTCCAGATCCGCTCAAAATGCGGCCGGAGCTCCTGCTTGTAGGCGCGGTAAAACAGGCGCTGCATGCCCGGTTTGACAAACAGGTCCGCATCGAGCTCCCGATAGTGCATCACGACCAGATAGGACAGATAGACCACCGCTTCAGAGATCTCCGGCGATACCAGCCACGAGCCCGGCGTGCGGTATTCGAAACCGCCGTGGTCTTTGAAGCGGACATCGCCCAAAAAGCCGTACTTCGGCCGGCGCTTCACCGCCGTCTGCCCCGCTTCGATCATCATCACCGGGAAGCCGACATAGTTGTCGAGCGCTTTGACCAGCCTGGAAGAAAAGTTCACATCGGAAAAATGCACATGGCCGCCGATCGGAAAGCGCGGAAACGGCATGCTCCCGGCGACCCACTGCACATTTCTCGCCGTGATCAGGCCGGCCGCTTCCTGCAGGGTGCGGCGAATGTTGGACATCAGTTCCCCCGGCGAGCGGGCCGGACTCGGGCGAATCTCGGCGAGCGGGAATCTCTCCCCGTCCAGATTCAAGCTGCGGTCATCACAGCCGACCGGGCCGCTGCGCGGCAGGAACTTGGAGGCGAGCACCATCTTGCCGCGCGGCGAACGCAGCATAAACTCCAGATCGGTGCCGATCAGAAAAGGATGCGGATTTCTGCCATGCTGTTCATATTGCCGCTCTTCCGAACGGTCGCGCGTGATGAATGCTTGCAGCGCGTCTTCAAACAGCTCAAGCAGGCGGACGTTCAGTTTCGGGGAGGCGGTAACATCGAGGCAGATCGTGCGGTCGGCCGAAGTGATCCCGATCGAAACCATGCCAAAATCAAGGCCCAGCGCATGCAAGGCCCGCAGCGACAAGCGCACGGCACGCTCCGCATACACGTCCTCATCCAGCGGCACTTCCCGAAATTTCTCCTGCGCCTGGGAGACGTTGCTCTCCAGCCATAGCGACTTGCTGTCGGCGCGAAACACGGCGAGCGGCTGCAGATCGAAGATCGGCACGCGGTAGTGACGCACGATTTTGACCCGTTTGCCGGAGTCGAGCATCACGTCCCGCGCCATATCCGGACGCTTCTCCAAGCCTGAAGAGGCAAGGGACGGCGCATAGACGCCGTTTTGCTTCAGAATTCTCAGCATCCGCGTGCGGTTGATCGAGTTTTCGATCGCTTGCCGGGGATTGAGCGTCCAGGCGGCGCGGTCGTCCCCTGTGAGCGTGCCCCAGCGAATCATCACATCCTGACTGGCCACCGGGTTTACACTTTCCACGCCTATGCACTCTTGTACGCGCCTAAGCAATCGTTTTGCGGAGGTCTGCCCAGAATGCAACAGCACGTAACCCATAGCCATGTCTCCTTTCCGAGATTATCTGAGATCTGTTTCGCATAAGTACTTCGCATATTGCACCGGGCGCACAAACGCGAGCAAGGCGAGGTCGCGCCATTCCCCTTCCTCGACATTCGGCTTTTTCCACGGTTTGGCGTTCACTTCGATCACCCAGATGTTCCCGCTCTCATCCAGCCCCAGATCAAGGCCAAGCTCGCCGATCGTGCCGCTGTTCTCCTGCTCGATCACCTGCGGCACCGCATCGGAGATGTCGCGCAGTTGCTGCATGATGCGCCTGACTTTTTTGTCGTCGTACATCTCTTGGAGCAGTTGCTTGACGGCAAGCGCGTCGCCGCCGGTGGAGAGGTTGGACGTGATCTGGCCCTGCTGCGCGATGCGGCAGAACATCTTGGTGCGGTTCCAGACGCCCGCGCCGTCTTTTTGCAGCAGAATGCGGATGTCGAACGGGCGGCCTTGCCAGCTTTTCAGCCGCAAGGTGCGCTGGAGCAGATAAGGGCCGTTTTTCAGGCGCTTTTGAAACTTTTTCAGAAAGACCGAGACGGAACCGGCGTACTCCTGGCGCAGGCTGCCGTCTTGTTTTTTGATCTGGTAAAACACCCGCCCGTCGGGGCGGCGCCGGGCCCGGATGATCCCGATGCCAAGTGAGCCGTGCACCGGCTTCAAGTACACATCGGGATGCTGATACAGAAACGGGGCGGCCTGCTCCACGCTTTCGAAACAGACCGCGTCCGGCACGTGCTCCATCGTGCGCCGGTCGCCGTGCAGCCACTGGTGAACCTGCCATTTGTCAAAATAGCCGGGGTTGAAAAAGCGCTTGCCGAGCAGCCCTTTCAGCTTTTCCCGCGCTTCAGCCACATCGCTTTTGTTGATGTAGGCGCGCGAGATGATCTGATCATAGACCGCGTCGGGCAGCGGTAGCCGCCGTTTCGCCCAGCCTGCTTTGCCTTCCAGGCGGTATCCGGTCACCGTGCGCTCTTCCCAGTCGATGTCGGCCACGGAAAACACATAGCCGTACATCTTCTCCCCGGCAGCCGCGTCCAGCAAATTTTTAAACACCTGCTTCTGCTGGCCGGTGAGCTGGCCGTTCGCCGTTTTCACATTGGCCAAGATGCCAAGCAAAAAGCCAAAGCGCAGCCCGTCTCCCGTCTTGTGCAGCATGAGTTTGATCCCGGTGGGCAGATGCAGCTCGCGGAGCAGTTCCCCGCTCAAAAAAGCGGTGTCCGCTGCGCCTTTCTCCGACGGGCGCAGTTTGATGAGGGCTTGTTTGGCTCCAAAAAACAGCCGATGGTCGCCCGGAGCGAGCGATAAGTCTTTGAGATAACCGCGCGGCAATGCCATCACATAGCCGTGCGCGAGAGAAGAGGGCTCGATACGAATCGCTTTCGAACTCGCCATGACCCCGTCCCTCCTCTCGTTGTGGATAGTCAGAAACCTGTTGTGTACTTAGCATATTCAAGATTGCGCAAGAGTGACAACGCACGTACCTCAAGCGAGGTCTGTTTGAGCATCTGCCTGCCCGGGCGCGGGTTGACTTCGATCAGATAGATCTTGCCTTCCGCCGTGACGCCAAAATCGATTCCGAGCTCGCCGATCTTTCCTGCCTTCGCTTCCAACACGCGGCAGATGTGCTCGGCCGCTTCGTCCAGTTGGCTGAGCAGACGGCTGCGCACCGCGCTGTCTCCAAAGCCGTTCTCGCGGAGCAAGTCGTCGGCGAGCACCGCTCGGCCGCCGGTGTGCAGGTTGGTGGTGATCGATCCCGACCCGGCAACACGGGCGATGCGGGCGGTGACGTGCCAACTGTTCTGCCCGTCCTTTTGCATCAGCCAGCGGAAGTCGACGGGCCGCACGCCCCGGTCGGCGAGCAGGTCGATCCCTTGCTGGGCCAGATAAGACCGCCCGGCACAAAAGCGTTTTTGCAAAAATCCGCTCCAGCCTTTTCCCGGACGCTGCAGCCGGCGGGTCATCGTGCGCCCGTTTTGCGTGTATTGGACGCGGACGCCCCGCCCCTGTTCCTGCATGGTCAGGCGGTAGATGCTTTTGCCCTGGGTGCCGTAGCTTGGCTTCACATAGATGTTGCGGTGGCGCTCCAGCAGTTCGTCGATGTCCTGCGGGGTTTTGACGAAGCGCGTCTCCGGCAGATAGCGGCGTGTCGCCTCACTGGCTTCCAGCGTGCGGTGGACGTCCCATTTGTGTCCGGTGGCGTTGCTGAAGTGGCCGTAGGGGACTTTCCTTTGCATCTGCCACAGGTCCTGGCGCATCCGGTCGCGCCACTGCGGGGGCTGGCCCATGATCTTGGGCATGACGAGGTCGGGCAACGGGCGTTTTGTCCGCACCCAGTGCTTCTCGCGGGTTTTGTAGACGTAGCAGTGCGCCACTCCGTCGCTCCAGTTGATCTCGCCAGGGACAAAGACGTACAAGGCGACGCCGGCCTGCTGGGCGAGCGGCATCATATCCTGAAACACAGAGGTCAGTTCGCCAAACGGCTTGCCCGGTGTTTTCGCAGGCAGCGCGTACAGGCCGAGAAACGGGCCGAAGCACAGCTCGCCGTCCACCGTCTTCATCGCAATCCTGCCCAGCGGCAGACACAGCTCTTTGCGCAGCGCTTGCGTCATCTGCACCTCTTCTTCGTCCGTGTAGACCACATGTGCGGCCGCTTTGCGGTTGCCTGCGCGCAGGAGCACTTTGTCATGCTGTTTCGATGCGGCGAGATGCGGCTGCCACTCTCCGGGCAGCGTGACAACAAATTCATCGCTGCCGGGCCAGTTTTGAATCTCGCAGATGCCTTTCATACGATGGCTCCTTTCCTGAAAGAAAAAAGGCTGAGGGCAGCCCTCAGCCTTTAATCTTCAAAATCGTCGTCGTCTTCGAAGACTTCATCTTCGATGTCTTCGTCATCCTTGTAGTGCGGTTGGTCGATGGTGAGCACCCACACTTTCGTTTCGCCGACGATTTCGGTTGCCAGCTCTTTTTCTACGCGGACCAAAATCTCGTGGCCGCTGTCTACAACCGTTGCATCGAGGCAGTTCGGCTGTTGCAGCACTTTCACGGAGACTTTGATGTTGTCGCGGGCGCAGTGCGGGTCGAGTTCGCGCAGCGGAATCGTTTCGGTATAGGTAACGGTGTCTTTCGCAACCGCCGTCTCCGAGTTGCCTTGGTACGAATACCAGACGTTCACGTCAAAACGGCCGTGTACTTCCACGACGTCGCCGACCAGTTCCGCTTCGTAGGAGTGGTTCATCACCCAGCAGCCCCCGATGGTCGTCGGGCGGTTCGCCGGACGAATCGTGTAGGTGGTCTGCGAGTACTTGCTGCCAGTGCCGCAGACCGCGTTGGTGATAATTTCCCGGGCGCGGTATTCTTTGTCTGTGCGTGCCATCTAGCTACCTCCTCTTTCAGTTCAGGTTGATGCAGGCCATTGGATGGCAAGACGTGATACCATTTCTATGCGGGACATCTGCCGTTGGTGCATCTGTCACGGTGGCTGCTGCATTCCTGCTATCTGCTAACAAAATGTGGGTCAACTGTCCCTATATCGTATGGAGCGGGTAGGCGATGTGTGCAGGTAGAATCGCCCATCCTCGATTTCAGCAAAACCTTCCCTATTAGGTGTATTCGCCCGCTTTGAAATCTTGACACTTGACAACAACAGGACGGGTTCGCTAGGGTTAGGGCATTGAATTTTGGCGTGGAGGTCGTTTGGATATGCAAATACCGGTCTATCTGTTGACAGGTTTTCTCGGGAGCGGGAAGACGACAATTTTAAAAACGCTGCTCCAGGCGGTGAAAGCGCAGGGGAACAAGCCGGCCGTGCTGATGAACGAATTTGGCAAACAGAGCGTGGATACCCTGCTCCTGCAAGGGGCGGCCGTGCCGACGGTCGATCTGATCGAAGGCTGTGTCTGCTGCACGGTAAAAGGCAGTTTGACCGGCGCGATGATGCAGTTGGTCGAGGAGCATCGCCCCGATCTGATTTTTCTGGAGGCGTCAGGGGTGGCCTTGCCATTGGAGATCGTCGATTCGCTGCTCGATCCCCCTTTGAAAGACGAAGTGCGGATCGCCGGCGTGTATTCCTGTGTGGATGCGACGCGTTTTCCGCTGCAACTGCCGCCCCTGTTTGAGCAGACGCCGCTTCAGCAGACGATGGTGCAGCAGGTGATGCATGCCGATGTGCTGCTCGTCACCAAGACCGACCTGATCCAGCCGGACCGGCGGTTTGCGCTGGAAGGGGCGCTGCGCCAGCACAACCCTGTGTCTCCGCTGTTGCGGGTCGTGAACGGGCAAGTCGATGCAGAGGCGCTCTTGGCAGTGCGGGCCGGGGTGTCGGGTGCAACTGCTGCGGCCAGGCCGAAGCGGATTAAGATGCGGCAGACGGTATCAAAGGTAAAGCCAGAAGTGCGCGTGGCGGAGAAGACGAGTTTTGGCGGCTTGCAGACGCTGCATTATGAGTTTGCAGCAGGAGTGGATGCGGACCGGCTCTATGAATTTTTGTACGGACTGCCGGAGAGCGTGGCGCGGGGGAAAGGCTTCTACCGCGATGCGGAGAACGGGCGGATGTATCTCTTCCACTTTACGCCTTATGCGCCGATGACTGCGCCTGCAGACGGCGAGGTGCCCGCTTTTGCCGTGCTGATCGGGGAAGGGCTGGACGAACGCGAGTTGCTTCGGAAATTGAAAGCGTGTGAAGTGGCAAATACCCCGCGATAAGAGCGGGGTATTTTTTATTGGATCGACCAGACGAGGCGGTTGTCGGGGAGCAGCCATTCCACGCGGGCGTTGAGCATGGCGTCCGTTTCAAGGAAGTGCCGGAGGAAGGCGCGGTGGTAGTCGGGGATGTCCGGGTTGGTTTGGTACGTGGCGAGGTCCACCCAAGACGGGATGAGGATGTCGGGCTCGTTAGTTAGGAGCTCTCCGGTCACGTCACGGCTAACGAAATAAAAGCACACGGAGTGGTAGCCGGGGCCATGGCCGATGAAAGTGACGACGCCGCGCAGCTCCAGATTTTGCACGGTGAGGCCGGTCTCTTCCCGCATCTCGCGGATGCAGGCTTCTTCCAGCGTTTCGCGCAGCTCGACATGACCGCCGGGCGGGATGAGTTTTTGGTAGGTCGCCTGCTCAGGGTTGTTGATTTTTTTGATCAAGGCGATGTGGTTGTCTCGTATCGCGATGCAGGAGACTTGGACTTTGATCGTCATGCAGGAGTTCCTCCTTCTGTTTGCGGGTGCGCGTCGATCACGGAGCGGATGTGCGCTCCTTCCATTTCTTCGCGTGCTCGCGGACGAGGCGCAGGAATTCGCTGTGCGCCGGAGCCAGCCATTTGCTTTTGTGATGGATCAGCTGTGTCGCGACACGGGTCGCCGCATCGTCCCACGACAGCGCCGCCAGTTTGCCTTCACGCAGTTCCGACTCCACCGCGATGAAAGGCAGAAAGGAGATGCCAAGCCCGGCCATCACGCAGTTTTTGATCGCTTCGATGTTCCAAAATTCCAGCGAATTCGCCGGCACCACTCCATGGCGCTGCAAATGCTGCTCGAACAGCCCGCGATAGCTGCAGCCGGGCTCGGTGTGCAAGATCGACTCCTGCACCAGATCCTGCGGCTGCACCCGCTCTTTTGCTGCAAAAGGATGGTCGAGCGGCGCGATCAATGCCATCTGTTCCACGACCAGAGTTTCCAAATGCAGATCGGTCGCTTCACCCGGCGGTTCCAGCAAAAAGGCAAAATCGAGCTGCCCCGACCGCACCTGCTGCCGCAATTCATAACACACGCCCGGACGAAGCACGATCTTCACCTGTGGATAGAGTCGCCGATACTCCCGCACGATCTCCGGCAGACGGTACGCCGCCAGCGACTCCGGCGCGCCAATCGTCAGCGTCCCGGACGGCGTCGCATCGCTTTGCAGCGCTTCTTTGGCCGCGTTGTGCATCCGCAGCATCTCCGTCGCAAACGGCAAGAGCCGCTCTCCGGCGTCGGTCAGCATGATCTTCTTGCCCAGCCGGTCAAACAGCGGCGTGCCCAGCTCCTCTTCCAGCGCCTGAATCTGCGCCGTCACGCTCGACTGCGCATAGCCGAGCTGCTCGGCCGCTTTCGTAAAGCCGCGCACTTCCGCCACCACTTTAAACGTGTTCAACTGCCTGATCTCCATGCTCCGCCCCCCTTTTTGCTAAATTGTACACCACCCGCTCTCTGCTTTCCATCGGCAAAACCGATTCTTATTATCAAAATGATCTATTTTACTGATTGAGTTGTTCTCTGGTACGCTTCTTGGCAGAGAGAACAGCGAAGAATGGGGTTTTGAACATGGAGAAAACAAAACGACTCAAAGCAACGATCGGCCTGCCGCAAGCCGTTGCCTTGTACATTGGCGCGGTGCTTGGCTCCGGCGTGCTGCTCGTGCCCGGCCTCGCTGCCGAAATCGCCGGTCCCGCCTCCCTGCTCGCCTGGGGGCTGATGACTTTGCTCGTGCTGCCGATGGCTTTGTCGATGGGACTGCTCGCCGCCAAATTTCCCAGTGCGGGCGGTGTCTCACATTTTGTATCGCGGGCGTTCGGCGACCGGGCCGGCACGATGGTCGGCTGGTTCTTCCTGATGTCGGTGCCGATCGGCGCTCCGATCGCCGCCTTGACCGGAGCGGGCTACCTCACCGCCGCGATGGGCTGGGGCGAAGGGGCGCGGATCATCATCGCCATCTTGATGCTGCTCGCCGGACTGCTCACCAACCTGCTGGGCATGAAAGTCGCCGGCGGCGTCCAAGTCGCGGTCGTCGCGGCGATCATCGCCGTGCTGATGCTCGCCATCGCCGGCGCTGCCCCAAACATCGAAGCGCGCCATTTCACGCCGTTCCTGCCCCACGGCTGGGTCAGCGTCGGGCAGGCCGCCGCGATCCTGTTCTGGTGTTTCATCGGCTGGGAAGCGGTCTCCCACCTGTCCGAAGAGTTTGTTGACCCGGAGCGGGACGCGGTCAAAGGCGTGATGATCGCAGCGGTCATCGTCGGCATCCTCTATTTCCTGACCGCCCTCGCCGCCGTCGGCACGCACACCTATGGCTCAGCAGGCGTTTCCGAAGCGTCGCTCGCCCTCGTCATCGAAGGCATTCTCGGCAAAAGCGGCGTCTATGTGGCCGGATTTACCGGCGTGTTTATCTGCACGGCGACGATCATCGCCTATGTCGGTGCGACCTCCCGCCTCGCCTACGCCTTGGCGAGCAAAGGCGATGCACCCAAACCGCTGGCCATCCTGTCCGAAAAACACGGCACGCCGCTTGGCGGACTCGCCTTTCTCGCCTTGTGTTTCGTGGTGGTGCTCACCTTGTATACCACCGATACCGTATCGCTCAGCACGCTGATCCAGTTCCCGAACGCCACCTTCATCCTGACCTACCTCGGCGGCTGTGCGGCCGGCATCCGGCTTTTGAAAGGCAACAGATGGGGCGTCGGTCTATCCTGGCTGAGCTTTGTGCTCACCGCGCTGATCTTCCCCTTCGTCGGCTGGGCGGTGTTGTACCCGCTGGTGATCATGCTGGCGCTCTGGCTGTTTGGCAATAAGAAAAAAACATCCCGTTAACCAACGGGATGTTTTTCTTGTTCTTCTTTGCGAGCCAACATCCGCTCGTAAGCGGTCGCCAGGCCGCTCACTTCATTAAGCGGAATCACGCCGCACGTCTTCGTCTCCGGGCAGCCTTGATTTTGCATGTAGCAGGGCATGTTCAGGTCGCCGAACAACAGCGGCGCCACTTTGATCAGCTGATTGACCTCCTGACGGCGCACCAGACGGATCTCCTCCTGCGCGCGCAGGCACAAACGCTTCATCGAATGGTGACGCCATGCCCATGCGTTGCGGGTGTCGGTGTAGGTCGTCGCAATGCCGACCGGCAGCACCGAGCGGGCTTTTTCCCCTTCGAGGATCTGCTCGTCGGTCAGCTTGCTGTACAGCTCGATCGCTTTTTCATGCACATAGTGCCACTGCTTCAGCTCTTCTTCACGCCCCGGCTGGGCCAGCTCCTTGGGCGTGTAATACACCAGGCTTCCGTCATCCGCCCGGCAGTAGCGCAGGCTCCGCTCGTCAAACGAGGCGTGACGGGCGCGCAGATCCTGCCGCGCCACAAAGATCGGCACCTTTTTCACAAACGAAAACACGTTGTGCTCCAGCACCGTATTGTGCCCGGAATCGCGGCAATGTTCGACGACGCGCGTCGCCACTTTCGAACCCGGCTTGTACAAGTCGGTGTCATAGCACAAGCTCGCCACATTCGCGGCAAACCAGTCCGCATCCTCCGACCACTGCACCAGCACCGACGCCAGCATCGGCAATTCCTTAGACAGCTTCAGCGCCGTCGGGTATTCGACCCCTTTATACGCAAAACGTACCGCCACGTGATTCTCCTCCCCGTATCTCCCAGACGTCTAGTCGCTCACGACCAGCTTGGCATTGGCCGACTCGGTGCCGCGCTCACGTTCCACCCGGACATGCGCGACCCACTCTCCTGCCATCGGAAACGAGCCTTTGCCGCGATACTCGCCCGGCTTCGCTTCGTGCAGTGTGACCACATGCTCGCCGTGATCCATGTCCTGCATCTCCAGATACAAGGAGATCCCGGCCTCTTGCACCGGACGGCCCTGTTCGAGGACGCTGACCACAAACTCGGCCTTCTGCCCGGCATGCGGCACCGCAGGCAGGGTCTTGACGACCACCTGCAGCGCTTCCGCCGCCGCGGCCGAGCCTCCGTCGTTCCGGCTGCAGCCGGCGAGCGGGGTCGTGAGCAAACAACAAATCAAAGTGACAAATCCTAATCTCCGTTTCAAAGAACATCTCAAATCAATTCTCTGATTCATAGAAATACCTCTCTCATCTTATCAAAGATGCTCAAATCAAAAAAGATCCCATCTGAGAAGAAACTTCTTCTCAAGTGGAATCTTTTACCTTATGATACTTTTTTATTCGAAGCCTGCTCCTGCTCCACCCGTTTCAGACACACGCCCAGCGGCAATTTCTCCCCGCTCGGAAATGTGCGGAAACCGGTGCGAAACAGCTTGCCTGCCTTCGATTCAGGATGATGGCTGTCTTGACACGTCAAACAATAATACATGGCGCGCTCCTCCTATTCCGACAAAAAGCGACATCTATACTCTATAAGACGGTTGGCAGCAGTGGAAAGTTTCACCGTTACTAAAAAATTTTTATGAAGGCATACTACAAATCGAGTACAGACGAAAGGTGGGGTTTCGATGCCAAACCATAAGAATATCTTTCACAACAAAGTCGACTTTGCCCGTGAAGAGTTCGCCACCGAGCTGTACAAACCGCAAGGGCATCCGCGCTCGCGGGAACGCAAGTCGCAAAGAGCCCAGTACGGCCAGCACCAGTTGACACACAAATCGATCAAGCGGTCGATGCAGTCGAAGCTCGGCGCTGATCACTAAGCTTTTTCTGCGGCTTGCGGCTTGAACGAAAGACCCGCGTTCCTCATCCGGAACGCGGGTCTTTTGCTGTCTCAAGTTCTAAATCTCAAACACTGCGCCTTGCGTCGCGATCAGCACTTCGCGGCCAAATTCCGCTTCCGCCTCCGCTTTCAACAGCGAGCGGTCATACTCCGGGTAGAAATGCGTCAGGCACAGCTGCTTGACTCCAACTCGCTTGCCGATCTCGCCGACTTCCTTCGAAGTCAGGTGCCCGATGTGCGCCGGGCCTCTGTCCTGCTCCAACCAAGACGCTTCACAGAGGAAAAAGTCCGCGCCAGCCGCCAACCCTTCCAGGCTCTCCGAAGGGCCGGAGTCGCCGGAGAAGACAAAGCGCTTGCCCTGATACTCGGCCGACACAGCCAGACAAGGGATGGCATGCACCGTATCGGCAAACGTAAAGGTCATGCCGCACAGCTCGATCTTGCTGTCCTTCGACAAAGGCACCGCCTGCACATGGCCGTCCAAACCGACTTTGGCAAACTCCTCCGCCGGCGCACCGTTGGCGTAGACGGTGATGAGGTCTTGACGCAACCCTTGCAGGCGGTGGATCATCACGCCGTACTGCAAGACATTCAAGTCACTGGTGTGATCGGCGTGGTGATGGGTGATGATGATCGCATGCAGGTCTTTGATCGCCACATGTTTGGTCAACTCCGCCATCACGCCGCTGCCGGCATCGATCAGCACATTGCCCTGCTCTGTCGATAACAAAAATCCGGTCGTCGCACCGCCCGGAGCCGGATACGGGCCCGTTTCGCCCAATACGCGCAATTTCATGCTCATTTTGCAAACACTCCTTCACGTTCTCCAAGCTCGCTGGCCAGCACTTCCAACTTGTAGACCGCATCTTCGAGATCGTCCCCGTCGATGCGCAGCATCTCCGCCTGATAAGAGGCGAGCTTGTGCTTGTATTTCGGGTCGTAATACAGCTCCAACAGCCGTCCGCAAAAGCGGTCATACGCATGGTTGCCCAGCTGTTCTTGCAGCCAATCGAATTCTTCGCGGGAGATGCGCCGCTGGATCGCCGTCAGCGCATCGCCCAACTGTGCCCGGATCTGATGGTCTTCATGCGGCAGATAATCTTCCAGCAGCCGCTCTACCCGATGCTCCATCGACGCTTCGAGCAGCACATGGCAGCCCGACTGCTTGTCCCGCTCCAGCCACTCCGGCATCACCGAGCGGCCGATGCGTCTGCTCTCCGCTTCCATAAACACCGGACGTGTCGGGTCGAGCTCACGCAGCGACTCCCACAGGTGCGAGTCGAACGTCTTTTGATTATGCGCTTGACCCAGCCCGATCGAGCCAAACACCGAACCGCGGTGGTTGGCCATGCCTTCGAGGTCGAGCACCTGATGCCCGCGTTCTTTCAGCATCAGCAAAGCTCTGGTTTTCCCGACCCCGGTCAGGCCATGCAGCACGATAACCGGACTCTCCAGCCCAACATATCCGCCCAGCTCCGTCATCACCAGCTGGCGGTAGGCGCGGTATCCGCCTTTCAAGCGCACAATCGGATATTTGAGCAGATCCATAAACGTGCAGGCCGCAAAGCTGCGCATCCCGCCGCGCCAGCAGTAAATCACCAACTCGCCTTGCAGCATCAGCTCTTCCATCCGCTCGACCACCTGCGGGATTTTCGGGGAGACGGTCAGCATGGCCAGCCGTCTCGCCGCCGCCGGGCTCTCCTGTTTGTACACCGTGCCGATATGCGCCCGCTCTTCATCGGTAAACAGCGGCACGTTTACACTGCCTGGGATCGTTCCTTCCAAAAATTCGCCTGGGGAGCGCACATCGACCAGCACGCGCCCCGGCACATCATACAGCCGCTCGATTCCTATCTCTTTAAATGCCATTGCCTGTTCCTCTCCATCACTTCACGACTGCCTGACGCTCAGCGGCGACAGGAGTCGAAATGTCCCGTTTTTCTTCATTTCCTCGGAAATCTTCATCCGCGTGCAGATCATGCACTTCGACGATTTCCACTTCATCGCCTGTGTGCAGACCGGCCGCGTTCGCTTCATCGGTGTCGATATGGAAATCGAGCTTATACGCTTTGTTCACCCGAGCCACCACATGGTTAAAAATCAGCCCGCGCTCCCCTTGCACTTGCAGATCGAGCTCATCCCCGTTATGCACGCCAAATGTCCGCGCATCCTCTTCCGAAAAATGCACATGGCGGGCGGCGACGATCACGCCGGTCTGCAGTTCAATGTGGCCTTGCGGGCCGATCAAAAGCAGCCCTGCGCTGCCTTGTATATCACCGGACTCGCGGACGGGCGCGTCAACGCCAAGCTTTACCGCATCCGTTTTGGAAATTTCCACTTGCGTCTTTGGGCGCACCGGACCTAAGATGCGCACCTTTTCAATCGTGCCGCGCGGGCCTTGCAGATCGACCGTTTCTTCGGACGCGAATTGCCCCGGCTGCGACAGCTCCTTTTTCGGATGCAGCCCCGCGCCAGGTCCAAACAAAGTCTCCAGATCCTGCTGGCTCAAATGAACATGCCTTGCTGAAACACCTACCGGAATATTCATCCAGATCCCCCCTCATTATAGCGAAGTCCTGTTCGAGCGACAATTTCAAACTTATCGTTCCCGCCCGGCTGCTCCGCCACACAAAAAGGCCGCCTGTAAAAACAGGCGGCCTTGAGAGTTATGTCCAGCCTTGATAAACCGCTTTGGCCCGCAGCGTTTCGACGACAGAGTACGGCACATGAACCGAGCCCAGCGCCCCGCGATGTTCCGCGCCGCCGCCGTGAAAATCAGATCCGCCCGTCGCCAGCAGCCCGTGCTGTTTGGCGAGCTGCTCATAGTGCGCCCGCTTCTCCAACGGGTGATCGGGATGAAACACTTCCAGTCCGACCAGCCCCAGCGGCACCAGCGTGTCAAACAGATAGTCTTTGCCGATCAGCCCCGGATGAGCGACGACCGGTACGCCGCCGGCGCGCAAAATCAACTGCACCGCGTCGCCCGGCGTTACTTTCAGGCGCTCGACATAGCCGATCTTGCCGGAGCCGAGGTACTTGTCGAACGCCTCCGGGATGTTGCTGACATAGCCTTTGCGCATCAGCACGCGGGCGATATGCGGACGACCAACCGCGCCTTGCGCTTCTTCCAGCACCTCGTCTTGGGTGATCGCCACGCCTGCGTCCTGCAGCCGTCCGATCATCTTGTCGAGGCGGTTCAAGCGGTCTGCGCGCATCCTTGCGGTCAAGTCGCGCAGCTCTTCATGATCAGGATCATAAAAATAGCCCAACACGTGCACTTCCCGGCCTTCAAACGTCGTGCTCAGCTCAATGCCCGGCACCACGTCCACGCCAAGCTCCTTGCCGGCTGCCCGCGCTTCCGCCAGACCGTCGGTCGTGTCATGGTCGGTGACGGCAACAGCGCGCAGTCCGTTTTGCTTGGCCAGTTCGACCAGTTGACGCGGCGTGTAGGTGCCGTCGCTGGCGGTTGTATGTGCATGCAGGTCTGCCAGTTCCATCTGCCTCTACCCCTTCAACACGCTGTCGATCACGCGCTTAAAGTTTCCACCCATTATCTTTTTCATAATCGGTTCGCCATATGCTTGCAGCAGGCGCTCCTGCAGGTTCGGCAGGTCTTCCCCGTGACGCAGGTCGGTCAACGTCCGCTCGATGCCGTCAAAGTCCGAACCGATGCCAAGGTGATCTTCACCGCCCAGTTCCAAGATGTGATCGACATGGCGCATCAAGTCATCGATCGACACCGTACCATCGCCTACAAACATCGGCACAAACGTCACGCCGACCAGCCCGCCGGTCGCAAACAAAGCTTTCAGCTGATCATCGTGCAGATTGCGGCGATGGTCATGAATCGCCCGCGCGTTGGCATGCGATGCGATCACCGGCGCCTGAGCGATGTCCATCACGTCCCAGAACCCTTTTTCACCGAGATGGGCGACGTCGACGATCATGCCCAACTGGTTCATCTCACGCACCACATCGCGCCCAAACGCGGTCAAGCCGCGGTCGACCCGTTCGCCGCAGCCGTCGGCGATGCAGTTGCTCTGGTTCCAGGTCAGGCCCATCGCGCGCACGCCGAGGCGGTACATCGCCCGCAGGATGCGCAGGTCAGACTGGATGCAGTCACCGCCTTCGATCGACAGCAGGCCGGACGTCACGCCATCGGCCATGTTGCGCTCCAAGTCGCCTTTTTTCAAAATCGGGCGGAAGTTCGCGCCGGCGACCACTTCATCATAAAATTGTTCAATCATGCTCAAATGAATCTTCAGCTGCTCGGCCGGATTGTGCTTCGGCTCCACAAACAGCACAAAAAACTGCAAGTCGATGCCCGCCTTGGCGATGCGGTCTTTGCTTAAATGGAGCAGGCCTTTTTCATCTTGAAAACGCAGCCCTTCCGTTTCCATGCGGTAGAGAATGTCAGCATGTCCGTCGATGATCAGCGTATTTTTATTCATCAGCGAATCTCCTCCGTCGTATGTAGTGCTTACTGTTTCGCCTAAAAATATGAAAAAACCTGCTTATCGGGCGATAAACAGGAGGTCGTAAAATGTATAAGAGCAATAAGTTCTCTCTTACCTGGGTTCAACAATCAGTTTGATCGCGGTGCGTTCTTCGCCATCAATAATGATATCGGTAAAAGCCGGGATGCAAATCAGGTCAACGCCGCTGGGTGCGACAAAGCCCCGTGCAATCGCTACCGCCTTCACTGCCTGATTGAGTGCGCCCGCCCCGATCGCTTGGATCTCAGCATTGCCCCGTTCGCGAAGGACACCTGCCAATGCTCCAGCTACAGAATTAGGGTTGGATTTTGCTGAAACTTTTAATACATCCACTTCAAGTACCTCCTTTAGATTGGATCGTTAGGTTAGGACACTAGTATCTATATTCGCGCAGACCAAATTAATTCCTTCTGAAATGCGTGAAATTTTCTCAAAATTCCACCAGTGATCCTTAAAGGAGGGAGAAGTTGGTATTAAATTTTATTTTAAACCGAAATTTGATTCCCACGGACGATCCGGTGTGATCGAAATGCGCTCGATCGCCACCGCGCGGCCATGGTCGTTTGTTTCTATAAATACGCCGTGGAGTTGCGCTTCTCCTTGTGGAACTTCAAAACGGGACGGCATTTGCATCAAAAACTTTTGGATGACGCCGTCTTTGTGGAACCCGATGATCGATTCGTACGGTCCGCACATCCCGACATCGGTCAGGAACGCAGTTCCCCCGGCCAGAATCCGCTCATCGGCCGTCTGCACGTGCGTATGCGTGCCGACCACCGCCGATACGCGGCCGGACAGATAAGTCGCCAGCGCCGCCTTCTCCGCCGTCGCTTCGGCGTGGATGTCGAGGAAGATGTGTTTCGTCTTGTCGCCGATCTCCGCCAGGATCTGATCCGCCTTGCGGAACGGGTCGTCATAGTCGCCCATAAAGGAGCGTCCGAGCAGGGAGATGATCGCGACCTGGCCGCCTGCCGCCTTGCACAGCGTGTAGCCTTGGCCCGGCGCTCCGTCCGGGTAGTTGGCCGGGCGGACGATGCGGCGGTCGGTGCCGATCAGGTGCAGCGATTCCTTTTGGTCGAATGTGTGGTTGCCGAGCGTTAAGATGTCAACCTCCACATCAAAAAGCGCCTCGGCAAGCCGCTCGGTGATCCCGCGACCGTTCGGTGCGATATTTTCGGCATTGGCGATGGTGATGTCCGGCTGGAAGCGTTTCATCAGCTTCGGCATCCACTGCTCGACCATCTGCTTGCCCGGGTGTCCAACAATATCTCCTAAAAACAAAATGCGCACAGCATTTCCTCCGATCTACTTGTGAAACGGCCAATCTCTGGTTCTGTTGCTCTGTGTTACTCTTTGTTACTTATTGTATACGAAAACTTTCCCGCCATCACGGTAGGCGACAATCGAGTCCTCTTGGCGCAACGTTTCCTTTTCCCCTAAGATACCCGCAATGATCTCTTCTTGCGCATGGAGTTCCGCTTCCTGCAGCGGAAGCAGGTCGCTTCCGACCAGTCCGGCATAAAACTCGCGCACCAACTGCACAAACAACGAAAGCTCCGTGACGTGCAACGCGTCCACCTGCTGCTCATACGTCAAAATCGTCACGCCGTCCATCAGCGAATGGCCGATCTTGCCGAGCGGTGCAAAGCTTGGTTCCAGCTCGCGGCAGGCAAGAAAATAGTCGGTGCAATACAAAGCGAATTCACGGCACGTGTCGTCCGCCACTTCGCCTTTCAATAATATCGTCAAGGTGAGCATTCCTGCTCGCGCGTTTAGACTGAGTGAGGAGAGTTCGGGATAACGAATCAGCATCGAAACGAGCAGATTCGTGCCCGGTGTTTCCTTCAATCGAAGTTTTGCCAATCGCAATCCAACCCTTCAATTCAAAAATTCCACCTCACACCTATTCGCTTACCCTGCTGCAAATTCCTTCAGGTAAAAATTGCGCAGAAAAAAATAAAGTAGCCATAAGGGCTACTTTATTTTGCGTATTCGACGGCTCGGGTCTCCCGGATGACCGTAACTTTGATTTGTCCAGGGTAATCGAGTTCATTCTCGATTCGTTTGGAAATCTCACGTGCAACGCGTACCGATTCTGCGTCGTCAATTTGCTCAGGTTTGACAATGATACGTACTTCACGTCCAGCCTGAATGGCATATGACTTTTCTACGCCGTCAAAGGACTCGGCGATTTCTTCCAATTTTTCAAGACGCTTGATGTAAATATCAAGCGTTTCACGGCGCGCACCCGGACGTGCAGCCGACAATGCGTCAGCCGCTGCCACCAGCATGGAGATCGGCGATGTGAATTCAATATCACCGTGATGCGCTCCAATTGCGTTGATCACAATCGGGTGTTCCTTGTACTTCTTCGCAAGTTCCACACCGATCTCGACATGCGAGCCTTCCACCTCATGGGTGATCGCTTTGCCAATGTCGTGGATCAAGCCAGCACGTTTCGCAAGTTGAACATCAAGCCCCAGCTCGGCTGCCATGAGACCGGCGAGATGGGCCACTTCGATCGAGTGTTTGAGAACGTTTTGACCGTAGCTTGTACGATACTTCAGACGTCCAAGAACTTTGATCAGGTCGGGGTGAATACCATGCACCCCAGTTTCGAAGGTGGCTTGTTCGCCCTCTTCGCGGATGCGCTCGTCGATTTCGCGGCGAGCCTTTTCCACCATTTCCTCGATGCGGGCCGGGTGGATCCGCCCGTCAGCAACCAACTTCTCTAAAGCAACGCGTGCGATCTCCCGGCGTACCGGGTCGAAACCGGAGAGGATAACCGCTTCCGGAGTGTCATCGATGATCAGATCGATGCCGGTGAGCGTCTCCAGCGCACGAATGTTACGGCCTTCACGACCGATGATGCGACCTTTCATCTCGTCATTCGGCAATGCGACGACGGAGACGGTCGTTTCGGCGACATGGTCGGCAGCGCAACGCTGAATGGAGGTTGCGATGATTTCCTTCGCCTTCTTTTCAGCTTCTTCTTTCGCTTGCTGCTCGATCTCTTTCATCATGATTGCCGCTTCGTGACGGCATTCATTTTCCACATTGGTGAGGATCAGTTGACGGGCATCGTCGCGGGTCAGACCGGAAATCCGCTCCAGCTCAGCGACCTGCTCGCGGAGCATCGCGTCGGCGCGCTCCTTCGTCTCCTCAATCATACGTTCTTTATTCGATAAGACTTCCCCGCGCTTCTCAATGGACTCAGTCTTGCGGTCGAGCGTCTCCTCTTTTTGCAAAAGGCGGCGTTCGAGACGCTGAATCTCATTGCGTCGCTCGCGAGTGTCTTTTTCAGCTTCGGAACGTAGCTTGTGTACTTCTTCTTTCGCCTCTAAAATTGCTTCCTTCTTCTTCGCTTCGGCTTCTTTTGCTGCAGTATCAAGAATCTGTTCTGCGCGCAGTTCCGCAGCGGCCAATTTGCCCTCTGCGATGTTGCGGCGAACCAGATAGCCTCCAACAAGACCTACTGCCAAGAAGATCACCGATAACAAGATCGGGAGTAAGGAATCCATGGTGGCGCCTCCTTGCTCAGTTCAAATGTATCTAAGCATGTCTGACGCAAACCCGGTATGCGAAGCTACTTCCACGAGAGAATGATCAAGCTGTTTATACGCAATATTAATTCTATCGTCTGTGTCAATCATTGTCAAGATTGGCGAGAGATATGAAACGGCGCAGCGCATCCTTGATCACCGAGGTGGAAAACCCACGTCTTGCCAGATATTGCGCCAGTTTTCGCTGTTCTTCAAATGTAAATTGGAGCGATTTGCGGCCAACTTTTTTCTGCAGCAGGCGCATGGCTCCTTCGAGTTCCAATTCTTCGTCTACGACCTCATCCAGCGCCTCGGCGATGTAATCCGACTCGATCCCCTTTTGCTTCAGTTCCCATTGCAGCATCGCTTTGCCGCGCGGGCGGTTGCGCATCCGGTTCTCCACCCAGAGGCGGGCAAATTCATTGTCGTTGATATAGCCGCGTTCGACCAGCCACTCCACGGTCATCCGCACCACTTCTTCGTCAAAGAGGTCTTTGCCGGACAGATAGTCGACCATCTCTTTCTTCGAGCGTTGCCGGAAGGACAGGTAGTGCACCGCCGCGTCTTTCGCCTTGTACACGACCTCATCCCGCCACACCGCCTGGAGCATCTCCACCGTGACTTCCAGCCCTTTTTTCAAGCGGTGCTTGAGCGCCACTTCGCGGTAGACCCCCATCAGGAACTCCTCGTTGACAAACACGTTCAGCCGGTCAGGACTTGCTTTCTGCACAGAAAGGGCGGTCACGTGACCGCCCCGAAATTCCGGTTGCTCTTGCTGCTTTTTCTTTTCCTGCATGAGTTACGCCCTACAGGTCGAGACCGAGCAATTCGTCCGCTTCCTGATCGGCCATTTCTTCAGCAGATGCTTTGAAGTCCGGCGCGGCAGCTTTGCCGACTTGGTAATGTTCGCGGATCAGCCCGTCGATCTTCGCCGCCAGTTCCGGATGGTCTTTCAGGAACTGCTTCGCGTTCTCACGGCCTTGGCCGAGACGTTCGCCTTCGTAGGAGTACCAAGCGCCAGACTTGTTGATGATGTCGAGGTCGGTGCCCATGTCGACGAGCGTGCCTTCGCGGGAGATGCCTTCGCCAAACATCAGGTCAACTTCCGCCTGTTTGAACGGCGGCGCGACTTTGTTCTTGACGACCTTGATCTTGGTGCGGCTGCCGACCATGTCGTTGCCTTGCTTGAGCACTTCGGCACGGCGCACTTCCAGACGCACGGTGGAGTAGAACTTCAGCGCACGGCCGCCGGATGTGGTCTCCGGATTTCCGAACATGACGCCGACTTTTTCACGAATCTGGTTGATGAAGATCGCGATCGTTTTCGACTTGTTGATCGCACCTGCCAGTTTGCGGAGCGCCTGCGACATCAAACGCGCCTGCAGACCGACGTGGGTATCGCCCATGTCGCCTTCGATCTCTGCTTTCGGCACAAGCGCCGCTACGGAGTCGACAACGACGATGTCGACCGCACCGGAGCGCACGAGCGCTTCGGCGATCTCCAGCGCCTGTTCACCGGTGTCCGGCTGCGCGATCAGGAGCTCGTCGATGTTGACGCCGAGCTTCTGTGCATAGACCGGGTCGAGCGCGTGCTCGGCGTCGATGAACGCCGCCTGGCCGCCGGTGCGCTGCACCTCAGCGATCGCGTGCAGGGTGACGGTCGTTTTACCGGAGGATTCCGGTCCGTATACTTCGATGATCCGGCCGCGCGGGAACCCGCCGACGCCAAGTGCAATATCTACAGCCAGCGAACCGGTCGATACAGTTTCCACGTTGTAGCTGGAAGCTGCCTCCCCAAGACGCATGACAGAACCTTTCCCGAACTGTTTCTCAATCTGGCGCAACGCCATATCCAAAGCCGCTTTACGATCGTTAGACAATGGTTACACTCCCCTTATTCTATTCCTCTCACGAATCTCCAATAGATTCGCGTCTGTTTCTTCAATCCCTGCTTTTATTGTACTTCATATGAATAGAAAAAGCAAACGTTTGTTCTCCTCTTTTTTCAAAAAACAGCCCCTGCAGACACAGGGACTGTTTGCGGTCTATTTGCGCTGGCGTTCGCGCGGACGCGCCGGTTCCAAATTGATGCGGGAACCGTTGATGCGGGACTTGCGCAGCGCCTCAAACACGAACGGCGCCGACTCTTCCTGCACTTCCACAAAGGTGAATTTCTCGAAGATGTCGATCTTGCCGATCGCCCCGCCGGGGATGCCGGCTTCTTCGGAGATGTGCTTGACGAGGTCGCTCGGGCCGATCTTGGCGCTGCGGCCGATGTTCAGGAAGAAGCGCACCATGCCCGGCGCTCCGCCCGTCTCGCCGAAGTTGTAGTCGGCTTCCGGCGCTTCGAAGTCCTCGCCGCTGGCCAGCTTCAGAGCGGCTGCAGCCAGGTCGAGCGGATCAAACTCATCGACGAGCCCGGAGAGGATCGCGCGATAGGTGGCCAGCTTGCCGTCCTGCATCGTGCGCACCAGGCGGTCGCGCCAGATCTCCGTCTGCCGCTCCGCCACATCGGCGAGCGACGGCACCTCTTTGGCGACCAGCTTCGCCTTGGTCTCCTTCTCGATCTGCTTGAGCAGCTTGAACTCCGGCGGCGTGACCAAAGTCAGCGCCAAGCCGCGCTTGCCGGCGCGCCCCGTGCGGCCGATGCGATGCACGTACGATTCCGGGTCCTGCGGGATGTCGAAGTTGATGACGTGCGTCACGTTCTCCACGTCGATCCCCCGCGCTGCGACGTCTGTCGCCACGAGCAGTTGAATCTCCGTGTGGCGGAACTTGCGCATCACGCGGTCGCGCTGGGCCTGTGACAGGTCGCCGTGCAGCCCGTCGGCGAGGTAGCCCCGGCTCATCAAGGAGTCGGTCAACTCATCGACGCCGCGCTTGGTGCGGCAGAAGATGATACCGAGCTCCACCTCTTCGGAATCGATGATCCGCGAGAGGCTCTCCAGCTTCGTGCGCTCCAGCACTTTGTAATAGACCTGCTCGATCAAGGGCACGGTCACGTCGCCGCGGTTGATCGTCACGTTCTGCGGGTCGATCATGTAGCGCTTGGAGAGGCTCTTCACCTCAGGCGGCATCGTCGCCGAGAACAGCAGGGTCTGGCGCTCGGCCGGCGTCTCTTTCAGAATCGACTCGATGTCCTCGATAAAGCCCATGTCGAGCATTTCATCCGCTTCGTCGAGCACCAGCGTCTTCAGCTTGTCGAGCTTGAGCGTGCCGCGGCGCAGATGGTCGAGAATCCGCCCCGGCGTGCCGATGACGACCTGCACGCCTTGCTGCAGCGCGCGGATCTGCGAACCGATCGACTGACCGCCGTAGATCGGCATGGTGCGGGTGCGCTTGTATTTGGCGATCTTGCGCAGTTCGCCTGCGACCTGGATCGCCAGTTCCCGGGTCGGGGTCAGGATCAGCGCCTGCACATGCTTGGCGGGACCTGCCATTTCCAGCAGCGGAATGCCAAACGCCGCCGTCTTGCCTGTGCCGGTCTGCGCCTGCCCGATCACGTCACTGCCGGTCAGCACGACCGGGATGCACTGCGCTTGGATCGGCGACGGCTCTTCGAAACCCATGTCACTGATCGCCTGTTGAATCTTCTTGCCAAGGTTCAGTTCTAAAAATGTCGTCATATGCCTATGATCACCTTTCGTTCTGGAGACGTTGGATCAAGCTGTAGAGAGCCGTTTTTGCTGCCCGCAAACGGATCTGTGTGCGATCCCCGTGTTTCCATTGGTGTTGGTTGACGGTTGTTCCGCCCGGCCCGGAGACAGCGATGTAGACCAGCCCGACCGGCTTTTCCTCCGAACCGCCGCCAGGTCCGGCGATGCCTGTCACCGAGACGGCCCAGTCGGTGCCGAGCACCCGCTTCGCGCCGTCTGCCATCTGCACGGCACACTCTGCCGAGACGGCGCCATGCGCCTTCAGCACCGCTTCCTCCACGCCGAGCACACGCTGCTTCACCTCGTTGTGGTACGAGACCACACCGCCGTTAAAATAGGCCGAGCTGCCCGGCAGGTCGGTGATCATCTTGCCGATCAGACCGCCGGTGCAGCTTTCCGCCGTGGCAAACGTCTGCCCGGCCGCCTGCAGCAGCTGCCCTGCTTTCACTTCCAAGGATTCGTCATCGATCCCGTAGATAAAGCGGCCGATGCGCTCACGGATCGCCGTTTCCAGGGGCAAGATCAGCGCATGCGCCTCCGCTTCCGTCGGGGCGCTGGCGGTCAGGCGAATCTTCACTTCCCCTTCTGAGGCGTACGGCGCCACAGTTGGATTGGACTGATTCTGAATGATGTCGCGAATCTGTTCTTCCATCGCCGATTCGCCAAGCCCAAAGATGCGCAGAAAGCGGGAGGCAAAAACGAGCGCTGCCGCCCCCTGCACGCGCTTCAAAATCGCCTGCACCTGCTCTTCGTACATCGGGCGCATTTCGGTCGGCGGACCCGGCAGCAGGAAATAGTGCACGCCGTCCTGCTCCAGGTACATGCCCGGCGCTGTGCCCCGCGGATTGTGCAGCACTTCCGCCCCTTCGATCACCATCGCCTGCTGCTTGTTGTTTTGGGGCATCTCAAGTCCACGATATGTATAAAAGCTGCGAATATATTCTACTATTTCGTTTGACAAATTCAGACTTCTGCCGACAAATGAAGCGACGACTTCCCGCGTCAGATCGTCTTCCGTGGGCCCGAGACCGCCTGTTAAAATCACCACATTTGCCCCGCGGTCCTTAGCCGTTTGCAACGCTTGCACAGCGCGTTCAAAATTGTCCCCGACCACCGTGTGGTGGTAAACGCCAACGCCGATTTCCGCCAGGCGCTGTGACAGGTACTGTGCGTTGGTGTTGGCGATCTGACCCATCAAAAGCTCGGTGCCGACCGCAAGAATCTCTGCTCTCATCACGTCTCAGCCCTTCCGATTCGATGATTAAGAAAGAAACAAAGTAGCCAAGGGAAAATTCCACTCGGCTACCATGCACAACGTCATTCTTGTATCGCTTGTTTGTTTTTCACGAAATAATCAACGCCCGACCAGACGGTGATCACAACCATCGCCCAGACCATCCAGAGGTCAAAGCGAATGTCGAGCGTGGAGAACGGGAAGTTGTTGAGAATCAAGGCCACGATGGCGATGATCTGCAAGGTCGTCTTCCATTTCGCCAGTTTGGATGCGGCGATCACGGTGCCGTTGGCTGCTGCGACGAGGCGCAGACCGGTCACCGCAAATTCGCGGGAGATGATGACGATCGCCACCCACGCGCCGAGCCGATCCAGTTCGACCAGCGAGATCAGCACAGCGGAGACGAGCAGCTTATCGGCGAGCGGATCGAGAAACTTGCCGAAATCTGTAATCATCTTCCGACTGCGCGCTATGTAGCCATCCAGGCCGTCCGTTACCGCCGCGATGATAAAAATCAACGCGGCGATAATGTCAGACCAAGAGGCTTGATGACCGAACAACGTAAATTTCCCCAGATCAAGACGCACCAAGAGGAAAAACATGACGATCGGTACCAATGAAATCCTGACTAATGTTATGCGGTTAGCCAGATTGAATTTCAATTAGACCGCCTCCCCCGAGAGGTCGAAATCGTACGCATGGGTGATGCGGACTTTGATAATATCGCCGACTTTTGCATCGGTGTTGGCGACAAAGACCATGCCGTCGATGTCTTTGGCATCGAACTGCGTGCGTCCCACACGAATCGTTTCGTCTTCTTCATCATACTTCTCAACCAACACGTCAAGCACATGGCCGACATGGCGAGCCTGACGCTCAGCAGCGACTTCGCGCGCCACTTCCATCAGGATGTTCGAGCGGCGCTCTTTGACATCATCCGGCACCTGAGCGCCAAATTCTGCAGAGGGAGTGCCTTCTTCCGGCGAGTAGGTGAAGACGCCGATATGATCGAATGCGACTTCGCGGACGAAATTGCACAAGTTCTCAAAGTCCTCGTCCGTCTCACCCGGGAAACCGACGATAAACGACGTGCGCAGCGCCACGTTCGGCACGCGGTCGCGGATCTTTTGCACCAGCTTTTTCACGCCGGCCTGATGACCCGGACGCTGCATCGCCTTGAGAATGTGGTTCTCCGAGTGCTGCAGCGGCATGTCGATGTATTTCGCCACTTTGTCGAGACGCGCCATCGCGTCGATCACTTCATCGGTGAAGAAGCCCGGATACGCGTAGTGCAGGCGGATCCATTCCAGACCTTCCACGCCGTTCAGCGCTTCGAGCAGGTCGTTCAGGCGGCGCTTCTTGTAGATGTCGATGCCGTAGTCGGTGGAGTCCTGCGCGATCAGCACGATCTCTTTCACGCCTTGCGACACGAGCATCTCCGCTTCGCTGACGATCGACTCGATCGGGCGGGAACGGAATTTGCCGCGCATCTTCGGGATGATGCAGAACGTACAAGAGTGGTTGCAGCCTTCCGCAATCTTGATATACGCGGAAGATCCGCCCGTCGTGTGCACGCGCGGGGTGGATTCGTCATAGAGGTAGATCGGGTTCTCCGCCGAGAAGTAGCGCGGACGGTTGCCGGTCTGCGCCTCTTCGATCAGTTCGTCGATGCGAATCAGATCCTGGGTGCCGACGATCCCGTCGATCTCCGGAATTTCGGTCATCAATTCATCCTGGTAGCGCTGGGCCATGCAGCCGGCGACCAGAACTGATTTTACATGGTGTGTTTCTTTCAATTGCGCCATGGTCAGAATCGTCTCAACCGATTCGGCCTTGGCATTGTCGATAAAGCCGCAAGTGTTGACGACAACAACATCCGCCTCATCCGGCGTGTCGACAATCTTATACTCCTTGCCTTTGACAATCCCCATCATAACTTCCGAATCTACGAGATTTTTTTCACAACCGAGCGTCACGAAATGTACTTTTTGTATGGTTTTCTCTGTCACTAGCCTATCCTCCAAAGCCTAAGCAAAAGCTTGGCATTCTGCCCTCAGTATAAACGAATGAGGAAATGGTGTCAAAAGTAAAGGAAGAAGACTCCGCAGCGGGCAGAGTCTTCCAATCCGAGTGTTAACGGTAGTTAGTAAACTGCAGATCGACCGGAACATCCGACTCTTTCAGCAGTTGGATCACCGCTTGCAGATCATCGCGGTTCTTGCCGGAAACGCGAACAGCATCGCCTTGCACAGACGCCTGAACTTTGATCTTCGAGTCTTTGATGATCTTGACGATCTTCTTCGCGTTGTCCTGATCGATGCCCTGCTTGATCTTGACAGACTGGCGGACGGTGCCGGCCGACGCCGGTTCCACCTTGCCGTAGTCGAGCGACTTCAGAGAGATGCCGCGCTTGATCAGCTTGCTCTCGAGGATGTCGACAACGCTTCTCAGCTTGCCTTCATCGTCCGATGCGAGGGAGATCTCTTCGTCTTTCAGATCGATCGAGCTCTTGCTGCCTTTAAAGTCAAAGCGGGAGATCATCTCCTTGCTCGCCTGGTTGACTGCGTTGTCCATCTCCTGCATGTCCACTTTTGACACAACGTCAAAAGATGCGTCTTTTGCCATATGTATGTACCTCCTGTCACCAACTGTAACGATGTGCTGTCCCAATTATAACACAAAGCGCCGCACGTTAAGCGCCAAAAAATCCCATCACAAAAATTTGAGTTCGCGCTTTTAAAATGGCGAACACGGTGTTAGAATACGAACATACATTCCTAGAACGTTTGTTCTGTTTCGAGGAGGCCGGTCACATGAACGGTGGATTTGATCCCCTCTCCACGGTGAAGGAAATCCTCATCCTGCATCTGCTCCGCCAGCACGTCGATGCAGACCTCGGCAGAATCCGCGCCCTGTCGCTGCACCTCGGGCAGGCGTATATCGACCGGCTGGAAGCGTTTCATGCCGGCCTGCTCAAGCGGATCGGCGAAGCGAAGCGGCTTCTGGGGCGTCACGGAGTGCGTGTGATCCAACAGGAAAAAAACAGTCTGGATTTTCAGATCACCTACGTGGAGCGGGGATATGAAGTCCGGCACTGCTTTCTGCTGGCGACCTTATATGCGGAATGTCAGGAGCGGTTTCTGCAAGATTTTTGGGGCGGGAGGTGATGAGGATGAAAGGAAAAGCAGAATTGCGGCTTGCCCGCGCGCTCGATCAGCTCAGCGTGTACTTTTACGCGATCGGGGTGCCGTTTGCGCTGGCCGATCTCTACAGGATGGCCTATGGGGACGAGTGGGAAGAGATGCCGGGGGCGCTGTGGCTGGAGTTTTTGGCGGATGACCCGTATGTCCGGGCCGGCCGGGATGAATTTTACTCGCTGATGACGATCTTTGACACGCTGCATGACGCCGGTCTGGAGCAGTTGCTCGACGTGATTGCCCGCGAGACAGAACGGCTGGGGATCGGCATGGGCATCCTCGAACCCGGACGCTACACCGGCCGCCCGCCCCGCCTTGATGACGGCGGAGAGGACGAATCCTGATGCACCGATCCCCCTTCACTTCTGCCTGGCTTACGACTTGAGGTTAAACAGGAACGTGTAGCCGCCGAGGAGCTGTTCGATCTGCACCGGCTGCTCGTTGATTTTGACGGTGAGATACTTCGAAGCTCCCGTCTGCATCGAGATCGCCTGTTTCGCCTTCCAGGTGCGGGTCTCGCCTTTTTTGACGATGCCCGACTCCAGCACCTTGCCGTCTGCCGTGACTTGCATCCAGCAGTCGTTGGACGCGGCGAGCACCACCGTCATCTCCTTGGTGCCGGACACTTGATAGGTCGTCTGCGTGCCGGCTTTCTGCACCTGCTGGACCACCGTCTTCGGCTTGGCCGGTTCCGGCTTCGGCGCCGGTGTGGGCGTTGTGGCAGGCGCTTGCGGTTTGGCTGCCGGCTTTTGCTGCTCCGCCGTCTTGACTTCCGCTTTTTCGTTGCTGACCTGCTGCTGATCGTCTTTGTTTACATACACCGCATAGGCGGCCGACAGCGCCACGAGGATCGCGACGGCGATCGCCACTTGCGGCAGCAGGCGCGGATTAAACGTTGCCGGTTTGCCGAGGTTTTTGTTCTTTTGCGCGACGCGCACCGGCTCGACCTGCGTATCGTTTTTCTCTGCAGCCAGCCCGTACTTGTCGAGCATCTCCTGGCCGTTGATCTCCAGGAAATCACAATAGCTTTTGATAAAGCCGCGAATATAGACCACGCCCGGCAGCGCCGACAGATCGCCCGCTTCGATCGCTTCGAGATAGCGGGTGCGGATCTTGGTCGCCTGCTGGACGTCTTCCAGCTTGTAGCCTTTTTCTTCGCGGATTCGTTTGAGCTCAGCTCCGAGTTCCTGCACGTTGTTACCTCCTTCGAGACTATGCTGCCTTCTCCTTGTTAACTGATATCGAAGGATGAAAATCCGGTCTGAATCATCTGGTAGGAGATCTCTTCTTCCGGCGAGTTGCGAAGCTCGATGATCCGGTCAAAATGTTCCCAGCCAAATTCTGTCTCCCGAACAAAGATATCAGGGTGTTCAATCACCTTTGGCGCCGGCAATCGCATGATCTCGCGAACGAGCGAATGGTGCTGCTCGTTGGAGCGGAGCGTCGAGACGATGCCGTCAATCAGGTAGACCATGTTGTCTGTCGCCATCTCATCCTCTTCCAGCCGATAGCGGATCGTCTGGCGCAAGAGCGTGGAGGACACGAACGACCATCGCTTGTTGGCGTATACGCTGGCAGCGACGATCGACTCCGTTTTGCCAACGCGGGGCATCCCTCTGATGCCGATCACCTGATTTCCTTCTTTTTTTAGTAATTCCCCCAAAAAATCCACAAGAATTCCAAGTTGGTCCCTGGTAAATTTATACGTTTTGACATTCTCGCTGGATTCGCGCTCGATGAACATGCCGTGGCGCAAGGCCAGACGGTCGATCAAGGTCGGTTGGCGCAGGGCCGTGACGGTGATATTTTCGACTTTGCGCAGCATGGAACGCAGCGCTGAGATCTTTTGCCGGTCATCTGTCTGCAGCAGAAATCCGCGATTTTTGTTTTCCACACCGTTTACGGTCAGGATGTTGATCGACAGCATCCCGAGCAGTGAGGCAATATCACCGAGCAGACCCGGTCTGTCCTTGTGGATGTGATATTCCAAATACCAATCCTCCAACACCATTCATCCCCTTTTGCCTCAGGAGCAGCCTATTGGCCAACTCCTGCTGTGTATTGATCCGGCTTGATCGCGCCGGATTTCAATTGTTCTTCGATCAGTTCGAGACGCACATCCATCCCGGCATCGGCGAAGGCGGACGCGTTGTTGATCCGGTACGACCGTGTCCCTTCCACGATGACCTTTTGCTGACCTGTCCACTTTCCGGACACCAGCAGTTCGGCTTCCTGCTCCAGAGCCGTTTCGTACAAGGACGCCGGCTGGGCGATGACGCGGTCTTGCAACGGCAACGCAGCCGTCTTTTCATCGGTGCGGATCAGCCATTGGCCGCCCGCTCCAAGCCCTGCCCACGCTTTTTCCGAAAGCGGGTCGAGCAGCACGGCGGACAAGCCTTTCAGCGGGCGTGCACCTTGCCCCGCCGCCGTCTGGCCAGCTGCCGCATCGGTCCCGTCAAGCGCTGAGACCGGCACTTGCACCGGCACGTCTTTGCGCCCGGCATAATGCATCCCGGCCATGATCATCTGCCAGTCCGGATCGTCGGCTGCGCGCAGTTCCTTCACGACCACCGTAAACGGCTGGTTCGACGTGCGGTTTGCTTCCGCCGCCAGATAACCGGCGATAAACAAGACCCGCGCCCGGTCATGGACGAGATGGCGGACATTGCTCAACTCCGGGTCGGACGTGTCGCCAAGCAGTGAAAAGCGCAGTTCCGGATGTGCTTTGGCCAGCTCTGCGATCTGCGGCGTATCAGCGGAGGCGAGCACGAGGTCAAGCCCTTTTTGCGAAGCCAGCTTCGCCACATCTCCGTCTTGGGCCGGGTACAGCACATCGGCCGACAGCCCTTGCTTGCCCGCCACTTCCTGCGCGAGTTTGGCAACGCTCTGCTGCTCCGCTTCGCTCTGTGCGGTCGAGACGACGCTCATCGACCATTTGATCGTGCTTGGCTCCATATGTTCAAATGTTGGTTTATGACAACCGCTGACGAACACAGCGGTCAGACAGCCTGCTGCAACGAGTTGTAGGATTCTCTGTTTCATAGTGGAAATGAACGCTCCTGCCTGTAGATTGCCTTAGATGCGTAAAAACGGTACTCCTTGCTAGTATAACACAGAGTTCCGGGCAGGTTCGAGCGGCAACATTGCTTTGCGAATTTTTCCAGACGTATCCTGCCCACATGGCGGGAAAGCTGATGAATGTCTATCTCACAAAAAGGAGGAGATCCATGAACACGACAGAAGCCACTCGGCAGCTTTTGCCGCCGAGCTCCAAATGGCTGCTTTCGATCAACACCCTTTTTGCGGGAGCGAGCGCCTTATCAAACACTTTCCTCAACATCTACCTCTGGAAGTTCCTGCAGAGCGTGGAGCAGATTGCCATCTACAACTTCTACATCTTTTTGTTTTCTGCGATCGGGTACACCATCGCCGGCTGGATTGCCAAAAAGAGTGACCGCTTGTACACGCTGCGCATCGGCGTCGCCATCCTCGCCTTGTTTTACATCCTGATCATCAGCTTCGGTTCGCGGGCTGTGAGCCTGTACGTGCTGCTTGGGATGCTGCAGGGCATTGGCACCGGCTTCTTTTGGCTGTCCTACAACGTGCTTGTGTTTGAAGTGACCGAACCGGAGACGCGGGACGAATACAACGGGGCGAACGGCTTTTTGTTCGCTGTGGCCACGATGGCAGCCCCGCTGCTCGCCGGACGTATCCTTTCCACCTTGCCGATGAAAGGCTATACGATCATCTTTACCGTCTCGTTTGCTCTGTTCCTGACCGCCGTGCTGATCACATGGAAGCTGCAGCCAAAAGGGGGACCGCCCTCTTACGATTTGTACGCCGGATTTTCACCGCAAGAACACAAGAATTTATGGAGAAAAATGCTCACCATGTCATTCTCGATGGGATTTCGGGAAGGCACGCTCGCCTTTTTGCCGTTTTTGCTGGTGTTCGTGGTCACGCAGGACGAATTGACCGCCTCGCGCTACCTGCTGTTCACGTCAGCCGGGTCGCTGGTCGCCTACTATGTGGTCAAAAAATTCCTGACCACCGCGCGGCGCAACACCTTTGTGACGACGGCCGCCTTCATGCTGGGACTCTCCGTGCTGATGCTGCTATTTGAAGTGAACAAAGTCTCCCTGTTTGTCTTTGGGATCGCCAACTCCTTGTTCACGCCACTCTTGGTCATCCCCTACTCCTGTCTCACCTACGATGTGATGGGACAGCTGCCGGAAGCGGTGCACCGCAAAGTCGAGTACATCGTCATCCGGGAATCGGTGGTCAACACCGGGCGCTGTCTGTCGATCCTCGCCTTGATTGGGCTGCAATGGCTGCTATCGGAAGGCTTATCGATGAAACTGACCTTCTTATTGGTCGGCCTGTCTCCGCTCGTTGCCTTGTTCTTTTTCCGGCGCACCAATGAGACCTTACGCGTATAAGGTTGGAACTTCGACTCTCGAAGTTCCAACCTTATTTCTTTTTCTTGCGCGCAAAGATCAACATAAGTCCAAACGTGAGAAACCCCACGAGTACAAACGCTACCGCCATAAAGAAATCCACAATGTCTTCCTCCTCATTTGCAATTCCATCATATTGTACCAAAAAATCATCACTTTTTCTGATTTTGAATATATATAGAAAAAGGATTCGAAGGTCACAGGAAAAGGGGAGATGTCAGGGTGGCACAAGAATTTCATCATATCGAGTACACAACGGACCAGGCCTTGTATCAGTTGGACTTCTATTTAAAGGCACTGGATCTGCCCTTTTCGGTGAAAGACCTGTACAAAAAGGCGTACGCAGAGCGACTCGGCCCGCACTACAGCGATGAATGGCTGGACGATCTCGAACACGATCCGGACGTGCAGGAAGGGATGAGCGAACCGTTTACCACCAAAACGATCATTGAGACCCTGATGAAAAACGGACACGAATCGGTCATCCGGGCGCTGCTCCGAGAAACGCGCAACCTCGGAATCGGTTTTACGCAAGCTTATATCATCGGCATCGAGAAGTGGAAATAAAGAACTGGAAATAACCAAAACGATGCGCATCACCGCGAAAAGCCGCCTGACCCGGGAATGACGGGCAGGCGGCTTGTTTTTTATCTGCGCTTGTTCTTTCGGCGGTATGTCATCAGATAGACGAGAATCCCGACCGCGGCCAGAACGGTGAGCACCCAGATCCAATTGGCGGTAAACCAGAGGGATGGCGGCATGCGTGATGCACTCCTTTCTACTCGAGATGTCTGGACAATTCCTCAACAAATTTTTTCAAAGCCTCTTCCGTGCCAGGACCAAAATCGGCATCGAGCTGCTCGTATTCCTTGAGATCGTTTTGCAGCACATCGACGATGCGTTTGACATCGCCAACCGGAATTTCATAGAGATTGATCATTTTTAAGCTGTCGGAGCGCACTGCCACACCTCCACTACTCATCGGTCTTTACCGCTTAGGATGACCGAAAAAAAGGATAACATCCCATGTATAAGATCGAAGATGCCAAGGAAAGGTATTCAATACAAGGAGGTGATAGCAATGGCAAGCAATTCCGGTCGTAATCGTCTGCTGGTCAACGGTGCAGAAAACGCGCTGGATCAGATGAAATACGAAATTGCGAATGAATTTGGTGTAAACCTCGGTGGTGACACCCCCTCCCGATTGAACGGTTCGGTTGGCGGTGAAATGACCAAGCGTCTGGTGGGTTTTGCCGAACAGTCCATGTCCGGTATGGGCAGCATGGGCCAAATGGGCATGCGCCGCTAACCACTCACGCCTCTGCTACATAGGGACAACCAAAGAGAAAGCGACCTCCGCGCTTGAGCAGAGGTCGCTTTCTCTTTGGTTATCGGCGATAGGTGCGCCACGACCTGCCGCGAATCGGCGGGCAACTGCGGTGATCTCGCCAGACGTACACTTCGCCTTCCTGCCCGGTATCCGCGTCGCACACCGCCACGCGCTCGTACAGGTTGTCGGGATGATCCGGTCCAAAAAACTCTTCCAGCTCATCCATTCGCGCTACGCCCTCCGGCGTGACCAGAAACCATTCCCCTTCGATCCACTCACCGCCCGGATCGAGGACCAGCGCCGGATAGCGCCCTTGTGCCGCATCATACAGGCGGCCCCGCACGCGGCCAGGCTCGGCCTGCAGCAGGTAGGGTGCGGCGACAGTGTGATTTGATTCGCCGGTGAGCAATGTGCCATACACAAAAATCTTGCGCATTATGGTTTCAGTTCCGGCCAGATCTCGCCGACTTTCATCTCCAACACTTTGGCGATCTTTTGAGCGATGTGCGGCTTCGGCTGATGTTGTTTGTAAACTAAAAATTCCAAAGCGAGCGTCGAGACCCCAGTCTCATCTGCGATCTTCTGCACGGTCAGCTTCTTGTCTTTTATCAGTTGCTCAAGCGTTTGGGTTCCGCTCATGTGGCAAGTCTCCTTCGATCTTAAAACTGCGACCATTGTATCATACTTCCAGCACTTTTTCGATGTACAACTCCGGGTGCTTCTGCAGATCGAGATACCCTTCCCCGACCAGCAACAAGGGGCGCATCGGGCGATCTTGCGGGATCAGCACCACTTTGCCGGACTGGCCGTTGGTCAGCCGCACCACGTTGCCGACAAAATATCCAGCCATCCGCTGTGCAAAGATCAGCACCACCTCCGGGTCGAGCGCGCCAAACGAATCGCTTAACAGCTCATCGAGCACCCGGTAATAGGAAGCGGCATCGCGGTAGACGCGGCGCGATGTCATCGCATTAAACACATCGGAGACGGCGACGATGCGGGCGTACAGGTCGATCTCCCCCTGCTTCAAGCCGCGCGGATATCCGCTGCCGTCCATGCGCTCATGATGATTGAGCGCCGTCAGCGCTACCGTTTCTTTGACATCCGAGTTGCGCAGCACCATGTACCCGAGCGTCGTATGCGCCTTGATATGTTCGTACTCTTCGCGCGTCAGGCGGTCCGGCTTGAGCAGCACATCCTGATCGACCAGGCTTTTGCCGATATCATGCAAAGTGCCGGCCAAAAGCAGGTCATCGCATGCTTCTACTGAAAGGCCCAGCCACTCGCCGATCTGCGCGCTGAGCAGTCCGACCCCCAGCGAATGTTGAAAGGTATAGTCATCCAACGTGCGAAGATTCAGAATTAAATTCAAAAAATTGGTCTCTTCCTTGCAAGCGCGCCAGAACTGCTGCAGCACGTCGGGCGTCCCTGCCAAATCGAGCTGCCGGGCAGCAGACGCTTGAGCAAACAGGTCTTCGACGCAGATGGCTGCTTCTTCATAGACCTGCACGATGACATCATTGAACAGCGGCGCGACCACCGGGTCGATCTCCCGTACCCAGACTTCTAAGATGCCGAGCTGTTTCAGCCGGGTCAACTGTGCTTGGGTCAGCACCGTTTTGCGCGGCAGTACCAACTGCCCCCGCTCCCCGATGATGTCACGGGCCAGGACCAGTTCGCTTTGCCACTCAGATGTTTGCACTTTACGCTCGTTTGTCGGCATACCTGTTCCCCCGTTTTTAAATCTGTGTGAAAATTATACCAGAGAACGTGAAAAAGAGGAACGGGGTATTCCCCCGTTCCTCTTAGTTTGGAGCGATTAGCGGCTGCCTTTTTCGTACGGCTTGCCCGAAGCGGCCGGCGCTTCCGCCCGTCCGACCACCCCGGCCAGAGCCAGAATCGTCAACAGGTACGGCAGCGCATTCAAAAATTCGCTTGGCACATACGCCGTCAGCCCCAGCACCTGGCCGGAAACGGACAATGCGGTCGCAAAGCCGAAGAACAGCGCTGCGCCCATCGCCCCGGCCGGATGCCATTTGCCGAAGATCATCGCTGCCAGCGCCATAAAGCCATGACCGGAGACGGTCGCGTGCTGGAAGTTCGAGGAGATCGCAATCGACAAGGCGCTTCCGCCCAGGCCGGCCAGTGCGCCGGAGATCATCACCGCCATGTAGCGCATCTTGCGCACATTGACGCCCAGCGTGTCTGCTGCGCGCGGGTGTTCCCCGACAGCGCGCAGGCGCAGGCCAAACGGCGTTTTGTACAGCACGTAGTACGAGACCCCGACCAGAATCAAGGCCAGGTAGGAGATGCCGTACACGTTAAACAACCCTGGGCCGATGACCGGAATTTCGTACAGGCCCGGAATGGCAATCTTAGTGAACACGTTTTGCACGGTCGTGGTTTGACCTGCTCCTTCGAACAGCTTCTTTACCAAAAACAGGGCAAAACCTGCTGCCAAGAAGTTGAGCGCGACGCCGCTGACCGTCTGATCGGCTTTGAAGTCGATCGACGCCACAGCATGCGGAAGCGAGAAGATGATCCCTGCCACCATCGCGGCGAGCATCCCCAGCCACGGAGCCAGCCAGCCCGGCACGCCCCACTGTTCGCCTGCGAAGATCGTGATCACCGCCGCAGCGAACGCCCCGATGACCATCAAGCCTTCCAAGGCGATGTTGACGACACCGGCGCGTTCGGAGAACACGCCGCCAAGTGCGGCCAGAATCAACGGTGTCGCAAAGATGATCGAACCATTGATGATCGTAACTAAAATATCTGCAATATTCATCAGCTCTGCACCTCCTCACGACGACGACGGAACACACCGAGCAACCGGTAGATGATCGAGGAAGCCGCAACGAAGTAGATGATCATCGAAATGACGATCTGAATCGATTCGGTCGGAATTCCTTCGGTGCGCTGCATGTTGTCCGCGCCAAAGGAGAAGCCGCCAAAGAGCAATGCGCCAAGCACAACGCCAAACGGGTTGTTCGCTCCGATCAGCGCAACGGCGATGCCGTCGAAGCCGATGCCGGTAAAGCCGGCCGAGATCGCCATATAGCCGTAGACGCCCAGCGTCTCCACCGCGCCGCCTGCACCGGCGAGCATGCCGGAGATCACCATCGACAGCACGACGTTTTTCGAAACGCTCATCCCGGCATACTCGGACGCATGCGGGTTGAACCCGACGGCGCGCAGCTCATAGCCGGTCGTCGTCTTCCACAACAGCCAGTACATGAGCAGCGTCAGGCCCAGCGCCAGGAACAGGCCGAGGTTGACGCGCGCCCCTTCAAACAGGGTGGCGAGGAAAGGCGAGGTGATCGATGCCGACGGCAAGATGTCTTTCGTGCCTTCCGACGCACCTTTCAGGAACGTGCGGATGATGTAGTTGGCGCTGAACAGCGCGATGTAGTTGAGCATGATCGTCGTGATGACCTCATGCACCCCGAGGCGCGCTTTCAGCCAGCCCGCGATGCCTGCATACAGGCCGGCGGAGACCATCGCCACGACAATCGCCACGATCGCATGAATCACCGGCGGCAAGTTCCACATGATGCCGACATAGGCAGCAGCCAATTGACCGATGATGAACTGGCCTTCTACCCCGATGTTAAACAGGCCGGTGCGGAATGCGAATGCCACAGCCAGACCGGCAAAGATCAGCGGCGTCACCGATCGCAGAGTCTCGCCCATGTAGTACGGATTTGCAAAAATGCCTTGGAACATCAGCGAGTACGCCTGAAGCGGATTGTAGCCCATCGCAAACATCACGATCGCGCCGATGATCATCCCGAGGATGACAGCCAGCACAGGGATGAGAAACGCATTTAGTCTCGAGTTGCCATGGTTCATGCCTGCGCTCCCCCTTTCTCTGCGCCGCCGGCCATCATCAGACCCAGTTCGTCATGGTTGGTCTCTTGCGGGTCCACGATGCCGACAATTTCGCCTTCATAGATGACGGCGATGCGGTCGCTCACATTCAAAATTTCGTCCAGTTCGAGCGACAGCAGCAAAACCGCTTTGCCTGCATCACGCTGCTCGACCAGTTTAGAGTGAATAAACTCGATCGCGCCGACGTCAAGGCCGCGTGTCGGCTGCGCTGCGATCAGCAGGTCCGGATTGCGGTCGACTTCGCGGGCGATGATCCCTTTTTGCTGGTTCCCGCCCGACAGCGCGCGCGCTTCGGTGTACTCGCTTGGCGTGCGCACGTCAAACTGCTTGATCAGCTTGCGCGCATACTCATAGACGGCGTTGTAGCGCATCACTCCGCGCTTGGCAAACGGCGACTTGTAGTAGGTCTGGAGCACCATGTTCTCCCCGATCGAATAGTCGAGGACCAGCCCGCGCTTGTGGCGGTCTTCCGGGATGTGCCCGATGCCCGACTCGACGATCTCGCGAGGGCGGCGGTTTTGCAGCTCTTTGCCGTTCAGCTTGATCGAACCCGATTTGACTTTGCGCAGCCCGGTGATCGCTTCGATCAGCTCCGACTGCCCGTTGCCTTCGATTCCGGCCACGCCGAGAATTTCACCGGCGCGCACCTCCAGGTTCAAGCCGCGCAGCGCATCGACGCCGCGATTGCCGGCGACAATGAGGTCTTTGACTTCCAGCACTGCGCCTTTTGGCTGAGCCGGTGTCTTGTGCACTTCAAACGACACGTGACGGCCAACCATCTTGGCGGCGAGGTCGTCCACGTTCGTTTCGCTGATCGAGACGGTGTCGATGTGCTTCCCGCGGCGGATGATCGTGCAGCGGTCCGCGACAGCCATGATCTCTTTGAGCTTGTGCGTGATAAAGATGATCGATTTGCCTTCCGCGACGAGATTTTGCATGATCTCCATCAGCTCTTTGATCTCCTGCGGCGTCAGCACTGCCGTCGGCTCGTCAAAGATGATGATCTCAGCGCCCCGGTAAAGCGTTTTCAAAATTTCGACCCGCTGCTGCATCCCGACGGAAATCTCGGAGATCTTCGCGCTCGGGTCGACTTTCAAACCGTAGCGGTTCGACAGTTCCTGCACTTCACGCTCCGCCTTCTTGATGTCGATCTTGACGCCTTTTTTCGGTTCTGCGCCGAGGATGATGTTCTCGGTGACGGTGAACTTGTCGACGAGCATGAAGTGCTGATGCACCATGCCGATGCCGAGATCGTTAGCCATGTTCGGGTCGGTGATCTTCACCGTTTTCTCCCGGATGCGAATCTCGCCCAAGTCGGGCTGGTACAGACCGAACAAGATATTCATCAAGGTCGATTTCCCCGCACCGTTTTCCCCAAGCAGCGCGTGGATCTCGCCCTTTTCTACAACCAGATTGATGTTGTCATTCGCGGTAAAACCTGCAAACCGCTTTGTGATCCCCAGCATTTCAACGACTGCCGGCACAGCATTCCCTCCCCTTTTAGAGGTTAAATCCAAAAACAAGGCCAGTGGGTCAGCACTAGCCTTGTTTGTCGGAACTATTCATCGGTGCTCTGTCTTACGTGAAGTTGTCTTACTTGAAGTTGTTGAATGCGTCAGCAGTAGCCGGAACGGTGATCTTCTTGTCGATGATCTGCTGTTTGTAGTCGTCCATCAGCTTGATTACATCTTCCGGTACGTTGTTCTTGGTGGTCGGAGCGTAGCCTACGCCGTCTTCTGCCAGGCCGTAGACGATGTGACCGCCCTCGTATTTGCCTTCGTTCAGGTCTTTGGTGATCGCGAAGATCGCGTTGTCTACACGCTTAACCATGGAAGACAGGGTGTTCGCCGGAGCGAGTTCGGACTGGTCGCGGTCAACGCCGATCACCCAGTAGCCCGCGCCGCGCTCTTTTGCTTCTGCGAATACGCCGTCGCCGGTCAGACCGGAAGCGTGGAAGATGATGTCAGCGCCTTGTTGGTACAGCTGAGCTGCCAGCAGTTTCCCTTTGTCCGGCTTGTCGAATGCGTCTGCGTAAACAGCAGTTACGGTCGCGTTCGGGTTGACCGACTTCACGCCTGCTTTGAAACCGTACTCGAACTTCTCGATCAGGGCAAATTTCACGCCGCCAACGAAGCCGATTTTGTTCGACTTGGTCATTTTGCCGGCCATAACGCCCATCAGGAAGGAGCCTTCTTCTTCTTTGAAGGTGACAGCCGTCACGTTTTTCGGAATGTCGCCGCCGAGGTCGGAGTCGATGATCCCGATTTTAGCATCCGGGTTCGCGGTTGCAACGGTCTTGATGTCTTTTTCCATCAGGAAGCCGATACCCCAGGTCATGTTGACGTTCTTGTCTTTCACGTAGCCGTTCAGGTTCGGGGTGTAGTCTTCTGCGCGCTTGGACTCGGATACCTTCGGGGTAACGCCAAGTTCGTTTTTCGCGCGGGTCAGGCCTTCCCAAGCTGCTTGGTTGAAGGAGTTGTCGTGCACGCCGCCAACGTCGGTAACCATACCGATCGTCAGCTTCTTCTCGGTGTCGCCGCCTGCGTTGTTGTTGCCTTGCTCTGCGTTGTTATCGGTGCCGCAGCCTGCAAGCAGGGATGCTGCGAGCACGCCGGTGAGCGCCAAGCTCAGAAACTTTCTTGCTTTCATTTGTAGTCCCTCACTCTCATAGTTTCACATGGTGTAGTCAGATCATCTGGTATGTACTGATACTAGCGTTTCCCATTTCCCCCACGAACTTGCATCGTTATTCTTTCGGCCGGCGTCTGAACACGTGAAAATGGAACGTATCCGTGCGAAAATAGTTGGCCGACAACAGAACGGGGCTGTCGCTTGCATCAAAGTGCATCTGCTCCAGCAAAAGCAGGGCCTGGCCCTCTTTCACATCGAGCGCCGGAAACACTTCCGGGTGGTGGGCAATCGGCTTGATCACAGTCCGTGCATAGGTGATCGGACGCCCTGCCGCTTCCAAGTGGTTGAAGATCGAACCGTCAAACCCGTCGAGGCCGTCCGGCAGCACCGACTTAGGCACGCGGTCTTCGCAGTACACCACCGGATCATCATCGGCGGTGCGGATGCGGTGGATCAGATACAGGCTCTCCGGCCCTTTCAGGCCAAACGCTTCCTGATCTTCTTTGCCCGCTTCCACTTCCCCGATCGAAAAACCGGTCGTGCCGGGGGTCCGGCCTGCCCGCTCGATCCATTCGGTGACGGAAAACAGCTGCTCGATGCCAGCCTGCACAAGCGAACGTTCGGCGATGAACGTTCCGATGCCGTGTCTGCGCACGACCGCGCCCTCTTCCTCCAGCACGCGAAGCGCCTCCCGAAGCGTTGCCCTGCTCACCCCAAACATCTTGGCGAGTTCAAACTCGGAGGGCAGCCGCGTTCCAGGCGGCCATTCGCCGCTTGCCGACATCTCTTTGATGCGATCGATGACCAGCATGTACAAAGGACGTGTGTCCGGTCGTAATTGATTCACGTTTACCTCCCTGGATAGTCAGTCAGATGTCTGACACCATTTCTTATTCTACATACTTCGACTGTCGAGTGCTAGAGATATTTTTCCTCATTTACAAAAAAGATAAACAGAACATACAAGGTTTATCGTTTTCTGCACTTTCTGTCAATAAAAAACCGCCTCAGATTTACTCTGAGGCGGACTGTTGCATCATGGTCCATTGGTCGCGGGTGATCTTTACTTCCCGCGGCTTGCTGCCTTCAAACTGTCCAACAAATCCGCGGTCTTCCATCTGGTCGACCAGGCGGGCGGCCCGCGCATAGCCGACTTTTAACTTGCGCTGCAACAGCGACACCGACGCCTGCTGACTGTCGACGATCAGCGAGACGGCATCGTAGAACAGATCGTCGAGATCGTCGTCGCCCGCTCCGTTCCCTTCGTCCGCTTGCGGCGATGTCAGGTCGACCGTATAGTTCGCTTCGCCTTGCGACTTGGCGTAGGTGACGACCCGTTCCACTTCGGAGTCGGAGAGGAACGCGCCCTGCACGCGCACCGGCTTGGAAGCGCCGACGGGCAGGTACAGCATGTCCCCGCGCCCCAGCAGCTTTTCCGCGCCGCCAGAGTCGAGAATCGTCCGCGAGTCGACTTGCGAGGAAACGGCAAAGGCGATCCGCGACGGGATGTTCGCTTTGATGACGCCGGTGATGACGTCGACCGACGGGCGCTGCGTGGCGATGATCATGTGAATGCCGGCCGCGCGCGCCATTTGCGCCAGACGGCAGATCGCATCTTCCACGTCACCCGGCGCCACCATCATCAAGTCGGCCAACTCGTCGACGATGACAACGATGTACGGGAGCGGCTGAGCCCCTTTTTCGTTCATCAGCGCATTGTAGCCGTCGATGTTGCGGCAGCCGGTCTTGGAGAACAGCTCGTAGCGGTGTTCCATCTCGGCCACGACTTTTTTCAGTGCGTAGGCGGCGCGGCGCGGATCGGTGACGACCGGCGCCATCAGGTGCGGGATGCCGTTGTAGACGTTCAGCTCGACCATCTTCGGGTCGACCATGATGAACTTGACTTCGGACGGCTTGGCTTTGTACAGGATCGAGGTGATGATCCCGTTGACGCAGACCGATTTCCCGGAACCGGTCGCGCCGGCGACCAGCAAGTGCGGCATCTTGGAGAGGGTGCCGACGATCGGCATGCCGGAGATGTCGCGGCCCAGCGCGATCGCCAAGTTGGAATCGTTGGCGGCAAATTCGCCCCCCTCCAGCACCTCACGCAGCGTGACGACCGCAACTTCGGTGTTTGGCACCTCGATGCCGATCGCCGATTTGCCGGGGATCGGCGCTTCGATGCGGATGTCTTTCGCCGCCAGCGCCAAGGCGATGTCGTCCGACAGATTGACGATCTTGGAGACTTTCACCCCGACGGCCGGCTGCACTTCGTATTGGGTGACGGTCGGCCCGATCTGGGCGTTGACCACTTTGACAGAAACGCCAAAGCTTTCGAACGTCTGCTCCAATTTGCGCGCGTTTGCTTTGACCGAGGCGATGCCCATGCCCTTTTGTCCCGACTTCGGAACATCGAGCAGGGACAGCGGCGGAATTTCGTAAAAATCCTCCTGCACCGGCTGGAAATTCAGCTTCAGATCGATCGGCTCCTCCAGCTTCGGAATGCCTTTGATCGGCAAGGTTGGCATCTGCTGCTGCACAGACGGCGGATCGAGCGGCGCCTGGGCCTCTTTGACCGGAAACTGGATCTTGATCTGCGGCGAGTCTGCCCCTTGCACGAAGCGCGGAACGTCCAGATCGTCGCTTGCAGCAGGCACGTCTTCTTCCTGCTGCTCAGCGATCAACTGATCGGCAAAAGACCGCACCGTAAAGGCGAGATCGCCCTGTTCCGGCTCCTGTGCGCTGAACTGCTGCGTTGCGCGTTTTTCCGGCTGCTTCGGCTTGGCGGCCGCAACAGGCTCCACTTCGGTCACGGCAGCAAATTCATCTTCTTCCAGATCCCACAGTGGCGAAACTTCATCCGCAGCGGCACGGCTGCGCGCGTTTTGCTTCTCCTGCTTCTCCTGCTTCTCCTGCTTGGACTTCTCGCGCTTTTCACGCAGCAGGCTTGGCCACTCGCGCAACGCGTCAAACATGCCGGACATCCGCGTCGCCATCTTGTCTCGCCCGTTGCCAAGCGTGGTGACGAGCGACTTTTTCGTGATCAAAATCACCGCCATGATGCCCGACATCACCAGCACGAACAACGTGCCGGCCGTATCGAACAGGTAATGGGTCAGCGAGAAGATCAAAAATCCGGTCAGGCCGCCCCCGGCAGACGGCTTGGTGATCGCCTGTCCATTTTGAGTCGGAATGTTCGTGTTGTAGTCAGACTGTGCCGCAATGCGGTCCATCGTCGCGTCAAACAGGTCGGGCGCGACGTTGGTGTGCCCCCGGGTGATCGTGTCGTACAAGTTCATATGCGACCAGGTGAGCATCACGATCAAAAAGACGATCAGCCCCCACTGCCGTGCGGTCATCGTCAAGCGCTGGCGCTTGATCATCAGATAGACCGCAATGTAGATCAAATACCATTCGAGCAGCCAATCCCAGTTGCCGCCGACCAGGATGAACAAATAATCGATCGTTTTGCCCACCCAGCCTTGTGCGGCCAGCCCCAGCATCGCCAGGGCGATCAGGGAGAGGCCGAGAAGTTCAAACTTCAGAAACTGCTTGGTCTGTTCAATTTTGCCTGCGCCTTTGGCGCCTTTGCCTTTCCCTTTTGCTCTCGCCATTGGTTCGCTCCGTTCTTGCCAAATCTTGCTCTATGAAAGTTTCTCCTTTTTTCCTCCATTTCCTTCAGTGCACAGCAAAAAAAGCCACTCCCGCTGAGCCGGGACGTGGCTTTTCTTGTTTCAAAACTAGTTCCCGCCGTGCAAACAAATCGTTTGACCGGGCTGGTAATTCGGGTTTAAGTAATTGGACGGGTTGGGGCAAAGCAGGCGGATGATGCGGCCGTAGCCAGGCTGTCCTTCGGCCGGTTCGACCAGCATTTTCACGCCGTTCACTTCCGCTTCGACCCAGTTGTATGTCTGCTTGTCATAATTTTCGAGAATGAACTCTTCCGGAACGACCGACCAGAGCATTATTGCAACACCTCAGTCCCGCGGTTGCGGCGCTCGGAGATCATTTCGTTCAGCTTGCGAATCGCATGGCCCAAGCCGCCGAGTTCATTGATCAGACCGTATTTGACCGCATCGCGGCCAACGACGGTGGTGCCGATGTCGCGGGCCAGTTCGCCCGTCTTCAGCATCAGTTCACGGAATTTGTCTTCGGTGATGTTCGAGTGGGTGGTGACAAAGCTGACCACGCGCTCCTGCATCTTTTCCAGATATTCAAACGACTGCGGCACCCCGATGACCAGACCGGTCAGGCGGATCGGGTGAATCGTCATCGTGGCGGTATCGGCGATAAAGCTGTAGTCGGACGCGGTGGCGATCGGCACCCCGATCGAATGTCCGCCGCCCAGCACCAGCGTGACGGTCGGCTTGGACAAGGAGGAGATCATCTCGGCCAGCGCCAGGCCGGCTTCTACATCCCCGCCTACCGTGTTCAGGATGATCAGCACACCTTCGACCGAATTGTTTTGCTCAACAGCAACCAATTGCGGGATGATGTGCTCGTATTTGGTGGTCTTGTTTTGCGGCGGCAGCACAACATGTCCTTCCACCTGCCCGATCACGTTGATGCAATAGATGTTCGACTGGTCGGTGGACGGCACATTGGTCGTGCCAAGCGCCTGGATCGTATCCACAGGACCGCGGCTTGGCATATCAAGCGGCATTCCCGGCGGCGTCGCAGGTTGTACGCCCGGCGGTTGTGGGGGATGTATCGTTGGCGGCATATCCATCCGCCCGTTTCTCCATTCTTGCATCGTACCACTCTCCTCTAAGTTCTCGGATGTAGTATGAAACAATCCTCGCCAAAACATGCAGTTCTTGTGAACGCAAAAAAGCCTTGGTCTCCGAAGAAACCAAGGCTCGAATGTTTGATTAAACTTCCATGATGATCGGCAGGATCATCGGACGGCGGCGGGTCTGCTCGTACAGGAAGCGGGACAGCGCGTCGCGCACGCCCGTCTTCAGCGAAGACCACTCGTTGACGTTTTCTGCCACCATGCGCTGCAGGGTCGCTGTGACGATGCGGTTTGCCTCGTCGAGCAGCTGTTCCGACTCGCGCACATAGACGAAGCCGCGGGAGATGATGTCCGGACCGGAGAGGATCGTGCCTTCCGCCTTGGACAAGGTGACCACGACGACAAGAATCCCGTCTTGCGAGAGCAGCTTGCGATCGCGCAGGACGATGTTGCCGACGTCGCCGACGCCAAGACCGTCGATGAGAACGGTGCCGGACGGGACTTTCGAACCGACGCGGGCGCGGCCGTTCTGGAATTCCACCTGATCGCCGACATCGACGATAAAGCAGTTGTCCTCTTCAACGCCGGTCGCGACAGCCAGTTCCACGTGTTTTTTCAGCATCCGGAACTCACCGTGTACCGGGATGAAGTACTTAGGTTGTACCAAGTTGAGCATCAGCTTCAGTTCTTCCTGCGAACCGTGACCGGATACGTGCACGCCGGACACTTGCTGGTAGATAACGTTCGCGCCGATGCGGAACAGTTGGTCGATCGTGCGGGAGATAAACTTCTCGTTGCCCGGGATCGGCGACGAAGCGATGATGACGGTGTCGCCCGGCATGATCTCGACTTTGCGGTGCGTAGCGCGCGCCATGCGGGTAAGCGCTGACATCGCTTCGCCTTGGGAACCGGTGGACAGCACGACGATGCGGTCGGCCGGAAGCTTGTTCACTTCGTCCGGGTCGATCAAAGTGCCTTTTGCCACTTGCAGATAGCCAAGATCCATGGCGATGTTGATGTTGTTCACCATGCTGCGGCCTACGACAGCAACCTTGCGGCCGAAGCGCTCCGCTGCGGTGAACACCTGCTGAATCCGGTGCAGGTTGGACGCGAACGTCGCCAAAATGATGCGGCCGTTCGACTGGCGGAACGTATCGTCGATGGTCACGCCAACGACGCGCTCCGACATCGTGTAGCCCGGACGCTCGGCGTTGGTGGAGTCGGAAAGCAGCGCCAATACGCCCTTTGCGCCCCACTCAGCCAGCATGTGGAAGTCCGCTTTGCGGTTGTCGACCGGCGTGAAGTCGAATTTGAAGTCGCCGGTGTGGATCACGACGCCTTCCGGAGTGTCGATCGCAAAACCGACGGTGTCCGGAATGGAGTGGTTGTTGTAGAAAGGAGTTACCGTGAAGGCACCCGCCTTGATATTGTTCTGGTTGGTGACGGTGATCAGCTTGGTGACCTCAAGAAGATTGTGTTCACGCAGTTTGCCTTCGATCAGCCCGAGCGTCAAACGTGTCCCGTATACCGGCACGTTGATATGCTTCAGGAAGTACGGAAGACCTCCGATGTGGTCTTCATGGCCGTGGGTAATAAACATACCGCGGATCTTGTTCTTGTTCTCGATCAGGTAGGTGATATCCGGGATGACGATGTCAATCCCGAGCATTTCCTCCTCCGGGAACTTCAGGCCGGCATCGACTACGATGATGTCGTTGCCGTACACATACGCCGTCATATTCTTGCCGATTTCCCCAACGCCGCCCAACGGGATGATCGACAATTTGTTGTTGTTCTTGCTCAAAACTACACCTCCAAAAGTATCCGTTTCATTCGCTTGTCCTAGTTCGTGTCACCAAAAACCCGTACCAGTCACTTGGTAAATATTATACATGAACTATATCTTCGTTACAAGAGAGAGCCATTGGGCGTAGTATTTCCGTCAAAAACTGTGCTTACACCAACAAAAAGAGGAGGTGCCCCTTTATGCGGGGCCCCTCCTCTTTTTTACAAGGATCAGTCCTTGATTTTTTTCAAACGGGTGCCAATCTCTTCGACCAGCTCCGGCGCTGCGTCCACCAGCGGCAGGCGCACGCCGCCGACTGCGATGCCGCTCAAGTTCAGCGCGGCTTTGACGAGGGTCGGGCTGGTGGTGAGGAACAGGCCTTGGAAGACCGGCATGAGCTTGGCGTGAATCTGTGCCGCTTCCGCCACGTTGCCTTCCACGAACTGGGTGATCATCTCGGTCATCTCATTGCCGACGACATGGGACGCCACGGAGACAACTCCGTACGCGCCAATCGCCAGCAGCGGCAAGGTCAGGTTGTCGTCACCGCTGTACACTTTGAAGCCGGCCGGCGCGGCCGCGATGATCTCGGAGATCTGATTGAAGTCGCCGCTCGCTTCCTTGGTCGCTGCGACGTTGCCGATCTCAGCGAGGCGCAGCGTGGTCTCCGACGTCATGTTGACGCTGGAGCGGCCCGGAACGTTGTACAGGATGCACGGAATCTGCACCGCTTCGGCGATCGCTTTGAAGTGCTGATACATGCCTTCTTGCGTCGGCTTGTTGTAGTACGGCACCACGAGCAGCAGGCCGTCGACGCCGGCCGCTTCCGCTTCCTGCGACAATTTGACCGATGCTTTCGTGCTGTTGCTCGAAGTTCCTGCGACCACCTTGACGCGGCCAGCCGCTTTTTCGACCACGTATTTGAACAGGGAGATCTTCTCATCGCTGGTCAAAGTCGGCGATTCGCCAGTCGTGCCGGAGACGACGAGCGTTGTCGTGCCGGTCGCGATCAGATGCTCGATCACACGGTCCAAACGCCCGTAATCGATCTCCTGGTTGTCATCAAACGGAGTGACCATCGCGGTCATAATTCTTCCAAAATCAACTGCCACTGTCTACACACCATCCTTGAGATATAGTCCTGTATCTTGTGCTCCGTCTACAGAGCGTGCAGTTCGAATTTGTTATGCAACGCCCGCACGGCCCGCGCCATGTCGTCCCCGCGCACGAGGCACCAGATCGTCGTATGCGAGTCGGCCGACTGCAGGATCTCGATGCCTTCTGACGTGATCGCATCGAGGATCAGCGCCATCACGCCCGGTACACCGGCGATGCCCGCGCCGACCGCCGACACTTTCGCGCAGCCGCGCGTCACTTCCGGACGGTAGCCCATGTCTTCCAGCACGCGAAGCGCTTTGTCTGTGTCATTGTCCGAGACGGTGTAGGCGACGCCGCGCGGGTTGACGTTGATAAAGTCGACCGATATGCCGTTCGCAGCCATCGCCTGAAACACTTTCAACTGCATCCCGCTCATGCCAGGCTCGGCAAACACTTTGATCTGGGTGACGTTTGCCGTCTGCGTGATCCCGGTCACCAGCTGATCACGCAGTTCGCCTTCGATGCGGTCCGTCCCGGTCTGCGAGGTGACCAGCGTCCCTTCGTCCTTCGACGAGGTCGCCCGCACCCGGATCGGGATGTTCTTTTGCATCGCGATCTCCACGGCGCGGGGATGGATCACTTTCGCGCCTTGGTAGGCGAGGTTGCAGATCTCGCTGTAGGTGACAGCGCGCAGGCGTCTCGCGTCATCGACGATGCGCGGGTCGGCCGTCATGATGCCTTCGACATCGGTAAAGATGTCGACGACTTCCGCATCGAGCGCCACGCCGAGCGCAGTCGCCGTCGTGTCGCTGCCGCCACGGCCAAGCGTCGTCGTTTCATAGTCTTTCGTCCAGCCTTGAAACCCAGTCACGATCACCACGCGGTCATGCTCCAGCTCCTGCAGAATCCGCTTCGGATTGATCGTCATGATCTGCGCGCGGGAAAAATCGTCATTGGTCGTGATCCCCGCCTGACCGCCGTTTAACACGGTCGTCTCGACGCCGTGCGCGCGCAGCTGCGCGGCAAAGACGACGCCCGAGATCAGTTCGCCGCAGGACATCAACAAGTCCACTTCGCGGCGGGAGGTTCTGTCTTGCTCGTCGATCAGGGAGAGCAGCGAGTCGGTCGCGTACGGATCGCCTTTGCGCCCCATCGCTGAGACGACAACAACGACGCTGTACCCGAGTGACTTCGCTTCCATTATGTGTTCGATCGCCTGTTCCCTGATCTCTCGCGTGGCGACCGAGGTGCCACCGAATTTTTGAACGAGTATTCGCATGCAGTCCCCTTCTTACTACTTGGATTTCACCATATATTCCGCAATCTGCACCGCGTTCCAGGCAGCGCCTTTGAGCACGTTGTCAGATACTACCCACAAATTCAGACCGCGCGGATGGAACAAGTCGCGGCGGATGCGCCCCACATACACGTCATGCGTGCCCTCTGCCATCGCCGGCATCGGGTACTCCTGCTCTTTCAGGTTATCGATCACCGTCACGCCCGGCGCCTGCTCCAGCAGTTGGCGCACTTCTTCGAGGTCGAACGACTTCTCCGTCTCGATGTAGACCGCTTCGGCATGGCCGTACATGACCGGAATCCGCACGGCGGTCGGCGTGACTTGAATCTCCTGGTCGCCAAAAATCTTGCGCGTTTCGTTGACCATCTTCATTTCTTCTTTGGAGAAACCGTTCTCTTCAAACACGTCGATCTGCGGGATCGCGTTAAAAGCCATCTGGTGTTTCTTCGGCTGCGAGCCGACAGGCAGATGGGTGCCAACGACCTCTTCGCCGTTCAGGACAGCGCGGGTCTGGCTGAGCAGGTCGTCGACGCCTTTTTGACCGGCGCCGGACACCGCCTGATAGGTCGAAACGATGACGCGCTCGATGCCATACGCATCATAGAGCGGCTTGAGCGCGACGACCATCTGGATCGTCGAGCAGTTCGGGTTGGCGATGATGCCGCGGTGCTGCGAGATCGCGTGCGGGTTGACTTCCGGCACGACGAGCGGCACTTCCGGCACCATGCGGAACGCGCTGGTGTTGTCGATGACGACCGCACCGCGCTCCACCGCTTCTGGAGCGAGTTTCTCAGAGATGGAACCGCCCGCCGAGAACAGCGCGAAGTCGATGCCTTCGAACGCTTCCGGACGGGCTTCTTCCACCGTATACGTCTGGCCTTTAAACGTCACTTGCTGCCCAACAGAACGAGGAGAGGCGAGCAAGCGGAGTTCGCCAACGGGGAAATCCCGTTTCTCCAGAGTTTCAATCATTTTCTGACCGACTGCGCCTGTGGCTCCAACCACTGCAACGTTGTAGCGTTCTTTTTTTACCATTTCGATCGTCCAACTCCTCGTCAAGTAAGCTTACCGTTTATTTTTGCAGGTCGCGCCATTTCTCCACGATCATCGGCTGGATTTGCTTCTTTTCAAGCGCCTGCTCGATGGTCGGGAGGATCAGCTCGTTGCGCGCGACCAGCGAATTGATTTTCTTCCACGGGTCATCTTGCCCAAACGGAACAAAGAAAATGTTCTTTGTCGCGAGCAGCCGCCCGATGTTGGTCGCATTGAGGCCCAGCCCGTCATTGGTCGAGATCGACACGACGAGTGGGCGGTCGTTGCGCAGCGTAGATTTGGCTGCCATCAGCACCGGCGATTCGTTCATCGCATTGGCCAGTTTGGCCAGCGAGTTGCCTGTGCACGGCGCGATCAGCATGCAGTCGAGCAGCTTCGAAGGGCCCAGCGGCTCGGCCTCCGGGATCGACCTGATCGCTTTTTCGCCGGTGATCTTTTCAATCGTCGCCACCCATTCGTCCGCTTCGGCAAAACGGGTCGAAGTCGATTGAACCGTATAAGACAAAACAGGAACAACGCGAGCTCCGGCTTCTACCAGCGCTTCCATCGCCGGCTGTACTTCCGCATACGTGCAATGTGAACCGGTAAGACCAAAACCAATCGTTTTCCCTTTCAATTCCATAGCAGATACCTCCAGGTTATGCGTGTTCCCAAAGGATCCGGCAGAGCGTTCTGGCCAAAATCTGCCCTGCGGTCTTCGGGGCAACGATTCCCGGCAGGCCTGGAGCAAGAATTGCTTTTATTCCCCGTTTTTCTGCATAGCGAAAGTCGGTGCCGCCTGGCTTTGACGCGATGTCGATGATCACGCAGGATCTCGGCACCCGTGTCAGCACTTCGGCTGACAACACCAGATGCGGGATCGTGTTAAAGATCAGTTCCGCATCTCCTACCGCCTTCAAAATTTCATTCATCGGGTACGCCTCAAGCCCCATCTCTTGAATGCGGGCGAGGTCAGGTTCTTTCCTTGCGCATACCCGTACATCCGCCCCGATGCCATTCAGCATCCGGGCTAGGGTGATCCCGCAGCGCCCGAAACCGAGCACTACGGAGCGTGAACCATGGATCGTGATATCCGTATGCTCCATCGCCATCGCAATCGCCCCTTCGGCAGAAGGCACTGAGTTGCGGATCGCCACCTCATCGAGCTCCATCAGTTGGATCAGGCGCAGACCTTTGGTCTGACACACCTCCGACAGTCTCTTCCTTGCGATCCCGGTGAAGATGAGCGCCTCTGGCCGGACTGCGGAAAAGTGCTCTTCCGTCAGCACCAGCTCTTCCGTGGAATATCGCGATTCCACGCGGCCTGCATCATCCATCCCGGTCACAGGAAGCACGATTGCGTCTACGTCGCTGAACACGTCAGGTGCAAGTTCCGCCTTTACCGTATCTGCGAGGGGGGTCTCAAGTTGGTCGAAGCCGATCAAAACGATGCTCGCATCGAGTTCGATCGCATACTTGATCACTTCAATCATGCGAGCGTCGCCGCCGACGAACGCCATTTTGATCCCTGTCAGCATGCTCCGGTTACCCCTTTCACAACATTTTACGCGAAACAGAAGAAAATTCAAGGCAAACAGACAATTCTTCCTGAGACCTTGCTGCACAGAAAACGGGGAATCTCCAGTGCCGCGGGTCGCTGCAGGTGAGATATCCTATGCGCTGGGCTAGTCTGTGGTTCCAAACACCGCTCCGGCGTAGCGCGCCTCCTGGGACGAATCGAGCAGAATCATGTCGGGGCCAACTTTGTGAATCGCCGCCCATGGAATGACCGCCTGGTCTTTTTTCTTATTGAAAAAGCCGCCTTGGGTGATCACGATCGAATGAATTTTCCCGCTCTCTTCATCAATAAACAAATCGGCGCCGCCCAGCATCCCAATCCGGGTGCCGGATCGCACGTCGATCAATTCTTTGCCCGCCAGTTCACTCAGTCTCATCTGTAAAAATCCCTCCTGTCTTTGTTACCTCTTATGCGCGGGAAAATAGAAAAAGCACCTGAGGGCTCAGGTGCCTTTCGTCAATCCTGTTATTTCGTTTCACCCGGCGCCCGCAGATCGTCGAGAGGACCAACTGCCGACATTGCGAATTTGCCGCCAAGAATGGCGCCCGCCGCTGTTTTTACATCTTCAAGCGACACGTTTTTGACTTTGTCGACCATCTCGTCAAGCGAGATGTGACGGCCCAGCAGTTCGTTTTTGCCAAGTCTCGACATGCGCGAAGACGTGCTTTCCAAGGAGAGCATCAGCGAGCCTTTGACCTGCTCTTTCGCTTTGTTCAACTCACTCTCGGTGATGCCTTTTTGCGCGATGCCGCCAAGCACCTCTTCACAAAGGTCCAGCACGTGCTGCGCCCGTTCCGGAGCGGTGCCGACATACAGCCCAAACATGCCGATGTCTTTATAGGCGGTATGGTAGCTGTAGATCGAATAGGCCAAGCCGCGCTCTTCCCGAATTTCCTGGAACAGACGCGACGAGGACGACCCGCCCAGCACGTTGTTGAACAGAATCACCGGGTAGATCATCGGGTCATCATACGCGATGCCAGGCGCCGCCAGCACGATGTGCGCCTGCTCGGTCTGCTTAGTGCGGATCGCTTTGCCCGCATGGAACGCCGCCCGCTCATCCTGGCGCGAAATGCGGGACGGCTGCAGGTGGCCAAACAGTTGGCTCGCCAAAGCCACCGCGTGGTCGCGCTTGACGTTGCCGGCAATGGCGATGACCACATTGTCGGTCGTGTATTTCTCTTCCATATAAGAGAAGAGATCGTTTGGCGTAAACGCGTTGAGGTTGGCTTCCGTGCCGAGGATGTTATAGCCGAGCGGATGCTTTTGGAACACCACTTCGGCGATCATGTCGTGCACCAGATCATCCGGCGCGTCTTCGTACATCTTGATCTCTTCGACGACCACGCGGCGCTCTTTGGCCAGCTCCTCCTCCGCAAATTTGGAGTTGAGCACCATATCGCCAAGCGTTTCCAGCGCCAGCCCAAAATGTTCGTCCAGCACTTTCGCATAGTAGCATGTGTATTCCTTGGAGGTGAACGCGTTGACCTGGCCGCCGATGCCGTCGAACAGTTCGGCGATCTGGCGCGCATTCAACTTATCCGTTCCCTTAAACATCATGTGTTCAATAAAATGGGTAACGCCGTTATTCTGCGGACTTTCGTCGCGGGAACCTGCCCCGACCCAAATCCCCAGCGATACGGAGCGCACCGATGGAATTTCTTCGATGACCACTCGTATCCCGTTTTGGAGCACTTCACGATAAATCAAGAACATCCTCCTCTTGTCAACGAGAGACTCTTCTTCTATGTGACTGAATCAGGTTTACTATAGCAAAAAACCGGGTTCGATGCCACATCGAACCAATTTAAGAGGATGGCACCGGACGCGTTTCGTCCAGCAGTTCAGAAACGGTAACCAGGCCATAGCCCTTTTTGAGAAGACTTGGTACTATCGTACGCAGCGCATCGCGAGTTGGTTCGGTCGGATGCATCAGCACCATCGAACCGTTTTCCGCTCGGGACAGGACTCGATTTACAATCGTGGAAGCGGGCGGCTTTTTCCAGTCGACCGTATCGAGTGACCAGAGGATCGTGTACATGCCCTGCTTGTAGGCGGTTGCGACTGTGGAGTCGGCGTACGCTCCGGACGGCGGCGCAAACAGTGTGGGCTTGATGCCGGTCGCCTCTTCGATCACGGCGTTGGTGCGGGTGATCTGGCGCAGTTGATCGGAGACGCCCATGCGTGACATGTCGGGGTGCGAGTAAGCGTGGTTGCCCAGCTCATGCCCGGCCGCAGAGATCTGTTTCGCGACTTCCGGATTTTTTTTGGTCCAACTGCCATCGAGGAAAAAGGTCGCTTTTACGTGGTGCTTTTCCAAGGTGGCAAGCATCTCTGGTATATATTCTGTCCCCCAAGCGACGTTGATCATAAGTGCAATTTGCTTTTTTTGCGAATTTGCTTTGTAGATCGGTAAAGCGCCAAGGTCTTTCAAGTGTACCTTCGGCGGAATTTGTTCCGCCACGACTTGGATGCGGTCACCGCCGGCCGCTTTGGTTTTCTGAATCGTGGCCTCAATGTCGACTTTCAGCCCGTTCAGCCCCGGTATCGCACGCCAAACCGGGTCGTTTTTGGCGTCGATCGGCTTCTGGTCATATTCTTTGGCGAGCAGTTCGACCCGTTGTTTGAGCGCATCGTCGCTGATGCCGGCCATCACGTTGACGACAGCGACCTGCTTCTGCTCCTCGCCGCTCATGGCCAGTCCGGCTGCCAAAAACAAAAACGCCGCCACCATAAGCAAGAGACGGCGTTTGGTCAGCGTCACAATCAAAAATGGTCGTTTCACAGTCACTCTACCTCCTCTTGCAGTGAAGAGATTGTTTTGACGTCAAATCCAGCCCTGCGAATCCCCTGCAGCACGGCGCTGATGCCTTCTGCTGTGAGTTTGTCGGCGCGCAGGCGCACGATGTCCCCTGCGGACAATCCCGCAGGCAGCCCGCTCCAGACTGCGGCAGCCGTTTCCTCGGCCTCCGGAACGGCGGAGACCGACCAGGAGATCAGGTTTTCATGGCGGGCACGAATCTCTTTGGCAACTTGTCCGTTCGTTTCGCCAAAGGGCACGCGAAACAGATCGACATCCGGCAGGTTCGCTGCGCTCCATGCGTCGTCCGTCCGTTTCAGTTCCTGGCGCAATTGCTCGGTGGACAGGTCGGACGCTTTGCGGTTGGTGTACAGACTCCGCCCGACCTCGTGTCCTTCTTTGACGATGGCGCGGGCCAGATGCGGATGGCGTTCCACCCATTCGCCGGTCAGGAAAAAGGTCGCGCGCGCACGTTCTGCACGCAGCTTAACCAAAATTTGCGCAACTTGGTCGCTGTCTTGGGACACATCAAACGTCAGCGCCACGATCGGGTGCTCGACGCGGTAGGTCTGCACGGGGATGGCCAGTCCCTTCAGATCGCGAACATAGGTGTTGATGGCCAGCGTATCGGTGATTCCGGAAAACATCAACAGGCAAACGGCACAGGCGGCGACCAGTTTGCCGGAATGAAATTTGTTTCTGTACATTATTTTTTTCATCTGGTTGTCCTCCTAACCTCATTGGCAGTCTATGCAAACTGGAAAAGGACTAGACCAAATGAAAAAAGGAACAGAGCGGGGCTCTGTTCCTTGGCGTGTTGCTGTTCGATTAGGTTCTCGGACGTGCCGGACGTTCGCCGCGGTCGCGGTTGCGATCGCCGCCACGGTCACCACCGCGATCTCCGCCACGGCTCGGACCGCCGGAGCGTTCACGCGCTGCTTTGACCTGACGCTGGATCTCTTCCAGCGGCGTCGGCGGCTCGCCGCGCAGCTCACGAAGCGCTTCGCGGTGCGAGAGGTTGACGCGGCCTTGGGAGTCGATCTCGGTGACTTTGACCATCAGCTTGTCACCGACGTTGCACACGTCTTCCGTTTTCGCTACGCGCTCATCGCCCAGTTGGGAGATGTGCACGAGGCCTTCTTTGCCCGGCAGGAGTTCGACAAACGCGCCGTATTTCTCAACGCGGGTGACGGTGCCGTTGTACGTCGCGCCTGCTTCCACCTCAGCAACGATGTTTTCGATGATCTCCTTCGCGCGATAGCCTGCTTGCGCATCGGTCGCGGCGATGAAGACGCGGCCATCCTGCTCGATGTCGATCTTGACGCCGGTCTCGTCGATGATCTTGTTGATCACGCGGCCGCCCGGTCCAATAACATCGCGGATCTTGTCCGGGTTGATGCGCATCGTGATGATGCGCGGCGCGTACGGCGAGAGCTCCGGACGCGACTCGGAGATCGCTTCCATCATTTTCGCCATGATGTGAGCGCGGCCGCGGTGCGCCTGCTCCAGCGCCTGTTCCAGCACTTGGCGGTTGATGCCTTTGATCTTGATGTCCATCTGCAGCGCGGTGATGCCTTCGCTGGTCCCTGCGACCTTGAAGTCCATGTCGCCGAGGTGGTCTTCCATGCCTTGGATGTCGGTGAGGACAACCATCTTGTCACCGTCTGCGATCAGGCCCATCGCCACACCGGCTACCGGTGCTTTGATCGGCACGCCTGCGTCCATCAGGGCGAGGATGGAGCCGCAGATGGAAGCCTGCGAGGAGGAGCCGTTCGATTCCAGCACCTCGGAGACGAGGCGGATCGTGTACGGGAATTCCTCTTCGTTCGGGATGATCGGCTCGATGGCACGCTCGCCGAGCGCGCCGTGACCGATATCGCGGCGGGACGGAGCGCGCAGCGGACGCGCTTCGCCGACGGAGAACGGCGGGAAGTTGTAGTGGTGCATAAAGCGCTTCTCTTCTTCAAGGCCAAGGCCGTCGATGGTCTGCGCATCGCCAAGCGCGCCGAGCGTACAGATCGACAGCGCTTGGGTTTGTCCGCGGGTGAAGAGGCCGGAGCCGTGCACGCGCGGCAGGATCGCAACTTCGGTCGCGACCGGGCGCACTTCGTCAACCGCGCGGCCGTCCGGACGGATGCCTTCGTGGACGATCGAGTAGCGCACTTGTTCTTTGACGATGTCGTAGAGGACTTCATCGATGTCTTTTTGTTTTGCTTTATAGTTGTCTTCGCCAAGCAGTTCGAGCATCGCTGCACGCACATCTTCTTTGACAACGGAGATGTTCGCTTCGCGCTCATGCTTGTCGAAGGTGCGGATCGCTTCTTTGAGCTTGTCCGTCGCCATGGCGCGGACTTGCTCGTTGACTTCAGCGTCCACTTCGTGCAGGACGACAGCCATTTTCACCGGCTGAATCTCTGCGATCATTTGCTCTTGGAACGCGATCAGTTCTTTGATCGCATCATGGCCAAACATGATCGCTTCGATCATATCCTGCTCGGAGACGAACTTCGCGCCCGCTTCGACCATGTTGATCGCTTCTTTGGTACCGGCGACAACGAGGTGCAGGTCGGACTGCTCCGTTTGCTGAACGGTCGGGTTGATCACCAGCTGTCCATCAACACGGCCGACGATGACGCCGGCGATCGGGCCTTCAAACGGCACGTCAGACAGCATCAGCGCAGCAGAGGTGCCGATCATCGCGGCGATCTCCGGCGCGCAGTCCTGGTCGACCGACATGACGATGTCGACGATCTGCACGTCGTTGCGGAATCCTTCCGGGAACAAGGGGCGCACCGGACGGTCGATCAGGCGGCTGGCCAGGATCGCTTTTTCGGACGGGCGTCCTTCACGTTTGATGAAACCGCCCGGGATCTTGCCGGCCGCGTACAAACGCTCTTCATAGTTGACGGTGAGCGGGAAGAAATCGAGGTCTTTCGGTTCTTTCGATGCGGTGACAGTACAGAGGATCACCGTTTCGCCATAGCGAACCAGAACAGAGCCGCTCGCCTGTTTCGCGAGTTTGCCTGTCTCGATCGTCAGCGTGCGGCCTCCGAGTGTAGTTGTAAACGTTCTATGCATAGAAGAAAAACTGCCTCCTTTTGGCGTTTTGCCTAATATCCTATGTATTCATGAAAAAGAGATGAGTGGAAACTATACCCACAACCTCTAAGTAATTCGCACCTGTGGACAGTATTTCCTTCTTCGTCTAATAAAAATCATGGACATACAAAGAAGAAGCGGGAAATTTCTTCCCGCTTCTTGATTCATTACTTACGCAGACCGAGTTTACCGATCGTTTCGCGGTAACGGTTGATGTCCTTGTTACGCAGGTAGTTCAACAGGTTACGGCGATGACCAACCATTTTCAGCAGGCCGCGACGGGAGTGGTGATCCTTCTTGTGCGTGCGCAGGTGGTCGTTCAGGTAGTTGATCTTGTTGGTGAGGATTGCGATTTGTACTTCCGGAGAGCCAGTGTCGGTCTCGTGTACTTTAAAGGATTCGATCAGTTGGTTTTTTGCGTCTTGAGACAATGCCATCTCAATACACCTCCATTAAGTTATCCCCAAGGCCCAGAATGCCGTCGGTGTGCTCGGACAATCCGCGCTCATGGTTGCTGTGTCATTTGCCGATTACTGTGATGACAAGTCTTCCCTGCGCAATATCTTTCGCCACGATATCAAACGCCCGCCCGCCTAAAGAAACAAAGCCCCGAAAACGTGTGGCGACCGGGACCATGCCCGGAATCAGCCGCGCTGCTTTCGAGATATCCTCGATGCGGATGCCTCGTTGCCGTTCTTCAAACAACCGTTGTCTGGCGTGATCAGTGACGATGACTCGCATACTCAGTTATACTCAAACGAGAGCTGGCGGTCATCATCCATCTCCGTGTACATGGAGAAGAGCGAATCTTGAAATGCGAGCAGAAATGCGTCTTGCATGCCGCTCTTGCGATAAAACTTCACAAGGTCACGGTTGAGTCGCTTAAACTCATCGCTGATGCAGATGCGGGCGACTTCGCGACACAATTCCATCAGACGTTCGTCACGTTCATCGACATGCGGGTATCTCACGCTCATCCATCCCCTCGCTCACGAACAGTTTAGAGCCGGAGCCGGGATCATTGGAATGTAAGTAAGAACCACTAAAGTAGTATAGCATAGTAGGACATGTTCTACAATACCAGCCTTCGTGCTGTAAATGTATGCACGAAAACTAGTACGATATGCCGGAAAACGAATGCAGGCGCGTCTCCGCTTCCCGCACATCGGAGGAGATCTGCGCAATCAGCTCCTCGACGGAGAAAAACTTCTTCTCATCGCGGATAAAATCGAGCAGTTGGAGCCGCACGGTCTGCCCGTACAAGTCTCCTTCAAAGTTCAAAAGGTGTGCTTCAAGCGTACGGCGGTGGTTGTCGTGGAACGTCGGTTTCGTGCCGATGTTCAGCACGCCGGCGTACCATACATTCTGTACCAGCACCCGCACCAGGTAAACCCCGTTCTTCGGCAAGGTATACGGATCATTTGGTTCGATGTTCGCCGTCGGGAAACCGAGCAGCCGCCCGCGCTTCTCGCCATGCACAACGATGCCGTTGATTCCGTACGGGCGTCCGAGCAGTTCCTGCACCAGGCGCACATCTCCGTAGGACAGCTTCTCGCGGATCAGCGTGGAAGACACCTTCTCGCCATACGCGTTCACAGCGCCGACGATGTCCACGTCAATGCCGATCTGCTCGGCGAGCTGCTTGAGCTGCGACGTGTCTGACGTGCCGCCGCGCCCAAATGCATAGTCGAAGCCGACGACGACCGTCTGCGGATGCAGCGCTCCCAAAAAGCGGTACACAAAGTCTTCTGCCGACATGCCGGCAAATTCCAGCGAGAAGTTGACGACATAGACGACATCCACGCCGAGCTCCTGCATCACGCGCATCTTTTCATCAAACGGCGTGAGCAGGTGCGTGTAGCCCCCTTTGCCCAGCACTTGACGCGGATGCGGATAAAAGGTCAGCAGGCTGACCGGTAGCCCGGTCGTCTCCGCCAAACCTCTGGCCCGCGCGATCAATTGCTGATGCCCGATATGCAGCCCGTCAAAATTCCCCAATGCCATCACAGTCGGCCGAAATGCCGTATTCCCATTCCCGTCCAGAAGATCGGTGATTTGAATGATCTCCACGAGGTTCACCCCTACTCTTTAAACACCTTTTCCGGCAGCGTGTGCAGTTCTCCGTCCGCGACCTCTGTGACGCGATACAGCGCCAGCAGTTTCCCGGTACGGCTCTCGATCCGCACAAGCGACCCGACCTCAGCTCCCGGAATCTGGCGTTTGATGGTCAACTCTCTCCCGTTATTGACGCGACGCTCCAGCACTTCCGGGATTACGTTTTGCGGCAGATGCGGAAGCGCCGCCTGCATCGGCAAAAGCACTTCCCCGATCGTGCCATTTTTCACAAGCTCTTCCAGCGTTTCGAAGGTGAGCGCCTGCGACAGGTCAAACGGACCCGACTTGGTGCGCAACAGCTCCGACATGTGCGCCGGAACGCCCAATTGCTGTCCAAGATCGTGGCAGAGCGTCCGCACATATGTGCCTTTGGAACATTCCACATAAAAACGCACTTTGGGCCTTGGCAGGTCCAACTGCATCTCTTCGATCTCCAGCTTATAAATCGTCACTTCGCGTGGCGGGATCTCCACTTCTTCCCCTTTGCGGGCCAGGTCATACGCCCGCTTCCCGTCGATCTTGATCGCCGAAAATGCGGGCGGACGCTGGAGGATCGTACCGACAAACGAAGCGAACGCCTCGCGAACGGCCGCTTCGGTGAGGCTGACATCGTCCGCCGTCTCGACCGGTTCGCCGGAAGCATCCTGCGTCGTGGTCGAGAATCCAAACGTCACCTCACCACGATATGCTTTGGACTGGTCGAGAAGGTACTCGGCGACGCGGGTCGCCATGCCGATGCAGATCGGCAGGACGCCTTGCACGTCCGGGTCGAGGGTGCCGGTGTGACCGATCTTTTTGATGCTCAAGATCCGCCGCGCCTTGCCCACAACCTGATGCGACGTCATGCCCGCCGGTTTGTTGATGACGAGGATTCCGTTCATTCTGCCGTCGCCTCCGGGTGCACTGGCGCTCCTGCGACCGCTTCTTGCACGCGGGTAAGCACTCGCGCTTTGACCGCTTCCACGTCGCCGTCAACCGTGCAGCCGGCTGCGCGCGCGTGTCCGCCGCCGCCAAATTCCAAGGCAATGGCGCCAACATCAACGACGTATTTGGAACGGAAGCTGACTTTGACTTTGCCGGGCAGCCCTTCACGGAAGGAAATGCCGACTTCTACGCCTTCCACGTTGCGCGGGTAGTTGACCAGCCCTTCCACGTCTTCGTCACAACCGCCTGCCGTCTCCAGCATCTCGCGGGTGATCGTCACCCATGCGATGCGACCGCTCTCATCGCGGCCCAGCGTATCGAGCGTGGAACGGATCAGCAGCACTTGCGGCCAAGTCATCGTCTCCATCACGCGGTCGACGATGTTGTACGGCGAGACGCCAACTGTCAGCAGGTTGGCTGCGATCAGCAGCACCTCTTCAGTGGTATTCGAATAGCGGAAGCCGCCCGTGTCGGTGACCAAGCCGGTATAGAGACAAGTCGCCGTATCCAAGTCGAGTTCCATGCCCAGTTGCTGCGCGATCTTGAAGACGATCTGGCAGGTCGCCGCCGCGTCGAGGTCGACGAGGTTTTCCGTGCCGAAGTGGTCATTGGTCACATGGTGATCAACGTTCAGCAGGTTGGCTCCTTCTGCTACCAGGCCGCCGGAGCGGCCAAGGCGCTTGCGGTCCCCGCAGTCAAAGGAGATCACGTTGTGAAATGTCCCTTCGACCTGCTCCGGCAGTTGGAAACGGTCGGCCAGCGGCAGGAACATAAATTTATCCGGGATCGGATCATCGTTGACCAGCGTCACCGTTTTGCCGAGCTGTTGCAGAAGCTTTGCAGCGCCGAGAACCGAACCCAGCGCGTCCCCGTCCGGTTTCTCATGGACGAGGAGCAGCAGGTTGTCATGCTTGTGGAAAAAGTCGGCAGCCGTCTTATATTCTGGTTTCAGTTTCAGATTGAGGCTCATCCTGCTTTTCACCTTCTTTGATATCCCGCAGGACTTTGCCGATACGGGTGGAGTAATCAAGCGAAGTGTCCAATTTGAAGTGCAATTCCGGCGTGCGGCGCAGGCGAACACGGCGTCCGACCTCGGCGCGGATGAATCCCGCCGCCTTTTGCAAAGCTTCCATCGTGCCTTTGCGCTGCTCTTCATCGCCGAGAACCGACACGAAAACGGTCGCATGCTGCAGGTCGCCCGATGCTTCTACTTCGGTGATCGTTACGAATCCAACGCGCGGGTCTTTGACCTCGGTGCGCACGATATCGACGATCTCTTTCTTGATCTGTTCTCCCACACGGCTTACTCTGAGTTTTGCCATGAATGGTCACCTCATCTTGTTGGAGTGTGAACAGCCTATGTATACATGACGGAGTTGCGCCCCGCAAGAGCCGAAGCGGTGCTTTGGCAATTGCGAAACCCAACTCCTGTCGTCATTATACGATCTTAACTTGCTCCATTTGGAAGGCTTCGATGATGTCGCCTTCTTTGACGTCATTGAACTTCTCGATGGTCACGCCGCATTCAAAGCCGGTCGCCACTTCTTTTGCATCGTCTTTGAAACGCTTGAGCGAGTCAAACGAGCCTTCGAAGATGACGATGCCGTCACGGATGACACGCAGTTCGGCGTTGCGAACGAGCTTGCCTTCGGTGACCATGCAGCCTGCGATGGTGCCGACCTTGGAAACTTTGAAGGTCTGGCGCACTTCTGCGCGGCCAAGCACAACTTCTTTGAATTCCGGATCGAGCATCCCTTTGAGGGCTGCTTCAACTTCTTCGATCGCGTTGTAGATGACGCGGTAAAGACGAACATCGACCTTTTCCGAGTCGGCCATCTTTTCCGCCTGCGGCTGCGGACGGACGTTGAAACCGATCACGATCGCGTTGGACGCAGTCGCCAGGATGATGTCAGACTCGTTGATCGCACCGACGCCTTGGTGAACCACGCGGACGCGAACGCCTTCGACTTCGATCTTCTCAAGCGAGCCGCGCAGCGCTTCGACAGAACCTTGCACGTCCGCTTTCAGGATGACGTTGAGCTCTTTGATCTCGCCTTCTTTGATCTGCTTGAACAGATCGTCCAGCGTGACGCGGGAGTTCGAGCCGATCGCTTCCTGACGAACCTTGGAGACGCGCTTGTCGACGAGTTTGCTCGCTTTGCGCTCATCATCGTAAACGACGAACAGGTCGCCTGCACTCGGAACGTCGGAGAGACCAAGGATCTCAACCGGCATCGCCGGGCCAGCTTCTTTGATGCGGCGGCCGCGGTCATTGACCATTGCGCGCACTTTGCCGTAGGTGGTGCCTGCGACAACAATATCGCCGACGCGCAGGGTGCCGTTTTGCACGAGCACGGTTGCCACCGGGCCGCGTCCTTTGTCCAGCTCCGCCTCGATCACGGTGCCGCGCGGACGGCCGTCCGTGTTGGCCTTCAGCTCTTGCACTTCAGACACCAGCAGGATCATTTCCAGGATGTCTTCCAGACCGTCGCGCTTCAGTGCGGACACCGGCACGAAGATCGTGTCGCCGCCCCACTCTTCCGCAACGAGACCGTATTCGGTCAGCTCTTGCTTCACGCGGTCCGGGTTGGCGTTTTCTTTGTCCATCTTGTTGACAGCGACGATGATCGGCACGTTCGCAGCTTTCGCGTGGTTGATCGCTTCGACCGTCTGCGGCATAACGCCGTCGTCAGCTGCAACGACAAGGATGGTGATGTCGGTGACTTGCGCACCGCGCGCGCGCATCGTGGTGAACGCGGCGTGGCCCGGGGTGTCGAGGAAAGTGATCTTCTTGCCTTTGATCTCAACTTGGTAGGCGCCGATGTGCTGGGTGATGCCGCCTGCCTCCGATGCGGTGACGTTCGTGGAACGAATCGCATCAAGCAACGTGGTTTTCCCGTGGTCGACGTGGCCCATGATCGTAACGATCGGGGAACGTTCGCTGAGATTTTCCGGGTTTTCTTCTTCGACGAGCATGTCGACCGCTTCTTCATCGACCGGCTCTTTGATTTCGACTTCGATGCCGTAGTCTTCTGCTACCAAGGTCATCGCATCAACTTCGATCTCGTTGTTGATCGTCGCCATGATACCGAGGAAGAGCAGCTTTTTGATGATCTCCGACGGTTCGCGCTTGACCAGCTTGGCGAAATCCTTGACGGTCAGCGCTTCCATCAGCTCGATTTTCGTCGGCAATTCCGGCTGCTTCGGCGCTGCCGGGCGATGTCCGCCCTGCTGGTTGCCTCCGCGACCGCCGCCACGGTTGTTGTTGTTCCCGCCGCGGCCTGCGCCGCCGCCGCGATTGTTGTTGTTTCCGCCGCGGTTGTTGTTGCTCGGACCGCGGTTGCCGCCGCCTTGGCCGCCCGGACGGTTGCCGCCGCCTTGGCCGCCCGGACGATTGCCGCCGCCTTGGCCGCCCGGACGATTGCCGCCGCCTTGGCCGCCCGGACGGTTGCCGCCCTGGCCGCCGGGGCGATTGCCGCCGCCGGTTGTGCTCGGACGATTGCCGCCCGTGGTGCCGCCGGTTGCAGGCTTCGCGCCGGCCGGCTTGTTCGGAATCGGTTTCTTCGGAATGCGCTCATTGCGCGGCTGGGAAGCCACGCGATCATCTACGAGGTTATCGTAGTCTTTATCGTTCTCAGGTTTCGCCTGAGGAGACTGTGTCGACGGGTTCCCTTTCGAATTCTCATTTGCCATATATCCCTGATTTCTCCGTTCTCCATTTTGTTTTGAGGATTGATCCCCTTTTTGTGGTTCTGCTTTGGCCTTCACATCTTTGAAATGTTGTTCCACTTTACTGATCATCTCCTGATCCATCACGCTCATGTGGTTGTTAACCGGCACATTTACGCGGTTGAGGATTGTAATGATCTCTTTGGACGACATATTCTGCTGTTTGGCGTATTCATAGATCCGCAGTTTGCTCAATGTGCTTCACCCCCGATGTTTTCCCCAGTCAATTGCAGAATCCGGTGTGCGAAGCCGCGGTCTGTGAGCACGAGGATGGCGTTTTGCGCCTTCCCGACCGCGTGGCCAAGGCTGTCTTTTGTGCCAAGCTCCACCAAGGGTACCCCGTAGTGCTTGCACTTGTCAGCATACTTCTTCTTGGCATTTCCACCAGTATCACTTGCAATGACGGCCAGGGCCGCTTTACCGGAACGCACACTGGACATACACGCGTCATTTCCTGCTGTCAGAGCACCTGCTCGCATCGCCAGTCCTAAGAGATTATAGATTCGCCCATCATTCATCCGGACCCACCTCATCCACCAAGGAAAGTTCCTTGGCCAGGTTCTCGTAAATCTCTTCGGATACGGACGTTTTCAGCGAGCGCTCCAGCGCTTTTTTCTTGCGTGCCGGCGTTAAGCATTCTGCCTTGCGGCAGATGTAGGCTCCCCGGCCGGCCTTCTTGCCGGTCGGGTCAAGCTCTACCGTACTCTGCGCCTGGTTGTAGACGATGCGAATCAATTCGCGCTTCTGCTTCATCTCCTGACAACCGACGCACTTGCGAAGAGGGATCTTTTTCTGCAAGGCGGATCCCCTCCTTTTCCCTAGTCGCGTACTTCTTCGGCATCCACAGCTTCTGCGTGGTAGTTCTCATCCGCATAGTCACCGTGGTCAGAAGAAGCAGCATCCTGCGGGAGCACATCGCCGTCTTCGCCCGCTTGCGATTCGCTCTTGATGTCGATCTTCCAGTTGGTGAGCTTTGCGGCGAGGCGGGCATTTTGGCCTTCCTTGCCGATCGCAAGCGACAGTTGATAGTCGGGCACAACAACGCGCGCGACCTTGTTCTCTTCATCGGTGTCGACGGAGACGACCTTCGAAGGAGACAGGGCGTTGGCCACGAGTTCCTTCGGATCTTCACTCCATTTGACGATGTCGATCTTCTCGCCTTTCAGCTCGTTGACGATCGCCTGCACGCGCATGCCGCGCGGACCGACGCAAGAGCCAACCGGATCAACTTCCGGGTTGCGGGAGAACACGGCGATTTTGGAGCGGTAACCCGCTTCGCGGGCGACCGATTTCAGCTCGACCACACCTTCATAGATCTCCGGAACTTCCAGCTCAAACAGGCGTTTGAGCAGACCCGGATGGGTGCGGGAAAGCATGATCTGCGGGCCTTTGGTGGTCTTCTCGACCTTGGTGATGTAAGCTTTCACGCGGTCGTTATGCGTAAATTTTTCGGTCGGCATCACTTCAGTAAGCGGAAGCACCGCTTCCACCTTGCCGAGGTCCACGTAATAAAAACGGTTGTCCTGACGTTGTACGATACCGGTGACGATGTCATACTCGCGGTCAACAAACGTATTGTAGATCATACCGCGCTCCGCTTCGCGGATGCGCTGCGTGACAACCTGCTTCGCAGTCTGTGCTGCGATGCGGCCGAAATCGCGCGGGGTAACTTCGATCTCGGCGATGTCGCCGATCTGGAAGCCCGGGTCGATCTGCTCCGCCGCGTCCAGCGAAATCTCAAGGCGCGGGTCGGTCGGCTCTTCGACGACCGTCTTGCGCGCATAGACTTTGACGATACCGGTGTGGCGGCTGACATCGACGCGCACGTTTTGCGCGGAGTTAAAGTTGCGCTTGTAACCTGAGATGAGGGCAGCTTCGATCGCTTCGATCAAAAGGTCTTTGGAAATGCCTTTTTCGCGCTCGATCTGCTCTAAAGCATCAATAAACTCTGTATTCATAGAATGGTCTCTCCTCCTTTCGAGAATCGCCGTTTAGAATGCGACGGCCAGGCGCGCGGACGCGACCGCTTCCAAGTTGAGCGTCTTTGCCGCTTTCGCCTCTTTTACGGTGAGGTTCTCACCGTCGTACGCTTCCAGCACACCCTCGAACGTTTTCTGTCCATCAATCGGTTCGTACGTTGTTATGTATACATGTTTGCCAACCGCCCGTTCATAATCGGCGGGTTTCTTCAGCGGTCGTTCCGCTCCCGGACTCGATACTTCCAAGAAGTAGCTGGTCGGAATCGGATCGACTTCATCCAGCATGTCGGACAACTTTTCGCTGACACGGCCGCAGTCATCAATGTCTACGCCCTCCGGCTTGTCGATAAATACGCGAAGGAACCAGTTGGCGCCTTCCTTTTTATACTCAACGTCGACAAGTTCGAGACCTTCACCCTCGACGATGGGGGTTGCGAGTTCTTCTACGATTTCTGTTACTTTACGCTTCGTCATGCTATCCCTCCTTCAGAATGAGAGCAGATGTCGTGTGTGTGGGAATAGTATTTCCAAAGTATGCACCTCGCGAAACACCCAGATAAACCGAAAGAGTGGGTTTCCCCACTCTTGTCGATGACAGTATTCCACATCATAGCCATACAAATTATAGCATGAACGACTTTTCCACGCAAGACTAAAACAGGGAGAGCTGGTTGCTCTCTGGCATCCCCTGCAGGCAGCCATGCGATTCGAGCAGTTCGATCACCGTTTTGGAAACGCGGGATTTTTCCTGCAGATCCTGGACCGACAGGAACTCGCCCTGCTTCGCCGCTTCGGCGATCGACTTGGCTGCCGATTCGCCGCAGCCGGCCAGTGCGCCAAACGGCGGACGCAGGCCGTTTTCTTCTTTGACGACCTGGAACTTCGTCGCGTCCGACTTGTAGAGGTCGAGCGGCAGGAACTTGTAGCCCCGTGCCGTCATCTCGCAAGCCATCTCCAGCACCGTGTGCAGCGCTTTTTCTTTCGGAGCGGCCTGGAAGCCTTTTGCTTCAATCTCTTCGATCTTCGCCACGATCGCGTCGTAGCCTTTGCCCATCACTTCGAGGTCGAAGTCATCGGCGCGGACGGAGAAGTAAGTTGCATAAAATTCCAGCGGATAGTGAACCTTAAAGTAAGCGATCCGCACGGCCATCAGTACATACGCCGTAGCATGCGCTTTCGGGAACATGTACTTGATCTGCTTGCAGGACCAGATGTACCAGTCCGGCACTTTATGCTTCTTCATCTCTTCTTCCATCTCCGGCGTCAGGCCTTTCCCTTTCCGCACGCTCTCCATGATTTTGAAGGCGAAGGACGGTTCCAGACCTGCATAGATCAGGTAGACCATGATGTCGTCGCGGCAGCCGATCACGTCTTTCAGCTTGCAGACGCCTTTTTGGATCAGGGACTGCGCGTTGTTCAGCCAGACGTCCGTCCCGTGCGACAGGCCGGAGATCTGCAACAGCTCCGAGAATGTGCTCGGCTTGGTGTCTTCCAGCATCTGGCGCACGAACTTCGTCCCAAACTCCGGGATGCCGTAGGTGCCCGTCTTTGAACGGATCTTCTGCGGCGTGACCGGGTTGTCCGGGTCGATCGTCAGCGCATCGGTGCCGGCAAACAGCGACATGACCTGCGGGTCGTCGGTCGGGATCTTTTTCGGATCGAGACCGGTCAAGTCTTGGAGCATGCGGATGACAGTCGGGTCATCGTGCCCCAGAATATCGAGCTTGAGCAGGTTGTCATGGATGGAATGGAAGTCGAAGTGCGACGTTTTCCACTCCGCGTTTTTATCATCGGCCGGGAACTGAATCGGGCTGAAATCATACACGTCCATGTAGTCCGGCACGACGAGAATGCCGCCCGGATGCTGGCCGGTCGTGCGCTTGATGCCGGTACAGCCCTGCACCATCCGCGCCATCTCGGCGTTGCGCAGGTTCCAGCCCTTTTCCTCCGCATATTTCTTCACGTAGCCAAATGCCGTCTTTTCCGCGACGGTTGCAATCGTCCCGGCACGGTACACGTAATCCTCCCCGAACAGCACCTTGGTGTAGGCATGCGCCCGCGCCTGGTAATCCCCGGAGAAGTTCAAATCGATATCAGGAACCTTGTCCCCTTTAAATCCAAGGAACGTTTCGAACGGAATGTCATGACCGTCTTTCTCCAGCACATGATTGCACTTCGGGCAGTCTTTGTCCGGCAAGTCAAATCCGGAACCGACAGAACCGTCGGCGATAAATTCGCTGAACTGGCAAGACGGGCAGCGGTAATGCGGCGGCAGCGGGTTGACCTCGGTGATGTCAGACATCGTCGCAACAAACGACGAGCCGACAGAACCGCGCGAACCAACGAGATAGCCGTCGTCGAGCGACTTCTTGACGATCTTATGAGAGATGAGATAAATGACGGCAAATCCGTGTTTGATGATCGACGTCAACTCTTTTTCCAGACGCTCTTCGACGATCGTCGGGAGCTCATCGCCGTAGAGACGGCGCGCTTTTTCGTAACACATGTTGCGCATCTCGTCTTCGGCGCCTTCGATCTTCGGCGTGTAGAGCTGGTCGGGCACCGGCGACACGTCTTCGATCATGTCGGCGACGAGGTTGGTGTTGGTGACGACCACTTCTTCTGCCAGTTCCGGACCGAGATACTCAAACGCTTCCAGCATCTCATCGGTGCTCATGAAGTGCAGCGGCGGCTGATCCCCGCGGTTGGGATCGTTGGTCGCCTGTAGGAACACGTCGCGGTAGATCGCATCTTCCGGGTTGAGGAAGTGGACATCGCCTGTCGCCACCACCGGCTTGCCGATCTCTTTGCCGACGCGGATGATCATGCGCTGGTATTCTTTGACCGATTCCAGCGTGGAGATCGATTCGTTGCGCAAAAGCGGCTTGTAGTGCAGAAGCGGCTGGATTTCCAGATAATCGTAGAACTCCGCCACACCGCGCAGCTCTTCTTCCGTCTTCCCGCGCAGGATCGAATCGAACACTTCCCCTTGCTGGCAGGCCGAGCCGACCAGCAAGCCTTCGCGGTATTTGGTGAGCAGGCTGCGCGGCACGCGCGGCACGCGGAAGAAATGTTTCGTGTGCGATTCGGAGACGATCCTGTACAAGTTCTTCAGACCGGTCTTGTTTTGCACGAGGATCGTGGCATGGAACGGCCGGATGCGGCTGTAGTCGACCTGACCGTCGTTCTGATTCAGCTGCGACAACGTCGCATAGCCTTTCTCCTCCAAGTCTTTCAGCATGAACTGGTAGATTCTCGCCAGCGCCACCGTATCGTCGAGCGCGCGGTGGGCGTTGACCAGATCGACATCGAACTTTTTCGCCAAGGTGCCGAGGCGGTAGTTCTTTTCATGCGGGTAGATCTTGCGGGCGAGCGACAGCGTGTCGAGCACGACATTGCGCCACGGCTCCATGCCGATGCGCTTGGCGCTCGCTTTCAGGAAGCCGAGGTCAAACTCCGCGTTATGCGCGACCAGCACGCCGTCGCCGACAAATGCGCGGAAGTCGGGCAGAACTTCGTGCAGCTTGCGTTTGCCTTTGACCATGTCGTTGGTGATGCGGGTGAGTTCGGTGATCTTCGCCGAGATCGGCACTTCCGGGTCGATCAGCTCTGTCCACTCTTCGATGATCTCCAGACCTTTCATCTTCACGGCCGCGATCTCGATCAGCGTGTTTTCGGCTGCGTTCAAACCGGTGGTCTCGGTGTCGAACACGACCCATTCGGTGTTGGTGTCGATCGTAACATCGGTGCCGTCTTTTAATTGGAAGACGATCGACGCTCCGTCATCGACCACATACGCTTCAAGTCCAAGCAGGCACTTCATGTTGTTCTTCTTGGCGACGCTGTATGCTTCCGGGAAGGACTGCACGACGCCATGGTCGGTGACGGCGATCGCCGTATGTCCCCATTTCGCCGCCTGGCAGTACAGGTCTTTGACCGGCGCCACGCCGTCGAGGGAAGACATCGGCGTGTGCAGATGCAGCTCGACGCGCTTTTTCTCCCGCGTGTCTTTGCGGGTCGGCTTGTGCTGTTCGGACAGGTCTTGCACCATCAGCACAAGCTCCTTGGCAAAGGTGTCAAACTGCACCGTGCCGCGCACCTTCATGTACATCCCGTCTTTGAGCAGCTTGAGCACATCGAGCTGCTTGTCCCCTTTCGAGAACGTCTTGCAGGAGATGGAGTCGGTGTTGTCGGTGATGTTAAACGTGAACAACGTGCGTCCCGATGCCAATTCGCGGGTTTCCACCGAGAAGATTCGTCCCAGCACCGTCACGCGGCGCATCTCGTCCTGAATCTCCTTCAGGCTGGTCGGCTCGTCGTCGATCGGATGACCGAGTTCAACTTTCTCCGGCGGTGCGCCGTCTTTCCCGCCTTTCATCGCTTCCTGACGCTTCTCTTCCTCTGCTGCCACGGCAGCTTTTTGTCCCTCGATGCGGTCTTGCTCTTCGACCAGGGAGCGGAAGTTTTCAAACGCTTCGGTGCGCTTGCTCTCGTCGGTGTACAGCTGCACGATCAGCGGCAGGCTCAAGTGGTCTTTCAGCCAGTTCGCCAAACGCTCATCATATTGCTTCTGCTTCACGCGGCTGACGATGACGTCGGAAGTGACCGGCACGCGGATCGAGCGCTCATCGAGCAGCAGCCGGGCTGCTTCTTTGAGCTCTCCTTTTAAGGAAAGATCCTCGCCCAGCACCTGATCGACAGCCAGCGCCCAGTAATCGCGGACGCGCTCCAGCACATCGGTCTCTTCGTTTGCATATTCAAAACGCAGGTTCGCCTGTTTCGCCACACCGGCAAAATACGCTTGAAACGCGCCTTGCACCCGTGCATACGCAGCAACGGGAATGCGGCTTGGCAGCGTAATTTTCGCGGAGACGGAACGGTCTTTTTTGTTGACGACCGCACGGCCGGCAAATTGTCCGCGGGCAAGCTCTTCAATCACCGCTTCTTCCTTAATCCCCAAACGTTCGCAAAAAAAAGAGAGACTTTGCCCATTCATATCCACAAGACTCATAATGGGAAAACCCCCTCGATTATATGAAATGATACGTAGTTAACATCAACTCTAGCGAATCAATACGCGCATGATGTCCCAGTACATCCGCATCCGCGCCATGAAGCCGGGCACCAGGCCCAATTTTTCCTCTTTCATCCGATGGGTCAGCTCCTCGAGCGGCACTTCGGTCACCTTCAGCCCCGAGTGGCGGACATGGCGGGTAAGCGCCACTTCCACGCCGTAGCGGGTATCTTCAATCATCGGCAAAGATTCAAGCACTTCACGCCGCAGCACGCGTTGACCGGACAGATTCGGCGCCACACGCTGCGCCCAGTCGGTGGCAAAACGCCCCGTGCCAAACAGGCCAAGCGACATCGCCGCATCTCCGTAAACCACAGGTTCGATCAGACTTCGCAGATGGTTCTCGCGAAGCCCGATCAGATCTGCATCAAGCAGCATAATGTACGGATGCTGTGCAAATTTGACGCCCGCCCAGATCGCGGCGCCTTTGCCGCGGTTGTGATCAAAACGGATCGATTCGACCGGATACTGTTTGATTCTATCATAAGTTCCGTCGACCGAACCGTCATCGATCACAACTATTTGCTGGAAATCGGGCATCTGCACCACAACGTCAAGCACAGCTTCGATATTCTCCGCTTCGTTATAGGCCGGGATAATCAAGGTAAGCAAGGTCTCACTCCTTTTTCAAAAGAGCACCCTGTCTCCTCTCCCCTGATCTCCGGCGCCGGGCAAATGATTACTGCCCGAGCACCAGACCGGTGATCTCTTCGTACGCTTGCTCGATCGCCACTTCGGTCGTCTCGCCGGTCTTGCGCACTTTAAACTCAACGATGCCTTCGCCTGCGCGCTTGCCTACGGTGACGCGCAGCGGGATGCCGATCAGGTCGGAATCCTTGAACTTTACGCCCGGACGTTCGTCGCGGTCGTCGATCAGCACGTCGACGCCTTGCGCCTGCAGGCGGCGGTAGAGGTTCTCCGCGATCGCCGTCTGCTCTTCGTCCTTGGCGTTGACCGGGATCACATGCACGTGGAACGGCGCGACGGAAATCGGCCAGATGATGCCGCCTTCGTCGTTGTTTTGCTCGATGACCGCAGCGAGGCAGCGCGAGATGCCGATACCGTAGCAGCCCATGATGATGTCTTGGGACTTTTGGTTTTCATCGAGATAGGTCGCGCCGATCTTCGAAGAGTACTTGGTCCCCAGCTTAAAGATGTGGCCGCACTCGATGCCGCGGTGGAATTCCAGCGCGCCGTCACCGCAGTTCGGGCACTTGTCGCCTTCGACCACGTTGCGGATATCAGCTACCTTGTCCGGCGTGAAGTCACGGCCGACCACGACGTTTTGCAGGTGGTAATCCGACTCGTTAGCGCCGGTCACACCGCTTGCAACGCCTGCTGCTGCCTTGTCGACGATGATCTGGACGCCTTTCAGCCCGACCGGGCCGATGAAGCCGACCGGCGCGCCCAAGGTGCGCTCGATCGTGGTGTCGTTCGCCATCTCCAGCGCGGTCGCTCCGATAAGGTCTTTCAGTTTCGCTTCATTGACATCGTGGTCGCCGCGCACGACCGCTACCACCGGCTGGCCGTCAGCGAGATAAACGAGGGTCTTCAGGAAGACGGACGCTTCCAGACCAAGTGCCGCTACCAACTGGTCGATCGTCTTGGTGCCCGGGGTGTGCAGCTTTTCAAACGCCGGAGCGTCTGCGGTCGGCTCAAGGCCTGCAGCCGGCACATCTGCCGCTTCTGCTTTTTCCAGGTTGGCCGCGTAGTCGCAGTGCGAGCAGACGGCAATCGTGTCTTCCCCGACAGCAGCCATCGCCATGAACTCATGGTTCTCGCCTTCGCCGCCGATCGCGCCGGCATTGGCTTCGACCGGACGGAAGAACAGGCCGAGGCGGGAGAAGATGTTGCTGTAAGCGGTGTACATCGTTTTATAGGTGACATCGAGATCGTCCCACGACGTGTGGAACGAATAAGCGTCTTTCATCACAAACTCGCGGGCGCGCATCACGCCAAAGCGCGGACGGCGCTCGTCACGGTATTTGGTCTGGATCTGGAACAGATTGACCGGGAGCTTTTTGTACGAAGAGATCTCCTGCTTCACCAAAGTGGTGATAACTTCTTCGTGGGTCGGACCGAGGACAAAGTCGCGGTCATGACGGTCTTTCAGGCGAACGAGCTCCGGGCCGTAGTCATCCCAGCGGCCGGTCTGATGCCACAGCTCGGCCGGCTGCAGCGCGGAGAACAACAGTTCTTGTGCGCCTGCGCGCTCCATCTCTTCGCGGACGATGCGCTCCACTTTTTTCAGGACGCGATAGCCCAGTGGCAGATATGTATAGATCCCCGAAGCGAGCTGGCGAATGAGGCCTGCGCGCAGCATCAGCCTGTGGCTGGTGATTTCTGCTTCTTTCGGCACCTCTCTCAGCGTGGGAAGGATCATCTTGTTTTGACGCATGGTGAGTTCCTCCAAGTCTAGACTCCATGATTCATTATTGTAAGGTATTTCGTACCAAAACACAAAGCGAAATCTAGCGTACGAAAGGCATTCTGTATTTCCAATTGGCCGTATCGACCGCCAGCCAGTCCCCGACATCGTCCGACGCTTTCGCCCAGGCGACGGCAAAATAAATCCAGCACTCGTCCCCGTCTTTCAGACCGCCGATCGGGACGGAAAAGCCCCCCTCCTCATACTCCGCATCATGAAACTGCGCGTGGATTGGGATTCCCTGGCCCTGCTTGGCGCGGATGCCTAACATTTCTTCATCGTCCGTCCCGATCGACAGGTTCCACTCGTCGGTTGAATACCTGTATGCATCCAAGTATTGTCCGGAGTTCGACCCGATGTCATCGTTCCACAGATACCCTGGCTCCCACGCAAACGAAAAGCGCACGAGCCCCGGGTCGCCTTTTATCTGCATGCGCCAGTAAGCCGCCCAGATCTGTTTGACCCCTTTGCTTTTTAGAAACTTCGTGACCCCGACCCGCTGCAGCGTGCCTTCCGCTTCTGTTCCCGACTCCTTTTCTGTCGTCCAAACAAAATTTATCGTTCCAAGCGGTGTTTGCAGTTTCATCTCGTCATCCTCCCTGACCCGCAAAAACAAAACTCCCCAAACGTATCGTCTGGGGAGAGCTTGTCCAATTTATTTCGCGGTGATGCCTCCATCACAGACGATCGCGCTGCCGGTCATCGACGACGATTCGTCAGAGGCGAGGAACAGATTGACGTCGGCGATCTCCTCCGGCCGAATCACGCGGCCGATCGGCTGCACGTCAGCGATCATCGTTTCCAGCACGGCGCGCCCCCCAAACAGGTCATGGTGCGCATCGTTGATCGTCGTGTCGACCCAACCCGGGCAGACGCAGTTGACGCGGATGTTGTCTTTGGCAAAGTCGAGCGCCATCTGCTTGGTCAGCATCAGGATGCCCCCTTTGGACGCCACATAAGCGGACAGGAGCGGCTCTGCGACCAGCGAGTTGGCCGACCCGGTGTTGATAATCGAGCCGCCGCCCGACTTTTGCATTTCCGGAATGCCGTATTTGGCGGTCAGGAACATCGACTTGACGTTCACCGCAAACGTGCGGTCCCAGATCTCTTCTTCCAGATCGACCACCGAGCCCGGAATGTTGATCCCGGCGACGTTGCAGATGATGTTCAAAGCGCCAAAGCGCTCCACCGTAAACGCAACCAGCGCCTGCACGTCGGCAGCTTTCGAGATATCCGCCCGGAAAAATTCAGCTTGGCCGCCGCCATCGCGTATTTCCTGTGCGACCCCGGCGCCAGATTCCAGCACATCGGTCAGTACGACTCGCGCCCCTTCCTGCGCAAAACGGCGGGCTGTCGCAGCTCCGATCCCTTGCGCCGCTCCGGTGACGATTGCAATTTTGTCAGCAAGTCTCATCGTTGCCCCTCCTCTTTAGACCTCTTGCAAAGCAGGAGGCACTTCTTTGTAGCGTTTTGATTTGAAGAACCCGACGACTACCCCGATCGCCAGCCACGAGAAGCCTAACACATACGTCATCGTGTCAAATCCCATCCAGACAAACAGCAGCACGCCAAACCCGAGCAGCGGGAAGATCAGATACCCGATCACTCCTTTTACACTGCGTTCCTTCTTCCGGAAGAAGAAGTGGTAGATCACTGTGATGTGCAAGATCATAAACGAGGTCAGCGCACCGAAGTTGATGTACTTGATGATCGTCTCCAGATCGAGAAACGCCGCGATCACGACAGACAGCAGGGCTACGAAATACGTCGCGTTTGCCGGCGTCTGATGCTTCGGGTGAATCTTGCCGAGGAAGCCCGAGAACGGCAGCAGCTTGTCCCGGCCCATCGAGTACAAGATGCGGGAGATGGCAGCCTGCACCGTCAAAGCATTGGCGATGCCGACCGCAGCCACGCCGACCATGATCCACATGAAGTAGAGGAAGTCGCCGCCGACGATGCGCGTGATGTCAAAGAACGCCATGTCCGGATGGAGACCGGTGTAGTCCGGCTGCACCAGAGCGGCCATGTAAGCTTGCACGATGAACAGAGCGCCGATCAGCACGAGTGCTGCGATCGTGGCCTTGCCCACGGTCTTTTTCGGGTTCTTCACTTCTTCCGACAATGTCGAGATCGAGTCAAATCCAAGGAAGCCAAGCACCGCAATCGAAGCTGCTGCCGCCAGGAAGCTGAAGTCGACCTTGTCGGGCTGGTAGAGCGGCGCTGCCGAGAAGCCGCCTGCACCGCCGCCGTCAATAAACACGTACTTGATGGCAAACCAGAGGAACAGAAACACCGTCAGCAGCTCGACGATCAGGAACATGAAGTTCGTCTTCGCCGCCAGCGACACGCCTCTGACGTTGATGTAGGTGTTGATGATCAGAAACACGATCACCCACACAAACGCCGGAACGGACGGGATGACCCCGGAGATCCAGATCCCGGCGAATGAATACAAGAGCGCCGGCACCAAGATGTAGTCGATGATGATCAGCCAGCCGGTGACAAACCCGATGTGCGGGTTCAAGCCGCGCTGGACGAAGGAATACACCGAGCCGGCGTACGGAAACTCGCGGCTCATCTTGCTATACGAAAGCGCTGTAAACAACATTGCGATGATCCCGACCAGATAGACAAGCGGCGTCATCCCAAAGCTGCTTGGCGCGATCAGGCCATAAACTTGAGCAGGCGCAATCGGAAGCATCGTCACCAAGCCAAAGATGACAAGATCTTTGAACGTCAGCGTTCTTTTCAACTCTTGTTTGTAGCTAAAACTTGAACCAGTTTGCATCTCCATCTGTGCCATGCCAACACACCTCTTCCATTTCCGCTAAGGATTTTTGGATATTCCCCCACAATGGAAATAAACAAGTCCCTACCGCCAGTTCGGAATATTCATTTAAATCTTAATGTTCTAACTTTACTTGTGATCGAATATCCCGTTGGATTGAATTATTATTTTTTGTTCATTATACATTAACGCGCAAGTTTTGTAACCACTTATGTGAGTTTGTCCGAAAATTTCTCAAACAACTTCAACAAAAGACATTACGGCCCTTCGTTAATTCCCCTATATATAGAGTATCACACTTTTATAACAAATCCCTTTAGAACTAGCGAAAAATCAGTTAAAACAGGAAAAAGGTACTACATCGATCTAGACGTAAAGCCCTAGATATAGGGGTTCCGTTTTCATTTTAGTAATTTATCAAGATTCATATTCTTTATTTTTCCGCCTCCCCCCGCTTAGTCCAACAGTCCTGATCCCCTTCTCCGCTCTAACTTTCGAAGAATTTTAATATCGTTTCAAAATTTTTACTGGCAACAGCTGCCACTTACTCCTTTAGGCCTACGGGTAAACAATTTTCTAAATAATCCGAATAGACAAAATACTACAATTCGGATACAGTAGAGGCAGGACACGATGAGGAGTGGGCACCTTGAAACGTTATCGAAACCTCGCTGCAACACTGATGTTGTCATCACTTTTGGCGTTTTTTGCATCGGATGCGTCAGCCGTATCCTTGGCCATCCCGGATTCCAGTCATCCTTCTCTGCTAACTGACATGCCGCTCATCGCCCATCGCGGTGCTGCTATGCTTGCTCCGGAAAACACCATCCCTGCATTTGACGCTGCCGTCGAACTGCAGGCCGATTTCTTAGAATTGGACATTCAGATGAGCCGTGACGGTGCGTTGATCGTCCTCCACGACGCTACGGTCGACCGCACCACCAATGGAACCGGCGCGGTCAAAGACCTGACGCTGGATCAACTTCGCGCGCTTGATGCCGGTCAAAAATTTCATCCGGCGTTTCGCGGGACGAAGCTCCCGACCCTCGATGAAGTGCTGACCCGCTATGGCGGAGCAACCGGTCTCTTGCTTGAATTAAAAGTCCCATCGCGCTACCCGGGCATCGAACAAAAACTGTCCGCGCTTTTGCAGCAGCACCGCCTCCATCACGCGGACAGCAAGATCATCGTCCAATCGTTCGACATCCGCTCGCTGCAACAGTTTCACCACTACGCGCCTGACGTTCCGCTCGCAGTGCTGGTCAAACGCGGCGAGCTGCTCAAAGACTCGCAACTGTTGCGATACGCTGCCTACGCCGACTATATCAATCCCAAACTGCAGCTCGTCACGCCATCGCTCGTCGAGCGCGTGCATGAACTGGGGATGAAAGTCGCCCCGTGGACTGCGCACGCCGCGCAAGACATTCATCACCTGACCGAAATGGGAGTCGATGCGGTGATCACCGATACCCTTTCCCCATAAAAAGTTGCTTAGAAAAAAGGCGCTCAGACCATTGTGGTCTGAGCGCCTTGCTTGGTTACTTCAACGAGCCGGTCAGTTCGTACTGCTTCGCCAGCGCATCGATCTCTTTTTTCAACTCTTCAACCATCGTCGCTTCCGGAATCTTGCGGACGATCTCGCCGTGGCGGAACAACAGGCCTTCGCCGCGCGAACCTGCGATGCCGATATCTGCTTCGCGCGCTTCGCCCGGGCCGTTGACAGCACAGCCCAGCACTGCGACTTTGATCGGAGCTTTGATCGTCGAGACGTACTGTTCGATCTCATTGGCGATCGAAATCAGGTCGATCTCAATCCGTCCACAGGTCGGGCAGGAGATCAGCGTCACCGCGTTTGATGCCAAACCAAACGATTTGAGCAGCTCACGGCCAACTTTGATCTCTTCGACCGGATCGGCAGACAAGGAGACGCGCATCGTCGAGCCGATGCCTTTGGCCAGCAGCGCGCCAAGGCCTGCTGCGCTTTTCACCGTGCCGGAGAAGATCGTGCCAGCCTCGGTGATGCCGAGATGCAGCGGATAGTTAAAACGCTGTGCAGCCAGCGTGTACGCCTCGATCGCCAACGGCACGTCAGACGCCTTCATCGAGATGATGATGTCTTCAAAGCCGAGGTCTTCCAGGATGCCCACGTGCAGCTCCGCGCTTTCCAGCATCCCTTGTGCGGTCGGATAGCCATATTTGTCAAGGATGTGCTTCTCAAGCGACCCGGCGTTGACCCCGATCCGAATGGGCACACCGCGCTCTTTGCACGCTTTGACAACCTCTTCTACCTTCTCGCGCTTGCCGATGTTGCCCGGGTTGATGCGTACTTTATCAATCCCGTTTTGCACTGCTTTGACAGCCAGCTTATGGTCAAAGTGAATGTCAGCGACCAGCGGGATCGAGATCTGGCGTTTGATCTCTTTGATCGCTTCTGCCGCTTCCATGTTGTTAACGGTGACACGAACGATCTGGCAGCCTGCATCTTCGAGGCGCTTGATCTGTTCGACGGTCGCTTTTACATCGGCCGTCTTGGTCATGGTCATCGACTGCAGGACAACGGAGTCCGAACCGCCGATCGTGACATCGCCAACCTGAATCGGCCGCGTCTTGGAACGATGAATCAACATACTTACACTCTCCCATTTCAATGTCTTGGTGCCTGCGAGAGATCCTAAGACAATTGTACCAGCAACCGCTCGATTCGTACACGCACCCGTTCCGGCAATTCCCCTTGCAGAGCCAGCCTGAGCAACTCAGGGTGCGCTACCCCATTTTTTGTAAAATATGCTTCGATCTGCTCCGCCTTCTGCGCTTTGGCTGGGTAGAGCTGATACGTCACATACCAGTCCTCCAGCGCCGTCAGCGGGATCTGCGCGTCTCCCAGCACCAGGCTGCCCGTCACAGATTCCGCAGAGAACTGCTGCTCATAGACGCCCGCTTCGTGTGAGATCGAATAGCCGGCGATCAGATCGGTCTCCGTGCTATCGACGGTGAACTGCATAAACATATGGGAGCAAAAAGGCGGCTTGGGCAGCCCCGCCTCACCTCTGCCAATCGTTTGCAGCAGTTCCTTGGCACGCCCGGCCGTACTTTCGGTGACCAGCAGATCCAAATCACGCGCCGCACTTGCAATTCCATGCGCAAGGAGCAGGCGCGAACCGCCTACTCCCCACACGATCTCTTCACTTGCGAACGCCCGGGCGATTTTGACCAGGGCAGCATCAAGCGCCGGTTGGCTCATCTGCCGCCCGTTTCCAAGTCGCGCACAACTTCCAGCGCCTGCTGACGTGCCCACGAATCCGCTGCCATCACGTCTTCGAGGCTCGGATGAGTGTGCAGCGTATGGCGGTCCATCACGCGCTCCACCGTCCGCTCAATGTCGAGGAAGCCGATCTGCTCCTTACGGAACAGCTCATTGGCCACCTCATTGGCCGCGTTGAGCACCGTCGGCATCGAACCGCCCGCCTTGCCAGCCTCAAAGCACATGCGCAGGAGCGGGAAGCGCTCAAAGTCTGGTGCGCGAAAATGCAGTTGGCCCACCTCCAGCAGGTTGAGCCGTTTGAATGGCGCGGGCAGCCTGTTCGGGTATGCCAGCGCATACTGAATCGGGATGCGCATGTCGGGAGAGCCAAGCTGAGCCAGCACCGAGCCGTCCACAAATTCGACGAGCGAATGCACGATGCTTTCCGGGTGCACGACCACATCGATGCGGTCATACGGCATTCCGAACAGCCAGTGCGCTTCGATCACTTCCAAGCCTTTATTCATCAGCGTCGCGGAGTCGACCGTAATCTTCGCCCCCATCGCCCAGTTCGGATGGTTTAAAGCGCCCGAGACGGTGGCGACTTGCATCTCCTCGCGCGTTTTGTCGCGGAAAGAGCCGCCCGACGCTGTCAAAATGATGCGGTCAACATCGACAGGACGTTCGCGGTGCAGGCACTGATAGATCGCCGAATGCTCGCTGTCTACCGGCAGGATCGCGCAGCCTTTTGCCTGGGCCAGCTCCATCACCAGGTGACCGGCTGCGACCAGCGTTTCTTTGTTGGCCAGCGCGATGTCTTTGCCCGCCTCCAGCGCCTTCATCGTCGGCAGGAGTCCAACCGAGCCGACCACGGCCGTCACTACCACGTCCACGTCGGGATGGGTGGCGCAGGCAATCAGACCTTCCAGTCCGGTCAGCACTTCGACCTGCGAGCCAAAGCGCGCTCGCACGGCGTCCCGCCCTGCTTCATCAGCAACACTGACAATCTCAGGACGAAACTGTTCTATTTGCAAGAGCAGCAGGTCGATGTTGCGACCTGCTGCCAAAGTTGCGACTCGAAACTCTTCGGGGTGGCTTTGCACAACGTCCAGCGTCATCGTGCCAATCGACCCGGTCGAGCCGAGCAATGCGATCGTTCGAGACATTCAGTCACCTCATATCTGGTGCGTTCAAAGCTAGTGTATGAGCGCCAAAATGCAGTAATACGCGATCGGCGCGCTAAAGATCAAGCTATCAAATCGGTCGAGCACACCGCCGTGCCCCGGCAGCAACGTGCCGGAGTCTTTGACGTTAAGCGACCGTTTTAATCCGGATTCCACAAAATCACCGAGCTGCCCGACGATCGAAAGCACCGCCGACAAGAGCAGCCACGGCCCAAAGGGCAAGTCGTACATCGCGGCAAAAATCGCGCCGACGACGACAGCCGCCACCACGCCGCCTACAGAACCGGACACCGTTTTGTTCGGCGAGATCGCAGGCCAGATCTTGGGGCCTTTCAGCGACCGTCCGACAAAATAGGCGGCCGAGTCGGTTGTCCACATCAAGATCAAAAGGAACAGAAAATAGTGCAGTCCCAAGCCCTCTTCCGTGCGAAGCAGAGAGGCGCTTTGAAACGCGAGACCAAGATAGAGCGTACCGGCAAACAGAAAGCCCATATCTTGAAACGTGTAACGGTTCTTGGTCACAACGCTGGTTGTCAAAAAAGCGAACAGTACGACAATCAGCCAAAAGTTCGAAATCGAATCGGGTGCAGCCGAAAGCTGCCAGTTGTCCCGCCACAGCGGGTTGGTCACCAAGACCAGCGTAACGATATAGCCGAGCAGCGCCGGAGCGGACAAGCTGCCAAAGCCCCGCATTTTCACCAGCTCACGGTACCCTAAAACGGCGAGCAGAGCCAGTAGCAGGTGAAACGGTATGCCGCCCAGCCAGACGACACCAAGAAAGAGGGCGCCGCCGATCACGCCGGTCAGGACTCGTTGGTATAACATGGTGCGTCCCTCCTATTTTAGTCCGCCAAATCGCCGGCCCCGCCCTTGAAACTCGCGAATGGCGTGGAAGAAGTCTTCCCTTTTGAAATCAGGCCAGAACATATCGGTAAACCAAAGTTCGGTGTACGCAACCTGCCACAGCAGGAAGTTGGACAGGCGCACTTCGCCGGACGTGCGAATCATCAGGTCCGGGTCGGGCAGCCCGCGAGTCAACAGCGCGTTGTCCATCGACTGTTCATTGATGTCCTCCACTTGCAGGACACCGTCGGCCACGTCTTGCGCGATCTGCTTGACCGCTTGCAGCATCTCCGCGCGGCTTCCGTAGTTCAGAGCAATATTCAAAATAAGACCGGTGTTGTCTTTTGTTTTGATCTCCGCGTCCGTCACGACTTGGCGCGTATGCTCGGGCAATCCTTCCGGATAGCCGAGGATGCGGATGCGGCAGTTCCTCTTCATCAGCGTTTCCAGTTCCATCCGCAAAAACTCTTCCGGTAGCCGCATCAGAAAATCAACTTCATCGGTCGGGCGCTTCCAGTTCTCCGTGGAGAACGCGTACAACGTCAGCACCTTGACGCCGATGTCATCAGCAGCCCTGGTGATCTCCTTAACGGTCTGCATCCCGGCGCGATGGCCGGCGATGCGCGGCAGGCCGCGTCTTCTGGCCCAGCGTCCGTTCCCGTCCATAATGATGGCTACGTGGTTTGGCACGCTGTCCAAAACGATCCCATGTTCATCTGTCTGTTCTTGCGATGCTTTTTGAAAAAAACGAATGAGTCGTTGTAACATACAGGATGTCCCCCACGTCAAAAATACCCCCCTCTTGCCAAGGGGGGCGACGGTTTATACTTCCATGATTTCTGCTTCTTTAGCCACCAGCAGCTTGTCAATTTCCCCGATGAAACGGTCGGTTTCCTTTTGCACTTTCTCTTGCGTGCGACGGCTTTCGTCTTCGGAAATCTCGCCGTTTTTCTCAAGTTTCTTCAGGTCGTCGTTGATGTCGCGGCGAATGTTGCGGATCGCAACACGGCCTTCTTCCGCCATCTTCTTGACCATCTTCGCCAGATCCTGGCGGCGCTGTTCGGTCAGCTGCGGGATCGAAATGCGGATGACCGAACCGTCGTTGGTCGGCGTCAGGCCGAGGTCAGCCTTGATGATCGCCTTTTCGATGTCGCCAAGCGTACCTTTGTCCCACGGCTGGATCACCAGCATGCGCGGTTCCGGAGCAGAAACGTTCGCCACTTGGCTGATCGGAGTTGCGCTGCCGTAGTAATCAACTTGCACGCGGTCGAGCAAAGCCGGAGTTGCGCGGCCTGCGCGAACGCTTGCGAACTCGCGCTTTACGTTGCCAATCCCTTTTTCCATACGGTCATTCAGGTTCTTCATCAGTTCGTTGACCATTTGTGGATCACCCCTCAACAGTAGTTCCGATCTCTTCGCCGAGGATCGCTCGTTTGATGTTGCCTTCTTCCGAAATGTTGAATACAACGATCGGAATTTTGTTATCCATGCACAGCGTAATCGCCGTCGTATCCATCACACCAAGCCCTTTGTTCAGCACATCCATATAGGAAAGCGTCTCAAACTTGGTCGCTGTAGCTACTTTTTTCGGGTCGGCATCATAGACGCCGTCCACGTTATTTTTCGCCATGAGGATGACTTCCGCCTCGATCTCCGCCGCCCGAAGCGCTGCGGTGGTGTCGGTCGAGAAGTACGGGTTACCGGTGCCTGCTGCAAAGATGACAACACGGCTCTTTTCCAAGTGCCGGATGGCCTTGCGTCTTATGTATGGCTCTGCTACCTGGCGCATTTCAATGGATGTCTGCACACGTGTATCAACACCGATGTTTTCGAGCGCATCCTGCAAGGCGAGTGCGTTCAGCACAGTCGCCAGCATCCCCATATAGTCTGCCGTCGCACGATCCATGCCCTGCTTGCTGCCGGAGACACCGCGCCAAATGTTGCCGCCACCTACAACAACGGCTACTTGTGCGCCCAGTTCAACGATATCGCGAATCTGCAGCGCAACTGAGGAGATAACCGGTGCCGTAATCCCATAACCGGCAACACCTGCAAGTGCCTCACCGCTCAATTTGAGAATGACACGCTTATATTTTGGTTGAAGCATTGCCTATCCTCCAATACAGTAGTTTCTACGTGATTTATCCATTTCCTGCCTTGGCTTAAAAAAAGGGAACACGGAAAGTGTTCCCATCGGTGACCTTAAAGTTGCAAGCTTACTTCTTAACTTGGTTCATAACTTCTTCTACGAAGTTATCAACTTTCTTCTCGAGGCCTTCACCCATCTCCCAACGAACGAAGCGACGGATGTTGATGTTTTCACCGATCGTCGAGATCTTTTCTTTTACGATGGTCTCGATCGACTTGTCCGGGTCTTTAACAAACCCTTGCTCGAGCAGGCAGTTTTCTTTGTAGTACTTTTGAACGCGGCCTTCTACCATCTTGTCGACGATGTTTTCCGGCTTGCCTTCGTTAAGCGCTTGAGCGCGCAGGATTTCTTTTTCGTGTTCGATTACATCTTGCGGAACTTCTTCGCGGGTCAGGTATGTAGGTTTCGCCGCTGCGATGTGCATTGCGATGTCACGAACAAAGCCTCTGAAGTCATCGTTCTTAGCTACGAAGTCAGTTTCGCAGTTGATTTCGAGCAGAACGCCAATTTTGCCGCCAGCGTGGATGTAGGATTCTACAAGACCTTCAGCAGCGATACGGCCGGATTTCTTCGCAGCAGCTGCGAGGCCTTTTTCACGCAGGAAGTCGATCGCTTTTTCCATGTCACCGTCGGTTTCAACAAGAGCTCTTTTGCAGTCCATCATGCCTGCGCCGGTTTTCTCACGCAGTTCTTTAACAAGTCCAGCAGAAATGGTCATTGTCATTTCCCTCCTTGGTTGTATCTTACCCATTATTAGAGAGTGGTTACCCTGATCGAGTAGGGAAAAAGGGTGGTTAGGGCTTTACACCCTAAAGCCACCCTCTCGAATACTACTCGTTTGTGTTATCTTCGCCTTGACGACCTTCCAGGATCGCGTCAGCAATCTTACCGGTGAGCAGTTTCACCGCGCGGATTGCATCGTCGTTGCCCGGAATTACGTAGTCGATCTCGTCCGGATCGCAGTTGGTGTCAACGATTGCAACGATCGGGATACCCAGTTTGCGTGCTTCAGCAACCGCGATGCGCTCTTTGCGCGGGTCGATGATGAACAGTGCGCCCGGGATACCTCTCATGTCCTTGATACCGCCCAAGAACTTCTCGAGACGTTCCATTTCCTTCTTCAGGATGATAACTTCTTTCTTCGGAAGGACTTCAAAAGTGCCGTCTTGCTCCATGGTTTCGAGCTTCTTCAGACGGTTGATACGCTTTTGAATGGTGGAGAAGTTGGTCAGAGTGCCGCCCAACCAACGTTGGTTAACGAAGTACTGGCCAGCGCGCTCTGCTTCTTCCTTAACGGAATCTTGAGCTTGCTTCTTGGTGCCGACAAACAGAAGGTCTTTGCCTTCAGCGGACAGGTCGCGAACAAAGTTGTACGCTTCCTCTACCTTCTTAACAGTCTTTTGAAGGTCGATGATGTAAATACCGTTACGTTCGGTGAAGATGTAGCGAGACATTTTCGGGTTCCAACGACGGGTCTGATGCCCGAAGTGTACACCTGCCTCAAGCAGTTGTTTCATGCTGATGATCGCCATGATCGTCAGCCTCCTCTCAAAATGGTTTTTTCCTCCGCCGCCGTCAATCCGCTTCGACACTCGCCCCGAGGGCCAGCACCTTCGAAACAGTCAGGCAGGCGTGTGTTGTGTTTTCACACCGTTGATTACTATAGCACACGGGACAAGCTTGTGCAAGACCTGCCAAGAAAAAAACAACCAGGCCTGGTGTTTCATGCCCGGTTGTTCCTGAAACGGCAAAATCCGCCTATTCGGAAGGCGGTGTCGCGATGGTTTGTAACACTTCCTGCGGGTCGGAATTCTTCTTCAGCTCATACGTGCCCGCGCGAATTGGATTCGGCCAGTCTTCGCGTAGCGCGATCAGCCGATTACCGTCCTGAAGCACGCCTGCCGCCTGCAGCAGGATCGCCACATCGGTCGTGCCCATGCCGGGCTGAATGTAGACAAATACACCGCTGCTCGCGGTGTTTTTCTTCAGCTCAGCTTCCTTTTGCTTGGCTCCGTCCGCTTGCGCCTTGGTCAGTTGCTGCTGGTAGTCGTCCTTCTTCAAAACGACCATCCCGGCCTGCTTGGCCGCCTGCTGCCAATCGACTTCGGTTGCCTGCTCAGTCGGGGCGGCCTGTTTGGGCTCAGCGTCGGACGAATCCTTTACGAGGGAACTGCCTGCGCCAATCACCAGCGTAGCCGCGATCAGCCCCGTCCCAAGCCCGAGGAAAAAGAGTCTGCGTTCCATCAGGCTTCACCTCGCTTGGCCAGACCAATGACAAGCAGGATCTCGCCAACGCCGATGCTCGTCTCACGGGCGATCTGTTCGGGAGAGTATCCCTGGCGCGATAATGTGAGCACCTGCGCATATTTTTCGTGCATCACAAAAGCCGGCTTCGCGGGCTCTTCCAGCACCGCTTCTTGCGCCGCCACCGCCGGTTCCGATTTGGCTTCGACTGCCGCTTCTGCTGCCACAGGCGTTTCTACCACCTGCGGAAGGACCAGTTCCGGAGCGTCGGCCAGCTTGGCTTCGAGTTCGACGATGCGCTTTTCCAGGGTGCGGATGATCTTGTTTTGACTTGCGATCTGTTCTTTGTGCTCAATCTGGAGCTTCGTAAAGCCGTCGATCAGTTTGACGTTGTCCCGCTCCAGCTCATTCATGAAATTATCGAGCAGATCTTTGAGCTCCTGATCGACTGCCGGCGCCGCAGCCGGTACTGAGCGCTCCGGTACCGGGGCTTTGGCTGTCCCTTTCGTGCGGGTGAGCGCGTACAGGACGAGCGCGAGTCCGATCAGTGCTACGTAGAGATAGAGTTGATTCACCATCAGTGCTGTCCCCGCTCTCTTACATCTTGATGTCCAAGCGGTGTCCTTTATAGGGATGAGGAGCAGCCGCCTCGTCTTGCTGCCTGCCGTCTTGAGACCGGTCCTGTCCGCTCTCCTGCCGTTCGCTGCCCTCCCGCTTGTCGCGGAGTTCTGCGCGCGCGTTTTCATCGGATCGGGTAACCGTCTGATCTCGCTCCACCGACTGTCCCGTCAAGGCTTCCGCATGCATCGCGTTGGCCAGGATGGTCTGGTGCTGCTGGTTTTGCATCTGTCTGCTGTGTTCAACCGTTCTTGGCACCGCAACTTGCAATTCCACCGCTTTGAGTGACATCAGACCGCACCTCCCGACTAGTAGACGACGCTCGTTGTCAATTCTCCATCCGCAATCCCGTAGACGACAGGGCCGGTGCGCGTGTCACGCAAATACGCGACCTGCTGACCCAGCGTGAGTTTCACACCGCCGTACAGGATATCCAGACAATATACTTTTGCCCGTCTGGTATCGAGCAAAATCGCTTCGATCTCCGAGCGGCGAAACATCAGTTCCTCTTCCTCGCTCATGTAATGCTGGTAGGTGGCGGTCAGGTTCTGGCGCAGCGCCGCTTTGTCAGGCGGGAGCTGATTGCCGATGCCTGCCATGTTGTCGAGCAACGCCAGCGCTTTTTTCGTCTTGTCCATGTTCTGCTGCAGGTCTTTCATCTTCTGATGCAACTCCTGCATTTCATTCCGCAGATGCGGATGGACGCCAACTTCCACCTCGGTCGGAGTTGCCATCGGAGAGCCGAGCGTACGCGTGCGCACCTCTTCCCCGGCGCGTACCAAGCCGCCGACGATCACCGCCTTTTGCGCTTCCATCATGATGTTGCGCCCGGCGGAGATGTTGCAGTGCATGATCGAATCGCGCACGATCACATCAACGCCCGATTCGACAACCGCCCCTTGCATAAAGCGCGCCCGAACGGTCCCGCCCGCCTTAATCAGGCCTTTGCCGCGCGCCTGGACACCGCCGCGAATGATGATGTCACCGCCCGCTTCGAGGACTGCGTTCTCCACATTGCCGGCGATTTCGATGTCGCCGGCCGCCACGATGCGAAAGCCTGGCAGCACATTGCCGCGAATGCGGACATTGCCGAGAAAATCGATATTGCCGACCGAGAAGTCGATATCGCTGTTTACTTCAAATACATCGAAGACATGGATTTTCACATCGCGCGGCGTGTAGGAGACATGACCGTCTCTGTCCGCGAGCAGCATGAGCCCGTCTTCGCTGATCACCGTATTTTTCCCTTGTGGAAGCCGATAATCCCGACCCGGTTTCGCCATGATCGGAGCTCCGTTTACCCCAACGCCCTGCACGCCTTCTGTCGGCGTTTTCTTTTTCGCCAGGATTTGCCCTTTGTGCACGGTGCGCACCACGCCCAGATCAAAGAAGTCGACGCGTCCGTCTTCCAGTTCGCGCGGAACGTGCTGGGTGTCTTCGAGCAGAATGTCGATCACCGCATTGTCGCCGTTGATCGGCGCTTTGCCGGTTGCAACTTTCTGCTTAAAGCCGATGTAGCCGCGCGGATTCATGCAGATCTGCTGGCAGGATACCATGTCGATGCCAAACGTGACGCCGTTATGACGCAAATATTCCACCAAGCCGTTATAGGTCAATTGCGGGAAATTCTGTTCTTGAAGTAATGTCTCGCTCAACGTCATGTATGCTGTCAAGCCGCCTTCGACGGTGACTTTACAGTTCTTGAGCCAAAAGACATTCTCGTCTTGTTTGTGCTCCATGCTATTCCCCCCCACTGTCAAAACCCCTTAGCCTCTCAACTCTTGCTTCAGACGGCTCAAGGCTCCTCGAAGCCGATAGATCGCCTTGGTATGCAGTTGGGAAACCCGGGAGCCGGACAGCTCCAAAATCTCCGCGATGTCTTTAAACGAAAATTCCTCATAGTAATGCAGCGTCACAACAAGACGTTCTTTTTCCGGGAGTCTCGTCAGAACCTTCGTCAACACGTCTTGCACCATCGACCGTTCCATAGATGACTCAGGCTGGGGAGCATTCGGATCGATGATCGTATCAGCTACTGTCACGGTGCTGTCCGTGTCATCCTTTTTCAGAATTCCGTCCAAGGACACCAGCGGCGAAACGGACAATTCATATAATGTCTGCCGAAATTCCGCGATCGGCATGTTCAGACGCGCGGCGATCTCCTCGTCTTCAGCGGAGCGGAGCAGTTCATGCTCCAGTCCCGCGTAGGCCGCCTCGATCTCTTTCGCCTTCGTGCGCAAGGAGCGCGGCACCCAGTCCTGGCTGCGCAGCCCGTCGAGCACCGCCCCGCGAATCCGCCACGTGGCAAACGTGACAAACTCATAGCCCCGGAGCGGGTCGAAACGCTCGATCGCCTCGATCAGCCCAAGCGTGCCCATGCTGATCAGATCGTCAAAGTTGACGGCAGCATTCCATGTGCTCGACATCTTGTAGACGACTTTTTGCACCAGTGGAAGATGAGCGACAACGAGAGCATCGCGCGCCTGTTTGTCATGATCTTGCTGCCAACGTGTCCATAAAAGGTCTGTCTGCTCCAAATGCTGCAGTTGCTTCATCTCCACCACCACCTATCAGTCCGTATCTTTGAGATGCCGCAATGCTTCTGCCATCTTGCGAGCCTCGTCATCGGAGAGCGGCTCTTGGGTCAGCGCCTGATGCAGCGGGACGAAATCATGCTCCGGCTCACCCTGGCGCGATTTCCCTTCCGGCGTGCTTACCGGCAGCTGTTCGGGAAGCAACAGATCGATATGTTGACCGCGCACCTCTTCGCCTTGCGGGTCCCCAACAAAGATGCGCAGGATCAATTTCAAAACGTAGCCGAAAACAAACAGACCAAGCAACCCGACGGCCCCGCGGGTCAGACTGGTAAGCATCGTGTTTCCGGCGGCCAGCGACAAACCCATCGCCAGAAAGAATCCAAACACGCCAAGACCAACTTGCAGCCCAAGTCTGCTTTGTTTTTGCTTCATCAGATCGTCGTAACTCCTTGCTTTGCTGTTCGAATCACTAACGCTCCATCCGCGCCGCTCAGCTCGATCGTACGGCCGCAGTTGCCGCCGGTGTCTTCCGCTGTGACCGGAATGGTAAACGCTGTCAGCGCCTGTTTGACCGCTTCCACGTTGCGCGGCCCGATTCGCATCAGGTCGCTTTGTCCGGCAAACGTAAACATCTGTGCGCCGCCGGCCAGTTTGGCGATCATCCGTTTTTTGTTGGCGCCTTGCTGCTCCATCAGCTGGATCAGCATCGGAACTGCCGTATTGGCATACTTAGCCCGGTTTTTTTCGTCCGCGTTCGCCGCAGCAGGGAGCATGATGTGGGCGAGCCCGGCCACCTTGGCCTGCGGGTCGAACAAAGCGATGCCTACGCACGACCCGAGCCCGGTGGTGCGCAGCGAGTCAGGAGATGTTGCGGTGCCGAGGTCGGCCATTCCCACTCTGATCACATTCATGCGCTCTCCACCCCTAAAGACTGGAACAATAAATTGACAGAACCGGGGTCAGGGAGCAGGAAGAAGTGACCATGAATTTCCAACTCCCCTTGGCGAAACTCCGTGTCGACCACCAAAGCGTAGTCGGACACCTGTCCCAATTGAATCATGCCGATGCTCAAAATCGCGCCCGCCATATCGACAGCCAGCGCAGGCGGAGTCGGCGACGTGTCTTTTTTCGTAAAATCGGCCAGCGAAGAGAGGTAGGAGCCTGCCAAGATATTCCCGATCTCCTGGAGTGCGGAGATCTCCATCTCGGAAAAAACATCCTGCTCGCCTGAGCCGTATTCGCCGACCAGACCGGAGACCAGACGCTTGGCGCTCTCCTGATGCAGCAGGAAAAAAATGCTGCCCGGCAGTTCGCCCTCGATGCGCAGGAAAATCCCGATCACCAACTGTTCGGCGCCGCCCACGACGTCTGCAATCTCGTCAAAGCCAACGACCGAGACGCGGGGCACGTTCATTTGAATGTCGGAATGCAGCAGCTTGGACAACGCGGTCGCCGCATGTCCGGCTCCGATGTTCCCCACTTCGCGCAGGCAGCTTAGTTGGATTTCTCCGAGATTTCGGATATCCTCCATCATAGCTTAGCGCTCCAACGTCGACATCGCTTGGATCTCTTCGTTGCTGAGTACCTTGTCGAGGTTCAGCATGATGAGCAGTCGGTCTTCCAGTTTTGCAACACCGCGCAGGTAGGAAGCTTTGATCCCGCCGACAACTGCCGGCGGCTGTTCGATCGAGTTGACCGGGATGTCGATGACATCGTTTGCCGCGTCGACGATCAGGCCCACTTCCATGTCTTCCACCGCCACGATGATGATGCGGGTGGAGTCGGTGTACGATTCTTCACCCAGCGAGAAGCGGGTCTTCAGGTCGATGACCGGAGTGACCACGCCGCGCAGGTTGATGACGCCTTTGACAAAGTCCGGCGTGCGCGGGACGCGGGTGATGTTTTGCATTTTTTCGATCGAGCGTACTTGCGCGACTTCCACGCCGTACTCTTCGTCCACCAGACTAAACACGATTACCTTGATTTCTTCCACGATATCTTTGCGCTCCAACATGACTTGTCCCCTCCTTATTGAATCAAAGCGTTGCAATCCATGATCAGCGCGACTTGGCCGTCGCCGAGGATGGTTGCGCCGGAAATTGCGAACACCGTGCCGCTCAGGTATTTGCCGAGCGACTTGAGCACCACTTCCTGCTGACCGATGAAGAAGTCGACCGAAAGCGCCGCCATCTTGTCGCCTTTGCGGACGATGACCACGTTGACTTCATCTGTCGTGTCCGCAACTTCGCGCGGTACGGAGAAGGTCTTTTCGAGGTCGAGCAGCGGAACGACTTTGCCGCGGAAGTCGATGACATCTTGGCGATGCACGCGTTTGATGTCGGTCTTTTTGATGATCGCCGTCTCGATGATCGAGGAGAGCGGAATCGCGTATTTTTCGTCTGCGATCTGCACCAGCATCGCCTGAATGATCGACAGGGTCAGCGGGAGCTGAATCGAGAACTTGGTGCCTTGTCCCGGAGTGGACTGCACCACCACGCGGCCGCCAAGCGATTCGATCTTCGTCTTGACCACGTCGAGGCCGACGCCGCGGCCGGAGATGTCGGAGATCTTCTCCGCCGTGGAGAATCCGGAGTGGAACAGCAGATCGAACACTTGAATGTCCGGCATCGATTCCGCAGCAAGCGGGTCGACCAGCCCTTTGTCGATCGCTTTTTTCAGCACGCCATCGCGGTTGATGCCGTTGCCGTCATCGGTGATTTCGATGAAGACGTGGTTGCCCGATTGGAACGCGACCAGTTCGACGCGGCCCGTTTCGCTTTTGCCTTGCTCCAGGCGCTTCGCCGGAACTTCCAGACCGTGGTCGATCGAGTTGCGCAAGAGATGCACAAGCGGATCGCCGATTTCGTCGATGACGGTGCGGTCGAGCTCTGTCTCTTGGCCGCGGATGACGAAGTCGACCTTCTTGCCGAGTTCCCGCGCCAGATCGCGGATCATGCGCGGGAAGCGGTTGAAGACGGTATCGACCGGCACCATGCGGATCGTCATCACCAGGTTCTGCAGGTCGGTGGAGATGCGGCTCATATGTTCGACCGTCTCAATCAGGTCGTTGTTTCCGATTTCTTTAGAAATCTGCTCCAGACGCGTGCGGTCGATGACCAGTTCCGAGAACAGGTTGATCAGGACATCCAGACGGTCGATGTCAACACGGACCGACTTGCCGATCTGCGACTTCTTGTGATCTTGGACAAGCGGTGTTTTGGCATCGGCAACAGCAGCAGGCGCTTGGGGAGCTGCCTGTACAACTGCTGCAGGCGCTGCAGCGGCTGCCACTTCCGCCTTGGAGGCTTGTACCGGCTCAGCTTGCAGTTCCACTTGAATCGGCGTGACCTTGACGTCAGCCACTTCGGAGATGTTCATCCCGATCGTGCGGACGCCTTCCAGGTCCTTTTTGGTGACGAGGACGATCATGAAGTCCTTCTCGAACTTTTCTTCTTCCAAGTCCTCTACGCTCGGATCGGACTTGATGATTTCGCCGGTGCGCTCATAAGCATCAAACACCATATAAGCACGAGCGGCGCGCATGATGCACTTTTCGTTCAGGGTGACGATGATCTTGTAAGCGCTGAACCCGCTCTCCTGCGATTGGCGTAGGATCGTCGATTCATATTCGTTGAACAAGAGTCCGTCTTCCGTCACTTCCGCAGCGGCTGCCGGAGCAGCACCAGTGCTTGCGGAAGGCTTGCCGGTCACCAGCTCTTTGAGCTTCTGAACGGTCTGCTCGATGTCAGAAGCGCTGTCGTTGCCCGCTTCGATGATCTGGTTCAGCTGCCCTTCGAGGATATCCACGCAGCTAAACAGCACGTCCATCACATCGCCGTTTACAGCGAGGATGCCATTGCGCATCAGATCAAGCCCGTTCTCCATTTCATGAGTCAAATGCGTCATCTTCTCAAAGCCCATCGTCGCCGCCATTCCTTTGAGGGTATGAGCGGAGCGAAACACAACGTTGACGATATCGAGCGACTGAGGTGATTGCTCTAAAGCAAGCAGGCTTTCGTTGATGGCCTGCAGATGCTCTTTTGATTCTTCAATGAACATATCAAGGTATTGATTCATGTCCATATCAAGGCACCTCCTAGCGTTTCCACGATTTTCTAAGCTCGTCCGCAATACGATCCAGGGGAACTACAGTATCGACACAACCTTTGGCGATCGCGGAACGCGGCATTCCAAATACTACACATGACTCCTGCGCTTCGGCGATCGTGCGACCGCCGCTTTTCTTGATCTTGACCATGCCGTTGGAACCGTCTCCGCCCATCCCGGTCAGGATAGCGGCGGTGACGCGCACATCGCGCAAAGCGGCGACCGAATCAAACAGGATGTCTACCGCCGGGCGATGTCCGCCGACCTGCGGTTCTTGAGAAAGCTCCGTTCGATAGGTATGAGGGCGATGCTCCACGATTCTCATATGAAAGTCCCCTGGTGCGATGTAGACATGCCCTTCTTCTAACACCTGACCGTGCTCCGCTTCGTGCACGCGCACTTGACACAAGTGGTCGAGCCGCGTGGCGAGTGACTTTGTAAAACCGGGCGGCATGTGCTGCACGATGACGACAGCAGCCGGAAGTTCGGCCGGCAAGTGTGACAAGACGACCTGCAAAGCCCGCGGTCCGCCCGTTGAAGTGCCGATGGCGATGATCTCTTCCACCCGCTTCCCCGCCCGCATGGGCTTGGGAGGTGTGGGAATCGGTTTTGCCAACGGCTTGAAATAGGTGGTGCTGCGCACGACTTGGTCTTTCTTCGCGGCCGCTTTAACCTTGGCGACCAGCTCTTCGCCGACGATGCGCAGATCGAGCGAGATCGCCCCCGAAGGTTTGCCGACAAAATCGAACGCGCCCAGTTCCAGCGCCTTGATCGTCGCTTCTGCCCCGTCCTGCGTCAAAGAGGACAGCATGATCGTCGGCAGTTTGAATCGTCGCCAGATCATCGGGAGCGCTTCCAGACCGTTGAGAACAGGCATCTCAATGTCGAGGGTAAGAACGTCCGGCTTTAAATGAGGTATGAGTTCAAGCGCTTCCAAGCCGTTCTTAGCTGCTCCAACCACCATGATTTCGGGGTCCGATTTCAAAATGTCGCTAATGATGCGACGCATAAGAGCTGAATCGTCACAAACGAGAACTTTGATCGGGCTCATCCTGTCAAACATCCCTCAATTCTGGGTACTATTGAAACAGCCGAACCATTCGATGCAAAAACTGTTTCATTCCTTTAGTCGATAAATCTCTGGCAACTTCGCCTTTGATCTGCGCGGACACGACATTGCCGATGCACATCGAGGCCAGTCCGTTTGGATAAGCGAGCAGAAACGGCACTTGCCGTCTGACCGATTTCGTGACGTTCGGGTCGTCGAGCAGCACGCACAGCGTGGGAACCTCAACCCCGAGGAAACGCTCGGCCACCAGCCGAATCTTCTCGGCTGTCTCCTTCCCTTCCGGCACGGACTGTGCCCGGTTGATCACCAGTTGGAGGCGGGTGCCCGGTTCGCGGGTGACCACCATCTTGATCAGCGCATATGCGTCTGTGATGGCGGTCGGTTCCGGTGTCAGCACCACATACACATCGTCTGACGCCAAAATCAGTTGCAGCGTCTGCGCATTCAGTCCCGCACCGGTGTCGATCAGCACATAATCGGCATATCCTTGCAGTTCGCCAAGCTGTTCCAAGAGGTACTCATATTGTTCAGGCTTAATATCGAGCAGATCTTGAAAGCCAGAACCGCCCGCAATGAATTTGATATCGCTTGGTCCTGTTTCGAGGATGTCCTTGAGCGTGGCCTCCTTGCGAATCAAATCGGCCAGGGTCTTTTTCGGTGTGACCCCCATCAACACGTCGATGTTGCCAAAACCGACGTCCGCATCGAGAATGACTACCCGTTTTCCTTGCTGCGCCAACCCCAGCGCGTAGTTCAGCGTGAAGTTCGACTTGCCCACGCCGCCTTTGCCGCTGGTGATGGTGATGACGCGGGTGTTTTTGGCTGGCGTTTCTTCCTGACGAGACTGTGCGACCATCGAACGCAGACGCTCTGCCTGGTCATTCATAGGAAATGTCTCCTGTCAGCAGTCTGGCCAGCCGTTCGGTCGACACCGCTTCGATGTCCTCCGGCACGTTCTGCCCGGTCGCAAGGTACGACAACGGCTTCTTGTAGCGGGTGACAAGGTTGTAGACCGCGCCATACGTCTTGGTCTCGTCCGACTTGGTGAACAAAAACTTGTCGGCCCGCACCTGCGTAAAGTTGCCCGCGATCTCTTCCAGATCGGAAGCTTTGGTGGTCAGCGAAAGCACCAGGTAGGTCTCGTCCGGCTGGATCTCCTCAAGGTAGGTGTTGAGCTGCCGTACATTGAGCAGATTGTGATAGTTGCGCCCCGCCGTATCGATCAGAATCAGATCGTAGTCGGCGTATGCGCTCATCGCCCGCTTGATGTCTTCCGGTGCGTAACACACCTCAAGCGGTATGCCCAAAATGTTCGCGTAGGTGCGCAGCTGTTCTACGGCGGCGATTCGATAGGTATCGGTGGTGATCAGGCCTACCTTCTTGCCGCGCGAAAGCACTTGCTCCGCCGCGAGCTTGGCGATGGTCGTCGTTTTGCCGACTCCGGTCGGTCCAATAAACGCAACTACCTTTGATTTTAAACTAATTTGAGATGGAGGACTATAGCGATCTAAATCCTCTCTAATAAAGTTTGTCAAAATGCCCCGAAATTCCTGCTCGCTTATTTCATGAACCCCATCAATATTTCGAATTCCGCGTTCAATTAGTTCGTCAACCGCTTCTTCGGAGAGATCACTTTTGAGCAGTTGCTTGCGAACGTTGACGATCGCTTCCGGCATTAACTGATTGTAGGACGAGTTAAGCAGGCTGCGGAACATCGTGCGCAACTCCTGTACTTCTCTGAGGACTTTCTCCCCATCTTCTGCAGCAGGGGCGGGTACAGGTGTTGCTGGAGGCGTTACAGCAGGTGTCACTGCAGGTGTCGGAACACTGTTCTGAACCGGTGCCGGAGCAGGAGCCTGTTCAGGTGCGGGAGGCGCCGGCTCGGCGGCCGGCTGCCCGATCTGGCGTTGGTAGGCGTTCGCAGCGGCCGGACGGGCATGATACTGCTGCGCTTTTGGCTCAGCAGGCGTCTCCTGTTCGTTGGCTGCGGCGATCACTTCGATGTGCGTTTTCGGAAACAGACCGAGAAAACCGCGCTTTTGCACTTTTTTCGTGGACAGGATCACAGCATCGATCCCGAGGTCTTCGCGAATCATCGCTACCGCTTCCGGCATCTCTTTGACCACATAACGCTTGACTAACATTACAGATTCACCACCCCTCCGCTTTGCACTTCAACCGTTGCATCCAATTCGTTAAACGACAGCACTGCCACATCGGGCAGCACGCGCTCGATCAGTTTGCGCACATGCATGCGAATGTTCGGGGACGTGATCAGGATCGGGGAATGCCCCATCGCGACCAGCCCCTGGACTTGCTCAGCCAGCTTTTGATACACCTGCTGGGAGACGCGCGGATCGAGCGCCAGGTAGGCCCCGTGCTCGGAATTTTGAATGTTGTCGACCACCATTTTTTCCACCGTCGGTGCCAGGGTGATCACTTTCACCGGACCGTGCGGGGTGCGGTATTGGTTCGTGATTTGACGAGCCAGCGCCGTGCGCACATATTCGGTGAGGATATCCGGGTCTTTGGTGTATTGGCAGTAGTCGGCCAGCGATTCGACGATCGAGACGAGATCGCGAATGGAGATCTTCTCGCGCAACAGGTTGACGAGCACCTTTTGCACTTCGCCGATCGACAGCTGCGACGGCACGACTTCTTCGACCAGCGCCGGGTAGTTCTCGCGCAGCGAGTCGATGAGCTGCTTGGTTTCCTGACGGCCCAGCAGTTCGCTGGCATGGGTGCGGATCACTTCGGTCAAGTGGGTCGCCACAACCGACGGCGGATCCACCACCGTGTAGCCGGCAAACTCGGCGCTCTCCCGCATGTTTTCGGCGATCCACAGCGCCGGCAAGCCAAACGCCGGCTCTTTGGTCGGGATGCCGACGACCGATTCGTCGTCCACACCCGGGCTCATCGCGAGGTAATGGTCGAGCAGCAGTTCGCCGCGCGCGACTTCGTTGCCTTTGATTTTGATCACATATTCGTTCGGACGCAGCTGGATGTTGTCGCGGATGCGAATCACCGGCACGATCAAGCCCATCTCGATCGCGCATTGGCGGCGAATCATGATCACGCGGTCCAGCAAATCTCCGCCCTGGTTGACGTCGGCGAGCGGAATCAGCGCATAGCCGAATTCAAACTCGATCGGATCAACATGGATCAGCGACAGAACGCTTTCCGGCGAACGAACTTCGTCTTGCTTGACTTCTTCTTCGCGCTCCGTTTCGCGCAGCTCTTCCATTTGCATCGTGCGCTGCATTCGGATGCCGCCAAAGACCATCAGGCCAGCGATCGGCCACGTGCTGAGCACACCGATCGGCGTAAACAGCCCAAGCATCGCGATCACCCCGGCTACGATGTACAGCATGCGCGGGTACGCGAGCAATTGGCGGATCAAATCGTCGCTCAGATTGCCGTCAGAAGCGGCACGGGTGACGACAAGACCGGTCGCCGTCGAGATCAGCAGGGCCGGAATCTGGGAGACCAGACCGTCGCCGACCGAAAGAATCGTGTAGGTCTGCATGGCTTCTGCAGCCGATTCGCCGCGCATCGCAACCCCGATGATGAAACCGGCTACGATGTTGATCACGACGATGATGATACCTGCGATCGCATCCCCTTTGACAAACTTGGACGCACCGTCCATCGCTCCGTAGAAGTCTGCTTCGCGCTCGATCTTCTGGCGCTTGTCTTTCGCTTCCTTCTCGGTGATCAGGCCGGCGTTCAAGTCAGCGTCGATCGAGATCTGTTTTCCCGGCATCGCATCGAGCGTAAAGCGCGCTGCGACTTCTGCCACGCGCTCCGAACCTTTGGTGATGACGATAAACTGAATGATGACAAGAATCAAAAACACGATGATCCCGACGACAGCGTTGCCGCCGATTACGAACGTGCCAAACGTGTGAATGACGTTACCCGCTTCCCCTTTTGAGAGGATGGCACGGGTGGAGGAAACGTTCAGTGAGAGTCGAAACATCGTGGTCAAAAGCAGCAACGATGGGAAAATCGCAAACTGCAGCGGTTCTTTGGTGTTCATCGCGACGAGCAAAATCGTCAGCGCAATGCTTAAGTTGATGATGATCAGAAAGTCGAGTAAAGGGGTCGGCATAGGAATGACCATCATGATGACGATTCCGATGACTGCTCCGATTACGCCGAGATCTTTAAGCTTCAACTTGGTCACTCCTTTCCTTACACTTTACCTTTCAGGCGGTAGACGTAGGCGAGCACTTCCGCAACGGCCTGGAACAGCTCGCCGGGAACCGATTCCCCGATCTCAACCGTTTTGTAAAGCGTTTGCGCCAGCGGACGGTTCTCAACCATCACGACATTGGCCTCTTTGGCCACCTTCTTGATGCGCTGCGCCGTTTCATCGATCCCTTTGGCGACGACTTGCGGCGCTTCCATCTTCTCGGCGTCATATTTGATGGCGATCGCATAGTGCGTCGGGTTGGTGATGACGACATCCGCCTGCGGCACATCGGCCATCATGCGGCGCATCGCCATCTGGCGCTGGCGCTCTTTGATCTTCCCTTTGATCTCCGGGCTGCCCTCAGTCTGCTTGTACTCCTCTTTGACTTCCTGCTTCGACATGCGCAGATTTTTTTCAAAATCGAAGCGCTGATAAAACAGGTCAAAGATCGCGAGGACGAGGATGGCAACCCCAACTTTCCAGAAGATATCAAAGGCCAGACTGCCGACGACCGACAGCATGTCGAGCACTTCCATCGAGCCGAGCTGCGACACGCGTTTCCAGTCGCTCATCAGTTCCAGATAGACGATGACCGATACGATCGTCATCTTCAAAAGCGACTTGAGCAGTTCAACGAACGTGCGCATGGAGAACATGCGTTTAAACCCTTGGATCGGGTCGATCTTTTTGATGTCAGGCATCAGCGGCTTCATCGTAAACAGAGAGCCAACCTGAAAATAGGCGACAAATCCTCCGATGACCATGACCGCCCCGCCGATCGGCAGCACGAGCATCGCGACCGTCAGCGTCAAATCTAAAAACAGCGGCGCGATCGTCTGCTCGGACAGTTGATACGACAGCCCGCCGGACAGCCGGACCCGGAACTGTTCGACCAATTCAGTCAGGAACGTGCCGGACATCAGCTTCAGGCAAAACAGACCGATCAACAGCACGATCGCCTGGCCAAATTCCTGGCTGCGGGCGACCTGCCCTTTCTGTCTGGCATCCTGCCGTTTCTTAGGTGTCGCTTTTTCCGTTTTTTCACCGGCAAACAACTGGAGGTCTAAACAAATCATCTATTAGCTGCCCCCCACGACTCGCAGGAGCGTATCCAACTGACCGTACATGGTCTGGAACAGCCCCCGGAGAAGATAGACAAAGGCCGGCATCACCACGACGACCATCACCATGCCAACCAGCACTTTGACCGGCATCCCGATGACAAACACGTTCATCTGCGGGACCGCCCGAGACAGAATCGCCAAGCCGACATCGGTGAGGAACAAAGCCGCTACGATCGGAATGGCGATCTTAAAGCCGAGCAAAAACATGACGGAGAACGTTTGCATCACAACGGACAACAAGTCACCTGAGAATGCAAATGAGCCAAGCGGCAAGAAATTGTAGCTTTGCAACAGCGCCGCCAGCAACCCGTGATGTCCATCCAATCCAAGAAACAGCAACATGGCAAGCGCATATTTGAACTGACCGGTGAGCGGTGCCGAGTGGCCCGTCAACGGGTCAAATACGTTTGCCATCGCAAACCCGATCTGCATATCGATAAACATCCCGCCAACCTGAATCGCCGCAAAGATAAACGCCGCGACCATCGCCAGTGTGACCCCGACCATCATTTCCTTCAAGATGATCAGAAACAGCTGTGCGAAACCGGCTCCTGCATACAATTGCCCAGCCTCCGTCCCCGTCAAAGCCGGGGTCATCAGCAGCGCAATCATGAAGGCGAGCCCGATTTTCACCGGGGCCGGAATGTTTCTTGCACCAAAAAACGGGGTGAGGAAGAAAAAACTCGAAATCCGAACTAAGACAAGGGTGAACACTTCTACATAGTTAACAACGAGACCTAACATGTAGATGTCACCCCTTCTATCCGATAAACGAGTTTAAATTTCCAAAAATATTCCTCGTGAAGTCCAAAATCAGCGACAGCATCCACGGTCCAAAGACGACCATTGCAACAAACGTGGCGATCAGCTTCGGGATAAACTGCAACGACTGCTCCTGAATTTGAGTGGTCGCCTGAAAAATCGAAACCACCAAACCGACCAGAAGCCCGATGCCTAGCAACGGAGCGCAAATCATGAGCAGCGTCCAGATCGCGTTTTGTCCAAGTGAGATGATAAAGTCCGCGCTCAATCTTTCATCTTCCTTTCCGTTTACTGGTAGCCGATCAACAGTGACTTCACGACGAGGTACCAACCGTCAACCAAGACAAACAGCAGGATCTTAAACGGCATCGAAATCATGACCGGCGGCAGCATCATCATCCCCATCGACATCAGGACGCTCGCGACGACCATGTCGATGATCAAAAACGGAATGAAGATCATGAAACCGATCTGAAACGCCGTTTTCAGCTCCGAGATCGTGTAGGCCGGCACCAGCGTGGAGATCGGTATCTCTTCCACCGTGGCGGGCATCGGCTGATCGCGGAAGTCTAAAAACAGCTTCAAATCCTGCTCCCGGGTCTGTTTGGCCATAAAATGCTTAAGTGGTGTTGCAGCCTGCTCCAATGCTACCGTTTGAGACATTGTACCGTTCAAATAAGGTTGCAAAGCGTCATCATTGATTTGCTGTAAGGTTGGATACATAACGAATAGGGTCATAAATAAAGCAAGTCCGATTAAGACCTGAGTCGGCGGCATCTGCTGCAGCGCCAGCGCGTTGCGGACAAATGACAGCACGATTACGATACGGGTGAAACACGTCATCAGAATCAGGATCGACGGAGCTAATGACAGCACCGTCAGCATCATGATGATCTGTAAGCTTGTGGAGACAGACTCCGGATCGTCAGCTGTCGAGACTCCGATATCGATCCCCGGAATCACGATACTCTGCTGCGCATGCGCAGGCTCCGTCCCCAAAGCGAACGTAAACAAAGCAACGATGACCAGCAGGAAGACTTGGAGTTTTTTCATCGCTTGTCATCCTCCGGTTGTACAGCCGAAGTGCGCTGTTCTTTGAGCGAGTTTAACTTCTCGCGCAGCGCTGCATCAAACGACAGGTCGGATACCTGTAACTCTTCCGCTTGCGGCTCTTGTTTCTTGCGCAAACGACCGATCAAATCGGTCAGTCCAGGAGTGCCGGACATCGGCCCGGCTGCCTGCTGCGTTGAATCTTTCAGCTGTTCAATCTGCTCTGCATCTTCAATCGTATCGAGCAGTGTGACGTTGTCCCCCACACCGATCACATACACTTTATCCTGCAAAGCGATCACATGCACAGAGCGGTTGGACGCAAGCGTATGCGCTCCGAGCGGTTGAATCACATTGCCGCGTGAGAGGTTGGTGCGCGTGGAAAGGAAGCGAATCAGCAGATAGATGATGGCGATAATAATCCCCAGCGCAAAAAACAACTGCACGATTGACCAGATCATCGACCCGCCGTCGCCTGCTGCCACATCAAAATTCGTGGCCGGCGCGTCTTTCTTCAGCATGTCCTCCACATTGTTCTCAACCGCCAACACGCGAGGGGGGGACGATAACCAGAGGGCTCCCGCAGCAACTGACCAGGCAACAAGTCTACGTAGTTTCGGTCGCATGACCCCACCCTTTCTGTTTTGTTGACGCAAGGGAAAAATTAGCTCAGCGTTTTCTTGATCGCTTCGACTACACGATCCGCTTGGAATGGTTTGACGATAAAGTCCTTCGCGCCTGCTTGGATCGCGTCGATAACCATCGCCTGCTGACCCATTGCGGAGCACATGATGATCTTCGCGTTCGGATCGAAACCGCGGATTTCTTTCAGTGCGTGAATGCCGTCCATTTCCGGCATCGTGATGTCCATCGTCACCAGATCAGGGCGCAGCTCTTTGTATTTCTCCACCGCTTGTACCCCGTCTTGCGCTTCCCCTACAACGGTATATCCGTTTTTGGTGAGAATCTCTTTAATCATCATTCGCATAAATGCTGCATCGTCTACGATCAGGATTTTATGAGACATCTTTTAGTTTCCCCCTAATTACTGTAATTTGCGAACTCGCTCAGACGGACTGATGATGTCAGTTACCCGTACACCAAAGTTTTCGTCAATGACCACAACTTCTCCTTTTGCGACCAGCTTATTATTTACCATGATATCGACCGGATCGCCCGCCAGCTTATCCAGCTGAACGATCGAGCCCGGAACGAGTTCCAAGATGTCTTTGATCAGCTTCTTGGTACGTCCCAGTTCCACGGTAATCGTAAGCGGCACATCGAGCAGCAGATCGAGATTGCTCTGCTGTCCGCCCGCTCCGGCACCTTCATCAAACGATGCGAATTGCACCGGCTGCACATTGACGCTCGGCATCGGGCGCTGCGGCGCTTGCGCTGCGGCAGCTTCGGCATGTCCGTAGCCATGCGGCGGATATCCGTAAGGCGGATATTGCGGCGGGTACTGCGGCGGATACGGCGCGGGCGGGTGCTCCGCATACATCGGCTGCGGCGGATACGCATGCGCAGGCTGCTCGTACATCGGCTGCTGCGTCGGATATCCCGGATGCATCGGCGCTGCTGCTTGCGGCTCCGGCATCGGAGCTGCGGCCTGCGGGGCAGGCTGCGGCGTCGGCGCTTCAGCGCGGACAGGTTCCGGCGCAGGTGCGGCCGGAGCCGGTTCTTCACCAATGCCGCCCGTCAGCTTGTTGATCATGTCTTTGGCAAACGAGACCGGCACCAGCTGCATGATATGCGAGTCGATCAGGTCGCCTACGATCAGACGGAAGGAGATCTTGATCAACACTTCATCATTCGGGAACAGGTTGACCGACTGCCGTTTGTCAAAGTCCATCACATCGACATCCGGCGGGGTGATGTTAACCATCATGTCGAAGATCGTCGACATCGAAGTCGAAGCGGAGCCCATCATCTGGTTCATCGCTTCGGCCACCGCAGACAGGTGCAGTTCGTTGAGTTCGGCCGGCGCGGACTTGCCGTCGCCGCCCATCATCAAGTCTGCGATCACCTGCGCGTCTTCCACGCGAATCGCCAGGACGTTTGCGCCGACGAATCCATCGGTGTAGCTGACTTTGATCGCCACGTGCGGCAACGGGAAGTCGTGGTTCAACTGGTCGCGTGCGACGACAGACACTTTCGGCGTCGTGATGTCCACCTTCTGGCGCAACAGAGTGGAAAGCGCGGTTGCCGCGGTGCCAAACGAGATGTTCCCGACTTCACCCAATGCGTCCATCTCAAAGTCCGACAGATAATCGGAAACTTTTAAATCACTCGAGCCCATGCTGTCTCCATCACTCTGTCTGAGGAGGGCATCGATTTCCTGCTGCGACAAAACATCTCTATTCATCTGCGCCCACTCCTTCATCATCCTCTATTGCTTGCGAAATCTGCACGGCCACCTTGCCGCGTGCAGTGCCCGGCTGTCCGTAAAATTTCACACGGTTGCCGATGCGAAGCTGAATTTTGGCGTTGACATCCTGATGCAAGGCGATGACGTCGCCTACACCAAGCGAGAGAAATTCGCCAACGGAGATTGTGGAATTCCCCAGTTCCGCGGCCAGAGGCACTTGCGTTTGACCGAGGCTCTGACGGATGGCCTCCCAATCTTCGCTGTAATCTTTGGAGCTCTTCATGCTGCCCATCCAATAGTGGGCGGACAGCTTCGGAATGATCGGCTCCAATACCACATGCGGCATACAGATGTTGATCATCCCGGTCGTTTCCCCGATCTTCGTCGACAAGGAGACGACGGCAACCGTTTCGTTAGGTGAAACGAGCTGCAGGAACTGGGGGTTGACCTCAAGATGATCGACCGCCGTATCGAGGTCGGCGACCGCCTTCCACGCTTCTTGGAAGTTGTCCAGCGCCCGGCCGAACACGCGCTCCATGATCGTCATTTCAATCTCGGTCAGATCGCGCAGTTCATCCGTGCCTTGACCCGGACCGCCCAGCAGACGGTCGAGCATCGCGTAGGCGATGTTCGGGTTGACTTCCATGACGAATTTCCCTTCCAGAGGCGCGCAGTTAAATACGTTCAAAATCGTCATTTTGGAAATGGAGCGAATGAATTCTTCATAAGGCAATTGATCGACAGACACGACCGAAATGTGCACAAACGTGCGCAGTTGAGCAGAAAAATATGTCGTGAGCAGCCGCGCAAAGTTTTCAAAAATCCGCGTGATGCTTCGAATATGATCTTTCGAGAAGCGCATCGCACGCTTAAAGTCGTATACCTTGATCTTGCGGTCGGTGTCTTCTTTTCGAATCTCTTCCGCTGTTAACTCGCCCGACGAAAGCGCGGATAACAGCGCATCAATCTCACTTTGCGACAAGACCTCAGCCATCTGTCATCACCTCCTTTTTCTACCGGGTTGTCTTACTGCACAACGATGTCGGAGATGTAGATGTCTGTCACTTTTCCCTCGAGCATCACTTTGTTCATCTCTTGAACCAGACGGACTTTCAACTCCTGATAGCCTTCCGGTTTCTCAATGTCTGCTTGAGTGGTCGTATGCAGCACGGCGTTGATGATGTCTTTGATCTGTGCTTTGCGCTCTTCCAGTTCGTGCATCGTGTCCACGCTGTCGCCTTGAACGGAGATGGTCGCCTGAATCAGCGCATCGCCGGCCAGATTGGTCGTCATTTTACCGATTTCAATCTGGCTCTCTAATAATTCCGCCGCAGTTGGCACTTTTTCCTCCTCATGACCGGCAGTCGGCACGATTACAGTTTTGTAAGCGACAATCCCGACGATGCCAAGCAGGGCTACTGCGATGATCAGAATGAGTACGATATTGAGCATCTTATTACGAAACATCGGTTCCCTCCGCGTTGAGTTGTCGGGCTTGCACGGCGACAAGCCCGACGTTTCGGTAGAATGTTTGGATCATATCAAGCACTTCCGAGACAGATTCGGCCACCACGAATTTCTTCCCGGTGATCAACGAGATCACCGTATCCGGTGTGGCTTCCACCGCTTCGATCAGCGTTGCGTTGAGATAGACTGTGGAACGGTTGAATCTCGTGACTCGGATCATACGCTCACCTCACCTCTGATCTTAACCGCGCTTGAGGTTGACGACTTCCTGCAGAATTTCATCCGCTGTGGTGATCGTGCGGGAGTTGGCTTGGAAACCGCGCTGCGCAACGATCATTTCAGCAAACTCGTTCGTCAGGTCGACGTTCGACATTTCCAGCGAGCCAACCATCAAAACGCCGGTGCCGGCGGTTGCATCGCCCGGCGGCGCCAAGGTCGGAGCGCCGGAGTTCGGAGATTCCTTGAACAGCGAACCGCCTACTTTCTCAAGACCGGACGGGTTGGCAAACTTGGTCATGCCGATCGGGTCAAACGTGGTGATCGTGCCAGCACCGTCGACAGTGGTCAGAATCCCTTTGGAGTCAAAGGAGAAAGACTTGATGTCTGCGATGTTGGTGACTTCGATCGGCGTGCCGTTCGAGTCAGCCACTTTCCAGCCGTCACCATTGACGAGGAAGCCCGCGCTGTCAAAGTAGAAGTTGCCGGAACGGGTGTAGAACGTCTCATCGTTGTCGTTGACGACCGTGAAGAACCCTTCGCCTTGAATCGCGAAGTCGAGCGGACGGTTGGTGACTTGCGCCGCACCGTTGTTCATGATGGTGTCGATCGCGGAAAGCGCCGAGCCCAGACCGATCTGCTGTGCGTTGGTGCCGCCAAACGGAGCGGTCGGAGCGCCTGCGCCTTGCAGGGTCTGGCTCATGATGTCCTTGAACATCACGCGGCCCGCTTTGAAGCCTGCCGTGTTTACGTTGGCGATGTTGTTGCCGATTACGTCAAGCTTGGTCTGAAAACCTCTCATCCCGGAAATGCCGGAGTACATAGAACGAAGCATCGAAGTTTCCCTCCTTGGTATGTGTGCCGCGTCTGTCGGTCGGCGGCTCTGGGGCATCCACTCTGTGGTCCGGCCCGTTTAAGCAAATACTGCGCTGTCGATCTGTGTAAACACGTGGTCGTTCATATGCGCGGAATCGACGGCGGTGATCACCGTGCGGTTCTTCACCGAGATCACGTAGGCGGTGTCTTTGTACACCACCAGCGATTCGCGTCCGCCCTTGGCAGCGACTTTGTCGATCGCTTTTCCCAGCCGGTTGAGGTCATCTTGCGTCAGCGAGATGTTACGCACCCGCAAGCGCTCAAGAGCATGTCCGGAAAAGGTGACCGCCTGCTGCTGTTTGGCAAGGACTTTGTTCAGCTCCTCTTGAAAGGAACTTCCCCCTGGTATCTTCGGTCTTGTGATTCCCGTGCCGATCTCCCGCTTCGGAGTGATCGGTTGCGACAACGGCCGCAAAAGCCATTCTTGGCTCACGTTCCCCACCCCCTGCTCGAAGGTTATTCAGCTTGCACTGTCTCGATGGCGTTCAGATCGATCAGATCATCGCCCACCTGCACTCTGACTGTACCGTCTACCGTCTTGACTGCTGTCACTTTGCCGGTTACGGTCTCCCCATTGTCGTTTGCATACGAGACGGTGTTGCCGAGCAGCTGTGCGCCGAGCGTCATCGCGTTCATCTGCACGACCTGCAGGTTGGAAATGGCGACTTTGTTCATCTGCTCAAGCGAGGAGAACTGCGCCATCTGGGCGATAAACTCACGGTCTTGCAACGGCTGCGTCGGATCTTGGTTCGCCAGCTGTGTGACGAGAATTTTCAAGAATGCATCGCGGTCGAGTTCACGCTTGGGAGTTGTTTCCGGGCGTGATTCGTAGCGGTGCGAGTTGTCAATTTGAATGCTGTTTGCCATGGTTCCCACTCCTTCTACGCGGTGACGTCGATGCTGTCCGGGTTCAAAAGCGGGTCAAGAAGCTCTGCTTCACCTTCGCTCAAAGTAAAGGTGTCAGTGGCTGCAACGCGCGATTGTCCGCCTTGCTGCTGCTCGCGTGCCTGCTGGCCCGATCCGCGGTGTTCCGGGAGTCCGGAGCCCAAATCGGTGTTGTTCGCAGCGGTCTGGACCTCGATGCGGTCATACTGGATGCCCTGTGCCTGCAATTGCAGTTTCAGGCCGGCCAGCGCCGAATCGAGCATGCCTTTCGATGCTTGAGAATCGGCGATCAATTGCACGGAGATCTGTTTGTTCACCGACTGGATGCGCACTTCCACTTCCCCCAGTCCCTGCGGTTCCAGGATGATGCGGAATTCATGGCGGCCCGGCGCTTCGATCAGCGTAGCGCGTTTGACCACGTTCGCGGTCAACTCCGAGCGGAATTGATCGGCGCGCATGGTGACGACCGGCTCCAGCTTCAAATGACGCTCAGGAAGCTGCTGGTAGGTCTGGTTGACCGCAACCCCTGCGGAAGGCTGTGCATCCGCAGCTTTCTGCGAAGCATCCGGTGCGGGCTTGCCCGCTGACGCCAGCTCTTCAGCATTGACGCCTGCTGCCGGTGCCGATGCATGAAGCACGGCTCCCGCGGTACCTTCAGCCGTTTGGGCTTGCGATGTGACGGCCGCTTCAGCAAGAGTCAAAGCTGCTTGCAGCGTGTGCATCGACATCGTCGCCTGCAGTTTGCCAAGCAAGCTGTTGCCTTTCGCCGGCACTGCGAGATCTGCCCCTTCCTCACCGGTTGCAGCCGTTTGCTTTTCCTGCACCGTCTCGATCTGCACCGATTGCATCAAGCTTTGAAAAAGCACGGCCGTATGCGTTTCCTGCACCATCAGCTGCGGTGCGGCGGTCAGCGTCTGCACCATCTGGGTCAGCGCGTTTCCAAGCTCCGGCATCAGTTGCGGATGCAGTTTTAACGTTTCGATCGGATTTCCTTGCGGCTCTTTAGACAAGACAGTCAAAAGTTCCGGTGCTGCGCCGAATTCCTGTAAGACCGCAGCAAGTTCGGAGTTGTTCAGCGGCAGGTCTTTCAGCAAAAGCGACACGGCGCCTTGTTCCGTTTGCACGGTCAAGGTCAGTCCTTGCTCTGTGCCTTCCGCCGTGATTTCCGGCTGGTTCAGAGCGGCCAGAAGCAGCGGGGACAAGCCTCCTGCGAGCGCCGCCAAAGCGGCCATCAGATCTTCCTGATCGACAGCGCCTTCTTCGGTGCCTGCTGCTGGTTGGGACAAGCCTGCTGCCTGCAAGAGCAGACCAAACGCACCTTGAGGTTCGGACTTCACGCCTGCGGTCGTTGTTTTCCCCGCGCCTGCAGTTGCTGTGGCCACACTTGTATTTCCAATCGCCATTTCCATCTCTGTCACCTCCTTTCGCTGTTAGCTGCTCATCATCTTCGCTGCGATCGCCGGCTCCATCTGTTCGAGGATCGCCGCCTGCGCTTTTGAGTCCATCTTAGCCAACAGCTGCTTCGCTTCCGTGACAGACATTTGCGTCATCACCAGCGCCGCTTTGGCAGGTGCCATTGCAGCATACGTTTCCGCTTTTGCTTTCAGCGGGTCTTTCGTCCCGGCTTTCGCTTCCAGATCGGAGATCTGCTCTTTGAGCCGGTTGATTTCATTGTCCTTCTTCTTCAGGTCAGACTGGGCCTGCTGTTTTTCTCCTTCAAGCGCGGTGACCTGGTCTTGCAGCTCCTGAATCTTCTTTTGCTTGGCTGCGTCAGCTGCAGCTTGTGCATCGACCACAGCCCCCTCTTCGTCTGGGAAGAAGGAGGAGACCACCGGGAGCTCGCGGGCCGCGCCTGCGATCTTGCCTGTCACGTCAACCCCTAAGAATTGAAGGATGATCCCGGACAAAAGAGCGGTAAACAGAAGCGGGAGGATGATGATGTAAAACAGCCACTCCATTTTGCTGTAGCGATGTTCCGCTTCCATGCTTCCCTCTTCACCTCCCCGTGCGGCTTCTCAGTGCTGCAGCCGCTTCATCCAGCGCTTCCTGCGCCTGCTTATCCAGATGGGCACGCACTTCCTCACGGCGCTTTTCCTGCAATTTCGACCACATCTGTTCGTCAAGAAAACGGCCTTTCAATCGGTCATGCTTGTCTTCGCAATCCACTTTCTGCTGCGCGATCACTTCCGCCTGATGCAGCATCTGGCGCTGCTGGGCGTTCAGATACAAAATCCACGAATGCAAATGCTGCGTGGAGATGCGCTCTTCTGTCGCCTGATGCAGTTCCGCTTTGGCCGCATCGTGCTGCTCGGCCAGCGTATACAGCTTGTCATACTCCGCATCAAGTATCCGCTTCGACTCGGCATATTCCCAAGTCGCCTGCTGGGTGATGCGGTTTTTTAGCGTGGTGATCTTCTGCAGGGAAGTCAAGGAGATCGTCATACCTCAATGCCTCCGAACTGTTCAAAAAGTGCGGCTCGCGCGCTGTGCAAATCGCTGTGCTCATGGACATCCTGCGCTGTAAAGCGCGCAATGGACGGCTGATGCAAAATCGCTTTGTCGATCTGCATGTTGTTGCCGCGCTGATACGCGCCGATGTTGATCAGATCTTCCGAATCTTTGTAGATCGAACTGAGCTTCTTGACCGTCGCGGCCGCCCGCCTGTGTTCAGGCTCCACGAGATCGTTCATGACACGAGAGACGCTGGCCAACACGTCGATCGCCGGGAAATGGCCCCGGTTGGCGATCTGGCGGGAGAGGACGATATGTCCGTCGAGAATCCCGCGCGCCGCATCGGCGATCGGCTCATTCATGTCATCCCCGTCAACCAGCACGGTATAAAAAGCGGTGATCGTTCCCCGCTCCCCGGTGCCGGCCCGCTCCAAAAGCCTCGGCAGCATCGCAAAAACGGAAGGCGTATACCCCCGCGTGGTCGGCGGTTCGCCGACGGCGAGACCCACTTCGCGCTGCGCCATGGCAAAACGGGTGACGGAGTCCATCATCAGAACGACATCCTGCCCCTGATCGCGGAAGTATTCGGCGATCGCCGTCGCCACCATCGCCCCTTTGATCCGCACGAGCGGCGGCTGGTCGGAGGTGGCGACGATCACGACGGAGCGGGCCAGCCCTTCCGGTCCGAGATCTTTCTCGATAAACTCCCGCACTTCGCGGCCCCGTTCCCCGATCAGCGCGATCACGTTGATGTCGGCTGAGGTGTTGCGCGCCATCATGCCAAGTAAGGTGCTCTTGCCGACGCCGGAACCTGCGAACAGCCCGACGCGCTGACCGCGTCCGACGGTCAGCAAACCGTCGATGCAGCGAACGCCAACCGAAAGCGGCTGGTCGATCCGCTTGCGTTTCAGCGGATTGGGCGGCTGTCGCATGACGCTGAACATCTGCGGACTGTCGAGCGGCCCCTTGCCGTCAATCGGCTGTCCCAGACCGTCGAGAATGCGTCCGAGCAGATGCGGTCCGACCGTTATCTGCAGCGAATTCCCCGTGGCGACAACGTCATGGCCGGGGCCGATGGCTCCGAGGTCGGAAAACGGCATCAGCAGCACGTTGTTTTCACGGAAACCAACCACTTCGGCAAGCATGTGCGGCGCGCCCGGCGATTCGATCTGGCAGACATCGCCGATCGTCGCAGCCGGACCTCTCGATTCGATGGTGAGGCCGATGACCTTGGTCACCTTGCCATTGACTTTGATCGTGCGGGTGCGGTTCAGCCGGCTGAGATACGTTTCAAGTTTCGCATGCCCACTCATGGTTCAAGGCTTGCAGCGACTTCCTGCAGCGCCTTTCTCACCTCTTCCAGTTGGGTGTCGATTCGTGCATCAATGTTGCCAAACGCGGTGCAGACGACACATCCACCTGCCTCCACGCTGTGATCTTTGATGATTAACAGCTCCGTCTGACCCGGTACGGCCTTGCGCAGTTGCTCGCGGCTCTGCTGCACCACATCATGGTCATCCGGGTGGACGCGCACTTCGACTTTGCCGCCGTCGTGCATTTCTTCCAGCGCCGTACTGACCACATCAACCACAAACGAGCGGTCGACGCTGCTTTCGCGGGTGATGATCTTTTTCGCAATGGAAAGCGCGAGATCAACGATCATCGGCTCCGCTTCCGCCAGATAACGGCGGCGTTCTTCCGCCGCAGAGCGGTATTGTTCTTCGGCCGCCATCAGCATCCCGGCGCAGTCTGCTTCCGCCTGCCGGACGCCTTGCGCCATGCCCTCCTGATAGCCCAGAGCTTTGGCTGCTTCCACATCCGCCTGCAGCAGGGTCTGCACATTTTGCCGTTCCTGCTCGAGCAGTCCGGTCGCTTCTGCCTCAGCTTGAGCGAGTAGGTCCCGGGCGGTTGCTCTGGCCTCGTTCAAAATTGCTTCTGCTGCCTGTTCAGCAGCCGACTTGGCCGCCTCCAGCTCCGTTTCCTCAGCTGAGTCTGGTCGCGGGAAGTACACCTGCTGCTCCGGCATCCGATACGCTTGCAAAGTGAGCGACGTCTGCTGTGCTTTGAGCAATTTAGACAATGATATCGTCCCCTCCGCCGCGGGCGATCACGATCTCGCCGCTCTCTTCGAGGCGGCGGATGATGCCTACGATGCGTTGTTGTGCTTCTTCGACGTCGCGCAGACGCACAGGCCCCATGAATTCCATATCTTGTTTGAACGTTTCCACCATCCGCTTGGACATGTTGCGGAAGATGACTTCCTGCACTTCTTCGCTGGAGACTTTGAGCGCCAGCGCCAGGTCGTTGGTATCAACATCGCGGATCACGCGCTGGATCGAACGGTTGTCGATGGAAACAATATCTTCGAAGACAAACATGCGTTTCTTGATCTCTTCGGCCAGTTCCGGATCTTGCAGCTCCAGGGACTCGAGAATCGTCTTTTCGGTCGAGCGGTCAACACCGTTGAGGACTTGAACGATCGCGTCGATCCCGCCGCCGGTCGAGAAGTCATGCAAGGTCATCTGCGAGAGTTTGTTCTCCAGTACCCGCTCGACTTGGTTGATCACTTCCGGAGACGTGCGGTCCATGATCGCGATGCGCCGGGCGATGTCCGCCTGACGTTCCTGCGGCAGCGCAGAAAGGATCATCGCCGCCTGCTGGGCATCGAGGTAGGCGAGTACAAGCGCGATCGTCTGCGGATGCTCGTTTTGGATAAAGTTTAAGATCTGGTTCGGATCCGCCTTGCGGGCAAAGTCGAAGGGACGAACTTGTAAAGAGGCGGTCAGGCGATTGATGATGTCGATCGCCTTTTGAGATCCGAGCGCCTTTTCCAATACATCTTTGGCGTACTCGATCCCGCCTTGGGAGATGTACTCTTGCGCTTGGGCAATCGAGTGGAACTCATCGAGCACATCTTCTTTTTGTTCGTATTCGATCTTGCGTACGTTCGCGATTTCCAGAGTCAACTGTTCGATCTCGTCTTCACGCAGATGCTTAAACACTTTCGAAGCGATTTCCGGTCCGAGAGAGACAAGCAGAACGGCCGCCTTTTGACGCCCGGTTAGTTTTTGTTGCATGCGCGCCACAAGCAGTCACTCCTACTCTTCTACCAACCAAGTACGCAACAGGTTGACAAATTCTTCCGGTTTTTGGTTTGCAAGTTTTTCGAGTTGCTTTTTCATCTTTTGCGATTCGGATTCTTCCATCGCTACCGCAATCTCTTTCGTAGCCGGCGCTTCGAGCACCGGAACGTCCGTCTGCTTGCGGCGACGGGTCATCACGTACGCGCCTCCGCCGAGGAGGACAAGCGCCGCTGCCATCGCGCCGAGGAACCACGGCTGCTGATAGAACGCTTCCGTTTCGAACGGATTGGCCGGAGCGACAAACGATTTGCCGGTGACGGTGATCACATCGTTTGCAGTCCCGTCGTTTTTGCGCCCGATCGCCGTGGAAACGAAGTTGGTGATGTCTTCTCGTTCAGCCGGGGTCATCGTCTCTTTGTTCAACAGAACGGAGACCGTATATTGGTTGACGCGATATGCGGATGTTTCGCCGTTTTCCACGTAGGTATTCCACTCAAAGTTGGTGGTGTCATCCGACTTGGACGAGGATTGTGTGCCTTGTCCGCCGTTGACGAGCTGCTGCTGGTTGTTGTTGTTTTGCTGCTGGCCGGCAGCGCCGCCGCCAGTGGTGCCTTCGCTTTCTTCGCTCGTTTCGCGCTGCGAAATCACCGCCCCGGAAGTGGAGCCTTCGATCGGCGGGGTTATCTTTTTATCGGTCCAGCTGCGCTGATTAAAATCAACATCTGCATGAACCACAACGGCTGCGTTGTTCAGACCGACAATCCGCTCCAGCGCATTACGAATCTTTTTAGTAGCTTCCTGTTCGACTTGAATCTGGATCTGCTGCTGCTTGGTCAGTTGGGTGCTGGAGCTGCCAGCCGCCAGCGCTTCGCCCGTATCATCGACAAGACGCGTGCCGTTTTGGTCGACGATGGTGACGTTTTGCGGAACGAGCCCTTTGACCGAGTGCGAGACGAGTTGTTGAATCCCGCCGATCTGCTCGGTGGTCAGCTGCACGCCCGGCGCTAAAGCCAGCATGACCGATGCTTTGGCATTTTGCTCTGCTTCCGAGACGAACAGCTTCTCTTCCGCCTGAACGACACTGACCTTTGCTTCCTGTACTCCCTTGATCGTTTGAATCGCATTGGCGATATTGCCTTCGATCGCCTGCTGATAGCGGACATCGAACTCCTTTTCCGTCATGCCAAGATCGGTCTGGTCAAAGACGGAATAGCCAAGCGTCCCGGATTGCGGGAGACCTTCCATCGCGAGCTTCATCGTCGCTTCATGCTGGAACTGTTCCGGCACGGAGATCGAATCGCTTCCGACTTGGTTCGGGATGTTCAGTTCATCGAGCTTTTGCGAAAGCTCGCCCAGACTGGCAGGCGTTTGATTCGCAAATACCACTACATAATTCGGGCGAAAAGCGAACCAAGAGAGCAGGGATACGGTGAGTACAAAGAAGACGCCAACAAGGATCAGGTTCCGGCGTTGTCTTTTCTCGAGCTGCTTCCAATATCCTGTTATTTTTTCGAATAATTGCTTAAGCTGCTGGTTCACAGTTTCACCTCGTCGTTACTTCTTTCTCCCCACACGCGCTTCATGCACATTCACACAAGTCTTTTACCCCTAGACTTGCATGCGCATGACTTCTTGGTATGCTTCCATTGCTTTGTTTCGCACTTGCACCATTAATTGAAAAGAAATCGATGCCTTTTCAGATGCGATCATAACGGTATGCAAATCGGGCGCTTGGCCGCTGGCCAAAGCCTCGGTCAGCACATCCGATTGCTTTTGCTGGGTGTTGACGCTTTCAATCGCCTGGCTCAGCACATCGGAAAAGGACGGGCCATCCGCCTTTTTGATATCCGGCGCTTGCAGTGCCTTGACCCCTTCAAGGGCGGTCGGCTGCATCAATTTGTTAACTCCTTGAATCATCTATCCCGTTCCTCCTTCCTATTTGCCGATTTCCAGCGCTTTCAGCGCCTGTGCTTTGGCGGCGTTAACCGCCGTTACGCTTGCTTCGTAGCTGCGGGTCGCGGAGATCATATCCACCATCTCCCGCGCGATGTCGACATTTGGCATCCGAACGTAGCCAAACATCGGGTCCCCCGGCGTCTTGACCGCATCCGGGTGGTTGGGGTCGTACACGAGTTTAAACGGCGTCTCGTCTTTGACGATGCCGGTCACGCGCACGCCTTGGCCTGTCGATTGGCTAAGCTCTTGGTTCAATACATTTTGGAACGATGTCGTGCGCTCGCCGAGCGTGACGATCTGGCGGCGGTACGGCTGGCCATCCACTCCGCGCGTCGTGTTGGCATTGGCAATGTTGCCGGCGATAACGTCGAGGCGCATACGCTGTGCCGTAAGCCCCGAAGCACTGATGTTAATGCTGTCGAATACTCCCATCCTTATCGCTTCCCTTCACTGATCGCGTACTTGAGCGTGGCGAATTTGCCGTTGATCCGCTGCGTTAATGCATTGTAAAGAATCTGATTTTCCGCGAGATTGGTCATCTCAACGTCGATATCCACGTTGTTGCCATCCTGGCGCATCGACGTGGAGCGGTCGGTCACAAGCTCCGGCTCCACATCCGAAACGGAAGCGGCGCCGATCTGCATGTGCCGCGCGTCCGTACGACGGCCGCTCAGCGCATTTCCTTGCAACACTTGCTGCAGGGTCGATTCAAAAGACACATCGCTGCGTTTGTAGTTCGGCGTGTCGATATTGGCGAGGTTGTTCGAGATCACTTTCTGCCGCATGCTCGCAGCATCCAGCGAGCGCTCCAGCAAGGTGATAGCGCGGTTGTTGATTAACGACATACAATCACCCTTACGATTTGATAGTATGATAGTAACATATTTTTTCTTCGAGATGTGCGAAAATCCTGCAGGATTCGACATCCATTTGAAACTGCCACTCACCATTTTATAACTATAGCTAATATCTTACTAGGGACTTTCGACCTTACTCGACATTATCCTCCTCATTTCTTTTTCCATTTACATGAACAAAACAAAAAGGCGCGGACCGGAGTCCACGCCTTTTCTGCTATCTCGATTTCATATCTTCCAACAATGGAAGAAGTTTTTCGTTCATGATCCTGATATGCGTGCCTTTCATCCCCAGCGAACGCGCCTCCACAACGCCTGCGCTTTCCAGCTTGCGCAGCGCATTGACGATCACGGAACGCGTGATGCCGACGCGGTCAGCGATGCGGGAAGCGACGAGCAGTCCTTCGCGGCCGTTCAGTTCCGCAAAGATATGGTCGACCGCTTCCAGCTCCGAGAAGGAGAGCGAGGAGACTGCCATCTGGACGATCGAGCGGTCGCGGCCTTCCTGCACTTTCTTTTGCGAAGAGAGGCGGACCAGCTCCAGCCCGATCAGCGAAGCGCTGTACTCGGCGAGCACGATGTCCTCTTCGGACATTGCTTCACCTTGCCGGGTCAAGATCAGCGTGCCCATCCGTTCGCCGTTGCCGCGGATCGGCACGATCGACAGGTATGTCTCATCGCCTGCCGCCGGGCTGCAAAACGGGGTGTCCTCCTGTAAATTGATGCGAGTGAGATCGTTGCTGTGGAGTTTTGTCACAAAGTCTTTCGGCAGGCAGGTGAGCCCTGCCTCGTCTTTTGCAAACTGCGAGACATCAAACACCCCGGACAGCGCATGACCGAGCAGCCGGCCATGTTCATCCGTCAAAAAGACGTTTGTAAAAATGATGTCGCGCAAAGAGGCGGTCATTTCTTCAAAGACTACCTTCATGCCGTCAGTTCGTTGCAACAATTGGTTCAATACCCGCGTTTTGCTTAAAAGTTCCATATCAGCCTGGTACCCTCCTGAGATATGCCTACAGGATATATTGGCTGAGATCCTTGTTCTTCACGATGCCTTCCAGTTTCTCCGAGACATAAGCCGGCGTGATCACCACTTTGTCGAGCAGCACGTCAGATGCTTCAAAGGAGAGGTCTTCGAGCAATTTCTCCAGCAGCGTGTGCAGGCGTCTGGCTCCGATGTTATCCGTCTCCTGGTTGACGGTGGTGGCGAGTTCCGCGAGTTTGCCAATCGCATCTTCGGTAAACTCGACTTTGATGCCCTCCGTCTCGAGCAGCGCGATGTACTGCTTGATCAGCGCGTTTCGCGGTTCGGTGAGGATACGCTGGAAGTCTTCTTTGGACAAGCTCGTCAGTTCGACCCGGATCGGGAAACGGCCTTGCAGTTCCGGGATCAAATCGCTTGGTTTGGAGATGTGAAACGCGCCGGCTGCCATGAAGAGGATGTAGTCCGTCTTGACCGGGCCGTACTTGGTCATCACGGTGGAGCCTTCTACGATCGGCAGAATGTCGCGCTGTACGCCTTCGCGGGATACATCGGGGCCGCCGCGCTCTTTGCCGGCGATCTTATCGATCTCGTCAATAAAGATGATGCCGGACTGTTCCGCGCGGTGCACCGACTCGGCGGTCACTTCATCCATGTCGATCAGCTTTTGCGCCTCTTCCTGTGCGAGCAGCTTGCGCGCTTCGCGGATCGGCACTTTGCGCTTCTTGCGGCGCTTGGGCATCATGTTGCCCAGCATCTCCTGGATGTTGTTCATGCCCATGCCGTCCATGCCTGCACCGTTCCCGAGCAGGTCCATCATGCCCGGGGAGTTGTCTTCGACATCCACCTCGATGATCTGATCTTCCAACTCTCCACTTTCCAAACGTCTGCGAGCTTCGCTTCGTTTTTGTCGGATCTCATACGAATCCTGTGCATTTTCGTCTTGTTGAGTACCAGCATTGCCACTAAACAGCATTTCAAACGGATTTTTGAAATTTTTGTTTTTCGACGGGTCGGGAACGAGCAGCGAAACGAGGCGGTCTTCAGCCATAAATTTCGCTTTTTCTTCGACTTCCGCCATTTTTTCCGCTTTTACGATGCGGATGGCCGTCTCAACCAGGTCGCGCACCATCGACTCCACGTCACGTCCGACATAGCCGACTTCGGTGAACTTGGTCGCTTCGACCTTGATGAACGGTGCGCCGACCAGTTTGGCCAGGCGGCGGGCGAGCTCCGTTTTGCCGACGCCGGTCGGTCCGATCATCAGGATGTTTTTCGGCGTTACCTCTTCGATGATGTCTTCGGCGAGCAGCGAGCGGCGGTACCGGTTGCGCAGAGCAACGGCGACCGCTTTTTTCGCTTTGCTTTGGCCGACGATATATTTATCGAGTTCTTCGACAATTCGCTTTGGGGTCAGTTCTTTCATTTTGATCATGGCTTTCCCCTCCTCTTAGCCGATCTCTTCGACGATGATGTTGTGGTTGGTGAACACGCAGATGTCTGCCGCCGTCTTGAGGGCATTTTCTGCGATCTCGCGGGCGCTGAGCTCCGTGTGGTGATACAGCGCGCGCCCGGCGGCCAAAGCAAACGAGCCGCCCGAACCGATCGAGATGATGTCGTCATCCGGCTCGATCACTTCCCCGTTCCCGGAGACGAGCAGCAGATGGTCGCGGTTCATCACGATCAGCATCGCTTCGAGGTTCTTCATCATCTTGCTGGTGCGCCATTCTTTGGCAAGTTCAACAGCAGCCCGCTGGAGGTTGCCGTGGAATTCTTCCAGTTTGCCTTCAAACAGGTCAAACAAAGTGAATGCGTCGGCAACCGATCCGGCAAAACCGGCGACCACTTCGCCGCGGAACAGGCGTCTGACTTTCTTGGCACCGTTTTTCATGACCATGTTTTGGCCAAACGTGACCTGGCCGTCGCCTGCCATCGCCGCTTTGCCGTTGCGGCGGCAGGCGAAGATCGTTGTGGAGTGGAATTGGCTTTGGCTCATACTTCCCGTCCCCTCTCTCTTAGGCCCGCGGATGGGCCTTGGTGTACACTCGCTCCAGATGCTCGCGAGTCGTGTGCGTATAGATCTGCGTGCTGGACAGACTGGCGTGGCCGAGCAGTTCCTGCACGACCCGTAAATCGGCACCGTGGTCGAGCAGATGGGTGGCAAACGTGTGGCGCAGCGTGTGCGGAGACACTTTTTGCATCCCGGCAAGTTGTACTACGTATTTGTCGAGAATACGTCGCACGCTGCGGTCAGACAAACGCGTTCCTTTGTGGTTGAGAAACACGGGGCGATCCTCCCCGTCCGCCTGCTGCCGCAAGAGCGGCCAGGCCTCGCTCAGATACCGGCGCAAAGCGCTGAGCGCAGACGACCCGAGCAGGACGTAGCGCTCCTTGGCGCCTTTGCCGTAGACCAGCGCTGCCCCAAGGTCCAGGTCGAGGTCTGAGCGGTCGAGCCCGACGCACTCGCTGACCCGCACGCCGGACGCGTACAAGAGCTCGAGCAGCGCCTTGTCGCGCAGTCCCAGCAGCGTGGAGGTGTCAGGCGCGTTCATCAGGCGCTCGACGGCATCGAGGTATAAAAAGTTCGGCAGGCGGCGCTCCAGCTTGGGCAGGTGCACGTCTTTGGCCGGATTTTTCTCCACAAAGCCTTCCCGCCGCAAAAAAGTGAAAAAGGAGCGGAGCGCCGAAACTTTGCGCGCGATCGTCTTTTTCGCCCGGTCGCGCGCCATGCGGCCGACAAACGTGCGCACATCCAGATGCGTGATGTCGGCAAACGAAGTTCGCCCTTCGCCCAGCATAAAGGCGATGAACTGTTCGAGGTCGGAATAATAATGGTCGAGCGTGTGATGTGACACCCTTTTCTCGACGGCGAGATACTGCATGTACAAGTCCACCTGATGATCGATCATCGGCGGCCAGACGAGCGGCTGTTCCATCGTAATCCCCGCCTTTTCCTGCATCCCTATGTAAAAAACGGGCGTTTTAGACCCGTATTAAAGCTCTTGCCCACTCATAAACGCGCCGAGGCTGTCCAATGCGCGTTCGGAGATCTTTTCGTTTTTCTCCATCTTGTTGCGGATCTTTTTCTCCAGCGGCGGGAGCAGACCAAACGTTGCGTTCATCGGCTGGAAGTTCTTGCCGCTGGTATGCGTGATGTAATACGCAAGCGAGCCGATCGCCGTCTCGCGCGGGAACTCCAGCGGTTCCTTGCCTTCGAGCAGACGGGAAGCGTTGATGCCCGCGATCAGGCCGGCTGCTGCCGATTCAACATAGCCTTCCACACCGGTGATTTGACCGGCGAAAAACAGGTTGTCGCGCGTTTTCGTCTGGTAGGTCTGGCGCAGGAAGTTCGGCGAGTTGATGTACGTGTTGCGGTGCATGACGCCAAAGCGCACGATCTCTGCATTTTCGAGGCCCGGGATCATCTGGAACACCCGGCTCTGCTCGCCCCACTTGAGATGGGTCTGGAAACCAACCATATTGTACAAAGTGGCGGTGGCGTTGTCCTGGCGCAGCTGCACGACGGCAAACGGCTCTTTGCCGGTGCGCGGGTCGGGCAGTCCAACCGGCTTCAGCGGACCAAACAGCATGGTCTGACGGCCGCGTTTAGCCATCACTTCGACCGGCATGCAGCCTTCGAAGAAGATCTCTTTCTCAAATTCTTTCAGCGGCACCACTTCAGCCGTGACCAACGCTTCGTAAAACGCGTTGTATTCCTCTTCGGTCATCGGGCAGTTGATGTACGCCGCTTCCCCTTTGTCGTAGCGGGAGGCGATAAACGCCTTGTCAAAATTGATCGATTCCTTGTTGATGATCGGAGCGGCTGCATCGTAGAAATACAGGTACTCTTCTCCGGTCAGTTCCAAGATCGCTTTGGACAAAAACGGCGAGGTCAGCGGACCGCTGGCGATGATCACGATGCCGTCCTGCGGAATCTCGGTCACCTCTTCGCGGATGACGTTGATGTTCGGGTGCTCCATGACGCGGCGCGTCACTTCCCCGGAGAAGACATCGCGGTCGACAGCAAGCGCTCCGCCTGCCGGTACGGCCGTCTTGTCGGCCGAGGAGATGATCACCGAGTCGAGGCGGCGCATCTCTTCTTTTAACAGGCCCACCGCGTTGGTCAGCGATGCTCCGCGCAGGGAGTTCGAGCAGACCAGTTCGGCGAAGTTTTCCGTTTTATGTGCATCAGTCGCGCGAACGGGGCGCATCTCGTACAGGTTGACGCGATGGCCGCGCTTGGCGATCTGCCATGCTGCCTCCGACCCTGCAAGACCTGCCCCGATGACTGTGATCGGCTGTGTCATGATGAAAATCCCCTTTCTTACCACAAAAAACAGGGGCAAACTACCCCTGTTTGCCCTCTGTGGTCACTTCTTCTTTATGGCTGCATTCCGCACCGGAACACTGGATGACTTCCTTACCTTCACCTTTTCCGGTGCGTTTTATGATAAGCGGTTCGCCGCACTCCGGGCAAGGGTTGCCGGTCGGACGATCCCAGATGATGAAATCGCACTCCGGATAGTGGTCACACCCGAAGAACACACGGCGGCGTTTGCCTTTGCGCTCGACGAGCTGCCCCACTTTGCATTTCGGGCAGCCAACGCCGATCTCTTTTAAGATCGGCTTGGTGTTGCGGCAGTCCGGGAAGCCCGGACAAGCCAAGAATTTGCCGTAGCGGCCGTGTTTGTAAACCATCAGCTTCCCGCATTTTTCACACGGGACGTCTGAGACTTCCTCTTGCAGCTCCACGTGCTTCATCTCTTCTTCGGCTATGCGCAGATGCTTTTCAAAATCCCCGTAGAACTCGCCGAGGACTTTCACCCAGTCGATATCGCCTTCTTCCACTTCGTCGAGCTCCTGCTCGATCGTGGAGGTGAAATCGACGTCGATGATCTGCGGGAAGAACTCTGCCATCATCTCATGGACGATCTCGCCAAGCTCGGTCGGGATGAAACGCTTCTCCTCCAACAGCACGTAGCCGCGCTTTTGGATCGTCTCCAGAGTCGGCGCATAGGTGGACGGACGTCCGATGCCGATCTCCTCCATCGTCTTGACGAGGCGCGCCTCGGTAAAGCGCGGCGGCGGCTGCGTGAAGTGCTGTTTCGGTTCAACTTCCGGGTCTTTTAACTGCTGCCCTTCTTCCATCGGCGGCAGGAACTTCTCATCATCGTCTTTCCCTTCATCATTTCCTTCAATATATAAGGTCATGAAGCCCGGGAATTTGATCTTCGAACCTGTCGCGCGAAAACGCGTCTCGCCGGCTGCGATGTCGACGGTCATCGTATCGAGCACCGCCGAAGACATCTGCGACGCGACAAAGCGGTCCCAGACCAGCTTATAGAGGCGGAACTGGTCGCGGCTCAAGAATTCCTTGATCTTGTCCGGGTGGCGCAGCACCGAAGTCGGGCGCACCGCTTCGTGCGCTTCTTGCGCCCCTTTAGACTTGGTCGCGTAGTTGCGCGGCTCGGGCGGATAATAGTCCGCGCCGTATTCTGAGGTGATATATTCTCGCGCTTCCTCTTGCGCAATCGGGGAGATGCGGACGGAGTCGGTACGCATATAGGTGATCAAACCGACCGTCCCTTCCCCGCCGATGTCAATCCCTTCATAGAGCTGCTGGGCGAGGGACATCGTTTTCGATGCGCGGAAGTTCAATTTGCGGGCCGCTTCCTGTTGCAATGTGGAAGTGGTGAACGGTGCGGACGGATTGCGTCTGCGCTCGGTCATTTTGACCGATTGCACAATCCAGTTTTGACCGGCGATCATCTTTTGGATCTCCAGTACGTCCGCTTCCGACTTCAATTCTTTTTTCTCTTCTCCGAAACCGTGGAATCTTGCTTCAAATTTGCTTTTGTCGATTTTGAAATGAGTGGTCAGCGTCCAGTACTCTTCCGGCTCGAACGCGCGGATTTCATTCTCGCGATCGATGATCAAACGCACCGCGACCGATTGGACGCGGCCGGCAGACAGCCCTTTTTTGACTTTCTTCCATAGAAGAGGGGAGATCTGATAGCCAACGAGGCGGTCCAAGATGCGGCGGGCCTGTTGGGCGTTGACCAGGTTCATGTTGATCGAGCGCGGATGTTTGAACGCTTCTTTTACGGCATCTTTCGTGATCTCGTTGAAGACGACGCGGCAGGGTGCTGCCGTATCGACATCGAGAATATGTGCCAAATGCCACGCAATCGCTTCGCCTTCGCGATCAGGGTCAGCTGCGAGAAAGACTTGTTTCGCCTTTTTGCGGGCATCGCGCAACTCTTTCAAAATGTCGCCTTTTCCACGAATGGTTATGTATTTCGGAGAGAAGTCGTCTTCTACAGTAACGCCAAGCTGCGATTTCGGCAGATCACGCACGTGACCCATTGACGCCTTGACCACATATTTCTTTCCGAGGTACTTGCCGATCGTCTTTGCTTTGGCGGGAGACTCGACGATTACGAGATAATCGGACACGACTCTCTCCTCCTTTCTTTATGTAATAGAATGCGTTTTCATATGACAATCCAGAGATGCTATGTACCAATATATATCAAGAAATCACCGTTTGTCACGACAAAACGATATTTTTATGCGCGAACTCATGGATTAGTAATATCCAAACCGCACAAACGGCAAACGGTGTCAGCTAAAAAAGAGAGTGGTGTCTGCCCCTCTCTTACGTTTTCACACGGAGAAAACGGTTGCCGGGCAAGGCCGAGATCACGCCTTGCAACTGCAGCCGCAAGAGCGTGCTGTGCAGGAGACCAGGCGGCATGCCGGTGCGGTGATGCAGGTCGTCAAGGGTGGCTTCTTCGTAGCCAAGGGATTTTAGAAGGAGAAGAGCTTCTGAAGAATGGGCAGGATGGTTTTGCAGCGGGGATTGCAGCGGGGAGAAAGCGGAGTTGAGTTCGCTTGAGCCATGATTTCCGGCGTTTTCGCCGCTCTGGGTGTCTTGGAAAGAAAGGCTGTAGTCTTCGAGGATATCGGAAGCTGTCAAAACGAGTTTAGCTCCTTGTTGAATCAGGCGATTCGTCCCGATGCTGGGCGGGGAGGTGATCGGACCCGGGACGGCGTAGACATCGCGGCCTTGCTCAAGCGCTTGGTCGGCGGTGATCAGCGAGCCGCTTTTTTCGCCGGCTTCAACGACGAGGGTGGCTTGGGCAAGGCCGGAGATGATCCGGTTGCGGATCGGAAAGTTTTGCGGCCTGCCGGGCGTGTGTGGCGGATACTCGGAGACGACAGCGCCGTGTCCGTCGGCGATGCGGTGCGCGAGGGGGACATTTTCACGCGGGTAGATCTGCAAGACCCCGCTGCCAAGCACAGCGACCGTCCGACCGCCCGCTTGCAGTGTAGCGCCGTGTGCCGCTGTGTCGATGCCGCGCGCCAGACCGGAGACGATCGTCAGGCCGCTTTGGGCCAGCTCCGTGACCAGGCGCTCCGTCGCCAGCCGCCCGTAGGAGGTCAGTGTCCGCGCGCCGACCACAGCAAGCGCATCAGACCCGGTCCCGGGGATCATCCCGATCACAAACAGCCCTGCAGGCGGATCATACAGCGTGTGCAAGATCTCCGGATACTCCGCATGCACTTGTGACACATAGCGCACCCCTTCCGGCTCGAACTGCCTGCGCACCGCCACGGGGTCAAAATGGGCTCTGGCAGCCAGCAGCGACCGGATGATCGCATTCTTCACCCCCGCCGCTTTCATCTCCGCTTCTCCAGCCGCCCACACCTTCTCCCAACTTCCCAGGTAGTCGTGCAGCCTGCGCACAGATACCGCCCCCACACCGGGCGATACGGACAGCCAGAGCAAAATATCATCGACGCGCACATGCGTTCCCCCTCTCGGATAAAAAAGAGAGACTCACGCGGAGTCTCTCTTGCTGGTTGTGTGAAATTACTTCACGGTCACTTTCTCAAGCAGACCTTTTTCCTTGAGCAGTGCGACCATAGTGGAACCAAGGTCGGACGGGGTCGGAGCTACGCGGATGCCCGCTGCTTCCATCGCAGAGATCTTTTCAGCTGCGGTGCCCTTGCCGCCGGAGATGATCGCGCCTGCATGGCCCATGCGCTTGCCCGGAGGCGCAGTTGCGCCTGCGATAAAGCCGACAACCGGCTTGGTGCAGTTTGCTTTGATCCACTCAGCCGCTTCTTCTTCCGCGGTGCCGCCGATTTCGCCGATCATGATGATCGCGTCGGTGTCCGGGTCGTTTTGGAACAGTTCCAGAACGTCGATGAAGTTGGTGCCGTTGATCGGGTCGCCACCGATGCCAACTGCGGTGGATTGACCGATGTTTTCGGTGGACAACTGGTGTACCGCTTCATAGGTCAAGGTGCCGGAGCGGGAAACAACGCCCACGCGGCCCGGGGTGTGGATGTAGCCCGGCATGATGCCGATCTTGCACTCGCCCGGCGTGATAACGCCCGGGCAGTTCGGACCGATCAGGCGGGTGCGCTTGCCTTCCATGAAGCGGCGCACTTTGATCATGTCCATAACCGGGATGCCTTCGGTGATGCAGATGACGAGATCGAGGTCAGCGTCTACCGCTTCCATGATCGAGTCTGCTGCAAACGCCGGCGGAACGTAGACGACAGACACGTTAGCGCCGGTCGCATTTTTCGCTTCCACCACGGTGTTGAAGATCGGCACGCCTTCGATTTCGGTGCCGCCTTTGCCCGGGGTTACGCCCGCAACCATGTTCGTTCCGTATTCAATCGCTTGCTTTGTATGGAAAAGGCCCGTTTTACCCGTGATGCCCTGGGTCATGACCTTTGTATCTTTGTTAATCAAGATAGACATTTGGGTTACCCTCCTCCGCTCGTATTACTTCACCAATGCGACGATCTTTTGAGCTGCATCAGCGAGGCTGTCTGCTGCTACGATGTTCAGGCCGGACTCGTTGAGAATCTTCTTGCCAAGCTCGACGTTGGTGCCTTCAAGGCGAACGACGAGCGGCTGGTTGAGGCCGATTTCTCTTGCAGCTGCAACAACGCCTTCTGCGATGGTGTCACACTTCATGATCCCGCCGAAAATGTTGACCAGGATGCCTTTGACGTTATCGTCAGACAGGATGATCTTGAACGCAGCGGTAACTTTCTCAGTGGTCGCGCCGCCCCCTACGTCAAGGAAGTTCGCCGGGGTGCCGCCGTAGTGCTGGATGGTGTCCATCGTTGCCATCGCCAGGCCTGCACCGTTCACCATGCAGCCGATGTTGCCGTCGAGTGCAATGTAGGTCAGGTCGAACTTGGAAGCTTCGATCTCTTTCGGATCTTCTTCTTCCAGGTCGCGCAATTCGAGGATGTCGCTGTGGCGGAACAGTGCGTTGGAGTCGAAGTTCAGCTTCGCGTCCAGCGCCACAACACGGCCGTCGCCGGTGACGACGAGCGGGTTGATCTCCGCGATCGAGCAGTCGTTTTCAACAAACGCAGCGTACAGGCCCTGCATGAACTTCACAGCCTGCTTCACCAGCTCTTTCGGGATGTTGATCGCGTATGCCAGCTTTTGTGCTTGGAAAGCAACCAGGCCAATAGCCGGGTCGATCGCTTCTTTGAAGATCTTCTCCGGAGTCGCTTCTGCCACTTCTTCGATCTCGGTGCCGCCTTCTTCAGACGCCATCATGACAACGCGCTGGGTAGCGCGGTCAACGACGAGACCGATGTAGTATTCTTTCTTGATGTCGGACAGCTCTTCGATCAGAAGACGGTTGACAACCTTGCCTTCCGGACCGGTCTGGTGCGTGACCAGCGTCATGCCGAGGATCTGTTCTGCGTATGTACGAACTTCTTCGACGCTCTTGCCAAGCTTAACGCCGCCTGCCTTGCCGCGGCCGCCTGCGTGGATCTGTGCTTTTACTACAGCCTTGCCGCCCAGTTCTTCAGCGATCTGTGCTGCTTCATCTACCGTAAAGGCCACGCGGCCGTTCGGAACCGCTACGCCATACTTTTTCAAGACAGCTTTGCCTTGATACTCATGGATGTTCATTCCGCTTCCTCCTCCACTTGATTCGTGAAAAAATGTACAATTGCCCAAAACAAACTTCTATATTCGACCCGTTTCGTCCGAGTCCTGCAAGAATCGACAAATCAGTGACAACTTCTTAGCGGAATTTCTGCTCGCTCTCGAACTGAACCCTGCGTCCGCAGGTATCGCAGATATAGGTGGAACTGCCTTCCTTCGCAGCCTGCACCTGCTCGACCGATGCTGCGTCCGCCTCATGTGTCGTCCCGCAAAGCGAACAGCGAAGCGTATACTCTTGATTCATCTGGCGTCACTCCTTTTGAATGGATACAGATGAGACTAGTATGCTGCTTCCTTACCTCTTAGATGCTTGCACGCCGATCAGTTTACTTTCTTCACAGGCTTATCGACCAGGCCGGACTTGTCGCTGGACCACTCGACGTCGTCCATGATGTCGAGGATGCGGGCGACTACTTCCGCGATCGTGTCGCGGCCGTAAAGGTCATCGCCAAGTTCTTTTTCCATCGCGTCAATCTGCTCGGTGACAAACTTCTCGTCGAGGTACAGTTCGTCAACGACTTTCTTGATCACCATCGCGCGAACAGAAGCTTTATCCATCCGCATAGCCCCCTTCCACACACATCTTCCTTAGGATAATCCAACCTTGTGGAAAATACAAACCTGTTTCCGTCACTGAAAAAAATTCGGAATACTATAACATCTGCATGACCACATACAATAGTAGGAGATACTTTGGGTACTTGGAAAGGAGCGCGTTCTGATGGACATAAAACAAGCGATACTCACCCGGCGCAACATCAAGCAGTTCAAGCCCGACCCCGTGCCGATGGAGCGTGTTGAGGAGTGGCTGACATGGGCCAGCTACGCGCCGAATCACCGCATGGCTGAGCCATGGGAGGTCTACGTGATCGGCCCGGAAACGCGGGCGCAAGTGAAGCACAAAACGAATTTTGGCGGGGCTCCCCTCCTGCTCGCTGTGGCGTCCACCCCGGCAAAAACGGCGATCGACCGGGATGAGCACGTCGAAGCGGTAGCCTGCTTCATCCAAAATTTCATGCTGGCCGCGCACGCCGAAGGGGTCGGCACCGGCTGGTCTTCGCTTGGCGTCTCGCCCCGCGTCCGCGAGTTGCTCGCACTGCCGGAGGGACAGGAGATCGTCGGATTCCTGCCCGTCGGCTACCCGCTGGAAGTGCCGGCTGTGAAACCGCGCACGCCGATTCAGCAAAAACTGCATCAGCTGCCGTAACCCAAAAGACACCCGCCAGCGTGTGGACGGGTGTCTTTTTTATTTCTCCAGTTCGTTGATCGAGCCATATGTGCGATCTGGTGCATTTTCCAACTTGTACCAGGCGCCTTGGAATTCGTAGCGGTCCTGATAGACGTTGATGCTCGCTTTCTTTGTGCCGACATCAAGAATAAAGGAAACCATCGGCACCGTGGTCTGCACGAGGCGACCTTCTCCGGCCGGCAGCTCCTGGCCTTCTTTCAGCACCGGAACGAGGCTGTTTGCTTTCGCCTTCGCTTCGTCCCCTTCGAACTTCCAGGTTTTTGGCAAGTCCGAGCCTGCCTTGGTGGTCATGACCAGTTTCGTCGTCTGAAGCAGATCGTCAAACTGAAGCGCAACGCCCTCCGTTTGCTCCTCATGGGCTGGTTTGGGCGGCTCGGCAGTCTGCGGCGCGCACCCGGCCAAGATCAGCCCGGCGCACAGACCCGCTGCGATCAATCGTTTCATTGCGGTATCCTCCGTTCTCTTGCTACGCTCCCTGCACGGCGACTGGCTGTTCCTTGGGATCTTTGACAGCAAATTTCAGCCACAGCGCGTTACTTATCATTGTACACGCCGAGATGAAAAAGAGCGAACTAATCCCAAATGTCCCGCCGATAAAACCGCCGACATTCGGCCCGCACAGGTTGCCAAGGAACATCGCCGACGTGTTGTAGCCAAACATCCGTCCCTGCAGCTCAGTCGGCACCCGTGTCCGGATCAGCGAGTTGACTTGCGGCATCAGGCCGCCGATGCACATGCCAAGTCCAAAGCGGCAGACCATCAGCTGCCACGGCGCGGTGACAAACGCCTGCGGAAGGTAGAACAGAGCAGCGCCGCACATGGCGAGCATCAGGACTTTTTTGTAGCCGACCCGGTCGCCGAGACGGCCGAGGCGCGGAGAGAAGATGATGTTGGCAATCCCGGTGCAGGCGGTGATCATCCCGGCGATCAGCGCCACGTTTTCGGCGTTTGGCGCCAACTGTGAGACGTAGATCGACATCATCGGGTCGATCATCATCATCGAGAAGGTGATCAGGAAAGACACGACCAGCACCGGCCAGACCATCTTCAAATGGTCGAGCATCTCAAAGCGCCGGCGCTCGCCTTTGACCCGTTTCGCTGCCGGAGCCGGTTTTTTGAACTCTTCTTTGACGAAAACCACAACGATGATCGTCGCGACCACCAGCAGGCTCGCCGTAAACCAAAACACGCTGCGAAAACCGAGGAAGTGAGCGAGCACACCGCCGACCAGCGGGCCGATGATCTGACCGGACACCCCGCCGGTCTGCAGCGTGCCCAGCGCGTAGCCGACATGCTCCTTTGGCGTGTTGGTCGCCATCAGCGCGACGGCAGCCGGAATGAAGCCGGAGATGATGCCCATGCCGATCCGCAGCGCAAACAGCTGTTCCACCGAGGTGACAAAGCCCATCAGCGCCATGACGACCGCCATCCCGATGGCGCTGCGCAAAAGCATCACTTTGCGCCCCGTCTTGTCGGACAGCGCGCCCCAGATCGGCGCAAAGATCGCCGAAGCCATAAAGGTGCCGGAAAACACCAATCCGGCCCACATCGCCAACTCTTTCGGATCGGTGACTCCGAGGGATTCAATGTAAAGAGGCAAAAAGGGCATGACCAGGCTCATCCCCATCATCACCGTGAAGTTGGCAAACCACAGTACGATTAAGTTCCGTTTCCAAAGTTGCATGGACTTTCCTTCTTTCTGTGATGTACAATCACCTCAAGACACCTACTACAGAACAGGAGTGAAATTTCAGGTGGCACAAGATGCTTTTCATGTGGTAGTCCGCGGTCTTGTTGAACGTGAACTTGACTTGGAATATTCTGACTTTATCAGCGGAAAATTAGGTCCGCTCCTTGACGTTACCCCTATTGTACCAAGCTTCACGGGAATTGCGACCCCAGTTTCTTCGCTTCTCGAAATAATACAGCCGCTGGCGGAAAGCACACACGCCGTTTTTCACGCTAGCGACGATTTTCAAGCTGTCCTGCCTAAAGCTGACTTACAAAATGCCTACCTGCTGTTTCAACAAGAGGACAAGCCGTTGAAAAAAGGTTTCCCTGTGCGCCTCCTCGTGCCGGACGGCCACAGCGAATGCCTGAATGTCAAATCGGTGGTGAAGATCGAATTTGTCCAAACAGACCCCGGGCAAAAGGCGGAGTTTGGGTTTAGAAACACCGTATCGCCGGAAGAGCTGTAGCACATGGTACGTCATGGGCATACGCTGGTGCTGGAGTACAAAATCCGCAAATTCATCACGACGAAGATCCTCGCCAACAATGAATATGAAGAAGATCAGTTAGCCAAAGGCGACGGATATCTGCACAAGCTGCTGCAGGTTGTGCCGGCCTATGTGGAGCACGGAAAGATCCTCGGCAGCCGGTTTACGGAAGACGGCACGCAGATCGTTGTGCAAGCGCAAGTGACGGTGCCGGGTGCAACGGAAGCGGATGCGCTTGGTTACATCGATCAATATCGCAACGAAATTCCGGACAGCGCGTCGCTGGTCGTGAGCAAGATTACAAAGACGTAAAAAACCCCCGTTGCAGGGGGTTTTGTGATACCCTAAAAGCAAATCGCTTTTGGTTGCACTACGTAAGGGGGAAACGCCTGTGTCAAAGGATACGCTTTGTTGCGGGCTGACGATGAACGCCATCATGAGAAGCGTATACTCCGAAGGCGGAGTGCTGATTCATGACGTGCCAATGCTCGTCTGCCCTACCTGTCATAAAAGTCATCTCGCCCCCGAGTTGGAGCTGGATTTCATCATGCTGGCACACCATGCGGAAACGGATGGTGTCAAAATCGCCTCCCTGCAGGAAGCGATCGGGTCGGACAAAATTGATCGGGTGCTCTCGGCCTACCCCGAGGACGAACGTCACCGCACAGGACGGCGCGTTCTGCCTGAGCAAATCGACTCGCTGCTCGACATGATCAACATGGCGAAGTCACTCGGCGACGAGACCTGGCATACCGAACTGCTGGCTCAACTCAAGCAGTTCACCAACTGGTCGAACGTCAGATCACGATAAAGTAAGTTCATAACGGTCTAGAGAACGTCAAATTCTCCGCAGACCTGACCGTCCTGATAAGTCTTGAGATGGTGCCGGATGGTGATCATGTCGTTTTCCTTGAGGAATTCGTCAAATTCGCTTTCCGTCATCTTGCATTCCATCACCGCGCTGTTCTTCGGAAAGAAATGGTGCAGGGACTTGTCATGGCTCATCTTGGCATATTGATCATGATACAGTTGCACGGAAATCATCTCAACGCCTCCTCTTGTTTAGGATGGACGCCTATAGGATATGTAAAGGCCGAACATGCTAAACGCCCCCATCGTTTGCACGAACGGGGGCGTTTAGCTCGGTTTCTTTCGGTCAACGGTATCCATGACACTCTCCTTGTTCGTCATCAGAAGTAACATCCTCACATGACTCACAACGATTCTTGGATCGGCGGATTTCGTCTCCCTCGAAGAAACCTCCGCATTCGAGGCACACAAATTCCAACCCCTTTCACCTCCTTCTCATCATTCATTCCAACTTCTTTATTATAGACCAAACATCTGAAAAGATCAGTAAAACCAAGGCCATATTCATAATTTGTTTAGAATCATTTTTCGTACTATTTTGTGACCTTGCTTTATTGTATGCAAAAGATACCAATCCTGAACTAAGTAAAATCAAATTTTTATCGAATGCTGTCTAAAAATCGCATATTGGGGAGGATTTCTGTTCATGTACGCTCAAATGACAGGGATTGCTTTGTATGGCCTGCAAGGGATCATCGTGCAGGTGGAAGTGGATTTGGCGAACGGTCTGCCGAGTTTTGATCTGGTCGGGCTGCCCGACAGTTCGGTCCGTGAGGCAAAAGATCGGGTGCGGGCGGCGCTGCGCAACAGCGGGTTTGATTTTCCGCTTCAGCGGATCACGGCCAATCTGGCCCCGGCCGGCCTGCGCAAAGAAGGGGCAGGATACGACCTGTGCCTGGCGCTTGGCATCTTGGCGGCCGGCGGAATGATGCACAAGCCTCTGCCTGAGGGGATGGCAGCCGTTGCCGAACTGGCGCTGGACGGCACGTTGCGCCCGGTGCGCGGCATGCTGTCCTTGGCGCTGGCCGCTCAGGAGCAAGGCGTGAAACAACTGCTCGTCGCTCTGGAGAACGCCCGGGAAGCGGCCTTGGTGGGCGGGTTGCGAGTCTATGCGGCAAGGTCGCTTCAGGAAGCGTATGCGTTTTTGAACGGCAAACGGGAGATTCTGCCGTACGAACCGGACAGTTCGGTGACGGCAGAATACGGCGGGAGCGGCGAAGATGACTTTTCCGAGATCAAAGGGCAGCCGCACGTGAAACGGGCGCTGGAGATCGCGGCGGCCGGATCGCATAATGTGATTTTGATCGGACCGCCGGGCAGCGGCAAGACGATGCTGGCGCGGCGGCTGCCGACGATCCTGCCCCCGCTCACGGCAGCAGAGTCGCTGGAAGTGACGCAGGTGTACAGCGTGTCGGGGCTCTTGGCCCAGGGCGGGACGATGCTGCATGCGCGACCGTACCGCTCTCCGCATCACACGATCTCCGACGGGGGGCTGATCGGCGGCGGAACGATTCCCAAGCCCGGCGAAGTGACGTTGGCGCATGGGGGCGTGCTGTTTTTGGACGAGCTGCCGGAGTTTAAAAAATCGGTCCTGGAAGTGCTGCGCCAACCGCTGGAAGATGCGAAGGTGACGATCGCCAGGACGCAGGCGACGTATACGTTCCCGAGCCGCTTTTTGCTGGCTGCGGCGATGAATCCTTGTCCGTGCGGGTATTACGGGTCGGATTACAAGCCGTGCACGTGCACGCCGCTGCAGATCACCCGTTATCGCAGCAAAATCTCCGGCCCGCTGCTCGACCGGATCGACCTGCACATCGAAGTTCCCCGCGTCAAATACCATGACATCAAAAGCGATGCCCGCGAAGAAACCTCCGCCCAGATCCGCGAGCGGGTAACCGCAGCCCGCGCCCTTCAGCAATCCCGCCTGCAAGACCGACCCTTCCCCTGGAATGCCGCCATGACCTCTCGCGACCTCCGTCTCCATTGCCGCCTCACCCCCGAAGCCGAGTCCCTCCTCGAAGACACCTTCGAGCAGCTCGGCCTCTCCGCCCGCGCCTACGACCGCATTTTAAAAGTCGCCCGCACGATCGCCGATCTGGATGGCTGTGAACAGTTAGATGTTGCCCAAGTCGCGGAAGCCATCCAATACCGGGGACTCGACCGGAAGTTCTGGGGCGAGTGAAACGGGGGTATTCCTTCTTCTTTGTCAGGAATAGACTGATATGTTATTTTGAAATACACGGGGGTGTAACGATGGATTTTAAGTATGAGTTTGCAGGGACGGTCAAGGAAATCCGCAGGTATCCTGTCAAATCAATTTTAGGGGAGTCTTTATCATCGGTTTCGATTGATCATCGCGGTCTCTTTGGTGACAGGTTGTGGGCAATCAAAAACTCGGACGGAAAGTTTGGCAGTGGAAAAACAACACGCCGTTTTCAACTCATGAAAGGGCTGTTCAATTATAGAGCCAGGTACGTTGGGGCTGATCTGATTGTAACGATGCCTGATGGAACTGATTATCGAGTTGAAGATCACACTTTCAATGAGGCGTTGAGTGAGTCGCTAGGAATACAGGCAGCCTTAACACGAGAAGATTCCATCTCTCATTTTGACGAGGGGCCGATCAGTATCATTACGACGTCTGCAATACATAAGTTGAGTCAAGAGTTAGATGAGCCGGTAGACCCGCGTCGTTTTCGAGCAAACCTTTTGCTTGATACAGAAGCAACCGGCTTTCCCGAAAGTGATTGGATCAACCGGCCAATCAAGATCGGGCCGACAGCAATCTTGAGAGTAGTTGCACCGCTCCAGAGGTGTGTCATGGTGAACAATGCACAAGAAGAAGTAAAACAGGATGCTCGGGTACTCAAAACCCTGGCTGATCATCATGGCGGCATCTTTGGTGTTTGGGCGAAAGTTGAATGTCATGGTGAAATAAATGTTGGCGATGAGGCGAACTTATTAGAAATCAATCGTTAGAGCAATAAAAAAGCCCGTTCATTTGCGAACGGGCCGGGCTGGTTATTGCAATGGAATTTTGTTGCGTTTGCAAAACGCCTTGACCGCATCTTTCAGTTCTTTGAGCTGCTCTTTTTTCAGCGGGATCATCAAGTGCTGCGGTTTGCCTTTGCTGTCGAAGGCGGTGATGACATGCTCTTCGACGACGATCTTCTGCAGGTCGTCAGGGGCGAACTCGCGGCGCTTGAACATGCTTTGCAGCAAGATCCGGTTGTGGTTGACTTCGATGTATTGTTTGCGCAGCAAAAACACGAGCAGCATCACCGCCAGCACGCTGAAACCGGCCGCGATCGACACGGTGAGCGGGTCGGTTTTCTGAATGGCATTGTTGATCCAGATGTACGGTGATACGGCAGCAATGGCGATGAACATCCAATTGCGGTCCCCAGTAAATTTCATTCTGCTTCTCTCCTGCTCCATAGATTGTCCATCTCCAGTATACCAAAAAAGACCGCACGCCATAGTGGCCTGCGGTCTTTTTCCGTCTAAATGCGATTAGAATCCGTTGACTGCGTTAAACGCGTTCACACGGCCATACTGGTACGCGCTGCCGGTGCCTGCGGTGCTGTCAGCGGTGGTCAGGACACGGTTGACGACTGCGGAGTTAGTGGCAGTCGGCTTCTTGCCCCAGGTCAGTGCGAACAGGCCGGCAACGAGCGGAGTTGCCATCGAAGTGCCCGACATGGTGGTGTACCCGCCGTTGTAGTAGGTCGAGTAGATCGAGTTGCCCGGCGCTGCCACATCTACCCAGGAGGAACCGTAGTTCGACCAGGAGGTTCTGTTGTCATTCGCGTCGGTCGCCGCAACCGATACCACGTTGTTGTACGCCGCCGGGTAGGACGGGGTGGACACGCCGCTGTTGCCTGCTGCTGCAACTACGATGCGGTTATTGTTCCAAGCGTAGTTGATCGCGTCTTGGAACGCTTGTGTTGCTCCGCCGCCGCCCAGCGACATCGACAGAACGTCCGCCCCGTTGTCGACTGCGAAGTACACGCCGTCCACGATGTCGGAGGTGTAACCGGAACCGCGCTTGTTCAGGACTTTTACCGGCATCAGTTTCGCCGTTTGGTCCATCCCGGAGATGCCCACGCCGTTGTTGCCGATGCCCGCAGCGATCCCTGCACAGTGCGTGCCGTGGCCGTTGTCGTCGTTGGCGGAAGAAACGCGGTCGACAAACGATGCGCCCGCTACCAGTTTGCCAGCGAGGTCCGCGTGGTCGAGGTCAATCCCGGTGTCGATGATTGCGATCGTGCGGTTCGACCCGGTCACTACGCCCCAAGCTGCTGCCGATTGCACATTGGTATGATGCCATTGGCTGCCGATCAGCGGATCGTTCGGCAGTGCAGTTGTCGTATATACATAGTCGAGCTCTGCAAGTTCGACGTTCGGGTTTTTCGCATATTTAGCTTTCATCTCCGAAGCTTTGCCAAAAGGAACTTCGACCAGCGTCCAGTCGGATTTGCCTTGGCCCAGTTTGCCAAGGTCTTTCCCGCCCAGCGCGGCGTGAACGTTTGCTTTTTCTGCTGCGGCAGCGCCCGGCGTGAATTTTACCAAAATGCGGTCCGGTGCTGCTGCTGCTTCTGCAGTAGCAGTGTTTTGCGGAGCTTGGGTCGTTGCAGCGGACACACCTGCCGGAGCCAGCATGGCCAGTACTGCGACGGCCGACATCACGGCGATCGTTTTCTTCATTTCAAATTCCTCCCTGTTTTTCACAATAAATTTGTTACACTAGGGATCTTATTGTTGAAATTCAATGAATATTCAATTCTGTTGAAATATACTTTTCGACACAATTTCCATATTTTAACGCGACCAGCGGCGCGGCTTCCATCGCGGGATGGACGGACGGGCCGGCAATGCGGACGCTGATGGTTTGGTTGGATGCAGTCTGCCGAGCACATAACCAAACACACCCGTCCCCAGCGCCCACCAGACGGCGGCCGGCACCGTGAAGGGCGTTGCAGCGGATGTGGCATCAGTTTGCAGTTCCAGCGTGTTTGGCGTGGCGCTTTGGATGCGCACCGTCTCGCCGTTTAATTTGACTTCCTTGCTGCCTTGGGGCAACAGCACAACCTGATCTCCTTGGCGGAAGATCAGGTTGCCTGACGAATCGAAACCTCCATACAGCCAGCCGTCAACGACCGACTGGCCGACCGTTTTCGTTTCGCTCTCCTCTCCCCCGCCGATCAAGGCGCAGCTTGCGGCGAACAGGATGATCGCCAGCAGCAGCGGAATCAAGATCAACCACGGATTGCGGCGGGTCTGGTAGCGAAACTTCCACAGGGGAGACCCCATTTTCATGACGCTCGCCTCCTTCTCCTTCCATGTGTATGCAGCAGGTGAGCCGTCTATCTTTGGTTTGTCCTCCGCATGCGCCGTGAGCCTGTACCCTTTTTGTACATATGCTGATAAAGACCAAAACGAAAGGAGGTTTTCCTTATGTGCCGTTATCACGCAGGAAACTGCAAACAGTACGTTGGTAAAATGGTGCACGTCCAAACGCCAAACGGTCAGCATCGCGGCGTAGTGGAGCGGGTTAACAGCAAAGGGCTTTATCTGCGTCCGGTCGGCATGGCCTCCGGTGAAAAAGAGAACTTGTTTCGCACGCTTGAATCCTCTGCTTCCGACATAAACGCTGATCATGTTTTCTATGGAGGGTATGGCGGTTATGGACGTGGTTTTGGAGGTGGTTTTGGACGCGGCTATGGATATGGCTACGGTTACAATCCGGCTGCATTCTTCGTCCCGTTCCTGTCGATCCTCGCACTATCCAGCTTGTTGTTCTGGTAATTCCCGCAGGTATGAAAAAAGAGAGGGCATCTCTGCCCTCTCTTTTTGTGTGCTTATTTTTTCTTCTTGGTCTTGTTGTTGTTAGCAGACTGCATGCGCTTGGACACCTGCATCAGTTGCTTTTGGTTGAGGTTCATGCCCATGGAGCGGGCCATCGTCTGGATCTCTTTGTCGGACATCTGCATGTTGGTCATCTTGTTCTTGAGGTAGTAAACACCGCCGATGGCGCCGAGTACAAGACCGAGTACAAACGTACCGATCGCGATAAGGGTGGTAAACATGAGTATGTATCCTCCTACGTCTATCTTTCTCACCCCATGATACCACAGGCAGTATGGTTTTAAAAAGCGTTTCGTATCTGGCGGATGTTCAGAACTTCTGCAGAGTGACGATGCAGGTAGACGACGATGACGTCGAAGCGGAAACGGCGGAACGGGTGCTGGGTGGTGGAAAGATAGCGGGCAGCGAGGTGGCGGACTTGGCGCTGTTTGCGCCAGTCGACCGATTCTTCGGCGGTGCCGAAGCGCCCTGAGGTCGTCCGGGTGCGGACTTCGAGGAACAGGAGGGTGTCGCCTTCTGCGGCGATGATGTCGAGCTCGCCTTCCTGGCAGCGCCAGTTGCGGACGATCAGCTCGCAGCCTTGCCGGAGGAGCCAGTCGCTGGCGATCTGCTCGCCTAAGGCGCCGGTCTGTTTGCGGGAGCGGGTCATTGGTCACGCTCCCTTTTGTCGATGCGCTGGACAAAGGCGAGGACTTCCGCGACCACTTGGTAGAGGTCAGGCGGGATCTCTTTGCCGATGTCAAAAGCGAGCAGAGTTTCGACGAGGGCGCGGTCTTCGTGCAGCGGCACATCGTGTTCTGTTGCCAGCGACAGAATCTGCTCGGCGATCGCCCCGCGACCCCCGGCGACAATGCGAGGAGCCGAATCTTTGTTCTGGTCGTAGTGAATGGCGACTGCCTTTTTGCGGGTTGGGTCGGTCATGATTCGGCGCTCCTCTCGTTTCGGGTTAGATTTTTAAGTCAAACTGCTTGTTGGTGAGGATTGGCGGAAGCAGCGGTTGCGGTGCGCCTGGCTCCGGCTGCTTTTTGTCCTCGACTTTCAGCACGCCGAGATGGAAGCCGACTTTTTGCAGCGCGTCGCGGAGGTCGCGCTGGTCGGCAGGGGTGAGGGTCATGTCGGCCAGCTGTTCGGAAAGAAAACGGACGCCAACCACTTTGTCGACGATGTGCAGATGGATGTCCAGCTCTCCTAAGTTCGGCATGTCGAGGCGGAAAAGCACGTAGCAGTTGGCCGGGTCGATCGTTTTTTGACCGGGGCTTTTGCGGGCCATGACGTGCAGTTCCACCGTTTGCTCGTCTTTGCCATGGCGGATCGGAACGGCTGCAAACTGGTACAGCAAGTCGGCACGGTCGCCGCCCGATGTTTGCATCAACTGCTGCCCGGTGATGTTTTTCAGCACGGTGCTCAGGTCTTGCTGCAAGGTGCTGAGTCCGGCTGCATCAAGTTCAGCAGCAGCGCTCTGGGCGAGGAGCAGGGCGTGTTTCAAAGTGGTGCCTTGCTCTGCGGATGTTTTCAGCGCCTGTTGAAACGCTTGGCTGACCTGACCAGCTTCACTGTCCGGCGGAAGGCGGCGCAGGGCGTGGGCGAGCTGTTCTTCGAAATTCAGGCCTAACTGCTTCGCTTTGTCTGCCAGTTGAGCGCCCGTCTGGGTCGAGTCATCTGCACTGTGCAGCAGTTGGGTCGTGACGTGAAGAAGCTGCTCCAGGTTGACGCGCGTTGGTGCGGACAGATTGTGGTTCCCGGATGCAGGCAGGGTGTTTGCCTGAGTATTTTCCGGGAAATGAATCGTAGGCACCGCACTTTGCTGAGACGCTGGGGCAGTTGTGACTCCGTTGGCGTTCTGTGTTGGTGCGCTGGCAGCAATCGGTACCGGCGCAGCGCCTGCTGTCGGTGCAGGAGCAGCCGTTTTGGCGTTGACAGTTACAGTAGTGCCAAAACTGACCGCTTGAGTGCTTACTGTACCTTGCGCAGGTGTTGTACCTGCCTGGGTGCCTGCGGCACTTTGGGCAGGCTGCGCACCCGCTTGGGTGCTTGCGACACTTGATACAGGGGACGTGCTCGCTTGGGTGCTTGCGGCACTGGGCACAGGTGATGTGCCCGCTTGGGTGCCTGCGGCACTTGGTGCAGGCGCCGTACCTGCTTGGGTACCTGCGGCACTTGGCACTGGTGATGTTCCCGATTGAGTGCCTGCGGCACTTGGCGCAGATGTCGTACCTGCTTGGGTGCCTGCGGCACTTGGGACAGGCGTCGTTCCCGCTTGGGTACCTGCGGCACTTGGGACAGGCGTCGTTCCCGCTTGGGTACCTGCGGCACTAGGCGTTGGCGTCGTACCTGCTTGGGTGCCTGCCGTACTCGGCGTTGGCATCGTACCCGTTGTGGCGATTACTCCACCTGATGCCGCCGTCTTGCCAGTTGTCGACGCCGCCTCCGGAAACAGTCCTTGCAAGGTGCTCTGGATCTTCGTCAGCAAATCATGCAGCTTCGGCCCCGCTTCCAACGTGTGCATCGCCTCAAAGGTGCTGGGCGAAATTGGGATGCCCAGCTCAGCCAGCTTGCCAAGCGTTGCGATGTGCGACGGCGTCACCTGCGGCAGGCTGCGCAGCACGGCCAGCGCCGCACGCACCGTTTCCGGCTTCAACGGCACGCCGCGAGCCGCCAGCTCCTGCACCAGCGCCTTGGTCTCCTCCGATTCCGGCAAACCCAAAGCGCGAACAAGGCCCGCGATATCGAGCTGCTTGCCTCCTTCGCCGCTGCGGATCGGCTGCCCGACCACCTTCAGCTCCATCGCCCCTTGCTTCTGCTCTCCGGTCACCAGCAAGTCGACCTGATCGCCCGGCTTGACGTTCGCATCGAGCCGCGCCCGGACATTTTTCCCGCCGATCTGCAACCAAACTTCATCTTTGCCCGCATGCTGCATCAATGTCGCCCGCACCACACTGCCCACTTTCAGTTCGACCTTGCTCTCCAGCTCCTTAGCCCCTTGCAGCGTCGACAGGACGACCTGTCCGACTTGACCCGCATTGATCCGCATCACACACCCACCTCCCTAGGCCTTACAGGCCGGCAAAATCAAACAGCGACCCTTGCAGCAATTTCTGCACGGGCGCAAACGATTTCCGATGAATCGGACAAGGCCCGTACTCCTCCAGCGCCTGCATATGCTCCGGCGCCGAGTACCCCTTATGCCGCTCAAATCCATACTGCGGATACGCTTGCGCATACTCCGCCATCAACCGGTCCCGCGTCACTTTCGCCAAAATCGAAGCGGCCGCGATCGAAAACGAACTCGCATCCCCTTTGACGATCGGATTGTACGGCTGCACCACATCCGGAATCTTCAAAAAGTCGGTCAACAGGTAGTCCGGTACTGCTGCAAACTGCTGCTCCATCCGGCGCAGCGCCTGCCGGGCCGCTTCAAACGTCCCCTGTAAGATGTTGTGCTTGTCGATATAATCTGTATCCACCACCCCGATGCCGTACGCCACCGCACCTGTGCAGATCAGATCATACAAGCGCTCGCGAGTCTCCTCCGCGACCTGTTTCGAATCATTTAGCCCCGGCAGTTCGATCCCCTCCGGCAAAATGACCGCTGCAGCCACCACCGGTCCGGCCAGCGGTCCGCGGCCCGCTTCATCAACGCCGGCCACCAGACGATATCCCTGCTCCGCCGCGTCCCGCTCATACTGCCACATCCCGGCGCGCCAGACAGCTTCTGCAGCTGCCTTTTCCCGTTCGCGCACATAGGACTCGATCAGTTTGCGCACCCCGCTGCGCGGGTCTGACAGCAGTTGCTTTTCCTGCCGCTTGTTCGGCTCTTCCGCTTGCAGCCAGTCGCGAATTTCACCGACAGTCAGCGTTTCAAATTCAATCGTTCGTGCCATGGGAAGGAACCCCTTTCTATATCCCTTATCCTTTCGCCGCGCCGTGTTGGTTTCCTGTCCCGAACAGAAAAAACCACCGTGTCTCCACGGTGGCAATGTCTTACTCTTCGGTTGTGTTCACGACTTCCTCTTCCACCACTGCAGACTCTTCCTCTACAAAATCGGCAGGGTCTTCCAAGGTGATCCTCCCGAACTGGCCGCCGCGGAACTCGCGGATCATCAGCTTCCACGTCGCTTCCATATCGACGACGTTGCCGGCGCGGAGGAAACCGCGCTTGCGGCCGATCGCTTCCAGCGCCTCACGCGGATCGGCGGGCAGATCTTCCACGTTAAACCGCGATTCGAGCACGCCTTTATAGCGGTTGCTCATCACTTTGACGATGAAAATCGCCACCGGTTCCGTATCGAGAATCTCTTCCTTGATCGCACCGGTCGCCGCCAAGCGCAGACCCACTGCTGGGTCTTCGAATTTCGGCCAGAGAATCCCCGGCGTGTCGAGCAGTTCGAAATCTTTGCCAACCTTGATCCACTGCTGCGCCTGTGTCACACCCGGACGGTCGCCCGTCTTCGCGATCGACTTTTTCGCCATGCGGTTGATCAAAGAGGATTTGCCGACGTTCGGGATGCCGAGAATCATCGCTCTTGCTGCACGCGGGCGAATCCCCTTTTTCTTCATCGCTTCGACTTTCGGCTCGAACAGGCGCTTCGCTTCGGAGGCTGCCTTGGGCAAGCCTTCCCCTTTCAGCGCGTTGATCGACACGCAGGCGAGACCCTGCTTTTGAAAATACTGCATCCACTGGTCGGTGATGCGCGGATCGGCCAGATCGGCCTTGTTTAAGAGCACCAGGCGCGGCTTGTTCTGGACGATCTCGTTCATCATCGGGTTGCGGCTGGACATAGGCAGCCGCGCGTCGACAAGTTCAAACACGATATCGACCAGCTTTAGCTTCTCGGTAACTTCCCGGCGTGCTTTGGCCATATGGCCGGGGAACCACTGAATCGTCATCTCTCCGTTAGCTCCTTTAAGCCCGTCTTCAAGTCCTAGATGTCGCGGAACTGGTCAAACGGCCACCAGACAAATTCGGCGCGCCCGATCACCGCATCGTAAGGCACATAGCCTACTTGCGGGTCGCGGCTGTCTTTCGAATAGTTGCGGTTGTCGCCAAGGACAAAAATCGTGCCGTCCGGCACGGTAAAGACGCCGTTGTTGGTCGCGGTCGGTTCCGCAATGTAATTCTCCGACAACTCTTCCCCGTTGCGGAAGACTTTATAATCGCGAATCTCAATCTTATCGCCGGGCACACCGATGACGCGCTTAATAAAGTCTTTCGTTGGGTCGGCCGGATATTTAAAGACAACGATGTCGTTGTGCTCCGGTTTATGTAAGTAATAGACCATTTTATTGACGACAAGGCGTTCTTTGTCTTCCAATGTCGGCACCATCGATTGACCGTCCACCATAAAGATCGCAAAAGCAAATTGACGGATCAGAAGCGCCAGCAAGAACGCAACGAGCAGCGATTTGCCCCATTCCCATGCTTCTTTTCCCCAACCTTTTTTCTTTTCTTCCTGACCTGAAGTGTCTTGGTTCGTTTCGTTTTGAGGGTTAAATTCACTCATTACTGTGCCTCCCAGCTTACCTTCTTATACGAAAAAGCTACGATAGAAGACAAAGAAGGGACTTGTCGTTTCAACAAGTCCCTGTACTTTGTTAGCGGATTTCGCGGATACGTGCTGCTTTACCAGTGAGGTTGCGCAGGTAGTACAGCTTCGCACGACGTACGCGACCACGACGGGTCACTTCGATCTTATCAACCTTCGGAGTGTGGAGCGGGAACGTACGCTCAACGCCAACGCCGTAAGACATCTTACGAACGGTGTACGTTGCGCTGATACCGCCGCCACGGCGCTTGATGACAACGCCTTCGAAGACCTGGATACGCTCGCGGTTACCCTCTTTTACTTTAACGTGGACACGAACGGTGTCGCCCGCTTTGAATTGAGGAATGTCCTGGCGGATCTGTTCAGCAGTGATTGCTTTGAGCAATTCTTGGTTCATGAGTAGACCTCCTCCCTACAGGCGTTCGTAACGTGGGCTATCTAATGAGCACCAGAAAGAGGACCGCCTTGATAACAAAAGAAAGTATAGCACAGATCAGGGGAGGATGACAAGCAGTTTCCCTTGAGTATCTTGAGCGCTATTTAATCACGCGCTTGCCGTACAGGTAATTGCGCGTCCAGTAGCCGGACGACATCTTGGAGATCGTCACGCCGGTCTTCGGAACGGTGTGCAGCATCTGCCCGTTGCCGATGTACATCCCGACATGGCCGACACGGCCGTCCGAATAGCGCTCCGGATACTTGAAGAACACCAGATCGCCCGGCTTCAGCGCAGACTTGGACACCCGGCTCCCGACGGCAGACTGCTGACGGGAATCGCGCGGCAAGGTGATGCCGTGCTGTTTAAAAATATACTGCAAAAACGACGAGCAGTCCATGCGGGCCGGCGCTTCGGACGGCTTGGCCCCAAACTTGTACGGACGGCCCATATACTTCTTGCCGGTCGCGATGATCGCCTGCGCCTTGGCCGATGCGGACGTCGACTGCACCGGAGTCGCCGTGTTTCCTTGCGGCGTTGCCGGCGCCGGCGGGGATTGGCGAACAGGTTCCATCTCACGGGTCTGATATTCCGGCGGCACGCGGAGCATCTGGCCCGGCTTCAAGCTGTCGGTGGTCAGGTTGTTCGCCGCGCGCACCGCTGCGATCGTCGTGTGATGCGCCTGCGCGACTTCCCACAAGGTGTCGCCAGCCTGCACTTTGTACTGACGAGCCGGCAGTTGCACCTGGATCGAGCCGTTTTCCGCTTTGAACCAAGTGTACGTGTTGAAGACAGCGCCGACGGAACCAAGCGAAATGTAAGTGGTGCCGTTGATAAACCTCGGCGGGTCCACATGCACGTGTTCGTCGCCTTTCATCGCGGAGGTGCCGCCGATCGTCACTTTTACCGTGACCGAACCGTCGGTGGCGGTGTACGTTTTGTTGCTGTAGTTGTAGCGGATGTCATCATAGTCAAGAATGCGCGCGATATCCTTAAAGGGAACATAATAGATGCTGCCCACCAGGATCGGATCGATCGCCGATTTCATCACGCCATTGACCGCCACGCCAGCGCGGTTGACCGGTGTATGGGCAGCAACCGGCACAGCTTGCAGCGCGTGGCCGCCATGGGACGGAGATGCCTGCGCGTCCATCATCGCCGGAAGCGGCATCAGGGCAAAAGCAGCAGCGAGCATCAGACTGAGTTTCTTTTTCGAACGCATCGTCAACACTCCTCACTTCAACCTTAGATTCGACCCCATGGAACTATTGTTTGGCTCGGGCGAATCCGCAAATCGAAGCAATAGGTGGAAGAAAAGGCAAAGGACCCGTTGCAACAACGGGTCCTGTCTGCCTCTTGCGCGTTAACTGCGTAAAAAGGCGATTTCTTCCTTGTATTTTCCTTCCGGCGTTTCCAAGATGCAGGGTTTGCCTTGGGCCAGTTCGTGATGCACGATGCGTTTGATCGCGTCGCCGCCAATCGAGCCTTCGCCGATGTTGGCATGGCGGTCTTTGCGCGAATCGAACGGCGTTTTGCTGTCGTTGATGTGCCACACCTTCAGGCGGTCGAGGCCAACGGTGTCGCCGAATTTCTGCATGACGCCGTCAAAATCATTGACAATGTCGTAACCGGAAGAATATAGGTGGCAAGTGTCGAGGCAGACGCCAAGCTTGTCCTTGTGTTTGACGAGCGAAATGATTTCAGCCAGCTCTTCGAAGTTCGAGCCGAGCTTCGACCCGTCCCCGGCCATGCCTTCGAGGCAGACGAACAATTCCTCTTCCCCGGTCAAAATTTCGTTCAGGCCTTCTGCGATGCGTTTGATGCCGTATTCAACGCCGGCTCCGGTATGGGAGCCCGGATGGAAGACGATGTAGTTGATGCCGAGGTATTCGGTGCGCCGGATGTCTTCGCGCAACAGCTCTACGCCGTACTCCCACGTCTCCGGCTTGTTCGAAGCCAGGTTGATCAGGTACGGCGCGTGCACGACCGGGTCGGCGAGGTTATGTTCTTTCATGATTTCGTATGCTTTTTCGCGGCCGAAGTTTTCGATCGGGCGCGCATTGCCGCCGCGGTTGGAACGGGTATAGATCATAAAGGTGTCTGCTTCATAGTTGATCGATTCTTCAACCGCCTTGAGCAGCCCGGTTTTGGCAATGGAAACGTTTGCCCCAAGTCTCATCGTAATAGACCGTCCTCTCTCTCCCACCAAATCATGGGCATTTTTACAGTAGGAAGTTTAGCATAGGTTCCCCGGTTAGGCAATCGCGCATACCCTGACAGAGACGAAGCAAAAGGGGGTAACGCCAGTTGGCCGTTTCGATCCGCGTGTCGCTTGGCAAACGCAAGCTCGATCTGTTGGAAAACGGAAAAGTGATCAAAAGCTACCCCGTCGGTGTCGGCAAAATAGCGACTCGAACGCCGAGCGGGACGTTTAAGATCATCAACAAAGTGCCGAATCCGGGACGGCGGCCGGGCGGGCCGATCACCGTATACGGCACCTATTGGATGGGATTGTCCAAAAAGGGGTATGGCATCCACGGCACCAACCGCCCCTCTTCGATCGGCAAATATGTGTCCAAAGGCTGCATCCGCATGTATAACAAAGATGTGGAAGATTTGGCGAAGCGGGTATCGATTGGGACGGAAGTGAAAATTGTGCCGTGAATGCAAAAAGCACCTCTCCAACGGAGAGGTGCTCGTCGTTTGTTATGTAAGTTGGTGCGAGTAGCCGGACTCGAACCGGCACGGGGTTGCCCCCGACAGATTTTAAGTCTGTTGTGTCTGCCATTCCACCACACTCGCATGGGGAATTGAGAGAAAAAGTAAAGTTGGAGGTGGCACCCGGATTTGAACCGGGGGTCAAGGATTTGCAGTCCCATGCCTTACCACTTGGCTATGCCACCAACATAATGGAGCGGAAGACGGGATTCGAACCCGCGACCCTCGCCTTGGCAAGGCGATGCTCTACCCCTGAGCCACTTCCGCACGTACAGGATGTACCGTGTCCCGCGTTGCGACAGGACGTCGCGCCCTTAGCGGGGCTACCTTCCAGCGTTGCGACAGGACGTCGCGCTCTTAGCTGGGCTACCTTTGCTTCCTTAAATGGTGGCTCGGGACGGAATCGAACCGCCGACACGAGGATTTTCAGTCCTCTGCTCTACCGACTGAGCTACCGAGCCATACGTGATATCTTATTGTAGCGTAAAGAAAATGGTGACTCGTACGGGATTCGAACCCGTGAATGCCGCCTTGAAAGGGCGGTGAGTTAAGCCGCTTCTCCAACGAGCCAAGAAAATGGTGCCTTTTACCGGAATCGAACCGATGACCTCATCCTTACCATGGATGCGCTCTACCTACTGAGCTAAAAAGGCGTTACTGGCTCCTCAAACAGGACTCGAACCTGTGACCATCCGATTAACAGTCGGGCGCTCTACCAACTGAGCTATTGAGGAACAATGGTGGAGATAAGCGGATTCGAACCGCTGACCCCCTGCTTGCAAGGCAGGTGCTCTACCAACTGAGCTATACCCCCGTGAAGTGGTGCCGAAGGTGGGACTCGAACCCACAAAATCACGATTTTGAGTCGCGCACGTATGCCAATTCCATCACTTCGGCAGATGGCTGGGGAGGAAGGGATCGAACCTTCGCATGACGGAGTCAAAGTCCGTTGCCTTACCGCTTGGCGACTCCCCAATGAGCGTTTGCCGCATCAGCGACGAGATTCAATATATCACATCTCTCATTCGCCGTCAACAACTTTTTTCGAAGCCGCTCAGAGCGGCGGCGACAGGTATAATCCTATCATCTGAACCGAGTTCTTTCAACGCGGATTTTCAAGTAAAACGACACAATATCCGCATTTGTTTTCCCCAATCTTGTGCTTGCTTCAAAAAACAACCCTGCTCTTCTAAGAGCAGGGTTGCGATTATGATTCCAAGCCTTCTTCCCGCTTCACTTCAGCGAGCAGCTTTTCATCCTGCTTGCTCAAACTGAGGCGCGCCATCAGATCCGGACGGCGGAGCAGCGTCCGCCTGATCGACTCTTTGCGCCGCCAGACGCTGATGTTGGCGTGGTGGCCCGACATCAGGATGTCCGGCACCTTCCAGCCCCGGAAATCGGCCGGACGCGTGTAGTGCGGGTATTCCAGCAATGGTTCGCGGAAGGAATCCAAAACAGCAGATGTATCATTGCCTAAAACGCCCGGCAACAGCCGCACGATCGAATCGACGATCACCATCGCCGGCAGTTCCCCGCCGGTCAGCACATAATCCCCGATCGAGATCTCGTCGGTGATCAGATGCTCGCGAATACGCTCGTCATATCCTTCGTAGTGGCCGCTGACGATGATCAAATGTTCTTCCTGCGCGAGTTCCAATGCTTTGTTCTGGCTGTAGACTTCCCCTTGCGGACAGGTCAAGATCACCCGTGGACGCTTGCCTTCCATCAGCAAGGACTCCACAGCTGCGAAAATCGGCTCCGGCTTCAGCACCATCCCGCCGCCCCCGCCATATGGCGTGTCGTCGACCGTGTGATGCTTGTTGCCCGAGTACTCCCGAAAATCGACCAGGTTGATCTCCACCGCCTCCTGCGCGCGGGCACGGCCGATGATGCTGGTGCCAACCACGCCTTCGAACATCTCAGGGAAGATGGTCACGATGTCTATACGCACTTGAAATTCGCCTCCAGCGTTAGTCGTCGAGCAAGCCCGGCATGATGTGCACGAGAATCTTTTTGTTCGTCACATCTACATCGAGCACGCAATCGGGGATCGCAGGCAGCAGGATGTCTTTGCCCTTCGGCGGCTTGACCACATACACGTCATTCGCCCCCGGCTGCAGCACTTCTTTTAACGTGCCAAGCACGACACCTTCGTCTGTCACCACTTCACAGCCGACCAACTGATAGATGTAGTATGTATTTTCAGGGAGCTCCATCAGTTCGGTTTCATAAACCTTCAGTTCTCCGCCTTTGTACTTTTCTACATCGTTGATACCATGATGCCCTTCAAAGGTCAGCAAAATGAACTGTTTGTGCTTGCGTGTCGACGCAATCGTCAGTTCAATCGGTTTGGGCTGGTTCGGATGCACCAGAAACAGCTTGGCCCCTATATGGAAGCGCTGATCTTCGAAGTCGGTACGCGAGATCACCCGAACTTCTCCTCGCACTCCTTGCGTATTCACCAGATGTCCGACGAGGATCATGTTCTGTTGACTCAAGCGTGATCACCTGCTCGACGAATTTCTACCACCATGCCATCGCGCAGCACGATTTCGGTGCCGTGGATCACATCTTCCCACACGTCGCCAACGCGAACTTCAACGTTCGTGTCGATCTGGCCGCCCGGGATCTCGGAGCCGATCGGGCTTTGCTGGATTTGCACCAGTTGCTGCATCATTTGCTCACGGCGTTCCATGCGCATGCCCACTTCCTGGTTGATGCGGCCTTGTACCGCGTTCATCGCCTGCGGGCCGTTTTTCTCAGCGTCTTGCAGCGCTTTGCGGGATTGGAAATCGATTTGATCCAGTTCGCGCTGGATGCCTTGGATCGCTTGGTTGATCTCGCCGGTGATTTGAGCTTTTGTATCTTCAGTCAGAATAATTTTTACTTGTACGGGAACTCTCAGGTTTAACACGTTAATTCACACTCCTTTGTGATTTACAGGTATTATACCACAAAAAGGCTGGGAGTCATGAGCCTCCCAGCCTTTTGTTTACACAATTTCAATCGTGACACGTTTTTGCTCTTGCAAAGCTGCAGCCGACACCACAGTGCGGAGCGACTTTGCAACCCGTCCTTGTTTGCCGATAATCTTCCCCATATCAGATGGGGCTACCGATAATTCAAACACGATTGCCTTTTCGGTCACAATCTCATTGACCCGTACTTCCTCCGGGTGATCCACAAGTGCTTTGGCGATCGTTTCGACCAATTGCTTCATAGCAAATTCCTCCCTGGGAAGAGAGATTACTTGCCAGTTTTAGCTTCGTGGACTTTCTTGAGGATGCCGGTTTTCGAGAAGAGGTTCTTCACGGTGTCGGACGGTTGTGCACCGTCGTTCAGCCACTTGATAGCCTTCTCTTCGTCGATGTTGATTTGAGCCGGTTGAGTTACCGGGTTATAGGTACCGATCTCCTCGATGAAACGACCATCGCGCGGAGAGCGGGAATCAGCTACGACTACACGGTAGAACGGAGCTTTCTTTTGACCCATACGCTTCAAACGAATCTTAACTGCCATTGTTATTTCACCTCCATCACAAAATCATATCTTATCATAAATCTCGTTCCGATGGAACGAAAAGATTTACCTTTTGGGTGAGAAATCAGCGATTACATAAAAGGAAGCTTCGGGAAGCCTTTGCCCTTTTTCCCTTTTTTCATCTTCTTGGCCATTCCGGAGAACTGTTTCATCATCTTCTGCATCTCTTCGAACTGCTTGAGCAGGCGGTTGACATCCTGAACGGTGGTCCCGCTGCCTTTGGCGATGCGCTTGCGGCGCGAGGAGTCGATCACCTTCGGTTCGATGCGTTCGATCGGTGTCATCGAGCGAATGATCGCTTCGACACGGCCGATCTGCTTTTCGTCCACGTTGGCGTTTTGCAGACCCTTCATCGCCTTGTTCATGCCAGGCATCATCCCAAGCAGTTGATCCAGCGGCCCCAGTTGCTTGACCTGTTGCAGTTGATCGAGGAAGTCATCGAGCGTAAAGTCTGCATTGCGCAGTTTGCGCTCCATCTCCATCGCCTTGTCCTTGTCGATGTTGGCCTGAGCCTTTTCGATCAAGGTGAGCACGTCGCCCATACCGAGGATTCGAGACGCCATCCGGTCGGGATGGAACGGTTCGATCGCGTCGATCTTCTCGCCGATGCCCGCATATTTGATCGGGATGCCGGTCACCGCCCGGATGGACAATGCAGCACCGCCGCGGGTATCGCCGTCGAGCTTGGTGAGGATCGCGCCGGTGACGGCGAGCTGGCTGTGGAAGCTCTGTGCGACATTGACCGCGTCTTGCCCGGTCATCGCGTCGACCACAAGCAGAATCTCGTCAGGGTTGACTTCGCTTTTGACCCGCTGGAGCTCGTCCATCAACTGTTCGTCGATGTGCAGGCGGCCGGCGGTGTCGATCAGCACATAGTCATGGCCGTGAATCGTCGCATGGTGCAAAGCTTGTTTGGCGATCTCCACCGGCGATACTTGATCGCCCAGGGAGAAGACCTCAGCATCGAGCTGTTCGCCCAGCACCTGCAGCTGCTTGATCGCGGCCGGACGGTAGATGTCACCGGCGACGAGCAGCGGCTTTTTGCGCTCTTTTTGCAGAAGTCGCGCCAACTTGCCGACATGGGTGGTCTTACCCGCACCTTGCAGACCAACCATCATGATGACGGTGGGCGGCTTGGTGACGGCGAGCTTGGCCTGCTCGCCTCCCATCAGGGCAGTCAATTCTTCGTTGACGATCTTGATGACATGTTGACCCGGAGTCAGGCTCTGCAGGACTTCCTGTCCGACTGCACGCTCGCGCACCTTTTCAACAAAGTCTTTGACGACTTTAAAGTTGACGTCAGCTTCGAGCAGGGCCAGCCGCACTTCCCGCATGGCTTCTTTGACGTCCGATTCGCCCAGCTTCCCTTTGCCGCGCAGGCGGTTAAAGGTGTCCTGCAATCGGTTCGCTAATCCTTCGAAGACCATGGCCATCCTCCTTTATTCTGCGATCAGTTCATCGAGGAGCAGTTCCAGCTGTGCCAACTTCTCCTCCGGCAGATCTTCCAGCAGATCGAGGACCTGCTGCCGAGTCTCCATACGGTGCAGAAAACGCTCGACAAGGCGCAGCTTGTCCTCGTAATCGAGCAGCTGCGCGCCTGCGCGCTTGAGGTTATCATGAACCGCTTGACGGCTGATCTCAAATTGCTCGGCGATCTCAGCAAGCGACAGATCGTCCAAGTAATACAGTTCGACAAATTGCCGTTGCTTTTCGGTGAGCATAACACCGTAAAAGTCATACAACAGGTTCATCTGGGTGGTCTTTTCTAACAGATGAGACACCCCCTGCCTGTCAAGTCGAGAACCTTTACAGACGATATATTACTGAAAAGACAACGGCTTGTCAACTGTCTTGCAAAAAATCTTACTCTTGCGGCTTTTCGTCGCCCTTGGCGAACAGCGCGTCGATGAAATCCTGCGCTTCAAACGGCATCAGATCGTCCATCTTTTCGCCAAGTCCTACCAGTTTGACCGGGATGGACAGCTCTTTGCGGATCGCGATGACGATGCCGCCTTTTGCGGTCCCGTCGAGCTTGGTCAGGACGAGGCCGGTCACGCCGGTCGACTCGCCGAACAGCTTGGCCTGCTGCAGAGCGTTCTGGCCGGTCGTCGCGTCGAGCACGAGCAAGGTCTCATGCGGCGCATCCGGCACTTCGCGCTTGATGACGCGGTAGACTTTGTTCAGCTCTTCCATCAGGTTGGTCTTGTTCTGCAGGCGGCCTGCCGTGTCGCAGAGCAGCACGTCCGCTTTGCGCGCGCGCGCCGCCTGAATGCCGTCGTAGATGACGGCAGCCGGGTCGGAACCGGCCTGCTGCTTGATCACGTCGACACCGGCGCGCTGGCCCCACACTTCGAGCTGCTCGATCGCGCCGGCACGGAAGGTGTCGCCTGCTGCGAGGACAACTTTTTTGCCTTCCGACTTGAACTTGTGGGCCAGTTTGCCGATCGTCGTCGTTTTGCCGACGCCGTTGACGCCGACAAACAGGAAGATGGTCAGGCCCTCCTGCGACCTGTTCAGTTCGTTGTTCTGCTCGCCCATCAGGCGGATGAGGATATCTTTTAAGACTGGACGCAGCTCTTCAGCTTCGGTAAGCTTGCGTTTTTTCACTTCCGAGCGCAACTCGTCCATGATATCCATGACGGTGTTCACGCCGACGTCGGCCATGATCAGCGCTTCTTCCAGCTCTTCATAGAATTCCTCGTCGATCTTGCGGCCAAACGAGATGAGCGATTCGACTTTGCCCATCAGCGCGTCGCGCGTTTTGGTCAAGCCTTCTTTAAATTTGCTGAAAAATCCCATGTCGGAACAACTCCTTCGATAACGGCTGTGCTTCTTATCTGTTTAAACGGCTTCGATCTCATTTTCCATCAGGCGCACGGAGACGACTTTGGAAATGCCCGATTCCTGCATCGTGATGCCATAGAGGACGTCTGCGCCTTCCATGGTGCCTTTGCGGTGGGTGATGACGATAAACTGCGTCTGTTTGGAAAACTCGCGCAGGTACTGGGAGTACCGCGCCACGTTGGCATCGTCAAGCGCCGCTTCGACTTCGTCGAGCACGCAGAACGGCACCGGTTTGACGCGCAGGATCGCAAAGAGCAGAGCCAGTGCGGTCAACGCCCGCTCGCCGCCGGAGAGCAGGTTTAAATTTTGCAATTTCTTGCCCGGCGGCTGGGCCAGCACTTCGATGCCGGTGGTCAGCATCGACTCCGGGTCGGTCAGGGTCAGATCGGCCCGCCCGCCGCCAAAGAGCGCGACGAATACATCGACAAAATGAATCCGGATCGCATCGAACGTCTCCTGGAAGCGTTTGGACATCTCGGCGTTGATTTCACCGATCACTTCATACAACTGCTCCACCGCTTTGACGAGGTCGTCGCGCTGCTCGGTCAGGAAGCCTAAACGCTCCTGCATCCGGGCATGCTCTTCGATCGCGCCGAAGTTTACATCGCCTAAGCTTTCGATCTCGCGGCGCAAAGCACGCACGCGCTGTCTCGTCGCTTCGATCTCTTCGGGCAGCGGATAGCGCTCTTTGGCCAGCTCGTAGGAGATGTGGTACTCTTCGGCGAGCTTGGTCAGCGCATTGTTCAGCTCCACGTCGAGGCGGTTGACTTTGACTTCGTTGGTGTGCACCTTCTGCTCGATCGCTTTTTGCACGATGCGGGCTTCGCGCAACTGCTGCTCCAGCGCGCCCGCTTTGCCGGACAGATCCTGTCTGGTCTGGCGCAGAACGTCGAGCTTGGCTTCCGCTTCCCGGCGGTGGCCTTCGAAGTTGTTGAGCAGGGATACGGCGTTCTCCAGCTCTTTTTTGATCTCTTGCAAGCGCAGGCCGGCCTCGGTCAGTTCGGCGTCTTTGCCTGTTGCTTCTGCTTGCAGTTCGTTCAGGCGGCCTTGCAGGCGTTCGACGTTGGCCAGCACCCCTTGGTGCTCCTGTTCGATCGAGGCGAGGCGGACTTTGAACTCGGTCACTTCCTCGTTGGCGTCGTTCATCGCCGACTGCTGTTCTTTCATCGCATGCTGCTTCTCATCGACCGTCTGCTGCAGGGCGGCCACTTCGCTGTCTAAGCGGAGCAGTTCGGCCTGCACCTGTTCTTTTTTGTTTTTGTTGTCTTTCGCTTCCAAACGATATTGTTCAAGCTCGAGCAGGACGAGTTCGAGGCGCTCTTCGACGCCGCCTTGCTGGATGTTCAGCTCGCGGAGCTGAGAATCCTGGCGGTACAGCGTGTCGCGGTGCGTATCGACCAGTCCGGTCAGCTTGTTCAGCTCAGCTTTGGCTGTTACCAATTCTTGCTCTTTTTGACGGAATACAGTCTCGGCGTCAGCAATCTTTTTCTCCATCGCCGCAATTTTTTCTTCCATCTCTTCGATCTCGCGGGTTCGGCCGAGCAGCGACGTGCCTTTTTTCTGTACAGAACCCCCGCTCATCGAACCGCCCGGGTTGACGACATCGCCGTCAAGCGTGACGATGCGCACGCGGTACTGCAAGAGGCGCGCCAAGGCGTTGGCGTCGGCGATCGTCTTGGCGACGACAACGGAGCCGAGCAGGTTGTCGACGATGTTTTGGTACTTGGCGTCGGTGGAGACCAGTTCGGAGGCGATGCCGACATAGCCGCTGTGCCCTTCCACCGCCATGCGCTCAGAGCGGCCGAGGTTGCGGCCTTTCATCACGTCGCGCGGCATGAACGTCGCCCGTCCGCCGCCCGACTGCTTGAGGAAGTGGATGGCATCCCGGCCGGCTTTTTCATTGTCGACAACGACGTTTTGCATCGCGCCGCCCAGCGCCGTCTCCATCGCCTGCTCCAGCTCGCGCGGCACTTGCATCAGCTCGGCCACCGCGCCGTTAATGCCGTTCACACGGCCTTTTTGCGCGGCTTGGAGGATGTTGCGCACGCCGACCTGGTAGCCCCCGTACTGCGACTCCATGTCGCGCAGCAACTCATAGCGCGAACGGGCGGACGCATGTTCGGTCTGCCAGGTGCGCAGGATGTTCGTGCGCTTTTCCTGATCTTGCGACTCGTTCTGGATCTTGGTGCGCAGGGTCTGCACGCGCTGTGTGGTGACCGTCTCCTGCGACGCTTCTTCTTGCCGCGCCTTCTGCACGTCAGACATCGTCTCGCGGAACGCTTGCACGCGGCATTTCAGCTCTGTTTCCTCTTCGCTCTGGCGGAGGATGCGGCGTTCGAGGCCTTCCAGCGTCTGGTCGATGTTCTTGAGCTCGTTGCGCTTGGAAGCGCTGTCGTTCAAGCGTTCGATCAGGTCGCTTTTCAGGCGTTCCACTTCGTTTTCGCTGCCGACTTTGTCGAGGATGCCTTTGGCGAGGTTGAGCTTCTGCTCCAGCTCGCGGCGCAGGGACTGGATCGTGGCCGAGAGCCCGGCCGCTTTTTCCGATTCTGCCGTGTGCAGTTCGCGGGTCGTCTCCTGCTCGCGCTGGAGTTTGTTCAGCGTGTTTTCGATATCGCCGATCGTGACGAGCAGGTTGCGTTCGCGCTCCAGCAAAACTTCGCGGCGGCCTTCCGCCTTTTCGAACTCTTGCACGACGTCGACCAGCGCAGCCTGCGCCTTTTCAAGATCTTCTTCCAGCCGGTTCAGTTCCCAGCGAATCTTCTCGTAGTCGGCTTCCTGCTTGCTGACGAGGGCAGACTGGTGCAAGTGCTCCGCTTCCAGCTCCTTGCCGTCGGTGGTGCCTTGCGTCCATTTGCCATGCAAGTCTTCGATCTCGTGGACGTAGAGCGCGACTTCGTAGCGTTCGAGCTGCTTTTTGAACTCTTTGGCTTTCTGCGCCACTTCCGCCTGCTCCGCCATCGGCTCGATCTGCACTTCCAACTCGCCGATCACGTCGCCGATGCGAATCAGGTTGGCGGTTGTCTCATCGAGCTTCTTCTCCGCTTCTTTCTTGCGGCTTTTGTATTTGACGATGCCGGCCGCCTCTTCAAAGATGGCGCGGCGGTCTTCCGATTTGTTGGACAAGATCTCGTCAATCCGGCCTTGTCCAATCACCGAATAAGCCTCTTTGCCAAGCCCCGTGTCCATGAACAGTTCGGTGATGTCCTTGAGGCGGCAAGACTGCTTGTTGATCATATATTCAGAATCACCCGAGCGGTAGACGCGCCGCGTGATCACCACTTCGTTAAATTCCAAGTCGAGCTCGTGCTGACTGTTATCGAGCGTCAGGGACACTTCGCAATAGTTGACCGGCTTGCGGGTATCAGAACCGGCAAAAATGACATCTTCCATCTTTGCCCCGCGCAGGCTCTTGGCGCTCTGTTCCCCGAGCACCCAGCGGATCGCATCGGAGACATTCGACTTGCCGCTGCCGTTAGGGCCAACAACGGCGGTGACGCCGGGAACAAATTCAAGCTCCGTTCGATCGGCGAACGACTTGAATCCGATGGCTTCTATTCGCTTCAGATACAACCCTTTTCCCCTCCGTGAATGAATCGACTTTCAACCTTTCTAGTTTACCATACACCGTTTGTTTGTGGGACACCGCTTCTTTTCGATAAATACCAGCCTGTTTTTCGCAAATGCATCTTGACGGATTAAACGGTGTTGTGGAAAAATGGGACTCGTTGCAACACTTCGCAAGTCCCCCACACTTTCCCCCGTAAGGAGTTCCCCTCAGATGATCAACAAGAAACAGCTCTTGGAGTATTACCGCTCCCACCCCGACAGTTCGGCACGACTTTTAGGCTTGTTCCCCGAGATGATGAAAGCGGTGGGCCGCCTGATCCTGTTTTTGAGTGAAATGCCGCTCCGGCGCAGCATCCCGCTGGTGCTGTGGAGCGAATTCTGGCTGGAGCGCACGCAGTATGCGGAGAATCACACCCGCTACAAGCGCGGGCGCATCGTCTATGCCGACCTCGGCGCCTTTAACATCGGCTCGGAGACTTCGTACCGCCACCCCTGCCTGATCCTCTGCGAAGGCCGCAACTGGGCCTTTGTCGCCCCGATGACCTCGAAAAAGTACGGCGACCCCGTCACCCTCCACTTCGACCTTCCCTTGCACTACCCGTTTGACACCCCTTCTACCTTGCAGCTTGATGCGGTCAAAGTGATCGACAAGCGGCGCGTCCTCGGATACTTTTTCTCAAAAAGCCAGCATGATGGATTCCTCACACCCGAAGAGATGGAACGGCTGGAGCCGATCGTCGTCGACAAAAAAGACCTGGACGCCGTCGACGAGCTTATCGCCCGCTATTTCGCGCCAGGTCTTTATCGTGATCTGCAAAAATACCGCCTTGAACTTGAACAGCTCGCTTTGGAAAACGAAACGCTCCACCGCGAAATCGCACGGCTGCGGGAAGCAGAATCTCTCTCTTAAGGCTTCCTCCAGCGACCAAGTCTGTCGCTTGGCATCGGCCCTGATCACTACAGGAAGCCTTGCTCAGATTTTGCCGAGCATCATCATCGTCATCTGTGCTGCTCGCTGCTCCGCTTCTTTCTTCGAACGCCCGACACCTTCGCCCATCGACCGGGTATCCAGCATCGCCATCGCCACAAATTCGCGATTGTGCGCAGGTCCCCGCTCTTCGAGGATCTGGTAGGAGAGTTGTCCCAATCCTTCGCGCTGCACGTACTCCTGCAAGGATGTCTTGTAGTCTTGCAACAGCGGGGTGCCGACGCCTTGAATCTCCGGAAACACATACTTGTGCAGGAAATCTTTGACCGCCTGCAGGCCTTGGTCGAGGTAATACGCGCCGACAAACGCTTCAAACACGTCGGCAAGCAGCGCCGGACGCTTGCGCCCGCCGGAGATCTCTTCCCCGCGGCCGAGGCGAATGTAGCGGTCGAACTCCAGCTTCGTGGCAAAGCGCACCAGGGACGGCTCGCAGACGATCGCGGCGCGCAGGCGGGTCAATTCACCCTCCGGAAGCTTGGGGTATTTGAGAAACAGATATTCGCTGACCAAAAGCTCAAGGACAGCGTCCCCGAGGAACTCCAGCCGCTCGTTGTCCTGCCCGCCTTCTGTGCGGTGCTCGTTGCGATACGACGCATGCGTGAAGGACTGCTTGAGCAGTTTTTTGTTGCTGAACTCAATCTCGAGGTGTTGCAGAAATTGTTCGAAGGAACCACCTGTCACCATTTTTCACCTGCCCGTAGAAAAGGAGATACCCTGGCAGCGGGACGTGTCCCGGACTGCCAGGGGAGAAAGACCTAGTCTCTATATTTTTTAATGATGATCGACGCATTATGCCCGCCGAAGCCAAGAGAATTGGACATGATGTATTCCACGTCCGCTTTGCGCGCTTCGTTTGGCACATAATCGAGGTCGCAGCCATCGCCCGGTTCCTCAAAGTTGATCGTCGGCGGCAAGATGCCTTCGCGCAGCGCCTGCACGCAGGCTACCGCTTCGATTGCGCCCGCCGCGCCCAGCAAGTGGCCGGTCATCGATTTGGTCGAGGACATCGCCAGTTTGTAAGCGTGGTCGCCAAATGCGGCTTTCACCGCTTGGGTTTCGTAATAGTCGTTCAACTCCGTCGATGTGCCGTGCGCATTAATGTACCCGATTGCGGACGGCTCGATGCCTGCATCGCGAATCGCTTCTTTCATCGCGCGCGCGGCGCCTTCGCCTTCCGGTGCCGGTGCGGTGATGTGGTACGCGTCGCCGCTCATGCCGTAGCCGACCACTTCGGCGAGAATCGTTGCACCGCGTTTCTTCGCGTGCTCCAGTTCTTCGAGCACCACCACGCCGCTGCCTTCACCGAGGACGAAACCGTCACGGTTTTTGTCAAACGGACGGGAAGCTTTTTCCGGCGTGTCGTTGTACTTGGTCGCCAGCGCTTTCGCCGAGTTGAACCCGGCGACGGTCAGCGGCAGAACCACCGCTTCCGCACCCCCGGTGATCATCACGTCAGCAGCGCCGCGCTCGATGATCTTCGACGCATCGCCGATGGCGTTGGTGCCGGTCGCGCACGCCGAGATCGGCGAGGAGTTCGGCCCTTTCGCCCCAGAATGATCGAGACTTGGCCGGACGCCATGTCACCGATCATCATCGGCACGAAGAACGGAGATACACGGCGCGGCCCTTTTTCGACCAGCGCGGAGTGCTGTTCGCAGAGGGTTTCCAATCCGCCGACGCCAGAACCTATGTAAACGCCAATGCGCTCTGCATTTTCCGGCGTAATCTTCAAATCGGCTTGCTGCATCGCCTGCACAGAGGACGCTACAGCGTATTGGACGAAGCGGTCCATGCGGCGCGCTTCTTTTTTATCGATAAAGTCTTCCGGATTGAAATCGACCTGACCGGCAATCGTGGTGGCAAAACCAGTTGTGTCGAAACGGTCGATGGGCCGGATTCCCGATTTTCCTGCGGTCAAGCTGTTCCAGAAAGTATCTACGTCATTCCCAACCGGGGTGATAACTCCCATACCGGTGATCACTACACGTCTTTTCACGCAGATTCACCTTCTCTTTTTTAGAGTTTGCCTGCACATAGAGAAAATGGAGAAGTCCCGGGCGGAATGCGTCGCGGGACTTCCCCACTCCAGTAAGAAAACCTTACTTATTCGAAGTGATGTAGGATACTACGTCACCTACGGTGTTGATCTTCTCTGCGTCTTCATCAGAGATTTCCATATCGAACTCATCTTCGAGTTCCATCACCAACTCAACAACATCAAGAGAGTCGGCACCGAGGTCTTCTTTGAAGGAGGCCTCAAGTTTAACTTGATCTTCTTCAACACCCAGTCGGTCTACGATGATGGTTTTAACTTTTGCAAAGATATCTGCGGACATGCTGCTCACCTCCTCTCAAGCAGATTCTACCATGCGGATGTGCAGATGGCTACATGACCATGCCGCCGTCAACATTCATGATCTGTCCGGTGATGTACGACGCATTGTCGGACGCCAGGAACGATACGAGGTTGGCGATGTCTTCCGGCTTGCCCATCCGGCCGAGCGGAATCGCTTCGAACAGCTTGGACTTGATGTCCTCGCCCAGCTTGTCGGTCATCTCCGTCTCGATGTAGCCCGGAGCGATCGCGTTGACGGTGATGTTGCGCGAAGCAAGCTCTTTGGCGTTGGACTTGGTCAGACCGATCACGCCGGCCTTGGCGGACACGTAGTTCGCCTGTCCGGGGTTGCCGATCTGGCCCACCACCGACGTGATGTTGATGATGCGGCCCACGCGCTGCTTCATCATCGGGCGCGATGCTGCTTTGGTGCAGTTGAACACGCCTTTGAGGTTGGTGTTGATCACCGCATCCCAGTCTTCTTCTTTCATGCGCATGAGCAGGTTGTCGCGGGTGATCCCGGCGTTGTTGACGAGGATGTCGATGCGGCCAAACGTTTCAAGAGTCGCCGCCACCATTTTTTCTGCGTCTTCGTAAGAAGCCACATCGCCCTGCACGGCGATCGCTTCGCCGCCAATGCTCTTGATCGCTGCTACCGTTTCCTGCGCCGCGCCTTCGCTGCCTGCGTAGTTCACGACAACTTTGGCGCCTTGTTTTGCCAGTTCCAGACAGATCGCACGGCCAATCCCGCGCGAACCGCCGGTGACCAGAGCCGTTTTTCCGCTTAACATTCGGCGAGTTCCCCCTTTAGCGCAGCCACAGTTGCTGCGTATGTATCCGGGCTGTTGATCAAAAGCCCTTTGGCGGTCTTGTCGATCCGCTTGAGCAGGCCGGTCAGCACTTTGCCCGGGCCGACCTCAACGAACGTCCCGATGCCCAAGTCGTTACGCATCGTCAGCACGCTGTCTTCCCACAGCACCGACGACGATACCTGACGGGTCAGCGCATCGCGAATCTCCGCCGCGCTCTGCACCGGCTGTGCGGTGACATTGGCGATGACCGGGACGGCCGCATCTTGAATCTCGATCGTTTGCAGCACGTCGGCCAGCTTGTCGGCAGCCGGCTGCATCAGCGTTGAGTGGAACGGACCGCTGACGACGAGCGGCGTGACTTTGCCTTTGTTTTCTTTCAGCACGCGACCCGCTTCTTCGACCGCCTCCGCCTTGCCCGAGATCACCACTTGCCCCGGGGAGTTGACGTTGGCCAGTTCAACCGGTCCGTGCGTCTTGGAAACTTCACGGCAGATCTCGGCGAGCTGTTCACGGTCAACGCCCATCACGGCGCTCATCGCACCAAGGCCGGCCGGAACGGCTTCGTCCATGAATTTGCCGCGGGCATGCACAACGCGCACCGCATCTTCAAACTTCATCGCGCCGGCAGCTACCAGCGCCGAATATTCGCCCAGCGAATGGCCGGCCGTTGCAGCCGGTGTGAACCCTTCCGCCTTCAGCACTTCCAAAAACGCGATCGAGGTGGTCAGGATGGCCGGCTGGGTGTAATAGGTCAGACGCAACTTGTCTTCCGGGCCGTTCCAAATGATCTCCGACAAGGAGAAGCCAAGCGCTTCATCCGCCCGTTTGAACACCTCAGCCGCTGCCGGATATTGTACTGCCATCTCTTTGCCCATGCCGACGACTTGTGCGCCTTGGCCTGGGAACAGCAGTGCCAGTTTGCTTGTCATGTTGTCTTCACTCCTATCAGCCGTTGCTTACCATTTCAGCACGGTTGCGCCCCAGGTCAGACCTGCGCCGAAACCGACGAGCACCAGCGTGTCGTTCTCCTGAATCTTGCCTGCGCGCACCGCTTCGTCGAGCGCCACCGGAATCGATGCTGACGACATGTTGCCGTAGCGGTCGAGGTTGACGTACACCTTTTCTTCCGACAGTTCGAGGCGCTTGATCGCCGAATCGATGATGCGGGTGTTCGCTTGATGCGGGATCAGGTAGTCGATGTCCTCTTTGCTGAGTCCCGCTTTCTTCAGCGCCGCTTCCGAAGCGGAGCCAAGGATGCGCACGGCGAACTTGAACACTTCGTTGCCCGCCATCGAGATGAAATGTTTGCGCGCCAGCACCGTCTCCTGCGTCGCCGGGTTGCGCGAGCCGCCCGCTTCCTGCTTCAGCAGGTTGCCGCCGGAGCCGTCTGCGCCCATCTCAAAGCTCAGGAAGCCGCGCCCTTCAGCGGTCGGCCCCAGCACTACTGCGCCTGCGCCGTCGCCGAACAGCACACAGGTGCTGCGGTCTTCGAAGTCTGTGATCCGCGACAGGGTCTCCACCCCGATGACGAGCACATGCTTATACATGCCGGTCTCGATCATCGGCACGGCGACAGACAAGCCGTACAAGAAGCCGCTGCAGCCTGCCGACAGATCGAACGCCGCCGCCTGTTTGGCGCCGAGGCGGTCCTGAACGAGGCACGCCGTCGCCGGGAACATCATGTCGGGCGTGACGGTCGCACAGATGATCATGCCGATCTCATCGGCGGTGACGCCTGCCGCTTCCATCGCGCGCTGTGCCGCGAGGAACGCGAGGTCGGAGGATGCCGTGTTTTCGTCAACAAAACGGCGTTCGCGAATCCCGGTGCGGGAGCGAATCCATTCGTCAGTCGTCTCGACGCGCTTGGACATCTCCTCATTGGTGACCACCTGATCAGGGACTGCCGAACCTGTACCTAAAATGCCGACCGAAATTTTGCTCATGATGTCTGTTCTCCCCCTTCCGAAAGATCGGTGCGGATCTTGCCGAGCACATCCCCTTTGAGGAATGCTCTGGCCTGATGAATCGCCATGCGGAACGCGCGGGGATTGGACGACCCGTGCGCCTTGATCACCGCACCGTCGATGCCGAGCAGCGGAGCGCCGCCGTATTCTGCGTAGTCGAATTTATTTTTGAAAGCGGCGAGCCCCGGTTTCAGCACCAGCGCTGCCAGCTTGCTCATCGCATTTTTCATAAACACTTTTTTCAACTCGCCGAAGATGCCCAGACCAAAGCCTTCGATCAGCTTCAGCATGTTGTTGCCGGTAAAGCCGTCGGCGACCAGCACGTCACACTTGTCGTTCAGCGCCTCGCGCGCTTCGATGTTGCCGACAAAATAGAACGGGCCGGCTTCGAGCAGCGGATACGCTTCTTTGCGCAGCTTGTCGCCTTTGCCGGGCTCAGCGCCGATGTTCAAGAGGCCGATGCGCGGCTTCTCCCGCTCCAGCACGATCTGCGCGTAGGCGTTGGCCATCAGCGCGTACTGGTAAAGGTGGTTCGCTTCCGCATCCATGTTCGCTCCGACGTCGAGCGTCAGCATCGAGCCTCCGCCCATCGTCGGCCAGATCGAAGCAAGCGCCGGGCGCTCGATGCCTTTGACGCGGCCGACGATCAACAGCCCTGCCGTCATCAAGGCGCCGGTGTTGCCGGCCGAGACCATGCCGTCAGCCTGTCCTTCTTTCACCATTCTGGCGGCGACGACCATCGAGGAATCCTTCTTGCGGCGAATCGCTTTCACCGGCTCGTCTTCCGCTTCGACCACTTCGGTCGTATGTACGATTTCAATATTGGCAGGGAGGTTCGCTCCCGCATGCTGCTTAATCTGTCCTTCATCGCCGACCAAAATCAGCGTGATATCGGGATAGGCGCGCGCCGCGTCCAGCGATCCTGCTACGATCGCCTGCGGTGCGTTGTCGCCGCCCATGGCATCAATCGCTATTCTCACAGGTCTTTCCCCCGTTCTCTGCCTTCGGTGCTACATCTTAAAGACGACAAACTGCCCTTCGAACACGATGTCGTCGCGAACCTTCGTCGTCACTTCCACATGTGCGCGTTCGCCGCGCAGGTCCTTGACCACCGCTTTGCAGACCAGACGCTCGCCCAGTTTGACCGGGCGCTTGTATCGGACCTCCGCCGAGCCGGTCAAGACCGTCTCCGCGTTGATGATCCCTACAGCCAGCGAATTGGCCTGTGCGAACAAATGATGTCCGCGGGCGATCTTGGTGCGGGAGAATACGTGCTCCGGCCCGATCTCGAGAATCGAGATCGCCAAAGCGTTCAAATCGAGCTCAATCAGCTCGCCGATCACTTCGGTGCTTTCCAGCGACCGCACTTCCGAATAATTCTGCTCAGCCACCGCTTTGATCCGCTCACGTAGTTCCGGGATCCCAAGGGCAAGCCGGTCGAGGCGGATCGTCTGCACGCTCACTTCAAACCGGTCGGCCAGCTCTTCATCTGTCAGGAAAGGCTCCGAGTCGATCAAAGCTGTCAACTCTTGCTGCCGCTGCCTTTTATTACGCGCTGCCATATCTCCTCGAATCCCCCTAGCCATTAGGAGATGTCTGCGATGTTTACTCGCTCTTAGTACCTAGTGCTATTAGAAGTATATAAAAAAAGATCAGCTTCCACAACTCATTTTTTTGTCGCTTTTAAGACAAGTTTTGTCGAGGAAAACGAAAAAAGCAAGCGCCGGAAAATCAGCGCTTGCCTTTATGGGCGTAATTATTCAGCCTCTACAACGGTACGGCCTTTGTAAGAGCCGCAGTTTTTGCAGATGCGATGAGCCAGTTTCATTTCATGGCACTGCGGGCATTCCACCATACCCGGAACCGAGATCTTGAAGTGGGTGCGACGCATGCGCTTGCGGGTCTTCGAGGTACGTCTTTGCGGTACTGCCATTGGATCCACCTCCTTAACAGAGAAAAAAGAAAGCTTAAGAATCTTTTTCAAAAAATTTAGCCAGATCTGCCAACCGAGGGTCGATTCGTTCTGTTTGACAGGAACAACTCGCCTCATTGAGGTTGACGCCGCACTGCGGACACAATCCAGCGCAATCCTGATTGCAAAGTGGACGATACGGCAGGGCGAGATTGATCGCCTGCTCGAGATAAGGCACAAGATCGAACTGTTCACCGACGACCAAGTTGCGGTCATCATTGTAATCAGTACCTTCCTCTGCGGAAAGCTTGTCCTCCGATACTTGCATGAAATGCTCGTCAAATGGCACATGCAAATCCTCGGAAAAATCGGTCAGACAGCGTGAGCAGCGATACGTTGCCTTCCCATGCAGGCTGCCCTGCAGGAGTCCGACACCGGATGCCTCCGTTCCGTGCAATTCTGCGCGGACCGGTTCAAGCTTGATCAATTGACGATTCTCTTTGACGAGGTTCGGCAGTTCAACCGTTTCTTGCAATGTAACGCCTTCGGATCGCTCTCGCAATTCACGCCAACTCAGTTTCAACGATATCACCTCGTAAGCAACAGAGTTCATTATATCTAGTGATTGGCAAATTGTCAATAAAGTTCATGCTTGCTATAATGACGAATATTACGGCTGTTGGGAGGAGTTCCCATGAGAGTCACCGGCGTCGTCGTCGAGTACAATCCGATGCACAACGGACACTTGTATCATCTTGAGCAATCACGGGCATCCACGTCGGCCGATGCGGTCGTCGCCGTGATGAGCGGCCACTTCTTGCAGCGCGGAGAACCTGCGCTCGTCAACAAGTGGGCCCGCACGAAAATGGCGCTGCAGCAAGGCGTAGACCTCGTGCTGGAGCTGCCTGCCGCTTATTCAGCGCAGAGCGCCTCCCTGTTCGCCTACGGGTCGATCGCGGTGCTCGACCGCCTTGGCGTGGTCGACACCGTCTGTTTCGGCAGCGAAAGCGGCGATATCCGACCGTTGCAAGCCCTTAGTAACATCTTAGTGGAAGAGCCGCCGCTTTTCAAAACTTTTTTGCGCGAAGAGCTGCAAAAGGGGCATTCGTACCCCCGCGCCGCTTCTGACGCGCTGGCCCGATTTGCCGCCCTCGATCCTGCGATCGATTCGGAGCTGGCCCAAAAGCCCAACAACATGCTGGGGCTGGAGTACCTCGCGGCGCTCAAAAAACTGAACAGCTCCATCGAGCCTGCCACCATCACCCGCATCGCGGCCGGTTACAACCAGGAGACGATCACCCATCCGTCGATCGCTTCAGCGACAGCGATTCGCAAAGCGACGTTTGAGACGGGGATCGAAACGGCGGAAAATTTGCTCCCTGCCGTCTCCTACCGCGTGCTGCAGGAAGAGTTTGCAGCCGGGCGCGGACCGCTCTCGTGGGAGAACTACCGCCAGGCGCTGTTCACGCTCCTGCACCGCGCCACGCCGGACGGGCTCCGCGAATATGTCGGGGTGGATGAAGGGCTGGAGCACCGCCTGCTGGAAGCCGCTCTGCGGGCCGCTACGGTGCATGAGCTGATCACACTGACCAAGACCAAGCGCTACACGTGGACGAAGATCCAGCGGGCGCTGACGTCGGTCCTGCTTGGGCTGACGCGCCGCGAGCAGAAGGAGCTCTCTGTGGCGGACGGTCCGCCCTACATTCGCGTGCTCGGCTTCACCGGGCGGGGACAAGCGGTGCTGAGAGCTGCGTCCAGCCGCGCCAGTGTTCCTATTCTGACCAAATTGCCGAAGGAAAAACCGAAGATGCTCGAGTTCGACCTGCGCGCCTCGCGCCTCTATGCGCAAGGCTATTCTGCCCGGCAACCAGGCGCAGAGCTCTGGGACATCACCCGACCGGTACAGATTGAAAACTGGTAGCAAAAAACGCCTCTCCACGATTGTGGGGAGGCGTTTTTCGTACAAGACGTATTTATTTTTTCGGCTCCAGCTTGTTGAGGTAGTCGATCGCTTCCTGCAAGGTGGCAACCGGCACCACTTTCATTTTGTAGCCAAGCTTTTTGACTTCATCGGCCGCTTCGAAGGCGTTGGTGTCATAATCAGGATCAAGGTCGGCCGGCGCGAAGAAGATATCGGCTCCTTCGTCATTGGCTGCCACGATCTTGTGGCGGATCCCGCCGATCTGTCCGACCTCGCCTTCCATCGTGATCGTCCCCGTGCCTGCGATGCGGTAGCCTTTGGTCAAGTCGCCCTGTGCGATCTGGTTGTAGATCTCCAGCGAGAACATCAGACCGGCCGACGGACCGCCGATATCTTCCGCGTCGATCTTCACTTCGCGGTCATTTTCAATGCGGGTCTCATTTTCCAACTGCATGGCAAGACCGATGCGCTCGATGATGCCCGTTTTCGTATTGACCGAAAACTTCACCACGTCGATCGTCGCCTTTTGAGCTTTTCCGTCGCGGGTAAATCCGACCTCGACCTTGTCGCCCGGCTTCTTGTTCTCCTGAATGTACGACGACATCTCGTCCACCTTGCGCAGTTCCTTGCCGTCGATCGAGTGCAGGATATCGCCGACCTGCAGGATGCCTTTTGCTTTCGAATCCTCGAGGAAGGCGCGCAGGAACACCCCTTCATAGTGCACGGTGACCTGCTCCTTGGCGGCCGTCAGACCTGCGACGATCGCGTTGTGCTGGGAGCTGGTCATCATGTGGTCGAGGAGGCGCGAATATTCGTCATCGCTCATGTCGCCGCGCACTTCCTCTTCCTTCTTGAGCTCCGTGTGCGGCGCCACAAAACCGTAGCCCAGGTAATAGATGTTGCTCGCCTTCACCGAAGCGATGGTGGTCAACATCAATGTGCCTTTTTCCGCCTTGTCGCCGCCTTCGACCGTCACCATCGGGGCGAGCTCTTCCGCGCTGCCCGGCTGATACAGATAATAGGGCGTCGGGATGAAAAACGAAAGGGCGAGCACCGCTGTGATCACCGCGCCCTTGATGTTCTTTTTGCCGAAAAATCGGGTGCTGTCGCTATGCTTCTGTCCCATCCGCGTACTCTCCTCCCTGCCACTCGTCGATCGTTTTACGGATCAGCTCAGCCACACGCTCTGTCGCTTCCCGTCCGTGAGCGATCACCTCTTCAATATTTGAAAACGCCGTCGACGAAATATGCCCGACATCGGGGCGCACGATCACATCCGCATTTAGAATGCGGGTGCGCAAAATCTCGCGCTCCATGATCTCGATCGACTGAAAGATCACATCGAAAATGCCTTTTACTTCCGTCTCGCGGTCATACAGCCCAACATCGACGGCGATGACGATGTCCGCCCCCATCTCGCGGGCCACGTTGATCGGCACCCGGTCGATCACGCCGCCGTCGACCAGCACGCGCCCCTGATAGCGGTGCGGCATGAAAATCCCGGGGATCGAGATTGAACCGCGCACCGCATGGTACGCCGGTCCTTCGCGAAAGACGACCCGTTCGCCCTTCTGGATATCGGTCGCCACGACGGCGAGCGGAATTTTTAAATCTTCGAGGTTTTGATCTTTGGTCAAAAAGCGGACCATCTCCATGATCCGCGTTCCGTTCACAAAGCCCATCTTCGGCACGACCGTAAAATCGATCCAATGCCTGCGCTTCAAGTTGACGGCAAGGGACTCCATGTAGCGCGTGTCCATCCCGGAGCAGTAAAAGGAGCCGATCATCGAGCCCATCGAGCTCCCGGCGATCATGTCGACCTGAACGCCCATCTTCTCCAGCACCTGCAGGACACCGATATGCGCAAAGCCGCGCGCACCGCCCGCTCCCAGCGCCAATCCGATTCGTGGTCTGCGCACCAGGCTCTCCCTCCCTGTGCATCTGATGATAGTTGTTATTTATGTACCTGCGCTGTGTTACTTGCTGTATTTCTCTCGCATCGCCGCTTCCACATGCTTCGGCACGAGGTCGGCGACCGGGCCGCCGTGGCGGGCGATCTCTTTGACGATCGAGGAACTGAGGTAGGAATAGTTGTGATTGGTCGGGATGAACAGCGTCTCCGCCGCCTCGTACATGTGGCGGTTGAGCGAAGCCATCTGCAGTTCGCTCTCGAAGTCGGAAACGGCCCGCAGCCCTTTGATGATCACGCCGGCGTTTTGCTCGCGCGCGTAGTCGACCAAGAGGCCGGTAAAGCTGTCCACTTCCACGTTCGGCAGGTGTTTGACCGCTTCCCGGAGCAATTCTTTGCGCTCGTCGATCGTAAACAACGGATTCTTGTGCGGATTGACCATGACGGCGATGATGACCTTGTCAAACACCTTGGCACCGCGCTCGGCGATGTCCAGATGCCCAAAAGTAACCGGGTCAAAAGATCCCGGGTAGATTGCGATGCTCATGCTTCAGTCTCCATTTCTGTAATCTCGTAAAAACTGATCGCGATCTCGCCGTACTCCGCATGCCGCCAGCGTTTGGCGCGGCCGTATGCGCCTTGCAGTTCCACATCGGCGCTGTGCTCAGCCACGATGTACGCCCGCTCGGTCAGCAAGTTCAACGTTTGCAGTTTCGAGATCAGCTCTTCGTAGTAGTTCACCAGCTTATACGGCGGGTCGAGGAAGACCAGCTCAAACTGCAGCCCGCGCCCGGCCAGTTGGTCAAGCGCCCGTCTGGCGTCATTTTTGTAGATCTCGGAGCGCTCGGTCAGCCCAAGCGTGCTCACGTTCTCACGGATGGTCGCCACCGCCTTGTGGTCGGTGTCGAGAAACACCGCTTTGTCGATGCCGCGGGACAACGCTTCGATCCCAAGCCCCCCGGTGCCGGCGAACAGGTCGAGCGCCCAGCCTCCGTCAAAATAGGGGCCGATGATGTTGAACATCGACTCTTTCACTTTATCGGTCGTCGGGCGCGTGCTGGTGCCCGGAACCGCTTTTAAACGCCTGCCTTTGCAGTCGCCTGAGATGACGCGCATGATGACTTCACTCCTCAGTCCTTACTTTACCATAAAAGACCACCCCTGAGCCAATCCCCTCCTTTTGCAAAAGAAAAATTTCTCAGTGATGTATATCCTGCCTGCAGAGCGGCAACGATAACAACTAGCAACGGCGAGAGCTGTTGCAGGCAACCGCGGAGAAGACTTAGGTTTCCCCATAAGCTCTTCCTCCGGTTTCTCCTCTCCCAGTGCTTGCCGTGCAAACGGCGAGCGAAAACCCGCGTATACCCGGACGCGGGTTTTTCTTTTTTCCAGACATTCTTGGCCGTTCGCGGCGGCATCCTAGGAACGAGGAGTGACGAACCATGACGATGACCGGACCTGTCCCCTTAAAGCGGATCGAACAGTCCCTGCACCGGATGCGCCTTGCGGGCTATCAGCTTGAAGGCGTGGCCAACCAGCTGCTGAACGGCTCTTCCGACCAGCGCCGCATCGGTAAGCGCCTGCAGGACGTCCTCACCGTCTATCAGGAGGAACTGCAGAAGATCGGCTACATGGTCGAGCAGGGCGACCAAGAACCTTTGTCGCAGGAACAACTGCAGATCGGCATGCAAGTGCAGGAAGCGATCAACGAAATCAGTCAAATCTGAGCGCCCCAAACGCAGGAGGTGAGCGGAATGGAATTTGATTTTACCCCGGCACAGGTCGCCATTTTCGCTTCGCTGATATTTGTCGGAATCATCCTCTTCCAATTTTTCATCATGATCTTGATGCCGCCCAAAGACAAACACAAACGCTGACACAAAAAAGCTGAGGGACTATCCCCTCAGCTTTTCTCGTAGTTGGGTCAGGATCACCGCCAGCTCCGCGCGGGTCAGCTCCCGCGCCGGACGGAACGAATTGTCTTCATAGCCTTGAATCAGGCCAAGCTCGGCCGCCTGGCGGATGAACGGTTCCGCCCACAACGCTTCATCAAGATCGGTGAAAAGATCATCGGGCTGCGCAGGCGTCACAGGAGGCGTCGGCAGCGGGCTTGGCGTGGAAGGTTGCGCCTGGATCTGCAGGATCTGCTGCCAGAGCGCGACGATCGACTGCCCGTACGTGGTGCCGGGAACGGCCCATCTGCCGCTTAGCTGCTCCCAGGTCGGGGCCACGCCCCGCAGCCCTGCGCTCTCGAGGATCGCAAAGCGCGGATCGACCACTTTGACCCCGGCCGGCAGCGGAGACCGGGTCGCATAGCCGTAGAGATGCTGGATCTGCGCCTCGATGCCCAGCGCCGGCGTGGCAAACGTGGCGCCTTGCACATCGGCGCTCACCGTGCCCAGCCCGGAAAAGTTGTTCTGGTAGGGGCGCACCGTCCCCCGGAACTGCCAATATCCAGTCTCGTGAATCGACTGGGCAAACGCGAGATCCCCGCGCACCCCGTAGCGAGCCCCGATGTCGAGATAGAGCTGAGAATAGTCGGGCGCATCAGAATTCACACGGCGCAAAAAAAGGCGCATCTGATTTGCTGTCGCCCGCGCCGTTCCCATAATCGGTGTTGCCATCTGCTCCACCCCCTAATCGTCAAGCAAAATCAACAGGATCACAGTCCCGCGTGACCCGACTCCCGGCTGGCTGCTGCCGGCGACTGCGCCTGATGCTGCTTCCTGCGCTGCACGTTCACGATCAGCGTGTCGAGTTCCTGGCTGATGCGCAGCACGTTCGGATGCAGAAAGTCACCCCGGTAACTGTCCACCGTTTCGAGCAGCTTTTGCCTTAGTGTCTCAATCTGCCCAGAGATACTGTTCATCGCCAAACACCCTTACCCTTCTGATGACTGTTTCCTTTATCATACGAAGCAAGCGAGAAATTCTTGCTTTGATTTTTTCCATACGTACAATATAAATCAAATTCCCGTTTTATGTAAGTGCCGCCTGAGAAAAAAGACGATCCGGGCGTCGGACCGTCATTTTCTGCTCTGGACATCGGCCAGTTCGATCATGCGCTTGGAGATGGCATCGGTGATCACTTCATCCTTCAGCCGCTTCGGCGCTTTTTCAAAACTGGACGTGCCAAGGCCGATCTCGCGGGCAATTTCATAACGGAACAGTTGCATCGCCTGTTGGCTGCCCAGCACATAGGCGGTTTTCTTTTTGCTCATCGCCGTCACTCCCTTTCAGGAGATAGGATGAGCGGGCGCCGCCGATTTTATCCCGCTAGTCCCCGGCGCGCTGCAGCAGCACTTTCTCCTGCTTGAGGAAGTCGACCAGCTGAGAGTAGTTCGGCAGGGTCCAGAAATCGGGCGTGCGGATGCAGGTCTGCACTTCGTCGCGGGCGACTTGCATGATTTTCGCGTCCTGGAGCAGATCCCCGATCTTAAATTCGGGAATCCCGCTCTGCCTGACGCCGAAAAATTCACCCGGGCCGCGCAGCTCCAAGTCTTTTTCGGCCAGAATAAACCCGTTTTGCGTAGCGACCATCGCTTTCATCCGCTCTTCCCCAGCCTCGGTATCCGGCTTGGACATCAGGATGCAGGAAGAGGCATGCTCGCCCCGGCCGACGCGTCCGCGCAGCTGGTGCAATTGGGCCAGGCCAAACCGCTCAGCGTTATAGACCATCATCACCGTGGCGTTGGGAACGTTCACGCCAACCTCGATGACGGTGGTGGAGACGAGCACCTGCGTTTCGTTGTCGACGAAGGAGCGCATTACCTCTTCTTTTTCCGCCGGGCGCAGTTTTCCGTGCATAAGACCGACTTCAAAACCGGCAAACCAGTCTTTGAGCATCGCGTAGAGATCGGTGGCATTGACGACGCCTTCCACCTTTTCCGACTCTTCGACCAGCGGGCAGACGATGTAGGCTTGGCGGCCTTTGGCCAGTTCGCTGCGGATAAAGCGCAAGGAGCGCTCTTCTTTGTCCGGCGTGATCCAAAAGGTCTGGATCGGCTTGCGTCCGGCCGGCAGCTCGTCTACCAGCGACACGTCGAGATCGCCAAATACAGACATGGCAAGCGTCCGCGGGATCGGCGTCGCCGACATGAACAAGACGTCGGGAGCATGGCCTTTTTGGCGGAAGATCGAGCGCTGCTCGACACCAAAGCGGTGCTGTTCGTCGGTGATGACGACGGAGAGCGAGCGGAAGCGCACGCCTTCTTCGAGCAGCGCATGCGTGCCGATGATCACATGCGCTTCGCCGCTTTCGATCTCGGCGAGCACTTCACGGCGCTCTTTTTCCTTTTGCGACCCGACGAGCAGCACGCTTTTCACGCCAAGCGGTTCGAGCAGTTCGACTGCAGAGCGGAAATGCTGCTCGGCGAGGATCTCGGTCGGCACGAGGATCGCGCCCTGGTGCCCGGAGAGAAACGCGACATAGGCGGCCAGAAAGGCGAGAATCGTCTTCCCGGAGCCGACGTCCCCCTGCACGAGGCGGTTCATCGGCATTTTGCTTTGCATGTCGCGCAGGATCTCCCCGGCGACGCGCTTTTGAGCACCGGTCATCTCAAAGGGCAGCTTCTGTACAAATTGACTCACCGCGTCATCCGGCGCTGTATGCGCCACGCCGGGCTGCTCATGGCGGTGGATCCAACGAAACGCCTGCAGTTTGAGCTGGAAGAGGAAAAATTCTTCAAAGATCAACCGACGGCGCGCCTGATGCAGCGTGTCGCTGTTGGTCGGGAAGTGGATTTCGTTGACCGCTTCGATGCGGTCGATCAGGCGGTATTTCTGGCGCAACACGAGCGGCAGCAGTTCCGGGATCTCGGCGCTGTACGTTTTCACCGCCTGCGCGATCAGGTTGCGCAGAATTTTTGGCGTGATGTCCGCTTTGACATTGTAGACAGGCACGATGCGGTTGCTGTGCACCGTCTCCCCGGCGACGGCGAAATCGTGGGTGGTGACGGTGATCGAACGGCGGTTGGCATCGTATTTTCCGGTGATCGTCATCTTGCGTCCGGGCTTGAGCTGGTCTTTGACATAGGGCTGGTTGAACCAGACGGCGTGCAGGCGGCGATAGTCTTCCGTCACGACCGGCGAGATCGTCGTCGAAGCGCGCTTGCCCCGGTATTTGACACCGGCCGCGCCGTCGATCGTGACGCGCACCGTCACGCGGGCGCCGTGCTCCAGTTCCCGCCCAGGCTGGGCGTTGCGGTCTTCATAGCGAAATGGGTAGTAGGTGATCAGATCGAGCAGGGTAAAAATACCAAGAAGCCCCAGCGTCCGCAGTCGCTGGGGGCCTACACCTGGCAAAACGCTGACCGGCGCAGTGGCGAGGGTCACGCTTCGTTCAACTCGTTTCCGTAAATCTGCTGTTCGAGCTTGCGCGCCGTCGGCGTGTCGGCCAAGCCGCCCATCGCCGTCTCGCGCAGTTCGACCGGCATCGTCTTGCCGATGTTGTACATCGCCAAGATCACTTCATCCGGCGGAATCACGCTCCTTACACCTGCCAGCGCCATATCGGCGCCTGCCAGCGCCAAGACCGAACCAAACCCATTTCGAATGATGCAAGGAATCTCGACCAGACCTGCGACCGGATCGCAGACGAGGCCCAGCACGTTTTTCAGCGCCAGACCGGCCGCTTGGATCGCTTGGGACGGCGAGCCGCCCGCGAGTTCCACGGCAGCCGCTGCTGCCATCGCCGTCGCCGAGCCAACTTCCGCCTGGCAGCCGCCGCCGGCGCCGGAGATCGAAGCGTTGTTCGCCACGACATAGCCGACCGCAGCTGCGGTGAACATGCCAAGCACCAACTGCTCTTTCCCGAGGCCCAGCGACCCGCGCAAAGAGGACAGCACGCCTGGCAAAATGCCGCAGGAGCCTGCGGTCGGCGTTGCGACCACCAGGCCCATCGCCGCATTGACTTCCGATGTGGACAGCGCCATCGCCACCGCTTCGGTCGCCTGTTTGCCAAGCAGGGTCTTGCCTTTTTGTGCGTATTCATAGACGCGTTTCGCATCGCCGCCGGTGAGACCGGAGAACGACTTGATATCTTCTTTTAAGCCACGCTCGACAGATGCCATCATGACGTCGAAGGATTCTGTCATTTGTTGGATGATCTTCTCCCGCGTGTCACCTGTCTCCGTGACATGCTCTTCGATCATGATCTCGTAGATCGGCTTTTTTTCCTGTTCGGCGAGCTCGATAAGCTCTGCCAGATTCGTAAATCTCACGATGCACTCCTCCTAGGAAGGGTTGATGATCGCCACATCTTGCACCGCTTCCAATGCTGCAATCTCTGAAACCGCGACCGGGCTCGGCCGCTCATCGGTGCCGATCACCATCAGCGCATCCCGGCCGCGCCCGCGGCGGGCGACTTCCATCGCCGAGATGTTCAGCCTGTATTTAGACAAAATCGCGGTGACAGCCGCCACGACGCCAAACTGGTCCACATGCGGGATGACCAACGTCGGATAGGCGGCGGTGATTTTGACTTTGAAATGGTTGATCTCCAGAATCTCGATGGCGCCGCCGCCGATCGAGCATCCCATCATCTCGAGGGCGCGCTCGCCTTTGATCAGCTTGATGCGCACCGTGTTGGGATGGAGGTCGGAATTAGGCTTTCCCATGATAAAAACGACATTCATGCCCGCCGCCGCCGCAAGGTGCTGCGAACGGGGAATGCGCGGGTCGTGCGTTTCGAAATCGAGCAGCCCGGCGACCAGCGCAACATCTGTGCCGTGACCTTTGTAGGTCTTGGCAAAAGAGCCGTACAGCGTGATCTCAACCCGTTCCGGCTGTTCCCCGAAAATCCCCCGCGCGCTTCGGCCCAGCCGCGCAGCACCGGCGGTGTGCGAACTGGACGGTCCGATCATCACCGGTCCGATGATGTCAAACGAATGGCGAAAAGAAGACATCGAACTCTCTCCTCCCTGCCCGTATAAAAACGTCCTGCCGAAAATACGACAGGACGGATTCGTTCTGGGCTGACGCGGCCGAGCTTCTACTCTACCGAGAAGATGTAGGAGTACAAGGGCTGACCGCCATAGTGCAGTTCAAACTCACAGTGGTCAAATTGATTCTGCACCTCTTCGAGCAGCTTCTGCGCTTGCTCTTGGGTCACATCCTCACCGTAGAACACGGTGACCACTTCACTCTCGTCATCTATCATTTTCTCAAGCAACGAGACTGCCGTCAAATCCAATTCTTTTCCAAGCGTTACGACTTTGCCTTCCTGCATGCCCATGAAATCGCCTTCTTTGATCTCGAGGTCCTGGAAGTTGGAATCGCGCACCGCTTGGGTGATCTGGCCCGACTTGACGCGGGAAATGCCGCCGCGCATGCTCTCGACGTTCTCTTCGAGGGCAGCTGCCGCATCGAAGGAGATCGCCGCTGCGATCCCTTGCGGAATCGTTTTGGTCGGGATCACCGTTACGGTGTCGCCAAGCACGGTCTTCGCCTGCTCCGCCGCCATGATGATGTTGGAGTTGTTCGGCAGGATGAACACATGCTCGGCATGAAGCGCTTTCACGGAGTTGACGATGTCTTCGGTGCTCGGGTTCATCGTCTGGCCGCCTTCGATGATGCCTTCCGCGCCAAGCGACTTGAACACTTCGGTCAAGCCAACGCCTACCGTGACGGTGACGATCGCATACGGCTTCTTCGGGCCTTCCGACTCTGCTTCCGAACCTGTCGTCGCTTCGGCCACATCCCCGGAATCCATCAGCTTCAAGTCATGATGCTGCTCGGTCATGTTGTCGATCTTGATGCGGGTCAGTTCACCAAATTCCTGCGCCTTGTTCAGGACGTTGCCCGGTGCCAGCGCATGGATGTGGATCTTGACGATGTCATCAGCCGCCACGACGAGCAGCGAATCGCCAAGCGGCATCAGCGCATCGCGCACCGCCACCTCGGTCGCCTTCTCATCGTCGGCCGCTTCCGGCAGACGGATGATAAACTCCGTACAATAACCATATTCAGTTTCCCCGTCGCCGTGTGCAGCAGCCGGCGTCATTACTTTGACCGGTGCCTGTCCGGCAGCTGTCGTGTCGACCGAAACGCTTTCGCCTTTGATCGCAGCCAGCCAGCCTTTGTAGATATATACGAGGCCTTGTCCGCCGGAATCGACGACGCCGGCCTGACGAAGCACCGGGAGCAGTTCCGGCGTGCGCTCCAGGGAACGCTCCGCTTCCTGCAGCACCGCTTCCATGACCGAGCGGATCGTGGCATTCTTGTCCTTCGCCGCCGTCTGCGCCGCTTGTGCCGCGTCTTTGGATACGGTGAGGATCGTGCCTTCCACCGGCTTGACGACTGCGGAGTACGCGGTGGTCACGCCGTTTTGGAACGCGTCCGCGAATGTCTTCGGATCAACTTCATCCTTTTTCGCAACGCCTTTCGCAAAGCCGCGGAACAGCTGCGATAAAATGACGCCCGAGTTGCCGCGCGCCCCCATCAGAAGCCCGGTCGACACCGCTTCCGCAACGCGGTACAGCGGTTCATTTATGTATCGTTTGAGTTCATTAACCCCGGATGTCATCGACAGGCTCATGTTGGTTCCCGTATCGCCGTCCGGCACCGGGAATACATTCAGGGCATTCACCCGGTCCTTGTTTTGTTCCAGGCCCGCATGTCCTTGCAAGACCATTTGCACGAACAAAGATCCGTTTAAGACCTGCATCATGTAAATGGAAACCTCCTTTTACCTCTCCCCGGTCACGCGAACGCCTTGGACGATCACATTGACCTTTTCTACTTTCAATCCCAGATTGTGTTCCAGTGTGTATTTCACTTTGTCCATGACATTATGTGCGACTTCCGAAATTCTTGTGCCGTAGCTTACGATAATATACATATCGACGACCACATCGCCATCCTGTATGCGCACATCGACACCGCGGGTCATGTTTTCACGACCGAGCAGTTCGCTGATGCTGTCCTTGACTTGTTTGCGGGACGCCATGCCGACGAGACCGTAGCAGTCCAGAGCAGAATAACCTGCTACAGTGGCAATCACGTTCTCATCGAAGGTAATCGTTCCAAGTTCGTTACGAATGTCTTTTGGCATGATGACACACACCCCCTGTAATTCTCGAACGTAGCACCCACAGTTTACTACACAATGACATAGAAAGTAAACTGAGGGGAGCGATGGAAGTCTACGAAGTTTTTCAAGGCTTTTTATGCTTGCAATGTCGGACAACCGTATGATAAGATGATTGAGTATTTGCGACCTATCGCTTTTATTTTCTGCGATGTGTCTCGGGACTATGTTGTTAAGGAGGTGCACGCTCGTGGCAAAACGTTGCGAAATCTGTGGGAAAGACCCGAAGACCGGGAACCAAGTTTCTCACTCCCATATCCTGACCAAACGCCGTTGGCTCCCGAACATTCAAAAAGTTCGTGCGAACGTAAACGGATCTGTAAAGCGTATCAATGTTTGCACCCGCTGCCTGAAGGCTGGCAAAGTAAAGCGCGCGATCTAACTCATGCGTTTTCTGTGCAAAATAAAAAAGCACCTCTCGGGGTGCTTTTTTATTTATTTTTCTTTCTGAATCGCATTTAACATCGCTTTGACGATTCCGCCGAGGAAGCGAGGCAACTTTATCGTGTAAAAGCGCAAAGTGACCCCTCCTTGCTTGTAGTAGATTCAATTCTTGAAAAGGACCCACCCGATCCAGATCATGAAGAGACCAATCATGGATACCCACATCTCAGGCGGGAGGTAGCGTGCGGTCAGATAGAGACCTGCGGATGCCACTGCGATACCCGCTATTCGTTTCGCCCCCATTTTCATACTTCGCCTGCGGTATCCGATCACTGTAGTGCCACCCTCTCCTCGCCCACCATGGACGTTCGCCCACGCTGTGACGGTACGGTATTATATATATTCGTATAAGTTCTTTTTGTGCAACGAAAAACGGCCACCCCCGCATGTCGTTACACGCATGGGAGTGACCGTTCTTCCGCCCTCCCGATAGTACATCCTATGCCGTGCAAAAGGCTTTAGACGTGAGGACGGGCGTAATTTTTGTTTGTGTTTGCGGCATTAACCGCGGATCTGGCGAATCGCTGCCCCGCGGTCCGGGGCGTTGTAGACGGCGTTGCCGGCCACGAGGACGTTGGCCCCCGCTTCCCGCACCAGACGCGACGTTTCGGCGTTCACGCCGCCGTCAACTTCGATCTCGACGTGATGCAGATCCATCGCATCGAGCTTGCGGCGCACTTCGCTGATTTTTGTCAGAACATTCGGAATGAATTTCTGTCCGCCAAAACCCGGATTGACGGTCATCAAGAGCACCATGTCCAGCTCCGTCAGCACATGATCGATCATCGAGACCGGCGTGTGCGGGTTGAGCGCGACCGATGCCTTAGCGCCAAGCGAACGGATCAACTGCAGCGAACGATGCAGGTGCCGGGTCGCTTCGACATGCACCGAGATGATATCCGCGCCCGCCTTTACAAAATTCGGGATGTAGAGATCGGGGTTCTCAATCATCAAATGCACATCGAGCGGCAGTTTCGTATGCGGCTTGATCGCTTCTACGACCAGCGGGCCGATCGTGATGTTCGGCACAAAATGCCCGTCCATCACGTCGACATGAATCAGATCCGCTCCCATTTCTTCCACCGAGCGAATGTCTTCGCCGAGCTTCGAAAAGTCGGCGGAGAGAATCGACGGCGCCACTTTAATCTCCAGCACGTCTAGTACCTCCGTTCTTTCGCTTCCTTCAGCTCTCCCAGAAACTCCAGGTAATGCGCATACCGGTTCGGGCTCATCTTGCCCGCTTCCGCTCCTGCCCGCACCGCACAGCCGTCTTCGCCTTCGTGCAGACAGCTGCGGTATTTGCAGTCATGAGACAGATCCCAGATGTCGCGGAAACACTGCGCCAAGATCGGCGGCTCCATGCCGGCGAATTCCAGCGTGGCAAAGCCCGGCGTGTCGATGACAAAAGTGTCTTCGAAGATGCGGAAGATCTCGGAATGCCGGGTAGTATGCTTCCCCCGTCCGAGCTTTTGTGAAATCTCCCCGATCGACAGGTTCAGCCCTGGCGACAAGGTGTTGAGCAGCGTCGACTTGCCGACGCCAGAGTTGCCGCTGAGTCCCGACAGCTTGCCGGACAAGAGGGCGCGCACCTGCTCCACGCCTGCTCCCGACTTGGTCGATACCCACGCCCCTTGATAGCCCATATCGCGGTACGGATGCAAAAAGCGCTCCGCCTGTTCCTTGTCGGCCAACAGGTCGACTTTGGTCAGCACGATCACGGCAGGCAGGCTTTCCCGCTCCACCTGCACCAGCATCCGGTCGAGCAGCTTCGGATTGAAATCCGGCTCCTTGACGGAGAAAGTCAGCACGCATTGATCGATGTTGGCGAGCGGCGGGCGCACCAGCTCGTTTTTGCGGGGCAGGAGCTCTTCGACGACGCCTTCCTGCCCGCCGATGGCCGTATAGACCACACGGTCGCCCACCAAGGGGTTGATGCCCTGTTTCTTGAAAACGCCGCGCGCCCGGCATTGGCGCACGACATCTCCGTCTTGAACATAATAAAATCCGGCGATTGCTTTGGTAATGAGCCCTTCTGGCATCTGTCGCCTCCGTACTCTCAGGAAGTCATAGTCTTTTAGTCTTCGTACTGAATGGGAATCGTCTTTTCTTCTTTGCCGTCGATGTACACTTTGATCGAAGCGATCTCGCCCGGCTTGACGATCACTTCCACGTGGTACGACTTGGTGGTTTCGATCGTTTCATCGACGACCACCGCGTTGGACTGCGCATCATTTTTCACGATCTTGACGCGCTTCTTCTGGCCATCTTCCACCGGGACCTGCACATCGTACGTCTTTTTCTTCGGTTCTTCTTTCGCGCCTTGGGAGACGACGAGCGAAATCGTTTCGCCTTTGGCCAGCTCCGTGCCCGGCGTGTAGGACGGCGAGGTGCCGATCACTTTGCCCGCTGGGAGGTCATCGGAGTACTGGGAGATCACTTCGCCGACTTTGAAGCCGACCGCGTTCAGTCTTGACGTTGCATCTTGGACGGTCAGCCCGCTCAGCTGCGGCACGCTCGCTTTTTCGATCGCTTTGGCGACCGTCAGCACGACGCGCGTCTCCTTGTCGATCGTCACGCCCGAAGCCGGATTCTGCGACAGCACGGTGCCGGCCGCCGCATCCTTGTCCTCGCGCTCTTCAAACGACACGTTTTCCGTGTTGACGCCTTCTTGTTTCAGCTTCTCCAGCGCCTTGTCGCGGCTGAGTTCGGTGACGACTGGCATCTCCATCTGCTCAGGGCCTCGGGAAACGGTCAAAGTCACTTCGCGGTTGGCTTTGATCGTCTTGCCGCCATATTGGTCCTGGCGGATGACGGTGCCGGTCGGCTCCTTGTCGCTGTACTCTTCTTCTTTGTTGATGTTGTTGATGTCAAGACCGGCGTTGAGCAGCTCTTTCACCGCATCGTCGTACGATTTGCCGACGACGTCCGGCATCGTCACATCTTCTTCGCCCATGTAGTTGGTGACCAGCGTGTACGCGGTGACCGCGCCGACGCCAAGCAGCAGAAAGACGGCCAACAGCCAGATCACCGGTCGCCAGAAGTTCTTTTTCTTCTTGCCAGGTTCTTGTTCTTCCGGCAGAGAAGAATCGTTCTCTTCCGTTGCTTTTGCCGTTTCCGCCGACGGCAGGGTCTGAGCGGCCGGGGCTTTGGCGTTGCGCAGGCCGACGGCCGGCATCTGAATCGTGCTTTGCTCGTCAAACAGCGGTGCGGTGAACTTCGGCACGTTTGGGTAGAGCAGCGCCTTTTCCAGATCGCGCGCCATCTCGCGGGCGCTTTGGTAGCGCACGCCCGGGTCTTTGGCGAGCGATTTCAGGATGATGTTCTCGACCGATTGCGGCAGGGACGGATTGATCTGGCGCGGCTCGACAAAGTGGTCTTGCAAATGTTTGAGCGCGACCGAGATCGGCGTCTCCCCGGAAAAAGGCAGTTCGCCGGTCAGCATCTCATAGATCACCACGCCAAGTGAATAGATATCCGATTTGACGTCGGTAATGCCGCCGCGAGCCTGCTCCGGCGAGAAGTAATGCACTGAGCCGAGCACCGAGCCGTCCTGCGTGATCGTGTTCGAGGTGATCGCCCGCGCGATGCCAAAGTCGGTCACTTTCACCCGGCCGTCTTTGCCGATCAGGATGTTGTGCGGCTTGATGTCGCGGTGGACGATGTTATTTTCATGCGCGTGTCCCAACGCGGAACAAATTTGTTTGGAGATGTCGATCGCTTCCTGCACCGGCAGCGGCGCACGGTCCTGGATCACTTCTTTGAGCGTCAGACCGTCGACAAATTCCATGACGATGTAATACTCGTCCCCTTCCATCCCCACGTCATAGATGTTGACGACGTTGGGATGGGACAGCGAGGCTGCCGCTTGCGCTTCCCGGCGGAAACGGCGGACAAATTCTTCATCGGTGGAGAATTGCGCATGCAAAACTTTGATCGAGACAAAGCGGTTGAGCAGAGTATCCAGCGCCCGATAGACGACTGCCATGCCTCCGCCGCCGATTCGTTCGATCACTTCGTAACGATCGCCAAGCTTTCGTCCGATCAAAGTGCGTCACCTCGCCCCGACAGATTTTGTACGGCCACTACGGTGATGTTGTCGTGCCCGCCTGCTGCCAGCGCTCCATCGATCAAAGCATCGACCTTCGTTTCCAAAGCCGATTCGCGCGCCATGATCTCCACCATCGCGTCCCGGCTGATCATATCGGTCAGGCCGTCGGAGCAAAGCAGCAGAATATCGCCTGCAGCCCAAGTGCGGTGGTAGAGGTCTGCCTGCACCGACTCGTCGGTGCCGACCGCGCGCAGCACGATGTTGCGCTGCGGATGCACGCTCGCCTCTTCCTCCGTGATTTGTCCGTTTTTGTAAAGTTCAAAGACCAGCGTATGGTCGTCGGTCAATTGGATCAGCTCGCCTGACTGCCAGAGATAAGCGCGGCTGTCCCCGATATGGCCGAGAAAGACCTCCTGCCCGCTGACCAGCGCCGCCACCAGCGTCGTGCCCATGCCGCTGAAGTCCTTCGACGTCGACGCATGCTCATGGACCGCGCGGTTGGCGTGCTGCATCGCGTCGATCAGCAAATCGGATACGTCATGTGATTCGAGGTCTTGCGGCGCTTCTTTGATATGTGTTAAAAGCGTTTCAATCGCCAGAGAACTCGCCACCTCACCCGCAAGGTGGCCGCCCATCCCGTCCGCTAAAACCGCGACGCCAAACGGCGTCAGATCGGCTGCGACCGCATAGCAGTCTTCATTGAGCTGACGGACGAGCCCGATATGGGTTCTCGCCGCATAAAGCATCTCCATCACCTCAGATTCTCCCCTGCTCCGCACGCAGCTGTCCACAGGCAGCTGCGATGTCGTGTCCTTTTTCCCGTCTGACTGTCGCATTGACGCCCAGACGGTTCAATTCATTGACGAACGCCCGAATCTGATCTTTCGGGGTCCGCGTGTAGTTGCGCTCCGGCACATAGTTGACCGGAATCAGATTGACGTGGCAGTCGATATTGGTCAACAGCCCCGCCAGTTCGCGCGCGTGCGCCAAATCGTCATTTTGCCCGCCGACCAGCGCGTATTCAAACGAGATGCGGCGGCCGGTCTGGCGAATGTAATAGCGGCACGATTCGAGCAGCTCGTCGATGCCCCAGCGGCGGTTGATCGGCATCAGCGCCGAACGGATCTCGTCACGCGTCGCATGCAGCGAGATCGCCATCGTGATCTGGCGCTTTTCATCGGCCAGGCGGCGAATCGCCGGCACCAGTCCCGATGTGGAGATCGTGATGTGGCGCGCACCGATCTTCAGGCCGTTCTGGTCATTGATGATGTCGACAAACTTCATCACTTCGTCGTAGTTCTCCATCGGCTCGCCCGAGCCCATCAGCACGACGGAGGAGACGCGCTCCTGCTCTTCTGCCGCGCTGTCGAGGAAGCGCTGAACGTTAAGCAATTGCTCCACCACTTCGCCGCCCGTCAAGTTGCGCACCAGTCCGCCGAGCGTGGACGCGCAGAACGTGCAGCCCATCCGGCAGCCGACCTGGGACGAGACGCATACCGAGTTGCCGTAGTCATGGCGCATCAGCACCGTCTCGATCGTCGAGCCGTCATACAGCTCCCACAGCCACTTGATCGTGCCGTCGGTGGACACTTGGCGCGTCACTTCGCGCATCGTGTTGATCGTCGCGGTCTCCTTCAACTGCTCGCGAAGCTTTTGCGGCAGGTTGGACATGGCGTCAAAGTCGGTCACGCGGTCGACGTACAGCCACTGAAAGATCTGCTTGCCGCGAAACTTCGGCTGCCCGATGCTCTGCACCCATTTTTCCAAATCATCAAATTCGAGGTTGAGCAGATGCACTTTGTGCCCGGCATCAGAAAGGGCCTGTTTCTCGTTGATCATGGGGATCGTTTCCATGTCAGTTCACCTGCTTTCGACGTAAGCGTGCGATGAAGAATCCATCGCTGTCAAACTGCTGCGGCATCAGTTGCACCGCACAGTCATCTTGAATGGCCCCGTGCAACACATCCATCAGATGCGGAGCGATCGGGTCTGGTTCAAAGTCGGGATGCTCCGCCAAAAAGGCGCGCACCACGTCGATATTCTCTTCCGGCATCACGGTGCAGGTGGAGTACACCAGCACTCCGCCCGGGCGCAGCGCCGGAGCGACCGTGTTCAGCAAGTCGCGCTGCAGTTCGGCGATCTCGCTGATGTCGCCGGGGACTTTGCGCCACTTCAGGTCGGGCTTGCGCTTGATCACGCCAAGTCCGCTGCACGGCGCGTCGAGCAAGATGCGGTCAAACGTGCCTGCGTCGCCAACCACGCGGCGAATATCGCCGGCCCGGGTCTTGATCGACTGCAAGCCGAGGCGGTTGGCCACATTTTCGATCAGTTCGATCTTATGCTCGTGCACATCAACTGCGACCACTTCCCCTTCGTCGCCCATCAATTCGGCGAGGTGCGTGGTCTTGCCGCCCGGCGCGGCGCAGCAGTCGAGCACGCGCTCTCCCGCTTGCGGATCGAGCGCTTGAGCGACCAGCATCGAGCTTTCATCCTGCACGGTGCAGCGCCCTTCTCTGAAAGCGGGCAGTTGGGTCACATCCAGCCCTTCATGCAGGATGATTCCATACGGCGAAACGAGCGACGGATGTGCGCCGATACCTTGTTCGGCCAGCTCTTCCAACAGCTCGTCGCGGGTCGCGCGGCTCGAATTGACGCGCAGTGCCAGCGCCGGGCGAACGTTATTCGCTTCGCAAAGTTGTTCGGCCGTCTCGCGCCCAAACGCCTCCGCCCAGATCTGCACCATCCACTCCGGGTGGGAGTGCAGCAGCGCCGTGTGGCGCGTCCAATTTTTCTCCTTGGAAGGGAGTTTGAGCGTGTCAATGTTTCGCAAGGTGCCGCGCAGCACGCCGTTGACAAACCCGCTGGCTTTGCGGCCGCGGCGCTTGGCGATCTCCACCGCTTCGTTGATCGCTGCAAACGGCGGAATCCGCTCCAGATAAAACAGCTGGTAGACGGTCATGCGCAGCAGGTTGCGCACCCAAGGCTCCAGCTTGTGCAGCGGAGTCTTGAGTGACGGGGTCAAATAATAGTCGAGCGTGTTCATCCGCCCGACCGTTCCGTACACCAGTTCCGTGGTCAGCCCCACATCGCGGGAGCTGAGCCGCGTTTTGCGCAACGCGTTGGTCAGCGCCAAGTTGCTGTAGGCGCCTCTCTCCTCGATGGCAAGCAGTACGTCCAAAGCGGTGTCTCTTGCTGTCTGAGCCAATGCGTTTACTCCTCCCGATCTCCGAACTTGCTGCCCGGGGCGGGCTTCACGCCGCGCAAATACTCGGTGACGAGCATGCGCCGCTTGCCCGCAGGCTGAATTTCAAGGAGCGCCAGAGTGCCTTTGCCGCACTGGACGATGATGCTGTCATCGGTCGTTTTGACGACGGTGCCGGGCTCGGCAGTCGGAGCGCTTTCTTCCTCATTAATCCTAGCTTGCCATATCTTCATCACTTTATGAGAGAAGGTTGTAAATGCAACCGGCCAGGCGTTGAGTCCGCGCACCTGATTGTAGAGGGTGCGGGCGTCGCGGCTCCAGTCGATGCGTTCATCATCGCGGGACAGGTTTGGCGAATAAGTAACCAGGCTCTCATCCTGCGGCGTTTCGGTATGTGTGCCGTTCGCAATCGACGGCAAGGTTTCGATCAACAGCTTGGAGCCTGCCGCCGCCAGCTTGTCATGCAAGGAAGACACGGTGTCTGCTTCGGCGATCGGCACGACGACTTGCGAGATCATGTCCCCGGCGTCGAGCGCCTGCACCATGCGCATGATCGTGACACCGGAATTGGCGTCGCCTTCGAGGATCGAGCGGTGAATCGGCGCTCCGCCCCGCCAGCGCGGTAACAGCGATGCGTGCACATTGATGCAGCCAAGGCGCGGCATGTCCAAGAGGCGCTTGGGCAGAATCTGCCCGTACGCGGCGGTGACCAGCAGGTCGGCGTTAAACGCTTCCAGCTCCTGCAGCGCTTCTTCGGCGCGGACTTTCTCCGGCTGCAGCACCGGCAGATTGTGGCGCAGTGCAGCCACTTTCACCGGCGGCGGCGTCAACTCGCCTTTGCGGCCTTTCGGACGGTCCGGCTGGGTGACAACCGCGACAACCTCATAGCCGTTTTCGATCAGCGCGTCCAAACAGGGCACGGCAAAATCGGGTGTTCCCATGAACAAAATTCGCATTTGTGTCACCTGCCCTTTATCGTTTCTTCCCGGCCGTCTTGTTGCCGGCGCCCGCAGGCACCAGACGGTCGGTAAATAAAATGCCGTCAAGGTGGTCGATCTCATGCAGCAGGCAGCGGGCCAGCATGCCTTCGCCTGTGACGGTGATTTCTTCCCCTTCGCGGTTCAGCCCTTTGACGACAACGCGGTAGGCGCGCAATACGTCACCCGATTTGCCCGGCATCGACAGGCAGCCTTCCGGGCCGACCTGTTCGCCTTCTGCCGAGAGAACTTCCGGGTTGACCAGCTCGATCAGCCCGTCCCCGACATCGACGACGATGCAGCGCTTCAAAATGCCGATCTGCGTCGCGGCGAGCCCGATCCCGTTGCCTGCGTCGTACATCGTTTCGGCGAGGTCGGTGAGCAGTTTTTGTATATGTGAAGTCACTTCCGCGACCGGCTTGGCGACCTGGCGCAACACCGGGTCTCCTTCCTTGCGGATGATTTTGATTGCCATCTGTTGGTTACCTCCTTACCACGCTTCCAATGCTTCCAATGCTTCCAAGAAAACGAAAAAGCACCATCTTTCATCTTACCAAACCAACCCGCGTTTCGAAAGGGAAGATTTTCCCCTAGAGGATCATTTGCGCGTTGACGTCGATGGACAGATAGCCGCCCGCTTTTTGCGCTTCATGCGCCGCTTCCAGATACACGGTGCGAATGGGATCGCCCACCTGTTTGAAGCGGATGTATTTGAGCACCACATTGAAGCGGTATTTCCCCTGCAGGCGGGAGAGCGGCGCCGGCGAGGTGCCGAGGATGATGATGTCGTCCCGCCCCTGAAACAGCGTGCGCAGGCGGTCTTCGAGCGTCCGCGCGATCCGCAGCGCCGCATCTTCGTCGGTGTTGACCGAAGTGAACGCCGTCAACTCGCGAAACGGCGGGTTGTGCACGCCGTAACGGACGCGGATCTCATGCTGGAAGAAGTTTTCATACTCCTGCTTCTTGGCAAACTGCACCGCGTAATGCTGCGGATTGTAAGACTGCACCACCACTTCGCCCGGCAGCAGATGCCGCCCGGCGCGTCCCGCCACCTGCGTCAGGAGCTGGAAGGTGCGTTCGGCCGCCCGAAAATCGGGAACGAACAGCGAGGTGTCGGCCGAGATGACGCCAACCAGCGTCACGTTCGGAAAATCCAGCCCTTTGGCGATCATCTGCGTGCCGAGCAGGATCTGCGCTTCCTGGTTGCGGAAGCGCTGCAAGAGTTCGGCGTGCGATCCTTTTCCGGACGTGGTGTCCACATCCATGCGGATCACGCCCGCCTGCGGGAACACGCGGTGCAGCTCTTCTTCGACCCGCTGGGTGCCGGTGCCGAAATGGCGCACATGGTCGCCTTTGCAGTCCGGACAGGTCTCCGGCATCCGCTCCGCATATCCGCAATAGTGGCAGCGCAGCTGTTCCAGCCCGCGTGCTTTGTGGAAGGTGAGCGGAATCTCACACTCCCGGCAGCGGGCCACATACCCGCAGGATCGGCAAAGCACAAACGTGGCAAACCCGCGGCGGTTCAAAAAGAGGATGATCTGCTCCCCTTTTTCCAGACGCTCCTCGATGCCTTTTTTTAATGCTTTGGAAAACATCGAGCGGTTGCCTTCGTGCAGCTCGTTGCGCATGTCGATCACTTTGACTTTCGGCAGGCGCTGCCCCATGACGCGCTCGCCCATCTCGATGCGGCGGATCTGCCCTTGGTGCGCCCACCAGCGCGTCTCCAGCGCCGGGGTTGCCGAGCCGAGCACGACCGTCGCACCATGCTGGCGGGCGCGGTACATCGCCACTTCGCGGGCAAGGTATTTCGGGTGGTCGTCCTGTTTGTAGGAGACTTCATGCTCTTCGTCGATGATCATCAGGCCGATCGAGCGGAACGGGGCAAAGATCGCCGAACGCGCCCCGACGACGATCGTCACATCGCCTTGGCGGATGCGCCGCCACTCGTCAAACTTTTCGCCGGCCGACAAGCGGGAGTGCATCACCGCCACATCGTCGCCGAAGCGTTTCTTGAAGCGTTCGACCATCTGCGGGGTCAGCGCAATCTCCGGCACGAGCATGATCGCCTGCCGCCCCTGCTCCACGCAAGAAGCGATCGCCTGCAGATAAACTTCCGTTTTCCCGGAACCGGTCACGCCTTGCAGCAAAAAGGTCTCCGGCTTTTGCGTATCCACCGCTGCGGCGATCTGATCGTACGCCGACCGCTGCAGTTCGGTGAGCGGCAGCGGCTGCTCCGGCTGTTCGTGGGCGATGCCGTACGGATCGCGAAGCACTTCCTGCTCGACTTTTTGCAGATACCCTTTTTCCAAAAGGGGCTTCACCGTCGAGGAGGAAGCGCCCAGTTCGCTGAGCACGTCTTTCATCGGCACCGCAACTCCTTGATCAAACAGGTAGGCGAGCACTTCTTTTTGCTTTTTGGCGCGGCTTAACTCTTCGAGCGCCGCTTGGAAGGCGGCGCTGTCAAGCGAGCATTGAAGCGCGGTGATCGTCTTGACCTGCGCGCCTTGTTTGACGCGGTAGGATTCTTCCAAGATCCCTTCCGCCACCCAGGCGCGAAGGATCGGACGCCACTCGGGACGTTCGGCGATCAGTTGCTCTTTGGTTTTGTTCGGGGATTGGTACAGGGACTGGAGCAGGTCGGCTTCCAAGGAGGCGGGCAGCACAAACGGCGGATCGCCGGCCAGCCGGAGCTTGGTGCTCGCTTTGGCCCGCATGCCGCTTGGCAGCAGCGCTTGGACGGCTGCTGCTTTCGTGCAGAGGTAGCGTTCGGAGAGCCAGCCCGCCAAGTCGACCAGATCGGGGGTCAGCGGCGGTTCATCGTCGAGCACTTCGAGGATCGGCTTGATTTTGCTGACGTCGGCCGCCAGCGAGAAACCGACGATATAGCCTTCCAGCCGACGCGGGCCAAACGGCACGAGGACGCGGGTGCCGATCTGCACCTGCTCCTGCCAGTGTTCGGGCACTTCGTAATGAAAGGGGCGGTCAACCTGCGCCGAGCGCAGTTCGACGATCACTTCCGCAAAGCGTTTGGAGCTCATGAGACCGGGCCTGCTTCCCGCGTTCGCAACTCCAGCACGCGGTCGAGAATTTTGTCTGCCACTTCGCGCTTGGACAAGAGCGGCAGCGGCGTATCGCCCGCACGGTCGACCAGCGTGACGATGTTCGTGTCGGTGCCAAATCCAGCGCCTGTCTGTGACACGTCATTGGCGACAAACAGGTCGGCGTGTTTGCGCTCCAGCTTGCCGCGGGCATTTTCCAGCACCTGCTCCGTCTCAGCCGCAAAGCCGACCAGAACTTGATCGGCGCGTTTCTGTTTGCCCACTTCGAGCAAAATGTCCGGGTTGCGCTCAAATTCGATCACGAGCGGGCCGTCTTTTTTCTTCAGCTTCTGCTCATGGCGCAGCTTGGGGCGATAGTCGGCGACCGCTGCTGCGCCGATGATCACATCCTGCGCTGCGACATGCGCCATCACGGCGTCATGCATCTCCAGCCCGGTCTGCACCTTGATCGCCGTGACCCCGGCGGGCGGCGCCAGTTCGGACGGTCCGGTGACCAGCGTGACTTGCGCACCGCGTTTGACAGCTGCCTCGGCGAGCGCGTAGCCCATTTTTCCGGTCGAGCGGTTGGTGACAAAGCGCACCGGGTCGATCGGTTCGTTGTTGCGTCCGGCGGTGATCAGGAGGCGCAGGCCGGTCAAATCTTGCGGTTGTTCCTGCTCAGCAAAAAAAGCCTCGATCCACGCGCCGATCTCCTCCGGCTCCATCAGACGGCCTTTGCCTGTCCACCCGCAGGCGAGGTACCCTTCGTTTGGTTCGGCAAACCGATACCCTTTTTCCCGCAGATACTCCACGTTGTCCTGCACGATCGGATTTTCGTACATGTTGACGTTCATCGCCAGCGCAAATAAGACGGGCGCTTTCGTCGCCATGATCGTTGTGGTCAGCATGTCGTCGGCGAGGCCGTGCGCCACTTTGCCGATCACGTTGGCGGTGGTCGGTGCGACGACGATCAGGTCGGCCTTGTCAGCGAGGGCGATGTGAGCAAGCTCGGACGGGTCGGGCTCGGTGAACGTGTCGAGGTGCACCGGTTTTTTGGTCAGGCTCTGGAAGGTGAGCGGGGTGATGAACTTTTGCGCAGATTCGGTCATGATGACATGCACGTTCGCACCTGCTTTGCTAAGCAGGCTGGCCAGAGATGCCGCTTTGAAAGCGGCAATGCCGCCCGCCACGCCAAGCACGATCGTTTTGCCTTTCAGCATGGTGACCGTCTCCTCTCCTTGTCAGTCTCTATTTTTACAAAAAGAAACAACCTGCAGGAGGTTGTTTCTCGTCGTTTTACTTAATGCCGTCTTTCGTGCGCACAAAACGCACTTTTTCATCGGAAATTTCGTTCAGTGCAACGGTGACGTTTTTGTTGGTCGGAACTTGCACCAGTTTGTCGGCGCCGTCCTGGATGCGGCGGGCGCGCTTGGATGCGGCCACGACCAGCGAGTATTTGCTGTCAGCCAGATGCATCAATTTGTCGATGGAAGGATAAATCATGTTATTTGCCCCCCTCTTGAATCAAACGGTTATAGTATTCCAAGTTGCGGGAGACGCTGCACAGCTCCGCGGTGATGATGCTGCGAACCTTGGTGCAGGCGTTGTCCACTTCGTCGTTGACGACGACATAATCGTATTCGGAGATGTATTTCATCTCGTCGGTCGCGGCGCCGAAGCGGCGGTTAAACGATTCTTCCGTCTCTGAACCGCGTCCGATGATGCGGCTCTTCAACTCATCGAGACTCGGCGGAATCAGGAAGATAAACACGCCGTTCGGGAACTTCTGCTTCACTTGCAGCGCGCCTTGGATGTCGATTTCAAGCAGCACGTTTTCGCCGGCGTTCAGCGTGTCTTCCACGTATTTGCGCGGGGTGCCGTAATAATTGCCATATACTTCGGCCCATTCCAGAAGCTCATCGTGTTTGACCATCTCCTGGAACTGGTCGACGCTTTTGAAAAAGTAGTTGATGCCTTCCATCTCGCCTTCGCGCGGCTGGCGCGTGGTGCACGATACGGAATAATGCGTCGTGTTCATGCTTGGAAGCAGCGCCTTGCAGACCGTCCCTTTCCCTGCTCCGGACGGACCTGACAAAACGATTAGCAACCCTTTTTGAATCATCCTTCTACCCCTCCGGACGTAGTGGTTTTACTCTTCGTCGTCTTGGCTGTTATCTTTCGCTACCAGACGGTGTGCCACGGTTTCCGGCTGAACAGCCGACAAAATGATATGATCGCTGTCGGTGATGATGACGGCACGGGTTCTGCGTCCATATGTCGCGTCGATCAGCATGCCGCGGTCGCGCGCCTCTTGAATGATACGCTTGATCGGCGCAGACTCCGGAGAGACGATCGACACGATGCGATTGGCGGAAACGATATTCCCAAACCCGATATTGATCAGTTTAATGCTCACGACCCATTCCTCCTAAATTCGCAGCCTCTCTGCCTGCATTGTTGCCATGACGGCAGCTTCTGATACCAGAGAAAGGCGGTTATTCTACGTTTTGAATCTGTTCGCGGACCTGTTCCAGCAGGGTTTTCATCTCCACCACATGCTGGGCGATCTGCAGATCGTTTGCTTTGGAACCGATCGTGTTGACTTCCCGGTTCATTTCCTGCACCAAAAAATCGAGCTTGCGTCCGATCGGCTCCAAGGCGATGAGCATCTCGTCAAACTGCGCGCAGTGGCTGTTCAGCCGCACCAGCTCTTCGACGATGCTCGCCCGGTCGGCCAACACCGCCACCTCGGTCAACAGCCGCGCTTCATCGACGACGAAGGTCTGCCCTTCGAGCGCGTCCCGCAGACGCTTCTCCAAGCGCTCGCGGTATTCAGCGACCACAAGCGGCGAACGCGCAGACACCCGTTCGGTGACCCCGCGCAGCTTGTTGATGCGCTCTTTGACATCGTCAGCGAGCCTGGCGCCTTCCGTTTGCCGCATCTGGATCAGGTCGTCGGTCGCCTGAGCTGCCAGCTGCAGCAACAGGCTGCCCAACTGCTCCGGATCGGTCTCTTCCTGGGTGACCGCCATGACGTCCGGCTGCCGGAGCAGATCGGCAATTCCCAGCCGCTCCGGCATCCCGAGGCGCTGGGCGAGCGCATCGGCAGCCGTCTTGATCTTGACGGCCAGCTCTTCATCAAGGGTGACTGTGCGCCCTTGCTGCTCAGTCTTTTCAATGGTTATGTAACAATCCAGCCTGCCTCGCGAGACGCGCTCCAAGATGGCCTTTTTGATCCCATCTTCGAACATCAGATAGTCGCGCGGCATGCGCACCATCACTTCCGCATAGCGGTGGTTGACCGCTTTGATCTCGACGAGGATGCGGTATCCGTGGTCTGAGCCTTCGGCTCGGCCATATCCCGTCATGCTTTTGAGCATCGAGATTCCCTTCTTTCGCCTCTATCATACTACGGAAATATGTAACAAGAAACAGGATTTCGCGGTTTTTCTGGCGTTTCCTGCTCATATTACGCAATTTCTTGCCAAGATGCAAGTAAAAAGGATCACCCGCCGCGAAAAAAGTGACCTCGGCAAAAGTGATCCTTAGCATATCAATAGCTGCCTTCAAAAACGATGACCGACGGACCGGTCATGTAAACGCGGTTGTCCGCTTCCCGCCACTCGATGTGCAGGTCGCCGCCTTTCAGATGAACGGTCGTCTTGCGAGCCGTGTTGCCGGTCAAAACGCCGGCCACGACCACCGCGCAGGCGCCCGATCCGCAGGCGAGCGTTTCGCCGCAGCCGCGCTCCCAGACGTGCATCGTCACGTCATCTGGCTTATGCACCTGCACAAATTCCACGTTCGTCTTGCGCGGGAACAAAGGATGCGTTTCGATCTGCGGGCCGGTCTGGTGCAGCTCGATCCCCTGCAGATCTTCCACAAAGATCACAGCGTGCGGGTTGCCCATCGACACGGCGGTAAACGGAAACTCGCCGCCCGGGACCGCCACCGGATGGTTGACGACCTGCTCCTTGTCGACCGTCGTCGGGATCTTCGTCCCGGAAAGCGTCGGTTCGCCCATGTCGACGGTGACTTGCGATACTTGGCCAGCTTCCACAAACAATTGCAGCTTTTGCACGCCGATGCGCGTTTCGAGCAGCACTTCCGTTTTGTCGGTCAGGCCTTTGTCAAATACGTATTTGGCCACACAGCGCACCGCATTGCCGCATTGTTCGGCTTCGGTGCCGTCGGCGTTGAAGATCCGCATTGTAAAATCGGCCTCGCCCGCATTCGGCATCACGAGGACCAGCCCGTCGGCGCCGATGCCGAAATGGCGGTCACAGACCTTTTGAGCGAGCAGTGATATTTCTTCCGGAACGGAAGAAAACTCGGCAACGACGACAAAGTCGTTGCCGAGACCATGCATTTTGGTGAACTTCATTTGTCTCTATTTCCTCCTTGCACCGGAGAAGCCAAGGCGTGCGGTGCTCTTGCGGGTCACCCGGCGCGCCGCGAGGGCAAACGTCGGGATGGCAGCCGCCACCAGCACGATCACCCAGTCGACGAGGCCCAGCGGAACGGTGCGGAACACCGGCTGGAACGCTTCGATGTACATGACGCCGAGCAGGAGCACGACCGAGGAGATGACCGATGCGATCAGCCATTTGTTTTCAAAGATGTTGCGTGAGAAGATGCCGCCTTCGACGCTGCGGCAGTCAAACACGTGGATCAGCTGCGCCATGACGAGCGTCGTAAACGCCATCGACTGCGCTTTGATCAGGTTATCCGGTTCCATCTGCAAGGTGAACCAGAACACGGCGAGCGTCGCCACCCCGATCAGAATCCCGCGGGAGAGAATCTTAAAGCCCAGGCCGCGGGCGAAAATCGATTCGCGCACGTTGCGCGGCGGTTTGTGCATGATGTCTTTCTCCGCCTGGTCGACGCCAAGCGCAATCGCCGGCAGACCGTCGGTGACGAGGTTGACCCAGAGGATCTGGATCGGCACGAGCGGCAGCGGCATGCCCATCATCATCGCGAGGAACATCGTCACGATCTCGCCGACGTTGGAGGCGAGCAGGTAACGGACGAACTTGCGGATGTTGTCATAGATGCCGCGCCCTTCTTCGATCGCCGCGACGATGGTGGCAAAGTTGTCGTCGGACAGGATCAGCGAAGACGCGTCTTTCGCCACGTCGGTACCGCCCTGGCCCATCGAGATGCCGATGTCGGCCGCTTTGATCGCCGGCGCGTCGTTGACGCCGTCCCCGGTCATCGCGACCACGTGGCCGCGCGCTTGCAGGGCTTTGACGATGCGGAGCTTGTGTTCCGGTGAAACGCGGGCGTAGACAAAAATGTCATCGACGCGCGCTTGCAGTTCTTCATCAGACATATTATAGAGATCGTGTCCGTTGACTGTCAAACCGCCCGACGGCAGGATGCCGAGCTGGCGGGCGATCGCTTCGGCGGTCACCTGATGGTCGCCGGTGATCATGATCGTTTTGATGCCCGCTTTTTTCGTGCGGGAGATCGCGTCGTACACTTCGGCGCGCGGCGGGTCGATCATGCCGGTCAGACCAACAAAGACCAGATCGCGCTCCGAGTCCTGCTCTTTGAACTGTCCTTCATTGCGCAGCGGGCGGTAAGCGACGGCCAGGCAGCGCAGCGCTTCTGCGCCCATCGCGTAGTTGGCCTGCATGATGCCTTTGCGCAGCGACCCGGTCAGCGGCGTGACTTTGCCGTCGATCAGCATGTAGCCGCAGCGTTCGAGCAGCACGTCCGGGCCGCCTTTGGTCAGCATGAACAGGTTGCCTTTTTGGTCGCGGGTCAGGACGGACATCATCTTGCGGGTCGAGTCGAACGGAATTTCATCGAGGCGCGGCTGCTGCGCTTCCATGTCCGGACCATGCAGTCCGCCTTTGGCAGCGAGCACCATCAAGGCGCCTTCGGTCGGATCGCCTTGCACCGCCCACTCGATGTGCTTTTTCTGCTTGTCTTGGAACAGCACGGCATTGTTGCAGAGCACGGAGATTTCCAAGAGGCGCATCAGGTCCGGGCGGCGGATCGGGTCGATTTTTTTGTCCGAGAAGCGGAACTCGCCTGACGGATCATAGCCGGTGCCGGTTACTTCATAGAATTGACCGCCGATCCAGACGCGCTGGACGGTCATTTTGTTTTGCGTCAAAGTTCCCGTCTTGTCGGAGCAGATGACGGTGGCCGCGCCAAGCGTTTCCACCGACGGAAGCTTGCGGACGATCGCTTTGCGCTTGATCATGCGCTGGACGCCAAGAGCCAGCGCAACGGTGACGATCGCGGGCAGACCTTCCGGAATCGCGGCGACGGCAAGCGAAACGCCGGCGAGGAACATCGTGTAGATGTCATTGCCGTGCAGGATGCCGGCGAGCACGACGACGGCGGTGATGCCCAGCGCTACGTAGACAAGAATTTTGCCGAGCTGGTCGAGGCGGCGCTGAAGCGGGGTCTCCGTCTCTTCGGCCGTTTGGATCAGGTCGGCGATCAGGCCCATCTCGGTCTGCATGCCGGTGGAGGTGACGATCGCCTTCGCTTTGCCGCGGGTGATCATCGTGCCCATGTAGGCCATGTTTTTGCGGTCGCCAAGCGTGGCGTTGCTGTCGCCGATCGCAGCGATCATCTTTTGCACCGGGAGCGATTCGCCGGTCAGGGCGGATTCTTCCGCTTCGAGGCCGGCGCATTCGAGGATGCGGACGTCGGCCGGAACGCGGTCGCCGCTCTCGAGGAAGATGACATCGCCCGGCACGAGGTCGGACGCCGCAATGCTGATCTTTTGCCCGTCGCGCAGCGCGTGGGCGGTCGGTGCGGTCAGCTGCTTCAGCGAAGCGAGCGATTTTTCCGCACGGAGTTCCTGGTAGAAGCCCAGAACCCCGTTGACGATGATGATCGCAATAATGGTGATCGCGTCTGCGTGTTCGCCAAGCAGACCGGAAACCAAAGTTGCAGCGAGCAGCACCAACACCATAAAATCACGGAACTGGTTCAGGAACAAGGTCAGCCATGATTTTTGTTCTGCTTCGTTCAGTCTGTTCTCCCCGAATTGTTCACGCCGTTTTTCGGCCTCTGCGTTCGTCAGGCCGTCCGGCGGTACGGAGAGCATCTGGAGTACGTCATGTACGTCCATCGTATGCCAATGATTCTTCTGCACCAGGTGCCACCCCTTTTTCCACATCGTTGTCCTGAGAACATGTCTATGCTTGACCCAGAGCAGGTAGACCAAGCATGACAAGTCCCCTCCGGCATTGAACGGCCTTCAAAACGATTAAAAAAAGTCCCGGGGCTACCTTTACACAGGAGGTCTCGTATATACTGAATCCGAGGCGAATTTTTAATAGAAAGGAGCGATGCCGCATGATCACGGAAGAAAGGCTTCTCTACCTCTTCGCCCAGATGCAGACCCAGCTGATCGGGCAGATCGACGAGCGTTTTCGAGGCATTGACAAACGGCTTGATGCGTTTGACCGGCGGTTTGAAGCGTTTGACCGGCGGTTCTTTGAAATGGACGAAAAATGGGAGGGCTTGCAGCAGGAAATGCGCGCGGGCTTTCAAAAGGTCCAAGACCGTTTCGACCAGCAGGACCAGCGTCTCGAACGCTTAGAAGATGGCTTCGAAGAAATGAAGCTGCGTCTCGATCACCTTGAGGTTGGCGAGGAAAAGATCATGTCTTTTATGAAAGAACGGTTTGAGCAGAACGAACAGCATCTGGAAGTACGCTTCAATCAGGTCTACGATACGATTCGCCAATCCGAAGAAGATCAGGAGACCAACTTCAATCAAGTGCTGCGCGCGATGAATCGCCAGAAACGCCGCTGACACCCCGCAACACTCTTCTCATTTCCAGTCACATCGATCGATCACCACAATAAAAAGGCTGTCGACGCCTGGCGTCACAGCCTTTTTGATATTCTTAGAGCTTCTCCCACGCCGCTTTGCGTACTTTTACCTCCACCTTTTCCTGCAACTCCGCCATCACATCCTCGACATACGCCGTTTTGCGCATCCCGACAAGGACGGTCGTTATCCCTTGGGTCGAGCGGAGCGCCCGCAGTGCGAGGCGGCTCAAACTGCCCGCCCCGGCCCAGTCGTCTGCAGCCGCTGCCGCACGCTGCTTGATCCCGGCAACCTCTTGTGCGTCCTTCCACTGATAATAAGCCGTCACTTCCGGCAGCACGCGGTTGACCTCCTCCACATACGCCTCCACCCACTCGGTCAGCGCCGCCGTCAACTGCTCGCTGCCGAGCAGCCTTTTGATCCCGGCCTGCACCGTCGGCACCAAAAACTGCCCTTGCACCTCCCGCCAATGCTCCGCCGACGAAAAGCTCTGCCAGTGCTCCTGCAACAGACTTCCGGCCGAGAGCTTGTCTGCCGTCTCCTCCCGCTCTTTCGGCTCTTCCAGCACATCTGCCAAAAGAGTCCCTTTTAAAACACGCTCCATTCCCACCAGCCGGTCCAGTCTCGTTTCCACTTTCGAAACGTCCACAGGTTCCGCTTCCCCATCGGCCAGCCGTACCAAACGTCCGCCGACGATCGCATTCAGCGGCCGATTGATCAACACTCCGATCTTTCGCTCATCCGCCAGCTCCAGCACACTTTTCCCTTCGGACTGATTCGCTTCTGTCATCCCGCCCGTCTCGATGAGGTTCAGCGGCAGTTGGATCACCCGAAAATGATGCGCCGGGGACACTTTTTCCGCAATCGAAAGCACCGCTTCCAGCGAAGTAAACGTCACATCGTCCCTACTCGCCGGAAACGTGTTTGACGAGATCCCGTAACACCCGATCCGACCCTGCTCCACTTCCCGTTCCAAATGCCGGAACGCCAGCTCCAGCCGCCGCTCATACTCCTGCCGGGCAGCTTCCGGCGGCGCCCCATCTTTTTTCGCAGCCATCAAAAAATACTCCGGGTTGTGCAGCAGATACACGTCGAGCCGTTCCATCCGCAGCCGCGCCAAACTCCGCGTCAGCTGATCTTCCAAAAATTCCGGATGGATGCAGTGCTCCAGCCCCGGTCCGTACAGCACCAGATCCGGAAACGAACGGCCTTCCGCCTTGCGCTCCTGGCTCAGCCGGTAGTTCTGCCCCTGCAGATACCCGGCTTTCGACACGACCACGACCTGCCCGCGCTGCAACTCGCCTTCCGCGATTATCTCTTCCAGCACCGCGCCGACCAGTTCCTCCGAACTCCCGTCCGAATAGTTGGCGCTGGTGTCGATCACATTCACCCCGGCCCGCAGCGCTGCCCGCAAGGCCTGCCGATGTTCTTCCACACTGACATCGACCCGGTAACAGCCAAATCCGGCCTGACTGACCAACAGCCCCGTCTCCCCCAGCTCCTGGTACTTCAGTTCCCGATAACGCTCTGCCCATTCTTTCGTTCCCTCAACTGTCGCGCTTCCTAAAATCATCCCGCTGCCCCTTTCTCTTCCAACACTGGTTCTTTCAGTATAGCACCCATTGCCATGCCGCCAAATCCCAAGTATAATGGCGTAAACACTGGCACGTTCCCCTTGGCGGAAGTGCCTTTTCTTATATAGAGGTGATCTAACATGGCATTTGACGGCATCGTCTTACAAGCTGTTGCACACGAATTGTCCGAACTGCTTTTGACCGGCCGTGTCGATAAAATTTACCAGCCGCTCGACCGCGATCTGCTGCTGCACATCCGCCGCGGCGGCCAGAACTACAAGCTGCTCCTGACCGCGAACGCCTCTTTCCCGCGCGCGCATCTCGTGCAGGACTACAAAGGCCACAACCCTTCCGAACCGCCGATGTTCTGCATGCTCCTGCGCAAACACTGCGAAGGCGGCCGCATCACCCGCATCGAACAGCAAGGCAATGAGCGCATTTTGCACATCGCCATCGAGAACCGCGATGAGCTCGGCGACCTGACCGAACGCATTCTCGTCGTGGAGATCATGGGGCGGCACTCCAACGTCATCCTGCTCGACCCGGCGGAGAACCGCATCCTCGACTCCCTCGTCCACGTCAACTACGGCACCTCCCGTCACCGCGAAGTGCTGCCCGGCCGTACATACGTCGAGCCGCCTGAGCAAGGCAAAGAGAACCCGTTTGACGTCTCGCTCGGCCGCTTCCAAGCCCTGCGCGACGAGCAGGCCGACCTCGCCTTTGACAAATTTTTAGTTGGCAGCTTCACCGGGATCTCGCCGCTTCTGGCCAAAGAGATCAAACACCGCCTCGGCACCGATACCCCCACACTCGATGAAGAGTGGCAAGCATTTGCCGGCATCATCGACGACTGCCGCGCACACCGCTACCAGCCGACGATCATCTACCACGAAGACCGCCCCAAGGCCTTCTCCTGTGTCGCCCTCACCCATGTCGAAGGCGAGCCGACGACGTTTGCCACGATCAGCGCTGCCATCGAACGCTTTTATTCCGAAAAAGCATGGCGGGACGCTCTGCGCCAGCGCTCACAGGATCTGGAGCGCCTGCTCACCAACGAACTGCAGAAGAACACCAACAAAATCGCCAAATTCGAGACGATGATCGCCGAAGCGTCCGAAGCGGAGCAATACCGCATCTACGGCGAGCTGATCACCGCCAACCTTTACCAGATCGAGCGCGGCATGGAAAATGTCACCGTCCAGAACTTCTACGATGAGAACCTCGGCGATCTGATCATCCCGCTCGACCCGGCCCTCTCGGCGAACGAAAACGCCCAGAGCTGCTTTAAGAAATACAACAAAGTCAAGAAATCAATTCCGATCCTCCACCAGCAGATCGCAGAAGCGCAGGCGGAAGTGATCTATTTGGAAAACGTCCTGCAGCAGCTTTCCACCGCCACCTGGAGCGATATCGAAGAGATCCGCGAAGAGCTGCAAGCGGAAGGCTACTTGAAAATCAAGCAAAAGCCGCTGCCCAAAGGCAAGAAGCCGCCCAAGAAAAAAGAAGCCCCGATCAAGCCGGAGCGCTATCTGTCCTCCGACGGCATCGAGCTGTTCGTCGGCAAAAACAACAAGCAAAACGAATACCTGACGATGAAGTTCGCCCACAACACCGACACCTGGCTGCACACCAAGGACATCCCGGGCAGCCACGTCGTCATCCGCGCCAAAGAAGTCCCGGAGAGCACGCTGCTCGAAGCGGCGCAGTTGGCCGCCTATTTCAGCAAAGGCCGTGAATCAAGCCAAGTGCCGGTCGACTACACCTTGATCAAACACGTTTGGAAGCCAAACGGCGCCAAGCCGGGCTTCGTGCTGTACGACAACCAGAAGACGTTGTACGTCACCCCCGGCGCCGGCTTGGCCGAAACGCTGCGAACTTCCTAAAAATCGCCAAACCGCCCGACGAAAAAATTCCGGACGTCACGTACTCTATAGCAACCCACACAGTTGCCACAACCTTACACCTGATCAAGGAGAGAAATCGTCCATGTCGCTGATCGACCTGTTGTTTTTGGTCCTGCTGCTGCTTGGCCTGTGGGCTGGCTTTGCACGCGGACTGGTAAGCGGGACCTCCCGCATCATCGCCTATCTCGCCGCCCTCTTCCTCGCGGCCCGGTTCGCTGCCCCGGTCGGGCAACTCGCGGGTGCGTGGCTTGGCGTCGGACAATTCGTCCGGACGATGATCGGCGGCCAGATTCCCGAATCGCTGCACAACACCCAAGTGCCGCCGGAGCAGCTGCGCCCGATTTTAGAAGCGGCAGGCGTCCCGGCCGCCTATCGGGATCAGATGGTCGAATACGCCGCCAGCCACCCACTGCTGGACGCGATCGCCCTCCCGTACACCGAATGGATGAGCATGGTGCTCGGCCTGATCCTCGTGCTTGGCGTGCTGTTCACAGTGTTCAGTCTGCTCTTGAAACTCCTGGTGAAAAAGGCGCAGGACTTCGTGCCTGCCCCGCTCAACCGGATTGGCGGCGTGCTGCTCGGCGGCATCCTCGTGCTGTTCGAACTGGCCTTTGTCGCGCTGATGCTGCAGGCATTTGCCGACCTGCCGCAGACAGCAGGACTCAAAACGGCGATTTCCTCCTCGGAGCTCTTGCCCCCGCTCGCCCATCTCGCCCAGACACTGATTGAAGGGCTCGGGACAGACGGATTGCTTCCCACCGCAATCCAGACACCTCCTGCGCTCTAACCGAAAAGGCCCGCTCTTCTCCCCACAAGAAGATCGGGTCTTTTTCGCGAGCTTTCTCACATACGCGGCAAGCCAGACTGTGCTATCATGTTGGAATGGAGGCGAATGAACTGTGGCATTGATCGAAGTTCGCAATTTGCGAAAAGAATTTAAACGCTTGATTCCCAAAACCGGCTTCCTTTCCGGAGTCCGCAACCTGTGGAATACCAACTACCTGACACATACCGCCGTCGACGACATCACCTTCGAAGTCCAGGAAGGCGAAATGCTCGGCTACATCGGCCCGAACGGCGCGGGCAAATCCACGTCGATCAAAATGATGACCGGGATCCTCGTCCCGACGTCCGGCGATATTTCGATCGCAGGTCTCATCCCGTGGAAACAGCGCAGTGAACACGCGCAGAACATCGGCGTCGTCTTTGGACAAAAAACGCAGCTCTGGTGGGACATCCCCGTCATCGAAAGCTACAAAGTCCTCAAGACGATCTACAAAATTCCGGACAGCTTGTACACGAAAAACCTGAACACCTTCCGCGAACTGCTCGAACTAAACGAGTTTGAAAACACTCCGGTGCGCCAACTCTCGCTCGGCCAGCGCATGCGTGCTGACCTGGCAGCGGCGATGCTGCACAACCCGCAGATTCTCTTTTTGGACGAGCCGACTATCGGCGTCGACGTGCTCGCCAAAGAGCGCCTGCGCACTTTTATCCGCGAGATCAACCGCGACCGCGGCGTGACCGTGCTGCTCACCACACACGACATGACCGACATCGAGAAGCTGTGCAAGCGCATGGCGATCATCGACGACGGCAAGATCCTCTACGACGGCTCGATCGACCATCTGAAATCCCAGTTTGGCTCCGAGCGCACCTTGATCGTCGAGCTCGACGATGCGCCGTACTCGCTGAACATCCCCGGCACCCGCGTGCTGCGCGAAGAAGGAGCACGCGTCTGGCTGTCCTACAACCGCGATGTGCTGAGCGCGTCCGACGTGATGATGAAAGTCGCGCAGGTACACACCATCCGCGACCTGACCGTCGAAGAGCCGGAGATCGAATCGATCGTCCGCGAGATCTACGAGACCGGGATGAACGGGCGGAAGAAGGAGGAGCCGCATGTCGCTGTTTTGGACGTTTAGCCGGCAGCTTTTCTTCCAGCAGTCGGCCTATCGCCTGAACTTCTGGATGGAGATGCTTGGCCTGTTTCTGCAGTTGTATGTCGTCGCCACCTTGTGGCGCGTGCTGTTTGAGCAGACGCCCGGTTCGTTTGGCGTGATGACGCTCAACCAGATGATCACCTATGCGGTGCTCGGGATGCTGATCGGCTCCGTGCTGTCGATCGACGAAGGCGTACACACGTACATCCAGACCCAGGTGCGGATGGGCATGATCACGTCCGACCTGATGAAGCCGGTCGATTTCATGCTGCACATGATGGCGCGCAACTTCGGCCTGATGGTGACCCGCGTCTGCTTCTTCCTGCTCCCGCCGCTGGTCGCCGCTTATTTTCTGTTCGACCTGATGCTGCCCAGTCCGGTGCAGGCGCTGGCGTTTGCGCTCGCCTTGCTGCAGGCGTGGGTGATTCTCTTTTTCTGCAACTTTCTCTTTGGCCTGATCTCCTTTAAAACGCTCGATCTGCTCGGCTTCATGTTTACCTATTTCGCGCTGGTGCGCTTTGCTTCTGGGCAGATCATTCCGCTGTGGATGTACCCGGATGTCTTGCAGCCGCTCTTGTATGCGCTGCCATTCCAATCGGTCTTCTACACCCCGCTTGGCATTTTCACCGGCGTGTTCACCGGGGCGGAGATCTGGCAAAATCTTGTGATCCAAACGGCGTGGATTTTCGGCTTGTTCCTGCTCGCCCGCTTCATCTGGACGCGCATCCACCGCCATCTGGTCGTACAGGGAGGGTGAGAACATGCGCGAAAATATGACCGTTTACATGGCGCTGCTTCGTGCCGCCGTCCTCGCCCGCCTCGAATACCGGGCCGACTTCCTGATGGGCATCGCCGGCGTGTTTATCTTGAACGCCGGGACGCTGGCCACCTCGTGGGTGCTGCTCAGCCGCTTTGAGAATCTGCACGGCTGGCTGTTCTGGGAGATCGTCTTTTTGTACAACCTCTGGCTGCTCGGCCACGGCATTCGCGCGATCTTCTTCCGGCACATCAACATGCTGGAGCAGTTTATCGTCGAAGGCACGTTCGACCAGCTGCTGACCCGTCCTGCCAACCCGCTGGTTCAGTTCCTCGGCCGCGAAGTGCATTACCTCGGCGTCGGCGACGTGCTGCTCGCCTTGACGATGCTGACACTGAGCTACCAGAACTTGAATCTCGACTGGAGCTGGTGGATGTTCCTCTGGTTCGGCCTGATCGCGTTGTCTTCGGCGATCGTCGAAGCGACGATGACGCTGATTCTCGCCTGCACCTCCTTCTTCACCACCCGCTCGCGGGCGATCGTCAACGCCGCCTCGCTCTTCTCGTGGGGCGTTGTGCAGCAATATCCGCTCGACATGTTCAACAACGTATTGCGCGGGATCGTCACGATCATCCTGCCGTTCGCTTTTATGAACTACTACCCGTCCCTGCTGTTCCTCGGCAAACAAGACCAGGTGCCGTTTGGCTTCCTGACCTGGTTCGCGCCGGTCGTCGCCGTGATCCTGATCCTGCTGGCCGTGCGCATGTGGAACTTCAGCATCACCAAATATCAGAGCACCGGTTCCTAATCAGCGCATCAATCGCAACACGGGCATCTCCCTCGTATACTGCAACATCCATGTATACGAGGGAGGTTCTGCCCGATGACCATCTGCTGCATCGCCCCTGGCACGTTCCCTTTTCCTCCGGCTCCCTGCACCTCTGTGGAGATCTATCTCTGGCATCTCGCACGCGAACTCTCCCGCACCGAACCCATCCTGCTCTACGGCAAAACGGACGCCGTCTCTGCATCAGACCCCTTGTCCTACCTGCGCCATGTGCTGCGCGATGTGAAAAAACACCCCGCAGAGCCAAGCATCATCCACATCGAGAACCGCATCCCGTTTCTCCCGAAAATCAAAAAAACCTTCCCCCGAGTCCCGCTCGTGCTCAACTTGCATTCCAACGTCCTGATTCAAGAGCTGCCCAAACTGATCCTCCGCAAAGCATTCCATCACCTCGACGCGCTGGTCGTCAACAGCCGCTTCCTGCAAGGCGACCTGCTGGTCCGCTACCCGTTTCTGCCGGAAGAAAAAGTCCACGTCATCCATCCCGGCATCGACCTGGCCCAATTTCCTTCGCGCTTCCGTGCAACAGGCGCAGCTCTGCGCGCCGAAGTCCGCGCCAAGCACCAGATCACACCCGAGCAACAAATCGTGCTCACCGCCGGCCGCTTCACACCGCGCAAAGGGATCGCCGAGCTCCTCGACGCCTTTCGCATCGTCCACGCCGCCCACCCGCACAGCGTGCTCTGGATCATCGGCGGCAGTCCCCGCAACGCTGAGCACCCTTTTCACAACTTAATCCGGGAAAAAGCGGCCGAGTTGCCGGTTCACTTCTTTGGCTTCCTTCCGCAGTCAGAGTTGCCCAACTACTACGCAGCGGCCGACGTGTTTGTCTGTCCGTCCCAGCTCCCGGAAGCGTTTGGCCTTGTCAATCTCGAAGCGTCTGCCGCTGCGCTCCCCGTCGTTGCGAGCGGGCGCTGGGGACTGACCGAATCGGTCGCACAGGATGTCAGCGGACGCCTCGTTGAAGAGTTTACCAACCCGGCCGCTTTTGCTGTTGAAATCAACCGCCTGCTGGCCGACCCGGATCGAGCCGCACAACTTGGCAGATCGGGCCGGAACTGGGTCGAACGCCACTTTTCCTGGGAAATAACCGCTCGGCAGTTTCTCGCTCTATATGAACGCACAAAAAAAGGGAGGCTTCTCAACTAGCACCCTCCCTTTATTTGCTGCGCCGCCAACTGCCCCGGTGCTGTTCGGCCGCTTTGTTCACATTCGCATATAGCTTCCACAGCTTCAGCGACCTTTGCTCCTCCGGGGTCAGCTTGCCCGCTTTGAAAATGCTCAGCTGCGGTGCCGTGTTCGCTTCGATCAGCCAGAACTTGCCGTTTCGGTCCATTCCGATGTCCAGCCCGTAGATCGCGTTCGCATACCCCCGCCCGTAGTGGCGGGCGATCTGCAGCGACATCGCTTTCAAGCGCCGGATCGCCGCTTTGGCGCTTTTCGATGTGTAGCCGATGCCCAGCAGATACTCGCGTATGGTCGACGCGGTGCCGCCGATGACCATGTTGGTGACGGCAAGGTCCTTGCCTGCCGCTTTGGCAAACAGCCGGGTGACTTCCCAGCCGCCCGTCTCGGTCTTCTGCACGATCGTCCGCAGGTCGACAGGACGCCCCCGCCACTTCGCCAGCGGCACGCCTTGCTGCACCAAAAAGCGTTTGCCTTTGCGCACCTTTTCGATCCACGCATGCACCGCTTCCAGCGAGCTCAAGATCCGCTTCTGATGCTCCAGCTTGACTTCGTATTGCCCAACCAGCTTTTTGACCCGAAAAATGCGATATCCGCCGCCACCGTAGACCGGCTTGACAAAGACCACGCCGTGGCGTTCGACCAGTTTGGCGAGCGCCGTCTTGGAATACAGCTTCGTCTCCGGCAAATAACGTCTCAGTTCCGGGCTTTGCGCTGCAATCAGGTGTTTGCTCCACTTGCTGCCCGGTGTTAACTTCATTTTTCTCACCTCTACCAGCATCCTATGGCTGTCTCGTCCCCTCGGGAACGGCAGAAGCCCCTGATCATGATGATCAGGGGCTTCCTGTTAACCTGCCAGATAGTAGGACAAGGCCAAGGTGACCGTCCAGACGTTGATGCCGAGGAAATACGAGAATTCTCCCATCGCACTGCGCTCATAGCGGGTGCGGGCATAGATCGCGGTAAACGCATACGACGTCACCGCCAGCACCACGAACAGCATCGCCACGGCAAAGCCGGACTGCAGCCACGTCGGCATGTAATAGTACAACGTGTCCAGATTGCCGTATTTCAGGAACACGACGATCTGCGTGGCCAGATACAAGACCACAGAGATGAACAGGTGACGGTTGGGCTGATCGTACAGCACGTCTTCCTTCTTCATCACCAGGTAGAACAGGTACGCAAACGGCAGCATCGGCCACGCGAAGGCGATGACGAGCATCATGATCGACATGCCGAGATATTGCGGCACTTCCATCGCCGCCCGCGTGTAGTCGTCCTTGCCCATCTTGTTGGTCGCCGCCGCATACGCCGGGTCATCCGAGTTGTACAACACATCGTACGTTTTCAGCTTGGCGAACTTCATGAACAGCGTTGTGGTCGTATCGCCTTGCTTGTCGAACACCGGGTTGAAGCCCAACGAGTTCAAGTTGGAGACGCGGGTCAGATCATCCTGCTGCCACTTGCCGTTTTGCATCGACGAGAACAGCACTTCGCGCCCCGTGTTGCGCGGATTTTTCCCGAAGTCGGCCACAAAGGCGAACTGCAGCTTCTCCTCCTGAATCGGACGCACATACGGCCCGTTGGAGTTCGGCGCGTCTTCGCCGACCATCGTTTTCGGAATCAGCTTCATGTCTTTTGCCGTCTTCGCAGACGGGTCGTTTAGGGCAAATGAGACGGCACGCAGTTCGGTGGTCGATTTGCGCGATGATTTGTAGGTCAGGAAATAATAGCCGTGCGTTTTGTCCATGCCGTACACCATTTCATCGATCAAGTTCGAGGTGCCGACCGACAGCGCTTTGACCAGATGTTTCGGAGATGCTTTCTGTGCGGCCCCGTCATACGTCAGGTGCAGCAGGTTGTAGCTCTCCACGCCGACCTGCTCCAGCATGGCGATGTGCGCCAGGCCTTGTTGGTCGACCGCGCCGTCCACATAGACGGTGCGCTGCTGCGGGAAGTTGGCGACCTCTTTCAGCGCCGCGCCGGACGCCTGATAGATCTTCATCCCTTTTTCCGTCCCGACCAGCAGGTACGGCTGCTTGCCAAGCTGGAGCAGTTCCAGAGAGATCACGCCGGGGTCAAACGTTTTCGCGGCGCTCCAGGCACCGTTTTCCCAGGCAGCATGTTTCAGCACGCGTTTCTCCCCGACCCAATAGATGTCGGAGCCGCTCAGCTTAAATGTTGTGGTCGTATAGATATCGGGAGAAGGCAACGGGCGCTTCTCCAATTCGCTCTTCTGTTTGGCCGGGTCGATCTGAGCCAGCACGAGCTCCTGCCCGGACAGCCAGGCATAGCGGTTCTCGCCAAGCACCTGAGCCGGTCGGTTAGGCGTGGCGGTGCCGATCGCCGTCTCACGTCCGTACGGTTCCAAATACGGCAAGACGCGGTTATCCGCATCCAGCTTGACCTGCAGCAATAAGACGAGAACGAATACTAAGACATACGGAAAAATTCTGAGAAAGGACTTCACACCACATACTCCCCTTTACGAAAAACCGTTTTGCTCATGCGTACAAGCATACTACAACGGACAGGCTTTGAGAATGGTATAATAAGAAAGAATCGAACGAGGAGGAATGTTCATGTCGCTCGAGAAGCAACCGACCGGCACCGTGGAACGGGTGGAGATCCAGAGCCAATTTTTAGGCGAGACCCGCGAAGCCCACGTCTATCTGCCGCACAATTATTCACCACTCTATAAATACCCCGTGCTCTACATCAACGACGGCTCCGACTACGAGTCGATGGGCCGGATGATCACCTTGCTCAACGAAAGGTTTCAAGACCGGAATCAACGGCGTTTTCTGGTCGTCTTCACTCCGGTCGACAAAAGCGTCCGCCGCGAAGAGTATCACCCGGAAGGCAGCAAGCACAAGGCGTATGTGCGCTTTTTCGCCGACGAGTTGGTGCCCGCCATCGAAGAGCGCTTCACCGCCTTCCCGATGGGGCCGGCGCGCGGAATCTTAGGCTCGTCGCTGGGTGCGACCGCCGCGCTCCACACCTTGCTCACCTATCCGCGCAAGTTCCATTATCTGGCCTTGCAGTCGGGCGCTTTCCGCGACTCGTCCTACGCCGAAGTGGAAGCGGCCGGCAAAAGCCTCGCCACCGTGCCGGTCTATCAAGTCGTTGGCCTGCAGGAAGAGAACTTCCAGTCCTCCTCCGGCAAAACGATCGACATTCTGGCGCTCAACCGCAAGATGCGCGACCTGCTGCAAACGTGCGGCGTTGATGTCGACTACGCCGAATACGACAAAGACCACACCTGGGGCTTCTGGCAGGAAGATCTGCCGCGCGTCCTGGACCATTTCGCCCGCCATACTTCGTTTTAACCTCATCTTACATACGGCATCACACTTCGGGAGACCGTCTGCCGCCTTGGCGCGCCGGTCTCTTTTTATTTGGCTTGGAAATCGGTCATTTTGAAGGTTCCGATATCTGCAAACCCGAGCCGCAGATAGACGCTGCCCGCCGCCGGGTTCGAATAGAACAAGCACGGCTCTTTGCCGTCCTGCAACAGCGCCGCACAGAGCGCGCTCATCACCCGCGACGCATAACCTTTGCCGCGCTCGTTCGGATGTGTGTACACCGTGCCGATCATCGCCGCCAAGTCGGTCTCGACCAAGGTCATCGCACAGGCCAGCAATCGCCCGTCTTCCGCTTCCAGCACATAGCAGCGCGCCCCTTCCCGCTCGATGCGGCGGCGGAAGATCTCGGGTGTCAAATAATCCATCTCTCCGCCCTGGTACAGCTCGCGAATCTTCTCTCCGTCCGCGCTGAATGCCTGACGCACGCCGTCGATGGACGCCGGGGCAAATTTTTCCGCCCGCAGCGTGCAGAAATAGTTGTGTGACGGCTCCGCGACCACAAAGCGGGTCAATTGCTGCTCAAAGCGCTCCACCACCCACACGCGCCCGGTGATCGTATTGACCGTCCCGGAATCTTCCGCCAGCCGGATCATCGGCGACAGATCAAGCGCTTCCTCCTGCGTCAAAATCGACCAGTTTGCGCGATACCGCATCAGCACGGCAGCCAGCCGGCCCTTCACATAACCGCCCCAATAGTCCAAAATCGGATCGGTCAGCCCCATCGCCCGCAAGTTGCCGCTGAAAAACAGCCCGTAATACGGGTCGGCTGCCAAAAAGGAGCGCAGTTGTGCTTCCTGCTCCCCAGATTCAATTTTTGCAATGTCCATCTGCATGCTAACACCCCAATATTTACCATATTCTCAAAACAAAAATGACATACCGCCCGATCGCTCGCACGCGGGTATGTCATCTTGTGACTTATACCTCTTCGTATACTTCCGGCACCCAATAGATCACGCATTGCCCTTTCGGCAAGCTGATCTCGCGGGCTCCGGCGGGACGCCCGTTGATGTTGATGATCTCGGTGACCACGACGCGGTCAGCGCTGATCTCCACTTCCCCTTCATAATCGCGAATGCTGCCGTCGGTCAGAAAAAATTCAACCTTCCCTGTGCCAATGTTGCGCATGTCCGAATTCTCCTTTGCAGGGCTTGTAAAAATCACCCAAACTTCTTGTACCCATTCGACCCCCGCTCGACAAACTCCTGCATCATTCGCCTTAATGTGTCGTCCCGCCGCCCAAAAACATCTCCGGGTCGAGGCCGTCAAACAGATCGCGCCATGCGCTCTGGTCTTCCACCGCCCCGCTCAGCTCGATCTGCCGCTCCGGGCCGGACGGATACATCGACGTGTAGGCATGATAGCCCTGCCAGAGCACAAACGCTTTGATCAGATAGCGCTCCGGTTCATGGTAGTCAAAAAAACGCCGAATCTCCAGCCGGCTTCTGCACAAGGTCAGCAAAAGCTTCTGGTCCGGCGCAAAATATTTCCCGACCGCCCGGATCAGCAGCATCACGATGTCGGTGCGCCGCAGATAGACCGCTTCGGATGTCATCAGCAGAAACAGATACAGGTACGGATAGGTGCGGTTCGGCTGGTCGCGATGCGGGATCATCTCCTTGCGCAGCCACGTCGTGATCTGCACGATATCGATGATCTCCGACTTCAGGATCAGCCGTTTGGCGAGCTTCATGTACTCAAACAACAGCGCCCGCACCACGCCCAGCGTCTTGTGCCCCTCTGGCCCGATGATCGTGCTGAGCAGTTGTCCAAACGCATGTGACACGATGCATTTCGCCACAAAACTGTGCCCGTACGTCTCATTTTTGATCACCAGTTTGCCGATTTCGCCAAGGTTTTGAAACGACGACAACACGAACCTGGACGTATCTTTCGTCATCTCCCGGTTCTTGACCACATGGCAGGTGATCGAAAAGATCTGCTCCACCGCCTGCTGGATCATATTCACCATCTGCTGTCCGACGAGATTGTTGCGCACGATCAAGGCGAAAGCGTCGATCACGCTCCCCGCCGCTTTCAGCGACCCGCTTTCCGCATAGCGCATCCCCATCTCGTGCAGTTCATCGAGGATGCGTCCCGACACCGCCGTCTCGCGCTCTTTAAACGAGATCGACGCGATGCCGATCAGCTGCCCGACGATCTTTTCGTGATACCAGAGCACATCGTCGGCGTCTTCGCTCGGCAGCTTGGCTCCGTGCATCATCTCTGCGATGTTTTCCACACAAAACACCGCCGTCACCGCATCCATCTCTGAGACCGCTTTTTTGGCGATGTCGCAGATCTGCTCGACTTTGTCCAAGGCTTCCTGATAGTCCCCGCCTTGGTAGGCGGTGACATACTCGCGCTGAATCGCGTAGACGATCGTCTCCGGCTTCAAGAGCTGGATCACAAAATACAGATAGGTGATCAGCGCCGTAAAACACATGATCAACAAAAGCAGATCGGCGCTCATCCCCTGTGCCAGCCAGTTGGACGGACGGTCGCTGGGATGGTCTTCGATCATCGACAGCAGGTAGATCGCGTGAAAGATCGTCCCAAAATAAAAGGCAATCAGCGTCGTATTAAATGGAAAGCGCACGAAAAAGTCGAGCACGCGGTGCGTGTATTTGCTCGCCGTCAGCTGAATCGCGACCATGATCATCGAAAACGACAAGGCGAGAATCGTCGCCAGCGTCGAAGCGACCGTGGAGAGATAGCCCCGTGCCGTGTCGAGGTCGCCGCCGAAAAATGGCGGAGTGAACCGAAAGATCAGCGTCATAAAGCCAAGCGACACCAGAAGCTGAAACACCGAGTTGGAGAGAGATGCGTGCAGCAGATGCCGGTTCCAAACCTTTTTGCCGATCATGGAAAACGAACCCTTCATGCTTGTCTCCCCACCTCCTCGAACGATCATACCTTCCAGTAGTATCCGCATCATCCCGTTTCATACTCCTGCCACAGAGCGCAGATACTACCTTGGAAACGTTGACTCAAGGGAGGTAATCTGTATGAATCGGCGCGCCAAATGGGGCGTGATCACTGCGCTCACACTCGGCCTTATGGTTCCTTTGTTCTGGCATGACGCGCAGCCGGACCCGATCAGGCGATCAGAAGCAGGTCCGGCGCGGCAACCGGGAGTTACCAACAATGCCCGCACGGCTGAAGTGCAACAGATTCTGGCCAAAAAGACAGCCGGCAACGAAGATCTGGTCGCCCGCGACATCGCCCGCACCGCGGCGCTTTGCGTGCGCGACTGCCGGATCATGCTGACCGATATCACCAACGAGCTCGCCCACACGCAGACCGCAGCGGAAAAGCGGGCGATGCTCCAGCATCATCTGAAGATGCATCCGCAGTTCGTCTCGATGACTCTGCAAAGCGACAACGGCGAACCGATCACCGTCGGCCGCGTACTGCGTCAGGATCTCAACAATCAAGCCTACAAAACCACGCAAAACGATGATTTTTACGTATCCGATCTCTACACCAAAAAGCATGCCGGCGATCCGAAAGAAAAGATTGCAATGACCGTCGGCGTTCCTGTGCTCGGCGACTCGAAAGTGACCGGCGCGCTGTCGGCCGATGTGGAGATGGGGCATATGAACAAGATCATCGCGCTGCAAGACCGCCAGATGGGCACCGACACCCGGCTGCTCGGCATGGACGGCAAAAACGAAATGCTGAAGAAAACCGAATCCGGCCCGACCGGCGGCATCCGCATCCAACAGATGAACGCCAAAAAGGCGGAAGCAAAAGTTGAAGGCACCGCCTGGAAAGTCCGCGTCACCTCCGTACAGGACCGCGGCGCCAAACACGCGCAGATCATGCAAAACGAATTGATCGTGCGCTTCTCCCGCGACCTGACCGATGCAGAGATCAAACGATTTGCCCGCGACATCAGCGGCAGTCTGCTTCGCAAAAATTCGCGCCACACCTATTTGTTCTCCTTTGGCGTCGCGCCGTCCGAAGCGATCTCCTACTTTAAGCGCAACGGCGCGCTGATCGCCGAGCAGCATATCAAACTGCATCCGAACACCACCACAACATCGCCCGCCGAAACGCATCGGACGGTCGAGCAGCCCAACGACATGTTTTACGGCAGCAACCAGTGGAACCTGCCGCTGATCTCCGCCGACAAAGCCTGGCAGACAACGACCGGCGATCCGAAAGTGATCATCGCCGTCGTCGATACCGGTGTTGACTTGAACCATCCGGAATTTAAAGGGCAACTGGTCGCCGGCCGCAACATGATCACCGGCACCAACCGCCCGCAAGACGACAACGGCCATGGCACGCACGTCGCCGGCGTGATCGCGGCGCGCACCAACAACCTCGAAGGCATCGCCGGCATCGACTGGGCCGGCAAGATCATGCCGGTCAAAGCGATGGACGCGGACGGCTCCGGCTCCGTGCTTGACATCGCCGACGGCATCGTCTGGGCGGCCGACCATGGCGCCGACGTGATCAACCTGTCGCTTGGCGAATATGCCGGTTCCGACTATCTGCATGAAGCGATTCGCTATGCGTATGAAAAAGGCGTTGTACTCGTCGCGGCGATGGGCAACGACGGCATCTCCGACCCGAGCTATCCGGCCGCCTACGAAGAAGTGATCGGAGTCGCCGCCAACGATGAAAACAACGAGTCGGCCAACTTCTCCAACTATGGCCAGCACACGTCCGTGTCCGCGCCGGGCGTGGCGATCCCAAGCACCTATCCGAACAACCGCTATGCGGCGCTGTCCGGCACTTCGATGGCCTCGCCGCACGTCGCCGGCGTCGCTGCGCTGATCCGCTCGATCAACGGCGACCTCACGCCAGACGAAGTCCGCACCATCCTCGAGGAGACGGCGGACGATCTCGGCCCGGACGGTCCGGACGAGTATTACGGCTATGGCCAGATCAATGTCGCCCGCGCCATCAAAGCGGCGGCAGAAAGCAAGAAATAAGCTTGACAAAAAGAAAGCTTCCTCATGACGAGGAAGCTCTCTTTTCGTTTTCTTCCGCAATGCTCGCCCCAGTCAATGCCAGACAGACGCCAAACACCACGGCCAGCAGGTTGGCCTGCTGCTGATCGGGCATCGTTTCCGCTAAGATAAAGCCCAAAGCAAAGATCACCAGAAACACGACGGCAAACTTCGCCGTTCCCTGCTCTTGGCGCACGCGCTCCTCCATGCTGCCACCTCCAAACTGCCGCTACCGTACTTTATGTAGTTCGCTGTCGAAGAGCAACCGACATGAAACTTTTTCCACGCTTGTTCCGTCCTAATCTGTGACGACCCTCACATTGGCGAGTCCCGCTGCGTACTTCTTAACAGGAAAGGATGGTCGATACCCATGCAACGCATCAAAGAATATGCACCGATGCTGGCCGGAGTCTCGCTGATTGCGCTTGGGCTGTGCTTGCCGCTTGGGATGTCCTTTGATTCCGTGCGCCTGATCGATCTCTTCGTCATGTTACTTGCGAACGGCACATAGATATAGAACGAGAGCGGGAAACCGGTCGTCTGCGGTTGCCTACCCGATTGGGAGGTGACACCGTATGAACTTCATGAATTTGGAGTTGGAGGAAATCACGGTTTGGCTGATCCCCGGCATCCTCAGTCTGAAGTGGAAACGGCGTGAACGCGGCAACGACCAGCAAAGCAGCAACGGCGAGCCTTAGGGCTCGCCGTTTTTCCGTTTCACTCAAGAAGACTACAATAAACCGGCGATCAAATCCATGATGTGCACCGCCTGCATCCGTCCATGCTGTCCGGCGCGCTCGATGCCTTTTTTCATCTGCAGCAGGCAGCCCGGGTTGGAGGTGACCACATAGTGCGCCTCCGTTTTTTCCACGTGCTTCATCTTGTCGTCGAGGATCTCCATCGACATGTCGAAGTTGGTGATGTTGTAGATGCCCGCCGACCCGCAGCACTGATCGGCGCCTCTCATCTCCACATACTGAGCGCCGGGAATGCTTTTCAAAAGCTGTCTCGGCTGCAGGCGCACCCCTTGCCCATGTGCGAGGTGGCAGGAGTCCTGATAAGTCACTTTGGCGTTCAGTTCCTTGACAAAGGGAGCGGAGGGAGTTCGGCGAGCAGTTCATTGGCGTCGCGCATTTTCGCGACAAACGCCTGCGCCCGCTCCTTCCAGACCGGGTCGTCGTGGAACCAGTGGTGGTACTCTTTGAGCGCCGCCCCGCAGCCGCCCGCGTTGTTGACGATCAGATCGACGCCGGACGCTTCAAACGCTTCGATGTTGCGCTTGGCCAGCTCCACCGCGCCGCTCTTTTCGCCGGCATGGGCATGGAGCGCGCCGCAGCAGGCCTGTTCTGCGACAAACACCACTTCACAGCCTGCTTTGGCCAGCACTTGGGCCGTGTTTTGGTTGGTTTCGAAAAACATCACGTCCATGATGCAGCCGGTGAACAGCCCAACTTTCAGCGTCTGCACGCCTTCTGCCCGCACCACTTCTTCGCGCTGCATCCGCGCCCACGGCGAAGCGATCGTGTCGACCGCCGACTGCATCTCGCGCATCGGGCGCGGCAGGATGTTGATCAGCCCCGTCTTGTCGGCCAACGCCTGCAGCCCGGTGACTTGTGCCGCCCACAGACCCGCGCCGAGCAGTTCCAATCGCTTCGGATGCGGGAACATTTCTTGAAAGATAAAATCGCGCAAAGGCGACGCTGCTCCTTTGACGCCTTCCGCCACTTCCCTTGCCGTCTCGACGAGGCTGCCATACGGCACACCGGCCGGACATGCTGTCTCGCAGGCCCGGCAGCCGAGGCAGAGGTACATGTTCGCTTCAAACTCCGCATCCGCCTCCAGCCGGCCTTCCGACACGCCTTTCATCAGCGAAATGCGGCCGCGCGGCGACGCCGACTCCTTGCCGGTCTGGCGGTAGGTCGGACAGGCGGGCAGGCAAAAGCCGCATTGCATGCAGTTGAGAATCTCTTCCGTATCAAATTTGTCGAGCAACTGGATCAGGTTGGAGCTCCGATTAGCCATGCTTGTGTCCGCACTCATGCGTGTTCACCACCACTCTGCGCCGTGTGTCTTTCGCAAACATCTTGCCCGGATTCATGATGCCGTGCGGGTCGAACGCTTCTTTGATCCGCTTCATCAGCTCAATGCCGCCCGCGCCTACTTTCAGGTCGAGATAGCCCGCTTTGGCGATGCCGACCCCGTGCTCGCCGGTGATCGTGCCGCCGAGCTTGATCGCCGCATGAAAGATCTCCTGAAAAGCCAGCTCCACGCGGTGAATCTCGTCTTGGTCCCGCTCATCGGTCATGCAGGTCGGGTGCAGGTTGCCGTCACCGGCGTGCCCAAACGTGCAGATCTGCACATCGTATTTTTTCGCGATCACGCCGACCTGCTCGACCATCTCCGCCAAGTGGGAGCGCGGCACGGTCGCGTCTTCGAGAATCGTCGTCGGCTTCACGCGGGCCAAGGCCGACAACGCGGCACGTCTCGCCGCCATCAGCTTCGCCCCTTCTTCCGGCGTTTCGGCGGTGCGCACTGCGGTCGCCCCTTCGCGGCGGCAGATCTCAGCGATGCGCAGGATGTCCTGCTCGACCTGCGCATCCGTCCCGTCCTGCTCGATCAACAGCATCGCTTTCATATCGAGAGGCAGACCGATGCGGGCAAATTCCTCGACGACGCGCATCGTCTCCGCATCGAGAAACTCCATCGTCGCCGGGATGATTTTTTCGGCGATCACCCGCTGCACCGTTCGCGCCGCATCGGTCAGGTCGTTGTAGTAGGCGACCAGCGTCTGCTTGGCCTTGGGCAGCGGCAGCAGCTTCGCCGTGACCTCCGTCACCACCGCCAAGGTGCCTTCCGAGCCGACGAGCAGCTTGGTGATGTCGTAGCCCGCGACGTCTTTGGCGTTTTTGCCGCCAAAGCGCAGCACTTCGCCGCTTGGCAGCACCGCCTGCAGGCCCATGATGTAATCTTTCGTCACGCCGTATTTCAAGCCGCGCATCCCGCCGGCGCATTCTGCAACATTGCCGCCCATCGTCGAGATGCGCATCGAGCCCGGATCGGGCGGATAAAACAGCCCAACCGCTTCCACCGCCGCATGCAGTTCGGCGGTGATCAGCCCCGGGCCAAAAGTGGCGGTCAGGTTCTCCTCGTCGATCTCGTGCAGGTCATTCAAGCGGTTGGTGACCAGCACGATCCCCCCTTCGGTCGGCACCGTGCCGCCGCAAAGGTTGGTGCCCGATCCGCGCGAGACGATCGGGATGCGGTGGCGGTTGGCCACCTGCAGGATCGCCGCCGTCTCCTCCACCGATGCGGGCATCACCACCGCGTCGGGCATCGCCTGATAGAGCGGCGTGGCATCGTACGAATAAACGTGCAATTCATTTGGTGTATCGAGCATCCATCCCGCTCCGACGATGGCGGACAGTTCGCGTTTGATCTCGTTGTTCATGCCATTCCCTCTCTCGATTCTGATAATTCAACCCTATCACATCGGGGGAGAAGAAAAAAGATAGACCACTGCGCCCAGTGGTCTACGAGTTGTTGCGCAGCACCGACCAGCAAGACAGCAAAAACGCGGCGGCGGCGAGCAGATAGGCGCCGAAAGCACCCAGAAGATGGTTGTGTTTTTTCATCCAGCGTCCAAAGTTAACCGTGTAGATTGCGACTATCGCCGGAATGGCCAATTGCAGCAAGAGCCCTGCCCAGCGCATCATGAACTCCCTCCTATTTCCCGACGACCGGGGCCATCTGCACCCCGAAGCGGCGCAACTGCAAGTCGACGTCCGTCGTGACTTCCGCATCTTTCAAGAGCTCCCGGAACTTGATATCGTTCATTTCCTGCCCGGTGGCAAATTGTGTTCTCGCCTTTTTAAAAATGCCAAACGGTTCTGCCTGGTACTGGTGAAACAGCCGGGAGATCAGTTTGGTCTGCCGTTCCTTCAGTTCCTTGGAGATGCTTTGCTCCACCTGGTTCATATTTTTCGGCAGAATATAGTCCGCATCACCCTGTACACCGATCAGATCGCCTTCGAGTTTCTGGCGCACGCGCACCTGCACCGGCTTTTTGGAAAAATCAACGGTGATCTCCGGCGAACGGGCGTGTTTCAGCTCGACCCCAACCAATTTCCCTTTGGCCAGCGGGTCGTCAAAATCCATCTGGGTGCGGGCGATTTCCCCGCGCACCATCAGCAAGAGCCGGGTGTCTAAACCGTCCAGGTAGGTGACCAGTTTGTCATTGCGAAAGATCGCGGCCCCGATCATATCGAGGTTGTTCCCGCCAAGCCGGGCCAGTTGGCCCGGTTTATAGGAAGGCATGCGCTCTTCCAACCCGTCCCCGCCGTCTCCTGATCCGTTTTGGCTGTTCTCCTTCTGTTTTTTCACCGCCTTGTTTACCGTCATCACCGGGCCGTATGGATCTTCGAACGGCGTTTCCAGCGACACGACAAATTCATGCAGCTTCTTGGTCGCGTTCAGCCACGAGTACCGCCCGACCTCATAGATCGCCTCCTGCCAGCGCGTCGACGACCGCTCCACCACCGGATCATTGGACAGGAACACTTCCCGCGCCTCGCCTTTGGTAAACGTGATCGTCAGCGTCCGCCTGACTTCCCGATTTCGCACCAGCGGGCGCAGATAGTTGATCATTCCGTCCCGCGAGATCGAGTCAGAGATCAGGATCGACGTGAGATGCAGCAGGGAGACCCGGCGTTCCACCGTGGCGTTGAGCAGCGTGAGCGCTTCGGCAAGCGTCTTGGCGCGCACGGTGATCGGCTTGCTGCCCTGGCTGTTTTGCGTGCTTCCGCCGCCTCCGGCGTTTCCTCCGCCGCCACCGTCTCCTCCCGGCATGGCGCTGGGGATGGCGATGCGTGCCGTGACGTCAACCGTCTGATCCGGTCCTTTGTCGATCCCCATCGCAACGACAAACGCCATCCCTTCCAGCTCGATCCGGTCATAGCAGCCGGTCAGCAGCGGGATGATCAGCGCCGCGATCACCAGCAGGCTAAGCCGTTTTCGCAGTGGACTCATCTCGTTGTTCCTCCTTGCGCTGCCGCATGCGGAAATAATAGGTCAAGAGCACCGGCAGCAAGATGACGATCACCCAGCCCCAGGTCAAAATGTATTTGTTGTTCCACTCGATCAGTTCGGCAAATCCCGGCGGGTAAAACATCAGCGCATAGATAATCAGCCCGATCGGAAACACCAAAGGCCGATAGACCGGCATCCGAAACGCCGAGGCGGTCAGGTAGCAGATCATCCAAAGCGACACGGACGTCTTGATCAGCGCGAGCGTCACCCAGACAAAGACAAACAACGCTTCCAACCGCTGAAAAAAGCGTCCGATGTAGATCAGGCGTCCCAACTGGTACATCGGAAACGGCGAGCGCATCGCCCCGTCCGGTGAAAAGGCCAAGATGAACACAAACGTGATTAACGCATACATCAGAGCGGTCAAGACGATGCTCCAATACCCGATCTTCACCATATCCCGCCGGTCGCGCAGCCTCGTGCCGAGGACCATCAGGATCAGGAGGTGCAAGAATACGCTCGTGAACAGCACACCGCCGATGCCGATTTTTACCGGGCCGCTGCCCCAGAGCGGGAACAGGTATTCATACGAGAACCAGTTCGCGTTCAAAAGCAGCAGTCCGAGGAAACTTAACAGCGTTCCCGGCATCACCAGCCACGAAACGCGGGACAAACCTTCGACCCCTTGGTAGGCATAGTAGAGCACCGCCAGCAGAAAGGGAATCGAGATAAAAGAGATCGGTGAACGCGGCAAAACGGTGGTGATCACCGCTTCGGCAAACCCGCGGGTCAAAGCGGTGACGTCGATCAGCAGATAGAGGGCGATGATCAGCAGCACTGGCAGTTGCAACGGCCCCAAATAGCGCTTGGAGAGCGAGATCAGATCGCCTTTGGGCCCTGCTTTGACCAGCATCGGCCCGATCACCGCCCAGGTGGCCAGACAGATCAACATCGAGACGAGCGGGATCATCCACCCGGCCGACAGCCCAAACAGCACAAGCTGCTGCGGGTAGATCAGCGCCGCATCGGCGACCGAAGCCAACACGCATAAGGACAGCAGTTCCAGCCGTCCCAGATGTCCGGTTTTAATCATCCGTGTCTCCCCCCTCGCGGAACTTTGGCTCCACTTGCACATCGTTGCGCGGCGAAAGGGTGGGTTGCTTCATGTCTTCCAGCATCTTGTGTTTCGCTTCGGCGGAGTCGCGCACTTCTGGCGCCCATTTGCGGATGATCTTTTCCTGGCGCACCGCATCCTGCGGCCGGAGCGATACCGGCCGCACTTCGTTTCGATAGACCGGACCGCGCAGGATGACATCCATCGATGCCTTTTGCCGGGGCGCAAGCGGAGACAGGATCGGCACGCCAAACGATTTCAGCGTGGCCCAGTGCATCAACGTGACCATGATGGCGAGTGTGATGCCGTAAAAGCCCCACCCTGCCGCCGCAAAAATAAAGACGAAGCGCAGCGTGCGCACCGCAAACGACATGTTGTAGTTGGGCATCGTAAACGCCGCCAGCGCCGTCACCGCCACCACGATAACGAGCAGCGGGGACACGACGCCCGCTTCGACGGCCGCCTGTCCGAGAATCAAAGCGCCGACGATGCCGATCGTCGGACCGATGACATTGGGAATCCGGATCCCTGCTTCCCGGATCAATTCCAGCGCCAACTCCATCAGCAGCACCTCGACGACAGCCGGAAACGGCACCCGTTCGCGGGCCGAGGCAATGGTCAGCATCAGGTCGGTCGGGATCATCTCCGGGTGATAATTGGTCACCGCGATGTAAGTGCCGGGCAGCAGTATGGCGATAACAAAAGCGACAAAGCGGATGATGCGGATGAACGTGCCAAACGGAAAGGCGATGTACACGTCTTCCGCCGTATGCAGCATCGAAAACAGCAGGGACGGCGCGATCAGCACATACGGGCTGTGCCCGACAAAGATCGCGACAAAGCCTTCCGACAGAAAGGCAGCCACGCGATCCGGGCGCTCTGTCGCCATCATTTTCGGGATAAAAGATTTGCGGGACTCTTCGATCAGTTGCTCCAGCGTCCCGCTGTCCTGCAGAAAGTCGATGTCGATCGCTTGGATGCGGCGTCTGATCTCTCCGACCAGCTTTTTGTTGGTCAGACCCTGCACGTACATGATGGCGATGTCTGTCGGAGCCAGGACGCCAACCTGCATCATTTCGGTGATCAGCCGCTCCGAGCGGAAGCGCGAGCGCACGAGGCCGGTGTTGGTGCGCAGGTTTTCATTAAATGCGTCATGCGGGCCGCGCACGACCGTCTCCGTTTTCGTATCGCTGACGCCGCGGTGTTCCCAGCCTTTCGTCTCCATGAGCAGGGCTTTGTCTGCACCGTCGAGGAAGAGGGCGGTGGAGCCGCTTAAGATGCCGTTTTTGACATCGTCCCATTTGCCGAACTCCATGATCTGATTGCCGGGCAGGAGACGTTCTTTGACCATCTGCACGCGCGTCCGGGTCGTATCGTGCGCGGGCAGGCCGGAGAACAGCATCAGCGGCTCCAGGATGTTGTTGTTGATAATCGTCTTGTCGGACATGCCTTCCAGAAATACTGCGATCGCTTTGATCGGGGTATCTGATGTAATCGTGAAGTCGCGGATGATCACGTCTGCGTTTTGCGGCAGAAAGAAGATGTTTTCCACCATCGCCCGATTGACCGACAGATTGGCGCTCAATTCGTCCGGCACCTGATCGGGCACTTTCACCTGATGGTCGGGCTTCTTTTGCGGCGGTTGCACGGTCTCTTTCGCAGGGGCAGGTTGCTGGCGTTTCTTCTGCTGCAGCTTAACTTTTGATTTGCGGGCGGCTGGTGCAGGAACTTCCGCTTTTTCCTTTGGCTCCTGCTGCCTGGCCTGCGCTCCGATCTTGCGCGGTTTCACAAATCCCCGCTTGGTACGCTCCATCGGCGGCTCAGACTCTGCCTGCTGTTCAGACTTCTGCTCAGTTTTCTGATCAGTTTTCTGCTTCGACTCCTGATCACTCGTCTGTGATCTCGGTTGCGATTTCTTTTTGTGTGGCCGGTCCTGTTGAGCATCCTCCTGTGCCTGATCCCCGTCCTCCCCCTCGTCGTCGCCGATCAGCGAAAAGTCTTCATCTATGATCGTATCGTCTACCGTCAACAAGCGGCTTAACTGCGACCAGACAGACATGTCGGATACCTCCTTTGCACAGCTTTCTCGTCCCTTTAGCCTTCCACCTTTTCCCTGTGCCATGCAGTTTTTGGCTTTTTAGCAGAAAAATGCCGCCCGGCTCTGCACCGGACGGCATCTGCTGCTGCTATATTTATACCTTATACCCTGCCACCGTCTCCTGCAGCTCGGCAGCCGTATCGGCAAGCATTGCGGAAGACCCTGCGATCTCATCCATCGAAGCGGTCTGCTCCTCAATGCAGGCGGCGATGTTCTCCGTATTGCCCACCGTGCGCCGCGATGCGGCCTGCAGGTCTTCCACACCTGACATCAACTCCTGCCAGGAGACGGCCAGCCGCTCATTTTCCTGCGTGATCGCTTCCAGATGCGACGCCATCTCCTCCGACGCCGACGCAATCTCGTCAAACACCTGCTCGACCGTGCCAAACGCCTGCAATCCTGCCTCCAGATCTTGCGTATGCTTGCCCCGATTGTGCACGATGGTCTGGATCTCCTGCCGAATGTCCTGTGTGATGCTGGCGATGTCAGACGTAGCGCGCACCGCATTTTCGGCCAGCTTCCGCACTTCCCCGGCCACGACGGCAAACCCGCGCCCCGCCTCGCCCGCCCGTGCTGCTTCAATCGCCGCGTTCAGCGCCAGCAGGTTGGTCTGGTCGGCAATGTCGGTGATCATCTTCAAAATCTTTTCAATCTGCGCCGACTTCACCGCCAACTGGTCGATCACCTGGTTGTTTTCCTGCGTATTGTGATCGATCACTTTCATCTTGTCTGTCGCCGCCTCGACGATCCCGCGTCCAAGCGACACCATCTTCCCGGAATGATCGGTCGACAGCGCCGACTCCTTCGCGCTGGCGGCGATCTCCTCCACCGTCCCGGCCAATTCTGTCATCAGGCTGCTCATCCCGGTCAGTTGGGTATCCGACTCGGACGACAGATGCGACACCGCCATCGTTTCACCGGCGATCTGATGGTTGGCGACCCGCACCTGCTCCGTCGTGTGCTTCAGGTTCGCAGAAGCAAAATGGAACTTGTCCACCGCATCTGTCACCCGTCTGATCGTGCCTTGCAAGGTGTCCAGCATCCCATTGGCGGAGACGGCCAGCGTCCCGATCTCATCCCGCGACTCCACCGGCAAGCGGCGGGTCAGGTCGCCATTCCCGTTCGAGATCGACAAAAGCGCATCATTGAGCGACCGCAAGCGCCGGAACTGGCGTGAGACCACTGCGAACAGCACAAGCGCGATCACTAGCAGCCCACCCAGCGTCGCCCCGATCGTCACACGCTGAATCGAGGTCAAAATTTCATTGGACAGCGCCAGCACCACCCCTTGACCGTTCGACAAGCGGGCAAAAAAGTAAGTCGCCTTCGTCCCCTCATACTCGCTCTGCAAAAACGTGGTCTGTTCGTTCTGCAACGCTTCGCCCAACTTGCCTTGCAGTTCCGCAGGCAATTGCTTCAGCTGTGCCTCGCTCGCAGCGGTGACCTTGCCGTCCTCCGCCACGACCGCCGCGAACAGAATCTGGTCACCAAGCTGATTTTTGATCTGCGCAATCACCGGTCCGGCGCCAACTTCTGCTTCCAGCTCCATCAGCCGCGCACCGTCCCGGCCGACCTGTACGATCTGCGGCGACTTCCAGCCGGTGACGCCAACAAATTTATAAATCTTGTCATCGATCGTACGCACCTGCGCCGGTTGGGTCACCATATCGCGCTTGCCGGTGATCAGATCCATAAATTCATACGCCTGCGCCTGCTGATCCTGGCCAAAATCAAATTCGACCTGGGGCGCCATATTGGTCAGCACCGTCTTGCCTGTGCCGTCTGTCACCCAAAACTCATCGAGCCCGGAGCGCTTGGCCAGCTCCGCCAACTCCGCATAGCTGGTGCCCTTCTCGACGAGGTTGGACAACAGCACCGCCTGTCCGATCATCTCCCGCTCCATCACTTCTTCTGCCGTCTGGCGGGCGACCAGCGCATTTTCAATCCCCATCCGCACCGTCTCCGTCATCGCAAAGCCCTGACGCTGCAGACTGTCGGCCGTCCGGTCATAGATCCAATACGACATCAGGCCCATCACGATCGTCATGACCAGCAGCATCGGCCAGATGATTTTATACTTGATCGACATTTTGCCAAACACGCTTGCTCCTCCATTCCGCATCCCATGATCTGCTGGTACTATTCGCCAGATGCGACAAAAGTCCTTTTATTAGTTAATTGGATTCTTACAACAAAAAGACCCTTTCCAATGCGGAAAGGGTCTTGCTCTTCTACTAGCGGGGAATGATCGGTAAAAGAATCGCCGACGGATGCTCCTCCGTGTGATAAATCGTCTGCTCGGCGGTCATCATCTCGGCCGTTTTCCCAAGCGGCGCGCCGGTGTTCAAGTTGCGGTCATACTTCGGGAAGGCGCTGGATGCGATCTCGATGCGGATCTGATGGTCTTTTTTAAACAGATGAGAGGTGTTCCAGCAGTCCACCTCATAGCGGTAGACGCGGCCCGGCTCGATCAGCGACATCCTCTCCATCCCTTCACGAAACCGCGCCCGCACCATGCCGTCCGTCAAGCGCTGGGCATATCCGTTTGGCCAGACATCGATCAGTTTGACCATAAAGTCGGTGTCCACCGCGCTCGAAGCGGCAAACAGCTCCATCTTGACCGGCCCGGTAACTTCCACGTCTGCGGTCAATGCTTCCGTAGAGTAGACCAGCACATCGCGGCGCTCCTCCACCTGCGAGTAGTCGTCCGGCCCGCCGATCTGCGCCGACGTCGGCTCGGTCAGAAACGGAACAGGATCGGCCGGATCATAGAGATACGTGTCGGTCTGCGCTTCCCCCGCGTCATTGCGCGGCGCATCTTTGGACAACATGCCGTCGCCAAAGCGCGAGTTCGCCCCGTTTTGGCTGTGCAGATACAGCCTGGTCCATTCCGTGCGGGCCAGCGGAAACTCCTGCTCTTCGCGCCACTTGTTTTCGCCCATCACAAACAGCTGCACCGGCGCTTCCTCGTTCAGCCCGTTTGGTTCGCCTTTCAGCCAATGGTTGAAAAAGCGCACATGATAGCCGCGCAGATCGATCAGCGATTCCGGGCCAAAATCCAGCTCGCCAAGCGTCGTCGACGTATTAATCCGGTGCGGCCACGGGCCCATGATCATCTTCTGGTTCTTGCGGGCCTGCTCCGTTTTCGCCCGCTCGGTCATCCCAGAAAAATTGAGCGGGGTGCCGACCTGCTCATCATCGTACCAGCCGGAAATGTGCAAGACCGGCAGATCGATCTCCTCGAAGCGGTGCTGATAACAGATCGCTTTCCACCACTCATCCAGCCCCTGATGCTCGATTTCTTCGCGCCAGTGCGGCAGCTCGCGCCCGGTCAGCTCATCCATCGTCACCAGCGGCAGATGGGTGTAGATGCTGTCCCAGTCCACCACGTCGACGTTTTGCATCAGGCGTCCGCTCGTCATGTACAGCCAGCACAGATGCTGCGGCGTGGTGATCCCGGTCGGCCATTCCACAAACGGATCGGACGGCGTCACCGAGACGGACATCGCTTTCAGGCTCGGCGGCTGCAAAAGTGCCGTCTGCCACTGAATGCACCCCAGATACGAGCCGCCCATCGTGCCGACATGCCCGGTGCACCAGTCTTGCGCGGCTGCCCATTCAATCGTGTCATAGCCGTCGACCGCCTCGTTGCGGTACGGCACAAACACCCCGTCCGAATCGCCGCGGCCCCGCACGTCCACATACAGCACGGCAAACCCGTGCTCTGCGTAATACGAGCCCGTCTCATGAATGATGTCGGTGTTGATCATATACGGCGTGCGTACGATGATCGCAGGATGTTTGCCGTCTCCCTGCGGCCGGTACAAGTCTGCCGCCAAAGTCACCCCGTCACGCATCGGAATCCGCAAGCCTCGTCGAATCCCAATCTCCATCTCTCTCAGCCTCCTCTACCTAAGATCTTATTACGACATGGCCCGCAACAGCCCCTGCACGGACGTCAACTGCACAGCCGCCCGTTCCCGCTCTTCCGGACGGGATTGCGGGTTGTCGAGCTTCTCCGCCAGACGCGACAGCTCCATCTGCAGAATCATCCGCCGCTCCTGGAGTGCCAGCTCTTCCGGCGTAAAGCGGCGGCGTTCCTGATGTTCCTGCCACGCCTGCCATCCGCCATCAAAATGGGTGACCTGCCCTGGTTGAAACAACAGCAGTTGTGTCGCCAGTCGCTGCACCATGTAGCGATCATGCGAGACGAGCAGCAGCGTGCCGGGGAAATTCTCCAAAGCCTGCTCCACCCGCTGACGGGCCGGGATGTCGAGGTAGTTGGTCGGCTCATCGAGCACCAGCACATTGGCGCCCGAGAAATACAGTTTCACAAACGCCACCCGGCATTTCTCGCCTTGGCTCAGCGTGCCGATCTTCTTAAACACCGCTTCCCCACGGAACAGAAACCCGGCCAGCACCGTTCGCGCTTCCGCCTGAGTCAGCGTGTCCAGTTCCAGCACTTCTTCCAAAATCGACTTCTCCGGGTCAAGCCGGTCCACTTCCTGCCCGAAATAGCCGATCTGCACCTGCGGGCTGACTTTCACCGTGCCCTCCATCGGAGCCAGATCGCCGGTCAGCACTTTTAACAGCGTGCTTTTCCCGATCCCGTTGGGCCCGACCAGCGCCATCCGCGCCCCGCGTTCCACAGCAAAATTTACCCCTGTGTACAAAGTCCGTTCGCCAAAGCGTACCGCCGCATTTTCCACCAGAAACAGCCGGTTGCCAAGCTTATCCCCGCTGTCGAACGAGAGCTGGATCGACTGCAGCTCTTTAGGCTGCTCCACTTTTTGCGCCTGCAGACGCTCTAACTGCTTCTCTTTGTTGCGCATGCGGCTGATGTGCCCTTTTGTCCGCTTTTTGCTGCCGCCCCCGGCGTTATGCGCCCGGATGTACCACTTTTTGTACATGCCGATCAGCTCTTCCAGATGCTGCATCTCCACCTGCTGCTTCTGATACTGTACCTGTTGCGTGCGGCGCTCCACTTCCTTCTGCTCCTGATACGCCGTATAGTTGCCGGGATACGAACCGATCCGCTGCGGGCTGAGTTCCAGAATGCGCGTCGCAATGCGATCCAGAAAATAGCGGTCATGCGAGACCGTCACCACCGTGCCCGCAAAAGAGCGGATGGCGTCTTCCAGCCAATCCATCGTCTCGGCATCCAAGTGGTTGGTCGGTTCATCGAGCAAAAGCACCTGCGGCTCCCCCAGCAAAAGTTTCGCCAACTGCGCCCGCGTCTTTTGCCCGCCGCTGGCCGCCTTCAGCTCCGTCTCCCAGACCTCGGCAGACAGCCCAACTTCCTGCAGCACCCGGTCCAGCTCACTGTCAAACGTATAACCGCCCTGCGCTTCAAAGCGCTCCTGCAGCGTTCCATAGCGTGAAACAAGCTCTTCCGCCATTATTTCCCGAGAAATATCTTTCGACATCTCTGTCTCAATCTGTCGCATTTCCCGTTCCACAGCCAGCAGTTCCGGCCTTGCCCCCCGCACAAATTCGCGCACCGTCTCACCGTCCTGCAGCTGGATCTGCTGCGTCAACAGCCCGATTCGCTTTGGGTCAATCTGCGGGTCCCAAACGATCGCCCCGGCGTCCGGCGCTTCCGTCCCGGTCAACATGTTCAGCAGCGTCGTTTTCCCCACTCCGTTTGGTCCCACGATCGCCACTTTTTCGCCCCAGGCGATCGAGGCTTCCAAATTCTCAAATACCGTACGCGTAACAAACATCTTTTTCAAACCAATCATCTTCACAACTAACATCGTGAATCCCTCCCAATCCGAAGGGCACCCACGCAAAAAAGCCGCAGTCAGCAAACGCGACCACGGCTTCCAACATTCGATCAATAAGTATCCATTCCCGCATGAGGAAATAAGAAAATAAGCCAACACATGCGAATGGCGCATCAATCGTTTGTCTACATGGGTCCACTTCGAGAGTCTTGTGAACAGGGCACACCTGTCCCGCTCTCGCAGCATAGAAGCCGCGTTTGAATTCTACTCACCTATTCATCTGGTGAACGTCGAATTGCAAACTTAGTAGATCATGTAGAATCTTGATGCCACCTTTCAGAAACTTGGGAATGTGTTACAACGTAAGTATATGCCAAGACATTAGGAGTTGGCAACCCATTCCAGCATCTCGCGGATAATTTCCTCCTGCTCCGGCTCATTAAACAGCTCATGATAGCAGTCCGGATACCAGACGAACTTGTTTTGTTCCCGCTCAGCCAGCGAGTGGAAAAACGGCTCGGCTTCCTCCGGCGCCACGATTTTGTCAGACCCGGCCTGCATCAGCAGGATCGGCACCGTGATTTTCCCCGCGTCCCGTTTCGCCAGTTCCATGGCGCGCTGGATTTCCGAGTACCAGCGCGCGCTGACCACGCCGCCGCAGAGCGGGTCCTGCTCATAGGCGGTGACAACTTCCGGGCTGCGCGTCAGGTACGACGTGCTGATCCCGCTTGGCATGCGCAGTTTCGGCAGGGCGCGGTCGAGCACCTTGGCGATCTGGCGCTTCCAGGCCGGGATCGCCACCGCCACGCGCAACAGCGGCGAGGAAAGCACCGCCCCGATGATCCGCTCATGCTTCGCTCCATACTCCTGCAAATAGCGCACCGCGACCAGACCGCCCATGCTGTGCCCGATCACCACCACGCGCCCGTCAGCGCCTGCCAACCGCTCCGCCTCGCGCACCCAGCCATCCACCGTCCCCAGGTACTCGTCGAAGCGGTCAATATGCCCGTGCAGCCCCTTCGACCGGCCAAATCCGGGCAGGTCGCCGGTGATGACGTCGATGCCGTTTTCGTTTAATGAATCAATCACATGCCGGTAGCGCGCACTGTGGTCCGATGCGCCGTGCAGGAGCACCGCAGCCAGCCCGACCGCACCTTTCGACCTGCTCATTTCCGTGTGTATCCCTTGCATCAATTTCGCCTCCCTCTGTTCTGCTTATTGTCCAACATCCATATACTCGCACCAAAATGGTCGGAAAGGGGGAGCAACCGTGGAAGACAGAATGTTTTACCTCATCCGGGACACAGTCGGGATCGCAGGAAACTTGGCAGAGCTGGTCGGCGTCATCTTCCTGTTCACCCAGTTCAGTCGACCTTCACCTTCACCCTCACAACCCAAAACCAAAGTCCCTGTCAAACGCCGCACCACCCGTCCCGCAGCCGCCCGCACCTATGAGATCCATTCCTACGATGCCCAATAGCCCATCAAACAGGCCGCCCGCTTCGTCCGGGCGGTTTCTTTCTGTGCTTCTACCAACCTATTTCGTCTCCCCCCATACCTTTCCTCTTCGCGAATAAAAAAGAGAGCGCTCTGCAGGCGCTCTCTTACTTCATCTCAGCCAACACCTTTTGGTCGACCAAAATAATATGGCGTTTCTTCACATCGATCCAGCCGTTCGCTTTGAACTCATTCAAAATCTTGCTGGTCGTCTCCCGCGTCGAACCGATCAAGGACGCGATGTCTTCATGCGTCAGCTTGATCCCGATTTGCACGCCGCCGTCGACGCGCTCACCGTGAATGTCGGCCAGCTTCAGCAGCAGGCGGGCCAGACGAGTCTGCACATCATAAAACACCAGGTGTTCGATCTGCTCCTGCGCTTCATTCAAGCGATGCTCGACGATCTGCGCCAGTTTCAGCGACACCGACGGATTTCGCATCGCAATTTTTTCAAATTCCTTTTTATCGATCGCGCAGATCTGCGCGTCATCCAGCACCTCGGCAAAATTGCGGCGCGGTTCATCCGCAAACAAAGCATTTTCGCCAAACACATCGCCCGGCTCCAAAATGACCAGCGTAAAGTGTTTGCCCGTCTCCGACAGACGCGAGATGCGCACGCGTCCCGATTTCAACATATATACCTGATTGCCCGGGTCATCCGGCGTGAAAATATATTCGCGCTTCGGAATCACATTTGGCTGACTGCCTCTCCCCAGCAGATCCAGTTCATCTTCAGTCAGATCTTTGAACAAGTCATATTGTCCGAGGTAGCAGATTGCACATTCGCTCATATTGAACTGCCCTCCCCATTTCGCCAGTGTTATCGAACCGTGTTACTTCCCTTTCTAAAGTAACACAGTTGCGTCAACGCCGCAATGAGAAAATCACGCAACTGATCAGAAAAAGACCGCCGTCAGCGATCTTTGGATTCCGTTACTCATGGGACGGTTTGGCCCCGACAATGCCCGCTGCACGGGCGACTTCCCGCAGCACATCCGCTTTCATCTGTTCATGCATCATCCGCGCCTGCACGATCACCCGGCCGCGTTCATGCGCCACATAGCGCGGCGGCAAGGCGTTGAGCGTGACGGCCAGGATGTCATTTCTGCAGATCTCGCACGTGCAGGCCAAGTTCAGGTTCTGCCACTGCTCCTGCAAAACATCTTCCACGATCTGTTCCATCAAATTGGTGACTTTCATCTCTGCGTCCCTCACTATACTGATGTTAAAATTCATCCCTGTCGCAATTAATACATTCTTCGCTTGCCTGCTGCTTCCTCCCCAAAACGCAAAAAAGACCCTGTCTTAGGGTCTCTTGCCACACGCTTGTTTAAAACTTCTCCGGCGCTTCTTTCCATTTTTTCAGCAGTTCGAGGTCTGCTTCCGACACATAGCCGGACTCCACCGCGATCGGCAGCAGAGCCGAATAGTTGGTCAGCGTGTCAAATTGGCATTTTGCAGCCGCAAAGTTGTCATACGCCTTTTGGAACTCATAGGTGAAGATCGCCGCCACGCCCAGCACTTCGCCGCCCGCTTCGCGCACAGCGGTGACGCCGTCCAGCACCGAGCCGCCCGTCGAGATCAGGTCTTCGATGATCACGACTTTTTGCCCGGCCTGCAGCGCGCCTTCCACCTGATTGCCTTTGCCGTGCTTTTTCGCCGAGGAGCGGATGTAGACCATCGGTTTGTTCAGCTTTTGCGCGACAAACGCTGCGTGCGCAATCCCGCCGGTCGCCATGCCCGCGATGATATCCGCGTCGCCGTATTTCTCCTTGATCAGCTCCGCAAATCCTTCCGCGATCAAGTCGCGCACTTCCGGATAAGACAGGGTCAGCCGGTTGTCACAGTAGATCGGCGAGCGCATCCCGGACGCCCAGATGAACGGATCGTTTGGGCGCAGGAACACCGCTTGAATGTCGAGCAAAGCTTTCGAGATTTTGTTCGCTGTCGTCGTGGTCATAATCTTACTCCCCCTCGAAATGTCTCTTACACTTCTTCCAAAATGCGCAAGGCTGCCGCTTTCGGGTCGGCCGCATGCGTGATCGCGCGCCCGATCACCAGATAGTGCGCGCCGGCCTGCAGAGCTTCCTTCGGCGTCATGATCCGCTTTTGATCATCGCTTGCTGCCCACGTCGGCCGAATGCCCGGGATCACCGTCACGAAGTCATCCCCGCAGGCGGTGCGGATCGCTTCGATCTCATGCCCCGAAGCTACCACGCCGTCCAAACCGGCCTGCTGCGCCAGTTTTGCATAGTGGATCACCGAACTTTGCACATCGCCCGGCACGCCGATCTCGGCGTTTAACATCTCCTGCGACGTCGAGGTCAGCTGCGTGACCCCGATCAGTTTCGGCACGAGGATGCCCATGCTCTCCGCCCGTTTGAGCGCCGCTTCCTTGGCGCGTTTCATCATCTCCACGCCGCCCGCGCAATGCACGTTAAACATGTACACGCCATGCTGCGTCACCGAGTCAGACGCCCCGGCCACCGTGTTCGGAATGTCATGAAACTTGCAGTCCATAAACACCTGAAAGCCCATCTCATGCAAACGGTGCAAGATCTGCGGCCCGCTGTTGAAAAAGAGCTGCAGGCCCACTTTCATCGTCTTGATCGTGTCGCCGAGCTGCTCCGCCATGCGCAGCGCATCGTCCATGTTGGCATAGTCGAGGGCAACAAAGATCCGTTCTTGCGGCCGAAGCTCCGTGTTCATCGCGCCAACTCCTTCCACGCCGCGCCTTGCAGATCGCGCACGCGCTCAACTCCGTTTTCCGCGCAGTACGCTTGGATCTCGTCGATGATCTCCGGGCAGGCCAGCGGGTTCACAAAATTCGCCGTGCCGACCGCCACCGCCGCAGCGCCAGCCATCATAAATTCGATCGCGTCTTCGCCGGTCATGATCCCGCCCATGCCGATCAGCGGAATCTGTACCGCTTGCGCCACCTGGTAGGTCATGCGCACGGCGACCGGTTTGACAGCCGGGCCGGACAAGCCGCCAATACCATTGGCGATCAAAGGGCGCTTCTTGTTCAGGTCGATCGACATGCCGACCAGCGTGTTGATCAGCGAGATCGCATCCGCTCCGGCATCTTCCACCGCTTTGGCCATCGCCACGATATCGGTCACGTTCGGAGACAGCTTGACGATCACCGGCACTTTCGAGACGCGCTTGATCTCACGTGTCACATGTGCCGCCTGCTCCGGATCGGTGCCGAATTGAATCCCGCCGCACTTCACGTTCGGGCAGGAGATGTTGACTTCCACCGCGTCTACATCCTGACTGTCCATCAGGCGCTCTGTGACCGCCACATAGTCTTCTACCGTGGTGCCGGCGACGTTAACGATGATCGGGATGTCATATTTGCGCAGGTGCGGCAGTTCCTCAGCGATGATTTTTTCCACGCCCGGATTCTGCAGCCCGATCGCATTTAACATCCCGCCCGGCGTTTCTGCCACACGCGGGGTCGGGTTGCCAAGGCGCGGTTCCAGCGTTGTCGCTTTTACGGTGATCGCGCCGAGCAGACTCAAGTCGTAAAAGTCGGCAAATTCCTTGCCAAACGCGAAGCAGCCAGACGCCGGCATCACCGGATTTTTCAGCTTCAGAGAGCCGATTTCAACAGAAAGATCGACGTTTGCTGTCATGACAAGACCACCTCCGGCGCCGGGAACACAGGCCCGTCTTTGCACACTTTCTTAAACCCAACGCTGCCGTCCTCCATCACACAGGAAGTGACGCAAGCCATGCAGGCGCCGATGCCGCAGCCCATGCGCTCTTCGAGCGACAGGTAGCCTTCGACTTTGCCTTTCATCTTCTCCTGTACCGCGCGCAGCATCGGCGTCGGTCCACAGGCGTAGAAGCGGTCGGCCGAGGCCAGCAGTTCATCGGTCATGTAATCGGTGACAAATCCCTGCTTGCCAAGCGTTCCGTCATTCGTCGCGACCAGCACTTCGCCAAACACATTCAGCTCTTCGATCAGAATCGCGACATTTTCGCTTTGGAAGCCAACGATCGTGGTCACGCGCACTCCTTGTCCGGTCAGCTGTTCGGCCAGCTCCAGCATCGGCGGCACACCGATCCCCCCGCCGACGAGCAGCGCATGTTGGTCGCCGGCATGCAGTTTGAAGCCTTTGCCCAGCGGTCCGAGCACATCGAGCGTGTCGCCCGGCTTTTTGGCCTGGAGCAGTTTGGTCCCTTTGCCGCCCACGCGGTAGGCGATGCCGATGCCTGCTTTGTCCCCCAGCACCTTGCAGAGCGAGATGGGCCGGCGGAGCAGATGATCCACTCCGTCGGTCACGCGGATGTGTAAAAATTGGCCTGGGGAAAAGTCGAGGTTCTCCGGCGCTTCAAACACCATCCACATCATGTTGCGGGCGATTTCTTTGTGTTCGAGAATCGTAAGCCGTGCCATGTGTCCCAGCCCCCTTTTGTTAGTTCTGTACGGCGCCAAGCGGTACGGTCGAGAAGCGGATCGACTGCAGGACGTCGAGCATCGCTTGCGCAGTATCGAGCGAGGTCAGGCACGGAATGCCGTGTTCCACCGATTCGCGGCGGATGCGGAAGCCGTCGCGGGACGTGTCCTTGCCGTGGGTCAACGTGTTGATGACCATGTCGGCTTTGCCTTGGCGCAGCAGGTCGACGAGGTTCGGCGAGCCTTCTGCGAGTTTCTTCACTTCGGTGACCGCCGTGATGCCTTTTTCCCGCAGCAGCGCGGCGGTGCCTTTGGTCGCCAGGAAACGGAAGCCGAGGTTTGCGTAGCCCTTGAGAATCGGCAGCGCCTCATCCTTGTCTTTGTCGGCGATCGTCGCGATGATCGTGCCATGCTCCGGGATGTCGATGCCGCCGGCGAGCAGGCCTTTGTAGAGCGCTTTGGCGAACGTGCGCTCCTGCCCCATCACTTCCCCGGTCGATTTCATCTCCGGGCCGAGCGTAACATCGACGCGGCGCAGTTTGGCGAAGGAGAAGACCGGCACTTTGACAGCGACCATGTCTTGCGGCTCCGGCCAGAGCCCGTTTTGGTAGCCTTGTTCCACCAGCGACTTGCCAAAGATGATCTGGGTCGCCACGTCGACCATCGGCACGCCGGTCACTTTCGAGAGGAACGGCACGGTGCGGGAGGAGCGCGGGTTGACTTCGATCACGTACACCTTGTCTTTGGAGACCACGTATTGGATGTTCAGCAGCCCTTTGACGTTCAGGGCGCGGGCGATTTTCGTCGTGTATTCGATGATCGTCTCTTTCAGGTGCGGGTACAGCTTCTGTGTCGGGTACACCGCGATCGAGTCACCGGAGTGTACGCCGGCGCGCTCGACGTGTTCCATGATGCCCGGGATCAGCACCGTCTCGCCGTCGGCGATGGCGTCGACTTCGATCTCAAGGCCGGTCAGGTAGCGGTCGACGAGCACCGGATGCTCAGAGTTGACTTTGACTGCATGTTTCATGTAGTGCAGCAGATCCTGCTCGGTGTAGACGATCTCCATCGCACGGCCGCCGAGGACGTAGGACGGGCGCACCACGACCGGATAGCCGGTTTCATTTGCTGCCTTGACTGCCGCTTCGACGGTGAAGACCGTCTTGCCTTGCGGGCGCGGAATGTCGAGGTCGGTCAGCAGCTGGTCAAATTTTTCACGGTCTTCGGCGCGGTCGATGTCTTCGAGCTGCGTGCCGAGGATTTTCACGCCGCGCTTGGCGAGAGGTGCGGCGAGGTTGATCGCCGTCTGACCGCCGAACTGGACGATGACACCTTCCGGCTGCTCGCGGTCGATGACGTGCATGACGTCTTCGATGTGCAGCGGTTCGAAGTACAGGCGGTCGGAGGTCGAGAAGTCGGTCGAGACCGTCTCCGGGTTGTTGTTGATGATGATCGACTCGTACCCTGCGTCTTTCAAGCCCCACACCGCGTGGACGGAGCAGTAGTCGAACTCAATGCCCTGGCCGATGCGGATCGGGCCGGAGCCGAGCACGACGACCTTCTTGTCGTTCGATTCGACCACTTCGTCTTCCGTCTCGTAAGCGGAGTAGTAGTACGGCGTTTCCGCGTCGAACTCAGCGGCGCAGGTGTCGACCATCTTGAACACCGGACGCAGGCCCAAGGCTTGGCGGGTGCCATACACTTCGTCTTCGGTCGTCTTGGCGTAGCGGGCGATCGTCGAGTCGGTGATGCTCCAGCGCTTCGCTTTGCGCAGGTTCTCTTCGGTCAGGCCGTCTTTTTCGATCGTCTGCAGGAGGCGGACGATGCCTTCCACTTTCACGAGGAACCATTCGTCGATCTTGGTCAGGTCGTGCAATTGCTCTACCGTGTAGTTGCGCTTAAATGCTTCGGCGAGCAGGAAGAGGCGTTCGTCGTCGGCGACGATGAGGCGTTTTTCCAGCGTTTCCTGATCGAGTTCTTCTGCGCCCGGCAGGTCGAGCGAGTCGAGGCCGATCTCCAGCGAGCGCACCGCTTTCATCAGCGAGGCTTCGAAGGAGCGCTCGATCGCCATGACTTCGCCGGTCGCTTTCATCTGGGTGCCGAGCACGCGCTTGGCGGAGACGAATTTGTCAAACGGCCAGCGCGGGATCTTGGTGACGATGTAGTCGAGCGCCGGCTCGAAGCAGGCGTAGGTCTGCTTGGTGACCGGGTTGACGATCTCGTCGAGGGTGTAGCCGATGGCGATCTTCGCCGCGATTTTCGCGATCGGGTAGCCGGTCGCTTTCGACGCCAGCGCCGAAGAGCGGGACACGCGCGGGTTCACTTCGATCAGGTAGTACTGGAAGGAGTCCGGGTCGAGCGCAAACTGCACGTTGCAGCCGCCTTCGATGCCCAGCGCACGGATGATTCTCAAGGCCGAGGTGCGGAGCATCTGGTACTCGTGGTCGGACAAGGTCTGCGAGGGTGCTACGACGATCGAGTCGCCGGTGTGGATGCCGACCGGGTCGAAGTTCTCCATGTTGCAGACCACGATGCAGTTGTCGTTCTTGTCGCGCATCACTTCGTATTCGACTTCTTTGAACCCTGCGATCGAGCGCTCCACGAGCACCTGCGAGATCGGAGAGAGCTGGAGGCCGAGGTTGACGATCTCTTCGTACTCCGCCCAGTCTTTGGCGATCCCGCCGCCGGTGCCGCCCAATGTGTAGGCCGGGCGGATGATGATCGGGAAGCCGATCTCTTCGGCGAACTGCTTCGCCCCTTCGTAGGTGTTGACGATCTCCGACTCCGGCACCGGTTCGCCAAGTTCGTGCATCAGCGAGCGGAACTCTTCGCGGTCTTCCGCCTGCTTGATCGAGGACAAGGCGGTGCCGAGCAGTTCGACGCCTTCCTGTTCCAGCACGCCCATCTCGTGGAGTTTGACCGCCATGTTCAGGCCGGTCTGGCCGCCGAGTGTAGCGAGCAGGCCGTCCGGTTTTTCCTGGCGGATGATCTGTGCCACAAATTCCGGGGTGAGCGGCTCGACGTAAACTTTGTCGGCCGTTTCGATGTCGGTCATGATCGTTGCCGGGTTGGAGTTGACCAGCACGACGCTGATCCCTTCTTCGCGCAGGGCGTGGCAGGCTTGGGTGCCCGCATAGTCAAACTCCGCAGCTTGTCCGATGACGATCGGACCGGAACCGATGACGAGAATTTTCTTGAGGTCTGTACGCAGCGGCATGGTTTATTTCCCCTCCCAGTGTGCTTCAATCAGCTCCATGAATCGGTCGAACAGGTAATCGGAGTCGTCAGGACCCGGACGCGCCTCCGGATGGTACTGGACGGAGAAGACCGGGTGCTCTGTGTGGCGCACGCCTTCTACCGAGCCGTCGTTTTGGTTGATATGGGTCAGTTCGAGGCCGGTGCCTTCCAGCGACTCCGCGACCACCACATAGCCATGGTTTTGCGAGGTGATGTAGCAGCGACCGTTGAGCAGGTCTTTGACCGGGTGGTTGGCGCCGCGATGGCCGAACTTCAGGCGGTCCGTCTTCGCGCCGCACGCCAGCGAGATCAGCTGGTGGCCCAGGCAGATGCCGAAGATCGGCACTTTGCCGATCAACCCACGCACCGTTTCGATGATGTCGTTCAGGTCGGCCGGGTCGCCAGGGCCGTTGGAGAGCATCACGCCGTGCGGTTTCCAGCCGAGAATCTCTTCGGCCGAAGTGTCGGCCGGCACGACCGTCACATCACAGCCGCGTGCAACGAGCGAGCGCAGCACGCCCGATTTCATCCCGAAGTCCATCGCGACGATGCGGCGGTTTTTGCCCGGGCTTCTGTAGGTTGATTTGGTGGTGACGCGGGCCACTTGGTCGCGCGGCAGGAGATGCGGCGTGTTCAGCTTCGCCACATATTCGTCCACCGTGCCGTCCAAAGTGGTGATCACGCCGCCCATCGTGCCTTTGACGCGGATCTTTTTGGTCAGCATGCGGGTGTCGATGCCTTGGATGCCGATGATGTTGTTTTTCTTCAGATAGCCATCGAGGCTGCCCATGTTGCGCCAGTTGCTCGGATGTTCCGACCACTCGCGCACCACAAAGCCGCGCACGTGCGGATGGTTCGACTCGATGTCATCGACGTTGACGCCGTAGTTGCCGATCAGCGGATAGGTCATCGTCACGATCTGTCCAAAATACGACGGGTCGGTCAGCACCTCTTGATAGCCGGTCATGCCGGTGTTAAACACAACTTCACCAAACGATTCGCCGTCTGCGCCAAACGCGGTGCCTTCAAACACCGTTCCGTCTTCCAAAATCAGCCTTGCTCGCATTCGCTTCTCCACCCTTCTTTTGTCCTCTAGCCTGAGTTGTTTTAGTTGCCTTGGTAGGTGATGCGTCCCTGGTTGATCGTCAGCACGCTCCAGCCTTTGACCTGTTTGCCGAGGAACGGCGTGTTGCGGCCTTTTGTCTTCAGTTCAGCCGCTGCGATTTCGCGCTCCGCTTCGAGGTCGACGATGGTCAGGTCGGCCACTTTGCCCGGTGCGAGGCTGCCACGGTCAATTTTGAACACGTTCGCCGGGTTGACGGTGAACTTTTGGACCAGTTCGTGCAGCGGCAGGTGACCGTTTTGCACAAGTTCGGTGTAGAGCAGCGGGAAGGCGATCTCCAGTCCGATAAAGCCAAACGGGGCGGTGGCAAAGGGCCGCGCTTTCTCCTCTGCGGTGTGCGGCGCATGGTCGGTCGCCACCATGTCGATCGTGCCGTCGAGCAGCCCTTGCAGGCAGGCCAGGCGGTCTTTTTCCGTGCGTAGCGGCGGGTTGACTTTCATGTTGGCGTCTTGGCCGTCCGTCTGGTCGATGATCGCTTCGGTCAGGAGCAGATGGTGCGGCGTGACTTCGGTCGTCACTTTCAAGCCGCGGCTTTTTGCCCAGCGCACCAGTTCGACCGATGCGGCGTCCGAGATGTGGCAGACGTGCAGGTGTGCTCCAGTGTCTTCGGCGAGCAGGATGTCGCGGGCGATCATCGCGCTTTCCGCCAAGCCGGGGATGCCCGGCAGACCGAGGCGTTTGGAGACAACGCCTTCGTTCATGCAGCCGTCTTTGGCGAGGTCTTCGTCTTCGGAGTGGATGACCACCGGCAGATCAAGCGCAGCGGCGACACGCATCGCTTCGCGCATCAGGGAGGAAGACTGCACGCCGACGCCGTCGTCGGTGATGCCAAGCGCGCCGGCCGCTTTCAGCCCGGCGATGTCGGTCAGTTCTTCACCGAGTTCGCCTTTGGTGATCGCGCCGTACGGGAGGACGGTGCAGGAGCCTTCCTTGGCGGTCGTCTCGTACACGTAGCGGATCAATTCCGGCGAGTCGATCACCGGACGGGTGTTCGGCATGCAAGCCACCGTGGTGAACCCGCCTCTTGCTGCTGCTGCCGTGCCGGTCTCGATCGTCTCTTTCGCTTCAAAGCCCGGCTGACGCAGATGCACGTGCATGTCGAGGAAGCCCGGCAGGATCACGTTGCCTTTCAAGTCGATCTCCTCGTGGCCGGCCGCGTCGATGCGCTCCGCCACCTCGGCGATGATCTCCCCTTCAATACGCAGTTCGCGTGCTTCCAGCTCGCCCGTTTCCAAGTTCAAGAGTCGTCCGTTTTTCAGTACCAGTCCCATCGTCATCCTCCTCTGTATGGTAAAGCTTGCTTAGCCCATCACTTTTGCCAAAGCTTCCAGTTCCGCTTCCGCCTGTTTGCCGCCCAGGCAGTAGGCGAGCAGCGCCATGCGGATGTAGACGCCGTTTTTCGCTTGGCGGAAGTACGCCGCGCGCGGGTCGGCATCCACTTCCGGCAGAATTTCGCCGGCGCGGGGCAGCGGGTGCATGATGATCGCGTTTTGTTTCATCAAGTTCAGCACGTTTTGGTCGATCACGTATTTGCCGGCCGCTTTCAAGTATTCTTCGCCGCTCGGGAAGCGCTCTTTTTGAATCCGCGTCATGTACAGCACGTCCACTTTTTCCGCCACTTGCTGCAGGTCGTTTTCTTCAAAGTAGGTGACGCCCTGCTCGTCGAGGTAGTCTTTGACCTTTTGCGGAATCGGGCAGTTGTCAGGCGATACGAAGTAGAGGGTCACGTTCTGGTAGCGGGAGAGCATGTAGGACAGGGAGTGCACCGTGCGCCCGTAGGTCAGGTCGCCAACCATCGCGATGTGCAGGCCGTCGATCTTGCCCAGTTCCTTTTGGATCGTGAACAGGTCGAGCAGGGACTGGGTCGGATGTTCGCCCGCGCCGTCGCCGGCGTTGATCACCGGCACGTCCGACACTTTCGCCGCGCGGGTCGCAGCGCCTACTTCGTTGTGGCGGAGCACGATCACATCGGCGTACGACGAGATCACCCGGATCGAATCTTCGAGCGTCTCCCCTTTGATCGCCGAGGAGAACTGAGCGGCATTTTCGGTGGAGATCACCGTGCCGCCTAAGCGCAGCATTGCCGACTCGAACGAGAGCCGGGTGCGCGTGCTGGGCTCGAAGAACAGAGCCGCCATGATCTTGCCGTTTAACACATTCGAGCCGCCGTTTGCAGCTGTATATTCCATGATGTCCGCCATGCGGAACAGATGGTCCAATTGGTTGCGGTCAAACTGATGAGCACTGAGCACGTGGTACATGTCGGCTACCTCCCGTTTCTTCTCACAAAAAGAGACTCCCGTTGCTTTGCATATCGCATTGGCAAGGGAGTCCCGCAGACAGAGTAAACTACACGTCCGATAGAACAGACCTTACCAATCTCTCGTATTGGTTTAAAGGTGCTGTGAAGGCACAGAACGTTTCTATTTTCACCTATTTACTTTTTTTGATGCTCCAGCGTATCGGTCTGTACTGCGCCGTCGTTGTTGATGTTTTTCGGCAGGATCAGGTTGAGCAGAATCCCGGCGAACGTGGCCAGCGCCATCCCTTCGATCGGCAGCTCGCCGATGTGGATCTTCGCACCGCCCACACCAAGCACGAGGATGACCGAGGAGATGATCAGGTTGCGCTTGTTGCCGTAGTTGATGCCGCTTTCGACCAGCATGCGCAGACCCGCCGAGGCGATGATCCCGAAGAGCAGGATCGAGATGCCGCCCATGACCGGCTCCGGAATCGACGAGATGACCGCGTTGATTTTGCCGATGAAGGCGAAGAGGATTGCGAACACCGCAGCGCCGCCGATCACCCAGACCGAGTAGACGCGGGTGATCGCCATCACCCCGATGTTTTCGCCGTACGTGGTGGACGGCGGACCGCCCAAGGCGCCTGCGATCGCCGTTGCGACGCCGTCGCCGAGCATCGAGCGGTGCAGACCCGGCTTTTGCATCAGGTTGCGGCCGACGATGTTTTCGGTGACCAGCAGGTGACCGATGTGTTCGGCGATGGTGACCAGCGCGACCGGGGCGATCAAGAGCGCTGCCGTCCAGGACACTTTCGGCGTTTGGAAGTCCGGCATGGAGAGCCAGCTTGCTTCCGCTACTTTCGTGAAATCAACCATGCCTTGCGTGACAGCGAAGATGTAGCCGCCGATGATGCCGAGCAGAACCGGGATCACCCCGAGGAACCCGCGGAAGAATGCGGAGGCAATGATCGCGATGATCAAGGCGACAAAAGCGACCGTCCAGTTTTTCGATGCCATGTTGACCGCCGTTCCAGCGAGGCCAAGCCCGATGACGATGACGATCGAGCCGACGACGACCGGGGGCAGCAGCTTGTTCAGCCAGCCGATGCCCGCCCCTTTGATGATCAAGGCGACGATGATGTACACGATCCCCGAGATCAAGCAGCCGAAGAGGGCGGCTTCCGGGCTTTCCGCTTTCGACACGGCGACGATCGGCGCGATGAAAGCGAAGGACGAGCCGAGGTAGCCCGGAATCATGCCTTTGGTCAGGAAGATGTAGATCAAAGTGCCGATGCCGCTCGTCAACAAGGCAATCGCCGGGTTCAACCCGGTCAGGAACGGCACCAGTACCGTCGCGCCAAACATGGCGAAGAGATGCTGCAGGCTAAGCGGAAGCGATTGTCCGAGCGGCAGGCGCTCATGTACATCGACAACTCGTTGTTGGCTCATGATGTTTACCCCCTAGATGACACACCCCTTGGTAACAAAAAACCTCTCCGCAGCGTTCGGGAGAGGGCGTGTTTGGGCAAGGCACAGCCAGGGTACAGCAAGGCCTGTCCAAAGCATCCCACTCTTTCGCGCCTCACGGGACCCGGTTAAAGAGTGTTTGCGTTTTCCATGATGATGACTTTATCTTCTTGTTCGGTTTCCGCCAGATTCACCGCCACCACTTCGTCGCGGGAGGTTGGAACGTTTTTGCCTACGTAATCGGGGCGGATCGGCAGTTCGCGGTGTCCGCGGTCAACCAACACAGCCAGTTGGATCTGCGTCGGCCGTCCGATATCGATCAGCGCATCCAGTGCGGCGCGGACGGTGCGGCCCGTAAAGAGCACATCGTCGACCAGCACCACTTTCTTGTCGGTGATGTCAAACGGGATCTCTGAGCCGTGCACCACCGCTTGTTCTGTCCGCTGCTTAAGATCGTCGCGGTACAAAGTGATGTCGAGCGTCCCGACCGGCACCTGCTGGTCCTCAAAGGACTGGATGCGGTCGGCGAGCCGTTTCGCGAGGTGTATGCCCCGCGTTTTGATGCCGATGATCACCAGATCTTCCGTCCCTTTGTTTTTCTCGACGATCTCATGGGCGATGCGTGTCAGAGCCCGGCGGATCGCTTCCGCATCGAGCAGCTGCGTTTTTTCGGTCAGGTCCATCGTGGCTCCTCCAGTCTCACACAGTTTGCTGATTGCTTATCTAGTGTCCCCTAGTCGACAAAAAAAGGCTTCTTCCCTGGATGGAAGAAGCCTCCTGCTTATACGTGCACAGTTGTTTACAGAGTACCGGAGATGCTCGCAAGCATCCGGCCTCTGCGCCGACTCCTTACCGACCTCACAGGATCAGTTTAAAGGACTTATTCAGTTCTATTGAAGAATAGCAATTTTTGCGAGACTCGTCAAGCCTGTTGTCGCAAAAAGTCGATCAGGCGCACCATTTCCTCAGGAATATCGGTCGTAAACTCCAGATACTCCTCCGTCCGCGGATGCACAAAGCCCAGCACTTGCGCATGCAGAGCTTGGCCGTCGATGATGTCGCCGAATTTGTTGCGCTTTTGGTTCCCGTATTTCGGGTCGCCGACCAGCGGATGCCCGATAAAGTCCATATGTACGCGAATCTGGTGCGTGCGGCCCGTCTCCAGCTTCAGCTCGACGACCGTATGCTTCTCCAGCCGCTCGATCACCTGGAAGTGTGTGACCGCTTCCCGGCCGCCTTCGCGGATCACCGCCATCTGCTGGCGATGCACGGGATGGCGTCCGATCGGCGCATCCACCGTGCCAAGGTCATGCTCAACAACGCCGTGTACGATGGCGATGTATTTGCGGGTCACGGAGTGCTCCTTGAGCTGTGCCGACAAGTGGCGGTGTGCGTGGTCATTTTTGGCTGCCATCAACAGCCCCGAAGTGTCCTTGTCGATGCGGTGCACGATGCCCGGACGCACTTCGCCGTTGATGCCGGACAAGTCTTTGCAGTGGAACAGCAGCGCGTTGACCAGCGTCCCGCTCGTATGTCCCGCCGCCGGATGCACGACCATGCCGCGCGCCTTGTTGACGACGATCACGTCTTTGTCCTCATACTGCACATCGAGCGGAATGTCTTCCGCCACCAGTTCCACTTCGGCCGGTTCGGGCAGGTCGAGCGTGATCACGTCGCCTGCGCGCACCTTGTAGTTCGACTTCGACTTGCTGCCGTTGACGAGGATCGCTTCCTCGTCGATCAGATCCTGCACCTGTGTGCGCGACAGTTCGCTCACCCAGCCGGTGAGCAGTTTGTCGATGCGCTCTCCCGCTTCCTCGCCGATCGTCCACGACATCGTGTCGCGTTCGGCCAGTTCTTCGTCCACCGTTTGTCCAAGTTCCGTTTGCACGTTCTCTTCCATCAGGCATCTCCCTCCCTGCGGATGTTCTTGCTCGCCTTCGCCCATTCCACCAGCATCGACAGAATCATCAAGCCGACACCTACGTTGATCGCCACGTCAGCGATGTTAAAAATCGCAAAGCTCATGAACTGCAGATCAAAAAAGTCGGTCACTGCGCCAAATACCACGCGGTCGATCGCATTGCCGATCGCGCCGCCGACGAGCAGCGCTACACCCGTCTCCATTAGCGGACGGCCTTTGAATTCGCCTTTGGAGCGGAAATAGATCACCCCGACGAGCACCGCAACCACGCTCAGAATGAAGAACCACTGCTGCCCTTCCAAAATCCCAAAAGCAGCGCCTGTGTTGCGGTGTGAAGTCAAATTGATGACGCCTTCCCACAGCGGAACCGACTCGGTCACTTCCATATTCGTGCGTATGTAATATTTCATCACTTGATCGAGGACCACCACAAGAGCGATCAGCAGATAAAACAGCATCTTGTCACCTCTAAAAGGCAAAAAAGCCCGTTTTTTGCTTGCCCATTGTAGCACATTCCCTTACTCTTTACCATGCTCCCCGCGCCCTCATTTCAAACAAAAATATTTTTCATACAAAAAAGCTCTGTGCCTGCTTGCGGCACAGAGCTTTTTTTAATAGCGTTCGTCAGCTTCTCTCCACGCCCGGCGATACGCATCGTTGCGGACGTATTGCGGTTCGGACACCGGATTGCCTTCGATGTCGGTGATCGTGAAGCCTTCGATGTCCTCGACGTAGCCCAGACGTTCGTCTGCGTGGAGGTAAAATTCGTTCGGGTGCAGGGCATCCGGGTTTTCATCGTTGGTAGCGGCCGTTCCGTAACGGGCCACGTCCTGCCAAGCGTCCTCCCCGTCATACCCGTTGTAGTCCTCATCGTTATGATCCATAAACGAGCGTCCAAAGCCAGG
>NZ_CP021434.1:3327500-3330000 GCF_002162355.1 Tumebacillus avium | reverse complement strand
AACGGCTTTGTCGGCCTCGCACTATGAGTGGCAACCATTTGACTATCGGCATTGCTGCCGATCCGCTTTTCGGTTCAGATTCCCTCCAAGCAGTTCCCCGACCAAAGTTTGGGTTTCTCGCAGATGGGGTTTACCTCGTTCCACTCTTCCCGTTTCCGGGAAGCTTCGTCACTGTGGCACTTTCAGGAGTACTCCTGCATATTCGCCAAAGCGAACGTAGCACGTTTCCTCCGCCGTCAGCCTTTGCAGGCTGCCCTGCCTTATTTTTTGGGCAGGCATCCGAACTCCGGGCATCGCAGCCCGGGCGAGCGTGGACTTTCCTCACCGCAGCAAGCTGCGGCGCGATCGCCTCACATGTCTCTGCGTTATTTCGTTTTCAAAAGCCGCCATCGTGGCGACAAGAGTTATCTTATCATGTCCTGCGTCCCTAGACAATTACACATGCAGAACAAACCGAAACAAAAAAGCCACCAAGAACAATTCTCGGCAGCCTGGCTGGATCATTCGCGAATCAACTTGCGAATCGGCGTTCCCGTACGATCCTCCGTTTGCGTCCACTCATAGTTCGCGACATTGACCGTAATTTTGATCGAAGACAGGCACTCCGCCGGCAGTCCGGACAATTCGCTATGCTGAAGCAGCAGATTGAGCGGAAGTTGATTCAGCGGCACATCCCTGTGCACAAGATCCCGCAGTTCAATCGCTTTGCGTTCATGTTCCACTGCTACCGCTCCCAGTGCTTTGACCAGTTCGTTGGTCGCATTCGACAGATTGGTTTTGGTCAGTGTCACGAAACCTGCTTCCATCAATTCATACAAGATCTTCGTTGCAATCTGCCGCTCATCAAACGACTCCAGCTTAATCGGCCCTTGCGGTTTGGTCGCTACCACAAGATGAGTGGGATTCCCGATGATCGCGGCAACGGTGGTGCTGATCGTCTCAGCGACTTTTGCGGCATCATACGCTTTGGTGAACGTGAACAGTTTGCGCAGTGTCGAGGTCATAGCATCCATCACCTTGGTGCGGGCTTTCTCCGCTGTCCCATAGACCAGTTCTTTCTCCCTTGCGAGGTCTTCCTGCGCGGATGTGACCGGCAGCGGCGAATCTTTGACCCCGCCGTCCTCCAGCGCAAAAGTCAGATTCATCTCCACGTTTTCCAGTTCGACACAGGGCACCGGAAACACGCGCAGCAGTTCATCTTTTTCATATTGCAGGGCGAGGTCGCGAGAGGCTTTGTCAGAGATGCTGCGCGCTTCGGCGATCGCGCTCATCAGTCCGCCTAATACTTGTCCCATATCATGTCCCATGCGAGTGTGCCTCCTTTTGGTTGGAAAAACGGGCAACCCGCAAGGCCTGCCCGTTTTTAGTAACAAAGTGATCTACTTGATCAACTGCTGCAGAAGGGAATCCATCTCGCTGACTTGCGTTTTGTTCGGATCCTCATCCATCCACACCGGCTTGCGTTTAAACCCGACGTGGTATGCAACATATTCAAGCGCTATCTGATGTTCACCAAGGCGAACGACATGAAAGCCCTTCTCCTTGCCGACAATGCATCCTTTCGGATTCTCTGACAGACAGCGGTTCAGGTAGTCCATCTGTTTTTGAATCACGCTCTCGTCACGCATATTGGCAGGATCGGTGTTCCCTACCACAACGCGTTTTAGATAGCGCACATCTGCAATGTCAAATGCATTGGTGTCGCTCATCTACATCTTCTCCTTACGGTGTAGGTGTCGTAGCCGTTTCGCGAATGACGTTCGGAACAATCGATTGATGCAGCATATCCAGCACGCGGGACAGGCCTTCCGGAGTCCCTTTGTCTTTGGCATGCACGGCTACATGGTAACGCGCGGAGTTGTCGCTGGTGCGGGTGTTCTCCGATTTGCTGGTTACGCTGCCGGAGATCTCAACGCTTGCGCCCCACCAGCCGCCGCCGATATGACCTTCGATTTTCGCGCCTGCCGTTGCTTCAAAGCTGCTTTTGTCGGTGACTGCCGATTTGACTTCCATATCGAAGGTGACATCCAGTGTGTCGATGCCGAGGTTCGGGATCGGGACGATCGCCAAGAGCGGAACGTTGATTTCAACATCTTGGGTAACGAACGGTTCAGAGTCTGCTTTCGTCGAATCGTACAGCGGGTTTTCAACCAGACGTTTGTACTGGAATTTCACTTGGCGCGGGCCTTTGGAGACGCCTTTATCATCACGCTCGATCCCAACCGTATCGATAAAGGAAGCGGTCGAATGAGCGAGCATCACCTGTGCGTCACAAGCTGCTTTGATCGGAGCCCCGATCAAGTCCCCCATCGGGAGCCCTCTAAATTGCGAAGCCATGTTCAAAAGTTCTGCCATCGTGCATTTCTCCTCTCAGGTGTTAAGGTAAGTACTTCATCAGGTGGTCGTTGATGCGTAACAGTGCTTCAGGTGGTTCGGTTGCGCGTATTTCTATTTGAATCTTTGCCAGATTCGGTTCGCTTTGCTTTCCGCGTCTGGCAAA
>NZ_CP021434.1:3322500-3325000 GCF_002162355.1 Tumebacillus avium | reverse complement strand
GGATCTTAGCACTCATAGTCTGACTGCTGAAAATAAGTCGATGGCATTCGGAGTTTGACTGAGTTCGGTAACCCGGGGAGGGCCCCTAGCCCAATCAGTGCTCTACCTCCATGACTCTCATTTCAACGCTAGCCCTAAAGCTATTTCGGGGAGAACCAGCTATCTCCGAGTTCGATTGGAATTTCACCGCTACACCCAGCTCATCCCCGCACTTTTCAACGTGCGTGGGTTCGGACCTCCATTGCATTTTACTGCAACTTCATCCTGTCCAGGCGTAGATCACTCGGTTTCGGGTCTACGACCGCGAACTTTCGCCCTCTTCAGACGCGCTTTCGCTGCGGCTCCGGCTTCTCACCTTAACCTCGCCCGCGATCGTAACTCGCCGGTTCATTCTACAAAAGGCACGCCGTCAGGCATGAACGCCCTCCGACTGATTGTAGGCACACGGTTTCAGGTTCTTTTTCACTCCGCTCCCGCGGTGCTTTTCACCTTTCCCTCACGGTACTGGTTCACTATCGGTCGCCAAGTAGTATTTAGCCTTGGGAGGTGGTCCTCCCTGATTCCCACGGGATTTCTCGTGTCCCGCGGTACTTGGGGTATCGTCTCGGAGTCTGGTTGATTTTGAATACGGGACTTTCACCCTCTGCGGTCGATCGTTCCAGATCGTTCTTCTACCAAACAGATTTGTAACTCCATTCGGCGGACAGTGCGAAATTTACCGAATTCGCTGTCGCTGCTTCGATAAATTTGGCACTGTCCACCGATGAGACGCCCCGCAACCCCGCATGGCCGAAGCCACACGGTTTGGGCTCTTCCCCGTTCGCTCGCCGCTACTAGGAGAATCACTATTGTTTTCTCTTCCTCAGGGTACTTAGATGTTTCAGTTCCCCTGGTCTACCTCTCAACACCTATGGATTCAGTGCTGAGTGACACTCCATTACGAGTGCCGGGTTGCCCCATTCGGATATCCCCGGATCAACGCCTGCTTACGGCTCCCCGAGGCATTTCGGTGTTTGCCCCGTCCTTCATCGGCTCTTGGCGCCAAGGCATCCTCCGTGCGCCCTTCGTAGCTTAACCTAAGTTAATTACGAAAGATTGCATTTCTTCATGTCTTGACTCACTAAATTCGCTATCCAGTTTTCAAGGAACACTCTGGAGTTCATGGCCTCACGGCCACTTGATCCTCCAAAACTAAACGAGTTGTTATCAGAGATTGATGCGAGTAAGTTGTTGTTTGATCACTTCTCGCGAGGCGATCTGTCATGATCTCGAATCAAGCAAAACTTGATCTTAATCAGTTCTGGCCGATAGGCCATGAGTATGAGCCGTTAGGCTCGGTACTCCATAGAAAGGAGGTGATCCAGCCGCACCTTCCGATACGGCTACCTTGTTACGACTTCACCCCAGTCATCGACCCCACCTTAGACGGCTGGCTCCTTGCGGTTACCTCACCGGCTTCGGGTGTTGCCAACTCCCATGGTGTGACGGGCGGTGTGTACAAGGCCCGGGAACGAATTCACCGCGGCATGCTGATCCGCGATTACTAGCAATTCCAGCTTCATGCAGGCGAGTTGCAGCCTGCAATCCGAACTGTGAGCGGCTTTTTGGGATTGGCTCCGCCTCGCGGCATTGCAACCCTTTGTACCGCCCATTGTAGCACGTGTGTAGCCCAAGACATAAGGGGCATGATGATTTGACGTCATCCCCGCCTTCCTCCGGTTTGTCACCGGCAGTCAATTGTGAGTGCCCAACTAAATGATGGCAACACAATTTAGGGGTTGCGCTCGTTGCGGGACTTAACCCAACATCTCACGACACGAGCTGACGACAACCATGCACCACCTGTCACCGCTGCCCCGAAGGGAAGGTCTATCTCTAAACCGGTCAGCGGGATGTCAAGTCTTGGTAAGGTTCTTCGCGTTGCTTCGAATTAAACCACATGCTCCACTGCTTGTGCGGGCCCCCGTCAATTCCTTTGAGTTTCAGTCTTGCGACCGTACTCCCCAGGCGGAGTGCTTAATGCGTTAGCTTCGGCACTGAGGGTGGTACCCCCCAACACCTAGCACTCATCGTTTACGGCGTGGACTACCAGGGTATCTAATCCTGTTTGCTCCCCACGCTTTCGCGCCTCAGCGTCAGAAATCGGCCAGCAAGGCGCCTTCGCCACAGGTGTTCCTCCACATCTCTACGCATTTCACCGCTACACGTGGAATTCCCCTTGCCTCTCCGATCCTCAAGCCATCCCGTATCCAAGGCAATCCCAAGGTTGAGCCTTGGGCTTTCACCCCGGACGCAAATGGCCGCCTGCGCGCGCTTTACGCCCAGTGATTCCGGACAACGCTTGCCCCCTACGTATTACCGCGGCTGCTGGCACGTAGTTAGCCGGGGCTTCCTCCTCTGTTACCGTCAGGGTGTGAGCATTCCCTTCTCACACTTGTTCTTCACAGAAGACAGAATTTTACAACCCGAAGGCCTTCATCATTCACGCGGCGTTGCTCCA
>NZ_CP021434.1:3315000-3317500 GCF_002162355.1 Tumebacillus avium | reverse complement strand
TACCGCGGCTGCTGGCACGTAGTTAGCCGGGGCTTCCTCCTCTGTTACCGTCAGGGTGTGAGCGTTCTCTTCTCACACTTGTTCTTCACAGAAGACAGAATTTTACAACCCGAAGGCCTTCATCATTCACGCGGCGTTGCTCCATCAGGCTTGCGCCCATTGTGGAAGATTCCCTACTGCTGCCTCCCGTAGGAGTCTGGGCCGTGTCTCAGTCCCAGTGTGGCCGGTCACCCTCTCAGGTCGGCAACGCATCGTCGCCTTGGTGAGCCGTTACCTCACCAACTAGCTAATGCGCCGCGGGCCCATCCGACAGTGAAGCGAAAGCTTCTTTCTCTTCTCCTTCATGCGAAGGTGAAGCCTATCCGGTATTAGCACTCGTTTCCAAGCGTTATCCCGGTCTGTCGGGCAGGTTGCCCACGTGTTACTCACCCGTCCGCCGCTAACTTCTTCGGAGCAAGCTCCGAATCAGTCCGCTCGACTTGCATGTATTAGGCACGCCGCCAGCGTTCGTCCTGAGCCAGGATCAAACTCTCAATAAAAGTTGAAAAAGTTTGTATCTCTGACTCGCGTCATCTCTCTGTAACACTCGTTTAGTTTTCAAGGATCAAGTACACGATGTACATTGTCCAACGTTGCGACAGGACGTCGCGTTCTTAGTTGGGCTTCCACCGTATGCCGCAGAAGCGACGTTTTCTAATTTACCATGCTGCGCTCGAAAGCGCAACAGGAAAGTAGTGGTTGCGGGGACAGGACTCGAACCTGCGACCTTCGGGTTATGAGCCCGACGAGCTGCCAACTGCTCCACCCCGCGATCAGAAGTGGTGCCTTTTACCGGAATCGAACCGATGACCTCATCCTTACCATGGATGCGCTCTACCTACTGAGCTAAAAAGGCGGATATGGTGGAGATAAGCGGATTCGAACCGCTGACCCCCTGCTTGCAAGGCAGGTGCTCTACCAACTGAGCTATACCCCCAACTTCTTTCGTTTCACCGCATCTCTCGCGGCGACAGGACTTATCTTAACACGCAGAGGAGAGAAGTACAATCAGATTTCCCAAACAAACTCGAACAAATACATGCGACAGACGATATTAAAGTCACTGATCTTCACCAAACTTCATATTCCTTCAGTATCTAAGGCAGTACATGTAGTGGATAACAAAAAAAGAGACTCAATCCGAAGATTGAGTCTCTTTCACTTACTGTTGGAGCGGAAGACGGGATTCGAACCCGCGACCCTCGCCTTGGCAAGGCGATGCTCTACCCCTGAGCCACTTCCGCATACAGGATGTATGCGTCCCGCGTTGCGACAGGACGTCGCGCACTTAGCGGGGCTACCTTCCAGCGTTGCGACAGGACGTCACGTACAGGATGTACAGTGTCCAGCGTTGCGACAGGACGTCGCGCTCTTAGCTGGGCTACCTTGCATGAAATGGTGGCTCGGGACGGAATCGAACCGCCGACACGAGGATTTTCAGTCCTCTGCTCTACCGACTGAGCTACCGAGCCATGTTACTATTGTTTTTTAAGTGGCGGAGCTGACGGGATTCGAACCCGCGGTCTCCCGCGTGACAGGCGGGCATGTTAGGCCACTACACCACAGCTCCATGTATAGATGGTGGAGGTTGACGGGATCGAACCGCCGACCCTCTGCTTGTAAGGCAGATGCTCTCCCAGCTGAGCTAAACCTCCATGGTGACTCGTACGGGATTCGAACCCGTGAATGCCGCCTTGAAAGGGCGGTGAGTTAAGCCGCTTCTCCAACGAGCCATTGGCTGGGGAGGAAGGGATCGAACCTTCGCATGACGGAGTCAAAGTCCGTTGCCTTACCGCTTGGCGACTCCCCAACATTTACTTCTTTATTTTGATGGTAGCGGCGGAGGGACTTGAACCCCCGACCTACCGGGTATGAACCGGTCGCTCTAGCCAACTGAGCTACACCGCCATCGTGGCGGAGAGAGGGGGATTCGAACCCCCGAGACGTTTTAGGCGCCTACACGATTTCCAATCGTGCTCCTTCGACCAAACTCGGACATCTCTCCAGAAGATAAATGAAGTTGTGTTTAAATGGTGGAGAGAGAAGGATTCGAACCTTCGAAGCTTTCGCAACGGATTTACAGTCCGCCCCATTTGGCCACTTTGGTATCTCTCCGTATTCAATCGTTTGTTTCTTTCAATCTCGCTCACCGCATCTCTCGCGGCGACAGGATTTATCTTACCACGCCTATCATTCTAGTACAATCAGTCTATCCAAACAAACTCACGCAAAACATGAAACTGAATCACTCACCCCCTCTCAATCTTCTCCACACATCAGATTGCTTGCTGTTTCTCAATCATCTCAAGCTGCAAAATGATAAAAAAAAGACCCAGTTCAAATGAACTGGGTCTTTCTCTTGCCTAGCGACGTCCTACTCTCCCAGGACCCTGCGGTCCAAGTACCATCGGCTCTGTGGAGCTTAACTTCTGTGTTCGGGATGGGAACAGGTGTGACCTCC
>NZ_CP021434.1:3310000-3312500 GCF_002162355.1 Tumebacillus avium | reverse complement strand
CTTTTTCACTCCGCTCCCGCGGTGCTTTTCACCTTTCCCTCACGGTACTGGTTCACTATCGGTCGCCAAGTAGTATTTAGCCTTGGGAGGTGGTCCTCCCTGATTCCCACGGGATTTCTCGTGTCCCGCGGTACTTGGGGTATCGTCTCGGAGTCTGGTTGATTTTGAATACGGGACTTTCACCCTCTGCGGTCGATCGTTCCAGATCGTTCTTCTACCAAACAGATTTGTAACTCCATTCGGCGGACAGTGCGAAATTTACCGAATTCGCTGTCGCTGCTTCGATAAATTTGGCACTGTCCACCGATGAGACGCCCCGCAACCCCGTATGGCCGAAGCCACGCGGTTTGGGCTCTTCCCCGTTCGCTCGCCGCTACTAGGAGAATCACTATTGTTTTCTCTTCCTCAGGGTACTTAGATGTTTCAGTTCCCCTGGTCTACCTCTCAACACCTATGGATTCAGTGCTGAGTGACACTCCATTACGAGTGCCGGGTTGCCCCATTCGGATACCCCCGGATCAACGCCTGCTTACGGCTCCCCGAGGCATTTCGGTGTTTGCCCCGTCCTTCATCGGCTCTTGGCGCCAAGGCATCCTCCGTGCGCCCTTCGTAGCTTAACCTAAGTTAATGCTTCGAAAGTACTGCATTTCAAACATGTCTTGACTCACTATTTCGCTATCCAGTTTTCAAGGAACACCTTGAGGGTTTGATCCCCCAAAACTAAACGAGTTGTTGTCAGAGATTGACGCAAGTCTTATAGAAAAATCTTAAATCCTTAGAAAGGAGGTGATCCAGCCGCACCTTCCGATACGGCTACCTTGTTACGACTTCACCCCAGTCATCGACCCCACCTTAGACGGCTGGCTCCTTACGGTTACCTCACCGGCTTCGGGTGTTGCCAACTCCCATGGTGTGACGGGCGGTGTGTACAAGGCCCGGGAACGAATTCACCGCGGCATGCTGATCCGCGATTACTAGCAATTCCAGCTTCATGCAGGCGAGTTGCAGCCTGCAATCCGAACTGTGAGCGGCTTTTTGGGATTGGCTCCGCCTCGCGGCATCGCAACCCTTTGTACCGCCCATTGTAGCACGTGTGTAGCCCAAGACATAAGGGGCATGATGATTTGACGTCATCCCCGCCTTCCTCCGGTTTGTCACCGGCAGTCAATTGTGAGTGCCCAACCAAATGATGGCAACACAATTTAGGGGTTGCGCTCGTTGCGGGACTTAACCCAACATCTCACGACACGAGCTGACGACAACCATGCACCACCTGTCACCGCTGCCCCGAAGGGAAGGTCTATCTCTAAACCGGTCAGCGGGATGTCAAGTCTTGGTAAGGTTCTTCGCGTTGCTTCGAATTAAACCACATGCTCCACTGCTTGTGCGGGCCCCCGTCAATTCCTTTGAGTTTCAGTCTTGCGACCGTACTCCCCAGGCGGAGTGCTTAATGCGTTAGCTTCGGCACTGAGGGTGGTACCCCCCAACACCTAGCACTCATCGTTTACGGCGTGGACTACCAGGGTATCTAATCCTGTTTGCTCCCCACGCTTTCGCGCCTCAGCGTCAGAAATCGGCCAGCAAGGCGCCTTCGCCACAGGTGTTCCTCCACATCTCTACGCATTTCACCGCTACACGTGGAATTCCCCTTGCCTCTCCGATCCTCAAGCCATCCCGTATCCAAGGCAATCCCAAGGTTGAGCCTTGGGCTTTCACCCCGGACGCAAATGGCCGCCTGCGCGCGCTTTACGCCCAGTGATTCCGGACAACGCTTGCCCCCTACGTATTACCGCGGCTGCTGGCACGTAGTTAGCCGGGGCTTCCTCCTCTGTTACCGTCAGGGTGTGAGCGTTCTCTTCTCACACTTGTTCTTCACAGAAGACAGAATTTTACAACCCGAAGGCCTTCATCATTCACGCGGCGTTGCTCCATCAGGCTTGCGCCCATTGTGGAAGATTCCCTACTGCTGCCTCCCGTAGGAGTCTGGGCCGTGTCTCAGTCCCAGTGTGGCCGGTCACCCTCTCAGGTCGGCTACGCATCGTCGCCTTGGTGAGCCATTACCTCACCAACTAGCTAATGCGCCGCGGGCCCATCCGACAGTGAAGCGAAAGCTTCTTTCTCTTCTCCCTCATGCGAAGGAGAAGCCTATCCGGTATTAGCACTCGTTTCCAAGCGTTATCCCGGTCTGTCTGGCAGGTTGCCCACGTGTTACTCACCCGTCCGCCGCTAACATCTTCGGAGCAAGCTCCGAATCAGTCCGCTCGACTTGCATGTATTAGGCACGCCGCCAGCGTTCGTCCTGAGCCAGGATCAAACTCTCAATAAAAGTTGAAAAAGTTTGTATCTCTGACTCGCGTCATCTCTCTGTAACACTCGTTTAGTTTTCAAGGATCAAGTACACGATGTACATTGTCCAACGTTGCGACAGGACGTCGCGTTCTTAGTTGGGCTTCCACCGTATGCCGCAGAAGCGACGTTTTCTAATTTACCATGCTGCGCT
>NZ_CP021434.1:3287500-3305000 GCF_002162355.1 Tumebacillus avium | reverse complement strand
CCTTGGTGAGCCGTTACCTCACCAACTAGCTAATGCGCCGCGGGCCCATCCGACAGTGAAGCAAAAGCTTCTTTCTCTTCTCCCTCATGCGAAGGAGAAGCCTATCCGGTATTAGCACTCGTTTCCAAGCGTTATCCCAGTCTGTCGGGCAGGTTGCCCACGTGTTACTCACCCGTCCGCCGCTAACCTCTTAAGAGCAAGCCCTTAAGAAGTCCGCTCGACTTGCATGTATTAGGCACGCCGCCAGCGTTCGTCCTGAGCCAGGATCAAACTCTCAATAAAAGTTGAAAAAGTTTGTATCTTGACTCGCATCATCTCTCTGTAACACTCGTTTAGTTTTCAAGGATCAATCAGATCAATCAAAAGAAAAGGTAAAACAGTGGTGAGCCATGAAGGACTCGAACCTTCGACCCACTGATTAAAAGTCAGTTGCTCTACCAACTGAGCTAATGGCTCACTGGCGGAGGAAGAGGGATTCGAACCCCCGAGACGGTTACCCGCCTACTTGATTTCGAGTCAAGCTCCTTCGACCGAACTCGGACATTCCTCCGTGATACATCGTGCATATTTCGTTGTCTCACCGCATGTCTCTCGCGGCGACAGAAGTTATCTTACCACGCCGCTGTGCAAGTTTCAAAAGAATGTTTGAAACAAAATCATACATCTCCACAAATTATCCTGTCCTATCTCGCTCTTGCTTCGCCTCTGGGCACCTGCCCGTATTTCGTCATCATCCGCACCAGCCCTCCGCTTAGCACATACCTTATCGTGACACCAGCACAAAGGAGCGTGCCTCAAGCATGGCGAAAAGAACCCGCATCGCGCCGGACGTCGAATTGATCCCGTACTATGAATATGATCCCTCCATCCATAACATTGAATACCGCTATCTGCCGCAAGGTGCCGATGGTACCTATACCAATTGGAATTACGACTACAATACCGACTATGAAACATTGCCGGAAGAAGCATCCGATTGGGGAGACGATACCCGTCAATATCCGTACGGCCCCGGCTATTACGGCCGCCCGCGCCGTCGCCGCCGTCGTCGTCGTCGCCGTCCGTATGGCTATGGTTATGGGCCCGGCCCGGGATTCGTTCCGGTGCCGCTTCCGCTGCCCATTCCGGCACCGTATCCGCCTTTCTACGGTCCGTACCCGTTCCTGTAACACAACAAAAATCCCCTTTGCCAATCCAGGCAAAGGGGATTTTCTCTACTACCACTTACTTCTTATAGAAAGTGCACAACGTTGCCCGCACATACCGGGCAAAGCGTCGGATGCTCTTCATGCTGCCCGACATGCGGCGTTACAATCCGGCAACGCTCACAAGTCTCGCCTTCTGCCGCACGCACACGGATCGACAGCCCCGCATACGCAACCGCATCGCCCGGCACCTCAGCGCCCGGCTCAGCCATATTCACTTGCGAGACGCCCAATACTTCTTCAAGGCGCGGTGTGCCTTGCAGCACTGCCAAGGTCGCCGCATCCGGATACAGATCAACAGCAGCGGTCATGCCTTTGCCGATCACCTTCTCTTTGCGGGCCCCTTCCAGCGCCTTCAACACTTCATCACGCACACGCAGGATCTCTTCCCACTTCTGCTCCAGCTCCGTATCGATGCTGTAGGTGTTCGGGTCGTCCCACTGCGTCAACTGCACGCTCTCCTCGGTCGTACCCGGTACAAACGGCCAAACTTCGTCTGCCGTATGCGTCAGGATCGGCGCGATTAATTTCGTCAGCCCAACCATGATCTCATACATTGCAGTCTGACCGGAACGGCGCTCCGGCGCATCCGGAGCCACGGTGTACATACGGTCTTTCGAAACATCGAAATAGAACGCCGACATGTCCACGGTGCAGAAGTTGTTCACTTCATGATAGACGATATGGAAGTCATACTCACGGTAGCCTTGCACCACGCGCTTGCGGACCTGCTCAAACTTGTTCAGCGCCCAGCGGTCGATCTCCAACAACTGCTCCTTCGACACGGAATGCTGCGCCGGATCAAATCCGTTCAAGTTCCCGAGCAGATAACGGAACGTGTTGCGGATCTTGCGGTACACTTCCGCCACCTGTTTCAAAATCGCATCGGAAACGCGCATATCGGAGCGATAGTCAACAGACGCCACCCACAAACGCAGGATATCCGCGCCGTACTGTTCCATCACTTTCAGCGGATCAACCACGTTGCCAAGCGACTTCGACTGCTTGCGGCCTTCCCCGTCGAGGGTAAAGCCGTGCGACAAGACCGCTTTGTACGGCGCTTCCCCGCGAACAGCCACCGCTGTCGACAAAGAGGAGTTAAACCAGCCGCGATACTGGTCCGAACCTTCCAGATACAGATCGGCCGGCCACTGCAGCTCCGGACGAGCATCGGCCACCGCCATGTGCGACGAACCGGAGTCAAACCACACGTCCATCGTGTCGGTCTCTTTGCGGAACGTCTTGCCGCCGCAGGAGCAGGTCAGCCCTTCCGGCACCAGCTCATCCGCTTCCTTCTCGAACCAGATCTGCGAGCTGTGCTGTTCAAAAAGATTCGCGACCTTGTCGATTGTCTCATCGGTGATGATCTCCTTATCACAGTCGGTGCAATAGAAGATCGGGATCGGCACACCCCACATGCGCTGACGGGAGATACACCAGTCCCCGCGGTCGGCGACCATGTTGTGCAGGCGAACTTCGCCCCACTCCGGGCTCCACGTCACTTGCTTGATCTGCTCGAGCAGTTGATCACGGAACTTGTCGATCGAGCCAAACCACTGCTCGGTCGCGCGGAAGAACACCGGGTTCTTGCAGCGCCAGCAGTGCGGGTAGCTGTGATCGATCTCCGAGGATGCGAACAGATGTCCGCTTTCCTGCAGGTCGGCCATGATCTGCTTGTTCGCTTTCGTATAGAACTGCCCTTCATAAGGACCCGCGTCCTTGGTGAATTTCCCTTGGCCGTTGACCGGAGCCAACACCGGCAGCCCGTACTGCAGGCCCACCATGTAGTCTTCCATCCCGTGGCCCGGTGCGGTATGAACGCAGCCCGTACCGGAGTCAAGCGTGACGTGCTCGCCCAAGATCACCAGCGATTCGCGGTCGAGGAACGGATGCTGTGCCACCACGCGCTCCAGATCCTTGCCTTTGAACGTCGCTTTCACGTTCGGCTCGCCTTCCACGCCGGCCGCTTTCAGCACATCTTCAACCAGCCCTTTTGCCAGCAGCAACTGCTCGCCGTTCACTTCGACCAGGCTGTATTCAAAATCAGCTCCAAGCGAGATCGCCAAGTTCGCCGGCAGCGTCCACGGCGTCGTCGTCCAGATCACGATGAACGACCCTTCCGGCAGTACGCCTTTTCCGTCCTTTACCGCAAATTTCACATAGATCGACGGCGACTTCTTGTCCGCATATTCCACTTCCGCTTCAGCCAGCGCTGTCTCACAAGACGCGCACCAGTGCACCGGCTTCAGGCCCTTGTAGATATAGCCGCGTTTCGCCATCTCGCCAAACACGCGGATCTGGCGGGACTCATATTCCGGCAGCAAGGTGATGTACGGGTTCTCCCAATCAGCGCGCACGCCCAGGCGCTTAAACTGCCCCTTCTGACGCTCGACAAAATCAAGCGCGTAGTTTTTGCACATCTCACGGAACTCGGTCACCGGCACTTCATGACGGTTGATGCCTTTGTTCTTGATGATCGCATGCTCGATCGGCATCCCGTGCGTATCCCAGCCCGGAACGTACGGCGCGTCAAAGCCTTCCATCGTCTTGAACTTCACGATCACGTCTTTCAAAATTTTGTTCAGCGCGTGGCCGATATGGATATCCCCGTTCGCATAAGGCGGTCCGTCATGCAAAATAAACTTCGGCTTGCCGGCTTGCTTGGCTTGCACTTTCTCATACAGTTTGCTTTCTTCCCAATGCTTCTGCATGCCCGGTTCCTTTTGCGGCAGATTGCCGCGCATTTGGAACTCGGTTTCCGGCAGATTCAGCGTTTTGCTGTAGTCTGGCTTCTCCATAGTTATTCCCTCCAATTTTGGCAAACAAAAAAGTCCCTCAATCCCTAAAAATAGGGACGAGAGACTTCTCATTATCTTCCGTGGTACCACCCTGATTGCCATGCCAAAGAAGCCATGACCACTCAACTGCCCGGTAACGGGGGCAACGCGGTGTTGCTTACTGCCCAGAGGGGTTCGGCACACGACTCCCGGGTGATTTTCCCACGCTTCCCCTTTCCCGGCTCGCACCAAACCCGGTTCGCTGCAAAGGACTCCACATGGTACTCTTCCCGCTCAACGTCAGGATATAGTAAATTTGCAGTCATTATATGACACTGCAAATAGCATTGTCAAACCTAAGCCGGTCTAAACATCCATTTTCTCGTCTTTTTCCACGCGAATCGTTTTGTCGTCGAGGACCTGCTCCCACTGGTCGCTGTCGATCAGCTCCAGCTGGACTTGGATCAGCGAACGGAAACGGGCACGGAACACAGCCGCCTGCTTTTGCAGTTCGTCCAGTTCCATCGCCGCGCGGCGGGACTTGGACAACGCTTCGTTCAAGATGCGGTCCGCATTTTTCTCCGCTTCCTTGATGATCAGCTGCGACTCTTTGCGGGCGTTCGACTTCACTTCTTCTGCCGTCTCCTGCGCCACGATGATCGACTTCGACAAGCTGTCCTCTATGTTGTGAAAATGGGACAAGCGCTCCTCGAGCGTTGCCAGCTTTTCTTCCAAGTCGCGGTTCTCGCGGATCAGGCCCTCGTAGTCCTTGATCACGCGGTCCAGAAACTCATTAACTTCATCTTCATCATATCCGCGAAACGAGCGGCCAAATTCTTTGTTATGGATATCAAGCGGAGTCAAAGGCATGCTGTTGGGACCTCCTGTACTTTCTAATAAGTCGTATAAAAAGAGCCAAAATTCGCCATTCTTCCCCATTTATTTCGACGGGAAGATGGGAACTCCTGCCGAAAGTTAGAGATACTTGCCGATTTTTAAAATCGTCCGGCCTTTGCGGGACTGCCCGATGATCTCGAGGATCTTCGCCCGCCCATGACCGCGCAAAGACAGAACATCCCCTTCTTCCACCGCCGTCGCCGGGTCGTCGATCACCTGCCAGTTCAACTGCAGCTTCCCGCTTTTGATCGGGTCGACGACTTTCGTGCGCGACAGGCCAAACGACTCGCCGGCCACCGCATCCACCCGCAGCGACATCACGGTGAACTCCTTCTCCTGATATTCCACCCGCGGCGCCAGATACTCCGAAGCGGAAATCTCTTCAATATGTACAGTTGCCCGTCCGACCTGCGACAGATGCAGACGGATAAAATCGGCGATATCCCGCGTCACGACCAAGTCGCAGCCGTCTTCATGCACCGAGATGTCCCCGATCTTCCCCCGCTTCAGCCCAAGCCCAACCAGAGAACCGAGATAATCGCCATGCTTCAGCTTCACATATTCACCCGGAATACCAATCCGCAAAAAAGACAGCTCGAAGTCATCCGCTTCCGGCCCCCAATACGAAGGAACCAGCAGCGCCCGCTGTCTTTCCGCCTGCTCATGCCCGCCGGAGAGATACAGCGTCACGTCCTGAGACGAGCGGGCGATGGATTCGGTGATCTTCACTTGTCGTGGATCGAGAAAATCGGTCAAAACAGGCGTCTGCCGCTCATCAACGCGCGCAACCAAATCGATCGTGCGGTCCACAAACGGACGCTCCTGCGGCCGGTAATGCATCATCACATCTTGCCGTTTCATTCGAAGCCTTCCTCTCTACAGGAACAGCCACTGCAAAACGAGCACAACGCCGCTTTGCACGAACGACCAGGCAAAAATCCCGACGATCGGCGACAGGTCAAGATAGCCTCCGCCCAGCGGCAACGGCGGAATGAAGCGGCGGAAAATCCCCAGGTACGGCTCGGTCAGTTTGAACAGGATGCGGCCAAACGACGTGCGCTCCACATCCGGCACCCAGGACATCAACACGCGCGCGATCAGCACGTACGTGTAAAAACCCAATATGTTGGAGATATAAACGATCACTTGGAAAGCCATTCAGTCACCTCGATTGAAATTTGTTGTGCGCCTGCTGTTGCTGTTGTTGCTGCTGGTCGGAGATCATGTCCGTGATCGTGCCTTGGATATCCACGTTCTCCGGCGCGCACAAGAAGATGTTATGGCCGAGCTTTTGCATCGTCCCATTTAAAGCATACGTGCAACCGCTGATAAAATCCACGATTCGTTTCGCAGCATCCGGGGAAGTTTTGTGAAGATTGACGACAACCGGACGGCGGTTGCGCAAATGATCGGCGATCGCCTGCGCATCATCGTACTTTTCCGGCTCGGACAGATAGACCCGCACCTGTTTTTGCGTGTGCAATGACACCACCGTGCCCTGGCGTTTCAGCGGCACGACACCGTCCGACTGCGCCTGCTGCTGATGGCCGTGCTCTTCATACTCCTCTTCCCGGCGCTCCTCATGCGGCTCTTCATCGACAAGCCCGAGAAACGACATCACTTTCGAAAACATAAGCTTCCACCTCCGCTAAGGTTTTACCAGCACACTGCCGATGCGCACCAAGGTTGCGCCCTCCTCGACAGCCACTTCAAAGTCACCCGACATCCCCATCGAAAGCTCGTTCGCGTCTGCCGGAAACAGCCCGCGCCCGATCATTTCATCGCGAAGTTCCCGCAGCCCGCGAAACACCGGCCGCACAGCTTCCGGATCATCCGACACCGGCGCCATCGTCATCAGGCCGCGGATCGCAAGGCCCGGCATCTCGCCTGCCGCCGCCAGAAAGCCCGCCACATCCTGCGGCGTGAATCCGCCTTTGGACTCCTCGCCCGACACGTTGACCTGCACCAGACAAGGCACAGTCAACCCTGCGGCGACCGCCCGCTTGTTGATCTCTTTGGCGAGCGACAGACGGTCGAGCGAATGGATCATCGAGAAATTCCCCAGCACCTCTTTGACTTTGTTCGTCTGCAGATGCCCGATAAAATGCCAGCGCACCCCGGTCTCTGCAGGAATTGCTTCCAGCTTCGGAGCGGCGACCGATATGCGATTCTCACCGAGGTCCTTGAGTCCTGCCTCGATCAAACTTCTTGTCTCATCTACACCGACGTATTTCGTGACCCCGACGATCGTGACATCCTCCGGGTCGCGGCCGGCGCGCGCACAGGCCTGCGCGATGCGTTCTTTCAGTTCAGCAAGCCGCTTCTGATACACATCCAAGCCTCCTGACACCATGGCTTTCGCTTTGCAATAGGTATATATACGCTCAGTTACCCTCTTTTTCCTGCAACAGCGCGATCACTCCTGCATGTCTTCCGGTCTTGCCCTGCTCCTTGCGATAAGAAAAATAAGTATCAACACGGCAGCTCGTGCAGTGATCCTCACGCAAAATATGCTCAGGCAGCACGCCTGCGTCCAGCAGCGCCAGTTCGTTGGCCTGCCAGAGGTCGAGCTGCCAGCGTCCGTTTTCATTTGGGGTCAAAATCGAATCTGCCGCCGCGCCAAACGCCTCGCGCACAGCAGCGATCACCGGTCCGTCGACCTCATAGCAGCACTTGCCGATCGAAGGGCCGATCTTGACGATGATATCGCGGGGAGCACAGCCATATTCCGAAGTCATTGCCGCAACCGTTTTCGCACCGATTTTGGCGACCGTGCCTTTCCAGCCGGCGTGTGCGGCGCCGACAGCGCCTTGGGTCGCATCCCACAGCAGCAGCGGCACACAGTCGGCCGCATAGGTCGACAGCGCCACGCCGGGCAGATTGGTGATCAAGGCGTCGGTGTCGGGCAGTTGGTCCTCCTGCGTCTGCGCGCCGCGTCCGATCAGTTCCTCCGTGACGACCGTCACGGTCGAGCCATGCACCTGATTCCCCGCCACCCAGGCGTGGAGCGGCACACCGACCACGCGTGCGATCCCTTCGCGGTTCTGAAGCACCTGCTGCGGATCATCGCCGACGTGCAGGCCGAGGTTCCCGCCTTGGCGGGTGGTAAAACAGGCAACGATGCGCGATTCGCTCACAGTTCTCATCCTTTCCATCTCACAACCAAATCGTACCACACCGCAGAGAGAAAACGAAAGGGACTCCATTCTTATCTGCTAAGAATGAAATCCCCCGCGGTCAATACCCGCCGGAACTCGAACCGGAATTCGGCGGCAAATAGTTGGGCTCGGTGCGCAGATCCACCAGAATCACATCCGCGCCGATCTTGACGATCGAACTCCACGGGATCACAATGTCCTGCGAGTTCCCAAACATCCCTAAGAAACGACCTCCACCAGGCACGATGATCGCCCGAATCATCCCGTTCTCCATGTCAACATCGAGATCGCACACCTGGCCGAGTCGTTTCCCGTCTGCGAGACTGACCACGTCTTTGGCTTGCAGTTCGGAAATCTTCATCATAGAGGCAATCGCTCCCCGCTTACGGTTTGGCCTACTTATATATATGTCTGAAGCGCAAAATATGGGCAAAAATAAAAAAGTCGCGCAGACGCGCGACTTTGCTCTCGATGTTTAGGTGCGTATGAACTTGTGCATATGGTTGATCGCCGCTTTCTCCAAGCGTGAGACTTGCGCTTGGGAAATGCCGATCTCTTCTGCGACTTCCATCTGCGTTTTGCCTTCGAAAAACCGCATCGACAAGATGCGCTTTTCGCGGTCATTAAGCTTTTGCAAAGCTTCGCGAATGGAGATTTCTTCGACCCACAGCGTGTCTTGGTTCTTTTCGTCAGAGAGCTGGTCCATCACATAGATCGGGTCGCCGCCGTCATGGTAGATCGGCTCAAACAGCGACACCGGATCTTGGATCGCATCCAGCGCGAACACGACATCTTCTTTGGGCACGTCCATCGCTTGGGAGATCTCCACAATCGAAGGTTCACGCAGGTTCTGGTTGGTCAGACTATCGCGGACTTGCAATGCCTTATAGGCTATGTCGCGCAGGCTTCGGCTGACGCGAATCGGGTTGTTGTCGCGCAGATAACGTCTGATTTCACCAACGATCATGGGAACCGCGTAGGTTGAGAACTTGACGTTCTGGGAGAGGTCAAAGTTGTCAATCGCCTTCATCAGTCCGATGCAGCCGACCTGAAACAGGTCGTCCACATACTCGCCGCGGTTGTTAAACCGCTGGATCACCGACAACACAAGACGCAGGTTGCCATTGACCAGCTCTTCCCGGGCAGACAGGTTACCGGACTGTAGGCTGACGAACAATTCTCGCATCGCTGCATTGGTGAGAACGGGAAGTTGGGCTGTGTTTACTCCGCAAATTTCAACTTTGTTTCGTTTCATATGTAACTCCCTCCATTCAAGTCCGCCACGGTTGTAGACAGTATTACCAAGGGAGGGAGAAATATGCACTACAGCATTTTGTTGAACTCTTTGCGCAAGCGCTTGATGATCCGCTTTTCCAAACGTGAGATATAAGACTGGGAAATGCCCAGCAGATCTGCAACATCCTTTTGCGTCATCTCTTTGCCGTCGGTCAGGCCAAAGCGCATTTCCATGATCTTGCGCTCGCGGTCGGTCAGCTTCTCCAACGCTTTATAGAGAAGTTTGCGGTCGACCTGCTCTTCGATGTTGCGGTAGATCGTGTCGTTTTCGGTGCCCAGCACGTCCGACAAGAGCAGTTCGTTGCCGTCCCAGTCCACGTTGAGCGGTTCGTCAAACGACACTTCGGAGCGGATCTTGTTGTTGCGGCGCAGAAACATCAGGATTTCGTTTTCGATGCAGCGCGACGCGTAGGTGGCCAGCTTGATTTTTTTCTCCGGGTCAAAGGTGTTGACCGCTTTGATCAGGCCGATCGTGCCGATCGAGACGAGGTCTTCGATGTTGATGCCGGTATTTTCAAATTTGCGCGCGATGTAGACGACCAGGCGCAGGTTGCGCTCGATCAGCACAGCGCGCACGCCTTCATCTTTGGTCGGCAGCTTGCCGAGCAGGTATTCTTCCTCTTCGCGGGTCAGAGGCGGCGGCAGCGCCTCACTGCCTCCTACATAATAGATCTCCTCCGGCGTTCCGCCCAGACGAAACAGCAGGTTTAAAAAGAAGATCCGGGCTTGCAGACGCAGCTTCATTGGCAATTGCAACTTCATAGAGCAGATCGTCTCCTTTCCTTCCACCGTTAACTCGCAGCACTGTCTGCTTTCCATTCCTCCCGCACGTCCCCGTCTCCCTCGATCATCGAAGGATGCAAAATCGCACGGTACGAGCCGTCCGCCGCCAGCGCTTTCGGGTTCAGCCCGATCAGCACGCGCGTGCAGGCATGCTCTTGCTCTTGGCTTCTCAGTGTCACTTGGCTTGGTTTGAACGCCAGCAGCATCCCCATCGTGCCGCCGACACCGCGGTACGGCACCAGACGGAATTTGGCGTGCCAGTCATCCTCCATCTCAATCTCGCCAAGCGACATCGAGATGTCCGAGCCTTTTTTCAACTCTTCTGTCAGTTCGGCAGGCAACAGGGCGGCAAAAAGCTCCCAGTCGGCCACCATCACCGGTGTGCGCGACAGAGGGTCGGTCAATGCGTTGCCGGTGTCGAGCAGCCCGGTAAACGTCACCGACTCCTCGCCCAGCTGCACTTCGACCTCCCAGAAATTCATCTCGCGCTGCTTGCTTCTGACCAGGCGGTTCCACGCGCTTTTGCCGAGCAGCCACGTCACAGGAAGCGCCAGCAAGACCAGCCAGAGCTTCGTCTGTTGCAGCCAGACGGCGCTGCCATGCACCAGCACAAGTCCGTTTTGCACAGACACGCTGCCAAAAAAGTTGTTGACCGCATACGCTGCTCCTCCTGTTAGAAAGGAAGCGAGATAAAACAGGCCAAGCATCTTGCCAAAGTCGAACAGCCCTTTTGGCCGAAATGCGATCCAGACCATCAAAATGGAAAATAGCAGTTTGCTAAAAAACGTCAAAAATGCCGACATCGCAGGAAAGAACAAAAAAAGAGCATAGGACGCTCCGATAGCAGACGCGCCGATCGTCCGCCACCACTTGAGACGACGGCGTGCTAAAAACGCCGTCACCAGCAAGATGAACCCGTCCACGCCAAAATTGAGCAACCAGATGACATCAAGATAGACGACGGGCAATTTCACTCACCACCAGATTGGTTCGCCGATTGCCCTCAGTATAGTACAAGTCTATTGCGGAGGGTGTCAGAACTTGACACCTCCGGCACAAAAAATTCCGACAGCATCTGCCGCTTCGACAGCATGCATTTCATACTATTATTTGGCCGATAAACAGGAAAAAGCCGACTTGGGATTCCCAAGTCGGCTTTACTTTGTTGGTGCGGTCGAGAAGACTCGAACTTCCACGGGTTGCCCCACACGCCCCTCAAGCGTGCGTGTCTGCCATTCCACCACGACCGCATATGCTGATGTCATTTCTTGCAAGACTTATCTTAGCATATGCCTGTAGTCTCGACAATGTGGATCGGCACCGTTTCTCCAACAAAAATGAGCAATATCTAAAACTACGTGCGAACTACAGCATCGCATGGCCGTTTTTCTCAATCCATCGAGTGCAGGTCCTGAATATCACCACGTGCAGGTAAATTCTATAGTATAGCAATTCTCTTCAGAAGCGCAAACCTCTGTATCAGGGTCTTGCGGTTATTCTTATATTGTTATTTTCGCAAGGCGAGTTTTCCGTCTCCCAGCTCCCACACATCGCGGGCATGTCCGGCGACAAACGGGTCATGGGTGACGATCACCACCGCCATGCCGGATTGATGCATCTGCTGCAGCAAGGCGAGGACCTCTTTGGTCGTATCCGCGTCGAGATTGCCGGTCGGTTCGTCGGCGATCAAGAGGCGCGGCCGGTTGGCGATCGCGCGGGCGATGGCGACACGCTGCTTCTGTCCGCCGGACAGTTCATCCGGGTAACGGTCCGCTTTCCCTTCCAGCCCCACGTCCCTCAGCACTTCCAGCGCGCGTTCCCGGCGCTGTTTTTTATTGTGCGTGCCGCTGTAGGCCAGCGGAATTTCGACATTCTCCAAGGCCGTCATGTCCCGCACCAGCTTGAAATCTTGAAAGACAAAGCCGATCCGCTCCCGGCGCAGCAACCCATACGCTTTCTCCGGCAACGTCGACACGTTTTGACCTTCCACCCATACCGACCCTTTGGACGGCAGGTCGAGTAGTCCGATCAGGTTGAGCAGTGTCGATTTTCCCGCACCTGATGTGCCGATGATGGCCAAAAAGTCGCCTTCCTTGATCTCCAGAGACAAATCTTGCAAAACGGTCGCCGACACGCTCCCGGTGCGGTAGGTTTTTGTCACACTGCGCAGTTCGATCATGCAGGATCACCTCTCTTGTTTTAGGGCATCGGTCAAACGCACTTGGCGCAGTCCAAAGAACGGAAGCAGCGTGCAAATGCCGACCACAGTGACAGACAGCAAAGCCGCACCGTCGCCAAGGCCAAATCGCCACGCCGATTCGACAGCATTTAAGGAAAGAAAAATTTTAGCGCATCCTGTCGCAGTCAGCCACGCAGTGCCGCCGATGATGAGATATTGCAGCAGTTGCACCATGATCAAGTCGCCACGGCTGGCCCCGTACACCATGTGCACCGCCCACTCATGGCGCTTGGATAGAAAATTGATCAGGTTGATCCCAAGCACCCCAAGCGTCCCGATCAGCAGAATCATGCCGGCAAAGACCAGGAACATCGAAGCAAACTGTCTTGCCTGTTCGAACTGTTCTTCCTGCACCTCCAGCACTTGCTGATAGCTGTACTCCCATTGCTCCTGGCCGCCCAGTTCGTGGAGCGACTTCAGCAGGCGGGCACGGTCTGCCGCTTTAAAATCAGGCATTGCTTTCAGCCATATCTGACGTGCTCCACCGACCGTCTGCGTTGCGACCGGAAGTACGATGACCGTGTCCGGCAGGAATCGGTACATCGGGCTGAGTGTATCAAGCACTTCCCGCTTGAGCGGCTCTGCTGCTGTTGTCAGCACACGATGCTGCCCCAACTGCACTTGGGCAGGAAGTTTGGCTTGCAGCACGGGGCTGATCAGGGCGCTGGGACTGTCATACCCCATCGCACGTACCAATTCGTTGTAGAGTGACTCGTCCATTTCGATCAGCATCGCCTGCTCAGCCACCCCATCTACTTGAAGCGAGGTATTGTTGGCTTGATACACTTCATAGCGGCCGGCCGACTGCTGTTTCAGCATTTGGAACTGCCCGGAAGAAATCGCTTCGGCCATCTGTTCCGGATTGGGTGGTGTCCCGCCTATCCATGACACGCTGATCTGGTAGAGATCGGAGCCAAATGAATCCCGGTACGCTTCGTATTCCTGCTGTTTGCTTTGATACATGCCAAGCGCCGCCTGAATGATCAATAGGGACAAGAACAGTTGAATCCACAACAGCCAGGACTTGCCTTTGCGCCGCTTCAATTGTTGCAGCGCCTGTTCCCACAGATAGAGCATAGGTTTCACCCCCTGAGCGCTTGCAGCAGTTGGCTGCGTTTGATTCTGCGCAGCGCCAGCCAGCCGAGCATGCCAGCGGTGATTGCAGTCATCAGGATCAGACCGCCAAACACCGCCGGTGACAGACTGATGCCAAGCCCGAACCGGCCAAGCAGTTTCTGCAGCGACCAGAGCACCGGCATCAGCAGGCACAGCGCCGCCAGCGAGCAGATCAGCGTTTCCGTGTAGACTTGACGCTTCAGATTCTCATGCGTCGCGCCAAACGTGTAGGCGATCGCCCATTTCTGCTGTTCTTTTTCATATTTATAGATGAGAAAAGCCACCGTGTTGAGCAGCGTGAAGAGCAACAACAAGGCACATAAAACAAGCGAGATCAACAGACTCCCATAGTGATTCGACATTTGTTCATCAATAAAATCTTCATATGGATGCCAGCGAAACTCAGGGTTCAACTGGCTTAGTACCCGCTCCGCCTCGGAGAGGACCGGCTGTGGATCTCCCGTCGTCTGAATCACGATCTCCATCGCCACAGAGTAGCGTGAGCCCATGGCCCCGTGTGCAGCATCGATCACTGGGAACATCCCATCATGTGGGAGCAGGCCGGCAACGGTAAACGCCTCGCCGCCGATGAATACGTCTTGCCCCACCGGATCAACTTCAGGCGGGAACAGAATCTTCGCATATCTTGGAGTAAGCAACAAACGATCTGGCCCTTGAAACAGGCTCGCCTGCAGGTCCTGATCGATTCCGCGCAATGTGAGCAGCTCTTTTGTAGCCCATGTGATCGGCAGTTGGCTGATCGCAGTATCGGAGCCTACTGTAAACAAGGCGTTGCCTTCGATGACCGCAGTTGTCACACCGGTTAGTTTCGCCAGTTGTTGCCGAGTCGGCTCCACCTGATCATAGAGCAGGGACGGCGCTGCATTCAGCTCCGCCCGGTACAAGTTGTCCCCGATAAAAAAGCGTTTCATCAGCTGGTCATACGCTTCAGAAAACAGCCCGAAGTTGACAGCCGGCAGGGAAAGTCCGGCCAGCAGGGACAGCGTGACCAGCACGGAAAGCAGCTTATGCCGAACGACAGAACGGTATCCCTGTTGAACGTCATATTGCCACATGGGGATCACCTCCTTCGTAGATTTTATCTAATCATAAATATTTGGAAAAATCAACCATTCTAAAACAGAAACAGATGCACAGAAAATTTTTCTAAAAATTTTAATCAAAGGGCTAGTCACGGAGTCCTATTTATGTCATATTTGACATGTAAAATTATGTCGAAATATGAAAGGGAGACTGACTCAATTGACGACTGATCAAATTGTAAAGTGTGCAATTCATCCTGCGATCGGAATTGCCCGCGTCGGGAACAGCCCTGATCAATATTTTATCGGTCCGGAAATCCCGGGCACCAACCATTCCCCTTCTGCAGGATACAAAGACGAACAAGGCCGCATCAAACGACAAGCAGCCCGATTCCGCATTTACGGATTGGACAGCGCTGGCAATGTGGTGCGCGAACTCTCCATGAACGATCAAGATGTCGATTCCATCTCCTGGACCGTACATCTGGCCAATAAAAAAGCAGCCTGGTACAACTTTGATCTGGCACTCGATATCCCCGTCGCAGCGGACATCAAGTCCAACCTGCGCAACAGCAGCTTGCAAAGCCCGGAAGAGCGCGCCAAGCTTGTCATCGACCCGGGTGCGCGCACGATCAGTTCGCCGAACGAAAATGCGCGCTTCGACACCGGCACCTTCTTCGACACCCCAGTCGACCTTGGCGAGATTCTCACCGATTCGTCCGGCAATCTTCTGGTGCTCGGCGGTTTCGGCCACTCCAGTTCCCCGGACGGCGCCGATGTGTATACATTCGCCAACAACGACGGGTGGCACGACGACACCTCTGACGGCCCGGTCAGCGCCCAAGTCGTCATCAACGGCCAAACGATCGAAGTAGATCCGGCCTGGGTCATCGTTGCCCCGCCCGATTTTGCACCGGGCATCTACGGCGTGGTCACCATGTACGACATCGCGCTGGAAGCGGCACACACCATGCATCCCCAGCCGATCCAAGTCTCGTTTGCCAAACACATCCTGCCGATCTTCCAACGCTTTTCGCTTACCCAGTGGGTCAACGAAGGCTTCTATCATGAATTCGGCTATAAAGCGCCGTGGGATTTCCTCAATCCTGATTTGCTGGCTCACCTCGCCGACCCGTCTCCGGAGATGCGTCCGCTGCGCCAGGAGATTTTTGAAAAGTTCCGTCAACCCAGCTACGTCAAAATGGAACGGGACGCGTGGCCGCCCGTTTACGGCGACGGCATGGACGTTCCGGCCAATAATCCGCGCAATTGGCTGACGATGACCACTTTGCAATTTTCGTGGCTGGAACAATGGGCGCAAGGCAACTTTAGTTCCGATTACAACGCGTCGTCCGCCCCGGCTGCTGAGGCGCTTGAAGATCTCCCGCTGGCTGCGCGTCCGCACGCTTTGGATGAAGCGGCGCTGGAGTGGGCGCTCGGCGGCGCTTTCCATCCTGGCTGTGAAGCTACTTGGCCGATGCGTATCCTCTCGCTGTACAGCGCCCCGTTCCGCATCAAGCATGCGGCGCCCGGCAAGCGCGAGGACTTTGGCCCCGTGCTCACCCCGGAGATCGCGCTCAGCCCGGACGGTCCGCTCAGCGGCGGCAGTCTGCCCGGCGATCTTTCGCGCTGGATGGCAGTGCCGTGGCAAACGGATACGGCGAGTTGCCGTTCCGGCTACGAGCCCAAGATCAACAAATATCTTCCGACGTTCTGGCCGGCCCGCGTGCCGAACCACGTGCTCAGTGAGGATAACTACAACAAAGTGTTGAATGAAAACTTGACCATGCCGGAGCGCCAAGACGCTTTTGACACGCGCACCGACTGGCTGGAAGCTTTCCCGCAGGATACCAAAGCGTTGAACCGTTTTGTCGAGGACTGGTACAAAGTTGGTGTGATCGTCCGTCAAGACGGACCCGCCGACACCAAGCGCTTCCCTGCCGCGATCCATGTGGAAATGGGGAACGAGTTGAAAAAACAGTGAAGCAACACTTCCAGACGGTGATCGTTGGCGGCGGAACGGCAGGTTCGGCCGCCGCCTATCTGCTGAGTCGGGCGGGCATTTCGACACTTGTCGTTGAACGCTCCGGACAGCGCGGCTGGAAAATTGGCGAAGGGCTGCCCCCGTCCTCCTCTGCGCTGCTGCGGCGGTTGGGGTTCTGGGAACGCTTTCTCGCGGATCGCCATCTCCCTTCCCACGGCAACCGCTCGGCTTGGGGATCAAAGGAGTTTGCCGAACACAACTTCATCTTTGATCCAAATGGCCACGGCTGGCACGTCGATCGGGAAAAGTTGGATGTGATGCTGGCCGATTCGGCTGCCGCGACAGGGGCTGTTCGCTTGGAGAACACCGCTTTGCAGGAGTTTCGCAAAACGGATACCGGGTGGGAACTGCACCTCACGGACGGTCAGCAGATCGAAGCCCAGTGGGTCATCGACGCGACCGGCCGCAGCAGCCACTTCGCCCATCGCCTGAACATCCGGCGGACTGCTTATGACCAACTGGTGGCCATCGCCGGGCTGTATGCATGCGCGCACGACGATGACCAGGATTCGCTGACCATGATCGAAACGGCGGAAGACGGCTGGTGGTATACAGCTTTGCTTCCCGACCGCAAGCGTGTGTTCGCCTACCTGAGCGACGGAGATCTGGCGCAGACCAAGGCGGCCCGAGCTGAAGCGGACTGGCAACAGCTGTTGATGGAAAGCACCCAGATTGGCCGCTTGATTGAAAAACACCAGTATCAGCTCCAAGGTCCTCCGCGCATGGTGAACGCCAACAGTACGGAGCTGTCCACAGCTGTTGGTGACGGCTGGCTGGCGATCGGGGATGCGGCGGCCGCCTATGACCCGCTGTCCTCGCAAGGCATTCTGATGGCGCTTGGCACTGCTGTGGAAGCGACCGAGGCTCTGCTTGCCCATCTCCAGGGAGATGAAGCAGCGCTCCCAGCCTATGCCGATTTCATGAAGCGAATGTATCAAGAGT
>NZ_CP021434.1:3270000-3285000 GCF_002162355.1 Tumebacillus avium | reverse complement strand
TCTTCAGACGCGCTTTCGCTGCGGCTCCGGCTTCTCACCTTAACCTCGCCCGCGATCGTAACTCGCCGGTTCATTCTACAAAAGGCACGCCGTCAGGCATGAACGCCCTCCGACTGATTGTAGGCACACGGTTTCAGGTTCTTTTTCACTCCGCTCCCGCGGTGCTTTTCACCTTTCCCTCACGGTACTGGTTCACTATCGGTCGCCAAGTAGTATTTAGCCTTGGGAGGTGGTCCTCCCTGATTCCCACGGGATTTCTCGTGTCCCGCGGTACTTGGGGTATCGTCTCGGAGTCTGGTTGATTTGGAATACGGGACTTTCACCCTCTGCGGTCGATCGTTCCAGATCGTTCTTCTACCAAACAGATTTGTAACTCCATTCGGCGGACAGTGCGAAATTTACCGAATTCGCTGTCGCTGCTTCGATAAATTTGGCACTGTCCACCGATGAGACGCCCCGCAACCCCGTATGGCCGAAGCCACACGGTTTGGGCTCTTCCCCGTTCGCTCGCCGCTACTAGGAGAATCACTATTGTTTTCTCTTCCTCAGGGTACTTAGATGTTTCAGTTCCCCTGGTCTACCTCTCAACACCTATGGATTCAGTGCTGAGTGACACTCCATTACGAGTGCCGGGTTGCCCCATTCGGATACCCCCGGATCAACGCCTGCTTACGGCTCCCCGAGGCATTTCGGTGTTTGCCCCGTCCTTCATCGGCTCTTGGCGCCAAGGCATCCTCCGTGCGCCCTTCGTAGCTTAACCTAAGTTATCGCTTCGAAAGTACTGCATTTCAAACATGTCTTGACTCACTATTTCGCTATCCAGTTTTCAAGGAACATCGTGTTTCATATTGTGTTTCGCTCACCGCAACTTGCGGCGACAGGGATAATAATATCATGTGCGCCACCGCCTCTCAATCTGCATCATAGAACATACTGGAACAAATTTTTTCATTTCGTTTCGACAGCTTTTTTCATCTCTCTCAATCTCTTATTTTTACGTCCGCGCGTAGGATCAATACGGTCGGGACATACCTAATAACGCTGATAATAAACATCACGGAGCGATGACACCATGAAAAGCGAAACGATCGTTGCACAGATTGAGAAAAATGCGACCCGCTTATCGACCCCCGATGATCTTGATCTGCTGGTCGAAGCAGCGGGCGATGCCAGATACGTTTTACTCGGCGAGGCGTCCCACGGAACTTCTGATTTCTACACGTGGCGGGCCGAGCTGTCCAAACGCCTGATCGCCGAAAAAGGATTTACCTTTATCGCGGTGGAAGGCGACTGGCCCTCCTGCTACTCCTTGAATCGTTATATCAAAAATCAACCGGACGCCGATCCCACCCCGCGGGCGGCAATGCAAGCCTTCAACCGCTGGCCGACTTGGATGTGGGCAAACGCAGAAATTATCGAGTTGTCGAAATGGATGCGCGAATTCAATTCCAAACGCTCGCCGGAACAAAAAACGGGATTTTACGGCCTCGACGTGTACAGCTTGTGGGAGTCGATGGAAGAAGTGATCCGCTATTTAGAACGCACCGGTTCTCCCGAACTCGCCCAAGCTAAAAGAGCGTTCGAGTGCTTCGAGCCTTTTAAACGCAACGAGCAGTCGTACGGCTTGTCCGCGAGCTTTTTCTCGCAAAGCTGTGAAGACGAAGTGGTGCAGTTGCTGATGAACCTGCACAACAACCGCAATTTCGGCATGCAAGATGCAGAAGCCGCCCTGAGCGCGGAGATCAACGCGCTGGTCGCCGTCAACGCGGAGCGTTATTATCGTGCCATGATCCAGAGCGGCCCTGACTCCTGGAACATCCGCGATCTGCACATGGTCGAGACCCTCCAGCGCCTGACCAAGTTCCACGGACCATACACCAAAGCGATCATTTGGGAGCACAATACACACATCGGCGATGCCAGAGCCACCGATATGGCCCGGGCTGGCATGATCAACATCGGGCAGGTGCTACGCGAACAGAACCGCGAAGAAGATGTCTTTACGATTGGCTTCGGCACGCACCGCGGCACGGTGATCGCAGGCCGCTCTTGGGGAGCGCCGATGGAGGAGATGCCCGTACCGCCGGCCGAGAAAAATTCCTGGGAAGACTTGATGCACCGCGCCGGCAGCTTTGACAAGATCCTGATGCTGGGACCTGGCAATCCGTATTTTCAAAGCGTGATCGGGCACCGCGCCATCGGTGTCGTGTACCATCCCGAGGATGAGCGCGGCAACTATGTGCCGTCCCGCATGGCCCAGCGCTACGACGCCTTTGTCTACATCGATGAAACAAAAGCGCTTGATCCGCTCGTATTGGAAGTTGTGCATGCCTAATTCAAAAAAGCCAAAAAGCCCCTTGTGCTGCATCCCGCTGCACAAGGGGCTTTTCTGTTAGATGTTTTTGTAGTAGAAAACCGTGGCATGCAAGTCACCGTTAGCAGAACGCGCAAAGTCGGGAATCCGTCCTGCCTCCACGTAACCGATCGACTGATACAGCAGATTCGAAGGGTCGCCTTCCCGCGTATCGAGAATGAGCAGCGATCTCCCCAGTTGTTGTGCCGTTTCTTCCGCCCGCAACATCAAGGCACGGCCGATTCCGTTACGCCGAAACTCCGGGTTGGTCATCAACTTTGCGATCTCTGCCCGATGATCTCCGTTGGACTTCATGCTAAGATGCAACTGCACACTGCCTGCGATCCGGTCGTTAATCTTTGCGACAAACAGGAGTACCCCCGGACCGATTGCCGTTTCCCAATAGTCAGTCGCTTCGGACAACGGCAAGGGCGGCAAAAACCCGACGGAAGCCCCGTCTGCAACAACACCTGTCAAAAGTTCCGCAAGTTCCCCGACATATTCACCAACCGATTCAAGCTGTTCAATCTGTACCTTAGCATTCATCCAGACACCTCATCCCGTATATTTTCCACAATATAACACAAAAACCACCATTCTTGGAATGGTGGTTTGCTAGTTGGTGGAATCGAGAGGAATCGAACCTCCGACCCCCACCGTGTCAAGGTGGTGCTCTCCCTCTGAGCTACGATTCCATAGGGAATGTTCCCTGAAAACTGGATGCGATAGCGGTTGATCAGCAATTGGTCGTAAACGCACATCTCTTATTAGTAGGAATTATATCTCTAGGAGCCGTAAACTGCAAGTGGGAGGAGCGGTAAACTGAAGGATTTGTGGTGTATGTCATTGGAACATAAGTTCACGAGTTGGTTTCAGTTTTTACCTTCTATAACGTCAATGCTGTATTATTCTCAACTATTATTGTAGATCAAGTTATGAACTTATGTACCAGTGTCAGAAAACCTTTGTTATTCTCATTTCATGGTTTCAAAGGATTCTAAAAAGTCATGTACCACAGTAAGTCATGTACGAGTATGTTGAACGGTGAAAAAACCGCATCCAGTCGGAAGCGGTTCGATAAGATTTTCAGCTAACTTATTTTATGTTTCGGTAAAGATTCCAAAAGTGGATGAATCCTCTCAATTAGTAATTGGTAGTTACCAAAAATAGTGTTTAGATCATTCTCAGAGACAATTTTCCCAGTTGGATGTCCCGAATCGTTTCGAACTTGACGAATAATGTCTAAAAAACTAAAGTTTATGATCGGATTTTCTAATCCTAACGATTCAAACATTGTCACATTGCTGTTCACAACTTTGAGAAATTCAGTTAGACGCGTAGAAGCCTTTTTAGCGTTCAGTGCCTTGTCCCTAAAATTGTCCACCTTTAGGTTGTTATTGATTAGGTACTGAGAGTACGACTGGCACAGTTGTAACAGCAGATGTTCTGCAGCACAGCCTATCATGGTCGCCGCTGCCAAACGACAACCACCAACTGCACTTTTACAAGCTTCTTCAAGATAAGCTTTTTCAATAATGTCAAGGTTTGTAGATCGAGCTTTATCTTGTAGATTAAGATAAACCTGTAGTCTAGAGAAACTTGTACTAGCAAGTTGACTGACCGATTCGTCAATAAGTACGCCAATTTTGACTCCTGTCAGCGCATAATCTTCAGTCTCTTGAAAGATGTCTTGACAATAACCAAGTAATTTATACTGAAGACTCTCTAGAGCTTTCTTTCTGCCAACAGGAACCTTCACCTCGACTACTGCAATTTTTTGGTTCCACCGTATTTTAGTAAACGTATCTGTATAATTCACTTTCAAAGTTGATGGGTTGATAAGGCTTACTAATTCGCCCTCTCCTTCACTTTCAAGATGTTTTTGTAATGTATAAAGAAACTTTTCATCGTACGATAATTCATTTGTCTCCACTACGTCCCCTCCAAGTAATAGGAATTTCTATTAATTTCTCACATTTGAAATGTAAGGTCAATATGAATTTTTATTCTAGTGAATTTTCCCCTTACCACAGTTAGCTACTTAAATAGCTCTGTTGATGGGTAATCAGATGTACTACACACCTAAAACGAGAAGTGGTTTTCTACTTAGATGTTTTCCCACCCCCCTCTCATGAAAAAGAGCCATCCGCCGGATAGCTCAATCGTTATATAACTTTTCAACTGCTCTTTGCTTATCCTCTTCCGAAGGCTGTGAATACCTTAATACCATGTCCGCCGAACTATGACCCGAAAGCGATTGGATAACCGCTAAATCTTCGTTCGCTCGCACCAGTCCAGTAATATACGTATGTCTAAGTTGATGAGGGTGTACACCAAACTGCCCAAGCATGTGTTGCACACTACGAACACTGATCCTCTCTTGTCGGTTGCTAATGAACAGTGCTAGGTGATTATCCGACCGTTCATCTAGATATTTGACAATGGCTCGTCTCACCTCTTTATTTAGGGGTAAGGCTCGCTCCTTGTTTCCCTTACCCGCTCTGATCACTAAAGTGCCACCGCGTTCTCCAATCTCAACATCGTCCCGATCCAAGGCAACAAGTTCGCTCACTCGAATCCCTGTCATCATCAGAGTCATGAGAATCGCATAATCACGTTTGTTCCCGGTACGATCCATATCCCGAATCAAACGGTTACGCTCAATCTTGTCCAAGCCTTTCGGAGCTTGTTTTTTTACATCAGGTTGATTCACAACGGAAATATCCTCAATTGCTGCCCTCTTCCCTGCCCATTTTGAAAACGTCTTGATCGCGTTCCAAACCTTGTTTATCGTGGCAGCAGACTTCTTCTTGCTTGCGAGATAATCTATGTACTGTTGTACGTCTGACCGCGAATAATCCTCCAAGTTCGTCCCCGTACCCTCCAACCATTCCTCAAACTGTTTGATCGCGTGTTCGTAAGTCTTGATCGTGGTGTCTGACTTACCTTTCAACCCTTCCTCAACAAATCGGTGTAGCATGGTCATTTCCTCCCGATAATTTGCGATAAATAATTCTACGCAATATTTTTCTATCGTTATTTTGAATTTTACATCCCTTCGACCCGCATTCCACCGTTTGGGTCTATCTACATTATAGCATAGAATTATAATTCTACGTAATAAATCTACGCAATAAAATCAATTTTCGACCTCATCCGTAATCGAGTTCGGTAAAATCCCTATTTCTCTACGATCTGATCCCAAAACAGCCTTAAAACCCCCAAAATAATCGGAATCGGTGTAAAACAAATTACTCCAAACAGAAGTGTTCTTTTGCTACTTTTACCTCTAATCTGATCACCGCCCTACTAAATAGAAAAGGCAACCCTTATCGGGTCGCCCAATTCACCGCTCATGTATCCTTGCTAAAACTTTGCAAATGCTCCTTCGCCATCTTTTCTGTCTCAGCTTCAAACTCATGCCCACACCATAGCCAAACGCCATCCCTCGTCACGCTCTTATACATGTATCCCCAGATGCCATTCACGCCGATCATGACTCCAACTCGCTCCCACAATGCACCGTCATACAAACCCTCTACACCGAAAATGCTCTCTTCTAGTTTGGTCATGGCTTGATAGAAATTTTTTGCTTCCACTCGATAACCTCGAAAGTACCAACGATCTCGATGTTTTTTATGAATGAACAGGCAGCCTGATAAGTTCCCGATCCGTATCTTTGTCCGGGAGTAGCTTTCCCAGTTCAACTTCTCATACGTGTTCATCATCGCAAATTTCACAGAACGATCCCACGCCGCTCTAATTGTCCCATCATGTATTGATGAAACCGCTCCATTCGCTCAAATGCTGCGCGGTGATCCCCCTTGTCGCTCAGATACCGGCACACATGTAGCGTGATCTCTTCCAATTCTGCAACCATGCTATGCTGTTCAAAAATCCTCATGGCGCAGTCGAGGTGATACTGACCCTTCGTCCCATCATTGCGTTGAAAATAAACAAACGATAAGACCCGGTAAACTTTCCCCATCGTGGAATCATCATCGGAAAGCCGCATTCTCGCCTTTTCAGCGTATGCCCAGGCTTCATCAAGCTCTTGATTCTCCAAGCAGATGAGTCCAAGATCAGCATAAACCTCTCCGGCTCTTGTATTGTCACCATTTCGTTCGATCTGCTCTACAAGTGTCAGCAGTTTTTGAACGGAAAGCTCCCAATTACTCATCCCACGCTCAAGCATGATCAAATGGTGTTGCATCGCCTGCCGCTGTTCCTCGTTTGCTTGTTCTTCTAACAACACGCACGCCTTTGTCGCATACAATTCTGCCTGTTCGTACTTCTTTTGCCGTTCATACATAATTGCAAGTCTCAGGTATGTGTTGGCTCGATCTTCGCCGTTGAATTGGTTTAGGAGCAATGCTCTCTCGTAATACTTGGCCGCTTCTGCTACCTTACCAACTTTCTCGTGGAGAACAGCCAATTGCATCAAAACTTTTGCATGAAAATCAGCTTCAATTTCCTCGACCCTTTGCAGTTCACCCCAAGCTCTGTTCGTGTGAAAAAGGGCAATTGGAAAGTCGCTTTTCAAAGCTGCAACCTTACCCATTTGTAACAACACGACAGGAGCAAGACGATCATTCTGACCGTTGTTGACCAATTGATACAACTGATCCAGAACCTCTTCCGCCTCCTGCACATTTCCTAATTCAATGTGACAAAGCGCAAGTTCCAAAAGTAGCCCCTCTTTTGGAATCCGGTGCAGGGAGATTTCTAAAAGATCATTCAACAATGGAATTGCGATCTGATACTCCTTTGATCGAACAAAACTCAATGCCATCTTGTATTTGCTAAAATGTTCGAGATCCAGATTCACCTCTTTCAAGAGATGTTCCAGTGGAACATCTAAGCGAACCGCAAGAGCAACCAGCGTTTTGTAAGATGGGCGTGCACGGTCACTTTCAATTTGCGAGATAAGCGATGGAGTACAAAGACCATTAGCAAGCTCAATTTGTGTCATGCCTTTCTTCAGGCGAATTTCCCTAACCCTTTGACCAAGTGACTCCATTCCCGTCATCCTTTCCTGTATTAAGTATCTAAGACTAGGATAATTGGAATGGATTGAAAATAGTATGTTTTAAATTAAATACCTTGACGTTATATAAAATGGCATATGTCAATTCAAAAAATGACATAAAAACGCCCTCGCTAATAATAACGAGGGGTAGATTGCCTACTGGTATGCTATGATTCCAGCCGGTTCTGGCGGTACTGTTTGAGCTTGGTTGCTTATAGAAGTATCACCTGCAAGCACGCCAAGGAGAGCCGCAAATATCAATCCCGAAAATACCCATTTCTTCACTAAAACCCCTCCTCATTAAGAAATTCACTCTTTGTACCTGTAAGCATACGGCTCTTTTCATAGTATCTTATTGCGTTGTCTCCGTCATCTTTCAAATAATAAAACTCCATCAGTGATTTGCAAGCAAAATAACGCAGATTTACGCTTAAATTTGTATTATTGACCACAGACTCAGCAAAAGAAGGGTCATCTTTCGCTACCGTTTTCATGATCTGCAACCTTCCCCAATATTCAGGATATTCCTGTGCCAACGGATCATATTCGTTTAAAACTTTCAGAGCTGAATGATAATCACGAAGTTGCAGCAATGACTTCACATACTCTTTTACTGCAATGATTAAGATTCCTTCGAATGGCTTTACTAAATTTATTGCTGATCCTAACAATCGTGCTGACGTTTTGTAATTACCCAATATGTACTCATAATGTGCGACATTGATTAAAGCGCGTCCAACTTGCTTATTGTCATTTGTTTGCTCGAAAAGTTCCAGCGAACGATATGCAAGTTTTTTCGCCTGTTCCAATTCGCCGCGATCCTCATTCATGATCATGCGAGTGTAATACGCCATACCTAGTTTACTTGGATCATCAGAAAACACTTTTTCAACGAGATTCAGCATTTCTTCGATATTGCTATACTCTCTGCGAATCGTGCAGGTTAACATTAGGTTCGAAGTAACAAGGTGAAGCAATTGTTTATCATCGAAATCTTTTTCAACGCTTTTTGCATACTCGTAAGCAGCCAACCATGTTTGGTGTGCTTCCTTGTATCTTTCTTGAACAAATTGCACTCGGCCAAGGTTGTTAAGGCTATAGCCTTTTTCTGTAACACCTAGTGCTATTTCAACCAATTCCATTGCTAATTCATGCGCTCGAATCAGCATCACTTTCGTTCTTTTTTTACCTGTCAGGATTGTAACCAGTTCCTGTTCTTTTTGAAACGTATCTTCCTGTTTCAGCCGTTCCTGGGACACGTTTAGTCCTTTTGAAATAAGTTCTAATTCCGATGGAGCAATTCGTCTAGTCCCGAGAAGCATTTGACGAAATGTTTCTCGATTCATACCGATTTTCTCTGCAAAGGCGCGAATGCTGTACGCGTCGCCTTTTTCGGTCATTAATTCCGAAATACGTCTCCCTAATTTGATTTTGGCAAGCGTTGCAGTCGCCGTATATTCAACCGTTGACACCCAAATACCCTCCTATTACAAATATCCCATACTAAGGATAAAAAGATTCTCACAAAACATCATTTTATAATTATATATAATGTTTACTCATTTGTACACGACACTTCTAACTCTTTGGGAGATTGTGCATTTTAGAAGCCCTTTTAATGTGTCAGGTTCTTTCTGTCCTCATCCGATAAAATAACCATTTCATTTAGAAGAGTGGAACCGTCACTCATACCCTCTCCTCAGCCCTTCACATTTGACCTGTATTGCGTTTTTGAGAGGAAGAGGTATATGAGTGAGCACTGAAATGAGAAATCTAATACAGAGCTAAATTCGGACATTTTCAATATGGGTATTTGCTGGTCACATTGTCCGTCTGCTGACGATCCTTTCCGTGGCTACTGATATATATTGACCGCGCAAGATACAAAAAAGGAATGGCAAGTGCCACTCCCTGATTGTTCGACTTGCTATATTCAGAAGACCCTCCCGCAACCTTTATCGCATATGGTTTTGCGGAGCATGATCTATCTCTATTATTTTATAACACTTCATTTTCATATATTGTTTTTCCAATTTCTATGCATAGTTCTCTATCAAAATTAGTCTAGGGGTTTTTACTACCTACAATATATATACTAATACTAAAGATATTGTAGGTAGTAAAAACCCCTGCGTCCCCTTTGCTAAATGCTTTCAAGAAATACGCTGGTCTCTACTCGCACTATCAGCAGAACACCCTCTCAGCCCCTCACATTTGACCTGTATTGAATTTTCAGATGCATGGGGTATATCTGTGAGCCTTGCAATGGGAAATCTAATAGAGAGCAAAAAATAGTCATTTTCGAAACGGGCTTCTGCTAATCACTTTGTCCGTCAGCTAACGATCCTCTTGACCACTAAAAGACATTATAAAAGGGAGTAGCATTCGCCACTCCCGGAACAATCAACGTCATCATTAAATTTATTATGCTAGCGTTTCCTCGAAATTATCTTCCAGATAATAACCATGATAAAGATTGCAAAACCCAACTGAACTGGACTTACTGTAACCATTGAGATAATCGAATCCACAAACATAAGAAGCACTACGATCATCGCAGACAACACAAGAGATTCAATAAATAACTTAAACAAAATAAAAATAGCATCTCACTTTCCGTATAATTTTCTTTCGGTACAAAAGTTCATGATTCGTTTACTATTTTATCTACCTACCAACTCTTTAGTTTCATCTCCTCTCAAAAACTCCAATCAAATTATGTACTTATGTACCATTACGACCATCACTAGTATTTTCAACACCAAACAAATACAAAACTCTTATAAAAACTATGTACTTTAATTAACTCATGTACTTACTCAAAAGTTTCCAAAGAAGCTCCCTGCCAACGTTCACAAGATTCCCCTTTAATTCGAATTTTAGAGAGACCGAAATCTGTCTCCAACCTCTTAAAGAAGTTTCCTTTCCCAAGTGCTCGATAACCTGAATCGCTTGACCACTTTTTATACGCTTCATACATTGACTTAGTTGGATAGGTTTCATTTTCACCAAGCAAACAACGTTCAGCAACAAACATTGCCACATTATCATTTTCCAGTCGATATCGCTGCATAGCCCTTTTAATCGATTCCGACTCAGTAAAGTGTCCGTTGTTAGTCAAGCGATGCATTCCCACAATTGCATAATTTAAAAGAGTGGAAAGTGCTCTTGGTTTAGTGAGTTTTTCTAGCAACTTAACGTCTGCATCAGAAGAATATGTCTTCTCAAATGGTATTATCATCCAACGTCTACGAAAACCAATTGTCTTATCAGCAGCCCTTGGAAGTTCATTAGTGCTAAAGAGCAGTTTTGCAAACGGACGAAATTGAAATGGGTCTTTGTTCTTAATCTCGCCAGTCAATGCATCGCCCGATACAACAGCCTTAAAGCTACTCGAGTTTGGTAAGGTATTTCTGGGGAGATCAGCGAACTTATTGACGAGTTTATTTTGCAAAAGTGCTAGTCGGAAACGTTGCTCAAGATCTTGAAGTGAAACGCTTGACATATTTTCTTCACCAATCATCGCAGAGACAAGATTAATCAACGTGCTCTTTCCGTTAGCCCCCTGCCCGTACAACAGGAATGCTTTTTCGTATTTGGTGTGCTTCATTAGGAAATAGCCAATCATTTCAAAGATCGTGTCAATTGTGTCATCATCTACCACTGATCTAATAAAATTCATGATAATCTCATCATCAGCCGCAGGGTGTGTTTCGCAACTAAAAAGTGCAGAGTGTCGCGGCCATTTTGTGCATAGCACCGCCAACACCGAAATTTATGAATTTACGCTCGATAGAGCATGGCGCAAGCGATAACTCTCGCCCGTGAAGCCCAGAATGTGCGCGTGGTGAACCAATCGGTCCACCAGCGCTTTGGTCAATCGTGTATCACCGAACACGCTGTTCCACTGTCCAAACTCCAGATTGGAGGTCACGATGAGACTTCGCTGCTCGTAGCATTCCGAGATGACGTGAAACAGAAGTTCAGCGCCAGTTTGGTGAAACGGTACAAAGCCCACCTCATCCAAAATCAACAGGTCACACTTCATCAGTTCCTTATGAAATCTCGTCAAAGTCCCGCTTGCATGTCTTTCCAGCAATTTCCCAACCAGCTCCGAGACACGGTAAAACCTCACGTTATGCCCCTGCCTACAAGCTTCCATTCCTAAAGCAATTGCCAGATGGGTTTTCCCAGTTCCCACCTTGCCCAACATCAAAATGTTTTCTTTATGTTTCAGAAAGGCGAGTTCTCGTAACGACTGCTCCGTGCAATGATTTGGAAACGTGACTTCCTCAAAGTTGTACCCTTCAAACGTTTTCAAATGCGGGAAATTGGCGCGTTTCAACAGTCTTTTCATCTTGCTGGACTCACGTCCTTGGATCTCCGACTGCAGGATTGCCAGCAAGAAGTCAATCCGATTCTCGAACGGAACCGAATCGTAGTTGCTCATCACATGCGCCAGATGGAGCGTTTTGCACGCCTGCGCCAACATCTCTGTATTCATAGTGTCACCCCCAGCAGGTCGTTGTAATTAGCCAAGTCACCGGGATGATAGCCTTGAATCTCTGTCGGGGTGTGTAGCTCTTGGAACGGTTCAGGATGAAACTCAGGATGCCGTTTCTTGTACAAGGCGTGCTCTAGAGCCGTTTCAGCGCGAGAATCCCAAGGCATGAGTTCGTGCAGGCCATCGGCGATCTCCTCCATCGAATAGTTCTCCAACAAACGTCTCACAAGTGACAGGCGTGCCTTACAATTCTCCGACTCCACTTCCCTCAAGAAGCGTTTCAGGGTCTCGGGCATCATCGACACAAAGGTCGAGTATTTGACGGAACGGGGGCGCCGCTTGAGCCCGTCCAAAACGGCTCTCCACTCGACTTCTATCGTCTTGTCCGTATAGGGGCGCGGAAACTCGAAGATCTTGCTGTAAGATTCGTCCAATACCTCAATCCGATCCCACTTGACCTTGAGCAACACCCGCTGCTCCGCTTTGCATTGCGGGAGTGGATACTTGACTTTCTCGAACGACAGTTCACGATATTTGTTTAATCGGCCTATATCCAGGCGAAAGACTTCGAGCGGTTCTAATGGCAGGGAGTAAAGCATTGTCTGCTCCTGTCGCCATAGATCGTCCACCTTCTCCTTCTTCGCATAGTGAATGCGTTGACGATCCTCCCTAGATTCCTTTTCCAGATGTTCAGCCAATTGGTCGAGCGATTGAATTATGGGGATTGGGACACACCAATTCCTCCTGCCGTAACCGACCTTGTTCTCTACATTTCCTTTCTCGTTGCCACTTGCCACATTGCAGAAGACTGGTTCGAAACGGTAATGAGCACAAAACCTTGCGAACGCATCAGTCGGCTTTCGGTCACCGTTCTTCTCAATGGATGCAACCGCTGCCGCGAGGTTGTCAAACCAGATTCGTCGCGGTACACCACCTATTTGCTCAAAGAGGCGCTTCAAGGCTTCGAGGAAGCACTCGCTATTTTCCGAAGGAACAGGGAATGCGAAAGCAGCGTTGCTGAATGGGAAAGACGCTGTAAGAATCTTGCGCTCCACCAACTTCCCATTCTGCGAAACATGCGCGGTTCCAAAGTCCACCTGGGCTTCGCCACCTGGATGCTCCAGCCGTTCGTAACTCTTCGCTCGTTCATGGGCGTAAGCCGCCCGCCATTTGGACACGTACTCCTGTACCGTTCGTTCGCCGCCATTAAATCCATGCTCTGTTTTGAGACGGTGGAAGACCCGCCGAGCGGTGTGGCGCTGTTTGCGTGGAAGAGCCTCGTCATCCATAAGCCATGTATCTATGATTTCGAGAAACGGACCGAGAACCGGATAACGTCCGAATCGTTTTCCAGTCGTCTCGTTCCAATCGTCCTTGTCCGCATATTTTTTGGCAGTTCTCCAATTTATGTCCAATCGTTCTGCAATTTCGGTAATCGAACACCCTTCGTGTTCGCGCAAAAATTTGATATACTGTTGCTCAGGCACTTTCAACATCCTCTCGATCCCCCTTGGTCGTCGCAAACCGTAGGGTAAGATAGTAGATCGATGTTGGCAAGTGCTTTTTTAATGCCAAAATGTCGCGGGCAAAGTCTGCACTTTTACGCCGCGACATTCTGCATTTTCATTATGCGATAAACAGCAGGGTCGTAAGTAACCGGCAATTGAATTGTACTCAGACGTTCTTTTGTATGCGAGAGCAATTCACCTGTTTTCCAATTTAGGAGCCCATTTGCAACATTTATTAGGTGGTCATCGTAATCATGCATATCCATTGAATAATCGCTATTGTGCTTAACCCAATACATCGCTTGTTCAATTCGATCTTTACGAAATTCGTCTTCTAGCAACCGGAGGGCAACATTTTTGAAATGAACTTCTCCACCGAGTTTATAAACACCTTTATCATACCAGTACAATGACCCATTTTTATACAATACTGTAAGATGATTGTTCATGATATCCAACGCTAAAAGCCTTGGCGAGAACTGACCATCTTTCCAGTACTTCTCACGAGGTGATTGAAAACGTTGTTTTTTATTTTTCTTTTTTGAATTATTGCCCAAATAAACATCTCCTTTTTGATTTTTCCCTACAGACATCTCAATAATCAACCAGTAAATTCTCGTGCACCACCTCCTTATTAAAATATTACCACGAGACAACTCAATTGTCAAATCTAATTTTATTATGCATGAAAATATGTAAACCTGAAAAAACTATTGACTTATACTGACGAAAAAAGATGGATCAATTAGATCCACCCTTACTTGTAATTCATCTCATGATTTTACGATCCCTCTGCAATTTAGCCACCACTTCATTCAATGGTGAGTATTGTTCATGTTGCTTCTTTAGTGAGTTCTTGGAGAGATGGGTATACCTCATGACCATTCGAAGATCACGATGCCCCAGAATCATTTGTAAGTGGCGAAGATCACCACCAGCCTCAAGAAACATCGTAGCTCCAGTATGCCTGAACAGATGGGGATGGACTCGAACGGCCAATCCAGCACGCCTGCTATATTCTTTGAGCCTATGACGAAAATGGCTCGCTTCTAGGCATTCACCATAGTTGGCGAGGAAAACAAATTCCGAATCAAACTCTTTACTTTCCTCAATTAGTTCATGCAACAGATTCGCCGTTCGCTTTTGCATTGGGATCATCCGAGACTTACGACTTTTCGCTACTTCTCCACGAATATTGATTAGCCCTAATTCGAAGTCAATGTCAGACACTTTCAAGGAGAGGGCTTCATTAATCCGTACAAAAGTATCGAGCAACACGTTCATAAGTACGTAATCTCGGAACTGGCTGTATGTTCTTTGATTCGGTGCGTCCAACAATTTACGAAGTTGTTCAATCGTCAAGATTCGAATCTCTTCCTCATCTTCCGTGACATTCTTGATCGGTTCTGTAGGATCATTTTCGATGACATTCTCCCCCATTAGAAAGCGGAAGAAGACTCGCAGCGTTTTCAATCTTGTGTTGATCGTAACAGGGGAAAGCCCCACACGTTTCTCCGAGTCAGGCACGAATTGATGACCTTCAAATCGCACTTTCTCATGCAACATCCATACGATGTATCCACGGATTAATTCTGTAGTCATCTGC
>NZ_CP021434.1:2910000-3267500 GCF_002162355.1 Tumebacillus avium | reverse complement strand
CCCGGGGAGGGCCCCTAGCCCAATCAGTGCTCTACCTCCATGACTCTCACTCTAACGCTAGCCCTAAAGCTATTTCGGGGAGAACCAGCTATCTCCGAGTTCGATTGGAATTTCACCGCTACACCCAGCTCATCCCCGCACTTTTCAACGTGCGTGGGTTCGGACCTCCATTGCATTTTACTGCAACTTCATCCTGTCCAGGCGTAGATCACTCGGTTTCGGGTCTACGACCGCGAACTTTCGCCCTCTTCAGACGCGCTTTCGCTGCGGCTCCGGCTTCTCACCTTAACCTCGCCCGCGATCGTAACTCGCCGGTTCATTCTACAAAAGGCACGCCGTCAGGCATGAACGCCCTCCGACTGATTGTAGGCACACGGTTTCAGGTTCTTTTTCACTCCGCTCCCGCGGTGCTTTTCACCTTTCCCTCACGGTACTGGTTCACTATCGGTCGCCAAGTAGTATTTAGCCTTGGGAGGTGGTCCTCCCTGATTCCCACGGGATTTCTCGTGTCCCGCGGTACTTGGGGTATCGTCTCGGAGTCTGTTAAGTTTGGGGTACGAGACTTTCACTCTCTTCGGTCAGCCTTTCCAGACTGTTCACCTACCCAACAGATTTGTAACTCCATTCGGCGGACAGTGCGAAATTTACCGAATTCGCTGTCGCTGCTTCGATAAATTTGGCACTGTCCACCGATGAGACGCCCCGCAACCCCGCATGGCCGAAGCCACACGGTTTGGGCTCTTCCCCGTTCGCTCGCCGCTACTAGGAGAATCACTATTGTTTTCTCTTCCTCAGGGTACTTAGATGTTTCAGTTCCCCTGGTCTACCTCTCAACACCTATGGATTCAGTGCTGAGTGACACTCCATTACGAGTGCCGGGTTGCCCCATTCGGATACCCCCGGATCAACGCCTGCTTACGGCTCCCCGAGGCATTTCGGTGTTTGCCCCGTCCTTCATCGGCTCTTGGCGCCAAGGCATCCTCCGTGCGCCCTTCGTAGCTTAACCTAAGTTAACGCTTCGAAAGTACTGCATTTCAAACATGTCTTGACTCACTATTTCGCTATCCAGTTTTCAAGGAACACCTTGAGGGTTTGATCCCCCAAAACTAAACGAGTTGTTGTCAGAGATTGACGCAAGTCTATTCGAAAAAATCTTAAATCCTTAGAAAGGAGGTGATCCAGCCGCACCTTCCGATACGGCTACCTTGTTACGACTTCACCCCAGTCATCGACCCCACCTTAGACGGCTGGCTCCTTACGGTTACCTCACCGGCTTCGGGTGTTGCCAACTCCCATGGTGTGACGGGCGGTGTGTACAAGGCCCGGGAACGAATTCACCGCGGCATGCTGATCCGCGATTACTAGCAATTCCAGCTTCATGCAGGCGAGTTGCAGCCTGCAATCCGAACTGTGAGCGGCTTTTTGGGATTGGCTCCGCCTCGCGGCATCGCAACCCTTTGTACCGCCCATTGTAGCACGTGTGTAGCCCAAGACATAAGGGGCATGATGATTTGACGTCATCCCCGCCTTCCTCCGGTTTGTCACCGGCAGTCAATTGTGAGTGCCCAACTGAATGATGGCAACACAATTTAGGGGTTGCGCTCGTTGCGGGACTTAACCCAACATCTCACGACACGAGCTGACGACAACCATGCACCACCTGTCACCGCTGCCCCGAAGGGAAGGTCTATCTCTAAACCGGTCAGCGGGATGTCAAGTCTTGGTAAGGTTCTTCGCGTTGCTTCGAATTAAACCACATGCTCCACTGCTTGTGCGGGCCCCCGTCAATTCCTTTGAGTTTCAGTCTTGCGACCGTACTCCCCAGGCGGAGTGCTTAATGCGTTAGCTTCGGCACTGAGGGTGGTACCCCCCAACACCTAGCACTCATCGTTTACGGCGTGGACTACCAGGGTATCTAATCCTGTTTGCTCCCCACGCTTTCGCGCCTCAGCGTCAGAAATCGGCCAGCAAGGCGCCTTCGCCACAGGTGTTCCTCCACATCTCTACGCATTCCACCGCTACACGTGGAATTCCCCTTGCCTCTCCGATCCTCAAGCCATCCCGTATCCAAGGCAATCCCAAGGTTGAGCCTTGAGCTTTCACCCCAGACGCAAATGGCCGCCTGCGCGCGCTTTACGCCCAGTGATTCCGGACAACGCTTGCCCCCTACGTATTACCGCGGCTGCTGGCACGTAGTTAGCCGGGGCTTCCTCCTCTGTTACCGTCAGGGTGTGAGCGTTCTCTTCTCACACTTGTTCTTCACAGAAGACAGAATTTTACAACCCGAAGGCCTTCATCATTCACGCGGCGTTGCTCCATCAGGCTTGCGCCCATTGTGGAAGATTCCCTACTGCTGCCTCCCGTAGGAGTCTGGGCCGTGTCTCAGTCCCAGTGTGGCCGGTCACCCTCTCAGGTCGGCTACGCATCGTCGCCTTGGTGAGCCGTTACCTCACCAACTAGCTAATGCGCCGCGGGCCCATCCGACAGTGAAGCGAAAGCTTCTTTCTCTTCTCCCTCATGCGAAGGTGAAGCCTATCCGGTATTAGCACTCGTTTCCAAGCGTTATCCCGGTCTGTCGGGCAGGTTGCCCACGTGTTACTCACCCGTCCGCCGCTAACATCTTCGGAGCAAGCTCCGAATCAGTCCGCTCGACTTGCATGTATTAGGCACGCCGCCAGCGTTCGTCCTGAGCCAGGATCAAACTCTCAATAAAAGTTGAAAAAGTTTGTATCTCTGACTCGCATCAGATCTCTGTAACACTCGTTTAGTTTTCAAGGATCAAGTACAGGATGTACATTGTCCAACGTTGCGACAGGACGTCGCGTTCTTAGTTGGGCTTCTACTGATTGCCGCCGAAGCGACGTTTACTAATATAACACGTTGCGCTCAAAAGCGCAACTGGAAAGTGCTTCATCTTCCGTCATCACCGCGTCTCTCGCGGCGACAAGGATTAGCTTATCATGTCCCATCCAGACTCTCAATTCCGCTGCTCGAACAAACTGAAACAAAATAGCGGCAGGATCGAGCTTCTGCTAGTCGAATCGGGATAGGATGACACGATAGGAGTGAAAGCGATGCACCCAATCAATCTCATCCGCCCGATGAATCTCGCCTTTCTCTTTCACGATGATGAAGTATTGATGATCCATCGAGGCGCCCATAAGAAGATCTGGCCAAACAAGTGGTCAGGTGTTGGCGGCAATGTTGAGCCACACGAGTATCAGGACTTACAGGGTTCTGTGCTGCGCGAGATCTACGAGGAGACCGGGATCTCGTCGGGACAGATCGAAGATTTGACGCTGCGCTATATGATCCTGCGACAGCGTGACGATGAATTGCGGCAGTTGTATGTATACTTCGGCCGCACCGCAACAAAAGAAATAACCCAAACGGACGAGGGGCATTTGAAATGGATCTCTCGAGATGAGTGGTTCGAGCTGGACTTGATCCCGACCAATCGGAAGATGTTAGAGCATTACCTTAAGTATGAGCACGAGTCGGATGTGTACATGGGGATCAACATTGAGGAAACGCCGGTGTGGATTCGAATGTAAAATGCAAAAAGACCCGATCCGTAACGGATCGGGTCTTTCGATTGCCTAGCGACGTCCTACTCTCCCAGGACCCTGCGGTCCAAGTACCATCGGCTCTGCAGAGCTTAACTTCTGTGTTCGGGATGGGAACAGGTGTGACCTCTGCGACATTATCACTAGACGTACAGGATGTACAGTCGATCGACGTTGCGACAGGACGTCGCTGATCTTAGTCGATCTACCTTATTGGTGGGCCCAAGAAGATTCGAACTTCCGACCTCACGATTATCAGTCGTGCGCTCTAGCCAACTGAGCTATGGGCCCTTATTAATGGAGCGGAAGACGGGATTCGAACCCGCGACCCTCGCCTTGGCAAGGCGATGCTCTACCCCTGAGCCACTTCCGCATACAGGATGTATGCGTCCCGCGTTGCGACAGGACGTCGCGTTCCTAGCGGGGCTACCTTCCAGCGTTGCGACAGGACGTCGCGCTTTTAGCTGGACTTCCTTAAATGGTGGAGATAAGCGGATTCGAACCGCTGACCCCCTGCTTGCAAGGCAGGTGCTCTACCAACTGAGCTATACCCCCGTGTTACATGGCGTGCCCAGAGAGATTCGAACTCCCGGCCTTTTGATTCGTAGTCAAACGCTCTATCCAGCTGAGCTATGGGCACATATTAATTTGAAAGAAAACAGTGGTGAGCCATGAAGGACTCGAACCTTCGACCCACTGATTAAAAGTCAGTTGCTCTACCAACTGAGCTAATGGCTCACGTACAGGATGTACCGTGTCCCGCGTTGCGACAGGACGTCGCGCTTTTAGCGGGGCTACCATCCTTAAATGGCGGAGCTGACGGGATTCGAACCCGCGGTCTCCCGCGTGACAGGCGGGCATGTTAGGCCACTACACCACAGCTCCATGTGGTTGCGGGGACAGGACTTGAACCTGCGACCTTCGGGTTATGAGCCCGACGAGCTGCCAACTGCTCCACCCCGCGATGACACGATGTCTGAGTGCCGACGTTGCGACAGGACGTCGCTGAACTTAGTCGGCCTTCCTTTGTAAAAATGGTGGAGGTTGACGGGATCGAACCGCCGACCCTCTGCTTGTAAGGCAGATGCTCTCCCAGCTGAGCTAAACCTCCATGGTGACTCGTACGGGATTCGAACCCGTGAATGCCGCCTTGAAAGGGCGGTGAGTTAAGCCGCTTCTCCAACGAGCCATTGGCTGGGGAGGAAGGGATCGAACCTTCGCATGACGGAGTCAAAGTCCGTTGCCTTACCGCTTGGCGACTCCCCAACGAATTTCTTTCTTTTAAAGATGGTAGCGGCGGAGGGATTTGAACCCCCGACCTACCGGGTATGAACCGGTTGCTCTAGCCAGCTGAGCTACACCGCCACGGTGGCGGAGAGAGGGGGATTCGAACCCCCGAGACGTTTTAGGCGCCTACACGATTTCCAATCGTGCTCCTTCGACCAAACTCGGACATCTCTCCAAAAGGTAAGTTGTAAAAATGGTGGGCCCAAGAAGATTCGAACTTCCGACCTCACGATTATCAGTCGTGCGCTCTAGCCAACTGAGCTATGGGCCCTTTTAAATGGAGCGGAAGACGGGATTCGAACCCGCGACCCTCGCCTTGGCAAGGCGATGCTCTACCCCTGAGCCACTTCCGCATACAGGATGTATGCGTCCCGCGTTGCGACAGGACGTCGCGCACTTAGCGGGGCTACCTTCCAGCGTTGCGACAGGACGTCACGTACAGGATGTACAGTGTCCAGCGTTGCGACAGGACGTCGCGCTTTTAGCTGGGCTACCTTAAATGGTGGCTCGGGACGGAATCGAACCGCCGACACGAGGATTTTCAGTCCTCTGCTCTACCGACTGAGCTACCGAGCCATGTTACTATTTTTTTAAGTGGCGGAGCTGACGGGATTCGAACCCGCGGTCTCCCGCGTGACAGGCGGGCATGTTAGGCCACTACACCACAGCTCCATGTATAGATGGTGGAGGTTGACGGGATCGAACCGCCGACCCTCTGCTTGTAAGGCAGATGCTCTCCCAGCTGAGCTAAACCTCCATGGTGACTCGTACGGGATTCGAACCCGTGAATGCCGCCTTGAAAGGGCGGTGAGTTAAGCCGCTTCTCCAACGAGCCATAATGGCGTGCCCAGAGAGATTCGAACTCCCGGCCTTTTGATTCGTAGTCAAACGCTCTATCCAGCTGAGCTATGGGCACATATTCATTTGTAAAACAGTGGTGAGCCATGAAGGACTCGAACCTTCGACCCACTGATTAAAAGTCAGTTGCTCTACCAACTGAGCTAATGGCTCACTGGCGGAGGAAGAGGGATTCGAACCCCCGAGACGGTTACCCGCCTACTTGATTTCGAGTCAAGCTCCTTCGACCGAACTCGGACATTCCTCCGTGATACATCGTGCGTTTTTCGTTGTCTCACCGTGTGTCTCTCGCGGCGACAGGTATTAATATATCATGTTCCTACCCAGCACATCAAAGCATTATGCCTCCCAAATCCGCACAAAACAGCTCGTTTCAGCAAACCATCTCACTCACACTCACGTAACAACCACAATATCTTCACATATCTCCATCTCCCGAAACAAAAAAGAGACTCCTGCAAAGGAGTCTCTCATCATGTATTAGCGGTTGTTGCGGCGCAGGAACGCCGGGATGTCGAGGTTGTCGGAGCCCGCGTTATTGCCTGTGCCAAACGACTTGATGTCGGTCTTGTTCAGCGCCGGTTTCGGCTGTGCCGGGCGCTCCTTGTGCTCAAAACCGGTCGCGATCACAGTCACCACGATCTCTTCCTTCAGATCCGGGTTGATCACAGCACCAAAGATCATGTTTACTTCCGGGTCAGCTGCCGAGGAGACGATATCGGCTGCTTCGTTCACTTCGAACAGGGACAGGTTGGTGCCGCCTGCGATATGCATCAGGACACCGCGTGCGCCGTCGATCGAGGTCTCGAGCAGCGGCGAGCAGATCGCTTTCTTTGCCGCTTCTGCAGCCCGGTTCTCTCCGGAGTGTACACCGATCCCCATCAGGGCAGAACCGCGTTCCGTCATGATGGTCTTGACGTCTGCAAAGTCGACGTTGATCAGGCCCGGAACGGCGATCAGGTCGGAGATGCCTTGAACACCTTGACGCAGTACGTTGTCCGCTTCGCGGAACGCTTCCAGCATCGGGGTGTTCTTGTCGACGATCTCCAGTAGACGGTCGTTCGGGATGACAATCAGAGTATCAACTTTTTCCTTGAGGTTCGCGATGCCCGTTTCCGCCTGGTTCATGCGGCGACGGCCTTCGAAGGTGAACGGCTTGGTGACAACACCAACCGTAAGCGCTCCGAGTTCTTTCGCGATCTCTGCGACGACAGGCGCCGCACCAGTGCCGGTGCCGCCGCCCATGCCTGCGGTTACGAAGACCATGTCTGCGCCACGCAGCGCGTTCATGATCAGTTCCTTGCTTTCCTCCGCTGCTTTCTTGCCGATATCAGGGTTCGCACCTGCGCCAAGTCCACGCGTGAGTTTTTCGCCGATTTGCAGGCGATGTTCTGCTTTCGAGAGGTGCAGTGCTTGCGCATCGGTGTTGACCGTGATGAACTCAACACCTTTGATGCCCGCTTCAATCATTCGATTGACAGCGTTGCATCCGCCGCCGCCGCAGCCGATGACCTTTATCTGAGCCAGAGCCTCTACATCGAGATCGAACTCCAACATATATCCTTGTTCCTCCTCACTAACTAAACCCAAGTTGTTACAAAATGTGCTGCGACTTAGATAAACTCGTTAAACCAGTTCTTGATCTTGTCGACGAAGCCCCCGCCTTGATTGCCGCCGGCTTTACGACGCGGCGCTGCTGCTGCAACTTCCACCTTGTTCGTAAAGTTACGCGCAACGTTGCGGATGATCCCCACACCGTTGATGAACGAGGAGTCTTTGACGCCAAGGAAGTCCGGGATTGCCACGCGCACAGACGATTCAAGTTCAACCTCTGCGAGCTTGTCCACAGCCGGAAGGTTGGCCCCTCCGCCGGTGAGCACATAGCCCCCTGCCAATTCCTTATAGCCCATCTTTTCCAGCTCTTGGCGCACCATCATGAAGATCTCCTGCAGGCGCGGCTCAATGATATGGGCCAGATCGACTTGCGAAAATTCCTTGTCTGCGTTGCCGCCGACACGGGACACCTTGAAGGTGTGGTCCGGCACGCTTTCGTTGACAAGCGCGCAGCCGTTGCGCAACTTGATGCCTTCCGCCGCCTCTGTCTGCGTGCGCAGACCGATCGCGATGTCGTTGGTGACGTGGTCGCCGCCAACCGGAAGCACGGTGGTCGCCTCCAAAATGCCTTCTTTGAAGACCGAGATGGTCGTCTGTCCGGCACCGAGATCAACCAGGCCGACGCCGAGCTTTTTCTCGTCGCCGGTCAGAGCGACGGTGCCTGCTGCCAGCGGAGCGAGCACAAGTCCGGCAATCTGAATACCTGCCCGTTCCACGCAGCGCACCAGGTTGTGAATGATGGTGCGGGAACCGGTGATGATATAAGCATCAACCTCAAGTCGCACCCCGATCATGCCGCGGGGATCTGAGATATCTGTCAAACCATCTACAACGTAGCCCTTGGGGACCACATCGATAATCTCACGCTCCGGAGGGAGCGCGATCACACGCGAAGCTTGCAGCACGCGGTCGATGTCCTCATCGCCGATCTCGCGATTGGGAGAGTTGACAGCGACAACACCATGGCTGCTTTGAAGGGAGATATGATTGCCAGAGATGCCGATGTACGCAGAAGATATTTGAATGCCGACCATTCGTTCCGCATGATCGATCGCGGCGCGAATGGATTGAACAGTCTTATCTATATCAACGATTGCACCTTTACGTATACCGTCACCGTCAGCAGAGCCAACGCCGATAATCTGTATCTCCGTGCCAGTCACTTCGCCAATAATGGCCCGCACCTTGGATGTTCCTATGTCTAAGCTGACGATGATATCGCCGTTTGTCAAGCGGTGGCACCTCCCTAGTACTATGCCAAACTATTCTTTATACCAGTTTTTAAATTCAACGTCTTGTGTCGATTCCCTTTTTTTCGGAACGATTTTCTCTAAAAAAGTTCTGCGCTTTATAAAGTTTTTTCAGAAGGTTTACGGGAACGAGTTACCATCAGTCGGCGAATCGCGGCGATGTTGTTAAACAAACGCACGCCAAACGCGAAGACAGCAGCCAGATACAGGTCAACGCCGAGCTGCACCCCGATAAAGGCCAGCAGCGCCGCCAGCAAGGTGTTGAAGAAGAAACCGCTGATGAAAACGCTGCTGTCAAAGTGGCGCTCCAGGCTGGCCCGGATGCCGCCAAATACGGTGTCCAGCGCCGCCAGGATCGCGATCGATAAATAACTGCTGTACTGCAGCGGTACCGACAAGTTGAAGGAAAGTCCAATAAACACGCCTAGCATCAAGCCAATGACCGGAATCCAGATCATAATTTCTTCTCCCCTTCAGGATGCGCGTACTGATATTGCACCGCGTCATCGTCATACGGCGGAATGACGATCGAACCGTCTTCCACTTCATTCACTGTGATCTTCTTGCCCATCTCGGCAAACGGCTGCGGGAAGATGCTCAGGCCAACTTTCATCTGATCGACATTGCCAACCGCCTTGATGATGATTTTTTCCGGCGAGACCATGACGGTGTTCACCTGCAGGTTGTTCTCATCGATCGAGCGAATGGAGCTGAAGGAGACGATACGGTGATTGTTGACAGAAATCGCCTTAGCTTCATTGCCTTTTAAGTAGTTCACAACACGAAAGAGATAATCGCCGAGCAGCGAGCGGTACAACGAAAGGTTATTCGAGTCCTTGACGGCGATCAGGTCAAAATCGTCTTCGATCGTCACGATGACCCCGTCGCCCTTGATTTCGCTCATCCCGGCTTGCTGTTTCACTTGCTCCAGTTCTTCGGCCAGCGTGCGCACCAACTGGCTCTGGTTGCCTTTCTGGCTCTCCAGACCGCGCACTTTTGCTTCCGTCTCGCGGATTTGCATCCGCAAAAACTGCTGGCGCTCCGTCTCCTGATTGAGCTCGGTCGTCAATTGCAACGTATCCCCGGCCGCACTGGAATCCAGTTTCGGGCGGTTGATCGAAGTGAACTGAACGGTCATCATGACGCCAAGCAGCGTAGCTACGACAGCAAGGCTGATCTTGTTGTTGAGTTTCACCGTTTCCCCACCCTTTCTATTTGTCTTCGTGCAACCCGTTAAAGTCGCCGGAGTAACCGTTGATCGACACCGACAGGCTTTTCTTTGGGGGCTGAATGGTCAGCGTGCGGTACCGGAAAATATCGAGCACGCCGCCCTTCAACGTCATCGCCGCTTCCAGACGCTCTTTGTTGCCGATCGCGCGGATCTCAAACGGACGGTTGATCTTTTGACCGTTGATCTTGATCACCGGACCGATGCAGATGATGCCTGTCGTCGAAGAGATGCGCTGATCGTTGATCTGCACCGCTTCCGCACCGGCGATCAACAGTTCGTTGGTGACGTTCATCAGGTCGGAATCATGGACGATCAACAGCTCCGGGTCCCAGTCTTTCGGGACGTCTTTGACCATGCTGTCATCGATCGTAAAGGTGATCCCTTCGCCTTTCAAAGGCAGAATGCCCGACATGACGCGGTATTTGCTCAGCTCATCCTTGAGGTCAGGCGATTCCTGCTTGGCGAGATCGCCCGCCTTTTCTTCCAGTTCAAACATCTGCTTCTTGAGCTTCTCCAGCTCCGCTTCGTACTGGCTGTTGGCCTCTTTGACCTTGTTCAGCTGGTCGGCCGTATATTGGGCCCGCGGGTCGTACACATGCGCCTCGTCCATCTGGAACTGGGCGGCTGCGCGGGTGTTTTTATATTGCATCGAAAGCATCAGGCCGAGAATGACGGAGATCACGGTAAGCGAAACGGTCAGTTTGACACGCGGATTCGTTTTTTTAGGCATGCTCAGTCTCCCTTCTGTTCTTCAGGCTTGAAGTTCTCCATGTAATTCGCTTCGAGCATGTTGATGATGCCGGGCTTGGTGTCGGCCGGCAGAGCGCCGCGGTACGCCAAATATGCTTTCATCTTGTCGGCAAACTGGCGCGGCGGGATGCGCACTTCAAACTTGTCGCGCATGAAGATGCGCCACGGGCCTTCCGCTGTCACACGGACCTCCGAGATCTGATCGAGCACCGCCCGGTCGACCTCCGGAATCTGTTTGACCAGCTCCAGCACATCCCGTGAACTGACTTTCTGTCCGGGCGTCAGCTTGCCCGGGCTGTCCTGCGAGATCACCGGCATCTGTTCTGCCTCCAGCTTCTTGGTGCCGGTGAGCACCGTGCCATCCTGCAAAATGCGGTACAGCATCGCATCGCGCACCATCAGGCCGGCGACCTTCTTCTCGACGACGGCGATCACGACTTCTCCCTTCCACGATACCTGTACATCCACCGACTGCACAAGCGGAAACGCGCTGATCAGCTTGTCTTGTACATCCCCTTTGTCCACTGAGAGCAGGCTCATGCCTTTCTCGACTTCCGCCGTGCGCAGGATCTCCTCATAGCGCAGTTGATGATTCCCTTTCACTTCTAAAGAGGACACCTCAGACAAAGGCGACTGCAAAAATCCGGCGACGAGCAGACCGCCGAAAAAGACGACAACAAAAAGCAACGCCTTCCGATTCGGGCGGCGCTTTCCTTTTGGTGACTGATGCTGTTCCGCATACGATTCTAAGACGGTCGGCGGCGGCGTTTTAGGCATGTCAAGACCGGCTCCTTTTATAATTTGCTTTACTTCCGTTCCTACAGAAAAACGGCATATGCGTGAGATATGCCGTCCATATTGCTTCATTATATCATGATTAACTCGCTTTTCAATAAGCTGATAGTCTCATAACCTTCGACAAATTTGACAATTTACCCCAACATATTTTGACAAAAAACGAGACGGTGCATCATGATCGATGCACCGTCCCGAATATACTGTACTGTTTGTTATTTCTGCACGCGCCAGATCTTCGCGCCGAGCTGTCCAAACATCGCCTCGACCTGCTCATAACCGCGGTCGATGTGGTGGACGTTCTCCACGTAAGTCGTGCCGTTTGCCGCCAGACCGGCCAGGATCAGAGCGGCGCCTGCGCGCAGGTCGGAAGCTTCGACCGTCGCGCCGGTCAGTTCGGCCACGCCTTCCATGATCGCCGTGCGCAGGTCGACTTTGATGTTCGCTCCCATGCGCCGCAGTTCGCTGACATGCTGGTAGCGGCCTTCAAAGACCGACTCGGTCACCATCGAGGTGCCAGCCGCCACCGACATCAAGGTCATAAACGGCGACTGCAGGTCGGTCGGGAAACCCGGATAGTAGGTCGTCTTGATGCTGTCGATCGGCTTCGGACGCCCTTCCATCTTGACCTGCATCACATCGCCTTCGACCGTTACGACCGCGCCGGCTTCGCGCAGTTTGTTGATCACGACCCCGAGGTGCGCGGCGTTGGTGTTCTGCAAGGTGATATCGCCTTGCGTCACCGCCGCTGCCACCATCATCGTGCCGGTGACGATCCGGTCGGGAATCACGCGGTATTCCACCGCTTCCAGACGGTCGACACCTTCGATGATCACCGTGTCATCCCCGGCTCCCTGCACCTTGGCGCCCATGGCGTTCAGATAGTTGGCCAGGTCGGCGATCTCCGGCTCGCGGGCCGCATTTTCGATCACCGTCGTGCCTTCTGCAAACACCGCCGCCATGATCAGGTTCTCTGTCGCGCCGACACTTGGGATGTCGAGATGAATCTTCGCGCCGCGAAGCCTGGTCGCCCGGCAGTCGATATAGCCGTGTTTCTCTTCAATCGTTGCGCCCAGCGCCTGCAGCCCTTTGAGATGCAGATCGATCGGCCGTGAGCCGATCGTGCATCCGCCCGGCTTGGAGACGCGAACGTGTCCGAAGCGCGCCAGGATCGGCCCCATCAAAAAGATCGACGAGCGCATCTGGCGCATCAGGTGTTCCGGCACCTCCGTGCTCTGCAAAAGCGTGGCGTCGATGCGAAGCGTTGAGCCTTCCGCGTTCACCTTCGCGCCGAGCTGCCGAAGAATCGTTGTCATCACGCGAATATCCTGCAGGTCGGGAACATCTTGGATGGTACTCTCTCCGTGTGCCATGACACTTGCGGCAAGAATAGGCAATGCCGCATTTTTAGCGCCGTGAATCCGCAGAGTCCCCGTGAGTCGATGCCCGCCTTCGATGGCCAAGCATTCCACCGCGTGTCACCCCCTATTGTGTCTCCTCTCCAACGATCCGCACTTCAGGGTGAAGTTCATAGCCGTATTTTTGCTTAATTGTGCGTTGCACAAGTTCGATTACTTGCAGGACATCTGCTGCTTTTGCGCCCCCGGTGTTCACGATGAAGTTTCCGTGGAGTTCCGAAATTTGTGCCCCACCGATGCGCGTGCCTTTCAGACCGGCCTCCTCGACGAGTTTGCCCGCGTGCGTGCCATCCGGGTTGCGGAAGACGCTGCCGCAGCTGGGCATCGCCAGCGGCTGGGTGGCTTGGCGGCGTTCCCGCCAGCCTTTCACCCGCTCGCTCATCTCAGCGGCATCGCCCGGATGCAGGCTGAAGCTTGCATCGAGGACGATCGCCGGCCGGTCTTTCAGCCGGGAATAGCGGTAGTCGAAATTGAGGTCAGCGTGCGCAAGATGAACGATCTTGCCTTCTTCGGTCAACACGCGGCACTCTTTCAACACGTCTTTCACCTCACCGCCGTGTGCTCCCGCATTCATCATCACAGCACCGCCGACCGTGCCCGGGATCCCCGTGGCAAATTCCAGTCCGCCAAGCCCGCTGCGAATCGCATGGTTGGCTGCGGAAACGAACGAGCGCCCGCCTTGAGCTGTCAAGGTTTGCCCTTCGATCTGCAGCTCGGAAAAATTATCGCCGAGCTTCAGTACGACACCGCGCAGCCCGCCGTCCTTCACCAGCAGATTCGAACCTTTCCCAATCACGTACCAGGGAATCTGATGTTCATGGGTCAGCTCCATGATCCGTACGAGATGTTCAATTGTGGTTGGCAAGACGAACACGTCCGCCGGGCCGCCGATCTTCCAGGAGGTGTGCTTGGAAAGCGGCTCCTCCAGCAGCACCGTGCCGACATCTTCGTTTGCAAAAAGGGATTTCGTCTGCTCTTTCTTCATGTCGTACCTCCAGATCAAACCTGACAAGATAGGTGAACTCTTTCTTCCGCACTTCGTATCCCCATGATATGGAGGTCGCGGAAAATATGTGACATCTGCCTAAAACCAAACAAAAAACCTGAGCCGCAAAGCTCAGGTAGACACTGCGAACTTTACATCCATTATATAACGGGAAGCAGGGAGCGTCACCTCGTCTGTCGCGAGATGTTCAGCAGTATCCCCACCCCCGTAAGCATCAGTGTGAGCGATGATCCCCCATAGCTGATGAACGGAAGCGTAATCCCGGTGACCGGCATCGAGCCGGTGACAACCCCGACGTTGATGATCACCTGCACGGCGATCATCCCCGTGATGCCCACAGCGAGCAGCGAACCGAACGTATCGGGCGCGGTGATCGCGGTGCGCAGTCCCCGCCAGACCAGCAGCAGGAACAGTGCGAGCAGCGTAGCCCCGCCGATAAAGCCCAGCTCTTCGGCGAGAATCGAGAAGATAAAGTCGGTCTGCGGCTCCGGCAGGTAGAGGAACTTTTGCCGGCTGCGGCCAAGTCCCAAGCCGAGCAGCCCGCCCGGTCCAATCGCATACAGCGACTGGATGATGTGATACCCCTCGTCCAACTGATAAGCCCAAGGGTCCATAAAAGCGACGATCCTCTTCAACCGATACGGCGCCACCACGACAAGCGCGATGAACGCGGGAATTGCCAGACTGGCCAAACCGAGCAAGTGTTTGATTTGTGCCCCTGCGGCGAAGAGGATGATGATCACGGTGCCCATCAGGACGGTGCTCTGTCCGAGGTCAGGCTCCAGCATGATCAAACCGACAGCGGCGATGGCAATTCCAAGCGGCGGCAAAAGCCCTCGTTTAAACTCGACGATCCTGTCCTGATACCGCGACAGCATGTACGCAAAATAGATGATGATCCCGAGCTTGGCGAACTCAGACGGCTGAATCCCGAGGGAGCCGATCCCAAGCCAGGCCCGCGAACCCCCACGCACCGTACCGATGCCCGGAATCGCTACAGCGATCAAAAACAGAAAACAGATGATCAAAAGCGGTTTGGCGATTTTCTTCAGCTTGTGGTAGTCGTAGTTCATCATCGCAAACATCGAGATGATCCCAAGCACCGCCCACATCAATTGACGCTGGGCATAGAAGAAAGCATCACCCATTTTTTGAGCAGCTAGCACTGCACTGGCACTATAGACGATAATGACGCCGATTCCCAGAAGCATCAGTGTAGACAGGATGATCAGCGTGTCCGGATACGTTTTGATCTTGCCCTTCAAGGCAACGTTCACCCCCGGTGCTCGGTCTCGTCCAATCGCTATAATGTATGCACAGCTTTTTTAAACATGCTTCCTCTCTCTTCGAATGAACCAAACATGTCCCAGCTCGCGCACGCCGGGGACAGCAGCACGACATCACCCGGTTCTGCATGAGCCCGGGCCGCCGCGACCGCCGCTTCCAGCGTCGCCGTCTTCACGCCGCTGATGCCGGCCTGCTCCGCCACGCGCAGCATCTTGTCGGCCGCCTGGCCGATCGCCGCCACATATTTGACCTTCTTCGCAAACACCGGCACCAGTTCCAGAAAATCGACGCCGCGGTCGAGACCGCCTGCGATCAGCACCACGCTGTGATCGGCGAACGTGTTGATCGCCATCGTGGCTGCTGTCGAGTTGGTCGATTTTGAGTCATTGTAAAAAGCGACCCCGTCCTGCGTGGCCACATGCTCCAGGCGGTGTTCAACGCCGGAGAACGTGCGCGCCACTTGGGCGATCGCCCCTGCGTCCGCTCCGGCTGCCAGCGCCATCGCCGCCGCCGCGAGCAGATTTTCCAAGTTGTGTTCCCCTTTGAGCGCCACTTCGCTCACCGGGAGCAGAGAGAGTTCCTTGCCGTGCATACGAGCATGGATGTATCCATCCTTGACATAAACGCCCTCGTCTAATACCTCTTTCAGCGAAAAGGGGAACAACTTTGACTTGGCAAAGAATTTTACGTCGCGCGACAGGTCCTGGTCCCAATTCAGCACGGCGATGTCATCCTCCGTCTGGTTGGCGAACAGGCGGTACTTCGCGGCTTTGTATTCTTCCAGCGTCCCGTGATAGTCGAGGTGCGCCGGATAGATGTTTAACAAAGCCCCGATCTTCGGCCGGAACGCATCTGTCCCCATCAATTGAAACGACGACAGCTCAGCGACCAGCCACTGCTCGGCAGTCACCTCTTCCGCCACATCGCTCAAGGGGCGGCCGATGTTGCCGGCGACGACCGGATGCAGCCCCGCCGCCTCCAGCATTTCGCCGACCAGCGTCGTGGTTGTCGTCTTGCCGTTGCTGCCGGTGATGCCGATGATCGGCGCCTGGGTCAGACGATAGGCGATCTCTACTTCGGTCAGCACGGGGATGCAAAGCTCCAGCGCCTGCTTGACCGGTGGCGCGGTGTACGGAATCCCCGGATTCTTGACCACAAAATCGAGACCCGGATGGACGATGTCTTCCGGGTGCCCGCCGCCGATCACTTCAATGCCCAACGCTTGAAGTTCAGCAGCATCTTGTAAAATATCTGCAAGCGGCTTTTGGTCGTTGACCGTCACGTGCGCGCCGCGCGTATGTAAGAGGCGTGCGGCCGCCACGCCGGAGCGGGCGACACCAAGCACGAGCACGTTTTTCCCTTGAAAGTTCACGTTCCTCTTCACCTACTTATTTAAGATACAAAACCAGCGCGGAGACCGCGAGGCACAGACCTGCCGTCCAGAACGTCCCGACGACGCGCCACTCCGACCAGCCGAGCAGTTCGAAATGGTGATGCAGCGGGCTCATCTTGAACAGGCGCTTGCCAAATGTCTGGAACGAGATGACCTGGATGATGACCGACAGAACTTCGACCACAAACACGCCGCCGATCAGCACTAGCCAAATCTCCGTCTTGGTCAAAATCGCCACCGTCGCCAGCGCGCCGCCCAGAGCCAGCGAACCGGTATCGCCCATGAAGACTTTCGCCGGGTGCACGTTGAAGACGAGGAAACCGATCAAGCCGCCGACCATCGCCGCGCAGAAGATCGCCACGTCCATGTTCGACGTCCACCAAGCCAGCACCGCATACGAGCCAAAGGCGATCGCCGTCGTGCCGGCCGCCAAGCCGTCCAGACCGTCCGTCAAGTTTACAGCATTCGACGATGCGATGACGATCAGCACTAAGAACGGAAGATAGAAAAAGCCGAGATCCCACTGTACATTTAGAAACGGAATCGAAATCGTCATGTCGATCATGCCGGTATAAAACATCACCACATACAGCACAACGCCGACCAAAATCTGCCCGATCAGCTTTTGCCGGGCTTTCAGCCCCAGATTGCGCTTCAGCGCGACTTTGATGTAGTCATCCAAAAACCCGACCGTGCCGTACGCCAGCGTCACAAACAGGAGCAGCCAGAGTTCGGGCGACAAATCGGAAAATTTGATCGCCGTGATCGCCATGGCGATCAGGAAGATCACTCCGCCCATCGTCGGAGTTCCCGCTTTCTTTTGGTGCCCTTGCGGACCTTCCGCGCGGATCGCCTGACCAAACTTCAAGCGCCGCAAAAACGGGATGAACAGTGGACCGAGTAGAAGTGCGATTACAAAACTAACACCTGTCGTCCACAATAATATTTGCATATCCATGACCTCTGGTCCTCCCTTACCTTCAAAGCAAATCAGCGTGGGGCGCTTAGACGAGCGCCCGCACGATTTCTACAAATTTCATGCCAAGCGATGCTTTGACCAGCAGGATCGCGCCGCCGTCAGCATCGTCCGCATGTTGGCGCAGCACGTCTTCCAGATAGGCGACGGCCGCTGCGTTGTCTCCTGCTGCATAGATCTGTTCGGCCGGATAGCCGTTTTGGCGTGCGCCCAGCGCGATGTCCTGCGCGAGCTCACCGACGCAGACCAGTTGCTGCAACGGCAGCCCGGCCAGCTCAGCGCCGATCTCTTGATGCATACGCGCCGACTCCGGCCCTAATTCCAGCATGCCCCCAAGCACGGCCACCTTAAAACCGCCCGGCATCTCGGCAAACATCGTCAGCGCCGCCCGCATCGACGTCGGCGACGCATTGTACGCGTCGTCGATCACCGTGCCGCCCAGCTTCGCCCGCTTCACTTCCAGACGGCGTGCCGTCAGAGAGGATTTGGCGAGCCCGGCGCGGATCTCCTCCCCGCTCATGCCAAATGCCCGGCCGACCGCAACGGCAGCCAGTGCGTTGCCAAGCTGATGCTGGCCCATCACCGGCAGCTCATAGCGGGTCGCATCTCCGCTCACGGAGAAGCGGGAGCCGAGCACGCCGAGATTCTCCACCTCGACCGCCTGCAGATCGTTGTCCGCTCCAAAACCAAACCAGATCGTCTCCGCCTGCGTCTTGTGTGCGCGTTCGCGAAGCAAAGGCTCATCCCCAAACAGGATCGCTTTGCCGCCAGCGGGCAACTGCTCAATCAGTTCGCATTTCGCATCGGCGATGCCGGCGCGCGACCCGAGATATTCGATGTGCGCTTCGCCGATGTTGGTGATCACGCCCAGCTCCGGCGCGGCCAGCTTCGCCAGCAGTTCGATCTCGCCTGCGTGGTTCATGCCCATCTCCAGCACCGCGATGTCGGTGTCCGCTTCCAGCGCCAGCATCATCAACGGCAGCCCGATGTGATTGTTCAGGTTGCCAAGCGTCTTTTGCACTTTAAACGACTCGGCCAAAACGGCCGTTATCATATCTTTCGTAGAAGTCTTGCCGTTACTGCCCGTGATCCCGACCACACGCACAGAAAGTTGGCGGCGATACGCGGCTGCCAACCGCTGCAAAGCCAGCAGCGTGTCATCAACTTCGATCAGCGCAAGCCCTGTCTCCGGACGTGGATGGTCGCCCTGCCAAAATGCGGCCGCCGCCCCTTGCCCTTCGGCCTGCGCCAGAAAATCATGCGCGTCAAAACGCTCGCCGACGAGCGGCACAAACAGCATCCCCGTCATATCCTTGCGGGTGTCGGTGGATACGCCTGCGACCACTCGCCCGAAGTCGCCTTGGAGCAGCGTGCCGCCTGCCATCCCGGCGATCTCTTGCAAAGTTCTTTTGATCATGCTTACGCTTCACCTCGAATCGCCTGAGCTGCTACTTCCCGGTCATCAAAATGGTGTTTGGTCTTGCCGATGATCTGGTAAGTCTCATGCCCTTTCCCGGCGATCATGATCACATCGCCCGCTTCGGCCTTGGCCACCGCATACCGAATCGCTTCTCTGCGGTCGGTGATGCGCACATAGCGGTCTTTTGCATCCTGCACGCCCGCTTCCATGTCGTCGACGATCTGCTCCGGATCTTCCGTGCGCGGATTGTCTGACGTCAAGATCGCCAGGTCGGCATATTCCACCGCGATGCGCGCCATCAGCGGACGCTTCGTGCGGTCGCGGTCCCCGCCGCAGCCCACCACGCAATAGACCTTGTTTTTCGCAAACTCGCGCACCGTCTTCATCACGTTTTCCAGCGAGTCTGGCGTATGCGAGTAGTCGACGATCACCGTGAAGTCCTGTCCGGCCTGCACCGTTTCAAAACGTCCGTTTACGCCGGGGATCGATTCGAGCGACTTTTTAATGGAAGAGAACGGAATTCCTTCGACCAGACCTGCCGTCATTGCGGCCAGGGCATTGTAGACGTTAAACTTGCCGGTCAGCTGCAGTGCGAAGCTCTCCTGGCCATATACGCTCTCCACTTTGAACGAAACGCCGCTCGCTTCCACCTGCACATCGACGGCGCGAACGTCCGCCTCCGCATCGATGCCGTACGTGATCACTTGCGCGGTTGTTGCATCGCGGAAATGCTCAGATGCTGCATCATCGGCGTTTAAGATCGCCACTTTGTTGTTGTGCACGCCATCTTGATAGGTGTTGCCGAGGCGCGCAAACAGCTTCGCTTTCGCATTGCGGTACGCTTCCATCGAACCGTGAAAATCAAGATGATCCTGCGTCAGATTCGTAAAGATCGCCAGATGATAATCCGTCCCCGCCGCCCGCTTCAGATCGAGCGCATGGGACGACACTTCGGTGATCCCGTATTCGGTTCCCGCCTCGCGCATCCGGTGGAACAGTTCCTGCAGATCGGCCACATCGGGCGTCGTGTTCTCCATCGGGATCTCTTCGGTCCCGATCTTCGCCATGATCGTGCCGATCACGCCGGTCTGCTTGCCCGCGTCGCTCAAGATGCGGTCGATCAAAAAGGTGGTCGTCGTCTTGCCGTTTGTGCCGGTGATGCCGATCACTTTCATCGCCTGGGACGGATGACGATAGAAAACGGACGCAAGCACCGCAGTTGCCGCCCGTGTGTCTCGGACGACGACTTGCGGTGCTGAGAGCCCCTCGATCGCTTGTTCAACCACGACAGCGGCAGCGCCCGCTTGCACTGCGCCTTGTACAAAATCATGGCCGTCCACCGTGTAGCCGCGCAGCGCGATAAACAGGCTGCCCGGCTGTACACGGCGCGAATCGGCCGTTATATTCGTTATTTCGACGTCATCGGAACCGATGACCGTTTTGATTAAAATCGGAGCTGTCAACTCGCTGAGCCGCACCGGGGGTTCCTCCTCTTGCGCGCCAAAAATAGAACGCTGTTTCTCAAACACTCTCATTATTAACCAAACCACTCCCTAAGCACAAGGCTTAGGGGGTGGGTTTATCCGGTTTATCCGACAAGTACAGCCGAACTGTCGAACCTGGCGCCACTTTCGCGCCCGCTTTTGGCTGTTGTTCGACGATATAGTCGCCTTTGCCTGACGTCTCCACTTTCAGCTGCAGGCCGGAGCCGTACATCTCTTTTTGCGCTTCGGCGACCGTCATGCCGGCGATCGGCGGGACTTCGATCGGCTTGATATCGGTGAACTGGTATTCGCGCTTCAAGCCGTCAGTGCTCGGTTGGACGCCAAGGTAGTGCAGGGAGTCGGCGAGCACGTTGCCGACGACCGGCGCTGCGATGATCCCCCGAAGACGAGCGGCGCTTTCGGGTTGTCGATCGCGACGTAGGCGACGAGGCGCGGGTTGTCGACCGGAGCCATCCCGATAAAGGATACGATGTAATGGCCCGATTTATAAGCGCCGTTTTCCGCAACCTGCGCCGTACCGGTCTTGCCGCCGACGCGGTAGCCTTCCAGATAGGCGTTTTTACCGGAGCCGCGCGCGACGACCGACTCCAAGGTTTCGCGCACCTGTTTCGCCGTGCTTTCCGAGACGACGCGGCGCACCACTTCCGGCTCCACCTTTTCGGTCACTTGATCGGTTTCCGGGTCGCGCCACTCTTTGACCACCTGCGGCTTCATCAGTTCGCCGCCGTTGGCGATCGCCGAGACTGCCATCACCTGCTGAATCGGAGTGACCGCCACCCCTTGCCCAAACGACGTGGTCGCCAGTTCCAGCGGACCTACGTTTTTCAGGTTGAACATGACGCCTTTCCCTTCGCCCGGCAGTTCGATGCCCGACTTTTGGCCGAAGCCGAATTTATCAATATAGCTGAACAACGTTTCTTTGCCCAGCTTCTCTCCCATCAGCATGAAGCCAGGGTTGCAGGAGTTCTCGACGACATCAAGCATCGTCTCCGACCCATGGCCGCCCGCTTTCCAACAGCGGATCTTATGCCCGGCCACCTCGTAGTAGCCCGGATCATAAAACGGGTCGGTCAGCGTGATCTTCTTCTCTTCCAGCGCTGCAGCAAGCGTGACGATCTTAAACGTCGAGCCCGGCTCGAAGTTCTTCCAGATCGCCAAGTTGCGGTTGTACGTCTCCTGCGGGTAGCTGCGATAGCTGCCCGGCTTGAAATTCGGATAGTTGGCCAAAGACAGAATCTCGCCGGTGTTTGGGTCGGCGACGATCATCATCGCTTCATCCGGGTTGTACTGCGCGACCACATTTTCCATCTCGCGCTCGACAAACGTCTGAATCTCCGCATCGAGCGTGGTCACCAGTTTCTCCCCGTCTTTCGGTGCGACATACTCGTCGTTTTCCTGCGGCATCTCCTGCCCCCGGGCGTTGGCGAAAAAGGAAATGCGGCCGCGCTCGCCTTTCAGGCGGTCGTCATACCAGCGCTCCAGACCGGTCAGGCCTTGGTTGTCCACGCCGGAAAAACCAAGCACGTGCGCAGCCAGTCCGTCATAAGGATAATAGCGCTTGCCCTCTTCGGTCACATGGATGCCCGGCAGGTTCAACGTGCGCACCTGACGCGCTTTTTCATCGGTGATCTTGCGCCCGCCCGGCTGCAGATACACAAGCAGGGTGCGCTTGGAAATCGTTTTCAGCACCTTTTCATAGGTCATGCCTAAGACCGGTGCCAGCTGTTTGGCCGTGCCTTCTTTGTCTTTGACCTGGGCCGGGATGGCGACCACAGTCGGCGCGCTGCCGTTATAGGCCAGCACTTCGCCGTTGCGGTCGGTGATCACCCCGCGCTTCGGCTCGACCGGGATATTCCGCCGCCACAGGTCTTCTGCGTGCGCTGTCAGCCAGGGAGATTGAACCATTTGCACATATCCAAGGCGCAGCACCAGCGCACAAAACACGGCGGCCAAAGTCATCAGCACAATCACGAGTCGTTTCCGTATCATTCCGTTCGATACTCGCAAAACTGGACGCCTCCTTTTTGCAAAACAGGGGTAAGGTTCTCAAATAAGTAGTACAACCATTACCAACGTTATGCGGCAGGAGACGTGACAAGTACTCTTTGTCCGAAGCGTCACAACTTGTTCATCTCAACATAGAAAACCCGCAGCGTCAAGACTGCTGCGGGGAGAGTGTGATCTTCACAGGACTGCCGACGGGAACAAGCGTGCCCGCGGGCGTTTCCTGTTTCGTTACATATCCGGTTCCGGTCGGGTCGACCGTCAACTGCAAGAGCGCCAGCGTTTCGATCGCTTCCCGCAGCGACAATCCGGTCAGGTCGGGCAGTTTCACCTTGCCTTCCGCGCTGCCTTCCGGTCCGTAATACAATTTGATCGAAGCGCCCTCCGGCACCTGGCCCGTACCGGCATCCGGCCACTGGCCGGTCACCTTCGGACCATCGCCTACGGAGATCAGTTTCAGCTTGCTGCTTTCTGCGAGCTTGGCGGCGCTGTCTTTCGTCGCCCCGACAAAATCAGGCACGTCCACAAACGCCTTGGGCGTCTGGTTTTTTGCCGGCTGCTGTGCTTGTCCGTTCGCAGTTGCCGTCTTGCCATGGCCAAGATCGTTCGGATCGGCCGGCACCTGGTAGTAGCGCAGGGCATTTTCCAGCACCGCTTTGCCGGACGGTTCGGCAATGTAGGAACCGAACATGAACGGCGCGTTGCGCGTCGGCTGGTCGACCGTCACATAGATCAAAAATTTCGGCTTGTCGGCCGGCGCAAATCCGATAAACGACAAGCGGTAGGCATCATCTTGGTACCCGGTGCGGTCTTCCTTTGGAACCTGTGCCGTCCCCGTCTTGCCCGCCACATGATACCCTTTGATGTAGCCATGAGACGGATCCTCTACACTAATCGTCTCCTCCATGACTTCGCGAACGGTGCTCATCACTTCTTCGTTCGCCACTTCGGAGATGACTTTCGGTTTTACTTCGCTGACCGTCTTGCCGGTCGCCTGATCGCGGAATTCTTTGACCACATGCGGCTGATAGACTTTGCCGCCGTTGGCGATCGCCATCATCGCAGCCACCTGCTGCATCGGCGTGACCGAGACCCCTTGACCAAACGACGTCGAGGCCAAGTCGACATCGCGCATCTTCGGAACATCAAACAAGGTCGACTGCTCTTCACCCGGCAGGTCAATGCCGGTCTTCTTGTTGAAACCGAAGTCATACAGGTACTCATACAGCGACTCTTTGCCGAGCTTCTGGCCGATCTTGACAAAACCTACGTTGGAGGAGTTGTAGACCCCTTCGCGGTAGGTGATCGTGCCGAAGCCGTAGCCGTTCCAGTCTTTGATCAAAAGCCCGTTGACTTCGATCTGGCCGGATACAAACTTTTCGCTCAGATCCACTTTATGCTCGGCAAGCGCCGCCGTCAGCACGAAAGACTTGAACGTGGAGCCCGGTTCGAACGAGCGCAAAGCCCAGTTGTTCCACAGGGACTCCGGCTCCGCTTTCGCATATTCGGCCGGATTATAGTGCGGGCGGTTGCCCAGCGCCAGGATCTCGCCGTTATTCGGATCGGCGACGATGATCGTAGCGTGTTTCGGCCCGTATTTGTTCATGATGTTGTCGAGCTCTTCTTCCACAAAATGCTGAATCGTCGAATCGATGGTCAGCACGATGTCTTCCCCGTCCACCGCCTGCTTGGTCGTCTCCGGCTCATAGTTCGGCAGCGGATTGCCGTTGCGGTCGGTGTACATGACCACGGTGCCCGGCTTTCCGGCCAGCTTGTCATTGTAGACCGACTCGACCCCGGCCAGACCGATCTCCTTTTTTTCCTGATCGTTGATCCCGATATAGCCCAGCACATGCGCGGCAAAGTTGCCGTTTGGATAGCGGCGAATGTCTTTGCGGAATGTGTTGATGCCAAGCAGTTTGTTCTGCTTGTGCATCGCTTCAAGCTTCTCGTGCACGACCGAGTCTACTTTGGCCCCTTTCGGCCCGATGCCGACCGCTTTCGGTCTGTCCTTCTCCGGTATGCTCGCATATTTGGCCGGATCGATGTACTTCATCAGCTCCGGCTCGGTCATTCCAACGAGCGGCGCGAGAAACTGCGAATACATCTCCGTTGTCTCGCCCCACTCTTTCATCGCCTCCGTATTGACGGAGACGCTGATCTCATAAGCCACACCGGTAAAAGCCAGCTTTTGCCCTTCGCGGTCATAGATCGTGCCGCGTGTTCCGGGGATGTCCACCGACGCGACCAGCCAATCCTGCGCCTTTGCCGACAGTTCGTCAGCTTGGGCGACCTGGATGTACATCAGCCGCACAACGAGAGACAAGAGACCGACCATCAGACAAAATCCTAAGAGTCGCACCCGTTTTTTGAACACGCGCTCGCTCATCAGTTCTGGCTCCCCGGAAGGATGATCAGGTTGCTGTCCTGCACCGACTTCATCCCCAGCTTGTTCGCCGCGTAGCTTTTGACGCGCTCCGGCGACTCCAGCTCCAGCATTTGCTGCTCCAGCTTCAGTTTGTCATCCTGCAGCGCTTGCAGCTCCGATTTCTGACTTTCGAGCTCGTAGCTGAGGCTGACCATCGACGCATAGCGCGAGACGAGCCCCAGTGCGATCACGATGCAGACGAGGATCGTGCCGAGCCACTTCAGTTTTTCTTTTGCTTCCTGTTTCGATCGTTCCGAGCGGGGGACTGTCCCCGTCTTCGGCTTTTGATATGGAACCGCCTCCTGCTGTTTCGGCAAGTTGCGCGCTAGATTATCCCGGTACATCGACATCGTGTTACTTCTCCCTTCTTTGCTCCCAGTAAGCCCGTTAGAGTTTCTCGGCGATGCGCAATTTGGCGGAACGTGCCCGTGGGTTGTGCGCCAGCTCTTCTTCGGACGGCATGATCGGCTTGCGGGTGATGATCTTCACCTTCGGCTCGTTGCTGCACTGGCAGATCGGCAGCTGCGGCGGACAGATGCATCCTTTTGCCGCTTCCTGCAAAGCCAGTTTGGCGATGCGGTCCTCTAAAGAATGGAAGGTGATGATCGCCACGCGACCGCCCGGATTCAAGACCCGGATGGCTTGCTGAATCGCCTCGGCGAAGACATTCAGCTCGTCGTTGACCGCGATGCGGATCGCTTGGAACGTCCGTTTCGCGGGATGTGGCCCTTCCCTGCGCGCTGCGGCTGGGATAGCCGCTTTGATGATGTCGACCAATTGGCCGGTCGATTCGATCGGCCCTTTCGCTCTTTCACGCACGATAAATTCGGCGATGCGCTTTGACCATTTCTCTTCGGCATATTCAAACAAGATCTTGGCCAGTTCGTCCTGGCTATACGTGTTCACCAGATCGTGCGCGGTGAACGGCTGCGTCTTATCCATTCGCATGTCCAGCGGTGCATCGTGTTGATAAGAGAATCCACGCTCTCCCTCGTCGAGCTGCGGCGAGGAGACGCCAAGGTCAAACAGCACCCCGTCGACACCTTCAAGGCCAAGTTCAGCTACGATCTCCTCTAATCGGCGAAAATTGGAATGGACGATCGTAAAGCGGCCTTCGTAAGGCGCGAGCACGTTTTGCGCATTGGCGATTGCGGTCAGGTCCTGGTCGATGGCGATCAGGCGGCCGGTCGGCGAACTGGCCTGCAAGATGCGCCCCGAGTGTCCTGCTCCGCCCAGCGTGCAGTCTACATAGATATGGTCTGGCTCCGGTTGCAGAGCCTCCACAGCCTCAGTGGCAAATACGGATACATGATGAAATGTGGTTTCTTCTGGCATGGGTTCAATACACCTCAAGTCTAAGCGATGGTGATGTGCTGTGTTACAGGTCCAAGTCTACAAGTTTTTCCGCAATCTCCCCGAAAGTGTCGGCTGCGTTCAGTGTGTAATCTTCCCACACTTCCTTCGCCCAGATCTCCACCCGGCCCGAGACTCCGATCACCACGCAGTCGCGATTTAGCTTCGCGTACTCGCGCAAGTTGTTCGGAATGTTGGCGCGCCCTTGTTTGTCCAAGTCGCACTCGGTCGCTCCGGAGAAGAAAAATCGGGAAAAGGCGCGGGCATCCGCTCTCGTGAATGGAAGACTTTTCAACTTTGCCTCTATCGTCTCCCACTCGCTTCTGGGGTATACAAACAGGCAATTGTCCAAGCCACGGGTCACAACAAACGACGCGCCAAGGCCGTCCCGGAATTTGGCCGGGATGATCAGTCGCCCTTTATCGTCAATACTGTGTTGAAATTCCCCCATGAACATGTCCATTCACCCACTTTACGGAAAGGTGCTCCACTTTCCCCCACTTTCCACCACTCCGACTGTTATTCTGTCCTATAAATAGAAATCCTGCCACTTCAATGGTTGAAATGGCAGGATTTCGGCCTTCTTATGGAAAATGATTCTCTGGACTCACGAACATACTTTCGCCTTCGTGACGCTGGTTTGACGAACAAAAGGCGAACAGAGCAGATTCGCTCTTAATACGCGTATTTGTATACGTTCGGCAGCTCGAGTTCCGCGCCCAATTCCAAGGCGGCTGTTTTGGCAAAATGCGGGTTGCGCAGCAGTTCGCGCCCCACCGCCACCACATCGGCACGCCCGTTTTGCAGCGCTTCTTCCATCAAAGCGGGATTGTGCAGCAGACCGACCGCAATCGTCGGGATCTCCGCCCCGTGCTTGATCGCTTCGGCAAACTGCAGCTGGTAGCCCGGATAGATCGCCGGTGGAGCGGTCGGCAGCGAACCGCCGGAGGAAACGTCGATCATGTCAACGCCCGCCTCTTTAAACTGCTTCGCCATTTCCACCATCTCGTCCAGCGAGTAGCCTTCCTCCGAATATTCGGAAGCGGAGACGCGCATCAACAGCGGCATGTCGTCCGGGATGACCGCTTTTACCCCGCGAATCACCTGCAGCGGGAAGCGCAGGCGGTTTTCCAGCGCACCGCCGTACTCGTCGGTGCGCTTGTTGGTCAGCGGCGAGAGGAACTGGTTGATCAGGTAGCCGTGCGCGCCGTGGATCTCAATTGTGTCAAAACCGGCTTTCACCGCTCGCACCGCAGCGTCTGCAAAGGCGGTGACGATCTCTTGGATCTCCCCGGTCGTCAGTTCTTGCGGCGTGTTGTAGCGGTCAAAGTGCGTAAACGCAGACGGCGCCACATTTGGCTCCGGCGTTTCCGCTTTTGTGCCGGCGTGGGCGATCTGAATCGCCGTCTTGGCGCCGTATGATTTGCAAAGTTCAACGATGCGGGCGAGACCTGCGATGTGGTCATCCGAATAGATCCCCACGTCGCCCGTCGAGATGCGGCCGCGCGCTTCGACGCCGGACGCTTCGACCATCACCAGACCAACGCCGCCGATCGCACGCGACACGTAGTGGACGAGATGCCAGTCGGTGACCGTCCCGTCCTCGTTCGCCTGGTATTGGCACATCGGAGACATCATGATTCTATTTTTCAATTCCATACCTTTTAAAGTAAACGAGTCAAACAAACCTGCCATTTGCCAAACTCCTCTCACGTTGGGTTTTCGTACCACTTCAACACAATAGCAAAATAACTTTTCTAAGTAAAGTAATGCGCTTCACAATACTTCTGCCCGTTTCGTGCTATAATAGTTCACATACTACATGAAAAAGAAGGTGGGGAGCGATGGCACAGCAAGAGAATCAATGCTGCCCAATCGAGGTTACGCTCGGGATTATCGGCAAAAAGTGGACCGTGCTGATCATCCGCGAACTGTTTGACGGCAAAAAACGCTTTTCCGAAATCGCGTCCAGCCTGCCGATCTCATCGAAGCTGCTAACCGAACGACTGAAAGAATTAGAAGAGCACGGGATCATCGACCGGACCTTGTATCCGGAGATCCCGCCGCGCGTCGAATACACTTTGACGGAGAGCGGCAAAACGCTCTCCACCGTGCTGGATGCTCTGCGCACCTGGGGCGCCGACCACTACGCCGCCCGTTGTCAGGCAGAAGCAGACGCACAAGAAAACCCTCAGCCCTAAGCGGCGGAGGGTTTTTCTTTTTTACAGGCCAAGCGAATCGCGCAGCTCCGGATTGTGTTTCGGCCGCCACGAGAACAGCTCAACCCAGAAATGAAAGATCGTCAGGCCCAGCAGTCCGTAGACCAAAGGCGAATGGTGCGCTTCATTGAACCTGACCAGCACGACGGCGATTACAGTATAGAGCATGGTAAATCCCCAAAACTTCGCGAAAAACCGGGTTTGTCTGCCTTTCGCCCACCTTTTGATCCGTTTGTTTTTCCCGTCATGGTAGTGCAGGGCCAGCCCGATGTATTGCAAGGAATGTGGAATCGAGATCAAGGCGTACATCAGCAAGAAGCTGTCTGTGCAGAAGTAGATCACCCCAAACGCCGCCACCGCCGACAGCATCGTCCAAAAGGCGGGCAGGTTCAGCGTCCCGTGCAGCCAGCGCCAGCCCGCGAACAGCAGCCAGAAGACGAGCAGGATGCCGTAGAGCACGGTGAGCAGAAACGCCGCCTCTTCCGGCAGATGAAACCGGTACAGCGTGATCGTATAGAAACCAAACTCGCCCGGCCGCGCGAACTGGATCAACAGCGGCAAAAAGAGCAGGAGATGCACAAGTACTTTATCCGCTTGGTAATCGCGCTTGCTGCCTTTCCCCACCTTGGCTTTGTACAGCATCGCGATCCCCCAGTGCTGACGGGCAAAATGCCACAGCCCCCAATAGACGTAGACCGACATGAACAAAGACAGATTCCACGCCGAAAGCACAGCCGAGCCGATCAGGATCAGCCAGCCCATGTGGACATAGCGCATGGGGTCATGTCGCCAAAACGTCCCGTCCCGGAACAACAGTGTCCAGTTCGTCCCGATATGCACCCCCGACAAGAGCAGCGAACCCAGCGCCACCGCCGCGATCACCCCTTGCGGCGCACCGTCGAGCGGCAGCAACAGCAGCACCGCCGTGATCGGTATGATCAGCCAGCTCACATCAAATCCGGCACTCCGCAGCCAGACGTTTTCCATCTTGCCAACACCTCCAAAATCACTCTTATAGTGTAATATTACACTATACGTTCCGTTTTGCAAGGTGTTTCTGCCCAGAAGGGAAAGCCTTCCAGATCGAGAATATGTATCGGAACGAATGAAAGGTGTGATTCTTTTGACCCTTGAAGTGCGCCGCATTGCAGAACAGGAATGGGAAATGTACTGCCAGATTCGCGCAGAGTCGTATCACCAGCTCTACCCGGAACGGGCAGTGGAAATGCGTCACCTGACCGATCTGAACGACACGCGCTGCGTGTTTGTCGACGGCGAAATGAAAGTGACGGGGCGTTTGTTCGCTTATACGCAATACCTGCACGGCCAGGCCCTCCCGATGGGCGGCGTCGCTTCGATCGCCACGCGCATCGAAGAGCGCGGCCAAGGCTATGTCCGCGCCATGCTCTCGGCGATGCTGCAGGAGCTGAAGGAGAACGGCGTGCCGGTCAGCTGCCTGCACCCGAGCTCTTATGCTTTCTATCGGCAGTTCGGCTATGAGTATTGCTGTGAGAAGCGGATTTTCAAATCCCCCGCTTCGTCCAGGCTGTTTGCAACTCCGGCCTCCCCAGACAGCGGTCGCGTCATCCGCAGCAGCCCCGAGGAACTGGACACGCTGAAATCCCTTTATGAACGTGAGGCGAAGTCCCGCAATGGCTTGCTGCAGCGCACCGACCGCGAGTGGGTGAAAATCGTGCAAAATGTCTTCGGCGGACCGAAACCGCAGATCTACCTCTGGATCGATGCGCAAAACGAACCGCAAGGCTACATGGTGCTGATCCAAGAGGAAGGACATAAAAAGTTCGTCAAAGAGCTGATTGCCGCCAACATCGACGCGCAAAAAGGGCTGCTCGCGCTGCTCGAACGCGACAACCTGCTCCAAGGCTGGGAGTGGGAGACCGGCATCGACTCGATCCTCCCTGCCCTGCTCCATGATCCGAAACAGATGAAGTCGGACACGGAAAACTGGTTTATGGGGCGGATCGTTGATGTGACGACCGCTTGGAAAGTGACTTCCCCGCAGGCCCAGACAGGCAGTGTGCGCCTTGGCGTCACCGATACGTTTGCACCGTGGAACGAAGGAACCTGGCAAGTGACCGTAGAGCAGTCCGGGCAAGCGGAAGTGGCGGCCAGCAGTGAGCCGGCACAAGCAAGCGCCGACATCGGCACCTGGACGCAGTTGTTCTATGGTTATCTTTCTGTCGAACAAGCACTATTTCTCGGGAAATTATCCGTTCACGACCCGAACGTGCTTCCCGTCCTGAGCAGTCTCTGGACCAGCAGCCAGAAACCGCTGATGCTCGATTACTTCTAAATAAGAAGACAATAAAAAGCGGCAGGTCTCATGATGAGACCTGCCGCTTGGTTTTTAGGCAAAAAAAAGTGATCGACAAGCGGAGGGGCTCATCGATCTCAATTTGGGGTCACTTATAAATCGCAACGATTACGATTTACTACCGTTATTATACAGTCCGTTCCAGCTCTTGTAAATAGATTTCCAAAAATTTTATTTGTCCGTATACTCCTAGTGAAATAAACGGTGATATTATGAGTGATTTTAGAATTGATAAAAACTAAATATTTTTTAATTGTTTTGAAGAAACTCGTCGAACAAGCCCTTCATCTCTAACGATGACAGTTTGCTCCGTTTTGTTTCACATTTTTTGACTATTTTTTTTAGAAAAAAATTATAGGGTGCAGATGAGCCTGATTTTTCCGCGACTTGCACGATCACGCCACACATCGCGTCGATTTCTGTGCGCCGTCCTTTTTGCAGATCCTGCAACATCGATGATGTGTTCTCCGCCGTGTTTTTGCAGACGTCGAGCACGCGTTGGAAACTCCCCTGCAAAACAACCCCTTCCGCCAGCGCCGCCCGTTCCGCTTCTTCGACGGCCGCTTGCATCAAGGGCAGGATCTCCGATTCCTGCAGCAACTGACCGTTCTGCACCCCAAGTACAGCGGTAAACGGGTTGATCCCGATGTTGACCATCGCTTTGCTCCACACTTCCCGGCGGATGTCATCAGAAAGCGCCGCCGGATGACCGCACTCTTCGAGCAGCTCTGCCCAAAATGCGCCTGCCGTGCTTGGCGGCACCAAACTGCCGATGACAGTCTGGCCCCGTCCTTTGTGCCAGACTTTTGTCTCGCCTTCCGCCGTTGCGCCGTGTGTGGTCAAGGCCAGCGCGATGCGATCCGGGTCGAGATGCCGGGCCAACGTTTCCGCATTGCCCAATCCGTTTTGCAGCGACAAGACCGGCGCTTGGGTGTGCAGTGCGGCAATCTGCGTTGCTGCCGACTCCGTGTCGTAGCTTTTCACGGTGACGATCACGCCGTCCAGCTCCTCCACCCCGCCAACCACAGCTTGTACGGGCGCATGGTGTTCCTGACCGTCCGGGTCGACATATGTCACCCCCGTTTGCAAAAACCGCTCCGCCTGCTCTTCCCGGCGGCAGATCAGCACCACGTCATGCCCGCCCTGTGCGAGCGTATAGCCGAGCAACCGACCGATCGCGCCCGGACCGATGATTCCGATTTTCATAACCGCACCTCCTGTGGGATTCTCATTCTGCTCGTCCTGCTCAATTCCCTTTTTCTGAAAATTTCGTTCCAAATCCCCGTCTACAAATCATTTAATTGTGATAATATATATAAGCAGAGAGGTATAGTCCACTAGATAATAACAAAATGGGGGTATATGCATGAAAGCAACTAAATGGCTCACCGTGGGTCTGTCCGTTTCGATGCTGGCCGGCGTTCTGGCAGGATGCAGCAGCTCGGAGCCGTCCGACGGGGCCGATAAAGAGAAACAAAAAGAAGAACAAGTGCTGAACCTGGTGCTCGGCGACGAACTCCCGACGATGGACGTTTCCAAAGCGACCGACAACCTGGCCTTCACCCTGTTCTCCAACGTCAACGAAGGTCTTGTTCGCCTCGACGAAAACGGCAAGGCGGATAAAGGCTTGGCAGAGAGCTGGGAGATCTCCCCGGACGGTCTTACTTACACCTTCAAACTGCGCGACGGCATCAAATGGTCGAACGGCGAAGCTGTGACCGCGCATGACTTTGAATACTCCTGGAAGCGCACCTTGAACCCGGACACCGGCGCGCAATACGCGTTTATGGTAGCATGGGTCAAAGGCGGCCAGGCTTATAACGACGGCAAAGGCAAAGCAGAAGATGTCGGCGTCAAAGCAACCGACGACAAAACGCTGGTCGTGACGCTGGAGAACCCGCTGCCGTTCTTTATCGAGCAGATGGCGTTCCCGACCTTCTTCGCGCAAAACCAAAAGTTCGTGGAAGCATCTGGCGACAAATACGGCTCCGAAGCGGACAAGGTACTCTACAACGGTCCGTTTGTGATGAAAGACTGGACGCACGAGCAGTCGGTCACGCTGGTCAAGAACGAGAACTACTGGGATAAAGACAAGGTTAAACTGACTCAGGTCAACTACCAGATCGTCAAAGACAGCATCGCGCAAGTCAACCTGTACGAAGCAGGCCAAGTTGACCGCGCGCAGCTGATGCGCGACCATGTGGACAACTATAAAGGCAAGCCGGAATATGTGGAGCAGCCGGAACTGGCATCCGGTTACCTTTCCTACAACCAGAAAGTGAAAGCGCTTCAATCGGCAAAAGTTCGCCAAGCGCTGACCTGGGGCGTTGATTGGGAAGCGTACGCAGACGTGATCTACCACAACGGCTCCAAGCCGCCGACGGGCTTCACCCCATTTGGCACTTCTGACGGCCAGGGCGGCGATTTCGCGAAGAACCTCGGCGACCTGCTCAAGCTGAAAGAAAACGCGCCGAAAGCAAAAGAAACCCTGCAAGCGGGTCTGAAAGAAGCCGGCGTGGACAGCTTCCCGAAAATCAAGCTGATGGTGGACGAAGGCGACATTGGCCGCAAGTCGGGCGAGTTCATCCAAGAACAATGGCGTACGAACCTGGGCATCGAAGTGGACATCGAGCCGCTTCCGTTCAAACTGCGCCTGAAGAAGCAAAAAGAGCACACCTATGACATCTCTTTGGGCGTCTGGATCGCCGACTACAACGATCCGATGACCTTCCTCGACCTCTTCACCACCGGCGGCGGCATCAACTACGGCAACTGGAGCAACGCCCAGTACGACAAGCTGATCGCCGATGCGAAGAGCGAGCCGGACCCGAAGAAGCGCATCTCCATCCTCCAGGATGCCGAAAAGCTCCTGCTCGAAGAAATGCCGATCGGCCCGAACAACTTCCGCGCACGCGCTTACGTTACCCAGCCGTACGTGAAAAACTTCGTGAAGCGCCCGTTCGCGATCGAGTACGATCTGAAAGAAACCTATATCGAAGGCAAGAAGTAAGCCTCCATAAGAAAATCCCCTTCTCGCAGGAGAAGGGGATTTTTCTATGTCTGTTAAACCGGATACACCGGATGCTTGCGATCGGTGAACGGCGCATATTTGGAGCTGTACAGCTCGAAGCGTTTGATCAGTTCGTTGCGCAGTTCGTTCGGGTCAACGATGGCGTCGATGATCATTTCGCTGGCCAGCTTGTAGATGTCGATGTCTTGGCGGTATTCTTCGCGCTTGGCTTCGATGAAGGCGGCACGCTCTTCTTCAGGGAGATCAGCGATCTTGTTGGCGTAGACGGCGTTGACCGCCGCTTCCGGGCCCATGACGGCGATCGATGCGGTCGGGAGGGCGAGGCACGCGTCCGGCTCGAAGGCCGGGCCTGCCATCGCGTAGAGACCGGCGCCGTATGCTTTGCGGACGACGACGGAGATCTTCGGCACGGACGCTTCGGACATCGCCGAGATCAGCTTCGCGCCGTGGCGGATGATGCCGGCACGCTCGACTTTGGTGCCGATCATGAAGCCCGGCACGTCGGCGAGGAACAGGAGCGGGATGTTGAACGCATCACACAAGGTGATGAACTTCGCCGCTTTGTCGGAGGAATCCACGAAGAGGACGCCGCCTTTTACTTTCGGCTGGTTGGCGATGATGCCGACCACTTTGCCGTTGATGCGGGCCAGACCGGTCAGCAGCTCCTGCGCGAACAGCTTCTTGATTTCAAACCAAGAGCCTTCGTCGATCAGGCGGTTGATCAGGTCGAGCATGTTGAACGGAGCATTTTGGTTCTGCGGGATGATCTCGCCGAGCGTTTTTTCAAACTCTGCGCTGTCTTTGCTGTCCGCAACCGGCGGGTGCTCTGCGTAGCTTTGCGGGAAGTAGCCCAGGTATTGGCGAGCCTGCTTGATCGCATCTTCCTCGTTTTTCGCCAGCAAGTCGCCAACCCCGGAGATCTGGCAGTGCATGCGCGCGCCGCCCATCTCTTCCAAGGTGACTTTTTCGCCGATGACCATCTCCGCCATGCGCGGGGAGCCGAGGTACATCGAAGCGTTTTTGTCGACCATGATCACGATGTCACAGAATGCCGGTATGTATGCGCCGCCTGCTGCGGACGGGCCAAACAGCACGCAGATCTGCGGCATGCGGCCGGAGAATTTCACTTGGTTGTAGAAGATCTTGCCCGCACCGCGGCGGCCCGGGAACATCTCGATCTGGTCGGTGATGCGCGCGCCTGCGGAGTCGACCAGGTAGATCATCGGAATGTTCATCTTCTCCGCCGTCTCTTGGATGCGGATGATCTTCTCGACCGTGCGGGAACCCCAGGAACCTGCTTTGACGGTGGAGTCGTTCGCCATCACGGCAACGGTGCGGCCATGGATGCGGCCGAGGCAGGTGACAACGCCGTCAGCCGGCAGGTCGCCCGCCATGAAATTGGCGAATGCGCCGTCTTCGATCACAAATTCATCATCGAACAGCATGCGCAGACGGTCGCGGACGAACATCTTGCCCTGCTCAGCATTTTTCTCGTGGTACTTCGGAGCGCCGCCTTGCTGGATTTTCTCCAGGCGCTCTTGCAATGTTTTATCAAAAGACATCCTTGTCTCTCCTCCTTGCGGCTGGTACGTGCGGCTGTTATTCGCCTTTGTAGACCGGCGGACGTTTTTCTTTAAACGCTTTCAAGCCTTCCAGACGGTCCTGGGTCGGCATGATCACTTCGTACGCGTTTTGTTCGATCGCAAGTCCGGTGGCGAGGTCGACTTCGACGCCTTTGTTGATCGCAAGCTTGGCCTGACGCACAGCAAGCGGACCGTTTTTGGTGATCTCGCGGGCCAGTTCGTTCGCTTTGTTCAAAAGCTCTTCCTGCGCCACCACGTAATTGACCAGTCCGATCTTCTCCGCTTCGGCTGCGTCGATGCGGCGGGCGGTCAGGATCAGCTCTTTCGCTTTGGCCACGCCGATCAAGCGCGGCAGGCGCTGCGTGCCGCCTGCGCCCGGGATGATCGCCAAGGCCGTTTCGGTCAAGCCAAACTTGGCGTTTTCCGCTGCGATACGCAAGTCGGCCGCCAAGGTCAGCTCCGTGCCGCCGCCAAACGCCACGCCGTTGATCGCTGCGATCGTCGGTTGGGGCAGCGCTTCAACTTCGTTAACCGCCGAGCGGATCAGGTTGATGTGCTGGCGGGCTTGGGTCAGATCCATCTGCCCGCGCTGGATCAGATCGGCGCCGGCGCAGAACGCTTTTTCGCCGACAGCGGTGATGATCACCACGCGCACTTCCGGGTCGAATTTCAGCGTGTACAGAGCATCGATAAACTGCTCCAGCATTTCCACGGAAAATGCGTTCGCCGCTTCCGGGCGGTTGAGCGTCACGGTGGCGATGCCTGCGCTGATCTCCGTTTTGACCAGCCCTTTGCGGTCATCGGCAAGCGGCGTTTCACGGAAATTGCGGATGTTCGGATCAAATGGCATGAGTTCTCCTCCCCCGTCTCCTTACGATTCGCAAACGGCAGTTGCCGCCTGCAGAGCATGGCTGGGCAGCGGGCGTCCGATCTTGTCTTGGATAAACTTCGCCGCTTCCATCATCCGGTCGCTGTCCACGCCGGTCTTGATGCCCATTCCATGCAGCATGTACAGCAGGTCGTCTGTCGCCAGGTTGCCCGATGCGCCCGGCGCATACGGACAGCCGCCCAGGCCGCCCAGAGCACCGTCAAAAGTGGTGATGCCCATCTCCAGCGAAGCGAGGACATTGGCCATCGCCGTGCCGCGCGTATCGTGGAAATGCATCGCCATTTTGTTAGCCGGAATGGTCTTCAAGAGAACTTCCAGCACCTCTTGCACCTGACGCGGGTTGGCAACGCCAATCGTGTCGCCGAGAGACAGCTCGTGGATGCCCATCTCAAGCAGCTTCTCCGAAACGTACGCCACCTGCTTGACATCGGTCGCCCCTTCGTACGGGCAGCCAAAGACGGTCGAGAGGTAGCCGCGGACGATCTTGCCCGCTCGCAGCGCTTCGTCGACCGTTTCTTTGAGCACCGGGAAGGTCTCGTCGATGCTTTTGTTGATGTTCTTTTTGTTGTGCAGCTCGGTGGACGACATGAAGACGGCCACCTCGTCGAGATTGGCCTGCAAGGCGCCTTCCAGACCGCGCAGGTTCGGAACGAGCGCCGAGTAGGTCACCCCGTCGACGCGCGTGATGCCCTGCGCCACTTCGAGGGCATCGGCGAGCGCCGGAATCCATTTCGGATTGACGAACGAGGTGATCTCGATGTGCTTGAGCCCGGTCTGGCTCAAATGGTTGATCCAGGCGATCTTGTCTTCCGTCTTGACGATGCCTTTTTCGTTTTGCAGACCATCACGGGGTCCAACTTCTTTGATCGTGACGGCAGCCGGCCAGTTTTTGCTCATGGACGATCAACTTCTTTCGATTAGTCTTCTACAACGACGAGCACGTCGCCTTCGTTGACAAAGCCGCCCTCTTCGCATTTTACTTCGACAACTTTGCCGCCGAAGTCTGCTGCGATCGGGATCTCCATTTTCATCGATTCGAGGATGACAACGTCTTGCCCCTCTTCTACGGTGTCGTCTGCTTTGACGAGTACTTTCCACACGTTACCTGCCATGCTTGCTACGATTTCTGTCATTGTATAGCTCCTCCTTGGCTGCGATGCCGTCTTTTATTTTTTCTGAATGTGTTTTGCCACAAAATCGGTGGTCGTATCCCCGGCGCGGAACGCGTCATGCGCCAATACTTCGCGCAGCATTGGGATGTTGGTCTTGATGCCTTCGACATGGTAGTGCTCGAGCGCCTGCTGCATGCGGGCGATCGCTTCGTCGCGGTCTTTCCCCTTCACGATCAGCTTGGCGATCATCGGGTCGTAGAACGGCGTGACTTTCGAGTTCGGTCCTACCGCCAGTTCGTTGCGCACAAAATCAAACTGCGGCGCTTCGAAACGGGTGATCTGCCCCGGGCTCGGGAAGAACGTCTTCGGATCTTCCGCATAGACGCGCACTTCGATCGCGTGGCCGTCCAGCTTGATGTCGTCTTGGGTATAGCCGAGCTCTTCGCCAAAAGCGATGCGCAGCTGCTCCGCGACGAGGTCGAGGCCGGTGATCTCCTCGGTGATCGGATGCTCCACCTGCAGACGGGTGTTCATCTCGAGGAAGTAGAAGTTGCGGTGCTTGTCGACGAGGAATTCGATCGTGCCCGCGTTGCTGTAGCCGATCGACTTCGCAGCGCGCACGGCCGCTTCGCCCATCTTTTGACGCAGTTCAGCATCGAGGAACGGGGACGGCGCTTCTTCGACGACTTTTTGGTGGCGGCGCTGGATCGAGCATTCGCGCTCCCACAGGTAGACGGTGTTGCCCGCTTTGTCGGCGAGAACCTGCACTTCAACGTGGCGCGGCTCTTCGACGAATTTCTCGATGTACATCGCGTCGTCGCCGAAGAACTGCTTGGCGCGGTTTTGGTTGCCGCCGTATGCTTTGCGCAGTTCGTCGTCGGAGTTGCAGACTTGCATGCCGATGCCGCCGCCGCCGCCCGATGCTTTCAGCATGACCGGGTAGCCGATCTCATTGGCCACCTGCACGCCTTCTTCCTCGTCGGCGAGCGGACGGGTGATGCCCGGCACGACCGGGACGTTGGCCGCTTCCATCGCTTTGCGCGATTCGATCTTCGAACCCATCGCTGCAATCGCTTCCACAGACGGGCCGATAAAGGTGATGCCCGCTTCTTCAGCGCGCTTGGCAAAGCCGGTGTTTTCGGACAGCAGGCCATAGCCCGGGTGGATCGCTTCCACGCCGGTCTCTTTGCAGATTTCGAGAATGCGGTCGACGTTCAGGTAGCTTTTGGCCACCTGCGGTTCGCCGACGAGGAACGCTTCGTCCGCCATTTGTACGTGCGGCGCTTCAGCATCCGCTTCGGAGTAGATGGCGACCGTCTGGATGCCTTGCAGCTTGCAGGTGCGGATGACGCGGCAAGCGATCTCGCCGCGGTTGGCGATCAAAATTTTACGGAACATGGATATGTCCTCCTGTATGTGTAGTTGTCCGTTGCGATGGGAAACCTACCGCATGAAGAGGTGATCAGGAAAATGAAAAATGAACGAATCATCACTCATTTTCAATCGTATACAACTGTTCATGATTGCGTCAAGGACTTGACTCCTTATTTTACAGGAAGAATTTCGATCATGGCTTCCAACCCTGCGCAAAAGACGGAAGAAACAACGTCGATTCAGGGGCAGAGCGGCGAAAATTTTGAGATTCGCGGCGGCCTGGAAGAAGCGAACATGGTCGAAAGCCTGTCGGAGATCGGCGGCATTGCCTTGGGCGCGGTGGCGTTTCTCGTGCCGGGCTTAGGTCCGGTATTGTCGGGCGGTCCTGTAGCGGGACTTGCGGTCGGGGACACGGTTGGGCACTACATGAGCGCCCAGATGGGTCTGGAGCGCGAGGAAGAGCAAGGACAGCAGCAGAGCCGGCAACAGCAAGGTCAACAGAGCAGCCGGCAAAATCAGCCTGACGCAGAACGTGAGCAGCAAGGTTCGTTTTTCCTGTCGGTCGATACGTATTCTCCGCAGGAAGCAGACTTCGCTTCCAATATTATGGAGCAACACGGCGGCAAAGTCACGCGCATGACGATCAATGAGGAAGAAAGTGTGCCGGAGCAGGAAGAAGTGCGTTACATCCCGTCCGATGCCGACACTCGTTATGTAGCGGAAACGGATGCGCCCCGCCCGAAAACGCAGGAGATCCCAAGTTCGCTGCGCATTTTGCAGGATGCCCCGAAAGCACCGGCTGCCAGCATCAACGAGCAGCACGACTTGCCCGACCTGCAAGGCATTCCGGTCGAGCCAAACACGCAGTATGTAGCGCAGACGGACGCCGATATCCAATATGCCGCCCAGAGCGATGCCCAGCAGGAGACAGCGGAGCAGATGACGGTCACGAACGACATCGGGGTCGGCAGGCAAGGCATCATCACACAGGGACAGCTGTACTCGCCGCCGGAAGAGCAGAAACGAGACGATGACAGCCAGAACGCACAGTTTCCGCAATTCCCTGCCTTCCCGCAAAACGAACGCACCATTCCGGCCCAGGACGGCTATGAACTCGACCCGGTCGCGCCTTTGTCTCCGCAGAACTGGATCGACCCGAACATCGGGCTGGGCAATTATGACCTCTACGATCCGGCCACCCGGTCGCGGGACAACTCCCAGCCGCCGGAAGACGGAAATTCGGAAAACAGCAAGTAAAGGGGGACGCACCGATGCCCCGTTTTGAACATGCAGGCATCTCGCATTACTACACGATCATCGGTGCCGGCTTTCCGATGATCTTCATCCACGGACTTGGCCTGAACCACCAAAACTGGCTCGGCCAAGTCCCTGTTTTCAAAAAAAATTTCACCGTGATCACCTACGATGTTCGCGGCCACGGCGGCACCGGAACTTCGCACGGCCCGCTGGAAATCAAAGACCTCAGCGGTGATCTGCTCGCCCTCTGCCGCCATCTGAAGATCGAAAAAGCGTTTCTCGTCGGCTACTCCTCCGGCACGCTGATCGCCGAGCAGTTCGCCCTCGACCATCCCGAGATGGTCGCCGGGCTCTGTCTGGTCGGCGCTTACGCCCGCGTGCACGGCGTGCAGATGGTGATGAAAAACAACCTCTCCAAATGGCTGATCGGCGCACGGATGCACAAGCTGATGGCCTACGCCGTCGCGCAGAGCAACGCGAAAAACGTCGTCCAGCGCGGCTTCTTCTACCGCATCGCCAAACGCGCCGAGCCCAAAGAAGCCCTGCGCATCATGCGCGCTTCCGAGCACTTTCTGACCACGCGGGAGGTCGCCAGAATCAAGTGCCCTGTGCTGTTCGTCTACGGCAACAAAGACCGCGCCAACGAAATTTTTGCCAAAGAGTTTACCGAGCAGATGCCAAACGCGCAGATCTCCGTGATCGAAGGCGCCAACCATGCGGTCGCCACCCGCACCTGCGGGGCGTTCAACACGATCCTCAGCGATTTTGTCGAGGAGATCGAACTCCCCGTCGAACCATCCCTGCACTTCCACTAGAATGTGGTACAATCGGTGGTACGAATTTCGTGCCAAAAGGAAGTGCAGCCCATGAACACAAACACATTCGAACAACAGCCGCTTCGAGGCGCCAACGCCATCGTGACAGGCGCCTCGCGCGGCATTGGACGGGCCATCGCCATCGCGCTGGCCGCAGCGGGTGCCAACGTTATCGTCAACTACAACCGGTCGGTCCAAGCTGCCGAAGAGACGGTCGAAGCTTGCCGCCGTTATGATGTCAAATCGCTTGCCGTGCGCGCCGACCTCAGCGACCCCGATCAGGCCGCCCATCTGATCGAGGCGACCTGCGTCAATTTTGGCTCGCCGCAGATTCTCGTCAACAACGCCGGGATCTCCAGAACCGGCCTGCTGCTCGACACAACCGTCGATGAGTGGGACGAGATGATGAACGCCAACTTGCGGGGGCCTTTTTTGTGCGCCAAAGCGGTGTTGCCGCACATGGTGCAAAAACAGTACGGGCGGATCATCAACCTCTCGTCGATCTGGGGCATCACCGGCGGTTCCTGTGAAGTGGCCTATTCCGCCTCTAAAGGCGGCATCATCTCTTTCACCAAAGCGCTTGCCAAAGAGGTCGGCCCCTCCGGCATCACCGTCAACTGCGTGGCGCCAGGCGCTGTGATGACCGACATGCTGGCCCATCTCAGCGCGGAAGACCTCGAACGGATCGCCGAAGAAACGCCGGTCGGACGCATCGGAACGCCGCAGGATGTGGCCGGTCTCGTGCGCTTTTTAGCTCTGCCTTCCTCCTCATTTATCACCGGACAGGTCGTTTCGCCAAACGGCGGGCTTGTTACTTAATTTCCAGTTGGGTATGATAGGACATGTACATAAATCAAACAGAAGATCTCAAGGAGGGCTTTTTCAATGACGACTGCAACTGAACGTCAAGGCATCACTTTCAAAGGCAACCCGGTCACCCTGCAAGGCACCGAAGTAAAAGTGGGCGACCAGGCTCCGAACTTCTCCGTGCTGGCGAACAACCTGACCCCGGTGACGCTCGATGACTCCAAAGGCACCGTGCGCATCATCTCCGTCGTTCCGTCTGTTGACACCGGCGTATGCGACGCGCAGACCCGCCGTTTCAACGAAGAAGCTGCGAACCTGACCAACACCACCATCCTCACCGTTTCGGTCGACCTGCCGTTCGCACAAGGCCGCTGGTGCGGCGCTGCGGGCATCGACAAGGTGCAAACCGTCTCTGACCACCGCGACCTGTCCTTCGGTCTGGCATACGGCGTTGTGATCAAAGAACTGCGCCTGCTCGCTCGTTCCGTATTTGTTGTGGACTCCAGCGACAAGATCGTGCACGTGGAATACGTGTCCGAAGTGACCAACCACCCGAACTACGAAGCGGCGATCGCGGCGGCAAAAGCTGCGAAGTAAGCAAAACAAAAAAAGCACCCCTTGCGGGGTGCTTTTTTGTTGCACGGGATTAGCTGCAAGCGCCCGGTTGGCCGGCATCGCCTGCGGTGCGGAACGAAGAACCGCAACCGCAAGTCGAAGCTGCGTTCGGGTTCTCGATCTTGAAGCCCGCGCCCATCAAAGAATCTACGTAGTCTACAACTGCGCCTTGGAGGTACTGACTGCTCATCTCGTCAACAACCACTTTCACGCCGTTCAGCTCATATTGAGCGTCATTGTCTTTTTTCTCATCAAGCGCCATGCCATAGCTGAAGCCAGAGCATCCGCCGGATTTGATAAAGATACGGAGTGCAAGGTTCGGGTTATCTTTCGAAGCCAGCAGGCCAGAAACCTTCTCTGCAGCAGATTCGGTCAAGGTTACCATGTGACTCCACCTCCTCTACTAATAGTACCTCTTCAGCATACCCGATATGCGCGCAAATGTACAGTTTCGAAAAGTGACCTACTTACCTTTTGTGCTTAGCGTTTGATCATATAAAAACATGATTCGCGGTTATCCCACGCAATCTCCGCCATGTCCATCGTGATGTCGCCGCGCGAGACGAGACTGTACAATTGGGCGAGGCTTTCGATCTCGATGATCTTGCGGTTCATTTTGTTGAGATACCATTCGCCCGACTCATTTTCTTCAACCTTGCCGGCATAAGCTAAATTAAGACGTTCCGAAAGGTCGTCGCCGACAAACGTTTCGATGACTGCCGAGTACTTGTATGCTGTGTCAATAAACAGCATACGCTTGGTCGGCAGAGTTTGCTGCTTGACCTGCGCCAATTTTTCCAGCGCAGACACCATCTTCTCAGCAGCTTCAGACTGCTTGTACTCCTGATACAGCTCCGTGACATCCTTCCCGGCCGCGTCAAACACCTTGCCATTCTTCATCGTCAGTGGATACGAAAACGGCTTCTCCATCATACGTCCCTCCTCAGTGAAAGACATGTTATGTATACCAATCCCTTGGAAAAAAAGGCACGCCTCCTGTTGCAGAAGACTGCCCGCTTTCTCTCAAATGACACTCCTGCATTTATCTGCGCAAGGCGGCAAAGATCTCCGCATCATATTTTTCGGCCAGCGCCTTGTCATACGTTTTCTCATAGGCCAGCTCCTGCGTGAGCTTGCCGCCGTAGAACATCACGTCGCGGACAGCTTCCACCTTGATTTCCACGCCGGCCATGTTCAATGCCACGTCCTCTAACTTGTCAACGTACTTGTTTGCGCGACCCGTCACCGCGGTCGCCGTGCCAAGACCCAGCACCGTCACGGTCACGCGGTCATCTTTGGCGATGTTCTGCAGCAGCTTGGAGCGGCCGTCGATCGCCAGTCGAAGAGTGGTCGGGTCGGTGGCCAGCAACCAGGAGATGCAGAGGAGATTGGGCGAACCGTTCTCCGCATCGATGGACGCAAGCAGTACGATTTGCTCCCCTTGCAGAAAACTCACCAGTTCCTCCGACAGTTGGTTTGATACTTGTTCAGCCATCCTTGTGAACCCCTTTCCATCGAGCTGCAAGCCTTGTGTTGCCAAGACTTTCTACAAGTCATTATAGCATCTTTTGCCTGTTCCCATACGTGGGGGGCCAGATTCTGTGACGAATAGGAAACCCGGCTTTATCACATTCTACCGAGTGGAACGAAGTATGCTTCGATTCCAACCATAAGGGGGTATTGCAGTGCATACCACGCATTCTCGCATCGGCGACATTGTCGCAAGTTGGAACGAGGATCTGGTGGCGGCGAACCATCTCGCGGAAGAGGATTGGCTTGAGGCGGGTCGTCAACGAGCAAAAGAGGCAGTACCTCTTGTCAGCATGGACGAACAAATGGCCTAACGTCGTCACCAGCATCACAAACAGAAAAAGACCCTGACATCATGTCAGGGTCTTTTTCTCGATCAGGGCGAACAGTTTGGCTTCAAACTCCTCCAAATCGCCGCCTGTGACGATCTCATCTTCGACGAAGGCAAACGGCCGCACGGCGCACTCCCCGCAGTTGGTGAGGCAGCCATAGCGCGAGACGGTCCAATCCGGATGCTCCTCACGCAGGCGCAAAAACAGCTCCTGCGTGAAGGACATCAGATTGCCGTTGCAAAAATCGACGGTTACCCGTTTACTTTCGCCCATTTTCTTTCCTTGTCGGCACGATCGCGCTCGTTCTTCTTGAGATATTTCTTGCGCAGACGAACCGATTTCGGGGTCACTTCGCAGTACTCATCGTCGTTGAGGTATTCAAGCGCTTCTTCCAGCGACATGATGCGCGGTACTTTCAGGCGCGTCGTGTCGTCTTTCGTAGCGGAACGGACGTTGGTCGCCGCTTTCGTTTTGCACGGGTTGACAGTCAGGTCGGAGTCGCGGTTGTGCTCGCCGACGATCATGCCTTCGTACACTTCGGTGCCCGGGTGGATGAACATCACGCCACGGTCTTCCAGACCTTCGATGCCGTAGGTGCTGGAGGTGCCGGTTTCCGCAGCGACCAGCACGCCCATGTGACGGCCTTCGATCGAGCCTTTGGACGGCATGTAGCTGTGGAAGGTGTGGTTCATGATCCCGAAGCCGCGGGTGATGGTCAGGAACTCGGTGCGGAAGCCGATCAGGCCGCGCGCCGGGATCAGGAACTCAAGGCGCACGTTGCCGTTGCCGAAGTTGATCATGTTGGTCATGTCTGCTTTGCGCAGGCCAAGACGCTCCATGACCGAACCCATGTGGTCTTCCGGCACGTCGATCAGCAGGTGCTCGTACGGCTCGCATTTCACGCCGTCGATTTCCTTGAAGATAACCTGCGGCTTGGATACTTGCAGTTCGTATCCTTCGCGGCGCATGGTCTCGATCAGGATCGACAGGTGGAGTTCACCGCGGCCGGAGACGATGTACGCATCCGGGGAGTCGGTTTCGTCTACGCGCATCGACACGTCAGTTTCCAGCTCCTGGAACAGACGGTCACGCAGTTTGCGGGACGTGACGTGCTTGCCTTCCTGACCTGCGAACGGAGAATCGTTGACGATAAACGTCATCTGCAGGGTCGGTTCATCGATGTGCAAGAGCGGCAAAGCTTCCTGGGTGGTGAGGTCGGAGATCGTTTCGCCGACGTTCAGTTCGCCCAGACCGGAGAACGCGATCAGGTCACCCGCTTCCGCCTGCTCGATTTCGATGCGGTTGAGGCCTTGGAAGCCAAACAGCTTCACGACGCGCTGGCGTTCTACTTTGCCGTCGCGCTTCATCACCGCTACCTGTTCGTTCACCTTGATTTGACCGCGGTGTACGCGGCCGATGCCGATGCGGCCGAGGTAATCGTTGTAGTCGAGCATGTTGACTTGCAGTTGCAGCGGTGCTTCCGGATCAACATCCGGAGACGGGATGTGTTCAATGATTGCTTCAAAGAGCGGTTTCATGTCTTCGCCCGGGTTGTTGTAGTCAAGCATTGCATAGCCGTTGAGCGCCGATGCGTAAACCACCGGGAACTCCAGCTGTTCGTCGTTGGCGTCGAGTTCGATGAACAGTCCGAGGACTTCATCGATAACTTCTTCCGGACGCGCGGTCGGACGGTCGATTTTGTTCATGACAACGATCGGCTTGAGGTTCTGCTCAAGCGCTTTGCGCAGCACGAACTTGGTCTGCGGCATGACGCCTTCAAATGCGTCAACGACCAGCAGCACGCCGTCAACCATCTTCAAGATCCGTTCCACTTCGCCGCCGAAGTCGGCGTGGCCCGGGGTGTCAACGATGTTGATCATGTACTCGCCGTAGCGTACGGCAGTGTTTTTCGCAAGGATCGTGATCCCGCGTTCGCGTTCCAGATCGTTCGAGTCCATCATGCGTTCGGAGACCTGTTCATTGGCACGGAAAATGCCGGATTGTTGCAAGAGCTTGTCGACGAGGGTGGTTTTCCCGTGGTCAACGTGGGCGATAATCGCAATATTTCGAAGAGCTTCTTGATGCTTCATAATTTCCTCCTACCTCTATTCCATAGAGACACACTTTTCCCATTCTGCCATAGAATTTAAATTCGTGCCACTACAAAAACACAAAGAAAGACGACCCGGGCATTAAATAGTTTTTGCCCCAAGCCGTCTGATCAACCACATCATGCCGAAGGAAAATAGAAACAGGCATGCCACCCATGCCCAAGCAAGCCCGTCGCGGCCGCTTTCCACGGCGTTATAGATGCCCAAAGGCAGCGTCTGCGTGCGGCCCGGAATGTTCCCTGCCACCATCAGCGTCGCGCCAAATTCACCCAAAGCTCTGACAAAACTTAACAAGACCCCGGACAGCCAAACCGGCCAGGCCAGCGGCAAGGTGACGTGCCAAAACACCTGCCAGGAGTTGGCGCCAAAAGTTGTGGCGACCGCTTCCAGCTCCGGGTCGACCACTTCGAATCCTGTTTTCGCCGCCTGATACATCAGCGGAAAGGCGACAACGGAGCCTGCGATCACAGCGGCGTACCACGTAAACAAAATTCCCCCGCCGGGGAAAAATTGCCCCAGTCCCGTCTGCCCGAGCAGCACCAGCAAGCCAAAACCCACGACGGTCGGCGGCATGACCATCGGGAGCATGAGAAAAGACTCAACGGCCGTCTTCAACCGAAACTCCCGACGTGCCATCCACTTCCCGGCCACCGTGCCAACAAGGACGGTGATCAAGGTCGCCCACCCTGCAACTTTCAACGAGAGCCAGACCGGCAACCAAAATGACTCGGCCAAGATACATCCGTCCTTTCTGTAGAGGTTGAAGTCGTGCAATCAAATCAAGACGCCCTAAGACCTTCTCAAGCTTCTCAAGATTCTCAAAGCGTTGCCGTTAGGCTAGTCTTGGGCGAAGCCATGCTTTTTGAGCACCTGTTGCGCTTCTGCGCTGCTGAGATAGTCGAGCAACTGTTGTGCTGTCTCCTGATGTTTACTGTTTTTCAGCACCGCCAGCGGGTAGACGATTGGAGAATGGGCAGCGGGCTCGGCGACGGCGGAGATTTTGACTTCTTGAGAAGAGAGTGCGTCGGAGCGGTAGACGAGACCGGCATCCACATCGCCGCGCTCGACATAGGTCAGGACTTGTTTGACGTCTTTGCCAAACACCGCTTTCGGCTGCACGGCGTCCCAGATGCCATAGAAGGTCAACGCTTCCTGCGCATATTTGCCGGCAGGGACAGTTTCCGGGGTGCCCAGGCCGACTTTTTTCACAGATGGGTCGGCAAGGCCGGCAAAGGAGTCTGCCGCTGACTCCTTCACCACCAAGACCAGTTGATTGACCGCCGCATCGCGCCGGGTTCCCTCAAGCAGCAGCCCTTGCCGCTCCAGCGCATCCATCTGCACCTTGCCTGCCGACCAGAACAGATCGGCCGGCGCGCCTTGCTCGATCTGCTTCTGCAACGTGCCCGATGCGCCGAGGTTGATCGTCACTTTTATGTCTTGATACTCTTGTTCAAAATCAGCCTTGAGCGTCTCCAGCGGCCCGGCCAGACTCGCAGCCGCTGAGAGGATGATCTCCTCTTGCTCCGAGGCAGGCTCAGCCTGTGAGCAGCCCGACAGCAGCAGTGCGGCCGCCAGCAAAGCGATGCCCTTTTTTCTCATCACGCTTCCAACTCCATCCATTTTTCCAGTGCCGCATCGAGCTCCGCCTGCGCCGCATCGCGGTCGGCAAACAAAGCGTTCAACTTGGCCGAATCGGTCCCGTTTGCCGGGTCGAGGAGGTCGGCGTCGAGCTGTTTCAAACGCGCTTCCAGTTCGGCGATCTTCTCTTCTACTTTAGCCTTCTGGTACGGATTGACCTTCTTCTCTTCCACGACAGGAGGTTTGGCAACCTCTTTTGCAGCCTCTTTGGGAGCCACAGCCGGTGCTGCTGGTGCCGCCGGGAGCAGATCGGCCGTCTTTTCTTTATAAAAATCAAAGTCCCCCAAATAACGCGTCAGCCCGCCGTTTTCCAGCGCCCAGATCTTGCTGGCGAGACGGTTGATAAAATAGCGGTCATGCGAGATCACCAACAAGGTCCCCGGAAACTCGTCGAGCGCTTCTTCCAGCGCCTCGCGGGAGACGATGTCCAGATGGTTGGTCGGCTCGTCAAGCAACAGTAGGTTGGGCTTCTCGAACATCAGCAAAGCCAAACGCAAGCGGCTCCATTCGCCGCCAGAGAGATTTTTCACCATGCGGAACACATCCGGGCCAAAGAACTGGAACCGCGCCAACTGCCCGCGCGCCTGCCCTTCTTCCATCCGCACCTCTTCCTTAAAATACTGCAGGACGGTCTTCTCTTCATCCTGCGGCGCTTGTTCCTGCGCCAGATACCCGACCTCCACGCGCGCCCCGAGCTTGACTCCTCCGGCGCTTGGCGCAACGTTACCGAGAATCATTTTGAACAAGGTGCTTTTGCCCGCCCCGTTGTCGCCGATCAAAAACACGCGCTCGCCATAGGTCAGCACATCGCTGACCCCTTGGAACAAGGTGCGCTCGCCAAACTTCTTGGCTGCTTCTTCGATCACCACGACACGCTCGCCGGAGCGGTCTTTCATTTTCCACTGCAGTTCCATCGTCTCTTGGTCGAGCTTGGGACGCTTCAGCTTCTCCATGCGGTCGAGCGCCTTTTGGATCGATGCAGCCTGGCGGTGGAACTTCGGATTCTGCGGGTTGCGGCGCGCCCAGTCGTACAGGCGCTTGATCGTTTCCTGCATCTTCTTGATTCTTTTCTGCTGTTCCTGATACTGGGCAAATTCCAGCAGCAGCCGGTCTTCTTTTTCCTGCTGGTACCCACTGTAGTTGGTGTGGTAGGTAAACGCTTCGCCGTCCTCAATCTCGATCACCTTGGTCGCCACTTTGTCCAGAAAATAGCGGTCATGCGAGATGATCACCACGGTGCCAGAATAATCGCTCAAGTACCCTTCCAGCCACTCGATCGCCTTCATATCCAAATGGTTGGTCGGCTCGTCGAGCAACAGCAGATCCGGCTGTTCCAACAGCAAGGCTGCCAGCCCGATCTTGGTCTTCTCCCCACCGGACAGAGAGGCAAACGGGCGATGATACTGCTCCGGCGGCACGCGCAAGCCGTTCGCGACGCGCTCGATGTTCGCTTCCATCTCATAGCCGCCTTCGCGTTCAAAGCGTTCGCGCGCCTTGTCATACTGGGCCAGCACCGCATTTAGCTTCGCTTCCTCTGCATAGACGGCCGGGTCGGTCATCTTCGCTTCCAGCTCTGCGATCTGGCGCTGGCAGGCGCGCAGCTCCGTATAAGCCCGCGCGATCACCTCATAGACGGTCGTCTCATCCCCGTAGTCGGGAATCTGCGCCAAACAGCCGATCTTCGTGCCTTTGCGGATGTGAATCTGTCCGCCGTCATAGTTCTGCTCCCCGCTGATCATCTTGAACAGAGTGGTTTTCCCTTCCCCGTTGCGCCCGATCAGCCCAACGCGGTCTCCTTGCTTAATCTCCAACGTCACATCAGACAAAACCAGATTGGCACCATAATATTTTTGAACGTGTTGTACGCTAACGATCATTGTAAACTTCCTCCTCGGGTGATGCTCCGCCCCCGAATGAATACACAAAAAGGGCCGCAGGGAAAATTCCCCGCGGCCCTTTCACCATCCGTCTGTGGTAAAGGCAGGAGTCATTTCTCATTTTCATCAACAACTAATCGGTTAAAAAGGGGCAGACTGGTCCCGTTACATGTTACATCCGCAAATTTGCCCAGAATTTCCACTGGCATCTGAGCTAATTGGTTGTTGACGAATTGAGTATTCATCCTACCTTCACCTCCTTCTCTAAAATAGTTGTTGTCAGTATACACCAATTTGGCACAGTTTGACAACCTAAATTATTGCTCCAGCGTGCGCTCCGATGACGAGACTTGCTTTTTCGCTGCCCGCTTCAAGTTGCGCCGCGACAGCCAGAGTCCCACCAGTCCGAGGTACAAGCCCCAGCGAATGCCTTTGTCGGCGATGTTAAAGATGTACGATTCGCCGATCGGGTTGATAAAGTCGATCACATGGTGGTAGAACACCCGGTCAAACAGGTTGCCGAGCGCGCCGCCAAGCATCAGGCCCAGCCCGATCTGCAGCCAGGCGTTGCTGTCATGCTCTCCCTTTTTCATAAACCAGACCAGCGAGAACACCGCCAAGGCGGAAACGGTGATCAAAAATTCCACGTGCCCGCTGAAAATGCCGCCGGCAGCGCCCGGATTGTAATAAAGCGACCACTCATACCAGCCCTCGATGCCCGGCACCTTTTCCCCCAGCGCCAGCGTGCGTTCCGCCCACACTTTTGTAACCCGGTCGAGACCAAAGACGAAGCAAGCGGACAGCCAAAATACCATCAGGTTCTTGTTCATCCCCTCGCCCCCTTTCTTTTCCCGTCTCGTGATCACGCTGCGAACTTGCTGCTAGGCTTCTTTGACCATGCGCACATGCCAGATGCCCGCATCCAAAAACGGTTCGTCCGAGATGTTTTGGTAGCCAAGCTTTTCATAAAACGGCTCCGCGTGCGTCTGCGCTTCCAGGATGAATTTGGTAAAGCCCTGTTCGCGCCCGATTTCTTCAAGCTTATGCATGACAGCAGCTCCATATCCTTGGCCGCGCCCTTCTTTCTTGACGGCGATGCGCTCCATCTTGCCCGCGCCATCCGTATAAGCGCGAATCCGGCCCGTTGCGACCGGATGGCCCGCTTCATCACAGGCGAGCACGTGGATCGCTTCGTTTTCGTATTCATCCACTTCGATCTCCGGCGGAACGTTCTGCTCCTGCACAAAGACGACCATGCGGATCTCCAGCGCCTGTTCATATTGTTGTTCAGTTGTGATCTGTTCGGTGCGGATTGCCATCTGCGATTCCTCCAAAGTGTGCGATAAAGTATGTAGTCTTTTTATTTTAACAAAAAAGAGCCCTCGCTGGAAACGAGAGCCCTTTTTTGCTCAACCGAATTTGTAGGTGATGCCGTGGCCGCCTTTTGGATAGACCCACTCGATGTTGTAGTCCGGGCAGCCAATGCGGCAGGTGCCGCACTCGATGCAGTTTTCAAACGCCACATGCGTGGTCAAGTCAGCCCACGAGTACACGTCGGCCGGGCAAAAATCGTTGCACTCCTTGGTTGGGCATTTGGCGCAGACCTGCTGGTCTTTGATGATCAAATGCGAGATATCGTCCACTTTGTAGCGGATCGTATACAGCTTCTCTTCGATCGTCGCTCCTTTGTTGTCGCTCATCCGTTGATCGCCCTCCATCCTTTCCAGCCGAGCTTGACGAGATCCCACGTGCCGCCGGCCGTCTGTTTGATATGATCGATCGCAAAGCGCTGTTTCTCCGCCTTGCTCTTGCCGTCGACCTTCAGCATTTCAAATGCGGCCGCATTGATCGCTTTGGGCAGATCGGAGAAGAGCAGCTTGGGATCCATTTCGTTCAGGAGTCCGTGCAGGCCTTGATATTTCTTGAGGTCTTTGCGGATGAACGACTCTGCCACTTTGCGGTCATACATGGACAGCGACGCTTTGGAATAGTCGCCTTTTTCTTTGGCCGCGATGATCGCTTCCGCCGCGTAACGGCCCGATGTCATCGCGAGGTTGGTGCCTTCGCGGTGGACGAAGTTGATCAGCTGCGCCGCATCGCCGCAGACGACCCAGCCGTCGCCGGACAGCTGCGGCACCGCCGCCAAGCCGCCTTCCGGAATCAGGTGGCCCGCGTACTCCTTCGTCTCACCGCCTTGTATCAGTTTACGAATCGCCGGGTGATTTTTGACCTCCTCCAGCAGATGGTATGGCTTAATTCTGCTTTTTTTCAGGTCGGACACCATCACGCCGATGCCAAGCGAGATCGAATCTTTGTTGGTGTACAAGAAACCAAGCCCGGTCATGCCAAGCGATGTCTCCCCGGCAAACTCGATCGTCGCCCCTTCATCGCCTTCGAGGCCGAAGCGGTCGAGAATCTTTTCTTTCGGCAGGAAGATCTGCTCTTTGACGGCCAGCGACACTTGATCGGGCGCCCATTCTTTGTGGATGCCCAGTGACTTGCCGAGCAGCGAGTTGACGCCGTCGGCGATGACGACCACATCGGCGTAGAGGTCGCCCGCTTCGCGGTCGGTGCGCACACCTACCACTCTGCCGCCCTCACGGATCAACTCCAGCGCCACCGTCTCGTAGACGGGCAGAGCGCCCGCTTCCACCGCTTTGTTCGCAAACCACTGGTCAAATTTGACGCGCATCCCGGTCCAGCAGTTCGCCGGGTCTTTGAAGCCTTCGTTGCGGTGACCGAGTTTCGTCACCGAATCCTTGCCCATGATCCAGAGGTTTTGTTCGATGATCTTGCGCTCAAGCGGCGCTTCCTTCCAGAACTCCGGCACGATGTCCTCCAGCTGCTTGCGATAGAGCACACCGCCAAAGACGTTTTTCGATCCCGGAAACTCGCCGCGCTCCAGCAGCACGACCGACAGCCCCGCGCGTGCCATCGTCAGCGCCGCTGCTGCTCCGGCAGGACCTGCGCCGACGATGACGGCATCAAATTTTTCCATGTCCTCTTCCCCTCCTAGTCGGCGACTTCTTGCGGAATTTGTTTGCCGGCGGAGCGCTTCGCTTTGACCGCTGCGGTCAGCGCCGGGACGATCTTGAACAGGTCGCCGATGATCGCGTAGTTCGCCACCTTGAAGATCGGCGCGTCTTTGTCGCGGTTGATCGCGATGATGCAATCGGAGTTTTGCATCCCGACCACATGCTGCACCGCGCCGGAGATGCCGACGGCGATGTACAGTTTCGGGCGCACCGTATAGCCGGTCTGCCCAACCTGATGCGCGTGCTTGATCCAGCCTGCATCGACCGCCGCACGCGATGCGCCAACCACGCCGCCCAAAGCGTCGGCCAGCTCCTGCAGCAATTTAAACGGCTCGGGACCGCCCAGTCCGCGTCCGCCGGCGACGATGACATCCGCCTCTTCGATATCGAAGCGTTCGGTCGCTTCGATGAACTGCAGCACCTGCGCTTCGATCTCCGCTTCGTCCATCAGCGACGGAATGGCGTGGACCTCGCCTCCGCGGGCGGCGTCATACGGCAACGCTTCGAACACCCCGGCTCGTGCGGTCGCCATCTGCGGGCGGTACTGTTTGCAGAGGATCGTCGCCAGCATCTTTTCGGAAAAAGCAGGGCGGGACGCGAGCAGCAACCGGCTCGGATGCGGCTCCACGTCGAGGATCGTGCAGTCGGCGGTGAGGCCGGTCGGCAGATGCGTGGCGATCGCGCCCGCCAGGTCGCGGCCGGTCGCCGTCGCGCCAAACAGCACGATCTCCGGCTTCACTTCGCGGATCACGTGCAACGCCACCCGCGAATACGGTCTGGTGCGGTAATCTTTCAGTTCCGGCGCGTCGGCGACATACACGCGGTCTGCGCCGTACGCGATCGCGTCCTTTGTCAGCTGCTCCGTCCCATGCCCGATCACGAGGGCGATCAGATCGACCTCCAGCTTGTCGGCCAGCTTCCGCCCTTCGCCAAGCAGCTGCCAGGAGACGCTTTTCGCGCTTCCGGCGCGCTGTTCGATAAAGATCATCACGCCGCGATAGGCCGACCAGTCCGGCATATCGTCCGGCGCGCTTTTCTTTTTGTTCTCTTCTGCCATGTTCGATGACACCTCCCTTGGTTTACCAGCCGAAGCGTGCCGGCAGTTCGGTTGCCCAGAGTTTCTCGACGACAGCCGATGCCACGCCGCCCGGCGTATCCGCTTCCAGGAACTCGGTGTTGACCTGTTTGCTTTCCGGCACCCACGTTTTGGCGACGATCGTCGGTGACCCTTTCAGGCCGATCTTGGTGCGGTCGAGGCCCGGAAAGTCTTGGGTTGTCCAAATCACCGGCTTGAACTGCGCCGCGCGGATCATGCCCGGCAGCGGAGCGCGGCGCACTTTGTTCAGCTCTTTGAGCGCCGTGATCAAAACGGGCATTTTCGTCTGCACCACTTCCACCCCGTCCTCGAGCAGGCGCTGGACGGTGATGCGGCGGTTGTCCACGTCGATGTGTTCCACTTTCGACACGTAGGTCAACTGCTCCAAGTCGAGGCGGCAGGCGATGCCCGGTCCCACTTGCCCGGTGTCGCCGTCGAGGGTCTGCTTGCCGCAGAACACGATGTCGACCGGGCCAAACTCTTCTGACACTTTTTGAATCGTTAAGCCCAGCACGTAAGAGGTGGCGAGCGTATCGGCACCTGCAAAGCCGCGGTCAGTGACGAGCACCGCATTGTCAGCGCCAAGCGAAATGCATTGTTTCAGCGACTTCTCAGCGGGCGGCGGCCCCATGCAGACCACGGTGATCTTGGCGCCTGTCGTTTCTTTGATGCGCAGCGCCTCTTCCAGTCCATGCATATCGTAAAAGTTAGCGATCGCCGGCACCCCGTCGCGAATCAAGGTGTTTGTCTTCGGGTCGATGCGGATCTCCCGGGAGTCCGGCACCTGTTTAACACAGACCACGATATGTAGCATCATGACTTCCCCCTAAACGTTTGTCCTACTTCGATACATATGAACAGACCGGGGATTGTATGAAGAAAAAAGAGATGTCAGATAACCTGACACCCCTCACTTATATTCGATGCTTTTCATTATTTTTGCTCAATCCATGAACCATCACGTTAACGTTATTAAAATTTATAACTAAATCTCTCTTTCGTTTGCATAATGATCCTTATATAATAGGTCTCAGAAAGCGATAGACACTGGAGGACACCTATGGAATCTCTTGGCCAGAAGATCAGGCAGCGGCGTCAGGAAAAGGGACTGACCCAGAGCCAGCTCGCCGAAGGTTTGGTTAGCGCCAGCGCGATCTCGCAGATTGAGGCGGACAAGATCAACCCGTCTTACAAACTGCTCTGCGGCATCGCGGAACGTCTTGAGGTTCCCCTCGACTATTTCCTGACCGAGACCGGGGAGTATCTGGAGCATTCCACTTCCCACAAGCTTGCCAAGACGTTTATCTTAGCAAAAGAATATGCGAACGCGGTTCCGATTTTGGAGAATCTGCTCGCGACAGGTGCCGGGGATGAACTCGACCTGCTGATGGACGTATCGACATGTTTTATTCATTTGAATAATTTGACCTCTGTCAAAGAGCTGTTGGAGAAAGTCATGACGATGTCCTTAAAAGCGGACGATCACCGCGCACACGTCTGGGCGCTGCACCGGCTGGGCCTTGTCTACTTCAAGCAGCACAACCTGTCGCTGGCGATGCACTACTGGCAGCGCGCGTATGACTCGCTGCTTGAAATGGGCGTTGAGGACTCGTTCCTGAAAGCGGAGATCACGACCAACTTGGCGGTCACTTACAACCGCCTCGGCCATTACGACCAGTCGACCGATCTGTTCCTCAACTCGCAGGACCTGTTAAAAAACTCGTCCAACCTGTACCACCTCGCCACCAATTATCTGGGTCTGGGGCGGTCGCATTACGGTAAAAAAGAGTACAAGCAGGCACAGGAATATTGGCAGGAAGCGATGACGCTGTTTAAAAGCCTCGATCACATCCAGTATTCGATCATGGTCAAAGAGAACTTCGCCATCTTGCGCGGGGAGCTCGGCGAACATGAAGCCGCCTTGGAAATCCTGCAGGAGTGCACCCGGCAATATGTAGAGCTGGGACTTGACCAGCTGCTTTCCAACAATCACGCCGAGATCGCGAAAGTGCTGATCCGGCTGGAGCGGGACGAAGAAGCCTCACAACACCTCGACGAGGCGTTTGCGCTCTGCCAGCCCGACTCCAAGTATCACGCCCAGTGCTACAACGTGCGCTCGCTTCTGCATGCGTTTCGCCATGAGTACGAAGCGGCGATCGAAGCAGCTCTGCAAAGCGCGGAGATCTTCCGCCTCTTGGAGATGGTGCACGACTATCACAAGCTGAGATTGCATGTCAGCGACTTGTTCAAAAAGTTGGGAGATTATAAATCTTCTACAGAAGTTCTGGAAGAAACCCAACAGTATATACAAAACTATTTTAGAGACAAGGGGATCTTATTATGAAAAAAGTACTTCTTACCGCAGTTCTGTTTGCATCTGTCGTTGCTGTGGGCTTCGGCTCTAACGCGCAAGAAACCGCATTCATCCATGATGCAGAGCCGCTCTCCCCGGTGATCGGCTTCATCCACGACGCTGAGCCGCTCCCGCACGCTCCGGTCATCGGTTTCATCCATGACGCTGAGCCGCTCCCGCACGCTCCGGTCATCGGCTTCATCCATGATGCAGAGCCGCTCTCTCCGAAAAAAGCATAACATAAACTCATCAGAAAAGCCGCTTCAATTACGAAGCGGCTTTTTCATGCTCATCTGCGCGTTCCCGAGCGGCCGACATGCGAATCCGCTCCTCGCGCACTTCTTCTTCGGTGCGCGCGATCTGTTCCTGATCGTCCATCGAAACACGCAGGCCCTGCTGTGTCCACATGTACGAGTACGGGCCGCCAAACGGCAGCATCATATGGTGTGACAGATCGATCGAGCCGAGCGTCTGCCAAGCGACGAGCAAAAAGGCAGCCACCCCGGTCATCACTTTGCGTATCCACTTCCGCAGCGCCTCCATCGTCTCACCTCCCCTACCTACAGTACGCCCGCCCGGCGCCAGGTAGAAGCATGTTTGCCGATCCGCCTACAGCTTTCCCCGCGCATCACGCTCAGCCGCAAAAAACAAGCGCCAGCGCGCCTGCTCTGCGATTCCGTCCCGCCAATAGCTCCGGTTGATCGAAAACGCCGGCAAGAGCACCCCTTCCGGCGCGGACAACAAGGGGTTGGGCAGACCGCTTTGCGCCACCCGTTTCCGCGCCCGGTGCAAACAGCCCGACAGCCGGCTGTAATAGACGTGCGCAGTGGCGTCGGCCGCATGCACCCGCTGCCAGGTGCGCGTATGGGGAGACAGCTCGCCAAATGCGAACCAGAGCAGCAAGCCCACCCCGCGCTGCCATTCCTGAAAACGCGGATCGTCCACGTCCAGCCGCTCTTCCCGCATCGCTTTTAAGTACCTCTCCGCTTCCTCCAGCTTCAGCAACACTTGCTCTTCCAGCTGTCCGCGAACGGTCATCGGCGTCACCACCTGCCTCGTACAACTCTTCACCTTCCAACCTATTCAGCCTGCTCCCCAAACTTTCCCAAAAAGCGCAAGATCGCATCCAGCACCCGCTCCGGCTGTTCGATCTGCGGGACATGTGCCGAGCGGTCGAGCACCAGCAGCTCTGCACCGGCAATGCCGCTGGCGACCTTCTCGCCGATCGGAAGCGGGATCACGCCGTCGTGCCGCCCCCAGATGACCAGCGTCGGGGCCTGTACCTCGCTCAGCCTCTCACGCAGGTCCATCGTCCGCGTCACGGCTGCCAGGCGGTCATACAAGGCACGCGCTTGGGAGGTCGCTTCCCGGCTTTGCTCCGTCTGCAGGGCATGGAACAGCTCCGGCTGGCAGAACAGCCGGCGATCCATCTCCTCCTGCGGCAAATCCGCAAGTCTCGGCACCTCAACGCCAGGCAGCCTGACGCCCGCGCTGCCGACAAGCACCAGCCCGCGCACCCGCTGTGGAGCGCACAGCGCCGCCTCCAGCGCGATCCGCCCGCCCAGCGAGTTGCCGACCCAGACCGCGTCTCTCACGCCTGCTGCGTCCAGCACACGCAGCACAAACGGCGCCAGGTCGCTCAGCTCCCTGATCGTCTCCGGCAGCTCGCCGACGCCGGAAAACCCGGGCACCTCCACCGCAAGCATCCGACCGCAGGCTTTCAGCCCCCGCATCTGGTACGCCCACACTTTGCCCGTGCTGCCAACGCCATGCAAAAACACCACCGTCTGCCCATCCGCGCTCGGCTGCTCATAGATCCGCACCGCCTGTCCGTCGACCTCCACGCTGAACCGTTTCATCCATCTCCACATCCCATCCTGAGACTCGTTACCCTCATTGTACCTCCAGGCGCGCAAAAAGACCCGGAGTTTCCTCCGGGTCTCAACTGGACTGCTCATAGTGCTCCCGCGAGCCGTCGATGCGCTCGAAGATGTGCGCCTCTTCCTCCCGCGACTGCATCTGAATCACCGTGATATCGCAGGTGACCGTAAGGCCGATCGCCGGGAACGTGTGGACGGCAAACGCTTCGGCGATGCGCACCTCGACCAGTTCGATCTCGCAATCGCTAAGGCCTTTGACGACGACGAGAAACTCATCATCGAGACAGCGGCAGATCACGTCATCGGTGCGCATCGTCCGCTTCAGCACGTACGAAGCATCGACCAGCACCTGATTGCCGATCTCAAATCCATAGCGTTCATTGATCCGCCGCATGCCGCGAATGTCGACCAGCAGGAACGAGATCGGAAAATGGTTCTCCTGCTCACAGAGCGTACGCAGTTTGCGGCGCAGGTAATGGGTCGTGTGCAGCCCGGTCAAACTATCGACAAACAAGCGCTGATCATACTCCCCTTGATACATGGCGATTCGGTTGCGCCCCATCTCTTTAGCGCCCCAGTACAGCGCCTGATCCGCTTTTTCCAGCAGATCGCTTGGGGAGAGCGCATCATGCTCCCCAAGGTGCGCGATGCCGCCGGAGATGGTGATGTTTTTCACCGTATGCCCCTGGTACACAAACTGGTGGTGCTCGATCCTCTGCCGTACCGCTTCGCCAAGCTGCACCGCCTCTGCCGTGCTGATCCGGCCGATCGCCACAAATTCCTCCCCGCCGTACCTAGCCAGCAGCAGATCGGACGGCTCGACCACCGCTTTGATCTCCCTGGCGACCTGGCGCAGCACCTCATCGCCGACGGTGTGGCCGTAGATATCGTTGTACTTCTTGAAATGATCGATGTCAAAAATCAGCAGACAGAGATCGTCCCCCGCACTTGGGCCGCTTGAAAACGGTGATTCAGTTGATCATAGAAAAACTGATAGTTGTACAGTCCGGTCAGCTTGTTGGTCACTGCCGCCCGCTCCAGCTCCTCATAAACATGATTCCGATCCAAAATGATCGACACCTGGCTGGCCAGGAAGCGCAGCTGATCCTGATGCGCTTTGCGAAAACCGTGCGAGCTGAGCTTCCACAAACAGATGATGCCAAACACGTTCGTCTGCCCGACCAGCGGGATCAGCATCACCGACCTCGCCTCCACGCCTGGCAGCCCAAAGCCGCTCTTGTCGGCATTATGCAGGATCTGCACCTGATTGGACGCGGCCGTCATCTGCAGCAATGGATGGGTCAACTGCTCGACCACCCGGCCTTCTGGATCTGCCCCGCGGTAGGTACCGTCTCCCTGCAGTTCCAGCAACATGCCGCTCGGCGAATCGGTGAACTCCTGCGCCATCGCAAATGTCCGTTTATAGATCACGCGCAACTCTTTGGAACCGGCCAGCTCCATACAGGTCTGATTGATGCGGTTTGCCCACTGCAGCCGGTTAAACGAGCGGATCATATAGGTCAAAATCGCCACCGGCACCATCAAGATCGCCAAAGTGGCTATGCCCGCATACGGCTCCATCACATAGCCCAAAAACGCCAGCGGCAACACGATCAGATAAACGAGCGACTCCCAGCGCACCGCGTCAAAACAAGTCTTGAGCTTAAAATGCGACGTCTGCAAAAAGAGCATCAGATTGATGATCAAATGATTGAAGAAAAAGAACACCGCCGCCACCGTGATCAATTTGGCCACCGTATAGCCTGTCGAGACCTGCCCGTCAAACACATACTCCGTCACCAGCGCAAACACGGCGTACCCAGCGACCAGACACAGCACCTTGAGCGCCGGATTGAGCAGCACCGCCATCTTCCGCGTCCCGCGCAGCATCAGCAGCGAGGCGATCAGCTCCCCGATAAAATTGACCCACAGCGTTGTCGCTGCATCAAAGCTGAGTACCAGATAAAACGTAAAAACCAGTTCCAAACTGACCAGCATCGACGGGAGCGTGACAGGAAACAGCACGGTCAACGCGATCAGAGGAACCGCAAGCAACAGCACCAGCCAGAAATCGGCCACACCCGCAATCGGATGTTGGAACAGGTAGTACAGGGCTGTCCCGATCAACAACACTTCACAAAGTCTGCCGGTCTGCCGCCACCATCTCCCGTACCTTGTCACCAGGTCTCATCCTCCGTCTCCCAAGAATCATCCCCGCATGTAACTTCATGTATATGAGAGATTGCTAGAAATTTGCCTTTTTCGATGCAATTTTGATACTACTTTTGTTCTATGTCGATTTACGCAAAAAAAGACACTCCGGAGAGCATCTTTTGTCGTTTCTTATGTCGAGGCCTATGCCTGTTGCTGCTTGGCTTCCCACTCTTCGGCCAGTTCCCAGCCGACGACAGCATCCTGGACGCCAGGGCGCATCGTTTTCATAAACTCAATCGCTTCCTCGACAGACGCGGCATCTGTCACGCGTGCTTTTTGACAGGAGCCGTCTTTCATCACCAACGTTAATTTCACATGCATCAAGAATCCCTCCCTGTTCCTATGTAGTATAACAAAAAAAGAAACCCCCGCAAATTGCGGGGGTTCCGTTGTCATCGCAGGGTAAGAGATTACTCTTTGCCTTCGACGTAGGTGTACTTGAGGTCGTAGTCCGGACCAAAGTTGCGCGGAGTCCAGTCCTTGATGTACGGACGGGATACGCGAGCAACTGCGCGGTGAACGATCGGGCCGATCGGCATATCGTCCATGAGGATCTTCTCTGCTTCGTAGAGGTAACCCATACGCTTCTTCGCATCCGGCTCAGCTTGAGCCTTCTTGATGAGGTCGTCGTACTTGGTGTTGGAGTAGCCGGCTTCGTTGAAGTCGCCGTCAGTGATCCACATGTCAAGGAAGGTCATCGGATCGTTGTAGTCAGCGCCCCAGAAGGAGAATACGATGTCGAAGTCGCCTTGTTGGGAACGTTGCAGACGCAGTTTGAACGGAACGTTCTCGATCTCTACGTCAACGCCCAGAGCAGTTCTCCATTGTTCCTTGATGAACTCACCGGATTTCTTGGAGGTGTCGCCATCGTCCATCAGCAGTTTGATGGTCGGCATCTTATCGAGGCCAACTTCTTTCAGACCTTCAGTAAGCAGTTCTTTTGCTTTTGCAGCGTTTTCAGCACGGTTGATCAGGTCGCCGTTGTCCTTACGGAACTCGCCGCCTTCACCGTTGGAAGTTCCCGGCGGTACAAGACCGGTCGCGCCGATGGAACCGTTGTGGTAGATGATGTCAGACCAAGCATCGCCGTCGATGGATACGGTCAGAGCCTTGCGGATCTTCGCGTTGGTCAGAGCTTTTACTTTCTTTTCGTTGAACTGCAGGTAACCAACTGTCAGTTCAGCTTGAGTGGAGTATTCCGGGGTATCTTTATAGCGATCCACTTGGTCACGCACCAGGGAGAAGCGGTCGATTTGACCTGCCAGGTACAGGTTTTCCAGAGCGGAGGAGTCTTTTACGATTTGGTAGTTAACGGTTTCGAGCTTAACGTTTTCAGCATCCCAGTAGTTTTCGTTCTTCTTCATTACTGCGGATTGCTCATGTACCCATTCGGTCAGCTTGAACGGACCGTTGAACAGAGCTTTGTCAACGTCAGCGCCGAATTTGTCGCCTTGTTGTTCAACGTAAGCTTGCTTTTGCGGGTAGAACAGCGGGAACGCCATTTGCTCCAGGAAGAACGGAATCGGGTTAACGAGTTGAACTTCCAGAGTCTTGTCGTCTTTCGCTTTTACTGCTACATCTTCAGCAGTGCCTTTGCCGCCGTTGAATTCAGCGCCGCCTTTGATCCAGGTCATCATGAACGCGTACTGCGATGCAGTTTCCGGGTCCAGCGTGCGCTTCCAAGAAAATTCAAAGTCTTGAGCGGTTACGTTCGAACCGTCAGACCATTTCGCGTCGTCACGGATGGTGAAGGTGTAGGTGAGACCGTCCGGAGAAACGACCCAGTCTTTCGCTACGCCTGCAGTTGCTTTGCCGTCTTTGTCCAGACGGATCAGACCTTCGTTGGTTTGACCGAGAACGGTGAAACCGATGGTATCAGTTGCCAGAGACGGGTCGAGGGACGGAATTTCGGAAGTCAGGTACAGGTTCAGTTCCTGTGCTTCTTTAGCGCCAGTTTCGCCGCCTTTTTCTTCTTGATCACCGCAGCCAACAAGAGCCACAGAGGACAGCATGGTTACTGCCAGGCCAATACCAACCCACTTTTTCGTGTTCATCTCGTAAAACCCCCATTTCGTATTCTTCCCAGTCATAAAAGTCGCTGGGTAATTTGTTGTCTAAATTCATAGACAATTTTGTTTTCTGTATTTGTTGATAATATAGCATGTTTCGACAAGCAAAGCAATAGCTTAAACAATTCTTTAGAGTCGTTAAAGTTTGAGAGTAAACTTAATCTAGATCACCTCTATCTCTCTATAATCTATGTTACTTGTCCGTAAAAAATACCGCATGAAATCCCCGGTCATTTGCAGATGCTAGAGCAGAAAGGGGTGTTGCGAGCATGGATTGGATCGAGCAGCTGCAAGCGCGCCTGCAGACGGCCGACACGGCCCAGATGAGCATCGACGGCCAGATCTGGACGATCGAGCAGCAGGACGGCGGATACCGCTTCACAAACAGCTTCGGACGGCAGGAACACTTCAAATCGGAAGATGAGCTGATCAGCGCCATCCAGTCGTGGTACGAGAATCCGGTAACTGTCGTCTTGTAAGCAAAAAGAGTCGCCCCGATTGGGGCGACTCTTTGAGTGAAGACAGATACTACTTGCCTTCTACATATGCGTCGATGAGATCGTAGTCCGGACCGTAGGACAGAATGCGGAAGTCCTTCACGTACGGCTTCATGATGAATGCGCGGCCGCGGAAGGTCAACGGACCGATCGGCATTTCCTTCATCAGGAGTTTCTCTGCATCGTACAGGTAGTTCATGCGCTTCTTCGCGTCGGTTTCGAGCTGAGCTTTCTTGATGAGCTCATCGTATTCCGTGTTCGACCATTTCGGATCGTTGAAGTCACCGTCGGTTACGAACATGTCGAGGAAGGTCATCGGATCGTTGTAGTCAGCGCCCCACAGGGAGATTACGATATCGAAATCGTGGCCGTGGGATTTTTCCAGACGCAGTTTGTACGGAACGTTTTCAACTTCGACATCAACGCCGAGGTTTTGACGGATCTGCTCTTTTACGAACTCAGCAGCTTTCTTACCGACGTCGCCGTCGTCAGCCAGCAGCTTGACTTTCGGGAATTCGGTCAGGCCGACTTCTTTCAAGCCTTCTTGCAGGGTAGCTTTCGCTTTGGACAGGTTCTCTTTGCGGTTGATCAGGTCGCCGACATCTTTCGTGAAGTCGCCGCCTTGACCGTTGGAGATACCTTTCGGAGCGTAGCCGGTCGCGCCAACGGAACCGTTGTGGTAGATTACGTCTGCGTATGCTTCGCCGTCTACAGCCCAGGTCAGAGCTTGACGAACTTTTGCAGAGGTGAACGCTTTCACGCGCTGGTTGTATTGCAGGTAAGCGGTGGTCAACTCCGGAACTGCTGCGAATTCAGCAGAGTCTTTGTAGTTGTCAACTTGGTCGCGCACGAGACCGGTGCGGTCGATCATGCCGGACTCATACAGGTTGACAGCCGCGTTGCTGTCTTTAACTACTTGGTAGTTAACTTTATCAAGTTTCACGCGCTTTGCATTCCAGTAGGTGTCGTTCTTTTCGATGACAGCAGATTGCTCATGCTCCCATGCGGTCATCTTGAACGGACCGTTGTACAGAGCGGTGTTTGCATCCGAGCCGTATTTGTCGCCTTGAGCTTCTACGAACTTCTGGTTTTGCGGGAAGAAGGTCGGGAACGCCATTTGCTCAACGAAGAACGGGATCGGATGATCCAGGGTAACTTCGAGAGTTTTGTCGTCTTTCGCTTTTACCGCAACTTGGTCAGCAGAGCCTTTGCCAGCGTTGTAGTCAGCGCCGCCTTTGATCCATGCAACCATGAAGGAGTACTGAGCGCCGGTGTCCGGGTTCAGGGTGCGCTTGAAGGAGTATTCGAAGTCTTTCGCGGTTACCGTGTCACCGTTCGACCACTTCGCATCATCGCGCAGGTGGAAGGTGTAGGTCAGGCCGTCCGGGGAAACTTCCCACTTCTCAGCTACGCCAGCTTCCGGCGTGCCGTCTTTGCCGGTGCGAACGAGACCTTCGTTAACTTGTGCAAACATGGTGAAGGAGAGCGTGTTGGTCGCCTTCGAGATGTCCATCGTCGGGATTTCATCGGTGAGTGCCAAGTTCAGTTCTTGCGCTTCTTTCTTGTCGGTGCCGGTACCCGGAGTGCTTTCTTCGCTGCCGCAGCCTACAGCCAGAGTCGCAGCCATGGAAGCAGCCAGACCAATTGTGAGCCATTTCTTTGCCATCGTTCATAAACCCCCTATGTGATCTTCATGTAACAAACATGTAATTTCTCTGTAATCTTTCTGACAAATATCTTGCTGAAATCAATATAGCAAGCAAAAGAGATTTGTGCAAGTCCTTTTTTTGAAAATTATATAAGAGTCGTGCAAAATAAAAAACGGCTCCCCTGACGGGAAGCCTATATTTTCTCGAGTCTTGTAAAACGAGGCAAAACTTTCTTCTCGCCGATCGACGGGTGGAACATCACCGTCAGCTCCAGCGTCTCCTCTTCCCCGCGCTTGTCGAGGACCATACCCTGGCCCCATTGCGGGTGCTTCAGCATGTCGCCCGACTTCCAGACGATGTCCGATTCGACGTAGCCGACCGTGCGGTCCACGAACTCCTCAGGGATCTCGTCGAGAAAGCGCGACGGGTCGTTGCGCTGCGTGTTGCCAAACAAGGTGCGCTCGGCGCAGTGCAGCATGTGCAGCTTCTCTTTGGCGCGCGTGATCCCGACATAGGCCAGGTTGCGCTCCTCCTCGATGCCTTTGATGTCATCCATCGAGCGCATGTGCGGGAAGATCGTCTCTTCGCAGCCGATGATGAAGACGGTCGGGAACTCCAGTCCTTTGGAGGCGTGCATCGTCATCATCAGCACCGCTTCGCCGTCTTCCCCTTTTTCCTTGTCGTTGTCGGAGAGCAGCGACACTTCGGCCAGGAAGTCGCCGACCGATCCGCCGCGGCGGCGGTCAAACGACTTGGTGATCGAGAACATCTCCTCGATGTTCTCAAGGCGCATCACATCTTCTTCTTTTGACGAGTGCGCATACATCTGGCGGTACCCGGTCTTCTCCAGCACTTCTCCCAGATACTCCGTCACCGACAGCCCTTCCTGACAGACGTGCAGATATTTCATCATGTCATGAAAGTCCTTGCAGGACTGCGCCGTCTTGGACGGCAGCCCGTTCTCCTCCGGGAAGCCCATCGCTTCGAGCAGGGTCAAGTCGCGGTCGTGCGCGTAATCGAGCAGCTTTTGAATCGTGCCAGGTCCAATCGAGCGCTTCGGCGCATTGATGATCCGCAGCAAAGAGATCTCATCCTGCGGATTGGCCAGCGTTTTCAGATAGGCCATCACGTCTTTGATCTCGCGGCGGTCATAGAACGTCATGCCGCCCAGGATCTTGTACGGGATCGCCGCCTGCAAAAACGCTTCCTCGACGATGCGCGACATCGCGTTCGCCCGGTAGAGCACGGTGCAGTCGCCAAAAGCACCGCCGTTGTCCTTGTGGTTCTTGACCTGCTGCACGATATAGTGCGCTTCATCCTCCTGGTCGATCGCGGTGTAGAGCGAGATCTTGTCGCCCTGCCCTTTTTGCGACCACAACGCTTTGTCTTTGCGCGTCGTGTTGTTGCGGATGACGGCGTTGGCCGCATCGAGGATCGTCGAGGTGGAGCGGTAGTTCTGCTCCAGCTTGATCACAGTTGCTTCCGGATAGTCTTTTTCGAAATTGAGGATGTTCGAGATGTCCGCCCCGCGCCAGGCGTAGATCGCCTGGTCCCCGTCGCCGACGACGCACAGGTTGCGGTATTTTTCGGCGAGCAGCTTGACCATCTTGTACTGCGCGCGGTTGGTGTCCTGATATTCGTCGACGTGGATGTAGCGGAATTTGTTCTGGTATTGTTCCAGAACTTCCGGCTGCGTTTCGAACAGCTCGACCGTTTTCATGATCAGATCGTCAAAATCCATCGCGTTAAAATCCTGCAGTTTGCGCTGATAGACCCGGTACACTTGGCTGGCGGCGATATCCTGCAGCTTTTTGCCTGCCGTCTGAGCAAAATCGTCCGGCGTCATCAGCTCATTTTTAGCGGCTGAGATGCGCCATTGAATCGAGTTGGGGTCAAATTTCTTAATGTCTAAGTTCAAGTCGAGCATCGACTGCTTGACTGCTGCCACTTGGTCATCCGAATCGAGAATCGTAAAGTTGTTCTGATAGCCGATCTTTTCCGCTTCGCGGCGCAAGATGCGCACGCACATCGAGTGGAAGGTGCTCATCCAAAGATCTTCCGCCGCATCGCCGACGAGCTTACGCACGCGCTCGTTCATCTCCTTGGCGGCTTTGTTGGTGAATGTGATCGCCAGGATGTTAAACGGCGACACCCCGCGGACGCCAAGCAGATACGCGATCCGGCGCGTCAGAACGCTCGTCTTGCCCGATCCGGCGCCTGCCAGGATCAAGAGCGCACCTTCTGTCGCCTCGACCGCCGCTTTTTGCTCGGGATTGAGACCTTTGACAATTTGAGCCGGCTGTATGGTTTGTGTCGTCATTCCTGCGCAACCTCCCTGTTCAGACTTCTATTTTCTCAACGGGGCAGGCAAGCTGTCAAGGAACGAAAAGAGCCTCCTCAAGTGAGGAGGCTCTGCTATCAGCTATTTAGTTTTGCGTGTTGCGTGTGCTTAGCGTTGTTGGCCGCTCAGAGCTTGCTCTGCGAATGCTACCAGACGCTTGGTGATTTCGCCGCCGACGGAACCGTTCAGACGGGACGGAGTTTCACCGCCGAGGTTAACACCGAACTCGGAAGCGATTTCGTACTTCATTTGATCCAGAGCGCGAGACGCGCCGTTCACCAGGATTTGATTCGAGTTGTTGTTGTTTGCCATTGTAAGGCACCTCCTGTATTTGATGTGCGTTTATTTTGTCCTGTTCCGTGAAGCTTATACCATCAACTTCTTACCAGTTTGCCGCTGTACCAACCGTTTTTATTATTGACGGCCGGACATGGCTTGTTCTGCAAATGCTACGAGGCGCTTCGTGATCTCGCCGCCTACCGACCCGTTCAGACGGGACGGGGTTTCACCACCCAGGTTGACACCAAACTCAGAAGCAATTTCGTACTTCATTTGATCCAGAGCGCGTTCTGCACCTTGTACCAGCTTTTGATTACGATTGTTGTTGTTTGCCACTGTAGGTCACCTCCTTGATGGGATTGGTCTTATTATGGTTGGTTGGCCCCTTCTCCATACACCCTTTTTTCTGGAATTTTTTAGTTCCGGAAAGCCTCGGAATGTGGAGAGGAAAGGAGACCCCCCTCGCGGGAAGTCTCCTTTCGCTTACAGGGAATATTCAGTTGGCATTACTGACGACCAGCCATCGCCTGTTCTGCAAAAGCAACCAGACGCTTGGTGATCTCGCCGCCGACGGAACCATTCAGACGGGAAGGAGTTTCACCGCCCAGGTTTACGCCGAACTCGGAAGCGATTTCGTACTTCATTTGGTCGAGGGCGCGAGCTGCACCGTTCACCAGGATTTGGTTCGAGTTGTTGTTGTTCGCCATGTGTGTCTCACCTCCTCGTTGAGTGTGTCTATAGAATGCCACCTGTGGCGAATTGAATACACCTATTGTGCTGGAAATGTTATCTAGGGATGGAAAAGCTGTGCGTCTCCGGCAAAGACCCAAGAAATAGAGTGTGCAGGTTTGCCCTTTTTATGCAAAATGGAGAAAAGGGGTGAGAGCTGATGATCGAGAGCGTCTATCGCAAGCATCCGCAATTGCGGCCGGAAGGGGCGCGGGCTGTGGCGCACGGCTGGGCCAATCAGGTGTGGATCGTCGGCGAGCGGCTGGTGTTTCGTTTTCCGCGCACCGAGCAGGGCAAGCGCGAACTTTGGCAGGAAGAGCAGGTGCTGCCGGAGCTCGCAGGAAAACTCGGGGTGGGGATCCCGGAGTTTTTGTACCGTTCGGAGGCGGATGAAGATGTGACTTACGCGGGCTACCGGCAGATTCCCGGCTCGCAGTTGACAGCAGAAGTTTTTTCGAACATGACGTCTGCAGAAAAAATGGAATTGGCTGTAACGCTTGGGAGCTTTTTGACGACTTTACATATACATGAACCTACTATTCAATTGCCAATGATTGCAAAAGAGCACTGGGCCGCTTTTTACCGGGAGATTGAAGCGAAGGCGTTTCCTTTGTTGAATGGCGTGGAGCAGGACTGGACGCGGGAACTGTTTCGCGATTTTTTGCAAGATCCGGAAAACTTTGCGTACACGCCGCGGCTTTTGCATGGCGATCTCAGTGCGGATCACCTGCTAGCCTGCTCCGGGAGGCTGACCGGCGTGATCGATTTTGGTGATTTGCGGATCGGCGACCCGGCGTATGATTTTGTGGGGCTTTATGTGGAATATGGCGCAACGTTCACTCAGGAGGTGCTGGCTCACTACAAGTTGCCGCAGGATGAGAAGTTTTGGCAGCGGGTGAGCGGATTTTATAGCGGGCGGCTTTCTTTTCACAGCATCTTATACGGACTGGATACAGGCAGCGACCGGCACGTGCAAGCCGGGCTTGAGAATTTGCGAAAAACAGCCAGCCTGTAACAGGGCGGGCTCTTTGCGTTGGCTGAATCTGGAGCGGTATACTTGATGTATATTTATTGAAGGAACGTTTTTTTTACTGTAACAATCAGCATGCCAAAACGTCTACTTCGAGGAGACCATTCTAACAAAGAGGAGCCCGCATGAGCGAACCGTCAAAACAAGAAGCGATTGAAGGGCTGTTTGCCTTATATGCCGATGAAATCTACCGCTATGCCCGGTATACCCTGCAGGACCACGCAGAAGCAAAAGATGTGGTGCAGGAAGTGTTTTTCCGGGCCTTTCAGCGCTGGGACAGCTTTCGTCATGACTCCAGTTACAAAACGTGGCTGCTCACCATCGCGCGCAATTATATGTACGATCTGCTTCGTAAAAAGAAGACCCGGCTGCGCGTCCTGACCCAGTGGTTTACGAGACAGGAAGACATTCACCCGCTGGCCGGGGTGGAGGAACGAATGGTGCTTGAAGAGAGCCTGGCGCTGCTGAAGGAATCCTACCGGCAAGTGATCATCCTCCGCCACGTGCAGGAGCTGTCGGTGGCCGAGACGGCGGAAGTGCTGGGCTGGACGGAAGGTAAAGTCCGCACCACGCTGCACCGGGCGCTGCACAAACTGCGTGAACTGACGGAAGGAGATGATGAATCATGAAATCGGATCACGAGCCCAACTGGTCAGAGCTTTCCCGGCAAGAGCTCAGCCGTGAAGACAGGCAAGCGATCTGGGAGGGGCTCCATCAGCGCATCACCCAGTGGGAGCAAGAGCAGCCCAAGCGCCGGCAAAAGCGGGTTGGGCGGCTGGCCATCCTCTCCTTTGCCGCAACGGCCGCTGTGGGCGCGATGTTGTTTGCGCTCCCCCAGTTGCGTGACGACCCGCAGCAGGCAGCGCCACCGACCGCCCGGGAAACGAAGCAGGTCACCGAGCCAAGCCAGTTGATACAACAAATCCTGGCGTCCGCGCAGCTTGGCCACGTGCCGGACAGTCCCTATACAGCCGGAGTGACCAAGATCAGCGAGGTCGAGCAGGATTTGGGCCCGGCCAATCGTGTGGATACGGCAGGCGAAGGCCGTTATGCTACATATGAGACGATAGGGTTTGCTTTCGGGTTTGATGAAGACGGTCAAGTGTTTGACGTGCGCTCTTACCGCCCGGCGCTGCAGATCCTTCGCTACGAGGACGTCCAATCGGTGCTCGGTCGGCCACGGCAGATCTCTTATTATGAAGATAAGCAGACCACCCAGGACATCCTGCACTACCAAGCCGGAACTGCGTTCGACCTGCTCCTGATCTTCCCCCGCCCTACCGCCAAACAGCCGAACCCACATCTGCACCATATTTCTGTGGTAGAGTTTAAATAAAAAACACTCTCCGCGGAGAGTATTTTTTATGATATCTGAATCTTATCGTGATTTAATCTGAGGTCCGTGCATCTCCAGTCGCTTGATCATATCCTCAAAAGAATTCACACGCACTTTGACGATGACTTGCCTGTTCTCGCTGATCATCACCAAAGCGGGCACATACTTGACCGCGTAGGCTTGTCGTACTTCTCCCGAAGCAATCAGTGAAATGTCCGGCGGCAGCAGAGCAGCTTTTTCAGCGTCCCCCTCATCAGATGTGATCACGATCCAGCGCGCATTTGGTATCCGTTCCCGCGCCTCCGCAAGATGAGGAGTGATTTCCTTGCAGACTTCACAATGCGGCAATGTGAAGAGCAGCATCGTTGCTTGTCCCGCTTGCAGTGAAACTTCACGTCCAAGATGATCCAGTTCCCGAAATCCAGGCGCTTGTGAACCCACAGCCAGCCCGCGCTTCTCTGCGGTCGGCGCCGCCTTGCGAACGTTTTGCAAAAAGCCCCCAATCTGCTTGGCCAGCACGAAATACAGCACAAATTGCACAATTGCCGCAATCCCAAGCCCATACGTGGAAAGCATCAGCGCTTTTTCCAAGTACGATCCCCTCCCGTTTCATCAAACATACCATTTTGCCTGCATGTCGTACATCCGCTGATACTCCCCGCCAAGGGCCATCAATTCCTCATGCGAGCCCGATTCCAACAGTGCTCCATCTTTCATGACCAAAATTCGGTCCGCCATTCTGGCAGCCGCCATGCGGTGGGAGATGAACACAGCTGTGCTGTTTTGCGTCAGTTGATCAAATTTCTGGAACACTTCCATTTCCGCTCGAGGATCGAGTGCTGCCGTCGGTTCGTCCAAAATGATCACCTGACCGTCAGAGAACAATGCGCGCGCCAAAGCGACTTTTTGCCATTGTCCTCCCGACAGATCCTCCCCGTCGCGGAAACTGCGGCCCAAATAAGTGTCATAACCATCTGCCATTCGTTGCACAAAGCGATCCGCGCCGCTTTTTTGGGCTGCCCGTTTCACCCGCTCCAGATCTGCAGCCGCTTCCAGTTGTCCAATCGAGATATTCTCCCGCACCGTAAAGTCGTAGTGCATAAAGTCCTGAAAAATAACGGTCAAATTTCGGAAGAACTCAGACTCGCCGATCTCTTCCAGCGGCAGACCGTCAAATCGAATTTGCCCCTCTGACAAGCGGTACAACCCCATCAAACACTTGACCAGCGTTGTTTTGCCGGAACCGTTCTCGCCAACGATGGCGATCCGCTCGCCAGGCGAAATCGAAAACGATACGTTCCGCAACGTATACCGCTCACTTCCCGGGTAGCAAAATGACAAGTTATCCACAGTGATTCCTGTTTCCAACGGTCTTGGAAAAGGAGCTGTCCCCCGCTTGATTTCATAAGCGGAGAGATCAAGTTCGATGAACTGGAAAAACTCGCGGATATACAACCGTGTCTCATGAATGCGGGCCAAATGTGTGACGATTCCGTTCATCGCACCCTGCGTTCCTTGCACCGCTTGTCCGAGCGCGACAAAGTCACCGATCGTGACCTTGGTTGTACGGGCCAGCCAAATGATCAGCCCTGCTGCGCTCACATAAAACAGTGCGGTCAACCCATCCATCCCGATCATGGCGAGTTTCTCCCGCCGGGTCAATTTCAGAAGCTCTTGCGAGTTTTTTCTATATTTATCAGACCAGCCTCGCAACAGAAACTCTTTCATTTGAAACAGGCGAACCTCTTTTGCAGCTTGCCGATCGATGAGAAGATGTTTTAAATAGCTGGCCTCGCGGGCCAGCGGTGTTTGATGAAAGCGCAGATGGAACCTCTGGTTGCCAAAGCGCACCAACACCAACAATACCGGAATCGAGCCGGCCAGCGAGACCAACACCAGCCCCCAATGCACACTGAGCAGGAAAGCAAAAAACGACAGCAATGTCGTGAAATATCTGCCAATTTCGAAAATGTTTTTCACCGGCTGCATAAAACGGATACCATGTCCGGTATAGACGCGTTCGATCGTATCATGAAAAGCCGGCACATCATAAAATGCCAGCGGGGCAGATGATGTCTTTTGCATCACCATCTGCTGGAGGTCATGATCGAGCTTGATCTCCGTTTGTTTGTCGAGCAGTTCTTGACCTTTTAGCACCGCAGACGATACGAAAAGCAAAGCAAATTGCGCGAGCAGCAGCAGGAACGATGCCGTATACTCCTGCTTCGCACCGCCTAAAACAGCAGCAACCTCATTGATCAATTCTTTGACCACCCACAGATTGGTGATCGGAATAAGTCCCATAAATAAGCTGATCAGTGCAGAAAACAGTACCCAAATGCGCTGATTCTTCCATACATATCGAAAAGCTTTGAGCAGCTCCGAATTTTTCATCTTCATCACCTTTTTTAGAAAAAGACTGCCGAGCGGACTCGGCAGTCTTCTTTCGTGTTAGCAGCAGGAACCCGAGTACTTGCAACCCCAAGTGGAGTCGCAGTTGTACAGTTTGTACGGACGGTAGGTGGAGCATCCTTCATTCTTGCACTCCGTGTACAGTTCGCCTTCCGGTGCTACTACTTCAGAAGATTGAGAAGAAAGGCCAATCATCTTGGTCAATTTATCCAGCATGTTTATCACCTCCTTTCAATGGAGTAAACTTCATGACCTCGATCAGATCGGAGATGTTTCCGATGTGATCAAAATCTGCAACATAACCCTGTGCGTCGATCAGCACGAAAAACGGAACATTTTGAATTTTATAGTTCTCCATGATCGAGTGACTGCGGATCATCGAAACTCCGTCCGGTATCGGCTTGACCGGCGCTCCAAGATCCTCCGGCGCGACGACGATCACCCGCAGGTCTGGGCTGTCTTTGAATAGCTGCGGCAGTTTTTCGATGATAGACTGACAGATGCTACAAGTATCAAGGGTGAACAACAGCAACGTTGCCCTGCCCTCGTTCTTGTTCAGTGTCACAATCTCTCCCCGATGATCAAGTTCGCTGAATAACGGCGCTCTGCTGCCAAGGAGCAGTACAGCGTTTTGCGCAGTGTCCGTCGCATTGATTTGAAATCGTTTCAAGAACTGCGAGACGGAGCGCGTCATGGTAAAGAACAAGAGGAATTGAAGAATCACGACAACCCATAAAACGATGTTGGAAATTACAAGAAATGTCGTCATCGCATCATCCCCTTTCCCAGAACGAGCGCATTTCATTTGAGATTGCCTGCATCTCATTCACGATGGTCCACACAAACATCGCGGCCACCGCCGCCAATAGCAGCACCCACATCTCAAGGCCGAGCACTGCGGCAATGCTGTATCCGCTTAACAAGGCGTCTGCGCTGAGAAGAGGCGTATTCACCGCATACACGATCATTGCCAGTACGATCAGAACTGCGTTTCGCAAGACCAGCCATCCGGATAATTGATGATTCCCGGCAGCTCCCCCGCATCCACAGCTGATTTCCTTGCGACCCCTCAGCAGATTCACCGTGATCGCCGTTGTGTAGATGAGCAGCAACAGCACCGCCGCCAGCGCCGTCAGATCTTGATAGATGCCGACGATGAGCAGCAGGCTCAAGCTGAGTTCAAAGTACACTTCACCTTTAGCAAATGGCTTGACGAGCCGTTTCGGCAGTATCTTGTAATCTTCCACAATCCCGATGTGCTCTCCCATCTTCTTCAGTTTCGACCAGGCGGTCGTAAAGAATAGGAAGGCAAGCAGCAATCGAAGCAACAAGGCAAGTTGATCCATGTTCATGCCCCTTTCAAATCCGTTCCTTCATCTTGCGGTAATACTTAACCAAAAGACGAAGCGGGCGTTGCACGCGGTGCACAATCCCGTTTGAATCAATCAGCATGACGAACGGTGTGCTGTCCACCCCGATCCGATTGTTCAAACCGGCTGGATACGGCTGCATCGGGACATGTCCTTCAAATGCTTCCAGAAAATCGCGAAGTTTCTCCACTTCGACCTCTTCTTGTTCGTAGAAGCACATGAACGGAACTGGCTCTTGCGCGTTGGCGCGAATCCAATCGTGAAGCTCTTGTTCACAGGCCGAACAGGAAGGCGAAGCGAGCATAATAATCGCCGGCCGCTGTCTGACATGTTCCGGAAGCGGAAGCACAACGTGCAGATTTACACCAAGCACACCGTGCTGAAATCCTCCTTTGACAATCTCATCAGGCAACATTGCGATTTCTGTTTGCAGGTTGTGATGAGATCGTTGGAAGAGCAAGTAAACAAGCAAGCTCAGCAACATGAAGACGGCCAAAGAGATAAACTCCATTTTCATCACCTAGGTTAAAATTACATCTGTTTTTGGTACACATAATGACCTTATGTAGTTATTATATTTAATCATCAGAAAGAAATCAATATATTATTTTCAATTTTATGTATAATTTTTTATTGTTATCAGTTCTCCAAACAAAAACACCCGATAAATCACGAGGATTTATCGGGTGCGATGGAAGAAGATTATAGGTTTCAAAACAAGTTTGTTGGCGTTTCACAATTAGGATAAATGATTGCGAATTGCTCTGTTTCCCTTGTCCTGTCTAAGCTCCGTCGCTGTTAGGAAATCTTCGCCTCGATGCGCAGCTTATCCGCGACCATGGCGATGAACTCGGAGTTGGTCGGTTTCGCCTTGCCCACGTTGACGGTGTTGCCGAAGAGGTTGCGGATGGAGTCGACGTTGCCGCGGCCCCAGGCTACTTCGATTGCGTGGCGGATCGCACGCTCGACGCGGGACGGGGTGGTGTTGTACTTTTCTGCGATCTTCGGGTACAAGACTTTGGTGATCGAGCCGAGGATCTCGACGTCTTTGTAGACCATGCCGATCGCTTCACGCAGGTAGTGGTACCCTTTGATGTGCGCCGGAACGCCAATCTCGTGGATGATGTTGGTGATCGATGCATCGACGTTTTTGCCGCGGGTCATCTGCTGCTTCGGAGCGGTACCCGGAACTCGCACGACCTGGCGGATGCGGTTGGCCAGCACGTCCATGTCGAACGGCTTTAAGATATAGTACGCAGCGCCGAACTCTACGGCACGCTTCGTGATGTTTTCCTGACCGAATGCTGTCAACATGATTACTTTCGGGTCGTATGCAAGCTGCATGCCTTGGATCTTCTCCAACACGCCGATGCCGTCGAGAACCGGCATGATGATGTCGAGGATGATCACATCCGGCTGCTGGCTGTCGAGCAGATCCAGCACTTCACTGCCGTTGTATGCCACGCCCACGACTTCCATGTCGCTTTGCTCGGTGACAAATTCTTTCAGAAGCTCCGCAAATTCGCGGTTATCGTCTGCGATCAGAACCTTGATATTCTTCACTGAGTAAGAACCCCCTTGTGTACGCTCACCTGACTGAAAAGATATTTCGACAAGGCGGTTTTTATTCCTCTATTACCCTCCCATAAACATTTAGACTGATTTCAACAATTTCCGCGTCTTTTAATCTGCATTTTAACAAAATTAGATCGAATACCACCAGCGAGTGGCTCCATTTTGTCGAAAAATATCACAGAGCCCCAAATAAATTAGTTCTAAAGTCCCACAAGAAATATGTAACAATAGAACAAAAGGGGAGACGATTTGTGACTACCAGAACCCGCATCATCATGCTTGCCGTGGCTGTCGTGCTGATCATTTTCGGCAGTTTGCTCTATCAGCAGCAGGATCAAACGCCGCCCGTCTACAAACCAATGCCTGTCGACGGCCCGGAGATCGACACCACACCGCCGGTGCCTTTGAAATAACACAGGCAAAAACGCCCATGAACTGGGCGTTTTTTGTTTGCCGTTTAAGATGCTGCGGACGTTTTGGTTTTCACACCCGCTTCGTTGAGCATCCATTCGATGAAGACGCCGTAGCCTTGCGTCGGGTCGTTGACGAAGACGTGGGTCACAGCGCCGACGACTTTGCCGTCCTGCAAGATCGGGCTGCCGCTCATGCCTTGGATGATCCCGCCTGTCTTGGAGAGCAGGCGCGGGTCGGTGACTTTGATCACCATGCTTTTTGTCGCCGGATATTTTTGACGCATCACGTTGACGATCTGAATCTCAAATTCCTCGACCTTCTGCCCGTCGACGACGGTGAGGATCGACGCTTTGCCTTCGTGCACCTGTTCGGCCAGGGCAACCGGCATCGCTTGTCTTACTTTGGCGTTATCCGGCAAGGACTCCATCTTGCCGAAGATCCCAAAGTCGCTGTTGCGGGTGATCGAGCCCAGCACGCGGTCTTCGTCGATGAAGATCCCCCGTTTTTCACCAGGTGTGCCGCTCTCCCCTTTATCGATCGAAGTTACTCGGGAATGCACAACTTGTCCTTCACCGACACCGATCGGCTGGCCGGTGTCCACATCGGTAATCACATGGCCCAGCGCCCCGAAGACGCCATAATCCGGCTGGTAGAATGTCAAGGTGCCGACACCTGCTGCCGAATCGCGAATGTACAGCCCGATGCGATACGTCTCGCCGTCTTTGTCAAAAATCGGCTTGACCTTCAGCTTCAAGATCTCTTTGGCGCGCTTGACGGTAAACTCCAGCGGACGCTCCGCTTTGCCCGCTTTGTTGATCCACTCGGCCGCTTCTTCGACCGATTTGACCTTGCGCCCGTCGATGGCGGTGATGATGTCACCAACCTTGACTTGCGCCTGCTCTGCGGGCGAGATCGAATCGTTGCCCGATTTGACGAGGTTGTAGCCAACGACCATGATTCCGGAAGATTTGAGTTTGACACCGATCGACTGACCGCCCGGAATGACTTTCAAGTCGGGCACGACATTGACATGCACCGATTTGACCGGGATCATTCCGAAAAGTTTGACTTGCAAGTCGGCCGAGCCGGTTTTGCCTGAATCGATCTTGAGAGGTTGTTTGCGGCTGGATGCAACTGTTGCCTCCGGAGATCCGGCAACCGAGACGACAGCCGGTTCGGACGTGGTCACTGTAGCAAACGAGTGCAGCCCGAAATCAAGCGCCGTGCTGGTGCCTTGCAAAATCCGTAGTTCTTGGGGAATGCTTGCGAGCTGATGAATAGGTGTGAACCAACACAAAGCGACAAACATTGTTGCGACGAAAAGTCCTAAGAGTTTTCTGCGAGTGTGTTTTGTCAAACCATCTCACGCTCCCCTTCCTTCCCTGTCTGCACCTCCGTATACCTCTGCCGAAAGGACAGTGTCGTCTTGGAGTGATAGCTATAGAATGCCACCCTCGCCGTCCGGCTATCCTGCCAAACATCTGCCATGCATACGCGCTTTTGGCAGTCTTGACGCTGATCAGGCTTTGATCAGGCAGGCGCGCTCGAGCATTTCGGCGGCATGCTTCAAGGTGGTCTCGGTCAGTTCCGCGCCGGACAGCATCCGGGCGATCTCTTCGACCCGCTGTTCTTCATTTAGTTGGATCACTTCTGTGCGCGTGCGCGTCTCATCCTGGCGTTTCTGGATCAGGTAGTGCGCATCGGCCATCGAGGCGACCTGCGGCAGATGCGTCACACAGATCACCTGGCGCTTCGTGCCGATCAGCCCCAGTTTTTCCGCGACCGCCTGCGCGGCCCGGCCGGAAATGCCGGTGTCGACCTCGTCGAAGATCAAGGTGCCTACGTTGTCCACATCGGCGAGGATCGTCTTGATCGCCAGCATCGTCCGCGACAGTTCGCCGCCCGATGCGATTTTGGCAAACGGGCGCAGGGGTTCGCCGACGTTCGGGGAAAACAAAAATTCCACCCGGTCGATGCCCCACTCGCTGACATGCACTTTCCGTGAGCCGATCGGCAAGCCGTCCGCATCTTGAATCTGCGTGAAGGTGATCGCAAACTGCGTCTTGGGCATCATCAGCTCAGACAGCTCGTCCATCACCGACTGGGACAGCCTTTCAGCCGCTTGGCGGCGCGCTTTGGACAAAGCCACAGCGCGCTTGGCGAGGAGGAGGCCTGTGCTTTCCACAGCTTTGGACAGGATCTCCAAGCTTTCCTCATGATGCTCCAGCGTGTGCAGTTCCCCTTCGATGCGGGCAGCAAAGGCAAGGATGTCCGCCACGGAATCCCCGTACTTTTTCTTCAGGCGGTTGATCAGGTTCAACCGCTCTTCCAGGTTGGACAGCCGCGCCGGATTGAACTCGATGCCGTCCCGGTAATCGCGCAGGGAATGCGCCGCTTCTTCTAATTGGTACAAAGACGATTTGACCAGATCGAGCACCGGGAACAGCGTCTCGTCATAGCGGACGACACTCTCCAGTTCGCGGATCACACGGTTGACGCCATCGAGGGTCGATGTGCTGGCGCGACTGCCGCTGTACAACACCTCATAGGAGGAGTTGGCGGCGTCGAAGAGCTTTTCGGAGAAGGAGAGTTTCTTGTGCTCTTCCTCCAACCGCTCATCTTCCCCATCACGCAACGCGACTTCCTTGATCTCCTGCAGTTGAAAGCGCAGGATGTCGAGGCGCTGAATGCGCTCCTGCTCGCCAAACGTAGCTTCGCGCAGGCGGTTTTTCGCATCGCGGTAGGCAAAATAGGCACTTTCCACTTCGGCGCGCAAAGTCAGCAGCTCTTCCCCGCCAAACCCGTCGATCAAAGCAAGCTGTTCGCGCACATCGTGCAGGGTCTGGTGCTCATGCTGTCCATGCATGTTGATTAAGTATTGCCCAAAATTCTTGAGCATCTGCACGGTGACCATTCTTCCGTTTATTCTGCAAACATTTTTTCCGGCGGCGGAGATCTCGCGGACGATCAGGATGTTGCCGTCTTCAACTTCCAGGCCGTATTCGTCGAGCAGTTCTTGAAACTCAGCCGAAGGTTCAACGGCAAAAAGAGCCTCGATCGTGGCTTTGTCTTTGCCCTGCCGAACATATTCGGACGAGGCCCGACCGCCTAAGATGAGACTCACAGCGTCAAGGAGGATCGATTTGCCTGCCCCGGTCTCCCCGGTCAGGATGCAGAGGCCCGTCTCAAAAGACAGGCGCACTTCTTCGATCAAAGCAAAATTCTTAACAGACAGTTCGAGCAACATGGGCAGACCCCCTAGACGTAGGAGAGAAAGCGGCCCACAATTTCCGGTGCCACTTCTTTGGTGCGGACGATGATTAAAATGGTGTCATCGCCGCAGATGGTGCCAAGCACTTCCGACCAGTCCAGCGCGTCGATGATTGCGCCGACCGCATGGGCGTTGCCAGGCAATGTTTTCATCACGACCAAGTTCTCCGCCCGGTCGATCGAAACGAACGAGTCGAGCAGCATGCGGCGCAGCTTCTGCTCCGGGTTGTAGCTCGGCTCGGCCGGCAGCGAATATTTATAGGTGCCGCTCTGGGTCGGCGTTTTCACCAGGTGCAGCTCTTTAATATCGCGGGAGACGGTCGCTTGTGTCACCTGAAACCCGGCTAGGCGCAACCGATCAACGAGCTCTTCTTGTGTTTCGATGTCTTGCGTCGAGATGATCTCTCGAATTTTAAGCAGGCGTTGGCCCTTCATATTTTCAATCAAACTCCTTCACCGTTTACGGCGCGTTGTGCAGCTTGCGGCGCAGCACTTCATAAAATTCGCGGTCGCGCCATTTGATCAGCTTCGTCTTGTAAGCTGCTTGCTTTACGCGGATGATATCGTGGTTTTCCAAGGTGCGAAAATCCTGCCCGTCGACGAGCAGCACCATCTCTTCATGCGTGCCGGTCACTTCGACCCGCACTTCCTGATCGGCGGCGATGACCAGCGGACGGGAGTGCAGCGTATGCGGGCAGATCGGCGTGATCAGCATCACGTCGATGTGCGGCGACACAATCGGCCCGCCGCAGGACAGCGAATAAGCGGTCGAACCGGTTGGCGTGGAGACGAGCAGTCCGTCCCCCGTGTACTGGTCGACGTACATATCATCCACAAACAATCGGTTGGTCACCATCGTGCCAAACCGGTCTTTGACAATCCCGATGTCGTTGAGCGCAATCAGGTCCTGATAGATCACCTGGCCGCCGCGTTCGACCTGCGCTTCAAGCATCAGGCGGTTCTCCAAACAATAATTGCCGTCTAATACCCGCTTGACCGAATCTTCGAGGTCTTGCGGTTCCGCTTCCGACAGAAAGCCGAGATGACCGATGTTGATGCCGAGCAGCGGCAGGCCGGTCTTGGCAAATTGGCGCGCGAAGCCGAGAATCGTGCCGTCACCGCCTAGCACGAACAAGAGATCCACATGATCGGCAAACTCGCTCTGCGGCAGGCAGATGTCGTCGCGGCCGATCGTCTCCGCTGTCTTCTCGTCAATCCGGGCAGCGGCGCCGTGCTTCTCGATGATCTCGATCAGGCGGCGCGCCACATCCTGCGCCATCGGCTTGGTGTGGTTGACCAAAAGCCCTATCACCTTCATCTCTGGCTCCTCCTTCTCGATACGGCATAAAAATTCCTCTATAGTCGAGCAAAATCAGCTTTTATGTAGGGAGTGCGGTATATCAAGTCAATTCGAGAACGGGGATTAAAATCCCTTTTATTTTTCCAATGTCTTGTGCGATTCGGCAATGATCCCGTCGATCGCCGCCTGCAAAGCTTCCGGCGCCAAACCTGCGCCTTGTTTGGTCAGGTGCGCCAAAAATTCAATATTGCCGTGCCCGCCCGTAATCGGCGAGAAGGTGACCTTTTGCACCTGCCAGCCCTGCGCCACCGCCGTGCCCAGCACATGCTGCAGCACATCGCGGTGTACCTCCGGGTCGCGGACGATCCCGTTTTTGCCGACGCGTTCCCGGCCCGCTTCAAACTGCGGCTTGATCAGCGTGAGCAGTTGCCCGTCTTCGGTCAAGATTGAATGAATCACCGGCAACAGCAGGCGGATCGAGATGAACGACACGTCCATCACGGCGACCTGCGGCGTTTCGCCTTTGAGATCTTCCCGCTTCAGATGGCGGAAGTTGGTGCGCTCCATGACGACGACGCGCGGGTCGTTGCGCAAGGTCCAGGCCAGTTGACCATAGCCGACATCGACCGAGTAGACCTGCTTGGCGCCGTTTTGCAGCGCGCAGTCGGTAAAACCGCCGGTGGAAGCGCCGATGTCGACGACAACCTTGTCATCAAGCGTCACGTCAAACTCCTTGAGCGCCTTCTCCAGCTTCAGCCCGCCGCGCGAGACGTACGGGTGCAGATCGCCTTTGACGATGATCGCCGCTTCAATTTTGACCTTGGTGCCGGCTTTGTCCACCCGTTCATTATCCACCAGCACCAGCCCGGCCATGATCGCTGCTTTTGCTTTTTCCCGTGAATCAAAATGCCCTTTGTCGACGAGCAGGACATCGAGGCGCTCTTTGGCGCCCGGTTTTGGAGTGGTCATAAAACGTTCCCTCGTTCTTCTGTAGGATGCATTAGTAGTTACCGTTCACTAAAAACGGGAGGGACATGCGTCCCACCCGCAAGAATGAACACTTTGGAACTGATCAGGCACGCTTTTGCTTCAAAGGCACCATCGTTTTGACATAGTCGGCCAGCGTCGTTGCGTTCAAGCCGACCGAATCCAACAGCTGCTGCGGCGAACCGTGTTCGACGAACAGGTCGGGCAGCCCCATCGGGAACAACTCCACGCCGGTGATGCGGCGCTTCGCATAAAACTCGAGGATCGCGGAGCCTAAGCCCCCGGCGATCGCCGCTTCTTCGATCGTGATGATCGGCGTTCCGCGCTCCGCCAGTTCGAGCAGCAGCTCTTCATCGAGCGGCTTGGCATAGCGCATGTTGACCACGCGCGCCTCCACGCCGTCCGCTGCGAGCAGCTCCGCCGCGTTTTCCGCGACATGCACCATCGGGCCCAGCGCCAGAATCGCCGCATCTTTGCCTTCGCGCACCGTTTCCGACTTGCCGATTTCCATCACCTTAAACTCTTCATCCATCTTCACGCCGTAGCCGGTGCCGCGCGGATAACGAACTGCGACCGGACCGTCGCCATGGACAGATGCGGTATAGAGCATGTGCTGCAATTCATTTTCATCTTTCGGCATCATGATCTTGATGTTCGGGATGCAGCGCAGGAAGGAGATGTCAAACGCCCCTTGGTGCGTTTCCCCGTCTTCGCCAACCAGACCTGCGCGGTCGATGGCGATCGTGACCGGCAGATTCTGAATGCAGATGTCGTGAATGACCTGGTCATACGCGCGCTGCAGGAACGTCGAGTAGATCGCCAGCACCGGACGTTTGCCCGAGCAGGCCAGACCTGCCGCAAACGTGCCGGCGTGCTGCTCGGCGATCCCGACGTCGAAGAAGCGGTCCGGGAACTCTTCGGCATATTTGATCATGCCGGAGCCGATCGGCATCGCCGGAGTGATGCCAACGATGTCTTGATTTTGGCGGGCCAGTTTGATCAGCGTGTCGCCAAAGACCTTGGTATAGGTCGGAGCGGCCGGTTTGATCACTTTCGGCGCATTGCCAGGCTTGGCGTTAAAGCCGACAGAGACGGAATGCATCTTGTCGGGCGCATCGGCCGCCACCGCGTAGCCTTTGCCTTTTTGGGTGACGACGTGCAAGAGTACCGGGCCTTTGGTGTTTTTCGCCTGTTCGAGATATTTTTTTAACGTGGCAAGGTCATGCCCGTCGATCGGCCCCATGTAGGTGAAGCCAAACTCTTCGAACAGCATGCCCGGCACGAGCAGTGTTTTGAACGAATCGCGCAGACGCTTGAGATATTTCTCCGTCTTGTCGCCGACATTGCCGATCTTGTGCAGGACGTTGGCGATATCCTTTTTGAATGACGAATAGTGCGGGTCGACGCGGAGCTTGGTCAGGTAGTTGGTGATCGCGCCGACGTTGGTCGCGATCGACATTTCGTTGTCGTTGAGCACGACGACCATATCGGACTTGACGTGCCCGGCATGGTTGAGCGCTTCAAACGCCATCCCGCCCGTCATCGCGCCGTCCCCGATCACGGCGACCACCTTGCTGTTTTCTTTTTTCAGATCCCGTCCGATCGCATAGCCAAGCGCCGCCGAGATCGACGTGCTGGAATGGCCGACGTCAAACATGTCGTGCTCCGACTCGCCGCGCTTGGGAAAACCGGACATGCCCTTGTACTTGCGCAAGGTGGGAAACAGATGCTTGCGTCCGGTGAGAATCTTGTGCACATATGCCTGGTGACCCACGTCCCAGATGATCTTGTCAACCGGTGAGTTATACACTTGATGTAACGCCAAAGTTAGCTCCACCACGCCGAGGTTGGAACCGAAGTGGCCGCCGGTGGTGGCCAGGTTCTCAATCAGAAAGTGACGAATCTCTTCAGCCAGAATGCCCAGTTGTTCAACCGATAATTGCTTTATATCAGAGGGGCAGTTTACTTTGTCGAGCAACATGCAGTTACCGCCTCACTTCTTTTGTAGAGTAGGTGCACGCGAGCCTTGGTTTAAAACGACAATATTATATCACACCTGCCAGCTACTTACCTGCCTAATTTTTCTCTGTCGCCTGTTTCGATGCTTCCGTCGGCACGCCGGTGGTGGCCTGTTCTCCGCTGTCATACTGCTTCGGCGGCTTTTGTCCGTTCGGCTTTTTGTCGGCCGCATCATACCACAGCGTCCCCTGCTCATCGAGCGTGACAAGCGTCAGTTCTTTGATTTTGGCCGCAAGCACCCCTTGTGCCTGCAGTTTCATGATCACATCGTTTTTGCTGGAACCGAGCACTTTCAGGTTATCTTCAATCCACTCGCCGTCGATGAACACCGGCACCTGACGCAGCACAGGCGGCACCTGCAGGTCGAGATCGCCCGGCTGGATCGGCCGGACCGATGCTTTGGGAATCACGGAGATTTCACCGGCCTCTTCCATGATCGCAAACTCCACATCGGCCAGCGAATTGTAGCCTTTGATACGCAAATGACCCAGCAGCTCTGTTACTGTTATACGCGCTTCGCGCATGCCGGTTTCACTGATATGTCCTTTATGCACTAAAATGGACGGTTTATTTTTCAGCACGACCCGCATTTTGTTGTTCAGCATCAGGTACGACCAGCCGAGATAGGTGAGTACAAGGACCAGCACCCCGATCAGAGTTTTGCTCAGATTGCCCGGCACGGTAATAAACCCGCCCAGCGATGCGCCCATCGCGGCCACCACAAACAGATCGAAGCTGGACATGTTGGCGACTGCGCGCTTCCCGGCGATGCGCAATAAGAAAAAACCGGCGATAAAGATCACGACCGGAGCCCATAGATAGCGATATTCTTCCATGAACAAGCCTCCCTTGGAAAATCCTTGTAAGGCTAGTGTGTGTCGTTTCCTTGCGCTCTATGAAAAAAAGCACGGGGCAAATGACCCCATGCTTTCGTTTACACGTCGCGGTTGACCAGCCAGTCGGCGATCTCCTGCAGGCGGTTGGTCCGCAGCGGAACGCTTTGCAGCGCCTGATGCGCTTCTGCAGTCAGGCGGCGCACCATCTCGCGCGACTCCTCCAGCCCGTAGAGCACCGGGTAGGTCGATTTGCCGTGCGCAGCGTCTGCTCCGACCGCTTTGCCCAGCTTCTCCGCTTCGCCCACCACATCGAGGATGTCATCGACGATCTGGAAGGCCAGGCCGATTTTTTGCGCGTAGGAGGTCAGCGCCAGCAGCTGGTCTTCGCTCGCTTCAGCAAAAATGGCGCCGATGCGCACCGACGCGGTCAGCAGCGCCCCGGTCTTGTGCGCATGAATGAAGGCGAGGCGCTCTTCGTCCGCTTTCATCCCTTCATTCTCCATGTCGGCCATCTGGCCGGCAATCATGCCGACCGAACCGGCTGCCGTCGCCAACTCGCCGACGATGCGCAGCAGCACCGCTTCGCGGCCTTGAGCGTCGATTGTGCCGAGCACTTGGAACGCCTGGGTCAAGAGCCCGTCCCCGGCGAGGATCGCCGTCGCTTCGCCGTACACCTTGTGGTTGGTGAGCTTGCCGCGGCGGTAATCGTCATCATCCATCGCCGGCAGATCGTCATGCACCAGCGAATAGGTGTGGATCATCTCCAAGGTCGACGCCACCGGCAGCGCCGCTTCCACGTCGCCGCCAAGCGCTTCGACCGTTGCCATGGTCAGTACCGGGCGCAGGCGCTTGCCGCCCGCAAACAGCGAGTAGCGCATCGCGTCATAGAGAGCTTCTGGATATTGGTCTTGAGGCGGCACAAGTTGGTCCATCGCCAGCTCGATCCGCTCGCTCATCGTGCGAAGATACTGTTTGAGATCCTCTTGGCTCATGTTCGTTTACTCATTCCTCTGTTTGAAAAGATTTTTTGGTCAGCCCGCCCGCTTCTGCGACCAGCATCTCGATCTTCTGTTCCGCCTGATCAAGCTTCTCGCGGCAGATGCGCGCCAACTGCATGCCTTCCTGGAACTCGGAAATCGCCTTTTCCAGCGGCAGATCGCCCGCTTCCATCGCGCGCACGATCGCTTCCAGACGCTCCAGCGCCTGTTCAAATGTCTGTTCCTGCTCTTGTTTTTTGCTGTCAGCCATTCGTTTTCTCCTCCTCCAGTCCCCATACCGAACAGTCGATCCAGCCGTCTCCAACGCGCACCTGCACCTTGTCGCCAAGCTGCACGTCGTCGATGCTCTTGATCAACTGTTGCTTGTCACCCGTGTAGGTCAGGGAATAGCCGCGCTTCATCACCGACAGCGGGCTTAACACGTCCAGTTTGTCGAGCAGGCGTTCAAACTTGCCCGCTTCTTTGCCGACCCGGTCGGCAGCAGAGCGCTGCAGGCGCTCGACCGTATACTTCAGCGTCTGATCCATCCGCTTCGCCCGCTCGATCGGGCTTGTCCGCAGCAATCGCCCTTCGAGTTGGGCCAACCGGCGCTCGCTTTGGCCGGACAGCTTGGTCAAGGCCAGCTGCAGCCGGTCTTCCGCGTTGTCTACCACCTGTTGCCACTGGTGCAGCTGATGGGTCGGACGGGTAAAGACGGTCGAGGTCTCAATGCGCTGAATGCGCTGTTTCGCGTCGCGCATCTTCCCGTCCAGCGCACGGTGCAGCCTGTTTGTCAACAGCTCGACATGCTGCTTCAGGTCATACAAGTTCGGTACGGCGATCTCCGCCGCTGCGGTCGGCGTTGCCGCACGGAAGTCGGCCACATAATCGGCCAGCGTCGTGTCGGTCTCATGCCCGACCGCAGAGATGACCGGAATCAGCGAAGCATAAATGGCGCGCACGACCGGCTCTTCGTTAAACGCCCACAGCTCTTCCAGCGACCCGCCGCCGCGCCCGACGATCAGCACATCCACTTCGTTCAGTGCATTCATTGCCGCGATCGCATCGGCGACCGAAGCGGCTGCCGTCGGCCCTTGCACGATGACCGGATGCAGCAGGATATGCGCCACCGGATAGCGGCGGCGAATGGTGGTGATGATGTCGCGCACCGCAGCGCCCGTCGGCGAGGTGATGACGCCCACGACACGCGGGTAGCGCGGGATCGGCTTCTTGTGCATCGGATCAAAAAGCCCTTCGCGCTCCAGTTGCTCTTTCAGCTGCTGAAACGCTAAAAACAGCGAACCCAGCCCGTCCGGCTGCAGGTCATCCACGTAAAACTGATATGCGCCGTCGCGGTCAAAGACCGACACATACCCGTGCGCGATCACCTTCATGCCTTCTTTCGGGACGAACTTCAAATAGCGGTTGTTCCCCGCAAACATTACGCTTTTGATCCGGCTCTGCGAATCTTTCAGCGTAAAATACATGTGCCCTTTGCTATGGTGGGTAAAGTTGGAGATCTCCCCCCTTACAAAACAGTCTTGCAACTGGGGGTCCGATTCAAACATCCCTTTGATCTTCGCAGTCAGTTCCGAAACGGTCGGAATGTGCTGTTGGGTTTGCAACATGGTATCAACTCGCTTTTTCGACAAAAATCACAGGCTTATCATACCATAAAAAAGTTCACGCCTGTGCGGCGTGAACTCTCTTGGTCAGAACTATTCTTTGCGGTTCGAAGAGTGGCCCGGATGCAGCTTCGCGTTCGGGTCGAAGAACTGCTTCGCGTTGTTGACAGCGGTCGGCGCTTCGCCAAAGCCGGTCGCGATCAGCTTGACCTTGCCCGGGTAGGTGACGATGTCGCCCGCAGCGTAGATGCCCGGGATGTTCGTCTCCATCTTGGTGTTGACGACGATCATGTTGTCTTCCACTTCCAGACCCCACTCGAGGATCGGGCCGAGGGAAGCGGAGAAGCCCAGTGCGCCGATGATCAGGTTGACATCGATCTCTTCGGTGGACTTGTCCTTGTTGTTGACGAGGACCGCCTTTTCCAATGCGTCTGCGCCGTGCACCGACTTCAGCTCATTGAAGACTTTGACGTCGACTTTCGAATCATACAGCTTCTTGACCGACTCTTCATGCGCGCGGAACTGGTCGCGGCGGTGGATCAAGGTCACCTTGTCGCATACTTCTTCAAGCATCAGCGCGTAGTCGACTGCGGAGTCGCCGCCGCCAACGACGAGCGCCTGCTTGCCTTTGTGGCTCTGCAGGTTGTCGATGAAGTAATGGATGCCTTTGCCTTCGAAGTCCTTGGTGTTTTCAGCCGGCAGGGAGCGCGGGGTAAATGCGCCGATGCCTGCGGTGATGATCACCGTCTTCGAACGGTGCACCGTGGTGTTGGTGGTCAGTTCAAACGTGCCGTCTTCGAGCTTCTGAAGGCCGATGACGCGCTCGTTCAGGCAGACGGTCGGGTTGTATTGGAACGCCTGCTCTTTGAGGTTGTTGACGAGGTCGCGCGCCAATACTTTCGGGAAGCCCGCCACATCATAAATATATTTCTCCGGATACAGCTCTGCCAATTGGCCGCCGAGCTGCGGAAGCGAATCGATGATCTTGGTCTTCGCATCGCGAATCCCGGCATAGAACGCGGTGAACAAGCCGCACGGTCCGCCGCCTACGATCGTAATATCAAACACCTCAGCATCATGTTTCAGATCTTGTACGTCTGCCATGCTAACTTCCTCCATGATCATTCTCTATTTTTTTCGACAAGTTTTTCGAGTAAGGCAAAATCTATTATACAATAATTTTATGATTTAACCAAGCTCGATTACGGTAGAAGTTGTAACCCGAGCCTGGCCACGCCAAATGCGTTGTCGGTCGAATATTTCGGCAGGGCAAAATACAGCTTAGCCCCGACTGCGCGGTGCTCCAGGCGGTAGACGAGCCGCTCGCGGATGTACAGGTTGGCCGCGACGCCGCCGACGATCAACAGCGACTTCACCCCAAGTTCCTGCACCGCTTTGCGCAGGACTTTCTCCAAGCCTTTGGCGATGCAACGCTCCACCGCCCGCGCCACGTCGGCCGGGTTGGCGCCTGAGGCGATCAGACGCATCGCCGCTGTCTCAGGCCCTGCCAAGGACAGGTTGTACCCGTCGACGGGAGACGGCAATGTCACCTCTTCGTCGGCGGATTCCCGGGCCAATTTTTCCAGATGCGGACCGGCCGGGAACGGGAGCCCCAGCGCCACGCCGACGCGGTCGACAAACTGCCCGGCGTGCAAGTCGGTCGACGTGCCCAGCTCCGCGATGTCGTAGCCGTCGGCAAGCCGTCTGACTTCCAGCAAGTCGGTCGTGCCGCCGGACAGATGCACGGCGAGGAAATGGTCGGCCGGCACCACCCCGGCACTGCCTTCACCTGCCGAGATATGGCCCTCCTGATGAGTCGTTTCGAAAAACGGCACCCCGTGCGTCGACGCCAGCGCCCGCCCCATGCCGCTGCCGGTTGTAAACACCGGCATGTAGGAGCCTTCGAGGCGTCTGGGACGCGTGGAAGCGATCACCGCGCGCAGCTGGCCGGTCAAATTCCCGAGCCGTTCGATCATAGTAGGCAGGTTCTGAACATGTTGGAAGAGGGCCGCCGATTGCTGCAGCCCTCTTTCCCCTTGTTCCACCAGGAGCAGTTGACGCTCCTCCTTGACGATCTGCCCGGCTTCGTCGATCAGGCAGACCGAGGTGGTATAGTTGCTGGTGTCGATGCCAAGCACGTACATTCGACTACTCCTGCGCTGCGAACTCGCCGCGCAGCCCGTCCATCTCCGGCACGATCTTCGCCAGCACGCCGTTGACGAATTTGCCCGAGTCGGGCGTCGAGAACGCCTTCGCCATGTCGATCGCTTCGTCCAGCACAACCGAAGTCGGCGTCTCATCATGGAACAGCATTTCGTACAGCGCCATGCGCAGGACGTTGCGGTCCACGTTCGCCATCCGGTTCAAATCCCAGCCGGTGGTGTGTTTGCTCAGCACCGCGTCAATCTTATCAACATGCTTGGTGGTTCCGTTCACCAGGTCGCGCACGAACATCGGGTCGATCTCAGCACCTTCCTGTTCAAGCACATGCTCAATCGCCTCGAGCACATCCGCCTTAGCGACATCAATCTGGAACAATCCTTGCAACGCAAACTCACGAGAAGTTCTACGGCTCATCTCTCGCACTCCTTATATCGTCTTGTTTCTGTTAGTATTCCCGAAGGACAAAAAGGAAACCACCAAGTTCTGGTGGTTAGTCCCGGTACTTATCGGGTACGATCTTATCGATCACATCACGCCAGTCTTCGCGCTCGTCAATCATCTTGCCGACATAAAAGCCGCCGACCACGAAAAAGCCGAAGATGATCGTCTTGAGCAGTCCGAAGATCAGGAAAAACAGGCCGAACAGCACGCCGATGACAGTACCGAGCAGTTTCTTATTGCCGGAGAGCGTTTCAAACAGCTTCAGCCACTTGTCCATGATCTACTCCACCCGCTTCTTGACGACAGCTGTCTGCGCCTGGGCCAGTTCCAGTACGTAGACCGTCACTTGTTCAACCGGAATCCCGGTCGTTTGTTCCACAAAGTGTTTGACCGCGTCCTGCAGTTCGGCTGTCGTCTTCGGAATCTCCAGACCTGCTTCGATCGAAAATTTCATGGCGATGCGCATCGTGCCGCCTTCGTTCAGATGCACGCGCGCTTTCAGATCGGATACGCCGCGCACGCGGGATGCAGCTTTCAGCGCGAGTTGCTCCAAGGTGTCGTAGGAGATCTTGAGATCCCCGTTGTCCAGCTTGTGCGTGATCGTCTGCGGCTCATGGTCACCGCGTTTGGAGCGGTAGATCAAAAAGAAGATCGAGAGCAGCAGGAAAATCACCGCTGCCGCTGCGCCGTCATCGTAGATTTCAAAATTGCGGCCAAGCACTTCGGTGCCTGCGTATTGCAACAGGATGACGACACAAGCTGCCGCGACCCCGAGCGCGTACAGCCACAGGATGATGCGTGGAAACAGTTTCAAAAGCTTGTCCTCCTCTCCTAGCCATAAAACCCCCTGCAGATCAGGGGGGTTCACGGAACAATCTTTACAGCACGCGGCTCGGCGGTTGTTGCGGCGCTCGTTCCTCTTCCTTGCTGCCGTTTTCCTCGTCCTTGCCCTTGAAGGTGACGCCAAGCACGTGAACATTGACTTCGACGACTTCCAGTCCCGTCATGCTCTCGATGGCGCGCTTGATGTTGTCTTGGATCTCGCTGGCGACTTCCGGGATCCGCACACCGTATTCAGCAACGATGGACACGTCCACCGCGCATTGTTTTTGACCGACTTCAACCTTGACGCCTTTGGCGAGGTTCTTGCGGCCGAGCAGTTCGGCGATGCCGCCTGCTACGCCGCCCGACATCCCGGCGACCCCGCGCACTTCGGTCGCGGCGAGACCGGCGATGATCTCGATCACTTCGTTCGCAATGCGAATGTTGCCCATATCGGTCGTATCAAACTCCATATTCATGGCTGATTCGCTCCCTTCCTCATCTTGTCCCTGTTTCTATTAGTATAAACTTCCTGTCCTTTTATGACAAAGGATACATTTCCAGAAACTTGGTGGTGACATCGCCTTCGATAAATTTCTCGTGACGGAGCACCTTTTGGTGGAAAGGAATCGTCGTTTTGATGCCTTCAATGGTAAATTCGCTCAACGCGCGCAGCATGCGCAAGATCGCTTCGTCGCGGGTCGGCGCCCAAACGATCAGCTTGGCGATCATCGAGTCGTAGAACGGAGTGACCGTGTAGCCCGAGAACGCAGCGGAGTCGACGCGCACGCCAAAGCCGCCCGGCGGGAGGTAGGTCACGATCTTGCCCGGATTCGGCATGAAGTTCTTGTCCGGGTCTTCCGCGTTGACGCGGCACTCGATCGCCCAGCCGTCAAAGACCACTTCTTCCTGGGTCAGGGAGAGCGGCAGACCTGCTGCGACGCGGATCTGTTCTTTGATCAGGTCGATGCCGGTGATCATCTCGGTCACCGGATGCTCGACCTGGATGCGGGTGTTCATCTCCATGAAGTAGAAGTTGCCGTCTTCATCATAGATGAACTCGATCGTGCCGGCGCCGCAGTAGGAAACGGCCTTCGCCGCCGCAACGGCTGCCGCGCCCATCTCGGCGCGCTTCTCCGGCGTCAGCGCCGGAGACGGCGCTTCCTCGATCAGCTTCTGCATGCGGCGCTGGATGGAGCAGTCGCGCTCGCCGAAGTGAATCGCGTTTCCGTGCGAGTCGCCCATCACCTGGATCTCGACATGGCGCATCGAGGTGATGAATTTCTCCAGATAGACGCCGGCGTTGCCAAACGCAGTCTGCGCTTCGGTCTGCGCCATCTGGATCAGGCGGGCCAGCTCGTCCTTGGAGTTGGCGATGCGGATGCCTTTCCCGCCGCCGCCTGCCGTTGCTTTAATAATGATCGGGTAGCCGATCTCGTCGGCGATCTTCAAAGCTTCGTCGAGGTCTTCCACGAGGCCTTCGGTGCCCGGTACGATCGGAACGCCCGCTTTTTTCATCGTGTCTTTCGCGACTGCTTTATCGCCCATCTTCTCGATCGCTTCCACGCTCGGTCCGATGAACGTGATGCCGCATGCTTTGCAGAATTCGGCGAAGTCGGAGTTCTCAGCCAGGAAGCCATACCCCGGATGGATCGCGTCAACGCCAATCGAAGTGGCAAGCGACAGGATATTCTTGATGTTCAGGTAGGAATCTCTGGATAAGGTCGGTCCCACACAGTATGCTTCATCCGCCATCTTCACATGCAGGGCCTCACGGTCCGCTTCCGAATAGATCGCAACGGTCGGAATGCCCAGCTCTTTGCAGGCGCGAATGACACGCACCGCAATCTCACCACGGTTAGCAATCAGCACTTTATGAAACATTCGCAAAGTCCCCCGTTCTAGTCAACCTTTACCAAGAAGAGCGGCTGACCGTATTCAACCAGCTGACCGTTTTCGACCAGCACTTCGACGATTTCGCCGCGCACATCCGCTTCGATCTCGTTCATCAGCTTCATCGCTTCCACGATGCAGACGATCGTCTTCTCTTCGACGCGCGCGCCCGCTTTTACATACGCAGCTGCGTCCGGCGCCGGAGAGCTGTAGAAGGTGCCGACCATCGGCGACACTACTTTATGTAAGGACGGGTCTTCCGCTTTCGGCGCTGCCGGAGCGGGTGCTGCTGCCGGTGCGGCCGGAGCAGGAGCTGCTGCCGGAGCCGGTGCTGCTGCGACAGGCGCTGCCGCCGGTGCTGCTGCCGGAGCGGCTTGTACGACCGGAGCCAGCACTTGCACGCCTTCTGCCGTCTTCTTGATCGACAGCTTGGCGCCTTCTATTTCGTAGTTGAATTCGGCGATGCTCGTCTCATCGAGCAGACGCACCAATTCGCGGATTTCATTGAGTTTGAACATGTTGTATGTCACACTCCTCGTGCATTTATGTAATTTCTTGTACACAACATCCACAATAGTATATCATAACCCAAGTTTTTCTTTCTACTTTTCGGTCAGTTAAAAAATCCCCCTCGCCCGAATTGCTGCCAGGGGGACTTTTTTAGTTGTTAGTTGTGCTTTTCGACGATGACTTTGGAGGAGGAAACGCCCATCTCCTTCGCCACGATGCCAATGATCTTGACCGCTTTCATCTTGTCGAGGTCTTGCGCCTGCACGGTGACGTGGAACTTGTTGTTGTCTTTCGCTTCGATGAATGCATCCGGGTAGCCTTCTGCGGTGATCAGGTCGATCGTGCTTTCGATCTTCTCATCGAGGTTGTTCATCGTCTCCAGCTCTTTTTTCGCTTTTTCCACTTCGTTTGCATCTTTGCCGGACGCGATCATGTTGTTCAGCTCTTCAACGCGGGCGGAGAACTTCTCTTGCGCATCGAGGTGCATTTTAATGAAGAAGTCGCTGCCTTCCGCTACCACCGGCTGCTCACCGCCTTTGTCCTGCTGGCTTGCCGTTTGTGCCGGGTCGGTGTTGACCGGCTCGACGTTGTTGTTGACGGTGTAGAAACCGATCAGCATGAGGGAGAGCACCATCATCGTGGACAACCAGATCGTTTGACGCTTAGCCATTGTAAAATTCCTCCTTAGAGTTCACCAAATGAATTTTTGAGTTCGTTATTTCTTCGGCAAAACTGAGATTTTATGTGGAGGCACCTCCAGCGCTCGCTGGACGGCTTCCTTGATCAACGCTACGGTTTTGATCTCTTCGGCGCCTTTGGCGACAACGACCACGCCGCGCACGCGGGGTTTGATCGTCTTCACCACCACCGGCTGTTCGACCCCGCTTTCGCGGGTCAGCACCAGCTGGCCGTTTTTGTCATATTGGGTGATGCCGCGGGTACCGCCTTTGGTGTCGTTTTCGTTGGTGGTCTGGCGGTTCTCCTGCAGGTTCTCGGCGTAGATCACCTCTTCGCTGGAGTCGATCGTCACCATCACCGTAGCGTCGGTGACGCCGGTGACCATGTTCAGGATGTCGGTCAGCTCCGTTTCGACGACCTGCTCATATTGCCCCATGTCGCCGGGGTTGGAGTTGTTGACGACCTGGCCCGCTTCGGCGCCCTGCCCGGCTTGGAGCTGCGCGGTGTTCGGCGCGCTTTGGAACCAGGCCAGCGGGTTTAGCACCAGCAGGACGCCAAGACCGCCTAAGAGGATCAGCATTTTTTTGTTTTTTATCAGGTTCTGCATGCGGGTCTGCATGTTTTCTTTTTCCATCTCCTCACCTCCCCTGCGCTTCTTGCCAGATCACGCTGATACTCGACTTCGGCAGTTGGAACTCGGTGGACAGCTGCTGCAAGATCGCATTGGTCGTCTCGTTGTTCACCTTGGGCGGCGGCTTTTGCAACTCATTTGCATCGCCTCCGCCGATGATGACCGGCTCGACTGCTTCGACAGGCTTCGCTGCGCCTGTGCCCGCTTCCGGCTTCGGCATGACGATCACCGCGAGATACTCGATGGCGGTCGGCTGGCCTTCTGCGTCTTGTGTCACGCGCATCTCCACCGAGTCGACCGTCACCCCGTATCCGTGTTCGACCGTCTGCTTCACATTTTCCGAAACCATCGCTTTCCACTGTTCGACGGTGGTGCTGGCCTGCTGCTCTTGCAGCCGCTGCCCTTGCGCCGTGATCTCGTCGATGCTTTTCAAATTGCCGACGCCTTCTTTGGTAAGAAACTTGTCGAGGGCAAAATCAAGCTCGTAGACCGAGGTGCCGTACAGCTTGAGCACGGGGCTTAGCATCAGCAGGATGATCAGCAGGCCCATCACCAGCTTCACATAGCGCTGCATGGCGTTGTTCGGCAAGATCATGTCGAGCACGACCGCCAGGAAGATGATCAGGATCAATCCCCGCATCCACTCGCTCAGGAACTCCATCATCTTGGCATCACCTCACCATCACCGAGAGATTGCTCGCGGCGATGATCACGGTGATGGCGAGGAAGAACATGAAGCCGACCGTGGCGAGCGCGGCGAACACCAGAATCAAGCTTTTGCCGATCGTGGAGAGGCAGCGGATGATCGGCGAGTCGCCCAACGGCTGCATCAGCGCCGCCGAGACATTGTAGATCAAGGCGAGCGAGAGCACTTTCAAGGCGGGGAACGCGCAGATCAGGAGCACGACCGCCGCACCGGTCACGCCGAGGGCGTTTTTCAAGATCAGCGAAGCGCCAACCACCGTGTCGGCCGCGTCGGAGAACAATTTCCCGACCACCGGCACGAAGTTGGAGGAGACGTATTTCGCCGCCTTGATCGACACGCCGTCCGCCACCGCGCCGGCCGCGCCTTGCACCGACACGACGCCGAGGAAGATCGTGAAGAACACGCCGAGCACCCAGACGGCGGTGCCGCGCAAAAGGTTGGCAAGCTGCGTCACCTGATAGCGGCTGGAGATCTGACTGACCAGGGTGAGGATGGCGGAGAAGAAGATCAGCGGGAAGACCACGTACATGATCAGGTCACCGATCACGTTGATCAAAAACACGATCAAGGGGTGGATCATCGCCGCCGACGCCAGGCCGCCCGTCGCGGCGAGCAAGGCGAGGTACATCGGGATGGAAGCGATCATAAAATCGACCATCGTTTGAATCGCGTCTTTCGCATACGACGTGGCAGCGGCGAAAGACTGCACAGCGAGGATCATCAGGACCAGGAAGCAGATCGCATGGGCGATCTTGGAGACGTTGTTCGCTTCAAACGCCGTCTGCATCGATTCGAGCAGGGCGGCGAACACGGCGAGCACCAGGATCGTCCCGAGCAGCCTGGAGTTGAGGAACAGCTCGTGAAACAGGAATTTGAGCAGTCCCATCAGCACGCCTTTGAACACGACGCCAAGCTCCCCTTGCAGGATCAGCTCGAGAAAATGTCCTTTGATCTCCGGCGGCAGATACTCGCGGTACTCTTCGGTCAATTCTTCTAAAAACTGATCAAATTCGTGCAGATCGAGCTCTTTCATCTGCTGCTCCACCAGCGGATCGGTGATCTGGCTGCCCGGCGCGCCGGGGGTGCCTCCGTCCGTCTGCACCTGCGGAATGCCGGCGGCAGGCGGCGAGGTCCCCTCCGCATGCGCGGTGAGGGAGCCGAAACTGGCCGCGATCAGGAGCGCTAACAAGAACATCAGGTGGTAAAACCGTTTGGGCATCGCCTCACCCCCCTTTCTCAACTGGGCAGAAGCCCCATCACCAGCTCGATGATGCGCTGGATGATCGGCAGTGCGAGCACGAGAATCAGGATTTTCCCTGCCAGCTCGATCTTTGATGCGATCGCGCCTTCGCCGGAGTCTTTGGCGATCTGTGCGCCAAATTCGGCGATGTAGGCGATTCCGATAATTTTTAAGATCGTCTGCAAAAAGATCATCTCCACGCCGGCCGCAACGGACAATCGCTCCAGCAGGTGGATGACAAGTCCGATTTTGTCGAGCAAAAAGATGAAGATGAAAACCCCGGTGACAAGCGAGATCAGAAAAGCGGTTTGGGGAGATTGCCCCCTGAGCACGACGATCAAAATGGTGGCGGCCAGTCCAAGCCCTACGATTTGGATGATTTCCATGTCTGTCGTACCCTTTCTGCAGCCGCCTGCGTTAGTTCATTAGAAACACGTTGCGCACCTTATCGAACAGATCGCTGATGTACGTGATCACGGTGAGCATGATGACGATAAAGCCGGTGAGTGTCGCCCAGTGTGCGAACTCCTCTTTGCCGGACTGCTTGAGCACCGTGTGGATGACTGCAGTCAGGATGCCGATCCCGGCGATAAAAAAGATGGTGTTCACGTCTGAGTTCATGGCCGTCCCTCCTCAATACAAGAGAATCACGAGTGTCAGCCCCATCAGCGCCCCCAGATACCGCCACATCTTCTCGTTCTTGGACTGCTCTGCGCGCGCGTCCTGCTCTTCGGTGCCAAGGTGCGCGACGGCGAGCTGAATGTGTTTGATCTGGTCCTGGCGGTCGGAGATGCCGAGCGTCCGGCCGAAGCTGTGCAGCACGTCGCGGTCGCCTTCCTTTAAACGAAGGCTCGTGTGGTGCGCTGCCAGCGTCTCGCGCCAAATCTCCCCGGCGGTAACACCCTGTCCTTCACGAAGCTTATGTCCAAGCTCGGCGAAAAATGTCCCAACCGGCCCTTGGATTCGTTCTCCGATTTTCGACGCCGCTTCCGACAGCGGGGTCGCCGCGTACAAGATCTCCGTCTCCAAAATTTTCAGCGCGGTGATGAACAGCCGCAGCTGCTTGGAGCGCTCCGCATAGCGGTTGGCCATCCGAAAGCCAAAGAGCGTGGCGACGAGCAGGATGATCACGCTTCCCAAGATCTTGATCATGGGGCATCGCCTCTTGTTTGGATGGGGTCGCCTGTCCGGTCATACACGCCTTCGATCGTGCACGGCCCGCGGCGGCGGGAGAGGACGATGTAGCGGGAGAAGGCGCCAAGTTCGAACAGTTGCCGCAGCAAAGGGCGGGTGCGCACTTCATGCATCCCAAACCCGTGGGCGGTGGTGATCACCGTGACCCCGGCGTGGATCGCTTCGAGCAGCGCATGTCCGTCTTCAGCCCGTCCGATTTCGTCGGTGACCAGCACTTGCGGCGACATCGAGCGGATCATCATCGCCATCCCTTCCGCTTTCGGGCAGGCGTCGAGCACATCGGTGCGCGGCCCGAGGTCATGCTGCGGCGAACCGTGCCAGGAAGCGGCGATCTCGGAGCGTTCGTCGACGATGCCGACTTTTTGTCCGGCGATCTTCGGATGCAGCGTCCCTTGCGAAATTTTGCGGGCGAGGTCGCGCAAGAGCGTCGTTTTCCCGCATTGCGGCGGCGAGATGAGCAGCGTGTTGTGCAGGCGATAGGCGGCAGAGTCGATGAGCAGGTGCGCCACCCCGTCGGCCGCGTGTTTCACGTCGCGGGCGATGCGGATGTTGAAGGCGGCGATCTCTTTCATGCCCCGCACCTTACCGCCGCCGTCGAGCAGCGTTCGTCCGGCGATGCCGACGCGGTGTCCGCCTTGGATCGTGATGTAACCGCGCCGCAGTTCCTCTTCCAGCGCGTACAAGGACGAACCGCTCATCAGGTTTAACGTCTGCGCCAAGTCCTCTTCGGTGAGCGGGTCTCCCGCCTCTGGCTCCGGGATCACTTTTCCCTGCATGGAGAGGAACCCGTCCTTGCCGCCAGATAATATCTGCAAAGGCCGGCCCAGCCGCAGCCTGATCTCTTCCAACTGGTGAAGCACCTCACCAGGCATGCTCAGCAGCGCCTGCCGGATGCGCACGGGCAGCACGGGGGCGATCTGTTCGCGAATAACGCTCAAGATGTCGCCTGTGCCCGGGATGGTTCGTAAGATCATCTTTCTCTCACCCCTGTCCTATCGCGTTGATACTTCATCTCTATGAGCCATGTCCTACCGATATACCAACAAGTCATGCAAATCTCCCAAAACTTATTCATAGAGTACGGACAGAATACAGACAGAGTACAGACAGCAAAAAAGGGCAAACAAAAAACCCCGGCCTGCCTCTGCCAGAGTTTTCGTTTACCCATTTTCGGTTGTCGCGCCGATGCGGTCGAGCAGGTCCCGGAGCGCTTGCAAAAAACGCTCTTCATCCTGTTGGGTCCGCTTTTTCGGCCCTTTGGTGCGCCCGCCGCCCCGGCGGTGCTTGGCGGCTGCTTCGCGCAGTTCGAGGATCAGCCCCATGTCGTCGCTCTTGTATTCCTGCCCGGTCACCGACAAGGCATAGCCTTGCCTGCTCAGCACCAGCGCAGAGAGGCCGATGTCCTGTGTGATCACAAGATCGCCTTTTTGCATCCGGTTGGCGATGGCCAGGTCGACCGCCTGTGCGCTCCCGTCGACGACAAGGCGGTGCTCGGCCTGCGTCTCATGGTGGATGTTTGTCACCAGCACCACTTTGATGCCGCGACGCTTACCTTCGTCAACCGTCGAACGGACGGCGCCTTTCGGGCAGCCGTCACCGTCGATCCAGATCGTCATGACCGCTTCTGACCGCTGCCGGACTTCTCCTTCACTTCTTCGACGAAGCTTTTGATCACGTGCGGCACATGCTGAATCGTCTCCAGCGTGTGGAACTTGTTGCCGATCACCGGCACGTTCAGGTCAGCATGGTCGAACGCCCAGCCCCCTTTGTCGGGCAGATGGATCGCATGAATGCCTTCTTCCAGCGCCGGACGGATGTCGTTGCGCGCCGAGTTGCCGATCATCCACGTGTGTTCACGGCTCAAGTTGTTGGCGGTGAGGATGTTTTGCAAAACGTCGCGGTTCTTATGCTCGGAGATAAAGCGGCGGTTCGCCGGGAAAATGTCATCCAGTCCTGCCCGCAACACTTTCGACGTTTGGATCTCCTGATCGCCGCCGGTGTAAAGATAGAGCTCATGCCCTTCATTTTTCAAGTTCAGCAGCGTCTCATGCGCGTGCGGGTACATCTCGACCGGTTTGACGTACACGCCGTAGCCGATCGACAACAGCTCTTTTTCTTCCCGTTCGCTCGGTTTCTTGCCATGCTTGTCGCACATCAGGCGGTACGTGGCGACCAGCGATTCCGGAAAGCGGTCTTTGCCCAAACCGTGCTGCACGATGCCGGACAGATCGATGTTGTGCTGCGTCTCATCGACCATCCGCAAATCGAGCGGGAAGTCTCGAAAGAAATCGGCCATGGCAGCGAAAAATTCATCGCGAGCCTCATTAAAAAAACGATTGCAGTGAATCAAAGTATCATCGAGGTCAAACAACAGATGCTGCTCCATGCTGCGTCCCCTCCTTTCGATAGGTTCTACCATTATAATGAAAAATGAAAAAACCGACAACCAAATGGTCGCCGGAGAATAAGACCGCGGGTCCCCGCTCCCCGATTTATGCGGGGAACGGGTTGATGATCATATACGCGATCCAAAGCGCCGCCGCCACCGCCGCACCAACCAGCGCCCACAGCAGCATGCCGCGTCCGTAGCGCGAGAACAGGCCGGTCAGAAAGCCCATCGTCCACGGAGCCGGGGTGTTTGGATAGGCCGCATGATATTCTTCCTCGATATCGGTATACTGCTTGTGCAATTTTTCTTCAAATTTATCATCGAACTTTTTGCGTTCCTGCATCTTTTGATCCTCGTGGTTCATGTGACCATTCCCCTCCTTTTGTCATAGCGTTCGCCCATTACCGCATTTTCATTCCCACGCGGCGAATCTCCACGTCATAGTTGACGTTGATCTGGGTCTGTGGAAATTCGTCATACCATTTCAGACGCTCAAATTCGTGCGGGTACTTGGCCCGCACTTTGTTGCCCATGCCAAACACGTCCACCTTGTACTCTTTTTGGCAGAGCTCGACCAGCTTTTGCGCCCGCTTCTCCAGCTCTGTGGAGATCGCGCTTTCGATCTGTTGGACAACCTGTTTTTTGCGGTAATCGAGATCGCACATCGATTCGACGATATCGAGTTCGGCCGTGATTTTGACGTCCATGCGAAACGTGCCCTGATGCGGCGCTACCGTTGACTTGCTGTGCACTTTTTTCGGATGGGCGGTGATGTATTTGCGCTCGCTGTTCGACCCGGTTTGTTTGGCAGCCGGGCAGGGGATCGTAATGTCGCCTCCGATCGCTTTGTCCCGCATGTGCAGGAGCGCCCATGATTGTTCCTCTTCGATCCGGCCGACCATCTTGTCATCGTGAAACAGGGCGATGCCGTGCCATTTGATGTCCTGCTTGTTGGACTTGACGAAGTTGGCGGTCGGTTCGATCCCGCTCGATGAACGGTCGATAAACCATCGGCCCAGCGTGATGTCGGGAATGCGGCCGCGCTCCGCTCCGTTTTGGATCAAGTCCATCACGTAGACGATCGGGATCTGCTCAAGCTTCGGATCGGCATGCAGCAGATCGACCGCCTGCTCCGGCGTGATCAGCACCCACAGGAGCCGCCGCATCTGCGGGCTTCTGCGCAGCGAGTCGATGATGCCCGACATGTCGGTCCGTGCCACCCGCTCCGAGACCGCAATCACGCGGGTATGCCCGTAAAAGAGCTCCTGATTTAAACGCGACTGCAGGTTGCGCATCGCATCGGCCATCGAGAAGCCGGTCGCGCTCATCACTTTGACCGCGCTTTTGCCGCCTTCCCCTCCGCCACCGCCGGAACCGGTGATTTTGATCGGAATCGGGATTTGCACCGACAGCTTGATCATCGGCCGTTCCCCTCCCTGCCTTTCCGCCAAGTCGATCGCCATCGCCACCACCGAGGTGCGCTGTTCAAGCTCCTTGCGGTCCCAGCAGCCGCTGCTAAGCGTCGCAAGGAGGCAAAGCAGCAGCAAAAGCGGCATCATCCGGTCAGGACGCTTCATGCAACGACGCCTCCTTCCCGCCGGACTCCGCTTCGCGGCCATCCATCTTCCGGACGATGGCCAACAGCAGGAAGCAGAGCGGCAGCACCACCGCAACGAGGATGCCGAAGTAGCCGACCATCTCGAGATAGTAAAACAGCTCTTGGATATTCTGCGCCACTTTCATCGCGATGAAGTAGCTGGCCGCATAGCAGAACAAGGACGTCCAGAGCGGTTTTTTGATGCCAAGCAGCTTTTTGAAAGACCAGTTGGCGCAGTAGAACCAATTGCCTGCCGTCGTGAACACCGCCGCCACCCAGACTCCGAGAAAAACGGCTTCCAGCCGCTCCAGGATCAGTCCGGGCACGTTGACCGACTTGATCAGCTCCAGCGTCGGCCAGGCCTGCCGCGACAGCTCTTCATAGCCAAAGCTCATCGTCCCGGCGATGACGATCAGCAGATAGACGATGCCCGGCACCAACACGCCGTACACCTGATAGCGCAACAGTTTTTTGTCGTGCTTGAGGTTGCCGTTAAACATCAGCAGGATCTCCAGTCCCAAAAAGGTGTCCATCGCCGGCAAAATCGCCATGGCGATGCCCATCAGGTGCATCGTCGGAATCAGCGGCATGATGTATTCGAATTTGGCGTTTTGATAAGCCGACACCGAGATGAACAAAACGGGCACGACGATGATCACCAACAGCACTTCGTTGACTCGCGCCACCACTTCGCTGTCGAAAAAGGATAAGTAAAAGCACAAAAAGAGCATCGTGCCGACGATCACTTCCAGCGGTGTGTTGACCAGCACCGCCGTGACCACCACTTCGCCAAACGTGCGGGCGACAAGACCGGTCACGGTCAGCCAAAACAAGGTGTAGAGCAGGATGATCGGAAAGGCCAGCACGTTGCCGACCCACGGTCGTTTCTTCGAACCGAGCAGTTCGCGGCACAGTTCGACCAGCGTTCTTCCCGGGAAGCGGGCGCACAGCTTGCCGATGATCACCACCGTCGCCATCGCGCACAAGAGCGCGATCAGCACCGCTACCCAGCCGTGTTGATGAGCGTCGGCGGTGGTGGAGCGCGGCAGGGTCAGCACGCCGACACCGATGATCGTCGAGGCGATCAGGGACAAGCTTTGCGAATAGGTCAGGTAATAATGCGGTTTCTTACTTTTCCTGTGGCCGGTCGGCCGGGCCTTTGCTTGCTGAGTCATGGTCGATATCCTCCGCCGATGAAGAGTTGGTGCGTTTGCGTTCTGCGTCCTGTGAGAACACGTCCGGCCGTTTGGTCATCTTGTAAAGCGGAATCCGAATCAACGAATCGCCAAGCGCGCGGAACGACCCTTGTGAAAAGGGAGACAGATACGGCACGCCAAACGATTTCAGCGAACACAGATGCACCACGATGATGATCAAAAACAGCATGACGCCGTACAAGCCGAACATCGCGGCGAGCAGCATGATCGGGAAGCGCAGCATGCGCAGCGCGATCGCCGCATTGTAGGAAGGAGCTGCAAAGGAGCCGATCGTCGTCAGCGCCACCACGATGACCATGATCGGTGAAACGATCCCCGCCTGCACCGCCGCTTCCCCGACGATCAACGCCCCGACGATGCCGATGGTGGGGCCGATCGGTCCGGGCAGGCGCACGCTCGCCTCGCGGAGGATCTCGATCGACACTTCCATCGCAAACGCCTCGACGACAGACGGGAACGGCACTGTCGCCCGCCCTGCCGCCATGGCGATCACCAGTTTGGAAGGGATCATCTCCGGGTGAAAGGAGGAAAACGAAATGTACAACGACGGCAACAGCAGCGCCATCGTCATCGACAGCGCCCGAATGAAGCGCAGCAAGGTCGAGATCAAAAAACGCTCATAGTAGTCTTCCGGGCTGTGGTAAAACTGGGTCAGCACGCTTGGGGCGATCAAGGAGTACGGCGAACCGTCGATCAGGATGATCACTTTGCCTTCCAGCAGGTTGGCGGACGCTTTGTCGGGACGTTCCGTGTTTTGAATCTGCGGAAACGGCGACCAGTGGTTGTCTTCGATGAACTGCTCGATGTAGCCGCCTTCAAAGATGCCGTCCAGTTCAATCTCTGAAATCCGGCGCTCCACTTCATCGACGATCCCCTGTTGAGCGACGCCGGCGATATACACGATCGCCACATCGGTGTTGCTGCGTGTGCCGACCGTGAAGTTTTTGATGCGCAGGTCGGGGTCCTTGATTCTCCGGCGAAGCAAAGCGGTGTTTGTGCGGATTGTCTCCCCGAAGGCATCGCGGGGGCCGCGCACAACCGATTCGCTTTTCGGCTCATCGACGCCGCGCTTGGCCCAGCCTTTGGCGGAGATAACGAGCGCTTCCTGACACCCCTCGAGGAGCAGCGCCGTGTCGCCGGACAGCACGACTTTGATCACGTCGCGCAGCTTGCGGATCGTGCGGACCTCCCCGACCGGCAGTTTATAGCGCATCAGGTGCTGCGCCGCCTGCGCGGGTTCAAACTCCTGATGCGACTGGGTGCCCGGCCCGGTCAGCATCATCGACCGCAGCACGTCTTCATGGATGCGCTCCGAGTTGGTCAAGCCGTCGATCATCACCAGCGCTGCGCGCAGCCGGCGGTCTCCTTCGTAATAAAATTCGCGAACGACCACATCGTCGCTGTGCCCCATCTGCTCTTGCAGCCAGGCCAAATTTTGATCAAGCGCGGCGGACAGGTCCTCTCCGTCCAGCGCTTCCACTTTCTCCTCGAATCTCCGCTCGTTGATCGCCTGCTTGCGCTGTGCTTTGCCTTTGCGTCTGATGCGGACCACGTTCTGCCTCCCTTCCGGTCAAAACATGCAAAAAGGCCATCCTATGTCTCGTTAGGATGACCTTTCCAAGCTATATTATTTATTTCGCTATCATCTCTTCGTACAGCTCATCATAAAAACGGGCTTCCGACAGCGCGATCGTCAGGCCGGCCCGGTAGATCGTCTGCAACTCCTCCGGGGAGGAGAAGTCGAGCAGCACGTCTTTGCAGAGCTGATAGTGGCGCGGCTCATGCTCATCGGCATGCGCCATCCAGAAGCCGACATTGACCCGCGTCTCCTGGTTGTAATTCGGGTGGCGCAATCCCTGCCCGATCTCGCCCATCACGAGGCCTGCGAACAGCTCCGAGCCGAGGCCAACCGCCGCCATCGCTTCCAGGGTGGTGGCGCTTTTCAAAAACGAGAGGAACGACTTCACCGCTTTCTGCGTCGCGCCGCCGACCGGATAGTCCGGCACGTGTTCGTCGCTGACGGCGACGTCTGGCGCAACGCTTTCCAAAAACGTGCGGTACATCTTGGAATGGTAGCCTTTCGGATTGCCGCGCCCCGCTTCGTCCCAGAGGTTGTCGACCAGCGGCACCCACCAGCGGTCGAGCGGTTCGACAGCAGCCACAGCTGCGCCCAGCACGCGCGGGAAGTTGCGGCTGTAGTAGCTGTACTGCAGTGCAAACTCGCGGATCTGCGCTGCCGAATAACCTCCGTTGTGCAGCGTTTTCAAAAAGCGGCCGTTGATGATCTCTTTTTCCACTGCGGCCATCACAGCCTGTTCGACCTCTCTGTAGGTCTGAAACACCGGCACTTGTTGTTCCATCAAGTCGTTCATCGTTTGTGACATCGCTGAAGCCCTTCTTTCATTCAAATCGAGTTAAGATGATGATTTCGTCCCTTTTTTCGCCCGGTAGACGCGGTAGCCCAAGCGGTGCTTGAAGCTTTCGGTCACCTGCTGGTGGCGTTCCCAGATCTTGTAGATGCCCGGGTCGATGCCTTCTGACGGGTTGAACTCCGGCCAGACGCCTTCGCCCGACTCTGCATCGGGCAGCGCGGAGGCGACGGTGCCGCCTTTGACTGCAAGAACGTCGCGCAGCCCGGCTTTTTGCAGGCGTCCGATCCACTCCGCTTCGGTCGGCACCTGTTTCGTTCCATACACGCCTTGCAGCTCCTGCAGTTCCTTCGCCGACAGCGGGCGTTCCGCCGTCATCTCCAAATCGAGCAAGATCCCGCCCGGACGGAGCACCCGCGCGTATTCTTTCAGCGACTTGGCGAGGTCGGTGAACACTGTGACCGATTCGACCAGCACCAAGTCGAAGCGCCCGCTTGGAAACGGCAGTTTGTTGGCGTCGCCTTTCAGCAGTTTGACCGGCAGCTTTTCTTTGGCAAAGCGTTCCTGCGCCTTCTGGCGCATCAGCGGATGCAGATCGACAGCCGTCACCTGACACCCGTATGTCCGCGCCAGAAAGGCTGCCGTCTGCCCCGTTCCGCAGCCGACATCCAGCACGCGCGTCGTCTTCTTCAGCCTTTCACCGGCGAGCACTGCTTCCGTCAGCGCGATTCCGCCCGGATGCGCCCCGCCGATCCCAAACAAGGCCAGCAGATCCTGATAGCTCAATTCCCCCATGCTCCCACGCTCCTTCTAGGAGCATTGTATGTAGGGGAGTGATGCCTTCTGTGTCTATGATAAGAAAAAATCAAGATTTGGCAAGCGCCGGACGAAAGATTGAAAGTTGCCGCAGTTTCAGGTAGGCGTAATACCCAAGCGCGTTAAACAAAATGATCATCAGCGCCCAAAATACGGTGATCGGACGCCGCGAGTACACATTGAGAATGCCCCATGCCGCAAACAGCACCCAATAGGCAAAAACAAACACATAGCCGAGCATGAAATAGCCGCTGCTGAACAGCCATTGCTGCAGCGACACGTCGAGTCCTCGGCCCTGATCGCCGATCGGGATCATTGCGCCGGTGTAAAAGGTATAGAAAAAGAGTCCGTCCACCCGCTGTACTCCGCCGGTCGTATCAAGCGGCGAATTCGCGGGATAGTGGTAGGTAAAGGGCACGGTGCGCTTCATATCGCGGATGACCGCCGATGCGCTGCGCAGAGACAGATTGTCATCCACCGCCGCCTGCAATTTCGCTTTGATCTCCGGCGTGATCTCGGTGCCGACTTTGCCAGCCTCGACATCTGCGAACAACTCGTGGTTCACCTGTTTCACCGCAATGAGATGCAGTCCCTTATTCCAGGCAAAAAAGCTCCCGAACACCAGCATCCCCAGCACTCCGCAGACCAGCGCCGTCTTCAGCAGCCAGTTCGCATAATTTTTGCGAATCCGGTACAAGCTCTCCAATTCCTCCGTCACCCGCTGCGGTTCGCCGAAGCGCTCCAGCGCCTGTCGTACCGCCTCCACTTCCGGCAACCCGGCTGCCAGCAGGTCTTCCACGCTCAGGGTCAGATTGCCGGTCATCTCCTCGCGAAATTCCCGGACCACCGCTTCCGGCTCGTCAAGATGCCTGCACAGCCGCTCCACCTGCCGGGCGATTTGCTCCTGCGCCGTGCGGCTCAGTTTCTGTTCATTCTCTCGCTCTTGCTTGCTCACAGCTCCACCTCCTTCAGAAATCGGTCGATCATCCCCTTGAGGTATTCCCATTCCTGCTTTTTGCCGCGCACCCGCGCCAGGCCTTCCTCGGTCAGGCGGTAGTATTTGCGCCGTCCGCCGCCGCTGATCGAGTCCTCCCAAAACGAGGTGGCATATCCCTGTTTCTCCAAACGCTTCAAGGCGATGTACAGCGTCGCCTCTTTCATTTCAAAGCTGCCGCCGCTCGTCTCGCGCGCCTGCTTGGCCAGCTCGAACCCATACTTCGGGCGGTCGGCCAGCATGCTTAACAAGATGATGTCGATGTAGCCTTTGAGCACTTCTTTGTCAAAATTCACCACTTCCACCCCCACATCACCATCATATAACGAACTACCTCACTATACAAGGTATAGCAGCAAAAAAAGCCCGGGTCAGCTCCCGAGCCTTATTTTGCAGGCAATACGCCTTCCAGTTCCAGCAGCACGCTTTTCAGATCGGTGCGCGGGCCGGCATAGCCGACGAGGTCGCCGTTTTTGCCGATCACGCGGTGGCAGGGAATCAGGATCGGCAGCGGATTGTTGCGGTTGGCCTGGCCGATCGCACGCGGCCCTTTCGGCTTGCCGATTCGCTCGGCGATCTGGCCATAGCTGCGCACTTCCCCGTAAGGAATCTCGCACAACGCCGCCCAGACCTGCTTGCGAAACGGCGTGCCGTGCACCGACAAGGGCAGGTCAAACTCGCGGCGCGCTCCTTGAAAATACTCCTTGAGCTGCCGCACCGCTTCGCTGCACATCTCCGCATCCCGCGGCACCCCGCCCAGCTCGGCAGCGTACGCTTCCCACTCCTCAGCCGTCATCGCCACCTTGCGCACGCCGGTCTCGTCGACCGCCACATAGAGCTCGCCAAGCGGCGTGGCAACCGTGTCATATCCGATCTTCATCTCCCGCTCACCCTTTCTTCCTGCGCAGCGCGCCGAGCAAAAAATACACCGTAAACGGCAGCGCCAGGCCGATCAGCACCATGCCGCCCGAATAGGCGAGCCACTCTTGATGCAGCTCCGCATAGCGGTACGCCTGCTGGCCCTGCACGAGGAAGATCCGCCACTCCACATCTTTGTACCGCATGTACAAGATGACGAGCAGCACGACTTCCACGAGCAGAGCAGCGCCCCAGAACAATCCTTTCTTCACGCCACTCATCCTTCCGATCTGTTCTTCATCTCCCGCAGATACCCGACGAGCGCCTCCATCATCTCAGCGTCGCCCAGCTCATGCAGGTCGCGCTCCTGCGCTCCGTACCTCGCCACGATCGACTCCCGCACATAGCCGCTCAAATCTTCCGGTATGTAATCGCTCAACCGCTTCTCTTCCACCCCGAAAAAGTAATCGACCGGACAGCCCAGCACTTCCGCGAGCCCGGCGATCACCTGCATCGAAGGGTTTTTCTTCACCCCGCGCTCCAGTTCGCTGATATAGTTGGCCGACACGCCGATGCACCCGGCCAGCTGCGCGCCCGTGATATTCCGGCTCTGGCGCGCCCGGCGAATGCGCTCTCCCAGCTCTGACATGTTCCCGCACCTCCGAACACACGTTCTCACGAAAAAACGACCCTGACAGGCAAAAAAGAGCGCCTACGAGAGCTAATACCACCTCTCCGCTCCCCTTCACCCCTCAACCTTTCGACTCACACTATAGTTTCAACCTATAATCAAACTACCAAAAACACCCTCTGCGGCACCCATTATACCAAGCGCACCCCATTCCTGCTAGGGAGGTATCACACGATGCAATCTCTGATCCTGATCCGCTGGCCCAACGAAGAAACGGGCGGGCATTTCCGCATTCCCGGCTGCCTGGTCGCCCCCAACACCGCGCTCGCCATCTTTGACGGGCACGTCGAAGTCCACCTCGTGGAAGCGGCCGGAGCCCCAGGCGAATACGACCTGCGCTATGCGTCCAATCCCCTGTTTTACGTCGGCTCCGATCTTCCCGAGATCTTCTACGACCTGCGCCACCTCACGCTCGCCGAACTCGCCGGCAAATACACGCACAGCGACTTTTACTCGCCGGAACGTCCGCTCCTCTAGCTGCTGCCGAGCAGTTTGTCCACGATCGGCCAGTCGGCCGGCGCCATGTCCAGCAGCTTCAGTTCCTGCGGTTCCACATAGCGGACATCATACACATCCAGGCGGCGCAGTTCCCCCGCAGGTAGCGGCAGCGGTAGCCGATCAGCACGATGTGGCGGTCTTCATACGTATGAGACACCACTTCCAGCACTTCTTCGACCGCGATCTCGATGCCAAGCTCTTCGGCGATCTCCCGCACCAGCCCGGCCCGCGGATCTTCGCCCCACTCCAACTTGCCGCCCGGAAACTCCCACTTCAGCCCCATATGGGCGTCGGGCTTGCGCTGGGCGACCAGCACACGCCCGTCCTTTTCGATCACAGCAGCTGTGACGACGAGCTGTTTCATGCGAGGTCTTTGGGCAGACGAGTCAGCGTCAGCGTAAACAGTCCGCTCTCCAGCGTCACTTTCTGCTCATGCAGGTCAACTTCCGTATCCTGCGGGTCGATCGGCATCGTCACGACGCTTGGCTCCTCTGCCTCTTCCGGCCCGCTCATCTCCTGAAACAAAAATTCCAGCGCCACTTCTTCTTCCAGCTCCGACATCACGATATCGCACAGGTCAAGCCTGCCGTTAAACTGTGCCAGCACGAGCTCGGTCACCGCTTCTCCGCGCTCCATCTGCATTTCCAAACGCACACTCACCCGGTCATCCGCAAACAAGGTCTCCAAGATCTGCACCAGATCTTCCAGCCCGCTGACCGGTTCAAACATGTCAAGCGATTCCATCGTCAATTCGATTCCTCCGTTCTTTCTCTAAATTTTATCACTAGTATCCGCAGTTTGTCGAAAGAGAGTCTCATCTATGCTAAAATAAATCGTAAGCATCAACACAACCATCAAAGGGGGAATTGCACATGGAAAAACCGGTGATCACACTGGCCTACTGCAACATGTGAAACTACTTGCCTACAGCCGTCAGGTTGACGGACGAACTGCTTGGACACTTTACGACGAAAATCGGTGAATTCACGCTGATCCCGGCGAGCGGCGGCGTTTTTGAAGTCACCTTCAACGGAGAGCTGATCTTCTCCAAAAAGGAACTCGGCCGCTTCCCGGAAGAAGGCGAAGTCCTCGAACTTCTCAAGCCGCGAATTCTCTAACATAACAAAAGGCAGCCTGCACATGCAGGCTGCCTTTCTTTTTCTTTGCTTACTGCGATACGTAAAACGTCACATCGGCGCCTTGCGCAGCTTTTGTGCCTGCCGCCGGCGACTGGCTGTAAACCGTGCCGGACGGGGTATCGCCTTTGTTGATGTAAAACGAATAGTGGTACCCGTGTTTAAGCATCAACTGTTCCGCTTCCTGCTTGCTCAAGCCGCGCAGGTCGGGAATTTCACCGGCCGCCACCGGCTCGCGTGGTTCCTCGCCGGACGGATCGCCCGCATTTCCGGCTGAGTTGCCCGCTGTGGAAGCGGTGCCGTTGACAGTCAGGATGATCATTTTCTCCTGCCCGGTCACGCTCTCGCCCGGATCGACCGACTGGCGATAGATCTTGCCTTTGGTCTCGCTGTCATCGGTCACGCTGAAGACCCATTGAATCTTCGCTTTCGGATAGCCGTTGTCGGCCAGCGCCTGCACCGCTTCCTGCTCCGTCTTGCCCAGCAGATCGGGCATCACAAACTGTCTCGACCCCTGCTGGTGCGCGTCGGTCGACGCTGTGGTCGTCTCATCGCCGAGCGACCACCACAAACCGCCGATCACCAGCACCACGACCACCAGCACGCCGATATACGGCAGCAGCGAGAAGCGCTTCGGCGTGCTCTCTTCCGCCACTTTTTTGGCAAATTCCATGTGGCGCAGCTTGGCGACCTTTTCGATGCCTTCCTGAGCAGCTTCGAGCATCGAGTCTTTCATCCGCTCGATGTAGGACGCTCCCGCTTCCGGTTCCGGTTCGGCCGGACGATCCGCCTGCTGGCCAAGCGCATGGTGCACCGCTTTCACATCGCGGTACAGGTCATGAATGCCTTCATAACTGCCCTGCGACACAAAGCCAAGCGCCCGCAGCACGATGCGCTCCATGCGTTCGGGCAGCCAGCTGTGCACGACGCCCGACCCTCTCAGGCTCTGATGCAGCTCCTGCACCACCTGCGGCACCGGCGCCAGATGCGAAAACGGCTTGCCGGTCAGCATCTCGTAGAACAGCACGCCGATCGTCTTGATCAAGTCCCGCTCCGTCTGCGCCCGCCCGGACAACAAAGGTCCGTAGCCGATCACTTTCAAAAAGCCGTCCTGGTTGATCAGCACCGTGCCCGGGTCGATCGAGATCTGCAAGATCCCGTGTTTCTCCGCCTGCACGACCGCACCGGCCAGCTGCCGGGCGATGTCGATCGCCGTTTCCGCCCCAACCGCGCCTTGCACGCGCAGCCAGCGGGACAGCGTATCCCCTTCCAAGTCTTCCGTAATCAAATATATGCCGTCCGCTTCGACAACCACATCATATACTCCCAGCAGATGCGGATGATGCAGCCCTGCCGCTTTGGCGATTTCCTGTTCCCAATGTTGACGGTTCGAATCCGTCACGTTTCCCGGCAAGCGTTTCACCGCCACTTGACGCATCAGCGACTCGTCGTGTGCCAAAAACAGATCGGATGCACCGCCGATCGCTTCCTGCAGCCGGTACCGGCCTGCCAAGATTCGCTCGTTCATGCCAATCCCCCCGTCGTATTCCCCGCGACTCAGACAATCGGACAATCTTCGCGGGTCATCATATACGTAATACGTATCAAAACCGTGGATTATGCGGGTAACATTTCTACTAGTTTATACCTTCCAGTCAGAAGATAGACGCAAAACGCTAGATTGTAACAGAAATGTTACCTTGGCGTTGAACAATGCTCTCCCTAAGATTTCGTCAGGCGCGGCTGTTTTTGAGGGTGTTCCAATGGGCCGACAATAGAGCGGGCAGTTCCGACAAGTCGCTGATCTCCACCGCCAGCGATGGGTCGGGGCAGGATTCCCCGCGCCGATTCAGCCAGAACGCTTTGATCCCAAGCTGTGCCGCGCCGTTCACGTCGGCGTGCCAGGAATCGCCGATCATCACGGCGTGTTCTGCAAGGCCGCCCGTCAAGCGCAGCGCTTCTGCAAATGCGGCCTCATCCGGCTTCTGCGCCCCGGCCGCCTCCGATGTGACCAGATGATCGATCAGCTCTTCGATCGCACACTCCCGCAATTTTTGCTGCTGCACCGTCGTAAATCCATTGGTGATCACCGCGATCTTCGCCCCTTGCTCGCGAAGCCACCTTAATAATTCATGCGCGCCCGGCACCGCGCGCCGCGAACGGCGATAGGCGTCCTGATAGCGCTCGGTCAGCGCGTCGATCTCCACCGCCGCCATCTCCTGCCCGCATCCGGCAAACAGCCGGCGAAAGCGTTCCACCCGCGCCTGCTCCAGCGTCAGGTTGCCTTTCAGCACTTCGCTGTGCATGCTGTCGAGCATGATCCAAAACTCATGCTCCAGCTCCTCGACCGTCTTTTGCTGCAAAGCCGGATGCTCGTGCCACAGCGTGCCGATGCCCGCGCGTGACGAATGCCGGTGATCGGACAGCGTCTCATCCAAATCGATCAAAACCACGTTCATTTTTCAATCCCCTTCTGCATAAACCGTTCCCGGCGAGCATATCAATCTCGTAAACCACTTGCTAGGAACGGAGGAATTTATTCATGTACAAACACGTGCTCATCCTGCAAAAAAACGCCTGCTCCACCCTGCTCGAAGAGATCTCCGCCGACCCGACTCCCGTCTACGCGGCCGCCGTGCTGACGATCGACTCGTCTGCCGAAGCGATGGAAGTCCTCGATGCTCTGGTCTGGGAGCGCGTGATCCTCGCCGCGTCGGAAGCGGACTGCATCCCGGCGCTGGAAGTGGCAGCCGGTCTGCCCGGCCGCATCGCCGGAATCCTGCTGCTCAACCCGCCGGAGCACACCCCGGACGTGCCTGCGCAGATCCCGACACTGGTGCTGACCACAGCCGGACATGTTCCGCCCGCCAATCTGCCGGCCGAGCACTTCCCGCTGCAGGACAACCCGAGCGGCCATCTCCGCGAAATCATCAGCGCCTTCCTGACACTTCGCGTTGCCTGACCGCCGTCCCTTCCTTTAATTTGACGAACAATTTGTGGCAAATGTTTCTTCTTTTCCGATATAATAAAGGGAAGAACACACGCTGAAGGGAGGGACAGCCATGTCGCCGCAAGTGCAAAAGCTGCAGATCAACTACAAGACCCTCGAGGAGTTCCGCAAATTCCGTGAAAACGGCTTGGAAGAGCTGTCGATGATGGAGGATTTAAAAGCAGACCTGGTCGAAGATCAGACTGTCTCGCCCTTTTACGGGATCTACGAAGAAGGCAAACTCGTCGCCCGCATGAGCTTATACCGCATTCTCGACAAATATGACCGTTACTTCGATCCGCCTACCTCGTACCATGAGCTGATGAAGCTGGAAGTTCTGCCCGGCTACAAAGGCAAAGGCTACGGCGCACTGCTCGTCCAGTTCGCCAAAGAGCAAGGACTGCCGGTCAAGACAAACGTCCGGCTTGGCGCACAGGACTTTTTCCTGAAGCTCGGCTTCAAACCTGTCAAATACGACCCGGTGCGCGACCGCGGGGAGAACCCGTACGTGTGGCAGCCGGAAGCGTAACACCGTTCGGCTGGGCGTGCAATTTTTGACGCCCAGTTCTTTTTCTTGTACACTAACGGGGAGTTATTTTGCCCAGATAGAAAGGAGGCAGCAACATGCTGACCCCTGATAAAATCGAACGCATCAATGTGCTCGCCCGCAAGAAAAAGGCAGGCACGCTGACGCCGGAAGAAGCGAAGGAACAACAAGCCCTGCGCGAAGAGTACCTCAATGTGTTCCGCAAGAACTTCCGCGAACAATTAGAAGCGATCGAGTTTGTCGATGAGGACGACTCGACGAAACACTAAACAAAAGTGCGCTGACCTAGGTCAGCGCACTTTCTTGTTTCCCGCTATTTCATCCGCTCCAGATTGCCGTTTTCCTCCATCACAAAAGCCACCGGGTTCTCCTCGATCAACTGCTCGCCGACCAGTGCCATCTTGCGGGCCCGCTCCATGATCCCGACCAGCGCGGAGTAGTCGTCCTTGACGATCGACAGCTCCTGCCCGACGCGGTTCAGCTCCGAGCCAAGCGACCGGTTCTCTTCGGCCAGCCGCACAGTTTCTGCCGTTTTCACCGCCAACTCCCGCTCCAGTTGCGCGAGCCGGGTCTGCAACTGCCCGATTTCCCCTTTTTGCCCTTTCAAAAACTTCAGCACGTCCGGCCAGTCGAGCGCCGGAGCAGCCGCCGTCTCCTCCGGAACAAAGACAGAGAGCACGCTAGGCACCATGCCGTCCGCCTTGACCTGACCTTTCTCATCTCGCCACTGCGCTTTGGCGATCTCAATCTGCGCCGCATACTCTTTGCGCACGATCGCATTCCACCGGTAGCCGGTCGCGGCAGCCGTTCGGCCAAGCGACTTGCTCGCCTCCTGAAACGCGGCCAGCTGGGTGCTGCCGGTGCGCACATGGCGCAAAATGATCTCCGCGAGCAAGCTGTCGTCTGCCTGGGACCATGCATCCTGACGTACTTTTTTCATCGAAGGGCCCTCCTTCGCCGGTTGAATTGTCTGAAAAGTTGAGGTTCTCTATGTATATGCCAATTCAACGAAATTTAACCTCATCATGTGGGCAACGCAAAAACCACCTCTTTCCAATTTATAGAAAGAGGTGGTATCGACTACCCGACCTGACGAATCAATAGACGCAGCACATGCCACATCCGCTTGCGGCGGAAATACATGTTTCGAAGCTCCATCACGCCCGCCACGACCCCTGCGATCGTGGAGACGATCCGCAGCGTACGCATCACTTTTACAGCCATCGTCTCACACTCCTCCAAGAAAATTAAGTTCTGGGAGTAGTGTGTCCGCCAATTCGCGGTACTATGTGGGAGTTCGCCCGGCTCGGCTTACATGCTTTCCGCGCGGGTGAACAAAATCGACTCGGTCTTCTCCAGCGCTTCGGCGATCAGCGCCTCGATGTCGAGCTTCTCTTCCGCCCGCTCCGCTTCGTGCAATTTTGGGCGCGTCTTCGGATTTTTCGGCGTGAAGATCGTGCAGCAGTCTTCATACGGCAAAATCGAAGTCTCGTACGTTCCGATCTTCTTGGCGATGTCCATGATGTCGCGCTTGTCCATCGCTACCAAAGGACGCAGGATCGGCATGTTCGTCACGTTGTTGATCGTGTACATGCTCTCCAGGGTCTGGCTCGCCACCTGACCGAGCGATTCGCCCGTCACCAGCGCCAACGCTTTGCGCTGATAGGCCAGCTTCTCCGCGATGCGCATCATGAAGCGGCGCATGATCGTGATCGAATATTCCTCCGGCACCTGCTGGCGGATCGCCTTTTGAATCTCCGTAAAATGCACGTTGTGCAAGCGCACGCGCGCGCCGTGTTTGGCGAGGATCTTCGCCAGGTCATTGACCTTCTCCTGCGAGCGCTCCGAAGTGAACGGGAAGGAGTGGAAATGAATCGCTTCCACCGTCGCCCCGCGCTTCATCGCCAGCCATCCGGCGACCGGCGAATCGATGCCGCCGGAGAGCAGCAGCATGACGCGTCCCGACGTCCCGACCGGCAAGCCGCCCGGACCGTCGAGGACGTCGCACATGACATACGTTTTCGTCTCGCGCACTTCCACCGTCAGGGTCAGCTCCGGCTTGCGCACATCAACTTTCAAGCGGCCTTCGCCGATCTTGGACAAAACATAGCGGCCCACTTCCTGCATGATCTGCGGCGATTCCAGCGGGAACAGCTTGTTGGCGCGGCGCGCCTCCACCTTAAAGGTGACCGGCGTCTGGCGCTTCTCCAGCGCATCCTGCACCACGCGCAAGGCGGTTTCCTTGATGTTGTCGAGGTCGAGGTCCGCTTCCGCCACCGGCGAAATCGAAGAGACGCCCATCACTTGTGTCAACTGCTCCGCCACTTCCTGCGGGTCGCCCTCGCCGACATTCACTTCGATGCGGCCGCCCATGCGGGTGATCTTAACGCCCATGCCTTTGACCGACAGGCGCATGTTTTCCAGCAATGCTTTCTCAAATTGCGGGCGGTTCTTGCCTTTGATGGCGATCTCGCCGCCCATGCGAACGATAAACGTTGTATACATCTGTCCTACCTCCGTGAAAACAGTCGCAAATCTTCAACACTTGATTTCAAAGCTGCCAATAACTGATCTGCCTCTTCGCGGGTATTCGCCGCATCCAGCGAGATCCTGATCGCGCCTTCCAATTGCTTCTCCGGCAGCCCCATCACTTTCAGGACGCGGGAATAGATCTTTTCCTTCGACGAGCAAGCCGAACCGGTCGATACAAACAAGCCGTGCGTCTCCAGCGTGTGCACCAGCACTTCGCCGCGCACCCCTTCAAAAGAAACGTTCAGCACGTGCGGCGCAGCATCATTTGGCGTATTGATCCGCACATCGGGGATTCTCGCCGTGATCTCTCCGGCCAGATAATCGCGCAGTTCGCGCATCTGGCCAGCCGCCTGCGGCATCTCCTTCATCGTCCGTTCCACCGCCACGCCAAATCCGACGATGCCCGGCACGTTTTCTGTGCCGGAACGCAGGCCTTTCTCCTGACCGCCGCCGTAAAACATCGGCGTCAGTTTCACCCCGTCGCGCACATAGAGCGCGCCAACCCCTTTGGGTCCGTGAATCTTGTGTGCGGAGACGGCAAGCAGGTCGATCCCCGTTTCCTTGATCTTAATCGGCACTTTCCCCAGCGCCTGCACCGCATCGACATGGAACAACGTCTTGGGCTTGTCCTTCAAAAAAGCGCCGATTTCGCGGATCGGCTGCAGAGCGCCCGTCTCGTTGTTCACATACATCACCGACACCAGCACCGTGTCTTCGCGCCACGCCGCTTTCACGCTATCGACAGAAACGAGGCCGTCTGCGCCTGCGCCGACAAACGTCACCTGCCAGCCGCGCGCTTCCAATGCTTTGGCTGCATCATAGACGCAGGCATGCTCGATGCCGGTCGTGATGATGTGTTTGCCGCGCGAGATGTATTGCTCGGCGGCGCCAAACAGCGCCAGATGGTTCGCCTCTGTGCCGCTCGACGTAAACACGATCTCAGTTTTCTTCACCGCCAGCGCTTTGGCGACGCGCTCTCTCGCCTTGTCGACTTCCTTCTCGGCGACCAGGCCTTTTTTATGTAAGGAGGACGGATTCCCGTAGTTGGCTTCCATCATCGCGACCATGCTTGCGATCACTTCCGGATACGGCTTGGTGGTCGCGCTGTTGTCCAGATAAATCTCTTGTTTCATCGTAACACCCCACCTCTCGGGGCACTGCCAGCCCATAGTGCTTACTATGCTTCCCTGATGTATCGTTCCCCATTATACAAAAAGAGCCGCCCTGTGGCGACTCTTATTGGCAATTTTACGTGCATATGCTGTTAGCAGGACACTTTTTCGGTCAGTTTCTTGCCGACGAGACGGGCGAGGTCCACCACGCGCTCGGAGTAGCCCCACTCATTGTCGTACCAGGCGATGACTTTGACCGTCTTTTCGCCCACGACCATCGTGGACAGACCATCGACGATCGAGGAGCGCGAGTCGCCGACAAAGTCGATCGACACCAGCGGCTCTTCGGTGTAGCCGAGGATGCCTTTGAGCGGGCCGTCTGCCGCTTCTTTCAGCGCAGCGTTAACCGATTCCACCGTCACATCTTGCGCCACGTTCGCCACGAGATCCACGACCGAGACGTTCGGGGTCGGGACGCGCATCGAAAAGCCGTTCAGCTTGCCTTTCAACTCCGGCAGCACAAGGCCAACCGCTTTCGCAGCGCCGGTCGTGGTCGGGATGATCGACTGGCCGCAAGCGCGGGCGCGGCGCAGGTCTTTGTGCGGGTTGTCGAGGTTGTTCTGGTCGTTGGTGAAAGAGTGAACGGTCGTCATCAGGCCGTTGAGGATCGTAAACTTGTCATGCAGCACTTTTGCCACCGGCGCGAGGCAGTTGGTGGTGCAGGATGCGTTGGAGATGACATCGTGCAGCTCATGGTTGTAGACTTCATCGTTGACGCCCATGACGATCGTCACGTCTTCATCTTTGCCCGGTGCCGTGATGATGACTTTCTTCGCGCCTGCGGTGATGTGCTGGCCGGCCGTTTCCTTGGAACGGAATTTGCCGGTCGCTTCGATTACGATGTCAACGCCGAGTTCCTTCCACGGCAGATTTAACGGGTTGCGGTCGCCGACGATCTTCGTCTCACGGCCGTTCACGATGATGCTGTCAGCGGTCGTCTCGATCTCTGCATTAAATTTGCCCTGTACGGAATCATATTTCAAAAGATGCGCAAGCGCTTTCACTTCGTGAGTTGCATTAATCGCCACGATCTCGATTTGCGGGTCAAGAGCAGCTGCACGGAACACCATGCGGCCGATACGGCCAAAACCGTTAATTGCAAGTTTGATAGACATCTATAAGTACCTCCCCAGCAGACTGTTACGTTAGTTTCTACCCTATTTTACACAACAACTTGCCAATATTCCACACTATATTCGTCTAATTTCTGAAAAAGTATGTCACAATTGGCAGAAAGCTCAAGACCTAGTCCTAATAACTAGTTCTATGTTATAATAACAAAATCTGTGGAATGGAAGGCGGATGATTATGCTCCGAATCGTAACGGACAGCACTTCAGATCTCACTTCTTCGATGGTCGCAGAATACGGGATCGACATTGTCCCGCTTAATGTGATCTTCGAAGGAACAACATATGCTGACGGAATTGAGATCAGCAAAGCAGAATTTTACGAAAAGATGGCCGCTTCGAAAACGCTGCCGACCACGTCGCAGCCGAGTCCTGCTCTGATGCGCGACCGGTTCCAGAAGATTCTCGATGCCGGCGACGACGTGTATTACGTCGGCCTCGCCTCGACGCTTTCCGGCACCGTTCAGTCGGCCAGAATCGGGCGCGACATGGTGACCAACCCGGAGCGCGTGACGATCTTTGACACGCTGAACGTTTCGTTTGGCCAAGGCGTCTTGGCTTTGGAAGCAGCCAAGCTGGCGCGCGAGGGCAAGAATGCACAGGAGATTACGGCACGCCTGCAAGATCTAAGAAAGCGCTCTCAATTGGTATTCTCTGTCGCCCAGCTCGACAACCTGCGCAAGTCGGGGCGCATCAACAACCTCGCCTTCCTGTTCGGTTCGCTGCTCGCCATCAAGCCGATCCTGATGCTCGACCGGGAAGGGGTCGTGCAGCAGTACGACAAGGTGCGCGGCAAGAAAAATGCACTGGCGACGGTCCTGCGCTATGTGCAGGAGCATCAGCCCGATCCCGAGCTGATCTTTGGCATCGGCCACGTCGCGGCGCCGGAGCAGGCATTGGAACTCCAGACTCTTTTGCACGAGCAAGGGGTGACAAACACGGCGATCATCGAGATCTGCGGCGTCGTTGGCGCCCATGTCGGCGCCGGCACCACCGGCCTGTTGTATGTAGCCCAATCATAATAAAAAAAGCCACGGCTCCTGTCAAAAGGAAATCCGTGGCTTTTTTGCAACATGGTCAGCCGACCATGTTGCCGCTTCTCATAAACCAAAGGCCCAAGGCCAAGAACAGCACGCAGAAGACAAACAGCGCGATGGACAATCGTTTCAAAAACACGGGCTTGTCACTCCTTTACTGCCATACCCGTCCATTATAGCACAGAGATATCCCGCGATTGCACCAGCACTTTAAAATGATCGCCGATCCCGCCCGGCATGATCAGCTGCTTGATCGCCCGGTTGCGCTTCATGTCCGGGTCGTTGATCAGGTCGGCGCTGTGCACGTCTTTTAAGCGCTGCAAGATCCCGCTTTGCAGCAAATATTTCGCCTGCGATCCGTAAAATTCCGTCTCCAGGCCGCTCTGCTCGCCGATCTGCTGCAAGGCTGTAAAATTCACATCGGCCGTCAAGTCCATCTCGCCAATGTGCGCAAACGGGTCGTCGACCAGCGTGTGCTGATAAAACCCGCGCAGCGTGCCGTCCATCCGGCTCTTGTGATGCAGCATCTCCGCATCAAAGCCGTAATCCACCGTCACGATCCACCCGGCTCGAAGCAGCCCGACCGCCTCCCGATACCAATCAAGCCCTGCCAGCCCCGCCTCGGTCACCTGCCCGCGAATCATCGCGGTCGCGTAAGCATCCACATATTCACCGATCACTTGAGTCGAGAGCTCGCCAGTTTTGGTGACAAAATGCTCCCCATCCCAATCCACATAGAGCTCGGCCATGCCGTCCGCCTGTTTCACCACGCGATGCACCGGGAAGGCATCGACAAACTCATTGGTCAGCACGGCCCCCGCAAAAGCTCCGCCAGCCGTAACTTCCTCTCGCGTCTGCCAGACCACTTTGCCCTGATGCTCCTGCGTCAGTTCAGCCTGCCGGGCGCGAAGTGTCGGCGAGATCTCGACGATGCGGTACTCGGCACGCGCATACAACGCCGGATGCTCCGCCTGCCAGCGGTTCAAAATATCCCGCGCCAGCATCCCTTCTCCCGCGCCGAACTCAAGCAGCACAAAAGGCTCGTCCCCAAGCAACCCCGCTTTCTCCGCCAACTGATCGGCCAGCACTTCGGCAAACACCGGGTTGACGCCCGGGCTGGTATAAAAGTCGCCTTCCTTGCCGAACTTGCGGCGCTCGCCGGTGTAATAGCCCAGCTCCGGGTGGTACAGCGCCCACTCCATAAACTGCGCAAACGGCACCGGGCCGCTTTTTCTGATCTGCTCTGCGATCCATTTCCCCAACTCGGTCATCAATGTACCCTCGCTCTCAAACTCAAAAACGGCAGGAGAAGGGTCCCCTGCCGCTTGTCATTTCGACTATTTCACTTCGTTGATGTTCTCGATTACCTTGTCGATCAAGCCATACTCCAGCGCTTCCGGAGCATCAAACCATCTGTCGCGGTCGGAGTCTGCCGCGACCTTCTCGATCGGCTGGCCAGTGCGTTCGGAGAGGATGTGGTTGATCTTTTCTTTCGTGTGCAAAATGCGCTTCGCCGCGATCTCGATGTCGGTCGCCTGGCCGCGCGCGCCGCCCAGCGGCTGGTGGATCATCACTTCGGCGTTCGGCAGCGCGATGCGCTTGCCTTTTGCGCCTGCTGCGAGCAGGAACGCGCCCATCGACGCCGCCATCCCGATGCAGATCGTCGAAACGTCCGGCTTGATGTACTGCATGGTGTCATAGATCGCAAAACCTGCGGAGATCGAGCCGCCCGGCGAGTTGATGTACAGGTGGATGTCCTTATCCGGATCATCGGCAGCCAGGAACAGCAGCTGTGCCACGATCGAGTTGGCCACATCATCATTCACTTCGGTGCCGAGGAAGATGATGCGGTCTTTGAGCAGGCGGGAGTAAATATCGTAAGAGCGCTCACCGCGCGAAGTTTGTTCGATTACATATGGGACGAGATTCATCTGAAAATCCTCCTTTTACAACGTGCGTTTTTGTTATTTGCCTTACTTCTAAGTATACTGATTTATTGCCAAAGGTCAAAGACGGTCAGAAGGTCAAGAAAGGTCAAATTTGGTCAAAAATAAGAAGTAACTGACTCTTTTGCTTACTCCTCTTTTGCAATCTCGCCCTTGTACGCTTCCATGCCGCCCGCCAGTACTTCTACATTATGAAAGCCTTCGTCTTCCAATAACAGCTTTACCTGCCCGGCGCGTTTCCCGGTGCGGCAGACCAGCAAAATTTTATCTTCCGGCTCCACATCGCCCAAGGCAAAGGACAGTTCCTGCAAGCCGATGTTTTTCGAGCCCGGAATGTGTCCGGTTATGTATTCCTCTTCGCCGCGAATGTCCAAGATTACTTTCGGCTTGTCACTCATCAAACGGTCTCCTCTCACACAAAAGCCCCTTGTGCGACTCAAGTGACACAAGCGGGCTTTGAGTTACAGATTCAGTTTTGCCTGACCCTGTCTGCTTTAAACAGACTATTTGAAACGAACACCAAATTTGCCGCGATTCGTACGGTATAATTCCACTTCTTGCGGAGGCTGCTGCCCATAGATCCGCTTGTCGCCCTCTACCCACATCACGGCACAATAGGCCTCGAACTTGCTGTCGTACAATCCTGCCCAATAGACCCAAGACAAGTTCCTCACCTCGCTTCGAATTTGACCTTAGTGTTACCGCGAGGCGAGGGGGCTAACCCTGACAGAAAAAACCTGCCCGGCTAAAGGCGGGCAGGTTCGCACACAGTTGAAAATTAGACCCAAACGCGGCCGCCGCCGAGGGTCAGCACGTTCTCATCGCCCAGCACGAAGCGCATGATCGTGGTCGATTCCCAGCCGCGGGTGGAGAAGGATGCCAGCAGACGTTCAAGCACCTGTACTTTGTAGCCTGCGTCGAGCAGGTTGTACATGGTCGCCAGAACGGTCATGTCGGAGTCGATGCCAGCCAGATGCACGGTGTCGATCTTGTTGTCTTCGAGCAGCTTCTTCATTTCGTCGTTGTACGCGGAATAACCGCGCTTCTCGACAACGTTTGCTTTCGGATGCTTGAGCAGCAGGGTGTGCTCATTGTGGTTCTCCTCGTGCTTCCAGTGCGTCAGAATGACCAGGTCATACTGATCGCCGGATTTGTCGAGGTATTCTTGACAGAGCGGATATATGTAATCCATGTTGCCGAGAAAATCAGATTGAATATCGGTGATCAACAGAGCTTTTTTCATGATCGACCCTCACCTTTCCAGCCATTCATAGTCGTATTCTATGGTAACAAAGAAGAGATAGGTTGTAAATTAGAGTTTCCAAACAGTGTTTGACGGTATTTTGTCTATTCCAGCCCGTCGAGGATCTTCTGGAGCTCGCCGCGCACCATGCCGGCCATCGTCAAACGGCCCAGCGCCTGTCCGTGGTGCCCGGTGATCTCGACCACGCCTTCCACTTCGTCCAGCGCTTCGCCGAAGCCGCGCTCGGTCAGTTCCGCGCGCATGCCTTCGATTTGCTCGTAATTCTTCTTCATGCCTGCTTTCGCTTGCCCGATGTATTCATCCATCGACTCAATCAGCTTGAGGAGCTGCGCTTTGGTAGCTTCCATCTGCACGTTTCCCTCCTGTGTTCTATCGTTTCCTTTCAGATCGAAAACTATTATAGCATAACTACTCTCCGCGCGCTTCCCGGATCATATCTTCGAGCTTCTCCGTCTCCTCGGCGAGCAGTTCGCGCACCAGCTCCAAGCGCTCCGTCAAAGAGGTGTTGATCAGCACGGCCTGCTTCAGCTCGGTCGGAACATGCAAAAACGCCGGGATCATCCACGACAGCAGCTCCGGGTCACCCGGCAGGTCGATCTTGTCGTACACGGCGTTCAGCGACGCGGTCAACAGCCGGTGATAGCGGTCAAACAGCGCCGGCAGATCGGCGCTCTCCTCGGTGGCAGACGCCAGCACCAGCTCCGGTGTCGGCTGGTCATCCAGCGGCTCCACCTCGGCGGTCAGGCACTCCCCGTCATAAGCGGAAGACAAGATCTTAAAACGCCCTTCCCCCCTTGTTGTGATCAGCATGCGCCCGTCCTCCAGGCGCGTCAGGCTCTGAATGCGGGCCACCGTGCCCACCTCGGCCGTCTTGGCCTTGCCGCCCGACTCGACGCCGGCCACGATCTGCACGATGCCAAACGGCACATCATGCTCGACGCACATCTCGATCATCGTGCGGTAACGCGGTTCAAAAATGTGCAAGGGCAGCAGTCCATGCGGATACAGCACCGTATGCAAAGGAAACAGCTGTAAGCGGAACGTCCCCATCCCCGGATTCCCCTTCCCTGTGTCAGTTCTGTTTGTTCTCATTATAAACCCTGCCGCGCAGGACTTGTAGAAGCACATTGAAAATCGTACTATAGGATGAGTACATAACCATCATCGAACAAAAGAGGTGCTCCTTCTATGTATATCAACATGTATGACGACCAGGAAGATACGGTTACCCGTTTCGTCGGCTTCGTCGGCAACCACCGCTGGGATCTGGCAATCACCCAGACCAACCATTTTTACGGCAAAAGCCTTGTCACCAACATCCAGTCCGGCCGCAGCGCCATCCTCGACAAAGAGGACCTCGAAGAAGACAAGCTGCACATCCTCGCCGCGCAGTTTGGCCTGAACGACGAGGAAGAGACCGAGGAGCTGGCTGAGTTCCTGCTCGGCAACCTCCCGAAATAAGCAAACCGAACAAGCAACAAGAAAAAGGCATGTCGCTGCGACATGCCTTTTTTCATTTTAGGCAAACATGTGGCCGTAGCGCTCCTGAATGTGCTCCACCACTTCGCGGTACTCGTCCTCGTCGGTGATGTTCGACAGCTCATAGTCGCCGGTGCCGGTCGCAGCCGCGCGGAAGAAGATCAGCTCGGTGTTCTCCAGATTCTCGCGGTCATAGAACAAGGCGTACTCCTTGCGCTGGCAGGTAAAATACGCCCCCATCGCATAGCGGCCTTCGCGGTGCTCCTCGTTGACCTGCACAAAGAAGATCGCCGTGATAATCTCTTTGATCTGCTCGATGTACAATTCGCCCGGGTACTCCAATATGTATGTGCCATCCGCTTCCTGATCGTCGATGCGGTAGATTTCCTTTTTCTCGTCGCGTTCAAAATCGATCAAGAGCAGGTGAACGTCCTCGTGGAAAAACGCATATTCACGGCCTTTTAAAAACCGAAACTTGTGGTGTTCCAAAGCTGTCACTCCTTTTTGGGAAAAACAGCAGGGCTGCTTGCACGGCCCTGCTGTCAGAGGTTGGGATTAATTTTCCCAGGATTCGTATTGCTTTCGAACTGCCTTCTCGGTGTTTTCCTTCGTAATCGAAGCACACATGAAGAGCAAGCCGAAAACTGCGGCTACGGCAGCGATCGTTCCGATCATCGCGCGTCGCCCCCTTTCCAGTCTTTCATATACCCTTTACAAGAAAGCGCTATACATATACCCCTTTTAGAATAAAAGTACCGTCCCTGAACGTCAAGTGAATATCTCTTGAACGAACGAGCAGAAACTAGCAGCGACAGCAAAGGAGGGTACACATGGACAATTTTCCACACAACTATCAAAACAAAGTCGGCAACGTCGAGCAGTCGACGCGCGGACTGATCAACTCCGCCTTGTTCTACTTGAGCGACCCGAGCCTTCCTGACGCGATGCCAAACGCGCGCCGTTGCCTGGAGACGGCCAAATACGTGCTCGAAGGCATCTACATGCCGGGCTCGCCTGAGGAAAGCTCCTCCCCGCTCGCACACATCGCCGAAACCAAATGGCCGCACGGGCATGTGGAATCCTGGGGATTTGTGAACAACACCGATTAAAACCTCCGCCCCACATTGCGACCGATGTGGGGTTTCGTCTATAATGGGGAGAGGAAGAAAAGGAGGACTCGTCCCATGTCGATGCTTAATCGTTACTTTTTCTACGCGGTCTGCTTCGTGCTGGTCGTCGTCGGGATCATTTCGCAATCCTATGCACTCTTGGGCCTCTCCGTTGTTGCCGGAATCGCAGTTGGTATCCTTACTGAACTTTACGACAATAAACGCGACGAGAAGTTCAAACATTTGAACGCGAACCATCAATACAAGCACTAATTCATCGTATCCACATCCCAGGTTGGGGTGTGGATTCTTTCAGTCAGGAGGGTATTTACTTATGAGCACACTCGACCGCAATGAAATCTGGGCACAGGCGTTTGAACTCGGTGAGATGATTCTGCGCACGCCGGAGGTCGATCATTATAAAAAATGTGAAGAAGCGATGCTGGCCAACCCTGAGCTGGGAGCCAAGGTCTCCAAGTTCAAAGAACTGCAGGAAAACTACGACCGCCTCGCCGAATACTCGCAAGGCCCGCACCTTGACGGGCTGCGTCAGGACATGAAGCGGATGCAGGCCGAGCTTGACGCTTACCCGGAAGTCCAAGCTTACAAAGCAGCGATGCAAAAAGTGGACGAGTTGCTGCGGGCAGTCACGGACAAAATAGCATCGACGATCTCGGAAACGCCGGCCGAATAGCACCTGAATCTTCCTGTATTTGACGGCGAAAAACGAGCATGCTATTATTATCCAAGACTTTTACCTAAGGAAGAGAGGGATCACCTCATGTCCGACAACAACCATGTACATGACGAGAACTGCAACCACGACCACGAGCATGAAGAAGTCGTTATCCTGACCGATGACGAGGGCAACGAGCGTGAGTTTATCATCGTTGAGACTATGCAAGTGGAAGAGCAGCACTACGCAATCCTCGTAGCTGCTGACGGCACTGAAGACGATGGCTTCATCATGCGTATCGAAGAAGACGAAGAGGGCGAAGAATACCTCATCGACATCGAAGATGAGCAAGAGTGGAACCGCGTTGTAGCAGCTTACGAAAAGATGGCTGACGCTGAGTAATCGTTAAATTGAAATGCCACTGTTTGCGGACAGTGGCTTTTTCATATCATAAAACACCCCTGGAGGGAACTCCTATGAAGTACGACTGCATCGTCATCGGCGGCGGACCGTCCGGCCTGATGGCGGCGATCTCCGCAGGCTTGCACGGAGCCAAAGTGCTGCTCCTCGAAAAAGGGGACAAGCTTGGCCGCAAGCTGCTCATCTCCGGCGGCGGCCGCTGCAACGTGACGAACAACAAAGACACCGATGAGCTGATCAAGCACATCCCAGGCAACGGCCGCTTTATGCACGGGCCGTTTTCTGTGTTTGACAATCGTGACATCATCTCCTTTTTCGAAAATCTCGGCATCAAACTCAAAGAAGAAGACCGCGGGCGCATGTTTCCCGTATCGGACAAGGCCAAGTCGGTGCTCGACGCTTTGCTCCGCAAGATGGACGAACTAGACATCACGATCAAAACCACCACGCCGGTCGCCCATGTCCGCTATGAAGACGGTCACGTCGCCGGCGTCCAACTGCGCGGCGGCGGTAGCTTCGACAGCAAGTCGGTGATCATCGCCGTCGGCGGGATGTCGGTGCCCAAGACCGGATCGACCGGCGACGGCTACGCATGGGCGCGCGAGGCGGGCCACACGATCACCGAGCTCTACCCGACCGAAGTCCCGATCAAGTCGAAAGAACTGTGGATTCGCGACCTGCAGGGCTTGTCCTTGCGCCAGATCGTGCTCACCGTGCTGAACGCCAAAGGCAAGAAAGTGATCGAGCACGAAGGCGACATGATCTTCACCCATTTCGGCATCTCCGGCCCGGCTGTGCTGCGCTGTTCCCAATTTGTCGTCAAAGAGTTGAAAAAAGGCGGCAACACCGTGCAGATGCTGCTCGACCTCCTGCCGGACAAACGGCTGGACGAAGTGCAGAATGAGCTGTACAAACTCGCCGAAAACGAGCCGAAGAAAGCGTTCAAAAATGTGATCAAAGGCTACATCCCGGAGCGGATGATCCCGCTTTACCTCAGCAAGGCCGGGCTGCAGGAAGACACCACGTTCGCCAACCTGCCGAAAAAGCCGCTCACCGAGTTAGCCGGGCTGCTCAAGGCGCTGCCGATTGCGGCGACCGGCACCTTGTCGATCGAAGAAGCGTTTATCACCGGCGGCGGCGTGCATTTGAAAGAAGTCACGCCAAGCACCATGCAGTCCAAGCTGATGCCCGGCCTGTTTTTCTGTGGCGAAGTGCTCGACCTGCACGGCTACACCGGCGGCTTTAACATCACCGTCGCCTTCTCCACCGGCTACGTCGCAGGCAAAAGCGCCGCCGAGCTGGAGTTGTAACAAAAAGCCCTGTTCCACAGCGGAACAGGGCTTTTGCTTATTGCAGCCTGGTCTCTTCTTTAGCCACGCGCACCGGCGCCAGATTGCCAAGCAGGATGATCAGGGCACAGACCCCAAAGATCACCGTCATCGACGAGTACGATGCCGCTCCCACGCCCAGCGTGGTGATCAGCGCGACGCCGCCGATGATCAGCAGGTCGAACAAAGAGTCGGCGATCGACAAGAGCGACAAAGTTGTCGCCCGGCTGCCGGACGGGATATAACCGTTCGCCAGATGCGAGAACAACGGATAGCGGATCGTGCGCGAAATGCGGAGCACGAAGTACACCGTCAAAGCCGCCGCCAGAGAGTTCTGCACAAACGTCGCGGTCAGCACCATCAGGAACGTGGCGATCCCCGTCACCTGCATCAACGTGACGCGGGAGAAGCGCTCGGTCAGCCAGTCCAGCCTGCGCGCAATCAGCAGCGCCACCGCCGATCCGGCCGCATACAGCACGCCCAGCCACTCCACGGGCAGTCCGGCCATGTTCAGATACGGCTGCTCAAACTTGCCAAACACAGCGACCGATGGGATGAAGACCACCGTGAAGTTCAGGAACAGCTTGATCAGGTCGGGCGTCTTTTTGATCACGTACAGGCCATTTTTGACATGTTGGAACGGGTTGTCGCGGAAGCTGTCTTCCTGCTGCGGATTGGCTATGCGCAGCACCAGCAGCAACCGCACCGCCTGGGCAGCAAGCCCAAGCAGAATCAGCAGACGGAACTGATCTTCCGCCAGATCACGCGCCCAGAAAGCTCCAAACAAGGTCGCCGCAATCGCCGGGAAATAGATCGCCGACTGGATCTTGCCCATCACGCCGCTCATTTCCCCTTCGCGCTGTTCCTCTTTTAACGATTCATAGATCAACGCTTCTTCCGCGCCGGAGAAGAACGTCACCGCCATACCGCTCAGCACGTTGGCCAGACAGAACAGAAGCAGGCTGTCCGCAAAAAACAGCACCGCGGTGCTCAGCATACCAACAAAACTGCCGAGGAGAAACGAAGCTTTCGCGCCGTACCGGTCGGCAAACGCTCCGGTCGGCACTTCGAAAATTAAAACAGCCATGCACCAGCACAGCGTCATCCACAACACACCGGCTTCGGACAGCCCCCGTTCGAAATAAAACAATGTCAAGATCGGTTCCAGAAAATTGACACTGCCAAACAGCGTGGCCCAAAACAAAATCCGGATGTTATGATCCGCGCGCGAATGCATCTGCAATTGATTCATACTCAATATTTCCTCCTGTTTTCGGATCCTCCGAAACGCAGGACATCCTGTTTTCGGAGGTTACTTGCCTGCTGCCTCAGATACCGGATTTTTAACTGTCATATGAAAACTCCTCCTCATGAATGATTAAATTCCATTATAAGGCACTTCCCATCCTTTTGGGAAGCACAAAAAGCCGTCCGGGCTCCTGGCCCGAACGGCTTTTCTTAACGGGATTCGACCAGCCGCTTGTACAGCTTTTGCTGTGTCCGCGCTTCCAGGTCGTCATTGAGTCCTTCCAGCTTGACCGACAGATCTCGGCGCTTCAGAGCCAATGTGATCATGTGGTCGGCCAGCGTCGGGTTCTTCGCCAGCAGCGGACCGTGCAGGTAGGTGCCAAACACCGTGCCTTGACGCACGCCTTCAAACTTGTCCTCGCCGCTGTTGCCATAGCCTTTGATCACTTTCATCATCGGCTGCACACCTTTGCCAAGGTACGTTTTGCCGGAGTGGTTCTCGTAGCCGATGATGTTGGTTTTGACGCCGTCGATCTCCATCTCGGCGACCACGTTGCCAACCATGCGGACTTTGGCGCCAACCGTTTCGATATCGAGCAGGCCGATCCCCGGTATCCGCTGGCCGCCGCTCGTTTCAAAATAGTTCCCGAGCAGTTGATAGCCGCCGCAGATCGCCAGAATCACCGTGCCGGTCGCAACGGCGTGCTGCAAGTTCTCGCAGCGCTTTTGCAAGTCGCCGGCCACGATGCCCTGCTCGCGGTCCATGCCGCCGCCCATGACAAGGATGTCGTACTCCGACAGGTCCGGCTCATGGCCGACGGTGATCTCGTCGACGGTGGCGCGCAGGCCCCGCCACTCGGCGCGTTTTTGCAGGATGATCACGTTGCCGCGGTCGCTGTACAGGTCGAGCAGATCAGGATACAGATGCGCGATTTTCAGGTGCAAGTTCCTTACCTCCTTGGTTCAGCAGATGGTCGCGAATGTTGTAGAGCGAGGTATAGGTGGACAAAATGTAGAGCATGTGCCCGTCCGGCAGGTCGCGCAGCGCCTGTTCCACACAGTTGATATCGCCTTCGACGATCTCCGTGATGCTGCCGAGGTCGGCATAGCGCAGGCGGATCGCAAAGTCTTCCGCCCGCGTGCCTGCGACGTAAATGCGGCGCAGATCGGCGAACTGGTGCAGGCGCTCGATGTTCGTGTCCCAAATCCATGACACGTCGGTGCCGTCCGCATAGCGGTCATTCAAGATGATCACCAGCTCCACCGGGCGCTTTTCATGCTCGACCACCTTGAGCACTTCGTTAAATCCGGTCGGATTTTTGACCAGGGTCAGCATCAGGTTGCGCCCGTCTGCAGAGGTCAGGCGTTCCATGCGCCCGAGCTGTGTTTTCATATAGCTCATCTCGCGCACCAGCACTTCGTCCTGCACGCCAAACACGGTGGACGCGGTGATCGCAGACAAAGCGTTGTAGACGTTATACAGCGCCGGAGAATTGATGAAGCCAGTCACCGAGCCGACATGGAACTGAATGCCTTCCGCATGCAGGGCGACGTCTTCCGCCACCACCGAAGGGGCCGGGCGGGTGAAGTCGCAGTCTGGGCAGTCGTAGAAGCCGAGCTGTCCGTAGTGGTACAGCGTGTATTGCAGGTTGCCGCCGCATTTGCGGCAGAATTTGCCGTCGCGCACTTCGGAGTGCGCTTCGGAGTCAAACTGGCTGGACTCGATGCCGTAGTAGACGACCGGTTTGCCATCTGGCGCAATCGACGTCACCAGCGGGTCGTCGGCGTTCAGGATCACCGTCGTGTTGTTGGGCGCTTTTTGCAAAGCTCGTCCGACCATGTCGACCACCGTGTCCAGCTCGCCGTAGCGGTCCATCTGGTCGCGGAAGAAGTTGGTCACCACCACCGCCTTGGGCTGCAGGTGGCCGATCACGTTGCCGATCGTCGCTTCGTCAACTTCCAGCACGACCGCCTGATCCTGATGGCGGGCGAGGTTCACACCTTCGATCAGCGTGGTGGCGATCCCTTGGATCAGGTTCGCCCCTAAGCTATTGGAGATCACGTTCCGACCGTCCTGACGCAAGAAGTGCACGAGCAGGTTGCTCGTCGTCGTCTTGCCGTTGGTGCCGGTGATAAAGACGGTGCGCTGGCCGAGCAGCTTGCCGTAGACGGCGAGCAGATCCGGACAGATGCGCAGGGCGATCTGCCCCGGCAGCGTCGTCCCTTTGCGGCCCGTGAGCGTAAGTATTTTTTTCGTCATTTTCGCGGCGAACACCGCCGCTTGGAACCGTAGGCCGTACAAAGCGATTCCTCCTATCCTCTATCATCCCTACATGATACACCTGTTGCCCTGAAAAAAAAAGAAGCGAAGCCGCCGCTCAGGGCTTGCCTCGCAAGCTTTTCTTGTATTCGCGCAGAATTCCTAATACTTCATGAAACCACGGTCCGCCGTACGCGACCAGCACCCCGGCACAGATATAGTCCAGCGTGTAGGAGATCCAGGGCGAGTTGGCCATTGCCCAAATCGGCGTCAACCCCAGATAGGAGAGCGGATGGATGTTGCCGAGCGCGGCAAGCAGGAAGCCGTTGACCCCGCAGACGAGATGCACGTTGGCGTGCAGCTTGCCTTCCGCGAGGGTGAGCAGTTGCCCGTCGAGCTCTTGGTCACACGGCTTGGCTTCAAACCACCGCAGGCGTCGGCGCAACTGCTGCGTCATCGTCTGCGCCGACGCGGACAATGCGGACATCACACCAAGAAAGCGAAGCAGGTCATCCATTCCCCTACCTCCCTTGCGTTTGATGCGAAATTGTATGAGCGGGAACCGCAAAAAAGACCCCCTCTGCTCCAGAGGGGGTCAGCTGTCTTCCGATCACGAATTACGAAGCGGGGATCATCACGGCGGTGCCGCCCGGCAGCACCGTTCCCGGAATCGCCTGCCCGGACGTGGTGCCTGTGCCCGGCGTCGTCGTTCCGCCCGGTGCGGTCGTTCCGCCAGTGCCGGTGCCCGGTGTCGTCGTGCCAGTGCCTGGCGTGGTCGTTCCGCCACCCGGTGTCGTCGTGCCACCGCCCGGCGTGGTCGTTCCGCCGCCCGGCGTGGTCGTTCCGCCGCCCGGTGTCGTCGTTCCTCCGCCCGGCGTGGTCGTTCCTCCGCCCGGCGTGGTTGTCCCTCCGCCCGGAGTGGTCGTCCCACCACCAGGCGTAGTCGTTCCGCCACCCGGTGTGGTGGTTCCTCCGCCCGGCGTGGTCGTCCCGCCACCCGGCGTGGTGGTTCCTCCGCCCGGCGTGGTCGTCCCTCCGCCCGGTGTGGTTGTTCCGCCGCCCGGTGCAGTGCCGCCGTCCGGCAGCGGATTGACATCTTCCGGGTCGACCGCAGGTTGGTTCGGCTCCGGCTCTACGTTCGGATTGGCCGGAACGACCGGGTCCGGCTGGTAGTATTCTTGCGGCTGGTCTTCCGGGTCCTCGACGATCTTGGTGACATCAAGTCCGAGGAACTCATAGACCGCCTTGCGCACCTCATAGACGTTCGGCAGCAAGACCGATTGTCCGCCGCCGGCCCAACCGCTCTTAAACGTATCTGGCGGCGGTACCTGCAAAGTCTCGATGTTCGAAGAGTCCACTTCCAAGGCCAGTCGGCCCAGTTTCAGCATGTCGGTCGATTTGATGTTCGTCTCCATGTACGGCTCGATCGCATCGAGAATCTTCGGCAGCTTGACCAGCGTAGCCGGCGTCGCCATTTTATCGGACAAGGCGACCATAAACTTGCGCTGGCGCTCTGTGCGGGCAAAGTCGGCCAATGCATCATAGCGGAAACGCACATACATCAGCGCTTTTTTGCCGTCCAGGGTCTGCAGGCCCTGATCGAGATGGATGTCATAGACGCCGTCATCCGCGTAATGCAGCGGCTTCTCCACGTCGATCTCGACACCGCCAACGGCGTCGACGATACCGATAAACCCTTGGAAGTCGGTCTTCGCATAGAAGTGGATCGGGATCTGCAGCAAGTCTTTCAGCGTCCGAATCGTCAAGTCCGGACCGCCCAGCGCATGCGCCGCGTTGATCTTCTCATACCCGTAATCGTCCGGGATGTTGTACCACAAGTCGCGCATGACCGACATGACTTTTGCCTTCTTCGTCTTCGGGTCGATCGAGACGACCACGATGCTGTCGGAGCGCGGATGCTCATCATTATCCCGGTTGTCGACACCGAGCAGCACGATGTTCACCGGGTCGGTGCCGCTCCACTCTTCCACTTCGACCAGCGTTTGATTGGGGTCTTTCTGGCCTTCTTGAATGTTGTTAATAAAACTGCCGATGAAATATGCGTACACGCCGATGATCGCGACCAGCAGAATGGCGATGATCCCAACCGTCCATTTGAACGCCTTCGTTTTCCACCACCGCTTTTTCCCTTTTGGAGACGCTGGCGGCTTGCCGCTTGGCTTCGTCTTCTTATACTTGTCTTTTCTGCTCTCCATCTATATCCAAACCCTTCTAGTCTGCGAATTGTAAAAAGTAGCAAGAATGCAACGATTATAACATACCAGTCTAGCACCTAATGTTACAAAACTCGTACAACTATAAAAAAGAGCCCTTTCGCCAAGAGCTGTGTTTCCCTTCTACTTTAGCGAAAGAACCTCTTCGTTGTCTACCAGAAGTTCAATCCACGATTTCCACCAAGGTGCCCGGATGCACATGGTCATACAGCCAGCTGACTTCATCGTTTTTCATGCGCACACACCCGGCCGACGCATGCGTGCCGATCAGCTCCGGGCGGTTGGTGCCGTGGATGCCGTATTTGGAACCGTCCGTGCCGGGAACATCCAGCCCGATCCAACGTACGCCCAGCGGATTCTCCGGGTCGCCACCGGGGATGTTTTTCTTGAGATACCACGGGTTCTTCACCATCATTATCACGCCGTACGTGCCGGTCGGCGTGTCTACCTGCAGCTTGCCGGTGGCAACAGAAAACGAACGGATCGGCACATTGTAAAAGTAGTAGGTCAGCTTGTTATCCGACTTGTCGATTTTAATGTAGGAATCACTCGCGGGAAGGCTCGCCACATTGGCCAGCAAAAAGAAACCGACCAGGAACGCACTTCGGAGATTCATCCGTCTCTCACCCCCTGTGTGCATACGCTTCCCGATCGGTTTTCCTTTTATGTGCTGTTTTGCTAGACCAATGTGGCTTTGCGGACGGGTGTTTTTTCCAGCTTCAACAAGGTCGCGGTCAGCGCGCGCAGCTTGTGGTCGCACTCCGCCCATTCCTGCTCCGGATCGGAGTCGGCAACGATGCCCGCACCCGCTTGGAAGTACGCGACATCATCACGCTGGATGATCGTGCGGATGACGATCGCCGTGTTCATATTGCCCAGGAAATCGATAAAGCCGATCACCCCGCCATATGCCCCGCGATCGAACTCCTCCAGCTCGTCGATCACTTCCATCGCCCGCACTTTCGGCGTCCCGGTCAGCGTCCCCGCCGGGAACGTGGCGAGGAACATGTCGAACACGTTGCGGCTGGAATCGACCTGCCCTTCCACCGTCGAGACCATGTGGTAGACGTGCGAATACTCCTCGACAACCATAAAGTCTTTCACGTAAATCGACCCCGGTTCACAAAATCGGCCCAGGTCGTTGCGGCACAAGTCGATCAGCATCAGATGCTCGGCACGCTCTTTCTCATCGTTGCGCAGGCGTTCGATCAACTGCACATTTTCCTCAGGCCGCTTGCCTTTGCCTTTCGAAGTTCCGGCGATCGGACGCATCTGCGCCACGCCGTCCTCCAGACGAATCTGCAGCTCCGGCGACGTGCCGTAAATCTTGTAGTCGCCGTAATCCACGTAATACATGTAAGGCGACGGGTTGATCTGCTTCAGGCGGTAGTAGACCTGCATCGAGTCGATCTGCCCGATGACGCGGTTGCGCTTGGAGATCACCACTTGGAAGATGTCGCCTGCTTCGATGTACGCTTTGCACCGCTCCACCCGCTTCAGGAAGTCCGCTTCCTTCACGTCTTCCTCCACGCGCAAAAGTGTCGGGTCATAACCGGCAAATTCCGGCTCGGCATACTCCCGCAGGAATGCTTCGATCTCTGCAAAACTCGGAGTGGGCAGCCCTTCGATCTCATTGATGTGCACGTGGATGGCGTCGCGCTCAAACTGCAGCACCACTTGGTGCACCTGCAGCCGGATGTCATCAATCGCGCGGTCATCGACGGTCGTCTGCGGGATGTTTTCAAAATAGCGGATCGCATCATACGAGAGATGGCCGACAAAGCCAAACGAATATTTGCTCATCGTCTGGCGGTCGTGCAGCTCAAACGAGTGGATCACCCCGTCGAGCAGTTTGGAAACTTTGCCTGCAAAATGAGTCAAATCGGTGCCGTCCTGCACCAGATTGGCGCCGATCACCTCGGTCAGCGCCGGCTGGCCGTCCAGCGCGAAGCGCCGCCCTTTCACCCGGACGTTCAGCACCGGGAACAGCGCGATGCTGGACTGGCAGTAGCGGGAATGCACGTCTTTGACCGAATCGAGCAAAAAGGCGTTCTCCGCTCCGTACGTCTCAGTCAAGGCTTGGAACACTTCAAACGATTCGCAGATGCGCGGGTAGCTTTTTTGCCGGGTGTGAACTCCGATTTTGCGGGTCATGCCGACACCCCCGTTCTGCCGGTCACGAAGTTTTGCAGCATCTGCATGCCGCCTTCGGTCAGGATCGACTCGGGGTGGAACTGCAGGCCGGTCACATCGAGTTTGCGGTGGCGCAGGGCCATGATCTCGCCATCTTCCGATTGCGCGATCACTTCCAGCTCCTCCGGGAAGGTCAGCTTCTCCACGACCAGCGAATGATAACGGGTCGCTGTGAACGGGCTAGGCACGCCTTCCAGAATCCCTGCGCCCTGGTGAGAGACGCGCGATGTTTTGCCATGCATCATCTTTTGCGCCTTGACGACTTTGCCGCCAAACACCTGCCCGATCGACTGGTGCCCAAGGCAGACGCCAAGCACCGGGATCTTTCCGGCAAAATGGCGGATCGCAGCCATCGAGATCCCCGCTTCATTAGGTGTACACGGCCCCGGCGAGATCAGCAGGTGCGTCGGGTTCAGCCCTTCGATCCCCTCCAAGGTAATTTCATCATTGCGCTTGACCAGCACGTCAGCGCCCAGTTCGCGCAAATATTGCACAATGTTGTACGTAAACGAATCATAGTTGTCGATCACGATAATCATCTCAACTCAGCTCCTCTGGCTCCTTCTAAATTTCCACTCAGCTCAACATAAAAAGCCGGACGCGCGATAGGCGCACCCGGCTGCAGGTTCCCGTATGTAGACATACGACACCCGTCTCCGCTCCACTGGCCTCCGCTCTGCTAAAAAAAACACTCACTCGCTCTGCTCACTCTGGATGTCTCTGTTTTGAATCATTCTCACTTGAAACTCTCTACTGAAAACTTGAATCACACTAAACTCTGGCTCACCTTCATGATACAAAACACCCTTTCGCCTTGTCAAGAAGACTAGCGCAGGAAATCGCAGATCTTGCCGATCACATCCTGCTCCCACAGCGTTTTGTTAAACGTGTGGTCGGCGTCTTCGATCAGATGCACCAGCGCCCGCCCTTCATACGACTGGGCCTGATAGGCGAGCGACACCTGATACGGCACAGTCGGGTCTTTCGTGCCGTGAACGATCATCACATCGCCCTGGTAGCCTTTCGAGCGCTCGAACACGTTCAGCGTCTTCAGATCTTCAGCAAACGGGCGTCCGATCAGGTTGCCGTTAAAATCATACACCTGCAAGTCCGGGACCGCCAGCACTCCGTCGACCATGTCTTTGATCAGCAGGTACATCTCGCCTGCAGGCGCCAGCAGCACCAGCTTGTGCACGTCCTGCGCCCGCTCTCCGGCGAGCACCGAGGCGACCAGCCCGCCGAGGCTCATCCCGAGCAGCGTCACCCGCTCCGGGTCGACGCGCGGGTCCCCTTTGATCAGATCGAGAATCGCGCCCGCTTCGGCGATTTCACCGCTGACCGTCATCTCTTCAAAATTCCCGTCGCTCTCCCCGCTGCCCAGAAAATCAAAGCGGAAGCAGGCGATGCCCATCCCCTCCAGCGCGAGGCAGATTTTCAAAAAGATCCGGTGCGGCTCCAGCTTGGTGCCGGTGAACCCGTGGTACAAAATCACCGCCGGCACCCGTTCGCCTTCCTTGCGCTCCGGCATATGCTCCATCCCGCGCAAAATCTGACCTTTGTACTCCAATTCAATCGCTCGCTGCATATTCAGACCCTCCTTGGCTTTGATCCGCAATTAGATCCCGTAGAACTTCAGTTCTGCATCCTTATTTCTCGCCGACACCTGATAGGTTGGAATCACCTGATGCTGCAGCAGAAACTCCAGCTGATGGGCACACTCCTCGATCGGCCCGTGCACGATCAACGCCTGGTGCTTATAGCCCGCTTCCATAAAGGACCGGCTCTGCGCGTTTTGCCCGATGATCAGCACAGGAACGACGCGCTTGTAGGTGCGGGTCAGCAGATGCTTGCGCGCCTGCGCCACCTCTTCGACCGCTTCGGCGCCCAGCGCCTGCACTTGAAACGCTTCGACCGTCTTGACCAGATAGATCACTTCATCCGCTTCGATGTACAGATCGGCCTTGCCTCCCGCTTCGCCCAGCGTTTTATCCTGCTCAAACTGACAGTCCTGCGACTGCAGCATCTTATGTAAAATCCCTTTCAGGGTCTGAGACTTAAACGACTCGATCACTTGCGATAACAGTCTCATCTCTTAGCTCCTCTTAGCAGTTTCGATAGTTCCATTATAGCAGGACTTTCGACCTTTTTGTCGAAACCAGACTGGGCAGAAAAGGATATGGAGGAATTGGATACCTATGACACAGAAAAAGATCTCCGCTCTGCTCGCCGCGCTTTTGCTGGCAGCTCCGGCCGTGCCGCTGGCACAGACCGAGTCTGCTTATGCGGCGTCGAAGCTCGCTGCGCCGACCGACGTCCTGTTGCAACCCGACCGCACCGTCACTTGGAAAGCGGTGGAAAATTCATCTGGATACACCGTAAAAGTATATGATGCAGCCGACAAACTGATCGCCGAACGCCATGCCGGGTACGGCACGACCAAGTACGCGCTGAGCGACCTGCTCCTGCAAAACGGCACCTACTACGCCCGCGTCACTGCGCTTGGCAACACTTACAGCTACACCAACTCCGACGAGTCGGCCCGTTCCAACACGCTGACCGTTTCGGTGAAGATGACCCTGCCCGCTCCGGCTCAGCCGACCCTGTCCGGCACCGGTCTCGTCTCGTGGACGGCCGGCACCAACAACGGCTATGTGCTGAACGTCTACCACTCGCCGAGCAACACGCTTGTCGGCAGCAAACCGCTTAGCAAAGACGCGGTGTCCGCCGACGTGACCGGCCTGATCCCGGCGCTTGGTCTCTATTATGTCAAACTGATCGCCAAAGGCGACGGCACGACGATGGAAGACTCTCCAGAGTCGACCGCCTCGGGCACGCAAGAGATCAAACCGGCCCTGCGCCTGACCGCGCCGACGACGCTGGAACTGACCGAGAAGCGCCTCGCGACCTGGAGCGGCGTCGAAGGCAACAACGGCTACCGCGTCTCCGTCTATCAGGCGGGCACCCAGGCGGTCGTCGGCTTCCTGCAGGCGCCCAAAGACAGCACCCAGCTTGACCTGAGCTCGCTGATCCATGCGACCGGCGCGTACTACATCCGCGTGCAAACGCTTGGCGCAAACAACAACTCCTCCGACGACTCGGTGCAATCGGCTGCCAAAGACTATTTTATCGAGCCGAACCTCTACGTCGTCCCGCAGGACAAGCTGACCCTGACCACCGTGACCACCGACTACGCGGTGCACACCGACGTGCAAGTTGCGGACGACGCCGTGCTCGCCGAACTGGCTGCTGACAAAACGCTGCACCACCTGCTCGTGCCGGTCAAAGCGGACAGCGCCGACATGTCGGTGCAAGTGCAAGGCAAGATCGCCCAGCAACTGCTGTCCAACTCGGCGCTGGCGAAACTGCGCCTGAACACGGTGCTTGGCCAGTTGTCGATCCCCGTGCAGGAGATCGCCGACATGGCGCATGACAAAGGGATCAACCTTGCCGATCACACCGTGCAATTTGACTTGAAACAGCTGGCAGCTGCCCGTCCGTCCGACTATGAGACGGTCCCGCTGAACATCGCCGTCAAGCTTGTTGACGCCAACAAGCAGGAGACTGCGGTCACCGACAGCAGCGCCTACCTGACACTGACCGTCCCCGTGCCAAACGCCAAGGCGTCCGACATGAAGTCCCTGTCCGGCGTGCGCCTGACCGAAACGTTTGAGCCGGTGCCGACCCTGTTTAGCGTCAACACCGACGGCAGCATTTCCGCCGAACTCCGCTACCGGGGCACGGCGACGTTTGCCGTGAAGAAAAAGACGGTCAGCTTCCCTGACGTGCTGTCGTCTCATTATGCGAAAGACTCGATCGAGTCGCTGGCAGCAAGGTCGATCATCGCCGGTTTCGAAGACGGCACCTTCCGCCCGCAGCAGACGGTGACCCGCGCGCAGTTTGCCGCGATGCTGGTCAAGGCGCTGGGGATCAAAGAAGACACCTCAGCCGTCTCCGTCTTCACCGACGTGGCTGCCGACAAATGGTACAGCAGCGTCGTCAACACCGCCTTCGAGGCCAAACTGCTCACCGGGCGCGGCAACGGCATCTTTGCGCCGGAAGACCTGATCACCGCACAGGAGATGGCGACGATGGTCACCACAGCGCTGCGCTATGCGGAGTTCACTAAGACGCTTGATGAAGAGCAGATCTCCAACCGCCTCGTGACCTTGGCCAACACCACCGGCATGTTCGCCTATGCCCGCGCGCCGCTCGCGCTGTGCATCGAAGAAGGGATTCTGACTGGACCGACCTTCAACAGCTTCAAAGCCACCAAGCCGGCCGACCGCGCCATGGCGGCCGACATGCTGTACCGGATGCTGAAGACGGTCAACTTTATCAACTGATCGCACGACTCTCAAAAGGGCTGGTTCTGCCAGCCCTTTTTGTGTGATTTGCTGGTATAATAAACTGCGATTCTTGATGACTTCTTTTGGACAGGAAAGGTGACTGCCACACATGCGTTTGCGTGAAATCGACTTCATCCGCGCCATCGCCGCGCTTTCGGTGATCGCCATCCACATCACGGCCAGCTACGTGACCGACACGGCGCTTGGCCGGGCGTGGAATGAGATCATGCGGTATGCGGTGCCGCTCTTTATCATCTTATCCGGATTTGTGCTCTATAACATCGAAATGGGCCGGCCGCGCCTGTCCTATCTCCAGTTCCAGCGCAAACGGATCGGCAAAGTGCTGATTCCTTATGTACTCTGGACGCTCTTGTACGTCTTGTACATCGCCCGCCAGTTCCTGCGCGACAACGGCGTCGAAGGCATCCCGCGCCTGTGGGGGCCGACGCTCGACCATCTGTATTACGGAACGGCGTTTTACCACCTGTATTTCCTGATCATCACGTTCCAGCTCTACCTGCTCTACCCGCTTTTGCGCGACGCGATGAACCGCAAGCCCTTCTGGCTGCTCGGCGGGACGTTCCTGCTCACCCTGTACGCGCAAACGTCGCTCTACATGGGCTGGGACACCGGCTGGCGCTTCACATCCTTCCCGTTCTGGGTCTTCTACTTCGTGTTTGGCATGTATTTCGCGAGGAACCGCGCGGACTGGAAGCCGAAACTGCAAAGCAACAGCGTCTGGGTCGGCCTCTTGTGGCTCGGATCGTTGGCTGTGCTCTTCCTCGACGGCTACTTCACGAAAAAGTGGGCCTACTCGATCAAGCCCAGCGTCATGCTGTACACGATCTTGTCCTTCCTGTTCTTCTATGTCGCCGCCCTGCGTTTTGTTGACACCAAGAGCCGCTTCGGCAAACTGCTCGATTGGCTGTCTGCGCAGTCCTTCCTGATCTTCCTGCTCCACCCGCTGGTGCTCAACCTGCTGGGCAACCAGCTGAAAAAATACGGCTACGGCGGCCTGTTCGAAGGCAACCTCGGCATGATTTCACTCTACGTGCTGATCACCCTGCTCACGTGCGGACTGACCTGGATCGGCTCCCGCATCCCGCTGACCACCTATTTCGGCGGTGTTTACACAGGCAAGCCAAAGGAAAGCAAAAGAGACCTCACCTGAGGTCTCTTTTTTTCGGGCAGATGCGATTACGGTCTGTTGATGCCTTTCGAGACATCGGTTTGGCTCAGCGCTTCGGCCGCCTCGCCGTTGATCGTAAATTTGATCGTGGTCACGTCCGGGAAATTATCAAAGACGGTGGCCGGCAGCGCTTTGAGGAACATCAGCTCCTCGGTCGAGCTCATGCTCTGCACGTCTTGGCTCACATCGAGTGTCAGCACGCCGCCTGCGAGCGCCGCGCTGTTCAGCTGCACCTTTTGCGGGACGGACGGGGCGGTGTCTTTGCCTTTTTCCTTGAGCAGGCTGAACAGGGCGTCCATCTTCTTCTCTGTATCCTCGATCTTGGAGATCGACGCTTTTTCTTTGATGATCGCCGTGCCGTCCTGGTTGCCGCGATAGACGGTGACTTCGACCTGGCTGGCCTCCGGAGTTTCGCCACGGTTAGCTGAGGGCGGCGTCTGCGAACCGGAAGACGGCTGCTGCGACGAACCGCACGCCGTCACCATAAGACTTGCACCGATCAATAGCGCTCCCAGGAGCATCCGTTTGTTCAAAGCTGATCATCTCCAATCCAGTTGTGTACCTGTAAGACGATGCGCCGACCGCAGAAGTTGCACGCTGGCGGCAAAATGAGGCCAACGTCACAGCGCCGCTTTTTACGGGTGGGAAATTGGTCGTTTTTCAGAGGTAGTCTGTCCCTTTCCATGGGACGACCCTTTACATAGGATAATGTAAAGCTCTGAAAGGGGGGACAGCTCATGGGTCGTGGACGTGGTCGCGGGCGCGGCAGTGATGACAATCGCCGCCGCCGTCGTATTATTGTGATCAACCTTCGGGAAGGTCAATCCACAGTCATCCGCTGCGGTCGCCGTATCTTTATCGTGCGCTGCCGTTAATCCGGAAGAAAAAGCACCTGCCAGTACTGGCAGGTGCTTTTTTATTGCAGCGTCTCATTGTGGTTGAAATAGGGAATGTCCTTCTTGAAGATCAATGCCAGCAGGTCATCAAACTCGGTCAGCTCTTCAGGCGCAAACGTCCCCATCAGCAACTGCGTGAGCGCGGCCGGTGACAGCGCCGTCCGCGTCGAACGTTCGCCCCAGTCCACCTGCAGGTTCCCGTCCCGATAGGCCAGCCGCAGCGGAATCCCGGTCACTTTTGCAAGGTTCGCCTGTCCCGCATAGGCGGACAGCACAACATCCCAATCGAGCACCTGCATCATCCAGGCGGACGGGGCATACGAGATCTCTTCCGCGCCGCGTTTGCGCAGGTCGGCAGCCAGGCGGGGGAGATTTTTGTACGGGCCTTTGAGTTTCGATTTCCGGCGGCGGGCCGCTTCCTGCAGCAGCGCGTGCCAGACGCTCTCCACATGCTCGGAGGCAGCCAGACTGCACTCGGCGATGATCAACGCGTCCTGCGCCTCCGCGAGAATGGCATACCCGATGATCGCCTCCCCTGCCGTAAACACGCGCAAGTCGGCCAGTTCTTTGACGACAAAACTATGCCGGGTGCCAGCGCGCGCACTGAGCTCCCTTTGCCACCATTCGATCGTGCGCACCGGGTTCATCAGGTGGTGCCGATGCTCCCCTTCATAGAGCGCCATCAGCTGCGGAAGATCCCCGGCGGCGGCAGGACGCGACGTTGCGGCTTTCGAATCATCGGCCGCCACTGCGTTCGTTTCTACATAATGAAATGGAAACACCGGCACATAGCCGACCCGCGGATAATACGTGGGATGCCCCAGCACATGGGACAGCGCATATCCTTTCGCTTTCGCCCGTTCCAGCGCAAACAAAATCACCTGCTCCGCCAGCCCTTGGCCCCGGTATCCGGGCAGCGTGCCGACCGGAGACAGCACCGCCGTCGTCAACTCCTTGCCCGCAAAGCGCAGGCGCTTGGGCAGCAAGCTGCACATCGAGACCAGTTGACCTTCCATTTCAGCCACGATGATCAGCTCCGGGTCAAGGTCTTCCCGTGCGTACACTTCTTCAAACGTTTCCACATGCACCTGGCCGTTTTCAGGCTCGGGGTCCTTGCCGTAAAACGTAAACGCTTCACGGATCAGTTCCAGTAGGCGTGGAATCTCGTGTTTCTCAATCGAACGAATCTTCATATCCGGCAGAGACAGCTCCTTTTTCCGATTACCACTTATTCAGCCCGCACTGCTTGGAGTAAGCGCACAGTTCGTGCAGCTTGCGGCGGTTCATCACGCGCCGTTTCGCGGTGCGGCTGTATTCTGTATACTCTTTAGCCGGCACAAGCAGGCCCAGCCCGGTATTTTCATCATCGATAAAACCGAGGTAATACGCATCGTCCTCCCCGGCCAGCTCCAGCCCGTCAAACACCAAGGCACAGCCGTCCGCCGCAAGCCGGTCGATCTCTTCGATGGCCACCACTTCAAAATGAAACCGGTTATCCTCATGCTCCGGCGCATCCACAGCAAAATCGCAGGCCAGCACGTCTTGTGCGTAGGCAAAGTCCCGTTCTTTCAACGCATAATCGATCAGGTTGTCGCGGATGATCTTCCCAATGTCCATCTCCGTGCCCCTTCCCGCATCCGTAGTGCTTTTATTATCCCACGAATAGCAGGTCTTTTACAGGTCATACTTACATTAAGTTCCGATCTTTGTGGAGGTTTGCCAATGGTCTTTTGGATCGCTATCATCGTCGTGCTGCTCTTTGTGCTCTGGGGCGCAGTCTCCCCGTCTACACTGGCTGACACGACAACCGCTATGCTCAACTTCACCACCGAAAAATTTGGCTGGTTCTATCTGATCGTCACCTTTTGTTTTCTGCTTTTCGCCTTTTTCATCGCGTTCAGCAAATTCGGTCACATCAAGCTCGGCGATGACGATGACGAGCCGGAATACAGCAACCTGACGTGGTTTGCCATGCTGTTTTCCGCCGGGATGGGGATCGGTCTGGTGTTCTGGGGCGTTGCCGAACCGGTCAGCCACTACATCAACCCGCCGCAGGAAATTCAAGGCAGTTCGGTCGATGCGGCCCGCGCCGCGATGCGCTATGCGTTTTTCCACTGGGGGCTGCACCCATGGGCGATCTATGCGGTGATCGCACTGTCACTCGCCTATTTCAAATTCCGCAAAGGGGCAAAAGGGCTGATCAGCGCCACGTTTTACCCGCTGCTCGGCGAACGGGTCAACGGGCCGATCGGCAAAACGATCGACGTGCTGGCGATTTTCGCCACCGCCTTTGGGGTGGCAACTTCGCTTGGCTTTGGCGTGCTGCAGATCAACGGGGGCTTGAGCTACCTGTTCGACCTGCCCGGCACCTTCACGGTGCAGGCGATCATCATTGTGGCGATCACCGTCTTGTACATGCTCTCCGCCTCGACCGGACTCGACCGCGGCATCAAAACGCTGAGCAACTTGAACCTGGTCGTGGCGCTCGCCCTGCTGTTGTTCACGCTGTTCTTGGGCCCGACCTTCTTCATTTTTGACACCTTCACCACGACGCTGGGGAGCTATCTGCAGAACCTGATCCAGATGAGCCTGCGCCTGACCCCGTTTTCGCCAGGCACCTGGATTCAAGGCTGGACGCTCTTTTACTGGGCCTGGTGGATCGCCTGGGCGCCATTTGTCGGCATGTTTATCGCCCGTGTTTCCAAAGGGCGCACCATCCGCGAATTTGTGATCGGCGTGCTGCTGGTGCCGAGCCTGCTCAGTTTCATCTGGTTCTCCGTCTTTGGCGGCACGGCGCTGGAGTTCGAGATCTTCCGCGGCCATCCGATCGCCGAAGCGGTGCAGGCCGACACGACGGCCGCCTTGTTCTCAACGCTGCACCACCTGCCGTTTGGGACGATCCTGGCCGGGCTGGCCACGCTGTTGATCATCACCTTTTTTATCACGTCGGCCGACTCGGCAACTTTTGTGCTGGGCATGCTCTCTTCGGACGGCGATCTCAACCCTTCCGCCAAAGTCAAATTGACCTGGGGCATTTTGCAGTCTTCGATCGCAATGGTCCTCTTGTACAGCGGCGGATTAAGCGCCTTGCAGACCGCCTCGATCGTAATGGCGCTGCCGTTTGCGATCATCATGGTGCTGATGTGCTGGTCACTGCTGAAAGCGCTGGAAGAAGAGGCACGCGAGTACAGGAAAAAAGAGCGCGAGCGCCGCAAGATGTTAGACCGTATGCTTCTCGAGCACGAGCAAAAAGAAGGGTAACCAAGAAACGATCCCATGTAACAGCCTGAAAAAGCCGCCCGGATGTGCCCGGGCGGCTTTTTCCGCATTGAATTAGTTGTATTTGGCAAGCACTTCTTTTTTCAGCTTGTTAAACGCTGCCGTGCGGTCGCCGAAGTACTCCTGATGTTTGAGGTCGGTGTACGTTGCGTTTTGCTCCGCTTCCTTGGCGAGCGCTTTCGTGTTCAGGTCGTATTTGCCTTGGTACATGCCGACGATGATGTAGTTGCCGTCGGTGAACGGACGGAGGAAGAGGACGTATTTGCCCTTTTCGCTCATCAGGTTATAGCCTTCCACCGAGACGACCGTGTTGTCGTCCGCCTGATAGCCGGCCTCATAGACCGAGATCACGTCGCCTTTGTTCAGGCTGCCTTTGTAGACCTTGTTGATCTGCACTTTCGACTCGGACGCCTTCTCCACATCCCATTGCTTCAGCGTGCGGTCGCCGGTGAACTCGACCTGCACGATCAGGTCGGAATGTTGCTCGATGTCGGCCACCGTGTCAAACGCCACGTAGTCCGCTTCGTGGATCGCCAACTGCACATCCTTGTCAAAGCCGGACACGGTCGTATATCCGCCAAGCGCCATCACGAGCGCTGTAACCGTTGCGATTGCTGCTTTTTTCATCTTCGCTCTCCTCCTTTATCCTAGTACTTCCACTGGATGTTGCTCACGTCGAGGCTCGTCGGGTTGGTGTACGTGTACAGCCCTTGTTTCATGACCGAATCGGTCGCGCTGTCCTGATGCACCAGCCCCAGCGAGTGGCCAAACTCGTGGATCGTCGTCTTGTGACGGTTCGCGTTCGAGTAGCCGTAGCTGTCCATGTAGTAGTCGTTCAGGATGATCTGCACCATATCCCACGTCGAGTTCGTCGATGCTTCCCGACCGCCGGAGTAAGGCACGATGCGCCCCGCATAGTCGAGGCCGTAGTTGCCTGCGTACGAGCGGATCGTCGCAGTGGATTCGGAGGATGCGTTCGAATAATCGACATCTGCATTCGAGATGCCCTGCCAGTCATTGCGTGCGTCAGACGCGTACGTTGCGTACCCGTTTGCAGAAACGGTCGAGCTCTCCCAGTACGACATGTTCCCGATCTTCGCTGCGGTCAAGCCGCCCCCGAAAAATGCGGAGCTGCCCGACAGCGCTGCGACTGCTGCGCCCGAAGTGAACGCGAGCATGCCGACAGCCAAAGTGACGCCAACAAACTTTTTGCTCAGCATGGATGTTGCCTCCCTTTTTCTATAGGTTATTTATATTTGTGATCAAAAATTTATCATATAAATGTTATCTTGTCCATATTATTTTTATAATATTGCGACATATATTTAAATACAAAACTCGACAAATCAAATCAAAAATAAAAGTCCCGTTCTCTAGCGAACGGGACTTCCAGTTTCCAGCCGAACCACAGCCCGGTCGATCGATGCTTCCAGATACTCCACAATCTCCTCCAAGCTGAACAGTTGCAGCGGCGTCTCCAGATCCTCAGGCGCATACGCATAATCCTGCCTGACTTCCTCCTTCAATCGCAGCACCGCCTCAAACGCCACTTCATCGATCTCCAGCCCGCTGCCTGCCTGCTTGCAGCAGCTCAACCAGAGCGTCCTGAGCCCCATAGCGTTCGATCAACAGACCGTTCAGTGTGCGGAAGTCCGCGTAATACGCGGGCAGAATCCGCTCCCGCTCCTCCTTGCCGGCATACAAAACATGCCGTTCAAACACCGTCGTCAGCCACACATCATCGGCGATCAAATGCGTCAAATATCCCCGATAATAATCATCTCCAGCCGAGTCCGCATACTTCTCAGCAAAGCGCTCCACATCCACATACTTGCGCTGCAACGCCTCATCCCATCGTAAAAAATGCGACGCATCCTTCGGTTCCTGCATCACATGATGTGCATCCGGCGCGATGCCCCCCAGCAAAAAGCGCGGGAAGTCATCCACCCCAAGCCTGCGCCCGGTCGCATACGCGACCCATACGTGCATCATTCTCGACCCCATTGTCAACAACTCCCGCTAACTGTCAATTCTTTCCCCATTATAAACCCTCCCGCCCGGACCCGACCACCCAAGCAGGCTGGCGTCCTTTCACTCCACCACCAAATCCCACGTAACAGTCCCCTTCCCCATCTTCCAAGCCATCGGCAGCGACACCAGCCCGGTCAGCACGTATACCGCGCCCACCACCATCCCCACGCGCCCCTTCGCCAAACACCTTCTTTACGCCCCGCGCTTCCAACAATGCCGTCATCTTTCATCCCTCCGGTTTCGCACTTTCCTGATCGTTCTGCTACGATCATAAAAACTGGTCTCCACATCGTTTCAAGAAGATGTCAAGAAGTTGTGAAGAAAGTTTTCGTGAAAGTGAAGGAATTTCGAAAGTAAAATAGAATTTATCTCCATAAAGTTCAATTCACGTCAAATTGGGGGTTCATACCAAATGGCAGAAATCAAAGCAAGTCCTACCCTTGCCCACCTTGAGCAGCAGCTGAAAGACGGGCATACAGAAGCGTTACCAGCATTCTGGGACTACATCGCAAAAGAAGGCGCTCCCCTGATCGAAGAGACCGAAAACGAAAACGAAGTGCTGTTGACCTTCCTGTGGCAGTCCGAAACAGGAGTGGGCGACAGCGTTTATATGCTGGGCGGTCCGGCCGGCTGGAAATTGGAAGAAGCCAAGCTGGTGCAACTGCTCGATACAGATGTCTATTACCGCACCGTGCGCACGCCGATGCGCAGCGTGGCCGAATATTATGTTTCGCCGTACGATACTTTTGGCGATGACTGGTCGGCGCGCCTTGCCAACCTGCAGGAAGACCCGCTGAACTTGCATTTTCTCGTGCATCCGGCCAACCCGGACAAGCCGTCGACGAAAGATGCGACAACCGCCGTGCTGGTCTATCCCGGCTTTGAGCCCAACCCGTACCGCGCCGTGCGTCAGCATGCGCCGCAAGGGGAGATCACGCAGCACCGTCTGCGCAGCGAGATCCTTGAAAACGAGCGCAGCGTCTGGGTTTATACGCCGCCGGGCTATGCGAAGGACGGTGAGCCGTACAGCGTCCTGGTGCTGTTTGACGGATTTGAGTATGACAAGATCGTCTCGGCGCCGACAATTTTAGATAATTTGCTGGCCGATGGAAAAATTTCGCCGGTCGTCGCCGTTTTCGTCAACGCCAACGACCGCCGCAACGAAGAGATGCGCGGCACGGCGATGTTTGCCCAGTTTGCGGCCGAAGAAGTCACTTCATTTGTACGCGAACACTACAACGTCACGACCGACCCGGCCCATTCGGCGATCGGCGGCTGCTCCAACGGCGGCCTGATGGGGTTGATCGTCGCGATGCAGAATCCGCACGTGTACGGCAACGTCCTCGCCCAGTCTGGCGCGTTTGCCTGGGGCTATGACGGCGAGCCGGAGTGGTTCATGCATCAGTTGGACAAAGCCGAACAGGTGCACCTCAACGTCTATATGGACGTCGGCACCTGCGAGCAGCCGGACATCATCGAAGCGAACTATGCCATCCGCGACCAGCTCCAACAAAAAGGAGCATCCGTCCACTTCGCCGAATTCCAAGGCGGCCACGACTGGGTCTGCTGGCGCGAAACGTTTGCCGATGCTGTTGTGGCGCTGTTTGGGAAATAAAAAAACACCTCTGCCTTTTTAAAGAGCAGAGGTGTTTTTCTATTTGTCGAGGTCGATCTTGTTTCATTTCGTCTCAGATCGTTTTGTTTTAGAAGCCCCGCTTTTTCGCAAAATACGCCGTCCCGAAATCGACCAGAGCCCGCTGCCCGATCAGTTTTGCATCAGCTGAGCCGATTTTTCCTGCCTGAGTCGGGTGGGCAGCTTCGAACTGCTCACCGACTTCCGGAAACTGCGAAGAGTCGATCTCAATGTCTTCAAACGTCGCCCAGATGCGCTGGCCGTCCTTGAAGATCGGCGAGCCGAGCTTTTCCAGTACGGTGCCCGGCGCGCGGTGTTCCGACAGGTGCAGCGAAGTGTTGCAGTCATACCCGACGCCGAGCAGCAGCACCGAGCCGTCCAACTCATAGATGCGTGCCAGCGGCGACCCATCGCCGAGCCCATAGGCGAGCGAGTGGTTGGCAGTCACCAGTTCCTTATGCTTGCCCCACGCCGCAAACGATACATGCGGATGATACGAGCGCAGTACGCCCGGAAACGTGCGGAAGGTATCCACGATCTTCCCCATCCCGCGCGTCGGCGTAATCTGCGGGTCAAAGGCAGGCATCGTCTCACGAATGATCTCATGCCATTCCTTCGGCACCGGCGGATTCTGCCAATACTTCGGGTCAGAGAACTCCGACGAGTGCGTCGGCATCACCAGCGTACCTTTTTCAGTCAAAACATCCATCAGCGCCTGCACCACCGCCACTGCACCTCCGCAGACCCAGCCCAGCGACGACAACGACGAGTGGACGATCACCGTCATCCCTTCCCGCAGCCCCAGCGCCCGCAAGTCGTCCGCCAGACTTTGGCGTGTGCGCGGCATGGGTGCTGATGCGATTGTCTTTTGTTCGCTCATCTTATCTACTTCCCTCTCGCTTGTATTTCTCGCGATTGATTTGATCCTTCATGCGGAAACTCGTCTCCAAATTCCGTTGAAACAATATTATGAGAATGATTAAAAGTTATTATACTCCAAAAATAGTTGTACTTGGGTTTGCATTTCGAAAAAAAACCTCGAGGGAGAAACTTCCCTCAAGGCATAGACTGGGTAATACTTTTTAAGCACATCCTACTTCGAAGAATTTTCCATCGACTTCAACACTCAAAGCATCAATGAGTACTTCTCTTCCCCAAATTTCCAGAAGGAAATTTGCTTTTGAGTTCAAATGACTATACTCTTTTGAATCTGCACTGACTTTTACTTCCATCTCCATATCTTTATCATAAGATACTGAGCTTAGTTCTAAATAATCCCCCTCTTCTGGTTCGGAGGGAAACTGGTCATTGATATAATATACAGCTTTCACTCCGGTGAATTTCAAATGGTGATAAGAAATCACACCACCCCAATTTGTTCTTACATCAAATTCAATAGTGTGATTAAACAAATCAACAGTGTGTTTCTCAATTACTCCTGCCCATAAACAATTCAAGAGATCCTGAAGGTTTTCCATCCTCACATTTCCCTCACTTTCCACCTGTCTTAACATAGTTTTCGATTATCTTTTGAATTTGTGAGACGTAATCATCCGTTAAATCAATGTGCGTAGCTGCCATGTCATCAGGAATTCTGCCTTCTCTTGTAAGAGTACCCTTATTTTGTACGGATACCCTATAGTATGTCTTCGATGTTCTTCTCCCCTTCTTTAGTGAGAACTTTTGTTCCGGCAGTAAAGCAATTGCAGCCTTTTTTCCCCCCTCCTTCCAAAAGATCATCGAACCACTTCTTAGCCTTGTTAAAACCTTGCTTTGCTTTCGTACTTCCATCCGGATTGAAAAAGCGTTTGGAGTTGGCTGTCCGTGCCTCGACCAATTCTTTCGGTTCGGATGGGGCTTCGGAAAACGAAACATCTTTGCCAAGCTTCGGCTGCTCTTCTGTCGCCTGCACGGTAGTTGCAGTTCCCGGCACTGTACCGAGAAGAAGGATAAATGATAAAAAGATGCTCATTAGATGTATGAATGGGAACCCGATATTTGGGGTTTCTGCAAAATAAAAATAGTCCCATCTTTCTATTAGGGGGGACTTCACCTCAGCGCGACTTTGAATGTTATAATTACATAACGATAGAACTTACACTTTAAAAAAGGTGGTAGAACAATGAAACTTGGCGCATTCTCCGTTAGTTTGAACGTTAAGGACATTCATGCCTCAAAAGCATTTTACGAAAAACTAGGCTTTCAGCACAAAGGCGGCGACATCACTCAAAATTGGATCGTCCTGAAAAATGAGAACTGTGTGATCGGCCTGTTCCAAGGCATGTTTGAAAAAAACATCCTGACATTTAATCCAGGTTGGGATCAAAATGCCGAACACCTCGAATCGTTTACCGACGTTCGTGAACTTCAAAAACAGCTGAAAGAACAAGGAATTAATCTTCAAGCCGAAGCAGATGAATCGACTGATGGCCCCGCCTATTTGACATTGGAAGATCCGGACGGAAATCAGATTCTTATCGATCAGCACAGATAAATACCCGTACATAAGATCTAGCTGGTAAAATTACAAAGGGAAGGTTTTTGCACTTTTTAGCAAAAACCTTCCCCTTTCATCGTTAAGAGTTCGTTTTGGAGGGATCTTATGAAAATTCTTGACACAACAGGTTCCTTTTTTGCCTTGTATGAAGACGGGGAGCAGATGACGCTTGAAAAATTGGATTTGTATTATCAGCAACACCCCGACCTGTTCGATGATTACTTTGCCTCGCACTGCCAGCGGACACCGGAGCGGTTGTCTGCTGCGCTCGCACGGTATCCGGATGTGTATCAATCGATGAAACAAACGGCAGATCGGCTTCCTAACATCCTCGCCGAGACCGCTCACACAGTGGAACGCCTGCTCCCGATCCCGATCGAATGGGAATGCCGGCTGCTCGTTGGCGGATTTGGCTCTAACGCTTACGTGGAGCGCGCTCTGACGCGCCGTATCCAGTTTGCCATTGAGAAAATGTCTCCGGAACCCGCACACCTGCAAGTGCTGGCCGCGCATGAGATGGGACACGTGCTCCATTTTGCCTGGCTGAGACAGGCCGGTTTTGACTGGGGCAAATTTGCCCGCGAGCCGCACGGTGCCTTGTACGTCGAGGGCGTAGCGACGCTGCTCTCCCAGCTGGCAGTTCCCGGTCTGGAGCAATCCGTCTACCTCTCCTTCGATGATGCGGGTCAGCCGTGGACCGACTACTATCATCTGCATCGGGAAGAGATTCGGAACGCCTACCGCGCAGACGCCGCCGACTGGTCTTTTGAAAAAGAGCGCGAATGGTTCCGCTTATCGGGCGGGACAAGATATGGACTGAACCGGCTCGGCTATCTGCTCGGAGCCGATTTTGTCCGCTCCGTCTATGAAGAGCGCGGCTTGACAGAAACGCTGACCTTCTGGGCGCGGGAGGAACTGTGCGATGCTGTGGAAAAATGGCTTGGCTAGCGATCACCTGACGCATAGTCGCGACGAAGAGAGACAGACTATCTCCGAATAAACAGGAGGTGCTCCCATGCCATTTGGCGCTCATGAATCGATGGAAGTCCATGAGGTGTTAAACGAACAGATCTGCCTGATCGACCACCTCGCGATGTACGCGGAGATGTGCAGCGACCCGGCCTTGCTGGAACTGCTGCACCGTCACCGCACACATGCGTTGACCCACTACAATCAACTGGCATCCTACACACACGACTACCGCGCCGTCGTGCCGATCGAAGTGCAGTTCTCGCAAGTCACTTCACCGCGCAACATCCAATACGGGCTTCATAACCCGGCTCCCGTTGGACCGACCGGGCTCGACCAGTTCTACGACGCGCAGATCGCGCGCTCGCTCTTGCTCTCACACAAAAACTCGGCAAAAAACCAGATGAACGCATCGCTGGAATGCGCCGATCCGTACATTCGCCAAATGCTGCTCAACGGCGCAAACGCCTGCAACTACCATGCTTATGAAGTGTTCGAGTACCTGAACGCGCGCGGCATGTACCAAGTGCCGACGATGAGCGGTCATACCGCTAAGACGTTCCTGCATACGTACCAAACGCGCTAACATCGTAAACACATCAACACGGCAAGAAAAAGCTGACCGGCCATCCCGCCGGTCAGCTTTTTTGTGTTACGATGGAACTGTTTTTAAACAATTTATCACGGTTGATCAACAGCACGCCGCCGATGACCAACACCGCACCGGCCAGTGCGGACATCGGAAACGCCTCTTCCAAATAGACGGCTCCGGCCAGCATCGCAATCACCGGCGCGACATAAGTCCACGTGGTCGGGAACATCGGATTGGTGATCTTCAGCAGCCAATAATAGATGCCCGATGCGAAAATGGAAGCGACGATCGCGAGGTAGAGCAGGCTGTACACCGCTTGCGACGACCAGACCGTCTGCCAAGGCGACTCGGTCGCCACCGACAACACGAGCATGATCAGCGCGCCAAACACCATCTGCAGCCCATTGAACAGATGCGGCGAGGACGCTTTTTCCAAATACGCTTTCGAGCGCACCGCGCCATACGCAAACGCCGATTCGGCGGCGATCAGCGCCGCTTTGGCAAACAGGCTGTGCCAAGTCGTCTCTTCGTTGGCCAAGTCGGGCAGTACGACCAGCACGATGCCGAGCACCGCCAACGCCACGCCGCCCCACTGCATGCGGTCGAGGCGAGAGAACAGCCCGATGAAAACAGGCGCGGTCGCCACGAGCAGAGCTGCCATGCCGGACGTGATGTACTGCTCCGCCCAGAACAGCGCGGTAAACGGAATCGCCGTCATCAAGATGCCCAGCCATAACACTTCGGCATAGTCGCGCCATGTTTTCGGGAACTCCATGCGTTTGACCCACGCATAGGCCAACACCAGCACACCGGCGATCAGAAAACGCAAAGCGGCCAGATAAAACGGCGGAATACCCGCCTCCAGTCCGATTTTGATAAACAGATACGTGGTGCCAAACACCAGGCACATCAACAGATACGAGATCAGGATCACAGCGCTCACTCCTCTTTGAACTTTCGTGAGTTCATCATAGCAAGGGGAGCTGACGGTGAATATTTGCCAAAAGTTATCAAGGTATAACCAAAAGTTATAGTGGGAATTTCGAGGAAAGGAAGTGCTGCGGATGACGTTGCAGCAGATGCGCTATTGCCTCGCTTTGGCCCGCTGGAAGAGCTTTTCCAAAGCGGCAGAGAGCCTGTTTATCACCCAGCCTGCCTTGAGCAAACAGATTGCGCTGCTCGAAGCGTCGCTTGGCATCAAGCTGTTTGAGCGCACCGTGCACGGGGCCGTTTTGACTGCCCATGGCCAGGAGTTTTGCGAGCGCATCCGGCCCTTGGTGCAGGAGCTCGACCAAGTCTGGAAAGACATGGCGGTATCTGCCCGCCTGACGATCGGGGCGCTGCCCAGCCTGGCGTCTTATTACCTGCCGGAACTGATCGCCCAGAAAGAGCTGTCTCGTCCGGAGACGGTGGTCAAAGACACGTCGGCCGAACTGCTCGAAGCGGTGTTAACCGGCGAGGTGGACGCAGCGCTCGTGCAAGATGTCGACGGGGACGGGAAGCTGGAGCATGCGTTTTTGCTGGAAGAGCCTTATCTGCTGGTCGTGCCGGACGCGCATCCATTTGCGCAGCTTGCCGAGGTGGCTTTTTCCGATCTGGCCGGTGAGAAGATCATTTTGCACCAGTCCCCTTGCGATATTCGCCATGCCCTGCTGCAAACGTTCGCCGCACATGGCATCGAGCCGGACATCGTGCTGGAAGCGTCATTTAATGAGTCCCTGCTGGGCTTTACCGCCACCGGGCTGGGCCTGTCCTTCGTGCCGCGCATGCTCGCCGAGCATGTCACCCATCGCGGGATCGTCTACAAGCCCCTCACCGGCGCCCCCTTTACCCGCAAGATCTACCTCTACACCCGCTCGCTCAAAAAAACACCACTGCTCTAACCGGCAGTGGTGTTCTTGTTTTCCTGCTATTTCATCTGCGTCTGCTGCTTCGAGCGGGCACGCTGGTTCCATTCGTTTGTCGCCGCTTCCACCTCTTCGATCAAGGCGTTCAGCTCCTGCGCGTACGCCGCCTGATCGGTTGCGATCGACAAGGTTGATGCGGTCTGCTCGTTCATCTCTGCGACCTGCTTGATGATGCGCTCGACCGAGCTCTGGATGTCTTTCGAGGAGCGCTTGACCTCCTCAGACAGCTTGCGCACTTCATTGGCGACCACGCCAAATCCACGCCCGTGCTCCCCGGCGCGCACCGATTCGATCTGCGCGTTCAGGCCAAGCAGATGGGTCTGGTTGGCGATGCCCATCACCAGACGAATCACCGATTCGATCTCCTTGCTGTACCCGGTCAGGTTCTTCATCGACTCCGAGATGTTCTCCTGCGCGTTCGACAGCGATTCTGCCGACACGGCATAATGCGTCGCAATCGTCGACACATGATGCATCGATGTCTCGATATCATTCGAGATCTGCTCCATGTTCTTGCGGTACGTGTTGTCGTACTGCTGCAAGATGATCGAGGAATCGAACAGCAGGCGCTTCGTAAACGCCCGCACCAGCGCCACTTCCTGCTCATGTCCCTGCACTAGTTCGGAGAACAGGCTCACATACACGTTGGTCGCGCTCATGAACCAATCGGGCGTCAGGCCGATGCGCGCATGCACCAGCCCGATGCGTTCCCGGGTCGCCACATACTCGTCATTGATCACGCCGCTGGCCAGCGACACGTAGTAGTCGATCTGCGTTCCCTTCAGGCGCTCGATCGTGCTGTGATCCTGCACGATCTCCTGCAGCGCCGGATGTTTCTGCAGCTCTTCGTAAAAGCGGTCGACCAACTCGCGCTTGCTCGTCTCAAACAGATTGCGGTGCTTCGCCAGCACCTGCAGATCTTCCTCGCGCAGGCCGCTGTATTTGAATACTCTTGCCCATTGCTGACTCAATTGAACCGCCACTGCCATCCGTCCCTTCAGCTCTCTCGTTCATAACTTAAATTATATCATTATCAGACAGAGACTCGTAGCAGGAACTAGACCACCCTGTCGCGAATAGGCACACCATCTGGTAAATACAGGGGGACTATGCTCATGGCTTCGATCGAAAACGCAAGAGAGTTCGTCTACAAAAACGGCGCGTTGTGGGAGCGCAGCCTGTTCGCCTATCTCTTTGACGGCGGCTCGCTTGCCCATCTGCATCAGTGCCTGCTCGCTTATAAAAATGAAGACGGCGGCTTCGGCCACGGCATGGAGCATGATATCAAATGCCCCGACTCCAACCCGCTGGCATTGGAATTTCTGCTGACCGTCGTCCGCGAAACGGGCATTCCGGCCGGCAGCCTGTTTGATGGCAGCGCATCTTGGGTCGAGCGCAACCGCGCAGCGGACGGGTCGCTGCTCAATCCGCCCACGCTGCATGACTATCCGTATGCTCCATGGTGGAGCCAGGGCGGCCAGACCATCCCCGCTTCCACCGTCGGCAACTTGCGCCGCCTCGGCCTCGCCACCCCGTCGCTGGAAGCGTCGACCGCCAAGTGGGCAGCGGAGCATCTCAACGTCGAGCAGATCAACGCGACCGACTGGCTGTTCATGGCGTACCATGCATATGACTACTATCTGACCCTTGAAGACACGCCCGACACGCGCCCGCTGCGGGAAGCGACGATCACCGCGATCATCCGTCTGGCCGAAGCAGCGCCGGAAAAAAGCTTCTTCGCGCTCTGCCACTACGCCTACGATCCGAACTCGGAACTCACCCGCGCCCTCCCGCCCGCACTGCTGGAAAAACTGCTCAACCACCTGAGCAGCACGCAGCGCGAAGACGGCGGCTGGGACGACGAGCACGGCCTGACCTACTGGCAGCCATACATGTCGACCCTGATCTTGCACACGCTGAAAAATCACAATCGCCTGTAAAAAAAGCCAAGGCAGCATCTGCCTTGGCTTTTCTATCGCTTGAGGTACGCCCGCAAAATCGGCACAATCGCCGGCGCGATCCGCTCCGGCAGTTCCTCCGGGGCAAAAAAGCGCAATTCGCGGCTCGAGCCCGCCGGCATTCCCCACGAGCCTTCGCCCCTCCGTGCAATGTACAGCGCGTGACCCTGCTCATTACAGAGCATCGCCCGTACCGACGGAATGATCAGCTTCTGATGCCCGACCATCTGGCGAAGCTGCCCCGTGTAGCTCTCCTCCCAAGTAACCCCCATCTGTCCAACCTCCGTCAACTTCGTCTCAACAACGTTCGAAAATACCGGTAGACCACGATCTCGATCAGAAAAATTCCGACGTAAAATGCCGCTGAATAGAGCAATTCCCACCGGATATATTTGATCACACCCGCCAGCATGCACAGATATTCATACAGCGTGGCTCCGGCAGTGGCGAGGAGTATATAGCCAACCCTGATTCGCTTTGTCTTGGGGATCGACTGCAGATAATAGAGAAACAAGTACCCGAAAATCGGGTAAATCGTAAAATGGGCTACTGCATAAGTCGGCTCCCATTTCGGAACATCCATAAAATCATATAAGTTCAGCGGCTGAATCCCCATCACATAATCGATCGACTGGACCAGCCAGATGTTAAACAGCCAGATCAGCACTGTCACCTGCCGCGGAAACCGCCGCGGCAGGCGGACAAACACAATCAGCAATACAGCAGCAGACACCAGGATAAATACATCGTTCCCGCCAAACTTCATACTTCAGCCAGATCCTTTCGCCGCAAGGATTGAAACCATTTTGCAAACCCGACCGGCACCAGCAGCATCACCGCCCACATGATCAGTGAATCAAACGTTGTCCACTTGATATACAGCAAGATCGCAAAGTAATCGTTGAGCCACGCAATGCCCGTCAACACCCCGACCCACAGCACATACAGCCCCGCCCTGACCGTCCAGCTGCGTTTGCCCTGCACCCAATTCACGAACAGCGTCAACAGAAGCGGGTATACCAACATGCGATTCAGTACGATGTAAGGCATCAGGCGATATTCCGTGGAAGTCTTCAGCAGTTCCGGCAGAAACATGGTGATCGAAACCGCTGCCACCGTCACCATATAGAGAATCGTCGAGAACAGATAGACGGCCACCACTTCCACCGGCGCCAAATACGGACGGCGTTTCAGAAACAACACGAGCACTGCCAGACACAGAATCGGATAGATCACGTGTACCATGCATCAAGCCCTTCCCTTTGTCGAACTTTGTCAGTTGTTGTCTTTATCTTGTCCAAGTTCTAGAAGAGTATTAAAAAAATAGATAAAGACATTGACACTTGCTCTGACACGCGCTATACTGAAGGTTATCTACTGCTGAAAGTTTTCAATCTTAACATTCCCGCAAGCTACAACGACGATCGTTTGAGAATCGGATTATAGAGAAGAATTTTGTAACGTTGCACGAAATGCTTCAAACAAGTGAACTAGGATTCAAACAGGCATGGTCTTCGGAGCCATATGGTCGCAAGAGAGGTAGGGCTTGCGATGTTTCCGGTAGTTGAATCTGGTTCTCCTAGACGAATCGAAACCAAAAGAGCTTGGTATCTATGATACCAAGCTCTTTCTATTTGTCTTTCAAACTCTCGACAAACTGATACGGCGGCTGAGTGCCATTGACGATGATGCGCTGCAGTTCATACGCGCCTTGCGACATCGACGCGTAACCCCCTTTGCCGACTGTGCCGAAAAAGTAGCCGGCCGCTTCGACCATCTGCCTGATCTTCGCATTGTTATAGCCGCCCGGATAGCTGTAGCAGACCACCGGATGCTCCAATTTCTCCTCCAGCACCTGCTTTGCATCGACCAGTTCCCGCCGCGCATGCGCTTCGGAGAGCTTGGTCAGGTTCTGGTGACTCACCCCGTGCGCCTCAAAAGTCACCAGGCCGCTCCCCTCCATCTCCCGAATCTCCGGCCAGCCAAAATGATTAGCATCTGCCCCGATCATCTTGGTGGTGAGGAAAATCGAAGCTTTCATCTTGTATTTTTTCAATAAGGGATACGCAATCGTATAGTTGTTCATATAACCGTCATCAATCGAGATGATCACCGGCTTCGGCGGCAAAGGACGATGCTCGTACCAGGCCTTGGCCAGCTCTTGGAACGAGATCGAGCTGTAGCCGTGCTCCGACAGGTAGCGCAGCTGTTTCTCAAACGCATCGGCGGTGACAAACCACACGTCGTGCTCCTGCTTCGTCGAAAAGGCATGATACTCCAAAATCGGCACTTCGCTTGTCCACACTTCGCGGCGCGTCGCCGTGCGGATCACATACGACCTAGGCAGATTGACCGCATAATGGATCGCCCCACCCACATTAGAAAACGTCTTTTTCTCTCTTGTCCCCTGATACACCCGGTAGGCATCGGTCGATCCGACAGCAAACACTTGGAGCACAGCCAGCAGCAACAAGAGAGGAAGTCCGTAGCGGAACAATCTCTTTCTCATCTGACCACCCTCCGCCCGCATTGAGTTGCAAAGTATGTGTTACTTACCATTCCACATTTTCTCCCCGCCATAAGTTCCAATAGTTGCAGGTTCCTAGTAATCCTGCAAGTGTCTTGCAATTCTGCACATTTCCAATATTTGTTTATGTCGTATTTTATCATAAAATCACAAAAACGCCACAGGAGATTTCCTGCGGCGTTACTCTAAGCTTGCTATTTCATCGAACCCGTTTGCAGATACTTCGCATGCCACGCCAGCGCCTCTTCCAGCAGGTGCGGTGTGTGGCCGCCGCGCTTGACTGCGGAGTTGTAGTAGTCGAGCAGGGCATCTTTGTACAACGGATGCGCGCAATTGTTGATCACGACTTTCGCCCGTTCGCGGGGCGCGAGGCCGCGCAGATCGGCGAGGCCCTGTTCGGTGACGATCAGGTCAACGTCATGCTCGGTGTGGTCGACGTGGGAAGCAAACGGCACGATGGAAGAGATCTTGCCGTCTTTGGCGGTCGATTTGGTGACAAACACGCCGAGCAGCGCATTGCGCGCAAAGTCGCCGGAGCCGCCGATTCCGTTCATCATGTTGGAGCCCATCACGTGTGTCGAGTTTACGTTGCCGTAGATGTCGCACTCGATCGCCGTGTTGATGCAGATCAAGCCCAGGCGGCGGATGATCTCCGGATGGTTGGAGATCTCCTGTGGACGCAATAGAATGCGGTCTCGGTACTTGTCGATGTTCGGGATCACATCGGCCGCCCGTTCCGGAGACAGCGTGATCGAGCAGGCCGAAGCAAATTTTACTTTGCCTGCATCCATCAGATCGAACACCGCGTCCTGCAGGACTTCCGAATACACTTCCAGATCGGTGCAGTCCGATTTCAAAAATCCGTGCAAGACCGCGTTCGCTACCGACCCGATGCCCGATTGCAGCGGTGCCAGGCTGCGCGGCAGACGCCCTTTTTTCACTTCATGCTCGAAAAATTCGATCAGGTGCCCGGCCATCACTTCCGTCTCTTCGTCGGGAGCTTTGATCGCCGAAGTCGAATCGGATTTCTCGGTGACCACGACGGCCGCCACTTTGTCCGGATCGATCTTGATGTATGGCGTGCCGATGCGCTGGTCGACAGAAGTCAGTGCAATCGGCTGACGCTGCCCGCGCATGCCCGGCTCATAGATGTCGTGCAGCCCTTCCAGCCCCAGCGGCTGGGCGACGTTTAGCTCCAGAATAATCTGACTTGCCAGCGCAGCAAAAATCGACGAGTTGCCGACCGAAGTCGACGGGATGATCTGCCCGTCCTCGGTGATCGCGACGATTTCCAATATCGCCACGTCGACCGGCGGCAAGAAGCCGTTGCGCAACTGCTCGGCGGTGTGCGACAGATGCTGGTCGATGAACAGCATTTCGCCCGCGTTGATCTTGTTGCGCATCTTGCGCTCATTTTGAAACGGCAGCCGCTTGTGAATCAGGCCGGCCTCGGCGAGCACTCCGTCCACTTCGTCGCCGATCGACGCGCCGGTGAACAGGTTGATCTTCAGCTTTTCCCCGCTTTTTTGCACGCGGTCGGCCAAGGCCAGCGGAACGACTTTCGCGTCGCCGGAGCGAGTGAAGCCGCTCAGACCTACCGTCATGCCGTCTTTGATCAGCAGAGAAGCTGCTTCAGAACTGATTATTTTATCCAGAAAGGCTTTATTTCGTATCCGTTGTTCGATCATCTCGATGACCCCCAATGAACCATATGATAACGCTTTCACAAGTCTATCACCGGCCAGGCACGCCTGTATCGCTTTTGCCGCAGGACAGCAGAATCGGGGGGTAAAACAGCAAAAAGGAGGCGGAATGCCTCCTGTTAAAAGCCAAGCAAGTTGCGAAAAACGCTCGCATATTTTTGACTGACCGGAATCTTCGACTCCAGCTCGTCCTTCATCAGCAGCAGAAATGTCGAGTGAAAATGGCGCTGGATCTCGCCGATCCACCCGATGTTGACGAGAAAGGCGCGGTGACAGCGCACAAATTGGTGGCCGGGCAGCAGCCACTCCAGCGCCTGCAAGGTCTGTTTGACTTTGTAGACCTCCGTCTTGGTGTGCAGGTATGTCGTGCCTTCGCTGCTCGAGAAGTAGGCGATCTCGCTTTCATGCACCGGCACGATCCGGTTGTCGGCGAGACCCGCGATGTACTCGGTGCGGGGAATGGCCGGGAACAGGTGTGAACGCTCCGGCGGCACGATCAGTGTCATCGCGCCGATCACCCGGTTGTGCTCATCATACAGCGGCGTGCCGAGCCCATAATAGGGGATGCCAAACAGCTCGGGCGAAACAAAATGGGCGACTTTGTTTCCTGCGGCCAGGGTTTGTTTGGCGATCGACCCGTGTTTGAGCGGATCGCCGGGGTGAATGTTCAAGTCGATCGCGCCGCTTGGGCGGTATAATACATATTGCGACTGGTCGGACAGCGCAATCGATGCCTCTTGAGGCAGCAACTGGCTGATCGAGCTCATCATTTGCTGGTAGGCTTGCAGATTCAAATGTCTCACCTCATGCCCCTATTTTACCACCGCGCGCAGCCACTTTTGCACGTTTTCATAGAAGATGAGGTTGATCAGGAAGACGGTGAGGTACACAAAAAACGACCACCCTATCTTCCATCCTTTGTAATGGAAAATCTGCGAATACACCGCACTCCACTCAAACACCACCGAGACGGCGCTCCAAAGCACGATGTACGCGGCCAGTCGGATGCCGCGCAGTTGCCAGCGCTGATAAGCATAGATGAAGAGGAAGCCGAGGATCGGATAGACAAACGCATGCGTTGAGATGTCGCTCCACTCATACATCGGCCGGTCCATCGTGTCGTAAAAGTCCAGCGGTGGGACACCGATCGTCAAGTCGGCCAGTTTGACGAGGAGATAGTTGAGCACCCAGATCGAAACGGTGACCGGCAGCGGAAACTTGCGGATCAGATACCACTGCAGCGCCACGAGGAGGAGGATCAGCCCGAGAATAAACGCTTCATTCCCATCCCATTTGATACTGTCAGCAAAGATGATCACGGCTGCACCTCCTCCAACTCCCCGTATTCCCGTTTCAGCAGCCAGCGGTACAGTTTCTTCGCACCAAGCGCCAGCGCCAGCATGAGCCCCCATTCCAGCAAGGAGAGATAAAACGGCCAGCGCAAGTACTCCACCAGATCCATCCAGACCGAAGCATACGCCACAAACAGAAAGAGCAGCAGCCACTTGAGGTAGACGGCCGATTTTTTCAACAGTCCTTGCCGGCCGGTGATGTCGTTGACGAACAGCACAGCCATCGTCGGCATGATGATCAGCCGGTGAATCAGGTTCAGGATATAGATGAACAGGCCGTCCGTTTCAATTTGCCAGAACTTGTTGTTTAACGAGATGACGATTACAACATCAGACAGGACGGCACTGAAAAATACATACAAAACGGCGATCTCGATCCGGTGCAGGTGTTTCTTGACCCGGTATGCCGTTACCAATACGATGCTGAGGATTAAAAATGTAATTGCTGCATCTCCGAGCAAGTGCATGACTGCAGTCTCCTTTTTACCACCACTTTTCCCACAAACACCCGAAATAATCCTTGCAGCAACAAAGGTACGGCGCTACGTCAGGTAGAATCAAGAAAGTAGAATTGTCTAACAAAAGGAGTGTCTGCCATGTACCGAGTATCAAAACGCGACTTGATCTATGCGATGTCGTCTGAGAACGCTCCTGTGCTGACGGTCGAAGATGGCGCGCAAGTTGTATTTGAGACCTGCGATTGCTTCGAGAATCAGATCACGGCGGCCGATACACCGTTTGCCGAGCTGGACTGGAACCGCATCAATCCGGCGACCGGCCCGGTTTATGTGGAAGGCGCACAGCCCGGCGATGTGCTGCAAGTGCAGATCGAACGCATTGCGATCGGCGACCGCGGCGTGATGGTCTCCGGCCCCGGGCTTGGCGTGATCGGGGACCTGCTGGAAGAGAACGTGATTCGGCTGATTCCGATCGAGGATGGCCAGGCCGTTTTTTCCGATCGTATTTCCTTGCCGCTGAACCCGATGATCGGTGTGATTGGCACAGCGCCGGCCGGTGACCCCGTCTCCTGCGGCACGCCCGATCAACACGGCGGCAACATGGACTGCAAAGTGATCCGCGAAGGCACGACGCTTTACCTCCCCGTCAATGTGCCGGGCGCCTTGTTTGCGTTAGGCGACCTGCATGCTGCGATGGGCGACGGTGAAGTTGGCGTCTGCGGCGTGGAGATCGCAGGCGAAGTGACGGTGACGCTGTCGCTGCTCAAAGGCAAACGGTGGCCGCTGCCGATGGCCAAGACGGACACCCATCTTTACACCATCGCCTCTGAGCATCTGCTCGATGATGCGGCTGCGACGGCGACCCGCAACATGGTGCAGTATTTGGAGAGCGAGTGCGGCATGAGCAAACACGAAGCGATCGCCCTGCTCAGCATCGGCGGCAACCTGCAGATCTGTCAGGTCGTCGACCCGTTGAAGACGTGCCGGTTCGAACTGCCGCTTGAGATTCTCGAGAAACTTGCCAAGGCATAAAAAATGACGCCCTGTCTAGGGCGTCATGACTTGTTTCTGCAGGCGTTTCGGCGCGCTGCGCAGATAGCCTTCGGTGATCAGTTCCCCGATCTCGTTCCAGTCCGGCGCAACTTCTGTGTCCAGCGTCACCCATCCGTGGTGTCCGATGTAATGCGTCTTTGTAAAGCCGCCGCGCTGGAGCAGCACTTCCTGCGTCTCCTTCAGCACTTTCAATGAAAGCGAAGTCTCGCCGTCCCCTTCGCCCATCATCACAAACGGCTTGTCATTGACCCGGAACGACGTGTGACCAAACTTGTCCACCGCCTCGATCACTTCCGGCAACCGCATCGCGATCTCCCGCACCTGCCCGAGCAGCGTAAGTCCCCGCTCCGATGTCACTTGTTTTTCACTCATCGTGCATCCCTCCCGCTTTCCTCTAGTTTACCTGCTTTGCACTTCCACTGTCACGATGTGCGGGAGGCCTTTTAGTGACGCGTAAACGTCGGTGGTGTAGCGGTCTTTGGGGGCGATGAGGATCATCTCTAAGAGCTGGTACGCTTTTTCGTAGTCTTTGATCTTCACACGCCTGACCTGCATGTCGAGCTGCTTGATCTGTTTGAAGATCTGGTCGAGATCGTCTCCGCTCTCCACATCGACGATCAGTTTGACCGTCAAGTCCCGTTCTCGCAGCGAGCTTGGGCCAACTCGTTTGATGAAGGCGGGGAAGATGTTGATCGCCAGGATGATCAGCACCATCGCGGTGATCGATTCCAGATAAAAGCCCGCACCCACGGCGATGCCAAGCCCCGACGCCGCCCAGACCATCGACGCGGTGGTCAGACCTGAGATCACATCGTCGCCGCGGCGCAAGATGACACCGGCGCCGAGGAAACCTACCCCGCTGACGACCTGGGCGGCCAGTCGCATCGGGTCCATCGTGGTGTGTCCAGGGTCCGAATAGAGGTGCACCGACTCGATCGACACGATTGTGATCAGACAGCTCGCCACGGAGATCACCATGCTCGTCTTCACACCAAGCGGCTTGTTGCGCAGTTGACGATCGATCCCTATGAGAAGGCCAAGAAACAGCGCCAGACCTAATTTGGTAAAAAAATGAGAGGTCATGAGTTCGTTCCTCCTTTGCCCATAGCTTACCATAAATCCACGCTGGACAAACAAAAACCGCGTCCATCGCGGCCACGGTCTGGTAAAATATGACTGATTTTTTCGCAACCTGCTAACGTCGAGGGCCCGGTCTTCTTTTTCACGCTGACGATGATGTTCGACACGGATGACATCGAAGCCGCGTACCACTTCCTGGAGGAGCGAGGCGCCACGCTGCTGACTGAGATTCAGCGCTATCCGGATGTCTGCTTTTTCAACTTTCAGGACCCGCTCGGCAACGTGAACACGGTCTCCCAGGAGCTGAAATAACCAGGCGATCAGTTCTGCTGCGCCCCACGCAAAGCATCTGCCGCATAGTGGTACGCGTCTTGAATGTCCTGACTCTCCGCACACTTCCACAGCGCGCCAAGCACTTCGATCACATTGCCGGCCGCACTGGCCGTCGGGACGCCTTTGGTCTCGGTGATCGGCAGGGACAAGGCGCGGCGCAGCGAGTTGGCCGCGTAATTGCAGGCGACCAGCACGTCGTCCGTTCCGGTCTTGGTCAATGCGCCGAGCTGGGCGATCACCAGATTTGCCGCTTTGCGGTCGAGGATCTGCGGCACAGGCGGCTCCTGACCGTCGGTGTGGCCGTCAGTCTCCTTCACGCCATAAAACTCGCAAAATGCCCGGCAGATCAGCGGGGCAAATTTGTCGAGATTGGCCTGGATCTTCGGCAGGTCGTCCGAGTCGATAAACCCGATCTCCAAAAGCATCGCATCCGCTTCCGTGCTGCAGATCACGGCAAACCCCGTCCCGTTCGGGCCGCCGTCGCGCACCGCCTGTCCATGCGTTCCGCAGATCGTCGAAACGCCCGTGATCACGCCTTTCGCCAGCTTGGCGATCGGGCCGCCCTTGTCATATACATACAGCTCCGCGCCGCGCCCGCCGCCTGCGTTGACATGCAGGGACAGAAATACATCCGCTCCTTTGGTATTGGCGATGCGGCAGCGCTCCCGCAAGTCGGCCGCGACCTGTTTGTAGCCGCCCGGCGACACATCGGACTCCCGCGTCATCATCACGTCAAAGCCCGCTTTGCGCAGCAGGTCGCGCAATTGCAGACCAATCTTCAAGGTGATGTCTTTCTCCCGCACGCCTTGCGCCACCGCGCCCGGGTCATACCCGCCGTGTCCGGGGTCGATGCAGATCAATTTCGGCATGTTACTTCCTCCTTTTGTTACTGCTTACTTCTACAATTAATGTCACTAAATGTAGAAATATGCAAGCAGCAAAGCAAAAGGCCACAGACTCAAGCGAGTCCGTGGCCTTTTTCAGGATCATCGAGCAAAGTTTCGAGGTTCTTAAACTGATTCACAAACATGTTGTAGTAACGGCCCTGCTGCTCGATCAACTGATCGTGGCTGCCCTGCTCCACGATGCGCCCCTGATCGACGACCATGATCGTGTCCGCGTCGCGGATCGTGTTCAGGCGGTGCGCGATGATGAAGGAGGTGCGCCCTTGCTGAATTTGCAGCAAAGCTTCCTGAATGTGCAGCTCGGTGCGCGTGTCGATGCTGCTCGTCGCTTCGTCGAGGATCAAAAGGCCCGGCTTGGCGAGAATGACGCGCGCGATGGCGAGCAATTGACGCTGCCCTTGGCTGAGGTTGCTGCCGTTTTCGGACAGGAGCGTGTCATACTGCTTGGGCAGGCGTTTGATAAACACATCCGCGTTCGCCATCTTCGCCGCCGTCTCCACTTCCGCGTCGGTGGCGTCAGGACGTCCGTATTTGATGTTTTCCTTGATCGTGCCGGAGAACAGATAGGTGTCCTGCAGCACGATGCCAAAGCTTTTGCGCAAACTGTCCCGCGTATAATCGCGAATGTCGCGGCCATCCAAATAGATCGCCCCGCCCGTCACATCATAAAAGCGGGTCAGCAGGTTGACCACCGTCGTTTTGCCGGCCCCGGTCGGTCCGACCAGCGCGGTGCTGCTGCCTTCCGGGGACTCGAAGCTGACATCTTTTAGAATCGGCACATCCGGCCGATAGCCGAAACTGACATTTTCGAAGACAACATGGCCTTTCGGGTCTTTCAGCTCCACCGCGCCCGGACGGTCGGCCGGCTCTTCCTGCTCGTCGAGCACTTCAAACACCCGCTCCGCTCCGGCGACGCCCGACTGCAGCACGTTAAACGTGTTCGCGAGATCATTCAGCGGCCGGACGAACTGCCGCGAATAGGTCAGGAAGCTGGCGATGATCCCGATCGTCACATCCCCTTGAATCGCCAAGACCGCGCCAACCACCGCGACCACTGCGAATCCAAGGTTGTTGATTACGTTCATGATCGGCATCAGGAAGCCCGACCAGATCTGCGCCTTCAAGCCGACTTCCCGCAGCGCCTGGTTCACTTCTTCAAACTCTTCGATCACTTTGTTTTCATGGTTAAACGCTTTGACCACCTGCAGTCCGGTGACCGTCTCTTCAATATGTCCGTTCAATTTGCCAAGTTGGATCTGCTGGTTTTTAAACAACACGCTCGTGCGCTTGGCGATCGACCGCGTCAGCCAGTAGACGAGCGGGATCGTGATCAAGGTCGCCACCGTCAAAATCGGGCTGAGCGCGATCATCATCCCCAGCGTCCCGAGGATCAGAATCGAGCCGGACATCAGCTGTGTCGTCGACTGCGAGATCGTGTTGCTCACGTTGTCGATGTCGTTTGACAAACGGCTCATCAATTCCCCGTGCGTCCGCGTGTCAAAAAAGGAGACGGGCAGCTTCTGCAGTTTGCCAAACAGCGCCCCGCGCAGATTTTTCACGATCCGCTGCGAGACCCCGGCCATCAGCCAGCCTTGCATAAACGTTAGGACCGCATCAGCGACATAGGCGATCAGCAGCACGAGCACCGTCACTTCCAACAGGCCAAAATCCACCCCGCCGCCTGTCAGGGACATCGCATCGACCGACCGCCCGATCAGATACGGTGCCGTAAACATGATCACCGCATCGATCAGGATCAGCGCAAAGATCAAAGACAGCATTTTGCGCTCTTTGCCGAAATAGTGCCAGAGCCGTTTCAGCGTGGACTTGAAGTTCTTCGGCTTGACGACCGGACCTCCGCGCTGGTTGCCAAACCCTCCGGGCCGTCCCGGGATCGCAGGTGCGGGCTGCGGTGCCTGCGTTTGTCGTTTTGCTCCATCCGACATGCTACTGCACCTCCTTGCCGATCTGGGATTGGTAGATCTGCTGATAGATGTCACAGGTGTTCATCAGCTCTTCATGCGTGCCGAGCCCGATGATCTCGCCTTGATCGAGCACAACGATCTTGTCGGCGTCCATGACCGAGGTGATTCGCTGGGCGATCAGAATGCAGGTCAAGCCTGTGGCGTACGTTTTCAGCGCCGTCTTGATCTTGCCTTCGGTCGCCACGTCAACGGCGCTGGTGCTGTCGTCGAGAATCAGGATCTCCGGATTGCGCACCAAGGCGCGGGCGATCGACAGACGCTGCTTCTGTCCGCCGGACAGGTTGACGCCGCCTTGACCGAGGCGGGTGTGGTAGCCTTCCGGAGTTTTGGCGATAAACTCTTCCGCCTCCGCCATCCTTGCTGCCCGTTCCACCTCTTCCAAGGTCGCGTTTTCATTGCCCCACTGGATATTTTCCAAAATCGTGCCGGTGAACAGCGTGGTTTTCTGCGGCACGATCGAGATCTTCTCCCGCAGGCTCTTCGGATTCAGCTCTTGAATGTTCACGCCGTCGACCTTGATCGTCCCCGTGTCGGCATCGTAAAAGCGGAGCAGAAGTCCGACGAGGGAGCTCTTCCCGGAGCCGGTCGAGCCGATCAGACCGATCGTCTCCCCCGGGAGACAGCTCAGCGTGATGTTTTTCAGCACCGGCTCGCCGTCATACGCGAACGACACTCCTTCAAAATCGATCCGGCCCTGCATATCGGCCACCGGGGCCGGCTGCTCCTCCTGCCAGGTCATCACGTTCTCTTCGGCAAACACTTCGCCGACCCGCCCCGCCGAGGCCCGCGCGCGGACAAACATGTTAAACACCATCGAGATCAGCATCAGCGAAAAGAGAATCTGCGTCATGTAGTTGGTGAAGGCGATGATATGCCCGACCTGCATGTTGCCTTGGTCGACGCGCACGCCTCCGATCCACAGGACGGCTACGATGCCGATGTTGACGGTCAGCATGATCATCGGACTGAACACGGCGATCACGCGGGCGGCCGCGATCGAGCGGGTCTGAAATTCTTCATTGGCGCCGCTGAACTTCGCCACTTCGTAATCAAAGCGGTTGAACGCCTTGACGACGCGCATGCCCGACAGATACTCCCGCATCACGCCGTTCACGCGGTCGAGCGCCTTCTGCACCTTTTGGAAATACGGGTAGCCGATCTTCATATTGATGACGATCATCACCGCCACCACCGGCACAACGACCGCGAGCACCACCGCCAACTGCGGATTCAACCGGGTCGCCATGATCAGCCCGCCGATGCAGATCAGCGGGGCTTTGACGAAGATGCGCATCATCCCGTTCACAAACACCTGCACCTGCGTCACGTCGTTGGTCAGCCGGGTGATCAGCGATGCCTGGTCAAATTTGTCCAAGTTGTGGGCGGACAGAGTTTGAATTTTCCGATAGAGATCGGAGCGAAGTTCCGTCCCGAAGTTCTGTGAGACCACGCTCGCCGCCACGTTGCGCACCGAAGCGGCCACTGCGCCAAGCGCCGTGATCAGCAGCATCAGCCCGCCCATTTGAAACACGTAGCTCAGGTCCCGATTGGCAATCCCTTCATCAATCACCATCGACATGATCGTTGGCTGCATCAAGTCGCAGATCGCTTCAAATGTCAAAAACAAAACTGCCACACTAAATGGCTTCGCGTATTTTTTTACATATGGCCGTAAAAAGTGCATTTTCCGCTCCCCTTCCCACTCCTTCTTTCCTTTTTTCGAGATGTGCAGGCTAACTTCCTGTTTACAGCTAAACGAAAAACGCATTGCTGCACGATATCGAATTGACAAGAAGGAGCCGGGCGATAATACTTGTATAGATTGACAGCAATCCCCAAGGAGTGATCGATCATTAATCCAATCTCGACTTATCTCACGGAACACTTGAGCGTGTTCCTGCGCAACAAAGACCTGAACGATGATACCGTGGCCGCTGTATCCGGCGAGATCGAGCAGCGCTTGACCGCACTGCTCGCTCGCTGGAACGATGAAGAGTACCGCTCTACCCTGCTCCAACCGGCGCTGGAAGAAGCCACGTTTTACATGCCGTTTCACCGTGATGTCAACGCGCTGATCGTGCTGGCTGTGCGCAACAGCCAGCAGTTGCAGGATCTGCACAGCGCACAAGGGCTGCTCGATGACAGCGAAATCCGGGCGATCACCACGCAGGCGATCGAATTTTTCGCAGACGTTGACCTCGCAGCGGCAGCCAGCGAGCTGACCGCGCCGGATAACGACCCGTTTGGAGCGTTACAGGATAAGTATCCCCTCGCCTGGACTGCTTTCTACCAGCTCGCGCACAGCACCCGTCTGCCCAAGACCTATGAAGCTGTCACGGCAGGCAGCACCGAGTTGCCGTCACTGGAACAGATCGCAGATGGCAGCCTGCAAAATGATCTGACACAGATTCAAAACGGAGAGATCTCGCTTCTGTTCCGCGACTCCTTCAAAATGATCTCCCGCGACCTCGACCAGCTGTTTGCGGTGATCGAGTTCGTTCTTCGCGCCGGCAAGACGGTGATCACGCACAACTTCTACCTCAGCAACGGCATGGTCTCCCGCCGCAACCCGTTGCTGAAACCGGCCGCCAAGCCAAGCGACATCGCGAAGAAATTCGACAACAAAAAAGGGCTGGTCTCCCGCCACAAAGACAGCCTGCGCCTGATCAAAAAGTACATCGTGCCAAAAGAACCAACGGTGGTCGAGTAAAAGCTCGGCCGAAATTTAACATCGTAAAGCAAGAGGACATCTTCTTATAAGATGTCCTCTTTTTCTTTATATTTATCTTGATTATTTTATTTTATAATATTATATTATAGTTGTTATTCCTATTATATACTAAAGTGAGGTTACCAAAATGAAAAAATCTGTTCTTCTCGCTGCCACCTTTGCTGTGCTGGCGACGGTTGCGCCGTCTGCAGCTCTTGCAGCTCCGACCAAAACAGCATCGAAAGCGCCGATTACGCAAAGCCACGTGGTTGCGCCGGATGCGACCGGTTCCTTCTCGTTTAATTCCCTGCTGTACCCGAGCTACTCGGTAAAACTCGGCACCTTCTATACGACCGGGCTGACCTCGATCGGCGGGAACTTCAGCGGTCCGTACCGCGTGTTCTTCCGTGTGCCGGGCACAACTACGATCGTCTACAACTTCACCCAATCGGCCGGCAGCTACTCGGCTGACATCAACAAGCTCCCGCGCGTAACCGCTGGCACCTATGATGTATACCTGTACAACCCCAACACGTACAACATCACTTTGACCGGCGCATTCTACTGGGACTAATCGATAACAAACAAAAGGTTACTCGCCCGAGTAACCTTTTTTCTATCATTCAGTTTTACAGTTCCTTCCCGTACATAAACAGCTCATAGTCGGCCTGCATGCCCGCCCGCTCATACAAGCGGCTGGCATTGGTCAGGGAGCCGAGGTCGACGGTGAGGGCGATCGTGTCGCGCCCCTGCTGCCAAGATTCATAAAAGACCTTCTTCAGCAGATACTCCCCGATCCCTCTCTTGCGCGCCCCGCGCGTCACGCCGAGCAGGTCCACCCAGACACAATCGGGCAAATGCTTGACGATGATAAACCCGGCCGACTCTTCATCGCCGTCCACCGTGGCCAGAAACCACAGCCGCGGGTCATACTGTTCCCCCGTCTTGCCTTCCAGCCATTCTGCAAACGGCTTTTCATGAAAGCCCCGCGAATCTTGGAACGATTGGCGATGCGCCTCATAAAACGCCCTCTCATCGCGCCCTTGCTCAAACGGACGCACCGTCACGCCCGCAGGCGCTTCCGGCAGGGCCGGGGATTCGGTCAGCTTGATCTCCATCCGGGCATGCAGGCGTCTGACCGCATACCCTCTGCTCTCCAGCAGCTCAAAAGCCAGTCCGTTCCGGCCTGCCACAATGTTATTAAATTCATATTCGATCCCTTTGCGCTGATAGTCTGCCACATACTCACACGCCCGCGCCTCCGCCTTGTCGAGCAAGAGACTGCCGATCCCCAGCCCCTTGCTGGCCGGGTTGACATAGATGTATGTATCCAGACGCCCTTCGCCCATCTCTTCCACCGAGCCATATCCATGCAGCGCCCCGTCTGCCCCGAGCACTACCCAGGTGTTCGTCGCCAAGCTCAGCTTCTCCCAGATCTCCAGCAAGTCTCCCAACGAAAAATCCGGCTTGCCAAACGTTTCGATATCGGTCGCGATGATCAGTTCGGTCACCGCCTCCGCGTCCCCGTGTACAGCCGGACGCAGTTTACATGTACCCAGCACCGTTTGCATCTTAACTCCCCCAATTTTTATATCCAATTCTATGCAAGCCGCCCAGTTCTTGCAAGACCCAAAACAAAAACGCCACCAGTCCAAGACCGATGGCGTTCTATCTACGTGGTCGTTGTCGTCACAGGCGTGGTAACGACCACTTTTTTCTTTTTCACCATCTGCAGCGAGTACAGCACCAACGCGCTCCAGATCAGGCCAAAGCTCATCATCTCAATGGTCGTAAACTCTTCTCCGTACACCAGCACGCCAAGCAGCAGCGAGATCGTCGGCGACATGTACTGGATGCTGCCCATCACCGACAAAGGCAGCCGCTTGACGCCTTCTGCAAAGAACAGCAGCGGCAGCGCCGTCGCCACGCCGGCCAGCGTGAGACCTGCCAGTTTCCAGCCCGACAATACCTGCATCGCCTGCCCGCCCTGTTCCACCAAGACGAGGTACAAAACGGCAAAAGGCAGCACGATCAGCGTCTCCAAGGACAGTCCGACAATCGGGTCGACCTGAACTTTTTTCTTCGTATAGCCGTACAGTGCAAACGACAGCGCCAGCGTGATCGACACCCACGGGAATTGCCCGTAGGAAACGGTCATGATCAACACCCCGACCCCGGCCAGTGCGATTGCTGTCCACTGGAGCTTCGACAGGCGTTCTCCTAATAAGAAGACCCCGAGGAACACGTTGACCAGCGGGTTGATGTAATACCCCAGGCTCGCTTCCAAAATGCGGTCGTTCTGCACCGCCCAGATATAGATCAGCCAGTTCGCCGTGATTAAGACCGAACACATCGCCACAGCCAGCTTGCTCTTCAGATCCGGCACGGCCACTTTCAACTTGCTCCAGCGCTTCGCAAACGTAAGCAAGATCATGACAAAAACAACCGACCAAATGATGCGGTGCGCCAAGATTTCCCCGGCTCCGATCTCCTGATACAGCTTCCAATAGATCGGCAAGAGCCCCCACATCACATAGGCCAGCACTGCGTATAGATACCCCATGTTCATTGCGTGCAACACACTCATTTCCAATTATTTCGGATTACGAATGATACATGTGGTAATTATAGCATAGGAAACTGCCTTTCATGGAGTACGTAAAAAGAATTCCAAGTCTGGATACACTATCCGAAAGGTCACAGAGGAGGGGTGTACATGAAAGACGCGGAGTTCGCCAAACTGATCGACATTCAGCAAAAACTCGCCACACAGGATATCCATCATTGGAGTCACTATGTATTCCTAACCTATCGCTGGTGGATTCTGGTCGGCATCCTCACCATCCCCTGGATCATTTGGATTCTGGTCAGCGACCGCAAAAAGGACGGAAACCTGCTCCCCAACGCCTTGTTCATCATGATCGTCTCGTCATTATTAGATACGATCGGTTCAACTCTGACCTTATGGGGCTATCCGTACGAACTCGTCCCGCTGCTGCCGCGTGCCATCGCGTTTGACCTTGGGTTGCTCCCTGTTGCTTACATGATGGTCTGCAAATATTTTACTTCGACCAAAAGCTTTGCCTGGGCGTTGCTGATCGTATCCTTTGTGTTTGCGTTCATCGGCGAACCGATCGTCGTTGCGCTTGGCATGTATGAGCCCTATTCGTGGAAGTTCTACTATTCCTTCCCCATCTATTTCCTGATCGGTTGCCTGGGGCGGTTTATCAGTCGTTATTTTATCGCGGGTTCGGTTCAGCGTTCTTAAACTTGTACACCGCCGTGATAAAACCGTCAAACACCTCGTGGCTGTATGTAAATCCGCGGCTCAAATAAAATTTCAGCGCCGCATCGTTGCCGTTGGAGACAAAAACAAAGATCACATCCACATCGTCGAAGCTCTCCAGCCACTCCATCGCCCTCTCAAACAGCTTGGAACCAAGCCCCGATGCCCGATATTCGTCGCGCAGATACAAGTTGTTCAACAGGCCGACTTTGTTCGGGAGATCCGCCCAATCCGGATAAAATCCTTTTGTGGTTGTCAGATCTTCAACTGGAGCCCAAGCCGGGATCATGTTTTTGCTGTGTTCAATGTTATCAATCGTTGAAAACACATACCCGACAGGAGTTCCGTTATCTTTCACCACAATGACTTGGCTGGCCAACGCGTTTTCGTAACTTTTTTTCATGCGGGTATCAAAGGTCATCGTGTCAAAACTCTCCGGCGCCATCACCGCCATCGACTTTTGAAACGCCATCAGTTCGTTGCACAACTCCCGGCACTGTTCGATGTTGCCGTCTTTTACTACTTCGATCGTCAGGTTTTCCATGGTCTCACCTCTTCCTCATTTTAACATAAAGAAAGAACCCCTCAGGGGTTCATCTTAGGCCATCGTTGCACAGCCACTACGTCCAGTTCGACTTTTTATTGCTATTCTTCAATCGAACCGCCAATCGTGCGCAGGTGATCGCGGAACGAGTATTCGGCGTTTGCCGCCCGTTTATCCAGATACTCAGCAAATCTCAGCTGATCGCGCAGCGTTTTCCCGGAGGAGATCATGTCCGCTTGGCGGCGTTCCGTTTGGGCGATCGTTTGCGCAACTTCGATCAGTTGCACCAGATCCGCTTTTCCAGCAACAAAAAGCGCCCCGTCGTTGTCGGCAAACACCACATCTTCACCACTGACTGTGAACGCGCCAACCGCCGCGCTGTGCAGAGCTTCAGGCTCGCGCTCCGCCAGCCGTTGCGGGCCGCTGGGGACGGAGCCGTAGCTGAAGACAGGGAAATCAATCTCGATCAGTTCGGTGGTATCGCGATGCAATCCCCAGACCAGCATCCCGGCAAGCGAGCTGGCTTTGGCTTCTAAAACGGTCAGATCGCCAATGCAGGCTTCATCCGTTCTGCCCTGATTGTCGATGACCAGCACGTCCCCTGCCTGTGCGGCATGCATCGCCTCCAGGAAAATATCGACGCTGCCATAGTGCCTCACCGGCAGCACCCTGCCTGCGGTGCGCGCACCGGTCATGACCGGACGCAACCCTGTCGGCGCCATCCGATACGGTATCTTCAAACGCAAACAAGCATCGGCCACCAGCGGTGTGGAAAGATTGGCAAAAGCGGCGAGCAGTTGTTGATTGTTCATGAGAACACCCCTTTTCTTCATATCCTAACATTTAAAATCCACATTTAACAGCCAAACATCGTCCGCTGTGCATTAGGCACATTCACATGAAGATTCTCCGGATTATCCATCGTATCAAACAGAGAAGTACGCGATCAGGATCGGAACCCCAAAGATCAAATAGTTCCAAAACATCAGAATGCCCGTTTCTTTAAGAACCAATCGCAAGATAACAGCGCCCGCGATGAACAGTAGGGTTAAGTATCCGCCAATTCTCATGTACTTCCCCATTGTATCTCCTCCGAACAGGATCGATGATCACTCAAACATGCACTCCATAAACTTCCGGTGTGCCGGGGACAGCCATTTGTTTTTGTGGTATACCACTTGGGCATAAAAAAGCGGGTCGCCCTCTGCCGAACTTAGCGTTTTGACCTTGTGCTCACGGAGCAGAGCTTCGGCACTGATCGAAGGCAGCAGGCTGATTCCAAGACCGTTTGCCACACACTGTTTGATCGCTTCCATGCTGGTAAACTCCAATTTGTTCGAGGTATCGATCCCTTTTCCCACGAGATAGGCCTCAAAAAACCGCCGCAGCGAACATTCTTTGCCGCTAAAAATCATACACTCTCCGCCCGCCTGCTCCACGCTGGAGATGGGCAGATCGGTGCCGGCGATAAAAACCAGCGGCTCTTCCGAATAGACTTCCACAGTCAAATTGGGATCTTCGACTTTCGGTTCCAAAACAATCGCCAGATCGATCTCTCCCGCATGCAGCCGCCCACGCAGATTGATGCAATCATCATTGATCAGAGAAATGTTCACCTCGGGATACCGCCGCTTATACTCCGACAAGATGGGGCCAAGTTTGTAGACCGTCATCGTTTCCGACGCTCCGAGCCGCAGATCCCCTTTGATCCTGTGATCTTCAGAGGTGATAGTCTGGATCTTCTCATAGGCCGTGAGCAGTTCTTCCACATAGGGATACAGCTCACGTCCGAAGTTGGTCAGTTCAATTTTCTTCCCCAGCCGATCAAACAAAGGAGTCTTCATTTCAGCCTCCAGCTGTTGGATATGAGACGTGATCGTCGCCTGCGAATATTGCAGCGCTTGCGCAGCTTTGGTAAAGCTCTTCAAATCAACGACCGTTTTGAACGTGAGAAACTGACGAATTTCGATGGCGTTTCCCTCCCTGGGCAACGGGTATTATCAGATATTCTAAAGATAACATTTAGTGAATTCAGTTTTACGAATATGTATTTGTATTATAACATTCTGAGTAGTACCGGTACTGTTCGAACTCAAAACATTCGGGAGATGATCAAGATGAAAAAAGTCTGCTTGCTGTTGCCAAACGGTTTTGAAGCTGTGGAGGCCAGCGTATTTTCAGATGTGGTCGGCTGGAACAAAGACGAAGGCGACGGCACAACAGATATTATTACGGTCGGCACCCGTGAGAAATTGCGCTGCACGTTTGCTTTTACGGTCTTGCCCGATCTGTTGGTGTCGGACGTCAATGTCGATGACTTTGATGCCTTGGCGCTCCCAGGAGGATTTGAAACGGCCGGTTTTTATGAGGATGCCTACCGCGAGGATGTTCTCGATTTAATCCGGGCGTTCAACGCACAAGGCAAAGTGATCGCTTCGATCTGCGTAGGGGCTTTGGTGCTCGGCAAAAGCGGAATTCTGCAAGGCCGAAATGCGACCACCTACAACCTCAACGATCGCGTCCGCCAAAAACAGTTGGCTGCCTTTGGCGCCACTGTCATTCCGGATCAGCCGATTGTGGTGGATCAGAATATCATCACCTCTTACAACCCTTCGACCGCTTTCGAAGTTGCTTTCACCCTTTTGGAACTCCTCACTTCGAAGGAAAATGCCAATCATGTCAGACGGCTGATGGGGTTTATTGAATAGGAGAAGGTGTGTTACGATTTACTTGGAAGATTTTGAAAAAGGAGGGCGTAAAAATGTGGGTGATAGCGGGTGCTGTCATCGGGAGCGGCTTGATGGATCTTGCAGCGATCACGCGCGGATGGAAGAAGGCGCGGTATGTATGGAAGCCTTTGACGATGATTTTGATTCTTTTGATGGCTTGGCTCGGTGCGGACCTTGAGCAATCGACGGCCGTATGGATTCTGATCGGGTTGGTTCTCTCGTTGGCCGGAGATGTGTTTTTGGTGTTGCCGAGCGATCGGTTTGTTCTGGGGTTGGTGTCGTTTCTGGCTGCCCATCTCTGTTACATCGTCTCGTTTTTACAACAAAGTGCAGGAAGTGAAACAGGCATCGGAGCAGCCCTCGCCTTAGCCTTGTTTGGCATCGTCTATTTTCTACTTTTGTTCCGCAGTGTGCAGTCATCAGGAGGAAGCGGCTTGCTCTTCGCCGTTGCTTGCTACATCCTTGTGATTCTCGTCATGGTCTGGTCGGCTTACCGGTCAGGCGATACATTCCTTGTGGCAGGTGCGGTATCCTTTTTGATCTCCGATTCAATACTCGCGTGGTGTCGTTTCAAGAAAACTTCGATCGCCGGGGATCTATCCGTCATGGTGACGTATTATGCCGCCCAATGTTTGATCGCCGCCTCTTTATTCTAATTTAGAGTATATAAAAACCGACAGGATTGTCCTGTCGGTTTTCATATGTTTGCTTACAGCCATTCTACCACACCGCTGTCAAGGTCATACCGCGCTCCAACGACTTTGACTTTCCCTTGCCGGATCATCGAGGCGAGCACAGGTTGAGACTGCTGAATCTGATCGACAACCAGCTTCACATTCATGCGAACCGACTCGTCGACCAGATCGGCAGGGTGGTGCTTTTTCGCTGCTTGCACAGCGGGAGCGATGCGCTGGTGCAAACTTTTCACGCGTCCTGGCGGTTCACCGCCTTGCACAACTGCTTGGACTGCCCCGCATCGCTCGTGTCCCATCACCACGATGAGCGGCACATGCAGGTGTTCAGCACCGTATTCTAACGTTCCGAGCACTTCGTCACCGATCACGTTGCCGGCGACGCGAGTGACAAACAGATCACCAAGCCCCCGGTCAAACACGACTTCCGGCGGAACGCGGGAATCGGAGCAGCTCAGAATCATCGCGAAGGGAAGCTGCCCCTTCGCAACCGCTGAACGCCGGGCTGCCGTTTGATTGGGATGTTTCATTCTGTCCGCAACGTAACGTTCGTTTCCATCTCGCAAGACTTGAAGTGCAGCATTCGCATCGTACGGCGCAGGCGCTTTCACTTGTTCCTGACTCGTTGGTATTGCATCCACACTCTGAATATTTTGAGTAAAGCAGGTGAGGAAGGTCAAAGGCAGACAGGCAGTAAGCAGGAGTTTTTTCAAAACCCTACATCCCCTTTCGAACTTCAACTTCCGTCCCACCATACTATCTCCTTTGCTTCTGGAGAGCATACCCGGTTCAAAGAGCCAACTCTACATCCCTTACCTTCATTGCCCAGTGGCCGGTCGCTGCGTCGGTGAGTTCGGTATTCAATCGAACTCAGGTTATGTTTTTTTCGGCTGTATTCATTCTGTGCTGAAAAATCGAATGCTAATTGCTGATACTCATTGCGGTACTACGCCGCTTTTACTCTCCTTTTTTACTTTATAATAAATACAGCAACGGCAGATAATGCTTAGTAGATTTACAAGCGATAAGAGGACGAGCCAGATGATGAGAGATGGCATTGTCAACCAGATTCCGATCCAAGGCAATACCCTCCCGCCGCCGATCAATGAGAAAATAGGCGAAAGAAATAAAAGTACAAGCACGGGGGATAACGACCAAATGGAAGAAAAGATCAACTTTCGGCGAAATGACGATTTCCAATTATCGGTCTTTTTCATTCGAAAGTAAGAATACCCGCCCCAGAAAATCGTTCCAACCATCAGCAAACTCATTGCCATTTCCATGTTTCGGCTGTTTAAAGCGGGAATGTCGGCTTTTTCTCCATTCATGATTTGGGAGATGCCTCTTACAAATGAGGAATAATCAACGAAAGCGTTTATGCCGGTGTCGAACATCATGGTGATCCCCAACTGTTTCTCCAAAAATACACGTTCTTCAGACTTGTACGTCCAGAAAATTCCCGAGTGAGAGATTGTGCTGCCCCAACCGTCATCATTGGAAGCAAGCCACCCCATACCATATGGGGAGTGTTGCCCGGCAGCATGGTACTGTTCCATGAGTTGAGGGGAGAGAAGTCGAGGATCAAATTGCGCACGCATCCATTTTTCCATATCCCGGGCGGTCGAGATCACTCCGGCCGCCCCCTCGATAAACCATAACGGTTCGTCTGTATGGGTCGGCTTGCCCAGCAAGAGATAATGCCCTTGCACCACGGCAGGATGCTCATTGATTTGTTCTGTCGTACTGACGCTAAACGTGTCCTTCATCCCTAACGGCACAAAGATATGATGCTGGAGATATTCAGAAAATCGCTGCTCGCTGACCTGTTCAACCAGCAAAGCGAGATATTGATAGTTCGGGTTATGGTAGCTGTATGTTTCACCTGGATCATTGGCCAGCTTGACGAGGTTCAAAGATTTTTTTATCTCCTGTAAGGATTGAAATTGAACAGATCTTGTCATGTCAGGATTCACTTTATCGGTAAGGCCGCTTGTTTGATTTAGCAAGTTTCGAACCGTGATCTGGTTGAAATGATGGTTCTCGGGTAAGATACCGGGAAAGTAGGAGCCGTACGGAGCATCAAGCTCGATCAGTCCCTCATCCACGAGTTGCAAAACAGCCAGCGCCGTCATCGATTTACTCAACGAGGCAATGGGAAAAGACGTTGTGTCCGTTATCTTTCTGCCTTCTGCATCTTCACCGTACCCTCTCGAATAAAAAACTTCTTCCCCATACGTGATGGCAAGCGCTGCACCGGAAATTCGGTTTGCTTCCATATTTTCTCTCACATAGTCATCAATTTCGGCCACAATTTCCGTTTTATTTCGAGCTTGAGAAGCGGCAGCAGGCAATGCGGAAAGACACAGTGCCAGAAGCAAGCAAACGGGCAATATCTTACTCGTGATCGTCATGGGTAGCACTCCTTTTTTTGAGATAAGGAAATGCTACGACATAAATCTCAACTTTTTATCAACTCAGCATAAAAATCTTGCGGTTACTTTTCCACCGCCGAACGAACTGTTTGCTACCTGTAAGCCACCTTCATGCTTTTCGCACAGTACTTTGCAAATATAGAGACCTAAACCTTGTTGCTCAGTCGCTTCCGAGTCCTCTCCGCGATAGAAAGGCAGCACCGCCATCCGCAGATCATCATCGGAGAACCCGGACCCGTTATCAAGTACCGTTACGGAAAAAATGCCATCGCAAAGAAGGTATTCGATTTTCACATGACTGGAAGCATGGCGCGCTCCATTTGCCGCCATATTTTCAAAGACCTGCAGTACGAGGTCCATGTCGAGAAACACCCTTGTCGAATCTGCTGTTCGGCACGAGTCGAATGTTTTGCCGCTTTGGGCTGCGATCCGGAGGGCGCTGGCATCCAGCAAGGCGATGAGGGTGTCGATTTCAATCTCCTGTTTGTGTATCGGCATATCATCCAGCTTCTGTATCGAATTCATAGCCTCTACATAACGCTCCATACGCAAAATGTGGACTTCCATCGTTTTGAACGTATCGAGCAGTTTCTCCTCGGAAATTCTGTTTTGTGGCAGATAAGTGGTTACAAACTCGCAATATCCTTTCATGATCGACAGCGGCGTTCGCAAGTCATGAGCAAAAATTGCATTGAGCTGATTGCGTTCCTCGACCGAGCGCCAAAGGGCTTTAAAATTGCTTTCCAATTGACTGCGCATCTTTTCAAATGCATCGCACAGCACACTCATTTCATCCCCGCTGTCATATGAAACATGAAACCCCAGATCGTTCTCCGAGATTTTCTCCGATGCGTCCATCAAGATCTCCAGAGGTTTTTTCAATTTCAGTTTATAGAAGAGGCTTCCCATCAACACTACCCCAATGCCGATTGTCAACAGCATCGCGAGAATCTGGGCGGGCAGAACCCAATCATCTCCAGAAGGGTGTCCGGCAAAGCGCTGCCGAATCCGTTCGGCCCATTCGAATTCCAACACAATAGCTGTTAATACGGCGACTAGATACACGCAGTTTAAAGCGATGAAAGATTGGAGGATCGTCATTCTTTCCAAACGGAGAAAGCTTATTAATTTTGCCATTTGTATCCTACTCCCCAGACCGTTCCGATCCTGTTTTCGCAGCCATGCTCCTTCATTTTGGATCGAATGCGCCTGATATGCTCAGCGATCACGGAGCTGTCGCCTTCTTCGTCCAGTCCCCATACCCGTTCATACATGCGTTCTTTATCAAAAACCATCCCCGGATGTGTGGATAAAAGCTCGATGATCGCAAACTCCTTTTTTGTCAAAGAAATTTGTATGTCGTTACAGTAAAGCGTCCGCTTTGAATAATCAATGACAAGGTCGTCACTAAACTTAACCGCGGATTTCTTTTGATTTCGCATTTCTCTGCGCAAATGGGCATCCACCCTGGCGCCAAGTTCATGGATGCTGAACGGCTTTAGAATGTAGTCATCTCCTCCCGCTTGAAAACCAGAAATTTTATCGGAAACATCTACACGTGCGGTAAGAAATAAGATTGGGCAAGATACAAAATTCCGGATCTTCCTGCAAACGTCAAGACCGTCAAGCTCAGGCATATTGATATCCAGCAAAATAATGTCCGGCTGCTGTTCTGCTTGCCGCAGCGCCTCCTTGCCGTCCCGTGCCGTCATTACGTGATAGCCGTTTACTTCAAAATAATCAGCCAGCAGGTTTCGCAGGTCTGCTTCGTCATCGATGATTAATATCTTTTTCATTTGCCCTTCCCTGCTTCCCTAAATATTCACTCCTCATTTAAACCCTTCCCATCAAAGATTTGCTGCACACATTTTTCAATCCTTGATTCTTTTCCTCAAAATGATTTCTCGAATTGCTAACGAAAACACCACCAGCAAGAGCTAATGGTGCATCCGAAACAGACGGAAGGGAAATACTGCCTCAGCATACAACCTGCAAAATCGAGGAAAAATGAGGCTTGTTGTTGGTGCAGTTGGGTCTGCCTGCTACAAAAATGATCATTATTTGACATGAAAAAATGAAATGAGGAATGTGATCGGTATGTCAATAGCGCATCAGGTACTTCGTTTAGAGGCCCCATACTTTCATCTCGTTACAGCCACGCAGGAGGATTTGTCGCAACTGCTGGAACAAGTTGCGAATCAATCTGCAGGTAGCAAACACGTTACAGCATATATGAAAGGGTCCGCAGCAAGGGATTACGATTCCTTTTTCCTTGAAATCGCCCTCGCCTTTCCGTTCCCGGACTACTTCGGTCGAAATTGGCCGGCCCTCAACGACTGTCTCAACGATCTAGATTGGTTAGATGCAGATAGTTATCTGCTTTGTATTGCAGATGCCGATCAGTTGCTCCTTGATCATGAGGCGCACCTGCCAACCTTCGTCAAGTACCTGAAAAAAAGCGTGAAGGAGTGGGTCAATGGCCGTGACGATGAAGAGTTCCCAACTCTGCCTACTCCGTTTCACGTCGTGTTTCACTGCACTCCTGAGCAAGAACAAACCCTTCGCGACAGACTCACAACGGCAAACATGCTTATTGAAAAAACCTGTGCACTTTAAAACTTGAAAACAGCATCCACTCGGATGCTGTTTCTTTCATCATGCATTCTTCAGCCTAAAGGACGTACTTCCAAATCGCCAAACAAACGAAAACAGATACCCAGGAAATGAAACCGAACACCACGACGATCTTATTCTCGCTCCAGCCATATTTGAGGCTGAAGTGATAATGAATCGGAGTCATTCTGAACAAGCGCAGTTTTGTACGCTTATAGTACCAGACTTGCAAAATGACTGATAACTGTTCGGCCAAATAGACGATAAACAGGATTGGGATTAAAATCTCAACCTTTTCAATAACCGCTAAAAAGGAAAGCGACCCGCCAATTGCGAGTGATCCAGTATCCCCCATAAACACTCTGGCGGGATATATGTTGTAGAGAAATAAACCGAGCAGACAGCCGATCATGACGAGCGAAAATGCTTGTACCTCAGGTTTGTCTGAGATCATAAAGAAGAAAAAGTACGTTGGAATCGCCACATTGATCAACAGCCCATCCAGACCATCCGTAAAATTGATCGCGTTCGCTGATCCAACCACAAAGAGCAGCATGATTACGATGTACACGTAAACGGGCAGATGTAGTTGAAACCCGTGGAACAACGTAATGTCACTCGTCAGCGAGAACGAACGAAACAATGTGAAAAGCAGCACACCAGTAAATGCGAATTGCAAAACAAGTTTTGTCTTTGAGGAGATACCGGATGGATCTTGCCATGCTGCTTTTTTGAAATCATCCATAAAGCCGATCGAGCTGAACAAGAGAAACGTAACGCATAAAAAGATCATCAATGGGGAAGGAAGAAACTGCAGTGACGTTACCACACCGATCAGCAAAATCAGGCCGGCCATCAGTGGTGTTCCCCGTTTGGCTTGATGGTCAGGAGGTAATACAGATCGAATGGGCTGTGTTAGCTTGAGAACGCGCAGCCCCCAAATAAGCAGTGGTGTAAAGAATGCTACAAGCAAGAACGAAAGACCAGACACACCCAAGATCCCAAACATGCTATATGCACCGCTTTCATTACGGATTCTCAATTACTATTATTGTATTTCGATAAGGTGGACAAACATTCCTTTGGGATGAAAGCAAAGAGAAAAAGGCCATCATGAATCGTCATTTCTTCCCAGACGGTAGCACCTCGACTGTGGTACGATACTAGCAACAAGTGAAATAGAGGGGCTTTCATAAACCGCAGAACTACCAAGGAGGTCTAGAAGACGATGTTTACGCCACAAGTGCAACCCCCCTCAACAAAAGTGGTCAGCACCGAACCGAACACTTCTGCTTCGGAGCGCAAACAACGAGAATCCGACACCGTGTTGCAGCGTGTCCAGGCACCACAAAGCCTGACTCGCCAAAACATCTTGCAATTGCAGCGCACCATCGGCAACCAAGCAGTTCTGCAACTGCTGCGCACTGCGCAAAAAAATGGCGACGAGGCAACCGAAACGTCTGCAGCAGAACTCGAACCAGAGCTGCCAGACGATGCGGGCACCGAACAACGAACCGCCGAAGAACTCACCTTGGAAGACAATCAACCAATCGACCTCGTCGGCGAAACTCACACCATCGAATACAAAAAAGTCGGGCAAGAAGTGGAGATTGGCGTCGCCTCCAACTGGATGGAAATCAACGAGATTCACCAAGATCTGCGCCGCAACCAATTGTTAAATATTACGCTGACCCAGCGCTTGTCCGCCTGTCGCGTCGCCACTCGAAGCCGCCAGGGATTCGAGAAGGATTTTTCCAAAAACGACGAGAAGATCGATAAGATAAAACGTGATCGCCGCAAAGTACGAGTTACCAACCCCGACAAATATGCGGACTTAGGTGACGAACTCAAGAAACTCGAAGGCGACATGCATAAAATTTCCATCAAATTGAACAACGCTCGAGCAACTGAAAAAGCGCGCGTCAACGCCTACATTCAGTGCGCTGTGACGATCAATTCCACCATCGTCGCCCAAGTGCTGGGCGCGAAAATGCCGATCGTCGAATTGGACACCGATGCCACAGCAGGCAGTGCCGGCAACGTGCGCTACCATCAAGGCACCGCCGGTGATCCGATCCCGATCACGTGGTACAAGCCACAGGCATCCTACAATGCGATCACCGTCAATGACTACACCACCGGCGTCGCTGTGCCGACTGTGCTCAATCCCTTTGGCGGCAACCCGGCCGTCCAAGACCAGCACGGCAACAACTACAACTTCGGAGTCAACGCCGCCAACGTCGCCGGAGCGGCCGCTTGGCCGAACACCCCGAAACACGGCAAGACCCGCGTCAACCAACAAGCCTACAACCAAGTCCTCGCCAGCCTTGGCTATGACTTGTCCGCACACAACGAAGACGGTGACCATGTGCGCGACTTGGGCTTTGGCGGCAACGATGTAATCGACAACTTCTGGCCGCTGAACAGTGTCACCAACCGCCACGCCTTCAACGGCTGGCGCTCCAGCTATTACATCAACTACAAGAAAAACGTAGACGGCGTCGGCAACTGGAACATCGTCAAAGCCCCGCTCAACTCCGGCTCCCTGATCGGCAAATACTTCCGCATCAAAGGCGAAGAAGATACCAACAGCCCAGCCGAGAACAACACCGACGCATCCGGCAGCGATACGACATATGGCGCAGCTGCCAACATTAACGAAAGCGACGGCACGATTATTGCAGAAGGATAAATACTGCGGCCGCGACTATCTGTTGAACCCATGATAACATGGGTTCTTTTTTTTCACTGTTCTAGTCCGGGTCGGAAAAGCAGTTTTTAGATATGGTGAAATTAAATATTTTAATCGGAATGGTTGTTATAATCTATTTCATATAGTACAATATTTTCTAGTATTAAAAATTATTATCAAATAAGGAGCGATATTCTATGAAGAAGCTTGCATTCGCGTTACTCGCCGCATCCATGCTCCAGCTCACCGTTTCCGCTGATGTCTTTGCAGCGAACAACCTCCCAGCTGGCCAATCCCTCGTGAAAGGCCAAAGTTTGACCTCCAATGATGGTCGATTTACTCTGATCATGCAGTATGACGAGAATCTCGTGCTTTATCATTCCGGCAACGGGATCTGGGATACGGACACGGATGGTGACAGATTTGAATACTACGACAACTTCCTGCAACGTTGGTATTACAGACATCCCGAGAAATTGACGCTCACCACCAGCGGCGCTCTGCGAGTAACAGATGCTTCCGGGACGATTTCGTTCTGGCAAGCAGATACCAAGACATGGCAGGATGGCTATTACAGAATCCCGATGGCCTGGCCGGGGCCGGCCGTCTCCCTCGCGGTTCAAGATGATGGCAACGTAGTTATGTATGACGCCTACGGTAGACCTGCCTGGGCTACCAATACCGGCGGTCGTTAATCGGCCGGAAGAAGACTTCTGAATCCTTCAGGAGTCTTCTTTTTTTTATGAGTGCTAATGAAAAAACACCACCAGCAAAAGCTGATGGTGCATTTCGGACGATACCTCTCTTCGGAAATCCTGCTGACTAATACGGTCTGTAATACTTAATTTCAGCAAATCCAGTTGCTGTATATGGTTCAGTTGAGTCTCCCCCGTGGATCTGAATAAAATAATAGTCTCCCTCAGAGACAAAGTATCCACCGGTGTTTGCTCCATAGAAATAACTAGTTTGTTTCGTGGTATTTGGAACCTCGCCCAAACCCTGCCGGAAGACTTTACAGCTTACAGGCCACTGATATCCTGTATTCTCCACATAATAATACACTGTCAGTCCCTGGGGTACCCATAGATAATAGGAATTTGAGTCTCTCTGACCACTGCTTAAAATAGCCTTCTTACAGTACGTTTCAAAATCTGAACAATCAATATCGGCCACTTCCGGTTGAACAACCGCCGTTCTTGCATCGTATGTTGCTTCTGCAATTCCTCCCCCTGTAAACAGAATCACAAACGCTCCTGCGAACAGTACTCCTTTCTGAAGATTTTGCGTAAAATGCCCAAATCGTTTCTTCATACGATAACCCCTTTCATGTTTTCATGTGCATTTCCACAAAAATCCATTATATTCCCCCTAAAAAATCCCATATAAAAAAATAAAGTGACACTATCAATGATAGTGTCACTTTATTTTTTCTTAAATGATAGAATTCGCCACTCTTACTAACTCTTTGCTCGACGTAACATATTTGGATTTTGAACTCGCCCAGATCTTATAATTAAGATTTCCTTTTGTAAAATCTAGTTGGTGAAAGCCTGGTGTACTGACTCGATAATATGCCTTCGTCCCATCCTTTAATAACACAGTTTCGTGAAATTCTGAAGTGCGAAGTGGTTCCTTATTGGGGCTAACGAAGACGATAAGCGTCTCGCTTTGATGTGTATATTCCAATTCTAGCTTAGCATCAGAGTCATAAACCCTCCCCTTCTGTTGAGAGTATTGTAAAGGGAGAAATGTCGGAGCCTTAATCCCTTGACCATGCTTTTCTTCAAACTGTTTTACTGCTTGCTCGACCGTTGTATATCCTTGATTGATCTCAGCTGCATATGTAGAATTAGCAAAGAATATTAACATCATCCCCAGCAAATAACCTATAACCCTCTTCACGCAAAAAACTCCTCCTCCACTAATTTTCATTTATTATCTGTAGATTGCCGAAATATATGCAGTTCGTATCTTCACAAGCTGTGGAAAAACCTCATGAACTCTTGCTGATTTAACATGTAGCGGAGAGGACAGGATTCGAACCTGCGGTGGAGCAGCCCCTCACGGTTTTCAAGACCACCCCGTTATGTGTACTTCGGTACTTCTCCTTTGGAAAGTCTTTGATCACGCGGATTTTATTATGAGCGATGAACTCCGAGTTGGTCAGTTTTGTCTAGCCCACATTGATTGTATTGGCGAATGAAATCGATATCTGAGGTATTTGCACTTCGCTCCGATAAAACCACAAGAATTTATCGGGTGAGCAGTTATTGCTTATTGTTTTCTACTTTGGCGATCTTCCAGCCGCGCCACCCGGACTTTTCCAATGCGCCTCTTTCACTTGGTGGTCAGAGTCATACTTCAGCATCTCAAAAATGCAACGACTTGGACTTGTTCCTCTGCACGTGCAGTTTCCTGCATCGATACTTTCGGTACGGACAACCGGTTCGTTTCAACAGTTCTTTTTCCTTTCAACTAGATTAGTATGCGAAAATTCAAAACTTTTTTTAATCCGCACGATACCCTTCATTGCGGTAGAAGTCACCAGTATAGATCCAGTCATATGTCATGTAGCAGACCGCTTCGGTCTTGAAGTTCGAGAACATATTTGAAATTTAACAATTTACAAACATAAATTGTTATCGTATAATTACAATACATCCAAAATAAAGGAGGTTTTCTCATGAAAAAAGCTCTTGCTTTGCTGGGTCTTGTATCGATGCTTTCCCTCTCGATCGTTGGTGTAGCTGCTGCAGCGAACACGACCGAATCGATCGAATGTCCTTATGTTCCTGGGTATGGTGGTTGCGAATAAATTAAATGCTGTACGAGAAGAGACCACTCGAAGTGGTCTCTTTTTGTTCCAGAGCGATGTTTGTCCGTTCGCGAACACAAAAAACCGACAGGATTGCTCCTATCGGTACAAAGCTTGCGATGTAAGTGATGGCGGAGAGGACCGGATTCGAACCAGCGTGGAGTTGCCCCCTAACGGTTTTCAAGACCTCCCCGTTATGACCACTTCGGTATCAGTTGAAATACACCTTGATGTTGCGGATGTAGTTGTTGATCGTGACGGATGAAACCTGTTTTTTGAAATCAGATCGTTTGTCTGGGTGATTCACCATTTTGGATGCTTCGCGGTTCACAACCGTGTATTTGCCTCTTTCTTGCAGGTATGCGATATATTGCCGCAGATGCCCTGTACGCACCTCTACAAGCCGCTCTACGCTATGTTCTTTAGACAGGTAGGCAAAGGCCTGTTCGTAAGATTGAATCGTTTTACGGGAAAGATTTTTGTTCTGACAATACAACAGAAAATCCTCCATGTGAAACTCTAGTCCTGTTACTTTCATCATCGTTTCCCCCGTCTCATGCTACAAACGCAAACACCCGATCAATCATTTCGATTTATCGGGTGAGATGGAAGAAGTTTCTAGGTTTCAAATCAAGTTGGTTGGCGTTTCACAATTAGGATATATGATAGCCAATTTTCCACAATCCCTTGTTACATAAGGCTTCGCGAACAACTACGAAATCTTCGCCTCAATGCGCAGTTGATCCGCAACCATGGCGATGAAAACCGAGTTTCAGTTTCGCCTTGCAGCTTGCTTTTTTGTCACTGTAACTTTCGAACTTTCTCACCATCTACATACAAGTACAGATCTACCTCCGTGGGATGATCGATCAGGTAATTTAACTCAGCCTCTGTATACTCAGTCTTGTAAACGGAAGAAACTCTAGCAACATAAGTGTTTGTTCCGTGTTCGTCTTGTACTAAGTCCAAAGTCTTCTTCAGACTCTCGACATTAATAAGTTCTTTTGTTTTCCCATTAAATACGATTTCCACCTGGATACGTTTGAGCGTTTCTTCAGTTGATATTCTATCCGCGATTTGAAAATAGAACTGATATTCTATACCTTTGTAGGTTTGATCAAGATGTACCAGTTCAAGTGTTTGTGTCCTTACTTTCTGCAAAGTTATTTCACTAAACAAATTACTTTCGCTATTCTCTACAACAGAACCAATACCTGTATCATTTTCAGAACAACCACTGCTGAGGATCAAAAACCCTACCACCAGCGATGCAAATGGCAATAATAATTTTCTCATTTGCTTATTCCACCTCATTTAGAATTGGAAAATCGACTAGGAGCACTTCCTAGCCGATTCGCCCACATTATTAATAATTCGCCTTTTGTCCGTACTGTACCTGTTTTGGAACATAAACGTTGTTTACGTTAATGTTCCCACTGGAGTATGTAACAGTACCCGTTTTGATTCCATTCGAATAAACATTATAAACATCATACTTCTTCAAAGTAGTGGAAAAAGTATCAAACCCGGTTGCTGTATAGAAGTTGTATGAATTGCATCCACAGTTGCTAGGAGCAGATAAAGTATACTTTACACCGGTGCCAGAAGTCCAAGATCCTGTGTAGTTTCCTGTGAAGTGGTACTTTACAACACTTGCTGCACTTGCTTCAACAGATGCACCGATCGAGACAGATCCCGTATTGCTTTGAGTTGTGGTGTATTCGATAGTGATTCCCGGAGCCAAGCTTCTCAGAAAAACGTTGTTGATTAGCGGCTTTGTATCATACCCGGTTATCGATTTGCTAACGAAGGAGTAGGTTGAATGAGAATACTCCTCTGCATAGGTTGCATCGACAACAATCCCGGAAGAAAATCTTGTTGTTCCTACCAGTTTCGAATCAATGAAATCTACCTTCGCGTCTGAATAGGTCGGAGTCTTGTATTCGCCAAGAACTACAGACTCACCGCTCGGTTTCCCAGCAATTGCATTTGGGGTAAAAACAGCAGAGAGTAAAACCCCCGAAAGAGCCAAAGTTGCAAACAATTTTTTCATAACAGCCACCTCTCATATTTGTTTTCAGCCTAAAGAGAAGATAATGTCGCGCGATACATTAGTTCAACATTAGGATTGAATATGAAGACGTCGTTTAATTAAAACACCTTCACGTATACAATAACATTAACCATGGTAGTTTTCAACAATAAATAAAATAAATTATTTTCGATAAATTTACGGTGTTATTTTTTCTATTTACACAGTTTTTTTCGATATTTTGAATCTGCCAGGTCACCAATAGACAGTCTTGGTACTGTCTGTAAGCTCAAACGCAAACACCCGATAAATCACGAGGATTTATCGGGTGAGATGGAAGTAGTTTATAGGTCTCAAAACAAGTTTGTTGGCGTTTCACAATTAGGATGCATCGGTAAATATTAGGACAACTAAAGCTCAAAAGGAATTTTTTCCCCCCCGAACAAAAAACTCAAAACAGACAAAAGATATCCCCCCATAATCGAAATTGGTGAAAAATAAATCACTCCAATTCGAAGTATTCTTTTACTACTTTTGACCTCTAATCCGATCACCGTCCTACTAGATAGAAATGGCAACCCCTCCGGGTCGCCCAAATCACCGCTCATATATCCTTGCTCAAACCTTGCAAATACTCCTTCGCTTTCTTCTCTGTCTCCGCTTCAAACTAATGCCCACACCATACCCAAACGCCTTGTCTCAACTTGCACTTATACTGATAACCCCAGATGCCATTCACTCCGATCATCGCCCCAACTCGTTCCCATAAGTCTCCGTTCGACAAGCCCGCTATGCCGAAAATTCTCTCCTCTAGTTTGGTCATAGCTTCGTAAAAGCCTTGTGCTTCCACTCGATAACCGCGAAAGTACCACCGATCATGGTTTTTCTTGTGAATGAACAGGTAGCCTGCTGAATTCCCTACCCGCACCATTGTCCTGGAATACCTCTCCCAATGCTGCCGCTCGAACACGCTCATCAACTGGACTTTCAAAGTACGATCCCACGCTGCTCCAATTGTCCTGTCATATACGTGTGGAATAGCTCCATCCGCTCGAATGCTTCCCGGTGCTCCCCCTTTTCATTCAGATACCGGCACATGTGTAGCGTTACCTCTTCAAGCTCCGCAAACTTGCCATGTCGCTTATAAATCTTGACCGCATTATCGAGATGTTTTTTGCCTTTCTCCTCATCCCCACGGTGAAAATAGACAAACGATAGGACACGGTGGACTTGCCCCATAGTAGGGGAAGTATCCGAGAGACTCATTCTTGCTTTTTCAGCATAAGCCCAGGATTCATCGATTTCACCATTCTCCGAACAGATGAACGCTATGTCAGCAAAGACTTTCCCAGCTTTTGATTTGTCACCGATCTGCTCATGTTGTTCCGCAAGGTTCAACAGTTTTTGGACACTCACTTTCCAACCGCTCTTCTTTCGTTGCAGCATGATTAATCGATGTTCCATCTCTCGCCTTTGTCCCTTGCTAACTTGCTCTTCCAAAAGCACGGTTGCTTTAATTGCGTATTCCCCTGCTTGCTCAAACTTCTTTTGCCGATCATAGACCTCTGCCAAGCGCAGGAATGTCATCCCTCGATCTTCACCGTTATACGGATTGAGCAACAATGCCTTCTCGTAATACTCGGCCGCCTCCGCAACCTTCCCGACCCGCTCATGGAGAGTTGCCAACTGCATGAGAATCTTGGCTTGAAAATCTGCTTCGACCTCTCCATCCTTTTGCAGTTCATCCCAAGCGCGACTCGTATGAAAGAGTGCGATAGGATATTCATTTTTCAACTCAGCGACCTTCCCAAGCTGCAACAACACTTCAACGTGCAAATGATCGTTCCGTTCCGTGTTACTCAATTGGTACAACTGATGCAAGACTGTTTCCGCCTCAAGGACATTCCCCAACTCAACATGGCATTGGGTAAGTTCCAGCAGCAGTTTTTCTTTAGGTATCCGATGCTGATCATTTTCAAGAAGTGCATTCAATAACGGGAGAGCAGCCTGAAACTCTTGCGCCCGAATCATACTGATTGCCATCTTGTATCTGCTCGACGATTCGAGATCAAAGTTTCCCCCTTTAATAAGGTCCTCAAGCCGAATCTCGAGACGAACCGCAATAGCCTCCAAAACTTTATAGGACGGTCGAGCGCGGTCAGATTCAATCTGGGATACCATACTTGGGGTAATCAGCCCTCTGGCAAGCTCAATTTGAGTGAGACCTTTTTTCAGGCGAAATTGACGAATTCTTTGTCCTAGACTTGTACTCACGATCCTCACCTCAATTACTTCTTTTGAGAAAAGTGTAGTACCTTTTCATCTTTTATATCAATTCTTTATATAATCTGGTACTCATCAGAACTAACTATAACTTATCGGAATCATTGTTTAACATAATAGACAAGTGTATAATGGTGATGATTTCCTTTGTAAAGGAGGAGGCATTCTAGATGAATTCAGATATAGCAAACAAAGAATTAATTGGATCAAGAATAAGAAGACTCCGTACTGAAAGAAATTTATCGCAAGCTCAACTAGCCGAAAGTGTGGGAGTAACAATCGGTTGGATCAGTCAGATCGAACAAAATAAGGCGACCGCTTCACCTGAACTTCTCAACAAGATCGCTTTCACTTTTAAAATTCCGATACGGGAACTACTGCAAGATGAAGATCAAAGTATGGAACTCGTCAGCAGATGCAAGCTAGTTGAAGTGTTAATCGAAACCAATCAAACGAATGAAGCGGAAAAGGTAATCCATAGCCTAATAGATCATAAAGACCTTTCTGCATCTCAAAAATACACCTTATCGATCCATCTGGCAGAAGTCCATTTCCAACAACAAAGATATGATGCAGCTTTAGAAATTCTGCGCCCGTTGGCCCAACATTTTGAGTCAATCAACTACCATGATTCTTATCTGTTGGCATGGACATACAACCTAATGGGGAGTTGCTCTTTTAAACAACAGGTTTTTAAGGAAGCATTTTATCACTATCGAAAAGCGTATGACATCCAGAACCGGTTCATTGAGTTCAACCTACTCGCCGCCAAGATATGTTACAACATGGGGATTACTTTGCTGAAATTTGAAGATGCCCAGGATGCTATCTATTACCTTGAAAAAGCTTTCCACTACTACAAACTTCAAAATCACATGCAGAAAATCGCGGATACAGCTATTGCTCAAGGAATTGCTTTTCAAGGAATCAAAGATCATAAGCGTGCGATTGAATGCTTCAATCATGCAAAGGCAATTCTTCAAGTTCTAAACATGAAAACCCAAACGGCAATCATCGAGCACACAATTGCATCGGAGATCACCGCTGTTACTGATCCTCAATTGGCAATCCAACAATTGAAAAATTGCCTTGTAATTTTAGAAGAAGCGAACGATATAAACAGAATTATTTTGACGTACTCTAAAATAGCTGACGTTGAAATCTCAACGGAGAATTTGACCAATGCACTCAAATCCCTTCAAACCGGAGGATCTTTCATCGAACAATACTCCCGCAACAACACTTACCACGCAGCCCTCCTGTACCGCGCCTATTCAGACTACTATAACCACTGTCTGAATTTTCATAAGGCCTTAGAGTACGCGTTTAAATCATCAGAGATATTTGATACAATGTCCTTATTGAAGGACACAGTGAAATCCTTGCAGCTTGCAGTCACTGCTTATCAAAACCTTGGTGACTACGAGAACGCCCTAGAGATTTCAAAAAAGTGCAATCGCCTTCTATTATCTGATGATTCAAGGGGGATACAACAGTGAAGTTAAAAATTAGCGTGCTTATACTGTTGCTCGCATTAGCAATTTCAGCACAAACTTTCGATTCCGCTTCCGTCGCGATTTGGGATACTCCCGATCCTCATACAATGATCAAGGTTGATTAAACACTCGCACCTTCACGGTGCTTTTTTTTTAGCTATGAAACGTTCAGTCCACCCAAATTGGTTCATTCAACCTTACCGTTATCATGCGTCCATCTCACAAAATATTGTATTTAATTGTCAAAAAATACGTAGTTGTTATTTCGGGGGTTATATTGATGTTTTCTGATTATCCAACAGACGAAGTTTTCAATAAGATTTATCATGACTTGGGATTCCAATCCCTTTTTACATTTGATCCTATCTTTATGAAAACAATAGAATCCCCTAGTGATTTATTAGATAATCTTGAAATTAGGCATTGGGAAAATCTTTTTGCAAGTAGATCTAACCGTGCTCTAATTGCAATGACTTTTACAAAATTTTACTTAGATAAAGGTATACCCGATGATCCGTATTTTATCTCTCCCGGAAAAAACGGTGTATCAATAGAGTATTTTCCTAAATTCGAAAAAAAGCATTTTGTGAGACATATGGCCTTCAATTATCACTCGGATTTTTTCTTTCATCAAGCTTTCTCTGCAATCGATACAATCGGCCATTTGCTTTTCCTACAGTTCTCATTACCCCTAAATCAACGAGAAAAAATAAGTTATCATACAGCCATAAGAAAACTTGCCTCTATGGACGAAAAAGATTTGGCAACGAAACTAAAAGAAATTACTGATTCTGCTCATTTTCAACTTGCAAGCAGCATACGAAATGACTCAACACATAACCATCCTCATACCAGAGTTAATTCTGGAATAGAGAAACATAATGGAACTATATCTTTTGGTGTTGGAAAGTACACTTCCTGTAAGAAAATATTTGAGGTAATTGTTACAGCCAATGCCAATTGACCAAAAGCTGACGCTATTGCCTGTCCAAAAATTGACGGATATAATGACCACGTACAAATTAAAAAAAGGAAAAAGACGACTCTGTATGATGTGCCGCTGCGCTAACAGTTGCACCAGAGTCGTCCCAAAAAATCGCATGATCATTTTATCAAATTATGGGCTCGAAGAAAATAGAAAACGTGGTGTTTTTCGTTAGGAGTGCAGAGCAGCATATCTGCCCTGTCTGTGAGCATGAACTGTTCGTGATCGGTAGCAGGAGTCGCATTGGGCGTAAGCCAACCAGTGAACGGGTCACCTATATCATTCGTCGTTTGCGTTGCAAGGGGTGCGGGAAGATCCATCATGAGTTGCCGGACCTGCTCGTTCCTTATAAACGTTATGAAGCCGAATGCCTTGAAGCAGTCTTGTCTCAGGCGCAGACCTCAGACGTAGCCGCTGATGAATCAACCCTGTATCGCTGGCACATTTGGTTCAAGGTGTGCTGGCAATACTGGGTTAATTGTTTATCAACGGTTGCAGCGCGTCAAGAAAATCCGGTGGAGCCATTGTCCGTACCTTCACCGTCTGCACTCCAAAGGATCGGACATTACGTTGGACAAGAGGCAGGTTGGCTGGCGAGAGTTGTCCGACCCATCGTTCATTCTCAATTATGGGTACATACCCGTTTCGCCTTCTTGTCCGCGATTCCCTAAGGTATCGTGAATCTACATCCTATTGGAAAGGACTGTAGATTCCTATGAAAAACGACAAAAAGGCAGAAGAGATCGCCGTCGAACGGATGCAGTTGATCTCTCCTCTGTTGGCCGATGGTATTGACCCTGGAAAAGCCAAAGAGCTGAAGAAAGCCATTTGTGAACAAACCGGCTTATCCGAAAGAACTCTCCGTCGTTATCTATCTGCCTACCGGGCCGAAGGTTTCGCCGGACTTCGACCTCAAGGGAAGGGTCAAAGGCAAACAGCCGAAGCAATTACTCCCTATCTCCTTGAGCAAGCCATCCTGCTTCGCCGAGAAGTACCCAGCCGCAGTGTTGCACAAATCATTCAGATCTTGGAGTGGGAAGGTTTAGCGAAGCCCGGTGAGATCAAGCGCAGCACCTTGCAGGAAAAATTGATGGAGAACGGCTACAGCACTCGCCACATGCGACTATACTCAACCTCTGGCCTTGCGGCCAGACGCTTTCAACACAAACAGCGTAACCAACTGTGGCAAGCTGACATAAAATTCGGGCCGTATCTACCGATTGGTGAAGGCGGAGCCAACAAGCAAGTCTATCTCGTTGCGTTCATCGACGATGCGACTCGTTATGTGTTGCATGCGGCTTTCTATCCAACACTCGACCAAACGATCGTAGAAGACTGCTTCCGTTTCGCAATACAAACAAATGGCGTACCTGATTCTGTCTACTTTGATAACGGCAAGCAATTTCGAACCAAAAGTATGACTCGTACATGTGCAAAACTTGGCATACGTCTTCGCTTTACTAGGCCATATGCAGCCGAATCCAAAGGGAAAATCGAGCGCTTCAACCGGGTCATAGACAGTTTCCTAACGGAAGCTGCGCTTGAAAAGCCCCAGACACTCGACCAGCTCAATCTGTTGTTCCAAGTTTGGCTCACCGAATGTTACCAGACCAAACCCCATTCCGCACTCGATGACAATTCTAGCCCGCAGGTGGCATTTCGAAGCGGCTCGACGCCGCTCCGGCTCGCCGAGGAATCTCTCATTGCGGATGCGTTTTTACACAGCGAAACGAGAAAAGTGGACAAGGCTGGCTGTATTAGTTTTATGGGGAAGAAATACGAGGTCGGGCTTTCTTTCATTGGACAAAAGGTTGAAGTCGTCTACGACCCGCGTGACATCTCGACGATTACAATTGAGTATGGCAGCCATACACCGTGGCAGGCGAAAGAACTGATCATAGGTGAATGGGCAGGAAGACGCCCCTCTATCCCGTCGACAATTGAACCGCTTATAGTCGAAGGTTCACGGTTACTGGACGCTGCGGAGAAGAAGAATCAAGTCAGGAAAGAACGTCAAACACGCGCCGTCTCATTCCGCAAAATTCGGGAGGAGGCGAAGCGAGATGTTTGAGGCGTTTTATGAAATGGCGAGAACCCCTTTTTCTCGTGATATGCCTACCCATGAGCTGTATGCGTCGGATGTTTTGGAAGAAACGCTTGAGAGATTGGAATATACGGCCGAAAGGCAATGGTTCTCCGTTGTGACCGGCGATTGCGGAACTGGTAAAACAACGACCATCCGCCGATTCGCGGATGTGCTCGACACATCGAGATTTAAACTGTTGTACCTATCCGATTCAAAGCTAACGCCTCGCCATTTTTACAAGGGATTGCTTGAACAGTTGGGGTGTGAAGCGAAGTTTTATCGAGGGGACAGCAAGAGACAACTGCATCGGGAAATTGAGCTGATGCGGGGGATTCATCGCCTGCAACCAGTCGTGGTGGTCGATGAAGCGCATCTGCTAGACAAAGAAATGTTTGAAGAAGTACGGTTTCTGCTGAACTTCAAAATGGATGCCCAGAGTCCAATGGCTCTGATCCTGGTCGGACAAAATGAACTGTGGGATCGCCTTCAACTCCAGATGTTTACGGCCATTCGGCAAAGGATTGATCTACAGTGCAAACTGGTTCACTACGACCGCGCACAGGTTGGGGCGTACATAGCTCGTCATCTGGAATATGCGGGCGTTAGCCGTGACATTTTCACGGATGGTGCGGTCGATGAGATCTATCGTTATTCAAGTGGTACGATTCGCTTGGTTAATAAGGCTGCCACACATAGTCTGATCTATGGAGCAGCAAATAAGCATCGAATCATTGACGACCACATGGTGAAACGGGTAATCGCGGGAGAATTGACTTGATTCTCCCGTTTTTTCTTTCAGGTTTAACATCGCTCACGCGGTCATCTTTTTCGTCAATTCTTGGACAGCAGAGCCTGTCAATTTACGGACATTATAGGGCAGTAGTAACAGTAATGCAAGGTACTGTACAATGTCTAGCACTCGTTCTAAAGACTCTTAGAGAAAATAAGACATCATAAAATTGCTTATGCTAATTCTTACTTTATAGATTGAGAATCACTTTGGTCAATTAGTCAGGAAAGCAAATTTCGATTCTAACAGACAAACACCACCATCACGAACCGGTGGTGTTTGTCTGTTTAAAGTGAAAATACTTTTCATCGACGTTTGAATAAAAACAATTGAAAGAAATAATCCTCACTCGATAATAATCGTTCGTTGGAACTCACACACGAACGAACTCGATGACTAACCAGACCGCCACACCCTTACGAACTCGACAACAAAAAAGAGTCCATGCGGTCTCTCCACAAGCTGTGGAGAAACATCATGAACTCTTGCTGTTTAACGTTTGGCGGAGAGGACAGGATTCGAACCTGCGTGGGGTTGCCCCCTAACGGTTTTCAAGACCGCCCCGTTATGACCACTTCGGTACCTCTCTTTGGAAAGCCTGTTATCACGCGGATTTATCGTTGTATGAGTGATTTGGTATGTGGAGAAGCCTTGCGGTCTCCATAGAGTATTATAAGTCTATTAAATTTGATGATCAACCCTCAGAAAATTTGTCCCCTATAAATCAAAACAAAAAAACCGTATCTAGTGATACGGCATTTACTTACTGACATTTGTCTGACCATCTCTAAACAATTGCGATTTCTTCAGGTATTCGCTGCCATCGAGATCAACTCCGAGTTGGTCGGTTTCGCCTTGCCCACGTTGACGGTGTTGCCGAAGAGGTTGCGGATCGAGTCGACGTTGAGGGTTGATTTCTCAAGAGATTTGACTTGTTTGAAACGTGAGCTTCTTCTACCTCACTGTTTAGTTTGTAGGTGATTTTCTGATTATTGGTTGGATTACTACAATTTTACTATCGACGTAAACTCAAGCAACCTCAAAGCCAATAAACTCATACACATGACTTATAAAAAAACCGCATTCCACTATTGGATGCGGTTTCTTATTTGAATAGCGAGTTGCCCCTTAACGATTTTCATGATCGCCCCGTTATGACCACTTCGGTACCTCCCCTAGAAACGTTAATTCCAGCGTTTTTTTGTTCTAAGTGGAAAATGTGTGGGAGGAAATGTAGCGGTCTCTCCTAACTTGGAGTTTAGGAGCGAAATTAGAAATATGCGGAATAAATAACTACATCTCAGACAGACGAGATGACATAACTTGAAACAAAAACATCAAGAATACCTTTTGTTTTCAAGAAGAAACTGCAAACTCCCGATTCCTAGCTGAAATATAAGTCCGGAGGCAGTCAGGGAAGTCAGCGTATTGTGAAAGATCAGAGAGTATATTCTCTTTAGTTAGTACAATCTTGGTATTTCTTTCCTCTAAAAAGTATCCTTTTTCTCTTTTTAACACCTCTAAAAAACTCCTCAAAAATTCAATTTCAAATTTACCACGAAATACTCTTTGTTTATCAACTTTGGTAAACATTGAGATTTTTGATTCAAGCATCGATTCAGGTATATTATCTACTTCAGGGAATTTTTGTAACAACGTTTCCAAATTATACTTCACTATCACAGAATCTATATTGATATCAATAAAATTTCTTAAATTAATCTTATTTATATTTAACTTCGGGTGTTTTTTATTTCCCAACTGGGCATTTGCACTTATTTCTCGTTGACAAGCCATCCAACTATTCAACAAGATTACTGCATTATGGAAAGACTCTTGTAGTACCCGAAACTGATTAATGCACCTTTCATAATCTTCTTCCCCACGACTAATACCAAATTCGTTAGTGAGAATACGTCCGAATGCAGATTGTGTCGTATAGAGATTTTCAATAGAATAGCAAGGAGTTTCATATATCAGTGGATCATTAAGAGGTGGATCGAAATCCCGATCAACAAAAAACATCGATTTTATTAATTCAAAATCACTACTTTCTGATAATATTCTCTTAAACCTTGTAACACCTTCTTTCCCCCCTGAATTTATAACATTAATTTCTGTGTTGCCTAAGATCGCACACACACGTATCTCATAGTATTTTCCATCATCATCTCCTTCTACAAAACAGAAATATGATTGTTTATATTTAGTATACAACTTCAAAAATTCCATCCATCCAACAGCTCCCTTTTTTCGCTGTTGTCTCAGCTTCTCTACCTTTTCATCCATTTTGCCCATTCTCCTCATTGACGTATGTTACATACTGGTCTAATCCTCTCGCAAACTTATCCAGTTCATTATCAAAGATAAAAGGTGAGTGTGTTACGGCAAACATAAAAATGCACTTTTGAGAATCAAGAATATCAGGGAGTAATCTTTTTTGCCACTCAACAGACAGCGAGAGTTCAGGCTCGTCGAATATTATTAAAAATTTCTTCTCCTCGAAATTTAAATATAGTCTTGCAAATAATGAAACAATCTGTTTTTCACCTGACGATAAACTCCTCAGTTCTATAGGCTCACTATGTTTGTCCTGTTTGATTGTGATTTTAACGGAACTTTCGTCATATTCGAATCTTTTGCCGCTGATCTCTAAATAACAATTGCACACCTCAACAAACTTTTTGATAGCATTATCTTTTTCTCGTTGTTGATCGTATAATTTAATCAGATTAGATAGGAAAAATACCAAAGTGTCATACTTGGGATTTCTATACAATTCACCACTATTCATCAAGTGTTGAATATTATATTTATACCCACTGGGTAAAAATTTACCCGTTCTGTCGAGAACAACTTGAAGTGCATCAATATTCTTGATACTTTCCCTCATACTTTCAGTTACATTTATTCCATCAACTAGTTGGGTGAGCATTACTCCGTTCACTTCAGAAAACAAAGCCAAAGTTGAATCAGAAATAGATTTCCTAAATGCTTCAATTCTATTTTCAACATCTGCCATACCAAATTTAATTAGTGTTCCATCGTCAATCTGACGATTTGAAACACCTAACTTATTTAAGTCCTCCTCGATCCGCCTAAACGTGGGGAAATACAGAATTTCTATATCCGTAAGTTCAGTGTCCAGATTTTTTCTATAAGACTCAAAGTTATCTGCATATTCATTATTAATATTTAAACCAACCTTTTTTCTCGACTTGTTCATTCCTTTTACATCTTTTATATAATAAGATGATTGTATTCTCTTTAGAAATTGGCCGAATGACAAGTCATTCATTTTTAATTCATTCTTAAATCTAGCATAATCATTGTAGTATTTAAAGACATCATTCTGTCTGTTTATTTTTATTTTTTTGCCAGATGCAAACTGTATTTCTACACTTTCAAAATTTATCTCAAGTAATTTCTCAAAATTGTTGGTCAATGTATAATAAACTACATTCAGTATCGTTGTTTTTCCTGTTCCATTCTCACTGATGAGAATCTTCACATACCCCTCAAAATTTATGTCGATATTGTCTGTACCGAACAGTTTCGAAATAATAATTCTAACAATTTTCTGACCTTCCATGAGCAACATATTAAATTCCTCCTTTTACTGTTATCTTCCCTCCAATAATAATGTATTGGTTATGGTTTGTAAACTTTTGTTTGATAATCTTAGAATGGCATCTTCCCAATAAAACGTTCATTTCATTTTCTTCACAAGGTTTTGGAAATGGAAGTGCTCCCCCTCTTTTCGACATTTGAAACTCCCAATCCGATGTTTTCCTACCCCCTATCAATACTAAAAAACCACCCTCTCAGATGGCTAAAGACTAAAATCTTCAATTGATGCGTCCATTTCATCTTGTTCGATACCAATGTAGCGAAGCGTCACGGACGGGGCAGAGTGATTAAAGAGCTTCTGGAGCATGGCAACGTCTTTGTTCTGTTTATAGTGGTGGTAGCCAAAAGTCTTCCTCATGGTATGAGTCCCGATCTCTTCCACCCCGACCTTCTCAGCAGCAGCGTTCAGAATTCGGTAGGCCTGCACCCTCGAAATTGGTTTGTCACCCTTCCTAGAAGGGAATAGCCACGCCTCATCGTCCATTCCTTCAATATATTCGTCAATGCACTCACGCAGAGTCCCGTTGATTTTGAATCTCTTGTCTTTGTCTGTCTTACTCTCTTTGATGGTGATGTGTGTTTGATTGCGTACATGCTTAACCTTCAAGGTGAGTTCGTCGCTTACACGTAATCCTGTATTGATCCCAAGGACAAACAGAAACCAGTCACGAAGCGATTGTTTTCTGAGTACCTTCTTCATCTCGTCGATCTGCTTTTTGTCTCGAATCGGCTGTACGAATTCCATTTCTATACCCCTTTGATATACGTTTTGTTACATCTAATGTAACTAAATCATACGATATGTTACATTTGATGGCAACAAATATTTCTATATCTGCAGAAAACCCTTATATATTAAGGGCTGGCGGCATTTTGGCGAATGTAACTCTTTACCTATTGTGTTACATTCATGCTGCTCATCGCTTTCGGGATCGCGTTCGGTAAAATCCCTATTCCACTACGATCCAAGCCCAAAACAGCCTCAAAATACCCCCGATAATCGGAATCGGTGAAAAACAAATTACTCCAAGCAGAAGTGTTCTTTTGCTACTTTTGACCTCTAATCTGATCACTGTCCTACTAAATAGAAAAGGCAACCTCAACGGGTCGCCCTACTCACCACTCATATTCCCTTGCCCAAGCGTTGCAAATACTCCTTAGCTTTCTTTTCTGACTCAGCTTGAACCTCATGCCCACACCATAGCCAAACGCCATGCCTAGTCTCGCTCTTGTACATGTATCCCCATCTACCATTCACCCCGAACATCACCCCAACTCTTTTCCATAAGGCAACGTCCGATAATCCCTCTGCACCGAAAACACTCTCTTCAAGTTTGGTCATCGCTAGAGAGAAATTTTGCGCTTCTACTCGATGACCGCGAAAGTACCAACGATCTCGATGTTTTTTATGAATGAACAGGCAGCCTGCTAAATCCCCGATCCGAATCTTTGTTCGGGAATAACTTTCCCAATTCAACTTCTCGTAGGTGTTCATCAACTCAAACTTCACAACACGATCCCACGCTGTTCTAATTGTCCCATCATGTATTGATGAAACCGTTCCATTCGCTCAAATGCTGCCCTGTGATCCCCCTTGTCGTTCAGAAACTGGCACACATGCAGCGTGACCTCTTCCACCTCCGCAACCATGCCATGCTGTTCAAAAATCCTCATGGCGCAGTCGAGGTGTTTCTGACCCTTCTTCTCATCGTTACGTTGAAAGTAAACAAACGACAAGACCCGATGGACTTTCCCCATCGTGGAATCATCATCGGAAAGACGCATTCTCGCCTTTTCAGCGAATGCCCAAGCTTCATCAAGCTCTTGATTCTCTAAATAGATGAGTCCGAGATCAGCATAAACCTCTCCGGCTTTTGAGTTTTCACCGTTTCGTTCAAACTGTTCGGCAAGGGTTATCAGTTTTTGAACAGAAACCTCCCAATCACTCGACCCACGCTCAAGCATGATCAAACGGTGTTGCATCTCTTGCCACTGTTTCTTGTCGGCTTGTTCCTCTAACAGCACATACGCCTTGGTCGCATACTTTTCTGCTAGTTCATACTGCTTTTGCCGATCATACACTTCTGCCAATCTTAGGTATGTCTTCCCTCGTTCTTCTCCTTTGGATCGCTGTAGGAGCATTGCCCTTTCGTAATATTTAGCCGCATCTGCCGCCTTTCCAACCTTTTCGTGGAGGGTCGCAAGTTGCATCAAAACTGTCGCATGAAAATCTGCTTCAATCTCCTCCGTCTTTTGCAACTCCTCCCAAGCCCGGTTGGTGTGAAAAAGGGCAATCGGATAATCACTTTTCAAGGCGGCCACCTTGCCCATATGCAGCAACACAACAGAAGCTAGTCGATCATTCTGACCGTTATTGACCAATTGATACAATTGATTCAGAACGCTTTCCGCTTCCAGCACATTTCCCAACTCAATGTAGCAACGTGTAAGTTCTAACAACAACCCCTCTTTTGGAATCCGATGCGGGGATAGTTCTACTAGATCATTCAACAACGGAATCGCGGTCTGAAACTCTTTTGATCGAACCATGCTTTTTGCCATCTTGTATTTACTGATATATTCGATATCCAGATTGACATCTTTCAAAAGTTCTTCAAGTGGAACATCTAATCGAGCAGCAATAGCCACCAAAACTTTATAGGATGGGCGAGCGCGATCTGACTCGATCTGAGATACCATACTAGGCGATACCAACCCTTTTGCAAGCTCGATTTGTGTAAGACCTTTTTTCTGACGTAGCTTACGAATTCTATGTCCAAGGGACAAAATAGCCAACTTTCAACACTCCCTTCTTCATTATTCGATCTGATTATAGGAGTGTTTGTTTGATTACATCAATTCTTGATGTGAAGTGTTAAACAGTGAAAAGTTACAGAAGTTTGTGTAATTCATTGCTGATTTATGACTGAATCTGTATAATATTCAATAAAGTCCAGTAAATCGGGTGATGTCCATGAATGAAACATTAGGTCAAAGAATCCGGCGTTTTAGAAAAGAACGGAATTTGTCTCAAACCGACCTTGGAAATCTGGTTGGTGTAACAATATCTTGGATTAGTACAATTGAACAGGATCGTGCAATGCCGTCTGCAGATCTTCTTAACAAAATTGCAGATGCTTTTTTGATTCCATTAAAGGAATTGCTTCAAGACGAAGACAAAAATATGGAATTACACGCCCGGATCAAATTAGTAGAGCTGTTGATTGAAAAGAATCAACCAGCAGAAGCAGAAGAACTTATCATAAAACTGCAACAAGAAGTGCTCTCCGAATATGACAAATTAAGACTCACTGTTTTTCTTGCTGACTGTAGGTATCAACAAGAACGTTTTCAAGATGCCTTGGCAATTTTGCAGCCAATGATTGTAAGTCTTGAGTCCTCCAATTTTCACGATGCGTACTTACTTGCTTGGATACGGAACAAAATCGGAAATAACTATACGGAATTGCAAGAAACCGAAGAAGCACTCTACAACTACAAGCGTGCTTTTGACTATATAAACCGATTTATTGAATTCGATCATCTTGCGGCATATATCTCTTTCAATGTCGGGTTAACTCTACGCAGAAAAGGATGTATTCGTGAATCTCTCCCGTATATCGAAAAAGCAGGATCATATTATGAAAAGGTCAATGACATCAGAAAACTAGCTGATGCGTTATATGTATTAGGTATTGCATATAAAAACACAGATGACTTTCAAAGGGCATCTGAATTCTTTGATCAAGCGAAGACCTTGTACCAGACACTGAATAACAATTCTTTATTTAGTCGTGTTCAGGTGACGATGGCCGCATCCATCACCTACAAAGAGAATCCCACTCAAGCAATTCAGGATCTAATTCATTGTGCTGAACAATTTGAATTGGATAAATATCCTGCTGGCGTAGTTTTTGTTTACGCTAAAATCGCAGAAATTCTCCTGCTCACTGATCGAATCGAAGAAGCAAGTGAGTATCTAAACAAAGCACAAAACATGGCACCATCTATTGAGATGTCTACAACTCTTGAATTAGGAGAATTGTATGCAGTTTTTGCAAAATATCACTACAAAATTCAGAATTATATTCAAGCTCATGAACTCGCTATAAAATCCTCTAACATATTTGCTATAATAGGTTTTGTGAGAGATCAAGCTGCTGCCCTCCAAATTGCCGTAGATTCTTGTCGTATGACTGGGAATTTAGAAGAAGCTCTTGACTTGCAAAGCAAACGAAGTGATCTTTTTGAATCCTTAGCAAGGGAGTAGAGAGTCGATATGAAAAAGATCCTGGCACTGTTAGCGTTATGTGCATTTGTTGTTCTCGTCAGCACAGGAAGCAACTTTTCAAATGTTGCAGCTGACCTCGACCCAAAGCCACACGGGATTATTACTAATTCTTGAACTTGATGTATTAATCTTGCACCCCTATGGGTGCATTTTTTGTTTCCGATGAAATCGCCATTTCATTTGATACCAGTAGAACTGTCTGTCATCCCCTTTCTCAGAGCCCCGTATTTGCCCTGTATTACGTTCTTGAATTGAAAGGGTGAGGACTGGGTGCATTGAATCTGAAAATCTAATACAGCGCAAAAATTGGTCATTTTTGATACGTACAACTGCTGGTCGTGTTGTCCATCTGCTGTCGATCTTGACCGCGACTGTCGATCTAAATTGACCGCGCCAGATACAAAAAAAGGAATGGCAAATGCCACTCCCTTAGTCCCATAGCGTTGCTAAGTCAATCACTTTATTTGATTCTACACTCTGATTTTGAACTCGTTCAGTTACTTGCTGAGTAATCCTTTGAAATTCGTTTATTTTCTTCAATTGACTTTCTGAATCACCAAAGTATTCATTAAATGCTCGATTATTGGCTTTTGCTTCTTTTAGCATACGATCAATAAATTTCGTTCCTGCCTCGGATTGACGTATGGCTTCGATACGCTTTTCTGCATAGGGAATCAGTTTCTCATCGTCAGTGCTCAGATAATATTGGAAATCTCTTACACTTAGTTTAGCATCCCGAACATACCAATTGTGTTCAGGGTCATCTTCCATATCTTCACTGTTAACGGTTTCAGTTTGTGAACTTACTGCCTTATTAGTTCGAGAATTTACAGAGTAGCTATTTTTCTCCCTCTGAGGCAATCCTTCAGCGTTAATGAAATACTTCCCATGTTTTACTTGTATCGATCCCTCTGTCTCCATTTCAGAAATAACCTTTTTGACATGAGCAAGAGAGCAGCTAAGTATATCAGCAAACTCATAAAACGAAATACTTCGCTTGGTTTTTGTAATATAACAGAGGATCATGTACTTCTCATGATTGTCAGTCATATCAGAGTATGAAACTGGAATTTTCTCATAACCATTAACTTTTGGAAAAGAAATGTCGAGCTGCTTATCTTTTTTTAGATCAAGATATGTACATACGATGTCGCCTCTTGTAATCAGGCATTCCAAGGCTTGTAGGATATAATTTCGATTGTCTTGACCTTTCTTGACAAATTTAATTTCCGATTCGATCAAACTTAGGTTCGTTTTTGTTGTATTTGTGAGATAAGTCCTCCCTTGGTATAGATGGGCATACAAGTACAATGCATGAGAGGAAATCTTTTCTGTTCCGTAAAACGAATTTGGGATAGGGATATAAAATTTTTGTGTGGTCATGGTGTGTTTTCCTTTCCTCAAAAACAAGACTCCAATTTCTTTGTAGTAGTTTTCTTTGCTAATAGTCTTCTTTGTTAACAGTATATATTAGGGTGATATTTTACCGTAAAATTATCTCAACTGGTAATATCGGCACCGCTAATAATTGCGAAAAGGTTTATTTACCACCTCTTCGAAGAACGTCATCAATCCCTTCCTAGATATGACTTGGAGAATCATATAATACAACAAAATTATATATTTGTAAAATACCACTTTATGTATATTCAATAGTTTTTTATTTGATATATTATTTCTTCTCAAAACAAAAAGCAGGTCAGATCGACCTGCTCCCTAATAGAACATTATTTGTTCAACAAATTTATCGGTGAATACTGTCGATGTTTCACTTTCACATCACCTTCGGTTAAACGTACATAACGCCTGACCATTGACATATCGGTATGTCCCAATATCTTTTGTAGAGAGAAGGGATCTCCGCCAGACTTAATCCAGTGGACAGCAAATGTGTGTCTGAATGTGTGAGCAGAAACTCTCACACCTTCCAGTTTGGCTTGTTTTCCATATTCATGTAAACGCTCATCTATTGAGTTTACCGATAACTCGTTGCCATAGGCTGAATAGAAAAGTTTCTTTACATTTGCTCCAAAGTCCTGATTCTCCTGCATCAATTCGGCTAGTAACTTCCCAATTTTTTTTGAGAACGGAATGGATCTCATTTTTCTCGTTTTTGCTTTGTCCCAAGGGACAGTTAGCACCAGTTCTTCAAAATCTATGTCGTCTTTAGATAACCCCAACAGTTCACCGATACGCAAGCCGGTATCTAGCAGCATCATCATCAGAACATAATCTCGGAAACCAGAGAAAGAAGAACGGTCTGGGATCGCCAACAACTTTTTGATTTGTTCTGTAGTAAACGCCATAATCTTGTCGTTGTCTACTTTCTGCAGCTTCACATCCTGAACAATGTTGCTCTGAATATGACCATCCCGGTAGCACCAGTTGAAAAATGCACGAAGCGTTCTTATTCGCACATTCACCGTCATTGGAGATAAGCCAACAACCCCAGGCTTAGAACGCAAGGAACGGGTCGGATGGTCGTCATACTGCATTTTTTCAGACGACATATAGGAAATGTACTCCTTCACCATTTTCGATGACATGTCGGCCAAACGCACCCCTGAATAGGACACATCCAACCAACTCCTAAAATACCTGAAATGAGTCTTGTAATCACGGATCGTGCGCTCCGCAACTCGTTCAGCTTGCTTGGACAGCAAGAACTCCCCCATTGCATCTTCGAGCGACAGTGACCGTTCAATTGCATCCATCGCTGCTTGTTCCGGGGCGTAGTTTGTCCGTTCACGTTTTTGTTTTCGTTTCATGTAATTGAGTCCTCCTTGGATAGACCCCATACAACGCAAAAAACCGACAGGATTGCTCCTATCGGCGTGAGTAACGGTTTCCAAGTAAGGTGAGTGTAGAACCCTTGCGAACTCTCTAATTTCGACCGTTTTCTTGCGGTCTATCTCAGAAAGACGAAAAGTAACTCTACCCCTTGCTATGTAAGAGATGGCGGAGAGGACAGGATTCGAACCTGCGTGGGGTTGCCCCCTAACGGTTTTCAAGACCGCCCCGTTATGACCACTTCGGTACCTCTCCGCGTTTGAAAGTGAGAAAAGAAAAAGCCTGGAAATAAAAAAATGGTGCGGTCGAGAAGACTCGAACTTCCACGGGTTGCCCCACACGCCCCTCAAGCGTGCGTGTCTGCCATTCCACCACGACCGCATAATCAAAAGTATACTATGAAATTGAATGGAGCGGAAGACGGGATTCGAACCCGCGACCCTCGCCTTGGCAAGGCGATGCTCTACCCCTGAGCCACTTCCGCGCACATGGATGTGCAGCGTCCCGCGTTGCGACAGGACGTCGCGATCTTAGCGGGGCTACCTCCGCGACGAACGTCGCGCCCTAAGTAAAACAGTGGTGAGCCATGAAGGACTCGAACCTTCGACCCACTGATTAAAAGTCAGTTGCTCTACCAACTGAGCTAATGGCTCTTGTTACCTGCTATATATCATGAAACCTTAACCGTGTCGCTGTCGACAAGAGATAATATATCATTTCAACTATCGATATGCAATACTTTTTCTCGAAAAAAATACACCCAATTTTTGCTGGTGAAGAAAGAAAAACTCCGCCCAAGGGACGGAGCTTTTTGTCTTATACCGCGATTTCCTTAACACCTTCTGCCGGGATGATCAGCTGCGGCTCGGTCTTGGACTGGATCTCTTCTACGGTATGGCCCGGAGCCACTTCGCGCAGGACGAGGCCGTCTGCTGTCACGTCGAGCACAGCGAGGTCGGTGATGATGCGGTGCACGACACCACGGCCGGTCAGCGGGAGTTTGCACTCGTTCAGGACCTTCGCTTCACCATGCTTGTTGGTGTGCTCCATGGTGACGATCAGGCGCTTCGCGCCGTGGACGAGGTCCATCGCGCCGCCCATGCCTTTGACCATCTTGCCCGGGATCATCCAGTTGGCCAGGTCGCCTTTTTCCGAAACTTCCATCGCGCCGAGGATGGCGATGTCGATGTGGCCGCCGCGGATCATCGCGAACGACTCTGCAGAGGAGAAGAATGCCGAGCCCGGAATGGTCGTTACGGTCTCTTTCCCTGCGTTGATCAGGTCTGCGTCGACTTCTGCATCGGTCGGGTACGGACCGATGCCCAGCAGGCCGTTCTCAGATTGGAGGACAACGTTCAGACCCTCCGGAATATGGTTGGCCACCAGGGTCGGGATCCCGATACCGAGGTTAACGTAATAGCCGTCTTGAATCTCTTGTGCTGCACGCTGAACGATTTGGTCACGAGTCAATGCCATTGTTTAGCTCCCCTTTCAGATCCGTTGTGATTACCCTTGACGAGTGGTGCGGCGTTCGATGCGCTTCTCGTGCTTGCCAAGAACAACGCGCTGAACATAGACGCTCGGGGTATGGATGTGATCCGGGTCCAGTTCGCCGACTTCGACGATCTCTTCAACTTCCGCGATGGTGATCTTGCCTGCTGCCGCCATCATCGGGTTGAAGTTCTGCGTGGATTTGCGATAGACGAGGTTGCCCATCTTGTCCGCTTTCCACGCTTTGACGATTGCAAAATCCGCCTTCAGCGGGTACTCGAGGATGTATTCCTTACCGTCGATCACGCGGGTCTCTTTGCCCTCGGCGATCGGCGTGCCAACGCCCGCCGGGGTGAAGAACGCGCCGATGCCTGCGCCGCCTGCACGGCAGCGCTCAGCAAGCGTGCCCTGCGGCACCAGTTCCACTTCCAGCTCGCCGGAGAGGAATTGACGCTCGAACTCTTTGTTTTCGCCGACGTAGGAAGCGACCATCTTCTTGATCTGCTTGTTTTGCAGCATCAGGCCGAGGCCCCATTCGTCAACGCCGCAGTTGTTGGAGATGACGGTCAGGTCCTTTACGCCCTTGTCACGCAGGGCAAGGATCAGGTTCTCCGGAATGCCGCACAGACCGAAACCGCCCGCCATGATCGTGGCGCCGTCTTGAATATCTGCAATGGCTTCTTGTACGCTGTCATAGACCTTGTTAATCACGGTTGTTACCTCCTTTATGTAACTGCCTGACTTGACACAAGTCAAGCGGTGCTCGTGTAAATCAGCATCATGCTATTCTTCGATAACGAATTCGTAACTTCCTTCCACAAGTTGCCCAATTCTTGCGGTCATACTCACAAAAAAACTGCCAACCTGAACCTGTCGACAGTTCTCAATCACTCTGCTTTTGCAAATCCATTTGAATCTGCTCCATTTCTTCTTCCGGCAAAGGTGCGGTGATGCCCAGGTTCATCGTGCCTTTCATTTCTTGGATGTGCAGCGAGTGGACGTGATAGACGATCTTTTTTACTTTTAATGGACGCTTGCTCGCGTTCAGCTGCTGCCGCAATTCAGCATTTTCTGCTTCCAGCCTGCGAATTCTGGCGTCGAGCTGCTGCAGGGCTTGCCATACGTCCCACATGGTTGCGATCACCTTCTTCGCCTGTTTGATGAGCAGTGAGTATCCAGTTTTTCCCGATGTTCAGTGCGGCGTTGTCCATGGAACTGATCCGGATATTTTTCAGATCGAAATAGACTTTCATCTGCGGTTCCCTGGCACGTTCAGATGAATTTTTCGAATCGGGAAGTCGATCACGTCACGGTCATCGATGCCGGTCCGCTCTGCTTCGGTGTAATTGAGATCGCCTTTGATCTGGCCAATGCCTTGGTTGGAATGCTGCCGGCCGCGGACGACATTTTGCACGCTGGGTCCGATCGACAGGAATCCTTTATCAATCGTTGTCACTTTCAGTTCTGTCACATTGATCTGCATCTTGTCACCTCAATAAGGAAGGAAGTTGTGTCACCGATGTATCACGAGTCGGCGCATCGATGAAGTCCGGGTCATCGACACGCGTTTTCAGGCGTTTTTGGACATTCTCGTCACCGTTCAGATTGCCGAAGCCCTGGTTGTATTTGGAATTGTTTTTCCAGTCATTCAGGAGGTTTTGCCCGACGTTCAGTGCGGATGCATTCTCCACATTGTTGACTTTGATACAGAATATGTTGATGGTAAAAGCCATCTCGCCCACCTCCTCTGCGACCTACACTCCAGCCTATGTGCGCCTTGAGGAGGTGGTGACAAACGCCCAAACGCACACCTGTATTTCTGTCCGCATAGGCTGACTGTGACCGCTTGAAGGGGGGAATCACCGTGAAAGACAATCGAAGTTGGTCCCGGTGGGAAAAACAAGCCCGTCAGTTCTTTGGGGATGACTTCTGGACGGATATTCTTTCTGTGATCCCCGACGCAGAGCAGCAACACCGCGGCAGTGAAGATCTCCGCAGCTATGAACGCGGTACGGGAACGGTCGAGCCGTCCGATCCAGGCTCCAGCAGGTCTGCACCTGCCTCAAAGCCGGCTGTCGATCTGTACGAAACGGAAAAGCAGATCCTTGTGCACATCGAACTGCCCGGTTTGAAAGACCTATCCTCGGTCGAAGTTTACACGCAGCATGGACATCTGATCGTCAAAGGCACGCTGGAGCGTCCCTACCCCGATCTGCGCCCGGTGCGGTCCGAACGCTTTATCGGCCCATTTTCCCTTTCCCTCCCCATCGACAAGCCCATTGTGGAGGCAAACATTCAGGCGCTGTACCGCAACGGGTTGTTGGAAATCCGGCTGCCGCGCCGACGCAAGAAGAACGGCGCCGTCCGACGGATCAACATTCAAAACGAACCATAAAAAAATCGTCGGCGCAGGATGCACACCGACGATTTTTTAGTGCTGATTTTTTTAGATGGCGCTGGCCCGGCTGACATTTTGATCGGTGAGATCTGTATCCATGATGTTGGTCGCTCCAGCCATTTGTGAGGACACATCACCGTTTGCTTCCCCGGAACCGTAGTTCTGTTTGCTGTAGCCGTTCCAATCCTGCACGAAGGAAGGGCCGATGTTAATGTATCCTTTGTCGATCACGTTGACTTTGAAGGCAAAGACGTTAATTCCGCCGATTGGCATCAACTGCTCCTCCTCTCTGTTAGTAGCAATGTATGCCAAAATAAAAAAGCGGTGTCAAGAGACACCGCTTTCGCGCATACTGAGTTTATAGGCTTGAACCCTTGTTTGCGTTTGTTGAATGGTGGGCCCAAGAAGATTCGAACTTCCGACCTCACGATTATCAGTCGTGCGCTCTAGCCAACTGAGCTATGGGCCCGCATCCAAAAGTGGTGGCTCGGGACGGAATCGAACCGCCGACACGAGGATTTTCAGTCCTCTGCTCTACCGACTGAGCTACCGAGCCATCTGTTGTTTTGTTGCGGGAGAAAGATAATGGTGACTCGTACGGGATTCGAACCCGTGAATGCCGCCTTGAAAGGGCGGTGAGTTAAGCCGCTTCTCCAACGAGCCAAGAAAATGGTGCCTTTTACCGGAATCGAACCGATGACCTCATCCTTACCATGGATGCGCTCTACCTACTGAGCTAAAAAGGCATAAATGGTGGAGATAAGCGGATTCGAACCGCTGACCCCCTGCTTGCAAGGCAGGTGCTCTACCAACTGAGCTATACCCCCGAAAAATATGGTGCGGTCGAGAAGACTCGAACTTCCACGGGTTGCCCCACACGCCCCTCAAGCGTGCGTGTCTGCCATTCCACCACGACCGCATATTTTGTTGAAAAAAAATGGAGCGGAAGACGGGATTCGAACCCGCGACCCTCGCCTTGGCAAGGCGATGCTCTACCCCTGAGCCACTTCCGCATACAGGATGTATGCGTCCCGCGTTGCGACAGGACGTCGCGCACTTAGCGGGGCTACCTTCCAGCGTTGCGACAGGACGTCACGTACAGGATGTACCGTGTCCAGCGTTGCGACAGGACGTCGCGCTTTTAGCTGGGCTACCTTTGAAAAATGGTGAGCCATGAAGGACTTGAACCTTCGACCCACTGATTAAAAGTCAGTTGCTCTACCAACTGAGCTAATGGCTCACGTACAGGATGTACCGTGTCCCGCGTTGCGACAGGACGTCGCGTTCTTAGCGGGGCTGCCGCTGCAAGAAGCTCGCGGCGACAGGTATTAATATATCATGGTGATTGGTAGTTTGCAAGAGGGTTTTAGCAAGTATTTTTCTTCCAGTTTTCGATGAGTTTTTGGGTGATTGGACCGGGCTGGCCGGAGCCGATCGGGACTCCTTCAATCGATGTCGCGGGGAGGATTCCGACGACGGAAGAGGTGGTGAAAGCTTCAGTGGCGCAGGCGATTTCATCTAACGTAAAACGCTTCTCGATTACAGGAAGCTGCTGCATCACCCACTCACGCGTAATACCTGGCAGGCAGCCGGTGTCGAGCGACGGCGTCCAGATCTCTCCGTCCACGACGAAGAAGAGGTTGCTGACCGCACCTTCTGCAATGTAGTCGTCATGGGTGAGCTGAATCCCCTCGGCTGCTCCACGCTGCTCCAACTCCCGATAGGCGAGCAGGCTGTTCAAATAGTTCAGCGTCTTCGCACGCACCGGCGTTTCCGGGGTGCTGCGGACCGTCTCCAACACGATCAGATTCCGCCCCGTCACCGGCGGCAGGAGAAGCTCTTTTACATAGATCACCACCGTCGGCGTCGAACATGTCTTCCCACTGGGGCCGAGCGCCCCTTCCCCGCGCGACACGGTCAGGCGGACATACGCCTCTTCCAACTCGTTCGCCCGCACCGTATCGACAATCGCCTGCTCCAACTCCGCATCGCTCCACGGAATCGGGATTCCCAGCCAATCCGCCGACTCGCGCAGGCGGCGGGCGTGCTCCGGCCAGAACATCGGAGCGCCGCCTGCGGTGCGCATCGTTTCAAACAGCCCCGCTCCATACAGGAAGCCATGGTCAAATACGGACACGCTCGCTTCCCCCGCCGGGACGATGCGTCCGTTTAGATAGACGAGCATACCAGCCCCTGCCTTTCCAGGAAGTTGCTCAGCATCTTTTTGCCATGCTCCGTCAAAATCGCTTCCGGGTGGAACTGCACGCCTTCCACCGCCAGCTCCTTGTGGCGGATCGCCATGATCTCGCCCGTCTCCGTCCACGCCGAGATATCAAAACACTCCGGCAATGTCTCGCGCTCAACGATCAGCGAATGGTAGCGGCAGACGTTCAAGGGCGACGGCAAATCCTGAAAAATCGACTTCCCGTCATGCTCGATCCGCGACGTTTTGCCATGCATCAGCTGCTCGGCGCGGATCACCGTGCCGCCAAACGCCTGCGCGATCGACTGATGTCCAAGGCAGACGCCCAAGAGAGGGATTTTGCCGGCGAACGTGCGGATCACTTCCAAGGACACGCCCGCTTCATTCGGCGAGCACGGACCCGGGGAGATGACGATCACGCGGGGATTGAGCTCGGCGATCTCCTCGACCGTCACCCCGTCGTTGCGGCGCACGACCAGCTCATGCCCCATCTCGCCAAGGTACTGCACGAGGTTGTACACAAAAGAATCGTAGTTGTCGATCATCAAAATCATGCCTGCTCTCCCCCTTTCTGCGCGGCCTGCTCCGCTTTTTCAATCGCGACCCACAAGGCTTTTGCTTTGCGCAGCGACTCGTAGTATTCCCGCTCCGGCACCGAATCGATCACGATACCTGCGCCCGCCTGCACATAACCTTTGCCGTCCTGCACCTGCAAGGTGCGGATGACGATGTTCAGCTCCATATCGCCGTCAAAATCGATCCAGCCGATCGACCCGGTGTAGATCCCGCGCCGCGTCGGTTCCAGCTCTTCGATGATCTCCATCGTGCGGATCTTCGGCGCACCGGTGATCGTGCCGCCCGGGAATGTGGCGCGGATGACATCGTACGCGTCTTTGCCCGCTCCGAGCTGCCCGCGCACGTTGGAGACGATATGAAAAACGTGCGAATACTCCTCGATCACCATCAGCTCATTCACTTCCACCGAACCATAGCGGCAGACGCGCCCGAGGTCGTTGCGTTCCAAGTCGACGAGCATGATGTGCTCGGCGATCTCTTTTTCGTTGCTGCGCAGCTCTTCGACCGCCAAGCGATCCTGCTCCGCATCACCAGTGCGCGGACGGGTGCCTGCGATCGGACGGGTGTTGCATTCGCCTTGCAGGACGTTGACCAGCAGTTCCGGCGAAGACGACACGATCTGCAGTTCCGGAAAATGCAGATAGCCCGCATACGGCGAAGGGTTGATCTGGCGCAGATGTTTGTAAATCTCATACGGCGCAGCGCCCAGCGTCCGGCCTTGGCGGACAGACAGGTTCACTTGAAAGACATCGCCTTGGCGGATGTACTCCTGCACTTGCTCAACCGCATTTTCAAACGCTTCCTGCGAAAACGAATAGCTCCAGTCCTCCTGCACAGAAAGCGCCGGAAACACAGGCGTTTGCGCTTCGCCGTGGAACAGCTTTTGCTCCATCTCCTGCAGCCCTGCTTCCGCCTGCGCCAGCCCGTCCTCCACGAGCAGATCGGCGTGCGCGATCAAATGCACGAGCCCCTGCTGATGGTCGATCACGCACAGCTTGTCCACGAAAACAAAATAGAGATCGGGCGTCCCGAGGTCATCCCGGCTCCGCTCCGGCAACCGTTCGATATAGCGGGCGGTGTCATAGGAAAGAAACCCGACTGCCCCGCCGCGCAGCTTCGGAAATCCTTCCAAACGCGGCGCTCGAAACGCCGCCATTTTTTCGCGCAAGATCTCCAGCGGGTCGCCTTCGCGCTCTTCGCGCTGCTCCCCATGCGTAAACACCACCCGGCCGTTCTTGGCGGTCAGTGTGGCAAACGGCTTACTGCCGACAAATGAGCATTCGCCCATCTTGCCCGACTCCAGCAAAAAGTGGTGCGGGCCATCCCAGCCCAAACGCTCGTAAATCTCTGAGGGGTCGAGCGTCACCCCGTTATATGTACGTTTGACAGGCAGCAGGCGGTATCCCTCTACCCGGTACGTTTGCATCTGTTCTCTGTTCAAGCTTCTGATCCCCCTGATCGCGTGAGGCGTGACTTTCTACGCGAATTGTATTATAGGTTTCCCTCCGTTGCAATGAAAAAAGACCCCGTTATTCGGGGTCTTTGGAGAGATGCAGCGGCGGCGGGACCAGCCAGCCTTTTTCTTTTTGCATCCGCAGCAGGTGCAGACCGTACGCTGCGGCTTTGACATGGAACTTGCCAAACATCGCGCCGATGTCTTCGCGGATCGACTGCGCCATGATTTTGCTGCACATCACGAGGCCCGCTCCGGTGTCCACCGAAAGCGCCATCGCGATCTCCGGGTCGGTGAAACGCGCGCCCGGCGGGATGCTTTCCAAGTCGGCGGCCGGTTTTTCCGCAGGTGCCGGCGGAAGCGCCACACCGTTCAGCTTCAGCACTTCACCAACTTGCGCTACTTCATCTTTGCATTCGTTGATCTTGTCGGCGATCAAGTTGCGCAGGTCGCCGTCGCCGGCATGGTTCAGGTAGGCCTGGTAGCAGGCGATTTTCGACTGGTTGCCCGATACGAACGTCCAGAGCGAATACACTTCTCCATAATGCAGCGGTTCGTGCTGCGGATTGCCGCTTAAGATGCCCATGCTTGACCCCTCCTTTTTCACATACCTTTAGTAAAGTGCCTAAGGAGATGGGAAGCTATGCGTGCTTGTCCGCACATGGTAAGATAAGTTTCGGAAAACCTAGTGGGCAGGGAGATGATGTCCTTGGCAGAAGAGCGGACTTTTTATCCGGAAGCTTTTTTGACACGCATGCAGGAACTGTTGGGAGATGAATACGCGGCGTTTCGCGAAACGCTGGATCGTCCTTCCGTGCAGGGCCTGCGCGTCAATACGTTAAAAACCAGCGCGGAGCAACTGCTCCAACTCGCGCCGTTTCATCTGGAGCCGGTGCCGTGGGTGCCGGGCGGATTTTATTTTCAAGCGCCGGAGCGGCCGGGGAAACACCCCTACCATGCGGCCGGCGTTTACTATATTCAAGAGCCGTCGGCGATGTCGGTCGCCGAGGCGCTGCAGCCGGAGCGCGGTGACCGCGTGCTCGATCTGTGCGCGGCACCTGGCGGAAAATCGACGCACCTTGCCGCCTTGCTGCAAGGAACAGGGCTGCTCGTGACCAATGAGCCGCATCCGCAGCGGGCGAAGATTCTTTCCGAAAATATCGAACGGTTTGGCGTGCGCAACGCCCTCGTCACCAATGAGATGCCCGACCGGCTGGCGGAGCGCTTCCCGGCCTTTTTTGACAAAATTTTAGTCGATGCGCCGTGCTCGGGAGAAGGGATGTTTCGCAAAGACCCGGACGCTTGCGGAGAATGGAGTCCGGGGCATGTCACCGCCTGTGCGGTACGGCAGCTGGATATCTTGGATTCGGCGGCGAAAATGCTGCGCGCGGGCGGGACGCTGGTGTATTCGACCTGCACGTTTGCGCCTGATGAAAACGAAGGGCTGATCGAAGCGTTTTTGCAGAAGTACGAGGAGTTCGAAGTGCTGGAGATCCACACGTTTGACCACTTTGCGCCGGGCCGTCCGGAGTGGGCGGCAGCAGGCCGAGCTGAGCTTGAGAAAACGGCTCGCCTCTGGCCGCATCGGCTGCGCGGGGAAGGCCATTATGTCGCCCATCTGCGCAAGACGGACGGCGAACCTGCGCCGCGCCGCAAAGAGGTCAAACCGGTGAAGATTCCGCCCGAAGCGCTGAAAAGCCACCGGCAGTTTGCGGAAGAAGCGCTGACGACAACGCCTGAGGGCGAATTCCTGCTCTTTGGGGACAACCTCTACCTGGTGCCAAGCGGCTTGCCCGACCTGAAAGGTTTGAAAGTGGTGCGTCCGGGCTGGCATCTGGGGACGCTGAAGAAAAACCGTTTTGAGCCAAGCCATGCCCTCGCCTTGGGCCTGCATCCTGACGAGATTCGCCACACGGTGCCGCTGACGGCAGACAGCCCGGCCACCTTGCAGTATCTGCGCGGCGAAACGGTTACTGCGGACAGCGCGAAAGGCTGGGTCGTGCTGACGGTGGACGGTTTTCCGCTCGGCTGGGGGAAACAGTCGGGCGGCGTGGTGAAAAATCATTATCCCAAAGGCCTGCGCTGGCCGTAAGCTTTCGCATAGCAAAAGACCACGTTCCGCTGCGGAACGTGGTCTTTTTTTAGTCTTATGCTCTTCTATATTCACTTCTGACTTGGGCTACAGCGTCACGAGAAACTCGCCGCCCCGATGATCGGACGGCAGCGGTTCGATGCGCACCAGAATGGAGAATTTTCGGGCCATGCCGCGAAGGATTCCCAGGTTGAAGCTGCGGGGATACGGGATGTTACAAATGATGTGCAATTGGTTGGGTTCAAGCTGGATGCATTGATAGACCATCGTGCTGCTGACTCCCCGGTGGTTTAAGAGACAGATCTCGTTCAGCGAATGCATCGCCTGCTGGAAGGTATCGACGCCGTCTATATAATTCGCCCGAAGCGCGACGTGCTTGCCGATTTCACAGATGATCTCTTTGCCGACCGTCCGCTTCAGTTCGTCTAACGTTTCCAACACCGCTTGCAGCGGGTACCAACCGTGTTCATCAATCTCTGCAATCCCCTTCTCGCGCAAGATCGTCTTCGCCCGGTTCATAAATACTCCGCAGCCGTCGACGACCGTCTGCACGATCAATCCGTTCGCTTCAGCGTTCTCGTTGATGTGCATCGGCCACCCCCCTTTAGAAAAGAAAGAAAGTAATAGTGCCAATACCCGTATTTTATCACGATAAAGCGGTGAGTCAATCCAATGTGCTATAGGTTAACCATATCTAAAGTTCGTCTCGCAATTGTGGAGCCAATTCGGGCAACAAAAAAGAAGCTGATCGAAAGATCAGCTTCTTTTGCCTGAGATGGCTTTGGTTTAGCCGCGGGTCACACCGGTCTTGGTCAGCTGGCCGCGGGTGACGCCAAGCTGGTTGGTGGCGTTCAAGGTGCGCCAGACGTGGGTGCCGGTCACTTCGCCCTGCAGGGCTTGGCGATACAGCTTCAACACTTCCTGCACGCGCCCGCCGTCCTCTTCGAGGAACTCGACGCGGAAGGTGTTGACGCCGTATTCGAGGAACTCGCTAAGGAACTCGGCGCCAGACTGGTCGACCGCGTTGTAGACGGTGTTGCGGCAGCCGGTGTCGACGCGAACCGGGTGTTCAAAATCAACGCGGTCGCGCAGCGAGACGCGGTGCTTTTCGCAAACTTGTCCACAGTTGGTATAGTCGGTGCCTTCCGACAAGAACGTCGCATACACGCAGTGCTCGGTGTGGAACATCGGCATGTGCTGATGGATGACCACTTCCATCTTGCTGGCGTCCGACTGGGAGAGCAGGTCGACCATCTGCTCGGTGTTCAGGTCATAGGACGCGGTGATGCGCTTCATGCCGCGCTCCAGGAACAGGTTGGCCGACTTGTGGTTGGCGATGTTCAGCGCGAAATCGCCGATCAGCTCGATGCCTTCCGGGCGCTCCTGCTCGTAGAAGTACGCCGCACCTGTGTTGCGGATCAAGATCCCGTCCGGCTGTGCCTTGATGATGTTGAGCAGGATGCCGCGCTCGCCCGGCATCAGGATGCGCGGGGTGGCGAGGGCGATTTTCTTGCCTGCCTGGCGCGCCGATTCTACCGCTTTCGGATAATCGCGAACAAATTCAAAGTCGGCGTAGATATAATCCACATCGGTCTTCCCGGCCGCTTCGATCTGCTCCAAAGAACGGCACAGCGCGATCAGGCTCGCTTCGGCCCCGTTGGCCGGTTCGGCGGTCACGGTGTCATCGTAGACGTCGAGGTCGCGCTTTTGGTACTGGCGGCGCGCGATGCGCAAGGCCAGCAGCTGCTCAGCCGCTTCGCGGCGCATGCGGTTCAACTCCGACATCGGCACGATGATGTCGCCGGAGATGTCGAGCGACAGTTCGCCGAGATGGTAAACGGTGCCGCCGAGACGTCCCAATTGATCGCGGAGGACTTCTTCGTTCAGCGGGCGCTTCATCGCCGCTTCGGCCGGTTTTTCCGAAGAGATGGTGACCGTTTTGTCCGTATTGACGTCCGTCCAGATCGTCACCAACGGCTGGCCGAGGCTGCCGTGCACGGAGACGTTGACCGGGAATGTGCGGTACGGCTTTTCCGTTTCGAACGTCTTGCGCAGGCGGCGGTCCAGCTCCGGGTCGGAGGTGCGCCATACTTTGTCGCCGACGTTAATGCGGTTCAGGTTGACGTCGTTGCGGCCCATGACGATCTCGTACATGCCCGCGTCAACTCCGCCTTCGATCTTCTGCCCTTTGATCCGCAGGTCGTACACGCGTCCGCCCTCTTCGTCCTGGGTCGGGTCGCCGGCGTCAAACACGATGCCGTCGCCGCGCTTGAGCGGCGCTTGCAGGTCGACGAGGATCGCGTCGCGGTAGATCTTTTTCACGTTGCCGAGGAACACGCCGCGCTTTTTCGGGAACGTGCCGTCGACGAGTTGCTGGTGGTTGGTGCCGGACAGGAAGCCGTGCGTGAAACCGCGCGAGAAGCTCTGTTCCAGCTCCGCGATGTCGATGATGTTTGGGTCGTAGTCTTCGCCGGCAAAATACGCGTCGATCGCACGGCGGTATTTAGCGGTGACGTTGGCGACGTATTCGGCAGCTTTCAGACGGCCTTCGATCTTAAAGGACGTCACGCCAGCTTCGATCAGCTCCGGCACCAGTTCCAGCGCCGCGAGGTCTTTTGGCGACAGGACGTAAGCGATGTTGCCCATGTCTTTGTGCTCGTTGTCGACGATCATGTCATACGGCAGACGGCAGGCCTGCGCACACTCGCCGCGGTTGGCGGAGCGGCCGCCCCACATCTCCGAGGTCAGGCACTGACCGGAGTAGGAGACGCACAGTGCGCCATGCACAAACACTTCCAGTTCGCTGCCCGTTTCGGAAGCGATCTTTTGGATGTGTTTCAGCGAGTTCTCCCGGCCGAGGACGACGCGCTCCATGTCATACGGCTTCGTAAACTCCACCGCTTCCGAGGAGGTGATCGTCATCTGTGTCGACCCGTGGATCGGGAAATCGGGCGAGATATCGCGGATCATTTTCACCAGGCCGAGGTCTTGCACGATCACCGCGTCCACCCCGGCGTCGATGCAGGCATCGATCAGCTCTTTGGCATCTTCCAGCTCGTTTTCGAAAACGAGGATGTTGAAGGTCAAGAAGCCCTTCACGCCGTACATATGTAAGAACTCCATAATGTCCGGCAGCTCTTCCATCAGGAAGTTGTTCGCCCGGGCGCGGGCGTTAAACTTTTCGACGCCAAAATAGACGGCGTTCGCACCGTTGGCCACGGCTGCACGCATCGCTTCCCAGTTGCCTGCAGGCGCGAGCAGCTCGATGTTTTCACGTCTCAAGTCTTTTTTCATCTATAGTCACCTTCCGTTTCACCTGTTTCAGTCTAACTTGTCTATTGTACATGTTTTCCCGAAATGGTGAAAGAATTGCTAAAGAATTGCTGGGAAAAAGAATACCCGTTGTCATTTCGCAGCATCTTATCTTATAATAAGACAAATCTACAGAGCGGATCATGCCGGTGAAGAGCATCCAACTCGGAGGCGTCTGTGAGGAACAGACCGGGTACTGCCCGTTACAGCAGTGCTAAAGAGGGCCAGAATTTCTTATGTTCAGGAGTTTGGCCAAATTGGGTGGCACCGCGAGAGAAGCGCTCCTCGTCCCAACGGGATAAGGGCGCTTTTTGTGTTTTTCGGGAAAAAATTAACAGTGAGGAGTGCATGAACATGTTGGACATTCGTTACATTCGCGAGAATCCGGAAGTGGTGCAGAGGGTCGCGAAGCAAAAAGGCATCGAGGTGTCGATCGACGATCTGCTGTCGTTTGACGCGGAACGCCGCCGCATCCTGCAAGACCTGGAGCAGTACCGCATGCAGCGCAACCAAATGTCGCAGATGATGCCGCAGTTGGCGAAACAAGGCAAGAAAGAAGAGATGGAGCAGACCAAGGAGCAGGTGCGCCGCATCAACGCCGACATCACCTTGCTCGAGACCTCGCTGAATGATGTGGAAGCGAACCTGCGCGACCTGATGCTGCGCGTGCCGAACATCATCTCGCCGGACACGCCGATCGGCGAATCGGATGCGGACAACGTGGAAGTGCGTCGCGTGGGCGATGTGCCGGTGTTTGACTTCGAGCCGCTCGATCATGTGGCGCTTGGGGAAAAATTTGACCTGTTCGACATCCCGCGCGGGGTGAAGGTGGCAGGCACGCGCAACTACTATTTGAAAGGCATCGGGGCGTATCTGCATCGTGCGGTGCAGTCGCTGGCGATCGACCTGCTGACCGACCGCGGCTTTACGGTTGTCGATGTGCCGGTCATGCTGCGCGAAGAGATGTTTACGAACACCGGTTTCTTCCCGCTTGGCCTCGACCAGACCTATGCGCTGGAGGACAACAAGTACCTCGTCGGCACGTCGGAAGTGCCGCTCGTCTCCTACTACAGCGGCGAGACGGTCGATGTGGAAGAGCCGATCCGCTTCGCCGGCGTCTCGAACTGCTTCCGCAGCGAAGCGGGTTCGGCGGGCCGCGATGTGCGCGGGCTGTACCGCGTGCACCAGTTTGCGAAAGTCGAGCAGGTTGTGCTCTGCAAAAATGACCCGGAGCTGTCGGAGCAAATTTTGCAAGCGATCACGAAAAATGCGGAAGACCTGCTGCAAGCGTTGGAACTGCCGTACCGCGTGGTCAGCGTCTGCACCGGCGACATCGGGCAAGGCGTCTACAAAAAGTACGACATCGAGACGTGGATGCCGAGCCGCGAGAGCTACGGGGAAACGCAGTCGGCGTCGAACCTGCACGAGTTCCAGGCGCGCCGCTCGAACATCCGCTTCCGTGATGAAAACGGGCAGCTGCAGTTCTGCCACACGCTGAACAACACGGCGGTGGCGACGCCGCGCATCCTGATCCCGCTGCTCGAAAACCACCAGCGCAAGGATGGCACGATCTACATCCCGCAGGCGCTGCGCAAGTACATGAACGGCGTGGAAGAGATCAAACCGAAATAGTAGCAAACCAAGACCGCCGGGAAATGATCCGGCGGTCTTTTGCTCATCCTATGGCGTAAGGAGGCGATCCCTCATGCCGGAATGGATGGGCATTGTGATCCGCTCGGTCGCCGCGATTTTGTACCTGCTGTTTTTGACGCGAATTCTCGGCAAGCGCCAGTTGTCGCAGATGACCTTTTTCGAATACATCGTCGGCATCACCGTCGGCTCGATCACGGCGGAGATCACGTCGGCGCCAACTGAGTCGTTTTGGGACGGGATCTTGGCGCTGTCGATCGTCATGCTGTTGCCCCTGGTGTTCGAATTTCTCGCGATGAAAAGCAAATGGGTGCGCAACATCATCGAAGGCAACGCAACCGTGCTGATTGAACATGGCAAGGTCTTGGACAAAAACCTGCGCAAAGAACGGCTCAACTCGGAAGAACTGCTCGAAACGTTGCGCATGAAAGACGTGTTTCGCGTCGCCGACGTGGAATTTGCCCTGCTCGAACCCAGCGGCCAGATCAGTGTGCTGCTCAAAGAGAAGACGCTGGGCAGACAAATGCCGCAGACGGTCATCCTCGACGGCGTGGTCATCGACCGCCATCTGGAGAAGCTGGGTGTGGATCGGAAGTGGCTGGACGGCAAGCTGCAGGAGAAAGGGATTGCGCAGTCCTCCGTCTTCCTCGCGCAAGTGGACGGGAATATGGAATTGTATGTGGATCAGTACGGGAAATAAAGAAAGACCTTCTCTCGAAGTAAGAGAAGGTCTTTTTGTTGTTTGAGATGTTTCGCATGCAATGCCGCTTATTCCAGAAACTCTTTCGGCAAGCCGTTAAAAATCCGCTCCGCCATCTTCGCATACCCGTCGTTGTTCGGGTGGAAGTGGTCGTAGGACAGCATCGTGCTGTTGTTCCATTGGAACAGGTCGAACATCGGCACGACTTTCACTTGCGGGAAAGTCTGCGCGACTTTGCGCAAGTTGTCGTTCCAGTCGAGCAGCATTTGATCCGACTTGCCTCCATCTTCAAAGAGGCCTTCGAACGGGTTATACAAGCCTAAAACGATGACCGGCGCATCGGCATTGCTTTTGCGAATCAGGGTCAGCACGTCTTGGACGTTTTTCGTGTATTGCTTCTGAGTGTCACGGATGACCTTTTCATCAATGCCGGTGGCACCGATCAGTTTATCCACTCCGCCGATGGAGTGTGTGATGTCATTGCCTCCGATGGAGAGCATGATCAGTTCTGCATCTTTAAAGTATTGCTGCACGCCCGGATTCTGCACCGACTTGACGAGTTCGTTCGACTCGAGGCCGCTGATGCCGAGGTTTTGGACATTGACTTTCTGTCCGCCCGCCTCAAGGCGTGTTTTCAAGTTGCCGACATAACCTTTGCCCGACGTGTCGCCGATGCCTTTGGTCAGCGAATCGCCGATCGCGACGATCAGGTACGGCTCTTCTGCCTTTTTATCGACAGCTACAGCAGGCTGTGCCTCTTGCTTGGCTGGCGTGGACGGATTGGTCTGCAACGTGGATGCTGCTTCGCCCGGCTCCGAGAGCGCGAGATAGAATCCGGCACTGAGGACCGCTGCACTGGCCAGTGCCAACGTGACGACGCTGCCCCATAAAAAAGAACGTTTTTTCTTCATATTCGTGTACGGCACCTCCCTTACTTTAGTGTATCATAGGAGCTAGAGATCGTGCATCTTTTCACAACTTTTCACAAGCTGGGAGGTTCAACGCTTGAACGATAGAAAACGTCCCGTCGCATTGTCTGTCCGCAAGCTGCAAAAGACGATCCGCGGCCGCAAGATCGTCCAGGACATCACGTTTGATGTTTTTGAAGGGGAAGTGTTTGGCTTCCTCGGCCCGAACGGCGCAGGCAAAACGACCACGATCCGCATGATCGTAGGTCTGATCAAGCCGACCGCAGGCGAAGTCCTGATCGGCGGCCATGATGTGCAGAAAAATTTCCTCGCGGCGATGCGCTGTGTCGGCTGCATCGTCGAGAATCCTGAATTGTATAAGTACATGACCGGCTGGCAGAACCTCGAACATTTTGCCCGCATGCTCGACTTGCCCGATGAGCGCATCGAAGAAGTGGTCAAGCAGGTCCGGATGGACGGGCGGATTCATGACAAAGTCAAAACGTATTCGCTGGGCATGCGTCAACGCCTCGGCATCGCCCAGGCGCTGCTCGCCAACCCGAAGCTCCTGATCTTGGACGAGCCGACCAACGGGCTCGACCCGGCGGGGATTCGCGAATTGCGCGAGTTCATCCGCCGTCTGGCGCGGGAAGAAGGCCTCGCTGTCTTTGTCTCGTCCCACATGCTGGCTGAAGTCCAGATGATGTGCGACCGGGTGGCCATTTTGTCGCACGGCCAGATCTTGAAAGTCGCGACTGTGGACGAGATCGTACACACCGGCATCAACCGCGTGGAGTGGACGGTCGATCAGCGCGAACTTGCCTTCGGTCTGATCGCAGAGGAAGCGGGCGCACAGGTCGAACTGCTCGGCGATAACAAAATTGTGGCGGTGCTTTCCGCCGACCAGACCGCGCTGGTCAACCAAAAGCTGATCTCCGCCGGCATCAAGCTGTACGGCGTGCAAGTGCAGGGGCAGCTCGAAGAGCTGTTCATGGAGATCACAGGAGGTGATTCGATTGCGTAACCTCTATCAACTGACGCGCAACGAGACGTTGAAAGTGCTGCGCAAGAAACGCTTTCTCGTCGTGATGCTGATTCTCGCCGTGCTGATCCCGCTCTTTGCGTACGGACAATACCATGACCAGCAGAAGATCAAGGCGCAGACCGGCGTGACCGACTGGCGCGCCGAGCTTGGCAAAGAGATCACCGAGACGGAGCGCCGCTTGGCAAACCCGACGCTCGACGAGGCGCGGCGCACGCAATTGACCTTGCGGATCGAACAGAACAAATATTATCTGGATCGCGACATCAACCCGTCCGAACCTGGCGCGACGACGTTTGCGCGGATTTTCATGCAGTTTGGCATTTCCTTGTTCCTGCCTCTGCTCGTCATCGTTGTGGCGACCGACATCGTGTCATCTGAGCATCAGGACGGGACGATCAAGCTGCTGCTGACCCGGCCGGTCAAGCGCTGGAGGATCTTGATGAGCAAGTATCTGACGCTCCTGATCTTCACCACGCTGACGGTGCTGGCGATGGGCGTGCTGTCCTATCTGATCTCCGGGATCTTCTTCGGCTACAAAGGCTGGGATGCGCCGATGCTGACCGGCTTCAGCATCGTCAACGGCACGCTGGATGCGGAAAACGTGCGGGTGATCCCGCATTGGCACCTGCTCCTGATGAACTACGGCCTCGGCTGGATCGCGGCGATCGCTGTGGCGAGCTTGTCCTTTATGGTCTCGGTGCTGGTGCGCGGCACGGCGACCGGCATGGGCGTGATGCTTGCCGTGCTGATCGGCGGCAGCATCATGGTGGAGCTGGCGACCGATTTCCCGCTGACGAAATACGTGTTCACCACACACCTCAACCTCGCCGGCTACATCAACGGCGCACCGCCCGCTGTCGACGGCTTGACGCTCGGCTACTCGCTGGTCGTGCTGGCGATCTGGACGGCCGCTTCGCTGGCTGTGTCGTTCGCTTCGTTTACCAAGCGGGACGTGTTGGCGTAACAAACGAAAAACCACCCTCAAGAGAGGGTGGTTTTTTCTTTTTGCGGTTCCACGCAGTAGCGCTTCTTTTCAAACGGATAGGTCGGCAGCGGCACGCGGAGACGTTTTTCATCCGCATAGTGTGCGCTCCAATCCAGTTCTTCCGGTACCACCAGACGCACGTTGTGACCGCGAAGCTGGTCGACCGCATCTTGCAAGTCGCGGCAGAGCAAGACGCGGCGGTGTGGATATTCGGCGCGGCCCGTCTGCAAGGTGTAGGCAACATCGGCGAGCTGCAACTGCGGGTGCTGCTCCAGATGATCGGCGAGGTTGTGCGCCATTTTCTTCAACGCGCTCGGCGTCTTGGCGGACAACACCACCACATGCTCGGTGCGCTTGGAAGGTTCAGTTTTCCGCTCCGGCGCTTCTTCGAGGATGAGATGCGCGTTAGTGCCGCCCAGCGCAAACGAGTTCACCCCGGCGCGGCGCGGGACTCCTTCCTCTGTCAGCCACGGCTTGCTTTCGGTGTTGATGTAAAACGGGCTGTTCGCAAAATCGATCTGCGGATTGGGCGTCTGAAAGCCCAGCAGCGGCGGCAGCATTTTGTGCTGCATGGCGAGCACGGTATGGATCACGTTGGCGACGCCTGCAGTGACACCGGTATGCCCGATGTTCGGCTTGATCGAGTTCAAAGCGCACCAGCCCGACTTTTCCGCCCCTGCGCCGTATACTTGGGCCAAAGCGTCCGCTTCGATCGCGTCGCCGAGCGGGGTGCCCATGCCGTGAGCGGCGATGTAGCCCACCGTCTGCGGGTCGATGCCCGATCGGTCGACCGCCTCGCGGATGACGCGCTCGATGCCTTCTGCGCCCAGCGCGGTGAATCCAACTTTCGCGGCACCGTCGTTGTTTAAGGCGGAGGCGCGGATCACCGCGTGAATCGGGTCGCCGTCCCGAAGCGCATCGTCGAGGCGCTTGAGCAGCACCACCCCGGTGCCAGATCCGGCAAACGCCCCTTCCGTGTCGGCGTCAAACGGCCGGCAATTGTCGCCTGTGAACGAGTACGGGCCGCCTTCAAATGCGAGATAGCCCTGCTTTTGCGGCATTTTGACGTTGGTGCCCCCGGCCAGCGCCATGTCGCTTTCCCCGGCGAGCAGGCTTTGGCAGGCGAGGTGGATCGAGACGGCCGATCCTGTGCAGGCTGTCTGCACCACAAAGCTTGGGCCTTTCAGGTTCAGGCGGTAAGAGACTTTGGCAGCCAGGAAGTTGGTGTCATTCCCGGTCGAGAAGTGGATCAGGTTCTCGGTGTCCTGCAGCACGGACGGATCTTGGAGCAGGAGCTGCCCGTACGTGTTTTCACCCGCCGCTGCGTACAGGGCGATCTTGCCGTCAAAACGTTGCGCGATGTACCCGGCGCTTTCCAGCGCTTCCTGCGAACATTCGAGCAGCAGCCTTTGCTGCGGGTCGGTCATCAGCGCTTCCCGGTCGGACATTCCGAAAAAGGCAGCGTCAAAATACTCCGGGTCCTGCAGCAAGGCACCTGCCATCACCATGCCCGGCAACGCAATCGCCGGCTGCTCCTCCGGGAAAAACTGCACCGACTGTACGCCGTCCGCCAGGTTCTGCCAAAATTGGTCCAGATCGCCCGCATCCGGGAAGCGGCCCGACATGCCGATGATGGCGATGCCCGTGCTGTCTGTGCGCGTGTTGCATGGCTCCGCTTGTTTCCGCGCGGCGCTGGGGCGCTCGCCTTGCAGGAAAGCGGTCAGAGCGGCTACGGTGGTGTGTTTAAACAGGTTCACCAGCGGGAAGGTGCGGCCGATGCGCTCCTGAATCTTTTGATGCGCGGTGGTCAGGAGCAACGAGTGTCCGCCGAGGTCGAAGAAGTTGTCGTGCAGCCCGACATCGCGAATCCCCAGCACTTCCTGCCAGACGCTGCGGATGTCATGTTCCAGCCCATCTGCAAGCGGCCGTTCGACACGGCGGGCTTCGGTCGGCACGTCCTCCGGCTTGGGCAGGGCGCGGCGGTCGATTTTGCCGTTTGGCGTGAGCGGGAAGCATTCCAGCACCACAAACGCCGACGGTACCAGATAGGCGGGCAGCTGCTCTTTCAGAGCGCCGCGCAGGATCGGCACAAGGTCCGCCTGCTCACCGCTTGGCGTGATGTAGGCTACGATGCGCTTTTCGCCCGGCTCGTCTTCGCGGGCCAGCACGAGCGCGTCATGGACGAGGTCATGGCGGAGCAGCGTTTCTTTGATCTCGCCCAGCTCGATGCGGAATCCTCTGATTTTGACTTGAAAATCGACGCGGCCGATGAACTCGATGCTGCCGTCCGCCAAGCGGCGCACGAGGTCGCCCGTTTTGTACAGGCGGGCGTTATCGTCTGCGCTGTATGGATGCGGCACAAAACGCTCTTCCGTCAGCTCAGGACGGTTGAGATAACCCCGTGCCAAACCGTCTCCGCCGATGTACAGCTCGCCTGGCACGCCGATCGGCACCGGCTGCAGCTGTGCATCCAGCACGTAGAGCGTGGTGTTGGAGAGCGGAAGGCCAATCGGGACTGAGCCCGCTCCTTCCGGCACCGACTTGATCTCATGCCAAGCTGCAAACGTCGTGCTTTCGGTCGGGCCGTATCCGTTGAGCAGGCGCAATGGCGGGCCGTGCTTCAGCACTTCTTTGACCCACTTCGGATCGAGCGCGTCCCCGCCGACGAGCAGATCCCGCATCCCCCGAAACGCATCTGGGCGCAGCGCAGCCATCCGGTTGAACAGGGCGACGGTGAGGAACATCGAGGTCACCCCGTATTCGTGGAGAGCTTCGGCAAACAAATCGGCGTCCAGCACCAGCTCTTTGGGCAGGATCACGAGGCGTCCACCGTTTAGCAAGGCGCCCCAGAATTCGAACGTCGCAGCGTCAAACGCCGAGTTGGACACCTGCGCGATCGTGTCGGCAGCGGTAAACGTCACATAGTTGCTGTTTTTCACCAGGCGGTTCACGGCGTAGTGCAGGATGCAAGTGCCTTTCGGGCGTCCCGTCGACCCGGACGTGTAGATGATGTAGGCCAGATGTTCGCTTGTGCTCCGGCACGGCGGATTCTCGCTGCTCTCCCCGGCGAACTCCTCGCGGTCCAGACAGAGCGTGACCGCCTGCGTAGCAGGCAGTTTGTCGAGCAGGCGCTCCTGCGTCAAAATGATCGCCAGCCCGGCGTCTTCCACCATCAAGGCCAGGCGTTCGTTCGGATATTCCGGGTCGAGCGGGACGTACGCGCCTCCCGCCTTTACAATGCCGAGCACGCCAACCAGCATGTCGCAGGAACGTTCAACCGAGAGGCCAACTCCCTGATCCGGTTGAACGCCAAGCGCGATCAAGCGGTGTGCCACCCGATTGGCGCGTTCGTTCAGTTCGCGGTACGTCATCGTCTCCCCCGCAAACAGCACAGCCTCGGCGTCTGGCGTCCGGCTTGCCTGCTCTTCGAACAGCTCTTGGATCGTTTTATCTTTCGGATACGGGGTCGCGGTATCGTTCCAACGCCAGAGCAGCTCGTGTTTTTCCGCTTCCGAGAGCCAGGGAAGTTCATGCAGCGGCCGTCCGGCTTCCTCGGCGATGCCCGCCAGCAGCCGGGTCCAGTGGCCGATCATCCGGCGGATCGTGGCGGCGTCAAACAGGTCGGTATTGTACTCGACCATGCCCAGCAGTTGACCCTTTTGTTCCTGCAAGGCGAATGTCAGGTCAAATTTTGCCGTATCGCCGGTGACCGACTCTGCTGTCATGTCCAGAGCGGGCAGGCTCCACACCTGCTCAGGCAGGTTTTGCAGGATCAGACAGGCTTGGAACAGCGGCGTGCGAGACAGGTCGCGCTCCGGCTTCAGCACATCGACCAACTGTTCAAACGGCACATCCTGATGCGCATACGCCCCAAGCGTCACGGCGCGCACCCGCTGCAGCAGCTCCCGGAACGTCGGCGCGCCGGACAGGTCGGTGCGCAAGGGAAGCATGTTGACGAAGAAACCGATCAACGGCTCGATCTCCGTGCGGCTGCGTCCGGCGATCGGCGAACCGACGATGATATCGTCCTGCCCGGCGTAGCGGTGCAGCAAGGTGTTGAATGCCGCCAACAGCGTCATGAACAGCGTCACGCCTTCCTGCTTGGACAGCGAGTTCAGGTCCGCCGTCAGCTCCTCGGGCAGGTGGAACGGCTCATATGCGCCGCGATAGCTGAACTCGGCCGGACGGGGACGGTCGGTCGGCAGGGTAAGCACCGGGAGTTCTCCGCTGAGCTGCTGCTGCCAGTAGCTGATCTGGCCGTCCAGCGCTTCGCCTTGCAGCCACTCCCGTTGCCAGACGGCATAGTCGGCGTATTGGACAGGCAACGCAGGCAGCGCCGCTTCACGTCCGCCCGTGTGCTGCTCATACAGCGCCGCCAGCTCTTGGAGCAAAACGCCGTTCGACCAGCCGTCCGAGATGATGTGGTGCAACAGCAACAGCAGCAGATGTTCGTCGTCCCGCATCCGCACCAGCAGCACGCGGAACAACGGGCCTTTGCTCAGTTCGAACGGGCGATGGATCTCTTCCTGCAAGATGCGCTGCGCTTCCGCTTCGCGCTCCGTTTCCGGCAGCCGGGTCAGGTCGAGCAAGGTGACACGCTGCGGCTTCGGCTCGCCGATGACCTGCACAACGCCGTCCTCTTGCCCGACAAACACCGTGCGCAGCGTTTCGTGGCGGCAGACGATCTCACCAAGCGCCGCTTCCAGCGCTTGCAACTGCAAGTCGCCGCGCAGCCGCAGCAGGGTCGGCAGGTTGTACATCGGATTGTTCGGCTGCAGACGGTGCATAAACCACAATCTCTGCTGGGTGAACGAAAGCGGCCGGCTGCCTTCACGCGAAGCTCTGGGGATCGCCTCTTGCCTGCTGTGCACAGCTCCGGCCAGATGCTCGGCCAGCTCCGCAACCGTCGGAGCTTCAAAGCAGATCCGCAGCGGCAGTTCCACATCGAGCAGCGCCCGGATTCGGGAGATGAGCTGCGTAGCCAAAAGCGAGTGCCCGCCGCAGTCGAAGAAGTTGTCGTGCACGCCAGCCCGTTCCAAGCCCAGCACTTCCGCAAACAGAGCAGCCAGTGCCGCTTCCGCCTCATTTCGCGGGTCGACATGCCCTTCTTCCGCTCGCATGAGGGCAAAATCCGGCTCGGGCAGCCGCTTGCGGTCGATCTTGCCGTTTGGCGTGTGCGGCAGTTCTTCGAGCAGCACAAACAGAGACGGCACCATGTAGTCGGGCAGGCTCTCTTTCAAAAAGGCGCGCAGGTCGCCAGCCGCCGCTTCTTTAGCCAGCGCGGCATACGCGATGAGGCGTTTACTGCCCGCACGGTCATCTCCGGCGATCACCACCGTCTCCAGCACCGCCTCGTGCCGCAGCAGCGTCTCTTCCACCTCCCCGATCTCGATGCGATACCCGCGAATTTTCACCTGGTGGTCGAGACGGCCCAGATAGTCGAGCGTGCCGTCCGCCAGCCAGCGCACCAAGTCGCCCGTCCGGTACAGACGCTCCCCCACGGCAAACGGACTCGCCGGAAAACGCTCCTCCGTCAAATCCGGTCGGTGCAGATACCCCCGCGCCAAGCCGGCCCCGCCCAGATACAGTTCACCGGCCACGCCGATTGGCACCGGACGCATCTGTCCGTCCAGTACAAAGTGTTGCGTCCCCGCGATTGCACGGCCGATCGTAACCGGCTGCTTGGCCTGTGTCAGTGACCATGTCGAGTACACCGTGTCTTCGGTCGGACCGTACAGGTTGATCACCTTTTCCACGGTGCCCAAAGCGTAGAGGCGGTCGACGATCTGCCCTTTCAACGGTTCCCCGCACAGGTTGACCACGCGCACGGAAGCCGGGATCGCGTCTTGGCGCAACAGCTCATTGATCGCTGATGGCACGGTGTTGATCAGCGTGATCTCGTTTGCGTTTGGCAGGTGTGGCAGCGCAAGCGCGTTGTCTGCGATCACCAGTTTCCCTCCGAGCGACAAAGTGACGAAAAACTCCCAAACGGACAGGTCGAAGCAGATCGACGTGGAAGCGAGCACCGCCGCCAATTCATCTGCCGCATAATATCCGTGCGACCATTCGATCAGCGCATTGACGCTCCTGTGCTCCACCGCCACGCCTTTCGGGCGGCCCGTGGAGCCGGAGGTGTAGATCACATACGCGAGGTTGGCCGATGTTGTGCAGGCGGACAGGTTTTCGGCAGGCTCCTCGAACGTATCCTCCATCAACAACACGGCTGCCCCCTGTTCCGGCAGGGTGGCCAGCAGCTCTCTTTCGGTCAAGAGCACCGATACGCCCGCATCTTCCAACATCAGCGCGATGCGGTCGGCCGGATACTCCGGGTCGAGCGGCACATACGCCCCGCCCGCTTTTAGAATGCCAAGCATTGCAGCCGGAAGTTCCGCCGTGCGCGTCATGCACACGCCGACCAGCGTCTCAGCGCCCACACCGAGCTTGCACAGTCGATGCGCCACTTGATTGGCGCGCGCATTCAGTTCACCGTAGGTGTACGCTGCCGTTTGGCAGACCACCGCCGTCTGGTCCGGATGCTGTGCGGCTTGCTGTTCAAAGCGTTCGTGCACGCACAACTGCGCAGCCGGAACGGTTGTTGTTTGATTCCACGCCACCAGCAGGCTGTGCTCTTCCGCTGCCGTGAGCAGAGGCAGGTCGGCCAGCTTTTGCCCCGGATCGGCGGTGATGGCCTGCAGCATCGTCACCAGGTGGCCGCTCATCCGCTTGATCGTCGCGGCGTCGAACAGATCTGTGCTGTACTGCCAGCCCCCGGCCAGACCTCCCTCTGTGTCGGTCAGGTGCAAGGTCAGATCAAACATCGTCGTGCCGCTGTCCGTCTCGCCCATTTCCGCTTCGAGATGCGGCAAGTGCCACTGCGTATGCATCGGCTCCCGCTCCAGCAGGAACATCGTCTGAATCAGCGGGTTGTGACTAAGGCTGCGCGGCACGTTCAGCTCTTCGATCAGCTTTTCAAACGGCATCTCCTCTTGCGCATACGCTTCGATCACGCCTTCGCGCACCTGTGCGAGCAGCTCGCGGAACGTCATCTCCTGAGCGCAGACCGCCCGACTGACCAGTGTGTTCACAAAAAATCCGATCAGCCCTTCCGTCTCCGCCCGGTTGCGCCCTGCCGCCGGAAACCCGACCAGCAGATCCTCCTGCCGCGTCATGCGGTACAAGAACGCCTGATACGCCGCCAGCAGCGCGGCAAACAAGGTCACATCCTCCCCTTGGCACAGTGCTTTCAGCCGCTCCGACAACGATTTGGGCAACTCCAGCGGAAGATACGCCCCGGCATGGCTTTGCACCGCCGGGCGCGGACGGTCGGCAGGCAGTTCAAGCAGGGTCGGCGCTCCATCCAATTTTTGTTTCCAATAAGAAGTGAGCCCCTCCATCTTCTCTCCTTGCAGATGCTGGAGCTGCCACTGCGCATAATCGGCATACTGCACCGGCAGTTCGGCAAGCTGCGGCTCCTCACCGAGCTCCCGCGCGCGGTAAATCTCCGTCAGTTCGCGCAGGAAAATGCCCATCGACCAGCCGTCGGAAATGATGTGGTGCATCGTGAGCAGCAGCACGTGTTCCTGCTCCGCCACCCGCAGTACCGTTGCCCGCAACAAGGGCCCGGCCGTCAAGTCAAACGGCTTTTGCGCCTCGTCGCGCATCGACTGCCCGACCGCCGCTTCCGGCACCTCCTGCACGACGAGCGACACATCGGCCACAGTTGCGATCACCTGCACCGGCATCCCGTCCTGCTCGGCAAACGAGGTGCGCAGCGCTTCCTGCCGCAGGGCGAGCTCCCGCAAACTGTGTTCCATCACCAGCAGATCGAGCGGTCCGCGCAGCCGGAGCGCAAACGCGATGTTGTATGAAGCCGATTCCGGCTCCAGTTGCTGCAAAAACCACAGCCGCTGCTGGGCAAACGACAACGGCGCCACACCATCCGGCCGTTCCCGCCGCACGATGCCCGTCTCCGGCTCATGCTGACTGCGCCCGCGCACAACAGCGGCCAGCTCTTCCACCGTCGGTCCGGCAAACAGGTCGCGCACCGACACCTCCGCCCCCACCGCTTTTTGCAGTCTCGACACCACTTGTGTCGCGGTCAGCGAATGCCCGCCCAGCGCAAAGAAATCATCGCAGACACCCACTTGCCCGATCCCGAGGACCGCTTGCCAGATCTCCGCCGTCAGCCGCTCCAGAGCATCGCGCGGCGCGACATACTCCTCCGCCGCAGCTGCAACATCAGGCGCCGGGAGCGCCTTTTTGTCCACCTTGCCATTCGCCGTCAACGGCAGCTTGTCGAGCATGACAAAGTCGGACGGCACCAGATAGCCCGGCAAGCCCGCTTTCAAAAACTCGCGAAGTTCGCTTGCAGTCAGCGCCACCTCCGGCTCAGGCACCACATACGCCGCCAGCCGTTTGTCGCCCGGCTTCGGTTCCCGTACGACCACGACAGCTTCGCGCACCGCCGGGTGCTGCAGCAGCGCCGCCGCGATCTCCCCCGTTTCGATGCGGAATCCGCGAATTTTCACTTGATCGTCGATGCGGCCAAGGTAATCGAGCTGTCCGTCCGGCCGCACGCGCACGAGATCGCCCGTCTTGTACAGCCGCGCCGCAGGATCGTCCGCGAACGGATGCGGGATAAATTTCTCGCGAGTCAACTCCGCCCGGTTCAGATACCCCCGCGCCAGCCCCGTCCCGCCGATATGCAGTTCCCCCGGTACCCCGGCAGGCACCGGCTGCAGATGGCGGTCCAGCACATACAGCTGCACATGCTCCAACGCCCGCCCGATCGCCGGCTTTTCGCTTCCGTCCACCGCTTCGGCCAGCGTGGAGGCGACCGTCGCTTCCGTCGGCCCGTAGGCGTTCAGAAAACGGCGTCCTTGCGCCCACTTGGCTGCCAGCTCCGCTGTGCAGGCTTCCCCGCCGGAGATCACCGTCGTCAGCTCAGGCAAACCGTCCGCGTCTGTCACCGCCAGCGCGGAAGGAGGAAGCATCGCCGTGTTCACTCCTGCTTCGCGCAGCAGTTCTTGCAAATTCTGCCCAGGCAGCAGCGATTCGCTGTCGGCCAGCACCAAGGTCGCCCCGCCGCTCAGCGTCGTAAAAATCTCATACACCGACGCGTCAAAATTAAACGTGGCAAACTGCAGCACCCGTTTGCCCGGACGAATACCGAAGCGGTCGTTCACCGCTGTGACCAGATGGCACAGCCCGCGATGCTCCAGCAAAACGCCTTTTGGCTTCCCGGTCGAGCCGGACGTGTAAATCACATAGGCCAGATGCCCCGCCGTCACGTTTGACTGCACCGGACCGGCAGCCTGCAAAGCGATCTCCTGCCCGTCGCGGTCCACACACACCGTACGGGCAACATGCTGCGGTAACCGGTCCAGCAGATGTGCCTGCGTGACCAGCACCGGCACCTGCGCGTCTTCCAGCATAAAGGCCAGCCGATCGCCCGGATACTGCGGGTCGAGCGGCAGATAGGCACCGCCCGCTTTCAAGATGCCAAGCATCCCGATCACCATCTCCGGCGACCGCTCCATCGAGAGGCCGACGAGCACATCCGGCCCCACGCCCAGCGCTTGCAAATGGCGGGCCAGCTGATTCGCCCGCGCTTCCATTTCGCGATACGTCACCTCGCGCCCCGCACAGCGCAGCGCGATCGCCTCGGGAGTTTTCGCCGCCTGCTCCGCGATCAGCTGATGGATGCAGCGATCCGGCCCGTCAAGCGGCGTACGGTGCGCTTCCGCCTGCAGCATCCGGCGCTCCTCCCCGGTCAACAGCGGCAACAGCGCCACCTGCTCATCCGGCTGCTCCGCGACGGCCTCCAGCAATGTCAAAAAGTGCCCGGTCAGCCGCCCGACCGTCTCGGCAGCAAACAGATCGGTGCTGTATTCCCACTCCCCGCGCAGCCCGTCCTCCGTGACGATCAGGCGCAGCGCGAGGTCAAATTTGCTGGTTTGGTTGTCGACTTGCACGTACTCCGCCTGCACTCCATCCGCCTGCCATGACTGCACCGGCGCGGTGCTTTCCAGCGTAAACATCGTCTGAATCAGCGGGTGATGGCTCAGACTGCGTTCCGCCTGCAGCTCGTCGACCAGCTTTTCAAACGGCAGTTCCTCGTGCGCATACGCCGCCTGTGCCCGTTCGCGCACCTGCCGCAGAAGTTCGCGGAAGCTCGGCTCTCCGGAAAAATCGGCCCGGCAGACCAGCGTGTTCACAAAGAAGCCGATCAGCCCTTCCAGCTCCGCCCGCGTGCGTCCCGCGCTCGGCGACCCGACCAGCAGGTCGTCCTGCCGCGTATACCGGTGCAGCAGGGTCTGATAAGCAGCCAGCAGGGTCATAAACAGCGTTGCGTCTTCCTGCTGTCCAACGCGCTTCAGCCCTTGCGCCAGACCGGCCGGCACCGTGAAAAAATGGGCCGCGCCGCGCCCGCTTTGCACGGCGGGGCGAGGGTAATCCGGATGCAGTTCCAGCACGGTCGGGGCGCCTGCCGTCTGCTGCTTCCAAAACGCCAGCAGCCGTTGCAACTCCTCCCCCTGCAGTTGCTCGCGCTGCCACTCCGCCGCGTCGATGACCTGCACGGGCAGCTTTGCCAGCGGGCGTCCGTCATACAAAGCTGACAGTTCGCCAAGCAGCACGCCCATCGACCAGCCGTCCGAAACGATATGGTGCAGATTGAGCAGCAAAAGCCACGATGCTTCTGCCAGCCGCACCAATTCGCAGCGCAACAGCGGCCCTTTTTCCAAATCAAAAGGCCTGGCAGCCGCGTCCGCCGCCAACTGCAGGGCATACGTTTCACAGTCCGCTCTGCCCCGCAGGTCATGCACCTGCACAGTTGCTTTCATCTCCGGCAGCACAACCTGCATCGGCAACCCGTCTTCCGCTACAAACACGGTGCGCAGCGACTCATGCCGCTCCACGACCCCGTGCAGCGCCCCGATCAGACGATCCACGTCCAGACTGCCGGTCAGCCGCACCGCATACGGTGTGTTGTACGCCGCGCTGCTCCCTTCCATCTGCTGCAAAAACCACAATCGCTGCTGGGCAAACGACAGCGGCGCTTTTAGCAAGCCGCGGGGGGCGATCTTGTCCGGCGCCTTTACACCGTCTTGCATCCGGCGTCTGATCGCCAACGCCAGCCCCTCCGCCGTCTGTCCTTCCAGCAGGTCGCGCACGCTCACGTCGGCCCCCAGCAGCTCCCGCACTCGCGAGATCACCTGGGTCGCCAACAGCGAGTGCCCGCCCAGCTCCAAAAAGCGGTCCTGCACGCCAACTTCCGCCACGCCCAACACGTCTGCCATCACGGCAACAACCTTCGCTTCCACCTCATCGCGCGGCGCTGCATATTCGCTGGACAGCTCTTCCCTCGACCAGGTCGGCACCGGCAGCGCCTGGCGGTCGAGTTTGCCGTTTGGCGTCAGAGGCAGCCGGTCGAGCACCACCACCGCGCCCGGCACCATGAAGGCAGGCAGGCGTGTGCTCAAGAAGCCGCGCAGCTCGCGTCCCGAAATCGTTTCGCCCGGCAACGGCAAAACATACGCCGCCAAGCGCGGGTCGCCCGGCAAGTCTTCGCGCACCATCGCCACCGCTTCGCCAACCTGCGGATGTTCCGCCAGTCGCTGCTCGATCTCGCCCAATTCGATGCGCAACCCGCGCAGTTTCACCTGCTGGTCGATCCGTCGCAAATAGTCTACCGTCCCCTCAGGCAGCCAGCGCACGAGGTCCCCCGTCTTATACATCCGCGCCCCCGGTTCAGCCGAAAACGGGTCGGGCAAAAAACGCTCAACGGTCAGCTCCGGACGATTCAAATACCCGCGTGCCAGCCCGATCCCGCCGATGTGCAGTTCCCCCGGCTCGCCGATCGGCACCGGTTGCTGCTGCTCATCGAGCACATAATACCGCACGTTGTGAAACGGCCGGCCGATCGCCGGTTTCCGCGACCCGTCGCATTGCTCTGCCGAAGTGGCGATCGTCGCTTCGGTCGGTCCGTAAAAATTGAAAAATCTCCGCCCTTTTGACAACCGCGCCGCAAGTTCTGCCGAGCATGCTTCCCCGCCGTTGCAAAGCGTGGTCAAATCGGGCAGATCTGCCTCAGGCAGCTGAGCCAGCGCAGAAGCGGGCATCAACAGATTGGTGATGCGCAGTTCCCGCAGCAGGTCGACGAGCGGCTGCCCGGGCAGCAGGTCCTCCCGATCGGCCATGCAGAGCAGCGCGCCTGTGGTCAGCGCTGTGAACAGTTCCAGCACCGACGCGTCAAAACTAAACGAGGCGGCCTGCAGCACCCGTTTGCCCGGCCCCAGCTCCAGCCGCGTTTTCATATCCCAGACAAAATTGACGATGCTGCGATGCTCGATCATCGTCCCTTTCGGCCGGCCGGTCGAGCCGGACGTGTAGATCACATAAGCCAGATCGGCTGCCGTTACAGCCGTTGTCACATTTTCTTCCCGTTCCGCCGTCATCTCTTCCAAAAACAGCAGGCGCGCACTTGTGCCGGCATACCGTTCTGACAGATGCGCTTGCGTCAGCAAAATCGGCGCGCCGGAATCTTCCAGCATGAACAGCAGGCGTTCCGGCGGATAGTCCGGGTCGAGCGGCAGGTAAGCGCCGCCAGCTTTCAAAACGCCAAGCACGGCAATAACCAGCTCCGGCTTGCGCTGCGCCGAGATCCCGACCAGCACATCCGGGCCGACGCCAAGTTCCACCAACCGCTCCGCCGCACCATTTGCCCGCGAGTTCAGCTCCGCATAGGTCAGCATCTGCTCTTTATACAAAACGGCAGGCGCATCGGGTGTCCGCTCCGCTTGTTGTTCAAACAGCTCATGCAAACAAAGCTCCCGGGGAAACTCCGCCGCCGTGTCGTTCCACAAAACAAGCAGTTTGTGCAGTTCCTCCGCTTCCATTTGTCCTAACATTCCGTTAATTCGATGCATTGATGTAGCCTCCCTCTCTTTATTTTAGACTCATCAGTTCAAATTACGCGATTGCAGATGTTAATTTAAATGCAAAAGTTAAACCACATCTCAAAAATATCACAACCTTTCTTTCTATTGCAAGAATATTTAGATACGTATTTTACAAATAAAAAAATCCGACTCATTACGAGCCGGATCGATCTTTTTAGGAACTTTTCGATTGTGCTTCCGCCGACAGCACGAAGCGCAAGAGGGCTTCGGCCACATCGGCATCTTCATCATCTGTCAGGCGCTCGGCATCTGCCGGCAGCACCCAATCAGCCACAGCCTGCACCTCAGGAGGCGACCAGCGCATCGCCACGCCGATCCCTGCCCATTTGATCATCCCGAGGTCGTTGCGGCTGTCTCCGAGCGCCATCACCTGTTCACGCGGCACCTCCAGCGCCTCGCAAAGCTCCGCCAAAGCGTCCTGCTTCGTCGCTTTCGGGTGCAGGATGTTCAGCTCGGAGATGCCGTCACCATAGACATGATGACGGCAGCAGTACCCGTCCCCCGCCTCGCCAAACGCTTCCAGCAGCAATTGCGACTCCCGGTTCCCTTTGACAAAAATCTGATACGGCTCATCGACGAGCCGCTCGGGCAGTTGCTCCACCGTCCGCTCGATCGTGCGGTTGGTGCCATTGACCGGGTCGTAGTCAAAATTGTTCCAGACCTCGCTCCCGACATACACGCGCAAGGCGATGTCGTGCGTTTGGGCAAACTGGGCCACTTTTCGCGCAAAATCGAGCGGCAGCAGGCGGCGGCGCAGCACAGCGCCCGTTTGCCCGTCAACAACATTGGAGCCGGACGAAACGATCATCGGCGTGGTCAGCTCCAGCGGATCATAAAACCGCTTCGCTCCCGCATACCCGCGGGCGGTGGCGATCACCACCTGCACCCCGGCGTCCCGAACGCGGCGCAGGGCCGCCAAATTGGCCGGCGGGATCTGCCCGTTTGGGGCGATCAGCGTGTCATCGAGGTCGATTGCGATCAAACGAATCATATTTGCTGCCACCTCCTTCTTGTTTTTTCCTCTCAACTTGGATACACTACAGTCGGACATAAACCTGCCAAATTTTCACGAAAAAAACGATACACGTCCCAAATCCATTGTGTTATACTGAAGGCAAATAGTATGACCTAATTAAGAAAAATCCCGTGACAAATTGTCAAATTGTGTTGCACCAATTTCCACGTTTGACTACTATTATAATAACAGTTATCCCCAAAGGAAAGGAACTGAACTTTTCCCATGACAACGAACATGATGACCGCTGAGCTCCAAGAGATCTTGAACAATACAACCGTGCATCGCAATCTTTCCGTACCTACTCTCGTGGAAACCGCAGTGAAGTATGGCGAAGGCATCACCACCTCCACCGGCGCACTCAGCGTAACCACTGGCAAATACACCGGGCGTTCCCCGAAAGACAAGTTTATCGTCCAAGACTCGCTCTCCCAAGACCAAGTGCACTGGGGTCCGGTCAACCAGCCTTTCTCTCAGGAAAAGTTCGATGCTCTTTACGCGAAAGTCCTGAATCATCTCAAGACCAAAGAAGAGCTGTTTGTTTTTGACGGCTTTGCAGGGGCTGACGAGACCTACCGCCTGCCGATCCGCATCATCAACGAATACTCCTGGCAGAACCTGTTTGTGCACCAGCTGTTCATCCGCCCGAGCGCTGAAGAGCTGGCGAAGCACGAGTCGCAATTTACCGTGATCGCCGTTCCGAGCTTCTCAGCCGATCCGGCGGTTGACGGCACCAACTCCGAGACGTTTATCCTCGTCTCCTTCGAGAAAAAAGTCGTCCTGATCGGCGGCACGCACTATGCAGGCGAGATGAAGAAGTCGATCTTCTCCGTGATGAACTTCCTCCTGCCGCAGCAAGGCGTCATGCCGATGCACTGCTCGGCGAACGTTGGCAAGTCGGGCGACGTTGCGCTGTTCTTCGGCCTCTCCGGCACCGGGAAAACCACCTTGTCCGCCGACCCGAACCGCAACCTGATCGGCGATGACGAGCACGGCTGGTCGGACAACGGCGTGTTCAACTTCGAAGGCGGCTGCTATGCGAAATGCATCCGACTGACCCAAGAGAACGAGCCGGAGATCTGGAACGCGATCAAGTTCGGATCTGTATTGGAAAACGTGGTGGTTGACCGCGAGTCCCGCCTGCCGGACTACGACAGCGATCAACTGACCGAAAACACCCGCGCGGCGTACCCGCTCGATGCGATTCCGGGCGCAGTGATCCCGAGCGTCGGCGGCCATCCGAACGTGATCGTCTTCCTGACTGCAGACGCATTCGGCGTGCTTCCTCCGATCGCGAAACTGACCAAGGAACAGGCGATGTACTACTTCCTGTCCGGCTACACTTCCAAGCTCGCCGGCACTGAGCGCGGCGTCACCGAGCCGGAAGCGACTTTCTCCACCTGCTTTGGCGCACCGTTCCTGCCGCTGGCACCGACCGTGTACGCAGAGCTGCTCGGCGAGAAGATCACCAAGCACGATGCGAAAGTCTACCTCGTCAACACCGGCTGGACCGGCGGGGGCTACGGCACCGGCTCCCGCATGAAGCTGTCCTACACCCGCGCGATGGTCACCGCAGCGATCGAAGGCAGCCTCGACAAGGCGCAGTTCGAAACCGACCCGATCTTCGGCCTCGCGCTCCCGACCGCTGTCGAAGGCGTTCCGTCCGAAGTCCTCAACCCGCGCAACACCTGGGAAAACAAAGAAGCGTACGATGTGCAGGCGAAAGACCTCGCCTCCCGCTTCATCAAGAACTTCGGCAAATTCGAGAGCGTGTCTGAAGCGATCAAATCGGCTGCTCCGAAAGCGTAAGAAATGAGAAAACCCGCTCTTAGGAGCGGGTTTTTTATTAGGTGCCATTTACTTCCCGGAATAACGAATCATAGTTTTCCTTGGTTGTAAGGGTTCCCCGGATGTGTTCATCGATCAGAGCCTCATAGTCTGTACAATCCCAGTTTTCGTACAACAGATCATCTATTGCTCGAATGTGCGGGAATGCCAGTTTCTTCATCTCCAATGCTTCTGCATGGCGATCTGTTGCATCATAGCGCCAGGACAAAACCAAGTAATGTTGTGCATGATCCGGATAGAGGACAATCGAATCACGCAACATCTTTTCTCTCTGAGCTCCATCCTCGTCATGACAGTGCCAAGACGCCATGTACACCAACATAGACTGGACATCCTTTTGCTCCGTACGAGCAGCAAAATTCATCAGTTTGTGGAACAAGATGCTGTCGATGCCGGCGAAATAGTATTCGTGAACATATGCCATGAGAAGCAAGGGATAGGGGTGCCCAGGATCTGCCTCGTGAGCATGGTCTAAGCACTCTAAACATTTCTCATAGTCACATACATGGAGATCCAGCTGCAAGCGGGCAAGACGCAGCCATAAATCAATGTTTGTTTTGTCTCTTGTTAAGGCTTCTTCGAGCAATCCTTCAACTTCGAAGACTTTGTTCTGTCCGCAAAGAGACCTGATCTCCTTGAGTAGTTCGTTGTGTTGCATTTTTTACCACCTCACACTAGGATCCCAAATATTGTAGTGTCTAGGATTGACCGACGTAAACGGCATTACATCGAAGCTCCTCAGTTCACCTTTATTAATATTGAGGCTAACTTTATATTTCTGCCCATTCATCTTAGAAATGATATACTATCTCTCACAAGTTGAGCCGAAAAAGAAAGACCCTTCCATATTTTTCAATTTTCATTTCCAAGAAGGTTAACTCGTTTGACTGTTTTGCCTGACCTCAAATAGATCAATCCCAAGTCCCCCCACGAATACTCCGCAACCGCAACGCCTGCCGAATCGGTCATGCTGATGACATTGCCGTGAGCAGAACCGAGCCTTTCCACACCGCGTTTTGGTGCGGTGGGTCACGAAAAAAACGCCCCGTTCCGTTTAGGAACCGGGCGTTTTCTCATTGCTCGCTAAAACTTCGGCAGGTTATCCAGGTTGTTGCTCTTGTCTCCATCCGGCTCGGAGCGCAGAATGTCGCGCCCGTAGCGTTGGAAGACGTCAACATGCTCCAGAGCCCCACTTTTGGCTTCGGTGATCGCTTGATCGTACTGCAGCACACGGCCGCTGTCCGTTTTGACGGCGGTGATGTCGCCGTCGCCGTTTTTTTGCACGGCTACGATTTTTTCGCCCATGGACGATCCCTCCTTCTATGAGGGTAGGGTGTCCATTAAGGGCTGCCGCTTACTCGCTGCAAAAGGCGAAGAAGCGCTCCTCGTCGGTCATATCCGCCAAGAGCAGGTCCGGCTCCGCTGCTGCCAGCACGTCATACGCATGCCCGCCGGTGCCGACAGCGACGACTTTCGCGCCAATCTTGCGGGCGGCTTCGATGTCTTTTAGGGTGTCCCCGATGACGATCACCCGCTCCGGGGCAAATTCCACCCCGTAGTGCTGCTGCGCCCGCTCTATGCCATCTTGCAGCAACTGCCAGCGCTCGACCGGCCCGTAGCAGAACCCGCCGACCGGGAAAAAGCGGTTCAGATCGAAATGCTCCAGCTTGATCCGCGCCCCGCGCTCGACATTGCCCGTGCCATACGCGTTGTAAAAACGCGCATCGCGCTCAGCCCGCTCCAACACCTGCACGACATTGGGCATCAGCTTGGAGTTGCCATCCCGCATCACATCTTCCAAACACGGGTAATACAACGTCAAAAACTCCTCCATCCGCGACGCATCCACCCCGTACCGGGCAAACACGCCGCCGATCATGTTCAGGTCAAGGCCGCCTGCCATGTCGATGCTGTCAAAAGCGCCTTCCTCTCCGGTCATCTTGGCAAACGCACGGTTCATCGCCCGTTTCCCTGCCCCTTTGTTGCGCAGCAAGGTCCCGTCGATGTCCCACAACAGCAGCGTCTTCATGCTCGGCCTCCTACTTGACGCGGGTGACCGACAGGCCATCCCCGATCGGCAGGAGCATCGAATCCACGCGGTCATCGGTTGCGATCTGCTCGTTGAAGGCACGAATCGCCAGCGTGTTTTCCGCGTTGTTTTCCGGGTCGAACACCCGCCCGCTCTGCAGCACGTTATCGCCAACGATCAGCGCGCCCGGGTTGGCCAGCTTCAGCGCCCAGTTGTAGTAGTTGAGGTAGTTCACCTTGTCCGCGTCGATGAAGAACAGGTCAAATTTGGCCCCTTCCGCCCCCAACTGCTCCAGGCTGGTCAACGCTTCGCCAAGGCGGTACTGCACTTTGTCGCCAAAGCCCGCTTTTTTCAAATTCTCATGGGCCAGTTCGGCATACTCCGCTTCCAACTCCAGCGAAGTCAGCGTGCCGTCTTCGCCCAGCCCCCGCGCGAGGCAAATGCCGCTGTAGCCGCCGAGCGCGCCGATCTCCAGCACGTTTTTCGCGCCGTTCATCTTGACGAGCATCGTTAGAAACGTGCCTACTTCCGGCGATACGGAAATCGCCGGCATGTCGCGGTCGACGATCGACTGGCGGACACCGGTCAAAATGTCATCTTCTTGCCCAAACAAACCACGCACGTACTCAATTGCTGTCATATGTACCCCACCTTGTATCTAGAGTCGGTTGCATCAACAACTACTTCCCTACTTGGCCTTTTTTTCCTTCAGTTCCGGCGGCGTGCAAACAAATGTCGTGGATGCCTGCAACTGCGTCTGCCCGTCGCAAGCCAGCTTTTTCACGGCGAGAAAACGCACTCCGTGCTCGGCGAACCTTCGCCCATGCGCAGGCGTGCCAAGCACGACAGGGATCGGCTCTTTCTGTGAGACGCGCTGCAGCACAGACAACTGCTTCTCGACCAGCGCCGTGTATTCACCCTGCCGCACAAAATACTCTTGCGATGTAAGCCACGAGTTCGTCCCCATCAGCACCAGCAAGGCTAGGCTCAGCGCTTGCAGCGTCCGGCTGTTGCTCACGACCAGCCCGTACGCGGCCGCCAGCGCCGGTATCAGCCACAGCTGCGGGGTAAATCTCGCCCACCACGCTTCCGGATTGACCAGCACCGACAAGGCGACGATCAGCAGCACGCCGCTGGCCAGCAGTGCCTGCCGCCACGGAGTGAGCAGAAAGGACAAAACAACCACCAAGATCCCCAGCAGCGCCGCGCCGCCGAACAGCGGACCCCAGCCGCCGATGCGCGGGTCGGGGCCTTTGAACGCTTTGATTTCTTTTTCCGTCCAGGAAAACGGAGTTTTCAGCACTGCCTTTTGCGTCGCCAGCACATTTTCCGAGTGGGCAAAAACGGACCAGGCCAGCTTTTTCCACGCCGGGAGCCCGACCAGATTGCCCGGCACCTGCCGATCCATGATGTCCAGCTTCCCGTCGCCCGCGACCGGGTAGAACGGGTGCCCTTTTTCCATTGTATTGTGCAGATAGGGATTCCATCCGACAAACAGGATGCCCACCACAAACGCCACAGCGATCACCGCCGTCATCCCGCCTGTGACCCGGCGCTTCCCGACCGCCCAGAGCAAGGCCAGCAGCCCGCCGCACAGCACAACCGCATAGACGACGCCGGTGAATTTGTTATTCAAGATCAGCACCAGCACCATGGCACAGACCAATGCGATCCAGCGGTCGCCGCGCACGGCGATCAGTGCGCCAAGCCCGAGCAGACACAAGAGCAGCGAGCCGAGCTGCCCGTCGATGTAGAAGGTCAGCGTCTGGTTGATCACCACCGGATTCCAAGCCAGCACGACCGCCGCCAAGAGCGCCCGCCAGACCTGTCTATCCCAGCTGAGCAGCCCGGCAAAGGCCAGCAGAAACGACGCCGCCAAGAGCAGGAAATTCCACGCTTTCCCCTGCTCCAGCACGCCGGTCACCCGATAGAGCGAAGCGGCGAGGATCTCGGAGCCTTTTGCATAATGATCATTCCAGACGTTGCCCGTGTACGGCTGATGAAAGGGATTCCACCCGTCATGCAGTTTGATCACCGCATCGGTGTGGTAGCCTTGCCCGTCATACGACACGTCAAAATAAGAGCCGCCGAGCAGCACCGACAGCCACAACAGCACTGCCGCAAATGCCAGCACGCCAGCGAAAACGACCGCTTTCTGCAGTGACCCTTCCACATAGCGGTTCACGCCTAAAGCCAGCGCCACGACAGCAAGACCGGCGCCTGCGGGCAGATTCCACGTACTGATCGCGATGCCAAACGCCCACAGCAAAGCTGTCACGAGCAGGACAGCAGCGCCAAACACGATGATTGTACCGCCGGCGAGCAAACTCAACTCTTGGAGCCGTTTGTTGATCATGCAGATTCTCCTTGAAAAAAAGTGCTACTTCCCTTTATCCCCCATAATCGGGCAGATCAGTCAGCCGCTCATCGAACACAGCGCCGCCGACGGTGAAATGATACAGATCCTGCCACGCTTTGCCTTTCAGCCCGAAGGTGCGGTGCATCGGATTGTCAAAAAAGCACCCGATCCCCGTGCCGCTCACACCGGCCGCTTCCGCTTCCAGATAGAGCAGCTGCCCGGCCAGCCCGCACTCCCAGTGCAGACGCGGGTAGAACCAGGCGCCATGCTCCTGCAGCGGCGCTTCGTACTCTGCGTACATCGCCACGGCAAAACTGCCATGTGACGCGATGTCCTGGTCGCAGGAGCCGTCGCGGGCAATTTTGCGGAAATCGCCTTCTGCCAGCAAATAAAACTCCAGACCATCCGGGCACGACTCCGGCTTGGTCCAGCGGAAGGATGGGTGCGACGCGCTTTTCAGCGCTGCCAAGTGTTTCGGATTGCGCACCAGCATGTACATGCCAGGGGTCAATCCTTCCACCCGATGCGCAAATACCGCCATGCTCATCTTCGGCTCCCACGGTAGCAGCTCAAACGCTGCCGGGGCCAGCCGTTTCATGATCCCATAAAAAACTTCCCGGGAAATACCCGTCTTCCCGTCCATCGCCACCGCGCTTCTGCGCTGGCGTACCAGCTTCCGCAGGGGGATGTTTCTTTCATTATTTTTGTAAAGAGAGCCTTGCTGGTCACTCCTGGTCTTCAAAACCAGGTGTGATGTCTCCGGCTTTTCAACTGCGTGCGACGCTTCATCGATGATCTCCCATGGGTGGTGATCTTGACTCAGCACGTTTGGCTCTCCCAGCCAATTCAAAGCTGTAAACTCCTCCACGACCGACAGATCGACTGCCTCTTCCCGCAACTGACTCCCCTGCGGAAACACGGCGAGCAGACAATCCGCATGCTCCGCTTCCGGCCCGTCTTGTCCGGCGACGCCAAACATGGTGTTCAACTGCCCGGTGCCCGGCGCTTCCACGAGCCGCACCTGCCAGCCCAGCCCGGCCGCCGCAACGGCAAATGCGCCAAGCGCATGTCCAACATCGAGATGGCAGTACCGAAACGCTCGCTCCCCGTACTTCCACGATTCGCGCCAGTAGATCGATGTCAGCCCGACCAGCACCGCTCCGTCCGGCAGCCCGCCGCTTACCCGCTCCCACAGCTCACGGGGCAGCTCGGCCCGCTTTTCCAGCTCATGCACTTTCGGCGAGTAATGCGCGACCAACGGCTGTTCGGTCACGCCTTCCACTGCGCCGCACAGCAGATACGCTTCTGTCGGATGCAAGTTCCCGCTCGACGGATTGACGCGCACCGCCCGCTTTTGCGTACCGTTCCAAGACATCTTCCAGCGCACGATCGACATGCTGTCATAAAACAGCTGCGAGATGCTCTGCAGATTCAACGGCGCCGCCGCGACCGCACCTGGCGCAAACGCCTGATCATAGCCCGGCTGTTCGGTTGGCTCGACTCTCAACAGCGGAATCTTCTCTGCCCCGTCATACGTCCGAAACGGCTCCGGCTGCGTGTCCCAGTCCAGATCAGGAAGCGCCCTCGCATAGCGGTGAAAATGATGTTTCGTCTGCTCGTGATACGCTTGAATCCCCTGTACCCGGTTCTCCTGCTCACTCACAAGATCCCTCTCCCCTGCTTCATCTTCTTCAGTTCCTTCAGCGGATAAAACGTCCCGCGCCAGTAGATCCCGCCTTGGCTGAGCGTCAGGTACGTCGAACGTACGATGATGTAGACAAACAACAGTGCGGTCAGCGGCAAAGCCACCGCCTCCTCGCCGCGATACGGGCTCAGCGTCCGCGTGTACCGCAGGTACAGATACGCCATCATCACCACCGATGCCGCATACAGCAGTCCGGCCCAGCCCAGCACCAGCCAAGCGACAAACGGCAGGAAAAACGCGAGCAGCTGTCCGAGCACACCGACGATAACCATCAGGATCGAGTAGTTCAGCCCGGCAAACGTGTTTTTCTCCAACCCGCGGATCGCCTCGCCAAGCGTCGGGTACCATTCCACCGTCAGCAGTTTCGTCCCGGTGACCAGACGCTGTCTCAGCCCGGCCTGCTTGACCATCGTGCCGAGCTGCAGATCATCGTCAGGCCGCATGCGCAGTGCGCGGTGTGTCCCGATCCCTTCATACGCCTTGCGCGAGATCAAATTAAACGCCCCGATGCCAAATCCGACCTTGTCCTGCGTATCGACATTTGGCAGCCACGGCCGCATCACCAGACACAGCGAAAACAAAAAATAATGCACAAACGCCCGCAGCCAAAAGCTGCCCGCCTCCATCGTCGGCGTCATCGTCACATGATCAGCCCGCTCCTTAAGCGCAAACGCCATCGCCGTCCCCAGCGCGTTCCGTTCAAACCGCACGTCCGCATCGGTAAACAGGATGTACTCCCCGCGCGCCAACTGATAGCCGCGATACAGCGCGTGATTTTTCCCCAGCCATCCTTGCGGCAGGTGCTCAATATGTATCACTTCAAACCGAATTTTCGATCCTGCTTCTGCCGCACGCTGCTGCACCTTGTCCACAATCTCGCCCGTCCGATCCTCCGAGCGGTCATCGACCACGATCAGTTCATAGTTCTGATACTCCAGCGCCAGCAGGCTCTCGATCGTCCGCTCGATCGCCGCTTCCTCATCCTTGCCCGCCACGATCACCGAGACCAAAGGTTGCTCTCCTGCGACCGTTCCCCCGGTCAGCTCCGGAATCATCCGCAGCCCCCGCACATTCAAAACGGTCATCACCACCCAATACGCAAACACCAGCACTGCGATCACTTGCAAGAACACCATTTCGAAACACTTCCCTTTCATTTTTACAACCGAACTGGGCGATGCTTCCAGTATAGCACGAAAGCCAAATCTACCGCCGTCTGGCGATAAATTTGGCTCCCCGTGTTCGATCCGAGTTCCGAGTTTACTTCTCTTCCTGCACGACCGACTCGATCACTTGCTGCACAGCGTTCGTTCCGCCGCGCTGCGTGAGGCCTTTGATCATCGCTTCGAGATCCAGGCCAGACACGTCTTTCAGCATTTGCGGCGCCGTCGCCATCAGTTCGGTGACGTAGTTGCTGACACGAGCAGCCCCTTCGCCTTTGCCGGTGTCGACAACGGTCAGTTTATCAATCTTGCCGATCGGCTCGGAGATCTTCCCAGCCAGCTCCGGCAGCATTTTCACGATGATGTCGAGGATCGCTGCCTGGCCGAATTTTTCAAACGCCTCAGCCAGCTTTTCTTTCGCTTCCGCTTCGGCCAAACCGCGCAGACGGATGACTTCCGCATCGGCAGTACCTTTCGCGCGCTCCGCTTCGGCGATGGCCAGACCGTCCAGACGCTTCTGCTCGGCGTTTGCTTTCGCTTCCGCCTCGATCTTATATTGCATCGCATCCGCTTCTCGCATACGCTTGGCTTTGTCCGCTTCTGCCGACTGCTCGACCGCATAGCGGTCCGCATCGGCCTTTTTCTTGACTTCCGCATCGTACTGGCGCTCGCGGCGCACGATTTCTTTCGTCTCCAGATCGATCTCGCGCTCTTTGCGCACCAGCTCGATCTTCATCTGCTCTTCCACAACCTGCTGCTTCGCACGCGCTTCTTGAATATGGTACGCCTGGTCCGCTTCCGCCTTCGCCGTGTCCTGATCCTTCTTAAAGGACGCGACTTTCAGCTCTTTTTCCTTCGCTGCTTCCGCGATTTTCGTATCGCGCACCAGTTCGGCCTTCTGCCCTTGCTCTTCGGCCAGCGCCTTTTGAATCCGCGCATCGCGGACCGCTTCCGCTTCGGCGATTTCCGCATCGCGCTTGACCGCCGCAATGCGCGGCTTCCCGAGCGCTTCCAAATAGCCATGTTTATCGCGAACGTCTTTGATCGTAAACGAAACGATCTGCAGACCCATCTTTTTCAGATCTCTTGCCGCCACACCTTGCACTTCCTGTGCAAATTTATCGCGGTTGCGGTACACTTCCTCCACCGTCATCGTGCCCAAGATCGCACGCAGATGGCCTTCCAGCACTTCCTGCGCTTCCGATTTTAACGCTTCGACCGGCTTGCCCATAAACTGCTCGGCTGCCGTTGCGACATCTTCGACCGAACCGCCGATCTTGATGATCGCGACACCGTCAGCCATGACCGGAACACCTTGCTCGGTGTACACTTCCGGTGTCGATACATCCAGCTTGTGCGACAACAGAGACAGAAACTCCGCCTGTTGGAAGATCGGCAGAATAAAGGCGCCGCCCCCGCGCACGATCTTGATCTTGCGCCCCGATTCATCGGTCAAGACGTTTTTGCTGCCCAGAAAAGAACCTGTAACAATCATCGCTTCATCCGGGCCTACCGTCTTATAACGCGCCCAGAACGCCAGCGCCAACAGCACCAATACACCGACAACAATTGCCGGAATTAAGAGAAAACTCGGCATACAATAACCCCTCCTGCTCCCTGCTTACTCCAATTCATCATAAGCGGATACATATAACACATCGTCCTTCACTTCCACAATGACCGCCTTTTTCCCTGTTGGGATGTTCTGCCGGTCAAAGCTCGCCGCAATCTGGTTGGTGTTCCCCGCCCCGACTTTGACCAGCACTTCGCCAAAGCCTTTTGCCGGAACGGCTACCGAAACTTCACACAATTTCCCTTCCAGATCCTGCAGCGAGAATCCGGTCGAGTTCTCCACTTTTTTCATCGGCTTTACATAGAAAAAATAGACCAAAAAGGACAGCACGATCCCGGCCAGCGCCGCCAAAAAGACCACCGCTCCCGCTGCCAGATCTGTGTAGGTCGTTAGCATTACGCCAACGCCGCCAAACGTCGTAACCAAGCCGCCGATCACCGTCGGATCAAAAAACTCCGGCCCGTGCAGGTGCAGCAGATCGCCAAAGATCAGCACAGCTACCGCGAACAGGATGCCGCCGATCAAACATCCATAATAGAGTTCCAGCAACCCACACCCCTCCTTCTCCCAAAACTTACTTCGCGGTTTCAGGACGAACACCTATCTATACGATACAGTTTCCAAAAAGTTTCATAAAAAAGCATCCTGCCGCTGACAATGCGGCAGGATGCAGGCAAGACTTGCTACTTGCTGCTTTTTTCAAATGCGGGTGTCAAAAACGCCTGGCCCAGTTCGAATTGCTCTTGTTTCGTCAGCTTACCACTCCGTGCTTTGCGGTCAAGCCATTCAAGACGCTTCTTCATCGAACGTTCGGTCATCGTATATAGCACCCCCTGGGAGTAGTGTGTGCAGCCGATTGCGAGACTAGGAGTGACGCATTTTGGTTCTTCGACCATCGACTAAATACAAGCCACACAATCCATACTTACGTCAGGGGGGTGTTCCGTTATGTCCATCGCACACATCATGATCAAAAATGCATCGCCGGAAGAGTATCGCCGCGTCTCCACCTCGCTCAACTCGCTGCTTGGCGTTGAGCGCGCGCTGGCCGACCCGGGGAACCACATCATCACCGTCGAGTACGAAAACCATCTGGTCAACGTCAACCAGCTGCGCAAAACCGTACAGGCATCCGGTGTCCAAGTGCTGTCCGACTGGAAAGAGCCCTTCTAAACGAAAAGACCCCGTGGCAACTGCCACGGGGTCTTTTGCTGTTCTTTAAAAATTCGTCTTGCCAAAATACTCCGTCCACCGTTCCGACACCTTTTGGTCGATATCCGGGCGGGTGACCACTTCATCCGGATAGCCCGGCTTCATCCGCGCATCGATCACCAGCGGCAGTTTGTAGCCGACATGGTGGCGCTGCAGTTCCTGCTCCGCATAGATGTCATGCGCCGGGTCAAAGCGCGTAAACGTCGTCCACAGGAACGACGACTGCGCTTTGGCCACCGATGCATCATCCACCAAGAAGACCACCGGCCACTCGCGCAGTTTGTCTGCGGCGAGATCAACCAGGCGCGGGGCCAGCTCCGGATCTTCCTCAAACGAAGCCCCTTCCACGACCAGACACCCTTTGCAGTACGATTCAATCTTGCGAATCCCCGGCAAGTCGCTGCCTTGATACGTGTCAGGCAGCGTCCGCATCGGCTCGCCAACACCCAGCATGATCGCCTTCGAACCATGGTTCAGACGGCGGCCCGTGTAGTCGAGCGTATCCATCGAGGTGTTGCCAAGCACATACAGATCCTGTGCCGGATCGAAGCGCTCCAGCACCTGCTCGAACAGCGCCGTGAAGTTCTCCAGCTTCACCGGCTTGTCGGTCAGGATCAGGAACTTGGTCAACGTCAGCTGACCTTCACCCAAGATGCGGAAGGCGTTGACCAGACCTTCGCGCTTGTAGCTTTCGCGCACGACCGCTGCGGCCAGCGCGTGGAAGCCCGTCTCCGCATATGTCCACAGATCGCGCACGCCCGGCATCGCCAGCGGGAAGGCCGGCGAGAGCAGGCGCTGCAAAAATTCGCCCAGGTAGTAGTCTTCCTGCACCGGCTTGCCAACGACCGTCGCCGGATAGATCGCATCTTTGCGGTGATAGACGCGGTCGACGTTAAACACCGGGAACTCATGGGCCAGCGAGTAGTAGCCGTAATGGTCGCCAAACGGCCCTTCGATGCGGCGCTCATGCGGCGGCACGTGGCCAACGATCGCAAATTCCGCCTCGGCGATCAGCGGATATTTGCCGCCGTGCGGGTCTTTGGCGACCGGGAGTTTCTCGCCCATGATCAGAGAAGTGAGCAAGAGTTCCGGCAGCATCTCCGGCACCGGCGCGATCGCCGAGGCGATCAGCGCGGGCGGTCCGCCGAGGAACACGGTGACCGGGAAGTTCTGGTTCTGCTTCTCCGCTTCATGATAGTGGAAGCCGCCGCCTTTATGGATTTGCCAGTGCATGCCCGTCGTTTTGTCATCATAGATCTGCACGCGGTACATGCCGAGGTTGTGGTCGTTTTTCGAAGGATGTTCGGTGTACACGAGCGGCAAGGTCACAAACGGACCGCCGTCTTCATGCCACGAGGTCAGCACCGGAAGTTCGGTCAGTTTAGCCGGCGCGTCGACCATCTCCAGAATCGGAGCTTGTCCCGCGCTGACCGTCTTCGTGCCGGTCTTCGCCACGTCGAGCAGCAGGTTGCGTTCGCCCCAGATCTTCCCGAGCGTCGGCGGCACCAGCTTATGTGTCAGCCCCACGATGTCTTTCATCAACTGTTCCGGACGCGGCCCAAACGCCAGATCGACGCGGCGCGAAGTCCCGAACATATTGGAAAACACCGGGTAGCGGCTGCCTTTTACATTGGTGAACAAAAGGGCAGGGCCTCCGTCCTGGATGACGCGGCGGTGAATCTCCGCCAGCTCCAAATACGGATCGACTTCTGCCGTGATCTCCACGATGTCGCGCTCTTGGCGCAATGTATGGATAAAGCTTCGTAAGTTCCGATGCAAAATGTATCTCTCCTTCCTCCCCCATTGTACCATATCGCCCAATTTTCCTAGAAGAAATATCAATTAAAACTCATTAACAAATAAGTAAGCTGGTATTTCCTAGAAGATTATTTTTTTCAAAAATTTCTTCGAATTGCGAAGGAATTATCTATTTACTGTTGAATTGTATTACCTGAGATATAAATCTCAACAGAGAATAGAGGGGGAGTCACTTATGAAGAAAAAGGCACTAAGCATCGGCCTTTCCTCTGCCCTGATCGCAGGTTCCTTGTTTGCCGCAGTTCCGGCACAAGTATCTGTTCAGGCAGCAGACCGCGAAAGCTCGCCGGCAGACCTGAATGTGGTGAACACCGACCGCTACATCGAATCTTTGGTGAAGCGCGGCATCATCGCAAGCAACCTGAACCAGGAAGAGAAAGAAGCAGCAATGCGCTCGTACCTGAAGCAAAACGGCCAAGGCGCTGCAGCAACCGCTGCCAAGAACACGTTCAAAGCACGCTCCGAAAAAGTAAAGGGCGCTGCGGAAAACACCACCGTTGCTTCCAAGCAAACTTCCGGCACGACCGTAGCTCCGGCTGCAGGCGAGTCCTGGAACGGCGGCGTTCGCAAAGACAAGCTGCTCGTGCTGCTCGTTGAATTCGACGACTATGCGCACAACAACATCACCCCGGCTGAAACCGATATGTTCTATCCGGACTACACGACTGAACACTATCAAAAAATGATGTTCTCCCCGACCGGCTACACCGGCCCGAACGGCGAACACTTCGTTTCCATGGCTCAATATTATCTGCAGCAATCCGGCGGTTCCTACACCGTTGAAGGCGATGTTGTCGGCTGGGTGAAAGCTCCGAAATCGGCAGCTTACTACGGCGGCAACGTAAACGGCGTTGACGGCGACGACAACGATGCAAGACAGCTGATCCGCGACGGTCTGGCTGCAGCGGCAGCACAAGGCGTTGACCTGTCCGAATACGACCAGGAAGACATCTACGACCTCGACGGCGACGGCAACACGCGCGAGCCGGACGGCCTCGTCGACCACATGGCAGTCATCCACGCCGGCGTGGGCGAAGAAGCTGGCGGCGGCAACCTGGCAGGCGACTCGATCTGGTCGCACCGCTGGGATCTGTCCTCCCCGTATGCAGTTCCGGGCACCACGGCTGCTGTTCCGTACTGGGGCGGCGAAATGGCTGCATTTGACTACATCATCATGCCGGAAGACGGCGCTACCGGCGTATTTGCGCACGAGTACGGCCATGACCTCGGCCTGCCGGACGAGTACGACACCATCTACTCCGGCAACGGCGAACCGATCGAATACTGGTCGATCATGTCTGCAGGCTCCTGGGCAGGCAAAATCGGCGGCACCGAGCCGACCGGCTTCTCCCCGTATGCAAAAGAATTCTTCCAAGACACCATCGGCGGCAACTGGCAGCACGGCAAGACCGTTTCGCTGTCTGACATCCCGGCGAACGGCCTGACCGTGACGCTTGACCAAGCGACCACCAAAGGCGCAAATGAAGATGTTGTCCGCATCGACCTGCCGGACAAAGTCCGCACCATCAACACCCCGGCTGCAGGCTCCTTCGAATACTGGGGCGGCGCTGGCGATGAAGCGGACAACTCGATGGTTCGCACGGTTGACCTGACCGGCGCAACCACCGCTTCCCTCGACTTCGATACCTGGTACAACATCGAAGAATCTTGGGACTACGGGTTCGTACAGGTATCCACCGACAACGGCGCAACCTGGACCTCTCTGGCTACTTCCCGCACCCGTACCGACCTGGCAAACGGCGCTTACCCGTCTGTAGAAGCTAACCTGCCGGGCTACACCGGTTCCTCCAACGGCTGGGTGCATGAGACGATCGACCTGTCCGCTTACGCTGGCCAATCGATCCAACTGCAGTTCCGCTCGATCAACGACTGGGGCACCAACCTCGACGGCTTCTACGTCGACAACGTGAAAGTGTCCAAAAACGGCGCAGAAGTATTTGCTGACGGCGCGGAAGGCACTCCGTCCTTCGCACTGAACGGCTTCTCCAAGTCGGAAGGCAAATTCTCCACCAAGCACCACTACCTCGTCGAGTGGCGCACGCACAATGGCGTTGACCAAGGTCTGACGCACATCGCTCGCGGCAAGTCTTTGCTCTCCTACGATGAAGGTATGGTTGTGTGGTACGTGAACGACGCGTACGACAACAACTGGGTTGGCGCTCACCCGGGCTACGGCTTCCTCGGCGTCGTCGACGCGCACCAAAACGTTCACCACTGGGGCGGCTACGCGTCGAACGGCGCGATAGCAGGCACCCGTTACCAAGTGTACGATGCAGCCTTCTCACTGCAAAAAGGCTCTGACCTCGACGTGTTCTACGGTCCGGACCAGCACCTGTACAACGCTGCGAAGAACCCGGTTTCCACGTTCGATGACAAGAGCTCGTACTGGTCCCCGTCTTCCCCGCACTCCGGTCTCAAGCTGGGCAACTACGGCCTGAAGATCCAAGTGGTAGGCGAAGCGGCTGACCGTTCCGCAGCAACCATCAAGATCACCAAGTAACAGCTTCACACCGAAAAACGCACCCGCTCCCGGGTGCGTTTTTTATTAATAACAATTACAATATTCAATATTTTATTCGAAGCTCGAAGGACTTTCTTGTCCTTTGTTGAAATATTATTTTGAGAAGTCTAAATATTCAATTGAGAGTAAGGGGGATTTTTCGCAATGAAGAAAAAGGCAGTAAGCATCGGCCTGTCCTCGGCGCTGATCGCAGGTTCTCTTTTTGCCGGCATTCCGGCACAAGTGACCGTGCAGGCAGCCGACCGGGAAAGCACGCCGGCCGACCTGAACGTGATCAACACCGACCGCTACATCGACTCGCTCGTGAAGCGCGGGATCATCGAACCAGGTCTCAGCCAAGAGCAAAAAGAAGCGGCGATGAAAGACTACATCTCCGGCAAAGGCAAGAAGCCGAACGTTTCGATCGGCCAAGGCAACTCGTTTAAAGATCGCGCTGCCGCAGTCACGAAAGCTGCCAAAGGCAAAAAAGGCAATAACGGCAAGAAAGTAGAGCCTGCCCAGCCGCAGCCGTGGACCGGCGATGTGCGCAAAGATAAGCTGCTCGTCCTGCTCGTTGAATTCGACGACTATGAGCACAACAACATCACTCCGGAAGAAACCGATATGTTCTATCCGGACTACACCACTGAACACTATCAACAAATGATGTTCTCCCCGACCGGCTACACCGGCCCGAACGGTGAACACTTCGTTTCGATGGCTCAATATTATCTGCAGCAATCCGGCGGTTCCTACACAGTTGAAGGCGATGTTGTCGGCTGGGTGAAAGCTCCGAAGTCTGCTGCCTACTACGGCGGCAACGTGGACGGCGTCGACGGCGACGATAACGACCCGAAACAGCTGATCCGCGACGGTCTGGCAGCAGCAGTTGCCCAAGGCGTCGACCTGTCCGAATACGACCAAGAAGACATCTACGACCTCGACGGAGACGGCAACACGCGCGAGCCGGACGGCCTCGTCGACCACATGGCGGTCATCCACGCCGGCGTGGGCGAAGAAGCTGGCGGCGGCAACCTCGGCGGCGACTCGATCTGGTCGCACCGCTGGGACCTGTCCTCCCCGTATGCAGTTCCGGGCTCCGCGACCGACGTTCCGTACTGGGGCGGCCAAATGGCGGCGTTCGACTATATCATCATGCCGGAAGACGGCGCAACGGGCGTCTTCGCGCATGAGTACGGCCATGACCTCGGTCTGCCGGACGAGTATGACACGATCTACTCCGGCAACGGCGAACCGATCGAATACTGGTCGATCATGTCGGCCGGTTCCTGGGCGGGCAAGATCGGCGGCACCGAGCCGGTTGGCTTCTCCCCGTACGGCAAAGAGTTCTTCCAAGAGACGATCGGCGGCAACTGGCAGCATGGCACGACGATCTCGCTGTCTGACATCCCGCGCAAAGGCCTGGAAGTGACGCTTGACCAAGCGACCACCAAAGGCAAGAACGAAGATGTCGTCCGCATCGACCTGCCGGATCAAGAGACGGTCGTCAACACCCCGGCTGCCGGCTCCTTCGAGTTCTGGGGCGGCAAAGGCGACGAGCACGATCACTCGATGGCGCGCGCTGTCGACCTGACCGGCAAAACGTCCGCCTCCCTTGACTTCGATACCTGGTACAACATCGAATCTGAATGGGACTACGCCTTCGCGCAAGTTTCCACCGACAACGGCGCGACCTGGACCTCCCTCGCGACCGACCGCACGTCGACCGACATCGCCAACGGCGCGTACCCGACGATCGAGCCGAACCTGCCGGGCTACACCGGTTCCTCGAACGGCTGGGTGCATGAATCGATCGACCTGTCCGCCTATGCCGGCCAGGAAATCCTGCTGCAGTTCCGCTCGATCAGCGACTGGGGCACCAACCTCGAAGGCTTCTACGTGGACAACGTAACTGTGACCGCTGACGGCGCAGAAGTATTTGCGGACGGCGCGGAAGGCACTCCGTCCTTCGACCTGCAAGGCTTCACGAAAGACCCGGGCAAGTCGTACACCAAACACTACTACCAAGTGGAATGGCGTACTCATGACGGCGTGGACCAAGGTCTGGCGCACCTGAAGCGCGGCAACTCGATCATGTCCTACGACCCGGGCATGCTGGTGTGGTACGTCAATGAAGCGTACGACAACAACTGGGTTGGCGTTCACCCGGGCTACGGCTTCCTCGGCGTCGTCGACTCGCACCAAAACGTTGTGAAATGGAACGACGGCGAAGTCGCTGCCTCCCGCTTCCAGCTGAAAGATGCGACCTTCTCGCTGAAGAAAGGCAACGACCTGAGCGTCCAATACCCGGACGGCTCCTCGATCTTCTCCCGCGCGCAATCGGCTGAGAAGGCGTTTAGCGACCGCGATTCCTACTGGACGGCTTCCAACCCGGATTCCGGCCTCAAGCTGCTCAAGTACGGCCTGAAGATCCAAGTGGTAAAAGAAGCGAAAGACCGCTCCGCAGCAACGATCAAAATCACCAAGTAACACGCAAAAAGCGCACCTGCAGAGGTGCGCTTTTCTTATTGCTTAGGAAGAGAACTTCACGGTGTATTTGCGCAGATCGCCTTTGACCGGAGAGTTCGGGTTGGCGCCTTGGTGAGCGCGTTGGAACGCTTCGCCTTGCGTCCAGGCGTTAAACGCGTCTTCCGTTTCCCATTTGGTGTAGACGATGAGCTCATCGCCTTCGGTCGGGAGCAAAAATTGATATTCGAGGCAGCCCGGCACGTCTTTCATGCGTGCGCCGGCACCGGCAAAGCGCTCTTCGAGATGAGAGCGGTAGTCAGCCGGAACGGTCAAACGGTTCATTGCGATAAACATAGGTGCGACACCCTTTCCTGATTCTGTATGTACGTCTTCACCGATTCATCGTACCATAGAAGCAACACTTTGAACAAAAAGGAGCTTGCCCGATGAAACTTGCGATCCTCGTTTTTGACCGCTTCACCGATCTGGATGTCTTTCTGCCTTGGGATCTGCTCAACCGCGTGGCGCGTTTCAAGATGCTGCCGGACTGGGAGGTCAAACTGGTCGGAACCGAATCTCACCACACGTCAGAAAACGGCTTGACCATCCCGATGTCGGCCGATCTCTCCTACATAGCGGAAGCGGACGCTGTTCTGATCGAAAGCGGCCCCGGCGTGCAGACGCTGATCCATGATGAAGCTTTTCTGGCCCGGATGCAGAGCCTGCTCGACCCCGGCCGCCAGATGATCGGCTCGATGTGCTCGGGCGCCTTGCTGCTCGCCAAGCTGGGGCTGTTGGAGGGCCTGACCGCGACCACCTATCCGACGCGGGTCAAGCAGCTCGCCGCGATGGGCGTCGAAGTGCTCGATGTGCCGATCGTCGCGCATGACAAGATCGCCACCGCTGCCGGATGCCTGGCTGCCGTCGATCTCTCGCGCTGGTTCCTTGAAGGATTGGCGTCGAAAGAAGTCGCAGAAAACGTGATTGCGTCGGTTCGCCCCAACGGGATCTGATTTCCTGCACATCTTTTTCCCCCTTCGCATAGGTTATCTCATGCTGGGCGAACGTCTAGACTTCAGAATGGGAGGGGAACGAACAAGATGTGTGGGATTAGTGGATGGATCGATTGGAAAGTCGATCTCACAGAACAGAGTTCGATTCTCAAACAAATGGCAGATTTGCAACACCTCCGCGGCCCGGACCAAGCAGGCATTTGGCTGTCTCCCCACGCCGGATTTGCCCACCGCCGCCTGGCTGTCGTCGACATCGAAGGCGGCATCCAACCGATGACGCGCGCCCTCGGCGATCGCACATATACGATCATCTACAACGGTGAGCTGTACAACACCGAAGACATTCGCAAGGAACTGCTCGCCCGCGGCCACCGCTTCCAAGGCCACTCTGACACCGAAGTGCTGCTCACTTCGTACATGGAGTGGGGCCCGGCCTGTGTGGAGAAGCTGAACGGCATCTTCGCCTTCGCGATCTGGAACGAGCAGGAGCAAAACCTGTTCGTCGCCCGTGACCGGCTTGGCGTCAAACCGCTGTTTTATGCGGAGCGCGGCGGCGGCCTGCTCTTCGCTTCTGAGTTGAAATCGCTGCTCGCCCATCCGCTGGTCGAGCCGGAAGTGGACAGCGACGGGCTGGCCGAAGTGTTCGCGATCGGCCCTGCGCGCACACCGGGTCACGGCGTGTTCAAAAACGTGTTTGAGCTGAAGCCGGGCCACTATGTGCTCTTCGACCGCAACGGCACGACGATCGCGCCGTACTGGAAGTTGGAAAGCGCCCCGCACACCGACGATTTTGACACGACGGTGGAAAGAGTGCGCGAATTGCTCCAAGACGCGGTCGAGCGCCAACTGGTCTCTGACGTGCCGCTGGTGACCCTGTTGTCCGGCGGGCTGGATTCGAGCATGATCTCCGCGTTTGCGGCGCTGAAGTACCAACAGGAAGGCAAGAAGCTGCACACGTTCTCTGTTGACTACTTGGATAACGACAAGCATTTTACGGCGAGCGATTTCCAGCCCAACCCGGACGGCCCGTGGATCAAGCGCGTCTCCGAGTACATCGGGTCGGAGCACCACAACATCGTCATCGACACGCCGCAACTCGTGCAGGCGCTCAAAGAAGCGGTGACTTTCCGCGATCTGCCGGGGATGGCCGACATCGACGCTTCGCTCTACCTGTTCTCCAAGGAGATCAAAAAAGAAGCGACCGTCGCCCTGTCCGGCGAGTGCGCCGACGAGATTTTTGGCGGGTATCCGTGGTTTTACCGTGAAGAGATGGTCAACGCCGACACCTTCCCGTGGTCGCGCAACGTGGATGGCCGCGCTTCCTGGCTGAATGAAGAATTCTCGGCCAAGATCAACGTCGCGGCGCACATCGACGGTCGCTACCGGATGGCGCTGGCCGAAGTGCCGAAGCTGGACGGCGAAACGAAAGCGGAAGCGCGGGCGCGCGAGATGTCCTATCTCAATCTGTTCCGCTGGATGCCGACCCTGCTCGACCGTAAAGACCGCATGACGATGGGCGCATCGCTTGAAGTGCGCGTGCCGTTCTGCGACCACCGCATCGTCGAGTACATGTGGAACGTGCCGTGGGAGATGAAATTCCATGCCGAGCGTGAAAAAGGGCTGCTCCGCAAAGCGCTGGAAGGCGTGCTGCCGGAAGATGTGCTCTACCGCAAGAAAAGCCCGTATCCGAAAACGCACAACCCGGCTTACCTGAACGCCGTGCGCAGCTGGCTCTTGGAGATCCTCGACGATCCGTCCTCGCCGCTGCTTCAGGTGGTCAACAAAGAGGTGCTGCTGCAGGCGACGCAAAACGCTGACGATCCCAACTTCGTCCGCCCCTTCTTCGGCCAGCTGATGGCCGGCCCGCAGCTGTTTGCCTACCTCGCCCAAATCGATACGTGGATGCGCAACTACAACGTGCGTCTGGTGTAGCGACAACAAAACCCTTGGCGCAAATGCCAAGGGTTTTGTTACGGTTAATGGCGGTCACTTTTGTTCACGCGCTCGATGCCCGCTTGCAGATACGCTTCAACCTCATCGACCGAATGGTGCACCAGCAGACCTTTGCGCACGCGCTCCAGATAGTCAGGAGCCGGGAGGGTCAACGTCTCTTCCTCGCGCGGCAGTAGCACGTACGCTGTGAGCAGTTCGCCGCCTGCCTTCACCTGCATCTGGTGCAAAGCGTACTCTTCGTCCACTTCTTCGAACAGAGCGAGCTGGTTCTCCTCGATCTCATAGACCACGCCCAGCGCTTCGTCACCATCGCTTGGGATCAGCGTCGTGGCGCCGCCGTTATACTCCGGGTTGTAAGTGAAGGTGCAGGCATGATCAGGCAAGACCGCTGCTTGATACGACTTGTACCCGCCCATCTCCGCTTGCATCCGCTCCGGGTCGGTGGAGATGCCATAGGCAAAAAACAAAGGCATTTGGAAAATCCCCCAATCCTTTCATCTATTGGTTTCATCCTACCACAAAACAGGATACAATAGTGCCAACCATACGTGTTCGGGAGGGATGCACATGCAAGACCACCAGTGGCAAGCGATCATCGACTGCGACGCAACTGCAGACGGCCAGTTTTATTACGGCGTGCTGACGACGGGGATCTTCTGCCGCCCGTCCTGCAAATCGCGCACCCCGAAACGCGAAAACGTCCGCATCTTCGCCACGTCCGATGACGCGATTACGCACGGCCTGCGCGCCTGCAAGCGCTGCCGCCCCGAAGAAACCGTGCCGCAAAACGAACTGGCCCAGGCGGTCCTGCAACTGCTGGAGTCCCGCTACGCTGCGCCTTTGACCCTGCAAACGCTCGCCGACCACCTGCACATCTCCCCTTATCACCTGCAGCGCACCTTCAAAAAAGCCACCGGCCAGACACCGGCCGAAGCCCTCACCCAGATCCGCATTAGCGCTGCCCGACAGTTGTTGACCTCGACCGATCTGCCGCTGACCACAATCGCGCTCCAAGTCGGCTACCAGAACCTTTCCCATTTTTCCTACGTCTTTCATAAAGAGACCGGCACCACTCCATCCGATTACAGAAGGAGGAACGGGAACGATGAAAAAAGCGCTTCTGCTGCTGGCGACCACAGCGCTGATGCTGACCGGCTGTATTGAACAAGCCAACCCCGAGGTTGTAAAACCTCTGATCGAACAGCACCTCCCTGAGCAGGTCGATCTGCAATCTCTCCAGATCAAGGAGAAAAATCTCGAAGTCTCGCTCAGCAAAGGGGCACTGTCGCTTTCCCCCGGCTCCGAGGGGCAATTTATCAAAAAATTTCACGATGAGCTGCTCCGCACCTTTGGCAACGATCAGATCACCAGCGTCACCTACCGCGTCGAAGGCAAAACGGCCAGGACGATCAACGGCCTGTCCTGCAAGCGGGACAACGGCTGTTGGCAGCCTTTCCTCGATCAGCCGCTCGACAACCCTCTGTTGATCGACCGATACGGTTCCCCTGAAACGATCGACGACCTGATCGAGCAGTCGGACACCATCGTCGCCGCCAATTATGCCGATGAGACCTACCGCGTCACCGACCTGTTCAAAGGCGATCCTGCCCTCCTCCACCAGTCATTCAAGATCCCTGAAGACATCTACCGCGACTTTGCGACCAACGGCCGTTATCTGCTATTTCTCCACTCTTTCCCGTCAGGAAACTACGCAATCACCGGCGTCTGGTCCGGCAAGTTCAAACTCGAAGGCCGCCCCAAAGGCTATGGCGACGACCCTGTCCGCGCGGTCGTGGAAGCGATGACCGACCAAGAGCTGATCGAGCTGATCAAGAAAAAGACCTGATCCGCAAAGGATCAGGTCTTTTTCTTAAATCGCAATATACCGCGCCACCATCAAAAAGTGCAAGGTCGCGCCGGCCGACACCCAGAGGTGGAAGATCTCATGGAAGCCGAACTTGCCGGGAATCCAGTCGAACCACTTGGTCGCATAGATCACCGCGCCGACCGTGTACGCGATGCCGCCTGCGAGCATCATCCAGATCGCGCCCATCGGGAGCGTCTCGACCAGCTTCACAAACGGCACCACCGCGATCCAGCCGAGGCCGACATAGAGCAAGGTGGAAAAATAGCGCGGGGCGTTGATGTAGAACAGCTTCAGCGCCATCCCGGCCAACGCCAGCCCCCACACGACCGCCAGCATCGTGATCCGCCATGCGCCGTCCAGCCCAAATGCAAACACCGGCGTGTACGTGCCTGCGATCAGCAGATAGATCGCCATATGGTCAAATTTCTTTAACGCCAAAATCTTCTCCGGCGTGGAACGAACGGCATGATACACCGCGCTCGCCATAAACAGCACGATCAGGCTCACCCCGTAAATCACCATCACCGATACTTTCGCCGCGCTCTCCCGCGACCAGACGATCAACAGCACCATGCCCACAACTGCCGCCAAACACGTCACCAAATGCGTCCACGTATTCACCGGCTCCCGAAACCGCAAAAACCACATGAGACACCGCTCCTCTTATCATCACTTGCTATGTACCATTGTACTACAAATACTGACTAACAAGTACAATAGATAGATAAAAAAAGAACCCGACGCCGGGTTCTTTTGTTTCTTATATATGACTCCGAAAAGTAAGCCTGTAAGCCGAGTTCTGTACTCCTGGTGCTGCAAACGGGAGTCACCCTCGCACTGTGGAGTGGCAATCATCTATCTAGGCGTACTGTTGCCAGCACGCTCAAGCAACCTACCCGAGTCCGCGCCGGGCCGACGCATGTGGACTCCTATCCGGTCTTGCTTCGGGTGGGGTTTACCTAGCCAGCATGTCTCCATGCTGCTGGTGCGCTCTTACCGCACCGTTGCATCCTTGCCCGCACCTCCGAAGAGGCCGCTGGCGGTTTCTTTCTGTGGCACTATCCTTAGGATCGCTCCCACCGGCCGTTAGCCGGCACCATCGCCCTGTGAAGCTCGGACTTTCCTCCCGTGCGGTCTTTCGACACTGCACCGGCGACTGCCCAGCTTACTTTTCGGTTTTATAAGCGAAATCATTCCTGACAAAGTAGAAGTATACAGGGTTTCACATCAAGTTTCAAGTACCAAATCATGGGTACAACGTAAACTTCCGTCCGCGCGGCATGCTGCTCTTTTTGATCCGTTTGGACTGGCAGAACCGACATTCATACAGCACTTGCTTCTGCTCTCCGTCCTCCGACAGTTCTGTATACATCACCTTTTGCATGATCCGTCCGCAGTCGGGGCATTTTGTGATCGTCAGCAGCAAATGTAGGAGATAATAGGCGTACGAAAACGCCAGGATAACAGCAATGAGTGCAATTGCGCTCATGATCAGATGAGCCATGCTCGTTCACCCCCATACTTCACTGTATGGGTTTGTCTCAGAAAAAAGACGCTCTGAACTTACAAAAAAGTGAACGGTTCGGTGTTCGTTTCCGACACGAAAACTTCGGCGTCATACCCGTATTCGCGCAGCTTGGCTTCCAGATACGCCTGGACGCTGGGCAGGCAGATCTTTTCCGTATTATGTCCCGGATCAACCATGCACAACCCTTCGGCCAGCGCATCCTGCGCATAGTGATAGCGGATGTCTCCGGTCACAAACACATCGGCGCCTTTTTGCAGCGCCTGCGGGTAATACTCCTCGCCGGAACCGCCCAGCACCGCCACGCGGCGCACGTTGCGGTCACGGGGACCGACGATTCGCGCATGCTCGACGCCGTACTGCTGCTTCACGAAGTTGGTGAACTGCTCAAGCGTCATCTCCTGCACGAGGTCGCCGACGCGCCCGACGCCAAGCTCCTGTCCCATGATCTCCAGCGGATAGATGTCATACGCAACTTCTTCATACGGATGCGCTTCCAGCATCGCCCGCACCACACGCTCCTGATTGAGGTCGCTGACGATCGTTTCGACGCGCACTTCCTCCACTTTTTCCAGCACGCCCTGCTCGCCGATAAACGGCGAGGTGCCTTCCTGCGGCACAAACGTGCCCATGCCCGGCGTGTTAAACGTGCAATGGCTGTAGTTGCCGATCCAGCCAGCTCCCGTGTCACCCAGCGCGGTCAGGACTTGTGCGTGGTGGGTTTCCGGCACAAACACGACCAGCTTCTTCAAACGGGTGTTGTGCACGCGGGACAGCACTTCCACGTTTTCCAGATGCAGGCGCCCCGCCAAAATGTCGTTGATGCCGCCTTCTGCGATGTCGAGGTTGGTGTGCGCGACATAGACGCCGATGTTGTGGGCGAGCAGCTTTTGCAGTTTGCGTCCGTACGGCGTGTCGGTGCGCAGGGTCTGGACGGGCTTGAAAATCATCGCATGGTGCGCGATGATCAGGTCCACCCCTTTGGCGATCGCTTCGTCGATCACGCCTTCATCGTTGCTGTCCAGGGACAGCATCACTTTTTTCACTTGGCGTTTCGGGTCGCCGACCTGCAGCCCGACCTTGTCCCACGACTCGGCCAGCGTCAAGGGCGCCATTTCCTCCAAACAAGCTGCGATCTGCTTGACCGTCGCTGTCGTCTTATGAGCTGACATGACTTCGTACCTCCTCCAGTTGCCTGCGCCGCGCCTGCAGCGCATCCCGTCTTTCCTGTCCGCTGTCCCCTTTGGCTTTCTCCAGCCCTTTGAGCGCCAGCGTGATCTTGCCCAGTTCGTATTCGATGCGCTCCAGAATCAGCGGATGTTTGCGCGCCAACAGCAGCGGGCCAAACTCCAACTGCAGCGGATCTTCGAGCACCATCTCGCCGCGCTCGGCGACGACGATCTCGTAGATCTTCTCATCCTCGATCAGCATGTCTTCGTCAACGATCTTCCAGCCGTGCGCAAGCAGCCAGCGGCGCAGCGAATCGCCGTCGCCCTGCGGCGACAAGACCAGCCGGGAGACGCCTTCCAGCTTCTCCACCCCGGCCGCCAAAATCTCGCGGATCGTCCCGCCGCCCATGCCGGACACGGTGATCACATCCACCTCGCCCGACGTAAGCACGGCCAGTCCATTCCCGCGCCTTACCGAAATCTTATCTGCCAACCCGTGTGAACGCACATTGCGCTCCGCTCCGAGAAACGGCCCTTCGTTCAACTCGCCGGCCACCGCCTGCACCGACTGCCCGCGCTGGACGAGATAGATCGGCAAATACGCATGGTCACTGCCGATGTCTGCCGTCTTCACCCCATGGGGCACAAATGACGCGATCCGCGCCAAACGCTCTGATATGTTTATCAAATGAGATCACCTGTTATGTAAAGATAGTCAGTCTCAACTATTATATCCCAACTTGGCTTCTTCCCGAAACAAGCGGACAAACTCTTCCACCGCAGGAGGCAGGAGATCACGCCCGAGCTGCACCAAAACGCTTTTCCGGCTCAGCTTCGGCATCCCGTCGACCTGCAGTTCGACCAGCTCTCCGCTCATCAGCGCCCGTCCGGCCATCGCCCGCGTCAAGAGCGCCGCGCCTTGCCCGCGCAAGAGCAGATCGAGCGCCGTCTGCGGCGGCACTTCAATCTCGGTGCCAAGCTCGCGGATGAGCAGGGTCTGCCAGCCTTTGACCTCATGGCCCCAGTCGATCAGCCAAAACGGATTGGCTTCCTCCTTCAGCTCTTCCAGCGTGACCTTGCCCCGCTGTGCGAGCGGATGCGCGGCCGGGACGGCGACAAACAGCGGTTCTTCGACTTCGAGCAGTGTCGTTATATCGGCGTTCAGGTACGGCCAGATCATAAAGCCAATTTTGATAAAACCGTCATAGAGCATCTCGACGATCTCCCGGTTATGCCCCGTATGCACGGCGATCCCCAACTGCGGATTCTCCTCCCGCACCCGCGCCAAGGCGGACGCAAAAAATCCCGCCGCCAGCGTCGGCAGCGTGCCGATCACCACCTGTCCGCGCTTGCCCTGCTCGGCCAGCCTTGCCGTCTCCACCCCTTTGGACAGCACCGCCAACGCTTGCCGGGCATAAGGCAGGAAACTGCGCCCGAGCTCCGTCAATTCCAGCCTGCTCCCGCCGCGGAGCAGCAATGCGCCGCCGACCTCCTGCTCCAGTTGGCGCAGACGTGCCGAGATCGTTGGCTGGGAGATGTCCAAGACCCGCGCTGCTTTGCTGAAACTGCCCAGCCGCACGATCTGGTCGAACGTCTGCAGTTGATTGGTATCGATTCCTTTCACCTCACCCCATAAAAAAATCTAATAATCATTATAGATCATATCGGATTGATAAATAACCCCTCCCCTTGTACGATGATGGCTAAGGGAGGAGTTTTCGTGAATTATCTTATTCTTTTACGCACGCCGCACCTCGTGTGGCTCTGGCTGTCGCAAATGCTGTCCGCGTTTGGCGATCAGCTGTACATCATCGCCATCACTTGGATGGCGGTGCAACAGATGGGGAGCAGCGCAGGACTGCTCACCGGAGCGGGCACCGTCACCGCCTTGCTGCTTGGGCTGTTCGGCGGTGCCTATGCGGACCGCTTCGACCGGCGGAAAACGATGATCTTTTCAGACCTATTGCGCGCGCTCCTCGTTGGACTCCTGCCGCTCAGCTGGCATTGGCTCGGCGAAGGCACGCTGTGGCCGCTCTTGCTGGTCCACGTTCTGGTCGCCGCGCTTGGCACTTTGTTTCAGCCGGCGCTGCAGGCCAGCCTGCCCGCTTTGACCAAAGAGCCGGGCGTGCTGTATGCGGCCAATGCGCTGATCGACAGCACGCACCGCTTCGCCCGCATCCTCGGCCCCGGCCTGACCGGACTCTTGCTGCTGTGGCTGACCTTGCCCGACTTTTTCCTGCTCGACGCGCTGACTTATCTCGTCTCCGGCGCGGTGCTGTTCCTGATCGGTCAGGAGTTCCCCAAGCACCAGCCGCACACCGCCCGGCACAATCGGCTCGGGCAGGACATCCGCACCGCTTGGCAACTGCTCTTGCAGGACAAGACCCTGCTGTTTGCGCTGTGCAGCCTCGCCGTGGTCAACGTGGCGTGGGGCGCTGCTTTTATGATCGGCGCACCGCTTTTGTCGGACAGCGCCAGCGACTACGGGCTGATCGTCGCCGCTTACGGAATTGGCAACGTGCTATCCTTGCTCGTCACGGGCGGTCTGGCTGCACGAGTGGGATTTCGGGCGATGTTTATCGGCCAGCTGATCTTAGGCGCCGGATTTGCCGTGATGGGGGTCGGGACGCTTGGGATCGCGATGCTCGGCGCGGCGATCGCCGCTTTTGGCAGCCCGATTGGCGACCTGCTGATCCTCGGACGCATTCAGACCGGTTTTCCGGCGGAGCATGTCGGCAAGATGTATTCGATCCGCCAACTGCTCGCCGGAAGCGGCCTTGCTGCCGGACTGCTGCTGGCCGCGCCGCTTTTTCAAATCGTATCGCCGTCCACCGGCATCCTGCTCTGCGCATTGCTGATCATCGCCACCGGTCTGTACGGGCTCAAAAAAGCATCTTCGCTGCATAGACAACCAGCGTGACCGTCACGCAGCTGAGCAGCGTGGACAAGATCACCGCCTGCGCCGCATATTCCGGATGATTGTTATGCTCCAGCGCGAACAAAGCGCTGTTGCGGGAGACCGGGAAGGAACTGGCGATCAGCAGCGCTTGGGCCACCGTGCCTTCGATGCCAAGCAAGGTGATGATGAAATAGGCGATGACAGGTGCTGCAATGCAGCGCCCCGCCAGACTCAGCACCAGCGGCCAGTTGAGCCGGGCGATTTTCAGATGGGCGCTTTGTGCGCCTAAAGTCACTAGCGCCACCGCAAAAAATGCATTCCCGAGATACTCGAGCGGCCGGCCCGCGAAGTCGGGCAGTTCCAGATCTAGTGTATTGAAGCCCAACCCGAGCAGGAGCGCGTAGCAGATCGGATTTTTCAAAAATTCCTGCAGCACTTGCCAGCCTTTGGCGTTTACAGAGACGGAATTGAGATAGCCATACGTGTAGGTGAGCAGATTTTGATAGATCAGGACGATCACCTGCACCGACAAACCCAGCGGGTTGTTCGCAAACACCGCCTGGCTCACCGGCAAACCAAAGTTGCCCGAGTTCGGAAGCACCACGCTGTTCTGAAACGTTGCCGACAGCCCGCGCTCCCATCCGGACAGTTTGGCGACGGCGTAAGTTAAGAGGATCAGGCATCCGCTTTGCAAGAGCAGGAAGCTTAAAATATCGAGGACTGCCTCGCCCTCCAGATTGCTTTCATAAATGTTCAGAAATGAGACCGCAGGCATCAGCAGATAGGTGGTCAGCTTCGACAGCGTGCCCAGATCCATTTGGAATTTCCGATGCAACCATGCACCAAGCCCAATCAACAAGAAAACAGGCGCGATGACGTTCAACAGAATGACGAATAAAATATACATCTTCGTGCCCCCTTTCTCTCTTGATCATAGAACGGCTTTGCCATAACTTAAAATACCAATCGGATATCGCTTGCCATCACCAAATGGAATCGCAAAAAAAGCGCAGGAGCCTCCTGCGCTTTTCCGGCACTTACAGATCGTTTTTAAAATCCAGCTTTTCAGCAAACCGAACGAACTCGCGCACCAGCTTCGTTTCCAGCGCAGCTTCGCGGTAAAACATCCACGTTTGCCTGACGATCGGCGCTCCCTGCTCATCGCGCACGGTGATGCGGTGCAAATCCCGGTCCTTCTCCACCAAAGCGCTGGACAAAATGCCATACCCCAACCCGTTGATCACCATCTCACGGCAGGTGTCTCCTTTGTCCACTTCCATGCCGATCAGCGGCGGCTGCGCAAACGTGCGGCTCCACCAGTTCTCGATCAGCATGCGCATCAGCGGGTCCATCGCGTATTCGATCCGCGGCAGCTTCGGCAAGTCGGCCAGCTCGATTTTTTCTGTCGAAGCAACCGAAATGTCCTCCTCGAACAAAAGCTGTTTCGACTCCTGCCAGTGGTAATCCCCGCGCACAATCCCGATGTGCACCTGCTGATTGTAGACGAGATGAAACACATCCCGGCTCCATCCGGTCAGCACTTTAAAGTCCACCTGGGGAAATTGCTCGCGAAACAGCTTGAGCAGACGGGGCAGCTTGTGCTTGGAGATATAGTTCGAGACCCCCAGCCGCAGCGTTCCTCTGACCTCTGCGTCCAGATTCAGCGTCGTCTCCTTGATCTGACGCAGCCGCTCCAGCATCTCATCGGCACATTGAGCCAAATACTCGCCTTGCGCTGTGAAATGCACTCCTTTGGTGCCGCGCTCGACGAGGACCGCTTGAAATTCCTGTTCGATCCCCCGGATTCGTTTGGTCAGCGCCGGCTGCGACATGTACAAGCTTTCGGCCGCTTTCGTGATGTTTTGTTTCTCGTACAAAACTTTGAGGATCAGCCAGTCGCGATCGTTCATGCCAGCGAAGCGGCCAAACGAACAGGAACATCGCGCAGTTCCGCTACCGAGTTGTCGTCGGGCAATCCCAAGATCGGCGCGTCCTCGAAAATCCAGACCCGGCGCATCCCGAGGAAATCGGCCGGCTCGATGTCATGCGTGAAGCTGTCCCCGATCATCACTACGTCTTCAGCGGCGCATCCGGCAAGCGTTAAAGCATGTTCAAAATACAGCGGGTCCGGCTTCGAATAGCCGATCGACTGCGAGAACACCAGATGATCAAAATAGTCGAGCAGCCCGTGCGCCTGCAGCTTCGGCACCTGCGCCTCTTCCGCCCCGTTGGACAGGACGAGCAGTTTCACCCCTTGCTCCTTTGCCCACTTCAGCACGTCCTGCACGCCCGGCGCAGGCTGCCAATCGTCGGGGTGCTCGGTGAGCATCGCCGCATTCAGCTCTTCGGCCAATGCTGCCGCCTGCTCGTCTGGCACGCCAAACTTCTTCAACTGCTCGCGCCAAATATGTACTTTCACGCCTTCGACCGGCAGCAAGAGCTCTTTTTTGACCCATGCGCCCCACGAATGGTTGTTGATGCTGCGGTACGACATCAAAAAGTCCCGAGGTTCGCCAAACGATCTCTGAGGAAACTTCGCCTGCAGCTCTTCCCGCGCTTTTACTAAAAACGCCCCGCTGCCCTGTCCATGTGCGCCAAGCGTTCCATCCAGATCGAAAAATATCGCTTTCATCCTGCACACTCCTTCCCAACATCCAATAGGCAAAGGCAGACACCGTCAGCGTGCCTGCCCTCCTAAATATTTCCATTTCACGAGGAACTTCTCCTGCGCCAGTTCGCGAAGTTTGAATTTCTGCACCCTTTAAGAAAAAAAGCCCCCGCCCGGAAGGACGAGGGGGTGTTGCGGATTGTTGGTTGGTTGACTGCGTTCAATATACCCGTTCAAATGGATATTTGATTGCTGTTTAATAGTATATCGGATTTAGCTAAATTTAGCAACCGATATGACGAGCGATGACGATGCGTTGGATCTCGGAAGTGCCTTCGCCGATTTCCATCAGCTTCGCGTCGCGGAAGTAACGCTCTACCGGGTATTCTTTCATGTAGCCGTAGCCGCCATGAATTTGAACCGCCTGGTCGCAAGCGCGCATGCAGATCTCGGAAGCGAACAGTTTCGCCATCGCCGCTTCTTTGCCAAACGGCTTGCCTTGATCTTTCAGCCATGCTGCTTTGTGGACAGCGGTGCGCGCCAGTTCGATGTTCATCGCCATGTCAGCGAGCTTGAACTGGATCGCTTGGAACTTGGAGATCGATTGGCCAAACTGCTTGCGCTCCTGTGCGTATTGCAGGGAAGCGTCCAGCGCAGCTTGTGCGATACCGACCGACAGAGCGCCGATCGAGATGCGGCCGCCGTCGAGGGTCTTCATGAACTGGATGAAGCCGTTGTCGACCGTACCGAGCACGTTTTCTTTCGGAACGCGCACGTTGTCGAGGATGATCTCCGCGGTGTTCGAACCTTTCAGGCCAAGCTTTTCATACGGCGTGGAAGTCGAGAATCCCGGAGTATCGGTCGGAACGATGATCGCGGTGATGCCTTTCGACCCTTTGGAACGGTCGGTGACAGCGGTCACCACGCAGATCTTCGCGAAGGACACGTTGGTGATGAAGCATTTGGAACCGTTTACAACCCACTCATCGCCATCGAGCACAGCGGTGGTTTGCGTGCCGGATGCATCGGAGCCTGCGTTCGGCTCGGTCAGGCCAAATGCGCCGAGGATCTTGCCTTCTGCCAGCGGCACGAGCCACTTTTGCTTCTGCTCTTCGGTGCCGAATGCGTAAAACGGGTTGCAACCCAGGGATACTGCTGCCGCGTAGGACAGGCCGTGCGAACCGCAAGCGCGGCCAACTTCTTCGACTGCCAGCGCGTACGAGATCGTGTCAGCGCCAGCGCCGCCGTACTCTTCGGAGATCGGCAGGCCCAAGAGGCCGAGTTCGCCCATCTTCATAAACGTGTCAAACGGGAATTCGCCCGTCTTGTCAACATGCTCTGCGTTCGGTCTGATCTCAGCTTCCGCGAAATCGCGAACGGTGTTGCGAATCATAATCTGATCTTGCGTCAGATCAAAGTTCATTGAGATACCCTCCTCTATGGAAACGGAAAAATGAGTGCGTATTCATTCATCTAAAATCATTATACACAACCGCCGTCAGAAACGGCAATACTTTTCGCCCTATTGTGACACTTGTCCGACCCACTTTTTGATGCCCGGATGGTACACGATGAACAGCGTGATCAGCACCGCGAGCTTCAAAAACACGAGGATCTGCATGAAAAGGTCCATACTCAGCCCAAACACTAGCATCCGCAAATCAGGCCCAAATAATGCGAGCAGACCTCCCCCGAGAAAAACCGGCGCGATGTACACGCGGTATCGCCCCAGCACCGCAGCGAAAAACAGCGCCAGAAACGCAGGGATCATAAAATAGAAATGCTGCACACCATAGGAGCTTGTTCCGACTTGCGCGACAATTTCTAAGAAATTGGCGTACAACAGCAAGAGCCCAAGTGTCCCGATCCCGCTGACCAGCCGCGAGCGAAACACCGCTCCGGCCAGCAGCCAGACCAGAAACACCACAGCCATCGTGCCGCTGAGCGCCCCGCGATCGGCGAGCAGTCCGTCGGTGCTGAGGTAATAATATCCAACCAGTGCCACCATCACCACGGCGACAAACAGCCAAACTGTCTGTGCCAGCGAGCTTTTGCCCCGTTTTCGGTAGGCCATCAGGAATGGAATGGCCGTTCCGAGCAGGAGGACAGCAATTTGCATTGGCTCGGGAAACAAGGTAAAATTAAGGGCAAAGATCAAGAACAACAACAAGCCTGTGATCACAAGCAGCACCTTGCCGAGGACACCGCCGTTCGCGCTGGCTTTCCAGTTCGATTTGGCCTTGCTCCCCGCTTGTTGATCATGCGAAAAGGCATCGCCTTCCGCGTATAGGTTCATCAAAAAGTCGCAATATTCGGTCGGGATCAGTCTGCTCTCACGCCACTTCTTGATCTCGCCGATGATCAGTTTCTTCTGCTCAGGGTTCAAAGATTCACGCCTCCCGGATAAATCGCATAAAAAAGCACTCACCAAGAAAGAAGTGAGTGCTGCGAAGGTTCGAAGGTATTGTTCTATTCAAGGAAATCCTTGAGACGCTTAGAGCGGCTCGGATGGCGCAGCTTGCGCAGCGCTTTCGCCTCAATCTGACGAATCCGCTCACGAGTGACGCCAAAGACTTTCCCGACTTCTTCGAGCGTGCGGGTACGGCCGTCATCGAGACCGAAGCGCAGGCGGAGCACGTTTTCTTCACGTTCTGTCAGCGTATCGAGCACATCTTCCAACTGCTCCTTGAGCAGTTCGTAGGCAGCCGCATCTGCAGGCGCCAGTGCATCCTGGTCTTCGATGAAGTCGCCGAGGTGCGAATCGTCCTCTTCGCCGATCGGCGTTTCGAGCGATACCGGCTCTTGAGCGATCTTCAGAATCTCGCGGACTTTGTCCGGGCTCATGTCCATCTCAGCTGCAATCTCTTCGGCGGTAGGTTCGCGCCCGAGTTCTTGCAAGAGTTGACGGGAGATGCGGATCAGCTTGTTGATCGTCTCCACCATGTGTACCGGAATCCGGATCGTTCTGGCCTGGTCTGCGATCGCACGAGTGATCGCCTGACGAATCCACCAGGTGGCATACGTAGAAAACTTAAACCCTTTTTGGTGATCGAACTTCTCAACAGCCTTGATCAGACCCATATTCCCCTCTTGGATCAGGTCAAGGAACAGCATGCCACGGCCGACATAGCGCTTGGCGATCGAGACCACCAGTCGCAAGTTCGCTTCAGCCAGGCGGCGCTTCGCTTCTTCATCCCCTTTTTCGATGCGCAGCGCCAAGTTGATCTCTTCTTCAGCAGAAAGCAGCGGCACACGGCCGATCTCTTTCAGATACATGCGGACCGGGTCGTTGATTTTGATGCCCGGCGGAACGCTCAGATCTTCGAGGTCGAATTCCTCTTCTTCATCGAGGCTTTTCGGGCCGTCTTCATCCTCATCGTCGTCATCATCTTCAAACGGCTGTTCATCGTCCGCTTCATTGATCACCTCGACCCCTTGCTCCGAGAGGTGGTCAAAGAATTCGTCGATCTGATCCGAATCCTGATCGAAAGCGGAAAGTTTGTCCATAATCTCACTGTAGGTGATTACGCCGCGCTTTTTCCCGATTTCGACAAGCATCTGTTTTACATCTTCCAAAGACATCTGTTGAGTGTCTGTGTGTTTCACTTTTTTCACCATCCCGACCCCTCCTTCCCTAAGGAGTAGTTAACGAACGTTTATATTTCGGCTTGCGCAATTTCCAGAGATTGAATCATTGACTTCACACGATTCATTTCGTCGTATGCCGTCTGCATTCCTTCTGTATCGCCTCGATTTCCACAATCGATCATCTGCCGTTCATAACGTTTCATTTCCAGTTGCAAATGATACACCTTGATGCGTTGAATATATTCACGTACCAGGGCGTCTACACGATCAGACCGCCGATCCAAGTGATCCGCTTCCATCGCAAGAGCAGTCGCCAGCTTCAAAAGCTCACGGTCCTCAAGGCCGCCGATAAACAGCGAGAGGTCCGCCTGTGTGTGTTCTGCGTAAAACGCGTAAAGATGGGCGGCCAGCGCCCCATGCTCATCCACAGAAAATTCGTCTGCCAGCGTGTATTGAACTTGTCTAGCTACCCCTTCATCGATTAACATATAAGTAAGGAGTTTCCGCTCTGCGTTGATATGAGCCGGCAACAGTTGTCCTGTGCTCGCAAAGCTCACTTCACCCGCATTATTTCTATTAGTATTCCACTTCCTGTCAGGTTTATCCCCCGCAGGAGGGCTTTTCTTGGCGAGCGCAAGTTCCTTCTCCATGGCCTCTTTGGGATAGCCGAACTCCTCGCTGAGTTCGCGCAGGAGCGTTTCCAGTTCAATCGGTGAACCGACCGTGACGAGCAGTTTGTGAATCACTTCTTTGATATAGTCTTCCTTGCCGGATTGTGTGCCAAGGTTGAACTCTTTTCGAAGCGAATGCATGCGAAACGCCGTCATCGAGCTTGAGTTGTCAAGCACGACACGAACGAACGCGTCTTTGCCGTATTTGCGCAGGAACTCATCCGGGTCCAATCCGTCCGGGATTGTTGCGACCCTGGCTTTCACAGTTGCGCCTGATTCTTTGATGACTTCGGACGATCTTACGGCTGCTTTCTGACCGGCAGCGTCACCGTCGTACATCATGACGATCTCTTCTACGTTGCGTTGCAAGAGTCGAACCTGATCGTTCGTCAAGGCGGTTCCCAAGGCAGCCACCGTGTTCGGTATGCCGTGCTGATAGGCCATGATCACATCCATGTACCCTTCGAGCAGAATCACGCGCCCCTCTTGCCGCATCACCGGTCGTGCCCGATGCAAGTTGTAGAGATGGCGTCCTTTGGAGAACAACGGCGTCTCCGGAGAGTTGAGGTATTTCGGCTCCCCTTTGTCGAGAATCCGTCCGCCAAATCCAATCACCTGTCCCTGGCCGTCATGGATGGGAAACATCACACGATGGCGGAACTTGTCGTAGTATCTGCCTTTATATTTCTCGCTTTGCGACAATAACCCTGCTTCAACGAGCAAATCTTCGGCAAATCCCCGTTTTAAGAGGAATTTTACGAGCACATCCCACGCGTTTGGCGCATAGCCGAGCTGAAAGGTCTCGATGATCGTCTTGGTGATGCCACGCGATTCGAGATACCGAAGCCCGGGCAGGCCCGCATCGGTGTTCATCAGGATGTGGTGATAGTATTTTGCCGCCAAATCGTGCGCGCGAAACATCTCTTTGCGCCGCTTGTACTCGGGCGAATCGATGTCTTCCAACTCTTCGACAGGAAGTGCGATGTTGGCGCGCTTGGCCAGTTGTTCCACCGCTTCGAAAAAGGTGATCCCTTCCTTATCCCTCAGGAAAGAGAACAGATTGCCGCTCGCGCCGCAGCCAAAACAGTGGTAAAGCTGTTTGTCCTGCGAGACGGAAAACGACGGCGATTTCTCATTGTGGAACGGACAGCAGCCCATATACCCGCGACCGCTCTTCTTCAGTGGCACATATTCACCAATCACATCAACGATGTCGAAATGTTGACGTACTCGTTCGATGATTTCCTCAGGCAGACGTTTTTTCATCGTATCACCCTCGTCTGTCATTGAGTACGTAAAATATTCGCCAACATTCAACAATATCCTTCTGTGCCTATCACACAAAATCGAACGCACAGAATGGTGTACCGAAGCAAAGATATTCTACGATGCACAGTGATTTCCTGCTCACAAAAACACATTTTGACACGTTTCGACAAAAAATCACTTCTAAGCCTCTAAAGTACGTCCCTAGTATAGACGCGCATCTACAAAAATATTCCGCGCTTGAGCGCATGCTGGTTGATTTGTCAAGAGCGAAAACAACATTTCTTAAATATGTACGCCTCTTTCGCCAAAAAATCCTTCCGATTTGCAAATTCCCTGCCTTTCGACACAGAAAGTTCACAAGCATAGAAAAAACCCCTGTCTGTTAACAGGGGTTTTTATGCATTGTTGTCCACGGTTAACCACTTCCAAAACACGTCCACTTCCGGCGGCACATCCGGTTTCGCCAGCGGCAGCGCACCGGCGAAGATGCGTCCCGTTGCGCCGTCCAGTGTCAGGACATCCCCTTCGGAGAAGAGTTGTCCGCCGATCTCCACCGTTCGGGCCGCAAGGTTGATCACCACCGCCGAACAGCCGACGATGCAGGGCTTGCCGAGCGGCAGCGCCGTGACGGCGGCGTGTGACGTGGTGCCGCCAAACGCGGTCAGGATGCCGCGGGATTCGGTCATCGCCTCATAGTCGTCCGGATCGGTCTCGCGCCGCACGAGCAGCACGGCGTGTCCGGCGCGGCTCTGTTCCAGTGCCGTCTCTGCGTCGAGGGCGATGCGCCCGCTCGCAGCGCCCGGCAGGGCCGGAATGCCTTCCGCCAGCGGGGCTGCCTGCACAGTCGGGTCGAGCCTGGGATGCAGAAGTTTGTTCAGTTCCTGCAATTGAACTCGCTGCACCGCATCCGCCCGGTCGAGCAGCCCTGCCTGCACCAGATCGACAGCGATCTTCACCGCCGCCTGCACGGTACGCTTGCCGTCCCGCGTCTGGAGCAGATAAAGCGCTCCGTCTTGGACAGTAAACTCGATCTCCTGCATATCTTGGTAGTGCGCTTCCAGTTGCCGGGCCGCCGTTAGCAGTTCTGCATAGACATGGGGCATCGTTGCACGCAGCGTCTCGATCGGCTCCGGCGTCAAGGCGCCGGCGACCACATCTTCCCCCTGCGCTCCGTACAGGATCTCGCCGTGCAGAGCCGGTTCGCCGCTCGCCGGATGGCGGGAAAACACCACCCCGGCGGCCGAACGTGCGCCGAGATTGCCAAACACCATCTCCTGCACATTCACCGCCGTATACAGCTCGTCAGAAATCCCGTGAATCTGCCGGTAGACGACCGCCCGCCGGTTGTTCCAGGAGTCAAATACCGCACAGACCGCTTGAAACAGCTGCTCCAGCGGCGACTCCGGAATCTCGCGGCTGACAACCGCACCGTACATCTCGTGCAGCCTGCGCTGGCAATCGGCGGCGAACTTGCTGTCCCCCGTCTGCTCAGCCAACCCTTGCACCACCGCTTCATTCAGCCCGAGATTCAGCACCGTGTCCATCATGCCGGGCATCGACTCAGCGGCGCCGGAGCGGATGGCGAGCAGCAGCGGATGAGCAGGGTCACCGAAGCGTTTGCCTGTCCGCTGCTCCAAGCCGCGCAGGTGACGCAGCAAATTTTCGCGAAGCTCCGGGGTCAGCGTCCGTCCTGCTGCGTAGTAGGCGCGGCAGGCTGCGGTGGTCAACGTAAACCCGTCCGGGACGCGATACCCGAGGCGCATCAGCTCAGCCAGCCCCGCGCCTTTGTTCCCGAGCAAATGCTGCAGTTCACGGCTGCCTTCTGCAAACGGGACGATCACTAGCGGCCGCTCCCCCGTTTGATCTGGTCCACGATGATGCTGGTGGTCTCTTCCACCGCCTTGTTGGACACATTGATCACCGGGCAGCCGACTTTCTCCATGATCCGCTCCGCATATTCGAGCTCCATCTTGATCCGTTCAAATGCCGCATAGTTCGCTTCTTCCCGCAATCCCAACGCTTTCAGGCGCTCCGTGCGGATCAGATTGAGTTCGCTCGCCGAGATGGTCAGGCCAATCACCTTGTGCGGCGACACTTCAAACAGCTCTTCGGGCGGCTCCACTTCCGGCACCAGCGGCACGTTGGCCGCTTTCAGGCGCTTGTGCGCGAGGAACATCGAGAGCGGCGTCTTCGATGTGCGCGACACCCCGATCAGAATCACATCGGCGCGGAGCAGACCGCGCGGATCTTTGCCGTCATCGTATTTCACGGCGAACTCAATCGCTTCGACACGGCGGAAATACTCATCGTCCAGCTTGTGCACCAGACCGGGGCGGTTTTTCGGTTCGGCTTGGAACGTCGTTTGGAACGCCGACACCATCGGCCCCATGATGTCGACGGCAGTCACGCCATGCTCGACCGCTTCCCGGACCAGCCCTTCCTTCAATTCCGGAATGACCAGCGTATAGGCGATCAGCGCGCCAATCTCCTTGGCGGCTTGCACCGTTTCCCGGATCGGCTCCATATCATCGACGTAGGAAATCCGTCTGATCTCCGCGCGGCTGCCATTAAACTGGCTCGCAGCCGCCCGCACCACAAATTCGGCCGTTTCGCCCACAGAGTCTGAAATCACATACACGATCGGCGTCATCCGCATCCCTCCTACACTTCGTTGATCTCGCCAAGTTCCACAAAGATCTTGGCGATCGTAGTTTTCGTAAAGCGGCCGACCACTTCCAACTGCTTGCCCGCATCATCGAGCGGACGCACGACCGGAATCGAGTCGATCGCATAATCGATCAAGCGCTTCGCCGCTTCGTACACGCTGTCCTCCAGCGACAGGGTCACGATGTTCGGCATCCGCGTCATCGTCAGCGACACCGGCACTTTTTGCGTTTCCTGATTGCCGATGGCCACCTTGAGCAAGTCCTTGCGCGAGATCACGCCGGACAGAATTCCGCCGTCTTTGACCACAAAGATGCTGCCCACATCTTCCATAAACATCGTGACGATCGCGTCATACACCGACGCTTCTTCGTTGATCACGACAGGCACTGACTTGTATTGCTTCACTTTCAGCTTCCGCAGCTGTTCTCCAAAAATCTGCCCGGATTTCTTCCCGGCATAAAAGTAACCGACACGCGGTCGCGCTTCTAAAAAACCGGCCATCGTCAGAATCGCCAGGTCGGGACGCAGCGTCGCCCGGGTCAGCCCCAGTTTCTCTGCGATCTGCTCTCCGGTGATCGGCCCTTCTTCACGGACGATCTCGAGGATTTGCCCTTGGCGTTTGGTCAATTCGATGGTGTCCACCACCTTTTGTTCGCTCGAATGAAATGTGACATACAATATCCTGATCAATGTGCTATATAGTACATCATATTAGAATGTCACCAAATCCGCTATAGTCTAGGTGATGTTTGCACAAAAAGTTTAAATTCTGCCCTTCCTGCACATACCAACAGAAACTGTTGATTGACAAAGGAGGCAGAAATTTGTGTCTTGGCTGATGTATGGATTGCTTTCCGCGCTGTTTGCTTCCTTTGTGGCGATCCTCGGGAAAATCGGGATCAAAGGCATCGACTCCAATGTGGCAACAGCAGTGCGGGCTGTGGTGATGGCGGCGGCGACGCTGCTGTTTATCACCTTTAACGGCACGATCGGGCAGGTGCGAGACATCGCGCTGCGTCCGATGATCTTCATCGTGCTCTCCGGCCTCGCCGGTGCGGCGTCGTGGATGTTTTACTTCGGCGCACTGCAAAATGCGGCCGCTTCCAAAGTCGCCCCGATCGACCGCTTGAGCATCGTGTTCACGCTGATCCTCGCTGCTTTGTTCCTCAAGGAAAAAGTGACGCTGGGCATCGTGGCCGGCTGTGTTCTTATTGTGGTCGGTTCGATCCTGATCGTCAAGGCGTAGTCTCCCCTCGTCTCTTCCTTTCTGCTCCCGAGTCGGCTACAATGTTGGTAGAAAATACTGGCTGCTCGTTCTTGGGAGGTAGAAGCTGTGCATCAAATACTGTTTTACATCGGGGATTTCCCGATCCGTTCCTACGGAACGATCGTCGCGATCGCGATCTTGTTGGCGATCGGACTGGCCACCTATATGGCCAAACAGGAGCGGAAATACGAAGAGCACGTTTCCGGGATGGCGATCTGGGCGATTCTTGGCGCACTGCTTGGGGCGCGGCTCTGGCAGGTGCTCTTTTTCGAATGGGCGTACTATTCGGAGCATCTGCTCGACGTGTTTGCGATCTGGAACGGCGGGATGTCGATCCAGGGCGGGCTGGTCGGCGGCTTTATCGGCGGCGGCTTGTACACGTGGAAGCACAAGATTCACTTCTGGGAGTTCGCCGACATCGTAGCGCCGGGCATCATTTTGGGACAAGCGGTCGGCCGCATCGCCTGCTTCATGAACGGCGATGCGTATGGCTCTCCCACCGGCAGCGATTTTGGCCTCGTCTATCCGGAAGGCACGATCGCCCATGCCGAGTTCGGCTCGCAGCCGCTCTGGCCGGCCGAAGTCTGGGAAGGGCAATGGGACCTGATCGTGCTGGCGCTCTTGTTCCTGTTTAAGATGCGCCGCTTGCCAACCGGCTACCTGTTCTTGGCCTACAACATCTTGTACTCGGCAGGCCGGTTTGCCCTCGAGTTCCTGCGCGGCGATACGGACCGCTTCGCCGGGCTGACGGCGGCGCAGTGGACCTCCCTCGCCGTGATGGTGCTGGCGGCAGCGTTTATGCTGTACCTGCGTTTCCGTCCGGCGAAGACCAGTGCGCCAAAACAGGCGGAGACCGCCTAAAAGAACAAAAGTGGCATCCCGATGCGGGATGTCACTTTTTTGTTGCTTACGTGTCTGCCTCTTCCAGGTCCGTTTCTTCCGAAACGGCTTCATCGCCGCCGTCCGTCCATTTGTGGAGGAGTTCATGCAGCGATTTCGGCATATGATCCTGCTTAACATGGGACTTCAAGAGCTCCAGCAGCTCTTTTTTGGAGTGCGCGTCCAATTTCAAGCCTATTCGCTTGCGATCCATTTCGGGCCACCCCCTCTCCTCGTTAGTAATACCAATATGCAGCAGCCCGTGCGCCTGTCAGGTACAGGCATCTATTTTTCAAGGAATGAGAACAAATACACAGGCGGCACCTCCATTTGTCCCATACAATGCGAATAACCGTATGCGATCTTCTTAGGAAAGGAGACCTGTTTACATGAATGAAGCCAATCGCGTGCTTCCGGAGAACCAACTGTTCGCCGACCTGCTGGGACAAGAGATCCTGCTGACCACCGTGTCTGACCAGTTAAACATCATGGGACAGACCTTTCGCCCTATTTTCTGCGGCCGTCTCGTGGAAGTCACAGACGGCATCATCACCTTAGACCCCGTGATCATCAAGATGAATAATGCTCCGTTTCACCGCTTCCCCACTCCATTGCAATTTCCGATTGAGCGCATCTCCAATTTCCTGCCTTTTGACTGCGGCACCCGTTTCCCTATCCCCTGATCAGAGGAGGACTGCCCATGCCCACTCCCTTTAATCAAGCCGGCCAGCCGGTCAATGAGCTGCGCCGCCGCGATGTTGTCCTCGCCTTTCAAGAAGCGGCAGGACGGCGCGCTTTTATTCTGATCAACCCGTTTCCGTTTATGGTGATCGGCGAAATCGTCGGTGTGGCCAACGATTATCTGCAGCTGATCATCGAAACGACGTCGATCACCGAGCTCGAAGGCAGGACGATCAACCTGCACATTGACGAAGTGGAAGTGTTTTATATCGAAGGGGATGGCCCGCCGATCCCGCGCATCGAAAATGAACCTGGCCGGCATACGAAGCGTGGCGATGGCGCTTGAAACGCTTTTTCCATATCGTCGCGATCCAGATCCGCATCGTGGTCAACAAGTTTGGCGAGCACGATCCCAACGGGATGATGTACGTGCTGAAAGAAAACGAAGCAAAGGTCAAACAGCTTGTCGCCGCCAATCCTTTCGCTCCGGTCGATCTGGTTGAGCCGCTGACGATCCGCGCCAATGTCGGGGACGAGATCGAAGTGCTGTTTGAAAATGAGCTGCCGTTCGCGACTTCGATGCACATTCAGCGCGCCGAGTACGACGTGCAGACGTCTGACGGCGCTTTTGTCGGATGCAATGAAAACTCGACAGCGCCGCCCTGCGGACCCGGCGCGTTTCAAGTCTACCGCTGGAAGGTGATCCGCGAAGGCATCCACATTTTCACCGACCTCGGCAACCCGCTCTCCAGCGAGCTTGGCAGCAACCTGCACGGCCTGTTCGGAGCTTTGATCGTCCAGCCCAAAGGCTCGTGGTGGACCGACCCGGTCACCGGCGGCGAACTGCCGAGCGGTCTGTATGCCGATCTGCACCACCCGCTGCTGCCGTCCTTCCGGGAGTACGCCTTTTTCTTCCATGATGAGATGGAGATCAAAGACCTGACCGGCAACAAGCCGATCTCGCCGCACACGCAGCAAGAAGTGACCGTCCACTCGATCTCCTACCGCAGCGAGCCCGAGCACAACCGGATGCATCTGCTCCATGCCGGTCTCGTCGGGCCGGGCTGCGAAGGCGAGGAGGTGCATCACGATTCCTGGGTGTTTGGCGACCCTGCGACGCCGATCCTGCGCTCTTATGTCGGCGATCCGCTGAAGATCCGCGTGATTCACGGCGGCGTCAAAGAAACGCACGTCTTTCATTACCACGTCCACCAGTGGCTGTTCGAAGTGGAGGACCCCGATTCGGAGATCATCGACTCACAGGCGATCTCGCCGCAGAATTTTTATACCGTTTCCCCGCTGTACGGAGCGGGCAGCCTGCAAGGGGCGATTGGCGACATCATCATTCACTGCCATCTCTATCCGCACTTTATGGACGGCATGTGGGGGATGCAGCGGATCTTCAATACGCTGCAGGACGGCAGCCAGTGCTACCCGAACGGAGAGCCGATCCTGGCGCTGCAACCGCTGCCCGACCGTCCGCTTCCGCCGCTGCCAACGCCGGAACGCCCCGGATTCCCCAATTTCATCCCCGGCATCGTCGGCTGCAAAGCGCCCCGCCCGCCGCTTGGGATCATCGGGGAAGGCGCGCGCGAATCGACGGAGCTGGAGGAGAATCAGTATGCGCCCAACGCGTTGCCCGGCGCGGTGTTCGTCAATCCGACCCGCCCCGATACGCCGCTGCGGGAATATGACCTCGTCCTGATCGAAATGCCGATCATCTACAACAAGGAAGGCTGGTACGACCCGCACGGACGGCTCTATGTGCTGGCCGAAGATGAAGCAGATGTGCGCGCCGGGCGCAAACCGCCCGAACCGCTCGTCATCCGCGCCAATGCCGGTGACTGTGTGCGCCTGACCTGCACCAACAAAACGCCGGAGGTCATCGGCGGCAATGCCTTTCAACTGGCGATTCGCACGTATGAAGCGGCGACCCACATCCATTTTGTCAAATTCGACCCGCTTGTCGCCGACGGGGCAAATGTCGGCTGGAACTACGACTCCAGCGTGTTGCCCGGCCAGACCATTCAGTACCAGTGGTATGCCGATGTGGAACTGAAAGGAACGTTCTTCCATGACCATCTGTTCGCCAACACCATTCAGAACCACGGCGTGTTTGGCAGCATCAACATCGAACCGCGCGGCTCGATCTATCTCGATCCGCACACGGGCGAAGAGGTTCGCTCCGGCACGCAGGCGATGATCGTCAATCCGCTGGTGCCGAACTTCCGGGAATTCACCTTGTTTGTGCACGACTTCGCGATGCTGTTTGACAAACAGGACTGTCCGCTCAATCCGCCGCCTTTTTCCGGCTCGCATGAAGACCCTGGCGTGATGGGCATCAACTACCGCAATGAGCCGCTGCAGTTCCGTTTGGCTCAGCCGGACTGCGACCCGGCGTATGTGTTTTCTTCTTATCTGCACGGAGACCCGGTGACACCGCTTTTGGAGACGTACAATGGTGACCCGGTCCGCATCCGTCTGTTGCAAGGCGCACATGAGGAGTCGCACAGCTTTAACCTGCACCGCCAGCGCTGGCATCGCGAACGGCGCGATTTGGATTCGGAGATCGTCCAGCAGCAGCATATCGGCATCTCCGAGTCGTTTACGTTTGAATTTGCAATCGAAGGCCACGGAGATTTTGACATGCTGTATCATTTCGGGTCGGTCGACGATCTGTGGCTTGGCAACTGGGGAATCATGCGCTCGTTCCAAGAACGGGTTCCGCACTTGCTGCCGCTGCCCGACCGCCCTGCTCCGCCGGTGCGGACGCATCCGCTGCCAAGGCCAACGGGAGCCCGACCGCCAAAAGCGGCGCATCCGGGCCAGCCGGGGCCGCCCGGTGCGCCGGTCAGACGTTATGAAGTGGCGGCGATCAATGCCGATCTGATCTACAACGCGGCGGGCGATCACGATCCGCATGGCCTGATTTTTACACTGGCCAAGGATGTGGAGGCGATTCACGCCGGGCTGCTCAATCCGGAACCGCTGATTCTGCGCGGGAATGTCGGCGAAGTGGTGGAAGTGACGTTGCACAACCAGTTGAGCGGCGAGTTCCACCACCACGGAATTCATGGTTATCCGCAGGTGCCGGTCGACGCGTTTTTCCCGCCTTCGCGCCGCATTTCGCTGCATGCGCAGCTCGTTGATTACGATGTGCGCGGGTCGGACGGCGCGACGGTTGGATTTAACCCGGATCAGACGATCGGCCCCGGCGAGCGCATCACCTACCGCTGGTATCTCGATCGCAATATCGGCTCGTGCAACCTCTGGGACATGGCCGATGTGCGCAACCACCGCCACCACGGGGCGTTTGGCGTTCTGATCACCGAAGCAAAAGGCTCTCGGGTGCTCGACCCGGCCACGCGGCAGGAGGCGGACGCCGGGAGCCAGGCGATCATCGCTCACCCGCTGCTGGGCGAGATGCGCGAGTTCGTGCTTTTGATGCATGACGGAGTGCGGCTGCTCGACAAAGCAGATCGGCTGATTCTCGATCCGGAGCCGATCCTGGTCGAAGAGGGACTCGAAGGGCTGGAGGACTTTGAAGATCAAGGTTCGCGCGGCTTCAACTACCGCTCGGAGCGGATCATTCACCGACTGCGCCGGACATTCGATCCCGCCGCCGTCTTCTCCTCGCAGGTGCATGGCGATCCGGCAACACCTGTCTTCTATGCCTATGCTGGCGATCCGGTGACCGTGAGGTTCGTCTTCCCGGCCGACCGGGCGCGCGGGCATGCCTTCCACATTCACGGGCATACGTGGCTGCGCAGCCCGCAGGATCTCCACTCCACGATCGTGCCGGTGAAGGGTCAAAACACCGTCGGGACGGCCGACAGCTTCTACCTGACCTTTGGAGCGGGCGGGATGCTGGCGATTCCGGGCGACTATCTGTACCGTTCCGGCAACATCCGCTGGGACATTGAGCTGGGGATGTGGGGCATCATGCGGGTGCTCGGCGACAAACTGCCGTTTTTGGCTCCGCTGGAAGGGGGGAGTTGTGATGATGAGTCCAAATCATGAGGAACCGCGCTATTCGTCGCCGACTTCCCCTCTGCCGGCGGAAGCAGCCGATCAGTTGCGGATGTGCATCGAAACGGCCAATGAGCTGCTGCGGACGCTGAGCATTCGGCGCGATCCGAACTTTTTCTACCGGCTGATGCTGCGCTTGCGGGAACTGCGCGGGAGGCTGGTGCGGGTCGACGTGGAATGCCAAGAAGAGCCACACCATCTGCTTGGTCTCTTGCAAGATGTCGGGCGGGACTTTATCCGGCTGAACCAGGTCGGGCAGAGCGTGTTTGTCCCCTTCCCGCGCCTGGCAAAATTGACTCGGGAAACGTCTGCCGAACAGGAAGCAGCGCATGGCATGAGCGGCGGCGGACATCATGGTGCAGAGCTCGCCGATGCTGACCCCGAGCTGCGGCGCAATCTGGTGCTGAATTTCGGGAGGGTGGTCTCGTGCAGCCCAGAGCTGATCAACTTGTTTCTTGGCATTCCGCTGTACTTGCAGCTGTTGCATCATGTTGGCAACAAGGTGGTTGTGGTGACAGCAGGGGATGAAGTCAAAGGGGTGCTCTGCGAGTCGGAAGCAGGCCGGATTCAGGTGCGGACCGGTGAGCAGGTGCTGGAACAGGTGAAGTTGCAGGAGATCTGTTATCTAAAGCTGCTGCACTAACTAAAAAAAGGCGAGGCACGCGGAGTGCCTCGCCTTTTTTGTTAGTCTTCATCCTCTTCACAGTTCTGCCATTCGATTTTTTTGATGTGTTCGTGGAGCAGGGTGACCAACGTTTTATCTTCTTGAAGCAGATCGACGTAGTCGGTGCCGACGCCGCAGATCGTTCCGGTTGCGAAGCCGGTGTCAGCTTCGATCTTCACGCGGCGGCCTTTGGCGCGGAACAAGTGGAAGTTCAGGTTGCCGGTCAGACCGCCCAGCCGCAGCTGGATGCGATGGTCGCAATGATAATGCGGCACGTGGGTCGGAATGCAGCAGTGATGCGAGGCCAGCAGATGATTGGGACGGAACAAAAACGGCTCGCAGGGATGGCCGAAGTTGTGACCCTGGCAGAAAGATGGTTGATGCGCTTGGAATGGTCCGCAATGTGCTTGCATGCCGAGATGGCCGCGTTGGTTGTGGGATTGAGATTCGGTACACTTGCATTCATAGTTGCCGCTCCCGCAGCTGCAAGTTTGATGACTTGGCTTCTGCTGACCGCATCTGCAGTTCTTGCTTCCGCAGTTGCAGGTTGATGAGCACGGTTGTTGCTGTCCACAACGGCAGTTGTTACCGCTGCAGCCGCACTCTTGGCCGGGCCGGGGCTGGAACTTCATCCGACGGCGGCCGGACGGAGTCTGGCCGGTCTGCATGTCCATGCCAGACTGCTGCTGCTCCGGTTCCTCCTCTTCCTGCACCTCGTACGAATCCTCCCATTCATCGGCCAACTCTTCGACGATCTCTTCCAGAATCTCTTCCACAACTTCCGCTCGATCTGCTCCCTTTTTGGCGTGAGCGTGCTTTTCTAACAGCTCCGAGATGGTGGCACACAGGTCAAGATGCTTGTTCTGATCCCGCATCACATCAAACAGATTTTCAAAATCATGCCGGGTCAGTGGCTGCCGGAGTCGCAGCTTTCTTTTTCCCACACAAATTCACCACCTTTTTCTGGTTGTACTACTTTCATATGAAAATCGGCCGTTTGCTGAAAGGTACACCCACACACGCACAAAAAAAAGGCAGCCGCCGCACTCGATCTGCGGCAACTGCCTTTGCTGATTTGCTGATGTCCGATAAGATTATGCCTCGACGCGCTCCAGACTCGCCATCTTCCCGGAGGAAAGCGACGGCGTGACCGGAATCGAATCGCTCGACTCATGATGTACATTCACAACGCCCGGACGGTGCCCCGTGTCGGCATCTTGCTTCTTCCGCTTGTCGATGACGATCTCATAGCGCGCCGCCACTGCGGCAGCCGCACCGGCCACCGTCAGATACGGGAAGATCATCGCGCCGACCACGCCGACCGCCGCCGGGATGGTCAGCACCGTTTGTCCGTCGCGGATCACGCGGATGCTCGACGCTTGTCCAGTGCGGACGGCGTCCTGCACCTTGTGGAGCAGGTCTTTGCCCATCACCTGCATCCGTTCTTCGACCTGCCCAACCACGCCGGTGTCGGCCGTGCGGTTTTCCAGATCGATGCATGCCCGCACGACATTGCCTTCGTTTTGCTCCAGCAGGTCGTACGCCTCGCGGTAGGAAATCTGAAACCGTTTGCGCAAAATGTCCACTTTCTCCAGCATCGGGTCTGTCATTCTGATCACTCCTCCACATCGGCTTCGACTAAAGATCATATTTATGGAGTTGTTCCAAAAACGCACGAGACTTGAACGTCACACCGCTGTACTCGTCGATGTAATGCTTCAGCACCTTGCCGAGCTGCCGCCGCACATCGTCGCCTACGTTCACTTCGCCTAAACGCCGCACATCCATCGCTTGAAACGTGCGGAGCAGTTTCAACGTCACCGGCTTGATCCAGATCGCCCGCTCGTCTGACGAATGGCAGTTCCCGCACAGCGGACCGCCATGCATGATCGAGAAGCGCAGCGCTTGCTCCACCGGCTGAAAACAATGCGCACAATGATACAGTTCCGGTCGAATCCCGGCCAGATCCAGCATTTTCATCTCACAAAGCCGCACGACGATCTCCGGGTCCTTGCCGTCCTCCAAATGAGATAGCAAGGTCAGCACTAACAGAAATACGCCTTGCGAGGGTTCGCGCTCCTCCACAAAGCGGTCTGCCAGCTCTACCACGTAGGAGGCATATGCTGCTTTGAACAAATCCTCCCGAATCGCCCGAAACGACTCATTCAGCTCCGCTTGTATAATGGTGCCCATCCCGCGTCCTTCACCGATCGCAATCATATACGTGCCGTATGCGAACGGTTGGGAAACCGAGCTCAGCTGGCTCTGCGGTTTCTTCGCCCCGCGCGCCATCGCCCCGATTTTCCCCTGCGTATCGGACAGCAGTGTCAGAATCTTGTTGCTCTCCCCGTAATCGACTGTGCGCAGCACAATCGCTTCCACTTTTTTCATCGGACAGCCTCTTTCGTTCGGTCAAGCAAGCGCTATTCCGTGCGTGCCTCCATCTCCGGTTCGAAGCTCTGATTGGTTGTTTCGCAACCACAGTCCTGGTTCAAGTTCTGACATGCTTTATAGAGAAGATAGGCATCAATCTCACCTGTACTCTCGAAATATCGCCACGAAAAATCTCTCATGCAGCTCATCCTTTCTTCCAAGAGTGAGGTTCTGCCAAACATCGTAACTCTATAGTTCGCAATCGACCTTTACCCTATACTATGGAAATGCTGTCAGAAATGATTGTGTGAATGACCTCTTACTCCTCTGTAAATCCGAAGTTGCGCAGCATGTGTTCGCGGTTGCGCCAGTCTGCTTTCACTTTTACCCACAGCTCCAAGTACACTTTCGAACCCATCAGTTTTTCAATGTCCAGACGGGCCATCTGCCCGACTTTTTTCAGCACGGAGCCTTGCTTGCCGATGATGATCGCCTTTTGCGAATCCCGTTCCGTGTAGATCGCCGCATGGATGTACAGCATGTTGCGGTCTTCTTTCAACTGCATCTGCTCGACTTCCACCGCCACAGAGTGCGGCACTTCCTCGCGCGTCAGGTGCAGGACTTTCTCGCGGATCAGCTCTGCGACGATAAAGCGCTCCGGATGGTCGGTCAGCTGATCGGGCGGATAGTAAAACGGCCCTTCCGGCAGCAGGTCGAGGATCAAGTCGCGCATCCGCACCACGTTGTCGCCTTTCACCGCCGAGATCGGGATGATCTCCGTAAACGGGAACGCGTCTTTGTAGGAAGTGATGATTTCAAGCAACTTCTGCTTGTCTTCAATCAGGTCGATCTTGTTGATCACCAGATAGATCGGCGTGTCTTTTTTGACATCTTTCAAGATCTCGATAATGTATTCATCGCCTGCGCCTTTGGGCATCGTGGCATCCACTAAGAACAGCACCGCTTCCACTTCGCGCAGTGTCTGCACCGCGATCTTGACCATGTGCTCGCCCAAGCGGTGTTTCGGTTTATGTATGCCGGGGGTGTCCATGAAAATGATCTGGCTGTTTTCATGCGTGACGACCCCGTGAATCCGGTTGCGTGTCGTTTGCGGCTTGTCGGCGGTAATCGCCACCTTCTGGCCCACCATGTAGTTCATCAGCGTGGATTTCCCTACATTCGGACGTCCGACGATGGCAATAAAGCCGGAGCGTGTTTTTTGCTTGGTCTCTTGACTGGTCACTCCACAAAATCCTCCTTTTGGAATGCAAATGGCAGCAGTTCGCCGACCGACGTTTCCCGCAGCGAATCTTTTAAGTTCGACAGGATGACCGGCGTGTCGGCTGTGCAAAACTCGGCCATCACTTGACGGCATGAGCCGCATGGCGATACCGGGCCGTCCGTATCTGCAACCACAGCAATCTTTTGTATCTTAGCTTTCCCTTCTGACACCGCTTTAAAGATCGCAGTTCGCTCGGCACAGCAGCAGAGCGGGAAGGCCGCGTTTTCGATGTTGCATCCGGTGACGATCTCCCCGTCTTCGAGCAAAAGCGCCGCTCCAACCGGGAATTTGGAGTACGGGACGTACGCTTTTTCCCGCGCGCCTTTCGCCAATTTTACCAGTTCCAAGTGTTCCATCTCGGCTCACCCCTGTTTTTTAGATCGTGTGTAGGCCCGCCATGAGATCAAGAGCAGCACCAGCATGCCCAGCGGAATGAAGGCGACGTACACCGCCATCTCCCCCGTGTCATCCAAGTCGCGCAGCTTGAGCGGGAATAATTTGTCAAAGAAGACAAAAAAACCGACTATCACCGCGTGCACTGCCGTCAGCAGGACGGCTGCTGCCGCCACATCTTTGGCAATTTTGGCGAGCGGATGATAGTCGCTGGTCGCAAGGTCGACAACCGCCTCGATCGCCGTGTTGAACAACTCGGCGGCTACGACCGCGATGATCGAAAAGAATACCAGCACGATCTCCAGTTTGCTGAGATCAAGCACCAGACTCAAAATCATAGCACCCAGCGCAACCACAAAATGAATCCGCATGTTGCGCTGGGTGGTCAAGGCATGCGTCATGCCTTCAATCGCGTATGAAAAGCTCATGAGGAGCTTGTTGCCTTTAAACATCCCGGGCTTCACCCCCGCGTGATTCCCGCAGCCTCCATGATGGTGTCCTGACGCGAGAACATCTCTTTCTCCTCTTCTTCCGTGCCGTGGTCGTAGCCAACCAAGTGCAGGAAACCATGCACGGCCAGAAACGCCAGTTCGCGCTCCAAGCTGTGCCCGTACTCCTCCGCCTGACGCTTGGCGGTCGGCACGGAGATGATGATGTCACCGAGCATATCTTCCGTCTCCAGCTCCGCTGCATCCTCCGGGTCGAAGAAGATCTCCGGCTCGCCGGCGCCTTCCTCCATCATCGCAAACGACAAGACGTCGGTCGGCGCGTCTTTGCCGCGATAGGTGCGGTTGAGCTCATGAATCGCTTCGTCGTCGACCAGCGAGATCACCACTTCGCCGGTTGAGATGTTTTCGTGGCGCGCTGCATGCTCGATCGCTTTGTTCAGGACTTCGGTGACGGCAAATTCGAACTGTTCTCCGTACTCGTCGAGGATTTCTACTGTGATATTGACAGGTTCCATAGCTGTGACTCCTTCAACATGCGACTTGAGAGATAGGCTTGACGGGTTTAGTTTGTCTTTGGCAGTTCCGGATATTCAATCCGCGCGTGATAGATGCCGTTGAGCGTGCGCAAAAAGGCATCGGCGATCTTGTCGAGATCTTTCAGCGTCAGGTCACACTCGTCGAGCTGCCCGTCGTTCAAGCGGTCTTTGAAAATCTTGTGAATCACCGACTCGATGCGGTTGGGCGTCGGGCGGTTCATCGAGCGCACGGCCGCTTCGACCGCGTCGCAGAGCATGACGATCGCCGCTTCTTTGAACTGCGGCTTCGGCCCGTCATAGCGGAAGTCGTCAACGTTGACCGACCCGCTTTTGTCCTGCTCCAGCGCTTTGTTGTAGAAGTACCAGAGGATCGTCGTGCCGTGGTGCTGCTCGCAGATGTCGCGGATTGGCTTGGGCAGGCGGTGTTCCTCCTGCATCTCCAGCCCGTCGCGCACATGCGAGGTGATGATCAGATGCGACAAGCTTGGCGCGACTTTGTCATGCGGATTGTCTTTGGACAACTGGTTCTCGATGAAGAACAACGGACGCTTCATCTTGCCCACGTCATGATAATACGCCCCGACCCGGCAGAGCAGCGGGTCGGCTCCCACCACTTCGGCCGCCGCTTCGGCGAGGTTGCCGACGATCAGCGAGTGGTGGTAGGTGCCCGGCGCTTCCATCAGCAGCTTCTTGAGCAGCGGATGGTTGGGGTTGGACAGTTCGAGCAGCGAGATCGGCGTCAGGATGCCAAACGAGCTTTCCAGGAACGGCAGCACGCCGATCGTAACCACCGCCGTAAAGACGCCGGAGATGATGCCAAAGAGCAGAGATTGCAAGTATTGGCTCACTTCCGTGCCTGACGAGCCCAAGGCCTGCATCACCGTGATCGTGATCAGGTTGATCCCGGCGATGATAAACCCGGCGCGCATGATCACCATGCGGTGCTTGACGCGGGATACGGCAAACGTGCCGACCAGCCCCGCGATAAACGACACAAACACAAACTGAAACTTCGAATCGAACGCCACGCCGGTGAACATCGCAAACAGGAAGGCGAGCAGAATGCCCAGCTGCGTGTCGAACAAGATCGTCACCAGCATCGTGCCCATCGCCACCGGCGTCAGATAGCCGATCGTGGCAAAGCCGAGCGACTCGCCGAGCGACAGCACCTTCATCCCGGCTGCGGTCAGCACGATGATGATCGCGAGGCAGAGCAGGAGCAGGTTGTTTTTGCCGACTTTCGATCCGGTCATCTCCAGATAGAAGGCGAGCACCAGCACCGACAGCACGATAAATCCGGCAAACCCGAAATACATCAGGTAGTTCGGCTCTTCATCGGTCAGCTTGAGGTCTTTCAGTTTGGAGTACGTCGCTTCGTCAATGCGCTCCCCTTCTTTGACGATGATCTCACCCATGTAGATCATCGTCGGCGAAACGTTTTGCATCGCTTCCTGACGCTTGTTCTCCGTCTCGTCCTTGTCGTAGATCATGTTTGGACGGATCACCGTCTTGACCAGCTCGCGGACGACCATCCGCTGATCCCGGCCGAGTTCCGAATAGCCGAGCTGAGCATCGAGCTTGGTGTCGATCACCGGCATCGTCTCTTCATAGATCTCCTCAGAGTAGATGTTTTCCGCGATGCGCACCGCTTCTTTGTTCATGCCCGGCAAGCTGTCAACAGGGACGGCTAGGAAGCTCTTCAACTGCTCTTCCTTGACCATCGCCTGCAGGTTGGCTTTGCGGATCGCTTCCAGCTTGTCCGCTTCGGTAAAAGCGGGATCATCCTGCACCCGCTCCACCGTTTCGAAAAATTTGTTCAGGTTCTCAACCGCCCGCTGCTCCACGGCGGTGTCCCGGTTGTACTGACGGGTGATCTTGCCCGCCGCCTCTTCGCGGGCCAGTTCGGTCGCCCGCTTGTCGACGGCGTCGGTCGGCGCCTTGATCTGCTTTTCAGCAATCGAGCCGACATGGTAGTCGTAACGTTCCGGCAGCACGTTGCCGATAAAAAGAAAATAAAGGAGCACCGAGAGAACGACATAGATCGTCACCCGCAAGGAGCGGCTTTTTTTGGTTTCCGGACTAAGTGTGATCTGTCGAATATGCCTCAGCAGATTGCTCCTCATCATGGCTTCTTCTCCTTACCTTTTCCTTGCCGGGTCAAACGCTCAACCTTGCTCGACGTCGTAAGCCGCGATGATCTTCTGCACCAGGTGATGGCGCACAACGTCCTGCTCGGTCAAGAAGATGAACGAAATGTCCTCGACTTTTTTCAAGATGCGAACTGCTTCGTTCAAACCGGACAGTTTGCCCCGCGGCAGGTCGATTTGGGTCACGTCCCCTGTGACGACCATTTTCGACCCAAAACCAAGCCGCGTCAAGAACATTTTCATCTGCTCCGGCGTGGTGTTCTGCGCTTCGTCCATGATCACGAAGGAATCCTCCAGCGTCCGCCCCCGCATATACGCGAGCGGCGCGACTTCGATAATCCCGCGCTCCATGTATTTGGCGGTGTTCTCCGGCCCCAGCACGTCGTACAATGCATCGTAGAGCGGACGGAGATACGGATCGACCTTCTCCTGCAAGTCGCCCGGCAGGAAGCCGAGGTTCTCGCCCGCTTCCACCGCCGGACGGGTCAGGACGAGCTTTTTCACTTCGCCTTTCTTCAGCGCGGTGACCGCCATGACGACAGCGAGGTACGTTTTCCCCGTGCCGGCCGGCCCGATGCCAAAGACGATGTCGCGCTTCTTGATCGAGTGGATGTAGTCGCGCTGGCCAAGCGTTTTGATGCGGATCGATTTGCCTTTGTAGGTGACGGCGATCTCTTCGTTGTACAGCTCGAGGAGCTGTTCGGCAGAACCCGTTCCCGCCAGCTTGATCGCATAAGCCACGTCGCGCTCTTTGATCACTTGACCCTTGCGGATCAGCTTGAGCAGGACGGAGAACAGGCTCTCCAGCACTTCGATCTCTTCCTTCTCCCCGGTCATCGTGATCTCGACGCCGCGCACATGAATCTTGGTGGCAAACGCGCCTTCGATTTGCTTGAGATGGGCATCATGAGGGCCAAACAGTTGCGTCGCCTCATGGTTATCTTGCAAAGCCAGCTTTTTTACGATCGGTTGGTTGTCCAATCCAGGATTCCACTCCTTTGATGAGAGCTTCTATTTTGTCGGTTCGGCCGGCGGAGGTGCCGGCGTGTATCCTTGCGGTTTGCCGATGTTTTCCAGTACTTCGCTAAAGACTTCTACCTCTAAATTACCATCTTTTATGGTGCTCCGCAAAACTTTTTGTGTGGTGAACTTCCCGTCCTCTCCAATTTTGCCCTGAAGATCCATTCTTGCCAGCCGAAGCGCTTCTTTTTCAGCCTGCTCCTGAGTTAAGGTCACTTTTTCTTCGCTGACCTCATGATAGGTCGAATGGCGGAGCTGAATCGGGAAGACAAAGTCACCGATTTTCAGCGCCTTGTCCTCGGAGATCTCCTCCGTCTGCTCATACGGGACCTTGCCATAGCCCCAGATCTGCACCGGATGGCCCCAGAAGGTCAGGAAATGCTTTTTCACCGCTTCTCCGGTAAACGCTTTGCGGGTCGTGTTCAGCGGTACGGTGAGCTTGGACGTGTACCAGACGGCCGCTTTGACGACGCCGGTGGCATGCACGTTGGTCTTGCCGTCGATCAAGGCGCCGGAGATCAGCACCTGGCCCGGTTTGACGAACGTCTCGCGCTTGACGGCCGCCACGCCACGATGGGCCTGAATCTGCTTGACCACCCCTTGTTTGGTGGCGACGATGTTTTGCGGCACTGTCGACGGCGGTTGCACGCCGGGGATCTTTTCCACGACTTGGATCGTGATTTTTGTGCCTTGAATCTGGATCCCCGTCCAGACGAGCTCGGGGACTTTGTCCAACATTTGATTCTGCAAAATGTCGGTGTCGGGCAGTTTGCCGATCATCACGCCCGGGTGAATCCCGATCTCCGACGCCGCCTGCAAAATGCGCTCTTCCTGCACCTCTTTCAGATCGCCGGTCACCTGCACCTCCCAGACGAACGCGGTCAGCGTGTAGAGCGCGGCGAGGAAGGTCAGGGCGCCTGCGACGAAAAATTTTCGCCGCCACGCCCGCCAAGCCAGAAAAGGCACCCCCAGTTTGCGTTCAAAATGAATGCGCGTGCGCGTCTTGCTGAGCAGTCCGCGCAGCGCCCTGACATCCTCCCGGTGCATGCGCAAGCGGTAGACGTGTTCCCGCACCTGTTTGATCTCCCAAAACAGAATGCCCTGTTCTGTCGCCCGATTGAGCAGTTCCGGGATGCGTTCGCCACGCAAGGTCACGACGACGTAGCCCCGCCAAAAATCAAGCAGCCACCTTCCTACCATGAGCGTTCCTCCTGTTACGGCTTATTCTTTGTATTGGATGCCAGAGATGTTTCCTTCGATCACTACTTCGGCAGGAAAGATCGCTTTGATCGTCAATTCCTTGCCATGCACGTACAGTTCGCCTTGGGACAACGCCAGGCGAAGCAAGTCATCTCGAAACTCTTTGACACCGCGATAATTCTCCACATACAGTTGCAGTCCACCGATGAGGGTGATGCGGGGCAGATCGAGGACTGAGTCTTTTGGCACGTCTAACATTTCAGCGGCCAGTTTTTGTACTCGTTGACGCCACTTGGTGCGCACAGCGGTCACCCTCCTTTTCTATGTACATATGCTGGAAACACCCTTGCTAGTACGAAGACAAACAAAAGGAGAGACCCCCTTTTCCTGAGAAAAGAAGGTCTCTCCTGATTTATTTGCGCCCTCCCGGACGCCATGGTTGTTTCGCACGCGGCTCGCTGAGCACCTCGCGCAAGATCAAGGCGTTGCGGAGGTTCTGGCGGCTCGTGAGCCCCGCAGTGTCTGCAGACGGCGCAGGAGGCTGCCCGGCGCGCTTAGACGGCGCTGCCGGGCCTCTGGCGCCGCTGCTCATGCGCGGGGCAGGAGCGGGCGCAGAGACGTGCTCAGACGGGGGCGACTCCGCCGGAACGGCAACCGCCGTTTGCTGCGGATCTGTTACTGCGTTGAGCAATTCCTCCAGCCTATCCTGCCATGGCTTAGGCTTCGGCTTTGCGGATTCGCTGCGGTCGGCTTCATGCTTGATCCGTTTCAAGATGTTCCAGAGGACGCCGCCCAGAACGATCACGACCCATCCAAATTGGAAAAACTCCATCTGTATCACCTACTTCTTGGTGAGGTCTCCGCCCCCTGATTTGTCATCGCCGTTCAGGCCGGAGAAGGAACTGCGCATCTCCGTGTCGGCCATCAGGTTCTGCAGGTTCAGGTAGTCGACCGCGCCGAGCTTGCCGGTGCGCAGGGCTTCGGCCATCGCGCGCGGCACTTCCGATTCGGCTTCCACAACTTTTGCGCGCATCTCTTCGACGTACGCTTTCATCTCCTGCTCGCGGGCGACCGCCATCGCACGGCGCTCTTCCGCTTTCGCCTGGGCGATGCGCTTGTCTGCTTCCGCCTGGTCGGTCTGCAGCTCCGCCCCGATGTTTTTGCCGACATCGACGTCGGCGATGTCGATGGAGAGGATTTCAAATGCCGTGCCTGCATCCAGCCCTTTGGTCAAGACGGTCTGCGAGATCTTATCCGGGTTCTCCAATACTTGCTTGTGCGACTCGGCCGAACCGATCGTCGTGACGATGCCTTCGCCGACGCGGGCGAGGATCGTTTCTTCCCCGGCGCCGCCGACGAGTCGCTCAATGTTGGCGCGCACGGTGACGCGGGCGCGGACTTTCACTTCGATGCCGTCTTTGGCGACCGCTGCGACGATCGGCGTTTCGATGACACGCGGGTTGACCGACATCTGCACCGCTTCCAGCACGTCGCGCCCGGCGAGGTCGATCGCCGCCGCCCGTTCAAATGCCAGGTTGATGTCGGCGCGCTCCGCTGCGATCAGCGCATTGACGACGCGGTCGACGTTCCCTCCGGCGAGAAAATGGCTTTCCAACTGATTGGTGGTCAGGTTCAGACCCGCCTTATGCGCTTTGATCAGCGGGTTGACGATGCGCGACGGAATCACGCGACGCAAACGCATCCCGATCAAAGTGAAGATCGACACGCGCACGCCGGACGCCCACGCGGAAATATACAGCATAACAGGCACAAATGTAAAAATAACAGCCAATAAGATGACACCGATCGCAATCAGGACTAACATCCCGACAAGCGTTGCATCCATCAAAAATCTCCTCCTTCTACTCTTGCTCCTCGTCTTCTTGGACGGGGATCACCTTGTTCGCATCCCCGGCCACTTGGCGCACGACGATGCGCGTGCCTTCGATCAGCACGATCTGGACGTCCGTATCGACCGGCAGCCAGTTGCCTTCGCTGACCACGTCAAAGCGCTGCCCGTGGAACACCGCCGTCCCGGACGGCCGCAGCGGCGTGACCGTGCGCCCGGTCTGGTACATCATGTGGCGGTAGCTTTTCGCCGGCACATAGCCGTCCGCTTTTTCCTGCTGGTCGGTGAGGATGATCTTCTTCCACATCCCGAGGTGCCCAAAATATTTAAAGAGCACCGCGCCCAGCACCACCGACAGGATGATCGCAAACAGCATCGCTTTCAGCCCGTAGGACGTGTCATGCGCCGCCAGCACCACCCCGGAGCCCAGCGCGATCACACCCAGCGCCCCGACGATGCCAAATCCGGCGACAAAGATCTCCGCGATCATCAGCACCACGCCGGCCACAAAGAGGATCACCGACTCCCAGCCCGCAAATCCGGCCGCCATATGCCCCCAGAAATACAAGGCCAGACTGCCCGCGCCGATCACGCCTGGGAACAATTTGCCCGGCACGACGATCTCCCACGTCAAGCCCATCAGCCCGATCACCAGCAACAGTGGGATCACCAGCGGCTGGGTGACAAAACGTCCGATCCGCTCCGACAAGGTCGGCTGGTAGACGTGCGTCGGTGCATCCTCGTACCCGTAATGGGCCAGCGCTGCGTTCAGGTCAGGAAAAATTCCATCGGCCAGCTTGTGCTGCACCGCCTGCTCCGCCGACAGCGAGATCAGTTCGCCTTTCTCTTTCACGCCCGGGATCTCGACATTGCGGTCGACCATCCCGGAGACGATCTTCGTGTCGCGCCCCGTATGCTCGGCGGCGGCGATCATCTCCGCCCGCCAGAACGCGACCACTTTCGGGTCGGCCTGCTCGCCATCGCCTTGCCGGACTTCGGCCGCGCCGATCGTCGCTCCCGGCGCCATCGCCAGCTGCGGGGCGTTCAGCGCGATGTAGGAGCCGGCCGAGATCGCTTTGCTCTGCACGTAGGCGATCACCGGAATGTCCGAGCCGCGGATCAGTTCCCCGATCTCCATCGCCGCGTCGACCCGGCCGCCCAGCGTGTCGATGTCGAGCACGATCGCCCGTGCCGATTCTTCCTCCGCGAGTTGGAATGCCCGGCGCAGCGAGGCGGTCAGGCCGGTCTCGATCTCATTTTCCACCGGTATGACGTAAACGCTTCCTTCCTCCGCTGCCTGTGCAGCAGGCGAGGATAGTCCTGCCCAGGACATCAGCGTCAGCAAACAGATGATGAGACTCAGGAATAGCCGCTTCATTTTATTGCGCCTCCTTCCCTTTTAGAATGTGCACCTTTCTATACGAACCATATGGCAAAAAGTTGCTGAAAAAAGCAAAAAGCCATATGCCCAATTGGGCACATGGCTTTTGTTCGAATCATTATTGGAGTTCTGCTTGCACCACTTGGTTCACGAGCTTGCCATCGGCACGCCCCTTCACCTTGGGCATCAGCGCGGACATGAGCTTACCCATGTCCTTCTTTCCAGCAGCGCCGGTCTCCGCGATGACTTCCTTGACGATAGCACGGACCTCATCTTCGGACAATTGCGCCGGAAGATAATCCATCAGGACTGCAATCTCCTGGTTAACATCATCAATCAAATCCTGGCGGCCTGCAGATTCAAATGCTTGGAGGGAATCACGACGTTGTTTGAGTTCGCGATTCAATACGGCGATCACATCATCGTCTGAAAGCGTCGTCTTACTATCGATCTCAGCGTTCTTGATAGCCGTCCGAACCATGCGAATAACCGACAAGCGGACTTTGTCTTTATCCTTCATCGCTTGTTTCATCTCATTGGTAAGGCGTTCGGTTAGACTCATGGTAAAACTGCCTCCTTAGTATTTCTTCTTCTTGCGAGCAGCCTCGGATTTTTTCTTGCGGGCTACGCTGGGCTTTTCGTAATGTTTGCGCTTCTTGACTTCCGCGAGGATACCGTCCTTAGCGGTCGCACGCTTAAATCTACGAAGTGCGCTATCCAAAGATTCATTCTTACGAACCTTGACTTCTGACACCTTGATTTCCCTCCCTCCGCCAAGCAACTACATACCGGATCTAACATCCGGTAGACAAGAGAGCAGACAATAGTCCGTCAAAAAACATTATAGTATAGCCGCAAAAACAATGTCAACTGACGGGCAAGCTCGTTGCCCTACAATTATAGTGCATCGCCACGTTTTAGTAAACTATTTTCGGCTTCGCACTTCGAATACGGCGAATTTCAAATAATTATTTTCATCCATGCCGTGGATTTTCGGATGGTCGCGTCCGGCGGTGCGGAATTCCACGAGGCGCAGAATTTTTTTCGCATCGATCGCCGCTTCCTGGATCGTTTCCAGGAACAGTTCCGGGTGCATGTGATAGGAGCAGGAAGCGGTGATCAAAAAGCCGCGCTCTTTGACCAGCTTCATCCCGCGCAGGTTGATCTCCTTGTACCCGCGCACCGCACCGGCCACCGCATGCTTGGACTTGGCAAACGCCGGCGGGTCGAGGATGACCGCGTCCCACTGTCTGCCTTCCTTCTCCCACTCGCGCAGCTGCTCAAACGCATCGGCGACAACAAATTCAAAATCGGCGTCGTCCTCCATCCCGTTGATCTCCACGTTGCGAATCGCCGTGTCGATCGCGTGCTCGGAGATGTCGAGGCAGGTGATCTGCTTCGCGCCAAACGCCGCCGCATGCACCGTAAACGACCCGGTGTGCGAGAAGCATTCCAGCACCGATGCGCCGGGCTTGCCGTCCACGCCAGTCTGCACATAATCTTTGATCGCGGCGCGGTTCTCCTGCTGGTCGAAAAAGTAGCCGGTCTTCTGCCCGCCCACCACGTCGACGATCATCTTCAGGCCGTTTTCCTGAATCACGATCGTCTCGTCCAACTCGCCGTGTAACAGCCCTGTCGTCTGCTCCAGGCCTTCCAGTTCGCGCACCCCGACATCGCTGCGCTCATAGATCGCTTTCGGCTTCACGACCGCCAGCAGGGCGCTGATGATCTCCTGCTTGCGGACCTCCATGCCCAGCGAGAGGATTTGCACGACAAGCGTGTCGCCAAATTTATCGACGACCAAGCCCGGCAAAAAGTCGGCTTCCCCGTAGACCAGACGGCAGCCGCCCGTGTCGTGAAGCATGCGCTGGCGATAGTCGTACGCTTCCTGGATGCGGCGGACAAAATACGCCTCGTTGATCTCCTCTTCCGGATTGTACGTCATCACGCGCACTTGAATCTGCGAGCGCGGGTTGAAGTACCCTTTCGCCAAAAACATGCCGTTGTTGGCGTGGACGGTGACGATGTCCCCCGGATTCGGCTCGCCTTCGATGCGGGCGATCTCGCCTTTGAACACCCAGGGGTGTCCTGCTTCTAAGCGCTTTTTGCGCTTTTTGTTCAGATAAACGCTGGCCATAGTGACAGATCTCCTTTTAAATCGTCCAAGTTCGTACAAGTCTGTGGACGAGTCTGCATAAGCATCATGTAGAACGTCTGCGCCTTGGAGGGAATTCATATGATTTGGAAGTCTATTTTGCTGTTTGTGCTCGGCATGTCCGGCTTTTTGGCGGGGATGTGGATCATGCGCACCGGGATGGAGCGCATGGCGATCGACCGGCTGCCGCAGATCATCTCCCGCTTCGTCAAAACCCCGACGCGGGGCTTGATCACCGGCACCGCGCTGACGGCGCTGATCCATTCCAGCGCCGGGGTCAGCATCATCTCAATCGGCCTCGTCTCCGCCGGCGTGATGACGTTTGCCGATTCGCTTGGCGTCATCCTCGGCACCAACATCGGGACAACCTTTACCACGCAGATGCTGTCCTTCGACCTCGACGCGCTGATCATCCCGTCGGTGATCATTGGCGTCATCCTGTCGCTGGTGCTGCGCGGCAAATACAAGTACATTGGCCTTGCCGTGCTGGGCTTTGCGGCGATCTTCCTGGCGCTGGAACTGATCGAGCGCGCCTTGCAGCCGCTCAGCCAGATGCCGTGGTTCAAAGACATCCTCGCCGAATCGTCGCACCACCCGCTGCTTGGCGTCCTCGCCGGCTGCGTGCTGACGGCGATCATCACGTCCTCGACAGCGACGACGATGCTGACCATCGTTTTGGCCGGACAAGGGCTGATCGGCCTGGAAGGCGCCACAGCGATCATCCTCGGCAACAACATCGGCACCTGCATCACCTCGGTGCTCGCCGCGATCGGCCAGCCGCTTAATGCCAAGCGCGTGGCGCTCGCCCATGTGATCTTAAACGTGCTGGGGGTGCTGGTGTTCCTGCCGTTCATCTCCGGGCTCGCCGACTTGAGCCGGATGTTCTCCGACAACATCGGCGTGCAGGTCGCGACCGTTCACCTGCTGTTCAACGTGATCTCGTCGCTGGCCGTGTGGCCGTTTACGAAATGGTACGCCGACCTGGTGATCTGGATGATGCCCGACAAGACAGCAAAAACGTGACGAAACGTGATTAATAGTCGGACTTTGCCGTCTGACCCTGCGCGATGGACACGCCGGCTGAGCAGCCGAGGCGGTTCGCGCCCGCTTCCATCACTTTGACCGCATCTTCAAGCGAGCGCACGCCGCCGGAAGCTTTGACGCCAACGTTCGGGCCAACTGCCGCTCGCATCAGCGACACGTCTTCCGGGGTCGCGCCGCCGGTGGAGAAGCCGGTCGAAGTTTTGACAAAATCAGCTCCGGCAGCAGCCGTCAACAGCGAGGCGATCGCTTTTTCCAGAGGGGTGAGCAGGGACGTTTCGATGATCACTTTGGTCAACGCGCGGTCGCCTACCGCGTCGACAACTCCCTTGATGTCTTCGTAGACCGCTTTCAGTTCGCCCGCTTTAAGCAGACCAACGGAGATGACCATGTCGACTTCATGAGCGCCTTTTTCCACGGCGTCATGCGCTTCAAACGCTTTGACCTCTGTCGTGTTGGCACCGAGCGGGAAGCCGATCACGGTGCAGACTTTGACCTTGCTTCCGGCAAGGTTTTTTGCTGCCTGCGGGACGAAGACCGGGTTGACGCAGACCGAAAAGAAGTTGTGCGTGCGCGCTTCCTCACACAGCTTGTCGATCGCTTCCGGCGTTGCGTCCGCCTTGAGCAGCGTGTGGTCGATGATCATCGTCGCTTCCGACGCCGCAACGGGCGTGTACGACCCTTCTTCAATATGTACAGAACCAATCGCAGCTTCAACCGCTGCTTTTGCTTGGGAAATGATCTCGTTCATTGATTTTCCTCCTCTGGCAAACTCGACCGTTATTATATCATTTCCAAGTTCGCCCTGTCCTATTGAGTTTTCTCCGACAAAAACAACCCCCAACATCGCGTTGGGGGTTGTTTTGATTCCTTCAGATCATCTCCAGTTCCAGCGCGCCCGCAAACGGGGAGGCCGGAACTTCCGGATCGTCTTTCTCCGTGAAGGTCAGGCGCTCGACGAACGTGCCTTGGGATAATTCCGGGCCGGCCGCATCGAGGCGGATCGTGCAGATCTCGCCGAGCAGCTCATCGTCGCCGTCGAACTGGACTTTGATGTAGTTGTCGGTGTAGCCGATCAGCTTGCCCGTTTCGTCGCGCTCTTCCGGAATCACTTCCAGGTTCTGCCCGATGAACTTCGCCGAGTACAGCACCTGCAGCGAGTTGGCGAGCTGAATCAAACGGTTCACCCGCGCCTCTTTCTCGCGCTCCGGCACCTGGTCTTTGTATTTCGCCGCCGGCGTGAAGTTGCGCGCCGAATACGGGAATACGTGCAGGTCGGCAAAATGCTGGTCTTTGATGAAGTGGTAGGTGTTCTCGAAGTCCTCCACCGTCTCGCCCGGGAAGCCAACGATGACGTCAGACGTGATCGCCAAGTCCGGCAACGCCACGCGCACCGCTTGCAACCGCTCGGCAAACTGCTCGACGGTGTACTTGCGGTTCATGCGATCCAGCACGCGGTTCGAGCCGGACTGCAGCGGAATGTGCAGGTGACGAACCACTTTTTTCGAAGCGGTCAGCACGCTGATCATCTTGTCATCCAGCTCCGACGCCTCGATCGAGGAAATGCGGATGCGGCGCACCTCCGGCACCTCGCGCTCCAGATCGACCAGCAAGTCGGCCAGGTTGTAGTTCTCCAGATCGTCGCCGTAGCCGCCGGTGTGAATCCCGGTCAGGACGATCTCATAGTAGCCTGCCTCGACCAGTTTCTTCGCCTGACGGATCACGTTTTGCGGATCGCGGGAACGAATGAAGCCACGGGAATACGGGATAATACAGAAGGTGCAGAAATTGTTACATCCTTCCTGAATCTTCAGCGATGCCCGGGTGCGGTCATGGAACGACGGCACATCGAGCTCCTCAAAATGGCGCTGCTTGCGGACGGAGGATACCACTTTAAACGGGTTCTTCTCCGACTGCGCCTGCTCCACATATTCAATGATCTGTTCGCGGCCCTGCGTCCCGATGACGAGGTCCACGCCCGGAATCTCCAAAATTTCGTCCGGAGCCACCTGTGCATAACAGCCGGTGACCACGACGGTCGCCTCCGGATTCTTGCGGATCGCGCGGCGAATCATCTGACGCGACTTCTTGTCCCCCGTGTTCGTAACGGTGCAAGTGTTGATGATATAAACATCTGCCATATCATCAAAATCGACTTGCGCATATCCTTTCTCGCGGAACAGATGCCAGATCGCTTCTGTGTCGTACGAGTTTACTTTGCATCCCAGTGTATGAAAAGCTACTGTGCTCATGGCTTACCCTCCCATCTCGCCAAATTGATAGCAGATACAAGCTGCGGCGACGAGGCCGGCCGTTTCGGTGCGCATGATGCGCGAGCCCAGCGTCACAGGAATCGCTCCTGCCGCCAATGCTGCTTCAATCTCCCCGTCGGCGATCCCGCCTTCCGGGCCGATCACCACGCAGATGTGCTCCGGCTGCCCATGCTCCTGCAGCACGTCGCGCAAGCCCCGCGCTTTTTCCCCTTCATACGGCACAATCACCAGGTCAAATCCATCGAGATTGTTCAACAGCTGCTTAAACGTCATCCCGATCCCGACCGACGGTATCATCGTGCGGTGTGCCTGCTCTGCCGCTTCTTTGGCGATCTTCTGCCAGCGCTCACGGCGCTTTTGTTCCTTTTTCTGGTCGTACTGCACGATGCAGCGCGACATCTCCACGGGAAGAAAGCGGGAGACCCCGACTTCCGTTCCTTTTTGGACAATCAAATCCATTTTATCACCTTTTGGCAAGCCTTGCGCCAAGGTAATTTTTACGCGGGCTTCCGAGGTGGTGTCCAGTTTTTCGATGATCCGGCCGGCGACTTGCTCGCTGCCGAGCTCTGTCAGCTCCACGCGGTAGGCATGGCCGACCCCGTCACAGACGATCACTTCATCCTCCGCCTCCATCCGCAGCACGCGGGTGATGTGTTTGACGTCGTCGCCGGTGATCGTCACCGTCTCCTGTTGAATCGCTTCCGGCTCCACAAAATAGCGCTGCACGGTACGTCAGCTCCTCTCGAGTTTGGCCACGAGCGCAACCCAGTCTTCTTCGGTGATGGTATCTATGATTTCAAAGCCGTGCTCCTTCAATGCAGTGCGCACCAGTTCTGCCTTCTCTTTGATGATGCCAGACGTGATCAGCGTGGCGTTTTCTTTCATCACGCCGGCAGCGCTTGGGATCATCAGCAGGATGATCTCCGCCAAAATGTTTGCGACCACCACGTCGTATTGTTCGGTGACGCCTTTCAGCAAGTCGTTGGCGCGGACGGTGACTTTCTCGCTTTCGCCGTTCAGCTCGATGTTTTCACCGGCCACCTGCACCGCCACCGGATCGAGGTCGAGCGCCAGCACTTGCTCGGCACCCAGCTTCGCGCAGGCGATCGACAGGATGCCTGTCCCTGCCCCGACATCAACCACCGTGTCGCCCGGCTTGAGGACGCGCTCCAGCGTGCGCATGCACAAAGCGGTCGTCGGATGCGTGCCGGTGCCAAACGCCATGCCAGGATCAAGCTCGATGATGATCTCATCTTCGCGCTCCGGCGTGTACTCCTCCCAGGTCGGCTTGATCGTCAGCCGCTCCGTTACGCGCACCGGGTGGTAGTATTTTTTCCACTCGTCCGCCCATTCTTCCTCATCGGCGATCCGAAACGTCACAACGCCTGGCGACGGGTCGAGCCCCAGCTCCGCCAAGCCGTTCACTTCCGCCCGAATCTCGCCCAGCATTTCATCCTGCCACGTCTCCAGCGAGACATACGCCTTCACACGCACGCCCGATTCCGGAAAATCGGCCGGGTTCAGCCCGTAGATTTCGCCATAGCGATCTTCCCACGTGCGGGTCAAGTCGCTGCTGTCCTCGATGACGGCACCCGTTGCGCCGTACCGCTCCAGGATCGCCGAAACCGCTTCGATCACCTCTTGCGTGGTGGAGACTTGCACTTCAGCCCACTTCATAAAAAGTTCCTCCTCAAGTGAAAATCCACAGGTGATAGGATGCCCCAAAATCGGAGCATCCTCCTCTCCTGTGGATGGAAAGATCAGTCGCCTAAAAAGGCCGATTTCAACCGTTCGAACAACGAGCGTTCCTGCTCATGCGTCTCTTCGCCCATCGAGGACGCGAGTTCGCGGAGCAGCTCTTTTTGATTGTCGGTCAAGTTGGTCGGCGTGACCACGACCACATGCACATGCTGATCGCCGCGCATGTTGTTGCGGTTGAGATACGGAATCCCGTGCCCGCGCAGGCGGAACACTTTGCCGGACTGGGTGCCCGGCGGAATCTTCATCTTCACCTTGCCGTCGATCGTCGGCACTTCGATCTCATCGCCGAGCGCCGCCTGCACGAAGGTCAGCGGCACCTGGCAGTGCACATCTTCGCCGTCGCGCTCGAAGAAATCATGGTCGCGCACGACAAAAACGATGAACAGATCGCCTTGCGGGCCGCCTTTTTGCCCCATCTCGCCTGCGCCCGGGACGCGGATGCGGTTGCCCGAATCGACGCCGGCCGGGATGTTGATTTTGATCTTGCGGCGTTTGCGGACTTTTCCTTCGCCGTGGCAGGTGCCGCAGCGCTGCTCGATCTTTTTCCCCGAACCGCCGCAGGTGCGGCAGGTGGCGCGGTTGACCATCCGGCCAAGCGGCGTGGAGATCACTTGCTCCTGCTGGCCGGAGCCGTGGCAGGTGCCGCACTGCGAAACGTTGGTGCCAGGTTTCGCGCCCGACCCGTGACAGGTGTCGCACTCTTCCCAGCGCGGGATCTCGACTTCTTTATCGGCGCCAAACGCCGCTTCTTTGAAGTCGATCTGCATCTGGAACTGCAGGTCTTGGCCGCGTTGCGGGCCATTGCGCTGCCGCCCGCCTCCGCCGCCAAAGAACATGTCAAAAATATCGCCAAAGCCGCCGCCGCCGAAGCCGTCTGCACCGCCGCCGCCAAATCCATTCGGGTCTTGATGCCCAAAACGGTCATAGCGCGCGCGCTTGTCGCTGTCAGACAGGACTTCGTACGCTTCGGTCACTTCTTTGAACTTGTCAGCAGCACCCGGATCGTCTTTGTTGACGTCCGGATGGTACTGGCGTGCCGCTTTGCGGTATGCTTTTTTGATCTCATCGGGCGTCGATTCTTTGCCGACGCCCAACACTTCATAAAAATCTCGTTTACTCACGAGCACTCACTCATTTCTTGTCTTCGTCAACAACTTCGTAGTCAGCGTCTACCACGTTGTCGTTCTGGTTAGCGCCGCCCTGGTCGCCGCCTTGTGCCTGCTGTGCTTGTGCCGCCTGCTCATACAGTTTCACAGACAGCTGCTGCACGATGTTGCTCAGCTCTTCGGAAGCGGATTTGATCGCTTCGGTGTCGGTGCCTTCCAGCGCCGATTTGACTTTGTCTTTCGCAGCGTTGGCGTTGTCGATGTCCGCCTGGTCAACTTTGCCTTCCAGATCTTTGAGCGTCTTTTCGGTCTGGTAGACGAGGGAGTCGGCGTTGTTGCGGATGTCCACTTCTTCGCGGCGCTTCTTGTCTTCGTCGGCGTTTGCTTCCGCTTCTTTCACCATGCGGTCGATCTCGTCATCGGACAGGCCGGTGTTCGAGGTGATGGTGATCTTCTGGCTCTTGCCGGTGCCGAGGTCTTTCGCGGACACGTTAACGATACCGTTTGCGTCGATGTCGAAGGTGACTTCGATCTGCGGGATGCCGCGCGGAGCCGGCGGGATGTCGCCCAAGATGAAGCGGCCCAGCGTCTTGTTGTCGCGTGCGAATTCGCGCTCGCCTTGCAGCACGTGGATTTCAACGGAGGTCTGGTTGTCGGCCGCCGTGGAGTACACTTGCGACTTGGAGGTCGGGATCGTGGTGTTGCGATCGATCATGCGGGTCGCGATGCCGCCTTGGGTTTCGATGCCGAGCGACAGCGGGGTGACGTCGAGCAGGACAACGTCTTTGACTTCACCGGTCAGAACGCCGCCTTGGATCGCTGCGCCGATCGCAACCACTTCGTCCGGGTTGACGCCTTTGGACGGGTCTTTGCCGATGAACTTCTTCACCGCTTCAACAACCGCCGGGATGCGGGTGGAACCGCCGACGAGAACAACCTTGTCGATCTGGTTCGCAGACAGGCCGGAGTCTTTCAGTGCCTGACGGGTCGGAACCATCGTCGCTTCGACGAGGTCAGCGGTCAGTTCGTCGAACTTCGCGCGGGTCAGGTTGACTTCCAAGTGCTTCGGACCGGTCGCGTCTGCGGTGATGAACGGCAGGGAGATCGTGGTTTGCGCCACGCCGGACAGGTCTTTCTTCGCTTTTTCCGCTGCGTCTTTCAGGCGTTGCAGCGCCATCTTGTCTTTCGAGAGATCGATGCCGTGTTCCTTCTTGAAGCCGTCAACCAGGAAGTCGATGATCTTTTGGTCAAAGTCGTCGCCGCCCAGACGGTTGTTACCGGAAGTGGCTTTTACTTCGAAGACGCCGTCGCCCAGTTCGAGGATCGACACGTCGAACGTGCCGCCGCCAAGGTCGTAGATCAGGATCGTCTGATCGTCTTCTTTATCCAAACCATATGCCAGCGCTGCTGCCGTCGGTTCGTTGACGATACGCAGAACATCGAGGCCGGCGATCTTGCCCGCGTCTTTGGTCGCTTGGCGCTGAGCATCGTTGAAGTAGGCCGGAACGGTGATCACCGCTTGGGTCACTTTTTCGCCGAGGTATGCTTCTGCATCAGACTTCAGCTTTTGCAGGATCATCGCAGAGATTTCTTGCGGGGTGTACTCTTTGCCTTCTACCGTTTCTTTGTGCGCGGAACCCATGTGGCGCTTTACCGACATCACGGTGTCCGGGTTGGTTACCGCTTGGCGTTTTGCTACGTCGCCGACCATGCGCTCGCCGTTTTTCATCGAGAGAACGGACGGGGTGGTGCGGTTGCCTTCCGCGTTCGGGATGACGACCGGTTCGCCGCCTTCCATTACTGCAACGCAAGAGTTGGTGGTGCCAAGGTCAATACCGATTACTTTACTCATGTTCAAAAGACCTCCTGTGAGCTAAGTTCGTTTGTTTGTGTGAATTGCTGGGGTTGACATATATGAAAAGGAATTGGTGCGCAGTGTTATTGGCTGACTTGCACCATCGACGGGCGCACGACTTTGTCTTTGACTTTGTAGCCTTTGCGCAGCTCTTGGACGACGGTGTTCGCCGGATGCTCGTCAGACGCGACCTGCATGATGCCTTCGTGCAAGTTCGGGTCAAACGGCTGACCAACCGCTTCAATCGCGGTCAGGCCTTCTTTTTCCAGCGCGCCGGTCAGTTGGCGGTAGACCATCTCGATGCCGGTGAGCAGCGTTTTCACGTCGGTCTCGGCGGTCGATTTCATCGCCATCTCAAACGTGTCGAGCACGGGGAGCAGCTCCTCGATCAGCTTCACGTTGGCGTAGGCGGCAAACTCGTCTTTTTCCTGACGGCTTCTGCGGCGGAAGTTGTCAAAATCAGCCTGGGCACGCAGGTAGCGGGTCTTGTAGTCTTCCGCTTCCGCTGTCAGCCGCGCCACTTCGGCGATCAGCTCTTCGCGGGTGCGCTCATCGGGTGCTGCTGCGTTGTCTTGTGCTTGTGCGGTCTCGGAAGTTTCGGTTTCCACCGCTTCTTCCTGCAGGTTCTGGTTCTCTTGCTCCATCTTCATCCTCCTTCACGTGGTAAACACGGCGCTTAGTCTTCTTGCAACGTTTCATCCTTCATGCGGATGATCGTATGAATGCGCATGATCGCCACCGTCACTTCGCTGGCCGCCTGCAAGGCATGCAGTTTGACCGGCGTCGGGTCGTAGACGCCGCCCGCCATCATGTCGGCCACCGAGCCGTCTTCACAGTCGATCGCCAGCGCGTCCGTATCCTGCTCGATCTGCGCCACGCTCGCCTCTTCCACTTTTTCCAGCGGGTTGAATCCGGCGTTAAGCACGATCTGCGTCATCGGGCGGCGCAAGGCGCGCGCCACCGCTTCCACGCCAAATCCGGTCATGCCGCGCACCGTCTCGCGCCGTTTCTCGACTTCGCGCGACGCCCACAGCTCCAGCGCACCGCCGCCCGGCACGACGCCGCCGCACACAGCCGCTTGCACAGATGACGCGGCGTCTTTGGCGATGCGCAGCCGCTCGCCGACCACCTCTTCGGTCGAAGCGCCGATCAGGATCGTGGCCAAGGGTTTGCCGGCGCCGCCAACGATGCGGATGTTCTCCATGCGTTCATCTTCATAGATCTCTTCTGCAAAGCCTAAAAACTTATGTAGTTCCTCTGTCCCTTTGGCGATTCCCGTGCGCTTGACCGGTCGTGCGCCTGTATGTTCCGCGATCTTGCGCAGGTCTTTCGAGGCCACGCGCTGCACGATCATCACGCCCGCTTCGCCCAGCACTTCTTCGGCGACAGGGGAAACTCCCCGGTCGGTAAACACAGCGGTAACGCCCGCTGTAACCAGCCGCTCTAAGTTGGCTTTGAACTGTTCTTTGTATTGCCGGTAGAGCAGAAAACCGGCTTCGGTGCCGAGCGCCTCGCTGTCCAGCTCTTCCGCTTCCAGCTCATCGTCGACGATCAGGATCTTCGCCGCTTCCACGCGGTCGGGCATCTGCGGCGACATGCGCTGCTTGTCGATCACCGCGCCTTGAAACACTTGCGACTGCGCGCCGACGGCCGCCATCACCGTGTCGGCGAGGCGAAATTCACTGCGGCGCAGTTTGTCATACCCGATCAGTCTGGCCGATTCGGTGACCAGCCGCGCGATATCCTGATGCTCGCGCCCTGCCACCATCGCCACCTGATACAGCACGTCCCCGTCCAGCTCTTCCAATGGGCGGGCCCGGCTCTGCATCCGTTCCAGCGCGTATGCGACACCGTCCTGAATGCCTTCGATCACCCTCGTCACCGGCACGCCGCGCTCGACCTGCGAAACGCCTTCTTGCAAAAGCGCCGCAGCCAGCAGCGTCGCCGTGGTCGTTCCGTCGCCGATCTCCTCCTGCTGAGCAGACGCGACGTTGATCAGCATTTTCGCAGCAGGGTGGACGACTTCCATCTTGTTTAAGATGGTCACGCCATCGTTGGTGATGATCACGTTGCCTTGCGTGTCGACGAGCATCGTATCGAGCCCTTTGGGGCCGATCGTGCCTTCGACAGCCGATGCAATCGCCCGAACAGCCGTGGTGTTCGAATAGAGTGCGGAGTATCGCTCGTCTTGTTCGCTTGCTTTCGGACTGCCAGGGGTCTGACTCATCGGGACATCTCCTTATTTAAAAGAAGGGAAAGCGCTGTGCCTTCCCTATTGATTTGCAGCAACAATTAGCAAAACGGCACGTATCAAGTATGGACACGCGGCTTCTATTTATACAGATGGGTGAGCAAGGCGGAGAGATTGTTCGCCAACCCCTGCATCACAACAATCGTGCGCGCGTAGTCCATCCGCGTCGGTCCGACAACTCCGATCGTGCCGACCGGTTTGCCATCGAGTGTGTACGCCGCGGTGATCAAGGAACAGCTGTGGAATGTCTCGTGGTCATTTTCCGCACCGATGCGGATCTGTATCCCCGGTTTGTGCAAAGCCGGGTCGACGAGGCGGACCAGGTCTTGCGTCTGCTCAAACATGTCGAGCAGCGGCTTTAATTTTTCCACGGTGCGAAACTCCGGCTGGTTCATGATCATCGTGGTGCCGCCCAGATACAGTTTGGACTGCTCTGTGTCTTGCACCTCGGTCATCTGATCGAACAAAGCCATCGCCGATTCAAACTGCTGCGAGTAGCGCTGCAGCTCCTGGGCGATCTCCGTATGCAGGCGCGCTTTCAGCTCCGGCATCGGCACGCCGACCAGTCTGCGGTTGAGCAGTCCGATGTAGTTGGTGATCGATTCGACTTCGATGCCGTCGGGGATCGAGACCATGCGGTTCTCGACATGTCCGTTATCCATGACGATGATCGCGACCGCCTTGCGGTCCTGCAAAGGCACCAGCTGGATCTGCCGCAGCTTGGCGGTCATCACCTTGGGGCCCAGCACGATCGACGTATAGTTGGTCAGCGACGACAAGATCGTGGCCGACTGCTGCACCACTTGTTCCATCTGATCGATCTTCTGCAAAAATTCCATGCGCAGATCGTTTGGGTTGTACGCGGTCTGCTCCTCCGAAGGTCTGAGCAGATGATCCACATAAAAGCGGTAGCCCTTTTGGGAAGGGATGCGCCCGGCTGACGTATGCGGCTGTTCCAAGTACCCCAATTCCTCCAAGTCTGCCATTTCATTGCGAATCGTGGCAGGAGAAATCGACACATCCGGCCGTTTGGAGATGGTACGGGAGCCAACCGGTTCAGCCGTAAGAATGTAATCATCTACGAGGATTTGTAAAATGATTTTCTGGCGGTCCGTCAACATGATGGCCCAGTCTCCTTTGTTGTTAGCACTCAGAGTGACCGAGTGCTAATTGCTATAATGAATGTAGCAAAAACGCGCTTCCGTTGTCAACGGAGACCGTGTAATTTTTTGTGAGATCATGTACAGTAAGAAGATACAATTCAGCTCCGGGGAGGTGCCAGGTTTGACAACTTCTGCTCGGCCGCGGGCCGTCTCCTTTTTCGAAACGCTGGCGGTCGCACTGGTCGGCGGCGTGGTTTTCACGCTGATCCAAATTCCTTTGCCGTGGATGCTCGGCCCGCTGTCCTTCGTGATGGCCTGGCAGCTGACCACGAAACGAACGCTTTACTGGCCGGCCATTTTCCGCGATCTGTCTTCGCTGGTGCTTGGCTACATGCTTGGCGCCTCAATCACGCGGGAAACAGGCTGGCAGATCCTGCACCATCTGCCTTCAATGGTTGTCGTAACAGCATTGACCGTCTTTTTCTCCTGTACACTCGGCTATTGGGTCGCCAAAGGCGCCGGGATCGGCGTGTACAGCGGTGTATTTGGCAACGTGCCGGGCGGGCTGACCCAGATGGTGCTCGTCTCCGAAGAACTCGACGACGTGGACGCGACGGTCGTCACGTTCATGCAGATGATCCGCTTGCTTGGGGTCATTTTTATCGTGCCGTTCCTCGCGGTGCACGGGCTGTCTGACGATCTGGATGTACCGCTGAACGCCATGCTGACCCAGACGCTGCCAGTCTTGCCCGTCATTCCGTGGTACGCCTATCCGTTGTATGTGCTGATCGCCCTGTTTGGTGCCTGGGCGGGCAAAAAAATCAAACTGCCTGCCGCCGTCCTCACCGGGCCGCTGATCGCCACCGCCATCATCATCCTGATCGGGATGCCCGCCCCGCAGTTGCCCAGCGGCGCGATCACCGTCGCCCAGCTCTTGATCGGCGTACATATCGGCCTGCAGATGAAAGTGCAGAGCCTCGGCAACATCAAGCGGCTGACCACTTTTACCATCCTCTCGTCGGTTGTGCTGGTCCTCTTTTCCTTGCTGCTTGGCGTCGTGCTGTCCGGGCTGACCGGCATGGGCGTGACGACCGGCTTCCTCTCTACCGCCCCCGGCGGCATCGCCGAGATGGGCATCACAGCAGCGCTTGTGCACGCCGACCTCTCGATGGTCACGGCGTACCAACTGTTCCGCATTTTCTTCATCATGTTTGCCGTCCCGCCACTGCTCAAATGGTGGATCGGACGCGGCAAAAAAAGAAGCAGACAGGCCGCGTAAACAGCCTGTCTGCTTTTTCTTTGTCCAAATTACTTGTGCTGCACCGTGCACACCTGCCGATAGTTGCAATACCGGCAGATGCGCGCCTCCACCGCCGGACGGAAATCCTGCTCCGCCCGCGGCTGGTTGGCCAAGGCGTCGACGAGCATCAAGTCCATCTCCGCCGCGCTGTCCACGATCTTTTGCTCAATCGCTTCCAGCCCGGCCGCCTCGACCGTGTCCTTTTGGCACTTGCCCGACAGCAAGTACTCGGTGCGGATCTCGATCTTCTCCAGCGGCGCGCCCAGCTCATGGTGCAGATAATACGCATAGAGCTGCAACTGCTCGTCGATGCGCTCATCCTCCAGCCCCGTCTTCCAGTCGATGATCACATACTGCCCGGCTTCATGCCGGTACAGAGCATCGAGCTTGACGTAGACTTTGTGGCCCTGCACAAAAAAGGTGTTCAGACGCTCCGACTCCACCAGGCGGTACTCCGGGTTGCGAATCACCTCATGCAAGCTCTCACACTGCATAAAGTGATCAAGGCAGATGTCCATCCGCTTTTTGATCTCCCCGACCGTGTGCTTCGGCAACTGCTTGTCCTCCGAGTAGTACATCTCCGCAAACATCTTCCGCCGCTTCGGCGCTTCCCACCACTGCGCAGCATCGCGCGATTCCACAAACGCCTGGTTGAGCAGATTGCGGATGCGGTGGTAGAGGTCGTCGCGCAGGAAGCCGATGCCTTTTTGTTCCCAATGATTGATGTACATCTCGGCGACGCCATGCAGCGTTTCGCCAAAGTAGAGATAGAGGTTGAGCAGATTTTTCAGCCGGTACAGCGTCTGCGCTTCCTGCGGCGCATCGGCCCGCCACCCGTTGTGCGAGCCGTAGTAGTGGTAGTAATACTTGCGCGGACATTCCTGAAAAAACTGATCGCGCGAGTGCGACCACGATTTTTCCGGAAACTTCCCGATTGCCATGCTGTTTCCCCTCTTCCCAAACCAAACGAGCCCTGCCTATTCCAAAAACGCCGCAAACACTTCGTTCGCCAAAAAGATGCCCTGATGCGTCAGGCGCAGGCCGGTGTGATCGACCTGCAGCAGGCCGAATTTTTCAAAACGGGAGATGATCTCCCCAAACACATCCTGCATCTCCACGCCATGCTTCTCCCGGAAGCGGGCGAACGTCACGCCTTCCATCAAGCGCAGGCCGAGGATCATCGTGTCCTCCTGCTGCATCCGCTCAGTGATCGACTCCTGTTCGACGACGGGGCGGTTGCCCTGCACGGTGGTCTCGATGTACTCCGGCACATTTTTCTGGTTGATGTAGCGCGTGCCGCCAACATAACCGTGCGCTCCGGAGCCCACCGCCATGTACGGCTCGTTGCGCCAGTAGACCTGATTGTGGCGCGAACGGTGCCCCGGCTTGGCGAAGTTGGAGATCTCATACATCTCATACCCTGCGCGGTGGAACCCGTCGATCACCATCTGGTACATCTGGGTCTCTTCCTCTTCCGGCGGCAGGATCAGCTGCCCCCGGTTGTGCCACGTGTAAAACGGCGTGCCTTCCTCGACCTTGAGCGAATACGACGACACATGCTCCGGCCCCAGATCGATCAACGCTCGCAGTGTGCGGTCGAGCGCTTCCAAGGTCTGGCCCGGCAAGCCAAACATCAAGTCGAGGTTGATCGAGTTGAATCCAGCCTGACGCGCCAGCTCCCACGACTGATAAACGGCATCGCGGTCATGCAGCCTCCCGAGCTTGACCAGAAGGTCATTCTCAAAGCTCTGCACACCAAAGCTCAACCGGTTCGCCCCGTGGTCTTTCAGCACGCGCAGCTTGTCCAGATCGACTGTGCCCGGATTGGCTTCGACGGAGATCTCCACCCCATCATCCATCGGAAAATAGCGGTGGAGCATCTTCATCATCCGCTCCGTCTGCCGAGCGTCAAACATCGTTGGCGTCCCCCCGCCGAAAAATACCGTCTTCAGCGGGTCATGTTCATAGTCGGCCGCGACGTGCTCCATCTCGCGGTCCAGCCCGTCGAGATAGCGGTCCATCACATCGGACGTCGAAACATAGGAGTTGAAATCGCAGTAGTAGCATTTCGACGCGCAAAACGGAATGTGTACATACAAAGAAGAAACGCGCATCCTCATCTGCTCCTTACACAAACATCCGCAGGGACTGTACCGGCGATTCGATCTGGAAGCCGAGGCGCGGCGAGTTGATGTTATCGCCGACCTTCAGCAGGCTGGCCCGCTCTTTGTAGTACTCGATGACGCGGTCGAGCTCTTCCTGATTGACCGCTTGCAGACGGTCGAGAATCGCATGTCCAATCACTTCCGGCGGCGCGGTCATCGCCGGGCGCAGCTTGCGTTCGCCCGTCTCCGTCACTTGCATCGTCTCTTCCCACGGCATGCGGTGCGCCTGGTCGAGATAGCCGACCAGTTCCGGGCAGAGCGCGGCCTGCTGGGTGAAGCCGAGGGCAAACGAGAACAGCGTGACGTTGGGGTTGTTGGCGATGCGCGGCGCGATCATGTCCACTTCGTTTGTCCAGGAGGCCACGACCAGCCCTTTCATCGGCGATTCCAGCGCCTGCGGGTTGGCGAGTTGCACGCCCAGCATCTCCGACAGAGCAAACGCGATCGGCGCTGCGGTCATCGAAGTCGGCACGATGTAGTCGAATTTCGTAAAGCCCGGCACTTCCTGCACCATGCGGCGGAACGTTTCCAGCACGATCGCCACGTTCAGGAAGCCGTAGTTGATAAACACATAACGGCCGTTCAGCTCGGTCGGCTTCTCCAGATCCTCATCGGACAGGCGCAAGAGCGGTGTGCCGTACTGCACGAAATGCCAGTCGCGCACATTGTTCTCGCGCGGCGGGAACGCTTCATAGCGCTCGATCATGCCTTTGAGAATGTTCAGCGTGACCGGCTCCTGCGCTGCCTTTTGGTATTCTTCCTCGATAAACGGCACAACGCCTTTCGTCGCGTCGAGGTCGCCGAGCAGCATGCTCAGATAGCCGACGTAAAACGCCGTGTTCGGCGACGGAGCCATCTCATGCGCGTGCTTGAAGTTTTCCAATGCCTCTTGCAGATGGAACTCTTTCATCAGGCAGTAGCCCAGCTCAAACACCGCGTTCGCCGCCATCGGCACCAGCTCGATGACGCGGGACAGCGGGTTGAGCGCCGGGCCAAACTGCTTGTCGGCCATCAGCGTGTGCGCCGCTTTGTAAAACACTTCCGGGTCGCCTTGATTCATCACGCAGTTCTCGAACACTTCTGCGCCTTTGTCCAGATCCATCATGCGCAGAACAAACGAATAGCGCTCGTAGATGCGGATGTCAAACAGATCGGAACGCATCGCCGTGTGCAGCACGTCCTGTGCCTTTTCGTAGTTCTCTTCTGCCATCAAGTCTTCTATGTAACGCAACATCTCATCTACCTGTTGCTTGTCCATTTCGCGTTTTTCTCGTTCAGCCATCCCGTGTACCCCTTTTCCTAACCCAATTGGTTCCTGCTATTGTACCATGAAAAAAAGACGTCCCGCAAAGGACGTCTTAAATTTTCTGACAAAAGCCTACTCGATCTTCAGCACCGCCATAAACGCTTCCTGCGGCACTTCGACAGAACCGACTTGCTTCATGCGCTTTTTACCTTCTTTTTGCTTGTCGAGCAGCTTGCGTTTCCGCGAGATGTCACCGCCGTAACATTTGGCGAGAACGTTCTTGCGAATCGCTTTGATCGTTTCCCGGGCAATGACCTTCTGTCCGATCGCCGCTTGGATCGGCACTTCGAACATCTGGCGCGGGATCAGCTCTTTCAGCTTCTCGCACAAGGAGCGGCCGCGGCCGTATGCTTTGTCTCTGTGGACGATGATCGACAAGGCGTCGATCGATTCGTTGTTCAGGAGCACGTCCATCTTGACCAGTTGCGAAGCGCGGTAGCCGATCAGCTCGTAGTCGAACGACGCGTAGCCTTTCGTGCTCGACTTCAAGCGGTCGAAGAAATCATAGACGATCTCGGTCAGCGGCACTTCGTAGACCAGCGTGACGCGGTTCGCGTCGAGGTAAGTCATGTCGATGAAGTTGCCGCGCTTCTCCTGGCAAAGCTCCATGACGGTGCCGACAAAGTCTTTCGGTACGATGACCGATGCCTTCACGTACGGCTCTTCGATGCGCTCGATGCGCTGCACGTCCGGCATTTTCGACGGGTTGTCGATCTCGATCTTCTCGCCGTTCGTCGTGTACACGTGGTAGACAACGGACGGTGCGGTCGTGATCAGCGTCAGGTCGAACTCGCGCTCCAAACGCTCTTGGATAACCTCCATGTGCAGGAGGCCGAGGAATCCGCAGCGGAAGCCGAAGCCCAGCGCCGTCGACGTTTCCGGCTCGTATTTCAGCGCCGCGTCGTTCAGCTCCATCTTCTCCAGCGCGTCGCGCAGGTCGTTGTAATCACCGGTGTCGACCGGATAGAGTCCGCAGAACACCATCGGGTTGATCCCGCGATAGCCCGGCAAGGCTTCTTGCGCCGGATCTTCAACCAGCGTGACCGTGTCGCCGACACGAGTGTCACGCACGTTCTTGATCGAAGCGTGGAAGTAGCCGACATCGCCGACCATCAGTGCGTTAACCGGAGTTGCTCGCGGCGACAGCATGCCGCACTCCACCACTTCGTACTCTGCGCCAGTCGCCATCATGCGGACTTTCATGCCCGCTTTCAAGGTGCCGTTGATGATCCGAATCTGGACGATAACGCCTTTGTACGGGTCAAAGTGCGAGTCGAAGATCAGCGCCTGCAGCGGAGCGTTCGGGTCGCCTTGCGGAGCCGGAACTTTCTCCACGATCTGCTCCAGGATGTCCTGAATGCCGATGCCCGACTTCGCAGAAGCCAGCACCGCGTCCGATGCGTCGAGGCCGATCACATCTTCGATCTCTTGTTTCACGCGCTCCGGCTCAGCGGACGGCAAGTCGATCTTGTTGACGACCGGCACGATCTCCAGATCGTTGTCCAGCGCCAGATAGACGTTCGCCAGCGTCTGCGCTTCGATGCCCTGCGCCGCGTCGACGACGAGCAGCGCGCCTTCGCAAGCCGCGAGGGAACGCGATACTTCATAAGTGAAGTCGACGTGTCCCGGCGTGTCGATCAGGTGCAGGATGTACTCTTCCCCGTCTTTGGCCTTGTAGTTCAAGCGGACCGATTGCAATTTGATCGTGATCCCGCGCTCCCGCTCAATATCCATGTTATCGAGCAACTGGTCTTGCATTTCGCGAGAGGTAATCGCGCCGGTATATTCCAAAATACGGTCAGCCAGCGTGGACTTCCCGTGGTCGATATGTGCAATAATCGAGAAATTGCGGATCTTCTCCTGGCGTTTCTTGGCGTCCATCAAGTGCACTCCTTCATTCGTCAAGCATACTGCCCATCATTATACACGATAAGTCAGGGGAGTACCACTGGGCAAAGTTAGAGCGCCGTTTCGCCGTCCTGCAGGATCACAACTTGCGATTCCAGCCCTTTTCCCGCGAGATAGCCGCGCAGTTCCTCTCGCGTCAGCCCGCAATGGTTGATCGCTTCCAGATGCACCGGCAGGACGCGGGTGTACGGGGCATGCAGGCAGACCTTTTCGACATCTTCCTTGGTCATGGTGATCGGGCCGCCTTGCAGGAACTGTGCGCCGCCTGCAAACAGGACGGTGATGTCCGGACGATACGCGTCGAGCGCCTCCTCGACATCGGAGCACCAGATCGTATCCCCGGCAATGTAAAGCGATGGCTCCTCGTCCGTCTGCAGGACAAACCCGGAGACGATGCCCATCAGTTTGCCGATTTCACCAGTTCCATGTTGCCCGTTTGTTCTGTGCATGGTAATGTTTTCCCAAACCACAGACTCAGCGACCGGCCGAACGTCCGTAAACCCTGCCTCTTGCAGCTTCTGCACATCTTCTCTTTGGCAAAACACCGGCAGCCCTTTTGGCAAAAGCTGAACGGCCGCTTCGTCAAAATGGTCGGCGTGCGTATGTGTGATCAGCACCGCGTCCAACTGTTGCAACTGCTGCAGATCAAAGCTCTCCGGCAACTGCACCGTCGGATTCGGCACCTGGTTGGCCGTCTTCGGAATCGGCGGCATGCTGCCGACCTCGCCCAGCATCGGGTCGACCAAAATGTTGCGTCCGTTCACCGTGATCAGCAAGGTGGCGTGGCGAATCAATTGAATGTTCATAAACAACTTCCCCTCTATACTGTTTTCGTTTCTTCAAGCATATCGGGAAAAACAGAACGATTCCATATTGCGGCGTAAGCGTTCGCCGCCAATCGCTTTCACGATGAAAAGGATGGTGCCAGCCAATGATCGATGAACTGGATCTGCAGATTCTGCACTTTTTAAAAGAAGACTCCCGCCGGCAATGGAAAGAGATCGGCGAACTCGTGCACTTGACCGGCCAGGCCGTCTCCGCCCGCATCCGCAAGATGGAAGACGCCGGCATCATCAAAGGATTTACCATCTCCACCGACGAGGCGAAACTGGGCAACTCCGTCACCGCGCTGATCACCATGTTCATGACCTGCACCAATCACAAGTCGTTCCACACGTTTCTGAAAACCAAGACCTTTGTGAGCGAAGCGCACCTGATCAGCGGCGAAGGCTGCTACTGGCTGAAGATCAACGTCCCTTCGCAAGACGACGTGGTCCGTTTCTTAGACGAGTTGCTGCAGTTCGGCAACTGCCGCGTCAACATGTCGATGAACCAGATCAAGTAGCCTACGCCTGCTTCTTCCGCTCTTTCCGCTTGCCCCACGGTTTAAAGTACGAGATGGCGATCAGCACAAACATCCAGATGATGTTGATCGCCGCTCCGCCGACCAGCCGCCTGCTGTTCAGCACGAAGTCATCGTTTTGCAGCGCCGCCGCTTTTTCTGCCCCCGCGATCAACACCGATTCGCCAAGCCAGTTCGAAAGCCCGAAAATCCCAAGCATGATCAGCCCCGCCGTCACCACTTCCTTGACGATGATCCAATAATGCTTCGTCAGGCCCCAATGCGTTTTCACCGACAAGAGCACGCCGGTGAACAGCGTCCCCAGCGCCGAATATTTCAGCATCGCTTCATCCACCACATGCATGATCTCATACGTAAAAGCCAATCGTTCGCCTGCTTCCACATTCAAGCCGTAGATTCCCAGCACCAGCATGCACATCGCGCCGCCCATCCACGCGACGATAAACAAGAGATGCAGCGACAACAGCCAGTTTTTCTGCTTGAGCGTAAGTTTTTTTGCCATTTCATCCGCCTCCTTTGCCCCCTACTTTACCAGCACAATGTTGGGAACTTTTGAAGACAAGAAAAAAGCCCTGCAGCGATCTGCAGAGCTTTGTGATGTTTACTTCAAGGGTTTGCTTCACAGTTTACTTCAACACCCACTCTTCCAACTTCCCAAGCACCGATTGCGCCCCGGCCTGCATCCAGGTGCCGATGTCCATCGACACTTCGTCCAGCGTGTCGGCGACCGCACTTTCACGGCCCTCCAGCGAGTTGCTCAGCTCATCTGCCCACGGCACTTTGGTGCCGGGGACATTTTTGCCGAGGATCTTCAGGTCGACTTCTCCGCTCTTGGTGCTTTGCACGGCCAGCGCCTGAGGATCGTCCGTACCGACGAGCGAGTTTACGCCTTTTTCCGCCGTCGCGATGCCAAACAGCACCATCAGCGCCAGGAGCACCAGCAACACGCCGTACAGAGCGGTTTGTTCGATTGCGTTTTTCAACATACGCTCAACTCCTCTCTCATCCCTTGGTACATCAGTATCCCCAGCCAAAAGCTTCCTCTATACCCTACTTTTGTGCCGGAACTTCCTCGACCTTCACGCCGGAGTCCGCTTGGGCCAGCTCTTTCAGATACGCTTCCGTCACTTTGGCCAGCGCTTTTGACGTGCGCTCGACTTCGGCCAGCGTGTTGTACGGGCCGCCGATCTCGATCAGCACCATGTTCGGGCTGAGGTCCTGGTTGTAGCGCGTGTCAAAATTCGCATTGTACGGCCGCGCCCACACCCCGCGGGACAGCCCCGGATACATCTGTTTCAAATAGCCGTCCAGCTTGGTCGCCACTTCGGCGTTTTTCTTGTAGTTCGGGTTGCCTCCGCCGACGATCCAGTACACGGCCGCATAATCTTCGCCGTTCACTTTGCGCGTTGTCGCTTCACGCTCCCCGGCATCGCGGTGAATGTCATAGACCAGCTTGAGATCCTGCTGTTCGCCAAGCACTTTTTCCACCGTCTTGCGCGAGAAGTCATACGCATCTTCAAACGGGAACTGCCAGTAGTCCTCCGTCGTCTGCATCCCTTGAATCCCGGCGGTCTGCAACTCGCCGAGCAGCCATTTGCCGGCCTGCTCGATGTTCTTTTTGCCGTCATAGGCGAGGCTGGGATTGGTCTTCCCGATGTCCGGCAAGAACGACTCCCGGTTGTGCGAATGGTACACATAGACCTGCGGCTTGTCGCTTTTCACAGGTTCTACTTTTTCACGCGGTTTGGGGTTTAAGTTCGGCGGCAGTTCGCCGAAGTCATGATCGGATGGCGGCGTGTCATACGCCGGGTCGGGCGTCAAAAGTTTAAAATCTGCGACCGCCATGCCGGGAATCTGATAGCCGAGCAAGGTCAGCGGATTGGTTGTATCAATGTCGGTAAACACATAGAGCAGCATGTTGGCAATGCCTTTCGGATACGGGTTGGCTTCGGCCGTCTTTGCCGCCGGCACCGAGGAGGCAAACATCGGGATCTCCTGGGACAGCATCGTCCCCAGCGACTGCCCGGAGATGCTGTGCAGAATTCGGCCGGCGATGCCTTTTTGCCCGGCGCCTGCGATCAGTTGCACCGAGAGAATCCCGGTGATGATCGCAAACGCGGCCACCGCCAGCGTCATCGTCACGATCGTCGTGCGGGCCTTATGCCCGGAAAAATTCAGCGTATAGTAGCGAAAGCGCCGCTTTCGGTCTTCATCACGTTTCATACCGTCCGACCTCCTCTGGCTTGTTCATATCCCTACTCTATGAACTTTGATTGCTAGATATGACAGCAAATAAAAAGGTGAGGGCATTTGCCCTCACCTTGTCCCTGCCTATGCATGAATCACAATGCTTCCATAATGCGTATCGGCATTCTCCCCGACATACACGTCGAGCCTCCAGATCCCACGCGCCGGCAATTTCACCAAGGACGGAGCATGAGCCGTCGCCCCGTTCAGTTCCCCGCCAAGCGGCCCCTGGTAGACTTCGACCTGCTCGCCCGCCTCCTTGCTCACCGCGACGACGCGAAACGACCCCTGCAGCACCTGGGGGTCGCCCCAGAAATGCCACATCAGCTTCTGTCCATTCGACGTCATCGTCGCATCGATGAAGGCGACCTTGCCTTCGATGCCACGCATTCTATAATTCCCTGCCGTAAAGACAGGGCTCTCCGTCCATCCATCACTGTCGGTCACAGCAGCCTGCGGTTCGGTCAGCCCCAATTCTTCATCGAAGCATCCGCTCAGCACCACGGCAAACGCCAGCGCCACAACCATCTTTTTCATTGCCTTCACACCTCCTGCCTCATCTGACGCACAACACCGGCAGGAGGTTACAAAAATATTCTAATGCGTGAAGAGACTGGCATCCTCCATCGTGATCGCATCATGCAGCGCCACGTTTAACCCGTTGGCCAAGACGTTTGCGATGTCCTCGACAAACGTGTCCACTTCCTTCGGGGTGACCATCAGGTTCTGCCCAAGCGGCTGCAGGAGTTCAAAGATCAGCTGCTTCTTCTCCCCTTCATCGAAGCCGCCGATCAATTTCGTCATGCCATTGCCCGGCACATCCTGTTCCAGACGCTGCACCAGCAGGTCCATCGCGTCCGAAGTGATCGTCACCGCATCGACCACCGTCGGCACCCCGACCGCGACGACCGGCACGCCCAGCGACTTCTTATTGAGGCCTTTGCGCTTGTTCCCAACCCCGGCCCCCGGCGAAATGCCCACGTCGGCGACTTGAATCGTCGTATTCACCCGCTCCAGCGAACGGGCGGCCAGCGCGTCGACCGCGATCACCAGATCCGGCTTGATCTTCTTCACGATCCCGTGTACGATCTCACTGGTCTCAATCCCGGTGATGCCCAAGACGCCCGGCGCCACCGCCGCGACAGGACGATAGCCGCCCTGTTCGACCAGCTCCGGCATGTGGTCAAACAGATGGCGCGTGACAAATAAATTATCACACACCAGCGGCCCCAGCGAGTCGGGCGTCACTTTGCGATTGCCAAGCCCGATCACCAGCACGGTCGCGTCTTCTGGCAGCGCAACAAATTTTTTCAGTTCCTCAGCAAATTGTTCCGCGACCCGCTTTTGCAGATCCGGGTCTTTATAGCGCAGCCCCGGCACTTCAAACGTCAAATAATTCCCCACCATCTTGCCCATGATCTTCGACCCGACCTCATCCTCGATCGACAGCCGGGTGATCGTGACCCCGTCCAGCTCTTCTGTCGACGTCTTCACGCCCGGAATCGAGCCGCCATGCTGCGGCGAAAAAATCTGATGCGCTTCCAGCGCCAGGTCTGTATTCACACTGTACGAATTCCAGTCAATCTCCGTTTGCCCTGCATGCAGATCGTAGCGCTGCTTGTGCTTTTTGTTCGGAAAACGATACTCTCTTCCCACAGCTTCCACCTCATTTATCAACGTAGATTCGATGCAACAGACTTATCCAGTAGAGTTACAAATCTCCTGCAAAAATATGCATATCGGCAGAAAGGTTGCATTATAGCGATGCCCATGATAAAATATCACTTGTCCTTTTTGTGGATATTGCACTCGATATGGAGGTGAAAATAGATGCCGAACATTAAGTCCGCTGTAAAGCGCGTAAAGACCACTAACATCCGCACGCTGCGCAACGCTGCTGCTAAATCTGCTCTCCGCACTTCCATCAAGAAGTTCGAAGCAGCTCTGGCTTCCAACGATGCGAACTCTGCTGAGTTCTTGAAGCAAGCAATGCGTTCCCTGGACAAGGCTGTAACCAAAGGCCTGGTTCACAAGAACACTGCAGCTCGCAAGAAATCCCGCCTGACCAAGAAGTTCAACAAGTCGAACATCGCGTAATGGCGTAATGATAGTGATGGCTTTATCGCTTTGGCGCCAAAGCAGTGAGGCTTTTACTGTAACGGGAAAACGACCCTTTCATGAGGAAGGGTCGTTTTTTTATTGGTTCGAACGATCACGCTCTTGCTGTTCGTTCATCATTTGCATTTGTGCCCTGGCGATCAGCTTCTTCACCATCTGCCCGCCGATCGGTCCGCCGACCTTGCCGGCTTCGCGCGCGGTGAGTTCCCCGTTATCGCCATCACGCTGCAACGGGATCTGCTGACGCTGCGCCGATTCAAACTTGGCCTGCTCCGGCGTGATCGTGTTCATCACATCCGCCTTCAACTGATCGAGCGCACTGCGGGCTTCCGGAACGAGAAGCCGTCTGCGTTTGCGACGTGCCATCCACCGTCACCTCCACCCGTAGTGTCCCCGATTTTTTCCCTTTAACTCACCTTTTGCGGCAAAGACAGTAAAAACATCTCCAAGGCCGTCCGGTCATTCAACTGCCCCGTCTTGATCTTATAGTCGATCTCCGCCAAATCCTGCAGCAAGCGTTCCAACACCTTCGCCGAAAAGCGGTTGCCCTGCTCCTTCGCCACTTTTGTCGCATACGGATGGGCCCCGACCTGCTGCGCGATCTGCTGCAGCGAATAGCCGCGCCCGCTCTGCACCTTGACCTGATGCATGATCCGCACCTGGCGCGTGATCATGAAGAGCAGTTTGATCGGCTCTTCCTTATTCTTCAGCAAGTCGTACATCATCCGCATCGCCTTGTCGATCCGCACGCGCACCACTTCGTCGATGAACACAAAAATATTCTGCTCCATCGTCCGTGTCGCCAGCGCATCGACCGATGCTTCGTCGATCGTGCCGCCTTCGCCCGCATACAAGGCGAGCTTCTCGATCTCGCTGCGCAGCAGCCGCAGGTTCGTTCCGACCGATAAGATCAGCCGCGCGATCCCGTCCGGCGTGATCCCGACGCCCTGGCGGCGCACCTCGGCTGCGATCCAGTCCCGGCACTCATTCTCCTTCAAGGCCGTGAACTGCACCACACAAGCGCTTTTCTGCGCCGCCTTGGTCAGCTTTTTCCGCTCGTCGAGCTTTTCCGCATTCACGGTCAGAATCAGCGTCGTGTACGGAGCCGGATTCTCAATATAGCGCTGCAGCGCGTCCGGGTCGTGATCGACGCGCGGCGACTTGCCGGCCGTAAAAGCCAGGCAGTTCTGCACATGTACCACTTTTTGCTCCGACATAAACGGAATCGTCTCCGCTTCCTGCACCGCCATCTGGATCGGCGTTTCATCATAATGAATCCGCGTATAGTTAAAGTCATCGACCCCGCCCGGCAAGGCCTGCTGCTGGATCCTCTGCACCAGATCATCGATCAAAAGCGCCTCGGTGCCGTACAGCAGATACACCCCGCGCAGGACACCCTTCTTGAGTTCCCCCATCACATCGCGAAAACTGAGCGCGCCCATCTCTCTCCTCCTATCACAACTCCAATAGAAGAATTGTAAGAGATGGAGCCACCCCCGTCAAACCAGCCCTCTCCTTACAAGGACAGCCCCAGCGCCTCCAGCAACGCCCTTTTCAGCCCTTCGAGTTCCTTTGCATCCTGCGCCTCCAAATAAATCCGCACCAAAGGCTCCGTCCCCGACGGGCGCACCAAAAGCCACGCTCCCGAGGCGAACGTCAGCTTCACCCCGTCGATCGCCGTCTTGCCGGTCACATCCCACAGCCCGAGCCGCGTATCGCTCCAGTCCTGCATCACCTGCAACACCAGATCCTTCTGCTCCGGCGTCAGGTGGACGTCTACGCGCTCATTGACCACCGACCCATACACGGCACCCAGTTCGGCCAGCAGCGCCTTAGGCGACCGCCCAGAGCCTGCCACCAGCTCCAGCATCAGCAAGGCGACCAGCAGTCCGTCCTTCTCCGGAAAATGCTCCGCCACCGACAGCCCGCCGCTCTCTTCGCCGCCGATGCCCGCGCCGCTCAAAATCTCCTGCCCGATATATTTAAATCCGACCGGCGTCTCCGCCACCGGCACCCCGTGGGCCGCCGCGATCCGGTCGATCAAATGTGTCGTCGCCACCGTCCGCGCCACCTTTTTCATCCCGCCCTTGCGCTGCAAAAGCGCATGGGTCAACAGCGCCAGCACTTCATTGGGCGTCACATACTCCCCGCTCCCGTCCAAAATGCCAAAGCGGTCCGCATCCCCGTCCAAGGCCAGCCCAAGGTCTGCGCCCTTCTCCTTGGTCAGCCGGGCCAGCTCTTTCAACCGCTCGGCCGACGGTTCCGGCAAGCTGCCGCCAAACATCGGGTCGGGCGTATTGCGCAGACAGGCCAGCACTTCCACGCCCAGCTCCTGCAAAATCGGCTCCAGATACCCGATCCCCGCCCCGTGCATGAGATCGAGCACCACTTTCAGGCCGGCCTTGCGAATCAGCTCGCCATCGACCACTTTTTTCAGCATCTTGCCGTAACTTTCACGTGGAGATACGGCCAAAATCGTACCCGCCCGCGACGCCCGTGCATAAGGTGTTACATGCACGTGGATTCGACCCGATTCGACCTCCCGCACATAACGGGTGATCTCATCGGTGATCTCCGGCGTCGCAGGTCCGGCATACTCCGGAATGAACTTGATGCCGTTATACTCCGGCGGGTTGTGGCTCGCCGTCACCATCACCGCTCCGGCCAAGCCGTGGGAGACGATCATCGACGCCACCGCAGGCGTCGGCGCAGGCGCGTCGCACAGCAAAACGGAGATCCCGTTTCCGGCCAGCACTTCTGCCACCCGCTCCGCAAACAGATTGCCGAGGAAGCGGTTGTCAAAACCGATGACGACCGGCTTGCCGTCCAGTCCGTGCGCCTTGATATAGCAAGCGACCGCCTGTGTCACGATCGCAGTATTGGCAAATGTAAACTCCTTCGCAATGACACCGCGCCAACCGTCGGTGCCAAATTTAATCACAGACATCTTCTGCTCCCCCTCACTGACTTCCCAGCCTTCTGTCAAATGTATAGTGGACAATGTCCGACAGCATGCGTAAAAAATTGCGACAGATGAGCAAACTAAAGAACAGCAGAAAAAAAGCCCTCTTCCTATAGAAGAGAGCTTTTCCATCGAGCTACGATCCTTTGCGTTTCAACTGTCCGCGCTTCAGCGACACCATGCGCAGCCCGCCGAGGCTCCAGAGGTATTTTACTTTCGACGCCTCCTTCATCAACGACGCCGGAACGCCCACCGCGTTCAGGCCTTTTACGCTGCCGACGCCAAACTCATGCCCGATCGAAGCGAGCGTCCCCATGTTCACAAACCGGAACGGCTCCAGCGGGCGGCCCTGCAAAATGTGGGTCAAGTTCTGCGCGGCATGGTCGCCCATCTGTGCGGCAGCCTGCCCGGTCGGCGGAAGCGGACGGCCGTCTTCACCTGTAAACGAAGCGGAGTCCCCGATCACAAACACGTTCGAGAAGTCGACCGACTGCAGGTATTCATTGACCATAGCGCGCCCGCGCGGATCGGTCTGCAGCCCGGCTTCGGCGATCAGCGGGTTGGCGCGGACGCCGCCCGTCCAGATGATCGTCTTGGCGTCGATCACCTCGCCGGTCTTCAGTTCCACCTGATCCCGGTTCACCTTGGTGATCGCCACGCCGGTCAGCAGCTTGACGCCTTTTTTGCGCAGGGCGCTTTCCGCCGCCTCGCGCAGTTCGTCAGACAGCATCGGCAGGATCGTCGGAGCCGCTTCGATGTTGATCAGCTCGATCTTGGAAAAAGGGACCCCGTACTGCCCGGCCAGCTCCGGCAGCCATTCGGCCAGTTCGCCGCACAGCTCCACGCCGGTCAAGCCTGCGCCGCCGACGAGAATGCGCAGTTTGCTTTCATCCTGATCTTGATGATACGAAGCAAACGCCCGCTCCACATGATCATGAATCTGCTGCGCCGTCTCCAGCGAGCGCAAGAGCAGCGCGTGCTCCTTCATGCCCGGAATCCCAAAGAACTCCGGCGCGTTGCCAAGCGCCACGACCAGATAGTCGTACGAGAGCTCGCCTTGTTCCGTCACCACTTTGTTTTCCTTTGGGCGCAGTTCCTTGACCATGCCCTTTTGCACCAGGGAAGACTCCCGGCGCAGCACATCGTGCAGATTTACATAGTATTGTTCAAATTCATTGCGCCCGCCTGCGGGCTCGTGCAGTAACGTGGTAAAATAGTGATAGTCATGCTTGTTGACCAGCGTAAACGGCAGCCCGCTCTTCTCCAGTTCCACCGCCGCTGCCATGCCGCCGTAACCGGCGCCCAGAATCACGATGTTCGCCATACACACCACTCCTATCCGTTTAGACTCTCTATCATCTATTGTTGCATCGAAGTAGAAAACTCATGCTATCCAACATTGTGAAATTATTCACCCATCACCAGTATACACAGCATTGTCACAGAATGTTCCTTTTTTCACAACCAAATTGGGGGAAACGTTATGAAAATCCGCTTAGGTTTCGTCGCTATGTCCCAGCACCTGAAAAATGCGTCACCGTCGCAAACGATGACCGTGACCAATTTCCAAAAGATCATCGACCGCGAAGTTGGCCTGCGCAAGCTGACCCGCATCGCCGCTTCCAACATCCAGAACTCCCTGCGCGTGCTGCGCCACGCCCATGCCCACGGCCTGCACATCTACCGTTTCACGTCCAAGCTGGTCCCGTTACTTGGGCATGAACTGACCGCCGACTGGGATTTCTGGGGCAAGCTTGGCCCCGAGTTCAGCGAAGTCGGCGATTTCATCAAAGCTAAATCGATGCGCGTCTCCTTCCACCCTGACCATTTCACCTTGATCAACTCCAAGTCCCAAGAGGTGGTCGAAAACTCCGTCCGCGACCTCGAGCGCCATGTCCACATGTTCAACATGATGGGCCTCGACGAGCGGGCCAAGCTGGTCATGCACGTCGGGGGCAGCTACAAAGACAAAGGCGAGTCCCTCGCCCGTTTCGCCGACAACTGGCACCTCGTCCCGCCGCAAGTCCAAGCCCGCATCACCCTCGAAAACGACGACAAAACCTACACCGCAGCGGAGACGCTGCAGCTCTGTGAGCAATTAAACGTCCCGATGGTGCTTGACATCCACCATCACCGCTGCAACCCCGGAAGCGATGAGCTGCGCGACCTTGTGCCCCGCATCTTCCGCCTCTGGGACGACACCGGCCTCCCGCCGAAAATCCACGTCTCGTCCCCCAAAGACGAGGCCAAGCCCCTCCACCATGCCGACTACATCGACCTGAACGATCTCCTGCCCTTCCTCGACCTCGTCCACGAGCTCGGCGGCAGCGATCTCGACATCATGGTCGAAGCCAAACAAAAAGATGACGCCGCCATGCGTCTCGCCAAAGACTTGTCCCAAGTCCCCGGCATGACCCAACACGACGGCGCCACCTTCACCTACGAAAAATAAAAAACGCACTCAGCGCCATCCCGGCACCAACTGCGTTTCCGACCAAAGGAGACACCCCATGCGCGACTTTTTCCGACCAGAAGCACAGGGGGTGTCCCCCGCAGGGAGGAGCACCCGGCCCCATCCTCTGCCATCTACTGCACCATGATCAACCCGCCCTCACCCTTCATCTCCGGACAAGCCACACAATGCCCGTTCATCTCCACCACCGTGTGGAAACAAGTCCGGCACGACCCGGTCTCCAACTGCACCGTCACATGATGCACCCCAAACTTCTCCAGCATCATCTTCTGCGCGTCCCGAATCACCTTTTCCCCTTCCGAGATCGTCTCCACGCCAACTGCTAAATGCACGCTCATAAAATGCTGCGTCGGCGTCAGACTCCAAATGTGCAAGTCGGTCACCGCCGTCACATCATCAATCGCCAGCAGCTGTTGCTCCACCTCTTCCGGCTCAATGTGTTCCGGAGCAAACTCCAGCAAAATGTGCGCTCCTTCCCACGCCATCTTGGCAGCGCCTGCGATGATCACCACGCCAACCAGCCCGCCGAGCACCGCGTCGACCCAATACCAGCCGGTAAAATAGATCAACGCTGCGCCGATCAAAATCGCCACCGATGCCAGCGCGTCGCCCATAAAATGCAGCCAGGCCGACTTCGCGTTCATGTTGTCCTTCTCCTGACCGAGCAGCCACGTCAGCGCCGTATAAATCACCAGGCCCACAGCTGTCAGTCCAAATACCCAGCCGCCTTCCACCGCGACCGGATGGAAAAACGCCTGCACCGCTTCAATCACGATGTACACCCCAACGCCGACCAGCAGCAGATTGGCCATAAACGCCGTCACGATCTCCGCCCGGTACATCCCAAACGACTGCTTGCGGGTCGCCGGTTTCACCGACTGCTTCAGCCCCCACCACGACAGCGCCAGCGTCACCAGATCCCCGGCCAGATGCCATCCATCCGAAATCAAGGCCAGCGACCCCGTCATATAGCCGCCAATAATCTTAATTAAAAATACCAGGAAGGTCAGAATCATCCCATACCGAATCAATTTCTCCGACTTTGCTGACAGATGCATAGAAATCTCGACCTCCTTTTCCCAACTTCTTGTTACCATCATATTATCACGATAACCATCGAAATTCCACAAAAACAAAAGATAAACCCTATATTTTCAACCGAGAATGATTGTCATCGTCATTTTCGGCAGATAATTGACATTGATAATCTTTATCAGTACAAAAACCAACAGGAGCCCCCGAAAAATCGAGGACTCCTGAAGGATAAGGGATAGATTAGTCGCAACGCATTTGCGTGGTTTGAACCGGGTAGCAATTCGGAACGAGCAGGAAGAACAGAACAAAGATAATCAGGAACACGACCGCCCAACGAGTATAGCTGCCAAAAGTACCGTACATGTTTTGCAACACTCCTTCAAAAATATTGTGTTTCACTTCACACTCCTATCTAATGCACCTTCCCGCCGATTCGGAAAGGCACTTGTCCCTGTCCATGCAAAATAGGCAACAGAAAAGGCCGCTCCCGATCGAAGCGGCCCCCATTTACCCATGTGCCTTTTTCATGCATCTTCCTAATGCTCTTTCCTCATCTCTTCAAGCAAGTCGCTGATCCGCTCCTGCTCCTCCTCCAGGGTCACATCGGAGATCACATGCCGCTTCGCCAGCTCCTGTACCGCTTCATACTCCGAGTACAGCGCCTGCTCCCGCGCCAGTTCCAACTGCTCCTCCTGCAGCTCTCCATGGCGTGCATACAGCGCTTCCAGCTCCGCCTTGGAGCCGCGCAGCCGTTCCTCATACTCCTGCTTCAGCCGCTCATAGACCACCCCGGAGATCAACGCTTCCTCCTTCATCCCCTTCAACCGGGCGAGCCCCGCCTTGCAGCGCTGAATCTCCGAAATCGCCTGCTCATACTCCGGCATCCCGGCCTCTTCCGCCCTCACGCCCAGCCAGGCGATCAGCGGTTTCACCGTCAAGCCTTGCACGACCAGCGAGAACAACACCACGCTAAACGCCAGCAGCAGCACCACTTCCCGCCCTGCAAACGACAGCGGCAAAGACAACGCCAGCGCGATCGACAGCGACCCTTTCAGGCCGCCCCAATTCAAAATGTGCTGCCATTTCCCCGGAAACTTTTTCGCAAACGCCAGCGCCACATAGACCCCGACCGCCCGCGCGACCAGCACCGCAAGAATCGCCGCCACGATCAGCCACCAGCGGTCCAGCACATCGATCCGCGTGATCTCCAGCCCCACCATCAAGAACACCAGCGAGTTGGCCAACTGCGCCGTCACATCCCAGAAGCTTCGAATGTTCAGCTTCGTCGTTGGGGACATCCCGATCGCCGCCCCGTAATTCCCAAAAATGATCGCTGCGACCACCACCGCGATCACGCCCGACACGTGGATCGACTCCGCGAGGAAAAACGCCCCATAGAACAGCAGCATCGAAAACAAGATCTCCAGCGGATAATCATCAAACAGCCTCGTCAGCTGCGAGAACACATACCCCAGCACCGCGCCGATCGCCGCGCCGCCAAGCGCCACTTTGACAAACATCCAGCCGCCGAGCGCAAATCCAAGCGCCCCCTGCGCCATATATTCCACGAGATAATACGCGGAAATCTGGAACAGCACCACCGCAATCCCGTCATTAAGCAAACTTTCCCCTTCAATCACCGTCGCCAGCCGATGATCCACCCGCTGGCTTTTAAAGATCGAAATCACGCTCACCGGGTCGGTCGCCGCCATCAAAGCCGCAAACACAAACGCCACCTGCAAACTCAGCCCCAGCCACAGATTTGCTGTGACTCCTACGATCACAAACGACAACAGCGTCGTCAAAAACGCCAGCAACAGCACCGGCTGACGATTGGCCTGCAGATGCGACCAGGGCATTTTAAACGCCGCATCCCCCAGCAATGCCGGCAAAAACAGCGAGATGATCGCAAAGCGGAACACTTCATCTTCCGCCACAAAATGCTTCAGTTCCTCCAAGCCCGGAATCGGCACCAGTCCGATCACCGCGCCAACGATCACCAGCGCGATCGGATACGGCTGATTCAGCTTTTTTGCCACCGCCGTGATTCCGATTGCCAACGCCATCAATAATAAGATCAGTTCAAAATTCCCGTGCATGACACACCCTCCTTCACCCCAAATCCTACCATACAGACCCCTTTTAGTCATACCCTTCTTGACACCTTGCCACGAATGTGTTTTTATGGAATTAGATATTTAGACATTTTTCTAAATCTCGAAGGGAAGCGAACCCATTGACCTTAAACCATGCCTTCAAGGCTCTGTCCGACCCCACCCGCCGCAAGATCCTCGATCTGCTCAAAGAGCGGGACATGACGGCCGGCGAGATCGCCGACCAGTTTCAAATGACCAAGCCGAGCATCTCCCATCATCTCAGCCTGCTCAAGCAAGCCGACCTCGTCTGGGACGAACGCCACGGCCAGCATATTTACTACTCCTTAAACACCACCGTGTTCCAAGACCTGCTCAAATGGGTGCTCCAATTCTCCGCAGAAAAGGACTGATACCGATGAAAAAACACATTCTTCCGCTTCTGATCATTCTCATCTCCATCGTGGCCAGCATCTGGGTCTACCCGCAGCTGCCCGACCAGATTCCCACGCACTGGGGAGCAAACGGAGAAGTCGACGACTACTCCTCCAAACAAACGGCCGTCTGGATGGGCCCGGCGATCATGGTCATCGTCTACGCCGTCCTGATCCTGATGCCGAAAATCGATCCGAAACGCGCCAATTACCCGCGCTTCGCATCCAGCCTGTATCTCGTCAACACCTTGCTCATGCTCGTCTTCCTCGGCATTCAAGCTGTCGTCATCTCGCAATGGCTCGGCTATGAGTTCAACATGTCGCGCTTTGCACCGGGGCTTGTCGGCATCATCTACCTGATCCTCGGCAACTACCTGCCGCGCTTTCAGCAGAATTATTACTTTGGCATCAAGACGCCGTGGACCTTGACCAACCCGGAAGTCTGGCGCAAGACCCACCTATTCGCCGGCCGAGTCTTTGTCAGCACCGGCGTGCTGCTTCTGCTCAGCCTGCTCCTGCCGACCGCGTGGATGCTTCCGATCCTGCTGTTCCTCCTCATCGGCAGTGCGCTGCTGATCATGGCCAGTTCCTATTACTTCTTCAAAAAACAAGGCAATGTACATTAATGTACATTGCCTTTTGCTTCATACTTGCGGCGGCTGCTCCAGCCATCCCTTTTTAATGACCAGCTGTGCGCCGTCAGATGCGTATTCTAACGTCTGCGCGATGCACTTGGTGTACAAAGCCCCGAGGTCCCGGCGAAACGCTGAGGACAGCCCCACCCCGTAGTTGCTGATCCCGGCTGTGTTCAGCGCATCGACGTGTGCCAGCATCAGCTTGTCCGAAAACGGCGGCACATGCGAGTCGGTGACCTCAAGATAAGGATTGACAGCGAACACGACCCCTTCCTCATTTAATGCATCGGCAAAAAGCGAAGCAAACTTCTTGGACAGCTCATAGCCCCGCTGCATGTACTTGCGCACATCCTCATCCTGAGCGGTCTGGAGAAAGCCGTTCAGCACCGTGGCGCCAAGCGAATTGATCTCTTGATTCAAAAACAGATTCGCCGCTTCCTGTGCCAGCAGCGGGCGCTTGTTCCACAATCCGTTCAGAAAACTTTCTTGATGCACGATGTCCACTTTTTCCGGCAGGGAGATAAAAGGCGGTCGAATGTATACGCCTTTTTCCAGCATCATCGTGATCTGCCGGTTGTTCATCTCGTTGAACCGCACCAACCGCTTCGAAAAAAACTGCCGCACATCTTCCCGTGCCGACAAAGAAGCGGACATCGAGTTGATGTTCTGGACGATCATCGTCCTGTTTTTCAAATAGAACAGCAACGTGATGTCCGAATACAACCGCGGCGCATCCCGGCGTACATCCGAATCTGTAAACCCCAGCGGCTTGGAGATCCCTTCCCTGTGAAAAATGTCTGCTACGGAGGAGCAATCTTCTTCACAAGCGGTGTATGCCTCTTGCAGCAGTTTGCAGACATCATCATCTTCTGAGGTCGCCAGAAAATATTCAAACATCTGCTTGGCCATGCTGTCACTTATGTAACTGCCCCAGAGGAGCGAGATTTCAGCCGATGTAAGTCTCACATGAGTATGTCCCATCCTGCTTTTACCTCCAATCCCCTTCACAACTACATCTAGCTTCCCCTTTGCAACACTCTTTATTCACAAAATTAAAGACAAGCATTCACTTTGGAATACCTGCCTTTTTGTAAGTATTTTACTTTTTATGATAGCCGCGGTCTCCATAGGGCTGGAGTTCTTCCATCCACATTTCCAGCATCTCTTCAAGTTCTTTTTTGTACTCTTCCGATGTTGCCTCCTCGCGGTGCTTGATCTCGGCCACCGTTTCAAAGACAAAATTCTCGACACCAAACTCCTTGTATTCCTGCTGCAACGCTTTGTTGTAGTGGCTGCCCATGCGCAGTTGGAACAACACCGAGTTCTCCTTGCCCGGCAGGTTCGGCGAGCTGCCGAGAAAAATTTTCCCGTTCACCAGGTTGCGAATCTGGAAGATCCCCATCTGTTTCGGTGTGTTCAGATATTCCTCTTTCAATTGTGCGCGACGTTCACGAGACATATGTTCCACCTTCCTCTCCTTTTGCGATTTCCCGTCGATCGAGGCCATGATCGCCAGAAAGACCTTGGCCTGCTTTTCCTTCTCCCGCAGCGAGAAGCGGTGATTGCGAATCGTCGACGTGCTCCCGCCGTCCATCGCGTCCACGATCTCGCTGTCGGTGTATCCGTAGTAAAAGTAGTGCAAGAGCTTGCGTTGCAGGTCGGTGAGCCCGGTCAGCTTCTTCCCTTGTCCCAGCAAAAATTCAAACACCGACCCGTGCTCCCGTTCCACATGCACCCCCGCGAATTTGCCCGCTTCATAAAGTTTGCCGTCCGCAGGGTAGATCACGCCTTCCTCAAACGTCTCCCCGCACATCAGGCACACATACTCCCCGTCTTCCGCCCGGTGCAGGTAGCCCCGCTTCATTTCGTCCACCGTGGCCTCCCAAAACAGGTCCGAAACAGAATCCACTAGACGCACCTCAAATTCGTTTGGTTTTATATAGACATTATATGTCGTCGTTTGTTTTTGTCAACAAAAAGAGACCGAGCTGTGCGCTTTGCTAAGCGGCCCGGTCTCTTTTTTCTTATGAAGTCGTTACTGTTACTGCTCCAAGTCTTGTGCCGCCGCCCCAAGATGCCCGGAGCGTTCGACCTTCGTCTGCAGATACTTCTCATTAAACTCCGACACATCGCCCCATAGAGGCTTGCGTTCCGATACGTTCAAGCCCGCACCGATTAGGGCGTCCAGCTTGCGCGGGTTGTTCGTCATCAGCGTGACCGGCTTCTGACGCAACGATTTCAGCACGCGAATCGCGTCATCATACGTCCGTGCGTCATCAACAAAGCCCAGCGCCAGATTGGCATCGACCGTGTCGTAGCCGTTTTCCTGGAGGATATAAGCCATCGCCTTGCTGTACAGCCCAATCCCCCGCCCTTCGTGGTTGGCGAGGTAGAACAGCGCCCCACAGCCGTGCTCCACGATCTCCTTCATCGACTGGGTGAGCTGGTATCCGCAGTCACAGCGTTTGCTCCCAAAGATGTCCCCTGTGTGGCAGATGCTGTGGAAGCGGATCAAGGCTTCCTCGTCATGTTCAAAATCGCCGTAGACCAAAACGCTCGACTGCTGAAACTCCGCCAGCTTCGCGTCGGACAGCTTTTCAATCATCCGCGTCGTGTCCCGCGTAAGTTCCGTGCAGTTCAGCCAGCAATACCACTGAAACACCACCGTCTCCCCACCCAAATTCACCGGCAGCCGAATCGGCCCAACAAGGTACGTCATATGTTCAGCCGATTCCAGCACTTTGATTTTATCTTGAAGGATGGATAGCACTTTCGGATCGATCATCAGAAGATCCCCTTTTTGTCTTTAGTTTTGCATGAATAGGATATCGTATGCCTGTGATTCACTTATGTAACCAAGTTACTTTTATACAGTATCTTATCCGGTACCGGATACTTGTCAATACTATCCAACATCAAAACCAGACAATGAGCAGGGGCTTATTAACATCATTTAGCACATGACGATTTCCCCAGATGGCACCAATCTCCTTTAAGAGTCAACCGACCACGGGACACTTGGCAACCGTTTGGAACTCTTGCCCTTTGGCCCACCTTGGTCTCCATAACTTAGAACAAGTCCATAACCCGGTCCTGCTACCCGACGACAAAAAGTACCGAGCTGCTGACACCACCGAACTCTCTCTAGCCAATATCCAAGCCACCGCCAATACACTAATTTCATGGCAATAATACTCATACTTTGATTTGTTTCAGTTATCTACAAATAATATTGGTAATAAGCTAATATTAAGAGAAAATAGAGTTCAGTATGTCAGGAGGTCCATCATGGAGATTGAACTGAAAGGTGGAAAAGTACATAAACTTACTACGGGCGATGAGATCGTCATGAAATCTCACCAGAATCGTCACATCTCTCGTTCTCTTAACGGTAAGCGTACTCATGTAGTTGAGATTAGTAACGAACATGTAATCGTTATTAACCCCATGACAAACCAACGTGTTAGAATTAGCAAACATAATATAGTAGCACTCATCGTCAATCAATCCAATATACTCTTCGTTGAAAATGAACCATACATCGACACTGTATTTGCCAATGATAATCTTGAGGTTTTACAGAGAACTGCTCAGCGACGCAAACAAAGAGGAGTAAGTTCAGAAGGTAAGCCTGTTACACTAGAAAATTTTGAAATAAAAAAGCAAGAACAAGTTAGTGATAATATAAAACTTGTATTTGATCAAAAAAGTGGTCTTCACATCTATGTGGACGAGAATATTCCTGAACATGAAAATGATAGCCCATCTCTGGTAAACATCGGAATGCAGACAGACACTGATCAGACACTTTCAAGTACAACAACACGTCCAAATACTTTTAGAAACCCCAAAATTACAGAAGAAGACGCACGACGGGAAATGGAAGCAGAGATGCAGTGTTACAGCCAATGCCAATTGACCAAAAGCTGACGCTATTGCCTGTCCAAAAATTGACGGATATAATGACCACGTACAAATTAAAAAAAGGAAAAAGACGACTCTGTATGATGTGCCGCTGCGCTAACAGTTGCACCAGAGTCGTCCCAAAAAATCGCATGATCATTTTATCAAATTATGGGCTCGAAGAAAATAGAAAACGTGGTGTTTTTCGTTAGGAGTGCAGAGCAGCATATCTGCCCTGTCTGTGAGCATGAACTGTTCGTGATCGGTAGCAGGAGTCGCATTGGGCGTAAGCCAACCAGTGAACGGGTCACCTATATCATTCGTCGTTTGCGTTGCAAGGGGTGCGGGAAGATCCATCATGAGTTGCCGGACCTGCTCGTTCCTTATAAACGTTATGAAGCCGAATGCCTTGAAGCAGTCTTGTCTCAGGCGCAGACCTCAGACGTAGCCGCTGATGAATCAACCCTGTATCGCTGGCACATTTGGTTCAAGGTGTGCTGGCAATACTGGGTTAATTGTTTATCAACGGTTGCAGCGCGTCAAGAAAATCCGGTGGAGCCATTGTCCGTACCTTCACCGTCTGCACTCCAAAGGATCGGACATTACGTTGGACAAGAGGCAGGTTGGCTGGCGAGAGTTGTCCGACCCATCGTTCATTCTCAATTATGGGTACATACCCGTTTCGCCTTCTTGTCCGCGATTCCCTAAGGTATCGTGAATCTACATCCTATTGGAAAGGACTGTAGATTCCTATGAAAAACGACAAAAAGGCAGAAGAGATCGCCGTCGAACGGATGCAGTTGATCTCTCCTCTGTTGGCCGATGGTATTGACCCTGGAAAAGCCAAAGAGCTGAAGAAAGCCATTTGTGAACAAACCGGCTTATCCGAAAGAACTCTCCGTCGTTATCTATCTGCCTACCGGGCCGAAGGTTTCGCCGGACTTCGACCTCAAGGGAAGGGTCAAAGGCAAACAGCCGAAGCAATTACTCCCTATCTCCTTGAGCAAGCCATCCTGCTTCGCCGAGAAGTACCCAGCCGCAGTGTTGCACAAATCATTCAGATCTTGGAGTGGGAAGGTTTAGCGAAGCCCGGTGAGATCAAGCGCAGCACCTTGCAGGAAAAATTGATGGAGAACGGCTACAGCACTCGCCACATGCGACTATACTCAACCTCTGGCCTTGCGGCCAGACGCTTTCAACACAAACAGCGTAACCAACTGTGGCAAGCTGACATAAAATTCGGGCCGTATCTACCGATTGGTGAAGGCGGAGCCAACAAGCAAGTCTATCTCGTTGCGTTCATCGACGATGCGACTCGTTATGTGTTGCATGCGGCTTTCTATCCAACACTCGACCAAACGATCGTAGAAGACTGCTTCCGTTTCGCAATACAAACAAATGGCGTACCTGATTCTGTCTACTTTGATAACGGCAAGCAATTTCGAACCAAAAGTATGACTCGTACATGTGCAAAACTTGGCATACGTCTTCGCTTTACTAGGCCATATGCAGCCGAATCCAAAGGGAAAATCGAGCGCTTCAACCGGGTCATAGACAGTTTCCTAACGGAAGCTGCGCTTGAAAAGCCCCAGACACTCGACCAGCTCAATCTGTTGTTCCAAGTTTGGCTCACCGAATGTTACCAGACCAAACCCCATTCCGCACTCGATGACAATTCTAGCCCGCAGGTGGCATTTCGAAGCGGCTCGACGCCGCTCCGGCTCGCCGAGGAATCTCTCATTGCGGATGCGTTTTTACACAGCGAAACGAGAAAAGTGGACAAGGCTGGCTGTATTAGTTTTATGGGGAAGAAATACGAGGTCGGGCTTTCTTTCATTGGACAAAAGGTTGAAGTCGTCTACGACCCGCGTGACATCTCGACGATTACAATTGAGTATGGCAGCCATACACCGTGGCAGGCGAAAGAACTGATCATAGGTGAATGGGCAGGAAGACGCCCCTCTATCCCGTCGACAATTGAACCGCTTATAGTCGAAGGTTCACGGTTACTGGACGCTGCGGAGAAGAAGAATCAAGTCAGGAAAGAACGTCAAACACGCGCCGTCTCATTCCGCAAAATTCGGGAGGAGGCGAAGCGAGATGTTTGAGGCGTTTTATGAAATGGCGAGAACCCCTTTTTCTCGTGATATGCCTACCCATGAGCTGTATGCGTCGGATGTTTTGGAAGAAACGCTTGAGAGATTGGAATATACGGCCGAAAGGCAATGGTTCTCCGTTGTGACCGGCGATTGCGGAACTGGTAAAACAACGACCATCCGCCGATTCGCGGATGTGCTCGACACATCGAGATTTAAACTGTTGTACCTATCCGATTCAAAGCTAACGCCTCGCCATTTTTACAAGGGATTGCTTGAACAGTTGGGGTGTGAAGCGAAGTTTTATCGAGGGGACAGCAAGAGACAACTGCATCGGGAAATTGAGCTGATGCGGGGGATTCATCGCCTGCAACCAGTCGTGGTGGTCGATGAAGCGCATCTGCTAGACAAAGAAATGTTTGAAGAAGTACGGTTTCTGCTGAACTTCAAAATGGATGCCCAGAGTCCAATGGCTCTGATCCTGGTCGGACAAAATGAACTGTGGGATCGCCTTCAACTCCAGATGTTTACGGCCATTCGGCAAAGGATTGATCTACAGTGCAAACTGGTTCACTACGACCGCGCACAGGTTGGGGCGTACATAGCTCGTCATCTGGAATATGCGGGCGTTAGCCGTGACATTTTCACGGATGGTGCGGTCGATGAGATCTATCGTTATTCAAGTGGTACGATTCGCTTGGTTAATAAGGCTGCCACACATAGTCTGATCTATGGAGCAGCAAATAAGCATCGAATCATTGACGACCACATGGTGAAACGGGTAATCGCGGGAGAATTGACTTGATTCTCCCGTTTTTTCTTTCAGGTTTAACATCGCTCACGCGGTCATCTTTTTCGTCAATTCTTGGACAGCAGAGCCTGTCAATTTACGGACATTATAGGGCAGTAGTAACAATGCAGGCAGAACTTCGACGGGAACAGGCTAAAGAGAAAAAGAGTCGCAAAGAGGAGATCGAGCGTGAGAAACGTGAAATAACCCTCCCAAAAAATGAGAAAATTATATCCGAACACGTTGATTCTATAGTAAAAAGCCTAATAAAACGCGGATTGCAAATGCCAACATCAATAAACTATTGGAATATCCCATTCCCTGAAAGTGTAAAACACGAGGCAAAAATTAGGGACGACTATGCTTGCCAAATATGTTATAACGACCTAGATTTGGAAGTACATCATATCGTGCCTCGTCAATTTGGTGGAAGTCATAACGAAGATAATCTTATTACTCTATGCTCTTCCTGTCATCGTGCGGTTGAAACACGTAATGAGCGACATGCAATACGCATTTGCACTAAAAATGCGTTGCGCCATGCAGGCATCACGCCTCAACGGTTTCGTAAAAGACTTGATTTGTTTGAGAAAAGTGTAGTCATGCACAAATTATTAATTCGTGTTTTTGAAAAGATTTCTGCTTCAGACATAGCTGATAGAGAAGATCTGTTGATAGAAATTAGTGAAATTCTAGAATCCTAATGAAGAACAACTCTCGCTACGGAATAACTTCAAATTTAAAATGCTACAAAATAAGAGGCGGACAGTAACCAATAATGCTTCATCCGCCTTAGCATTTTCTCTTGGAGACTTTATGAATATTGATCTGCTTTAGTAAACAAAAGGTACGATTTTCTTGTCTGCCCCAGGAATATATCCTGGATGTACCGGATGACCATACTTAGATATTCCTAGGCATAACAAGTCCTTCCCACTCTCCTCCAACATATTCAGCACCTTATGGTTTCGATGAAACCCATGTCCTTTTGCTCCCCAAGCAACTACAATTTTTTCAGCTCTCTTAATTGCTCTCGCAATGAATACATCCGTCCTTTTACCAATGATATCATGATTCTTTAGCCTAAACATTGCCTTTGGAGAAGGTGACACATACGCAAATAAATTAACCACTTCAAGTGTACCTCCACCCAATTTTTTGGCATATTCAATACAATTATCAACCGTCTGGTCTGACCTTGTCGCATCGGCCCAACTTGGATTCAACATGATGAACAATACCCTTAATTTTCGGCTGTCCCATTTGTAGCGAAGAAGGTATCTATACTCCTTGGTATCATTGTCATTAAACCATGCTCTCTTTTTCATGCTTCCTCCTGATACAAAAGAATATCAAGGTTTAAAAAGGCATATGCAAAGTGCATATGCCATAAAACCTTATAGTCAACATAATTATTAAAGCATTCTTAACACTTACTAAACCCACACGCCTCGCACTCGCTGCAACCACCCTGACGCACCAACGTATGCTGGTGGCACTGCGGGCAGTAGTCCTTACCTACGTTGTATTCACGCAATGACTTGCCATTGCCGTTCGAATGGCCTTCGTGCCCACACGCCACTTCTTTCCCCGCCAGCAGTTCCTCAATATGACGCAACGGGAAGGTCTCGGAATGCTCGATCAGCGACTTCGCGATCGCATCCGGGACAGATGTAATTCTGCGCTCGCCAAAACCGACCGAAGAGGAACCGCCGATGCCGGAGAAGGTTTTCACCAGTTCGGCTTCTTTGTTCGGGTTTTGAGAATCGGCGAGGTACAAGGTGATCGCACGGCCCAGTGCCACGTTGGACGCATACACATCCGAACCTGCCTTGCCGATATTCACGAACACCTCACGCGCCAGACCCATGTCCGGGTCGTCGTTGATCGTGATGTACGCGGAACCGAGCGGCGTGTCCTTCTTATAGGTCGCCCCATACAGGACATCCGGACGAGGCTTGCGCTTGTACGGTTGGTTCGCCAGCGCGAGGATTTCTGCCGGCGTCAGCACTTTCATCTCTTCCGCAACCGTTTCCTGCGCTTGCTCCTCCGCCTTTTCTTCCTTCAGCGACAACACCTGCTCGGAACGGGAACCGTCGCGGTAGATGGTCACGCCTTTGCAGCCGAGCTCGTAGGCGAGATCGTACAGCTTCTTCGTATCTTCCACCGAGTAGGAGTTCGGCGCATTACAAGTCTTCGAGATCGACGAATCGATCCACTTTTGCAACGCCGCCTGCACGCGAACATGATCCACCGGGGACAGATCCATCGCCGTCACGAAATACTCCGGCAGCTCTTCCACGCCTTGGAACGCGCTGTAGAAATCATCGACGATCTTCGCATTCTCCTCAAACATCCCCAGACGGGAGTTGCGGTAGTACGACCACGCATAGTACGGCTCACAGCCGGTCGAGCAGCCAACCATCGTGCCGGTGGTGCCGGTCGGGGCGATCGTCATCGTGGTGACGTTGCGCACGCCGTATTTGCGGATCGCATCGGTCACATGCGGCTTCTCTTTCGCCAGTTGCTGCATGTAGCCGGACTGCAGGTACAGATCAGCATCAAACATCGGGAACGGCCCGTTCTCTTTCGCCAGTTCCACCGACTCCAGGTACGTCCACTCCGCGATCATGCCGAGCAGCACCTCGATGAAGCGGGTCGACTCGTCCGAACCATAGGTGATCCCGCTGAAGATCATCAGGTCATGCAGACCCATGATGCCAAGGCCGACACGGCGCTCCGCCATCTGGTTCTGGCGGTTCTCTTCAAACGGATAGTAGGTCGCATCAATAACAGCATCCTGGAAGCGCAGACCGGTTCTCACCGCCGTCTCCAGCTCTTCCCACTTGATGTGATGCAGCAAAAATTCAGCCTGCTCTTCGGCAAATTGCTTCTTCAGCTCATCGCGAATCTGCGCTTCCAGCATCGGGTTGACAAACGCCACGCGCTCCGACGCGCCTTTAAAGCCCGCCGCAAAACGCGAGAGCACAACCGCGCCCAAGTTGCAGATGCCGTACGCCGGCAGCCCTTGCTCACCGCACGGGTTGGTCGCGATGATCGGGTTGAAGTAATTGGAGTTGGACATCGCATTGTAACGTCCAAGGAACACAACGCCCGGCTCGGCCGATTTCCACGCCGATTCCATCATTTCATCCCACAGCTCTTCCGCCTTCATCTCTTCGCTCACGTTCAGCTCGCGGCCGTACGCTTCCCACTTGTGGAAGTCGCCGTCGAAGTCGGACATTTCCTCCAAATGCGGGTAGCCGACCTGCCATGCCTCGCCGCTCGCTTTCGCTGCCATAAACTCTTCTGACACGCCAACCGAAAGATTCGCGCCGGTGATCACGCCGTCCACCTGCTTGCAGGTGATGAAATTGCGGATGTCCGCATGGCGGTCGTTCAGGATCAGCATCAGCGCCCCGCGGCGGGAACCGCCCTGCAGGGTCAGCTGGCAGCCAACGCTCATGATCTCGCCCACGCCGACCGGGCCAAAACCGTTCGCAAACACATAGTTCCCTTTGTCAAACAAGTTGCCCCAGGAATACGCCCCGGACGAACGCCCGTTCACGCCGCGCACATAGCTGTAGCGCGGGCGCAGCGAGGAGAGGATGACCGAGACGCGCTTGCCGCGCTCCATCGCTTCCCACATGTCGCCCAGCGTCGCTGCGATCGTGCCGCGGCGATCGCCCGGCACCAGCGTCATGCCGATCACGTCTTGCACGACCATCACGCCGCTTTCCAAGATCTTCTCATAGAGCGACTCCGCACGGACCGTTTCGCCGACCAGCACCGCATAGCCGTTTTCCTGCCACTCGGTCAGGTTGCCGTTCCAGAGCTCATCGTAGTGATCCACACTGGTATCCGGGAACACGAACGTCCATTCCGCATCCTCTTCCACCGCACGCAAAAACTCGCGGGAGACGCGGACGACCTTGGTCGAGTTTTTATAAGGTTCGTTCAAAAAGTCGAGCAGATCGGCATGCCAAACGTCCAGCACCAATTGCAGATCCGCTTTGCGCACATCGCGCACCGGCGTCAAAGACCCTTGCGGCGGTACTTGCGACAGGTTCATGCCCACCCCGCCGGAGCGTGCTTGAATCTCCAGCGTCTGGCCAAACGAGTTCGCATAGTCGCGCGGCGCGGACCCGACGTTCGGAATGACAAAGCAGTTGTACGAGGTGGTCTGCACCCCCGTACCCAGCGACGCGTTGATCCGGCCGCCCGGCACATACTTCCAACCGGCTTGCAGGTTGTAGAAACGCTCTTCCCACAGCTGCGGGTCATTGGTCACCACCGACGCCCCGCGTGCGATACGCTGCCACATCTGGCGCGGCGCCGTCTCCTGCAGCACGTCGATCTGATCGACCGGCAGCTCCAGCTGGAAGCCGTCGCGCAGTTCCACTTTGACCTCTTTGCCTGCCGCATCGACTGCGATCACGCGTGCCAGTTCGTGGAACGCGCGCTTCTTGTCGATGACTGCAACCACCAAAGAGCCGACAGAAAGCGTCTCTTTCTTGGTGTCTTTGAGCAAGTAGCGGTCCGACACGATCCGCTCCCCTGTTGGCGCCAAGTAGTCCTCATCGTTAAACGGAAGTATGCTGCCTTGAATCTCTGCTGTCATTCGCCGATCCCCCTAGACTTCTATGATTTATGATTTAAAAGGCCGAGCACTTCTTGTGCAAAAGTCTCGACATCTTTAAATTGCCGATACACACTGGCAAACCGCACATAGGCGACGCCGTCGATGGTGCGAAGCTTGTCCATCGCTTTTTCACCGATCCGGTCGACCGGAACTTCTTTTTCAAATTCCCGGCGCACTTCGCGTTCGACCGCATCGACCAGACTGTCGATCTCTTCGACTCCGATCGGGCGCTTCTCACAAGCGCGAATGATGCCCCGCAGCAGTTTCTCACGGGAAAATTCCTCGCGCTTGCCGTCCTTTTTTACCACCAGGAGCGGCGCCATCTCCACTTTCTCGTATGTAGTAAAGCGGCGCTGACACTCCGAATTGTCGCACTCGCGTCGTCGTCTGACCGCTTCGTCTGTCGAGCGGGATTCGATCACCCTTGTGCTGTCATGCGAACAGTAGGGGCAGTTCATAAGTGCCCGACAACTCCTTTCAATCATGCAAACACTATATATAGTGTCTTAGCAGACAACAAAGAGGATTATACCCACTAGATTTTGAGCTGGTCAAGATAACCAAATACCTCGAAATAACGTCTCAGAGAGTGCTAGATTGGAAGTTTTCGTTCCAGAATCGCCCTGAATCCTCTATTTCGACCGTGAGGGTTGATAGGGGAAATTGACGGAGAGGAGACCGCATCAGGGCTCAGTTTCGACAAATGGGAAAAGTTTTTCGACATTGCAATTCAGGAAAAAAGACCTAGACGCTGTCAAAAAGTCCCCCGTTCCCCCTTTTTCCACGCAAAAACCCGGCCAATTCAGGCCGGGTCTCGTTTTTGATTACACCACTGTAAAATCGTCTGCGCCAAAACTTTAGCTATATTGATGATTTCCTGCAGCTCGCAATGCTCGTCAACCGCATGGGCATTCTTCAAAAGTCCCGGTCCGTACAGAGCCGTTGCCATGCCTGCGCGCCCAAGCCATCCGGCATCGGTCACAGTCGGCGACATGCCAAACGATGCCTGTTCCCCGGTCACCTTTTCGTGAATGGTTGCCAGCAGTTGAATCCCTGGATGCTCCTGCTGCAGTTCCAAGGCCGGGAAGATCTCGCCCCGTTCCTCGATCATCGACTTGCCACCCCAGATATAGTGTGGCGGATGGTCGCGCAGCCACGGATCGCCCATCCAGACGCCGTGCAGATGGCGCTCAATCTCCTCCACAACTCCTTCATAGGACTCGTTGGGGTAGAAATGCACCGTGACCCACAGCCGGCACTCATCGGCCACAAACGCGGCGTGGCGGCCGCCTTCGATCACCGCCGGGTTGATCGTGTTTGAGCCGGGAGCAAAACCCGGATAGGACTTGGTCACCGCCCAGTGGCGTTCGAGGCTTTGCAAGCCCTGCAGCAGCACCATCATCTTTTCGATCGCGCTCGCCCCGTGCACGCTGCCGCCCGCATGAATCATCTTGGCGCGCATGCCGTCGTGAAACGTCTGCGGCGATTTGACGACGATCCAGCCGGTGATCACTCCACCCTGCCCTTCGATGCGCAGGTTGGACGTATCAGGCACGATGGCGAGGTCGGCGCGATACCCGCGCTCGATGCAGTCATACGTGCCCGCTTCTCCTGCCTCTTCCCCGATCACCGACTCGAAGATGATTTCGCCCGGCACGTCCACTCCGCACGCCTGGAGTGCCTTCAACGCAAACAAAGCGGCAGCCAGCCCGCCTTTCATATCGGCCGTGCCGCGCCCGTAGAGCTTGTCCCCGACGCGGGTGACATCAAAGGACGGGTAAGTCCACCCGGAGTCATCACCGACTTCTGCGACGTCGATATGCCCGTTCAGCAGGATCGAGCGGTAGGCGCTGTCTCCCTTTTTCACCCCGACGACATTCGGGTCGCCCGGATAGACGTCCCACATGTCAGTTGCGTAGCCCAGTTCCTGCAGATAGGACGCCACAAACTGCTGCGCTACGGCTGTGTTGCGCGCTGGCGGGCTGACCGTCGGGAAGCGAACGAGCGTGCGGACCAGTTCGATCAGGTCGTCCTGATGCTGGTCGATAAACGTATTGATCTCCTTCATGTACTGTTCACTCCAATCCAGTTTCACAAGTACAGATTGCTGATTCATTTCCTTTTGCCAGCATACTCGCATAAAATAGGAAGAGCAAGGAGGGTGTTGCGGATGAGACGATATTTTCAAATTGGCTTGGCGCTGTTCGGACTCTGGTTGCTGTGGCTGATGTTTGCGTTTGTGACATTTAAGGAGATGGAAATCCTGCTCGCTTATCTGGTCGCGATCGTCGGCGGCGGATTTTTTGCTCTGTATTTCCTGATCGGCTATCTGCTCTACCGCTCCCGGAATCGGAAAAAGCTGGTCAAGCTGCTTCTGCTGCTCTTGGGAGCGCTGGTGCTGGCCGGTGCAGGGCGTTTTGGGTATTTTATGTACGAGTCGTCCCATCCGGGCCGAAATATTGATTTTTCTGCCGCACAGGAACTGACCGAAGGCACGCACTCGTTTGTTCCCGGGGAAGAAAAGCGCTTTACGATCCATGCTGCAGCCGACAGCCCGATGCAACTGGAAATGAAGTTCACGAACGAAGAGGAGCTGTACAGCCTGTACACGCACCTGTATGACGAATCGGGGAAAAAAGTCGGCACCTATTCGCGAAGCGTAACCAGCATCTTTCTCACGTTGGACGAAAAAACAGGACCGACCTATTACCTGCAAATCATCAACGCCGATGCGCTCAACCCCCGTTCTGTGGAAATACGAAAAAACCGTCCCTGATTCGCACATGCGATCGGAACGGTTTTTTTCTGTTCGTTACTCTGCCAGTTTCATCAAGTTCGTCAAGGAATCGACGATCACCGTCGGCTGGCCAACAGCCGCTTCTACATGCTCCTGTTTGGAAAACCCGGACAAGACCAGCACCGTGCGCACCCCTGCGTTGACGCCCGCTAGGATGTCGGTATCCAGGTTGTCGCCGACGACGACCGCACGGTCTTTGGCAACGCCGAGCAGTTCGGCTGCATAGTCGATCATCCGCGCCTCCGGTTTGCCCATGACGACCGGGTCGGTGCCCGACGCGGTTTTCACAGCAGCCAACAGCGACCCGGCGCCGGGCAAGAGGCCCTCTTCCGTCGGCAGGGCTTTGTCGACGTTGGTGGCGAGATAGACGGCACCGGCTTGAATGCTCAGCGATGCTGTCTTTAATTTGTCATACGAAAACGAGCGGTCGATGCCTTGCACCACGTAGTCGGGACGCTCCTCGGTCAGCTCGATCCCGACGTCGGTCAAGGCGTCACACAGACCTTCTTCGCCGATGACAAATGCCTTTTTGCCTGCGCCGCCATGTTCTTTGATGTACTGCGCGGCGACCATGCTCGACGTGAACACGTGCCGGGTCTCCGCCGGAATCCCCAGCCCGCGCAGATGTTCCGCCACTTGCTCCGGACGGCGGGACGAGTTGTTGGTGACATACAGGTACTTGCGGCCGGTGTCTTCCAGCCAGCGAATGAATGCGGGCGCGTCGGGGATCACTTCGTTGCCCCGGTACAGCGTCCCGTCCAAGTCGATCAGAAACGCTTCCGTTTCTTTCAACCAAGATGTTTCGCTCAAGAAAAATCAACCTCCGGTTCATGTACCCCTGCCCGATAGTTGATCGCGCGGCCTGCGACAAACAGGTAGTCGGACAGGCGGTTGAGATAGCGCTGAATCTCCGGATTGACCTGCTCTTCCTTGCCCAGCGACACCGCGATGCGCTCGGCACGGCGGGTGATCGTTCTGGCCGTCTGCAAGGCGGATGCAGCGGTGTGGCCGCCCGGCAAGATGAACTTGGTCAAGGGCGGCACTTCTGCGTCAAACGAGTCGATAAACGTCTCCAGACGCGCCGTCTTGTCGCCGCCGACATGATAGCCGCTCGCCTGCACTTTTTCGACCGGCGTCGCCAGGTCGCGGCCGAGGTCGAACAGCTCGCGTTGGATGATCAGCAGTTGATCGATCAGGTCATCCGTTTTAAAGCTGGCGTCGCGAAGGTACGAAACGCCAAGTCCAATCATCGAGTTGGCTTCGTCGATCGTGCCGTACGTTTCCACGCGAATCGAGTCTTTCGGGATGCGGTGCCCGTAAATGAGGCTGGTTTCCCCTTTATCGCCGGAGCGGGTGTAGATTTTCATAAACTGCCACTCTCCTTCCATCTCCCTTTATCATATACGAAAATGGAACCTTTTCGATATAATGGAAAACAGAAATCGGGTTTCGAAAGGGGCTGCTCCAGATGAAAGTGACCCAGCACGTGCACCAACTGCCGGTGACGACGCCAACCCTGTTCCCGGCGACCACCACCAACATTTATGTGGTGACCGAAGGGAATTCGGCCGTTTTGATCGACGCAGGCTACGAGCATGAGGGTGCGCACCAAACGGTGGTTGAATACTTGGAAAAAATCGGATCGCCAAACGTCGAAGCAATTTTGCTCACCCATTACCACCGCGACCACTCGCCGGGGGCCAAATTTTTCACGGCGCATTTTGACTGCCCCGTGTACGCACATCCGGCCGAAGCGGCTTTTATTGAAGGAGAGATCGCGCCTGTGCGCGTAGAACATACACTGCTCGACGGCGATGTGGTGCAGGTCGGCCGTCTAAACCTGCACGTGCTGCATGCGCCGGGGCATACGCACGGCTGTCTGAACTTCTGGCTGCCGGAGGATGAAGTGCTGTTTACCGCCGACAACATCGTCGGTGCCGGAACGACCTGGATCGGGCCGCCCGACGGAGATCTGCGGGCGTATTTGCACACGCTGCAACGGTTGAAAAGCTACCCGGCCCGCTGGATCGCGCCGGGGCATGGCGAGATGATCGCCGATGTGCAGGAGAAGATCGACTTCTTTATCGGACGGCGCTTGGAGCGGGAAGAGCAGATTTACAGCCTGGTCGCCGAGCGTCCACGGACGGTGGATGAGCTGGTGCAGGCCGTCTATCGCGACACGGTGCATCCGAGCGTGATCTGGGTGGCGGAGCGGACGATTCAAGGGCACCTGTTGAAGCTCGCCGGAGACGGCCGCGTGCGGAAAGCGGATGGGAATCGGTACGAAGTGGTCTAAATGAAAAGGAACGAAAAAGGAACCGGGTGCTTTGCGCACACACGGTTCCTTTTCTTATTCCAGTTCCATCGCCGTCGGGGTGCCGACGCCTTCCGTGGAGTGCCACAGGCTCGCTGCGTCCGGATAACTGCCGATCGTCTGCAACGCTTTCACCGTCGGCGGCACCATGTCGTAGTCGCCCGCGTCGTATTTTTCCAAAGCGGCGGCCGCATCGGTCCATCCGGCTTCGGCGATTTCGCCTGCATGCGGAATTGGCTCCATTCCATCCGGCAGCACCAGCAGGAAAAAGCGCGTCTCAAAACGCCGCTTGGACAGACGGCGCGGGGTGATGCGATGGCCGAAATAGCGCAAGAGATCGGTCGCCAGCGTAAGCCCGGCCCCTTCGACCACGTCGTAAAAAGCGACTTCGCCCTTCAGCAGCTGCTCGCGCTCTGCGGCCAGCTCTTCCGGTGTGACCAGCCGGCCGTTGGGATCGCGCGCCAACAAGATCCCGGCTTCTTCAAACGACTCGCGCAAGGCGGTGATCCAATAGCCGAGGGGCAGCCCGACCGGGTTGTGCTCCAACGCGACCGGGGCCGCAAGCGCTGCAAAGCGCGGGTCGTTGTCGCTCTCGTCCATCGTGCCGCCGGGAAACACATAATGCCCTGGCAAAAACCGCATCGTCTCCGGTCGCTTGGTCAAATACGTCTCCACGCCGCCGCCCTTTTTGTCCCGCACAAAAATCGTCGTCGCAGCTTGCACGATCACTTCCTGCTCTTGCACCGTCCTTCACGCTCCTTTGTCTCTTCCCATTTTAATATAGGGTCAAATATAATGAAAGCAAAGGGGGACTTCGCAGATGAAACATCTACGTGACTTTATCAGCCATCGGAGCGTTTGGATCATGGGACTTATTTTTCTCTCCTGTCTGGCTGTTGTGACAGTAAGCGGCGGGCTGGCCGTCGGTTCGGTCTGGCTGGTGATTGCGCTTGGCGCCGGGCTGTTTTTTGTCAGCGAATATACGACGCACCGCTTTTTGTTCCATATGAAGCCGCCTAAAAATCCGACTCTTTTGAAAATGATGAAGAAGCTGCATTACGATCATCATGAGGTGCCAAATGATCTGGATCTGCTGTTTTTGCCGGTCTGGTACAGCATCCCGAACTATGGACTGCTGGGGCTGATCACCTATCTGCTGACGTGGGATGTGTTGACCGCCTTTGCGGTGGTGACCGGAGCGATCGGGGCGCTGCTGTATTATGAGTGGGTGCATTTCGTGGCGCACCGTCCGATCAAGCCGCTGACGACGTGGGGGCGTTGGATGAAGAAGGTGCATCTCTGGCACCATTATAAGAACGAGAATTATTGGTTTGGCGTGAGCAATCCGTCGATGGACTATCTGATCGGCACGTTCAAAGAAGAAAAAGGCGTCGAGCTCAGCCCGACCGCCCGCAAACTGCAAGGGTAATAAAAAAATCCCTGGCGGCAAATTGGCACGTATCTGTCAATCTGCCACCAGGGATTTTTGAATTAATGACCGACAGTCGTCGTCACGTGCGAAACGTTTTGCGCGAAGATCGCGATGAGGCCGATCGATACGCCAACTACGAGCAGCGGTGCGAGGACAACGTCCAGCAGACCTTTTTGCTTCGCGTTGTTATCGGTTACCGGATTCGGGTTGCCGATTTGTGCCATGTGAAGCCACCCCCTTATATCTATAGAAGATTTTAAAGGATGGCTTCGAAAAGGACAATAGTGTATCTTGCTTTATTTTCTTCCAGCCCGCGTTTTCGCCTGCATTTTAGTCGAGCTGGAGCTGGATTGGCACCGAGCCGTTCTGTTCTCGTCCGGCGACTTGGAAGCCGTTGCCCATCCAAAAATGGTAGGCGTCTTCGTTTTTGACCTGCACGTGCCCGTCGATGCGGCGCACGCCTTGTTTTTTGGCTTCGGCGACAAAGTGCTCGACGACTTGTTTGCCGTGGCCGCGCGCCTGTTTGCCGGGCATGATGACAAGCGACCCCCAGTAGATGCGGTCCGAGGAGGTGCGGTCATAGCAGTAGTAGCCGATCGGTTTGCCGCGCTGCTCGATGATGACGCAGGTGTCCGTTTGGTTGACGAGGTGGAGGATGATCTGTTCGGTGAGCGGCTGGCTGGTGGAGGCTTCGAAGACGTCTTTTAAGGTGAGCAGCGTGACGCTGGAGATAAAGCTGTCGTCGCTGTCGGTGCGCGGGCGAAAGGTAAGGCTTGGTGTCGTAGCGGGGGCTGTGGATGGGGCAGCGGGTTTTGTTGTGCGTTTGGCGTGCTTTGCTGTTTTTGGCGATTTTGCTGAAGCGCGCGGGGAATTGGCCTGTTTTTGCTGGCGTTTTTTCATTTGCGTCCCTTCCTTCCGGCAAGGTAAGCCGCATAGCCGATCGAGTTTTTCGCTACATCGAGCTCCAGATAAAACACGGGCGGCACACCGGGCTTCCAGTTGACCTCGAACAGCCAGATCTTCCCCTTTTCATCGAGTCCTACGTCGATGCCAAGCTCGTCAAACGACTCGTCATAGATCTCATCCATGTGCGCCGCCATTCCCAGCGCGAACTGCTCCAAGTCGCGTTGAATGTCATACGCCTGCTCTGCGAACTCATGCTCCAAAAACGAGCGCAAGATCGCCGCATAACCGCCGCTGCTCAAGTTGGCGATGATGCTGCCCGACGGCGCGACCCGGGGATAGATCGAGGTGATCACCCAGTCGCCCGAGCCGTTTTTCTGCACGTGCAGGCGAAAATCGTAAGCCTGGCCTGCCCGTGTTTTCGTGATGATAAACGGCTGTACGAGGTGTACGACCTCATCGAGCCGCTCTTGCAGAAACTGCGAGAGCTCCTGCTTGTTATAAGTGACAGAAACGCCCTTCTCCAGGCACGTATAGTCCCCGTCCTTTTTCTCCAAGCGCACAACACCAATCCCTTGGTGCCCCCAGACTGGCTTGAAGATCACCATTTCATGCTTTTTCAGGTAGCGCAGCACCTCCTGAGGATCGCGCACTTCCAGCGAAGGGATCAGATACTGGTCGAATCTCCTGCCCTCTTCGATGCGCTCGTAGACGGTCATCTTGTCGCCGACGGAACGGGCGGTGAACGGAATGATCTCGCGCAGTTCGTCGATGACTTCCTCGCCCGGACCGCTGGGAGAGCTGTCGTTGTACACGACATCGGGAAACGGAAAGTTCTGCTCGACCCAGCTGCCGTTTTCCAAAACGAGCCCGCGGATCGTCCGTTCATTCAGATTGACCCGGCCTGCGGTAAAGTAGAAAAATTCGACCCCTTCCGCCTTGGCAGCAGCGGCAAAGGCGTAGAGTTTTAAGATCTTCCGCGGGTCTTTGCGCGTGTGTAAAAATCCGACCAGCGTCATCCGTTCCACCTCCTTGTCAGCGTGAACTTGATCTCATCACCCGCGCGTTTGGCTGCTGACTTGGCTTCTTCTTTGGTCTCCCCGATCGCGATGATATAGGCGTAACGGTGGCCCATCGATTCCGGCACGTAGAGCTTCTGCCCTTTGCGCGGCTTGACGAAGACCTCGCGCACCCCGTCGATGCGGGCTGCCCGTTTTTT
>NZ_CP021434.1:2892500-2905000 GCF_002162355.1 Tumebacillus avium | reverse complement strand
ATGTCAAGTCTTGGTAAGGTTCTTCGCGTTGCTTCGAATTAAACCACATGCTCCACTGCTTGTGCGGGCCCCCGTCAATTCCTTTGAGTTTCAGTCTTGCGACCGTACTCCCCAGGCGGAGTGCTTAATGCGTTAGCTTCGGCACTGAGGGTGGTACCCCCCAACACCTAGCACTCATCGTTTACGGCGTGGACTACCAGGGTATCTAATCCTGTTTGCTCCCCACGCTTTCGCGCCTCAGCGTCAGAAATCGGCCAGCAAGGCGCCTTCGCCACAGGTGTTCCTCCACATCTCTACGCATTTCACCGCTACACGTGGAATTCCCCTTGCCTCTCCGATCCTCAAGCCATCCCGTATCCAAGGCAATCCCAAGGTTGAGCCTTGGGCTTTCACCCCGGACGCAAATGGCCGCCTGCGCGCGCTTTACGCCCAGTGATTCCGGACAACGCTTGCCCCCTACGTATTACCGCGGCTGCTGGCACGTAGTTAGCCGGGGCTTCCTCCTCTGTTACCGTCAGGGTGTGAGCATTCTCTTCTCACACTTGTTCTTCACAGAAGACAGAATTTTACAACCCGAAGGCCTTCATCATTCACGCGGCGTTGCTCCATCAGGCTTGCGCCCATTGTGGAAGATTCCCTACTGCTGCCTCCCGTAGGAGTCTGGGCCGTGTCTCAGTCCCAGTGTGGCCGGTCACCCTCTCAGGTCGGCTACGCATCGTCGCCTTGGTGAGCCGTTACCTCACCAACTAGCTAATGCGCCGCGGGCCCATCCGACAGTGAAGCGAAAGCTTCTTTCTCTTCTCCTTCATGCGAAGGTGAAGCCTATCCGGTATTAGCACTCGTTTCCAAGCGTTATCCCGGTCTGTCGGGCAGGTTGCCCACGTGTTACTCACCCGTCCGCCGCTAACCTTTGGGAGCAAGCTCCCTCCAGTCCGCTCGACTTGCATGTATTAGGCACGCCGCCAGCGTTCGTCCTGAGCCAGGATCAAACTCTCAATAAAAGTTGTTCAACCGAAGTTGAGAAAGTTTGTATCTTGACTCGCAATCATATCTCTGTAACACTCGTTTAGTTTTCAAGGATCAAGATGTTTGCCGCTCTCAGCGACGTTTTTTAATATACCACATTGCGAACTCTATCGCAACAGGTAATTTTTTGTGGTGATCATCACCGCGTTTCTCGCGGCGACAAGAGTTATCTTATCACGTCCTCGCTGCTCTCTCAATCCGGCAGTTCGAACAAAAGTCTGAAATCATCTCCAGCGCACCTCGACCACTCCATTGTGCTTCGAGTTGCTTCGAAATACTGCTCCTTGCAATTTATACAACCAGCCTGAACATGCAAGAAGACCCGATCTCATGATCGGGTCTTCTTGATCTTACTTGTTGGTGGAATCGAGAGGAATCGAACCTCCGACCCCCACCGTGTCAAGGTGGTGCTCTCCCTCTGAGCTACGATTCCATAGGGAATGTTCCCTGAAAACTGGATGCGATAGCGGTTGATCAGCAATTGGTCGTAAACGCGCATCTCTTATTAGTAGGAATTATATCTCTAGGAGCCGTAAACTGCAAGTGGGAGGAGCGGTAAACTGTAGAAATCGCATTGTTTTTTAGTCAGTACATAAGTTCACAAGTTGGTTTCAGCTTTTACCTTCTATAACGTCAATGCTGTTTTATTTTCAACTATTATCGTAGATCAAGTTATGAACTATGTACCAGTGTCGGAGAACCTTTGTATTTTGATGTTCAAGGTTCATTAATTGTCAAAAAGTCATGTACCACTCTTCAACATATTTACATACGTTGTTAGGCGAAAATAAAAACCGCATCCAATTTGAATACGGCTTTCACACGAAATGAGTATTTTACTCACTTCGAAATATTCGTATGTATTTTATTTAACTCTTTTTTTGTCGTTTTCTTCAGTTTTCCCTTTTGTTCCATCGCAACTTTTTCGTCAAGAATCAACAAGATAGCTTTTCTAAGAGTATCATAATATTGCTTACATTCTTCTTCACTCAATTTATGAACACCTTTACTCAAGATATCATAAAGGAAAGGGTTTATTTCATCTAAGTAAGCAGGAACATAACCAATTATGTGAAGCATTTCAACTCTTCTTTTGGTATCGGCTCCACTATACACTTCTGCATCTATCTTATTATCCAATTTTGCTCGTTCTGATTGCTCGAAAAGCAGATTCTCGAAAATTCTGCGTAAATAGAGAAAGGCACCAACTGCCATATCATGGGAAATCAACCTTGTAGCGCTTGTTAATTCTTTAGTTATATTCTTATCTTTGAGAATCTTCTTATATTCCACTAGAGAATTATCAAAATCATATATAGAAGGATATTGTCCTGTCTTCATCAAAAAATTATCACTTGTCAAATGAAAAACTAAATACATCGTATGTTTTTCTTTTGAGGTACACTCTAAATTCATTTGAAACACCCTGTTATCTTCAAATACCTGTTCTGTGAACTCAGCTAATCTTAAAGCATTATCCTTATTCGCTGTTTCTACATATAAATCATATTCCTCTGACATACTATAACTGTAAGAATAGGTTGCGAGTTTCGGATCAATATATTTTTCCTTTAGCTCATGACCCTTGTAAATTATATGTGTTTCTTTTTTGCAAAAAGGACAAAAGTAATAGAACGTACGTTCCTCCAATATAATCTTTTTAAGATATCTTATGTCCTTATTTTCAATAAAATCTATATGATATAGAATATCTGGCACACCATTTTCATCATAATCTAATATTTCTGCATACTCATCTGTCTCTACAGATGTATCTACCTTTATTTTCGTGTACAAAGGAATTTCAATTAACGAATCACCGTTCTTACGGTTAAAATCACTTAATCGTTTACCCGCCATGAAAACACCTCCTAGTATTTTTTCATCTCTTTCATTTCCTCAATTATTACTAAATAGTACATCCTAATACAATACCAAATAACCCCTCTCTGCACAACACAGATTCACTTAATCAAATATCTATAGTCCCGGTCGTGGAGATGATAGTGCTACTCCCATGATGGATATCTTTGACTCAAAATCAGATGTTTTCCCACCCCTCCTCCCATGAAAAAGAGCCATCCACCGGATAGCTCAATCGTTATATAATTTTTCAACGGCTCTATGCTTGTCCTCTTCCGAAGGCTGCGAATACCTCAAAACCATATCTGCCGAACTATGACCCGAAAGTGATTGGATAACCGCTAAATCTTCGTTCGCTCGCACCAACCCAGTTATATACGTATGGCGGAGTTGGTGAGGGTGTACACCGAATTGACCGAGCAGATGTTGCACGCTACGAACGCTGATCCGCTCCTGTCGGTTGCTAATGAACAATGGCGTGAGATCATCCGACCGTTCCGCTATGTATTTGCCAATTGCTCGTCTTGCCTCTTTATTCAGGGGTAAACTTCGCTCTTTATTCCCCTTCCCTGCCCTGATTTTTAAAATGCCGCTGCGTTCTCCAATCTCAACATCGTCCCGATCCAAGGCAACAAGTTCGCTCACTCGAATCCCTGTCATCATCAGAGTCATGAGAATCGCATAATCACGTTTGTTCCCGATACGATCCATATCCCGAATCAAACGGTTACGCTCAATCTTGTCCAAGCCTTTCGGAGCTTGTTTTTTTACATCAGGTTGCTTCACAACGGAAATATCCTCGATTGCTGCCCTCTTCCCTGCCCATTTTGAAAACGTCTTGATCGCGTTCCAAACCTTGTTTATCGTGGCAGCCGACTTCTTCTTGCTTGCGAGATAATCTATGTACTGTTGTACGTCTGACCGCGAATAATCCTCCAAGTTCGTCCCCGTACCCTCCAACCATTCCTCAAACTGTTTGATCGCGTGTTCGTAAGTCTTGATCGTGGTGTCTGACTTACCTTTCAACCCTTCCTCAACAAATCGGTGTAGCATGGTCATTTCCTCCCGATAATTTGCGATAAATAATTCTACGCAATATTTTTCTATCGTTATTTTGAGTTTTACATCCCTTCGACCCGCATTCCACCGTTTGGGTCTACCTACATTATAGCATAGAATTATAATTCTACGTAATAAATCTACGCAATAAAATCAATTTTCGACCTCATCCGTAATCGAGTTCGGTAAAATCCCTATTTCTCTACGATCTGATCCCAAAACAGCCTTAAAATCCCCCAAATAATCGGAATCGGTGAAAAACAAATTACTCCAAACAGAAGTGTTCTTTTGCTACTTTTACCTCTAATCTGATCACCGCCCTACTAAATAGAAAAGGCAACCCTTATCGGGTCGCCCAATTCACCGCTCATGTATCCTTGCTAAAACTTTGCAAATGCTCCTTCGCCATCTTTTCTGTCTCAGCTTCAAACTCATGCCCACACCATAGCCAAACGCCATCCCTCGTCACGCTCTTATACATGTATCCCCAGATGCCATTCACGCCGATCATGATTCCAACTCGCTCCCACAATGCACCGTCAGACAAACCCTCTACACCGAAAATGCTCTCTTCTAGTTTGGTCATGGCATGATAGAAATTTTTTGCTTCCACTCGATAACCGCGAAAGTACCAACGATCTCGATGTTTTTTATGAATGAACAGGCAGCCTGATAAGTTCCCGATCCGTATCTTTGTCCGGGAGTAGCTTTCCCAGTTCAACTTCTCATACGTGTTCATCATCGCAAATTTCACAGAACGATCCCACGCCGCTCTAATTGTCCCATCATGTATTGATGAAACCGCTCCATTCGCTCAAATGCTGCGCGGTGATCCCCCTTGTCGCTCAGATACCGGCACACATGTAGCGTGATCTCTTCCAATTCTGCAACCATGCTATGCTGTTCAAAAATCCTCATGGCGCAGTCGAGGTGATCCTGACCCTTCGTCTCATCATTGCGTTGAAAATAAACAAACGATAAGACACGGTAAACTTTCCCCATCGTGGAATCATCATCGGAAAGCCGCATTCTCGCCTTTTCAGCGTATGCCCAGGCTTCATCAAGCTCTTGATTCTCCAAGCAGATGAGTCCAAGATCAGCATAAACCTCTCCGGCTCTTGTATTGTCACCATTTCGTTCGATCTGCTCTACAAGTGTCAGCAGTTTTTGAACGGAAAGCTCCCAATTACTCATCCCACGCTCAAGCATGATCAAATGGTGTTGCATCGCCTGCCGCTGTTCCTCGTTTGCTTGTTCTTCTAACAACACGCACGCCTTTGTCGCATACAATTCTGCCTGTTCGTACTTCTTTTGCCGTTCATACATAATTGCAAGTCTCAGGTATGTGTTGGCTCGATCTTCGCCGTTGAATTGGTTCAGGAGCAATGCTCTCTCGTAATACTTGGCCGCTTCTGCTACCTTACCAACTTTCTCGTGGAGAACAGCCAATTGCATCAAAACTTTTGCATGAAAATCAGCTTCAAATTCCTCGACCTTTTGCAGTTCACCCCAAGCCCTGTTCGTGTGAAAAAGGGCAATTGGAAAGTCGCTTTTCAAAGCTGCAACCTTACCCATTTGTAACAACACGACAGGAGCAAGACGATCATTCTGACCGTTGTTGACCAATTGATACAACTGATCCAGAACCTCTTCCGCCTCCTGCACATTTCCTAATTCAATGTGACAAAGCGCAAGTTCCAAAAGTAGCCCCTCTTTTGGAATCCGGTGCAGGGAGATTTCTAAAAGATCATTCAACAATGGAATTGCGGTCTGGTACTCCTGTGCACGAACCATGCTCTTTGCCATCTTGTATTTACTGATATATTCGAGATCCAGATTGACATCTTTCAAAAGTTCTTCAAGTGGAACATCTAATCGAGCTGCGATAGCTACCAAAACTTTATAAGACGGACGAGCACGATCAGATTCAATTTGTGACACCATGCTAGGCGTTACTAAACCTTTAGCAAGCTCAATCTGTGTTAGACCTTTTTTTAGGCGAAATTGACGGATGCGTTGTCCAAGAGTGTTTGACATTTGAAAACTCCCTTCTTATTAATTTCTACATCTTAATGATAACCAATAACACAATTGAATTTATTGTATTTATGGCGGTTGGTGAGTCAGCAAATTTAATGACGCAAAAAAACACCCTCCATGTTTGGAAGGTGCTCAGGATTATTATGAAATATCAGTCTTGGTAAGAAATAATGCCTTCTGGTCTTAGTGGTTGAAGTTCAGCCTCATTTGAGCTTTGTTGACCGATCAAGGTGATTAAGCACGCAAAACCAACAAATGCAACGTAAATCATGACTAATGACTTTTTCATCCCGATAACCCCGCTTCGTCATAGATTGCAGAATTGTTTACACAATGTTCCTCTGCAATTACATAGTACCTCATCAGGTTTTCTGCGTCACCAATCTCTTTATAATGGTTCATCAGAAATTTGCAGACAAGGTACTTTAGATTTGATGGAGCATTTTCAACCATCAGAACACTCTCGGCAGAGGTAATGTCGGAATCAACAATTGCCCTTAGCATTAAGAACTGTGCCTTTCGAGTTGGGAGATCTAACTTCTCCTCAAGATCATTTAACGATTCATCGATCAACATTCTTGCTTTCTTCTTTTCATTCGTCTTCAATAATGTCTTTACGTAATCTTTGACGGCAATAATTTTAGCTTCATCAAAGTTTTCAAGTGTAGTGACCGCCCTTTCAAAATATTCTTTGGCACTAGAAAAATTCCCTAATTTATACTCGGTATATCCTACATTGTGTTCCAACGTACCAATCTGTATTGACTTTCCCGTATTCTCAAAAATCCTTAATGCATCAAGAAATTTCACCTTTGCTTCATCGTAATTTTGAGCATGAAAGGCAACCACCGCAGCAGAATAATACAGCGTACCCATTCTGGTGGGAAACCGTTCAAATTGATGTTTGACCGCGCTAATCGTTGCATTTAGTCCAACGTAATCCTTTATTTCAGTAAAAGAAAGCAAGAGATTATTCATAACTTTATATAATGGCTCAGTATCATGATACTCATCAGCAATAGTTTGAGCAAATCCTATTGCTCTCGTCCACGTAACATGAGCCTCTTCGTATTTACGTGTTGCATAGTAAACTCGACCTAGGTCATTTAGTATAACGAAGCGTTCACTACAACCAATTGCAACCTCTTGTAATTCGAGTGCTAACTCTAACGCTCGTTTGAAGTTTTTCTCATTTTCTAACAGACTGCGTAGTTCGTTTGACTTGTTTACAGTATCCTTTTGCTTAACTCGATTCACAGAGATAGAAAGCCCCTTTGCTATCACTTCAAGTTCAGAAGGACTAATATACCTTTCACCTGAAATCATCCTGCCAAGCATATCTTTGGATATCCCAATTCTTGAGGAAAATGCACGTATGGAAAATGCATTCCCCTTCTCACTCATTATCTCTGCGATTCGTCTACCGATTGGAATATTGCCAATTGGAGTTGATAAATGCTCAACACTAGACATGAGATGTCCTCCCTGTTTCAAACTATCATATCCCTCAAAGTAAACAAATTGTAAATTCCTTCACATAATTATTATATATCGGGTTTTTTCACTTGTACATAATACTTCTAACAATTCATGACTTTTTTGTTCAGTTTGGCTTATAGCATTTACAACTTTATACCAACTTCTACTCCAATAACTAAAAAATACGCCATACAAGAAATTGTTTACAATACGCATCACATTAGGTATAATTTCCAAAAAGTATCGAGAGGCGGGTTTCAAGTGTCGAATAAATTTCTACCAGCTTTTATTTTAGCGGTTTTCGTTACTGTCATCACGTGGGTAAACGATGAGGGTTTTGGGATCATCATCATGCTTATTTCAACAATCATATTATCGATTTATTTTGCTATCTTGCAAGACAGAGCAAGAAGAACCAGATTGAAAAATATAGAAGATATTCTCAACAAGGAAATCCAGTTTCTTTGTAGTGAAAAAAATATTTTACCTAACGTATTATTGAAATCACATAATTTTCAACAGGCAGTTTTGTATGATAAAGTCAGAAAAAATGTGTATTTTATAGAAAGTTGTGGCGAGAGGTCACAATACGACATCGACGAAATATTGTGTGTAGACATAGTGATAGATGGAGTGCAAATTACATCGACTTCTGCAGTTGACACAGTAGGTCGCGCTCTAATCGGAGGAGTGGTCGCAGGTGGAGTCGGTGCCATTGTGGGAGGTTCAACTAGTAAAAAATCATCGAAGAACCAAGTAAACAAAGTTGAGGTGAAATTCACAATTGCAGACGAAGACATATACATAAAACGTATCCCTGTCTTTGAAAGAGAAAGAGAGATTGTTACAGAGGAAATGATTAGAAGTTACATTGAGAATGCCGAAATTTTCCGTTTAAATTTGACAACAAAAAGACAGTAATATACTGTCTTTTTCTTTATGTACAAAAGGAGACTTAATTTCCAATAAATTCACTATTTCATTTGGAAGGCATCAATTTCCGTCACAATCGAGTGACCCAATCACTCCCCACTCAAACCTTCGTATTTGCCCTGTATCGCGTTATTGAGTGGAGGGGGGATACCTAGTCAGGGTCAAATCTAAAAATCTGATACAGCACAAAATTTTGATCGTTCTTGATACTTTTTTCTGCTGGTCACTTTGTCCGTCTGCTGTCTATCTTGACCGCGCCAGATACAAAAAGAGAATGGCAAGTGCCACTCCCTGATTATTCGTCTTGCTATATTCAGAAGACCCCCCACAATTTTTATCCCATATGGTTTTGCGGAGCATGGTCTATTTCTTTTGTATAATATATTATTTTATATCTATGTTTATATCTATACCTATGCCCAATTCTATATCAAAAATAGTCTAGGGGGTTTTTACTACCTACAATATATATACTAATACTAAAGATATTGTAGGTAGTAAAAACCCCCTGCGTCCTCTTTGCTAAGTGCTTTCAAAAAATACGCTGCTCTCTACTCGCACTATCAGCAGAACACCCTCTCAGCCCTTCATATTTGACCTGTATTGAATTTTCAGAAGCAAGGGGTATATCTGTGAGCCTTACAATGGGAAATCTATCAGAGAGCAAAAAATGGTCATTTTCTAAACGGGCGTCTGCCGGTCGCTTTGTCCGTCTACTATCGATCTTGACCGCGACTGTCGATTCAACATGACCGTGGTCTCCAGCTATAGAAAAAGGAACAGCACAATGCTGCTCCAATAAAAAAGAGGGAAGCGATTTCACTTCCCCCCCCACATGTCTAGTGCTGTCCTAAACTCCTTACAGTACCGTAATGGTCTTATAGCTGATTATGATCTTTCCCTCTTGCGTCAATTTCAAGATTTTTGGATGCTTCAAATAGCCTGAGAAATGTGCCTGATCTATTCCGTTTGCTTCTCGGATCGACATCTTGCTATATTCACCCATAGGTAAACCCTTAAGGTAATTCGCAAGTTCACTAGCGCGTATACTTCGGGTTTCCGTTCTTTCCTCATCCTGCTTTACCTTGAAATCAAAATGTAGAGCTTTTCTATTGGTTGAGTTTTTAAAGCTGCTTAGCACCTTTGTCACAATCTCATCATTACTGAGGACAAGGTTGAACTCACCGTGCGGTACCGATACACGCTGTATCCGCTTTAGAGCTTGGTAAATTTCTGCTGAGACAAAGCCAAGCTGTACACTATGAAATGTATCATTCGTAAACCGTCCAGCGTGAAGTGCCATCCCCTTCTTCCCCCAATCAATATTTGAATATTGAAGATATTGTAACAAGTAATGCTCAAAAGGGAGATTTGGTGTGCCAATCAGCCAGCATTTGTTGAATAAGCTGTAATCGTTTTTTCCCACGAGGTTTCCGTACCAATTGATGACTATCTGTTCCCCCCAATACTCTTTTTCCTTTTCATGAACTAGAACGTCATCAAGCCGGACTTCATGCAAGTACCGATTCAGTTTTTCGGCATTTTCCTTATGACAGATCAGAAGGATACGGTCTTCAGCTTGCAAATTTAGTTGAATTTTTTGCGCAACTTCAGCTAGCATGTGTTCCTGATTTTTACGGATGTTGCTCTTACTAGAATTGAATTGATAGATATTGAAGACGCAATTACTGTGATCAACTACATTTCCTTGATTGATTATCCTAAACTTGTTTTTATCAAGCTTATAGACACCATCAATGTTGGCTGAAGCGTCCAAAATGATGTTATTCTGCATTCCCCAATGCTTGTACCTTTGGTCGGAGCCGGAGATGTTCCCGCTGTTGAATGCGCATTTAGTCCCGTACCAAATGTCTATACCTTGTAAAAAATGATCAACCTCTTGGCGCTCCTTGATCGCTAGCGAGGACAAGTATGGCTCGACGATACTTTTAAAGTTTGAAATTGTTGCAGGGTGTATATTTGCCTTAACGCGAGCACATTGGTTTTTTTGATCTTCGAGCTTGTCGAGCCAATGTAGCAACGGATCGCAGACTTTATCATACTCTTTCTGGAGAGGTCGCGGAAAATAAGCTCTAATTTTATCGTACTTCGCTTTGTTGAAAGTATGGATTGGGAATACAACTTTTTCATCAATGATCAAAACGTGTCTACCTTCCATGAAATGCTTCCGATCATCGCTTAGACAGAGTTTTACGTATCGTTCGTGGCTAATAAATAACACCCGAACATTTTTTAAAGAAGCTGGTTTTTTTGCCCACTCAGAAGTCCAATTCTCAGAGGTGAGTCCAACAACCGAAAAATGTCCGCGACCAGTCAAATAATTTGCTGATCTCTCAATCTCTTTGTTGAACTTTTTCACTATAAGGAAATTCATTTTACTCTCGTCCTGTGAGAGGTAACGGTCTAACACTCGCAAAATGTGAAGCGACTTTCCCAATCCTCCCTCAAAATTGAGGACATTAAAACATTCAGTGCCTGTCTCATAGTTGAGCATAACATGTTCAAGATATTGCATTTTTGCAACATATGCTGAGCCATATTCTAATGCATATTCATCATTTGTAAATTCATCTGGCAGAATGTCGTCCATAGATGCTTGCTGATCCTCCTCTTGCCTAGACTCAAATTGTAACGGCTGATAAGTCAATCAAAGATGAAAACGTCGTTTTCATTTGATGCAGAATGCGTACGCGCATCTTGCGTGTTGTTTTTCTTTCACCTCATTTCATTCCTTCAATTATATTATATAACAACAATCGTGAGATCGTCGATAAACGTTGAAAAATAAGGCGAGAGAATCGGTAATCACAAAAAAGTTAGAGCGTAGTTTTACGATTAGTGAGCATAGAAAGAGCAGGTCGAATTGACCCGCTCTACTCGTCCCTCATCTCATGATTTTACGCTCCCTCTGCAATTTCCCCACCACTTCATTCAATGGTGAGTATTGTTCATGTTGCTTCTTAAGTGAGTTCTTGGAGAGATGGGTATATCGCATGACCATTCGAAGATCACGATGTCCCAGAATCATTTGTAAGTGACGAAGATCGCCACCAGCCTCAAGAAACATCGTAGCTCCAGTATGCCTGAACAGGTGCGGATGGACTCGAACGGACAATCCAGCACGACTGCTATATTCTTTGAGCCTATGACGAAAATGGCTCGCTTCTAGGCATTCACCATAGTTGGCGAGGAAAACAAATTCCGAATCAAACTCTTTACTCTCCTCAATCAGTTCATGCAACAGATTCGCCGTTCGCTTTTGCATAGGGATCATCCGAGACTTACGACTTTTCGCTACTTCTCCACGAATATTGATTAGCCCTAATTCGAAGTCAATGTCAGACACTTTCAAGGAGAGGGCTTCATTGATCCGTACAAAGGTATCGAGCAGCATGTTCATAAGTACGTAATCTCGGAACTGGCTGTATGTTCTTTGATTCGGTGCGTCCAACAATTTACGAAGTTGTTCAACAGTCAAGATTCGAATCTCTTCCTCATCTTCCGTGACATTCTTGATCGATTCTGTAGGATCATTTTCGATGACATTCTCCCCCATTAAGAAGCGGAAGAAGACTCGCAGCGTTTTCAATCTTGTGTTGATGGTAACAGGGGATAGACCCACCCGTTTCTCCGACTCTGGCACGTACTGATGACCTTCAAAGCGCACTTTCTCATGCAACATCCATACGATGTATCCACGGATTAATTCTGTAGTCATCTGCTGAACCTGTCGCTCGACCCCTCGAAGATCCAAATACTTCACAAAGAACTCGTAGTTCATACGGTACTGTTCCAGCGTTCTCTTGGCTCTCCCCTCTGCGGTCTTCGCGTACATGAATTGCTCAAAATAGGCATCCAAAGAAAGGTTCTGCACGACACTGATACGATTCGTTTTGACTCGCTTGCCAATTCGTTTATCCATACAAAAAAACACTCCCCATTCGACTGATTTTTCGAATGATGAGCGTTTACGATGATTTGGAAGTGAAAGAAAGAACCTCTACCTTGCAACAGTGCCAAGCCGTACCCTGTCGTCAAAATATCAAGTTCATTCCGCTGATCCTGCAAGGGTTTTACCA
>NZ_CP021434.1:2887500-2890000 GCF_002162355.1 Tumebacillus avium | reverse complement strand
TCAGGTTCTTTTTCACTCCGCTCCCGCGGTGCTTTTCACCTTTCCCTCACGGTACTGGTTCACTATCGGTCGCCAAGTAGTATTTAGCCTTGGGAGGTGGTCCTCCCTGATTCCCACGGGATTTCTCGTGTCCCGCGGTACTTGGGGTATCGTCTCGGAGTCTGTTAAGTTTAGGGTACGAGACTTTCACTCTCTTCGGTCAGCCTTTCCAGACTGTTCGCCTACCCAACAGATTTGTAACTCCATGTGAGACGCCCCGCAACCCCGCATGGCCGAAGCCACACGGTTTGGGCTCTTCCCCGTTCGCTCGCCGCTACTAGGAGAATCACTATTGTTTTCTCTTCCTCAGGGTACTTAGATGTTTCAGTTCCCCTGGTCTACCTCTCAACACCTATGGATTCAGTGCTGAGTGACACTCCATTACGAGTGCCGGGTTGCCCCATTCGGATACCCCCGGATCAACGCCTGCTTACGGCTCCCCGAGGCATTTCGGTGTTTGCCCCGTCCTTCATCGGCTCTTGGCGCCAAGGCATCCTCCGTGCGCCCTTCGTAGCTTAACCTAAGTTAATTACGAAATGCTGCATTTCAAACATGTCTTGACTCACTAAATTCGCTATCCAGTTTTCAAGGAACACTCTGGAGTTCATGGCCTCACGGCCACTTGATCCTCCAAAACTAAACGAGTTGTTGTCAGAGATTGATACGAGTAAGTTGTTGTTTTAAAACTGGCCGTTAGGCCATGAGTATGAGCCGAAAGGCTCGGTACTCCATAGAAAGGAGGTGATCCAGCCGCACCTTCCGATACGGCTACCTTGTTACGACTTCACCCCAGTCATCGACCCCACCTTAGACGGCTGGCTCCTTGCGGTTACCTCACCGGCTTCGGGTGTTGCCAACTCCCATGGTGTGACGGGCGGTGTGTACAAGGCCCGGGAACGAATTCACCGCGGCATGCTGATCCGCGATTACTAGCAATTCCAGCTTCATGCAGGCGAGTTGCAGCCTGCAATCCGAACTGTGAGCGGCTTTTTGGGATTGGCTCCGCCTCGCGGCATCGCAACCCTTTGTACCGCCCATTGTAGCACGTGTGTAGCCCAAGACATAAGGGGCATGATGATTTGACGTCATCCCCGCCTTCCTCCGGTTTGTCACCGGCAGTCAATTGTGAGTGCCCAACCAAATGATGGCAACACAATTTAGGGGTTGCGCTCGTTGCGGGACTTAACCCAACATCTCACGACACGAGCTGACGACAACCATGCACCACCTGTCACCGCTGCCCCGAAGGGAAGGTCTATCTCTAAACCGGTCAGCGGGATGTCAAGTCTTGGTAAGGTTCTTCGCGTTGCTTCGAATTAAACCACATGCTCCACTGCTTGTGCGGGCCCCCGTCAATTCCTTTGAGTTTCAGTCTTGCGACCGTACTCCCCAGGCGGAGTGCTTAATGCGTTAGCTTCGGCACTGAGGGTGGTACCCCCCAACACCTAGCACTCATCGTTTACGGCGTGGACTACCAGGGTATCTAATCCTGTTTGCTCCCCACGCTTTCGCGCCTCAGCGTCAGAAATCGGCCAGCAAGGCGCCTTCGCCACAGGTGTTCCTCCACATCTCTACGCATTTCACCGCTACACGTGGAATTCCCCTTGCCTCTCCGATCCTCAAGCCATCCCGTATCCAAGGCAATCCCAAGGTTGAGCCTTGGGCTTTCACCCCGGACGCAAATGGCCGCCTGCGCGCGCTTTACGCCCAGTGATTCCGGACAACGCTTGCCCCCTACGTATTACCGCGGCTGCTGGCACGTAGTTAGCCGGGGCTTCCTCCTCTGTTACCGTCAGGGTGTGAGCGTTCTCTTCTCACACTTGTTCTTCACAGAAGACAGAATTTTACAACCCGAAGGCCTTCATCATTCACGCGGCGTTGCTCCATCAGGCTTGCGCCCATTGTGGAAGATTCCCTACTGCTGCCTCCCGTAGGAGTCTGGGCCGTGTCTCAGTCCCAGTGTGGCCGGTCACCCTCTCAGGTCGGCTACGCATCGTCGCCTTGGTGAGCCGTTACCTCACCAACTAGCTAATGCGCCGCGGGCCCATCCGACAGTGAAGCGAAAGCTTCTTTCTCTTCTCCCTCATGCGAAGGAGAAGCCTATCCGGTATTAGCACTCGTTTCCAAGCGTTATCCCGGTCTGTCGGGCAGGTTGCCCACGTGTTACTCACCCGTCCGCCGCTAACATCTTCGGAGCAAGCTCCGAATCAGTCCGCTCGACTTGCATGTATTAGGCACGCCGCCAGCGTTCGTCCTGAGCCAGGATCAAACTCTCAATAAAAGTTAGAAAGCTTGTATCTTGACTCGCATCAGATCTCTGTAACACTCGTTTAGTTTTCAAGGATCAAGATTGTTACTGGTGGAGGTTGACGGGATCGAACCGCCGACCCTCTGCTTGTAAGGCAGATGCTCTCCCAGCTGAGCTAAACCTCCAGTGGTGCCTTTTACCGGAATCGAACCG
>NZ_CP021434.1:2880000-2882500 GCF_002162355.1 Tumebacillus avium | reverse complement strand
GCTTGCGCCCATTGTGGAAGATTCCCTACTGCTGCCTCCCGTAGGAGTCTGGGCCGTGTCTCAGTCCCAGTGTGGCCGGTCACCCTCTCAGGTCGGCTACGCATCGTCGCCTTGGTGAGCCGTTACCTCACCAACTAGCTAATGCGCCGCGGGCCCATCCGACAGTGAAGCGAAAGCTTCTTTCTCTTCTCCTTCATGCGAAGGAGAAGCCTATCCGGTATTAGCACTCGTTTCCAAGCGTTATCCCAGTCTGTCGGGCAGGTTGCCCACGTGTTACTCACCCGTCCGCCGCTAACATCTTCGGAGCAAGCTCCGAATCAGTCCGCTCGACTTGCATGTATTAGGCACGCCGCCAGCGTTCGTCCTGAGCCAGGATCAAACTCTCAATAAAAGTTGAAAAAGTTTGTATCTTGACTCGCATCAGATCTCTGTAACACTCGTTTAGTTTTCAAGGATCAAGTACACGATGTACATTGTCCAACGTTGCGACAGGACGTCGCGTTCTTAGTTGGGCTTCCACCGCTTGCCGCCGAAGCGACGTTTACTAATATACCACGCTGCACTCGAAAGCGCAACTGGCAAGTTTTTCGTTTTCAGAATCACCGCGTCTCTCGCGGCGACAAGGACTATCTTATCATACCGCGCTCAACAGCTCAATTGTCCCCTTCGAACAAATCAAAACAAACATCATACACGTAAGACATTATCAGTATTGAGCTCACCCATGCTCCGTCATACAAAAAACTGCCGGTGTCCGTACCCGGCAGTTTTCTGATCACTCTATTCTTCCTCCACCTTGCAAGTAAACAGGTCTCCCGATCCGATCGGCACGGTTACGGATGAAGCATCATCCAGCATATCGACGGTGAACTTATACGCTTCGATTCCGAGCACTCCTTTATGAGAGATCATATTATCGGCAATCACCAATCCGCCGGGGCGCACTTTTGGCCAGATCGAACTGAGATAAAACACATACTCATCCTTCATCCCGTCAAGGAACACAAAATCCCACGGCCCCTCCAACGCGTCTACCGTCTCCAGCGCATTCCCTTCGATCAATTCGATCTGTTCTTCAAGACCGGCTTTTGCAAACATTTCTTTGGCGAGTTTGATCTTAAAAGGGCTGAATTCACATGTGACGACCTTGCCGCCATTCGCACGTGCAGCATCAGCTAAAAAGAGCGTTGAATATCCGCTGGACGTTCCAACCTCCAGAATTCGTTTGGCACCGCTGTGACGCAAAATCATATTAAACAACAGCCCAACTTCCTTGGTGATCCTCCAGAGTCCTTCTTCGAGATCTTCGCGCTTCTCGAGCTCTTCCAGCTCGCCAAGCACCTGCCAAACACGTTCATCCTTCATGCCCTTCGCCCCCCTGTTGTTCTTGCTCCAAGGCCTTGCGATACATGATTCGATATCGCACTTGCGGCGCATCCGACCGAATATGCACCTCTTGTGTTAACTCCAGCGGTGACCGTTTCGGGCGCAATCGCTCAACAACTGGCCGATCCTGCTCTAAGACTGTGACATTGTGCTCATAGTGAATATCATCGATCGCCTCAGTGTCCTGTAAAAAGTTGCGCAAGGCGAGCCCGTGAATTCGAATCTGTGCTTCCGTTACCGGCGTGAGCGCCAAATAGGTCGCCATCTGATTACCTTCAAACATGTCGGTGCGCAAGATCAGTTGATTGGGCCAGGTAAACGTGATTGTGGAACTGCCGTTGTCTTCTTCATTGAGAGGTGTTCGCACCAGAGGATGATACGGTTTGGCAACGATCACAATTTCCTGCTCCGTAACGCTGAACTCTGGTCCTTCCACCTTCGGATTCACATCTGTCCCGGTGCTCTCCGGATGCACAAACGGCAGATGCGATACATCAAGCACGCTTTCCACCACGCGAGTCAGATGCGCCTCCCATTCCACCACAAAAGGCACGGCCCGCCATTCCGGGTCTGTCAATTCAAAGGGCAGTTGCAGTTCTTTGACCCGATGAGGCTCCCCGACAAATACCCACAAATACCCGCCCGCCTCCTGCACTGGACAGCTCATCACCTTTGCCCCCTGAGGAATCGAAGCATGAGGTCCGTTAGCCGGGATCAGTGTACAACGTCCGCTCCCGTCAAACACCCAGCCATGGAAAGGACAAACGACACAGTCACCGCGCAGCTTGCCCTGCGATAACCGCGCCCCTCTGTGCGGGCACTGATTGTGCAACGCGTGAGCAACCCCTTCAGCATCCCGATACAGGAACAGCTCTGTGGACAGGATTGAACACTCGAGCATCTCTTCGACCAAATCCGCGCTCCTGCAGGCCACATACCACTCGTTTCGCATGTCATTCCCTCCACAGCCAATCTAGTGTCACAATATGTAACAAATCGTCAAAGGGTCAATAAATAAAAAAAGACCCGATCTGCGTAAGATCGGGTCTTTCTCTTGCCTAGCGACGTCCTACTCTCCCAGGACCCTGCGGTCCAAGTATCATCGGCTCTGTGG
>NZ_CP021434.1:2872500-2877500 GCF_002162355.1 Tumebacillus avium | reverse complement strand
CCGTCAGGCATGAACGCCCTCCGACTGATTGTAGGCACACGGTTTCAGGTTCTTTTTCACTCCGCTCCCGCGGTGCTTTTCACCTTTCCCTCACGGTACTGGTTCACTATCGGTCGCCAAGTAGTATTTAGCCTTGGGAGGTGGTCCTCCCTGATTCCCACGGGATTTCTCGTGTCCCGCGGTACTTGGGGTATCGTCTCGGAGTCTGTTAAGTTTGGGGTACGAGACTTTCACTCTCTTCGGTCAGCCTTTCCAGACTGTTCGCCTACCCAACAGATTTGTAACTCCATTCGGCGTACAGTGCGAAATTTACCGAATTCGCTGTCGCTGCTTCGATAAATTTGGCACTGTCCACCGATGAGACGCCCCGCAACCCCGCATGGCCGAAGCCACACGGTTTGGGCTCTTCCCCGTTCGCTCGCCGCTACTAGGAGAATCACTATTGTTTTCTCTTCCTCAGGGTACTTAGATGTTTCAGTTCCCCTGGTCTACCTCTCAACACCTATGGATTCAGTGCTGAGTGACACTCCATTACGAGTGCCGGGTTGCCCCATTCGGATACCCCCGGATCAACGCCTGCTTACGGCTCCCCGAGGCATTTCGGTGTTTGCCCCGTCCTTCATCGGCTCTTGGCGCCAAGGCATCCTCCGTGCGCCCTTCGTAGCTTAACCTAAGTTAACGCTTCGAAAGTACTGCATTTCAAACATGTCTTGACTCACTATTTCGCTATCCAGTTTTCAAGGAACACATTGAGGGTTTGATCCCCCAAAACTAAACGAGTTGTTGTCAGAGATTGACGCAAGTCTATTCGAAAAAATCTTAAATCCTTAGAAAGGAGGTGATCCAGCCGCACCTTCCGATACGGCTACCTTGTTACGACTTCACCCCAGTCATCGACCCCACCTTAGACGGCTGGCTCCTTGCGGTTACCTCACCGGCTTCGGGTGTTGCCAACTCCCATGGTGTGACGGGCGGTGTGTACAAGGCCCGGGAACGAATTCACCGCGGCATGCTGATCCGCGATTACTAGCAATTCCAGCTTCATGCAGGCGAGTTGCAGCCTGCAATCCGAACTGTGAGCGGCTTTTTGGGATTGGCTCCGCCTCGCGGCATCGCAACCCTTTGTACCGCCCATTGTAGCACGTGTGTAGCCCAAGACATAAGGGGCATGATGATTTGACGTCATCCCCGCCTTCCTCCGGTTTGTCACCGGCAGTCAATTGTGAGTGCCCAACTAAATGATGGCAACACAATTTAGGGGTTGCGCTCGTTGCGGGACTTAACCCAACATCTCACGACACGAGCTGACGACAACCATGCACCACCTGTCACCGCTGCCCCGAAGGGAAGGTCTATCTCTAAACCGGTCAGCGGGATGTCAAGTCTTGGTAAGGTTCTTCGCGTTGCTTCGAATTAAACCACATGCTCCACTGCTTGTGCGGGCCCCCGTCAATTCCTTTGAGTTTCAGTCTTGCGACCGTACTCCCCAGGCGGAGTGCTTAATGCGTTAGCTTCGGCACTGAGGGTGGTACCCCCCAACACCTAGCACTCATCGTTTACGGCGTGGACTACCAGGGTATCTAATCCTGTTTGCTCCCCACGCTTTCGCGCCTCAGCGTCAGAAATCGGCCAGCAAGGCGCCTTCGCCACAGGTGTTCCTCCACATCTCTACGCATTTCACCGCTACACGTGGAATTCCCCTTGCCTCTCCGATCCTCAAGCCATCCCGTATCCAAGGCAATCCCAAGGTTGAGCCTTGGGCTTTCACCCCGGACGCAAATGGCCGCCTGCGCGCGCTTTACGCCCAGTGATTCCGGACAACGCTTGCCCCCTACGTATTACCGCGGCTGCTGGCACGTAGTTAGCCGGGGCTTCCTCCTCTGTTACCGTCAGGGTGTGAGCATTCTCTTCTCACACTTGTTCTTCACAGAAGACAGAATTTTACAACCCGAAGGCCTTCATCATTCACGCGGCGTTGCTCCATCAGGCTTGCGCCCATTGTGGAAGATTCCCTACTGCTGCCTCCCGTAGGAGTCTGGGCCGTGTCTCAGTCCCAGTGTGGCCGGTCACCCTCTCAGGTCGGCTACGCATCGTCGCCTTGGTGAGCCGTTACCTCACCAACTAGCTAATGCGCCGCGGGCCCATCCGACAGTGAAGCGAAAGCTTCTTTCTCTTCTCCCTCATGCGAAGGAAAAGCCTATCCGGTATTAGCACTCGTTTCCAAGCGTTATCCCGGTCTGTCGGGCAGGTTGCCCACGTGTTACTCACCCGTCCGCCGCTAACATCTTCGGAGCAAGCTCCGAATCAGTCCGCTCGACTTGCATGTATTAGGCACGCCGCCAGCGTTCGTCCTGAGCCAGGATCAAACTCTCAATAAAATTTGAAAAAGTTTGTATCTCTGACTCGCGTCATCTCTCTGTAACACTCGTTTAGTTTTCAAGGATCAAGTACAGGATGTACATTGTCCAACGTTGCGACAGGACGTCGCGTTCTTAGTTGGGCCACCATCTCTCGCGGCGACAAGAGATAATATATCACGGCGGAACAGCTTGTCACAACTCGTCTTTTCATCATATTTCCACTAAAAAGAACAAACCTCAGCGTTCGGCGAGGTTTGCTCTATGATCCTTCTCATTTTGTTATTGTGCTTCATTTTCCTGCCGTTATGACATTCTGCCTTCTGAAATATCTCGACCAAATACCTGCTCCCCACAAGGCAAACTGCGCGAACGTGAGCAACAGCACGATCACCCCGTCCCAGAACACCAGCGTCGAACCGGCATCGGACAGCACTTGTTCGACCGCCAGCCACACAGCCGACACCGTGGCCGGGATCACCAGCAGGCCAAACAAGAACACGACGACAACCAAGGCTACACCATACAGCAGTCCAAACCATCCCGCCAGCTTTTGCTGACGCGGCTGCAACTGCTGCCATGCCTGCAGGGTGTCTTTTGAGCGCAGGAACGTTTTTTTGAGGAACAGTCTGGCGTCACCCGACAAATCGGCAGCGTTGGTGGCTGTGATGATCACAAAATACAGGTCTGTGCGCACGAAGATCATCAACTGCGAGAGGAACTGGAACAAAGTGAGCAGTGCCGTCATCTGGCACAGGTTGTTCAGGAAGCCACCCTCAGGCAGCCAAAACTGTAAGAGCAGCGAGAGAAATAACACAGTTGTGTCAAAGCACATACCGGCGAAAAACGGCACATAACGTTTTTCCCGCGGCTGGGCCCACAGCCCTGTCATTTCCGCTTCCACCACCACCCAAAACCAGCGGACGCTAAGTTTAAACCGCACCGGCGCACCGGCCGCAGCTGCAGCCAGCATGTGCGCAGTTTCATGCAGCAACAGCAATACCCAAGTGACGATGAAAATGGCGAGCATGCTCAAGCCAATCGTAGGAAAGACGAAAAAGTCCTGATACTGCGGAAAGACTTCCGGACGCACAATGAACATGAGCAAACTTGCGACCGCAAAAAGAAGATAGAGCCCAACACCTATTTTGCCAAACACCACTTGCCCGATCGGCTTCATCCAGCGGAGCGCAGACGGCGGGGCCTGCTCTTCTGCGGCCGGATTCAGCAGTTGGCCGTCTATGCTTCGTACGAGTTCCAGCTCCAGCAACGTCGTGCCGAAATCGAGAAAGTCAACTTCGATCCCTTCCTGCTCCAACAACAGCGCTTGCGCCTCACCGAGCGTGCGCGATCCGTCGAGCAGTCTGATCGCCGCCACGCCTTCATAGGGAATGCGGATAAAGTTCTCTGCCACCGGATCGCCTACCGTGTATTCGTCTCCGTCCGGCTGGATCGAGAGGTGGCTGACATCGAGTACCGAATGGAGTGTTACTTCGCTCACGACTGCATCACCCCCGCTTTTGCCACTGCGACCAAGTCCTCGAGCGGCACCGGTTCGATGCTGTCGCGCTCTGCTTTGTGCGCACCACACGTCGGGCACTCAGCCACACGCGGGAACGGATCGGACTTCTTCATCTCCATCGTCATCATGTTGACTTCAACCGAAGTGGAAGGAAGCATCGGCTCGGCATAACCGCTCAAGTGTTTGGACACCTCTGCCGTGATGAAGCCGCTGAGCAACGCGATATGCGGCGACATCGCGGTATTGCGATTTTCGAACACCTGTCCGTTGATTGCGCGGACTTGCGTTTCAGAATCCGGGTCCTGACGGAGCGTGTGAATCAGGAAACAGTCATAGCAACCGTGCTCATGTGGCACAAAACGCTGCCAGAGCAGTCGGTTGTTGGTGACGCCAAACAGAAGCACCGGCTTTTGCAGATGAACGCAGGCGGAGTTTACCCAACGCGCGGAGTGTATGACCGGCGTATCGATCCCGTTGATCACAAGGTCCGCATCGGCCAGCACATCCAGCAGGGATTCGGCGCTTCCCACCCGGCGGTTGTAGGTGATGACCTCCACATCCCGGTTCAAGCTGTGCAGCTGTTGCTTGACCGCGTCCGTCTTCAACTTGCCGATGTCATCTTCGCGGTAGATAAATTGGCGATTCAGGTTGCTGAGTTCCACATGGTCGCAGTCCAACCCAATGATTTTGCCAACGCCAAGTCCGGCCAAACCTGCCGCAATCAGCGAGGCACCGCCGAGGCCGAGCACGCCAACGCTCGAATCCTTCATCCGCTGCTGGTACACCCGTCTGCTGTGCTCAAGAGTTGTGTAGTTGGAAAAATAGGTTAGGTTCGCCCGGTAGCGTTCCAGATCGCGGTCGGTCAGGTTTCCCGCCGGGGCGTCGGCATCCTCAAGGAAGCCCAGTTCGTCAAAAGTGGCCAAAGCGTCTTGCACATCTTCGAGACTCAGCCCGTTGGCTGCGGCAAGCTCTTCTATTGTAAGAGTTCCGTCCAATGCGGTGAGAAAGCGTTCGATCTGCCCATCCGAATCCTCCAAGTCGAACACGTCGGTTTCAAAACCGATGCGCAGAGAATCACCGTTTCGCACCAGCGGCTTCAGAATCGTTTTAAATATCGGTCG
>NZ_CP021434.1:2860000-2862500 GCF_002162355.1 Tumebacillus avium | reverse complement strand
CTAATGCGCCGCGGGCCCATCCGACAGTGAAGCGAAAGCTTCTTTCTCTTCTCCCTCATGCGAAGGAAAAGCCTATCCGGTATTAGCACTCGTTTCCAAGCGTTATCCCAGTCTGTCGGGCAGGTTGCCCACGTGTTACTCACCCGTCCGCCGCTAACATCTTCGGAGCAAGCTCCGAATCAGTCCGCTCGACTTGCATGTATTAGGCACGCCGCCAGCGTTCGTCCTGAGCCAGGATCAAACTCTCAATAAAAGTTGAAAAAGTTTGTATCTCTGACTCGCGTCATCTCTCTGTAACACTCGTTTAGTTTTCAAGGATCAATCGCATGCCGCCGAAGCGACGTTTAATAATATATCACGCTGCGCTATGAAACGCAAGCGGAAACTTTTTCACCTTCATCATCACCGCGTCTCTCGCGGCGACAAGAGTTATCTTATCATGCCTAGTCCCCGCGGACAATCTGCACTCCGGAACAAACCCGAGCAAATGAGTTAATAGGATGAACTCGTACGGTCTTTGCTCATCTGCTCTTGAGAATGCTCCGCTGCGCATCACATCATCGAACGGAAGATACAAAAAAAGGCACGATCCGAATGGATCGTGCCTTTTTCTCTTATTCATTTGGAGCGGAAGACGGGATTCGAACCCGCGACCCTCGCCTTGGCAAGGCGATGCTCTACCCCTGAGCCACTTCCGCGTGGCGGAGCTGACGGGATTCGAACCCGCGGTCTCCCGCGTGACAGGCGGGCATGTTAGGCCACTACACCACAGCTCCATGTGGTTGCGGGGACAGGACTTGAACCTGCGACCTTCGGGTTATGAGCCCGACGAGCTGCCAACTGCTCCACCCCGCGACAATCATTAAGTTGTTATAAAAATGGTGGAGGTTGACGGGATCGAACCGCCGACCCTCTGCTTGTAAGGCAGATGCTCTCCCAGCTGAGCTAAACCTCCAAATGGTGACTCGTACGGGATTCGAACCCGTGAATGCCGCCTTGAAAGGGCGGTGAGTTAAGCCGCTTCTCCAACGAGCCGTTACTGGCTCCTCAAACAGGACTCGAACCTGTGACCATCCGATTAACAGTCGGGCGCTCTACCAACTGAGCTATTGAGGAACAATGGCGTGCCCAGAGAGATTCGAACTCCCGGCCTTTTGATTCGTAGTCAAACGCTCTATCCAGCTGAGCTATGGGCACATATTAATTTGAAAGAAAACAGTGGTGAGCCATGAAGGACTTGAACCTTCGACCCACTGATTAAAAGTCAGTTGCTCTACCAACTGAGCTAATGGCTCACAATGGCTGGGGAGGAAGGGATCGAACCTTCGCATGACGGAGTCAAAGTCCGTTGCCTTACCGCTTGGCGACTCCCCAACAAGTAAATCATGGGGCGACCGAGGGGAATCGAACCCCCGAATGCCAGAGCCACAATCTGGTGCGTTAACCACTTCGCCACGGCCGCCATGATGGTGGAGAGAGAAGGATTCGAACCTTCGAAGCTTTCGCAACGGATTTACAGTCCGCCCCATTTGGCCACTTTGGTATCTCTCCACGTGAATCAGTATTTCGTTTTCCGTGCCGTCCGCTCTCTCGCGGCGACAGGACTTATCTTATCATGGCAGCCGTCACATCTCAATGCAGTCCAGCGCACAAACTGAAACAAATCAGCTCATGTAGAGCGAATGACTGTAGTGATCATCTCCATACTGCATATCTTAGCTAATTGCTCTTGTTTTTATACCTGTTGAGATGAATTTTTGCAGAAAAACACAAAAAAGCCGACTTGGATCTCTCCAAGCCGGCTGCTGTTTGGTGCGGTCGAGAAGACTCGAACTTCCACGGGTTGCCCCACACGCCCCTCAAGCGTGCGTGTCTGCCATTCCACCACGACCGCATATGCAATTGGCGTGTTCCTTGAAAACTGGATGCGAATGAATAGTGAGTGTTGGACTTACTTAGGATAAGCCCTCGACCGATTAGTACTGGTCAGCTGCACGCCTCGCGGCGCTTCCACCTCCAGCCTATCAACCTTGTCTTCTACAAGGGGTCTTACCACGTTGACCGTGTGGGAAGTCTTATCTTGAGGTGGGCTTCGCGCTTAGATGCTTTCAGCGCTTATCCCTTCCCGACATAGCTACCCAGCGATGCGGTTGGCACCACAACTGGGACACCAGCGGTCGGTTCATCCCGGTCCTCTCGTACTAAGGACAACTCCTCTCAAACTTCCTGCGCCCACGGCAGATAGGGACCGAACTGTCTCACGACGTTCTGAACCCAGCTCGCGTACCGCTTTAATGGGCGAACAGCCCAACCCTTGGGACCGACTACAGCCCCAGGATGCGATGAGCCGACATCGAGGTGCCAAACCTCCCCGTCGATGTGGACTCTTGGGGGAGATAAGCCTGTTATCCCCAGGGTAGCTTTTATCCGTTGAGCGATGGCCCTTCCACTCGGAACCACCGGATCACTATGCCCGACTTTCGTCCCTGCTCGACTTGTA
>NZ_CP021434.1:2022500-2855000 GCF_002162355.1 Tumebacillus avium | reverse complement strand
GTCTTCGAACCCTTATCGGAGGTCGGAGAAGTTTGACCGGTGGTCAGGCCGTAGATGTGGTTGTCCATGACGAGATAGGTGATGTCGATGTTACGGCGCATCGCATGGATGAAGTGACCCATCCCGATGCCGTAACCGTCGCCGTCGCCGCCTGCAGCAACAACAGTCAGGTCGCGGTTCGCCAGCTTCACTGCGGTTGCAACCGGCAGCGAACGGCCGTGCAAGGAGTGGAAACCGTAGGAACCCATGTATTGAGAAATCTTACCGGAGCAGCCGACACCGGATACGGTTACCATTTGCTCCGGCTCCAGGCCGATGTTTACAGCTGCTTTTTGCAGGGCAGCCAAAACGGTGAAGTCACCGCAGCCCGGGCACCAGTTCGGTTTTTCAGCACGGAAATCAACGAGAGTTGCCATTACAGCGTCACCTCTTTCTTCAAGCTGTCCGCAAGAGCCTTCGCCTTCGCGTAGATTTCGTTTACGAGGAACGGATCGCCGCTGTACTTCAGGCAGGACTCGTATTTGTTGTGGTCGCCGCCAACGAACTGCTTCAGCAGGTTCTTCACCTGACCATGCGAGTTCATTTCGGTCACGAGCACTTTCTTTGCATTGTTGACGTACGCTTTGATCTCTTCCGTCGGGAACGGAAGCAGACGAGCGATGCTCAGTTGGCCAACGCTTACGCCTTCAGCAGCCAGAGCTTCGTACACTTCACGCTGCGGGCCGGTCATCGAACCGAAGTCGACGAGCAGCAGTTCAGCATTCTCAGCACCTACGTAAGCTGCGCCTGCGAGGTCGTTGAAGTTCGCGAGCTTCTTCGCGCGCTTATCCATTTGCAAGACGCGCATTTCCGGCTCTTCCATTTCCACGCCCACTTCGTCAGACTCGTTACCCATCGCAACGAAACGGCCGTTCTTTTGGCCCGGAATGGAACGGAAGGATACGCCGTCTTCCGCGGTGACGTCAAAGCGCTTGTATGCGCCTTTTTCCAGCTCAGCCAGCTGCTCGTCGGAGATCAGCTTGCCGCGGTTGATGTTAAATTTATCGAAGTCGAGCGACTCGACCGTTTGCTTGTTCATCCCCATGTACAGGTCGGTTGCGACGATGACCGGGCACTGGTACTTCTCAGCCAGGTTGAACGCTTCCATCGTAAAGAAGAAGCACTCTTCCACGTTGCGCGGAGTCAGTACGATACGCGGGATTTCACCGTGCGAGCCGTACATCATGGTCAACACGTCCGATTGTTCCGTCTTGGTCGGCAAACCGGTGGACGGACCTGCACGCATAACGTCGATGATGACGAGCGGCGTTTCGGAGATCCCAGCCAGACCAAGCGCTTCCATCATCAGCGAGAGACCCGGGCCGGATGTTGCGGTCATCGAGCGAACACCGGTGTAGTTGCCGCCGATTGCCATCATCACCGCTGCAATTTCGTCTTCCGCCTGTACCACAGTGCCGCCGAATTGCGGGAACTTCTTGATCATCTGGTACATAACTTCGGTCGCCGGAGTGATCGGGTACTGAGCGAGCAGACGGCAGCCGCCTGCGATCGCGCCAAGCGATACCGCGTCGTTGCCGGAGATGTACAGTCGCTCCGACTTCACTTCCGGACGAACCGGCAGTTCGAGCGATGCGGTGAAGTTTTCTTTTGCAAAATCAAAGCCCTTCTGGATCGCAGCGATGTTGCTGTCAACGATCTCGTCGCCTTTGCCGCCGAACTTGTCGACAACAACGGAACGGAAATCATCCGGCGTCAGGCCGATGATCGCAGCGGTAACACCCATCGAGACCATGTTTTTCATGATCGGAGAACCGGCTTCTTTCGCCATTTCGGTGAGCGGAACCGGGCAGATGTGGACTTTATCGTTTTCCGGAACCTGCGCATCTTTGATCGCAGTGTCATAGATCAGCACAGCGCCATCGATCAGTTCGTGGAAATTGTGGTTGATCGTCTCTTGGTCGAACGCCAGCAAAATGTGCAGATCGTCGCCATGGTGTCCGGTGATGTCGGACGTGATGCGAACCTTACCGTTCGTATGACCGCCCTTGATCAAGGACATAAAGTGACGATACGTGGAAACATAGTAACCTAAACGGAACAAAGACAGTGCAAAGATATCCTGAGTGGAGTCGATGCCTTCGCCTTGTGCGCCGCCTACTTTCCAGCCTAAATCTTTGATCACAATGGTTCACCCCTGTTTATACAAACTTTATGGATAACAACCCTGTATCAGTGAAGAAACAGCATCTGTTCCATTGTATCAACAGTTTAGCAAAAATAGAATAGGCTAGCGCATAAAAAAAGAGAATTTGATGCTTCCGACCCCATTTTTGTACCGATCAGTCTAAAAGCGTATCACCCGTAAAACCCATCTGTACCACTGTTTCCAGCAAAAAAAGACCTCGGCGCAATCGCCAAGGTCTTTTCTATAAATTACCTAAAAGTTAAGCTCGCAGCGCCTGATCCAGATCGGCGATGATGTCTTCCACATCCTCGATACCGACCGACAGACGGATCAGACCGTCTGTAACACCCGATGCTTCGCGCTCTGCTTTCGGCATGATCGCATGGGTCATCGAAGCCGGATGCTGGATCAGCGTATGCACATCGCCAAGCGATACAGCCAGGTGCATCAGCTTCACCGAGTTCATCAGCGTCTTCCCTTTTTCGAACGACTTCACTTCAAAGGACAGCGTGCCGCCAAAACCGCTCATCTGACGCTTCGCCAGCTCATGCTGCGGATGGCTCTTCAAGCCCGGGTAGTACACAGCTGTCACTTCCGGATGCCCTTCGAGGAACTCTGCCACTTTCAGCGCGTTTTCGTTGTGCTTCTCCATCCGCAGAGCCAAGGTGCGCACACCGCGGTTGAGCAGGAACGCATCGAACGGCCCCATGATCGGCCCGATCTCTTTCAGATCGGCAAACAGCGGCTTGAAGATATCCGCATACCCGACTGCGATCCCGCCAACCACATCGCCATGACCGCCGATGTACTTTGTCGCCGAGTGAATCGACACATGCGCCCCGAGATCGATCGGACGCTGGAAGTACGGCGACATGAAAGTGTTGTCGACGACAACTTTGATGTCGGTGCCTTGGGTCAATTCAGAGATCGCCGCGATATCGGCCATCTTCAAGGTCGGGTTGGCCGGCGTCTCCAGATAGATGACGCGCGTGTTCGGCTTGATCGCAGCTTTCACCTTCTCCACATCGGACGTATCCACCCAGTCGATCTCCACGCCGTATTTGCCTTTCAGCGTCTTTTCAAACAGAGCAAACGTCGCGCCGTACAGCGCATCGGCCGCCACCACATGGTCGCCCGTCTTGACCAAATGGAACATCACCGTCGAGATCGCCGCCATGCCGGAACCGAAGCACAGGCCCGCTTCCGCATTCTCCAGCGCTGCGATCTTTTCAGCCAGCGCATCGGTGTTCGGGTTGCCCAGACGGCTGTACTTGTAGCCCGGGTCGGTGCCGCCAAAACGCGCTGCGCCTTGGTCCGCATCTTCAAATACGAAAGTCGACGTTTGGTAGATCGGCATCGTATGCGATCCCGTTGTCGGGTCCACCTTATGTCCTGCATGCAAAATTCGTGTCGAATACCCCAGTTTGCTAAAATCGTGCTTTTTCATCTCTACTACCCCTTTCGACTATTTCCTCGGAAATAACTGACACCCTTCAACAAAAAATCGCCTTGGTGCCGCATAGCGTTTTTTGCCGGTGGGCAAGCTAACAAAAGTTTTAAAACCTACACTTCGAATGGAGTGACACATCGCCATGCAACCACGAAGTATGGTGATGGCCGTTTTGACCGCAATCTTGTTGCTGGTTGCAAGCGGCCATCCCGCAAGCGAGGCGGAACAGGCGACGCCAGCTCTTCCGGCTCCACATCTCACAGTCGCTCATGCAGCGACTCAAAAACCGCCGCTCGTCGAGCACATCGTGCAAACGGGAGATACGCTCTATGCGCTCGCGGCGCGCTACAACACGACGATCGAGCACATCGTCAACCGCAATCCCACCGTCAACCCGGAAAACTTGACAGTCGGTGAAGTGCTCCATGTACCGACCAACACTGTGAAAAAAGCGAAGTCTCGCGAAGAACTGGCACAAACTGCCGATAAGATGGTTCTCTCCTCATCTGGTGAGCCGAACCGCTATAGTAGAAAGATGCCCTGCAAACTCACCGCTTACACCAACTCCTTCGAGTCGACCGGCAAGCATCCGGGCGATCCGGGCTATGGAGTCACCGCCAGCGGACGGATGGCAAAAGAAGGCTTGACGATTGCTGTCGACCCTTCGATCATCCCGATGCACAGCGTGGTCTACATCCCGGGGATTGGCGTGCGGTATGCAGAAGACACCGGCGGCGCTGTGGTAGGCAATCACATCGACGTGTTCTACAACGATGACAACTACGCACAAACATTTGGCGTCAAAGACAACGTAACCGTTTATATCTTGGAGGAAGGGCCAAAAGGGGAGTCGTAATGACTCCCTTTTTCCCTGCCCAACATAAGATTTAGCTGCTCGCCGACTGGTAGTTGCGCAACGCTGTCTTCCAAAACACTCTCGACAGCACCAGCAACCCACCGGCCATCACCAGCGAGATCGTCGCCTCGTGCCAAGTCAGCCCGCCGGTGAACGCTGCGGCCGGAAAGGTCGTCAGCACGGCGACGGGAAACAGGTAGGTCAAGAGCACGCGCAGCCAGCCTTTGTAGACCTGTACCGGGAAGCGCGCCGTCTCAAACAGCGACATAAACACCATCGTCAAGTTCTCGACTTTCACAAACCAAAACGACAAGGTCATCATCAAGAACCACAAGGAATACAACGTCACCACCGCGGCGAAAAAGATCACCAGGAACCAGGCGATGTTCAGCGGCGACAGGACAACACCCATCTGCCAGCCGCCATATAAGATCATCCCAAAGCCGACCAGCACATCGGTGATCGGCCAAAAGACGATGTGCCGAAACGAGATGAAGAACTGACTGTCCACCGGCTTGGTCAAAATGAAATCGAGCGTACCTTTTCTGATATGCTGAACGATTCGTCCAATGTTCGGGCGCAGCACCATGCTCACGACGCCGCTCAAGGCGTTAAACACCCCAAGCAGCACCAGCACCTGCTCAAACGACCAGCCGCCGATCTGTTCGGTCTGCAGGAAGAACACCTGTAAGGTCAGCAAGGCAAAAAACAGCCCCGACACCGTCCCCAGCACATTGGCGAAGAAATTCGAGCGGTACTCGAACTCCTCGACGACAGCGGCGCGGATAAACTCCTTGAGCAATCGGAAATATTTCATCCTCTCAACCTCCCACCGCACTGTACTTCCGCATGCCGCGGTTCCACATCACAAAATACAGCACGATGAACAGCACCTGCCAGAAGACCTGCACGCCGAGACCAAACCACACGTCCCCGCCGGTGACTTTGCCGGTGATCACATCGACCGGGAAACCCATCGTCCAATAGAACGGCAGCCAGTTCGACACCTGCTGCACCCACTCCGGCAACAGCGCATACGGCGCGATCCGCCCGGAGATAAACTGGTCGGCGAGCATGACAAGGTTGAAAATCGCCATCATCCGCGTCGTCCAAAAGGCGAGCATCGACAGGCAAAAGCCCATCATGTAGCGGATCATCACCGCCAGCAGCACCGTCGACAAGAAGACAGCGAGATAGCCCGGCTCCAAAGGAATCCGCACCACTTCAAAAAACGGCCAGGCGATCGCCCACGCCGCCAGCATCAGCGCGCCATAGAACAGCTTGTAGACCAGGTTCTCCGCAAAGCGCCAGTGAAAATACGCCGACGGCCGCAGCAGATAGTTGGACAAGGAGCCATCCCGCATGCGCTCTTCCATCTCCCACGGTTCCCAATGCGCCGCCAGCCTCGAAACAAACATCACAGCTAAAAAGTAGAGGATAAAATCGCGCTGGCTATAGCTGCCGACCGTTCCGTTTTCGGAGATGGTCAGCCAGACCGCCAGCGTCACAAGCGGTGAAATAAAAGAACCGAGCATATAGAAAAACGTATCGCCTCGATATTCGAGCAAAATCGCCCAATGCACTTTCATCATCCGGGCATAGACGCGACACAACCGCTGCGCCGCATTCATGCTCCAGACCTCTCAAAGGCCAGCCCGATCACATCTTCCATCGACGGATCTTCCACCGTAAAATCCTGCACCGGCAGCTGCGCCAGAATTTGTGCCGACAGCGCCGAAACGTCTGCGCGCGGGAGTTTGATCGAAACTTGCAGGTTGTCGCTTTGCAGCACTTCCCCGAAGTTTTCCAGCACGCTGTGCGGCACTTGCTCGGACAGCACCAGCTTGGCTACTTTGTACGGAGCCAAATCGGTCGCCAAACGTCCCAGGTCACCGTCGAACAAGAGCTTGCCGTGGTTGATGATGATCACCCGCTTGCACAGCGCCGTCACGTCGGCCATGTAGTGCGAAGTCAGCAGGAACGTGGCGTTGAAGCGCTCGTTGTACTGCTGGATAAACTTGCGCACCGCCTCCTGCATGTTGACGTCCAGCCCGATCGTCGGTTCATCCAGAAACACGATGTCGGGTCGGTGCAAAAGCGACGCGGCCAGCTCGCATTTCATCCGCTCACCAAGCGACAGGTTGCGCACCGGCTTTTTGAGCAAAGGCGTGAGGTCGAGCAGGTCGGTCAGCTCGCCGAGGATCTCTTGGAACTGGTCATCGGGGATCTCGTAGATCGCCTGGTTGACCAGAAAGGTCTCCGAGGCGGGCAAGTCCCAGATCAGCTGGGATTTCTGCCCCATGACGAGGGTGATGCGGCGCTTGAAGTCAGCCTTCTGCTCAAACGGGACGAAGCCGCCGACTTCGATTTTGCCGGCGGTTGGGTACAAGAGCCCGGTGAGCATTTTCATCGTGGTCGTTTTGCCTGCACCGTTGGGGCCGAGGAATCCGACGATTTCGCCCGGCTGAATCGTAAAGGAGATGTCATCGACCGCTTCGACCATGCGGAACTTGCGGTTAAACAAAGATCTCCACGCGCCGCTGAGTCCGGCTTCACGCTCGTGCACTTTGAAATGCTTGCTGAGGTGTTCGACTGTGATTCCGTTGTTAGAATTCATCGCGCACCCGGTTCCTAGGACAGCTGCACATACTTAGCGATCGAGGCCTTGATGAACTCAAAATCGTCCGCATGCGCCTGCACCACGCGGTACACGCTGTCGGCAGTCAGGTCGCGGTAGTCGTGCACCAGCGTTTTGCGGAAGCGCACCGCTTCGAGGAAATGATCTCCGAACATTTGTTCGAACACACCTTCTTCGGTCAGAATGAGGAAGATGTCTTCGTAGCTCGCCGGGTCGCGCATGATCAGCGCGTCGATGATGATGTTGCCGATGTCGGTGAGACATTCCAGCGCGATATGTAAGGCGCGCTCCGCAGCGGCCTGCAGCACGGGCTGTGCGGCAAACTCTTCGGACGCATGCTCCTTCAGGGTGCGGAGAACGTCGGCTTGTTTCTCCATCACGTCCAAGTAGCTGCGAATCTGCGTGCGATGTTGATCTGTGATGAACATGGTAAGATAAACCTCCTCTGATAGGAACAAATACCCATTCTATATTGTACCTAGAAAAACCGGCGGAGTCACGCCCTGCACGACTCTTCCTTGATTGACGGCTCTTTTGACAGGATGGTACAATGGCGGCAGTTTTTGTGAACGTATTCTTTCTACAGAAAGTGGGTCGCTTGTGATGACGAGAAGCGCCTTTCAATTGCATGTCATAACTGACGGGATTCGTCAGGTGGAAGAGTTAAAAACGATCGTTCGGCTGGCCGTGCAAGGCGGCGCGGACGTGATTCAGCTTCGTTATAAATCAGCCCCTGCCCTCGATCTGTTTCGGCTCGGCGCGGAGATCCATCCGTTGATTCAACAGGAAGGCGGGCGGCTCCTGATCAATGACCGGGCGGATGTGGCGCTGGCCTTAGATGCGGGCGGCGTGCATTTGGCGGCGAAGAGTTTGCCGATTGCATCGGCCAGACCGTTGTTTCTCCCGGAAAAGTGGATCGGGTGCTCGGTACATAGTGTGGAGGAAGCGCTGGACGCTCAGGAGCAAGGGGCAACGTATATCACATACGGGCATATTTTTGCGACCGGGTCGAAGCCTGGCCTCCCGCCGCGCGGGCTGGATGCATTGCGCAAGGTCGTCGAAGCGGTGGAGATTCCGGTGCTGGCGATCGGCGGGATCACCACCGACAACATCGAGGATGTGCTGGCGACGGGCGCTGCCGGCATTGCGGTCATATCGGCGGTGATGGCGGACGGCGATCCAAAACGGGCGGCATTGGCGCTGCGGGAGAAGATGGACGCTTCTGCACACCGTCCGCTCCATGAGCTGCCGGGCGGTTATTAGAAAGGGGAAGTCATCATGATGGGAACAACTCACCAGACGGACACGCTGATCGTTGGCGGCGGCGTGATCGGTTGCGCCATCGCGTATGAGCTCGCCAAGGCCGGAGTCGATGTGATCGTGCTGGAGAAGGAAACGCTGGGCTCGCAGTCGACGCGGGCCGGCGCCGGGATGCTCGGGGCGCAGGTGGAGATGACCGCACCGGGCCCGATGTATGAGCTGGGCGTGAAAAGCCGGGCGCTGTTCCCCAAGCTGCGGGAGGAGTTGCTGGACATCTCGGGCATCGATATGGAACTGCACACGCCGGGGATCTTCCGCATCGCGGTCGATGAGGATGACCGGGCGGCCCTGTTGGAACGGCAGAGATGGCAGACCGAGTGCGGGCAGCGCGCCGTGTGGTTTGAGGATGAAGATCTGCGCGGAGAGATGGGGGACCTAGTGTCTCCGAGATATGGTGCCCTGTATCTGCCGGATGATCATCAGGTGCGCAATCCACAGCTTTTGCTGGCTTTGGCTGCTTCGGCGAAACGGCTGGGGGTGCGGATTTTTGAGCACACGCCGATGATGGGCTTCCTGCAGGAACATGGCGCGGTGGCCGGGGTGAAGACGGCGGACGGCGTGATTCGGGCGGATCGGGTGATCGTGGCAGCCGGAGCATGGTCAGGGCTGCTGGCTCGGCAGTTGGGGCTGGATCTGCCTGTTTTTCCAGTGAAGGGGCAGTCGTTTTTGCTTGACTCCTACTCGCCTCCGACTCCGTTTACGATCTATACGCACGGGTGCTACATTTTGCCAAAGAAAAATGGGCAGGTGTATGTAGGAGCGACGGAGGAGCAGCAGGCTGGATTTGACCGGAGGCCGAACCTGCGTTCGCTGGCGAGCTTATCTACACAGGCGGTGGAGTTGCTGCCCTCGCTTGGCGATCTCCCCTTCTCGACACCGCTGGCCGGGTTGCGGCCGGGATCGCGGGATGGCATGCCTTACCTCGGCTCTGTACCTGGGATCGACGGACTTTATGTGGCATCCGGGCATTTCCGGAACGGGGTGCTGCTGTCGGCGATCACAGGGTTGGTGATGGCGGAACTGCTGACCGGGAAAGAGACTTCGGTCGATCTAGAAGCATTTTCATTAAAAAGAGCGCACGTCTTTGGATAGACGCTGCGCTCTTTTTTGTTGTGCTTGTTATTTGCGGGCGGAAAAGATCGGTTCTAGCTTGTCTTTGAGGACAACTTCCAGATAGGGATTGATGTTCAGGAATCTTTTGAACTCAAGATAGCTGTCGGCGATCTTTTGCAGGTCCGCTTTGCCGTCGTGCTTGACCGCTCGAATCAGGATGTTTTTCGGCGTGTGCTCGAGGTCGATGAACTCGAGGAGCTGGGTTTTGTAGCCGACCAGATCGAGAATCTGGGCTCGGACAGAATCGGTGGCAAGCGCGGCGAAACGCTCTTTGATCAGGCCGTGCTGAAGCATGGTGGTGAGCGTGTTGTTTTCGATCTGCGTGTTTAGCTCATGCTGACAGCACGGCACCGACAAGATCACATCCGCCCCCCAGCGCACCGCTTTTTCCAGCGCTGCATCGGTGGCCGTATCACAGGCATGCAAGGTGACGACCATGTCGACTTGGTCGAGCTCGTTGTATTGGTTGATATCGCCGTGCAGGAATTTGAGGTTGTTGTAGTTGAGCGAGACCGCCAACGCATTGCAATGGCTGATCACATCTTGCTTGAGGTCAAGCCCGATCACGTTGAGCTCAAATCCTTGCTCTTCTTTGAGGTAATGGTAGAGGGCAAAAGTCAGGTAGGACTTGCCGCAGCCGAAGTCGATGATGTTTAAGGTGCGGTCTTTTTGGAGGTATGGCACCACATCGTCGAGCATCTCAAGGAAGCGATTGATCTGCTTGAACTTGTCGTATTTTTTGGCCAGGACTTTGCCCTCTTTGTTCATGACGCCAAGCTCGATGAGGAACGGGACGGGCTTCCCTTCTTCGAGCAGATACTTCTTCTTGCGGTTGTGGGACAGTTCAACCGCTGCTTTGGTCGGCTTTTGGTGGAGGATAGTCACGCTGCCTTTTTTGGAGATCAGGACTTGATGGTCAGCTTCTGTGCTATGTAAGAGGGCTTGGCGGAACACCGTTTGCAGGAGCCCGGTAATCTTCTGCTCCGTCTCGCCCGGCGAGAGATTTTCGTTGGTGGTCTTGTTGGCGTAGTGATAGGTGAACTGATATTTCAGCTCATTTTTAAGCAGAACCGGCTTGAGCGACACTTTGTTGAACGATGCCGGGTCTTTTTGGCGGACATTGCTCAGCGTCGCCTGTGTCAGCAGACCTTCGCCGATCAGTCGGGTCAGCAGGGATTCCAGCTTTTGCATGAGTTCTCCTCCCCTTGTCTGGGCGTATAAAGAAGCACATCCCCCGAACCGGAGGATGTGCAGATGGAATCTTAGAAGTGGGTGCGACGACGTCCGCCGCCACCGTCACGGCTGCCTTCGCGGTTGCCTTCACGGTTGCCGTAACCGCCGCCTTCACGGTTGCCGTAGCCGCCGCCTTCACGGTTGCCGTAGCCGCCGCTGCGCTTCTCGCCGTAACCGCCGCCACGCTTTTCACCGTAGCCGCCGCCTTCACGGTTGCCGTAGCTGCTGCCGCCGGTACCGGTACCGGTACCACCGCCGGAAGCACGACGGTCTTTGCTGTAACCGCCACCGCCGCCGCCCGGGCCTTTTTTGTAACCGCCGCCGCCGCTGCGACGATCACCGCCGCCACGGTAGCCGCCGCCTCCGCCACGATTGCCGTAACCGCCGCCTCCGCCGCGGTTGCCGTAGCCGCCGCCTCCGCCGGTGGTGCCGCGCTGTTCACGGAAGCGCTTGGAGAAGTCGACGACTTCGGACAAGCTCATGTCGATGGAGGACAGCTCTTGATCGCCGACGAGGTCATCGCCGATGATCTTGAGCGCTGCTGCCAGCACCGCTACGGAGTTGTGCTGTGCGAGCAGTTCGGATGCCAGTTCTTCAAATTGCGAAGTACCGGTCTCTTCGATCTCACCGAGCAGCTTTTCCATGATGCGCGCTTGTTGGCGTTCTTTGAGCTCCATCAAAGTCGGCAGCAAGGACTTGTGGATGCGCTTGCCAATCGCCGTCTCGATCATGCGCAGGAGTTTGAACTCACGCGGGGTGATCAGGGTCAGCGCCTTGCCTTCACGGCCAGCACGGCCCGTACGGCCGATGCGGTGGACGTAGGAGTCGACGTCCTGCGGGATGTCATAGTTGAAGACGTGGGTGACGCCTTCGACGTCGAGACCGCGTGCCGCAACGTCGGTTGCGATCAACAGGTCGATCGTGCTCTGACGGAAGGTGTGCATGACCTGGTCGCGTTCACGCTGGGTCATGTCGCCGTGCAGACCAGCTGCCAGGTAGCCGCGGCTCTGCAGGACGCGCTGCAGCTCGTCTACGCCTTTTTTGGTGCGGCAGAAGATGACGCCAAGCTCCGGGGACTCAACATCGAGCAGACGAGTCAGCGCATCAACTTTGTTTTTCTCTGCGACTTCATAGTAGATCTGCGCAATCTTCGGCGCAGTCACGCCTTGCGGTTGGATCTTCACCACTTTCGGGGAGTGCATGAAGCGCTCCGCCAGACGGCGGATCGGGTCCGGCATGGTCGCCGAGAACAGCAGGGTCTGGCGCTGGGTCGGGATCTCTGCGAGGATCGATTCGATGTCCTCGAGGAAGCCCATGTCGAGCATTTCATCCGCTTCGTCCAAGATGACAACCTGTACTTCGCTCAGGTTGACCGTCTTGCGGCGGATGTGGTCGAGCAGACGTCCCGGCGTACCGATGATCATCTGCGGGTTGCGCTTCAGCGCTTTGATCTGACGGTCGATCGGTTGACCGCCATAGACCGGCACAACGTTTACGCGGGAGTACTTGCCAAGTCGGGAAGTCTCTTCCGATACTTGGATCGCAAGCTCGCGAGTCGGGGCCATGACCAGCACCTGAATCGCTTTTTTATCCATATCGATCCGCGACAAGGTCGGGATGACAAAGGCTGCGGTTTTACCCGTACCCGTTTGTGCCTGACCAATTACGTCGTCCCCTGCGAGGGCGATCGGAATCGTTTCCGTTTGGATCGGGGTCGCTTGCTCAAAACCCATTTCTTCCAGGGATTTCATGATGTCTTCTCGTATATTCAGCTCTTGAAATGTTGCCATTCGTTTTCCTCCTATTTGTCAAAAACCTTACTGGTTACAGCATGCCCATTTGTGCAGAAAAAAAGAAGAGCTTTTTTAAGCACTCTTCTGCTACCCGCCCGCTCTGTGCCACTCAAAGAACCATTATACAGCAATTCCTGCTTACGTGCGAACTTTTTTCCAATCACCGTTGACAACTTCGTGAAAAGTGCAGGTTTCATCGCCCCAAAGCCCTTGATTTAACACGAATCGCACGCTGGTCTCGTCACGAAATCCCATGTTGCGAAACCCTGCTTCCGCGCGCTTGACAGCCGCTTTCATGTCGTCGATCTCCAAGTCTCCGAGGTCGGCGACTTCTAATTTATTATCATCGAAAAAGCACACGACCGAGATTCCTTCCTCATCGAGCTCAGCCACAGCGAGGTCGTGGAGCAATTCGATGGTAAAAGCGTACAGCTCGCCTTCTTCTGTCATCAGCACTCGGCATTTCGCAGGATGCTCAGTCTGCTTGGCCAGCTCTTTCAGATCAATCGGGTCGGGGCTTTTATAGACCTCGTAATATCGCTTGTCGTATTTGCCGAGAAATCCGGTGTGAAACGGCATTGGCACTTCCTCCATTTCGCGTCTCTTCGTCCATTATATACAACTCATTCCGCTGAAAAAAGCTGTCCATAGTAAGGAGGAAAAGGAGCGTGAGACTTATGAATCAACAAGTACAACAGCAGCAACAACAGCAACAGCAAATGAAGCAGCAGATCCAGCAGCAGTTCGGCGGCCAGTACAGCCAGCTCTCGACGAAAGACTTCAACTACATCAAAGACCACATGTCCTGGGAGCTCCTTGCGATGAAAAAATGCGCCCACTACGCAAGCGAATGCGAAGATCCGCAAGTGGCGCAGCTGATCTCCCAGATCGGCGAAATGCACCAGCGCCACTACACCACACTGCTTCAATATTTCAACCCGCAAAGCGTACAATAACGATCGAAAAAAGGGGGGATTGGTATGCATCAATTGCCGACCAATAGCCAGGAACACATCATGATGTCCCAGCAAAAAGGCAACTTGCCGCGCGTGAAAGGGCCGGAGATGAACGACCGCGACCGGCTGAACGATGTGCTTGCCACCGAAAAATACATGACGCAAGGCTACAACACATCGCTCAATGAATTTTCGCACCGTGAACTCTACGACACGGTGAAACAGATTCTCATCAATACGCACGACGCCCAGCGCGCCGCCTTTGAGCAGATGTTCAACCTCGGCTGGTACAAACTGCCGCAGCAGCCGCTCGACACCGTGGCGCTGGCCTACAACCAATTTTCCAACTACAAGGGACAGTTCCCCTATCAACAATAACCCAACGATGAAACATATAAAAACACCCGTCCGCGCGACGGGTGTTTCTGCACATTGGCTTGAAAAGTTTTAGTCCAAAGCTGCGGTTGAATCCGATAGCTTCCTATTATATAGTCTATCAACAGCATTTAATTTACTAGATTGAGTTCAATCCAAAACCGAGTTCAAAACCGTTCGCAGTCGATCCGGATAGTTGGTGATGATCGCATCCACCCCGGCCTGCGCACAGAGGCGCATATGCATTTCATCGTTCACCGTCCACACGTTCACCATCAGCCCTGCCGCATGCGCCTCTGCGACCAAATCAGGCTTGACCGTCCCAAAGAACGGGTGCAAGGCGGATGCGCCAAGGCGTTTGGCGTACGCGACCGCATCGACCAGCACACAGTCGTAGAGCAGCCCGGTTTTGAGATCGGGTGCCAACCTGTGCAGCTCCTGCATAGACATGTGGTGAAAAGACGAGACGATCACCTGCTGTTCCAACTTGTACTTTCGAATCAGGCCGATCGTTTTCTCTTCCAACTGCGGCATAGCGTAGTAAGAATTCTTCAACTCGACGTTCAGCACCAGATCGCCAAACTCCGCGAAGACCTCCTCCAAGGACGGAATCTTCTCCCCGCGAAATTGCTCGCCGTACCAGGACCCGGCATCGAGACGCCTGATCTCCTCGAAGGTGTAGTCGAACACATAGCCTGACGCGCCTGTCGTCCGCACCAGCGCTTCGTCATGGATGACGACCGGCACGCCGTCTTTCGTCACCTGCACGTCAAATTCGAATCCGTCCGCGCCCATCTGGCGGGCGAGGCGAAACGCGGCCAGCGTATTTTCCGGCGCATGGCCCGATGCGCCGCGATGAGCGAGATTTAATGACACCTGCTTCTGTTTCGGCATATGAGCCACCTCTCTGTCCGGCATTCTACTTTATTATGCCAAATGTTACCCGATCTGCAAATTTAACTTTCCGTAACAGGTCGGGGGGTGTATAATGTTGGCGAAGCAAATTTTTGACGAAAGAGTGCCGAAAGGTGACTTGCTCCCTTTCGCGAGGTATGCACAATGTCTTTTCCGATCACCCGGAAAAACGGGATTCCCCTTTACATTCAAGTAAAGGATGCCGTTCTGGCCGAGATCAAGCGCGGAGAGTGGAAGGCCGGCGACAAGCTGCCAACGGAGCGCGAATTGTCCGAAAAGCTGCAAGTCAGCCGCAATACGGTATCACAGGCATACCAGGAACTTGAAGCGGAAGGCATTTTGTCATCCGTGCAAGGGCGTGGTACTTTTGTATGTGACCGCGACGATGCTGTCCGCTTGGAAAACCGCAAAGAACTGCTCTTGAAGATCATCGACATTGCGATGGAGGAAGGGTTGCAGCTCGGGTTTTCGCTCGAAGAGTTCGTGGAGTTGACCGAAGTGCGGGCGAAGGAAAAGATCGACTTTTTGCGTCATGTGCAGGTCGCGTTCATCGAATGCAACCGCGAGCAGGTCGAATACTTTGCCAAACGGCTCCAAGGCGACTCCGGCGTGTCGATCACACCGATCGTTTTGGATGAGCTGCGGCAGGAATTTGACCGCTACGAACCAATCGTGGCCAGCTCCGACCTTGTCATCACCACATTCTTTCATTATGATGAAGTTAAAGATTTGCTTGGCGTGCGCAAAAACGTGCTCGCCATCGCGCTCGATCCGCAGATTGAGACGATCGTCCGCATCGCCCGCATCCCTGTGGGCAGAAAAATTGGCTTGGTGTGTAAATCAGACAATTTTGCGGGCAAAGTATTACTGGCGCTTAAAAACGCGGGGATCGACAATCTGGATATTGAAGTGTTTGCCGGCCTGTCGACTCCTGAGCCGGTTTCGGAGATCGTGTCACGGCTTGATGTCGTGATCTGTTCGCCGGGACGGCGCCGCGAAGTGGAGCTGTATGCGCACAGGCGCCAGGAGATCATTGAGTTTGTTTACAAGCCGGATGTAGCATCGATCAATTTGTTGCGCGCCGCTTTGATAGATATACGACGCCAATAGCATTGGACATGTCGACAGCGCATTCGAGACTGTAGAAATCAATCACTTTCGAATCAACGAGGAGTGGAACAACGAATGTTAGATCAGCTTTCTTGGAAAGTTGGGGGCCAGCAAGGTGAAGGTATTGACTCCACCGGTGCAGTATTGGCAACCGCTCTGAACCGTCACGGTTATTTCATCTACGGGTATCGTCATTTCTCGTCTCGTATCAAAGGCGGCCATACCAACTACAAAATCCGCATCGCAACCAAGCAGCGCCTGGCAAATGCGGACTACCTGGACATTTTGATCGCTTTTGACCAGGAGACGATCGACTTCAACGCGCACGAACTGCGTGACGGCGGCGTCCTGATCGCCGACGCGAAGTTTAACCCGGTTGCACCGGAAGGAAAGAACATCCGCTTCTTCTCCGTGCCGCTGACGAAAATCGCAGAAGACAACGGTTCGGCGATCATGCGTACGATGGTTACTGTCGGCGCATCTGCAGCAGTGCTTGGGATCAACCCGGACACCTTCCTGTCTGTCATTCAGGACCGCTTCCTGCGCAAAGGCGAAAACGTTGTCAACGCGAACATGGACGCTCTGCGAGCGGGCATGCAATACATCATCGACCAGGGCATCGACCTGTCCGACCTGCAATTGGCACCGGGCGACGGCAAGGAACGCCTGTTCCTGACCGGTAACGATGCGTGCGGCTTTGGCTCCCTGGCAGCAGGCGTGCGCCTGATGCCGGCCTACCCGATCACCCCTGCATCCGATATCATGGAATACTTAATCAAGAAACTGCCGAAAGTCGGCGGCCACGTGCTGCAGACCGAAGACGAGATCGCTGCGCTCACCATGTGCATCGGCGCTTCCTTCGGCGGCTCCCGCGTCTGCACCTCGACGTCCGGCCCGGGTCTGTCCCTGATGATGGAAGCGATCGGCCTCTCCGGCATCACCGAGACTCCGCTCGTCATCTTCGACACCCAGCGCGGCGGTCCGTCCACCGGTATGCCGACCAAACATGAGCAGTCCGACATGTATGCAGCTCTGTGGGGCACGCACGGCGAGATCCCGAAGATCGTTCTCTCCCCGTCCAATGCGGAAGAATGCTTCTACATGACCGCTGAAGCGTTCAACCTGGCAGACAAATACCAAGTTCCGACCATCGTTCTGACCGACCTGGCGTTGTCCCTGGCCGACCAGACCGTTGAACCTTTTGATCACAGCAAGATCACCATCGAGCGCGGCAACCTGGCTACCGCTGAAGATCTGGCTGCAACTCCGGAAGGCGAACTGTTCAAGCGTTACAAGTTCACCGAAGACGGCATCTCTCCGCGCGTCTTCCCGGGCCAAAAAGGCGGCATCCACCACGTGACCGGCGTCGAGCATAACGAAGTCGGCCGTCCGATCGAGGATGCGGGCATCCGTATCAAGATGATGGATAAGCGCCTTGGCAAACTGGCAGGTCTCGAACTGCCGAACTCCTTCTCCTTCGACGGCAATGATGATTACGATCTGCTGCTGATCGGCGTCGGCTCCACCGCGGGCCTGATCGGGGAAGCGATGGAGCGCCTGCACGCAGAAGGCCAAAAAGTCGGCCACCTGCACATCAAGGCTCTCAACCCGTTCCCGACCGCATCCGTTCAAAACTATGTGAACCGCGCGAAGAAAATTCTCGTCATCGAGAACAACGCGACCGGCCAGCTCTTGAACATCATGCGCTTCAACGGCATCCAAGGCGACCTCAAGTCCCAAGTCAAATACGACGGCAACCCGTTTGTTCCGTCTGAGATCTACAACTTTATTAAGGAGATGAACTAACAGTGGCAACAGTAAAAGATTTCCGTAACAACGTCCGTCCGAACTGGTGCCCGGGCTGCGGCGACTTCTCCGTTCAAGCTGCGATTCAGCGCGCTTTGGCTGAACTCGGCAAAGAGCCGGAAGAGTGTGCTGTCATCTCCGGTATCGGCTGCTCCGGCCGTATCTCCGGTTACATCAACTCCTACGGTTTCCACACCATCCACGGCCGTTCCCTGCCGGTGGCACAAGGTGTGAAACTGGCCAACCGCGACCTGACTGTTATCGCTTCCGGCGGCGACGGCGATGGCTTTGGTATCGGCCTCAACCACTTCATGCATGCGGCACGCCGCAACATGGACATCACCTACATCACCATGGACAACCAGATCTACGGTCTGACCAAAGGTCAAACGTCCCCGACTTCCGCACACGGCTTCAAGAACCCGAAGTCCACTCCGGAAGGCAACATCGAGAACTCGCTGATCCCGACCCAAGTGGCACTGGCAGCGGGCGCAGGCTTCGTCGCGCAATCCTTCTCCTCGGACATCAAGCAGATGACTGAGATCGTCAAGGCAGCGATCGCGCACAAAGGCTTCTCGCTGGTCAACGTGTACTCGCCGTGCGTCACCTACAACAAGGTGAACACCTACGACTGGTACAAAGAAAACCTGACCAACCTCGACGAGGTGGAAGGCTACGACCCGACCAACCGCATCCAGGCGATCACCACGATCACCGAGAAGCGCGGTCTGGTTAAAGGCATCATCTACCGCAACGAAGAGATCAAGGCGTACGAAGACCTGATCCCGGGCTACCGTGAGCAAGCAATCGTACACCATGACATCACCCTCTCCGCAGAGGACTTCCTGAAATCCATGAAGGAATTCGCGTAAGAGTTAAATCGGCGAATTTTCTGCAAAAGGCGACCTGTAAAGGTCGCCTTTTTTGTATTATGATGGAGACAACGATAAAGGGGGTCGAGCCCATTGCGGTTGGCGACAGAGGAAGCGAAGATTGCGCATTTGCTGCGGCGGACAGGATTTGCAGCGCCAGGCACCACAACAGTCGCCAAAAGCAGGCGGGTCGCTGCGGTGGTCGAGCAGATTCTGACCGCGCCGCCCGAGGCGCCCCAGCCGCCGATGAGCATGATCTGGGAGAAAAACGAGGTGCAGGATCTGACCTTGTGGTGGCTTGGGCAGATGATGAAGTCCAAGCATCCCTTGCAGGAGAAGATGACCTTGTTTTGGCACGGGCATTTCACCTCGGGCATCCAGAAGGTCAAGCGGCCCGATTTTATGGCCCGGCAAAATATGCTTCTGCGCCGCCATGCCCTTGGGAACATTCGCAAGCTCGCTTATGAGGTGTCGATCGACCCGGCGATGATGATCTGGCTGGACAACAACGCAAATATCAAAGCGGCACCAAACGAAAATTTTTCCCGCGAGCTGATGGAATTGTTTCTGCTTGGCGTCGGCAACTACACCGAACGGGACGTGCAAGAAGCGGCCCGCGCTTTGACCGGCTGGCGGTTGAACCGCAAAGACCCGCTGGGCCCGCAGACGGTGACCTTTTCCGAATTCAATCACGATGAGGGACGGAAAACGATCCTTGGCAAGAGCGGCGATTACAACTTGCAGGAAACGCTCGAAATACTCGTCAGACACCCGGCCTGTGCGAAGCTGCTCGCGACGAAGCTGTGGGAGTATTTCACCTATCCGAACCCCGAGCCGCATGTGCTGAAGCCGGTGATCGATGCATTTACCAAGAGCAACTTCGAGCTCACAGCATTGCTTCGCGCCATGTTCAACTCGGAAGCGTTTTATTCGGACCGCGCCTATCGGGCACGGGTGAAAAGCCCGGTCGAATACATCATCGGCATCTTGGGCCTCTTCCCCGGCCTGGAGCTGCAGGAGAAGCACCAGATGATGACCTTGCAGGCGCTGCACCTGATGGGGCAGGATCTTTTTGATCCGCCCAATGTAGCGGGCTGGCCGTCGGGTGCGGCCTGGCTGTCCTCGTCGATGATGTTTGCCCGCTTCAACTACGCGGAAGTGATGGCGGAAAATGTCCCGCTGCAAGGCTGGCCGTCAGCCGAACAGCTCGATCTCTGCCTGAAGCGGGTCGGTCTGCAAGACCTGTCCAAGCAGACGCGCGGGCAGATCGAACACTATCTCAAACAAACGAAAGCGACCGGCGAGAAAAAGCTGCGCGGGCTTCTGCACCTGCTGTTCATTTCGCCGGAAGCTCAAACATTATAACGAGGAGGGCCCCTTGCAGATGAATAGACGCGAATTTTTGAAAAAAGGCGGCGCTGCCCTCCTCCTGCTCTCCCTCGCCGGCCCTGTCGGCTGGTACCAGTGGGAGCAGATGCAGGCGGACGAGGCGGTTCCGGCGCTGTCACCGCCGACCGCCCGCGACAACTTTCTAGTTGTCGTCCAGCTCTCCGGCGGCAACGACGGCCTGAACACGGTCGTCCCCTACGGCTATGGCACCTACTATGACAACCGCCCGACGCTCGCCCTCAAGCAGCGCGAAGTGCTGCTGCTCAACAACACTCTGGGGCTGCACCCCAGTCTCAAAGGGCTAAAGAAGCTGTATGACAAGGGACGGCTCGCCATCATCAACGGTGTCGGCTATCCGCAGCCCAGCCGCTCGCATTTTCGCTCGCTGGAGATCTGGCAGACGGCGGCGCCGGAGCGCACCGACATGACGACCGGCTGGCTCGGGCGCTATCTCGACCTCAGCCAGCCGACCGCCAACAATCCGCTCGCAGCGGTTACGGTCGGCGCGCCTTCGAAAATTTTTGCAGCTGCCAAACACGAGGTTCCGGCGATCGAAAACGTCGAAGCGTTCCAACTGATGCTCACCCGCTTCCGGGAGCAGGAGCGCGATCTGCGCCAGCAGGCGCTGCGCGGCATGTACCAGGCGACCGACACGACAACGCTGCGCCTCGTGCAGGCCAAAGGCGCGTCGGCGCTCACCGCTTCCGACCGCGTGCAGACCAAGTTGAGCCAGCAGCACGACTCCCCGCTCTATGCGGACAAATCGCCGCTGGCGCAAAATCTGCAGCTGATCGGCCAGTTCATCGGGGCGGGCGTGGGCTCGAAAGCGTATTTCACACAGCATGGCGGCTTTGACGACCATGCGCAGGAAAAAGGCCAGCACGCCCGCCTGCTGCTGGAGGTGGACGCCGCCCTGTCCGCTTTTTACCAGGACTTGGAGCAGCGCGGGCTGGCCGATAAAGTCACCGTGGTCGTCTACTCGGAATTTGGCAGACGGCTGAAAGAAAACGCCTCGGCAGGCACCGACCATGGCACCGCAGCGCCTGTGCTCGTCCTCGGCGGCCGGGTCAAAGGCGGTCTGTACGGTGAAATGCCCAGCCTCACCAAGCTCGAGGACGGCAATCTGCGCTACACGGTCGACTTCCGCTCCGTGTATGCCACCCTGCTCGAAGGTTCGCTTGGCGCGCCGTCTCAAGACATTTTAGGAGCATCGTTCGAGAAACTGCCCCTTTTCTAGCACTCCAACATGGTATACTGATAAAGTTCGATCTAAAAAAGGGGAGGAATCAGCATTGGGTTTTGCAACACGGCTCCTCGGAGTCTTTCAGCGACTGATCACAGGGGACGCCCTGAACTATATAAAAAGCATCTACTGGACAGGCCGCATCACCAAGCGATACTCGATGCCCCTGATCGTTTTCACACACTGGAAAACGCGCTGGAGCATCGCGAAAACGGCGACCGTCATCGTCCGCGAACAGCTGATCGTCGGCCGTCTCGACACGCAGATCGGCCAAAACGGACAAGAGGGCATCGACCGCAATGTCATGCAGGTCGGTGCCGGCGGCGTGCTGAACATCGACGGCAAAGTCCGCTTTGGCCCCGGCGTGCGCGTCCTCGTCGGGCCGGGCGCAAAACTGACGATCGGCGACCGCAGCTACATCACCGCCAACTCCAAGCTGATCGTGAAGACAGAAGTCGTGATCGGCACCGATTGCGCGATCTCCTGGGACGTGCAGGTGATGGACACCGACTTCCACCGCATCGCGGAAGGCGCGGTGAACACCAAGAAGATCACCATCGGCAACCGGGTCTGGATCGGCTCCCGCGCCACGATCATGAAAGGCGTCACCATCGGCGATGGCGCGGTGATCGCAGCCGGCGCGGTCGTCACCAAAGACGTGCCGCCAAACGCGGTGGTCGGCGGCAATCCGGCGCGCGTGATCAAAGACGAAGTGCAATGGGTGCCGTAAATAAAAAAACCGCTGACTCCCACAAGTCGGCGGTTTTTCTTTATCTCATTTTTCCTCGTGCGATCACGTTCCACGTTTCCAAACTTCCATCCTCGCCGATCGCTGTCAGCTCATCGGTCAGATTCGCCACCGGGCAGGAATGGTTGGGGATGATCTCCAGCACATCGCCAACGCGAATCGGGCTGTCCTCAGCGATTCGCACCACGCCGTGCTCTTCCGACAAACGCTCAATTACCGCGCCTTCATGCCCGACGATCAGCCCGTGTCCGGCGACAGCGTCGCTGCCGTGTGCGCCTTTGTCGAGCGCCAGCGTTTTCGCTCCGGCGTCGATGACGATCCGCCCTGCTTCCGGCCGCGCCACCACCCGGGTCAGCACGCGCAAGGCGCACTGCTCCGGCGTCGCCACCCCGAGCCGGACCTGCGTCGCATCGTAAAACACATAGTTGCCCGGCCGAATCTCCGTCACGCCCGGCACTGCACCCGACACCTTGACGGTCGGGGTGGAGCCGACGCTGATGCCAAGCCCGGTCACACCTTCCGCCGCCAGCAGTTCTGCCGTCTCCAGCAGGCACCCGGCCTCGGCTGCACCGATCTCGGCGACCTGCTCATACGACGCCGCTCCGTAGGCATGTCCGGCGTGCGTCAACAAGCCGAGCAGACGGAGACCGGACAACTTGCGCACCTCCCGCACCAGTTCGGCAGCAGGCGCTCCGGGCGATACACCTACCCGGCGCAGTCCAGAGTCCACCTTCACCCAGACCGGCAGCTCGACACCCTGTGCTGCGGCCGCCTGCGCGAGCTCTGCCGCCCGTTCCGGGCTGTCGACGATCGTCTGCACCTCCGCCGCCGGAAAACGCGTCATGAGCTCAAACAGCCGCTCCAGCTTGCGCGTCCCGACCAGCGGATAGGCGACCAGCACACTTTTCACCCCGCGCTGCAAAAACACTTCCGCTTCGCCGAGCTTGGCGCAAGTCAGCCCGACCGCGCCGGCCGCCTGCTGCATCGCGAATATCTCCCACGTCTTGTGCGTCTTCACATGCGGCCGCACCTGCACGCCATGCTGCCGGGCAAACGCCGCCATGCTTGCGATGTTATCCTGCAGCCGTCCGCGATGCACGACCACCTGCGGCGTGTCCCACTCTTCTGCCGTCAACCCTTGCCACAGTTGCGCCATACCGCTCACCTCGTGCTGAAGCGATGCCCGCGCACCCGCTCCAACGCGTGCGCGTACACGTCATCTTTCAGAATCAAGCTGTACTCCGCTCCTGCCTTCACTTCCTCTGGCGTCGGCGGCTCGTCAAACAGGCGCACTTCTTCCGTCTCGAACCCGGCGGGCAGCGGATGCAGTTCGGCAATCTCAGCGACATAGATCGTCTTGATCCAAAGTGCCACGCCGTCCGCTTCGATCACATATTGCCCAATCGGCTCGATGGCGCACACTTCGGCGCCCGTCTCCTCATACACTTCGCGAATCGCCGTCTGCACCGTCCATTCGCCCTGCTCCCGCGTGCCGCCGGGGATCTCCCAGCCCCGCTTCTGATGGCGGGTCATCACCAGCTGCCCTTGATAAAAAGCAAAGACCAGCACATACCCGGCCTCCTGAAAATCGCAGCGGTCAAAGCTCAGCCGCACCTGCTGGCCAGGATATGAACCTGCAAATTCGTACCTCACAGCTCCGCCCCCTTTTGCTCGACATACAGCGACAACTGCTTCGCCGCCACCATCGCCTGTCCCACCGCCGACGCGATGCCCGAATACAGCGGACGCGTGCAAAGGTCGCCGACGGCAAACACGCCGGCGACGCTGGTCTGCCCGGTCGCATCGACCAGCGGATAGCCTTCCGCATCGGTCTCGACCTGTCCGCGCAGCAAATGCGAGTTCGGCTCCACACCGATCCGCACAAACAGCCCCGCCACATCCAACCGCTGCACCGTGCCGTCTTGTAACGCCACGTCCAAGCCCTCGACCCGCTCCGCTCCGTAAATCCGCTCCACCCGGGCATCAGTCACGATCTCGATCTTCGGATGGGCCAGCACCGGATGCAAAAATTCCTCCCGCGCCTTAAACTGTCCGGAGCGGTGGATCAACACCACGTCCGCCCCGCGCTCGGCCAAAAGCAGCGCGCCTTCAAACGCCCGGTCGCCGCCGCCGACAACAGCAGCCCGCTTGCCGGCAAAACGCTCGCGGTCGCGCGTCGCCGAATACACTTCGCCACGGTCGATCATCTCCTGCTCGCCGGGCACGCCAAGTCTGCGCTCCGCACCCCCGGTCGCTGCGATCAGCCCGTGAAAATCGATCCGCGCTTCCTCGCCGCCCTCCTTGCCGACCGTCAAGAAGCGCTCAGCCAGATTCACCTCGCGCACCGACACGCCGCACTCGATCTCACAGTCAAGCAGTTCCACATGCGCGGCAAATTTCTCCTGCAGTTCCGCGCCGCTCTTGACCGGCACGGCCGGATAATCGATCACTTCATTGTGGATCGCAAACAGCTGTCCGCCCAGCGACTCCTGCGACTCCAGCAGGAGATGCGACAGCCCCAGCCGCTTGCACCATAGCGCGGCGGTCATGCCTGCCGGACCGCCGCCGAGAATCACCACATCACGTTGCCTGTTCACCCTCGCTCCCCCACTTTCGCCCGGCAAGAAACGATTCAAACGCCAGCCACCCGGACACGCGCGGCACATCGACCGAGCGGTTATAGAGATAGTCCATCGCGACCGCCGGCCGGCCCGTCGCCAGAAATGCTTCCAGATTGTGCGGCGCATCATCAAACAGCAGATCGCCGCGAATCCTGTCCTTTTTATGGGCAAAGATCAGATTGCTTTTGCCGATAAAGGGCAGATGCTCCTCCACCCATTGCTCTTTCTCCGTGTACGCAAACGTCCGCGAAGAAGTCACGATCAGAATGTCATACACCTTCGCCAGCCGCTCCAGCACTTCCAACGCATGCGGGAGCGGCTTCAGCCCGCGAAACAAGCCCGGCGCATCCAGATAGTCATAGATCTTCGTGCCGCACTCCGGCTTCACATACTTTTCCGTCTGCCAGCACTCGATCCGCTCCACCGTCAGATCATCGCCATGCTCCTCATTGTAGCGGCGAAACCATTCGCTCATCAGGTCGACGATCACCGAGTCCATATCGATCAACAACGTCTTTCTCTCCAACGTACCGGCCCTCCTGTGTCCTACTCATCCAGTGAAAATGTCAGAGCCCCCAGCTTCTCTTTTAGCTGCGCCGCTTCGAGGCCTTTGACCTGAATCAGCACTTTAAACACTTCGCCCAGCGACTGCGGCATAAACAGCGCCAGCATTTTGTGCAGCTCTTCATCGGCCATCAGGTCCATCTTCTCCCGCGCCCGCTTCTGCAGCTCGGCGACTTTTTGCAAGAAGCCGTTGCCGCCGAGAAAATGCATCTGATCGGTAAAACCAACCTCGTACAGCCCTGCATTCTCCCCGCGCCGGATCAAAAGCGAGAAGTCCAGATCGGCCGTCAAATCCTGCTCGCCGACCTGCTCCAGAGGCTCGACCAGCTTCTGCTTCCAAAACGCCCGCACACCTGTCCCTTTGCGGTGGCGCAAGTGTACATCAGGCGCGAGATTGCCGTAGTCGATGGTCAGCACAAAGCCTTGTTCCAGCAAGCTCCCCATCGCTTCGATCACTTCACCCGCCGCCGGACAGACTTCAAAGCGCTCGCCCGGCTGCAGCAGCTCAAGCGTCTCTGCATCGACCAGCTTCAGCAAATTCGGGTCGGACAGCTCCCCCGCCGTTTCGCGGTAGCCCCCACCGTCCGCCGCGATGTAAAATTCCACATAGCTGTCATCCGTCTTGCCCAGCCGGTGCACAGGCAAGGCGTCGAACAGCTCGTTGCTGAAAATCACCCCAACCTGTCCCCACGGCACCTGCTGCAGCGTCTCAAACCACTCGACTTTGTTCCCATGCCCGGCCCCTTCCACGGCAGCCTGCTGCTTCCCGCGAAGCGCCGCCCCCTGCTCAACGATGTGGTAGCGCACCGCCGCGTAAAACGCCGCATCGCGCTCCGCCATGCGCAGGAAATCGACTGCCATCGTGCCGACGCCAGCCCCCATCTCCAGCACGAAAAACGGATCGGGTTTGCCGAGCAGATTCCACATCTGCCAGACCTGCCGCGCCACACAGGCGCCAAAGATCGGATGCACCATCGGCGATGTGTAGAAATCGCCCCTTGGCCCGATCGTCATCTCCGGGCGGTTGTAGTAGCCCGCCGTCGGATGATACAATGCTGTATCCATAAATTCCGCAAAGGTCAGCTTGCCTTGGGCGGACAAAAGTTCTGCCAGCCGTTCGCGCACCACAGCGCTCATCAAAAATAACCCCTTTCCGAACCACTCGATTACCGTTATTGTAACATAAAGGAGGTATTTCCTGATGCTGATCATTCGTCCATCCACTGCTGAAGATGCGGTACAATTGGTCGCCCTCGATAACATCGCCTGGTCGACCGACAGCGCAGTCTCCGACAACAGCTGGAACTCGACCGAAGAATATCTGGACCGCTGCCCGCCCGGCTCGCAAATCGTCGCCGAATCTGAAGGTGTGGTCTGCGGCTATGTGCAAAGCCGCAACCCGACCGGCCTGCCGAGCAACGATCATGTGGCCGAGCTGTCGATCGCCGTACACCCTGACTATCAAGGCAAAGGCGTTGGCCGCCAACTGATGCAAGCGATCGAAGACAAGGCGCTCCGGGAAGGCAAGCGCAAAGTCGCACTGCGCGTACTGGCGACCAACTCTGGCGCCATCGAGTTCTACAAGCGCTGCGGCTACATCGAGCAAGGGCGTCTCGTGCAGGAATTTTTCCTCAACGGGCAGTATGTCGATGACCTGATGATGTACAAACTCATCTAAAAGAGCAACTGAACTAAAAAAGAACGAAACTAAAAAAGGAAGAGCTATTCGCTCTTCCCTTCTTCCAGCGCAAAACAATTTTCTCGAAGGGGTGAATGTTTGCATGCAAATGCCAAAAGAATGGACCGAAACGGAAGTCCCCGAGGGCGGCACCCTGCTGCGCAAAGAAATCTATGAGTACCAAACGGAAAAAGGCGACTTCAACATCGAAGTCTACGAGAATCTCAAAGGCGAATTCTACGCCATCGGCACCCCGGTCGACGGGGACAAGCTGATCGTCTACGGGAGCAACCTCACCACATCCCGCGCCCTCGCCCTTTCTGTCGTCCTCGACAAAATCGAGCGCGAATAGCAAAAACACCTCTCGCCCGCATAAGGCAGAGGTGTTTTTTGTGTAGTATAAAACGTGTTTCTTCATATAATATAGACTCTTACATAATAGCCTCTATTACTTAATAAGTAGATGATTTACTTAGGGAGCGTATTCTTCAGCTCCGGCACCCATTGCTTCATGTGGGTGTTGATCTCCTCGTAGAGCTCCTTGCTTTTCGGCAGCTGTTCGGGAGTCACCTCGGCGAGCGGATACACTTTGTATTGGCGCCAGTTGCGCTTGTGCGTCCAGACCGGCAGGAAGGCCGGATTTTTCAAGGTGATCGTCTTTTCGTCGCCTTGGGTCACCTTCTCCACGTCCAGCTCCAAAATGCCGCCGATCTCGCGGTAAATCTCATCTTGTCCGGAGATGAAATTGCCCAGGGAATAGACCACAAACGACTTACGCCCATCACCATTGTCGATCCACTCCACCGGCTGCAGCACATGCGGATGATGCCCCAGCACGATGTCGACGCCTTCTTTGGTCATCTCCCGCACCAAAGCTTTTTGCTCATCGCTTGGCTGGCGCTGATACTCATTGCCCGTATGCAGGTTCATGATCACCACGTCGGCCTGCTTTTTCGCTTCCCGCACGGCCGCTTTCATCTGCTCCGGGTCGATCAGGTTGACCAGATAGTCTTTTCCTTCCGGCACCGGAATCCCGTTTGTTCCGTACGTGTACGACAAGATCGCAAACGTAATCCCGTTTTTCTCGACCACGCGAATCTGCTGCTGGTCTTCGGGCGAGGCATAGACCCCGACATAAGGAATCCCCAGCTCATTCCAATGCTGCAAGGCGCTGCGAATCCCCGCCTCCCCCGCATCGAGCGAGTGGTTGTTCGCGATCGACACCACGTCGATCCCGGCATCTTTCAGCGCATCGCCCACTTCCTGCGGCGAGTTGAACATCGGATAATCGGACAAGCCGACCTCCACGCCGCCGATCATCGTCTCCTGGTTGGCGATCGCCAGGTCCGGCTTGAGCAGATACGGCTTGACCAGCTCAAACTGATAGCGGAAATCATAGCCGCCATTTGCCGTCTGCGCATCTTTGTACAAAGACGAGTGAATCAAAATATCTCCGATCGCCGCCACCGTCGCCTGCGTGGTCACCGCTTCCGGCTCTTGCTCCTGCTGCGGCGGATTCTTCACCACGTCAGGCGTCTTGATCTGCGTGTTCGGATTCGGCGCGCCGTTTGCGCTGCATCCGGCCGCTCCGGCCGCCAAGAGGATCGTTAAAGCTGTCATCAACACTTTTCCCACTGCACTAGACTCCTTTTTACTCCATACTGTCTTCCAAACATAAGTCGATTATACAAAATAAAACACCTTGCCTGTAGAGGGCAAGGTGTTTTTGTCGCACAGATTACGCTTCCGATTTGCGAATCACCGGATTGAGCAGCATCATCACGACGAGCAGCAGGCCAAATCCGCTGATGTACATGAAGAACTCGCTGATCGACACCATCGCCAGCACCGACCCGGACAAGGACAAGGCCAGCGGTGCGGACGTCATCGTCAAAATCCCGATCGCACTCGACGCGCGCCCCAGCAGTTCGCGCGGCACTTTCAATGCGAACATCGTTGACAGCGGCACGTTGGTCATCGGTGTGCCCAGACCCAGCACCAGCATCAGCACCGTTGCGATGTAGAAGTTCTCCACAAACGCCAGCGCCAGGAACGCCACCAGCAAAAGCACGATCCCCGTGATGACCAGCGCGATCTTCGGCCAGCGCGTCAGGTAGCCAAGGGCGATCGACCCGAGCAGCACCCCGGCAAAATAGGTGATCTCAAACACGGCCAAGCCGGTCGCGCCCATGTCGGACACCTGAAACGCATACATCGGAATCAAAACACCGCTTGGCGCCAGCAAGAGGTTGAGCAGCACCACATAATAGACCAGCGATTTCAAAGTTGGATTGCCCATGATCGTCTTGTAGCCTTCTTGCAGGCTTTTCTTAAAGATTGCGAAGTTCAGTTTGCCTTCGACGACCTTGGTCAGCTCTTCGTTGCGAATCAAGGAGATCAGGAGCAGCGACAGGAAAAACGTCACCGCGTTGACCAGAAACGCCAGCCCCATATCGATAGCGACCAGCAGTCCGCCCAGCGCCGGAGCGACCAGCGAGACGATCGTATTGGTCGAGGAGGACAGCGACTTCGCCTGCATCAGCGCGTGATCCGGCACCAGAAAGCGCACCGCCACCGAGCGGGCCGGCGTAAAGAACGCCGTAAAGGAAGCGAGGATCACCGAAGCCACGATCAGCATCCACGGCTGCAGCCACTCCAGATACCACAAGGCCACGACGGCCGCCACGACCAGTCCCCGGTAAAAGTCGGCTTGCAGCATATACTTGCGCTTGTTCCCCCGGTCGACCATGACCCCGGCAAAGATCCCAAAGATGATCGCCGGCACCATCTGCGCCACCAGCACGGTGGACATCATCAACGCCGATCCGGTCATCTGCAGCATCGCCCAGGCCAAGGCCAGCCGATAAACCCCTTCTCCTAAATCAGAGACAAACTGTGCTCCTAATAGATAAAGATAATGACGGATCGAAAGTAACTCTTTGTAACCCATCGGTTTGGGTTCGGGCAGCGAAGTGTTGGTTTGTACGTTAGCCATCATAAGTCCCCTCTTTAGAATCATTTTTAGTCAGAATTTTCACTTTACTCGATGTACGTTAAAGTTATTTACTACCGCCTTGACTATGAAACTATTATAACGCAAATAAATTTTTCAGAAAATACTTGCGTTTAAACTATTTTCATGCCAGAATGTAGTCAACAGCAGGTTAACACTTACGAGACAGCTTAACATGTAAGGGGGTGCCACACATGGAGCGCAACATCAAAATCACCATCACCATCGAATTCTAGAACTAATTCAAAGCATTCTAAAAAAAGAAACGAAATATGGGGCTAAGGGGTGAAAATTCATGGAACGTAACATCAAAATCACCATCACCATCGAATTCTAATCCTTAATTACCGGGGTTTAAATAAAATAACTTGCCGGGGGTGACATTCATGGAGCGCAACATCAAAATCACCATCACCATCGAATTCTAGAACCTAACCGTCCTGATTTAACATAAATAAACGACCGGGGGTGACATTCATGGAACGCAACATCAAAATCACCATCACCATCGAATTCTAGAACTTATACCGTCCTGATTTAAAATTTAAAAAACAGAATTGGGGTGACATTCATGGAGCGCAACATCAAAATCACCATCACTATCGAATTCTAGAACTTATTCCCGTCCTGATTTAAAATTTGAATCATAGAATTGGGGTGACATTCATGGAGCGCAACATCAAAATCACCATCACTATCGAGTTCTAAGAAACAAAAACGCCTTCTCCTCGGAGAAGGCGTTTTTTCTGTTTTGGCTTAGACGTTGGAGCTGTCGTCGTAATCGGCGCGGAAGCCGTCTTGGGCAGCAGCCAGCGGCTGGCCGTTGCCGTCTTCGTCTTTGCGGCCGGTGTTCACGCCTTGCTGCAGCTGGCTGCCCAGCTCTTCCACCTTGTTTTGCATGCCTTCCTCTTGCGCCGCCTGGCGCGCTGCGTCGAGGCCTTTTTCAATCACATTTTGATTTTCTTCCACTTTGTCGTCCCCCCATCGGTTCTTATAGGTAAAACTTTCATCGGTTGCTGCTTCAAACTCTGCCATCAGGGCATTTCGGATGCCGTCTCGTTCTGCCATTTCCGCATCCTCCTAAGTGAAATACTCAATTTTGGCCTGTGGAAAGTATTCCTCAATCAGCCCCGAAGATGCAGATTCAGCTTGTCCGCATCGCTGCCTTGATAGACCCACTTGCCCCGTCCGTATTTTCCGTACTTGTATTTGCGCTTCTCTTCGTCCATCTCCAGCTTCGTCGCCGGGTAATTTTGCAAAATGATCCGCTTTGCCGTCGCCGTGAAGCGATGCTGGATCAACTCGAACGTCAGGTCTTGCTTCGCTTCCGGGATCAGCTCCCGGCTCAGGCGTTCGAACAGCTCCGCATACCCGTCTTCCCAGCCGTCATAGATGATCAAAGGAGCTACGATAAAGCCCAGCGGATAGCCCGCTTTCGCCACTTTGCCGGCCGCTTCGATCCGCGAATCAAAATGCGCGACGCCCGGCTCAAAATTTTTGATCACATAACGCGAGTTGATCGAAAAACGAAACCGCGTTTTGCCGTTATGTTTGGCATCCAGCAGGTGATCAACATCGTCGTATTTGGTGACAAAACGTAACTTCGCCAGGTCCTGCGCGCCCATGAACTCGATCATCCGCTTCAAATTGCCGGTCAGATGCTCCACTGCGATCGGATCGGATGTGCAAGCTGCTTCGAATGTGGTGATTTCCGGCGCCCGCTCGTCGATATATTTTTGCGCGTTGTCGAGAATTTCGTCGATGTTCACGTAGACCCGCACGTACGGCTTCTTGCCCATCGTCGTCTGCAGATAGCAATAATGGCAATGTCCCGGGCACCCGGTCGAGACGGGCAGGGCATAATCGGCCGAGGGCTTTGACGTGTCCAGCTTCATCGTGCGCTTGACGCCAACGACCAGCGTCCGTTTGGCATTGGCGTACGCTTTGGACGGCGTATCGCCCGGAATCCCGGTCACGCGGTTATGGGATGAGGTGACTTTGATCGGGATATCGGTGGCTTTAAAACGGCGATACAACGCATCTCCGACCGGGTACTCGAGCGCTTTTGGTTCGAAGAAGACCAAATCAGGCTCAAAACGCGTCATCAGGAAAACTCCTTTGCTCTAAAAATACAGCCAGTGCAGCGCGATCCCGAGGGCAATCCCATACGCCGCCCCGCCCGCCACTTCGATCGGATGGTGGCCAAGCAGTTCTTTGAGCTGCTTTTTCTTGCGCCGCAGCTGGCGGCGGGAAAACTCCGGGTCGTCCGTTTCAATATGCTGGTCAAACGCCGTTTCCAAATCATTGATTGCGATCGCCTGCTCGCCGGCATGACGGCGGATGCCCATCGCATCGTACATCACGATCAAGCCTAAGATCACCGCCAGCGCAAAAAACGCCGAATCCAGCCCTTGCTGATAGCCCACCGCCGACGCCAGCGCCGTCACCCCTGCGGAGTGCGAACTCGGCATGCCGCCTGTGCCAACGAATCGCTTCCAGTCCCACTCGCGGTGAAACAAAAAGTGCAGCGGAATCTTGATCAACTGAGCGGTCACGATCGCCGTGAGCGCAGCGACCAGCGGGTAATTGTCCAGAACACCCAACGAGAACGTCACCCCTTTCCCCACGTAGTATGGGCAAAATAAAAAAAATCCCTCATCCGAAAGGATAAGGGATTGCTGGAGCCGCGAAACTTACCAGTTATGAATCGCGTCCACCGTTTTGCGGTCGAGCTTTTTAATCACCGCGACAAGCAGATCTGCCGCCTGCTCCCAGTCCTTTTTGGACAGCAGCGCGGTGTGCGAGTGGATGTAACGGGTCGCAAAGCCCAGTGCGATCGTCGGCACGCCGTGGTTGGAGATGTGGAACTTGCCGCCGTCCTGGCCGCCGCCGGTCAGCGCATCGACCTGCAGGTTGATGCCGAGTTCCTTCGCCGTGTCGTGCACGAGGTCGCGCAGCGGCACGTTCGGGATCATCGAGGTGTCGTAGATGAAGCTGAGCGGACCCTCGCCCAAGTTGCAAGACTGCTGGTAGCCTTCAAAACCCGGGGTGTCGTACGCCACGCCAACGTCGAGCGCAAACGCGATGTCCGGCTGAACGAGGTTGGCGAGGACGCCTGCGCCGCGCAGCTGGATCTCTTCCTGTACGGTCGCGCCGCCAAACAGAATGTTCGGGTGCGATTCGTTTTGCAGACGGCGCATCACTTCGACCGCCAGACCGCAGCCTGCGCGGTTGTCGAGCGCTTTGCCGACCCAAACGTCGCCGTTACGCATCGTGGTGAACTCGGAGATCGGCACGATCATGTCGCCCGGACGGATGCCCATCTCTTCGACATCTTCTTTGGAAGTTGCGCCGACGTCGATGAACATCTCCTTGAATTCCAGCACGCGCTCGCGGTCTTTCGCAGGGAGAGCGTGCGGCGCCTTGGAGCCGACCACACCCAGCACTTCGCCGGTGCGGGTCTTGATCTTCACGCGCTGTGCCAAAACCACGTGCGCCCACCAGCCGCCCATCGGTTGGAAGCGAAGGAAGCCCTTCGATGTAACATATGTAACCATCCAGCCGATTTCGTCGAGGTGGCCGGCAAACAGGATCTTCGGCCCGTTAGCATCTCCGGTCTTCTTGCCGACGATGCCGCCCATGCGGTCGGTGATGATCTCATCGGACACAGGAGTCAGCAGTTCGCGCATCTTGTTGCGCACTTCGCGCTCAAAACCGGGAATGCCGTCCGTATCGCAGAGTTCTTTTATCATCTTGGTTTGTTCATCCATCTCAAAAAGCCCCCTTTTCTTTCCCCATGTAACGCACTACCATAGTATCATGTCCGAAAACGTTTCGGAAAGCAAAATTATATCCTTTGCGCTCTCTTTTATGTTAAACTTAGATCTGTAGTTCTACTATCGTAAATTTCATCCCATTTACATATTGTGCGTATTCCGCACTCTGTCTTCCAAAAAAAGATCCTCCAGTTTCCCGTCGAGCACGCGGGCCAGTTCAAATGCCACCCGCAGCGACGGAGCGTGTTTCCCCCGTTCGATGTTGGCGAGGTAGGCGCGTGTGATGCCAACCGCTGCTGCCAGTTGCTCCTGCGTCATCCGTTTTCCTTTTCGTGCATTGATCAGCCTTTGCCGTGCGCGCAATTCGGTCGTCATGGGAAAACACACCTCCAAAGTGTTGTGCTTATCTCGCACCTCTTACAAACTATCATACGTTTTCCGCTTCGCAACTGTCAATAAGCAAGTGCGTTAGGCGCACAGTTTTTATTCCGCACAACGAATGATAAGATGAAAGACAGCACTTCATCAAGAGAAGGTGAACAAAGCCATGGGTTTTCCGCAGCGTTTGAAAGCGCTCCGCAAAGACAGAAAGCTGTCCCAGGAGACGCTGGCCAAAGAGGTCGGCATCGACCGCACCTCGATCTCGCATTATGAAAACAGCGAAGAGAACGACGAGCGCATTCCGCGCCTTGACACCTTAGAGAAGATCGCCGATTTCTTCGACGTCACGTACGACTTCCTGCTCGGCCGCACCGACGAGGCTCTGGTGAAAGAAGACCAGGCCGTTTACAAAGTCACGCCCGCGGCGGCACATGCGTATCCCGAGGAGATTCAGCACTTCCTCCTGACGCTGCCGGACATGCTCCTGCAAGTCCCCGATGAGGAACGCGAAGCAGTCATTCGCGAGTTGGAACATACCGTACAGACCCGCATCAAAAACAAGACGCGCTCATAAATGAGCGCGTCTTTGTTTTACCGCAGACCTGATCGCATGTCGCATGTCGCATGTCGCATGTCGCATGTCGCATGTCGCATGTCGCATGTCGCATGTCGCATGTCGCGGGCAAGTTCGCTTTTCTTACGCGGCTTGTCCGTTTCGGCGCAACCTCAGGTACCCTTCGGCGACGAAGAGGTTGATCATCCAGCAGGACCAGACGGCGATGACGTACGCGGGGACATATTCCAGGCCAAACGCCTTGTCCAGGACGAGGTTGACGACGTACAAGGTGTTATTGGCCAAGGTGACCGCATAGCTGCGGATCATCCAGCGGCGGTGCGCTTCCACCTGCCGCTTGCGGATCGTGGTGTACGCTTTCACCGTCGCGTATAGCCAGACGGCGGTGAGCAGGAAAAAGCCCACCGTGGCGATCAGACCGCCGGTCGCATGCAGCGCGACATACAGCGCCGGCAGGACATTCAACAGAATCGAGCCGATATACACCTTGCCGATCATCCGGTGCAGCGCCGGACGCTTCACCCGAATTTTTTTCACAAACCCCAGCGGCCCGGCCAGAATCGCCGTCACCGCCAGGATGATGTGCACCCGGATCAGCACCGTCCACAACTCCTGATTAAAGCCATCGCCTATCGTCTTGTACATCAGAAACTTCGAGAACTCCGGATCGGTCATAAAATTTTTCGTCAGCGTATGCAGCGCCCACATCAGCGCGATAAAAAACAACGGATAAATCAGCCAGGAACCATTTTTACGCATGTGGCGGGTCGAACCCCTTTCACAAAAACTCCACCTTCATACATACCACTGCACATGGCCCTCTGGCAAGACAAGTTAGCAGATCTTCATCAACTTTTCACAGAGCTGAGCTCCACCTTGCTCCGCGCACAGGTGAAAAACTGCGGCTCCTGCTTCTGCCCCGGCTCATAATAGGTGATCAGCAGATGCTCTTCGCCCGGCTCAAACGCCATCCCCTTCTCATCGAGCAGTTGGAACGGCACCGTCTCCAAGAGGCAATGCTTGTGAATCTCCTGCTCGCTGAGCCCTAAACGCGCCCACTGCTCCCCGAGCAGCTCCGGTCTGGCCACAACGGCCTGAATGTACTGCTGCGCTTCCGCTTTCTCCAGCGTCCGCTCCCACCAGATGCCGCGCGGTTTGTTTTTAAAGCCGATCAGATAATCGATCTTCATCAAGCCCAGCACCAGATCTTCACGCTTCAGCCCGCGCACTTGCAAAAAGGCCAGCAAGCGGCGGAACAGGTCTTCCACCTGATGCCCGATGCGGTTCCAGCCCTGCTCCTCCCAGTAGTCGCCAAAGTCCTGGAAGAAATCAAACGCCGACGGGAACTCTTCGCCCACCAGATAGCGCACCGTGCGATTGGTGCGGTGCGCATTCCAATACTTCTCCAGCACATCCTCCACCCGCTTGATCCGAATCACATCATCAAACGGCAGCACATCATTGCTCAAAATCTCGTACGGCGCCTTGTCCATAAAGAGATACCCGTACTTGTCCGCATCAAGCCGCACACCAACCCCGCGCAGCATTTTCAAGAAACCGAGCTGCAATTCCTCGATCTCGAGCGCAAACACGTCATTGAACGTCTTCTTAAACGAGTGGTAGTCCTCCTGCGGCAGGCCGGCGATCAAGTCCAGATGCTGATCGATCTTGCCGGTCGCTTTCACGCCAAGCACGGTGTTGGTCAGCTTCTCCCAGTTCTGCTTGCGGTTGACGATCTCGTTGGTCACATCGTTGGTCGACTGCACGCCGATCTCAAAGCGGAACAGCCCCGGCGGCGCATGTTCAGCCAAAAATTCCACCACGCGCGGCTTCAAAATATCGGCGGTGATCTCAAACTGGAACACCACGTCCTTGTGCGTCTGGTGCAGCTCGATCAGATACTCAAAGATCTGCAAGGCATAACGCATGTGGATGTTAAACGTCCGGTCCACAAACTTCACCGTCTTCACGCCGCCTTCGACCAAGCGCAACAGATCGCGCTTCGTGCGCTCGATGTCAAAATAGCGCACGCCGGTCTCGATCGAAGACAAGCAATACGAACAGGAGAACGGACAGCCCCGCGACGCTTCAAAATACACCACGCGGTTGGTCAGCGTCGGGATGTCTTCATCGGCAAAAGGGGTCGGGATCTCATCCAGCTCCAATTTTTCACGGAAAAAGGAGCGTTTCGGCTTCCCTTCTTCATTGCGGTAGACAATCCCCTGCACCGTCTCCAACTGGCCGGCTCCGCTGAACTCTTGCAGCAGGTGGTGGAACGTCTTCTCCCCTTCGCCGATGACGATCGCGTCGGCCGCCTGAATCCGCTCCATCCATTCTTCCGTGTCATAAGAGACTTCCGGGCCGCCGAGGACAATTTTTACATCGGGCAGCACTTTGCGCAGCATCTCGATGATCGGAATCGTCTCTTCGATGTTCCAGATATAGCACGAGAAGCCGATCACATCAGGCTTGCGCTTGTAAATGTCGGCGACCACGTTCATCGGCTGGTCTTTGATCGTGTATTCACACAGATCGATGTTCGGAAAATCAGTTTGGGCAAACGCCCGCAAATAGCGCAGCGCGAGCGATGCATGTATGTATTTGGCATTCAAAGTAGCGAGTACGATTTTCATTTCTTGCCTCCGCGAACTCATAGTGTTACCACGCTGATCATATCGTGATACAGAAATGCATTTTTGACAAGGAGGAGTCTGATGATCAACGTCATCCCTATCCAATTTGGTGATCGCATCGCGCTTGGGATCTCGGTCACTTTGCCCAAGACCAATCTCGTGATGGTCACGACCGAAAAAGGGTATATCATGTGCGGCGCACTCGATGTCGGGCTGCTCAACGAAAAGCTGGCCAGTCGCGGGATCATCGCCGGACGCGCGGTCGGCGTCAAAACGCTCGACGAACTGCTTGCAGCACCGCTGGAATCGACCACGCTCAAAGCGCAGGAGTTGGGCATCGTCCCCGGCACGACCGGCCGTGACGCCATCACCATCCTGCTCGGACTCGACGAAGACAATCCGGTGCAGTAATATATACCTTTCCCCACAAAGGATACACAGAAACACCCCCTGCTTTCGCGGGGGGTGTTGTTTTTAGTTGCTCAACTCATCCAGACGGATGGCGCGGTTATGCACCGTGTGGCTCCACGTCTTGTTGTTTTTCGTAAAGAAAGCAACCAGCGTGATCGGGAACCAGGAAATCAGGAAGATCGGATAGATGATAAGTGCGGCATACGCCCGCCAATTCGCTTTCTCCAAGTACATCGAAAGCGGAAGCTGTGCGTAGAGCAACGCATTGACCAGCACCCAATATTCGGTCGGCAGCAAGACGCGCTGCACGTCGGTGACCGCCCACCAGGACGGCATGACCAGTTGCAGGTACAAGATGATCGAGGTGACGAGAATGATCAACAGACGCATCGGCTGGAACAGGTAGAGCGCCGCATCGAGCATCGCCCAGTTGCGGTTCTTGATGCTCTTGCCAAGCAGCGGCCAGAAGTAGCGGGATGCGCAGTCGAAGTGACCCTGCATCCAGCGCAGGCGCTGGTTCCACGATGCTTTCATCGTGTTTGGCTTCTCATCGTATACTTTCGCGTCATGCGCCCAGGTCGGGTAGATCCCGCGCTGTACGCAGCGAGCCGTAAACTCCACGTCTTCCGTCAAGGAGTGAGCGCCCCAGCCCATTTCCTTGAGCAGATCGGTGTCGATGCAGATCCCCGTGCCGCCCAGAGCGTTGGAAAGGCCCAAGTTGTAGCGCGCGAGCTGCCACATGCGGTTGGTGAAATAGTAGGAGATCGCCATGGAGACGGAAATCCAAGAGTCGTTGGGGTTCTTGGTGTCCAGGTAGCCTTGGATGACGCGGTCGCCGCGCATCAGCTTCTCGTTCATATGAATCAAGAAGTCTTTGGCTGCCAGGTTGTCAGCGTCAAACATGACAACAGCATCGTATTGTTTCTCTTGCTCCCACAGACGCTCCAGCATCCACTCAATCGCAAAGCCTTTGCCGCGCTTCGTATCATCGAAACGTTCAAAAGCGATGGCACCGGCATTTCTCACGATCTCAGCCGTGTTGTCGGTGCAGTTGTCACAGATGACAAAGATATCGTAGAGCTCTTTCGGATAATCCAGACGCTGCAGGTTCTCGATCAGGGGTTCAATAACCTCTGCTTCATTGTGCGCCGCGACGAAGATCGCAAAAGACTTCGCCGGAGCATGGGTAATCGTATCTTTCGGCTTGCGAATGCCGAAAAGGGACACGCCAACCTGATAAGCACTTAAAGCACCCGTCAAACCTTGAAGTGCAATAAACGCACCATCCGCCAGAGTTCCTAATATGCTCATGTAAGTCTTCCCTCACTTTTTCTAGCTCTTGTAAACAGATTGAGTACCAGATACATCCTGAATACACATGCTAACCTACTATAACAGATATGCCAGAGCAGGACAAGTATACGCAGATCATAATAATTTTCCTGTTGAGTTCGCAATAAAATGTAAAAATTCCTGCAAAATAGAATTCGGAGGTGAGCGTCACTTGGTTCCTGTCAAACGGTTGCTCGAAACGCATTGGCAGCTCGCCGTGGAAAAGGTGACAGCGGTAGGTCCCGTCTGGCGCGCCGAGACGGTGCAAGGCGATTTTTGCCTGAAGCGCGGCAAACATGGGCTGGGCCGGCTGTTCTTCGACTACTACGCGATCGAATATCTCTGGAAGCAAGGTTTCACCGGCACGCCGCGCCTAATCCCCACCTTATACGGCAACCCGGTCGTCGAGACCGAACACGGCCACTTTTTCCTGACCGCATGGGTCGGCCGTCCGCTGGATGCTTCATCGCATGCGGAGTGGCTGACCGCAGCCGCCACGCTCGGCGGGTTCCATCACGCGTCAAAAGGCCTCTCCTTCCCTCCTGTCGCCAAGCCCCAGAACTTCTCCGGCAAGTGGGCCCGGCGCTTTGCCGAACGGACGGAAGAACTGCAAGAGTTCTTTGCTTCGCTCTCAACCTCCCGGAATGAATTTGAAGAAATGATCAACAAGGACAGTGCACAGATTCTCGCCCAGGCAGCAGAAGCTGCGCAACGGCTGCAAGCATCCGCCTATGAGCGGCTGGCGCGCGACGTGGACGTGGTGCCGACGCTGGTGCACGGCAACATCAAAGCGGAAAACTTCTCGGTCGACCAGAGCGGCGCCGTCGCTCTCATAGACTTCGACGGCTTCCGGCTCGATGTGCCCGTGCAGGATCTCGCCAACCTGTTCCAAGACGTGTTGCCCGCCTGCAGTTGGTCGCCGGACGCCGCGCTCGAGGTGTTCCGTGCCTATCAGGAGCAGCGCCCGGTCGATCCGGAAGAGATCGACGTGCTGCTGGCGCTCTTGTCTTTCCCGCACAGTGCCTACAAAGAAATCCGCAAGTACATCACCCAGCCGGACCGTCCCCTGCAAAAGTGTCTGCGCAAGTGGCAGCCCGCTTTGCAAGAAATGTATCAGACTCGTGAATTTTTGCAAAAATGGGCAAATCCGCTTAAAAAGTGTGTACAATAGGAAGGAGACTGACAAGACAAGCGAGGTATTGTACACATGCTGCATGCATTGATCGAATGGCTCGCCGCCATTGCGACAGGGCTGATTGAAGCCTTCGGACACTGGGGGATCTTCTGGGGGATGCTGATTGAAAGCGCTTGTATCCCGCTCCCGAGTGAAGTCATCATGCTGTACGGCGGCTTTATGGCAGAAAAAGGCCTGCTGTCGTTCTGGCCGGTTGTCTGGGCCGGTGTTTTCGGCAACTTGGTTGGGTCCGTGCTCACCTACTGGATCGGAGCAAGCGGCGGGCGCGCCTTCCTGATGAAATACGGGAGATACATCCTGATCAACGAAAAGCATATCCACACCGCCGACCGCTGGTTTGCGAAATATGGCGACTGGGCCGCGTTTTTCGGACGCAACCTGCCCGTGATCCGCACGTTCATCTCGCTGCCGGCCGGCATCGCGAAAATGAACTTCTGGAAATTCACCATCTTTACGTTCATCGGCTGCATTCCGTGGAACGTTGCCTTGACCTGGGCTGGCTTTAAGCTTGGCGCCAACTGGCACGCTGTTGAACCTTACATCAAGCCGTTCTCCTATGGCATTTTGGGACTGATCATCCTCGCTGTGCTCTGGTTTATCTTCAAGAACCTGCGCACCCGATTCGCACATTAAAAGACAAGATAAGAAAACCCGCGCCTGCAAACTGCAGAGCGCGGGTTTTTATTAGGAGTTGGCAGGTATTGCTTCGCCTGCGCGTGCCACATAGATGCGATAGATCACAAACGCCAGCACAGACAAGATGATCCCTGCGATGTACGGATAGCCAATCGACAAGGCGTACACCGCGCCGCCCAGCGGCGGTCCGCCGATGCGGCCCAAGGATTCGAACGACGAGAGCAGCCCGGTTGCCTGCCCTTGTCCAACCGTCGTGCGCTTGGTGATCAGCGCGGACACCGCCGGACGGATCAGCCCGTTGCCGATGCCGAAGATGGAAAGGAACAATGCGGCCGTCCAAAACGAGTTGGTGAGCAGGATCAGGCCAAAGCCGATCGCCGAGATCAACAGCCCAAGCTGGATCACCATGCCCTCGCCGCGCTGCTTGATCAGGCGTCCGACCAGACCGCCTTGCACAAACGCGCCGGCCAGCCCCATGATCATGAAGATGTAGCCGAGATGCACCGTGTCCAGTCCCGCCTTCTCCGCTGCGAAGTAGGCGAACGTGCCTTCGAGCGCCGCCAGCGAGAAGGAGACGAAGAACATCAGCACGTAGAGCATCGACAGCGAGCCGGAGAATGCCGCCCAGCGCGATCCGCCTTGCCCTTTTTGCAGGCGCTTTTCAGGCGGCAGCGACTCTTTGAGCACAAACAGGACAAACAGGAACGTGATGGCCGAGACAACACCGGCGATGAAGAATGGCGTCGCATAGCTTTCAGCGGAGAAGATCCCGCCGATCGCCGGACCAAAGATAAAGCCAAGTCCAACCGATGCGCCGATCATGCCCATGCCTTTGCCCCGATTCTCCGGCGACGTGATGTCCGCCACATAGGCCATGACGGTCGGCATGTTTGCCGACGACAGGAACCCGGCGATAATCCGCGATGCGAACAGCATCCAGAGCTGGTCGGACATCGCAAAGAGGAAGAACGACAACGACAGACCGGAGATGCCGATCAGGATGACCGGCTTGCGGCCGATCCGGTCGGATACGCCGCCCCAAAACGGTGCAAACAGAAACTGCATCACCGAGTAGGAAGCCATCAACAGCCCCATCTCAAACGGCGAAGCTCCCAGTTCTTCCGCGAAGAACGGCATGACCGGGATGATGATGCCAAATCCCAGCATGACCAGGAACATGACCGCAAACAAAATGCCCAATGCTTTTTTGTTCACCCTCTAAACACCCTTTCTAGCCTGCTTGCAGGTTAGCGTCCGCGACGGAACGCCTTTGTGAGAAATGCGCCCAGGAATGCGCCGACCAGCGCGAGGACGATGTCGGTCACAACAGGTGTCGATGTGCCGCCGATGTCGATGATCGGCCCAAAGTCCAGGTGCAGCATATGGCCGCCTGCAAACATCAAACCTTGCGCCAGGATGACGCCTAAGATAATCGAAAGCACACGCGGTGCTTTAAGTGAAAACGTGGCAATCAGCGCCGAGATGATCGCAACGCCCCAAGTAAACAGCATAAACGTACCGGACACAGCGAAAAGCCCCCTTTTAGATATGTACCATCTTATTGTAGACTACTTGTCCTGCATCCGCCACTCTTCCCGGATGAGAAAAGCCCGGCCCGCTAAGGACCAGGCTTTTCAGTTCACAATTTAGACAAGACGTTTGCGGATCGAGCCGGACAGGTAGTCGATGAGCATAACGACGACGATGATCCCGACGAGGATCGCACCGACGCGGTCCCAGTCATGGCCGATCAACGCGAACAGGAGCGGCGTACCGATACCGCCTGCGCCAACCATACCAAGTACGGATGCGGCACGAACGTTGATCTCGAACTTGTAGAGCGCGTAGGACATGAACTCCGGCAGCACCTGCGGCAGGACGGCAAACCACATGATTTGGATGCGGTTGGCGCCCGACGCGGTCATCGCTTCGATCGCACCTTCGTCCATGTTTTCGATCGCTTCGGAGTACAGCTTCCCGATCATCCCGATCGAGTGGAAACCGATCGCCAAGACCCCGGCAAACGGGCCCGGGCCGACCGCAACGATGAAGATGATCGCGACGATCAGTTCCGGCAAGGTGCGGATGACGTTCAGGATGCGCTTGCCGACTGAGGAGACCCAGCGGTTTTTCTTGCTCATGTTCGTGGCGGCGAGGAAGCCAAACGGAATGGCCAGCGTCGCTGCGATCGTCGTGCCAAGCAGGGCGATCGCCAAGGTCATGAACATGTTGTCGATAACGCCTTCATCTTCAGTGACAAACGGCCATTCGACATGGAAGATGCCGGAGATGATGTTGCCTGCTACCGGCAGGGATTCGCGAACTTTGGTGACATCGACTTCCATCCCCGAGAAACACCAGGTGTAGAGGACGATGAAGAAGATGATGTACAAAACGAGTTTGATTTTCTGACCGAGCGTCTTCGGCGGCGCTGCCAATGCTTTTTGTTGTTGGCTCATAGCAGTTTCTCCCGGATTCTAGTACTGACCGTATCGATGACGATAACGATGACAAGCGTGAACAAGATGATCGAAGCAACGTGTGTGTACTGGTACATCGCCAGCGCCGTGTTCAGCACGTGACCGATCCCGCCAGCGCCGACGAGACCCAGGATCGCAGATGCGCGCACACAGACTTCGAACGTATAGAACAGATAGGCCATAAACGCCGGCAGTGCCTGCGGCACGACGGCAAAGCTGATAAATTGCATTTTGTTTGCGCCGACGGCGGTCATCGCTTCCAGCGGGCCCGGATCGATCGTCTCCACCGACTCATAGCACAGCTTGGCGATGATACCGAAGGAGAACAAGGTCAAAGCGAGCACGCCCGCGAACGGGCCAAGGCCGACGACTGCAACGAAGATACCGGCAAACAACAGCTCCGGAATCGTACGAACTACGTTCAGAAAGGAACGGGTGATCGTCGTTACGCGTTTGCCAAAGATGTTGTTCGAGGAGAGCAAGATGATCGGAATCGACAGGATCGCGCCAAACGTCGTCCCGAGAATCGCCATCTGCAACGTCTCGAGCATCGGATCGAGGATTTGTATGAAATACTCGAAATCGGGCGGCCACAGCTGCGCCATCATGTTCCCGATGTTCGGCAGGCCTTCGATCAGCTCACCGATGTCTGCATCCACGCCGCGCCAGGAGAACACGTACAGCACAGCGAGGATCAGAAAGATGATCGTATATTTCAGTTTTGATGGAGCTTTGATGTTTTTTTGCTGCTTGCTCATACGCCTTCCTCCACAGCGCCGAGAAGCTCGTCTTTCTTGATCTGACGACCGTAGATGTCGGAGAACACCTCGTCGGTCGCCTGTTCCACCGGGCCGTCAAACACGACTTTGCCGGCGCGCAGGCCGATGATACGGGTGCCGTATTCGCGTGCCAGGTCGAGGAAGTGCAAGTTGACGACGGTGGTGATGCCGAGCTCGCGGTTGATGCGCTTCAGGTCGTCCATAACCTGACGGGTGGTCAGCGGGTCAAGGGATGCGACCGGCTCGTCCGCGAGAATGATCTTCGCTTCCTGTGCCAAGGCACGAGCGATGGAGACGCGCTGCTGCTGGCCGCCGGACAGTTCGTCGGCGCGCGCATACGCTTTTTCTTTGATGTTGACGCGATCGAGTGCATCGAGTGCCAGTTCCACATCGCGCTTCGGCCAGAGACCGAGCAGGGTGCGCATGGTGCCGTGGTAGCCGACGCGTCCGGAGAGGACGTTGCGGATCACTGACACGCGCTTGACGAGGTTGAAGCTCTGGAAGATCATGCCGATGTCACGGCGGAAGCGGCGCAGTTCAGCACCTTTTGCTCTGGTGATCGACTCGCCGTCGATCAAGATCTCGCCTTCGCTGATCTCATGCAGACGGTTGATCGAGCGCAGCAGCGTCGACTTACCCGCGCCGGAGAGCCCGACGATGATCACGAATTCACCCGGATGAATGGTCAGATTGATATTATCCAGGCCGACAGTCCCATTGGGATATACTTTTTTCACGTTCTTAAATTCGATCATTCTCTTCCCAACTTTCATTTCGGTCTAAGGTTTCAGTAGTGATGGATACCACGTAGTATGAGCTTGCAAAAGGGGATTGTATCCATGGAAAGGCAAGTACCATTGTATCTAAAAGCGCTTTCAAAAGAAAGACAAACTTTGTAGTTTTTCGACGTTTTTCTCGGTTGACTGATTCAGATTCGACATTTGCGTTATAATAAGGGAACAGGAAAGGAAGGGATTGTGCAAATGGATCTTTCACGCGTCAACCTGATCGTCTATGATTTGGACGGCACGCTTTATGAAGACACTCACCACTTTGACTACTACGCAAACGAGCTGAAGAAGCGTTTGCCGGAAGATGTGCAGGCGAAGTTCCAGGCCGAATATGATGCGGCGCTGGAGGACAAGCACCCGCTGCGCATTGGACGTACATATGATGCCAACCGCGATTTGATTCTGGTGCAGTTAAAAGGCGATGTATCGGAGGCGTTCCACTGGGACGGCACGCCGCTTCCCAAGGAGGAAGTGGAGCGGCTGTACCCGGAGAAGGTCACCGTCAACCTCGAAGACATGTTTTCGATCGGCGACATGTGGTGGGTGCCGGGCTGCATGGCGCGCCACTACGGGCTGACCGATGCCGGCACGAGCGAAGCGTTCCTCGCGACCCGCGAGTTTATGATGGGGCCGGATTTCCACATGAACCGCATCCCGGGGCTGATCGAAGCGATCTCGGCGTCCCGCGCGGGCGGCGTGAAGCAGGTGCTGGTCACCAACTCGCCGGAAGTGGATTCGACCAAGATTCTCGAGAAGCTCGGCCTGCTCGATTCGTTTGATCTGAAAGTGTTCACCGCCCGCAAGCCGTCCGGCACCAAAGGCGTTTTTGCGCGGATCAAAGAGCAGTTTGACCTGCCGTACGAAGGGTTCCTCTCCGTTGGCGACAACTGGGTCAACGAGATCCTCCCGGCGTTTGAGCTCGGCTGCCAGACCGTCTACATCGACCCGCACGGCATCGGCAAAGGCTGGGAATGCGACGAGCGCGTCACCTCGATGGAGCAGGCGCTCCCGTTCATCACCAACGCAGGCAAGTAAGTTCACACGCACAAAGGCACACAGGCGAAACTGCCGGTGTGCCTTTTTCGCAGGCAATTCTGCACAGCAAAAGGCACGGGAGTCTCCCGTGCCTTTTGTGCGCTACATTTTGAATTTCCCGGCGTTCTCTTGGAGTTCTTCCGCGAGATCGGCGAGGCTGTTCGAGTTTTCGGCGATGGTGTGAACCATCGCGACCATCTCTTCGGTGGCGGCGGTGGTCTCTTCGACGCTGGCGACCATTTCGGACGCCATCTCTTTGACGCCAAACACCGCTTCCGCCCCCGTCTCGGTGATCGTTTCCTGCTTGCCCGCTTCCCGGCGGATCTGGGCGATCTGGCCCTCGACCGCGCCGATGTGGCGCAAGATCTCCGCAAACGCCGAACCGGTGGCCTGCACCGCGTCCACTCCGTCCGCCAGACGGTGGCGCAAGAGCCCCGTCGTCTCGCCCACGTCGAGCACGCTGTGCTTGATCCGCTCGACGAGCACTTCGATCTCCTCGGTCGTCACACGGGTCTGGTCGGACAGCTTGCCCACTTCGCTCGCCACGATGGCAAATCCTCGCCCGTGCTCTCCCGCCCGCGCCGCTTCGATCGAAGCGTTCAGCGCCAGCATCCCGGTCTGCTTGGAGACCGCTTTGATCCGGTCGACCATCAGGATGATCTCCTCGGCGACCGACTGCAGCGCCAGCACTTTCTGTTCGCTCTCCTGCGAAGACTGGGAGATCTCCCCCATCGTCCCGATCGAACGGTCGACGAGCTGCTGCCCGTCTCCCGCCGCCGCCTTCATCTGTCCGGCCGCATTTACAGCCGTCTCAGCATGGCCGGAGATCATCTGCGCCTGATCGGACAGCGTGTCGAGATGTCCGGCCGCCTCGCCGACCCGCTCAAACGTGCGGTCGACCAGCGAGCGGATATCTTCCGCCGATGCCGCGATCATCTGCAGCGAACCCCGCGCCTCTTCGGTGGAAGCGGCAAATTCCCGCGAGTTCTCCGACAGATGGTACGAGCCTTCATGCACGCCTTGGACCAGCGTGCGCAGCCCGTCACGCATCGCCAGAAACGCCTGCGTGATCTCGCCGATCTCATCTTGACGCTTGCTGCCGGTCAGCAGAACCGCTTCCTTGCTGTTCGTCAGGTCGCCCGATGCCACCCGCGCCATCTCGCCGCCGATGCGGCGCAGCGGACGGGACAGCGAGTTATAGAACAGCACCGCGAGCAGACCGCCGATCCCCAAGAGCAGCACGCCGGCCACCGCAGCGGTGAACAGCAGCTTCTCGCGCAGCTGTGCGCCGGTCTGCGAGATCGTCTCCGTCGCCAAAAATCCGATTGGCTGCCCATAGATGTCGAGCAGTTGATCCGCGCTCTCCGTATGCTGCCCCTGCTTGGAAGCGGTCGACAACACCTGCGGCTCAGCCGATCCCTTGACCTGCTGCGCCAAGGCGGCTGCTGTGCTCTGGTCGAAAGCCGAATTGGTCGAGACGACCTTCTCCCCGTCAAACACGGTGATGTCCGTCTTGTTGACCTCCTGCACCGTCTCAAGGAACTTCTCGTTCACATCGCGGGTGAACATCAGCACGCCATTGGGCTGTGCCGTCCCCTCTTCGTTGGTGACTTTCGACAAGGTGACCATCTGCAGGCCGCGCTCCGAGCGCACCAGCCCGGTCAGGCTCATCTCTTTGCCCATTTGTTCGATCATCTTCGGCAACTGGCTGTCCAGATTGAGCGGCTGATGCTCCTGTTTGGCCAGCACTTCGCCGTCCAGATCGGCCACATAGACCGAAGACAAGGAAACCACCACGTCGATCACCGACAGCACGCTGTCTTCCAGGAAGGCGGTGTCTCCTTCGGCGATCGCGGTGTGATGCTCTTCCCAGTACGCATTTGTCTTCGCATTGGAAGACATCTGCGAACCGATGAAATCGAACATCTGGTGCGCGGCCGTCAAGTTGCTGACCCCGCGCTCCGACTCGATTGTTTTCAAGCTGTTTTGCAGATCAAAATAAAACCAGAACCCCGCGATCGACAGCGGGACGATTAGCGTAGATAAGATTGTAACTAAAATTTTGGCAGTGATTGATTGTCTCATGATGGAACGCCCCTTTTGCCCCACGACTTTAGTCCCATCAGAGTATTCTACACGTGCGAAATTTACCCTTCTTTCAAACTAAAGAATTTACTTTAACATCCGTTCGCGGATCAAATAAGCGACGCCGTCTTCATCGTTGCTTTTCGTCGTCCAGTCGGCCGCCTGTTTCAGCTCGTCCACGCCTTGTCCCATCGCCACGCCAAGCCCGGCATAGCGAATCATCTCCAAGTCGTTGGCATTGTCCCCCACGGCGACCACTTCGGCCGGCGTGATGCCAAATTCCTGAGCCAGGTGGTCGATGCCCGACGCTTTGCTCGACGCGTGATCGAACATCTCCAGGAAGACGTAGCCCGGAAAATCATAGGTCGAGACAAACATGTTGAACTTATGGTCGTCGATCTTCTTCAAGTCTTCGATCAGCGGATACACTTTGTCCGGCGTGTCGATCAACAGCACTTTCAGTGGATCAACGCCGGTCACAGTGCGGAAGTCGTCGACCTGCTTCGAGATGTTCGGGTCGCGGTTGACGAACAGGTAGGCTGCGTCAAAGCCGGGATCGCGGTCATAATAGGTATCGATTCCTTCAAACGTGTGCACAAACACGCTCGACCACAGGCCATGCCCGCGGATCACGTCGATCAGTTTATGTGCCGTCGCATGGGGCAGCGGGCGGTGCAACAGGGTCTCCCGCTTCAGCGGATCGGCGATCACCGTGCCGTTGCCGAGGATGACCGGGACGCTGACGCCCAATTCCTCGATCAAAGGCAGCACGCCGCGCAAGTTGCGCCCGGTGGCCAGCGTGACGATCACGCCTTGCTCATGCAGGTCGCGCACCGCCTGTTTTACCCCGTCGGTCAGGCGGCCTTCCGAGTTGAGCAATGTCCCGTCGATATCCGATACCAGCATTTTGTAGTTCATGGTGTAAAGTTCCCCTCTCTCTAATCCCTCAGCGCATCCAGCCAGCCGCGGATCGGCTTGTATTTTCCTTCGCCGCGCAGCACTTCTTTCGGGCAGAAGATGCGGAATTTCGATTCCGGCTGCAAGGAGCGCACCAGGCCGGAGTATTTGGAGATGTCATCCAGCAGGCGGCCGCTCTCCTCGACCAGTTTGATGCCTTGTTTGTACATGTGGTAGCCGCCCGTCGTCGCCGTCTGGAACGACAGGTAATAGTCCGGATTCAAGCCGTTGGCGCGGAACATCTCACGGATCGTCTGCCGTTCGACCTCTTTCAGCTCCCGCGTATCGACCGAGCCAAACAGGCGGCGGTTGACAAAGCGGTCGGACAGATCGCGCAGGATCGGGTCTTCGGCGCGGGTCCAGCGCTGCAAGGTGTAGTTCATCACGCCTTCGTCGAGCTCCAGATATTCGGCCACCGAGATCTCGTCGGCCTTGCGGGACAGAAACGGCTTTAATTCATCGACCAAATAGACGGCATCGCCGCGATCCCACAGCTTTTTCACGCGGGACACCACATGGCGCAGCAGCACGTCGCTGCCGACGGTGACCGGGTGCAGGTAGACTTGCGAATACATAAAGTAGCGGGCGAGGATGTACTGCTCAACCGTCTTCATGCCCGACTTTTTCACTACCACGTCGTTGCCTTCCGGGCGCATGACGCGGATCAGCCGCTCCAGTTCAAACGTTCCGTACGTGACGCCGGTGTTCAGCGCGTCGCGGAGCAGATAGTCCATGCGGTCGACGTCGAGCTGGGACGAGATCAGTTTGACGACCAGCGGGAACTTGTCCTTTTTGGCGATCACATCAGCCACGTCCTGCGGGAAGTCTTCATCGACCCGCATTAAAATCCGGCTGACTTCCGGGTCTTCGATCAGGATGCGCTGCGTCCATGTCTCGTGGTGGAACTGAAACACGCTTTCCACCGTATGCGAAAACGGGCCGTGCCCGATGTCGTGCAGGAGGGCAGCGCACAGCGCCAGCAGCCGCATGCGGTCATCGCTTGGCCAGCCGAAGTTGCGGTCAAAATGGGACAGCACCTTGCGCATCGTCTCATAGGTGCCCAGCGAATGCGTAAAACGGCTGTGTTCGGCTCCGTGATAAGTCAAAAACGAGGTGCCGAGCTGCTTGACGCGGCGCAGGCGCTGAAAGGCGCGCGTGTTGATCAGATCCCAAATCAGGCGGTCTTGCACATAGATGTAGTCATGCACCGGATCTTTGAACACTTTTTCTTTATCGACCCATTCGATCATAAAATCCTCCCGTAGCTCTTGTGCCGTATGTGGAAAGAATATCATAAGTCTTTGGAAATCACATAATCTAAAGGTAGTCTTTTCCGATAGTCTTTTCCGAGAGGCATGGTTTTTTTCACCAAACTTTTCTATAATGAAATTTGACTTACCCAAACTACTTCCGTTCAAAGGGGTCCTAAGAACGATGAATAAACATGACCGACTGATCTACCTGTTTGACCGACTGAACCAAGAACAGCAGCAAGACCTGCTCAACCTGATGGAAACTTGGAACGGCATGCCCCGTCCGGCGGAAGGCACCGGGGAGACCACGCTCAATCCGGCGCTCGAAGAGACGCTGGGCCGCGAGTGGATGTGCCTGAACGCTTTGAAGAAAGTGGTGGCGACCCACTTCCTGCCGCGCGTGGAGCTCGGCTATGTCGCGTTCCACCCGTACCTTGATTCGGTCTCCAACGCCAAGACGCGTCAGGCGGCGGAGAAGATGTACACGCTGGAAGCGGCGTATGAGCTGAAGCGCATTATGGAAGCGGAGCCCGACTCCGACCTGCTCCAAGGCGACGTGGCCGATATGCTGCACGGGCTGCTTCATCAAGAGCGGTAATTTAGGACTGGAGGAGTTATCATGGCAGAGATCACAACCGGCGCCCTTGCACCCGACTTCACGCTCCCGGCGAGCAACGGCGAACCTGTAAAACTGAGCGACCTGCGCGGCAAAAATGTCGTGCTGTACTTCTATCCAAAGGATATGACGCCAGGGTGTACGACCCAGGCTTGCGATTTCCGCGATGCGCACGAGTTATTTGAAGCGTCCGACACGGTGATCGTCGGCGTTTCGCCCGACCCGGTCAAGCGCCACCTGAAGTTTATTGAAAAAGAAAGCCTGCCCTTCCTGCTGCTCGCCGACGAGAACCACGAAGTGAGCGAGCTGTACGGCGTCTGGAAAGAAAAAAGCATGTACGGCAAAAAGTTCTGGGGCATCGAGCGCACCACCTTCTTGATCGACAAGGAAGGTAACATCGCCAAGGTCTACCCGAAAGTAAAAGTCAAAGGCCACATCGAATCCGTGCTGGCCGACGCCAAAGCACTGGCATAAAAAGGAGGAATCTCGTTGAAAGCCGACAAGATCCTCGCCTACATCAAAGTCGCGAGCTTAGTGGTGATTGCAGCCTCACTGTGGAGCATTGCAGGCTACATGGACAACCTGATCGAGGCACTCGCGAACATTTCGCAAAACATCGCGTATAAGTAAGCGAGACGCGCCAAATACTTGGCATAAAAAAAGACCCCGTTGCGTAAACGGGGTCTTTTTTATGCTTATTGGATGGTCAGGCACTCATACCCGGTGGAAATCGGGATGCCAGTTCCATCGGGCGTCACCACTTCTGCGGATGTCACTTGCAGGTCGAGGTCGAACATGTTTTTTTCCATTGTCAATTCCTCCCTATAAAAGTAATTAAATCTTCTTATGGCACTAATATGCCATAAATAGATTTGAAAATCAACTGATTTATTGAATGTTCAGAAATCGTTCCCGGCCTTGTCATGGCATGGGACTTCGATTTTTGGTATCCTTTACCTAAAGAGATTTTCTAAAGAAGAGGAGCGGATCTATGCTTTCATTTGTGATGAAACACCGCTTCGCCCTGATCAATCTGGCGCTGTGGTTCGTGTTTGGCTGGCTGGTCTGGGCGGGGCTGCGGTTTGCATTGCCGTTTTTCCTGCCGCTGGTGTTTGGTCTGCTGATCGCCGTGCTGATCGAACCGGCGGTGAAGCTGTTGATCAAGTTGAAGTTCCCGCGCTGGGTCGCCGCGTTTACCACGCTGATCTTATTTTTCGGCGGCGGTGCGGCGCTGTTGCTGCTGCTCGCCGCCAAGCTGATGATCGAGCTGGCCCAGTTCTCGGAACGCGTGCCCGGCATGGCGCGCGGGCTGGTCGGCAAAGGCGAGGAACTGCTCCATCAGGCGGTCGCCTTCTACACCACGCTGTCCCCCGAGATGAGCGAAAAGGTGCGCGACAACCTCGCCAAGCTCGGCACCGTGCTTGGCAACATCGGCAAAGGCATCTCGGAAAACGTCCTGCACTGGATCGGACAAGTCCCCAGCGCCGTGACGATCTTCCTCTTGTCGCTGCTGATCGCTTATTTTCTCTCCAAAGACTTCCCGCTCTGGCAGCGCCGCTTTTTCCGTCTCGTCAATCCGAGCGTCCGCGAAAAAGGCGACGTCGTCCTCGACGACCTCGGCAAAGCCACGTTCGGCTATGTCCGCGCCCAGGCGATCCTCATCTTCATCACGTTCTGCCAGGTGCTGATCGGGCTGTTGATCCTGGGCGTCGACTACGCCTTCTCCCTTTCGCTGCTGGCCGCGTTTCTCGACATCCTGCCCCTGCTTGGCACAGGGTCGCTGTTCGTGCCGTGGGCGATCTATATGTTCATCACCGGCAACGTCAAGCTTGGCATCGGGCTGCTCATCGTCTACGGGCTGATCGTCGCCGTCCGCCAACTGCTCGAACCGAAGATTCTCGCCTCGTCGATCGGCCTCGACCCGCTGGTCACGCTGGTCGTCATGTATGCCGGGTATCAGGCGATCGGATTCGTCGGTGTGCTGCTTGCGCCGTTTTTGATCATCGCCTTTACGTCGCTGCTCAAAGTGCGGGCGTTCGACTTCCTTGTCGATGATGATTTTTCGGACAAGAACAAAAAAGAATAGCCATATAGTGATAGAGAGAGACACGCACCTGAGAAAGGGAGACCGCGATGAATCCTTACCTGAAAGCTCTCTGGATCCTGCTTTTGGTCGTCGCAGGGTATTTCATCCTGCCGCACAGCGTGCCGATCGTGCTCGCTTTGGTCACCGCCATCATCTTGGAACCGGTCGTGAAGATCATCCAGCGCGGGCTGCGGCTGAAGCGCATCTACGCGGTGATCTTGGCGTTTACCAGCTTCCTGCTGGTCTTTGGCGGACTGTTGTTTTTCATCACAACACGCATCGTCATCGAAGTGGTCGAACTGTCGCAGTGGCTGCCCCGCGTGGTGATTGACATGGCCGACCCGGTGCGCGAATGGGCGGCTGAGATGCAGGCGTATTTCGCCACGCTGCCGCCTTCTTCCGCGCAGAACCTGCAGACCACGCTGAACAAGACGTTCGCTTCCTTAAACGACCTGACGATCAACCTGCTCAACGGGCTGGTCGGGCTGATCTCCTCGCTGCCGAACCTGATGGTCGTCACCGTCGTGTACATCGTCGCCTTGTTCCTGTTTTCGCTCGACTTGCCGGCGCTGGCGAAAAAGTTCCTCGAACTGTTCACCGAAGACACCCAGCCGAAAGTCCGCCTCGTGCTGGAGAATCTCAACCGGGCGATCATCGGCTTTTTGCAGGCGCAGATCTTGATCTCTTTTCTGACCTACGACCTTGTGCTGATCGGGCTGTGGATCCTCGGGGTCAAATACGCGCTTGCCGTCGCCTTGATCATCGTCATCGTCGACGTGCTGCCAGTGCTGGGCACCGGAGCGGTGATCGTGCCGTGGGCCGGCTACGCGTTTGTCACCGGGAACAACACGCTTGGCATCGGGCTCTTCATCCTCTATGTCGTGATCATCGTCTTCCGCCGCATCATCGAGCCGAAGATCCTCGGCAATTCGCTGGGCATCTCGGCGCTCGCCACGCTGATCTCGATGTACCTCGGCTTTATGGTGCTTGGTTTTGTCGGGCTGGTCGTGGGCCCGGCTCTGGTCATCTTGTACCAGGCGTTTCGCGATGCCGGATTCTTTAAGATCCGCATCGGGCTTTAAGCAATCTCTAAGCGGGCGTTCGCTTGCTCTTCCCCCGTCTGATATGATAACTTGGACAAAGGGAAGGAGCAGATAACCTATGAAAAAAGCACTGTCTACACTTCTGATCACCGCGCTGTGCGTCTCGGCACTGACCGGCTGCGGCGACAAACAAACCGAAGAAAACAAGGCAACGAACGATAAACCGCAAGCGACCACGCCCGACCTCAACGGCAGCCAAGGCAATCAGGGCAGCCCGCAAAGCGGCGACACCAACACCGGCGCGACCGGCGAAGGAGTGCCCGAGTCGACCGAAGCGTCGCACAAGGAGATCAAGGAAGCGTTTGGCCTGACTTCCTTCAAGATGATCTCTCCGCTGCACTTGAGCGCCATCGCGCTTGGCAAGTTCGAACTGGGCATCGACGAGCCGCACCGCATGGCGCTGGCGACGGCGATCTCGGCAGCGATGGCCGACATCAATTGGCAGCAGGACGACCTCCCACCGGGCATTTTCCTGAGCGGCGACGCTTCCGAATTCGCCATCGGCGCCAAGCGCAAAAACGGCGACCTCGTCCTCGACCGCTACAAGCTGGAAGGCGAACAGTGGAAAAAGACGGGCTCGGAAACGAAACAAGGCAAGTAAAAACACAAACAAAAACACCCTCTCTACAGAGAGGGTGTTTTTTGCTGCTGCTGTCCAAACAAATTGCCCGCCCGGCGCTGGCCGAGCCAGTAAAACAGCGTGCCGACCTGCGCCACCAGCGCCGCCCCGAGGAACAACGCTTCTGCTCCCGCCCCGACCAGCACGGTGCCGCCAAGCCATGGGCCAATCGACGTGCCGAAGTATTTGAAGCTCTGCGTGCCAAAATACGTTCCGCGCATCCCCTCCGGCGCCAGGCGGTCGAGCAGGATGCTCCCCGCCGGGAAACACAGCACTTCCCCGATCGTAAACACCGCCATCGCCGCAATCATGCCGGCCCAGCTGTCGGCGATGGCAAATCCAACAAAACCGGCGGCGTAAAACAGGTTGCCGATCCAGATCGTCTGCAGCGGCGTCCGTTTTTCCGCCCACGAGGACAAGGGCAACTGCAGCAACACGACGACCGCCGCATTGACCGTCAGCAGCACCCCAAACAGCGTGATGCCTCCTTGCAGCCCGCCGACGTGCTGCGAAAGGTTGGTTGTGATCTGCGAATAGCAGAGCGTGCCCATGATGCTGCCCAGGATAAACATCAGCAGGGCTTTATCTCCCCAGACCGTCCGTGCCGCCTTGCGGAACGTGACTTCTTCCTTGCCCGCACCCTGCAGTTGGGAGATGTCAAAGCGGGCGAACATCCCTTGCATGATGAACGCATAGATGAGGTAAACGCCGCCGGTGATCAGAAATGCGGCCGCGCCGGCCGACATGCCAAGCAGCGCGCCGATGATCGGTCCGATCGCCCAGCCGAGGTTGTTATACGTATAGCGCAGCGTAAACACTCGGTATCGCTGCTCCGGCCGGGTCAGGTCGCTGAGCAGCGCCTGTCCGACCGGTTCATAAAACGCGCGGCTTAAGCCTTGCAAGGCGGTGAGCAGCAGGAACATCCAGAACTCGGTGGCAAATGCATAACAGCTGAAGACCAGCGCCCACAAGTACAGCGCCGTCATCATGATCCGCTTGCGCCCGAAACGGTCGGACAGCGTGCCGCCAATAAAACCTCCGATCATCTCGCAAAACATGCCAAGTCCGATCGTCGCCCCGATCAAGACCGGGCTGAGCGACAATTCTCGCGCCAGATACAGCGACAGAAACGGCATGCTCATGCCGGAAGCAAACCGCGCCATACAGGTGCCGAGCAATATCGAATGCACGATCGGATGATAAGCGCGAAAATAAGCTGTAATACGATGCATGATGATTCCCTCCCGTTGACTTTCCCTCTTGTTTTGTATCGTACTCCACTTTTTAGGTGCTGTGTTATAGAATACTGATAAGGAGTGATTCAAAATTTCGATAAGTAAAGGTGATCCTGTCCCGTGAATCTTGAGAATCTTGAAATGTTTCTGATGATCGCCCGCTTTGGCTCGATCAACAAGGCGGCCGAAACGCTGTTTTTAGCGCAGTCGACCGTCACGCACCGTTTGAAACAGTTAGAAAAGCAGCTCAATGTCAGCTTGTTTGTCCGCACCGCCAACGGCGTCACGCTGACACCCGAAGGCCGGAGCTTCGTCCCGGTCGCCACCGGCATCGTCGAGCAGATCCGCTCTTTTACCCAGGACACCTCGGCGCGCAAACCGCTGACCATCGCCGCCGGCAAAGCGTTTGCTTCCTACGAGTTGCCCCGGCTGCTCGGCGAATACCGCAAAAACCACCCCGACCTGCGCTGCTATGTCAAATCGACGCTGTATGAAGAATCGATCACCGCGCTGTTGACCGGGATGGCCGACCTGGCGGTGCTCGGCAGCGAAGTCTATCATCCGCAGCTGTTGCAGCTCGACCTGCCCAGCGACCGGATCGTGCTGATCGTCTCGTCCGAGCATCGCTGGGGCCGCACATTCAGCGGATTTGCCGACTGGGGCGCGCAGGAGATGATCATGTTTGGCGATTCCTCCGCACCGTTTCGCCAGCGTGTCGACCGCTTTTTGCTGGAACGCGGCGTGTTCCCGAATGTGATCATGGAACTGGACTCCTTCAGCGCCGTCAAACAGATGGTGATCCAAAATCTCGGCGTTGCGATGCTCCCGGAACGGGTGATCCGCGAAGAAACAGCAGCCGGATTGCTTACGGCTCACGATATCGCCGAAGGGGCTTTGGCCCGTCCGACGCTGATCGCCTATCCGAAACACAAAGCAAAAGATGAGGACTTCCAACAATTTTTGACCTGGATCGTCGAACATTATTAGATGAAACCGCTCACTTGGGCGGTTTTTGTATTTTATATAATAAAACTAAATATTTATATAAAATTATCAAATTGTATCCAGTGTAACTTTTTCTATTATGAAAATCTAGTAAAATATAATCGTATTTATTGACAGCAATCTAGCATTCATGATACTCTCCAATTAAGAGATGAACTCACTATATAACTATTTTTTTGGAGGTTAAATGAAAATGTTCAAGAAAATGATTACTTCGATCGCGTTGTCTGCTGCTGTTATGACCGCAACTGTTGTTACCCCGGCGCTGGTGGCTCCGCAAACGGCGGAAGCTGCTTTCTCCGCACCGCTGTTCAAGCAATACTCCTCCCCGTGGGGCGATGACCTGATGGGCGGCGGCAATACCATGTCCGAGTCCGGCTGCACCGTCACTTCTGTCGCGATGGCGCTGCGTCACAAAGGCATCACCGTATCCGGCCTCGCTGCTGATCCGGGCAACCTGAACTCCTGGCTGAAATCGAACGGCGGCTACTCCGGCAACTTGCTCGTTTGGGGCGCGGTTCCGAAGCTGTCCTCCCGCATCACCTTCCAAGGCCGTTACACGTCCGGCACTTCGATCGCAGCTTCCACCCTGCGCACCTACCTCGATGCAGGCAACAAGGCGATCATCGCAAACGTTCGCTCCGGCGGCCACTGGGTACTGCTGACCGGCCACAACGGCGGCACCGTATTTAACGTCAACGATCCGGGCTACTCCCAAACCACTTACAACTACTCCGACATCGTCGGCTACGGCGTTTACACCATCAACTAATTCCAGCTTCAACCAGTATAAGGCGGGCTTCTTCGGAAGCTCGCCTTATTTTATATTTGTCACATAATATAACAATATTATGTTTACATATTTTATTTTTCTCTTATTGACTAGGATTATTCATTCATGATAGTCTATCAGCGGAACGTTCCAAAATCATATTTTTCTTTAGGAGGTTCATAATTATGTTTAAAAAATTGATCACATCTATCGCATTGTCTGCCGCTGTTATGACTGCTGCTGTTGTCACTCCGGCGCTGGTAGCTCCGCAAACGGCGGAAGCTTCCTTCTCCGCGCCGCTGTTCAAGCAATACTCCTCCCCGTGGGGCGATGACCTGATGGGCGGCGGTGACACGATGTCCGAATCCGGCTGCACCGTCACCTCTGTGGCGATGGCGCTTCGCCACAAAGGCATCCTCGTTAGCGGCGCATCTGCCGACCCGGGCAACCTGAACTCCTGGCTGAAATCGAACGGCGGCTACTCCGGCAACCTGCTCGTGTGGGGCGCAGTTCCGAAACTGTCCTCCCGCATCTCCTTCCAAGGCCGTTACTACGGCGGCACGTCGGTAGCTGCTTCCACCCTGCGCTCCTACCTCGACGCAGGCAACAAAGCGGTCATCGCGCAAGTCCGCTCCGGCTCGCACTGGGTGCTCCTGACCGGCCACAACGGCGGCACCACGTTCTACGTGAACGACCCGGGCTACAGCACCACGTCGTACTCCTACTCCTCGATCACCGGCTACGGCATCTACACCATCAACTAAGTGTCGCCATTGGCCGAAGAGAGCGGGCTTCTGTGGAAGTACGCTCTCTTTTATTTTTTTACATATTATTTATTGACTCGCATTATTAATTCGTGATAGTCTATCAACAGAAACCATTAAAAATATAATTCCAATTAGGAGGTAACTACCTATGTTTAAAAAGTTGATCACTTCCCTGGCATTGTCGGCAGCGGTTCTGACCGCAACGGTTGTCACGCCGGGCCTCGTAGCTCCGCAGACAGCAGAAGCTGCCTTTAACGCACCGATGTTTAAGCAATATGAATCCCCGTGGGGCGACAACCTGATGGGCGGAGGCGCAACGCTGGCTCAAGCAGGCTGCACCGTGACTTCCGTCGCGATGGCGCTGCGTCACAAAGGCATCCAGATCGCAGGCGATCCGGCACAACCGGGCCGTCTGAACACCTGGCTGAAAAACCACGGCGGCTACTCCGGCAACCTGCTGGTGTGGGGCGCACTGGAGAACCTGAACAACCGCATCTCTTTCCAAGGCCGCTACTACGGCTATGATTCGATCGCAGCTTCTACCCTGCGCACCTACCTGAACAACGGCAACAAGGCGATCATCGGCCAAGTTCGCGGCGGCTCGCACTGGGTGCTCTTGACCGGCCACAACGGCGGCACCACGTTCTACGTGAACGATCCGAACTACTCGACCGGTTCCTACTCCTACTCTTCCTTCACCGGCTACGGCGTTTACACCATCACCAACTAATACACAGCAAAAAGACCACCCTCACGGGTGGTCTTTTTCTGCGTAACGACTTAACGGCGGAACTGGTTGAGCAGCGAAGACATCTGCTCATGCGACAGCTCCAGTTTTTCACGGACGGTGCCATGCTCAGTCGCGCCGAGCACCACTTCGTGGAACGCCGGGCGGTCTTCTTTGTAGATGATCCCGGTGCAGACGCCTTCCGCTTCGTGCACGCGGCGCATCGCTTCGTATTTGTCGGAGCGGTCATAGTCCATCTCGTCAAAATTGACGATGTGCTCTTTGAACCACTCATACGTGTTGACGCGGTTGAACGTCACGCACGGCGAGAAGATGTTGACCAGCGAGAAGCCTTTGTGCTGCATCGCTTCGACCAAAATGTTGGTCATCTGCTTCAAGTCGCCGGAGAACGCCTGCGCCACAAACGAAGCGCCTGCGGTCATCGCCAGTTCCAGCGGCTTGACCGGCTCTTCGGCCACGCCGGCCGGAGTGGTTTTCGTCTTGAAGCCTTTTTTCGATGTCGGCGAAGACTGGCCGGTGGTCAAGCCGTAGATGTGGTTGTCCATGACCACATAGGTGATGTCGACATTGCGGCGGCAGGCGTGGATGAAATGCCCCATGCCGATCCCGTAGCCGTCACCGTCGCCGCCCGCTGCGATGACGGTCAGCTCCTGGTTGGCCATCTTGATGCCTTGCGCCGTCGGGAGCGAACGCCCGTGCAGCGTGTGGAACCCGTAAGAGCCAAAGTGCTGCGAGATCTTGCCCGAGCAGCCGATGCCCGATACGCAGCAGACGTCTTCCGGCTCCAGACCCATTTTGACACATGCCTGCTGCAGGGATGCCAGCACGGTGAAGTCGCCGCAGCCCGGGCACCAGGTCGCTTTCTCATACCTGAAATCTGCTAAAGTCGCCATTGTTCGCTCACCCCTTCACATAGGAAACAATTTCGCCTACGGTAAACGGATTGCCGTTGTATTTCTTCAAGGTTTCCGTCTTGTCATGGAAGCCGATCTCGCGCTGGATCAGCCCGGTCAACTGGCCGGTATAGTTGTGGTCGATGATCACGACGCGCTTCGCCGACTCGATGCGCGATCTGACCGCATCTTTCGGGAACGGCATCATGCAGCGCAACTGCAGATGGCCGACCGACTGGCCTTCCATCGTTTTCACCGCTTCGGAGATCTGCGCTTTGGTCGAGCCAAAGCCGATGATCAGCACATCCGGCGCATCCGGGCCGGTGTATTCCACACCCCACTCGTTCACTTCACGCTCCAGCGGCGCCATCTTGCCAAAGCGCTTGTTCATCTGCGCCTCGCGCATCGGCACATCTTCGATCTCCAGGCCGGTCTCTTCATGCTCGTTGGTCAAAGCGCAGTAACGGCCGTTTTTCATGCCCGGGAACGAGCGCGGCGAGATGCCGGAATCGGTGATCGCATAGCGTTTAAAAGCGCCTTTTTCCAACTGATCAAGCGTCTCTTGCGACACAATTTCGCCGCGGTCGACCGCAAAGCGGGTCACGTCGATGTCCGACAAAGTCATCTTGTTCATGCCGATGAACAGGTCGCTCAGCACGATGACCACGCACTGGTATTTCTCCGCGATGTTGAACGCGTTAAACGTCTGGTAGTAGCAGTCTTCGATCGACGTCGGCGCCAGCACGACGCGCGGAATCTCGCCGTGCGAGCCCCAGAGCGCGCCGTTCAAGTCGGACTGCTCCGGCTTGGTCGGCAGGCCGGTCGACGGACCGCCGCGCTGCACGTCGACGATGACGAGCGGCGTCTCGGAGATCCCCGCCATGCCGATCGCTTCCATCATCAGCGAGAGGCCGGGGCCGGAGGTCGAGGTCATCGAGCGCACGCCCGCATAGTTCGCGCCGATCGCCATGATGCAGGCTGCGATCTCATCTTCCGCCTGCAGCACTTTACCGCCAAAATCTTTCATGTTGCCGAGCAGCCAATACATGATCTCCGTCGCCGGGGTGATCGGATAAGCGGCGAGGATGCGGCAGCCGGCAGCCAAAGCGCCAACGCCGGTCGTCTCGTTGCCGGTCATCAACAGGCGCGGGGAGGCCGGTTTGGTCGCCGGCGGCACGGGACGGCGCACATCGGGATAGTTTTCTTTGACATAGTCGTAGCCTTTGTTAAACGCGGTCTTGTTCAGCTCGACCAGCTCCGCGCCTTTTTTGCCAAACTGCGATTCGATCTGCTCGTAGAAATTCTCCGGGTCGATATCGAGCACATAGCAGGAAGCGCCGGCTGCGACCATGTTTTTGATGATCACGTTGCCGAGGTCTTTCGCCATCTGCGACATCGGCACCGAGCAGACTTTCAAGTCGGTGCGCTTCGCTTGGCCTTCGAATTTCGCGTCATGCAGGATGATGCCGCCCTCGATCAGCTCGTATTCGTTTTCGTCGATCGTCGTTTGGTCAAACGCGATCAAAATATCGAGCGTGTCGCCATGATAGTCGACTTGCTCCACGTTGTTCGCTCTGATTTTGTAGTTGGTGTGGCCGCCTTTGACCAGCGACATGAAGTGGCGGTATGCGAATATGTAATACCCCATCCGGGTGAGAACGGTCGACAAAATCTCGCCTGTCGAGTCGATCCCTTCGCCTTGAGCTCCGCCCACTTTCCAGGTGAATTCGTTCGTCATGTATGTCACCTCGTAGTCCATTCTTGTGGAGCCTGTTCAGTCGGTAGTATGTCCAAATTCTGTTCCCTAATGCTCAGCAGCGGCACCACTGCAAAAAGCAGGATGATCGCCGCCGCCACCACGCCGGAGTCATTAACCAGAAAAGCCGCCCCGGCCGTGACGAGCTGCGTCTTGAAGTTGTGCAGCAAAAAGGGCGTCCGTCTGCCGCGAATGCGCCACACGAGCAAGGTGGCAATGAACAGCAGCAACAGCTTGCCCCATGCCGAGACGCGCAGCAGGTGCAGGTTGAGCTCGACCTTGCGCTCGAGGATTTGCCAGACTTCGCCGAAGTTGCCGCCGATGACGAGCGCCGTCGCCCGCCCGATGTGCGTCTGTTCGCCGCCAAAGTTCAAAGCGAACAACAGCGCCAGTCCAAACACCGCCCCGCCGCCGATCCACAGCCAGTTCTTCAAAGTCATCCGCACGTTGCAGACCTGCAAAAACGCATACGACCCGCCGATCGCCGCCGCCATCGCGCCACCCGCATTGGTGCCAAACGACGGTGCAGCGAACAGGCAGACGATCGCGAAAAAGAGCAGCAAGGTGCCCCACTTCCCTTTGCCCGGATAGAGCGCAAGCAAGGCGTTGAGCAGGAGCAGCGCGGCACCGAGCAGCAGGCCCATGTACTCATTGCCGATGCCGTAGTAGCGCGCGCCGACCACCGGGTCGTAGGAGAACACCGATTCTTTCATCAGCGGCGCACCGAGCAGCATGTCCCCAAGCAGCGTGGCGACGGTCAGCCCGGCCAGCACGCCAAAGCGCTGCAAAGGCTGGCGGATCAGTTGCAGTCCGCCCCACGCTCCGATCGCGAGCAGTGCCGTGTACATCGTGATCTCCTGCCCGGTCTGCGGATTCAGGAGCGGCACGTACAGCCAGACCAAAGGGAAGATCAGCAAGAGCTCCGCCAGCGGGGTGACATAGCGCAGCCAGGCTTGGCGAAAGATCGTGCCGAACAAGATCAAGGCCGCCGCCCCGATCCAGATGTTCAGCCACGGGCGGACGAGCAGGCGGCGCATGCCGCTGGGCAGAAGCATATTGTCCACGATGCTGTCGAGCTGTGTTTGGGCATCGACCGACTCCTGCACCGGTTGCGCGGTGACCGGCTGTCCGAGGAACGAATAGTCCTTCGGGTCGCCGCCCAGCGCCTGCACAAAAGTCGGCGCCAGGTCATAGTTGGCGATCAGTCCCTCCCGCTTGGTCGTCCCCGACGTGAGCAGGCTGCCGGGCGGAATCCCCCCGCCCGCGAGGATCACCGGGGACAGTGTAGGCGCGACGGGCAGCGGGTTGTTGTCGGGCGAGACTACGGCGAGCAGCAGATCGGGGCCGACCTGCGGCAAGAGATCGCCGATCAGCCCGTCCGCTTCCTCGATCGCCTGCCGGTATGCGCGTTCCGCCTGCTCATGGGTCATCAGGTCGCGCATCGCATGCACCCGTCCGGCATCGCCCGTCTCCAGCACGATCAGGTCGGCGTCACTTTGGACTTTCAAAAACTGTTCGTGCAGGGCTTTGTAATCGGTCCGCACCCCAAACGGACGCGTCCCGTCGGCGATCAAGACGTTGTGCAGCGACCCTTTGTCCACGCTGCCTGTGCTGTCCATCGCGATCAAGGCGGCCGGGCGATGCGCCTGTGTGCCGTGGTCGGTGTTGCCAAGCACCGCCGTCTTGCCGCCGAGATCATGCACCGCATCGCCGAGCTGTCCCGGCAAAAGCGTGTAGTTCGCGTTTTGCGCGGCCGCTCTGATCTGCGGAATCTGCGGCACGACCAGTTCCCCCTGCGGCTCGTAGCCGAAATGGCGGAGGTACAGCTCACGGCCCGTCACGGGGCGCTGCTCTTCCCGCACCTGCTCCTGAAGACCGTAGGCGCGGACGAACTCGAGCGGCGCACTCGCTTTCGATCCGGCCCCGATCGTCAGGTAGGTGTTCACATCGTTTTTCCTGCCCAGCGTGTTGTGATTCATCACGCCAACCGCCCCGATCTGCTGCAGGCGGGTCAGGTTGGGGGTCGCCGACGCGGACATCGCGCCTTGCCAAAGCCCGTCGATGACGACGATCACCACTTTTTTGTCGGGCTTGCGGGGTTGGTCAGGGGCGGCGCTGACCGTGCCCGGCAGCAGCAGCGAACACAACAGCAGTAGCATCAAGATCACGTTTCGTTTCATAAAAAGACCCCTTGGCGTTTGGCGATCACCGAGCGGTATTCGCGCAGGGTTGCCTCGATCATCGCCGTTCTGGTGAAATGCTCTTCCGCCCGGCGCTGCCCGGCCTGACCGAGCCGGATGCGCCAGTCCGCTTTTTGCAAGAGCAGTTGCAGCGCGTCGGCCAGCGCCACCGCTTCCTGCGGCGGCACGAGCAGCCCGGTCCGGCCGTGCACGACCACTTCCGGGAGCCCGCCGACGTCGCTGGCGATCACCGGACACCCGGCGAGCATCGCTTCGATCGGCACGAGGCCCAAGCCCTCGGCATGTGAAGGCTGGACGACGATATCAAGCCCCGAGAGCAGACGCCGCGCCTGCGGAACTTCGCCCAAAAAGCGCACCCGCGCCGGGCCGATCTTCCCTGCCTGCCGCTGATAGTCGGACAGGAGCGGGCCGTCGCCGATCAGCACCAGTTCCGCGTCCACGCCGCGGGCAAGCAGGATCGTGAACGCTTCGAGCAGCGTCGAGAACCCTTTTTCCGCGACCATCCGACCGATCGCGCCGATGATCAGGCGGTCGCTGTCCTCGCAGCCGAGGATCTGCCGGGCATGCTCGCGGGGGAGCAGGGCGGCATGATCGACGCCGTTGTGAATCGTCACCGCCCGCCATGGCGGGATGCCGTGGCGCGCCACCACGTCCTGTTCGAGGCGGCGCGACACGGCGATCACGCGGTCGGTCTCAGGAGCCAGCCTGCGCTCCAGCGTGTTCAGCACGCGCTTGACCAGCCCGCCGCGCGGCAACACTTGATTATGTACGGTATACACGCAGGGCGGCGGAGTTGGCAGGCTGCGCAAGGCGATGCGGCCGACAAGACCGGCTTTGGCCCCGTGCAGATGCACGAGATCGAAAGGCTGATCGCGCAGCAGCTTGACCAGTTGGCGCACCGCGAGCATGTCTTTCATCGGACTGACGCTGTCGATGATCTCCAGCGGCACGCTGCTCACCCCTTGCAGCTCCCGTTCCCCGCGCATCTCCTGCGGGCAAGCGACCGTCACGGTAAGCCCGACTTCCCGCAACCCATGTATCAAATCCAGCACATGCCGGCGCATGCCGCCCTGCATCGGGCGCACCACCTGCAGCACGCGAAACATCTCCACACACGGTCACCTCTTTCCTCATCTATCCATCGTTGCCATTTTGAAAAACAAAAAAACCACCTGCCGGATTGGCAAGTGGTTCTTTTGTGTGCTGGCATGTGTGGTTGCCTGTTATTTCAGGATATAAAGCTTCACGTCTTGCAGGCCGAACTGGCGGAGCTGCGCTTGGGTGCCGTCGATGTAAATGTCGATGCGGTTGCCCTTGATCGCGCCGCCGGTGTCTTCAGCGGTCGCTACGAAGCCGCCCGCCGGAAGCAGCGGGGAGTTGTAGCCGGTCACGAAAACTTTGGAGCCGAGCGGAACCACTTTCGGGTCCACTGCGATCACGCCTTCACGCACTTTGGTGCCGGTGAAGGTGTGGCCGCCCCATTGCCACATGATGTTGCCCGGGCCGTAAGCGGTCGCGTCCATGTTCAGGGTCTTGGTGTACGCCATGCCTGCCACGGTCGGCACAGCCGGCTTCGGCGCCGGTGCCGGTTTGGCAACCGGAGCTGGTGCCGGAGTCGGAGCCACACGGGTCGGAACAACCGGCTGTTTCATCGGTTGCAGCGCCTGGCGGTTGGCCGCTTTTTCTTCGGTCTGCGGAGCCGGAGTTGCTGCGACCGGAGTTGCCGCTTTGTAGAAGCCGTTGGTGCCGGACGGAATGAGCATGGTCTTGCCTGCGATCAGCTGATCATTTTCCATGCCGTTGAGGTTTTTGATCTCCGTTGCGGTGGTGCCGTATTTGTTGGCGAGGTACGCCAGTTGGTCACCTTTCATCACTTTGTACGGGAAGACGATATGCAGCTTTTGGCCGGCATAGATCGTATCGGACGCCAGATGGTTGGCCGTCTTCCACGCCGCTGCGGACGTGCCGTAGCTGGCTGCCAGCTTGGACAGCGTTTGGCCCGGCTGCACGACGATCGGATCGGTGAGGCCTGCTGCCTCGACATTTACTTGCGAAACGGTCAGGACGCTTGCTGCAACGAGTGCTGCACAAGCCCATTTTTTCAGGTTGAATTTCTTCATTGTTTAGCACTCTCCTTCTAAAAGCCGCCGGAGTTAGCTGACGGGTTCGGGCTGAAGGATGCCCGCTCGCACGAGTTCGCGAGTTCACCCCAGGTGTGGTTCCTCCGTTCCTCATCAGATTTGAGGATTAGGCTTGTCATGTGGTCGAGTGCTAGAATAACGCAGATCATGCATGAGTTTCACTAGTCGATAGCTGGAAACCAACTGGAAGAATCTCCGCGACCTGTGCTCATCCTGCACGGGGACAGGGATCACAGCAGGTCGTTGTGCACAACTAGAAAAAGTTCCCTTCCGAAGAAGGGAACTTTTTTCTTGACTGCAAGGTCTATTTATGATCTATTTCAACACTTTGATGAATTCGATGTTCGGGTCATCCGGGCCTTGCACCGGGAGTCCTGCTTTGACGTTTTCATCGATGTACTCGATGTTGTCCTGCGTGATCACTTCGCCCGGCATGATGATCGGGATGCCCGGCGGGTAGACCATGACCGATTCTGCCATGATCCGTCCGGCCGCCTCTTTGAGCGGCACCACTTCCGTCTGTTTATTGTAGAAAGCGTCGCGCGGCGAGACGGCAAGCAACGGCATCGACGGGATGCGCACTTGCGGCAGGTCTTTCTTCTCTTGCACGCCAAAACGCTTCGAGATCTCGCGCAGGGCGTGGATCAGCGAGCCCAGCGTGTCCTCCGTGTCGCCAAAGGTGACGATGCAGAGGATGTTGTACAGGTCGGACATTTCGACTTCGATGTTGAAATCGGTGCGGAGAATCTTCTCCACTTCCCAGCCGGTGACGCCAAGCTCCTTGACGGAGATGTTCAGCTTCAGCGGGTCGTGAGCGAAAGTCGCCGACGTTTTCAAAATCTCGTCGCCGAAGCAGAACATGCCCGGAATCTCTTCATTAATGATCTTGCGGGCGTTGCGGGCGAGGCGGAGCACCTTTTCGATCAGTTCCTGCCCGTATACCGCAAGATTCTTGCGGGCGACGTCGAGCGACGCGAGCAGCAGGTAGGAGGTCGACGTGGTGTGCAGCATCGACAGCACCGCCTGCACGTGCGCCGGGGAGACAAATCCTTCGCGGACGTTCAGCACCGAGCTTTGCGTCATCGAGCCGCCGAGCTTGTGCACCGAAGTCGCCGCCATGTCCGCGCCGGCCTGCATCGCCGAGAGCGGCAGGTCATCGTGGAATTTGAACAGCACGCCGTGCGCTTCGTCGACGACAACCGGAACGCCGCGCTCATGGCAGAGTTCGACGATCGTCTTCAGGTCACAAGAGACGCCGAAGTAAGTCGGGTTGATCAGCAGGACGCCTTTCGCGTCCGGATGCGCGTCGAGCGTGACGCGGACGGTGTCAACAGAGATGCCGTGCATGATGCCGATCTCCGCGTCCACTTCCGGATGCATAAACACCGGATGTGCGCCGGAGAGGATGATCGCCGCCATGATCGACTTGTGCGCGTTGCGCGGCACGAGGATCTTCTCGCCGGGACCGACAACCGACATGATCATCGTCATGATCGCGCCGGAGGTGCCTTGGACGGAGAAGAACGTGTGGTCCGCGCCAAAAGCGCGGGCAGCCAGTTCCTGGGCTTCTTTGATGATGCCTTTCGGTGAATGCAGGTCGTCCAAGGGTGCGATGTTGATCAAATCTATGGACAAAGCGTTCGGGCCGATGAAATCGCTGAATTCACTCGGCATGCCAAAGCCTTTTTTGTGTGCAGGTATGTGGAACTGAATCGGGTTCCGGCTCGCGTGCTCGACGAGCTTCGTGAACAGAGGAGTTTGGTTTTGCATCGCGTTCAATTCCTTTCATGGAGAGCATAACGAAAACATAACGAATGCAATTATAGCACTCTTCATTCTGTATGAGAAACAAATTTTTTGGATAAGTATGCTGTTGGGTTTCACATCTTATTGTGGTCGTTTTCCCAAGCAAAAAACCCACCAAAAAGGTGGGTTTTGCAAAGGTCGTTTACACCAGTTCCGCCTTGACTTCCTCCGGGGTGTTCTCCCAGAGATCGGCACGTAATTGCTGGAGGAAACCGGCGAGTTTCACGCGCTGTTCCGAGGACAGGTTAGACACGTCGACACGGCCTTTGACCGCGCGGTCCATCTGATTGACCAGCGGCCCCATCGCCTTGTAGCCGATGCCATGTTCGAAGTCGATCAGCAGTTCCGCCGAAGCGATGCCGCTAAAGCCGCGTCCGCTTTCGTAGGTTTTCAAGGTCACCCACACGACAGCAACCTTCTCCCCGTGCGGCACATCCTCCGCCGAGCGTGCTGCGCGGAAGTCGATGCCCCGCTCCAGGCGGCTCTTCCCGTGAATCGCCCCTTGGTCTACAAAAATCTCGTCGCCGTGGATCATAACAGCCGACAAGTTCGCCAACTCATCTGGCGTGCTGTGTTTATCGCGTCCGGTCAGGTTCAGTTCCATTGGTGATCATCCTTCCTTTGAAATCTCTCTGTTAATTGTATCTTTTATCACTCGAAAAAACCATCGGGTCATTCTTTCATACATAAAATAATTAGTGTATTGTGTTACCTAATCGAGATTTTGTCTATTATAAGTTTAGAGTATCTCGAGGAGGAGAAGAAATGAAGGAAATTATCAAAGTCCAACCCGAATTTAAACCTTACCAAATATACAGGTCTAGTGACAAAAGTATTTTTGAGTTTACCGAGTTATCTGAGCTTTCTTATGATATTTCTCAACAACTTTTATTTAAGTACCCCAAAGAAGAATTAGAACAACTAAAGCTGGCACCTGTAATACCAAAGAGAGAAAACCTCTCCTTTAGTTTATCTGATATTACTCAACTTTCAATGTCTAAAGAGCCTAATTGCTGTTGGTTAACTTTTGAAAAATACGCTGATAAATGTCAAATTCCTTTAGAAGAGATACAGCAATCAGCAGCAGCAGGTAAACTAGGTCATGTTGGTAAGCATCCTAAAACAGATGAGGAGATAATCATTTGGCCTCCTGAAAAACAAGAACTCCCCCTATCCGACCTCCCAGGTTATGGAAGATCTAGCTTTTCTGTTGAAGTGACTGCAGATGCCTACACTACTCTTGATTTGGATCCATTAGACATGGACAATTTCGAGCAAGTTCAAAAAACATACTTAACACTCGCCCACTCGCTCGGTAAACCCGATGAAGTAAAAAATCGAGCAAAAGAAATCCTATACCAGGGTAGCTTTTTATTACAGTGGACCATTTTTGAAGTTTACCTTAGGAGTACAATTCAAGAACTAATCAAACTCCATCCAACCAAGATAGCTTCCAGCAACAAAGGAAAGAGCAATTTGAGCTATCAGGATTTATTAGACATGAGCGATAATTTGACATCGATTGATGCTGTCAAGGAAAAACTTATTCAACGTGAAATTGAACGTCTACAATCTGGTGGCGCATCGGTTCATGGTTTAATAAACTTCCTAAAAAGCGAATTCAAATTTAACAAGGACCCCTACGTTGCTTGGTATCAATTCAAGGGGGAGCGCCACAATACCCATTTCAATTTCCTTATTGAATTAAAAGAAGTTCGAAATGCGTTGATGCATGACGGTGGTACACCTGATGAAAAGTTCTTCACTGACTTTCCAGATGTTCCAAGAAGAGGGATGCAAATTCTTATCAATGAAGATTATTACTCAAGGGCAAGACTAGGGTTAAATGCGATTGCATATCAAATTGCTTTCTCGATTGAAAGACAGGATTACAACGCAGATTAAAACGTTGAGTCATTCAGTTGGCTGAATGACTTTTTCCTATCATTTTCTTTCCTTCTTTACGATAATTCCGATCTAATACCAGTCAGCAGCGATCGATTGACTCCACTACTTTCATCCGCACCCAGATCATGTTCAGCAGGTACAGCACGCAGGTCAGCCCGAGCATCACACGGATGCCGAAGTAAGCGGAACCCAAGCCGCCCAAGAGCGGACCTGCGAAAGAGCCTAAGAGCATCGCCGACGCGGAGAAGCCATAGACCTTGCCACGGTGCTCCTTTGGCGCGAGGCGGCCGACGAGGGCGTTTGCAGTCGGCATGATGCCGCCGATGAAGAGTCCTAGGCCAAAACGCGCGGCGATAAACACCCAGACATTGGGAGCAAGCGCTTGCGGGAGGTACATCAGAGCAGCGCCTGTCATGCAGATCGTCAGCACTTTGCGATACCCGATCTTATCACTTCGCTTCCCGAGGAACGGCGATGCGATCAGATCGGCCAGCCCGGTCGCTGCCGTTGCGAAACCGGCGATGATGCCGAGATACTCCAGTCCGGTGAGTTCCTTCATATAGACAGGCAGTACCGGCAGCACGCTCATCACCGAAAACTGCGCCAGGAACAGCACGACAAACATCGTGCGCACGCCTTTCATCTCTTTCACGGCGCGGAACTGCTCAAGGATGCTGCCCTTTTTCTTCGCATCCTTCGCAGGCGGCTCAAAACGCTCTTTCACAAAGATCAACGTTACAAAAAAGGCGATCAGCGCAAATCCGCCAGTCAGGAAAAAGGCAATTCGGTAGCTGTGCATCAGATCGACCATCACCCCGCCCACCAGCGGCCCGATCAGAGTGCCGAACATCCCCGCCGATGCTAGCCAACCCAGAGCATAGCCAAGACGATCCTCCGGGATCACCGTCGCCACCAAGGCGTTGGCCGAAGCGGTAAAGCCGCTGAAGATCCCTTGGATCGTGCGGGTGATCAGCAGATGCCAGACATTCTGCGCCAAACCCATCAGGAACATGAAAATTGAAATCGCAAACGTCGTCCGCATCACCATCAGCTTCCGCCCTTTGCGGTCGCCGATCGAGCCCCACATCGGTGACACGATCGCCGCCAGCAAAAAGTTGCACGACGAGATGATCCCCGCCCAGATCGCCACCTTGCCCCAATCTTCCACGCCCAGCTCATTTATGTATAAAGCCAAAAAAGGTCCGCTCGACGTGAACGCCATCATCATGATGCACTGCACCGCCGCCATCACCCATAAGGTGCGCTTCCAAGACGACCCTTCCTGCTCCATGACGCTTCACTTCCCCTCTACTATCATGTCGTCATTCTATCAAAAAGTTTGACTGTTGTTATTCATCAAATATTCTTTCGAACTTACAATTTGTTCATTTGTATAAAAATCAAACTATCTCTTAACCCGAGATCACCTTAAAAAGATATACAGTAACTGAATATATCGTTATAATTGAAAAAGATAGGCAATTGACACTCTGCTTACAATTATGATTACGAATTCTCCAATGGAGGAATGATTCTATGTCAACTCTTGATAATAAGGTTTCATTAGAACCAAACCGAGTTCCTCTGGGAAGACGAATTTCAGAGATACTGGCCGAAAAAGGCGGTGCGTTCAGCATTCGTGCTTTTGCGGATCGTATTGGAATGAATCGCGAAACCTTACGCATTATGGTGAACGGGGCGAGACGAATCGCCCCATCAGATCTTGAGATAATAGCGGAAGGTCTTGGCCTTTCAGTTGAAAGAATCAAACAGACGGATACGGTAAGAAAAGAGCACCAACTACATGCACTGTTGCAGGGGAAAACACAAACGAAAATGATGTTGATTCAGGCAAGCGAGATCGCTGACGAACTCCTCCACCTTTCAATTGGAGCGACTGAACGCGGGTTTGGTCTGAACAACGTTGGCCGAGTACAATATTTGCAGCAAAAATACGAAGAAGCGCACCAAACCTGGCTACACGCTCATGAGCTGGCCAAAAACATATATGAACAATACTCCGACAGCCACCTGCTCCATCTTGTAACAGCCAACTTGATGCTGACCTATATTATCCGAAAAGATTTCAGCAACATCGAGGGAATGCTTGAAGTCGCCGATTCAGTTTTCGCAGAGCAGCCTCGTGCAATAGGTTTGGTTCACTACACAAGAATGAAAATGTTTGAAGCACGCGGAAATCTTGAACTTGCAAAGAAACACGCCTATCTCTCACTGGAACATTACCAGTTGGCATTCGATCAAGAGCAAACAGGTATCGCATTGGTGAATTGCGCTCACTTCGAATATGTCCTGAAAAGGTATCAAGAAGCTGCCAAACTGCTTCCACAAGCCATCGGACTTTTACAACACTACAAGTACTATCGGATTTTTGCAGTGAATGAGTATGCAAAGACCTTGATCAAACTTCGGGCTCACGAGACTGCCAACAAAATGGTCGAAGAGCATCTGGAGTCGTCGAAAGAATATCCAGATTTATATGGGAAACTCCTGATTGCATATTCCTTTTCTAAAGACGATCCCAAATATGCTCATTCTGTTACCAACAACACAACCTTTAGCTTGGAGGTTCGTTTTCTCGCCTGCAAGTATCTCATGCGTTACTACAGCTCGATTGATGACGCTGATTCATTGATGAAGTATTATAAAATGGGGAGAATGTTTTCTGAAATTGATTCAGACTTTTTCGATTAGGAGGGATGTTAATGAAGAGACGTTTTGCTGTATTGTTTGCAGTCCTAACATTAGGCTTGGCTTTCTCCATTGGAACCACTCAAAACGCATCACACGTTGCGGACACGCTCCCTGTATTCCCGTTAGGTATTGTTGCTCAATAGTAAGAATCGACCCTCGTCTTGTGACGAGGGCTATTTTGTGTTGAAACCAAATTCCCCCATCCGGAGTCTTTCTTTCAGGAGGGATGAACATGAAACTGCTCTGGAAGCCTTCGCTGTTCCTGATCTGCCTGTTTGGGCTCTTTCTTCTGCTCAACTTCACACTTAAACCTGCGACCCCGCCTGTGACCGGGGATACCGGTGTGCCTTCCGATCTGGAGGCGCAGCAATTTATTGAGGATCATCAACTGCTCGCCACTGTCAGGAATCGTAAGGCCGTTCCGATTCGCTTTGTTCCTTACGGCCCCGCCTACCTATTGGTGACAGGGACAGACAGCAATGGCGAGGACAAAGCGGTCTGGCTGGTCCGTGACCTGTCGACCAAACAGGTAAAACTTATCGCCTCCGTGCTGCTCAAAGAAGGCGTCTCCGAATACGCGATTCGCGAAAAAGTCACTCCGCTTGCGCCACCTGGCACCGCGCCGCTGATCTCGCTTGCCCCGATCAACCTCCCGCAATTTCCCGAAGAACGTTTCGGCTGGCACGTGACTTTTGCCAACGATGAGACGATGATCCTTAGTTTTAAAACCGGCGAGAGACTGACCGGAAAATGATTGACCTACTTGCTAGATTCATTTATTATTTAAACATGAAATAAATGCAATAACGGGAGGCTAATAAAAATGAATCTGCGCAAAAAAACACTGCTCACCATCGCCATGACCGCAGTCCTCGCCACCGGTGCACAAACGGCACTGGCAGCGAGCACCGAACTGGAAGCGAGCAACGGTTCGGGCGCCAATGACACCTACGCCACCGCGGAAGGGTACAGCATTGGCGACAGCGTGACCGGCTACATCGGCACCTACACCGATGCTGACGTCTTCACATTCACCGCTCAAAATTCCTTGTACGCTGAGCTGTACATCGAAACGGCCGGCAACTACAGCTTCACCGTCACCAACAAGGCGACCGGCGAACATTACTCCGATGACGGCACCGGGCTGATCGACATGCCGCTGACCTACGGCGAAACCTATTATGTGCGCGTATTTGGCCTCAATGACAAAGGCAAAGAATATCGCCTCTCTTCCTTCCATTATTTCTAAAAGCGACACGACGACCGCTCTGTGCGGTCGTCTTCTTTTATATCGACCTATTAAAAGTAAACCACATCATTAAAATGTAACCTTGACTCATCACACAATAATTTGTAAAATTAAATTACAACTATGATTTTCACATAAAAATAATCCTACTAGAGAAAGGGAGTCTATCCAAATGAAACTGATGAAAAAGGCACTCGTCGGCATCACGGCAGCAGCTGTTTTGACCGTTGGCGGCGGCACTGCGCTGGCTGCAACGTACTGGGAGGCTGAACCGAACACAGTAAGCGGCATGAACGATGCACAAACGATCGCAGAAGGGGTGTTCGTCAACGACGACATCTTCGGCTTCATCGCGAACCCGTCCGACCGCGACTTCTACCGTTTTGTTGCACCGGCAAAAGGCGCGGCTCGCGTCGTGCTCGACAAGATCCCGGTTGGTTCCGACTATATTCTTCGCGTCTGGGACCCGGTAACCTCCACTTGGCTGGCCGCTCCGCAACCGGGCAACAACCCGGAATTCGTCTCGCTCAACCTCGTAGCCGGACAAGTCTACTATATGTTTGTCAGCAGCCAAAACGGCTCGTTCAACCCGCAAGCGCCGTACCACCTGCGCGCTTACTTGTAAGTTCCACGAGACGACCGCCCCAAGCGGTCGTCTCTTCTTTACCTGCACGACTACCTTCATCTCTTACAGCTCGATGACGTCTCCGCTTGAATATCGCTTCACGCCTCCTCCATCTCCTGCTTCAGCGACCACCACCTGATTCCGCCCGCGCACCGTCCCTTGCTCTCCGCTGACGATCAGCGCCGTATCCTCATCGATTCCGTACACCCGCTGCCACCCTGTTTCCTGCGCCATGTGCAACATCCGCGCCAGCCGCTCCCGTTCGCTGAAATGCGAATCGAGCAGCCCATACGGGAACAAGCCCAGCCCGCCGCGCGGATTCCAGGTCACGTCTTCCGGCCCTGCGCCGCTCGTCACCATCGGGCCGGCCGACTGCACCACCGCACCCGCCGATGTGCCGGCGACCAGAGCGCCTTTTTCAAAAGCGGAGCGGATCACAGCCATCGCCAAGCTGTCCGTGTGATCGGGATTCAGCAGGCACTCCACGATCTTCGACTGATCGCCCCCGCCCAGAAAGAACGCCGTCCGCGTGCGCAACAACTCCAGCAGCGCCGGATCGTCCCGCCGCCCGATCTGCCCTGCATGCAGCGGAACCCACTCCGCCTCCAGCGCACCGTACCGTTCTGCAAACAGCTCCCGGTAGTACGCCCCGTTCGCTTCCGCATCCTCCGGCTCGGACGCAGCCGTAATGATGCCGATCTTCGCCCGTCCCACGCCCCCGGCCAGCTCTATGATCTTGCCGTACACCTCGGCATTGTCCTCGCGCAGCGCGCCGCCTGCCAGCACCAAGTTTCCCCGCATAAAAAAACACCCCCATACCCGTCTTTTATGAACGGGTGCTGAGGGTGAGAACTTACAGCATCTTTTGCAAAAACTGTTTCGCCCGGTCACTCTGCGGATTCGTGAAAAACTCATCCGGCGTGCGGTCTTCCACCAGCCGCCCTTCATCGAGGAACAAGATGCGGTCGGCCACTTCGCGGGCAAATCCCATCTCGTGCGTGACGATCGCCATCGTGATGCCGGTGGTGGCGAGCGACTTCATGACATCAAGCACCTCTTTGACCATCTCCGGGTCGAGCGCCGAGGTCGGCTCGTCGAACAGGAGCGCTTCCGGCTCCATCGCCAGCGAACGCGCAATCGCCACGCGCTGCTTTTGCCCGCCGGACAGCTTGGTCGGGTAGACATCCGCTTTGTCGGCGAGCCCGACGCGCCCCAGCAACTCGCGCGCTTTTTCCCGCGCTTGATCTTTGGACAGGCCTTTGACTTTGATCGGCGCATACGTCATGTTGCCCAGCACCGTCATGTGTGGAAAGAGGTGAAAATGCTGGAACACCATGCCGACATTTTGCCGGACTTTCATGATCTCGTTTTTGCCGGCGTTGGTGATGTCTTTGCCGTCGATGTAGATCTTGCCTGACGTCGGCATCTCCAGCAGGTTGAGGCAGCGCAGGAAGGTCGACTTCCCCGACCCGGACGGGCCGATGATCGCGACGACCTCCCCTTTTTTGATCTCGGTGGAGATGTCTTTCAACACGTCCAGCTTGCCAAACGATTTATAGAGCTTGTCCGCCTTAATCACTGCGCCGCAGCCTCCTCTCCAAGAGCCTTGCGCCAAACGTCAGCGCCATCACCATCACATAATAGATGATCCCGGCCACGATCAGCGGTTCGAAATAAATATACTTCTCCGCCCCGACGATCGTCGCCCGGCGCAGCACGTCGGCCGCACCGATCGTCGAGACCAGCGCCGACTCTTTGAGCAAAGCGATGCTCTCATTGACCAGCGCAGGTAAGATGTTTTTCAACGCTTGCGGCAAAATGATGTCGAACATCATCCGCCGGTACGGTACACCCAGCGCCAATGCAGCTTCGCGCTGCCCTTTGTCCACCGCCAGGATGCCGGCGCGGATCGTCTCCGAGATGTAGGCTGCCGAGTTCAGCGAAAAGGCCAGCACGCCCGCTTCCAGCGCCGTGATCTGATAGCCGGTCAGCTGCGGTGTGGCAAAGTAGACCAAGGTCAGTTGCAGGATCAGCGGCGTGCCGCGAAAGATCGAGGTGTAGGCGATGCCAAACCAGCGCAGCACTTTGATATTCGAAATCTTGAATAAAGATAACACCGTCCCCCACAGAAAACCGAAAAACGCGGAGAGAAGGGTGAATTGCAGGGTGACCTTTATCCCTTCGAGCATATAAGGGATAGAGGGCACGATGCGTTCAAAATTGAGGTCCATGCCCCGTCACCGCCCCGAAGTTATTCTGCATCAAACCATTTTTTCGCAAACGAGTCGATCTGTCCGCTGGTTTTCATTCCTTGCAGCGCTTTGTTGAAGTCGGCGGTGATTTTCGAGTTTTTCGGGAAGGCGATCGCCGAGCCCGCTTCTTCGGTGTTCGGGATCGTGTTGAATTCCAGATCCGGGTTGGCTTGCACGAAGCCTTTTGCCACCGTGTCTTCGATGATCGCTGCGTCCACGCGGCCCGCTTTGATCTCCTGGATGATCTCGCCGGTCTTGTTCAGCGGCACGATGTTCAGGCCTTTCATGTCTTTCGCTGCCGTTTCCTGGATCGAGCCGAGCTGCACCGCTACTTTTTTGCCGGAGAGGGTCTCAGCCGTTTTCAGGTTGGCGCCTTTTTTCGCGACGATGGTGTTTTTCGCTTCATAGTAGATGTCGGAGAAGTCGACGCTTTGCTTGCGCTCTGCGGTCGGGGTCATGCCCGCCATGACAAAATCGACGGTGCCGGCCTGCAAAGCCGGGATCAGGCCGTTGAAGTCCATGTCTTTGATCTCCAACTGGTAGCCGAGTTGGTCGGCGATGCTTTTCGCGATATCGACGTCAAATCCGGCGACCTCGCCGCCTTTAGCGGTATCGTGGAACTCGTACGGTTTGTAGTCGGCCGACGTGCCCATCACAATGGTCTTCTTGCCGGTGTCACCGCCGGTGTTCGCGTTGTCATCGGTGCCGCATGCGACGGTGCCCAGTGCAAGCACTGCGGTCAGTGCGATCGTGCAGAGAGATTTGAAAGTTTTCATTAGATGTTACCTCCTGGAATCAGTGCTGTATTTTAATATGCGATAAGGATGCGCATTTCATGAATAACGTTTTGTATCATACACCCAAAATGCATAAACATGCAATAGTTTCGATTTATATAAAACTTTTCTGATAGTTTGCATCAGGGTATGATAAAGGTATCCAGAACGAGGAAAGAAGGTCGGTGACTCAAATGACAGTGGAACAGAATTGGACGCAGTATTTTGAAGGTCAGTTGGACGATGTGCTGGCGGAGTTGCAACTGTACGTGGAGATGGAGACGCCTTCGCAGGACAAGGCGCGGATCGACGCGCTGGGCGAAGTGATCGCAGCGCGGTTCGCGGCGCTGGGCTGCACGGTGGAGAAGATCCCGCAGGCGGTGCAGGGGGATCAGCTGCGCGTTACATATGGGGAAGGCGAAGAGCAGATTCTGGTGCTCGGCCATTTTGACACGGTCAAAGACGTCGGGACACTCGCTGTCGAGCCATGGCGCATCGAAGACGGCAAAGCGTACGGGCCGGGCACGTATGACATGAAGTCGGGCATCGTGTTTTCCTATTTTGCGCTCAAGGCGATGATCGAGCAGGGTGTGCAGCCGCAGAAGAAACTCGTCTTCCTCTGGAACACCGACGAAGAGATCGGCTCCCCGTCCGGGTCGGAGCCGATCGTGGCAGAAGCGAACAAAAGCGCCTTGGCCTTGGTCATCGAGCCCTGCTACGGTGACGGCTATCTGAAGACTTCACGCAAAGGCGGCGGCGTGTTTACCGTCCGCGCCAAAGGGCGGGCCGCACATGCCGGCAATGAGCACAAGATTGGCATCAACGCCATCGCCGAGCTGGCCCATCAGATCGTGACCATCCAAGGCTGGACCAACTACGAAGCGGGCACGACGCTGTCGGTCGGCAAGATCATCGGCGGCACGACGTTTAACGTGGTGCCGGAGCATGCCGAGATGGTCGTCGATGTGCGCGTGCAGACGGCGGCGGAGTCGGAGCGCGTAACAAAGCTGTTTGCAGAGTTAAAACCAGTCCTGCCCGGCGCGGAACTCCATGTCAGCGGCGAAGTCGACAAGTTCCCGATGGAGCGCACAGCAGGCACAGAGCGGCTCTATCATCACGCGGTGGAGCAGGCGAAGCAGGAAGGCTTTGCGCTGAAAGAGATCGGCGTGGGCGGCGTCAGTGACGGCAACGTGGCGGCGCTGGCCGGCATCCCGATCCTCGACGGGCTTGGCCCGGTCGGCGACGGCGCACACGCCTCGCATGAGCATATCGTTGTCAATGAGATCCCGCGCCGCATCGCCCTCCTGCTGCGGTTGTTCGCGACGCTGTAAGATGCGGAAACTTTACACGCAAGAGCTGTTGGCGATCTTGGCCGTGTACGATTTTTACAGCTGGGAGGAGAAGGAGGCGCCGCGTCAGTTTTGGTTTGTGCAAAACATCGGCCAGTCCGATTTTTACAAAGGCTGGGGCTTGGACGCGGTCGACAATCCGCATGCGGATCGGCCGCTCACGGTGGCAGAGTGGCTGGAATATGAGGAGCGCTTTTTCAACTGGCTGCAGAGCCGCGAACACCTGCTGCTCCCGGCGATCGTCACGCCGGAGCTGTCCAACTGGTGGGAGCCAAACATGCTGCGCGAGTGGATGCTGCCCGACGCTGAGCGCTGCCGCCACCTGCTCGCCGAAGCGGGCGTGATTCACGTCTCGCCAAGCCTCGACCCCGACTTGCGCGGGGCGGTGGTCGAGACGTGGGAAGAGCTGCTGATCTTGGGCAAGATGGCGGTGCGCGGCCTTCCGCTCTTGTTTTTCAGCGGCGGCAAGCGCGTCTATCGGCTGACCGAATACCTGACTGTGCTGTTGGAAGAGAAATAAAAAAGAGCAGCCCCTAAGCGGCTGCTCTTTTTGTTATGCTTATTCGTTTCGTTCCGGCAGTGAACGCATATAGCCGTCGCTCAGCTTGAGCAGTTCCAGCGCCCGCGTGAACTGCTCCTCGTATTCGGAGACTTTCTCCGCCTCCTCCTGCGTGGCCAGCGAGACGGCCTTCCCGTCATAGTAGCTCAAGCCCGGCACAAACAGAATCTCGTTGTTCAAAAACGACCCGGACGGCAGATAGAACCGTTCCGGCAGCATGTTTTTGCTGTAGTTGAACAAGTCTTGTCCAAAGTGGATCTGATCCTCCATCTCCACGCCCAGCAGGTTGGCGACCGTCGGCATCATGTCGACTTGACCGCCGGTGTGCGGAACCTCCTGCGCTTTCAGGCCCGGCGCTTTGATGAACAGGGGAATGTTAAACGACTCCAGCGACGTGTAATCGGTCTTCAGCCAGTCGGTCATAAACTTGTCTTCCGTCTCGTTGAGCGCAGACCCGCCCATCCCGAAATGGTCGCCGTACATCATCAGCACGGTGTCGTTATACAGTCCGTTCGCTTTCAGCAGGCTGATAAAGTGCCCGATCTGTGCATCGACATAAGCTGCCGATTCGATATAGCCGCCCAGCGCCGTGCCTTCCAGTTCCTGCGGAATGGTGAACACGTTCAGTTCCTGCGGCAGTTTGAACGGATGGTGGCTCGACATGGCGATCAGGTTGGCATAGATGTGCTTGCCGCTCTGTTTGATCTTGACGAGCTCCGGCACCGTCTTCTCATACAAAATACGGTCGGACGCGCCAAACGCAACTTTTTCCTCTTCGCCGAAAAATTGCTTGTCGAACGTCTTGTCAAAGCCCAGCGCTTCGTACATCTGATCGCGGTTCCAGAACTCCAGATCGTTGGTGTGGAACGTCGCGCTTTCGTAGTTGTACGGCTTGAGCAGTTTGGCCATGCTCGGAATTTCCTTGTTGCCAAAGCGCTGCGACATTGCATAGTCGCCAACCGGGTAGATCGACGTGTTCAGCATGAACTCGGCGTCCGAGGTGTTGCCTTTTCCGACCTGCTGATAGAAGTTCGGGAAATAGGCGCTTTCCCGGCGCAGCTTGTTCAGGTTCGGCGTGACTTCTTTCCCATCGATCTCGAGGCCGATCAGGAAGTTCTGGTAGGATTCGAGCTGCACGACGATCACGTCTTTATCCTTGGCGAGACCGAAGTATTGCGGCTCTTCCACCTCTTCGATCCCCTTCAGCTCAAAGATGCGCTCCTGCGTGACCTCGCCGATCTCCTCTTCCTCCTGCACCACACCGCCGACAGCGAGCGCCACCTGGTAGTTGAAGACGCCCATCTGCTCGGCTTTTTTCATCTCGTTGACGATCTCTTTCTGCTCGACCTGCCAGATCGAAGCGACGACCGCCACCAGGGACAGCAAAGAGACGGCCGCGTAGTTCAGGCGGCGGATCTTCCTATTTTTCGGCTGGAACTTCTTGTACAGGAACAGGAAAGCCAGGTCGGCAAAGAACAGCAGATACCACATGTTGAAGATCTCCACGATGCTCTCCGTGATCTCCCCCACTTGACCGGCCTGCCCCAGCGCCTGATAGGTCAGCAGCGTGCCATAGAAATCATGGTACAGCGCGATGCTGAGAAAAGCGGTCGAAAAGATCGCGCTCATCAAAAAGTACAAGGGCAGCCTGCGCTTCCCTGCGATCAGTTCAATCAAAAAGTGAACGAGCAGCACAAACGGCAGTTCGCGCAGAAAAAGAATCTTCACGTCCACTTCGCCAAACACCAAATTCTGAAACACGGCAATCTTGGCTAAAAATGCAACGGTAAATATCACACAAGGATTCATCATCAGCAGCCGTCTGCCTCCCCTCAACTAAACCGGCAAAAGAGCAACCTATGCCGGCTGCCCTTTTGCGATCTCCCCTTGTCGTTTCATGTTTATCTTCCCTTGTGATGTGCCGAGGTAGATCGCAAAAAATGCCATCAGAAAACCAATGCCATGGACCCAGGTGATCGACTCCCCAAGCAGCAGGACGGAGAACAGGAGACTCATGATCGGCATCCCGTTCAAAAACATCGCCGTGCGCCCGGCTCCGATCAATCGAATGCCCGAGTTCCACCAGATCGCGCCCAGCGCCGTCGCCACCCAGCCCGAGAAGAGCAACACGCCCCAGACGAACCAGTCGGTCGGCAGTGCGGCGATCTCGCCTGTGATCAGGCTTTGCCCTCCCGTAACGAGCAGCAGCAGCACCGTCGCCAGCACGTGGCTGTAGCCGGTCACGACCAGCACGGGAGTTGTCTGCGTCGCTTTTTTGATAAACATGCCGGAGATCACGTAGACCAGCATCGACACAAAGACCAGCAGCTCGCCTTTTCCGAAGGCCAGCGATGCTGTCTTCTCCCACGAGTCCCCAAAGATGACCAAAGCCACCCCGAGAAAGCCCAGCGCGACCCCGCTGATTTTGCGCAGGGTCAGCGGTTCACGAAAAATCGCATACGCAAGCAGTGACGTCGCCAGCGGATTGAGACCGAGGATCAGCGACGAGGTGGACGCATCGGTCGTCTTGATCCCCGCGCTGAGCGCGATCTGATGCAGGAAGATCCCGCTGACCGCAATGCCCGCGATGTACAGCCATTCTCTTAACGATAACTTTACAAAACCGTACATCTTCCATACTACCACACCCAACAGCACTGCTGCTGCACCAATTCGATAGGTGGCCAGCTCCAGCGGCGGAAAGAAGCCGGACAGGTATTTCACCATCACGACATTCAGGCCCCAGATGATCACAACAAACAAGAGCAATGACTTGGCCTTTTTTTCCTCATGCACAGCACGTACACTCTCCCCCGGAGTTACTTCGAAATCCGAAACATTTTGTAATAGACCATATTATACACCTCGAACAGGCGAACGCAACAGCATTTTGCTGGAATTCAAAAAGCCCCCGCTGCACAGACAGCGGGGGCTGGCGAATGTGGAATTAGAGCGTTGGTTGATGCGGCCCGACCGTCACTTGCGTCATCTTGTCGGGGTCAAGCACTTCATGGGCGAGGCGCAAAGCTTCTTCCACCGTCACCGCATCAAGCTCCGCGATGTCCTGCTCGTACTGGCGATAGGTGCCAAACAGCAGTTCATCGTCGATCAGCTTGTGGACTTTGTTGCCGAGCTGGTCGCTGCTCATCAGCAGGCTCGATTTGAGCATCGCTTTGGAGCGGAACAGTTCGTCGGCGGTGATGTCCGATTTTAATTTGAACAGCTCAGACTGGATCTCCGCCAGCACGCGGTCCGTCTCAGACGGCTGGCAGCCCGCATAGATCATGTAGCTGCCGACATGCGGCCAGCCGGAGTAGGAGCCGTCGACCTGGTAGACCAGCCCCAGCTCGTTGCGCAAACGCTGGAACAGCCGCGACCAGGAGTCGCCGCCGAGGATCGTCATCGCCACGTCAAAAGCGGGCAGGTCTTTGCGCGTCACTTCCGGGGCACGGAAGCCGAGGAACACCTGCTCCTGCTCGCAGTCCTCTTCTTCATGGCGGACTTTGATCTGAGTCAGCTGCACAGTTTCCGGCGCTGTGCGGGTGTGGGTCTCGCCGCCAAAATGCTTCGCGATTACCTCGACCACTTTTTCATGCTCGACGTTGCCGACCACGCCAACGATCAGGTTGTCGGGCGTATAATGCTCCTTGGCGAAGTCGAGCACGATGCTTCTGGTCAGCCCGTCGATCGAATCGGGCGTCCCGATCGTCGGATGGGCAAAATCGCCGAGCAGCGCGTGGTAGGCGAGGTCTTCGCCCCACGCCGACGGGTCGTCCTGAATCATTTTGTACTCTTCTTGAATCACGTCTTTTTCTTTGTCAAACTCCTCGGGCGGAACATGGAACTTGGCGATGACGCCGGCAAAGACATCAAGGCCCTGCAGCACCGTTTCTGCCGGACCGTCCAGCTCGTAGGTGGTCGACTCGAATCCGGTCGAGGCGTTGGTCGAGCAGCCCAGCCGGGCGATCTCATTGCCGAATGCCACCTGGTCGAGATCAGGCGTCCCTTTGAACACCATGTGTTCGAGGACGTGCGCCACCCCTTGGATCTTCAACGGCTCCTGGCCGGAGCCGATGCCAAAGCGCAGGTGCGCCACCGCACCGCGCAGGTACGGAGTCCGCTCGGTGACAATTTTCAGCCCGTTCGGTAACACTGTCTTGCGAATCAAAGATAGATCACGCTCCTAACTGAGCACTTTTGTAAATTCTTCTTCCTTAAAACCGACCGTCGCTTTCCCGCCGTGCACAAAGATCGGGCGCTTGACCAGCATGCCATCCGTTGACAGCAGGTCGAGCATCTCCTCTTCGCTCATCGCCTTCAGCTTGTCCTTCAAGCCGAGTTCACGGTACTTCTGCCCGCTCGTGTTAAACAGCTTCTTGATGTCAAGACCGCTCTTGGCGAGCACATCGCGCAGCTCTTCCTTGGTCGGGGGCTGCTCGGCAATGTGACGGTCTTCAAACGAGACGCCGCGCGCTTCTAACCATTTTTTCGCGTTGCGGCACGTGCTGCACTTCGGATATTGAAGAAAAAGGGACTCTGCCATTTTTCGTCTCCTCCTTATGTATATGACTGACAATGCCCCCAATGTATCATGTTTGTCCCGGTTTGTCTAAATGAACGTAATGCACGCAACAGATTTTTCACGGATTTCAGGGTATGCTGGAAGCATACACCAATCTACGGCAAAGGATGATGCAATCATGTACCAAGAACCGACCCATGACGAACTGCGCAAGTGGCTGACCGAAACGAAGATCATCGCCGTCGTCGGCCTGTCCGACAAGCCGGAGCGCACCTCGTATCTGATCTCGGAGACGATGCAGCAGCGCGGCTACCGGATCATTCCGGTCAACCCGATGGTCGAAGAGGTATTAGGCGAGACGTCTTATCCCACACTGGATGATGTGCCGGAAGGGATCGACCTCGTCAACGTCTTCCGCCGCAGCGAAGAACTGTACAGCGTGGTGGAAGCGGCGATCAAAGCAGGCGCCAAACGCATCTGGGCGCAATCGGGCGTCTATGATGAAAAAGCTGCCGAGCTCGCCAAACAAAACGGCGTGGAGATCGTGATGGACCAATGCCTCGCCGTCGCGCACACGCAATTGGTAGGAGGGAAATTCTAATGGCCCAACTCGATTTTTACTTCGACTATAGCTGCCCGTGGTGCTACCTCGCGACGTTCACCGTGCGCGAACTGGCTGCAGAAGGCGTTGCCGTCGACTATCATGTCTGGAAGATGCCCGCAGACGCCACCCCGCCGCCGAAGCCGGAAGGATACATGGAAGCGGCCGGCCTCAAGCTCCGCGAATTGCGGGAACAGCTCAACGTCAAGCTCGCCTCCCCGATCCAAAAAGAGACGGTTCCGGCGCTGATCGCTACCAAGGTTGCCTCCGAAATGGGCAAAGCGGAAGCGTTTGTCGAAGCTACGTTCCTCGCGCACTGGGGCAACAAGCAGGATATCTCCGACGAAGCGCTGCTCGTGAAGATCGCTGAAGAGATCGGCCTCGATGCGGAAAAGTTTCAAAGCGCGCTGAACGACGGCAGCGGCCGTGCGGCTTTTGAAGCAGATCTGCAAAAAGCGCAAGAACTGAACATCGACACGATCCCGTCTTATTTGAACGACGGCATGCGCCTGTTGATCCATCATTTCGAAGACATGCCGACTTTGGAACAGATTCGTCAGTTAGCGCAAACCGAATAAATTGAACACAAAGAGACGTTTCGTGAAAAAGCGTCTCTTTGTTGTAAAACGTTAGTAATTCCTTAATCCTGTTGAATGCTTGACATTATTCTGGCAAGTTGTAAACTTGAATTATGAAAGCCATTGGAAAAACTAAATTTTTCCAGCTGAAGAGCAGGGCTTTTGAATAGGCTTCTTAGAGGGGAAGGTATCGCACAACTATATGGATACTTTGCGTTATGTTCAACAGTTTGGACGTTCGAAGAAAGACAACTTGAAACCCAGCTTGCTGAGCAAGTATCATGTGGGTTCCATTATTGAAGTTTATCCGTTTCGCATCATGGATTTCGGTTGCTTTGCGTCCACTTCAGACGGGCTGAGCGGTTTGATTCATAACAGTGAAATGTCGTCGGTGATGCAAAACAACCTGCAGGAGATGATCGACAAGCAAGTGCCGATCACCGTCCGCATCAATAAATTTGACCGCCGTACCGGTGAGATCGCCTTCTCGCTGGAGAACAAAGAAAAGACTTCCGTACATATTGAATCTGCTCTGCAACACGAAACGGCCGTTGTGGAAGAAGAACCGCCGGCGGTAAGCGAAGATCCGGAGATCGTCGTTGCTGCTGCCGAACCTGCTGTGCAGCAACCGGAAGTGCAGGAAGCGGAAGGCGAACTGCAGCCGCACCAGTTCAAGATCAACCAGCCGGTGCATCCGGAACCTGCCCCGCAAAAGTCGATCGCATCCGATCTGTCCGCGCGTCTGGATCAGGAGACGTCCGACATTCAAAAGTTTCTGGAAGGCGTGCTGAAGCAAGAGCTTTCGCCGACCGCCCGCAAAATGCTGCGCGATCTGCTGCAGGACACCTCCACGTTCCGCTTCACCTATGCGATGCAGACCGCAGTCGATGCGTTTGAACCGGACGTTGGCGTGCAGCTGATGACCTCGATCGAGCGCTCCTTGCGTGAGAAAGCATAATTGGCAAGACAAAAGAGACCCTCTCGGGTCTCTTTTTATTTCATCATTTTCAATCGCGAGCCCAGCAGGTCGTCGATCATTTTCAGCTTGGGATCGTGGGTAAAATCGTGCCCGTCGCCAAAATAGTGGCGGTAGAGCTCTTGGGCGCGCTTGTAGTCTTTTTTCACATAGAGCGAGAAGATCTCTTCGAGCTTCACTTCGTTCGACATGGCGTACTGGACATTCAGTTCATGCGCGTCGCGAATCTCACGGCGGAACTCGCCCATCTGCATGTCGAGCTCATGGGCGGTATCGGCGGCGCGGCGCAAAGCGGCCCGCATGTCGTTCGGAATCTTCTCGTCGTATTTGTAGCGCAGTTCGTGTTCATTGGTCGCCCAGAAGTTCATCGCCAAGGTCCGCAGCTGAATCTCGCAGAAAGCGTCCTTTTTCAGCGGTCCGTGGTAGGTCGGGTAGCGCACGATCATGTGAATCGAACGGTAGCCGGAGTCTTTCGGTGTGGCGATGTAGTCTTTCACCTCTTCGACGACAAAGTCTTCGCGTTGGGTGAGAATCTCCTGCACTTCACGGATATCTTCGATATAGCGGGAGACGAGGCGCAGGCCGGCGATGTCTTTCACTTGGTGCTCGACGTCTTCGATCCAGTTGCCGACGCCGATCTGCACGCCTTTGAGCTCCGCCTTTTTCAGCATCGACTCGGTCGATTTGACGCGGCCAACCACGTATTCGATCGGAGAGTAGCCGTTTTCTTGCAGGCAGCCGTATTTGATGCCTTTTAATTTGACTTTCAGCTCATCTATCGTTTGCTGGTACGGAGCTTTCATCCGCGCCAGTTTTTCTAAATCGCCCTTGCTCGGCGTGTAATTCTTGATCATTGTTTCCTCCACCGATATTGAAAAATCTTGTGACTCTATAAGAAATTCAATCCCCTGTTTCGTTTTCCTCCCTGTTTGGAAAGCTTTTGTCACGAAATGTTTGGTGTTGTCAGACAGGGTTCTATGCTACGCTTTAGTTACCTTTTTAGGGAGGTAATAACCCAGCATGCAGCATTATGTAAGCGAACACGGAACGGGTGTACCGGTCATTTTTATACACGGATTTGCGGGCAACTCACGGACGTGGCTGCCGCAAGTGCGGATGTTTCAAAAGAAGTTTCGGGTCTTGCTCTACGATTTGCGCGGTCACGGCAAGACGGGCGGTTCCAAGGTGGAATCGTACGACGCAGAGCTGTACGCGGACGACCTCGCCGCGATGATGAAGTCAAAAGGCATCACGTCGGCGCATATCTGCTCGCTTTCGATGGGCGCGCTGGTGGCGCAGGCGTTTGCCGGCAAATATCCGGAGATGGTGCGGACGCTGACTTTGGCCGGGGGCTTCTACCGGCTGCCGTGGTATTTCCGTGCGGTGATCTCGCCGCTCAACCGGACCTTGACGCGCATCCTGCCGCCGAGCATGATCGTGCGCATCGGTTCGAAAGTGCTGATGCCGCGTCGCCGCGAGCAGGTCGGACGGCAGGCGTTTATCAAAGCCTCACAGGACTTGTGCCCGCGGGAGTTTGAGAAGATCATCTCCTTCCTGACCCAGGCGGACGGTGGCAGCTTGTGCCGCAAGCTGAACGTGCAGACGCACCTCATCTCCGGCGATGCCGACTATTGGTTTGTCGGCCAGGTCAAAAAGATGAAAGAGTGGATCCACGGCGCCAAGATCCACCTGTTGCAAGGCTGTGCGCACGTCGTGACGATCGAGCGCTTTGCCGAGTTCAACACGCTGTATCTGGAGATCTTAGAGCGCTTCGAGCAGCAACAGAATCAGAAACGAGCGTTGTTGAGCACGTAAGAAAAGCCATCCTGCTGGATGGCTTTTTTGTATGTTATACCGGGATGATCTGCAAATCTTTCGGATAGGAGGTGAGGATTTCCACGCCGTCTTCGGTGACGATCACATCGTCCTCGATGCGCACGCCGCCCACTTCCGGGACGTAGATGCCAGGCTCGATGGTGAAGGCCATGCCGGGCACCATCTCCTGTTCGTTGTTGCCGTGCATCGACGGGAACTCGTGCACTTCTATGCCGAGACCATGCCCGACGCGGTGCGTGAAGTATTCGCCGTAGCCAGCCTGTTCAATCACGTCGCGCGCTGCCTGATCGACCTCTTTCGCCGGACGGCCCGCTTTGGTCGCGGCGATGCCGGCGAGGTTGGCGGCGAGCACCGTCTCGTAGATTTCACGCTGTTTGTCGCTCACCGTACCCACGACGACCGTGCGGGTGATGTCGGAGCAGTAGCCTTCGTAGACCGCCCCGAGATCGAACAGCACGAAGTCGCCCGGTGCAATGGTGCGGCTGCCCGGAGACCCGTGCGGCAGTGCGCTTTTCTCACCAGCCAGCACGATCGTCGAGAACGATGTGCCCGAGGCACCCAGCGCCATCATCGTCGATTCGACGACAGCGACCAACTCCTGCTCGGTCTTGCCCACCGCGATTGCCGCCACGCCCGCTTCCACGGCACGGTCGGCGATCTCGGCCGCTTTTTTCATAATCGCAACTTCGTCGCGGTCCTTGCGCAGGCGCATGCCGAGCAGCAGATCTTCCGCCGCCACCGCCTTGCCTTCGCCAAACACGGTCTGCAGCTGTTCGAAGCGCGCCACCGTCATGTGCTGCTTCTCCACAGCCAATGTCCCGTACGGCGCGTCGCCCAGAGTCTCGCGCAGCTTTTGCATCGGGTCATCCGTATCGGACACGGTGACGATGTTCGCAAAGCCGGTCTTCTGCGCCTCTTCCTTCTCCAGCGTTGGCACAAACAGTGCCTGATCCCCTTTATCGGTCAAGCACAGCGCCATAAAGCGCTCATGCGGATGGCAGTCAAAGCCGGTCAAATAATACACGTTCGGCGGCGAAGTCACCAAGAGCACACCAACATTCTCCGTCTGCATCCACTCGCGAATCCGCGCCAAGCGCGCTTCATAAATCGACATCCCGAAACCCTCCCAGTTCAATAGACTCTTCTCTTTCGAGTGTAACATACTCCCTGTCAAATCGTGGCATACTACCTGAAACTTTTTTGCCGGATAAGGAGGAGGGAACTTGAGGATGAGACGGTATGTTGCGGCCGCGCTCTTCACGCTGCTGATGGCTGTCCTGCTGATTCCGGGCACGGGTCTGGCCGGGCCGAAACAGTTGGAGGAGCCCCTGCTGAAGTTTGCTGTTTTCTCAGACGTTCATGTGATGGACGCCTGGAGCATCGACCACTACAAGAGCACGTACAAGTTTACGCACGCCTTGCGTGACATCGCGCCGCTCAAGCCTGAGTTTCTCGTCATCAACGGCGATCTCAGCAACGGCCGCCCGAAAGATCTTGAACTGGTGCAGACGATCAACAAAGCCAACGGCAACTTCAAGCTCTATCCCACCATGGGCAACCACGAATACTACTACCAATGGGAGAATCCCGAATGGAACGACAACAAAGCCAAAGCCGTATTTCGGAACGTCTTCCGCCTCAAGAAGCTCTACTACGACCATTTCGAACAAGGGGCGCATTTCATTCACCTCTCGCCCGAACAATACATGGATAAACAAAAGGTCATCGGCGAAGCGGCCTGGCTGTCTGACGAGCAGATCTCCTGGTTTGAAAAAACGCTCCTCAGCTCCAAAGCTCCCACCTTCGTCTTCCTCCACCAGCCGCTCGACAAGACGGTTGGCAAAACGGACAACGGCGTCTCCGCCGTGCAGACCAACCAGTTGCTCGCCATCGCGGGCAAACACCCGCAAGTGATCTGGTTTTCCGGACACTCCCATGTTTCGATCACCGCACCAACCGAGTTTCTCCAGCGCGACAACATCACCTTCGTTGGTCTCGGCTCCGTCTATCAGCCGATCGTTGACCGGATCGCCGACCACTTCAAAAGCGAATCCCGCTTCGTCGAACTCTACCGCGACCGCATCGTCATCCGCGACCGCTTCCATCACAAAAACAGCTTTGGCGAAACGTACACGATCCCGATCAGCGACAAAAGCCTCCTCAAACCTTGAGGAGGCTTTCTGCTGCTCATGCACTTTTTACCGAAACACCCACACGCCCTGCTCGTTCAGTTCCCGCGTGATCTTGCCTTCCGCCGTCATCCAGTCGAGTTGCCCAAGCGTCTCGGACATCACCAAGGGCAGGTGGTTCATCACTTTTGGGAACAGCGCCGCACAGATCTCGTACCCGGTGCGCTTGCCCGCTTTCACCTGCTCGACCACTTTTGCCGCCCGCTTCTCCTGCGAGGCAAAACGCTTGTCGATCAGCTCCCGATACTCGCGGATCTCCTCAAAATGCCCGGGCAGGCCCACGCTCCACTCCATCGCGTACACTTTGCGCAACGCCTCGCGATAGATCATCAGCGTCTTCGGACGCTCGTCCCCATCCCGTGCCGGCGGCTCGATAAAAGCGTTCGACGAGATGTTCTGCAGCAGATGGTCCCCGAGCACCATCATGCCGTCCGCTTCCCGATACAAGGACAGGTGATCCTGCGAGTGTCCCGGCGTATAGATCACGCGCCACTTGTCATGCCCGGGCAGCTTGTCCCCTTCGTGCAGCGCCACATCGACGCCCGCGCGGCCCATGTCGTCCTGATAGCCTTTGATCTCCGCGACGATCTTCCCGCGCCGAACTTCATCGACCAGACCCATGCGCAGATAGATCTCATCAAAAAAGTCCGCCCGCTTCTGCAGCCCTTGCTCAGTCGGCAGGATCAGGTCGTGGGTCAGCGGATGCGCATACACTTTTGCGCCGCTGCGCTGCACCAGCCGCTCCAAAAGTCCGGCATGGTCAGCGTGAAAATGGGTCAGCACAATCTGCGACAAGTCTTCCACGCGCACGCCCACTTCCGCCAAGCCCTGCTCCAGCACCCGCTCCCCTTCCCGGCTGTTCGTGCCGGTATCGACGAGCGTCAAACAGCCCTCGTCCTGCAGCAAGTAGACATTGACGTCCCCAATTTCAAAAGGAGTCGGGACTGCGATCTTATGTACGTTCATCTCTCCACTCCCTTTTGCACTCACGAGTCAGTTTCTTCTGACAAAATCGTATCACAGTGTGATATTTATCACAATATAATTCCTGATTTTCGGGTATCCTGTTCATGTAAACAATATTTGGAGAGGATGATTTCCGATGCAAGAAACTCAATCCCTTTACGAAAAGCTCGGCGGCCAGGAAGCGATCTCTGCCGTTGTCGATAACTTCTACGACCGCATGATGAAAGATGACACCGTCAACCACTTCTTCAAAACTACCGACATGGACAAGCAGCGCCGCCACCAGGCGCAATTCATCTCCTTCGCGCTCGGCGGCCCGAACCAATACTCCGGCAAAAGCATGGAGAAAGCGCACGAAGGCATGAACCTGCAAATGGCGCACTTCATGGCGGTGGCTCACCACCTGTCTGACGCCCTGCGCGACTTCAACGTCTCCGAAGCGGACATCGACACCGTGGTCAACCACCTGCTCACTTTGAAAGATGATATTCTTGGGAAATAAAGAGCCAAATTGGACAAAGTAAAACCTAGACCCCTGTCTGCGGGTCTGGGTTTTATTTTTGGGAGGTGGAAGGAATGAGTGTCGACGTGGAAGAGTTGAACAGCATGGGTGTCAAAGAAGTCCAGGCGCTCGCCAAACGGCTGCGAATTCATCCGTCCTATAAAGTCGGCGGGCTGCGCGTACGCAAAAACAAAGCCGAACTGCTTCGCGACATCAGACGCCAAGTCGTAAGCAACGGCACTGAGGACGCGCAGTAACCCTTCCCTTTAAAGAGGAAAGACGGCGATCACGCATCGCCGTCTTCCTCCCCCATCTTTTGTTTACACGTTCAGGTTCACCCCATACACCCCAGGCTCCGTCTCCTCTAAACGCCGCGTCTGAATCAGCGCGCGCTGCTCCGCTTCCGACAAGCCCGCCTGTGACAGCTCGTCGGCCGTCACCACCTTGCCTTTGGCTGCGTGCAGCCGCACCAGCGTCCGCAAGACGTGCGGCGTGATAATCTCCAGCAATTCCGCTCGTGAAAAGCGCATCTTATCCCGTCCTCCTTTCCTATTCTTTTTATCATACGTACAAACCCTCACGGCGTAAACATGAATCACCACACCTGCCCCTCGGAAAAGGAGGACGTGAATTCATGCGAAATTTACCTGCGATGCTCCATGAAACGGTATCCTCGTACTACAATCGCGACGCCTTGCTCTGGAAAGAAGACGGCATCTGGCACCGCATGACGTACAGCGTGTTTTGGCAGCGCATTCAGTCGCTAGCATACGGCTTGCAAAAGCTCGGCATCCAACCGCAAAGCAAAGTCGCCATCCTCTCGGGCAACCGCCCGGCCTGGACGATCGCCGACTACGCCATCCTGTCGCTTGGCGCCATCTCGATTCCGATCTACCCGACCCTGACCGAAGCGCAGATCGGCTACATCCTAGACAACGGCGATGTCGAGATCCTCTTCGCCGAAACCCCCGAGCTCGCCGAAAAAGCCCGCGCCGCCGCCCCCGACAAACTGCGCTATATCATCCTCTTCGAACCGGCCGTCCTCGAAAACAACACCAACATCCTCGCCTACAGCGATGTGCTGGAGACCGGCTTCGAGATGCTGGAAGGCCAGGGTCCGCTCACGACTTGGGAAGACGTTGCGGAAGGCGACACCGCCACGATCTGCTACACCTCAGGCACGACCGGCAATCCGAAAGGCGTCATGCTCACCCACGGCAACCTGATCGCCAACATCGTCGAGACCGGCAAATATATCCCCCTAGACACCAGCGACATCACGCTCTCCCACCTGCCTCTGTCCCACATCTTCGAACGCACCTGCGGCCAATTTACCGCCACGCTCGCCGGCGCCACCATCGCCTACGCCGAAGACATCACCCTCGTCGCCCAAAACATCGTCGAAGTCAAACCCACGCTGCTCATGTCCGTCCCGCGCTTTTATGAAAAAGTCTATGCAGGCGTGATGAAAACTCTCCAGGACTCCTCCGGCTTGCGGCGCTGGCTGTTTAACGTCGCCATCCGATCGGGCGTCAAGCATTCGCAAAAGCCGTCTGTCGGCACTCGCCTGTTCCGCCCGCTGTTCGACAAGCTCGTCTACTCAAAAGTCCGCGAGAAAATGGGCGGCAACCTGCGCCTGCTCGTCTCCGGCGGCGCTGCCCTGTCCCCGTACATCGCCGAGTTCTTTCACGCGATCGGCCTGCCCGTCTCCGAAGGCTACGGACTGACCGAAACTTCGCCGGTCATCTCCACCAACCCGGTCACCGCGATCCGCGTCGGCACGGTCGGGCGCCCGATTCCCGGTCTGGAGATCAAAACGGCAGCGGACGGCGAGATTCTCGTCAAAGGCCCCAGCATCATGAGCGGCTACTACAAGAATCCGCAAGCCACCGCCGAAGCGTTTGACGAAGAGGGCTGGTTTTGCACCGGCGACATCGGCGAGCTCAGCGACGGCTACCTGCGCATCGTCGAGCGCAAGAAAAACATCCTCGTCCTCACCACCGGCAAAAATGTCGCGCCATTCCCGATCGAGTCGGCCTTGGCCCGCAGCCCCTATATCTCGCAGGCCATCCTGTTCGGTGACCGCCGCAAATACGTGACGGCGCTGATCGTGCCCGATTTTCCCGCCTTGCGCCAGTGGGCTGACGAGCAGGATCTCCCGCCCGGCCTGCACAAGCTCCTCCAGCAGCAGGCGGTGAGCGACCTGTTCAACGGCGAGATCGCACGCACGCTGAAAGACTTTGCGCCCTATGAGATCCCGAAAAAATTCAGCTTGCTCACCCGCGACCTGACCCTCGAAGACGGCGAATTGACCCCATCCTTGAAAGTCCGCACCCACGTCCTGCAGACCAATTACCAGGAAGAGATCGATTCGATGTACGAAGAGGACGCAAAAAGCGAAAAAAAAGCTGACAACCTCGCCACCATGTAGTACACTACCTAGAACATTTGAAATTCCTGTAAGTTGTTTGGAGGTACAAAGGTCATGCTTGGCTATTTGCGCTCGCTCTTTTCCCTGCCGCCTGCCGTCCTGTTTTATCTGCTGTCCGAAATGCTGTTTGGCGTCGGCATCGGCATGGCGGTCATCTTAAACTTTCACTATCTGGAACTCGGCTTCACCACGGCGACGATCGGCATCTCGCTCGCCTGCTACACGCTGACCGTCGCTGCCGTGTCCTATCCGGCCGGCATGATCACCGACCGGTTTGGTTCAAAATTCACGATGCTGTTCGGCTCGGCATTCGTTGTGCTTGGCTATGTGCTGATCGGATTTGTCGAGACGCCGCTCACGCTGTATCTGGCACAGATCGTGTCCGGCTTTGGCTTCTCGTTTGTCATCGCCTGTGAATTCCCGTACATCATGTCGCTGTGCGAGAAAAAGGAAGACGAGACGACCGCCTACAGCCTGCTTGTCTCCGCCTTCACCTTGGCGCTGGCGCTCGGCAACATCCTCGGCACCAAACTGCCCGCCCTGCTGCCGCCCGGCAACACGATGTATCAGAGCACCGTCTTTTTGATCGCCGTCGCTTTTGCGATCATGCTGCTCATGCGCTGCTTCCTCCCCGCGAAAAGCAAACGGGTCGCCGAAGAGGAATCGAAGAGCCCGAAGAGAGTCAGCTGGAAGGTCATCCCAAGCAAGCAGGTGATGATCTACGTGCTGTTCGCCACCACCAACGGCTTCATCTGGCAGCTGCTCGGGCCGTTTGAAAACGTCATCCTGCGCGAACGCTATACGCTCAGCGACGACGCGATCGGCTACATGCTGGCGGTGAACTCGTTCCTGCTCTTCCTCGCTTCGCTGTTCACACCGTATCTGATGAAGACTTCATGGCGGCGCGTCGGCTTGTACAGCGCCTATGCGCTCCTGCTGATCTGCATGCTGCTGATGGGCTTTAACGTCATCGTCTATGCCTTCTATCTGTTCCTGCTCGGCAAAGGGTTCAGCGGCACGCTGTTCAACTCGTTCATCGACTCCTCGATGATGAAAGCGACAGCCGACGACGAACGCGGCCTGCACTCCGGGCTGCGCAACCTGTTCCGCTCGGCGGCAGGCGCGTTGTCCTCCATGTTGGCCGGATACCTGCTGCTCGGCGGCGACTACAACTCGATCTATTTTGTCACCTTCTTAATTCTCGCCGTGCAAGCGTTCCTGTATTTCTTCCTGGTGCGCCATCAATTGCAAAAAGACCTCAACGAAGCGTTTTAAAAAAGGAGTCCCGCAAAGGGACTCCTTTTTAGCGCAACGGAACTTGCAGCACGACGACCGTTCCCCGGCCTTCGCGCGAATACATGCGAAACCGGCAGCCGTTGCGGGCGGCCAGGCTCTCGCAGATCGCGAGGCCAAGGCCCGTTCCGTTTTCTTTGGTTGTAAAAAAGGCGTCGCGGACCTGGCGCAGCAACTGCTTGGACATGCCCGACCCGTTGTCGACGATAAACAGGGCGGCATGATCTCTGCGCCGCCGCAGGTGCACCTGCACCTGTTTGTTGGGATGCGCTTCCGTAAACGCATCAAAGGCATTGCGGATCAGATTGACCACGATCTGCTTCCACTCCGTGCGGTTGAGCAGCACCGGGATCGGGTCTGCTTCATGGTGCAAGGTAAACTCAATTCCGTTCAATATCGCTTCCGAATCGCACAGGCCGTTGAGATCGCGGATCGTTTCCAGCAGATCGAACTCCTTCTGTCCGTCGGTGTGTTGCAGATCTTTCTTGCTGAGCTGCAGGAACTGCTGGACGATCTTGTCGATATGGTCGACCTCGCGCAGGATCAGCGGCAGATAGGGATGCTGATGATCTCGCTCCCAGAGCTGCAAAAAGCCTTTGATCACCGTGAGCGGATTGCGAATCTCATGCGCTGCGCCTGCCGCCATCTCGCCGATGGTGACCAGCCGCGCCGACCGCACCAGATGCTGCTCCATCTCTTTGACCGCCGTGATGTCCGAAAAGGCCATGGTGGCCCCCAGCACCTCTCCGTGGTCGCCGCGCATCAGCCAGGTGTTGATCAACAACCACTGCATCTGCCCGCACACTTCAATCTGCACTTCATAGTTGCGAAACTCGATCTGTCTTTCCAGCGTCAATTGAATCGTCCGCTCATTGGCGCGCGGGCGGAACACATCGTCGATGTTTCGGCCCAGCACATGCTCCACCGGCAAACCCATGATGTTCGCCGCCGCTTCGTTATAGCGGATGATCGTCATCGTATTGTCGATGGCGACAAGTCCCAACGGCATCGAATCGAGTATTGTTTCTGACAGGGCTGATGTCATCTCTCAAACACCTCTTGCACAACCTGCTCATTTTCTGAAAGCTTACTCTATTAAAGTTCTTCACTTTTCCTGTAGATTCCTTTTTTTGTTCGATAAAACAAGAAAAAGCACCCTGTAATCAGGGTGCCTTTTTTACTATTTACAATAGCTTTACTGTTCGTTGATCAACGCTTCCAGTTCATCCAGACGCTCCACAAACACTTTGAACGCGTCGTGGATCGGCTGCGGGGAAGACATGTCGACGCCTGCGCCTTTCAGCAGGTCGATCGGATCTTCCGACGAGCCTTTTTTGAGGAAGTTCAGGTAGCGTTCCACAGCCGGAGCGCCTTCCTCTTGGATTTGGCGAGCCAGCGCTGCAGCAGCTGCGAAGCCGGTCGCGTATTTGTACACGTAGAACGCATCGTAGAAGTGCGGGATGCGCGCCCACTCGTTTTTCAGTTCCTCATCGAGGGTCAGCACCGGGCCGTAGTACTTGATGTTCAGGTCGAGGTACACCTGGGACAGCAGGTCGGCATTGAGCGGGTGACCTTCTTCGACGAGGCCGTGCACGATCTTCTCGAACTCGGCAAACATCGTCTGGCGGAACATCGTCGAACGGTACTGGTCGAGCGAATGAGTCAGCAGGTACATGCGCTTCTGCTTGTCGGTCTCCTCGCGCAGCATCTTGGAGAGCAGGAGGTTCTCGTTCAAGGTCGAAGCCACTTCCGCGACAAAGATCGTGTAGTTGCCGTAGATGAACGGCTGGGTCTTCATCGTGTAGTAGGAGTGCATGGAGTGACCCAGTTCGTGAACGGTGGTGAACACGTCATCCAGCGTCTCGGTGTAGTTCAGGAACAGGAACGGCGGCGAGGTGTAGGTGCCCCAGGAGTAAGCGCCGCTGCGCTTGCCTTCATTTGGGAACACGTCGACCCAGCGCTCGTCAAACGCGCGCTGCACGGTGGTGACATACTCTTCGCCCAGCGGCTGCAGCGCGTCGAGCGACATCGTTTTGCCTTTTTCCCACGGGATCGTCATGTCGACCGATTCAACCATCGGCACGAAGAAGTCGTAGTAGTGCAACTCGTCGACGCCGAGCACCTTCTTGCGCAGTTCGAGGTAGCGGTGCAGGTGCGGCAGGTTGTCGTGGTTGGCCTGGATCAGGTTGTTGTACACGTCAACCGGCACGTTGTCACCGGACAGCGCCGCTTCCAGCGTGGTGTTGTATTTGCGCGTCTTCGCGTAGAAGACGTTTTTCTTGACGTTGTTGTTGTACGTGGAGCCCAGCGTGTTGCGGAACTGGCCGTATGCGCTAAACAGCGACTTGAATGCGCGCTCGCGCAGGGTGCGGTCTTTCGATTCGAGCAGGTTGCGGTAGCGGCCTTCGTTGACTTCGTGCTCGTTGCCTTCCGAGTCCTGCACGGACGACATTTTCAGGTCAGCGTTCGAGAACATCGAGAAAATCGAGCCCGGCGCTTCGGCGATCTCGCTGACTTTCGCCAGCACTTCTTCCACTTCCTGAGACAGCACATGCTCTTTTTCGCGAAGCAGGCGGGTGAAGACGATCTTGTACATGCGCAGATCTTCATTTTCGTCCATGAAGCGCTCCAGCGTGCCCTCCGGCAGGCCAAGCAGTTCCGGGTTGACGAAGGACAGTTCGCTCGACACTTCGGCCGCCAGCATCGACGCGCGGTCGGAGAGGCCCTGGTAGAACGAATCGCCGGTGTTTTGGTGGTAGCGCATATGTGCGTAGACAAATACGTTGTCGAAGGTCAGCCCGATCTTTTCATTCAGGCGCATCCATTCGAGCAGGGTGGAAGCCCCTTCGCCGAGACGGCCGCGGTACTGGGCCACTTCCGGCAGCAGGTCCTGCACTTTTTTGAAATCAGCTTCCCACGCGTCGTTGGTCGCGTACATCGCTTCCAGGTTCCATTTTTCATGTTCCGCAACTTGGTCGCGGGTCAACAATTTGTTGGTCGACAAGGCATGGTTCCCCCTTTGATATGTATATCAGTTCGTTGTTTCCACAACATAGCCGGACCCTTTTTCGGCCCGCTTTTTCTCAATGATGGCAAACTCGTCGATCGTGATCAGGCCCAGGGCACTGCGTTCGAGCAGAGCTTCTGCCGAGGCAAACGCTCCCTCCTCATCTTCGGCGAGGACAAACAGTTGAGAATCAGGGAATCCTTTCCCTTTTGCTTCGAGACGGTACAAGAACATCCAGACTCCCCCTTCTACCAGCAATTATACCTGAACTTTTATTTTTCTGTAAAATTATAGTTCTGGGGGCAGGTTTTTCTGCGTACATCCTTGAACAAGTACAAGATTTCAAAAATTCACTCTCATCCCCTGAAGGAGGATTCGCATGGAACCGCAGATTGAACGCGGCACTTCCCGCAACGCAAGTCTGTTCTTCTCCTTGCCGATTTTGGCATGGGCCATGTACGACCTCGCCAACACGATCTTTTCGATGAACATCGTCTCCCGCTATTTCCCGCTGTTTGTGACCGAAACGCTGGGTCAGGAAGACATCATGTTCTCCTTCGCCGTGTCGATCTCGATGATCTTCATCGCACTGCTTTCGCCTTTGTTCGGCGTGCTGATCGATGTGCGGCAGAAAAAGCGTCCTTATCTGATCACCTTTGCTTTGACGTCGATTGTCGCAACGGGTGCAATCGGGGTAGTTGGACAGATGCTTGGCACTCATCCTTCCATTTTATATGTAGGATTGGGACTTTTTATCCTCGCCAACTTCGCGTATAACGCATCGCTGATCTTTTACAACGCGCAGATCACCGACCTTGGCTCCCGCTCCGAGATGGGGCGCATCTCCGGATTTGGCGTGGCGCTTGGCTATGTCGGGACGATCATCGGGCTTTTGGCGATCACCCCGTTTGTCACCGGCGGCGTGCCGGACTGGGTGTCGAAGGTGCTGTACTTAGCGCCCGTTGCGCCGGGCACGGAAGGCGGCGTCAATCTAAACGCGTTTGTGCCAACCGCCTTGATGTTCCTCGTCTTCTCCCTGCCCCTGTTCTTCATGGTCAAAGACCGCCGCGACGCTGCGGCGGACGGACAGGCGTTTCAAGGCTCGATCGTCAAAGAAGGCTACAGCCGCGTCTGGCGCACCTTCAAGTCGGCGAAAGAGTACAAAGGGCTGTTCCGCTTCCTGATCGCCTACTTCTTCTTCACCGATGCGATCAACACGGTCATCGCCTTCATGTCGGTCTATGCGCAGGGCGTGATGGGCTTGTCGGCGTCGCAGCTGACCCTGTTCCTGCTGGTGGCGACGGCGTTTGCGGTGGTCGGGTCGTTTATCATGGGCTTTGTGACCGACAAGATCGGTTCGAAGAAATCGATCTATGTCGTGCTCTGGCTGTGGGTGGTGGCGCTGATCATCGCGTCGGTGGCGAACACGATGCCGCTGTTCTGGGTGACCGGCATCCTGATCGGGATCGGCATGGGCTCGACCTGGGTGTCGACGCGCACCTTGATCGTCGAGCTGTCCCCGGTCGAGAAGCGCGGCGAGTTCTTCGGCCTCTTCTCCCTCTCCGGCAAAGTCTCCGCGATCATCGGCCCGATGGTCTGGGGCGTGATCACCTACCTGCTCCGCGACTACGGCGACCTCGGTTCGCGCATCGCGATCCTCTCGCTGCTCCTGTTCGTCCTGATCGGAATGTGGCTGATGCGCAAAGTGCCGGACGGGTCGAAGGAGATCGTGTAAGCATGAGCATGAGCAGAAATGCAAGACGAGCAGGGTCCCTGACCCTGCTCGTGCTTTTGCTCAGCTGCCTGCTGTTGTACCTGATGTACCTGCCCCGCTTTCACCTTGTCCATCAAGATCTGGCCAAGCTGCAAACGAACCTCGACATCACCCTCGAACAGCCGGCCGACACGCCCGCGCTCTCCAAGCGCGAGATCTACAAAATCGCCACCGGCCGCACCTTCGCCGACCCCAAGCACAAGGTCGGCATCGAATACTGGCTGCTCAGCGGCCAAGACCGTTATCAAAAGCGCCCTGTCTATATCGTCACGCTGTACGGCCACTTCCCCGTCAAAGGCGTACCTTCGTCCAAACCGGGCGACGCACCTCCGGACCATACCGAGTCCAACTTGGTGTATGACGCGAATACAGGGCAGCAGTTGTTTGGGTTTCGATACAGATAAAAAGACCCTCATCCGAGGGTCTTTTTACATATTTCTAATTATCCTTTGAGATACCAGCTAATTCTTCTCTCATCAATGTTTTCAGACGATCTAATTGTCCCGGTCTTTGCAATTCAAGTATTTGGATATTTTTTACATCCTCTTTATCCCGTGATTCGTAGTAATACAGCAATTGATCAATGATATTTAGTACATCCTTTGATGACTTTGAAACTTCATCCGATAGGTACAGCTCATTTATTAGGAGAAGATTCCGGGCTTCGTTTATTGAATGCCATGCCTTTTGAAAATCAATCATCAAAATGTATTCCTTCATCTCCTTTATTGCCTTTCTTCTGTTAGACTCCAACATCTCAAGAAGATATTTCATTTTCCCCGAAACAACCTTCTTATCCGTCATATACTTCTCTAAATCCTCTTTTGAAAACTCTTCAAACGATAATTCTGACTTGAATCCTCCAGAGAAACTGAGTACCTTCCCATTAGCAATCAATATTAATTTATACAACTCTTGATATGCTTCGTGCTTCTTCGAAGTAAAGAGAGAAAAATCTTGAATCCTCCGCTGAAAATCAAATTTTGTTTCCTCAGTGATAAGCATTAAAGTGTGCCTATGACTCTCAAGATTCTTATCAAAAAGGTTTTTAATTTTATTTCTTATAAAGGTCTGAAATAGAAAAGTTCCAATGCCACTTGTTACTAACACAGATAATAATACTGAGTACCAGTCGATTTGCACCAAAACACCTCCAATAAAGATATTAAAATAAACCCTCCTCAACATGAGAGAAGGGCTTTTCCACCTAATTTTAGGTGAATAATTTCGAAATAGTTAACGGGCCAGGGGTGTCAATATATGCCTCCTCTTTGCTTTGTAGATCAACGACCCCCAGCAGAACTGTAACGATAAACAGTAATCCGATTATTTTTTTCACGAAGTCAAATCCCCTTTTTACTATAATCAAGAAGTAGTGCATTACATTCCTTAGAAAGTTGCAATGCCTTTTCCAAATGACCTAACTGATGATATGAATCAACAGCTAATTGTAGTGCCATTGCCTGTTCTTTCAGTAAACCAATTGTAGCAAATATTTCCGATGCAATAAATGCATCGCTTAGCGATTGATCAAAACTCTGACTTTTATAATAAAATTCTGCCCGAATTCTATGAAAGACGCCTGTGACTGCTTCTTGATGTAAAGCATAGTTGTTTACTAGTTCCCCAGCTTGATTGAGACAAACTGACCCCTCATCCCATCTTTGAAGTCTAAGATTTATCTCTGCTGCTTTGGAATAGATCAAAACCATTCTTGAATAATCCTTTTCACAAGCCAAGATCGGGATACATTTCATTAGTTGCTCCAAGGCTAGCTCTGGATCTTCTTTTGCAGTGATTTCCGAAGCTATAGTATGTTCAACAATCGCTAATAGCCGGTTTTGGTTTTTGATTTGCAAAAGCGCCTTCGCGTAATTAAAATACTCGATTGCCTTTTCGAACTCTTGGAGATGCTGATAGGCGATCCCTTGTGAGATCGTCGTGTGAACCAACTCATCTGCTTTGTTGTTCTCTTTGAAGTAACAATAGGAGCGTTCGAAGTAATAGATCGATTCCTGAAAGCTCTCTTGTTTCAGAAGGGTGACAGCAACGTTGTAGGAGATTTTAGCAGCTAATGCATCGAAGTGTACAAATTGATTAATGAGATCGTATGCTTTCCGGTAGTTGTAATGGGCATTTGTGAAGTGCTGTTTTTGAAAATACGAACTGCCCATGATATTTCTGATCTTTGCAAGGATATGTACGTCTCGGTAGTTATCCGATTCCAGTTTATCCGCTAATGGTTGAAGGATAGCAAGACTTTCATCATATCGGCCAAGTTGATATTTGCATTCTCCATCAAGTGTTTGTAAAAGCGTCTGATCTGCACGAGACAAATTTTCTAGTGTACCAAGTACAGCGATGATCGCCTCAGCTTGTGTGGGACTTTTCGATTCCAATAAGACCTCCACCAGCTTCAACCGGCTTACCAGTTCAAAGTATTGATCCTCCTGTTGCAAAATCTCCATGACTGGCACTTTGAAAATCGTTGCTACTTTATTCAAAAGTTCAGGCGATGCTGTCGCCTTCCCTTTTTCAATTTGGCTTATCCAGCGGTCCGACACGCCTACCTGTTCAGCAAGGTCGACTTGACTCAAACCTCTCTCAATCCTCAGTCTCCTAATTCTTTGACCAACACTCTCGATCTCCTGAACACCCACATAATTTCTCTCCTTTTGTGAAAAGTCCCTATAAATATAATACCCAGACTCATTTGTTTACACAACCGATATTAACCAAATCGAACTTAACCAGTATTAATCCCAAGTACTTGTTCTGGTATTGCTTGGGGGAAACTTCGACTTCTATACTCGTTTTAAACGAGACAATGGATATTTAAAACATTTGTGAAAGAGGTGGAGTGATGAATTCTCTTGGACAGAGAATCCGGGACTTGAGACAAAAGAAGGGACTTACCCAGATTGATCTTGGTAAAGACATATGTACACCCAGCATGATTTCTCAGATTGAAAGCGATCGTGCCCGCCCTTCCTACAAAGTTTTATACGCAATCGCCGATCGTCTTGAAGTTCCTTTGGAACACTTGCTCAAAGACGTCGGGCTTGGACTTGAACATAGCAGCAAGTACAAGATGGCAGTGGGTCTTGTTCGTTCGAAAGAGTTTCGTTCTGCGATTCCCCTTCTGAAAGAATTGCTAACATCGGACAATCACCATATCTCTAAAATTAAGCTTCAGCTTGAAATCGCCTACTGCTATCTAGAGCTAGGCAATGCATCTGAAGCAATTCCTCATCTAACACAAGTGTACGAGTGGGCATTTATCCGTAACGACAAAGAACTTCTCATCCTCTCACAGCTTCATCTCGGGAGCGCATATCGCAAGAATAATGACTATGCCATCGCCATATACCACACAACGAACGCTTATGAGGAGATAGAGAAGACTGAGAACATTGATTCATCACTTCGGGCAAAAGTTCTCGTACAGTTGGCAAGCCTTTACGAAAATACAGGCAGACTCTCCCAAGCGACCGATTTTTACGAAAAGGCGTTGCATCTACTCGAACTCAATACGCTTGATCGCGGAAAAATGTTACTCAAATTGGCCGATGCTCATTATCGTCGAGGGAACTTTGAAAGTGCGGATGAATGTGCCACAAAAGCATGTCTGCTACTTGAAGAACAAAACGATGCCGACCTGTATCAAGAGTGGGCACAAAAATTGATAATGCTCACACGTAGCAAGCACGATGTGGAACGCTCCATAAAAGAATTGCTCCTGCTAACCGAAAAATATGAGGAGAAAGGAGATACAACAAGAACCGGTCAAGTTTTGGCAGATTTGGCCCTTATCTATGTAGAAAACGGTGAATTCGATCAAGCATGGATACACGCGAAAAAAGCAAAGCTCAAACTACCTCCACAGCACTCTACAATGGGACATGTTTTTCACATTCTTGCCCTGATTTGTTTCGAGCAACAGGATACAAACAAAGGCACTGCATACCTTGATAACGCAATTGCCATTTTTAAACGCAACGGCAAACTCGATCAACTAGAGGAAGTCACAATGTGTCTCTGTCACTTCTTGCGCGATCAAGGGAGGCATCAGGAGTCTTTTGAACGGTTAGAGCAGTTTCATCAGTATTTGATGGAACAATTAGAACAACGAGGAATCTTCCTTCGTAGCCCCCAAAAATGATCCGTCTAGCAAGCAATCAAATACAGAAAAAGCTGCCGATTATTAGGCAGCTTTTTCTGTATTTATCATTTCCAAAACCAAAACTCCGCCCCTTGAGCAATAATATAACGATCCAGCCAAGTGGAAAAGTTCGAGTTGAGATAGACCGCATGCTCATACTGGGTCAAACAGCTTTGCCAAAACAGATAGTCTTCACGTCCTGCCTTGCAACGCTCCGAATCAATACAGATCAAAATTGGAAATTGGCGTAACCAACTGGATACGCAAAATCGGGCAAAACATCATAAGCATTGTTTGCAAGGAAAATTCTTTCGGTAGAGAGCAGTTCCATCCCACCACCGTTACGAGGATGGGTGAAGAGCATGGCTCCGTTATGGCGCTCGAGGAAGGCTTTGTAATCAGGAGGCAATACCCATCCTTTATGTTCGCTGAATGCATGCAGCTCCTTCCTACTGGCAGGTTCTTGAAAGCGGAAAGTGACGTTTTCCAGATGACCCGACTCAAGTTGAACAACAATTTCCGGGGAAGTCTGTAGTCGCTTTTTTAAAGCCTCGATAGCCAACATGCCGTTGTATACTTCTTCCAAACTGACCAAGCCCTTTCGAGAAGATTTCCAACTCTATTCTTATATCTTCAAGGGCAATGAAGTGAGTCCTTTTTCGGATTACTTGTGGCTTCTAACCGAACAAGACCGTTCTAAAAGCGCCATCCTGATGACAAAAACCCATTTGTCGAGCGTCGTGTAGCTTTTTGTAGAAGATTGGAATAGCATGCCTATGTGAACCCAATCAGGTAGCATGAGGAGGCGTTCAATCTTGTGTAGAAAAAGAAGACGGTCGGCGTATCCACAAGGAACCAATCTCTTGGCAAATGTTAATCCGCAGCAGACTTATGCATTTGTTCCTTTTTGTCCGTCGGGTTGGATTTTAGTTTGTGACGAGAGAGGGTGCCGATGCCTCCTTCCCTCCGCCATGGGCGTCAAGTCTATCGCACCTGATGTACCATGCGGAATCGGTTATCATAGAGTTTGCAATGCAACAGGCTGCTGGTGTGAACGTGATAGAATCTGCATTCAGGGTTATTGCTACCAGATCGCATAGCTAGTCAAACAAGCATCAAAAAGACCCTCATCCGAGGGTCTTTTCTTGTTCGCGTCTGGAAAGCGCCGCATTGATCTCGTCGAGCAGCAGCACGGCCGCCTTGGCATCCTGCGTCGAGAACGCATCTGCCACGCCGGACGAGGAGCCGAGGCGCAGGATGTACTGGGTCTGCTTGCGCCCTTGCAGCCAGATCAGCAAAATGCAGAGCGCTGCCGCCGCGAAGCCGGCCATGCGCAAGGCATCCGATACGGCAAAGGTCAGGATGCGCTCTTGCAGCGCCAGGTACGACCCGAAACAGACAACGAAATAATAGAACAGCACATTTTTGCGCGTCACACTTTTCTTGATATCAACCGTTGTCACCTGCTCGCTGACGAACGTCTTCTGTCCGAAGCGCAGCACCTTGTCCGAAATCAGCACGTCGGTGCCGCTCACTTGCTCCTGAAAATAGATCTGCTCCATGATCAGTCCCCCTCCCTGATACATACTGGGACAGGCACGAAAAAATGCTTCCCGTGTATCAACAGGAAACTCAAAGGTATTCGGGAAATAAGTATATACATATTTGTCAAACATTTGAATTCATAAGGAGGTCAAAAAATGGGTTGGGCAATCACACTGGTAATTGCATATCTTCCTGTGTTCTACATGTTGAATATGAGAATCCGTAAACTTGAGGAACGGGTAGAAGAGTTGGAAAGAGAGAAAAAATGAAACAACAGGCTGCCCGGCTATTCGAATTAAAGACCCCAATTCTTTTAGAATCGGGGTCTTTATTCATTCGTCATTCTACATCCAGGTGATCTTGCGCTCACTACCGTTTACGATCCGTTCGATGTTGGCGCGGTGCAGCCAGAGAATAAATACGACAAGGGCAAAGGTGACGATCGAAAGAATTTTATCACCGAAGAAGATCGCATATGTATGGGCGAAGATCACGGCCAGAATCGAGGCCAGCGAGACATACTTGGACAGGTAAAGCGTCGAGAAAAAGCCTACCGCCGCGATTGCAAAGCACAAGGGGCTGACCAGCAGCAGGACGCCGGCCGATGTCGCCACCGCTTTGCCGCCGCGAAACCCGGCGAAGATCGGGAAACAATGCCCGATCACAGCAGGCAGACCTGCGAGCATCGGGTGCAGATCGACGTTCATCGTATACGGCAGCGCCGCTGCAGCCGTCCCTTTCAGCACGTCGATCACCGTCACGATCAGACCGGCCGTCAAGCCCAGCGAACGGAATGTATTGGTGCCTCCCAAGTTGCCGCTGCCGACGGTGCGGATATCGACGCCGTAGCCCAATTTGCCGACGATCAAGGCGGTCGGAATCGAACCGAGCAGATAACTGATGATCAGTAACCATAACACTGTCATGAAACGTTGTGCCTCCTTCATCTGTTGCAGGCATGTCCAATCTTGGAACTCTTACCGCTTATTGTAGCACAAAACCGGCCGGGAACTCATCCGGCCGGTCAAAGGTGCCATTACCCCTATTGGATCAGATACGCACTGCTGTCTGGTACACGCCCGACCAGTACGGATTGTCGAGCGCTGCCACCATGATCCCGCGGTCCGCATCCGCATGGATGAACTGCCCGTTGCCGATGTAAATTCCCGCATGCGACGTCGCCGCACCGCCGCAGGAGAAGAAGATCAGGTCGCCCGGCTGCAAGTTCGCCTGCGAGACCTGCACTCCCGCGCCCAGCTGCGCATACGTTGTACGAGGCAGCTCGACGCCCAACTGCTTATAAACGAATTGTATGAAGCCGGAACAATCAAATCCCCCAGGCGTCCTGCCCCCGTATTTATACGGCACGCCCTGATACTGCATCGCCACCGATACCGCTTTGCCGCCCTGCGGCGCGGTCGCACCCGATCCTTGCTGCAGCGTCGGAGCCGGACTGCTCACCGGCTGACTCCCCTGCGGCTGCTCTGCTTGCACCTCTTGAGCGGGCGCCGGCAGTTCTGCGACCTCCTCCTGCATCTGCTGTGGCACAACCGGCGGCAGGTTCATCCCGCTGCGGCTGGCGACCAGCATCGGCGAGGCGAACTCGTGCACTTCCTCGTGCACGTCCTCCTGCTCCCCAAACTCATGAACTTCCAGCTCATCAAGCACCAGCCTGCTGGCGATCCCTTCCGACAGGTCCGCCTCCGGGGCGGGCACAAACGGCTGCCACACCAATGCCTCCTGCTCTTGCCAAAGCTGTTGAATCTTCGCCGTCGCCACCGGATATGGCGGCACCTCCTGCAGGGCCAGCAAAGGCATCGGCAGCCCGGTCCTGTGATGAACCGTGGCATCCGCACGCTTCAGCCCGACGCTTGCCGCGACTGCGTGCTGCTCGAGCAGCATGGACGAGAAGAGACCTATGACCAGACCTTTTTTCCAATTCTCCATTCTCGACCTCCCCGAAACCATAAAGTTGATGTACCAGAGCATTCGTAACAAGATATTCAGCCTCTGTGGGCGGACTAGCCTGGAAATTTTTTAACAAAACAAAAACGGCCCGGCTGCCGAAGCAGCCAAGCCGTCTTAGTTGCTGTCCAAATATTTCTTGAAAGCGCGGGAGACGTCGCCGTCATAACCCTGTTTGGCAAAGAATTGATGCGCATCCTGCCGGTTCTTGTGACTCAGCAGCATGATCTTCGTCGCCCGGTGTTCACGGGCGAGGTTGTCGACCTCTTCCAGCAAACGCCGGCCGATGCCGTTCCCCCGCCGCTCCGGGTCAACGATCAGATTCTCCACCACCGCGTACGGCAGGGTGCCAAACATCGGGTCTGGGCAGAAGTTGACAAACACACTGCCGTCGACGCTTCCGTCCGTCTCATGCACGAGGAGAAAATGGTGCGGGTCCTCTGAGATCGCTTCGATGCGCGAGGCGATCACGCGAACCGGCTCTTCCGGGCACAGGTGTTCATAAAGTCGCTGTACGGCCGCTCTGTCCTCAGCGGTTGCTCCTCGAATCAAACCCGGCCGCCCCTAAACGATCTCGACAACTTCGAATTCGATCTGGCCGCCCGGCGTATTCACCGTGATCTTGTCGCCCACAGTGCGCCCGATCACCGCCGACCCGATCGGAGATTCGTTGGAAATCTTGCCGTCAAACGGATCAGATTCGGTCGAACCGACAATCGTATACGTTTCAAAATCGCCGTCCGGCAATTCCTTCAGCTTCACAGTCGAACCGATCGCGACCATCGATTTGTCATCGCCGCCCGGCTCGATGATCCGCACATTGCGCATCATTTTCTCCAGCTGCACGATGCGCGACTCGACGAACGCCTGCTCATCTTTAGCTGCATCATATTCTGCGTTTTCACTCAAGTCACCGTAAGAAACTGCGATCTTGATCCGTTCCGCAACTTCTTTGCGCTTGGAGCTTTTCAGAAAATCCAATTCTTCTTCTAATTTCATGAGCCCTTCACGGGTCAGAAATACCTCTTTGTCGCTCATTTCGTTCCTCCTCTGGAAATTGTTACTCCCAATAGAGTGTTACAGGAGACGATTCCTAATACACGTAATCCATTATATATCGCAAGAAGCCGCTAGACAAACATTGTTTCCATATCTATTTTTTTCAAGCGGCCAACCGCAACGATTGGATGAAAATAATTTTGAGCGTTTTACGAAAACAGCAGTTAACAACACAGGAATTGCAGATTTTAGATTTAGGATTGAGCAAGTATAAAAAATCGACGGGTGTCGCATGGTTATTCTGGTTCTTCCTTGGCGGCATCGGCGGTATCGCAGGTCTTTTTTTGATCTCTCCGCACCTGTGCGGATGTCCCTGCATACTGTGGGGTAACACGACAAACGGGAGGTTGTGCCCACATGTTTACCCGTCGTAAAGTTTACGAACCGTATGTGTCACCGTTTGACCCCTGCCCGCCGATCACGCCCAAGACCTACCAGACGCCTCCTCAGCTTTATATGCCTGTACAGCCGCCCAATCTCCCGCAATTCGACCCGTACACAGCGCTGATGAAAGGAACGCTCTGGCCGATGTACTACGACCCGTATGACGGGCGCGTGGAAGGAAAGAAGGTGGAGAAGCAATGACGCATCATCAAAAACAGATGCCCGAAGAGTATTACAAACTCCTGCTCGACCTGCAGGCGGTCGACTTCGTGCTGGTCGAACTCAACCTGTATCTCAACACGCATCCCACCGATCGGAAAGCGATTGAACAATATAACTTTTATGCCCAAAAGAAGCAGCAGCTCAAACAGCAGCACGATGCAAAATTTGGCCCGCTGCAGGGTTTTGGCAACTCCTTCTCCAAAGAACCGTTTGAGTGGGGAGATGCACCCTGGCCGTGGCAAGTGTAAGGAGGAGACGCCAACGTGTGGATTTATGAAAAGAAACTCCAATACCCGGTACGCGTGTCCAAATGCGACCCGCACATGGCAAAGCTTTTGCTTGAACAATACGGCGGCGCAGATGGCGAACTTGCTGCGGCGCTGCGCTATTTGAACCAGCGCTACACCGTGCCGGACAAAGTCATCGGCGTATTGAACGACATCGGCACCGAAGAATTTGCCCATCTGGAAATGATCGCCACGATGGTCTATAAATTGATGAAAGACGCCACCCCGGAACAGATCAAGGAAAACGGGCTCGATCCCTACTACGCCGATCATGACCGTGCCCTGTTCTATGTCAACGCAGCCGGCGTCCCGTTCTCCACGCGTCACATCCAGGCGAAAGGCGATCCGATCGCCGACCTCTACGAAGACATTGCAGCAGAAGAAAAAGCGCGCGCCACGTACCAATGGCTGATCGACCTCACCGACGACCCCGATCTCAAAGACGGCCTCGCCTACCTGCGTGAACGCGAAGTGATCCATTCCCTGCGTTTCCGCGAGGCGGTTGAAATCCTCAAAGAAGAGCGCGACCGCAAAAAAATCTTCTGATCATATAAAAAGCCCTTGCATTTAAGCAAGGGCTTTTTTGCGGTTCAAAATCAACAGGAGCGCCGCCAGAGCGATAAACAGCACGTCTTTGCCAACATCCCAGATGCCGACCGCCGCCGCATCTTCCGGCCCAAAGCAGCCGCACCCGTAGGGCAGCACTTCGCCGTAGTTAAACAAGAGTCCGACCGCAAATGTCAGCGACAGCACGATCACGCCCCACGCCGCATAGTTGACGACCGGACGGATCAGCAGGCCGACGCCGACGAAAAACTCGGCGATCGGCAGCAGGATCGCCAACGGCTTGATCAGCACATCAGGCAGCAGCTTGTACGAGCGCAAGATCTCGCCAAAGGTGAAGATGTCCATAAACTTCGACACCGCCGACCAGAGGAAGATCCCGGCCAGAACGAGCTGCAAGGCCAGGATCAGCCACTTGACGATATTACTTCTTGAGGAACTCTTCGAAGGTTGCTTTCGGTTGTTCGCCGACAATCCGTCCAGCCTCCTTGCCGTCCTGGAAGTGGATCAACGTCGGGGTGCCAGCCACGGTGTATTCGGTCCACACGTCGCTCTTGTTGTAAATGTTGACCGGGAACAACGGCTCATTCAGCTCATCGGCCAAGGGCATCAGCATCGGCGACACCACTTTGCAATGCTCGCAGTTCGGCTGGTAGAAGTAGGCGAAGAAGTCTTCTTTGTTGGCGATCTTCTTCTCCATCTCGCCGGTCGAGATCTCATTTTGATACAGGGCTGCCTGCTGCTGACGGTTCTCGTCGTACATGTTGGACAGCACGACCGCGCCGATCAGCACGATGATCGCGGCAACAACTGCGCCGAAGATGATCGGCAGGCGTTTTTTCTTTTTCAACTCGCGCTCGCGACGTTGCGCTTTCAAATCGCGTTTTTGCTGATTGCGATCTTTTTTGCTCATAGGATTGAGAACCTCCTCTATTTTTAAAAGGACACTCATATACTTCGATGGACTCGCCAATTCGTCCTGCTTTCCAATTGTGATTTATTTCACAAACTGTTCATTCCGTCGCGCCAAAGCGCGTTTTTTGACCCCTGCGGCAGGCGTATGCTAATAGCAGATAGGCTTCTTCCGCTTCAAAAAGAGAGAGAGAAAGGGTGTGGCTTTTGATGATCGATCTGCTGTTCAGCCGCATTTTGACAGGCACTACACTCGGGTTTCATATCTTTTTCGCCACCCTTGGCGTCGGCATTCCGGTCTTGATCTCCTTGGCCGAATTGATCGGGATTCGCAAGAAAGATCCGGAATACATCCTGCTGGCCAGACGCTGGTCGAAAGGCTTCGTCATCCTCGTCGCCGTCGGCGTGGTCACCGGCACCACGATCGGGTTTCAGTTGAACTTGTTATGGCCAAGATTTATGGAGCTGGCCGGAGAATTGATCTCCCTGCCTTTTATGATGGAAGCGTTTGCGTTTTTCCTGGAAGCGATTTTTCTCGGGATTTATCTCTATACGTGGGGCCGCTTTAAGAACCCCTATCTGCACTGGCTGTTTTCCCTCCCCGTGATCATCGGCTCGTCGATGTCGGCCGCCTTGATCACCACCGTCAATGCTTTTATGAACGCGCCGGCCGGCTTTCGCATCGTGGATGGACAACTGGTCGACATCGACCCGCTGGCTGCGATCTTGAATCCGGCGACGCCCAGCAAAGTGTTTCACGTGCTCTCCTCGTCCTACTTCACCACCGCCTGCGCGCTTGTCGCCTTGACCGCCTTTTTCATTCTGTTCCGCAAAAAGCGCATCTCCTACTTCAAGAAAGCATTGACCTTGACGATGAGCTTTGCCCTCGTCACCGGGATTTTGACCGCAGTGGCCGGCGATGTGTCGGCGAAATACATGGCCGCATACAACCCGGAGAAACTGGCGGCTGCCGAAGCGCTTTTTGAAACGACAAAAGGGGCTCCGCTGCTCGTCGGCGGGCTGGTCGATAAAGAAACGCAGGAGATTCATTATAAGATCGAGCTGCCGAAAATGCTGTCTTTCCTCTCCTTCGGCGATTTCAACGCGGAAGTGCGGGGGCTGAATGCCTTCCCGAAAGAGGTGCAGCCGCCGGTGGAGATCCATTATATGTTCCAAGTGATGGTGGCCGCCGGGGTGTTTGGCATCACCCTCTCCGCACTGTTCCTCTGGGGGCGCTGGCGGAAGAAAAAATACACCTTCTCGAACTGGATGCTCCGGCTCGCCGTGCTGCTCGGACCGGTCGGCATCGTCGGGATGGAGTGCGGCTGGATCTTCACCGAGATCGGACGCAAGCCTTGGATCATCTACGGCGTGATGAAGATGGAAGACGCGGTCACTTCGATGACCGGGATACGCGAGTATTTTTTCCTCTTTGTGCTGATTTATCTCCTGATCGCGCTGGCGACGGCGTTTGTGATGATCTCCTTCTTTAAGAAACGCCCGGTTGAGCAAGATCCGCAGTACCGGGAGATCCACAGCGGAGGAGGGATGCGGCGATGACAACTCCTGAACTGGCGATTTCGCTGCTCTGGCTGTTTTTGTTCTCCTATATCATCCTGGCCTCGGTGGAATTTGGCGCCGGGTTCCTGCTCTTCTGGGCGCGGGTGCGGAAGTGGCCGCGCGAAGTGGAAGAGGTGATCGAAAAGTACCTCTCCCCGTTTTGGGAAGTGACCAACGTGTTCCTGATCGCCTTTGTGGTTGGGCTGGTCGGCTTTTTCCCTAAGAGCGCCTATGTGTACGGGACGGTGCTGCTCTTGCCGGGGACGATCGCTTTGCTCCTGCTGATCCTGAAAGGCACCTTTTTCGCCTACTTCCACTACGCGAAAGTGCGCAGTCCGCTCGCCGTCTTTTTGCAGGCGGTGACGGGGCTGTTGCTGCCGCTGGTGCTGGTCAGCATCATCCCCGTTTCGGAAGGCGGATTTGTCGTCGAACAGGACGGGAAGCTGGTGCTCTTGTTTGGCGAAGTGCTGAAAAGCCCGCTGCAGTGGACGTTTGTGCTGTTCGCGCTGCTCAGCGTTCTGTTCGTGTCGGCCGTGTTCCTGCACTTTTACGCCTCCCGCGCTGGTTCGCCTGTCGCCCGGGAAAAATTTCGCCTCGCTGCCCTGAACACCGGACTGCCTGCCTTGGGAGCGGGGGCGTTTATCTTGCTCCCGCTCGCCAATCACCGCCCGGAGCACTTTTTGGCGATGTCGACCGAATATTCGTGGCTGCTGCTGCTCTCCGGCTTCCTGTTCGTCAACGCCTACATGTTCCTGCAGCGCGGCAAATGGCCGGGGCTGACCTTCCTGCTCGTGATCGGGCAATATGCGGCGGCGGTGGCGGCGTACGGCTATTCGCACATGCCCTATCTGCTCTATCCGCTCTTGAACATTGAAGAAGCGTTCGTCAATCCCACGATGGCGAAGTACCTGTTCTGGACGCTTGGGCTCGGCTATCTGGTGCTGATTCCGGGGCTGTTCATCCTCGCCTGGCTGTTCCTGTTCTCCGACACGTATGTCAAAGGCAAGGCAAAAAACGTGTAGCACGGCAAAAAACGACCTCACTTGGAAAAACTAAACCAAACAGAGGTCGTTTTTCGTTTTTAGCAGGGTCGACAAGCAGAAATTGGACGTGTATAATCGGGTACAACAGCAAATATCGAACATTGCCTAGTACCACACAATAAATCGTTCGCTATTTCAGGAGGATCGATACGATGGCACAAGCATTCAAAGGCAAGCCGGTGGCAGACGCTATCCGGGCAGAAGTGACAGAAAAGGCAGAAGCATGGAAAGCGAAAGGCCACACGCCGAAGATGGCGGTGCTGCTGGTCGAAGGCGACCCGGCTTCCTATCACTATGCACAGGCGAAAGGCAAGGCGGCGGAGAAGCTCGGCATCGACTACGAGCTGCACACTTTCCCGACCGAAGTGACCGAAGATGAACTCTTGCGCAACATTCAGCAGCTGAACGACGACCCGGCGGTGCACGGCATCATGCTGGAATTGCCCCTGCCCAAACACATCGACACGAAAAAAGCGACCTCGGCGATCGCGCAATACAAAGACGTGGACGGCCTGCATCCGCACAATCTCTTGGCGACCGTAGCTGGCACGCCGGGCCTATACCCGGCCACGCCGCAAGCATGCATTGGGCTGCTCAAGCACTACGGCCATTCCCTCGCCGGCAAAAATGTCGTGCTGGTCGGCCGCGGCGAAACGGTTGGCTTGCCGCTGATCCACTTGCTCCTGCGCGAAAACGCGACGGTCACCGTCTGCCACTCCCGCACCCCGGACATCGGCGCACACCTGCGCAAGGCGGACATCGCCTTTGTTGCGGTCGGGCGGAAGAACCTGGTCACGCCAGAGATGGTGCACAAGGATCTCTTGATCATCGACGCCGGCATCAACGAGACGGAAGACGGCGGCATCACCGGCGATGTGGCGCCTGACGTGATGGATCATGTCGCCGGCATGTCCCCGACGCCGGGCGGCGTGGGATCGGTCACCACCGCGCTCCTGTTCGCCAACCTGATGCAGGCGATGCTTTTGCAAAACCTGAGCACCAAGGAGGTCAATCTCAATGGCAACGTTTGATGCAACGATCCGCTCTTTCCTGACCCAGGCAGCGTCCAACTCCCCGACACCGGGCGGCGGTTCGGTCGCGGCGCTGGTCGCAGCGCTTGGCGCTTCGATGACCTCGATGGTCGGCAACCTGACCCAAGGCGCGAAGTTCGCCGACGTCGAAGCGGAGATGACGGCAGCAGCCGGCAAGATGGCCGATGCGATCGCGCAATTTGAGCAACTGCTCGAAGAAGACATGGCATCGTTTGACCGCTACATGGCTGCTTTAAAATTGCCGAAAGACACCGACGAGCAAAAGGCGTCCCGTTCGCAGGCGCTGGCCGATGCGTCGATCCATGCAACAGAAGTTCCGATGCGCCTGGCCCGCCTGTGCCTCGATTCGCTGCAGATCTCGGAGACGATCGCGGAGACGGCGAACAAAAACGTCATTTCCGACCTCGGCATCGCAGCTTTCCTGCTGGAGTCGGCTGCACAGTCTGCGCTGCTCACCGTGGACATGAACCTGCCCGGCCTGAAAGACGCCGAGCGCAAGTCCGCCTATGAAGCGGAGCGGGGCGCGCTTCTGACAGCGATCACCCCGCTGAAGGACAAGATCGTCACCACCGTCCGCCAGCGTCTCGCGTAAACGCAAAAAGCCACCTCTTGTACGAGGTGGCTTTTTCTTATGCGGTTGAGGTTCCCGTCATGAATTCCCAAGCTAAGATGCCCAGGAAACTGACAAACAGCACCCCATAGATCAGCACATAGATCAGAAATGGCCCCCAGAACGCACGCGCTCCGGAAATCCCGTAAATCTTCTGAATCGCCATGACGCGCACGATGATCATGTAGATGTAACTTCCGAGGGGAACCATATAGCTGATCAGCCCAAGCACGATGGAGACGATCGACCAGATCACCGTCAGAGCCGTATTTCCGGTCATCGCCACAAACGCGCCGACAAACATGCTGACGCCATAGAGCAGATTCGAAAGCTGGGAGGGCATCCAGTTGACCCACGCCGTGTAAGGCTGGATCAACTGCAGTTGCCTCGCCTTTTCCGCCTGCTCCTGCCGGTCGCGCGGATACTGCCCCCAGGCAGAAATCCGCAGCCCTGTCCGCACAATCCAAGCGAAGCAATAGCGGGCCAGCGCGTGAAACACCCACGAGCATAGAAACGACAGCGGCACACTTGCCACAAGGATCGTGATCAGCAGCGTTTTCGAGATCGGGAAGATCTCGGAATACGGAACTGTCGCGATTCCCGATCCTGCCAGATACAAGATGGCCATGCCCGCCAAAAAGACCAGCACAAGCAATGTATCCGTGATCGCCAGAACGTTCGTCGCCCGCCAAGACCTTTTCTGATCGCCTTCAAAAAGCAGGTCATCCAGCGTGGCAGCAGGACGGAACAATATTTTATACAGCGCACTTCGCACGTTCAACTCTCAATAACTCCTTATACCATGCTCGGATCGATCAACGCCGGGATCATCGCAACAGTGGCAACAAACAGAATATACAAGATAAAGAACACGACGTACACGATCATGTACGTGATAAACGGGCCAAAAAACGCTTTGGCAGCCGAGATGTTGTAGATCTTCTTCAGCGCAAACACGCGGACGATGATCATGTAGATGAACAGGCCCAGCGAGATCAGTTGCACAATCCCGCCCCAGATAAAGAGGCCGACAAACATCATGACCGAATCGGTGCCCGGGTCGCCGCCCATTTCGGCCATCTCGATCATTTCAACAATAGAGCTCATATCAAAGACCAGCGGCAGGAACAACACGGAGACCAGCGAAGCCACAACGTAAATCCACATCGTGTACGGCTGGATCAGTTCGACCAGACGCCCTTTTTCCCGACGCTCTGCCGGGTCGGTCGGATATTCGCGCGAAGCCACCATGCGGATGCCCAGCACGACCAGCCATTTGAAGAAGAAACGGGACAAAATGAAGCTCAGCACGATCGAGATCAGCGAGATGATGCCGCCAACGCCCCAGATCAGAGCGATTGCCGAGGCATCGACGATGCCCTCGCCGGACGGATCGATCAGTTCCGACAAATCGCTGATTTCACCGGTCAGCCAGACGCCCAGCAAGACCATCACCAGCAGGTTGATGCCGATCAGGAACCAAGTTGCGCCCCAGGATTGACCAAATTTGCGCTCTTCGAGCAGCCGGTCGACCGTCTTTTGCGGGCGGAACAAAATACTAAACAGATTTCGCAGCAAGGAAGAATCCACCTTTCCAAAATTCCAGAAGATAAAATGCATGATTTCAGGCTCAATTTAGTATAGCATGAATTTTCTTTGACAAAAGCGTAAAAAACCGCCTCATCCCCCAAAAGGTTGATGAGGCGCCATTTTTTTACATCCGCTGTGCTGCTTTGACGAACAGGAGTTCCGTGCCGTCCAGCCCGCAGACGGCGCATTCGACCAGGCGCGTTTCCCCTTTGTACGGGTGCGCCATCAGATCGTTCTGGTCGATGTACTCCACCAGTTCGCCCGTTTGCGGATTCAGCTTGACTGACACAGGGTTCTGATCGCAGATGTGAAACCTCATCTTGTTGCGGCAATTCGGGCATGCGTATGGATTCACCACGCTGCACCTCCATCGAAATGTGAGTACAGGTAGTATTTAGCAGCCGTTGCCGACCTATGCAGTTGTTGGCCGGTGCAAACAAAAAAGGAGGCCGCACGGCCCCCTTTCCCGTGCTACGCCCGGACGAGCTGAACCACTTCGCCCAGTGTGCTGTCGTCCAAGCGGGTGGCAAGACCGAGGAACATCTTGCGCGCATCCTCGTCCGGAAGCTTGGCATACATCGTTTTGGACAGACCCATCGACGCAAACAACTGGTTGAGTTCCATGCGCGGAAGCTCTTGCAGCCCTTCCCAGATCGTGTCCAGCGTGTTCTGCCTGTTTTCCATGATGGAGCACCCCTTTTCGCACAGGATGCTAGTTAGCTTTGCCTTTACTTCACCCAATTACCCGCAACCGGGTAGCGGTAGTACTCGCTGTCAACCGCGCGGATGATCGCGATGATCGTGAAGACCAGCCCAACGATCCAGATCACCGGCAAGAGCAGGAAGCCGATCAGCACGAGGGTCAAAAGCCAAGCGATCAGGGTCGCGACAATGATCGCGGCATGGAACACAAGCGACTGCTTGGCATGGTGTTTAACAAACTGGTCATCTTGCTTGACCAGCAGGACGATCACCGGGAGGATAATCGGTAAAAAGAAATACGATACATGAGATAATACCGCTAAAATCTTGCTTTCAGTAGACACTACAAACAACGCCCCTTTCTCGTATGGTAATACATACGAGTCGGGGGCGTAAAAGTTTCATCTTTTCGTCAAACGTCGTCCTATTTTGCAGAAGCTCCAACCGCTTCGACCGGCTCCAGACGGGACGTGAAGTGGCGCAGAATCTGCGGCTCATACGTGAAGCGCACGCCGCGAATCTGGTCCTTGCGCTCCATGATGCGCTTGAACGTATCAACGATAAAGTCCATGTGGTTGTTCGTGTACGTGCGGCGCGGGATGGTCAGACGCAGGAACTCCATCGGCGAGATCAACTCTTCGCGCGTTTCCGGGTCGCGTCCGAGCAGGAACGAGCCGACTTCAACGCCGCGGATGCCGCCTTCCAGATACAGTTCGTTCGCCAGCGCCTGTGCCGGGAACTGCAGATTCGGAATGTGCGGCAAGAGCGCTTTCGCATCGACAAACACCGCGTGACCGCCGGTCGGATACTGGATCGGCACGCCGATCTCGCGCAGCTTTTCGCCGAGGTATTCCACCTGGCCGATGCGGTGCGCGAGGTAGTCTTCCTCGACGCCTTCGCGCAGGCCTTGCGCCAGCGCTTCCATGTCGCGGCCGGACAGCCCGCCGTACGTCGGGAAGCCTTCAAACGGCACGACATAGGACTGGCACTGCTTGAACAGCTCTTCGTCTTCCTTGATCGCGATCATGCCGCCCATGTTGACCAGACCGTCTTTTTTCGCCGACATGGTCAGGCCGTCTGCGTAGGAGAGCATTTCGCGCACGATCTCCTGCACCGATTTGTCCGCATAGCCTTCTTCGCGCTGCTTGATAAAATACGCGTTCTCCGCAAAGCGCGCCGCATCGAAGAACAAGGCGATGTTGTGCTTGCGGGCGATCTCATGCACGCCGCGGATGTTTTCCATCGACACCGGCTGGCCCCGGCCGAGTTGCAGGTGACGGTGATCAGGATAAAGGCGATGTTTTCGGCCGACTGCTCATCGATAAACGCCGACATCTTCTCCAGGTCAAAGTTGCCTTTGAACGGATGGTACGTCGAAGAATCGTATGCGTCTTCGATGACAAAGTTCAGCGCGCGGCCTTTGGCCAGCTCGATGTGCGCCTTCGTCGTATCGAAGTGCATGTTGCCCAGCACATATTGCCCGGAGTGCTTGATGATCAGCGGGAACAGCACCTGTTCCGCCCCGCGCCCTTGGTGTGTCGGGATCAGATATTTGTAGCCCAGCACGTCCTGGACCGATTTTTCCAATTTATAAAAGCTTTTCGAGCCGGCATACGACTCGTCGCCCATCATCATCGCGCCCCATTGCGCGTCGCTCATCGCCCCGGTGCCGGAGTCGGTCAGCAAATCGATATAAACATCCTCCGAACGCAGCAAAAACGGGTTGTAACCCGCCTCCTTCAACTTCTCTACGCGCTCCTCTTGCGGGATCAAACGAATCGGTTCCACCATTTTAATGCGATATGGTTCTGCTGTGCGCATCAGTCATCTCTCCTTAGCCTTATTGTCTCTGCCCAATAGTTTTTGCAAAAATCATGCCAACTACTTTGCCTTGATTTAACGGGCTTGGGAAGTGATGAGCGCACAGAAATGTATCATTTCGAGACATTCACGTCTCATTATGAGAAAAACGATCGCCTGCCAAGTTATACTTTTCTAATTTACGATACAACGTCGCCCGCGAGACGCCGAGGGCGGCAGCAGCTTCTCCTTTGGTGACATAGGTGCGCAGCGCCTGACGGAGCAGCTTTTCTTCCATTTCCTCCAGCGTAGGAATCTCCTTAAACAGCTCATCCTCGTGGCGGCCTGCGCGGTCGCCAAAGCGCTTGGGCAGGTCGTTCAGCTCGACCACGCCGTCCTCATCGAGAATTGCCGCCTGCTCCAGCACATTTTCCAGCTCGCGAATGTTGCCCGGCCATGGGTAGCGGCGAAAGGCCTGCATGCCCCCCTGTCCGATCTTCAGGGCGGGCAGGCCGAGCTTTTTCGTGATCTTGCTCAGTGCGTGCACCGCAAACACCGGAATGTCCTCCGGGCGTTCGCGCAAGGAGGGCAGGTGGATCGAGACCACTTCCATCCGGTAATACAAGTCTTCGCGAAACGAGCCAGCGGCCACACTTTCGAGCAGATTGTGGTGGGTGGCAAACAAAAAGCGCACGTCGACCTGTTTCGTTCCCGTTCCGCCGACGCGGCGAATCTCCTGAAACTGAATGGCGCGCAGGAGCTTGGCCTGCAAATGCATGCTCATGTCCCCGACCTCATCGAGGAACAGCGTGCCGCCGTCGGCGATCTCAAACAGGCCGGGCCGGCCGCCTTTCTTCGATCCGGTAAACGCGCCTTCCTCATGACCAAACAGTTCGCTTTCCAGCAGGTGCTCGGGGATCGCCGCACAGTTGATCGGCACAAACGGCTGCGACTTGCGCGGGCTCTGGTCATGAATGTAGCGGGCGAGCACTTCCTTGCCGGTGCCGCTCTCGCCTTGGATCAGCACCGGTGACGAGACGCGGGCAGCTTTCGTGGCGAGGGCGAGTGCCTTTTGCATCGCTTCACTTTCCCCGGTGATCATGCCGCCGCGTCCTTCCGGGTCGACGAGGCGGGCGAGCTGTTCGATCGTTTCATTTGCTTGGGACAGTTGGCGGGCGAGGTTGTGCAGCTCTGTCTCATCTCGAAACACCGAGACCACCCCAAGCAGCCTGCCCGCTTCCAGCACAGGCACGATGTTCGAAACGACGGGTCGTTCCCCGACCTTCGTCCGCACGCCGATCACCGGTTCGCCGGTGACCAGCACGTCCAAAATGTGCGCACTGGGAATCGCGTCCTTCACCTGACGTCCGACCAGTTCCTCGCTTTTCAGCCCGGTAATCCGTTCATTCGCCGGGTTCACATAGACGATCTTCCCCCGGTCATCGATCGCCGCCACCCCGTCATACACGTGATCCAGCACCGCCGCTGCGGTGTGCATCAGCTCATTCATCCCCATGTCCGTCCCTCCTTCTCACTCCTGTTATTGTAGCAGATATCGGGTACCATCTCGCAAACGGAAGTGGTATTATGGACAGCGAGGTGAACCCGAGATGACTTATCAAGCGACAATACACATCCAGCCGCGCGGCGAGCGTGCCATGCAAGTGGCGACCGCACACGTGACCTTTCTAAATGGCGGTATGCAACTATATGAAATCGAAACGTTAGACGGGATGCAGTGGGAAGGTCCGGTCGAAGCCGATGAAATGGGACGCATGCTGGAAAGTGCGTACCTCGTCCTGCTCGAAGACGGGCGCAAGTACCGCGTTGCGGCACAGGAGTTCTCCGACAAATGGTACACTCAGAGGCTCCAATCATGATCCGCATCGCCTTCTTCGACGTCGACGGCACGCTGATGACCAACAAACAGATCCCCGACTCCGCCCGCCAGGCGATTGACCTCCTCAAAGAACACGGCATCATCCCCGTCCTGGCCACCGGCCGACCCGAATACGAAATGAAGTCCGTCCGTGAAACGCTTGGCATCGACTGGGCGGTCACCTGCAACGGCGCCCACATCGGCCAAAACGGGCGCACCGTGACCGGTGTGCCGTTTGCCAAACGGCAAATCCAAGACTGGGTGCGCCTGGCGCAAACCACGCCCGGCCATACGCTCCTCCTTTACGGAGGAGAAAACATCTATTCCACCAAAAAGATCGCCGACTGCCCGCATTTCACCCAAGCGGACCGTGAGATCGGCTTCATGGAACCGCAGCCAATCAAAAATGCAGACGAGCTGCCGGAGATCTACCAGTGCATCCTGTTCGCCCCGCAGGCGGAAGAAGCGCCGTACACCGCGCATCTCCAAGACCAGCTCTACCTGCACCGTTGGCGTACCTGGGCACTGGATCTCAACCCGCTGGGAGTCAACAAAGCCACCGGCGTCCAAAAACTGCTCGACCACCTAAACATCCCGACCGCCGAGGCGGCCGCCTTCGGAGACGGCAACAACGACCTCGAAATGATCCAGCACGTCGGCCTCGGCATCGCCATGGGCAATTCCAGCCCCGAGCTCCTTGCCGTAGCCCCCATGTCACCCGCCACGTCCAAGAAGACGGCATCCTCCACGCCGTCCAACACCTAATCCTCCCGCCCGCCTCCAACCCCAGACCATAAGACCTAAAATCTTTAGATCTTTCTATCCCCCTTGGAGCTCCGACTCCCTTGGGGGAGGGCGGGATATGCGGAAGTGGTGATCTTTGAATCTTTACCCTTCCTCTAAAAACGCTCTTACTCAATAAAAGGGTGAAGATGAAACGTGAACCCGGAGCATGTCCCGCCCGGACCCGACCACCCAGCCACAAAAAAGGCCTCCGCATCCATGCGGAGGCCTTCCTGCCTTCTATCTAACTACTGCGCAAACGGAATACCTATCACAAACGTCGTCCCCACACCTTCCGCCGACCTCACTGTCAGCATTCCTCCGTGCCCTTCAATAATCCGATGCGAAATCGGCAATCCCAATCCAGTCCCGTGTTCCTTCGTCGTATAGAACGGCTCAAAAATATGAGACAGATCTTCCGCCAAAATCCCCGGCCCTTCATCAATCACCTCAAAATGCACCACATTGTTCAACACCTTCACACGCAACACCAACTTGCCGCCCGGCGGAGTCACATCAAACGCATTCTTACACAGATTGAGAAACACCTGTTTCATCTGCTGCACATCCAGATTCAGCGAAGGCAAGTCTTCCGGCGCCTCCACCTCCAGCACAACGCCGCGAAGGTTCGCTTCCGACTCCACCAACCGCAGCACATCCGCCAAAAACGTCTCCGTGCAGACCAACTGCCGCTGAGGAGCCTGCGGACGCGATACCATCAAGAAATCGGACAAAATCGTATTCGCCCGATCCAACTCCGGAATCAGCAGCTTCACCGTCAAATCATGAAAATTATCCGGCTGCACCGACTTCGACGCAAACAGCTGCAGGAAGCCAAACACCGTCGTCAGCGGATTGCGAATCTCATGTGCGATGCCCGCAGCAAACTGACCGATCAGAGCAAACTTCTCATTGCGCATCATCGCCTCGCGCATCGCCAGCAGCTCCGTCTGGTCATCAATAATCAAAATATAGCCAACCGGCTGGCCTTCGGCATTCTTAATCGGATTGCCGTCAATGCGAATCGTCAAAGACCGCCCATTGATCACAATCCGATACTCCAGATCGCGAATCGGCAGCCCCCGCTTCATCGCCGAGTTCAGCTTCGATTCGCTCATATCCTTGCCCGTATAGCGGTGATACAGATCCAACAGCGACGTCCCCAGCACCTGCTCAGCAGCGAGGCCAAAAATATCCTCCGCCTTCTTGTTATAAGCGGTGAGCGAAAAGTCCTGATTCAAAATCAGCAGACCGCTGTTCATCGAGTTCAACACAAATGAAAACTGCTTATGCAGATTGTACAAACGCTCTTTTTCCGTGATCGGCGAATAAATGATCGTCATCGACCCGTTCACATTGCCGTCGTCGTCGAACAGCGGAATCATCTCTTTATCCACCTGCGTCAACTCATCGGTCTGGCTCGGCACATCGGCCCGCCATCTGACGCGTTCGCCGCTCATTACCTTGCGCCACGTGCTCTCCGGCTCCGTCGAGCGGTTGAACATCTGCTTCAGCTCTGCGCGCGTCTTGCCCACCACCTGCTCATACGTAAGCCCGTTCGGTTCCAAAGCGATCGAGTTGGCAAACTGCAAACAGCCTTCCTTATCGTAAACGACGATCGAAAACGGCAGCCGCTCCAACACTTGATGACGGCGCTCCTCATACGACTTCTCGACTTTTTCCTCCTGCGCCTGATGGAAGCCCAGCACGATTTTGTTCATGTACGTATTGATCTTAGCGGATATATAGAGCATTTTGCCAAACGCGTCTTGTTCATTCAGTTTCACTTGATGGTTATGAAAAACATGATTCAAGATCGATTCCCGGAACATGTTGCCCATTTCCAGCATGATCTCCAACTGCATGCCGCGAGTCGCGACCCGATGTCCGTACGCCCGCCCATAGTCGAAAAACGGCTCCCAAGCCGGTTCGTTCCGCTCGCCGGTGATGATGAATTCATCAACATACCCGACCAGCTCCCGCATGTGTTGGGAGTACGTGAGGTACTCATCTTCTTGCAAATAAGCACCCAGATCCTTCCAAAAAATTTTCAGGATTGATTCAACCACCATGTCTCCCCTCCACATTGGAAGAATTTACTCTATTTAAGTTTGACGTATAGCAAATCAAATCCTCCCTGTAAAGGTTGGAAATAAAAAATCCCGTGTCCATTTAGGACCGGGATCTTACATTTGATCGCTGTTTCCTGCCGCTGGCTTGCGTTTGCGCGAGCGGCGTCTGCGCTTGCGTTTCTTCGCTTCGCCTGCTGGTGCGGCGTCTTGACCGGACGCTTCCGCTTGCAGCTCCGCTCCATCCGTAACAGGCGGATCGTTTACCTGCTGAGCGGCGTCTGCCGTGGCTTGTGCAGCTGTTTTAGCAGCGGTCGGTTTGCGGCGGCGGGGCGGTCTGCCTTCCGCGCTGGCAGCCTGCGTGCCGTCCGGCTTCTTGCCGGTGTCCATCCACGCGCTGACCAGAAAATCCTCCCAGCGCAGATGGAAGCGCATATCGCAGATGATGCGCGCGAGAAGCAAGTTGTTCTCCACATGCTCCCGATGGCGCAGGATCAACGCTTCTGTCTTGTTCTTGCTCTTCTCGACCTGCAGGAACTCTTCAATATCCGGATACTTCTCGATCACGCGCAGCACATTCGGGCGGCGCAGGCCGGAGATGCCCTTGATATTGTCCGTGCGGTCGCCAAGCAGCGACTTGATCGCCGGGATCTGCTCCGGTCCGACATCGAGCAGGCTCTTCACATTGCGGTCGGTCACCCAAGAGCCGGTAAAAATGCCGTTGTTGATCAGATACAGCTGCGTCTTGGGCGTAACCAACTGCGCCAGGTCCATGTCGCCCGACAGCAGGATCACTTTCTTGCAGCGCGGCAGCTCTTCCGCCCGGGCTGCAAGCGTGCCGATCAAGTCGTCGCCTTCGTGGTTGGAAGCAAACAGATACGGAATGTTCTCCTCGCGAAACTGCGCGTAGATGCGCTGCTTCAGCGGGTGCACTTCCTTCGGACGTTCACGGCGGTTCGCCTTATAGATCGGGGACAGTTGGTGGCGGAAGTTCGTCGCATCATTGTCAAAGACCACGCACATATGGGTCGGCCGAAAGCGCCGTGCCAGCTTTTTGATGATCTTGGCAAACTGCGAGGCGGTCTTCTCCACAATCTCGTCGGTTGCTTCCTCATAGTCCCCGCGCTTTTTCGCTTTGGCGATAAAGCGGTACAGGACCGAGTACATGATATGATTGCCGTCAATCAGCAAAAGTTGCAATAGGATTGCCTCCAGTCTTACAGTTCGTCTTCAAGGTCTTCTAACATCATCAGCAGGTCGGAGCGCAGCACGTGGCCCGCCTCTTCGACCGTCAACTGGCGCACCGGGGTCGCCGTGCCGTGCAGCACCACTTGGAACTGAGCCTGCTCGCCTTGCATCACCGCTTGAAACTTCACGTCTTCGCTCAAGTGGGAGTATTCCACAAACAAGAGACCGGATTCCGTCTCTTCCGGTTGCTGCGGCGAGCGGGTGCGCTCAAAATTCCCCATGCGCTCCGGCAGCGGGGTATGTTGCATCACTGTCAGCAATTGATCGTGTGTCATCGTCTCTTGCTCCTCTCAAGCAGGGTCCGCTCGATTTCTCTCTTCCTCATTATGCGCCATTTATGTAAAAAAAGACAGCGTTTCATGACGCTGCCTTCGCACATGCTTATTTTTCCCGGTTCGTATGCTCTTCCGCAATCCCCGGCGCATTCTCTTCTCCATGGGACAAATACTGCTCAACGTTCTTCCAGATGTTCAGGTCGTTGATGATGCTGGCGATCTCATAGATTTTCTCATACAGATCGCAGACGGTGTCCCAGTCGTCTTCCTGCGAAGCCAAGAGCTGCTTCTCGTTGATCACCGCTTCCAGTTCCTGCACGCGGTCGGGAATGCGGGCTTTGACGCGCTCCCACTCTTCGATCATCAGGGCCTGTTGCTCGCGGGTGTACAGCGACCAGTCCTGCCAGAGCTGCGGCAAGGCGATGCCCAGGCGCTCATCGGGTACAAACTCCCATCCTTTGCTCATCTTTGTGCCTTCTCTCTTTTAGAAATGCGCCTTCGCCAGATCGTCATACACCTTGCGCGCCAAGATGTTCAGGTCGCAGGCGATGCTCGCGTAGTCCATCATCTCGTTGTTGAGCAGATGCATTTCCTCTTCGTCCTTGGCGGTGTACATGCGCTCCAAGGCGTCCATCATCATCACTTCCAAGTCGGTCACCCGGTCGGTCAAGGCCGAGCAGATCAGCACCCATTTCGATGCGATGCGCTTCTTGTCCGCTTCAGAAAATTGGCCCCAGTGCAGATCGGAACGCAGCACATAGATGCCAAGTCGTGTATCAAACGTAAAAGCCTCGGAAAACGGGCTTTGGTTAAATTCGTTCATCTAAATTCGCCTCCTGCCTTCTAGTATTTTAGAACTTCAATTGGCAGGGGTCAACGGTATCTATTACCGATGCCTCATTTTTTCCTGTACAATGGGGACAAAAGGGGGCTGGAGTTATGAGAACGATCTATACCAACGGCACGATTTACACCATGGACCCGCAAACGCCGCAGGCGACCGCCTTGGCGATTGAAAACGGCCGCATCCTCGCGGTCGGCGATACGGAGGAAATACGCCTGCAGTACGGGCGCGCGGACGTGGAGGAGATCAACCTCGGCGGCGCGACGGTACTGCCCGGCCTGATCGACAACCACCTGCATGTCTCCAACCACGGCATCAAACTCTCCACGCTCGACTTCACCACAGCCAAAAGCACCGCCGAGATGCTGAAAATGCTCCGCGAATGGGTGATTCGCGTTCCGCAGGGCGAATGGGTACACGGGGTCGGCTGGAACGAAAACCAATTTTCCGACCGCCGGATTCCGACGCTGCAAGAGCTGAACGAAGCGGCGCCCAATCATCCGGTGTTGCTGAACCGCGTCTGCAACCACGCCTACCTGGCGAACTCGCCGGCCTTTGAACGCACCGGCATCACGGCAAGCACCTCCGACCCGGCGGACGGCTCCTATGGACGCGATGCCGGCGGGGCGCTGAACGGCATGATCTATGAAAACGCTTCCCGCCCGCTGCAAGACGCGATCCCGAAAAAAAGCCGCGCCGAGCTGAAAGATTCCCTGCGCCGCGGCATCAAGCATGCCTTGGCCAGCGGTCTGACCGGCGTACATACAGAAGACCTGCGCTACCTCGACGGCTTCGACAACACGTGGAACCTCTATCGCGAACTGGTCGTGGAAGAAGACCTGCGCCTGCGCAGCAACCTGCTGATCTACTACCCGTTCCTCGACGAGCTGAAAGCGACCGGCCTGACCACCGGCGACGGCGACGAGTGGGTGAACATCGGCGCGCTGAAAATCTTCGCCGACGGCGCGATGGGCGGCCGCACCGCTCTGATGACCCTCCCGTACAGCGATGCGCAGAACACCTATGGCACAGCGATCTTGCCGCAGGAAGAGCTCAACCGCATCGCGGCGGCCGGCGCGGCGTACGGCATGCCGATCGCCGTTCACGCCATCGGCGACGGCGCGGCCGACATGGTGCTGGAAGCGATGGAGAAAAATCCGGTCGCCGGACACCGCCAACGCCTGATCCACGCGCAAGTCCTGCGCCCGGAGCAGATCACCCGGATGCAAAAGTTAGGCGACAAGCTCGCTCTCGACCTGCAGCCGCGCTTCGTCACCTCCGACTACCCGTGGGTGCTGGAGCGCATCGCGCCAGAGCTGCATAAAACTTCCTACGCGTGGAAGACGCTGCTCGACGCCGGACTGCTCTGCGGCGGCGGATCGGATGCGCCGATCGAGCCGATCGAACCCTTGCTTGGCCTGCACGCGGCGATCACCCGCAGCGGCTACCAGCCGGAGCAGCGCTTGACCGCCTATGAAGCGGTGCAGCTCTTCACCGTCGGCGGCACCTACGCCACCCGCGAAGAAGAGGTCAAAGGCACGATCACGCCGGGCAAATTCGCCGACCTGACCATCCTCGACCGCAACATCATGACCGAACACCCCGATGTGATTTTGGAAACGAACGTCATCCGCACCGTCATCGGCGGCAAAACCGTATACGAAAAATAAAAAAAGTCCGGGAGGCGTCTCCCGGACTTTTTTTACTTTTTATCGATCCCAAGGTTTCTTCGGGTTGAACATTTCGGCATGCTTCTTGCTTTCTGCACGGCGGGCGCGGCGGGCATCGGCGCGCTGCGGGGCGCTGTCGTAGAGATCCTTTTCCTCTTTCGTTTCCGGGATCACATGCGGCACCGGTGCGGGACGATTGTCCGGGTCGAGCGCCACAAAGGTCAGAAACGAAGTTGCGCACAGCACGCGCTGGCCGGTCAGCAGATCTTCGGCGACAACTTTCACAAACACTTCCATCGATGTCTTGTGCGTCCAGGTGACAAAGGACTCCAGACAGATCGAGTCCCCTTCTTTGATCGGGTTCAAAAAGTCCACCGAGTCGGTCGACGCAGTCACGACGCGCTTGCGGCAGTGGCGCATCGCCGAAATCGCGGCGATGTCGTCAATGTAGGCCATGACTTTGCCCCCAAACATCGTACGGTGGGTGTTGGTGTCGGGAGGCAGCACGATACTTGCTTTTACCGCGCGGGATTCGCTTACTTTTTTGGCAGACAAATGCTCGGTCATCTCTATCTCCTCTTTTCCATCTCGACTCCTTTCCATTATATCCAAAGCGAGGATACCTCTGCATCTTTCTAATTATTCCAAACTCATTAGAGAAAAACTAGTAAATATTAATCATAGACAAACCACAAAATAGCATTTAAACTTATTACATATTACTCATACCACAGAGGAGTGCATTCAAAAATGAAAAAGACGTGGCAAGCGGTAGTGGCAACAACCGCGCTCACATTAGCGCTGAGTACGACGCTGACCGTTTCGACAGAAGCAACCTCCGCACAAAATACATTCAAAGCCGACCATCTGGCCGACCTCGACGCAGCGTTTGCACAAGCGGCGGAAGAGTTCCAAGTGCCGAAAGAACTGCTGATGGCGCTGTCCTACTCCCTGACCCGCTGGCAGGACCACAACGGCGAGCCGTCCAAAGACAACGGCTACGGCTTGATGCACGTCGTGGAAAACGACAAGCAGAAGAACCTCGCCAAAGCGGCAAAAGGCCTCGGCCTCTCCAAAACGGAGATTCAGAAAAACGCGATCGGCAACATCCGCGCCGGCGCTTACCTGCTGGCGATGTACCAAAAAGAGTTGCAGAAGCCACTGTCCGGCGACATCAACGAGTGGTACGAAGCGGTCGCCAACTATTTTGACTCCCAAGATCAAGAACTGACCGTGCTGTTTGCGGACGATGTGTACCGTCTGCTCAAAGATGGCGCGTCGCTGAACAAAGACGGCGAAACGCTGGCTTTGCAAGCAAACGGTGCGATCGCGCCGGACAAAGGCACGTATGCAGGCATCGTGTACGACGGCATCACCACCGAATCGGCCGACTACGCGCCGGCAATCTGGAACCCGGCGTATTCGGGCAACTACCAGGTGGCGACGCGTCCGACTTCGCACCCGATCAAGCATGTCATCATCCATGACACCGAAGGCTCCTACGCGTCGGCGATCAACTGGTTCAAAGACCCGGCAGCGGGCGTTTCCGCGCACTATGTCATCCGCTCCAGCGACGGGCAGATCACCCAGATGGTCGCGGAAAAAGACATCGCGTGGCATGCCCGCAGCGCCAACTCGAACGGGATTGGGCTTGAACATGAAGGCTATGCCAACCAGACCGGTTGGTACACCGATGCGATGTACCGCGCTTCGGCGGCGCTGGTGCGCAACATCTGCCAGAAATACGGCATCCCGATGACCCGCGACTACATCCTCGCGCACAGCGAGTGGTATGGCAACACGCATACCGATCCGGGCAACAACTGGGATTGGAACTACTACATGTCGCTGATCACCGGCGTGACGAAAAACTACTCCGTCGTGACGGTCGACAACCCGCAGGCTACGTTCTACGGTCCGGTTGAGTACTGGCGTTCCGTGACCGGCTACGGCATCGGCAACGCGATGCGCTGGACGAAAGGCAACGGCCTGACCCAAGTCAACTACACTGTCTACCGCCCGAACATTCCGCAAGCGGGCAACTATGAAGTGAAAGTGTTTGTGCCGTCCAACTACGCGACTTCGACCAACGTCAAATACACGATCACCTACAACGGCGGCTCCATCGTGAAAACGGTCAACCAGGCCAACTACTCCGACAAGTGGGTCAGCCTCGGCACCTACAGCTTCGCAGCCGGCACCACCGGCACCGTCAAATTCGGCGATGCCACCGGCGACAACCTCTACATCGCAGCAGATGCGATCAAGTTCATGGCCCGCTAACCAAGGGCAGCAAAAAGCCGCTTCCAATCGGAAGCGGCTTTTTGCTATTTCGTTACTTCAAACAGTTCCAGCCATTCGCCGTCCGGGCCTTCGAAGAATTTATAGCGCGTGCCGTTGGGCAGGGTGGTGATTTCTTGGTCGATCCACTTGACGCCGTGCTGCTCGAGTCGCCCGATCTCCTCTTCAAGGTTGTCCACGTTTAACGCAAGGTGATGGACTTTGCCTTCACGCGGCAGGTCGGAGTTGTAACCCTGGATCAGTTCCAGCTCGGTCTGCTTCGCCCCTTGGAAGCCAAGGAACGCCAGCTGAATCACCCCGTTGGTATGCTGCAGCCGCCCGTGCAGCTCCATGCCGATCACTTCTGTATAAAATTTGATCGATGCTTCAAGATCACGCACCATGATGCCAACGTGTTCAATTTTGCGAATTGCCATGTTATGTACAGCCTCCTAATGATCAATCTGCGTTGAATCTATTATACCACCGCTCGCGCTCTGCCTTTATAGAGGGCAGCGCAAACACGATCAGAAATCATCCCCAAAAAGGGCATCAGTCTCCGCATCCTGCTCATCTTCGCAATCTCTCCTTCCCAAACCTTCCAATTCTCGTTAAAATGAAAAAAATCAGAACAGCAAGGAGCGACCCACCTATGAAACAGCTGATCACCATGGGCGGCGGCGGATTCTCGATGGAACCGGAGAACCTGCTGCTCGACCGCTACGTGCTAAAACAATCGGGCAAGGACAAACCAAAAGTCTGCTTTGTCCCGACCGCCAGCGGCGACTCCCCCGACTACACCAAACGCTTTTACAAGTCGATGGAGGAATTGAACTGCGAACCGTCCCACCTGCACGTCTACAGTCCACCTTCTGCAGACCTCGAAGCGTATGTGCTGGACAAAGACATCATCTATGTCGGCGGCGGCAACACCCGCAACCTGATCGTGCTGTGGCGCGAATGGGGCCTCGACCGCATTTTCAAAAAAGCGTGGGAGGAAGGCAAGATCCTGACCGGCCTCAGCGCCGGAATGATCTGCTGGTTTGAGCAAGGCATCACCGACTCGAACTTTGGCAAGTTGAGCCCGCTTTCGTGCCTCGGCTTCCTGCCCGGCAGCGCCTCGCCGCACTATGACGGCGAAGCGGAACGCCGCCCGTCCTACCAGCGCATGATCCTCGAAGGCGAGCTGCAGAACGGCCTCGCTGCTGACGACGGCGCCGCGTTCCATTTTATCGGCACCGAACTGCACCGCGTCATCTCCTCGCGCCCGGAAGCGAAAGGCTACCGCGTACAGAAGATCGGCGGCGCGATTCAGGAGACCGTACTGGACACGCACTATCTCGGCAACGGCTTCTAACAAAAACAACCCCGGCTTCCCTTGCGAAGCGGGGTTGTTTGCGTTTATGCCTGATCATCCCGCTTGAGCAAAGCCATCATCACCGCATCATGGAAGCGGTCGTTGTAGTGCATGTACTCTTGCAGAATACCTTCTTTGCGGAAGCCGACTTTCTCCAGCACGCGGATCGAGCTGGGATTCTCCGGTGACGCCAGCGCTTCGATGCGGTTCAGCCCCATCTCGCCAAATCCGCAGCGAAGCACCGCCCGCAGCGCTTCGGTCGCCACGCCTTGATTCCAATAAGCGCGGTTGATCTCATAGCCGACCTCGGCGCGAAACGCCCGCACATCCCAGTGGTGATACCCGATCGTGCCGATCAGCCGGTCGTCCTCTTTGCGTGCGATCGCCCAGCGCACCGCGCGGTTTTCCTGCCGGTCCAGATCGCGGCTTTCGATCATCTTCACCGCTTTCTCCGGCTCGGTCAGCGGCGCCATGCCGTAATAGCGCATCGTCTCTTCATCCGACAGATTGGCATAAAAATCGTCCGCGTCGCTGATCCGAATCTCCCGCAGCAGGAAGCGCTCCGTTTCATAAATCGGCATTGCTTGCAAAATCGTCTCTGTGCTCATCCTAGTTCCCTCGTTTTCGTCTCATGATCATCCAAATCGCTGCTCCGCCCAGAACCAACACCGTGAGGACAACCCAGACGCCTTTTTCCAAAAAGGCAAGCAGCGCATTTTGTTTGGACGGCTCTTCCTGCGCTGCAGGCACAATCGCTTTTTCGGTCTGCTGCACAGGCGGCGTTACCCCCGGCTCCGTTCCGGTTCCCAGCGCCTTCAGGTCTTCATCAGCCCGGGTCAACTCCTTGGTCCGGCTGCACAGGGAGGCGTAATTCTGTCCGTCCTGCGTTTGGTTGGTATAGATCAAATACTCCTGACCCTGCTTAAACTCCACACCGCAGCTCGCTTCCCCGCCGATCGCCGTCAACACAGACGTTTCCGCGCTGTCGACCCCTTTCCAAGCGGTGTTCACAGCCAAAGTGACCTTGTAATACTTGGTTTGCTTCTCAATCTTCTGCACCTGGCCCGCAAAGACGGCCGTTGCGTCTGCCAACGCTTCCTTTGGCGCCTTCGGTTCGACACAGGAACAGGCGTAGCTCGGAATTGGCGACACCAAAGACAGCACTTGCATCATCAGCAAAAATGAAATGGCCAGCAAGAATGATTTTCTCACGACTTCCCCTCCTTATGAACTATCAGACGCGAACGGGAGCGGAACCGTTTCATCCCTTTTCGACAAGCATTCCCAACATGTCCTGCAACGGCTGTGACAGCCATTTTTTCTTGTGTCGGATCACCTGCACGTAAAAAGGCGGATGTCCGGCCAACGGACGGGCGATCAGCTTGCCGCAGTCGATCTCCGCCTGCACCGCCATGCGCGGGTGCAGGGCGATCCCGAGGCCTTGGATCACGCAGTGTTTGATCGCTTCCAAGCTGCCAAACTCGCAGGTCAGGCGGTACGGCACACCCGCCTCTTTTAACCCTTGCAGGAGCATCGCGCGGTAGGTGCAGCCTTCCTCGGTCAAAATCAAGCTTTCCTGCGCCAGATCGGCATAGCGCACCTCCCTGCATGCTTCCAGCCGATGGCCCGGTGGAGCGGTGATCATCAAGTCGACTCTCTGCACCGTCTGTACCTCCAGATCCGGGTCGGCAAACGGCACGTCGAGGATCAGGCCGAAGTCATAATCCCCCTCCTTCACGCCTTGGATGACAGACGGCTCCAAGCCCGGTTTTAACAGCAGGTTCATCTGCGGGTGCCCGGCTTGGAACTGCTGCAACAGCGGCGGCAGGAAGTAGGCGGCCAGCGATTCGATCGTCCCGACGGTCAGCGTCCCGCCCGTTTGTGCGGAAAGGATTTCTTTCGACTCCTGATGCAGGCGGATCATCTCCGCCGCGTAGCCGAGCAGCGCCTCGCCGCTGTGGGTCAGCCGCATTTTGCGTCCGAAGCGCTCGAAAAGCACCACGCCGTATTCCTGCTCCAGCTTTTGAATCTGGGTTGTGACGCTCGACTGTGCATAGCCCAATTCTTCTGCCGCCCGCGTAAAGCTGCCCGACTTGGCCACCATGCAAAACGTCCGCAAATACTGCAAAATCACCAGCACTCCCCCTTTATCTTCAAAATGGTTGATGGCAATCATCAATTCTTATCGATAACTGTGATGCTTCTTCCCATGATACTGTAAACGTAACCCAGATGAGAAGGAGCGATTTTCCATGAATCAGGAAGCATACCGTCATTTTGCCAACAAACTGGCCTTTGAGACCGACCCCGCCGATGTGCGGATGGAGCTGGAAAGCGGCGCGGCTGATTTTTTGCTGCTCGATGCCCGGAGCCGGGAAGCGTTTGCGAGCGGACACATCGACGGCGCAATCTCTCTGCCGTACCGGGAGATCACCGCCGAGAGCACAGCCGCTTTTGACAAAAGCCGGCTGATCGTCACCTACTGCTGGAGCCCGGCCTGCAACGCAGCAGCCAAAGCGGGGCTCTGTTTGAGCGAATTGGGCTTCCAGGTCAAAGAGATGTTTGGCGGCGTCGAGTATTGGAAAAAGGAAGGCGGACAGCTCCGCAAACATGAAAAAACCTCCCCGTAAAGGGGAGGTTTTGCTGTTGCGAACTGCTATACGGCAGGATAGGCGAGCATGCCGCCAACCATGTTTTTGACATTGCGGAAGCCTTCCAAAGCCAACACTTGGCAGACGGCGAGGCTGCGTCTGCCCGAACGGCAGACAAAGATGATCTCTTCGCTGCGATCCCACTCCAGATAACGGTCGATGACTTCGAACATGGGAATGTGCACCGCTTCCGGGATCTTCCCCTCTTCGATTTCATGATCGGTGCGCACATCGATGATCTTGACCATTTCCTTCTTCATAAGCCGCTCCGCCACTTCGACAGGCTGGATCTCCTGGACTTTGGACATCACATGATCCATGTCGTCATCACGCCCTTTCTTTTCCCCATAATGCTTTAGTCTATACTGCAGGTTCCCTTTTGAAAGTAATGAACCTCACATTTTAGACTTGCTCGCAGAATATGCAAAAAATAGTCCTCTGGTTCAAAAAGAAAAAGCCCTCTTTTAGGAGAGGACTTGCGGTTCATCCGGCAGGCGGTTCTTGAAGTAGTCGAGCGTTCCTTCCTTCTCTTCCGGCGAATCGAACATGTTGACCCGCTCAGCCAGCGCCACGGCAAATTCCACGTATCCGTTGCCTTTCGCCGTCACGAGGTTGCCGTCCACGGTGACCGCTCGACCGGTGCATGTCTCCCAGTTAAAGAGATGTGCAACCTCATGGTTCTCCGGCGAATAGGAGGTCGTGTAGCTGTGATCCCCCAGCACCCCTGCCGCTCCGAGCAGCGCCGGGCCTGCGCAGATCGCGCCGATGACTTTCCCTTCACGATGGAAAGCGCGGATCAGGTTCAGCACCGGCTCATGGTCGAGCAGATGTGTCAGACTGCCGCCCGGAATCGCCAGCACGTCGTATTCGGCCGGATTGACTTCCGACAGTTTCACATGCGGCACGGTGCGAAAGTTAGCGCCACCGGTCACATAGTCCACCTCGTCGCGGTCTGCCGTCATCACCACTTCATTGCCGTCTCCGTTGAAAAACAGCCCGACCAGATTCACTTCAAATTCCGCATAGCCGTCAAAGAGTAAAATGAGAGCTTTCATAATGCCACCACCTGTCTGTTTTCCTTACATCCCGATTCTATTCGCTGTAAGAGCTGGTAATCCTTTTTTTTACAGCCTATGCGCTCTGCCGCTTTATTGTTGGGCCGCTTGTTGCAGGAATTCAACGATCTCCTCGCCGATCTTCAAGTTGTTCGCTTCGATCTGCCCAAGCAGTGCGCGGAATGGCTCGCCTGTGTCAGCAGGGTCTTGCAAGTAATCAAGCGCAAGCAGGCCGGCTTGACCCTCCCGCCCGAGCTTGGTCAGCCATGGGTCGATCTCCGCGAGCAGTGCCGGATTGTTCGTGCTGCGGCGCAAGCGCTCCGGCAAACCGGCCAGTGCCTGGAACTCCTGCCGCAGCGCGGCCGGGTCGCGATTCTGCCAATAGTTCGCCGCCAGCGTTGCAAAATCCGGGTTGCCAGCCGGGCGAAGTTTGCTCTCCGCCGCGTACTTGCAAAACAGCAGCAACGCCTCCGCATCCTGCACCCCGTCCGGAGCCTGCATCGCCGCTTTCCATGCAGCTTGGGCGTCATACCCGTGCGGATCGTGGAGATAATCGCCGATCGTTGCCAGGGCAACTTTTGACGCTTCCGGCTGGATCTGCGGATTGGTGAGATAGCCGGATAAATGCTCCCCAAGGTCGGCCGAGCGGTTCTCGAGCGGCCCCATGATCAGCTGCGGGCGCTTGTTGATCGCGTACGTATAATCGTTGACCGGAAAGTTGTCCCAGAGCATCGGCTTGCGACCGAGCAGTTCGGCTACCCGATCGGCCTGCTGCGAAGTGACCGCCTGATTCAGCACCCACTCCCCCGTCCAGATCACCGGAATCGCCGGGTCGAGCCCGCTTCGGATCGCCCGCCAGTAGCCGGAGTCGCCCAGCCCGTAATAGTCGGTCGGGGCAAACCAGAGCTGAAAATCCGGATCTTTTTCCTTTTCCATCCGATACACTTCATTGGCGAGATCCACATGCGCGGTGGCGTAGTCGTTTCCATACACCGCCTGATCTTCCGGCTTCACGATCTCCTGCACATCATCAAACGACAGCAGAAAATCATGCACGCCATATCCGCGCAACTGATCAATCTTGGCCAGCAGGCGCTGCTGATCGCCCTGCGAAGTGATCGTGATCGAGTTCGTCACCCACTCCGGGGTCGCCTGTTCCGTTGGCAGCGGCATCGGGATGCCCGGCGAGATCGAATAGACAAAATCAATTCCGTTCCGCTTCGCAGTCTCGGCAAGCGACCGCATCTGCCCGCCGAGGCCCGGCGGATAGAGATCGCCCCATTGCCGCCGCTGATACGGGTCATCTTTTGGCGCATAGACGTACGTATTAAAATGCTGCCGCCCCATAAACGCCAGCAGATCCAAGCGCTGCGAATGCGTCCACGGCTCGCCGTAAAACCCTTCAATCACGCCCCGCACCGCAAATTCCTGCTCTTCAGGGACAGGCTGCACCTGTTCTTGCTCTGGCTCTTGTTCAGGTCCTTGCTCCGGCTTCGGCGTCAGATCGGGCGCCGACCCCTGCGGCGGTGTCTGCAGTCCGGTCTTCCCTTCCGCCCACTGCCACGCCCCCCACGTTCCGACCATCAAAAGCAGCATGATAAAGACAAGTCCGAGTTTTCTCTTCACAACGAAACACCTCCTAACCGATCAGCAAGTAGACGTTTCAGCCCGCTCCTTGTTACAAAAAAGACTGCCGAATCTCTTCAACAGCCTTCCCCGTTATACGGAACGCTTTGTGATCTCCTTCAGTTCCTGAATCAGCCTATGCAGATCCTGGAACGACCCTTCCATGCTGGTGCGAATCTCTTAAAGCAAACGTCAAGACCAGCCCCAGCGACAAGATCAGCCGGTGGTATGCAAGATAAATAAAAAGTAAAACACCTTACGCCGATCAGTTTAATTTCATCAATCACGGAATGCTCTGCACTCCATTTCCCGACCGATATTTCTCCGTAAACCGCTCCCGGCCAATCGCATCCATCAGAAATCTTTCAAAATCCTGCCCCAGCATCTCAATGAGCCTGTCCGCTTCAAAAAAGGCGTTTTGCACCTCCGTCGAGTAGACCTCCAACTCCGGCACATTCTCCATATCCCGGTCCAGGCTGACAATTCTGGTCACTCCCTCCTGCATCAAATTGCAGGCTGTTGTTGCAATAAATGCGTCGGCGGACCCCAAAGGAATGGATACGCATCGCTCCATCGCATCAACAAAGTCCAGATCGTCTCCAGACACGACTTCAACTTCTTTCAAAAGGTCAGCGAGCTTTTCACAGGCGATTTGATTGTATTTGGCGAGCTCCTCAGGCTCTGTTTTGATCACCTTATTCCAATTCGCCCGATGCGTGGAGAGCCTCCCTCCCTTTAACAGGAGTTGATCTTGAGAATAAAAGTTCTTCGCTAAAATATGCATGGCTTCTGTAATAACCGTATGGGAAGTGATGAGGGTAACTGACCGAAACATGAGGTAATGAACGAAGAGTGTTGCGGGGTTATGGAAGAGGTCAATATGAAAAAGTACAGCGACAATCACATTCGTATCAAGGAAAAAGATGTCACCCTCCAAAACTGGAATGACATCTTTTCCAAAATCAGCAGGATGTAGTGGCATCGTTTACGCCTTCCCCCTTAACTCTCGGCAGAGTTGTTGCGTGTCGATACCTGGTGCCGCATTTACCGATCCGAATGTTGCAAAAAATCGCCGCAAACTTTCCGGGTCCCTCTGTCGGCTGCGTGATCTCATCTCCTCGAACTTCCGCCGCTTGATCTCCCGCGTCAATTCCTCGGTGCTAAAATCCTTAAGATCCCGTTCCATTCCAAACGCCTCCTTTGGCTTTAGAACTGCTCTGTGGGTCTAGGATAAACAACTCCGTCACCAGAATCAAGATGTCTGACAATTTACAGTATTTTAAGTTTCTTGTGCAGTCCCCCGCCAGAGACCATCAATGACACTAATCCCACTGGGTCATATCCAAAATCCAACGATAACAAAAAGCAGACGGACTTTTTCCGCCTGCTCGAACTTCCCACTATTTACTTCTCTGGCAAATACCCTTTTTCCACCGACTCACGAATGATCTCCTGCGCAAATGCCCACAGCCTCTCTGAGCCTTGCCCGATCTGGCTGTTTCGCGCCAAGACCATGTCGAGCGTGATACCGTGCTCCTTCCAGGTCTGGCCTTCCGTCTGGTAGTTATGCAGCAGCGGGGCCAAGCGATCCAGCGCAGCCGCAAATTGCGCCTCTGCCGACTTGCGCTCCTCAAACTCCACCCACAGCTCGAAAAGTTCCTCCCGCTGCTCTTCCGGCAAAAGTCCAAAAATCCGCTTCGCCGCCGCCAGTTCCCGCTCCTGTTTACCTGCCTGCCCCGCCAGATCGTACGCCGACACATCACCGGCGTCGATCTCCACAATGTCATGCACGAGCAGCATCTTCAGCACGCGCAGCACATCAACCGACTCATTTGCATGTTCCAGCAACACCATCGCCATCACCGCCAAATGCCATGAGTGCTCCGCATCATTTTCATTTCGCGAACGGTTCATCAAAACCGCTCTTCTATAGATACTTTTCAACTTGTCGATCTCCACAAGAAAATCCATCTGCTTCCGTACCCGATCCAAATTCATCTGTTCCCCAGCCTTTCAGGAGTAAAAGTATAATAAACAAAGTAAAACATCTACCATGATCAAATGCAAGACATCCTCATCCTGCTCACGCTCGGTCACGGTACTGGCGTCATGCAGCAAGAAGCCCATTCCACCATTACCATAAAACAAAATGATCGGTAACAAATCCCCCATAGCCTACATATACAGTAAGCATGTAAGCAAAAAGAAGAATGGGGGTAATCGTTTTGGCAATCGGTGCTTGCCCTATCTATGGAACACATCGGATGATTTCGCAGGGATTTGCAAATGCAGATAACTATCAAAATAAAGCGCGTATTTTTTCTGGTGGTTGGTATAAGTGCGCTTGTGGAGAAAGAGTGGTCGCGTCCGGCTATCCGCACTTCGGCGGGGCAATCGGGAGCTACGTCACAGAAGGCGGAATTTATAAGCTCTACGCCTCTTATTCAAACGTAACTTCATTTTGGGTATACCCCAACCTTGTCTACTACTCCAGCAGTTCCACCATACCCGGCTATCAATTTTTATCCCAATAAACGTAAAAACCCTTTGCTCGCTTGCCGAGAGCAAAGGGTTTTTAGATTGCAAATTATTATTTCGGCTGGCCAATAAACTCCAGTTCGGAAATCTTCATCGACAAGTCGTTCAGTTGCGGGTACATCACGATTCTGTATGTTTCCGCAGTCTGAGCGACCGGGAAGATGATCGTTTTCGGCACACCTGCCTGCCAATCGGTGATGGTCAAGTTATGAAAAGTGCCCATTCCGCTCGGACCGTTGCGGGCAAAGTAAATGACGCGAGGGCCCGAAGAAGACATGACTGGTGTGATCGTCACCCCTTTGATCAAATACTGCTGCGGGAAGGTGTACTCGACCGACTGCGCTTTGTTCGAAGCATCGACCGTAGTTTCCCAATACGTGCCCGGATCGCGGTCAAATGCATGGAAACCATCGTGACCCGGCGTAAAATGGCTGAATTTGAGCGAGCCGTAAGGAGTCGTGTTTGAGGTCATCGCCGGAATTGCGCTTTCGGCATAAGGAACGGCTTGCACAATGTCGCTTTTCACCGACTCGCCTGCCAGATTGACCGCGCTGATCTGGTACGGGTAGGTGGTCAGGTTGGTCAAACCGCCGATCGTATACGTGGTCGAAGTAATCGGAGCGTTGTTGATCTTCTCCGTGCCTTGATAGATATTGTAGCCTTGCACGCCGTTGATCGGCTTCCAGTTCAAGATGACGTAGCCGTCTCCTACTTTGGCCAGATTCACGCCCCACGGTTTTTCCGGCTTGGCGTAGTAACCTTTCATTTCCACTTCCGCGATCTCGTAATACGCGCCGCCGTTTGCTTGGCTGACATAGAGGCGATAGTTCTTATTCGCCGAGCGGTTGTCGAACGAAAACGTCTTGACCATGCCCGGCTGCCAGTCGGTCGCCGATCCCTGATGCAAGTTGTACCAGCCGTTCGGACCATACGCTTGGAAGCTCCAGTATTTCGGAGCGCTCTCCGCAGATACCGCCCGCACCGAATAACTGGTGACGACGGCCCCCGTCTCGAAGTTGTATTCAAGCATGTTCCCGCTATTGTTCTGAGACTTCCATGCGGTCGCGGGGTCCTCATCAAACGCCTTGTAGCCTTCATACCACAGCTGCTCCGTCGTCGGAAGCACCACACCGCTCGGGAGCTTGTTCGATATCATCTTCGGAATCAGATCATTTGACGTGCGCTCCACGTGCATGTCATCGATATAAAAGCTGCCCGACGAGCCTTCAGTGATCCCGCGCAGCACGGCGTAGACGCGCATGTAAGCGGTGTTCGACGGCGTGAACCCTTCGTGCTTCAGCTCGATATAACCGTCTGTCGTCTGCCAGTAGTCAACCGCCGAGACTTTGATCGAGTCGCCGTTTATATCGTAGTAATCGACGTAGAGTTGAACTTTCGCGTTGTCTAGTTCTTCGATCAGAAACTTCCCGGTCACCGTGTACGAAACATTTGCGAGAACATCATAGGCCTGATAAACGTCGACTGCCCCGTAAGAAGGCAGGTTGCTTCCGCTGACACGCTGCGCCCGGCTCCCTTCAGCAACGGGTGCGTTGACGACGCTGAATTCAGAGACGGCCGTCGGGTCCTGCCACGTGCTCCAGCCGTCCGCGATGCCTTCAATCGTGCCCGTATAGCGTTCAAAGCCCGGATTATCAAGCACCGGCGCCACTTGCACAGCACGCATATGATCGACATAGAACGTGCCGGAGCCGTTGTCCCCGGTGGCGCGTAGCAGCACGTAGACCCGCATCGAAGCGGTGCCCGGCGGAGTGATCCGTGTGTTTTCCAGTTTCACATAGCCGTCGGTGACCGTCTTTTTGCACCGTCTTCGCCGAGCCGACGATTGTGCCGGTCGCATCAAAATAATCGATATACAGCTCCACCTGCGCATTGTTCAAGCTCTCGACATAAAACCGTCCTTCGACCAGATAGTGCGTATTCGTAGCCACATTGGTGATCGTCTGGTTAAGGTCGGCGTAATGGCCGTTTGCCAAGCCGCTCGCCGAAAACTTCTGTGCTTTCGTCCCTTCCTCCACCGGAGACGTAACGACACTCAAAGCGGTGGATTGGGCATCCGGCGCGACCAGCGTCCATTCATTCGCCACCCCATTCGTGCCGGTGTATTGTTCAAAACTTCCATTCTTCAAAAGCGTTACTTCTGCCGCTTCCACCTTGGTCGGAAGTTGCGGCAAAATCAGAGCATTTCCCATCGCCAGTACAGCAGCCAGCGTCAAAACACTCAAAGTGCGAAATCTCTTATTGCTTTTGTTCATGTGAATCCCTCTCTCCGTATTAGTCTCTATCTAACTCCTTCCAATCTATGACTGTATTTCACTTTTATTGGTATATGATTAATGTAACCTACATTACATAGTTTTAATGGTTATATGAAAAGGTAGTACCTCAAACGCAAACACCCAATAAATCACGAGGATTTATCGGGTGTGTTGTAAGATATAGTGGTTACAAAATATAGCTTTTCACAATAATGAAAGATTACTAGGTTTTGCCCTGCTATCTTGATGCTACTTTCTGATTGCTCTACTCTGCGAACTCGGCGAAGAAAGCGAACTCATTTTCATATGCGGCTTGACCGAGCATCAATTGCTTGCTGTCATCGGCCAGTTCTTGTAATCGAGTCATGCCTGTTGTTTCGCCCAGGACGATTCCGCGCAGTTCACAGACGCTGTACAAGTTTTCAAACAGCATAATGGTCTTGTTCGCGTATCGCTGCGCCAGTTGATCTTCCGGAACCTTGACAGCTTTGATTTCGGCCGTAAGGGCGGCCATTTCCTTCAAATTCGCTTTATGTTGACTACGGAACTGCTCAAGGCTGATCTTGTTGTTGATATAGTTATTAACGATCGTATCCGACTCTACCGCTACTTCACTCAGTGCAGTTAAGTTCTCTTTGATCAAATACACATACTCGCCCAATTTCACGAGCGACGGAGCCGGATACTGAGAGACAAAAACGGAAACGGTTCCTTCATCCCAGCCCACGTGTGCGTCAAGCGCTTCACTGACAAAGCGAACCGGCACCATCGTGCGGTAGTTGATCGACTCAGCCGGAACGTCAAGCGTTACCGTTTTGCCGTTCACAACAGCATTTTTGGATTTCAATTGAAGTTTGATGACGGTGTCCTCGCGCGTTGCCGTGACCGTCTGAGTCTTCTCATCCCACAGAATCTCCGCGCCCAACGCCTCGAAAATCGCGCGCAGCGGCACCAGCGTGCGGTCGTTTTTCACGATCGCGGGCTGGTCAACCTTCAAGGTTGCTCCATTCACGTAGACGTTGACTTTGCTGTTCTTCCCCTGCGTGTACATCGGCTGAACTTCTGCAGATGCCACCGATGCCATGCTTCCCGCGAGCATGCCGGTCACAATCAGTGCTGATAAAAACTTTTTCATTAGGCAAATATGCCTCCTCTCAAATATCAAACCTAATTTCGATATTTTGTGACAATATCCTCCCTATGTGACAAATAAATCCATTCTATTAATATGATGTAATGGTTTTAGTCTCTCTTTCACAATCCGATTCCTCCTATTAACTTACAATTCCGTTCATTCTCTCCCATACTTCTCATGAAGCGCTCGCATCGCATCATCCCAACTCGGGACGGTATCTCCTTCATAGCGATGGTACTGAAGCTCATCCGCAATGCCGCGCGCCTTCTGCATAGCTTTTAAGTGATTTCCTTTGTTCCGAAATTCCTTCATATCACTTTCGCTTTCCCATGCAGTTAAAGTCCAATACGTATAAAGCCCTTCCCGATTCGTAGAAAAGTGCAGCAATCCTTTGGCCTGCCTGGATTGGGAGACAGATCGAATAACGTGCATCGCGAAAAATGGCATCGCCCACAGGCCTCTTACGTGCAATCGGGTAATGGAGATCAGCATCAAAGACACCCCATAAATAAATATTTAAATATTTTTTATATATAAATATTACCGATTCTTGAGGCTGTTGTCCAATAAAAAAAACCTCACAATTCGTGAGGAGTTTCTCAGTTAACGCTTGATTCTGCAATTGTTGTAGATCGAGTCCTCTCATGGCTAATTATCTTGGGTTGATCAGTCGAACACCTCTGTCCAAAATCGCTCTACTAAGAGATTATCACCTTCGGATATGGTTCGATCTTTCAAAATCACACCTAACCTCACCTGTCCTGTCGTTTCATCACAACAGTGCCATGTTCATCATACACGACCGTCTGCACTTCCAACCGGAGCGCCGCATCCGTCTCCGATGAATATAGCGTGGCAGGCGGATACCCGATAAACGCATTGTTGACGAGCGGCAGAGTCATGGAGTGTTTGACGTCTTCTTGCTCTCGCCCAACAAACGTCAGCTCAATCTCTTTGAGCTTGGTGTTTGTTTTCAGCGCTCCCCAAACAATGGGGCCGGTGCCTTCTTTATAAATCGTTCGGACGAGCATCGGTATCTGACCGCCGGTAAACGACCAGCCGTCTTCCCCGTCCGTCGAATAGCGGTACTTTCCATCCTCTTCTTCAAACGTGTTGAAGACATACTGATCATGATCCAAAAAAATGACGCCGTTTTTCATATCCTCTCTCATCAAAACCGAAATCGGCGTATCCCAATCGCTCTGGATCGCTTCGTCCAGCGTTTGATAAGAGCACCCTGTCAATCCGATCATCAGCAATGCGATTATCCCCACTATACGTTTCATACTCCACCCGCTTCCCATCAACTCTAGCAAAAAGCAGACGGTGTGCTGCCGCCTGCAATCCAATTCCTAAAGGTACCGTTCCGCCCACAAGAGTAAAATAATTCCTTCTCCCCATAATAAAGCAAGACAACACTACCGAAAAGAGGCTTCTCATGATACACCATTTCACCTGGCCCCCCCTGCTCTTCGCATTCTTGAACATTCTTCTCGCCACTCAACCCGAAGCGAACGCTGCTTTATTCGCTCATCATCAAGGCGACAACTACAGAGACTTCACGCTCTATACTGACGGCATCATCCAACAAAGACCAGACTGGAAAAATTCGGACAACCCTGCCTTCGGCCCGCAGATGCTGTTCCAAGACATCAATCAAGATCAGCAAAAAGATATCATTATCCTACTCACCACCGGCCATGGCACCGGACTCATCCAACAAGAAGCGCACGTTTTTCATGGTGGTGGACACTACCCCGAATTCCTTGTCGACAACCCCATGGCAATCCTTCTCAAAAACGTGCATACCAAACTAACCAAACAGCAAGCCACCATCACCATCAACGGCAAAACCACAGTGGTCGACGTTGCTCAATACAAGTACGACCCCGAGCACATCTTAAAGGAGGTCATCCTCAGCGCGCACCTGCACTTCGAGATCATCAACAACAAGCTCACCGCCATCGCCCAAGCACAAATCGTCTTTTTAGGCGGTTCCATCGGAGAGATCCACATCACCTATGGCTTTAAAAACAACATGTACCAAGCGGAGCGCATCGAGTTCATCCCCCTGCAAAAAAGACCTCCTGCATCCGAAACGGGAGGTCTCTTATCCACAACGAAAACAAAAGAACCATTCCACTCTCTCCGCTAATCAAAATGAGAAAGCCGCTCCGTTTTCCCATCAGGGAAATCGAGCGGCTACAAGTGGCACATCACTTTGCAACATGTTTTTGTGTTCTTATAGCACTATCCCGCGCTGTCCTAATTCCTGAATCAGATGCTGGTGATAATGCTCCAACTTTCGATAGGCTTCTTGGAAGTCGCCTTTATTGTTCAAGAGTCGGCAACTAGCCAGCATGACCTCCTCCAACTCGGCAGTCATGCCCTGCTGTTCATAAATCTTGATCGCATTATCGAGATGTTTTTGGCCCTTTAGATCATCATGCTTGTGAAAAAAGACATCTGCCAGCACACGATGAACTTTCCCCATCACGGGATCAGTATCCAGCAGACTCATTCGTGCTTTTTCGGCGTAGGAAAGAGCCTCGTCAAAAGCCTTATTTTCTCTACAAATCTGAGCAATATCCGCGTACATTTTCCCCGCAACTACACTGTCAGCATTTTGCTCATACTTTTCTGCAATGCTTAAAAGGCTTTGCACAGACTCCTTCCAATCTCCCGAGCCGCGACGGAGCATGATCGAGCGGTGTTGCAGATCTTGCCTCATTTTCTGGTTCGACTGTTCACCAAGTAAGATAGCTGCCTTCGTAGCGTACTCTTCCGCTTGTTCATACTTCTTTTGCCGGTCATACACCTCCGCCAAGCGGAGATAAGTTTTCGCCCGTTCCTCGCTGCTGCAGTGATCCAACTTCAAGGCCTGCTCATAGTACTTGGCTGCTTCAGCTGCCTTACCGACCTTTTCCAAAAGCAGCGCCAACTGCATGAGAATCTTCACATGCAGATCCGCTTCAATCGCCTGCGCCTTTTGAACTTCATTCAAGGCTCGCTTCGTGTGGAAAAGGGCGATTGGAATCTCACTCTTTACCTGTGCAACCTTCCCCAGGTAGAGCAATACCAGCGGAAGCAATGTTGTCCCCTGGTCGGTATCCATCACTTGGTTCAACTTGCTTTCCGCCTCCTCCACGTTCCCCAACTCAAGCTGGCACCGTGCCAGCTCCATCAGTAAATTCTCTTTGGATACCTTGGGTGTCGCCGCTTCCAAAAGCCCCTCCAACAAAGGTATCGCTGCCCCAAACTCTTTTGCCCGCACCATGCCAATTGCCAACTTATATTTGCTCGTATATTCCAGGTCAAAATTTACCCCATTCATAAGTTGCTCCAGCGACACATCAAGCCGCGATGCGATTTCGACCAAAACCTTATAAGACGGGCGAGCCCGATCCGATTCGATTTGTGAGACCATGCTTGGTGTGATAAAACCTCTCGCAAGCTCGATTTGAGTAAGCCCTTTTTTCAAGCGGAAACCACGTATCCTTTGACCCAAAGTCTCCATTCTCAACATCCTTTCCTTATGTTAATTACTAAGAATAGGATAATTGGACCGGCACAGTTAGAATTCATTTTAGTTAATTTGATCTGCCATAATATAAAATGCCATATGTCATTTTGAAAAACGACATAAAAATGCCCTCGCTATAAATAACGAGGGGCCGGTTTCCTACTTATAGAATGCAATTCCTGCAGGGTCAGGGGGAGACGTTTGCGCAATATTCGTTACTGTAGAAGTTCCTAACAGCAAACTAAGTATGGCTGCAAACATCAGGCCTGAAATAGCCCATTTTTTCACTAAAACTCCTCCTCATTTAAGAATTCACTCTTCGTACCTGCTATCATGCGACTCTTTTCATAGTATCTTATTGCACTTTCCCAGTCACCTTTCAAGTAGTAATATTCCATCAATGCTTTGCAAGCAAAATAACGGAGATTAACAGAAAGACTTGTGTCCTTGAATACGGCCTCAGCAAACGAGGAATTATCACACACGACAGTTTTCATAATCTGTAACCGGCCCCAATATTCAGGATATTCCTGTGCGAGTGATTCATATTCGTCAATGACTTTCTTGACTGCTTGGTAGTCCCGGAGTTGCATCAGTGATTTTACATATTCTTTTACCGCGATTATCAAGATCCCTTCGAACGGCTGAACCGTATTGATCGCAGAAAGCAATACTTCAGCAGATGAATTGTAGTTACCCAGTACGTATTCATAATGAGCAACATTGATGAGGGCGTGTCCGATTTGCTTCTCGTCGTTCGTCTTCTCAAAAAGCTCCAGAGAACGGTATGCAATCTCTTTTGCCATTTTCAGTTCTCCACGGTCTTCGTACATCTTCATCCGGGTATAGTAGGCCATCCCAAGTTTATTAAAGTCATCGGAGAATACTTTTTCAACGAGATTCAGCATTTCCTCAATATTGCTATACTCCCTCCGAATAGTGGAAGTCAACATCAGGTTTGCAGTTACGATGTGTAACAATTGAGTGTCTGCAAAGTCTTCTTCCAAGCGCTTGGCATACTCATAAGCAGCCAACCAGACTTTATGAGCTTCTTCATACTGCTCTTGCACATAATGAACTCTGCCTAAGTTATTCAAACTATAGCCGCGTTCTGTGATACCTCGCGATACTTCGACCAATTCCTTAGCAATCGCCTGCGCACGAATCAGCATCACTTTTGTCCTGCGTTTTCCGGTCAAGATTGTATTCAATTCCTGCTCTTTCTGATACGTATCCTCCTGCTTCAACCGTTCCAAAGAGATATTCAAGCCCTGTGCTATACTATCAAGTTCAGAAGGAGCTATCCGTCTTGTTCCGAGCAACATCTGACGAAATGTCTCACGATTCATCCCTATTTTTTCAGCAAATGCACGAATGCTATATGCATCCCCTTTCTCGGACATCAATTCCGAGATCCGTCTGGCCAAAGTTATCCTCGCCAGCGTCGAAGTCGATATATATTCAACCGTAGACATTAATGAATGCCCCCTCGTAGCAACTGAATGAAAAGTAAAGTTTGTTTATATCGTAATTATATATAAACCATCTTCATTTGTACACAAAGTTACTTGTTATTATCCATTTGCACAGGTTCCCAAAGATAAAGCCTCCTGAGATTATCAGGAGGCTTTAAATGTTTGATACCCCATTGGAATGGGGGAATTTACTTAGTTCTCGATAAGAGAATGCTTCAATATATCTAATTAATTACTTTACATATATTGTTTTAGGACCAAGGACATTTGATAAGTCAACTTTACCACTTCTACACGCCGCCAATAAAGCAGATTCCACAATAAAAACCCGATCTTTTCCTTGGTCGAAATAGAACAAAGGTATAAAATTTGTACTGGCAGTTCCTTCTGATGCTACCGTTTCCTCACGTGTATGCAATATCAAAAGTTCCTGTTTGATATTTTGCTGTTGAAATTTCACTTCCTTGTTAGATTGCACTTTTTGAATTACATGATTCACTAGAATTCCATCCACCAATTTATCAATGTCGCTTTCAGTCATTATTTCAAGCAATGATTTTACAATATAGTATCTTAGCCCTTTTCCTCCAGACTTCTTAGACCTAGCCAATTTATGGAGTCTATCCAATGCAGGAACGACCACTTCTTGATAACTTTTTTCCAAAGCCTCATCTGCTAAGCTATGATCACTTAAAATAGTTTTCTTTTTTTGTGATTGATATACTCCGTGCAATTTACAGTAGTTTTTCATCAGAGATTTAAATATGCCGACATTTCTCCCCGAATGTTCAATAAACTTCTCAATTATTGCACTGTCTGTATATGTGTTTAACGCTTTGTCGCCATTAGATACAATTTCAAGTAGTTCATCTTTAGTCCAATCACCAATGTCAATTGGCTCAACTCTGTTGGTTAAATCACTTGCTAGGGAGACAAGCTTTGTCGTTTCCTTCCATACACCAACAATTACTACCCTAATCGGGTAGTAAAGAAACTCTTTTAGAGAGCTAGCGAAAGTTTTTTGAACACTCGGTTCGAGATAATGGAAGTTTTCTAGTACGATGAATTTATCACCGATCACTTCACTTATAGCAGTTATTACCTCGCTTTGATTTTCCAAATCTATGTTAACATAAGTGAAACTCTCATTCTCTGCCTTTTTAATAGCAGCTTTGCCTCCGGCTTTTAAGTCGGATTTTGCAAATAGTGGTAACTGCAACTGTATTGCACCGTTTATTTGTAGTTCATTATTTTTCTCCGAGTTCTTCCCTCTTTGAAGACTACCCACTTTAATATTTAATTCGTGAAGCATGGCTTTAAATAGACTCTCACGAGTAAATTTCGCATCACAACCCACTCTAATAAAATTAGGACAATACTTCTCAATTAACCAAGACTTACCTTGCCGCGATGCACCGTACACCACAATATGTTGTTTTTCATGTTGGACAGTATAAACAAAACTTTTGTGTGCCTTTCTTTCAATATAAGTAGGACAATCCTCTGGCGGTACTTCTCCAATCCCATAAATATCTTCGAGTGAGTAAACATCTTGACTAAAAGGCCACATTATATAGCCACCCCCAAATTTATACTAATTACTGATTTTCAAGATACACTTATGATTTTCCAATCCCTTGGGATTTGAGCGCATGACTATTCGATAGCTTTAGTTTATCATTAGTCGCTATACAAGCAAAATCCTAAGACAAAACAGATCGTATCTCATTCACTACCATCTGCACAACTTTCCATGCTCAATCTATTACCATTACCGATTCTTATTTCTCGTAAAGAGCTCTCATCGCTGCTTCCCAACTAGGAACAGTCTCTCCTCATATCGATGGTATTGAAGCTCATCTGCATTGATTTCAAATGATTATCTTTTCCCTAAATTCCCCCATATCGCTTTCGCTTCCCTAAGCGGAGAGTGTCCAATAAGTAAAAAGCCCTTCCCGGTCTGTCGAAAAATACAGCACTCCCTTTGCCTGTCTGGATTGGGTGGCAGAGCGTACTGCATGCATCGTGAAGAACGGCAAAGCCCACAGTCCCCTTACGTGCAAACAGGTAACGGAGATCAACATAAATGTCATCCCTCTCCCTCAACTGGAACAAAATATAAATTTTTTTCATGATTAGATAATAAAATATACTTTTCATCTGTCAATACTGACAAAATATAATGATGACCCGCCATGCCAGTCCTTCCATTGGCATGAACTCGTCCTCAAGGCGTTCTCTCTCTGGCAGGCCGACCACCAGCAAACCATTGACCTCTAACGTGAGCACGAACAACACCACGCCACCTAGCTGGATACAATACCAATGTAATACCGACAAGCAAAAACTAGGCCGAAAGTTACCTGACCATCACCCAGGGAATGACTGCGACATCACAGAGTGGTTTTACTTCAACTTGCTAACGCTCGAAGTCGAAGCTGATAGATAAAAACTCCTCACAATTCGTGAGGAGTTCCCCAATTTCCCCTTGTTATGTACTAAAACCCCATCATACACCGCTACTCAACTGTCTCTTATTGGGAAAAAACGATTTTCTACGGGATGATAACTGTGCCTTTTTATCGTTCTTTACAGTCTCGATTCTCTCTCACCACATTATGAATTTCAATGACTTTTACTGAACGCGATTGCAATAGCCGGTTGTACCTTTATGAAAGTTACTCGTTTTTTGGGAGATTACGTCCCCACAACGAACTAACTTTTTCGTCAAATTGGACTGAACATTCCCCGTTTAGTTTGTTATAAATCAGCTAGTAAAGTTTTGGTGGACATCCCTTATTTTCATATACAGTATCGACTAATTTCACCCACTTTCTCATAAGTTGTTTCCACTCTTGTTGTTTAAAATAAATGTCGAGATCATCATCGAGATCAAACTCTGGAAGGTATGTACCAATTACCCCCTTCTCCAATATGCCATCAGCCATTACACCTTTCTCTCTAAAAATTAAAATAGGCAATCCGATTTGAAAGGCCATTGCAGGTTCAATTTGGCAATAAGGACTTGTCAACCATTTCTCAGAAATGTCATAGGATTGGACGTTTTCTAGATCGGAATTTGGCTTCCCTGTCCCATCGTGAATGTATGCCCGTCTAAATGCAATAGTTAAAAGTCCATTTGATTCCACCATTAACCTTCGAATTGCTGTCAATGGAGCATCCATATCATAATCAGTTACTCCCAATGTTCTCGGTTGAAGCCCTTTACCCTCCAACTCCTCACATACTCTTTCGATGAATTTTTTTTGCTTTTGAGTAAAAGGAACAGGGTAGCTTAAAAAAACAGGTTTGTTCAATTTTCCAACCTCATTTCTGCCAAATATTTTTTTCAAGCTGTTCAAAGAAAAGCAGACAGGAAAACTGTCTGCTTTTTGTTTACTATTAATCTTACTTTTGCAACTCACTCTCATCATAAACCGCTACCCAACCATCCTTCGATTCAAAAATACGAATCGCCTTCACCTTGCGCAGGTCGGTCAAAGTAAACCAGTGGCGCGTATTGGTCGGCACCGAGATGAGGTCGCCCGGGTACAGGAACACGTCGTAATAAGTGTCGTCATTCGGGCCTTTCAGGGTGAAGATCGCTTCACCGTCGACGATGAAACGGACTTCGTCTTCGGTATGGTGGTGCTCATCTTTAAACTTGGTCAGCAGGTCTTCCAGGTTCGGGGTCTGGTCGGACAGCACGACGATGTCAGAAGACTTGTAACCGCGCTTCTCAGACAGTGCATCGATCTCCGGGCGGAAGGTGTCCAAGATCGCTGCTTGCAGCTCCGGAGTCACTTGGTAGTCTTCCTTCAGATTCTGCGGGAGCTTGGAGATATCCCAGTGCTCATAGACGATACCTTGGGAGTTGAGGTACGCGGACACTTCTTCCAGACCTTCGATGCGCTCATTGGTTTCAACAAAACGGATGGACGGCATGATGATTCCTCCTCGATAAAAGTGCTCTAAAAGTTCTCTGCTTCTAGTTTAACGCAAGTTGCCAACCGCTGCAGGCACTTCTCCTGCGGAACGCTGGAACTGCAGGTACTTGAACAGGTACTCAAACATGAACTCGAACGCCTGCACATGGCGTTTCGCAGACGCGACGCTGTCGCCCCAGGCGTAGATGCCGTGTTTGCGGATCAGCACGCCCGGCACGCGCGGGTCGAGGCGCTTGCCGATCTCGTCGGCCAGCTTCGGGATGTCGGCGAAGTTCTCCACAATCGGGATTTCGATCGTGGCGCCTTCTTCCCAGATGTTCAGGCCTTTGATCAGCTCCATATCGGAGATGACCACCGAACCCTGCTCGGCGAAAATCTCCGAGATCAGGTTGTTATAAATGGTGTGCACATGCAGCACCGAACCTGCCTCCGCGCCAATGCGCTTGTACACTTCCGCATGCACCAAGGTCTCGGCGGACGGCTTCAGCTGCGTCGCTTCCAGCGCTTTCGAATCCCCGTCAACGAACAAAATGTCGTGGATGGTGAGGTACTCTTTGTCTTTGCCGCTTGCGGTGACGCCAAACGTCAGCGGCTCGTGGCTCAGCTTGACCGACAAGTTGCCGCTTGTCGCCGGGAACCAGCCTTTGTTCGCAAAGTTTTGGGATACGTTGACCAATTGCTCCGCGATGCGGTAGCGCTCTTCCTGCAAGAATGTTTGGCTCATGACAAAACCTCCCCCTTTTGTTCGTTAATGAGTGTTTTCAGTGCCGCGATGCAGTCGTAAAACGTCGCAAATTCAGCGTGTTGAAGCCCCAGCTCCTGGCACTGCTTCAGCAAAAACGATCTCGCCAAAACGAAATCTGCCTGCTTCGCCGCCTGCAAGTCGGTGATCGAGTCGCCGATGACCACCTTAATGATCTCCTCATCAGGGAACTTGCGCATCACCGACGGCTTGCACATCCCGCAGCCGTTGGTGCAGTGCTCGTCACACGCATTCGGCCAGAGGATCTCGATCTGCTCACCTGCAAAATAACTGGCGTTGCAGTAGATCGGGTTTTCGATCCCAAACGGGGCGAGCAGCGGGAGGACGAAGAAGTCGATCCCGCCGCTGGTGACCCAAAAGTCGATGTTTTGCTCTTGGCAAAACTCAAGGAACTCGGCAAACCCTGCGCGGATCACCGCGACCTCCTGTGCGAAGGCCACGATGTCGTCCCGCTTAGCAGAAGAGATGCCGGCGAACAGCTGGCCGACGCCGGTCTGGATCGGGATCTCTTGTCCAAGAATCTGATCCTTGATCTGCTCCCACCCCGGAGCGCCGAACTGTTCCATGATCGTGATGATCATATCGCGCTCTGTAATCGTGCCGTCAAAGTCACAGAAGATCGTGATGCGTTTGCTCATGGCTGCCTGACTCCTTTTTCGAAAAAGTTATTTATTCCACAGCTCCAATGCTGTTTTCAATTCCGGTGCATGCTCTGCCGCTTCGGTCAACGTCTTGCCTGCCACCACCGCGTCGATCGCAGCGACGAACGCTCGTCCGCCCGCTGCCGAACCGCCCGGATGGCCGTGCACGCCGCCGCCTGCGTTGATGATCTGGTCGTTGCCGAGGTCATCGTACAGCTTGGTGACCAGACCCGGATGGATGCCGGCCGACGGCACCGGGAACGAGCGGTTGAGTCCGCTGTGTTCCGCACGCAGCGCTTGGGCGATCTTCAAGGTCTCGCCGCGCTCCATCGCCACCGAACCGTACGCCGACGGGTAGAGCACGAAGTCGGCACCCGCGATGCGCATCAGCTTGCCGAGTAGCACCGGCGCTGCGATGCCGTACTGTTCGGACGGGTACATCGCGCCGGCCATCGCCGGATGAGCCATGATCGGCACGGTGATCTTCGGATCGGCTGCCAGACGGTGCAGCACGTCATAGCCGTAGGTCAACACGTTCAGGAGCAGGGCGTTGGCGCCTGCATCGACCGCACGGCGCGCTTTGTCAAAAATTTCGGTGACCGGACCGGTCAGGTTGGCCGCGTAGAGCGTGAATTTGCCGGTCTGCTCTTTCGCGCGCTCCGCCGCCAGACGGCACGCTTCGATGCGCTTTTCGAACGGCGCATACGTTTCATCAAAGAAGATTTCGTCATCTTTGACCAAGTCAACGCCGCCAAGCGCTTGCTGGTAAAACGCTTCGGCCAGCGCGTCGATGTCGTAGCCGATCACCGATTTGAAAATGCTCATCAACAGCGGGCGGTTCTCGATGCCAAGCTGCTTGCGGATGCCGTCGATGCCGTATTTCGGGCCCGGGAACTTGCTTTGGAACGCCGGGGGCAATTCGATGTCGACGAGGCGGATTTTGCCGTCCATCGACAGTTTGCCAAACACCGAGGTGAGCAGGGCCGGGATGTCCGGGGTGAAGTTGATCGTCGGGTAGGCGACGGTGAGCAAAGTTTGGCTCAGGCCGTGTGCGTCCTGCCCGATCTCTTCGGCGGACACCACGTGGCCGAGGTGTTTTTGCATCGCGTCTTTGCGCGCTTCCGGAAGGTCGGTCCAGGAGCCGACGGTGAGACCTACTGCGATGCCTTGTGCTTTCTTCTGCCAATCGGTGCCCGGCTTGCCGTGCGCCAGGTAAGTAACATGAACGAATTCTTGTGTAGTCACGGGGCAGAAACTCCTTTGCTAAATGTTTTAAAATATAAAAAGCCTCTTTCTTTTTAAAGAAAGAGGCGACAGAATGTCTCGGTCAGCCTCTTATCTCTCAGGATGTTTTCCTGTAGGAATTAGCACCGTGTGATCATAGATTCATGAAAACCGGTTGCCGGGCATCGTAGGGCCAGTCCCTCCGCCTGCTCTGGATAAGAGTTGTCTCATATGTGTGAAAAGTTCTGAAGATGATATTACAACCTGCAGGGGTGTGTGTCAATGATTTTGCAAGAAGTTTTTAAATGGAAATCTTACACATCCGGTCGACCGCTTCCTGCAGACGCTCTTCGCTGGTCAGGAGGCCGACGCGCACATACCCTTCCCCGCTGGGGCCAAAACCAACGCCAGGAGCTACCATCACGTGCGCCTGCTCGAGCAGCGTGTTGGAGAATTCAACCGAGGTGAAGCCTTTCGGTACCGGCACCCACGTAAAGAAGGAGCCTTTCGGGTTCAACACGTCCCAGCCGGCTTTGCGCAGACCGCCGACAAACACGTCGCGGCGGCGCTCGTAGGTGGCAGCCAGATCATGCACGCAGTCTTGCGGCGAGGTCAGCGCCTTGACCGATGCGCGCTGGATGAACGCAGGCAAGGAGACGTAGTAGTGGTCTTGAATCAGGTTGATCAGCCCAACCACGTCTTTGTTGCCAAGCGCAAAGCCGACGCGCCAGCCTGCCATGTTGTACGTTTTGGACAAGGTGTAGAATTCGAGGCCAACTTCTTTCGCGCCGGGCGTCTGCAGGAACGAGACCGGTTTTTCCCCGTCAAAGCCAATCGCACCGTACGCGAAGTCGGACGCCACCACGATGTTGTGCTGTTCGGCAAAACGGACGGTGTCCTCGTAGAAGCTGCTCGGAGCGGTCGCCGAGGTCGGGTTGTTCGGGTAGTTGAGGAACATCAGCTTGGCTTTGGCCAGCTTGTCCGCCGGAATCTGGCTGTAGTCGGGCAGGAATGCGTTGTCGCGCAGCAGCGGCATCATCGTCATCTCCGCCCCGGACAGCGCCACGCCCGACCAGTAGTCCGGGTAGCCCGGGTCCGGGACAAGGCAGACATCGCCCGGGTTGAGCAGGCATTGCGAAATCTCGACAAGGCCGGTTTTGCCGCCGAAGAGGATCGCGACTTCGGTCGCCGGGTCGACGTCGACGTCAAACTCATTTTTGTACCAGGAGGCAATCGCCTGCTTCAGCTCGAACAGGCCGGAGAACGGCGGGTATTTGTGCGTCACCGGGTCGAGCACTTCATGGCGCAGCGATTCGACGATATGCGGCGGCGTCGGCAAATCCGGATTGCCTTGTCCGAGGTTGATCACATCGTGACCTGCTGCGATGTAGGAATTGACTTTCGCCACCATCGTGGAGAAAAACTGCGTGGGCAGCCCTTGCAGACGGTCAGCCGATTTTATGTTCATGGGTAAAGACCCCTTTCAGAAAAATTTCAGAAAAAATAACGATAGCAATCACTAAGTAAATACTATACAGCCAATTGAAATCGAAAGACAAGTCAAAAAAGACACTCTGCCGAGTGTCTTTTGCTTTCCTATTTATCCCAGTCGGTCGCAAAATAATATAAAGCTTGATCGTACGTCACGTTGTAGGCATAACCGGCAAACGGATTTTTCGCTTCATCAACGGCGGTGGTAAACGTGCCATAAGAGGACTCGAAGCTGTAGTCGCGGGAAGCAAACATGTGGACATGGTCGCCCGTCCAGCACAGTCCGCCCGAAGCGTTGTAGAGGTATGTGCCGTCCGGTCCGTTCCAGACTTGGGAGGTCCATTCGGTCACGCGCCCGTTCCAGTCGCTGTCGACCGCCGTCCACGAGCCGATCTTGTTGTTTTGCGTGTGCAGCATGACGAGATAGCCGAGATACTTTTTCGCTTTGCCGGGCGGGGTGACCCAGATGTCGACGACATAGCGGTTGCCGCTGAGCGCGTTTTGTGAGCAGGCGGTGATGTTGTTGTTGTACCCGTTAAAATGCACTTGGGAGCCGCCCGGCAGTCCGACGAGATCGACCGCCAAAGCTGTGCCGCCTTCGTTGCCTCCTTTGTTGATGTCGGTCGGATAGAGCCCGGACGCCCCTTCCGTGTAGGTGTGATACTCGGCGGTGACAGCAGTTCCGGCCGTCGGGAACGGTTGATAGACATACACATTGCCCGGCGAATAAGCGGATGCAGTGCCCGTCCAGATCGTTGCGAGCAGGAGTGCAGATGCGGCGAGACCTGTAGTTTTCTTCATTTTGTGACCCACCTTTTTATTTATTTTGAAATTATTTATAGTCTAACATGAAAAAGAGGCCGTTGAGAAGATCTCAACAGCCTCTTGGTATTTGTTTGAATTAGGACGGCATCGGCGTCGGCGTCGGTTTTGCGTAGCCTTCTTTGTACTTCGCGTCGATGATGTCACGGATTTCTTTGACCGTCTTGCCTTCTTTTTTCAGCTCAGCAGACTCCAGCGCGATGTTCATGCAGGTATCGCAGCGGGTGCCGTGATCGTCCCAGACCACTTCGCCGTTGGCGCGAACGTCTTTGACGAAGCACTCGGCGTTGCTCTTGTGGCCGGCATGGTCGCCGCAGCCGCAGTAGCACGGCATGTTTTTCAGCACGTCGACGTTTTCGACAGCTGCCACGTACGCCTGTTTGATCTTGGTGTTTTTCTGGATCAGGAACTGCGGGTAGGACTTAGCGCCTGCCGTCACTTCCTGGATGTCGCCGATCGCGGTCAATTTGACCGATTCGCCGACTTTCAGGGACTTGTACGCTTCAGCTTGAGCACCTGCCGGGTGCTGGCCTTTGACCGGTCCGCCCTGCGTGCCGTGGTCGGAGTGTCCCGCGTGTTCATCGGTCGTCGCGGCTTGGTCAGAAGTGCCGCAGCCAGTCGCGATGGTCATTACCATCATGCCGGCAAATACAATCTTGGTCATCTTGTTCATGTTCGTTGCTGCCTCCCTTTCTGATCTCGGTTATCGTTGTTTGATGAGTCTCATGCCGTTTAAGATGACGAGCAGCGCTGCTCCTGTGTCTGCGAACACCGCCATCCAGAGGTTGGACAGGCCGGCGATGGTCAGCAGCAGGAACGCAAGCTTGACGAGCAGTGAGAACCAGATGTTTTGCTTGATGATGCCCAGTGCTTTACGGCTGAGCCGGACGGTAAACGGCAGTTTGCCGATGTCATCCGACATGAGCACGATGTCTGCTGTCTCCAGTGCGATATCGGTTCCTGCACCGCCCATGGCGATTCCGATGTCGGACGCCGCAAGGGCTGGCGAGTCGTTGATGCCATCACCAACCATGGCAACCAGGCGGTGATGCTGTTTGAGTTCGGTGATGCGTGCGAGCTTTTGCTCGGGGAGCAAGTCGCCGTGGTACTCGCCGATGCCAACTTGGTTGGCGATCGACTTGGCGATGCGGGCGTGGTCTCCGGTCAACATCACTGTATATGCAATGCCCGCTTGTTTTAGTCTGGCGATCGTGTTTTCACTGTCTTCGCGCACCGTATCGGCGACGGCGATCAGGCCGATCACGCGGCGCTCATCGGCGATCAGCATCACGGTGCGGCCCTGTTCGTGTTGCACAGACAGGACGGTCTTGAGCTTCTCCGTACCTTCGTAGCCGAGCTCCTGCATCCAAGACGGCTTGCCAATGCGGTACAGGCTGCCTTCGAGACGGCCTTGCGCACCTTTGCCGGCGACCGCCTGGAACTCTTGCACGGGGAGGTGGCGGATGCCTTTCTCCTCGCTGAGCCGGGTGATGGCGCGGGCCAAAGGATGCTCGGAGCGCGCTTCGATGGAAGCGGCGAGGGTGAGCAGGCGCTCTTTGTAGATGCCGTCGAACGGTTCGACGAAGACGACGACCGGCTTGCCTTGGGTCAGCGTGCCTGTCTTATCGAACGCGATGGCGCGAATCCGCCCCATCAGTTCGAGGAACGCGCCGCCTTTGATCAGCACGCCTTGTTTGGCCGCATTGCCGATGGCGGCGACGATGGCGACAGGCGTGGAGATGACGAGGGCGCACGGGCAGGCGATGACGAGCAAGGCGAGTGCACGGTAGATCCATTCGCTGAAGGGGTCGCCGGTAAACAGCGGAGGCAACACTGCGATCAGGATGGCGAGCAGCACGACGATGGGTGTGTAGTAGGTCGCAAAGCGGTCGACAAATTGCTGCGACGGCGCTTTCTGTTCTTGTGCTTCTTCCACCAAGTATATCATGCGGTTGAGGGTGGAATCTTCGACTTTTTTGGTCACAATCACTTCCAAACCGCCCGTTTCGTTGAGCGTGCCTGCGAATACTTCGTCTCCCTGCTGTTTCAGCACAGGAATGGACTCGCCGGTGACGGGCGCCTGGTTGACGGTGGACGTGCCCGCTTCCACTTGTCCGTCCATCGGGATGCGTTCGCCGGGGCGGACGAGGATCAGGTCGCCGATCTGCAGAGAGTCGACGGGGACGGTGAGTTCAGCGCCGTTTCGTCTGACCAGCGCTTCTTTCGGTGCGAAGCCGATCAGCGAGCGGATCGAGCGGCGTGTGCGCTCCATGGTACTGGCCTGCAGCCAGTTGCCGACGGAGAAGAGAAAGACGACGGTGGCGCCTTCCGACCATTCGCCGATCGCAGCCGCTCCGATCGCGGCGACGGTCATCAGGAAGTTCATGTCGAGCGTAAAAGATTTCAAGGCATAATATCCGGCCCGGGCTGCGTAGAACCCGCCGCTGAGGATGGCGATGGTATACAAAAGGATCGCGGCCGATTCTGACCAGCCGGCGTATTCTGTGACGAGGCCTGCGCCGAGGAACAGGCCGGAGACGGCGGTGAGGATGGCGCGTTTGTTGCGTTCCCAGTAAGAAGGCTGTGTTACGTCGCCGTCGTGGACTGGGAGATCAGGGTCTTGCAGGGTGGTGTCGAGAACGGTGGCGCGGTAGCCGACATCGCTGACCGTCTTTTGGATGCTGTCGAGCGGGGCGGTGTGGACGACGGTCATCTTGGTCGTGTTGAAGCTGACCGCCACTTCGCGGACGCCGTCCAGCTTGTTCATTACGCGCTGCACCGTGCGCGCGCATTCCCCGCAGTCCATGCCGTCCACCCGAAAGACGGAGCGCGCTTCGCCCGGTTCCAAGCCGCTCTGGGCCGGTTCGTCTTGCGGTGTGTCGGAGAGCATTGTCAACTCTTCGAATCCGGAGTCGGCGGCGCAGCAGGCAGAACTCTCAGAGGAGCAGCAGCTTGAAGCGCTGTCCGAGAGCAAAATCAGTTCGTCAGCACCGAGTTGGTCGTGGTCGTGCGAGTGACCATGTTCGTGTGCATGATCATGTTCGTGTGCATGACCGTGTTCGTGTGCATGACCATGTTCGTGTGCATGACCATGTTCGTGTGCATGACCATGTTCGTGTGCATGACCGTGTTCATTTGCATGATCCTTCTCGCTTGCATGTTCGTGTTCGCTCGAATGCCCTTTCTTAACATCTTCCCCGTGTTTGTCCGGCATATGTGTCTCCTCCTCTCAGCGTGGCTATCTATGTGAGACGTGTTCGAGACCGGTCTTGAAGAGCGTCAGGATGTGGTGGTCATCGATGCTGTAGTAGGCCACGCGGCCTTCTTTTCTGCGCTTGATGATGCGCAGGTTGCGCAAGGTGCGCAGTTGGTGGGAGATCGCCGACTGGGTCATGCCAAGCACGGCAGCCAGGTCACAGACGCACATCTCCGACTGCACCAGCGCATGGATGATCCGCACGCGGGTCGCATCCCCTAACGCCTGAAAAATCGTCGCCAGCTCCGCCACCTGTTCCTCCGGCAGCTCGGCCGACTTTACCTTGTCCACGGTATCCCCGTGGATCACATTACAGCAAGTCGTATCCATCTTGGCTTCCACGCGAGAATCCCTCCTTTGTCCACCCAGTATATGATGATATGTGAGCAAGTGTTCATATATTTGCCCTTAAGATATCGTACCCGTCCTTTTCTGTCAATTCTTTGCCTATTTTTACAAACCTAGATTAAAAATCAGCAGATGCGGAACGCTTGTACGCCGCCATTTTCGTAGGATGTCGTAAACGCAAAAAAGGAGGTTCCTGCTCCATGGCAATGTCTTATCAGCACGCACGCGGCTACCTTGGCAAAACGGTTGTCGCTCACTGCCACGACGGCCGCCACATCGGCGTTGTCCGCAACGTCACCCGTGACGGCATCTGGCTTGAACGCATGGGCGGACAGGTCTCGGCGGAAAGCAACATGCTGCGCGTGGAAACTGCTGACCGCGCCGGGCAAGTCGACGCGCAAGAAGTGTTCTGGCCGCTGCTGTTCCTTCCGTTTGCCACAATGTTTGCCCTCTCTCCGTGGTACGGCGGCTACGGCTACTACTGGTAATCCCGGTTCTGCACAAGCAAAAGACCAACGCTCTCCATCGGGCGTTGGTCTTTTGCTGTCCTGCTGCACGCTATTCCGAACGGTTCCCCGCCTTCGGATCAGGCACAAAGCCCGGCTGATACCCGTCATATTCCACCGTGGTCATCATGCCTGCCGCCGCATGGTGCAAGTCATGGCAGTGGAACATCCAGTTGCCGTCATTGTCGGCGGTAAACGCCACTTCATACGTCTCTCCCGGCTTCACGTTTAGCGTATCCTTCAAAAGCGGCGTCCCTTGCAGCGGCTGACCGTTTTTGCTGAGCACTTGGAAAAAGTGGCCGTGCAAATGCATCGGATGATCGCTGGTGCCTTCGTTGGTCATCGCGACTTTCACGACCTGCCCTTTTTTCACACGCAGCGGAGGTATGTCCGGATGAATGTTGCCGTTGATCGTGTAGACTTCCTGCGATTTGCCGTCTTTGTGCACCACTTTGTTGTTCAGGAGCAAGGTTGTCTCCAGATCATATTTCACGTTCGCGTTGACCGACGCTGCTTTGCCGTATGCGGTGATATCGAGCGGCGACAGTTCGACAGCAGGTGCTGCATACTCATGGCTGTCGTTGCCATCCACCTCCACATGTACCGCCATGTCCGCTTTGGCTGGCGAATCATTGGCGCAGAGGATGCCAAAATTCGCTCCGGCCGTCAGCTCCACGTCATAGCGCTCGCCCGGCGCAATCGCCAGCAAGGCACCGCTAACGTCCGGGCTGCTTTGCAAGGGCTGGCCATCGAGGTGGGTGATCTTGAACGTCTGGTTGGTCAGGTTCAGCTGGTGCGTTTGGAACCCGGCGTTGATCAGGCGGAGCTTGATCTTCTCGCCTTTCTTCACCTGCAGCGGCTCGATCTCGCCGCCTGCTTTGCCGTTGACGGTAAAAATGTTGTACATCTGCTGCATCATTTCATCATGGCTCAGCGCCGGAGCGGACGTGTCGGAGTGCCCGCTGTGATCCATCCCGGAAGTGGTCCCGCCTCCATGTCCGCTGTGACCTGTCGCTTCCTGCTCAGCCCCAAGCATCTCCGTCGACCACTCATCGAGCAGCAGCGTGAACTCGCGGTCGTACTTCACCTTCTGCTCCTTCGACTCGACGACCAGAGCGCCGTACAGCCCGCGATCCACCTGAGTGGCGCTGTCCTGATGCGAGTGATACCAGTACGTCCCCGGCACCGTTGCCGTAAACTCATACGTAAACGACGCCCCCGGCTGCACCGCATTTTGCGTCACGCCGGGAATCCCGTCCATCGCGTTTGGCACCGGATAGCCGTGCCAATGAATGCTGACCGGCTGCTCCAGCGTGTTTTTCAACACCACTTTCACCCGCTCGCCTTCCTGCACGCGCAGCTCCGATCCCGGCACCGATCCGTTGAACGTCCAGGCGGAGATCTTCTCCCCCGCTTTCAGTTCCCACTTCGCTTCACGCGCTTCCACCACATATTCCTGATACGCGCCTTGCGCATCCTGTTTCTCCACGCCCTGCAACACTTCGGTGCTCGCCTGCTTCGTCAACACATCATAGCCCCCGTAGGCGGCGGCGATGACCGCAAGCCCGCTGAAGAGGGACAGCATGATCGTTTTGCTCATTTTGTTCATCGTGACTCCTCCACTTCCCTGATCTTCTGCCCCTAGCATATCCGGCAATTGTGTTGAAATCGTGTACATTCGGTCATACACCTCTACACCACACCGTATACATAAAGCACATTTCTCAGGGTGAAGGGGGTAACAAAATGCTTGTCATTCCCAAAATCATCATCCAACTCTGCCTGATTCTTGTCATCGCCCGCTGCGGGTATGTCGGGTTTCAACTGATCAATCATTCCAAGAAAAACTGGCTGGAGATCCTGTTCAACTTCGCCGTCGCCATCATTGCGCTGAATATCCTTTTATAACGACAGATACACAAAAATGCCGAATCCACCTGCGCGGATTCGGCATTATTTCCCCGGAAATCTTCTTCATTCGACACGCGAAAGAGTCGAAGCAAGGGGCACGGTGAAGAAAAACGTCGTGCCCTTGCCCTCTTCGCTCCCCACCCAGATCTGGCCGCCATGCCGGTCGACAATCCCTTTCACGATCGACAAGCCCAAGCCCATACCGCCTTTCGCCCGGTTGCGCGACTTATCGACCCGGTAAAAGCGGTCGAACACATGCGGCAAATTCCGCGCCGGGATGCCGATGCCCGTATCCTGCACACGCACCTGCAGATCATCCTCATTCGCCTCATACTTCACCAGCACCCGGCCTCCTTGCGGCGTGTACTGGATGGCGTTGGTCAGCAGATTGAGCAGCACCTGCTCCAAACGATCCGGATCGCCGATCACAAAAAGCTGCCCTTGCTGCCCCCGCTCGATGCGCAGCTCGATACCTTTTTCCTGTGCGGCCGGCAGCATCTTGGCGGTCGTCTCCCGGACCACTTTTTGAAAATCGGTACGGACGAGCACCACCTTCATGCCTTCCCCTTGCGCGCCGGTCAGATCGGTCAATTCGCTGACCAGCCGCTGCAGACGCTGCGATTCGCGGACGATCAGAGCGAGGTACTTTTTGCGCTCCGCTTCATCTTGCACCCAGTTTTCTTCTAGGACCTGGCTGTAGCCTTGGATGTACGACAGCGGCGTGCGCAGCTCATGTGTGACGTCAGCCAAAAATTCCTGCTGCTGCTCCTCATGGTGCTGCAGGCGGCTGGCCAGCTCATTGATCGACTGCGCCAGTTGCCCGACCTCATCCTGTCCGCTTTCCGCCACCCGCGCCTGATAGTTGCGATTGGCGAGCAGTCGCGTGACGTCTTTCATTTTGATCATAGGCGCGACCATCTGCCCGGCCATCGTGTAGAGCAGCCAGCCGGCCAGCACCAGTGCACCTGTGGCCAGTGTGGCGATCATCACGCGAAACTTCGCCAATGCAGCATTAACCGGCTCCATCGACGCAAACATCAGCAGGGCGCCGTGAATTTCCCCTTCTGTCCCGTGAATGGGCCGGGCGGTGAAGTAGAACAGTTCCTCCTGTCCCGACGGAGCCTGCGTGCTGTTCCCTGTCGCGCCGAGCAGGACGCTCTGCACCATCTCCCACTGCAGCAGATCTTGCGTGGTCGCTGCTGACAGCGTGGAGATCACCACCTGCCCCGATTCATCGAGCAGCAGATAGTCGCGGATCGACACTTCGCTGAGCGACTCGATGATGCTCTGCAGATGGTGCTGGCGGTCATCGTCGGGCAGATGGCTCAGCTTTTGGCTCTCCTCGTTCAGTTCGTCGACCAGATGATCCATGTACAGCTCCCGCACCTGCTGATCAACCAGCAAGGTCAGCGGGATCAGCACGGCCAGAAAGATGGCGAACTGCATCAAGACCACTTTGCGCCGAATGTTCATGACGTCGCTCCTTCGAACTTATAGCCAAAGCCCCAGACTGTCGCGACCCAGTTGCCGTCGCCGCCCGCCTCGCGCAGTTTGAGCCGCACTTTTTTGATGTGCGTGTCGACCGCCCGCAGGTCGCCCATGTAATCATAGCCCCAGAGCCGGTCGACCAACTGCTCGCGGGAAAACACCTGGCCGGGGTGCATCGCCAGAAACTCCAGCAGCTCATATTCTTTCGGCGTTAAGTCCAGCAGATTGTCTTCCACCCGCACCTCTTTTGACGTGCGGTCGAGCACGAGGCTGCCGCGGCGGAGCAGGTTTTTGTTATTTTCAACGGGACGGCGCAACAGCGCCTGCACGCGTGCGATCAACTCGCGCATGTCGAACGGCTTGAGCAGGTAGTCGCTCGCCCCGAGGTTCAGCCCTTTCACGCGGTCTTCCACCGCGCCCCGCGCTGACAAAATCAAAGTTGGCGTCTCACCGCGCAGCTCCTGCAGTACGTCCCAGCCGTCCACCTCCGGCATCATCAGATCCAAAATCAGCACATCGACCGCTTCCCGCCGCAATGCGTCGATCGCCGCCGCGCCGTTTTCCGCTTCCAGCACCTCATAGCCCTGGCTCTTCAGCGCGATCTTCAGCAGCGTCCGCATATCCGCCTCATCATCAGCGATCAAAATCCGCTCCGCCACACCGTCTCCTCCTAACAAAAAAGCTGCCTCAGGCAGCCTTTTCCCGCATATTCAAGAATCCGGCCGCCACGAGCAGCAGCCACAACCATTGCACAGCCGCCAAGCCAAACTGCGTGTACGGATGCACCTGCAGCAGCGACAACAGCAAAAGCCCGCCGCCGAGCAAGCCCAGCGACAGATACCCGCTCCGCCGCAACGCCAAAATGAGTAACGCCAGCGCGGCCTGGTACAGATTTAACGGGTGATATGTGTTCTCCCCGTGCTCGACCGCCCATGGCAGGGCGGACTGCACGCCTGCTTCCGCGTAGCACAAGGCATACACCGCAAATCCCCATATGAAAGACTTCGCGACCGCGTCGCCCGCTTCCCACAGGCGAAACTTGTATTTGCGCTGCCACCAAACGCCTGTCAAAACTGCAAACGCCAGGCCCAGCCCGCCGCCGTACGGCACTTCCCCGTTGACCAGCGTCAGGATCGGATGGGCGAACGACTCGGCCGGCGCGTAGACAAAAGACAGCAGGCGCGGCGTGAACACCCACACCGCCGCCATCCAGAACAGCGCGTCGACCAGCTTTTCACCGTCGCCGCCCCGCTTGTTGAACTCCCGTTTTATCACAAAGACAAACACAGCAAACGCCAGCAGCAAGCCCAGCGGTCCGGAATCATCGAGCGCGATCGGCCCGATGTGCCAGCCAAACGGCAAAATCGACATAATGGCCGCCTCTACTGCTTGGCGCCTGCGACGAGACGCTGCAGCATGCCGTCCATCACGACTTTGCTGATCTGGCCTTTGTGCACTTCGCTGATGATGCCGTTTTGGTCAACCGCATAGGTCATCGGGATCGAGATCGTGCGGTAGTCCTGCGCGGTCTTCTCCTCAGTGTCCATCAGGCTCGGGAACGACACGCCCATCTCGCCCATGAACTTTTTCGCATTCTCCAGATCGTCCTGCGATGTCAGGTTGACGCCGAAAAAGTGCACTTGGTCGCCATACTTCACGTGCATCTGTTCCAGATCGGGCATCTCATTGCGGCACGGGCCGCACCACGACGCCCAGAAGTTCAGCACGATCGGCTTGCCCTGCAGATCGGAGAGCTTGACCGTCTTGCCGTCAAACGTCTGCAGTTCGAACGACGGCGCGCGGTAGCCGACGACCGGCATTTCGGCGACATCTTTTTGCCCGGCCTTGCTGCCCGGCTTGGCTTCGTTGACTGGCGTGCCGCCCATGTTGCTCAGATAGGCCGCTCCGGCGAGCACGCCGATGACAGCAACGCCGAGCAGCAGTTTCGTTGTGCGATTCAATGGTCTCTTCCTCCTTGGACTTCTTCTTTAGAAGCCGGTGAATCCGCCAAACAGCGGAATCAGCCAGGTGGTGATCTTGGTCAGCGAATCGGTGAGCAGCAGCACGCCCATCAGGATCATGCCGATGCCGCCGACCTTCGAGATCGTGTCTGCGTACTTCATCAGCCAGCGCACCGAGCCCAGCGTATAAGCCATGATCAGGAACGGAATCGCAAACCCGATCGAGTAAAACAGCATCAGGCTCATCCCGCTCACCGGGTTGGACGCGGCGATCAGCAACACCGACGCCAGGATCGGCCCGATGCAGGGGGTCCAACCCGCCGCAAAGGAAATGCCGACGATCACCGCGCCGAGGTAGCCGGCAGGACGCCATTTCAGTTGCATCTGCTTGGTCGACAGCAAGGCGCCGATTTTGATAAAGCCAGCCAAGAACAGCCCCATCACGATGATCAAAATCCCGCCGATCTGGCGGATCAAATCTCCATAGTTCGAAAACAATGCGCCGATCGTGCTCGCCGACATGCCAAGCACCACGAAGATCAGCGAAAAGCCCAAGACGAAAAATAACGAATAGGTCAGCGCCCGGCGGCGCACAGCACCTTGATCGCGGTGCTCGTACATCTCCTGATACGAAACGCCTGTGATGTAAGTTAAGTAAGACGGATACAGCGGCAGACAGCACGGGGACACAAACGACAACAGCCCCGCGAAAAAGGCCACGATAAACGTCGGATTGGCCGCATCTAACACTCGCGTCGCCTCCTTTTTGTTCATCTTCTATCATACAACACCTGTACCTGCAAACGCACGTCAGCGTCCTTACAAAATCGACACTCTTGTGTCGAACCCGCATGCCCCGTTTCCTCTTGTGGCAAGGTAAGGGGGAGGTGATCCCACCATGGCAATCCTGCCAAAGCTCGGACGCGCCATCTATGTGCTGTTGGGCGGCATTTTGTTTACGCATCTCGGATCGTACATGCTCCTGCCGTTTTTCGCCATCATCCTCTCCACCGAAAAAGGGCTGTCGCTGGGGTCAACCGGCCTGGTGCTCGGCGCAGGCTCGATCGCCTTTTTGACCGGCAGTCTGCTCGGCGGCTTTTTGTCGGACCGCTTCGGGCGGCGCTTGACGATGGTCAGCGGCCTGTTGATCCGCGGCGCCGGACTGCTTGGCTTCATCTGGGGCGCAACGTTCCCCGCGCTGTTCCTGACCAATCTCGTCGCCGGCGTCGGCGGCGGCATCTACGCGCCGGGCGCCAAAGCGGGAATTGCGGCGCTGGCGTCGCAAGGCACAAAGACAACCGCGTTTTCCTATCGCGGGGTGGCGGCGAACATCGGCGTGACGATGGGGCCGCTGATCGGGACGTATTTGCACACGCGCAGTTCCACGCTGCTGTTTGGCGGCGCGGCGGTCGTTTATTTTGTGTTGGCCGTCTCGCACCTGCTGCTCTTGGAGCGCGACTGCATCGGGGAGGACTGCCCAAAAGTGGATCGGCAAGGCATCAGGCAGATTTTTACCGACCGGCCGTTTTTGTACTTTTCCTTTGTGACGATCTTTGTCTGGGCGTTGTTCACGCAGTTCGCCTTGTCCCTGCCCCTGCGCGCCGCGCAGATCGAGAGCGCGCGCAACATCGGCCTGATCTTCACCGCCTCCGCCGTGCTCGTCATCTTGTTACAGGGTACGGTGACGCGCTTTTTCACCAAGTACCTGCACCCGCTGGGCACGATGGCGGCAGGTATCGTTTTGATCGGCACGGGGCTTGGCTCGGTGGCGTTGTCGACATCGTTTTGGCATCTGGTGGCAAGCGCGGTCGTGATCACGTTAGGGCAGATGTTTGTGATGCCGACGTCTGACGCCATCGTCGCCGACCTGGCCAAGCCGGAGCAGATCGGGAGCTATTTTGGCGTGGCGGCGTTTGTCTTTGGCGCAGGCGAGGCAATAGGGAACATCGCAGGCGGCCAGCTGATGGAGCGGGCGGTGGCGATCGACTATCTGCCGCTGCCGTGGCTGCTCTATGGGGCGCTGGGGCTCTTGCTTGGCGGGGCGTATTACCTGCTGCGCTTGTGGCAGCCGCTGGCCAAGCCTTTGGCGCCGGTGATGGAAGAACGGACGGAAAACAACCCCAGCCCCTTTCGCCCCAAGCAGAAAACTTAGCAGCCACAAGGCACAGTCGTCCTAAAACGAGACTGTGCCAATTTTTTCAAACATGATATGCTGATTGATAAGAAAGGAGTGGCTTATGAATCCGACACGTTTGCTTATTTTGTTCTTATCGATCAATATCATCAACTATGTAGACCGGCAGATTCTGTCCGGGGTATTTCCGTTATTAAAAGAGCATTTTCTGCTGTCTGACGCAGCATTAGGTTTGCTCGGCTCGGCCTTTATGATCACCTATTCGCTGACCTCGATCCCGTTTGGCAAGTGGGCCGACCGCTGGCTGCCACACAAGGTCGCAGCGATCGGCGTCGCGGTCTGGAGCGTGGCGACCGTCTCGTCGGCGCTGGCGTGGTCGTTTGCTTCTCTGTTCGTCTTCCGCGCGCTGGTCGGCATCGGCGAAGCGGCGTACGTCTCAACGGCGGGCACGATCTTGTCCAACGCCTATCCGGAGCGCAAGCGCTCGGCAGTCCTCGGGCTGTTCAACCTCGGGATGCCGATCGGCGGCGCGCTTGGCGTGGTGCTCGGCGGCTGGCTTGGCGTGAATTTCGGCTGGCAGTGGGCGTTTTTCATCGTTGGGGTGCCGGGATTGATCCTCGCGTATCTGGCCTGGAAACTGCCGCTGCGGAAACAAGTGACGACGGAGAACCGGGCCACATTTGGCTGGGACGAACTGATCCGGCTGTTCACGAAGAACCGGCCGTTTCTGTACACCGCCCTCGGCTATGCGGGCATCTCCTTTGCCTTTGGCGCGATTGTGCTGTTTGTGCCGACCTTCTTCGAGCGTTCGTTTGGCTATTCATTGGAAAAAGCGACCCTGCTCGCCGGCGGCCTGCAAGTTGGCGCGGGCCTGCTCGGAGCTCCCTTGGGCGGCTGGATCGCCGACCTGTGGCTGAAGCGCACAGGTCGCGGGCGCGCCTACACGCTGGTCGTGTCGATGGCACTCTCGGCGATCTTCTTGTGGGCGGGGTTGTTTCTGCAAAGCTTCCTCGCCTTCTTCCTCTCCGCGTTCTTCATGCTCTGGCATGTCGGCGTGGCGACGGCGCTGGTGTTTGACGTCACCGACAAAGCGATCTGGAACACGGCGGCGGCCGCAGCGATGTTCGTAATGCACTTCCTCGGCGACATCCCAAGCCCGTACCTGGTCGGCCTGATCTCCGACCACACGTCGCTCCTGTTCGCCTTCTCGCTGCTCCCGATCCCGATGCTGCTCGCGTCGTTCTTCTTCTGGAAGGCGGGAACTTACTTACCGAAACGGGCCAGCTCGTCATGAGTTGGCTTTTTTTGTGCGGACTTGTAACTTTTGCTCTGGCAATTTCGACTACTTGGCAGAAACGCAAGAGAAGGAGGGGCTCGGTTGGAAGAAGAGATTCAAGAGATCTACCGGCTGCATTTTGAAGATGTCTACCACTTTCTGCTCTACTTCACAGGCAATCAGAACGATGCGGAGGATTTGACGCAGGAAGTTTTTTTGCGGCTGATCAAGTCGCTGCGGACGTTTGACCACCGCTCGACGCTAAAAACGTGGATCTTGTCGGTCGCCAAGCACATCGCCCTCGATCACTACCGCAAAAAGCGGCTCATCTCGTGGTTTCCGGATCGCCTGCTGAATCGCCTGCAGGCCCAAGACGGACTGCCTGAAGAGCTGCTCTCCGGCAAAGAGGAGCGCCAGGAGCTGATGCAGGCGATCACCATGTTAAAGCCGGCGTACCGCTCGGTGATCATTTTGCGGGCGATCAAAGAGCTGAGCATCAAAGAGACGGCCGAGATCCTCGACTGCAAGGAATCGAAAGTGAAAGTCGACTACCACCGCGCGCTGAAGCTCCTGCAGCAAACGCTCAGCGTGACGCCAGAGGGAGGGCTGCACTGTGTACCGGAATGACGAAGACCTCGTGAAAGACCTGCAAAGCCTCGCTCATGCCAAGCCCCGCGCCGAGTTCGCCCGCCAGTTGGAGCAGCGTTTGCAACAAGCGGCACGGGCGCGAAAGCGGCCGCGTTATCGGCTGATCGGCGGGATCGCAGCTGCTGCGCTGATCACGCTGGCACTCACAGCAACCTTCAGCCCCCCTGCAGACGTGCGCGGAGATCTGGTACAAGATGCCCACACCGGGCTGGTCGCGTATACTGTCATACAGGATCAAAAAAATGTGCTCCATCTCGCCGACCCGGAGACGATGGAAACGAAGAAAACGATTGAGCTCGGCGACACTCCGACCCTGAAAATTTATGAAGCACCAGACGGTAGGCTCTGGATCCCGTTAAACGGCTTTGGGACCTCGATTGAAAAAAGGGTCCTCGTTGTCGATCCGAAAAGCGGTGCCAAACAGGCGCTGACTTTGGATCAAGCGCCGGACGCGGTCTTTTTCCAAGGGAGCACTGTGTACATCACTTCCGTAAGCAAACCAAACAAAATCTTGATCTACAAAGTTGAAAACGGCGGCGAACCCAAACTATTCAAGTCGGTCAAACGAGACGGCCCCGTCTTCGACACGATGTTTCATCAAGCACAGTTTCAATTTATCGAACAAGGGATGCTGAATTCGAATCTCAAAACGCTGATCGTTCCGCTCGAAGGTGAGCCCGTATACCGAGGTCTCAATGAACAGCAGGAGGGAATGACCTATGTGCTCAGCACAGGACAAAATCTTCTGATGTTGTTGAATGGCGGTGCCGAATCCAAAGTGGCAGAATTCGAAATCCCCTCGCTGCAGAAGGTCGGCACCTTTGATCTGAATTCGATCGGCAAGCCTTTCATGATCAGCCCCTACGGGCCCAAAGCAACGGTGCCCGACCAGCAGAAACTCGGACTCATCGGAGTGCCAAAAGGCGCGGATCACACATACGTCATGATCTTCGACACGGTGACCGGAGACCTCGTGAACAGTTTCCCGACGCAGCAGCTCGCAATGAACCTCTCCTACGACAAAGACAGCAACCGCTGGTATGTGATGTCCAAAGACACGGTCGAAGTCTTCAATTTCGACGGGACACCCCTCACCACGCTGCACACGGACGGGATGATCTCCAACTTTGTACTGAACTGACGCAAAAAGACCACCTGCGACTCGCAACAGGTGGTCTTTTTCTACATCTGCTTCCACACGACAAACGCCAGCAGGATCATGATCATCGTGATCCAGTAGGACAGCTTCACCCATTCCTGCTTCTCCGGCGTCAGGCGCTGGAGGGTCACTTCGTGGACGGGCTGGCCGATCTTGGGCTCATTTTTCAGGTAGACGCGCTCCCAGTTCGGCAGGTGGCGGTACAGCACGCCCGACACCATCAAAAAGAGGGCGATCTGCTCCGACAGCACCTGCGGCGTGAACAGGAAGACCAAGAGTGCTCCGGCGATGACGATGGTGGTCGCGATGACGATATAACGGATGAGCAAGAGAAAAATCACATAGCTCGCGACTACGATCAATATCGGAACCGGTTGCAGGAACAACAGCGCGCCGCCGGCTGTGGCCAGCGCTTTGCCGCCGCGAAACTTGGTGTACAAGGAAAACACATGCCCAAGCACCGCCCCGGTGGCAGTCCAGAAAGCGAGCGTCTCATCGCCCGTCACCAGATAGGTCAGCATCGTCGGCACGAAGCCTTTTAGCACATCAAGCAGGAGCACAACAGCCGCCGCACGCTTGCCGAACAAGGTCAGCGTATTGGTCGCGCCCGGGTTGCCGCTGCCCTGTTCAAATACGTTCGCGCCTTTGCGCCGCCCGAACAGATAAGCAAACGGCGTCGATCCTGCTAAATAACCAAATAAGAGAGCGATCAAAACCGATACGATCATCAAAGGTTATCACCTCAAAACAGACTATGTACAAGATTGCAAAAAATGAGCGGTTTGAAACAGAATGGCTAAGACAGGCTGACATCTAACGCCTAACAGCCCTGATAATACCTGCGAGATACAGACTACAGCAGACGGACTGCGCTGGTTTACCGCAGCCAGAACCTGCAAGAAATGGATACCTACAGCAGACAGGACTGCGCAGTTTTACCGCAGCCCCATCTCCTGCATCACTTTGACCACGCGGTCGGGGTAGTCGCTGCAGATGCCGTCGACGCCCCATTCGAGCAGGCGGCGGATGTCCGCCTCTTCGTTGATCGTCCAAACGTGCACCTTCACCCCGTGTTCGTGCGCGATCTTCAGCATCTTTGGCGTCACCACGCGCAGGCCGTAGCCTTGCTCCGGCACTTGAAACGCATCGACCGGCGGCTTGTAAAACTTGTGCAGCCCGGTGCGCCAGTAGCAGACAAACTCCACCATGTCCCGCGTATTCGCCCCCGTCGCGATGCGCGAGGAGGCCAACTTGCGAAACCGTTTCATCGTACTGCTGTGAAACGACGCGATCAGCACGCGGTCTTCCGCCCGGCATTTTTTGATGATTTCGACCAGCGCCATCTCCATCGGCGGTGTGGTCTGCTTGATGTCCATGTTGATGCGCATCGTCGGAAACGCCGTCAACACTTCCTCAAGCGTCGGGATCGTCACGCCTTTTCCCCGGTACGGAAACGTCTTGCCCCCGTCCGGCGTGAATTTGTACCCGAAATCGATCTCTTTCAGCTCGGCCAGCGTCTTGTATTTGATCAATCCGCTGCCGTCTGTCAGCCGGTCGACCGTGTCATCATGGCTGACCACCACATGGCCGTCCCGCGTCATATGCACGTCCGTCTCAAACGCGTCGGCGCCCATCTCCACGGCGAGAGCAAACGCCTCCATCGTGTTCGACGGCGCATAGGCGGACGCTCCCTGATGCGCAAGCACCATCGGCCGCGGCAGGTCCAAATAAGGTTTGACCCCCATACCTCTCCCCCAACTCTCTCCTACTTCTTGTGTTCGCTGATCTCCAGCGCGTCAAAAATCAACTGGCGCCGGGCCGCAAACGCTTCATCCGCAATCACCGGCACGAGATCGGTATCGGTGACCGGAGCTTGCAGCGTGATCCACGATTTGCACCCCGTGTACTCCTCTTGCACCTGGATCGTCTTGGGCTCTGTCAGTTGATAGGCCCGTATGGTCAGGATATGCAGCGGCTTGTCGTTTCTCCATTGCAAGCGTTCAGCGGCATAATTATGTGTCATGATATGGAACGGGTCAAGCTTTTTCAGATCTCCCTCCGAATTCAGCGTGAAGTCGTCAACGACATGCGCGGCATGAGTGATCACCACTTCCTTTGGCGGCACGGTGATGCCTTGCATCGTCGCTTCCACCCGCTCCTGATACTGCGGCTTGATCAGCTGCGACTTTTGGTGCTCATAGGTCGGGTAGAGGTAAAACGAAGTCTCCTCCAAACGGAACTCCCGCGTTTCTTCCGTGATCCCGCCTTTGCGGATCAACACGAGCTGCTCCCCCTTGGCGATCGCGTCGATGCAGACCGCCCATTCCTTTAAAGCCACCTCTTTAATCGGCAAATGCGGGCTGTGCAGTTCCATGGAAAACGTGCGAAATCCGATACCCATCCACCATCACTCCTCCAGTTCCCTAGTGTTGTTCCCTTCTGCATGTCCCCGGCGGCGGCCGACCATCCGCCAGACCAGTGGCGTCACAAACGAGACGACAACCACGGCCAGTATCCAGAAACGATACGGATACAGCACCTCTTCCAACCGGTGCAACTGGTCGCTGAACAACTGCCCGAGCAGCAAAAACGTCACCGTCCAAAACAATGCCCCCAAATAGGCGAACGGCGCGAAAATGCGAAACTTCATCTGGCCAAACCCGGCAGACAAGGCGGTCAGATGTCGCAGCCCCGGCACAAAGTATCCAAAAAACAGGGCAAGGCCCCCGTAACGTTCCATATAGTGTTCCACACGAAGCAGTCTCTCTTCCGTCAAATGCAAAAAGCGGCCAAATCGCGCCACCACTTTTTTGCCAAGCACCCGCCCGAGCAGATAGGACAAGGTGATCCCCACACCGCTGCCCAAAAAGGCGGCGGTGAGCGCCCCGGCGAACTGCATGTGCCCTTGCGAAATCAGATAGCCCGTGAAGGTCAAAAGCGTCTCATCCGGCAGCGGCAGGCCGACGATGCCCAGCACCAGCAGCCCAAACAACCCGAAATATCCGTAGTGCTCAAGCACGTGAAGCATCCCATGATCGATCATCTTCACCCCATCCCCAAAAGAACTGCTTACCAACAGGCGATTCTGTGTTATAGTGTACCTAAACTTTCGTGGCTCGAAGGAGTTGGGACGTTCTTATGAAACTATCGGAGAGTCTCCCTCACTGGTCAACGCCGATCTGGGCGTTGCAACTCACCATTTTTTTCTCAAATTTAGGCTTCTTTATGATCGTACCACTGCTGGGCACACATTTCACGGATAATTTGGGTTTGACGGCCACGGTCGCCGGCACGATGCTTGGTTCGCGGATTCTGGCGCAGCAAAGCTCGATGCTGTTTGGCGGATATCTCGCCGACCGCTTTGGCTACCGGGAGATGATGCTGCTCGGATCGCTGCTTCGGGCGCTCGGCTTTGCTTTGTTCGGGCTGCTCGATACGGTGCCTGGCATCCTGCTCGCCTCGCTGTTCGCAGGCGCCGGCGGCGCGCTGATCTTCCCGGCCAATCAGGCGGCGTTTGTCGCCCTCTCCGCGCCGGAAAAGCGCAAAGAGCTGTTCGACTGGCGCAACATCATCGGCAATGCCGGGATGACCCTCGGCCCGGTCGCAGGGGTGCTGTTGATCGGCTTCCGATTTGAAGTGGTAAGCTATGTATCCGCCTTGATGTTTTTGATCTTAGGACTGATCTCGTATTTTCTCGTACCGAAGCTGAAGCCGGAAACGCAGGCCCGGCAGAGCCTGTTGAAAAACGTGCGCACCATCGTGCAGAACCGCACCTTCCTCTGGCTCCTGTTCTGGATGATGGGCCTGAACATGCTGTTTCAGCAGCTCTATATGACCATCCCTTATATCGCCAAAGCCAACGGGCAAAGCAGCCTCGTCTTCTGGCTGTTCACCCTCGTCTCACTGCAAGTCATCTTCCTGCAGCTGCCGATTTCGCGCTGGCTTGGCAAGCGCAACTGGTCTCAACTGCAGATCATCGCCTTTGGCGTGTTGATCAACGGGCTGGGATTTGCCCCGCTGATGTTTGACGTCAACCTCTGGACGCTGGTGATCGTCACCACCGGGATCGCGCTGGGCCAGTTGATCGTCAACCCGACGTTTCAAGTGTTCACGACGGAGATCGCCGAGAAAGCGCTTGTCGCGTCCTACTTCGGATTCTCCGGCCTGTCGCTGGCGATCGGCGGTTCATTTGGCAACACGTTTGGCGGCTTCCTGCTCGATCTTGCCGCCAAAACCGGCTTGCCTTGGCTGCCCTGGCTCACTTTGACCTTGATCGGCGTCGTCTGCTCGCTGGGGATTCGCCAGGCGGCAGGGCGCACATCGAAAGTCCGCGCTCACTCGGGAATCAGCGTGTCGAACCAGACGCCGGCCAAGTAGATCACGAGGACAGACACGACGGAGAGAACGATGACCCATGTAAACTGGCGCATTCCGGCTCCTCCTTTCAAGTAAACAAGCAAAAGCGCAAGAGAAAAAGCATGCAGAGTTTCTGCATGCTTTTTTAGCGTTCCCACTTTTTACTTTGCCACACTCTCCAGAGCCGGGCCTGCGATCAGCTTGGACTCGACGCCGTTTTCGCCCCACTCTTTGATCAGGGTCTCGGCAGTCTCTTGCGCCAGCGGATACACTTGGATCACGGTCAGCATATCGATCATCGCCTTTTGCTCGTTTTTGCGAGCGCGGGACAGCACGTCAGCGATCAGATCCATCTCGTCCGGAACCAGGCCGTTTTCAGCAGCGCGGATGTTGATCACCGTTTCGCCGAAAGCGACTTCGTAAACGTTGTCCTGCTCGGTCGGCATCGGGAACTCGCGGCCTTTGAAACGATTGGACAAGGTCATCTTTTGAACCGGGTTGAGCTTGGTGCGCTTGAGCGCAGATTTAAAATCGAACATTTCAACAGTCATGAACATAGCCTCCAACAGAGCGTAGTAGAACCAGTATACCGAAAATCTTGCAATTTTTTAAGAGACTGTTGGCTCAAAAGGGAGCCAAATCGAAACGACCGTGCCGTGGTCGACGGCGCTTTCCACTTCCATGTCGCCGCCGTGCGCTTCGATGATCGACTTGGCATTGGACAGCCCAAGCCCGGTGCCGCGGCTTTTCGTCGTGTAAAACGGCTCAAAGACATCGGCAAGGCGGTCTTCGGGAATCCCCTGCCCCGTGTCGGAGATGACGATCTGCACAAACTGCGGCTCCGCTTCGTCGCGGCGCACCGTCACGTTGATCGTTCCGCCGCTTGGCGTGGCGTCGATCGCGTTGTTCAGCAGGTTGAGAAACACCTGCTGCAGCTGGTCGCAGTCGGCGGTGATCATCCCGATCTCCTCATAGTGTTCGACCAACTGCAGATTTCCTTGCAAAAAGGAGTTCTGCATCAGGTTGCAGGTGTCGCGCAGCGTCTCCACGATGTTGCACAGCTCAAACGTCGGGGTTTGCGGCTTGGAGATATTTAAGAAGTGGTTGACCAGATCTTCAATTCTGCGCAACTCGGACAGGATCATTTTTCCTTTTTTCTCCGACTTTTCGGAAAACTCTTCCTGCTTTAGCATTAATTGCATCGCCAATTTGATCACCGCAACCGGATTGCGGATTTCGTGGGCGATCTGGGCGGCAAACTTGCCCATCGTAGACAGGCGTTCCCCTTGTTTGCTGCTGCGTTCGAGGCGGACGAATTTCGTCATGTCGCGGCCGACAAGCAGCAAGGTGGAAGCGGCGTTCGTTTCGTCTTCGATCCAATGCGCGTCCCAGAAGATGTGATGGATCTCGCTGGTGCCCGGCTTTTTAACTTCTTCCACGAAATCGGTCAAAGCTTTGCGGCCGTTGAGCGCGACGAGGGCAGCGCTTTTCTCGCAGAACATCTCCTGCAGGCTCTCCGGGCCGTCGCCCGTTGGCACAAGCAAACTCTTGGCCGCTTCGTTCAGGTGGACGATCTGGCCGTCGTCGCCGGTGACGATGATCAGGTTGTTTGAGGTCTCGGCGATCTTCTCTTGCAGGAGCAGCGTGCGGTAGTGCTCCGATTTTAAAATCATCGCCTTGTCGATCGCGTGGCCGATCGAGAGGACGGTGCCGAGCATATACGGGCTGTGCTCCGTTTTATAAGCGGCGATGGCGAGGCTGCCGACAAGGTTGCCGTGCGGATCATGCAGCGGTGCGGCGGCGCAGGACATGCCGTGCAGTTCGTGATTAAAATGCTGTTCCCCGACCATGTGTACCGGGCGGTCTTCAGCCAGCGCCGTGCCCATCGCATTGGCGCCGTATACGCTTTCATGCCAGCACATACCAGGGGTGGTGTGATGCTGCAGCAGTTTGTCGGGCAGGCGTTCGCCGCGCGTGGCCAGCAGATAGCCGTCGATGTCGCAGATCGCGACGATGCATTCGCTCTCGACTGTGCTGTACAGCTGATCGACGAACGGGAGCGCGGCTTCCAGCAGCTGCCGGTTGTTATAGATCCGTGCCGTCAGTTCGTGCGCCCCAAGCGGGGTCTGTTCCGGAAGCATGGTTGGGTCTACGCCGTAAGCTTTGGAACGTTCCCACGCTTCGGCATAGCGATTCGATTGGTTGTATGCTCTTCTCATGAAAGACTCCCTCTCTTCGAAATCTTTCTTGTTCATTTCCTTGCAAGAAAGTATTATAACAGATTCAAAGAGAGGTTTGCGAGATTTCATGTCGAAGTTGTAAGGAGATGTACAAATTATGGAGGAAGCGCATGAAGTTAGAAAGGCATCGACCTGATTTTGTGCTGTTCGTTGTGGTCATTTTGTTGGCATTGTTTGGTTTGATCTGCATTTACAGCGCGTCGCAGATGGTGGCGCTCGAAGAGACGGGCATGCAAAGCACCGACAAGTATTTTTTCAAACAGCTGCAATGGGTCCTGCTTGGGCTCCTGATGATGCTGTTTACGATGAACGTGCCGTTTTTGCGGTGGTTTAAACTGTCGAAGCTGATGCTGTTCGGGTCGTACATTCTGCTGGCGCTGGTCTTTGCGCCGGTCGTCGGCGTTCACGTTGAAGGCGCGAACCGCTGGGTCGACCTCGGGGTGCAGTTCCAGCCGTCCGACTTGGCGATGCTGGCGATCATCATCCACATCGCCGCGCTCTTGTCGAAGAAACAGGATCGAATCCAAGATCCCAAGGCTTCGTACTGGCCGCCGATGATCCTGATCGGCATCGGTTTCGTGCTGATCATTCTGGAGCCGGATATGGACACCGCCGTCACCTTTGCGCTCTGTCCGTTTGTGATCATGTTTGCGGCGGGCATCCCGTGGAAGTATGTGCGCAACACGATCCTTGCCGGTCTGGTGGCGCTCGTGCCGCTGGCCTTGATGAGTTACCGCGGCGACCGCGTCGCGACCTATCTCAACCCGTTTGCAGGCGGCGTCACCGACGACAACCTGCAGATCGTGCAGTCCCTGTTCGCGATCGCGACGGGCGGCTGGACGGGACGCGGCCTCGGGCACTCGATCGAAAAGTTTTCCTACCTGCCGCAGCCGCACACCGACTTTATCTTCGCGATTTTGTCGGAGGAATGGGGCTTCATCGGCGGCCTGGTGCTGCTCGTCTTGTACGCCGTGCTGATCTGGCGCGGGATCTACATTGCGATGCACGTGCCGAACCGCTTTGCGTCCTTGGTGGCGATTGGACTGACGACTTTGATCGGCTTTGCGGTGTTTCTGAACATCGGGTCGGTCTCCGGGCTGCTCCCGGTCATCGGTGTTCCACTGCCGTTTATCTCGTATGGCGGGACCTCGCTTCTGGTCAAAATGTTCTCGATGGGCATACTGCTGAACATCTCGCGGTATACTGCGCAGGTTCCCGTCAAAGATGATGCGCCAAAAACGCGTGCCGACTCGAATGTTGCTCCATTTCGCTCGACGCGTTTTGATGCGTAAAGGAAGGTGTACGACATGCAAGTATTTGTACAGGATCTCGGTCACGACGTTTCGCTGATCGACCTGATGGAACAAGGCGAGCCCGGGCGCTCGGCGTGCTATGTGGTGCGCGGGGAGAAGCTCGCAATTATCGAGACGGGGTCGTCTCTGTCGGCCCCGTACATTCTGGCCGGACTCCAAGAGCTTGGCGTAACGCCGGAGCAGGTGGACTACGTGATCGTCACGCACATCCACCTCGACCATTCCGGAGGCGTCGGCTACATCCTGCCCCAGTTTCCCAACGCGACGGTGGTCGCACATCCGCGCGCGGGACGGCATCTGATCGACCCGTCCCGGCTGATCGAAGGCGCCAAGGCGGTCTATGGCGCAGATGAACTCGCCCGCCTGTACGGGGAGATCCTGCCCGTTCCGGCGGAGCGGGTGCTGATCCGCGATGAAGGCGAGCAACTCGATCTCGGTAACGGGCACCTGCTCACCTTTTATGACACGCCAGGTCATGCCAAGCATCACTTTTCGATCCACGATCCGGCCGCCCGGGCGATCTTCTCCGGCGACACGGTTGGCGTGCGGTATGTGACGCGGCTGACCGGATGGGACTTCGAGTGCATCTATCCGTCGACGTCCCCGACCGATTTTGACCGCGATGCGGTGATGAACTCGGTCGCCAAGCTGGAGCCGTTGCCCGATGTCGACCGCATTTTCCACACCCATTTCGGACCGACTGCGCCGGCCTCTGTGGCGTTTGAGCGCACGCGCAAGACGGTGGCCGACTTCGACCGCCTGTCCCGTGATCTGTTCCAGCCCGGAATGGACTACCAGGTACTCGCCGAAGCGATCCGCGACTACATCCGCGCCGATCTGGCGAAGGAAGGCCACATCGTGCAGGAGCTGGGCGGCATTGAGTTCGATATTGATCTGAATGCCAAAGGCATGTTGTACGTGTTGGAAAAAGAACATAACAAAAAGGCTGGGAGCTAAGCTCCCAGCCTTTTTTATACTTGAAACTGAAACGTATGCCGCGCCGGATAATCCGGGCCTTGGGCACCGGCCGACACCGATTCGTACAGGTGCAGCGCGCTAACTTCCCACTCCGCACCTTCCAGCAGGTCGGCCACCTGAGGCGGCTGCCATTTCGGATCGGCGGAGCGCAGGCGGCCCAGCGTGATGTGCGGGCGAAACTGGTCGTGGGCAAACCGCCCGGCGCCCAGCGTGTTCAAAGGCTCTGCCAGCACCGCATACAAGTCTTGCAGCGGCCCTATGTCGCCGGTGACGCCGCACCAGACGACCTTCGCGCGCGGGAACCAGCCCGCATGGTCGATGCGCAGGCGAAACGGCTGCTGCACGGCCGTGTGCGGTGTGACCAGCTCGATCACCCGCTGCACCTGCCCTGCGTCCAGATCGCCGAGAAAATGAGTCGTGATGTGAAACTGCTCCGGGCGATACCACTTTTTCACGTCGAGGCTCGGCTCTAACCGCTCCTCCACCTTCAGCAGCATCGCGCCGCACGTTTCCTTAGGCACTTCCAGTCCGAGAAAATACCGTCCCATGCACGAGCCCCTCACTTTGCGGAGATTTTATCCGAAAATCTGCTCCGCGCGCGCCATGTCGTTGTTGTCGTCCACTTCGACCCAGCGCAAGTCGCCGACATCGACGACTTTCAATTTCCAGCTTTCGCGGATCAGCTCTTGGAAAGCACGTTCATAGTATTCGTTTTCCTCGCCCTGTTCAACCAGCTTGGCGAGATGGCCGATCACACCCGGCGCGTCTTCCGCGTTGATCTTGCACAGGCCGATCGACTCGCCAAGTCCGCGCTCCACCGAGATCTCCTTGGACAATTCGGTGACGTAGCCGTTCTCGTCGAGCACAAACTTCATCGCCTCTTCGTCCAGCTTCATCTGCATGTCGACTGCGAGGTGCGATTCGGCCGAGCCGGCCACGCGGCGCAGGATGCCGTCTTCGAGCAGCAGGTCGCCGTCGGTCAGCACAAAGCCGTCCAACAGGTAGTCTTTGGCGCACAGCAAGCTGTAGCCGTTGTTCGTCTCATCGTAGCGCTCGTTGTGCGCGAGACGCACCGGCAGATCATGCGTCTTTTGCCACTCGTTTACGGCAGCTTCAATCTGCGGCTGACGATAGCCGGTGATGAGCACCACCTCTTGGAAGGCGTTTGTTTCCACCGCCTGTTGAAGAAAACGGTCGAGGATCGTCTGTCCGCCGATCTCCACGAGGCATTTCGGACGATCATCGGTCAGCGGGCGCAAACGCGACCCGACACCTGCTACAAGAATTACCAATCTCATCTTCTACACTCCTTACTGGGTTACAGAGGCTGTGGTTGCTGTCATTTTAAAGCCGCGCTCCATCATGTCGAGGAACGCCAGCACATGCTCTTCGCGGACATGGCCGATGTTGGCAATCTGGAACGCCTTGCCGAGGAACGGGCCTTTGCCGCGGTAGATGACATAGTTGTGTTGCTTCACCCAGTCGTGGAACGCTTCCACGTCGATGCCTTCCGGGTAATACACGGTGGTCAAAACGCGGGACATCTCCGCTTCGTCGATCACAAACGACAGGCCGAGCTTCTTCAGGCGGTTGCGCACGAGGCTCGCCAGATAGCCGTAGTGTTTCATCCGTGCCGCCACCGTATCCTGCAGCAGTTCATCGAGCGCCACTTCCAGCGCGTAGAACAAGGATACAGCCGGCGTGTTCGGGGTCTGGAAGGACACCGCTTCGTACTCGTAGTGCTTGTACAGGTCGAGGTAGCGCGTGCGCGCCTTCTGCCCTTTCAGCGCCTGGAACGCCGTCTTTTTGCCGCAGACGAACGCGAGGCCAGGCAGCGAGGCCAAAGCTTTGTTCGCCGATGCGGTGCAGAAGGTGATGTTCGCCGCTTCCACCGACAGAGCTTCCGCGCCGATCGAAGAGACCGCATCGACAAGGAAGTCGACGTTGTGCTTTTTCATGATCGCGCCGATCTCGTTGATCGGGTTGAGCATGCCGCAAGACGTTTCGTGATGCACGACCATCAGCGCGTCGTATGCGCCGGTCGCGACCATCTCTTCGACTTGGCCGAGGTCGATCTTGTTCGCCCAGCCAAACTCCAGCGCCGTGTAGTCGAGCTCATGGCAGCGCGCCAGGTCGATCAGGCGGTTGCCGAACTCGCCGTTGGAGAGGATGAGCAGCTTTTTGCCCGGACCGTAGGAAGAGAGCAGCGCTTCGTTCGCCGAGGTGCCGGAGCCGGTGATGATCACGTTGGTGTAGTCCTTGCCGGTCACGCCGTACGCCTGGTTCAGCTTGGCGCGGCAACGGGTGAGGATCTCGATAAATTCCGTTTCGCGGTGTCCGATGTCCGCGTGCAGAAGCGCCGATTTTACTTTTTTCGAGACCATGACCGGACCCGGGCAGAGCAGCACCTGCTCGGAGATCAGCGGGGTGACCACGTCGCGCTGCTCGGTAAAGATGCGCACCGCCTGCAGGTAGTCGGTGACAAAGTCGATCTCGATCCACGAGCCTTCCGCCAGCGTTTCCAGCGCAAACGGGAACTCGGAAGCGATCTCATTCAACGCCACTTCGTAGTACACGTCTTGCGCAGCCTTTTTCAGAGCAGCAAAAAACGCCGTGCTCGCCTCACCGGACACGCGGGCCAGGCCAACAAACTCGCCGAGCGCCGCTTCGTCTTCGATCGTCTTGCTCAGGTAGACCACATCGCCTTGCTGCGACACTTTCATCTCTTCCGGCGAAGAGATCGATTTTTCCTGATAGAGCAGAACGTTGCCGTCGAGCGCGGCCATTTTTTCGTATACATAGCCGTCGGCCACGACATCGCCGTCGAGCAGATAGAACGGCTCGCCGCTGACAAATTCTTCGGCGAGCAGTGTGGAATACGCGGTCGAGGTGGTTTTGTAAACCGGGTTCTCGATCAGGTACACCGCGCAGGGCGGGTTGGACGCCGCCAGATGCTGGCGGATCGCTTCGCCTTCATAACCGATGACAACATAGACATCTTGCACGCCGTGTTCCGCCAATTGGCGAATCTGACGGGAAAGGATGCTTTCCGAACCGATGGGCAACAGCGCTTTCGGCAACGTTTGTGTAATCGGAGCCAGACGTTCACCGGCTCCGGCAGCTAAGATGACGGCTTTCATGCCAGAATCCCTCAATTCGTTCTAAAATAGCGAAGCCAAGCTAGCAGCGGTTTGTAGACAGCAAACAACAGCCCGATCAGCGTGACGCCGATCAAGGTTCCTTTGGCGCCTGCCAGCACGATCAGCAGGCAGACGACCGCGTATTGCTCGTCGATCGAGAAGTCGATGACGATCTTTTTGCGGCCATCGGTCGGGCGGCCCATCTGCGGCGAGGCCGGAGCCACCGCAGCAGCCGTTTCCTGCGCAGCTTGGGATTCCGGGATCGCCCGGTTCATCTGCCCGTAGTACTCGAGCAGGAACAGCACAAACAGGGAGCCCATCGCCCAGTAAAACACCGTCACATCGCCGTACAGCTTGAACGCGCCAACCGCCAGCGTTGAGACGAAGGCAAACTCTTTGATCCGGTCGCACATCTGGTCCAGCCAGCCGCCAAACGGGCTCATCTTGCCCGTGAAGCGCGCGAGCTGGCCGTCACACCAGTCCAGCACGTAGGACAGGTACAAAACCACGGCACCGATCACCAGGAACGTGCGGTCGCCGACCAGAAACAGGCCGCAAGCGGCAAGGCCCAGCACCAGCGAAATCAAAGTCATGGCATTCGGGTGCATCCCCATGCGCGCCGCAAGTTCGGTAATCGGTGTCGACAACCACGTATAGCAGCGGCCGAGATAGTAGTTGCTATACTTCGTGACCGACTCGATCTGCCGGTAACGTTCCGTAAGATTCATCTCTGATTCCTCCATCATATCGTTACAAAATATATATCAAAAAATAATAGATCATAGATACCCGTCTACAAGAATACACCCAAACCAGACCCTAACACAATAAGCAGTCATAAAAAAACAAAACAGGAGGTTCCGCCCAGCAGATCCTCCTGTTTTGACAGGTTTTCAGAGCTTGATCTAGAGGTGGCGAACAAGCGCCGCCACAAACTGTTCCAGATACTTTTGATCCAGTTCATCGAAGCGGTTCAACACCGGGCTGTCGATGTCGAGGACCCCAAGCAGGTTGCCGTCTGCAACGATTGGCACCACGATCTCCGATTGCGATGCCGCATCGCAGGCGATATGGCCGGGGAATTCATGCACGTTGGCGACGAGCATCGTTTCGCGGTGCTCGGCAGCGGTGCCGCAGACGCCTTTGCCGACCGGTATGCGCACGCAGGCGGGCAGGCCCTGGAACGGCCCGAGGACAAGTTCCCCTTCCTTCATCAGGTAAAAACCAACCCAGTTGATCGTGTCCAAAAACTGATTCAGCAAAGCGGAAGCATTGGCAAGGTTGGCGATCAGATCGCTTTCGCCGTCGATCAACGCTTCGAACTGACGAATCACCACTTCATAATTTTCTTCACGAGTACCGGAGTAGCTGCTGGCAGAGAACAAGACTTTCCCTCATTTCCTAAAGTGATTTGAGTCCAGTATACGACAAAGACCCCGCTTGCGGGGTCTTTTCTTCGATCTCTTATTGGATATCAAACGCGTTTCCGACGATCGCCAACTGTTCCGTCTGACCGCCTAATTTATTATCAACTGTCACATGTCCAACCGGATAGCCGTATACAGCAACGGTGCTTCCAACCTGTACGTCGCCGCTCGAAGTGGATGCGATGAAATCAATAAGGGTGCCGTCTTCGGCAATGAGGACCATTTCGCTCACGCTGTCGCTTTCCAACGCGGCTGCAATATCGCTTTCCGGCGGATATTCCTGAACGATCGCAACCGCCCCGGTAAGTTTTACGACTTTGCCATAATGGTTCCACGGCGCTTTAAATACCTCTCCTGCCGCAGGTGTGGTTGCTTGCGCCTTGATGTCGCCCGCTCCTTTTAACACATCGACAGCAACCGGGATATTCCCGTTGTCCACCACATCAATCTCTTTTTTGTTCCACTCTACCGCAGCCGGTTTTTCCTGATCGGCAGCAGCGGTGGCCGGAGCATCGTTCTGATCAGTTGCCGGAGTTGTTGTCGCGGTCGGAACGCTGCAGCCGGCCAAAAACAGAACGGTCGCCGTTGCACACATCAGTTTCGTAAATTTATTCACCCTTATCCCTCCGAAATATCTACTTTTACACTGAAAAATATTCCACTCATGGTGCAGATTTCCTTCTGCTAAATAAAATAAATATAAACAGGAAAAATAAATATCATTTGTCAGAAATGCAATTCGATTGTCAGATGCGCATTTGTACCATTTGTACCATTTCCGATGGAATTATGTTATTATTTCGGGGGATTCTAACTTGGATAATACAACCTAAAGGAGTTTCTGTGATTATGCTTACTCGGCATTCTCGAACTGAACTTGTCATCGGCCCTGAGGGCGTTGAAAAACTGCAAGGCAGCACCGTCGTTGTACTCGGGATGGGCGGCGTCGGATCGTTCACCGTTGAAGCATTGGCCCGCGCAGGCGTCGGACGCCTCGTGCTGGTCGACAAAGACGAAGTGGACGTCACCAACATCAACCGCCAGATTCCGGCGCTGACTTCGACCATCGGTCAGGAAAAAGTCGACGTGATGATGAAGCGCGTGCATGAGATCGCGCCGGACATCGAAGTGATTCCGCTGCGCATGTTCTATTTGGAAGAAACGAAAGACGAGATCTTCAAATACAACCCCGACTTCGTCGTTGACGCGATCGACACGATCTCGGCGAAAATCCTGCTGATCGTCGAGTGCCACAAGCGCGGCATTCCGATCGTCGCGTCGATGGGCGCAGCGAACAAAGTCGACCCGACGATGTTCCGCGTCATGGACATCTCCAAGACCAAAGTCGACCCGATCGCCAAGATCATCCGCCGCAAGCTGAAAGACCACGGCATCTACAAAGGCGTCAAAGTCGTCTGCTCGCTCGAACAGCCGGCCAAGCCCCGCATCGATGTTACCGAAGCGATCGTCCCCGAACATGTCAAAGAAGGCGAAGCGCCGCGCAAAGCGAAAAATCCGCCCGCGTCGATCTCCTTCGTCCCGTCGGTGGCCGGCCTGATTCTGGCTTCGGTCGTCGTGCGCGATATGGTGGGCATCGAATACAAGATGTAAAACAGAAAGGGAGCGGCCTGGGGCCACTCCCTTTTTATTATGACTCGTTTCTTATGACTCGACAGCCATCCCGCCAACCAAGCGGCGGTTCTTCACAGCCTTAAACATCGTCCACACGGTCAGTGCGGCGAAGAGCAGGTTCTGCCAGACGTGCAGTTCAGTCTGGTAAAACAGGTTGGACGTCAGGTCGGACACGACCAGCGACAGAAACAACAGGCTGCCCCAGAAATAGACGGCGCCGCGTGCGTCGAAGCTTTTTTTGTAAAAGGTGAAACGAACGAGGATCATGAGTGCAAAAAAGATGTATGCGCTGCAGGTCACCCACTGAAAAACTTCCAAAGACACTCTAACCACACCTTTCTCTACTCTTCTAGTCTAGCATCCTTCTCTCTCTATGAATATTAGACGCGACGCGTCCAAAAAAGTTACATTGGAAATTGTGACTAAATTACTATAAATATTCGAAAAGCACCAAAAAAATAAGCCCGTCAGGATGACGGACTTTGCATTACATTTTGATGACATCTATGGGTTACAGATCTAACGCGCTGATGAACTTCTGATAGTCGTTGGCCCGCACTCCGCCGGCCGGCACCAGCACGTCGAGCGAATTCGTGTTTTTCAGGCCGAGGATCTGCGCCACATGGCCGATGTCGATCCCCTGCTCGATCATGTGTGCCGCCAAGGAGCGGCGCAGCGACTGCAGGGCGATGTGCCCTTCGATCTTGGCGTCTTTGGCCGTCTCGACAAACAAAACCTGCAGTTTCGCCTGGCGGATCGGGCCTTTTTCGTCAACAAAGACGTTGGGCAGCTTGCTCTTGCTGGCCCGGATGTATTTTTTCAGCATATCTTTCAGCTTGCGGGAGAAAAAGACCAGCCGGTCGCGCTCCCCTTCTTTGTTTTTGACGACCAAAAACAGGTCATCCCAGTTGATGTCGTCCTGCTGCAGGCGGGCGAGTTCGTCCGGACGCAGCCCGGTTTCGTACATCGTGGTGAAGATCGCCCGGCGCTTGATGTCGCCGCAGGCGATGATAAACCGCTTCATCTCATCGATCGTCAGCGGACGCGGCAAAGACAGGATGTACGACTTGCTTTCCGAAATCGTCACATCCATATCGCCTGACTGTCCTTGGTTTTCGAGGAACTTGTAAAAAGATTTGATCGCCTTGAACTTGCGGTGAATCAGTTTCTCCGATTTGCCGCCGTCCCGCAGTTCGCTGCCGAAGTCGTTGACATCCTCTTCGGTGAGCTCCCCAAATGCCTTGTCGCGTTTGGCCATGAAATCGGCAAACTGTCCCAGATCGAGCATTACCCCTTGCACCGTTCCTGGCGACTTTTTCTTCTCTTCCAGGTAGTTTCCGAACGCCTGGATCTGTGCTTCGTGTTCAGCAGTACCTGCCATCGGTTCCCCTCCACTTTCAATCTTACCTACGTTATTGTGAACCAAAATCGCCAGAGAATGCAATCCTTCTGCCGTACTGTTTAGTATAAGAATCAAAATCGCGGCTCAGAACCACAAGTTTCAGGCAGACTACAGATACAGCTGATTTTCCAGTGACGAACCCGCCTGCTATTTGTTATAGTGGTTGTTGAATCTAATTTAGACTGAGGAGACGAATATCCCGATGACGAAACAACCTTATCACAACCGAGAAGTGTCTGTGACTAAGATCTTTACGTTCGACTCGGCACATCGTTTGGATGATTATATTGGCAAGTGCGCGAACCTGCACGGCCATACTTATAAATTGGAAGTCACCATCAAAGGCCGCACCGACCATCGCGGCATCGTCGTCGACTTTGGCGACATCAAGAAGATCGTCAACGAGCAGATCATCGGCGTTTACGATCACCGTTTCCTGAACGACCTGATGGAGTTCAACACGACGGCCGAAAACATGGTCTTCCACTTTTTCGAAATCATCGACACGTTTTTGGGCAAGATTGTCGACGACACCCCGTGCCGCCTGATGCGCCTGCGCTTGTGGGAAACGCCGACCGCATATGCGGAACTGACCCGGGAGGATTACGATGCGGCTGAATGAACTGTTCCTTTCCATTCAAGGTGAAACATCGTCGGCAGGCCTGCCGACGATCTTTGTGCGCTTTACCGGCTGCAACCTGCGCTGCACGTACTGCGACACGAAATATTCCTACTTCGAAGGCGACATCATCACCCCGGACGAAGTGATGGACAAGATCCGCGCCTTGAAATGCAAGCGCGTCTGTCTGACCGGCGGCGAACCGCTGATCCAGCCCCGCGCCGAGATGCAGCGCCTGCTGGACCTGCTGGCTGAAGAAAGCTATGAAGTGTCGATTGAGACGGACGGCTCAATTGACGTCTCCAAGTTCCAACTGCATGCCAAGCAGCGTTTTATCGTCGATATGAAAGTCCCGTCCTCCGGGATGAGTGAAAAGATGCACCTGCCGAATCTGCAGCACATCGTGGCCGAGCGCGACGAGGTGAAATTTGTCGTGGGCAGCCGTGCAGACTATGAGTGGTGCACCGCGCTGATCCGCGAGCAGGGGATTCATCCGAAAGACGGCTACCAGCTGATCTTCTCCCCGGTATTCCGCGAAATCGAGCTGGAGGATCTCGTCAACTGGATCCTGGAAGACGAGCTCGATGCGCGCTTCCAAGTGCAGCTGCACAAGATCGTCTGGGACCCAGACAAGCGAGGAGTGTAATGCGATGAGCAAAAAAGCGGTCATCATCCTCTCCGGCGGCCTCGACTCCACCACCTGCATGGCGGCGGCGAAGGCGGCCGGGTATGAGCTGTACCCGTTGTCGTTCCACTACGGGCAGAAAGCGGCGATTGAGCTGGAGTCGGCGAAGAAGGTTGCCGAGTTCTACGGCGTGTCAGATCGCCACTTTATCGCCGACCTCAAAGGGCTGATTCGCGGTTCGGCCTTGACCGATGCGGATAAAGAGATTCCGAAGCATCGAACAGGCGAAGAGACGGATATTCCGGTGACATATGTCCCGGCGAGAAACATCATCTTCCTCTCGATCGCCTTGTCCTACTCGGAAGCGATCGGTGCAGAAGCGATGTATATCGGCGTAAATGCACTCGACTACTCCGGCTACCCGGACTGCCGTGCCGACTTTATTGCGGCCTTCCAGGAAGTGATCAACAAAGGCACAGCGGCAGGCGTGACGGGGCACCCGATCAAGATCGAGACCCCGCTGCAAATGCTGTCCAAGGCGGGGATTGTTAAACTCGGTACTGAGTTAGGCGCTCCGCTGCATTTGAGCCACTCCTGTTACTTCGGCACCGACCCATCTTGCGGCGAGTGCGAGTCGTGCACGCTGCGTATCCGCGGGTTTAAGGAAGCGGGCGTGAAAGACCCGATTCCGTATGCGGTTGATGTGGATTGGGATGCGAAATAGGAAGTCCAAAACAGGAAACCCCCATCAGGAATTGATGGGGGTTTCTTGTGTTAGTTGATAAATCTCATGCGCAGCCGTTCGCAAAAAAAGGTACGTTCCTCTCGCAAACGCTTCGACAAACGGAATCCCGACACTGCCTTGCCACACTTCGTTTGTGGTCAGCGAGATCAGATACACATCACCCTCTCCCACAAAAAGCACTTGATCCTCTTGCACGGCAAACGCGGTCGCATAGGCTGCCGGAAAATCGGGACTCGAACAAGGTGCATGTTGATAAACCTGAGCCGTCCGATTCCCCTGCACATGCACCAGCGCAAAACCGGGTCGGGAATAGATCCATGCTTCTCCCGGCGCGGACACGTTCAGGACGAGGCACTCGATGCTAGGCAGAAATCCCTGCTCCGCCGCGATCTCGTTGAAGCGGAACTGCACCTGTCCGTCGCCGTCAAAACACACGACGCCGCCCGCACGAAGCGGATCGTCGTCGATTTCGCCCTCCTCGCTGTAGGAGATCCACACCTCATCGCCCACCGACTGCAGGTGCACGATGTCGCCGCCCGTATGAAAGGCGCTTCGCTCCGTGCCGTCTGCCGCCCACACTTGGGCATTTTGCTCGTCTTCCGCTTCTGCGCCGCCGGTTGCCGTCAACCAGCCCGCTTCGCCAAAAGGCTGCACGTGTGCCGGAGTATCCTCCGTCTCCACGGAAACAGCAGAGGTCACTTGCCCGCCCTCGATCCGATACAACCGAGTCCCGGCACCGTCTTCTGCCGCAGCGTATAACTCCCCTCGCAACCCTGCCGACACGCCAAGCAACCGCTGCCCCTGCAACACTGCGCCAAGGTCTGCCACTTTCCGCGTGTGCACCGTCATCGTCTGCGGACGCCAGCGTTCTCGCCACCTGGAAGGAAACCCGACACCTTCCATCCGCTCCAAAGCAGGCACGATCTCCGTTTGCAACTTCCCTGCCCCTCGCTCTTCGATCCGCAGGTTGCTCCCGTCTACCGTTTCAAACCCATGCAAAAAATAGACGGCATCCGCAAGACTTTTGCCATCTGCAGGCACGACTGCGCAAAAGGACAGATAGCCGCAAAAATGAAGCAGCCTGCGAATCTCCTCCCGCGTCCGTGCTGCCAACCAACTGACCGGGCCGCCGCGCAGGAACTCGAATCCTTCCGGCCACGCCTCGCTGGTGAACAGCGTTTGCGCATCCGGCTGCCTGCGATTCTGCGCCAAATATCCGAACAGCACGATCCTGTTCCCGCGCAGGAACAGCTCATAAACATCAAGCGCCTGCCCTTCTGTCGTCTCATCAAAATGCTCGATCATCAAGCGCGAAGCACTTTCATGCACATGCATCGTTTCGCCCTCCGTCCGCTCTATGTAGGGGGAACCCTTGAAGCAATGCTTCAAGGAGTTCCCGAATTACGTTCTCTACCAATTAGTCATTCCAATAGCGATGCCCTTTCCCGAAACTGCCCGGTTTGCTTGGCTTGTAGCGCTGCATGTGATCCGGGTAGTATTTGCCGGTCGGTTCGCCCGTTTCTGGATCATAATGAGGCTGGTTGTAGTGAATCTCGCCCCAGACGGTGCCGTCCGGGTTGAGCACTTTCTCTTTAAACATATCGCCGGTCTCTTCCACTTCGCCCGATTGGGTCAGGCCTTCCTGCTCCAGATGCGTGTCCATATCGCCAACATCCTGCCAGCCTTTGGTCGGAACCTCTACGCGCGGCAGATTCTTCGTGCCGGGCAGCGGTTTCGGCCCGTGGGCCGGCTTGTTCTGGACGCGCTCCTTGGCTTTCGCGGAGCCTCCCGTCTGTGACCCGGATGCGGTCGCATCGGTCGACGAGCTGTGCAGGGTCGGGACTTTGACCGGGTTGGTCGCCGTCCAGATCACCGCAGCGGTCAGCGCAGTGAAATAGATCATCGCCGCCACCGCTTCAACAATGGCCGGGATGGCAAAGACGGCGAGGAAGAAGAACTCCCCGTCCGGGTCGATAAACGACACCGGGTTGTTCGCGCCATAGAGATACCCGTTGTGCGTCAGCGGATCGGTCATCTCGCCCGCCTGCGGGTCGAGCGACAGGAACGTGCCGTATTGCGGGTTGTAATAGCGAGCGGTCAGGTAATACAGTCCGCTCTCGACATCATAGCGGTAACTGCCGTAGCGATACGGGTTCTCGTCCGCAAAAGAGCCGCTTTGCGCCACGATGTTGCCCCACGCATCGTACGTGTACTGTGCGACATAGTTGTTGCTGTCATCCGTGACTGCGATGACGTCGCCGCGTTCGTTCAAGTGGTAATAGTAGGTCGTGTAGACAGCGCCTTCCACCTTGGTCGTGCTGAGCAGCTGCCCGTTGGCGCTGTACGTGTAGTAGCGGGTGATCGCGCCGGCCGCATTCGTTTCGTACTGCACCTGCTGGCCTTTGTAAACGTAGTTGGTTTCAACGCCGGCCTTCACCGTGCGAATGCGGCGGCCTTCTTCGTCATAGAAATACTGCGCCGCGCTACCGTCCGTCTTGTTCACCAGTTTGCTCAAGCGGCCGGATGCATCCCACGTATACAGTTTTTCCCCGTCTTCAAGCAGAGAACCAATTTTGTCATAATTCAGGGGCTGGCCGTTCACAGCGGTCAGCTGGTTCATCGCGTTATGGCTGTAGTTCGTCGTGGAAAGCACCGTTCCTGCGGTGTTGGTCACGACTTTGCGCTGACGGTTGCCGACCGCATCGTACGTGTATTCGATCTTGTTGCCGGTGACGCGGTCAATTTCCGACGTCAGCTGGTTCAGCTTGTCATACGTGTACGCGGTGACTTGCTTGCCGCTGCCGTCGATGATTTTCGTGCGGTTGCCGTTCTCATCATACTCATAGCGGAACTGCCCGATCGAGACTCCGCCCGATTTGCCGATCAAAAGCGACTCAATCTGCTGATTGTCGTCATACGCGATCATCGTGCCCACACCGTTGCCGTTGATCAGCGAGCGGGGCTTGCCCATCTCGTCATAGTCAAAACGGTAGGTGCGGCTGGTCATCGCATCCTGCACCAGCGTGTTCTGGTCCAGGTTGTTGTAGGTGTAGTTCAGCGCATACGACTTGCCGCCATTTACAATCGTGCGCGACGTGGTGTTGTCGTTGGCGTCATAGCGATAGGACAGCGTGCCTTCCGGGCCGTTCAGCGCGGTCAGGCGGTTCGCTTTGTCATACGTGCGCGTCTTCGTTTCGCCCAGGAGCAGGTTCTCCGTCTTGGTGTTGTTCGAGTTCGCATCATACGTATGGCGGAAATACGGCACGCCGTTAAATTTGACCTCGGTCACCCGGCCGGCCGCATCGTACAGCTGTTCATGCGTGTTTCCGGTCGGATTGAGGATCTTGGTCAGGTTGCCGGTCGTGTCATACTCGTACGCGACGGTGTTCCCCAGCGGGTCGGTCGCCGAGGTGGTCTGCCCCGCTGCGTTAAACGAGTAGGAGATCTTGTTGTACACCGTGCTGCCATCCGCGCTGGTCAGCTTTTTCTCGATCACGTTGCCTTGCTTGTCGTACGTGTTCGCCAGTCGAATGTTCGCGTCGTCAATCGTGGTGGTCAGCGGACGATTGAGTTCATCGTAGCCAAACGTGCGGGTCAGCCCGCCCGAATCGGTCTGCTGCGCCAAGTTGCCTGCGAGGTCATACGACGACTGCGTCACTTGGCCGCTCGGATTGGTCAGCTTCGTGACGTAGTTGCCTTTCGCATCGTAGCCATACGTGGTGATCGCGCTGCCTTCCTGCACGCGAATGTTGTCAAACCACACCGTGCCCGCATTGTTGTTGCGGAACAGCAGGTAGACGTTCAGATATTTGATCGGACGGTTCGGATTCAGCGTGACGGCTGAACGCTGCCAGTCGTGCGTGCCCAGCGAGAACATCGCCTGGCCAACCGTGTACGTGTCATCGCCGTGCCCGGCGTCGATCCAGATCGAGTAGTCTTTGCTCTGGCCTTTTTCCACGGCGTTGTTCACGTTTTCCGCTTTGCTCATGCCGGAGATGGTGACCGGCGCCGCCGTGGTCTGGTTGAGCGGGATGCGCTGCATGACCATTCCGTACGCGGCCGTCGTCGAACTGCGCACAAATTTCAACGATTTCGTGCCGTCAAACGACTCGGCGCTGTCGATCTGGCCTGCGGAGTAGTTCGCCCAGTCGGTGATGCCGCCTTCAAACGAAGTGTTTTGCAGCGGATTGAAGCGGGTCGATACGGCGCTTGGTTCGAGCTGCAGATTGTCAAAATACGCCGCGCCGGACGTTGCAGTCGTCGAGTGGTCAACTTCGAGGAAGACCCGCACTTTCACCGCATCGGCAGACGTCGTAAACGACAGTTGGCGCTCCGTCCAGTCCTGCGTGCCGTTCAGTTGGCTGTAGCGGTTGTCCGCATACGGATTGGCCGTGGCCATCCCGTCCGCCTTCAATTGCATCGTGTTGAGGAAGGCGTTGGCCCCGGTCAGATTGTCCGTTTTGATCAGACCGCTGAGCGTATAGGTCGTGTTCGGTTTGACCGCGACATCTTGGGTCGCCGCTACATAACCAAAATTCGAGCTGGCAGACTTCGGCATCAGTTTGACCGCCTGATAGCCTTGGCGTGCTGCGTCCCCGGTCGAGGACACGATGCCGTTGTCGTTCAGCGTGGTTTTCGTCCAGTTCGCAGGCGCGGTGCCGCTGGTCACATTGATCAGGTGCATCGTGTCAAACCACGCCGTGCCGCTGGTCAGAATGCCGGAGTGCTCCAGCTCCAGATAGACGCGCAGCTTGGTTGTCGTCGCGCTGGTCGTCACTTGCACCTGCTGGTCGACCCAGTCGGTCGAGCCCGAAACGCGGGTCGCGCGGCTGTCGGTGTAGCCTGCGGTGCCTGCGCCGTTGGCATCCATCTGATAGACGTTCAAGAACGCGCCGCCGTTGGTGACGTTCGACGTCTTGATCTTGCCTTTCAGCAGATACGTCGTGTTCGGCTGCACCGCAATCTCTTTGGTGGCGGCGATGTAGCCCCAGCCGGAGTCGACCGGCGTGGAGACAACTTTGATTGCGCTGCCGGTCAGGGCCGGTTTTGTCTCAAAACCGATGGTGCCGTTGTTGTTGCCGGTCAGTTTGACGTAGTTTTGGCTCAGGTCCGGGACGGTCTCTTCCAGGCCGGAGTTGGCAAACAGGTTCTCCGCCATGCCCATCTTTTCGGTCGAAGCGACGATGTTCCCGTTCCCGGAAGCATCGTACAGCTTGCCTTCCGACACTTTGGCCGGGTTGGTCGTCGAGGTGAGATTTTTGCCGTCAAAAGTGTTGGTGTACTTGTTGCCTTTGCGGTCGGTAAAGGAGACGACGTCGTTGTTTTTGTTGTAGGTGTACGTCTCCTTCCCTTTGATTACATCGGTTGCCGTCAGCATGTTGCCGTTCGCGTCAAACGTAAACGACTTGTTCGGCTGCTGCGCGGTGCCCGTGGATGTTTGCAACTGGTTGGTGTTCGGGTCTTTGACTTCGGTCAGGTTGTTGTGGTCGTACTTGTAGGTCGAAGTCAGCTTCAGTCCGGCCGAGTCGGTCACTTCCGACTCCGGGTTGCCCGACACGTTGTAGGTGTAGACGGCGGAGACGCCTTTGTTGTTCGTGACGGTCGTCTTTTGGTTCGCCGGGTCATACGCGATGGTGGTCATCTGGCTGCCCGGGTCTTGGACTGCGGTCAGACGGCCGTCTGCGTCATACGTAAACGCGTACAAGGTCGGCAGATCGGCCGAGTTCGCCGGATCATAGGCCTTGGTTGCGGTCAATTTGTTGTCCGTGTAGGTGAACTCGGTCACATAGCCTTTCGGGTTGGTGACCGTTTTCAGGTTGGCGCCGTCGTACGCATAACGCCACACGCGGTTCGCCGGATCGGTTACGGACGCAATGTTGCCGCTAGCCGCATCGTAGGTGATCTGCGTAACGCGCACGGTGGCGTCGGTCAGCGACACCAATTGGCTGGCCGCGTTGTAGGCCAGCGTCAGCGCGTTGTTGTTGTCATCTTGAATCTTCGTCAACTTGCCGCCGGCGTCAAACGTGAATTTGACCTGATCGCGGTTGGTCAGCGAATATCCGGCGTCTTTGACGAGATCGAGATAGACGCCCAGCGGACGCTGGAAAGAGCCGTCCGTGTTTTTCTTAAAGAGGTGGGTGGTGCCGTCCGCGTCCTTGAAGATGACATCGCCGCTCGCGTCGGTCGAGAGGCGCATCTCGTACGGGAACGTCCAGCCGAAGCCAAACGCGCCGTCCTCCGGCGAGCGGGAGTTGTAGGTGCGGTTCATGTCCACATCCGGACCGAGGCCTGGCAGGCTGAAGCCTTCGCCGCTCAGGATCAGGTTGCCGGTTGCCGTGTTGATGTCCCCGCCCGGCACCGCTGCATACGGCCAAAATTCTTCGTGGCCGAGATCCTCGGCGCGCTCCGGCATGGTCAAGGAGGTACCGGCCGACATCGGCGACTCGCCGTACGAGCTGTACGCGGAGACGCGGACATAGTAGCGGGTGGAATCGCCGTAGTAGCCCCATGTGGTGCTGCCGCCGGAGTTTGTGTAGACTTGGCGCGGGTCTTTTGCCAATTCCGCACCGTTTGCATCATGGTGCAGGAGGTAGCGGCCGCCGGCGATTTCCGCTTCGGTCGGCCAGATGTCCTGGTTGTGTGTCGACCAGGCTGTGACGTTTTTCACGTCAAACGCTTCGTAGTCTTTGCCGTTAAAGATCCAGACTTTATAGCCGGTCGCGCCCGGCACCGGCTCCCATTTCAGATCGAGGAAGCTCGATTCGCTGCCCGTCCAGTTCGCATACGCGGTGGCGGTCGGAGCGCTTGGCGTTTTGGTGGTATAAGTGATGTTCAGATACGGTTTGTTCGATTGGTTTTCGATCGCATAGAATTTTTTCCAATAGGTTTCGTTGTTGCCGTTGGTATGCAGTTTGAAGCCGTAGTTGTTGGTCAAGTTGTTGCTGACCATGTTGCGGATTACCGTGGTCACGTTAAACGAAGCCCACTGCCCTTTGACGGTGGTCGTCGAAGTCAGTGCCGTCGACGCCGGCTTGTTGTTCCAGGTGATCGTTTCCGGGGCCCAGTTGGCCGATACAGTATCCGCCCAGACGCCGGTTGCGGTCGTGGAGTACGAATGGCCGGTGTAGAGATTCAGCGTGGCCGATTCGATCGTATAGTTGCGCAGGTCGGGCGAAGTCGGGACGAGCATTTTGACATAGGAGAAGTTCTCGCCCGCGCCCGGATAGTAGCCGGTCTTCAGCCCGTAAAAACCGTACGTGCTGTCCCAGTCGCCGTTGTAGTTGGTCGTCGGCCACTGCGAAGAGACGTACGCGTCATTGCCTTGCGTGGCTTTGGCGGTCGTCGGGTCGATGTAGACCGGATAGACGCGCGCCGAGTCTTGGAGCCAGTTCGGGTCGGCGACGAGCTTGAGCAGCCAGCCGTTACCCTGCTTTTCCAATTGGAACGAGACGTTGTCGGAGCGCTGTGCGTCGCCCGATTTCTCATCGATGTTCGAGTCGGTCATAAACGGTTTCGGCAAGGTGAAAACAGCCGTGCCGTTCTTGTCGGCAAAAATCACTTCGCCGTTGTCCGCGAGTTTCGCGTCGAGTTGGGTGTTGATGTGGAAAAGAAAAGTCGAAACACCGCTGTAGCGGTTGAGGATCAGGTCTTCTTTGACAGAGGAGTCCAAGGCGATGTTGCGCAGGTCGATCCCCGGCAGCACGTCCTTGTAAAAGATGCGGTTGTCTTCATAGACAGCCGGGACGTCTTTTGCCGTGACGCCTGCTGCGCCTAGGAAGGAGTAAGTCAGCGAGTGCGGGCCGTTTTCGAAGGCAGCATACTCGCCTTTTTTCATTTGAGTCAGGAAGCGGACTCCGATGTCCGTGTTTTCGGTGGTTACAAAATTGGCATCGGACGCGCCGATCAACTTTGCGGAGATGTCGACCCACTGGTCCCCTTTTTTGTGGTGCACCGGGGTCGGGTAGATCTGTTTCGAGAACGTGCCGTCGCCGTTGTCAAACAGCTTGGTCGTCTCAGTGCGCTGATCGGTCAGCTCCTGTTTCTTCGGCTTGGCCGCTTTGGCCGCCTCGGTGGAGCTGCTTGGGATCAGAGTGAAGATTAAAGCAAAGATGAGTACGAAAGACAATAGCTTACGCAGCGGCAAATACCGCTTGGAAGTAAATGGATTCAAGCAGATCCTCCTCACAAGATATGAGATCATACTTGATGAACTATACATTATGTAAACAGAAAGATTAAGATATGAATTAAAACCAAAGCAGGCAAAAAAGCCCTATTCCGCAAGGCGGGATAGGGTGTGGGGTGTTTTTTATGTTGATATAAACAAATTGTGGCGGAAACTGATCTTGCAGCCCCCTTGTACTCGGGTCTCTCAATGTGATTGCAGGAGTATTTGGCCTTGCCGGTAACCCGCGTGCGCCCTTTCAGTTCCCTTCTACTTGGGTCTCTCAATGTGACTGTTCACGCAATACCCAGACCAGGCTTTTCATTGGCTCTTTCAGTCCCCTTCTACTCGGGTCTCTCAATGTGACAAACTTGGGCTGATCGGCGGTGTTGACCATGACTGATCCTTTCAGTCCCCTTCTACTCGGGTCTCTCAATGTGACGAGGTCTAAGGCATATGACTTCCACTCATACATCGTCTTTCAGTCCCCTTCTACTCGGGTCTCTCAATGTGACTATTCAATATGCCGGTGCATATGCTCAACGACTCCTCTTTCAGTCCCCTTCTACTCGGGTCTCTCAATGTGACTTCGCGGCAGAACTCAATAAAATGTGGATCGAGAAACACTTTCAGTCCCCTTCTACTCGGGTCTCTCAATGTGACGGACCCGAAGTCACCGCACCGGAAGGGCTCCGCGCCCCTTTCAGTCCCCTTCTACTCGGGTCTCTCAATGTGACTTGCAAGCAACGCGACCAGCGGGATTAAAGTCCTCCACTTTCAGTCCCCTTCTACTCGGGTCTCTCAATGTGACAAGTGCAGTCCGGCATGCAAGAAGTAGCAGCTTCCGCGCTTTCAGTCCCCTTCTACTCGGGTCTCTCAATGTGACTGAATCTTGCACACGAATCTGTAAAGGCTGCCGTCGCTTTCAGTCCCCTTCTACTCGGGTCTCTCAATGTGACTCCTCAGCGATTTGCATAGCCATTTCGAGGCAACCCACTTTCAGTCCCCTTCTACTCGGGTCTCTCAATGTGACAAGATCGGCGACACAACCGTCAAGCCGATCAAGCCCGTTCTTTCAGTCCCCTTCTACTCGGGTCTCTCAATGTGACTTCATAGTCTCCGTTGTTGTCTATCAAGACGAGTACCTTTCAGTCCCCTTCTACTCGGGTCTCTCAATGTGACGCTGTTCGAATACGGAGAGGAAGTGACGGCATGACCACCTTTCAGTCCCCTTCTACTCGGGTCTCTCAATGTGACAAGTGTACCAGTAAAGATGCCATTTTTTGAAAAGCTCTTTCAGTCCCCTTCTACTCGGGTCTCTCAATGTGACAGCCGCGTGTTCATCGGATGAACCCAACATTTCGTTCTTTCAGTCCCCTTCTACTCGGGTCTCTCAATGTGACAATGATCAGCTTGTCACCGTCCGCCCGGCTCAGGATCTTTCAGTCCCCTTCTACTCGGGTCTCTCAATCTGACATTCGGAGCTTTGACAACATCCGCCAGGGCAATGACTCTTTCAGTCCCCTTCTACTCGGGTCTCTCAATGTGACCGAAACACCTGCGATCGTCTTCATCCGCGACGATTTACACTTTCAGTCCCCTTCTACTCGGGTCTCTCAATGTGACTTCATGGTGAAGGCTCCGCCGATGGTTGCGGATCGTTCTTTCAGTCCCCTTCTACTCGGGTCTCTCAATGTGACGAGAGTGAAGCAGTTCTGATACGATCATGAAAAGCAGCTTTCAGTCCCCTTCTACTCGGGTCTCTCAATGTGACCCTCTGTCCTCAGACGATGTGCGTAGAGCCGTAGAGACTTTCAGTCCCCTTCTACTCGGGTCTCTCAATGTGACTTGTAAGTCATAATGACCGACAAAGTAGGTATCAGCGACTTTCAGTCCCCTTCTACTCGGGTCTCTCAATGTGACACTGAGTATTTCGATGCTTCCGACCTATTCTAAGGACTTTCAGTCCCCTTCTACTCGGGTCTCTCAATGTGACTAGTCATCACTAATAGAGATGCTGATGATGTACTTTTCTTTCAGTCCCCTTCTACTCGGGTCTCTCAATGTGACCGACCTTGGAGATCGGCCTAAAACGTAGTATTCATGCGGTTTCTGTCAACTATAGAACACATCGCAGATCGCAATTTTTTCGAGGATCGACTTTTTGCACCGAAATGGGCTCCATCCTCGAAACAACCCTATAATACCTCTAGTTTTTCCAAGTTCAGTATACGATATCCCTATTTGGGTTACAATGAACCCTTTGTGCCTTTCCTCATCAATGCAACGAAAAGCACTCGATCATGTTTCATCGACTAAACGCTATTAACTAAAACCGCCTACTCGTTAGACGAGACAGGCGGTTTTTGCACTACAACGTTTCATGAACAGAGACCATTGGCCCCGGTCCCGGCAGAGTTTCCGCGCTGTTCTTCACGTCCGCAGTCACGACCGAGCCGGTAATGAAACATCCCAACACCAGTGCAAACAAAACCAATCGTTTCATCTCGCCACCTCCCTCCGATACAATTTCCCGAGCAATACATTCCGCTCCCTCTCGACTGCTAATGCCGTCTCGAATGCACCCAATCCACGATAAGCATCTACTGCAATTTCTAATGAATCAACTTGTTCAACAACAATTCCCATTTTAGCATAGCGAGTTGCTGAATCGACTGCATAGCGAACACTTTCCGCAAACCGTTGGCAAGCAAGATGATGCCTTGCGTACACCCGGAAAAATGCCGCGCATTCTTCCGTATGTTCCAACGAATGAATACGGACTACTTCGTCCGCAAGTCTCAGGCATTGCTCCGCTTGCTCAAGGTTTGAAGCAAGATACATGTCGGCCATCTTTGCTAAAACGAGCAGATAGTTTGCGTAATCATTTTCCCTCTGATAAAAATCCGCGCATTTCCTCAATTCTTCGATTGCAGCATCTTTATCCTCTTTTAACGCAAGCATTGCTGCTACATTGTGCTGAACCTTGACCGCCCATGAAATCATATTCAGTCCTGTATACAACACATGCGCCTGTTGAAACATCTCAGCAGCCCGCTTCTGATCCTTCGCCTCATAGTATACCTGACCGTTGGCAAACAGCGTGTCGGCGACTCGGCGAACATCTTGATTATTTTGAAAATACCTCTGAGCCCGCTCCAGAACGAACCCTGCCAGTTGATGCTGCCCCAACTTTCGTAATGTATGACCCAAGTTAAATGAGATATACGCGGCTAGCTGATCATACTCGGTAAACCGCTCCACCAGATCATAAGCCTTCTGGTAGTTGTAATACGCCTGTGTAAAGTCGTTCTTCAAAAAGAACGCATTGCCCATCTGCTTCCGAAATTTAGCCAAGACGTGTACATCGTCATAAAGTTTATTTTCCAAATCAGATACAACCGGCGCCACCAATTGAATGGATTCCTCGTATCGCCCTTGCTGGGTCATGCATTCTGCGAGATCGATCATCACTTCAAGCAGGTCCGCATGCGAAATCTCAGACCGCTCTCTTAAGTACGTCAACAACGGTTCCGCTTGGTCAGGCTGACGAAGATCCAGATATATTTTCGCTAGTTTGTGGCGATTGTACAACTCCATCTGATCCACTTCATTACGGACCAATTCGTGTAGCTGCACCTGAAGTTTTCGTGCTATATGATGCATCAACTCTACAGAGGCTGTATTCTTGCCGCGTTCAAGTTGACTGATCATCGATACGGTTACAAAGCCATCTGCCAGGTCACCTTGACTCATGCCTTTTTCCAGTCGGAGCCGTCTAATTTTCTCCCCTAACGTCTCTGTTCTAACATCACTCAACCACTTCGCCTCCTTGTTGTTAATTGTTATGATAGCATATTACTATTTCATTAGATAGCAAACTTCCCGAATGATTTATTCATATGAAGAATTATTTTGGTAAACATTTCGTCCAACATTGAAAGGCCATGACGTATCTGTCATGACCTTTTCTCACACTTGCCCGATGCTCACAATGTAATTTCCCTTGGGAATTGAGCATTCTCATAATATTTTAATCCACGTTTGTTCCCCACCAGTTCATCGATGCCTGTGAGGTACTCGTAGACGAACTTCTGAAACTTTTGAAACGCCTGCCCTTCCACACGAGTAAACCCGTGAGCGAGAATCGAGTTGTTTCGATCCCCCAGCAAGTTGCACATTGTTTTCATTCTCGCTTCAATAAAAGACCTCAGTTCCACATCCAACTCTTGCAAGATCGTGAACGAGTCTTGCAATGCAGATTCAAACACACCGTTTTCATCGCACTTCTTGCCCAATACTCCCTTAAGGTCTGATGAAACCTTCCCTTCAAGTTCTGACACGAAGACGTACTTTGTCCTGATGCCATGCCGGTTGATCAGTAACACCTGTTCCAACACTTCTAATGTTCGATATAGTCTGGCTACAGCGTCATCAAACTTCTGCTGCTCGCCTCTTCGAACAGCATTGAAGAACAGGTCATAAACAACTTCGAAACCAACCTTCTTCTCAACAGCTCGCGTCCTGTCCTGATAATACCCCTGCATCAAGCGCTTCGCCGTCGCAACCTTTTCACCAAAAATCTTCCATTCAACCGCATCCCGACCGATGATTTGTAACAAATCGACCGCTTTGTCATGCTCGAATTCGTCCCATTCCTTGAACGCGTTGGCGAACTTCTGCAGTTTCTCCAAATTGGGAATCAACTGCATCTCTTCAACCTCACGTGAGCTCTTACGGTCTGCATCTCGTAACACTTCGCTACAAAGTTCAACAGCAGCCGGATAATCTCGACAAGCGAAACGCTCTTGGATACGTTTAATGTCTCTGCTCAGTTCGATAACGCCATAATTTTGAAGACGCGCTTCACTTAGGGCATCTACCTTCTCCAGATTGGTGCGCACCCCCGTCACAACCGAAACTTCAAGGTTCAGATCACTGGCAACCATTGCTCCTGCAGCACTCATTGATTTTGTACCACCTGTAATATCGATGATGATTGTGGCATGAGGATGCGCAGTTTGCAAGAGGGTCACTTGTTCACTGATCTTCTTATATGCTTCCGAGATGCTGTCCGGGTGCTCCAACTCGATGATCTCATATTGACCCTCGTTAATCTGCAATTGGTCGAGGATCGAAGGTTCATCCTTTCCCGTCACTTCAGACAAGTACTTACTGACTGCGACTAACTCACTATCGTGCGGATTTTCCCCAGTTTCCTTGGATCGTTTGCGAAGCAAATACTGTCCAACGATTGCAAGAGTGTCTTTCGGCGGATCACCTTTCCCTCTTGGTGCACCTTTTTGTTCCAAACTAAAGCGACTGCCTGGCTGATTGTTGTTCTCCTTGGATGCCACAAATAAGGTGAACTTCGGCTTGTGTTTCTGGTGTGCTATTACAATCGGTTGGCGAGACCTCCCGACAGTTGCAATCAGAATTACCTCCGACATACCAACTTCCCTCCCTCTTACGAAAGCCTTTGCAACCAACCGAGAACATACCTCATCTCGTCTGTGCCGAAAGACTGGAATTTCGGATGTAACAAAAACGTTTGGACTTTCTTTAGATCGGCTGCATTCACTTTAATGTCTTTTGCACGGCTCGGCAGGTCATGAATCCACTGGTTGAACTGCTTCTTCCGATCCGTCTCTTCTGAAAAACTCGTTTCGACAATTCGCAAAAGTTGGGTGATATGATCCCAAACCGAACGGGTGATCTTGTTGCTTGGATTGGATGCTGATTGGAGGGTATTCGACCGGTTCAACATCTGCTCAACATAGTCGACCAACTCCGCTTTGCGCTGTTTGGAAACCTGCGATGTAGACATGGACTCCCCCCTAGTAAGACTTCATCCCAGTCCGGTCGCGATTCCATTCATTATGCTTATCACGGTCGTACTGGTAATGGTCGACAACTCTGCGGATTTGCTCTCGTAAAAATTCGTCCTGGCCGTAGCTCTCTGCCCAACTGAACAGATCTTCTTTCGAGAAAGAGCGAACATTTGACAAAAAGGGCCGTGCATAGGGAACGACTTCCTTCACCTCAATCTGAACACTTCCGAAAAAAGCCGGCTTCGCGTAGCCAAGCTTACATTGAAATTTTCTCTCCCCTTGCGCAGCCCCCAGGGAAAGTACCAGCAAGGCAAGTTCGTCCCGCGTCAGATTTTGAAAGGTGAGATCGCCCGAAAAGACAGCTCCCGCCTCGACCACTTGATACTCAGCGCCTGTATGCGTCTGCGGCTTCCCATGTCGGTACATTTTCTTCTGCAGGTAGTCTTCATCGTTCTGATAATAATGAAGTGCCTTGGCATCTCGTAAGGGTGCGTAAAGCGAAGGAATCTTCGAGACAGTTACAAATTGCCCGACTTCCCCTTCAAGTGCAAAGTCAGTAAAATCGACCAAGCCTTTCGCCACGTTCTGCTTTTGCTTCATCGTATAACCATAGACTCTGCAAGCAACACAGGCGCGCACATTGCTGGGGATCTTCACCTGATCATTACAGGGGTATTTGTTGACTTCGGCCAACTTCCCATAATTAACCCGTCCGTACAAGTTACAAGAGTAACTCATGGCTTCCGCATGGGCCCGGCTCATCCCCTTTAAGGTACTGCCGGCAATCACTGGTACCCCGTTACGCATCGTCAACCCTTTGACGAGTTTGTCACCCACACGCTCTAGCCTGCCTGTAGCAACTAAGAGCGGCGTGAGCGCTGTAATCACAATCGAAAGTTTTCCGTGGCAGCGATCAGCTCTCAACTCTTCTCGCCCTACGATCTGCTCACGCTCCACCCGATCATTAAACGGTACAAAACCATACGGTTTCGGTTTCTTCATCGCTGAATCTCCTTCGGTTTAGGAAATGGCACATTCAGCAAGAGGCCATTCTCCCCGATCAGCTCTTGCAGCGAAGTGAATTGAATCTCCTTGCGTAACAACATGCGCTTCCAATGCAAAGGACTGCCGATCGTATCAGACTCCTGAAACCCGGTCAGGCGCTCGACTTGCGAGCGATAGTCACGGACGTTCAAGTTTAGACTATCGACCTCGAATCGCCCAAATCCTCGCGTCGTCATCGAACCGATCTTAATGAATCCTTCGTGCAAGTCTTGAATGAGCCACGCAACCAAAGCCAATTGCCACAGTTCGTAATTCACGAGCCGTATCTCGGCTTGAAAAACAGCTTCCTCGACCACTTCTGTGTCAAACTTAACTCCGCCCGCTGCGCCGCCTGTGACGCGGTGAATGCCCACCCCATGACGCAAACCAGTAACAACCTCAGTACCTTCAACGGGGAACGCATCTTGAAACAAAATTCTTGACTTAATGACGGTAGAGCCAAACAGTTGCTGAGCAAGATCGGAATTGTCATAGAGTTCTCTGGCAGTACCGCCATTCCGTCTTACAAAACGAAATGTATCTGTATGATGACCAAGCGTCTTCAAAAGCTGCTCCGCTCGCGAGCGAAATACGCCTTTCAAGCTCGACCCTGGGATCACTGCTTCCATCTTTCCGTTGCGATAGGAACGCAATAACTGGCTGTCCGGCAATGTCGGGTCCAAGATATCTTCCGACCCGCTTTTGATGACAAAGGGAGCATCCGTTTTCAAGTGGAATTGAAACACCGCTTCGTTTCGAAGTTCTTTAAACATGCTACACCTCCATCAGAGGAGCAAAGAGTTGTTCGGTATACGTCTCAAAAGAAACTTCGCTCTCCTCTTTCTTCAGCAATGCGGCAAAGAAATTATCCTGATTGCGTTCAAGGATCGTCCAGTTCACCCCTTGGACTTTTCCTAACCCCCGTGCAGCCTTGCCGCCAAGCGTAACTTCGCCACGACGCAGGAGTTCCAGCCCGACCAGCAACCAGACCTTTTCCACCTCAGACAAGTTCAAAGCCCGAATCGATAACTCAAAAGCAGTTCCCGCCGGTACAGCCTCAAAATCATATTTCACGCCATTCTTAGCGGTTCCAGTATCTCGGTCGATGCCTACGCCGTCACGGTGATCATAGCGACCGGTCCAAGAGTCGGCACGCACTTCACAGTCAAAAAACTGCACCTTCCCCGCCATCATCGTATTGCCGAAGATGTGGCACAACACGCAGGAGTTGTCACTGACAATTTGAGCAACTTCTGCAGATCGCCCCCTGCGAGCATCGCTGTCCTTAATTGCATCCGGCTTGGAATCAGCCAGACAAAAGTGCTTCCAGTCTGTCGAGATACAAACCGACTTGCCGTTCTCAGCTTTCGGCAATTGCCCAACACCTGCCAATCGCTCCAACAGCGAGCGCAGCGTCCCTTTAAGCGATGAACCCGGAATATAAGGCGCGCCGTTCGCACGTTTCACGACTTCGTTCCCGATCCCAAACAACCCGTTATTGCCTGCCCCGATGTGCAAAGGCGTCTCAAGACGCAGTTCACCGCGGACCGTTAGTTCGTTATGGAAAAGATGGAACTGACTCATCTCCGCTCACCCCGATTCTGACTCTTGGAATAGGGCGGGCGTTTGCCTGCATCATTTTCAGGTCTCTGTTGTTTCTTTTGGGTAGATTCCACATAGGTGAAATGCCACTGCAAATACACAAAAAATCGTTCTGCGAGTTTCAGCCCAACTGCTGTTTGCGAGTCGATTCCCACTTCTTCATGAGCCAACGTCTTTGCTCGCTCTTCGATGCTGCTCAAAACAGAAATCATGCGCTCGCCGAACTTTTTATGTTTATACTCCTTCGCCCATCCGGTGCGTTTCTCATCCCGTCCCATCTGGTATTGAACGAACAGCTTAAGCTCCGGAATTCCAGACGCCGTCTGGGCGGCTCGCAATAGGTTCTGCACTTGGCTTTTGCCAATGGCCCGATCCCGAATCAGGATGTCCAAATGCTCCTTCAGCCCCTCCAATTGCAGCAGCAAAAAATCAGAAGAACTTTTCACAGCCTTCTCCATTTCAATCGAATTCTGTCCGATCATACAGAACCTCCTCCAAGACAAAAATCAGGTGCAAGAGTAATCGTGCTGGTATGCGGCGCAACATGAATACCTTGGGCGTGGATCTGCTCCAACCACTGCTGCAACGTATTGCGATTCTGCGCATCCACGACCACTAGAGAGCCGGGCAGCAGATATCGCGTCAATTGCTCCTGCCGTATCATCGCGCCATTTTGAAAGTTTCTGCGCATCGTTTGCTGGGTATAGGCAAAAGTAACGCGAAGATCAGCCGGTGCATTCGCCGACTTCTTCAGCCACTCTGCGTATGCCTCGCAGTACGAGTCGATATCGTCATATTCCTCCCCTCAATGGGAGCAACCGCCAAGGGAAGTGTGCCATTGATCAGCAAAGGAACGGATGTATCGCCCGACAGCGTCTGCCATCTCGCAATTCTCGCCTCGGGAAAGGCGTCCGTTTCCACTCGCTCCACCTCTAAATTCATCTTCCCAAGACCTACTGTAATGTGCTTCCCGATCCGCACCACCTCATCATGAATCGAGAAGTTCATCTCTTTCTCCACCGACTCCGGTACCAAAAGGTACCCGACGAACAGCAAAGGGGTTCGCTCTGCATCCGCATAAGGCTCCCCGATCTGCAAACTGAACAACTGTCCATCCGCACTGACATGTCGACGATCATCCAGCGCGACACGAGTGACCGTTCGTTTAAACATCCGTGTCCCCTGCGGCCATTTCCAACCGCTTCTTCGCTCCAAGCGCTCCCCGCATGAACAGGCCATGTTAAGCCTGCCTTTTCTGTGATGTCGGGTCACATAAAAGGCGACTAAAAAATCGGTCTCCTCATGCTCCCGATCCAACTTGCACCCAAATGTAGAAGCAGTGAAGTGTTCTGCCCCAAACGGCGTTGCATCTGTGAAACGCAGTTGGGAGAAATGTTGAAACCAAGGAATCCACTTTTCTTCACACCCCTCGACTCCGATCAGATCGGGGTCGATGAAGTACCGCTTTTGACCGTCTCTCGCTTGTTGCTGCACGTCATAACCGCCATGCGATTCCAAGATGCGTCTGGCAATCGCCGCTTGTAGGTTAGGAGCAGGTATGTAGTCCAGCGTTTCATAATGGTTATCCAGCACTTGATGACCGCCGATCAAAAAGGGAGAGAGCGGAGTTAAGGTGATTTTGTAGCGAATCATCTCTCGCGTACCTGCCTTTCCGTCTCTTTCTGAATGAGCGATTCCACCTGGTGCAAACTCCAGGTTATCGGCTCATCGTTTTGCTTCGTCTCCAGCCAGCAATAACTCGTTTCTTCTGCGGCGTTGGCTTGATCGGATGGGGCACCATAGCGCATCGTAACTCTGCCTCTGCCAATCGAGGCGCCAGAGCCGATCGACTTGATGTCCAAAAGACATAGGAGCAAGATCAGGCCGATCCCCTCCAACTCCTCCTCCTGAACATACGTCTCGATCGTACCCGCCAACGGAAGAAATGGTTTTACTGTTTTCTCCGTGATGACAGCCGTGTCCTTAACCGTTTTGCGGTACCGATCCATCGAGACGCGCGTGTAGATTTCCGACAGTTCTGCAGTATCGATCTGTTCCATATCGAGCAGTCCGTCATGAAAATAGACTTGTCCCGTGTTTTGACCCGCACTGCCAAACAGGAACTGTCGATACATTGCCCATTCCGGCCGGATCGAGAGCAGACGGTTGAAGGAGTCGCGGATTTTCCCTTTCATTGTGGAGCCAGGCAGATAGGGCCGGCCCAAAAAGTCGGTCAGGTAGCCTGCATCCACGCCCCCCTGCTGATTCGAAGTTCCGCGCACCAGCCAAGCCGACTCGAAGTTGATGCGATAATGGCAAATGATCGGAATTTTAGGCTTCACGCTCATCCCCTCCTTCTACGACAGACCATAGCTCCACCAGATCGTGCCAAGGGCTGTAGAGCTGCACCGCCTCAACATGATCATCCTGCTTCTTGTAATAAAGCAGGTCATTTTGGAATCCCTCAATGGGGTGCGTTTCGATCCACTGATGCACCTTTTGTCGTTGTTCATTGGATTCGCGGTTTGTCAGCATGTAGTAATAGTAGTGCAGCTTTGACTCTTCCACTGACAGATTCTGCACGACATCCCGCATGTGATAGAGAATGCTGCGCGACCCGTTTGTTTTTTGCAGTTCTTTGATCCACGCTTCCATCATTCGCGATTGCGTGAAGGAGTACGGACGCATCAATTGGTGCACCAGTATGGGGTTTTGATAACGGTCTTGCGAACGTTTCTGAAACAGCAATTTTCTCTCCTCTTGAATCCCTTCTCCAAGTGATGCGTTACGCACAACTTGAAAATCCAGACTACCTCCGCGCCATGTGCTTTTGTTTTGCTTTTTCACCTGTTTCGCAGAAGTCAGCAGATCAGACGCAGTGCGGAATAGAATGGCAAAAGGAGTCGCAGCCGCCCCGATAGAGATCCCAAAGGAGATGGTCATCCCTTCCTGCTCCTCATAGGTGTCCAATGCTTGGTCAAATTTCTCCCCGATGATCCGCGCCGCTCGAAGCGCATAGGTAGCTGGCAGAATCAACAAGACATCATCGCCGCCGACCGCAATGACTTCACATTTTGTGTTGCATTCGACGACCGTTGTATACGTTGCCAACCTCGTCACTTGGTCAAAGAGCACGGAGAAATAACGAAATTGGGTCAGGCTGTCCAGTCGCTCCACGACCTTGCCCATGTTGTTTCCATCCCCGTATACAACCGCAATTTGCCCCTTTGCCCCGGCAATGTCGTCCAAGTCTTTAGGGACTTGTAGATTCGGCGCTTTAAGCGTTGGGCGATATTGCTGAGACACGTCAATCATCTCACGCAAAAAGCGCTCTTCCTCCTGCGAGTTGCCCATCTGCACCTTTTGAAAACAAGCGGTGCAGAGTGCTTGAACGCCGTTTCGTTTGATATATGTATCCGCTTCACGTAAACGGCAAGAGATACAAATTGCTTTGTTCTGAAGCAAAAGGAACGCGGTGTCTTGCTCCGCCTTCTGTACGGATTCGAGATACGTATGCAGATCGGTTGGCTCGTACGGGCGCTCCTTGTCTTGAACATTGACCGCAGCAGCAAAGTTCGTTCCCATCGCCATCTGTCGCTCGGTCTTCTTCTGCTCGATCCAAGAAAGCGTGGAAGCAAAGTTGGAAGTGTCAATGTCCCCCCAAGTGACGGTCGCTGGAAAAGCAACCGCTTGAGCGCTTCCTGTCATCTCGCGGTACATGTTTTCAATACGCTCGGCCACTCGTTTGCCTTGCTCTTCAGGCACAAGGAGCAAGATATTCCCGCCGCCGCTATAGACGACCGACTCAGGAGTCACCGCTTCCCGTAAAAACTGCGGCACATATTCACGGCTGATCTCCTCAAGCAAACGACTGGCTCCTCGAATCTCTTGGATTTTATTCGATTCCAGAAGATATTGCTTGATCTTGACTGCGCCTGCTTTGACAATTGCGAACTTGCGATCTTGCCACTCTGCCGAGACCTGCCCGGTTAAGAGAAACCGATCGATTGCGTCCACCCGATTCTGCAACTCGCCCATCGCAGGCTTGACTTGCAACAGCTGACCTCGTAGATTGCTCCATTCGTCCTCGTCAGGGTGAAACAGGGCGTAGTACAGCCCGGTTCTGAGGAGGACGAAATCCGCAAGTCTGTTTCGCGTTTCTATGTTTTGTCCGTTTGAACTTTCCCGATAGGATTGTGGAGCTGGATACGGAACATGAAATGCGAGAAGATCATCACTGACCTGCCCGAATGGAAACACCGTTGTCGTCCACGCTCGATAGGCATCTTCAGGTGTCATGCCTTGTAATTGCTTCTCAGCACGGTCAAGCAGTTGATCGTAGTCTTTATTCTCCATCGCAAACTGTACCCCGGTAACCGGGTCCCGCCAAAGGTAATCTTTCTCACGGCACTGCCGCTTTTCTATTTTTTGAAACGGGTCACGTAACCAACTGCGCCAGTCAATTACACTCAATGAGATCGCTCCTTATCATATATAAACCTACGTTGTTGAATTACACTGACGAATCATAAAGCCCAAACAAAACTATGTTCTAACTAATGCTATCATATCTATTTTGTTGTTTAAATAGAGGAAACCTTTTACAGACGAAAAAACCACCAAAAACTTTTTTTGTTTTCGGTGGTTCGTGATCATTTTTGTTATTTGCCCCAAATGAGTCGCATTCTGCCTAAGCCAAAGACTGTTTGTTTGCCGATTCCCAACGCTTCAGCTGCCAGCAACCAAGGAACAAATTCGGAGAGTTCCCCTTCGTACGTTGCCTCTCCCATTATCCCGCCAAAGCTCATTTTTGTATCCTGTCGTGCAGAATACCGTTCCCAATCCACCCAACGAGCTGTTGATTTGACCAGTTGAACCTGTTCCGCCTTCCTGATCAACTCAGGAACATCGAGCGATATTTCTTGGCCACCATGATGGAAATACAAGAGGCTGGTCACTCTTCGCAGAGCATTTCGAATCAGGAGATGAAACTGAGGATCTGCGGTGTAGTTCCCTTGATATTTCATTCTTAAAGGTGTATCGAACGTTACTGTGACTGCGGTCTCCTTGATCTTTTCTGCACGAGACAGTAATTCTTTGCCTGTGAAGATGACTTCACGGTGACGGATCTGTTTCTGTGTGCCTTCATATACGAGGTAGGAAGTTCCGTTAGACAGATCGATTACTTCCACCCGATGCAAGGAGTAAGGTTTGCGTTCTTTCCCAATTCCTTTTTTACCCAGCACCTCGAAGGAATGAATAAAAAATGGGACGTACGAAAAGGCATCGCCGAAGATTAGCAACTCAAAGTCAACCGTCTCATTTGGTTTATAAAATCGCTTCCCATCAAACTCTGTGCAAATGACATACGGCCGAGGAACACTTTCGAACTTCGGAGACACTTTTGAATTCGTAGGTGGCTGGGTTTCAAACACATAGATATAAGGGCACGAATCCTGTATCGAGCACTCAGCACAATTTTTCCCCGGAAAAGCGCACGTTAAGTCCTTAAAAACGTGACCGAATCCGCCCCGGAAAGCAGAAGACTTGAAAGGTGGTAGTTCGAGCCCTTTCTCTCCTGCTGCAAGGGTAAAGCGGTATTTTGATATTTGTAAGTTATCCAACATTTTTTCATATCCTCCAATTTGACATAGAATATGTCCCCTGTACTCTGGTCTCTCAATATGACTCTTTTTTTTCAAAAAAACAAAAATAAATTAGATACAGAACTTTCAGTCCCCTTCTACTCGGGTCTCTCAATGTGACTGCCGCCGCCAGTGGATCAGGCGCAGGTCGAGGAAGACTTTCAGTCCCCTTCTGCTCGGGTCTCTCAATGTGACTCAACGAACCGGCATGGTTTGAGGTAGCAACTTTCACCTTTCAGTCCCCTTCTGCTCGGGTCTCTCAATGTGACAAAAAATTACGATAATGTATGTCCATCCGTCACCCTTTCTTTCAGTCCCCTTCTGCTCGGGTCTCTCAATGTGACGACGAAGCGGATGGAGATGTGCTGTTCATCTCTGAGTTCTTTCAGTCCCCTTCTGCTCGGGTCTCTCAATGTGACTCGATCCGACCACCCTTACAGAATCCAATCGATCCGCTTTCAGTCCCCTTCTGCTCGGGTCTCTCAATGTGACGGGCGGTTTCTCAAGCGGATGGCCTGAAAAAGTTCACTTTCAGTCCCCTTCTGCTCGGGTCTCTCAATGTGACAAAACAATTGGCTGTTTTCTGTTTGCGGCAGTAGTTCTCTTTCAGTCCCCTTCTGCTCGGGTCTCTCAATGTGACAACCGAAGAGACTAAATTGGCCTTGGCCGATTTGCTGCTTTCAGTCCCCTTCTGCTCGGGTCTCTCAATGTGACTGCCGTTGAGAGACAGCAAGGCTATGGTGCTGACGGACTTTCAGTCCCCTTCTGCTCGGGTCTCTCAATGTGACTGTTTTTTCCAGAGGATTTGCAAGGTTTCGATGATGCTTTCAGTCCCCTTCTGCTCGGGTCTCTCAATGTGACGCGATTTGGAGCGGGAGTTGGTAGCGCAGTACCAAACTTTCAGTCCCCTTCTGCTCGGGTCTCTCAATGTGACCCGGAGCTGTTGAAATTCGCGACATAGAGCTCCATTCTTTCAGTCCCCTTCTGCTCGGGTCTCTCAATGTGACAGACGGTGTAACGTTACCTGTTGACCAAGATTTCCAAGCTTTCAGTCCCCTTCTGTTCGGGTCTCTCAATGTGACGACCGTCTGGTGAAACCTCAGTGTTTCCGCCTACTGGTCTTTCAGTCCCCTTCTGCTCGAGTCTCTCAATGTGACTTGCGATTGAAAACCCGGACATTCTGCTCGACTCACACTTTCAGTCCCCTTCTGCTCGGGTCTCTCAATGTGACACTGGCGTGGTGCCTATGAGCGGCGCGGACGGCATTCGCTTTCAGTCCCCTTCTGCTCGGGTCTCTCAATGTGACTCATGCAGTTAGCCACCGGGATGTCCCAAAAAGATCCTTTCAGTCCCCTTCTGCTCGGGTCTCTCAATGTGACTTTATCATTGTAGCCGTGGGTATCCTTATTGGATACCTCTTTCAGTCCCCTTCTGCTCGGGTCTCTCAATGTGACGATAATAATTTATCGTCTCCTGATTTACTGAATAACTCTTTCAGTCCCCTTCTGCTCGGGTCTCTCAATGTGACGATAATAATTTATCGTCTCCTGATTTACTGAATAACTCTTTCAGTCCCCTTCTGCTCGGGTCTCTCAATGTGACGCCCCACAGCTTTCAGGAGTTGGCCGACGGTGTAACACTTTCAGTCCCCTTCTGCTCGGGTCTCTCAATGTGACTTTTGACAGGAGGGCTTTGGGATGAAGCCTACAACCCTTTCAGTCCCCTTCTGCTCGGGTCTCTCAATGTGACGCTAAGACGATCCGGCAGGTCTCTATTTTTGGCCAACCTTTCAGTCCCCTTCTGCTCGGGTCTCTCAATGTGACTAAACCGTTTATTACTAGAAACAAATATGACTTCCGAGACTTTCAGTCCCCTTCTGCTCGGGTCTCTCAATGTGACGATTCAAAATTCGTGCCGAAATCCACCTGTGAAACGACTTTCAGTCCCCTTCTGCTCGGGTCTCTCAATGTGACAACATCTCGGTGATGTTCAACACGCCGTTGGATCGCCACTTTCAGTCCCCTTCTGCTCGGGTCTCTCAATGTGACTTGGTGATTTGCAGTTATAACTGGTCATTATCACTACTTTCAGTCCCCTTCTGCTCGGGTCTCTCAATGTGACCGACCTTGAGGGTCGGCTTTAAACTCAGTCTTCATGCGGGTTTTCATGAATCGAGATGGTTCCCCTGACTACAATTTTTTCGAGGATTGTCTTTTTGCACGAAAATGGCGGGCATCCTCGAAAGGATATCCTGTTGTATCTAGCTTTCCCAGTTTCAGTATACGGTATCCATTTTTGGGTTACAATGAATCATTTGCACAAATTACAACAAAAGACCTCGCATGCTGAGAGCGAGGTTTTCAAAACAAACAAAAGTTATTTTATTCAACTCAAGTCGCTCTTTCGCAAACTCAAGCGTAAGTTCGATGATCTCATACTTCTTCTAATCGTCCGCCACAATATCATGCATCTGCGGGTCGACGCATGGCTTCTTGCACGAAGTTGTCGTGGTCGCGGTTGAGCATTTCTCAGCGTAAAGGTGCCCTTAGGAGGAATGTCAAGGGCAACAGAAAAAGAGTCCTTTACAGAACTCTTTGCTTCCAAATACGCTCGGTGCCCAGATACTGATCTCCCTCGAAGGCGAGCTTGTAAATATCAGGCTTTTCCAGAGTATGGCCAAATGCCAGATCATAGCGGACATCAAAGTTGCCCATGAGGATCGTCATGATATTACCGTGGAACCCGACGGCGATTTTGCGACCCGGATGGTTGTGCAGCAAATCGTGCAAGGCGGCCAGCACGTGGTTGTTCGACTCCCCTTCTGGGAACGCAAAATCGGGCTCGGCGAACACTTTTTTCATCATGCTCGGGAAGTCTTCACGTGGAATACTGCGTGAGCGAGTGGTAAGGTCGCGCGCTCACGCAGGCGCGGGTCGACGATCACCTCGACGCCAAGGTTGTCGGCCGTCTCTTGCACCGTCTGGATCGCGCGGACGTAGGAACTGGACGCGACAACTTCAATTCCCTCCTCGAGGAGGACATCCGTGACACGCTTTGCATCCTTCCAGCCTTGTTCGGAGAGGCCTCGCGTTTCTTCAATCGAAAGATCAAAGTTCGAATGTGCATGCCGCACGAGATAGATGGAAGTAACGATGGGGAACAACTCCTCACGGAACTGGTTTTAATTACCAATCGTTAATTCGATTTTCCCCACTCAACTCCTGCTCATCAATTCACACTTAATAAAATTATTATTCAGGAGTAACGGAGTGCTCGTTCCGATTTTCATTCTCCTGTGATAGAATACAATCAACACAATTGCATAGGCTCCTCAAGGGTGGTCGGCTCATCCCCTGGTGAAAGGGGGTGAGAATCAGTATGACGGATTACCAATGGCTCACTGTGATGATTGGATTTGGCTCACTAATTGCTGCGGTCATATTCGGTGTGCTGTCTGTGGTCATCGCCATACTTAACCTACTAAAAAAGAAGTAGACCTCCCTTGAGCTTCCCGGCCAAGGAGGTCTACTTCTTGCCACTTTTTCGAGCCGATACCCTTTTGGGGTAATCAATTGTGCAAATGACCGTAGGTGTTGGTAGCACCTATGGTCTTTTTTATTTTATGCAAGATCTGTAAGATGATTCTACCATGCTGAAGTCACTCGATTCAAGCATTGTTCATCACATCAGAAACATCATTGTGAAGTTCGAGAGCAACATCATTGTCCTTTTTGAACTTTCAGTCCCCCTATTACTCGGGTCTCTCAATGTGACATCACACTCTCGATCTACATCACCCCAGTCGGTGGCACCTTTTCAGTTCCCTTCTACTTGGGTCTCTCAATGGACGACGATGAGACGCTGATGCGGGCGGCGCAGCAGAGCGCTTTCAGTCCCCTTCTACTCGGGTCTCTCAATGTGACGTAATCGGTTGATCGTCCGTCCCGATAGCATTCTTCCTTTCAGTCCCCTTCTACTCGAGTCTCTCAATGTGACAATCGAAGTATGATTCTATCGCCTTTTTATTTTGCTCTTTCAGTCCCCTTCTACTCGGGTCTCTCAATGTGACATGTGTAGAGATGTTAGGCTGATTGGGCTGAAGTTTCCTTTCAGTCCCCTTCTACTCGGGTCTCTCAATGTGACTACGAACCGGTCGCCCGGATCGCGGAGATCTTCAACCCTTTCAGTCCCCTTCTACTCGGGTCTCTCAATGTGACCGCTGCCGTTTGTCTGGAAAGAGCTCGACCAGTACCTCTTTCAGTCCCCTTCTACTCGGGTCTCTCAATGTGACTCGAATTGCGCAAGTACCGATGCAAATTGGTCATGATCTTTCAGTCCCCTTCTACGCGGGTCTCTCAATGTGACGTCAAAGAGGCGGAGAAGGTGCAGTGCCTGCATCTGGCTTTCAGTCCCCTTCTACTCGGGTCTCTCAATGTGACTTCGCCGGAATGTTAATGGCGGCCGACAGCTATAACGCTTTCAGTCCCCTTCTACTCGGGTCTCTCAATGTGACGTCAGAAACTTGGTACTCAACTGCGGTCGCCGCGGACTTTCAGTCCCCTTCTACTCGGGTCTCTCAATGTGACGCAGGCTACACGCCAAACTACGGACACGCTCCGCGATCTCTTTCAGTCCCCTTCTACTCGGGTCTCTCAATGTGACGAATCAGAGGAAACCAAAGCGCTCCTTGATCAGAACTATTTCAGTCCCCTTCTACTCGGGTCTCTCAATGTGACTTATGTGCTGCTGTTCCGCAACACGGACGGTTCCGACTTTCAGTCCCCTTCTACTCGGGTCTCTCAATGTGACTGTTCCTGCGACTCAATGGTGGAGAGCCGCTCAAGAACTTTCAGTCCCCTTCTACTCGGGTCTCTCAATGTGACTTGGGTCATCGTAAGGAGATCCCTGCAGGTGATCTCAACTTTCAGTCCCCTTCTACTCGGGTCTCTCAATGTGACCTTCTTCTCTTGATTCTGCTTCTTATGCTTTTCAAATCTTTCAGTCCCCTTCTACTCGGGTCTCTCAATGTGACTCGTAACCGATTCCTTAACGGAAATGGCATCGAACTCTTTCAGTCCCCTTCTACTCGGGTCTCTCAATGTGACGACTTTCTTGGCCCGCTTGCTGCGATGGGCCCGATGTCTTTCAGTCCCCTTCTACTCGGGTCTTTCAATGTGACCTCGTAACGGTGAAGTTCCGCCCTACGTGGACGAAACTTTCAGTCCCCTTCTACTCGGGTCTTTCAATGTGACCCGCACAAAGCATATGTTGTAGATCACTACCACCCCGACTTTCAGTCCCCTTCTACTCGGGTCTTTCAATGTGACCCGCACAAAGCATATGTTGTAGATCACTACCACCCCGACTTTCAGTCCCCTTCTACTCGGGTCTTTCAATGTGACGATTTCCGATCGCATCCCGGAGCGTTGGGCTTTTTCCTTTCAGTCCCCTTCTACTCGGGTCTTTCAATGTGACTTCAGCTCTTGCAAGAACAAGCAACGATACCGATCAACTTTCAGTCCCCTTCTACTCGGGTCTTTCAATGTGACGTCCCGGATTGTCCTCGATAAATTCCGTCTTGTGCGCTTTCAGTCCCCTTCTACTCGGGTCTTTCAATGTGACTTCTTCCAAAGCGATTTCACCGAAAACCTTTGCCTTATCTTTCAGTCCCCTTCTACTCGGGTCTTTCAATGTGACTCAAGGAGGGAGTACGTGCCACTTGTGCGGCTCCCAAACTTTCAGTCCCCTTCTACTCGGGTCTTTCAATGTGACCATTATCTGTCCAACTTCGCAGAAGTCCTGAATGCCCTTTCAGTCCCCTTCTACTCGGGTCTTTCAATGTGACAACGATTATGCACCACCTAGAAAACCTTGATATAGCACTTTCAGTCCCCTTCTACTCGGGTCTTTCAATGTGACCAATGAGGTGAAAGGCATGTACTACTTCGGCATCCTTGCTTTCAGTCCCCTTCTACTCGGGTCTTTCAATGTGACGAGGCAACGCGTGCGAGTGGCGGAAGTCTACGCCCAACTTTCAGTCCCCTTCTACTCGGGTCTTTCAATGTGACTGAACAACAATCTCGCCGGTGCTTATGAACAGCTCAACTTTCAGTCCCCTTCTACTCGGGTCTTTCAATGTGACTTCCGATTCCGGAATCAATCGAGAAGGGCCCGAGCACTTTCAGTCCCCTTCTACTCGGGTCTTTCAATGTGACGACTCCGCGTCCGGTACGTACGGCACGAAGACTATCCCTTTCAGTCCCCTTCTACTCGGGTCTTTCAATGTGACGTACATCCGTAGCGACGGCCAAGCCGTTGATCGTCAGCTTTCAGTCCCCTTCTACTCGGGTCTTTCAATGTGACGATACGTTACAAGAAAAAGCCATTCTGGAATAAATAAACTTTCAGTCCCCTTCTACTCGGGTCTTTCAATGTGACGTAAATGCTGACCCAGCGCAAGATTTTTGCAAATGGAACTTTCAGTCCCCTTCTACTCGGGTCTTTCAATGTGACTTATCAAGCATTGCTTGTGATGGTCTCAGAACTGTATCTTTCAGTCCCCTTCTACTCGGGTCTTTCAATGTGACCGAGCGGCGTAGACGACAAGATCTTCGAGGTGGTCGAGCTTTCAGTCCCCTTCTACTCGGGTCTTTCAATGTGACGCAATTGCTCTGTCTGCCCACCACCTCATCGTAATCACTTTCAGTCCCCTTCTACTCGGGTCTTTCAATGTGACTATGGCTAGATTGTAGCGGAATTAATTTCTCATGCACTTTCAGTCCCCTTCTACTCGGGTCTTTCAATGTGACGCCAAACGTTCAGCTTCATGGCGGTGAGCGGCTTCCACCTTTCAGTCCCCTTCTACTCGGGTCTTTCAATGTGACCGACCTTGAAGGTCGGCTTTAACCTCAGTCATCATGCGGTTTTTCATGAATCGAGATGGTTCCTCAGACTGCAATTTTTTCGAGGGTTGTCTTTTTGCACGAAAATGGCGGGCATCCTCGAAAGGATATCCTGTTGCATCTAGTTTTCCCAGTTTCAGTATACGGTATCCATTTTTGGGTTACAATGAATCATTTGCACAAATCACAACAAAAAACCTCGCATGCTGAGAGCGAGGTTTTCAAAACAGAAGTTATTTTATTTCACCCCAAGCCGCTCTTTCGCAAACTCAAAGGTGCGCTCGATGATCTCATGCGTTTTCTCATCATCGGCCAAAATATCAAACACATGCGGGCCGGTCGGGTGGACGTGGAGCTCGAGGTCGAGGTTTTGGCGCAGGGCTTCCTGCACGAAGTTGTCGTGGTCGCGGTTGAGGATTTCGCCGTCGCGGCCGGCTTTGACGAGGAACAGGGGCGGGAGTTTGGTGTTGGGGTCTTTTTCTTTGAGCAGCTTCAAGGGCGAGTACTCCTGATACTGCTCGGGGAGGTCGAGCTGGCCGTAGTAGGCGATGATGCCTTTCACATACGGCTGCGGGTTGGTCAGCGCCATGCGCACGATCGTCTGCGGGCCGCCGGAGCCGCCCCAGAGGACGAGGTTGTCTCGGTCGATGTTCAGCTCTGCGGCATGATCGCGGACGTATTGGATCGCCGTCTCAATGTCGTGCTGGGTGTCCATGATTTTGGTCAGGTTCTCGTTGGAACGGTGGTTGAAGGTGACGGCGACCATGCCGGATTTGGCGGTGGCCTGACCCCAGGAGACGTATTGCGCGAAGTCTTTCGCATCTTTCAGCGCGGCCGGTTCGGCTTGGCCGTGCACGAAGATGACGGCGGGGCGCAGTTCGTCTTTTTTCATTTTGTCCGGGTAGTAGACATCCATCTTCCAGTCCTGTCCGGCGACTTGCTGGTAGGTGATGTCCTTTTTCACTTTCACCTTGTCCATGCCGGGCAGTTCGTATTGGATCGGCATGTTGTTCAGGCCGATTTTTTTCTCCGGCTTGTCAACAGCAGCTTCTTCGCTGCTGCATCCGATGAGCAGCGAGCCCAAGAGCAGGGCGGCAGTCATCATGGTTACGGTTTTACGCATCATCTCGATCTCCCCCAATCAAAGGTTTCGTAAACGGCACCTGAATCTCCCGCTCATACCCGCGCGGGTGGTCCGGCTTGGTGGTGAACACATCAAACGGTTTTTGCGACGGCACGAACCCGTTTTCATAGATCCACATGTACAAGGCGCGGTAGCAGTCGCCGATCGCCATCTCTTCTTCATATAAAAGCGAGGCGACCTGCATCGCGAGGATCGTTTTCTCCCCGCCGCTGGCGACCGGGAACATGATCTCAAGGTCGAAAAACTCCGGGATCGCATCGGTGTTGTGGTACACGTTGATCCGCGTCGCAGCCGGGCGTCCGCGCAGTTTGGCATCCGCTTCCTCGATCAGTTCCTGCTTCTCCTCGTCGGTACGGATGATGCTGTGGGCGCTGACAACTTCCATGGCGGGCAGTTCCTTGATCAAAATCTTTTTCTCCAGCCCTGCCACCTCACCGCCGTCTTCGTGGGCGGCTGTGACCGCTTCGTCGATGCGGGCAAGCAATTCGTTGCGTTTCGCGATCTCATCTTGGATGACCAAGGCATGTTCCCGCAGGATCGCCTCCACCCGCGCCGGATCATGCATCGCCCCGCTCTGCACCAGCTCGCGGATGACTTCCAGCCCCATCCCCAGTTCACGGAAAAAGAGAATCCGGCGCAGGAGCGGCACCTGTTCGCGGCTGTAATAGCGGTACTGATTTTCCTCATCGACCAGCACCGGCGCCAACAGCCCGATGCTGTCATAATGGCGCAGCGTCTTCGCCGATATATGGTTGATCCGGGCAAATTGTCCGACGGTAAACATATGCCTCGACCCCTTTGGCTCTCATTTCGTACCCTCAGCATAAAGGTTGCCCTTAGGGGAAGGTCAAGGGCAAATAAAAAAACGGACCCGGGCCCCCGCCCGAATCCGTTTCCTCAACATATTCTCTCCCCTTACACCGCCTGCTCTTCCGCCACCTGACCGCTCTGCAGCTTCCCTTTCAGCCACAGCATCAGCACGGCTGCCGACACTACGCAGATCGCGGCCAGCATCCAGCCGCCGATGGCGCTGGGGATGAATCCGCCGATCGCCGAGAACAGCGGGAGCGAGATTCCGTAGGCCAGACGGGACATCGACAGCCAGGTCGCCACGACGCGGCCGCGCAGTTCCGGCTTGGAGTAGGTCATCAGCGAGGTCTCCGTGATCACGTTGACCTTGGACTGGAAGATGTTCGCGAGCAGCATCACCGCAAAGAACAAATACCAGTTGTGGATGATAAACATGCAGCCAAGCCCGATCCCGTACAACATATTGGCCGGGAAGTAGATCTTGAAGTACGAGCTGTCATCAAACTTGCGCTTCTTAAAGTACTGCTTCAGCAAAAACGCGCCGATGATATACGCCACCGCCGTCACCGAATACCCGATGCCGACGCCGGCATCTCCTGCCTTCAGCTCATTGAGCACATACAGCGGGAACAGGATGTAGATGAAGCCGAGGCAGAAGTCGCGGAAGAATTGCAGCCAGAACACGCCGACCAGCTGCGGGCATTTTTTCACGAAATCGATGCCCTCTTTCACCTGCTGCAGATAAGGCGGACGCTTGTTCACCGGCTTCTCCAACGGCTGATACTTCATCAGCCCGATAAACACTGCCGACACCACATAGGAGAACGCATCGAAATACAGAATGTTCACCGCCCCGATCCACTGGGCCAAAAAGCCGCCCAAGGCGCTCGCCAGCACCATCGTGGTCGAAGTGAGCAGCGCAAACGACGAGGTCGCCGCGATCAGGTTTTTCTCTTTCAAAATCTCCGGGATCATCGACGTTCTCGCCGGCGCAAACGCAGCCGAAGCAAACGCGCCAAACGCGATGCAGACATAGATCACCCAGATGTTCGCAAGCATCACGCCTGCGATGATCCCAAGCGTCGAGAACACGCGCAGGATGTCCACCCAGATCATCAGGTGCTTTTTGTTCCAGCGGTCGACGAACGGACCCATGACGATGCCGCCGAACAGCACCGGCAGGACGCTGGCGATAAACAGGCCGCCGATCGATGCCGCATTGGGCACAATCGCATAAATGACGGAGATCAGGGCGATCGTTTTAAACCAATCGCCAAACAGCGAGATCATCTGACCGTAATAAAGCAATGTAAAATTGCGGTTTTTAAACGGAGACGGCAATTTCTCCGTTGTTGCTGTGGACATGTCCAGCCCCCCTTATTTCCAAAGCGCATCAGGACAAGCAACAAGCAAAGACCAGCATGAAGCATCTGGCTTCTTCATGCTGGCAAACGCTTATTGAATGACAGTAAGCTCGGTGTCTTCAATGAAATCTTTGTCTTTCTGCAGCACTTCGACGTAGGTGTCGTACGTCTTCTTCTGCTGTTCCGGCAGCAGGTCGATCATGACGTGCATGTACCAGATCTTGCCGAGCTCGGTCAGCTTGAGCAAGCCGTCTTCCTGCACGACCAGACCCATTTTTTCGTGCTTCTCGATCTTCTCCCAGTACTCGGACGGCAGGTTGTGCTGACGCAGGTACTCGAGGCTGACTTTCATGTGTTTCGCGAAGTAGATCAGGCCTTTTTCTTTCGCCTCGTACTCTTGCGCGCGCATGACCGGCAAAGTGCCGTTTTCGACCGCGCGGATGTACTCGTCGGTCTTCACGACGTTCATGTGCGACATGCCACTCAGGTAGGAAGCAGCCGCCTGGCCGCAGCCGATGTACTCGTCTTCGTAACGGCCGTAGATGGTCGCGCCGAATTTGAAGTCTTTGTACTTGGCATCGCCTTTGGCGAAGGTGTAGATGTGCGTCTGCTCGTACCCGTGGTTGAGCAGGTAGGAGTTGACGAATTGGTGCTGCAGCACTTTGTCGTCCGCTTTCGGCGGCTCCGGTACTTTGCCGTCTTTGATCATGTTCAGGAAGCCTTTGGAGGTGACGAGGTACTCCAGCGGATAGACGTCAACGGTGGTGGTGGACAGTTGACGCACGTTCTCCAGGTCCTCATGCAACTGCTCGATCGTCTGGCCAGGCAGTTGGTACAGGAGGTCCATGTTGTACGCTTTGAAGTACTTGTCGGCGAGGTCGCGGGTCTGCTTGATCTCGTCGAGCGATGCGGTCAGGTTAAACAGCTTGCGGTAGTACGGGTTAAACGTCTGCACACCGAAGGAGATCCGGTTGACACCGTTCGCCGCCATCGCTTTCAGCTTGTCTTCGGAAGCGCTCTTCGCTTCGACTTCGAAGCTCCACTCGACTCCATCCTTGAGATTGAAATTCTCGCGGATCGTCGTGCAGAGGTCTTCGATCATCTTCGGAGACAAAACGGAAGGCGTGCCGCCGCCGACATAGACTGCATCAAGCTTCATCTGCTTGACATACGGCGTGCTGGCGATGGCTTTCAACTCTTTCAGCAGCGCATCCACGTAGGGCTGCAGTTTGTCTTGGTAGTTCGTCGAGCGGATGAACGGACAGAACGTGCAGATCGTGTCACAGAACGGAATGTGCACATACAGCGATTTCGTTCCGGGCAGCGGCGTGCGCGTCGAGTTCAAAAATTGACGAACGGTCTCCACCGGTTCTGGCCCATCTTGAATGAACGGGTAGAGATAGTTCCACATGTTAGGCAGCTTTTTGTAGGGCAATGCGTTGTGCTGCGACATCTTTGTAAGTACCCCCTTTTCGTGGTCAGGGGCTGACAGAGGTCGCCCCCTGTCAGCCGGTATGTGAACAAATGTGCCAGGTTATGTTAAGCAGCTACTACGATCCACTCGCGCATGGTTCCGCCCCCTCTCCGAGTACCTGTGGCGCAGCAAAAACCTTGTCGGAGCAATCCACACCAGTAACTACTCAACAACTACAACGGAAATCCACTCCACAACCGGCAGCCATTTTTGCATCATTGGCACCCCCTCTCGCAAGCGTTTTCCTTCCAAACGATACATAAGACCGGACTACTCAGCCGCGATGATGATCCATTGTTTCACGCCGCACACCTCCTCGTCTTGCTTACGGTATATAGATATTTAAGGGTAAAACAAATTATTACACGTGATTTCAATGATTAACTGAAAATCATTTTGTTTTGTCCTTTGAAATGCTTGTTGTAATCGGACATTAAAAAAACCGGACTGTATTCAGTCCGGTTGGTTGAAAGTTTTTAGTTGAAGACGATCAGTTCATCGTCAAACGTGAAGTCCGCCCGTTCGTTCAGTCGGGAGGAGATCGTCTCGTGCAGGTTGCGCGTGCGCTCCGGCAGCATTTCGATCATCATGTTCATGTACCACGGCTGGCCTTCACGGGTCAGCTTGAGCTTGTTGCCTTCACGCACGATCAGCCCTTTTGCTTCAAACTCATCGAGCAGCTGGTAGAAACGCACATCGAGCTCCTGACGATCGATGTCGTCGGTGTCGATCGACATCCGTTTCGGGAAGTAGATCAGGCCTTTCTCTTTCGCGTGGTACTCGTTGACGATGTCGGCAGCCAGCCCATTTGCATCGACGGCGCGGATGTATTCTTCCACCGTATCGAAGTTGCGGTAGACCATGCCGGCCTGGTACGAGAACGCGGAGAGCCCTGCGCCGATGCACTCGTCTTCATAGTGGCCGTACAAGGTTTCGCCAAAGACGAAACGTCTGTGCTCCGCATCTTGGCGGATGAAGGTGTAGATAAACTCTTGGCTGTAGCCATGCTCGACGAGGAAGTTGGTGACCAGTTCCTGCTGCGCCACTTTTTCGTACGCATTCGGCGGTTTCGGCAGGCGCTCGTTTTTGATCGACTGCAGGAAGCCTTTCGAAGTGATCGTGTAATCGAGCGGATAGGCGTCGATCGAGGTCGTGTTCAGTTCGACCGCGTGTTGCAGATCCTGCACGATCTCTTCCATCGTCTGGCCCGGCAACTGGTACAGGAGGTCCATGTTGAAACCTTTGAAGTACTTCCCGGCCAGTTCGCGGGTGCGCTTGATCTCATCGTGCGATGCGGTCAGGTTGAACATCTTGCGGAATTTCGGGTTGAACGTCTGAACGCCAAACGACATCCGGTTCACGCCGACCTCATGCATCGCTTTCAGCTTGTCTTCCGTCGCGCTTTTCGCTTCGACTTCAAACGTCCACTCATAGTCTTCTTTCAGCTTGAAGTTGCTGTGGATCGTCTCGCCGATCAGGTGAATCTGCTGCGGCGAAAGCACCGACGGCGTGCCGCCGCCAACAAAGATCGCGTCGAGCGCAACGCCTTGCATGCGCGGAGTGGCTGCGATCGTCTTGAGTTCTTTGACCAGCGCGTCCACGTACGGCTGCAGCTTATCCGCGTAGTTGGTCGAGCGGACAAACGGGCAGAACGTGCAGATCGTGTCACAGAACGGCACGTGCATGTACAACGTCTTCTTGCCACGGTTGGGTGCTGCCTGCTGCAAAAACTGGTGCACATGTTCAACCGTCAGTTCGCCGCGCGAGAGATACGGGTACAGATAGACCCACATCTTCGGCAGGCTGGAAAACGGCAATTCTTTGGTTCCGTGATTGGACATTTCAGAAACGCCTCCTATGATTCCCATTTTTTGTATATGATAACTCAATGAGTTCTAACGCCGTTAAGGAAAGACGGAGAGAGAACCACAGTTCCCGCTCCGTCAGCAAAAGATCAGTTCTCAGCAATTAAACTGCAACAATGATCCAGTTGCGCTCTTGAACAACGATCCAGTTGCGCTCGTTGATGATCCAAGAGTTTTTCTCCACATTGATGATCCAGGAGTTCTTTTCCATGTTTAACACCTCCACTATTTAGTAAACTATGCCTTGCATATAGTTATTATATTTCTAGTAATTTCCCTTTTCAATAGGTAATAAGTAATTTAATATTAATCTACAAACTTCGACACACAATAAAAAAGAAGAACCCTTAGTAGCCAAGGGTTCTTTACGCTTGCAATGTCGATTTTTCTTTCACTTGAGTGCCCAGCGCGGTTTTCAGCCACGGATACACGCAGAGCGCAGAGATCACGCAGACGGCCGTCAGAATGTAACCGCCGACATGGATCGGAATGTACCCGCCGATCACCGAGAACAGCGGCAAGGAGATCGCGTAGGCGAGGCGTGAAGCGGTCAGCCAGGAAGCGACGACCCGGCCGCGGTTGTCCACGCGCGAGTAGGTCATCAGCGAGGTTTCGGCGATGATGTTTACGCCTTGCGAGAAGATGTAGGTCACGACAAGCGCGACGAGGAACCAATACCAGCCTGTCATCGAGAACATCACGCCCAGGCCCACCCCGTAGATGATGTGGCAGGGCAGGAAAATTTTGAAAAAGGCGCTTTCATCAAACGGCTTCTGTTTGAAATACCACTTGATCAGCCAGGCTCCGATCAGATACGCAACTGCTGTCGTTGAATAGCCGATGCCCATCCCCGTATTGCCCGTCTGCACCACTTCGAGGATGAAGACCGCAAACAGGATGTAGACATAGCCAAGCACGAAGTCGCGGGCGGCGGTGATCCAAAAGACGGCGACCAGCTGCGGCGTGGCGAGAACATAATCGTAGCCCTCCCGCACCTGCTTCCAGTACGGCGGACGCTCCTTGACCTCCTTTTGCTGCGGCTGATACTTCATCAGCACGATGCAGATCGCGGAGAACAGATAGGAGAAAGCATCAAACAGCATGATCGGATACGGACCTGCCCAGTCGGCGACAAACCCGCCCAAGGCGCTGGCCACGACCATCGTCACCGAGTTCAAAATCGCGAAGGACGAGGTTGCTTTTACGATCTGCTTCTCTTCGACGATCTCCGGAATTACAGCGGTACGCGCCGGTTGGAAGGCCGCAGAGACGAGACTGGAGACAACGATCAGCCCGTAAAGCACCCAGATGTTCTGCAGATAGACCCCGTACACCATGGCCAGCGTCAGCACGAAGCGCAGCAGGTTGGTCCAGATCATGATGTTCTTTTTGTTCCAGCGGTCGACAAACGGACCCACAAAGATGCTGCCAAACAAGGTCGGCAGAATCGTAGCGATAAACATCCCGCCAACGGTCGAAGCGGCCGGATGCAGATCATAGAGGATGACGATCATCACAACGCCGCGGAACCAGTCTCCAAACAGCGAGACGAGTTGCCCGACATAGAGCAGCGTGAAATTGCGATTGCGAAACAAGGATGGCTCGTTCACGTAAGGGTCTCCTTTTAGTTGTTATTGGTCTCTTAAAATAAAAATACCAGCAAACAGGGTCGAAACCCTGCTTGCTGGCAGTTGTTGTTGAAAATTTATTTCGGCAGCACGATCGACACGGTGCGCATCTCCGGCGCCAAATGTTCGCGCAAACGCTGGTTGACTTGCTCCAGGGTCAGGCTTTCCATCACGCCGATGATGTCAAAGAAATCGGCATCGCGGAACGTGTAGGTCGCGAAATAGCGGGCGATGGCGCGCGCCGAATCGAGCGTCGAGACCATCTGGCCGATCATCTTGTTGCGCGCCCGGTTGAAGTCTGCCTCCGGGATGCCGTTTTGCGCCGCTTCGGCAAACGCTTCCTCGACCACCTGCAGCACGCGGTCCGGATCTTTGGAGTTGCCGCCAAACAGCGAGTGGGCAAAACGCGGAGTCGCGTCATACGACCAGCCAAAACGCTTGTCGACGATGCCTGCCTCGTACATTTTGTTGAACAGGGCAGAACTTTTCCCGATCAACGCTTCGAGGCCGACCGAAGTCGCGTACTCGTTGATGATCATGTCCTTGCCGTTCGGACGGCTCATGTCCTTGTAGCCGAACTGCAGCTTCGGCATCGAGATCTGCATGCGCTCTTCATGACGGGCACGGCGCACCTCGGTCGGCTCGTTCGGGAAGATACGCTCGATCTCCGGCTGGCGTTCGAAGCTTTTGCCGGCCTGGTTTTCACGGATCAGCGCATGCACGCGCGCCGGGTCGCAGTCGCCAACCACGACGACCGACATGTTGCTCGGGTGGTAGAACGTATTGTAGCACTTGTACAACGTCTCTTTGTCGATCTGCTGGATCGTCTCCACCGTGCCGGCGATGTCGATCGCGATCGGATGCACTTGGTACATGCCTTCGATCAGGTTGAAATAGACGCGCCAGTTCGGGTCGTCATCGTACATGCGGATCTCCTGCTCGATGATCCCTTTTTCTTTTTCCACGTTTTCGTCCGTAAAATACGGCTCCTGCACATAATTCAGCAGCGTGGTCAGGTTCTCGTCCAGATTGTCGGTCGACGAGAACAGGTAGGCCGTCGTGTCAAACGACGTAAAAGCGTTCGACATCGCGCCATAGCGGGCAAACGTCTTGAACACGTCCTCCCCGTTCTCCTGCTCAAACATCTTGTGCTCCAAAAAGTGCGCGATGCCGTCCGGCACGATGGTCGGTTCCGACTCGCCGGGCACGACAAACTCGCGGTCGATCGAGCCGTACTTGGTGGAGAACAGCGCGTACGTCTGCTTGAATCCTTCCCGCGGAATCACGTATACGTCGAGTCCGTTGTCGAGTTGATCGTGAAAAGCGGATAATTTCAGCTGCTCATTGCGAATTTCACGCACCGTGGTTCCCCTCCTCATTGCGAAGCGTGTAGATCGTATCAAACTGCAGGCCTTGCGCCACGCGCACGACATCTTCGACGGTGACCTTTTGGAAGGCGTCGATCATTTCTTCGCGCGTGCGGACGCGCCCGGCGAGCAGGCCGTTCAGGTGGAAATCGGCGATCGACGTCGGATTGTCCATCGCCGTCTTGTAGGCGTTGACCAGACCTGCGATCGTGAACTCCATCTCCTCTGCGGTGATCTCGCCTTTTTTGAGCACGTCAAACTGCTCGCGGATGATCTCCAGCGCCTGATCGATCTTGTCAAATTCCACACCGGAAAAGACGCTGATGATGCCTTTGTGCCCGTCGAGGCGGGACATGCAGTAGTAAGCCAGCGAGTGCTTCTCGCGGACGTTGACGAACAGTTTGGAATGCGGGAACGCGCCAAGCACGCCGTTACAGACCTGCATCGCCGCATAGTCGTCAGACGCCCAGGCCACATTGGTCCACACGCCGACGTTCAGCTTCCCTTGATTGATGTCGAGGCGGTCGACCACATCTTTGACGGCGCGGGTCTCATGCTGAATCTGCACCGGGGCAAACGCGGCTTGCGGGTCGCGCTCCATGTCAAAGACGCGGAAGATCTCCGCTGCCACCGCATCGGTGTCCACGTCGCCGACCACATAGATGTTGATCGGCGCGGTCTTCAGCAGGCGCTGGTACACGTCAAACAGCGACTGAGGAGTAATCTCGTCGATCTTGTTTTCGAAGCCGAGACGCGGGATGGCATACGGTTCGCCTTTGGTCATCTCTTCGTTGCAGCGCTCGACCGCATAGTTCATCTTGTCGTCGATCACCGCTGCGATGCGCTTTTTGTGCTGTTCTTTTTCTGCCTGCACATACTCGGGCAGAAAAGCGCCGTCCTGCAGCTGCGGGCGGAGCATCACGTCGGAGAGAATGCCGAGCGCCTTTTGGAACAGGCCTTCGCCTTGTTTGAGGAATTTCTCGTTCGGGACGTTCATCGAGAAGTCGACGACCTGGCGCTCCCCTTTTTTGTCGATCGTGGCCGACATCGAGGCGCCGTACAGTTCGTCGAGCGCGAGTTGCAGTTTCTCCGGGGTCGGGTACTGCTCAGACCCTCGGTTTAAAAGATAGGGAAGCAAAGCCAATGGCGTCGCGGTGTCTTCGCGCAGCTCCTGCGCAAAAGTGGCGACGATCGTGTTCATGCGGAACTTGTCGGTGGGCAGTACGTGAACGTAGATGCCGCGTTCCTCACGGGTTTGAAACTGGTTCATCGGGCTGTTCATCCTTTCGTATTCCGAGCCTTTTGGCATACTATACTTCCTAGTATGTTCTAATAGTACTCGGAAAAGTATTCCAACGCAAAAGTTCTAGAATGCAAAAATCCCCTGCACGCGACACTGTCTCAAAGGGGTGCAAGGGGATCTTATGTAAGCGGATGCGCTCTAGGAGCGCCGGACCATGTTGCGTGCCGCCGCCTGTGCTACATCGAAATCTACTTTTGAGATGATGGTGGACTCTTTGATCCAGTTTTGTACTTCCCGACTCATCGTGGGGGTCACGTATTTCGGAGCCCCGAAGTTGTCAATCAGTTCCTTCTTTGTCATGCCGTGAGCTCTTACACAATGGTTATTGGTTAAGATCTCCATTAATTCTCCACACGCAGGACACTGAAACATAGACACAACCTCCTAGTTCGAGTACGCTCCGGGCAGGCCGCAAGCAGACACTCGTAGTCAGGGTTCGGTCACACGATGACCGGACAAGCAGTCAGTCAGTTGTCAGAAAAGATTTTCTATTTTATTTATACTTTCCAGTCTACACCGCTTGACCATCTTTCTCATGGGACTAAAGACTTATTTTACAGTTTTTCCTATGTAAAAAGCACCTTGCCCAATCGAGCAAAGTGCTTAAGGTAATTTACATTTTGCCCTTGAGGCCCATCAAGAGCTTCCAGATCACGCCGATCCCTGTCAAGTAGAACAGCACGAGCAGGATCCAGCCGCCTGTAGGATCGATGTCCGTCTTGTTCAAGTTGGCGAGGATCAAGAGCGGGAAGACATGGGTCAGGACGCCGCCGAGGAAATCGGACAGTTGATCAAGGGAGAAAGAATTGCTCTTCATGCTTTTGTAGATGCCCATCAGCAGATCGAGAGACATCAACCCCAGCACGGCCCACATGGTGTACATCATCCAACCGGTCAGTGCGAAAGACATTGGATTCACCCCTTCGTAAGGTTGTATCATCCTTGTACTTACAGAGTATGATACGGGCCTTAGCGGGGAGATGGGCTTCTGCGGATTTATCAAAAAAGCCCCTCACGAGGAGGGGCTTTGCATTATACGCGTTTGAACTTGGCGAGGATTTCAGTGCGCTCTTCTTCGGAGCCGCTGAAGTTCGCCGGGGAGAAACGCTGTTCCGCCCAGCGCTGCATCTCTTGACGGGAGGCGAAATCGTAGGTGAGTTCGCCTTCGATCGAGGAGATTTCGGATACCACATAACGGCGTCCGTGCTGGTGGATGTTCATTTGGTTCCAGTTGTCGTCTTTATAGACGTTCATCTTCTTGCCGCCTTGTTGATTCATGCAAGACCGCCTCCGTAAACTAGGACTTGAGCAGTGCGCCGATCTTGGCCAGGTAACGGTACTTGGACGCGTCTTTCACGCGGTACGCCAGCCAGCCTTTTGCTTTCATCTTGTTGCCGATCGAACCGATCGCTTCTTTGCGGCCAAGCGATGCAACCGCGCCGAGCAGCACCGGATCGAACTTCTCTTTCTTCATGTGCTTCATCGTCGAGTAGATGTTCACCGCTGCATTTTCGCCCATCTGCGTGGAGATCTGCGCAGTCGGCGGGTACGGGCGGCCGTTGGGCGCCAGCACGAAGCAGGAATCGCCGATGATCCAGACGTCTTCATGGCCGACAGCACGCATGTACTCGTCCACTTTGGCGCGGCCGCGCGGTTCGGTCTCGAAGCCCGCTTCCGCCACAACCGGAACGCCGCGGACGCCGCCGGTCCAGATCATCGTCTCGGTCGGGATGGTGTCGCCCGACTTGAGGTGCACGATGCCCGGCTCGACTTGGACGACCGGCGTGCCGATGATGAACTGAACGCCGCGCGCTTCCAGCGATTTCTTGGCGACGGAGACCAGCTCTTCGTCAAAGCCCGGCAGAATCATCGGCGCTGCTTCGACGTTGATCAGCTTGATCTTGTCTTTCGGGACGTTGTGCTTCTGTGCCAGCACCGGCAGCATGTCTGCCAGTTCGCCGACCAGCTCGATGCCGGTGAAGCCTGCGCCGCCGACGACAAAGGTCAGCTTGCTGTCTTTCTTGTCCTGACTGTATGTTTTCAAGCAGTTCTCGATGTGTTCGCGAATGCGGTTCGCCTGGTTGACAGACTTCAAGGTGAAGCTGTACTCTTTCAGGCCCGGGATGCCGAAGTATTCCGTTTCGGAACCCAGCGCAACAACAAGGTAATCGTAGGACAGCTTGCTGTTCTCCAGCTTGACTTCTTTCGCTTCATTGTCGATGGAGACGACAACGTCCTTGACGAACTTGACCTTCTTCGCACCGAGGATCGAGTTGATCGAAAGCGTGACGTCCTTCTCTTCTTTGGCGCCAACAGCCGGCTCGTGCAACTGCGTCACCAACTGATGGTATTCATGTTTATTGACAAGGATAATCTCTACTTCTTGTGCCGTCGTCAACTTGTTGAGTTCAAGTGCACAGACGAGACCAGCGTAGCCGGCTCCTAAGATTACGACTTTTTTCGCCATGATTCCCCACCCTAATTGTGTCGAATTTCACATACTTGATTCTAATTCTAGCAAATTTGTGACATTCGTCAATGAGATTTGTTACTTTTTTATGAATTTCATTGTCAGACAATTGCAAAACATTCCGGTGATGTGGTATCATATAGCGGGTTTGAATTGCCGGATCAGGGTTTGTCGATGTTTGTCGACACCGCTTTGATCTGCAACGGATTGTACCAAAATTGTTCCCGTTTTTGACAACGCTCACACTGGAAATATAAAGCGTCCCTGCCTTGGCGGGGACGCTTTTTGATCGTTTCAGGAGTTAGACCGGCCAGGTTTCCATCTTGTAGGACATGTCCCAGAACATCCACTCATAGCGGCTGCCGGTGAGATACAGTTCGGTCAGGCGGCGGCGCTCTGCGGCGGTGAAGTCCTCTGCGATGTCATCGAGCCAGCCGCGCAGCCAGTCGGACAGGGACTTGAATTCGTCAGATGCGTACATCGCCACCCATGCGGTGTAGCGCGAGCCGTTGTCCAGCCCGCCCCGTTCCTTGAGCCGCACGGCGATCTCGTGATAGCCCCATTGGCATGGCAAAATCGCCGTGATCATCTCGGCGATCGTGCCGTTTTGCACGGTGTGCAGCAGATGGCGCGAGTAGGCATGGGCGGTGGGCGCGATGCTTGCCGTTTCCAAGTCGCGCGGCGTCAGGCCGAACTCGGCCGCGTACTGGCGGTGCAGGTCCATCTCCACATGCAGCGTGGCGTGCAGCAGCTCGGCGAACTTGCCCATCGTCTGCAGGTCTGCGCTTTTCGTCGCCGCCAGCGCAAACAGGCGGCAATACTCGATCAGGTACAGGTAGTCCTGCACCATGTAGTAGGCGAAACGCTCCGCTTCCAGCGTCCCGTCCCCCATTCCGACGACAAACGGATGCTCGTGGATCTGCTGCCAGATCTCATCCCCTGCCGCGCGGAGCTGCTCAGAAAAACTGTTCATAAAATCCTCTCCTCTGCCCGTCAATGTGGGCTGCTCTAGTCTGCAAGGATGTTACGAACTTATTTTTGCACGAGTTGCAAAGCGTAGGCAAGCTTGGAAACGGCGCTTTGCTCCACCCGGCTGCCGTGCTTGGCGCGAAACGCGGCGGTCAGTTCCAGCAGGCGCGCTTCGTCGCCCGACACCAGTTCAAACTCGATCTCGTACAGCGGATGGTCCTGCCCGTTGCCGGAGATCAGGACATCGTCGAAACAGACTTCAATTTTCACGGTCGGCTCTTCGATCAGATAGACGTACCGCTTGGTGGTCATCCGAACGTGCGGCACGATGTCTTCGTACGCGCAGCCGACTTCGTTGAGCAGATTTTGCAGGATCAGGCTGTCTTGAGGCAGCCGCTCCAGCGTGCCTGCGTACTCCTCTTCAATCTCTTCGCGCTTGTGCGATTCTTTCGTGTCGCGCTTGATGTTGACGATAGAACGGCCTTTTACCAGACGCAGGCGCAGGCCGATGCGGAGGCGGTCGAGATCGCCGTTTTTCGTGTTGTAGTATTGGTTGGTCTGCTCTTCGATGTGGTCGAGCTGGTATGTACGTTCAAAATCATCCTTGATCTCCTGCCAGGACGCGGCTGTGGTGCGAAATTTGACTTCCGTTTCGATTGCCATGCTGTGGCTCCTCTCGTCAAGCCTTGCTTCTTCTTCCTATAGTAGCATAGAAAAGCCAGTCGGGCAGTGACCCGGCTGGCTTTCGTTCTGGCCTAGCGTTTGATGAACTGCTGTGTCCAGTACACTTTGTACGAACCGCCAAAAGCCACGCCGCAGCCGATCTCCGCGTATTCCGCCTTGAGGATGTTGGCGCGATGCCCCGGGCTCTTCATCCACGAAGCGACCACCGATTCCGGCGTCTGCTGTCCGGCCGCGATGTTTTCGCCCGCTGTGGAGTAGTTGATGCCGAAGCTTTTCATCATCGTAAACGGCGAACCGTACGTCGGCGAGTTGTGCGCAAAGTAGTTGCGGTTGCGCATGTCCTCCGACTTCACGCGGGCGCAGCGCTGCAGCTCCCAGTTCATTTTCAAGGGGCGCAGGCCGACTTTGGCGCGCTCGGCGTTGGTCAATTGCACGACGCGGTTCTGGAACTGCACAACGCGGGCGTCAAGCTGCGGGATGATCAGCTTCTGCCCCGGATAGATCAGGCTCGGGTTCTTCAGATTGTTGGCGCCAACGATGTCGGACACCCCGATCTGATATTTCACCGCGATCTTCCAGACGCTGTCGCCCGGCTGTACGGTGTAGGAAACGGCCGATTCCGCCTCCGCTGTCTGTGTGGAGGACGGCAGGACGATCGTCGAAGCCAACATCAGAGCGGCCACTGTGGTTTTGATCCATTTTTTCACGGTCTCTACTCCTCCTTCTCCTTATCTTGCAAGGGTAGTTTGCGCAGTGGAGGAGTCATTGCGCCACGTAAACTCTGGTACAATAGGGTGAGAGGACCAAAAGGGGGCCTTTTTGTGATCAACACGCATTTGCATGTGTTTGCGATGGTCGCGGAGAAGAAGAGTTTCTCCCGGGCAGCTGAAGCGCTTCGGCTGACCCAGCCGGCGATCTCGCAGCAGATTCATACATTAGAAGAGTATTACGGCACCAAATTGTTCGAGCGCACCTCCAAGCGGGTCGAACTGACCTCCGCCGGTGAGACGCTGCTGCCTTATGCCAAGCAGATTCTCGATCTGTCTGCGAAAAGCAAAGGGGCGCTCGATGATCTGATGGGTCGCGTGACTGGCAAGCTGACGATCGGCGCCACCTTTACGATCGGAGAATATATTCTGCCGCAGGTGCTGGCCGAATACACCCAGCGCTTTCCGGAAGTTGAGCTCAATCTGCTGATTCACAACACGGAGGAGATCGGCGAGATGATGCTCGATTACAGCATCGACGCCGGGGTGGTCGAAGGGCGGCTGCAGCATCGTCATCTGACTTTGACCTCTTTTTTGGACGATGAAGTGGTGCTGTTCGCTCCGCCGGGGCATCCGCTTGCCGATGTTTCCAAAGTTCGCGCTGAGCAGTTGGAGGAGCACACGTTTATCCTGCGCGAAGCAGGTTCCGGCACGCGGGCGACGGCAGAAGATTATTTGCAAAAAATCGGGGTCGCGCCCCGCAAAATCATCTCAATCGGCAGCACGCAAGGCATCAAAGAAGCGGTCGAGGCCGGTATGGGCCTGGCCATCCTCTCCAAATGGTGTGTCCGCCGCGAGATGCTCGCGGGCAGTTTGCAGCGCCTGACCCTGGATGGCTTTCACTACACCCGTCCCCTCTCCGTGCTGGAGCGGGCCGGACGGTTTCAATCGCGGGCGGCGTCCGAATTTGTCTGCCTCGTGCAGCAGTATGCATATCCGAAAGCCTAGCAACACACGCTAAGCAGGAAACTATGGCTGGAGGTGAGCGAGATGCTTGCCAACATCGGCGTGCCGGGCATGATCCTGATCCTCGTGCTGGCGGTAATCGTATTTGGCCCGAACAAACTGCCCGAAGTGGGCCGCGCGGTCGGCAAAGGGCTTCGCGAGTTTAAAGACGGGATGCGGGATGTTGTAAGTGAACATGAGAACGACAAGTAAGTAAAACCACTGTCCGTTTCGGGCGGTGGTTTTTTGACGATAAATAATTTTCATATAACCAGTTAACCCTCCTTTTGGAGGGTTTTTATTTGTGGGAGGATATGGTACTCTAATCTATGAAATTACTTTTTACCCATATTTTATATAAAAGGGGAATCTTCATGAACAAATTGGCTCTCATGAGCGCCGCAACCGTTGCTTTGGCGACAGGCATGCTGCTTGCTGACAGCGGTCAGGCAAATGCAGCCTACGTCACGAAAGTAAACGGCGGCCTCGACTATGCACAACTCGTCCGGTCCGATGGCTCGGTCTGGGGTTATGGGTATGACTTTAACGGCAAGATCGGCGATGGCGGCACCGTCAACTCCACCGCGCTCTCCCCGATGCCCGTCAGCGGATTCGCCAACGGCGGCACAAGCATCGATGCCGGGTACAACCACACGCTGTTTCTCAAAAGCGACGGCAGCGTCTGGGCGGCCGGAGATAACAACTATGGACAAGGCGGCGCTACTCCTTCGGGGGCGATCACCGCTCCCCTGCAAGTTGCCGGGCTGAGCGATGTCGTGGAAGTGGCAGGCGGCGAGCATCACTCGCTGGCGTTGACCGCGAGCGGCGACGTGTACGGGTTTGGCGGCAACTACAACGGCCAGCTCGGCAACGGCACCGCCACCAATTCGTCCACCCCGGTCAAGTCCCTGATCAGCGACGTCAAAGACATCGCGGCAGGCGCACGCTTCTCGCTGGCGCTGAAAACGGACGGCACCGTCTGGGCGTGGGGCAACAACGCTTCTTATCAGTATGGCAAGGCGAGCAACAACTCCACCCGCCCGTCACAAGTGCCGATCACCGGCGTAACGGCGATCGATGCCGGCAAAACACATGCGGTGGCGATCAAGGCGGACGGCACCGTCTGGTACTGGGGCACCGACACGGTTGGCCTGTCAACCGCTGTCACCGCACAAGCCCCGACACAGGTGCGCGGCTTTTACCTGGAACCGTTTACTGGCGCGACGGCGATTGCGGCCGGTCACGGCCACACTTTGATCCTGAAAAACGACGCTACCGTCTGGTCGTTCGGCAACAGCACCTACGGCCAGCTCGGCCACAGCTACGCGATGACCGGTCTGGACGCCCGCCCCGTACAAGATATGACCGGCGTGCAAAGCATCTCGGCCGGCAGCACGACTTCCTATGCGCTGCGAGCGAACGGCAGCGTCTGGGCATGGGGCTCCAATGCCAAAGGGCAATTCGGCAATGGCACCACCACTTCCAGCAACTACCCGGTGGAAATCAAATCGCTGACGCCGGCTCTGACTGCGGAAGCGATCCCGTCCTACATGTCGATTCAACTGAACTACTCCTATGACGGTCCGGTTGCCGAGTACCGCGTGTACACAGGCGCCAATCAACTGCTGTACATGGGCACCAAGACGACGTTTGAGCACAAAGGCCTGACCAACGTCACCGCCTATACCTACACGATCTACGCGTATGACGCCAACGGCAATGAGCTGGCCAAAAGCACCCTGTCGGCCACCACGAAAGACGGCACGGTCAACGTCTGGCATACCGGCAGTGAATTTACTTCGATTCAGCTGGGCTACTCGGGCCGCGGCCCGGTTGCCAAGTTTGTGGTCACCCGCGACAACCAGGTGCTCTATGAAGGTAAGAACACGACGTTTATCGACACCGGGCTGCTTCCGAACAAGCCGTACTACTATGTCGTCTCCTCCTATGATGCAAACGGAGTGCCGCTTGGCCAAAGAGCGTATGACTTCGCACGCACCAAAGCAGCCACCGGCACACTGCAAATGACGAGTCCGGACGCACATACCATGACCACCACCTACACCGGCACCAACTTTGAAGTCGGCAAGATGGTGCTGCGTCGCATGGGCGAGCTGTACTATGAAGGCACCGGCACGTTTACAGAATCCAACCTGATGCCGCACCAGCAAGTCTGGTATGATTACGAACTCTACGATACGAATGGCGTACTGATGATCAGCACCAGAGCGACCGGTTATACGCAAAATCTGGCATGGTCGCCGCTTGTCTTGGAAAGCACTTCGACCTCCGTATCGTTTGAAACTCATCCGACCAACGCAAATGCGGTCGACTACGTGATCAAGAAAATGGGATCTGACCAGTATTCCGGCCCGGAATCCGCTTATCATGAAGAGGGCCTGACGCCTGGCACTACCTACTACTACTCGGTGTACGCTTACACCAGCACGGATCATGCTTTGGTGAACCTGCTCGGCACCTATACGTTTACCGTCATCACTCCGGCGGCAGACGCTCCGCAGTAAAATTGAACCCCTGCTCCTGCTGCTCTTGAGTAAACAACCCTGCGCCGGGCATCCTACTAGGGAAGTCTACGCCTGAGGGGAGGCCCGCCCAGATGGATCAACGCGAAATGCAGCGCAATATCGAGACCTATGTCCTGCAGCAACTGCAGGCAGGGAACAACATCGAGTCGGTGGTCGATGTCGCCAATCAGCTCGATGTGCCGGTCACGATGGTCGACCGCGCGATGCGCAACCTGACCGCGCAAGGCTATCCCGGTCTGCCATACACCACAGCCACCGAATTTTAAGCGAGAAAAGGTCGTGTCCCAAGAGACACGACCTTTTTTTATTTCCAGATGTCGGTGATGTGATCGGCTGCCGCATGCGCGGTCTCGTCGATGTCGCCTTTGACGACTTTTCCGGCATAGCGCTGAAATTTCTTCACATGTTCGGGGCTGTTCGTGATATGCACCGTTCCGATGTTTTCGTTCATCGCCCGCAGCTTGGAGGCGATCCGCTCCTGAATCGGCTGCGGGATGTCGCCTTCCGTTTTGACATCGATTCGCTCGTTGGCTTCGCGCGGCGCTTTGACCATTTTGGCTTTCACTTGCTGGTCCTCGTTCAGCGCGACAAACGCGTTGCCCTTTTCATCGACCAACACGATCGCTTCCACGACGCCTTCCAGCTTGGAGACTTCGGCCGACAGCGGGCCGCTGTGGCGCAGCTGCACCTCTTGTTTCGGCTGCTCGGCCTTTTCAGTTTCGCCTTTGACCTTCGCCTTCGCTTGCTCCGCGTCCTTTTTCGCACCGGGACGGAGCCCCTCCAGTCGCTCTTTGGCGCCAGGGAGCACGTAGAGCAGCCCTTGCCCTTTTAACCGTTCCTTGCGCTGGCCGGGGCTCTCCGACTCGAATTTCTGCTTCTGGCCTTCTTTTTTCTCCTTGGCGATCTGCGGGTCTTCTTTCTTTTTCTTCCCGGCAGCCTGTTCGCCCCCGCCTTCTCCCTGACCGCCGCCGGCGTTGGCAGACTGCTCTTCATTCGGCTTCTTGGCCGTTCCGCCGTTCTCCTGAATCTTTTGCCGCTCATACGGTGTCCGCATAATTCCGCAGGCAGACGTTGCGGTGGACGCGAGCGCGATCGCCAGCGTCATTGCCACCCATTTGCTCGCACGCATCGTAACACCTCTTTCTATTTCTAGTGGTTCAACACCGAGTGATTGCGAGAGTAGAGAAAATACACGAACAGTCCGATCGTCAGCCAGACGAAAAACGCAATCCAGGTCAGCGCCTGCAATTGGGTCATCAAAGTAATGCAAAACAGGATCGATAAGATCGGCACCACCGGCACACCTGGTACTTTAAACACGCGCGGCAGGTCAGGCTGTGTCCGCCGCAGCACGAGGATCGCCACAGACACCAGCGTGAAAGCGGCCAATGTCCCGATGTTCGTCAGTTCTGCCAAGCGCCCGAGCGGCACAAACCCGCCGACCAGCGAGGAGATGATGCCGACCAGCCACGTCGAGCCAAACGGCGTTTGGTACTTCGGATGGACGGTGGAAAACATCCGCGGGAGCAGACCGTCGCGCGACATCGCGAAAAAGATCCGCGTCTGCCCGTACGTCATGACGAGCAGCACCGTGGTCATGCCGAGGATCGCCCCCAAGTCGATAAACCCGGCCACCCAGTTCTGCCCGGCCACTTGAAGCGCCAGCGAGACCGGATGCGCGATCCCTTCAAAGCGCGGATACTCGACAATCCCGGTCATCACCGCCGAGACGACCACATAAAACAGCGTGCAGACCACAAGGGAGTAGATGATGCCGCGCGGCAGGTCTCGCCGCGGATCGCGCGACTCTTCTGCCGCCGACGCCACCGCGTCAAAGCCGATGTACGCGAAAAACACCAGCGCCGATGCCTCGAGCACCCCTTTGAAACCAAACGGCAGAAACGGCGTCCAGTTCACCGGCCGCACATAGCCGACCCCGACGACGATGAACAAGATCACCACCGCCACTTTGATCAGCACCATGATGTTGTTCACCCGCGTCGATTCCTTGATGCCCACCGACAACAACGTGGTGACCAGCAGTACGATTAAAAAGGCTGGCAGGTTGAAATAAGTCGTCACGCCTTTCACCGCGCCCGGCGCTGCGCTCAGCGCCGTCGGCAGGTGCAGACCTAAGCCCGCCGCCAGCGACTGCGCATAGCCGGACCAGCCCGCTGAGACGGCCGACGTAGCCAAGGCGTACTCGAGGATCAGATCCCAGCCGATCAGCCAGGCGATAAACTCGCCAAGCGTCGCATAGCTGTAGGTGTACACCGATCCGGACACCGGCACCAGCGAAGCAAATTCGGCGTAACACAGCGCCGCAAACGCACAGACGATGCCGGAGATGATAAACGACAGGATCAGGCCGGGACCGGCGGTCAGCGCTCCTTCTCCGGTCAGCACGAAAATGCCGGTCCCGATGATCGCCCCGATCCCGAGCATCGTTAAGTCCCAGGTGCCCAGCGTTTTTTTCAGCGTTTTGCCCTCTTGAGAAGTACGGATCAGATCTTCGATGCTTTTTGTACGAAACAACGACATGGCTTGTATCTCCCTCATGGCTGCAAGAGTAATAAAAAAACGGCGGTTTCCGAATTGGAATCCACCGTTAGGTTTTGTTGCCGCACGCTTTCTCATTCAGTTGGTTTTGCCGTACAGACCTGCTCCAGCACCTGCGGGTCGCCGCGCCCGAGGCGCACGACCAGCGCCAGCGCATCATCCTGCCCGGTCGAGAATAGATCGATCACATCCAGGGCTGTCCGCTCCGGCGGGTGGTGCCAAATCTCCAAATGCGCGCGCAAGTTGCCTTGTACACCATCGGTGTGCAAGAGCAGCCGGTCGCCTTCCACATAGGAAAACGTGATCGCTGTCGGCGCAACTTCGCGATAGCCGAGAATCCCGCTGACCATGCGTTTGGAGGTGATCACCCCGACCCGGGTGATGATGTGCCAAAAGGCGATGTTGCCGATCCCGCTGTAGGTGACCGTCCGTCCGGCCCGGTCGAGCAAAAGCGCCGCCACCGCAGCGCCGCGCGTCTGGCGCATCTGTTTGTGACACCACAACAGCAGGTCGGGCAAAGGCATCACCGGCGCAAGTTCGATCAGCTTGCGCAGTGTGTCGACAGCTTCAAAGGCACGCAGCCCGTGCCCAAGTCCATCGGCGACGACGATCAGCGTTTGGCCGCCATAGTCGCGCACGATATACCCGTCTCCGCTGTTCGACTCGAGTGGGGAGACCGCTACTCCGATTCTGATCGTCGCCCACTCCCCTCTAATAGTTGCGGCTGTTCAACCATTTACGAATGGTGATCCGCGTGCCCGCACCCGGTACGGTGTCAATTTGAAACTCGTCCATCAAGCGTTTCGTGCCAGGCAGCCCCATGCCCAGTCCGTTTGACGTGGAATATCCGTCCAGCAGCGCGAGGTTGAGATCTGCAATCCCAGGCCCGTTGTCGGCCGCCAACACTTCGATTCCCACATCACCATGTTCGCCATGCATCGCTGTCACTTCCACGACGCCAGAGCCCGCATACAGGATGATGTTCCGTGCGAGCTCCGATATGCTGATCGCGATTCGCGTCTGATCCACCACTGAGAACCCCAACTGCCGCGCGATTTCACGGCCTCTCTGGCGGGCGACAATCGCATCCGTTTCGCTGAGAATCTGTATTGTGTCCTGCATCTGCTACGCTCCCGTGTTCGGATTTCTGAGCCATTCGAATCCTTTTTCGACCGTTAGTGCCGTATATACACCTTGGAGCTTCAGGCCGAGTTCGATCATCGTGATGGCGACTTGCGGACTCATCCCCGTAATGGCGGTACGGGAGCCCATCAGCTTTGCCATCTCGGCGATTTCGTTGAGGATTCTGCCCATAAAACTGTCGATGAGATCGACGACCGAAATGTCGATGAGCAGACCCTGGCATTCTGTTTCTTTGATCTTCACCAAAATATTATGCTTGATGGCGATCGCTTCGTCATCGGTGATGTCGTTGCCAAGCGTAACGATGAGCACATCGTTCATCTTCAGAATCGGTACCTGCATCAGATAACACTCTCTTCCACTTGAAGTCTGCCTTGTTCCCGCGTTTTCAAAATGTGAGCGAGACCTGCCTGCAGCGTTGCTTTGGTGACGATGTCGCCGAGCGACACACCAAGCATGACCAGCGTCTGGGCGACTTCCGGACGGATCCCGGTCAGGATGCACTCCGCGCCGACCAGCCGGCCGGCTTCGACCGTTTTGATCAGCCGCTCCGCCACACCTGTATCGACGATCGGCACGCCGGTGATGTCGATGATCACATGCGGGCACTTGGTGCGCACGATCTCTTCAAGCAGATTTTCCATGATGCCTTTGGCGCGCTGGGTGTCGATCGTGCCGATCAGCGGCAAGGCCAGAATGCCTTCCCACACTTGGATCACCGGCGCGGAGAGCTCTTGAATCGCCAGCGCCTGGGCTTTGATCACCTGTTCGCGGCGGTTGATATATTCTTCATAGTAATAATGCGACATTTTGCTGAACATGCGGTCCAACTGGCTGATCACGGCGTAGACGACGCTGAGCTCTGTCGCCTCCAGCGTTTGCAGCCGATGGAAAATCACTTCTTTGAGCGTCAACGCATACGGCATGAATGACTTCGGGCTGGACCCGGCCTGCGTGCCGAGCAGCGACAATTCCTGCAGCAGGCGGTTAAATCCCTCGCGCTCATCGACGCGGTAGTTGTCCGACTGCTCCTCGAGCAGTTTGATCAAACTGCCAAGAAAGCGTTCACTTTGCTGTGTGAGGTATTCTCTGCCAAACCGGTCCTGCATCTCGGAGCCTTGTTCGGTCAGCAGGTTCATCCATTCTTCCAAAATTCCTTGTTGATCCGCTATGATGATGCGGAGAGTTTCGATCGAGCGCATCTCCATCCTCCGTTTCCAACCGTTGAAATAAAAAGCTCCGTTACACACGGAGCCCCAGTTTAAAGCGTAAACTAAAATCTATCAATCCGTCAAGGTTAGTCTGCTAACCTTCTCTTGAGGTATTCAATTTTTTCCACCGGGGTCGGATCGAGGCCGTACAGTGCCGCCAGATAGGCGGACGCATAATCCCCGAGGTAGAGCAGCGAGAACATCTGCGCGAGATCGCTTTCCCCCAGCGCAGCCAATTCGGTCTGCCCGCAGGACGCTGCGGCCAGCACTTCGCCTGCGGTGATCTCGATCCGCTTTTGCACGCGCGGATGGTTGCGGCTGCAGGTAAGCGTAATGATCTCCAGCTTTTCGATCAACTCCTGCGGCACGTCAAAGCCGACGATCTCATTATGATTGAGCTCCGGATAGCAGTGGGCAAACGCAGGCGTCTGCGCATTTTCATTGATCTGCGTCTTCCAGCGGTAGGCGATCACTTCGGTCAGCCCGACCGCACCGTGAATCAGCGGAATCTTGCCGTACAGCCGCAGCGCGGTCTGCTTGGCGAGGTTCTGCTCCGTCGGCGACGCCGGAGCTAAAAGTTTGCGCATTTCGCGCAGCAGGCGCACCGTCTCCTCAATCTCCGCATGCCCCTCGGGCAAAAGTCCGGCCTGCTGCAGGAGCATCAGCTGCGGGATAAACAAATACCCGGCCGCCGCACGCGGCTGCAAGCCCCCCGGCACGGTGATCACAGCATGGCCGTCTTCCCAAGCCTGCTTTTTCAAAATGCCGCCCGAAGTGACGGCGACGATCTGCGCCCCGCGCGCTTTGGCATCGGCGTAGGCGGATAACGTCTCTTCTGTGTTGCCCGAATAAGAAACCGCGATGACCAGCGTGTCTTTTCCCACATACGAAGGCAGCGTGTAACTCCGGTTGACGAGAATCGGCACCGGACATTTGTCGCCGGCATAGGTGCGCAGCATGTCGCCGCCGACCGCCGAGCCGCCGAGTCCCGTGACGACGATCGTCTGCACGAGAGACGCATCAAACTTAGCACCCGTGTGCTCCATCAGGCGCACCGCTTCCTCCATCTGCTCAGGCAGCCCGTAGATGGCCCCCAGCATATCGGACGGATCATGTGCGGCAAGCAGCGTATCATCATCCAGGTTGAAAGGTTCCACAAACGTTTCCCCCTTTTCGGCGTTCTCCAGCTCCCTTACCTAAACAGTAGTACCGCGCCCCGCTCTTTATGACAGAAAAACCCCCTTTGGGGATCATCCCAAAGGGGGTCGGATTCACTAGCGCCAGCCGGCGCGTTTCCAGTAGCGGTAGACATCAAACAGCAGGTGCCAGATCACGGTGATCACGAGGGTCAGCAGCAGCCCGAAGATCGGCAGCTGCACGATCGGCATCAGGCAGAAGATGATCGCCTGGCTCTCGATGACCGAAAACGGCGTCACGATCATGAACTTGCGGTACAGACGGGCCTGGAACGGCGTCATCGCCATCCCGTTGATCACGATCCCCTCCGGCGCATCTCCGCTGTCCTTGGCGGACGCGTCCGCTTGGGCCGAGGCGCTGTTCTCGATCGTCTCTTTGATCAGCAGGTCGCCTTTGGAGAAGGCGCGGGTATAGATGTAAAGACCGGCCATCACCCACGAAGCGGTGAGCATCCAGCCCTCAAGCTCGCCGATGCGCTGCTGGCCGTAGACCAGTGCCAGCACGAGCAGGGCCAGCTTCAGTTCATCCAAAATATGATCGAGCCAAAAACCAAAGTTGGAAGATTGCTTCGTCTTGCGGGCCACATAGCCGTCACAGCAATCCAAAATGTAGGACAGCTGATAAAGCAGGCCGCCGAGCACCAGCATCCACGGAGTGCCTAATCCAAAACACCACACCGCAAACAGTGCGATGACAAAAGATATCACAGTGATCTGGTTCGGCGTGATCTTCGTTTTGCAAAACGCTTCGGAGATCGGTACCGACAGAGGGAGTGTCGCATAGGCGTCCCACGGGGACGGATAACGCACATACGGGTTGTCACGCAGTTTAAACAAAGGAAGCATCCTTTCTGTTGAACGAGTTCTATTCTCTAACTTACCCATAACCCGGGGGTTTGTAAAGATGGTGCCATTCTATGGTAGACTGACTGTATTGGCTGGAAAGGACTGATCATTATCTCACACTTGTTTCATGATCTTGCCGAAATTTTACGCGGGCAGGTCGGCGAGCCGTTTGTGCTCGATTACAGCGAAGAGAGCCTGAAAGACGCCGACCGCCTGATCTCCTTGATCACCAAGCCGGGCCAAACGCCCGATGAAACGCTGGTGCTGTCGATCGGCGCCTACCTTGGCGAGACGACCTTGAAGCTGCTCGGAGGCGTTTGGCGCCAGAGCGATGAGGTGCTGACCGACTCTTCCGTGCTGCTCGACGGCTGCGAGCTGTGGCCGTTTCGCCGCGTGCGCCAACGCATCTACTACGGCACAGAGAGTCCGCTGTACGCCTGGTTCGAAATGGCGCGCGCAGGTTCCCAGCAGGAAGTAAAAAAGCTCCTGCACGGGCAGGAGCAAGCGACGCTGATCCGCCCGACCGGCCACGATCCGCTCGTGATCAAGATCACAAAATCTCCTCGCAATCGGTAATCATCAGCGTCAGATCGGACGACAGGTCCACTTCGTGCGGGTGCTGCAGGTCGTTGCCCGCAGCGTCCTTCAGCACGCGCAGGATCGGGCGGTGCGGATACTTGGTGTTGATATCGACAACCACCGCCGTCTCGCCCGAATTGAGCGTCACCGTCAGCCCCAACGGGTACAGGGCCACGTTGTCGCGGAACTTGCGGATCAGGTCGCTGTCGAACTGTCCGGTCGACGCAAACAGAATCTCCAGCGCTTCGTGCGGCAGATACGCTTTGCGGTAGACGCGGTTCGAAGTCAGGGCATCATAAACATCGGCGATGCCGACGATCTGTCCGTAGAGATGAATCTGGTCGCCGCTGAGCGAGCGCGGATAGCCGGAACCGTCGAGCCGCTCATGGTGCTGCAGCGCGCAATGCGCAGAGATCAGCGGGATATCATCATGCTCTTTTAAAATCTCATAGCCCCAGAAAGCATGCTGCTTCATCAAGGCATACTCTTCATCGGTCAGCTTGCCCGGCTTCATCAGGATCTCCATCGGCACCATCGTTTTGCCGATGTCGTGCAAGATCGCGCCGATGCCGAGGTCGATCAGTTGATCGCGCTTCAGCCCCAGCGCCATGCCGAGCGCCGCCGAGTAGATGCCGACATTGACCGAGTGGCTGTACAGATAGTTGTCGGTCGTGTAAATGCCGGTCAGTTGCAGCATGACCTGCTTTTTTGACTGCAGATCGTACAAAATATCTTCAAAGACTCCGCGAAATTCCCGCCCCAGGCGCGGGTTGGCGATCGAGCGCATCCATTTGCGCGATTCGATCATCTGCGAAAAAGTCTCATACACCACTTTCACCGCGCGGCTGCGCGTCGCTTCGGAGATCGCGTCTTCGATGACCAGATCGCTGGTTCTGGGATCGTCTATGTAAACCTGTGTGATATTCAGGTCGAGCAGCCGTTGAATATTGCTCTCGCTCAGTTCTTTTCCGACGGCCAGCAGCACACTGCCGTTGCTGCTGTAGATTGGCTTGGCAAGCTTCGCACCCGGTTGTAAGGCTTCAGTGGAAGTCATATGCATCTGCGATCACCCCTCATTACAATGGAGGATATTCGACAAGTTTCGCGTTTTACCTGCTTTCGTCAAGATTCGCAAAAATTCAACTTGTAAATGCTATCAATTGATGTAGGAAAATTGTATACTTAAACTAGCATAATTCCCAGGGAGGGTTCATTCCACATGTACATACAGGAAGTTTTTGAATTGCATGCACATACACCGACTCTGGTCGATCTTGAAGACCTCGCCGCTCGCGAAGACGCCCATTTGGAACTGCACGGCACCAAGCCGATGCGCTTCTCGATCTATATCGGCCCTGAGCGTTTGGAGCATGTCTCGGCGCTGTTTATTGAACAAGGCTGCAAACGCATCCACTCCACCGAGCTCAAGACCGAACCGGCGCCCAAAGACGGCGTTGTCCCGGATGATTTCCATGCCACTTCCAATAAACCGACCTTTATCTTCCGCGACGGCAACTGGATTCCGGTCACCCGTCTGCGCATGGACGGCATGATCACGTTTGATGAAAACGGCATTCCGTTCTGCAACCTGATGCGCGACGTCGTGGCAGGCGAAGAGGTTGTCGTCGGCCATGGCGGCATCCGCATCGCTTTCCTCGATCTGCCGACGAAAAACGAAGAAGAGTTCGGCTTCATGCAAGGCGAGGTTTCTTCGGAGCGCCAGAATCCGGTGATCATCCGCAAGATCGCCCGCGATATGAAAGAGATCCGCGACCGCGGCGGCCGCATCGTCTTCGTGGCGGGCCCGGGCGTTGTCCACACCGGCGGCATGACCCCGTTCTGCGGCCTGATCGAAAAAGGCTACGTGCAGGCGGTGCTGTCCGGCAACGCGCTGGCGACGCATGACATCGAAAATGCGCTGTACTCCACGTCGCTTGGCATCAGCACGCGGACGGCCGACGTCGTCTCCGGCGGCCACCGCCACCACTTGTCGGCGATCAACCGCATGCGCTTCCACGGCTCGATCGCCAACGCTGTGCACGCAGGCGAACTGCGCTCCGGCATCATGTACACGCTGGTCAAACACAACGTGCCGTTCTCGCTGGCCGGTTCCATCCGCGACGACGGTCCGCTGCCGGACACCGAGATGGACCTTTGCAAAGCGCAGGCGCGCTACTCGGAGCTTGTGCAGGGCACCGATATGGTGATCATCATCTCGACGATGCTCCATGCGATCGGCACCGCGAACATGATTCCGGCGACCTGCAAGACGATCTGCGTCGACATCAACCCGGCGGTCGTCTCCAAGCTGGCCGACCGCGGCTCCACGCAGACGGTCGGGATCGTCACCGATGCCGGTCTGTTCGTCGAACAGCTCAACCGCGAACTCGACCTGGTTGAAGGCCGATAACCACTGCATGTCTGCCCGGCATTTGATGCCGGGTTTTCTTTTTTACGTTATACTAACGGAAGAGAGATGCAGATAGGAGGAACTTTTCTTGTTGTCATTGCTTGGGCGATTGATGTTCCGCTCCCAGGAGTCAATCCAGAACCTTTTACAAAAACCAAACGCGAACCTGACAAGCCGTCTGGTCAATGTCGTCATCGTGCTGATGATGATCAACCTGGCATTCTATTTCGCCATCGACCCCTTTTTCGAAACGCAATTTGGCAATTACAAATGGATTTTCGTGCTGCTTTTGCCGCCGGTGCAATATTTCCTGCAGCGCTTTTTGTTTGTGCTGACCTCGCGGCTGGGCCTGCTGATGTTTGCGGCCGACCGCCTGCCCGTCGATCCGATCGAGCGCAAGGCCAAATGGAATCTGCTGAAAAAGTACTATCCGTACACCTACTATCCGACCGCCGTGCTGAGCGTGCTGGCCGCACCGCTAAGCACCTCGTTTTTCCTGATCTTCCTCGTGTTCCTCGGGTTGATCTACATGTACCTGCTGCGCGTCCAGCTGTTAAAAGAAGTGTTTGGCGTCTCCGGCGCCGTCGCCTTCTGGGGCCCGCTGCTCGTCGAGCTGTTGATCTCGTTTGTGTTGACGGTGATCGTGTTTGTGATCTCCTTTCTCGTGATCACCCTGTTCAACATCCCGCTGGCTCCGTAAGACAGCAAAAAGCGACCCTCCTGATCGGAGGGTCGCTTTTTTGTGTCTTACATGTTGCGGCGATACTGTCCGCCCACTTTGTACAGGGCTTGCGTGATCTGGCCGAGGGAGCAGGTTTTGACCGTCTCCATCAGCTGAGCGAAGATGTTGCCGCCGTTCATCGCCGTCTCTTGCAGCGCCTTGAGGGCTGCTGCCGCTGCATCTGCATGGTCCGATTGGAACGTGCGCAGGTTCAGGATCTGCAGCTCTTTTTCTTCTTTCGTCGCGCGGGCCAGTTCGATCTCCGGCGCTTCGTAGTCGTCGCCCTGGGTCTTCGGGTTGAGGTAGGTGTTCACCCCGATGATCGGCAGGGAGCCGTCATGCTTCTTGTGCTCGTAGTACATAGATTCCTCTTGGATCTTGCCGCGCTGGTACTGCGTCTCCATCGCGCCAAGCACGCCGCCGCGATCGGAGATGCGCTGGAACTCGGCCAGCACCGCTTCTTCGACGAGGTCGGTCAGCTCTTCGACGACAAACGCGCCTTGCACCGGATTCTCGTTTTTCAAGAGGCCAAACTCTTTGGTCAGGATCATCTGGATCGCCATCGCGCGGCGCACCGATTCTTCGGTCGGCGTGGTGATCGCTTCGTCATACGCGTTGGTGTGCAGGGAGTTGCAGTTGTCCTGCAGCGCCAGGAGCGCTTGGAGCGTGGTGCGGATGTCGTTGAAGTCGATCTCCTGCGCATGCAGGGAACGGCCGGACGTCTGCACGTGGTACTTCAGCTTCTGCGAGCGGTCGTTGCCGCCGTACTTGTTCTTGATCGCCGTCGCCCAGATGCGGCGCGCGACGCGGCCGATGACGGTGTATTCCGGGTCCATGCCGTTGGAGAAGAAGAACGACAGGTTCGGAGCGAAATCGTCGATGTTCATGCCGCGGCTCAAGTAGTACTCGACATAGGTGAACGCGTTCGCCAGCGTGAAGGCCAGCTGCGAGATCGGGTTGGCGCCCGCTTCGGCGATGTGGTAGCCGGAGATCGACACCGAGTAGTAGTTACGCACTTTGTGGTCGATGAAATACTGCTGAATGTCGCCCATCATGCGCAAGGCGAATTCGGTCGAGAAGATGCAGGTGTTCTGGCCCTGGTCTTCTTTCAAGATGTCCGCCTGCACGGTGCCGCGCACGGTCGACAAGGTGTACGCGCGGATCTGCGCCGCTTCTTCTGCGGTCGGCTGGCGGCCGTTGTCCGCTGCGAACTTCGCCAGCTGCTGGTCGATCGCCGTGTTCATGTACATCGCGAGGATCATCGGCGCCGGGCCGTTGATCGTCATCGAGACGGAGGTCGACGGCGCGCAGAGGTCAAAGCCCGCGTACAGCTTCTTCATGTCTTCCAAGGTGCAGATCGACACGCCCGATTCCCCGATCTTGCCGTAGATGTCCGGGCGGTAGTCCGGGTCTTCGCCGTAGAGGGTGACCGAGTCAAACGCGGTGGACAGGCGCTTCGCATCGTCGTTTTTGGACAGGTAGTGGAAGCGGCGGTTGGTGCGCTCCGGCGTCCCTTCGCCTGCGAACTGGCGCTTCGGGTCTTCCCCTTCCCGCTTGAACGGGAACACGCCTGCCGTGTACGGGAACTCGCCCGGCACGTTTTCATTCATCAGCCACTTCAAGAGGTCGCCCCAGTCTTCGTACTTCGGCAGCGCGACTTTCGGAATCTTGGTGCCGGAGAGCGATTCGGTGAACAGGGTGGTGCGGATTTCTTTGTCGCGGATCTTGGTGACAAATTCATCGGCGGTGTACAGCTCTTTCAGCTGCGGCCAGTTTTCGATCAGGCGCTTCGCTTCCGGATGCAGCTGCCCTTCGAAGTTGACGATCTGCGCATCGAGCGCCGCCAGCATTTCCGCTTGGCCGCTGAACAGTTCGCGCACGCCTTTCAGTTGGAACAGCTTGCGGGCGATCGCCGACTGCGCGTTGATAAATTTCTTATAGTCGCGGATCGAGCTTACGATCTCGCCGAGGTACTGGGTGCGCTCCGGCGGGATGATGTAGTTCTTTTTGGAGATGCTTTCTTTCACATCGAGCTGGGATTCCCAGTTCAGGCCTTTTTTCTCGTTGACCTTGTTGATCAAGGCACGGTACAGGACGTTGGTGCCCGGGTCGTTGAACTGGCTGGCGATCGTGCCGTAAACCGGCATCTCGTCGGCGTTTTGCTCCCACAGGTTGTGGTTGCGCTGGTATTGTTTCTTGACGTCGCGCAGCGCGTCTTGCGAGCCTTTGCGCTCAAACTTGTTGATCGCAACGAGGTCGGCAAAATCGAGCATGTCGATCTTCTCGAGTTGCGACGGTGCGCCAAACTCGGAAGTCATCACGTACAGGGAGAGGTCGGTGACTTTGGTGATCTCCGCGTCGCCTTGGCCGATCCCCGAGGTTTCGACGATGATCAGGTCGTAGCCGGCCACTTTCACCACGTCGATCGCTTCTTTGATCGCAGCCGACAGCTCGGAGCGCGATTCGCGGGTCGCCAGCGAGCGCATGTAGACGCGGGAGTTGTTGATCGCGTTCATACGAATGCGGTCGCCCAGCAGCGCGCCGCCGGTCTTTTGCTTCGACGGGTCGACGGAAAGGATGGCGATCGTCTTGTCGGTGAAATCGTTCAGGAAACGGCGCACCAGTTCGTCGGTCAAGGACGATTTGCCCGCGCCACCGGTGCCGGTGATGCCGATGACCGGCACGTTTTGCACCTGCTCACGGATCTCGGCGAGCAGCTTTTGGTGCTCGGCATCGTTTTGGTAGACCGCTTCTTCCGCCACGGTGATCAGCTTGGCGATCGCCAGGGCGTTTTTCTCTTTCAGTTTGGCCAGTTCTGCTTCCGCCTGCTTGATGGTCGGGAAGTCGGAGCTTTCCAGCATGTGGTTGATCATGCCTTGCAGGCCCATCTTGCGGCCGTCTTCCGGCGAGTAGATCTTGGTGACGCCATAGCTTTCGAGGTCGCGGATCTCCTCCGGGACGATCACGCCGCCGCCGCCGCCGAAGATCTTGATGTGCGTCGCGCCGCGCTCTTGCAGCAGATCATAGATGTATTTGAAAAACTCCACGTGCCCGCCCTGGTAGGACGAGATGGCGATGCCTTGCGCATCCTCTTGCACCGCTGCGTTGACGATCTCTTCAGCGGAGCGGTTATGTCCGAGGTGGATGACTTCTGCACCGGACGCCTGCAAGATGCGGCGCATGATGTTGATCGATGCGTCATGGCCGTCAAACAGCGCGGAGGACGTGACAAAGCGAATCTTATGTTTTGGACGATAGATGGTGGTCTCCATGGATCAGTTATCCCCTTTCCCGTGGCCCGGTCGTGTTGCGTCCGGGCATATTTCCTGAAGCAAAAGCGAAGTCTGCTTCTCCGTATATTGTTCGAGCGTATAAATGCGATGCAGTGCCCAGCGGCGGAATGTCCACATCTGACCGAGCACAACAATGTTATGTGCAAATAGCTTGACGCTGTCGGCTGCCAGCCACAGAGTGCCGTCAGCGCGTCCGCGCTCGAGGATGTCGGCAAACAGCGCGGTGATCTCCTCTTCCTGGCGCAGCACCAGCTTCAATCGATCTGCAGGCAGCGATTTCGTTTCCTGATAGATGAGCAGCACATAGTCTTGCAGTTCGTCCACGCAGGCAAAAAAGTGCCGGATCGACGAGACGAGCAATTCCCGGCCCGGCGCGGTGCCATGCAGCACTTCGTCGAGGCGCTGCTTCACCTCGCTGTGAATATAAGCGCAGACCAGATAGAGCACGTCTTCTTTGGACTGCACGTATTCGTAGAGCGTGCCGATGCCAAGCCCGCTGGCTTTGGCGATCTCGCGCGTCGTCGTCTTGTGGAAGCCTTTCTCCACAAACAGGTCGACAGCCGCCTTGACGATCTGCCGGCGCCGTTGCTCGACCAGTTGCGGATCGGCGACGCGGGAGGGAATCGGTCTGGAGTTGTCTGTCATCTCGCACCTCCCCTCCAACCGACTGAGCGCTCGCTCGGTTATATATTCTATTGTAGTGCAAAAAATCGGTGAGTACAACACAAAAAAGAGCGGATCGAAATCCGCTCTCTTGTAATCCGTAACGTATCGGATGTTATGAGTTAAATTACTCAGCCAAAGTGCCTTCTTTGCCGACTACTTTGTAAGAGTTGCCATCTTTTTTGATGGTGTAGGTGAGACCTTTGTAGGTCAATACGTAGTTGCCGTCTTTTTCTTCGACTTTAGCATCTTCGTATTTAGCGGTCGCAGTCAGAGCGTTAGCGCGGATCGCGTCAGCTTTTGCAATTTCGGTCTCAGCTGCGAATTCTTTTTCGTTCTTCTTCGCAAGAGCTTCGATTGCTTTGTTCGCTTGGTCGAGCAGAGCTTTGTCGCCGAGGAGTGCGGAGTATTCCTTGTCAGCCAGTGCGGAATCCCAGTAGGTGCCCAGGAAGGTCAGAGCGTCTGCTTTCGGCTTAGCCGGTTTTGCGAAGGTAACTTCTTTGTCGCCTTCCAGACCTTTGACGGTGGTGAATTGAGATTCCATTTTTTCTTCTGCAATTACTGCAGCTGCAAATGCAGCCTTGTAAGTTTTTTCTGCGTCTTCCTTTTTCGGAGCTTCAGCAGCCGGCTTGTCGGTGGTAGCTTCGCTACCGCAACCTACGCCAGTTACAACAGTCGTTGCGAATGCTGCAGCCAGAAGAAGTTTCGAGAACTTTTTCATAACTAAATTCCCCCTTTTCAGACAGGAGTGTATCACAGAAAACTCGCAATTGGGAATAGGACTTTAAAATTTGGTAATATTCGAAATAGTTCTAGATATACGGTGAATTGAATAAAAATTCAATATTTATACGAGGTTTTCCGTTCGATTCCGGAGTTTAATGCGTTATCTTGCTAAACGGTGCCTTGGCAGCAAAGCTAATTCTCAAATTTTGTAAAAGAACAGCGGAATACCTGCCATTCTGTAAACTGAATATTCCTCGCATGACTTTTTTCCAGAATTTCGTAATTAGCGCGACCCACCTTTGTCCAATTCGGTGTAGGCGCGGCGCAAAGCCAGTTTGAATTTGGTATATTCCTCCGTGTCCAGGTGCTTGTCCTCATAGAGGTCATCCAGTTCCAGATCCATCAGGACGATGTCGTCGATCTGGCTGCCGGTGTAGACGATGACTGCGAATTGTTTGAGAAACTCGCGCACTTTCAGCACTTCGCGATGGGTATTCAGGTCCATGTCAACTCTCCTCTCAATCTACCTTGCAAGAGGCTTCGATCTGCTGCCACAGCGATTCGCCAAACGTGTTGCAGAGAATCTCCTTCATCTCCAGCCAAGCCGGGCGGTAGCGTTGCGGCGCAAAAGCATCCTCCGCCAGCGCCCTCCGCACGTTGGATGAGATCTCCGGAGCGCGCGGCGTCTGTTCCGCCTGCAGCCGCAAGGGCAGGTTGGCGCAGACAAAATCGTCGCGGTAGGCGTTCCCCCAGCGGGAGAACTTCGCAGTCTCTTCGGTCAGCGCCGTGACCAGCACGCGGCCGTCTTCGTCGGCGATCAGTTCCAACGGGAAGAGCGAGCAGGAAAACGGTTTCATCTGCTGGGGCATGAGCTGCTCCTCCAGCGCATAGCGGTGGGCGGCACAGGCCGGACCTCCTCCTTCGACTGCGCAGAACAGGCAGTTGCCTTCATGCGTAGCGATCGTCGGCAGGCCGGCCGTCTCGTAGTGGCGCTCATAGAGGCCGCGCTGCGACAGGCGCTCCTGCTTCCCGGCGTGCAGATGCCGCGCGGCGATGGCGGGCAGGTGCTGCTCCAAGAGCGGCAACTGCTCGGCGGCGGGCGGAAACGGAAAGCCGCCTTCGCAGCACGACTCATGGTGCGCGCTGTGACAATGTCCGCAGTCGAGCAGGACGGGCGTGTTTAGCGCAGGCAGATCGAGGTCGTATGTTTCCCACGCCTTGATCGCGCCGCTCTTGCGTCCCTTTTTCCAATACTTCTGCAGGTGATACGCTTCGTTTTCGGTCAGGGGCAGCGGCGTGCCGACGAAGCGGTAGCGGGGCTTCATTCCGGCTTCGGCACCGGGAATTTGATCTTGCCGATCTCGCGGATCTTCTGGATCTCTTCGACATCGATCTGGTTGGACAACACGGCGGTGCGGAAGACGATCCCGGCGCGCCCTTCATATTCGATGCCGTACAGGTCGAGCACGACGCCGGTCAGCATGTATTCTTCATCGCCGAGGTAGACGGCGTTGATCAGCCCGAGAATCGCTTCGACGATCTTCTCCGGCCCTTGGTCGCGCAGGCCTGGGCTCACTTCGTCGAGGTAGCAGAGCAGGTCGACGATGCCGATGTTTTTCCCTTCCACGTCGAACTGGTACGCGCCATCCACATTGTGCGGCGCGAGGCGGCTCGGCGCCCACATCGCTTCCATCAGTTCCTTCGTATAGACGATCTGTCCGTTTTCAAACTTTACTTCCACATTTATTTGATCGCTCATCACGTTCAACTCCGCTCTCTCAGTTCTCGTAAAAGACGAAGGTTATTATACCACAAAAAGCCGCCTCCTCCCAAAATGGGAAACAAGCGGCTCTCTGCCCATTGTTTGCTCAGTCGTTTTTGACGACCGCATGTCCGCCAAATTCGTTGCGCAGGGCGGCGACGACTTTGCCATGGAAGGTGTCGTCGTCGAGCGACCGGTAGCGCATGAACAGGGACATCGCGATGACCGGCGCGGATGCCTGCAACTCCAGCGCTGTCTCCACCGTCCATTTGCCTTCGCCGGATGACTGCATGACCCCTTTGATGCCGGCGAGCTTGGGGTCTTTGGAAAAAGCGCGCTCGGTGAGATCCATCAGCCAGGAGCGAATCACCGACCCGTTGGCCCAGACGCGCGCGACCTGCTCATAGTCGAAATCGAACGGGCTTTTGTCGAGCACTTCAAACCCTTCGGCGATCGCCTGCATCATGCCGTATTCGATGCCGTTGTGCACCATTTTCAAAAAGTGGCCGGAGCCGCCCGCACCGCCGTAGAGGTAGCCGTTCGGGACGGACAGGTCGCGAAACAGCGGTTCGATGACGGCAAACTTGTCCTTGTCGCCGCCGACCATAAAGCAAGCGCCGTGACGCGCCCCTTCCGTGCCGCCTGACGTGCCGACATCGAAGTAGGCGATGCCCCGTTCGCCCATCCGCGCGGCGCGCTCCACCGACTCTTTGTAGTGCGAGTTGCCGCCTTCGATGACGATGTCGCCCGCTTCGAGCAGGCCGGACAGTTCGTCGAGCACGCCGTCGACGATTTTCCCGGCGGGCACCATGATCCAGACGATGCGCGGCGCTTCCAGCCCCGCGACCAGCTCGCGGATCGAGTTGGCCGGGACAGCGCCGTGGCCGGCGATTTCCTTCACCGCGTCTTCATTCACGTCATTGGCGACGACAGTGTGTCCGTGGTCGAGCAGGTTTTGCGTGAGGTTAAAGCCCATCTTGCCAAGACCGATCATGCCAAGCTTCATCAGTGATGCATCTCCTTCCAACTAGACAAAGATATCGAGCGCCATGATCAGCACCAGCGCCACTACTGCGATGATCGTCTCCATCGCCGTCCAGGTGAGCAGCGTCTCTTTGACCGTCATGCCGAAAAACTCCTTGATCATCCAGAAGCCCGCGTCATTGACGTGCGACAGGATCAGCGACCCCGCCCCGGTCGCCAGCACGAGCAGTTCGGGTGACACGCCGCCGACCGCCGCCGAGATCGGCTGCACGATGCCGGCGGCCGTCATCATCGACACGGTCGCCGAGCCGGTGGCGACGCGAATCAGCGCGGCGATCATCCAGCCGAGCAGGATCGGCGAGATGTTCGAGGAGGCGCCCAGCTCAGCGATGTAATCGCCGACGCCGGAGTTGAGCAGGACTTTGTTGAACGCGCCGCCTGCGCCGATGACGAGCAGGATCGATGCGGTCGGGCCTAAGCATTCATTGGTAAACTTGAGCACCGTCTCGCGGTTGAACCCGCGAAAGAACCCAAGCGAGAAAAAGGAGTAGACCAGCGCGATCAACAGCGCAATGATCGGGTCGCCGATAAAGTCAAGGAAATGGCGGATTGGATTTTCTTTGGGATATGTAACGTCCGCCCAAGCTGCGGAGAGCATCAGCAGCACCGGCAGCAGGATCGTGAACATCACGTTGCCAAATCCAGGCAGGCTCTTGGCGTCTTTGTGTTCGGTGAACTGCTCGCCGATCTCTTTGGGCACCGTTTTGTGGATGCGTTTGCCCATGTATTTGCCGTAGAGCGGACCTGCGATGATCGCCGTCGGCAAGCCTACGATCAGGGCATAGAAGATGGTCAGGCCGACATTGGCCTTAAAGATCCCGACCGCCGCCATCGCCGCCGGATGCGGCGGCACCAGGCCGTGTACGGTCGAGAGGCCGGCCACGAGCGGGATGCCGACGGTGACCAGCGAAACGCCCGTCTCGACGGCGATCGTGAAGACAAGCGGGACCAGCAGGACGAAGCCGACTTGGAAAAAGACCGGGATGCCGACGATAAACGCGACGAACATCATCGCCCAGTGCACATTTTTCTTGCCAAACCAGCCGATCAGCGTTTTGGCGATTCGCTCCGCCCCGCCCGACTCGGCCATCATTTTGCCAAGCATGGTGCCCAGGGCCAAGACGATAGCCAGGAAGCCAAGCGTGCCGCCCAAGCCGTCTTTGATCGACTGGACGATCTCGGGGAACGGCATGCCGGCCGCCCAGCCCATGCCGATCGAGACGATCAGCAGCGCGACAAACGGGTTGAGCTTCGCCCATGTGACCAGCAAGAGCAGAACGAGGATCGCGACGATGATGTAGAACAAAAGCATATGACTGCCTCCTGTCTGTGTGTTCTCAGGTCAAGGTGATTAAAACGTGCCGCTGCGCTGGAACTCTGCGATGATGTCAAACTCGTCCTTGAGCTTTTGGTACACGCGTTCGTAGATGTAAAAGAGCTGCAGGTACGTTTCGGTGTTCTTCAGATTCGGTTCGTGGCGGTGGCGGATCTGGATCCACTCTTTGACGTCGTTCAGGGAGTCGATCTCCCCGATGGCGAACAAGGCGGTGACGGCAGCGCCAAGCGATGAAGCTTCATGGCTTTCCGGCACGAGCAGTTCGCGTCCCATCACATCGGAGAGGATCTGCCGCCACAGCGGCGAGCGGGCAAATCCGCCCGAGGCGCGGATGTCTTTGGCCGGGCCGGCCAGGTCGCGCAGCGCCACGCCAACCGAAAAGACGGAGAAGATCACGCCTTCAAGCACGGCGCGGATGAAGTGTTCGCGCTTGTGGCTGAGCGAGATGCCGAAAAACATGCCGCGGGCGTTGGCGTTCCAGTACGGCGCGCGTTCACCGGAGAGAAACGGCAGGAACAAGAGCCCTTCACTGCCGGCGGGAACTGCTTCGGCGTATTTGATCATCAGGTCGTAAGGATCGACGCCGAGGCGTTTGGCCACTTCCTGCTCCGGGGCGGCAAATTCGTCGCGCAGCCAGCGCAGCATGATCCCGCCGTTGTTGGTCGGCCCGCCGATCACCCAGTGCTTGTCGGTGAGCGCATAGCAGAACGTGCGGCTCTGCGGGTCGGTGCGCGGCAGGTCGGTCACGGTGCGGATCGCCCCGGATGTGCCGATCGTCACCGCCACTTCCCCGTCGCCGATCGCGCCAACACCGAGGTTGGCGAGCACGCCGTCGCTGGCCCCGATCACAAACGGGGTATCGGGGTTGATCCCGATCTGCGTGGCGTAGTCGGAGTTCATGCCGGTCAGGATGTGCGTGGTCGGAACGGGCCTTGAGAGCTGTTCCGGGCGCACGCCGGCGACTTCGAGCGCGCCTCGATCCCAATCGAGCTGTTCGAGGTTGAACAGGCCGGTCGCCGAAGCGATCGAGTAGTCGACGACATATTCGCCAAACAGCCGGTGCAGGACAAATTCTTTGATCGAGACGAACATGGCGGCTTGGGCAAAGATGTCGGGGGCTTCTTCGCGCATCCAGAGCAGCTTCGGCAAAGGGGACATCGGGTGAATCGGCGTGCCGGTGCGGCGGTAGATGCTGTCGCCGTCCAGTTCCTTTTTGATGCGTTCGACCTGCCGGACGCTGCGGTTGTCCGCCCAGATGATCGAACGGGTCAGCGGCCGGTGGTCGGCGTCGAGGGCGATCACCGCGTGCATCGCGGTGCTCATGCCGATCGCCAGCACGTCCTCTTTGGCCGCGCCCGACTTGCGCAGCGCCCCGCGCAGACCGTCCAGACATGCCAAAAAAATCTCCTCCGGCTCCTGCTCCGCCCACGCCGGGTGCGGCGTCAGCAGCGGATAGTCCACGCTGTGCACCCCGCGAATCTGCCCGCGCGGCCCAAAAACCACCGCTTTGGTCGAGGTGGTGCCGATATCAAGTCCTATCACCACTTGCGTTTCTTTCATCTCCAGTCCCACCTTTTGGCTAACAAGTTCCGTTTTGGTAGTGTTTCCTGTTGATGAAAAATAATCACGATCATCCTCATATTGGAATCTTGCCGATTCCATAGTATAGTTAGACTCATAGAGATTCATGGGTGAGCGGGGGAAGAAACATGTACCAGGCGGGGGATTTTGGACAGGTGATGTTGTTGTTCTTGCTGATGATGCCGGTGCTGCTGTTTTTGGGGTATCATTTGGCCAAGCTGGCGTACGGGGACCGCGAACATGCGGAGCCGACCGACGTCGTTGTCATGCCGCACGATCTGATCTGGATGAACTACACGAACGACATCGACACCATCATTGAGATTTCCCGCGCCGTCATCACGCTGCGCCAACAGCCTCCGGTGCTGTATGAACAGATCAAGCCCCTGCTCCAAACGTACGAAGCTCACAAGGTCGCCCAGGCGGTCGGCGTTTTCCACGTCTATCGGGAACACGCGATTCGCGACTACCTGCGCACCGTCTACCATACTAAAGTCCAAGCTCAGGTGCGCCCGCAACAATAGCCCGGCCGCAACATGATCGTACAGAAAGGAACGAAGCGATGCCTGCGAATGCCAAAGTGAACAAGCCTTCTCAACTGCAGATCTGGCTTCGCGCAGTGCGCGCTCCGTCTCTGATCTCCACGCTGATCCCCGTCCTGCTCGGCGGCGGATTGGCTTTGATCGACCGCGGCTTTGAGGGCTGGACGTTTCTTGCTATCATCATTGCCGTCATGCTCGTCCAGGCGGGCAGCAATCTGTTTAACGACTACTTCGACTACCATAAAGGCGCGGATGACGAATCATCGCTCGCCGCACCCAATCCGCTGCGCCAAGGCTGGCTGACCGCATCCCGCGTCTATCTCGGAGGCTGGATCTGCTACATCGCCGCCGCGATCGTCGGCGGCTACATCATCTCGGTCGGCGACTGGCTTGTGCTCGTCTTCGGCGTGATCGGCCTCCTGCTCGGCTACCTCTACACCGGCACCCGTTACGCCCTCGCCTATCACGGGCTGGGCGAACTGACCGTCTTTATCGTGATGGGGCCGCTGATCGTCCTTGGCACCTACTACGCGATGGTGAAGATCCTCTACGGGCATGTCATCCTGAACGCGATCCCGTTCGGACTGCTCTCCGCCGCCGTGCTGCACGCGAAAAATTTGCGCGACCTGCGTCACGACCATGCGATCGGCAAACGCACCTTAGCGACGTTCCTCGGGGAACGCAAATCAAAATGGGAACTTTACGTCCTGCTCGCGCTCAGCTATGCGGTGATGGTGGTCATCTGGCTGCTCGGCTACACCCCGCTCTCCTCGCTGCTCGTGCTGATCACCTTGCCGCTGGCGTGGAAGACGGTGCAGCTCGTCGCCAAGACGGACGACCCGGTGGAGCTGAACCTCGGACTTGGGCTGTCGATGCTCTTGCAACTGCTGTTTGGGATCTTGAACGTGTTTGGGATTTTCCTCTATTACTTTTTGCAAATCTAAAAAGCCATCTCCCCATTACGGGAAGATGGCTTTTTCAATGAGCAGCGCGATTACAGAGCCTAGCACTGCCCCAATCGTTACGTCGGACGGGTAATGCAGGCCGACATAGACGCGGGAGACAGCAAGAATCGCCGCCATGACCAGCATGTACGCCCCGACAGCAGGCACCAGCAGCCAGACGGACACCGCCAGCGCAAAGCCGCACGCGGCATGGTTGCTGGGGAACGAGGCGCTGGGTCGGTGCTTGAGCAGCGGCGTGAATCCTTCTTTGATAAACGGGCGCGCCCGAAAATAGAGTTGTCCGACCAGTCCGTTCGCCCCGCGAGTGACGGTGGCGGCGAGGATGGCGAGCAGCGCGGCAAGGCGCTCCGTCCGACCTCCCGGAACGGCCATCATACCCATGACGGCAAAGAACCAGAGCGGGCCGTATTTAGCAATATGCATCATCGTGCGATCCAGCAGGCGGGAACGTCCCACATAGCGGCGAATGGATTGCATCATCAGTTTGTCCATAGTACCCCCTGCATTTCAAAAGACCCTGTTCCGCCTGGGAACAAGGTCTTTTCTGTTACGTTGACTAGTTTCTCGCTTCAATATACCCGTAATTCGAAGCTGTGTCGATGTGGAAGTGGATGCTGGAAGCGCCCGGATAGACACTGTTCCAGTAGATGTCACGTCCGCTCTTGCTCGACGCGTCCGCTTTCGACATGCCGGCGACGATGCGCATGAACTCTTCGAAATACCCCATGCTCTCCCCTTGCGGAGTGAGCCGCTCAAAGCGCATGTTGATGCCGGTCGCCGTGTCGCCGGTGAAGGTGACTTCAACGATCGACTGCCCGCGCAGGTAGACCAGCTTGTTGCCGGAACCGCCCAGCGACTGGTTGAACTGGAAGAAGTTCTGCACGTCGGCGCGCGATGCGCCAAGCACCGATTGCAGCACGCCGCCGTCAAGCAGCGCAGCTGTCTCCACCGGAGCAGGCGCCGGAGTTGGTTCCGGCTTCGGCTGCGGTGTTGGCGCAGGTGTCGGGGCCGGAGTGGGCTTCGGCGTCGGTTGCGGGGCTGGTGTTGGCTTCGGTGTCGGCGTTGGGGCCGGCTGCGGATTGTTGGTGTTCGGCTGTTGGCCGCTCGTTCCGCCCGGCTTGGCCTGAACATCCCCCGATTTCGCCGGTGTCCCCGTTTTGGTGCCGGAACCGGTCGTGCCACCTTGCGACGGCTGGTACGATTGGAACGGATTGGGAGCGTTCGAAGTCTGATTCGTAACCGGCTGCAAAATCGGCTTCGGCGCGTTATTGTCTTGTGATACTTTCGCCAGACTCGCCCCGCCGTCCGGCAGCAAGGCCAGATATTCGGGCGGAATCGGCTTGTTGTTTTTGATCAAATCGAGCACGATCACCAGGAAGGACAGGTCATCGACCTGGCTCTCCACCGCACCGTCTCCGGAAGCGGCTGGAGCTTCTGCTGCCGTGCCTGTGGCCCCGTCGGCCGTGGCGGACAGCTCTTTGGACTGGTGCGTCTCTTCTCCTGCTTCGTCATCCATCGCTTCTGCAGGCGGCATAAACATCTGGAGCAGCAGCATGATGCCGCAAAGCGCGACCGACATAAACGAGAACATCGCCCACGTTTTGCCGTACTGCCCCTTGTTCAGCACATTGCCTATCATCATTGCGATGGAGAACACAGCGATCGTGCCGAGCACGATCAACCCAAGTGTCAGCAACATGCGTTCACCACCTTATCACCCATTCGCACTATCATTCTAAACTGCTATTTTCTTTTTCTTTTCTTTTCCCCACATTTCGACATTCATCGAAAAAATCCTGTTCCGTTTTGCGAAGTTTACACAACAAAAAGAGGACTTCGCGCGCGGCGAGCCCTCTTTTTGCTGCAATTGCTGTTTAGTTGAGCGTGACGACTTTCGAGCCGCCTTTGCCGACCAGACGCTGCGGGGTGTAAACATTGCGCACCTGCAGCACGATGGCGGTCGCGACGACCGCTTTGGCGAGGTCGCCCGGCCAGAACGGATAGAAGCCGCCGACCAGCGCGTCGTTCCAGGAGAGCCCGGCGACAATTTTCAGCCACGGCACGCCACCCACGTACAAGGTCAGCGAGCCGAGGATGAAGGTGACGAGCAGCATCTGAATGTGTGCCGCCACACCGCGGCCTTTGATGCGGTTCGCCGCCCAGCCGACGAGGAACGCTGCGACCGGGTACATGACGATAAAGCCGCCGGTCGGACCGGCAACAAGGCCGATCCCGCCGGTGCCGTGCCACATCGGCAGGCCGATCAGCGTCAAAATGACGACGAGCGCCATCGAGAAAAAGCCATAGAACGGGCCGAGCATCGCCCCGGCCAGCAGGATGGTCATGTTGCTGAGCGTGATCGGAACGGGCGAGAATCCAAGGTTGATGTTGACGTAACTGAGCACGACGAGCAAGGCGGCAAACAAGGCGCTGAACACCACGCCGCGAACGGTAAATTGTACCCCCATTGATAACCCTCCAAATCTTTGTTAACTTGAATAGAGAAAGAAGATAACAATCCGCATTGTAGCACAGCTCGAAACAAACTGAAAAGCAAAATTTGGAGGAATCATGAAAAAGCATCTTACCCTCTCCGGCGTGAGCGTCGCCTTTGCCACGCCGGACGGTGTGCATACAGTATTGGATGGGATTGATTTGACGATCGCAGCGGGCGAATGGGTCGTCTTGATCGGGCAAAACGGCAGCGGAAAAAGCACGCTGGCCAAAGTGTTGTGCGGGCTGTCTCCCGTTTCGAAAGGTCTGGCCGAATGTGATGATCTGCAGGTGCAGATGGTGTTTCAGAATCCGGAAGCGCAGATCGTCGGCGAAACGGTCTATGAAGATGTGTGTTTTGGCATGGAGAACCGTGCGGTTGATCCGGAGGAGATGCCGGAGCGGGCGCGGGCTGCGTTGGAAAAAGTGAGGTTGGCGCATCTGACCGGCCAATCGGTGACGACGCTGTCCGGCGGGCAGAAGCAGTTGCTTGGCATCGCGGGGTGTTTGGCGGTGGAGGCAGATGTGATCGTATTTGACGAATGCACGGCGATGCTCGACCCGGCCTCGCGCGAGATGGTGCTTGGCGTGGCGCAGGAGCTGCAGCAGCAGGGCAAGACCTTGATCTGGATCACGCAGTGGATGGAAGAGCTGGCCTATGCGGACCGGGTGGTAGCGCTGGCTGCCGGCCGGGTGGCGTATGACGGGACGGCACGGGCGTTTTTTTATGACGGGGTCTGTGCGGAGCTTGGATTTGTACCGCCGTATGCGGTGCAGGTGGCGGAGAGTTTGCAAGGCAAGGGCGTTGTGCTGGAAGGGCAGCCTTTGACGCCAAAAGAGTTGAGTGAAGCGGTGGGTGACGTATGCCGGTAAAAGTGGATGGAGTATCGCTGGGAAGTATTTTGCGGGATGTGACGTTCGAATTGGAGGAAGGGACGATCACCCTGCTCGTTGGACAGACGGGGGCAGGGAAGTCGAGCCTGCTCGATGTGCTGACCGGATTGAACGCTTTTGATGCCGGGTCGGTGCTGTATGACGGTGTGCCGCTGTGGGATGGGAAACAGGTGCATGCGAAGGTGTTGCAGGAGATTGGGGTGGTGTTTCAGTTTCCGGAGCATCAATTGTTTGCGCGGACGGTGCAGGGGGAGTTTGACTATTCGCTGAAGCCGCTCCGTCTTGCGAAGGCAGAAGCGACGGCCAGGACGCTGGAGGCGCTGCGGGAGGTTGGTCTCCCCGAGGAGATGACCGCGCAGTCCCCGCTCGTGCTCAGCGGCGGGCAGAAAAGGCGTGTGGCGCTGGCGACGACCTTTGCGACCGCTCCCAAGTGGCTGTTTCTTGACGAGCCGACCGCCGGTCTCGATCCGCAGGCGGTGCAGCACCTCGTGGAGTTCCTGCAAAGCTTCAAGCAGCAGACCCTAGGCGGCATCGTCATCGCCACCCATGATCTCGATGCCTTCTTCCCCATCGCCGACCGCGTCCTGCTCCTCGACCACGGCCGTCTGGCCGCCTACACGACCCCGCAAGAGCTGTGTGACAACCCGCACCTGCTGCGGCAGGCAAGAGTCGGGTTGCCAAGCAGCACAGCGTTGTCTGAGGCTTTCGCCACTCAGGGATTTGGGCTAACGCCACTCCCGTTGGCACCAGATCAGATGGCGGATGAGATCTTGAAGCAATTGTCGGGGTCAGCTTATGCAAACTCTGTATCTGATACGAGTGACCCCAGCTTCAACGTATACTCTACTGTAAGAACGAATCACGCTGACACTGATACGAGCTCTTCTGTAATTGCGAATCACTTTGACTCCGGTACGAGCTCTTCTGTAATTGCGAATCACGCTGGGATTGATAGCTCTTCAGAAACGGATTCGAATCACTCCAGGTGCAATGAGAGCGACACTAGATTTGACAGCGTTGAAACGGTACAACAATCTGCCGTAGCCGTTCAGGTTGAATCTGCAGATCGGGAGCAGGCTCCCCCGACCGGGGCTTTAGCGGGTGGGCTGGGAGCTATGATCCGCAGGCTTGACCCTCGCGCGAAGTGGGCGTTTTACTTGCTGGTGTCGCTGGGGGTGCTGGTGCAGGAGAGCTGGGCGGGGCTGGCGTTGGCGACGGCGGTGACGATCGGCTGCATGTGGGCGGCGGGGATGTGGAAACGGGACGTGTGGCGGATGATGAAACCGTTTCTGTTCTTCATCCTGTTTTCGATGGCTCTGTCCGGGCTGCGTTTTGACGAAGGGGTGACCTTTGACTGGGCGGCGGCGGAACGGACGCTGGGGCAGCTGTATAAGTTTTTGCTGCTGATGCTGCTTGGGATGTGGCTGTCGGCGACGACGAGCCAGCTGATGATGAAACAGGGCTTAGAGACCGCACTTGCCCCGCTCAAGAAATTCAAGCTGCCTGTGGAGGCGTTTGCCCTCGCCACGTCTTTGATGCTGCGCTTTGTGCCGGTCATCCTGCAGGAGTTGCGCCGCTTCTCCCGGATCACCAAAGCAAGGGGCAAATCAACTAAAGGCAACTTCCGCCTGCGCGACACCAGCGCTGTTGTCGTTCCCCTGCTCCTGTCCGTCCTGCGCCTCGGCGAAGACCTCTCCGTCGCCATGGAAGCGCGCGGCTATGCCAAGTTTGGCAACCGGCGCACTTCGGCGGTGAGACTGCGCCTTGTGCGCCACGATCATCTGATTCTGCTCATCGGCGGCCTGCTGTTCGCCATCCTGCTGGCCAGTCGCTATCTCTAACCGCAAAAAGAGCCGTTCCTCATAGCGAGGAACGGCTCTTTCTCTATCTCAGGCAATTAGCACACGTAGCCTTCTTGATCCACGATGATGTTTGCCAGTTCGCGCTTGATCGCGATGGTGTTTTGCGGAGTGTAACGGGTCAGCTTTTTCAGAACGGACAGCTGGGTGCGGAGCATGTCGCCTTCTTCCATCGCCGCGAGGGTTTCGCGAGCGAGCAGTTCGATCTTGCCAAAGGTGTCGTTGACATACACCTTGGTCATGTTGATCTTGTGCTTCGCTTTGTCTTCGCCGTCTTTGGCGATCTGCTTCTGCGCGCGGAGCAGGCAGGATTCCATCGCGTAGATCTCGATCATGATGTCTGCCATGTTGTGCAGCACTTCCTGCTGCTGCTCCAGCGTCGTCATGTACTTCTGCACGCCGTAGCCGCCGACCATCAGGAAGATCTTCTTCGCCTTTTCGATCAGGTCCGCTTCAACCGCGAGGGTTTCGCTTTCGTCGATCACAGACGGCATCATCATCATCAGTTCGCCTTGCAGCGCCTGTGCAGCTTGCAAGAGCGGCAGTTTGCCCTTCATCGCGTTCTTGACGAGCGTGCCCGGGATCAGCAAACGGTTGACTTCGTTGGTGCCTTCGAAGATGCGGTTGATGCGGGAGTCACGGTACATCGTCTCGATCGGGTATTCGTTGATGAAACCATAGCCGCCGTGGATCTGCACGCCTTCGTCGACAACAAAGTCAAACGCTTCGGAAGCGAACACTTTCGAGATCGAGCACTCGATCGCATATTCAGCAATCGCGTCAGCCACAGCCTTGCCCGATTTTTGCTCGCCGGACAGTGCGGTTTCGATCAGGCCGCCGATGCGGTAGACCATCGACTCGGTCGCGTAGGTGCGGATGTTCATCTCTGCCAGCTTTTCACGGATCAGCGGGAAGTTCGCGATCGGTTGGCCGAACTGCTTGCGCTCGTTTGCATACTTCGAGGAGAGCTCGATCGCATACTTCGAGGAGCCGATGCAGCCTGCAGCCAGCTTGTAACGGCCGATGTTCAGGATGTTGAACGCGATCACGTGGCCGCGGCCCACTTCGCCGAGCAGGTTTTCCACCGGAACTGCCACATCTTCGAGGATCAGCGGGCGAGTGGAAGATGCCTTGATGCCCATCTTCTTCTCTTCCGGACCGGTCGATACGCCCGGGTATTCTTTTTCCACGATGAAGGCGGAGAACTTGTCGCCGTCCACTTTCGCGTAGACCACAAACACATCAGCAAAACCTGCGTTGGTGATGAACTGCTTGGTGCCGTTCAGGATGTAGTGGGTGCCTTCCGCGTTCAGCACAGCGGTCGCTTTTGCGCCCAGCGCGTCCGAACCGGAACCCGGCTCGGTCAGGCAGTACGCCGCAAATTTCGCGCCGCTCGCCAGGTCCGGCAGGTACTTCGCCTTTTGCTCTTCGTTGCCGAAGAAGACGATCGGCAAGGTGCCGATGCCGACGTGCGCGCCGTGGGACAGCGCGAAGGAGCCGCCGCGGGTGATGTATTCGGTGATCAGCGTGGACGAGATCTTGTCGAGTTCCAGACCTTCGTTCGCTTCCGGGATGTCGGCTGCCAGCAGGCCGAGGTCGCCCGCTTGCTTGAGCAGTTTGACGGTCAGTTCGATGTCGAGCTTTTCGAGGTGCTCGCGGTGCGGAACCACTTCGCCTGCGATAAAGTCGGCTGTGGTCTTCGCGATCATCTTCTGCTCATCGGTGAAGTCTTCCGGGGTGAATACGTCCTGTGCGTCCGTCTGGCTGATGACAAAGGAACCGCCGCGCACAATGTCTTTCAAATCGCTCATCGTGATTGCCTCCTCAAGGGGTTTTTTTATAGGAACGCTTATACCAGTTCAAACACGCCTGCTGCGCCCATGCCGCCGCCGATGCACATCGACACGACTCCGTAGCGCCCGCCGCGGCGGCGCAGTTCATTGATGATCGAAACGGTCAGCTTGGTGCCGGTGCAGCCCAGCGGATGGCCCAGCGCGATCGCGCCGCCGTTCACGTTGACTTTCTCCGGGTTGAGACCCAACTGCTGGGTCACATAAAACGCTTGCGAGGCAAACGCTTCGTTGATTTCAAACAGGTCGATGTCGTCGATCGACAGGCCCGCTTGCTTCAGCGCCTTCGGAATCGCTACGACCGGGCCGACGCCCATGATGTCCGGGTCGACGCCGCCCACTGCGAAGGAGCGGAAGACGGCCAACGGTTGCGCGCCGAGCGAAGCTGCTTTTTCAGCAGACATCAGCACGGTCGCCGCTGCGCCGTCAGACGTTTGCGACGAGTTGCCGGCGGTGACGGAGCCTTGCACGTGGAAGGCCGGGCGGAGTTTGCCGAGCACTTCCAGCGTGGTGTCCGGACGCACGCCTTCGTCGGTGTCAAAAATGAACTCCGACACTTTCTGCTTGTTGTTCGCGTCGACCGTCACGTTGCGCACGGTGACCGGAAGAATTTCGTCTTTGAATTTGCCGGCTGCAATCGCTGCTGCTGCACGCTGGTGCGAGCGGACCGCAAATTCGTCCTGCTGCTCACGGGTGATGCCAAAACGCTGCGCAACTTGCTCGGCGGTATGACCCATGCTCATGTACACTTCCGGCATGTTGTCGACCAGCCACGGGTTCGGAGCCAACTTGTAGCCAACCATCGGCACCATCGACATGCTTTCCACGCCGCCTGCGACCACGACCTCGGCCGAGCCGAACATGATGCTCTGTGCGCCGAGGGCGATCGTCTGCAGACCGGACGAGCAGAAACGGTTGACCGTCATGCCTGATACGTTGGTCGGGAGCCCGGCGCGCATCGCGACGATGCGGCCGAGGTTCATCCCTTGTTCGCCTTCCGGGATTGCACACCCGATGATGACGTCTTCAATCTCTTTCGGGTCGAGCCCGCCGACCCGGTTGATCGCTTCTTGCACGACCAGACCGCCAAGGTCTTCCGGGCGCGTGTTTTTTAGCGACCCTTTATGTGAGCGGCCTACAGCCGTTCTGACTCCCGATACGATCACTGCTTCACGCATTGTGGGTTCCCTCCTCTATCCAATCATCCCCGCGACTAGTTGCGGAGCGGTTTGCCTTTGGTCAGCATGTGCTGCATGCGTTGTTGCGAGAGCGGTTCGCCGCACAGGGACAGGAACGCTTCACGCTCGAGGTCGAGCAGGTATTGTTCTGTCACTTCGGTGCCCGCTGCGATGCGTCCGCCGGAGAGCACGGTCGCGATCTTCTCGGCGATCTTCACGTCATGTGCCGACGCGTAGCCGCTGAGCTGGAGCTGGCGTGCGCCAAGCTTCATCACGGAGAAGCCCGCTTCGCCGACAACTTTGATCTTCTTTTGCACCGGCGCGCGGTAGTTGTCTGCCATCGCCAGCACCGATTGTTTTGCATCGTAGAGCAGGTAGTCGCTGTTGACCGTCATCTCATCCGTCTTGCGGAAGTAGCCAAGATCTTGCCCTTCGCGGAACGACGTGGAGACTTTCGCCATCGCAATCGTTTCAAACGCGCGGTTGACCATCGGCTGCAGGTCAGCGCCCGGCGCTGCATGTTCGATGTTGCGCAGGAGCAGCTCTTTGTTGCCGCCGCCGCCCGGGATCAAGCCGACACCGACTTCGACGAGGCCAAAATAGGATTCGGCAGCGCCTTGAATCTTGTCGGCCGGGAAGCACACTTCCGCGCCGCCGCCCAAGGTCATCGAGAACGGTGCAGCCACGACCGGCTTGTCGAGGTATTTCAGCGCCATCGTCGCGTTTTGGAACTGGCGCACGATCAGGTCGATCTCTTCCCAGTTGTCGTCTTGCGCTTCCATCAGGATCATCATCAGGTTGGCGCCGACACAGAAGTTCTTCGCCTGGTTGCCGATGACAAGGCCCTTGTAGTTCTTCGAAACTTCTTCCGCCGCGTAGAACATCATCTGGATGATGTCTGCGCCAATCGCCTGGTTCAGGGAGTGGAACTCCAGCGCTGCCACGCCGTCGCCGAGGTCGATCAGCGATGCGCCGGTGTTTTTCTTGATCACCTTGTTTTGCTCTTTCAGAGCAGCCAGCGAGATGATTTCTTTCTTCTCTTCCAGCCCTTTGAAGTCGCCGCTCAAGGTGTAGAACGACTTGTGGCCCGCCTCTTCTTCATAGAAGGACTTCTTGCCGGATGCGAGCAGGTTTTTCACCCACGCCGGGACGGTGTCGCCTTCCGCTTCCATGCGCTCGACCGACTTCGCCACACCGATCAGGTCCCACGTCTCAAACGGGCCGGTTTCCCAGTTGAAGCCCCATTTCAGCGCTTTGTCGATGTTGACGATGTCGTCGGCAATCTCTTCAGCGCGCTCTGCGGTGTAGAGCAAGGTGCGCTTGAGGACGCTCCAGAGGAACTCCGATGCCGCGTCTTTGCCATAAACGAGGGCGCGGACTTTGTCTTTCAGGGTCTTTTGCAGTTTCGCCGCTTCCAGCGATGCCGATTTCAGCTTCTGGCGCGGGCGGTATTCGAGCGTCTCGTAATCGAGCGCGAGGATGTCTTTGCCAACTTTTTTAAAGAAGCCTTGCTTTGCTTTTTGGCCGAGCATGCCGCGTTCGACCATCTGCTTCATAAAGTCCGGGATGACAAACGTCGCTTGTTCCGCTTCGTCTGTCACCGAGTCGTGGCAGTTGTTCGCAACGTGTACAAAGGTGTCGAGGCCAACGACGTCGAGGGTGCGGAACGTTGCCGATTTCGGACGGCCGATCACCGGACCGGTCAGGGCGTCGACTTCATCAACGCCTAAGTCCCGTTTGATCATCTCCTGCACGGTGACCATCAGGCCGTACGTGCCGATGCGGTTGGCGATGAAGTTGACGGTGTCTTTCGCAAACACAACGCCTTTGCCCAGCTTCTTCTCCGCATACGCCGCCATGAAGTCGAGCGTGTCTTGCAACGTGTCCGGACCCGGGATGATCTCGAGCAGCTTCATGTAGCGCGGCGGGTTGAAGAAGTGCGTGCCGAGGAAGTTCTCGCGGAACTCCTGGCTTCTGCCTTCGACCATCGCGGCGATCGAGAGGCCGGAGGTGTTCGAGGACACGATTGTGCCTGGGCGAATCACAGTTTCCAGCTTTTCGAACAAACTTTGTTTGATCGCCAGATTTTCAACGACGACTTCGATGATCCAGTCGACGTCCGCCAAGCGGGTCAGGTCGTCTTCGAGGTTGCCCACCTCAATAAGTGCGAGGTTATGCGGGCTATAGAGTGCAGCCGGCTTTTGCTTTAACAAGCCGTCGCGGCCGCGTTTTGCGAGTACATTACGGTCTTCTGCCCCATTGGGCACGATGTCGAGGAGCAGGCTCGGCACCCCTACGTTGGCCAGATGTGCTGCGATCCCTGCGCCCATGACGCCGGAGCCGATCACGGCCACCTTGCGAATCTTACGTTCCATCTCCCATGCCTCCTTCGTCTCGTCCGTTGCTTCTTATAGAAATGTATGGATCGGACGCTGCAATTATCTCTGTTCGCTGAGCGTTTCCTCATCCCCGACCAAACGGTCGGTCGAACCGAGACAAAAAAATTTGATCCGAGCAAAATTGACTGTTCAGTCAAAACTCTCTTGTTCTTATTCTATTCCATCTTGCGAAATCCTTCTACCCCTAAACGCGATTTTCCGGCGGGAAATTTTCGCTAATTCCGAAAGTTTTTGCAGTGCTAGGTTTATAGTCTTCCAATGCTGGCAAATCTAGTGACAGGAAATCAAAATTTCGAATGTTGAACGGAGGTCACAATCATGATGAACATGAACAAAACAATGATCGCCATGGTCATGAGTCTCATTTTCTACTTTACAATGATGATCAGCCCGGTAGCAGCCGATTACGACCCGCCGCTCCTTGCAGTGGCGACCGATAAGGAAGGCCAGACCCTGGTCTACGGACCGCCGATCCCCAAACTCCCGCCGCTGGCGTCCCGCTCCGGCTCGAAGATGCTGAAAGACGTGCTCACCCTCACCCCAAAAACGCTGGCCTACACGGTCAAGTCAGGGGATTCGCTGTATGAGATCGCCCAGGTCTTCGGCACTTCGACCAAAGAGCTGAGCAGTTTGAACGGCATCCAAAATCCGAATCTTCTGTCCGTTGGACAAGAACTGCAAGTGCCAAACGTTGCGAATGAAGAGATCGCAACCGACTTTACGATCAAGCAAGTGCTCAACGCCGACCTGACCGCTTATACGGCCGGACCGGAATCGACTGGCAAAGCGCCGGGACATCCGGCGTATGGCATCACCGCCAGCGGCAAGTATGTGAAAGACCAGCACACCATCGCCACCGATCCGTCTGTCATCCCGCTCGGCACGAAAGTCTACATTGAAGGAATCGGCATCCGCACCGCTGAAGACACCGGCGGCGCGATCATCGGCAACCGCATCGACGTCTACATGAACGACCTGTCTGCTGCCATCCAGTTTGGCGTGAAACGCAACATCAAAGTCTACATCCTCGAAGACAGCAAAGCAGCATCCGCATAATGCACAAAAGGCGAAGGGACACGCGCGCATCCCTCCGCCTCTTTGGCGAATATAGATAAATATATTAGGATTCTGTCGTACGATCTACCTTCAGCACTAGCTCTTTAAATTCTGAAGTGGCTTTCACCTGATCAGTATCTTGCGGGAGGCTTCCTGCGACCAAAAGCACTGGACAATAGTTTTGCTTTTCTAACACCATTCTGACAACCGCCTTGATTTCGCACTGTTTATTCATCCAACTATAGATTGGTCCATTATAAGGTTTGGGAACATATCCAACCATTCTCGGGTGCGATTCATTTGTAAACACTTGAATCGCTTGAGTGTCATATAAATTACCTGGCTCCAACACAAAATTCAGCTCTTGTCCTGGATGTAAACGAACCTGTTCATCTACAAACTTCCAGGCGGCAATTTTAAAATCAATTTTAAAATATCTGTCTTCCAAGCGAATTGGTTCAATAAAATAAAAACGGTCCGTTGCCAATTCCCCTTTGGTGACCCTTAAATATTCCCAGTCTAAATCATCGAATAAGGATAGGCTAAACGTCTGAATCACTTCTTTGTAATCACGTCGTCCTTTGCTGGGAATTCGGCGTTCAAATACAGGAAACAGTTTATTCGAAAAATACATTTTTTCTAATAAGGGAAATCCAGATAGCAAAGTAAAGCCAAATGAAAATGCCCGCTTTACTTCGTTTTGAATATAGCGAAACGAGTATCCGTGATCATTGCGGGTTAGCACACCGATTGTACAGTTTTCTTTCGTCTCTGGATTGCTCCACATCAAGATCAAGCGGGGTGTCGTAAACTTCATTTTTTCACCTCATTCCTAAGATGATGTCTCTTCTGGTTGTAAGCACCTTGTTCACGAATGATTTTGTGTCTTCATGCATGACCTGCGTTGGCACTGCGTGCAGAATCTTATCGATCTTGTTATTATCCAAGGACTCCACTTTTTGAAACGACTGTCGGGCTGATTCCTTATATGAATCCAATACTGCCTCAAGGAGTTGAAAATGCTTGGTTCGCTTTTTCGAATTTCCGAGCCGTATCAGAGAGGTGCATCTCTTGATATAGTTTTCAAAGCTGTGTGGGTTTGACATTTTTTCATGGATCCCATCCAGCTTCAATTCCCTCCCCAAACAGGAGGCATTATCGTACAGCGGAGCAAATCGTTTCGTTTCATTCGTAGTAATAATTCCGAAATTATCTTGATGACGATCCGTATTACCAATTAATGCATCAAAAACAATCATATCAAATAAATGAGGCAAAATCTCATTCGATTCAAACACTTGATAAAGAAGTTCAAGATTATATTTTACTTTCTGGCCAATTAGTGAGTTCCGGTCGTATGTTGGGTCGAATGGATTAATCAGGTCTGCGCCTTCCTCAAGATTTTCAACATCGGGGTCAAGGAATCTCCAGCATAAAGAACTATGGGTTTGTTTATAGTATGCGATTTCAACATCATGTGTCGGTACATCGATCATTTTCCCGATTTCTGATGCAATTTTTTCAGACCAAGCCTCTCCGGTGTATCCTTGACCTTCCTCCCAGTCATCGGCTAATACAGAAACAGGAAATTTCAGCAGCCCAAACCTTTTTGTGTCAGGACAAATCCGCCACTCTTTTTCCTTAGAACCGGACACAACAAATCGCGATACTTCCCACGTTGTTACATCGAAGACCTCATACATCTCCTTTGCCCCTCCTCTGCTTCCCGACCTAGTGCTCATCCCCATTATTTTCGGCTACCGTTGTGTATTTTGCAAGAGTATATGTAAGAAAAACCCTGAATCAAATCAGGGCTTTCGACAATTTCCTAGGAAATATTTAGGTAGATGGTGTCGACTCGACGCGCACCGCGAACAGGTCGTGGGTCAGGACGCGGATGCGGTCGTTCGGATGCAGGCCTTCGAGGAGCTTGCCCGGAAAATAGTAGCGGGTCGATTGCCCGGCTACGTTGATCGTCACGTGATAAAGTTGGCCGATGTACGGAAGGCGCACATGGCGCACCTCTTCGATCGTGCCGGTGATCAATTCCATCTCCTCCGATTTTTCCAAAAAGTGAGAACATGCGTTATAGTACATAGCGACCAGCATCGTGTTCGCATACGCGGAGAGCCCAAAGAAAAAAGTGCCCAAGCCCGCGATGGCGATCACTGCTGCGGCCAGCCAGTTCATATCGGTGCCAGTTGCAAGATTCCAAATCATCGTGGCTGCGACAGCCAGAACGACAAACCCCGACCCGAACACAACACGTTTGACACGGTCGCGTTTCGCTTGCCATTCGACTGCCCGGCGTTTCATGTCACGGATCAAGTGCGTTCACCTCTCTCTATTCCCAATGCACTGCTCCATTATGACACGAATCACGCTTCTTTTCCGTGCAAAAATCTTGCCAGTCGCCCAAACTTGACCGACCGGTCGTTCGAGAATAAGATGGAAAGACAGAAGGAGGTTGTCGCATGTTTGACCTGGAAGTCTTGTCGAAGTTTCGTTTTGTATCTCCGGCTAAAGTCCGCTTTGCCGAAACGGATGCCAACGGGCATATGAACCACGTGTCGGTGGTGATCTATATGGAACAGGCGCGCACCGACTACCTGACGGCGCTTGGTCTGTTCAATCCGGAAGAGATGGCACGCGTTGGCAAAACGTTTGTGCTGGCCCGCCAGGCGGTCGACTACAAGTCGCAAGCTTATTTTAATGATACGGTCGACACCTACGCGCGCGTCTCGCGCTACGGCAACTCGTCGCTCGATGTCGACTATGTGCTGATCAACCGCGCCACCCGCGCTGTGGTCGCCGTTGCCACCAGCACCGTGGTGCATTTTGATGCCCGCGCACAAAAAAGCATCCCGCTGCCGAGCGACCTGCAAGCTCGCGTCGAACAACTGGATGCTTCGTTCCCACCGATCTCGCTGTAAGCGGGGTCGGTTTTTCTATTTTAGATAGGAAAAGAAAAAGCCCCTTTCGGCATCGTTCGCGAAAGGGACCACCTCCCATTTTGGGATCAAACCCAACCGTTTTGTCTTACTTAAGTACTTCGATCGGACCTTCCATACCGCGCTTCAGCATTTTATCAAAAATGCGTTGCGGCTTGAAAATCTCCAACAGGTAGTCGATCGCAACTTGAGGATCCACAGTGTCACCACAGGTGTAGCAATCCAACGCAGCGAAGCCTTTTTCCGGATAAGTATGAATCGACAGGTGAGATTCGGACAACAATACGAGCACAGTCGCTCCTTGCGGGTCAAACTGTTGGTACTGAACCGAAAGAACGGTCGCGCCGCTCTTCTCAGCCGCTTCAATCATACGATTCTTCAAGTATTCACCATCGTTGAGGATGTCGAAATCTACACCCCATGTGTCAACTGCAACGTGTCTGCCGAAAGTAGAGTATTCTTCCATCTACTTCGTCCCCCTTCCCTATCAAACAATAGTTCGGTCATTGTTCGCTAGGACCTGCGTCATTCACTACTGGGGGAGGTTAGTCCGATGAGGTCCCAACCCTTTCAAGTGAATCCTGGTTCCTATTGTTACTTGACTCAACAGCAAAGAGAATATCATGTTTCGCGAGGAACTTCAATAGGATTCGCCAAAGTTTTTTGACGGGGCAGAATCTATTTTTTAACCAGGCTGTATGTTTATGGTGGTTTGTCGGTTTTTGACGAATAATTATACATTCTGTTGAAAGGATTACTCTTTGATATCACCGCTATCATATGTGCAAAAGGCTTGTTTTGACTATGCATCAGGCTAATTGTTACGAAATTTTTACCATTGGGATATGCAACAGGCCGATGGGGAGATAATACGGAGGAAAATGAGCCACACGACGACAAAGGAGGGGCTTTGAGTGGAACATGTGACTCCGAACAGCGGGGATATTGAGCAATCGGTAGATGCGTTTTGCCAATACATCTGGGATCATTACGAGGACAACCCGGGCATTTTGCCCTGTGAAGTGACCCTCAACAATGTTGGCACCGGCATCTTGGCCAAAGCGGATGAAGACGGGCTGTTTTTTGAAGCGAACGACGAAGAGTTTGACATGGAAGAGTTCTTTATGACGAACAATCTGCGTTCCGATACGCTGGGCTTCAAACCGCATACTTCATAAAAAAGAGGCAGTCTCCGCTGAGGAGGCTGCCTGCTTTTTGATTGATGGGTTAGTTGCTGGTCACCGCGAGGCGGTTCAGTTTCATGAACAGGGTTGGACCGGCCGCTTTGACCGTTTCGATCAGCTCATCGGTGATCTCGGTGCCTTGAGCTGCGAGCAGTTCCCCGGCGTCGGTGAACAGGTCGGCGCTGAGCACTTTGCCTGCGAGATAGCCTTGGGCGGATGCGGTCGGTGCGGTCGGTTCTGCAGTGGCAGCCGTTTGCGCTTCCGCATCGGCGACGAGGGTGAGCGCGGCTGGAGTTGCGGATTGGTCTGCGGTCGGTTCTGCTGCCGGCTCTTCGAGCGAAGAGGTGATCTGCGCTTCGTCGTGGATGACGATGATGTCGCGGCCAAAGGTCATGATGTTTGGACGGCGGAAGTATTTCACTTCAGACGGGTGGTTATGCTCGACAAAGGAACAGGCGGTGATGTCGCCGGTCTCTGTGTCTACATAATATTCCTCTACGGTACCGAGCAGTTGCCCTTTGCGGGACATGACGCGGGTGCCGATGACCCCGTAACCGCGGAGGACGAGTTCGCTGGCGCCTTCGACCTGAGAGAGCTCTTGGATCGAGGCTGGCGATTCGACGGTCACGGCAAAATCTCCGACGCCGATGACGTTGGAGTAAGGCAATGCGTAGATGGTGATGGCGATCTGGTCATTTTCGACGAGGAAAAGTTGGACTTTCCCGGTCTCAGGCTGAAGAATCAGCTGTCTGACCGTTCCGATGTGTGCGCCGTCGATGAGGCTGAAGATCGGAAGGCCTTGAATGTCGATGCTTTTTTTCATAGTGGATACGCCCCTTGATATGTACATAAGAAATAAGTATTTATTAGGATGCTTGCAGTACGTTCGTTTGTTCAGGTGCCGGAAGTTGTGCGAGGCAGTCTTGCAGTTCCTCTTCCAGCATTCCTTTCAGTTCCATGTCCGCGCACACCGCCACTGCCGCCTCAAATGCGGTTGCAGCTTCGGCCCACAGAGCGTTGCCTTTCGCCTCATACCCCTCGGAAATGCGAATGTTCAGCCACTCGGCCATCTCCTCAGTCAATACTGCGGCTGGCGCCGGTTCAACAAAGACCTCTTCTTCAAGTACGGCTTCTTCTTCAAGAACAGCTTCTTCAAGAACAGTTTCTTCTTCAAGAACAGTTTCTTCTTCAAGAACAACTTCTTCTTCAAGAACAACTTCTTCTTCAAGAACGACTTCTTCTGCAAAAACGACCTCTTCTGCAAGAACAACAATGGCTTCTGCATGAACGGGTGCTTCTTCTGCCAGGATCTCTTCTGCTGCCGGTGGCAGGTGGTACTCGGGTTGGATGTCCGTAGTGACCTCTTGGTGGCTGCCGCGGAGGCTGAGGGCCAGGGTCAGGCAGGAACAGGCTGCAGCGACCGGGAGCGGTCCCGCATGGTTGGATATGATCGGGGCGATCCCTAGCGCACCGATCGTCAGGATGAGACTCCCCCACATTTTTCTGCGCGTCGGCCATTTGCGCTGACCTGCCCACTCCAAAAATAACCCGAGCAGCGCCACCGCACAGCCGATCGACAAGGCGTACGTGATAAACATACCGGTGCCTCCTTCGCTCGCGAAAAATGCAAACTGAATTTCAGATGAATGTAATCATTGCTTATAACCTCTATTATATTTCCAACAGCAAGTTTTCCGCCTAAGACAAAAGACATAAATTCTGACAACTCCTACATGCCAGAAGTCCCGTTTTGGCACGAAAAAAAGCACTCTGAAGGATCAGAGTGCTTTCTTTTTGACTCAAGAGGAGCAAGCAAGAATTACTGCATGCCTGCTTTTTTCGCCCACTCTTTGAGTTGATCAGCCATGGTGTTGAACGGTTCGGACGGATCCGAATGAGCGATCGTAGTAGCCGGGCCGCCAGCTTTACGAGGGCCGCCCTTGTTGCCACCCTTCGCATTGTTGGAACGGCCACCGCCGTTGCCACCACCGCGGCGCGGACGGTCGGAACCTTCCGGCTTCGGTTGGGTTTCCTTGATCGACAAGGAGATCTTGCCGTTATCTTCCACATTCAGTACCTTAACTTGAACAACATCCCCGACGTTCAAAACATCGTTGATATCATTGATAAAGGTATGAGAAACTTGGGAGATGTGGACAAGACCGGTCTTGCCCTCTGCCAGCTCTACAAACGCACCAAACGATTTAATACCTGTGACTTTGCCTTCGACGACGGAACCAACTTCAATAGACAAATTACAACGCTCCTTTTATCAACACAAAAGATAGATACTATTATACCGTTTTTCCTGCAAAATCACCACTAAAAAATTACTTTCCCCCAAAAAAGCCCCCCGCGGCGCGAGGAGCCCTTTTTTTAACGCTGGCCGGCCCACCAAAGATAGGCGTCCGTAAGCGTCGGCGTGACTTGACTAACTTCTTCCACCGGAACAAAATCGGCGATCTCGCGCACATACACGCCGTCTTCCAACATTTTCACAGCCGTTACGATCCGGCCTTCTTCGGCAGCCGGCATCTTCTGCGCTACGTATTCCCATACTTTTCCTTCCACCCAGGAGTACGCGGTGTTCGCGCTGACATGCACCGTCTCCTTCTCCGGGTGCAGCATGCAGACGGTGTCGAGCAGGCCTTCCAGCGAATCGCTGACGTTGCTCGCCAGCACCACCACGCGCTCTTTTGCCGCTTCGCCCATCGCGTAGCCGATCATCATCCGCTCCTGCTCGCTCAAGCCGGACAGCACTTCATCCAACAGCAGCACTTGCGCGTCGCCGAGCAGCGCTTTCGCCACCAGCGCCTTGCTTTTCATCACGTTCGACAATTCGCCGATCATTTGGTTGGCATAGCGATTCAAATACATCATCTCAATGCTGTCATTCACTTTGCGTGTTACGCATTCTCTTGGGATCGCCTTGGTGCCGGCCATGTAGCAAAGGTATTCTTTGACCGTCAATTCATGGAAAGACTCCATCTCCCGCGATACATAATAAGACATCTGGCCGTTGGTACCCTCTTCTGTCTGGGCCATCTTTTTCAACAGCCGGGTCTTCCCTGCCCCGCGCGGTCCTAACACCCCGTTATAGCCTGTGCCAAATTGCAAACCATCTACTTGAATCTTCATGGTCGATCCCTCCCGTTTAACGCTCTACACTATTAGTCGAAGGAGTCAGTTATTTGGTTTCACAATCCGACAACTTTTTGCAAAAAATTTTTTGCCCCCCTATTTAACGGCTTGTCCTCGAACTTTATAGAAAGGAGGATGGACGATGAATTTGACCAGCGCGTTTTCGAACAAACGGGACATCTCCCAATTAAAACTGGAAGAACTTGAAGACCTGGAATTCCATCTGCAAAACAGGGAGAAAAGCCTGCAAGTCAAAATGGATCAACTTCGCCGCGATTTGGCGGACATTACGGCGGACCGGGCAAAAGTAAAGACGGAACTCAGCAAACGCTGATCGATAAAAAGACGCGGTCCCTCGGGCCGCGTCTTCTCCATTTTAATAAAAAATAATTCCTCATCCAACAAAAGTATTTTATAATAAAAACATAGAAACTATGTAAATGAAAGGGGGTGTTGTGATGCTGCGCTTTTCAAAGCTGTCTTACATTCTGTTAATCGTATTGCTGTTCACGTCCGTTACTCAAATGTTCTATGCCATCCCCGGCCTTTCTTATGTCTGCCTGTTTCTGCTGCTCGTGCTGTTGATGCTGCGCATCCTGAGCGACAAAGCCCAGCGCGCCGTGCAGCGAGCGCTCCAAGCCTCGATGCGCCGCACAGAGCAGTTGGAGACCGTCTCGCAGATGGCGGCCTCGGTCGCGCATGAAGTGCGCAACCCGATGACCAGCGTGCAGGGATTCTTGCAGCTGATGAGCCGGGAGATTCAACCGGAGCACGCGCATGCGATGTATTTGAAAGTGATGGAGGAAGACCTCAAGCGCATCTCGACGATCATCACCGAATATCTGAACGTCTCCCGCATCACAGGCGGGATGCTGGAAGAAGTCGAGCTTGGCCCGCTTCTGCACAACACCTGCGCCTTGCTGCAGAGCGAAGCGAATCTGCGCGGCATCGCCCTCACCCTCGATCTGCCGCCGGACAGCCTGTCCATAACGGTCGAACCTAACGGCCTCAAGCAGGTGCTGATCAACCTCGCCCGCAACGCGATGGAAGCGATCGGCGAAAACAGCGGCACCGTCACCCTCTCGCTCGAAGACAAAGGCGATTCCGTCTGCCTGAAAATCACAGACACCGGGCCCGGCATTTCCGCGCGCGACCTGCCGCGCATCTTTAACCCGTTCTACACCACCAAAGCGACCGGCACCGGCCTTGGCCTCGCCATCTCCAAGCGCATCATCGAAGAAGGCGGCGGCACGATGACCGTGCAGACTGAAGAAGGCAGAGGCACCACCTTTTTCCTCCACCTCCCGAAACACCCCTTTTCGCCACGCGACGCCTTTCGACGCTCTGTCGAAAAATGACCATCCTTGCTATCTTTTAACAGGATTCCCAGCTGCTAAAGCGAAGTAATTACATAACCAACATGACATCTGTTAAAGGGGAATTCGATGCAACAGCACCGCCGGTCCGCGATCTTGCGGGCCCCGTTTGCGCTGCTCACCGTTCTTTTGTTACTCGCGACTTTGATCCCGATCCTGCCGGCCCAGCCGGCCGTGGCAGACGGAGACATCACCTTATCTAACTCCATCTTCCCCGCCGGCTACACCAACACGCGGATCTACATCACCGGGGGCAGCCTGTTTCCGTTGCACGACAAAACGCAGATCATGCTCTATGATGCGAGCGGACAACTGGTGAACAAGCTGAGAGCGCTTTCCTATGTAGATGATCGGCACATCTCGATAGAGTTGATGGCCGGCCTGCCGCAAGGGCGCTATCAAATGCTCGTCAAGTCTTATGAGACGGCAATCGCCGAGATTCAAGTGATGAGCAATTACGACCCGGCCAACGTGCAGATCACGCCAGGCACCGACCGCGACATCCGCATCGACTGGAAAGATCCGGGCGCGATCGACCTGCGCGAGATCGTCATCCAATACGGGCTGATCAATTCGACCTCCTACCAAAGGACGATCGTCGTCCCGCGCACCCAGCAGACCTACACGCTGCGGGACTTGGAACATAACAAGAAATACCGCATCAAGCTGTTTGGCCGCAAAGTGGACGGCTCGTCCACGCCAGGCACAGAGTTCACCAACGGCGGCGCCGGTTATCTGGCCACCGACAGCACGCCGCCCGGCGAGCTGACCGGCCTGGTCGTCCGCTCGATTCCCAACGGGTTTGACTTGAGCTGGAGCGACCCGCTCGATGCCGACTTGAGCCTGATCACCGTAGAATATGCGGAACACGGCACCACCCGCTGGACGGACGGCTTTGTCGTCGCCAAAGGGGTCGAGCATGGCCAGTTGAACCAAATGAACACATCGAAGCGCTATGATTTCCGCTTTACGAAATCGGACATCCTCGGCAACTTCTCGCAACAGACGGCGACCAACAACGGCTACGGGTACACGTTTGACACCACCGCGCCGTCCAACGTCACCGGGCTGAATGCGTCGGTGCAGTCCAAGACGGAAGCTTTGCTTACCTGGCAGGACCCGCTCGATGCAGCCAATACCGATTTTCATCATGTGAATGTCTATCTCAAATCCTCGCTCACCGACTGGATCTCCGTCGGGCGCGTGGAAAAAGGCGTCGGGCAGCTGCGACTAAACGGGCTGGTCGGCAATATCGACTATACGTTCAAAGTCGTTTCGGTCGACAGCTTCGGCAATGAATCGGGCGGTGCGATCACAACTCGCACTACTGATACGTATTCGCTGTCCGACCTGCGGAATGTGACCGTCTCCCAGGAACCGGAAGGCGGACTGAAGCTGCAATGGCCGGAAAACGGCGATGCGATCAACTTCAATCTGTTCAAAATCTATTACGCGCCGACCGGGACGACCGATTTCCGCGAGACGGCGCTGAGCAACAAGGGCACCCGTTCCGCCCTGCTGCGCGACTTGCCGCGCGGCACGTTTGACCTGCAGTTCCGCCTCTTCGACAGCCACGGCGTGGAGAAAGATTTCCACCTGATGACCAATAACGGCTACGGCTATTTTGCAGCCGGCAAATCGGGCGGCAACTTCCCGGTCGAGCTCGGCGATGTGCGGATTCAGCCGTACAGCACGAAGAGCATGCAGATTACGTGGAACCCCGCTTCCACCGACGGCACGCATGTGGAGATCTATACGGCGGAGCGCTCCATCTCCCCGTCCTGGCGTCTGGCCGGCCGGGTGGACAAGCGCACACAGCGCTATGAAGTGCTGAACCTCTCGGAAGACAAGGACTACTTTTTCAAGCTGGTGGTCGTCGATACGGTCAAAAACACCCAAACCTACGGGGTGATCTACGACAACTCCGGTTACGGCTACAACCTGTCCGGCGGTGACCGCTATCCGCCGCGCGAAGTGACCAATGCCGGCGCCAGCGTCATCGGCGGCGGGATCAGCATCACCTACTTCGAGCCGGCCGACGCCGATTTGGACAAAGTGACGATCTATGCACAACGCTCCGGAACATCCGATGTGAAACGCTTTGACGTGTCGCGCGGCGCAAGCGGCACGACGATCCGCGACCTGCTGCCCGGTGCGACATACACGCTGCGCATCACCACCGTCGACATCTACGGCAACGAGTCACAAGGGGTCAACTTAAACAACAACGGTCCGGGCTACACCATCCCGACCTCGACCGGCTCCGGCCAAAACGAAGTGAACAACGCGCTGTTGATCCCGGAGACCAACAAGCTGACCGTTCGCTTCCAGGACCCGCTGGCTGCCGATTACAGCCGTGCGGTGATCTCGCTGAAGAAAAGCAGCAGTTCCAGCTATACGACCAGCAGGACGGCCTCGAAAGGCACCAATGAAGTGACGTTTGACGGTCTCGATGCCAACTCGTTTTATCAGGTGCGCATCGTGACGGTGAACAGCGCCAACAAAGAGTCGGCCGGCCTCTACCTCGGCGGCACGACCGGCATCGGCCTGCAGCCGGTGACGAAAGTGACCAACGGCAATGTCACCGAGCGCGACGGCCAGCTGATCGTCACCTGGGTGGACCCGACCGGCATGACGCCGTCCGGTATACAAGTCGAAGTCCAGGCGCGCGGCACAAGCGTGTGGAGCGATCCGCTGATCGTGCAGCCAGGCACAGAGCGCGCCGTGTTCTCCGGCCTGAGCGACACCGAATCATATAAAGTCCGCCTGACCACGCTGCTCGAAGGGGTCGCTTCCGCACCTCTTCTGCTCGACAACGGCAGCGTCGGGTATCGTCCCAACCGTTCGCAGCTGACCGCCAACCCGTCGCAGATCTCGTACAGCGCAACGGGCACCCAGCGCATCACCCTGACCGGCGTGAACACGCGGTTGCCGTACACCGACACTGAGATCCATGCCAAGCTGTACACTTCAGGCGGCACCGACATCTCCGAAGCGATCACCGATCAGGACACCTACTCGTCGACCCGCTACGATGTGACGCTGCGCCGTTCCCTGCAGCCCGGCCTGTACAAGCTGGCCGTCACGACCAAGGACGACGGTGAATTCCTCTCGTGGATCAGAGTGACGTCCGGCAGCGCACCGTCCGTGCAGGCGGTTGCGCTCGATCAGGGAGCTGCCTCCTACGGCTACAGCGCATTTACCGTCAAAGTGACCGGCACCGGTTTCAAAACGGGCGCCCAAGTCATCATCGACGGCACCCGCGAAGTAACGCCGTTCTCGATCTCCTCGGAACAGCTGAGCTTTACGATGCCAAGCGGCCTGATGCCCGGCGTACACAAAGTGGTGGTGAAGACGAGCGACGGAACATCGCTGCCGATCGGCTTCACCGTGCATCCGTTCAGCGGCAAAGTGGTCTACACACCGTCCACCACCCGCACCGGCCTGCACAAAGCGGAAGTGCAGATCAAGAACCACGACGGCAACGTGCGCCCCGGCAAAGTGCTCATCCAGATTCGTAAAAACGGCAGATTAGTCGAGATCCGCGAGCTGGAAGACACGTTCAGCGCGTATGAGACGGTGACCTTCAAGCTCGACCTGGGCGGCGTGAACTCCGTCTATGCAGAAGGTCCGATGACCTCGCTGTCGATCCAGGCGTTTGTGGTCGATCCGTACACCTATACGCCGCTTGCCGAACCGATTACACTTTACCGAACGCTCAATCTCTAATCAAGGAGGACTCGCGATGAACTGGAAACGTTTAGCCCTGACCGGCTGTTTGGCAGCGGGCCTCCTGCTTGGCCCGCTTCCGCTGACCCCGACCGCATCGGCCGATACGACGATCGCCGTCAAGACGTACGGCTCCGGCCTGACGGTGGAAGGGTTGTATCTCAGCCAAGGGGTGACGCTTAGCGGCACTCCGGTGCTGCTGACGGTGGAGTCATTTAACGGCGACACCTTGTATTACGACCAGACGACGACCGATGAGCACGGCACATACCGATTTGACCTGACCCTGCCGCAGGACCTCGACAGCGGCATGCTGCGCGCGACCATCAGCGTCCAAGGCGAGCAGAAAAGCTCCACGTTCAACTACTCCAAGTACACCGGAGACGGCGTGATCTCGCCGATCGACATGGGGCCGTACCGCTTTACCGGCGAGCTGAACGGCGGACAGAAGCAAGCGGTGATCTACGACACCGCCACCGGGCTGGAAATGACTCGCATCAGCGGCTCGGTCTCCGTCAAATTGAATGAAAGCAAAGCGCTGTCTGCGGTGCGCAATGCCGAGTCGGGCACCAACTACCTGACGATCTCCGTGCCGACAGATGAGACGGTGGCAGAAGTGACCGTGCCCCGTTCGGTCATCGCTGCGCTGATCGAGAGAATGGGCAGCGATGCACACCTGCTGATCGCAGCCGAAAAAGGCAGTTACGACCTGCCTTTGGATGCGGTCAACCCTGTTCTGATGAAACAAGTGCTGGACAGCCAGCGCGGCGGGCTCTCTTTTATGATCGCCGGGTTCCAAGAGCCTGATCTCGGGATCATCCGGACACAGCTGCGCAAACAAAAGATGCCCGACCCGCTGGTGACGCCGGTCACGTTTATCGCCCGTGCCGTTTTGGACAACTCCTCCATTCAACTGCTCGATTTCGGCAACCGCTTTGCGCAGATGTCGATCGACCTGACCGGCGCCAGGCTGGCAGGCGGCCAAACGGCTTCGGCGCTGCTGCACCACGCGCAGCTGGAGAACCTGACGCCGGTGCCCTCCAAGCTGTTTCGCGACTCGGTCGGACACGGCAAACTGGTGATCAAGCGCACCGGGACCGGCAAGTTTGTGCCGATTCAAGACGCGCGCTCGTTCTCCGACCTGCAGTTCACTTCGCAAAGAGAGAAAGTCGAGGAGCTCTCCAACCGCCATATCATCAACGGGCGGACGGAGACCTCGTTCGCCCCGCAAGGCAACATCACGCGCGCCGAGTTTGCCACGCTGATGATGTTGTCGCTCGGTTTCGCCGACAAGTCCGGCACCAACACCTTCCGCGACGTGCCGGCCAACGAATGGTATACGCGGCCGGTGGCGATCTTCTCGACCTTAGGTCTGATCAGCGGCCATGACGCGCGGACGTTCGCGCCGCACGACCCGATCACCCGCGAGGAGATCGCGTCGCTGATGGTGCGCTGCTTAAGCTATGTGGAACAGCGGCCGTTTGTCGATACGACCCGCATCTTAGGTCAGGTGGAAGACCGCAGCAGCATCTCCTCCTGGGCCCGTGAAGACGTCGCGCTGGCGATCTCCACCGGCATCCTCGACAAGAACACCAACTACGTCGAGCCGCGCCGCTCTGCGACCCGTGCAGAGAGCGCTGAGATGCTCTACAACCTGCTCACCTACCTCAAGATGATCTAACTGATCTACGGAACGACAAAAAGGCACCAACCTCCTCTTGCGGACGGTTGGTGCCTTTTAATGTGGATGTTCCATGTGGTTGAACCAAAACTGAACGTTAATCCGATAGAAGAATGCCTCTTCGCTGTCACGCTCCTTTACGAAAAGATCACCTGAGCCCCTATGGTTGTCATCTTCCTGTATCGCGCTCCTTTCGGGTCGTGGTTTACGTGCAGAACGCTTGCTCGGAATCTCTCGTTCGTTTCGGTGAATCCCCCTTTCCTCGACCCGCTTGTGTTTGGGAGCGGGTTGTTGTTGAACTTATTGTAAACCAATTATCTGATTATTTGAAATACATAGACAAGTTATTTCCCGCGATTATGCCCGATTAGGCAACTCTTGCACTCTCATTCGCCTTCATTCGCACGATTTCTACAAAAAAACAGGAGCCGGCGCCGGCTCCTGTCGAGTGGTGATGATTAGTTCTTGCCTTCGATCTTGACGTTCTTCAGGTCGTAGTCGATGCCGTACGGCAGGGTGACGAGACCTTTCACGTATTCTTTGGTTGCGAACGCTTTGCCGCGGAAGAAGACCGGACCGATCGGCATGTCCTTCATCAGTTGCTTCTCAGCTTCGACGAGGTACTGAGCGCGTTTCTTGGTGTCCGCTTCAGCTTTTGCCTTGTTGATCAGCTCGTCATACTTCGGGTTGTTGTACTTGACTTTGTTGAACTCGCCGTCAGCGAGGAACAGGTCAAGGAAGGTCATCGGGTCGTTGTAGTCAGCGCCCCACAGGGAGAGGCCGATCTGGTATTGCATGTTCTTTTCTTTGTCCAGACGCAGCTTGAACGGCACCGATTCAACGTCTACGGTGATGCCAAGCTTGGAACGCCATTGCTCTTGGAGCAGCTCGGACGATTTTTTCGCAACGTCGGAGTCGTCAACGAGCAGTTTGAGTTTCAGGTCGGCTGCCTGGATGCCGGCTTCTTTCAAGCCTTCTTCCATCATCGCCTTCACTTCTGCATCGGTCTTCTTGGACAAGGTGTCGCCAGCCGCTTTGCGGAAGTCGCCGCCTGCCGAGTCGGACGTGCCGTTCGGAACGAAACCGGTCGCGCCAACGGTACCGTTGTGGTACACGATGTCAGCGTACATATCGCGGTCGATCGCCCAAGTCATCGCGGTGCGGATCTTCGCGTTGTCGAGGCCTTTGATCGCCGGGTTGAAGATGATGTAGCCGTTGGTCAGTTCCGGCTTCAGGGAGTATTCCGGAGTGTCCTTGTAACGGTCTACATGGTCACGCACGAGGCCGACGCGGTCGATCTGGCCTGCTTCGTACATGTTTACAGCTGCGGTGGAATCCTTGATCACCTGGTAGTTGACGCTGTCGAGCGCAACGTTGGTCGCATCCCAGTAGTCAGCGTTCTTTTCGAGCGTGACGGAAGTGTCATGCTCCCAAGCGGTCATCTTGAACGGACCGTTCGACAAGATGGTGTCGAAGGAGGTGCCGTATTTGTCGCCTTTTTCTTCGACAAACTTCTGGTTTTGCGCGAAGAAGATCGGGAAGGACATCTGGTTCAGGAAGAACGGAGTCGGGTTGTTCAAGGTCACTTGCAGGGTCTTGTCGTCGAGCGCTTTCACGCCAACTTCTGCTTCGGAGCCTTTGCCCTGGTTGTATTCGGTTGCGCCTTTTACCCAGTACAGCATGAAGGAGTACTGAGAACCGGTGTCCGGGTTCAAGGTGCGCTTCCAGGAGTAAACGAAGTCGGTTGCGGTTACCGCATCGCCGTTTGCCCATTTCGCGTCACGCAGCTTGAAGGTGTAGGTCTTGCTGTCCGGGGAGATCTCCCAGGATTCTGCCAGGCCCGGCTGTGCGGTGCCGGTTTCGTCGAGGCGCACCAGGCCTTCCATGGTGTTCGCCATCATCAGGAAGGAGTAGGTGTCGGTCGCTTTGGAAACGTCCATGTTCGGGAGGTCATCGCCGATGTACAGGTTCAATACTTGCTCGTCCGCGCCTTTGCCGGTCGCAGCGTCATCGCCGCAGCCTACGAGCACGGAGCCCATCATGACAGCAGCCATACCAATGCCAAACCACTTCTTTTGCATATTGTGTTCCCCCAGTCTCTATAGTTAAAAAAATCATCTCAGATCGCTTCGAAGGTATTCCGAGTTGCCATACTGGTAATGATAAAGGAGATGAAGCAACAAAGTCAATATATTGACTAATAGTCTCAACCTTATGAAGACTTTCAATACTTCCATTACTCATAAGTTTTGGAATTGGGGCAGCGGAAAATAAAAAAGAAGCCGGGAATGTAAAGATTCCACGGCTTCTTTTGCTGTTTACGTTTAGGCGCGGCTGCGCTTGTATTCCGGGTTGTGCTCGACTTTCACGTTGGTGTAGATGCCGCCGCGAACGTTAAATTCGCCTTCGACTTGCATCCAGCGCGGTTGAAGCGATGCGACGAGGTCGTTCAAGATGATGTTGGTCACGTCTTCGTGGAAGTGGCCTTCGTCGCGGAACGCCCAAAGGTACAGCTTGAGCGATTTCAGCTCGATGATGTGCGGACCCGGGACATAGCGGACGGTGATGGTCGCGAAATCCGGCTGGCCGGTCTTCGGGCAGAGCGCAGTGAATTCCGGGCAGCGGATTTCGACTTCATATTCACGCTCCGGGTGCGGGTTCGGCACCGGATCGAGCGTTTTTGTCGGTTTTGTAGACATATGTATACCCTCCAAAGGTGTAAAATCTAAAATTTACTATATCCCACCGTGTCCGACTTTTCAACTATAAGCCATAAAAAGCCTGCGAATGAGGTCCGCAGGCTGATGGTGTGCGGCGCCTACTGCTGGCGCTGCATCGGGTCGTTGTACGGAGGGTTCATCTGCCGGGCGCTTTGGTTGTTCGGATTGTAGCTGTCCATGTTGTACGCCTGTGCGATGCCCTGCACTTGTTGGTTCATGCGATCGGCAAGGCTCTGCATCTCGTTGTACTGCTCCATCGCACGGCGCTCTTCATTCATGAGCTGCGGCGGAACCGGCATGTTGGACTGCTGCATGCCTTGACCTTGCTGGCTGCTGTACATGCCCTGCTGGCCGGAGCCTTGCATGCCTTGGCCGGTGCGGTTGGACATGCCCATTTGACCGGAGCGCTGCGAGCTTTGACCAGCGCTGCTAAACGTGCTCGGGTCGAGGGCGCCGCCATAGGTGCTGCCTTGGTTCGAGCTGTACATGCCTTGCTGGGTGGAGCCTTGAGCACCTTGGCTGGTGCTGCTGTTGTAATGACCTTGCTGGTTAGAGCCTTGAGTCCCTTGGGTGCTGGTGCTGTTGTACATGCCTTGCTTGTTTGAGCCTTGAGCTCCTTGCCCAGTGCTGTTGTACTGGCCTTGTTGGGACGCTTGGTTCATGCCGTACGAGCTTTGGCTTTGGTTGGTGCCGCCGTAGTGGCCGTGGCTGGTGCCGTACTGGCCTTGGCCGCTGCTGTAGCCGCCGCCTTGGCTGTTATTGAAGCTGCTCGGGTCGAGGGCGCCGCCGTAGGTGGAGCCTTGGTTGCTGTAGTACTGGTTCTGGCCGCCGCTTTGCATGCCTTGGCCTTGAGCTTGGTGCTGCTGGCTCTGGCCTTGGCTTTGCATGCCGGGCTGGTGCGAAAGCATTTGCATCGTTTGCTCTTCGGTGCGGATCAGCGAACCGATCATTTGACGGACTTGGCGCAGTTCGATCTGCACGCGCGTGATCTCAGTTTCCAGTTGCTGCATGTGACGTCTGTTATGTGGCATGATGGAATCTCCTCCTGCAAATGTTCATTCCCTCATTACAATGTCCTTTTCTGCCCTTTTTTATAAATCTGTGCATATTTCTTCCTTGCCGAGGTGCAAGATAGACACAGAAGAGGTTGTTCCAGCACGAAGGAGGAAGAGAAATGCAACAAAGTATCGAACGCATGGCCGGCCAAGTGCAGGATCTGCAGCAGGAAGTCAGCCAACTGTCGCAATTGGCCCAGCAGTTGGCGCAACAGAACATGAATCAATACCAGCAAATGCAGAACAGCGCCGATCAAAACACGCACCGCACGTACTACCAAGCGGCTTACCAGGAACATCAGGCGGGCCGTTTGCTGCATGAGATTGCAAACGTTTGTTCTGAGATGAACAACCATATTCGCACGATCTCCAGCCAGTTGCAAAACCAAGGCATGATCGGCGGCGGCAATATGACGACAGGTTCGCAAGGCGTGCAGTCCCAGCGGATGTCCTTCTCGATGAACCAAAATCCAAACCAGAATCAAAACCAAAACCAAATGGCGTCGGCAGGACCGATTTCCACCGACACCACGCATCTCCATAAAACGCAGTCCCCGGGCTGGGAGCAATCCCGCACCACGTCGAGCACCGACGGCTCCAACATGCTGAACAGCCAGTCGACCACCGGCGGCACCACCGGAACCTCCTCCCAGCTTTCCATGGGCACAGGTTCCCAAGGCTCCGCTTCCATGGGCGGTTCCAATATGAGCAACACGTCCACGGGCAACACGTCAATGAACAACACATCCATGAGCAACGCCTCCACAGGCAACACGTCCATGGGCAACACCATGAACAACACGTCCATGAGCAACACCTCCACGGGCAACACGTCCATGGGCAACACCTCCATGGGCAACACCTCCATGTCGGGCAGCTCCGGCCAAAACAACAGTGCCTCTCAAACGAACAACAACAGCGTGTTTGGCGGTTTTGAGGCGAACTCGATGAGCAACAGCCCGTCCCTGAACAACAGCACCTTCAACAACAAGTCCAACGCCTCCATGTACCATGGCATCTCCACCGACAACGGGGCGTCGGTCACCAACACCATGTCCGGCAGCGCAGGCACGAACACCACCGGCATGCAGAACCAAAACCAGAACCAACACCAAAACCAAGCCCAAAGACAATCCCAAAACCAAACCAACCGCTCGCAAAACAACTCCGCAACGGCCGGGCTGACCATGAATACCAACCAGCACGGCACGATGAGCATGGGCGGCGGCCAGAGCTTCTCGGGGCACAACCCGATGTACAGCAACCAAGGCACCGAAAGCGAAAATTCATAAAAATCACCAAAAAGACTGGCAATCACTCCCATGCCAGTCTTTTTTTTGCTGTACAATTATAGAAAAACGGGAGTGTGACCTTCCTCATGACCACAACGACCACAACCAATACCCTTCCTGCTGCCAAACACTTCACCTTGCAGCAGCTCGCCGACGGCGTATACGCGGCCATTGTCAAAGAGCATATGGGCGCGTTCTCCAACGGCGGCTTTATCGATCTCGGCGAGTCGGTGCTCGTCATCGACGCCTTCCTCACCCCGCAAGCGGCGCTCGAACTGCGCACGCTGGCCGAAGCGATCACCGGCAACCCCGTGCGCCACATGGTCAACACCCACTGGCACGGCGACCACGTGCGCGGCAACCAAGTGTACGCTGATGTCTCGATCATCGCCACCGAGATCACCAAAAATCTCATGGCCGAGCATCTCCCGGCCCGCATCGCCGCGATCAAAGAGCAGGCACCCGCCCAACTGCAGGCTCTGCAGGACCAATTCGACAACGCAACCGACGACGCGCAAAAGCAAGCGTTCGCCGCCGAGCTCACCCAGTTCCACGAAATCGCTTCCACGTTTGACACATTGAAGATCACCGTGCCAAACGTCACCTTTGAAAACAAAATGACCCTGCACGGTTCCCGCCGCAGCGCGGAGCTGATCACCTTGGGCGGCGGCCACTCCCCCAGCGACATTTTTGTCTACCTGCCGCAGGACAAGATCATTTTCATGGGCGACCTGCTGTTCGTCCGCACCCATCTCGCCTTCTGGAACGCCAACGAGCGCGAGTGGATCGAGGTCCTCGAACAGATCGAACAGTTCGACGCGGACCGGTTCGTCCCCGGCCACGGCCCGCTTGGCACGATCGAAGACGTCCGCGCCAACAAACAATATCTGCTCGACCTGCATCAGCTCGTCGAAACCCACATCCAAAACGACGGCACCGAAGCAGGCCTCGCCGACCTGAACATCCCGTCCGCTTACGAAGATTGGGATTTCTACAGCATGTTCCCCGGCAATATCCAAAAACTGTTCGCTCAGTTGAAAGCGCAATAACCCAACACAAAAAGAGGTCAACCGGATTCCCTCCGCTTGACCTCTCTTTTAATGCAAACGCCGTGTCAGCGCCGCCTGATACTGCTCGTACATCGCGCGCTGGCGGTCAGCATCTTTGAGCGTCGACAAGTACGCCTCGCGCAGGTCCATCCGCTCATCGGGCGTCATAAACGATTCAAAATCAGCGATCATCAGCGCTACCACCTGCTGGCGTTCCGTCGCCGACCACTCCAGGAACTGTTCATAAGGCAATGTCCGCATGTCATTGCGAAACTGTTCCAGCATCTCCGGCGGCATATTTTCGTATTTGATTCCCATCACGATTCCCCCTTTTTCTTTACTTTACCATAAAGGGGGCGGTCATCAACTCTGCAGATGGCGGACAAACAGCGCCATGTCGCCGCCGTCCGGCTTGATCTCCTCAATGACGTACGTATCTTCCACAAAAGAGATCTCGTCGCCGATCCCGACGGCCGCCGGCACCTGATCGTCTGCGCCGTTCCAGATCAAGGCGCCCGTTTCTTTGTTGTAGACTTTGACCATGTTCTCTCACCTCACACCAGATACTGTGCGCTATGGAGGACATGTTTAAACGCCCGCCTTCATACCCTGAAGAGGACATGGAGGTGTAGGTTGTGGTTCAGCCTTTTCCGGTGCGGGAATCGAGCATTTTGAGCCTGTCAGAGCTGGTGTCGCGGCTGCTGGGGCTTTTGTTTTTGGCACGTTTTGTGGCGGAGCTGGGGCTGGCGGAAAGCGCGGAGTTTCGCATCCTGCTCCCTTTGATCGGCGTGGCGACGACCCTCGGCTCGATCGGGCTGCCCCAAGCGCTGACCCGGCTGTTTGCGTCGGCCGTGCTGGAAGCGGGCCGCCCGGTGCCACGGTCGCTGCTTCGCGCCGCCTGGCGGGGAACGGGGTGCGCGGCCGGGTTTGCCCTGCTGATGATCGGCCTGTTGTCAGCGCTGGCTGTACAGGACGGAATCGAAAAAAGCGAGTTTGCGCGGCTGCTGGAAACGGCCGTGCCGCTTTTGCTCTTGATGTGTGTGACAGGCAGCCTGCGCGGCATGCTGCTGGGGCTTGGCAGCACCTATTCGCCCGCCTTTGCCCAACTCGTCGAAGTGGGCGTCCGGCTGGCGGCGCTGATTTTTCTGCTTCCTTATCTATCTGTGGAACATGCGCAGGCGGCTGAAGTGGGGATTTTGACGCTGACGGCCGGGGAAGCGGTGGCCGGGCTGTTTCTGGGGACGGTGCTGTGGCTCGAAGTCAAAAAACGCGGAGTCGTGCGCGACAAAACGCCGGGCAGCCTGTTCAGCGTGCTGCGGATGTCGTTTGCCCCGACCGGCCAATCGCTGCTGGCCAGCCTCGGCTATGCGCTGGAGCTGCCTTTGGCGCATGAGCTGCTCTCAAGGTCGCATGGCGAAGCGGCGGCCTCGCAACTGATTGCCGAGTACGCGACGATCGCCTTGCCCCTGCTTTGCGCCCCGATGGTGCTGACCGACGGCATCGCCACGGCGCACCTGCCTCTCGCGTCGGCCGAGCGGGCAGCAAGCGGCGGACGGGCGTTTGCCGTGCATCTGCGGCGGATCATCGGCGCGGTGATGATGATCGCTGTCCCGGCGACCGGAGCGGCGCTGGTGCTCGCCCCGACGCTGGCCGGGTGGTTTCACGCTCCCGAAGCGGCGATGATGCTCTTGCTGCTCGCTCCGGCGGCCTTGCCGTTGTATTTGCAGGCGCCCCTGTCCTCGCTCTTGCAGGCGCAAGGCCGGAGCCGGGCGCTGCTCTATGCCGGACTGCTCGGCGATGCGGTGCGGCTGGGGATGATCTGTGCCGCGTTTGGGCTCTGGCAGGCAGGACGCAGCGGCTTTGCCTTGGCGTTTGCGGCGTCTGCGCTGGTGCAGACCGGGTCGCTGCTCTGGATGCTCCGGCAGTACACGACGCTGACCGTGCCGTGGCGCACCTTGTACCGCTCCGTCCAAGCCGCCTTGGCCGCCGCCGCGCTGCTCTTGATCGCTTTGCATGCGCCGAAGCCCTTTTCCTTCACCGCCCTGCCCCTCGCCTGGGGTGCAGGAGCGATGCTGCTCTGCGGGTGGATCTTGATGTACGCCCAAGAGATCACGCCGCAGACTCTGTCCCGTCTTCCGCTGATCGGAATCCTTTTCGATACCAGACGTAAAAAAGGCGTGTGAGCCCCAGCAACAGATACACGACAAACAAGCGAAACAGGACGCTGCGCTGGACGAGATGCATCAATTGGGTGAAGGCATCCAGCGCAAACAAAAATGCAGTGATACCCGCCGTCCAGAGCAGGTCATAACCTGCCCGCACCACCCAAGAACGCCGCTCCGGCCGATACAGCGTAAAAATCACGCAGATCGACGGAAAGACCAGATAGTGCAAGGTAAAGCTCGTTTTCGAGGCGTATTCAAATATCCGGTACGGGAACTGTATCAAGTTAAACTGTACGTCAATAATATCCATGTCCCACATGATGAACTGCGCAAACCAAAACAGGATATGGGCATGCTTTACTTTCCTGCTTGGAACCAGCAGATACAAAACAAGCGGGATGATCAGCCAAAAAAGAATCAAGACCCAAGTGTCTTCTCGCATGCCGCTCACCCGCCTGCCAATGATTTGCGAAACCAGACAAAATACCGGCGACTGATGTATAACGTGACCCACACGGTCACGAACGACCAGTACCACGCCCATCCGTGATACGCAATCAGGTCGGTGTATTTTTCCAGCAGCACTTCATAAAACGTGATCGCCCCTGCCACTCCGGCATACAGCCAAAACCGTTTTTCCTTGGCGCCTCGCTCCGGGTAATACAGATTGAACAGGACGATCAGCGCCGGATAAACAAAAAACTCAAAGTCGAGACTGGAGCGCGTGACATTGGGAAGCGAACGGTACGGATACTCGATCAGTCTCAACTCGACGACGAACAGCCCGGTCGCCCATGTGATCAACTGTGGGAACATAAACAGCACTATCGCCTCGCGCAGCCTCCGTTTCGGCACAAACAACAAAAGCGCGAGGATGGTGCCGATCTCTGACCCGTACAAAATCCATTTCTCCAACAAGTGAATCCCCTCTTCTTTAGGAGGCTGAGATTTCCTTGTTTACTTTGCCCTTTTTCAGCCGCAAATACAGCAGGCACGCCGCCGTCACCACGACCGGCACGAACAGGAACCCTTCGGCAAAAGGCGCTACGGCAAGACAGAACAAAGCGGAGAGGATCGAGCTGAAGCGCCCGATCTTGTCATCCCAGAGCAGCTTCACACAAGCCAGCGTGGCGATGATGTAGACGAGAATGCCCAAGGTCACCGGCACCAGCATCACTTGGTCCATCGAGACTGCAAAGAGATAACACACGCCCATCGTCACCGCATTCGTCCCATACAGGAGCAAGAGCGAGCGGTGCGGCACCCCGCGTTTGCTCGTCGCCTGCAGGAAGGACGGCAGCACGCCGTCGCGCGCCAACGCATAACCCATCCGCGATGAAGAGGCAAAAAACACGTTCATCGTGCCAACACAGACGATGCAGGCGACCACCGCCGTGGCGATCCCCGCCCCGACTCCCAGCGCTTGCTGCATCAACAAGGCCAAAGGCGCATCGTTGCTCGCTCCGCCGTACATCCCTGTGCCGATCGTCACAAACGCCAGCGAGATGTAGACCAGCCCGACCAAGAGCACGCTCATCCACGTGCTGCGCATCACGTCCCGCTCCGGATGTTTAAATTCCGGCACGAGGTGCGTGATCGACTCCCAGCCGAAAAAGGCCCAGAAGATCAAGACGCCCGCCGTCCCGACGGCTGTCCAACCCTGCGGCGCAAACGGCGTAAACGCCTCCGCTTCCACATGCGGCAGCGAGAAGATCACCGTCGCCACCAGCATCAGCAGAACCAGCCCGCTAAGCAAAAGCGACACGCCCTCCCCAACAGGTTGATCCCCACCGTCACCGACAAAAACAGAAACGCCGTCAGCCAGACCGCATCGCGCTCCCAGCCAAACGCCGCCCCGATGTAGCTCGCCCCGGTCACGCAGACCACCGACTCCCCCACCGCCGACCAGACAAAAAAGTACCAGCCGACCAGCGCTCCGGCCGTATGCCCAAACGCATTTTTGACGATCGTAAAAATCCCGCCGACATCCTTGTAGCGCAAGGCCAGCCGCGCAAAAGAATAGGCGAGCGGAATGCTCAGCAGGGACAGAAAAATCCAGGAGATCAAAGCGGCCGGCCCGGCTGCCACCGCCGTGTAGCCGGGCAGGATCAGGATGCCGGAGCCCAGCACCGCCCCCATATACAACGCGATGCCTTGACTGTACGTGATGCTCGGCTGATTCATCGTTCCCTATACCCCTCTCGATAAAAAACACGGGAGGCGATGACCTCCCGTGTGTGAAATGCAGAATATTTACGCTCCTACTTTACCAGATCGCTTTGCAGGTAGGCAACGATCAGTTTGACCGAGTTTTCAAAAGAAGTCTTGTGCGTGCGCTCCATCGAGTGCGACGCGTCGATGCCCGGGCCGATCAGACCGTGTTTGACGTCGACGCCTGCGCTCATCGCTGCCGACGCATCGGAACCGTAGAACGGGTAGATGTCGACCGCGTAGTTCAGGCCGTTGACTTTCGCCAGCTCCACGAGGTGTTTGCGCATGCCATAGTGGTACGGGCCGGAGGAGTCTTTCGCGCAGATCGAAACGCAGTATTCGTCGGTGGTCTGGCCGTCGCCGATCGCACCCATGTCGATCGCCAGGAACTCCACCGTTTGCGGCGGGATGTTCGAGTTCGCGCCGTAGCCGATCTCTTCGTTGTTGGAGATCAGGAAATGAGTGGTGTACGGCAATTGCTCGCCGCTCTCCAGCACCGATTTCAGCGCGCCAAACATGCAGGCCACCGATGCTTTGTCATCGAGGTGACGAGTTTTGATAAATCCGGTGTCGGTCACTTCGCAGCGCGGGTTGAAGGAAACGAAGTCGCCGACTTCGATGCCCAGTTCGCGCACATCGTCCGCGTTTTTCACCACAGCGTCAAGGCGGACTTCCATCGTGTCGGCGTTGCGCTCATGCGTGCGGGTGTCCTTGTGGACGTGGACGGACGCATGGGTCGACTGGATCGTGCCGGTGATGAACTTGCCGTCAGCCGTTTCCACGGTGCAGTATTCGCCTTCGATCGCGTTAAACGCAAAGCCGCCGATCAAGGTGAGCTTGAGCCGGCCGTTGCCTTTGATCTCTTTGACCATCGCGCCAAGCGTGTCCACGTGTGCGGTCAAAACGCGGTGCACATCGGTGTTTTGGCCCGGAACGGACAGGATCAGGCCGCCCTTGTTGTTGCGCTTGTTTTCCACGCCGAGGCGCGCACACTCTGCTTCGATGAATTGAATCACTTGCTCCGTATTGCCGGAGGGGCTCGGGATGTTGACCAAGCTGACCAAGAAATCCACTACATATTGCAAATCAATTTTCATGAAATGTGGAACCCCCTTTGAGTATCTGAATCTAGTATACAGAAATTAGCAAGGGCGCGCTATGAGCGCATTCACATTTCGATGCTCAGCGTTTTCTGCTATCATCTGACCGCATAAAAAGCCTCTTTTCCCGCGCAGGAAAAGAGGCTTTTGCGTTGCTTGCTCTTAATGGACGCTGCTGTCGATCCATTGGATCTTCCACGGCGCTTCCTTGCTTTCTTTGACGACACCGATGTACAGGGCGTTGATCCCGTCCGTCTGTTCGGTCTGCGTTTTATATTTCACATCGACCGTGACTTGATATTGCTGCTCACCGACCAGTTGGCGTCCCAGTCGGGAGCCGCGATATGACTCGGACGGCGCCCAGACGTCGGGCGTTTTCACCGCCTGCAGGTCGATCACTTTGGCGAACGACATGTTCTGCGGGCTCAGGCCGCCGGTGCTCCAGTCTTTGGCGATCAAGGTCTGCCCCGTCTCGTAGTGCCAGTACGTGCTCTGGTAGGCTTTCGAGTACAGGTTGTAAGCGGTCGCGTACCCGCCGTTTTGGATCGCTTCAAAGTATTTCAAGATCACCTGCTGCGGCGTCCAGTCCTTCATCTCCGCGTCCGGGCCTTCCGTATAGGAGACATAGCCCTGTGCTTGCAGCCATTCGTCCCAGGAAGCGCCTGCGAGGTCGACAAAGTCGCGCTTGCGGAGCGATGCGGCCATCTCGCTGCCTTTCTCCAGCCACGCGCCGACGACTTCGCCGTCTTTTTCCAGCACGATCGCATTGGTGTTCATCTTCAGTCCGTCATCCCACATCTCTTTGAGCTGGATCGTATGCGCGACGACCGTCTCACCCTGATAGCGGGTCAGGTCGTGGCCGATGTCTTTGGAATACAAGTTATGTTGCGCCCAGTATAAACCGAGCGGGAATACGCCTGGCTGGTCTTGGAACGTCTCCGGGATCGTCACCGTCTGCTGATGGGACGGCTCGCCGGACGGCGTCCAGCTGTATTTGCTGAGCAGTTCGGTGATCTTGGGGTTGAGCGCATGAGATGCGCTGTTCGCCGTATCTAGTTTTTGAGTCCCTGAGGTGTCAAAAGCGGACGTGTCGTTTAATCTGTCATTCTCGTTGCTCATTTCATGTTGTGCGGGCGCATCACCTGCGATGCTCATCATGCCCTTGTCCATGCTTGGTTGGCTGAGGTAGCCTGGCACCTGCACGGCGAGGAATAACACGCAGGCGGCTGCGACGCCTGCTGTGGCGATGCGGGAGAACCGGCGCCACCTGTGGGCGTTCACCGCTTTGGCGATCTCCGTATTGGACGGAAGCAGCGAGCGGCTTGGCATTGGGATTTCTTCGAGGTCCAGGGTCATGCCGACTCCCTGCACCAGCTTCTGTTCCTGCTGACAGCTCGGGCAGGACAGCACATGCTCGATCATCTCCGGAGTGAGGTCGGCGCTCCAGATCGCTTCTTGTACTTCTTGGCAATGGATCATCTTCTCGTTCACCTCCAGTCTGTTCGGTTTATAAATGTCCTTTCAGCCGGTCCCGCAGGCGGAACAGCCTGGTTTTGACGGTTGCTTCCTTCATCTCTAACAGCGAAGCCACTTCTTTTAACGGCAAATCCTGCACGAACCGCAAAATAAAGATCTGGCGGTCGACGCCGGTCAGTTCGCCGAGCATTTTCTGGATCAGCATTTTCATATTGACCTGGGTCTCGAATCCTTCGCTGGTTGAAGCCGTCTCAGACAGCTCGACCATCGTGACGTTTTTCTTCTTCCGCACCGCGTCACGCTGCGTGTTGAGAATGATCCGGTACACCCAGCTCTGGATCGCACAATCGCCCCGATAGGTGTGGAGATTTCGACAGACCTTCATCAGCGAGTCCTGCGCCAAATCCTCGGCGTCATGCTGATGTCCGGTCAGATGATAGCAAACCCGGTAGACAAACGGTTCCAATTCCTTCAAAAATTCGGTCATCGCGCCTGCGTCCTGCAGCGCGCGCTGAATCTGCAATTCCAAAACAGAGCCACCTCCCAAACAGGGCATTTCTATACAATAAGACGCGGGGTGAGCGCAAAAGGATTCAAAGTAAGCCGTAATCTCTGCGGATCGCTTAACTGCCAGTACGAACTGCAAGCAGCTAGAGGATGATTCCGCGCAGTTGTAACGACTTCTTCATAAACACATGGAACTCTGCCAACTGCTTAAATGCCTCAACATGTTCCCCGCTCTTATTCAGTTCGTGACACATTTGTAATGTCACCTCTTCAAGTTCAGCGATTTTTCCAGATTGCTTATAGATCCCCATCGCCTGCTGAAGGTACTGACAAGCTTGTTCACGATCATCTTTAGAAAAATACAATTCTGCCGACACACAATGTACTCTCCCCATTGCCGGATCGAGTTCTGGAAGTCTCATTTTCGCTTGATTCACATACAACCAAGACTCATCTACTTGCCCCATCTCGAAACATAGACGAGCAAGCCCAGCATAGGTCTCACCGGCTTGGTATTGATTATGATCAGCATCAAACTGTTCCGCAATCTCCATCAGTTGCTGAACTGCAACAGCATTTTCCACTTTGTCGATTCTCATCAAGATTAACCGCCGCTCCCAAGTTCGTCGATGTTCCTTGTTTTCATGCTCCTCTAACAGCAGTTGCGCCTTGGCAGCGTACTCATCTGCCTTCTGGAAATTTCCGGTTCCATGACAAGCTTCTGCCAATCGTAGAAACAGCCTTCCGCGCTCCTGCTCATTCCCTTGATTCAGCGAAAGCGCTTCTTCATAATTCTTCACTGCATCCACAACCTTGCCGGTCTCTTCATTGAGAACGGCCAACTGGATTGCTACTTTGGCCCGCAACATAGGATCGATGTGTTGAATCTTCTGCAGTTCTTCCCATGCCTGTTTCGTATGATACAAAGCAATCGCATGATCTTTTAACTGTTTCGACGCTTTTCCCATCTGTAAGAGTACCGTAACAAGAACGTGATGATCCTGCCTAGAAACTGCCCATTCATACACCTCTCTCAGATGCGTCTCTGCTTCCTCAATTTCCCCGATCTCCAAATAGCATGCAGCCAGTTCAAGAAGCAGATCAACTGTCGGAATCTTATGTTGCGGATTTTGCAAAAGTTCCATAAGTAATGGGACTGCCAACTGATATTCCTTTGCTCGCACGAACCCCATCGCCATTTTGTATTTGCTCGTATGCTCGAGCTCCAACTTTACATCTTTCAACAGATGCTCCAACGATACATCGAGCCGGTCTGCGATCATCACCAAGATCTTATAAGATGGCCGCGCCCGATCACTCTCAATTTGCGACACCATCGAAGGTGTGCAAAGCCCTTTTGCCAGTTCAACTTGCGACATACCCTTTTTTAATCGCAGATCTCTGATTTTCTGCCCGATAGAAAAACTCACTTTTCCCACCCCATTTTATGACTTTTGAGAAAAGTGTAGTAATCTTTGAACCGTTATAGCAATTCCTTATATTAGCTAATAAACGGAAATCATTTACTATAATTTATCAAGAACGTTGTTTAACGAAATTCTTTAGTATATAATAATTATGCAATCGCGTAAGAAGGGGCGTGCGATTATTGAATCTGGATCAAAATACAAGCGAAACGATCGGTACAGGAATCAGACGACTGCGTAATCTGCGAAGCATGTCCCAATCACAGCTCGCCGACCGCGTAGGCGTTACCTTTGGTTGGATCAGTCAGATTGAGCAGGACAAAGCCATACCTTCGGCTGAACTGCTTAGCAAGATCGCGACACAATTTAAAATACCGGTACACGAACTCATACAGAATGAAGAGTCCCACATGGAGTTGAAAAGTCGAATCAAACTCGTAGAAGTGCTACTGGAAGCCGGGCAACCAGAGGAAGCAGAAATGATGATTTCTGGATTGGAACCCCAACCAGATCTATCCGATTCTGATCGATTGACCATACAGATTCATCTGGCGGAATGCAAGTATCAACAAAAGGATTACGATCAGTCAATAGAAATCCTGCGCCCTCTCATACATTCGTAAGCGTAAAACAGTCCCCACCTTGTGTCGTTTGCCGAAAGGTGGGGACTGCTTGAAAGATATTCATCGTAAACAAAACACGAATAACCTTCAGCTACGCAAGAACTGAAGGCGATTCGTGCTTTTTATTAAATACTCGGCAGATGAGCGGCAGCGTGTCCGACCACGGGAGCAAGCGATCCAGCTCATGGTGATCATGAGGGTTCGCAAGGTTGGGCAGGGTCTCGAAGAGATAGGTCAGGTAGACCAGCGGATTTACCCCGTTCGCCTTCGCCGTCTCGACAAGACTATAGATCACAGCGCTTGCCTTTGCGCCGCGTGGAGTATTGGCGAACAGCCAATTTTTCCGTCCAATCACGAATGGTTTGATGGCGCGTTCACTTCGGTTGTTGTCGATCTCCAAACGCCCATCGAGCAAAAACGCCCCCAATGCTACCCATTGGTTCTGGCAGTACTTTATGGCCTGCCCCAGTGCGCTCTTCGGTAACGCGCGGGATTTTTGAGTCTGTAGCCATACCGAAAATTCCTCCAGTATGGGCCGACTACGCTCCAAACGGGCCGTGTATCGTTCTTCCGGCGAGGCATCTTTCATCTCGCGTTCGATCGCGAAAAGACGATTGCAGAACTCGAGCCCTTCTTTCGCGGTTACAGCTGCGGTTCGGCTGGAGGCCGGCAATGCTTTCAGAGCCTCGTCGAACTTGCGGCGAGCATGTGCCCAACACCCGACCAGGGTGACGTTAGGGATCTTCTTATACCCCGCGTATCCGTCCACATGCAGGTAGCCGTGAAACTCGGACAGGAACTGTCGCGGGTGTTCGCCTGCTCGTGTCGGCTGGTAGTCATACACGATGATCGGATGACTGTTGCGCCCGGTACGGTAAAGCCAGAGATACGATGTGCTCTTGGCTGCCCGACCCGGTTCACGCAGTACTTGCAGGGTCGTTTCATCGGCATGCAGAATGTCTTGCTTCAGCATGTGCTCTCGCATACGATTCTCCAGCAGGCTCAGCCAGCGGTCAGCTGCATAGATCATCCAGTTGGCCATCGTTTGTCGCGACAGGTTTACTCCGAGAAGCATGAGTTGCTGCTCCTGACGATACAAGGGCAAGCCTTCCCCGTACTTTTGATTCATGATAAAAGCCAATGCGGATGGGGAAGCCAAACTGCCAGGATATACAGGTTGCGGCATGGGAGCTGTCAGCACGGGAGTGCTGATCTCCTCACGCTCACAACGGCGGCACGCATACACATAGCGAACATGCTTCAACACTTTTACTTGAGCCGGGATGATTTTCAGCTCTTGGCGAACCTCCGTGCTCATTTCATGGGTAGGACCACCGCAGCACGAGCAGACCTGCTCGTCTTCCGAGAGACGGTATTCCACCGTTTCAACCGGCAGGTTTTCAAGCAATTCTTCTCGCTGTCCACGTTTCTTCTTGCGGACGTATTGAATCGTTTCTGCGGTCGGCTCTGGCACGGCTGTGGAGGATTCGGATTCCGCTTCGTTGAACAGTTCCAACTGATCCGCGTTTGTCCGCTCACTTGAGGCACCGAAACGCTTCTGTTGGCTGAGACGAAACTGTTGTTCCAACCAGTTGAGCTTAGCTTTCAACTCTGCGTTTTGTATTCCAAGTTGTATGTTCTGTTTTTGAAGTTCTTCAATGGTGGTTGGGATGGCTATTGTAGGTTTCATACTTTTTTCTTCGCCTTGAAGCTCTCATTCTCCTAGTGAGAACAAGAATTTTTTCATACTAAATCACCGTCTGTGCGGTGAGTTTCGGGTGTGCCTTTCGTTGCTGAAGCGACAAGCCATCCAGAAGCCACCGCAACTCTCTTCGACTGATCTGCATCGTTGGACCAGATTTCTTTTGCGGCCATTGGAAGGTTCCTCGCTCTAAGCGGCGATAGTAGAGCCAAAAGCCGTTATGCTCCCAGTGCAGGATTTTAAGTTTGTCTCGTTGCCGATTGCAAAAGACAAACAGGCATTGGGAGAATGGATCCAGTTCGAAACTCTCCTGAACCAAGGCGGCCAAACCGTCTATCGACTTGCGAAGGTCCGTGTGGCCGCTGGCTATGTAGACACGAGTTATGTCGGTTTCGTTTAACATATCGTTTGCAAGGCAAGGACGACATCCGCCAACAGGTCTCGATTGAAACCTGGCTTGACTTCGATCACGGCAGAGCCAATTTTGACCTGCAAGCAGGAGTCGGTTTCGTTACTTGGCTGTTGGTCTGCGCAGACCTCCAACCAGCGAGGTGAAGGCATCTCAGTGTTGGAGAGCTTGCGCAGCCAATAGTAGTACTGGCGAGAATTGATCTGATGAGCTGTACACCACGCCGCTACACTTTGACCGCTGGCGCGGCAGTCAGAGATTCGAGATTCCCATACAGCTCGAAGCTCGCTTCGAGTCATAAAAAATTCCTCCTCATTTCCGTCTGAGGAGGATTATCTCATGCTCTATGTTTCGTGTGGAGGTGGGGAGTATTAGACGCTTACATACATTCCTTAGAAATGGCCAACCATCATGATGCATATCTTTTGGCCTGGATCAGGAATCAACTCGGTAACGCCTACTTCCAAAAACGCGACTTTCGCACAGCTCTGTATAATTATCAGAAGGCCAATGATTACACACTTCGGATCGACGGGCAAGACCCGCTCACGGCTAAAATTCATCTCAACTTAGCTGTTGTATATCGGATTCTTGGTCACACAAAAGACTGTGTGTCCTTTCTAGAAAGTTCTCATGGGTTCTTTCATAAAAACTCCGACCTGAAGCATCTAAGCAAGGTTCTTTATGAACGCGGCATTATCTCCAAGACCCTTAAACAATACGAAAGGGCTGCTGAGTATTTCGAACAAGCGCGTACCATCATGGTCACGCTGAACCTAAAGCATTACGCGAATCTGGTTCAGCATATGATTGCGTCCCAAGTCACCATACATAACAACCCCGTTGCGGCCATCCATCAATTGCAAGCATGTATCGAACGTTTTCAAGAAGAAGAGAACTACCCTCTCGTTATTTTGGAATACAGCAAAATTGCCGAAATCTATCTGCAACTGAAAGACCTTGAAACTGCGGTCTCTTCGTTAGAGCATGCGGTGAGGATCATGACGAACTTTTCACTCGAACAAACTCCTGAGAGCGCCGAGTGTTTCCGCGTTTATGCCATTTACTTCTTTCTTCGTAAAGAATACACTGCCTCAATTGAATATGCTTTGAAGGCGGCAAATTCCTTTGATACAATGGGATTGATAAAAGATCAGGCAGACGCCATGAAAATCGTTGTTGATTGCTATCAGCAACTTGGTGACCTTGAGCAAGCACTGCTGCTTGAGCGTCAACGAAACAACTTGTTAACCACCCTCGTTATTAAGGAGTGACGCCCATGAGAAAACTCATTACCGGGCTATTGGTAACGGCAGTTGCAGTAAGCTTTATCATAGGTACTATCAATCCCGAACCAACTTCACTTGTCTACGACCCGCCTTTGCCGCCGTCTATTTCTAAGCTGGGTTAGTCGTAAATAGCAAAAAACACCACTTCGAAAAGAAGTGGTGTTTTTCAATGGCTTAACTCTCCACCACCTCGGAACACATCAATTCCGCCTGTTGAAGGATGAGGTCAATCGCCATTTTTTCAAGGTCTGGCGGATAACCGTACTTCTTGAGCAAGCGCTTTACCGTAACCCTCATCTGTGCCCGCACATTCTCTCTTAACGTCCAATCCACCTTGATATTGCTTTTGATCGCTGATGTCAATTCATGTGCAATCTGCTTGAGGACAGCGTCGCCCATCACTTGTTTGGCCGACTCGTTGGAAGCTAACGCGTCATAGAAAGCGATTTCCTCTCTTTCAAGCCCTAAGTCTTCCCCGCGTTTTACGGCCTCGTTCATGTCTTTTGCCAACTGAATCAATTCTTCAATGACCTGAGTGGTCTCAACAGTCCGATTGTTATACTTGCGAACCGCTTCCTCCAGCATTTTGGAGAATTTCTTCGATTGAACGACGTTCGTGCGCGCTACGGCTTTCACTTTGCCCTGCAACAAACGTCTGAGCAACTCTACTGCAAGGTTCTTTTGTTTCAATCCCCGAACATGCTCCAAAAATTCATCAGACAAGATCGCGATATTCGGCTTCTGTAGACCTACCTCTGCAAGGATGTCCACCACTTGATCCGATAGAATCGACTTCGAAATCAGTTGATTCAATTGCGCATCCAATTCGTTGCCAGTTTTCTTCTTGTTATCCGTCGTGATGATCTTGATGATCCCGGATTTCACCGCTTTATAGAACCCGATTTCTAAATTAGCTTGTTCTGCTGCAAGTGTGGTTGAACACAATGCATAGGCACGGGCGAGCTCCGTCGTAAGATTGAGAAAATTACGCTTTCCCTGCTCTCCTAGACCAAGAACATAATCAACCGTCTCGACAATTGTCTTCATCCGTTCGGATGCTTTCTCCGAAGCGAATTTTACGTAGTTATGGCCATGCAAAAGTTCACGAATGAGCTGCAATTTCTCCTGCATGAAATCGACAGCTTGTTCCGTATCGATGCCAGCAGTTTTCCGATCATTCTCTGTGTACTGCTGAAGCGCAGACTTCAACATGTCTGCGATGCCGATGTAGTCTACAATCAAGCCGCCTGGCTTATCACGAAACACACGGTTGACGCGTGCGATCGCCTGCATCAGATTGTGACCTTTCATCGGCTTGTCGATATACATCGTGTTCATGCTTGGAACATCGAAGCCTGTCAGCCACATATCGCGGACGATGACAATTTGAAGAGGATCGTTTACGTCTTTCATACGTTTGGCCAAATATTCACGGCGACGTTTTGTGCCAATATACGGCTGCCATTCCTCGGGATCACTCGAACTGCCGGTCATGACGATCTTGATCTTGCCCTCGCTGTCATCGTCGCTGTGCCAATCGGGCCGTAATGCGACGATTGCTTTGTACAAGTCGATGGCAATTCGTCTCGACATCACGACGACCATCGCTTTGCCGAACATAGCTCCTTGCCGCTGTTCGTAATGATTCACAATATCCTGGGCAACTAATTTCACCCGTTTTTCCGCACCTGCCAGCGCTTCTAAACGGGCCCATTTGGACTTCAAACGTTCTTGTTGCGTGTATTCTTGATATTCAGTGATCTCTTCATACTCTTCGTCGATAACAGGAAGTTCATGGGGAGCAAGTTCAAGACGTGCGATCCGGCTCTCGTAGTAGATTTTGACCGTGGTCCCGTCCTCTACGGCGCGAGTCATATCGTACACATCGATGTAATCCCCGAAGACAGCCGGTGTATTTTTATCGGTCAATTCCACCGGAGTTCCCGTAAACCCAATGAAAGAGGCGTTTGGAAGCGCATCACGCATGTATTTGGCGTACCCATATTTAATCGAAGCTTCTTCTTTATCTGCGACCACTTCCGCATGAAAGCCGTATTGACTGCGGTGTGCTTCGTCCGCAATGACGATGACGTTCCTTCGGTCAGTGAGAACGGGATATTTGTTCTCGTTCTCATCTGGTGTGAATTTATGGACGGTCGTAAAGATGATGCCGCCCGACTCTACCGCCAACAGTTCTCTAAGATGCGCTCGATCATTTGCCTGCTGCGGTGTTTGACGTAACAAGTCTTTCGATTTGCTGAAAGTAGAATACAATTGGTCGTCGAGATCGTTGCGGTCGGTGACGATGACAATCGTAGGATTGTCCAGTGTCAGAACGAGTTTCCCGGCGTAAAAGACCATAGAGAAACTTTTGCCTGATCCCTGTGTATGCCAGATGACACCAATTTTCCGATCTCCATCGAGTGTTGTAGCATCAATTGTGTTGAGGACGGCCTTGTTGGTTGCGTGGTACTGGTGGTATCCAGCCAAGATTTTAAAGAGTTGCTCGCCGTCCGTTTGATACATGAGAAAATGCTTGATGATGTCGAGTAACCGACTTTTTTCAAACATCCCTTTGATCAACACTTCCAACTGCGGCAGGGAGGAAGGGGCGACATCCTCCCCCTCAATGGTGCGCCACATCATGAAGCGTTCTTCATCCGCCGTCAGCGTGCCAACTCTGGCGTTGACACCGTCGCTAATGACCATAAATGAGTTGTAGGTAAAGAGTGACGGGATTGTCCGTTTGTAAGTTTGCACTTGGTTGAAGGCGTTGCTGATGCCAACTTCTTCGTTAGATGCACTCTTGAGTTCGATGACTGCGATTGGCATGCCATTCACAAACACAACCAGATCAGGGCGCTTGTCCACTCGATTCTCGATGACCGTGAATTGGTTGACCACGAGAAAGTCGTTGTTTTTTTCAATCCGGTCGGGATATAAGTCAAACAACCACACTTTCGCTGTCGGGTAGTCACCGTCAGCGTTTCGATACTGAACGTCGATGCCATCCGTGATCATGGTCTGGAAGGCTTTATTGTTGAGCAGCAAGCTCGGGCTGCGCGGGACTTCGATGACACGAATTGCTTCCTCGATCGCTTCCCGAGGAAGGTGCTTGTTGATCCGGGTCAGGGCTTCACGCAGGCGATCCTTGAGAATGACGTCATGATAAGCTTCACGTTCCGAAGACTGCCCCTCGGGAGCAATCGCCGGACCATAGGCTGTTTCATAGTTCAGTTCTTCAAACCATTCTAACGCAGCTTGTTCCAGGTCGCTCTCGGTGTAAGGTACGGTGGTGTTCTGGGACATAGCGCACCTCCTTTGGTTAATCCTCCTTGATTGGTACTCGTATTTCACCCGACATAAGCTTCGGAAGCAAGGAATCGCGGGTTTCGATTAGTTTAATTGACTCAAACAACTTACAATTGGTGAAATCAACTAACCTGTGGATTATTTCTGTGAAAAGAGCGGATGTCTGATCATTTGGAATCAATACAGGATACCTCGAAATATCGTTCCAGTTTGTTCTAGGCATTCTCGTACCGTTGGAGTAGTTTGTTACAAATTCGATCATTTTCTCACTGAATAATTGTAAGGTTAAATACCCGTAATGCTTAGGATCAATCGGGTAAATAGCAATTATATCTGTAGAACACACACCGCTGGTTGGAGCTATAGCAACTTTATGGAAATACGGTCTTAACTTCCCAAACAGAATGTCGTTTTTTTGAAAAAGTGTTTTATTACTTTCTATTCCTTCTGAAACTCCAAGTTTTCCAATAAACAACTTTTTACGTGGGAGATGCTCTAACCCTACATAGGCAGTACCCTTAGGAATTTCGGAAGCTTTAATTGTTTTCTTTCGGTTATTGGCCAAATCCTCTATTGTTCCTACTGACCATCCCTTCGGTTTTATCCCTAGCTCGCTCTCTTCAAACTCGCCGCCACTTGATTTGTAGGGACCACCGTTTTCATTCGGAAACTCGAAATCGATGAACCAATGAATAAAAAGAGACTTCGCAAGTTCCTCTAAATTTCGGTTAATTGCATTGTTGCATTCGATTTTGTCATCGAGTCCCTTTAATACACTCGCTATCTTTTTTTGTTCCTCAACAGGAGGTAAAGGTAATGGGACTCTTTTTAAAATTTCTTGATTTAACGACGGCATTGTAGTTCCTTGAGCATTACTTAGGATCCAATTCGTATAGAACTTGGTACCAAAAAAGTAGGAAACGTATTCCGGGTCAATGTCTGGTGTGTTAAAGCGAAGTCGAATACAGTCACTTCCTTGAAGCCATCCATCCTCTTTTTCAGTTATCAGCGCCCTTCTCTCCACGGCACCTTTTCGCCCAAAGACAATATCACCTGTTTTCAACATATATTTTGACAGTCTTTTCGCATCGGAAATATCCACTTTTGGTGATTGTCCATGAATTATTCGGTTTACTCCAATGTCCTTTACAGCAATCACTGGAGTCCCTTCTAATGTATAAGAACTTGCCTTTAGCATCGTGCCAAATGGGCCTGTTTGAATATCCGCTTGCTTCCTCTCTACCAAGTTACCCAATGTTGTTATTGTTCTTGTGGTGTCGAACAAACTAAAACTCAAAACCGATGCCCCCCAGCCGCTTTCGAATCTCTTTCTCTAACTGACTTGACTTCGCAAATTGCTCGGCCAGTTCCGTCGTCAACCGTGCCATTTTTTCTTCAAAGGGTTCACTGTCTTCCTCCACATCTTCAATCCCTACATACCGCCCCGGCGTGAGGATGTAATCATGATCGTGAACTTCCTCCAGAATTACGGATTTACAGAAACCTTTCTCGTCTTCGTAAGAACCCGCTGCTGCCTGACCACGCCAAGCATGATAAGTATCTGCGATCTTGCGAATGTCTTCAGCACTCAACTCACGGTGCGTCCGATCCACCAAAAAACCCATTTTTCTAGCGTCGATAAACAGGATCTCACGGCTACGGTCTCGGAGACCTTTGGGTGCTTTGTTTTTCGCGATAAACCAGAGACATACTGGAATTTGCGTGGAATAGAAAAGTTGCCCCGGCAGAGTGACGATACAATCAACCAAGTCTGCGTTTACAAGTTTGCTTCGAATACCGAATTCAGCTGTCGTACTGGTCGACATAGAACCGTTGGCCAAAACAAAACCAGCCACCCCACTCGGAGCAAGCTTGTTCACAATATGTTGAATCCACGCATAGTTCGCATTACTCGCCGGCGGTATGCCATAGCTCCACCGTACATCTTCCGCTAAACGCTCCCCGCCCCAGTCGCTGATGTTAAAAGGCGGGTTCGCAAGTATATAGTCTGCCTTCAAGTTCTTGTGCAAATCGTTGTGAAACGTATCTGCATGATGCTCCCCAAGGTTACTGTCGATACCACGGATCGCCAAGTTCATCTTGCACAAACGCCATGTGGTCGAATTCGACTCCTGACCGTACACCGCAATGTCGCCAATTTTCCCTTGGTGTTCTTCTACGAATCTTTCACTTTGGACAAACATGCCGCCAGAACCGCAGCATGGGTCATATACACGGCCTTTGTATGGCTCGATCATCTCGACCAACAATTTTACAACGCTGTTCGGAGTATAGAACTCTCCACCGTTCTTGCCTTCTGCGCTGGCGAATTTACTAAGGAAGTATTCATAGACCCGACCGAGTATATCTTTGGATCGGCTGGCTTCATCCCCCACTTTAAACGAGAAGAGATCGATGACTTCACCCAGCCGTGTTTTATCAAGTGCCGGTCGGGAGAAGTCCCTCGGCAGTACCCCTTTGAGTGAAGGGTTTTCTTTCTCGATTGCGATCATTGCATGATCGATGATCTGACCGATCTCCGGTTTCTTTGCGTTGTCCTTGATGTGATTCCAACGTGCTTCTTTCGGCACCCAGAAAATATTTTCTGCTATATACTCATCGCGATCTTCGGGATCAGCGTAGGATTCATGCGACAATGCTTCAAACTTTTCCTCGAACGCATCTGAGACGTATTTTAAAAACAGCAGCCCCAGCGCAACATGTTTATATTCTGCAGCATCCATGCTGCCACGTAATTTATCCGCAAGAGTCCATAGTTTTTCTTCAAAACCGATATTGGCCGTTGCCATATGTGATAATCCCCTTCAACGAGTTCGATTTTTTATACATTCATTGTATCATAATTAGATATTGCTTCTTAATGAACGTAATAGAAGCTGACAGGTGAAATATCACCCGTCAGCTCTGTTATTACAGTTTTGTGTTCATTTCCTGAATGAGTTTCTCAATATCGCTCAGCCATTGATAGCCATTCAGCTTTTCCAGTAAAGCTTTGGAGTCTTCCCCCTTACGTTTGGCATGATAAAGTTCGTCAGCCATTGCGTTCGGATGAAGTTCAGACGCCATAAAGTAAACTTGGCGATCAGGGTTCCGCAACATCCCAATCCCAGCTTTGTACTTGTCCAGATATTCAGAAACCAGTGTCTTCTGATGAAGGAAATCCCAATTGGACGTGATGCTTTTTCCCAAAAGTCCTTCAACGTGTGGCTTTTCAATGCTGTTCAGCAACGAACAGACAATGATGTAGACCCGGTCATTTGGCACCCCATAATTCTCGTCCGAGTCGCTCACGACAGCGTTGATATACCGATACCACTCCGTCCCCCGGTGAAAACCCAAGTCTGTCATGAACTTCAAGGTGGCGACCGGTTGAGCATCTCTGGAGAAAATAATCAGCCCGTCTTTCGCCCGGTCCACGTTGATGCTTTCATCCTCAAGATGATCTAAGAAGAAGTCCTCCAGGGTGTTCCCCAAGTTGATCGAGAGACGGCGGGCTGCCTTTTTCTTTTTGTTGTTGGCAATGCGCAAACGTTCCTCTTCCATGTACACCTTTGTCACTTGCATGAAAAGGTCATACGTGAGAGAATGAACTTCAGAACTCTCCTGGGTGAACTTTGTGAGCTCTTCTGTCAGGATCGGAGTGTCCAAAACAGCAGACAAATTCACACCTGTGAGATTTTCAGCCAAGGTCTTGAGAATTTGGTTTTTTTGTTTCTCGATCTGGACGAGACTTTCGAGGGATTGGCTGATGCTTTCAAGATATTTCTCCATGTGTTGCATTGTGATCTACCTCCAGTAATGATTTATTACCCGCAAGAGATGGCGCTCTCTTTTGGATGTAATCATCATAACACGAGGTTTTTTCCAATGCAACCTTTTTTGTTGGATGTTTTTTATATCACTGAGATATGATCGGTAATAAACTTTAAACTAAAGATATCGATGCAAAAGGCGGAATTTCAGTACGATTCCTATCGCTTATCCTTCGTAATAATGATCCCTACAAAATTCCAGCACATTGAAAAACCACCTGCATACTTAGCAGGTGGTTTTTCGTGCTACTCCCGGCTGCGGATGCCCGGCTGGTCATCAGCGCCGGGGAGGTCGAGCGGAGGCGGCGGGACGTTATCGTCAGAGTCGTGGAGGTCATCTTGATCATCGTCTGTTGTTCGCTTGCCCTTGTCGCCGTCGATTTTGAACTGGTCAACCAGCTCCTCGTCCCAGGACAGGGTCAGCTCGTATTTGTGCTCCAGGCCTTCTTTTTTGTAGTCTTGGCGCACTTGTACTTGGTTGGCGACCATGATCGGCAGACCGTCGAAGTTGAAGCTGTGCTGTTCTTCGATGCTGTCGGCCAGGCGTCTGAGCAGGTCAGCAACGCTCTGTGCAGTCATGATGTCACGGCGCTTGATTTTGATTTCCGTGCCACTCATCGTACATCCCTCCGCAAGTGTGTCGTGGTGATCTTTACTTCGCCAGACGCTCCGCCACTTTGATCAAAGAGCGGGTCGAGAAGCCGGTCGCTTCTTCGACGATGTAGCCGTTGGTCTTCTTCGCTTTCGAAACGTTGGCCATGTCGATGTGCACAAACGGCACACCGTCTGCAAACGCCGCCAGGAACACGCCGCCTGCGATCGATGCTGCGTTGCGGTAGGAGTAGTTGATATAGTCGGCGATCGAGCTTTCGATCAGCTTCTGGTACTCCGGATAGTTCGGCAGCGGGAACAGGCGCTCGCCCGCTTCTGCGCCGGCCTGCTTCACTTCTTCTACCCAAGCATCGTCATTGCCATACAGGGAAGCTGCTTCGTTGCCCAGCACGACGGTCACCGCGCCGGTCAAAGTCGCCGTATCGACGATCTTCGTCGCGCCGAGATGCTTGACGTAGGCAATGCCGTCGGCCAGCACGAGGCGGCCTTCGCAGTCGGTGTCGATCATCTCGACCGTCTTGCCGTTAAACGCCACCGCCACATCGCCCGGCTTAAACGCGCTGCCCGACACCATGTTCTCGGCCAGCACGAGGATGCCGATCGCGTTCAGCTTCAGCCCGCGCTCTGCGATCGCACGCATCGCGCCCAGCACGCAGGCAGCGCCGCCCATGTCGGTCTTCATGTCGCCCATGCCGTTTTCCGGCTTGATGATGTAGCCGCCGGTGTCAAAGGTGACGCCTTTGCCGACCAGACCCAGCACTTCCTTGGAGTCGGGCGCGCCGTTGTAGCGCAGCACGACGAGGCGCGGCGGGATCTCCGAGCCTTTGCCGACCGACCAGAGCAGGTTGAGGCCAAGCTCCTGCAATTTCACTTCATCCAGCACTTCCACTTCGAGACCGGCAGCGGTGCCCAGTTCGACCGATTTGTCGGCAAAGATCACCGGGTCGAGCAGGTTGGCCGGCATGTTGGTCAGATCGCGCGCCAGGTTGACCGCTTCTGCGTCCACGCGCGCCGCTTCCACCGCCGCCTGCACATCCTCGTCCGCCAAAACGGTCAGCGTCGTAAAGCGCTGGTCTGCTTCCGCCTCCGACTTGTGGTTGTGGTAGACGTAGCGGCCCATCAACATGCCTTCGGTGATCGCGCCCGCATATTCGGACGCGTAGGCAGATACAGCCACGCTCTCGCCGCGGACGCTGCGAGCGACGGTGCCTGCCGCCTTGCGGATCACTTCTGCGTTCAGGTCGCCTGCTTTGCCGAGCCCGACCAGATAGAGGTGTTTCGCGGCCAGACGGCCGTTGGCGCGCACATGCGTGACATCGTTCACTTTGCCGGTCGCTTCCCCGTCTGCAAACAATGCTTGCAATTCGCCGCCCAGCACTTCATTCAGTGCAGCCAATCCGGCCGGCAGTTCGTTCGTCTCCCCGTAAAACACGACCAGCGAATCGGCCGCAACGGTATGCAAATCAGTATGTTTATGTACAGTAATGTTCACAATCAGGTCCCCTTTATATTTATTTGAAACTTCATTTTGTGACTGTAATTCGTCCATTTCCTCCCCTCTAATTCTATTATTCTTCATATTCAATTTTTGTATAGCCAAGTCCTGTAGTTTTGCATCCCAATTATGTCTTAAATTATCGTTAATGAAATCGAGTTCATCCTTCTCTTGCAATAACCCTAGCACAGTATTCAGTAGATACTTCCTTGATTGTAGAACAAATAACTTCTCCCAATTTGTAATATGCGTATCTAGGTCCAAAAGGAGAGTTCTTAAGTACTCATACGAAACACTACCAATAAGCTTAACCTCTCGATCAACTACTCTATTAGGGCTGATTATCGATTGCAACCTATAATAACTGTACCATATTGTGTAAAATTTTAATCTGAAGTAGTAGTCATGGTCCTCGTCATACAAATGACTAGATTCCAAACTCTCGATCAATCCCTCTAATTCATCTACTTGTAACGAATTATCAATACCCTTGATTTCAATACCTTGGTGTAGATATTCTAAAGAAAACACTTCGTTAAGGATATGCAAATCAAAACGTTCGGTAACCAAAAACTTAATTAACTGCGCAAAACAATCCATACTTTTTTTTCTAAGTGCAAATATCGCTTCTTTTTTAATTAACACCATCGCTGTATTGTAGGTTCGCTTAGCGCTAGTTTTCACTAATGCATTCTTAATTAATGCGAGTGTATTCACTAGAGATGATTCGTCTTTATACTTGATTGAGGTGTTAATCATATTGGAATATAAAGAGAAGTAGTCTGTGGCGTAATTAAAGCGATCACTATGAAGGTCGAGTAATCTGGCAATAATCATATCGCATAACTCATCCGCGTATTTATTATAACCATAACTAACAGTAACTTCGAATAGCTTTGATAAAACCTCTAAGACTCCTTTAGTCAATGTGTAGTTCATCTCATTCTCTTTAATAATGCTATATAAACTTTGGATTATCTCCTTGCAAACAAAAAACTCCTTATTAATTATCCCCACTTCATACGTTTCCACATAAACTTCAGAAATCTTTTTCCGAGCATCTTCTAACGAATCGTTAGATGCTTTTTGATAATACTCAATACCATCAGCAAATCCCGTTAAATTAAAAGTAGAAAATTCATCTATGAGTTCAGTTTCCTTTTGTTGTGCTTGTGTATACAGTTTCACTAAGGTCTTTTTCACATGAATAATATTATTACTAACTGTTGTATAGTCCTTCGACTTGACAGCGTTAAATGACAGATTTGTAAACCACCCCAGATTTTCCGTAAGAATATAGTCCATAGTTTTTATATATTTCTCGGAATCTTTGATCTCGAGTTCACCAAACTGCCTTAAAAAGCTCAGAGAGTAAATATAATTAACTAGATCATCGCTGACTTCATTTATCTTATCTACGAAATACTCGGTCATTTTTTCCGGAAGTGAATACCTAAATATTTTCAACCCTAAAAATAACACAACGAAATAACTATATATGAAGAAAACTGTATCAAATAAAAAGAGCAAATAGTGCTGGGTTTCATAAGTTACTTCCCCTGAAGTGACCGTCCCTTTTGGGGAGAAATACACGACCCCGATATGGAAAATCATAAAAGGAAAAAGATAGAAAAACATTCTTCGCATCTCTTCAAGAATTATTTTGAAAAAGGTTCCTGCGTACCGATTAATTATTAATGTTGAAGAAGCCGTAGTAATAGTAATAAACAAAGGGGCCACTTTGAAAAACAAGTCATTAAGATATATCCTTACCTCACTAAGTCCTTTTCCTGAAGCATTTACAAAACTGTTTGCCGGAAAAGTATCTAGCCAACTAATAAGCTCCAATAGAAACAAAACTAAAGCCAACACGCCTACCAAATACCTTTGAGTGTTCGGAGTTATCTTAGACATTATTTCAATACCATTCCGGTTCAATTACTTCACCTACATTTTTGCTTTTAATTGTGCTACTTTCACTTTCATATATTGACGAAAACGGTATTTTATTAAATTGTTTTATCATATTTTCAAAAGAAGTGTCTATTCCAAGCTGCATGTATATTGGCTTGGCTTTAATAACAGCAGCACGCCCTTTTTCTCCAAGTGAGTATAGGCTACCTCTTTTAATCACGAGTCCCTGTGAAAGTAAAAAATCTAAATCATATTGAAGCTCCCTGCTATATGGGTAACTCAAAGACCTTACAAATTCATAATTAAAGGTTACCCCCTTTTTTATTCGCAAATTTCGTTCCAGATCGAAAACCATTTTTTGCAAAACAAGTCCCGAAGGCACCTTATTTGTCAGCTCCAATACCTTCAGCAACAACAACTTGTTAAGGACATCTCTTTTAACGATCATATACAACCCTCCAGTTATTATATTATGTCACTATAGGAAGGACGTGACAATAATATTATACTTTGGTCCCTTGGTTCGGATATAATACATAGTGGAATCTAAAAAGGTTGACTACATTCAACAGCCAATTTAACAAAAAGAGAGCCAAAAGGCTCCCCAGAGTGTTTATATTGTAATTTTGGTCATACACTTAGAGTGGAGGTGACGGCAGTGAACAAGCAGGAAGAGCAAGATCAGCAACAGGATGCGAAGCAGGAGCCAATACAGGAAGAAAAAAGTGAAGCATGGCGCGCATTTGGACTTGTTTCTGCCATCGGGCTGGATCTGGCCATCTGCACGATCGGCGGCACGGTGCTCGGCAATTGGCTGGACGGGTTGCTCGGGACATCGCCCTGGCTTTTGCTGCTGGGAATCTTGCTGGGCCTCACCGCCGGGATTTACGGGATCACGAAGCTGATCGCCGTATTTAATCCGGAACAGAAGAAGTAAAGGCTGGATCAGGTTTCTTTGGACGGGTTGCTTTTCAGAACTTCATCGATCTTGGACAGTTCCTGACTGAAGGATTGAAGACGGCCGAAGGTTTCTGCTTCGAGGTCCGCGTCGCCTAGTTTTTTGGCTTGGGCGTACTCTTCAAGCGTCATGTACAAGTGTCCCATGATGATCTCCCGTGTCAATCGCAGATCAAAATCAGCCGCTAATTTGCGCTCTTGAAACGGTCCGTCATCCATGATCAGGCCGTTTAAGTACAAGGTACGGTACAGATCCCCGCGGTGCGTTTCGTACTTCTCCCCACGCAATTTAAACTCACTGATCAATGCGTCGACCGCTTTAACCATTCGACCATCCCCCTTTTTCACCCGCAGATATTCGATCAGCACGTGCAGCGTCTTCCCGTTTTCATACATGTAGAAGATCACTTCGTCATCGCGAAGATACAGGTGAAAAATCAGGGTCTTGCCTTTCCCTTTCTCCTCCAGTTGGATACCGGTGCGAGTTACGCGTGCTTTCCAAAGATCGACCTGTGCACGGGTCGTTTCGCCCGAAATGTTACGGTAGATCACAATCTGATTTTCCATGTTTGCGTCACCCTCCTCGGTGCTGCTCGGAGGCTTTTTTAGAGAGAAAAAGGTTTGACATATCCTATGTCCAAGAGCCGATTTTAGAACTTCAATTTCGGAAAAATGGGCACAAAAAAAGACCTGTCCAAAGGTTCACGTAACTAATGCCCCATATTTATTGAAGAAAAAATTAAGGACTCTTTTTGACATAAAAAACCACCTACCCCCATTGGGTTAGGTGGTTCATGGTTAAGTCGTAATACTCATAGGGATTCCCGGTTCATACGCTGCCGTCACGACATCCATGGGGATACCTGGCTCATATTGCGCTTGTTGATTCGGACCAGACACGAAAACAGCTCCGATGAAGGCAAAGGCGAGGAACAAAATCAGCAATTTCTTTCTCATCGTTTTCACCGCTCCTTGTTATGTAACTGCCTGAACAAGTTATTGCACTCTCTTTCTAATTCAAGTGCTTGCTTGTAATTCTCCAGACTTTGGTACGAATCGACTGCAATTTCAAGTGAATCGATCTGTTCAGTTATCAATCCAATTGTACCAAAGATATGAGCAGATTTTAAAGAGCAAGAAATTGCCTCATCGAATTTTTCCTGTTTTAAATAGCAGTTCGCTAAGGTCTGCAAGCAGTCTGCGGCTTCAGGAGAAGTATTGAAACCGTGCTGTTCTACCAAAACCATAGCCTTCTGCAACGCAACATGTGACTCCAGGTAGTTGCCTGTCTTCAGATGAAGCGACGCGATTCTGGAATACACGAGGATGAGATTCGAATAATTTTGCTCTTCCTCAAACGGTTCGATACACGCGTGAAGTTGAGAGACGGCAAGCTCCGGGTCTTCTAAGGCAGTGACTGTAGAAGCAATCGTCCTTTGCACGATATAGGAATAGTTTTTCAAATTCAGGCTATGAAAAATGATCTTCGCGTGATCAAAACACTCCACAGCGTGCTGGAAATCATGCGCTTCCCGATAAGTGATGCCTTGCTCATAGATCGTGATCGCAAGTTTGGAAAGCTCCCCGGTCTGTCTGAAGTAGTCGTGCGAAGTTCTCAAATAAGGCATCGCCTGATGAGTAAGTCCGATCTTGCGCAGTGTCAAACCAACGTTGTAAGCGATCTTTGCCGCCAAAGCATTAATTGTCGGAAACCGGTTGGTGTAATCAAATGCTTTGCGGTAGTTATAGTTTGCATTGCTAAAGTTCTGCATCTGATTGTATACATTCCCCAACGTATACCGCACCAAAGCCAATACATGAGCATCATCATAGTTCACCGCTTCCAACTCCTCAGCAAGCGGTAACAATTCCCTTAGGGCCTCATCATACCTTTCTTGCTGGTACAAACACTCGCCCATCTCCACCGTCAACTCAATCGTCTCTGCCTGCGACAGGTCTGACCGCCCCCGCAGCCGCACCAACAGCGGTTCTGATTCCGTCGGCTGGTTCGTCTCCAAATACACTTTTACCAGTTTCTGCAGACAAGCCTTCTCCATCTGCTCCACTTCATCTTCCACCAACTCATGCAAAGGCACTTGCAACTTCCGTGCTAAATGCTGCAAAAGTTCCACCGACGCCGTATTCCGATCCCGCTCCAACTGGCTGATCATCGAGATCGTGACATACCCGTCCGCAACCTCGCCCTGCGTCATGCCCTTTTCCAAGCGCAGTCGTTTAATCTTTTGACCAATCGTCTCGACCGTCCCGGTTTCCACAGTACGCAACCTCCGTTTCTCCACTTGCAATAAACCCAGTATACCACACTATAAAAATACGAGGTATACAATCTAAATGACCTCTCAAAATCACCAAGAATTTTTCAAAACTACCAAGGCGAGAAGAACAATACAAAATCCTGCTGATATTGCCTATTCACAGATGACGAAAATAATGACCACCTCACACATCCTAGAAAAGGAAACGAACGGATGACTTATGCACAATCGGGAGCCGAATACTGATTGGCTGAAAGCTAACATTATGGTGTTAAAACGATTCGTTATGAACGTAACTGTTAAACCAACCAATTTGAGAGACCACTAGATGGTGATACAGCTCGAATCAAAATTATGGAATGAAAAAATCCCCTATTCAAGAGAGCACTGCAAAACACAGCATAAAACTTGGAAACAGCATCCACACGGATGCTGTTTCTTTTATAATGGATTTAATACTACGAGGTGAGGGACGATTTCATGTTGTATACATCGAAGCAAACCAAAGCATCCTTTCATGCGGAGCTCTATGAGCTCATTCCTGAGGACCATGTCCTACGTAAGATCAACGAGATAGTGGAATTCTCTTTCATACATGAGTTGGTACAAGACAGCTACTGCGTATTTTACGGACGCCCTGCGAATGAACCAGAGCTCCTGTTTCGCCTGCTTTTTCTACAGTTTTTATACAAGCTTTCAGACGAGAGAGTGATCCAAGATGCTCAGGTGAATCTCGCCTACAAATGGTTTGTAGGACTGAATCCGGAAGATTCGTTGCCCGATCCGACCCAGTTATCCCGCTTTCGAAATCATCGACTGGGCGCTAGCCGTGTGGAAATGGTTCTCGAAGCGCTTGTGCGACAGTGCGTTGACAAGAAGCTCTTGAAATCAAAAGTGCTTATTCTCGACTCCACTCATACGCACGCGAATACAAAAACACAATCCGCGCTTGATGTTCTGAAAGATGCGGCGAAACGGTTGTTGCGTTCCGTTACGAAGAAACATCCGAAACTTCAAAAGAAATTACCCTCTTTTCCTAAATTAATGGGGGCCATTGAAGAACAAGAAAAAACGATGCTTCATTTTCTTGCTGACTTAGGAGAACAGGTAGAATTTCATTTACCAGATGCTGAAGGGGCCATTCTTGAAAAGCTTCGCTTCGCCAAGCAAATTGTTGAAGATGAGCGCTTGTTAGCACGCAAAGGAATTCGGTCGGCCATTGACCCGGACGCTCGTTTTGGATGGAAGTCTAAGACTGTTTCTTTTTTTGGATATAAAGAGCATCTTGCAATGACAGAAGAAGAGATTATTACTGCGGTGGAAGTTACTCCGGGTACTTTTGATGATGGAAAACAGCTTCCCACTTTGCTCCATGCGAGTCAGGCAGTTGGGGTACAGGTAGAGGAGGTCCTTGCCGACACAGCTTATTCTGGAAGTAATAACTTGAAATTGTTGCACGAATTGGACATTACCGCTACGATACCACTCAATCCGACCGTTCACACATCTCAAGATCTTGAGGATGGATTTCGTTATGTTAAAGACGCAGATGCAGTCCAATGTCCGGCAGGGCATCTCAGCACTCGTAAGGCCCGACAGGGAAAAAAGGGGACGGGCACAAACTGTTACTACTGCCCTATAATGTCCGTAAATTGACAGGCTCTGCTGTCCAAGAATTGACGAAAAAGATGACCGCGTGAGCGATGTTAAACCTGAAAGAAAAAACGGGAGAATCAAGTCAATTCTCCCGCGATTACCCGTTTCACCATGTGGTCGTCAATGATTCGATGCTTATTTGCTGCTCCATAGATCAGACTATGTGTGGCAGCCTTATTAACCAAGCGAATCGTACCACTTGAATAACGATAGATCTCATCGACCGCACCATCCGTGAAAATGTCACGGCTAACGCCCGCATATTCCAGATGACGAGCTATGTACGCCCCAACCTGTGCGCGGTCGTAGTGAACCAGTTTGCACTGTAGATCAATCCTTTGCCGAATGGCCGTAAACATCTGGAGTTGAAGGCGATCCCACAGTTCATTTTGTCCGACCAGGATCAGAGCCATTGGACTCTGGGCATCCATTTTGAAGTTCAGCAGAAACCGTACTTCTTCAAACATTTCTTTGTCTAGCAGATGCGCTTCATCGACCACCACGACTGGTTGCAGGCGATGAATCCCCCGCATCAGCTCAATTTCCCGATGCAGTTGTCTCTTGCTGTCCCCTCGATAAAACTTCGCTTCACACCCCAACTGTTCAAGCAATCCCTTGTAAAAATGGCGAGGCGTTAGCTTTGAATCGGATAGGTACAACAGTTTAAATCTCGATGTGTCGAGCACATCCGCGAATCGGCGGATGGTCGTTGTTTTACCAGTTCCGCAATCGCCGGTCACAACGGAGAACCATTGCCTTTCGGCCGTATATTCCAATCTCTCAAGCGTTTCTTCCAAAACATCCGACGCATACAGCTCATGGGTAGGCATATCACGAGAAAAAGGGGTTCTCGCCATTTCATAAAACGCCTCAAACATCTCGCTTCGCCTCCTCCCGAATTTTGCGGAATGAGACGGCGCGTGTTTGACGTTCTTTCCTGACTTGATTCTTCTTCTCCGCAGCGTCCAGTAACCGTGAACCTTCGACTATAAGCGGTTCAATTGTCGACGGGATAGAGGGGCGTCTTCCTGCCCATTCACCTATGATCAGTTCTTTCGCCTGCCACGGTGTATGGCTGCCATACTCAATTGTAATCGTCGAGATGTCACGCGGGTCGTAGACGACTTCAACCTTTTGTCCGTAAGCGTCTAATACTCCCCACCTCCACACGAAACATAGAGCATGAGATAATCCTCCTCAGACGGAAATGAGGAGGAATTTTTTATGACTCGAAGCGAGCTTCGAGCTGTATGGGAATCTCGAATCTCTGACTGCCGCGCCAGCGGTCAAAGTGTAGCGGCGTGGTGTACAGCTCATCAGATCAATTCTCGCCAGTACTACTATTGGCTGCGCAAGCTCTCCAACACTGAGATGCCTTCACCTCGCTGGTTGGAGGTCTGCGCAGACCAACAGCCAAGTAACGAAACCGACTCCTGCTTGCAGGTCAAAATTGGCTCTGCCGTGATCGAAGTCAAGCCAGGTTTCAATCGAGACCTGTTGGCGGATGTCGTCCTTGCCTTGCAAACGATATGTTAAACGAAACCGACATAACTCGTGTCTACATAGCCAGCGGCCACACGGACCTTCGCAAGTCGATAGACGGTTTGGCCGCCTTGGTTCAGGAGAGTTTCGAACTGGATCCATTCTCCCAATGCCTGTTTGTCTTTTGCAATCGGCAACGAGACAAACTTAAAATCCTGCACTGGGAGCATAACGGCTTTTGGCTCTACTATCGCCGCTTAGAGCGAGGAACCTTCCAATGGCCGCAAAAGAAATCTGGTCCAACGATGCAGATCAGTCGAAGAGAGTTGCGGTGGCTTCTGGATGGCTTGTCGCTTCAGCAACGAAAGGCACACCCGAAACTCACCGCACAGACGGTGATTTAGTATGAAAAAATTCTTGTTCTCACTAGGAGAATGAGAGCTTCAAGGCGAAGAAAAAAGTATGAAACCTACAATAGCCATCCCAACCACCATTGAAGAACTTCAAAAACAGAACATACAACTTGGAATACAAAACGCAGAGTTGAAAGCTAAGCTCAACTGGTTGGAACAACAGTTTCGTCTCAGCCAACAGAAGCGTTTCGGTGCCTCAAGTGAGCGGACAAACGCGGATCAGTTGGAACTGTTCAACGAAGCGGAATCCGAATCCTCCACAGCCGTGCCAGAGCCGACCGCAGAAACGATTCAATACGTCCGCAAGAAGAAACGTGGACAGCGAGAAGAATTGCTTGAAAACCTGCCGGTTGAAACGGTGGAATACCGTCTCTCGGAAGACGAGCAGGTCTGCTCGTGCTGCGGTGGTCCTACCCATGAAATGAGCACGGAGGTTCGCCAAGAGCTGAAAATCATCCCGGCTCAAGTAAAAGTGTTGAAGCATGTTCGCTATGTGTATGCGTGCCGCCGTTGTGAGCGTGAGGAGATCAGCACTCCCGTGCTGACAGCTCCCATGCCGCAACCTGTATATCCTGGCAGTTTGGCTTCCCCATCCGCATTGGCTTTTATCATGAATCAAAAGTACGGGGAAGGCTTGCCCTTGTATCGTCAGGAGCAGCAACTCATGCTTCTCGGAGTAAACCTGTCGCGACAAACGATGGCCAACTGGATGATCTATGCAGCTGACCGCTGGCTGAGCCTGCTGGAGAATCGTATGCGAGAGCACATGCTGAAGCAAGACATTCTGCATGCCGATGAAACGACCCTGCAAGTACTGCGTGAACCGGGTCGGGCAGCCAAGAGCACATCGTATCTCTGGCTTTACCGTACCGGGCGCAACAGTCATCCGATCATCGTGTATGACTACCAGCCGACACGAGCAGGCGAACACCCGCGACAGTTCCTGTCCGAGTTTCACGGCTACCTGCATGTGGACGGATACGCGGGGTATAAGAAGATCCCTAACGTCACCCTGGTCGGGTGTTGGGCACATGCTCGCCGCAAGTTCGACGAGGCTCTGAAAGCATTGCCGGCCTCCAGCCGAACCGCAGCTGTAACCGCGAAAGAAGGGCTCGAGTTCTGCAATCGTCTTTTCGCGATCGAACGCGAGATGAAAGATGCCTCGCCGGAAGAACGATACACGGCCCGTTTGGAGCGTAGTCGGCCCATACTGGAGGAATTTTCGGTATGGCTACAGACTCAAAAATCCCGCGCGTTACCGAAGAGCGCACTGGGGCAGGCCATAAAGTACTGCCAGAACCAATGGGTAGCATTGGGGGCGTTTTTGCTCGATGGGCGTTTGGAGATCGACAACAACCGAAGTGAACGCGCCATCAAACCATTCGTGATTGGACGGAAAAATTGGCTGTTCGCCAATACTCCACGCGGCGCAAAGGCAAGCGCTGTGATCTATAGTCTTGTCGAGACGGCGAAGGCGAACGGGGTAAATCCGCTGGTCTACCTGACCTATCTCTTCGAGACCCTGCCCAACCTTGCGAACCCTCATGATCACCATGAGCTGGATCGCTTGCTCCCGTGGTCGGACACGCTGCCGCTCATCTGCCGAGTATTTAATAAAAAGCACGAATCGCCTTCAGTTCTTGCGTAGCTGAAGGTTATTCGTGTTTTGTTTACGATGAATATCTTTCAAGCAGTCCCCACCTTTCGGCAAACGACACAAGGTGGGGACTGTTTTACGCTTACTTTTGTCCAATGAAAGAAAGCCCGACCTCGTATTTCTTCCCCATAAAACTAATACAGCCAGCCTTGTCCACTTTTCTCGTTTCGCTGTGTAAAAACGCATCCGCAATGAGAGATTCCTCGGCGAGCCGGAGCGGCGTCGAGCCGCTTCGAAATGCCACCTGCGGGCTAGAATTGTCATCGAGTGCGGAATGGGGTTTGGTCTGGTAACATTCGGTGAGCCAAACTTGGAACAACAGATTGAGCTGGTCGAGTGTCTGGGGCTTTTCAAGCGCAGCTTCCGTTAGGAAACTGTCTATGACCCGGTTGAAGCGCTCGATTTTCCCTTTGGATTCGGCTGCATATGGCCTAGTAAAGCGAAGACGTATGCCAAGTTTTGCACATGTACGAGTCATACTTTTGGTTCGAAATTGCTTGCCGTTATCAAAGTAGACAGAATCAGGTACGCCATTTGTTTGTATTGCGAAACGGAAGCAGTCTTCTACGATCGTTTGGTCGAGTGTTGGATAGAAAGCCGCATGCAACACATAACGAGTCGCATCGTCGATGAACGCAACGAGATAGACTTGCTTGTTGGCTCCGCCTTCACCAATCGGTAGATACGGCCCGAATTTTATGTCAGCTTGCCACAGTTGGTTACGCTGTTTGTGTTGAAAGCGTCTGGCCGCAAGGCCAGAGGTTGAGTATAGTCGCATGTGGCGAGTGCTGTAGCCGTTCTCCATCAATTTTTCCTGCAAGGTGCTGCGCTTGATCTCACCGGGCTTCGCTAAACCTTCCCACTCCAAGATCTGAATGATTTGTGCAACACTGCGGCTGGGTACTTCTCGGCGAAGCAGGATGGCTTGCTCAAGGAGATAGGGAGTAATTGCTTCGGCTGTTTGCCTTTGACCCTTCCCTTGAGGTCGAAGTCCGGCGAAACCTTCGGCCCGGTAGGCAGATAGATAACGACGGAGAGTTCTTTCGGATAAGCCGGTTTGTTCACAAATGGCTTTCTTCAGCTCTTTGGCTTTTCCAGGGTCAATACCATCGGCCAACAGAGGAGAGATCAACTGCATCCGTTCGACGGCGATCTCTTCTGCCTTTTTGTCGTTTTTCATAGGAATCTACAGTCCTTTCCAATAGGATGTAGATTCACGATACCTTAGGGAATCGCGGACAAGAAGGCGAAACGGGTATGTACCCATAATTGAGAATGAACGATGGGTCGGACAACTCTCGCCAGCCAACCTGCCTCTTGTCCAACGTAATGTCCGATCCTTTGGAGTGCAGACGGTGAAGGTACGGACAATGGCTCCACCGGATTTTCTTGACGCGCTGCAACCGTTGATAAACAATTAACCCAGTATTGCCAGCACACCTTGAACCAAATGTGCCAGCGATACAGGGTTGATTCATCAGCGGCTACGTCTGAGGTCTGCGCCTGAGACAAGACTGCTTCAAGGCATTCGGCTTCATAACGTTTATAAGGAACGAGCAGGTCCGGCAACTCATGATGGATCTTCCCGCACCCCTTGCAACGCAAACGACGAATGATATAGGTGACCCGTTCACTGGTTGGCTTACGCCCAATGCGACTCCTGCTACCGATCACGAACAGTTCATGCTCACAGACAGGGCAGATATGCTGCTCTGCACTCCTAACGAAAAACACCACGTTTTCTATTTTCTTCGAGCCCATAATTTGATAAAATGATCATGCGATTTTTTGGGACGACTCTGGTGCAACTGTTAGCGCAGCGGCACATCATACAGAGTCGTCTTTTTCCTTTTTTTAATTTGTACGTGGTCATTATATCCGTCAATTTTTGGACAGGCAATAGCGTCAGCTTTTGGTCAATTGGCATTGGCTGTAACAACAAACCAGCGTGAGGTTTATTATTTTGATGTGAATATCTGTAAGGACTGTCCGCTGCGTGAAGGATGTTACAATCCTGGTTCTCGTACAAAGACCTACTCTTTCCGAATCCTCTCTAAACATCACGAGAAACAGTTAAAATACGAACAGACTACGTTGTTTCAGTTGCGAAAAGGCATTCGATCCAGAATCGAGCACAAAAATGCCGAACTGAAACTTCATCATGGCATGGCCAGGGCACGATACCGTGGTCTATTTGGCATGAAAATACAAGCGTACCTAACGGCTTTCGCCGTCAATGCCAAGAGGATGGTACGGTTACTTGAACAAGAAAAGCGAGCCTCCTAGACGGAGACTCGCTTTTTCATTCTAAAAATCCGACTCCTTTATGCGGTCAGAATCCCAGCCCTACACTTTTGCAGTGCTCTCATTCAAAGGGGATTTTTTCACAATCAAATATTTTATCAAGAATGCAATTGATGCTATTTTCCTTCCTGCTCGGCGACTCGCTTTACTAGAGCTTCCTGGCGCTCATGCTCCGCACTCGGAAGCGGCATGCCCATTCCCAGTGACGTGATGTTCGTGTAGTCGATGATCTTAAAGGTACGTTCATTTTTCTCGTTCAGCACAAGGTACGCAACAAGTTCACCATCTCTAAAAATATTAATCTTTATGTACTCAGATTTTGTCTTATTTTTATAATTTCCTTTCTGTTTATAGATATCAGCAATGATATCTCCATACTTTTCATTAATTTCGCTGTTCGAGGAGAATTCGAGATCAATGACGTTCGTTTTTTTGGGTTCACGTACGAGCGGATTGCCCTTTTTGTCAATTACAGTGATGGTGTCGATTTTAGTCTCGACTTTTTCAACTTGTGCATGTCCCTTGGCTTTCAATTCGTTTTTTATTTGAAGATCCTCGTTGCTTGCCTGACCTGTAGTAGTTACAGTAAGTAGCGCAAGGCAGGCAACTGTAAGAGTACCGAGTACTTTTTTCATCAAGTTATTCCCCCTCGTTATCTGGTTACCGTGAAGTCTGTTCTAGTGCCCGTAACCGTGTACCCAGATTCTTGTGTCAAGTTAAATCCCCCATTAAACGGAGACCAGGTAGCTAAATCACTGCTTAGGTAGGTCGTTCCAGAGAAACGTGTCGGACCGTTTTTGTTTGTGTCCCAGTTGACCTCACTCTGCGCCGTTACACGCGCAGGTGCAGTATTGGTACCAAGATAGAACCAATCGATGTACGAATTTGCGATGTTAACTTTCCATGCCTTTTTGTCCAAATCCCATCTAATCCAATAGTCATAGGTTGTGTTCAGAGGTTGCGTCATCGGGAAGGTTTCCGAAAGGTTATTGCTAGGTCCCCACTCGACATAAGTTGTTGGAGTGGACTTGTAGTTACTAAGGTGGTCATATCCTTTCATCCAACCGATTTGTACCCACCAAACGATTTCCGGATTCAACTTACTTACATTCGAAACATCAATGAAATTTGCAGCAAACGAGTAAGCGCCGTCGTTATATGTATATGGCGTGGTGCTTGGCGTCGAGATTGCGGCATGAACACCATAATAATTCTCCGACCAAGTCGGGGGTTTATATCCACCGTACCAACGACCATAGGCTGCATCGACAGAATTTGCAGAAACCGATACCAACAAAGTTGTAAGTAAAGATGCCACTAAGAGTTTCCTCATAAATATACCCCCTTATGTTGTAAACATAGTATACAACATTCAACGAGGTAATTCCAACACATTTTGTAAAAAAAAGGTACCTGCCAATTGGCAAGCACCCTGTCCTTTCGTTCATTTCGGTTCTCCGAAATGCTGATGAAAATCAAAATACGCTACTTTCCAAGCACCTTCTAAACTTATCAACTTTAAGCCCACATTTCTATGAAATACAAATCTGTCTGGATTATAAACAACGACAGTATTGATTATATAGCCATCCTGACCATCCACTTTTGTTTTATAAACATCCTTGATTATGACATCTTGTACTTCAGGAAGATCTGAACGACCTCTGACATTATGGACAAAGTCATAATAGCTAAGGAGTTCTTCTTTCATTTCTTTTTGAGCCCGCTCCGTCGCATATTCAGTACCTTTCAGATCTTCACCTTCTGCACGATTTGCATAATCAAGTACTGCTTTATCAAAATTTTTAGCGACTTCCTCTGCGGCTTCTTGATCTGACGCCCCGCTGGCACAACCAGTTGCGATTAATGTTACCGCAAGAAACAAAGCGCCAATGGTTTTTTTCATCTTTTCTCCTCCTTCCAGAAGTTTATCCGCATTTTATCAAGAGCCCTAAGTTAATGAACTCCTTTTTCCATTTACTCAAATATATTATACACGACAACGAGACCCTGACACATGTACAATATACTTACTTTTTTTGCGGAAAAGCTTATAACAGTTGAACAAGCGATGCGGTCACATAGCCGTACATGCCGTCCGGGGTGCGGACATAATACCAGTCGCCCGCCGTCTCTTCGATGATCAGCACTTGGCCGGCGTAGACCTGACCGATCACTTCGTTCTCGGTGCCCGGCATCTGGCGCAGGTTGACGTATTCGCCGGTGACCTGCCCCTTTTGCTTGCCGCTGTCAGACGGGTTCTCAGCGACGGGCTGCTCCTGACCGGAGTCCTGACCCCCGCCAGCCGGGCCTGCCGTCTCCGAGCCGCCGTCTGCAGGCGGTGTGCCGGCTGTCGTGCTCGCGGTGGCGCCGATCTTTTCTTTGACGAACTGGCGCGTTCCTGCGATGTCCGGCCAGAGCACCTGCTCGCCGTACATGTTATATTCTTCGGACAAAAACTCCACCGGCGGCAACTGCTCGGTCTGCATGCCGGTCGTGTCGGCCTTGAGGCCTAAGGCGATCAGCTTGTAAAGGTCGCCCGCCGCGATGTTGCTCTCCGTGTACGGCGTGACTTCTTTTAAGATCTTGGGCAGTTTCAGCGCCATGCCGGGCGTTGCCATCTTCTGGCCGACGATCTTCACCATCTCGCGCTGGCGTTCCGTGCGGTCGAAATCGGCGCGGGCCGTGCCGCGGTACCGCACATACATCAGTGCCTGCTGGCCGCTCAGATGCTGCTGTCCCGCTGCAAGCTTAATGTCGTACACGCCGTCATCCGGGTGCACCATCGCCTCTTTGACGTTAACATCCACTCCGCCCATGGCGTCGATGATCTTGGCGAACCCTTGGAAGTCGGTCGCCACGTAATAATGAATCGGAATGTCTAAAAAGTCCTGCACCGTCGAGATCAAGAGCTCCGGTCCGCCGTTGGCGAACGCTGCGTTGATCTTGGCTTGCCCGACCCCTTCAATATCGAGGTACGTGTCGCGCATCACCGAGAACAGGGACGCTTTTTTCGTGACGGGGTTGACGCTCAACAGCAAAATGGTATCGGAGCGCGGCTGCTCTCCTTTGACGCGGGTGTCGACCCCAAGGAAGAGGATGTTCACTTGTTCCTTGCCTTCCCATGTCGCGGTGGTCAGCGGACTGTCTCCGCTTGAGAATTTGGTGGTGCTCACATCTTCTAAAAATGAAAACATCGAGTATACGTAATACCCGGAAAATAACAAGAGTATCGTCAGCACAAAACCGACGAGCCGCAGCCATTTTTTCTTCACGCATTCATCTCCTCCACTCAATTCTATTCCACGTTTCGCTCTCTTTTCCTGTATTCTTGACGATTTCTTTCCCTTTTTAGCCATTCCGTGTTACTCTTTTGGTACAAGCACCCAACTGTTGGAGGAGGTTCTATCTATGTCGGACTGCATCTTCTGCAAGATCATCGCAGGCGAGATCCCATCGAAAAAAATCTACGAAGACGATCATGTTTACGCCTTCCATGACATCAACCCGATCGCGCCGGTCCATGCGCTGGTCATCCCGAAAAAACACATCCAGAGCATTCTGCACATCTCCCAAGACGACGGCGAACATGTACATAAGATTCACCTGGCGATCCAAGAGGTCGCGAAAATCCTCGGCGTGGCCGAGTCGGGCTTCCGCGTGATCACCAACACCGGCGAGCACGGCCAGCAGACCGTCTTCCACATCCACTACCATGTGATCGGCGGACGCCAGCTGAAATGGGATATGTAATTCTTCCCTCATTCTTCGACGAGACCTGAGTTCATCACCCGAACTCAGGTCTTTCTTTATTTTCACTAGTTCTAAAATTTAAATTAAAATAATTATTTTATTGATGAATTTTTGAAGTGGTGATATAATTTGAATTGTAATTAAAACATAAAAAGGGGTGTTCGTATGAAAAAGCTGATTCTCGCAGCAGTACTCGCTGCCGGGGCGCTGTCCGTGGCAGTACCGGCACAAGCAGCAACGGTGATCACACCGGAATGGAATGAAGACTGGGTCGTTGCAGAACTGTGGTTCGCAGATTACCCGCCGCAATACTACTACAATGCAGAGACCGGCTATTCCGGCCAACTGCAGCGCGTCTACCCGCAGGCGGACGGCGGCTACATCGGCGTTTACTACGGACAATGGCTGTAATACAAAACCCCTTTGCGCATCGCTCGCAAAGGGGCTTTTTTTATTTTCCGCGCAGTTTGCCTGTCACTTTGCCAAACAGGTTCTTGTATTGCTGAATCTCGTCTTCCTGCAGGACAAACATCTTCCAGAACGGATAGCCTGTCGCCCGGCAGAAGTAGATGATCGCGATCAGGAAGATGATCGCAAATCCGCTCGTCTTTGCCAGCGCCATCCCTTCCGCCCCCATGTGAAACACGCCGAAGAACAGAAAGGAGAGGATGATGTTGGTGAAGATCGAGATCATTTCCAGCCGGATCAGCACTTTCGGCTGCCCAAGCTGGTTGGTGAAGAAATTGGTCAGCACCTGCGCCAGGCCAAGCATCGCCACGCCCGGCAACAGGATGTAAAACGGAGTCAGCGCGGTCGCAAAGTCTTCCTTAAACGCCAAGATGATCACCGACGGCATCACCAGGTAAAAGAAGATCAGCGAGAAGAGCAGGATGACCACCGTGTGCCGAAACGTCCGGGCGGTCAGCAGCGAGGAATCTTTTTCTTCGAGCGCCGAGACGCGGGTTACGACGACCTGCAAGAGCGACATCGACACGAACAGCAGCATGTCGGCCACCGTGACGGCCACCGAGTAGATCCCCGCCGCTTCCACGCTGATCATGTACAGCACGAAAAAGTAGTCGACCCGGTAGTTGAGCTGCGTCAACAGCCGGCTGCCGGCCAGTTGGTTGCCGTACTTGAAGATCTCCGTGCGCAGGTCTTGGACCGGCTTGGGCACCAGGCTGACCTTTCCTTTCTTGACCGCGACCACCGCTGAGATCGAAGCGGTCACGACATAAGAAGCCAGCCAGGCAAACATCGCCCAGACTACTTTCTCGTTCTGTTCATCGGGCAGCGTTAACGCCAGGAAAAACAGCGGAATCGCCAGCAGCGACTGCAGGGTGTTCAGGCGGTTCAGCCACTCCAGCTCGTTCAGCCCGAGGATCAGCCGCGTCACACAGACGTGGAACAAAGCGAACGGTCCGATCATGCCTGCGATCCACCAGGTCATCGCCTTGGATGGCACAAGGTTGATCAGATCGTGCCAAAAAAACGGGGTCGCGAGAAGCGCCGCCGCAAAGAGGATCAAAACAAATACAAAGCAGTAGTACAGCACGGTCGTAAACACTTCGGATGGCTGTTGTTTGCGCTTGTTGATGCCGTACGGGATGTACTCCGAGAACGAGCCGACCACCGGCGAGTACATGGCGAGGTTGGCCGTCATCGAGGACAAAAATCCGCGCCCGGCCGGCCCGACATAGTTGGCGGTCATCACGGCGGTGACAAAGACCAGCCCCGCCCCTAAAAACTTGTAAAACATGGCCCAGAGGACCCGCATATATTGCGACATAGAGATCCCTTCTTTTTCCAGATCGAGTTGAGTATGCAGATACCATTTTATCACAGTCCGCCCCATCCTCCTACGCCCCATTGTTTACAATCGCATGTCTGTCCCCTTTTTCGCATAGGTATCAAGGGATGACATGGGACGAGGAGTGAGAGTCTGTGGGATTTTTGAGTACGGTCATCCTCGACTTCTTTGTAGCGCTTGGGATCGTGCTCGGCGGCTCGGTCTTTGGGGCGATGGGCGCGTTTCTCACGCACCGGCCGCCGATGACCGAGATGGTCGACATGGCGGACAAATTGAAAATCTGGGCGCTCGTCGCTGCGCTTGGCGGCACGATGGACGCCTTGAAAGTGCTGGAGACCGGCGTGCTCGGCGGGCAGTTTGGCGCACCCGTCAAGCAGCTGTGCTATATCGTCGCCGCGTTTCTCGGCTGCAACGTCGGCTATTTTCTGATCAAATGGATGGTCGGTGAAATCAAATGAGAACCCGCCAGTTTCTCGCCACGTTTGCGGTCGGCGCCCTGTTTGGCTCGGCGGTGCTGCTCACGTTCAGCGGGCATGACCTCGATCTGCTATACCTGCGCCTGACCGAACGTCAGACGCAGATCGCCCAGCTGCAGGAAGACAACGAGAAACTGCAGGCCAAGCTGAGCACGATCGAAAAATCGAATGTGCGCAAGATCCAAAAGATCAACGTGACCGTCATCGCTTCCCCCGATGAGTTTATCAAGCTCGCCGTGCAAAAAGAAGTCAAAAGCCGCTTGAAACGGCTGGTCGGCAGCAACATCAAGCTGTTCGAAGAGAACCCGGACATTTTTATCGAATTCCTGCACGAACGGCAATTCCATGTGACCGACCATCTGGTCTCGATCCAAGTCAAACACGTGGTGATCGGCGAAACGACGACGATTTTTATCGAAGCGGTCAAGGAAGCGGGCACGTCGCTGACCCATACCCCGTCACAGCCATAAAACGACCCGCCAGCTAGTGGCGGGTCGTTTTGGCTTGCTCCTGCATGCGGATCATTTGGATCTTCAGGCGGTGCAGTTCGGTGGCGTCAAACTGGCAGACAAACGTGGTGACACGGGTGAGGTGTTCGACCATCTCGTCTTTGCCGGACAGCTTGGGCGGCATTTTGTCGGTCAGGCCAAGGATGCCAAGTTCGGCGATCGATTCGATCAGCGTCTTGTCCTCCGACCAGTCGAGGCGAAACTGTGTGGTGTACTCTGCCTCGCCATAAGCGTAGTCGACGCGGCCGACGAGGTAGAAGTTCTCTTCAAACGCGATGATGCCGGTGACGAGCCCGTAGGTGAGCTGTTTGTCTTTGTTGTCCGGTTCCAGCGTGACCTTGAGGCCGCCTTGGGGCACGAGCAGCGGCCAGGTCAGCTGGTTGGGAATATGAAAGAGTCCGGTCGAAACGGGCACGGGAAACTGTTTGAGCTGTTCGGCCGCTTCGGCGCCGGTGACAAGTTCTAAGTGTGGTTTGTGCTGCATCAGGGGTTCCTCCTAAACGGGCTTGCTACTCCGGTTTGATCTTCAGACGCAGGATGTTGATGCGCGATCCGTCGTTGGCGCTCTTGGCGTAGAACTCGACGACGAGGACTTTGCCTTGGTATGCCTCGATGAGCGGCACTTGCGCCTGCACCGGGCTCCAGGCCGGTGCGCCTTCAGTGGCCCGCAGCACGCTTTCCGGTTCGAGCAGGGTGCCGTTTTCATCTTTGACGCGGAAATAGGCGACGCCTTCAAAGGCGCGCATGTCGGCCGAGACGTACAGCGTGCGGCTGGTGTCCGACCAGTCGATGCTTTTCACCCGGAATGCGCCGTTTTCCAAGCCGCGGTCGCGGATGTCGAGCGAACCGCTGCCGCTGTATGCGTTGATCGCGAACACATCGCTCGCCGGAGCGGGCGTTTGCGGCGTGCCGGGTTCGGTCGGCTGCGGAGTTGGCGTCGTCGGTGTCGGTGTGGGTTCAGGCTGTGGAGTTGGTGTTGGCTCCGGTGTCGGCTTAACAGGTTCTTCTTTGACAGGCTGCACGACAGGCTCGGACTGTTTCGAAAAATAGTAGCCGCCGGTAAACGCAACTGCCGCGATGATCACGGCCGTGCTGAGCCAGACCAGCCACGTCTTCTTGTTGTCACGGTTCCCCATAGTGGTACCTCCTCCGTCTTCTCTTCTATAAATCATCTCAAAGTTCGGCATGAACTGTCAAATTACTCTATGAAAAAAACCTCCGGCCCGTGAGCGGAGGTTATCGGTCGTCATGCAGGTCTTCGCCGCTTTTCACATACGTTTTGGATTCCATTTTGCCAAACTTCCAATAGGCGGTATCGGCTTCGAAGGTGAGCTGTTCCAACTCGTCTCGCAGCATTTCCGGGTCTTCTTCCAGCTCGCCATTCAGATAGGCGTTCATGGTGGCGTAGACTTTTTCGTAGCGGGCCATCACTTCCTTGTAGGCCAGGTGGATTTCTTCGTATTCGTTCGGATAGCGGATAAATTTGACTTCCCGGGTGAGAGCCAGCGTGTCTTCTACGCTTCTGAACAGCTCGTCTGGATTCTGTTTGGATTCAATGAGTTTGGCCGTGTTCTCGGAGCGTAGATTAAACTTGATCTTGTGCGCTTCCAAGGCGTCCCAGTATGCTACTTGTTCGGCGGTGAAACCGGGCTCTGCGTTGGCAAGCCGGGTCTGTTCATGCTGCGTAAACACATACAGGAAAAACAGGCCCAAGACGAGCACACCAAGCCCGCTGCCCAGCCATATGATCTTTTTCAACGGTCATTCCCCCCGTTTGATGCTAACATTGCGAAGATTTGCACTCAAGACGGGAAATGGAGGAAATGTGTATAATGGAAAGATCGACACCCCTTTGCAAAAGGAGACCTAGACACAATGGCGAAACTGTACCGGGATATGAACGGCGAGGAATTGACGGCGGAGATGAAGCGCCTGCAGGATGAAGGGCACCGCGCGCTTGCGGAGCAGCGCTACGAGGAACTTGATGTTTTGGAGCGTAAATATTACTTAGCTCTTTCGTATACGATGGACAAAGATCAGATCAAAGTCGGCAAGAGCTACACGATTATCGACTCCAACGACCGCTTTGAAGTGACGCGGACGGACGGCGTGATGGCGTGGGGCTATCTGAACGGCGTGCGGCTGGAAGAAGCGTACCCGTTTGCGATGCTGGTCGACAAGGAGCAAGGAGCTGCCCAGTGAGCCGCAAGCACCGCCACCGCGAGAACAAAGTCAAGAAAATGCACACGATCATCGGCGGCTATGAAAAGGTGCTGGAGGAGCTTGGCACGATCCCCCAGGTGCGCTCGGTGATCACCGGCGTCATCTCCCCGCACAAGTCGGAGCGTGAGGAGCTGACGTTTCAGTATTTTACCGATACCGGGCTGAAGCTGCTGGCAAAAACGACCGAAGCGATTCAGGAGATTTTCATCGTCTGCGAAGACAGTGACAAACAGCGGGTGCTGGAAGAGCTGCGCACCCGCGGGCATCTGAAGGAGAAGGTGAAAAAGATGAAAAAAGGTAAAAGCAAAAGCAAATCTTCCGGACAAAACGCCGGGCAGCGCGATCCGCTGGACAACTACCGCGTCGGCAAAGGTGACATGCCGAAAGAAAAAGGCACCACGCTCAAAGACATGCTCAACCCGGAAATGCTGAAGAAACTGCAAGAGAAGTCCTCCGAGATGAAAGAGCAGGAGCGCGTCCAACAAGACCAGCGCCGCCAAGCCGAAGTCACTCGCCGCGAAAAAGAGCAGAAAGAGCTGGAGAACAATTTCGAATATCTGCTCAAACAGTCCAAGCAGAACTGGAAAGACTTTAAGTAACGAGGCTAACGCCTGCACTCATAACAAAAGCCCTTGTCTGACATCATCAGGACAAGGGCTTCTTTATAAACTCATTTAGAATTCACCGATACACATGGTCTTCTGCAAGACTGCAAGACTTCAAGTCTGCAGTCTTATATGTCCGTGCAGTCTTGCAAGTCCGCGTAATCTTGCCAAGCTGCATTTTGCAGGAAGGTCTGCCGGGCTACTTCTTCGCCAGAGCTTGTTTCTCAACAGTACCGCCGGCGGCGCGTTTGACGGGCAGGACGGGACGCAGGTAGCGGTCGTAGAAGCCTTGGCGGGCCAGAAACGTATGCAAGGGGTCCTCGACGAACATGCGCCAGAGGACGCGGCGGCCGTTTGGCTCCGGGAAGATCACGTAGCGGCGCAAGGGCTCTCCGCTCGGGTCGGCCAGCCACAGTGAGGTGATGAGTTCCAGATCGCGCACCCGCTTGTAGAGCACTTCCGCCCCGCACTTCAGACAGGACGAAACGTGCCACGGCACCTCTTCAAAGCTGCCTTCCGACGTCTCGATCTCCTCAAACGCAGCTCCGTTCGCTTCACAATGCGGGCAGGTCACCCGCTCACCGTATCGCTCCTCAAATACCATCTCAACACGCCTCCCTCTCATCCCAACAGTACTCGGCTCAGAAAAAGACAAAACCGCCCTGAGCCTCGGATCAAAAAATCCAAAGGTGCCCAGGCGGTCGGCTATGTTTGTTCCTCTCGCACTCCCTCGTGGTACGCTCCACGTTTCCGCCAGTTATGCGAGACGGTTCTCAGTTGTAAAGGTTGTCAGCAATCTCTTTCTCTCGATTGTAAATCATTTTCCGATTCCTGACAAGCCGCACTGCTGCCGAGAGCGAATGCCTGCTTTCCGGCACTTCCCCAAGCGCCGTCCCCCCCGGGCGCAGACACCCGCTCCCCCGTGGCAGCTCTCTATCGCTGCTTCACTGCTTTAAATAAGTGCATCCCCCAAGAACATTATACGACATAAAAATCTGTATTTCAACAGAAATAGACAGAAATTTAATAATAATCGAAAATCAAATTTCTACCGTACAAACATCGTCGACAGATAGAACAGCACGCTGTACAAAAGCGCGCTGCCCAGCCAAATCCACACGCTGTCCTTGTTCGAACGCGCATACGCCCGGTACGGCAGCAACGCGCCCCACAGGCCGCCGACATAAACGCTCAGCACAAACAGAATCTTCGCGCTGCCGCCCACTTCCTGCTGCTGCGCCATCCCGTACAGGTAGAGCCCGAGGTAGGTCGCAAACAGCCAGGTCACGAGGAACCCGACGATCCAATAGATCAGCATCGCGCCGATGCCGTCCACCGCCGTTTGGTATTTCGCCTTGCGCTTGATCACATAAAACAGCCACACGACCGCCAAGAGCGGCAAGAGCAAGGTGATGATCAGCTTCGTCATTTCGTTTTTTCCCCTTCCGATTCGGCAAGTTCCAGCACTTCGCCTTCAAATCGTTGTGCGTATTGCAAAAATACATCGCGCGTCACCGGCCCGAGATTGGCTTTGTACATCCCAAGCGAAATCTCAAATCCGTCCCGCTTGTCGATATCGGCAAACCGCGCCTTCATCGGCCCCAGCGCTTCGACCGCATACGTTGCGTAATACGATTCTGACATCTTATGTAGGCCTCCCTTCGCAAAGGACAAGGCAACCTGTGCGACAGGTTGCCTTGTTTAGCGTACTATTTTTTCCGCACCATTTCAAACGTGTCGGTGACGCGCACATAGTCGGCCCCGGCGAGACGTCCGATCGGCTGGAGTTTATGCGTATCGATCTTGCCGTCAAAATGAATTTCATCGTCGACGTGCACCTGCACCACCTGACCGATGACCAGCGACCCGGCGCCTTTGCCGTCCCCGATGTGCACGATCTCGGTCAGCTTGCATTCGAAGTTGACCAAGGATTCCTTGACGCGCGGCGCTTGCACGACCGTGCTTGGCACCGGTGTCAGGCCGGACTCGGAGAACTCGGAAACGCCGTGCGGGAACTCGGTAGCCGTCACGTTCATCTGGTTGGCAAACGATTCGGAAACGACGTTGACGACAAACTCCTTGGTGTTTTCGATGTTGACCAAGGTGTCTTTCTTCTCACCGTCCGTGCCACGGCGCATGACCGAAAAGCAGATCGTCAGCGGATTCGCCGCCACTGCGGTGAAGAAGGAAAACGGCGCGAGGTTGGTGTTCCCTTCCCCGTCGACCGTGGAAACAAAAGCGATCGGACGCGGCAGGATCGCTCCGTTCAGGTATTTGTACGCAGCTTCCCAAGAGAGTGTAGCCGGATCGAGTTGCATGTCTTTTCCTCTCTTTCTTTACGCCTTCGGTGGCAGCCAGGAGTACATGTAGTTCTCGTCTTCCACCTTGTGCGCAGCTTTGGCGATGTGCAGCGGCTTGAACGTGTCGACCATGACGGCCAGCTCGTTCGTTTCCGTCTTGCCGATCGACGCTTCGATCGTGCCCGGATGCGGGCCGTGCGGGATGCCCATCGGATGCAGGGTGACGGAGCCTTCTTCGATGCCTTTGCGGCTCATGAAGTTGCCGTCCACATAGTACAGCACTTCATCCGACTCGATGTTCGAGTGGAAGTAAGGCGCCGGAATGGACAGCGGATGGTAGTCGTACAGGCGCGGCACAAACGAGCAGATGACAAAACCTTCGCCTTGGAAAGTCTGGTGCACCGGCGGCGGCTGATGCAGACGCCCGGTGATCGGCTCGAAGTCCCCGATGTTAAACGCATACGGGAACAGGTAGCCGTCCCAGCCCACCACGTCGAGCGGATGGAAATCGAAAATGTACGAGTGCAGTTGATTGCGCGACTTCACGCGAACTTCGAACTCGCCTTTTTCATCGTGGGTGACCAGTTCAGACGGCGGACGGATGTCGCGCTCGTAGAACGGCGCATGCTCTTCCAACTGACCGTGTTCGTTGCGGTAGCGCTTCGGCGTTTTGATCATCGACGCCGATTCGATCACGAAAAAGCGGCTCGGGGTGTGCATCACCACGCGGTAGGTCGTGCCGACCGGGATGACGAGGTAATCGCCTTTGCCGTAGGTCAGGTTGCCGAAGATCGTCTCCAGCACGCCTTCGCCTTCGTGGACAAACAGCACTTCGTCGCAGTCCGAGTTGCGGTAGTGGTAGTTCATCTCTTCGGTCGGCTTGGAGATCGCCAGCGACACGTCGCTGTTGAACATCAGGACTTGGCGGGAGTCGATCGGGTCGCCTTTCAGCTCCGCGCGATGCGCCAGGAAGTGGCGGTGTTTCAGCGCGCCTTGCTCTTCTTTTTCGATCACGATGTCACGGATCTTCTCCACCCGCGTCACTTGCGTCGGCGGGTTGATATGGTAGGTCAGCGAGTAGATGTCGGAAAAGCCTTTTGTCGACATCAGCTGTTCGCGGTACAAGGAGCCGTCCGCCTGGCGGAACTGCGTATGGCGCTTGGCCGGAACTTCGCCTAATTTATGATAGAATGGCACAGCCTCTGCCTCCTCTCTGCTTCAATCAATCTCTGTTTTTCTCTATTTCACGCGGTTGCGCAGGACGCCCAGCCGTTCGATCTCCAGTTCGACCACGTCGCCCGGTTCCAGCCAGCGGTGCACCTCGGTGCCAAGCTCCAAAATGCAGCCGGTGCCCACTGTGCCTGATCCGATCACATCGCCCGGATAGAGCGTCACGCCGTCCGATGCGCGGGCGATCAGGTCGCCAAAGGAAAAATAGATTCTGCCGAAGTTGCCGCGCGAAAGCTCTTGCCCGTTCACTTTCGCTGTCATCTCCAGTTTCCAGCGGTCGCCGTCGCGCACATCTTCCAACTCGTCGAGCGTCAGCAGGTACGGCCCCATCGAAGTGGCAAAATCTTTGCCTTTCGCCGGACCCAAGCCCACTTTCACCTCTTCGCGCTGCACGTCGCGGGCCGACCAGTCGTTCAGGACGGCAAAACCGGCGATGTACTCATGCGCCGCTTCCGGCTTGATGTCGCGCCCCGTCTTGCCGATCACGCAGGCGATCTCCAGCTCATAGTCGAGCCAGGTGGTGTACGCCGGGCGCTCCACATCGGCATCGGGACCCACAAACGCGTTGTGGTTGGAGAAATAAAACACCGGAAAATCGTACCACTCCGGCACCATGTCGAGGCCACGGCGGCCGCGCGCGGTCTTCACATGCTCTTCAAACGCATAGAAGTCGCGAAACGACCGCGGACGCGGCACCGGCGCCAGCAGGTGCGCTGCGGTCAGCGGAATCGCAAAAGGAAGTTCGGCTGCCGGCGTGTCTCGGGTGACTTCGGCGATCGCGCGCGCCTGAGCCAGCCCCTCCGCCTCCAGTTCCAAAATCCCGGCCATCGTTACAGGAAGAGGACGTTGCGTATGGCAACGTCCTTGCTCCTGTGCCCAAGACTCTGCGAGCGCCAGGTCCAGCACATGATCGTGCTGCAGATACCCCGCGCGCTCGCCCAGCTCCTTGTGCTGATACGATACGAATTTCATTACAGGGTGCCGCGCAGTTCTTGCTCGCGCTCGATCGCTTCGAACAGCGCCTTGAAGTTGCCTTTGCCGAAGCTCTTCGCGCCTTTGCGCTGGATGATCTCAAAGAAGAAGGTCGGGCGGTCCATGATCGGCTTGGTGAAGATCTGGAGCAGGTAGCCGTCTTCGTCGCGGTCGACGAGCAGGTTCAGCTTCTTGATCTCTTCAATCTCCTCGTCGATCTCGCCGACGCGGCTCTTCAGGTCTTCGTAGTAGGTGTCCGGAACGTTGAGGAACTCGACGCCGTTTTCGCGCAGAATCGCCACCGTTTCGATGATGTCATGGGTGAGCAGCGCCATGTGCTGTGCGCCCGGGCCGTTGTAGAAGTCGAGATACTCTTCGATCTGCGACTTCTTCTTGCCTTGTGCCGGCTCGTTGATCGGGAACTTGATGCGGCCGGTGCCGTTTTGCATCACTTTGGACATCAGCGCGGTGTATTCGGTGGAGATGTCGTTGTCGTCGAAGGAGATCAGCTGCGAGAAGCCCAGCACTTGTGCATAGTAGTCCATCCACTCGTTCATCTTGCCTTCTTCGACGTTGCCGACGATGTGGTCGCATGCCACGAGGCCGGAGTTGTTGACCGGCATTTGGCCGGTGAATGCCTTGAAGCCCGGCAGGAAGATGCCTTTGTAGTTGTCGCGCTCCACAAAGGTGTGCAGGGTTTCGCCGTAGGTATAGATCGCCGCCACTTTGACGGAGCCGTTTTCATCGGAGATTTCTTGGGGTTCGAACGCGGATTTCGCGCCGCGTTTGATCGCTTCCTCGTACGCTGCCGCAGCATCGTCAACGCGCATTGCGATGTCTTTGACGCCGTCGCCATGCACTTTCACGTGCTCTGCGATCTCGTTGTCCTGCACCAAGGTGCCGGTCAGGACGATGTTGATGTCGCCCGATTGCATCAAATAAGAAACGCGGTCACGGGAACCCGTCTCAAGACCTTTGAACGCGACCGGCTTGAAGCCGAATGCGCCAGCGAGGTAGTAGGCTGCTTGTTTCGCATTCCCTACATAAAATTCTACAAAATCGACATGACGAAGCGGTAAAAAGTCCATTTGTTCTGCCATTATCCATATTCCCCCTACTATAAAAGGTCTCTCGAAAGTAGACTTCCCTCTTTGACAGGTTCCCATTTGTCGGGAATCCGTTTTCAAAACATTTCAAGTTCAGATTACCAATCTCTGCCCTTGTCCTGCAAGAGGATGCGTCACCGCCCGTATGCAGTTATGCGGTAAAGCACAAAAGACACTTTCGCCAAAACTTGACATGGTTTCGACAATCGCGGGAAGCCATACTAAGCCCAGACCCCATTTTGAAAGGAGTGCATGTGGATGCCGGAGGTACGCTGTTCGGTAAGCAACTGTGAATACTGGGCGAAAGGCGGCGCTTGCGTCGCAAATTCCATTCTGGTGGAGATCGACGCTCACGCAAATCGCGACTTCTCGACGGAGTTCGGCGAGGTCGGCGACGGTGTGCACAAAGATTACGCGCAAAACAGTGCCGCTACCATGTGCCACACTTTCAAACAAAAGAAAAAAGAGCAGTAACTGCGCACCACAAATCGGGCAGCCCTCACCGGCTGCTCTTTTTGTATCGTTTGGCTTTGCAGAACGAGTGGACTGTGATACAAAGGGAATACTACGGTGAAACAACGGAACGGAGGCAATTTTCATGTCGGAACGGAAATGGACCGCCCACACGGTGACCGCTGCAGAAGCGGGCCGGACGGTGGAGGAGATTTTGACGGGCACGCTCTCCATCTCGCGGCGGATGATCCAGAAGCTGACGCGCTCCAAAGGCGTGCAGCTCAATAAAAAGCCGGCTTTTCTCGGCCGCGAAGTGAAGGAAGGCGACGTGATCCGCGCCGCGATGTCCTTTACAGAGGAAGCGGGGCTGGCACCTGTTGAAATGCCGCTCAATATTTTATTTGAAGACGAGCATCTGATCGTTGTGAACAAGCCGCCTTTTGTGCTGGTGCATCCGACCAACCCAACGCAGACCGAAACGTTGTCGCACGGGCTGACCTGGCACTTTTTGCAGCAGGGCCTGCAGGCCAAAATCCGCCCGGTGCACCGCATCGACCGCGACACGTCGGGCGTGCTGGTCGTGGCGAAGACGGCGTTTGCCCACCAGCATCTCGACCGCCAACTGCGCGAACGGGAGCTGAAGCGCGAGTATCTGGCGTTTGTCGACGGCACCGTCTCCGAAGAGCGCGGGCAGATCGATGCGCCGATCGGCAAGCATAAGCAAAATCCGAACCTGCGCGCCGTGCGTCCCAACGCCGGTGAATTTGCGTTGACCCGCTATGAAGTGGTGACGCGCTATGACACGGCGACGCTTGTGCATCTGGAATTGGAAACGGGCCGCACGCACCAGATCCGCGTACATATGACTCACCTCGGCCATCCTGTGCTCGGCGACCGCCAGTATGGGCGGGTCGGGCTGAACTTGATCAAACGCCAGGCGCTGCATGCGTCGCGGATCTCCTTCTCCCACCCGGTGAGCGGCGAGAAGATGGAGCTGACCGCGCCGCTGGCAGACGACTTGGCCGCCCTGCAGGAGAAGCTGCAAGGGGCAAACGTTGAGGTGCAAGGATGAATGAAAGGCGTCGGAGCAAGTTGGGCCGGCTGCTTGCGTTTTTGTCGTTTTTGCTGCTGGTGGTGGGCACGACTTTTGCCGTGCGGATCAAATGGCAAGGCGGTACGCTCCCCTACTGGCTGATGGGGCTGACCGGGTATGCGTGGATCTTCTGCGCGTTTTTGCTGATCAACAACGTGGCGCGCAAGTTCTCGCGCCGCAAGCCGTATCAAAAGCCGCAAAAGTAATGTTCTGATCAAAAGCAAAAAGCCGCAGAGTCTCGTGCTCGGCGGCTTTTTTATGCGTGTGCAGTTGTGATTAGTTGTGGTTGTGCTGCGCCTGCGTTGCAGGAGTTGCAGCATGGTCATGATCCTGCTCGCTGCAGCCGGTAAAAGTCAGCGCACAGGTGAGGATCAGTCCGGAAAGTACGAGTCGTTTCATCATCGTTCATCGCCACCTCCAGCTTCTAGTTTATCATGAAGAGGCTTCGTTTACATAAAGCAATTTTAGAAAATCCTGCGCAGCCCGGGGCAGCTCTTTGTTGCGTGGGGTGATCACATAGGTGTAGGCGGTGGGCAGGCGCAGATCGGGCGTGGGCAAGGCGACCAGATCCCCTTTTTCCAGATCTTCCTGCACGGCCGACCGGGGCAGGAACGACACGCCGAGCCCTTCGATGATCAGCTTGCGGGTGACGGCGACCTGAGAGACGGACATCGGGCGGATCGGGGCGCGGGTCTCGTGGAGCTGGAACAGGAGTTCGTCCCAGTATTCAGGGTGGTTTTTCGTGAGCAGCGGATGGTCGAGCAGCAGTTCGCGGTAGTCGACTTGCTCCGGGTCGACCGTGCCTGGCGCGACCAGCAGCACCGGGTCTTCGTGCAGGACGTGCGATTCGGTGTCGGGATGCGTGGACGCCGTCCGCGCCAAGCCAACGTGCGAGCGCCCGGCCGCGATGCCCGGGCCGACCGACGGGGAGAGCGTGGTATAGATGCGGACTTCTACGTTCGGATGCTTCATCGTATACTGCTTCCAAAGCGGAGGCAGCACATGCTCGGCGCACAAAGGCGCGAGCAGCAGATCCAAGCGGTCGTCATAGCCGGCCTTCCACCGCGCCAGATCGGACAGCGCCTCGTCGTGCGCCTGCAAAATCTTGTCGGCGTGCAGGCGAAACCGTTCCCCGGCGGCGGTCAGGCGCACTTTGCGTCCCGTGCGCTCAAACAAAGCATAGCCGACCATCTCTTCCAACTGGCGAATGTGGACAGAAACGGTGGGCTGGGCGAGGTACAGCCGTTCGGCGGTGCGGTGGAAATTCAGCTCTTTCGCCATCATGATAAACGTTCGGAGGAGCTTGATATCCATGTTTTAGTCTTGTCAACCCTTTCAGCGATTATATTTTATAATCGAATACGACAAGTATCTCTATTTCTCCTTTCGAAAATGTGTCGATATACTGAAACTAGAAGCAAAAACGAAAAGGAGTTGGATGAACATGGAAAACAACCTGATCTCGCTCGGACTTGAAAATGTCGTCGTTGCACAAACCGATTTGAGCCTCGTCGACGGTCAAAACGGTCTGCTCGTCTACCGCAACCATTGGGCCAGCGACCTTGCCCTCAACCATACGTTTGAAGAAGTCGCCCACCTCCTCTGGTACGGACATCTGCCAAATGCAGAAGAAGCAAAAGCATTGCACGACAAGCTGGCTGCCCAGCGCGAACTCCCAGCTTTTGTGAAAGCGGCGCTCGACGCGATCCCGGCTGACACCGATATGATGAGCGCGCTGCGGACAGGCGTGTCCCTGCTCGGCACCGAAGATTTTGCCGCCTGGCCGCCGACCTTGGAGCAGGTGATCGCGCTGACGGCGAAAGTGCCGACCCTCGTCGCGTACCGCTATGCCCGCCTCGAAGGGCGCGAACCGCTCGCGCCGCGCGCTGACCTCGGGCACACGGCGAATTACCTGTACATGCTGAAAGGCCAGGAACCGCAGGCGGCGCATGTGCGTGCGCTCGATGCCTACCTGATTCTGACCCAGGAGCACGGGCTGAACGCGTCGACGTTCGCCGGCCGCGTGGTCGCCTCCACCCGCTCCGACCTGATCTCGTCGGTGACCGCAGCGATTGGCGCACTGAAAGGCCCGCTGCACGGCGGCGCTCCGTCCGAAGTGACCGAGATGATCGAAGCGATCGGCACCAAGGAAAATGCCGAGCCGTGGCTGCGTGCCAAGCTGGAAGCGGGCGAGCGCCTGATGGGCTTCGGCCACCGCGTCTACCGCACCTACGACCCGCGCGCCAAAGCGTTGTCGACAATCGCGACGGGGCTGGCCGGGGATGACCCGTGGTTTGCGCTGGCCGTGCATGTTGAGGAAGTGGGCCTGCGCCTGTTGAAAGAGTTCAAGCCCAACCGTCCCCTGAACACCAACGTGGAATTCTACGCGGCTGCCGTGATGCGTGCGATCGGCCTGCCCGATGAGCTGTTCACCCCGTCGTTTGCGGTCTCCCGCACCGTCGGCTGGTGTGCGCACATCCTCGAAGCGGCACAAGGCAAGATCATCCGTCCGCAGTCGACCTATACGGGCATCATGCCGGAATAACCGGCTGAGCTTAACAGTTGAACATAAAAAAGGAGAGCCTACCGCGAGGCTCTCCTTTTTATGATCCAAGCACTTGGTCTGCTTCGACATCGATGATTTTGTACTCCTTCCCCTCTCCCCCGGAGATGATGCGGACGGAGGCGGTGGCAAGGCGGGCCCGTTTTTGCAACAGGGACTGCTGGCGGTGGTAAGACTGCACTTTGCGCCACGGGATCACCACGGTGGTGCGGGCGAACTTGCGTCGGCGGATCGTCAGGCAGGACGGGCTGGACGACCAGCCCGCGTCGCGGTATTGCAGCAGGCCACAGGCCAGCGACAACGGCAGGAGCAGCAAAGCGAACAGGCCAAACGGGTAGAACAGCAAGGCGATCACAGCGGCCGCTGCGCAGGCGATCAGGAGCGGGCGGCCGCCGTATCGTCTTTGGGCACGCTGCGGAAGCCGGTTGAGCTTCGCACCTGCTTCAAAGCCGGGCGCCATCTCCTGCAGAAACTGCTTGACGTCTTTTCGCTTCAGGAGCGGATAGAGCACGGTGGTCTGGCCTTGCTTTTTCCCGTAGCCGCCGCCGCTCTCCACATGCAAGGTGACATAGCCAAACGGCTGGCGCAGGAGCCCTTCGACGATGCGGATGCCCTGCAGGCGGTCGAGCGGCAAGGTCAGCTCGCGTTTTTCCAGCAGCCCGCGCGAGATTTTCAACACGTCGCCTTGCCGGGTCAGCGTAAAGCGGGCGTAGGCGAGCATGGTGACAATGATCGAGCCGAGCACTGAAAGGATCGCGGTGAGCACGACGAGGATGCCGATTTCGATCAGGTTGGGGTTGCTGTTTTGAAACAGGCCCAACCATTTCACCAGATGCTCGGAGTAGCTGGTCAGCGGCTCGATGACAGCCGACAGAAACGGCGCGATCAAGCCGATCGATGAGGATGTCAGCGACATGAAGATCAGCTGTTTCATCGTCAGGCGGTATTGGATCTGCTCCGGCGCGGCCGCTTGCCCTGCGACCGTTTCCGCGTGCGGCTGGCGGGCCGCTTTGGCGTCGCTGAGCACTTTTTTCAAATCCTCCGCCTCTTCCCGCGTGATGCCGGCCAGCGAGATCTCCGGCACTTTGCCTTCGGATGCCGTTTCGATCTGCAGTTGCACCAGTCCGACCAGTTGCAGGATGATGCCCGCCTTGATGTCGATCGACTGGATGCGCTCCAGCGGAATGAAGCGGCGCTGTTTGTTGAAGATGCCTTTCTTGACGCGCAGTTCGCCCGCTTCGATCGTATAGGAGAAGTTGTACCAGAACAAAAAGCCAAACACCGCCGTCAGCACAAGCAGTCCGAATGCTCCGAAAACGGTGATCAGCGGATGTTCGCGAATCAGGGAGATACTCCCAAACAAAAATGGCAGCAAGGCGTTGCGCAGAAAGGAGATCGTATACGGGATGATCGCCAGCGGATGCACACGGCGCGGATTAGACATCGTCATCATCCACCACCTTGGCGAATTCGGCGATCTTGTTGCGCAGGCCATCGGCGATCTGCAACTGCAAGGCCGGGATCTGATGTTTGCCTGCCGCCGTGTAGATCGTCACGTTGGCGAGGTCGTAGGTACGCAAGAGCAAGCCTTGCGCCGTCTCGACGTGCTGGACGCGGTTCATCGGGATCAGGCTGCGGCGGATGATCAGGACACCGTATTGCAGATACACCTCTTCGGCGGTGATCTCATAGCGCAAGGTGCGGTAGCGGATCAGCGGCACCAAACCAACTTCGAAGAGATAGCCGAGCAGCGCCAAGGCGATCAAGACGTACAACCCCCAGCCGGGCAGTTGCTCGATAACACGAGATAGCAAAAAGTAGGCCAGCGGAACGATTCCGTAGAGCAGCCCGATAAGCGCTTCTTTGATCCTCCAGACGCTTACCGCATGCCGGTCCACTTGGTGCTGCGGCGGATTGCGCATCGGTATGAGTTCCTCCTTGTTACGGACTTCTTACAAACATCTTACGAAAAAAGAGTCAACATCTACTACGGATGTTGACTCGTTTCGTTTCGTCTTACTTGGACTTCTCTTTGAAGCGCGGTAAAATCCGGTCGACGGTGATCTTGCGCAGCCGCCCCCACGTCGCTTCGTCCTGCGGGTCGTACTGCTCGAGGAAATCGATCACTTCCTTGGTGATCTGCGTCGGCGTCGATGCGCCTGAGGTGACGGCGACTTTGTTTACGCCTTGCAGCCACTCCAGCTGCAGCTCGGAGATGTCGGCGATGCGGTACGCCTTGGTATCGGCGATGTCTTCGGAGACTTGGGCCAGACGGTTGGAGTTGTTCGAAGCCGGGTCGCCAACGACGATCGTCAGGTCGGCCGCCCCGGCCTGCTCTGCCACCGCTTCCTGGCGAATCTGCGTGGCGAGGCAGATTTCATTATGAATCTCGACGTGCGGGAACTTGCGCAGCACGACGTTCATCAGGTGCTTGGTGTCCCATTGGCTCATCGTGGTCTGGTTGGTGACGAGGATCTTGTCGCTTTTCAGCGTCAGATGCTCGACGTCCCCTTCTTTTTCCACCAGATGCACGAGGTCGGGCGCCACGCCCATCGCGCCTTCCGGTTCCGGATGGTTCTTCTTGCCGATATAGATGATCTCATAGCCCTGCGCCGTTTTTTCGCGGATCAGGTCATGCGTTTTTGTCACGTCCGGGCAGGTGGCGTCGACGGTGGTCAAGCCTTTTTCCTGCGCCTTTTTGCGGACTTCCGGCGACACGCCGTGCGCCGTGAAAATGACTGTGCCTTTGTCGATCTTGTCGAGCAGTTCCATGCGGTTCTCGCCGTCCAGCGTGACGATGCCCTGCTCTGTGAAGGCGTCGACCACATGCTGGTTGTGGACGATCTTGCCGAGTATATAGACCGGGCGCGGCAGATCGAGGTCTTTGGCCGCCTGCTGGGCCAGCACCATCGCATCGACCACCCCGTAACAATAGCCGCGCGGTGAAATTTTGATGACTTCCATGTTGGATTCCTCCTGCTCCGTGCAAGGTTGAAAACATTTTAAGTATAGCATATTGACAACGGAGCGTCTTGGCAGAGATAATGAGTAAAATTTGCTGTCGGATTCCGCCGCGGGCGATTGTCGCTTGCGGTCGTTTTTGTTTCAGGGGGAAAAAGGGGGGATGTGCCTATGGCGCGCAACTTCAAGCGGTTTCAGGAGATCTTGAAGAACCGCAATTTCACGACGTATATCACGAGCTATTATGTCGGCGGCTTTGCCAATTTTGTGCAGATGTTTGCGATCTGGGCACAGGCGCTCCGCTTGTCGGGCCAAGATCCGCTGGCGCTGGGGATGGTGACGATGATGGAGATCCTGCCCGGCATCCTCATCTCGCCGTGGGCGGGGCTGCTCGCAGACCGGATGTCGAAACGGACCCTGATGATCATCTGCTACGTCTTGCGCGCCGGCACCTTGTTCCTGATGTTTTTGTCGACGGAGCTGTGGCAGCTGTATCTGCTGGCCGGGCTGCATTCGACGTTTGTCGCTTTTGGCGAACCGCCGCACCGCGCGTTTTTGCCGCTCTTGGTGCGCCCGGAGCAATACGTGTCGATGAACTCGCTGATCGCAACGATGAACAACCTCTGGCAGATCTTCCGCCCGGCGATCGGCGGCTGGGTGGTGTTCACGTTTGGCTCCCAGACCGCTTTTTTGGTCGGGATGGGGATGTATCTGCTGGCGCCGCTCTTGCTGCTCATGGTCAAGGCGCATGACAGCGCCGCGCACCGCACGAAAGAAGAGCGGGCCCGTTCCTCGATGTGGCAGGAGGTGCGCGAAGGGGTCGCGTACATTCGCACGGAGCCGATCTTGGTCTACCTGTTCGTGTTTATGATGCTGTTTACGCTCTGTATGGGCACGCAAGGGACCTTGACGATGCTGTTTGTCGGCCAGCACCTCGTGCCGGAGGAGCAGGCGAGCGGCGCGGTCGGGCTGTTGTTCTCGGCGCTTGGCATCGGCGGGCTGGTCGGGGCTTTCCTGACCACCCTGCTCGTCAAGCGGCTGCCATTGCTGCTGCTCCTCTTCACCTCGCTCGCCTTTGACGGGGTGATGGTGGTGATCTTTGCGATGTGCGATACGATGGTGGTCGCTATCACCTGCTTCGCTTTCTTTGGCATCATCGGGTCGGTCAACCAGATCGTGCAGGATACGCTGATCCAGACCATCGTTCCGGAAAACATGCGCGGGCGCGTCTACGGCGCGTTTGGCCCGATCACCGGTCCCTTGTCGCTGCTCTCCGTCGGCGCGGGCACATCGCTCGCTTCGGTGATCGGCACGCGGGCGGTGTTCATGATCTGCGGCGTGATGGAGATCGGCGCGGTTGGCATCTGCCGGCTGCTCCCGACTTACAAACAGGTGCGCGAGTCGCTCGCCGAAAAAATTCCACAATCGACGTTTCAAACGTAACGGCCGGGATTTTCAATCCCGGCTTTATTTATAGGGGTTGTTTTCGGGCTGGCGGAACATATGCTTTTACAACAGAGCTTTTGGTTAGGAAAGGAGGCACGTTGCTTGTACATCCCCGAGATTCTGGAGGGGGAGGCGCGAGGGCGGCTTCGCAACCTGTACCACAATATCAAAAACACCTTGCATCTGCCGCTCGTCAGCGACGTGTTTCGCGTGCTCGCCCACTATCCGTCTTTCCTGACCTACGCGCTGGAAACGAGCCGAAGCAATCTGCTGTCCCACCACTTCGAGCTGTTGTCCGACCAGTTGCGCGCCTTGCCTCCCCCTTCTCCGCCCCTGCCTCAGCTGCCGTCGTTTGTCACGCGGCGCGACCTGCGCGGCGCATCGGCCGTGCTGCCCGTCTTCCACTACGGCAATGCCAAACTGCTGCTCTTGACCACCGCCTGGTACGAAGCCTTGTCGGAGCGTCCGATCCCCGGCTGGCAGCAGGAAGAAACGTTTGTCCCGCCCGGCATCCCCGTAACCTTCCCGAAAAATGTGCCGCTCCTGCGCACCGAAACAGCACCTCCTGAGGTCCAGCGCCTGCTGCGCCAGATCACCGACACGCACTACGGATTTGCCCCGCCCGGCGACATTCGGGCCCTGGCTTTGTACCCGACCTTTCTCGCCGGCGCCTGGCAAGGCGTGGAAGGTTACCTGCACACCCCCTGGTACCGCGACCAGAGCCGCCGCCTGCTCCACACCGCGCAAACGTTAGCTCGCAGCCTCCCCTACCCGCTTCCGCTCTCCCCCGGCCGCCTGCAGCAAGTGCTGAGCGAACGGGAAATCGCCTCCTGCCTCTCGATCATCGCCATGTATAGAAGCCTCCTCCCCAAGCTCATCCTCGACACCGAACTGATGATGGGCCTGCTGAAGCAATCCACGCAGACATTTTGGATCTAGCCGTTCTGTGCTAGACTGGTGGAAAAACGCGAGACGAGAAAGAAGGACTCCGCATGGTATGCCCGCATTGCCATCCGCACGCCGACCCCAGGCAGCGGATCGTGCTGGAAAATGAACACTGCCGGTTCCTGCAGAAGGAGCAGGACATCTTGCAAGGCTCCGGTCTGATCGTGCCCAAACAGCACCGCACCACCGCATTTGAGCTCACCCCGGAGGAGTGGGCCGCCACCCAAGATCTGCTGCAGCAAGCCCGGCAACTGCTCGACGAGACCCTAAGCCCCGACGGCTACAACCTCGGCTGGAACTGTTTCGAGCCGGCCGGACAGACGATCATGCACGCGCACTTCCACATCATCCCCCGCTTTGCTGACGAGCCGCACACAGGCAAAGGCATCCGCTGGTGGATCAAACAGCCAGACAACCGGCGTCCCGGTAAATAAAAAAGAGGCGGCCTCGTTTCAGCCGCCTCTTGCTTATGCATGCTCCATTTGCACCCGCTTCACGGCAAGCGTCACCCATTCCTCGCCCTGTCTGCGCCCGCTCACCGTCCAGCCCAGCGCGGCAAAGCAGTCCCGCACCTGCTCTTCGATCCACTCGACGATCCCCGACAAGAGCAGCACACCGTCTTGTTTCACGATCTGCAACAGCAGCGGAGCCAGCTCCATCGCCTCTTTGCCGCCGATGTTCACCGCCACCATGTCGAAATGATGCTCCACGCCTGCGAATTCTGTAAAAACATCGCCGATGCGGATCTCGATGCCTTCGACACCGTTCAGCTCCATGTGATACGAGATGCTGCTTTCCGCCGACGGGTTGAGGTCGACCGCCACCACCGGCGATGCGCCTTTCATCCGCGCGAACAGGCTCAAGATCCCCGAACCGGCGCCGAGGTCGGCCACCGCATCGCCCGGCCGCACGAGTTCATCGATCAGCTCCAGACAATGCCGTGTCGTCGGATGCAGTCCGGTGCCAAACGCGGCCGACGGCTCGATGACGATCGTCGTCTCCCCCGCCCCGCGCTCTTCATCCCACGGCGGACGGATCATCAGGCCGGGCCGGACTTCCAGCGCCGTGAACTCATACACCGGGTCTTCCGTCACCGCTTGTGGCACACTCGCCGAGACGTCATGCGCGAGCTCGCCGAGCAGCGCCTGAATCTCCCCGCGCAACTTCACCAGCAACTCCTCTGTCGGCTCTTCCCCGACTTCCTCATACGCCCGGACGGTCGTCCGCTCCGTCTCCACTTCCTGATAGCCGTAGCCGTCTTCCGTCACAAACGTCTCAAACGGCGCATCGATCCACACATACTCGATACCGCGCATCTGCAGCTTCGCGATCACTTCCTCCGCGCGCTCCGAATCGACGGCAAGCGCGTATTCGACATAGCGCGGTTCTTGTGCTTCACTCATCCTGACTTGCTCCTTTGCGCTTGGAATAATGGCGGCGCGCTTTGGCGCGGTTGCCGCACGTTTCCATCCGGCACCAGCGGCGCGTGCCGTTTTTCGATGTGTCGTAGTAATATTTGATGCAGGCGTGGTTCGAGCAAGCCTTCAAGCGCGCCCGGTCGCCTTCCGTCCAAAACAGCATCGCCGACTGCAGCACCGGCCACAGCGCCCGCTCCAGCCAGCCCCCATCCGGCACAAACACCGCCTTGCCCTCGTGGATCTGCCAATGCCCCTTGACTGCGGCCAGCTCCCCGTTTAAAAAAGCTGCCCAGTCGCCCGGCACCACTGCGGGGTCGGTCAATTCTTCCGCCATCTTCCGAAGCTGGCGACGCAGCCCGGCCGCCTTTTGCAGCGCCTGCCTGCCATCCACTCCGGCAGGCTCGGGCAAGTCGTCGACCCCCGCTTCCTGCAGCCAGCGCTCAAACAGCGGGAACTCCGGAATCAGATCTTCGACCTGCCCTTGCTCCAGACGCTCCGTATTGATAAAATCGACCCACAACAGGCCGCCATAGTAGGAAAACATCCCGATCACCACCTCACCCTTGAGTATACACGAAAAACTTGTCCTCCAGAAAACGGGACTTTTCTCCCAGCTTGAAAGAGGGCAGGTGCGGCGTAGGGTATAACACGACAGATCAATCCACCCACACCAAGGAGGCGTTTGAACATGAACCAAAATCATGTGACCCGCGAAGAACTACATACCAAGGTGATGCAGATCAGCGGACTTTCCTCGTCAGAAGTGGTTGATCGTCCCGACGAAACTGTCACCCGCATCGAAACAGCCGTGCTGCTGTCCAGCACCTTGCCGCCGATGAACACCGGCATCGCAGGCGGCCTGCCCGCACCGTTCAAAGACATCACCTCCCTGACCGCCGGCCAGCAGAGCGCCGTATCGCGCGTCTACCACCTCGGCATCATGATTGGCAACGACGCCGGCGTGTTCGAGCCGCACCGCAAGCTGGAGCGCGAGGAAGCAGACTGGATCTTGCGCCGCGCCCAAGAGCGCATCCAGTCCCGCAAGCGCCCTGTCCCGTACGAAATCATCACCGAAGCGGAAGTTCTGCCGCAGTTGGTGATGGATAAGGCGGCCGAATCGATGATCGAGCCGGGCGTCAATGTCGTCAGCTCCGAAGAAGCCACCTACGTCGTCATCTCCGGCGGCGAGCGCAACACGGGCGGCTACAGCATCGTGCCGACCAGCGTCGTCCAAGGCAACGACCAGATCGAGATCCTCGTCGAGCTGATCCGTCCTGAGCCGGGCGCGATGCTCCTGCAGGCGATCACCTACCCGCAGCTGATCCTGCGCCTGCCGCGAGTCGATCAGCCGGTCGTGCTGCTCAACCCGGGCGAATTGGCGTCCTGACGCTTACGCATACAAAAAGCCAGCTTCTAGACGAAGCTGGCTTTTCTTTGCGTTCTAGACTTCATGCCATCAAAGACCCCCGCAGCCGCCGATTCAACCACTAAAAATTGATTTTGATGGTCACATTCTATTCGACACCCCGCAAACCAGTCAGCCTATTTTTGCCGGTTATATTCTGTTTTCCCTGTAACGCCTGCTTCTTTCGTGCGACAAAATAAATACAAAGTTTCCAATAAGGAGGAACATTTATGCCTAAACGCCGCTGGTTTGCTTTGCTCCCGATCCTCTTGACCAGCTCGATGATCGCAGGCTGTGCCGCTTCAAACAACAGCCAACATGCCGCCGATAATTCCTCAGCCGAACAACCGAAAAAAGCCGACACCGCTTCTGTTGACCCAACTACCCTGCCGCTCGATCAGCGGCCGATCGCATATATCCCCGAAGGTGCAGAGAACGTCCAAATTGAAAAAGACATCCCGTACAAGCTGGTGGACGATGAAGAACTCCGCTTCGATGTCTACACCCCTGCCAAAAAGCCGGACGGCAAGCTTCCCGTCGTCATCTTTGTGCATGGCGATGCTCCTCCCGCCGAGCTGAAAGGGGCCAAGGACTGGGGGCAATACTCGTCTTGGGCGCGTGCGGTCGCCGCAACCGGGATGGCGGCGGTGACGTTCAACCACCGTTCCACCGACAATTTCACGGAGTTGACCGCAGCAGGCGCCGACGTGGACGACTTGATCTCCTATGTTCGCGAGCGGGCAAGCGAATACGGCCTCGACCCGGAGCGGATCGTGATCTGGTCCTGTTCCGCCGGGGCTCCGCTCGGCCTGCGGATGGCTTTGCAAGAGCGTCCAAGTTACATAAAAGGCCTCATCGCCTACTACCCGCTGCTCGACCTGCGCGACCGCCGCTCAGAGCTGCCGGAAACAGTGACCGATGAGGCGCTCCGCACCTACTCCCCGATCACGCATCTGGCCCGTTCTCCGGAGCAGCTCCCGCCCCTGCTTCTGGTCAAGGCCGGCCAGGACTCTGCCGCGATCAACACCCCGCTCGACAGCTTCTATCAGGAAGCCGTCAGCCGCAGGGTTCAACTCGACTACCTCGAACACCCGACCGCGCCACACGGCTTTGATGTCACCTTGCCTGACGACACCACCCGGAGCATCATTCTCCAAACGCTCGACTTTGCAAAAAAAGCGACCCGGTAACTCCCGGGTCGCTTTCGCTTTACTTGCTTTTTCTTGATTTTATGTCAACCGATACAGCAGTTCTTCCAGTTCCAGCGTCTCCTGCCCGCCGTCCTGCAGGTCTTTCACCAGCAATTTCCCGGCGGCCAGCTCTTCCTCACCGACGATCACCGCCCGCTTCGCCTGCAAGCGGTTGGCGCGCTTTAACCCGCTCTTCAGCCCTTTGCCGCCGAAGTCCCGTTCGACGGTCAGCCCGGCTCTGCGCAAAGCATCCAGCGTCTGGAGGACGGCGATCTCCGCCGCTTCGCCCAGCGGAATCACAAACACATCCACGCCCGGCTCAGTTTCCGCAAGTGTCACGCCCTGCTCCTGCAACAAGAGCAGTGCTCGCTCCAGCCCGGCCCCGAAGCCCACGGCCGGCAGCTCCACGCCGCCCAACTCCGTGTACAGCCCGTTATAGCGTCCCCCGGCCGACACTGTCGCTCCCGATGGGGTCATCACTTCAAACACCGTCCGCGTGTAATAATCGAGCCCGCGCACCAGACGCGCATCGACCCGATACGGTAGTCTAAGCGCATCCAGCCCTTGCACCACCCGGTCAAAATGCGCCTTGCAGGCGCCGCACAAACACTCCTGAATCGACGGAGCCCCCAGCACCGCCGCCTGGCAGCACGATTCTTTGCAGTCGAGGATGCGCAGCGGATTCTTCTCCGCCCGCCGCTGACAATCCCCGCACATCGCCTCCAGCCGCAGCTCCAAGTACTCCAGCAACTCCTCCCGGTACTGCGGGCGGCATTCCTTGCATCCGACCGAGTTGAGCGCCACCGTCAGCCCTTTGGCTCCGATCTCCTCATAAAACCGCATCGCCAGCGCCACAACTTCCACATCGGCGGCGGCGCTATCGCTGCCGACCACTTCGATCCCAAACTGGTGGTGCTGACGCAGCCGCCCCGTCCCCGGCCGCTCATAGCGAAACATCGGGGCCAGATAATACAGCTTGAGCGGGAGCGTTTCCACATACAGCTTGTTTTCCAGCACCGCCCTGGCCACCGCCGACGTCCCTTCCGGCCGCAGCGTCAAACTCCGCCCGCCTTTGTCGAGAAACGTGTACATCTCCTTCTCCACAATGTCGGTCCCGTCACCGACGCCGCGCATAAACAGCTCGGTGTGCTCAAACAGCGGGGTTCTGATCTCCTGAACATGGAAATGCCCGCACACCTCCCTTGCCTTTGCCTCCAGACGCTGCCAATCCTGCACTTCCCGCGGCAGCAGATCTGCTGTGCCGCGCGGACGATTCACACGTTCCATCTTCAAAACCCTCCTCCAAAAATTTGTTTGAGCAAATAAAAAAACTCCCATCCCATAACGGGACGAGAGCTTGCTCGCGGTACCACCCATCTTGCCATGCACGAACTCAACAGCCGCACATGACCACTCATCAGGAGTCAAAACAACTAACCCCTCTTCCGCTGATAACGGTGGAAGTCTCCGGTGACGTCTAGTGAGCTGCCATCGGGCAGCCGTTCGGGCCACAGCTCAAAGGTGTGTTTCCAACTCTCCGACCGACCGGTTCGCACCACCCACCGGCTCTCTGCACGATCTAAAAAGTTGTACTCTCCTTCTCACAGCTTTTGCAACAAGATGGAATTTATTTGTCTTTTATTGTAAGCACCTTGTCAACCTTTGTCAACAGACTTGCCTTCATTTGGATGCCTGATACAATAGAGTCAGAATATGCCCTAATTGAACTGGAGGAGCAACAGATGAACAAACGGACCTTGTTTACCACCGTGCTGGCGACCGCGCTGGTCACGACGATTCTGTCCGGCTGCGGCACAGACGAAAACACGCAAGAGAACAACAACAACCAGCAGCAGGACCAGAACAACAGCGGTTCTGTCGACACTTCGAAACCGCAAAAGCAATACGCCAAGAAGCCGGAGATGAAGATCGACAAAGCCAAAACGTACACTGCCACATTGAAAACCAACAAAGGCGATATCAAAATCAAGCTGCTCGATGACGAAGCTCCGGTTACGGTCAACAACTTCGTCTTCCTCGCCCAAGACAAATACTACGACGGTGTCACTTTCCACCGCGTGATCAAAGACTTCATGATCCAGTCCGGCGACCCGACCGGCACAGGCGCCGGCGGCCCCGGCTACCAATTCGAAGACGAACTGCCCCCGGCAAAACAATACACCAAAGGCATCGTCGCGATGGCCAACGCCGGCCCCGACACCAACGGCAGCCAATTCTTCATCGGCAGCGGCTCGCAAGTGGACGGGCTCAATCGCATGCCGAACTACACCGTCTTTGGCGAAGTGACCGAAGGCATCGAGATCGTCGACAAAATCGCCTCTGTGCCGGTCGGCCAAAGCCCAAGCGGCGAAATGAGCAAACCGCAGGAAGACGTGCACATCGAAACGATCACCATCGAAGAAAAGTAAACCTGGCACCCCTCGACAAAACGGCTCTCCCTTCGCGGGAGGGCCGTTTCTCTTTCGACAGCAACCTCCTTTGCCGTCGATTTCCCGGGAAATTGTCGAACGAAATCGCCGCCCGGCCGCACAATCCGGCACACCCTCCCATAGGCCGCTCCATATGCTGATCAAAAGTGCTGATCAAAAGTGCTGATCAAAAGTGCTGATCAAAAGTGCTGATCAAAAGTGCTGATCAAAAGTGCTGATCAAAAGTGCTGATCTAACACAGAGGAGGGAGCCAGCCCATGGGCCGCGCCTACCGCCGGTGGAAACGCCGCCGCCGCCAGCAAGTCAGACTCTTGCCGCATGTCCCGTCCGATTTTCTTGTACCGCCGCCCATTCCGCCCGGATTTGGCATCGTCGGGGAAGAGTATTTTGAAGAGACACAGCTGATCACCGGGCAGGTCTTTTTTGATGACCCGTTTTACAATGTTTTGTCTCCGCCGCCCTTTGGCCCGGCCGACCCGACATTTCCGCAGTGGCAAGCGGTGATGGCGGCAGCAGAAGCGCGCTACGCTGCCTGCCCGGTTGGACAGGAAACGCAGGAATGTGCCATCGCCCGGGAAGCGTACTACGAAGCGACGCGCCAGTACGCCTACGTCCTCGACAACATCTACGGACTCGACCGCCTCCAGCCCGACCAGCCGCAGCAAAAAAATCGTACCTGAGCAGTTGCAATCTGCTCAGGTACGATTTTTCGTTCTCGCCCTGCTGCCGGGCTGCTGCTGCTGCTGCTGTTGCTGTTGCTGTAGAGGCTGCATTTCAGGCGGCAGTCCCTCTGCGTTCAGGATCGGAGCGATCTCTTTGTGAATCTTATCTTCAACAACCTGATTGGCCTGCGCTTGTGTGATTTGCTCGGTGATCTCTTCCGAACGGGCCTTGATGGCGCCGCTGGTTCCAATCTGCAAAATCGACGAGTTCGACATCGTATTGACGCTGAGTGATCCAATCCTGATCGTTTGATTGACGCGCATCGATTCACCTCCCGTTAGAAAGCGCTGATCACGTTTTCGTCCAGCACATCATTGTCATTGGTGTTCGTCGAGGAGATCACGTTATACGTTTGCGGGAAGTCACCCGTATTAAACGATCCGGAACCGGCATACGTTTTGGCTGTCGTTTTCGGAGAGATAAGACCTACATCCCCGATGCTTAATACTCCGCCAGAAGAGATGTTGATCACTTTTAGATTGCCGAGAATCGCAGGCACGACGCCACCACCTCTGCTGCCTAAAATCTTTTCTCTAGGCAGTCTATGCATGTCAGCTGTCATGGGTGAAAGCCCGCACCCTTTCCTCTGCTTCGACATATCCTGCCTTTAGAGACTTGTATGAACAAAGGAGCGAGTGCCATGCCATCCGTGGTCGGAGGTCCGATCAAAATTGTCAGCATCTCAGGCGGCACCGTCATCTTTGGCGATTCCGGATTTATCGCGCCCAAAGAAGCAGCAAAAAGCTACAGCGGTTCCGGCGGCGGCCTGACCGGAGATTTCGCAGTATCGATCAACGGGATCAACAACACCTCGACGTTCGATCCTGATGTCGTCGACGGCAGCACCAATTCCGGGGTGTAGGCGGATGTTTAAGCGAACGCGCGCCAAACAGACCATCGTACAGGAGATGATCGTGCTCGCCGTCGGCAACTCCGGCGTCGTGCAGATCGGCGATGTCTGGCAAGGCGTTGATCCGTTTGACTACAGCGAAGCATATTCCGGATACCGCGGCGCTCCCAGTTTCGCTTCCAAAGGCCGGTTTGAAGAACCGATTGACACTCGGGTGCATTTTGCAAACCAAGTGGATGAAGAAGTGCGCGATGCAAATATGTGGGGCGGCACATTGGAAGCCTTTCGTCCCAATACAAGAGGTGTGGACCCCAGGTGAAAAAAGTCAAACTCAAAGTGGTCAACAACGGCGACCTGCAAGTCGGGATGTTCAAGATCAACTCGATCTCCTCGTCTTCGGTCGTGCTGCTTGGCGATACGGAAATCATCACGCCCCAATCCGTTTCCATCTCGCGCGGGGTACGGCCAGTTGCCTCGATCGTTCCGGCGACGACCGGACCGGTGGGAGCGGTGCGATAAAAAAAGACCCTCTGCAAAAGAGGGTCTTTTTTTGCTGAACTTGTTTGCTGAACGGATTACTCAGCCAGCAGTTTTTTCAGCTCTTCGGTCAGGATCGGCACGATGTCGAACAGGTCGCCGACGATGCCGTAGTCTGCCACTTTGAAGATCGGAGCTTCCGGATCTTTGTTGATCGCCACGATCACTTTGGAGTTGGACATGCCTGCCAAGTGCTGGATCGCACCGGAGATGCCAACTGCAAAGTACAGGTCCGGCGTTACCACCTTACCGGTTTGGCCGATCTGCAGCGCGTAGTCGCAGTAGTCTGCGTCGCAAGCGCCGCGGGATGCGCCGACAGCTGCACCGAGGACTTCCGCCAGTTCGTACAGCGGCTTGAAGCCTTCTTGCGACTTGACGCCGCGGCCGCCGGAGACGATGATTTTCGCCTCGGACAGGTCAACGCCGCCGGTCGACTTTTTCACAACTTCTTTGATGAAGGTGCGCAGGGAGCCAGCCGGGAGTTCTGCCCATGCCTTGGCAACTTTTTCAGCGGAGCGGGACGTGTCCGCTTCGTCTGCAGTCAAGTTGTTCGGGCGGACGGTCGCAAATACGATGTCGCCAGCGACGGTGTTTTTGGTGAACGCTTTGCCCGCGTAGATCGGACGGGTGAAGACGAGGTTGCCGCCGTCTTCGGTCACGTCGATGATGTCGGACACTTGACCGGCAGCAAAACGTGCAGCCAGCTTCGGCGCGAGGTCGCGGCCGATTGCGGAGTGCGACATGAACACGAGGTTCGGGTTCACTTCTTTGATCATCGCTTCGAGAACGGATGCGTACGCATCCGGCACGTAGTTCTCAAATTGCGCGTCGTCAGCCACCAGCACTTTGTCAGCGCCGTAGTGAGCCAGCGCGTCGGTGTTGATGTTTGCGCCGTTGTTGCCGATGATGGAAGCGACAACCGTGCCGCCGTTCGCCAGTCGCTTTGCAGCGGACAGCATTTCAAAAGTCACGTTGCGGACCGCGCCGTTGCGCAGGTCTGCCAGTACGAGAATTGTTCTGCTCATGTGTAGTGCTCCTCTCTGTCTTTCGAGTTCAAGATCCCTAATTTACAGGACTTTCGCTTCGGTGCGCAGCAAGCCGACCAGTTCTTTGACGCGCGATTCGTTGTCGCCTTCCAGGATGCGGCCGCCGGATTTTGCTGCCGGCAGGAACGTTTCCAGAACTGCGGCTTTCTTCGCGATATCGCCAGCTACGTTCAGGTCGCCTGCGCCCGGATTCGCGAGCGGCTTCTTGTTCGCTTTGCGAATCCCGATCAGAGACGGGTAACGCGGATCGTTCAGGCCTTGCTGGGCAGTAACGAGGATCGGCAAGTTGCCGCCGACGATTTCGAGGTCGCCTTCCGCGTCGCGGTGCGCCACCACATCGGTGCCGCTTACTTCCAGCTTGGTGATCGTGCTCACGTGCGGGATGTTCAGGAGCTCGGCCAGACGGATCGCCACTTGGCCGGAACCGTCGTCAACCGCCTGGTTGCCGCAGAGGATGATGTCATAAGACTGATCTTTCAGGTAAGCAGCCAACACGTTGGATGCCGTATATTCATCGCCAAAGAGAGACTCGTCGGTGATGTGCACCGCTTCGTCAGCGCCCATCGCCAGCGCCGTGCGCAGCGCTTCTTGAGCGCGCTCCGGGCCGATGGTGATGACGGTCACGGAACCGCCGTTTGCATCACGCAGTTTGATCGCTTCTTCAACCGCATACTCATCGTACGGGTTCATGACGAAGCGGACGCCGTCTTCTTTGACTTGGCCGTTTTCGACAACGATCTTTTCCTCAGTATCAAACGTTTGTTTGAGGCACACGAAAATATTCATCGGTGTGAACTCCTTTCAGACTTGAAATCCAAGTGTTATGCATTGCTATGCGCGAAGTCCGCCTACCATCACATCGTAAACCGGCTGAACTTGTGACGCCAAGCTGTACTTGGCACCGGTGAGTATCCACGCGGTCACAGTTTCGTCCATCGTGCCAAAGATCATGCGGCGGGCAATTCTCTTATCCATACTTTCCCGAAACACGCCGGATTCGATGCCCTTCAAGATGATCTGGTCGATGATTTGGTAATACGGGCGGATGATGTCGCCGATCTGCTTGCGCATTTCCGCATTGGACTGGCGCAAATGAACTTGTGTAAACATCGCCAAATCAGGATTGACGCCAAAGATGCCAAAATAGATCGTGATCAATCCTTTTAAAGATTCGGCCGCATCCCCGTCTTCGAGCTTCAACTCGTCGTGGATCCGGTCGACAATCGTGCCGATCGTCTCGCGGAGAATCGAGATGAGAATGTCTTCTTTGTTCTTGAAATACAGATACACAGTACCATCTGCGACCCCCGCCTCCCTCGCAATCTTAGAGATTGGCGCATTGTGATAGCCGGCTTGGCCAATCACTTTGACGGCGGCATTGAGGATCGCCTCGTACTTTTCATTGTTCTTCTTCTGTGCGATCGTCCTCACCTCAATGAATGAGTGTCCATTCATTTCATAATTCTATATTAGAATAGCCAGTCAAATCCGTCAACCAAAAAAGCGGCCTCCCAATCCGGGAGGCCGCTCTGTTTATTCACTTGCAATATGTACCCCGCATGTGCCGTCGAGCCCCATGTTTCAGAACCTGCTCTCGCAGGTGGGTGACCCGTCCAAAGTGATCTGACTTCCCAATCGTCTTTTGCAAGAGGTGGGCCTGCCATACACCAAAGAGTTCTGTCTCCCAAGAAACACTCAAGGTTCAAAACAGTTGGACCCTAACGAACACTGCAGGAATATGTAGTTCTGTTTGTTGTTTGCCGTCTCACCGTGGTACTAGTGTTGCACCGAAGCGATGTCTTTATCCTACAGGATTCCGGCGCGCATCTCAACTTCCGACTTGAAACAAACGCTCGTAAAAGAACGAGCAAAAGCTCTGAAAGAAGGAACTGAGATTGTGAGAGATGATCATCTGCCGCCTGCTGCGCTTGCTAAAATCGCTGAGCAAGCAACGGCATCAAGTCGGGCGCAATCACCTCGATCGAGTTCAGATAGCTGCTCAGATACAAGAGCAGAAAAGCCAGCGTATCTGCGCCTGCTGCCACTGTGCCAAGCTCGCTCCCGTCGAGCGGAAAATAGCGCACTTCCCCGGTCGCCGGGGTCTGATAGACGACCAGACCGACGTCGAGCACAAATACTGCGCTTACCCGCTCCGGCAGCGGCCACGCTGCCTGCTCGCCGTTGAGCGTCTCTGCGATCTCTTCTAAAGACAGCTCGCTGGTCCGCGCCACGATCACGCCAAGCGTATACGGATGAGCGCTGATCAGCTCCAAGCCGCCGGTGAAGCCTTTCTTTGTCACCTTCTGCAGCCTGCGCACCTCGCGCAGTTGCCGCGCTTCTTCGACGAGCAGACCGGCGGTCAGCGCCTCCAGGGTCTGCAGCGCCGCTCCGGCCGTCTCCGCCGGGATCAGCATCCGCTTGCCGGCGGAGAGCTTTGGCGTGTGCAGCCGGTCATACAGTACGACATCGCTCTCGTCTGCCGCCGTGCCGTCCAGCGAAAAGATCTGCCCCTGCACCGCGCCAAACTTTTCGGGCAGCTTCTCTTGCAAAAATTCAGCCAACTGCTCCCGAAACGGAGCGTGTCCGGCAAGTTCACATTTTGTTCACTTCTTATTCCTTCATAAACTAAGGACCACAGTTCTTGCACAGCATCCTCTCTCCCTTGTCGCAATGTCTTTCCCCCAGTATCGCAGACATGATATCCTTTTGCCAAATTCGTGGCACCCTAAGCTGAGTTTTCCGGTGCTGAAAGGAGATGCCCTATGCTCATCTTTGAACTCATGATCATCCTCGTCGCCACCAAGCTCGCCGGAGATCTGGCCGCCCGGCTCGGGCAGCCTTCCGTTCTCGGCAAACTGCTGATCGGCCTGATCCTCGGCCCTTCCGTGCTGGGCTGGATCGAAAATACGGACGTCCTGAGCGAAATTTCGCAGATCGGCGTCATTTTGCTGATGTTTATCGCCGGTCTGGAAACGGACCTCAAAGAATTCAAACGCTCCGGCAAGGCGGGTGCGCTGGTCGGCTTGGGAGGTATCGTCGTACCGCTTGGACTCGGCTGGCTCTCCGGGCTTGCCATCGGCTTAGATACGCTGGAAGCGATCTTCCTGGGCCTTTTGCTCTCCGCGACCTCCGTCTCGATCACCGTGCAGTCCCTGCGCGAGATGGGACAGCTGAACACCCGCGAAGGCAACACGCTGATGAGCGCCGCTGTCATCGACGATGTGGTCGTCGTCATCCTGCTCGCCTTCCTGCTTGGTTTTGCGGGCGGCGACGTCAACCTGCCGCTGTTGATCGGCAAAAAAATCGCCTTCTTCCTGATCGCCATCCTCGTCGGTTGGAAAGCGGTGCCGTGGCTGTTGCAAAAATTTGTCCCGCTGCGCGTCACCGAAGCGGTGGTCACGATGGCGCTGGCGTTGTGCTTCCTCTTCGCCTGGTTCGCCGAACTGACCGGCGTCGCCGCGATCATCGGCGCGTATATCGCCGGGGTGGCGATCTCCCAGACCAAACAAAAAGCAGAGGTGATGCACAAAACGGAAACGATCGCCTACTCGATCTTTGTCCCCGTCTTTTTCACCTCAATTGGCGTGATGACCGAAATCCAAGGCATCGGCGGCAACTGGTGGCTGGTCGTCGTGTTGAGCATCATCGCCGTCTTGACGAAATGGGGCGGCTCCGGCGTCGGCGCCAAGCTGGCCGGATTCTCCACGCCAAGCTCGCTCGCCGTCGGGGCCGGGATGGTCTCGCGCGGCGAAGTGGCCTTGATCATCGCCGCGATCGGCCTGGAGGCCGGACTGCTCGACAATTCCCTGTTCGCCGTGCTGGTTGTCGTGGTGCTGGTGACGACCGTGCTCACCCCGCCGCTGTTGAAAATGACCTTTCCGAAACAGCAGTAACAGAAAAAGGCTCCCGATCCGGGAGCCTTTCTTCTATCTATCTGTTACAGCTTAAACGTGGACACCGAATCCTGCAGCTCGCTGGCCATGCGGGCCAGCAGGTTGGAAGCCGCATTGATCTCTTCCATCGACGCGGTCTGCTCTTGCACCGTCGCTGCGACCTGCTGCGTGTTGCCTGCCGCCTGGTCGGAGAAGGAAGCGATGGTGTCGATGGCCTGAATCAGTTCCTGTGTGCCAACGCTCACCTGCTCCACCGCTGCCACCGTATCCTGCGCCTGTCTGGCCAGGGCGTCGACCGCCGAGTGGATGCCTTTGAACGAATCGCCGGTCAGATGGATCATCCGAATGCCTTCGTCAAACGACTTGGTGCCTTCGTTCATCGAAACGATCGCCACGCCCGCATCCGTCTGCACTTCCCCAATCAGCGCACGGATGTGGTCGGCTGCCGATGCGGACTGCTCCGCCAGTTTGCGCACTTCGTCGGCGACGACCGCAAAACCTTTGCCTTGCTCGCCGGCGCGGGATGCTTCGATCGCCGCGTTCAGTGCCAGCAGGTTGGTTTGACCGGCGATGGAAGTGATCAAGGCCACGATCTGACCGATCTCGTCGGTCTTTTGGCCCAGCTTGTTCAAAACTTGTGCGGTGCTGTGGATCTTCTCGGTGCTGGTCTCCATCTGCTTGATCGTCTTGTCCACCACTTCATGCCCGTCTTTGGCGCGTTCGGTTGCGATGCGCGTCGAGTCGGTCACCGTGGCGATGCCGGATACGATCTGGTCGATGTTCACCTTCATGTCGGTCACGATCGTCGTCGTGTCGGTCACGCCTTGCAGTTGCTTGTCCGCCCCCGAGGACACTTCCTGCACCGACGCTGCGATCTGCTCCGCTGCGCGGGCCGTATGATCGGCGCCCGCCATCAGTTGCTCCGAAGTCGCCGCCACCTGTGTAGAGTTCAGCGACACCTGGTGCAGGATGGTGCGCAGGTTTTGCACCATTTTATCAAAATCACGGCCAAGATCGCCGATTTCATCACGGGATTTCAAGTTCAGCGCTTCCAGCGTCAAGTCGCCGTCCGACATCTTTTTCACCTGTGCGGCCAGACGATAGACCGGCGTGGTGATCATGCCGGAGATGACCAGTACGACAACGATCGTCAGCACGATCGCGCCGATGGAGAGCCCAAGCACGAGGTTTTTTGCCTTGTGGTTGATCGACACCGCTTCTTTGGTTGTCGCCGCGCCGAGGTCCTGGTTGATCTGCTTCAGGAGATTCAGCTGTTCGGTCGCTTTGTCATAGGCGACCAGCGACGCTTCGTCTGCCGTGGCAAAAGCTTCCGGATCGCGCGCTTCGGCAGCAGCGAGCAAGAGCGGAATCTGGGTGTCAAATTTCGCGTACTCGACAGCAAACCCATCGTACAGCGCTTTCTCGTCCCCGGTTTCCGACAGCTCTTGAAACTTCGGCAGCATCTCCGCCACCGCTTTTTGTTCTGCGTGGATCTTGTCGATGACCGCCTGCGCATCTTCCGGCGACTGCGCCATCCGCATGCGGGTCATCAAGCGCTGCAAGTTGGTGACTTTCTCATTGATCTCACCAGCCAGCACCACGCTTGGCATCATGTGCCCGTCTACTTCCATGGCTTTTTGCTCCATGTTGTTCATCTGCATCACCGCGACAGCCCCAGTCGCGATCAGCAACAACAAGACGAGGAAAAAGCTGACGAATAATTTCAAGCGTACTGAAAATTTCATGTAATTTGCCCCCCCATTGCCAACACTTTAATTTTTTGTCATAAATCGACACGATTTCGACATATCTGATTCTTATAATAAATGATAACAGTTGAATTTGAAAGCAATTTTTTATAAGCCGTTGTGGCGTATAAATATTAACCCATAAACAAAGGCTCCCCGCAGGGAGCCTTTTGTTTATTTTTTACAATTTGAACGTGCTGATGCCGTCTTGCAGTTCGCTTGCCATCTTGGAGAGCAAGGTTGCCGCGCTGGCGATTTCCTCCATCGAAGCATTTTGCTCTTCCACCGAAGCTGCGACCTGCTGGGTGTTGGCGGCCGCCTGTTCGGAAACGGCGGCGATGCCTTCCATGGCGCTGACCATCGTCTGCGTGCCGGCGCTGACCTGCTGCACGGCAGCGGCCACTTCCTGCGCCTGGTCGGACAAGGTCGAGACGGACGCCAGAATCTCACGGAACGCCGCACCGGTGTCCCCGATCAGGCGCACCCCGTCTTCCACCGCCCGGGTGCCTTCCTCCATCGAAGCGATCGCGCGCCCGGTGTCCGCCTGCACCTCGGTGATCAGGCGGCGGATGTGATCGGCCGCCTCGCCCGACTGCTCGGCCAGCTTGCGCACTTCATCGGCCACGACGGCAAATCCTTTGCCATGCTCGCCTGCTCTTGCCGCTTCGATCGCGGCATTTAACGCCAGCAGGTTGGTTTGCCCGGCGATCGACGTGATCAGACCGACGATCGCGCCGATCTCTTCCGACTTTTTGCCGAGGTCATTGATCACATCGGCCGTCGAGTTCACCCGGTCCCCGATCACTTCCATCTGCGAGACGGTGCGGTTGACGACATTTTGCCCGTCGGTCGCTTTGCCTGTCGCCCGCAGTGAGGAATCGGTGACCCCTTGGATCGACTGGGCGATCTGCCCGACGCTTTCCGAAATGTCGGCGACGACCTGTGTGGAATCTTGAATGCCCTGCAGCTGTTTTTCTGCACCAAACGAAACGTCCTGCACCGACTGCGAGATCTGCTCAGCAACGATGGTGGTCTGGTCGGCGCTTGCCGTCAGCTCCTCAGACGTTGCGGCGACCTGCTCGGAATTGAGCGCCACCTGCCGGAGCAAGGCGCGCAGGTTGCCGGTCATCTTCGTGAAGTGGCCGGACAGTTCGCCCACTTCGTCGCGGCTCTTGATCTTCAGGTCTTCCACCGTCAGATCGCCTTCTGCCACCCGCTGCACCTGTGCGGTCAGCCTGCGGATCGGCTTGGACATGTTGCGTGCCATGTACGATGTAATCCCGATGCCGATCAGATAGGCGATGACCGACAGGATGATGATCAGCGTCCGCGACTCTTTGACGACTTGAACCGATTGGTCGGTCGCCTGATTCCCTTCCTCGACATGCAAGTTGACCAGTTCAAGGGAGGTATCGCTCGCCTTGATAAACACTTTTTGCGCTTCCGTATTCAGTTCCAGCCACTCTTGATCGCGGATCGAGTTATCCAGCAATCTCGGAATTTGCTGCTTATAGGTTAGAAAAGAAGCGTTCATGCTTTGGAACAGCTCCTGCTCCTGCTCATCCTCCAGCATGGTGCTGTAATCTTTCATATGCTTGTCCAATTCAGCGATATGATCGGTCAATTTGGTGTTGAGACGATCGATTTCGGACGGCACCTTCTCCAGACGAATCCGCAACACCAAACGGTTCAGTTCCATCACGTCGGTCCGCAGGTCGGCCAGCATCACGATGCTTGGCAATACCTCCTGATCGATCTGCTCAGCATCTTCATATACCAGATTTAAATTGACAACCGTCGTAATTGCCGTTCCCGCCAGCATCAGTAAAATGATCGTAAAGGCCAGTATCAACTTGGTTCGAATGCTAAATTTCATGCCTAGGCTCCTTCCACCCGAATAAATATCATAAATAGATGATCTTTAAAATTCATCTTACTGAAAACAAAATCCTGCTTTACACGAAAAAAATTCCCCTTTCCAACAGACTCCCCGCGTTTAAAACGGGGTCTGTCAGTCCGGGGCTGGCTGCTGCTTTGCGTCGCATTTCACTAGCCGATCGATCCCTTCATTTCGAAGTTGATCAAGCGGTTCATCTCCACGGCATATTCCATCGGCAACTCGCGGGTGAACGGCTCGATAAAGCCCATCACGATCATCGTTGTCGCCTGCTCTTCGCTCAAACCTCGGCTCATCAGGTAGAACAGCTGATCCTCCGACACTTTCGAAACGCTCGCTTCATGCTCCAAGGTCACGTCGTCGGTGCGCACATTGTTCTGCGGGATGGTGTCAGAACTGGAATCCGGGTCAAAGATCAGCGTGTCGCATTTGATGTTTGCTTTCGATCCCCGCGCTTTGGGGCCAAATTCGCACAGGCCGCGGTAGGTGGTCTTGCCGCCTTGTTTGGAGATCGATTTGGAGACGACGGTCGAGGTGCAGTCCGGCGCGAGGTGGACGACTTTGGCTCCGGCGTCCTGGTGCTGCCCTTGGCCGGCGACGGCGATGGAGAGGATCGTGCCTTTTGCGCGCGGGCCAAGCATATAGACAGCGGGGTATTTCATCGTCAGCTTCGATCCGATGTTGCCGTCGACCCATTCCATCGTCGCGTCCGCATAAGCGACGGCGCGCTTGGTGACGAGGTTGTAGATGTTCGGCGCCCAGTTCTGGATCGTCGTGTAGCGGCAGCGGGCGCGGTCTTTGACGATGATCTCGACGACGGCCGAATGCAGGGAGTCGGTGGAGTAGATCGGCGCTGTGCAGCCCTCTACATAATGTACGAAACTGTCATCTTCAGCGATGATCAGCGTGCGTTCAAACTGGCCCATGTTTTCCGAGTTGATCCGAAAATACGCCTGCAGCGGCACCTCGCAGCGCACCCCTTTTGGCACGTAGACGAACGAGCCGCCCGACCAGACCGCCGAGTTCAGCGCGGCGAATTTGTTGTCGGAGGGCGGGATGATGCTGCCGAAATACTTTTTGAAAAGCTCCGGGTGCTCGCGGAGTGCCGTGTCGGTGTCGGTGAACAGCACGCCTTGGCTGACCAGGTCTTTTTGGATCGAATGGTAGACGACTTCCGACTCGTACTGCGCGGAGACGCCGGCGAGAAACTCCCGTTCCGCCTTGGGAATGCCGAGTTTTTCAAACGTGTCTTTGATCTCCTCCGGCACCTCGTCCCACGTTTTTCCTTTGCGGTCGGCGGGCTTTACATAATAAGTGATATCGTCAAACTTAAGCCCGGAAAGATCGCCGCCCCAGTTCGGCAAGGGCATCTTTTCAAAGAGCTCCAAGGAGCGCAGGCGGAAGTCGGTCATCCAGCCCGGCTCGTTTTTCATGCTGGAGATCTCCTCCACCGTCTTGCGGGTGAGCCCTTTGCCGAAGCGGACGAGCGAGACGTGCTGATCGGCAAATCCATACTGGTAGCCCGGCAGATCGGGCCGCTGTTTTTCATCACTCATCAAGGTGTCCCTCCCCTTCCTGTAGCGCTTGCAGCAAGGCGTTCCAGACCAGCGTCGCACATTTGACGCGGGCCGGAAAGCGCGCGACGCCGGCAAAGACTTCGAGATCGCCGAGGCGCTCGCCGTCCGCCTGCTGGCCCTGCACGAGCTTGCGGAATTCTTCGTCGAGCAGGAGCACGTCAGCGAGGGGCTGCCCTTGCACCGCTTCGGTCAGCATTGAGGCCGAAGCGATGGAGATCGAGCAGCCTGTGCCTTGGAAAGAGGCGGCTTGCACAAGGCCGTTGTGGATCGTCAAGTATAACGTCACGTCGTCGCCGCAGGTCGGGTTTTTCAACTTCACTCCAACAACGCCGTCTTGTACACGGAAGTTGCGCGGCTGCTGGGAGTGGTCGAGGATGACTTGGCGGTACAGTTCTGCGAGGTTCATACGTCAAACAGCCCCTTTGCTTCGCGCAGGGCGGCGGTCAATGCGTCGACATCTGCGCGGGTGTTGTAGATGCCAAAACTCGCCCGAACGGTCGCCGCCACGCCCAGCCATTTCATCAGCGGCTGTGCGCAGTGGTGTCCGGCGCGGACGGCGATGCCCGCAGCGTCGAGCACGGTTGCCACGTCGTGCGGATGGACGCCGCCGAGGTTGAACGAAACCACCCCGCCCCGCTTTTTCGGGCCATAGAGCGTGAGGCTGTCGAGGGTGGAGAGCTGGTCGTAGGCGTAGGCGGTGAGGTCGGCGATGTGTTGTTGGATGGTGTCGCGCCCGCGAGCTTCGAGGTAGTCGATCGCAGCCGCCAGCCCGGCCGCTTCGGCGATTGGCGGCGTGCCTGCTTCGAGTTTCCACGGGGCGTCTTTCCAGGAGGCGTCGAGCAGTTCGACCTCGTCGATCATCTCTCCGCCGTACTGCACCGGTTCGGTGGCGGCGAGCAATTCCCGTTTGCCGTACAGGACCCCGATGCCCGTCGGACCGTAGAGCTTGTGTCCGGAAAAAGCGAGGAAGTCGCAGTCGAGCGCCTGCACATCGAGCGGATGATGCGGAGCCGACTGGGCGGCGTCGACGATCAGCACCGCGTGGTTTTGGTGCGCGAGGGCGGCGAGCTCTTGGATTGGATGAATGGTGCCGAGAACGTTGGAGATGTGGGCGATGGCGATGGCGCGGGTGCGCGGCGTGATGCATGGGGCGGCTTTTGCCAGATCGAGGGTGCCGTCCGCTTCGAGCGGCAGGAAGCGGAGCCGTGCTCCCGTTTGTTTGGCGGCCATCTGCCACGGGATGAGGTTGCTGTGGTGTTCGGCGACGGTGGTGAGGATTTCGTCGCCCGGCTGCAGGCGGGGCCGCAGATAGCCGCTGGCGACGAGGTTGAGCGCTTCGGTCGTGCCGCGCGTGAAGACGATCTGCCGCGCAGAGTGGGCGTTTACGAACCGGGCCGCTTTTTCCCGCGCGCCTTCGTAAAGGTCGGTGGCGGTGGCGGCGAGGGCGTACACGCCGCGATGGACGTTGGCGTTTTGCGTGGTGTAGTAGCGGTGGAGCGCATCGAGCACAGGCTGCGGTTTTTGTGTGGTGGCGGCGCTGTCGAGGTAGATCAGGGGCTTGCCATTCATGTGTTGCTTCAAGAGCGGAAAGTCTTGTTTCATGGCGACGCCTTCCTTTCGATCCAGAGCTCGAGCAGTTCGGTCATGTCAGGGGCGAGCGGTGACAAAAAGCCGCTCAAGAGCAGCCGCTTTGCCGCGCGCTCCGACAGCCCCCGCGACATTAGGTAGAACAGCGGCTCGGGCGGCAGTTGGCCGACGGAGACGGCGTGGTCGCATTTGACGTCTTCTTCGTCGATTAAGAGCATCGGCAGGGCTTTGGCGCGGGCTTTTTCACTGAGCAGGAGCATTCGCGCATCTTGTACGGCGTTGGTGCCGACGGCGTTTTTTTCGATCTGGGAGATGACGCGGGTGTTGGTCTCCGCTGCCCCGGTGACGACGCCGCGCGTGCGGATCGAGCTGGATGTGTGGCGGGCGATGTGCCGGGCGGTCAAGGTCAGGTCGAGGCGCTGGGCGGCATGGCTGAGTGCGGCAACGTCGATTTTCGTTTGAGCGTTGTCGCCGGCCAGCACGCTTGTGATGTCGGCGGTGACGGCGCCTGCGGAGCCGTCGAGGAACAGCCACTCGACCTGCGCGTCGCGCTCGGCCTTGGCGCGGGCGAAGGTGTGGCGTGTCATGGCGGCGTCATGCTCCCCGATGGAGGCGATGCGCACCCGGGCATTTTTTTTGGCGAAGACTTCGCTGACGAGGATGGAGAAGGCGGCCTCTTCGAGCTTGGAGACTTCGCCGGTGAGCAAGGTTACGTCGCTGTTCTCTTCGGCGACGACCAGCACGCGCGGATGCAGGGTGCCGCCGCCTGTGGTGCGGTGCCACCACGCTTGGAGCGGGACTTTGACGCGGATGTTTTTCGGGACGTAGAGAAACAGGCCGGCGTTCCACACGGCGGTCTGCAGGGCGGCCCACTTGTGTTCGGCGGGCGGGATCAGTTGTGCGAGATACGGGCGCACCAACTGCGGGTAGACGCGGATCGCTAAGGACAGGTCGACGAGCAGCACGCCTGCTTTGGCGAGGTTGGCTTCGAGGTGGTGGACGGTGATCCGGCTGTTGGCGTAGGAAAGGCGGTTGCGTCCCGTTTTGAGAAACAGGTGCTCCGGCTCGAACAGGTCGGGACATGGCGCGGGGGTGCGGGCTGCCGGGAAGAAGCCGGTGTTGGGGTGCGTTGTCTGGGGGGTGGAGAGCTGTTCATAGTGTGTGAGCGCAGCCAGGCGCAGGTCGCGCATCCAGTCGGGTTCGAGCTTTTCGGTATGGAGCTTCTGCACGCGCTTTTGTTCTGCCGTGTCGCTTGTCATGGGGCCCCGCCCCCTTGGGGATCGGCGGGATCTTGTGGTTTCAGCCAGTCGTAGCCTTTTGCTTCCAGTTCCTGTGCCAGCTCTTTGCCGCCGCTTTTGACGATGCGGCCGCCGATCAGGACGTGGACATGGTCGGGCGCGATGTATTCGAGCAGGCGCTGGTAATGGGTGATGATCAGCACGCCCATCTGCGGCGAGCGCAGGCTGTTGACCGCTTGGGCGACCACTTTCAGCGCGTCGATGTCGAGCCCGGAATCGATCTCGTCAAGGATGGCGATGCGGGGCTTGAGCATGGCCAGTTGGAGGATTTCGTTGCGTTTTTTCTCGCCGCCGGAGAACCCTTCGTTGAGGTAGCGGTCGGCAAATTTGCTTTCGATGCCAAGTGACGCCATCTCTGCTTCGAGCTGTTTGCGAAACGGCAGCACGCCGATCTCTTTTCCGTCCGGCTGCCGGGCGTTGACGGCGGTGCGCAGGAAGTTGGCGTTGGACACGCCGGCGATCTCGCTTGGGTATTGCATGGCCAGGAACAGCCCGGCCCGCGCCCGCTCATCGACCTTCATCGCCAGCAAGTCCTGCCCGTCCAGCGTGGCGCTTCCGCCGGTCACTTCATAGCGCGGGTGGCCCATCAAGGCCAGTGACAAGGTGCTTTTCCCCGTCCCGTTCGGGCCCATGATGGCGTGCACTTCCCCGCCTTTGATGTCGAGGGACACCCCGTTAAGAATCGGCGTGCCGCCTGCGCTGACTTGCAATTGATGCAGTTTCAACTCTGCTTGCGTCATCGTTCATCCCTCCTTCAGGCGAATCCTGACTACAGAAGTCAACTTTCTATAGGATCAGCATATGTACCACGCCTGCAGGTGGTACTGAAAATGAAAAACCCTCAGAGAACAAGTCTCTGAGGGGGAAAGAAGATTATGATTGAATGGTGACTCTGAAAACCAGATTCGAGAAATCCACATCACCATAGCCATTGCTGCAATGCAAGATCGACTCGCTGTCACTGATTGGTTCGATGACAATTCCTGCGTTGTTGATCCAAGCGTTTGGCTCTTTTTCGCCGGGATAACACCACACATTCCAGATCCGTAAGATCCCGTCTTGTTTTTTGGGGTAACAAACAAAAGGTATTTGATCAGGAGCAAAATTTGTCCAGAAAATAGGCCGCTTCACTTTTCCTTCTGAAAATTCCACTTCCCCTTTTCTTGAATCAACTGAGACCTCGATTCCTTGTTCAAGCTCCGAATTGGCGCTGATCAACTCAAGTGTTACTTGTTGCCCCTTTGAGACCGATGCTGTAAACCCCATGGAAACCAATTTGCCTTCATGCTCGAATGGTTTGCCTTGCGTCTCGATAAATATCTCTGATAATGCTTTGGACATACACTAGGTCACTCCTGTGTATACGAATGTGATGCTCATGGACAAAAAATATAATATTGAAATGGAGGACTTTGCCTTGAACCTGGAAGAACGGCAAAAGAAGATAACAGAATTGAAACGAAAACAGAAACAACAGAACCTGCTCAAAGGGTTGTCCCCGCGTATCGGCCTTACACCGGAATCGTTTCTCACGGTGGAAGAAACGCAGCGCTTGCTTCATGCTGCTTTTCAGAAAATCGATCGTGCTGACAACTTGGCAAAATCAGAGCCGAGTATAGAATCTTTCATACAACGGTTGTCGGACACCTTGGCAGAAGTAGTCCTTCCACCCGATACAGAAGTGATTCTGTTTCTGTACGAGGAGGGAGAGATTGAAGCTGTAAAGTTGGAGTTCCGGGCACTTCAAGAAAATTTCTCCCTTTTGCTGCCTTTAACAGGCTTTACCCAAGGACGATTTGACATCCTGATCGTGCAGCCTCAATTGAGGTTTGGTCTTTGTGTGGAACGCGGTGAGTATGAGTACACTTTTGCATCATGGGGATTTTAAGTAAGACATACAAGAAAACCCGGCGCGCCGCACGCCGGGTTTTCTGCGTCTCCCACTCCTCTGTTTTTTACTCCGCTTCGGTTGCTGCTGCCTGCCCTGCTTCCGTTTGCACCGTCAGATTTGTACCGTTCGTTTGCTGTGACTGGGGTTCCTCGGCCATGACGAAATCTCCTGTGGCGAATCCGAGCAGCATGGCGATGAGGAACACTTTCACTCCGGGACCTCTCATCTCTGCGACACCTCTGTTTTTTCCGATTCTCAAAATGTGTATTCATGTATCAAGACGCGTAGAAGCCCTGCTGAGTTTCTTGGAAAATGAAAAAAGGACATGCCAGGCATGCCCTTTTTTCAGGATGTTCCGTCGTGCAGTTGGTTGAGTTTGTCTTTGATCTCTTCGGCGAGCCGCTGCAGTTTGCCGATGTCTTCGCTTTGTGTGTCGTGGAAGCGCTGGTGGAACTCGGCTGCCATCTCGACATGGCCGGAGACGATCAGCTTTTCGAGGTTGCGCAGGATGTCTTCTACGGTGTTTGATTTGGTTTCGAACAGGATCTGCGCTTCGAGGATCTCTTCGCGGATCCCCGACATCTCGTTGTCGAGATGAAAGGACGCCTCGGCTGCGGCGACGAGGCGCTGGCGGACTTTTTCCGGGATGTTGCCGCGGTATTTGTAGTTCAGGGAATGCTCGATCGTCGCCCAGAAGTTCATCGCCAAGGTGCGGATCTGGATCTCGGCGAGCAGTTCGAGCTCTCCGTCTGCGGTCTGCACCGGGTAGCTGACGATGAAGTGGTAGGAACGGTATCCGCTTGGCTTGCGGTTGGTCACGTAGTCGCGCTCTTCGACTACGACCATGTCTTTGCGGTTGCGCAGGTGCTCCGCGACGCGGTGCATATCTTCGACGAACTGGCACATGATGCGCAGGCCGGCGATGTCAGGGACTTTTTCGACCTCTTCGAGCGGGATGTTGAGAAACTTCGCCTTCTCGATGATGCTGGACACTTTTTTGACGCGTCCGGTCACAAATTCGATCGGTGTATACTCTTCTTTGCGCTTCAGCTCGGAGCGCAAGGAGCGCAGTTTGACTTTGAGTTCTTCGACTGCCTGTTCATAAGGTATCAAGAACGTCTCCCAATCACGTCCGTACACTCGGGACGCCCCCTTCACTTGCGACATTACAAAGCTAAGTTATGTGGAACCAACCTCGTTTCATGCAGAGAAATGATAGACAAGATTCGACTAGAAGCGCTCTTGGCCATATTCTTTGATGAAGGATGGCGTATGTACGCGGGCATACTGGATGCGGCCTGCTTCGTTGGTCTGCCAGTGCAGGGTCACCGGAGTCCACACGCCGCGGTCTTTGAAGACGGCGACGGTCTGGTGGTAGCCTTTTTTGGAGTTGTTGGGGTTCTGGATGTCTGTCTCCAGCAGGCGCGCGCCCATCAGGTCGGCGTATTCGGCGGTGAGGACAGTTTCGTTGGGCATGTATTCGATCAGAATGGACTGAATGGCGGTCAAGTATTCCGGGTAGTTCATAGGTTGTGGTGCCTCCTTCGGGACTAGCTTTTCTACAAGAGATGATAGCACATTTGGAAAGCATTTTCGATGCGGGATTTTAATGATGGAATTCGGTGAAGGATTTCGCTGGCTGGCCTTGAAGTGATATCTATAACAAAACTGTGCAGAGAAAGTAGGCGGAATGATGCTCGATCCGAGAATGACGAAGTTGGCTGAGACGCTGGTGAATTTTTCGACGAATGTGCAACCTGGTGAGAATGTGCATATTGATGTGACGGAAATTGATATGGCTTTGGTGAAGGAAGTTGTAAAGGCGGTACATAAGGCTGGAGGCAATCCGTTTGTGACGGTACGCCATAATGAGGTGCAGCGTCAGTTGCTGATGAACGCGACCGAAGAACAGCTGCGCGTGTGGGGCGAGAGTGAAGCGGCTCATTTGGATAAGATGGACTGCTGGATTGGGATTCGCGGCGGGAATAATATTTCGCAGTTGTCGGATGTGCCTGCTGAGAAGATGGACTTGTACAATAAGGTCTATCGCAGCCAGACCGGGCCGAAGATTATGGGCTGCCGGTGGGTGACGCTGCGTTATCCGACCGATGCGTTTGCTCAGTCGGCGAATATGAGTACGGAAGCGTTTGAGGAGTTTTATTTTAATGTTTGCACGCTGGACTACGCCAAGATGTCAAAGGCGATGGATGCGCTGAAGGAACTGATGGATCGGACGGATAAGGTGCGGCTGGTCGGGCCGGGGACGGATTTGTCGTTCTCGATGGCCGGCATTCCGTCGGTGAAGTGCGACGGGCATGTGAACATTCCGGATGGCGAGGTGTATTCGGCTCCGGTGCGCGATTCGGTGAATGGCGTGATTTCGTTTAATGCGGCGACGAATTATCAGGGCTTTACGTTTGAGAATGTACGGTTTGTGTTTGAGGATGGGAAGATTGTTGAGGCGACTTCGAATGATAATGAGCGCATTAACAAGATTTTGGATTCGGATGAGGGTGCGCGGTATATTGGGGAGTTTTCGATTGCGTTTAACCCGTTTATTAAGCATCCGATGCTGGATACTTTGTTTGATGAGAAGATCGACGGGTCGTTCCATTTTACGCCGGGGCAGTGTTATGACAATGCGTTTAATGGGAATAAGTCGGTGATTCATTGGGATATTGTGAATATTCAACGTCCGGAGTATGGCGGTGGGGAGATTTGGTTTGACGGTGTTTTGATTCGGAAGGATGGACGGTTTGTGGTGCCGGAGTTGGAGGCGCTTAATCCGGAGAATTTGGTTTAAGGAAGGGCCCCTCCGGTGGAGGGGCTTTTTTTGTGGTCTGTGTTGGTTGGGTGGTCGGGTCCGGGCGGGACATGCTCCGGGTTCACGTTTCATCTTCACCCTTTTATTGAGTAAAACCTTTTTAGCGGAAGGGTAAAGATTCAAAGATCACCACTTCCGCATATCCCGCCCTCCCCCGAGGAAGTCAGGCCGCCTAAGGGAGTTAGAAGGCAAATACAAAGGCAAGGGCAAAGGCAAAAAGATTAGAAGAGCGTTAGTTGCTCGGTTGCAGGAGCTTCGTCGGAGAGACTCGGCACACCTTTGCAGAGGAGGAGGTAGCCGCAGTGGCGGCAGGGGCTGTCGCTGGTGGCTTGGGTGTAGTCCGCTTCTCGGTCGTGGGTGGCGATGTGATCGAGGGCTTGGCGGATCGTCTCCTCTGTCTTTTTGAGATCGGTGTCTTGGATCGGAACTTGGGACTCTGTCCCCAGCGCCGTGAAATAGAGCACGGAACGTGCTACGTTCCAGTTGAGGAGGTGCTTGGCGACGAGCGTGTAGAGCTGGAGTTGCGGCGTGTAGTGCTCGGTCGTTTTTTGGATGGAGCGCTGGGTGATGCGGTTGGTTTTGTAGTCGATGACGACGGCCGTGTCGTCGGCCTTGCGGATCACTTTGTCTAGGACCCCGGTGATTTCGTGGGGGCCGAGGGTGAGGCGGAACATGAGCTCGCTTTTTGTTTCAGCCGCGCTTTGCACTTCGCGGAACAAAGGGCTTTGCAGATAGGTGTTTACATCTGCACGCAGTGCAGGCAGATGCTGCTCGGCCTCTTGGCCGACGATGCTTTGCTCGGCGAGCGCACGGCGGATGAGATCATCCGCCTCGGCGGGCTCTTGGAGCCACTCGAGGACTCGATGCACGAGCGTGCCGCGCTCGGTGGCGGCTAGCTGCGTGCGATCACGCTCGTCGGGGGCCATGATTTGCTCCGGTTGGGACTGGGGCTCCTCGTCTGTTAACTCCGGGAGGCGCAGGCCGTAGCGGTAGTAGTACTGCCTTGGGCACGCGAGATAGGTTAGCAAGGCTGACACGGATAGTAAGATCCCCTGGGTGCTGTCCGGCTGCAAGGGCTGTGTGAATGGGAAGGCATGGTGCAAGGGCGGCATCTGGTTGGTCAGATGCTCCATCGCTCCTGCCCCCGCCGCAGCGACCTCGCGCCAGGCGGCTGTGATCTCGGTGAGCACTGCTGTAGGGTCGTGTTTTTTGGGCTGTGTTGGCAGCATCGGCTCGGGCGAGTCGCCCGCTGTTTCGGAAGACCACTTTACTTCCGGCCACTCCGCGAGGAGTGTGCCGGCCATTTTTGACAAATCGCCATCGGCGATGGTCGCGACGAGCCAGTCGAACCAGCGGCTGTTGTCGAGGGTCATCGCTTTTTTCGGCGCTTCTCTTGTGGCGACGAGCAGCAGGTAGTCGCGGGCTCGGGTCATCGCGACGTACAGTTTGCGGCGCTCTTCTTCGACCGCTTTGCTGCGGTCGATTTCGCGGAGCTTGGGCGCATATCCCATGTCGTTCCACGACTCGTGCTCGGTGAAGGTCGGCACGAGTCCGTAGGCAGGGTCGTAACGGAACTTGCCTTCGCTGCGCACGTTGAATTCTCGCGCCATGTCAGGCAGGATCACGATCGGGAACTCCAGACCTTTGGATTTGTGCACGGTCATGATTTTGACGACGTCGCTTTGGTCGGACTCGACCTGCGCGTCCGCTTCGTCGACGCTTTCGTCGACCATCAGTTGCAAGTACTGCAAGAACGGCAACACCCCTGCCCGCTCGGGCGCTTGCTCGTGCGCGAGCTCGAGCAGTTTGCGCACGTTGCCGACTTTTTGGTTGCCGCCGAAGGTCAGGAGCAAGGCCTGCTCGTAACCGGTCTGCTCTAGGATCCGCGAGAGCAGTTCTCCGGCTGTCAGGAACGCTTTTTCGGAACGCCAAGCCGCCAGCAGGCGCTCTGCCCGCTGCAATTTCTCCTGGTCATCGCCGGCGATCCGGGGCCAATTTTCGGAATGGGAAAATTGGCTCCGCTGCAAGCCGGGCTTGCCCAGCCAATACAACGCTTCGTCGGACACGCCAAACAAGGGCGAACGGAGCGCTCCGATGAGCGCAATCACATCGCGCTCATCGACGACCGCTTGCAGGAGCTGCACGAGGTCCCATACTTCCTGACGGCGGAAGAAGTGCCGCGAACCGATGATGTAGTAGGGGATCCCCTGCTCCTGCAGGGCGTACTCGTAGTAGGAGAGGTGCGTCATCGCCGAGAAGAGCAAGGTCACATCCCGGTACTGCACGGGACGAAGTCCCTCCTCGCCCGGCACGAGCAGTTCTTGCCCGACCATCTCTTGGATGCGGCGGGCGATGGCTTGCGCTTCTTTGAGCTTGCTTTTCGCCGCGTCTTCGGCGGCGGAAAGGTGCAGGATCTCGACCATGTGGCGGTCGTGTGCGGGCGGGCGCGTCGCCACCATCGGCTCGTATTGGGTGGCATAACGCGGGCCGTCCGCCTGCACGGGCATCAGGCGCTCGAACAAGCGGTTTACAAAATCGATCACGGGCTGCTGCGTGCGGAAGTTATGCGCCAACGGCACATGTTCGCCGTCGCGGGTCAGCACTTCGGCTTGCGTGGCAAGAAAAACTTCGAGATCTGCGCCGCGAAAACGGTAGATCGACTGTTTGGCATCGCCGACGACAAACAGTTTTAGGTCGGGGTTGCTCGCTGTCAACGCGTCGAGCAGCCCTTTTTGTACAGGGTTGGTATCTTGGAATTCGTCGACCATCAGGAAGCGCAGTCGCCCAGCGATCGCTTTGCCAACGACCGGGTGCTGCAGCAGTTGCACAGCCCGGTTTTGCAAATCGGTAAAGTCGACGCCGCGCTCTTGCCGCTTGCGCTCGGTGAAGGATTGATGCACGAGCTGCAGCACGGCGCTTGCGTCTTGCACGACGTCGAGCATGCCACCTGGCACGAGTTGGCCGACGATGCGCCCGATGATCGCTTTTAGGTCGTTGACGTCCGCTTTCAGCTCTTTGACCAGCACGCCCCAGCCGTTGAGGAGACCGCTCAGCAGTTCGGCGACCTCCGCCTGATAGCGGAGCCCGGACGCTTGCCACGCTTCGAGTGTGGACGCGATGGCGGGATAGGCGGCCTGCAGCTCTGCGCCGCGTTTTGCCGAGCCTTTTGAGGTGTCTTTTTGGGACAGGTCGATGGCGGAAAGGCGTGCCAGACAAGCGGTGAGGAGCTGTACGTCCATCTCCAGCCCGTTGGAAAGCTCGTTAAGCTTCGCAAGCGAGTGCTGAGCCATCCCGTGGAAGTCTTCTGTCTGCTCGCGTACGCTTTGGTAAAAGCGTCCCAGGTGCTCGACCAGTTGCTCGTAGCCGTATTCGGTCACGAGGCGGATCACCGCCCCGTCTTCGGCTGCCAGTCCGGCGTCGAGCACTTCGCGTAACACATCGTCGAGCGCCATCCGCGCTTCGCTTTCTTCGAGCACGCGAAACTGCGGGTCGACGCCCGCCTCGATCGGATACTGGCGCAGCAGGTCGGAGCAGAAGCCGTGGATGGTCGTGATCGCCGCCCGCTCCACTTCTTCTTTGAGCTGCCCGATCAACCGCTGCTCGTCAGGTGCTGCGGTGCGTTTCCAGCGGTTTAGACGCTCACGAATCCGTGCTTTCATCTCCGCCGCCGCTTCTTTGGTAAAGGTGATCGCGACGATCTGATAGGGTCGGGCAGGCGTGCCCGGCTCGCGGTGCAGCTCCTCCGCTTCCAGTTCCAGCGGCGGCAGCACCATCGGCCGCCCGGCGAGCATTGCGGTATAGCGCTCGGTCAGCACCCACGTTTTGCCCGCACCGGCTCCGGCCGAGACGGACAGGTCTTTTTCTACTTCTCGTATCGCCGTCCACTGCTCTTTGGTCGGACGCGGATCACTCATCGACGGTCACTCCTTCCTCTGCAGATTGTTCGTTTGCTTCTCGGCTCAAGGCACGCAAGCGGTCATAGCGGCAGACCATTCGGTACTCGCAGTAGTCACATACCGCTTCATCCCCCGGCAGCACGGCAAACACGCCGTCGGCCATCTGCCCCCGGTAACGCTCAAGCGTCTGCTCAGCGTGGGTCAGCAGTTCCTGCCAGCTTTCTTCATCGAGCTTGGTTCGCTTTTTGCCCATGCCAAGGCCGTCCAGATACTCGGCCTTGACCAGGGCGCTGGTCGTCCGGTCGCCTTTTTCGATGGAAAAATAGGCAGCGCCTGCCGCCGTGCCATCCGGGAACAAAGCCTGCTCGACCACCTTTAGATAGACCGGCAGCTGAAAATCAAGGCCCTGCTCGATCGCTTTGGGCATCTGCTTGGTGTGTTTCGATTTGTAGTCGACGACCATAAACGTCCCGTCCGCCGTGGCGTCGACGCGGTCGATCTGCCCGCGGAACTTCAGCTTGCCGATCGTGACCGGCTCGGTCTGGGACTTCGGATCATGACCCTTGCCGGCCTGCATTCCGAACACCCATTCCAGATACTTTGGCGCCATCGGCAGCCCCATTCCATTCCACGCCTGCGCCTCGACTTCAAACCACTGCGTCAATCTGCGCAGCAGACGCTCTTTTTCCAGCACCTGCCGCACCCCGACTTCGGTGAGCCGCACGGACTGTGCCCGCTTCCATTCTTCTTCAAAAAGCAGGCTCAGCTGCCCGCGCAGCATCTCGACCAGTTCCGGCGTCATTCGCTGCTCCGCCGTCACCTGACGATACAAGCGATTCAGCACACGGTGGTACAAGTTGCCTTTCTCCAGCGCTGACAGCTCTTCCGTTTCTTCCTGCTCCCCGTCGAGGAGCAGCACGCGCGACAGGTAGAATTTATAGCCGCACTCCCCATAGCGGTTGAACTGCGACACGCTGTACACCGTCTCTTCGGAAAAACGCTGCCCCAGCGCCGTCCGAATTCCAGCGTCGCCAAGCACACCGTCGTAGCGGGAACCTCCCGTGCTTTCCGCGCGCTCCCGTTCGCTCATCGCCTGTTCGACCACCTGCAGCCAAAAGCCGGGCTCGACAAGGTCGACAGCTCCTGCCGCCATCAGCCGCGCTGCCGTCCAGTCCCGCGCCTCGCGCCGGTTGGAGATCTCCCCCGCCTCGGCAGGATATAGAGCCGATCCGCCCAAATACGCGTCCGCTTCCATCTCCGCTTTTACGCCGGGGCAGAGTTCGAGCAGCTCATCCAAGTACCGCGAAGCCAGGTCCTGCTTCGAGCCGCCGACACAGGACAGCCAGGCGCCTTCCCGTGCGGTGTGCAGGCCCATCAGGAAAAACAGCTTTTGCTGATCGACCTGCACGTTTGGCGAGAATGATGGCACCTGCTGGGCAAGTTCTTCGCGCAGCCCTTCTTTGATCAGCCAAGGCGATTTCGGAGGCGTCGGCCAGACGCCTTCGTTGAGCCCGACAAAAAACACATGAGCAAACGACAACCCACGGGCAGCCGACGGGTTCAGCACCTGCACCCCGCCCCGTTTTCCGCGTTCGACGATGATCTCTTCGCCTTGCAAATGCCTTTTCAGCACTTGCACAAACTCCGCCCGCGAGTACACGCCTTCTGCACCAAACACCGCATCCAGACGCCCTAATGCGCCGAGCGCCAACTCGATCTTCTCCCGCGCCTGCAAGTCCCGCTGTAGATGCTCCGTCTCATACCCGTCCTGCTCCCGGTAGCGCAGCACCAGGCGCCGCTCCAGCTCCGCCCCCGGCATCACCGCACGCAAGGCATCGGCATGCGAACTGCCATCGGCAACATCCGGCACGGCAGCCACGCGGTTCGCAAGCCACTCGATCCACTTTAAAACAGCCTGCAGATCATCCGCTTCTGCTTGTGCACCCCGCGCATCCTTCGCTAGGATCTCTGCCGTCAAGCGTGCTCTCCACACATCCAAGCCTTTCACCACGCCAAGCTGCCTGGCCGCCTTTTGCAAAACAGCAGGCGACACGACATGCTCGCCGAGCAGCCACTCGGCCGAAGCGAGTTGCAGCAACGTGTCTCGATGCCACTCGGCGTCTTCCAGTCCGTACAGGGTCAGCAGATCGCGCACCCATGGCACCTCATCGGCGGACAGCGCCACATTCACGCGCAGCGGAATGCCTTCCCGTTTCAGCACGCGGTGTCCAACGCTGCCGTACGCGATCTCCCGGTTGCACAGCACGGCGATCTCCCCCAGCGGCACGCCGCCGTGATGCAGTTCTTTCACCCGCTTGGCCACCCACAGCCATTCTTTCTCTTCTGTGCGCGCGGCAAAGGCCCGTACAGAAGGCGCAGCAAAAACAGGTTCCGCGTGCGGCGCAAACAGACCGGCCTGCACCGCGAGCAAGTCACCCTTCACGCCCTCACATTCGGCTTCCGTTTCATCAAAGAGCGCCTGCAGTTGAAAGCGCTCCGCCAGCTCGGCGATCGTCCGTTCCATCATCCCGGCCAGACTCTCCATCCAGGCCCACCGTTTCGCCTGGTAAGGCACATACATCTTTACATTGGGTATCGCAAACAGCGGCTCCAGTACCTTCAACTGATGCGGCAGAAAGTCAGTATAAGAATCCACAAACAGCGTCGCCACGTCTGGGAAAACATCATTCAGCCCCTGATCCTGCAAAATCCGGGCGGCTTCCAGATACGACTCCTCCGTATCCAGCAGCACCGTCTCCCCGGCCTGCAGTTCCCGTTCATACGCCGCGTACACCTCAGCTAACACCGTCATGTTTTCCTCATGCACCGTGCCGCGCACAAACGCCGCCAACTCTTCCGGCCCTACGCCCGAGCGGCGCAGTTCGGCGATGTGTTCCCGAAACGCCGCCACCACGCCCGGCGAGTGTGCCCATTCGGCCAGCTGCGCGCCGTTCCATTCCCGATCCATCCCGCGCAGCACCTTCGCCACAAGTCGTTCCGCCCCCAGCGTGTCCAGCCGCACATACGATTTCCCGCCCGCCTTCAGCACCCGTTCGACGACTTCAAAAATGGTCAGCACCTGCTCCCCGACCATCCCGCCAAGCCCGTCCAGCGCCAGTTCCCGCACCACCGCGCCCAGTCCCCGAGTCGGCACCAAATACAGCCAAGACGCCCCGCGCCCCGCCGCAATCTCCGCCCGTACCGCCCCGGCCCATTCCTTCCGATGCTCACTATGAAACGCCCCTGCCACAATCTCCCGTACACTCGTCACTCGTCCGTTCCCTCCTCTGACTCAGTCCCCCAAACTTCGCTCCCTGCCCCCGGAATCCCTGTTGGCAAATAAAAGAGGGGCTCCCAGAGCCCCTCTTTCCCAACCAAACTACTCCACTCGCAAATACCCGATCATCGGGCCGTTTGCTTCTACCGTTGCGTGAGTCAGGCACACCACCCGGTACGTGCCGGCCTGCTCGGGCGTGAAGGTGACGCTGGTCGTCTTGCCTTTCTCCACGCTGCCCTTTACGCCGAGCCCTTCGATCAGGAACGGGTGCGCTTTTCCTTTTACGCCATAGAAATGCAGTGTGACCGGCTTCCCTTTTTCCACGGTCAGGAATCCAGGGTCCCAGCGGTAGGCTTCGATTTCTTTGCCGTTTTCGAGTTTCGTTTTGATCTCATTGGTCACGATCCAAAACTCCTGCTTCTGCCCGGAAGCATCGGCCACATGCGCCGATTGCAAATAAGGTTTCGTCTCCGCCGCACCTGCCGTCACCAGCCCGGCCAGCACAGCAGCCGTCACACCCGCACCAACTAACAGCTTCTTCATAAAAATACCTCCTCACAAAACAATCTCTGCTCCTACTATCCCACCATCTTCCATCTGCAATTCCCCCAAATGCGCCTAACAAAAAAGACAGCTCCCTCAGGAGCTGTCTTCTGACTTTAATCTTACAGCTTTGGCACAACGACCTCAGACGGATCGCCGAGCAGTTTGCCTTCCTCATCAAACACTTTTACCAGAAACGCCTTGCCCGCAAACTGCTTCAGCATGCTGTACGGAACGGCCACCACTTGCACCCGTCCTTTTTCATGCTGCAGGTACACTTGCAGTTCCGACCCTTCCAGCGAGAAGTGATCGAGGCTTCCGTTAAACACATACAGCCCCGACTCTTTGGCCAGATCGACTTTTTGATCGGTCGAAATCACATCGACCGTATCCAAAAACTCCGGTGTGCGATCCGGATACGAGAAGACCAGCCCCTCGACCGGCAGCTCCACATTCTGCAGGTCAAATTTCACTTTCACGACTTGCCCTAAACTATGGTCGGGCGTCACCCGGCGGCTCTTCAGATCGACCAGGTAATACCCGTCGCCTGCCGCCACCCGAATCTTTTCATTGGGCAACGCATGCACCGCCTGCATCTCCTTTACGCCAAGCACCCGCAGCGTCGAGGTCAACCAGCCCGAATCGCGCAAATTCCCAGAATTCGCATCATAGAACAGCACCTGATGCTCCTCCGAGCCCTGCGGCGTGAAGTTTACCGCCAGCAGGTGGCTGTCCGTCCACAAAATCTGCCCCGCCGTCCCTTCCGGCAGCACGGCGAGCTTTTGCGGTTTCATCCCGATCGCTGCTTTGTAGATCACCGGCGCTGGCTGCGGGTCGACAAACACCAGTTGTGACGTAAACGAAGGATCGGCAGCAAACAGCGTCCACTGCCCTTCCTCCGACCAATCCGATTTTTTCAAAAACGTCTCTTCCTTCCCGCGCTGTGTCCGCGAGATCTCCAAGCCGTCCGATCCGTCAAATACCACTTCGCCCGCCCGCTTGATATCGGCGATCATCCACTGGCCTTCCACTTCGCGGACGGTCACTTCATACGCCTCGCTGGAAGCCTTCTCCACCGGAGAGCCCCACGACACGCGCACGCTGTACTGGATCTTGTCGGCGCCTTTTGAAGCGTTATAGATCGTAAACCCGGTCATATGCGGATTGGACAGATTTGGCGTGACCACCGGGCGTTCATTTTTCATGCCCGCGGTCAGAAAACCTTTCGCGTCCTCCGTCCGCCGCTGCAAGAGCAGGTCGAAATACGTGCTGACCACATCATAAGGCGCCAGGCTCTGCACCGCTTGGTTGGCCTTGGGCTGGGAGAGCGTCTGCCACTCCGGCACCTTGATCAGCCCGTCATCGCTAAACGGAGAGGTGACCAGCAAGCCGCACCAGACCGCCACGGCGATCGTCAGTGCGGTCGCCCCCCGCCGCAACCAGCGCGAGCGTTGTTCGACGCGGGTTCTCCGGTCATATTCCTGCAGAACTTTCTGCTTAAACTTCATCGCATCGGCCGGCTTGTCATGCTCCTCCGGCTTCATAACTTTTAGTTCCTTCTTGAGATGATCCCACTGCGGTTCCGTCATTGCATGCTCACCCCTTCCTCTGCTGCTTTTCGTGCCATCTGTTCAAACAGCGGGTCACCGCCAAGCATCTCTTGCAGTTTCTTGAGCGCCCGGTGCAGCTTGGTGCGCGTTTTCGCCGATGTCCAGCCAAAAATCGCGGCGGTCTCCTCCGTGGAGAACTCATGGATCATCCGCAGCACCACCACATCCCGGTCATCCTTCTTGAGCTTGAGCAAAGCATCGCGCAGCGCATCTTCTTTGGCGCTTCGCTCGGCCCGCTCGTATAACGACAGCTCATCGCTGGCAATGTCATGCACTTCAGAGAGCGAGAACAAATTCTTAAACCGCTTTTTCCGATACCAGTCGGCAACAGCCCGCCGGGCGATCGCCAAAATCCAAGTCTTCGGAGCGGCCAGGCCTTGGAAGCGGTCGGCGCCGACCAGAACGCGGACGAATACTTCCTGCGCAATATCTTCGACGTCTTGTCGCGAGCGCACTTGGTATCCGATATAGGCAAAAACGTCCCGGTGGTAGAGACGGTACCATTCATCAAAATCGTGTTCCACCATCGAGCCTTCCCCTCTTCCCCCATTGAATTTCATTCTCATCTACAGATATAGTCGGGGGTTTCACAAAATTTGTTACAGGTTTTGCGAAAAAATTAATCCGATTCTCGAAATTTTATTTTTCTGATAAACAAAAAGACTGCCTGGCTAACAGGCAGTCCTATCCGCGCTTCTCCAGCGCGATCAAGACGGGCGGATCGTTTTGCTGGTTGAGGAAGCGGTAGAGCAGAACATGTGCCCGTTCCAGTTCCACACTTTCCGCCCAGTCCAGCACCGCGCGGGTCTCCGCCTTGCCCTGTTCGTGGCCGGAATAGAGCATGACGGTCATCACGCCGCCGGTGGCGAGCAGTTCCAGCGCGGCGTCGAGGGCGGTCAGCGTCGATTCCGCCACCGTGACCACCTCCGGGTCGCCGCCCGGCAGATAGCCAAGATTAAACGTCACCGCTTTGACGCGCCCGTGCCAGTCACGCGGCACGGCGTCGCGCATCGCGGCGTGGCTTTCCAGCTTCAGGTCGACCCGCCCCGGCATCCCCGCCTCCACGAGCCGGGTCCGGGCTTTTTCCAAAGCGGTTTCCTGCACGTCAAAGCCGATCACCTGTCCACTCTCGCCCACACGCTCCGCTAAAAACAGCGTGTCGCTGCCCTTGCCAACCGTTGCGTCGATGGCAAGATCGCCCGGCTCAAGCACTTCGGAGAGCAGTTCTCGCATATACCGCAACATCGGCCGAATGATCATATCGGTTTATTTATCCTGGGGGACGTAAAACTTCCCTTGCCAAGAGTCCCTTTTCTTCAGCTCGGCATCAATGCCGTTGAGCACCGACCATTTGTCCAGCGACCAGAGCGGGCCGATCAGGGTATCGGGTGGGCCGTCTCCGGTCAGGCGGTGGATGACCATGTCGGGCGGGAGGATCTCCAGCATATCGCAGACCAGCTTGATGTACCGATCCGGATCGAGGAACTCGACCAGCCCTTCCTCATACTGCTTCACCATCGGCGTATACTTCAGCAGATGCAGCAAGTGGATCTTGATCCCCTGCACGCCCATATGCGCCACCGCCCGTGCCGTCTCCATCATCATCTCATCGGTCTCGCCCGGCAGGCCCAAAATGATGTGCGAGCAGACCTTGATATCCTGCTTCCGCAGCCGCTCCACCGCATCCAGATACACCCCGTAATCATGCGCCCGGTTGATCAGCTCGGCCGTCTGCTCATGAATCGTCTGCAGCCCCAGCTCCAGCCACAAAAACGTCCGTTTGTTCAGCTCGCCCAGATACTCGACCACATCATCGGGCAAACAGTCCGGCCGCGTCGCCACCGACAGCCCAACCACGTCTTCCTGCTCAAGGATCGTCTCATAATACTCCCGCAGCGTCTCCACCGGAGCGTATGTATTCGTATAGGCCTGAAAATACCCCAGATACTTCGCTTTCGGCCACTTGCGGTGCATCTTTTCCTTCACATCATGAAACTGCGTCACCAGATCGTCCTTGCGGTTGCCCGCAAAATCGCCAGAGCCGCGCGCCGAACAGAACGTGCATCCGCCCGTCGTCACCACCCCGTCCCGGTTCGGACAGGTAAACCCGGCGTCCAAAGGCACCTTAAACACCTTTTCACCAAACACCGAGCGCAAATGAGTATTCCACGTATGATATCGCTTATCGCCCCACAGGAGCGGTTCTTGCTTTGTCAGTTGAGTCATATTCAGACTCCTTTCTGCAAAAATCCACAGCATTCAACCTTTATTGTAACATTCTTCCCCATTCCCGAAAAATCCGCTGTTTCCCAGCCGATTTATCGGTACGATACAGCCCGTTAGGACATATGATACAACAGATTAGCGGGTCATAATGCAAGTCTGGGAAAAACGCACCAAGAAAATCAGCTAGCCCTTCATGTTGGGAAGTAAAAACGCCCCCACCGAGGTCTCCGGTGGAGGGCGTTTTTCGTTTCTGCAATTCCTTAGACAGCCCAGCTCATCAAGCGAATGCCGCCCGCGTCCTTGCGCAAAATCCGTTCGCCTACCTCATAGCCGGACGAGAACGACAGCTCCGACAGTTGACCGACGCCTTGCACCCAGTCGCCGGCAAAATACGCATTCGAGCAGGCATGGAACTGCACCGGCATCAACTGCTGGTCATCTTCCACCTTGATCTCCTGCGCCGCCGCACGCTCCGTGTAGCGCTTCGCCGCCAGCTGGTCACGCCAGCCTGGCAGATGCTTGTCAAACAGCCGCTCGATCGCTTCCTTGCGCATCGCCGCATGCTCGCGGTCACCCACCTCTTCGCTCTTCAAGTACGCGACCGCCTGAATCAGCTGTCCACCCTCCGGGGTGCATGGCGTGTAGGCCGAGATATCGGTCATAAACACGCGGGCATTTTTATCATAAATATAGGTGTACGGCGTGTCGATGCGCTGGGTCAGGCCGATGTCATAGACCAGCACGTTGTTTGGCTTGTGCAGCAGGTACGGCGCGATCGAATGTTCCAGCGGCGTTTCGGCAAAGATCTTGCCGAGCTCCTTGGGCGGCACCGCAAACACAAATTCATCGCCTTCGATCACGCCGTCCGGCGTTTCCACGCCGACCACGCGGCCTTGGTCAAACAGCACGCGCTCGATCTTTGCTTTCGTCATCACTTTCGAACCGTTCTCCACGATCACACGCTCCAATTCGGAGACGAGCGACCCCCAGCCGCCGGCGATGTACGAGACCGCCTTCGACGTGCGGAACAGCCGCTGGTAGTAGTTGAAGAACACCGTCGACGGAATCCGCTCCGGCTCTTGGGTAAAGAAGTTGCTCGACGCCAGGGTCAGCATCAAATCCTGCACCTGTTGATGTTTGCCCGAGCGCTTCAGCCACTCGCCGATCGACACGCCTTCCTCGCCGCGCTCCAGCAGGCAGACCGTCTTCACCACTTCGATGGCAAACCGCGCCTTGGTCGCCCCTTTCGGCAAGACCTTGGTCTTGTACAAGCCTTCCAGCGTCGCCGGCATCTCCGTCATCTCATGGCCGAGGTCGTAACGCGCCTTCTTCGGGTCAAAATCCACCCAGCCGATGTTCAGCTGCAATTCCTTCTGCAGCTTGCGAATGTAGGACGAGTCCCGGCTGTAGATCGCGTGCGCTCCAAAGTTGAAATCAAACCCTTTCAGCGGAATCGTCACCGCGCGCCCGCCCAGCTTCGGCGCTTTCTCCAGCAGCGTCACATCCTGCCCCGCCTTCGCCAGCCTCGCCGCCACGCTCAAACCTGCCAAACCGCCGCCCACCACTACCGTCCGTTTTTTCATAATCAAATCGACCTCCAAGTCGAGACGTGAACTATTTATATATCCACACTTTTAATGAACTCAGTCTAAAATGTACCTAGTACAATTATATTACAGGTCTATGAAATATGTGTCCAGTCCCAAAATGGTGTAAAATAGAACCAAGCAGCAACCATCAAGAGGGGGAGAACCTATGTCCAGCCGCAGAGAGCGCAAAAAACAAGAGACGCGCAACAAAATCTTCACCAGCGCCATGAAACTGTTTCAGGAAGGCGGCTACGATGCCACGACGATCGACATGATCGCCGAGCACGCCGATGTGGCGCGCGGCACCGTCTTTTTGCATTTTCCTTCTAAAGAAGCGATCTTAGCCCACTGGGGGCAGGACAGCCTCGCCGAGATCACCGAACGCCGCGAAGAATGGGACCTGAGTGAGCTGTCGGCCGAAGAAAAAGTGATGCGCCTGTTCAAAATCGCGCTCACCGCCAACCAGGAGAGCTTTGACCTCGTCAAGATCTGGGTCAAGTCCACCCTCGCCAATCCCACGGCGATGATCCACGAGCGGCAGAGCCCGGTCGCGCTGCGCAACCTGATGGCCGACATTCTGGAAACGGAACAAGAGAAAGGACGGCTCAAGCAAGAGATCGACCCGATCATCGCCGGTGACATGCTGGAGAACATCTACCTGCACGCCATGCAGGACTGGGTCTTGTCGGAAGGCAACTGGCCGGTCGAAGAGATTCTGACCACCAAGATCCACTACCTGTTCAACGGTCTCAACCAATAAAACGGCCGGGCATGTATGAACCGCCCTGCCTGCGAGTATCCTAGTCTGAGGAAAGTAAGACACATCACCAAATTTTGTCTTGGCTTTCCGACCTAATTAAGATAAGATATATGTATGTATAAAAACTCTTTCTACATAGGAGGTAACACCCAATGGCATACCAACTGCCGGCACTTCCGTACGCGAACGACGCTCTCGAACCGCACTTTGACGCAATGACCATGGAGATCCACCATGACCGTCACCATGCGACCTACGTAAACAATGTAAACGCAGCACTCGAAGGCCACGACGACCTGGCTTCCAAGTCGATCGAAGAGCTGATCTCCAACCTCGATGCTGTTCCGGAAAACATCCGCACTGCAGTCCGCAACAACGGCGGCGGCCATGCGAACCACTCCCTGTTCTGGGAAATCCTTTCCCCGAACGGCGGCGGCGCTCCGACCGGCGAAATCGCTGACGCGATCAACGCGGCATTCGGTTCCTACGACAACTTCAAAGCTGAGTTCACCAAAGCTGCAACCACCCGTTTCGGCTCCGGCTGGGCATGGCTGATCGTTGACGGCGGCAAAGTGGCAATCACCACCACCGAATACCAAGACAACCCGCTGATGCAAGGCAAGACCCCGATCCTCGGCCTCGACGTTTGGGAGCATGCCTACTACCTCAAGTTCCAAAACAAGCGCCCGGACTACATCGCTGCGTTCTTCAACCTGATCAACTGGGATGAAGTCAACAAGCGCTTCGCAACAGCGAAGTAATTTCTGATTTCTGAGCAAAAAAACGCCTCTCCATGCGGAGAGGCGTTTTTTAGTCTTGCTGCATGCCATCCTTTACGATCTGTAGCAACTCTTCCCGCTTCGCCGGATGACAGCCGATGATATACGGCTCCTCATTCATCCCGACAAAATCCGTGCCATCAAAGTCGATCACCTTCCCGCCTGCTTCCTGCAAAAGCAACAGACCGGCATACAAGTCATCGCCTTCCGAATTGTACAGCACCACGCCATCGAGATCGCCGCGTGCCATCATGCACCACACCAAGGTCGGTGCCCAGACGCGGAGCACGCGCTTGGAGACTTCATCAAGATGGTGCTTGAGCCGCATTGCCCGCGGATCTTTTTGCACGGCATGCCCTTGAATCCAGCCCAAGGTCAGCTTCTTGCCCTGCTTGGGCTCCTTGATCCGCAAGGGCTGCCCGTTGCATGTCGCGCCACCACCGCGCTCGGCGACATACAGCTTGTCCAGCACCGAGTCGTAGATCACGCCAAGCAGCGCTTCCTTGCGGTAAAAGAACGTGATCGCCACCGCATACACCGGCAGCCCGATCGCATAGTTGTTCGTCCCGTCCAGCGGATCGACCAGCCACAAAAAGTCGCCTTCCACGCCCGACCAGCCCGTCTCCTCACTGCGAATCCCATGGTCAGGAAACGCGCCGCGAATCTGCTCCAAAATGATCGCTTCGGCCAGCCCGTCCACCTCGGTGACGAGATCCCCGTGCTCATCTTTCTCTTCCACCGCAAACGCGCTGTCAAACTTCTCCTTCGCCAGTTTCCCGGCTGCAACAGCCGCTTCCGACGCCACTTCGCGCGCCCGTTTCAAGATCGCTTCCATCGCTCTCGTCCCCCCTGTTCGTTTCCATATTTTAACCGAAATCGATGAACCTCGTCCAACCATTCACCACCTCATATTCTTTCATGAACACGTTTAAATACTCACTCTAAAATTTTTACAAATGCAAAAGAGGTTTCCTGTAGGTTTATGTCGAAATTTGACGACGAAGATTCACAGCCCTACCTACTATTCTGACGATGCTGTCCTGTCCTGAGGTGAGACGTTTGAACGAAGTGAAAGATCTCATGCTCAATATGCTCATCATCATCCTGCCGATCTTTGTCTACCAGACCTTCTGGATCGACAAAGCGAGCAGTCCGATGGTTTCTTCCAGTAACCGCACCGCCATCTCCATTCTGGCCGCCGTTGCTGCGCTTTGCTGCATGCTGTTTCCGGTGCATCCGCATCCCGGCTATGTGTTCGACCTGCGCCTCGTCCCGCTCCTGATGGGCATCCTTTACGGCGGGTTCCGCGCGTCGCTGTTAATCATCTCCGCCGTCTATTTGTACAGCTGGCAGATCGGCGGCATCGGCTTTGTCATTGTGGCGCTGACCTATCCGGCGGCGATCATCGCCAGCTTCCTGCTCGCCGCCCGCTTCAAGCTCTGGGAGCGCCGCCGCAAACTCGCCGCCGCCTCTCTGCTGTCTTTTCTGTCCGCCCTGCTCGTCAACACGGTGGTCGTGCTGACCCTTGATGAGCCGTTTTTCATCAACCCGCATCTGCCCGTCTTTGCCGCTTACGTCATCCTGCACGGCATCACGATGTGGATCGCCGTTTACCTGATCGAAAACATGCGCGAGAAAGCCGCCTTGCGCTTCGAGATTCAGCAGGCGGAAAAGCTGCGCATCATGGGTCAGCTCGCCGCGTCGATCGCCCACGAAGTCCGCAACCCGATGACCGTCGTGCGCGGCTTTTTGCAGTTGCTGCAGTCGGACCAGATCCCGTCCGACAAGCGCCAGATGTTCCTCAAGCTCGGCATCGAAGAGCTCGACCGCTCCGAGTCGATCATCTCGAACTATCTGGCCTTCGCCCGCCCGCAGTCCACGCGCATCGAAGCGGTCGACGCGGCCGAGCGGGTCGAGCATGCGGCCGGCATCATCTCCTCCTACGCCACCTTGCGCAACGTTGAGATCAACACCCTGACCACCCCCGGCCTCTTCATCGAAGCCGATCCCGAGCAGCTCTCCCAAGTGCTGATGAACCTGATCAAAAACGGGATCGAAGCGATGCAGCAAGGGGGCGTCCTCACGATCACCGTCGCTGCGGCAAACGACGGCACCGCCCGCATCGAAGTCGCCGACACCGGCGTCGGCATGACGCCCGATGAGACCTCGCGCCTCGGCAACCCGTTTTTCTCGACCAAACAAGACGGCACCGGACTTGGGATCATGGTCACCTACCAGATCATCCACAGCATGAACGGCAAGATCCACGTCGAAAGCGAAAAAGGGAGCGGGACGCGCTTTATCATCACGCTCCCTCGTAAATCTGACTTACTAGCAGGCAGGAAATAGACTTACTTTGTCGAAAAAGTTCGTTCATCCGAGTGAGGTGAACAACGTTGGCCGGCATACAAGAAGTCTTGCTCAACCTGCTTTTTATTTTGCTGCCGATCTTTATCTACCAGAACTTCTGGGTCGATAAGCTCGGCACCGCCATGCCGCGGCGCAACGGCGTCGCCATCGGCTCTCTGTCAATTGCATCCGTCCTGCTCTGCATGACGTTCCCCGTATCGATCATCCCCGGCTACGTGCTGGATTTGCGGCTCGTTCCGATGCTGATCGGCATTTTATACGGCGGGTGGCGCGTCGGGATCTTTCTGATCATCGCCTTGTTTGGCTACCGCGTCCTGATCGGGTCGCTCGGCATCGGATTTCTCCTGATGACGATCTCCTTCCCCGTCGTGATCGCCCTGGCCATCCTGTCGGCGAAGCGCTACCTGCTGATCGGACGGCGCCCGAAGATCATTTTCACGATCCTGCTCCTCTTGGTGCTGCTGATTCCGACCAATCTGATCATCGTACATAGCATGGAGGTCACACCCTGGCAGAATCCGCACCTGCCGTTCCTCGCCTTTTTCACGCTGATCAATCTGTTTGCGGCGTGGCTTGCCGTCTACCTGATCGAAAACATCCGCGAGAAAGCACACATGCGCGTCGAAGTGCAGCAGAGTGAAAAGCTCTATGTCCTCGGCGAGCTCGCCGCCGCGATCGCGCATGAGATGCGCAATCCGATGACCGTCGTGCGCGGGTTCCTGCAGCTCTTGCAAGAGCAAAGCGTCTCGCCGGAGAAGCAGAAAATGTTTCTGGAGCTGAGCATCGAAGAGCTCGACCGCTCCGAAGCGATCATCTCCGACTACCTCGCCTATGCCAAACCGCAGATCGACAAGCACGAAGGCATCGAAGTCAGCGAGCGCGTCCGCTCGGTGGCCGGCGTCGTCACCTCGTACGCCACGCTGCGCAGCGTCACCGTCGAAAGCCAGATCGAAGACGGCCTGGAGCTCACCGGCGACCCGGAGAAGTTTTCCCAAGTGCTGATGAACCTGTTCAAAAACGGGATCGAAGCGATGCCCCAAGGCGGCACGCTGCACATCCACGCCTACAAGCGGGCCCGCCAGATCCACATCGACGTGTCCGACACCGGCGTTGGCATGACGCCGGCCGAACTGGCCCGCCTCGGCAACCCGTATTACTCAACAAAAGAGACCGGCACAGGACTCGGCCTGATGGTCACCTATCAGATCGTCCATTCCATGTCCGGCCACATCCAAGTGAAAAGCGAAAAGGGCAAAGGCACGCAGTTCGCGCTGTCCTTCCCCCTTCCAGATAAACATCATGAAAAAAACGCTCCTCCCAAGTAAGCCTCGGGAAGAGCGTTTTTGATTTTGATTTGACCGTCACAGCAACAGCAGCACGGCCAGATTGGTCACCACGAGCAGCGCCAGATACAGCGCATCGCGGCGGCCAACCGTCATCTGGTGATAAAACGTGCGGTTCAGCGTTCCGTCAAACCCGCGCGCTTCCAAGGCCACCGCCACGCGCTCCGCTTTGCGAATACCTTGGGCGAGCAGCGGAATCGTATAGCGCATCACGCCTTGGATCTTGCCGCGCAGCCCCGGCACCCGCGCCACGCCGCGCACGCGGTGCGCCGCTTTGATCTGTGCGTACTCCTCTTTGAACAGGGGCAGGAAGCGGAACCCGGCCAGCAGCGCATAGGCGAATTTCGGCGACACTTTGCACTGCTGCATCAGGCTCATCACCAGCTTGGTCACGTCGGTCGTCGCCGTGAACAGGAAGCCGTAGCAGACGAACGCCATCATCCGCAGGCCAATGTTCAAGCCGTTTTGCAAGCCTTCCGCCGTGATGCGAATCCACGCCCACTCCCACCAGACCGTCTCGCCTTTGCCGTATGCGGCGAGCACCCAGGTCGTGGACAGGAACAGCACCAAAAACGGCGAGACGCGCACGATAAACGTTTTCAACGGAATCTTGGCCAACGTCAGCGTGATGATCACCGGAACTGCCAGCAGGACCAGCGTGGTCCAGGGATCACGGGAGAACACGAGCAGGATCATGCACAAGAGGTGCAGGAAGAGTTTGACCGACGGGTTGACCCCGCCGACAAAGCTGTTCGTCTCAGGCATACACGCTTCCCTCCTCCTGTGCAGCTTGGCGGCGCCGGTACTCATACGCCAGCGGCTCGATCAGCGCGGCGCGGGCGAGCAGGTCGGGCTGCGTGAACAGCTCCTGCGGCGTCCCGTCGAACAACAGCCCATGCTCGGCGAACACCAGCACGCGGGAAGCCGTTTCGGCAACCAGTTCCACATCGTGTGTCGCCATCATCACCGTCGTGCCGTTTTCGTTGCGCTCGCGAATGCGCTCGACCAACTCCCGCGTCGTGGCGGCGTCCTGGCCAAACGTCGGTTCGTCGAGCAGCAAGAGCTCCTGATTTTTCAAAAGCATCCCGGCCACGCTCAAGCGGCGTTTCTGCCCTTGGGACAAGGTAAACGGGTTCTTCGAAGCCAGCGCTTCCAGATGGAAGTCTGCCAGCAACTGCGTCGTCTCCCGCTCCACCTGCTCCTGCGGCCACCGCGCCAGCTTGCCGCCAAACGCGACTTCCTCGTAGACGGTGTCGGCGATAAACTGATGCTCCGGGTTCTGGAACACGAAGCCGACACGATCATACAACGCTTCCGGCTTGTACTTCCCGAGTTCCTTCCCCTTCAACAGCACCTGCCCCCCGCTCACTGGAAGCAGGCCGCCGACCGCCTTCAAAAATGTGCTTTTCCCGGCTCCGTTCGGCCCCATCACCGCGACCCATTCGCCAGGCTGCACGCTCACATTCACATCCGACCAGACATTCGCCCCGCCCCGATAGCTCATCCGCAGCTCGCGGACTTCCAAAAGCGGTTCTGTTTTGTCTACAGGGTTGGGAGCTGGCGGCGTCGACTGCAGGCGCTGTGCCAGCTCATGCTGCGGATCACGCAACAGCTCCTCCCACGTCACCGGCCACATGCGCGGGGTCCAGATGCCATAGTCTCGGATCGCTTGTGCATGATCGCGCAACACATCTTCAGGCTTCCCGGTACCTTGCAAGGAACCGTCGGGCCCAAACAACAACACGCGGTCGATCCACTCCATGACGCTCTCCAGCTTGTGCTCGATGACGACGAGGGTCTTCTCTCCGCGCAGTTGGGCGATGTCTTGCAGCACGAGCCGGGTGTTCTCCGGGTCGAGCTGCGCGGTCGGCTCGTCAAAAAACAGCACGTCCGGCTCCAAGGCGAGCAGGCAGGCCAACGCCAAACGCTGCTTCAAGCCGCCCGACAGCTCGGCGATCTGCTTGTTCAGCGGCAGATCGAGCCGCACTTCCCGCATCAGCCGCTGAATCTCCCCGCGCATCTGCGCAGGCGGAACCCGGCGGTTTTCCAGTGAAAATGCGATCTCGTCTTCCACCGTCAACATGCAAAACTGTGCATCCGGGTCTTGAAACATCACCCCGACCCGCTCCGGACGGTACACGTTCCCTTTCATCCACGCTTCGATCGAACGGGGAATGATGCCCGACAGCACCTGGGCCAGCGTGCTTTTGCCGCTGCCGCTCGGACCAAGCAGCAGCACCGATTCCTTTTCCTCGATCTGTACGCTCATCTCTTTCAACACGGGGGTCTCACGGTCAAAAAATTGCACAGACACCCTTTCACAGCCGAGAAAGGGTGTCTTGGTTCCTTCATTCATTTAAAACGGCTTCTCCATCTTCTTGCGAATGATGGCGTAGTTGTTCAAAGCCCCCGTTTTTGCCAACGCATCAACAATGATCTTCGCCAGCAGACCGCCGAGGATCGCGCCGGAGATCGTGCGGATCGCAATTTTGGCAATCATCGGGCCGGTCGTCAGCTCGGCCAGACCGCCGGTCAGCGCATCATATCCCAAGGAGGCAAGCGCTGCAGCAGCACCGCCCAGCATCAACGTGCTTACATTAAAAGTGCGATAACGTAAAAGTGCAAATACCAGCTCGGTCGCCGCGCCTTGCGCCACACCGTAGAGCAGGGTGGACAGCCCGTACGGCCCGCCCATGATAAACTCGCCCGACGCCGCCGCCACTTCGGCGATCAGCGCCACGCCCGGCTTCTGCACGATGTAGGCAGCCAGCACGCCGGCGATAAACCACGTGCCGTACACAACCTCGCCTGCGCCCGGATAAATCGCATCCGCCACACCGTACAGCGGCGCCCATGCGATGTAGATGAACCCGCACAGCACGGCCAGGATCACCGTCATCATAATCTCTCTGAAATTGACGACATAACTATTCTTCATGTCCCATTTTCCTCCTCGAATAACCGCTCATTGCATAAAAAAATCTTCTCCCGAAACCCGGCAGAAGATGTATACACAAGACAAAAATGTCTGATGCCGTCACTTCCTCACGCCGGTATTACCCAGGATCGAGTGAAAGGGTTAGCACTGATCGTGCTTCTCAGCCATAGTAGGCACCCCTAGCAACTGCGGGCTATTCAGTTTTAACTTCCTCACTCATTGTAGTAGAAGGACAAACCATTTGTAAAGGACATTCTGTCACAGTCCGTTCACACCCTGCTACAGCTCCAACACTGCGCCGTCCACCCGCTTGATCCCCCGCACCTTCCCGAGGTCCTCGGCCAGCTTCAGGCAGGCAAAATCTTTCTGCTTCGCCTCCACCATCACATCGACGCGCTCCAAGCCCAGCGCCTTGCACCCTTTCAAAAACAGCAGGAGCCGCTCCGGGTCGATATAGTCGGAATGCGCCCGAAACTCATGCTCGTCCTTCGGCGACGACACATGGATCTTCAAGGGCTGCCCCTTCCACGTCGCCACGATGCGCGGGAGCAGTTCCAGCGGCGTCTGCTCGCTTTTGTTGCACCAGTCATGGTGGATGTCGAGCATCATCGGCTGCCCAAGCTGTTCGCAGGCGGCCAGCGTCTCTTCCACCGTGTAGGTCTTGTCATCATTTTCGAACGTCAGCCGTTTCCGCACCGCCGCCGGCACTTTGGCAAAATTGTCGTAGAGCCGCTGCACAGCGCTCGTCTTGTCGCCGTAGACGCCGCCGATGTGAATGTTGACTTTGTTCGTTTCGTCCATCCCCATCCCGTCGAGCAGCGCCGTGTGGTAGTCGAGATCGACGAGTGCGGCCGCCACCACTTTGTCCGCGCCATTGAGCAGCGTGAACTGGTTGGGGTGCATCGTCACGCGAATGTCTTCCTGCCGGGCGAACTCGCCGAGGCGCTCCAGTTCCTTTTCATAGACCTCACGCACGTCGATCCCGACATCGGGATGTGTCGCGAGCGGCACGATCGACGAACTCATCCGGTACAATCGAATGCCGTGCGCCGCATTAAAATACAAGACCCGCTGTGTCGCCTGCAGATTCTTGCGTCCAACTTCGATGGCGCGAAGGATCGCTTCCTCACGCGGGCGCTGCTGAAACAGCTTGTAGGTAAACGTCGAGCTCGGCGTATTTTGATAGATCGCCAGCGCAATCGAAACATACCCAATTCTCACCTGCATCGTTACCACCTCACAGGCTTAGTCTGCACGGGTTTTCCTCTTTTCCTCCAAATAACGCCGCAGCCAATGTTCTGCAATCTTCGAGACAAACGCCTCTTCCCCGTCGACGTGCAGCACGGGGATCTTGTCCCAGTATTTCGCATAAACGCGCTCATCGGTCGTAATATCGAACTCCGCCACTTGAAGCGGGTACGTTCTCCCCACCCGTTCGAGGATCGGCTTTACTTTGTCGCATAGCGTACATCCGTCTTTTGTGAACAATGTAAGTTGAAAAGGCTTCACCTGTGTCAGACTCCTATCGCATATTCTCAGGAATACAGTACCACACGATCGCAAAAGCTACCAAGAAATCCCCCAAAGGAGCCTGCTATGAACTTCATGCTGATCGCGGGGACGATCGTCATCCCGCTCGTACTGTTTTTCCTGCGCGCGCGCAGTTTCGCCTGGATCTTCGACCTGCTCGGCGCGGTCGCCCTGCTGTTATTCCTGCTCACGTCAGGGCTGAGCATCCTTGAGATCAAACAGATGAAGACCGAGTTCACCACGCACATCCACGAGATTTTCAACTCGCTGCTCTTCCTCGCTTCCTCCGGCTACCTCGGCGTCTACGCCTTGTACCGCCTGCTGCTCACCACCGCGCAGACACGAAAAAACGGGCATTCCCGCTGATCGGGACTGCCCGTTTTTATGCCTTGGCCTGCTCGGCAGACACATCCGTTTTGCGCAGACGCTTCATCGACAGCAAGACGGTCGCGACCGCCGTCAGCAAGCCGCCGTAGATGAAGATCTCGCGGACGGAAAACCACGCCTCCACAACGCCCGCCAATGCCATCGACCCGACGGTGCCCGCCATAAAGACGGTGTTGTAAAAGCCCAGCACGCGCCCGATGTACGGCTGCTCCGCTTCGGACTGGATCAGCGTCGCCGAAGCGATCATCGCCATCACCGAAAACATCCCCGTCCCGACCAGCACCAGCCATTCCGTATAAAACGACTCGGTCGTGCCAAGCAGCGCGATCAGCAATGCGTCGACCAGAATCCCAAAGCGCACGACTTGCAGCAGGTCGACATTTTTGACCTGTGTCAAAGTGATCGCGCCCAAGGCGAGACCCAGCCCGATGCCCGCTTCCAGCCAGCCGAACTGCGTATCGGTCACTTTGATGATGTCTTTGGAAAACACGACCAGCAGGACGTTAAACATCCCGGAGACGATCATCGCCGTAAACATCACCGCCGTCGCGTTCAGCACGCGCGGCAATTGCATCATATAGCGGGCCCCTGCGCGGAACTCCGCCCAAAATTGCTTTTTCTTCGCCCCTGCGCCTTGCTTCGCAGCCTCTTTCGCCGCCACCGTCAGCAAGGAGAGCGTCGTCGCCGAAAACAGGAAAGTCAGCGCATCGACCACAAAGGCGGCCGTATACGACCAAAAGCCGATCACCATCCCGGCCAAAATCGGGCCGGCGATCGCCATCACCTGCATCGACGTCTGAATCTTGGCGTTGTAGCCGAGCAGTTGCTGCTTCGGAAACAGCTGCGCGATCAGCGCGTGCTGCGAGTTGGACGAAGTAAATCCAACCACCGCCGCCACAAACGTCATCAGATAGATCCAATACACATTTGGCAAAAACGGAATCGACAGCACCACGCAGGCGCGGGTCAGCTCACAGGCGATCGCCAGCCGGCGCTTGTCCAGCCGGTCGATCCACACCCCGAGAAACGGGCCGAGCAAAATCGCCGGCAAATACGAAGCGACCATCACCTGGCCCACGCTGAGCGCCGAGTGTGTTTTCGCATAAATCATCAAAGCAAGCGCCAGAAAATGAAACGTATCTCCCAGCTTGGAAACCGAGCGGCCGGTCAACATCAGCCAAAAGTTGCGTTGCAGTCCAGTCATCTCTAAATGCCCCTAGTGCGATATTTACTGCATTCTTATAGTAGTATGGAAGACCATAACACCGCTGTCAACAAAATTTCATCGACAAATGTTGCACAATGTTGGGATTTCGTAATATGATTTAGAGAATAGAAAAAAGTTTTCCCATAGCTAACTTTGTTGAGCCCGTCTAACTAGAGCTGTCACCAAATCCAGCTCCAAGCAATAGTATGACAGTGCCATCTTTTTTTAGGCGTAAAAGTTTCCCTCGTGCAAAAGAGTTGGTGTCAGACAAATATACAGGATATGAACGGATGGGAGGTTTTGTTCATGGAGATCATTCCATTGCCTGAGCTCTTGATCGGCGAACGGGCGCGAGTGGTGTCTTTGAACGCGGCGGGCCCGCAGCGGCGCCGAATGCTCGACCTCGGTCTGGTCCCGCAGGCGATCATCGAAGCCCTGCGCAAAAGCCCGGCCGGAGACCCGGTCGCCTACCGCATCCGCGGCGCGGTGATCGCGCTGCGCCGCGAAGAAGCATCCCTCGTGATGGTCACGCGCATCTGATTACAATTTCGCATGTTGTGCAAAGGAGGGTATGAACCATGTCGCAAAATCCATGCTGTCAAGGAACTCATGCCGCTTGCACGGAGCGGTTCGAGATCGAACTGCAGAGTCCCGATGACCTCGTCATCGCGCTGGCAGGCAACCCCAACACGGGCAAAAGCACCGTTTTTAACGCCTTGACCGGGATGAATCAACATACCGGCAACTGGGCCGGCAAGACGGTCGGCAGCGCCATCGGCCGCATCCGCCATGAGCAGCACGGGTTCACGCTAGTCGATCTGCCGGGCACATACTCTCTTTTGTCCCAATCGGCAGACGAACAGGTCGCCCGTGACTTCATCTGCTTTGGCAACCCGCACGCAACGCTTGTCGTCACCGACGCGACCAATCTGGAGCGCAATCTCAACCTCGCGCTGCAAGTGATGGAGGTGACCGACCGAGTCGTGGTCGCGGTCAACCTGATGGACGAAGCGAAGCGCAAAGGCATCACCATCGACCTCGCGGGCCTGCAGGAGCAGCTCGGCGTTCCGGTCATCCCGATGACCGCCCGCAAAGGCGAAGGGCTCCCGGAACTGAAAGACATGCTGTTAAAAATCGCTTTGGGCGAAGTAAAGCCTTCCCCCAAGCTGTTCCCTTATTCGGAAGAAGTGGAGCGGGCGGTGGCAGAGCTCATTCCGCAGGTCGAACCGCTGGTCGGCGGCGTGCTGCGTCCGCGCTGGGTGGCGCTGCGCCTGCTTGACGGCGACGACTCGGTGCTGGCGGCGCTGGAACAATACACGATGGAGCCTCCGCGCCCCATCCGCTCCGGCGAGGTGGTGATTCCGCAATGAACCAAGGACAGTTCCAGCAGTTGAAAAATTTGATGCAAAACGTGCAGCAAAACGATACGTCCGCCTTGCGCGACCAGATGGTCAGCGACATCTATGCGCGGACCGAAGAGATCGTTGCCCAGACGGTGACGTTGCCGGAGAACAAGACCCAGCTCGATTTTGACCGCCGTCTCGACAATGTGTTGACTTCACGCTGGCTCGGCTATCCGATCATGCTGCTGATGCTGGGCACCGTGTTTTACCTGACGATTGCCGGGGCCAACGTCCCGTCCAGCCTGCTCGCCGATTTCTTTTTCTGGATTGAAGGCTATCTGACGGCGTTCTTCGCATGGCTTGGCACACCGGCCTGGGTGCATGGCGTGCTGATCGAAGGGCTGTACCGCGGCACGGCATGGGTGGTGTCGGTGATGCTGCCGCCGATGGCGATCTTCTTCCCGGCCTTTGCGATCCTCGAGGACTTTGGGTATTTGCCCCGGGTCGCGTTTAACCTCGACCGCTTTTTCAAAAAAGCGGGGGCGCACGGCAAGCAGGCTTTGACGATGAGCATGGGCTTTGGCTGCAACGCGGCTGGCGTCACCGCCTGCCGGATCATCGAGTCGCCCCGCGAGCGGATCATTGCGATCATCACCAATAACTTTGTGCCTTGCAACGGACGCTTTCCGACTTTGATCACGCTGGCCACCTTGTTTATGGGCGGCGCGGTCGGGCTTGCATACGGCAGTCTGGTCGCGACGGCGGTGGTGGTCGGGCTGGTCCTGATCGGGATCTCGGCGACGCTGTCGGTGTCGTGGCTGCTGTCCAAGACGCTCTTACGCGGCATCCCGTCCAATTTCACGTTGGAACTGCCGCCGTACCGCAAACCGCAATTTGGCCGCCTGATGATCCGCTCGGTCTATGACCGCACCGCGTTTGTGCTGAAGCGCGCCGTGATCGTCGCCGCTCCGGCCGGGGTGGTGACGTGGATTCTCGCCAACATCTACATCGGCGATGTGAGCATCCTGCAGCACGCCGCCTTGTTCCTCGACCCGTTTGCGCGGGCGATCGGGCTGGACGGCTACATCCTGATGGCGTTTATCCTCGGGCTGCCGGCGAACGAGATCGTCTTGCCGATCCTGATCATGAGCTACCTGTCGACCGGTGCGATGACCGAGATGAACACGCTGACGGAGCTGAAGAATCTGTTCCTCTCCTACGGCTGGACGTGGCTGACCGCGCTGTGCATGATGCTGTTCTCGCTCCTGCACTACCCGTGCGGCACCACGATGTGGACGATCGCCAAAGAGACCAAGAGCACGAAATGGACGCTGGTCGCCATTTTGCTGCCGACCGGAATCGCGCTTGGCGTCTGCTTCCTCGTCGCGCAGACCGTTCGCTTCTTTGGCTGGGTGTGAGCAAACCGAAAGACCCTTTCCCGTGGCGGAAAGGGTCTTTTTCATACGGAGAGGAGCTTTTTCGTTGCAGAGCACGCTCCCGCAAGTTTGTACATTTCCGCACCAGCCTTTTCTTAGGCAGCAGGACATCTTTTAGATCCGGTCTCGTTTTTTTAGCAATTTGTTGATTCGTTTCAACTGGATAAGTTCGCGCACTTGCCCTTTGATCACTTTCAAAATCGTCTCGTCGCTCATCTGCGCCACCGTCTCCTCGCCGTGATGGCGAACGGTCGCCTCATACAGATTGCGCAGAAAATCATAATAGTCCTGCGCCGCATAGTCGCCGGGCAGATGAACGGACAGCTCCTCGGCGTACTGCATCAGTTCAGCTTGCAATCGTTCCAATATTTTTCCCTTCCTTTTTTTGCATATTTCCATGTAGAAAAAGAAGTTTTGGAGTACAATGTAACTATGGTGAAGGAGGTTTTCACAGTGAACGCTGTTCAACATACATCGATGGCGGACGTCTTGACGAAGGCGGACGAGATCGCAAGCTTGCTCAAATCGTCAGAAGAAATGAAGCGCTTCCGTCAGGCGGAGACCAAGATCTCCCGCCATGGCGACGCACAGGCGCTCTTGTTTGTGGTAAAAGCCAAGCGCAACCAATACTCGCAGCTCTCCCTGCGCCACGGGTTCGATCATCCGGCGGTGGTCAAGGCGAAACAGGAGTATGATGATGTGCTCGACCGCATCGCGCAGATTCCGCTGATCGACGAACTGCAAGCGGCGCAGGAAGACCTGAACGATGTCATCCAAGGCATCCTGCACACGCTCGTTTCGTCGGTGAACAACACGCTGTCTGTCGAAAAAGGCGAAGAACCGGGCGACGGCGCCAGCGGCGGCTGTGGCAGCTGCTCATCGGGCGGCTGCGGACGCCACTAATTTCAGAAGGCAAGAAGCCAGCAGAGCAGATCTGCTGGCTTTTTCTATTTATTGCGCGCGCTGATACCAGGTGTCGGAGCCCCAGACGGACGCTTTCCACGGCAACGTCTGCGGCGTGGCGAGATGCATGATCTCCTTCCAGAAATCGAGGCGCTCCTGCTCGGTCATCGGGGTGAAGTTCTCGGCGATGGCGAGGTTTTTCTCCAACTGCTCCATCGACTCCATGCCGACGATCGACGTGGAGATCGGCAGCGACAACGTGTAGCGAAGCGCCTGCTCATACCAGTCGCCAAGTTTGCCCAGCGCCAACACTTTCATGCCGACGATCGCCATGCCCTTTTCGCGGGCCAGCGGCACAAACTCATGGGCGAAGGAGTAGATGTGGTGATCGAGCGCCGAGAGCGCGACGAGGGCGCTGTCAAAGTCAAAGCGGCGGATCGCTTCGACCAGCACCTGCGGGTTGGTGTGGCCGGAGATGGAGAGCTTTTTGACAAGTCCCTGCTCCTTGGCTTCGAGCAGCGCCTTGATCGCGCCGTCTTCCGCAAAACAGCGGTCGAGCTGTTCGATCGACACCATGTTGTGCAGGCGCCACTCATCGACGTGGTCGGTCTGCAAACGCTTCAAGCTCTCTTCCAAGAGGCGCAAGGAGCCGTCGCGGGTGCGGTCGTGCGTTTTGGTGGCGATCTTCACTTCGTGGCGGCGGCCCTGCAAGGCGAGGCCGAGGCGGTGTTCCGACTGCCCTTCCGAATAGCTGGGCGCGGTGTCAAAGTATGTAATGCCGCGGTCGATCGCAGTATTGACGATCTTGATCGCTTCTTCTTCGGTGCAGTTATGTTCATCCACGATGCGCTGTGCGCCAAAGCTGAGCAGGGGCACCTGCCAGCCGGTGCGGCCAAACGGTTGTTGGATCATCGTATGTACATCCTTTCTGTTTCCGGCGGTTATGCTGCCAAGAGCATTTCTCTACTTTATGCAGGATACCCTTTTTCCACGCAAAAAAAGCAGCCCTTTCTGCAAAAAGAAAGGACTGCATGCTGAACTTTTACCGCTGCTTTAGCCTTCCGGGATCAGCTCGGTGGACAGCGGCGGTTGACCGCCGGCAAGACCAACCACGTACAGCGTGTACGTCACATCCGGGTCGAAGCGCATTTTCGGCAGGCGCTGGATGATGTCCTTTTTGCCTGCGAGGCGCAGTTCGAGGTCGCGGCGGCCGGGGGTGACTTGCAGATACGGCGATTTTTCTTTGAAGGTGAGATGGCCGATCAGCACTTTGCCGGAGGGCAAGGTAACATCGAAAGCGGGCGCGTTGGGCGAGAGATTGACGACTTTGACGCGGGCAAAGCCCGGTTTGGCGCGCTTTGGCTCATCCTCGATGATCACCGGACGAATGTCTTTAAACGAGCCGCCAATCGCAAAAGTGTACGATTGGTTGGGCTTGGCGTTAAAGGTGGTGTCGATCAGGGCGCCAACTTGTTTGGCATACGGAAACACCTGCACGCGGTGGCGGCCCGGCGTCAGCGGGAAATATTCGCTGATGCCTTCAAAATCGACGTCTTCCGCCGCCTTTTTCCCGTTGATGTAGATATCCACTCCCGGCGTGTCGGGCGACGCGTGGAAAAAGCGAATCTGTGCGCCTGCCGCCGGAGCGGCGACCGGTTTGACGACCGGGATGGCCTCCTGTTCGACGATTTCGGAGATCGGCATGACCTGCTGCTGTCCCAGCGGAATCGGCACCGCTTCCCCGTCCATCTCCGGCAGCGGCGACACATCGGTGATCACACCGCTCTGGGGAACGTCGTCCACTTCCTCATACTCCCCATCCGGCTCCATCCCGTCCGCTTGCGGGAACGGGAAAACGTCTTGGCCGGGCGGCGCTGCCGGTACCCCCGGCAACAGTTGCTCGGTCGGCTGAATCCAGCCTGATGTCGCATTGGGGCTGACATACCCGGCCTGCGTCGGCGCTTGCACCGCGCCAGGCTCCGCAGCCGGCGTCGGAATCACCCCGGTCTGCCCGCCTGGCCCCCCATCCAGATCAACTTGAATATTGACATCGCCGGCCTCCATCCCGGCCGGCGCTCCCATCTGACTCTGGAACTGATCGTTCATTTGCTTCAATACTTCATCAAGCATGCCTTTCAACTGATCCTGCGTGCTCGAACGCGCGACCAGCGAGTTGACATCCTGATGCTGCTCCTGAAGCAAACGGCACGTTTCCTGCATAAATTCATACTGATTTTGCTGGCTCTCCTGCACCAAATAAACGAGCTTCTCGACTTCGCGAGCCAACTGCTCAAACGCAACAAGCTGTCGTTCCTCTCTGTTCAAACCCCTAGACCTCCTCGGAAGGATGTTGTTGTCGATTCTGCACGACTCCCATTCCAAAGTATTACAGCGTCTAGGTAATGGTTCATCAACTTTGCAATTTGGGCTTTTACAAAAGCGGAGACAACAGCCGCGCCCCCGATTCCCGCAATTTATCCTTCAGCGGGCGGCTTTTGTACACGTCTTTCTCCACCAGCCTGCTGTTCTCCAGATCCATCCTGAAATCCCGCTCCAGCCGATCCGCAAACTCCTTGTTATACAGAAATGCCCCGATCTCAAAGTTCAGCAAAAAGCTCCGGATATCAAAATTTGCCGAGCCCAAAGACGCCACCTCATCATCGATGATCAGCACCTTCGTATGCAAGATCCCTTTTTCGTACTGATAAATCTTCACCCCGGCATCGAGCAGCTCCGTAAAATACGACCGCGTCGCCCAATAGGTCACCCGGTACTCCGGCACCCCTTGCACGATCACACGCACGTCAACTCCGCTCAACGCTGCCATCTTCAAGGCCATGATGATGCTGTCATCCGGAATGAAATAGGCCGTCTGCAGATAAATCCGCTTCTCGGCCGTTGCACAGGCTGTAAAAAATATCTGCCGAATCGAGTCAAACTCCGCATCGGGACCGCTTGGCACGATCTGCACCAGCATGTCCCCGACCTGCTCCGGCTTGGGATAATATTTATCAGCGGTGATCTTCTGCTTGGTCACAAAATACCAGTCGTTCAAAAACGTCTTCTGCATCAACTGCACGCTTTCGCCGCGCACCAGCAGATGCGTGTCGCGCCAATAGCCCAGCTTCGGGTCGCGCGACAGATACTCATCCCCGATGTTCATCCCGCCGAGCAGTCCGACCCGGCCGTCGATGACGACGATTTTGCGATGATTGCGGAAGTTCAAGCGGCTTGTCACATAAGGAAACTTCACCGGAAAAAACACCGCCACCTCAATTCCCGCATCGCGCATCTCCTGAAAAAACTGTTTTGACGTCTTGTGCGATCCCAATCCGTCCACCATCACCCGCACCTCGACGCCTTCCTGTTTTTTGCGCAGCAAGAGCTTGCGCGTTTCCTGTCCGATCCCGTCATCTTTAAAGATGTAATACATCAGGTGGATGTGATCTTGCGCTTTTTCCAACTCCTCGAACAGCACCTGAAACTTCTGCTTGCCGTCGGTCAGCACCTCAAATCGATTGTTGCTGGTCAGCGGCGACAGCGAGTTGTTCAGCGACAGGCGCACCAGACGCTTTTTTTGCTGCACGCCGTATCCGAGCAACACCTGATCTTCGGTCATCTGCCGGAGCTGCTTTTCCACGATCGACTCCAGTTTGCCGCCTTTCATGTGCTTGTGGCGGAACAGCTTCTCTTTCCTGGCATTGCGGCCGGCGGCCAGATACAGCAGGAATCCGAGCAACGGAAGCAACGTGAGTACGATCAACCAGGCCACCGTTTTCCCCGGGCTGCGGTTCTCAAGTGCGATCACCGTTCCGATGAAAACCACCTGCAGCAGTCCCATACCGAGAAGAATCATCCAGAAGATCGTCGTCACCACCCTTGCGATTCGCTTTCCCCCTAGTATGCGCAAAAAAAGGCACCTCCATGTTTGGAGGCGCCGCTTCTAGCAATACACGTCAATGCGCTGTCCGACAGCCGTATGGCTGCGCTCTTGGGTGGCAGATGCAGCGACGATCGTCTCTTTGGTCTCGTGCTGCACCACTCGCGATCCGTTGGAAAGCGTCGTGTGGAACGCAAAATCGTGCTGCACATACTTGACAGGCTGCCGTTGCATCGACACCTGCTGGTGCGAAGAAGAGTTCCCGATACCTTCTATCACTGGCGCAACCTCCTTGTTAGGATAATAATGTTACTTTATCTTAACATGGAATTGCAATTTTCAACCAGTTATAAAAATCGACCTATTGCAACACGATCGGCTTCTGTGCGACACCCAGTTCGCGCAGGCGGTTGTCGACCAGCGCCTGCACCCGCCCGTCCAGCTCTTCATAATACTGGTGCTCCGGCAGGGACAAGAGTTCCAGCGAGTCGTCATACAGCGCCCAGATCAGCCAGTCCAGCTGCTGCAGCACGTTGTCCCCTTCCATGATCCGAAAGCGCACCAGAGCATGTGCATCCGGACTTTGCTCCGGCTCGCCTTCGACCGTGTCGAGGAGTTGAACATCGATCGTGATGCCAACGCTTGCCAGCTCGGTGCTGAAGCCTGCCGCCACGTCCTCGGCGATCGCCAGCACATGCTGCTCGGCAGCGCGCAACGCTTCCTCCGGCACTTCGTCATTGCGGATCACGTCATAGGCGTTCAGCTTGGGGATGCCCAGCGAATTCAGCACCTTCTCCATCGTTTCGCGATGGTCCCCGTACAGTTGCTCGACATGCCCGATCGGGCGCAAGGCCAGCATCACATGCCCGCGGAACACCGAGTAGCCAAAGCAGTCCTTCCAGTCGATCCGCGTCTGGAACGGCCCTTGGGACAAGAGACCGACGCGCGGCGAAAACATCGTCACGCCGTCGCGGTCAAACAGGACCGCTTCTGTGCGCCGCGTCTTGCTCTTGTAGTAGAACGGCCACAGGGCTGAGATCACGACAAGGCCGATCAACATCCCGGCAAACACAGCTTCGACATCGGTGATCTCAAGGAGTTGCTCCCGCGTGATCACCCGTACGGTCGAGATCAGGAGCAGCGCGATCCCCACCGGCACCATGTATTTGGAAAAGGTCATCTTCTCCACAATCCCGGTCTGCACATCGACCCGCTGCAGCACCTCATGCTGCTGATCATGGCGGCGAATCAGATACGCTCTGACCGGCACATTCAAGCCGTACAGCGCCATCCAGATCCCAAAGACGAGCAAAAATCCGGCCATCATGACACGACCACCTCTCTCGCCTTCTGTGCATCGCGCAAGGTCATTTTCATCCACTCCTGCAGGCGGTCGACGAGCTCCTGCCCGCCGGTGCCAAGCAGATAGCCAACACTGCCCGTCGAGTGCCAGAGCGGGAACGAACCGCCGGCGACCCGTTCGGACGAGTCGGCATCGACGAGGTTCAGCTGCAGCCACGAGCGCGCCTGCTCTTCAAACAGCCGGTCGCCCGGCATGTTGCGCATCACGCCAAACTCCGGGCGGAGGTTCATGCCCTGCAGTTCCTCATGGAACAGGTCGAGCAGATCCCAGCCCAAGTCGTTGACCTCGTCTTCCAGCGCGTAAAACCGCTCTTCATCGATCTGTGCCGCCCACAGGCGGTCGGTCAGCTCCAAGCGCTGCACGCCCAGCTCAAACAGAGCAGCTTTCACCTGTTCATAGTCGACAGCCCGGTACTCGACCTGCGCTGTGATGCTGCCGTCAGCGCCTGCGAACTGCAGGAAGCTCCCGTCGATCTTATAGCCGGAGACCCCGTCCCAGGCGGCGAACAGCTGCTCCGACTTGTTCCATAACGGCCGACCCAAATTTTCCGGGAACAGGTACATGCCCTGGTCGGTCAACAAATAGCCCTGCATCTTCTGATACGGGCGGCTGCGGTGATAGTGGCACGTCAGCGCCCCGATATATACAAAACAGCCAATTACCAAAAGGGCTCTTTCCACCTGCAAGACCAGCAGCAGCAAAAACGCGGCCGTCCACAGCACCGCTCCCCAATGGTTGGGGCCGATGTGATAGCCGTGCAGCTCCGTGTTGACGTCGGAAGAGAACGCCACGCGCTCACGGGCGAAGATCTTCCGCTTCAAACGTCTGCGCTGAATCGGCAGCCATCCATAAGCTGCCGTGCCTGCCAGATAGGCCAGAACGCCTGCGATGAAAAGCGCCTTCCAGATCGCCAACCAATCGGTCATCTGTCAGAACACCTCTTTCAAGCATTGCAAATACTCAACATACTAGACTTTAAGTATAACAGAAGACAAAAGATAACTGACTACTAAATTCCTGCCAATCTCCGCAATAAGAAAAGGCCGCCCGGCTTCGGGCGGCCTTTTGTACGATTACACAGCCAGATTCTCTCCGATGTCCGCTTCCCGCTTGAACAGGCGCGCATAGACGCCGTCCTGCTGCAGAAGCTGCTCATGCGTGCCTTGCTCGACCACACAGCCGTGCTCCAGCACGACGATGCGGTCGGCGGTCAGCACGGTGGAAAGGCGATGGGCGATGACCAGCACCGTCTGCTTGCGACGGCGTTTGGTGATCGCTTCATTGACCAGCACCTCGGTGATCGGGTCGAGCGCCGAACTCGCTTCATCAAGCACGAGGATCGGCGCGTCGGCCACCAGCGCCCGGGCCAGCGACAGGCGCTGTTTTTGCCCGCCGGACAGCAGGTTGCCCCGCTCGCCGACCGGCGAATTCAGACCGTTTGGCAAGCTGTCGTAAAATTCCTGCAAGCCGCTGTCCTGAATCGCCTGCAGCAGCACTTCGTCGCTGGCCTGCACATTGCCCAGCCGCAGGTTGTCGGCCAGTGTGCCGTTGCGCAGCTGCACATCCTGCGATACCACCGCGACCTGTTTGCGCAGCCAGCGGGCATCGAGAGCGCTTAACGGCTGGCCGTCGAGGAAGATCTGCCCCGCATCCAGCTCATACAGGCGCAGGAGCAGATCGACCACCGTCGACTTGCCCGAGCCGCTTGGCCCGACCAGCGCCACCGCTTCGCCGCGCGAGACGGCAAAGGACAGATCTTGAATCACGCGGTCCGATTTTCCCGGATAACCAAATGCCACGCCGTCGAGAACTAAGTCACCTTTGACCTCTTTAAAGGTCAGACCTTTGACCGTTTCGGCCGGCGATACCGCTTCCGAGAGCAAGATCTCCGAACGGTCGAGCGCAGGTCCCGTGCGGCGCACCGACAGCCAGTGGCGCAGCATGCGCTGCAGCTGGTTCGCCGCGACGCCGACGAGGGTAGCGGCGGCGAGCATCTCGCCTTGGGTCAGTTTCTTGTCCCAGATCAGCCACGCCGAGATCGCGTAGACCGCGCCGATCGCCACGCCGTTAAAAGAGCCGATCACCACATAGGACTGCATCCGCGCTTTCAGTTCGCGGTGGCTTTCGCGGATGAAGCTCTTGCGAATCTCTGCCACCGTCTCAATCTCCGTCTCCGCCACGCCGAGCACCCGTGACAGGTGAATGCCGGTCACCGACTCGCGCAGGCGTTCCAGATAACGCGACGCTTCTTTACGTGCATTTGCCGATGCGGCACGCGTTCTGGCACCGACGAGGTTGGAGCCGTAGTAGAAGATCACGCCAAGCACGAGCGACGTCACCATCAGCAACGGATCGATCCACGCCAGCACCGCCGAGTAGATCACCACGCCCTGCACCGACGCCATCAGCGACGACCCTTCCCAGGCGAGGAAGTTGTGCAGCGTATCGGGGTCATCGGAGACGCGGGCCAGCAGTTCCCCCGATTGGTTGCGGTGGTAGAAGCTGAACGGCAGCACCTGCAGATGGCGGAACAGGCGCAGCTTCTGCTGGATCGTCACCCCTTTGGCGACATAGTGGCAGAAGTACTCGTCAATGATCATAAACCCGAGGTCGAGCACCGCCGCCACCAGCAGCAGGATCGCCAAGCCCCAGAGCAGCTCGCTGTTGCCCGTATCGGGCAGAATCGAGTCGACCAGCCACGTCATCGCCAGCGCCGGGATCAGGTCGGCGCAGACCTGGCTCAGCGCGATGACAAACGAGTCCGCTCCGACCCACTTCAGATAGGGCCGCAGGAACGCGAGTACGCGCTTGCCGTCGCTTGGCTTTTTCACATTTGTCCGGCTCATACGGCCCCCTCCTTTTCCAGTTCGCTGTACTGCGCCGTATACAGGCGGTGGTACTGCCCCTGCAGTTTCAACAGCTCTTCATGCGTGCCGCGCTCAGCGACAACGCCGTGGTCGAGCACGAGGATCTCATCCGCATCGCGCACCGTGACCAGACGATGGGCGATCGTGATCGTCGTGCGCCCCGGCATCAGTTGCTCTAAGGCTTCCTGCACGCGCTCTTCCGTCTCGCCGTCCAGCGATGACGTCGCTTCATCAAAGATCAGCACCGGCGGCCGGCGCAAGATCGCCCGGGCCAATGCCACGCGCTGCCTCTGCCCTCCGGACAGCTTCAGCCCGCGCTCGCCGACAATCGTCTCATAACCTTCTTCCAAGCTGTCCAGAAACTCGCCGAGCCCGGACGCTTTGACGGCCGCATCCAGCTCTTCCGGCGAAGCGTCGGGACGCGCATAGAGCAGGTTGTGGCGCAAGGTGCTGTTCAAAAGGAACGTCTCCTGCGACACGACGCCGACTTGGAGGCGGAACGAGTTGCGGTCATGCGTGTTCATGTCCTTGCCATCGACCAATACCGTCCCCTGCTCCGGCGTGTACAGCCCCAGCAGCAACTGGATCAGCGTCGATTTCCCGCCGCCCGATGCGCCGACGATACCGATGTGCTGCCCGGCCTGCACATGCAGGGACACCCCGCGCAGCACCTGCGCTTCTGTGCCCGGATAGGCAAACCAGATGTTCTCCATCTGGAGTTCGCCTTTGACCGTGCCGACGGCCGGCAGGCCTTCCGCCTGCTCTTCCGGCAGATGAAAGTATTCAAAAATGCGTTGCAAGGCCGGAATCGCCTGCTGAATCATCAAGGCATTTTCCGCCAAGGAGCGGATCGGCAAAAACATCGCCGGAATAAATCCGATGCAGGCGACCAGCGTACCGATGCTGATCTCATCCTGCCACACCGCCATCCCGCCGATCAGCATCACCACGCCAGGTGAAGCGACCTGCATCAGGTTGCCGAGACGCCAGTTCACTTTTGAGATCAGCGCCGCGTAGATCGCAAACTTTTTCCACGCGTTTAGCTTCACCGACTGCGTTTCCGCCTCGCGCTCCTCCGTGACAAACGTGCGGACGAGGCGAATCGACTCGATGCTCTCCTGCATGTGCGCATAGAGGTCGGCGAGCATGTTGCGCTGCACCTCGCTCAGCTTGCGCACCTTGCGCCCGAGCAGATAGGACGGGCCGAGATAGATCACAAATACGGCCAGCATCACCACGGCGGCCGGCCAATAGATCGCAATGACGGCGACAAACGCCGCAATCGCGCCTAAGAACTGCTGCAAGAAGCGCGGGATGACGGTCGAGTTCAAGTTCTGAATCGCTTCGACGTCATGGGTCAGCCGGAACAGAATGTCCCCGCGCGGTGTGGTGGCGAACATCGACATCGGCGCGCGATGCAGCTTGCGAAACGCGGTCAGCTGCATGTCGGTGATGATGTCGAGGCCAATTTTCACCTGTACAAACTCTTGCAAAGATTCAAAAATTACTTTGCCTAAAAAAGCGAAAAATACGGCTGCGACCAGCCAGCCGATCATCTCGGTCATCTGCAAAGGCAGCACGAGATCGACCAGTTTCCCAAGCAAAATCGGCGGAACCGTCGCAAACGCGCCCCCGGCGATCGCAAAGCAGAGCACCAGCATCAAGCGCCCCTTGTACGGTCCGAACAGCGCAATCGTCTGCCGAAACAAGCCCACATCAGTTCCCCCCTACAAAAAGATTTCTTTCAAATATACTTCCGTCCTACAGAGATTGGAAGCTCTTTTCTAAAAGTTGAATTATTCAGTCTTTATGAGCGCTTTAGAAAACGTTTACATCAGGCATAAAAAAGATCTCTCCCCGTGCGGGAAGAGATCTTTTGACGTTGGTGGTGCTATTTCTTTTGCGTAAAGGAGGCAGTGTAATAAAACATACCGCAGATCAACGCTACGAATACGAAAGCACCAGCAGCAAATCCGAGCAGAGCCATTACTGTTATACCTCCTTATTACTTCACGAGTTCCATGATACGAGTACCGCACCACTCTGCGAAATCGCCCACGGACATCATGTCGGTGATCACCAGCGTCAGGATGCCGGTCATTACAGTGTACAGGAACACAGACAGTGCAGCCGGAACCAGACGGTTCAGCGCTTTGACATTGCGTTCGCTGTAGTACTTACCAATCGCCATCGTAAAGCCGATGCAGACGAGCGCCAGAGCGAACTGCAGGAAGTAGATCCCCATGTGAGTCGTCCAAGCATGCGCGCCAAGGCCGTGAACAAACGACATCAGCCACAGCTGCATAGCAGCGTAACCGGTGATCGCCAGAGCAGCCAACACCATCATAGCGTTGAACTTGCCCAGTTGGTTCGCACGGAAGAAGTTACCTGCCAAGAGGAGCAGGAAACCTGCAACCAGCAAGAAGATGGTCGTAAACGCCGGAAGGTTCGCGTTTGCACCGAAGTCGATGTTGAACTTATCCGGTGCCCAGCCGCGCAGGTACACGTTCGCAGCAACAAATGTGCCGATAAAGAACGTGAATGCGATCAGAGACAGCCAGGTAGCAAAAACGCCGTTGTCTTTAATGCCTGTGCCTTCGCGATGCGGCACCCAATCGGGAGCGTGATGTGCAGACATCTTCGTTCCTCCTTTTCTTCGAGATTACAGATACGGTTCTACGATCATCACGATGCTCAGCACCGTGAGATAGATCAGAGAGTAAACAAACGAAATGCGCGACCATTTGATCGTATCTTTGACAACAAAACCAACGATCGACAGCCCCAACCAGCCAAAGCCGAGAATCAGCGAAGCGATCAGGTAGGTGTAACCCATGTTCGGGATCAGGTACATCAGGAACGATACCGGCACCATCGCCGAAACATAGCGGATCATGTGACGCTTGGTCACATCAAAACCCTTGACGACCGGAAGCAGCGGAATGCCCGCTTTCCCGTAATCTTCCGCACGGCGGATCGCCAGCGCCAGGAAGTGCGGCGGCTGCCAGAGGAACATCCACAGGAAGAGCATCCATGCACCGAAATTCATCTCGCCAGTGAAAGCGGTCCACCCCATCACGATCGGCACAGCACCGGAGATGCCGCCCCAAACGGTGGAAGTGGTGGACGAACGCTTCAGCCACATCGTGTAGATCACAACATAAACGAACAGACCGATCAGACCAAGGAACGCCGTAAGCGGATTGACGAGGAACGTCAAGATCAACGTGCCGGCGAGTGCGAACCCCACGCCCAGCCAGAGAACGTGAGTAGCGTTCAGACGGCCGCTCGGCAGCGCGCGCTTCGACGTGCGCTCCATGTTTTTGTCCAAGTCACGGTCGATATAGTTGTTTAAGCATGTACCGGCCATGATCACCAGCGCGGTACCGATCAACGTGTAGAAAATCAGGTCGCCTGCAGCCTGACCGTTCGATGCCAGCCAGAGGCCGGCAAAAACGGTCATCATGTTCGCAACGGTGATCCCGATCTTGGTTACCGTCACAAAGTCACGCCAGGTACCGGTCGGAGTTTCCGACAGCGGACCCGGTTCCATGACCGGATTCGAGACGCGAGAAGCGGTCGAAGTAGATTGTACAGTCTGTTCCAAAGTAATACCCCTCCCAGCAAAGATTCTAGAGATCTCTCTCTGTTGAAGATGACCAGAAGGAGCCGGAACGACCAGGACCCACTTCCTGATCTTGAATACCGAGCAGGAATCAATGCGACGCTCTTATTCGTTGAGTGTCAGCAAGCGGGGCGAACCGGCCAGGCTCCATCTGGAGTTACCATAGACAAGTGCAGCTGAACGTAACGACAGTTGACCACCATGACTACTCCTTCCGCGAGCTGCCAGTATTCCACCGCTTGTGACCTTCGTCATCCTATCGACGATTACGCGGTTACCCCGTCATCGTCGATCGATTTGCCACCTTTTTTCTCACCGAATTGGTACGGGTCGGAAGTAACGACCGGCATCGCTTCGAAGTTGAATTCGGTCGGCGGCGAAGAAGCATGCGTCCACTCGAGGGTTTGAGCACCAAACGGGTTTTGCGCAGCTTTTGCACCTTTGAAAATCGAGTACACCAGGTTACCGATCAGCAGCAGCGATGCGATACCGATGACATAGGAACCGGCGGTTGCCACTTGGTTCAGCGTGGTCAGCTCCGGCTGGTAGAAGAATACGCGGCGCGGCATACCTGCCATACCGATGAAGTGCATCGGGAAGAAGGTCAGGTTGGTGCCGATGAAGTACAGCCAGAATGCGAACTGGCCGAATTTCTCCATGTACATACGGCCGGTCACTTTCGGGAACCAGAAGAACATACCCGCCATGATCGCAGTCATGGAACCACCAAACAGAACGTAGTGGAAGTGAGCGACAACGAAGTACGTGTCATGCAAGTGCAGGTCAACCGGGACCGCACCCAGCATGATACCGCCGAGACCGCCGACGGTGAACAGGCCCAGGAAGCCCAGGGACACGAACAGCATCGGGGTGGTGAACTGGATCTGGCCGCCCCAGAGGGTCGCGAGCCAGTTAAAGATCTTGATCGAGGTCGGAACCGCGATGATCAAGGAAGTGATCATGAACGGGATACCTTCCGTCATTTGCATACCTGCTACGAACATGTGGTGAGCCCAAACGGAGAAGCCGAGCAGACCGATCATGACGGAGGAGTAGGCGATCGCTTTGTAACCGAAGACCGGCTTGCGAGCGAAGACCGGCAGGATCTCGGAAACGATACCCATCGCCGGGATGATCATAACGTATACAGCCGGGTGCGAGTAGAACCAGAACAGATGCTGATACATCATCGGGTCCCCGCCCTCGGCGACGTTATAGAAGACCGTGCCAAAGTGACGGTCGAGCAGCAGCGTGGTCACTGCGCCCGCCAGCGCCGGCGTACCGAACAGCTGGATGAAAGAAGTTACAAGGTTCGCCCACACGAAGAGCGGCATGCGGTTCCAAGTCATACCTTCGGTACGCATGTTCCAAGTGGTGACGATAAAGTTGATCGCTGCGAGGATCGAGGAAAGACCCAAGATATGGACTGCGGTGACCCAGAAGTCAAGGCCCGCGCCCTGGGATTCGATCGAATACGGCGGATACGCCGTCCAGCCTACATCCGGAACCGCTCCTACGAAGAAGGAGAAGAACAGGACCAGACCGCCCAACAGGAACAGCCAGTAAGACAGTGCGTTCATTCGCGGGAACGCCATATCGTGTGCACCGATCATGATCGGCACGAGATAGTTACCAAAAGCACCGGTGAGCATCGGAATGATCCACAGGAAGATCATGATGGTACCGTGCATGGTGAACGCTTGGTTAAATTGCTGCGGCTCGAGTACCTGAGTATCAGGCAATGCGAGCTGCGTACGGATCAGGATCGCCGCCAGACCGCCAAAGAAGAAGAAGATAATCGAGGTGAGGGCGTACATAATCCCGATCTTCTTGTGGTCAACGGTTAGAATCCAATCGCGGAAGAAAGACTTGCGCTTTACATCTCCCGTCGCTGCCAACGTTTCCACCCCCATTGTAAGTCAGATAGTGTTACTGCAGAGATTTGATATACTCAACAACGTTTTTCATTGCTTCCGGTTCCAATTGGAACGTCGGCATCATACCGGAGTTGAAACCTTCCGGAGTTTTTGCGTCCGGAGTGGTAATCGCTTCTTCCAGGTATTTTTCGTCGACCGTTACTTCCTGGCCGTTTACGATTTGCTTTTTGCCAAAGAGACCTTTCCAGGTCGGACCTGCGGACTTGCCGCCGTCGATGGTGTGGCAAGAGGTGCAGCCGTTCGATTGAATGACGTATTGCGCGTCAGTCTTCGGACGGGTCAGCTCTTTATCCACCCATGCGGTGAACTCGTCAGCCGGCATGATCTGCAAGTCTGCGAGCATGTTGGAGTGCTGGTTGCCGCAATACTCAGCGCAGATGATGCGCTTTTCGTATTTGTTCTCCACATTGTTAAGCGTTTCCGCTTTTACCCAGTAGCGGGTCTCGCGGCCCGGAACAGCATCTTGCTTGATACGGAATTCCGGAATCCAGAACGAGTGGATGACGTCCTTGGAATAGATCTTGAACAGAACGTTCTCGCCTTCCGGGATGCGAAGTTCGCCGTAAGTTTTAGCACCGTTCGGGTACTCAAACTCCCATGCCCACTTCATACCGGTGACCTTAATTTCGTACACGTCGGTCGGCGGCTCTTGGATGGTGTATACCATACCAGTCGAGTAAATACCGATACCGACAAGGATCAGCGCGGGAATCAACGTCCAGATGACTTCAGCCTTGGTATTGCCGTGAATCGCCAGACCTTGCTTATCCGGGTGCTTTCTCTTGTACCGAATAAGGAAGATAACCAGGAGCGCTTCTACCAAGATGAACGCAACGAGGGAAATCCAGAAGATCAGCCCAAACAGACCGTCGATGTCTTTCGCCGTCTGCGTCAGTGCCTCTGGAAGATAAAAGTTACTCAGTCCCACTTGTCCTCCTCCTATCTGTGAAATTTCGATAAGTGCTGCGGAAGAAGCTGTGCATTCTCCCTGTTTTCACGCCCAGGACATGCCGTTCGACGTGTTCAGACAGCATTCTACTTTTCGATTATACTAGTTCTTCCCGCGTTCATGTTTTCTTTTTTGTGTCCATTTTGGTCATTTTCTTGACAAAAATGTGACTGACCACACTGAATCATCGTTTTTTGACGGCACAGTATGATTTTCAGAGGAGACAAAGCCTTACCAGCGCAGGAAAAACCAACCGCAAATCTACTGATTTGAGAACGCCAATTCCACAGACTCGACTCTCATTGTACACCAAAAAGACCCCTTGCGATCAAGGGGCCTTTTTTTGCTAGTCTTGGTCTCTTTTGCGAGGAGGCATCGGACCTAAGTATTGGTACAGGTCACACTCGATGCGGCCGTTGAACAGCTTGCGTTTTTTATCGGCGCGCTTGCCGTAGAATTTCTCAAATCCTTTGTTCGAAGTGAGCATGAACACCGACCACGTGTCGAGGTGCTTAGCGACGCTGCCGAGCTCTTTGTACATCTCCTCAACTTCGCGGCGCTCGCCGAGGCGCTCGCCGTACGGCGGGTTGCCGACGAGCACGCCGTATTGCGATTCCGTTTTCAGCGCTTTGACAGGCAGGTTCTTCAGGCGGATCGCATCGGACACTTTCGCCTGGCGGATGTGGTAGTTGGCGAGCGACAGCACTTCCGGGTCGATGTCCGAGCCGATGATCTCCAAGGGCAGATCCATCTTGGCCAGGTCTTTCGCCTCTTCGCGCGCTTTGTCCCAGATGCGCTGCGGCACGATCGGCCAGTTCGACGCGGAGAAGTCGCGGAACAGGCCCGGCGCGATGTTGCGGCCGATCAGCGCCGCTTCGATCGGGATCGTGCCCGATCCGCAGAACGGGTCGATCAGCGGACGGTCCGGCTTCCAGCGCGTCAGGTCGATGATCGCGGCGGCCAGCGTCTCTTTCAGCGGCGCCTGCGCGGTCAATTGACGGTAGCCGCGCTTGTGCAGACCGATGCCCGACGTGTCCAGCGTGATCGTGGCGATGTCTTTGTTCAAAGACACGAGGATGCGGTAGAGCGGGCCGTTTTCCTCAAACCACTCGATGCCGTACGACTCTTTCATCTTCTCCACGACCGCCTTTTTCACGATGCTCTGGCAGGCCGGGACGGAGGAAAGCTGGGATTTTTGCGACTTGCCGTCCACCGGGAACTCGGCGTTTTTCGGCAGCCACTGCTGCCAGTCCACCGCTTTGACGCCTTGGAACAGCTCTTCAAACGAGGTTGCTTTGAACTCGGCCATCTTGATCTGCACACGGTCAGCGCTGCGCAGCCAGATGTTGGCGCGGGCGATCGCCGATTCGTCGCCTTGGAACTCGACGCGGCCGTTTTCGGTCACGACGTCGGTATAGCCGAGATTCTTCACTTCGCGGGCCACGATCGCTTCGAGTCCCATCGGTGCGGTGGCAATCAGAGTAAATTTTGACATATGTAGTCCTCTTCCGTTCTGAGAGTGTTGTGAATACTTTATGGGGTGAAACCTATGCAAAGGAGGATGCAACGTGCAGAAAAAGCTGCAGCCCCAGCCCTTGCCGCCGAAAGCCTTGCAGTTGAAAGGCATCTCGGCCAAAACGATGCAGGAACATTACAAGCTGTATGAGGGCTATGTAAATAAAGCCAACGAGACCCGCGAGAAGCTCGCCGCGATCGATGTTTCCAAAGGCAACACCACCTACAGCGAAGTGCGGGCGCTCAAGCGCGGGGAAAGCTACGCGCTTAACGGCGTGAAGCTGCACGAACTGTATTTCGAACAGCTGACCGGCGCCGGCGGCAGTCCCGGTCCGGATCTGCAAAAAGGTATCAATCGGGCGTTCGGCAGCTACGAGCGCTTCCTCGCCGAGCTGAAAGGTTCGGCCTTGTCCGCGCGGGGCTGGGCGATTCTCGCCTATGACACCGATGCAAAGGAACTGTTCATCTACATCACCGACGACCAGCATGACGGACATGTCATCCATGCCGTGCCGATTCTGCCGCTCGATGTTTTTGAGCATGCCTATTTCATCGACTACGGCACCAAGCGGGCCGACTACATCCAGGCGTTTTTGCACAATCTGGACTGGACGATCATCGCCAAGCGTTATGCGCAAGTCGTCAAACAAGGGCCGCGCTTGAAGATCTTCGGCTAGCCGCTACTCCATCTCGAAGAGCAGTTCCCCTTCTTTGTCGTAAAAACCTTCGCCATCCACCTGCAGGTGGCCGTCGGTCGCCTCAAGCAAATGCTCGAGCAGCTTCTCGACAAGTTCCCAGCCTTGTTCGGTGATGTCGTCCGGAATCAGGCAGGCAAAAATTTGCTCGGTGCTCGACAGGATCTCTGCCACGGCCGCTTTGCCGTCGCCTGTGAGCGTTTGCAGGTTCTCTTGAAATTCGGCGATCTCTTCGGCCAGCTCGCCCTTTTCATCCCCGGTCCGCGAGCGGTCGAGCATCAGGGACATCTTGTTCGGATCATACGCGATGTGCAGCGTATGCCAGTCCGGATCATTGAAACGCTCTTCTTCTTTGTCGGGGAAGGTCTCAAACGAAATGCCTTCCTGCGCCAGGGAGTTGGTCAGTTCGCCAAGTCCGGGCGCTGTTTGCTGCTTGGTCATCACACGCAAAAAATGGGCCATAGGTGCTGCTCCTTCAATCCAATAGTCGATAGTCTCTCTGCTAGTATTGCCCAATCCCACGAAAAAGACCAGCGCTTCGCAAGAAATGCGCTGGTCTTTTTGACAGCTTTAGACAATCAAACAACAGTCGACACAATCCTTGAACAGATTGGTTGAGCAACCGCTGATGACGACATGCACGGTCAGACTCGTTTTCGAGCCGTTGGGTACGGCTGCTTAGCGAGCCAGTTGCACGCCGTTTTCAATCAGTTCTTGCAGGTCTTCGCCAGTTGCAGCGAGCTCATTGAGATGCGCTTCGATCTTCTCCTGCAGCTCCGGCGCCAGCGCCTTCGGTGCGAGCAGTTCGAGAATCTCTACGCGCAAAAGCCAGTCGTTCGGGTATGCTTCCAGATCGCTTGCAACGCTTGCCGTCACGTCTTGCACCTCTTTGTCGCCGGCGTTCGATTCGCGCAGATCGCGGATCGACTGGTACAGATCGTACAGCTTCTGCTCTTCAGCGGTCACGTCGTGACGCTTGGTGTTCAGCGTCGATTTGCTAAACGTCGAAGATGCCCACGCCGCACGGTCGGCCGCACCTGCGTACACAGACGTGATCACAGCGCCAACCGCCATGTCGAACGTGCCCCACTCCGCTTGGAACAGGACGGTGTCGCCATAGGTGACTGTGCAGTTGTCAAAGCCGATCAGCACGATTTTGCCCTTTTCGCGCTGCACGTATTTCACTTCGCCCGCCACTTGCACGCCAGAAGCAAAGAGGAGCTCAGCATTAGCGCCGACCTTGACGCCTGCTTCCTCCAGCTGTGCGACGGTGAAGTCTTCGAGCGGAGTTTCAAAGCCCTGCAGAAGGCCAATCGGCGAGCCAAACCCTTCGCCGTGGTACTCGAGGTCATGTCCGGCCAGCATGGCATTCTCCACCGACAGCATGGTCGGGCCGGTCGTCTTGAGGTAGACCGCTTCGCCTGCGCCGTCGTATTCCAGATGCGTAAACGTGCCGCTCACTTGCAATCCGGAGGAGTAGACAGCGGTCGCGAGGTTGTCGGAGCGCAGCGCTTTTTGCAGCGATACGGTGCCGCCGACCTGGTAGGCCATCGTTTTCGCGAATGCTTTGACCGCTTCGGTCAGCTGTTCGAAGTTCTCGCAGACATACAGCTGCGGCTGTGGTTCGGTGATGTTGTAGTCTTTCGTGGAGCACACTTCCAGCGAGAACGGTACTTTCTGCACGTGCGGACGGTACAGCGCGCGGCTTTCCCCCATCGAGGAGAGCAGGCCTGCGCCGTAGATTTTCGGGTCTTGGACAGAGCCGATCAGACCGTACTCCACCGTCCACCAGTACAGCTTGGAGATGTCGCCCGCTTCGGACGACTCGGTGACGGCAGCTTCGGCCTGTTTGAGTTTGTCTTCCGCTTCCTGCACTTGTTCGGCGGTCGCGCGCGGGTCTTCTTTGACGATTGAGAGCAGGCGGATCGCTTCATAGAGGTCGTGGTCTTCTTTGGAAGCGAGCGCCTTCGCCCCTATTTCGCCGAAGAACTGCAGGAACTCCGCGTAGCCCGGGTCATGCAGCATCGGCGCGTGGCCGGCCGATTCGTGGATGATGTCGGGCGCCGGGGTGTAGGCGATGTGATCGAGCGTGCGGATGTCGCCGGCGATCGGGAGCAGACGGTGCGCCTGGAAATCAAAAAACGCGACAGGCGGAATAAAGCCGTCAATCGCCGCAGCGCCCCAGCCCATCTTGCTGAGTTGGACGTTCATCTCTTCGATATTCGGAACCGACTCGGTGGACATGCCGGTGACGCGCATCCCGTCCTGATAGGAACCATATCCCTTCTCAGCGAGGAAGGCGCTGTTTTGACGCAGCACATACCGCCAGACAGCATGATCGATCGGAGTATATTTTTCATAGTTTTGTTCCACGCAGAAGGGCTTGAGATGCGGCGGAACCGGTATCAATTTATTAGTAGTAACTGGATTGCTATTCAATGTGAAGACCCCCTTCGAGATCAGTATGCCTTTCTACTACTCTACCATACATGATGATGCCATTCGAAACAATATTCCGAATAAGAAATCTACATCAATTTGTAAGAAATCTGTGTGACAGGGTTGTTTTGAAAAAAATCGGTTGTGGTATACTAACGGGGAATGAAGGGTTCGTATGTACATATTTGAAGGAGTTGTTTTTGAAATGAGCCAAAACGAAGCATTGCTTACGCTGGAGGGTTGGTTTGCCCTGCACGATTTCCGTAAGATCGATTGGGAAGCATGGAAGGCAGCTTCCGAAGAAGTCCGCCAGAAAGCGCTAGACGAGCTGCTGGGCCTGGTCAACAAGTGGAACGACAACGAAGCGGCGCAAGGAGGCAGCACCGCGCTGTACTCGATCCTCGGTCACAAGGCCGACATGGTGTTCATGTTCCTGCGCCCGTCGCTGGAAGAGCTGAACGAGATCGAGAACGAATTTAACAAAACGAGCTTCGCCGACTTCACCTACCAGGATTATTCCTATGTGTCGGTCGTCGAGCTTTCCAACTATGTGAACAACCCGGATGCCAACCCGTACGAAGACCCGCAAGTCCGTGCGCGCCTGTACCCGGCCCTGCCGAAGTCCAAGCACATCTGCTTCTACCCGATGAACAAGAAGCGCGAAGGCAATGACAACTGGTACATGCTGTCCATGGAGCAGCGCCGCGAAATGATGCGCGCCCACGGCATGGTCGGCCGCAAATACGCAGGCAAGATCAAGCAGATCATCACCGGCTCCGTCGGCTTCGACGACTGGGAGTGGGGCGTAACCCTCTTCTCCGACGATGCGTTGCAGTTCAAGCATATCGTATACGAAATGAGATTTGACGAAGTGTCCGCTCGCTTCGGCGAGTTCGGCAACTTCCTCGTCGGCAACATCTTGGACGGCGAAGGCTTCCGCAAGCTGTTGCACGTGTAAAGACAGCAAAACCCTCTACGGACCGTTCCGTGGAGGGTTTTCTTTATCTGCTTCCGAACACGACCGCGAGATGGCCTCAGCTTTCCGCACATCTTCCGGGGTGTCCACATCAAAAAAGCATGCGGCGTCTGCCGCTTCAACCGTTCGCATCGCGACATGTGGCGGTCGGTTGCGGAGCAGTTCGCGCGCGCCAACATCCCCCTGCAAGCGGAGCAGTTCCGGGAATACGGCTGCCGCAAACAATACGGGCGGCCGCACCGCGCCTTGAAAGCTCGCCGCCGCGATCTTTGCTTTGGCTGCCGCTTCCGGCCAGTCCTGAAGAAATGAGCTGTGCAAGCTGTTGATCAGTTCGACCGGAACGAAAGGCTGATCGGCGAGCAGCACCATCACGCCGCTTGCTCCCGCCTCCAGCGCCGCCCGAACCCCGCACTGCAGCGAAGCAGCCTGACCGTTCGCTGCTTCCAGACAGACTGCCTGCGTCCATTTTTCCCCCATGTCCGCTTCCCGCAGCGTACCGTCCACCCAGCTCAGATCATCATCCGGCCTTGTCACCACGAAAATGTGATCGAGCGTGGAGCAGAGAGCGGTGGCCAGACCGATGCTGCCAAGCGTCCGGCCGCCGACCGGCAACGCGATCTTGTTGATGTCACCGCCCATGCGACGGCTGCTCCCCGCCGCCAGATAGATGCCGGCAACGCCGCCGCTCTTCATCGCCGCCTCCGGGTCTGGATCAATTCCGCCAAGATGCTGACTGCGATCTCTTCCGGCCCCTCCGCTCCGATCGCCAAGCCGACCGGCGAACGCACCGCTTCGGGGATGGTGTTCCCCTCCAGCAGCCGCGTCGTGCGATGTCGAGGGCCTAGCACACCAAGATAGCCCACCTGTTTCTGCAGGAGCAGTTGCAGCGCTTCCCGGTCCCGCTGAAAATTGTGTGTCATGATCACCGCCGCATCATCCAGAGACAAGTCCAACTGCTCAAGAATGTCGGTCAGTGGCCCTGCGATCAACTGATCGGCCTGCGGAAAATGCGTCCGGCTGCAAGCGTCCGACCGCCAGTCGGCCACCGTCACCGAGAACCCTGCCGCAGCGGCGTACGCAGCCAGCGGCCGCGCGTCCTCACCTGCTCCGACCAGCAGCAAACGCGGTTGGGGCAGCACCAGTTGCAGATAGCACTCCCTCTCCACTCCTTCGAGCTTGTGCACCCCGCTTTTCCGGCTCTGGCGGATCTGCCCCCATGCCGCGTCGGCCAGCACTTCGATTCCGTCTCCCCAATCGCCAAAAGTCAGTCCCTGCTCGGTCAAATAACAGGACCTTGCCACCGCCCCATGCTGCGTCAATTGCTTGATCACCAGCACCGGCGTCCCGCTTCGCAACAGTTCATCCATCTGCAGCAAGCAGCTCCGCAGTTCCTCCCCGACCGGTTCGACCAGCACATGGACCACTCCGTTGCAGCCCGCCCCCTGCCCCCAGGACAGATCGTCTTCCGCACTCATGTCATAGACCAGCGTGCGTGCGGCGCCTTCCTCCCACAGTCGCGGGAATCGCGCTTCGAGGTCGGCTTCCAGACACCCGGCGCTGATCACGCCGACGCCGCAGCAACCCGGCAACAACAGCCTGCTTGCCCCTTCTTTGCGGTAGGCCGACCCTTCAACACGGATCACCGTGGCGATCAAAGCCCGCTGCGGCACAGGCTGCAAGGCTTTTGCGATCTGATGCAACTCCTTCATCTTCCTTCCCCCTGATGCCCCTGCGCCATGGCCAGCGTTGCTTTTATCGCCCCGCGAATCTCCTGATAGCTCGTGCAGCGGCAGATGTTCGATTGCAGCCACTCTCGGATCACTTCTTCATCCGCATCGGGATGAATCTGTGCCAGCGAATGGCACACGATCAGAAAACCCGGCGTGCAGAAGCCGCATTGAAACGCAAAATGGCGAATGAAGGCGTCTTGAACCGGCGTCCCCCGCAGCCCTTCGATCGTCGTCACGGCAAGACCTGCCGCTTCGATCGCCAGCATCATGCAGGATTTGACCGGCCAGCCGTTGATTTGGACGGTGCAGGTGCCGCAGTCGCCATTCTCACAGCCCGCCTTTGCCCCTGTCAAATCCAACTGGTCCCGCAGCGCAGACAACAGCGTGTCTGCCGAGCGGATGACCGCGTGCCGGTGCTCCCCGTTGACCAACAGCTGCACTTCACATTTGCCCGTACCGTTGGAAATCATACGCTTCCCCCTTCCAGAGCGGCCCACGTATCCTGCAAGGCATGGCGCAGCACAAACGCCCGGTACTCCGCTGACCCGAGGATGTCATTCAGCATCGGAGCCGGCCACTGCCGGATCGCGTTTTCGATGCGCACTTCAAGCGGCAAGGCCGTGTTATTGAGCATCGCTTCTACCTGCAGCGGCCGCAGCGGCGTTTCGCTGACTCCGCTGAAAGCGATGCGAATCCAGCTGCCGGTCTGCACGGCGGCGAGACGGACCAGCGGGTAATCGATCTCTTCCAGCTTGGTTTTCTTCATCGTGACATAAGGCAGCTCCACATCGCGGCGGGAGGTGAGGAGCCGGACCAGCAATTCGCCTGGCAGCAGGTTCAGTTTCCCGTTGAACAGCTCGCCAATCGGCACCTGGCGCTGGCCGGACGGCCCAACCAGCACCGCCTGGCTGTCGGTGAGCAGAAACGGCAGCACCGCCTCCCTGTATTTGATCCGCCCGCAAATGTTTCCGCCCACCGTGATCTTGTTGCGGTTGGTATGATCGGCCACGCGCCGCGCCGTATCTCCCAGCAGCGGAAACAGGTTCTCCTCGGCCAGCCTCGTCAACGTGACGTTCGCCCCGATGACCAGCACATCCCCGCTGAAGCGGGATTCGTTCAGTTCCGCAATCCCTTTCAGATCGATCACCGCTCCCATGCGAAGCTGGCCGATCCGCGCCATCGAGATGATCTCGGTGCCGCCGGCGTAATACAGCGGCTGTTTTCCTTCCGAGGCCAGCTTCTGGTACAGCAGAACCGCGTCCCTGACAGATTCCGGCCGGTAATAGTCGAAATCAAAGGAAATCATGGCATCCGCCCCTTCGTCTGCCGCCAGATCAATTCAGGTGTCAGCGGCAATCGGTTTAACTCCGCGCCGGCGGCGATCGAAAGCGCGTTGGCCAAAGCGGGCGCCATGCCGATCGTGCCGTATTCCCCGAGCGCGCGCGCTCCGTAAGGTCCTTCCAGATAAGGCGTCTCCACAAAATCGACGAGATAATGGGGACTTTCACCGAAGCGGATGATCTTGTAATCGCGCAGCTGCGGGTTCAGCACGCGTGCCATTTCATCAAAATAAAACGTCTCCCGGCTCGCCCAGCTCAGCCCCATGTTCATGCCGCCCATGACCTGCCCCGCTGCCGTGCCCCAGTTGATCACTTTACCGGCATCAAACACCGAAGCCGCCCGCAACAGCTTGTAGGTGAAATCACGCGTGTTCAACTCCACTTCGACCGCCTGTGCTCCCACCGTCCATTGCGGGCCGGGGATGCCTTTTCCCGTTTCCGGGTCGAGATGGGTCAGCATCGGCGCAATATAGCGGCCATGCCCGATGACCGGTCCCCCGATGGCGCTGCCGCTGGGAAACACATACGCTTGGGCGACATCTTTGACGAGCAGAAACGTCGCCGGATCGTTCCGTACATACACCCGCTCCCGTCCAACTGCCAATTCATCGGGACGGCGCTGCAACGGAATCGCGGCGGTGCGCTTCAATTGGCCGATCGCATCGTCTGCCGCTTCGAGAATGGCGCGCCCCACCATCATCGTGCTGGTGCTCCCGACCGTTTTCCAATGTTCAGGCGAGACGGACGTATCGACCTCCATCTTGATGTGGATGCGATCGACGTCCATCTGCATCCGTTCGGCCAAGATCTGCGTGAGGACGGTGCGGTTGCCTTGGCCGAGCTCCACCGATCCGACGCTGAGGTTGACCGTCCCGTCGTGGTTGAAGGTAATGATCGCCCCCGACCCGGACGTCATCGGCGCACTGGACGTCTTCCAGACACTGGCCATGCCTTTGGCGAGCACACGATTCGCATCCAGCCGGTGCAACTGCCCTGCTTCCCACCCGATCAGGCCTTTCAGCTTCTCGATGCAGGCCGGCAGGTCGCCGAGGTTGCTGCTGTTCAGCGGCGCTTGCGTCGGCGTCGTATCGCCGGGGAGGATGGCATTCCGGCGCCGCAGTTCCAGCGGGTCGGTCTGCAGCCGCTTCGCCAGCAGATCGACGGTGCGCTCCATGCAGAAATGCGCTTCCGGATGGCCAAACCCGCGAAAGGAAGTCGCATAGGGATGGTTGGTGTAAACGCAGAGCGCATCACACCACACATGATCAATGCGGTAGGGCCCCGTGCAGTTGACCGCTCCGGCCAGCGTGACAAAAGCGCCCTGGTCCGTATAGCCGCCGGTGTCATACAGCAGCGTGTATTCGGCGGCGGTCAGCCTGCCGTCGCGGGTCGCCCCTAATTTGACACGCGCTTCCAGCCCGATGTGGCTGGCCGAAGAGATCAGGTCCTGTTCGCGGGCGTTGACAAGTCGCACCGGACGTCCGCCGCACGCTTTCGACGCGTGATAGGCGATGTATTCCAGCTGAATCGCCCCTTTGCCGCCAAAACCCCCTCCGACAAACGGCACATGCACCACGACGTCCGACTCGTCGACCTGAAAAAAGCGCTTGAACTCCTTTTTGATCGTAAACGGATTTTGCGTGGAGGCATGAATGACGATTGGTCTCCCCGGCGGGGCCTCCACGATCACACAGCGCGGCTCCATCGCGCCATGATCGGCCGTGTGAAACGAGTAGGTGCTTTCGACGATCACTTCGCTTTGCGCCCAGCCTGCCGCCATGTCGCCTTTGCGAATCTTGACGTGATTGCCGATGTTGGTGTGCGGTACCGGGTGGATCGACTGCGCCCGCTCATACTCATCCAGCCGTTCATGCAAGATTGGCGCGTCCGGACGCAGCGCCTCGCTCGGGGAGTTGACGACCGGCAGCGGTTCGTAGCGCACCCGAATCCGCTCCGCCGCCCGCTTGGCCAGCGCTTTCGATTCGGCGACAACCACCGCAACCGGCTCCCCGTGGTAACGGACTTTCTCCACGGCGAGATAGGGACGGTCGGCCAGCGCCTCCCCGAGCGGCTCCGGATACATGTCGCCGGTCAGGATCGCCCGCACCCCGTCGATCGCGGCCGCTTCCGAAGTGTCGATCTCGATGATCTTGGCATGCGCATAAGGGCTGGTCAACAGCCAGGCATGCAACAGTTGGGGCAATCGCAAGTCTTCCGTGTATTTCGCAGCTCCGGTCACCTTGTCTAGAGATTCTTTGCGGGGAACGCTTTTCCCGACGATCTCCATCTCCAGCAGCTCCCTCCCTGATTTTCCTGTTACCTCCATTCGTTGTTGGTTATATGTAAGCACCGCATTGTCCCATGCGTGTGCTCCGATGTCTGCCGTCCCTGTCCGGTCAAACTTCTCTTTTTTGCTGTTCTTCCGGGATCGGCTCCTGCCGTGTGAAAAAGAAGATAAAGGTCGCCAAAAACGCGGCAGACACAAAAATCGTCCCCTTTTTCGGCACGATGGGCGGGATCTTATTGAGCGCCATCCAGTCTCACTCCTTTTGCTCAGCTTTCTTGCAGCGAGCGCAATGCCTGCTTTTTCAAATCGTTGACGAATCGTCTGGTCTGCGGGACAGCGGCCACCCGCTTGGCTTGCCTAAAGATCGGCCCGCTCAGCACGATCGTATAGCCGCCTTGCGTCAGCAGGGTTCCTGTCACATTGACTTGATCAAGGATCAGCAGCAAGGCGGCGGCCAGCGAAATCAAGTCGATGACTGCGTCTGAAGCCGGCGCTTCCGGCACACCAAGCGACCGCACACCGCCGGTGATCGGCCCGGCAAAAGACAGCGAGAAGCCGCCCCCTTTAAAGAAGAAGACACCGCTGACGTTGATCTGCCCGGAGAGCAGCAGCGCGACGGTGATCACTTCGATTGTTCGGTAGATTCGTTTCACGGTGCGAGTCCCGATGTCGGTGTCCCTTTTTTTCATGCTTCTCACCTCTCTTCTTCTAGAATATTCAAATTGCCAGAATCGGCTTGTGTTCCCGCCTTGCACAAAAAAGCCGCGCTCTCCGGCGCGGCTTGCTGTGACTCCTTTATTTACTTCGTCAGCTCCAAAAACTCTTCCAAGTCGCCCGTCATAATCCCCATCGCATCCTCCCAGAACGCTTCCTGAGTCAGGTCGACGCCGAGGTGCTTGGCGGCCAGATCTTCGACGGTCATGCGGCCGGTGTCACGGAGCAGGGCGATGTACTTGTCTTCAAACGCCGCCCCTTCTCGCAGCGCCATCGCGTAGATGCCGGCCGAGAACAGAGAGCCGAAGGTGTACGGGTAGTTGTAAAACGGGGTGACCGTGTCGTAGTAATGACCGTGCGACAGCCACTGCCACTCGTTGTATCCATCAAGCGCATCGCAGTACGCCGTCTTTTGCGCCTGCAGCAGCAGCTCGGTGATGCGCTCCGCGCTGACCAGACCTTCCGCGCGCTCGGCATAGAAGCTGCGGTCGAACAGGAACGCCGAGTAGGTGAACATGCAGTAGATCATCGCATTGTCGAGCTTGCTGGCCAAGAGCGCAATCCGGTCTGCAGGATCTTCCACCTTCTTCAAGAGCGCATCCATCACCAGCCGCTCGGCGAACGTCGATGCCGTCTCCGCCGTGCTCTTCGAATAGATCTGGGCCAGACGCGGCAGGTCTTTCAGCACCGAGTAGTGGAAGGCATGTCCGATCTCATGGGCGATCAGCGTCGATACGGACGACAGATTGCCGCTGAACGTGCCCAAGATCCGCGACTCCCCCGTCACCGGGAAGGACGCGCAGAAGCCGACCGGCGCTTTTTGCGGCGATGGCTCACAGTCCATCCAGCCTTCTTCGAATGCGCGGCGTGCCAGATCCTGCATCTGCCCCGACACGGTGCCGAACTGTTCGATAATGATCTCGGCGCACTCTTCCCACGTCACCTTTTTCGAGCTCTTGCCCACCGCCGGCGCATACAGGTCGACAAAATGCAGGGTCTCCTGCCCCTGCAGCTGCTTGCGGCGCTCTAAATACTGCGCGACGCGCCCGAGGTTTTTTTCCACTGCGCTCCACATCGAGGTGAGCGTCGCTTCGGTCATGCCGTTGATCAGCAGCGATTCATGCAGCGGCGATTCCCAGCCTCGCGCCTTGTACGTCTGCAAGCGGAATCCGACGATCGAGTTCAATGCGGCCGCGCACAGCTCCGCCTCGCCTTTCAGCACCTCAACGCCTTGCTGGAACGCGCTGCGGCGGATCTTGGCATCGGTGTTCTGAAACAGGCTGAAGATCGTCGACAGCGAATGCTCCTGCACGTCGCCGTCCAGCTCGATCTCCATCCGCACACGACCGATCACCTTTTCAAAAAAGCGCTCCCACGCTTGAAATCCGTCGACCGCCAAAGCGCTGATCAGCGTCTCCTGCCCCGCCGGAAGCATCTCCTGCACCAGGCGTCTGCGCTCCTGCAACGCAAACTCCACCTCGCGCACCCCGTCTTGCGCCAACAGCTGCTCCCACAATGCTTCCGGAATCGCCGCGAGCTGTGCATCAAAGGAGATCATCGCCGCCTTCAAGCGCGCTCCCAGCGCTGCGACACGTCCAGCCACCAGCGGCGCCCCTTCGTCCGACGTGTCGGCCGACGAGATGCAGATGCTGAACTCCGACACCTCTTCCAAGCGGCCGTTCAGATCATTGACCATCCCGATCCGTTCCACCCAAGCGCCAAGTTCCGCATCAGACTTTGCAGCCGCAGCTCCGGCGACTTTTTCCTCAAAACGCTGAATATCAGCTTCCAGTTCCTCAAAAAACGCCGCCAACTCCTTCGAGCGGCTGCCCCTTTAAAGATCACTTCCAGATTCCACGTCTTTGGCAACTCTTTTTGGATGCTCATCGATCCCGTCTCCTCTTCTCGTTCAACTTGTCTATTCCCAATAATACACAATTTTCTTGCAATCGGAAAGGCACTCGTTTAGGCGTCCGCACATATGTTGACTACTAACGAAAAGGAGGAGAACCGACTTGCACAATTACCAGCACGCTGCCCTCTTTGAACATCGGTTCTGGCTGCAGATCCTCGGCGATCATGCCCGCTTTTTCCAACTCACCACCTCAGCGAAAGAAGTGCAGGAGGTGCAGCGGATCAACTCGTTTGTCGCTCTCTTTGACCAGTTGCTCGAAACGGCCCGCCGCGACTTGTCTGACGCCGAACTGATCACGCTGAACCGGCAGGCGGCTCAAAGGGTCAAGGAATTCCGCGAGTTTAAACTGCACGTCATCCGCCGCCAACTGACCGGAGAGATCGCCGTCAATCTTCCGCCGTCGTTTATCAACCACATGGTCAACGAACTGGACGAATACACCCGCATCCTGAACAATCTGCTCGAAGGCAAGCTCCCGCCCGTGTTCCACCCGGTGCATCATCACTTGCTCTGGCTGTCTGACGCGTACGGGCATGCGGACGGTCTCGCTTCCTTCACCGACATGAGCGAAAAGCTGGTCATCGCCAAAGCCAAATCGTTCAGCAAACACTTCACCGACCTCTACCTGAAAGCGGTCGAGCTGACCGGCTTCCTGCGCACCGGACTGCAGGACTTTCCGCCGCTGGCCCGCTTCAACAAAGAAGCCGAGCTGGAGATCATCATGTTCCAGGAGTTCCTGAACGAAGTGGAAGAGATGGAGCTCGACCATACGCTGCTCAGCATCCTCTCCCCGCTGATGCCCGACCACATGTTCCGGGAAGAGTGCTACTACCTGACCAAACTGTCCCAAGTCTCCAACGTCAAACAGCCCGCCTGCGATCCGACACAGCCCCGCGTGCAAAGCTAACGGGCAGCACGGTACGGAAAAAGGCACTCGACCTGCGAGTGCCTTTTTTCCATTAAATCTGCGAATTGATCTGCTGCAGCAGCTCGCCCGCCTTGCCATGGATCACCAGTTCAAAATGATCATCCTGTGCGGTCGGCTCGTAATTGAGAATCGCCACCCGCCCCTGCGTCATCAAAGGCAGTTGCGCCACAGGATAGACCTGCAGGCTCGTCCCGATCACGATGACCAACTCAGCGCTGCGAATGTCGGCCAGCGCCCGCTGCCAAGGTTCTTGCGGCAACATCTCCCCAAACAGCACCACATCGGGCCGCAAGCGCCCTTTGCAGTGTGGACATGCTTTCCCTGCCAAAAAGTCCTCCAGCTCCGTCTGATCGTCACAGGTGCTGCACCTGACCGTCCGGATCGAGCCGTGCAGTTCATAGACGTTCCGACTGCCGGCCTGCTGATGGAACCCGTCCACATTTTGCGTCGCCACACTGTGCAAAAAGCCGCGCTGCTCCCACTCCGCCAAGATCGCATGCCCCCGGTGCGGCGTGCAAGCGCGCAGCCCTTGCATGCGCGACGCGTAAAACTGCTGAAACAGCTCGTAGTTCTCCTCCAGCGCCTCTACCGTCGCCACCGTGGCCGGGTCGATGTTGTTCCACCACCCGCTTTGGGAGCGAAAATCGGGAATTCCGCTCTCCGTCGACATCCCCGCCCCGGTCAGCGCAACCGTAAAACTCGACTCCTTGATCCAGCGGGCCAGCGTTTGGATCTCCGACATGATCTACTGCCCTTCCCACTCGGAAGCGAGCATCGAGTAGACGATATGATCCAGCCAGCGGTCATACATCCACTCGCGCTGGCGCAACACGCCTTCTTTGACAAAGCCGAGCCGCTCCGGCACGCCTTGGCTCTTCAAGTTGCCGGTCGCGACGCGAATTTCCACGCGGTTCAGCTTGTACTCCGCAAAAGCCTGCTCGACCAGCGCCTTGGTGGCAGCAGTCATCAGGCCATGCCCGGTGAACTCTTTGCCCAGCCAATAGCCAATCGAGGTCAAGCGGTTGCTCCAGTCGATAAAATGGTTGCCGACCACACCGGCCAGCCGTCCTTTGTAAAAAATCCCGTAGTTCGTGCCACTGTTTTTCGCCAGCTGCTCGCGGGACATTTTGATAAAAGCCAGCGAATCGGCCGACGATGTGTTGAAGTCGATAAACGGCAGCCATTCACGCAGATGCTCGCGGTTGCCGTCGATCAAACGGTAGACTTCCTCCGCGTGGTGCTCCTCCAGCAGGCGCAGTTCTGCGTCTGCAAACAATTCCATTCTCAACATGATGTACCGCCTCGCGATCTTCACAAATTTTCCAATCATTGTAGCACAGACCGCCCAAACTGTGCCAACGTGGGTACCTGTCCGTTGCTATCAGACCCTGTTTTGCATTCTATATACCAAGAGAACCACGAAGGGGGTGACGTTGCTATGTACGGTGTATTCGGTCCTTACACCCGTTGGGCGGTCGTATTCCTGATCATCTTCGTGCTGTTCATCCTGCTCACTCCGGGCTACTAATTCAGAGCCCCGCTCAAAAAGGGATTTGCTCCGCAGAGGAGCAAATCCCTTTTGTCGTTGCAAACGCCTAGTAGAACCCTTTTAGCACATCGGTGACCAGATTCTGCACCGTCGAGTATTTTCTCATCCCGGAGTGGTCGCCGTACGTTTCATGGAACACGTACCAGCGCTTGTAGATCGACACTTTCGGCAGTGTGCCGTCGTAGTCCGGCTCCTGGTCGGAACCCATTGCCGAGTCGATGTTGACCACCGTGTCGCCGATGTCGGCGTAGCTGAACCAGGAGATGCTGCGGCCCGCATTGGCAAAGCGGTTGCGCACATCGGTGTCATAGCTGCCGGACAGCTGGCCGACCGTCCAGACACCGCGCTGGCTCGGCGACGTGGCGTTCAGATCGCTCGCGCCCGCTTTCCACGCGCCAAACGCATAGTACGTGGTGTACGGATGCGAGTTGGTGAACGTGTTGCAGTACGGGTCGTTGTTGTTGGACAGCCAGAGATCGCTGTCGTCGCGGTCCATGTCGCCAAATGTGGACAGGTCGGAACCGAAGTGCGGCGTGCCAAGCGTGACCAGACGGTCGATGTCCCATGAGCCGCTCAGGTTTTCGATCAGGTAGCGGGAGATCAGGCCGCCTTTGGAGTGGGCGAGCAGGTTCGGGTAGTCGTAAGTGCCGATCAATCCGCGCGAACGGAGGCCGGCGATGAAGTTTTTCAACTGCTGTGCGCCGTTCGAAACGTGGCCGTCACTGTGATATTCGAAATTGAACAGGTCAACGTTGCGCGTATAGCCTTTGTTCACATCGAGCACCGGGCCAAGCTCGGCCGAATCGGAGACGGACGTGATAAACTGCACGTCGATGTTGCCATACGTCGAAGCGGTGCCGCTGGCGTACGTTTTGCCGGTGAACGTCTCGTAAGAGGCGATCGCCGACTGCGCAGACGGGGTCGCGCCGCCGTTGCTCCATTTTTGGTTGAAGCCCCATGTTGTCGACGAGCCGTAGAAGCCGTGCACGAGGATCGTCGGCTGCAGGCCCGATTCGGTGGAGACGGACGATGCGGTCAGGAACGTGCCTTCGTCGCTCTGCTGCAGCTCCTGCACCTGATATTTCGCCTTCAGCGTCTGGGTCGTGCCGTCGGCGTTGGTTACATTGCGGCTGATCTCAAACACGCCATTCGTGTCAACCGCCGCGCCGTCGATCTCCACGCCGGGCAGTCCGGCCAGCTTGGCTTTGCCGGTGAACTTTTTGTATTTGCCTTTATAGGACGATTTCGCAGGCTGCTCCGTTTTCTTCCACTCGCTCATCGGCAGGACGACAAACGAGCCGCCATCGGTAAACTCTGCGGAGATCGTGTTGGTTTGCGGGTCTTTGTGCTGCTTTTGCACCGGTTCGAGCGAGGCTTGTTTCGCGTTGTAGCGGAACAGGCGCAAGTCTTCCGCCCCGGTGTCTTGATAGGAAACTTTGATGTTAAAAGCGGCCGTGCGGTCGAGGCTTTCCAGATCAAACGACGCAGCTGCCTGCAGATCTTGCACGAGCAAAACCGGGGACTGACGCACCGTCAATTTGGTCGGGATGTCGCCGAGGCCGGTCATCGTGCCGGTCACGCCAACTGCGTTGTCCGGGATGTTCCACGAGCGCGGCACGTTCGGGTCTGCGCGGTTCGGGTCGAGCGCATAGTACAGCACTTCGGTGCCGTCCGAAAGGTTGTCCCCATCGGTGTCAAACACGGCCGGGTCGGTATGATACTTATATACTTCCTGATAATCGGTCAAACTGTCGCCGTCGCTGTCGGCCGTCGTCGGGTTCAGCCCGCGCGACTGCTCGGCGATGTTGGAAAGTCCGTCCCCGTCGGCGTCTTCTTGCGCGTCGGAGATGCCGTCCCCATCGGTGTCGGCACGTTCTGCGTGCGAGATCGTCTGCTCAAAATAGTCTTTCAGCCCGTCGCCGTCCGTATCGAGCGCACGGTCGATCTCTCCTTCTAATACGTGCTTGTGCTGCGCATGATTCTCCTCCGCCAAAGCGGCCGGAGCGGACAGCAGCATCGAGACAGCCAACGCCGAGCTGACCACCGCAAAAGGCACCTTTTTCATTTTGAATTTCCTCCCGTTTGTCTATTTTTAAGAATTTACAGAAAATAATATCTATATAGACAATATACAGCGATTATTCATGATATGTCTATCGCTATTTATAATAAAATGCATAACGCTTTTTTCTTCGCCGCACATGGAGTAAGATAATGAGAAAACCTCACGGATAAAGGACTGATCGATGATGGAACACCTGCTCAACCAGCGCGTACGGGACATTCAGATGTCGGGGATTCGCAAATTCGCGATGATCGCCGCCGAATACACAGACGCGATCTCGCTCACCCTCGGCCAGCCGGACTTCCCGACACCTCAGCACATCAAGACTGCGGGCCAGACCGCCATCGCCAACAACCATACCTCCTACACCCCCAACGCCGGACTGCCCGCCTTGCGCAAGGCAGCGAGTGCCTTTTTGGATACAAAATACGGCCTGTCCTACTCGCCGGACACGGAGATCATCGTCACCAACGGCGCGTCGGAAGCGCTGGACATCGCCTTGCGCACCATCTTGGCAGAAGGCTCAGAAGTGCTGCTGCCCGGACCGATCTACCCTGGCTATGAGCCGTTGATCACGATGTGCGGCGCGAAACCGGTCTACCTCGACACGACAGAAACGGGCTTTCGCGTCACCGGCGACATGGTGCGCCAGGCTTTGACCGACCAGACCCGCTGCCTGATCCTCCCCTCCCCGTCCAACCCGACCGGCGTGGTGCAGGATGCGGCGAGCCTGCAGGAGATCGCCGAAGTGCTCCGCGAGCGCGACGTGTTTGTCATCTCCGACGAAATCTACAGCGAACTGCTTTATGAAAGCACGCATGCGTCGATCGCCTCGATCCCGCACATGCGCGACAAGACGATCGTCATCAACGGCCTGTCCAAGTCGCATTCGATGACCGGCTGGCGCATCGGCTTCACATTTGCACCCGAATACATCACCAAGCAGATGGTCAAAGTCCACCAGTACAACGCCGCCTGCGCCGCATCCGTCTCGCAGTACGCCGCACTGGAAGCGCTGACGGGCGGCCTCGACGATGCATCACCGATGCGCGACGAGTACCGCAAGCGCCGCGATTTCGTCTGCGAGCGCCTTGTGGAGATGGGCTTCGATGTTGTCGTGCCAGGCGGCGCGTTCTACATCTTCCCGTCGATCAAAAAATTCGGCCTGTCCTCCTTCGACTTCGCCACGCGCCTGCTCGAACAAGGCCGCGTCGCCGTCGTGCCCGGCGTTGCGTTTTCTCCGCTCGGCGAAGGATTCATCCGCATCTCCTACGCCGCCTCGATGGAGCAGTTGCAGGAAGCGATGGAGCGGTTAGCCAAGTTTATGAAATCGCTCTAGCAATTGAAGAAAGCGAGACACAACTTTTGTTGTGCCTCGCTTCTTTTTTAGAATAATTCAAGTAAAGAATACATTTATTACACTTATGAAAAAATTTGTTTGCAACCATTGCATAAGAAGAATGTTCCAGTTAAAATCAAAGCGATGTCGTGTCTACCATAAAGAGGTGTTTGTGTTTTGAAAACTAAATTGTTTCTCCGACTGAACACCAAACGCACACGAAGTAAACTTTTGCTCTTTTCATTCGCCGGAGCAGCTGCGGCGGAGACCTTGCGATGCATCTATTGGGGGATCAAAGTGCTGCAAGCAACAGCGCTCTAATCCCCGCGTAATCATTTAGAAGAGCAGTCCGGTCGACACCTGAGACGTTCAGCGGGTGAAACCTCCGCTAAGATAGTATCCCGTTGTAACGTCAAATTCCGGTACGATTGCGACATCCAGATGTCGCCGGCCTCTCTCCTAAGAATTAACCTACATATCAACACTATAATTAATACTTTATCACCAAAGTCATCCTACTATTGGCTAGTAAAACTTGTCAACTCTCGTCATCCTGCGCTGCCTCCTGGCTAAAAAACAACTCGTCCACAGTCAGATTAAAATACCTCGCCAGCTTGATCTGCAAGTCTCTGCGCGGGAACCTGTGCCCCGATTCGATCATTGCGTAAGTGCTGACCGGGATACCAATCTCCTTTGCCATCTCTTTTTGCGTCCGTTCCCCGCGCAATGCGGTCATCTTCTCATTTCTCATGGGACCTCCCGAACACAATATGCATACTCTTTCCATCATTATAGACACGAAACGTGTCCACTTCAATTCAGGTTCACGTATTGTGTACATTTATAGACTATGCTAAAATCCACCGGGATGTTAGGATAAGGGAAATACTATAATCACAATACGTGATTTAAGAGAAGAGGTGTAGAATGACGAACACATTTTGTGAACGATTAGCCGAACTCCGTACCACGAACGGCTACTCGCAACAAAAGTTTGCTACGATGCTAAACCTGACCAAAAGTGCCCTTTCCAACTATGAAAACGGCAGCCGCGAGCCTAATTTCGCCACCCTGGTCAACATCGCCAACAACCTGAACGTTTCACTAGACTATCTCCTCGGACGCACCGACGATCCTCGACTCGTCAAGCGTTCATACAATTCGGAACGCCCATTCGAATTTCCTTACAAGGAACTCTTGAACAGCCTGCGAACAGACCAATATACGTTGGGCGGACGCCCTATCCCCAATTTGCAAAAACGGATCATCGAGATCCCGCTGGAATCAATTCAACGGATCATCCATGCTTTTCTTGATGAGGGCGCAAAAAGGGATTCGCAAAATTAATTGGTAAAATTAAAGGGGTCATTCAAATTTATTTGAATGACCTTTTTGTTCTACTATTAGTTTACCGAAAGACTAACCGAAGAAAAATACCAGATACGATTCCTAACAGGATGGAACTCAACGTCCCAACTAGAAAATATTCTGCAAAATCTCGGTCTTCAAGCTGTTTAAAACGAGTTAGTGACTTCGCAGTAGCAATAAATGCAATTGCAGGGAATGCACTATAATAGGCTAGAATCATGACAATTAATCTTTCAACGTAACCGATATAACCTCCTTGGTTGATTCGAGATTTTGTAAGCGGAACAATGGACCACTCGGTAGTTGTCTTATATTCAGTGGGATACACGATAGATCTCTTCCACGAGTTTTCGAGTGTGAGTTTCTCTTCGATAAAATGTTCTCGTGTCGGTGCTTCCCCTACTAAAATCCGCACAATATGACCGCTTATCTTGGTAACTCCGATAAAGATAATAATGATTGCCAGTATTGATGACACAGAGGACAACTCAAATTTAGTTCCTGGCGCTATGTTGAACCGGACAGAGATCTTTCTCCACACTTCCCAAAGATCAATGTAGAGAAACCAGTAACTAGTTAAAAGTACACTTACCGTATGAGCTGATTGTTCTAAAACAAAAAGTGTCATCTTCTTTGTTTTTAGACTCTCAATCTTTCTCTCGCCAAATAGCATTCGTGACTTTTCTAATTTTGAAAAAATCCAATCGATAACCACATGACAAAAGGTTAGAAACAAAGCTGCGTATAAGACACTGAACAAAAATTTCGAATCGAAACAAAAATACCAAATTACTAAAGGTGTCAATGTTAGAATCACGCACTTAAATAATCCTACTAGTTTTTTCTCTGAAATAAAATAAAATTCAGCAAGCAAGTAACTTAAGAGTAATGATAATACTACCATCTCATCATCCCTTTATTTAGTTCAATAGAACCTCTTTATATTTCTTCGACTTAGCAAGCTCTAATGCTTCCCGCGCTTTATGAAAACAAGGCCCATCCAATTGATTTACTGGTAAACTCGAAGAGAAAACAGTCAATGGTCCTACTCCTACGCCAGTATAAAATGGGACACTAAGTTTTTCAGCAAAGAAATTTTGGACGATTGGATAGTACTTCTTATCTTTTAATAAGCCCTGCCACTCATCTCCTACGCTAATGTTGAAATCAGAAACAAGGAAATCCTTATGTTTATTGTTGAAATCATTTATTGTATCGATCAGTTCGAATTGCACTTCCGACCGATTGGAAAGCTTCTTTGATCCTTGAATGTCAAATATCATAGCACAATAGTTTTCCACCTTCCACACCTCCATTCCAATACAATATTGTCTCCCGAATAAGTACATATTATTAATGCTATGAGACGCAGAAAAATGTTCAATCTAATTCAAATGGAATGTCGCTCAGAAGCGAATTGCGAATTTTCTTTTTCAAGACATCAGTTTTCTTTGCGATGGAATTCGGCTTAATTCCCACCCCAGCAGTTTGTGCTCTGTTTAACATTCTCTCGATTGTATCAAGAGCATCGATAATTGTTTCACTATTACCATCTTTCAGTTGTTTGGAAATCGTTGCAGGCTTTCTTGAAATTCGATTTGCTATATCAACCTGCTTTTGATAGAGAAGATAAAGTTTAAACACTGCATGTTGATACGGAGATTGCTCCCGAATCAATTTAAACTGCATTTCGGAAAGAATATTAAGGACTGATACCATAGGATACTCGGTGTCATTTTCTGAATTCAATCTATGAAATAGTATTGGAGGTCTTCTTTTAGACTGCTTGATAGTTTCACTTGCAATTCGGGCAGATTTGACTAATGGATCATTCCATTCTTCTAAGTCGATATCCAAAACATCATCCTCTGTCATTCCAAAAGTTATACCCAAATACGGTGGATGCTTCTCGTATTTCCAGAACAAAATTATGTAAAAAGCCAGCAAATAAGCTGTAAAATAATTCTCGGTGACTACAATAATTTCATCGCCATAGCGTTTTTTTACTTTTGTACTAACTATTCCGCGGGTCCACATATCAATCCAATCTACAACTTGACCTAGATAGTTTGTTAGTTCTTTTGTGTCTGTAAAGCCCGTAGAGTTAGTCACATCCATTATTAAGATCGAGATGGGTGTTTTCATCAATCGTCCTCCTCGATTATTGTTAGACGTAATCGTCTAAGAAACCTAATGTTAGATGTATTCATCAAAGATGCGAGAAGTTTGACGATAGCATCTAACTAATTACATCATACACATATTACAACAAGAAAAGAAGCCTCCCCATGAAGGCTTCTTTTCCAATCTTAAAACGCAAACATGCACATCATCCGCTCACTCGTGCGGAACAAACGGGTCAAGGTCTCCACATGGGCATCATCCGACAGCTTGGCCACGCCGAGGCGGTGCAGGCGGTCGAACGTGGTGGTGCCGGCGAGCAGGCTGGAGAAGTTGGAGACTTCCAGGGTCAGCTCGACATCGGCGGTGCCGTCAGCGTCGGTCAGCACATGCGGGCGTCCTTCGCGGAAGTCGATCACGGCGCTGGCCGTGTTTTGCGGGAGGAAGCTGTCTTCCAGGGTCAGTTTCAGCTTCAACGTCTCGCCATTAAAATTATGGTGCTGCAAGTCGCTGAACAGTTTCGGCACATCGATGACGCGCACCATCAGGCCGCAGCCGGTGACGCTGGTTTCGAGGAAGATCGAATCAAACACGTCATGCATATTGGTCGACGTGGTGCTGAGCATGTAATGGATGCTCTCGTCCTGTGTGGCGATGTTGACTTTATGGAACTGGTCGCCCTGAGTATGCAGGAAGGTCAGCATCTCCTGCAGCGCTTCACCCGTCTCATAGACGATATGCGGGATGTAGAGCTGATTGACCAGCATGTGGTCTTTGATAAAGCGCATCAGCATGTACCCTTTCAGCTCGCCGTATTTGCGGAAGCCGATCACGCGGGCCGTGTCTGCTTTGAAAAAGCCTTCGAGGTGGTGCTTCGCAAGCGGGGTCAGCCCGTTGCGGGTCAAAGCGTAGCGGTTGTAGCTCGCGATCACTTCTTCCAGATTGTCGGCCGACAGGATCTCCAGATTGGCCTTGCTGCCGAAATTCGGAATCGATGCCGCTTCCATGCTGTAGCGGCGATGCTCCACGCCGGAGCCAAAGCCCATCTGCTTATAAAAGGACATGCGGAACGGGAACAGAGTGACAAAGCCGATCCCTTTGTCGCGGAAATGGTGCAGCGAGAAAGACATGATCTCTTTGGCGATCTTTTCTTTTTTGTATAAAAGATCCACTGCCACCAAAGCCACGCCGCCGACCGGCACCATGCCCTGGCCGCGCAGGTTCATCTCAAATTCGAGCAGGCACATGCCGCCCACCATCACATCATCGCGATAAACGCCGTAAAACGCGCGCTCCGGAAAGCTGAACATCCGGTTCATCGTCGCCACAGCCTGCTCCTGCGTGCCGCCAAAACCCGGGTAGGCATTGCGGTACAGCTTGGCATAGGATGCGGTATCTTCGAGGCCTAACTTTCTGATCTCAAGCATGCTGACGACTCCTTCAATTTTTAATTCCATTATAAACGAAAGAGTCTGAATTTGGATATGCTCTCTTCGATCTTGACAGCGAATCTGCGCGGGAGTATGCTTTGACCATATGGTCAATGACCACGTGGTCAATCTGAAAGGAGCGACTTTCCATGCTGATCAACGCACATGGCCTCAGCAAGAAATATCCGATGGGCGAGTCTGAATTCTACGCGCTGAAAGGGGTCGACTTCGCCGTGGAGCAAGGCGAGATCGTCACGATCCTCGGCCCCTCCGGCTCCGGGAAATCGACGCTGCTCAACGTCATCGGCGGAATCGAACGCCCCGACGGCGGCCAGCTGTTCGTCGACGGGCCAGAGATCTCCGCGTACACCGATGCGCAGTTGACGATCTACCGCCGCGACAAGATCGGATTCGTCTTTCAGTTTTATAACCTGATCCAGAGTCTCACCGTGCAGGAAAACATCGAAGCGGCCACCAACATCGCCAAGTCTCCCCTGCCGATCGACGAAGTGATGCGCGCCGTCGGGATGTACGACAAACGCGACAAGTTCCCGTCCGAACTGTCCGGCGGCGAGCAGCAGCGCGTCTCGATCGCCCGGGCCGTCGCGAAAAATCCGGACCTGCTGCTCTGCGACGAGCCGACCGGCGCGCTTGATTTTGAAACGTCGAAAGAGATTTTGAAACTGCTGGAGAGCATCAACAAGACCTACAACACCACCATCCTGATCATCACGCACAACCCGGCGCTGCAGGCGATGTCCGACCGCATCATCCGCGTGCGCAGCGGCGAGATCGTGGAAGACGTTCCCAACCCGAACAAACTCCCAGCGGAAAAGGTGGAATGGTGATGAGCCTCAACAAGCGGATCTGGCGCATCATCCAACAAAACAAGGCGCAATACGTCTCGTCGATGGTGCTGGTGGCGCTCTCCTGCCTGCTGTTTACCCTGCTCTCGGTGATGGCCTTCAACCTGCAGACCAACGAAGAGCAGTTCATCAAGGACTACGCGCTGGAAGATGTGAAAACGGTCGTGCAGTTGCCGATTCCCAACATCCCGGAAGTCGAGCAGGCGTTTGGCGTGCAGATCGAGCCGCGCTATGAATTTGATGTGGAGTGGAAACCGCAGGTGACCCTGCGTTTGTTCGATGAGAGCGCGAAAGTGAACGTGCCGGCGCTGATCGAAGGGTCGCCTTTGCAGGGGAACAACGACATTCTGCTCTCCCCATCGTTTGCCAAGGCGCACAACGTGCAGCTCGGGTCGGAGATCACGCTCGACGGAGAAGCGTATCATGTGCGCGGGCTGATGGCGGTGCCCGACTATATTTACGCCTTGAAGACCGATTCGGACATCATGATGGACCCGCAGGCGTTTGGCGTGGCGGTGATCACGAAAGAGAAGATGCAGGAGCTGAAGCAAGGGACTTTATACTACAACATCAAAGGCAACTCTCCGGAACTGAAAGCCTATCTGGAGCAACGCCACAAGCTCCTGCTCTGGAAGCCGGTCACGGAAAATCCGCGCTATCAGCTGGCACACAGCAAGATTCAACAGACGGTCGATCTGGCCGCAAAGATCCCTGCGATCATGCTGTCTCTGACCTGCCTGCTGCTGGCGACGGCGATGTGGCGCTTGGTGAAAATGGAGTTCACGCAGATCGGCACGCTCTATGCGCTGGGGTACAAAAAAGGCGAGATCCTGCGTCACTACTTGCGCTTCCCTCTGCTGATCGGGCTGATCGGCGGCGTAGTTGGAACGGTGCTTGGCATGTTGTGCCTGGCGCCGATGCTCGGGTATGTGGCGATGTACTTTAACCTGCCAATGCTGAACGTGGACTGGAGCCCGGCTTATCTGGCCGGATCGGTGCTGATCCCGCTGGTCTTTCTGCTGCCGGCCGCGGCGATCGTCGTCTGGCGCGCCTTGCGCCTGAAGCCGGTCACGCTGATGCGCGGGCATTCGAAAACGGTCAAAACAGGACGACTGATGCGCAAGATCAAGCTGTCCAAGCTGAGTTTTACCGCGAAGTTTAAAGTGCGTGAACTGCTGCGCAATGTGCCGAAGTCGCTCCTGATGCTGTTTGGCGTGATGCTGGCTTCCGTGTTTCTGCTGTTTGGCTTTGCGGCGCAGAGCTCGATTGACTATATCGTCAAAGACAGCTTTGGGGATACTTACAAGTATCAGTACAACACGATGTTCAATAAATTGCAGACGGAAAACACCTACGGCGGCGAGGTGTACAATATGCTGCCTGTCGCGCTGACCCGGAATGAGGATGTGAAGTTCTCGCTCTACGGCGTGCGTCCCGACATGAAGCTCCTGTCGCTGCAAGATGCGGATGGCAAGGAGTTTCCTTTGCAGAACAAAACGGTGATCACCCGCGCGCTGGCCGAGTCGACCGGACTGCAGGCTGGCGATACGCTGGCGGTGCGCAATCTGCTGAAAGACGATCAATACTACGACTTGAAAATCGACGCGGTCGCCGAAGTCTACACCGGCAATGCGGTCTATCTGCCGCTGGACATCCTCAACTACCACTTAAAACTGCCGGAAACGAGCTTCATCGGGGTGTACTCGCTGCAGCCATTAGATGTAGAATCGTCTCAGGTGCTGCGCGTGGAGAATCGGGCCGATGTGCAGCGGGCGCTCGACTCCGCGCTGGAGCCGATGAAGTATACGCTGTATGTGACGGGCGCGTTTGCGTTTGTGATCGCCTTGATCGTGATCTATGTGATCACATCGCTGATCATTGAAGAAAACAAAGGTAACATCTCGATGCTGAAAGTCCTCGGGTATACGCCCAAGGAGATCAACGGGCTGGTGCTGAACGCCGGGATGATCCCGGTGATTCTCGGCTATCTGCTGGGGATTCCGCTGACGTTAAGCTCGCTGGAATCTTTGTTGAAAAACTCTCTGCAAGGCATCGACATGGCGATCCCGATTCAGTTTGATCCCTTGCATCTGGTGTTTGGCTTTGTGATCATCTATGGCACGTATGAACTGTCGAAATTGCTGTCCAAGAAAAAGGTGCTGTCCGTCTCGATGGCGGAAAGCTTGAAAATGCAACGTGACTAGAGGTGAGGGTTTGACTGCCGTGTTTGACAATCTCCCCGCAGAGAAACGGCGCAAGGTGCTGTCGGCCGCCCTCGACGAGTTTGCCGAACAGAGCTATGCGTCGGCATCGACCAACCGCATCGTGGAGAAAGCGGAGATCTCGAAGGGGCTTCTGTTCCATTATTTTCGCAACAAAAAGGGCTTGTATACGTATCTGGTGCGCCACTGTGTGCAGGTGCTGGGGCAGGAATATGAGGATTTTCTGCCGGAGACGTCACCCGATGTGTTTGAGCGGATCAAGCAGCTGACAGTGATGAAGATGCATCAGATGAAGCATTACCCCAAAGAATACGACCTTCTCTTGAAGCTGGCCCGGGAGACCGACCCGGAGCTGATGGCGGAGTACCTGCAATTGACGGCCGAGCTGAAAGAGCGTTATCTCGGCAAATTGCTGGAAGGTTTGGACTACGCGCTGTTTCGCCCCGGCGTGAATGTGCAAAAGGCGCTGGAAGTCATTTTGTGGACGATGGAACAGTACGGGAATCAATACGTGGCTGAGAATACGGATGCCGATGGCAAACTGCATTACGATGCCGAAAAAATTGGTTTGGAATTGGATGAATACGCGAATTTGCTGAAGAATGGACTGTACTCGTAACGAAAAAGCAGGCGCCCTCGGAAAAATGGGCGCCTGCTTTTTTACAGAAACCTTGACAACGAGAATCATTATCAATTATGCTGGGTGTAATGAGAAAAACCGTACCCTCTTTTCCTTGAAAGGAGTCAGGATAGATATGAAAGAGTTACACCAGCAGGTTGTAGTATTGGATCGTTTGCGCGAGGAAGGGATGCGTCTGCCGTTCCAATTTGCTGAAGAACAAGACCGTCCGGAAGGCATTGCGATCGGCCGGTTGCTGAAAGATCCCGCTTTGTTGCGCGAACTGATGCACAACGTGGCGAAACAGATGAAATCTGACAACCTGGTCGCGGCCGCTTCCCTGTTCCAGAAGCGTCTGGCCAGCGTTTTGCTTGCGTCGGTGCTCACTCCCCTGTCGACCGTCGGCTTGGGATTGATCGCAGATGCGGATACGACGGAGATCGTTCTGGTCGACAACCTGCCGTCGAGCGTCATCCTTGGCGGGAAACAGCAGATGCTGCTGGTGAACCGCATGCCGCACGATGTGCAGAACATGGGCGGTCATGTGCATGAAGACCTCGCAGCTGTGCAGCATGTGCTAAAGGCGGTGTTTGATAACACGCTGGGGCCGTTGATCTACCTGATCGCATCCGAGTTCAAGCTCTCCCCGAAGGTCATGTGGGGCAACGTCGGCAACTTCGTCGGCTATCTGTACGGCGAGCTGTGCGAGCACCCGGTTTACAAACAAGGCGCTGCGGCAGACAAGGAACTCGTGTTCAACTCGGTCGGCTTTACTGCGCCGCCGCTGTCTGAGACGTTCCAGGAAGTCTGGTTCGAAGAGATCTCCCCGGCCCGCAAGATTCGCGTGCGCAACTCCTGCTGCCTGTGGAACCAGTTCCCCGGCAACAAGTCCTGCACCACTTGCCCGCTGGTCTGCAGTGCCGAGCGTGCCGAACTGTTGACCGCTTATAACGCCTAATGTTAGATGATAAAAGCCTTGGCTTCTTTCGAAGCCAAGGCTTTTTTGGTGTTTTCGATATGCCCTATCGATAGTAGATGAAGTCCGGATGCTCCAAGTCACTAAAATCATGCGCGGAGATCTCCCAGCCATACGCGCCTGCGTACGGGAACAGGAGTAAGTCTCCTGCACGGAGCTTTTCAATCTGCACATTGTGCGCCAAAATGTCCTTCGGCATATGCATCTTACCCGCAAGCGTCACGCTCTCATTCTGCACTTCCGGCCGCTCGAACGGGTACTGCCAGTCTTCGATTGGGACGATGCTCATCGGATGCGTATGCTTCCACGCGCCGGGCAGCAGGAAATGGTGCAAACCGCCTTCGACGACCGCATACCACTGGCCGTGGCTTTGGCGGATGTCGAGGACTTCGGTGGCATAGTAGCCGCAGGAAGCAACGGCGTAACGGCCACACTCGAACAGCACGGTCACATCCGAGCCAGCCGCCTCAAGTTTCTCAGGGAGCGCCGAGGCGAATTTTTCAAAATCAAACTGGGCGGTGAGGTCCGCATAGTTGACGCCAACACCGCCGCCTGCGTTGATGTATTCGAGCTGAAAACCATACTCATCCGCCCACGCACGGGCTTTTTTGCCGTAATGCTCGACCATGTTCAAGTGCGCCTCAACATCGAGGTTGTTGGACAGCGAATGGAAGTGGAACCCTTTCAAACGCACATGCTCACACGCCATCGTCCGTTGAATTCCCTCGCCGATCACCGCTTCATCGATCCCAAACTGCGTCGGCACACCGGCCATCTGCAACGTGCCGCTCGGAAGCGGTCCGCGCAGGTTCACGCGAAGCAAGATCTCCATCACCGCGCCTTTCCTTGCTGCGATCTCCTCCAAACGGTCGAGCTCATGCAAGCTCTCCACATGCAGCAACGTCACGCGCTGCTCGATCGCCCCTTCCAACTCCACGTCCGCTTTGCCCGGGCCGCCGAAGATGATCGGCGCGTCTTGGCTAACCGCGCGGACTTTATGAACTTCCCCGATCGAAGCCACTTCAAATCCATGCACATAAGGCGCCAATGCCTTCAGCATTTCATGCTCCGAGTTGGCTTTGATCGCGTAGAAATACCGACACTGCGGCGGCAGCGCTTGCACGAAGCGCTGCACGTGCCGGGTCAGTTCGGTCAAGTCGTAAAAATAAGCTTTGAGCGGCTTGCTGCCCAAGTCTTTTTTCAGTTCGGCAATCTGTTCGAGGACGCGCATTTACCGCCCCTCCCCTGCCCGATACAGCGCCAGCGGATTTGGCACCGCATGCACGCGCACGCCGCCTTCCGCAAACAAGCGTCGCTTGGTCAACTGCTCGACTTCAATCGTGTCGGAGAACAGATCAAACGTAGCAAAACGCTCCGCCAGCTCCGGGAACTTGCGCTGGTACGCATGGATCACACCTGCCGCCAGCTCCCAGAAACGCTCCTCCGAAAGACCATACTGCTCCTGCAGGAACAACGCCAGCTCGCCCATGTTGATGAAGAAAAACGCATCCTGGAAAAAGTCTTTGATCTCCGCCGGGTCCTCTTTTTCAATAAACGAGTTGCGGTTCAAACGCGGATGGTTCGCCGGCGGATACTGAATCTCCGGACGGCGGTTCGGGTCGGCCAGATGTGCACGGGAGTAGCGCAGCCCGTCGTGGAAATCTTTCAACGCGACCCGCGTCGGCAGGCCATTCTCATGCAGCAGGATCATATTTTGCGCATGAGACTCCATCGCCACGCCATGCGCGTAGAGTAAGTGGATCAGCGGCGTGATCGACGCATTAAGCACCGACTGCAGCCAGTTTTCCAAGCCATGACGCTGCACCCACGCATCGATCAGCGGCGTTCCGTCGGTCAAAAGATGGCACAGCGCATTAAACGGCACCGCCGCTTCGCCCGGTTCCAACTGCCCGTGCAGGCTTTCGCGCCAGATCGCGCCGAGCACCCCGTACACTTTTGCTTCCAGCAGCGGGTGCAGGCCCTGGTGGTTGTAGGAGATGCCCATCACCTCTTTGAGCAGCACAACGCGCAGATCATCATGCAAATACGCATCCCCGGCATGCAGCTCGCCCAGCCACTCCGACAGCGTCGCCGCGTTCAAAATCGTATGCTGCGCCAAAATACGCCCGGTCGACGTGTTCGTCATCGAAAGCGGCGTTTTCACATACGCCCGCTCCGGCACCGAAGCGTTAGACAACGTGCGGATCGACATCTGCGGACGGTACTCGTCGCGCCCTTCGCCCAGCAAAACGATGCTTTGCTTGCGGAACTGGTCGAGGAAGCCGCCCGCCACCACTTCGCGCCATTGCCACGGATGCACCGGCACCATGACATACTGCGCCGGATCGAGCCCTTTTTTACGCAGCACGTTTTCAAAACGGTCGTACTCTTCGCCCAACTCTTCACGCAAAAAGCTCTGCTCATCAAACAACGACAGATGCGACCACTTTGCTTCGGCACGCAAAATGCCCAGCCAGATCAGCTTCAGCCCCGGCTTGAACTCCGGCCCAAACTCCAGATGATCCTGCAGGTCAAAACCGATGCGGGACTTGTAGCACGGATGGTAGGGGTGGCCTTCCATCACGTCCGCTTCCAGATCGTCATAAGGGGTCGCTTCACTCACCGCAGCCCCTTTTGCAAAACGATGCTCTTGAGCGACCGCGTCTTTCAACCAGGTCTGGGAAATCTCCTCAAGGAACGTGGACAGCTTGTCGTCATCCGCTCCGAGCAGCTCTGCCGTTTCCAGCAGAAATGCAGACAACGAGTCCGCCTCGCGCTCCTCCCCGTTTGCCACGCGCAGCACCGGGTCGTGCGTCAGGCGAATGCGCCCAAAAGACAGCGCGCGCCGTCCTGTGCAGACATACGCCACCTCGGTGCCATCCGCATCCCGGCCGCTGAAGCGGTACGTTTCCGTCCCGTCCGCGTTGTGCGCCGTCTCTGGACTTACAATGCCTTCGTAGATCAAAGACTCGATCAACTGGCGGAAAATTCGTCTGCGCACTTCTGTCCACTGCACAGATTCCAAAGCGCTTTCTAACAGGCTAGCGTTCATCACTGTCACCTCAACCATTTTTATCGTTTAAAGACCCCGCCGCCGTAGCGCAAAGAAGACACTTTCGGCAGATGACCGGCAAATTTCACCACAACCGCGCCGAAGATCAGCACGGAACCGAGTACAAGGAACACGTACGGCGCGCTCAAAAAACCGCCGAGCGTCGAGCCCAGCATCGCGCCGCCGACCTGTCCGGCGACGAGGATCGACGAGGCGCTGCCCATCCGCACGCCGCGATTGGCGGCGGAGGAGCTTTTCGAGATTTCTAAGAACACGGACTGCAGAAGCGCGGAAAAAGCGAACCCTTGCAGCATGCGCAGGGCAAACAGCCACTCCACTTTTTCCGGCACTGCCTGCAGGATGACGGCGATGCCGCAGAGCAGCGCTGCCCAGGCAAAATTGCGTTCGACAGGAGCTTTGTCATTGCGTCTGCCCCACCAGGCCGCGCCAAACAAGGCGGTGCCCCACATCACCGCTTGCAGCATCCCGACCCAGGCGGCGGCGTTTTCCCCATCGCCGGTCAGGTTCTGCACATGCGGCGCAAAGACGGGAACCAGTCCGTACGCAGCGACATTGGCGCACAGTCCGCCGATGAGAAACGCGACCAGACGGCGCGACCGCAGGAAAGACTGCAAGGTGCGGAAGACGCCGGAGGACGTTTCATACGCCTCGGTTTCGGTCGTTTCCCGACTCCGTTTTTCATGCAAAAGGAAGATCGCAGCGACCGCCATCAGCGCGACGAGCACAGCCAGCCCTTGCAGGAGCGGTTTGAATCCCCAGAAGCTGACGAGCAGTCCGCCGAGCAGCGGCCCGATCAAGGAGCCTGCGGAGACGGCGCTCTCTAACTTGCCAAACACGCGGCCGCGCTGGTCCTCCGGCGCTTGCGACCCGGCAAATGCCGCGCCCGCGTCGACAACACCGCCGAATGCGCCTTGGAACAGGCGGTAAAGGAAGAACTCAAACGGACTTTTCGCGATCGACATCAAGAGCAGGGTCAGTACCAAGCCAAACAAAGCACGGACGACCATCAATTTGCGACCGTATTTGTCGCCGAGCTTGCCCCAGAGCGGGGCGGTCAGCGAGTAGGAGACGGCAGGCGCCGCGAGGGCGAGGCCGCTCCAGAGCAGGACTTGTTTGGTGTCGCCTGCGCCGATCTCGTTCAGGTAAAACGGCAAAAGCGGCGCCAGCACGGTCAGCGACGCGACCGAGAAAAAGTGCGCGCTCCACAGCACGCGGAAGTTCCAGAGCCAATTGGATGCTTTCATGCTCGAACTCATGCCCGGACCGCCTTGACCGCCTGTTGCCGGAACGGATTGACCGCCGCGCCGATGCCTGCGGGCATGCTGCCGCCAGCCGGGCCGTCCTGCTGGAGCAGCGGCGTGATCAGGAGTTTGGTCGGCCATTCGGCAGTTTCGAAGAGCTGTTGGTGCAGAACACGACGCTGTTCAGCGGTGAACGGAACGTCGGAGAGCGCAGAGTCTAATTTTTCACGCAGCACGAGCCAGAGCTCCTCTTCGGCGATTCCGTACGTGCGGGAGAGCGCGTCGAGAATGGCGTAGAGGTTGACTTGGATGCAGAGCGTCTGCAGGTAGTAGACCAGCGCTTCGGGCGCTTGGTTGTAGAGCGAGTTCGGGCGGTTCGGCTTGACGATGTAGCCGGGGTCTTGCAGTCCAGCCGCTTCCAGCCACGGCAGATGCAGGCGCACCGTGTCGTGGTCGCGCAGGAGCAGGCCTTGCACCCGGTCGTTTTTTAACACGAGCACGACGTTTTGCCCGTGCAGTTCCGGCAGCATCCCGAGGCGCAGCAGGCGCAGGGCGGTGTCCAGGAACGTGGCGCAGACTTCGCCAAACAGGTTGCGGATCGAGTCAGGCGTGACCGCTTCCCCGCGCCGGGCCAGCCAGGTGTTGAACAGATGATCTTTGGAGTTCGGCAGTCCGTAAACGCACAGCGCCGACATTGGAATCAACTGCTCCTCCTGCGGAAAACGGCGGATCAGCGCCGATACATGGCGCGGACGGTCTTCGAACAGGTCGCTGCCCGGCACAACATACGCCCACCAGATGCCTTCGTCACACAGCTGCAGCGTCCGCCCCAACACCTCATCCGCGCGGATCGCGTCAGACAGCACGCGCTGCCCCCGCTCCCCGTTCAGCATGTACAGAGCCGGCAAAAAGCGCATCGCCCCAAGCGACGTGATGCCGATCGGCACTTTCACGTGATCCAGCGTGTCGGCCACCGGCACCAGCGACCGCACCGACGAAGTGGCTGTAAACCTCCCGCCCGCATACTCCAGCGGCGCAAACACGCCCTTTTCAATCTCCGGTGCAAACTCCTTCAGCACCACCCTTTCGTACTGCCACGGATGCACTGGAAGCGCGAGGTAGTCCGCGCGGGAAATGCCCGCTTTTGCAAAAGCGTTCCAGAGCTGCACTTGCTCTTCCTGAGACAAAATCAGTTCAGCGGGCTCCACCGGCATTGCAACATCGGCATGCAATCGGCGCAAGTTGCCCACTTGAGAAATCTCTGACTTCTCGCAGCCCACATCGCTCTTCTTCCAGTCAGCCGTTCTCCGATTTGCGTCATCCGGCAATTCACCTTCTGCTTCCGACTGCGTACCCTTTCCCGCCTTAGCCCCCGCCAGCACGACATCTCTTCTCACCGCCAGCCAGCGCAGCACGACTTCCCCGCCGTACTCGGCGCAGTACTGGCGGTACTCTTCAGCATCAAAACCGCCTTTCACTCGGGCGGTCGGATGAAACGGGCGATCTCGGAACGCGGCATAGCGTTCAGCCTCAGCAAACGATGCAAACGGGTCAACAGCCTGCACTGCCTGCACTGCCTGCACTGCCTGCACTGCCTGCACTGCCTGCACTGCCTGCACTGCCTGCACTGCCTGCACTGCCTGCACATCCTGCACATCCTGCACATCCGGCTCCGCTAGCCCTTGCCCAAACACCGCCTCCAACGACAGCCTTGTATGTACCAACGAAGTCTCCACATCCCGCGCAAACCCTTCCAAGCCCGGCAACTTCTCGCCTCTGACCTGTGCCAATTCCCCGACACGGCGCAAAAGCTGCAGGGGGTTCAACCGCGCACTCACACCCGCGCCGTATTCCCCGGCCTGCACTTCCACCACATCGGCCCCTCTGCATATATAACGCGTCGTGAACCCCGGACGCACCGGCACCAGCAGATACCGCCGCTCCCCTTCCAGGTCCACGCGCAAAAACAGTTCCTCATCCTGCATGACTTCCACAGCAGCGTCTGCGATCCCGCAAACATTTTCCGTAAGCAATGCCCCGATCAGATCGAGCAACACCTGCTCCTCCGCCATGCGTTCCATCTCGAGCCTGCCTGCAGCAGAAACGCCGGTCGCTCGATTTTTCATCCTCATGTCCCCTTTCACTTCCGGGCTCTCGTTATCAAAGAGAATCATTCTCATTTGCATGGTACTTGAACATCAAACAAATGTCAATGATAACAATTCTCAGTAACAAATATATTGACATGAGAATCGTTATCATTCAATATAAGTTGGGTGTGATAATGATTCTCATTCCCGCAACGAAAAGGAAGGTGTCCACCTTGACCGCATCCTCCATACTTACGCCGGAGCGCATTCGCCCGGCCCTGAACTCGATCGCCGACTGCATCGGCAACACGCCGCTCGTGCAGCTCAGCAGGCTGTTTAAAAGCCATGACATATATGCCAAGTTGGAGCTGATGAACCCGGGCGGCAGCATGAAAGACCGCCCCGCCCGCTACATCATCGAAAAAGGCTTGGCCGACGGAATTTTCAGCAAAGACACGCACCTGATCGAAAGCACCTCCGGCAACCTCGGCATCGCGCTGGCTATGGTGTCCCGCTTGTACGGCCTGCGCTTCACCGCCGTCGTCGACCCGAAGATCACCAAGACCAACCTGAACATCATCCGCCAATACGGCGCGAACATCGACATGGTCAGCGTCCCCGACGCAGCGGGCGGCTACCTGCAGACGCGGATCGACCGCGTGCAAGAGCTGATCCAGACGGTGCCCGGCGCATACTGGATCAACCAATACGCCAACGAGCTGAACTGGCAGGCGCACTACCACGGCGCAGGCACAGAGATCGCCGAGAGCCTCGACGCGCTCGACTACCTGATCGCCCCGGTCTCGACCACCGGCTCGATCCTCGGCATCTCCCGCCGTCTGCGCGAAAAGTTCCCGCAGCTGCAAGTGATCGCCGTCGACGCGGTGGGCTCCGTCATCTTTGGCGCCAAACCGGGCCCGCGCGAACTGCCCGGCATCGGCGCGTCGCGTGTGCCGGAAATTTTCACCCCGGCAGAGATCCAGCAAGTCGTGCATGTCGATGACCTTGAGTCGGTCGCCGGCTGCAACCAACTGCTCGCCGAAGAAGGCATCTTCGCCGGCGGCTCGTCCGGCTCGGTGATCGCCGCACTCCAGAAAATCCTGCCGACACTGCCGGAAACGGCGCGTATCGCCGTCATCCTGCCCGACCGCGGCGACCGCTATCTCGACACCGTGTATGACGCGGACTGGGTGCAGACCCTGCGCCGCCACTAGACCTGTCCCAACCAACACCATCTAAATCCTATGAACTTCAACCCTGAGAGGAGAACCACAATCATGAACAACCCGTCCATTCTCTACCTGAGCAAGCAAGACATCATCTCGATCGGCGGAGGCAGCTCCGACCTGTACGTGAAAGCCCTGAGCAACGCCCTCGAACTGCACGCGAAAAAAGACATCGTCCAACCGCTCAAGCCTTACCTGCGCGTCGATGAGAAAAACGGCCACATCGCCGACCGCATCATCGCCATGCCCGCGTATGTTGGCGGCGAAGCGCCAGTGTCGGGCATCAAGTGGATCGGCTCCAAAGCTGACAACCCGCAAAAGCGCGGCATGGAGCGTGCGTCCGCCTTGATCGTGCTGAACGACCCGGAGACCAACTACCCGATCGCCGTGATGGAAGGCTCGCTGATCTCCGGCATGCGCACCGCAGCCGTTACCGTGCTGGCGGCGAAATACCTGGCCCGCGAAGGCTTCACCACCGTCGCTTGCATGGGCTCCGGCATCATTGCGAGAATGCAGCTGCAATCCCTGCTCGAACAGTTCCCGTCGATCACCACGATCCACCTGTTCGACCTCAACCCGGAAGCGGCCGGCCGTCTCGCCAATGAACTGACCGAAAAACACGCCGGGCTGCAAGTCATCGTCTCCCCCGATGCAGAAACGGCCGTCCGCCAAGGCGACCTCGTCGTCACCTGCACCGTCACCGACAAGCCGTACATCCCGTTCTCCTGGCTGAAAAAAGGCGCGTTTGTCTCCAACATCTCGATCATGGACGTGGAAAAAGAAGTGTTCCTGAAAGCGGACAAAGTGGTCGTCGACGACTGGGATCAATGCAACCGCGAGAAAAAAGTGATCAACCAGCTCGTGCTCGAAGGCACCTTCTCCCGCGAAAAACTGCATGCCGAGCTCGGCGAGATTTTGACCGGTGCCAGACCGGGCCGTGAAAATGAAGACGAGATCATCCTGCTCAACCCGATGGGCCTCGCGATCGAAGACATCGCTTCCGCTCACGAAGTATACCAGCGCGCAGTCCGCGAAAACGCAGGCACCCGCCTGAACCTGTACTAGGGGGGATTCTGATGGCTATTCAACTCAACCAGGCCCGTTCGGCAGCAACTTCTGCTGCTGCCGAACGCCTCCTGAACACCTTTTTACGCGAGACGGGTCAAACGGCACCCGTCCTCGCCGCTGACGACCCGCGTCTTGCAAAGCTGCCTGCGCTTGTGCTGGAAGCGATGCAAGCGGAAGGGCATCCGTTCTGCCTCGAACTGCCGACGACACACACGCGCATTTACGGCGCGGTCACCTACACCTCCCTGTTCGGACATCACCGCTACGGCCAAAGCTTCTGGCTGCAAACAGAAGACTCCCCGCTTCAGGAAGCGGACGGTGCGCTGTTGGCCGAACCTCTGCTGACCGAAGTCGGCCAGCGCGACCCGGACGCCGCGTCGCGCAGCCGCCGCGTCGCCGATCTGGTGGCACAAGTGCAGAACTCGATTGAAAAAACGACCCGGTTCGTCGAGCATCACACGGAGTACGGCGCGAACCTCTGGGAACTGACCGGCGGCGAGCGCACGAAGCGGGCGGAAAGCGGTCTCGTGTTTGGGCATCCGTTCCATCCGACACCGAAGAGCTCGGAAGGATTTTCGGCAGACGATCTCGGACTGTACGCGCCGGAGCTGCACGCCTCGTTTACGCTCTGCTATTTCGCCGCCGCGCCGGAACTGGTGCAGGAAGCGTGGGTCGAAGGCACCGGCATCCCCCCTTCCCGACCGAACTGCTGGAAGAAGCGCATCTGAAATTGTCCTTCGACCGCCAGCATTATCAACTGCTCCCGTGCCATCCGTGGCAGGCCAAACACCTTTTGACCTGGCCGGAAGTGCAGGAACTGATCCAAAGCGGGCAGCTCGTCTACCTCGGTGCGCTCGGCGTGCCGGTGCATCCGACCTCGTCGGTAAGAACGGTCTGGTCGCCGGAGCTGGCAGCGTATCTGAAACTCCCGCTGAACGTCCGCATCACCAACTTCATCCGCGTCAACCCGCTCGACCAGTTGGAGCGCACGCTGGACGCGGCCACGTATACGGAAAGTCTGCGGCCTCTGCCGTATGAAGGTTTTACAATTCTGGCCGAGGCGGGCTATCGGACGCTGGTTGCCTCCCATTTGCCCGAAGCAACACGGATGAAGCTGATCGAAAGCTTTGCGGTCATCTTCCGTCAAAATCCGGTTCGCACTGAACACGACGATGCACAGACGCCCGTCGTGGTAGCCTCCTTGCTGGAAACGCGCCCCGGTGAAACGACAGCACCCCTGTACCGTTTTGTTGAGCAAGCCGCAGAAGTGCGCGGCGCGGCGCTCGATGCTGATTTTGTAAAAGCCTGGCTGAAGCGGTATGTGGAGATCTCCCTGCTCCCGCTGCTCGACCTGTTTTTCCGCCACGGGTACAGCGCTGAAGCGCATGTGCAAAACTCGATGGTCACGCTTGACCACGGCTGGCCGGCCCATTTTTACGTCCGCGACCTGGAAGGCGTCTCCGTCTCCCGCGAGGTAGCAGGCGATGTGCTGACGGCAGACAGCGTGGCGCTGTATGAGGACGCGCAGGCGTGGCACCGTTTCAAGTACTACATCCTCGTCAACCACACCGGCCACTTGCTCCATGCGTTGGCGCACGATACCGAAGTTTCGGAAGGCGACCTGTGGGCGGTGGTGGCCGATACGATCCAAAGCCATGCCGGTTTTGCGTCGGAGCGTGCTTTGCGCGGGGTGCATAGCCTGTTGACCACGCCGCATTTTGCAGCGAAAGCCAATCTGATTTCCCGATTCCAAGAGCGCGGTGAAACGCCGCTGTACGTTGAGATTCCCAATCCCCTTTTTCAAAAACGCGAGGTGACACAATGAGCCAGTCCCATCAATCCCTGATCCCGGCCCTGCAGTCGGAGCAATACGTGAACGTCAGACGCCGGATCTTCCGCCAGCTTGTGCAAGGTTTGATTTACGAAGGTCTGTTGAAGCCGCTTGAAAACGGCGGGAAGTTTGAAATTCAAGGCAACGGCGTGACCTACACCTGCCACGGCAAGCGCACGCATACGTTCGGGCGCATTGAACTGACTGCGGAGCCTGTGCTTCGCAACGGAGAAGAAGCCGAATCGCTCACCCAGTTCATGATCGACGTGCAAGAGCACCTCGGCGCCGACCCGGACCGTCTGGCCGCGTTTTGCCGGGAGCTGGAGCAGACGCTGTTTAACGACGCGCTGGCTCAGCACTTCCGCCATGAGCAGGGCTTGCGCTTTGCAGACCGCCCGTATGACGAGCTGGAATCGTATGTGATGGACGGCCACCCCTACCATCCGAGCTACAAGTCCCGCATGGGTTTTGATGCGGAAGACCAGTACCAGTACGGCCCGGAGACGCGCCCGGATGTTCGCCCGGTCTGGTTTGCCGTACATACCGCTGAGACGCGTCTGGCTGCCTCGCAGCGCATCGACCTGGCTGAATTTTGGAAAACAGAACTTGGTGCTGAACAAGTGCAGCGCTTCCATGACACCATCCGTGCGCAAGGCTTCGACCCGGCTGACTACTATTTCGTACCTGCCCATCCGTGGCAGTGGGAAAATCGCATCCAGTCCGCGTTCCACGACAAACTGCGCACAGGCAAGATCATCCTGCTCGGCGCGTCCCAAGACGCCTACCACCCGCAGCAGTCGATCCGCACGTTGAGCAACGCGACAGCACCGGAGCGCGCCTACCTCAAGCTCTCGATGAGCATCGTCAACACCTCGACCGGCCGCGTCCTTGCGCCGCACACCGTGCAAAACGCGCCGAAAGTGACCGACTGGCTGAAAGGCATCGCGGAAAACGACCCCTTCCTGCGCGACGAGTCCCGCCTGATCCTGCTCGGCGAAGTGCTGGGCGTCACCTACAACCCGGAGCCGCTGTCCGACCTCGTGCAAAGCGTCACCTACGGCATCCTCGGCTGCATCTGGCGGGAGAGCATTCACAACTTCCTAGCTCCCGGAGAAGAAGCGGTGCCTTACAACGGCCTGACCGCCCTCGACCTCGACGGCACGCCGTTGATCGCGCCGTGGATTGAGAAATACGGCATCACAACCTGGCTGACCGACCTGTTCCAAAAAACGGTCCTGCCCGTGTTGCACCTGCTCTACGCGCACGGTCTGGCTTTAGAAACGCATGCGCAAAACATGGTGCTGGTGCATGAAAACGGCCGCCCGGTCCGCGTTGCGCTGAAAGACTTCCACGACGGCGTCCGCTTCTCTCCGTTACACGTTGCTGACCCCGATGCGATCCCGGCGCTGCTCGCCACCCCGGAAGCGCACCAGCGCGTCAACCGCAACTCGTTCTTGGAGACGGACGATCTGATCCACGTGCGCGACTTTATGCACGATGCCTTTTTCTTCGTCAACCTCGGCGAACTTGCGCTGCTGCTCGACCGCCATTTTGGTTATGACGAAGCGAAGTTCTGGATGCTCCTGCGCGGCGTGATCGAAGCGTATCAGGCACGTTTTCCGGCGATGAAAGAGCGTTTCGAGCTGTTTGACCTGTTCGCAGAGACCTCCTATGTCGAGCAGTTGACCAAGCGCCGCCTCTACCCGGAGACGGAGATTCGCATTCAGGAAGTTCCCAATCCGTTATCCTTGTCGTTTCTGAAAAGAGAGGAAGTGAAGGCATATGCTGCGACCGAATGAGTTGAAAAAGAAGCTGCAGGCGGGACACCCCGCGTTTGGCCTCTTTTGCTCCGTTCCTCATCCGGTGATGGTCGAGATGATCGCGCTGGCCGACTATGATTTTGTGATCCTCGACACCGAGCATGTGCTGGTCAACCCCGAGACCTTGGAACATCTGATCCGTGCCGCCGAAGCGCTGGACATCACGCCGCTGGTGCGGGTCGCCGACTCCAGCAAAGAAACGATCCTCCGCGCGCTCGACGGCGGTGCCATGGGCATCGTCGTCCCGCACGTCGAGACCCGAGAGCAGGCCGAAGCGATCGTCCGCGCCTCCCGCTACTACCCGGAAGGCATGCGCAGTCTGAACGGCGGCCGTCCCGGCGCGTTTGGCAAAAGCAGCCTGGTCGACTATATGAAACGAGCGAATGAAGAGATCCTCGTCATCCCGATGATCGAAAGCAGCACCGGCGTGGAAAACATCGACGAGATCCTGTCCGTCCCCGGCATCGACATGATCCTCGAAGGCTCAGCCGACCTGTCCCAATCCTACGGCCTGCCCTGGCAGACCCGCAGCGAAACGGTGCAGACGGCGCTGCGCCACGTGCATAAACGCTCGCAAGCGCACGGCGTTCCTTACTGCGCCATCCCGCGTTCTGCAGACGATATCGAGCCCTTGTATGTGAGCGGCGTCCGCGCCTTTGTGCTCGGCGATGAGCGGGGCATCTCGTTTCGCGCCCTTAATGCGCATCGGAAAACGTTTCACAACCTGATCCCCACGGAGGTACCCACCCCATGAATAAAATCGCCGACTACATCCAAACCGCCAAACTGGAAAGCGACAAACCGTTTTGCGCCTTCCTGTACGACCTCGATCATCTGCGCGCGCATGTGCAGGCGCGAGTCGATTCGATGCCGGCCAACACGCGCTATTTCTACGCGATCAAAGCCAACTCCGAGCTCCCGATCCTCCGCGCGCTCGCCCCGATCGTCCACGGCTTCGAAGTCGCGTCGATCGGCGAAGTTCGCAAAGTGCGTTCCGTTTCTCAAGACACCCCGATCATCTTCGGCGGCCCGGGCAAGTCGGACGAAGAGCTGATCGGTGCGCTGGAGCACAACGTCTCCCTGATCCACGTCGAAAGCATGCACGAACTGCGCCGCCTGAACGAGCTCTGCGCCAAGCGCGACACCGTCATGCCGATCCTGCTCCGCGTCAACCTGCGCGGCCCGCTGCCGACCGCGACCCTGGCGATGGGCGGCCGTCCGACCCAGTTTGGGATTGATGAGATGCAGATTGCGGAAGCGATCCAGCTCGCTAAGAGCCTGCCGCATGTGAAGTTAGAAGGTTTCCACTTGCATTCGCTTTCCAACAACCTCAATGCCGCCGAGCATGTCAAGCTCGTCAAGTACTACATCGAGCGCATCAAAGGCTGGGCAGCGGAACATGACCTTGAGCTTTCGTATTTGAATGCGGGCGGCGGAATCGGCGTGAACTATGCGGATTTGGAAGATCAGTTTGATTGGGATTTGTTCGTCGGGGGGCTGCAGCCAATGCTCGAAGCCAACCTGCCGGAAAACATGACCGTCCTCTTCGAATGCGGTCGATACAACACCGCGTCCTGCGGCTACTATGCGGTCGAAGTGCTGGACATCAAAGAAAACCACGGCAAAACCTACGCCATCATCCGCGGCGGCACCCAGCACTTCCGCCTGCCCGTTTCGTGGCAGCACAACCATCCGTTCGTCGTCGTGCCGAGTGAGCGTTGGGAGTATGGGTTCGAGCGCAAAGGTGTGGAAGACCAGCAGTTGACCGTCGTTGGCCAGCTCTGTACGCCCAAAGATGTCCTGGCGTCTGACGTGACCGTGCCAAACCTGCGGATCGGCGATGTCATCCTGTTCTTGTATGCGGGCGCGTACGGCTGGTCGATCTCGCACCACGATTTCCTGAGCCACCCGCACCCAGATCATATCTACCTTGGAGGTGACGATCATGTATGATGCGATCTCCCAGTTAAAAGTCGTCGACATGGATCAGCTCTGCCTGCATGAGACCCACGAGTGTGTCCGGCTCGACAAGACCTGCCAGTCCATCCTCGTCGAAGGCGTCCTGCGCAACCCGCCGCTCGCTGCGAAAATGAAAGACGGCCGCTACCTCATCCTCGACGGCGCCCACCGCACCTGCTCCCTGCAAAAGCTCGGCTGCCTGCGCAGCGTCGTGCAGCTGGTGCATGATGATTTCTTTCAATTAGAGAGCTGGCATCATGTCGTTCCGACCGGGGATTGGCTGGATCAGCTCTTGCAAGATCCGCTGTTGCGAGTTGAAACAGCAACTTCGCTGACTGCTGAATCAGTATCGTTACTGACAGCCGATTTTGCACAAACTCTGAACACCGAATCAGCAAATCTGGTTGCGATTGAGCCTGTCGCCACCCTAGTCGACTCGACAGGCACCGAGTACTTCTTCTACCCGGCGTCAGCCGCTGACGACCCATCTTCTCGCCTAAACGCGTGGCACCAAATCGTCACCTCCTACTGCCGTGACCATTCCGTCCAACGCATCGCCGCAGGCGAAGTCTCGATCCCGTCCCCCGGCCATGTGCTCCTGCGCTACCCGGCGACCACGGTCGAAGAGCTCGACGCCCTCGTCACCGCCAACCAAGTCATGCCGGCCGGTGTGACCCGCTGCATCGTCCAAGGCCGCCTCCTCAACCTCCGCGTCCCCCTCGACCTCCTCACTGCGCCCGACTTCCAAGAGGACGTGTGGGAAGGGTTGTGTGATCGGTGGAAGCAATCGCTCCGCCTCTACTCCGAAGCGGTTTACCTTTGTGAGGTATGAGTTCATAGCACAGGAAAAAGACCTTTGCGCAGTTATGCAAAGGTCTTTTGTCAGTTTCATATAGCTTATTATTTCTAACTCACAAATGAGTCATCGGCATACTCAACATTCTAAAATGAAGCAGACCTACCTTGAACTTCCCGACTTAGAGGTAATGTACCAACCTCCTTTTGTGGCAACAGGTACAAATAACGCATGTGCTCGTAGCACTTGTGGACGTAACATCGTAAGCGTCTAATACTCCCCACCTCCACACGAAACATAGAGCATGAGATAATCCTCCTCAGACGGAAATGAGGAGGAATTTTTTATGACTCGAAGCGAGCTTCGAGCTGTATGGGAATCTCGAATCTCTGACTGCCGCACCAGCGGTCAAAGTGTAGCGGCGTGGTGTGCAACTCATCAGATCAATCCTCGCCAGTACTACTATTGGCTGCGCAAGCTTTCCAACACTGAGATGCCTTCACCTCGTTGGTTGGAGGTCTGCGCAGACCAACAGCCAAGCAACGAAACCGACTCCTGCTTGCAGGTCAAAATTGGCTCTGCCGTGATCGAAGTCAAGCCAGGTTTCAATCGAGACCTGTTGGCGGATGTCGTCCTCGCCTTGCAAACGATATGTTAAACGAAACCGACATAACTCGTGTCTACTTAGCCAGCGACCACACGGATCTTCGCAAGTCGATAGACGGTTTGGCCGCCTTGGTTCAGGAGAGCTTCGAACTGAATCCCTTCTCCCAATGCCTGTTTGTCTTTTGCAACCGGCAACGCGACAAACTTAAAATCCTACACTGGGAGCATAACGGCTTTTGGCTCTACTATCGCCGTTTAGAGCGAGGAACCTTCCAATGGCCGCAAGAGACATCTGGTCCAACGATGCAGATCAGTCGAAGAGAGTTGCGGTGGCTTCTGGATGGCTTGTCGCTTCAGCAACGAAAAGCACACCCGAAACTCACCGCACAGACGGTGATTTAGTATGAAAAAATTCTTGTTCTCACTAGGAGAATGGGAGCTTCAAGGCGAAGAAAAAAATATGAAACCTACAATAACCATCCCAACCACCATTGAAGAACTTCAAAAACAGAACATACAACTTGGAATGCAAAACGCAGAGTTGAAAGCTAAGCTCAACTGGTTGGAACAACAGTTTCGTCTCAGCCAACAGAAGCGTTTCGGTGCCTCAAGTGAGCGGACAAACGCGGATCAGTTGGAACTGTTTAACGAAGCGGAATCCGAATCCTCCACTGCCGTGCCAGAGCCGACCGCAGAAACGATTCAATACGTCCGCAAGAAGAAACGCGGACAGCGAGAAGAGTTGCTTGAAAACCTGCCGGTTGAAACGGTGGAATACCGTCTCTCGGAAGACGAGCAGGTCTGCTCGTGCTGCGGTGGTCCCACCCATGAAATGAGCACGGAGGTTCGCCAAGAGCTGAAAATCATCCCGGCTCAAATAAAAGTGTTAAAGCATGTTCGCTATGTGTATGCGTGCCGCCGTTGTGAACGTGAGGAGATCAGCACTCCCGTGCTGACAGCTCCCATGCCGCAACCTGTATATCCTGGCAGTTTGGCTTCCCCATCCGCATTGGCTTTTATCATGAATCAAAAGTACGGGGAAGGTTTGCCCTTATATCGTCAAGAGCAGCAACTCATGCTTCTCGGAGTTAATCTGTCGCGACAAACGATGGCCAACTGGATGATCTATGCGGCTGACCGCTGGCTGAGCCTGCTGGAGAATCGTATGCGAGAGCACATGCTGAAGCAAGACATTCTGCATGCCGATGAAACGACCCTGCAAGTACTGCGTGAGCCGGGTCGGGCAGCCAAGAGCACATCGTATCTTTGGCTTTACCGTACCGGGCGCAACAGTCATCCGATCATCGTGTATGACTACCAGCCGACACGAGCAGGCGAACACCCGCGACAGTTCCTGTCCGAGTTTCACGGCTACCTGCATGTGGACGGATACGCGGGGTATAAGAAGATTCCTAACGTAACCCTGGTCGGGTGTTGGGCACATGCTCGCCGCAAGTTCGACGAGGCTCTGAAAGCATTGCCGGCCTCCAGCCGAACCGCAGCTGTAACCGCGAAAGAAGGGCTCGAGTTCTGCAATCGTCTTTTCGCGATCGAACGCGAGATGAAAGATGCTTCGCCGGAAGAACGGTACACGGCCCGTTTGGAGCGCAGTCGGCCCATACTGGACGAATTTTCGGTATGGCTACAGACTCAAAAATCCCGCGCGTTACCGAAGAGCGCACTGGGGCAGGCCATAAAGTACTGCCAGAACCAATGGGTAGCATTGGCGGCGTTTTTGCTCGATGGGCGTTTGGAGATCGACAACAACCGAAGTGAACGCGCCATCAAACCATTCGTGATTGGACGTAAAAATTGGCTGTTCGCCAATACTCCACGCGGCGCAAAGGCAAGTGCTGTGATCTATAGTCTTGTCGAGACGGCGAAGGCGAACGGGTTAAATCCGCTGGTCTACCTGACCTATCTCTTCGAGACCCTGCCCAACCTTGCGAACCCTCATGATCACCATGAGCTGGATCGCTTGCTCCCGTGGTCGGACACGCTGCCGCTCATCTGCCGAGTATTTAATAAAAAGCACGAATAACCTTCAGTTCTTGCGTAGCTGAAGGTTATTCGTGCTTTGTTTACGATGAATATCTTTCAATCAGTCCCCACCTTTCGGCAAACGACACAAGGTGGGGGCTGTTTTACGCTTACGTAACATCAATATCTATCTCAAATTCCCCATAATTCTACCGCGTAACCTGACCATGATCTTTTCCAAATCACTCATGCTTCTTTTGTTATCCACATCAAGATAGTTTGATATTATTTTTCTTATCGGGACCAAATATTCATTCAAAATGGAGTTTATAATAATTTCTACATATCCAGGCTGGTTATACAGTTTATTATGAAAGTAATCCCAATAATTCTCCCCATTTTTATCATAATGGAGCATATTTCGTAGAGTCTGACATTCCTTTTGTATCCCTTTACAATATTGGTCAATCAAAAACGAAACACGTCCATTACTATGCATATCTAACATGTCGAAATAGAGTGTCATGTGCTGCTTCATATTCATCAGATTATCCATAATCTCGTCCATACTTATTGATATGAAACGTAACAATATATAATTGTTATACCACCCTAAGTTCTGCTCTGATTGAAGGGCGTTTCCTAACCAAATGCACGAGGTTGCTTCCTGAGTGATGAGCAGTAGTCTTGTAGTAAATACATTTTGCGTTTGATCGTTAGAATACACTAAATCCCAATGGGTATCTTTTAACCTGTAACTCGTATCCTCATCATAGAACAAAGATGATTGCTTGAAAAATGGCAATTCCTCATTAGCAAGTTCATTAATTTTTACCATTAAGTCTACAGATAACTGTCCTGTTTTTTCATAGAAGTGTCGAATACTTCTCCCTGTTGCTTCAATGCTGCCACTAGAATAAAATGTTGTGTCGTAGAAGAGATAGGTTGGATATACTGTACTGCCTGCTAATACTTTACCGTCTAAGTAGAACCCAATGTTATCAATATCACTTCCAAATGTCTCCATATGGTAGGAGGATATTTCGTTATACACTTTTATATTATTTTTCTTTTGATGTAGGTGAACCTTGTTTCTGATTTTTTTGTAATCATTATCCAACGAGTCAATACCACCTAATATATCATGATGAATTTGATAAATTATCAAACAGATATTTCTTGCCAATGCGTGTACAGTTACAGCATAAAACTTTGTGCTTCCTTTGGTAGGAAGAAGAAAATTTATACCTAACAGATCAAAGTAAGCCGTGATAAGATGCGTCATTTTTTCACCCCTAATTATATTGTGAGACCTCTTTCTTGTACAATAAGTCACCGTCCAATATTGAACGGTGACTTATTATACTCGAATCTATTCATCAGAAACTATTCCACTAAAGCCATTACCAACGATGTCATGTCTCAAATAATTGCGTTTAGTTTTGACATACTCCTCCATCCAATTCAACTTCAACATAACATCAGCATTTTCTGCACATTTGACTTTATCCCTTGAGATAACTTCAAAAAGTTTCTTCTTAAGACAATTGATCTCTATTTCTTCCGTTTCTAAATGTAACGAGGGGTTAAAAGCTTCTAATTGATAAAACATATTAAGGAAATATTTCTCCTCAAACTGTTCAACCAACTTTGGCCTACCTGTCATTAGTAACTCAACTAACTCCATATTGGTCTGAGATAGTTCCCAAGAACTGAATCTTTGCCCCAATTCCGGTTGTAATGCAACTATTGGCACCTTTGCATATTTACTTTCTAATTTATAGGCCACTTCAACTGCTGGACCAAAAAAACCAAGTTCATCAAAATATGCATCACCTAACATTATACCGCCACGTACCAAATAACCTGAATTAAGTATTCTCAACAATGAAAGCGCAGTATTATGCATAGCTATTTGTAAAAGTTTCATATCATCTTTTCTACTTTCCTCAATACCATCCTTGTAATAATAGAAGAAATAGGCACAGTCTGAAAAACTATATACTTTCCGATCATATACCACATTTTCCAAATTTCTTGATTCATTTTGTTTTGCTTCACTGTGAAAAATCCGGTGAATAAATAATTTATCTTCAAATTTTACATTGTTTTCGGTGCCTAATAAATCTACAAAGATAACGACCATCTTCTGATATTGCTTCATAATAATCCTCCCTACTATAAATTGGTAAGTGCATATGTTTCAAATGTATCACTCAATCTATTACTCTACAATATAGGGTTAATTTCCAAAAATAAATTCTTGATCAAAACTTGTTCATTTAGTTATCACCTCTACATCCAATGTTATTATGAAATTCCAATGGCTCTGACGATGTAGTACAGATGTCTTTCCTTCCCTTTTTCGAGTCAACGCTGACTGCATAGAACCATGAGTTTTCTTTACGGATTATACCAGTCAGTTCATACTACGTTTAGGCGTCCTGCACGAACCGATACTCACCCCATGCATGAAAGACAGCCGCTATCTCATCAGATACGCCAACCATACCTGCCCCCACAAACCATTTGCTATCTGCGTAGCGTTGTGCAGTTGGTGCATGAGGAATTCTCTCATTTGGAGAGTTGGCATCATGTCTTCCGAAAATCTTGATGGAAAATAAACCATGGAATACGAACTATTAAACAGCGAAGGCATACTTCTTCTTCTACTCGTCAACCTCGCTGACATTCTCCTTAACCTACCTGCTATCGGTTATAAAATAAGAAAGCCATAGCTAGCTACCATGGCTTATGTAAAAGTTATTTCCCCTCCGAAGTTACCATCGGCCCTGGACCAGGTGTTACTTCCGCGTTAATTTTTATTTCTACCTGGAAAACCAACCCATATATCAGACAGGTTGCTAACACTGACAGAAAAACAATCTTCTTCATCTTACTACCTCCCTTCGATACAATTTTCCGAGCAATACGTTTCGTTCTCTCTCTAGATCCAGTGCTGACTCATGCTTACCCAATCCACGATACGCATCCACAGCAATTTCTAATGAATCGACTTGTTCGGCAACCATACCTAGTTTAGCAAAAATCGCAGCCGAGTTTAATGAATTACGAATACTTTCTTCATATCTTTTACAACAAAGATTGAATTTGGCGGAAACCCTTACGTAGGAAGCGTATTCCTCCGTCTCTTCTAACGTATGTTTTGAGGCGACCTCTTCTGCCAATTTAAGATTTCTTATCGCTTCCTCCTGTTGTCGATTAATATTCAGGTCTGCCAATTTTGCAAGAACTAACAAATGGTTCTTATGATCACTTTCTGTTTGATAAAAATCAGCGCACTTTTTCAACTCTTCAATAGCTGCGTCCTTATCCTCAGCCGGGGTAATAAAGGTAGCCACGTTGTGCTGCACTTTTACTGCCCATTCGATCATGTTTAGACCTGTATATAGTACGTGTGCCTGTTGAAACATCTCGGCAGCCTGCTTCTGATTTAGTGCATCGTAATACACAAGTCCATTTGCGAACAATGTATCTGCTACACGTCGAACATCTTGAGTGTTTTGGAAATACCTTTGGGCACGTTCGAGATAAAAAAGCGACTGTTGATGCTGCCCTAATTTTCGCAAGGTTTGACCTAAGTTAAATGCGATGTACGCGGACTGTTGATCATTATCAGAGAAACGTCCGATCAGGTCAAAAGCTTTGTGATAGTTATAGTACGCTTTCGTATACTCACTCTTGGAGTAATGTGCATTACCGATCTGCTTGCGCATACTCGCCAAGACATGAATATCATCAAAAAAGTTTTTCTCTAATTCGATCACTATAGGATCTAAAAGTTCAATTGCTGCGTCATGTTCACCTTGCTGGTTCAAACACTCGGCTAGGTCAATCATAACCTCTAGTTGATCCGCGTAAGAGAGTTCTGACTGTTCCCTAAGAAATAGTAGAAGTGGTTTTGCAAATTCCGGTTGACGAATATCGAGATAAATCTTGGCAAGTTTGTGGCGGTTATAAAGTTCCATTTGATCAACTTCATTCCGAACCAGTTCGTGCAATTGTATCTGTAGTTTTCTTGCTATATGTTGCAACAGCTCGACAGAAGCGGTATTCTTATCGCGCTCAAGTTGACTGATCATGGATATGGTCACAAAACCATCGGCCAGTTCTCCTTGACTCATCCCTTTTTGTAATCTGAGCCGTCTTATTTTCTCGCCTATGGTCTCCGTTTTGTTTTCATTCAATAGTATAGCCTCCCTTTACTACCTTCTTATAACATATCACAGTATTATCATTTAAGGTAGGTGTTGTATAAACAAATTATACAGTAGAATAATGAGGAAACACCTAGAGAGATTCTACTTGGCACTATTCTGACAACAGATGGAAAATGGACGCTTGCATAACGAGTCCAAAACATAAGTATACATCTTTTGATCGATTGATTTTTAGATAACTATTGTGCATTAATAAAGGTATGCCATATCTATCCAAAAGGAGCTGTTGATATGAAAAAGAAGAACCTGTTTGTTGCTGGTGCCGCTGTCATTGCAGTGGCAGGCGCACTCACATTCGGTTCGATCCAAACTTTCGCATCTGCAACCGCTGAAGAAGAAGCGAAGCAGATTGCTGTAAAGTATCTTGATGCGGTAGAAGATCGAAACGCTGAGGAAGCAGTGAAGTATGTTGAGGATGTGCGATTCCCCGACGAAGCTTCTCTCTTGGCTGCGTATAAACAAATGAACGAGTCTAGCCCTGTTACGAATATCGCAATCACAGATATCAAGAAGAAAAATTCTAAGCATGTTGATATTACGATCGAGTATGTAACTTCTGAGGGTGAAAAGGACTCTTCTGTGCTGCCAATGGTAAAAGAAGATGCCGGTTGGAAGGTTGTTTACTCCGAAATCAAAGAGAAACCTGCAAAGAAATAATCACTGGGGAGACAAAACTAATATGAAAAAAGCACTTGTCCTAGCAACCATGGCTGCAACTTTGTTTTCTTTTCATGGAGTTACGAACGCAGCAGTTTCTCCTGAGGCTGACCTGGTTTACTATTCTTTTGGCTGCTGCCAAAATCAAGGTTTGGAATACGGTGCAACAGTCTATAGTTCCAGTTTCACATCAGACTCTTCCGGTACGATTGTATTGAATGGGTGGCAAGAAAACGACGACCCTACTAAATTTGTCCCACGAGTGAAATATTCCGTAGTGACCTACAACTACTTCGGAGATGACACCGTTCATGGAAGTCCGGCTGATATTAATGGCACGTACCGACAATCTGGAGCTTGGTACAGTAAAACCATTAACTCCATCCCACTCAACAAAAGCGGTCTCCAAATCAAAATGCAAATCTTGTCTTACTACAATGTTCGCGGAGCGGGCAATGCATATTAAGACAATGGGAAAACCTCAGTCATCGACTGAGGTTTTTATTCTCTATAGTTAAAATCCTTAGCGATTGGGAACTTAGTGGTTATCATCGGCTGTAACCGCCTACGATGGTTAAACGACAAATACGGCATGCCCACGCCGTTTAATTACCAAGACTGGGCGATCAGCGCTCGTTTTACGCTAGTTGTTACTACTGCCCTATAATGTCCGTAATTTGACAGTCTCTACTGTCCAAGAATTGACGGAGAAGATGACCGCGTGAGCGGTGTTAAACAGGAAAGAAAAAACGGGAGAATCAAGTCAATTCTCCCGCGATCACCCGTTTCACCATGTGGTCGTCAATGATTCGATGCTTATTTGCTGCTCCATAGATCAGACTATGTGTTGCCGCCTTATTCACCAATCGAACCGTACCGCTTGAATAACGATAGATCTCATCGACCGCACCATCCGTGAAAATGTCACGGCTAACGCCCGCATATTCCAGATGACGAGCTATGTACGCCCCAATCTGTGCGCGGTCGTAGTGAATCAGTTTGCACTGTAGATCAATCCTTTGTCGAATGGCCGTAAACATCTGAAGTTGAAGGCGATCCCACAGTTCATTTTGTCCGACCAAGATCAGAGCCATTGGACTTTGGGCATCCATTTTGAAGTTCAGCAGAAACCGCACTTCTTCAAACATTTCTTTGTCTAACAGATGCGCTTCATCGACTACCACGACTGGTTGCAAGCGATGAATCCCCCGCATCAGCTCAATTTCCCGATGCAGTTGTCTCTTGCTGTCCCCTCGATAAAACTTCGCCTCACACCCCAACTGTTCAAGCAATCCCTTGTAAAAATGGCGTGGCGTTAGCTTTGAATCGGATAGGTACAACAGTTTAAATCTCGATGTGTCGAGCACATCCGCGAATCGGCGGATGGTCGTTGTTTTACCAGTCCCGCAATCACCGGTCACAACGGAGAACCATTGCCTTTCGGCCGTATATTCCAATCTCTCAAGCGTTTCTTCCAAAACATCCGACGCATACAGCTCATGAGTAGGCATATCACGAGAAAAAGGGGTTCTCGCCATTTCATAAAACGCCTCAAACATCTCGGTTCGCCTCCTCCCGAATTTTGCGGAATGAGACGGCGCGTGTTTGACGTTCTTTCCTGACTTGATTCTTCTTCTCCGCAGCGTCCAGTAACCGTGAACCTTCGACTGTAAGCGGTTCAATCGTCGACGGGATAGAGGGGCGTTTTCCTGCCCATTCACCTATGATCAGTTCTTTCGCCTGCCACGGTGTATGGCTTCCATACTCAACTGTAATCGTCGAGATGTCACGCGGGTCGTAGACGACTTCAACCTTTTGTCCAATGAAAGAAAGCCCGACCTCGTATTTCTTCCCCATAAAACTAATACAGCCAGCCTTGTCCACTTTTCTCGTTTCGCTGTGTAAAAACGCATCCGCAATGAGAGTTTCCTCGGCGAGCCGGAGCGGCGTCGAGTCGCTTCGAAATGCCACCTGCGGGCTAGATTTGTCATCGAGTGCGGAATGGGGTTTGGTCTGGTAACATTCGGTGAGCCAAACTTGGAACAACAGATTGAGCTGGTCGAGTGTCTGGGGCTTTTCAAGCGCAGCTTCCGTTAGGAAACTGTCTATGACCCGGTTGAAGCGCTCGATTTTCCCTTTGGATTCAGCTGCATAAGGTCTCGTAAAACGAAGACGTATGCCAAGTTTGGCACATGTGCGTGTCATACTTTTGGTTCGAAATTGCTTGCCGTTATCAAAGTAGACAGAATCAGGTACGCCATTTGTTTGAATCGCGTAACGGAAACAGTCTTCCACAATCGTTTGATCGAGTGTTGGGTAAAAAGCCGCATGCAACACGTAACGAGTTGCATCGTCGATGAATGCAACAAGATAGACTTGCTTGTTGGCTCCGCCTTCACCAATCGGTAGATACGGCCCGAATTTGATGTCAGCTTGCCACAGTTGGTTACGCTGTTTGTGTTGAAAGCGTCTGGCCGCAAGGCCAGAGGTTGAGTATAGTCGCATGTGGCGAGTACTGTAGCCGCGCTCCATCAATTTTCCCTGTAAGGTGCTGCGCTTGATCTCACCAGGCTTCGCTAAGCCTTCCCACTCCAAGATCTGAATGATCTGTGCAACACTGCGGCTGGGAACTTCTCGGCGAAGCAGGATGGCTTGCTCCAGGAGATAGGGGGTGATTGCTTCGGCTGTTTGCCTTTGACCCTTCCCTTGAGGTCGAAGTCCGGCGAAACCTTCGGTTCGGTAGGCAGATAGGTAACGACGGAGGGTTCGCTCGGATAAGCCGGTTTGCTCACAAATGACTTTCTTCAGCTCTTTGGCTTTTCCAGGGTCAATACCATCGGCCAAGAGCGGAGAGATCAGTTGCATCCGTTCGACGGCGATCTCTTCTGCCCTTTTTTCACTATTCATAGGAATCTACAGTCCTTTCCAATAGGATGTAGATTCACGATACCTTAGGGAATCGCGGACAAGAAGGCGAAACGGGTATGTACCCATAATTGAGAATGAACGATGGGTCGGACAACTCTCGCCAGCCAACCTGCCTCTTGTCCAACGTATTGTCCGATCCTTTGGAGTGCAGACGGTGAAGGTACGGACAATGGCTCCACCGGATTTCCTGTACGCGCCGCAATCGTTGATAAACAATTCACCCAGTATTGCCAGCACGCCTTGAACCAAATGTGCCAGCGGTACAGGGTTGATTCATCAGCGGCAACGTCCGGGGTCTGCGCCTGAGACAAGACTGCTTCAAGGCATTCGGCTTCATAACGTTTATAAGGAACGAGCAGGTCCGGCAACTCATGATGGATCTTCCCGCAACCCTTACAACGCAAACGACGAATGATATAGGTGACCCGTTCACTGGTTGGCTTACGCCCAATGCGACTCCGGCTACCGATCACGAACAGTTCATGCTCACAAACAGGGCAGATATGCTGCTCTGCACTCCTAACGAAAAACACCACGTTCTCTATTTTCATCGAGCCAATAATTTGATAAACTGATCATGTGATTTTTTGGGGACGACTCTGGTGCAACTGTTAGAGCAGCGGCACATCATACAGAGTCGTCTTTTTCCTTTTTGAATGTGTACGTGGTCATTATATCCGTCAATTTTTGGACAGGCAATAGCGTCAGCTTTTGGTCATTTAGTATCGGCTGTAACAGCTAGTCCCCGATCAAAGTGTAAAAGTCACAACTTGGACCGTTTACTAGCAAGTAAGAAGGGAAAGGATTCGTTATGAGCGATCTGAAAATCCTGATTGGTTCTTACATCATTTTTGTCCTGTTACGACTGTTTTTCCAGCGCGAGAGACAAAAGGGCTGGGTACTGAAAGCATTCATCGAAATCCTACTGTTTGGCCTGATTGTAACTCTCTTCGTCAAATTCTTCGATTAAAGCAAAAACAAGAGCCCTTTTCGGTCTTGAGGAAAAGGGCTCTTGTTTAATTCAGGTCAATTCGGTCCCTCTACTCGGGTCTCTCAATGTTGCCGACCTTGGATGACATAGAGCTGGTTTACAGGCATAATTTACCTCCCTGTATCCGATACATATCTTCATCCGGAATCAGATTCTGAAGGTAGGTAGAATGGCTTGTGATGATGTATTGACAGTCGTCCCCCATTTTATTCAATGCCAGGAAGAGCGCCTGCTGCTCCGGCGGATGCAAATGCAGTTCCAATTCATCGATCAAAACGATCGAATGTGCGATCTGTTGGCGAATGAACTCATAAAGTACACAGAATATCGCCTGTTCACCAGAAGACATTTCGCTCACATCATATTTTTTGTTTTGTCGACTTAACAAAAAGTAGTAATCTTCTAAGTCGGAAGCAAGCTCGTGCATCGCTTCCGGACCTTCAAACCGGGTTCCTGAGAAGATTTTCGAAAATTGGCCTTCCAGCCACTCAATATAGTCAAGCTTTGCTTTGTTCCCTAATACAGACCTGTGGAACCACCATCCCACAAGATACATCCGCAGAGCGCCTGCTCCTGCTGCCCAACTTGTTGTTTGTGCGTCCTTCGCAGTTTGAGAGCCACTGGCAAGGTTCCTGTATTGATCAAACCAAAATACATCTCCTACCCCATGGAACAAATCACGGAAATGCGGGTCGCGTGAGAGTAATGATTTGATGTAGCAGCGACCAAGGAACTGCATTTTTGCACTCAAACCTTCCTCAGCCCTTACATCACCATCTTCATAAACCAAGGTGACCCTTTTCTCGTGGCCAGGTTCAACAAGTCTTCTTTTTTCCTCGTCCGGGAGGCCCTGCCGCCAGATGCTAAACAATTTATGTACCGATTCAATCTCACGATCGTCAAACTCAATCTCGACAACGATTTTCGTTTTCCCAAGCGAACTCATCCGACCAGGCAAAAATCCGTGCCATTGAAATTGGTCGGCGCTCCATGTTTTTCTTGTTGCCATGGAGATAACGAGAGCAATCGCTTGCAACACAGTGGTTTTGCCCGAACCGTTATCACCAAAAATGGTAGTCACTTTTCGTATTTCCTCATATTCATTCACAAAAGGAACTTCTAACTGTTCGATTCCTTTGAAATTGCTTATCGAAACTTTCCTTATTTTCAAGGCACTTCCCTCCTTGTCCTAACGTCGAACTGTTGTAGAATTCTAGATTAACTTTCCGAAGTCTCTCGATATGGATCCTTGATGATACATGACAAATGCTCCGGCATAAGTTTTATTTCCGCTTTCAGTCCCCTGTACACAAGCATTCCAATGTAACGAGTGACTAACTGTTTTCCCTTACTTCCATAATATCACTTGCAGTCCCCTTCTACACGGGTCTCTAGCAAAATGGATACGATTGCGTTAAATCAAAGCGCAGCAAACCTCTTGCCCGCATTCAGTCCCCTTTAACTCGGGTCTCTCAATGTGACGGTTGACAGCGGCCGTTGCCCCGGCCTCCTCGAGGCGCTTTCAGTCCCCTTCTACTCGGGTCTCTCAATGGTACTACCAGCAACACGACGAGCAGCATTTTTATCCGAATGTCTTGCAGTCCCCTTCAACTCGGGTCTCTCATTGGTACGCGCGATGGCGAGGTTTTTCTGCCAATCATGAACCGCAACTTGCAGTCCCCTTCAACTCGGGTCTCTCATTGGTACGTTGCGAAATACCGGAAGGGGCGGAATATCCGATTCTCTTGCAGTCCCCTTCAACTCGGGTCTCTCATTGGTACTCTATCGTTTCCTGTCGCGCCACTCCGCGAAGTTCCTCTTGCAGTCCCCTTCAACTCGGGTCTCTCATTGGTACATTGTATCGTCGTCAAGGACAGCATGGATGAAATCACTTGCAGTCCCCTTCAACTCGGGTCTCTCATTGGTACGCAATGAATTGGTATCAATCCGGCAGCAGTTATACATGCTTGCAGTCCCCTTCAACTCGGGTCTCTCATTGGTACGCACATGCGTTTTGACGAACTGTTGCAATTCATCGAACTTGCAGTCCCCTTCAACTCGGGTCTCTCATTGGTACGAAGTGCGGTGGCTGATGATATCAGCGGTTTTATTGGCTTGCAGTCCCCTTCAACTCGGGTCTCTCATTGGTACGGTCATTGGTGTATATCGCAGCCCAAAGGGGTACGACTTGCAGTCCCCTTCAACTCGGGTCTCTCATTGGTACCGCCAGATTGACCTCCGAAAGTTTCGTTGTATCCATGACTTGCAGTCCCCTTCAACTCGGGTCTCTCATTGGTACAAGAATGACCATCACTGTTTTAGAGCAGTGAATTAAAGCTTGCAGTCCCCTTCAACTCGGGTCTCTCATTGGTACCGGACATTTGTATATCGAAGAGAAAAATGTACAGCACTTGCAGTCCCCTTCAACTCGGGTCTCTCATTGGTACGCCTGTATAAGAGGTCTTCCACCGCGAATCTACTTTTGCTTGCAGTCCCCTTCAACTCGGGTCTCTCATTGGTACGTTTCGGCATCCACTGTCTCAATCCGTACCTGCACCCCTTGCAGTCCCCTTCAACTCGGGTCTCTCATTGGTACTTCCGGCCCGCGGCAGTATACGCGATTGCGTTTTGCCGCTTGCAGTCCCCTTCAACTCGGGTCTCTCATTGGTACGAACGCCCTTGGTTTATTCGCCAACAACGGACTGAACTTGCAGTCCCCTTCAACTCGGGTCTCTCATTGGTACTGCTTGCATGGCAGATGCACGTCGACTTCTACGAGCCCTTGCAGTCCCCTTCAACTCGGGTCTCTCATTGGTACTGCTACCGCCGAAAGCATTCTAAATCTCACAGCAAAGGCTTGCAGTCCCCTTCAACTCGGGTCTCTCATTGGTACGAAGCCGCATACGACGAGTTCAAGGCCGAAGTAAGCCTTGCAGTCCCCTTCAACTCGGGTCTCTCATTGGTACAGCACCTACACCACGTATTTCCGAGAGCTCTTGAAGCCTTGCAGTCCCCTTCAACTCGGGTCTCTCATTGGTACGCATTGGTCGCGGCCTTCCAGAAGGAGTAAAGCAAGTCTTGCAGTCCCCTTCAACTCGGGTCTCTCATTGGTACGGCTAAGAGCTTCCGCAAAGGTGATAATTTTTGCCGCTTGCAGTCCCCTTCAACTCGGGTCTCTCATTGGTACTACTAGTTGTGTTTTCTAACCAACCTATTCCCGTACACTTGCAGTCCCCTTCAACTCGGGTCTCTCATTGGTACGCGTCGGATTGCGCCTGCGGTTGCGGCAGGTTACGACTTGCAGTCCCCTTCAACTCGGGTCTCTCATTGGTACAGCGAGTTCTACCGTGAGGCGTTCGTTCTCTTCGACTTCTTGCAGTCCCCTTCAACTCGGGTCTCTCATTGGTACGAATATGCGTACCTCGACCGGTGGGAAATGCATTATCCTTGCAGTCCCCTTCAACTCGGGTCTCTCATTGGTACTTTTTTAAGAACAACTGCCTTGATCTCGCGCAAGTCCCTTGCAGTCCCCTTCAACTCGGGTCTCTCATTGGTACGATTCGGGCGTATATGGCGGACGCGGCGCACCTGAAACTTGCAGTCCCCTTCAACTCGGGTCTCTCATTGGTACAGATTTCGTTTTGCAGCGTGAAGCGCTCTTGATACTCTTGCAGTCCCCTTCAACTCGGGTCTCTCATTGGTACGACGAAAACACGACGCCGCATCTCGCAATCTCGATGACTTGCAGTCCCCTTCAACTCGGGTCTCTCATTGGTACACACAAGGATCAAATATGGCTCTCTCTTGCGTTTGTTCCTTGCAGTCCCCTTCAACTCGGGTCTCTCATTGGTACGGACGTAACACATGAAACGGGTGAGTTTGCGACACCCTTGCAGTCCCCTTCAACTCGGGTCTCTCATTGGTACCAAACGCGGGCGGAATGAACTGGACAAAGTAAATCTTACTTGCAGTCCCCTTCAACTCGGGTCTCTCATTGGTACAGGACGTGCCGCTCGACCAGGCGTTTGAGATTTTTACTTGCAGTCCCCTTCAACTCGGGTCTCTCATTGGTACCGGAGATCAGCACGTATGATGATGTCTGCGACGATTGCGCTTGCAGTCCCCTTCAACTCGGGTCTCTCATTGGTACGATCCAGCGCGGATGTACCTTCTCGGGTGCGCTAATCTTGCAGTCCCCTTCAACTCGGGTCTCTCATTGGTACTATGCTAGGATAGAAGGAGCTCATATTTTGTCGAAGGCTTGCAGTCCCCTTCAACTCGGGTCTCTCATTGGTACGGCGAGATGGCAACGGCAGACGTGCCGACCGCTCCCTCTTGCAGTCCCCTTCAACTCGGGTCTCTCATTGGTACTTCAAAGGTGTAACGGCAGATGGCGGTGGCTTCCTTGCTTGCAGTCCCCTTCAACTCGGGTCTCTCATTGGTACCCCCCGAGGTCGTTGAATCGCCAAGAATCGACTTGCAGCTTGCAGTCCCCTTCAACTCGGGTCTCTCATTGGTACTCGAGGCTGACGCTGTCAGTCGAGTCGAAGTTGCGCTCTTGCAGTCCCCTTCAACTCGGGTCTCTCATTGGTACGGGCCGTGACGTTGATCATCGGCGGCGGGCCACTCGCTTGCAGTCCCCTTCAACTCGGGTCTCTCATTGGTACTGTTACTTACAAGGATCTTGACGGCAATGGAGTGACTCTTGCAGTCCCCTTCAACTCGGGTCTCTCATTGGTACCTCTTTCACGATTGCAATGTAATGATCGACGTTTACAGCTTGCAGTCCCCTTCAACTCGGGTCTCTCATTGGTACGGCATCGAGATCCCGCTCGCGGTTTCACTTACACCGTCTTGCAGTCCCCTTCAACTCGGGTCTCTCATTGGTACGGTGAGCGGTGCGTTCGCTCTGCTGACCGGGCCGGTCCTTGCAGTCCCCTTCAACTCGGGTCTCTCATTGGTACCCAGTGCATCGTTTACCAGTAGCGTTTCAACCCCATCCTTGCAGTCCCCTTCAACTCGGGTCTCTCATTGGTACTTTGGGCTATCCTGGTCGAAGTTTTAAAGCTGCGTGTCTTGCAGTCCCCTTCAACTCGGGTCTCTCATTGGTACTGTTACCGTTTGTGCAACGCTCTTATCACCTACGTCCCTTGCAGTCCCCTTCAACTCGGGTCTCTCATTGGTACATCCAGCAATTACCGCCTGGTCTACAAAGGTGGCTCACTTGCAGTCCCCTTCAACTCGGGTCTCTCATTGGTACAACGCGAAAAGAAAGAACCGACCCTGCTTCAAAAATCCTTGCAGTCCCCTTCAACTCGGGTCTCTCATTGGTACTCTTGCGGGAATGCTAGGCGAGAGTGAGGACTTTGACCTTGCAGTCCCCTTCAACTCGGGTCTCTCATTGGTACTATCAACGGAAGGAGGTGATATCACCATGAATCGTTCTTGCAGTCCCCTTCAACTCGGGTCTCTCATTGGTACGAAGTCTTTGCCGGTATGTCTTACCGATCTTGACCCCTCCTTGCAGTCCCCTTCAACTCGGGTCTCTCATTGGTACCTAATGAGTCCGGTGTACCTTGTTTGCTCTCAAAGTCCTTGCAGTCCCCTTCAACTCGGGTCTCTCATTGGTACTCCTGGGCATCTCCGAGATCCAGGTGAGAACAAACGTCTTGCAGTCCCCTTCAACTCGGGTCTCTCATTGGTACTTCGTTTGTCGAGTGTTTCAGTAAAGTTTGTAGTCACTTGCAGTCCCCTTCAACTCGGGTCTCTCATTGGTACTCGTCTGCGTTTTGGAACGCCATTGAATCGCATTTGGCTTGCAGTCCCCTTCAACTCGGGTCTCTCATTGGTACGACGGAAAAAACTCTGTCAGGTGCAGCCGATGAAACTCTTGCAGTCCCCTTCAACTCGGGTCTCTCATTGGTACCTCCCGGAGCGCAAAGCTGTAAAGCAACGGGTTCTTTTCTTGCAGTCCCCTTCAACTCGGGTCTCTCATTGGTACGTGATGGAGCAGTGCTGCAGCACTACAGCTGGGAATCTTGCAGTCCCCTTCAACTCGGGTCTCTCATTGGTACGAACGTCGAACACTCCGGAAAACATGGCCGGTATCCATGCTTGCAGTCCCCTTCAACTCGGGTCTCTCATTGGTACCGCCCGTTCCCCAAGGCCCGCCGGTGCCAGTCCCCTACTTGCAGTCCCCTTCAACTCGGGTCTCTCATTGGTACGAAGGCGATGACGACGTTCGGGCGAAGGCGAGCCGATCTTGCAGTCCCCTTCAACTCGGGTCTCTCATTGGTACGCGCTGGTTATGGACGTTTGGAGTTTCCTAAAGCCGACTTGCAGTCCCCTTCAACTCGGGTCTCTCATTGGTACGCGCTGGTTATGGACGTTTGGAGTTTCCTAAAGCCGACTTGCAGTCCCCTTCAACTCGGGTCTCTCATTGGTACTGTATCATCCGCATCTACATATCGTGGCGTACGTACACTTGCAGTCCCCTTCAACTCGGGTCTCTCATTGGTACCATAGTTCTCCGCTGCTTGTTGCTGCCAGTACCAGTACTTGCAGTCCCCTTCAACTCGGGTCTCTCATTGGTACAACGCCCGATCTGCGTAAGTCCGAATGCGCTTAACTTCTTGCAGTCCCCTTCAACTCGGGTCTCTCATTGGTACTCAAACACTCATCAACCCGGACACATTGGAGCAATGGTCTTGCAGTCCCCTTCAACTCGGGTCTCTCATTGGTACGAAAGAGAGTCGGTTCGGCTACTCGGAGTACCAAAACTTGCAGTCCCCTTCAACTCGGGTCTCTCATTGGTACGAGCGCCGTCAGCGAGATCCTGCCGCCGTCTCCATAGGACTTGCAGTCCCCTTCAACTCGGGTCTCTCATTGGTACGTCCCGGTGGCAGAAGGATAGCCGGTTTTTGACTTCCCTTGCAGTCCCCTTCAACTCGGGTCTCTCATTGGTACCTCGGCAAGCACCTCGGCCTGTGGACTGAGAAGCCGACTTGCAGTCCCCTTCAACTCGGGTCTCTCATTGGTACCAAAGGGCAACCTGACCCCGGAGCAACGAACGTTCCTCTTGCAGTCCCCTTCAACTCGGGTCTCTCATTGGTACTCACAAAAGTATAGTCATTGTTCTCGGGATGTTCTCACTTGCAGTCCCCTTCAACTCGGGTCTCTCATTGGTACAAACTTCACCGATGTTAGTGTTGGTCAAGATACCCTCCTTGCAGTCCCCTTCAACTCGGGTCTCTCATTGGTACAGCATATCCGGCAAAGAAGTCAAACTAGAGGATTTTTCTTGCAGTCCCCTTCAACTCGGGTCTCTCATTGGTACACCGCTTGGCCGTGCGTTCCGCAGATCGTCGCGACGTCTTGCAGTCCCCTTCAACTCGGGTCTCTCATTGGTACATGAAAGAGCGTCTGCAGTTCGTCAATCGGTCTGCCTCTTGCAGTCCCCTTCAACTCGGGTCTCTCATTGGTACGCCGGAACCGATCGACTCACACGTCCAAGAATAGAGCTTGCAGTCCCCTTCAACTCGGGTCTCTCATTGGTACCGGGCGGTATGTGCCCGCTGTGTGAACAACCATTTGACTTGCAGTCCCCTTCAACTCGGGTCTCTCATTGGTACCCATGATCCTTGGTACCCAGCTGTACCACTCCATCCCTTGCAGTCCCCTTCAACTCGGGTCTCTCATTGGTACCATAGTACAGCCACTCCTCCTCCTGCCATGTATTTGCCTTGCAGTCCCCTTCAACTCGGGTCTCTCATTGGTACTCGTTCTGCACGGCCACAACTAGCGTTTGGTCGTCACTTGCAGTCCCCTTCAACTCGGGTCTCTCATTGGTACAGTATTGGTAGATTGGTGGAAAGGCGAAATGTCTGATCTCTTGCAGTCCCCTTCAACTCGGGTCTCTCATTGGTACTATTCGTTACAATCTTGCTCGCTGTTCTGGTGCTATGCTTGCAGTCCCCTTCAACTCGGGTCTCTCATTGGTACCGACTTTTTTGTCCGGTTAAAAACCTAGCCCTGATGCGGCTTCCACAGGCTTCAGAGCTGGTGTATTTCCCCTTCTTTTTCGAGGATCGTGATTTTGCAGAAAAAGTGCCTCAATCCTCGAAACCTCTTTCCATTACCCTTATTATTCCCATTCCCGAATAGGCTATCCGTTTTGGGGTAACAATGAATGGTTTAACACCATTCGCTTTATTGCATAACGACATCAACCCATATCAGCAATTACCATCGGTCCCGGACCAGGCAATGTCTCAGCCTGATTGCTTACATCTACACTCAAACCAAGTCCCAATGAGATAGACAACAGTAAACAAAGTGTCAGCATCAATTTTTTCACTTTACTCCCTCCCTTCGATACATTTTTCCAAGTAATACAACGCGCTTTCTTTCCAAGTCGAGTGCAGCATCAAGTTCTCCTAATCCACGGTAAGCATCTACAGCAACTTCCAAGGATTCCACTTGCTCAGCAATTATACCCATTTTAGCATACAGTTCCGCTGAGTTTAATGAGGTACGAACACTTTCAATATTTCTCTGACAGTTTAGAAAGTGTTTTGAACAAACCCGAAGGTATGCGGCACACTCTTCAGTTTCTTCTAAAGAATGTTGAACCACTATCTCCTTCGCCAGCTTTAGATGATTCTCGGCTTCTTCAGGAAGAAACCCTACATACAGTTCAGCCAACTTCGAGAGCACAAGCAAATAATTCTTGTGATCCCTCTCCCGCAAATAAAACTCTGCACATTTCTTCAACTCTACAATCGCGGCATCCTTGTCCTCTTTCAAAGCCAACAAAGCCGCCACATTATGCTGAACCTTTACAGCCCACGAGATCATGTTCAACCCCGTGTATAAAACGTGTGCCTGTTCGAACAGCTCCGCGGCACGTTTCTGATCTGAGGCCTCGAAATAGATCTGCCCGTTAGCAAAAAGCGTGTCTGCTACGCGCCTGACATCCTGCCTATTTTGAAAATAACGCTGTGCACGCTCCAAATAAAAAATCGCCAACTGGTGCTGTCCAAGCTTACGCAACGTATGCCCCAAGTTAAACGAAATGTAAGCGGCCTGCTCATCGTGCTCCGTAAACCGCTCTACCAAATCGTATGCTTTCTGATAGTTATAATACGCCTGCGTAAAGTCGTTCATCATAAACCGTGCATTTCCAAGCTGCTTGCGAATCTTGGCCATAACATGCACATCGTCAAACAGATGATTTTCCAACTCCGCAACAATCGGTGATAAAAGCTCGAGGGTGAGATCGTACCTGCCTTGCTGATTGTAACATTCAGAAAAGTCGATTGAAATGTCCAACTGATCCGCATGCGAAAGTTCCGCCTGCTCTCTCAGAAAATCAAGCATAGGCTCAGCCAAATCTGGTTGCTGAAGGTCTAAATAAATCTTTGCTAACTTGTGCCGGTTGTACAGTTCCATCTGATCCAGTTCATTACGCACCAATTCATGCAGATGAACTTGCAATTTTCGTGCAATATGATGAAGCAGTTCAATCGATGCTGTATTCTTCCCGCGCTCCAGTTGGCTAATCATCGAAACAGTGACAAAGCCATCCGCCAAGTCGCCTTGGCTCATGCCTCGCTCCAGACGGAGTCTTCTGATTTTTTCCCCTATCGTTTCTGTCATAACATTATTCAATTGGCGACTCCTCCCTTACACCTCTCACTATAAATATAACATATACTTTTGTAAAAAAGGAATCGCTCTCATTGATTTATTTCACAAATGAGAAATCGGCATGTTTCTATTACGATTCGTCAGAAAAAAAAGAGCGCTCAACAAGAGTGCATGACCGCCAAAGGCTGCGATTTCGTCCTTCCCGGCCACATCCCAAGTTTCGATCCGCCAATCTAAAACATGCAGTACGTCACGCTTCGGTACCGTTATATAGATCATCGGAATTCCTTTTAGATACGGATGAGAGACCACAGTGCCTTCCTCATTCACAAATGTTAGGTCGAAGGGATCAACTTCTGCCATTTTGCGGTTCTCAGTAAGCTGAATCCGCACTTCAGTCTTTTTCTTTTTACCAAATGTCTGGACCTTCGCAGAAAAATGGCCTTTCTTTTTCTTTGAAGTCACTTGGTAAAACTCTAGTCCTACTCCCTGTTCCAGAACCCGCTTTAAATCTGCCGTAAATTCACCTGCCCTCGGTGATCTGCCTAACCAAAGCTCACGTGAACTGTTTACCCAAACACTGTAGTTACCACTTCGAAAAGAAGGTGAATTGATGAGCACTTCTACCCAAGGTCCAATCTGCTTTGAAAATTGCCTCCCGAGCTGTATGAAGTCAGCCTTATTCATCCAGTCAGACAGACATCCTAAATATACTTGGAATATCTCCAACAGCTTCTGCTTGGCAGACTCCTGTTGTTCCTCTGTCAAATTCCAGGTTGCCTCAAGTTCACGGTTTCCTCTTTCAATCAAACAGTAGGCGCTCAAGAGTCCTTCCTTGCTCACCACAAACCAAGCCATGTCATCAGCTAACACATAAGACCGTCGAACCCAATTTTCCAACTCTGAGCGTCCAATCTCATTGGGTAACTCTGTGAGTGATTGACTGATACGATGGTCAGCAAAAAGCAATACCTTACCAAATCGGTGCCGTCCTGCACGACCTATGCGCTGAAGGAAGGACGATGCGTTGGACGCTTCAAAAAACAGAGTGGAGCAATCAAAGTCTACACCTACCTCAATCGCGGATGTCCCCACTACGATTCTCTTGCCCATCAACGAGCGCTCCTTGGAATTTATCAATCCCCGATAGGAAGCTATCTCTTCGATGGAAATCTCCAAGTTAACTAACTCTTCCTCTATTCGCATCGCCTGTATGACCGAATTTACAATGATCACCAAGGGCACTGGGTCTTCTTCCGAGGAGAGAGGTTGTTGGCGCAGCTCATTAAGCCTTTTTTTAACTTCGGCCATGACGGAAACAACGATATCCTCCGTAAGCACCGCTTGCAGATCTAATGGATGCATAACTTCTCGGTAGCCCTGCACCTTGTAACGACCGGGGTCTGCTGTAACCAGAGTTGGATTAAAGAGTTTTTCTACATATCCTGAGGTTTTTTCACTCGGAGTTGCTGAAAGAAACAGGAGTCGTTGGAAAACATTCAGACTCCGCAGGTAATGGATCAGAAACAACAAATGCGACAATTCAAGTCCGCTGTACAAATGAAACTCATCCACAACAAGAGTTGTAAACACGAAGCTTTGTAAGTAGCCGATTGACTTTGCCGAATTTGAATATTTCATCCCGCTCAGTAGGAACAGAACATCCGGGTTCGTGACAATGATCTTTGGCTTATCGATCGCAAGCAAATGAACAATTGCCTCACCCTTGGTTTTGAGCGGAACATCCTTATTTACATACTGAAAATGATCCAGGGTATCTCCATTGAGCACAAGAATCAACGTGTCTGACTCTTGCAGACTTACAGAATCATAAGGAGCGCTTCCATCCAGAACCAAAACCTTTTTCCCAAGACTGCTGCCAATCCCTTGCAGGCTCTGTACTTGATCTTCAAGCAGGGCGTTTGTGGGATAGACAAACACAGCAGATTCGCCTTTTGCAAATACAGGGAAAGCGGCAGTGGCCGTTTTCCCTGATCCAGTACGAGTTGTTATGAAAAAGCACGCTTCATTGTCCCATTCTTCAAGCACTCGAGCTTGATGGGCATAAGGTTTTCGACCCGTAGCGAACTGGTCGTATGTGCTGCTCTCTACAAGAGCGAGTTGATACCCTTCGACTCTCATTTTTCACCGTCCCAATCCAGCAATCGACGAGGAACCACAACTTCATGTCCACTTCCACGCACAACCAAACCCTGACGAATGTAAGCATCGTCCGCCAAGAAAGAAGGCGGTATGGAAACCATGCGATACTGCTCGAACTCACCAACTACATCCAAAGGATTGACCAAATGAGTGGGACGAGCCAGTTCGACTTTGACTGGCCCTTGGTGTTTTACTTCCTCCCATTTCAAAACGCAAGGAGCTCTTTTCTTGCCAAGCCGGATCATTCGCGGTGGAATCTCCCCTTTTCGGCTGAACAGATAAAACTCAAACTCTGTAGCCGGAGCAGGAGCTAATACATGTCGAGTGCCCATTTTGGGGGAATTGGTTTTTTCAAAGTTTGGTGTTTCCGTGGTTTGCGTCATCGTGTCGATGGCATTCCAAGTAAACTTCAACCTTGCGAATCTCTTCGCTTTGGCAGGAGTTGCGTACCAGTCCATCTGTTCCAAGTCCAACTCGTATGTCGGTTGATCCGAAAATGATACCGCTCGCTCATACCTGCTGACCGCATAGGATAAAGCGTAGTTGTGAATCGCCGGTTCGGTGACAGTGACCGCACCGGCATCGAACGAAGCAAACCACAGGATATCATGCGGGATCAGCTTCACATGAAAGATACGCATTTGCGGGTCGCGAAAATGAGCCTGCGTCGAAACGCCAGTACTCATTTCGATTCCTGCTCCTTACGCATCTGTTTGATGTGGTCAAACGCTGCCGTGAGAAACTCTCGATCCAAAGGTTGTTTCCGTGCAGTTTCCAACACTTGCGAGAGTTCTTCCGAGTTCAAGACACGAATTTTTTCCGGGTTTCCTGCGCCTTCAGCATATCTTTGGATGATCCGCTCCACATAACCTTCATTCATTTCATCCGCAGCCTGCATTTCGAGTGTGAACTCAAGTGGTGTCATCACTTCCTCCCAACCAGCAGCGATCCCCACAACATGGTTCCGAATATCGCCGCCGATCCGGCTTTCCGCTCCATATTTATGAGAAGAAAGAAGTGTTTTCAATACCAGTACAACTTCTAGCCAAGTAACACCGGTCAAGGTAACAATGGAAGGAAAAAACGTCCCCGGTTTTACGGCAACACGTTCCCCCAGTGTTTGGCCTGTTGTTTGTGACTGGTCACTGATACCGTTAAAAGTGATCGCTTCGCGGAGGTCGTCTACGGAATCAAGCGAGAACGCAGTAGAGTAGGCGATCCGGTGCTTGATATTCGATTTCGTTTTTTTGGAGGAAGAAGCATTCGTTCCCCCGAAAAGACCGCACCGTGGGCATTCAAGGCAGAGATGATCCTTCAGGTAGCACTCCTCGATCTTATATCCGGCATCTTCAGCCGAAGTCCTCAGCAATCTCTCCAATTGGCGCGATTCTACAGCCTTTTGCTTGCTGCCCAAGAAAGCAACACGAGTTTTGACTTCCCCCAACCCAATCATAGCCGGTGTAACAATCGTATTGATTTCCCGGTCTTCCTCGGTACGGAGAACGGTATAATCCAGCACTTCCCGATAGAGATAAATCTGAATGGTCTTCAGACCGGTGATTGCTTTCGGTTGTTCCACAAAATAGTTTTTCAACAGCTCAAATGCGTTCGGAATCTTCATGCTTGTGTATCCTCCTCATCCATGTCCTCTTCAAGAAGTACCTCTTTTAATTTTGCAAGGTACTCGGCAATTTCAGCTTTGATCTTTGGATTTTTATCATACTTAGAAGTAGGGAAAGGAATCTTTTCCCACGTCACCGAAGTATCGTCCCATGCTTCCGCCAACTCTTCCGGAGTATCATACTTCGTCTGCAAATAGGCACGGAAACGTTCCAGCCCTTTGACCAGATTTTCTTTACGTGCTTTTTCCAATCGGAAGTAGATCACAGCATCAACAGTTTCCAAAATACGCTTGTGGTCGGCCGGAGAAGTATTAGGATCATCCAATACTTCGGTAAGTTTGAAGACACCTTCTTTTAACGAATTGAATTGCTCCACCGTGATCGAGGTAGACTTCTGTCCTTCAAAGGGCTTAGCAGTCATTTCATGAATGCGAATCGCTTCCCCTAATACCTGGTCGCCTCTTTTTCCTGAACGCATACGGGACAACAGCTTACCGATCGGCCCCATCTTGCCATGCTTTGATTCCTTCGACTTTTCAGTACGGAAAGAGTGCAAATAGCGGGCAAATGCCTCAGCTGCTTCCTGTAAACGAGCATCTTTGGTTGGATCGCTACCTTGTTTTCGTTTGACAACAATCAGCGCTCGAATCATGCTAATACCTCCTGTATTTTTTGGATCTGTTCCCATTCAAAGAGGGATACGACGTGCTTATTCCCTTGTTTGGCTTCGATGCGTCTAAGCAACTGTCCCGGATAAGTGAATGCAAGGATTCTTGGAATGTCGTCTCGTTCTGGAAAACCCACCGCTTCTTTCAACAAAATCGCACCTTGAATGGCACGGCGCCATGTCAGCGCTTCGTGCTCAAGCAGCCAAGAAGCGGAGGAACCCGGGCTCTGTTTTCTCGCCTCAATAATCTCCTTACGAACTCGCGGATGGTCAGGCACATATACACTTCCGCTCATACCTTCTACCAAGAGATGCACAGATTCCAAATCATTCAGGACTGCGACCGACATCCCAAGATATTCTGCAAAAAGTGTAGCGAGGAACAACTGCTTGTACGCATACTTCGCCTCTCCGTCCCCATCATTTTTCAGTGCCGAATCCCGGCTCATCGGAGGAATGGTCGGGAAAAGAATGAAGTTCGGAGTTTGATAAATCGCCTTGATCGGTGATGAAGTTCGGACGGCAAGCCTTACCTCTTCAAAAGACGGCTCGTCCACATGCTTTCCATCGAGCAAGGCATCAAGCAGTTCATCAAATGATGAGTAGGAGGCGTTTGCAAAGGCATTGCCGAGTTCTAAATCATCACCACACAGATCCGTCAATATACTCAACAGGTTCTTTCGCTCTTCCTTTAAGCGATCTTTTGACTTTGTGTAAACAAAGAGATCTGCAAAGGACTCGCTCCCAAACAATTCCCCGTGGTTATCCAAATTTCGAGCAAGCATGCTTTCGAATGTCAGAGACAAAGCGTGGGTTACAGCGCCTTTCCCTTCTGTAAAGTTCCACACACTTCGTTCGAAACTCTGAATTTTCTCCTCTAGCCTTTCATCAAAAGTGAAAGGCACCTGACCCGTCGGGATAACGCAAAGGAATTCACCCGGTCTCCCTCCAAGCAGCAGTTGCTGCAGCAATCGCTCATAGTAGCATGAGCGACAAATTTGAAACTTGCTCGCATTGTAAGCGCTGATGCGATTCGAAAAGGCGGTCGCTTTGTTTACAAAATCAGAGATCGCAAGCACGCCTTCTTTAAACTCGTTGTTGCACAAAGGGCAAAGGTGAGGTACAGCTTTGCTAGAATTGACATTGGTTTTTGCCACGATCGCTGCTTGCAATTGCTCCTTAGCCAACTGGACGATATCCTTTGATGAAAATACCGGATAGTCGATGTCCTCTATGAATTGCTCGCTCATAGAACGAACAAGGGATTCCACAGTTCGCTCAATTTTGAGTTCTGCAAACACTTTTCCGGCAAGATCAGTCAAGATGTTGATCAATTTATGCCGGCGTTGTTTCTTTTCCAGGTGACCCATCTTTCCCTGAAAACCGTACTTTTCAGCATTCAGTTCCCAAAAGTAATCAACCGCAAACGCCATATCTAACGCAGGCATCAACGTGGCCGTCGTTTGCAAGGATGCATATGCCCCACTGCCAAATACTTCATCATAGCTGTGTTCTAATGCAGACAGCTTATCTTCCAGGATTGCGGACATGACATTTTTAAACATCTTGAAGATCGCCATTTCCTTACGAGCTTCCCCTAAACGCTGTGCCAAACGGATGCGGTCGGAGTCTGTAATGTCAGATGCATCAAAAATGAGTTTGGGATGATACGCTTCCGGAATTGCATTTGCTAATTTTCTGGGATCCTTTTGAGCGGCTTTTTTGGCTAACTTTGAATCGCCGGTCTCAGATAGGATCGACCGCACGTTCCAGTAAGACAGTATCGTCTCCGTGGAAACGTTTGACGCCGGCTGCTCGTTAATACGCATCTCTGCCTCAGCCAATAAAGGAGACAAATCATCAAGCGTAAACAAATCTGGTTTCACAAAGTAGGTGGCAATGATACTGCCATGCATCAGTTTTACTTTGTCTTTTGTTCCCTGCGCCATAACCTGTTCCAGTTGATGTTTGAGCTGCCCCTTAATGGCGGGCAGGTCCGGCAGTTGCGCATCTGGTTCTCTTGCGACATATAAGTTGCCAAACGGATAATACATCAGAACAGACCAACCTGCCTCTTGGAATGCGTTGCGAAGCGCGTTATGTACATAAACGGAACTTACTCCGCGCAGACGTATGGAATGATGCGCGGCCTTGCGGAGTTTAGACAAAGACTGTGATCGGTTCCACACCTCTTTGGCTGCTTGTGGCGTTTTTGCGGATGCAATTCGATCGATATCTTGCACCCATTGGGCGATCTTCCTCCACTCCGTGTCGGAGTGACCCATAAGCACCTCGAACAGGTTGTCCCCGTTCCGGTCAGAGGCCTTCATATGAAGAGATACTGCTGCGTCAAGGACAGTGGATGGAAGATTCCATTCCATCTTTTCACTGATCTGAAGAGCAACTTCTCTGGAGAGATCTACATCAATATGACCTGGGGATTTCCCACCATCCGTCATATAGGTTTGAAAAGCGGCGTGTTCTTTACCCGCATCATGAACGGCAAGAGCTAAAAGGAGGGCTTGAGTCTGTTCCTCACTTGCTGTGATAATTCCGTGCAGAAGCAGAACCTGCCCGAGATTCACCAAGGCCATGCTGTGGTCAAGAAGTGACTGTTTGTATTCCTTGTCTTTTCCAAGCAGGTACTGCCATCCTCTCGACTTCATTACGTCTCGACAAGCATTTTGAAAGGAATCGAACACTGTTTAGCCTCCTTACACTCTTGAACTAATACTTATATACCACATTTTGTTAACGTTCGCCATCCTCAATCCCCTATTAGCGGGTCAAAATTCAATGACATGTTACTGTTTTCAGTCCACTACAACGTGTCAAAAGGACGGGAGAGAAATATCCCCTCCCGCCCGTCCCTAATGCTGGACTTCCACTCTTTCAATATGGAGCGTGAACAACCCGAACACAATTAATCGAAAAACTTTCCGAATCAGCATGATCGACTACCCTCCTCCCTCAGTAACATGTGATTATTATATTCTCAGAAAGCTGCCTATATTCGATCCTACGCACCCCATGTAAGGTGCGTAGCTCCTAGTCCAAATGCAGTGGACTTCCCCATCCGAATCGCTTCTGCAAAAAGCAACCAAGGAATGAACTCTTTAAGATCCCCACGATATGTGGCTTCTCCTAAAATTCCTCCAAGAGCCATACGGGTTCCCTGCTTGGCCGAATAACGTTCCCAATCTACCCATCTGACACGGGAATCGATCATTTCAATCTGCTCCGCTTTTTGGAAAAGCTCTGAATAATTAAGTTGCAGGTCTTTTCCTCCATGATGGAAATAAAGGAGTGTGGAAACGCGTCGCACCACGTTTCGGATCAAAAGGTGAAATTCAGGAGTCGCTGTATAATGTCCTTTCCATTTGATACGTAAAGGCGTAGTAAACGAAACGGTTACTGTGTCTTCACTTATTTTCGAGGATCTCTCTAACAATTCTTTACCTGTTACAAGAACTTCTTTATGCCTAATGCGTTTTGACTTCGCATCATAGATTAAGAACGCTGACCCACTTTGTACATCAATTACTTCGACACGATGCAGAATGTAAGGCCTTCGCTCCTTTCCAATACCAACACTGCCAAGCACTTCAAATGCATGAACAAAAAATGGCACGTATGGCAGTGCATCTCCAAAAATAAACAATTCGAAGCTTAATAGTTCTCCTGGTCGAAAGTATTGCTTCCCCTCAAATTCCGTAGCAATGATGTAGGGTCTGGGCACGTTTTCATTCTTACTCAATTTTTTAGAATCTACCGGCGGCTTTGTTTCGAAAATATAGATGTACGGACAAGTGTTCTGAATTGAACACTCTGAGCATGCTTTACCAGGGAATGCACAAGTAAGTTGCTTGAATACATGTCCAAAACCACCACGAAACGCAGAAGACTTAAATGGAGGAAGTTCCAATCCCTTTTCTCCTGCCTCTAAGACAAAACGATACTTCGAAAATTTTATATCTTGAAGCATAAAATCCTCCTTGTATTGACAAACCTCGTAATCAATTATTCTTTCTTGTGCCTATAGTATATACAATACATGATCTAATGAATATGAACCTCCCCAAAACCAATGAAAATTTTAGTAGGTAAAGAATCTTTCATATTAGAAAAAACCTCCCCCCTTACGAGGAGAGGTCCCACACTTCCTGCTCTCTTTCCGCCACCAAACTCGCCCCTTTTAACAACTCCTCCCGCACTTCCTTCCCATATCCCACTTCCACAAACCGCCCCATTGCCGTCATATACACACCGACACGGTCCACCTCCCAGCCCAGCAAGCGCTCGACGGCCAGAGCGTACAGCTGGACCTGCGTGCCGTATTGCGCCATCAACTGCTCCACCTCGCGTTCCGTCTCACAACGCCGGGTCTTGTAATCCACAATCGTGGCTTTTCCGTCGTCGCGCAGCCAGAGCGCGTCGATTACGCCGTTCACTTGCAGGCCGGGCGCCAGTTCCATGGAAAAGGGCACCTCATGCTCGCGGTGGACAGCGCGGCTCATCTCTTGAAACAGTGCACTTCGCCGGTACATCGCCAACTCCTCGCGCATACGCTCCCAGACCTCGGCGGTCAAGGCGGCGTCCGCATATCCCGCCCGCGCCAAGGCAGCCGGTATTCGCTGCGCACGGATGGCCTGCTCATCATCATGAGGTGTCAAATGCTCAAACACCGCGTGCACGATCTGCCCCCACTCCTGCGGTCGCAACCCCTGTTCGCGCTGGCTGCGTGGTTGATACATCCACGGGGGTGCCTCGTTCTCCTCTTGGCCAGTTAAACGTGCCGTTAGCTCAGTGACACGCCAGATCTTTTGGGACGGGCGGAACAACAGACGCGGCACTTCCTGGCGTTCTGCTTGATCTGATTCCGTCAGCAACTCCACCGCTTCCTGCACACGAACCTTGGCAAAAACGGGGATGGACGCATCGTTTAACACCTGTGCCTTCCATCCGCGCCCGAGGATTTCTCTGTCGCAGAGCCCCTTTTCCTGCAGGTCGGGAAACAGGAACGGCAGCCAGTCCCACCAGTTCGAACACTCTTCGAGCGCACGTTTCTCCGTACAGGCAGAAGCTGCCCCCGAGAGAATCACTTTCTCCTTCGCCCTCGTAACGCCGACATAAAATAAGCGTTTTTTCTCTTCAGCCAGCGCCGCCGTTTCCCGCTGTGCAGCGGCGGCATAAGCAAGAGTTTGTCCGCCCTGTTTCGCCACCGACCGAATGGCCAGTCCCTGCTGTTCACAGAGATGGAAGCGTTTCATCATCGCGCTTTGACGGTGCGTGAGATCCGGCAGGCAGACGATGGGGAACTCAAGCCCTTTGGCGGCATGTATCGTCATAATTTTGACGGCGTTTTGCTCTTGTGTCCGGGATCGTCCCGAGACTTTTTCCCCGGCGGCTTCCAGGTCGCGCCACCAAGCCAGCAGTGCATCCAATGTCACAATGCCATGCTCTTCGCCTTCTTCTGCCAGCTGTACCAAGATACCAAGCGAACGCCCGCCGATTTTGGCTTCCAACCGCTCACCATAAAGCAGATGATGCAGCCAATCGGTGAGCGGCTGTGTGGACAGTTCTACTCTCCAGCGTTCGAGCTCTGCCCGCGCCGCGCTCTGCACCATCCAGAAACCCTGCACAAGCCCCGAAGCCCCCGCCAGTTTCCACAGTTCCACATCCGGCATGCGAATCAGCGGACCACGCAAGAAGCCAAGCAGAGCCACCGCGTCTTCGGGATCGGCGAGGACGCGCAGCACATGCAGAAGATCTTGAACCTCCTGACTGCTCCAAAAACGGCTGTCCTCGTGCATCACATAAGGAATACCGGAGGAATGCAGCGCCTTCGCAAATACAGCAAGATGAGTGCGCGTTTGCAACAGGATCGCTGTGTCACCCCACACGCCCGGACCTAATTGGCGCAGTCGGCGTGCCAAGAGGTGCGCTTCGCTCTCTGTCATGGAACGGCGCTCCTCGAAGGCAGGAACCAGAATCTCCAAGTCTGGGAAATCTGCCCGCACGGCCTCTTTTGTCTCTGGAACGGGCTCTGCAAACAGCGTGGCGCTGAGATCGCTGACCAGCGCATGGAGACTTGCTGTTGAACGAAAATTGTCCCTTAGCTCGAGATAGCAATCCCGTTCTCCCAATGCCGCCTGCACCGCATCAAAACCTTTGACCTCTGCGCCGCGAAAACGATAGATCGACTGGCGACGGTCACCAACCATGAAGAGGGACCCCGCAGTGTTCGTTTCTCGACGGCCTTGTTCCAGCAGTTCTAAAATCGCCTGCTGTAGCGGATTGGTGTCCTGATACTCATCGACCAGCACGTGCGAGTACAAACTGCCATAGCGCTCCCGAACGCCCTGATGCCGGCTGAGCAGGTGATACACCCGGTCCTGCAAGTCGCTAAAATCACACCAGCCGGCCGTCTGTTTGCTGGCCTCATACTCGCGATGCGTCCGGCTCATGAGATCGAACAAGGAATGACGCAGGCTAGCTGTCTGGTCGGTTAAGAGGTCTTCCCAAAGCTTTTCTTTCTTGAGTTTGCTGAGTCTGGCAAACAACGGTTTGGCAGCTTGTGCGACCGTCAGCGTCACTTCTGACATGATCGCTTCCAGCACAGGATACATCTCGGAAACTGCATCTGCGTCCCACCGTTCCGGACCGGAAGCTCGAAGTTGCGGCGAAAGACCGTTCCACAGTTTCCCGATCTTCTCCATGCGCAGCACTGTGCCCGGAGCCGTGACAACTCGGCTCTGCTCAAATTCCTGCAAGGCTCGCAACGACTCCTGCAAAGATGACCATGCGCGCTTGCGCAAGTCCATGGCAGTCTGCTCTGTCTGCACACGCCACTCATCCCACGTCAGGGGGCGCTCCCGCCCTTTTTGCATCAGTGCCAAAAGGATGTCCGCAAGGTCAACGCTTTGCACCTGCTGCAAAAGCAGTCCGATCTGCGGATCTTCCGACTCGCGCAGTTGTTGCATCACCAGTCGGCGCAAGAGATGCTTGGCTCTGGAATCAGGCAGAATGGAAAAAGCCGGGTCCACATCTGCCAACAGAGGGTTCTCACGCAAAATCTGCCCGCAAAAGCGGTGAAAGGTCAACACGTGCAGGTCGGCCTGCCCAGTTCTGATTCTGGCGAGGATGCGTTCTTTCATCTCAGCTGCTGCCTGATCGGTAAAGGTAAGCGCTGCAATTTTCTCGGGCGGGCATCCGTGCTGTTCCACGAGGTGGGCAAAACGTTCGACCAGTACCCTCGTCTTGCCCGATCCCGCTCCGGCCGACACGAGAATTCGTTCGCCTTTGGCTTCAACCGCTTGCTGTTGCATTTTCGTCAACTCGATCAAGTTAGGCATCCCCCTGTCGCACTTCTTCATGTCTGCAGACCTGTCGCAAAGAGCAGGTCTTGCACTCGCTCGCTTTCCAAGGACGAGGCATCACATCGCCTGCCACGAGCCGGTCGGTCACTTGCAAGACGTCGTCTTTCAAACGATCTGCAAAACTTTGAAAATCGCTGCCATCCGCTTCGAAGCTGATCTCGCCCCCGTCCCCTGCTTCGCGAAGAACGGCATAGCGCCCCTGTTTCGGCAGGACCGTCCCTGCCGCAAAATGCCGGTATGCCAACAAGTACAAGGCGATCTGCCAGTCTTCTCCTTCGGCAATGGCTTTTGATGCCGGGGAGTTGGACAACTTGTAATCAATGACCGAATAGCTGCCGTTCAAGACGTCAATGCGATCCACGATCCCGCATAAGCGCATCGTCCGTTCTTCATCTTGCAACACCAAAGGTTCCGGCGTCGAATCGGCCGACATTTTTTCAGCATGCACGATGCCAAATCCCCATTCCGCATACGTTTGGATCCCTTGCCCGGCCACCCGCTCCGCCTCGCCTTGTATAAAAGCGCGAAATTCCTGTTGCATGGCGGCTTTCTGACTTTGCCAGATCGTGTCGGACAGGTGCCACCTCGCTTCAAACTGAGCCAGTTCCTCCGTAAGCAGCGCCTCGGCACGCTGCACGATCTCGTCCGTTGTGCCCTGTTCTGCAAACGTGAGACGCAGTGCGCGGTGCAGGAGATTGCCGCGGTCGAGAGCCGTGATTCCGTCCCGGCGTTCCAAATGATCGGCCACTCGCAAGGTGCGCTCGGCAAACAAACGGAAGGCGCATCGTCTGTACAAATCCAATCCGGTCACATGCAATGGAATCATCGGATCATAGAACGGCACTTCTTGTTGCGGAGGTCTTACATAGTCCGGTCTGCGAGCCCGCTTCTTTAGCTCCACACGTTCCCGCTCCTCCGGCTCCCCGAATTCGGCCAGCAGGAAACGGCAAGGCGATGCCGGCTGCCCTCGGCCCACTTGGCGCGGGGCGAAGGCGATCACCGCTTGGGCCTGACCGCTAAACACACAGGCGAGCCGAAGCAACTGCTCCTGTTCGTGGCTATGCCGATCCGGGATCTGTCCGACCGGGAAGATCCCGCCCCGCTGGCAAAGCTCCCAGATCCAATGAGGAGCATAGGTGCCGGGAAGCAGTTCGTCAGCCATTCCGAGCAGATACAGCCTTTTAAACGTGACTCCGGCGCACTCCTCCGGCAGCAAAACAGCAAGCTCGGCGACTTTCGCCCCTTCCTGTTCAAGCGGTGTGGCGCTGACCCGTTGTTGAAACCATTGTTGAAAGCGGGGAAAAGGGATGGGCTCGTTCTGCGTGCCTGCCGCCCATGCGGTGTCGATCTCCTCCCGATGGCGCAAGAGGGTGCGGACGCTCTCCAGAGGCTGTACGTAGCGATGTTCCAGCCACCGATTCATCGCCTGGGCATAGCCCGCCCATGTCGAATTGGACGGCATTTGGCTGATCAGGCCCCGCATCACCCGAAGCATTCGCAGCCAAGATCGTGCTCCCCGCAGCCGTCTGCGCACCGGTTCGCCTTCATCAGCCTCCCCTAGATGCTCCAGCCGTTTGCTGCTGCGAGCCGCTTCGGAGTGAAAGAACCGTGACATCCGCTCCAACCCGCCGGCAATCCCGGTCAACCGCAGCTGTTCCCTGCCCCAAGCCAGTTCCTGCGAGTCCATGCCTGACACCTCAGAGAATGCGCAAGCGGCTTGCATCACGGTCTCCCGTTCACCGTCCGTCTTTTTCAACTGAAGCAACAGCAGCAGTTGCTGCACCGCTCGTTCATGGATCAACGGAATGTTCTCCGGCTGCTTCAGCCCGAAAGTGGCGCTCAGTTCCCGATTCACCCGTCTGCGGTACTCTTCATTCGGCACCACGATGGCACACTCGTTGCGATCCCTTAGATCGGACAGTAAAAATTCCACTTCCTCCGCCGCCGATTCCGCCTGGTACCAGTGAAATGCGACAGGTTCGTCCCGGTTCGCTTTTTCTTCAAAAGTGAAGTTGAGCGCAACTTCGCGGTCCAGCTCTTGGAGCGCTTGCAGCAGTTCGCGCTCACCAGCAGTGCCCGCCAGCACGCCTTCTGCCATCACCCGCTCTCCGAACCACCCCGGCAGTTCCTGCTCCCGGAGCAGGGCTGCAGCTCTCCTGTAAAGTTGCTCCGCTTCTTTATAAGGAGTGTCCGCCGTCAGCGTCCAATGGAAATAAGCGGTTGCCACCGTGTGCAGTTCCTGCAGCAACGGGTCTGGAGACTGTGCAAGCGCCTGTTCCCATCCCGCTCCTTTTCCTTTGCATAAGTCCTCTAACCAGAGCGCAATCGATTTGCTCATCCCGGGGTGCATCATCGCGGCCTGCAAGTGCGGAAGCTCCCCTTTCACCCCCAAGTGTTGCACCAGGCTCTCCACGATCTCTTCCCGGAGCGGCTGCGTCACCCGGATGTACGCCAAACCGTTTGCTTCCAGCAGTTTGTCCGTAAACTGAGCCAGCGTCAGCCACTGAATGCCGATCCAACCGCCCGCTTGCACGGTCAGTTCATGACGGCGACGCTGGAGCAGCAGCGGATGACTGGCGATAAACAGCAGTCGGTTAGCGGATGTCATTGCAGTACCTCCTGTATTCACAATCGCCGCAGCGGGCTCTCGTCTTCGGGTCGGGGAACGCTTCGTTTCGCATCATGTTGCGGATGGCGGACAGCGTATGCTGTACGTAGGTTCTCATTTCATCGGTGATGCGCACGTGCCGCACCGTCTTGCCCGGGATCTGATAGACGACACCATCGTGTACAGCTGTCCCATACGCTTCTTCCAGCAGCAGCGCGTAGGCGGCGAGTTGATACTTGACGTTCGTATGCACCGGACCCTCTTGATGTTTGAACTCGATCGGCAGATAGCGCGTCTCTTGTTTGCCCTCGTACTTCACCACCAGATCCAAGATGCCGTGCAACCCTAATCCCGGGCTGGTCACTGCCAGATGAAACATGCGCTGCCCTTCACGCAGTCCGTAGGAGCGCAGGCCGCGCCGCTTTTCCAGACGGTCCAGCTCCAGATGCTGCAACGTGCCGTGTTTCATCTTATACGTCACAGGGCGCGGCACATTGAGGACATGCTGAAAGTAGGGAATGCGCGGACAATACAAATATTGTTTGAGGTCGGTCACCGCAAGCGGGATCAGGTCTTCAGCCACAGGACACATTTTCGATCTCCTTAATCTGCTTGGCGTCTTTGTCACAAATCGGGAACATCTGGATATTGCCGACTTCAACGCCCAGCGTGGTTTTCAATCGATAGTACAGCTCCTGCATCCGATTGGGGGACAAATTCCCTTGAAAAGCGCTGTATTGGATGCGCGACAGACCGTAATCTTTAAGAGCTTCCGACACCTTGACGCGGGTGCGGTCGTTTTCAACGTCATAGATCACGAGCAATTGCACGGCTACCAGCTCCAGACAAATGGTTTATAGTTTCGTTCGCCGCGAAAATAGGTGGCGAGATGGTGTGCCTGACGCTGCACGATCGTCCGCAATTGGCAGCGCCGGCCTTCGTAGCGGTCTTTGCCTTCCAGACGCTCTTGAATCGCCTGGGAGATGGTGCGCCTCGTATCGCCCGACAACGCACCGTCTTTGACAACCGGGGTGAATCCCTTATTCAAAAGTGAAATCAATGGCCGATCGACGATCGGCTGACGAAACTCTTCCATAAAGTCGAGTACAAAAGAGGGCCGTCCGGAACGGTCAGCATGCAAGAAGCCGGCACACTCTTCCAATCCGGCGAGCAACACCACTTTGGAGATCTCCGACTTCAAGATCCCGTAGCCGTAATTCAAGACCGCATTGACCGGGTCTTGCGCACCGCGATGATCCCGGCTGGTAAAGCCCAGCGCGTCGGGCACCAACGCCTTCACGACCTCCCAATACACGCTGGCAGCCCGGCCCTCACAGGACATGATCGTCTGGCGGATCTCTTCAATCCGTGCACCATCAATGCCCTCCAGCTCGGCGATGCGTTCCTCGATCTTGTCGGCCGCCCGTTTCAGTTGCCCGGCAATGTCTTGGCCGCGCCGGTTTTTCGCCCAGTATTTGACCAGGTTAAGCTGGGCGCGCAGTTTTGCCCCGACGAACAGCTTGCTGATCTCCACACCCCGCCCGTCTTCGTAAGCGCTGATCTGCGCCCTCCGCGTGGCGACGGTGGCTTGCAATCCAGGCGACACTAATTTAGCAAACGGTCGCCCTTGCGAGGTGAGAAAATGAATCTGGATGCCCTGCTCGGCGCAGCTTTCGATCACGTCTGAGGAGAGCGTGATCCCGCGCGACAGAATGAGGATGTCGTCAAGGTCGAAAAAGGGGACTTCCTGAATGATTTTTTTGTCTTTGTCGCGCACGACCAAACGCTCGCTTGTTTTGCGAATCGACGTGCCGAAACCGTCAACCAAGATTTGCATACTTGTCTTCCCCCTGACTTCTCTGGTGATCGTAGAAATGTTGCAGAATATCCCTTTTGAGCAGAGGAAGCAACTGCTCCTGATACCCCGCCCGTTTGCTTTGTGCCAGCGCTGCTTTTGCCTCGGCAAGCGATGGCGACTGCAGCCGCTCCAACTGTTTAAGCCTGCGCGAGTCAACCGTCTTGTCCGAGCGGCAGCGTTGGTACTCCTCTCGCCCCATCCGCCACAGCACCACGTGCTGCGGGTGTCGTTGCACCAGCCGGTCGGCGATGGACAATCCCTCCGGATCAAAATCACCTGAGTAGTACACGGTCGCCCCGCTTTGTGCCAGCGCGTCGATCAATAGCAGCGAGGCCAGCTTGCACTGCCCGTTCACACAGACCATCGGCGGGTCGTGCGGCGCGTCTGCAAACTCGTCCAACAGCGCTGAAAAAACGCCGGAATTCTCAACGACAAACACGAGGTTGGCCGTGCTGGCCGGACGGATCGACAGAGGTTGCACGAGATCACGCAACGGAAGAATTTGCACGCGCTTTTCGTGAAAAGCGGCCTGCCAGGACAAAATCGGCTGCCCGGACTCTCGATGAAATGCCATCAAGCCCGTACAGGACACGTTGTTCAGCAAGTCATCTCGCAACAACCCAAAGGAAAACAGCAATTCCGTCAAGGCTTCGCTGTCGTTCTTGCCCCCTTTTCCATCGGCCAGCAGGTGAAGCAGATCCAAGAAGATCTTTCCCGAGCTGAACTTCTTGTCGAACGCATGGGGATTGCCAGTAACAGAAGCCGCAAACAGCGGGAGACGCATCGGCTTCGCGAGCGGCAGTTGTTGCAAAGCACGCATCGCCGTTTTCAGATTCGCCCGGAGTTCTGTTGGATTGTCATCGTAGCAGCGGTGCAGTCGGCGGGTTCCCTCCTGCTTTTGCAGAATGGCTTCCAGCAAACGGGCTGCTTGCGGATGCTTCCAAGCGCGAAACAGACCTGTGAAGAATCGGGCGCGCTGTTCTTGTTGGCTCGCCTTGACTTCTGCTTTTGTGCGAAGCGGAGCGCCGTTGTACTCCGTCAGAAGCTCGTACAGATCCACCTCGGCAAATCGGGTGGCTTGCAATGCTTTCTCAAACTGCTCCATGGTGATCGAAACTTGATCTTGGCGGCGATAATTTTTATTGAAGAAACGAGACAGCTCGTTTTTCTCTCGTTCGGTCATCCGCTCCAGCCGCACGCTGCCGCCGATGCGGCCCAGGCTGTAGTATCTCTTGATCAACAAGGAAAGGAGCCGGTGAAAGCCGGGCTCCTCCTTGAAGTACTGCGCAGCTTCTTTACGCAATGTCATTTGCTTGTCGCTCCATCAGTTTTTCTCCGTCCCAGATGTACCTTTCCATCGCCACAACTTTTGCACCCGGCGGGTGGATCAACTCATAGATGGAAAGCGTGGAAACCGATTCGTAATCGCCCCACAGCATTTGCGAGTTCATCACATAGTCAAAACCCAGCTCTTCCACGAGTGCAAACATCTTGTTGATGTTGGAGTGGTCCACACCGGCAAATGCTTCATCCAGTGTGATGATGTGCGGTGCGTCGGAATTGGCATCCAAGTAGCGGGAGTACACCGCGGTAAACAGCGGAATGTACATCGCCATCGCCTTTTCCCCTCCGCTCAGCTTGTTGAATTTTTTCTGGGTCAGCTCGTGCAGGGTTTCCTCGCCTTTTTGGCAGTCCAGGACAAATTCAAACCACTGCCGGTAATCGAGCGTCTCTTTGACGATGTGGTGCAAGGTACGGAAGACCTTGTCCTTGCGTTCGTCAGTAAGCATCAGCTTGGCCTTGTTGATCTTGGCGGAGAAATGAGCTGCGATGTGGTCAAGATCCGCTTCTTGGAGCACTTTGGGGTCTTTGCGCAACAATTCAATGATGGAGACGCCGCCGTCCGTTTTCATGTCGGCTTTGGGCTTCCAGTTCAGGAAGACTTTGAAACCGTTCGAGCTGTCATCACCTTTGCGCTGCTTCATCAGCTCCCGCATCTGTTCAACCCAGTCCACGACTTTGGCGATCTTGTTGCGGATGACCTCTCCGATGTTGTTCATGAGAATCTTGCGGAAGAGTTCCCGCTCTTTTTCACTGAGTTCCCGTTTGGTTCTTTCAATGCGATCGTCAAAGTGCTCTTCCATCTGTTTGGGCGAAACTCGATGATCCCCATGCTCGAGCGTGATCAGGAATCGCTTCGTTGCTTCATGAAGCTCTTTCCGTTTGGCAGTAAGACCTGCATCCTCAAATGCGTCGATGTCACCAGGCGCGGTCAGCACAATTTCGTTGCGCTCCATGTAGTACCCCAATAGGTAATCTTTGTGCACATGGAACGCCTCAAAGAGTTCGCTCTTCAACTGATCCAGCGACACATCCGACAGTTCCAGCTGTCCGGCGATCGTTTCTGCCATGCCCTTGATGTCCCCTTGGCGGAGGAGGGCGTCCGCTGCTTCCGATTGGATAAAGCCGAGGGCTGCTTCTTTCTGAAAGAGTTCTTGCCAGGCCGAAGCATATTTATCGTAGAAACGCAGTTGGTTGGAAGATGATTCAAAATGCATTTCCAAACGATTGAGGTCTGCTTCGGTCCTGCCTTGGAGTTTACTTTTCTTTTCAATCTCAGCGGGAAGTCCATGCAGGCGCCGTTCGATGTTGGCGACTTCCTGTTGCAGGGATTCCAGTCCTTTTTCATCCAACAGGATGCGAAGTGCCTCTGCGGCGTGCAAGTGACTGTCCCGTTCCGTTTGATAACCGGACAAGGTATGCTTCACCCGGTCGAGGTCCTCTGTCACTTCTTCCAAAATCGTCAGCACGGTTTGGCGATTGGCGCGCCCGGACAACAAACTTTGATACATGCGCTCTACGTCGTTCAGGTAGCCGATGTAAAGTTGCTGGCTTTCATGCGCGAACTCGTATGCTTCGGGGGAATTCTCCAACGTGAGTTCCTCCGTCATCGCCAGCAACTCACGCAAGATGCTTTGCCACTTGCTTCTCAAAGTTTGAGCCACAGTTTCTTTGTGCCGCAGACTTTCCTGCAGTTTGGTGACGATGCCGCTGGCAAGATTCCATTTGCTGTATGCGGCTTTCATCTCCCGCTCCTTTGGGAAGTTGCTTTTCTCCGCCTTGGACAAATGCAAGGCAGCTACAAATGACTCTTCGGCCTGTTGGTAGTTGTACAGTTCGTGTTCCAGCAAACGAATCTGCTCCTGCAGCTCGGCGATTTTCTGCTGGCGGAATCTTTCGCGCGCTTCGTGGCCGATGAAAACCGAATCGCCAAAATCCGGCGCGATCCCTTCCAGAACTCCCATTTTGTACTGACCATCATGCGTGATTCGAAATTCGCTTGCAGTGTCTTCCATCGAAACACTTTGCAGGATCGACATGATCTCCTCAGTCGGCAGAGCGAGACCCGGCAGCGGTGTCAGGTACGCGGCCAATGTCGCACCGGACTGTTGACTGCCCGGCGTCAGCACTTTGTCACTGATCTGTGCACGGTTAGCGTGCATCGCGCTCACCAGCAGAGCGTCGAGCAGGCCCGTTTCACGCAGCGCATGTTCCAGACGATTGCGCACCTCCGCCGGCACTTCTTCACGGAAATCGACCGCCGCATAGAAGGGAAGGAACGGAATCCCTTCGCGTGCCAACGTCTCACGCGCCTGCTGTGTTTCCGGGTGGCGTGCCGGTTCCGGATCTTTCTGGAGCGTCCATGCCTTGAGGTCCTGTTGCAGGGTCTTGAGTTTGTGCTGCAATTCTTTTTGCTCATTGCGCACATCGGCAATCCGTTCATTCAGCGTATTGCTCCGGCGCTCATATACCGCTTCGACGATCAATCGGATCTCTTCAAATTCTGCCTTGTCGTATAAACTCAATACGAGTTGATGAATGCGATCCCGCTCTTCGACTCCGAGATGCAGTTCTTTGTTCTCGGTTGCCCAGAGATGGAAAGCGTCGAGGAAATTCTCCTGATGCAGCTCAAACGCCGTCCAGTCGGAGTCCCGAGCGGCCATACTGAGCCGCAGATCTTCCTCGTCACGGGCAATTTCATCCGTTTTCGATTGGTAGAGCCCTTTCGCCGTTTGTTCCGCTTGGCTTTTGGTGACGATCTCCCGCAGACGATCCCGGTATTGTTGCGCAGACTGCTTCCAATAATCGAAAGAAAACTTGCCTTCTGACAATTGTCGGCGAAACTTGTCCAGCTCCAGCCGATGTTCGGCATACTCCGACTCGTGCGCGGATTGTGTGAGTTCCCCTTCCAGGGTGCGGATCTCTTTTTCTGTCTCGTACAGTTGCTCATCCTGCGTCTGCAGCGCCAGACGGTGCTTTTGTTCAGCTTGCTGTTTTTTCACTTGTTCCGCTTCGGTTTCTCGAATTTTAGCGGCGGATTCCTCTGCTTTGCGCAACAGACCTTGGTGTTCTTTCGCCAAATCGAACACTTTGTTTTTGCGGAGGATTCGTTGTTGGTCTTCCAGCGAGCTGCGCTCCACCTGCAACTGCTGCAGTTCTGCTGTGATCAGGCTGAGTTTGTCATCAGTATCGGCGATCTGCTTCTCAAGTTTGTGATGATTGCCCGTCGCCGTTGCGTACAGCGATTCGGCCTCCAGATAGGCGCGCGCCTTTTGACTCAGCAAGAAGCGGTTGTATTTCCGATAGATCGTTTCCAGCGCCTGTACGGAGGATTTGCTGGCTTCGTATTGCTTGATCCGTTCGTCGAGCTGGTCAAGATTTTCGATCGAATCGGTGAACGGCATCAGCTCTTCATTCGTAAGCTCGGGAAGCGATTTGGTTAGAATGTCGTGCATGTCTGTGACTTTGAAGTCTTTGGACAGTTTGGGACTGCGCAACAAGACCAGCAGCGTGATCAGGTGCTGGAACGTGTCCAGGTTCTCAAAGCCGAACAGATGCTTGTTCACCAGCTCCATGTACTCTTTTTGACCGGAGACGATCGAGCCGCACTCTTTTTCTTTGAAGAGCTTGACCAGCTCTTTCTTCGTGAGCGGGAGTTTGCTGTTCCCCGCGGCCGGCTGGTGGTACAAACAGAGATCCCCCCGGTTTACCCGCTGGTTGTTGGTCACAACAAAGCCCCAAAAATCAACATCCTTAGAACCTGCTTTTGCTTGCAGGCCGACACCGGTCGTGAGGTACTGTCCCGTCTTTTCTTTTTTGTACTCCAGAAACAGGTAGCCGATCCGATCTTCGACCTCATTGGTCTCCCGTTCGCCGCAAAGGTAGTCGTGCATTCTGCGGTCACTGCTGTTGAACGGGTCGAGACGTTTGGGACTTTTGTTGCCATCGAGCAGAAAGGGCAGCAGACTCTGCATCGTGACCGACTTCCCCGACCCGTTATGACCACGCAAGAGCATCTTGCCATCCGAAAAGTACAGCTCTTCCTCATCAAAGTACCAAAAGTTAAAAAAGCCGGCGCGATGCAGTTTCCATCGATTTTTCACTTAGCTCACCTCTTCTGCTTGAATTTTGTTCTGATAGTCTATCGGGTATTGACCGACCATTCGAACGAGTGGCGCAAACAAGCATACGCTGTCTTCGCTCTCCTCTGCCAACTTCCAGGTTTTCAGCAGGTTCAGCACTTCTCTGACCAAGGTATCGAGGTCATACGTTTGAATTTCCTTGCTCCACCCGTAACCAAACCGGAGCTTGGTCTCGTGTACCCCTTCCCGAAACTGCGCGTTTGCGAGCAACAGTCGCCCTTGCACATCGGTCGCCCATTCATGAGTTTCACTCACCTTTCCATGCACCACCTGGGCCAAGTGAAGCACGGCCATGGAGATGCCTTTTGCATCCGGGAAAGTTTCATGGGAGATCGGAGAGCTGCTCGTCAACAGAGCGGCCTCCCGGTAAACCTCCAGTTCAAAATTGGTGGTGTCTACAATGGTCTCACCAATTCTGCGCTGCACGTTATCCAGCCAAAACTTCTCACCGAGCGTCAATTCGCTGCGGTGGACCAGCGGCGACGTGAAGATGTGCCGGTACAATCGATGGTAGTCGTTTAGACTTTCCTCTTGGAGGAACTCTTCAAAATGCGTGTACGCTTTGATTTCTTTCGCCGTTCGCCGCAAAAAGTAGGGATACAGCGCCGTGATGACAAACAGGACTTCCTGTTCTTCATCGGCTCCGAAATCAAATACATTCCCTTCCTCGACGGTGAGGATTTTTAACGTCTCCGCGTACTTTAACACTCGGATAAACGACCGGCGATGCGCCTGTTCGGTCCATTTCAACGTATCCGGCTGGATCTCATTAAGAAGCAGGAGCAGTTCATCGCAGAGCGTGGACAACAAGAACCTTTCCCCAGGGAGTTTGGATTCCAAAAAGGACATCAGGCAGCAAAACAACACATAGTCCAAACGTTCTCGGAACGCGGAGATTCCCATCCATGTTTCAGCGACGACCGGCACTTTCTCCAGCTTCACCAGTTCTTTGTTGATCTGTAACCGCCAGCGGAAGGTGTCCTCAAAGTACTTTCGCAGGATCGTTTCCCGCTCGCGAATTTTGACGTACATTTCCAAGCTCATCGTTCGGGAGATCCAAAAGTTCTCGAACAGGGCGTGCACGCACTCTTTGGTCTCCTCATCAAACTCAAAATTCTGTTCGTCCATGCTGTCTCTCACCTCCGCAATTCAATCAAATAGTCGGGCAGTGTTAAGGTTCCGTCCAAGCAGACCATCTGGACTGGACGATCGCTGCGGCGTGTGATCGTAAAATGCAAGCCTCGGCACATGCCTTTGCGACCGCCCTTTTCGATTCGGGATGATTTTGCGATCCAATCCAAAATCACGCGCCGGGCTTTCGGGTGCAAAAGCCCTAGTTCGCCGACTGCAATCGTTTGGTTTTTCTGCAGCATGGTGAGCAGCTCTTCTTCGAAGCGGCCTTCTTCCTGGCGATCTTTTAGGATGGCGTCTTTTTCGGCGCTGCGGTCCGTAACTTCGCCGGTGACCCGTTTGCCATGTCCGCCGCGCAGGCAGTTTGGCTTTGTCGTATGCACGTCCGGTTGACGCTCCCAAAGGCTTGCTTCCTGTTCGCTCTTGGTCTCCACGCCGACAAAATGCCGGAGATTTGAGAGTCCGAAGACACAGGCGGATAACTGGTGTGCTTCTGCCAAGTCGCTGGTTTGCAAAAACTTCCTGGCCAGATACAGATAATCGTTTTGCCGATTACGTCCTGCCAATTGCCGGTCATCGTTGCGTACCAGCAGTCGAGTCAGCTTCTGAATGGTGCGGGCCGTTTGCTGCCGGAGTTGATTTTGCTCGCTGTCTTCAGATCTGCGGCTGGCAAACCAGTCCTGTAAACGTTGCCACTGTTTAAGGAGAGCTGTTTTTTGATCTGCTTCCGACCTTTTTTCCCCTAAGGAGATCATCTCGTTCAATCTGTATTGGACCAATCGTGTGATGATCATTTCGACAGCTTGCGGATCGGCTTGGGTGAGCACCCCTTCGATGAGGGGAGCTCTGCGTTGCATGGTGATGATGAAACCTTTCAAGTATTCGATGAAGACGGTTTTCTGCTGCTGGAAACTCTCCGACTGTTGTGACATGCTTTTTTCGAGGTGTTCGGTGTCGGCAAAGAAGTCGACCGTATTTTTGCTGAGTTCATTGAACCAATGGAACAGTTCAGACCATGTCGTATGCAGTTCGGCATCGTCGAGGCTGGAATGTGTTTCGACAATGCGTTTTAAGATGCCGAGCAAACGATCAAAAATCGCCCGATCAAGCGCGCCTCGGCTGGTGTTTTCTTTGCTTTCCCATCCGGTTAAAGTGCGCTCAAATTCGACGGTGAGCGGCGTGAGTTGGTATCGAAAGTTTTTTTGTTTAATCTCGGCAATGGTCTTGTTCGTTCGGTTGTCTTGTCTCTCGATCAAGTTGCCCCATTTCACGAGCATTTTAAGGTCCTGCTCAACTTCTTCTTCGGTGTACTTGACATCCGGGTACGAACTTTTCATGTGCTCGTAAATCTCTTTTTTAAAGATTTGATAACGATAGATCTCGTGCTGCTCAAACAGGTACCTGATGATCGGTCGATACCGGTCCGTGTTGTCTTGCGCGAGATACTTCGCTTCTGTGATTTGCTCGACTAACGCTCTCATGGCCAGCACCAACTTTCGTTCTGAATCGTCTATGCTTTTCATGATGGGCGAATCATTTATGCATTATACATTTACTGGATATTTTGTAAGCTTTCACTTTAATTGATATCAAAGATTTGTACGCTAATGTAAATGAAACTATCGATTCTTTGCTACAATAAAAAAAGACCTTCCCAGTTCATAGGAAGATCCCTGTATGATTATTCGTTTAGCTCAATTCTCTGATACGTTGAAACGCAGGTGTAAAAAATCGGGAGCATCTTCTGGCTATATTGTTCGGATTGATTCGTTTTAACATCTCCGCAGAATCGACTCTTTTGCAAGCGTGCAGACTTCCTGACAAACTTACAGTACTCTTCTACTCTGATCTCTCATTGTTACGACCAAAAAACCGCTGGAATGTGGATCACTCGAATTTCAGTCCCCTTTTACTCGGGTCTCTTAATGTAACCTCAAGATCGGAGACAGCCTGGAGCGCACCGCCCGGTTCTTTCAGTCCCCTTCTACTCGGGTCTCTCAATGTAACGAAACCTCCCAGCGTGGGACCGAAATACCGCTCTTTCCTTTCAGTCCCCTTCTACTCGGGTCTCTCAATGTAACGACAACGGTGTATGTGTCTGCCGCCTGCATCACAACTCTTTCAGTCCCCTTCTACTCGGGTCTCTCAATGTAACAACAGGCTCCTTTATTGTGGACATTCCGTTTGTGGCCCTTTCAGTCCCCTTCTACTCGGGTCTCTCAATGTAACTTGGAGTTCGACCCGTCGCTGCGTGTCCGAGCAAACCTTTCAGTCCCCTTCTACTCGGGTCTCTCAATGTAACTGCGTGCGGCGTGATTCTGACCTACCTGATCGAGAGGCTTTCAGTCCCCTTCTACTCGGGTCTCTCAATGTAACGCTCTGCAAGACATCGTCGGGGAGATCATGAAACCCGACTTTCAGTCCCCTTCTACTCGGGTCTCTCAATGTAACTATAGCATCGTAACCGTTGTGAACTGGTCTGTTTATCACTTTCAGTCCCCTTCTACTCGGGTCTCTCAATGTAACTGAGAGTGCGGCCATTGCCGTCAGGCCTGCTCCAACTCTTTCAGTCCCCTTCTACTCGGGTCTCTCAATGTAACTTGCTCGGTGATGGTCGCCAGTCTGAATTTCTCCTCTTCTTTCAGTCCCCTTCTACTCGGGTCTCTCAATGTAACGAATGCAGCTCCGTCGGCTCCGATTGGGCGTTTTCCTGCTTTCAGTCCCCTTCTACTCGGGTCTCTCAATGTAACAGACAGCCCGAAAAACCGCGCAACAGCCCTCCTGCGCTTTCAGTCCCCTTCTACTCGGGTCTCTCAATGTAACCGATCGATGTGTAGCCGCCTGGTACCCGGCACAGTTCCCTTTCAGTCCCCTTCTACTCGGGTCTCTCAATGTAACATCATGCAGAAGCTGCACGAAGTGACGGTATGCCCGGCTTTCAGTCCCCTTCTACTCGGGTCTCTCAATGTAACTGGCCGGTCGCGTTTATCACAATGGCCATTACGTCGACTTTCAGTCCCCTTCTACTCGGGTCTCTCAATGTAACACACTGGACTCCGCGGGTAGGCGGGGTCTTTTAATTTGCTTTCAGTCCCCTTCTACTCGGGTCTCTCAATGTAACTTCTTCACCTTGCTTTTGTTGCGGTTGAATGGGCGCTCACTTTCAGTCCCCTTCTACTCGGGTCTCTCAATGTAACGGTGCGAAGAGTGTTCCCGGATGGAGTGGTACAGCTCTTTCAGTCCCCTTCTACTCGGGTCTCTCAATGTAACACGGCCACGCAAGGCCGGAGCAGATCCAGCCACATACTTTCAGTCCCCTTCTACTCGGGTCTCTCAATGTAACAAAACGTTCATCGAACTAAAGGCGAACGAGAACGCGATCTTTCAGTCCCCTTCTACTCGGGTCTCTCAATGTAACGCAGAGTTCAAGTTGGAAACCAGCAACAATACGAAGACTTTAAGTCCCCTTCTACTCGGGTCTCTCAATGTAACCTGTGACGCACACCTACTGCCCGAACTGTGGCTAAGGCTTTCAGTCCCCTTCTACTCGGGTCTCTCAATGTAACGCAAACGCGCCGCCAATGTACAGGTACAACACACTCTCTTTCAGTCCCCTTCTACTCGGGTCTCTCAATGTAACAAGTCGATCGACACCAGCTTGCAAGAACTCCCGGATCTTTCAGTCCCCTTCTACTCGGGTCTCTCAATGTAACGACGAAACTACCGTCGACTCCTCGCAAGAGTGCGTCGGCTTTCAGTCCCCTTCTACTCGGGTCTCTCAATGTAACCTCTTTGGTGACGTACTCCAAGCGCGGCTGTATGTTCCTTTCAGTCCCCTTCTACTCGGGTCTCTCAATGTAACCATGCACATCATGTAGGTGTGCAGCCCCTTCGCCTTGACTTTCAGTCCCCTTCTACTCGGGTCTCTCAATGTAACTTGTAAATGTTCTCAAGTGATTGTCCGAAGTCTTCCACTTTCAGTCCCCTTCTACTCGGGTCTCTCAATGTAACCTGGCACGTTTGCGGCCCTGTCTGACGTGACTGTAACCTTTCAGTCCCCTTCTACTCGGGTCTCTCAATGTAACGCTGGCTTCCCCAAAACGTGATCCCGCTTCGGATCGCTTTCAGTCCCCTTCTACTCGGGTCTCTCAATGTAACCTGCAGGTGCGGGCGATCAGTTGGTCAAAGGAAGCCCCTTTCAGTCCCCTTCTACTCGGGTCTCTCAATGTAACTGACGGATCAGCAGGTGCGGGCGGTCTACTACAAAGCTTTCAGTCCCCTTCTACTCGGGTCTCTCAATGTAACGCGCCGTGTCTACGCGATCAAAGGCGAAGGCGGCGACTTTCAGTCCCCTTCTACTCGGGTCTCTCAATGTAACAGCAAAACGTGAAGGCATAGGGGGTTCTTAGCTAATGCTTTCAGTCCCCTTCTACTCGGGTCTCTCAATGTAACATACTGGACGGGCCTACCTCTCCAAGAGCTTTGGGAGTCTTTCAGTCCCCTTCTACTCGGGTCTCTCAATGTAACTGGATGAGTGCGGGCGATCGGATTCGGGATGTCGTCGCTTTCAGTCCCCTTCTACTCGGGTCTCTCAATGTAACGCGCCTTATTCCGTTTCGAGTCATCCGCAGCATCCCACTTTCAGTCCCCTTCTACTCGGGTCTCTCAATGTAACCTCTCGCTCTAAGCCTTGCCGGGCAGCGGTGCGGAGTCTTTCAGTCCCCTTCTACTCGGGTCTCTCAATGTAACATGTGTCGTTGGACTTCTACTGGCTCAAGCAGCACGACTTTCAGTCCCCTTCTACTCGGGTCTCTCAATGTAACCTGTCAAGTTCCTTGTCGAACTTGGCTTCGTCGTGCTCTTTCAGTCCCCTTCTACTCGGGTCTCTCAATGTAACGGGGGAGGTCAGGAGGTTGAGCCGTAAATATCCGTGTCCTTTCAGTCCCCTTCTACTCGGGTCTCTCAATGTAACATCGTACAGACCGGCGATACCGTGCCGATCCTAACCTCTTTCAGTCCCCTTCTACTCGGGTCTCTCAATGTAACGGTGAGGCTGTCCCCAACGAGAACCTCCAACTTTGGTCTTTCAGTCCCCTTCTACTCGGGTCTCTCAATGTAACAGTTGCACGCTTGATGAAGTACCCGGTTGGACTCTGTCTTTCAGTCCCCTTCTACTCGGGTCTCTCAATGTAACGCAAGTTGTTCGAAAAGTTTGGGCCGGTCTACAAGCCCTTTCAGTCCCCTTCTACTCGGGTCTCTCAATGTAACTGTCAGCGAGAGACGTTTCCAGATCGACCATCGTCCCTTTCAGTCCCCTTCTACTCGGGTCTCTCAATGTAACTACTCCACCTTCTTGCCCTTCTCGTCGGTGTAGCTCACCCTTTCAGTCCCCTTCTACTCGGGTCTCTCAATGTAACGGGCCGGTGTAATCGACCGACTCCGCCAGGTTGTCCCTTTCAGTCCCCTTCTACTCGGGTCTCTCAATGTAACTGGAGCACGGGAAACCGAAGCAAGAGGTGATCAACCTCTTTCAGTCCCCTTCTACTCGGGTCTCTCAATGTAACAGAGATTCTTGCGGCGATCGCCGTCGGCCTCTCCCACTTTCAGTCCCCTTCTACTCGGGTCTCTCAATGTAACCCCACATGGTCATGAAAACCGCTGCTATGCGTAGGTTCCTTTCAGTCCCCTTCTACTCGGGTCTCTCAATGTAACGATTTCCAGTGCGTTTCGGAAGCTGTTTGTGTCAATCTTTCAGTCCCCTTCTACTCGGGTCTCTCAATGTAACGCATGTCAAGGATATGTGCAGAGATGGTCGAGTCGAACTTTCAGTCCCCTTCTACTCGGGTCTCTCAATGTAACCCCCGCGCCTTCTACGGCTCCATCGACGGCTCCACACTTTCAGTCCCCTTCTACTCGGGTCTCTCAATGTAACCCACGTCGACTTTGCCGATGTTATTCGTCCCAACGGGAACTTTCAGTCCCCTTCTACTCGGGTCTCTCAATGTAACCGTCGAAGTTGGCGCGAGTTAGCGCGGACGGGACGAGCTTTCAGTCCCCTTCTACTCGGGTCTCTCAATGTAACCGGAACGCAGACATCAAAGTCAGACTGTCCGGCAGCACTTTCAGTCCCCTTCTACTCGGGTCTCTCAATGTAACGGGGGGGTCGGGATTTGCTCCGGCTCCTTCGTCGGCTCCCTTTCAGTCCCCTTCTACTCGGGTCTCTCAATGTAACGACGTTTCGGAGAACTTTCCGTTCACTCCCAGGTTCCTTTCAGTCCCCTTCTACTCGGGTCTCTCAATGTAACGCACCAGTCTCATCATCGTTCTTCGGCGGTGTTGTGCTTTCAGTCCCCTTCTACTCGGGTCTCTCAATGTAACAACCGACAGCCGTATCCGGCGATCTCGATGCTGCAGACTTTCAGTCCCCTTCTACTCGGGTCTCTCAATGTAACATGATGTGCCGGCGTGCGATCCACTCGGCACCTTCTCTTTCAGTCCCCTTCTACTCGGGTCTCTCAATGTAACAACGCACGTGGACTGTACGAGATTGTCGAGATTGAGACTTTCAGTCCCCTTCTACTCGGGTCTCTCAATGTAACCTCTGTTCATCGTGCGGCCTGGCTTTTACGATCAGGCCCTTTCAGTCCCCTTCTACTCGGGTCTCTCAATGTAACTCGGGATCTGGCTCAGGAGTTGGTTCTGATGGAGGATTCTTTCAGTCCCCTTCTACTCGGGTCTCTCAATGTAACGCCTACAGGCGGCGCAGGCGGGATATAATCTGGTCCCGCTTTCAGTCCCCTTCTACTCGGGTCTCTCAATGTAACGCTTTTGTGACGCGCTTCTCAAGCCGCTGTTTCTCTCTTTCAGTCCCCTTCTACTCGGGTCTCTCAATGTAACGGCGTAGAAGATGTATTTGATGTACTTGGCCTGAATCCTTTCAGTCCCCTTCTACTCGGGTCTCTCAATGTAACGATGGAGCGGTACGCGGCGTACAACAGCGCTCTCCTCCTTTCAGTCCCCTTCTACTCGGGTCTCTCAATGTAACTGAAGGTCGGGCTGCATCTTTAATATTCCGAAAAGAAACTTTCAGTCCCCTTCTACTCGGGTCTCTCAATGTAACAATTACGACTGCCATTTTGTATGACCTCCGATATGTTCTTTCAGTCCCCTTCTACTCGGGTCTCTCAATGTAACAACGAAGGAAGCTGAGATTTCGTATCCTTCGGATTTACTTTCAGTCCCCTTCTACTCGGGTCTCTCAATGTAACCGACCTAGTTGGTCGGACAAAGATACAGTTCTGGTGCGGGTTCCGCGAACATTACAACGGGCTTGGGCAGCTGCTTTTTTCGAGGATTCAATTTCTGTTGAAAAAGCGGTTCGATCCTCGAAACTTTGGGATCTCTACTTATGTTTCCCAGTATTAGAATACAATATCCATCTTGAGGTTACAATGAATGGTTACCTTTCTATAAGGTACTGCGTATTGCCATAAGGATCTTCGGAAAGAAATCAACCGCCTATAGGATGAAACTTTTATTTATAACTAAATCAAAAAGCATACCGATTTCCATTCCCCTATGATAGAATACAACCACACAATTGCATAGGCTCCTCAAGGGCGGTCGGCTCATCCCCGATGGAAAGGGGGTGAGATCGGTATGACGGATACTCAATGGTTCACTGTGATGATTGGATTTGGCTCGTTAGTTGCTGCGATCATTTTCGGTGTACTGTCAGTGGTGATCGGCATACTCAACTTACTAAAAAAGAAGTAGACCTCCCTTGAGCTTCCCGGCCTAGGAGGTCTACTTCTTCGCCAAACGATGAGCCGACACCCTTTTGGGGTATCAGTTGTGTAAAGACCGTAGGTGTTCCAGCACCTATGGTCTCTTTTTAGTTTACGCAAACTCTATAAGATAATTCTAACATGTGATGATTCATCACTTCAACCTAGAAACTTTTTCCTCCCTCTCACGTATAACCCCAAATAATGAAAGGAGGCGCATGGCGAGATGAACAATAATAATCTGGTCGAGACACCGGATAGTGCCTGCGTCCTGTGACTGAGCGATTAATTCAAATTCTGCATACATGCGGTTAAAAAGAGCCCTTGCAAGAAGCACGGGCTCTTTTTAATGAAATCACCGGGACTCCTCGACGGTCTCCACAAATACCGGGTCTCGGTCACCTTCTTGGAAGTAGGTCATTGCATAAACGTGGTTAAGCTGCAACAACTTCCACACTTCTCGTTCCTCGACCTTGATTTTTATCTGCTTAAGCGGATCTCCCTGGGGATTCACACCGACAATCCAGCATTCGGCATCTTCTTCATACTTCTTTACGATCTTTATCTCTGAGGTAGAGCTGGTATTTGTATCATTGTTTTGAAGAAGAACCAAGGTGATCACCAACAGAAAAATTACCACGAAAGCTGAACCATACTTCTTTTTCGGAGACCAAGTTCTAATAATCCTCACCTCATGAGATCAAAATGATGATTAGTACCAAATGGTTTTTTGTGCAGATCCTTCATCCCAGCTGCCGTTTCCAGTGAAGTTGAGAGAGAAGAAACCGATGTTCAAACCAACACCTACACCCGATGTGGAAGTATCGTGCGCGTACTTGGTCAAGAAACGAGTGGATGTGTTCCAGTCGGAGGTGTTCTTCGCGACAACATTCATCGCTGACCAACCGTAATCCCGATAATCTCCTCGAATATCGACATTCCAGCCCACACCCCCATACGAGATATCAGACGGGCGTCCACCGCAGTCGCTCAACCAATAGTGATTCCCACTAAAGAAATGCTGACCGGAGTGGGAGCATGCATACCCGCCATTGGTATACGGATCGGAATCAAAATCGTTGCTGTAAGAAAGACCAATTTTATCAACATAGTTCAAGTAGGTGTCGCCATTCAATCCAACAGTATTTGACCACTCCCATTTTTGAGTGACTGTAAAACGCTTTTTACTGTTCATGGTGGCCAGTTGAGACGTTGTGATTACTAAGGACAAGTCAGTGAGATCGATGGTGCCTTCAATGCCTGTGCCACTCGGGTCTTTTTCACGCAAAGTACCATCAAAATCGTAATAAAATTCCCGCTTCTCAGTACCAATGTATTTCACAACACCTTGGTTAATCAAGTGTTCTTTCATGTCGTACGGCATAGAAGCCAGTTCTGCGAAAGGGAATCCCAGTGCTTGCAGCCTTTGATCGAGTTTTTTCTCTTTCACCTTATCCACAACGATTAATGTCGTTTGGTCAGACTCGTTCGAGCTCGCGCTTGCAGTCCCTCCCATCACCCCTAACAACCCTGTTGTCAAAATCAACGCTTTAAGTACAGGCTTTTTCAAAAAGTATCTCTCCTCAAAAAGAAATGTTTTAATAATAAAATACATAGTAAGTAAGTTATCGTCAACCATTTTATCCCAACTTCATCATAGGGCAAACAAAAAGCCCTTGCACAGGGCAAGGGCTCTTTCTTCCTATAAAGACTATTTCAGCAGGTAGCTGCCGAGGTCATCGAGCAGCAGGTTTGCTGCGCGGATGCCGCCTGCGGTGTTCCAGATCGCGTCGTCAACTTTGTACGCTTTGCCTGCTTTGACAACTTCGAGGTTCTTGAAGAGGCTGTCGTTCAGCCATTCTTGCTCGGTCTTGTTTGCTTCGCCGTTGCCGGTGTCGTAGGTGAAGTAGAAGAGGATGTCGCCTTCCATTTCCGGGATGCGCTCTTTGCCAACTTCTGCTGCGAATTCTTCAACGTTTTGCTTTTCCGGACGCGCCAGGCCAAGCTCTTTGAAGATCATGCCGGAGAAGGTGTTGTTATAGTAGATGCGGGTCTTGCCAGCCATGAAACGAACCATGGATACTTCGGTCTTCAGCTTGTCGCCAGCTTGGGTTTTGAACTCAGCTACGCGTGCATCCCAATCGGCCAGCGCTTTGTCGCCTTCTGCTTTCTTGTTCAGAGCTTCTGCATACAAGGTGAAGTTCTTTCTCCAGTTGCCGCGCAGATCTTCCGACATGACGGTCGGTGCGATCGCTTTCAACTGCTCGTAAACTTTCTCTTGGCGCATCTTGTTGCCGATGATCAGGTCCGGCTGGAGTGCTGCGATCGCTTCCAGGTTCGGCTGGGACTCGTCGCCAACCACTTGCACGCCTTCCATGTCTGCTTTGATGTGCGCATACCACGGGTCGCCAGTCCAGGACTTAACGGCGCCAACCGGTTTAACGCCCATCGCCAGCAGCGCTTCGGTGCCTTCGTTGGTCAGGACAACAACCTTTTCCGGTGTGCCCTCGATCGGCGTTTCGCCCATCGCGTGTTTCACGGTGTATTTTACTTCTTGTTTTGCAGGTTCTGCAGCCGGCTTTTGTTCTTCCGTCTTGGAGCCGCAGCCGGACAGGATCAGCATAGAAGATAAGAGTACAGTGAACATGGTGAAGCCGGACTTTTTCAGCCGGTTCATTTTCGAAAACATTTTGTGGTTCCCCCTCGATGAAAATGATTCTCATTTACAGCCATATCCTAACCTGCCGCCGCGTACCTTGTCAATAGGTGATTTTGACAAATGATAATGAGTCTCAAATTCATTGACAGGAACTCTGCCTTTTCCTACACTAAGTACGTATCCATGTTTCGACATCAAGAATCTCATCAAATTATCAGGAAGAAGGACTTATACTCATGTTTGTACTGCTGCCGAATGCTACTGGCAAAGTCGCAGGCCTGATCGGGCTGATCGCGTTGATCATCAGCCTGATGTTCATCTCTATCGTCTTTGGCGTGATGGACACCTCCTGGCAGACTGCGGTCGACGCTTACACGAATTTTACCGGCACCAATGAACAGATCGTCATCAAGGAAGTCCGGGTGCCGCGCGCATTGATCGCCGTCGCCGTCGGGGCCTCACTTGGAATGGTCGGGGTGCTGATGCAGACGTTAACGCGCAATCCGCTGGCCGATCCCGGCATCTTTGGGATCAACGCGGGCGCTTCGTTCTTTATTGTACTGGCAATCACGTTTTTCTCCGTCAACTCGTTGTCCCAGTTCGCTTGGATCGCCTTTTTGGGCGCGGCGGTCAGCGGTGTCATCGTCTATGTGCTCGGGGCGCTGGGCCGCGACGGGTTGACGCCGCTCAAGCTGACTCTGGCGGGCGCTGCGATGACGGCGCTGTTCTCGTCGATGATGCACGGGATGCTCGTCGTCAATGAACGCGCTTTAGAAGAAGTGCTGTTCTGGCTGGCCGGTTCGGTCGCCGGACGCAAGCTGGAATTCCTGACCTCCGTTCTGCCCTACCTCGCTGTCGGCTGGATCGGAACGCTGCTCATCTCCGGTCAGCTCAACGTCCTGATGATGGGCGATGACGTGGCAAAAGGCCTTGGGCAACGCACGGCTCTCCTTAAAGGCGTCACCGGCATCCTGATCATCCTTCTGTCCGGCGCATCGGTTGCCGTCGCCGGGCCGATCGGATTTGTCGGGCTGGTCATTCCGCACATCGCCCGCTTTATGGTCGGCATCGATCTGCGCTGGGCGCTGGTGTACAGCGCGGCGCTGGGCGCAGTGCTGGTCTTGGCTGCTGACGTTGCGGCGCGTTGGATCGTCATGCCGGATGAACTGCCGCTTGGCGTGATGACTGCGCTGATCGGCGTGCCGTTCTTTGTCTACGTGGCGCGAAAGGGGCTGACCCGGAAATGAAGAAATACTTGAACTTCCGCACGAATACCCCGCCTCTTTCGTTCCTCGTCGACCGCAAAGCGCTGGTGCTGTCGATCGTGCTCACCGTGCTGGTCTTACTTGCTGTGATCATCTCGACCGGGCTTGGCGCGATGTACATTCCGCCGCTCGATGTGCTTTCCGCGCTGTTTGGCGGCGGCGATCCGGGCGCACAGCTCGTCGTGCTCAACCTGCGCCTGCCGCGCATCATCGTGGCGCTCCTGGTCGGCATCGCGCTTGGCGTCGCCGGAGCGATCATGCAGAGCTTGATCCGCAACCCGCTCGCTTCGCCCGACATCGTCGGCATCACCGGCGGCGCGTCGGTGGCGGCGGTCGCGTTTATCACGCTTTTTGAAGGGGTCAGCGTGCATTACATTCCGTTCGCGGCGTTTGTCGGAGCGGCGCTGGTCACTCTGCTCATCTATGTCTTGGCTTGGAAAAATGGAGTCACGCCGCTGCGGCTCGTCCTGGTTGGCGTCGGCATCGGGTCGGCGATGACTGCACTTACGACACTGCTGATCGTAGCCGCACCGATTCAGTTGACTTCGAAAGCGATGATCTGGCTGGCCGGCACGGTGTACGGCTCTTCGTGGCAAAACGTGCTGACGATCCTGCCTTGGGTCTTGATCTTTGTCCCCTTGTCGATCGTCTTCGCCCGCAGCATCAACGTGCAGCAGCTCGGCGATGAAGTGGCGACCGGCGTCGGCAACCCGGTGCACAAGCACCGCTTCCTGCTCCTGATGTTCACCGTGGCGCTGGCCGGTTCGGCGGTGGCGGTGGGTGGCGCGATTGGATTCGTCGGGCTGTTGGCTCCGCACATCGCGCGCAAGATGGTCGGTTCGGCGCTTGGCGCTTTGATCCCGACCGCCGGGCTGTTCGGCGGCTTGATCGTGCTGCTGGCCGACATGATCGGACGCTTGGCTTTTGAGCCGCTCGATGTTCCGGTCGGCATTTTCACGGCAGCGATCGGCGCTCCGTTCTTTATCTTCCTGTTATATAAACATCGCAATCAATAGATGAGATTGGAGAGATTCACATGGAGGCGTTGGAAACGCAAAACCTCACCTTGTCCTACGGCGAGGCCACAATCATCGACAGCTTGAATCTGACGATCCCAAAAGGCAAGATCACCGTCTTCATCGGCAGCAACGGCTGCGGCAAGTCGACCCTGCTCCGCTCGCTGGCCCGCCTGCTGAAGCCGGTCTCCGGCGCAGTATTGCTCGATGGCGCGGCGGTCGCGAAACTGCCGACCAAGGAAGTCGCCAAGCGTCTGGCCATCCTGCCGCAGGGCCCGGTCGCGCCGGAAGGGCTGACCGTGCTGCAACTGGTCAAGCAAGGGCGCTACCCGTACCAGAACTGGCTCCAGCAATGGTCGGAAGAAGATGAAAAGATGGTGCGCGGCGCACTGGAAGCGACCGGCATGACTCCGTTTGCGGAAAAAGCGGTCGATTCGCTCTCCGGCGGTCAACGCCAGCGCGCCTGGATCGCCATGACGCTGGCTCAAGGCACCAGCACGATTTTGCTGGATGAGCCGACGACGTACCTCGACCTGACGCATCAGATCGAAGTGCTCGACATCCTGTTTGACCTCAACCGCAACGAACAGCGCACCGTCGTCATGGTGCTGCACGATCTCAACCTCGCCTGCCGCTATGCGGATCACATCGTCGCCTTGTCTGACAAACAGATTTACGCGCAAGGCACACCGGAGGAGATCGTCACCACCGACCTCGTCAAAGACGTGTTCCACATGGACTGCCAGATCATCGCCGACCCGGTATTTGGCACGCCGATGCTGGTGCCGTTTGGCAAAGGCCGCCGCGTTCTGATGGAACAAGCGGTTGCGATTGGCTAAATTGGTATAGTTTGCATACGCCCTCCCGACAATAAGACAAATCTTATTGTCGGGAGGGCTTTTTGTATGGACGGAAAAATCTTGCTGGGTGCTCTGATGCCTCATCCGCCGCTGATCATTCCGGATATCGGCGGCGAAGAGACAGCCATGGTGCGCGACACGGCAGACGCGATGCTCCGCGCGGCACAGGACTTGGTGCAGGCAAGCCCCGACGTGGTAGTCGTCATCTCGCCGCACGGGCCGATGTTTGAAGACGCGGTGACGATCATGGGCGGCGACGTGCTGCAAGGCGACTTGGCGGAGTTTCAGTCGGATGTGACGTTTTCCTATCAGAGCGATGTGGAGCTGGCCGCCGAAATCGTGAAGACGGCAGAGGATCGGGATGTGTCTTTGTATTTGATGGATGACAGTCTGAAGGCAGAGTTTGGCATTGCAAGCGAAGTGGACTACGGCGCAGGCGTCCCGCTCTACTTTTTGGAAAAGGCGGGCTACACAGGACCGATCGTCCTGCTCTGCCCCGGCGGAGTGAGCGCGGAGATGCTGTATCGGGCGGGGATGTGCGTGCAAACTGCTGTGCAAAATCTGGGCCGTCGCGCGGTGGTACTGGCCAGCGGCGACAACTCGCATGCGCTGGCGCAGGACGCGCCGATGGGGTTTCGCGAGGAAGGAGTGGAGTTTGATGCGGCTCTGCAAGAATGTTTGCGGGATAGTGACTTGGCGCGGCTGCTTACGCTCGACGAGTCGATGCTGGAAGCGGCGGCGGAAGACACGGTTGGGTCGATGACGGTGCTGTGCGGCGCGTTTGACCGCGTGCCGCTGGCATCCCAACTGCTGTCCTACGAAGGGCCGTTTGGCGTTGGCTACACGGTGGCAACAGTGACGCCGAAGGGCGGCGACGGCGTTTCCCTGCTCCCAAACATCATCGAATCTCGGGCGGAACGACTGGAGGAGATCCGCGCGTCGGAAACACCGTTTGTGCGGTTGGCGCGTGAGGCGCTGGAGACGTATGTGAAGGAAGAAAAAGTGATCGCGCCGCCCACGCTGATGCCTGAGGAAATGAAGCGCACCGGAGGCTGCTTCGTGTCGATCAAGCAGCTCGGACGACTGCGCGGCTGCATCGGCACAGTCGACGCGGTGACCCCGACGCTCGCCGAAGAGATCATCCGTAACGCCATCGAAGCTGGGATCGCAGATGACCGCTTTTTTCCGGTCGAGGAGAATGAGCTGGACGAGCTGATCTACAAAGTGGATGTGCTGGAGCCGGAGAAGCCTGTCACCGACACCAGCGAACTGAACCCGCGCATCTACGGCCTGATCGTGCAAAAAGGCGACCGCAGCGCCGTCCTGCTCCCCGACCTCGAAGGGGTCAACACCGTCGAAGAGCAGCTGATGTACGCCAAAGAAAAAGCGGGCATTGCGCAGGATGAGGAAGGCGTAGAGCTGTTTCGTTTCCGCGTCACCCGGTATACATAAAAAAAGCAGTCAGCAACTCAAGAGAGCGCCGACTGCAGGATGACCGCACCGAGATACAAGCTGTAACCGCCCGTCAACAAGCCGAGAATCACGTTGATGACGCGGAAGGAACGAGCTTTAAAAAAGCCCCACGCGGTGAAACAGGACACGGCCGAAGTCGACATAAGAAGTCCGACCACAAACATCAGCAGCAGTACCAGACTGAGCATCGTGTTGCCGACCTGCGAGCTTTGTCCGAGCACCATCATCTGGGTTGGCGTCTCCGCGCCCAGACCGTGAATGACGCCGACGACAGCTGCACCAATCAGGCCAAAATGGATCGGCGCGCCGTCTTTGCGCCCTTTGCGGGACAGGAGTTCATAGAGCATGATCCAGCGGCTTTTGAAGGTGAAGTTCTTCCGCTCGGTGACCAGGGAGCGCAGCATGATGAAGCCCAGCACCAGCAGGCTCGCCCCGACCAGCCCTTCCGTAAAGGTCAGCACCCCTTCCGGCAGGTGCTGTCCGAAGAAGATCGCGATCAGGCCGATGCAAAAGACGATCAGGCCGTGCCCAAGCGCATAGAGGATGCCAAGCTTCAAGCCGCGTCGGGCCTTGGTGTTGGTGCCGGTCATGTCGGTGATGGCGGCGATGTGGTCCGGGTCGAAGCCATGCCGCATGCCAAGCAGAGCCGAAATTGTTAACGCGCTGATCCATTCCATGTGAGGTTGCCCCTTTCCGAATCAAACCAGTGAAGTTGTTCTCGCAGGTTGACCACCTCGCCGACGAGGATGATCGAAGGATTTTGTACGTTGTGCTCGCGGGCGATCGCGGTGATCGTCGCCAACGTCCCTTGCACCGTCACCTGCTCCGCCGTCGTGCCCCAGTGAATGATCGCGACCGGCGTATCTGCAGCCCGTCCGTGCGCGATGAGCTGCTCGCAGATCAAAGGCAAATTTTTCACCCCGAGGTAAAAAGCCAGCGTGTCGACCGCCGTGGCGATCTTGTCCCAGCGGATGCTCGATTGCTCTTTGCCAGGGCACTCATGGCCGGTGACGATGGCAAATGAGGACGCGATGTGCCGCTGTGTGACTGGGATGCCTGCATAGGCCGGCGCGGCGATTCCGGCGGTGATGCCCGGCACCACTTCATACGGGATGCCGTGTTTGCGCAGCGCCAATGCCTCTTCCCCGCCCCGGCCAAAGACGAACGGGTCGCCGCCCTTGAGGCGCGTGACGACTTTGCCTTGCAGCGCCTGCGCGACGAGCAGAGCGTTGATCTCCTCTTGCGGCAGTGAATGCCGGTCGGGCAGTTTGCCGACATAGAGCAGCTCTGCCCCTTCTTTTGCATAGTCCAGCAATTGCGGGTTGGCCAGACGATCGTAGAGGATCACGTCAGCTTCGCGGATGCATTCGACGCCCCGCACGGTAATCAGCTTCGGGTCGCCGGGACCCGCGCCCACCAGATAGACTTTCATATATGAGACCCCCTATCGAAACAGCCAGTTCATCATCAATAAAAACGCCAGATATAGTGCGGTAGACAGATACAGCAGGGAGATCGTTTGCAAAATGTGACCGGGTGCAATCGGCCGCACCGGGTCGCCGAGAAACGCGCGAAAGGACTTCACGCCGTGGTATTGATTTTCTCCGCCGAGGCGAATGTCGAGCGCGCCGGCCACCGCCGCTTCCGCCCAGCCGCTGTTCGGGCTCGGGTGTTTTTTGGCGTCGCGCAGGGCGAGACGCCAAGCTGCGTTGCCCTTTGTTCCGGCGGCGAGGACGAGGAACGGCACAGTCAGCCGGGCCGGGATGAAGTTGGCGAGGTCATCCAAGCGGGCTGAAGCCCAGCCGAGGTGCAGGTACTTGTCGTTTTTGTAGCCGACCATGGAGTCGAGCGTGTTGACGGCGCGGTAGGCGAGTGCGAGCGGTGCGCCGCCGAGCAGCGCGTAAAACAGCGGGGACGTGACAGCGTCGACGATGTTTTCGGCGACCGTTTCGATGCCGCCGCGGGCGATTTCCGACTCATTGAGATGCTCGGTGTCGCGCCCGACGATCCAGGAGAGGCGTTGGCGTGCGAGAGGCAAGTCGCCTTGCTGGAGCGCTTCATACACGCCGCGCCCGGCATCGGCGAGCCCTTTGACGGCGATGGTTGTGGAGATCAGCCAGACCTCCAGCGCAAGCCCCAGCCACGGGTGCAGCGCGTAGAGCTCTTTTAGAAAAAAGTAACTCAGTGCATAGACGCCGCCTGCGATGACGAGCGGGAACAGGGTGCCTTTTAGCCGTTGCGCCCATTTGCTCCGCTGGCGTTTGGAGAGCAGGCGGTCGAGGGCGGAGATTGCTTTGCCCATCCAGACCACAGGATGCGGCAGCCAGCGCGGATCGCCGACCAGCAGGTCGATCAGGTACGCGAAGGCGAGCGTCATTGGCGCTGCCCCCCTTTTGCGGAAGCGAGGCACTGGCTCAGCGAGTGGTAGACCGAATCGGCGATGCTTCCTCCCAGTTCGGTGGCGAGTCCGGCGTATTGATGGATGCCCTGGTACTGCGGGCTCTGCGTGGCGGCGACGATCACCGCATCGGTGGTCGTGCCGGTCGCCGTGCGCCCCGAACCGTCGCGGATCACGATGCCGCTGTCTTGCAAGGCGGCCGTCTTCGCTTCGGTGATCGTGATCACCGCGTTGATCAGCGCCGCTTCAGTCAACCGCCCGTCGATGGCGACGATGATGTTGATCGTGCCTGCGATGTAGCCGGGGTAGGTTTTGCGGCGCACCCCGGCGCGGGCGGCGTTGCCAACTCCGGCGGTGACATAGGTGTGCAGGCAGTACTGGTCGCCAAACGCAACGCCTTCCACCACCTGATCGACATCGGCGGCGGTCATCATCCCTGCCGTCTCGTCGATCGGCAAGCCGAGGTCGTGCACGCGCTGTTCGAGATCGCGCCACGGGTCGGCAGAGCTGTAGCCGTGCGGGACCTGCGCGTTGACGAGGTATTTTTTCTGCTGGCAACCGCCGCCAAACAAGGACGAGCTGACGGTGTGAAACGGGCGGTCGGCGGTGACGATCAGCGCGCCGCCGGTGACGGTGTGGCGAATGTCGCTCAACTTTGTTTCACCCCGCTCCAGGTGTTCAGGATGTGGTAGACGAGATCGATGTCGAGATGCTGGCGGAGATGGGCGGCGAGCTTTTGGTAGCTCTGCTCGCGGCGCTCCGCTTCGCCGGTCACCTCGTCGCCGCACGGGGGCAGCCCTTTTTCGGCGCGGATGCTGTTCAGGAAATGGCGCGTGAAGGCGCGGTTCTGGAACAGGCCGTGCAGGTAGGTGCCGAAAACGGTGCCGTCTGCGGAGACCGCGCCGTCATGGTCGCCCGATTCGAACTGCAGGAACGGCTCTGCGTCGTGGCGGCGCTCGGTGCGGCCGAGGTGGATTTCGTAGCCTTCGACTTCGTGTCCGGCGAAGGGGCCAAGCAGTTGTCCCTTGTTGCGGATCGTGCGTTTGTCGGCATAGAAGGTAGTCGATGTGGCGAGCAGGCCCAGCCCGTCGAGCGTGGAAAAAGTCGACTCGACGCGCTCCGGATCATGCAGCGTCTCGCCGAGCATTTGAAACCCGCCGCAGATGCCGGCGATCCGGCTCCCCTTGGCGTGTGCGGTGCGGATGGCGTCGGCGAGCCCTTGCTCTTGCAGCCAGATCAGGTCTTCCACCGTGTTTTTGCTGCCCGGCAGGACGATCAGGTCGGGCTGTCCAAATCCTCGCAGGGACGAGATGTAACGGACGCTGGTACTGGGCTCTTCCTGCAGCGGCGAGATGTCGGTGAAGTTGGAGATGCGCGGGAGCTTGATCACGGCGATGTCGAGGTCGGCGGTGAGCAGGTCGCGCTTTTTCAGCTTCAAGGCGTCGAGCGCCAGTGAGTCTTCCGGGTCGATGTCATGCTCAAAGTGCGGGATGACGCCCAGCACAGGAATCCCGGTGCGCTGTTCAAGCCAGTCGAGGCCGCTGTCGAGCAGCTCTTTTTTGCCGCGGAACTTGTTGATGATGAAGCCTTGGACGCGGGCGCGCTCGTGCGGTTCGAGCAGTTCGAGCGTGCCGATGATGGAAGCGAACACGCCGCCGCGCTCGATGTCGGCGGCGAGAAAGACGGGACAGTCGAGCAGGTCGGCCATGCGCATGTTGGCGATGTCGCGGTCTTTGAGGTTGATTTCGGCCGGGCTGCCTGCGCCTTCGATGACGAGCAGGTTGTAGGTTTCGGCGAGACGGTTGATGGACTCTTCGATTTTCGGCATCACTTGCGGCACGAAATCGTTGCGGTAGGCGAACGCTTCCATGTCGGCGAAGTGACGGCCGTGGACGATGACTTCGGAGACCATGTGCGCTTTGGGCTTGAGCAGGATCGGGTTCATGTCGACGGTCGCTTCGATGCCGCACGCTTCGGCCTGCACACCTTGGGCGCGGCCGATCTCGCCGCCGTCCTGGGTGATGTAGGAGTTGAGTGCCATGTTTTGCGATTTGAACGGTGCGACGCGGTGGCCGTCTTCGCGGAAAATGCGGCACAGGCCGGTGACGAGCAGGCTTTTGCCCGCATCGGATGAGGTGCCTTGGATCATAATGCTTGGGATCGTTTTCATCGCAGGTCTCCTTCCGTGAGCTTCAGGATGGCATGGCCGCCCGGCGGGAGGCGCAAGGTGTGGAACTGGGCGGTATCGCGGTGCAGGTATTTGGCCAGCAGCCAGCGCAGCGGTCCTCCGTGGGAGACGGCGGCGATGGTTTGGTTGGGGTGCAGGCGTATGATGTCGTACAGCCAGAGGGTGAGGCGGTGGTCGAGTTGGTGCAGGGTCTCGCCGTTTGGCGGGGCGAGGCGCCACGGGTCGTCGTACCACTTGTCGAGGTGGTCGCGGTCGGGGATCTCGTCGTACGTGAGATGTTCCCAGTCGCCAAAATCCAGCTCGGCAAGGCGCAGGTCGGCGTGCAGGTTGTCGCCGAGATGGAGGGCGGTGGCATGAGTGCGCTGGTATGGGCTGTGGTAGATGGTAGTGATGGTGTGATCGGCAAGGGCGGTGCGGAGCTTGGCGGCTTGGGCGTGACCGTTTTGGTTGAGCGGGACGTTGGTGCGGCCGATGTAGCGGCGTTGCACGTTGGCGTCCGTCTCGCCGTGGCGGATCAGCAAAAGGGTCGTTGTCATGTCAGCAGGAATCCGAGCAGGACGGTGACTTCGACCAGTTCGCAGAGTGCTCCGTAGATGTCTCCGGTGAGTCCGCCGATCTTGCGTTTGGAAGTGGAGATGAGCATCCAGCAGGCAAGGGCTGGGAAGATCAAAGTCCAGTTCAGCAAAATCAGACCGGGGGCGGCGAGCAAAAGCGGCCAGAGCCGATACCAGCGCGGCCGGGTGCGCAGCGTTTGCGCGAGGCCTTCTGTTCTTGCATAAGGGAAGGCGTAGAGGGCGACGAGCATCGCAGAGCGGCCTAAGATGACGGCTGTGAGGATGCCGAGCCACAGTTCGTTCCCTTGTAAATGGGCAAGCAAGACCACCTTGTTCCCCAGCAGCAGCACCGCCGCCAACACGCCCATCGCGCCCACGCGCGAGTCTTTCATAATCTCCAGCACCCGTTCCCGCGAGCGCTGGCTGCCAAACCCGTCCGCCGTGTCCATCAGCCCATCCAAGTGCAGCCCGCCTGTGAGGTAGACCCAGACGGTGACGAGGAGCATGGCGAGAACGAATGGTGGTAAGTGTTCACCTACTAAGAAGGAAATAAGTGCTAATACGCCCCCCAACAAAGCCCCTGCTGCCGGATAGTAAGGAGGGCTCATCGGCCAGGCGTCCCCATCTATTTTTTTCGGAACTGGAAATCGGGTCAGAAAAGCAACAGCATGCCAGAATGCATCCAATTCTTTTTTCATAACTGCAACGCCCTGCCTGCGATCACGAGGTGGACTTCCTCCGCGTGGCGGGCGAGGAGTTGATTGACTTCGCCGAGCAGGTCGGCGAAGGCGCGGCCGAGCTTGGTCAGGGCGACTCCGCCGAGGCCGGTTTCGGTGGTGACGAGGACGGCGTGGAGGTCGGGGCGGCTGAACATCGCTGCGAGGCGCTCGGCTTCGGCGAGGACTTGGGCGCGGGTGGTGTCGGCACGCAGGTCGGACTCGGGGAGGCTCATCAGGATGTTGGACAGCCAGGTGGACAGGCAGTCGATGAGGACGCAGTCCCAGCCTTCTTCCAGGTGCTTCGAAAGCGTTTCGGTGAGCAGAGCGCCGGATTCGAGCAGGCCCCAATCGGCGGGTCGGCGGTCGCGGTGAAGGTTGATGCGCTGCTGCATCTCTTCATCCCACGCCTGGCCTGTTGCGACATATAAGACTCGCCGGTCGAGTCCGGCCCGCTGCTCCGCGAAGCCGCTTTTGCCGGAGCGCACTCCCCCGGTTACGAGAACGTATGGCATGCGATCTCCTCCTTCATCACCTGCAGCAACTGCAAATTTTCCGCACGCATCCTTACTGCTACACGGTAAAACCCTTCCCCTAGCCCCGGATAGTCCGCACAGCTGCGGATCAAAATGCCGCGCCTGCCAAGACGCTCGGCAAGGTCGGGCAGCGGAACATGGAACAAAATAAAATTGACTTCCCCGCTGTACACCGTCGCCCCCAGCTCTTTCAAACTCTCAGCAAGAAAAGGCCTCTCTTCCGCCAGCCACGCCAAGATGCGTGTTGCAAACGCGGTGTCCTGCAACCCTGCCTTCCCCGCCAACTGCGCCAACACGTTGACCGACCATGGCGGCAGTTCGCGCTTCACCCGCTCCACAAGCTCAGGCTCCGCAAGCAGGTAGCCAAGCCGAAGACCCGGAATGGCGTAAAACTTCGTCAACGAACGCAGCAGAATCACATTCGCCCTATGCAAACTTTCCTGATCAAGCAGAAAATCCACAAACGCCTCATCCACCACCAGCCATGCCCCGCGTGACGCCAAAACATCGGCCATTTCCGCCAACCACTCCAGCGGCACAACGCGCCCGTTCGGGTTGTTCGGCGAAGCGATCACAAACACATCCACCTGCCTGCAAACTGCCAGCAACTCCGGCTTCGCAGGCAGAAAATCCTCCTCCGCCCGCGCCCAAACGCTGACCAGCTCCGCATCTTTCGCCGCTTCGGCATACTCCGCAAAGCATGGCTGCAACAGCCCGACCCTTTGCGGCTTCAAAGCATGAAAGATAGCAAACAGCAATTCAGCCGCACCATTCCCCGCCAGCACATGCGAGGCAGGCAGACCCGCTTTTTCCGCCAAAGCCTGATGCAGGTCGGACGCATCCGGGTCGGGGTAATGCACCACCGACTCCACTCCGTGCAAGATCGCCTGCAGCACAGACGAAGGCGGCCCAAACGGGTTGATATTTGCGCTGAAGTCCAAAAACTGCTCGCAAGGCAACCCGTACAACTCAGACGCCGCCTGCAGATTACCGCCGTGTCTGGCCATAGCGTTTGGCCCCTTCCACAAAGCGTTCAGCAAGCGCCGGATTGGACGGGAAGTACAGATGCGTATACCCCGCGACGAGCTGGCCCGTGCAGTACCCCTCCGCTTTTTCCCCGCGCAGTCCTTTGATGAAATACGCCGCCGGAAGCTCCCCGTCTTCTGCCAATGTCGAGTAGTGGAACTCATGTCCTCTCGCCTGCTCCCCTTTGGCAAAAAGGAAGTTGTCTGCCAGTGCCGTCACTTCGCGGTAACCAAGAGCAGCCAGGCGCGACTGCATCTTCACATCCCCCGGCACCAAGCCGGTCATGTCAAAAGCAGCCCCGGCGCGGTCGGTGATCGACTTGCAGAGATACATATACCCGCCGCACTCGGCCAGCGTCGGCAAGCCCGCTTCGATGCGCTCCTTCAGATCGGCACGCACATCTTCATGCCCGGAAAGCTCCGCCGCAAACTCCTCGGGGAAACCTCCGCCGATGTACAAGCCGTCTGCATCTGCCGGAACTTTCTCTCCGGCGAGCGGCGAGAAGAACAGCAGCTCGGCACCTTTTTCCTCCAACAGCTCCAAGTTCTCCTGATAGTAGAAGTTGAACGCCGCATCCCTTGCAACCGCGATCTTCGTCACCCGCGCAGACCCTGCCCCTTTTCCAAAAATCACATTTGGTGCAGGCGCAAGATCGGGTGCCGAACACGCGATTTCTAAAATCGCATCAACATCCAGCGCATCCTCCACGAGATCGGCCAGCTTTTCAAACAAGGGCGTCAACTCCCCGCGCTCGATGGCCGGCACCAGTCCCAGATGGCGCTCCGGAATCTCGATCCCCTCTTGGCGCACGAACCCGCCGAGCAGCGGTATGCCGCATTCCTGCTCGATCGCCGTTTTCGCCAGCGTGATGTGCCCGGCACTGCCCCCTTGGTTCGCGACGACGCCTGCGATCTGCACGCCTTCGGTCAGCGTGGCAAACCCTTTCACAATCGCCGCTGCCGACCTCGCCATGCTCGCGATGTTGACGAGCAGCAGTGCAGGCGCTTCGAGCAGCATCGAGATTTCGGCTGTGCTGCCTTGGTTTGTCTTGGGGTCTTTGCCGTCGTAAAAGCCCATCACGCCTTCGATGATCGAGATGTCTGCCTCTTCACTTCCCCGCCAGAACACCTCGCGCATCACGTCAGGCGTGACCATCCACGTATCCAGATTCCGCGACGGGCGTCCCGTGACGGCGGTGTGGTAGGTCGGGTCGATGTAGTCCGGGCCGCATTTGAAGCCTTGAACCTTGAGGCCGCGCCGCTTCAGGGCGGCCATCAGGCCGAGCGTTAGCGTGGTTTTGCCAACGCCGCTGCCCGTGCCGCCGATGACCAGCCGGGGGCGGTTGGAGATGTGGTCTGTCATGGTGTCATCCTCCCGGTACGATGGCGATGGACAAGGTCACATTGCCTGACTTTTTCTTTTCTAGTAACAGGTCGGTCACGCCGGCCGAACGCATCGACGCCGGTTCGCTGACGCCGTATGCGCCCGTGTATTTGAACACCGTCTCGGACGGGGTGGGAATCGCGATTTCGTTCAACTCCTGCGGCGTGTACGTCACCAGCGGCCAGCCGTATTTTTCACAGAGGGCGAGCAGGCCCGCTTCGTCCTTTTTCAAGTCGATGGTCGCGATGTTGCGCACGCTTTTGATCGAAATGCGCAGCTCTTCCAGCGTCTGTTGCACCACTTCCTCGATCTCGGCAAGCTCCGTGCCGCGATTGCAGCCGATGCCAAGCACGATGTTTTTCGGACGGTAAAGGACGCCGTTTGCCAGCAGGGTTTGCGTTTCTGCTTCATCTAAAAGACGATGCGTGATCACAAGAGCTGCATTCCACGTTCCTGCGCTCGACAGTGCTTCTTCCGTAGAGACGCGTCGGATGTGGTCGGGCAGAGGTCGGTCATACTGCCACCAGTTGGTCTCGCCCGATTCCTGAACGATGACGACCGGCTCCTCGTTGACCACCGCCGCCGAGACGGGGGTAGCCCGCTCAAAACTTTCAATCTCCCAGCCGAATTGCCGCCCGAAGAGGTCAACCGGAATCGTTTTCTGCACGTCCGAGGCGGTAGTGATCACCGGGTTCGCGCCGATCAGCTCCGCGATGTGGCGGGTCAGTTCGTTTGCGCCGCCGAGGTGCCCGGACAGGACGGATATCGCATGTTCGCCCCGGTCGTCGATGACCACCACGCCGGGATCTGTCTTTTTATCTTGCAAAATCGGCGCGATCATCCGCACGACCGCCCCGAGTGAAATGAACAAAATGATGCCGTTGTAGCGAGCGAACAGGTCGGGCAGGATCAGCCGCACCGAACCTTCAAACAGCTCGATGCCCTTTTCTTCCTCATCCCCGCGCGCGAACTTGCTCATGTAGTACAGATCAGACCCGGGCAGCTTTGCCAGCAGTTCGCGGGCCTTCTCCACCCCGTGCTTCGTGATTGCGACGAGAGCGTACGGGTTATTCATGCGCGGTCACCCCTTTGCGGAAGCGGTGCGTGAAGGATTTGTCATACAGCTTGGAGCGGTGTCCGTCCTGCTCGACGAGGGTCGGGTCGAGCGCCCAGCCTGCGAGGATCATCGCGTGCGAACGGATGCCGTGTTCGCGCATCGCATCGTCCAGTCCAGCTACCGTCGTGCGGACGATCAGCTGGTCCGGCCAGGAAGCGCGTTGGACAACGGCGACCGGCGTATCGGGGCTCCAGCCAGCGTCGATCAGCTCGCGCATCACCTTTTTGGTTAGCGTTGCGCTCAGGTACAAGGCCAGCGTGCAGTGGTGTGCGGCAAGGCTTTGCAGCTCTTCGCGCTCCGGGACAGGCGTGCGGCCGGAAGCGCGAGTCAGGATCAGCGTTTGAGTCAGCTCCGGCACGGTCAGTTCGGTCTGCAGAGCGGCTGCCGCTGCGAAGACGGAAGAGACGCCGGGGATGATCTCAACCGTCACATCAGCTTTTTTCAAGAGGCTCATCTGCTCCAAAATCGCGCCGTACACCGCCGGGTCGCCGGTATGAACGCGGGCGACGCTTTTGCCTGCGCGGGTGCTTGTGATCATCAGGTCGACGATCTCTTCCAGATCCATGCCCGCGCTTTTTTGCACGTTGGCGGTCGGTTTGGCGCGGGCGATCAGGTCTTCGGAGACCAGCGAGTCGGTGTAGAGTACGACGTCGGCGTTCTGCAGGATGCGCAGGCCTTTGACGGTGATCAGGTCGGGGTCGCCGGGGCCTGCGCCAACGATGTAGACTTTTGGTTCCAGTGTGTTGTTCGCGGTCATTTGCGCACCACCATCAGCGTGAGATAGTTGAGTTCGGAGCCTTTCAGCTCGGTGATATTTTGCCAGACTTGCTCTTCGCCGGACGTGACTTTCGTAACGACAGACGCTTTCTCCGTCAGGCCGAGTTCGCCGAGCAGGTCGATCATGCCGTCGAGGACTTTGGCGACTTTCAGGAAGACGATGCAGTCGTGCGTTTGCAGCGCGCGCTTCATCTCGTCGCGGTTGTCGGTCGCCGGGATGATCGCAAACTGCTCATCCCCGTCGGCGAGGAAAATGCCGAGCCGTGCTGCCGCGCCGAGGGCGGAGGAGATGCCGGGCACGGAGGAGATCTCCACTTCCGGGTGCGCTTCCTGCATCATCCGCGCCATGTGAATCCATGTCGAGTAGAGGTTGGGATCGCCTTCGGTGACAAAAGCGACGTCTTGGCCTGCTGCCAGATGCGACCAGATCGTCTCGGTCGTCTGCGTCCAAGAGGCGCGGAGCATGTCGGGGTCTTTGGTCATCGGGAAAACGAGTCCGAGCATCTCTTTTTCGCCGGGGTTGATGTAGGTGTCGGCGATGGCGTGGGCGTAGCTTTTGCTGCCCTGGCGCTTTTTCGGGTAGGCGATGACGTCCGCTTCTTTGAGCAGGCGGAACGCTTTGACGGTGATCAGCTCCGGGTCGCCGGGGCCGACGCCAAGGCCGTAGAGACGGCCGAGTTTCGTGGTAGTGGTAGTCGCAGTGCTCATGCTTCGCGAGCCTCCTTGTAAGCGGTGATGATGTAGATCGGGTTGAGCCCCTCGAAGCGGGTCATGTGCAGGATCGGCTTGCTGCGCGAAGTTTGCAAAAGGGTGACGCGGGTGGTCAGGCCAACTGCGGCGAACGTCTGCGTCGCTTCGTACAGCGTTTCGATCGTGGCGGCGTTCAGCACGATCCGGCCGTTCGGGCGCAGGCGCTCGGCGCAGAGCTTCAGCAGGTCGGCCATCTCGCCGCCGCTGCCGCCGATGAAGACGGCGTCCGGGTCGGGCCAGTTTTGCAATCCTTCCGGCGCTTTGCCGTGGACAAAGGTGATGTCGGCGCGGAACTTCTGCGCGTTCTCACGGGCGTTTTGCAGATCCGGTTCGTTTTTTTCGATGGCATAGACCGCGCCTTCACGAGCGATCCGGGCCGCTTCGATGGCGACCGAGGCGGTGCAGGTGCCGATGTCCCAGACGCTGCTGTCCGGGCGCAGATTAAGCTCAGATAAGCTGAGCACACGGACTTCTTTTTTGGTGATCAGGCCTTTGTCCGGCTTGCGTTGGGAAAATTGGTCGTCGTCGATGCCCAATCCCCAATGCGGCGCAGCGTGGCCCGCTTTTTTCAAGAGGAGCACGACGTTGAGCGGTGAAAAGGTCTGACCTTTCAGCTCTTCCAGTCCGTAGCGGCCGCAGCGCTCCGAGGTGCCGCCGAGATTCTCCGCGACAAACGCCTGATACTCGGTCATGCCAAACGACAAAAGGTAGTCGGCGATCACCGCCGGGGTCTGCTTGTCGTCGGTGAGCAAGGCAACTTTGTCCCGACCGTCGATCTTTTGCGCGAGGCCGTGGATCGGCTTGCCATGCAGAGAAGCGATATAGGCGTCCTGCCAGCTCACCCCGAGACGGGCGAAGGCGAGCTGCACCGACGAAAAGTGCGGATGGATCACCACTCCGTCCAATTTTTGCGCGAGGTAGCCGCCGATGCCGTAGAAGAGCGGATCGCCCGAGGCGAGGACGGTGATGATGCCTTTTGCAGCTTGGATTTTCTTGACCAGTTCGTTCAGCGCGCCTTTGATCACCCATGTCTCCCCTTCAAAGTCCGGGAAAAACGCGAGGTGTCGCTCGCCGCCGATCAGGATGTTGGATCTGTAGATGAGTGCGTGCTGCTCCGGCGCGACGTCTCCGTCATCGCCGAGGCCGATCACGTGGATCTTATCGTTCATCGATGGTTGCCCTCCCCAGCATTTCGCCTTTCATCGTCGTCAGCACCGTCTCCATCCAGAGCCCGCCCCTTACTTCGTTCAAAGCATGGCGGGAGGCGTGTCGGCTCAATTTTTCAAAAAAGTCGCCATGGCCGCCCGCATGCATGATATCTCCGACCTGTGCGGCGGTGTTGGCGGTGCGGATCTCCTCCAGCATCTCGGGCGTTGCGCCGCACTCGGCGGCGATGTCGGCGAGGAAGTTGAAATCGACCGGTGCGGACTTGGAATGCACCATCATCACGCCTTGGGCGACCTTGGAGAATTTGCCCATCATGCCGACGAGCGAGACTTTCGCCGCGCCTTGCCGCTTGCAGTGGCGCAGGGAGAAACCTACAAAGTCGCCCATCTGGATAAACGCTTCCTCGGGCAGCTCGGAGTAGATCCGCATCGCGTATTTCTCGCTGGAACCGCCTGTGGTCAGCACAAGGTGGTCGCAGCCCCCGGCGCGGGCGACTCTGATCGCCTGCACGACCGACGCTTGGTAGGCGGCAGTGGAAAACGGGACGACGATGCCTTTCGTGCCGAGGATCGAGATGCCGCCGAGGATGCCGAGTCGGGCGTTCAGCGTTTTTTTCGCGATCTCTTCGCCGTCGGGGACGGAGATGACGACGCGGACGCCGCGGTTGATGCCGTATTCGTTTTGCAGGGCGGCGACCACTTGGCGCAGCATGCGGCGCGGCACCGGGTTGATCGCCGCTTCGCCGACCGGGACGGGCAGGCCGGGCTTGGTGACGCGCCCGACGCCGATGCCGCCGTCCAGTTCGATCTCGCCGTCGCGCTCCGGGCCGAGCCAGCTCACTTCGGAGCAGATCAAAGCTTGGTGCGTGGCGTCGGGGTCGTCGCCCGCGTCTTTGATCACGCCGCAAGCGGCGCGGTCTGCATGGATGCGAAGGTCTTCGATCTGGAAGACGGCCGTCTCGCCGATCGGCAGGAGCAGGTCGACGCTCGCCACGGGCTGTCCGGTGATCAGCGCGGTCAAGGCCGCTTTGGTTGCAGCCGCTGCGCAGGCTCCCGTGGTGTAGCCGTGGCGCATCGGCTTGTCTGCGACCGCTTCGCTCATTTTTCTGCCATCAGGGACAAGGCGTTAACTGCGGCGACGGAGACGGGCGAGCCTCCTTTGCGCCCGATGTTGGTGATGAACGGCACGTCGCCGTCGATCAGCTTGGAAAGCTCGTCTTTGGACTCGGCGGCGGAGACGAAGCCGACCGGCATGCCGATGATCAGCGACGGTTTTGCCTCGCCGGTTTTGATCAGGCGGATCAGCTCGAGCAGGGCGGTCGGCGCGTTGCCGATGACGAAAATTCCGTCCGGCTGCTCACGAACCGCTTTGCGCGTCGCGATGATCGCGCGGGTCAGGTTGGCCGCCTTTGCTTCGAGCGCCACGTCCGGGTCGGAGATGTAGACGCGGACGTCACCGCCGAATTTGGTGATACGCGGTTTGGAGATGCCGACCTGCACCATCTGCACATCGGCGTAGATCGTCTTGCCTGCGCGGATTGCTGCGATGCCCGCCTCGATTGCTTCCGGGTGGAAGACGAGGCTGCGGCCGAGGTCGAAGTCGGCAGAAGCGTGGATGACGCGCTGCACGACCGGGTATTGATCTTCGCTGAACGGATGCTCGCCGATCTCCTGCGTGATGATGTCGAAGCTGTAGCTTTCGATCTCCTGCGGCTGTACGGTGAGCGGCACAAATTCGGTTTTAAAGTCCATGGGGGATCTCCTCTCGAAGGGCGCTGATGTGTTGGATGACGGCGTCAAAATCATGGAAGGCCAGGCCGTATTCCAGTTTGGGACGGCCGATGACGATGACGTGGAGGCCGAGTTCGAGGGCGGCGTCCACTTTTTCATCGACAGAGCCTTGCTGGCCGCTTTCTTTGGTGATCACGACGTCCGTTTTGTACTGGCGGTAGAGCGCTTTGTTCAGCTCTTTGGAAAAAGGGCCTTGCATGGCGATGATGTGTTTTTGTTCGAGACCCAGCTCGGCGCATTTTTCCATGTTGTCGAGGCGCGGGAGCATGCGGGCGGTCAAGGTGACGCCGGCAGCGCCGAGCAGTTTTTGGGTGAAGATCTGCAATGTTTTGGAGCCGGTGGTGAGCATGATGTTGCCTTGGAGTTCGGCCGCTTTGTCGGCTGCAGCGGCGTAGTCGTCGACGAAGTGCAGGAGCGCGTTGTGTTCGAAAGACAGTGATTCGCGCTCGAAGCGGATGTAGGGCACAGCGCATGTTTTGCTGGCTGCGATGGCGTTTTTGTGCGCTTCTTCGGCAAACGGATGCGCGGCGTCGACGACGAGGGTGACGTTGTTTGCGCGGATGTAGGCGGACATGTCGTCTGCGGTCATGCGTCCGATGCGGACGGGGATGCCCGCTTCGGTGAGCGAGTTGGCAGCAGAGTCGGTGACGACTGAGGCGGTCAGGTCGTGTCCGGCCGCGCGAAGCTGCACAGCGAGTTCACGGGCGTCGCCCGTTCCGGCGAGGTGGAGGATCATTTGCCCACCTCCTCGTGGTGGTGGTGATGCTCATGGTCGTGGTCATGGTGGTGATCGTGCTCATGATGGTGATCATGATCGTGGTGGTGATGATGGTGATGGTCTTCCATCGCGGCGAGTCTGTATTTGCACAGATCGCAGTTCATCTTCGTCTCCCCGTTCGCCGCTTCCACCGCCCGTTCGCGGAGGATGGTCACGAGGTTGTCGTGGAAGCCGAAGTACTCCGCGAGCACAAACTGTACGTCTGGATACGCCTTGGAGAACTCTCCCGTCATCGCTTCCATCCGCTTGATCAGCACGCCGGTGAACAGGAAGTACGGGAGGATGAAGATCCGCTTCGCTCCCAGCTTCACACAGCGCTCCACCCCGCCGGCAAAATCGGGCTCGGTCACGCCGATGTAGCAGGTCTCGACGATGCGCACCGGCACTTTTTCAAACAGCAGCCGGGCGATCTTGCAGAGGTCGCTGTTCGCATCCGGGTCGGAACTGCCGCGCCCGACGATCAGCACCGCGTCGTCCGAACGCCCTTCTTGCGGCGCGGAAAATCCGGCCTGGTCAAGACGCGAAGTCAGGATGTCCAGCGCCTTCGCATGCACCCCGATCGGCTTGCCGTAGGAGAAGTTAACGTGCGGATGGCGCTCTTTCGCTTCGTCGATCTCGTGCGGGATGTGCAGTTTGGAGTGCCCCGCGCCAAAGAGGATCACCGGCACCAAGGTCACTTTTTCCGCACCTCTTGCCACACAGGTGTCGATGCCCTTGGCGATGCTTGGCGCGGCGAATTCGAGGAAGCAGGTTTCGACGATGGGAAATTCGTGACTGAGCTCCGTTTCGACGCGCTTGGCGAAAGCGAGCAGTTCCTGATTGCCTTCCGGGTCGCGGCTGCCGTGTCCAACCAGCAAAATCGCATGTTTCATGAGCGTCATCCTCCTAATCCCCGCAGACCGTATCGACGGTGACGGCGGGTACATGTTCGTTGTGGTGGTAGCCTGCGACCGAGCCGATGCGTTTGAAAAATTTGTGGAAGCGCTCGTCGGGGTGGCCTTTTTCCTTGTATTCGGCCAGCACGCGGCCAACCGTGTCGACCAGTTCGTCAGCCGGGATGCCTTCTGCGACCGGCTGGGCGGCGTGGGCGTTGCGTCCAATCGTTTTGCCGCCGAGGAAGAGGTCGAATTTGCCCCGGCGGTAGATGACGGCGATGTCTTCATGCACCGAGCCGTAGCAGGCCATCGCGCAGCCTGCGAAACCGATTTTCAATTCCTTGGGCACGGTGAGCCCGGCGAAGCGTTCGGCGATCTCGTCCGCTTCGGGGATCGACTGCGATTTCTCGCCATTGCAGAAGTCGCAAGCTTTCACCTGCACCACGTCGCCGATCGGCTGGACGAGCAGCCCGGCCTGTTCCAGTTGGGAGACGATCTGCTCGGGCTCTTTCGTCATCACGCGGAGCAGCACGTAGTGGTGCGGTGTGTATTCGATCTCGCCTTCCGCTCCGGCTGCGGTCATCAGCGCGGTCATTTGCCTTGCGGAGAGCTTCTTGTTGCCAACTCCCGGCGAGACTGCGATTTCTAAAATGGCAGGCATTGCGTCGTACGGGTTGTTGGTGTTGGGTTCGATGATTTTTGTTTGGAGCAGACCCCGCTCTGCCAGCATGGCGACCGCCTGTTGGGCAAGGGCCTGTGTAGTTTCCTTTTTCCGCTCCGACACGCCGCCGTGCAGCGCCCAGGGCTCGTGCTCTTCTTTCAGGCGCTCGTTGGCGCGGATCGGCTGCTCGGCTTTGTCGAGCGTATATTTGCGCTGGTAGCCGCGCGGGGTGATCATTTTGCCGTCGTACACAAACGTCGAGGTGTTGCCGATGAGCACGGTGGTCAGCATCCCGATGTCGTGGTCCAGCATCTCGCCGAGCGTGGTCAGCACGACCGACTGGCGGTCGCGGTAGGCGCTTTTGACGAGTCCGACGGGCGTGTCGGCCGGGCGGTATTTCAGCAGGATCTGCTGCGCCTCGACGATCTGGCGCGTCCGCTTGCCGGAGCGGGGGTTGTACAGGGCGACGATGAAATCGCCCATCCCGGCCGCTTCGATCCGGCGTGCGATCAGCTCCCACGGCGTCAGGTGGTCGCTGAGCGAGATCGTGCAGGCGTCGTGCATGACCGGCGCGCCGAGCAGCGAGGCGCAGGAGTTGATCGCCGAAATGCCCGGGATCACTTCCACTTCCACGCCGTCCGCTTCCCGCCAGCCTTTTTGCACCAGCACCTCGTAGACGAGGCCGGCCATGCCGTACACTCCGGCGTCACCGGAGGAGATCACGGCGACTTTTTTGCCGAGCTCGGCCTGCCGTACCGCTTCGATCGCCCGGCTGACTTCCTCGGTCATGCCGGTGCGGACGATCTCCTGGTCGGTCAGCAAACCACGGATCAGATCGACGTAGGTGTTGTACCCGATAATCACGTCCGACTCCTGAAGCGCCTCCCGCGCCCGCTCTGTGATGTGTTGAAAACTCCCCGGCCCAAAGCCGATGATCAACAGCTTCCCGCGCATCTCCACTCACTCCCTGTCTGCAAAATTGCAAATAAAAAACGCCTTCTCCAAAGAGAAGGCGTCAAATGTCCACATGGGTATATACAGAAAAAACGTCCATGACAAACCAGATCGACCATCCCCCTTATATCCCCGTAAGAAGGTATGGAAAACATGACAGGCAGGTCTCCTGACTCATGGATCATCACATCCTCTGCCTTCCCATTTGACACAGTGGCATGTTAGAGGATGCTCCCCAATTACAGTGGCGGGACCGTGCCGGACTTACACCGGCTTCCCTATTAAGCTCTTGCGAGCACCTGAACGTTATCCTATGCACTTGTTATCGAACGATTCAAAGTATAGGTGAAAAATCAGGGCTTGTCGAGACCCAAATCAGCAAATGTTGCCATTTCCTCGACCAGCCTGCACGACGCTTCGAGCAGCGGCATCGCCAGCACCGCGCCGGTTCCTTCGCCAAGACGCATGTCCAGCGTCAGCAGAGGCTGAAGGCCCATTTCTTGCAGCATGACGAGGTGTGCAGGCTCTTGGGAAAGGTGCGAAGCGAACAGGATTTCTTTCGCTTGCGACTGCATTTTTACTGCCACCAGCGCCGCCGCAGCAGCGATCACGCCGTCGACGAGCACCGCGATTTTGCGCTCCCACGCTCCGAGCACCACGCCGACAAGACCGGCGATTTCCAAGCCGCCTAGCTTAGCCAGCACGTCCAGCGGATCACTTGCGTCCGGCTGGTTTACTTCGATGGCACGCTCGATGACGCCCGCTTTGTGCAGCACCTTTTCATCGTCGATGCCCGTTCCGCGACCGACGAGTTGCAGCAGGGTTGACCCATTCGCCAATGCTGTGCCAGCTTTGCCGTGTCCAGCATCTTTCGCACTTCCTTCGCTCGTTGCACGGCTAGATTCCGGCACAGACTTGCTCGTGAACACCGCAGCCAATGCCGCGCTCGGTGTCGTATTCCCGATCCCCATCTCCCCCAGCGCGACAACCTGCACGCCTTGCTGGTGCAACTGCTCCACAATCTCCACGCCAACCGCAATCGCCTGCTCTGCTTCCTCGCGGCTCATCGCGGGGCCTTTTGCAAAATTGGCTGTGCCCTGGCGCACTTTGCGCGAGATCACGCCGGGCACTTCGCCTTCCACACGGCTGCCGACGTCGACGACCAGCACGTCGCTGCTCATCTGGCGGGCCAGCACGTTGACGGCCGCTTTGCCGTTGGCGAAGTTTTGCATCATCAGCCCGGTCACTTCGGACGGGAACGCGCTGACCCCTTCCTCCGTCACACCGTGGTCGCCGCACATGACGACGACGGCGCGCTTGTCCACTTTTGGGAACACCGTGCCTTGCAGTCCGGCCAGCCGAATCCCGATCTCCTCCAGCTTGCCGAGGCTCCCCGGCGGCTTGGTCAAGAAGTCCCAACGCTCTTTTGCCGCTTGCATCATCCCGCATCATCCCTTCTTCGCATATAAAAAAACCAAGCCCTGTGCAGGCTTGGTTTCCTGGTTCAATTTTCAAGCAAAAGACTAAGCCATCTTTTGCAAAAAATCAATACAAAAATCAATACTCAATGCCAAAAACAGCCGGGATGCCTTCGTCGTAATAATGCTTTACCGGATTCATTTCGGTCACCAGATCGGCCAATTCGATCACTTCCGGCTTGGCGTTGCGCCCCGTGATCAGGAGATGCACATAGTGCGGACGAGTCCTTATCACATCCAGCACTTCCGCCAGCGGCAGCACGTCCGCCACCGGGAAACGCTCGATCGACAAAGCATTGTTCAGCTCATCCAAGATCACCACGTCATACGCCCCGGACAGGACGCTTTCCTTCGCGACCGCCCACGCTTGGGCCAGCGCAGCACGATGCTCCTCCGGCGTTTTCGTCCACGTAAAACCGATCCCGAGCTGGCGGATCTCCACGCCCAATTTTTCCAAGGCGATCCCCTCACCGTATGTACGCTCTGGCGACTTGATAAACTGCAGCACGAGCACCTTGTACCCGCGCCCAACTGCCCGCACGCAAAGCCCCATCGCCGCTGTCGTCTTGCCTTTGCCATCCCCGGTGTAGACCAGCGTCATACCCTGCCGTTTGTCCCGCTCCATGCTTAGCTCACTCCCTTTTGCGCCATTTAAGCACAAAACGGCTGTCAGCATCAAGCCCCTTCGCCAGATGTGTAAAAATAGGTCTGACCTTTACGGCCGCTTCTTCATCGCACACACTCCATCACGCGGTCGCCAAACTCGCGCAAATAGTGCAGATAGTCCCCGTCCGGCCCGCTGTAGTTGTAGCGTTTGTTCGACATCCGCACGACCACCAGCTCGTGCTCAGGCACGACCAGCACTAGCGGGCCGGTCACGCCGAGGATCTGAAACGCCCCCTGCGGAACGGTGCTGCCAATTTCGCTTCTGGCGGCTGGGCGATCCTGCACATACCAGAAAAATCCGTTCGGCGGCAGATCGGGGTCGGGCAGCTCCGGACTCTGCACGCTTGTCGCCAATTGAACAATTCCGGCCGACACAACCTGTCTGCCGTCGACCCGCCCTTGCGTCAAGTGCAGTTGCCCCCACTTGGCAAAATCCCTCGCCGACACAAACAGATTGCGCTGCATGCCGCCGCCGCTGCCGTCTGTGCCCAGCACCAGTTCCGTCTCCTGCGGTGTATCCAAGATCACCTTCACCAACTGCTCCGACGCTTCCGTCCGCCATCCTGTCTGGGTCAGCCCAAGCGGCGCAAACACCAGCTCCTGCAAAATTTCCGCCACCGTCTTGCCGGTCACACGCTCAATGATGTCGGTCAGCATCACCACATTCACCCCGCGATACGCCCAAGAGGTGCCCGGCGCAAATTCGCGGAACAGACGACCTGCGGTGTCCTCATGCAGCCCGTGCGTATGCGTCACCAGATGGCGGATCGTCGTCCCCGCCAAGAGCGCTGCATCCAGCTCCGGCAGGTAGTCGGTCACCGCATCATCCAGGCTCCCGATCTTCCCTTCCCGCACCGCCCACGCCGCTGCCAATCCAATGTAGCTCTTGCGGGCAGACGCCACGTTAAACTGCGAATCCGCCCCCACCGGGCGTGCGCCCGCTTCGTACGAGTGATACCCGGCATAGTGCTCACAGACGATCTCGCCCTGCCGCATCACCACCAGCGCCGATCCGCTGGCCCTGTTCCATTTGTTGATGCTGTCGGCATACTCGACCAGTGTCTTCCATTCCATCTTGGCAAAAACCCCCGCTTCTACGCCCGAATCAGCTCCTGCAACGCCGCCTGAAACCGCTCCGCCAGCCACCCTGCAGTCACTTCGCTGAGTGCGCTTTTCGCAAAATGCAGCCGGATAAACAACTGCCCCTCGATCCACTCCGCGCGCAGTTCCAGCGGATAACGGTGCGGCTCGGTCAGCGCGCCGTCGCCGACGTGCAGCTTGACTTCTGGAGTGGGCACCGCATATTTGGCGAGCACCTCTTCCATCCCGGCCAATTCGCGCAGCTCTTCATTGTCCCGAACGCGCTGCACTTGCTCCCCTACCCGCTTCAAGATCGCCGCAGGGTTCTCCTCCCCCTGCATGTCGATCAGCATCGGCAGGCGGCCAACTTTCACCCACTGCGTATTGCGCCCCGTCCACTCGGACAACGCCACGCAAAAAGCGGCGAGCAGCACCGCTTCCGTCGTGTTCCGCTCCAGCAGCCAGCCCGTCTCCGCTTCGTTCAGCCTCACGGAAAAAGCGCCAAACTCCGCCTCCGTTTCGTACTGCTCCCAAGGCAGACCCACCGCTTTTTCCCGCACTTCCGCCACCCACTGCACCAATTGCAGCCGGGGCGGCTCGGTCACGAGCACCATGACACATAGCCACCTTCCTGTTCTTGTACTGACTAGATAGTATAATTAAATGTTACTTCATTCTAAACCCACATGTAAAGCATGACATTTTTGGCGGAACTGCCCATCATGGTATGATAGTGGAACAGGAGGTGTTCCGAACGATGTGCGGACGTTTTACATTGACCGTTACGCCCGATCAGCTGGCGATGCGCTTTGAGGCTGCCGAGCCGGAATTTGGCTATGTCCCCCGCTACAACATCGCGCCTGGGCAAAACATCACGGCCGTGATCCAAAGCGAAGGGAAAAACCGCATCGGCCAGCTCAAATGGGGCCTCGTGCCGCATTGGGCCAAAGACGAGAAGATCGGCTACAAAATGATCAACGCCAAGTCGGAAACGGTCGCCGAAAAGCCGGCCTTCAAAAGCGCCTTTCTCCGCAAGCGCTGCCTGATTCCGGCCGACGGGTTTTACGAATGGCAAAAGACAGCAGACGGCGGCAAGCAGCCGATGCGTATTTTGCTGAAAGATCAAGACCTGTTCGCGTTCGCCGGACTCTATGAGACATGGACAACCCCCGAAGGCGGCAAATTGCACAGCTGCACGGTCCTGACCACCAAGCCGAACGGACTCGTCGCGCCGATCCACGACCGCATGCCGGTCATCCTGCGCCGCGAAGACGAAGCGATCTGGCTCGACCGCGAGAAGCAGGATGCAGAACTGCTACACTCCCTGCTCGTGCCGTACCCAGAGGACGAGATGTACGCCTATCCGGTCGACAAAATGGTCGGCAACGTGCGCAACGAAGTGCCGGACTGCATCGTGAGCATGTGATGCGCCCAAACAAAAAACAGCCATGACAGGGCATCGTCGCCCGCCATGGCTGTTTTTTTAAACCAGATCTTTCAACTTCTTCTGCCCGTTGTTCGACTTGCCACCGCGCAGGAACAGCGCCAGCCCGATCAGCAGGAACAGCGCGGCGAACCCGTACTGTCCAAACGATGCCAGCTGCCCCAGCCCAAACACGATGAAGAAAATGATCGACAGCGCGCCGAGAATTCCGACCGGGATCAACAGCCCAGGCTGACGTTCTCCAAACAGATACAGTTCGAACAGCCCCAAGGCCACCGCCGCCAAAAAGCCCGGCCACATGTAGCCCCATGCGTCAAACAGCATCGAGATCTGGCACACGACCCCGGCGCCAAGCAAAATCCCGCCCGGCACCAGCAGCCCGGAATTCCGGCCGCCGCTCGCAAAGAAGCCAACATGAAACGCCAGCCCCAGCGGAATCACAAACAAAGTTGGCCAAAACATCCCGAAAATGATCCCCGGAGAAAACGTTTCTGCGAAAAATTCGGTCTGTCCGGTCAAAAACAGGACGCCAATCAGAAGAAACAAAGCACCGATCCATCTTCTGGTATTCATAATGCTCCCCCTCGCACAACGTTTGTTGGGGCTAGTGTACCATATTGAGCTAATTTCTGGTAGATATTAGTAAGAATAAAAACCCTGCCCCGACTTGCGCCCGTGCAGTCCGGCTTCGACCATCTTGCGCAGCAGCGGGCAGACGCGGAATTTCGGGTCCTGATAGCTTTCATATAAGATGTCGAGCGACTGCACGACGGTGTCCAGCCCGATCAGATCGGCCGTTTCCAGCGGGCCCATCTTGTGGCCAAAGCACTCTTTGAAAATGTCATCGACCGACTTCGGATCGGCGACCTGGTCTTGCACGACATAAGCCGCTTCGTTCATCAGCAGATGCGACAGGCGATTGGATACAAAGCCCGGCAGGTCGTTGACCATGATTGCTTTCTTGTCCATCGAGCCGAGGAAGTCATTGGTGAACTGAATGGTTTCCTCCGACGTGTGCCAGCCTTTGATCGACTCAACGGTCGGCTTCATCGGCACCGGGTTCATGAAGTGCACGCCGATCACTTTGTCCGGGCGCTTCATCAAGCTGCCGATCTTGGTGATCGAGATGCAGGACGTGTTGACGAGGAACACGGTGTCTTCGCCGCAGATCTCGTTCATTTTGACATACGCGTCACGCTTGATCTCCCATACTTCCGGCACGTTTTCCACGATGATTTCCGCGTCGGCCAGCGCCGCGTAGTCGGTGGTAAACGTCAGGCGCGGCATCACGACATCAACCGAATCTAACTGTTTATCCTTCTGGTAAAAGCCTGCGAAGCGCACGTTTTGGTAAATCGACGCTTTCGACTTCTCCAGCACCGCTTCATGCAAATCCACTACAACCACCTGATGCCCGGCCTGTGCCGCGCTTTGCGCCACACCGGAACCCATTACACCTGCGCCAAGAACTCCAACTTTCACTGAAATTCACACCCTTCTACTTGAATCAATTCCATTTTATTATTTAATTCGACCGTCTGCCGTGACCTCCTCCATGTTTTTTCCGGAAAAAACAAAAAAGCCTGCCCCCTCGCGAGGAGGGAACAGGCTTTGAGACAGACCAAAAAATCTTACTCAGGAGATCTCTCAATCTGTGTGCCTTTCTTTATTGCCTTCAAATCACCATTCGGGTTATCAAGTACCGGCAGCAGTTTCGTGCCGCTTTCCATCGGGGAGGAGCACAGCACACAAGTCGGTGCAGCATCGAACGCGAAGTTGTCCCGCATCCAGCCGTTGCAATCTTCCTTGGTGCAGGTCCAGATCGCGGTATCCACCTGTGGAACTTCTTCTTGCGATTTTCCTCGATTATACATGGTAAGCCCCCTCAATTGATTTTTCGAAGACGAAAAGAAAAACTGCCCCTAACTTAGTTAAGGGCAGTTTGAAGTTGTCAAAGCTTACAGCTTTACAACGTTCTCAGCTTGCGGGCCGCGGTTGCCTTCAACAACGTTGAATTGTACGCGTTGGCCTTCGTCGAGGGTTTTGAAACCGTCGCCTTGGATAGCGGAGAAGTGTACGAACACGTCGGAACCGCCTTCAACTTCGATGAAACCGAAACCTTTGTCAGCGTTGAACCATTTTACAGTACCTGTTTGCATTGAGAAAAACCTCCAGAAAGTTAGATTAACATGTTTCTTTTATTCTCGTGAAAAAATAAAATTCACACATTGAAAAAAGTATCATACGTACAACTGATAACCCTTTGCAACACGTGAATTAGGTAATCCGTCTTGTATTTGATCTTATCTTACCACAGGGTTTTGGGAAAAGCAAACCATTCCAAGCAAAAAGCCCATAAAAATAAAATATCTGTTTTTTCGACAAAAAGCAAGACCCCTTTGTCGAAAAACAAAGGGGTCTTGCTCCGATGCATGCCCACTTGTCTCAACAGCTTCTATTGGATTTGCTCATAGTGATCGTCATTTAACTCCCAAACTTCATCCCAGCGACGGTTCGGGTCTCGGTTGTCCTCCCGATGGACAAGAAAGCGGTCAATGCCTTGCATCTCAACTTGAGCGTTGTATAATGTCTCCCATTTGTTATAGGTTGGGAGCCAAAGCAGGCGCCAGACACCATTTTCAAGGCGGAGCAGTTGAACTTCCTGACCTGCTTTCGAGTTGCCATACTCAAGGACCACGGCGAGAAGGTCGCCCTTTGAATACAGAGATTTGAACATTGCGAATCTGTAAGGACTCGCATTAAAAATTGCTTCTCTTTCTGCGGCGTCCGCTGCGCCGGCTTGGGGGTAAGGCTGCGCTTTCCATTGCCCAGCTGTTTGCCAAGCAAGAACATGGGCAGGCATGTCATTGACCCCCAAGCCAACTCCTGCCGCTGCAACTGTTGGTGTGGAAGTTCCCATTTGATAAAACATAGTGATCAAAGAGCCTGCCCGGATCGGCGCTGACAACTGTTTTCCTGGACCTTGATTCTGAAAATACAACTCTACATCCTTTGCCAATCCTTCCATCTCTGCTTCAGTTGCCACAGGTCGATTGAGGTCGATGGCCAGGATCGCTGCAGATGGGTATTGTTTTACCTCTTCATTTACTTTCTGTTCATCAGGGCCTTTTGCGGGGCTTGACTCCACGGCGGGGAAAGTCGGTGTAACTTCAGGCTCATTTACTCCACATCCGGTGAATAGCAAGGAAGCCACGATCCCCCCGAAAAAAATCTCTTTCATCGATATATGGATGGACACAGAGTTCACCTCAAAATATTTCAATTAGACAACCGACATCCCGCTTTTCAGCAAACACTCAGCCGCCATTCATATCCGTTTCAGTATACCTCGTGATAATCGGGTTGTAGAGAACAACCTCTCACACGAAAGGAGCTGGGTGAGATGAAAAAACGCGGCTGGTTCAAATGGGCCGTTTTCATCTTGGCGGCTGTGATCCTCACCATTGGCGGGATGCAGTTGCTCGACCACAGAGTGGACAAGTTCGATAACGGTCCGTTGGCATTTGCCAAGCATGACCGTGGCGGCATGATGCAGCATCCGATGATAATCGTGCCGGGCGGACATCGCGGCGGGCATGACGGAGCAGGCTGGTTCTGGTTCCTCGCGATTGCACTGATCGGCGGGTTCCTGATCTGGAAGCTGCTGAAGAAGAAAAAGCGTCCGCAGCACGTCAGCGCCGCGCCAGATCTGAGCATCCATCTCCCGGGCGAAGCAACCGATTACCTCGACCAGTGGGAAAACGAAACTCGCAAGCAGCAGGAAAACAAGGAGGGCAACTGACATGGGAATCACGAAACGCATTCGCGACATTTGGATGGCAGGCGTCAATGATAAATTGGACTCGATGGAGTCCCCGGAGAGCTTGATCAAGCAATACCTGCGCGACCTCGAAGCAGACCTTGCCAAAGCGGAAGACGCAGTGCGCAGCCACCTGACGATCGAGAAGCGCCAAGAGCGTCTCGTCTCGGAAACGGAAGCGTTCATCTCCAAGCGCGAGCGTCAAGCCAAACTCGCCATCGAGACCGGCCAGGACCACATCGCCAAGCATGCCCTGAAGGACAAGCTCGACTACGAACCCCGTTTAGCCGTGTACCGCGAGCAGTTGGAGATCATCCAGGCACACACTGTGCAATTGTTCGAGCAGTTGAAAGAACTGAAAACCAAATACGCGGAACTGCAGCAGAAGAAAATCGTGCTGATGTCCCGCGCCAACGCAGCCGCTTTCATCGAGCACGTCAACCGTATACTGTCCACAATCGACGCCGGCAGCGCCCTGCGCGGTTTCGCCCGCATGGAGAACCGCATCGTCGAGCAGGAAGCATCCGCGCAAGCCACCCACCGCCTGCGCACCCTCTCGTCGCCGTCTGCACCGTCTCCGGATGCTGAGTTCTCCCTCGACGTCGAAGCCGAGTTTGCCAAATTGAAAGCCGAGCAAGAGCAAAACTAAACTTCTTCACGCGATCCCCCACATTCAGCCACCGTTTGCCAGAACGGTGGTTTTTTTTGTTACAATAAAAAGGAGGTGATTTCCATGACGAAGAAAATCCTGCTCGCCGGAGGTTCCGGCTTTTTGGGCGAGAGTCTGGCTGCGTTTTTATCCGAACAAGGCTTTACGGTCGTCATCCTGACCCGGGGCAAGGCGCGCCAGTCGGGAAACGTTCGCTATGTACATTGGGACGGTTCGACGCTCGGCGACTGGACGCGCGAAATGGAAGACAGCTGGGCGGTGGTCAATTTCACCGGCAAAAGCGTGAACTGCATCTACACCCAAGAGAACCGCGCCGAGATTTTGCGCTCGCGGCTTGATTCGGTGCGCGTGGTCGATCAGGCGATCCAGAGCTGTGAACGCCCGCCCCAAGTCGTGGTGCAAGCCGGGTCGCTGGCGATCTACGGCGACACCCGCGACGTGTGCGATGAAAACGCGCCACACGGCACCGGCTTCTCCGTGGAAGTCTGCCAGCGCTGGGAAGAAGCCTTTTTCGCACAAAAACTGCCGCAGACGCGTAAAGTTCTCCTCCGCATCGGCTTTGCTTTAGGCAAAAACGGCGGCGCTCTGGAACCGCTCGTCAAACTGGTCAAAAACAACCTCGGCGGCACAGTCGGGTCGGGCAAACAATACATCTCCTGGCTGCATGTCGACGACCTCAACCGCATGTTCCTCGCCGCCATCGAAGACAACACAATGTCCGGCATCTACAACGCCACCGGCCCGCACCCGGTCACCAATCGGGAGTTCATGGCCGCCTTGCGCCAAGTCCTCGGTAAAGGCTGGGCCCCGCCCGCGCCTGCTCCGTTTGTGGCGCTCGGAGCCTACCTCTTCATGAAAACCGAACCAAGCCTCGCCCTGACAGGACGCAACTGTATTCCCCACAGGCTGACCAAACACAATTTTGTGTTCCACCATACGAACCTAGAACACACGTTGCGGGACCTCATCAACTAAAGAAAAAGAAAAGACCTGTTACTCTCCCTCAATCACGGAAGAATATCAGGTCTTGTTTTTTTTTGCAGGAGCAACGGGAGTCGAAAAACGCCCATATAAGTATATTTGAGTAAAATAAAAAATATACACAGATGGATACTTGTAATATATAATCAAGTACTACCGGAAGGAAAGGATGAGTGTTTTCATGACAGTAGACAAGAATGTTGTAATCTCATTATTAAATATCCCTAACGCAAAAATTTCAGTAATGAACACGAACCGCAATGCGGAAACCGAACTTCTCCATCTGCTTCAGGACAATTATAAATTGATGTCCACACAAACGCTGCACCAAAGCGTAGAGTTCATTCTTGATCTCCATTCGTGGCATGAGTATGGTATTCATGGTATGAAAAGAGCGCAAAGAAAAACCCCCGCCGCCAAATTAAGCTATAAAAAAGGCGATGTGGTATTTGTGAAACTTGGCACCCTAAACACAGGTGATGAACTCTCCTATGACCATATGGGAATCGTCATCGGTGAGTTCGAGAAATTCATCGTGATTGTACCGATCACCACCAACCGTGGTCAAAACTATTACGGCGAAATGGGAAAGGCTGTCATCCATGTAGATAAGGGCGGTCCGCTCTGTATCGGACTACAGAATGATTCTACCTTGTTGGTGCATCAGATACGAAGCGTGCATAAAAATCGAATTATCCGCGACCTTCGCTTTTCAATCAAGGGAAAACCCTTGTGGAAAGAACTCGAAGAAAAACTTGCTTCCCGCTTTACCACAGAGCTTGTCGACGAGCATAACCGATCACTTAAAAACATGAAGAATAAAGCGAAATCAGAAATGCGACTTCAGAGAAAGAAACTTGAGGCGCACATACAGCTTCTTCAAGAAGAACTTCGACTAGCAAAAGCAAGAATTTTAGAGTTGGAGACGGAGCTTTCGGTCAAACAGGTCGCCGCTGGAAACGAGTGATCAGCTTGACTCTGGATAAAAATGGTCGTATACTGAAACCAGCTATTTTGTCTCTAGTCTGTGAAACACGTGCAGTCGTTGTGGGACATTCGGACATGAAATACCATGCCTTGTAGGGGTAACTTGTTCTCCTACGCAGAAGGCGTAGGAAGGCGCTCCAATACGGCGCCTTCCTTTTTTATAGCAAATACAAAAAGCGCATGTCTCCTTGTCGGAAACATGCGCTTCTTTTTTTGGTGGAGGCGAGGGGAGTCGAACCCCTGTCCGAAGACCTCGCTGCATGAGCTTCTACGAGTGTAGTCGTCTCTTTTGGGAGTTCGCCGTCAGGACGCGGAGCGACACGCTGCCATCAGGCTAGCTCGTTTACGATTCGCTGGAGGCCCACGAGCAATGCCTCAAGCTATCCCGCTTTAGTGACGTCCTAAGGGCTACGCAGGAGTAAGCACAAAGGACGGATTCACAGGCTAAGCTGCGAACGCGAGGTTTTGGTTAAAGCTAGGTTTCTTAGCGTTTATCGCTTTCCGCGTTTTTTACGTGGCCTCGCAGCCCCACGACTCGCCACATCACGCTCGAACAATCCCCGTCGAATCCAAAAACGCCCCCATGATAGAAGGTGGATCGGGTCTTGCAAGCAGTACGTCAATCACTTGCATCGGTCGGTACACATCTAGTATACCACACTCTCCCCCGCTCTTGCGGAGGTACTTCTTAGTACTTCTGGCGGTCTCTGAGCGCACGCTCCATCTCACGCTTGGCATCTTTGTTGGCGATGTCCTGGCGCTTGTCGTAGTTCTTCTTACCCTTCGCCAAGCCGATCAGCACTTTGCAGTAGCCGTTCTTGATGTACAGCTTCAGCGGTACCAACGCATACCCCTTCTCGCGGGTCTGGCCGAACAGCTTGTTGATCTGCTGCTTGTGCATCAAGAGCTTGCGCGTGCGGGTCGGGTCCACGTTGTGGCGGTTGCCCTGCTCGAACGGCGAGATGTGCATGTTCAACAAGTGAATCTCCCCGCTGGAAATGCGGGCAAAGCTGTCTCTGAGGTTAGCGCGTCCCTGGCGGATCGACTTGATCTCCGTGCCGGTCAGAACGAGACCTGCTTCGATCGTCTCTTCGATGAAGTAGTCATGTGTTGCTTTTTTGTTCTGGGCGAGTACTTTCGGTTCTGTCGATGCCGACATGATATGCCACCTCCTTGTTGTTCAAAGAATCTTATCACATTGCAAAACCGGCAGTCAAGAGGGAAAAACCCGCTGAGTGATCAGCGGGCTTTTCTCTTTTTGTTCTTGCGGCGCGCTTTGCTCACCGCTTGCTTCAGTTCGGCCAACTCGCCCGGCGTGCGGCCGGTTTTCTTTTTCGCTGCAGCGCCCGGCTTTTTCCCGGCTCCTGCTCCAGCAGCGCCAGATGCTGCCGCGCCAGCCGCGCCTGCGGTCTTGCCTTTGATCTTCCTGGTCTTCTTGCGCTCCGCCAGCTCGGCACGCTGCTCGTTGTTCTTCACATGGTGCAAGAGCTGGAAGTCGATCGTGCGCTCCGTCTTGTTGGCGCCCATGACTTTGATCTTCACCGGGTCGCCGATGCGGTAGACCTTGCCGGTGCGCTCCCCGATCAGGCAGTATTGCTTCTCGTTGAAGTTGTAGTAGTCGTCGATCATATAGGAGATATGAATCATCCCCTCAATCGAGTTCTCCAGCTCCACGAACATGCCAAACGAGGTCACGCCGCTGACGATGCCTTCGAACACTTCGCCGACTTTGTCCAGCATGTATTCGACCTTTTTCACATCGTCCGTCTCGCGCTCCGCTTCCACCGCCACACGCTCGCGCTCGGAGGTATGCTTGCCGACTGCATCCATCATCTCTTTCAGACGCTCGATGCGCTCATTGCTCAGCTTGCCGCCGTTGTTGACCACATCGCGGATGATGCGATGGATCTGCAAGTCCGGATAACGGCGGATCGGCGAGGTGAAGTGGCTGTAATACTTCGCCGCCAGACCGAAGTGCCCAAGCGGCTCCGGCGAGTATTTCGCCTGCTTCAAGGAGCGCAGCATCACGGTGTTGATGATCCGCTCTTCCTGCGAGCCTTTCACCTTCGCCAGCAACTCCTGCAAAGCGTTCGGGTGGATCTTGTTGTTCCCGCCCGCCCCTTTGATGTGGTAGCCGAAGTTGTGGATAAATTCATTGAAGTTCTGCAGACGATCTCCATCCGGCTCTTCGTGAATCCGGTACAGGAACGGGATGTTCATCCAGTAGAAATGCTCGGACACCGTTTCATTGGCAGCCAGCATGAACTCCTCGATGATCATCTCGGCGATCGTGCGCTCGCGCTTTTTGATGTCGGCAACTTTGCCGTCTTCACCAACGATGATCTTCGTCTCTTGGAAATCAAAGTCGATCGCGCCGCGGTTCATCCGGCGGCCGCGCAGCTTCATCGCCAGCTCTTCGGCCAGTTGGAACATCGGCACAAGCGGTGCGTAACGCTCCATCAGCTCCGGATTCTCACCCGGCTCGGTCAGGATCTTGCGCACGTTGGTGTAGGTCATGCGCTCCGTCGTGTTGATGATCGACGGGTAGATGTCATGGCGCACCAGCTCCATGCTTGGGGAGAACTCCATCTCACAGGTCATCGTCAAACGGTCCACATTCGGGTTCAACGAACAGATCCCGTTGGACAAGCGGTGTGGCAGCATCGGGATGACGCGGTCAACCAGATAGACTGACGTGCCGCGGGCATACGCTTCCCGATCGAGCGGTTCCCCTTCGCGGACATAGTAAGACACGTCGGCGATATGTACGCCGAGCAGGTAGTTGCCGTTATCAAGACGCTCCACATTCACCGCATCGTCGAGGTCTTTGGCGTCTTCGCCGTCGATGGTGACGCAGACCCAGTCACGCAGGTCGCGGCGGCCTTTCATGTCGCGCTCGGTGATCAGATCCGGCACGTCATTCGCCGCTTCCAGCACTTCTTCCGGGAACTCTTCGGGCAGGCCGAATTTGCGAATCACCGACAGGATATCCACGCCCGGGTCGTCCGGGTTGCCCAAGACTTCCAGCACGCGGCCTTGCGGGTTGCGCCAGCCTTCCGGGTAGGCTGTGATCTCGATGACCACCTTCTGCCCTTCCTTCGCCCCGTTAAAGTCCTCTTCGCCCAAAAAGATGTCTTGGCCGAGGCGCTTGTCATCCGGCGTCACGAACGCATAGCGACCGGTCATCGTCACAATCGTGCCGACCACCGTCTTGGTCGCCCGTTCGAGGATGCGGATGATCTCGCCTTCCTGGCGCTTGCCAGCCGCCTTTTTGTTGACGCGGGCGATGACGCGGTCGCCATGCATCGCGCCGTTCATGTCACCAGCCGCCACAAACAGGTCTTGTTCCCATTTCGTCGAGTCCTCGGGAATGACAAAGCCAAATCCTTTCGATTTGCCTTGCAGCTTCCCGACGACCAGGTTCATTTTCTCAGGTACGCCAAACGCATCGCTGCGGGTGCGGACGATCTGTCCGGTATCCTCCATCAGTCGAAGCATCTGAATCAGGTCTTCCAAGCCATCCGAGTTCTCGATGCCAAAATGGTCTTCGAGCTCAGCAATGGTCATCGGCTTGTATTCCAACCCGCGCATCAATTCTAACAATCGCTCTTCGGTTAGCACAGGTATCGGTGCCCCCCTTCTTCTTGTTACTAAAGTATGCGCAGACTGGCGCAGGGCTAAACAAAAAGAGGGCCTTTTTATACGGCGCCCTCTCCCCCGCGTTCGATGCGCGCAATAAAATCGGCCACCCGACGGCACACTTCGTCCGCTTCGCAGTCATGACAGATCATGTGCCCGGAGCGGGAAAAGAAATGCAGGTCTTTGTGGCTGCAGTCGGCCGAGTCAAAAATATGGGCGGCGCTCTTCGGCTCCACCAAGTCGTCCAGCTCGCCCTGGATCACCAGCAGCGGCACGTCAAGCTGCTCCAGCTTCGGCTTGACCTCCTGGATCAGGCGGCGGAAATGGACGAGCGAACGCAAAGGCGTCCCTTTGACCTTCGAGATGTAGCGGGCCACATCATCGCTTCTGTCCCGCGCCCACATCGACTTTTGAATCGTCTCGGCGATCGTGCGAAACAACTGCTTGGGATTGATCGTGTAAATCGGCGAGGAGAGCATCGTCAAAGACGCGATGCGCTCTTTGTGTTCGAGGGACAGATAAGCCAGGATCAGCCCGCCCATCGAAAAGCCGACCAGGTGGATTTGTTCACCGGGGTGTTCGTTCAACAGGCTGACCAGTTCTTTTTCTGCGCTATGTATCCAGTCCCGCCACGTCACGCGCTCCATCTCGTGACGCGTCGAGCCATGCCCGGCCAGCGTTGGCATGGATATGATATGTCCGCGTGCGGCCAATTCCTTGGCCAGCGGTTCCACTTCAAACGGAGTGCCCGTAAACCCGTGTAACAGAAGACAAACTCCCATCCCATCGTCGCCTCCCCGCCCCTGTTTATGAAAAAAGTACCGCCTCCTCCAAAGGACAGAGCACGGTACTCCATTTGTTAGTCGATGTTACGCGTTTGCAACCAGCCAAGCGACCCCCAAGGTGAGGCCAATGAAGCCAATTGCCAATCCAGCCGTAATTTTCGCCAGAACTGCATCAAAACCACGAGCTTTGCGGCCTACGAGTTGCTCCGCACCGCCGGTGATTGCGCCGGACAGACCTGCGCTCTTACCCGATTGAAGCAGAACGATCAAAATCAAACCGATCGAGAAAATAACGAGCAGAATTTTCGCAATCGTCAATAACATCCAACTCACCTCCAGGGTGTGAATCCAATCCACACACAGTTACATCCTCTATATTAGCATGAACATAACTCTATGACAAGGAACGGCAGTTTTGCGCCATTTAGCGCTTGATGTTGTAAAAAGCGGACGCGCCGCCGTATTGCGCGGTGTAATCGAGCATGTCTTCGATGCGCAGCAGCTGGTTGTATTTCGCCACGCGGTCGGTGCGCGACGGTGCGCCGGTCTTGATCTGGCCCGCGTTGGTCGCCACCGCGATGTCGGCGATCGTCACGTCTTCCGTCTCGCCGGAGCGGTGCGAGATGACGGCGGTGTAACCGGCGCGCTTCGCCATTTCGATGGCGTCAAACGTTTCGGTCAAGGTGCCGATCTGGTTGACTTTGACGAGGATCGAGTTGCCGATGCCTTTTTCAATGCCTTCTGCCAGACGCTCGGTGTTGGTGACAAACAGGTCATCGCCAACGAGCTGCACGCGGCTGCCGATGCGGTCGGTGAGCAGTTTCCAGCCGTCCCAGTCGTCTTCGGACAGGCCGTCTTCGATGGAGATGATCGGGTATTTTGCCACCAGCTCTTCGTACATCGCGACCATCTCTTCGGACGTCTTGGTCACGCCTTCGCCTTCGAGGTGGTATTTGCCGTCTTTGAAGAACTCGGTCGCCGCCACGTCCATCGCCAGCATGATGTCGGTGCCCGGCTTGTAGCCTGCATTTTCGATCGCGGTCATGATCAGGGCCAGAGCTTCTTCGTTCGACTTGAGGTTCGGAGCAAAACCGCCTTCATCGCCAACAGCCGTGTTCAGGCCCTGGGACTTCAGCACGCCTTTCAGGGCGTGGAACACTTCTGCGCCCATGCGCAGCGCTTCACGGAACGTTTCCGCGCCAACCGGCATGACCATAAACTCCTGGAAGTCGACCGTGTTGTCCGCATGCTGGCCGCCGTTCAGGATGTTCATCATCGGCACCGGCAGTTTCTTCGCGTTAAAGCCGCCGAGGTAGGTGTAGAGCGGCAGACCCAGCTCTTTTGCCGCTGCGTGCGCGACGGCCATCGACACGCCGAGAATAGCGTTGGCGCCGTATTTGGATTTGTTCGGAGTTGCGTCCAGCGAGATCATCAGGTTGTCGATACCAACTTGGTCAAACACATCTTGGCCGACGATTTCCGGACCGAGCTCTTCGTTGACGTTCTCAACTGCGTGCAATACGCCTTTGCCGAGGTAACGGCCTGTGTCGCCGTCGCGCAGTTCAACCGCTTCATGTGCGCCGGTCGATGCGCCGGACGGAACGATCGCGCGGCCGATGGTGCCGGTTTCCGTTTCCACTTCCACCTCAACGGTCGGGTTGCCGCGGGAATCGAGGACTTCACGTGCACGTACGTCATAGATAATGCTCACAAAAAACACTCCTTTTATGTAATGTAGGTTTGGATTCCTTTAGAGAATGATGCTCTTGCCGGTCATTTCTTCAGGTTGTGCCAGTTGGAGCAGCTTTACTACGGTCGGCGCGATGTCGGCGAGAATGCCGCCTTCGCGCAGTGTGATCCCTTCCTGCGTCACGATAAACGGCACCGGCTCGGTCGTGTGCGTCGTGCACGCTTCTCCGGTCGGCAGGATCATCATGTCGGCGTTGCCGTGGTCGGCGGTGATCAGGCAGACGCCGCCTTTGGACAGCACCTTCTCCACGACTTGGCCGAGGCAGGTGTCGACCGTCTCCACCGCTTTAACAGCCGCTTCGAGGGAACCGGTGTGGCCAACCATGTCGGCGTTGGCAAAGTTGAGGCAGATGAAGTCGAACCCTTCGTCGATCTTCGCCACACAAGCATCGGCGACACCTTGTGCGCTCATCTCCGGCTGCAGGTCATAGGTTGCCACTTTCGGCGACTGGATCAGCACGCGTTCTTCGCCTTCAAATTCATCTTCGCGCCCGCCGGAGAAGAAGCTCGTCACATGCGGGAACTTTTCCGTCTCGGCGATGCGCAGCTGCTTGAGCTTGTTCTGGGTCAGCACTTCACCCAGCGTGTTGTCGAGCGAGGACGGCTTGTAAGCGACAAACCCGCCCACCGTTTCTGAAAACTTGGTCAAGGTGACATAGTACAGGTCTTGCGGACATTTCTCCCCCCGGTCAAAGCCGCGGAAATCTTTGTTCGTAAACACCTGCGAGATCTGAATCGCCCGGTCGGGACGGAAGTTGAACATGATGATCGCATCGCGGTCGGTGATCAGTCCAACCGGCGAGCCGTCTTCGTTCTTGATCACCGTCGGCAGGACGAACTCATCGGTCACCGAAGCGCGGTAGGACTCTTCCAGCGCTGCCAGCGGGTCGGTCGAGGACGGGCCTTCGCCGTACACCATCGCCCGGTATGCTTTTTCGGTGCGCTCCCAGCGTTTGTCGCGGTCCATCGCGTAGTAGCGACCTTGCACGGTGGCGATGCGGCCGACGCCGTTCTGCTGCATTTTCTTCTGCAGGTCGGCGATGTACTGTCTCGCTGTGCCCGGAATGACGTCGCGGCCGTCGAGGAAGGCGTGCACCAGCACCTGATCCTGTCCCATGCCCTGCTCTTTGCAAAGGTCGAGCAGTTCCATCAAATGCGAGATGTGGCTGTGCACGCCGCCGTCCGAGACGAGGCCGTACAGGTGCAGCTTGGTGCCGGTCGTTTTGCAGTGCTCGATCGCGTTCAGGAAAGCCTGGTTGTGCTTGAACTCGCCTTCGCGGATCGACTTGGACACTCGGGTCAGGTCCTGATACACGACGCGGCCCGCGCCAATGTTCAGGTGCCCGACTTCCGAGTTGCCCATCTGCCCTTCCGGCAGGCCAACCGCTTCGCCGGAAGCGGTCAGGGTGGTGTGCGGGTACTGGTTCCAGTAGCGGTCAAAATTCGGCTTGTTCGCCAAATGCACCGCGTTGCCCTTTGTTTCTTTGCGCCAGCCGAAGCCGTCGAGAATGATCAAAGCTACAGGTGCCGGACGTGTCATTTGGAAAGCGCTCCTTTGAGCAGTTTGGCAAACGAGCCCGGATCGAGGCTCGCCCCGCCGACCAGTGCGCCGTCGATGTCCGGCTGGAGCATCAGCTCTTCGATGTTCTCCGGCTTGACCGAACCGCCGTATTGGATGCGCACGAGATCGCCTTTTTCTTTGCCGTACATGTCGCCAACCACTTGGCGAATGTGGGCGCAGACTTCATTGGCGTCCTGCGCGGTCGCCGTCTTGCCCGTGCCGATCGCCCAGATCGGTTCATAAGCGATGACAAGGCGCGGCACATCGTCCGCTTTGACAGCCGACAGCGCGGCGCGGACTTGCTCTTCGACCAGTTGCTTGGTGATGCCTTGGTTGCGCTGGTCGAGGTCTTCGCCGACACAGATGATCGGCAGGAGGCCGTGCTTAAACGCCGCATGCACTTTTTGATTGACCGAATCGTCCGTTTCGCCGAAGTACTGGCGGCGTTCGGAGTGCCCGATGATCACGTAGGTGCAGCCGACGTCTTTGATCATCAAGGCGGAGACTTCGCCGGTGTAAGCCCCTTCTTCCGCCTGGTGCAGGTTTTGCGCGGCCAGTTTGATCGAGCTGTCTTCGAGCAGCTGATTCAAGGCGTAGATCGAAGTAAACGGCGCGCAGATGACGGTGTCAACTTGCTGCGGCGCGTCTTCGGCGAGGTCTTGCAGATGCTCGACGAAGGAAAGCGCCTGCGAAACCGTTTTGAACATTTTCCAGTTGCCAGCGAGAATCGGTTTGCGCAAGAGAGTTACCTCCTTATTTATCGTTCAGGGCCACGACGCCCGGCAGTGCTTTGCCTTCGAGGAATTCCAGTGATGCGCCGCCGCCGGTGGAGATGTGCGACATCTTGTCGGACACGCCCGACTTCTCGACCGCTGCGACCGAGTCACCGCCGCCGACGATGGTGGTGCCGGTGCATTTTGCGACCGACTGCGCCACCGACATCGTGCCTTTGGCGAACGCGTCCATCTCAAACACGCCCATCGGGCCGTTCCAGATGATCGTGTTCGAGCGATTCACGACCAGTTCGAATGTGCGCATCGATTTCGGGCCGATGTCGAGCGCCATCCAGCCGTCCGGCACGCCTTCGAGTTCCGCATCGACCACTTTGTGTTCCGCGTCCGCCTTGAATTCGCTCGCCACGACGAGGTCTTCCGGCAGGAACAACATCACGCCCATGCTTTCTGCTTTGCCGAGCAGGGCGGATGCGAGCTGCAGCTTGTCCTCTTCGACGAGCGAGTTGCCGAGCTTGTAGCCCATCGCTTTGAGGAAGGTGTTCGCCATGCCGCCGCCGATGATCATCTGGTCGACCTTGCCGAGCAGGTTTTCGATGACGGTGATCTTGTCCGACACTTTCGCGCCGCCGATGATCGCCGTGAACGGACGGTTCGGATCTTCCAGCGCGCCGCCCATGAAGTTGATCTCTTTCTCCATCAGGAAGCCTGCCACCGCCGGGAGATACTGTGCGATGCCTGCTGTGGAAGCGTGGGCGCGGTGTGCCGTGCCAAATGCGTCGTTAACAAAAACATCGGCCAGCGCCGCAAATTCCTTGGCCAGCTCCGGGTCGTTTTTCTCTTCGCCTGCGTGGAAGCGGACGTTTTCGAGCAGGAGCACATCACCGTCTTGGAGCAGAGAAACGCGCTCTTGAACGGCCGCGCCGATCGAGTCTTGCGTCTTTTCCACATTTTTGCCGAGCAGTTCGGAGAGGCGCTCTGCGACCGGCTCCAGAGAGTATTTCGCGTTCACTTCGCCTTTCGGGCGGCCGAGGTGGGACGCGAGGATGACGCGCGCGCCAGATTCGATCAGATAGCGGATCGTCGGCATTGCCGCAACAATTCTTGTATCATCGGTGATTTTCGCGCCGTCGAGCGGGACGTTAAAGTCGCAGCGCACCAACACGCGCTTGCCTTTGACGTCGATGTCGCGAACCGTTTTTTTATTCATAGGGGGGTCCTCCGATCATAGGAAATGAGGAGGTGTTGAAAATAGCCTCCTCATAGTGCTTTGCCCTATTGATTTTACCAAATGTTACCCCTTGATGGAACAACATTTAGCGAATCTGTCATACTTTTTTCAGGATTTTGCCTGAAATATGTTATACGGATTAGATCCCTTTTTGCGCCATGTACGCACAGAGGTCGACAACGCGGCAGGAATAGCCCCACTCGTTGTCATACCAGGAGACGACTTTAACCATCGTGCCGTCGATGACCATCGTCGACAGCGCATCGATCGTCGAAGAATGCGGGTTGCCGTTGTAGTCGATGGAAACGAGCGGCAGTTCGGAGTAGCCGAGGATGCCTTTCAGGTTGCCGTTCGCCGCTTCCTGCAGCATGCTGTTGACCTCTTCGACGGTGGTTGCCTTCTCGACTTCGACGTTCAGGTCGACGACCGAGACGTTTGGCGTCGGCACGCGCATCGCAAAGCCGTTCAGCTTGCCTTTCAGCTCCGGCAGCACCAGCGAGACCGCTTTGGCAGCGCCGGTCGTGGTCGGGATGATCGACAGAGCGGCAGCGCGAGCGCGGCGCATGTCTTTGTGCGGCAGGTCAAGGATGTTCTGGTCGTTGGTGTACGAGTGCACGGTGGTCATCAGGCCGTGCTTGATGCCGAGCTTGTCGTTCAAGATCTTCGCAAACGGCGCGAGGCAGTTCGTCGTGCAGGATGCGTTGGAGATGACATGGTGGTTCGCCGGGTCGTATTTGTCTTCGTTTACGCCCATCACCACGGTGATGTCTTCATTTTTCGCCGGAGCGGAGATGATCACTTTTTTCGCGCCGCCGCCTTCGATGTGCGCCGCCGCAGCTTTCGCATCGGTGAAGCGCCCGGTCGACTCGATGACGATGTCGACGCCGAGGTGGGCCCACGGGAGTTTTGCCGGATCTTTTTCGGCCAGCACGTGCACCTCTTGGCCGCCGACGATCAAGGTGTTATTTTCCGCGCGCACTTCCGCTTCGAACTCACCGTGCACCGAGTCGTATTGCAACAGCAGTGCCAGCGTGTTCGCGTCGGTCAGGTCGTTGACCGCCACGATCTCGATATCCTCGCGGGCAAATGCCGCCCGAAACACGTTGCGCCCGATGCGCCCAAATCCGTTAATCCCTACTTTGATAGCCATATGAAAAGTCTCCTCCTTTGGGATTCCTGTGCTTATTTCTGTAAAATCGCATCGGCTGCCGCTTCGTCGGTGATCAGCACCTGCAGCGGGCTGCCAAATGCGACGGCGGAGATCGCGTCCGCCTTGCTGCTGCCACCCGCGACGGCGGAGATCCGCTCGATGTGCTTGAGGTCGGAGAGGCGCAGACCCACCGTGTTCATCGCGTGCACGATGTTGCCGTGGGCGTCAAAATAATACCCGAACGCTTCTGCGATCGCCCCGTGCGCTTCGATCTGCTCGATGCGGCTCTCCGGAAGTCGCCTGCGTTTCGCCATGGGGATAGCTTGCCCGATGCCGTGCAGGACAATCCGAGCGGAACGCAGGCGCTGCAGGGTGTCCTGCACCTGCGGGTCTTCGATCAGGCTCTGCAACGCATCGTCGCTGAGCACGTCCGGCGCATGCAGCAGGCGGTAGGTGCCGCCGAGCTGTGCGGCGATGCGCGAGGCGATGGTGTTGGCCTGAAACTCCATGTTCTCTCCGACCCCGCCCCGTGCCGGGAGCACTTCCACGCCCAGCGGCGTACGCGGGATCTGGTCGGCGACGGTGGCGATCGTCGTGCCGCCGGTGACGGCGAGGATGTCGCCGGGACGCAGCGTCTTCTTCAGCCATTCGGCGGCGGCGTGGCCAAGCGCCTTTTTGACCAATGGGTCGGCGTCGGCGTCGCCTTTGACGATCCGCACTTCCTGCAGCCCGAGGCGGTCGGCGAGGCGGCGTTCCTTTTCGGCCAGGCCTTCCACTTCGCGGATCACATCGGCGAGCTGCTGGAGCAGATTGACGCCGCGCTCCGTCAGGTGCATGCCGACCGTCTCAACGATGAGCAGCCCCTGATCTTTTAAAAAATCGACTTCGGCGCGGAGAATGCGCTCGGTCGTTTGCAATTGCTGGGCTAAGGCTCGCCGGCCGACCGGCTGGGTAAGATAGAGATGATGCAGGATGCGGTACCGCTTCTTCATCGTGTCGATGAGGTCGGGCACCAACTGCTGCTGCAAGTCTAACAGGGGGTACTGCACGGCGTTCACCTTCCTGCCTTTTCCTTTAAGGGACTAAAAATGTCCCGTGTATGCAAATAATGTCCCACAGGCTTCGAAAAAAATGCAGACGCAGGGTCTGCTTGCTTTTACTATATCCAAATCTTGTGGTTTTCGCAACTGCTACTCGTACCGTTTTCGCTGTGAAGAGGACGGGATGTTTTCTTCTTCGCGGTATTTGGCGACGGTGCGGCGGGCAATCTCGATGCCTTGTTCCTGCAGCAGTTGAGCCAGCTTTTGATCACTGAGCGGCTTGTTTGGGTTCTCGGCGGCGACCAGCTGCTTGATCTGCGACTTGATGCTTTCGGCCGATGTGCTGTCACCGGAAGCGTTCTGCACACCGGAGCCAAAGAAGTATTTCAGCTCAAACACGCCTCGTGGCGTCTGCGCGAACTTGCCCGTCGTGGCGCGGGAGATGGTCGACTCGTGCAAGCCGACTTTTTCTGCGACTTGGCGCAAAGTGAGCGGCTTCATCCCACGCACGCCTTCCTCGAAAAAGCCGCGCTGCAGCTCGACGATCGCCGACGTGACGTTGAAAATGGTCTGGCGGCGCTGCTCGATCGACTTGAGCAGCCACAACGCGCCGCTCAATTTGCCGGAGATGTAGTCTTTCGTTTCCTTATGCAGTTCGTCGCCCGAAGCGAGCATGTTGCGGTAAAAGTCGTTGATGCGCAGGCGCGGGGTCGATTTTTCATTGACGATCACCACATAGTCGCGCCCGACGCGCTCCACCGTCACATCGGGGATGATGTAGGATGGCGACTCGGTCGAATACATCCGGCCCGGCTTGGGGTCGAGCGTCTTCAGCAGGTCGACCATGCGCTGCACGTCGGCGGGCGCGACTTTGAGCTCCCCGGCGACGCGGGTGATTCGGCCCTGGGCGACCTCTTCCAGGTAGTGGTCGATCAGCGGGTAGATCGCCGGCGGCACATCCGCTTTTTCTGCCAATTGCAGGCGCAGGCACTCGCCGAGTTCGCGCGCACCAACGCCGGTCGGCTCTAAGGACTGCACGTGCTGCAAGGCTTGTGTGACGCGTTCCTTGGCGACGCCAAGCGCCTCGGCGCAGTCTTCGGCCGACAACGTGAGGTAGCCGTTGCTGTCGAGGTTGCCGATCAGATACTGCCCGATGCGCAGCGCCTCCGCATTCAGCGGGAGCAGCCGGAGCTGTTTTTCCAAGTGTTCATGCAAGGTGACGCCTTGGCGGATGCCGTCTTGCGCTTCGTCCAATCCCTGCCCGCCAAAAGAGCTGGACATGCTGCCTGTCCCGCCCGTCTTGTTCAGCTCTTTGGCCAGTTCCGTCCAGTCGATCGTGCGCTCGACTTCCAGCACCGGGTTGTGTTGGGTCTCGCTTTCCAAATAATCGAGCAGTTCAAGCGATGAGAACTGCAGCACGGTGATCGCTTGGCGCAGTTCGGGGGTCATGACCAGCTTTTGCGTCTGTTCCTGCCACAGGCCGTAACCAAGTCCCATCTGCATGTTCTCCTCACTCCTTCGCGTGGTTCTTTGCTTTTCAGTGTAGCAAAACAGCGAAGGAAAAGCGATTGCAAGGTTTCGGCACTTTAGGCATAAAGCACATGTACCGAACCAAATTGGTCGAGCAATGCATAACGGACATCCCTGATATCATAAATTTGCAATTGGGAGAGCATCTCCCGCACCCAGGGCTCCGATTTGCCCAGCTTCATCAGGTTGTCATAGACCAATTTTCCATGTCGGATGAGATGCAGCGGCTGTGCTGTGAGTTCTTCCATGCTGGTGCTCCTTTCCAAGATGCGACGATCGCTATTTTTATACAGGGTGCCGCCAAACGGCGAAAAAAATTCATCGGTATCATTATGTACAGAAGTCGAATATGCTCGAAGTATAGACATTCAGAAGGAGGAGACTGCCTTGCGGATTGGATTTATCGGGACAGGTAGTATGGGAGGTATGTTAGTCCGCGCGTTTCTCCAGTCAACGCCCGCTTCGGAGCTCCAGGTAGTCGCCTGCAACCGAAGTCCGGAAAAACTGGCCCAAATCACGTCGCGCTTTCCCCATGTGGAAACGGCTGCATCCCCTGAAGAGACAGTTTCCCGCTCTGACATCGTCTTTTTGTGCGTGAAGCCGGGCGATGCCAAAGGTGTTATACAACAAGTCTTGCCTTATATTCGGGAAAATCATTATTTTATTTCGATCAACAGCGCGGTGATGCTCGAAGAGATGGAAGCGGCGCTGCCTTGCCGCGTGTCGAAAGTCATCCCGTCGATCACCCAGGTCGGGATGTCCGGCGTGACGCTGGTCATGCACGGCAGCCGGATGTGCGCCGATGAGCAGCGTTTTATCGAAAGCTGGCTCGGCAAGATCTCCAAGCCGATCGTCGTCGAGGAAAATGACCTGCGCGTCTGCTCCGACCTCAGCTCCTGCGGACCGGCCTTCCTCGCCGTGATGCTGCGCGAGTTTGCGATGGCGGCGGTGCGCCAAGGCGGCATTCCGCGCGACCTCGCCGATTCGCTGGTCAAAGAGATGACGCAAGGTGTCGGCAAGCTGCTGACCGAAGAAGGATTTGAGTTCGAAGACATCATCAATCGCGTCGCGGTGCCGGGCGGCATCACGGCCGAAGGGATCAAAGTGCTGCACCCGTCCCTGCACGGCGTGTTCGACCAACTGCTGGTCACCACCCGCTCCAAGTCGAAGCACCACGGGGCGCCTGCGCCCGATAGCAAATAGGCATAGAAAAAAGCGGGGTCGGCATGACCCCGCTTCACGTTATTTTAGATGAGCTGGTGCTGGCGTTTCCCATATGCCCAGTGGTTGGTCGGGCCATGCCCTTGACCGAGCCCAAGCGTGTCTTGGATCGCGCAGGTGATAAAATGCTTCGCCGTGGTGACGGCATCGTGCACCGACGCGCCTTTGGCCAGTTCGGACGTGATCGCAGCGGAAAACGTGCAGCCGGTGCCATGCGTGTGTTTCGTCTCATGGCGCGGGGCGACAAATTCGGCAAACGTCTCGCCGTCAAACAAAATGTCCAGCGCATCGCCGTCGAGGTGCCCGCCTTTGACGACGACATAACGCGTGCCAAAGCTGTGGATGTGCCGGGCTGCTTCCTTCATCTCCTCGACCGTGGTGATCGTGCGGCCGGTCAGCACTTCCGCTTCCGGAAGATTGGGCGTGATCACGGTGGCAAGCGGCAGCAGGTGGCGGATCAACGCTTGCTGCGAATCCTGTTCGAGCAGGCGCGCGCCGCCTTTGGCGACCATCACCGGGTCGACGACGAGGTTCGGGATGTTGTTGGCTTTGATGCGCTCGGCAACACGCTCGATGATCGGCGCCTGGGACAGCATGCCGGTCTTGACGGCATCGACGCCGATGTCAGTTGCGACGGCGTCGATCTGCTGCTCAATCGCCTCAAGCGGCAAGTTGTAGATGCCATGCACGCCGAGTGTGTTTTGTGCGGTGATCGCCGTCAGGGCGCTCATGCCGTACACGCCCAGCACGGTAAACGTCTTCAAGTCGGCTTGAATCCCGGCGCCGCCGCCGGAATCGCTGCCTGCAATCGTAAGAGCACGAGATACAGTCATTCTCTGATCCCCTCCATTCAGTGCTGCCTCTATTTTACCAAGGGCGGGGCAAAGTTCCCAGTTGCAATTTGCATAGGGATGCTGTATCATAGCAATTGTTCTTCTCGACGCGATCTGCGTCACAACTTACAACATGTGCCCTTAGTGTATCGGATATCACGGTGGCCTCCGGAGCCGCAGAGGCAGGTTCGACTCCTGCAGGGCACGCCACATATGCTTACAACAGACTTCCTACCGAGTAGGAAGTCTTTTTTTGTTTCCCTCCCTTTTTCCTGAAACTTCCTGCCCAAAACACCGTCTTTATTGATAACAGGAAAACATCCCCAAGGAGGACTCCCCCTTATGAAGAAGCCGATCATCGCAGGGTTGATCGCAGCCACACTGACTGCCGCTCTGCTGGCATCCAGCGCACACGCGAGCAGCCCGGAGACGCCGCAGTTGCAGCCTGGTGTCTGGGACTATATGCAGAATCATCGCCTCGCCGATCTGCCCGACCCAAACGAACCGCTGGAACTGGTCCAGGCGTACGGCAACACCCCGGCCGGCAGCGACAAGGTGGAATTTTACCGTGCGCTCGTCAAAAAGTACCCGGACAGCCGCCACGCTTATCAAGGGCTGGCCAACTCGCTGCAATGGCAGTTGCAAGAAGGCGGGCACGGTGACGCGCAGCAGCTGAATGCGGACATTTTCCACGCGTATCTCGCCGCTTCCAAGATCGCCGCAGGTTTTGGCAAGACGATGTACATCGACGGCGTAAGGCAGTATGGTCAGGCATCCGGACTGACTCAGCAGGCGAAGGAATGGTTCGACCAGCTGCTCGCAACAGACGCGTCGAACTGGCAGGTCAACATGAACTACGCCGAGCTCTCCAAGGCGCTGAACAGCCCGAAAGCGGAAGTCTTCTACCGCAAAGCGATGCAGTCGCGCCCGGAAGGCAACCTCGACGCGCATGTCGGCTTGGCGGAGTATCTGCTCGACAAAGGGCGTTACGAAGCGGCGTTTGCTGTCCGCCTGCTGCCTGATGAGGACAGCGAATATCTGCAATTCCTGCACGGCTATGCCCTGGAAAAATTGGGCCGGGGTTTCGCCGCCGTCTCCTACTACTATGGGACACAGGAGTTCTCTTCCGTGTTTCCGTTCCCGACCCGCTATGCGATCAAAGGAAGTCCCTATCAGTCCGGCATCACGTTTGCCGATTAATCAACGCAGCGTCCCGGTCGAGACCACTTCGGTGCGCACATTCACGCTGATCTTCGCCTGCTGAAACTGCTTCTTCCACTCTTGCTCGCTCCACGGGCCGCGATATTTCGAGCGGATCGACTCGCCGAGGCCGACCGGGTCGATGCCTTCCTCTTGGAAGCGGCCGATTAACGTGGTCATCTGCTTCTTGACCTCGTCCGAAATCGCCGCTTCTACTTTTTTCACGGCATCCGCTTCGCTCAGGTCGAGATTGCCGCCATATTCGACGATCTGCCCGCGCAGGGTCACTTTGATCGAGATCACCGGATTTTTCAACTGCCCGTTGCTCTTCACATCGCATTTGCCTTGGATGTAGGAGATGATCAGGTTGACCAGCGGTTTGTTTACATCCTCGACGATGTGCAGGCGCAGGTCGGGCACGACCCGCCTGTCCATCAGGAGCCGGGCGATCTTGCCTTCATGCTGTGTCATTGTGGTGTACATCTTGTCGCCGTGAAACAAGGCGACCTTGGTGACTTTGACCGTATGCTCCTGCGGTTCCAGATACGGCACCATCGGGTCGGCCACCTTGTCGGTCGCCGCATAGATAAAATCATGGATGCCCGTAAACGGCGAAAACGCGGTCGCCAGCCGCGGCCGCAGCAGGTCGTTCAGAAAAATCGAGATGTTCGATTTCGCCGTGTATTTCGCTTTGATCACATCTTCCGCTTTGCCATGGACGACGGCGACAAACACTTTATCCCCCACCGTCGCGTCGCGGTACAAGTGCACCAGCGACGCCATCAGCCCCGTCTCGCGGGCATACTCCTCCCCGAACAGCACCACCCGCAACTGCCCGAGCGACAGCGTCCGCTCCGAAGCTGTCGACAGGTCCATCGTCGCCTGATGCAGCATCTGGGCATTGGTCGAATAGGTCTGTGTCTTGTCTTTCGCGTTCTGCTCCGGCTGCGGCATCGACACGGTAACCCGCATTTTCTTCCCGTCCAACTGATCGATCCCGATCACCCCGACCATCCCCAGATCCTCCAGCGTCGGCCGCTCGATCTCAGCAGCGCAGCCGCTGAGCAGCAGAGGCAGACAGAACAAGAGCAGCCAACAGGCAACGTTACGACGCGTTTTGTTCAGGAGCTTCCTTCGGCTCATTTCCGTCCTTCTCCTTTCGAGTACGCAAGAGCACCAAGGGCAGAATCAAGAGCGGATACAAGATCACGCCATACCCGACCAGCGGAATCCAATCATCGTACAGATCCTTGCGCTGCTCCGGTTTAAACGGAGATTCGATCATCGCCAAGACGAGCAGCGCCCCGATGTAGAGATGCGCCTTGCGAAACTTTTTCAGCATCGTGTCCACCCCTTTAGCGGCCATCCACAAGTAGCCGGCCGCCGTGGACAGGATCAAAAACACCCACAGCGAGATGCCCAGGTTCTCCACCCGCTCCAAAAAGGACAGCTCGACCGCCTTGAACAGGTTCAGCACCGGATAGAGCAGATGATCCAATTGCCACATGGAAAAATACGCGACGGACGCCAGCGTGACACTGAAGTAAAAAAACACCGCGATCGCAATCCCGATCCCCGCATTGCGAAACAACTTCTTCGGCTCCCGAATGTACGGATAACAAAACGGGAGCAGCTCAAAGCCCAGAAACGCCGGCATCCCGCGGTGCGCCGAGGTCAGCATCTGCCCCGCGTCGACCTGAAAGAGCGGCAGCAGATGACGCAGATCGCCTTGGACCAGCGACCACTGCAAGTAATAGACCAGCCACCCGGTAAACACAAACGACACGATGCAAAATCGAGCGATGCCTTTGATGCCGCTCTCGGTGATGTACACCAGCACGATCAACAGAAAAACCAACGGCCCGGTAATCGTCCGATCCGGCATGGTGATCGTCTGCATCAGGCGCAGATACCCTTCCGCCACCGCCGCCACCGTCCCCAGCGCATAGAGGATAAACACGAGATTGATGCTGCTGCCCAGCCACTTGCCGAGCAGCTTTTCATTGATCCGAAACAGCGAGTCATCCGGATAGCGCGAACAGACCCAGATCATCGGCAGCACGGCCAGCCAGCAGACCAGCCCAAGCAGTGCCGGATACCACCACATGTCGGGGCCGAGCCCGATCAGATCGTGCGGCAGGGACAGCAGGTTGACCCCGATCAGGACGTTCTGGACGAGGAACACGACATGAAAATTGTTGAGTTTGCGCTTGCTTCCCTGATCCATGCGCTACTCCTCACCTGTCGGCCGCGTCAGGCTCCGCTTGGCTCTGGACACACCGCTGCGCTTCATCATGTAGTTCAGCGGCACGCGCAGGATGCTGTTGCTGATGTCGCTCCACGTGCGCGGCACCGGGCTCAGGTACGGCGTGCCAAGCGAGGTGACAGCCGACAGATGCGCCATCAGCCAGGCCAAGGCCAGCGCCTGCCCAAACATGCCGAGAAACCCGGCCGCAATGATAAAGACATAGCGGACAAAACGCGACGCGTTGCTCATCAGATAATTGGTCGGCAAAAAGGACAGCAAAGCCGAGATCGCGACCAGCACGATCAAAATGTTCGACGCCAGCCCGGCCTCCACCGCCGCTGTGCCGATGACAATACCGCCGACGATACCAAGCGTTTGGCCGATCTTGGACGGCATTCGCGCACCGGCCTCACGCAGCACCTCAATGGTCAATTCGATCAGCAGCACTTCGATCACCGGCGGAAACGGCACTTTCGAGCGTGATTCTGACAACAAGGTCAACAAGGCGGGCGGCAGCATCTCCGGGTGGTAGGTCAGCACCGACACATACGAAGAGGTGAGCAGCACGGTGATAAAAAAGCCGCCAAAGCGGATCGTGCGCAACAGCGATGCGGTCGTCCAGCGGTTGTACATGTCCTCCGGCGACATGAACATTTCAAAAAAGGAGGCCGGGCTGAGCACCGCTTCCGGCGAGCCGTTCATGATCACGGCGACACGTCCGTCGAGCAGGTTTTGAATGGCATGATCGGGGCGCGACGTGATCATAAATTGCGGAAACGGCGAGTAGGGCTTGTCCTCGATCATCTGTTTCAAGACGGCCAATCCGAAAAAGCCGGTGTACTCCACATTTTGCAGGCGATGGATCACCCGCTCCACATTTTCCTGATTGGCGAGGTTCTGCATGTAGATCACCGCCACTTCGTTGCGCGTATCGGTGCCGAGCATGAGCGTCTTGTGCTTGAGCTGCGGCGAGCGAATCCGGCGCTTGATCAGCGACAGATTGGTCTGCAGCGTCTCGGTGAACGCATCCTGCGGGCCGAGCACCGTCGTTTCGTTTTCGGTGGTGTCGATGCTGCGCTGCGGGGCGCTGAATGTGTTAATTTTCAGGATCAACCTGCGCTTGGGCAAGAGCAGCGCCGTCCAGCCGCTGACGATGTCGTGCACCAGCTTGGGCAGATCGTCGGACGGCACCAGCTCCGCCGTCTTTAACACATCCTGCACCGATCCGCCGCGCATGCGGGACAGCGGGTCGAGCACGAGGTTTTGCAGCACTTTAACATCAACCATCGTGGTCAGGTAGATCAGCGTGCCTGTCTCCTCGCCGATCTTCACCACCGTAAACTTCGCATCCTCGACGCCTTGCAGCTCCCCTTGAATGCTTTCTTTGGTCACCGCCCCTTTGTCCTCCGGGAACGTCGTATCCTTGGGGTCAGTGCCATGTGCAGTTTTTCTGGCCATTCCTCGCCACATGTCCCAAAACGCCATCCGACATCCCCTCCAATCCATTCCGAATTCCTATTGAATGTGGGTATTGTTTCCTAGACAGGCAGAAAAAAACCCCTCAATTCTGAGGGGTTTTCATAAACATCTGTTGGATTTCGTCTTGCGGGACGGGGCGCGAGAACAGATAGCCTTGGGCATCGTCGCAACCGTGGACTTTCAAGTATTCTTTTTGCGCTTCCGTTTCGACGCCTTCCGCCGTGACTTTCAGACGGAGGTTGTGCGCCATGAGCAGGATCGTGGTCACGATCGCCGAGTCGTTTTCGTCCGTCTCGATGTCGCTGACGAAGGAACGGTCGATTTTCAAACGGTCGATCGGGAATTTCTTCAAGTAGCTCAAGGAGCTGTACCCCGTGCCAAAATCGTCGATGCCGATCTGCACGCCGAGGCTCTTCAGCTTTTGCAGGGTCTGCAGCGACTGTTCGAGATCCATCGTCATGCTCTCCGTGATCTCCAGCTCCAAGTCGGCCGGGTCGAGCCCGGTCTCCTGCAAGACGTTTGCCACCGTGTCGAACAGGTCTTCACGGCGGAACTGGCGCATCGACAGGTTGACGCCCATGCGCAGTTTCGGCATGCCGAGCTCCTGCCAGCGCTTGTTGGTCTGGCAGGCGGTGCGCAGGACCCATTCGCCCAGCGGTACGATCAGCCCGGTCTCTTCGGCGAGCGGAATGAACTTGAACGGCGGCACGAGGCCCAGCTCCGGATGTTGCCAGCGCACCAGCGCTTCCACACCTTCGATCTGCATCGTCGCCAGGTTGATCTGCGGCTGGTACCAGAGCACGAATTCCTCGCGCTCCAGCGCTTTGCGCAGATCGGTCTCCAGCACCATCCGCTCATAGGCCTTGGTATCCATCGACGGGTCATACAGCCGGTAGCTGTTGCCATGTTCCTTGGCGCGGTACATCGCCGTGTCGGCATTGCGCAGCATCGACACCGCATCGTTTGCTTCACACGGGTAGAGCGCCACGCCGACCGAAGCGGTCAGGCGCACCTCATGCCCTAGCAACAGCATCGGCTGCTCGATCAGGCCGCACACTTCCTGCGCCTGCGCTTCCACGTCGGCGATCGTTTCGAGCCTCGGGAAGAGCAGCGTAAATTCATCGCCGCCAAGACGCGCCACCACCACATCACCGCCAAACGTTTCGGTCAGCCGGTCGCCGAGCGCCTTGATCATCTTGTCGCCAAAAATATGGCCGAGCGAGTCGTTATACGTTTTGAAGCGGTCGATGTCGAGCAGCATGATCGCCACGTGATAGTCCCCATCGACCGCTTCTTGAATCGCTTTGTTCAGCAGATCGAACGCCGTGCGGCGGTTCGGCAGCCCGGTCAGGTCATCGTGGTAGGCCATGTAGGAGATCGCGCGCTCCGCTTCCTTTTTCTCCGTGATGTCCTGCGCGATCACATAGACGCCGCCGACCGTCTCATCGGTCATGATCGGCACCAGGATAACCAGCATCTCGACGCGGTGTCCGGCCTTGTGCATGATCGAGACTTCCGCATGCTGCGGTTCGCCCTGCAGCACGCGCTGGTAGTGCTCTTCCGTCTTCTGCACATCTTCCGGCACGACAAAAGACATCACGTTCATCTGCAAAAGCTGGTCTGACGAATACCCGAGCAACTGCTCCGCCTTCGGATTGACTTCGATAAACGCGCCGGTCAAATCGACTGTGAAAATCGCATCCGGGTTGTGGTCGAACAGCGACTTGTAGCGGCGTTCGCTGTCATCGAGGCGGTTCCGGTGCTTAACCAGCCGCCGTTCCAGCACCGATGTGGCGATGACCACGCCCAGCAGCAGCAGTGTCACCCCGCCGATCAAGTAGGCGAGCAGCAGGTTGTCCATCGCCGTCACCGTCTTCATCGCTTGCCCGTCTGCGTGCGTAAACATCGCCGCCGCCATGCCGGTGTAGTGCATCCCGGAGATCGCGCCGCCCATCAGCAAAGCGCTGAACAGCTTGAGCCAGCCGCTCTTGAGGCTTGTCCCTTCCCCGCGCAGCAGATAGATCAGCGAAAGCGCGGCGAACGACGCCGCGACGGCGATCAGCACCGACGCGGCCACCAGCAGCGGGTCATAGGTCAGATGCGCCTGCATCTGCATCGCATACATGCCCGTGTAGTGCATCGCCGAAATGCCCGCTCCCATCAAGAGCGAGCCCAAGATCAGCTTCTTCAGCAGCAGGCGCGGGCGGCTGACCAGATACAAGGCCAGCCCCGACGCGACGATCGCCGGCAGCACCGACAACAGCACCAGCCACAACTGGTAGGTGACCGTCACTTCCATTTCAAACGCCAGCATCGCGACAAAATGCATCGACCAGATGCCAAACCCCAGCGCCATCGCTCCCCCGATACACCAGAACTTGCGCGCCGTGCCTTTCGCCTCCGTCACCCGGCTGCCCAAATTGATCGCCGTATACGAAGCGAGCACCGCGATCAAGATCGACAGCACGACGGTGGCCGTGTGGTACTTCCCCAATAGTTCATGCATGGATCAATTCTCCCTCGTCTCCCCCGAGACCGCTGCCCGGCTACCGGGAAGGGATCCCAAGCAGCGACGGCAGCGCATTCGTTTCGATAATAAAATCGGACATCCCAAACTCCCATTTGCCCCGCTGGTAATCCTCGATGCGGCAGGCAGAGAGCTCCGTTTGCCGTCCGGTCTTGCGGTCATAACACTTGCCTTGTTCATACGTGCCGTGCTTGCCCCCAATAAAAAACACATCGTCCGTCACAAACGTCCCCTGATCGGTATAATGACGGAACGCAGCATATCCGTTTGTGGCGTTGAGCAGATCCTGCCCGAAATAAAACATCTTGCGCCGGTCGAGCCCCAGCAGATTGGCCACCGTCGGATAAAAGTCGATCTGGCCGCCGGTGATATGCTTCACGCCGGTCTGCTCCTTGCCGGGCAGACGAATCAACAGCGGCACTTTGCGCAGTTCCAGCGTCTTGTGGTAGTCTAGCGGATCGCTCCGCTCCAAGAACTTCCAGACCTCCTGCGCTTTGATGTTGCCAAACGCAAAGTGGTCGCCATAGACGACAAGCAGCGTGTCGTCGAGCATCTTTTCCTTTTTCAGCGCCGCCAGCAGCTTCCCCAGCGCTTGGTCAGCATAGTGCTGCGCGTGCAGATAATCGGTAAACATTTTGGTGAATTTACCGGCCGGGATGTTCAGTTCCTTAAGTGAATCGGGAATCTCATACGTCGAATGGCCGGTCAGCGAGATCAGGTTGGCGAGCCAGGGCCCTTTTTGCGCTTTCATCTTCTGCACCGCCTGGCGGTACATCGACTCGTCAGACACGCCCCAGCCGATCAACTGGTCCTTCTTCATTTCATTTTGCGAGATAAAATGATCAAACCCTTCGCCCGGATACATCCCTTTGCGGTTGTAAAACTCCGGCTTGTACCCATGGAACACATACGTCGAATATCCGGCATCCTTGAGCAGTTTCGGCAGCGACTGGTATGTATTCTGCGGCTTCAGCACATAGGCCGAACCGGCGGGCAGCGCATGGAGTGAATTGAGCGTCATAAATTCTGCGTCTGACGTGATGCCGACGCCAATCTGCGTAAAATAGTTGTCAAAATACAAGCTGTCTTTGACCAGCTTGTTCAGATTCGGCGTGACTTCCTTGCCGCCGATCTTGCTGTTGATCAGGTAGCCTTGCAGGGATTCCAGCTGCACCATCAGCACATTTTTGCCTTTGGCGATGCCGTGCATCTTTTGCGGCTGCATGCGGTGCAACTCGATATAGCGCCGCAGTTCGGCCACCTTGTCCCCCGATGTGTCGAGCTCGTCGTTGCCGTAGTTCTTATACAGGTCGGCCATATGATAGCCCAGCACGCCCATCTGGCGCAGCACCGTATCATTGCTGTACAGGTTCTGGAAGACATCTTTGCCCTCCGCCTGCACGGTCGACCAAACGTTGGCCGTTAAGACCGAGACACTGACAGTCATTACAACTGTAGCATGAATAGCGCGCTTTTTAAATGAGTGCGCCGATTTCCAATTTTTCTGATGATCATAACGGGCATTGCGGATGGCGACCAGTGCGTACGGCACCAAAAACAGCAGGTCGCTGAGCAAAAGCAGATCCTGCAGCGAGATCAAGGTCAAGAGGTTGTCCGCCACGTTGTCGACCTGATTGGTCTGGCTGAGCATCGGCAACGGAATCACATTTAAAAAGTTGCGGAAATAGACCAGATCGGCAAACATCACAAACGTGATCAAGAGATCAAACAAGAGCAGCCCGATAAACCGCACCACAAACGGCAGCATCACCAGCCACCCGGACAGGAGCAGCAGCACGCAAAACGTCGACAAGACCACGCCCAGCGTCTCGCCGCCTAAGCCCAGCACCGTCTGCAAGGCGGCCAGCTTGACCACCAGAAACGCATTAAAGAAAAACAAGTCCCGATTCGCCTTCGAAAAGGCCCAGATCTTTTGCCACATCGACTGCCTGTTCACGCTCACACCAGATCCCCTTCCGTGCAGAAATTACTTCCTTTACGTTATGAGGACAAGGCTTAATACATACGGACAAATGCAAAAAAACGCCAGGCTGCCCGGCCTGGAAAAAGGAAAGGGACCCGTCAGGGTCCCCATTGATCCGATATGCTTGTATTTAGAGTGTATTTAGATTGTATTTAGATGAAAGCCAGTTCTTTTTCTTCGGTCAGACCAAGCGACTTCGCGGTCGCTTCATGAATCTCGTGGAACAGCTCCGGGTTGTCCACCAGCGACACGCCGTAGGACGGGATCATTTCCTTGATCTTCATTTCCCATTCCATCATGTGTTCCGGGAAGCATTTTTCCAACACTTCCAGCATGACGTGAACGGCGGTCGAAGCACCCGGCGAAGCGCCGAGCAGCGCAGCGATCGAGCCGTCGGCAGCACTGACGACCTCTGTGCCAAATTGCAGCGTGCCTTTACCGGCAGCTGTATCTTTGATGACCTGAACGCGCTGGCCCGCGACGACGATGTCCCAGTCTTCGATCTTCGCGTTCGGAATGAACTCTTGCAGTTCTTCCAGGCGCTTTTCATTGGAGAGCAATACCTGCTGAATCAGGTATTTGGTCAGCGCCATCTCTTTCATGCCTGCCGCCAGCATCGTGATCACATTGTTCGGTTTCACAGAACCGATCAGGTCAAAGTTCGAGCCGCTCTTCAAGAACTTCGGCGAGAAACCGGCAAACGGTCCAAACAGCAGCGTCTTCTTGTTGTCGATGTAGCGGGTGTCCAGATGCGGAACCGACATCGGCGGAGCGCCGACCTTCGCTTTGCCGTAGACCTTGGCGTGATGCTTCTCGACAACTTCGTCGTTTTTGCAGACCATAAACAGCCCGCTGACCGGGAAACCGCCGATGTGCTTCGACTCCGGGATGCCAGTCTTTTGCAGCAGCGGGAGACTTCCGCCGCCGCAGCCGATAAAGACAAACTTCGCCGTGTGGGTTTCGGTCTTGCCGCGCTCCATGTCGTGCACTTTCACTTGCCACAAGCCGTCGCTGGTGCGTTTGATGTCCTCAACGCTGTGCTTGTAGTTGACCTCGACGTTTTTCGTCTTCAAGTGGTCAAACAGCATCCGGGTCAGAGCGCCAAAGTTGACGTCCGTGCCGGAGTCAATTTTCGTCGCGGCGATCGGTTCGTTCGATGTGCGGCCTTCCATGATCAGCGGAATCCATTCTTGCAGTTTTTCAGGATCATCAGAGAATTCCATGCCTGCAAACAGCGGATTGTCGGACAGCGCCTCAAAGCGTTTCTTCAGGAAGTTCACGTCCGCTTCACCCTGCACAAAACTCATGTGCGGGATCGGCATGATAAAGTCCTGCGGGTTGCGAATCAGGTTGCTGTCGACCAGGTAAGACCAGAACTGTCTGGATAGCTGAAATTGTTCATTGATCTTGATAGCCTTGCTAATATCTATAGATTGATCGGATTTTTCAGATGTATAGTTGAGTTCACACAGTGCAGCGTGGCCTGTTCCGGCGTTGTTCCATTCGTTCGAGCTTTCTTCCCCTGCTTTGGCGAGTTTCTCAAATACTTTGATTTCCCATTCCGGCGCTAACTCTTTCAGCAAAGACCCCAAAGTCGAGCTCATGACTCCAGCACCGATTAAAATCACGTCTGTTTTGTTCTGTAGGTCGCTCATTTTTGATCTTCCTTATCTCTAGATATTTGCAAAAGGAGTACACCTTTTTCCGGCTACATCATTCCGTTTCATTTTCATAGTCTATTATACACATTGATATGTGATAACTTCTAGTCTTAACCCTGCCCCAGAATCGATTTTGTAGCTAGTAAATAGCGAGAGGAATCGCCTAGATTGTCAAATGCGGCAATTACAGGAGGATTTGGCAAATATCACTTTTCCTTTTGCCCTTAGTGGCAGCGAGCGCAAACGAGTGTTCCCCTTCAGATTCTCCTATGATAGAATACTAACAGCACAATTGAATAGGCTCCTCAAGGGTGATCGGCTCATCCCCTCACGAAAGGGGGTGAGAGAATGTCGACACATGAACTTGTTTCGCTCATGCTCCAGTTCGGGTTGTTCCTCGTAGCAGCTTTGACCTTGGTCGTGACGATCATGAAACATATGTTAGACAACCAAAACAAAAAGAAATAGATCGCCCTATGAGTTGGTAGCTCCTGCGGCGATCTATTTCGCAAAACAGCTATGAGCCGACACCCTTGCAGGGTATCAGTTGTGTCAAACGACCGTAGGTGTTCGAGCACCTATGGTCTTTTTTTATCCTATGCATTGCTTGTAGCCTTATTCTAGCACATGTATTGCATTTGCTTCAAATATCGTGTCCCATACAGGTCTGCCTGCGCATGCATGGTATTTCGAGTTCTCAGGTAACGTCACTGAGTGTGTCAATCACTCTGCTCCTGTTTCCAAGCTACAGAAAACATGTCGCGTGATGATATTTCGTTCTAGCACTTCCTACTATGTCTTCGGCAGCTCTCGATACATCTAACGCACGAGAGAAAAAGTCTAAACGGTTTCATATTGGCTTTTGAATTAGGATAATTGGACTTTGAGCGACAATGCTCTGCATTGTTCTCTTGGTCCACGATTTTTACAAAAACTAATTGTTCTGCTAACTCTCAGCCTTTGCTCCACGGCATATCTCAGAGCCCCAAAACAGGTTTTCCAATGTATATAAATGATCTTCTATCACTTTGTTGTCCTTGGTTAGTACTTCAGGAACAACATTTAACGCTTTAAAAATACCTGTGATGAAATCCGGATTGATCGGCCGATTTTTTATATTTTCAATCACTTTTACCGTAGATTTCCCATGTTGGCAATTTCGGCGATGCCATTCGTACGTAAAGCCTTGAATAATACGCAAAAAACGCAGATTCCCGGCTAGAGTCGAATTAATTTCCCTGAAGAAAACTATTTCAAATTGTCTAACCAAATGTATCTCACGATATAATCTAGCTGTCCTATAAAACAGACCTCCATTTGTCGTGGAGGTCTGTTTATTACAGTAATTAGTCAATAACAAGTGACAGCGTTTCCTCCCTGCTATTGACTATCATTCGTCGCTTTTACCAAAGAAATCAGAAATAACTTTAAATAGATCTGGAGGCGCCATTCCATCCTCATATGGGGTGCTTATATAGTTATCGGCTAAAAGATATTTATTTCTGTAATCGTCAACGAAACTATATATGTGCTTTTTTTGTTCTAGTGCTTCAATACTGTTGGGCTTTAATATAGATACTTCTCCTTTTACAACAGAGACATCTACCTCGTCATTAAAAGAAAACACACCTATTGCGTCTCTTTGTTCCATTGTTCCGTGGGTATTAATAGTTTCCTCTAATGCCTGATAAAATTTCTTAGGTTCCAGGCAATCCTCCATTTCAGTAGGCTTATGCTGTCCGCCATTTGTCAACCCGACTAATTCGACTTCATCTTTTGTATTAATTTGCATCCGAGCTATTTTCAGCTTTTTGCTCTTAGTCTCGCTAGGAATGTCAATGATGTTCATGGTATCATCTGTATCTATTAAACAAAGGACTTTTCCGTTAATAGCCCTATTTTCCTCCTTCTCTGAAAAAGGAACGTACATGTATTTGTAGAGTTTCACAACGTTTCCACATCCACCAACGGTGAATATTTTGAGATTTTCTACGTCCTTTAAATAATATTCTAAGTACTTCTTGTCGTCACTACCTTCACAAATAATCCAATTGGCCGCGTCTGCCCTCATAGAGCTTAATACAGACGATGAAAGTTCAAAATAACTCTTAATCATTACATCGTCTGGTAACTTCCCTCTTTTCTCAAAATAATTGTTGAGCTTATATGATTGTATTTTGATATTTTTCTCGTCTACCGTTTCTAAATGATGAAGATCCCCTGAATCAGTTATTGGAAGAGACCCATACCAATGTGTTGTAACAAGGATTTGGTTATTATCCGATAGCTTTTGTAATCTTTCGAACTGACTAAAGGCCCTTGAAATATGAAGTGAGTTCTCTGGTTCGTCTATCGCAAGTACAATGTTTTTCCTGTGACCCTTACTTTCTAAAAGAAAGGCTGTAGCAATATCGATAAGTGCAATTCTTTGTTCTCCGGAACTGAGTTCGTGAATTTCCTTTCTTTCTTTTTTTAAGGTTCGGATAGAAAAATAGGCTTCTAATATTTTTTTGCGTACATCGACAGAAGTTAAATTTTTCTTGAAAGTCCCCTCTACTTTAAATGCATATTTATCATCTATACTCCCAATGATCTCATTGATTGAATCAATATATTTATTGAGCGAAGAGTTTATGTAATCGATCACACTTATGTTTCGTCTTCCTTCACTGAATTTCTTTTGATTAAGTATTTGATCAATTTCATCAAGAATGTCTTTGTTCATCAACTCTTGCATTTCCCTATTTTCAATTCGAAGTATTTCACTAGGGCTGGTCTCAACCGGAATGTATAAGTACGAGTAATAGTTCTTTACAACATCTAATAATATCTTTTGATCAAATTTTTGTAACTCAGACGGCATCCTTCTGAGCAAGTTATCTCTAAAAGTTATAAAAGTTACCTCATTCTTATTTTGATAAGGTATACCTATTAAAAAAGGTAATAATCATCTGGTTTATAGTAATCTTTAAGCTCATCCCTAAATGTGAAGAATTTTTTGAATTCGTCTGTTTTTAGATTTATATGTATATCCGAACTGGATTCCCAAAAGTACGTACTCAGAAACTCAAGATAATCAATTGTCTCTTTGTTCAATTTCATTTCCGATTTAATGTGATTTTTCTCAATCAAGAAAAGTGGTGCTATGAATGTCTCATCATTTTTTCCATCTTTGTTTTTGTTCCAATACGCGTTATTGAAAAATGTATTTAGTGCTTCAAAAATAGAACTTTTCCCGACACCATTGTTGCCAACATAAACAGAATATCTATTCCGGTAATCACTGGATACCGGAATAAAGTATAACCCTTGGTAAATTTTATAGTGCCTGATGAAAAGACCTGCGATCATATAATTCACCCTTTTTGAGATAGTGGCGTGTAATCATTCAAAATTATAGCAAATAAACTATATCATACTCAAGAAAAAGCAAAAATATTTTTATATAAATTACGAAAAATCGATTACATAGAATTCATTTATCGAGAACGAGACGTAAATGAAACTTACGCTTTCTCTTTGAATCAATTGAACAGACGTTTCCCCAATCCCTACAGGGATGGCCGTGGTGCCAGTGCGTTCAACCTTGACCTCACACCCAAGGAAGAGTTAATACAGCACACCTGACAGCATCCGAAACGCTATTATACTTAAGTCCAATCCGTTGTTCCTACGGGAAGAATAATATTCAATGAGTTCACATGAACTAGCAGCCCCGCCCATAATCGACCGTCTGCAGCACAAAAAAGCTGCCGGGTTTCTCCGACAGTTAATCCATTCCGCACCGAGATAACGAGCGTTTCTCTCCAGAAGCTCATGCTCCAGTTCGGGTTGTTCCTCGTAGCAGCTTTGACCTTGGTCGTGACGATCATGAAACATATGTTGGACAATCAAAACAAAAAGAAATAGATCGCCCTTCGAGTTGGTAGCTCCTGCGGCGATCTATTTCGCAAACACCTATGAGCCGACACCCTTGCAGGGTATCAGTTGTGTCAAACCGACCGTAGGTGTTACAGCACCTATGGTCATTTTTTATCTTACGCACTCTTAACATCGTTATTCTAACACATCAAGCACGTCAAACTCAATTGCCGAGCTCAGGGCCCCCATTGGGGAGGGCGGGATATGCGGAGAGGTGAACTCTGAAAGCTTTACCCCTACCTCTAAAAGGTTTTCACGCTCTTACTTAATCAAAGGGTTCAAGTTTCACGTGAACCCGCAGCATGTCCCGCCCGGACCTCACCACCCAGCTTGGCAAAGCACCTATAAAAAAAGCTGCCGGGTTTCCCGGCAGCCTTCTGCTTTTAACAACTACTTCTGCATCACCTGCGGAATCGCGTCTCCTCTTACCAGCAGGTCGTTCATCTTCAGTTCCCACTTCGCCCGTTCAAATCCCGGACGGCACGTCTCGATCGGCAAGAGCGCCCCTTCGTTCGTGCGGTCGTGGCAGAAACCGTGTTCGAAAATCCCGTCCTGGCTGGCCAGATAGAACAGCTTATCGGTGGCAAACGTGTTCGGATTGGTGTACTGCCGGAACGCCGAGAAGCTTTCCTCCGGCTTCATGTTCACCAGATCCTGCCCAAAGTAGAACACCTTCTCTTTATCAATCCCCAGCATGTTGATCAGCGTCGGGAACAGGTCCATCTGTCCGGCCGGAATGTGGTACGTTCCGGCTTCCACACCTCCGGGGAGGCGGATGAACAGCGGCACCTTCTTCTGCTCGTGGTAGATGTAGTTATCCACCTCTTTGCCAATGCCCTCATACTTCCCGATCTCATGCTTGCTCAGCCCGTTGGCAAAATGGTCGCCGTACACCACGAACAGCGAGTTGTCCATGATGCCGAGCTCCTTCAGCTTGTCCATATACTCGCCAAGCGCCTTATCCGCATAATGCTGCGCGTGCAAGTAGTTGGTGAACAGTTCGCTGTACTGCCCTTCCGGAATCTCCAGCTCTTTTTCCTTCGCCGGAATCTTGTAATCGGTATGCCCCGACAGCGAAATGTAAAACGACATAAACGGACTCTGCTGCTTCGTCAGCACATCGAGCGACTGGTTGTACATCGTGCGGTCGGACGGCCCCCAGCCGATGATGTCATCGCGCTTGTAGTAGCTCTCCGAATAAAACTTGTCATAGCCTTCCGCCATATACATCACTTCACGGTTATAAAACTCCGGCTTGTACGTATGGAACACATAAGCCGCGCTGTAGCCGCTCTCCTTGAGCACCGTCGGCAGCGAGCGATAGTCGTTGTCCGACTCCTGCTTATAAATCGCGCCCGCTTCTGCCGGATACAGCGAGTTCAGCGTCATGAACTCGGCGTCAGACGTATTGCCCGTCCCGACTTCGACGAGGTAGTTGTCAAAATACATCGCTTCCTTGATCAGCTTGTTCATGTTTGGCGTCACTTCCTGGCCGTTCACCTTGCTGTTGATCAGGAAATATTGCAACGCTTCCATCTGCACAATGATCAGGTTCTTGCCCTTCGCCACGCCTTGCAGCTTCGGCGTCGGCTCCTGGCGGCGCTTGTCCATCCAGGCGCGCAGTTCCTGCAGATCCACTTCCTTCAACTGCTGGTCAGTACCCCCGCCAAAATACTGGTAGGCATCGACCGCGTGATAGCTCAAAATGCCCATGTGGCGCACCATCACGTTATTTGTGTACATCTCCGTGTACGCCGGTTTGCCGTACACTTTGACCAGCCCAACCGACTGCACCGACAGCAGCACCGCGCTCACCACCATCAGCAGCGCGACACTGCCGAGGCGCTTCGTAAACTTCGGCCCCTGCACGATCAGCAGCTTGCTGCCAAAGATGATCAAGAGCGGAATCAACAGCACCAGATCCACAACCAATAACAGATCCCACGCCGAGAACAAATTCTTGATCTCATTGGTCACCGTGCCGAGCTGCCCGGCCGTCTCCAGCATCGGCAGCGGGATGACCCGGCTGTAGTTGCGGTAGAAGAACAGGTCGGACAATATAATGAAGCTTACCGCCAGATCGACCACGATCAAGGCGCCAAAACGCACATATTTCGGCAACAGCACAAAAAGGCTGGTCAGCAGGAACAGGCCGGCCAGCGCCGCGACCCACTGCAGCGGCGACCCGATACCAAGGCCGATCCAGTAGTCCAGAACCATCATTTTCAACAGCAAAAAGCCATTAAAATAGAGCAGATCACGGTGATTGTAAGCAAAACCTTTCAAACGTCCCAAAAAGCTCTTCTCTCTCTGATCCATAGTCCGCGATCAGCCCCCTCTCTCTGTATCATTTCAAAAAACCGTTCCGGCAAGGAACGGTAGTCACTGGAAATCTGCTACATGCCTGTTTCATCTTTCATCAAGCAATTCACGAACTCTTTGAAATATCTCATACCACATCGCCTGCGTCAACTTGCCCGTATAAGTATTTTGCTGGCTCGGATGGTAGGATGCAACCAATGCCGGCAAACTGTCGTCAAACGTATAACATGCGCCGTGCGCAAAGGTCAGCCCTTTGACATCGTGCCCTTCTTCCTGCAAAAACTTCTTATAATTGTCAAACGCGATCTTGCCCAGCGCCAGCACCACCCGCTTGTCCGCGAGCAGGCGCAGCTCCTCCGTAAAGAACGGGCGGCAGGCTTTGATCTCGCCGGTGGTCGGCTTATTTTGCGGCGGTGCGCAGCGGACGATGTTGTTAATGTAGGCATCGACCAGTTGCAGCGAATCATCGCGATGCGTTGCGGCTGCCTCCGTGGCAAATCCAAACTCGTGCAGAGCTCCATAGAGCCATTTCCCCGATTCGTCGCCCGTAAACACGCGCCCTGTGCGGTTCGCGCCGTGGGCTCCGGGAGCGAGGCCGAGAATGATCAGCCGGGCGTTTGGATCGCCAAAACCGGGCACCGGGCGGCCCCAGTACGTCTCATCCTTGTACTTCGCTTTCTTGACCTCTGCGACTTCCTCACACCACTCCCGCAGGCGAGGGCAGGCTTCGCAGGAGATGATGCGTTCAGTCAGCTCATGTAAGTTCGTCATTTCCCTCTCCCCTTCCCGACCATTATACAGGAAAATGCGCCACCGCCCACGAATTAAAATATTACCGTAATTTACTAGGAGGAGGATTCACAAGATGAACAAAAATCAAGTTCTCAAAGGAGCGCTCGCCCTCAGCCTGCTGCTGCCTTTAGCCGGCGCCCCCGTGCCCGTTCAGGCGGCATCAACTCCGGTGGCGATCCACGTCAATGGCGCGGTGCTGAACACCGACCGGGCGGCTTTTAATGAAAACGGAACGGTCTACGTCCCGGTGCGCCATGTCATCGAAGCGCTCGGCGGCGATGTCAAATGGGACAATGCCAGCCAAAAGGCGATCGCCACCGTAAACGGCACGACGATCACCTTCGAGATCGGCACGACCTCCGTGCGGGTCGGCGATCACATCGTCGACATGAACGGCACAGCACGCCTCGTCAGCGACCGCACGATGGTGCCGGTGCGTTTTGTCGGTGAGGCTGTCGGCGGCGAAGTGCAATGGGACGGCGCGAAAAACGTCGTCATCGTCGACACCCGTTCCCGTCCGCTCTTTGATGCGATCCGTGAAGGCAACGTCCCGCAAGTGGCCGGTCTGCTCAAGAGCGGCATCAGCCCGAACGCCGTCCAGAAACAAAAATCGGCCCTGTTCGTCGCGATCGAAGCAGGCGAACTGGAAATCGCCCGCCTGCTGCTCGCCCAGTCGGGCATCGATCCGTACGGTTCGCCGGACAGCCACACCCCGCTGCATGAAGCGGTGACCCAAAGCGACATCGCGGCGATCACGCTGCTGGTCGACAGCATCAAAAAGCCAACCTTCGAGCAAAAAGTTGTCCAGGAGTCGGCGCTCTACACCGCCGTCGTCCGCGGCCGCCACGAAGCGGCCAAGACCCTGCTCCAGCACGGCGTCAACCCAAACATTCCGAACATCATCGAACACTTCCGCGATACCCCGGAATACGCGCCGCAAAATGACCTGTTGATCCAAGCTTCCAGGCAAAACAACGCTGAGCTGGTCGCTTCCCTGCTCGCCGCCGGAGCCGAGCCGAATGTGCACCTCGACGGCGACATGGCGTCCGCGCTGCATTTTGCGGCGATCTCCAACTATGACGGCGTGATCCGCGAACTGCTCACCTCCACCACAACCGACCCGAACATCGCGCCGCACAGCGGCTGGACCCCGCTGATGGTGGCGGCGGAGCGCGGCCATACGGCAGCGGTCAAGGCGTTCGTCGAACTCGGCGCACCGCTCGATGTCAAAAACAACCTCGGTGCGACCGCCTACCTGATCGCCAAAACGCACGGCAACACTGCTACGATGAAGCTGCTCGCCGATGCGGGCGCCGACACCGCCTACAGCCCCAAGCTGAGCAATGATGCTGTCCATTTCTATCAGCACGCACACAACTTTACAGACGAAGACACCGAACTGATGCGCAACGCCTTCTTTGGCCAGACCGGCAATGTGCGCGCGCTGCTCGCACAAGGCGTTGATCCGAACGTCGTGAACATCCAAGGTTCGGCGATCAACTATGCGGGCAGCTACACCGAAACGATGCAGGCGATCCTCGCTGCACCATCCTTCAAAGAGACGCAGAGCAAGAACCGCGCCTTGAACCTCGCGATCGAGATGAAAAATACCGAACTGGTCGAAAGCCTGCTCCAAGCAGGGGCCAAAACTGACTTTACAACCTACAATCTTGCCCTCGACGCGGCGCCCGACACACTCGATGCCCTCTTCAAAAGCGGCATCGATCCTGACGAGCCGCTGCACGACACCAAGAACTACGGCCTGACCCTCGCCGCCATGTGGGGCCAATCGGACATCGTTCGCGTCTTCCTCGCCAACAAGGCCAACCCGAACCTGGCGAACGAAGAAGGCAAGACGCCGCTCAGCTATACGATCCTCCACGGCGACACCGTCAACGCCGGCCACCTGCTCAAATACGGCGCGGACGTCAACCATGCGGATGCTGACGGCCACACCCCGCTCTACTACGCCGTCGAGCGCAGCGATGTGGCGTCGGTCAAACTGCTGCTCAGCGCCCAGGCCGAAGTGACTCCGGAGATCCGCAGTGTGGCAAAAGCCAAGACCAACGCAGAAATTCTGGAACTGTTAAACTAGAGACCAGACCGCAGGGTTCTCCCTGCGGTCTTTTAATTCCTTCCAGCGTAAAAACCTCCCGCTTGGCGCAGACTACAGCTACGAATATGCGAGGGAGGTGCTTTAGATGGAAGAACAACGACTGCCCGAGCTGCAAGATCAACAGCGCAAGGACCCGAAAATTTTTGTCATCCTTGGCTGGGTGTTCACCGCATTGACACTGTTCATCATGCCCTTCATCTTTGGCCCGGCCGCAATCGTCATGGGGGCCATCGCCATCAAGCGCGGCTCGAAAGCAAACGGCATCTGGATCATTGTGCTCTCTTCCCTGTTCATCCTGCTTTATATCCTGATCACCGTCTTTGCCGTCTCGTTCCTGATGAACATGCCGACGGCGCCATAGTCAGTTCTGCTTTTTCCGGAGCGGGCATACGTCTCTTAGAGGAGGTGCTCGCTCATGGAAAATGAACTGCAACAAACTCCGCAACAGCCGGCTAAAAAGGACGCATCCGTCTTTCTCGTCCTCGGCTGGGTGTTTACGGCGCTGACCCTGTTTGTCTTGCCGTATCTGTTTGGACCGCTCGCCATCATCTTTGGCGCGCTGGCGATCAAACGCGGCGCGAAGACCCAAGGCATCATCATCATCGTACTGTCGGCGATCTTCCTCGTACTGGCGCTGGTGATCGGCGCCATCGTCGCCACGATTCTGATGAACGGCGGCATGTAACATCCGTTTCGCACCTCTCCCCTGCTTGGCGCATAGGCTAATAGCAGCCCAACGCCGTGAGGGAGGTGACAGATCGTGAGCACGAACTTTCTGCAAGAGGGCTGGGCGGAAAACCGTCCGGTCCGTTTTGTATCCGCCGGTCTTACCCCGTTGTCGCTGGCCGGCATGTATGTGCTGATCCGCGGCTATGATCCCAAAGGCGGACCTCTGCTCCTCGCCCGACACAAACAGGTGCTCGATTCCATTCCCGGCATGAGCGGCCACAGTGCGCTGCGCCTGGTGCATTTTGTGGAGGTGCCGCCCGATCTGCAGGTCGATTCGGTCAAAAGCGTCCAAGACGTGCTGAAACGGGCGTTGCGCGTCCGCACGCCCGGCATGGTCGTCAACGCCCCGGTCGTGCCTTTAGAAGCAAAAAGCCCCGTCTATCCGGTCGTGCCGGCCTGGCACGAAGGCATGCTCGCCGGCTATCTCGACATCGGTCCGATGCCGGTGCGCACGGGGAACGCCTACCAGTGCATTCGCGGCATCGACAAAACGACCGGCAAGATCGTTCCGGTGCCGGGGCAGAAAATGATCTTCGACTCGCTGCCGTCCAATCCGTCCTACAGCCCGGTGCGCCGCCTGCATTACGTGCGCGTGCCGGAAGAGGTGGAACCGGATGCGCTGCAGAGCGTCGAGCACATCCTGGAGCGCCGCCTGGCGGTGCGCCCGACCACGATGTTTCTCAACGCGCCGATTCCCGACGCGTAAACAAAAACCACGTCTCGCGATTGCGAAACGTGGTTTTTCGTGTTGCTATCCTTGTGCGGCCACAATGGCTGCCAGCTTTTCTACCGCTTGCTCCGCGTCGGGCCCTTCGGCGCGAATGATCACATCGGTGCCGCTGGAGATCGCCAGCGACATGATGCCCATGATGCTCTTGGCATTGACCGACTTCCCTGCTTTCTCCACGTAGATCTCGCTGGTAAAGCGGTTCGCTTCCTGCACGAACAATGCGGCCGGGCGGGCGTGCAATCCCGCGGGCAATCCTACGGTCACCGTTTTCTCTGCCACCGTCAGGCCCTCCTCGCTGCGTCAGTTTTTGTTAGTATACCCTGTTTTCGCCTTTTCCGCCAACTCATCGAGTTTGCGCAGGCGGTGATTGACGCCCGACTTCGACACTTTGCCGGGCAGCATCTCGCCGAGCTCCTTCAAGTTGATGTCGGGAAACTGCAAGCGCAGCTCTGCCACTTCGCGCAGGCGCGGCGGCAGGTTGACCAGTCCGACGACCCGTTCGAGCAGCTTGATGTTCTCAATCTGCCGGACGGACGCTTCGATCGTCTTGTTCAGGTTGGCCGTCTCGCAGTTGACGAGGCGGTTGACCTGGTTGCGCATCCCTTTGACGATGCGGATGTCTTCGAATTTCAACAGGGCCTGGTGTGCCCCGATGATGTTCAGGAACTCGATGATCTTCTCGACTTCCTTCAGATAGACGACGTATGATTTTTTGCGGTCGATCAGTTTGGCGTTGAGGTCGTACGCATTGACCAGTTCGAGCAAGGCGGCCGAGTGGTCATAGTCGTTCGACGCGATCTCCAAGTGGTAGGACGAGCCTTCCGGGTCGTTGACGCTGCCCCCGGCGAGAAACACGCCGCGCAGGTAGGAGCGCTTGCAGCAGCTCTTTTTGACCAGGGCCGGGTTGATCCCGGCCACAAAGGTCAGATTTTCAGCCGCGATGCATAGCTCCTGCAAAATCTCGCGCACCTGAAACGGCACGCGCATCATGTAGACGTTGTTTTTCTTCAGGCGCATCTTCTTGCGCACCAGGATCTCAGCATGCACGCCGAACAGTTCTTTGAGCAAGGTGTACATCCGGCGCGCGATCGCCGCGTTTTCGGTCGTCACGTCGAGCGAAAAGCGCTTGCCGGAGATGAGCACCGTGCCGTTCATGCGGATCAGGGCGGCCAGCTCTGCCCGTTTGCAGCAGGGTTTGAGATCGAGCTGGGTCAGTTCTTTTTTCGTGCGGGCAGCAAAAGACATACGTGTCCACCCTCCTTTCCATTAACGGCGCAGTTTGTTCGGGTCGCGTCCGATCAGGGCCAGGATCTGCTCGGAGATCATCCGTGCATCGTGGCGGGCATAGATGGAGTAGTGCAGGAAATTGCGCGCGATGACGTTGAGTCCAAGATTTTGCAGATTCCACAGATCGGCGACAACCGGTGCCGCCCGCTTCTCCCGGTACTGTTCGATCACAGCCGGCGGAATCGGGGCGGAGTTGACGAGGATGTAATCGAACAAGGGGCGTCCGATGTGGTCATAGATCGCTTTGACATGATCGGACGCAGTGTAGTGGTCCGTTTCGCCCGATTGGGTCATCACGTTGCAGATGTAGACTTTTTTGCCTTCTGCGGCATCGATCGCCTGGGTCAGCTTGGTGACGAGCAGGTTCGGCAGGATCGACGTGTAGAGCGAGCCCGGGCCAATGACGATCACGTCGGCTTGCTCGATCGCTTCCAACGCTTCCGGCAGTGGTTCGAGGTCGTTGGGCTCCACTTCGACGCGCTCGATCTTCTTGCCGGAGAGCGGAATCTGCGATTCGCCTTCGACATACGAGCCGTCTTCCATGTAGGCGCGCAAGATGACCGCTTCCCGCACGGCAGGCAGCACGCGGCCGCCGACGGCGAGAACGCGGGACGCTTCTTTGATCGCCGTTTCAAAATCGCCGGTGACGTCGGTCAGCGCTGCGATCAGCAAGTTGCCAAACGAGTGCCCGGCGAGGCCTTCCCCGCTTTTGAAGCGGTGCGACCAGAGCTTTTCGAGCAAGGGCTCGGTGTCGGACAAAGCGACGAGACAGGAGCGGATGTCGCCCGGCGGCGGCATGTCAAAATCGGAGCGCAGCCGGCCGGAGGAACCGCCGTCATCGGCGACGGTGACGATCGCCGTGATGTCGATGTCAAATTCTTTTAAGCCGCGCAACAGCACCGACAGTCCGGTGCCGCCGCCCACGACGACGACGCGCGGCTTGCGCTTTTCAAGCAGCATCTGCGTGCGGGTGATCTGTTCATCGCGCCACCACCCAAACGCGAGCAGCCCTGACCCCATCAACAGACAGACCAGTCCGATCAGCGAAGACTGCCCCGGCAGGCTGTGAATGCCAATGCCGGCGGCGATCAGTCCCAAGCCGAACGAACAGACGGTCCAGGCGAGGAGCAACCAATAGCGCACCATCGCGGATTATTCCTTTTCCGAATCGCGGTGTACGACGCTCGCCCACTCGCGGTCTTTGAGATGCTCATAGAGCGTTTCGGCGAGTGCGACTGAGCGGTGTTTGCCTCCCGTGCAGCCGATGCCGATCACCACTTGCGTCTTGCCTTCTTTGCGGAATTGCGGGATAAGAAAATCGATCATATCTTCGAGCTTGGTGAGAAAAGATTGGGTAATCGGCCATTTCATCACGTAGTCATAGACGTCCGCATGCTTGCCGGTCAGCGGGCGCAGGGAATCCACATAGTGCGGGTTAGGCAGAAAGCGCACGTCAAACACCATGTCCGCTTCGATCGGCACCCCGTATTTGAAGCCGAACGACATGATGTCCACCTTCAGATGCTGGTCATCGATATGCGAGAACTGGCCGAGGATCTTCTGGCGCAGTTCGCTCGCTTTCAAGTGCGAGGTGTTGATGATCAGGTCAGCGTTGCCGCGGATCTCATCGAGCATTTTGCGCTCTTCGGAGATGCCTTCCACGATGCGTCCGTCTTTGGCGAGCGGATGGCGGCGGCGCGTCTCTTTGAAGCGGCGCACGATCGTGGCGTCGTCCGCTTCGAGAAAGACGATCTGGTAGTTGATGTGCGGCGTTTTCTGTTCCAGGAGGCCCAGCGCTTCCATCAAGTCGCTGAAAAAGGCGCCGCCGCGCAGATCGCAGACGAGTGCAACCTTCGTCACTTTGCCGGACGACTGAATGATCAGGTCCCCGAATTTCGGAATCAACGCAGGCGGCAGGTTGTCGACGCAGAAAAATCCGATGTCCTCGAGCGCCTGCATCGTCACCGATTTCCCGGCGCCGGACAGCCCGGTGATCAGCAATAAATTAATACCCGCTTGCATTACTTCACCCCCTGCAAGTTCATGCCAATTTGTATCTTCTTAGTGTAGCAGATGACGCCCCGGAAAGAAAGAAATCTCGCCCACAAAAAAACGAGCCGGGCGTGTCATGCCCCGGCTCGTTTCATCGTATGCGGCTGTTATTTTTTTGCTTCTTCGTCAGTTTCAACTGCGACATCTTCTGCATCTTCCGAAGAAGTCTCAGCAGTTTCTGCCGACTCGGCATTCGCTTCAAACGTATTCAACTGCTCTTCAGATCCTTCGCTGTCGTCAGCCCCAACAACGTCGGCGTCAGCCCCAACAAATTCCTCTGCTTGTCCGAATACCTCTTGGGAGGCTGCTGCTTGCGCGCGCGCTTCGGCGATCGAGACGACGAGACCCGTTCCTGCGTGGATCTCCTCTTCGACGGTGAAGCGCGAGACGCTCATCTTCAGCGCATCGGCCAGCTGCGAGAGCGTGACGGCAGACGCTGCCACCTCTTGCATCGACGCCAACTGCTCTTCGGTCGCCGCAGAGACTTCCTCGACGCCGGCAGCCGATTCCTCGGTGATCGACGCAACGTCTTCGATGTTCCCAAACACCTGGTTGGCCGAGTTGGAGATCGTCTCCGTCGTATCGGCCACCACGCGGATGCGGTCGAGCATCTCTTCAACCGATGTGACGATGTGGTCAAACGACATATTGGTCTCCTGCATCGCTTTCACGCCTGCGTCAACACGCTGGTTGGAACCGCCCAGCGCCACGCGCATCTGCTCCATGCTCTCATGAGCGGACGAGACGATCGAGCGCACTTCGCCGGCAGCCTGCGAGGACTGATCGGCCAGTTTCTTAACTTCATCGGCGACGACTGCAAAGCCGCGGCCATGTTCGCCCGCCCGCGCTGCTTCGATCGCAGCGTTCAGGGAGAGCAGGTTGGTTTGCGACGCGATCTCGGTGATCACGTTGACGAACTGAATGATCCGGCCCAGTTCGGAGTACAGATGTTCAAACGCATGCACCGTCTCGACGTTCGCCGAGCGAATGCCTTCGATCTGCCCGGACGTGGTGTCGAGCACCGAGCGGCCGTTTAACGCCGTGTCGGCCGTCTGCTGCGCGGCGACCACGATGCGGTTCATCGTGATCTTGATCTCGCCCACCGATTCGGCCAGCTGCGACATCAAGTCGGCGCTTTCCTGCGTGCGCTCTACCTGACGTGCCGTGCCTTCTGCAACTTCCTGAATCGTCAGCGCGACCGATTCGGCCGCCTTGTTGCTTTCTTCCGAGGACAAAGCCATGCGTTCCGAAGCGGCTGCCACCGACAGCGACGCCGTGTTCACCTCGCCGATGATCTGGCGGAGGTTGGCGATTACCGCCTTCGTCGAGCTGGCCAGCTGGCCCAGTTCGTCGCTGGAGTCCACGCTGACGTTGACGCGCAGGTCGCCTTGTGCCAACACTTCGTTCACTTCCACCATGTGGTTGATGCGGCGCTGCAGATAGCGGTTGGTCGCCAGGCCCAGCGCGCCTGCAAACAGGGCGATGACGGCGATGACGATCGTGGTCAGAATCCAGGACGTGCGGTAGATGGAATCGAGCAGCCCTTTGGATTCTGCGATCACTTTTTGGTTTTTATCGTTGATCAACGTCAGAGTCTTGGACAAGTTCTTGTAGCCGGAGGAGAGGTTGCCTTCCCAGAGCTGGAACGCGATGACTTCGCTTTTCGCTGCTTCTGCGAGCAGTTTCGTCTGCGAATCTTTGAAGTACTGCCAGTTCTTGTTCAGGTCGGCCAGGTTCTTCTGATCCTCTTCGGTGTTGTCCGCCAAGCTCGTATACTCGCTGATGTTCGCTTCGATGATCTTGTTGAGATCGTCGAGCTTTTTCTTGGACACCGCTTGGCCGTCTTTGTTGTTGCCGCTGCGGATATAGTTCACCATCTCGCGGTCGTATTGAGCAGCGGTAACCTTCATCTCTTCGGCGACTTGCATCGCGCGGAGGTTGACGGTCAACGCTTCATCCATGTTGTCTTGGAGCGTTCTCAACTGCCAGATCGACGTTGCGCCGACTGCCAGAATACCAACAAACGTTACAATGATGATAAGGCCTAATTTTTGACTAAGCTTCATCTTGATCTTGCTGTCGATGCCTTCATAGACACGGTCCAGCAGCCGAAACGTCGATGACTGAAAGGCTCTTTTCTTTTGTTGTCGTGTTGGCGTCACTCACCCTACCCCCTTCTTCCACCTTCTATAATTTTGACTTCTTCTCTACGGGACCGCTACATTCCTGCCGCTTCGGCACCTTAACCTTCTAAGGAATTTAATCAAATGAAACTAAACAAAAGAAGGCGCAGATCATAAACTCCGCGCCCGGTACTGCTTTCCGTCTATTCTCGTTGCCAGTGAATCAGTCTGTGGTCGGCGGTATAGCAGAACTTCCCTGTGATCAGTTCTTTCGTTCCGATAATGTCAGGAAGAAAGTACCGGTCGCCTTCCGCCATCGGGCGGGTTGCCAGCTCCGAGATCGGGACCCATTCGAGGCGTCCTTCCTCGGTTAACGTCTTGGAGGTGCCAGTGAAGCTCTCCGTATAAAAGGTGAACAGCATGAAGTGATCGAGCACCACGTCCCCGTCCTGCCTGAGGATCGTAAAGATCCCGCGCAGGCGATGATCGGTGATCGACAGCCCGGTCTCTTCCGCCACTTCACGCACCACCGCTTCGGCCAGCGATTCGCCAACCTCCACTTTTCCGCCCGGCGCAGACCACCAGCCGCGCTGCGGCTTTTGCAGCATCAGCACGAGATCGCCCTGGCGGATCACGCAATTCGCTACCAGTCGCATCGTTTGCATCACCACTTCCAGCATACCACTCCGCCCCCGCCGATCACAACGCAAAACGAACACCAATCCTGTCGAATAAAGACACAAAAAAAAGGTGAGCCGTCCGCTTGCGCGGAACACGTCTCACCGGGGAAAGAAATATTTTAAAAGGGGGTCATTTGCTTACCCTTATCATAACCCCTTTATATTGCGAGACTATTACATGAGAGTGAATAGATTGTGACTTTTTATGCGAGACTGCCTTGCTCTACTCCACCACCACGCGCTTGTCCTCGACGCGCTTGGTGAATTTCAATGCATCAAAATACTCCAAGATCGCCACCGCGAACTTGCGCGAGGTGCCGACCCAGTCGCGGAAGTCGGCGACGCCAAAAGCTCCGGACTCGGCGAATTTCTCGCGGATCGCCGCTTGGGCATGCAAAAGCGTCGCGGCTTGGAAATGCACGCCATCCCCGATGTCGACCAGCACACCGGTCTCGCGCAGATAATGATAGAGCCCCTGCAGCGTCTTCTCAAACGCCTTGGTCTCTTTCATCACGTCATCAAGCGACGGCGGATGGAACCCGCTTTCCGCAAAAAGCGCCTCGATCTTGCCGATCAGCTCTTTGTCGCGCAACGTAAACGGCACCTCATACCCGCGAATCGACAGCTTGTCCCGTTGCAGCACAAATCGCTCTTTCGCCGCCTCCGCCCCAAGCAGCGCGTCGAACAGCTTCGGCTTGATCTTCTTGCCGAGTTGCGACAAGACCTGCGCTTTCGGCACGGTGATGTGGTATTTCTCTTTGGCAAAATGCCCTCTGATCTTCTCTTCGATCTCATCGAACAGCTTATCCAGCCAGTCTGTCCCGACATAGCCGCCCGGCACCTGTGTGACCTGCCCTCCTTCGAGCATCGGAGCCAGCCAGCCTTCAACCACATCTTCGGTCGCATTGACCACATCGGCCAGCACGCGCAGCCCGGCGCCCGGGTCGTCCTGCAGCGCTTGCAGCACCAGTTGCTCCGGACCGCCTTTTTCCCGCTGTTGAAGCTCTTCCAGCACATAGTCGCGGCGGCGGCGATGCTCGCGGACCGGATGCGGGTCGATGATCGTGCCGCCGCCGATGGTCAGCATCGGCGAGAAGGTGCGGATGATAAACCGGTCGCCCGGCGCACAGACGATCATGCTTTCCAGATGCAGCTGCACCAGCCCGTCCTCGCCCGGCAGCAGCTCATCGCGGTCGAGGATCGTCACCCGCCCCATCGCTTCGCTCGCCCCGATGTAGAAGCGAACGCGCATCCGGTTGGTCAGCGTGCGCGGCGCATCATCAAGCACATGCATCCGCACGTCCAGCCTATCGGTCGCCCGGTACAGCCCGGTCTGCGCGATCACCATGCCGCGATCCAGGTCGGAGCGCTCTACGCCATGCAGGTTCAAAGCTGCCCGCTGCCCGGCCAATGCGCGATCGGCCGACTCGCCGTGCACCTGAATGTGCCGCACGCGGGCTGCCAGCCCCTGAGGCAGCACTTCCACCGTATCGCCGACTTGGACCTGTCCGGCGTACACCGTCCCCGTCACCACCGTGCCAAATCCGGCGACCGAAAACACCCGGTCCACCGGCAGGCGCAGCGGCGCGGTCACTTCGCGCGGCGACACTTCGGCCGACATGCGCCCGATCTCCGCGCGCAGCTCTTCGATCCCGATGCCTTTCGCCGCCGACACCGGCACGATTGGCGCCTCCGCCAAAAACGTCCCGGCCAGCCCCTCGCGCACTTCTTCCTGCACCATCTCCAGCCATTCCGGATCGACCGTATCGATCTTGGTCAAGACGATGATGCCCTTTTGCACGTGCAGCATCTCCAAAATGTGCAGATGCTCCAGCGTCTGCGGCATGATCCCTTCATTGGCGTCGATCACCAGCATGATCAGGTCGATCCCGCCCGCCCCGGCCAGCATGTTGCGCACAAAGCGCTCATGGCCCGGAACGTCAATCACCCCGACGCGTCTGCCGTCGGGGAGAGTAAAGGGGGCAAATCCGATGTCGATCGTGATGCCCCGCTCTTTTTCCTCTTTGTGAACATCCGTTTCAATGCCGGTCAGGGCTCTGACCAGCGTCGTCTTGCCGTGGTCGATATGCCCGGCCGTGCCCAGTATCAAAAACTGATCGTTCATGCCGCTCTCAATCCTCTATTCTTGATCCTCTTCCCAGAGTTCCACATAATGGCCCGCATAAAACGCCGCCACCGCGCCGTCCGAAGTTGCGGTCACCACTTGGCGCAGCACCGTCTCGCGGCCGTCGCCGGCTGCAAACACGCCCGGCAGTTTCGTCTGCATCTTGTCGTTGGTGACGACATAACCCGATTCGTTCAGGATCGGCAGGTCGGAGAAGAAGCCCGTATTCGGCACCATGCCGACGTAGATGAACACGCCGTCGCACGGATACTCGCCAGTCTCGCCCGTTTTCGTATTTTTAATCTGGAGCTTCTGCACTTTGCCTTCGCCTTCGATCGTTTCGACCGTCGTGTCCCAGATGAAATTGATCTTTTCGTTCTTAAAGGCGCGGTCCTGCAGAATCTTCTGCGCGCGCAAGGAGTCACGGCGGTGAATGATCGTCACTTTCGAAGCGTGGCGGGTCAGGTAGATGCCTTCTTCCACCGCCGAGTCGCCGCCGCCAACCACGACCAGTTCCTTCTCGCGGAAGAACGCGCCGTCGCAAGTTGCGCAGTAGGAGACACCGCGCCCGCGCAGCTCATCTTCGCCCGGTGCGCCCAATTTGCGCGGTTCTGCGCCAGTCGCCAGGATGATCGTTTTGGTCAGGTAGGTGCCGCGGGAAGTGATCACTTTCTTGATCTTTTTCTCCGCGTCTTCGATCTTCTCCACGTCGCCGGTGATCATCTCCGTGCCGAAGTCTTCCGCCTGCTTGTGCATCGTCATCGACAGGGACGGGCCGTCCACCGATTCCACGCCCGGATAGTTTTCGATCAAATGGGTGGTCGCTGCTTGACCGCCCGGCATGCCGCGTTCGATCAACGCAACTTTCAGGTTGGCGCGGCCTGCGTACAGACCGGCTGCCATGCCGGCCGGACCGCCGCCGATTATAATCACATCATAAAGATTGTTGGTTTCGCTCATTGAGAAAAGCCCCCTTCTATTGAACAGACGCACAGCGCGTCCCAAGTTAGTATGAGATTGAAAAAGGACGAGGATTCCTAAAACTCATCCTCGTCCTTTAGTATATCTAAGCAAGCGTGGTGTGTACTGTAAGTCTCCCTACAAATCTTCCCCGCTCTTCGCCGGCTGCATCAGCAGGCGGTAGATCTTCGACACCGCCCCCGGCGCGACGCCGTACCGTGCCGCCACATCGGCCTGGGTGGCTTTCGCACCCAGTTTACGCAGCACCGCATACTCCAGTGCCGCCGCCCAGTTGGCAATTTTCACGATGCGCGGCGGCGCGTGGAAGACGCGGTTGAGATAACCCGTCCACAAATCGCGGGCGATGTGCCGCGCCTCTTCGCCATAGGCCGGATCGAGCTCCGAGTAGGTCTTGTCGAGCACTTCCTGCCATTCCGGCTGCAAGGTCAGCAGATCATCCTGCGGCAAAGACTGCACGCGCAACAGCACCTCTTCCTTGTCCAGATGCGCCTGAAACGGCCCTTCCGCCCCGATGTGGCGCAGGACGTAGATCGCCAGCCGCTTGAGCTGGTCGATCTCCTCCGGGTTCTTGATGAACTCGCGCAGCACATGCTCCACCTCTTTGTCGGCGAGCAGAGCAAACGTCTGAATCACCTGCATCTTCGTCTCCAGATCGCCGTGCTTCAGCGCCCAGAACAAGGACGAGCGGATCAGCGGGTCGTTGCGCCACGTGCCGAGCTGCCCGGTCTGGATCTGCTCTTTCATGATCCGGAACTGCTCCTGAAACGGGATGTGATACTGGTAGGACACCGCGTCCATCTTCCCGCCCGCTTCGATTGCTGCGTTAACTTTGTTCAAATAATATACCGGCGTCTCCGAATCGGGATCGAGCATCTGAATCTCCGACCAGACCTTTTTTGCTTTTTCCAGAAAACCAAGGTTCGCTGCCGACGCCGCCACACAGTGCAGAAGCGCCGTATCGGTGCGGTCGCCCCAGCGCAGCAATTGCTTAAACAAGCGGTACGCGGTCGTATGCTCGCCCAAAATGCCCATCGTGGTCGCCAACTTATATGTATGGTCAAAATACAGCGGGTACAGCTTGCGCAGCCCTTCGAGGATCTCCTGCAGCTGCGGCCCGTTGCCTAAATGCTGATGAAACACCGCCAAGTTGCACAACGCATGCACGTTGGACGGGTCGCGTTCCAAAACTTCGGTCGCGATCTCGATCGCCTTGTCGATGTCGCCTTGGTAATAGTAGGCCAAGGAGAGATTGTTGCGCGGAGCCGTCGAGTCCGGCTGCTGCTCAACCGCTTTTTCCAGATAGGCGGACGCTTCCATAAACTTGCCTTCTTCGAGCAATTTGCGCGCCGTGTCATGCCCGCCGGAGTTGTCATCCTCCTGTTGCTGCTTGCGCTCCTGGAACACTTTGCCGCCGCCAAACTCCTGCATCAGGATCTGCAGCATCTCTTCGGCGTCTTCGGCAAATTCGCCGCGCGGGTCGAGCTCCAGATAGCGCGTGATATGCTCTTCGGCATGTTCATAGTCGCCGAGGTTGGCGCAGTTGTTCGCCATATAGAAGTGGCATTCCACCAGATCCGGGTCGATCTCTTTCAGGATCTTCTGCAGGATCTTGTTCGATTCCTCAAACTCGCCCAACTCGGAGAGGACGCCTGCCAGATTGCAGTGGTTGACCGGATTGTCCGGCTCTAACTCCGCTGCTTTCCGAAAATTTTTCAATGCGTTTTTCAGGTCGTGACGATCCAGATAGTGCACCGCCCGCTCAAAGAAGAAGGCGGCGTCCACTTGGAACGGAATGACATTGTTTTGATGGGTGCTTAGTTTCTCTTCCTGGCTTTTCGGTTTATCCACAGGCGTCACCTCCCGAGTCCTGTCTAATTTTTCCCTAGTATATCACATCCGCCCCGATTCCAGCGACAGAGAGGAGATCGAACGGTTGGTGTGGATGCGGTCGATCGCCTCGGCAAACAGCGGGGCGGCCGAGATCACTTTCAGCTTCGGCAGCTCTTCCCGCCGCAAGATCGGCATCGTGTCGGTGACCACCACTTCTTTGATCAGCGGATGGTTGAGCCGCTCATGCGCCGGGTGTGAGAAGATCGCATGTGTCGCACATAGGATGCCCTCCGCCTGCGCTCCATTCTCCACCAGCCCCTCAATGACTTTGACCAGCGTGCCGCCTGTGTCGATCATATCTTCAATAATAATCGGCACTTTGCCTTTCACGTCGCCGATGACGTGGGTGATCTCCGCTTCATTATGCTTGGGGCGGCGCTTGTTCATCAGCGCAACGGGCAGATCGAGATAGGTGGCCAGCCGCTCTGCCGTCTTGGCCCGCCCGGCGTCAGGCGACACGATGATCGCGTTGCTCAAGTCTTTTGTGCGCAGGTAGTCGGCGATGAGGTCGAGCGCCGTCATGTGATCGACCGGGATATCGAAAAATCCTTGGATCGCCGGAGCATGCAGGTCCATCGTGATCACCCGTTCCGCCCCGACGGTGGTCAGCACGTCGGCGAGCAATTTGGCAGTGATCGGCTCGCGAGGCTGATCTTGCTTTTCCTGACGCGCATAACCGTAGTACGGCAAAATCACATTAATCATGCCGGCCGATGACCTTTTCAGCGCGTCGATCATGACCAGCAGTTCAACAAAGTGGTCGTTGACGGGATGGCAGAACGATTGAAACACATACACATCCGCGCCGCGCACGCTTTCCCCGATCGACACGTAGGTCTCGCCGCTTTGAAAGCGCGACAGTTTTGCTTCGCCAAGCTGCACGCCGAGCATCCGGCACACCGCCTTGGCCAGCTCCGGATTGGAAGAGCCGGAGAAAATCTTCACATCATCACCAGGTCGCTTCACGGCACACACTCCTCAGACAAAATGTGATCCAGCTTACAGCGGAAGATTCACTTTAGACTTATTCTAAGTATAGAATTATTACATGTTCACGAAACGAAACAAACGAGGAGGAAAACATAATGGCATACGAAATCAAAGGCTCGAAAACGGCAGACAACCTGAAAACCGCATTTGCAGGTGAATCGCAAGCGAACCGCCGCTACCTGTTCTTCGCAGAGAAGGCAGACGCAGAAGGCGCAGTAGAGGTAGCAGAACTGTTCCGCGCCATCGCAAACGGCGAAACCAAGCACGCATTTGGCCACTTCGACGCGCTGCGCAACAACGGCGAAGGCGACCCGGTAACCGGTCTCCCGGTCAACAACGCGAAAGAGATGCTGGCATCGGCAATCGCCGGCGAAACATACGAGTACACCGAAATGTACCCGGGCTTTGCGAAAACCGCTCGTGACGAAGGCTTCGACGAAATCGGCGAGTGGATGGAAGTCATGGCAAAAGCGGAGCGCGTCCATGCACAGCGCTTCCAAAAACTGCTCGACTCCCTCGAAGCGTAAGGTATAAATAAAAATCCGCCCTGTACATCATACGTGCGGGGCGGGCGCTTCATCATCATGACCAGAGAACCGGAGGTGGATTTTTTATGACAGCAGCATTGATTCGCAAAAGCGACATCGTGGCGCTCCCGACGTACCGTCAAGGCCGCGACGAATATGTCAAAAAGATGATCCAGTACAAGAAGGCCCGCCGTGTGCGTTTCAACAATGACATCTCGATCTTGTTTGAGAACAAAAACACGGTGATGTTCCAGATCCAGGAGCTCTTGCACAATGAGGATCTGACCGACCCGAAAGAGATCGACGAGTACATCGAGATCTACTCGGGAATGGTGCCGGGAGCGGGCGAACTGTCGGCGACCCTGTTCATCGAAACTGACGAGCAGACGGCGCTGACCGAGCTTTTGACCAAGCTGAAGGGCATTGAACATCACCTCTTCCTGGTCGTGAACGGTGAGCAAATCCAAGCGAAGTTCGAAGAAGAGCACGACGACCGCGAGTTCACCACATCGGTGCACTACCTCAAGTTCCCGATGACGGAGACCGCCATCGCCTACATCACCAACGGCTCCTACGAACACGAAGACGTGAAGCTCGTCCTCGACCACCCTCACATGAACGTCACCATCCCGCTCGGCTACGACACTTTGGAGTCGCTGGCGAAAGATCTGGCGTAGTGTGAAAAAACGCCCGCTGCCTTTTTCTCGGCAGTGGGCGTTTTTACTACACATGGATGCCCCCTGTCTGTCCCACACTACCTACAGGGAGGTGGTCAGGCTATGCTTACGTTTACCAGCTTTCTTTTGATCAGCCTTGTGCTCTTTGGTGTCTTTTACGCGTGGTATTGGTTTGTGCACCGCAACGGCGTGTACAACGCTGCCAAAGCAGGCAAAGGCGACACGCTCGCCAACCTGCGCGGCACCGACCGCTATCGTCCAACTTCGTCGCCCGGCAACCCGAACAACTTTGCGATGGCCGAGTTTGGCGAGATCGGCGGACAGGAAGACGCAACAGGAAGCAAACAGCAGCAGCAATGCCCGATCACCGATCCGCACCGTCTGCTGCCGGCCCCGCAGATGCAGGCCCGCATGACTGCGATGGACACCGAGTTCTCCGAGCTCCCGTCCGCCAAGTTCGAAAAGCTGCCCAACCAACTGCCTGTCGTCGACGACACCGTTGAGTTCCAGCAGCAGCAGAACAACATGCAGTCCCAGCGCGACAGCAGATAATGCAAAACCCCTTCGCTCCCGTATCGGCGAAGGGGTTTTTCCCTAAAAATTACTTACGGCCTTCCACATACGCATGCTTCAGATCATACTGACTCCAAAACGTATGCGTCTCCAGCCCTTTTACATACGGCTTGGTCAAATACGACTTGTTGTTGAAATACAGCGGCGCAACCGGCATGTCTTCCATCAAAAGCGACTCGGCCGCCCGCAACGCACTCGTCCGCACATCCATCTCCGCTGTCGCATCCGAACTTGTAATCAGCTCGTCGTACTTCGGATTGCTATAGTTCGCCGTGTTGATAGACTCGCCTGTCCCCCACATGTCGAGGAACGTGCCCGCATCGTTATAATCGAGTCCCCACGCCATCAACGCGATGTCGTAGTTCCCCTCTTGCGTGCGCAGGAGACGAGTCTTAAACGGCACCGCCTCCACCTTGATCTCCACACCGAGCTGGGTCTTCCAGTCCGCCGCGATCTGCTCCGCTTGCTTGCGCTTCTGCAGCGAATCATCGACCAGCAGCGTCAAAGACGGCATTTCGCTCAGCCCAAGCTGCTTCAAACCTTCCGCCAGCATCGATTTCGCTTTCATAACATTGTCCGCCTGCGCGATCAGGTCAACGCCTTGTTCCCGGAATTCCTTGCCGTGATGGTCGGTGATCCCGGTCGGCACATAACCGGTCGCCGCGTCGTTGTCGCCTTGCATCTCCGCGAGCGTCTTCGTGTTGATCGCATACGTCAACGCCTGACGCACCAGTTTGTTACGCGTCACGCCTTTGGCGGTTTGGAACGTCAGATAATGGGTGATTCCTTCCGCCACAGTGCTGTACTCCGGCGCACTTTTGTATTTGTCGATGAATTCCTGCTGATCAAGCTGGATGCGGTCGAGCACGCCTTGCGCATACAGATTGTGGCGCGAGACGAGCTCATTTACGATCGTGTAGTTGACCGCATCGAGCTTCACTGCATCCGCATCCCAGTACTGCTCATTTTTCACCAGCTTCATCATGCCTTCATGCTCCCACTCGGTCAGCTTGAACGGCCCGTTCGACAGCACCTTGTCCGGGTCCTGCCCATGCTGTTCCAGCCCGACACGATCCACAAACGACATCTTCACCGGATAGAAAATCGGGTGTGCGACCCCTTCGATAAAATACGGCACGGGACGCTTCAGCTTCACTTCCAGCGTGCGGTCATCCAGCGCTTTTACGCCCACCATGTCGGACGTTTGCTTGCCCCCGTTAAAGTCTTCCGCCCCTTCGAGATCCATCAGCATGTACGCCCACTGGACAGACATCGCCGGATCAAGCACCCGTTTCCAGGCAAATTCAAAATCCTGTGCTCTCACCTGCGATCCGTCCGACCATTTCGCCTCGGGGCGCAGGCGGAACGTATACGTCTTGCCGTCGGGCGACACTTCCCACGCTTTCGCCACGCCTGCGACCGGATACCCGTCCTGGTCGATGCGCACCAGCCCTTCGTTGGTCTGTGCGATCAGCGTAAACGCGTCCGGCGTATACGCCTTGGCCGGGTCCATCGAATTGACCTCTGTGGACAGCGCCAGGTTGAGCATCATCTTGTTCCCTTGATAGAAAAGCTCCACTCCATTTTTCCCTGCGTTCCAGTTCACGTCCACGCCGAACTTCTCCAGCACGCGCACCGGCACCATCGTCGCGCCGTTTTTCAGCTCGGCCTTTACACTGAGCGGAAAGGTCTGATCATTCACGACCAGCATCGGGCCGCCGATGCGGACGAATCCGCTGTCATCGCCGATCTCCACCCGCACCTGCTGCTTCTCACCTTCCCACGTCACCGTACCGCCCAGCGCCTCCACCACGGTGCGCAGCTGCACCAAGGTCTGACCATTTTTCTGATACGGCTGCACCTGAAACTTCAACGCTTTGTGATCCAACTCCACTCCGATGCCTGACGCCTGCGCAGCGCCGCCGCCGGCCACCGCCAGCATCGAAACGGCGATCATTGTCACGATCGAACGCGTAAACCTAGATTTCATCTATCTTCAACCTGCCTCTCATGATTTCACATGAATTTCCAGAGACTGACTTCTCCTTATTTTTCCAATGTCCTCTTTTTGCAAAAAAGTTGCAACATTTCAGTAATTTTTCAGACTAATTAAGAAAGGGGGAGGTTGCCATCATTCGTATACTTAAAGGTCTGATCATCGGAATTGCCGTTTTGCTCGGCATTTTGATGCTTGGAAATCTGGACAAAATTTTTGTAAAAGAAGCATCCGACCGCATCTATGTCACCGTGAAGTATGACCGTGACCTGGAAACTATCATGAAAAAATATGAAGATACCTATGTACTAAACGCAGACTCCGGCCTCGTCGAAGTCCCCTACGGACAGACCCGCGAGTACATCAGGCTCTTGAAAAAAGATCCCGAGATCCAGCGCATCGGCCCGATGCCGATCAAGCCAAAGATCGACGTGAAGAACTTCGTGATCGAAATCCGTGACCAGATCACTGGCTACACCCAAGGCGAATACGGCACGATCACCTACCGCAACCGCCCAGACCGGGAATTGCCGATCGACCCGCAGATGGAAAAGATGGTCGCGCGCTCGTTCTCCTATTTGATTCCGGCGCTGCTGACCTCGATCGTCGCCGGGTTTCTGCTGGCCCTGCTTGCCGTCTGGCTGCCGAAAATCGGGTCTGTGCTCGACCGGATCAACCGCCTGCTGCTCGCCATGCCCGATTTTCTGGTCGTCGCCTTGATGCAGATGGGCGCGATTCTGCTAGCGATGGCTCTGCGCAAAAAAGTGTTGACGATCATGCAGTTTGGCAGCGACACACCGTTTTTGATCCCGTTCCTGGCGATCATGCTGCTGCCGACGGCGCTGATGTACGGCGCGTTTCGCATCGCCGTCACCCGCGAGTGGGAGGAAGGCTATATTAAAACCGCGTATGCCAAAGGGATGAGCCGCCCGCACGTGATCATCTGGCACATCATGCGCAACGTCACCGAAGACCTGCTGACCGCGCTGCCCCGCGTCGTGTCGGTGGCGATCACCTCGCTGGTGGTGGCCGAAGTGATGTGCGGCGTGTTTGGGCTCGGCGGCTATGCGATCAACCCTGACCTGCACAAAGTGACGTCGCTGCCTGCGACCTGTGCGATCCTCGCCTGCTTTGGCCTGTTGACGCACGTGCTGGTCGCCGTGCTGCGCCGATTCCTCGTGGTGAAAACCAAGGAGGTGGCGTAGATGGTCAACTTGCAGCAAGCGGCGGCACGAGACCGCTTCCAGTACAAACTCGCGTGGTTCCTCCTGCTCCTGCTGATCTTCGTGACCGTCTTTGGCTCGATGATCGCGCCGCACGGCATCACCGACGATTTTAAAATGACCTATGACTATCAGATCATCGACGGCAAGCGCCAGATGGTCTCCGCGCCGTTCCCGCCGACCGATAAATTTTGGCTCGGCACCGACCACCGCGGCTATGACATGGTGTCCCTGCTGCTCCACGGGGCGAAATATACGATCGGATTTGCTTTGCTGATCACGATGCTGCGCTTCTGCCTGGCTCTCCCCCTCGGGATGTATGCGGGGACGACAGGGCGGGGCATGTCGGCGATCAACTCCTTGCAGATGATGACGACAGCCGTGCCTGCCCTGCTGTTTATCTATCCGATGATGTACAGCTTGAATCAGGTGCTGAAGAAAGGCGATGCCACCCAGATCCTCTTTTTGATGATCATCCTGATCGGGGTGTTCCCGCTGGCGAGGCAGTTCTCGGAGCGCTCGCACTATTACAGCGGCAAACTCTACATCTCCGCCTCCCGCACGATGGGCGCATCCACTTCAAGGGTGGTGTTCCGGCACTTGATGCCGCATTTGCGCCCGGAGATCCTGTTTGCGTTCTTGACCGATTTTGTGCAGGTCTTGTTCCTGATCGGGCAGTTGGCGGTGGTGAACCTCTTCCTCGGCGGCGGCGAGCGAGTCACGATCGACCCGGATGCCATGCCTCCGATCTCGTACCTGATGACGACGAGCGGCGAGTGGGGCGCGCTGATCGCCTACGGGTCGAAAATGATGCGCCAATATCCGTGGATTCTCTGCAGCGCAGCGCTCTTCATGGGGGCGGCGATCCTGATCATCTCCAATTTCTCCGACCAACTGCAGAAGCGTCTCGCCCGCCCGTACATCTATGTGAACAAGAAGACGTACAAGCCGTTGGTCGAGAACAACAAAATGCTCGCTGGGATCGCCGTGACCTGTGTGCTTTGCCTGTCGCTGATCATCTGGCACGAATACGAGCCGCCGCAGATGGCCGGTGAGAACATCACGGCGGACGACATCCAGCGGTACAAAGAGATGAAAGAGCAGAAGTCCTATCTCAACTACTACGCGCCGAAGTTTAAAGATACGGTGGGGCTGTTCATGACCAACCTGACTCAGAACCGCTGGACCTACAGCGCCTCTGCGATCTACAAAGCAGAGGGACAGGAAAACGCGTTCGACACGCCGCCGGCCGAGTACCAAGCCTGGCTTGATGCGCTGGTCAGCAAAAAGTATTACTACCTCGACACAGGCGAAGTCGCACCTGCTGGCAACGGCGAATTTTCCGTCCCGGTGAAAGTCAAACGTGCAGACGGCGGCGAAGAGGAGTGGACGGTGTTCGTGAAAGTGCCCAACTACATCATCCGCATCACAGGCGGTCCCAAGCAGTAGGGGACAGGTTATGGTATAATGTGCCAAGAATATCGTATCCTGAGAGGAGCCTGTGCACATGACCACTTTCCACGACCTGACCGCAACGACCGCTGGCGGCGAGACCCGTTCCCTGTCCGACTACAAAGGCCACGTTCTGCTGATCGTGAACGTCGCTTCCAAATGCGGGTTCACCCCGCAATATGAAGGGCTGGAGAAGCTCTACCAGTCCTACAAAGACCAAGGCCTGCGCATTCTTGCCTTCCCGTCCAACGACTACGGCGCCCAAGAGCCGGGCACGATCGCAGAAGTGCAAGAGTTCTGCAAAGTCAACTACGGCGTGACGTTCGACCTCTTTGACAAAGTCCACGCCAAAGGCGCCGACCAGCACCCGGTCTACCAATTCCTCACCCAAAACGCTGCGGAGACCGGCGACGTGCAATGGAACTTCGAAAAGTTCCTCATCGCCCGCGACGGCCGCGTCATCGGCCGCTTCGGCTCCAGAGTCGCGCCGCTCGACGGTGAGTTGACCAACGCGATCGAGAAGGCGTTGGCGGTGGAATAGACGTTTTCAAACGAAAGACCCTCTGCTTGAATAAGCAGAGGGTCTTTTATATTCTTGAATTAATATGTCCGATCATACTGGCTGCAGCTTGCTTTTTGCGTGAAGACGATCCAAGACTGCCTGATGATCTTCCGTGGTCATACGTGGGTTACGAGTACTAAAATCTGATGAATTCGCCATGATCTGATCAGTCAACAAAACACGATCCGGTTCATTGGCTTGACCATAACTCCCTCGAAAAGAAGATGTTTTTTTCTTCACAGCTTGCTTCACGATCTCCACCCCTTCTGCCATCAAACTTGGATCTTCAAAATCACCGCGAAAGCAGTATGCATTTGGTAACTCAAATATACCTCCATTTTTCTCAACATTCAATCCAATCCTATAATCCTCAACAAATGCCTCCTTTAAAAACCGAAGCTTTGTCTCATCCGGGTAATCCGCAAACTTTGGAATCCTTGCAGACACGTTCTGCGCGTACCCCCTTTCAAGAAACCACCTGTAGAGGGCTGCAAAATCCCGTACCTGTATTCCTTCAGATTCCCATAACCGGTATTGAAGGACGTGACCATACTCATGCATGAGGCTGTTCGCACATCTTTTTGCCGGCAGCAGCGCACTCAAATTTTCTAACAGTTCACTTTGCAGATCAGAGTTCATTTGTGCCCGAAAGGTCATCGCAAGAGCAATTTCCCTGTATTTATTTGATTCAGCTTGAATTCTCATTTCTGTGTCGTCTGGACATAACAAGATCCACTCATCTTGAAATCCATTCGGACCATGACACATCAAGGCGATCCCATCCCCCCGAAACCTGCCCCCATGAAATTGAAACAGCATATTGAATACTTCGGTTTCATAAAGATTCGCACCCCGGCGGACAGCTTCTTTATAACCGCTCTTAACCTCCCAACGAGGCCGATAAAAGCTCGGATACACAACGGTGGTGTTTGCATCAATCAAAAAACTCAGCATAGCAGCATGTTTCCGAATCGTATGCCTGATCAGGTTCGTATACGGTTCGCTTTCGAGTTCAACATCGTAGAGCTGGTTCAGCTCAACACAAAAATCTTCAAATGCAGACTCATCAGGCTCATCTACAAAGTTAGCGCCAAGAAATCGTTCTACTACTAGTTGCGATCTCATTTTGCAGAACACCCTTGTCCTATTTTTCTATCATAATATCTCACTTCAACATTAACTTGATAGTCTATACCATATCAAATCATGTTAAAAATATTTCTCACAGAAGTATACCTCCCTTCTGCATACTGTTGCTTTTTGGAAACAAGCTACAGGAAAGGAGGGAACGAGATGGAGAACTTGGCCGATTATAAAAAAGAGAGCATCCGGCTGTTCGGGGTTGGGGTGGAGCTCATCTACATCGAGACGCTGGTCGATGCCAACAAGACGAAGCAGCAGTTGCTGGCGTGGAGCGAGGAGGCCGTGCTGCCGGATGAAGATGCTTTTGCGGTCGGGAGTCTGCTGCTGGAGCGGATTGACGGACAGCTCGTCAACGGGGAACCGGTCGACCCGCTGCTGGCGGGGCAGGCGTTCCTCTCGTTTCCTGACTGGACGCAACGGGTGCAGTTCACGCCGCAGACCAAACAACTGGACCGCTCGCTCTCCGAATCGCAGACGCAAAGCGTGGTGCGCGGCACCCAAGTGGCGTTTACAGAAGCGCTGGACACCAACATCGGGCTCTTGCGCAAACAGTTGCCCTCCCCGAAACTTGCCTATCGCACGATCACGTTGGGCACGGACACCAAGCGCAAGGCAGGTCTGCTCTATCTGGAAGGGAATGCCGATCCAAAGCTGGTCGCCGATGTCTGGCAAGCGCTCGAACAGCGTAAATCCAAAGACCACCCCACCACCCAGAGCATCTTCCACACCTTGCAGCAAAAGTGGTGGAATCCGTTTCCCACGATCTTCTCCACCGATGTGCCGCAAGAGGCGGCCCGAATGCTCCGCGAAGGGCGCGTGCTGCTGATCGTCGATCAGTTTCCGTCCGCACTGATCACTCCAGGGGTGCTACAAGACGCGTTTTACCTGGCCGAAGACCGCGGGTACCCAAACATCATCACCCACTTCCTGCGCCTGCTGCGCATCCTCGCGATGTTCATCGCCTTGACCGCTCCGGCGCTGTACGTGGGACTGATCGCTGTGAATCCGGAAGTGCTGCGCATCCAATTGGCGCTCTCCATCGCCCAGAGCCGGGAAGGGGTGCCGTACCCCGCGCTGGTCGAAGTGCTGCTGATGCTGCTCGTCATCGAACTGGTGCTGGAAGCGAGCGTGCGCCTGCCGAAAAGCATCGGGCCGACGGTGACGATGGTTGGCGGCATCGTGCTCGGCCAAGCGGTGGTGCAGGCGCATCTGGTCAGCAACCTGCTGATCATCGTCATCTCGGCGATGACGCTGGCCAACTTTTCGATCATCGGTTTCCAAACTTCGCTTGCCGTGCGGATTTTTAAATATGCGCTGCTTGTGATCACCTCGATCTACGGGCTGATCGGCCTGTTCATCGGACTGGTCTGGGTGATCGCGTTTATCAGCGGACTGACGACGTTTGGCGTCCCTTATCTCAGCAGATGGAAAGAACAGCAGGAAGGTTCACATGGATAAACAGAGCAGCCTGACAAATCGGCCCAACCAGATCCACCTGCTCTGTTTCGTGATCCATCTCGGCGGCATTTTCCTGATGTTCCCGGAAGCGATCCTCGTGCTCGGCACCGCCCCTTGGGTTGCTGTGCTGACCGTCAGTTTGATCTATTTCCTGCATCTCTGGCTCTATGTCTCCGGGTTGAAAAAGTTCCCCGGCCAGAATCTGATCGACATCTTTTTGGAAAAAGGAACTTGGGCAGCACGACTCCTGCTCTTGCCCTACGCGCTCTATGTGCTGTTCAGCATCATCATCGTGATCCGCGCCCATGCGGAGATGCTGACCGTCACGATGTTTAAGCAGACTCCGATCTGGGCCTTGTCCCTGATGCTGATCATCGTCCCGATGTATCTCGCCGGCAAAGGCATCGCCACGATCTTGCGCAGCGCGATGCTGTTGTCGGCGATCTGCCTGCCTCTGCTGGCCGGGTCGATTTTGATGACGTATCAAAATCTCGACTATCGCAACCTGTTACCGCTGACCGACTTTTCGTTTTCCTATCTGCATGACGTGCGGTTTTACTCGCTCTTGTTTGTGTTCAGCCCGTTTTTGACGCTCGGGATGCTCAACCGGGAGCGCGCCTTGCTGGCGGGATCGCGCCGGAGGAGGCTCTACTATGGGCTTGGCGTGCTGCTCTGCTTGTGCAGTTTTCTGGCGGTGTACATCCCGATCTTGACGTTTGGACCGGAGATGAGCGTGCGCGTCCAGTTTTCGATGCTGATCGCGATCGATGCGGTCGATATGGAATGGTTTGTTTTTGACCGGATCACCTTGTTTTACGTCTGCGCGGTGCTTGGATTTCTCATTTTGCTGCAAGCGGTGTTCTTTTGGATCGCGACGCAGATCCTCTCCCGGCTGTTTCTGCCCCGGATGAAAAAACACCGCTTGGTCGCAGGCATCGGCGTGCTGCTGTTTATCGTGACCCTGCAGATCCCGTCGTGGGACTGGGTGTTTCGCTTGCTGCTGTGGGATACGCCGCTGCGCTTGTACTGCATGCTCGGCATTCCGCTGCTGGTCAAAGTCTGGTCGCTGCGCCAAGGAGGGTCCGCATGAAAAAACGGCTGAAAGGCTATGCCCTGCTCCTCTGCTGCCTGCCCTTGCTCAGCGGCTGCTGGGATGTCAAAGACATCAATCACCGCGCCTTGCCCGCCGCCATGGCGGTCGACATCGGCAAGCAGGGCGGCTACATCGTCTGGCTGAAAATCCCCAAGATCGGCGGCGGACAAAACGAGTACATCATCGCCAAAGGGCATCATGTGTCGATCTCCAAAGCGATCGATTTTATCTCGACCAACCTCGACCGCACCATCGATCTGCTGCATGTCAAAATGATCTTCTTGTCCGAAAAACTGGCGAAGAGCGACACCTCGGAAGTGATCGATTATGCCCTGCGCACCCGTGAGATCGGCAATAAGACCAAGCTGGCTGTGGTGCAGGGCGATATGAATACTTTTTTCGAGTCTTCAAAAAAAAGCGTCGCCGGCAGCACTGGCACGTCGTATGACAACTTCTTCAGCCCCGAGTCGGGCTGGACCCCGGAAGTCGTTCGCACCTCGCTGTGGGAAGCGTATCGCGGCAAACATTCGCTAACGGAAGATTGCCTGATGCCCGTCGTCAAAAAGGGGACAACCACGATGCTTGCTGTCAACGGTGCCGCCTTGATGAAAGACGGGAAAAAAGTCGGCCAGCTCGACCTGAATGAATCGCTGGTCTACAACGTCTTCCACGGCGAATTCCGCGGCGGCATCGTGCAAACCCTGCACCACGGCGCGATCCGCCTGCTCGAAGCGGAAGTCAACAACCGGACGGAACTGCAAGGTGCGCGGCCGATGCTGCATACGAAATTCAAGCTCACCGTCACGATTCTGGAACGCAAAAGCCATGTGTCCGATGACGTATTGATCGATGACATCCGGCTAATCTTCAAAGAACGCTACCTGCACACCCTCCACAAGTCCCAAGCCGCAAAGTCCGATGTGCTGGGCACCGGCCAATTTTTCCGCCACCACTATTCCAATGCCGAGCTCGCCCATTGGAAAAACGAGCAGTTCCAACAGTTGCAAGCTGACGTCGACGTCGATGTGATCATCCGCAACCACGGGATGCTGAGGAAATAAAAAAGACCCGTAAGGGTCAAAGTTCAGACGACAGGAACGGCTCCCAACAAATTTCATTCTTGTTACACTCCAACTGACTAAGTGTCTTGACCGTTGCTCCATTGATCTGATAGGTAATCGAGATATCGTTGCTTGCGGCAATCTCAGCAAAATTCTGCAGCATGGTATAGTTTATGGATTTCACAAAGTACCCTTCATTCTGGCCAAGGAACTTCACAGCACCATTAAAATTGAGGGTCAAGTTTTCGCCATGCAATTCAGCGCTGAGCAGTGAAACATCCTCAGGGACCACCGGTTCCAACTCTGAGCCTTCCGTTTTCTGCTTGAGGAGGTCCACAAGAAACTTCGCCTTCTCGTTCACTTCCAGCGGAGCCGCAGCGTGCAAAACTTCTTTATTAAAATCGAACTCCGCATTTCCATGAGCCGTTTTTTTCCACAAAACGATCTGGGATTTCTCATTGCCTGTCACAGCAGGCGATGCGCTGCTTTCTTCCATGCAGCCGGCAAGACTTACCCCCACACCGCAAATCGCAAGAAGAACAAGAAGCTTTTTCATCCAGATCTCCCTTTTTAGTAGTTATTTTTCAACCGATAATACCCAAACGCCGTTGTCAGCTCAAAACCAACCGACTGGTACAGCCCAAGCGCATTCTTATTCTCCGTCGCCACTTCCAGTGCGAGACGGGTGCGGCCCTCCGCTTGCATCTTTTTGACCAGCGTCCAGAGGATGTAGCGGCCATAGCCTTTGCCCCGGTACTCCGGTTCAACAACGAAGCCGTAGTAGAACGCGGTGCCCGCTTCGCCGAGGCCGATCGAGATGGCGGCGATGTTTTCGCCATCCACTTTGCCGATGTAGACTTGCTTGTTCGGGTTGTTGAAGTCGCGGGACATGTTGCCCTTCATCTCATCCGCCGGGAGTCCGAAGCCGGTCGCCATCAGTTGGCCGATGAATGCGGCATCCTCTTCGGTCGCGGCGCGGACGAGCTCCACTTCGCCGCCTTGCGGGGCTTTGCCTTCATTTTTCAAGTCCATGCCGTATTCGGTGAACTCATACTCTGCACCGATCTTCTTGGCAAACGCCTGCCCTGCCCTCGCATCATCTTCCACGATGAACAGCATCGAAGCGATCCCGCGCGACACGCTTTCTGCCTTTGCCGCTTCGTACAGCCGGGTGAAGACACCTTGGCGACGATGCTCCGGGTGTACCATGCCGCTGATCTCGATCTCTTTGTTGTTAAAGCCATACATGCCGAGGAACCCGATCAGTTTCCCGTCCTGATAGCATAGGAAGTCGTTCGTGACATCATCTCTGCGGTTTTTCAGCATGTCCATATTCAGTTTTAGCGCCAGGCCGTCGTACTCTTTGACCAGTTCGGCAAGGGCGGTAACGTCTTCGATCTCTATAGCGTTCATTTGCTTGCGTGTTTCAATCGTCATGGTGTATGTGGTTTCCCCTTTTTTCCAGTGATAGCTACAGTATACAGAAGATTGACATTCTTTTGCAGAGGGAGATATACTGAAAATAGACGATCAAGAAAATTTGATCGAGCGGAAAAATCGGATCAAGCAGTTATTACTGATCATATGCTGAGGTGAACGATGAACCAGGATTCCGTCTATGAAGTGACCTCGCTGGAACAGATGAAGGCGCTGTCGAACAAATTGCGCGTGCAGATCCTCAACCAATTTGACGACGAACCGCGCACCTCCAAACAGTTGGCCGACCTGCTCGGTCTGCCCGCCTCCAAAGTGCATTACCATGTGCGGGAACTGCATCGTACCGGTCTGCTTTTGCTGGTCGAGACGCGGGAAAAAGGCGGCGTCATCGAAAAATACTACCTGCCCGTGGCGAAGCAGATCCGCATCGCCTTGCAGGAGTCGGACGCCTTCAACAACGAAGAGCGCACCGTTCGCTATGAGATGGGCCGGGCGTTTGTCGACGAGTATTTGAACGCCTACCAAAAGTCGCTCCAACTGATCGACCAGCTCCACACCGCAGGCCAGCCGACCGAAGGGCGGGGCCCTGTCACTTCGATGGGCTGGCTCTACCTGACCGACGAGCAGCAGCAGGAAGTGCGGAAGGAGCTCAAAGAGCTGTTGCAAACCTGGGAGCAGCGCTACAGCCAGCAAGAGAAGACCGACGAGACCCGCGCGTGGCGGGCATTCCTCTCGCTGTTTCCCGAACTGTAAGGCATCCGAACCTAAAGGAGAGAGTTGCATGCTGGCATTTCTCAAAGGCAACCCAAGATACTTTTTTTACTGGATCGCCACCTGGCTGTCCGAGTTTGGCGACTGGATGCGCAACATGGCCCTGCTCTACATCGTGATGGACCTGTCGAACAACTCGCCGTTTGCCGTGTCCTCGATCTTGTTTGCGGAGTTTGCGCCGATCTTCTTGTTTGGCTTTTTCGTTGGCGTGTTCGCCGACCGCTGGGACCGCAAGAAAACGATGCTGGGAGCGATCGCCTTCCGGGTGCTGATCATGCTGATGTTTGTGGCCGCGATCCTGTCCGGGTCGTTGTGGCTGATCTACCTCGGGGCGTTCCTCTCCACAGTCGGCTCTTTGTTCTACAAAGGTTCAGCCGCCGCATTCGTCATGCAATTCGTACCGCAACAAGACTTGAAAACGGCGATCTCCTTGCGGCAGGTCACCAACTCGACGATGATGCTGATCGGCCCCGCCGTCGGCACGCTGGTATACATGACGTGGGGCGGCGCGTGGGCGCTCGGTATGACCGCGCTGTTGATGGCCGGGTCGTTCCTGCTGATCTTTGCGGTGAAAGTTCCGCCAAGCGCCGCTGCGCCGGCAAAAGACTCGAAAGGCAAGATCAAAGGGATCTTGCGCGACATGCGCGACGGATTTGCCTACTCGTGGAAAAATGCGGCGGTGCGGCCGATTTTGTTCACGCAGGTGTTTATCGGGTTTGGCTCCGGGCTGATCAACGTGGTGGAGATCTTCATCGTCACAGACTACCTCGGACTGCCAAAAGAAAATCTCTCCTGGCTGGTCACCTTACAAGGCGGCTCGATGCTGGCCGGAGCGCTGCTCGTGCAGCGGATGAAACTGGCGCCGGAGCGAATGCTCGGCTACGGGTTGCTGCTGATGGGCGTTGGTCTGGCCGGACTGGTCGCTTATCCGGCCCTGTGGGTGACGATGGCGGCGATCGTCGTCTTCTCGTTAGGCAACTCGATGCTGAACATCGGCCTTGGGACGACGCTGCAGACCTATGTGTCGTTTGAGTACCAAGGTCGCATCGGGACAACGGTGATGACCTTGTTCAACGGGTTTATGGTCATCGCGATGCTGACCGGCGGCACGTTGCAAGCTGTCTTTTCCATCGTGCCGGTGGTGCTTGCGTCGGGTATTTCCGTCGTGATCGGCGGGCTGGTCTGCTTCTACATGTACCACCTCGCGCACAAAGCGGGAATGAAGCCGGTGCAGCCTCCCACCCAGCAGGCGCAGGCGTAAGAATATACGACAAAAAGACCTCGGAGCTGATCGCAGCTGCCGGGGTCTTTTTTTCGTATCAGGTTAAAGCGATCTCATACCGCTTGCGGGCGGTGAAACCGTGAATGTGCGTGTAGCCAACTTCGCGCAGCAGGTCATAGACGGTGTCCAGCCCTTCCGCGACAAATTTCGGCTGGTGCGCATCGGAACCGACGGTGAGCGGAATGTCGTGGCTGTTCATCATCTCCAGCAAGCGGCGGCTTGGGAACTGCTCCGCGCACGGATAGCGCAGGCCGGACGCGTTCACTTCCACGCAGACGCCTGCGTCGCGCACAAGCAGGACGGTCTCTTCCAGCAGATGTTCGTACAAGGCGGTCGGGACGTGTCCAAACCGCTTGATCACATCGAGATGCCCCAGCGTGTCAAACAGCCCGCTTTGCGCGGCCAGCCGCACTTGCCGAAAATACTCCGTGCAGACTTCACCGGCATCGCGCGTGTCCCAGCCGGCCAGTTCGGCGCTGTTCGTGATGTCCCAGCCGCTCAGGAAATGCACCGAGCCGATCACATAGTCGAACGGGTATTGAGCGAGCAAGTCGCGCACCGTCTCGCCGTACCCTTCGATCCAGTCCGCTTCGAGCCCAACTTTGACGTCAATCTGTCCCGCGTATTTTGCCTGCAGCGCCAGAGCTTCTTTTACATAGGCGGGCAGTTCCTCCAGCGGCATTGCCGAGCCCGGGAAAATCTGCTCCGGTGGCAGATGCAGAATCGGCTGGTGATCGCTGAGCCCGAGCTCTTGGACGCCTTTTTCGATGGCAGCCTGAATATACTCTTCCAGATCGCCCACCGCATGACCGCAGCGGACGTGATGTGTATGATAATCGACCAACATAGCCGAGCCCCCTTTTGCACGTTACCATAGTAAAGAGTATAACATAGGGTCAAATGAATTCGTGGGACAATCTATAAAAAATTTGCTAGGACAGACATAATTTATCGAACAATTCCGTAAATTTTAAAATGACATCGACATTTCAATATTGGAAAAGAGGTGGATGCTCGTGCCGCGTATGATCAGCCACGAAAGTTACGAAGAATCCAGATCCCGTTTCGTCACTCTGCTCACTGAGAACTCGCAATATGATTTGGTGGTCAACTACTCATCTCATTTTCTTGGCAAAGCGCTCATTTTGCACATCCAAACCAATCTGTTCGGCATTTTTGACATTCATGACGTCCGCGACCACACGATGTTCGCGGCAAAGCTTGGCATCTTAAATCTCGAAGACGCGGAACGCGTGAGTGACTACCTCGAAGATGTAATGCCGATGATCTACACCTCGACCGAGTACTAAGCATTCGACACTGCCAAACGCACAAGAAGAGGAGATGAGATCTCCTCTTCTTTTTAATGCCCATATTGTGTTTCGTACAGCTTGTGCAGCAGTTCGGTAAATGTGTCACAGACCGGGTACAGCCCTTTTTCTGCATCCAAAAATGCAACTTCGTGATCCCAATACACGATCGTTGGATTGTCCTTGTCCCGGCGATAATCAAAACACAATAAGTTGCCGCCTGGATCATCTGCAAACGGATATACATGGTCGGCCAGACGGTCGAGTACGTTGTTGTAGACGTTTGGTAGGTACAAGCTGCTTTCTGGATTGAAACTTAGCATGAAGCCAAATACTTTGCCAATGTGTTGGCCGAAGTCAAAAACGTCCTTTTCAGGATGCCCGCCGTGGTTCACAAGGGCGCATTCAATGAAGTCTTTTGGAAATTGAATCTTGAACAACTCTTCTACACGTGCAATGTCCGCATCGGTAACGCGGTCCTCCAGCACGATCCATTCTAAATCGCATTGACTCACGTTCTGCCTCCTCTATTCGTGTTATGTGCCTATCTGTTTTCAGATCCTCCGCCCCAGATTTGTTGCCCACCCGTATGACCGGTACTTTGATGGATCGTTTTGTCTACGAGCTGTAAATTACCCGGATCTTGATGATGGTGCCACGTATAAGTTGGCGGTGTAACGCCTTTTGCCAACAGTTTTTTGTCAGCATCCGTAAATTGAGAAGCCAATTTAGCGTCTTTTTGGATTGCGGCATACAATTGATAATTCGCGTCTCTAAATTGCACGTCATTGGATTTTTTATAAAGTGAGGGATCCAATTTCACATCAAACTTCGATTCAAAGATCGGGAATCCTTTTAGATCAAACGGTACGCCTGTCACCGGGTGTGTGCTGCCAGCAAGTTTGCCGTTGCGGATGATGACTTTTTTGTTTTGGACGATGAAAGCAAGGGTTGCAGTAAGTTCACCTTCAATCAGGCCTTTTTCTTCGGTCGAAGCCTGGTTGTAGTAATTTTTAAGGTCGGTGAACGCCTGCTTGATCTGGTTGACCGTGTTTTTGGTATCTGTTGTAAGGTCCCAGCCCAACACAGCGGTATCAATGGCCGCTTCTACCACTTTGACTCCCATGCCAAACGGGTCCATGGTGTTGCCGGCGAGCTCTGCGAGAGATTTGCCCAAACCCGTGGCCGTGCCAAGAATAAACCCGCGAATATGATCGATTATCTCCTGGTCACCCGGCTGGGGCTTTCTGCCGACCGGCTGTCCCATCGGCTTGGGGGGAATCTCAATTCGGTTAGTGTCCTGATACTTTTTCTCTTCCAGTGCAGCAACCGTCTTTTTGGCGTCTGCCAACGAGGCGCTGGAGGAGAGAATTAATTTCTTGTTAATTCAATATCAAACATACATAATACACGTGTTAAATGTATCTCCTTGGGTATTTTTTCTAATCCTACAGAGAAGAGATTAAAGGAGGGATTCCGGTGCGGAAAAAGAGGACAAGCCTGCTCGCGCTCCTCTGCGCGGGGGCAGTGCTGCTGAGCGGGACGGGGGTGGCGTCGGCCGATGTTGAGCCGGGGTATGTGGATCAGTTTTCCGATCTTGCGCTGAGTCATTATGCGTATGACGAGATGAAAGACTTGCTGTGGCAGAAGACGATCTCCGGGTTTTCCACGTCGGAGATCGGGCATGTGGAGGTGCGGGCGGATCATCCGACGACACGGGCGGAGTTTGTGACGATGCTGGTGCTGGCGATGGGGCTGACCAGCGACGCGGGCGGCAAGAAATTTACGGATGTCAGCCCGACAGACTGGTATTACAACTCTGTGCGCATCGCCACCGCCAAAGGCATCGTCAGCGGCGTCTCGACCACCCGCTTCGCACCAAACGACCCCATCGAACGCGGCGAGATGGCGACGTTGCTCGTCAAGGCGTTTGCGCCGACGGTCGCAGCAACCGGTGCTGCCAGGTCCTATCCTGACATCGCATCCTACTGGGGCAAAGCAAACATCGACACAGTCACCCGCATGGGCCTGATGAGCGGCGACGAAACCGGCAAGTTCCTGCCCGCCGCCCCCGCCTCCCGCGCGCAGGCTGCCACGGTGCTGTACAACGCCTTGCACGCGGAAAAAACGGGCCTGTCTGCCGATCAGGAGATCGTAAGCGTCGCTTCCTCTTATTACAGCCAATACATGGAGCTGATCAACACAGGGCAGTTGAGCGGGCTGAACGCGATCCACAGCACCTATACCAGCGGACGGTTTCGCGACAAATGGGATGGCACGACCCAATACCTGCTCGGCTGGCAAGCGAAAGGCTACAACGTAAGCATTGCCCAGTACGGCACCGAACCCACCACGTTTACCTTGATCAACAAAACCTATCGGCTCGCGCAAATCCGCGTGACCCGCGGCACCTCCGTCATCAGATGGAGCCACCCGGAGACCGGGCACGAAGGCGCCGACTTCCGCATGCTGTCCGGACTGCTGTATCTCAAACGCTCGCCCGGCGTGTCGCCGTGGAAGATCTACCGCATAGATATCACGCCATAAAAAACAAGGCAAGCGCCTCGATTGGCGCTTGCCTTTTTGTTTACCAGGCGGAAATCCCGGTCGCTTCTTCCTGCTTGCGATGCTCCTCGATCCGGCGCAGCGCCTGACGCAGGCTCGCCATCGTCTCCAGCTTGTCGGTCATCGTCACGCCGAGCTGGACGATCGTCTGCGCCACTTCCGGCTGGATGCCGGTGATGATCGAAGTGGTGCCCATCAGCTTCAGAGCTTTGACGATGTCAAACAGGTGATGCGCCACCATCGTGTCGATCACCATCACGCCGGAGACGTCGAGCACCATGTACCGGGCGCGCAGCTCGGTGACGCGGGCCAGCGACCCTTCCATGATCAACTTCGCCCGGTGCGTGTCGATCGCGCCGATCAGCGGAAGAATGCAGGTGTCCTCCGTGACCGGGATGACCGGCACGGCCAGCTCACCGATCAGATTTTGCTGGGATTTGATCACTTCGTCTTTGTATGAGATGTAATAGTAGGAGAAGCGCTCCTGAAACTGGTCGAGCAGGTCAAAAAAGCGCTCTACCATGCTGTCAAATTCTTCATAGTCGAGCACCGCATGATAGGTTTTGAAGTACTGCGTAAAATAGCGCCGCACCGTCTTGCGGTACGCGGTGAAGCTTTCCAGAAAGGCATCGATCGCCTGCTGTTGGCTGGCCCGAAGCGTTCCGACCGTCTGCGCCCAGTTCTCAACCTCGGCGCTCACGTCCTCCGACATGCCGCGAATCAGCATCTCGACCAGCGTCTTGCTGCGCGTCAGCACTTCCTGTCCTGCTGTTGTATGTACTGCCGGATAGGTATTCCCTGCCCGCTTGTTTAACGACGTCAGCCACTCTTCTGCCATCCGATCCGTCTGCTGCATCAAGTATTCGATAAAATTCCGCTGCCATGCCATTGTGGATCGTACCCCTTTCTGCAAATTACCCTCATCTATATGAAAGATTGCCGATCTTCATGCAAGGAGTACTTCTCGATCAGACAAGGGTATTCCTATCACCGCTGCGAAGTAATCACCCGTGGAGGTGTGCCATGCTGACAGTTCGCAGTTATCTCAAACGGCCCCGCAAGGAAATTCAGCAGGAGCTGAATCTGGACAACGATGTGCCAAGCTATCTCATCTATCTGCAGCATCCGGAGATCTGCTACATCCCGATCGAACACGAAGCAGCGCGCCGCCTGATCAAACCGCAGGACAAATTCTTCAGCGGCGCGATCACGTTGCATGACGGAGACGCAATGTTTTTTGGCTTCGAGACGGCCGAATTTGAAATCTGGCGCACGTTTATCACCGCTTTGCTGCAATGGCAAAGCGACGGACAGGCAGAGGTACATTTTACAGACAGCCCCTATCGGATGATATGGACGCCGGTCGGAACGGATCAGATCGAGTTTGTGTTGATGTACCCGAAACGGTATCTGATCCTCAAGCGGTTCCCGTGCTCCGAATTCTTCACCACCGTGGTCGACGGGCTGATCTTCTTTTTTGAAAAAGTGATCGAGTACGGAAACGAAGTGGAGCGGAATCATCGCACCGTGCAATTTTTGCGTGAAATAAGGGAGACCTTGTAGCGGTCTCCCTTATTTGTTCTGGATATCCTTTTTCGAATGCCGCTCCTCCAGCAGCTTCAGCACGTCGTCGAAGGACAGCTTCTGCTCCTGCAAGAGGACGAACAGGTGGTAGATCAAGTCGCCCGCTTCGGCGGTCAGCTCGGGGCGGTCGCCTTTCAAGGCGGCGATGACGACTTCGGTCGACTCTTCGCCGATTTTCTTCAGGATTTTCTCAAGCCCTTTTTCGAACAGGTACGTGGTATAAGCACCGGTCGGGCGCTCGGCGTCGCGGGCGGCGATGGTCGCGAGCAGCTCGTCGAGGATGGCATAGCGGTGTCCCGCGCTGCGCTCGCCCGCCGCATAGCCCGGCACGCTTTCGAAGAAGCAGGTGTAGGAGCCGGTATGGCAGGCCGGGCCGGTCTGCTCCACTTCACAGAGCAGCGTGTCACGGTCGCAGTCGTAGCCGAAGCGCACGACTTGCTGCACGTGGCCCGACGTCGCGCCTTTGTTCCACAGCTCCTGCCGCGAGCGCGACCAGAACCAGGTCTGCCCCGTCTCGACGGTCTTCTCGATCGACTCGCGGTTCATGTAGGCGAGCATCAGCACTTCGCGGCTTTGCACGTCCTGCACGACACACGGGATCAGCCCGGTCGCTTCATCAAATTGCAAACTGTCGATCCACGCCAAACTCATCGTACCGTCACCCCCCGCTCTTTCAGATAATCTTTCACATCTTCCACCGTCAGCTCTTTGAAGTGGAAAATCGACGCCGCCAGCGCCGCATCCGCTTTGCCGTCTGTAAACACATCATAGAAATGGCTCATCTCGCCCGCCCCGCCCGACGCGATCACCGGGATGCGCACCGCTTCCGATACGCGGCGCGTAAACGCGAGGTCAAAGCCGCTTTTCTGCCCGTCCTGATCGAACGAGGTCAGCAAAATTTCGCCTGCGCCGCGCGCTTCCATCTCTTGCGCCCAGGCGATCGCCGACAGCCCGGTCGCCTTTTTCCCGGCGTGGATCATCACTTCCCAGTCCTGTTTTTCCCCGTCCCATTTGCCGTCGATGGAAACGACGATGCACTGCGAGCCAAACTTCTTCGCCGCATCGGTGACGAACTGCGGATTTTTCACAGCGGCGGTGTTGATGCCCACCTTATCCGCGCCCGCCTTGAGCAGTTCGCGGATGTCTTCCACCGTCGAGACCCCGCCGCCGACGGTGAACGGGATGAACACGCCATCGGCGGTGCGGCGCACGATGTCGAGCATCGTGGCACGCCCTTCGTCGGTCGCTGTGATGTCGAGCAGCACCAGTTCATCGGCGCCTTGCTCTTCATAGATCTTGGCCAGCTCCACCGGGTCGCCCGCGTCGCGCTCGTTGGTCAGGAAAGAGACGTTTTTCACGACCCGCCCGTTTTTGATGTCAAAACAAGGGATGATGCGCTTCGTTAACATGAGGGTGTCACCTCGCGAATCGCCGCAGCCAGCTCGATGTTGCCGTTGTAGATCGCTTTGCCGATGATCGAGCCGATCACGCCGCGCCCCTTGTATTTCGCCAGCTCCACCAGGTCGTTCGTCTCTTTGATCCCGCCCGATGCGATCACGCCCAGACCTGTTTTTTCCGCCATCTCGACGATTGCCGGGATGTTCGGCCCGGTCAGCGTCCCGTCGCGGGCGATATCGGTGAAGATCACGCGCGAGGCTCCTGCTCCCTTTAACTCGCGCCCAAGCTCCACCGCCGTCACGTCGGACGTCTCCAACCAACCGTTCACCGCGACCATCCCGTCTTTCGCGTCGATGCCGATCGCGATCTTCTCCCCGTACTCTTGCAGGGCCGCCCGCACAAAATCAGGCTGGTTCACCGCCGCCGTCCCGAGGATCGCCCGTTCCACGCCAAACGAGAACAACGCTTCCAGCGTCTCGCCTGTGCGAATGCCGCCGCCGACTTGCACCGGCAGGCCAAACGCTTTCACGATCTCTTCAATCACCGGGCGGTTCTGCTGCGAACCTTCCTTGGCGCCGTCCAGATCGACCACGTGCAGGAACTGGGCCCCCGCCTCGCGAAAACGCCGCGCCACCGCCGCCGGGTCGCGGTCATAGACGGTCATCTGGTCATAATCCCCTTTGTACAGCCGCACCGCCTGCCCGCCGCGCAGGTCAATTGCAGGGTATAACAAAAATTCGCTCATGACGTTACTCCTTCACGCACCAGTTTTACAAAATTGTTCAACAGTTGCAGCCCGACCCGGCTCGATTTTTCCGGATGGAACTGGATGCCGTACACGTTGCCCTGTCCCACGATGCCCGCCACTTCGCCGTAATAATCGGTCGACGCCAGCAGCACGCTGCGGTCGGCCGGCTCCACGAACAGCGAATGCACCCAATAGACATAATCGCCGTTCTCCACGCCGTCCAAAAGCGGGCTGTCCCCCTGCACGGTCAGATCATTCCATCCGATGTGCGGGATTTTAAAATCGCCCTGAAACTGCTTCACATGCCCCGGAATCAAATTCAGCCCCTGGTGCAGCCCATGCTCTTCACTGCTCGTAAACAGCAACTGCATCCCCAGACAAATGCCCAAAAAAGGTGTTCCTGCCGCGACCACTTCCCGTATCGTTGCTTCCAGACCCTGCTCTTGCAGATTGTCCATCGCATCGCCAAACGCCCCCACGCCCGGCAACACCACGCCATCCGCTTTTTTTACCAGTTCCGGGTCGCCGGTGACGACGACCTCTGCGCCAAGCGAAGCCAGCGCTTTTTCTACAGAACGCAGGTTGCCCATCCCGTAGTCGATCACCGCGATCATCTACAGAACCCCCTTGGTCGAAGGAATCCCCTTCATCTTCGGGTCGATCGCCACCGCTTCGGACAGCGCGCCGCCAAACGCTTTGAAGATCGCTTCGATCATGTGGTGCGTGTTGGTGCCGTAGGGCACGTTGATGTGCAAGGTCACGCCCGCATTGCCTGCAAAGGCGCGGAAAAACTCTTCGACCAGCTCCGTGTTAAACGTGCCGACATACTCTTTCGGAAACTGCGCGTTGAAGACGAGGAACGAGCGCCCCGAAATGTCGAGCGTCACTTGCGCCAACGCTTCGTCCATCGGCGTAAAGCGGTTGCCATAGCGGCGAATCCCCTTTTTGTCGCCGATCGCTTCCCGAAAGGCCTGTCCAAGCGCGATCCCGATGTCCTCGACCGTGTGGTGGTCGTCGATGTCGATATCGCCGTTCGCGTTCACAGACAGGTCAAAGCCGCCGTGCTTCGCGAACAGATCGAGCATATGGCGCAGAAACGGCACGGGAATCGTCAGTTCGCGGCTGCCCTCCCCGTCGAGGTCCAGAGCGAGCTCAATCTGCGTCTCTGTGGTGTCGCGTTTGATCTGTGCAATCCGTTGTCCCATCCTAGCGTACCTCCCGTTCTTTCTCCAAGCGCACCCGAATCGCATTGGCGTGCGCCGTCAAGCCCTCCGCTTCGGCGAGCGCGATCACGTGGTGCCCGTTTTTCAGCAGCGCGTCTTTGCTGTAGCAGATCAGGGACGATTTTTTGATAAAATCATCGACCCCAAGCGGCGAAGAAAAGCGTGCCGTCCCACTCGTCGGCAAGGTGTGGTTGGGCCCGGCAAAATAGTCCCCGACCGGCTCCGATGAATATTTGCCGACAAAAATCGCTCCGGCGTTTTCGATGCGCCCGACCAATGACAGAGCATCTTCTGTCATCAGCTCCAAATGCTCCGGCGCGATGCGGTTGGACAGCTCGACCGCTTCGTCGAGCGACTTCGTGACGACGATCGCGCCGTAGTTGCGAATCGACGCTTCGGCGATCTCGCGGCGCGGCAGCTGCTCCAACTGCTCGACCAGCGCGTTCGCCACCCGCACAGCCAGATCGGCGCATGGCGTGACGCAGATCGCCGCAGCCAGCGGATCATGCTCCGCCTGGGACAGCATGTCGGCCGCCACGTAGTCCGGGTCGGCGCTCTCATCGGCGATGACCAGCACTTCGGAAGGACCGGCGATCATGTCGATCGCCACCTGCCCAAACACCGCCTGCTTGGCCAAAGCGACATAGATGTTGCCCGGCCCCGTGATCTTGTCGACGGGACGGATCGTCTCCGTGCCGTACGCCAGCGCCCCGACCGCCTGTGCGCCGCCGATGCGGTACGCTTCGGTGATGCCCAGCTCCCGGATCGTCACCAGCACATTCGGGTCGATCTTCCCTTCGCGGTCGGGCGGCGTGACCAGCACGATCTCCGGAACGCCTGCCACCTGCGCCGGAATCACGTTCATCATCACCGACGACGGATAGGCAGCCCGACCGCCCGGCACATAGACGCCAACGCGCTGCAGCGGTCGGATGATCTGCCCGAGCAGATTGCCGTCTGCGTCGGGCAGCAGCAGCGAAGTGCGCTTCTGCGCTTCATGATAGCGGCGGATGTTGAGAATCGCCGCCCGCAGCGCGTCGAGAAACTCCGGCGTGACCTGCTCATACGCCGCTTCATACGCATCGGCAGGAATGCGCAGATCGTCGAGCGCCGCGCCGTCAAACTGTTCCGTGTAGGCGATGACCGCCGCGTCCCCCGAAGCTTTGACTTCGGCCAAAATCGCCAGCGCCGCCTCCCGCTGCTCGGCATACACATCCTCTTCATCCCGCTTCAGCACAAAATCGGCCGCCTGCATCACCTTGATCATCGCAGCACTTCCCCCTTTTCCACCACCGCGCGCATGCGGCCGACAAACTCGTCGATCGCAGTGCTCTTCAACCGAAAACTCATCCGGTTCGCCACAACGCGCGTCGAGATGTCCATGATATCCTCCTGCACGACCAGCCCGTTTTCACGCAAGGTGCGTCCCGTCTCGACCACATCGACGATGCGTTCGGCCAGGCCGATCAGCGGCGCCAGTTCGACCGATCCGTTCAGGAAAATCACTTCCACCTGCTGCCCGCGGCTGCGGAAATACTCGGTCGCGATGCGCGGATATTTTGATGCCACCCGCGGCATCGAATAATGCGACTGCTGCTCCGGCAGACCTGCCACCGACATTTTGCATTTGCCGATCCCGAGGTCGAGCAGCTCATACAGATCGCGCCCGGCCTCGACCAGCACATCTTTCCCGGCGATGCCGACGTCGGCGACCCCGTATTCGACGTAGGTCGGCACATCGACCGGTTTGGCTAAAATAAAATCCACTTCCCCGCCCGGACTGCGCAGGATCAGCTTGCGCGAGTCGAGCTCTTCGGGCAGCGGCATGCCGGCCGCCGCCATCAGCTTCAGCGTCTCGTCCATGATGCGCCCCTTGGACAGAGCTACCGTCAACCCCTGAATCGTCATCTCTCCACTCCGCCCCTCTATCTGTCTCTGTTACAACTTACTGCGAAAACATATGGCAAAAATCGGTGTACATCGCCTGCAGGAGCTTGTTCGACTCCAGCAGTTTGCCGCCTTTAAACGGAATCAAGGTCACATGATCGGGCGTGGCCGTCTTCATCGCTTCTGCCACATCATGCACGCGCTGGGCGGTGATGATAAAGCGCTTCGAGCGCAAAAACGTCGCAAATCCGATCACCGGATAACGGTCGGCCTCTTCATAGAGGATCAGGAAGCGCTCTTTCGGATCTTTCGGGAACGATTTCTCCAACACATCGAGCACTCGCTCGATCCCGATCATAAAGCCGGTCGCCGGCATCGGCCGCCCAAACTTGCCGACCAGCTCGTCATACCGTCCGCCCGAGCAGATCGGGAAGCCGACGTTTGGCGCATACCCTTCAAAGATCGCGCCGGTGTAATAATGCTGGGACAACAGCAGCCCAAGATCGAGCTGCGCGTACTCTTCCACGTTGTACAAGACGAGGATCTGCCAGATCGTGCGCAGATTCTCCAGCGCCGCCAGCGCCTGCTCCGAGCGGGTGATCTCCGCCGCCTGATCCAGCACGTCGATCCCCCCGCGCAGACGCGGCACGGTGAGCAGCACATCCCGCGACGCTTCCGCTTCCACTTCCTGTGCGATCAGGCGCTCATAGCTGACAAAATCTTTGTCGGCCAAGGCGGCCGACAGCTGGGCGCGCACGCTGTCCGTTGCGACATGCTCCGCAAACAGCGCCTGCAGGAACTGCACCTGCCCGACGGCGATCCGAAACCCTCTGACGCCCGCTTCTTCCAGAGCGGTCGCCGCCAGCGCCACCACGCCCGCATCCGCATCGGGCGAAGGATCGCCCATCAGCTCCACGCCGGCCTGGGTAAACTCCGCATCGCGGCCCGCCACATGGCCCTGCTGGCGAAAGATGCTCGCGTTGTAGGACAAGCGGATCGGCAGCGGACGCTCTTTCATTAAAGAAGAGACGACACGCGCGATCGGCGCGGTCATGTCGGGGCGCAGGACGACCGTTCGTCCCGAGCGTTCGATGAATTTGAACAGGTTGTCTTCATCATCGCGAAACGCCCCGTTTAAAAATGTATCTGCATATTCGAACGTCGGTGTGACGATCTCTTCATAACCCCAGTTTCGAAAAACGGTCGCTATCTTTTTCTCAATCTCTCGCTTTCGAGCAGCCAGCGGCGGCAAAACATCGCGCACCCCGCGCGGCTTTTCGAACAGAATCGGTTTCTCCACGTTTTCCACACCCTCAATGCTTTAGTCTGCTAATGCACTAAAGAAATTCTATCGCTATCCTAACATGGCATCGTACACCTGTCAACGGAGTACGCGCCAGGTGGTCAGCACGGCGGCCAGCATCAGATTGACCGCGACCAGCAAGTGAATCCACAGCGGCAGATTTGCCCACATTTTCACATCCCACAAGACGACAAGCGCCGTAAACACGTAAAACGGCTTCAGCAATTTTTCCAGCACCTCCCTCCTCCCTTATCATTCCCTAAAAGCCGATGGAAATTAATGACTTACAAATTAACAAAATAATAGTGGCGCTCAGGCTTACAATCAGTTAATATAGTTGTATTCGTAAAAACAAAAGGGAGGCGCATCAAGCAATGTCCACGATTTCGAATGAAACGTCCAACAAAAAGAAGTTGTCCGAACGTGAACGCCAGATGCAGCAGGAAGTACTGAAACGTTTTCGCTCTAAAGTCAGCCCGTCCTTGGGCAAATTGGTCAAAGAGTCTGACGCTGTAGCTAAACAGTTCATCCCGAGCCCTTATGAAGCTCTTGAATTCGGCACTGAAAAGCCGTTTGAAGAAGGCAAAAACAACCATGGCATCTACGGTCTGGAACGCATTTACGAAGACCGCGCCGTGCTCACTCCTTATTTTGAATGTTCCGCATATTGCCGCTATTGCTTCAAAAAGACCCGTACCTTGGGCGGCGAAGCGAAGCGCATGACCGATGAAAACATCGATGCAGCGATCGCTTACATCGGCTCCGACGCACGGATCAAGACCGTTCTGATCACCGGCGGCGACCCGTTCATCGATCAGGAACTGCTTGAGCAAGTTCTGGTGAAAGTAGCGGAGATCCCGCACGTTCGCAACATCCGCGTCGGCACCCGCAACATCCTGTTCCAGCCGGAAGCGATCACCGACGAGCTGGCAGAGATGATCGCCCGCTTCAACCACATCGATTATGAGAACCCTGCAAACTCGCGCAACATCTCGGTTGGCCTGTCGATCAACCATAAGGACGAACTGACGCCGGACGTCATCCGCGCTGCACAGCGCTTCATCTCGCGCGGGATCATCATCCGCGGCCAGACCGTTCTGATGAAAGGCATCAACGACAACCCGCAAGCGATCCTCGAGCTGATCTCGATGTTCCTCGCGGTCGGTATCGTGCCGTACTACCTGTTCCACTGCATGCCGGTCATCGGCGCGAAGCACTTCCGCACCTCGGTGCAAAGAGGCATCGACATCCTCAATGCGATCTCGCGCTTCTCCGGCTCCACCGCGCCGCACTATGTCTACGTAACGCCGATCGGCAAACACCGCGTCGGTCCGGGCCACCACCTCGAGTACGTCGAGATCGAAGGCCTCAAGTACATCAAAGCGACCACGCCGTACAAAGCAACCGATTTCCTCGAGTTCTCCGACAACGACAAACTGCCGCCGCTGCATGAGATCAACGAAGATGGATATGTCGTTTCCTACTACCTGGATGGAGATGACGACGAACTGGAGGTTCTGTAAGCATGACGCAGAAGTCTTTCATTTTTATTGAGAATATGTACCCGCTCGTTCTGGCCCGCCGTTCGGTGATGGCGAAAGAACAAGGGTACCGCACCGTGCTGATTTCTCCTGCTCTCACCGAGCAGGAGAAAAAGGCAATCTCCGATTTCGAGACGCAGAAAAACAACGATGTCCCGGTATTCGACCAGTATATCACCACCGACGATTTTGACCTCGAAACCTTGCGCGGTTTCGTGGCGCAGGTGGAGACGGAGTACCCGGCCGGCGCGTTTATGACCTCGATCGGCATGTTCCACAAAGGACATCTGGTCGGCTCGAACGTGGCGCTGCTCGCCGAAGAGCGCGGCTTGCCGTCTCCGAACGCAGACGCCGTGTTCCGCTGCAACAACAAATACCTGATGCGCGACGCCCTCCGCGACCAAGGCGTGCCGACCGTTGACTTCGGTTTGGCGACCGATGAAACGACCGCTGTGGAACACGCAAACCGCATCGGCTACCCGATCATCCTGAAGCCGCTCAACGGCGCCGCTTCGCATATGATCGTCAAATGCGCAAACGCAGAAGAAGTGGTGACCAAGTTCCGCGATGCGATGGAACGCCTCCCGAACTCCACCAACATCGGCGCGTATAAATCGGCGCACAGCTACCCGAACCGCAAAGGCGAGATCCTCGATTTCGATCCGTTGCGCTCGATGCTGATCGAGAAGTACATCCCGGGCCGTGAAGCGAGCGTGGAGCTGTTGATCACGGAAGATCAGATCTTCCCGCTGATCGTTCACGACAAAGTGACGATGTCCGAGAAGGAACGCTGCTTCTACGAGCATCTGCTCGTCGTTCCGCCGCAGCGCTTCACCGATGAAGAAGTGCAAGAGATGAAAGACTACGCCGTCGCCGTTGCCAAAGCGGTCGGCTTGAAAAACACCTTCTCCCACGTGGAACTCCGCTACGGAGAAAACGGCATGGGGCCGCAGCTGCTGGAGATCAATCCGCGCATCGGCGGCATGTTCGTGCAGGACAGCATCAAAGCGATGGTCGGAATCGACGCGATGACCACCTGTGTAGGACTTAGCGACGGCACCTTCAAGGCAGAAGCCGAATATCAGTCGAGCGAAGAGATCCACGCGATGTTTACGATCTATCCGCCGCATTCCGGCCTGCTGGAGCAAGTCGACGGTCTGGAAGAGCTGGCAGAAATGCCGGGCATGATCCTAAGCAGACAAACGATGCCAAACGGCATGATCATCCACGCAGAGGATGAAGAGTGCTTTGCTGTCATGTGCTTCCTCAAGGCCGAGTCGTACGAAAAGGTCTACGAAATCTATGACAAAGCCCTGGAGATCGTCACGTTCACCGTCAACCCGAACGTCACGTCCCAGGAAGAAGTGACCAACGCATGACGACTGCCGTACCTGCGCCGGATAACAAAAAAGTCTTCCGGCATCTGTACCAGCTGACAGCAGGCAAGACGATCTCCGACATCGGCAACAACTTTGACATGGTTGCGCTCAACATGTTCGTCTACCTGCTGACAGACAGCGCCGTCTACATGGGCTTGTTCATGGCGGTGCGTTTGGCCGGCGCGTTTGTGGCCGGTTTTTACGCCGGCATTCTCGCCGACCGGATGAACCGCAAGCATCTGATGATCCTCTCCGACTTCGGACGTTCCGCCGCTTTGTTGGCGATCGTGTTTACGCCGGCCGATTATCAGTTCTACGTGCTCATCCCGCTCACGTTTATCATGGGCTGCTTATCCACGCTGTTTGGCGTGTGTCTGCAGTCCAGTATTCCCGCCATCGTCGGGAAAGAGAACATCGTCAAGGCGAACGCCGTCCTGACCGCTTGGGGCTCGGTGGCGATGGTGATCGGTCTGTTTGGGGCCGGGATGCTGCTGGGCAAAGTGTCGTATGAGACCGTTTTCCTCATCGACGCCTGCACGTATGTCGTCTCGGCGCTCAACCTGCTCTCGATCCCGCTGCGCACCAGCGAAGAGCGCACCGCTGCTGCCAAGCAGGAAAACATGTCGTTCTTCAGCGAGTTTAAGCTGATCTACGTCTACCTGCGCACCGTGCCGGTCCTGTTGTCGCTGATGGCGATTCGCCTGATCGACACGTTTGGCTCTGCGGCGCACAACGTCGGCATGCCGGTCTTCTCGGCCCAGCTCAAGCCTGACCAGCCCTCGTTTTACATGGGGATCATCTGGGGCGTCTGGGGCATCGGCAACCTCGTCGGTTCGCGGATCATGGCGAAGAAGTTCACCGGGAATGACACGTCGGTCAACGAGCGCGCGTTTGGGATCGCCACGTTCTTCATGTCGCTGTTCTTCATCCTGCTGTTCTTTGAGAGCCCGATCTATATCATCTTGCTCTTTGCAGCGCTGGCCGGCATCGCCGACGGCGTATCGGCGATCGTGTATGCGACCCGCCTGCAGCAGACTCCGGATGAGAAACGCGGCCGGATGTTCGGCGTTTCCAGCACCTTGCAGACGGTCGGTTTTGCGGTCGGCATGGTGATCTGCTCGCCGCTGTTTGAAATTTTCAAGCCGGTTGCGGTCGTTGGCATCCTCCACGGGCTGCCGATGATCATGGCGCTGATGTTTACCCTGTACTATTTCGGGAAATGGAAGCCCGGCCGCCGCGCTGTCAAAACAGAAAACAGCCACGATGTCGCATAGACATCGTGGCTGTTTCTTCGTTAGGAACACGAAAACGCCGCTTTGCTGTTTCCTCTTCTGTCGATTCTAAGAAGCAGGCCCCCGGCCGAACAGCGGGACGTCTCCTGCCCGTATTTTTCTACACCCGTGACTTTATTCCTGCTTAGTAGGTAGTAAAATTGTCCTATAGGATTCAAGTCCTTCTGGTTATCATTTCATGAGCGATGTATAATATAAATAGTGTTCATTTTATCATCTTATTACCATTGGAGGTCTACCGATGAGCCGACCGCAAGCTGTCGTTTTTATTGATAATGAATTGCCGCTGTTTCTGACCCGCCGGGCTGCCCTCGCCCAAGACAAAGGATATGTCACCTATCTGGTGTCGAAAGGATTCCCGGAAATTCAGCGCCCGGCGCTCGAAAACTATGTTGCCAGGGAGCGCGAAGGCAAACCGGTGTATGAGCGCTGCTATGACACCGACCGCTTCGATCTTGATACGTTGCGCGGCATTCTCGCCGAGATCGAGCAGGATGCCGACATCGCCGCGCTGATCTCCGGCAACGGGCCGTTTTGCAAAGAGGGACTGGTCTGTGCCCACGTTGCCCAACTTGCCGATGAGCGCAACCTGCCGTCCCAAGGCGTCGAAGCGCTGTATCTCGCCAACAACAAATACTTGATGCGCGACAAGTTCCGCGCCGCCGGTGTAAACACGATCGACTATGGACTTGCCGTCGATGAAGCGTCGGCAGTGACCGAAGCCAACCGCATCGGCTACCCGGTGCTGATGAAGCCGGTCAACGGCATCGCGTCGCATCTGATCATGAAATGCAACAGCGCAGAGGAAGTCGCCGAGAACTTCCGCCATGCCATGGAGCATCTGCCCGGCTCGACGTTCGAGAGCTTCTACGAAGGGGCACACTCCTACCCGAACGCGCAAGGCGAGCTGATCCACTTCGACCCGATGCGCTGCCTGCTTCTCGAGCAGTACATTCCGGGCCGTGAAGTGGCAGTGGAAGTCCTGATCACCGAAGACCGCTGCATCCCGCTTGTGATGCAGGACAAGGCGGTGGTGACCGAAGAAGGGCGCAGCGTCTACGAAGACCTCTGGATCTCCCCGCCGGTGCGCTTCACCGAAGAAGAGTGCCGCGAGCTGGAAGCATGCGCTGTCGAAGCGGTTCAAGCGATCGGACTGAAGAACTCCATCGCGCATATCGAACTGCGCTATGGTGAGAACGGCCTCGGTCCGCAAGTGCTAGAGATCAACTCGCGGATGGGCGGCGGCTACACCAGTGAAGTCCTGCGCACGATCGCCGGAGTTGACTACATCAGCACCTATGTCGAGCTGATGACCGGCACCTACCAAGTGCTCGAACAGTACGAGCGCAAAAACGACCCTCACGGCTACTTCATCCTGTTTGCCCCGCATGCAGGATTCTATGAATCGATCGAAGGCCTCGACGAGGTGAAAGCCCTGCCCGGCGTCCTGACCACCATGCAGCCGTTCCCCACCGGACAAACGATCGCCGGCGACGATGAAGAAGTGATGCTGCTGATCGTCTGGATGAAAGTAGACAACTTGGAGCACCTGCTTTCCACCTACCGCCAGGCGAAGGAGATCATGAAATTCAAGATCACCCCAACTGTCACAACTGCACAGGCGTAACCAAAAAGACCCTCTCCGCGTGGAGAGGGTCTTTCTGTATCCTTAGTGTAAGATCGTGTTGTTGTCATCTTCCGGCGCTTCCACAGTCTCGTCCGATTCGCCCAGTCGGCCGTGCGGCGGGGTCATGTCGACGCCTTCGCGGATCACGCGGATCGGGTTGCCGCCGACAAACGCGCCCGGCGCCACGTCGCGGTTGACGACCGAGCCCGCCGCGATGACCGCTCCGTCGCCGATCGTGATGCCGGGGAGCAGTGTCGAGTTGGCCCCGATCATCACGTTGTCGCCGATGATCACACGACCGAGGCGGTATTCGTCGATCAGATACTCGTGGGCGAGAATCGTCGTGTTGTAGCCGATGATCGTGTTGCGCCCGACGGAGATCAGCTCCGGGAACATCACGTCCATCATCACCATCAAGGCGACCGCTGTGTCATCGCCGACTTCCATGCCCAAAAAGGTGCGGTAGAGCCAATTTTTCAGCTTGAGAAACGGCGTGTAGCGGGCGATCTGAATCACCGCAAAGTTCTTCACGACCTTCCAGAAGCTGACCGTTTTATAAATCTGCCACAGGGCGTTGGCCCCTTCGACAGGATAACGTACCGTCTTGCGCATGAAGTCACCTCGTTCCGAGAATCGTCGCTTCCAGCTCCTGCATGGTGTGGATCATATAGTCGGGGTTGTGCGGTTGCAAGCCCGCTGCCCCGCGCAGGCTCCACGCCACGCCGGCCGTCTTCACGCCGGCTGCCTGCCCGCCGAGGATGTCATACGGCGAGTCTCCGACCATCAGCGTCTGTGCCGGGTCGGCTCCCAGCAGCTGCATCGCGAGGAGCAGCGGATCGGGATGCGGCTTGTGCTTCTCGGTGTCGTCCGCCGTGACAAACGCGTCAAAATACGGCCCGATGCCGACCAGGTCCCAGCCCATCCGGGCGGTCAGACGCATTTTCGAGGTCACGATCGCCATCTTCACCCCGGCTTTGTGCAGGCGTCCCAGCACGTCTTGGACCTGCGGGAACTCGGTGACGAGCTCATCATGCTGTTCAATATTAAACTTGCGGTATGTCGCGACCAGTTCCTGCGAGCGGCCCGGCACAAAGCGCTCCATCTGGTCGACCAGCGGTTCGCCCATATGCGGCAGTACGTCGGCGCGGGTATATTGCCCCGGCACGTGCAGGTCGAGCGCGTGTTCAAACGAGCGCAGAATCAATTCATTCGTATCGAGCAGCGTTCCGTCCAAATCAAACAGGACATAGCGGTAGTTCATCTCAAGTTCCTCCCTTGCTCCGTACAAGCCACTCGGTTCCAGCTACGATGTGATGCTGCTGCTTTCGATATTGGCGGCCTGCTGCTTCTTGGCGCGCCAGATGCGGGCGAGCAGGAACGTCACCACCAGCGCTGCCAGCAGACGGATCGCCAGCAGATACCAGCCGTTGACGCCCAGCGGCAGGAAGATCAGCGTGTCTTCCACAACGGCGTGACAGAGCACGAGGAAGACCATCAGCAGGTACAGCTCGCGTTTTTGCATCGGCTTCTCCCGCGAAGCTTCCAAGATCACGCCCGCACCATAAGCAAGGCCAAACCAAATGCCCGCCAGCATCGGGATCGCCGCATTTTCCGACAGGCCCAGCACCCGCATCAGCGGGGTCATCTTGCCGGCCAGCCGGTCGAGCGTCTTGCGCTCCTTGAGCACCTGTATCATCATCATCAGCGGGATGACGATCAACGCCAACTGCCCGACCGCTTTAAACATCGTCCAACCCACTTCGCCAACCAAGGTCAGCACCGGCATCTCCCACAGATAGGCGAGATGCGTATACGTTCCGGCCACCGTTCCGACCTGATTGCCAAGCGCCACATGCAGCGCCGCCCCGCCTAGAAACGCCATGCCCATCCGCACGGCGACGACGACCAGCGTGTTCAGGCCGAGGCGCTTCGCCACGGCCGTCTCCACGAACAGGTTGTGGCAAAAGGACAGCATCACGCAAAGAATTAAAATTTCCGGCGAAGTCAGAGCCAGTGAAAACATCGCTCCAATCGCCGCGTATAAGTTCAAAATAAAGCCAAGCGCCAGCACGATCGCCGCTTCACCCGGCAGACCGACCAGCCCCATCAAAGGCGCAAACAAATCTACGATCCATTCGATGACGGGCGTATGCTTGAGCAGCGAAACGATCAGCGTGATCGGCACAATCACTTTCCCTAAAATCCACGTAGTCCGAAGACCAGCCTGCCAGCCACGATACAAAACGCCTTGCAACACCCTCACCTCCATCAAAACTCATTGTTCAATTATAGCATAAAGAGGCCCGCGACTTGCACGGACCTCTCAAAACACATGCTCTTACATGTATGGAGCCGGGTTGACCTGCGCGCCGCCGATGCGCACTTCATAATGCAAGTGTGCGCCTGTCGACCAGCCGGTGGAACCGACGCCGCCGATGTATTCGCCTTTGCCGACCGCCTGGCCCGGCGAGACGGACATCGAGCTCAGATGTCCATACAGCGTCTCCACGCCGTTGCCATGCGAGATGCGGATGCAGTTGCCGTACCCGTCGCCCGCATCGCCGACCCAGATGACTGTGCCGGAGTTCGAAGCGTAGACCGCCGTGCCGGTGCCTGCTGCGATGTCGATCGCGAGGTGCGGACGGCCGCCGCGGTTTTCACCGTAGTAGGACGACACATAACCGCCGCCGACCGGATACGCCCAACCGCCGCCGCCAACCGCAGTCGCCGGACCGCTGTATGCGCCGTAGGTCGGCTTTTCCTTGGTTCCCTTGGCGATAATTTCCTTCACCGGTTCGGAAACCACATCTTCCTTCAGCAAGTCTTCCTTGATGACGATCCCGTTTTTCTTGGTGACTTTCACCACCTGCTTCACCTTGCCGGTCTCGCCTTCCTGGATGACTTCTTCTTCGCCTTCGTACATCGAGTCGTCCTCTTTGTACTCGACTTCGTAGTTCTTGGTCAGCTCACGCGTTACTTCCGTCACAGCCTGCACCGAGATCAGCGGTTTTTTCGCCACGAGGTTGATCTCCTGACCTTCGCCGATCGCATCGATGTTGGCGATGTTCGGGTTCGCATCATGCAGCTGATCCACCGTCATCTTGTTCTTCAGCGCGATGTCCCAGAGGGAATCGCCGCGCGAGACGACGTATTTGCGCTGCTCGTTGACGCCGTCTGTGATCAGCTTGAACGCCGCGTCAAACGGGGTGACCTTTTGCACTTCTGTTTTGACCTTGATAAAATCGACGTTTTCAGCCAGCGTAACCTCCGCGTTCTCATCCGGCTTGACGTATTGCGACTTCAGCTGCTCGATCAGCTTCTGTGCCGTCTCTTCGTCCTGCACGGTGACCACGTCGCGCCCGTTGACGCGAACGACGGTCAGCTCCGCGTATTCCTTAGTCGATTCGACGATCGCATCGGCCACATAGATTTCATTGGTTACTTTGACATGCTGATTGACCGGCTGGAACCTCACGTCCGCCTTCATCTCGCTGCCGAGCGATTCAATCGTCGTTTCGATCGACGACTTATCCTCGACCACACCATAATACTGACCGTCTATGTACACGCGATAAACATGTTCCGTAGCGGCTACTTTTTCCGAAAATGTATATACACCGACCGAAGTCAGCAACAAGACTGCCAGAGCTGCCATCGAATTGCGAAGATGGAACGTGCCTTTGACCTCCGCAATGCAATTTGCCTTAACCTGTTCCCAATTGATGTTCTTGATGTAGTTTCTTACTCCTGTAATGCTGCCAGCCACAACTGTACGACCGCGGTCGTTGATTCTCTCTGTCAGCTTACCCATGATATCCCTCCCAAGTAACGCACCATCACACTCACCCAAAAATGCGAACTGAAGTTCGCAATTACCCATGGTTTTAGACGGACATTAACAGTTATAAAATCCGATAGTTTGTATTCGACAAATTCCAACACGTTCCTTCCAAAATCTCGAAAAAAGTAAAATTTGTGACCTGCTCACAAAAATAAAAAGAGTCTCCTCAGTCGAGGAAACTCTCCGGGTTCATGCTTTTCAACATCTTTTCTGACAGGTCTCGCGCGGCATTGTGGCCCATCCGTTTCAGGCGCTGGTTCATCGCCGCCACTTCGAGAATTACCGCCAAGTTACGACCAGGTCTTACGGGCAGCGTCAACAAGGGAACGTCGACATCGAGGATTTTGATCGTTTCTTCATCGAGCCCCAGCCGGTCATAAGCGACATTGTCTTCCCACATCGTCAGCTTGATCACCAGCTCGAGATCTTTGTGCGTGCGGATCGCCCCTGCGCCAAACAAGGTCATCACGTTCAGCACGCCGAGGCCGCGGATTTCGATCAGGTGGCGCAGCATCTCCGGCGACGTGCCTTCCAGCTGCGTGTCGGCGATGTTGCGGATCTCCACCGCGTCATCGGCGACGAGGCGATGCCCGCGCTTGACCAGTTCGAGCGCCGTTTCGCTTTTCCCGATGCCGCTCGTGCCGGTGATCAGGATGCCGATGCCGTACACATCGACCAGCACGCCGTGCAGCAGCGTCTCCTTGGCCAGCTTTTTGTCGAGATAGGACTGCAGGCGACCGGTCAGCTTCGTCGTCGACAGCGAGGTGCGCAGGATCGGCAGGCGGTACTTTTTCGCGGCGTCGATCAGCGTCGTCGGCACCTCCATGTCGCGGGCGAGGATCACGCACGGGGTCTGCTCATACGAGCAGAGCAGGTCGGCGCGCTCCCGCTGCTGCGCCTCGCTCATCCCTTCAAAAAACGTCACCTCGGTGCGCCCCATCACCTGCACGCGCTCCGCCGGATGATAGGTGAAAAAGCCGGCCAGGGCGAGCCCCGGACGGTTGATGTCCGAAACGGCAGTCAGGCGGCTCATGTCGGCTTCTTCATTGATCAGCTCCAGCTCAAAGTCGCGACGCAGCTCGGCGGTGGAGATCGTCTTGGGCATCATTGCGATGTCCCGTAGGCGGTGCGGCCCCAGTCGATCGTTTTGGCTAAACCGTCGCGCAGCAAGGTCTGCGGCTTCCAGCCCAGCTCGGCGACCGCCAAATCGTTGCTCATCGTGCTGTGATAGATGTCGCCGACCCGCGCCGGGCCATGTGTGGCGTCGAGCGGATAGCCGGTCAGCTCTTTCATCGTCTGGTACAGTTCGTTGACCGACACTTTGGTCGCCGTCGAGATGTTGACGGTGAGGTTTTTGTCGGAGGTCAACGCGATCAGGTTGGCCTCGGCGACATCGCCGATATAGATGTAATCGCGGGTCGCGCCGCCGTCGCCTTCGATGTTGACCGGCTGGCCTTTGACCATCTGTTCGAGGAAGATCGAGATCACGCCGCCTTCGCCAAAGCGCCCCTGGCGCGGGCCGTAAATGTTGGCGTAGCGGAGGATCGTATAGTTGACGCCGTACAGTTCCCCGTACATGCGGATGTAGTCTTCATCTACTTTTTTGCTCAAGCCGTAGAACGACAGCGGGTTGAGCGGGTGCTGCTCATCGAGCGGCAGGTATTGCGGCGTGCCGTATTCGGCAGCCGAGGCGGCGAAGATGATCTTCAGCCCGTACTTGCGCGCCGCTTCGAGGACGTGGATCGTGCCCATGATGTTGATCTGCGCGTCGATCGCCGGGTCTTTGATCGACAGGGGCACTTTGATCTGCGCCGCTTGGTGCGAGATCGCCTGAATCCCTTCCGCTTCGATCATGTCGTGCAGCTTCGGGTCGTTGATGTCCATTTCATAAAACTTGGCTTGGGGATTGAGATTGTCTTTGGAGCCGGTGAACAGATTGTCCACCACCACGACATCATGTCCGGCCGCAATGAATGTGTCGACGATGTGCGAACCGGCAAACCCGGCCCCGCCCGTCACGAGAATCTTCATCGTATGTAGTCCCTCCATCGTCCGTGTGGACATGCTTTTACAGGTATCATATCTTGTTTTGTTCAAAAACAAAAGGAGCGGAAGAATCCGCTCCTTTTTCCTCGCAAACCGGCATGTCTGGTCTGCGAGAGTCATAGACTGTTCAACAAAGGCTTAGTGTTCCGTACCGTTGGTACCGCCCATCGTGCGTTCGATGGCCGAATTGATCAGCTTTTGCGTGCGCTCAGCAAATTCGGTGAGCGTCTCCTCGGCGAGCGAGTCATGGTCTTTGACCAACTCCAACGCGCCGAGCATCAGGTTGATCAGGCGGACCATCGATTCTGTATCATCTTCAAGGACGAGCGGGGTGTCGTCGTTGCGCAGCACTTTCATGTTCAGATAAGGACCGCCGTATTCCGGCTTGGTCACGGCAAACGAGCACTTGTGCCAGCCGAGCGGATAATGCACGCGGCGGCGGAACGCTTTAAAGACCGGGCCGTAGCGGGCGACCAGATAGCGCAGAAAGTGCACGGCCTGCTCGTCATAGCCTGCTTCTAACAGCTCTTCGATCTCTTCATGCGTGTCGAGGAGGCGCAGCGAAGCAACCACCGCCTGGGCAATGTGCGGACCGGTCAAAATCGAAAGCCCTTGCTCGATGTCGTGCGCTTCCATCTGGGAGCGGGACAGCTGTTCCTGGATCACCGATTCCAACTGCGATCGAAGCGCCGGCTCTTCATGGAGCCGCTTCGAAAGCTCGACCACGCCTTGATCAATATAGCGCACAAACTCTTGCGATAAATGCTCATGCTTCCAATTTCCCATCGACAAACTCCTTATCTTCCGATCGTACGTTTCTTTACAACAAACATGCTACTAAAGCAGAAGGCAAAACGCAAGCACCAGTTCATTTTACATCATTAATACTACTTTTCGAATAATGAGGTGTCAACGGAACATGGCAGAGAAACTCTTGATCCTGCTGCTAATCACTGGCGCCGCGCTGTTGGTCGGGGCGGTGCTGTACAGTTTGGCCAAACATGGCCGCAACTTGAAGCGTTTCCGGGAGCGGCAGCATTTCTACACCGACCTGCACCGCTTCGCCGTCACGATCGTCACCGCTTTCGCCCTGTACCTGCTCTACACCCGCGTCCCGCTCTGGACCCTGCTCCCTGTGCCCGACGCCGTCCCGCTGTTCGCCACCACCGTTCTGCCCGCGCTGCTGCTCTGCCTGCTCTCCGGGCGTTGGTACCTCGGCTTCCCGGCCGCCCTGCTCGTTGAGTGGTTCACGCTGTCCTCCGGCGACCAGACCCGCTTTTTCCTGCAAAATGCGGCTCTGTCGCTGGGCGGGCTGGTGCTGTACCTGATTTACACTGCGACGCTCCGAGCCGAGCGGAAACATCAGACGGAGCAGCACGCGTTATCCCGATTCCAGAAGTTCAAAAAGCAGGCTTCCTAAAAAGCCTGCTTTTTGTTGTGCTTACGACTTCACCGCAACTTTGGCGCGGGCTTTGTCGCGTTCGAGGATCGGGCCGAGGAACTTGCCGGTCCAGGACTCGGCAATCTTGGCGATCTGCTCCGGCGTGCCGGAGCCGACGATCGTGCCGCCTTTGTCGCCGCCTTCGGGGCCGAGGTCGACAAGGTAGTCGGCCGTCTTGATCACATCAAGGTTATGCTCAATCACCACAACCGATTCCCCGCTCTCCACCAAACGCTGCAAAACGGTCAGCAGACGGTCGATATCGGCCGTATGGAGACCGGTGGTCGGTTCATCCAAAATGTACATGGTACGCCCTGTGCTGCGGCGATGTAATTCAGAAGCCAGTTTCACCCGCTGCGCTTCCCCGCCGGACAGCGTGGTCGCCGGCTGTCCCAAACGGACATACCCGAGCCCCACATCCAGCAAAGTCTGCATCTTGCGCGCGATCTTCGGCACGTTTTTGAAAAATTCAACGGCGTCCTCCACCGTCATATTTAACACGTCGGCAATGCTTTTGCCTTTGTATTTGACTTCCAAAGTTTCACGATTGTATCGCTTGCCTTTGCAGATCTCGCACGGCACATACACGTCCGGTAAGAAGTGCATCTCGATCTTGATGATCCCGTCGCCTTTGCACGCTTCACAGCGCCCGCCTTTGACGTTAAACGAGAACCGGCCTTTCTTGTAGCCGCGCATCTTCGCTTCATTCGTCGTGGCAAACACGTCGCGAATGTCGTCAAAAACGCCCGTATACGTCGCCGGATTGGAGCGCGGCGTCCGGCCGATCGGCGACTGGTCGATGTCGATGATCTTGTCGAGATAATCCAGCCCTTCGATCGTCTTGTGCGCACCCGGCTTGGACTTCGCCCCGTTCAGGTGCATCGCCAGCGACTTTTTCAAGATCTCATTGACCAGCGTCGACTTGCCCGACCCCGACACGCCCGTTACACAAGTGAACAAGCCGATCGGGAACTTGGCGGAGATGTTTTTCAAATTGTTCTCCTTCGCTCCGACCACCTTGACCCACTTGTCGCCCGGCTTGCGGCGCTCTTCCGGCACCGGAATGAACTTCCGCCCGCTCAGGTAGGCCCCGGTCATCGACGCTTCATCGGCCATGACCTCCTGCGGCGTCCCTTGCGAGACGATCGTCCCGCCGTGCACGCCGGCACCCGGCCCGATGTCGATGATGTAGTCGCAGGCCAGCATCGTGTCTTCATCATGCTCGACAACGATCAGCGTGTTCCCGAGGTTGCGCATGTGCACCAGCGTGTTGATCAGCCGCTCATTGTCGCGCTGATGCAGCCCGATCGACGGCTCGTCCAGAATGTACAGGACGCCCATCAGGGACGACCCGATCTGTGTCGCCAGGCGAATCCGCTGCGCTTCGCCGCCGGACAGCGTGCCGGCCGCGCGCGACAGGTTGAGGTAATCCAGCCCGACGTCGCGCAGGAAGCCGAGGCGCGACTCGATCTCCCGCAAGATCAGGCGGGCGATCGTCATCTCTTTCTCCGACAGGGACAGGCTGTTGAAATAGCTCAACGCATCATTGACCGACAGCCCGGTCACATGCGAGATGTTCTCCCCGCCGATGGTGACCGCGAGGCTCTCCGGACGCAGACGCTTGCCTTTGCAGGCCGGGCACGGCTTGGCGCTCATGTACTCTTCGATAAACTCGCGCACATAGTCGGACACCGTCTCTTTATAGCGGCGCTCCAGGTTCGGGATGACCCCTTCAAACTCCAGCTCGGCGATCTTCGACTGGCCGAAATCATTTTCATATTTGAACTTGATCTTGTCGCCTTGGCTGCCGTACAAGATCTTCTTCAGCTTCTCCTCCGGCACGTCGCGCAAAGGCAGCTTGTTGTCGACCTCATAATAGTTCGCCGCCGCTTCCAAAAGCTGCGGGTAGTAGTTGGATGTGCGGCCCTGCCACGGCTCGATCGCGTCTTCGGCGAGCGACTTCGACCAGTCCGGCACCACGAGGTCCGGGTCGATCTCCATGTTGGTGCCGAGGCCCGCGCAGGTCTCACAGGCGCCAAACGGCGAGTTGAACGAAAACATCCGCGGCGCCAGTTCGGTCACCGAGAATCCGCATTCCGGGCACGACAAACTGGAGGAAAACAGCATCTCTTCCCCGTCGACGATGCCGACGATCACCGTGCCTTCCGCCAGCTTGAGCGCCGTTTCCAGCGAGTCGGCGAGGCGGGTCTGGATGTCATCTTTGATCACGATGCGGTCGACGACGACCTCGATCGTGTGCTTTTTGTTCTTCTCCAGCTTGATCTCCTCAGACAGCTCGCGCAGCTCTCCGTCGACGCGGACACGGACAAAGCCCTGCTTGGAAACGTCTTCGAAGACCTTGGTATGCTCGCCTTTGCGCCCTTTGATCAGCGGCGCGTAGATTTGAATCCGCGTGCGTTCCGGCAGCTCCAAAATCCGGTCGACCATCTGTTCCACCGTCTGGGAGGTGATCTCGATGTTTGGGTGGTTGGGACAGTGCGGCCGCCCGATGCGGGCGAACAGCAGGCGGAGATAGTCGTAGATCTCCGTCACGGTGCCGACTGTGGAGCGCGGGTTGCGCGACGTGGTCTTCTGGTCGATGGAGATCGCCGGAGACAGCCCGTCGATCGAGTCGACATCCGGCTTGTCCATCTGCCCAAGAAATTGACGCGCATACGCGGAAAGCGATTCCACGTAGCGGCGCTGACCTTCCGCATAGATCGTATCGAATGCCAAAGACGATTTCCCCGACCCGGACAGACCGGTCAAGACCACAAACTTGTCGCGTGGAATCGTCACATCAATATTTTTCAAATTGTGCGCGCGCGCACCTTTGACGACGATGTGTTCCTGTGCCATTTCCTTCCCCTTTTCCGCTCTGAATACGAACAAACATTCTCTAACTCCTATATTGAACCAGTTTCGTCAAAAAAGCAACGGACTACACGAAAAATCAAAACCCCGGCCAATGAAATGGCCGGGGTCGCGATCTTCAGATCCTCTGCTAGGAACGAACCAGATATGAAACTAACCACAGATGCTGCCGCCACGGATGATCACTTTTTTCATAAAAAGCCACCTCGGTTAGATAGGATTACGATTTGATGTCTTAATTATAGCTTATCACCCATTTTCTGACTAGTAGTGTTTTTAACTATTTGCAAAAACGACAAATTACTACATATTAATTAAGAACTTAACGCAAATCTTTACCTTCTCTTTACACCAATCGCTGCCCCGGTTTTGTACGCCTCTTGATCAATCCAGTGCTCATACGCGCCGCGGTTCATCTCCCAGACCGCCGCCAAGCGTTCTTGGGACAACAAGTCCCCGCGCGTGATCAAGGCGAGCTTGTCATAATACCGAGCCAGATTTTTGTCTGCCAAACGGTTTTCGCCGGTTCGTAACGTCTCGGCATATCCGCGTGGCAGCACGCGCTCAAAATGTCCGACCCGCCAGTCCGCTTTGTAGAAGAACGGCAGGCGCGCCAGCAGCGGATCGCCCAGCGCAAACGGGTCGATGATCTGCACGCCCGGCCCGGCATAATAGCCGTAGTAGCCAACCGTCGCTTTCACCTGCACCGGGTAGCCGCTTGTTGAAGCCCGCTTGCCTTCCTCCGCCCACGGGTGGTCCGGCTCCCGCACGCGGAGCAGCCCGGCGTGCGAATAGTAAAACGCCCGCTCATCGGCGATCCCGTGCCGGTCGATCACATCGGCGCGCTGCAGCCCGTAATCGGCTCCGCTCCACAGCGGCGCGTAAGGCGACGTCACCCCAAGCAGCAGTGCGGCTGCTAACAGCCGCTTGGGCAGTGGAAACGTGGCGAGGAGCATCACCGCCACCAGCAGCGGCGCGGTCAAGAACCGCCCGCTCATAAAGTCCCCGCCGATCTTGACCACATAAGCGACATACAGCACGGCCCCGGCGGCCAGCGCCGCTTTTCGCCAATCCCGCGAACGCAGGCCGAGCAGCGCTCCGCAGCAGATCAGCACCAGCGTCAGCGGATCGAGGCGCAGCGAGTTCAGCAGGTAGAACAGCCCGTGCTGTGCCGACTCCCACGCCCCGATGCCCGTCCCGAGCTTGGCAAACGCCGTGTTTGGCACGAGAAACCCGTAGTACACCGCCGAAAACCCTTCCCACAGCCAAAACGGCAGCAGTCCGGCCGCGACAAGCCCCGTTTTTCGCGCCCAGCCCCCTTTTTCCCGCCAAAACGCCACGGCAAGTGCTGGAGCGACGAGCAGCACCGTGTCCATCCGATTCACCATGAGGAGTGCCGTGCACAGAGCCAGCCAGAGCAGCCCGCGCTCTTTGATCAGCAGCAAGAAAAACACGGCAAGCAGGAGGTGTGTCAGCGGATTCTCCAACCCCGAAGTCGAGTAGTCGACAAACGCCTTCGACAGCGCCAGCATCCCAACCGCCGCCGCAGCCGTCCACAAGTTCAGCGCCACCTTCCGCGCCAGCACCCACAAGCTCAAAAGCGTCACCGCGACCGACAGCCCGATACTGGTTAAAAACACTTCCCCCGTCACCCCCGCCAGCACCGCCATCAAAAACATCCACAGCGGATGCGTATACGCCTGCACCCGCTCCCCGACGTTCCACGTCAGCCCGTACCCGTGCAGCAAATTATCGACCGTCCGAAACGTAATATACGCGTCATCACTCACCCACGCGCACCGCACCACCACCCACACCAGCGCCGCCACAGCCAAGCCAAGCGCGACCTGAGGTTGCAGCCAAAGCGGTGTGCCGCCCCGTACTTCCAACTCTTCCACAATCCTGCGCATGCTGATCACCCGTCCTTTTTCAACAGATGACCCCCAGTATTGCCCTGCCTCCACACGAAAAAACACCTCGTCAGCATTTGCTGTTCGAGGTGCCCTATCATATTACACAGTAAGTACGCACTCTGTTTGTACCCGATTCATCAATCGCCCGATGTCTTCAGGGCAGCGTTGCTTGATTCTTGCCCACTGTTTCATCGAAACATTCATCAATTCAGCCCGTCCTTGATCCGGATCATCAAATAAGCAATTTCTTTCGAGACTTTGTAGAAATATTTCTCCTTGGGGTCTCGCTCGCTGCGAATCTCAGCCCAACTCCAACCTTTCGGCAAATCCAAGCCGGCCAACGCCCATACCTCAATTTCTTGATGTGCATTTTCAGTAATAAAACTCTGATTTGATCGTAAGGAAAGCTTTAACTGTGCCTCGATCCCCGCTAGTTTCTCGTGTCTATATTCATTCGCATCCCGGTCGACCAACAACAAGAACAGGTCAACCATCTTATACATTTCAATGACCTCTTCTTTCAACCGATCAATTTTCGTGCAGTCTTCAAATCCGCGAAACCTTGGATTTGTACAGACGATAACCTTTGCGTTTGGCTTTCCCGCTTCTTCGCAAATCTTTCGCACGATAGGCTGAACAATATGTTGATCGTAAACATAGTCCTCCGTGATTACCAGCACTTTAAAACTCATGTCGTCACTCCTCGTCCATGAACTCCAAAATGTTTTCAAACCAATTGGAAAGATGCATCTCAGAGACGTTTTTGTTTTTGTGCAGCTCATCAAAGTCGGGGATGTCGACAACAGATTTGACCTCAGAAAATGCCCTGGCAGGTAATCTGTAGATAATCGAAAGGTTCTGGAGCGACTGTTCACTAAGAAAATCCAACATAAACGGTGAATGCGAGGTTAATACGAGTTGGATCTCGGAGTTTGCTGCTCGTTGTTCCATAAGCCGCACAAGAAGATGCAATCTGGAGGGATGAATCCCATTTTCAATTTCTTCAAGAAAATAGAACATCGCAGATTCTGGACTAAGCAGCGCAACAACGGTTGCCAAAAAGCGTAAAGTGCCATCAGAAGCGCTGTAGGCGGACGTCTTTCTGCCATTGGATTCAACCAAATGAAATACGACTTTCCCTTGCGTATCCTCGGAAAACTCAAAATCCACCACTTCTTGTGGAGACAGTTCCCTCAACCATTTTAAGAGCAGTTTCTTCCTGTCTTCATCAAAGCAAATTGCTTGCAGAACGGACGACAAATTCTCACCGCGGTCACTTAACTTGATCTGTCCTGGCAACGATGGTTGCCGCATTGCTTCGGGGGAGACATCTAAAAATCTCATCTTTCTCAACAAATAGATCAGGCCATATACATATGCTTTTACTTCTTCAGAAATAGAAGCATGATCTACAAGTTGTGTAAGTGCCGGGATGTCATTTCGAAACGCGTACTTTTTATGTGTACTACTCAGCTGATGAGGCTCTCCTACTTTAACTTTATTTTCTGTTCTGCTACGAAAGAGTACGTATCCTCTTTTGGAGTCGTATCCATGTATCCGTAAGCCTTCCGAGAGTACCTTCGGAGCATTTGCTTTTTCATGATCAAGAGCGATAGTCAGCCAGTATACGCCTGAGAATTCCTTGCTTTGTAACCCACTGCCCAACTTCGGCATTGAAAGCGCCCGGAATTCAATACCAATACGACATTCCTTTGCGCCGTTTCCACTAAAGATCATCTCTCGGGAACCGCCGCGAATTCCTTTCCAAAGCGGCACTCCGCCTTCGCCATATTTCTCGCCGATCGCCTCCGCCAATGTAAACCCTCTGGAAATACCGTGCAGAATTCGAAGCGCATCCTTGATATTGCTTTTCCCGCTGGCGTTTGTACCGATAAAAGAAGTCAAAGGACCCAATTTTATTGCGACTTTGACAAAACTCTTAAAATTATCAAGATAAATTTTTGTGATCAAATCAAACGCCCTCCCTCAACACCCCGTGTCACTATCAAATCTTTATAGGTGCATTTTATCCTAATTTTCCTTTATTAGATACATATTCTGCATAGAGGTGGTCATTCACAACCATTCGACAGCGAAAAAACACCCCGCCAGCATCTGCTGTCCGAGGTGTCCCTATGCGCGAATCAACTGATAATCCCGATACAACTCCGAAGCCCAATACTCCGGGCGGTGATGCTTGATATATTCCGCATTCTTCCGAATCGATTCCAAAAACCAAGAGTGCCTCACCATACACTGCGCATCTTCGTCCGAAATCAGATAGTCCCGAATGAGCGATTGCTCGACGCATTGTAAATACTCTTCGTGGCGCTCATAAGATTCATTTTGCTTCAACACGTATTTCCACCTCCGCTCGCCACAGATTTGGCACGAGTATATCTGATCCTGCTGAACACTGCCCACCCGCTATTCAAAAAAAAGCATCGCAGGTTTCCCTACGACGCTTTCAACTCCAAAATAATATCTCTCAACTCCGCAGCTCTTTCAAACTGCAGCGCCTTCGCCGCTTCTCGCATCTCTTGCTCGAGCTTGGCGATCAACTGGTCTTTGTCTTTCTTCGACATCTTCTCGAGGCCCTTTTCGACTTTGAGGGCTGCTTTCGGGTCGGTCGATTTGACCGCTTCGATGACGTCGCGGACTTTTTTGTTGATCGTTTGCGGGGTGATGCCGTGAATTTCGTTGTACTCGATCTGGATCTTGCGGCGGCGCTCCGTCTCTTTGATCGCGATGTCCATCGACTTGGTGATCTTGTCGGCGTACATAATAACCTGCCCGCCCGCATTTCGCGCGGCACGACCGATCGTCTGGATCAGCGAACGCTCGGCGCGGAGGAACCCTTCCTTGTCCGCATCGAGGATCGCAACGAGCGACACTTCCGGCAAGTCCAAGCCTTCGCGAAGCAGGTTGATCCCGATCAGCACGTCAAACGCCCCGATCCGCAGGTCACGCAAGATAACCATCCGCTCCAGCGCCTTGATATCGGAGTGCAAGTAGCGCACTTTAATCCCCAAGTCTTTGAAGTAGTCGGTCAGATCTTCCGACATCTTCTTGGTCAGCGTTGTCACCAGCACGCGCTCGTCTTTCGCGATGCGCTGGTTGATCTCGCCGACCAGGTCGTCGATCTGCCCTTTGATCGGACGCACATCGATCACCGGGTCCAGGAGACCGGTCGGGCGGATGATCTGCTCCACGACACGGGTGCTGTGCTCCTGCTCATAGTTGCCCGGCGTTGCCGTGACGTAGACCGCCTGCTTGAAGCTCTGCTCGAACTCGTCAAATTTCATCGGGCGGTTGTCTTTCGCCGACGGTAAGCGGAAGCCGTGATCGACGAGGACGTTTTTGCGCGCCTGGTCGCCGTTGAACATCCCGTTGATCTGCGGGATCGTCACGTGCGCCTCGTCGATGACCAGCAAAAAGTCGTCCGGGAAGTAATCGAACAACGTGCTTGGCTTGCTGCCTCGCGGACGGCCTTCCATGTGCAGGGAGTAGTTCTCAATCCCCGAGCAGAACCCGATCTCCGCCATCATCTCCAAGTCATAGTTGGTGCGCTGCTCCAAACGCTGCGCTTCCAAGAGCTTGCCGTTGTCGCGCAGCTCCTTGAGACGCTCTTCCAGCTCTTCGCGGATGCTTTTGATCGCATCCTGCATCTTGTCGCCCGAGGTCACAAAGTGCGACGCCGGGTAAATCGCCACATGCGAACGCGTGCCGACGATCTCGCCGGTCACCACATCGACTTCGGTGATCCGGTCGATCTCATCGCCAAAGAACTCCACCCGCACCGCCTGCTCCGAACGCTGCACCGGGAAGATCTCCACCACGTCGCCGCGCACGCGGAACGTCCCGCGGATGAAGTTGATGTCATTGCGCTCATACTGCATGTCGATCAGGCGGCGCAACACTTCATCGCGCGCTTTCTCCATCCCGACGCGCAGGGACATGACGAACTTGCTGTACTCGGTCGGCGAACCCAACCCGTAGATCGAAGACACCGACGCTACGACCACCACGTCGCTGCGCTCAATCAAAGAAGACGTCGCGGAGTGGCGCAGTTTTTCGATCTCGTCGTTGATCTTCGCATCTTTTTCAATAAAAGTATCGGAAGACGGGATGTACGCTTCCGGCTGATAGTAGTCATAGTAGGATACAAAATACTCCACCGCGTTGTTCGGGAAAAACTCCTTAAACTCGGCCGCCAACTGAGCAGCCAGCGTTTTGTTGTGCGCGATGATCAGGGTGGGCTTGTTCACTTTGGCAATGACGTTCGCCATCGTGAACGTCTTGCCGGAGCCGGTGACGCCAAGCAGCGTCTGGTGCCGTTCGCCTTGCTCAAGTCCTTCGACCAACTGCTCAATCGCCTGCGGTTGATCGCCTTGCGGTTTATATTCAGAAACCAGTTCAAAATTGCGCTGTTCTCTTACAAACTCCATATCGTTGCACCCCTTCCACTCTCCATTATACAACAACATGCAAATAAAAAAGGCAAGATCTGGCGATCTTGCCCTTACCCCTTATGGTTGAATCACATGCTCTTTGTCGATCGGCGAGATCGACTCCGCCTTGTGCTCGCGAAGCACGATCAGGTTGACGCGGCGGTTGGACGAACGGTTCTTCGCCGTGTCGTTTGGACCCAGCGGCATCGTGTCCGCATAGCCGACCGCATGCAGCCGCTTCGCCGGAACGCCTTTGCTTTCGATGTCATGCAACACGTTGATCGCGCGCGTCGCCGACAGCTCCCAGTTCGACGGGAAGCGGGCGTTGTTGATCGGCACGTTGTCCGTATGCCCTTCCACCGCGATCTCGTTCGGCACGATCTGCAAGAACGGCGCCATGCCGCCCAAGATGCGCTGCGCTTCCACTTTCAAAGTGGCGCTGCCCGACTCGAACAACGCCGTGTCGTTCAACGTGATCTGCACGCCGCGCTCGGTGTCGATCACGTTGATCTGGCCGGCGAGGTTGTTGTCGTGGATGAACTTCTCGACTTTTGCTTTCAGATCGTCGAGGCGCTGCTGTTCCTTCTCCGCCTCGGTCGCGCCGAGCTGCGTCTTGTCATCCTTGGCGTCTTTCTCGCCTTCTTTGGTCGTTTTCGAAATAATGCCTGTGTTGCCCATCGAATCGATCTGCACCTTGTTGTTCGGGTTGAGCGCCTTGTTCATCGACACCGACAAGGAGTCAAATTTAGACTGGTCGATCGACGACATCGCGTACATGACCACGAAGAAAATCATCAGAAGCGTGATCAAGTCCGCATAGGTGATCAGCCAGCGCTCATGGCTCTCATGACCGCCATGCCCTTTCTTACGCCGTCTCGACATTTGCTTCCCCTGCCTCCGCTTTCGGTACGCGCAAGTTCGGCGCCAGGAACGCCTTCAGCTTCTGACCGAGGATGTTCGGGTTCTCACCCGCTTGGATCGACAAGATCCCTTCGATCATCAATTCGCGGATCAACACTTCCTGCTTGGTGCGGTTCTTCAGCTTGGTTGCCATCGGCAGGTAGATGACGTTTGCCGATGCCACGCCGTACAGCGTCGCGATAAACGCGGTTGCGATCTGCGGCCCGAGGTTGGCGACGTCAGACAAACTCCCCAGCACGTGCACCAGACCCATTACGGTACCGATAATCCCCATCGTCGGAGCAAAACCGCCCGCTTGGTCCAGCGGCTGCACCGCTTTTTCGTGACGGGACTCGATGAAGGACAGTTCCGTTTCCAAAATGCTGCGCACCAGATCCGGGTCTACGCCGTCGACGACGAGGCGGACGCCATTTTTGAAAAATTCATCATCGTAGGTTTCAATGCGTTCTTCCAGCGCCAAGATCCCTTCACGGCGTGCGGTCGTCGCCAGCGAGACCAGCTCGTCGATCGTTTCCATCGGATCTTTCGGCTTGAAGGTAAAGGCGACTTTCAAGACTTGCGGGAGCTTCTTCAGCTCTTCCATCGGGGTGCCCAGCGCCACCGCGCCAAACGTGCCGCCGAAAACGATGATCGCTGCCGTTGGGGAGAGCAGCGCCGTCAAGTGGCCGCCTTCGAGTACGAAACCGCCTCCAAGCGCCACCAACCCCAGCAATAAGCCAATGACCGTTGTGATATCCATGTTTCGTTTCCTCCCAGAACTCTTCTACGTGTTCGATGTTTTTAGTGGTATGAAGATGGTGCCTGTTTCCCCCCGCCAACCAAGCGCCCCCACAGCCATCGCCACGGCGAGATCGAGCCCAGCCGCACATACTGGCGGGCGTGATCGTCCGGGACGAGGATGATGCCTAGTTGGTGATGATCCCCCATATAGATCGGCGTTGACGCAAATCTCGGCTCACCTTCCGGGGTGAGCACTTCAAGTTTGGCATACGCCGGATTCTGATTGATTGCAAAATGCAGTTCATACGGCGAGTTGACCGGCATGCCGTTGACTTTGACGATCGTCTCCCCCGACAACAGCCCGATCTCCTCCGCCGGCGATTTCGGCAGCACAGAGAGAATTTTCAACCCTTGCAGCGGGCGCACATACAGCGGCTGCCCGCTCTGCTCCTCACGCACTTCCCACAGAATCAACAGCTCATGCGCGATCGTGCAGAACAGCGCCGTCAGCCACAGCAGCGGGGCAAAATACGAACTGCCAATCGCCAGTCCGAGCAGTATCACGCTGTAGACGAGCAGATAGTTCGCTGTGCGCAGCGAGGTCTGACGCGGCGTCTTGGTCAAAGCCGCACCGGAAAAACCGAGGATCGCCGGCACCGGCACGATGGTCAGCCCTGCCCCGATCACGCCAAGCGACATCAGCGGCCACCAGTCCGGCACGGCAACGCCTGTGCCCGTTCCGGTGATGACAAACGCGCCCATCGGGATCACCCAGAACTTCTGCAGGATAAACCCGCCGATCAAACGCCCGCGCTTGCCTTCCACAAACACAGGCATCGGCGCCTGCGCCCCTTGAAAGCGGACGAGCAGCGCCTCGACGAGGTGCAGCACGGCGACCAGCGCCATCAGCTCCGGAATGTGCAAGCCTCGCAGGTCCTGATAGATGGTCATCAGCCACGCCGGACCGCCCGCAAACTCCGGCAGCGCCTGCAAGATCAGGCTGACCACGGAGAGCAGTCCGCCCGCATACGCAAAACAGACGTAGCGCACGTTGACCAGAGCCAGCACGAGCGCGACCACCCAGACATAGATCATATCGACCGGCGACAAGACCGCGCCGACCGCCGTCAGCAAAAGCGTGGCGAGCACACCGCCGCCGATGCCGAACAAAAACGAGCGCAGAAACTGCTCGAACACCGAGGTGCAGCGCACGCCGAACATCCGCCGCTCCATGCCGTTTTGCCGCAAATATTGCATCAGCACCAGCAGTAACGCTACATAAAAAAGAGGATGTGCCACGACTTTGGCCAGACCGGAGAAAACAGAGATCAAAAAGGATAGCTCAGTCACACTCACACGCCCCTTGTTCTCATGTCAAAACAATAATATCCAATAAAAAAAGACCCGAAGAGCCTTATGCTCCTCGGGTACAATACTTCGACATGTTTCGCCTGCTCTCCTGCTCCAATCCCTTATGGAATCATTTTACGGAGGACGCGCTCCGCCATCTCCAGTTGCAGGTCATTTTTCTTCAGCTTCTCTTGCAGCTGTTCCATCATCTTGATCGCCGTCGTGCCTTTGATCGTGCCGGTCGCTTCCAACTTGTTTGCCGTCTGGAACGCCTTGACCGCCTCGGTCGTCTTGGCGTCATAATAGCCGTCGAGACGGCCCGGCTTGAAGCCGAGGGCATCGAGCATCGTCTGCGCTGACTTAACCTCGTTGGAAAACTGCTCCTGGCGCATTTCCTTCTCCGGGTCGATCGCAGTCAAGGAGGCGTAGGCCGGCAGCTCAACTTTGTAATCCGGCTCGATGCCGTTTTTGTGTACCCAGTTGCCGTCCGGAGTCAGCCACTTGGCGATCGTGTATTTGATATCTGAGCCGTCATCAAACGACTTGGTGGTCTGCACGGTGCCTTTGCCAAACGACTTGGTGCCGATCAGCGGCACGTCGCCCGACTCTTTTAACGCGCCGGCCAGAATCTCGGCGGCCGATGCGGTGCCTTCGTCGATCAGCACGACGATCGGCAGGTCTTCTTTTTTCGCGTCCGACTTGTAGGTGTCTTTCGAGCCGTCGCGGTACTCGACCTGCAGGATCATCTTTCCTTCCGGCAGCAGCATGTCGACCATCTGCACCGTCTTGTCGAGCAGCCCGCCCGGATTTTGACGCACGTCGATGATCAGGCCTTTCATGCCTTGCGCCTTGAGATCGGTCAGCGCTTTGGAAAATTCGGTATAGGTCGTTTCCGACACTTTGGTGATCTGGATCTTGCCCATCTGCTCCGGCAGCATCTCCGAGTAGACGGTCTCCAGCGGAATCGTATCGCGCACCAAGCTAATGTTCAGTTCGCCTTGCTGGCCCGGACGCTCGATGACGAGCTCCGCCTTGGAGCCTTTTTTGCCGCGGATGTGCAGCACCGCTTCCGATGCGGTCATGCCGTCCAGCGATTTGCCGTCGACCGAGCGGATGCGATCGTTTGGCTTGATGCCGGCCTTTTCAGCCGGTGAGCCTTTGATCGGCGAGACGACGACAATTTTGCCTTCCTCTTCGCGGATCTCCGCGCCGATGCCTTCGAAGGAAGACTCGATGTTTTCGTGGAACTGCTGCGCCTCTTGTGGCGCCATGTAGGTGGAGTACGGGTCTTCGAGCGACTTGATCATGCCTTCGATCGCACCGTTGAGCAGTGTATCGCTTTTCGCTTCTTGGTAATACGACTTCTGAAGCGTATTGTAAGTGTCCATCAGCTTGGTAAACTCCGGCGTCGCAGTCGAGCTGCCCGGAAGAGCGCTTGTCCCGTTGTTGCTCGTGACCAGCGCGGTCACCCCGCTGCTGATCCCGATGCTTGCGATCAGCGCCAGAGCCAAGTAGCGGCCTCGGATATACATCGTCTTCTGCACCACCTTTATCTCTTTGTCTCACAAAAGCAAAACTTCATTTTATTATACTCTATCCGCCCGATGATAGTACAACACCCCTCCGCATCGGGAAGGGTGTTCAAAAAATTGTAGATTTATGCTGCGGATTAGAGATACGTATACGGATCGATATCTTTACCGTTCTGATAGACGCCAAAATGCAGGTGCGGGCCGGTCGAACGTCCCGTGGAGCCGACTTTGCCGATGATCTGGCCTTGGCCGACTTCCTGTCCGACCGAGACCAGCACGCCGCCGTTGACCAGATGCCCGTACAGCGTCCAGAGGTCGCCGCCGTGGTCGATGATGATGCAGTTGCCAAAGCCGGAGACCCAGCCTGCCGTGATCACGATGCCGCCTTGGGCAGCCGCCACATCGGTGCCGGTCGCCGCCGCGATGTCGAGCCCGTTATGGCCGGCGCGCTGTCCGGTGAACGGGTCGATGCGGTTGCCCCACTCCGAGGACACCCAGCCGCCGCTCGGCACCGGCCAGGCGAACGGGCCGGACAGTGCCGGAGCGCCATTGCCGCCGCCGTTGCCCGGGTTCTGCGTGGCCTGCTTGTTGCGCTCTTCGCTGATCTGCTGCTGCAGGGCGTAGATCGCGTTGATCGAGGATTCCTGAATGTCGCGCTGTTCCGCTTCGATGCGCTCCTGCTCGGACTTGTTCGACTCGAGCTGGACGGCGATCTCTTCCTTTTGCGCTTTCAGGCCGTCGAGCTGCGTCTTTTGTTCGAGCTGTGTGGACTGCATGCCGACGAGAGTGGTCTTTTCCTCTTCCATCTGCTTTTTCTTCTGCGCGATCAGTTCGCGGTCTTCTTTGTTCTTTTTCAGAATGACCGTGTCCTGTTCGAAGATCATCTGCAGGGCGTTAAATCGCTCCAGGAAGTCGGAGAAGGAGGTGGAGCCGAGCAGCACTTCGAGGTACTGCACTTCCCCTTGTTCATACATCAGGCGGAGGCGTTCTTTGAGCAGCTTGTCCCGCTCTTTAACGCGCTTTTCCGCCTCTTCAAGCTCACGCTGCGTGCGCTCGATCTGCTGACCCTTTTTGTAAATCTCGGTCTGCAGACGGGCGATCTCGCCTTCCTTTTCGTCGATCTGCGCGGAGAGCGTTTCGATCTCGGACGCGTTGACGTTGATCTGCTGTTGAAACTGTTCTTTTAACTCTTTGGCCGCTTTCTCTTTCTCGCGGGCCTCGTCGAGCTTGCTCTGCTCGTTTTGCTGCTGTTCTTGCAGATCGTTCAGATCGGCGATTGCGGCTTGCGGCACCAACATGGCCAGCGCCAGCGCAGACGCGATACCCAAAGTCAGGCGTTTGTGAGACTTGAATTGCATGTTCATGGTCTCCCTTCCCAAAGCGACAAATGTTTAGCCCGCATCGGCTGCGGACAAACTGGAAACATGAGGTTAAATACGCAGGAAACGACTGATCGACATCACCGAGCCGATCATCCCGATCAAAGCGCCGATCCCAAGCAGGATCGCCGCGACCGAGTACATCAGCGGATCGAAATCGGCAAAGCGGAACAGCATGATGCCCGGCACGTTTTTCGTCAGGTAGTCATAGCCGATGCCAAGCGTGAGGATCGGCAGGGCCGAACCAAGCACGCCGATCAGGAGGCCTTCGATCAGGAACGGCCAGCGGATAAACCAGTTGGTCGCCCCGCAGAGCTTCATGATCTCGATCTCTTTGCGGCGGGCAAAGATCGTCACCTTGATCGTGTTGTTGATCAGGAACAGGGCCGTAAAGCACAGCCCGATGACAAAAACAGCTCCTGCGTTGCGCACCATCGCGGTGACGTCAAACAGCTGGTCGATCGACTTGTCGCCGTATTCGGCCTTTTCCACAAGGTTCAACGTGCGAATCTTGGCGGCGAGGGCGGATGTTTGCTGCGGGTCCTGCGCTTTTACCCGAAAGACGTCAGGCAGCGGATTGTCCTGCTCGAGACCGTCGAGCAAGTCGCCATTGTCAGCAAACTTGTCCTTTAAACTCACCAAGCCGTCCTCTTTCGGCACAAAGACGATCTCGGAGACGCCGGGCAGATTTTTCAGCTGGCGTTCCAGTTCGACGATCTGTGCGCGTTCGGTGCCGTCGACGACCGAGACGCTGATCAGGACTTGCTTTTCTAACTGATAGGAAAACTGCTGCACATTGTAGGCGAGCAGAAGGAACACACCAAGCAAAAGCAAAGTGACCGTGACGGCAGACAAGGATGCAAACGTCATCCAGCCGTTGCGGGTCAGGTTCTTAAACCCTTCGCGGCCGTGACGGTTGAACGTGCTAATTTTCATAGCCGTATACCCCCCGTTTCTGGTCGCGGACGATCTGGCCGCCTTCGATGGCGATGACGCGGCGTTTCATGGTGTTGACAATCTCTTTGTTGTGGGTCGCCATCACGATCGTCGTGCCGCGGCGGTTGATCTCTTCAAACAAATCCATGATCTCCCAAGACGTTTCCGGGTCAAGGTTCCCCGTCGGCTCATCGGCGATGATAACTGCCGGGGAGTTGATCAGGGCGCGCGCGATCGACACGCGCTGCTGCTGGCCGCCGGACAATTGGTTCGGGAAAGCGTTCGCTTTCTCGGTCAGCCCGACCAGTTCCAGCACTTCCGGAACACGGGCTTTAATTTTGCGTTTTGGCGCTTCGATGACTTCGAGCGCAAACGCGACGTTTTCGTAGACAGTAATGTTCGGCAGGAGCTTGAAATCCTGGAAGACGACGCCGATCTGGCGGCGCATCAGCGGGATCTTGCGCTCTTTGAGCCGTTCGATGTTGAATCCGTTGACGAAGATCGATCCTTTGGTCGGACGTTCTTCGCGGTACATCAATTTAATAAACGTGGATTTCCCGGCGCCGCTCGGCCCGACCACGTAGACAAACTCGCCCTTGTCAATGCGTACGCTCACACCTTGTAACGCGACGGAGCCGTTCGGATAGTTCTTCCAAACGTCATGCATCTCGATCATCGTTTCACACCACTTTCTAGTCTGATTTGTCGGCTCGTGCCGCTAAGACGATGTCGAACAAAGAGACAAATGGCCATACGCCACTCTACACTATTCGACGCACCTGTGTCAGTTCCTGTAATAAAATGCTGGAATGATAAGAAAAAACACCCGGAGGCGGGTGTTTTTGTTTTTTGCTTTAGATATCTTAACGCTCCTCCACCGTCTTGCTCGCGACCATTCCCGCATCTTCTTTCGAACCGAAGCGGGTCTGGAAAAAGAGCACGAGGCGCTTGATGCCAAGCACGGCGATCAGGATGCCGATCAGGACGAGCACGATGGTGCCGCCGGGCGGGATGTCTTGGTAGAAGGAGAGGGTGAGGCCGGACAGGACGCCGACCAGACCGATCACGACGGCCAACACGACCGCCAGGGTGAAACCTTTGCTCAGCCGCAGCGCGATCGCTGCCGGCAGGACCATCAGGGAGGAGACGAGCAGGACGCCGACGATCGGCATCGAGACCGCCACGACCAGACCGGTCAGCAGCGAAAAGGACAACGACAGCCAGCGGGTCGGAATGCCGCTCACTTCTGCCGTCTCTTCATCAAATGTCAACACGTACATCGGACGCCAGAGGAAGAAGAAAAAGAGCGCGCATAACACCATCACACCCGCCATCACCATCAGGTCGGTGGCGTTGACGGCGATGATCGAGCCAAACAGATAGGAAGTGAAGCTGCGGCTCACCCCTTGGTTCATGCTCATCAGGACCAGCGCCGTTGCGAGGCCCCCGGACATCAGGATCGCGATCGACAGCTCGCTGTAGGAGCGGAACGACCGTCGTAACGTATCAACCAAAATCGCGCCAAACAGCGCCGCCGCCATGCCGGTCAGCATCGGGTAGTAGCCGAGCAGAGCGCCCAGCGCCACCCCGGCCAGCGAGACGTGCGACAGGGTCTCCGCCACCAGCGACTGGCGGCGCAGGACGATGTAGACGCCGATCACGGGGGCGATCAGCGCGATCATGCCGCCGGCGAGGAAGGCGTTTTTCAAAAAGCCGTATTGCAGCATCTCCAACACTTAGCTCACCCCTTCCTCTTGCTTCTGGCGCAGGATCGGCTGCTGGTCATCATAGCAGCAGTACAGCGGCAAGGTCTCCGGACGGCGTGCCAGATCCATGCGTTCGCGGAACTGCTCCGGGGTGCCGTCAAAGCGGATCCACTTGTCGAGGACGAGCAGGCGGGTCAGACGCGGCAACGTTTCTTCCAGATCGTGCGTGACCATCAACACGGTGCGGCCGTGCGCTTCGACCTGATGTTGCAGCAGGTCGTAGAACAAGGTGCGGGCGGTGACGTCCATGCCGGTCGTCGGCTCGTCAAGCACGAGCAGGTCGGGCTCGAGGACGAGGGTGCGGGCCAAGCAGACGCGCTGCTTTTGACCGCCGGAGAGCTCGCCGATCTTGCGTTTGCGGTGCTCCCACATGCCGACTTGGCGCAGGACGTGTTCGACGCGGGCGACTTCATCCTTAGGCAGCAGGCCAAACCAGCGTTTGCGCGTGAAGAGGCCGGAGCGCACCAGTTCATAGACGGTGCTCGGGAAGCCGACATTAAAGGAAGCGATCTCCTGCGGCACGTAGCCGATCACGACCGGCTTGCCGTTTTCTTTCTGTTTCTCGATCGCAACCGAACCGCGCTGCGGCGTGAGCAGCCCGAGCAGCAGCTTCAAGGTCGTCGTCTTGGCCGAACCGTTTGGCCCGGTCAGCCCGATAAATTCCGACTTGCGAATCGTCAGGTTCAGTCCGTCCAGCACCGGCGTGTGGCCGTAGCCAAACACCACGTCGTTCATGTTCGCGAGTTCCATCTGCAATCCCCCTTTCAATTGAGCAAAATCAAAAGCAAATGCCGGTGCCAAAGCGCATTCCAGCCTGCACTTCGACCCCGGTTCTTCAAATGCAGTTCTCGAGACCACAGTTCGAATCAAAGTTCTTCAGATTGCTATTTATTTCGAAAGAGCTTTCGTAAGCTCTTCGAGATTTTTCTTCATGACGCCGATGTAATCAAGACCGCTCTTCTTTTCCTCTTCCGTCAGGCCTTCGAGCGGGTTCAGCACGGCAGTTTCCGCGCCAACTTCTTTGGCGACCGCCTGGGCGACTTTTGGTGAGGCGAGGGTTTCGAAGAAGATCGTTTTCACGTTGTGCGCTTTGGCAAACGCCACGATGTCTTTCATCTCCGCTGCCGTCGGCTCATTTTCCGGCGAGATGCCGGAGATCGGCACCTGCTCCAAGCCGTAGCGCTTCGCCAGGTAGGCGAACGCGGTGTGCGAGGTGACGATTTCGTTGGACTTCATATCTTTCAAGCCGGTTTGGAAAGCCGCATCCAGCGTTTTCAACTCGGCGATATATGCATCTGCATTCTTCTGATAGTCCGCTTTGTGTGCCGGGTCGGCCGTTTGCAGCATCGCCGCGATCTCCTGCACTTCATGCTGGGCCAGCACCGGGTCGAGCCAGGTGTGCGGGTCGACAGCGCCGTGCGTATGCTCCTCTGTGTGGTCGCCGGCTTCTTCATGCTCTTGATGGCCTTCGACCAGTTCCGCGCCATGCGATGCTTCCACGATTTTCAGGTCTTGGTTGTTGACCGTTTGCAGCACGTCATCAACCCACGCTTCGAACCCTGCACCATTATATACGAAAACGTCCGCTTCGGAAATGCGTGCAACGTCTTTTGCCGTTGGTTCCCAGTCGTGCGGTTCCGTTCCGGCCGGCACCAGCACCGAGACATCGGCAAGATCTCCCGCCACTTTTTGCGTAAACTCATACATCGGGTAGAACGTCGTCACCACTTGCACTTTATCGGAAGCAGACCCTTTGCCTGCGCCTTGGTTGGATGAATCGCCGCAGCCCGTGAGCAAAAGCGAAGTCGAAAACAGAGTTGCTGCTGTTAGTTTCCACCATTTGTTCATTCTGCAAACTCCCCCTAAAACGTAATCATTACGAAATACCACGCTCTCAATATACTCCTTTTGCATTCGTTTGTAAATCGTAACACTTACGATTGTTGCCACAAAAAAGAACACTCAACCTCCTTTTGCGGAGATTGAGTGCCTTTTTCTTCCTGTTTTTACTTATTGATTGAGCGCCGTTTCCAAGATCTTGAGGTTCTCTTCCATCACGGTGATGTAGCCTTTCGTTGCGCTCGGGTCGGTTTTGCCTTCGTACGGGTTGAGGATGCCCGCTGTGTAGCCCATTTGGAACAGGAACTCCTGCACGCGCGGCGCTGCTTCCCCTTCGAAGAAGATCACTTTGGCGTCATGCTTGGCGAAATCCGCTTTGACCGCGTTCATCTCGTTCACCTGATCCATCGGATAGTCGTTGATGGCGATCGAAGTCGGAACGTAGTAGTTCAGGCCGTAGCGTTTGGTGAGATATTGGAACGCCGGGTAAGGCGACACGATTTCTTTGCGTTTTACTTTCGCCAAGGTGTCGGCGTATTTTTTATCGAGTTCGTCGAGCTTGACTTTGTAAGCGTCGGCGTTCTTTTTGAATTCTTCTGCGTAGGCCGGCGCTTTTTTGGAGAGCGCGGCGGCGATGGTGTCGACTTCTTTTTTCGCGTTTTGCGGGTCGAGGAAGTGCCACGGGTCGACGCGCTTTTTCGCTTTGTCCTCTTCGGAGGCGTCCGGGTTGTAGTAGCGGAGCAGATCCAGCTCTTCGACCCCTTCGGAGGCGTCGATGACGAGCAGGTCTTCGTTTTTGATCTTCACGGTCGCGAAGGTCTGGTCCCACCAGCGGTCTTCCACGCCGTTGCCGTTGAGCACCATCACGTCCGCCTTTTCCAGATCGCGCATGTCTTTAAGCGTCGGTGCCCACTGCCAGAAGTTCTGCCCGGCCGGCATAAACGTGGCCACTTCCACCTTGTCGCCGCCGATCTCTTTGGCAAAATTGCCCTGGGCCTGGAACGTGGTGTACACCACCACTTTTTCCCCTTCCTTGACCGTCTTGCCTACCGCTTGTTCGCCGGAATCGGAACAGCCGGCCGCCGTAAGCGCCAAGCTAAGCCCCAGTGTGATCGCTGCCATCTTTTTCGCCATACGTTTCATCGAAGTGACCTCCCTGTTTCTCTCTGTTTCTCTGTACGGTGTGTCTATTATTTATTCGAAAATTCGATCTCTTACAGGCATTGTATTATAAAAGCTCACCCGAAGTCTATAAGGGTATTTTACAACACTCTGACAGAATTGTGACTTCCAAAATCTTGAAAAAAGAAAACAGACTGCCCAAGAGGCAGTCTGTGCCGATCATCCTCACAGTTGCGCAAGAATCTCCATCAGTTACTCATACCGCAACGACTCGATCGGCTGCATCCGGGCCGCTTTGTTGGCCGGGTAGAGGCCGAAGAAAATCCCTACCGCTGCTGAGAAACCGAATGCCAGCAGGATCGTCCACCACGAGACGAGGAACGGCCAGCCGGTGAAAAGCGAGAAGATGCCGGCGGCGATCAGGCCGAGCAAGGTGCCGAGCAGACCGCCGAGGAAGCAGAGGATGACCGCTTCCACCAAAAACTGGCGCATGATCATGCCCGGTGTCGCGCCGATCGCTTTGCGAATCCCGATCTCGCGGGTGCGCTCGGTGACGGAGACGAGCATGATGTTCATCACGCCGATTCCCCCGACGAGCAGCGAGATGCCGGCGATCGAACCGATGATCGTCTGCACCACGTTAAACGCCGACTTCACCGCTTCCTGCGTCTCTTCGCCCGTTTGGGCGATGTAGTTCGACGCCGCCGTGTTGTGACGCTTGGCGAGCAGTTGTCTCACCGCTTTGACCTGCTCGCGGACTTCCTCTTCATCCGCTTGCACCGCTTTGGCCTGAATGTACTGCACGTCGCGCACTTCGCCTGCACCCGGCAGCGCCCCGATCGGCAGGAACGCCGTGTACACGTTGCCAGCCAGCCCGGCCAACAGCGATTCCTCCGGCTTGTAGACGCCGACGATGCGGTAGACGCTGCTGTTTAAAGTCACTTTTTTGTTCAACGCGCTGGCTGCCGAGCCGTACTGTGCTTCGGCGTACTTCAGCTCCACGACCAGCGCTTTCTGCCGCGAACGCTCTTCGCCCGCTGTAAAAAAGCGCCCCGCTGCCAGCTTCATGTTGTTGATCTTGGTGTAGTCGGCGTTGGTGCCGTTCAGCGTGAAGTTGAGCGTCTCTTTGCCTTTCTTCGACTCCGCCGGAAGCGTGAGCAGACCAACCGCTGCGTCGATGCCCTTGAGACGCTTGATCTGCTCCACATCGTCGACCGTCACGCCGCCCGTGTCGCCTTGGCTCTGCGGGATGACGATAAACGAGCCGTCCGCCACTTGGCCCAGTTCACTGACCAAAGACGACTTCCCGGCCTGCCCGATCGAGACGACGGCGATGACCGCCGCGACACCAACCACGATGCCGATGATCGTGAGAAAGGAGCGCATTTTGTTGACGCGGACGTTCTCCAGCGCGAGGAGCATGCTTTCCCACAGATTCATGCCAGCACCTCCCCAGACGCGCGGTGCTCATTGATCACATCTTCACGGATCACACCGTCGCCAAAGCGCAGCACGCGCTTGGCATGCTCGGCGATGTCCGCTTCGTGCGTGACGAGAATCACCGTCGCACCTTCGTCGTTGATCTGCCGGAACAGGTGCATGATGTCGAGCGATGACTTGGAGTCGAGGTTCCCCGTCGGCTCGTCGGCGAGCAGGATCGGCGGGTTCATCGCCAAAGCGCGGGCGATGGCGACGCGCTGCTTCTGCCCGCCGGACAGCTCGTTTGGACGATGGCCGAGACGGTCGGCCAGCCCGACTTTGGCGAGCAGTTCGGCCGCCCGCTCCGTGCGCTCCGCTTTCGGCACCCCGCCGTAGAGCATCGGCAGCTCGACATTTTTCAAAATCGTCTGGCGCGGCAGCAAGTTGAAGCTCTGGAAGACAAAGCCGATCTTCTGATTGCGCACGATCGCCAGCTCATCTTCCGTCAAGCTCTGCACCTCTTCGCCGTCCAGTACGTAACGTCCCGCAGACGGGATGTCGAGACAGCCGAGCAGGTTCATCAAAGTCGACTTGCCAGAGCCGGACGGGCCCATGATCGCGACAAATTCGCCCTTGTCGATCAACAGGTCGGTCGGATGGAGCGCCTGCACTTCCAGCCCGCCTTGGTCGTAGGTTTTGGAAATGCCGTTCAGGGTGATCATTGCACCTTCACCTTTTTGCCTGCACGCAGGTCTTCCGGGACGCTGGCGATGATCTCATCCCCGGCGGACAGGCCTTTGAGGATCTCGACGTTTGCCTCATCCTCTTTGCCCGCCTCGACTTCCACTTCTACCGCTTTGCCGTTTTCGACGCGGTAGACGTACGCGTTGTCGCCTTCGCGCTTCAGCGCTTCCAGCGGCACCAGCGGGTGTTTTTCCGCTTCGGTCAAGGTGATCTCCACCGTCGCGTTGTAGCCTGGACGCAGCTGCGGAGCCGGGTTGTCGAGGGCGACGACCATCTCGACGGACGGCTCTTTGGCGGCCGGATTCGGGACCGCTGCTGTCGGAGCCAGATATGTGACTTTGCCCGGATAGGTGTTCTCGGCAAAAGCGTCTCCGCTGACGGTGACGGCGAGGTCTTGTTTCACTTTGCCCGCGTCCAGTTCGCCAACCTGCGCCCGCACCTGCAAGGTGCCTGGGTTGGCGATGACCAGCGCCGGAGCGCCTTCCATCAGCATTTGGCCTGCTTTGATCTCCACCTGGGTCACCACGCCCGCTTGCGATGCGGTGACAGTTGCGGAGGCGATTTTTTTCTGCACCGCTTCGACCGCCATCTTAGCGTTTTCGATCTTCAGGTCGTACAAGGTCAGGTCGATCTCCTGATCGGGCAAGAGCGGGTTGTCGTTGGCCGCTTCATTTTGCCTGACCGCCGCCGCGCGTTCCGCTTCAGCGATCTTGACGTTGTTCTGCTCCATCTTCAGCTGCTGCTGCAGGTCCTCGACACGCAAGGTGTACAAAGCCTGGCCTTTTTTCACCGTGTCGCCCGGCTTGACTTCGAGCTTGGCGACCACGCCGCTGGCCGGGGCAAAATAGTTCTGCACCTCGGCCGACTCCAACTGCCCGCTGGCAAACACCGTTTCGGTGATCGCGCCTTCTTCCGCCGCCGCGACGGTGACGTCGATCGTTTTGTTCATATTGTAGACGTTCGCCCCGACGAGTCCGATGACCGACACGGCGATGACAGAACCCCAGATGACTTTTTTGTTCATGGCGCGTTACGCTCTCGATCCAAGCAGGGTGAGGAAGGTGAAGATCGCCCAGCCGATCACGATCCAAGGCGCGACCGAGCCGCGGCCTTTGCGAGTCATCACCGACGTGCCGATGATGACCAGCACCAGGCTCCAGATCGCAAACGGGTTGATCATTTGCCCGAGGACAAACAGCATCGACGATTTGTCGGACACAAACGCGCCCGCCGTCAGCGACACATCATACATCGTGGTCGCACCGGTCGCAAATGCGATGATGCCGGTCAACAGCACCCCGATCACCGTCGGGATGTACGAGAAGAGCGCTACTTTCGCCAGCTGCATATAAGTCGCTTCCCCACGCACGAACAGGTTGACGAGCAAGAGCAGCAGGCCGCCGACAAACATCGTCAGCACCATGCTGAGCGCCGCCGTGACATAGCCGATGATAACCGCCGTTGCAGACGCGATGTCTCGCACGCTGTCCGGCATCGCTTGCCCTTGCTCTTCCAATTTGATCAATTCCTGCTCAACCGTGCCGAGCATCGCGTCCTGCTGCAGCCACACGCCCAAGACAGACAACGCCGTCAATACAAGCAAAGTCAGCACCCAGCCGCCTTTTCCGCGCAGCCGTTCAAACGCGGCGGCCGGTTGCGTAAGTACCCCAAGAATGTTCCCCATTTTTTACACCCTTTCATAGTAGAGATTAATTTGATAAGAACTGGAACTACTTGTAATACGAACGAAACCCAAAAAGGTTCACGTTTTGCTGAAAAAAAGAAAAAACCCGCGAAGTGATTACACTTCGCGAGTCTGCGCCGCCAGCCAGTCCTGATAGCCGGCGATCTGTTTTTTCACGCTTTCCGTACCTGTTCCGCCAAGCGAGTTGCGCGCTTCGACGACATTGCGGACGTCGATCGCCGCATAGAGATCCTCTTCGAACAGCTCGGAGAAGCCCTGATACTCTGCAAACGTCAGATCCGGCAGATACTTGCCCTGCCCGATGCAGTGCAGGACGAGCTTGCCGATCACCTCATGCGCCTGACGGAACGGGAGCCCTTTGCGCACCAGATAGTCGGCGAGGTCGGTCGCGACGGAGAAGTCCTGCTTCACAGCCCGCTCCGTATTTTCGCGGCGGACTTCCATCGTTTCGATCATGCCTGCGAACAGGATCAGAGACGTTTTTAACGTATCGACCGTGTCAAACATCCCCTCTTTGTCTTCCTGCAGATCTTTGTTGTAAGCGAGCGGCAAGCCCTTGAGCACCGTCAACAGCGAGAACAGATGCCCGTAGACGCGACCCGTTTTGCCGCGAACCAGCTCGGCGACGTCCGGGTTCTTTTTCTGCGGCATGATCGAAGAGCCGGTGCAATACGCATCGTCCAGCTCGACGAATCCAAACTCGGTCGACGACCACAGCACCAGTTCTTCACAAAAACGGGACAGGTGCATCATGACGATCGACGCGGCAGACAGGAACTCCAAGATGAAGTCACGGTCGCTGACAGCGTCCATCGAGTTCTCATAGATCCGCGAAAAACCAAGCTCAGCCGCGACCATTTCTCTGTCAATCGGGAAAGTCGTTCCCGCCAGCGCCCCAGCCCCCAGCGGCATCATGTCGATCCGCTTCAACGCGTCCTGCATCCGCTCTACATCGCGGCGGAACATGCCCGCATAAGCGAGAAAATGCTGGGCGAGCAGCACCGGCTGCGCGCGCTGCAGATGGGTGTAGCCGGGGATGATCACGTCGAGGTACTGCTCCGATTTCGCGGTCAGCACCGAGACGAGATGGGTGAGCAGCCCGGCCAATTCGGTCGTTTCCTCTTTCAAAAAGAGATGCATGTCGAGCGCGACCTGGTCGTTGCGGGAGCGTCCCGTGTGCAGTTTGCCGCCGACGGGGCCGATCTCTTCGATCAGATGCTTTTCAAGGTTCATATGCACATCTTCATCGCCGATGGAAAAAGGGAGGTCACCCCCTTCCCATTTCCCCTTCAGCTTCAAGAGTCCAGCCCGGATCGTGTCCGCATCCTCTTGCGGGATGATGCCGCATGCGCCAAGCATTTTGACATGGGCGAGGGAGCCTTGGATGTCTTGTGCGGCGAGGCGCTGGTCGAAGGTGATCGATGCGGTGAACTCTTCAACCAGCTCGTTGGTCGGTTTCGTGAAGCGTCCGCCCCAGAGTTTCATCTGTGTTGCCCCCTTATTTGCCGTTGTTGACTATGGAGTAGACTTTGGTCGGCAAGCCCCAGAGCTTGATGAAGCCTTTCGCCGCGTTGTGGTCGAACGCATCGTCCGGCGAATAGGTCGCGAGGTCGAGGTCGTACAGGGACTGCTCCGATTTTCTGCCGACCGGCTGGTACGTGCCTTTGTGCAGTTTCACGCGAACGGTACCGGTGACGGTCGCTTGCGTTTCTTCAATAAATGCGTCGAGCGCTTTCTTCAGCGGCGAGAACCACAGGCCGTTGTAGACGAGCTCGGTGTATTTCAGTTCCAACTGCGGTTTGAAGTGCGCCACTTCGCGCGGCAAGGTGATCGTTTCCAGCTCGCGGTGGGCGGCGATCAGGATCAAGGCGGCCGGAGCTTCGTACACTTCACGGGACTTGATGCCGATCAAGCGGTTTTCTACATGGTCGATGCGGCCGACACCATGCGCGCCGCCGATCTTGTTCAGTTGCTCGACCAGTTCGACCAGCCCAAGCGCCTCGCCGTTCAAGGAGACCGGAACCCCTTTTTCAAACCCGATCTCAACATACTCCGGCGCATTGGGCGCATCGACCGGGTTGACCGTCCATTCAAACGCCGCTTCCGGCGCTTCCGCCCATGGGTCTTCCAGCACGCCGCACTCGCAGGAACGGCCCCAGAGGTTGGCGTCGACGGAGAACGGGTTTTCTTTGGTGATCGGGATCGGGATGTTGCGTTCTTTCGCGTATTCGATCTCTTCATCGCGCGACCAACCCCATTCGCGGACAGGCGCTACGATCTCAAGGTTCGGGTTGAGCGCGGTGACGGAGACGTCGAAGCGGACTTGGTCGTTGCCTTTGCCGGTGCAGCCGTGCGCGACGGCAACCGCGTCTTCCAGCTCCGCGTACTCCACCAGCAGCTGCGAGATCAGCGGGCGGGAAAGTGCGGCGGACAGCGGGTATTTGTGTTCGTAGAGCGCGTTTGCTTTCAAGGACGGCAGGATAAATTCTTTGGCAAAAAGTTCGCGGGCGTCGATCATGTAAGACTTGGAGGCGCCAACTTGCAGCGCTTTGTTTTTCACAAATTCGAGGTCTTTGCCTTCGCCGACATCTGCGGAGACGGCGATGACTTCATAGCCTTGTTCGTTGAGCCAGGTGATAGCGACAGACGTATCGAGCCCGCCGGAGTAGGCGAGGATGAGTTTTTTGTTGTTGGACATGTTTTTCAGTCTCCTTTGTTAGATCAATTACACCATCGTGGCGACGATGATCGCTTTTTGGACGTGCAGGCGGTTTTCCGCTTCGTCGAATACCACCGAGTTCGGGCCGTCGATCACATCGGCCGACACCTCTTCACCGCGATGGGCGGGCAGGCAATGCATAAATAGATAGTCCGGCTTGGCGTGGGCGGCGAGCGCCTGGTTGACTTGGTACGCGGCAAAATCCTGCTCGCGCTGCTTCTGCTCTTCCTCTTGCCCCATCGAAGCCCAGACGTCGGTGTAGATCATGTCGGTGTCTTGCACCGCAAGGATCGGGTCGTGCGTGAGGAGCAGTTCGGTGCCGTGGAAGGAGGCGAGCTGCTGCGCTTGGGCCACGACGGCCGGGTCGCATTCATAGCCGGGCGGGGTGGCGATGCGCAAGTTGATGCCAAACTTCGGCGCTGCGATCAGCCAGGAGTTGGCCATGTTGTTGCCATCGCCAACATAAGTGACGGTCAGGCCCTGCACCTTGCCTTTTTTCTCCTGCAAGGTCAGCACGTCGGCCAGCACTTGGCAGGGGTGGTGCAGGTCGGTCAGGCCGTTGATCACCGGCACGCTGCTGTACGCGGCAAATTCGGTAACGATCTCATGCCCAAACGTGCGGATCATGATGCCGTCCAGATAGCGCGACAGGACGCGGGCGGTGTCGGGAATCGGTTCGCCGCGGCCGATCTGGGTGTCGCGGCCGGACAGGAACATCGCCTGCCCGCCGAGCTGGTTCATCGCCACTTCGAAGGAAACGCGGGTGCGCGTGGAGGCTTTTTCAAAAATCAATCCCAGCGTCTTCCCCGCCATCGGGCGGTAGGGAACGCCCGCTTTGTGTTTTAGTTTCAGTTCGAGCGACAGGGTGAGCAGCTGTTGCAGCTCTTGTGCCGTGAAGTCGGCAAAATCCAGAAAATCGCGCCCCTGCAGATTATGAGCAGGCAGGCTGTGCAGCGGAATCGTTGCCATGGGTAATCCCTCCTTGAGAATCGATTGCGTATGGGGTAACCCCCGCACCGGCTTCGAGCGACAAGAGCCAGGCGGCGGCGGTGTCGAGCGCGGTCAGGCAGGGGATCTTCATTTCTACGGTAAAGCGGCGGATCAGGCAGCCGAGGCGCGCCGGGTCGTTTCCTTGGGTCGGCAGGTTGAGGACGAGGTTGATCTTGCCCGATTTGAGCAAGGTCAGCACGTCGTCTTCAGCACGGGAAACGGGGTGGGCGGCCAGGCCGGATTTTTCTAAAAATTCGGCGGTGCCTGGCGTTGCATAGAGCGTCATGCCGTGCTGAGCGAGTTGTTGCAGCAGGGGCAGGCTCTCTTCTTTTAAGCGGTCGGTGAGCGAGACGAGCACGCCGCCGTGTTCGGGCAAGGTGAGGCCGCTGCCGAGGAAAGACTTGGCCAGCGCTTCCGGGTAGGTCAGGCCGATGCCCAGCGCTTCGCCGGTCGACTTCATCTCCGGGCCCAGCTGAATGTCGAGGCCGGTCAGTTTGCCGAAGGAGAAGACGGGCGCTTTGACCACGACGTGGTCTTTGGCCGGGTAGAGTCCCGTGCCGTAGCCGCAGTCGGCAAGCGTGGCGCCGCACTGAACGCGCACGGCGAGTTCGACCATCGGCACCCCGGTCACTTTTGACAAAATCGGCACGGTGCGCGAGGCGCGGGGGTTGGCTTCCAGCACGTAGACGCTGCTTCCGGCGAGCACGAACTGGATGTTGAGCAGGCCGATGATGCCCAGCGCCTCCGCAATTTTTTGCGTATAGTCAACGAGGGTGAGGGTGACTTCCGGGCTCAGCGACTGCGGCGGGTAGACGGCCAGCGAGTCGCCGGAATGCACGCCTGCCCGCTCGATGTGCTCGAAGATGCCGGGGATCAGGACGTTTTCGCCGTCGCAGATCGCGTCGACTTCCACCTCTTTGCCGGTCAGGTACTGGTCGATCAGGATCGGGTGGCCGAGGGCGACGTCGGTCGCTTGGGCCATATAGCGGGTCAAATCCTCATCACTATGCACGACCGCCATCGCGCGTCCGCCGATCACGTAGGACGGACGCACCATCACCGGGTAGCCGATTGCGGCGGCGGCTTGTAAAGCCTCTGCTGTGGTATGTGCCGAACTGCCCTGCGTCTGCGGAATGCCGAGTCCGTCGAGCAGTTGACGGAACTCTTCGCGGTCTTCCGCTTTGTGGATCGCATCGAGCGTGGTGCCTGCCAAGGTCAGTCCTTGGCTTTGCAGCGGCTCAGCGAGGTTGATCGCCGTCTGCCCGCCGAACTGGACAAACACGCGGTGAATCCCTTCGCGCTCCGCCACTTCCAGCACATCTTCCGCCGTCAGCGGTTCGAAGAACAAGCGGTCGGCCGTATCAAAATCGGTCGAGACCGTCTCCGGGTTGTTGTTGAGGATCACCGTTTCGAACCCCAGCCGTTCCAGTGCCTTGACCGCGTGGACGGAGCAGTAGTCAAACTCGATGCCCTGCCCGATGCGGATCGGGCCGGAGCCAAGCACCAGCGCTTTTTGTTTATGGGTCGGCGCGAGGTATTCATCTTCGCCGTGATAAGTTGAGTAAAAATACGGTGTGGCGGATACAAATTCGGCCGCACACGTATCGACGAGGAGATAGGACGGCTTGATGCTCCACGTTTTGCGCAGAGCCTGCACATCTTGAGCTGACAGTCCCTTTCCGTGCAGCTCGGCGATGCGGGCGTCGGAGAAGCCTTTTTGCTTGTAACGGGTGAGATTTTCCAAAGAGAGTTCGCATGCTGCGATCTCCCCTTCCACCTCGACCAGCCCTTGCAGCTTCTGCAAAAACCACGCATCCACGCCGGTCGCCGACTGAAGCTCCTGCCACGCCAAACCACTGCGCAGCGCTGCGATCAGCGCGTACAATCGGCGGTCATCGGCAACGGCAGGCGTTGCCAGCTCCCCGTTCCACACCAAGCCGTCCGCGCCGATCTCCAGCGACCGGACCGCTTTTTGCAACGCTTCTTCAAACGTCCGCCCGAGCGCCATCACTTCGCCGGTCGCCTTCATCTGCGTCCCCAGCGTGCGGTCGGCATGCGGGAACTTGTCAAACGGCCAGCGCGGAATCTTCACCACGATGTAGTCGAGCGCCGGTTCGAACGACGCAAACGTCTTGCCTGTGACAGGATTCACAATCTCGTGCAAATGCTGCCCGATGGCGATCTTCGCAGCGATCTTGGCGATCGGATACCCGGTCGCTTTTGACGCCAAGGCCGATGAGCGGGACACGCGCGGATTGACTTCGATCACGCAGTAGCGCTCCGAAAGCGGATCGAGCGCAAACTGCACATTGCAGCCCCCTTCGATCTTCAGCCCGCGAATGATCTTCACCGACGCCGTCCGCAGCATCTGGTATTCGCGGTCGGTCAGCGTTTGCGACGGGGCGACGACGATCGAGTCGCCGGTGTGCACGCCCACCGGGTCGAGGTTCTCCATGTTGCAGATCGTGATGCAGGTGTCATTGCTGTCGCGCATCACTTCGTATTCGATCTCTTTCCAGCCTTTGATGCTCCGTTCGACGAGCACTTGCGAGATCGGCGACTGCTTCAGCCCGCGCAGGAGAATGTCTTCGAACTCCTCCCAAGTCTCGGCGATCCCGCCTCCGGTGCCGCCGAGCGTAAAGGCCGGGCGCAAGATGACCGGCAGCCCGATCTCGTGCAGAAAAGCGCGGCCTTCTGCGAGCGTATGGACAATCGCGCTCTCCGGAATCGGCTGCTCCAGCTCTTCCATCAGGTCTTTGAACAGTTGACGATCCTCTGCCCGTTGAATCGACTCCAGCGGCGTGCCGAGCAGTTCTACCTCATACTCGGCAAGCACGCCCGCTTCGGCGAGATCGACGGCGAGGTTGAGCGCCGTCTGTCCTCCCAGCGTCGCGAGCAGCCCTTGCGGACGCTCCTTGGCGATGATCGCTGTGAGCATCGGCACGGTCAGCGGCTCGATGTAGATGCGGTCGGCCACCTCGTGGTCGGTCATGATCGTCGCCGGGTTGGAGTTGACGAGGATCACCTCGCAGCCTTCTTCGCGCAGGGCTTTGCAAGCCTGCGTTCCGGCGTAGTCGAACTCGGCAGCCTGCCCGATGACGATAGGGCCGGAGCCGACGACGAGGATTTTGGCGAGATTAGGTGCTGCTGACAAGTTGCGATCCCTTCCTTTCCTTCATCCCGGCCAGAAAGCGGTGGAACAAAATTTCCGCATCCTGCGGCCCCGGGCAGGCCTCCGGGTGAAACTGCACCGAAAACGCCGGAAGACTTTGGTGCGCCACCCCTTCGATTGTGCCGTCATTCACATGCCGGTGCGTGACGACGAGTCCATGCGGCAGACCATGTTCTTGCACACTGTAGCCGTGGTTTTGCGACGTGATCCAGACCTTGCCCGTCTGCAGATCCTGCACCGGGTGGTTGGAGCCGCGATGACCGAAGCCCATTTTCCCTGTCTGCGCGCCAAAGGCCAGCGCGAGCAGCTGATGCCCGAGGCAGATGCCAAACAGCGGATACGTCTCGGCCAGCTTTTTCACCAACGGCAGGTACTCCGCGCAGTCGGCCGGATCGCCCGGCCCGTTGGAGAGCATGATGCCATCCGGCTGCAGCGCGGCGATTTTTTCAAAAGAAGTTCCGGCCGGCACGATTGTCACTTGACAGCCAAGGCGGGCCAGCGAACCGGAGATGTTTTCCTTCGCGCCAAAATCGAGCAGCACCACATGCAGTTCACCACCCACGTTGATCCGCCGCATCTCTTTCGTGCTGACCATCTGCACGAGGTCGCGGGGCAACGCGGGATATTGGAACTGCTCCGCTTCGGCCAGCCTCGATTCCGGCAGTACATACCCTTTCAGACTGCCTGCTTCGCGGATCGTTTTCACCAGCGCCCGCGTGTTGACACCGGTCAGTCCGGTGATGCCATGTTGCGCCAGATACTCATGCAAGGTCACTTTGCTTCGAAAATGGCTCGGGGAGTCGCAAGCCTCTCCGGTGATAAAGCCGGTCAGCCAGGGGCGTTTTGCTTCAAAATCCTGCTCGTTGATCCCGTAGTTGCCGATCAGCGGATACGTCATGGCGACGATCTGCCCGGCGTAAGACGGGTCGGTCAGGATCTCCTGATAGCCGGTCATCCCGGTGTGAAACACCACTTCTCCGTAACTCCAGTCTGACGAGCCGATCAGCTCGCCGCGAAATTGCCGTCCGTTCTCCAGAACGAGAACACCTTTCATGCTGTCTTTCCCTCCCCATGGGTGCGTCGTTGTCTTGTGTTATTATACATACTCATGTATTTTTATTCAAGAACTGATTTTTGAACAGAGGATAAGCACCCATTCGGGCGCAGGCTCATATCGTATGAGTACATCACAACCCCCACCGTGGGAGACGCGCACTCTGTCGTACAGAGAGAAAAGCGAGGTGGCAGCGCACACGACGACAGAGTCGCGATAACATAGATCGTCCCGGCTGCAGACGGGACACCCTCTTTCCCCTTTTCGTATAAAAAGGGACGGATGCCGGGAAATAAAATCCCCGCACCCGTCCCTTTTTTGTCGTGCTGCACAGGCTACCAGAAGAATCCGCCACCGACGAGCGGACTGATCTGGGCCCAGACGCGCCAGAACACAAACCCGATGAAAAACAGCACCAGAAACGTGATGATCCAGCCCATACTGCCAAAGCCGGCCGCCACGCCCGGCCAGTACCCTTGCGCCGCGCCGAATGGATAAGACTGCGCTGTACCTCCGGCGACGCCAAAGGGGAAAGAGACTCTGCCTTTGCCGCTGCCTTTGCCTCTTGCTATGTCTCTGCCTATGTTTTTGACTGCCATCCCGGTTCCTCCTTTGCCACCCCGCTTTCCTTCAGTCTATGCCGGCGCGGAGCAAAGCGTATGGACACCTGCCCGTGATGGTTCACTTTAACGATTCCGCGAAAACGTTGAGTGAAAATAATTGCCGCCTCTGGGAGGAGTCAATTTCACAATTGGAGAATCTAATCTTACACAAAAGTATACAACCTGCAGCGCTTGGCGGAGGTGAACAGGATGGACAGGGATGCGATGAATCGGCTGCTGGAGCGGTTGGATGACGACCCGGACCTGCATGCATTGCAGCAGCAGCTTTCCGCACTTGAAGAAAAGATCAAAAGGGTCGTCTCCGAGGACGCATGGGATCTGGTGCTGGAATGGGAGTCCTTGTGGGCGCACTATGTCAACCTTTGTCTGGAGAAGCTTCAGCGGGCAAGGGGCAGCGAGAAGTCCTGATCGTGGGCAAGAGAACGGCCGTTTTTTGATGCAGCGGCGTTCTCTTTTTTTATGAATGAGGGTGCTTCATTGAAGTAAAACCTGTGGTATAGTAAGAGGTATTCGCTTTAAGGAGGCACTTACTATTTTGTTGTCACGGTTTCACTCTCAACTCTTGATCATCACGATTTCGCTTGGCGTGTTCGCCAGCGTCATGAGCACCTCGATGCTCGTGATCGCGTTCCCGGATGTGGTGCGGGACTTCGGCATTTCGGAGGCGACGCTGCAGTGGCGGAATCTGCTCTTTTATAGTTTGTTTGCGGTCGGGCTGCCCTTTTTCGGCATTCTGGCCGACCGGTTTGGGGCGCGGAAGCAGTTTTTGTTTGGGATGGTGCTGTTTTGCCTGGCCGCGATGATGAGCGGGCTGGTGCAGAACTGGACGGGCTGGCTGTTTTTCCAGTCCCTGCAGGCGGTCGCCGACTCGATGATCGTCGCCGCGCAGAGCCCGCTGATCCGCGCTTCATTTCCGAAGGAAAAACTCGGCTGGGCGTTCGGCTGGTTTGCAGCGGTGATTTCGACGGCAACGCTGACCGGCCCGGCGCTGGGCGGATTGGTGATCGAGTACCTGCACTGGTCGGCGATCTTTTGGGTGCTCGGCGCGTTTGGGCTGCTGGCCTTGATGCTGGCGGTAGCGTTTTTGCCGAAGTCGTCTGAACAGCCCGCGGATGGACCGCAGGCATGTGACGGCCAAAAGGTCGATGCAGGGCAGTCGGCTGGAGCGGCTCGCAGGATTCCTTGGTTGAGTCTGCTGAGCATGTTTGCGTTTGTGCTAGGTGGTTCCGTGCTGTTGCTGGGCACGGTGGACGCAATGGGACAGTGGATCGTCGGTTTGCTGACCCTTCTGGCGCTGCTCGGCTTGCTCTGGAAAGAACGCCGCCCCGGCAGCAGCGCAACGCTTTTCCCGCGTGAGATGGCGAAAAACGGCGTGTTCATGACGGCGGCGGTCAGGGTGTTCCTTTTGTTCCTCGGGGTCAATGCGATCGGACTGTATGCGCCGACCTATCTGCGAATCGATCATGGTTTCCCTGCCGATACGGTGGGCTGGATCATGCTGACCCAGTCCTTGGTGGCCCTCGTTGCGGCCGGTTATGCAGGCAAGATGGCCGACCGCCGGCCGTACGTATCGCTGGCAGCGGGGATCGGGGTCAGCGTGGGCAGTTCCTGGTTGTTTTGGTTTGCGGATGTGGTGTTCTACATCCCGTATTTCTACCTGATCTTCTTCCTGATCGGCCTCGGCAACCGTCTGACCATGCCCGCGCAAAACAAAATCGCCCTGCTCGCCGTCCCGCCTGCGGAGACGGGTAGTTACATGGGCGTGTTTCAAATGATCCAGTTTGTGACCGGCGCTTTTGCGGCGACGCTGTTTGCCGGGATGAGTTTTCAGATGTTGGTCGGGATCATCATCCTCTGCCAACTCGCCGCGCTGGCGACGGTGTTTATGAAAAAGGCTTAGCAATTGTCGTATGACCCCCTTTGAGTAGAAAGGGGGTTTTTACGATTTTTATTAGCTATTATCCAGAGCTACCGACACTTCTCGGTTCGGCTCAAATTGCCTCGAAAGTAAATATAACCTCACTTCACGGTCTTCCTGACTTCCCTTTTCTCCCAAAATCTCCGTAGAATCTGCGGCAATATCAGCCACAATCCGTTCATTTCGATAATATGTTACAGCTACTTGGTTAATCTCAGTTTCACCGTATCCTCTATAAAAGGCATCTATATCTACATGTTTAAAGCGATGCCCCCCGCCGATAAACATCAAATCCCTTTCTTTTGGCGCTGCTATAGGACTATCCCAGTCGACAAGCAGCAGATTTTGATTCTTATCGATTACAATGTTCCCTGGGTGCAAATCCGCATGACACAGCACATAATTGAACTTATGCTGTTTTAATTGTTCACCAATCCGTTCCGTGTTTTCTACCAATCTGATGATCTCACTGCGCTTTTCCTCCCAAAAGACCGCCAATCTTGCTGAGATCGGGTCATCGAACTTATTCGTTTTTATCTGTAGATCAAATCCCCTCACGATCTCGCACCACTTAGATGAAAAGTCCTCACGGGGAAGAAGCTGAGTAAGTTCTTCAGGTAATTCCAATGAATGGATTGCTTTTAGCGTTTGCCCAAACGAAACCCATTGGGATTCTGACAGTACCGTTTGGTATCCATTCTGACTCTCTATAAAAGGATATAAGGTCCATAGATAGCCTTCCTCCCTCATCCAGAGTTGTTGGTTTTTATCGATCACCGGAGAGATAACCCCTTCAATCCCGCAGGACGTGAGATGATAAGGTATTTTAACTCCAACTTCCCGTATGTCCCCTTTGATAAGTTTAAGAAAATACTTCTTATTGCGTATATCGGTCACTTGGTAGACACTTGCATTTGGATCATGTCCGATTGGCAGAAATGCGATGTCACGACTCGATAGTCCGTAAAGTTGATGTAATACTTTAGCAATGGTTGCCGTAGATAAAGTAAGGTTTGCGGACATTGGTTTCCCTCCAAGGAAAAAGCTGTGTACCATGATTATCTCATAACACCCAGCTCGAATGTTAAATTCCTCGCGAATCGTTCAAAAGACATCTCTGCCCCTTTTTCTCTCGATTCCAAGCTATCCAATAGTCTCATGCGCGAATCCTCTGGTTAATGTCCCCTTATTTGGGAACCTCCTCGCCGAGACCTGCGTCCAATCAAAGGAAGGAGGGCTTCGTCGATGAAAAAAATGATCTGGTGCGCTTCCGTAGTTCTCTGCATCATCGCTCTTTACTTACTGAATCGAGATCCGCTGCCTGACCGAGTCACAACAGGATTCGGCATCCCCGAGTACGAGCATTACAAAAAGGTCGAACAGTTGGAACAAGATGCTGATCTGATCGTCAGTGCCCGCTTCACAGGAAAACGAGAGACAGTGGACTTGAGCGTGGATTGGGAAGGTTGGGGAGAGGGTCAACCATATTACGTCTCTCGCTCCGCAGTAAAAATCACGAATGTCTTCAAAGGAACAGTCCAAAAAGGAAACCGAATCTTTGTCAACGAAGAAGGCTATCTCGAGGATGATACCTACCATGGATCAATCGGGTACAAGTGGATGACGAAAAAAGGGGAGTATCTGCTGTTCCTAGATAAATCACAGCAGCAAGGAGATGTTTATTATATCGTCGGCAATTATCAGGGGAAGTTCGACTACACCACCCCTGCCGAACCTCCCGAAAAACCCAGGAGCAACCTGGCTGCCTACAAAGAGCACCGCTATGAATACTTCGGTGAGCATATGGACGAATTCTATAATCTCAAGCAACAGGCCATTACGAAATATCCGCACGAATCCTATCATCAACGGAGGCCACTCCCATGAAAAAACGCGTACTACTGCTCCTCCTCGCCGCCGTCATTCTCGTTGGCGGGAGCATCTATGCCCTCAACCGAGAACCTGACCTGTCCAACGTCACCGTGAAAACAAACTTCATGGTCGGCTATCCCAACTACCAGACCTTCGAAGAGCTGGAAGACCGCGCCAACGTCATCGTCCAAGCCCGCTTCAAGGGCGACCGCAAAACGCTCAATCTCGAAAAAAACGCAGACATGCACCCGATGCTGATCTCGCTCTCCAAAATCAAAGTCGACCACGTCTTCACCGGAGGCAAATTAGTTGCAGCAGGCGACACCCTGCAAGTCTATGAAGAAGGTTACCTCCAAGACAACGCCTACTTCAGCCCGGCCGGCTACAAATGGATGACCACCCAAGGCGAGTACCTCCTCTTCCTCTCCCGCATCCGCCCTGACGAATACACCATCGTCGGCGCCTACCAAGGCAAATTCGACTACACCATCACCGCCAGCCACACCGAAAAACCCAAAGACGCTGCCGCCTTCAAAGCCGCATTCCTCGACGACACCTACGAATACTTCGGCGAACACATGGAAAAATTCAACGAACACAAAAAACTAGCCATCGCCAAATACCCTCAATCCAAATAAGAAAGAGTTGCGGCTCACTGCCGCAACTCTTTTCAATTAATACAAGCAATATTTATCCGCCTTATTGATTTACTATACAGATTAGACAACAATTTTTTCCTGCTATATAATTCTAATCCAATCATAACTAAGGGTAAGAGGGGATCGAATGCTGAATATCGAGAAATTGCCTGTTGTCTGGTTTCATGGAACGACTAGCGACTCTATCATTCCCTTATCAAAGAAACAGATCAATATCGTCGAAGGGAGGAAGTTCACGGACTTTTGGCAAGGTTTTTATCTGACCTCAAGTTATGAACAAGCTAAGAAGATGTCGGAAGAACGGGCAAAGAAAAAGCAGGCCAAAAACGGACTCGAAAAGCGCCCGGCAGTTCTCGCGTACAAGCTGGATCTGAATTTTTTAGACTCCCTTTCGGATGGGAAGCGTTTCTCTACCCATGATGCAAGTTGGGCAGGATTTGTATATAATAATCGTAAAGGCATCGCTTGCTCTACACATGTCGGTCAATTCCAAGTGTACACATTCGATGACCACAACACGGATTTACGGTATCAATATGTGTACGGTCCAGTTGCCGATGGCAATCCTAATTTCACAACGGCACTTTATGAACTTGAAGTGAAAGGATCTTCCTTTGACCGCTTCGTAAACGGCATTAAGCCCAGAGGAATCCTGATTGATCAACTCTCTTTTCACAATAATCTAGCAGCAAATAAAGCACTTCACTATATAGGCGAGGTGATGTCAGATGTTCATGCCAAGGAAATCTGCTCCCGCTATCCTTATCTCTCACAGTCCAGATAACTCGGTTCAGGACTGGTTCTTGAAGCAAATCGAAGAAGCACTGATCACGATGTATCAGATCGCTCCCCAGACCGCGAAACAATTGGTTACTGATTCCTGGTTCTCCAAACTGTTCGCTGAAGATCCGGACTCGGTCCTTTCGCAAAGCCCCAATTACTGGGCAGACGATATTCAGGAACACTACTTCTCTTCTAAAGAACAATAAAAGAAGGCTCAGGGCACCCACCCTAAGCCTTCTTTTGCTTCACCAAAATAAAAATCAGCAGTCCGATCACGATCCCAAAGTTCAACTGGTTCAACGTATCTGCGCCCAGCTCTTCGCTGAGCATCAGCGTGATCGTACAGTACCCGATGGGAAACAGGATGCACGCCATGAAAAAACGCCCGATGTTATCCAAGCTGCTCCTCCTTCTGCAAAAGCCCTAATTCTTCCAGCTTCTGCAAAGTATCCCGCAACTCCTCCTTCCCATCGTATGCTCTTCCGCCCAGCAATACGTCTTCCACCAGCGGCGTCACCGGCCCGCTCACAAAACGCTCTGCCGTCGCCGCATACAGCCACGGCACATCCACTTCCACCCCGGCGATCTTGCGCCCCCCGAGCGCCTCGGCCACTGCGCGCGGATACCGCAGCACGGCAACCCTCGCCGCCCCGTTCCAGTGCACCAGCTCTGACCGCACGTAAAACGCCGGGTCCTGATTCACCGTCAAAATCCCCATCAGCGCCGTCAGGAACTCATGCGTCAACAAACACATCATCCGCGCATCCCTGACAAACCACTCGTCCTGCCCCAAAAACTCATAAAACGCTTCCTCCACACAGATGCCTTCCCCCGCATACGGCACCTCGCGATAGGAGTCATACTGCTCCGACTCCACAAACGCGTACACCACATCGAGCGCCTGGCGCCCCCCGGCTTCCAGCGCTTGCAGCACCCGGCCATACGCGCCGCGCAAGCCCCGGCTGCAACCGCGCTCGCCGGCCAGCAGGTTGCGGCAGATCTGCTTTGCCGTCGCCGACAACTCCTCGCGGTCGACGGTGGCAAACGCCTGCACCAGCTCGTCCGGCCAGCCCAGCTCGTCAAACCGCCCGGCCAGAAACGCCTCGCGCTCCGTCCGGTGGTGCAGCAGGCGGTACAACGCCTGATCCATTCGCAGCACACACGTCATCCCTGCGCCCACCTTTCCACGATCTGCTGCAAGCGCAGAAAATTCGGCTCGGCCTTGGCGATCAGTGTGCCGTCTTCTGTATATTGAGGGTCTTCGTACGTGACCGCTTTCACCTCGGGGCACAGCGGGAGCAGGTGCTCCAGCAGGTCAAGCTGCTCATCGAGCAGCACCCCGTGATGCAGGTCGCGAAACTTGCCCTTGATGATCTGACACCCGGAGAGATGGAACTCAAAACAATGCCCCAGCGGCAGCCGTTCCAATCCCTCAAACATCCGCTCGCCCGTGTTCCCTTTCAGCCATTGATAGCTCAGCACATGGCCGATGTCGATCGTCACGGGCGATCCGGTCTCCACCGCGATCTCGCGAAAATAATCGAACGCGTCGAGATCCCCGATATAAAAATTCGACCCTTCCGTAAAGCCTGCAAATTCCACACAAAGCGGCGCTTTTAGCTTCTCCTGATACTCCGCGATGTTGCGGATGCAGGCCCGCAGCCCTTCCTGTGTCAAATAAGGCGGCAGCGGAAACGGCAGGACTTTGCCATGCAACGACCACAGCCCCAGATCCTCCACGATCCACGCCAGGTCGTAACGCTCGATCAGCCTATTGGTAAACTCGATGATCTCCTCTTTCGCATAAGGCTCCAGCGACCCCATGTTCAGCATCGTGTGATGAAACGCCCGATGCCCGATCTCCGGCACTTCCGCAAACAAGCGGTCATACGCGGCATAATAGTCTTCCGCACGCAGCCGGTTGCGGTGCTTTGGTTGAAAGGCAAAAAAGAGATAGGAAAATTGCCCGCGGTGCTTTTCAAAAAATGACTTCATCTTTGGTGTGATCGTGTCGCCTTCCACACCGTCTTTCATAAATCCGATCTCGCCGCCCCAAGGCAAGTCCATGCCCAGCCCAAGGCCCAGCCGTTTGGCGACCTTGGGCATGCGAATCGTGTACGCCCCCATAAGCGTCCTCCTTACAATGTAGGTAGCCCTAACCCCATTTGCACGAACATCTGCAGCATCTTGCGCGCTTCCCCGCGCCCGTCCGGCACCAGCAGGTCTCCCCCCTGCAGCGCCAGACCTTCAGGCAGCACATAAAACCGCTGCCACATCAGGTCGGCGATAAAACGCCTGGCAGGCTGACCCGGCCGCTGCGTTGCCTCGATCACTTTCACCCAAGGCATCAGCGTTACCCGTTCCAGGTCTTCCTGCACCACCTGCTTGCCGCGCCTGCGTTCATGTGGCGCGAGGTTGCTGTTTTTCTGCGGTTTGACACTTTTGTAGATCTCCAAAAACCGCTGCAAACGCTCGTCAAACGTATCCCCGTCTTCATACAAAAAGTCGTTCCCCATCCGGCCCATCCCATAGCTTAACAGCCGGTTGCCCCTGAGTTCTGCCGTGTCTTTCCACCTGATGTCATACTTCTGTGCGTCTTCCGCCAGATACGTCTGGGGCTCTGCGACCAGCATCTGCATCACGTCGATGCCGATCTTGTCCGCATTTTCAGCCAAAAACGCCTGCGATGCCGCCACCTCTTCCGGCGTTTCATCCAAGATGCCGCCCATGATCCCAAGCTGCAAAGGAATCCCCGCCCGGTGCAGGTTGTCGATGATCGTCTGGTAGTGGCTGGCCTGCACGCCTTTGTCCATTTTGTCGAGCAGGCGCTGCGAGTTCGTCTCATACCCGGACGACATCAGCACACAACCCAACTCTTTCAGTTCCTGCACAAACGCTGCGTCGAGCAGGCACTCCTCCAGCCGGTTGCGCGTCGTGAACTGCAGGCGGTACCCTTGTTCCCGCAAGAGCCGCATCGCATTTTTCACAAGGCGCAAGTTGGTGTTTTCATCGACAAAATTGATCCGCGACACGCCGTAGCGATCGATCAGCTCGCGGCATTCGTTGGCTAGTTGCCGAGCGGTCTTTTGCTGATAGCTCTTCTCCCGCCGCGAACGGTTGCCGTACGAGCAGAACACGCACCGCCCGTAAAAACAGCCGACACAGGTCGTCAGCCCGAAGTGGAACTCTTCATGCAGATAGCCTTTGACGTTCAGCCCGGCAAAATCGGGTGTCGGCACCTGCTGGATCCCCACCGTCGAACGCGGCCCGCGCACACTGGCCTCACCGCCCTGCAGCCAGATAAAATCAGGCACGTCGGCACGCGGCAGTTCACCTGCAAGCGCTTGCATCAGCTTGTCCATCGACTCTTCGCCGGGACCAACTCCGATGCCGTCGAGATGCCGGACGAACTCGGGGATCATGCAGATCTCCTCCCCGCGCAGCATCATCTGCTGTCCGCCAACGATGACCAGCGTCTCCGGACGCAGCTCTTTGACCCACCGGGCCAAAAGCAACGTCGGCAACAGTTGGCTGTAGTAGGCAACGGATACGGCAAACACATCCGGCTGCTCCTGCAAAAGCTTCTCACGCAGCACGCCATACAGCTCAACGGCGGCAAGATCATCAGTCGCATCAGTCGCATCAGTCGCATCAGTCGCATCAGTAGCATCAGTAGCATCAGTAGCATCAGTAGCATCAGTAGCATTCAAATCTTCAGCATTCAGCCCTTCGATCTCATACTCCAGCGCTCTTTTGGCGATCTTCGAAAGCGACGTGACTTCTTCTTTCAGCACCGAGCCTTCCAAGAGCAGTTCCACCCCTTGGCGGACAAAGGGCAGCCCGGCCGCCGTCTCGCGGATCGACCCGGACTTTTTTTCGATCACATCCTGCCACAGCCGATCATGATGCAAGAGCAGATAACGCGCCAGCTCGGCGCGGTACTCCTCTTTTAACAGCCCTTGCGACGTGCGCTCCAGCTGCTGCAAAAAGCTGCCGAGGCACTTTTTTGAAAACAGGCGGTGGCACAAATCGAGATTCAAATCATGCTGGCCGACCTCGACGCCCGCACGGCGCAGGTAGGCGGTGATCATCGGCAGACTCAGGTAAGGGAACAGACGCGCTTCCGTCAGCGGCGGAAACACAAGCATCACTTTGCTCATATGCCAATCCCCTCATATCAAACGTCTATCTTGCGTCTTCATAAAGATAGAGAAGCACGGCGATACCTGCCCCCCCAACAAGTACCCCCCGCTTCTCTATGAAAAACAAGCTACCCCTGCTTGTGAATCTATACTTCTTCCGATTCGTCCAGGTGCGATTGGAACATGAAGGTGTGGAACGCATGTCCAACCTGCAGGTCTTCCGCTTCAACGATCTCCAGTTGATCCAAGTCGTGGTTCATTTTGTCACCTCCCTGAGATAAAACTATACATCAAGATACAATAAATACAAAGAGTCGAAATCATCATTTTTTTGACAGTCATACTAAACTTTTTCATCTGGGTAAATTTAAGTTGTTAGAGAATCGGCTACACCATCCCAAAGCTTGATTCTGCTTCGCAAACTCTGCTCGGCCGTCTCCATCGCCTCCCGTTCACGCCCGGCATCTCCTGCGCACAGGTAGGACAAAAGTCGCTCCGCCAGCGGGCCATGCTCATCCCCGTCGAGCTCGATATGGCGCTTCAAATAGTACAAAAGCCTTGCCGCCGACTTGCCGCTTTCCTCAAGTTCCCGAACGAGGTGTGTGAACATGTCGGGGATGATATCTTCCCGACCGTAAAAAAACGCCGCCGCCACCTGATGCGGTTTGCCGTGCAGGGCGATGTCGAGCGTGGTGTTCACAAACTGGCGCACCGACTCCGGAATGTCCGGCGATTCGAGCGCCGTCCAAGGCGTCATGCCTTTGCGCAGCCGATCCAGAAAGCCGCGGATCGGCGCGGTGTCCGCCTCCGCTTCCTCCATCGCTTCCAACCACGGCACATCGGTCACCGTGAGTTCGCGCTGCAAACGTTTGAGCAGTCTCATAAAATCCCAGACCGCAAACACGTGATGTTCCATAAACAGACGAACGTGCTCCGCCGAGGTTAATTTTTTATAGACAGGATGAAGCAGCAGTTCGTCGCGGACCGTTTCAAATGCCCGAGAATTCTGCATAAACACTGTCATCTCCTAAGCTGTTTTGGATAGCTTGGGAAATTATATCACTCACCATGCAAATGGAACAGGAATCTATCTTTAACAACCCGAATATGCAAGTAATAGGGACAAAACGGCAAGGGGGAGCTAGTGGATGACCGAAAGGAAGGAACAATGCCTGGCCTGTGCGACGAGCCCGGCCGGGTATGCGGTGCGCTTTCTTGGGGAAGAGAACGGGATGCGCCTGAAGGAATGGCTTCAAGGTGATCTGCACACCCCGCTGAGAAGAGTGGATGAACAAACAGTTTGGGCAGCCGAAGCGGACGTTGCCGCGCTGCTCGATTATTTTGCCGCGCATATGGATGCGGCGCAGATCTCCGCGTTACCCATCGACGAAGGCATCGGCGATCTGCCCGCAGCAGGCTGGCTGAGTCTGGAAGAGCTGCGCCGCCGCCACGATGCGCATTGGATCGACGACGTGATCGACCAGAGCCGCGTGCGCACCGTCTACCAGCCGATCGTGTCGGTGAACGACGGGGCAGCGCAGGTCTGCGGCTATGAATTCCTGTCGCGAGCGCTCGACGCCAATGACGGCCTGATCCCGCCATACAAGATGTTTGACGCGGCCCGGGCGCGGGGACGCCTGTTTGCGCTCGACCGCGTCTGCCGGATGCAGGCGGTGCGCCAGGCTGACCGCGTCGGGGACAACCTCGTGTTTGTCAACTTCATTCCGACGGCGATCTACACGCCCGAGCATTGCCTGCAAAGCACGCTCGCCGCCGCCCGCGAGACCGGGATCGATCCGAGCCGGATCGTCTTTGAAGTGGTGGAGACAGAAGAGGTGCAGAGCATCGGCCATCTGGAAAACATCCTGCAGTATTACCGCCGCCATGGCTTCCGCTATGCGCTCGACGATGTAGGACAAGGCTTCTCGACGCTGGAAAATGTGCTGCGGCTCAAGCCCGATTTTGTCAAATTGGACATGCATTATGTGCAAGGCGTGGCCGATGATGCAGAGAAACAGGAGGTCGCCCGCTTGTTTTTGCAGACGGCCCGCGAAGTGGGCGCCACACCGCTTGCGGAAGGCGTGGAGCGGGAGGAAGACTGGCTGTGGCTGGTCGAACAGGGCTTTGAACTGTTCCAAGGCTACCTGTTTGGCAAGCCCGATCTCGAACCTGCTCCCGTCTCGATGAAGCTGCCTTTACCGTCGTAAGGACAGCGAGCGCTTGGGCGTGCCGCCGGGGACGGTCTCCGTCTCCAGCCAGATCAAAAGCGTGGGGAACAAGGCAAACAGCGACATCATCCCCAGCACCACAATTCCGGAATCGTTCGTCAACATTCCGACCAAACTTCCGGCGAGCATGCCGCCGACCGCTGTCCGGTAATAGGGATAGCGCGTCTGCCATGCTCTTTTTTCATGCCCGCCGGGGGCAAAGAGCACATAAGCGAACAGGGAGAGCAGCAGCAAAAACAGGCTCGGCCAGACTGAGGAGAAAAGCAGGCGGACGAACATGTCCGACTTGCGGGCGAAGATCCGCGACATCTCGTCAAAGCCGCCGGACAGCACCTGCCCGGCTGCCGCTCCAATATGGGAAGGCTGGGCGCTGGGCTGGTTGAGCAGAAGCAGAATCACGGCCGCGCCGAGCAGCGACGTGAACAGAACGCCAAGCGTCGGGAGCAGCTTGCAGCGCTTTTGCATGGCCAGACACAGCCCGGTCGTGCCCGCCATGGTCAGCGCTCCGCCCGTGTTGGTGCCAAGGGCGGGCGATGCGAAAAAGATCGTCAAGAGCACCCCGCCGGCGACTGCGCCCCGGCCAAGCCAGCGCTGTTCGAGGCGGGTGGCATGCCGGAGCGCCGCGTAGAGCAGCACAGCCGCGCCGATCACGATGCCCATGTATTCGTTGCCGATCCCGTAATAGCGCGCCCCGACGATCGGGTCGTAGGACAAGAGCCCGCGCTTGGCGAGCATGCCGCCTTGCCAAGTGTCCACGACGATGACAAGGATCGTCCAGGCGCTGAGCCAGATCAGGCGCCCGGTCAGCTTTTGGCAAAACGGCAGGATGCGAAACGGAATCGCCGCGATCAGCAGGTACAGCGCCCAGAGCCCGCCTGCCACTTCCCACAAGCCGGACGGGCGCAAGAGCGGGAGCAGATAGAGGCAGAGCGGCATGGCGAGCGCCGTCCAGAGCAGGACGCGGATGCCGCCGAGGGTGATGCCGGTGCGCACTTGGAACAGGCGCAGCACGGCGAGCAGCAGCCCGCTGCCGATAATCGCGCCAACTGCGCCGAGCACCGCCGCCCGGTTGCTGTACGTCCAGACGGTCGACGCTTTCAACACGTCGAGCTGGCGGGGTCCGATGGCGTCGGTCGGCTGCAGCGGATAGCCGATCATCCCGTGCGGCTTGGGCACGCCGAGGAAGTGCAGCAGAGTTGGCGCGACATCGAGGTTGGAGACGATGCCTTCGCGCCTGGTCGTCGCCGATGTCAGCACGGAGTCTTCGATCATGCTGCCCCCGGCGGCGATCACCGGCGCGATCCATTCCGCCCGGACTTGGGCGGAGACGGGGGCTTGCGGGGACGCGATGAGGAGCAGGGAGTTTTGATCGATTTCGCCTGCCAGCTTTCCGATAAATTGGTCAGCTTCACGCAGCGCTTGGCGGCGAAGCTTAGCAAACTGCTCCCCGGTCAGATTTGGACGGTACTCTCCGACGCGGTAGAGGTCGGCGAGGTCAAAGACGACAAGCTCAGCCTGCCCTTGCAGGATGCGGTACGTTTCCCACATCCGCTCATAGTCGGTGCGGACGCCGTAGGGGCGGGCCGGGTCGCTTTTTAACAGCTGGTCGCCGACATCGCCGTACGGGGTGCGCCCTTTTTCGTCTGAAGTGAACAGCGTGGCCGGACGCCAGAGCTCGTTCCCTTTGTCGCTGGAGCCGAGCACCGCCGTCTGCAGGCCGTGGCGCTGCAAAGCATCGCCGAGACCCACCGCCGATGCTTTGAAGTTCCAGCGCTCCTGTTTGCGCGCAATGCGCGGCAGGGACATCAGCAGCACGTCCTGCCCGGGGGGATGGCCGTGCAGTCCGGCGTGGGCAGCGGAGACTGGGACGTCGTGGAGCTTTTCGTCGGCGTTGTAAGCGAGCATGTCTTTGCTGTTCAGCTTGGCAGGCACGCCTGCCGCCATCGTCACATAGGCGTTGGAGTCGGTGCGTTTGCCGCCGGTGTTGACGTTCATCAAAGCGACGGCGCCGCGCCGGGACAGCTTTTGCAGCTCGGGCATCTCGGCGAGGTCATCATAGCCGAGGCGGTTGATCAGCACGAGCAGCGCCTGGCGGTCAGGAGTTGTATCGAGCGTCTCGGAGGACGCGTGAATGGCGGGCATGGGCGGTACGAAAGACAGGAACAGGCAAAGCAGCAGCACCCGGATAAAGGGCATCGCTCTTCCCTCCTTGATCAACAATGGTTTTACCTGCCAGTGTTCCCAGCAAAAAGCGAATTCAGGCAACCGTCCGCTTGTGATAAGATTTAGAAAGTTTTCGCTGGACTCATTTTTGGAAAATGGATGATATGAAATGGATGGTGTATCGCACTTGAAAATGTACCCCCTGCTTTCGATCTTCTCGAAGCCCCGCGCGACGATGCGGTTTCTGCTGAACAACCGCGGGCTGTACCGGGGCCTGTTTTTCCTGATCGTAGTGCTGGCCGGTGTGGCCGAAGGTTTTGCGGAGACTGTGGACAGCTTAGAGCGATGGATGCTTGAAGTCACGCCCTTGTGGCAGATCTGGCTGATGGTTGTGATCAGCGGGGTGGTGGCTGCCCTCTTCGGCCTGGTGTTTGGCGCTTTGCTCACACTTTGGGTCGGGCGGCTGTTTGGCGGGAAAGGCACGTATCGCGAGCTGATCGTCGCGCTGGGCTGGGCGCACCTGCCGCTGGCGCTATCGCTGGTGCTGATCCCGCTGAACGTCTGGCTGTACGGAGACAATCTGTTTTTGCTGGACGGCGTTCCGATTCAGGAAGGGCTGTGGGCAACCATCGCGGTGTTTGTTGAGCTGGTTGGCTCATTCGCTCCCTATGTCTTCTATCTCTTCCTCACGCTGAGCTTTGTTGCCGAGGCGCACCGCTTCACGATTGGGCGCGCGGTGGCGACGCTGTTCCTGCCGCTCGTGGTCATCCTCGTTCTGGTCATCTTGGTGTATTCGCTCATCTAATGCATGATCTTTCCACGGGATAGAGACGCTATAGGCAGAACTGTTCTTGGAAAGGACGTGCAGGAATGAACAATCAAAATCCCGGCTTGTCGGAGCGCGAGATCGAAGAGATTCTCGCCAGCAGCGGAGTGATCAACGGCACTGTAACCGACGGCGTCAAATTGGGCCTGGCCATCGCCGACATCATCGTCAAGAACAACCAGTTGCTGATTCAGGCGATCCAATCGGGCAATCTCAACCAAGCCCCGCTCGACGACACCCAAGGCCACAACCAAACGGCCCAGCCCACCCAGATGTGGGAAGCGGGCACCCGCCCCCAATCGGGCATGCCGCAGCCGGACACGCAGACCAATCAGCCTTCGAAGTCGTGAAAAAGGATGTCTCTGCGGAGACATCCCTTTTTTTAAGAAGTTTCGACAAGTTTTTCAAGAATCCAACATCAAAACTGTGAGTATTATTTTACAAATTTCAATTCATCCACACTATCCACAGACATATCCACAGCCACCAAAGCCGATTTTTCAACATTTCTCCCCAAAACACCCTACTTATCCCCAAAACCGCAAATTACTTTACATAATTTTTTGAGGATATTTGTCGATTTAGAAAACGCCCCGTTTCAACACTTTTCCACGTTATCCACAATAGCCTGTGAACAACTCCGTGGATATGTGCACATCTCTGTTGATAACCTGTAAATTTTTCCACTTTTCCGTCATATGTCCTTTATAACCAACATATAAACAATAAAAAATAACAATTGAATTTTTAGTTACGACTCGTTATCATATAATTATGGCAATAATGCCACCGAAAGGCATTTGGAACAGGTGATGAGATGAAAAAACGAATCTGGCTTGCAACAAGTGGTCTAGTCATCTTGATCAGTGGCAGTTTGCTGCTTTTCGCCGGGCTGTTGTACAATCCGCTGCTGTTTGTGGTGGATGAGCAGGCGATGCGCAAGACGGAGTGGGAAGCTTTGCGACCGGCTCTGTCCGCGGGCCTCAGCTACAGTCGGGAAGAAGAGCAGAGCCTGCTCGAACGGCGCAGTTTGGAAGAGCTCGTGCTCTACAAGGGCCGTGAACTCGGCATCACCGCAGATGAGGCGGCGGTGACCAAGCAGCTCGAACAGCTTGGCGCCACATCGGCCGACCGTGCTGCTGCTTTGAAAGAACTGCAGATGACGGAAGAGGATGCGAAGTCCAACTACCGCCGTGCGCTGATCGGCTTTGAGCTGAAGAAGCGCATGACGCAGGAGATGCAGGTCTCCGAGGAAGAGATGACCGCGTACTACAACGAAAACAAAGAGCTGTTCTATGTTCCCGAGTTCCGCACGATCCGCTACCTGCGCGCCAAAGCTGACGATGCGGCCACGGTCTCCCGGATGAACGGCGTCACCGCGAAAGATTTTCAGACGGTGATCGAACAGTTCCAGGTCGATCCGAACGGCCGGATGTACGCTTGGGAAGAGTTAACCTCCCAGCAGGTCTTCGCGCAGAACACATCGGAGCCATTCTCCGCCTTTGCGTTCCAAGCGCCGCAGGGGCAAGTCACAGGTCCTGTGCAGGACGGTGACTGGATTTATTGGCTGATCATCGAGGACATCACCACACCGAAGCAGCAGACGTACCAGGAATCGCGCCAGAAGATCTACAGCCTGCTCTATCAGGATAAGCAGACCAATCAGTTCCGCTCGTGGCTCGAAGCGCAAAAAGAGCCTGCAGGCTACGGCTTGTACCCGGAGAATTTGACCGCCAGCCGGTGGGACGCCTTTTGGCAGGACCTGCCGCACAACGTCCGGCTGCTGTTCTAGGCCGGATCTCATGTTGTCTATACGAGGCGCTCTGCGCTTTTTATAGAAATAAATCACGCATAGAAAAAGGGAGATGTTATCTATGAAAATGGCTAAAACTTTGGTAGCAGCACTGGTCTGCACCACCATCCTGTCCACTCCGGCTCTCGCTGCGAAGGACAACGGTCAAGCTCTGGACGCAATCGCACCGGAAGGCCTGTCCACTTCCGAACCGGCTCCGGCCAACTATGATCCGTCGCTGAAGAAAGCAAACGAAGCGATCATCATGCCGGAAGCCAACCCGATCATCGTGCTCGACCCGGGCCATGGCGGTTCCGATCCGGGCGCTGTCGGCAACGGCATCCGCGAGTCGGACGTTGTTCTCGACATCGCGACCCGTTCCAAGAACTACATCGTAGCGAACTACCCGGCTACCGTGTACATGACCCGCATCGCTGACACCACCTTGACGCTGGGCGACCGCACCACGTATGCAAACAACAAAGGCGCGAACTTCTTCGTGTCCTTCCACATCAACTCCTACACCACATCCACGCCGAACGGTCTGGAAACCTACTACTATCCGGGCAGCACCAACGGCCAGCGCCTGGCGACCGACCTGTACAACAAGCTGAAATCTCACTACTCCACCCTGCGCGGCGTTAAGTCGGCCGACTTCTACGTGCTGCGCAACACCAACATGCCGGCATCCCTCGGCGAAACGGGCTTCATCTCCAACTACACCGACGCAACCAACCTGAAGTCCTCCACCTTCAAGCAAAACCTGGCTGTGGCGTACTCTCAAGGTATGCACGTCTACTGGTGGGGCTTCTAATTTCATAGAAATGCGAAACAGCACCCTTAGGGGGTGCTGTTTTTTATTGGCAGACTCCATTTCCGGCGGAGCGGTTCTCCCGTTCGATCTGGATCGTGGTATGGGTGAGCCCGAATTGATGGGACAGGACTTCTTCGAGGCTGCGCAGCACGTCGTCGCTGTTTGCATCACTGTCGATGACAACATGTCCGCTCATCGAGAGGAACCCGGAGCTGACCGTCCAGACGTGCAAGTCGTACACTTCTTCGACGTGCGCGACGCCTTGCATGGCATGTTTGATCTTGGTGAGATCAAGATGTGCCGGTACGGCTTCGAGCAGCACGGAGATCGTTTCTTTGAGCAGGCGCAGCGAGCTGAGCAGCACCAGCACGCCGATGATCACGGAGATGAGCGGGTCGGCGTAGTACCAACCGGTCAGCATCATGATTACCGCCGCGCCGATCGCTCCGACCGAGCCCAGCGCGTCGCCGAGCACATGCAGAAGCGCGCCGCGCACGTTCAGGTTGTGCTTGTGGTCGCCGCCGCGCATGAGGAACCAGGCGCTGAGCAGGTTGGCAGCCAGCCCGACAAAGGCGACGCCAAGCATCAGTCCGCTCTGCACTTCAGGCGGATGTTGGAAACGCTGTGCTGCTTCCCAGAAGATATACAGCGCGACGACGATCAGCGTGACCGCATTGAACAACGCCGCCAGCACCTCCGCCCGCTTCAGCCCAAACGTGCGCTTCAGCGTCGCCGGTTTCGCCATCAGCCACAGCGCGATCAACGAGATCGCCAGCGCCGCCACGTCGCTGAACATGTGCGCCGCATCCGACAGCAACGCCAAACTGTTCGTCAAAATCCCCCCGGCCAGCTCCGCCGCAAACACCCCGCCCGTGATGATCAGCGCAAACGTCAGCGACTTGCGGCTCCCATCCCCGTGATGGTGGTGATGCCCATGTCCGTGGTGGTGTTCGTGATCATGATGATCGTGGTGATGATGGTCATGATGATGTCCCAAATGTAAGCCCCCTTTTCGAGAACGATCGTAACATATGAATAATTGCTCATATATAAGTTATAACATAATCTGTCATTCACTCCAACCGAAAAAGCAAAAAAGACCACACAAAGTGATCTTTTCCCATCTGCCTTTACTAGTTGCTGCTGCACCCGCAGCCGCCTGTCGATTGAGTGGTCACTGTTGCTGTTTCTGTTGTAGGAGCAGGAGTCACACAGCAAACCTCTTCGTCGCCGACTTCACGAGCCGACTCAAATTCGGAATCTGCTTTCGTAAAGAAGATCTCCCAAGCGTTGCCTTCCGGATCACGCACCCAGATCTTATCCTGCACGGCGTAGCAGCAGGTCGTGTTCATCTCATCCAGCGCCACCAGCCCGGCCGCTTGCAGGCGGGAGCGCACTCCCATCACCGCTTCCGTGCTCGCCACTTGGAAGCCCATGTGATTCAGCACCCCGCGCGACTCATAGGGACGCACGTTCAGTGAGAAGTGCAGCGGCGGGTTCTGGAGTTCAAATTTCGCATAGTCCGCTTTCACTTTCGTCGGTTCCGTTCCAAAAAAGGCTGTGTAAAACGCCAGGCTCGCTTCCAGTTCTTTTACATTGATCGCAACGTGCATACGCATGTTCGTCATCATCTCCATCTCTTTTTTTGGAAGGATACATCAAGATTTTTTGATGTGAAGGTCAAAAAAATTTTAGCAGCAGCCAGGCGTGTTCAATCGGAACAAGCAGCAGAGCTCTTCCGAAAGCACATGGTTCACTTCTTGTTGATTGAGCTGGTAGTAGTTCCACTTGCCATGCGTCTCCACCAGAATCAATTGCTGCTCCAGCAGAATCTTCAAGTGGTACGAGAGTTTGGACTGCGGCAGGTTCATCATCTCCGCCAAGTCGCATACGCAGACCTTGCCGTTTCGCACCAGCAGGTTCATGATCCGCAGCCGCTTGGCATCGGCCAGCGCTTTGAACTTCGCTTCATACTTTTCAAACTCCGCTTCCGGCGTGTTGTCGATCATCGGCAGTTCATGTTCATGCTGCATCGTGTTTCACCTTCACATCAAATTTTCTTGATTCATCTCTCTGACACCATCATATGGCATCTCATGCCAATTTGCAATACTTCGTATCAAATTTTTTTGATGCAAAATTCCCAGCCATCCTGTATCTTGGAAAACAAGGAGTGATCGTGATGACCGTGATCCGCAGAGCCACTGCAGCCGATCTGGAACACATATTGAGAATTTACAACCAAGGAATCGAAGACCGCATCGCCACACTGGAGACGGAACCGAAAACGCTGGACTACATGCTACATTGGTTTACGCAGCGAGAAGAGCGCTACTTCGTGCTCATCGCCGAGACCGCCCAAGGAGAAATCGCCGGCTGGGCGTCCGTCAACCCCTACAGCCCGCGGCTGGCTTACCGGGGTGTTGCCGACCTGTCGATCTACATCGACCGCGCCTTCCGAGGGCATGGAATCGGCAAACTGCTCCTGGCCGAACTCGAGTCGCAAGCCCGCGCAGCCCAGTTTCACAAAATCGTCCTGTTCACCTTCCCCTTCAACGCGTTAGGCCAGAGCCTCTACCGCAAAGCAGGCTTCCGCGAAGTCGGCGTCTTCCACAACCAAGGCCAACTCGACGGCAAATTCGTCGACGTGATGGCGATGGAAAAGCTTTTATGACCAGCAAGGTAAAGAAAAACTCCTGAACCATTGTGGTTACAGGAGTTTTTCCCCATTAGAGACAGGATCAATCGAAATAACTAACCGTCACAGCCGGTTGACCGGCATAACGATGAATCAGTTGATAATAACCAGCACCGCCAACTCCTCTGAAAATCGAGCAGTTGTTGGAGAACTCATCATGATACAAAAGCCGCTTGTCAGGGGTCTGCAATTTGAAGTAGACGGCTTGAGAAGTACTGGTCACGCAGAATTTTACGTCACCGCCACCGGAGTAGACATTTAGGATATTAAAACTACCGCTAGCTCCCATGTCATAAGTACCGATAGGGTCCCACGAACCGTTTTCTGCTGCAAGTGCGTTGCTCGGTGCAGCCAACAGGCTGAGTGCTGCTACCGCACCAAAAATGGCCTTCTTCACGTTTTTCATAACTCATCCACCTTTCATTTTAATTGTTCTTACTTTAAAATGAATATACTGCAATACTACTATGCGATCATAATATAATCAACACATATAGCACACATCTATTTATCATTATGTTCCTTAAAATTGTATATGCTCAAAATTCCACTAGAATCCTAGACTACTTGGAATTACCAAAAAAGAACCTCGCATCGATCGCAAGGTTCTTTTCTTATGATTCGTTATATCGTCTTCGTATCCGCCCACTTCGTCAGGCTAAGGCTGGCGATGGCGTTCAGATCAAGATCGTGGAACTTGCCTTCCGCATACAGCGGGAACGCGGCCGCTGCGATCATCGCGGCGTTGTCGGTGCAGAGGTCGAGAGTGGGGAAATGCACATGGAAGCCCTCTTGCCCCGCACGCTCGGTCAGCCGGGCACGCAGGCCTTTGTTCGCCGCGACACCGCCTGCGACCACGACATTGCGCACGCCGGTCTTGTTCACCGCACGTACCGTCTTCTCCACCAGCACGTCGACCACTGAGGCTTGGAACGAGGCCGCGATGTCCGCTTGCACGATCTCCTCGCCGCGCTGCTCGGCGTTGTGCAGGGTATTGATCACCGCCGACTTCAAGCCGGAGAAGGAAAAGTCCATCGACTCCTCATCGATCCACGCGCGCGGAAAGAGATAGGCCTCCGGGTTCCCTTCCTGCGCCAGGCGGTCGATCAACGGGCCGCCCGGGTAGTCGAGACCCATCGAACGGGCCACTTTGTCGTACGCCTCGCCTGCCGCATCGTCGCGGGTGCGGCCGAGGAACGAAAACTCGCCGTGTGCCGGCATATGCACGATCTCCGTATGCCCGCCCGACACGACCAGCGCGATCAACGGCGGCTCCATCCCGCCCGACAAAAAGTTGGCGTAGATATGCCCCGCAATATGCTGCACCCCGATCAGCGGGATGCCTTTCGACCAGCACAGCCCTTTGGCAAACGCCACCCCGGTCAGCAACGCTCCGACCAGACCCGGCCCGTACGTCACCGCCACCGCAGACAGGTCGTCCAAAGTCACGCCTGCCTGCTCCAACGCTTCTTCCACCACGCCGCTGATGCTCTCCACATGCTTGCGCGACGCCACTTCCGGCACCACGCCGCCAAACCGCTTGTGGATCTCGATCTGCGACGCGATCACGTTGGACAAGATCTCCTTGCCGTCGCGAATCACCGCCGCCGACGTCTCGTCACAGCTCGTCTCGATCCCCAGGATCACAACCGGTTTGCCGGCTGCGCGGTCCTGTTCATATTTGCTTCGGATTCTCTTTGCAAAGCTCATCCGCCCTCTACTCCATTCCCGAAGCGGCGTCGGCATGCGGCAGTTCCGCCCACATGATCATCGCGTCTTCGTTGTTGTCCGTGTAATAGCCTTTGCGAATGCCATAGCTTTGGAAGCCGAGGCGGTCGTACAGCTTTTGCGCGGCCAGGTTGGAAACGCGCACTTCCAGCGTCATCCGCTCCGCTCCATGCGCCATGCTCCACGCCATCATTTCGCGCATCAGATGTTCGCCTAAACGCCGCCCGCGCACAGCCGGGTCGATCGCGATGTTGGTGATGTGCGCTTCGTCCAAGATCACCCACATCCCGGCATAGCCCACCACATCGCCGCCCAGCGTCACGACCAGATATTTGGCAAAATGGTTGTTGGTCAGCTCCGCCACATAGGCCTCGCGCGACCACGGCAGCGAAAAGGACTGATGTTCAATCTCCATCACCCGGTCGAGGTCCTCCAAGACCATCTTCCGGTACACAAGCGGGTCTGTCACTCCGTCTTCCCTCCCGCTCCCTGCGCTTCCAGCCACTTTTTCTCCGCTTCGACCAGTTGCAAGTACTCCGGCGCAAACGTCGCCGCATCATGCGCTTCGCCCGCTTCGATCAGAGGAATCCCCGCTTCCAGCAAATGCGCCGCCCGCACAAAATCATGGCTGGGCGACGGCGCAAACAGCGCTTTTTCCCCGAGCCGTTCGCGCAGTTCCTCGCGATGCGCCTGCGCGCCGTCACCGAGCAGCAGCACTTTCACCGGGCGCTTGTCCAAGCGGCGCACCACCATGCGCGAGTTGATCGCTTTGATCAGGTCGTCGAGCACCATCAGCTGATCGTCGGTGATCTTCACAAACTCACCGTTTTGCACTTCATAAAACGCCGTGTACGCCTGTTTGCGCCGCGCATCAAACATCGGCACGATCAACGCGTCGCTCATCGCTCCGTGCCGGGCCAGCGCATCGAGCGACGACACGCCGACCAGCGGAATTTTCAGCGCCATCGCAAACGCCTTCGCCGCCGTCACCGCGATGCGCACGCCCGTATACGAGCCGGGCCCGCGTCCAACGACGATGCCTTGCAAGGTGTCCGGCGCGAGGTCGAGGTTGCTCATCAAGCCTTCGAGCAAAGGCATCATTTTCACCGAATGGTTCTTCGAAAGCTGTGTCGTCGCTTCGCCGAGCAGCTTTCCCTGTTCACCGACTGCGACGCTCAGCGTCTGTGTGGCCGTATCTATCGCGAGGTAGGGCACGTCTTCTCCAACTCCTTTAGCCTTGCTTCCGAGCGCGGACCTGTCGCCGCGAATGTGATCTCGCGGTCTGTCGGGGTCAGGTTGTGCACGATCACCTGCACGCGGTCTTCCGGCAGCACATCCTGCAGCCACTCCGCCCATTCCACCACCGACACGCCCTCGCCAAAAAAGTACTCGTCAAATCCCAGATCTTCTGCCGCCGCCGACTCGCCGAGGCGGTAAATGTCCATATGATACAGAGGGATGCGCCCCTCGTCATATTCCTTGATAATCGTAAACGTCGGCGAAGAGACCGGCTCTTCCACGCCCAATCCGCGCGCCAGGCCCTGGGTAAACGTCGTCTTGCCCGCGCCCAAATCACCCGACAGACAAAGCAAATCGCCCGGCTGCACAATCTCCCCGAGCGCCTTCGCGACGCTTTGCGTCTCTTCTACCGATCCCGTGTGATAGGTCAGCATCATGTCAACTCCCAAAATGGTTAAATCCCTTCGGACGCAGCTCGCGGCGCGTGCCGTCTTGCAACAGCACAACACCAGCCCCCGCCTCCGCGTGTCCGATGATCGTCAAGGCCAGGCCCGCTTTTGCAAAATCGGCCTCGATCTCCGCCCGCTTGGCCGGATCGAGCGTGCCGATCAGCTGGTAATCCTCTCCGCCGAACAGCGCCCACTGCAACGGGTCCTGCCCGCGCAAGGCGGCATACGCGCGTACACTGTCATGGATCGGCAGTTTGCCCGCCTCCACGACCAACTGCACGCCGCTCATCTTGCTGATCTCGTTCAGTTCGCTCGCCACGCCATCCGACACGTCGTTTGCCGACGTGCAGCCGCCCGACTGCAGCAAGATCCGCCCGCCCGGCACTTGCGGCGCCGGACGCTGATGGAAGCGCAGCAGGTCGGCTTTTTGCTGCTCCGAAAGCGTTGCGGCCAGCCCTTGTCCTTGCTCCAGCAAATCCAATCCGGCTGCCGAACCGCCCACCGTGCCGGTCAAATAGATCAGATCGCCGGGACGGGCTCCCGAGCGAAGCAAAGCTTTTCCAGCTTCCACAACGCCTAACACCGTCACCGAAATCACAAACGGCCCCGATGTTTTCACCACATCGCCGCCGACGACATGTGTACCATATTCTGTGCATATCTCCTGTACGCCTATGTATAACTCATCCAATCGCTCCACATCGAGATCGACGGGAATCGCCAGCGACAGCACCGCATGTTTCGCCCGGCCGCCCATCGCGGCGATGTCGGAGATCGAAACGGCCAGCGATTTGTAGCCCAGTGAGCGGTCGTCGATCGTGTCCCGGCGAAAATGCACGCCTTCGACCAGCATGTCGGTCGTCGTCACCACTTGCATGTCCGGAGCATATTGTACAACAGCAGCATCGTCGCCGATGCCGACCACAACGCTCTCATCCGGCTCGCCCAAACGGGCCGCCAGCCGGTCGATCAGGCCAAATTCACCGAGTTCGTGGATTCGCATCGTCACACCGCCCTTATTTTGCATGTTCCTTATTATACCTGACGGGCGCAAAAGGCACAAAATACCCATTTTATTTTGTCGAGTTATCGCGTATCTTTAAAGTAGAAGAAAAACTAATTACGATGAGGTGAAGTTGCTTGGGCAGTATAGGGATGTTTCTTGCGGAAGCTTTTTTCATGGGGGTTATCTTTTCAGGCGTTTGGCTTTTGGTTCGCTTCGTCTTTAAACAAACGGATGGTGCAGAAAAAGGTCGCGTACAAGATCCCATCGAATTTGTTCCGTGTTTGGAGAAACACCACGATAGTCGCGCATCTTAATCGTACCAGGAGCAGGAGCCCTTTACGGGCTCCTGCTCTTTTTTGTAAACTTTTACATATAACTGTTGAAAGCAAAGGTGAGGTGAACGCAGATGACAGAAAGCGGCTGGATGGGTCGCCCGCGCTCCTATTGGGTCGGGCGTCTGCGGCAGGATGTGTTTGATGTGATCATCATCGGCGGCGGCATCACCGGAGCGGGGATTGCCCGTGAGGCGTCGCTGGCCGGCCTGCGCGTGGCGGTGCTGGAAGCGGCCGATTTTGCCTCCGGGACGTCTTCGCGCTCCACCAAGCTGATCCACGGCGGGCTGCGCTATCTGGCCCAAGGGCATGTGCGCCTCGTGCGCGAAGCCGGCTCGGAACGGGCGGTGCTGCGCAGCCTCGCGCCGCATCTGGTCGAGCCGGTGCCGTTCCTGCTGCCGATCTACAAAGGGATGCAGCACGGCAAACTGGCGATGTCGACGGCGATCTGGCTGTACGACCGCCTGGCCGGAGTGGTCAAGGCGGAGCGTCGGCGAGTTCTGTCCGCCGGGCAGTTGCTGGAGTCCCACCCGAAACTGACCAAGACCGGGCTGCAAGGCGGTGTGCTTTACCACGAGTATGTGACCGACGATGCGCGCCTGACGCTCTCGACCTTGCAAAGTGCGTCTGAGTGGGGCGCGGTCGTGTTGAACGACTGTCCGGTGAAAAAATTGCTCACCGCAGACGGCAAGCTCTGCGGCGTCGTCGCGCACGACCTGGTGTCCGGCCAGCCGATCGTCGTCAGCGGACGCACGGTGGTCAACGCGGCCGGGCCGTGGATTGAAAATGTCTTGGAACTGGAAGACCTGCCGGGTGAAAAATCGGAAAATTCGGCCGGGCAGCTCGCAGCCGCCACGCGCCAGAACGATATGCTCGACCGCGTCAGCAATGACGCAATTCTCTCCCGCGCCCGCAACAGCGCTACTTCCCGCGTGACGCACAGCCGGGGGATTCACCTGTCCTTCGATGCCGCCCGGTTTCCGCTCCCCCATGCCTTGGCGGTGCAGACGCCGGACGGACGCCTCGTCTTCCTGATCCCCAAAGGCGACATCACCTACATCGGCACCACCGACCAGCGCTACGACGGCGATCTTGCCCACCCGGAAGTGCCAAGCGGCGAGATCGACTACCTGCTGAACATCGCCAATGGCCTGCGCCCCGACCTGCGTCTGACCCCGTCCGACGTGATCGGCATCTGGTCGGGTGTGCGCCCCCTGGTCGCCGAGCACAACCTGCGAAAGGGCAAAAATGACACCAAAGACGTCTCCCGCGAAGACGAAATCTGGGTCTCCCCCGCCGGCCTGATCACCATCGCCGGGGGCAAGCTCACCGCCTACCGCAAAATGGCGGAGCGCGTGCTGCTTACGCTTCGGGAGCAGCTCGATCACCTCGGCGACTGGCAGCGCCGCGACGAGCTGTCCGCCTCCCTGCCGCTCTACGGCGCCAAAACGATCCCCAGCGCCCACATCGAATCGTGGTGGCAAAAGGAAGTCCAGCGCCTCACCGACCGTCACGCCCTGACCGAAGCGGACGCCAGCGCCCTGCTCCACCGCTACGGCGACCGCGTCGAAGCAGTGCTGGCCTGCGGTTCAGCCAAACGCCTCGTCCCCTCCGTGCCCCTGCTCGAAGCGGAGATCCCGTACATGATCCAGCACGAACAGGCCAACCACCTCGACGACATCATCGGCCGCCGCACCGAGCTCGGCCGTTTCCGCGGGCTGCAGCTGCGCGAACTGATCACCCTCGTCTCCCAGCGCATGGCCCCCCTGCTCGGCTGGACGGAAGCGGTGCGGAGACAGGAAGTGGAGCGGAGTCTGCGCGAGTGCCATTTTTCATAAAACGCAAAAAGAGCAAGTGCGCTTCCCCAGCGCGCCTGCTCTTTTTCCATCTATGCGAAACAACTGCTAACTTGCGGCCCACAAAACGATTCCGACAACAACAGCAAGGACGATCAGGGTCAGCGCCCATGATTTGATGGTGCTCCCCACTGAACTTTTGCTGCTTGCGCTGCTGCCGATGTCCGATTGGATCTCATTGTTACGGCTCGAGTGAACGTTGAAGTCTTCCATCGCTGTTCCTCCTCTGCAATGAAATGTGTTATACATTTCGAGGAGCGAACGATGTTTGTGAGGTGGTCAAGTTCCCTCAGTTTTGCTCGATGCTCAAGTGCTCATGAATGATCTGCCAGCGTCCGTCGCGCTTGACGAGCACGTTTGTGCCGCGCCCGCCGCCTTCGCGCAATTCACCTTCGATGTACCCCTGCCAGTGGAACTCATACGTGCAGGTCGACACCGTTTCGCCTTGCGCAACCCAGCGCACGCCGCGAATGCTGTACACTTCATCCTTCACCGTCGCCCAGCCCTTGTCAAAATAGGCCCGGATCGCGGCGATGCCTTCACAACTGCTGTCGGTAAACCAGTAGACCGCATCGTCGGCGATCAACTCCGCCACCTGCGCAAAATCTTGCGAGTTGGTGGCGTCTTCATACCTTTTCAGAAACAGGTTTAGTTCGGCGCTGAGCGTCTTGTTCATGGGAGGTTACTCCTTTGCCGTTTTCTTGGCCGCCCGCTCTTCCATCAGCTCGGCGACCGCGTGTGCCTGGCTATTCTCCTGTGCGCGCAGCCCGTCGATCACATTCTGCTGCAACTGTGGAGATTTGTTCTGATTGAGTTTTTGTTTGCCTTCGAGCTTAGTCAACACGATCTTAAAGCCGACGATCCCGCCGAGAATGCGCTCCGCATACTCCTGGCTTTCGGCCATCTTCCACGGCTTTGGCATGCCCGCTTCAAAAAAGTCGGTCGAGCGGTCGAGCAGTTCCAACAGCGCTTCCCGCTCCTCGAAAATTTCGATCTGTCCGTACGCGTGCACCGCAGTGTAATTCCACGTCGGCACATTGTCCGGCGCCTGATACCAGGTCGGCGAAATGTAATGGTGCGGCCCGGCCAAGACGACCAAAACGTCCTGGGCGGTGCTTTTCCAATGCGGGTTGGCCCGCGCCATGTGCCCGTACAGCACACCGTACTCGCCTTCTGCTTCCACCAGATAAAACGGCAGGTGCGTGCCGGTCGGTCCCTGATCGGTCTGGGAGAAGAGGATGCCAAAGGAGTGCGCCTTGATAAACTCTTGAATCTCCGCGAGTTCTTCCATCTTAAAATGCGACGGCGTATACATGAGGTACTCCCTCCGTTTCCTCTTTTAATTGTAAATCTTTCCCGCTCCTGTGTGAAGTGTTCTTATGCTATTGTAGAGGTAGAAAAAGACGAATAAAGCTGCTGGAGTTGGAATGATGGACACGGGATTGGCACGAACGTACCATGTCGAACTTTTCTTCGACAAACGACCTGAGATCGATCAGGAAGAGCTGCGCAAAAGTTTAAAAGCACGCGTCGGCATCGTAGAGCCGCTGGAGAACGGCGAGCAGGCGAATCTGCTGGCTTTTTTCCTGCACAAATATTCGGTGGATTATAAAGACGGCCAAGTGCCCGTGCAAACGGCGATGCATCTGGTCGAGGGCCCACCCAATTTTGACAAATTGGAACCGGCGCTCCGTCAGTCCTTCCATTGGAAAGGCGCGCGCGAGGCGCTGGAAGGCTGCCGCTATACGATGTTAATCCACGATCTGTGGGCAAATGCTTTGCCGTACAGAACGCGGATGGATCTGTTCCACCAGATCGTGCAGGCGGTGCTGGAGATCGCCAAGCCGAAAGCGATGCACTGGCCGATCAGCCAGTTGCTGACCGAGCCGGGCGACTATCGAATCTCGCAGGAGCTGGAGCCGAAAGACGGGTTAAACGGGGCGGTCTCGCTGCGCTTTTTTAACGTGGATGGGGCGCCCGGCGAAGTGATCGTCGACACGCTCGGCTTGTCGGCGCACGGCCTGCCCGATGTGCAGTGCCACTTTGCCGGACTGGACCCGAATGAGGTGGGCAGCCATCTCTACAACATTGCGCACTACCTGTACGATCACGGAGATCTTATCGAAGACGGTCACACGATCGAAGGCACCATGCCACGAGAAAAATGGCGCTGCCGCCGCGAAACGGCGCTGGTCGGCCCGGAGCGCGTCGTGCTGAACCTCGACACCGGTACGATCGGGTAACATGGGTTATTAGGGAGATGTACAAAAGGAACCAAACTTGCACTTGCAGAGTTTGGTTCTTTTTTATATGCTTGTGCTTCACTACATAAGAGGGGGAAATTGGGAATGGAGATTGTGCTGATTCGTCACGGGGAATCGGAAGCGGATTTGCTTGGGGTGCACGAGGGCCGGGCCGATTTTTCCTTGACCGGACTTGGGCGTCGTCAGGTGCAAGCGATGGCGGAGCGCGTGGCGGCAGAGTTGCCCCCGCAGATCATTTTCGCCAGCACGTTGAAGCGGGCGCAGGAGACGGCAACGGTGCTCGCCGGGCAGACGGGCGTGGAGCTGCAGTTGCTGCCCGACCTGATGGAGATCAACAACGGCAAGCAGGCCGGACTGCCGCTCGAAGAAGGCAACCGCCTGCATCCACTGCCGACGCTGCCGCATGTGCCGTTTGCAGAAGGCGAATCGTGGTTCCAGTTCCGCATGCGGGCGGAAAGCGTGCTGTCGGAGATTGTGACGGCCTGCCTGGGCAAGTATGAGCGCATCGCTGTCGTGTCGCACGGCGGGATGATCTCAGCGCTGATCCAGTCGTTTTTGCGGATGCCCGCGCAGAATACGTGCTATTTTCACTCCGGCGATACGGCGATTCATGTGCTGGTGTACAAAGAGCCGCAGCGGATGGTGCGGGTGATGAACGATACGACGCATTTGAACGGGCTCGACAGTTCATCGTAAGCCAAACTAATACGTCCACCAGCAGTCGTCCGGATTTTTCTCGAACAGGAAGCCGCGAAATGTGGCATGGCGCAAGTGGTGCGTGTCGGTGCGTTCGAGGTATTGGATGTGGCAGCAGAGGCGAGGTTCGATCCATTGCGTTTTGCTGTCCCGGGTGGTGTGCAGGCGTTCCGCGATCTCGTGGAACGCTTGTTTTTCTTCCGGCTTGAAGCCAAGTTCGACGGTTCCGACCGGCTTGAATTTGACGGTGCGAAAATGCAGTCCGAGCACCAGCGCAAACGGTGGCGCGATGCGGTAGCCGAGGATGATGCAGTCGATCTCCTGCCAGTTTTTTACTTTGATCCAGTCTTCGGAGCGCACGCCTTGCTGGTAGCGCGACGTTTTGCGCTTGCCGACGATGCCTTCGAGGTGCTGCTGCTCGCTGAGCTTTTTTAACGCTGTGCCTTGCCCTTCGATGTACAAGGTGGGAGTGAGCAGATCGGAGGGGCGGAGGGCGTCGTGGAGCCGGGCTTTGCGCTCCATGAGCTCGGAGCCGGTCAGGTCTTGCCCGTTGTAGAGCAGATCGAATGCAACAAAGGTGGCCGGGTGCGTCTGTGTGGCCTGCCGGATCTTGTTCGGGTCGGCGAGGCGTCCCCGCCAGGCGAAGTCGTCAAAGACGGGACGCCCGCCGCGCATGCAGATGCCTTCACAGTCGAGGATCGCTTCGTGCAGCGAGACGGCGGAGGCTGCTGAGATCGCCTCCGGGAATTTGTCGGTGATGACATGCCCGTTTTTCGTGTATGCGGAGACCCGTTCCCCCTGCTTGTGCAAGAGAACGCGCCAGCCGTCCCATTTCGGCTCAAAGATGTAGCGGTCATCATCAAACGCGTCCCATTTCAACGTCAAAAGCATCGGTTGGATCGCCGTAAACAGCATGAGGAGACCTCCGGGGATTTTTCTATTGCATTCCCGAAAAATGGATGGGACATACCAAAGTGGCAGAATCGTGGAAAAGGAGCAGGGGGTCTGTCCAATGAAGCTGTCCGGAAATACGGTCTTGATCACCGGAGGCGCGTCAGGCATCGGGCTGGCGTTTGCCGAGCGGTTTTTGAAAGCAGGCAATGAGGTAATCATCTGCGGGCGGCGCGAGGAGAAGCTGAACGAGGCCAAAGCGAAATTTCCAGAGCTGCACACCCGCGTGTGTAATGTGGCGAGCGAGGCGGATCGCAAAGCGCTGGCCGAGTGGGTCAAGACAGTGCATCCGCAGGTGAATGTGCTGGTGAACAACGCGGGCATTCAGCAGCAGGTAAATCTGTTGGATGGCGAGGCGGACTGGGGGCATTTGAAGCAGGAGATCACGGCGAATTTTGAAGCGCCGGTGCATTTGTCCATCCTGTTACTGCCTTTGCTGACCGGAAAGGAAGGCAGCACAATCATCAACGTCACGTCGGGTCTGGCTTTTGCGCCGGCCGCGTGGGTGCCGATCTACAGCGCGACCAAAGCAGCATTGCATTCGTTCACGCTGACCCTGCGCCATCAGGTCGCCCAGCAGAACGTGGAAGTGATCGAAGTGGCCCCGCCAGCGGTGAACACCGATCTGGGCGGCGTTGGCTTGCATACGTTCGGTGCGCCGGTCGAAGATTTCGCCGATGCGATTTTTCAAGGCTTCGAACGGGGCGACCAGGAGATCGGCTACGGTCAATCGGAGCGTTCGCTGCGGGCGTCGCGGGATGAGCTTGATACGATTTTTGAGCGGATGAACAATCGGGAGTAAAAAAAGCAGGGTGTGTACACCCTGCTTTTTTATATGCGTTGATTCCTTAGAACGAGTGCCAGCCTCTCGCGTCGTCGAATCGAATATATTTGATCCCGTTGAAATCAACCACTTTTCCAGAGTCAGGGCCGTAGACGTGCTTCCAAGTCTCTTGTAATGCTAAGGGCTGACGGGCCATTTCCACTTCCTCGCCGAAAATCAGCTCCCCCAAATCATGAATGAGAAGGGTCAACGCCTGTGCGACCGCTTTGATCTCGTTTGTTTCCAGACCAGGAGCAACCTCGATTTTGTTGAACTTATAGGCTTGACCAAGCGGCATGCGAGTGCCGTCTACCGTCTCCAGAAATTCAACCAACCCACGATTTCTTTCCAATTCCTCAAAGTCCTCTAAATGGACAGAGATCAGGGGCCTACCATTATGTTCAAGTGCGACCTGAAACAGGTATGGCGAATTTCGTCCGATGATCGAGTCTTGAATCACTCCGATCTCGACTTTTAGGTGAGTGCCATCATAAAAGAACTCCTCCAACAGCATTTCCTGCATGTCGCCCAACCTCGCTTGGAAGAGCGCTTTGAAGTGCCTGCTCCACTCTGTTTCATGTACCTTCACAACCCAGACTCCTCCTGCTCATCTTATTTATACGGCACAATCGAATACTTTTTAGTATACGTATCGTACAAAAGTCCGCGATTTGTCATAGCCGAATTGAAATTCCAACTATAATTAGCGTCTCTTTTCAGATATTTATCATTTTCCGTCTTAACAGGATGAGTTTGAATATCGAATTGTCCTTTGTATCGCATATACTCGATTTCACGATCACGCAGCCACTGAGGCATAAAGTGAGCATGAAAAATCTCCTCGGTGTCTTTATTCGAGATGATAAACAATGAATATCCGGCAAGATCAAATCCCGATTCGTTTGCAAAACCAGGGTTCACTTTTGTCCCGTACAAAGAATTTCCAAGATGACGGTTCACTGTCCCCGTTAAACTGCTGTTAATATCGATCACATACATTACATTACCTGGAAACGGCGTCGAGCTGTACGCACGATAGTTGTTATTGTTAGACCAGTCTCTTATTCTTTTGTGTGTTTCCAAAACAATACTTTGATCCATGTGTTTTACTGCGGATCTAGTGGTGGTGACCTCCATGAAATCAGGAAAACTAGGGTAATACTTATCAGTAGTTACGACCGTATACGACTCGAATGTATAGGCTTCTTTGTCATTGATTGATGCTTTGAAAAGATTTTGCGAAGTTGCACCTACATACCAGCCAAGACATACCGCAAAAATGGAATTAATGACAGTTGATGATAACGCGGATGCAGCAACAGGTGCCAAGACTAAAGGCAAAACCTCTGGCTCTTCCGCATTCTCCGTAACCGAAGCATTATTACTTAATGACGTTCCCCTTGTCTCCTGTACGGCAGTCTCATCTCCACCTGCAGCAAGAACCGCATGCGGTTGTGCGCTAAGCAGGAAGACCATGACAAATGACAGCATGATCGACCAAAAGGTGTTCAATTTTTTCTTTATACTCAATTCTCCTCCAATGTTTGTTATTGACACCTCCTCAATCCTACCAGATAACTATCGGAATGTTAATAAAATTATATCAAGTAAATTATTTTATATTCAACGTTGTTTTGAACAGATGTTCGGCCTGTTCCCAGAAGCCGCGGGGGCCGCGCGAGTGGGGGTTGAAAGTGAGCTGGCCCAATTGGGGGGAGTTTGGATCGCAGTTGAGGTCCCAGTTTTGCAGCCAGACTTTCCAGCTTGGATCTTCGCTGGTTTCGTCGCGGATCACTTTGACCGGGATCGGCGGCTGCGGACAGACCGGATTCTGGAGCGGGCTGACCATTTCGATCAGATACTCCGACGTGTTGGCGTCGAGCTGCTTTTCGGACAATATGTTCAGGGACGACACTTGCTGGCTCTTAAAGCCTTGTTCATAATCGGTGCGCTGAAAGGCAAAATCGCCGACGTAATCATCGTCGCGAACAATGCCGATCATCGCGTCCGCATCCTGATTCTGCATCGCTGCCAGAAACGTCTGGATCGCCTCTTTCGGCGTGGCCGCCACCGTTTTCGGAGCGGACAGCGAGCTTTGCAGATAAAGCGGCGTCGCCATGAGCAGAATGAGGACAAAGGGCGATACGATTAGTAATATCTTCCTGATACGCATAACAAAACTCCTTAGCTGATGAGGTGGTCAGATGGAATTGGAAGAAGAAACGGTCAGTTTCTTGATCTTTGGGTACAGCGCAGTGATGATCTTCGCTGTTGCGGTGGTGATTCGCTTGTGGGTGCAGAGCAAAGACTCCGATTACACGTGGCTGCTCCTGCATTTTCTGCTGTTTACGGTCGGCGTTGCGATCTGGCTCAACCGGATCGGTCAGCCGGACCCCAGCCTGCGCCCAGATGGCGGCGCGATGCTGTCGGAGGAAAACTCCCTTTTCATCGGCATCGCCGGACTGGTCTGGGCGATGAGCATGTTCGCCCTGCTGATCGGGGTGTATCGTGTCGCGCAGAATCGTCGGACGCAGGCTTAGGAAGACTCTCCGCTTGGCAAAAGCGGGCTGTACATCATGTAAGCGTGGTTTTCGGTGACAAATTGGTCGCCGACCTGCTGCCCGTGACGGTCTGTCACTTTGCGCCAGATCTGATTGTGCCGGGTGAATCCGCCCCAGTAGTGCTGTTGGAAGCGGTGTTCTTTTTCATAGACTTCATACGAGACTTCGGGGGGCTGCTCGGCACGCCATTCGCCGACGAGGTCGGTGTCGGTCAGGTAAAGGTGCAGGCAGAAGGTCTGGTCGGTGTCGTTGCGAATCTGCAGATCGACGTAGTTATAGGCGCAGGTCGCCCCGCTGCCAAAAGGCTGGGTGCGGTTGCTGTCCGGGAACACGTCATATTGGTGCCGAAAACGCTCTGTGACGGTGAGCGGCGTGTGCAGGGTGATCCAGTAGATGAGATTGGACAGCTGGCACAGCCCGCCGCCATACCCTGGCTGAAAATCGCCGCCGTGCAGCACCATGCCCTGTTTGTACCCGTTGCGTCTGCTGGGTGAGCCGATCTGCTTCCAGTAACTCATCGTCTCCCCCGGCCTCAGCACCAGCCCGGCCAGCTTCGGCACCGCAAGGCGTAAGTTGTGTACCTTATTCTCCTGCAGCCACATCTCCACGTTTCGCAGTTTCCGATACAGCGGCGTCCGATGCTGTGCATGCACCGCCGGAAAACCTTCCGCGTCCGCCTTCCCGTCCGCGTACGCCGTCCCCGACAGATACCACTGCCCCATCCGCCGCGCCGAATAATAAATCCGCCCCGCCTGCATCCGCAGCCAACTGCGATGAATCGGTTCCTGCATGGTGGTCGCTCCTTTTTCAATTCATTCCTAATGATAAGACTACTCAAAATTGGAAATCGTTTCAAGGTGTTGCTGTTTGATAACTAATTTGTTATCTTATCTCCAGCAAGGCATTCTCGGCTCATTTTGATTTCGGAGGTGTTCCAATGGATGAATGGAATGAAATTCTGAGCGAAATAACGGCACTAAACGAAATCGAGAAAAAAGAAATCCAATTCGTAGCAGATTTAGTCGCAGCACTTACTGAGCGCAGAAAACGACTTGATATGAGCCAGCGCGACCTGGCTGAAAAATGTGGAGTGAAGCAGCCGATGATTGCACGGATTGAAAGCGGCGCCTCAATCCCGAGACTTGATACGTTGTTTAAATTGGCCTTCGCACTGGGACTGACCGATTTCCAACTCGTGTTTAACGATGAAACCGCAGCAGCTTTGGCTAGTTAGCAGCAGGAGCCCCTACTTTAAGGGGCTCCTTTTTATTTCTGGACATGGACATACTACTCGCGAGGTGAGTTGGAAATGAAAAGAAAACTACTGATGATGCTGACTCTGTTGTGCGTCACCCTCCTGTCCACATCGGCCACCGTCAAAGCCATCACCCCGCCTGCTGCGGCGTCGGTCCGCTCTTCAGAAAACGCCAAAAAGAACGTTCTCGATCCTCAGCCTACGAAAACGCTCAAGCAGTACTATGATGAGTTCTACAACGAAAAAAATGGCTTCCTGTCCGTTCCGGAAACGGTTAAAACGTTCGAAGATATGTACCATAAGCAGGTCGTACTGCCGACCTTTTATCCTTTTCCTATCCTGATGCAAAAAGCAAAATTAGCACCATCCCCCAATCGAAAAAGCACAGCATTACGGGTCTATTATTTAGGCGATCGTTCCGGCGACACGTTGATCCTGGATGTGTTTGTTAAGTACCCGCTTCAGCCGCCCTCCATCTTCGATGATCCGATCCTCCTGCAAGACGGCACAAAAGCCTACTTCCGAGTACGCCAAAGAATCTGCTTCTTGGATTTTGAAAAAGCAAATGGTCTGCACTATATTCTGGGCATCTGGAAAAATGAAAAGCGTCCTATTTCAAAAGAGGATATGCTAAAGATTGCGAATTCCATGTCCGAGTGACTGCCTTTTTTCGCACAAGAAAACCCCATATGGATGAACCATAGGGGGTAGGCCAAGAGATTAGTTGCTTTGGACAAGCGGGTCGGGATCAAAAGGATTGGAAATCTCCGGATCCGGATCAAAAATATCCGGGTTGGTCACCAACGGGTCCGGATAGAAAATATTGGTGGTGGCAGCGGACGCCGCACCAGCCTGTGTTGCGAAAATTGCGACAACCAGCAATGCAAGAACTCCAGCCTTTTTCATAAAACAATTCCCCTCTCTTCTAATATCAGCCGACTGTAGCCCCGAACTTCCTTCGTGATGCCAAATGCGCGCTTGTAATCGTCCGCTTCGAGGTACAACTCAGCAAGATCATACATCGTGTCATCCCATTCGGTGATCGCGTCCATATGCTTAAAGCAGTCGGCTGCCATCTGGAAACGGCGGATTGCCTCTTCACGTTGATTGCGCTCGATTGCGATCTGCCCATGGATACGATTGATCCACCCCTGGTACATATGCAGTTCAGGCAACAACCCTCGGGCTTCCCGACATAACTCCTCTGCCCTCTGCAAATCCCCCTGTTGCAAACGGAGCTTGGCAAGTTCGACGATCGCCATGCCTTCTTCTTCCTTCTGCCCAAGTTCCTTGAGCTTTGCGATCCCCTTCTCCAACATCTGCTCCGCTTCTTCAACCATTCCCTTGTCTGCTTGAAGAACCGCACAGGTCACTTGAAGTTTCACCGATATCAGAACATTGTCCAATCCGTTAAAAATGGCCGTTGCCCGCTCCGAATACTCGGATGCTTTCTCCAAATCATTCAGGCGTTTGTATGACATCCCAAGCCCCATATACACATGACCGATCTCATACAAACTCCCCGTCGCCTCATAGAGCCCCGATGCTCCATTATAATAATCAAGAGCTTCGGAAAGATTCCCAAGCTTGTCATGCACCAGCCCCAGATTGAACAAAATGCTCGCCTTCAAAAACACGTCCTGCTCTTCCATCTTGTCCGCTTCTTCCAGGCCTTTGTGCCATTGGTAGGCGGCGAGCTGGTAGCGCTTGCGGCGGAACTCGACGAGGCCGATGTTTTTCAGGGTGAGGGCTTGCTGCTGGTGATCTTGGCGGAGGATCGACAGCTCGTACACTTGGTTGAACAGCTTCTCCGCTTCCGACAGCTGGTCGGTGTGGAGGTAGCAGTCGGCCAGCTCGAACATGATGTCCATCGTCGAGATCTGGGTACGCGGGGTCTCCAACAGCTCTTTTAACAGCGGAATCGCCGAACTGTGCTCTTTCGCCGCCACCATGGCGCGTGCCATCTTGTAGGTGCTGACATACTCCAGATTCAGGTCGACATCAGATAAAAGCTTCTCAAGCGGAACCTCTAATCTTTCTGCAATTGCGAAAAGAATCTTGTACGACGGCCGCGCCCGATCGGACTCGATCTGGGAAATCATGCTCGGCGTGCACAGTCCTTTTGCCAGGTCAATCTGGGTGATACCTTTCTTCATACGCAACTCTCGAATACGCTGTCCAAGGGAAAACATCTTGCACTCCACCTGCCCTTCCTATTTTATCTCATCTACGGGTATTATACAATAGGAGAATTAATTTGTCTATAAACACTTTACTATCATTTTATGTTTAAAGTCAAGTTGTCGAATTATACAACTTTTTTGATAGGCATTTACAGGAATTTCCTGCCGTTTTGCTAGATGTGACGCACCTTTTGGCCGCTTTTTGGGCATAAAAAAACCGCCTCCGCAACAAAGTGCGGAGGCGGATGCAACCAACCGTCAGTTTTTACCAAAACCAGCGGTCATCGCAATAGGAAAGTAGTGGTGTGATTCCGTCAACTCCATCGTACTGCGAATCAAATTTGAAGTCAACCATTATCAGAAAATTTTTGATCATTACACCAAAGTTACGATTAGATTTCACGTGAGTTGCAACAATGTCAAATCAACACTTAAATTCCAACTGCTTCCAACTCAGCTTTGACACCTTTTGCGGTTAATGCGATGCGTCCTTTTTTCAGATCGACCGACAGAACTTTCACATCGAGCACATCGCCGATCGCCACCACATCCATCGGATGTTTGACGAAACGGTCGGCCAGCACCGAGATGTGCACCAGCCCGTCCTGCTTGACGCCGATGTCGACAAACGCGCCAAAATCGACCACGTTGCGCACCGTCCCTTTGAGGATCATGCCGTGCTGCAGATCTTCCATCTTCAGCACGTCGGTGCGGAACATCGGCTTGGGCAGTTCGTCGCGCGGGTCGCGGCCCGGCTTTTGCAGCGCTTCCGAAATGTCGCGCAAGGTCGGCACGCCAACCCCCAGCTTCTCCGCCGTCTCATCCAGATTCAGCTGCAGCAGGCTGCCCTTCACATCTTCCCGCCGGCGCGGATCGGCGACATCCTCCACCTTGAAGCCCAGCGACTGCAAAAGCTGCTTGGCCGCGTCATACGACTCCGGGTGGATCGGCGTGTTGTCGAGCGGATTTTTGCCGTCGGAGATGCGCAGGAATCCGACCGCCTGCTGGTACGTTTTCGGGCCCAGACGCGGCACTTTGCCCAGCTGTTTGCGGTCGGTGAACTTGCCGACCTCTTCGCGGTACAAGACCACATTTTTCGCCACGTTCGCCGAGAGACCGGAAATGTAGGAGAGCAGGGACGGCGAGGCCGTGTTCAAGTCGACGCCGACCGAGTTGACCGCCGATTCGACGACGGCGGTGAGTTGCTCTTCCAGCCGCTTTTGCGAAACGTCATGCTGGTATTGCCCAACGCCGATCGACTTCGGGTCGATCTTGACCAGTTCGGCCAGCGGGTCTTGCAGACGGCGGCCGATCGAGATCGCCGAGCGCTCCGCCACATCGAGATCGGGGAACTCTTCCCCGGCCAACTTCGACGCCGAATAGACGGACGCGCCCGCTTCGCTGACGATCAGGTAGACGATGCCGGGGTGCTGCGCCTTGATCTCCTGGATCAGGTCGGCGACAAACATCTCCGTCTCGCGCGACGCCGTGCCGTTGCCGATCGTGATCACTTCCACGCCATGCTCCTTGATCAGCTTCTTGAAAATCCGCTTCGCATCTTCCACCTTGCTCATCGGCGGGGTCGGGTAGGTGACGGCGATGTCGAGGACTTTGCCCGTCTCGTCGATCACCGCGACTTTGCAGCCGGTGCGGTAGGCCGGGTCGACGGCGAGCACCGTCTTGCCTTTGATCGGGGGCTGCAGCAGCAGGTTTTTGAGATTTTGCGCAAAGACTTTGATCGCCTGCTCTTCGGCCGCTTCGGTCAGCATGGCGCGGATCTCCCGTTCGATCGACGGCGCGATCAGGCGCTTGTAGCTGTCCTCCAGCGCCAGGCGCAGATGCTCACTGGCGTTGGTCGGTTTCTTCGGCAGGTGCAACTGCTCCAGCACGCGCTGGATGTCGCCGCCTGGCGCGAGAATCGAGATGCGCAGCGCCTCTTCCTTCTCGCCGCGGTTCATCGCCAGCACGCGGTGCGGCGGGATTTTATCGAGCGGCTCTTCATGCTCGGCATACTGGGCGTACACGTCGCGCTCTTCGTCGCCTTTGCCGGTGGCAAGGCTTTTGATCGACCCTTTGCGGCGGGTCAACTCGCGGATCTTTTGCCGGGTCGGGGCGTCATCGGCCACTTCTTCGGCAAAAATGTCCAAGGCGCCTTGCAAAGCGTCTTCTGCCGATTCCACGCCTTTCTCTGCGTCCACATAGCATGCCGCTTCCTGCAGCACGTCGCCGTGCCCGTGCTCGACCAGCCACTTCGCCAGCGGTTCGAGGCCCTTTTCCCGCGCCACACTGGCCCGCGTCTTGCGCTTCGGACGGTAGGGGCGGTAGATGTCATCCAGCTCGGTCAAGGTCGTCGCTTTTTCGATCGCCTGCGCCAATTCCGGCGTCATCTTCTCCTGCTCTTCGATCAGGCGGTGCACTTCGGCGCGGCGGTCGGCGAGGTTGCGCAGCGACTGCAGGCGCTCTTGGATGCTGCGCAACTGGTTCTCGTCCAATTCGCCGGTCATCTCTTTGCGGTATCGGGCGATAAACGGAATCGTATTGCCTTCATCGAGCAGCCCCGTCACCGCGTTCACCTGTTGCGGCCGGAGCTTAAGCTCGCTGGCGATCACTTTGGAAAAATCGGTCATATGTACCTCCTGTGCCTTGCGTTCTGCCTTACTTCTTCGTTCCCGTGCCAGCTAATTCCTATCTTGCTCTAAATTGGGCATACTATCGCCATCACCCGCATTGGAGGCCGGCGCATGTCCTTCCTTGTCTTGTTTGCCCTATCTTGGGCCGTATTTTACCTGTTTGTTGATTTTCAGCGTCTGCGGGAGCTGTACCCCTGTGCGCTCGTCGCGTCGCTGCTCGGCATCATCACCGATCTGGTGATGCTCAAGTTCCAGCTGTGGGGCTATCATACTCCGCTAGTTCCGGCGCTGTACATCCCGCTGGTCTTGGACAGCTCGATCTATCCGGTCACGGCCGTGCTGTTCACCCAGTACTTGCCCCTGCGCCGCAACCGGCTGGTCAAGTTCGGCTACATCGTGGCCTGGTCATTACCTTCCGTTTTGCTGGAGTGGACGTTTCTCTTGCGCGACGAGATGCAGCATTATCGCTGGTGGACGCTCTGGCATTCCTTTTTTGCCGATCTGATCATCTTTTTTATCCTGTACGGCATACATCTGCTGGTTCGCCCCTACTTTCGGTCCAGCCGCTCCGGGGAGGTCAGTCAGTAAGCGATGTTCATCTACGTCACAGTCGCCCTCTCGCTGCTCGCTTTCTGGCTGTTTGGTGATAAAAGCCGGTTTCGCGAGCTGTTTCCGTCGATGCTCGCCGGTTCGCTCCTGCGGCTCAAGGAACAGTATGTGTTTACGCATCTCACGAAGGTCTGGGAATACGAACAGCTCGTCCCGCTGTTTCAGGTGGTCGATCTGCCGGTGCTGCTCGATCTGACCTTTTTCCCGATCGTCAGCTACCTCTACCTGCAGCATCTTCCGCAGCAGCGGCTGGGCAAATTTTTCTATACGCTGTTCGCCGCCGCCTTGCTGCTGCTCTACGAGTACCTGATGATCTCCTTTGGCCATCTCCGCCATCACCATCAGTGGAACCTGCTCTTGTCCTACCTGCTTCTTCTGCTGACCTTGGCGCTCGTGGCGCTGCAATACAACTTCTACCGCCGCAAAACATAAAAAAGACGGAAGGCGCTCAGGACGCTTCCGTCTTTTTCTGCTGATAATACCACACGGCAAAAGCGAGCAGGCTGGCCCCGCCCAGAAAACCGCCCAGCACATCGCTAGGGTAATGCACGCCCAAGTAGATGCGCGACGTGCCGATGAGCAGCACCATGGCGATGCAGAGGAAAAGCATCGCGCTGCGCCAGAATTTGTTCTCCACTTTCAGCCAGAGCATAAAGCCCAGCACGCCGTACAAAGCAAACGCCGACATCGAATGTCCGCTCGGGTAGGAAAAACCGTCCGCGTGCACCAGCGGATTGAATCCGGGACGCATGCGCTGGAACACGTTCTTCAGCAGAAAGTTAAACACGCCCGACGAGATCACCACCGCCAAAAACAAGGCCAGCTCCATCCGCGAACTGCCGAGGTTATATAACAAGAACAACGCCATCAGCGTAATCGCCGCCACTGTAGCCGCGTCGCCAATTGTCGTAAACAGCACCATCACTTGGGTCACCAGCTCGGAATGAAACCCGGTAATCACCGAGATCACCCAACTGTCAAACCCCACGGTCCGCTCCCAATGGATCAGCTGCGCAATCACCAGCAGTCCGGCCAACGCGAGCACGCTGAGAAAAAAGGCTTTCGTCAACTGCAGGTTCAACCTCACGACATGCACCCCGCTCTCTGTCATTCCAGTTCTCTCTTAGATTATACGGACAAACTCCATAAAGAAAACCCCGGAATTACATTCCGAGGCTTTTGTCATCACTTCGTCACGTTTTTTCTGCGCCGGCCCGCGTACATGAACTCGTAGACTTCCTGCTTGGTCGGCAGGGCGGGGATGGCGCCGAGGCGGGAGACGGTCAAAGCGCCGACCGCGTTGGCGTAGCGGGCCATCTCTTCGATCTCCTCAGGGATCGACAGCGAATAGTCGAGCGAACGGCCCTGTACGCGGTCGACCAGTTGGCGCAGGAATCCGGCAACAAAACCGTCGCCTGCGCCGGTCGCATCAACGACCGGCACGCGAAATGGCATAACGCGCGCCTGCAGGTCTTTGGTTTTATAAAAAACGCCCTTTTCGGCGAGCGTCACAAAGACGATCTTCGGCCCCAGCGCGAGCAGTTCGGCCGCGCCTTGCTCGACATTGGTCGTGCCGGTGAGGAATTCCAGCTCTTCTTCGCTGACTTTTAACACGTCGGTCAGCGAGGCCGTCTCGCGGACCTTCGCCCGGCCTTCCTCTTCGCGCCCGCGCCAGAGTCCGAGGCGGAAATTGACGTCAAAGGAGACGATCACGCCATGCTCGCGGGCGAGCTTCTGCGCTTTCACCGTCGCGGCAAACGCTCCCGGGAGCAGTTGGGTCACCGATCCGATGTGGATGACGCGCGCCTGTTTGATCAGCTCTTCGTCGATGTCCGCTTCTTCGAGCAGCATGTCGGCCGACGGGTTGCGGTAAAAATGAAAACTCCGGTCGCCGACCCCGTCGATCGCCACGAAGGCCAGCCCCGTTTTCGCTTCGTCGGTGCGCGCGCAACCGGACGTATTCACGCCATAGCCTTCCAGCGTCCGGATCAGATAGTCGCCGAACGGGTCGGAGCTGAATTTGCCGAGGAACGCGGCACGGCCGCCCAGCTTGGCCACGCCGACCGCCACGTTGGCCGGGGCGCCGCCTGCCGCCTTGTGAAAGCCAGGCACCGCATCCAGCGTGACGCCCGTCTCCTGCGGCATAAAGTCGATGATCATCTCACCGATCGAAAGCACATCGTACATGGGGAACCCTCCGCATCAAATAGTTACCATCCAGTATACCACGCATAGCCAAGCCCTGCCGCCAGCACGCCAAGCAGCGCCGAAGCGAGCACATAGCAGAAAGCCAGCCCTTTGCGTCCCTGCTGAAAAAAGGTTACCGCTTCCACGCCAAACGTGGAGAACGTCGTAAACGCCCCAAGCACGCCTGTGCCGAGAAACCAGCGCAGCGGACCGTCTGCAAATGCCGCAAACAGCAGCCCAAGACAAAACGACCCGAGCAGGTTGATCACAAACGTCGGGAACGGAAACGCCCCCCGCCACGTTTGCAAGATCAATCGCCCGAGCCCGTAACGCAGCGGCGCGCCAATCGCGCCGCCAAGCATCGTCAGCATCCACATCGTCATGAAGTCCGCCCCGCCTTTCGTGCCGCCAGCATCCCGCACCAAGCGAGGATAACGCCGCCGAGCAAACTGGCCGCAACGTAACTGGCCGCCTGCAGCCAGAGTCCCTTTTGCAAAAAAGCGATCGTCTCGACGCTAAACGTGGAAAAGGTGGTGAAGCCGCCTAAGACCCCGGCTGAGATGCCGGTGCGCAAAGGCTCGGACAGCCTGCCTCCCGCCGTGTACGTGAGGAAAAAGCCGAGCAGCAGGCAGCCCAGCCCATTGATCCCAAGCGTCGTCCAAGCCCCGAACGGCAGCAGCACGCCGGTTAGCAGACGCAAGGATGCGCCAAGCGCGCCGCCGATCATCAATGCGCCGTAGATCACGCCGGATGCCCCTTTCTAATCTGCCGCTTTGACCGCTTTCCAGATCGTCCAGCGGTCCTGTTCCAACACTTCCGACATGCCGCGGTGCAGCATCTGCTCCTGAATGTGCGCGACCAGTTCCTGCAGCTCCGGGTCGCTCAGCTCATGCAGGATCGAGCGCCCCGTGCGAGTGAGCAGGTCGGCCGCCAAATCTTCCAGATCGGGATAGACCTTGCGCGTCTCCCACAGCTTGTGCTCCTCGACGATCTGGAACCCGGCTGTGCGCAGCGTGTCCAGCATCGTCTCGCCGCTGTGGCGGCGTTTGACCTCCCGTTCGATCAGGCGCGGGTACAGCTCGAAAAAGTAGCCGCGCAGATTGGTCTCGCTGCCTGGCAGCAGGCAGTCTTCCGGCGTGCGGTTCTGCACGAGCAGCGTGCCGCCCGGGCGCAGGATGCGCAGGGCTTCCGCAAAGCTCGGCGCGAGGTCTTCCACTTTCATATGATGGGTCAGCGCCCGCTTCAGCACGAGATCGCAGGAAGCGTCAGCCAGTCCTGTATCCAGCGCGTGCCCGTTGTGGTACGCGATCTGCGGATAGCCCACCGTCTGCGTCCGCGCCCCGGCCAGCATTTCTAACGAAAAATCCACCCCGGTCACCTGCGCCGCCCCCAGATGCGCAAATGCCCGCGTGTAAATGCCGCCGCCGCAACCGATGTCGACCGCATGTTTGCCCCGCACTTCGACCAGCTTTTCAATCATTGCCGTCCACGAAACATCCGCGTGGCGGCGCGTATAGGTAAAGCGGTTCTTCTCCGCATGAAAATCGATCGCCATGATTGGACCCCTCCACATGATATCCGCAACTCATTCATTCCTTATCTTCCTAGTTTACCACTTTTAGGAACAAAAAAGATACGGACATCTGCGGAAGATGTCCGTATCTGAAAAGAGAATGCTGTTCGATTAGGGCTGCAAGATTCGGAAGTCGACTCCGCTCCCTTGTGAATGGATATCGGCGCCTTGCTTCGTCCCCAGGTAAAGTGAATTGACAAGCAGGCTGAGCACGCTCTCACCCGATACATTTTCTTTTGCTTTGAAGTTCATTTTGATCAAGTTCGAATTCAGCATCGGGTCCGGATTCATGATCGAACCGCTTGTGTTTGCGAGCACGAAGTGCATTTTGCCCAAGCCGGTCGATTCTTGTTTCACGATTTTTACGCCGTTTCCGACCGGTACGGCATCGACAAAATCGATCATGTCAGCGTCGAACGTAACCGTTGCATCTTGAGCCAGCGTATCTACTGGACCCTGCACTTCTAAATATGCTTCAATCGTTTCTCCTGCCGCATACTCTCCTTTTAGCAGATGCGCCGAAATCCATGGTGAGTCAACACCAATTTTCGAGAACATCTCCATTTCGCCGACTCCTACATACGTCGCATTGTTCGATGCGGAGATGTTGATGCGGTACTTGTCGTAATTCACGCTGTTATTAAATTCAAACTCGCGTTTGCTGCCGGTCGCCCAGCCTGCGATATCTTGTCGGCTGTCAAGAACGACCCATTGCTGGGCAGCATCGTCCCACCCTTCGAATGTCCAGTCTTTCGGCATGTACGACTCGTAGCCTGTATGTTTTTGCCAGAGCAGCGAATACTTGTTCACCGGCATCTTCGTGCGAAGGGTGTATTCCAGCCAGCCTGAGGGGACCTTGGTGCCGGCATTCCAGTAATATCCGGATGTTGTGTCGCCGTCAAAAGCAAATTTCGGCTGGTAGTAGCTGTAGCTCGAATGCGTGCTGCTCGCACGTACAAAGCCGCCTTGGGTCAAATCCATCGTGTAAGTATGTCCGCCATCCGGAATGACCGGCCATTGGACATTGCTGCCGATCAAATTAAGATCGGTGTCGTCAACCAGCATGTCCCCGTTCACATCTGCATTCGGCAACTGCGCGCTGTAACTGCCGTATACCGATGCTGCCAGCGCCACGTCGGACACGGTGATGTAGCCGTCGAAGTTCAAATCGCCCGCCTTGGTGGTGATCGCGACGTTTTCACCGCCAAACGATGCGGCGAGCACGTTGCCTGCGCTGTCTGTTGCCGACCCGCCGATTGTTTCGATGCGGGCCGTTTTGTTCACGCCTTTGGACATCAGGCCAATTTTAAACATTCGCGTTTCTGCCGTCGTGCTGAAGACCGTGCCGTTGCTGGTCAGTTTGACTTTGATCTGGCCGGGCGCGGGCGTACTCTTGGAAATGATTGTGAAGCCCGGCTCAGGCGTGATCTCGCCGAGGGTGAAGCTGCTGTCATCATAGGAGACTGTCACTTCTTCCGTTGCCAACCCGGTCGCGTTGCGGGACACCACGTACGCGTCCACATTCTCGCTGCCATAAAGCGTGGTATCGGATACATCCACATCAAGCTGCACGCTTGGCAAGGAAGCCATCATTTCGACCTCGCCGATGCCGGAGAAGTTATTTGTCGTATTCGACCTGGTGTAGTTGATACGGTACGACTTATAACTGCGCGTGTTCTGGAACGTGTACTCCTTCTTTAAAGAGCCGCTCCAATCGGTCACGTTCGTATGGGAATCCAGCACCACCCAAAGGTTCGTTACCGGATCCAAAGCTTCGAAGGTCCAGTCTCTTGGCATATAGAACTGCCAGCCGCTTAAAGCAGACCAGCGCATCGTGTACTTGGTGATCGTTTGCGGTTGAGCAAACTGATACCCGATGTGTCCGGTTTTCGCCTCCGCATTCCAATATCTTTCGTCGATGATGTTATCAAATGCATTGCGGGCCAAATAAGCCGTATAGGAGCCGCCCCAATACTCCAATTCATCGCTAAAAAAGATTGTGCCGTTGGGGGATCCTTGCGGTCCCGTCAAATCCTCCGTGTAAGACCCCGCTGCCATCGCGATACTTCCCGGAACCAATACACCTGCCAGCACGGCAGCACCTGCAAAAAGCTTGATCGCTTTCATTCTAGTACCTCCTGATTATTCGATGTGGTTGAAGTATATAAATAATACTGTAGTGAAACATAAAGCCTAACCGTGTTTTAATGATAGATCACACTTTGACTTGAATCAACAATAAATTCGTATTTTACACCAATTACAACAAACAGGCACCCTCCGCCGAGGGTGCCTGTTCGCTTTCCGCCCATCTATCCAATTCGTCCGGTCAGCTCGATCTGCGTTTCCGCACGCTCGCCCGTGCCGATGATCCAGCCTTTCAGCGTGACCAAGCCGCGGTGGACTTTGCGGCCGCGGGGGTCTGTCTGTTTCCATTCTGCCTTGAACACCCGCGAGTCGCCCGGCAGGATGACCAGCGTCGTCAGCACTTGGGCAAACAGGCGGTCATGGCTCCACTGCCAGAGCTTTTGCCCCTCCCGCTCTGCCGTCACATCGAAGCGCTGCGCCGTGTAAAAACGGTACTCGCGCGCCTCCTCGCCATCATTTTGCAAGAGCAGCGTCATGAGCACCGTTTCATCGGGCCGGTATGTCGTCTTATCCGTGCGGATGATGAGCATCAAAAGTTCCTCCGTTTCCAAGAGTCCTTTTTAAATAAATACTCATCATCCTGCATTTCTAGCACGTACAATTGTCAGACATGCGCTTCTTCCGGATTCCAGTCCAACACATCGTTGTCTTCCAAGATCCCGATCGTCGCATCCCCGATGTCCGGGTCGGCGGTCAGTTTGTACTGGATGCGCAACTTTACATCGTCCGCATCGGCCAGCGACATCCCTTTGCGCAGCTCGACGTACGCTTCCACATGGTAGTAGCGGCCTTCCTGCAGGATGCGCATTTTGTTGATATCGACCGCGTCCGGGTCGCTCAGGATGATCGCGGCGACTTTGTCCTCGACCACTTTCGGAGCGGCGACGCCGATCAGACCCACCATGTTGTCATAGCCGACGCGAAACGCCACCAGGAGCAGCAGGCAGGCGATGGCGATCGCCGCATAGCCTTCCAGCGCGTAAAAGCCGGTCAGCGGCGCCAACACCACCGCCACCAAAGCCAGAAACGCCCCCAGCGTTGCCACACAGTCCTCGTAAAAGACCAGCCGGGTCGGCGGCGAGGCCAGCCGCAGATTTTTCACCGCTTTGACCGGCAGCGGCCCGGGCTCCTGCTCGATGCGCGCTTCATGGACGATCTCTTTCATCGCTTTGATCAAAATAAAGCCGTCGACGAGAATCGATAACACCAAGAGGGACGCGTTCAGCCAGATCTCGCCCGACACTTTCGGGTGGTGGATGATCTCCCAGCCTTTCTCGATCGTCTCCACCGCCATGATCGTCACCACGATCACCGCAACCATCACAAACACGTTGATCACCCGGCCAAAGCCGGTCGGAAAGCGCTTGGTCGGCTTTTTCTCCGCCAGCACGCTGCCGCCGTAAACAAAGCCCTGGTTGACCGCGTCGGCCACCGAGTGCATCGCCGAAGCGTACATCGCGCTGCTCCCGCTGTACGCTGCAGCCAGTCCTTTGATCAGCGCCAGCACAGCATTGCCCGTGGCGGCGATCAGCGAAGAGGTATTGCCGCGTTTTAGAAGTTCAAACATTTCGCGTTCGCTCCCTATGTAGTTGGTTGTCCTTATGATAACTAAAAAAGGAGCCGACTAGTCGGCTCCCTCCCCATTTCTACTCATGTGTGATTTTATACTTCCCGCGCTCCACCGAGCGGTAGATGATCCGGGTGACGAGGCAGCCGATCATCCAGAGGATGCCTGCCGTCAAGCCGCCCATCGTCGAGGACAGCGAGTGATCGCCGATCAAGACCGGCGACAACGGGGCGATGATGATCAGCGAGAAAGCGACCAGCAGCCCAAGGATGCGCGACCACCACAGCTTTTGCGTCTGCCAGACGATGTAGGCGAGCGACGTGTACAAGACGATCGCCGCCATCACCTGGCCGCTGGGCAGCGTGTGCAAGGTCAGCGTGTTGCCCGTCACTTCCAGCAGCATGTCGACGGTGGATTCCACCGTAGCCGGGAAGAAGTAGCGGAACGAGACCTGGATCATCAGCATGCCGATCACGAGGCCGGAGAACAGCCGCATTTTCGCAGATTTGCGCAGATGGAACAACAGCACAAACGATACGAACAGATAGCCGAAGATCACGACCGGCACCGAGAACGCCCAGTCGACGACTTTGGCCGGGAAGCCCCACGTCGGATGCAGGGTCTGCTGCACCCACAGATACGTGTTTTCATCAAACTTCTGCAGGAAATCGGATACGACATCGCCGACAAGCGTAGCGGCGATCAGTGAAGCCATGATCCCGGCGACCAGAAAGAGAACGCCGCGGCGCGATCCGCGTCGCACCGGGGTCAGGAAATCCTTGCGGAAAAAGTTCAGCAGCCCGGTCAGGCGCACGCGCAGCCAGACGCCTTTTTTCGATTTCAGGTAATACCACAGCACGGCGATGCCCACTACGATGAGCAGGCCGATCAAAAACTGCATTTCCAAGCCTTCCGGGATCTTGATCACGCCGATCTGGCGCACGAGCAACACCAGTCCGAAAAAGCGGATGCCGCGGCCGATCAGCGCGCCGATCATCAGCGGCAGGCGGCGCAGGTTGAACACGCCGGCGGCGATGGTGAACAATTTGAACGGAAGCGGGATCAGCCCGGCGATGACGATCGCCCAGATGCCCCAGCGCTCAAACATGCGCTGGACGGTGGCCAGCCGCTCCTCCGACATAAACTTGCGCAGGATGGGCGCGCCCGCCTTCGAGCCGATAAAGTGCCCAAACAAAGAGCCTAACACAGAGCCTGCCACCGCGATCGCTCCGTACAAGAAGCCCAGATCGGGAGCGCCGCCGGTAAGCGGTATCAAAATCAAGTCAGGTGCGACGGGGAGAAACGAAGCTTCAGCGAGTGAGACGATCAACAATCCGATCCAACCGTAGTCCATCAACATTTCCATGATCCAATGGAACATAGTGACTCCCCCTCCTTCACGCTGCAGGGTACTGATTCAGGTATCAATTATCGAAATTTTACAACTTCGCGCGTTTTCGACAAGTTTCTCTTTTATTGTATCACCTTTTGAGAGGGCAATACATAGCGATTCTTCTCTTTTTTTTGTGTTACAATACCCTTGGGAAATAGCCTTCCCAAAAAGGACTGGAAGGATGAACCGACATGAGCCGAAAAATTAAAAAAATAGATGTATGCATCGGCAACCTCGACAAGGGGACCGACTGGGTCATCGAGCAGTTAAAGGCCGAACATCCAGATCTTGAAGGCCAGCGCTGGGGCTGCCTCGGCAACTGCGGCGACTGCTACAAGCACCCCTTTATCCTCGCCGATGACCGCTGGCTGTATGAAGCCAAGACCAAAGAAGAACTCCTGGATAAAATACGCCCTGATATGAATATAGAAGACTCTCTCAAATAGTATGACAAAAAACCACCTGCCGTGATGGACAGGTGGTTTTTGTATGTTTGCCGCTAGATCGCAATATCGGCGATCTCCGTCTCGACGATGCGGGCGGAAGATTTTCCGATCAGGCGGCCTTGGGCGAATCCGAAGACGCCTTTTTGCAGGATCAGGTCCATCACGGCGCTGACGTTCGCCGAGGTGATGTCGGGCTTCGGTTCCGGGATCGAGATTTTGACTTTTTTGTTCATGTCGGTCAGGAAGTACAGTTCGAGTTCGCGTTTCATGGGGGTCACCTCCGGGAGTTTTGAAAAGCTTTGCTCTTGCTGAACGATGAACTAGATGCGGACGAGATCTTCACGGTCGACGCGCTGGATGAAATGCAGGCGCCATGCCGACAGCGAGGCCAGCGCTTCGCCGATCTGGTACAGGTCGTCAGGCGTTACCGTCGGGAGCACACGCGGGTACGACTTGTCTTTGTACACCCCGTTGCCCTCTTCGTCTGTGCCGGCCTGCAGGCGGAGCACCATGCTGGAGAAACCTTGGTTGATGTCGATCATGTCTGTTGCCCTCCTCGTGGGTTGTGTTGTGGTTACACCTTCTCTATGCAGAGAACCGCCCCAATCGGGGACAGCCAAACACGAAAAAGCTCCAGTCAGCACAATGCCGACTGGAGCTTGCATCGAAGTAAGCGATTAGCAGCCTTGTTGAGCGCCGCCGTAGTAGCCCGGAACGAGCAGGAAGAACAGGACGAAGATGATCAGGAAAACAACCGCCCAACGAGTGTATCCGCCGAATGCACCGTACATGGAACAGACCCCCTTTCAGAGCTGGGTTAATTCGTTCCCTCAAGGTGTTCTCTTGAGTTAGTACAGTAAATGCGTTTGTCCGTCTTTTTGTACATGACATCTGTCCCGTATCGGCCAAAAACGGGCGTTTATCTCGACAGGTAGGTCAGGACTCCCGCCGTCAGCAGCTGCACCCCAAGGGGCAGCACGCGCTCGTCGATGTCAAACGCCGGATGGTGCACATTGTAGTCGGCCACCAGCGGCTCCGGATGTTTGCAGCCGAGGAACGTGAAGCACCCGGGCACCTTTTGCAGAAAATAGGCAAAATCTTCGCCGGTCATCTGCGGCGGCACATCGAGCACCCGCCCTTCGCCAAACAGCTCCACACCAACTTCGCGCATCAACTGCGCCGCTTCGCCGTGGTTGATCAGCACCGGGTACTTGAACTGGTAGTCCAGCTCATACGACGCGCCAAAGCCCGCCGCGATGCCGCTGACGATGCTTTCGATGCGCTTGGGCAGCTCTTCGCGCAGCAGCGGGTCGAACGTGCGCACCGTGCCGGTCAGCTCGACGCTGTCGGCGATGACGTTACTTTTCGTGCCGCCTTGAATCGTGCCGATCGTCAGCACCGCCGTCTTGGTCGGATCGACAGCCCGCGAGACGATCTGCTGCAAGGCGGTCACCACCTGCGCTGCGACCGGGATGACATCGAGCGCCATGTGCGGGTAAGCGGCATGCCCGCCTTTGCCGCGGATGGTCAGGCGAAACTCATCGGCAGACGCCATCACCGGACCTGGCGAGACGGCGACGATGCCGACCGGCGCGATCGGCGCCATGTGGATGCCAAACGCCATGTCTACACCTTCCAGCACCCCCGCTTCGATCATCGGCGCAGCGCCGCCCGGCCCTTCTTCGGCCGGCTGGAAAATGAACAGCACATCGCCTGCGATCTGTTCGCGCAGCTCGGAGAGCAGCGTCGCTGCCCCCAGCACGATCGTCGTGTGGGCGTCATGCCCGCAAGCATGCATCTTCCCCGGCACCTGACTGGCGTAGTCACACGTCTTCAGATCCTGAATCGGCAGCGCGTCCATATCGGCCCGCAGCGCCACCGTCTTGCCCGGACGTCCGCCCCGCAAACGCCCGACCACCCCGGTCTGCGCGATGCCGGTCTCAACTTCCAACCCCAGCCCCCGCAGCCACTCGGCGACGATCCCGCTCGTCCGCACCTCTTGAAAACCCAGCTCGGGATGGCGGTGCAAATCCCGTCTTGTCTCCACCAGTTTCGGATATAATTCCTGCAGCCTCTGTGCGATCAACTCTTTCATTCGTCCGACCTCCGTTTACTCTTTTAATAATCTCTAATTCTATTATATGTGATCGCAAGAAAAAAGACCTCCCTCAGGAGGTCTTTAGCTGACAAAGATACAAAGATTATTTGCAGGCTGCAACAAACGTTTCGAACAGGCGGAGCACCGTCGCATCTTTGCGCCACATGTTCTCCGGGTGCCACTGCACGCCGAGCAGGAACGGGCCGTCCGGACGCTCGATCGCTTCGACCACACCGTCATCTGCCACACCCGACACGATCAGCCCCGGCGCCGCGTCGCGCACCGCCTGGTGGTGATAGGTGTTGGTGCGGATGCGGGTCGCGCCGAAGATCTCATGAAGTTTGGAGCCTTCCGTCACATTGACGTGATGCGCGCCATACCAGCGCGGCGCCTTTTGGCTGTGCTGGATCAGTTCGCCGTCTTTTTGCGACGGGAGGTCCTGGTAGATCGTGCCGCCGAGCAGGATGTTGATCACCTGCACGCCGCGGCAGATGCCCAGCACCGGCTTGCCTTGCTTTTGCATCTCATCGAACAGGATCGATTCCAGCCAATCGCGCTCCGGGCACATTTCGCCATTGCCCGGCACCGGCTGCTCCCCGAACAAAGTCGGGTCCATGTCGACCCCGCCGCCGAGCAGCAGGCCGTCTAACTTGTGCGCCAAGGCGCGGACTTGCTCTTCCTTCTCCAAATACGGAACGGCGAGCGGCACCGCACCGGCTTCAGCCAGTGCATTGGTATAGCCTTCCCCGACGAAGACACCCGCCACTTCCCGCGAATAAGGGTGGAGATACCCGGTCACCCCGATCAATGGTTGCATGGTTGTTGCTCCTCTCCAGTTAGACAAGCAGGTTATCGACTTACTCAGCCCAGGAATCGAGATAGCGCGCTTGCTCTTCGGACAGTTTGTCGATGCCGACGCCCCACGTTTGCAGGCGCAGGTTGGCAACGTATTTGTCCATCTCTTCCGGCACGGTGTAGACGTGCGGGTCGAGGTTCTTGCCTTCTTCGACGATCCAGCGCAGGCCCATCGCCTGCAAGGCAAACGTCATATCCATCACTTCTGCCGGGTGGCCGTCGCCTGCTGCCAGGTTGACGAGACGGCCTTCTGCCAGCAGGAACACGCGGCGGCCATCCGTAAAGGTGAACTCTTCGATGTTCTTGCGGACTTCGCGGACGTTGGTGGACAACGCATGCAGATCCGGCTTGGAGATCTCCACGTCGAAATGGCCGGCGTTGCAGAGGATCGCGCCGTCTTTCATCACTTCGAACGCGTCCTTCGTGATGCAGTCTTTGTTGCCGGTCACGGTAACAAAGAAATCGCCGTGTTTCGCCGCTTCGACGATCGGCATCACTTCGTGGCCGTCCATGATCGCTTCCACCGCTTTGATCGGGTCGATCTCGGTGACGATGACGCGTGCGCCGAGGCCTTTCGCGCGCATCGCCACGCCTTTGCCGCACCAGCCGTAGCCGACGACAACAGCAGTTTTGCCCGCGACGACGAGGTTGGTGGTGCGCATGATGCCGTCCCACACCGACTGGCCGGTGCCGTAGCGGTTGTCAAACAGGTATTTGCAGAACGCGTCGTTAACTGCCACCATCGGGAACTGCAGCGCGCCTTCTTTATCGAGCGCTTTCAGGCGCAGGATTCCGGTCGTGGTCTCTTCGCAGCCGCCGATGATGTTTTTCATCAGCTCAGCGCGGTTCGGATCGCTGTGCAGGGTGGAGACGAGGTCGCCGCCGTCGTCGATGATCGCGTCCGGAGCGAAGTCGAGCGCCTTGTTGATGTGATCCATGTACTCTTCATGCGAGCAGCCGTGGATCGCAAAGCAAGTGATGCCGCGGTCGACGAGCGCCGCCACCACATCGTCCTGCGTGGAGAGCACGTTCGACGCGCACATCGCAACTTCTGCGCCGCCCGCTTTCACCAGCAGGCCGAGGTATGCGGTCTTCGCTTCCAAGTGCAGGCAGATGACGATCTTTTTGCCTTTGAACGGCTGATCTTTTTCAAACTGTTCTTTCAGGGTATTCAAAAGCGGCATGTGCTGCGCAACCCAGTCAATTTTCAAATGACCGGACGGAGCGAGGTTGATATCTTTGATAATGGAGTTCTGAAGCGCTGTCGACATGGAAAAGTCACCTCTATGTAAATGATTTGGATTGCTCGAATTACATCAACTACCATTGTACTACAAAAGGCCGATTTCTCCCAATCAGGAAAAATCGGCCCTGTGCTCATCCGGCGCTCACCGTGCGGTTGCGCCCTCTGTTTTTTGCCTGATACAAGCGCTCATCCGCTTTCGTCTTCAGCATATCGCCGCGCGACTCCTTGTGGGTCGCCACGCCGATCGAGACGGTGACGTGCACATGGAACCCTTGTGACGTCACGATCTCCGCCGTCTCGATCGCCTGGCGCACGCGCTCGGAGATCTCGCTCGCCGCCTGCTTGCCGAGGTGCGGGAAGACGATCATAAATTCTTCGCCCCCGTACCGGCCGACCCGGTCGTATGAGCGCACGTTGTTTTGAATCAACTGCGCGACCTGCTGCAAAACTTCATCGCCCGCTTCGTGCCCAAACGTGTCGTTGACCTTCTTGAAGTGGTCGATGTCGATCAAAGCCACCGACAGCTCGGCATCGGCACGCGACGCGACGGTCAGTTGCTCGTCCATCGTCCGGTCGAGCATGCGGCGATTTTGCAGCCCGGTCAGAAAATCGGTCTCCGCCGTCTCGCGCAATTCGGTGTGCACCCGCATCTCGCGGAAGATCGCGCGGTAGGTAAAGACCATCGCGATCATCGTCACGATGTGCACGATAAACACGGTCGCCGCGAACTGCTGCATAAAGTCGATCATCGGCATCGCGCCGACGAGACCGGCCATGATGATGTTGATGATGCTGCCGACGACCGTGATCGTCCAGGCCCGCACGCGGAACTGCTGCTTGCTCAGCCACATCGAGTTGATAAAGCCCAAGATCAGCGCGATGGCGATCAGGTTGAGCAGCGAAGCAAACGCGCCGGCGCCCGTCGAGATGCCAAAGCGAAACAAGACGATCAGCGCGGCCGTCGCATACGGCGCCCACGGGAGATAACGCTTGCTCCAGATAAACATCAACAAGAGCGGAACGATCCGCGTATCGACGATCGCGCCGTTTTCTAATTTATAAGCAAAGAGCATCGACAACAGCCCGGCAAGTCCATGGACGATGATTCCATACACAGTGCGATACCGCTCCGATTTTCCTTCGACATAACGCAAATAGATGTAGTGTTGCAGAAATACGAAGGAAATCATCACGGAAGCATTGGTGATCATAGCACCAAGAAAAGTACCCGTAAGCAAACAAAGTGCCTCCTCACTCTACAATCCCAATTCCCCTTCAACCACTACCCCGCCGCACTTTTTCAGCAGTCGTTGCCGACGATAGCTGAGCTCATGCAGCTCATGATCAAGCCGCTGCGTGCGCAGGATGGAACGCCTGCTCTGCACGACTTCGATCGTCTCATTCGTAAGCGCAAGGGCGCGGGCAAAGTCCCGTGCCTTGTGCTCATAGTATTTGGCCAACTCAATGCGCGGCGCAGTCTTCCACATGCCTTCCCCGTCCAGCAGGTCATGCCAAAGCAAAACCGCCTTGTCATACTGTCCCCTTCTCTTATAGAACAGAGACAGTTTCCAAAGCGCTTCACAAGCATAGTCCTGCTCTTCCATCTCGGACACCTTGACGAGGCAGGCGACGCTGGAGTCGCTTTTTTCCCACTCGTCGTACCATCTGGAGAGGCCAAACAGCTCTTCCGGATGGGTCGCCATGTGCAAAGGCTGTTCCACTAAGAGTCCAATATGCGCAGATAGAGTTGCTAAAGTCAAGATATCATGCACGTTGTGGGTGAAAATGCCGACCAGCGGGCGGGCATCCCCGTCCGTCTGATAAGCAAAATACAATTCCGGCGCCATCTTGCCCGGCGTGTCATCTTCGCGGGCAAACCCGAGCACTTCCTGTTCCAGCGTGATCAGCTTGCAATTCTTGAGCACCTTTTTCCACAGCCGCCGCGCGGGCGGGAGCAAGTCGAGGTGCAGCACCGGCCGGAGTTCCAGCCGGGCCAGCGTAAAGCGGGTCTCAAGCAGCTTCCAGTCAAACCCCTTGCCGTTAAACGACACCATGACTTCAAAGCGCGAGAGCAGATCGGACAAGGCATAGAGCACCGCCCGCTCTTCCGCATAGCTGCGCAAAAAATACTGACGCACGATAAATTCATCGTCTTCGTAAAAGCCGATCCCGAACAAAAAGATAAAATTCCCGGCCCCTGAACCGAGCCCGGTCGTCTCCGTATCAAAAAAACAGACCTTGTCCCATTCGGCGGGACTCTCTTTGATCTTGCAGACTCCATATAGCACCGAAAGCGGAAGGTGGCGGGTGCGGGCGAGCGGATAATGGCCGTGCGCAGACAGGACATCAAAGCGAACATCACGGTAGTAGCACGGTCCAAACGGCGTCTCTTGCTCGACGCCCGGAAGCGCCCGTTCCACCGCCGTCTCCGGCAGTTCACCGGTCAGCGACTCCGCTTCTTGCACCATCTCTTCCAGCCTGACTTCCGCATCCCCAAGCGCCATATCCTTCTTGTAGCTCTTCAGCCGGTCTCGCAAACTCCGCATCCCAACCCTCCTTCCGATTCTAAACACAATTTGACAAAATACAATTCGACACAAATGTCGAATGACCTTTTATTAAATAATTTCCACAATTCCCAGTGATAAATACTGAATTCCATATTCCTGAAACGTGCCCGGCGTGATGTAGGCGTCTGCGGGAAGTTGGTGCAGTTGGGCGGTAAATTCGGTGCGCAGGCGTTCGATGTCGAGGCCCTGGTAGACGGCAGGCAGGCTTTCCAAGACGGGGAAGCAGAAGCCGTACAATTTGCGGAAGCCGTTCATGTAGCCTTGGTTCAGCTTAAACTGGGCGGTGGCGACCTGCACCATCGCTTTGTAGTAGGACTTCAGCGGTTCCTGAGCTTCGGCCTTCCAGGCTTCTTCAAAGATCTCGTGACACTCGTAAAAGTCCCGTTCTGTATTAAAGAGCCGCACAAACTCGCGGGTGATTTCGTTCATGAGTTGCCCTCCCTTTGTCCATACTGGAAACAAATGATCAGATCTGAGGTGGAACCCCAATGCCAATCACAGTCGTCCATGAGTTCCTGCGCGAAAATGAAAACGGTATTGTCCTGACCCTATACCTCTCCCGTGCCGACCAAGACGTCGAGTTCGCCGCAGAGCTCGGCCGCATGGATAACCCGCTCGACGACCGTTACCTCTACTCCTACATCAAGCGCCACCACCCCAACACCCCGATCAACCACGTCCAAATCGTCAACTGGGATGCCGAAGTGACCACGCTTTCCTATATGAGCATCATGGCGGATGTCAGGCCTTAGAGCTACTAATAACAGGATACCAATAACAAAGACGGCTCGCTGCACACGAGCCGTCTATTTCTTATAACATCCTAGATCTTAAACGAACTCTTCAAAGATACGATCAAGTTGAACACTTTATGATCTGCCGTGCTGTGCTTCGGATCGACGTTGAAGTAGCCGTGACGGAAAAATTGGAACTTGTCTTGCGGCGCCGCATCTTTCAGGCCGGCCTCCACAAAACCGTTCACCACTTCCAGCGAGTTGGGGTTGATCCGCTCCAGCAGGTCTTCGGCGTCAGTCTCGTCGGCCAGCAGCGAGTCATAGAGACGGAACTCTGCCGGAACGGCGCTTTTCGCATCGACCCAGTGGATCGTGCCTTTGACTTTGCGCCCGGAGAAGCCGCTTCCGCTCTTCGTCTCCTGGTCGTAGGTGCAATGCAATTCGACCACGTTGCCGTTTTCGTCTTTGATCACATCGTTGCATTTGATGAAATACGCGTTTTTCAAGCGCACTTCATTGCCTGGGAACAGGCGGAAATACTTCGCCGGCGGCTCTTCCATAAAATCGTCCTGCTCGATGTAGATCTCGCGCGAGAACTGAATTTGCTTGGTGCCCATCTCCGGCACTTCCGGGTTGACTTCCGCGTCGAGCAGTTCCACGCTGTCTTCCGGATAGTTGGTGATCACGACTTTCAACGGACGAATCACGCCCATCGTGCGCGGCGCTTTCAGCTTGAGGTCTTCGCGGATGTAGTGCTCAAGCATTTTGTAATCCACTTCGCCGCTGCCGACGCCAACGCCGATCTCGCGGACAAAGGCGCGGATCGCTTCCGGTGTAAAGCCGCGGCGGCGAACGCCGGAAATGGTCGGCATGCGCGGGTCATCCCAGCCGTCGACTACCCCTTCGTCGACCAAACGCTTCAGGAAGCGCTTGCTCATGATCGTCTGGGACAGGTTCAGGCGGCCAAATTCATACTGGCGCGAGATGTGCGGCATTTCGCATTCGCGAATCACCCAGTCGTACAGCGGACGCTGATCTTTAAACTCCAGCGAGCACAAGGAATGGGAGACGCCTTCAATCGAGTCTTCCAGCGGATGTGCAAACGCGTACATCGGGTAGATGCACCACTTGTCGCCCGTGTTGTGGTGTGTCGCGTGCGAGATGCGGTAGATGACCGGGTCGCGCAGGTTGATGTTTGGCGACGCCATGTCGATCTTCGCGCGCAGGACGCGGGTGCCGTCCGGGAATTCGCCTTGGCGCATGCGGTCGAACAATTCGAGGTTCTCTTCGACGGAGCGGTCGCGGAACGGCGAGTTCTGGCCCGGTTCGGTCAGCGTGCCGCGCGTTTGGCGGATCTCATCGGCCGACTGGTCGTCGACATAGGCCAGGCCCTTTTTGATCAGCAGCACGGCGCGGTTGTACATCTCGTCAAAATAATCGGATGCGAAAAACAGTCCGTCCCACTGGAAGCCAAGCCAGGCCACGTCTTCTTTGATCGCGTTGACGTACTCGACATCTTCCTTCACCGGATTCGTGTCGTCAAAGCGCAGGTTGGTTTTGCCTTTATAATCTTTGGCGATCTCAAAGTTGATGCAGATCGCCTTCGCATGTCCGATATGCAGATAACCGTTCGGTTCCGGCGGAAAACGGGTAACGACTGTATTGACCTTGCCTGTTTCCAAGTCCTCCGCGACAATCTCCCTGATAAAGTCGGAAGAGTTCGATGTATTTTCCATAGGTATCACCTTTCCGGATGCACTGTAGTCACCAATAGTTTGCTTCTATCATACAAAAAAAGCGGGTTCGGAGGAAAGTTGTAATTTTATAACGCTCTATTCAGACAATTCGCAAACGAAGTCGGCCCGTTCCCGAGGTCGTTCGGTCAGCACATAATGATCTTCCGCCGCCCAATAGCGCCGTTTGTACAGTTCAATCCGCGCCGGGTCGTGCAGGTCCTGCCCGCCGCGCCGCGTGATCCGTTCGAAGCGGATGTCGCGCGGGCAGTCGATGTACAGCAGATAATCAAAAAAGTCCCGCCATTCCTTGCGCTGCAGGTACACCCCTTCGACGATCAACAGGCCGTCCTGCGGTACCTTCAGCGTCTGCCGCTGCACCATGTCCTTGGCGTAGTCGTACACGCCCAGCTTCAACTGCCGATCCCCGCGCTTCCACGCCAGAAACACGTTTTCCGCGATGCCCGCCACGTCCCATTGCAGCCGGTAATGCTCATACCACTCCGACTGCCCCGACCCGTAGCGCGTGCTGCGGTCGGTGATCAAGTCGTCGATATGCAACACAGCCGTTTCGATGCCGCGCTCCTCCAGTTCCGTCACCAGCCCCTGCACCAGCGTCGTCTTCCCCGCCCCGCTCAAGCCGTCAATGCCCAGCAGCATGCGCTGGCCGGGTTGTTTTTTGCCAAGTGCCTCATTTAGAAATATCATGCTCCTGTTTTTATCCCTCCACATACCTCAGCACCTCATCAAGATAACTCTCGAACGCCTTTGACGTATCCACGATCAAGCACGGCACATCCCCGGGCTTCTTGCTCCCTGCAAACGCTTTGCGGAAAACTTCTTCCGACGGTACTCGATCATTCTGGCTGATCATTCTCTGACGGGTCCTCAGACGGTGATCAACTTCTTTGATGTCATCAAGGGCGCACTCGACATACTTATAGGTAGCGTGATGCTTCTCCGCCAACGCTGTGCCCCGCTCGACCATCACGTCATACAGGCAGGGGCTGTCGAGGATCACACTCTGCCCTTGGGAGAGGTGAAAATCGATCAACGCCCACTCGATCTCATACGACATCATCCCGGCTCTCCCTGCATCCAGATCGGCCGGGCCGGACTGGAGCAGGGCCGACTTGACGATATCATGGTCGATCACCACCGCGCCGGTCGCTTTGCCGACCGCTCGGGCGAGTGTCGACTTGCCGGAACCTGGGACGCCAGACATTTGCAGAAAAAACATCGCGCTCAACTCCTCGTACCGAATCCTTTTATTGTATCAGATCTGGAAAAACGGAAAGCCTATATATGCTCACAGGACTAAAAAATGCCAACTTTTACGAATTCCTATAAAAAGGGGGTATCTGAATGAGCATACCGGATCTTACTCCAGGAGCTTGGCAGACACTCTCCATTCTCTTGATTGTACTCATTCTGCTCGTCAGCAACAAAGTCCGCATCGACGTGATCGGGATCTTCATCCTCCTCGCGCTTGGTCTTGGCGGGCTTGTCAAAGAAAAAGACCTCTGGGCCGGCTTTGGCAGCGAGGCGGTGATCGTCATCGCCGCGATGCTGGCGATCGGCGAAGCGCTGGTCCGCACCGGGATCGCCGACCGTTTGGCCGTCTGGATGACGCGCATCGGCGGACGCACCGAACACCGCCTGATGCCGGTGATGATGATCCTCGTCGGCCTGCTCTCCTCGTTCATCTCCGACCTCGCCATCGTCGCCGTCTTCCTGCCCGTCGTGCTTGGCTTCGAACAACGTTACAAAATCCCGGCCTCGCGCATGCTGCTTCCGCTGGCGTTGTCCTCCACGCTGGGCCTGTTCACCATCGTCGGCTCCTCTTCGATCATCGTCGCCAATCACGCGCTGATCGAAGCGGGCCAGCCGTCCTTATCGCTGTTTTCTGTCGCGCCGCTTGGCATCGCGCTGCTGACGCTCGGCACTTTGTACGTCGTGCTCTGCAGACGCTGGGTGCTGCCGACCGTCACCGGGGAAACGGAGCAATCGCGCCCGATGATCGGCGTGCCGGAGTATCTGACCGAACTGCTCGTCACCGAAACGTCCGCCTGGCACGGCCAGAAGCTAAAAGACATCTCGTTCTTAAAAGAAAACGGACTGAACATCCTCCGCATCCTGCGCGAAGACTCTGTCTACCGCGTCCGCGCCGCCACCGTCCTGCACCGGGGCGACATTTTGCTCGTCACCGCCTCCCGCGACGACCTGCTGAAACTGCGCTCCACCCCGGACGTATCGGTACAAAAGGAAGTCCACCGCTCGATGGAAGAGACCGACATCCACCTCGCCGGGGAAGTCATCGTCCGCAGCGGCTCCGATTTTGTCGGGCGGACGCTTCAGCAACTGCGGTTTCGCGAAAAATTTGACGTGACCGTCGTCGCCATCTACCGCGACGGGCACGCCATCTCCCGCTCGCTTGCGACCACGCGGCTGCGCGTCGGGGATATGCTGCTCCTGCAAGGTTCGCGGGACAGCATGCAAGAGCTGAGCGAAGACACCGGCCTGATCATGATCTCGCAGACTTCGCACAACCCGCAGACGCGGAAAAAAGGCCCGCTGGCCTTGATCGTCCTCGCGCTGATGCTGCTGCTTTCGGCGACAGAAACTCTGCCGATCTCCATCTCTGCCGTCTTGGCGGTCGGGCTGCTCGTGCTGTTCCAGATCATGAGCATGAACTCGGTCTACCGTTCCGTCGAATGGCACATCCTCGTCTTTGTCGCCGCGATGATCCCGCTGTCCACCGCGATGAAAGAAACCGGGCTGATCGACCTGATGAGCCAAAGCATCATCAACGGCGTCGGCGGCCTCGGCCCCTACGCCCTGCTCGCCGTCACGTTTTGGCTGGGCGCGCTGATCACACAGGTGCTGTCGAACACGGCGACCGCCCTGCTCCTCGCCCCGGTGATCATTTCGACCGCCACGGCGATGGGGGTCTCTCCCATCCCGCTGATCTTCGGGCTGATCACCGGCGTCAACGCCGCGCCACTCACCTACATCGCCCACAAAGTCTACCTCGTCGTCATGGCGCCAGGCGGGTACCGTTTCCGCGACTATATCAAATTTGGCGTCCCGATGACCTTGATCACGTTCGCCGTGACCATGCTGCTCGTGCCGCTGGTCTGGCCGTTTTAAAACAAAAAGGCGGCTCGCAATGTTCTGCGAGCCGCCTTTTCTGATGCTTAATGCCCTGCCTCAACCAAATCAACATGCTGCACATGCTTCTTGTTCAGCATGAGCAACACGACCGAAGCAAACACAAACACCGCGCCGACCACAAACGGCACATGCGGATTGTACCACTCGGCCAGTTTGCCCGCCAGAAACGGTGCGATCGCCCCGCCGATGAAGCGCAGGAAGCTGTATGCGGCCGATGCGGTCGAACGCTCGACCGGCGCAGCGTTCATCACACCCGTCGTGATCAGCGTGTTGTTGTTGCCAAGCAAGGCGCCTGCGAACACCACGCAGGCGATCGTCACCCATTGCGTGTCCGTCCAGATCCCCATCACGAGGAGCAGCACAGCAAACAGCCCCAGCATCGCGCCCATCGATTTGACCGTGCCGTAGCGCTGCTGCAGCTTCGGCGCCATAAACACCGAAGTGACGGCCAGCAAAATGCCCCAGCCGAGGAACACGAAGCCCAAGCCATGCTCATCCAGCCCCAGCACAAACGGCGCGTAGGCCAGCAAGGTAAAGAAGCCAAAATTGTACAAGCAGGCCGTCAAACCAAACACCAGCAGCGAGCGGTGTTTCATCGCCCGGAACGGTTCGAGCAGCGATGTTTTCGCTTTTGTCGCTTGGCCCGCCTGTTTGGGCATCATGAACAGCAGAAACACAAACGCGACGCCCATCAGCACCGCCACGCCCAAAAACGGCCCGCGCCACGACATCGCGCCCAGCCAGCCGCCCAACAGCGGCCCGACGGAGATGCCAAGGCCGATCGCCGCTTCATACAAAATAATCGCCTGCGCCGTGCCGCTGTTCGAAAGCGACACGATCGCCGTCAGCGCCGTTGCCACAAACAATGCGTTGCCGAGACCCCATCCGCCGCGCAGCGCCACCAGCGTCCCGATATCATTGGAGAAGCCGCCAAGCGCTGAAAAAAGGGCAATCGTGATGATCCCCGCCAACAAGGTTCCTTTGATGCCCCACCGCGACGACACCACGCCGGTGATCAGCATCGCGACGGCCATCACCGCATTATAACTGGTAAACAATAAGGTCACTTGACTCTGTGAAGCATGCAGCTTGCTCGCAATGGCGGGCAAAATCGGGTCGACCAGCCCGATCCCCATAAACGCGATGATCCCGGCGAAAAACACCGCCCACACCGCTTTGGGCTGTTTCAAAAGGCTGTCCTGAGACATGAAGTTACCCCCGCAATCTAGTTGTATGATGCAATCAATGTATTTGCATCATACAACTTTCTGTTATAAGATGTCAACATGAGGTGATCAAGATGGACCTGCAGTCCCTGGAAAACTTGGAAGTGCTGGAATTGGAGCTGGCGAAGCTCGTCCGCAACATCACGTCGCTCGCCACCAATCAGAAAAAATTCGGCAATCTCGACCGATCCGCTTATCTGCTCTTGCACTACATCTCCGACCACGGACCGTCCGGGGTCAAAACGCTGGCCGAAGGACTCCGCCTCGACATCTCCACCGCCTCCCGCCAAGCGACCGCACTGGAACAAAAAGGCTACGTCACCCGCATCCCCGACCCGGAGGACGGCCGAGCCTTCACGTTCCAACTGACCCCAGCGGGCGCTCACGAATACGCCGGCACCAAACAAGCCCGCATCGACCGCATCACCGAGCGTTTACATACCTGGTCGGACGAAGAGCGCCAGCAGTTTGGCGAGCTCTTGAGCAAATTTAACGACTCCTTCAAATGATCTCCAAAACTCCACCAATTAACAGCAAAAAGGCGGCCTGCTAGCGGGGCCGCCTTTTCCTGTCGTTATCAAATTAAGAGGCCGTCAGCACTCGCACCGCTTCATGTCTATACACAAACGCTTTTCCGCCGATCCAGAACATCTCCAGCCCGGACGAGGCGAAGAGATCCCGAAGCACGCGGTAACTCATCCCCACTTCCTTCGCCAGATCGACAATGCGGGTCAACCCGTCGCTTGCCACACCTTTGAGTCTTGCGTAGAACGATTTCAACACTTCTTCATGAGCCATCTTCAATCCCTCCAGACCGGTTTTTGTTCTCTTGATATAGAGTATGCCCCGCTCTACTATTTTTATTCCTCTCATTTTGATAGAAAAATAAGAAGCAAAATTCTGAACACGTGTAAGAGTACCAACTCTCCGGTTTTATGAATATAGATAAGGAAGGGGAGGGGGATGTAATGACGCAATCATCCGGGAGTTATCTGCTGTACCTGCTGCTTTACACCGTGTTCTGGAATGCGCTTGCCGCCATCGCCTACCGGTTTTTTGTGATCGACGGGGCCTTGGCGGTGCAGGAATCCTTGTTTTTCTTCATGACTGGGCTCTTGCTGGTCGTCAGCGGCGCGATCCGGTCGATGTCGCCGCTGATCAAGAGCAGGAACAGCCGCTGCCCGATCGTCGGTTCCTTCTATCTCAGCGGCTTGCTGCTCATCGTGTACGCAAACATTGCGTAACAAAAAAACTCTCCCCATCACGCCCCGTGACAGGAAGAGTTTTTTGTTGCCCATTTTACCGCACCGCCTGCAGGAAGCGGCGCGTCGTGGCTTTGCCTTTGTCGCCGACGATCTCGACCGGCCCGACACAGGACGGACAGCCATGCTCGCAAGAGCAGCCTTCCAGCATGTCGAGCGCCGTGCGGATCACATCGCGGCGCACTTGATAAAACTTGTCGGACAGCCCGATGCCGCCCGGATACGAATCGTACAAAAACACGGTCGGCGCTTTCGTGTGCATCGCCCGCACCTGCGGCTGCACATGCAAGTCGCCCGGCGCACACATCAGGTACAACGGCGCCACGCCTTTTAACAGGTTGGCCGTGCCGACGAGACCGGCTTCGATCTCTTCCTTGGTCATGTCCTTGGTCAACGGCTCATCAAACGCCAGCCAATACGACATCGTGTGCAGCTCCGCCTCCGGGAGATGGATCTTGCCCCAGCCCAGATTCTCATGCGTATCGAACTTGATCTTCTTGTAGATCGTCGGCATCGCATTGACCATCACTTCGCCGAAGCCATGGCGCACCGCTTCGTCCGGCTCCTCGCGAAACTCATCGAGCACCCGCAGGTTCACCGCCAGCTCGGCGTCGGTATAGTAGTCGGAGTCGACCTTGCGCACAAAAGCCTTGCCATATTCCAAGTCTAACTTTTCCACCTGGAACTGCACGCCTTCATGGATGTAGATCGCCTTTTCATGCAGAGTGGTCAACGCGGAGAATTTATCGGTCTCGCCGATCACGCGGTTCTGCTCGGTCATGTCGATGATCAGCACGTTCTCCTGTGCCGCCGAGCGCAGGGAAATATCATGGCTTGGCATCGCATCGTTCATCCAGTAGTAGCGCTGGTCGGTCGCCTTGTTCAGCACGCGCTCTTCAACCAGATAGTCGAGGATCTCCGGCGTCGTCGCCACGCCAAACTGCTCGTCCGGCTCAAACGGCAGCTCAAACGCCGCGCATTTCAAATGGTCGACGAGGATGATCAGATTCTCCGGATGCACCCAGGCATGCTCCGGCGACCCTTCGAAAAAGTATTCCGGGTGCTGGACGATATACTGGTCGAGCGGCGCGGAAGACGCGACCATCACCGTCACCGACTTGCCATGACGGCGCCCCGCCCGGCCGGCCTGCTGCCAGACCGAAGCGATCGTTCCCGGATAGCCGGTGATCACGCACGCTTCCAACGAGCCGATGTCGATGCCGAGCTCCAGCGCGTTTGTCGAGACCACGCCCCGCACATCGCCGCTGCGCAGTCCGCGCTCGATCTCGCGCCGCTCTGTAGGCAGATAACCGCCGCGATAGCCGCGCACCGCTTTGCTCGGCACGACGCCTGCGGTCGATTCTTTCAAATAAGTGAGCATCACTTCGACCTGCGTCCGCGCCTTGGTGAAGACGATCGTCTGCACTTCGCGCTTGAGCAACTGCGTCGCGACTTTGCGCGCTTCGAGCAGGGAGCTGCGGCGGATGCCGAGCTGCTGGTTGACGACCGGCGGGTTGTAGAAGATAAAATGCTTCTCGCCGCGCGGCGCGCCCGACTGATCGATCAGCCGAAACTCTTCGCCAAACAGCTCCACCGCCAGTTCCCGCGGGTTAGCGATCGTCGCCGAGCAGCAAATAAACTGCGGGTTCGAACCATAGAATTTACAGATGCGCTTCAAGCGGCGGATGACGTTGGCCACATGTGAACCAAACACGCCGCGATACATATGAATCTCGTCGATGACGACATACTTGAGATTTTCAAACAGCTTGACCCACTTGGTATGGTGCGGCAAGATCCCCGAGTGCAGCATGTCCGGGTTGGTCACCACGATATGGCCGGCCTGGCGGATCGCCTGCCGGGCGGTGACCGGAGTGTCGCCGTCATAAGTGAACGTTTTGATCTCCTGCTCCAGATGTTCCACCATCTCGTGCAGTTCTTTCATCTGATCCTGGGAGAGCGCCTTGGTCGGGAACAGGTAGAGCGCCCGCGCCTCCGGGTCCTGCAGCAAGTGATCCAGCACCGGGAGATTGTAGCACAAGGTCTTGCCCGAAGCGGTCGGCGTGACCACCACGATGTTCTGACCTGCCTTGACCTGCGAAAAAGCTTCCGCCTGATGCGAGTACAGCTGACGGATGCCCTTTTTGATCAGCCCCTCGCCGATCCGCGCATCCATCGCCGCAGGAAAATCGGCATACACCGCTTCCTGACCGGGGTAGACGCGCCAATGGGTGACATTTTGGATAAAAGAGGGGGTGCGCTTCCACTCATCAAGAAGCATATCGATCGACAAACCTCATCATCCCTTCAAGAGAACAGATGTTCCGTAACAGGTAAAAGATTCGGCAGCGATGCCCGAAAATCCTTTTGGAAAGTAATGAATTCGGGGCAAATAAAGGATTTGGCAATCGTACCAAAGAACTCATAAAGAGCCCATCTTTGCTAATAGAATAATTACATAGCTCATAAAGTGTTTCATATAAATCCAGCTGGAACAACTATCCATAAAAAGAGGGAACTCGATGAACCGAAAAGCGCTTTACACCTGGAAATACCTGCTGCCCGCTTTGTTGATCCTGCTGACTACCTGGTTTCTCGTCCAGGTCGCCATAGATGCTGTCCATGAAGAGAACCGCAACAAGCTTGGACTGGTCGCGCAAATTCTCGAAAACGATATTCGCAACAACGCAGCGGCGAAAGCGGCGTTTCTGGCCCGTGACAACGCCAAGCTGGAAGAGTTGCTGCAGCCGATGCTCGATCAAAAGATCCTCGAAGAGCAAGGCAACCTCGGCGCCTCGATCTATCTGCCCGATCAGGAGCGCAATGTCGCTTTCTCCCCGCGTTCGGCGATGAATGGCAGCAGCCTCGACAAAAAAGTCACGATCTCCGCAGAGGCCGTCCGGGCCTATCAGTCCGGCCAGCCCGGCTATTATTCGGTCCAAAACGAGATTCGCAAACAGCCGATCTATAACTATATCAACGTCTTGGAAGTGGACGGCAAAAAAGTCGCCCTGATCTCCGTCAACCAGACGGCCGCTTCCGTCCACGGCGAAACCCGCACCATCTGGCTGTACGGCTTGATCATCTGCGGGCTGGCACTGCTCGTGCTGTTTGTTGCGGCGGTCGGCGAATACCGCCGCGAATCCACCTTGATGCGCGAACTCGACAATGTGACGAAGTGGCTGAAAGGGCTGACCTGGAGCTCCGTCTCGACCGCCGATGTCGACCGCAAACTGACTCTGCTCAAGAAGCTTCCCGCCGAGTTCCAGAAAGCGATCCGCTTCGTCGAGTTCGCCCGGCTCCAGAAACGGCATGTGCTCGAACATCTGCCGCTCGGAATCCTGATGCTCGATGTGAATGCGAAGATCACCTATGCCAATCCATCGCTGCGCCGTCTGCTCGGACGCACCCAGGAAGAGCTGGAGACGATGTCGGTCGAGGACTGGCGCAGCTGTTACCAACTGGCGGACGGCTCCTACATCTCCGACCTTGTCGAGAAGCAAGTGCAGATCGACAACTGCCTTGGCGTCATCCGGCACAGCAACGGCCAGGAGATTCCGTTTGCCGCGACGCTGCGCAGTTTGCCGGAAGACGAAGGCAAACCGTTAGGCTATTTCCTGTATGTGCGCAACTTGTCGGAAGAGATCGCGCTCGACCGGCAGGAGCAGAAGATTCACTATTTGTTTAACGCGATCCCGATGAGCGTGCTCTTGATCAACGAGGACAAGGAGATCGAATACATCAACCCGTCCGTCTCCCGCCTCTTCTCCTGCAACGAGCACGATCTGCTCGGGAAAAAGCTGTCGGAGGCGCTGCCCTGGGAGTTGGATGACCACAGTCAAGTCTTGTGCGAACCGCTGCACAAAGCGCTGTCCACAGGCATGCGCATGCACAGTTCCAACATTCAGGCGCTGATCCACGGGCGCGAGTACGATCTGGATTTTGATTTCTTCCCGATCCTCAACGCATACACGTCATCGGCCGACGGCTGTATGATCCTGATCAAAGACAAGACGTTGTACCGCGAGTGGGAGGACCTGTCGCAGCGCGTCGACCAGCACACCAACTACGTGCAGATGGCGGCGACGATCGCCCATGAGGTGCGCAACCCGATGACCTCGGTGCGCGGGTTCCTGCAGCTGCTCTCCTCGCAGATCACCGGCGATACGCACCGCAAGTATCTCGACGTGATGACGACCGAGATCGACCGGATGAACACGATCCTCAGCGAATACCTGAGCATGGCGCGCACGCCGCAGCCGGAGTGGGAGCCGATCCACCTGACGGAGCTGGTGCGCGACACCTTCATGCTCTTGGAAGGCGAAGCGAACTATCGCGGCGTCAACCTGTCGCTGGAACTCGCCGAAGACTGCCACATCCGCGGCATCGCCCGCGAGCTGAAGCAAGTGCTGATCAACCTCGTGCGCAACGCCTTTGACGCCTTGGAAGGCGGCGAAGGGCTGATCCACCTGCGCCTGCAAAACGAACAGGGCCACTACCTGCTCACCGTCACCGACAACGGCGTCGGGATCGCGCCGGAGCAATTGACCCGCATCTTCGAGCCGTTCTTCACCACCAAAGCGATGGGCACCGGCCTTGGTCTGCCCGTCTGCAAAAAAATCATCGAGTCGCATGGCGGCTCCCTCTACGTCCAGAGCGAACTGGGCGCCGGCACGACGTTTACGATCAAAGTGCCGCAATTCTTTCAATAGACCGCTTTCAGAGCCACGGACAGCTTCCGTGGCTTTTTTCTTGCCGCAAGCGACACTTTTGACCGTTTTCTGCGTCTGAAAGAGTAAGAAGCCGCAATCGAAAGGATGATGGTTCGATGTCCTCGCCTCTGCCCCAAGGGCATTTTGAGGAAACATATCATGCGCATCGGGTCGCGCTGTATAACTTTTTGCTGCGGTTGACGGGGAATGCACATGACGCCAATGATCTGTTTCAGGAGACGTTCCTGAAATATTACGAGCACCAGCACACGCTGTCCTCGATCAAACCCTGGCTGTTTCAGACCGGGTACCGCCTGTTTGTCGATCAGTGGCGCAAACGGCGCAACAAGCAGGCGCTGGCGCTGGAAGACGCCCCTGAGCCGGTCGCAGGCGCGGCGGACACGCCGGAAGCGGCGCTGTTGGAAGCGGAGATGTTCCGCGAGTTCCAGCAGGCGCTGGGCCAGTTGCCACCGCGGGCCCGGGCGGCGCTCCTGCTGCGCGAACGGGAAGGCGCTTCCTACTTGGAAATCGCCGAGACGATCGGCTGCTCGGAAAATGCGGTCAAGACGATCATCTACCGCGCCCGCATCTCGCTTCGCAAACTGCTCAGCCATGAAAACGGAGGGATCTAAGATGAACACACATCTCGATGCACGCACTTTGTCATCTTATCTCGATGACATGCTATCCAAAAGCGAGCGGGCGCAGGCCGACCTGCATTTGAAAAGCTGTGCACAGTGCCGGGCGATGCTGGCCGACTTCCAAGACATCAGCAAGATGTTCCGCGAACTGCCGGGCTTTGCCCCGCCGGAACTCGAAGTGTCCGCTGTACAGGAGCCGCCTCTGATCCTCCCCAAGCAGCAGCGCCGTCCGTTTCGGCCGTTTACCAAAATCGCGACGGCTGCAGCCGTGATCCTCGCGCTGGGTCTGGGCGGAGTGTCCTACTTCAACCTGACGACCCCGACGGTGGTCTACGCCTCACAGCCCGACGGCGCGAAAAATGTGCCCACAGCGCCCGACACCCCGATTACGCTCAAGTTCTCGGAGCCGATGCAACGCTATTTTGTGCAGGAAGCGCTGACGATCGAACCGGACACCGATGTCCTGTTCGACTGGCAGGAGGACGGCAAGACCTTGCAGCTGTGGTTTCCAGCTGGACTGAAGCCAAACGCTTCCTATACGATCTCCATCGCCAAAACAGCAAAAGACGCGCAGGGATTTGCGCTGAAAGAGCCGTTTGTGATCCACTTTGACACGTTTAGCGGTGACAAGGCTCCCGCGCCGCAGGAGCCTGCGCAGGAGTTCAAACTGGTCAAAACACAACCGCTCGGCAAATGGACGTCAGAAACGGCGCGTCCCGTACAGGAGCAGGTCAACAACGGCGCACAGCCCGGACGCCTCGTCGCCGACCACGCCGCGATGGACGATCTGTTTACCGGCGGCATCCTCTCCCCGCAGGAGTACGGCCCGCCGGCTGTGATCGAAGCGGGCAGCACGAAAGCGCTCGTCCGCTTCGACAAAAAAGACGGCACGGGATATGCGCTGGCTACTGTCGAGAAACTGGTGCAGCAAGACCAGCACGGCGCATGGTTCACCACCCAAGTCGACTTTTACGAGTAAGATATAAAAAGGCCACTGCTTCGGCAGCGGCCTTTTTCTTCCCCTACGGCAGATCGGTCACCGTCGTCGTCACCCAGCCGTTTTGCAGATACGAGAAGCCCAGCAGCTTCGCCGCTTCGATCGACATGTCGATCCCCGCCTTGTTCGCCACTTTGCGGTTGAACTGGTCGTAGCCGCTGTTGTAGTTCTCCGTATAAGCCATGTACGCTTCCTCGAAGCCCGGATCGAGCCACGCCGAGGTGTACTTCAGCATGGAGTAGATCCGGCGCGGGTTGGCATCCCAGTAGTTGTCATCCTGGTTCCACGGGCCCACTTCGTCGACGCGCAGGCCGGAGCGGATCGTGCCGTTGCTTTCATTTTTCACCGTCACCGTGTACGGCGGGTTGGTGTAGGTGGTCGCCCAGCCGAGGTTGGCAAACTTGAGCTGCTTATCCGGCAGCGCCACTTCGACTTTGCCTGCCGTGTTCGGATTGTACTGGGTCGCCCACGAGTACACGGTGCTCACCGCGCGCGCTTCCGGCAGCAGGCCGTTGTAGCCGTATTCCTGCTGGTTGATCTGACCGCGCTTTTCGGCGTGGCGGAACTTCACATCCTCCGCCCACCAGCTGTTGATATAGTCACGGAACGCCTTGTAGCGTCCGCCGAGCAGCGCGTGCACTTTCGCATCGGTCTGCGCGAGGATCGCGTTGTGGCGGCCGTTGTAGTTCATCGCTTCGACCTTTTTGACTTTCTCTTCGTGCTTCAGCGACTTGTCTTTCACATACACGTCAGACATGCCTTTCAAATGCATCAGCCCGCTGTATTCCTCGTTGGCGATGCCGCGCAGCGCCGACACTTCCGCATCGGTCAGCCCGACGGCCGCCTGCAGCTCTTCCACGTCATGCAACAGCTTGGCATCGGCGGAGTTGGTCAGATAATGCAGCACCGACTTGTCCAGCCACGGATCATACTGCTTGTCCTGTGCAGCAGACACCGACAGCGGCGACAAAGTCACAGCGGCAACCGCCCCGAGCATCGCCAGACGCTTTAACGTTTTGTTCATCTAAAACCCTCCCATTTCTCTAATGTTTTTATTATGCGTTTATATTATTATACATAACTTTCCAATCGTCAACCAAAAAAAGGCAACGGATCAGCTCCGTTGCCTTTTGTTTACAAAGTATAAGGTCACCAGCACCCCGACGCCGAGCCAAGAGACGATCCCGAGCAACTGGTAAGTGGTGAAAATGTCATACTTGTCGGCCAGCACGCCGCCGACCATCGTCCACGTCATCGCGCCCAGCCCATGTCCAACCGCCGAGTAGATGCCAAGCGCCGTGACTTGAATCTCCGGCGGCGACACCTCGCGCACCAGCTGCGCCGCAGCCGGGAGGTACAGCCCGACCGAGATGCCTTGCATGAACAACAGCCACATCACCAGCACCGCCGACGGCTCCGTGCCGTAGAAGATCCAGCGCATCGACGACACGGTGGCCGCGATGATCAGCACGGGGATCATCCCGTACCGCCTGATCAGCTTTCCGGCGAAGCGCATCACCGGCGCTTCTGAGCCTGCCGCGATCAAAAAGGACAGCCCGACCCCGGCGACCGTTCCGCCGATCGCCATGTAGAAGAATCCATACAAGGCGTTGTTCGCCTGGATCACGCCAAACACGAGAAACGTCGAGAGCATCAACAGCAGATAGCGCGGGATGAAAAACAGCCGCTTCACCCCGTGCAGCATGTTCCCCGCAAGCGGCGTGCTCTCCTGCGGCAGCCCATTGGTGAGGAAGATGCAGACAAACATCGCCGCTGCATAAATATAAAAAATCACCGACAGATCGGTCGCTTCGGCGATCGCCCCGGCGCCCCAGGAAGCCACCGCAAAGCCGATCGCGCCCCACAGCCGCAGCGAACCGTAATCGCCGCCGTGCTTTTGCGTATACGAGAGCGAAATCGAGTCAAGGATCGGCACGCCCGACGAATGGAACAAAGCCATGCCGGCGAACAGAACCAGATACAGCAGATAGGTGTCGCCAAACGAGTAGATCAGCCCGATCGTCGCCGCAGCGATCAGCGTGCCGATCAGGACTTTGCGCTGGGCGTTGTAGCGGTCGCAGATCATCCCCCAGATCGGCTGGAAGAGCACGGTGACGACCGGCCCGACCGCCATGATCGACGATGCCTGCTGCTTGCTTAAGCCCTTGCCTTCGAGAAATAAAGGCAGCATCGTATAAAGCGCGCCAAACGCGATAAAAAAGAAGAAATAATAGCTCCCGAGCAGCCGAAGCTTGCCCGTCGCGGCACCGACCGCACGCAGCTGTTGTTCCACCGGAATCTAACACCCTTTCTGTTGTGCTATAATAGAGTGAAGTTGGGAAAGGAGTGTCCCTGCCATGTCGGAAAAAGACCATCCGCAGGCTCACGATCATCGCCATGACCACAGTCTGCAAGCTGCCAAGGACAAGTTCTTGGAGCGCTTGAAAGAACAAGGCTTCAAACTGACCGGCAAGCGTCAGATGATCGTCGACATCCTGCTTGGAGAAGACCGTTACATCTCAGCCAAAGAACTTTTGGAGCGGATGCAGGAAGTATTCCCGCGCCTCTCTTTCGATACTGTATACCGCAATCTGCGCCTGCTGCAAGACGAAGGCATCATCGAAGAATCGACGTTTGGCGACGGCGGCAGCAAATACCGCATCACCTGCGACACGAACAACCATCACCACCACCATTACATCTGCACGGTCTGCGGCAAGACGGAGCTGGTCGAAGGCTGCCCGATGGACGCCCTCGGCATCACTGCGCCGCGCGGGTTCCAGATCGAGTCGCACCGCTTCGAGATCTTCGGCCAGTGCGGCGACTGCCACTAAGGTTGCTGCGAGTCTGCGCGCTGCACCGCGTCGAGCATCGCGTCGACCAGTTCAGGCGCGCCGCCCAGCGGCCTGGCTTCCTGCACATTCACAGCCGTTCCACGAAGCGCTTCCCGCACCTGCCGAAGCGCTTTTTTGCATAAATATCCATCTGTCAGAAAATAAGGCACCACCAAAAGGTCTGTCAAGCCTTGGGCTGTACAGACCTCTGCTGCATCTCTAATGGACGGTTGTGTGTAGTCGAGGTAGCCGATTTCCACCGTCTGCACCCCGGTCGCTTTTTTCAAAAATGCGGCCAACTGCTCCACATCTCCTTCTGCGCCCGGCACGATGCTCCCGTGAGCGACGAGCAAAATTCCTCTGCTGTTCATCTCTGCTGCCTCCTTTTGCCCATCCTTTCCGTCCATCTTACTCTTTTTTCGCGTCCGCTTCCACCAGCCCGTTTTTCAAAGCATAGATCGCCGCTTGGGTGCGGTCTTCTACGCCAAGCTTGGCAAGGATGTTGCTGACATGCGTCTTCACCGTCTTGATGCCGATATATAAAGTTTCGCCGATCGCCTGATTGGTCAGCCCTTCTGCGAGCAAACGCAGCACGTCCTGCTCGCGCTCGGTCAGCGCTTCGAACTTGCCCGTCTCCAGACCTTTTGGCTTCTGGAGTGCCGCCAGCATCTTCGCGGCGGCGGCCGGTTCGAGCACCGTTTCGCCGGCAAAGACTTTGCGGATCGCCCCGACCAGTTCGTCGCCGAGCACCGTTTTCAGCAGATACCCCGACGCGCCCGCTTCGAGGGCGGGCAGGACTTTGTCATCTTCGACAAACGAGGTCAGGACCAGCACTTTCGTCTCCGGGCGCACGCGCAGCACTTCGCGGGTCGCCGCCACGCCGTCCATCCCCGGCATCACGAGGTCCATCAGCACGAGATCCGGCTCCAGCTCCTGCACCAGTTCGGCCGCACCTGCGCCGGAACTCGCCTCGCCGACCACTTCGATGTCCGCTTCGGTCAGCAGATAGGTGCGAATCCCTTGCCGCACCATGTCGTGGTCATCGACCAATACAATGCGTATGTGAGTCCCCATCGTTCCATCCCTCCTATCGCTTCAAGCGCTGCACACTCACGCGCACTTCCGTCCCCGTGCCGGGCGAGGAGCGCACTTCACATCTCCCGCCGATCTCCAAGGCGCGCTCGCGGATGCCGTGCAGCCCAAACGAGCCGTCCCGCTCCGACTTCGTGTCAAATCCCACCCCGTCATCGCGCACGATCAGCGCGACCAGATCGTCTTCTTCTTTGACCAAACGCACTTGCAGCGTCTGGGCGGAGGCGTGGCGGATCACATTGGACACCGCTTCCTGCACGATGCGGAACAGGTGCGACTCCAAGCCTTCCGACAGCCCGCTCTCCTGCTCCACATCGAGGTCATAGCGGATCGCATGGCGCGGGCAGACATCTTGCAAAAAGCGCTCCAGCGCCTCGGCGAGCGATCTTCCTTCCAGCTCCACCGGGCGCAGTTGCAGCAGCAAGGCGCGCATTTCCGCCTGCGCTTTCGCCGCCATCTCTTCGGTCTGCGCCACCAGCGGACGCGCGCGTTCCACGTCCACCTGCATCAGCTTGCTTGCCGCGCCTGCCGTCATGCCCAAGGCGAACAGCTGCTGCGACACCGAGTCATGCAGCTCCCGCGACAAACGCGCCCGCTCTTCCAGCACGGCGATTCCGGACGCCTGCTGATAGAGCTGCTCGTTCGTCTCCACGAGGCGCTCCAATGCGCTTTTTTGTTCCTCCAACCGCTCCGCCATCCGATTGAGCGCTCCTGCCAGATTCTCCATCTCATCGTCCGCTTCCTGCACGGCGACGCGATGCCCGAGGCGACCGTTGGCCCAGAGCAGAGTCGCTTCGTGAAAAATGATCATCTTGCGCCGGAACGAGCGCGCTTCCACATACCCGGACACGCCGCCGGCCAGCACGACCGACAACAGCGCAGCCAGGAAGACCACAGTGAACAAGCCGCCCGTCCAGATGTCGGCCGGCAGCAGCGGTTTTGTTGCAAACAGATCCCACAACAAAGCTCCGAGCATGACCAGCCCGGAGAAAACAGCAAGAACCGCTGCCGATGCCCGCACATAGGCGAACAACATCGACCAGCGGATGCTGCGAAACTTCACGTCACGCTCGTTTGACACTGAGATCACCGATCTTCACTTCTGCGATGATGCGGACTTTGCGCTCCGCTTCCTCATAGCCGGGGCTCTGATGATGGAGCTTGCCCCCGCCGTTGTTGATCTGCTGGAACAGGCTGAGCGAACCGACCCGGCAGGTCGCCTGCACCGTCACGGGCAGCCCCTCCGGAACCAATATGAAAACATCGCCCATCTTGCATTCCACTTCCAGCACCGTCTCCCCAAGCGGGATCGTCGTCTCGGTGAGATCGACGCGCACCGAGCCGACTTTTTGCTCGATCACCGAATCTTTCAGTTCCCAGTGCGGCCCGCCGATGAACAGATCGCCCATCTTGCCGCGAATCTCGGCGACATCCCCGCTCAGTTCCTGCGTCACCTCGTCGACATACGCCTCGGCCTGCTGACTATTGCGGATGATCGACACGTTGCCTTTCGGGCGGCGTCCAAACAGCAGCATCAGCCCAAACAGGATCAGGATGCCTGGCAGCGCCCACGCCGAGAACGACGCGACATGCAGGCGGTCGAGGATCAGCAGCGTCCCCAGCACGATCACCGTCAGCGAAAACAGGCCCGCCCGGCGCCGCTTGCGGAAGCTGTCGATCACGTTGATTGCCCCCCAGATGATCAGATACAACGGCCAGAACGTCCAAAATGACAGCTTGACTGTCCAGACTTCCCACCAGTCAAAGTTCGGCACGACAAATATAAAACCGGTTACCAGCAGCACAATTCCCAGCATGCGATTTGCCATCTCGTTCGCCCCTCTCAATCTCTAAGCAAAGTATAAGACAGGTCGGCGCAGGTTTCCATCCGTCTGCAGGCTGAGAATGAGACGGAGGTGCAAAAGAAAAACAGGGATTGTATTTTTTATTTTCGGGTGATAAGATAACTCACATCTTAGCCAAATACGAAAACGCAACGAAGGAATTGTCCGCTTATTCGCGTTTCAGAGAGCCGGTGGTGGCTGCGAACCGGTACGTGGGAAGTGAGACGAGCATTCCAGAGCATTTTTTCCGAACGCCGTTCGACCTCGTGGAGGCGGGCAGGATTAGTAGGGAGAGACGGACGGCCCCGTTATCGGCTTTGTTCTGGGTAGCAATCGATTGGGGCAGCGCCCCTGTTGCGACCTGCTGAGGCAGTTGTGCGCGAGCCAACTGCGAAGAAGGGTGGAACCGCGAAGGAGTTTCATAATCCTCTCGTCCCTTTCTGCACATCATAGACACCAGTGTGTGTATGTGCGGAAAGGAATGGGAGGATTTTTTGTTTTAACTTGCTGTGACCCATTACGATGGGCTGAGATGAGGAGGAAAATAAAATGTTCCACGAACAAGTGCTGTTGCGTATTCCAGGCCCGACCCCGATCCCCCGCAGGTGGAGCGCGCGATGAACCGCCCGATCACCGGACACCGCAGCGGAGATTTTTCCCGTCTGTTCGCCGAGACGGCCGAGCGGTTGAAACTGGTGTTCCAGACCCGCCAAGACGTGCTGATCCTCGCCGGGTCCGGTACAGCCGGGCTGGAAGCGGCCGTCGCCAACGTCGTCTCGCCGGGCGACAAAGCGCTGGTGCTGTGCGGAGGCAATTTTGGCGAACGCTTTGTGAAGATCTGCCAAGCCTACGGGGCGAATGTCCTGCAGGTGGAAGCGAAATGGGGCGAGGAGATCGACCCGGAGCTCGTCGCCGCCACCCTCGCCGAGCACCCCGATGTGAAGGCCGTCTTCGCTACGCACTGCGAAACATCGACCGGCGTCCTGCATCCGATCCAGCAGATCGCACGGCGCGTGCAACAGACCGACGCCCTGCTGATCGTCGACGCCGTGTCTTCGCTCGGTGCGGTCGACCTGCCGATGGACGACTGGGGGCTGGACATCGTCGTCACCGGTTCGCAAAAAGCGCTGATGCTGCCGCCCGGACTGACATTTCTCGCCGTGAGCGATAAAGCGTGGGCTGCGGTGGAGAGCAACCAGGCTCCGCGCTTCTACTTCGACCTCCGCGCCTACCGCAAGCAGGTGCGGGCGAACACCACGCCGTACACCCCGGCCGTTTCGTTGATCTACGGGCTGGCCGAAGTGCTGACGATGATCGAGGCGGAAGGGCTTTCGAACATTTTCAACCGCCATCTGCTCTTGCAAAAGATGACCCGCAGCGCGATCAAAGCGTTGGAACTGCCGTTGTTCACCACCGATGAGGCCGCTTCGCCAACCGTGACGTCGGTCGGCATCTGCGACTTCGATGTGGAGAAACTGCGCAAGGCGCTGCGCACCGAGTTCAACCTTGCCGTCGCGGGCGGACAGCAGCATTTGAAAGGCCAGATTTTCCGCATCGGCCACATGGGATACTGCTCGCCGGCCGATGTGCTGCAGACCTTGACGCTGTTGGAGATCGGGCTGTTCCAGGCAGGTGCGCCTGTCGTGCTCGGCCGGGGTGTGCGGGCGGCGCAGGAAGTCTTTTTGACGCAGAAGGAGGTCGTTTCCCATGGCTAACTACCGCGTATTAGTCAGCGACCCGATTTCGGAGCAGGGTCTGGCTGCTTTGCTCGAAGCCCCCGAAGTGGACGTGGACATTCGCACCGACTTGACCCCTGGGGGGCTGCTTGAGGTGATCGGCGGGTATGACGCGCTGCTCGTCCGTTCACAAACGCAAGTCACCGTCGAAGTCTTGCAGGCCGGCGTCAACCTCCGCGCGATCGGGCGGGCCGGTGTTGGCGTCGACAACATCGACGTGCTGGCGGCGACCCGGCAAGGCGTGATCGTGATCAACGCGCCGGACGGGAACACGATCTCCACCTGCGAGCACACCTTCGCCATGCTGCTCGCCATGGCGCGCAAGATCCCGCAGGCGCACGGCAAGCTGAAAGGCGGGGCGTGGGACCGCAAATCATTTGTCGGCGTGGAACTGAACAGCAAAACGCTTGGCATCTTGGGCTTTGGCCGGATCGGTTCGGAAGTGGCCAAACGGGCCATGGCGTTTAACATGCGGGTGCTGGCGTTCGACCCGTTTTTGACCCGCGAGCGGGCCGAGAAGATGGGCGTGGTGATGGCGTCGGTCGACGAGATCGTCGAAGCGGCCGATTTTATCACCGTGCATACGCCTTTGATCAAAGAGACGAAACATCTGCTCTCTCATGACCAGTTCGCCCGTATGAAACCGGGTGTGCGCCTGCTCAACTGCGCCCGCGGCGGCATCATCGACGAAGCGGCGCTGGTCGAGGCGTTGCAGAGCGGCAAGGTGGCAGGCGCAGCGCTGGACGTTTTTGAAAGCGAGCCGGCCACGCTGGAGAATCCGCTGCTGAGCTTCGACAACGTGGTGGTTGCGCCGCATCTGGGCGCATCGACCGAAGAAGCGCAGATCAACGTGGCGATCGACGTCGGACGTGAGCTGCTCCAACTGCTGCGGGATCGGCCGTTTAAGAATGCGGTCAACCTGCCGTCGTTGTCGGATGAAGCGATGCGCACGATTGCGCCGTACCTCGACCTCGCCGAAAAAGCCGGCCGTCTGGCGGCGGCGCTGGCGGAAGGGCCGGTGCAGAAGATCGAGATGACGTTCGCGGGCAAGCTCGCCGACAAGCAGACCGACCCGCTGAGCCGTTCGATCCTGAAAGGGCTGCTCGGGTATCACCACGGCGAGGAGGTCAACTACGTCAACGCGCCGTTTTTGGCGGAGCAGCATCGCATTCAGCTGACGGAAACGAAGACGACGCGCCATGATCTCTATGCCGACCTGCTGCAGGTGACGGTGCAGACAAGCCAAGGGGATGTGACGATCGCCGGCACGCTGATCGCCGACCTCGGCCCGCGCATCGTGCAGATCAACGATTTCAAAGTCGACCTCGCCCCGGAAGGCACGCTCCTGATGACCGAGCACCTCGACCAGCCCGGCATGATCGGCAAAGTCGGCACCCTCCTCGGCCGCGCCGACATCAACATCGCCGCCATGCAAGTCGCCCGCCGTTCGCAGGGCGGTATGGCGCTGATGATTCTGGCGGTGGATAAGTCGCTCGATGAAGAGACGTTCGAGGCGATCCAGTATGTGAGCGGGATTCAGAGGGTACGGGAAGTGGCTGTGTAGGGAAGGACGCAAAAAAGCGGCTCTGTGCAAGAGTCGCTTTTATTTTATTTTATATTAATATAAAAATAGTAATTTCATTATTGACACACCCTTATTTCCTTGGTAATATTTACCTACACAGAGGTAAATATATTAGATAATTTAAAGGGGAGAAAATAATGAAAAAAGCGATCACTTCTTTTGTGCTGGGGGCCAGTTTGTTGGCCGCAACAGCGACCGGGGCATCTGCATATCAGTATGCGTATTCAATCGGTACTGACTACGGACTGTTCGACATCGATACCAGCGGTGATGCCACGACGGCATCGAATAACTTTGCGTCTGCCGGATACAAATCGTACTACAACACCGCACCGACTGTCACCTATATGAGAGGTAACAACCCTGACACCGGAACCCCCCGCATGGAGAGTGAAATCTTGTTCTTCAGCGCACATGCCAACTATGACAACATGGCATGGAACTATAAAGGAAACGATGGCTCTTATATGACAGGTGTCTACATGGGCTATAACCTTGACAGCACCACCGGATACAAATATGCCGGCATCCAAAGCTATGATATGAACAGTGTCAAACTGATCACCTTTGCCGGCTGTAAAACCGCTCTGGGGACCAGCAATATCACCAAAACTGCTGTAGACGAAGGGGCGAATACAGCTGTCGGCTGGCCGGATTCGATTGAAGCTGGCTCCCACACCTCCTGGTTGGCACGATATACAGGGAAGTTCGTGTCGGGCGTCACGACGGTGAAAAATGCGGTCGATTATGCAAACTCCTTCACCTACTCGGATAACCTGGTCAAGAACGCGAAGATTTACGGCAACTCTTCCCAGATTATCCCGATCATCTATGCAAAAGATTCGTCCACTGCTGAACTCAGCGAAGTCGCGTTGGATGAAGCGAAGCGGAAACATGTGCCGGAAACCGCAATTCAATTCGATACGGTCTCCCCGCAGTATGACGAGCTTCTCTCCTACATCGCGGCAAACATCGACAAGTCTTTCCACGCTGAGGATTATCAAATCAGCATGATCGATCAAGGCACCGGTTCGGCCGTCGTAGATCTTGTCGAAACGGTTGGTGAGTTTACCACCACCAGCGGATTTGTGGCTTTGGTTGAAAACAACCAAGTCAAAGCGATCTACAACAACAAAATCGACACCAAACCGGCCAAGGCAAAAATCGCGGAGAAAGTTTCGGAACTTCAAATTTCCGATGCCAAGAAATTGGCGAAAAAGCAACTCAAGGCGAATTACAAGGAACTGGCTCAAACCGGTAAACAAGTTTTGGATCTTGAAAAAGGGAAATATTACTACGTAGTCTTTACCGAATATCAAATCGACGGAACGAACTTGCTCGGAAAAGAAGCGTACTACTATGAAGTTCAGTAAGCGGGCAGCACTGGTCACATCTCTGCTGCTGATCGTTGCCGTCCTGATTGGGGTGTATCTGCTGACCATGAATAAAGGACGCAATCTGCCCAATGATGTTTTGCATGGCCCAGTTGACGAAATCAAAGTCGTAAAAGGCGTAAATGATGTCCACGTCCTTACACAACCAAGCGAGATCAAGACCTTGCTGGGACTTCTAGAAACAGATCGTTGGGAAGCCAAGAATCTGAAAGTCAAGTGCATGCCCGACTACACTTTGTTGTTCAACAAGGATACAACGCTTGGGCTGATGTGTATCAATAACGACACCGGCTACAGCAAGATTGAGTACCAAGACAAGACGTATTACTATACGCTGCCCGTGGACACCTATAAAAAAGTCGCTGCGTTCTTGGATGAACTTTATCAGTGACCCCTAAGTGTCAGTATAAAAATCGATGCGAAAAAGCGGCTCTGTGCAAGAGCCGCTTTTGTTATGGTTTTTGTAACGCATTATCATGATGCCCGCAGGTGCGAGCCACATCAACGGCTTCTGGTCGGCCATGTTTATTTCAACGAATCGAGTCTCGCTTTGATGTCATCCATCGAAGTGAACGGCCCCGACACGCGGCCAGCCTGCAAGTCTTCCTCTGCTTCGCGCTCCTTCGACTGCCACTCTTTGCTCCAAAACCACGCCTGATCCATCACAATCGCTTTCGGTATGGTGATGGTGGAGCGTTTGTTCAAGCGATTCTTCGCCATCTCCCTCACGCCTTTCTTAGGCAGTATTATGACTTTCAGATTATCTGCAACACCAATCTATCAAAAAAACAGCTCTGCACAAGAGCCGCTTCTTGCTTTTTTCGCACACCAATCTTCCTTCTTGAAAATTAGCACTGTAAACAATCCTGCACCTTCCGCCTTGGCCGCGGGCGCTCCCTGCGCCTCGAAAAACCAAGTCAGCAAGGACTCCAACTGCGGACTCAATTTCGAATCCTTTTGAAACGTCTTCTCCACCAAATTGAGCAGCGTCTGTTGCCCGCGTGTAAAGGCGCGTTGTTTGCAAAACAGCATGTCGAAGATCAGCATCACAGTTTCTGCGCTTACATCTTTGCTTTCCTCTAAGTGCTGGATTTCCTCAAGAGATATACCCGTCCGTTCAGCAAAATCCTCCAGGCTGTCTGCGAGACACTCGCGAAGCAACGGCAAAAAGGGAACCGTGACCACCTCGGTGGGGTGGTCGGTGCAGTGACCGGCTTTTCTCATCAAAACCTCATGAGGGATACGAAGCGCCTTCGAAAGTTTCAGTAAAAAATTTGGTGTTGGTCCGCGTCCGCCTGCAATCCCGCGCTCCAATAAAGAGAGATATGAGTCGGAACAGTTTGCGTACAGCGCGAGTTGACGGATCGACATTCCCTTGGCTTGCCTTCTTGCACGCAGGAATTCTCCAAACGTTTCTTCCATTAAGACAGGCCCTCAAGCACAACCGGCGCTGCAAGCAACGTTCTCTGCTGCGCCACAAGCAACTGAGCCCACAACTCTTCCCATTTCATGATCAATTCCCAAGAGTCTTCATCGACACGGTTTTTAACGGCAGATTCCAACTCGCGAATCCGCCTTACCACCGACTTATACTCTGGAGTATCTTCAAACTGTTTCAACAATTGCAATTCGACGTCTGCCATCATTTACTTCACCTCGTCCAGCCAAACCGTTACTTCTTGCGGAAAAAAGAGTTGTTCGATCGAAGAGCCAAGCAACCTTGATAAGGAATGCGCAACATCTACAGATGGGGATTGTAGTCCATGTTCGATCTGGAGATAATCGTGAACTGTGATACCAGTTCGACCTGCAACTTCTTCGACCGTCAACTGATGCTTCCATCGCGCTTCTATTAAGTGGTGCCTGCATTTTTCATGCAGGGTCATGTGCATGTACTTCTTGGCAAACTCGGCAAAAGTCATCGAAGTCAGGTCGTAAAACACAACCTGCTCATCATTTCCTACATAAAACATCGGATCGGCCAGTGCAACTCTTTCATATACATTCGATTGGCGGGTAGGGCTGATCACGCACAACTCCAACTGGTTGTCGCAGATCGCAAAAGCCTGCGTAGCTGAAATCACAAAGGCGGGCAGCATGATATCGTTCTGTAAATCATCTGCGTCAGGCAACCTGATATAGCTGATTTGTTCCTTAGGAAGACGACGATTCTCCACATTTTCACTCCCTGTCTGTTGAAAAAAGCTGTTCAAGCGTCGAATCCAGTACATTTGCAATCCGAAATGCAGTCCGCAAAGACGGTGCATGTTTGCCTCGTTCAATGTTGGCTAGATAAGCCCTCGTGATGTCACATCGATTCGCGAGCTGTTCTTGGGTCAGCTTTTTTGCCCTCCTCGCGTGGATCAAAGCGGTGCGCGGCTGAAGTAGCAGTAGCTCACTCACAACGAGATCCCCCGACGCCGCATCTCGATCTGCGCCATCTTTCGAGCTGCGTCCATAAGTTCAAACGCACGCTTCGAATCCTGTACTTCATCATAAAGTTCTGCCAATTCTCGAATCACAGCTTCCCACGCTGAGAACACATCAGCTTTTTGGAGCAGGTCTGCAGCTTTTTCAAAACAGGTGATTGCTTCGTCCCGGTCGTTCTTCTTCAAAGCAATCTGACCGGCGAGGTTCCAGATACGCCCCCGTTGTAAGGGAATGTCAGGCAATAGCAGCCTCGCCTGTTCACATGATTCTTGTGCACCTTCCAACTCTCCGCTCAGCACTTGAAACTTCCCAATCATCAAGCAAACTGTCCCGGCCTCTTCTCGCTCGCCAAAGTCGAGAAATTGAGCACGACCCGTTTGCAACATCTCAATTGCTGACGTGTGTTGCCCTTCTTCCCCTAACAGCACAGCAGTTTCGCACTCGATTTTGGTCTTTAAAATCAAGTTCTCCATCCCCGCAAAAAGGACGGTTGCGCGATCTGAATAAGCGATTGCCTTTTCGAAATCCCCGAGCTGTTTGTAGGACTTGCTTAGTTCAAAATATAAATGTGCTAAATCGCGTACATTTGAAGCGGTTTCCAAATACTTGCCTGCTTCCTCGTAGCTGCTCACCGCCTTGTCAGGTTCCCCACACTGAGTATGGGCTCGCCCGAGGTCGTAGAGGATACTCCCCGTCAGCATCACATCGACTTCTTTTATACCGTCAGCCTCGCGAAGCGCTTTTTCAAGTTTGTATACAGCGAGTTGATTTTTCTTTCGATACAACTCCAGAACACCACTATTCCAAAGCACACGCGCAGCCAGGTGTCGGTCTTGACGGAGAACGGCGAGTTCAAACACCTGATCGAAGGTCTGGTCAGCTGCCTCCAGTTGATTCGTCTTCAGATAACAAACACCAAGATCGTATAAAACCTCACTGATCGAAAGCTGCCCATGCGATGCTTCCGACAGCCCATTCAACAGCGGAATCGCCGACGTATACTCTCCCGACGCCACCATAGCACGAGCCATTTTGTAGTTGCTGACAACATCGAGATGCATGTCCACGTTCGAGAGCAGTTTTTCAAGCGGGACTTCTAAACGCTCCGCAACACCATTTAGGACTTTGAAAGAAGGTCTTGCCCGGTCCGACTCAATCTGCGAGATCATACTCGGCGTGCAAATGCCTTTCGCCAGTTCGATCTGTGTGAAGCCTTTTTGCAGGCGCAGATTGCGGATGCGTTGACCAAGGGAGGTGTCTTGCATATGGGTTCGCTCCTTTCTGAAATAAGTTTTATTAATCTCCGCGATGCTTAATTTACTCCACGAACAAACATTAACATGCACATCGGTTCAAAAAAAGGGGTTTGGGTTAAACTCGGAAGCTGAGTTTTATTTCCGTTTTTAAGTCATCGTATTTATATCTTTGAACAAAAAAAAGAGCCCACACCTCGTGCAGGCTCTACGCTCCTATTAGCCAATCAATGAACTGCCAACAATCGGCGGAGCAATCTCCGCAATTTGTGTAGGAGCACTTCCGGTGATTTTCGGAATCGGTGGAGCTTCCCTCGCGGTCTGGTCAACAGCAAAAATACCGATCGCATATCATCTCAGCAGAGGACATGCTTATCTGAAACGATACGGATCTTACAAAAAAAGTGACCCACATTCGTGTGGGTCACTTTTTTTGTATGGTGCTATCCCAGTGGCAACGGAGGCGCTTCACTAGCCAGCAGCAGTCCATCAATATAACCAATTGGCGGCACATTATTTGCCACAGGTTGACTATAGCCGATTGGTGGCACATTGTTTGCGAGAATTGAACCGGTAGTTGCTGTGATTCCGATCAAGAACAAGAAGATCAATAGAATTGCTTTGAGTTTCATCATTTCCCCCCCTTTTATATACCATAATAAACTATTCAGCTAAGATCTTTATAGCTTTTTCGTAAAAAACTTGTCCTTCTTTAAAACTACCGATTTCCATAGCAATTCGTGCGGCAGTTTCGTATTTTAGTGCTAAGTCTCGAGGAGGAGTTTCGAATTGTTCGATCTTAGAGATGCTTTTTTTGACGGTCGCAAAATCCTTTTCGAATTCACCAATATGGAAAGTGTTAATGGCGACCTCGAGATCGTTAACGACGGTGTACTCCCTAGCTTTCAGATTGGCCGTTTGTAAAGCCTTTTTCGCCTCATCGATTTTTCCGCATTTGTAAAGTGTTAATGCCATAGTTCGCATTGAATATATCTCGTTCAAAAGATCGCAAAATTTTCGAGCCATGGTAATTGCGGTTTCTGTGTTATTCATCGAGTCACGATAGTTCCCATTGATTCGTTGAATATCACCGAGAATCTGGTAGCATCTCCCTTCAAACGGGCTGCCATTTGGACTAGAACGATGTATTTCATGAATCGCAGTTTTTAGATAGTCTGTAGCCCTGCCCCAAGCCCGAAGTTGTTTAAATGCGGTGCCTAACAGAAAAAAATCTCTTGCGCGATAGGCGGATTCTACAATTTCATTCAGGTCTGCCATTACAATTGTTATCACTTCGTTGTAGTTTCCCTGGCTTAGGTACGTCATGGCCATATTGTGGCGTGTTTTATGCTTCTGCTCATTATCTTCGATAGCTTCAGCAATATGATAAGCTTGATGGAACTTGGAAAGAGCATCGGCAAATCGTGAGCTTAGAAACTCGATGTAGCCCAACATCATAAGAGCATTGATTCGTTCATAAGGTCCGCGTTTAGAAGTGAGTTCTACAAGTTGAATTGCTTCTCCTTGGATAGCAGCCATATTATGATGTGACTTATTCTCGGAGAACTGGACATCATCAATATCCTTTTTTAAGTTGTCGATTCGCATTCGAATCTCATCGTTGTCTTCCTTCAGTACGTCTGGTGTTATACCTAACGCTTTTGCAATTCCATTGACAAAATCCGGATTAATCGGCCGATGCTTCTTCATTTTCTCAATATCTTCAACTGAAGATTTCCCCATATTAGCTACCTTGGCGATATATTCATAGGTAAGACCTTGCTCAACTCGCAAAAAGCGAAGATTACGAGCGATGACTGAATTTATTTCATACATCATGCACACTCCCTTTCAAGTATTGTAGGTGATCATTATAGCGATTACTAATAACCACTACATACCATTTAAAGTTTATCACTTGTGAAAAATATTTGTCAACAAGCACGTAAATCAAGGTGTTATGCGTAACACTTATAAAAAGGACACAACACATTAGTGTAAATCATTCATAGTGAAGTTCGGAAACAAAATACATTTTCCGCTTCTATGTAAACTTTTGGGGTGTCTCGATTAATCTTTTATCAGAAAGGAGCGACAATATCGTTTTGGAAAATTCCTGACTGCTAAAGGATCTCAGTGTCTGTGAGCAAGAACTGTTCGTGATCGGCAGCAGAAGTCGTGATGGGCATAAGCCAAATCAGTGAACGGATCACTTACACCATAAAAATACTCCTGTTTATTTGCGGAAAAACATTCAGGCAGAGAGAACGAGTTTTTAGTATCACTAAAACAGCGATATAAATTAATAATTGTTGATATATAAAAAGAAACATATTATATTGGTTTTATTCAAGTGTACACATGTACCCTTTCCAATCATCTAAAACTAGCGGAGGTGCGGCAGTGAGTTACGAAGGCGAAGTTTTTATCATTGAAAGCAACAGTTCGGGTTCTGGCTTGTCAGCCATTCTGCAAGCGAAACGTTTGGGATATAGCACACATTTTTTGACTTGCCAACCCGAGAAATACCAAAGCTTCGATGTGAATCCGATGGAAGCGGCCGATCAGTGTACGCTAATCGATACCAATGATGTCATCAAACTCTTGCATTTTATGGCGGATAAACAACCGCTCGCCGTGCTGACCTTTGATGACTTCCATGTATTTCAGGCTGCAATCGTTGCCGCACAACACGGTTTGGTTCACACGGGACTCGATGGACTGGTGAACGTTCGATTCAAAGAGAAGACCCGAATGTTCACAAACGTCTCGGGAGCAGGCCAGCCCGTGCTTTTTGAAGTCAGAGAGCCGGATGAGATTGACCAACTTCCTTCATTTGGACTTCCTTGCGTGGTCAAGCCATTGGACGAAAGCGGCAGTACCGGCGTTCGCGTTTGTTATTCAAAACAAGATTTTCAAGCAGCAATGCAAGCAATTTCGGTGATGGAGACAGTAAAAAAGAGCGGATATAAGCGGGCTGGAAAAGTACTGATCGAGGAGTATGTTGAAGGCGACGAGTACAGTGCGGAGATGATCTGGGACGCGAAAGCAGGGCTGTGGCAATTGATCGGCTATACGAAAAAATATATTACCCTGCCCTACTGCATTGAGGTAGCCCACTCGTTCCCGTACTCATTCGGAAACGACATGGATGACTCGGTTCTGGCGGTCATTCGTTCTTGGTTAGGTAGTCTGAAATTTTTGAACAGTGCCGCTCATGTCGAGTTTAAAATCACTGCAAACGGAGTACCAGCCTTGATGGAAGTGAACCCGCGTCCGGCAGGCGGCATGATCAATGAACTCGTGCGATATGCGCAAGGACGAGATAACTCCGCAGCCCTGCTCGATTTGCACCTAGGGCGTGCACTTCCGGATTTTCCGAAGTTGCTAAAGGGAAAGTGTGCGACCGTTCATTTTCTCGTTCCTAAGGAACATGGGACTGTAACAGAAGTAATTCCTCCTAAAGAGGTGTCCCCAGGTATTGTGGCCAGCAAGTTCACTCGGAAAGAACAGCGCGTTTCGGCTGGAAATAAAAAATCCGATCTCGACATTGGCTATGTAATCGCTGTGGCAGATACGCAACAGGAGTCTTTCGAACTCACCAAGAGCTACGCAGAGGCATGCAGATGTATGTATGAGCAGACAGAAGAAGTCGAATGAGGAAATATCTAAACGAGTGTGGGTTTTTCGTCAGTACGAATGAAAAGAGCGGTCTTACAGACCGCTCTTCTTTAATATCCATCGTAAGCATTCCCCGCTCCATCCATTCCCGTCGAGGACCGAGACGACATTCTGATATAATACTCTGTTCCTTTTTGAACTCCCGTGAACGTATGATAATACCACAATGCAGATGAACTTTGCGGGTAACCCCCGCGAATTGTCGTACTGCCGACCGTCGTGTCAAACCCCCAGTCTGATCTCATGAGTTCGTAGTAGACATTTGGAGTTCCGGAATATGGCGTATCCTGCCATCCTTTGATGCTGACAACTCCGGCAGTATTGTTCACAACAAAGGCAGGGCCTTCAATAGAATTAGTTAGTGAACCTGCACCCCAAGGCGAATTGAACGAGTAATAGCAAAGTGCGGTTGCAGCGTAAGTTGGGGATGCAAAAACACATAGTGCAGACAACAAGATTGCTGTGGCACTTAGTTTTTTAATCAGAGACACTGGTGTCTGCACTCCTTACTTCTTATTATTTTTCGTAACGGCCTTTCCTTCGATAAGGACTTTCCAATCTCCGTTTTCTTCTTGGATGACCGGATAATCCAGCTCATGTGTTCCGGCCACTTTTGAGACAAAACGGAGAGTAGCAATCATCTCATCGTTGTCAGTTCTTTTGAAAGAAATCAGATGCACATCAGAAAGAATCTGATCCTGCGCCATGTTGGTATAGGCTTGCTTTTTACGTGATTCATTGGGGTAGCGAAGGTCTTTGGTGTATTTCATAATTTCCTGAACATCGCTTGTCTTTAACGCATGGATATACTGCGTTACAGCATATCTTGCTTCTTGTTCTGCCGTGGTTGATGCCTTAGATTGAATCGCGCTGAAAAGTAGACTCGCCGTGAGAATACAAACGAAAGCAGTCGTAAAGAACATCGTCCTTGTCTTCAAGGAACACACTCCTTTTTATTTATATCGTAACATGCGACGGAAAATTAACAATAAGAAACATATACAACGAATCATGCATTACGTTGTGTTTGTTAATTAGAACAAAATAAATCGAGTCACCAAGTGCGGAAAAAGACTCGATCCGAAAAGTGAACCGAATCTTCGATTGAGAAAAAGGAAACGCACGCTACGTCCCCCTTTTTGATATGGATCTCTCCTACTAGCATCTAAACATTGTCTTCGTGCCGGGACAATGTTTTCATATCAAACAAAACCAAAAAGATGTATGGTGGTCATTAATTCCGTCAACCGTTGGATAGGCAACACTGTCAGTTGCTGGTTTCCCATCTGCTGTAACAACATCGCAAACAAAAAAGCCCGCAACTAGTGCAGGCTGTGATTCTTCAGCAATAGCGTTACATTTGAAATTGAACACACTAATTAGCCCACAAATGCATCGATGGGTAGTGGTGGTGCTTCATTTGCAATTTTGGTCATCGGAAGCGGAGGCGCTTCATTAGCCACATGCATAACGGACCCCACCCCGCAAGCCAATAGACCTGCAAGTATGATTGCCCCAATTTTCGATTTCATGCCAAATTCCCCCTTCAGTGTTTACTCTCATAATAAACTATCCCGGATACAATTAAAACTAAAGATTACAAAAGTGTCAGGTCTGTTGATACTCCTGGTTTTGGGCACTACAACATTTGCAACCGAGGTAACACTCTGTAATTAACTGAAAGGAGTCCTCCTGCTAACGAAACACCAAAAACATTCACGCCGGCTTTTCACTCAGTGCATCACTTGCAGCAGCGTATAAACGATACCCTCTCAACTTGGCATTTAGCAATCCCAACACCACACAACACAACAGCAAACAACCGCCCAGCACATAAGTCACCCGCGACCCGATCCCTCCAGCTAATGCTCCAATGCCGCCGTACGTAATGGGAATCGCCATCGACAGCCCGATCGACATCACACTGCCGACACGACCACGCATGGCAGATGGGGTGAGCACTTGGATCATCGTGCCAAGCGGCAACGCCGCCATCATAACAGCAAAACCAAGCAAAAAGTTCCCAATGCACGCCCCTGTCAAAGTTGGCGCCTGCGAGACAATCAACATCCCGGTGCCTTGCAGCCCCAGCCCGGCAAGAAACCATACTCCGATCCTTTTCGGAGACACCACGCCGACCAGTATCCCGCCAAGTAACAATCCCAATCCGATGGCTGCGTCAAAGATCCCCAAAGCACTTGCATCCGCCTGAAGCTCTACCTGAATGTACATCGGAGGAAGCACGTTCGTTGGGCCAAGTGCGATGTTGCTGATCATGCCGATCAGTACCAGCAAAAGGATGACGGGCTGCCTCCTGATCCAGCTTAGTCCAACTTTAATATCTTCCCATATTGAGAACTCCGTTTGATCTGTTGATCTCATCACTTTCCCTTGATCCCGCACGAACAGCAGAAATCCAAAGGAAATCAAAAACGTTAGCGAGTCAATAGCAATCGTTGCGACCGCACCCGTTACTGCAACTAAAGCTCCCCCCACCGTAGCGCCAACCAGACGATTGATTTGTTTGGAAGTAGACATGAGTGAGTTGGCACGCAACAGTTGCTCTTGTTCCACCATTTCAGGCAACCACGCTGTCAAAGCACTTGAAAACAGAGAGTTCCCCAGGGACAGACAGATCGACACCGCGTAGATCTGCCACAATTGAAACGACCCCAGCCAGAAAGATAACGCTAGCAATCCTGTCGCCGTGAACTGGAACAAGTCGGATAGTTGCATCAATCGTTTCCGGTCCCACCGGTCGGCCAGTGCTCCAAGAAACATACCGAACAGCACTTCGGGCAAAAAGGCCGCGATCAATAGAAGCGCAACATGCATCGAAGAGCCCGTTTTCTCAAAAACATACCAAGAAATCGAAATACTAAACACCACATCGCCAAAATAAGAGATCGTTTGCCCCCACCACAGATTACGAAAATTGCGGTTTGTGAACAAACTATTCATCCCGGTGAACAAGCTATTCATCTTAGGTCCTCCCTATCAGCTATCCACTCACGCATGTTCGTTCCCGCTCGACATGAGGCTGTTCATTTTTATCTTGCATTTGGCGAATGAAATGCTTAGAGATACTAAATTCCCAAAGCTCCGCATAGAACGTTCTCTCTTCTTCGGTAACTGCCTCCAGCAAATTGCTTAGTGTGCTGCCATTTGCAAAAAAGGATAAGAAGTCTATCATCGCTTCAGGAAACGGATATACGTTACCATCATTTTTGATGAAATATCTGCGCCGTTCTATTGACGTCTCTGCTCGTTTCACTACACGCTCAGCAAGTAAGTTTTTAATTTCATGATGATGCAGTCCTTTTTGTTCGCGGTTGAATTGCTCATGAAGTTGGTCTAAATCACCTTCACGAAACAAACAGTGAACTGGGAACGAAATAAGGTCTGCTGCAATAACTCCGTTCAAGCGGTATCTCGCTTGAGTATCTTTTATCTGCTCGTCCTTATGTATAATCGAGACTACCTGTCGCCCATAACGGTCGTGGTAGAACATGGTATGTCCTGTGTCGATACCGCCTACCCAAGGACGGGCAAAATGATTTTTGACCAGCTTCTTTTTCTCCTCTTCTACTATCTTTTTATCTGACTCGCTCAATCCGGTTGGGTTGTCATAATAAAGTTGTCGCACGATATCCTCGCCCTGATATGGGGTGACGTTATAGATATCAAATCTTGACGGTTCTTTTGCAACAATCGCCCCAGGAGTCAACACAAATGTCCCCAATCCTCCGAAAGTCCACGAATCAAGGTGCTCATGAAGAAAGCGAACCGATTCCAATCCATCTTCCAAGCTCTCGGTCGGAAATCCAGTGAACCCCATCACTTGAACGCCAATGCCGGCATCATGGAAATTCTGAATGGTTTCTTGAATCCGTGTCACTTGTGTCCCCTTATTGATCAGGTTCAAGATGCGTTGATTTCCTGATTCAAACCCAACCGAAATGTCAGTACAACCACTTGCCTTTAACAATTGACATCTCTCAAGCGACCAGTACTGCTCTAAACGAATTTCCGCCCCCCATCGAATATCGATTTTCTCCTCAACTAATCGTTCTGCTAATTGCAAAAGCATAGCTGGAGCAAGCACATCGACAGAAAAGTAGATATGTTTAAATTGCTTGGAAAGTTCACGAAGGTCTTCGATGATTTTCTCAAGGGGACGCTGTCGCCACGGGCTTGTCGGCGAATCGAAGTTCAAACCATAGTCACAGAAGGTACATTTATTCCAATAACAGCCACGGGAAGGCGAATAGTAGATATAGGGGTGGGGTGACAAATATAAATTCCAATTCAGCTTACTGAAATCAGGAGTCGGAGTGTCTTGGAGGGATTGATATTGTATAAGTTGGTCGGGAACCGATAAGTTGTACTTAGGATGAAACACAGTATTAGAAATGGGAGAAAACTTTGAATCCACCTCAATCATTTCAAGCAAACTCGTAAATGCCGCTTCTCCCTCACCGATAACACACGCATCAGATGCATCAAAAATATCAAAGAATTTAGATCTATCCGATAGATATTTCCAGACATCCGATACCTCTGTCCCTCCATACAAGATCATCATCTCCGGGAACGCTTCGCGTATTTTTCGTCCAATATACAAAGCGAAGGGAAGCTGCGCACAGTACGTAACATTAATCCCCACAGTAATATAGCCCTTTTCTTGAACCATGGTGTTACAGCCGATTGAAAATGACCAAAAGCTGACGCTGTTGCCTGTCCAATGGTTGACGGATATAATGACCACCATACATATCTTACAAAGGAAAAGGACGCCTCTGTATGACGTGCCACTGCTCGAACAGTTGCACCAGAGTCGTCCCCCAAAAATAGCATGATTAGTATATCAAATTATCAGCTCGAAAAAAATAGAGAACTTTTTTCGTAAGGAGTGCAGAGCAACATTTTTGCCCTTTGTGTGAGCAAGATCTGTTTGTTATCGGAAGCCGAAGTCGTATTGGGCGTAAGCCAACCGGTGAACGAATCACCTACATCATTCGTCGTCTGCGTTGCAAGTGTTGCAAGAAGATCCATCATGAATTGCCGGACTTGCTCGTTCCTAACAAACATTACGAAGCTGAATGCCTCGAATCAGTTTTGTCACATGGACAGTCCGTAGGCGTAGCTGCAGATGACTCAACCTTGCATCGCTGGCACGTTTGGTTCAAGAAGTGTTGGCAGTACTGGGTGAATTGTTTATCAACGATAGCGGCGCGTACAGGAAATCCGGTGGAGCCATTGTCCGTATCTTCACCGTCTGCACTCCAAAGGATCGGACATTATGTTGGACAAGGAGTCGGATGGCTGGCGAGACTTGTCCGACCCATCGTTCATTCTCAATTATGGGTACATACCCGTTTTGCCTTCTTGTCCGCTGTCCCTTGATGTATCGTGAATCTACATCCTATTGGAAAGGACTGTAGATTCCTATGAATAGTGAAAAAAAGGCGGAAGAAATCGCCGTTGAAAGAATGCAACTGATCTCTCCTCTTGTAGCCCAAGGGATTGACCCTGGAAAAGCCAAAGAACTGAAGAAAGCCATTTGTGAGCAAACCGGATTATCCGAGCGAACCCTCCGCCGCTATCTGTCTGCCTATCGAACCGAAGGGTTCGCAGGACTTCGACCTAAAAGAAAAAGTCAGCGGCAAACAGCCGAAGCTATCACGCCCAATCTCCTCGAGCAAGCGATACTGCTTCGCCGAGAGGTTCCCAGCCGTAGTGTCGCGCAGATCATTCAGATCTTGGAGTGGGAAGGCTTGGCGAAGCCTGGTAAGATCAAGCGCAGCACCTTGCAGGAAAAATTGATGGAGCGTGGCTACAGTACTCGCCACATGCGACTATACTCAACCTCTGGCCTTGCGGCCAGACGCTTTCAACACAAACAGCGTAACCAACTGTGGCAAGCTGATATCAAATTCGGGCCTTATCTACCGATTGGTGAAGGCGGAGCCAACAAGCAAGTCTATCTTGTTGCGTTCATCGACGATGCAACTCGTTACGTGTTGCATGCGGCTTTTTACCCAACACTCGATCAAACGATTGTGGAAGACTGTTTCCGTTACGCGATTCAAACAAATGGCGTACCTGATTCTGTCTACTTTGATAACGGCAAGCAATTTCGAACCAAAAGTATGACTCGTACCTGTGCCAAACTTGGCATACGTCTTCGCTTTACGAGACCGTATGCAGCCGAATCCAAAGGGAAAATCGAGCGTTTCAACCGGGTAATAGACAGTTTCCTAGCGGAAGCTGCGCTTGAAAAGCCCCAGACACTCGACCAGCTCAATCTGTTATTCCAAGTTTGGCTCACCGAATGTTACCAGACCAAACCCCATTCCGCACTCGATGACAACTCTAGCCCGCAGGTGGCGTTTCGAAGCGACTCGTCGCCGCTCCGACTTGCCGAAGAATCTCTCATTGCGGATGCGTTTTTACACAGCGAAACGCGAAAAGTGGACAAAGCTGGCTGTATCAGTTTTATGGGGAAGAAATACGAGGTCGGGCTTTCTTTCATTGGGCATAAGGTTGAAGTCGTCTACGACCCGCGTGACATCTCAACGATTACAATTGAGTATGGCAGCCATACACCGTGGCAGGCGAAAGAACTGATTATCGGTGAATGGGCAGGAAAACGCCCCTCTATCCCGTCGTCAATTGAACTGCTTACAGTCGAAGGTTCACGGTTACTGGACGCTGCGGAGAAGAAGAATCAAGTCAGGAAAGAACGTCAAACACGCGCCGTCTCATTCCGCAAAATTCGGGAGGAGGCGAACCGAGATGTTTGAGGCGTTTTATGAAATGGCGAGAACCCCTTTTTCTCGTGATATTCCTACCCATGAGCTGTATGCGTCGGATGTTTTGGAAGAAACGCTTGAGAGATTGGAATATACGGCCGAAAGGCAATGGTTCTCCGTTGTGACCGGCGATTGCGGAACTGGTAAAACAACGACGATCCGCCGATTCGCGGATGTGCTCGACACATCGAGATTTAAACTGTTGTACCTATCCGATTCAAAGCTAACGCCTCGCCATTTTTACAAGGGTTTGCTTGAACAGTTGGGGTGTGAAGCGAAGTTTTATCGAGGGGACAGCAAGAGACAACTGCATCGGGAAATTGAGCTGATGCGGGGGATTCATCGCTTGCAACCAGTCGTGGTGGTCGATGAAGCGCATCTGTTAGACAAAGAAATGTTTGAAGAAGTGCGGTTTCTGCTGAACTTCAAAATGGATGCCCAGAGTCCAATGGCTCTGATCCTAGTCGGACAAAATGAACTGTGGGATCGCCTTCAACTCCAGATGTTTACGGCCATTCGGCAAAGGATTGATCTACAGTGCAAACTGGTTCACTACGACCGCGTACAGGTTGGGGCGTACATAGCTCGTCATCTGGAATATGCGGGCGTTAGCCGTGACATTTTCACGGATGGTGCGGTTGATGAGATCTATCGTTATTCAAGTGGTACGATTCGCTTGGTGAATAAGGCGGCCACACATAGTCTGATCTATGGAGCAGCAAATAAGCATCGAATCATTGACGACCACATGGTGAAACGGGTAATCGCGGGAGAATTGACTTGATTCTCCCGTTTTTTCTTTCCTGTTTAACACCGCTCACGCGGTCATCTTTTCCGTCATTTCTTGGACAGCAGAGCCTATCAATTTACGGACATATTAGGGCAGTAGTAACACCATGGGGAGAAGAATATCTTGAAAGTATGACTCAAAAGGTGCCGCAATACGTTCAGCGATCCGATGGTCACTCAGATCCTTTGAACTCATTAAGTTAAACCGAGAACGAATCGAAAGGCTAAAACCGCTAAACTGCCCCGGATAACCTGATAAAGACAGCACGTTCAACCAATCCTCGATCAGTTCAACTGCTGGACGATATTGTGAATAGTCGTAAAAGGATTCTGCATCTCGCAAGGTTTTCACAGCATCTTGCAAATCATCGTAAGGAAAATGCTTCGCTTTCCACAAATAAAAAAGCTCCATCTGTTCAGAGGCATCCAGAGATTCCCGATCCTCTAATTCATTGAGCCTTGATTGAGTCCGCAGCTTGATTTGTTGAATCTGTTCGAAATTCATTGTGTATTAAAAAGCCTCGATATTTGTGTCGATCAGATCGATGTCTTGAAAGCCCTGACTCCGAGCATACGTCTCAATGTATGTCAGACTATGATAACCCGAAGTCGGGTCAGTGATCGGCGGATAAAGCAACAATGTACTCATCCTAACTCCCCCTTTTATATAAAAGTCTGCTCGTTCATTACATAGAAGGATAGAACGAGCAGATGATATTGCGATTAGCCTTTAATGTTGATGTTATTCGTAGCATTTCGAGTGGATTCTACAGCTACGGTAACCGCTTTAACTTGTGCCAGCAAAGACAACCTGATCACCTCCTAAAAGAGATTCTTCGGGGGGATTTAATCCCCTGAAAAACATAAGTAACACAATTACAATTGTAATAACACTACTAACTAAAGTCAACAATTGTGTCAATATTATTATTTTGTTCTATAAACGCCTTTATCAACAGGAACAAACCACTTACTATTTATTCAAAAAACTTGGTCCATGGGAAATCAAGCACCACTGCGATGCGCTGTGCAATCTCCACGCTGGGTCTTCGACCGTTTTCGATCCGTGTGATGTAGCTTCTGTCAACTTCGACTAGAGTTGCGAGCTGAGACTGGCTGAGTCCTTTGTTTTTTCGCTTTTCGGTAAGCCATGTATTGTTCACTCCGCCGTTCCCCTCCGTCTTTTCAGGTGCAAAATATACACATTTCAAAGACTAGTATGTGCGAATTGTACACGTATTTCAATGTGCCATTTTGTCACATATAATGGGGTACAGGTAGGTGATGGCATGCAGATAATAGGCACTCGTTTAAAGTGTTTACGTGAAAAAAAGGGTGTTTCGCAAAAAACCGTTGCGGCACACTTAGGAATCGATCGAACTACCTATACTCGATACGAACTTGGCGAATCGAAGCCAAAATACCACAACCTCTGTCTACTCGCTGAATATTTTGGGACTTCACCCGATTTTTTATTGGGACAACTGGTTGAAGAAAATGCTATCCTCCCCACCACAGAAGGAAAAACGATAAAAGAAATTCGTGACGAGATTGCTCAAAACAAAATACTTGACGTGAACGGCAAACCAATGTCCCCGGAGGTTCGGGATGACTATATTAAGGTGCTAGACTTGCCGATCAAGTTGCGCGAACTAAAATTACGTGATGCCCGAGAGGGTCAATAATACTCATCAAAAAGTGGCGATTTTCCGGAGACAAATGCCGCTGCTCGTTCGAATGGGAACTCCATGTTGCCGTCTATGACCAACAGAACGAGACTGTCAGGCAAGAAAAATACAGCTATAAAAAGCGGCTCATCAGGAGCCGCTTTTTGCTATTCAGTACCGTGAAGAGAAACTCATCCGCAGTCAAAATGAGCAACTGCGATCCCATATGTGAGCGAGATTCAAAGGGCGCGGGAAGTGGCACACTTTTGTATTGGACAGAAGATTCAATTCAATTAAAGTTATTGCTCTGCATCGACATATGTGCTCTACTAAAGTCATCACTTATACTTTCTCTGGAAATCCAGAAAGTCACTAGGGGGCTACACAAGTTATGACAACAGCATTGATCGCAGGCTGGAAATCTTACAAAACACCGCACGCGCTGCGTTGGTACCTTGTAGCATGAGTTACCTCCGACTAGCTGGCCTCGGCGTATCCCTTGTACTTGTCGCCAGTATCATTTCCGGTTGTTCCGAAGAATCGAAACCGAATGATCCGCCCCAGAAGCCCCCAGTTCAAAGTCCGGAAAATAACCTTCAGTTGCGCAGCATTATCAGCAAAAGTGCACCTTCTGAACAAAAACAGACACCGATTCAAGCGGCGATCCATCAAACCGAGTGGGAATTTTCCGATTCTACGAAGCGTGCTCCTACTGAACAAGATGCAGAATGGGCAACAACCTTTTTGCAAAACGGTGTCGTTGCTCTGAAAGTTCCTGTTGCCGATCCATGCTACACCTTCCTCTTCTTAACCCATAACGGAGAGCAGTGGTCGATAGCCGGACTCGCTGACATTCACATCAAGAAAGCAGGCATGTTATCAGACAAAGAAGGGCTCGACCTGCCCATGGAACAATTTGTGGTCTCCAAACTCTCCGTAAACACGGAGGACAACCAAGCTTGGGTATTCGCAGACGATAAGAAGCAGATCGTCATTGGCAAATACCCGCATTCCACAGCATTTTCCGCTCTCAAAAACGCCAAGGTCGTTCAGATGAATGGCATCGATGCGTGGTACGTCAAGCAAGACACCGGCACCCTCTTCTACTACATTGATCAAGGTCATGTCGTATGGATCGCCGGAAACCTGAGTGAACGTGAACTGCAGAGTTTAGCAGCTTCACTTCCTAATGCCGCTGTTTATTCGTTTCCGTTTGCGAAACCAAAAGGTTCATAATGGATCAAAAAAGCGGCTCTGTGCGAGAGCCGCTTTTTCTATGGTTTTTTTAATGCATCATCATGATGACCGCAGTTGCGCAGGATGATCCCGTTCGGTTTTGCAAGATGAAAGGTGATGCGGATGTCCATGTTGCCGCTGATCTCCCACACTTTGCCGTGCGTTCCTTGCACCTTTTTCCTGCGTAAAGAAGGATGGTCCGGCTGATGAAACAACCTATCGATTGCCTCCAGAACGGCTGCCTGTGACTGTGCATCGAGTTTCATGAATGACTTTTCAAATCGGGCGGTCATGATGATTTGCATCTGATTATGCCACATCGGCCGCACCTGGTCAGTCCTGTTTTTTCAGCGAATCGAGTCTCGCTTTGATGTCATCCATCGAAGTGAACGGCCCCGACACGCGGCCCGCTTGCAAGTCTTCCTCTGCTTCGCGCTCCTTTGACTGCCACTCTTTGCTCCAAAACCACGCCTGATCCATCGGCACGGAAAACATCGGTTCCAAAATGATCCGTCCATTTTCAACGGTGATCTCCAACTGGTCGCCTTCCTGCAGCTTAAACTGGTCGACAATCGCTTTCGGTATGGTGATGGTGGAGCGTTTGTTCAGGCGAATCTTCGCCATGTCCGTCACGCCTTTCCTTAAATCCATGATCTGCTTGACTGCTGTCGCCATATACTATGCACTCCCTTATTCAGTTTTGTCTGCATTTCTGTATGCTATTCGAGGCAGAATTTCTGAATTTCAGATTCTCTGCATCACCAATATATCAAAAAAGCGGCTCTGTGCAAGAGCCGCTTTTCGCTTATTTAGAACGCCAATCTACTTTGAGCTTACCCAGTTGCCGGTTCAATTTCGCGCATGTCGCAACAGGTACTGCCAAATTATTTTTTGCTGTTCCCTATTCACGCAAAGTGTTCTTCCTGTCGGGGTACCCCAGAGGTTTTATCTGTTGCAGCAACGGCAGCGCCAATCTAAACAGCATATACCCGAGTATGGTCCCAAACGTATTGATCAGACAGTCATCAATGTCAAAAACTCGATAATTGAAGTTAATTATCAGCCCGATCAATTGTTGAAAACCTTCAATCAAGAAAGAAGCGACCAAACCCAAACCGAGGACTTGATATGCCTTAATCACCCGTCCTCCTAACAGTGGTAGCAAAAAGCCAAAAGGAAGGAACAAAAGTAAGTTCCCTAAGATTTGCTTTGTTGCAACCTGCGTAGAAGCATTGGTCAACATCTGGGAGATAGACTCAAAAGGAACCCAGTTGTTTGGCGGCTCGATATTACCTTCTCTAAGAATTTCAAGTACATTATCATGAATAGGTATCGGAAAAATAGTGATGGCAATGACACCGACAACATAAACGTAGAAAACAGTTAAAATAAAGCAATCTACTATTGGTTTTTTCTTCAAAATATACAAAGAGATGACGACTAAGTAAAGTATTCCTGCAATGACGATCTGCAGTCCATCAAAATCCAGCATTATTATCACCCTTTCAAATTTGAAGAGGGGAGGTGCATGAATCTGCATCCCCCCTCCTTTACTTTACAATAAATTCTTGATGGAGTATATCAACTTAGTAATTGGAAAAGATACCGGTTCCAGTAACAGTATCGGTGTCATAAGCTTTTGAAAAATAGGTGTAGTAATTCTCTGGGCCTACATTTGGAAACTTTAAGCTCGTGACCCCGTTACGTTGAGCAGTACCAGAACCCACAACAACATCTACTCCCCAGTTAACTTCACGGTAAAGCATGACGTTAAAAGTCGTGATTCCTGATATTGGAGTACTTGAGTTCAATGACAGAGAGATGTTTTGACCATCATAATAACGTGTCTGGCCAGTTAATGTTGTATCAAACTCGTACCAAATGTTGTAACTGCTTGCGAGTGCTGTGAATGGGACCATTGCCACCATAGCGGAAATCGCAAAAATAGCCGCTTTACTTTTTAGTTTAACCATAGAAACCTCCATCTATATTTTATATGTTAAAAACAAATTACCATATCATATAAACTTAAGTCGGACAAGTTTTATTTGTTCTATTCAAAAAGAAAAGAAACCTTGCCCAGATGCAAGGTTTCTTTTGTATCCTATTTTCACTTATTTCGCACGCCAATCTGCCTTTTTAATAATCAACACCGTAAACACAAGCGCATACCCCGTCAAAATCAGCAACTGCCAGCCCACCGCCGAAGAGTAGCCCGTCAACAGCAACGCCCGTGCTGCTTCAGCGATGTAAGTCGTCGGGAACACATAAGCAACGCCTTGCAACGCACCCGGCAACTGTTCCATCGTGACCATCACCGGGGAGAGGAACGATAGGAACATCATCAGCACTTGGGACAGCATGTTGGTCAGCTGCTGATTCTTGCTCCAAAAACCGATCACCGTGCCAAACGCGGAGCAGACATACGTCGCCAGGAAGAACAGGAGCAGGAGCCACCAGCTGTAATGGAACTCCACCTCGAAGGCAAGCTTCCCGATCAGCGCCATCACCACCAGCGACGGTACGGTATTGAGCAGACCGCGGAACAGCACGGCGGTGATGAATGACAGCTTGTGGACAGGCAGCGAGAGATAGTAGGTAAAATGCCCTTGCTCTTTCTGCCAGGAGATGTTTTGCGACATCATGTTTACGCCTGTCACGATGACGCCAAAGATCATGTTACCGGCGATGGCCTGCACGATGTAGGCCGGGGTGGGATTGGGATTTAAGAATTTCATAAACATCAGGGTCGTCAGCGGGAACATGCTGGCGAGCAGCACGACCCAGATCCAGTTTTGACGGAGTTCGAGCAGCTGCATCCAGCAGAGGGTGGCCACTTCGCTGACTTTGCGCTTCCAGAGCGGGATAGGTTCGCGCTTGACGATCGATTGCGGCATCGGGGCCGCCTGCACTTGCATAGCTGTTGCTTTCATCTTAGATCGATCCTTCCTTTCCACCCAGCTTAAAATACACATCTTCGAGGCTCGGCGGCACGACGCGGTACTCTTCGCAGCCGTCGCCCGCCTCGCTGACCACCGCTTGCAAAGCATCTCCGGCACGCCCCTCTTCCATAAAGAGGCGGATTTTATTCGCGGCGGGACGCTGCAAGGTGCCGTATCCGCTCAGCAGCGCTTCCAGACGCTCGCCCTCTTCCGGCCGCACGGTCAGCTCCAGCCGCAAACGGCTGTCCACCTGCTGCTTCAGCTTGCCGACGCTGTCGTAGGCGAGCAGTTGGCCGTGGTCGATGACGGCGACTTTGTCGACGACTTGCTCCGCTTCCAGCACGTTGTGCGTGACGAGCAGGATCGTCGTGCCTTCCTGGCGGTTCTTTTCCGCCAAAGTATCCCACAACTGCCGGCGGCGCTCCGGGTCGAGCTCGTTGGTCGGCTCATCGAGGATCAACACCGGAAGTTCGCCGATCAAAACGGTGGCAAACCCGACCATGCGCTGCTGCCCGCCCGACATTTTGCGAATCTCGCGCTTGCGGACTTCGCCGAGGTTTAAGAGCTCGATCAATCGGTCGGCCGCCCCTTTCGCCGCCGCCCGCGACATGCCGCGCAGCCGTCCCGTGCAGTAGATCGCTTCATACCCGGTCAGCGCATCGAGCGCCGCCGGACGCTGGTCGTAGTATCCGACATACTGCGGGATCAGGTCGGAGCGTTTGATCACATCTGCGCCAAACAGCCGGATCTCCCCTTCGGTTGGCTTGACATGCCCGACCATCTGCTTGATCAAGGTGGATTTGCCCGCGCCATTCGGGCCCAGCACGCCGACGACCTCGCCTTGCCGGATCGCCAAGGAGATGTTGTCGTTGGCCTTTTTCTGATTGTCATAGATCTTGGTCAGTCCGTTCACTTCGTACACCGTGTTCATCCGCTGTCTCCCTCCAACTCTTGTTAACTTCATTGTAGGAAAAATCACCCAGACACGCGCCGCCCCACAGTCGGGTAAACGCTCCGCCTCGGGACGGAGGGCCGACTAAGACCCTCCTCAGAAGCCAGCGCATGTGCTATATATAGGAGATAGAATTGTTCAGAAGGAGGGGGCGACATGCCGATTTCACTGCGCGGGCATCACTTGCTCTGTCTGCTCGGCTACCGGGGGATGGGCTATTCGGACGCCTATGCGGATAACATGACCAACGTCTATCGAACGCTGCTCGCAGAACCGCAGACTTCCTGTGAGATCGTAAAAGGGCCGGATCAGCTTTGCGCCTGTTTTCCGCCTGACGGGGAATATCACTGCGAGGATCAAAATGTGGCGGAGCGTGATGCGTTGATTTTGCAGCGTTTAGGGTTGGAGATCGGCGAGGTCGTGCCGTGGGAGGAGATCCTTTCGCGCGTGGCCAAGTCGATGCAACCGGACGATTTGCTGGAAATTTGCTCGACCTGCCCGTGGCTTCCCTACGGCGTCTGTCAAGAAGGGATCGGCAAAGTGGTCGCAGGCGAGCCGCTGCCTGAAGTCCGCCCCAAGGTATACGGCGTCGACGTCGATGCACAGACGCGCTGCAAGCATTACCACTCAGACGTGGACATCATCGCGCTGAAGTTCGGGTGCTGTGAGCGCTACTATCCGTGCTATGAATGCCATCAGGAGGTTGCGGATCACGAGCCGAAGCCATGGCCGCGTGTAAAGTTTGACGAACCGGCCGTGCTGTGCGGCGCGTGCGGGCATGAGCTGACCGTGCAGGAGTACAAAGGCTGCGATTCGAAATGCCCAGCTTGCGCGGCGTCGTTTAATCCGGGGTGCCAGTTGCACCATCATCTTTATTTTGAGTCATAAAAAAGGCCATCCTGCAACGAGCAGGATGGCCTTTCGTGTTCTTTTGTTATTTCAGCAGGGACAGGTCGAACTCCGGCACCAGACCCTCTTTTGCCGCGCGAGACAGCAGGGAGGTGACCGCTTCATAGCCTTTGTCACCGAGGTCGCGGGTGAACTCGTTGACGTAGAGGTCGATGTGCTGTTTCGCAACGTCAGGCGACATCTCCTGCGCGTGGCACATGACATAGTCCTGCGATGCCTCCGGGTGCGCCCAGGCATATTCGACCGAGGCGCGGGCCCAGTTGGCGATCTCGTCCAGATCGAGCGAGCGCTTGGCGATGATCGCGCCGAGCGGAATCGGCAGGCCGGTGTCGCTTTCCCACCAGTTGCCCATGTCGGCGAGCAGGGTCAGACCGAAGTTTTGATAGGTAAACCGGGCTTCGTGAATGACGAGACCCGCGTCGATTTTACCATCGCGCACGGCGGGCATGATCTCGTGGAACGGCATGACGACGATTTCGCCGACGCCGCCCGGCACGTTTTGCGCCGCCCAGAGCCGGAACAGCAGGTAGGCGGTGGAGCGTTCGCTTGGCACCGCGACTTTTTTGCCGGCAAGTGCGGCGGGGTTGCCTGCCGCTTCTTGGTTCGCGGTCAGCACCAACGGTCCGCAGCCGCGACCGAGTGCGCCGCCGCAGGGAAGCAGGGCGTATTCCTTGAGCACCCACGGGAGCGCAGCGTAGGAAATTTTCAAGATCTCCGGGCCGCCGGGATTGGCAGCCAGGGAGTTGGTGATGTCGATATCGGCGTACATCACGTCAAGCTCCGGTGCGCCGGGGATCAGCCCGTGCGCCCAGGCGTGGAATACAAACGTGTCGTTCGGACACGGCGAATAAGCGATTTTCATCTTACAGCACCTCCACCAAAACTTTGCCTGCCGCTTGCAGCGCGTCAAACGCGTCTTTCATCCGCCAGGCAGACCGGTCGCGCGGGCCGACGGCGTTGGAGATCGCGCGGATCTCCAGCACGGGAATGCCTTTCTCTTGCGCAGCAAAAGCCACCCCGTAGCCTTCCATCGCCTCCGCCGCAGCGCCAGGCACTCGTGTTGCCAGTTCCCGAGCGGTCTCCGCCGTCCCGGTCACCGTCGCCAACGTCAGCACCGGACCGGCCGCTGCGATCAGCCCGGCCGCTTGCAAAGCTGCGGTGACTGTTGCAGCCCGTTCGGCGTCGACGGGCAGCTTGGAAGAGCCAAAGCCCAGCTCGTCCACACTGGAGAACCCCTGCCCCGTCTGTGCGCCTAAGTCGGCAGCGAGGATCTCGGTCGCGACGACCAGCGAGCCGACCGGAGCCACCTCCGTAAAGCCGCCGCCGATCCCGGCGCTGACGACCAGCCCGTAATCCCCGCCCGCCAAAACATTCGCCGTCCTGACAGCCGCCGCGACCGGGCCAACGCCCGCGACCCGCACGTCAAATCGCTCCGTATCGCCCAAACCTTTTACGATCGCGTCCCGTTCCGCTTCGACTGCTGTCATGATCAGCACGCGCTTTGTCATCATTTTCAAACCCCTTACAAACAAGTTAGTATGTATCCCTTTTATTGTACCGCTTCTGAGCGTTACATAGATAGCAAAATAAGTTCAATAGGTGCCATTTTTTTCCTCCCAAATATAGAGGAGATCATTACGGCGTACTCCGCGGTGATCCTTCACAAAAGCAAGATTTTCACAGCCCAGCCCCTCAAAAAATCCCCCGCTCTCCTCCGGTGCAAACAGGAACAGGCGGCGCAGGGCGGCATCGCGCTCGTCATAAAAGGCTTCCATATCCCGCACCACTGCTTGGAACAGCTCTCTGCCCAACCCTTGGCGGCGGCGGGTGGTGATGATGCGCAGGCCGGTGAGCTGGGCGAGGCCGGCGCGGACACCGTCGCGGGCGCCCCAGGTGGCGAGGCCGAGGATGAACCCCTGCTCCTCCAAGAGCAGAGCCCGGTCGACCTGCAGGTGCAGCCAGGCATAACGCTCCGCTTCTCCCATATGCGGGCTGAAGTGCTGCAAATATTCACGGACCAGAAACGGCTGGTCCTGCTCTTGTGCCAATCGAATCACCATTAAGGACTCCTCCTGTTGCAACAACTAGGATTCTCCAAGTAGAGAATACCTTACCGAGTATAGCTTATTTTACAGTCGTGAAATAGCCCGGAGCATACGTTACCGAGTATAACTTATTTCACAGCTGTACAATCCGGAAATATGAAAATAGAGTATGACTGAAATCAATCAAACCACCTCTTTAACAAGCACTGCCGGGATTTTCACCACCGCCTCGGTGCCAAGCCCCGGCGCGCTGTGGAAGGTCAGCGTGCCTTTCATGCCTTCGATGATCTTGCGCGTCACCATCGTGCCAAGGCCCGTGCCGCTGGTTTTGGTGGTGTAAAACGGGGTGCCCATGCGCCGCAATTGCTCGGCGCTCATGCCCACTCCGGTGTCGCGGACGGAGAGCAGCACCGTCTCCCCTTGCAGAAAAGCCTGAATCGTCACCGTGCCCGACGGCTCGGCGATCGCTTCAATGCCATTTTTGACGAGGTTCATCAAAGCCTGCTGCAACTGCCCGGCATCTGCGTTCACCAGCAGCCCTTCCGAGCAGTCGGTGCGGATCTCCACGCCCCGCAGCGTACCAAACGCCCCCATCACCATCGCGATGTGGCGCACGACATCGGCCACATCAAACACTTGGATGCTCTCCGGTCTTGGTTTGGCAAAATTGAGATAGTCCGAAATGATGTAGTTGGCGCGGTCGAGCTCGGTCAGGGCAATCTGCATCGCCGGGCGGGCTTTTTCATCGAGCGATCCCAATGCCAGCTGCAAAAAACCGCGCACCACCGTCAGCGGATTCTTCACCTCATGAGCGATCACGGCCGCCAGCTCGGAGATGATGTTCAGCCGTTCTTTATTCGCCAGTTCGCGGTGCAGGAGCAGGGTCTGGATCTTATTTTCGATCAAATAGGAGCAAATCCCGATGCCGAGGATGTGCAGAGCGCCCTGCACGAGCAGCAGATCGAGATGGGATGCGTTCACGGCCAGGCCCAGCGGGAGGAAGGACAAAAAGGAGAGCAGCATGCAGAGCAAAATGCGTTGGCGCGGCGCAAAGCGGAGAAAACTCCGGGCCAGAACAAAGCAGATGCCAAGGCTGACCGCACCGGCGGCCAGTTCCAGCCACACCGACCCGCCGCCGAGCTGCGCCCGGTAGAGCAGGGCAGGCACAGCAGCGATCAGCCCCGCCCGCCACCCGCCGTAGACGACGGCGAGGATCAGCGGGATCATGCGCAGATCCCACAGCACGTTGTCGATCTTGACCGGCAAGGACAGGCACAGCATCGCCGTTGTGCCGCCCAAGACGCCGACCAGCATTTGATGTTTGCGGCGGTACACCGCATCGCCTTGGACGGTGAAATACAACAGCACCGGCAACAGCACGATCAACAGATGAAGCAATAGATTTCGAATCTCCAGCTCGGCAAGTTCCATCGGTCACGCCCCCCATTTAATTTATATAAAAAAGCCCCGTCTTTTAGAAGACGGGGCTGGGAGCGTTCTGTTCACTCAATTTTTACAGCATGCCGGCGAGGATCGCGGAAGCCTGATCCAGCGCCGCTTGCAGCTTGGAGACATCTTTGCCGCCCGCTTGTGCCAGCTCCGGACGACCGCCGCCGCCGCCGCCGGTGATCGCTGCGACTTCTTTGACGATTTTGCCCGCTTGGATACCACGGCCGTTCAGGTCTTTGGTCACTGCGACGACAAACGATACTTTGTCTTCGCCTTGTGAAGCGCCGAGCACGATAACGCCCGACTCGATGCGGTTCTTCATGTCGTCTGCGATGTTGCGCAGGCCGTCCATGTCCACGCCGTCCAGCTTCGCCGCGAGGAACGGCACGCCGGACACGTCGGTCATCTTGCCGAGCAGGTTGCCGACTTCACCGGCTGCGAGCTTGCCTTTCAGGCCTTCGATCTCTTTGCTGAGGTCTTTGATGTTCGCCTGCAGGTGGTCGATGCGGTTCGGCAGGTCGTTGACGTTGGCGCGCAATTTGCCTGCCGCGTCTTGGAGCAGACGCTCCTGGCTGACGACAAATTCATACGCGCCTTTGCCGGTCACCGCTTCCACGCGGCGAATGCCCGCGCCGATCGAAGACTCGGAGACGAGTTTGAACAGGCCGATCTCGCCGGTGGAGCGGACATGGCAGCCGCCGCACAGCTCGGTCGAGTAGTCGCCAGCTTTGACCACGCGGACGACATCGCCGTATTTTTCGCCGAACAGTGCCATCGCGCCCAGCTTCTTCGCTTCGTCGATGTTCATTTCGTTGATCTCGACCGCTTCGTTTGCCCAGATCTGCTCGTTGACTTTGCGCTCAACGATCGCCATCTCTTCCGGCGTCATGCCCGACAGATGCGAGAAGTCAAAACGCAGACGGTCCGGGCCGACCAGGGAGCCAGCCTGTGCAACGTGCTCGCCGAGCACTTCGCGCAGCGCTTTGTGCAGCAAGTGTGTTGCGGTGTGGTTGCGGGTGATCGAAACGCGGCGCTCGTGGTCGATCGATGCTTCGACGGTCGCCAGCGCTGCCACGGTGCCGGAGAGGACTTTTGCTTTGTGCAGGTTGTGGCCGTTCGGAGCCTTTTGCACGTCGGTGACTTGGACGATCGCCGATTCGCCGACGGTGATCAGGCCAACGTCTGCCACCTGGCCGCCCGATTCTGCGTAGAACGGAGTGCGGTCGAGGAACAGCTCGATCTCGTCGCCTTCATGCGCTTCGGTGACGATCTCGCCGTCTTTGATCAAGGCGAGCACGGTCGCCGGAGCTGCCGATTCGTCATAGCCGACGAAGTCGGAATCGATGTTGATCTCATCGTACAGGTTGGTCTGCACCGCCATCGATGCCACGTCTTTGCGGGCTGCACGCGCGCGTTCGCGCTGCTCATTCAACGCGCGCTCGAATCCTTCGCGGTCGATCGCGATGCCTTGCTCGGCACAGATGTCTTCCGTCAGGTCGATCGGGAAGCCGTAGGTGTCATAAAGACGGAACGCCTGGTCGCCCGGCAGAACGTTGTTGCCTTCGCCTTTGACGCGCTCCAGCACTTCGGCCAGCAGGTTCTCGCCGTCCGCCAAGGTGACATGGAAACGCTCTTCCTCCGCTTTCACGACGCGCTCGATGAACTCGCGCTTTTGCACCAGTTCCGGGTAGTGCTCGCCCATGATGTCGCCGACGATGCCGACCAGCGTGTACATGAACGGTTTCTCGATCCCGAGCACCTTGCCGCAACGAACAGCACGGCGCAGCAGGCGGCGAATGACATAGCCGCGGCCTTCGTTCGACGGCAACGCGCCGTCACCGATCGAGAAAGCGACGGTGCGGACATGGTCAGCGATGACTTTGAACGCGACGTCCCACTCTGCTGTTTCATGGTACGCTTTGCCTGCGAGACGGGCGGTCTCCTGGATGATCGGCTGGAACAGGTCGGTGTCGAAGTTGGTTTCCACGCCTTGCAAGATCAGGCAGAGGCGTTCCAGACCGGAACCGGTGTCGATGTTTTTCTTCGGCAGCTCGTTGTAGGAACCGTCCGCGTTGTGGTTGAACTGGGTGAAGACGAGGTTCCAGAACTCGAGGTAGCGGTTGCCGTCATGGTTATCCGGATGGAAGACTTCGTCTTTGCCCATCTCCGGCTTGAGGTCATAGAACAGCTCGGAACACGGGCCGCACGGGCCTTCGCCGATGTCCCAGAAGTTGTCTTCTTCGGTGCGCGCGATGCGCTCCGCCGGCAGACCGATGTCGTTCGTCCAGTAGCCAAACGCTTCTTCATCTTCGGTGTGGATCGTCACGTAGATGCGCTCTTTGTCAAAACCGAGCTCTTGCGTCGCGAATTCCCACGCCCAGTGGATCGCTTCTTTTTTGAAGTAATCGCCGATCGAGAAGTTGCCGAGCATTTCAAACATCGTCTGATGGCGCGCCGTTTTGCCGACGTTCTCGATGTCGTTGGTGCGGATGCACTTCTGCGAGTTGGTCATGCGCGGGTTGCGCGGGATCTCGCTGCCGTCGAAGTATTTCTTCAAGGGCGCCATCCCGGCGTTGATCCAGAGCAGGGACGGGTCGTTGTACGGCACAAGCGATGCACTCGGCACGATCTCATGACCTTTCGATTCGAAAAATTTCAGCCAGCGGTTGCGAATTTCTGATGACTTCATAGCAAGAAACTCCTCCTCATTGAGTAACAGCAAGTAACAGCAAAAGTAAAACGCCAAACAAACAAAAAAAGCCTTCCATCCCCAAAAAACAGGGACGAAAGGCGTTGTGCACACTCTCGCGGTACCACCCTGATTACCAGCCATAGCAGAAGACCGGTCACCTCAGATGTGCGCTAACGGGCACAAGCCGGCAGGTTTTGCCTGCACTCAGAAAGCAGCGTTCGGGCACTCCATGCTGAAGAATCCTCACAGCCTCGGGATTCTCTCTCTGACAGCGGAAATTGCCTTACTTTTCTTTCCTCATTGCGTTGGTTCTATTATAGAAGCAGGGAGCGAATTCGTAAAGAGTCCCGCTCATATATATTTTCTATGGGTATTTTCCCCTCCTTCTGCAACATTTATAACACAACCTACGTCCTATATAGTAGTGGAGTTTTACACAAGACAAGCCCAGCAGCGTGACTGTAGTACTTTCAAATTACTATATCTTTATAGTAATTATAGAATTCAGATTCTTTTAAAGTAAGTAGGGTTCTCCTTTACCAATACTGCTTGTCAGTCTTACTAAACTGTGCTATATTCTTGTTGATGACTCTATTATTTTTGCTATTTCAATTTATTGAAGTAGTTAAAAAGTTTATGTCTCTTGTCCCAAGAGGACACCAAGGAGGAGTTTATACATGAAGAAAACACTCGCAATCCTCAGCTTCGCAATCGCTGCTGTTACGGCGATTGGCTTCCAAGATGTCATCATCCGCGGCGACATCCAAGAGGAAGCAGTCATCATCCGCGGTGACGCAATGGACAATGGTGATCAGCTTGCTGTCATCATCCGCGGCGGCTCCCCGGATCGTTCTCTGAACACGCCGGACGGCCCGAACGAGCACAGCGCCATCGTGCGCGGCCTCGTGGCTCCGAGCGGCAACAGCGTGATCATCCGCGGCGGTTCACAGGATTCTTAAGCAAAGTTTCGCACACAAAAACCACCTGACCTCGGTCAGGTGGTTTTTTTTCTCGCAAAAAAGAGCCGTCCCCTGCTGCACATCCATTTGCCCACAGGATCAGCTCTTTGACTTAGAACTCGATAAGTCCTAAGGAGATCATCAGAGATTCGTTTACTCTTGCCATCAGCTCATCGTCGAGATGAGTGATCTTATCGGTCAACCGCTGCTTATCAATCGTGCGGACTTGTTCCAACAGAATTACGGAATCACGATCCAAACCGTACGTTTTTGCGTCTATTTCCACATGGGTAGGCAGTTTCGCCTTTTGAATCTGCGCGGTAATCGCCGCGACAATCACCGTTGGACTAAATCGATTGCCGATGTCGTTCTGTATGATGAGGACCGGTCGAAACCCGCCCTGCTCGGAACCTACGACGGGCGATAAATCGGCAAAATAGATGTCGCCGCGCTTTACATTCACCGACTACACCCCGCTAACTAAACGGTCTAGAGTTGTCTCCGCCTCTTCCTCCGCCAAAAACGCTTCTGATGCGATGTTTAGGTTAATCTTCGCCATCTCCAGATAGCCTTTTTGCAGAGACTCCCGGATATAACGCTTCTTTCTCTCTTGCAGATACAGGTTCATCGCCTCGCGAATGAACTCGCTGCGGTTCAGGTTTTCCTTCTCCACAATGCCGTCCACTTCCTGCAAAAGATGATTCGGTACACTAACCATAATGCGTTTGGTATTGGACAAAACGCGGCACCTCCAAGCAACAATACAATCCCTTTTCACTAGACATCCAACGAGTATTATACCCATCATAGCCTAAGTATGTCAAAGCATCTCGCCTTTCATACCAGTTTCGACCAGAAACGCAGGTTGTTTACATCGTTTGAATCTGTATTGTCTTGCCCAGGTGCTGGTATTTCCTTGGGACTCTGCGCCCCAGCATACAGCAAACTTCATACGTGATCGTGCCGATCTTTTCCGCCACTTCTTCCAGCGCGATGCGGTCTGCGCCCTGCTGGCCGTAGAGCACCACTTCATCGCCGTTTGCCACGCCGGGCACAGCGGTCACATCGAGCATCAGCTGATCCATGCAGACGCGGCCGATCACCGGAACGCGCACGCCGCGCACCAGCGCTTCGCCTTTGCTGGACAAGAGGCGCGAATAGCCGTCCGCGTAGCCGACCGGGATGGTCGCAATCATCGCAGGCGCGGTCGTTTCATAAGTCGCGCCGTAGGAGATCTTGGTGCCTGCAGGCACTGACTTCAAGTGCACGATGTGTGAAACAAACCGCAGCGCCGGCCGCAGTTCGATGTCTTGCGGAACTTCGTCTGACGGGTAATAGCCGTACATGGAGATGCCGAGCCGGACCATGTTGCCGGGGCATCCCGTGTACTGGAGAATGCCCGCACTATTGGATATATGCTGATACGGGATTTTCAGACCCGCATTTTGTAAGCGCTCCCGCAACGCTCCCCAGCGGCGCATCTGTTCTTCCGCATACGGCGAATGGAGCTCGTCCGATGTCGCAAAATGGGTATAGATGCCTTCGACATGCAGGGCAGGCAACGTGGAAGCTTCTTTCGCAAATTCGACCGCTTCGTCGATGTCAATAAAGCCGAGGCGGCCCATGCCGGTGTCGACTTTGATATGGATCGCTGCCGTGCGGTTCTGACGCATCGCCGCGTCGTGCAAAGCATGAAGCAGCTCCGGGCTGTAGACGGTCTGGGCCAGGCCATGGCTGACGACCAGGTCGGCGCAGTCGGTCGGCGTGTACCCGAGGATGAGGATCGGGGCGGTGATGCCCGCCTCGCGCAGTTCGATGCCTTCGTCCGCTGCGGCGACGCCGAGGAAGCTGGCGCCGTTTTGCAGCGCGGTCTCCGCCACTTGCAACGCGCCATGTCCGTAGCCGTTTGCTTTGACCACCGCCATCAGGCCGGTGCCCGGCGGCAGGATGCTGCTGACTTCACGCACGTTGTGCGCGATGCTGTCGAGGTCGATCTCTGCCCACGTCGGGCGCACAAACTTCCCTTCCACTTTCCCTTCACCTTCCGATCAGATTGTGATTTGTAAGAATTCGACAGGGGGCCGAATTGTCCTGCTGCAAAAAGGGAGTGCCGCAAAATCAGCACTCCCATCCTGTTCGTACGTGTTGTCTATTTTCCTACCGTCCCGATCATCGATTGGGCCACTTTGATCATCTCATCGACCGGAAGTTTGCCGGTCAGCGAGAATTCAACGTTGTTGTGGAACCAATGCATCGAGCGGGTCTCGCCGCCTTCGACCTCGGCGAGCACTGCGGTGGTGCCCCAGAGATCGACGATCTCGCCGCTCTTCAGCGCGGAGCTGACCGCCGCCGGACGCTGTTCGATGATCGTGAACGGATCATTGCCGGAGAAGCGCAGCAGCACGCTGGACTGGGTTTCCTGCGGCGCGAGTTTGGTCACGCCTTCCGGAAGGTAGCGCGGTTCGATGATGCCAAAGTCTTTCGCCCCGGCCATCACCGGCTGGGCGTCGGTCGGCGCAAGCGTCATCGCAGCTTCCGGAGTGAAGGAGTCTTTTTTGTAGTCAACGCCGGTTTTAAAGGAGTTGAAATCGACGGAGACGACCGATTTGGCGTCTTTGTCGAGCAAAGCCACTTGCAGCGGGTGCAGGTTGGTTTCGTTCAGCACGATGCGCTGCTGGGCCACGAGCGGGTTTTCCGGCTCCATCTTCATCGTGAAGTTGAGCTTGCCTTCCGCTGCGTCGTACTTGAGGTCTTTGCTTTTCAAAATGCGGTCAACCGCAGCGTGGTACAGGTAGACGTGGCCTTGGTTTTCCGCCCAGTCGCCTTTGAAGCGGAACGATTTCTTCAGTTGCGGCGACACGACAAAAATGCCGTCGTCGTTTTTGACAATCACCTGAGTGATGTCTTTGGCGTCATTGCCAAGGGCGATGCGATAGTAGTTCGGTGCCATGTACCAGGTTTCGATGTAGTACTTTTGCTGGCTGTTATGAGCCGTGACGGTCATCGTTGCTTTCGATTCATAGCTTTTCAGTTCTTGCTTGAAGCTCGTCAGGTCTTTCATCACCGTCTCTTGATTCTTACTCCCGCAGCCAACCATCGCGAGACTGAGTACCAGTACGGTGATGAGAACGAGGTAAATCGATCTTTTGTTGCGCACGTTCTCTCTCCCCCTTAACTTATTCGACAGGGTTTGTGTGGTCCTGTCGCAATTACCCGGGAAATATCACGCAAGGGATGTTGTCCCTGCACTGGTACATGTCTATTCTCGTCCCACGCCGATTATGTACAAGTTTTTAGGATCAAAATTTTTCGAGGATCACCTGTGCGACGGCGTACTGGTCGGAGTGCGAGATGGTGAGGTGGATCGCGCCAACTCCTTTTTGCCCGGCCAGCTCGGCAGCATGTCCATGCAAAGTCAGGATCGGGGCGCCGAGCTCGTTGTTGGTGACGATCAGGTCATGCAGGCTCACTTTGCCAAGTCCGGTGCCCAGCGCCTTGGCAGCCGCTTCTTTGGCAGCGAAACGGCCGGCCAGGTATTGGATGCGGCGCTTGTCATTGGTGATGGCGCGGCGCTCGGCGGGCGCGAGGATGCGTTCCCAGACTTTCTCGCCGAGCCGCTGCCAGAGCCGCTCGATGCGGGCGATTTCGGTGATGTCGAGGCCGGTGCCGATGATCATGCGAGCTGTTGCGGCACGACGGCGACGGTGCAGCGGGAAACGCAGATCAGTTTGCCCGCTTCGTCGGTGATTTTGATGTCCCAGACCATCGTCGTGCGGCCTTTGTGCAGCGGCGTTGCGGTGGCGGTGACGATGCCGTCGCGCTTGGAGCGAATGTGGTTGGCGTTGATCTCCAGGCCAAAACAAGCCTGGGTCTGCTGGTCGATCAGGTTCCAGGTGCCGACGCTGGCGGCCGTCTCGGCGAGGGCGACCGATGCGCCCCCGTGGAGATAGCCAAACGGTTGATGTGTCGGAGGATGCACCGGCATGGTGGCGGTGACTTTGTCAGAGCTGAGTTCGGTGATTTGGATGCCCAGCGCTTCGGCGAGCGTGTTTTGGTTCGGTGCGATTTTGATCGTCATGGGTGTGCCTCCTACTTTTTATAAAATACGCGCGAGATGGCGAGTCCGATCAGGCCGAGACCGATGAAGAGCAGGGCCCGGACGAGGATCGAGACGGTCGGCAGGTCGAAGAACAGCAGCTTGAGCAGCGTGCCGAACAAGAGGACCATGCCGGCGATGCGGGCAAGCGGCGAATTGCGGACGGTGCCGAGCAGAATCGCCGCGACAGCATAGAGCGCCCAGACGGCGGAGATCGCAAAATGCTGGATATCGTTGGACAAGTTGCCGGTCAGCAAGTCGGTGAGCTGCGTGAGGAAAGCCAAGAGCAGAATCGCGTTGGCGACCCACGTTGCTTTGAGCACGACCCACTCGAATTTGATCTCTTCTCCGTCAGCTTCACGAGCGCGCAAAATCTTGGCGGTGAAGGTAAGCACTGCGCTGAGCGACACGGTCATCACGATCCAGGCTAACGTTCGGCCGGATATGAGCTGCGGGATGGCGTGGGAGATCGTTTCGACCAGCCCGATGGTAAAGATGGCGATCGACATGATCCCCTGCACGCGCGCCCGCAGGAAGAGGGCAAGCGCGAACAGGCAGGCTCCTTCCAGCAGCAAGGCAATCGCTTCGTTGGGACCGGCCAGCATGCGCAGCAAGTAGAACATCAGAGCAAAAGACGAGATCGTCAGCGTCACAGCAAAACGGCTGGTGTCTTTTTGTTTGTGGTAATAATAGGTCAGCGCCGCGTAGATCACCGTCAGGAGCACCAGCAGCCACGTGTACAGGTTTCCTCTGACCGGGTCGTGTTCGAACAGAGCATACCACCAGCCCATGGTGAACGCCGCCGAAGTGAACAGGGTCAGGAAGCGGCTTTCCCGGGCTTTCAGCGCGATCATCGCGGCCAGCAAGGCGAGATGGTGGATCAGGACGCCATAGCCGACCGTTTGCTCGGCCCGGGTGCCGGTCGCGATGCTGAAAAAGAGCAGCGCGGCGTGGAAGAAAATGAAGTTCAGCACATACAAGGCTTTAAAATTGTGGCGCAGCGCAAGCGCCAGGTAGATCAGCGAGGAAAAAACTTCGTAGCTGACGAACAGCAAGACGTTTGGCGTTTCGCTTTTCAGCAGGAACGGCACAAGCATGCCTGCAAACGCCGTCAGGATGCCCAAGGTCTGGGAGCGGTGCAGTTGGGTGAGCCCGATGCCCGCCAAAACGATCAGCACGTTCAGGCTGAAGGCGATGCCGGAACCAAACATGCCGTAAAGCATATGAGCGGCAAAGACGGTAAGCAGCCAGATCGCCAGCGCCCCGCCGAGCAGGACGTTGCCAAGCGCCGTGCGTTTGGCCCGCACTTGGCGGTCGCCAAACCACAGGAACAAGCCCCCGGCCAGCGCGCCGAGGATGCACCGCACCGGCTCCGTGAGCAGCCCCGCCACCACAGCGGCGCGGAAGCCCCAGACCACGCCCAGCAGCAGCACCAAAACGAAAATGCGCGGCAGCCAGACCCGTCCAAGCAGGTGCTCCCAGTCGGTCTTCTCCGGCGGTTGCTCCTCCGCCTGCTTCGGCTGGGCGCCAGGAGGAACAGGCGCTTGCCCCGGCAGACCGGCAGCAGAGTTTACGCCATGTGCCCCTGCCGCTCCTTGCGTGCCTGTCAACGACATGCCTGGTTGGCCAGGCGCCGCTTGTGCAGAGGGCTGCATGCCGTTCTGACCGGCCGTCCCCTGCAGTTTCCCGATCCGTTCATTCAACAGATCGACCTGCCATTGGAGAGATTTGATCTCCTGTTTTTGCAGATCTAATGCCGCTTCGAGCTGTTTGAGTTTATCATCTTGACTCATAGGGGGTCCCCCTTTACGATAGACGAAATGATGGAACTATTTGTTAGCGAGTTCGTATGATTCATTGTAAGATGATCTGACAAGGGTTGCAAATACCACTTGCTAAAGGAGTGAACGAAATGGAAATCATTTTCTTCATCGTGATCATCGGCGTTGCGGTCTTGCTGTCGGGCTTAAAAGGCGGCGGAAAAAGTTCGTATAAAAAGAGCAGCGGTTATAATTTCCATACCCCCGACAGCGACAGCAGCGACACCGACAACGGCGGCTGGTTTGACTTTGGCGGCGGCGACTCCGGCGGAGGAGACGGCGGCGGTGGCGGTGGAGGCGGCGATTGATGAACTGGGTCACATCCTACCTGCAGCACCTCAACCTGCCCGCCGAACCGCCAAGCTATGCGGCGCTGGAACGCTTGTGCACCGCACATCTGACCACCAACGCATTTGAGAACATCTCGAAACTGTATTACTTTAAGCGATATGAACAAACGGGCTGGTTCATCCCCCGATCGATGTATTTGTAGAAAATATGCACACACTCGACGCCGGCGGCACCTGCTTCACGCACAACAGCTCTTTCCACCGGCTGCTGACCGCCCTCGGCTATGACGCCTGGCTCGTCGGCTTCAGCGAGAACCACATGGGCATCGCCGTCCAGCTGCCCGAAGGCTTGCACTACGTGGACGTCGGCGTCGGCGCACCCGTCTTCTCCCCGATCCCCCTCCCCGCAGGCGGCGAACAGGTTTACTGCGGCACCGGCATCCGCATCCAAGACGGCAAGTTTCAACACCTCGCGCAGGGCAGCGTCACCTTGGAGTGGGAGATGTATCCCGACCGCAAGCTGACCCTCGCCGATTTTACCGAGATCATCAAGAAGCAAAACACGCCCGGCCAGACCTTTTTCATGCAAACCCTGCGCTTCCAGCTCTGGCAGCCTGATCTTGGCCGCTCGATCTCGCTCGTCAACAACACATTGACTCAGCGATTTGAAGACGGCTCCTCACAGCAGGAAAAATTGGCCTCGGTGCCGGAGATCAAACAGGCGCTCGCCGAAGAGTTCCGCCTGCCCCGACTCCCCGTCGAGGAAGCGGCGGAAGTCCTCGAGTCGCTTGGCATCGACATCTTCGCCCCCCAGAAAACGTAAAAAAGACCAACGGACAGAGTGTCCGTCGGTCTTTTTTTATGCTGCGACGTCGCGCTTCGTAAACAGGAGCCACGCCAGCAGATGCAAGATGACAAAGTAGATCGCCAGCACCAGCACCGAGAAGCCCAAGGTCATGCCTTTGACGAGCGGCATGCCCATGAAATACATCGAGAGGTCGAGGTTGGCGAACAGGATGTATTTGACCCAGTCATAGCGCGCCAGAACCTGCACAACAATCGTGCCGGCAAACATGACGAAGATCGACAGGGAGATCGCCAGCGACGAAGAGCGGAACGCCGCCGAGATCATAAAGGCGATCGTCACGATCATCAGCAAGGTCACCGATTCCAGACCAAACGACATCAGCACGCGATCGGCCATGTTCATCTGCTGCAAGGTGCCGTCCTGATCAACATACATGAACGGCTGATCCACCCCGCCGAAGCCAAAGACCAGACCTCCGAGCAAGAATGAGGTCACGAGCAGGATCACCGCCATCAGCAGCCCAAACATCAACGTCGAAACGTATTTGGAATACAAGATCTTCGTTCGGTTCACCGGGCGGATCAATAACAGCTTGATCGTGCCCCAGGTAAACTCGGTCGCCACGATATCACCCGCGACGATGACGGTAAACAAGGTGACGAGGAAGATAATGTCGGAAGTTTCTTCTGCAAATTTCCAAGCGGTATATTCGTAAGGTGCGATGTTGTGTTCGATCGCATAATCGTTCATTAAAATCCGCGCTTCCATCTGTCTGCGCGAAGTGACGTCCATCTCCGGATTTTCGTGCAGCGCCTGTTGCAAACTCTGCGTCTGCTGCGTCATTTCCTGCTTCCAGTCAACGCCTTCTTCCGGCTTGGAGAAGAAGCGGTCGGTGATCACCAGCTGCACGACGATCACGAGGATCAGCACCGCGAACATCAACCAGGTGCGCGGGCGGCCATAGATCTTCATATTTTCATTGCGGATCAGGTTAAACAATTTGTCCACCGCCTGTCATTTCAAGGAATCGGTCTTCCAGCGATTTGATCTGGGTGCGGATGCCGTATACGTTCAGGCCCGCCTGCACGAGGTGGCGGTTGACATCGGCGATCTGCTCGCGGGTCACAGTCAGTTCCAGCCCGTCCGGCTGCACGGTGATCGCAGCGCCGCTGACGACCAGCTCCAGCACTTTTGCCGCTTCTTCCGGACGGTCGATTTCAAAGCGAACCACCATCTGCTCCGCCTCGCCGACCATTTCACGCACCGGTTTGACGTCGATCAGCTTGCCGTTTTGGATGACGGCGATGCGGTCGCACATCAGCTCCATCTCGGTCAGCAAGTGCGACGAGACGATCACCGACAGCCCTTCCTCTTTGGCGAGCATGCGCAGGTGGTCGCGCAGCTCGCGGATGCCGGCCGGGTCGAGCCCGTTAGTCGGCTCGTCGAGGATCAGCACGGTCGGCTTGTGCAGCAACGCTTGGGCCAGCCCAAGGCGCTGGCGCATCCCCAGCGAGTAGGTTTTCACTTTGTCGTTGATGCGGTTCTCCATGCCGACGAGCTTGATCACTTCGTCGATGCGCCCCGGCGCCACATTTTTGTTCATCCGCGCAAAATGCACGAGGTTGTCATAGCCGGAGAGAAACTTGTACATCTCCGGGTTCTCGACGATCGCGCCGACTTGGGTCATCGCCGCTTCGAACTCTTTTTCCACGTCTTTGCCGTTGATCAGCACTTGGCCTTCAGTCATTTTCATCAGGCCGGTGATCATGCGAATCGTCGTGGTTTTGCCCGCGCCGTTGGGTCCGAGGAACCCAAAGACTTCACCCTGCGGAATGTCAAACGTCAAGCCCTGCACAAGCGTCTTCTTGCCGACCTTTTTCGTTAAGTTGCGGATCTGCACAACAGGTGTCTGTGACATAACTGCCCCCCGATTCTTAAAACTAGCATCTTGCTACCTATTTTAGTCAAAAAAAAGTCCCGTCCATACAAGTAGACGGGTCTTTTTAGGAAATTACTTCATTCTGGGGAACATTTTCCTCCAAATTACATCCGAACGCTCATCATGTTGCCGGAACCGTACCGTTTGAGCCCCCGGTAGAAGAACCATGTGCCGCCGACGGTGAGCAGCACCGCCACACCCATTGCAGTCAGCGTAAACGTCCAATCCAGATCACGCAGGAAGCCGACCGGCAAGTAGGAGATGAATCCGGCTGGAATCACCGTGAACAAGACCATCCGTCCAATGCCCCGGAAAATATCGGTCGGGTAGGTCGCAAAGGTGATAAAGGTGATGAAAAACTGGTTCGCTAAGCCCTCCGCATTGCCGATGTAAAAGGCAAGCGACTGCGCGAAGACCATAAAAAAGGTGAAGATCAGCATCGCGACCAGCAGCGCCACTGCAAATTTCACGATGCCCAAGATACTGAGATCCCCAAACAAACCAAACAAAATCACGCCGAACAAAATATCGCCGATCGCCGCGATCTGCATCCGCGAGATCAAAACGTGCAGCAAAACCGGCTTGGGCTGGGCCAGATACGTGTCGAGCTGCCCTGTGGCGATGATGTTCGCCAGCCGGTACACATTGCCAAACAACGTCGCCGACAGCCCGTACCCGGCGGCAGAGACCGCCCACATCATCATCACGTCCTGGAAGCTCCAGCCGTTCATGATCGGGAACGACGTAAAGTAGACACCCCAGAAGAAAATCCAGACCGTGTTGTTGATCAGCATCATCCCGACCTGCATCAGAAAGGACGTGCGAAACTCCATCGCCCCCGCCAGGTTCAGCTTCCAGCAGGTGAGCATAAACCGCCAATACTTAACCGCCGTTGACATTGAGTTTTTTCACTCCTTTCGCATACATCACCGTCAAGATCAGCCCGATCACCAGCGCCCAGAGCGCCTGGATGCCGATCATTTTCAGCATGGAAATGAAATCAAACTGCACCGCCGTCTTCGCCGCAAAGTAGACGACCGCCTGAAACGGCAGGAACTCGCAGACTTTCTGCAGCGTGTCGGGCATCATTTCCAGCGGAATCATCATCCCGCCGATCGTGAAGAGCAGCTTATTGTAAACAAAATCGATCCCGCGCACCTCTTCCACCCAGAGCGCACAGAGTCCGACCATCATCGTGATCAGGTAGTGCATCGTGTACGAACCGATCATCACGATCAGGAAGCCCAGCCAGCCAAAGCCAAAATCAGGCCAGCCAAACAGCAGGAGTCCCAACAGCCCGCCGATCACGAGGTTGATCGCCACCCGCACCAGCGCTTCGCCCATGTAGGACGCGTAGTGGAACAGGAGGTAGTTCATCGGGCGGGTCAACTGGTAGCCGATGTCGCCTTTCAAAACTTCTTCTTCGACTTTCAAGGAGACTTTCGGCGCCGCGAGCACAAACGCTTCCGCAAAGATCAGGTACCAGATGATCTGTTCAAACGTATACCCGGCGATCCGCGTCGTGCCGACGCTTTCGTAGGTGACGCTCCAGAGCTGGATGAAAACATACAAGATCACGATCAGAAAGAACGAACGAATCACAAAGTCATAGATATAAGCCAGGTTGTTGCGAACGGTGATCGAGCCGACCGCCGTGTATTTGGCCAGTTTCAAGGCCAGGGTGGACACGCGGGGCTCACGAGAGAGTTGCTGCTGCATCGCTCCTCGCCTCCTCTTTTCCCGTGCGGGCGTAGATGTGGGTGATGATCTCTTCCATCGGCGGGTCTTCGATCGTCACGTCGACCAGGCGGTGGTTGTTGACGATGTAGGCGAGCGCTTCTTCGATCGTCGTCTGGGTCGTGTCGACCGACAGTCGCAGCCCGCTGCCATTTTGCTTGACGATCTCCACGCCTTGGCAGTGGAAGTGCTCCGGCGTTTCGGCCAGTTTGAGCTTGATCGTTTTATAGGTTAAGAAGTCTCGTTTCATGTTCGAGACGGTATCGTCGAGAATGATCTGGCCGTGGTTGATCACGATGGCCCGCTTGCAGAGCTGCTCGATGTCGCCGGCGTCATGCGAGGTCAGGAAGAGCGTGGTGCCTTCCTCTTTGTTCATCTCGCGGATCAGCTCGCGAATCTTGTGTTTGACCACAACGTCGAGGCCGATCGTCGGCTCGTCGAGAAAGACGATCTGCGGGCGGTGCAACAGCGCCGCAGCGATTTCGCAGCGCATGCGTTCGCCAAGCGACAGTTTGCGGACGGCGGTGTGCAGGTACGGCCCCAGCTCGAAGCGCTCGATCAGGTCGTCACGGCGCTTTTTGAAATCGTTTTGCCCAACTTCGTAGATGCGGCCCATCAGCTCAAACGTGTCGAGCGGCGGCAGGTGGTACCAGAGCTGCGATTTTTGGCCAAAGACGGAGCCGATGTGAAAGGCCAGCTTATGCCGCTCCGTCCACGGACAGTAGCCGAGCACGGCCGCTTCGCCGCCGGAGGGATGCAGGATGCCGGTCAACATTTTGATCGTTGTCGATTTGCCTGCTCCGTTCGGCCCGAGAAAGGCCAAGACTTCGCCTTGTTCGACGGTAAAATCGATCGGCTTGACGGCCACCTTTTCACTGACGGTCGGGTTGAACAACCCTTTGATACTGCCGATAAGCCCAGCCTGCTTGTGTTTCATCGTGAATGACTTTGTTAATCCTTGTACACGTATCGCGGACATCTGCACGCTCCTCCTTCACCTTCAATCTTCGGAATTCCGGTCGGGAAAACAGAAAAGACCTGCCGACAAGTTCCCGTGGTGCTGGAACTTGCCGCAGGTCTTTTATCCCCACGGTGTAACGCATCTCCGATGCGCTCGGCCCCGCTTGGTTCGATCCGGTTTCCCGTCGGCTCCCTAGAGGCCCTTCCACTTGTTCCATGTATCTTAGCATGTGGACATGTCCTTTGACAAGAGACATTTTCACAAAAATTGGGGTTTGCTGTATTGTTTGAATCTTTTATCTATTATAATGGAAGCAGACAGTTCCGGGAGGGATGACATGAGGACGGAATTACAAAAGATGCCGGGAAAAGGCACGTTGTGGCTGGGTGCGGCTTTGTTTGCGATTGCATTTGAAGCGGGGAGTCTCTTGATCAGCTGGGGGCTGCTCGGCGGTCCGCAGTCGATGGATTCGATCGCTTCGTTTAAAGTGACGGCCAACGTAGGGATTCCAGGGCTGCAGTCGCTGCTGGAAGCAGCGCATCAGCCGAGCACGAACAACGCAATTTTTGCAGGCAAGGGCTTTATGGCGCTGCTGGTGCTGATCTCATCGATGTTCATCTATGGTTTGGGCAATGCCTATTACCTTGCGCTGCTCGCCCGCAGCCAGCGCGATCTGCCCGGCACATCGGGGCAGGATGCGCGCCGTTCGTTCGGCAAGATTTTGCTGTGGATGTTTACGCAGGCGCTGTTTATGGGCATCATGGTGCCGATCATCGGAGTTTTTGGCGTGTTTGGCGGCTTGTTGGCGATCGTGCTGATGCTGTGGTTCCGCTATCATTTTCTCTTTTTCGAATTCACGGTGGTCGTGGAGCAGACCGGATTCAAAGCAGCGTTTCGCCGTTCGGTGGAGTTGCGGAACAAGGTTAAGGGAAAAGCTTTGACGTATTTTCTGCTCATCGCCGGCGTCAACACGGTGCTGGCCTTTCTGCTGAACGCCTTTTTCTCCGTCGGGACGCTGGCCTTGATGTTGCCGTTGAATGCGATCCTGCTGACGGCGATTCAGAACGGATTGTTGCAGGTCTTTTTTGACGCGCGTGACCAAGAATCGCTATACTAAGAGGTATTCCATAAAAAGACTGAGGTGCTTTCCTTTGACAACGACTATCGAGATGAACTCGCTCGCGGCGAAAAAGATCCGCGAAGCATTGGCACAAGAAAACAACCCGGAACTGAAATGCCGCGTCTACGTGGACCACGTGCACGGCGACCACGCACACTACGGTTTGGCTTTTGACACGCAAAAGCCGGAAGACGAAGTGGTGACCGCACAAGGCATGGAACTGCTCGTCGGTCCGGATAACAAAGACTTCCTCAACGGCCTGTCGATCAAATACCTGCTCTACCCGAGCGAAGGCTTCAAGATCACCAACCCGAGCAAAAACAACCACGGCGACCACTAAGAGCGATGAACCCGCAGGTTCTGAACGTTGACGTCGACGGCGGGACTCTTTATGTAGAAAAGCGCGGAGCAGGCGAGCCGGTGTTTTTGGTGCACGGGCTGTTTGCTTCGTCATACTGCTGGCGTCTGGTAGCGGAGCAGCTCGCCTTGCGCTATACGGTCTATGCGCTCGATCTGCTCGGCTTTGGCAAAAGCGACATGCCAAACGACGGCGATTATTCGCAGTCGGCGCAGGCCCGGCGCGTGCTGGACGTGATCGGCAAATTGGAGCTGCAAAACGTGCGCCTCGTCGGACACTCGATGGGCGGCGAGATCTCCGCGCTCGCCGCTTCCTTCGACCCGACCCCGTTCCGGCAACTGGTGCTGGTCGCGGCCGACGGGTTCCGCCCGGCGTTTAAGCCATGGCAGCGGCGCTTGCTGTCGGGGGCGTGGATGGGATGGTTGGTGAAACGCAGGTTTGATGAAAGAGGCTTTCGGCGTTCGATCTCGCGCATCGTCGCCGATCCGTCGGTCTACGGGTCGGATGTGATCGCCGAATATGTCGCGCCGTACCGCCGGGAGGAGTTCCCGCTGGCGATGCGGCGGCTGGCCCATGACCGCGAAGCGGGCATCTCTCCGGACCTGTGCAGCAACATCAAGATCCCGACCCTGCTCTTGTGGGGCGATCAGGACCGCATCGTGCCGCCGCGCATCGGTGACCGCTATCGGGATGTGCTGCCCAATGTCGTCCGCTATGAGCGGCTGAACAACTGCGGGCACATGCCGATGGAGGAACATCCGGAGTGGCTGACCGAAGAGCTGGTCACGTTTTTTGAAGCCAAAAGAAAAACACCGCAGTGATCACTGCGGTGTTTTTTTGATGGATTTTCCCTGCTTCACCTCATGCAGAGGCACAGGGCCCCGCTCCTGTCTCGTGACGCGCAGATCGATCAGTTTGATGATCAAGGCGCGTTCGCGCTCTCGCATATGACCGGCGGGAACACGGGTGAGAGCGTTTTTGCACATCGCGCTCCCCTCCTTTTCCTGCTCTATCTTATGCGGGCGTGTACAGGGCGGTGCGCCCAACTCTTAGGCTTCCGCTTCCACCTGCGGCTTGTGGCGGGAGGTCCACCATTTGCCAAAGCCGACGACGAGCAGCGTCGTAACTGCCGGGATCAGGTAGTGCAGGAACTCCGCGGAGAAGATCGGCGCAAGCAGTTTGTCATCGATCAGCATGTTGCCGGCCGTCCAGCCCAGCACGCCCGCCCCGATGTAGATCAGGATCGGGAAGCGGTTGATCAGCTTGAGGATGATCGTCGAACCCCAGACGATGATCGGGATGGAGATAGCCAGACCGATCAGGACGAGGGAGATATGTTCTTTCCCCGCTGCCGCAACAGCGAAGATGTTGTCGAGCGACAGGACCAGATCCGCCATGATGATCGTGCGGATCGCCGCGCCAAAAGTGGCGCCTTCTTTGATGTTGGCTTCTTCATCGGTGTTGTCGATGAGCAGCTTGATCGCCACCCACAGCAGGAACACGCCGCCGATCGCTTGCAAGAGCGGCACTTGCAGCAGGTAGACCGCCACGACGGTCAGCGACACGCGCAGCCCGACCGCACCGGCTGTGCCCCAGAGGATCGCACGCTTGCGCTGTTCATCCGGCAGGCGGCGGGAAGCAAGGGCGATGACCATCGCGTTGTCACCCGAAACGACCAGGTCGATAATAATGATAGAAATCAGGGCCCAGATATACTCAAACACGTCGGAATCGCTCCTTTCACCTATACAGAATGTCCCTTTTGGACAAAAATAAAAGAGACCTCTGCCATTGGAAATAATGGCAAAGGTCTCGCTAAGCACTAGGCTCAACAAAGCCGGAGGATCACTCCTCGTCATGACGACTTTGTCTCAGGCAGGGGGACTGCCTGCAAGCTACTCCCCTTTGATTGTTCTATTGTAAATCAGTTGGGCTTGACCGTCAAGGAAATAGGCACCAGCCTCCATAGATGCTATGATCGAAAGACATGGGATATGTCAGAACTTTTGCGAGGTGCCGGATCGAATGGACGTACTAAAATGGATCGCGCCGATTCTGGCGCTTGGCTTGGATACGCTTTTCATGGCGGTCGGGCTCAGCTTGTCCGGCGTGCAGGGACGGGTAAAGATCGCGCTGGTGTTTGCGCTCGCCGAAGCCTTGATGCCCGCCCTCGGCTTGCTGCTCGGCCGCACGGCGCTGAGCTGGCTTGGAACGTACGGACCATGGGTGGGCGCATTGGCGGTGATCGGGGTCGGAGTTTATCTGCTGTTTGAAGATGATGATGAAGTGGAAGGCTTGCAGAAAAAAGCCCGACTGACCGGCTGGGCGCTGCTTTTTGCCGCCCTGCTAATCTCCGTCGATGAGTTAGCGGTCGGCTTGTCATTTGGTCTGGCCGGACTGCCCCTCGGCTGGACGGTGTTGCTGTTTGGCTTGCAGGCGCTGCTATTTACGTGGCTGGGGCTGACATTTGGCAAACGCTTGCAGCCGCTGCTCGGCGAAGCGGCAGAAAAGCTCGGCGGGATCGTGCTGATCCTGCTCGGTCTGTGGATGGTCTGGGAGCTGTTTTAGGCCCGGACTTCTTTTTTCAATGCCCGCCTACCCGCTTCCAGAGTTTGACGCGCAGTCCGCGCAGCCAGTCCGGGTACATCGGGTCGTCGGCGATGTCGACCGCACGGCACAGGCGGGCCTGCAGAATCAGTTCGTGCGCCCGCAGGTATTTGGGCAGATGCGCGATGGCATCCGGCGCAAGTTCTGTGAGCGATGTGTAGCCGGTGAGAAAGGCATGCAAGCGTGAATCTTGCGCATCGACGCCATGTTCAAACAGATCGCGCAGGGCGAAGGCGATGTCCGCTTCGTAGCGGTACACCGCGCAGTCGTCGAAATCGAGGATTCCAGCGCTGTCCCCATCCCAGCAGATGTTGTCCAGTTCAAAATCATAATGGATGACCCCCGCGTACTGCGGTGAATGATCGAGCGTCTCCATCCATTGCAGCAGTTCGGCCGCTTCGGGATGTGTTTGCTGCAAGGGGGCAAGCTGTTCGCTCCAAGACGGACGTCCTTGGCGGTATGACTCCGGCATCTGTTTCAGAGCCTGATGGAGTCGGCCGAGTTCGCGCCCCCAGCTTTCAAATTGCTCAAGGGTCAGCGCTTCGAACTCCCAATGTCCGCCCGGCAGCGCTTCAAACACGACGGCATAGAAAGTGCCGAGCTCGGTCTGAATCGTTTCGACCACACGCTGTTCGGCGGAAAGCACCGGTTTTGCGACGCGAAGCCCTTGCTCCGCTAAATAGTTGACGATTTTCAATTCGGCCTCGATCGCTGCTATCTCGCGTTCATCCTCATGGTTGAAGCGCAGGATATACGTCTGTCCCTCTCGTTTGCCGACAAAAATAAAGTTCGCGCTGCCCCGAAAATATTTTACGCTGCCGTTGTCGAACCCCCACGGTGCGGCGATTTGCTCAGCCAGCTGGCTCGTCCAGTTTTCCTGCACGGTGCTGACCACCTTGTGCATCAAGCCTAATTTCATCAATAGAAAAATCCCCACTTTCATTTATTACCAGAATTATACAACAAAAGGACTGTCGGATGACAGCCCTTTGCAGCAAATCGGATAGTGTTAGTGGAGCATTTTTTGCAGTTCGTCGAGATGGCGGCGGTTGTCGGTCAGCACGTCTTGGATCAGGCGATGGCTTTCCGGGTCGAGGTCACCGCGTACGATTTCTTCCGCCATGCCGGAGCCGATTTTTTCGCCTTGGTACGCCTCTTTTAAGATGCCGTCGTACGTGTCCGCGAAACCCATCCATTCGGCCATCTGCTCCTGAATCGCCCCTTTAAAACCGACATCATCTGCGGCCAGCCCGCCGAGGTTCTGAATGCGTTCAGCGATGCGGGCGGCGTTTCGCTTATGCTCCTGCTGAATGCGCTGCAGCTCCCGTTTCAGCTGCGGGTCTTGCGCGTTGTGAATGTAGTGCTCATAGGCGTGGACGCCCATGTATTGTCCTTCGAGAAAGGCGTTCAGCTCTTTGACCGCAATTTCGTTCATCTTGCACACTCCTTGCGTTTCGATGCTGTTAGCCTTTCCCGTATTTTATTGCGTTCTATACGTCAACTGGACGAGTTGTCCAAAAGCGCCCCTTGACGATCTCGTCAACCGTGTTGTAAAAGACAGAATAGCCGTTGTCGCCATTTTCTGCGCGCGCCGCTTCGTGCAGCCACTCCACACCGTGGTCCTCGGTGGCGATAAATCCGTCCAAGCTGCACGCGAGATACAAAATAACATTTCATTGTTTGCTCTTACAGCACCCCTTCCAGTAAAATCCTACTCGTAGGATAGCAGAAAAGGAGTTCGATTTCATGCGATATATCGATTTGGAAACCTGGCCGAGGAAAAATCATTTCAACTACTTCCGCACGATGGATTACCCGCATTTTAACGTCTGTGCGAATGTTGATGTGACACGTTTCTCAGCAGTGGTCAAGGAACACAAATTGTCTTTTTTCAAAGCGTTTTTGTACGCGGTCGTGCGGACGGCCAATGAGCTGAAAGAGTTCCGCCATCGGATTCGTGAGGACGGCGTGGTCGAGCATGAGGTGGTGCATCCGTCGTTTACACTGATGACGTCAGAGGATGTGTTCCGTTTTACAGAAACGAAGTATCATCCGGAGATGCACGTTTTCTTAGAGGAAACCGCCCGCGTGATGGAAGCGGCCAAAGACACCGTCTACCTCGAAGACGAGCCCGGCCGCGATGACTTGCTGTACGTGACCTGCCTCCCCTGGGTCTCCTTCACCAGCGTCCAGCATCCTATACATATGGACCCCCACGACAGCGTACCGCGCATCGCCTGGGGCAAGTTTTTTGAGGAGAATGGGAAGGTGAAAGTGCCGCTTGGCGTGCAGGCACATCATGCGTTGGTTGATGGTGTGCATGTGGGGAAGTTTTTCATGCGGATACAGGAAGTGTTGGATGGGATTGAAGATATATATAAAGGCACTCACCGTTAATGGTGAGTGCCTTATTTTGTTACCTCATTTTTGATAACCAATTTTTATCTAATCCAAGTTCAGTCAACGTAACCACGTCCTTGTATTCCTCAAGCAACGCATCAAGTTCAATCAAAAAGCTTGTCCATTGCTCTTCCGATGAAAGTAACTTCCTCATCGCATACAAAGTTCCATAAAAAGTGCGCTGTTGAGCAGGATGAATGACAAAGAAATGCCCTTTATCCCTTTTATAAATCTTCGGGGCGAAGGAAAACATTCGTCCATACACTCTAGAATAATGAGCGCATATATTGCGAATTAAACAAAAATGTCTCAGCCAACTCTCAACATGTTCATGAGAAGTCCCAAACTCTTTTGCAATCCCCTTCTGGTCGGTAGTGCTAATATTACCGTACAGTTTTGACAGCGTACCGAAAGACATCACCTCAATCGCAACCCAGATTGGCAAGTTGCCTCCGTAATTCTGGATGTGATGTGCTACAAATGTCACCTTCGAACTTCTACTAATCTCTTTGTCCAGATCAACTAAAAAAGTTGCGTGCTGTTGCGGATCCTTAAAATATTGGGGATCTTTATAAGCAAGCGGCCCATGAAAGTCAGCTATCCGAAAACTAATCCGCGACCGAAACATCACTTCAATGATTTCAAGTTGCCCCATGACCAATTGTCTGAGCCGTCTGTCAAATTCATAGAGGCGAAATACGTTTTCAAGCGTCGCTTTTGAATCGAATTTCCCAGTCGTTCTATCCTTGAAGAAGCGCATATATCCAGATAGACGATAATAATTAACCTTTTTCAGAAGTTCCTGTGCTTTCAATGTATCAGCGATCTGCAGACCGTTGTCAAGAAGGTTTTGAATCTGATCTTGATACGAAGAATGCTGTTTAACAGGTGTCGGTGTACTGCTCATATTTTACCCCCTCAAAAATGGGTACAAAAAAGGCCCACCCTGGTACGCATCGTTGAGAGGCGTGGTGAGCACTGTTAATCCTATTATATCTTTTTACGGGATAAACTTCAAGCCCATTTTATGGACTACAGATAAAACGAAACTTGATGTTTCGCATTTTACAGATTGCGTCCATATGGTTCAATAAACAATGTATTTTATTTTCTGGATCATCTTCCAGCTGTACTCTTGAGATACCTGGTTGTACGATCCAACATTCCTTGTCCACCATTTTGTTCTCGACCGCATCAAAGAGACGCTCTGTTAACTCATCTTGTTGAAGAGCTTGGTAAAACTGTCGATCGCTCCATCTGCTTAGAGTATTTGACTGAAACGAAGTACTTGTAAAGAAGCGCAAGTTTTTTATCGCTTGAGAAATGACTACCTGTACATCCCCAACTCGTAACCCCGGATTAGTGTCGGCAGAGTATTTCGCATGAACCAAAATGTACTTGCCCCGCGTCACGCAAACAAAGTCTGCAGCCTCATTAGCCCCATCATCATTGATCCCAACCAAGGGATTTTGTTGGCACAAATGCTCCTCAACAGCAGTGGAGATATTTTTTGTATATGGAGGTGAGGGCGGGCTTGACTCCTTCCGCAAATCAACATTTGCCCAATCAATCAAATCGCTTTTCGATGCCTGAAAGGGTCGAGTATAGCGGTTGTCTTTGTAATATTCACCATCGCGAAACGCGATACCGCCTTCAAAGAGCATCGTGAAATTTTGGTTTTCATTCAGGTAAGCAATCAGGTCTCTTGCTCTTCGCCCATTGAACACCTCTAATTCTAATGGATCTTCAGCAGAAAACTGCATCATTACCGTCTGCTCGTGATTTGTGCTGAAAACCCATGCTGTTCCATCTGGATGACGCGTCAAACTGATATCTGCTATCTGCGCATCATCATCGTTGAATCGTACTCGAATTTTTTGCGGATCTGGCAACAGTGAAACATCCCAGTGCGGAGTTAGCTCGATTTGATCAGTACCTAACAGCACAAACCCCTTTTTTTCAACGCTGTAATCTAAATAGAAAGCTACAGCAGATTGTGCTTCAACGGGTTCTGTAGGCTGAACCAGCACGTCCAGCCCAAACTGGCCATCACCTAGTTCCAATTGCATTACAATCTCCCGGCAGCGGTCGACAAAATCCTGTAAATTTTCCGCCCAACCACCCCAGAGCTTATTTTTCTGTGGAGAGCACCCAAGCGTTTCCGGATCTCCGTCTTCAACCAAAGTCCGCGTTCCCAAAAAGTACTTCATCCCGTACCCGGAATCTGCTGTGTACGATAATGTTTGTTTGGTATCTTTGCCGAAATATGCTTTCGACTCTGGAGCCATTCCGCCAGCCCCAAAAATATTCTTAATACCCAGCGATTTAAACTGGATGTTGTATTGCGATGAAAGGATTTTTGCGTATTCTCTGTAGTTGAGCTTACGATAGTTTGGTTGTAAACAATTGGCAACCATTTTCGAAATGTTGCTACAAGTGCTGTGAACAAATAAATAGGATTGCTCACTGTAGAGGATGAGCAGGTCTGTTTCCGAATCCATCGTCTCAGTTGTTCTGTGTTCAGTTCTCAGCCACGACGGATAGGATTTGTGTGATATCAGATACACGACCGTATTCTCAAACGGCCGATATGGCAAAGGGTCTGAAATAAAACCGTATACATGGCCACGATGACTTGCGTTAAATTGCTCTTGCAGTAGTTGTCTAAAAGCTGGTTCATCAAACTCACCCTCACTCGTCTGGTACGTGAGAATTTGGAAAAACGGCTTAATCAGACTCGGGTCATGTAGTTGCACGAATCTTCCCTCCATCATTACTAACAGTTGGTATGTTAGTTATAACGAATTAGTAGACGGATGGTTTCATTTTTGCTCAAAAAAATCACCAGGATAAATCTTATACATTTGTTAATTAATGTTTTCGGAATCTTTTATTGTATTGCCTTCCCCATTCGCCAACAGAGCTGCTGGAGCGAGTTGGTTTCTTCGGCGAGTTTGTGGAAGCCGTGCTTTTCATAGAAGCGGATCGCGCGGGCGTTGGCTTGGGCGACGCGGAGATGGTATTCGGGGAGGCCGAGCTTGGTGAACAGGGTTTCGGCGTAAGCGAGCAGTTGCTGGCTGTAGCCTTTGCCCCGGCCCTCGGGGATGACGTAGATGAAGCTGAGGTAGCCGATCTCCCGTTCTTCATACTGGGCGCGGCGCAGGACGAGCTCGCCGACAGTGTGACCGTCGTCTTCCAGCAGCACAAACCCTTCCGGCAGGTCGGCCGCTTTTTGCTTGGCGAATTGGATGTAGTCCTCTTCGTTGAAATGAATGTCCCCTTCTGCCGCTTCCGCTTCGCTGATGTCGGTGAAAAATTGCACGATCGTTGCCCGGTCTTCCTCTGGCTGGACAAGTCGAAATTTGCTCATGAGAATAACCTCCCCTGTAAACGCTCATTTTTCATTAGTCTAGCACAGGAACTTCCATCTTGGCAGAGCATTGCCACCATTGTATAGTTAGGGAAACTTCCAACGATTAGAAAAAATTCAGGAGGATTCCGTATGCTGCATACCGGAAAGAACTTTTTTGATAATGAAGAGGTGTTCGAAAACTACTGGCGGCTGCGTGGGCGCGGATTGAGCGCGAACGCCGTGCTGGAGGAGCCTGTGATTGACGAGCTGATCGGGTCGGTGGCAGGCTTGAATCTGCTCGATCTCGGCTGTGGGAACGGACAATACGGGGCTACGCTGCTGGAACGCGGCGCGAAGTCGCTGTATGGCGTGGATGCGGCAGAAAAGATGCTGGAGGCCGCCCAGGAACGACTGAAAGGAACCGGCTCGATTTTGGTGCAGGGGACTTTTGAAGAGATCGAACTGCCCGCAGAAAAATTTGATCTGGCCTTGTCGAGGCTGGCTCTGCATTATGTGGAAGATCTCGGCCCGGTGTTTGCCAAGGTGCAGCATAGCCTGGTCAGCGGCGGACGGTTTTTGTTTTCGGTGGAGCATCCTCTGCTGACGTCAAGCGTTGCACAGGAGACCTCGGGACCGCGAGGCAGCCTGGTGATTGATGACTATTTTCACAGCGGACCGCGCGAGGCGGAATGGCTTGGCGGACGGGTGCAAAAGTTTCATCATACGCTTGAGGAGTATTTTCTGGCTTTGCAAGGGGCCGGTTTTGATGTCGAAATGCTGCGCGAGTCGAAGCCGAAACGGGAGCTGTTCCCGACGGAAGAGGAGTATCTGCGGCGGGCGCGCATTCCCTTGTTCCTGTTCCTCTTCGGGAGGAAGCGATGAGCAGGACCGCTTCGTTTCGCTTTCTGTGGATTGGGCAGACGGCTGCGAATCTCGGGGATGTGCTGTATGTCGTGGTGATCATCGCCTTGATCTACGGTGCGACCGGGTCGGCGATGCTGACTGCGCTGGTGCCGATCGTAACGATGAGCACGCAGCTGATCGGCGGATTCACCGCGCCGCTTTTGATCGATCGCTTTCGGCTGGACGTGCTGCTCTGGAGCACGCAGCTCGGGAAGACGCTGTTGTATGTTTTGCTGGTGGTCAATCTTGATCTGTTTTTGCATGAGGGCTGGCTGCCGCTCCTGTATGTGCTGATGGCGCTGTTTTCGTGGCTTGATTCGGCGGCGAACCCGGCGCGCAACGCGATGGTGCCGCGCTTGGTCGACACGGAGCGGCTGGTGAAAGTCAACGGCATGCTGGCCTCGACCGACCAGACCGTGCAATTGGCCGGCTGGGCGCTGGGCGGGGTGCTGTTTGTCGCGGCTGGGGGAACGCTCAGCTTGTGGCTGTGCTTTGGGCTGCATGCGCTGGCCGCCTTGCTGATGTTTGGTGTGCGCGATCCGCTGCAGGCGGAGCACGAGGACGCCGAGGAACCTAAAAAGTCGGGGCTGGAGTCGGTCAAAGAAGGCTGGGTCACCGTCTGGCGCTCGCCGCTGCTCCGTTTGGTGATCGTGATGGACGCGCTGGAAGTGCTTGCGGAAGGCGTGTGGATCGGCGCGGTGGTGATGGTGTTTGTGCAGGAGGCCTTGGGGCAAGGGGCGCAGTGGTTTGGCTTTTTGAACGCCGGGTACATGGCAGGCATGCTGCTTGGCGGGATGCTGGTCACGGCGTTTTCCAAATGGGTCGAAGCGCGCATGGGCGTGTTGCTGATCGCGGGCTCGGTCATCTATGCCCTGCTCAATGTCGGGTTCGCCTTGAACAGCACGGCGTGGCTGGCGCTGGGGATCTGCCTGTTAATGGGGCTGCCCCATCAGTTGAAAGGCGTGGTGCAGCAGACCCTGTTTCAAACGCAGGTTGAAGCCCGCCTGCTGCCGAAAGTGTTTTCGGTGAAGCTGACTGTGTTTTATACGGGATTTGCCTTGTCATCGCTGATGATGAGTCTGCTCACCGATGCGGTGGGGGTGCGATTTGTCTATCTGCTCGCCGCCGGGCTGGTCGGCGTGGCCGCTTTGGTTGCGGTGAGCCAGTGGAAGGTGTTGAAAAAAGCATCTGTCTCCTAAAAGAGACAGATGCTTTTTATTTGCGTTTGGCGAGGTGAATCGCTGCTCCGTCGGCGTCGGCTGCCGCTTCCATCAGGACTTCGGTCAGGGTCGGATGCGGATGGACGGTCAGGTGCAGATCTTCGAGGGTGGCGCCCATCTCGATGGCGAGCGCCGCTTCGCCGATCAGGGAGGACGCTTCGGGGCCGACGATGTGGACGCCAAGCACGACGCCGCTGTCCCCGTCCGCCACGATGCGGCAGTAGCCGTCGCCTGCGCCGGTGGTTAAGGCGCGGCCGTTGACGGCGAACGGGAACTGGCCGGTTTTGACGGCATATCCCTGCTCCCGCGCTTCCGCTTCGGTCAGGCCACAGACGGCGATCTCCGGGTCGGTGAAGATGACGGCGGGCAGGCAGGCCATGTCTTTTTGGCTGTTCAGACCTGCGATCGCTTCGGCAGCGATGATGCCTTCTTTGCTGGCTTTGTGGGCGAGCATCGGGCCGTGGGTGATGTCGCCGATGGCGAAGATGTTGGGGTTGGCGGTCCGGCCTTGCCCGTCAGTGGGCAAGAACCCTTTTTCATCTGGATGCAGACCCGCACGGTCGAGGTCGAGCCCTTCGGTGTTGGGGCGGCGGCCAACGGTGACGAGCACTTTGTCGGCGGTGATGGTTTTGTCCGCCCCTTTTTCGCGCAAGGTGACTTGCACGCGGCCGTTTTCAATCGCATGGGCACGGGCTTCCGTTTCGGTGAGCAACGTGACGCCTAAGCGCCGGAGATTTTTTTTCACGATCCGCACGAGAGCGGGGTCGATGCCAGGCAGGAGGTCGGATGCCATCTCCGCGATGGTGACGCGGGTGCCCAGTTTGGCAAACGCGGTGCCAAGCTCCAGCCCGATGTAGCCGCCGCCGATGACCAGCAGTTCGCGAGGCAGTTCGGTCAGTTGCAGCGCCTCGGTCGACGACAGGATGTGCTCGCCGTCAAAAGGCAGGCTGGGCAGTTGGAGCGGACGCGAGCCGGCGGCGATGATCGCCTGGTCGAAGCGGTAGTACTCCATGCCCGATGCCGTCTCCACAGCGATGCGGTCATCGGTCATGAACAGTGCGGAGCCTTTCGTGACGGTGACCCCGTTTTGCTTGAGCAGGGTGGAGACGCCGCCGGTGAGTTTTTGGACGATGCCGTTTTTCCAAGTTTGGAGCTTGGGCATGTCGAGCTCGGGGGCGGCGGTGTGCAGGCCCATCTCGGATGCGTGGGCGAATCCGGCGGCGGTGTTGGCGGCGTGGATCAGCGCTTTGGACGGGATGCAGCCGACGTTGAGGCAGACGCCGCCCAGGTCTGCTTTTTCCACGAGCACGACTTCTTTGCCGAGCTGGGCGGCGCGGATCGCAGCCACGTAGCCGCCGGGGCCGCCGCCGATGACGGCGACTTGGACTTCTTGCGCGATGTCTCCTACGACCATGGAGGCACCTCCTTAGCTCATTTCGAGGAACAGCCGCTGGGGCGTTTCCAGAAGCTGCTTGATCTTGTTGGTAAAGCGCACCGCTTCGGCACCGTCGATGACGCGGTGGTCGAAGGAGAGCGAGAGGTTCATCATCGTGCGGATGACGATCTCGCCGCCACGCACGACCGGCCGGTCCTGCATGGCGTGGATGCCTAAGATCGCCACTTCCGGGTAGTTGAGGATCGGGGTGGCGAACAGGCCGCCGATCGGGCCCATGTTGGAGATGGTGAACGTGCCGCCGCGCATGTCGTCGAGGGCGAGGGTGCGGGTTTTGGCCTGATCGGTCAGCGTTTTAGCAGCCGCGGCGAGGTCGAGCAGGGAGCGGCGGTCGGCGTGTTTGATCACCGGCACCATCAGGCCGTCTTCGGTGTCGACGGCGATGCCGATGTGGTAATCGCTGTGCAGGACGATCTCGCCAGCTGCGTCATCCATGTGGGCGTTGAGGTGCGGGTGCGACTTGAGGGCTGTAGTCAGGGCTTTGAGGATGAAGGGCAGATAGGTGATCTTTTGGCGAGTTGGTGCGAGCAGTTCATTGGCATGGGCGCGATAGGCGACCAGCTCGGTCATGTCCACTTCGTCGACCGCCGTGACGTGCGGCGCGGTGAACGCCGACTTGGCCATGCGGTCGGCGATGGTGCGGCGCAGGCCGCGCAGCGGAATGCGGGTGGTGGATGCAGTAGTAGGTGCAGAGGTCTGTGTGGTGGTGGGTGCAGTAGTAGGTGAGTTGGCGGATGTGTTGGTCGGTGCAGTGGCAAGTACGGTAGATGATGGTGCCGGGCTGTTCGCGGTGTTGGATACTTGCGTCGCGGCAGGCGCAACTGTATTTTCTTTTGTATGTAGAAAAGCCTGCACGTCCTCTTTCGTCACGCGCCCAGCCGGGCCGGTGCCGGTCACTTGGGCGATGTCCACGCCCTGATCGCGGGCGAACTTGCGCGTGGACGGCGTGGCGAGCACCCGCTTAGCGGCCGGTACGGACTCTTGTTTCTCCCCGATCACCACCAGCACCTCGCCGACGCGAGCCAGCTCGCCTTCTTTCGCTTTGATCTCCTGCACGCATCCGGACGCCGGAGAGGGCAGCTCGACCAACGCTTTGTCGGTCTGCACTTCCACCAGCGGGTCGAACTCGCGCACAACATCGCCTTCCTGCACCAGCCAGCGCACGACCTCCGCTTCGTGGATGCCTTCGCCGACGTCGGGAAGCTTGAATGCAACGGTCATCGAACGTCCCTCCTGTTAAAAGTTCATCACGCCGGCAATGCCATGCAAAATCCGCTTGGCATCGGGCGCATACAGATCTTCCAGCGAAAAAAGCGGCTGCGGCGCATCATATCCCCCGACGCGGCCGACGGGAGCTTCCAGCGACAGCAAAGCCCCTTCGTTGATCAGCGCCACGATCTCCGCGCCGAGTCCTGCCGTCTTTGGCGCTTCATGCACGACGAGCGCCCGGCCCGTTTTTTCCACGGACGACAAAATGGTGTCCCGGTCGAGCGGCGACAACGTGCGCAGATCGACCACTTCCACATCCCAGCCCTGCTCCTTGGCCAGCTCCGCCGCTTCCAGCGACACGCGCAGCATCGTGCCCCATGCGAACAAGGAGAGCTGGGTGCCTTCGCGCACCACGCTCGCCTTGCCGATCGGCACGGTGTAATGCCCCTCCGGCACCTCTTCCTTAAACGCGCGGTAGATGCGCATCGGCTCGAAAAAAATCACCGGGTCGCCTTCTTCCAGCGCCGCGAGCAGCAAGCCTTTTGCATCGTACGGTGTGGACGGGCAGACCACTTTCAGCCCTGGCTGGTGCACGAAAAAAGCCTCCGGGCTGTCCCCGTGCAATTCTGGTGCGCGAATGCCCCCGCCATACGGTGCGCGGATCACCATCGGGCAGGAAAACCGCCCTTGTGAGCGCATCCGCACCCGTGATACGTGGCAGACGATCTGCTCGACCGCCGGATAGATAAAGCCGGCAAATTGCAGTTCGGGCACCGGCCGCATCCCGTTGACAGCCAGTCCGACCGACGCGCCGATGATGCCCGCTTCGGCCAGCGGCGTATCGACGACGCGGTCGCTGCCGAACTCCGCCTGCAGGCCTTCTGTCGCCCGGAACACGCCGCCGTTGACGCCAACGTCTTCGCCGAGCACCAGCACGCGCGGGTCATCGCGCAAAGCGACGCGCAGGCCGTCGGTGATCGCTTGGATCAGATTGAGTTTTGCCATCACTTGCCGCCTCCGTTTCCGTACAAAGTCCGCATCTCCTCGCGCTGTTCCTGCAGGTGCCGGGGCAGCGTTTCATAAGCGAAGTCAAAGATGCGGTTGTGATCGACCGGCGGGGCGGCGAGCATTTCGTCGATCGCACGCTGCACCGTTTCGTCCGCTTGTTTCCAGGCGGCGGCATCCTGTTCTTCCGACCAGACGCCGAGGTCGAGCAAGGTATGTTTCAGGCGCTCGATCCCGTCTTTTTCCCGCCATGCTTCCACTTCCGCCCCATCCCGGTAGCGGGTGTGGTCATCGGCGGTGGTGTGCGAGCCGTAGCGGTAGGTGACCGCTTCGATCAGGGTCGGACCGCCGCCGCTGCGGGCTTTGTCGGCTGCAAGTTTGACCGCTTCGTAGACGGCGATGATGTCGTTGCCGTCCACGCGGATGCCTTCGACGCCATACGCGGCCGCTTTTTCGGCGATCGTTTCGGTGGCCGTCTGTTTGGACAGCGGAACGGAGATCGCGTAGCCGTTGTTTTGGCAGAAAAAGATCACAGGCAGTTGGAAGACGCCTGCAAAGTTCATCGCTTCATGAAAATCCCCTTCTGACGTCGCCCCGTCGCCGAGGAAGCCGACGGTGACGGTGTCTTCGCCGCGCAGTTTGGCAGCCCAGGCGGCGCCGACGGCGTGCGGGAGCTGCGTGGCGATCGGCACGGCGATCGGGAAGATGTTGACGCCTTGGGGCGAGATGCAGCCTTCGGGGCGGCCGTTCCAGTAGAGGAAGATCGTCGCCATCGGCAGGCCGTGCACCATCGACACGCCGTGCTCGCGGTAGGTCGGGAACAGCCAGTCCCGTTTTTCCAAAGCAAAACCGCACCCGACCTGCGCCGCCTCCTGCCCCTCCAGCGGCGCATAGGTGCCGATCCGTCCCGAGCGCTGCAAGTGCACCGCGCGGCGGTCAAAATGGCGGACGGTGATCATCCACTTGTACATTTCCGTTAACAGCTCAGGCGAAAGCGATTTCCCTGTTGCCTGACATTGATCAATCCGGTTCATCAACTTGTCCCCCCTTCGTTCCCTATATATGCGAAAAGTTCTGCAAAAATCTCTCTACAATTCGATAAAAGCCCCTCGTTACACATTTGTGCAAATTTATTGTTGTTTACAGCGTAACTCTCATGCTAGTCTATACCTGCAGGGGGGGACCTGACATAACAAAAGGAGCGTGTGCAAGATGGAAGTGACGCAAAACTTCATGGACGAAATGCGCGGCATGATGAAAGCTCTGATGGCCAATTATGAAATGTTAGGCGCACAGATGAAAGGGCTGACCCAACAGGTCGAAGATCTTCGCGAGACGATGGCAACCAAAGAAGAACTGGCTGAGCTCCGCGAAGAGATGGCCACAAAAAAAGAGCTGGCTGAACTCCGTGAAGAGATGGCGACGAAGGATGACATCCGGATCATCCACGAACAGATCGCCGATCTGAAAACCGATTACACCTATCTCAGACACCAGTCCTACAAGAACAGAATGGACGTCTATCACCTTAGGCTTCAGATGGGCAAACTGAACAACGAAATGCACGGACCCCTCCAAGACTAAAGCCTTCGCCGTCAAAAAAAGCCGGATACACCCCGCGTGTACGCCGCGAACTCCTTCGCATCTCCCAATTGGCTTTTTCTCCACTTCTTCCGCACGATAATTTTCCAGCACAAATACCCTGCTTTGCCGCGCACAGCATCGGGACAAGCAGGGTACTTTTTTACTCTTCGATTTCCTACACCCGCACCGACTTCAGATCTCTCACCTTTTCAATCCGCTGCTCCACCAATCGATCCGCCGCCAGCCAGGTTGGAATCTCCTGCTCAGACGAAAGCTTATACACTTGCAGCAGCATCTCAAAGATCCCTTTCGTCTTCGCCAAGACCCGCTCCGGCACATAGCCTTTCAGCTCATCGGCGACCTGAATCAGCCCGCCCGCGTTCGCCAGATAGTCGGGCGCATATAAAATCCCGCGCTCCGCCAGCATCGCGCCGTGCCGTTCCATGTCGAGCAATTGATTGTTCGCCGACCCGACCACCGCCGCACAGCGCAGCTCTGCGATCGTGTCATCATTCAAGATCGCCCCCAGCGCACACGGCACAAACACATCGACATCCAGCCCGTAGATCTCCTCCGGCCGGACCACACCAAGCAACTGCTCCTTAGGTGTCGCTTCCGCCACCGCCTCCAGATAAGGCGGGTACACGTCGGTCACATACACCGTCCCGCCCGCTTCTACGAGATGCTGCACGACCAGCGACCCGACTTTGCCCACACCCTGCACCGCAAAACGCCTGCCGCTCAGCTCCGTGTTCCCCCACAGCCATTGCGCGGTCGCCTTGATCGCTTCAAACACGCCCAGCGCTGTCGGCAGTGCCGTGTTGCCCGAGCCGCCATACTCCACCGGCAGCCCGACAAAACTGGACGACTCCCGCTGCGAATGCACAAAATCCTGCGGCGTTGTGCCCATATCGGTCCCCGTGTAAAAACGCCCGCCCAGACTCTCCACATAACGCCCGAAAACGCGGAACAGCTCCGGCGATTTGTCGAGGTTGGGATCGCCGATCAAGACCGCTTTGCCGCCGCCGTTGTCCACATCCACCACGCCGCACTTGTACGTCATGCCTCTGGACAACCGCAGCACATCAAACAAAGCATCTTCCTCCGACTCATACGGCCGCATCCGGCATCCGCCCAGCGCCGGCCCCATCGTCGTGTCGTGAATCGCCACGATGCCTTTCAGCCCCGTGCCTTTATGTTGAAGGAAATGAATCTGCTCATGCCCATACTTGGCCATCTCATCAAAAATTCCCATCACACACGCCCCCTTGTCCCACTCTCTCCCTCTTCTACATCCTATTACTGCTAGAATACAAAAAGAACCGTCCGGCATGGACGGCCCTTCTTCGATCTTACAGCCCAAACGGATTGACCGGCTTGTCGCTCGTGTACACCAAAACCGACTTGGTCTCCGTGTACAGATTCAGCGTCTCAAACGCCAGCTCCCGTCCAAATCCAGTCTGCTTGCTTCCGCCAAACGGAGTGCCCGGGAATGCCGTGTACGGATGGTTTACCGTCACGATCCCCGTCTGCAACTGCCCGGCCACGCGGTGCGCCCGTGCGGTGTCTTTCGTCCACAAAGTCGCTGCCAGCCCGTAGATCGTGTCGTTGGCCAACTCAACAACTTCACGCTCCGTCGAGTATTTGATGATCACCACGACCGGTCCGAAAATTTCCTCCTGCGCCACCCGCATCTTGTTGTGCACATTCGCGAGCACCGTCGGCAGATAAAAATGCCCGTCGGCAAACTCCTCCTCCAGCCCTTCCGGACGCGCGCCGCCGCAGAGCAGTTCCGCGCCTTCACCAAGCCCGATTTTGACATAGGAATCGACCGTCTCCCACTGCTTGCGGGAGATCAGCGAGCCGACATGCATCGTCTTGTCGGCCGGGTCGCCGATGCGCAGGGATTTCGTGCGCTCCACAAACTTCGCAACGAACTCGTCATACACGTCTTCATGCACGAACAAGCGCGACCGCGCCTCGCAGGTCTGCCCGGTCGAGGTGAAGACCGCCCAGATCGACCCGTTCACCGCATCTTCGAGGTCGGCGTCGGGGAACACGATGTTTGGCGACTTGCCGCCGAGCTCCATCGTCGCTTTTTTGATCGTTTTGGCCGCACCGGCGAGGATCGATTTACCCGTTTCCGTCTCGCCGGTAAACGCGACTTTGTCCACGCCCGGATGCTCCGCCAAATACGCGCCAACACTTGCGCCCGGCCCGGTGACGAGGTTGACGACGCCCGGCGGAATCCCCGCTTCGTGGCAGATCTCGACCAGCTTCACCGCCGTCAGCGGCGTAAGCGATGCCGGCTTCAGCACCACCGTGCAGCCGGCCGCCAGCGCCGGTGCGATCTTCCACGCGGCCATCATCAGCGGATAGTTCCACGGGATGATCTGCGCACAGACCCCGACCGGCTCCTTCAGCGTATAGTTCAGCACAAACGGCGCGGCCGGATAGGTCTGCCCGTAGATCTTTGTCGTCGCCCCGGCGTAAAACTCAAAGTCTTCGATCGCCTGATGCACTTCGCCGATCACGCCGGATACCGCTTTGCCGGTGTTCAGCACTTCCAGCGCCACCAGTTCGCGCATTTTCTCGCGCATGATCTCCGCCACTTTCATCAAGAGCCGCGTGCGCTTGGCCGGAGCTGTTTTTTTCCAAACTCCATGAAAAGCTGCCCGGGCCGCTTCGACCGCCCGGTCGACGTCCGCCAGTGACGCCTGTGCCACCGTCGCAATCTTTTCCCCCGTCGCCGGATTTTGTACGGCAAACGTCTCGCCCGTGTCCACCGCTTCCCCGTTGATGATCATCGAATAGTGTTCTGCCATTGACCCCGCCCCCTTAGATCCGTTCAAACACGGTCGCCACGCCTTGCCCGACCCCAACGCACATCGTCGTCACGCCGTAGCGGTGCCCTTGGCGCTTCATCTGGTGCAACAGCGTCGCCACCATCCGCGCCCCGGTCGCGCCAAGCGGATGCCCCAGCGCGATGCCGCCGCCGTTCGGGTTCACTTTTTCCAGCGGGATGCCCAGTTCCCGGACCGACGCCAGCACCTGCGCGGCAAACGCCTCATTGATCTCAAACAGATCGATCTGCTCCGGGGTCAGCCCGGCCGCCCGGAGCGCTTTTTGCACAGCAGGCACCGGCCCGACACCCATCACGGCTGGATCGACGCCTGCCGCCGCCGACACCACATAGCGTGCCAACGGCGTCAGGCCCAACTGCTCCGCCCTCTCCCGAGACATGACCAGCACAGCAGCCGCGCCGTCATTGACGCCCGACGAGTTGCCCGCCGTCACTGTACCTCCTTCGCGAAAGGCCGGGCGCAGTTTGGTCAGCTTTTCCATCGTCGTGTCGGCGCGGGGATGCTCATCGCGCTCGATGCGCAATGGTAAGCCTTTCTTCTGCGGCACTTCGACAGGCACGATCTCGTCGGCAAACACGCCGGCCTCGATCGCCGCTGCCGCCCGGTGCTGGCTGAGCAGGGCAAACGCATCCTGCTCCTCGCGCGATACATTCCAGCGCTCCGCCACATTTTCGGCCGTCTCGCCCATCGCGTACGGGTGGTGGAGCTCGCCCAGACGCGGGTTGGTGAACCGCCAGCCGATCGTCGTGTCGAACACCTGCACGTCGCGTGCGAACGCCCCTTCCGACTTGCCGATCACAAAAGGCGCCCGGGTCATCGACTCCACCCCGCCTGCGATCACCACGTCCGCTTCCCCGGCCAAAATCGCCCGTGCCGCGCCGTTGACCGCTTCCAGCCCCGACGCGCAGAGCCGGTTGACCGTCACGCCCGGCACGCTGACCGGCAGCCCGGCCAAGAGCCCGGCCATCCGCGCCACGTTGCGGTTGTCCTCTCCGGCCTGGTTCGCACAGCCAAGAATCACATCGTCCACCAAAAGCGGGTCGATCCCCGTCCGCTCCACCAGCGCCCGGATCGCCCCGGCCGCCAGATCGTCCGGCCGCACCTCTTTCAAAGCGCCGCCATAACGCCCAATCGGCGTCCTCACCGCATCAATAATGACCGCCTCGCGCATCCGCATCATCTCCCGCCTCCTCCCGTTCCGGATAAAAACGCTGTCCTGCCCGCGCTTTCCGCTGCAAGAGCGGTGCGGGTCGGTAGCGGTCATCGCCCTGCTCGTCAAACACCCCTTGCAGGATGGCGACGACCTGCTCCACGCCGATCTGATCGGCCCATTCCAGCGGGCCAAACGGATAGTTGGTGCCAAGCCGCATCGCCGTGTCCAGATCTTCCGCCCCGGCGATCCCTTCCATCAGCGCGTACGCCGCTTCGTTGATCACCATCGCCACCACGCGCGGCATGACCAGCCCGGCGCTGTCCTTGACCCAGACCGCTTCCCGGCCCAGCCCCTGCTGCAAAAACTGGCTCGCCCGCTCCGCCGTCTCCGCCGAGGTCAGCAGCCCGCTTGCCGCCTCCACACAGGTCACCCCGGCCAGCGGCGGCACATATCCGTATCCGGCCACCCGCTCCGGCGCTGCGCACCACGACGCCGCTTCTGTGACCGACTGCCCAAGTGCTGCGATCAGCAACAGGGCATCGGACGCCATCCGCCGCTCCACTTCACGCACGATCTCCCGCATGGTCTCGCGTTCCGACGCAAAGGCGAGCACGACCGCATCAAACGTCCTTACCTCGACCGTCTGCATCAGCTCGCGCACCGCGTGCAGCCCGTCCCCCTTCCAGACAAAAAGCGGCCCGTCCGCCACAAACGACGTCACCAACTGCCCCGAATCGGCCAGTTCCCGAGCCATTTCACGGGCAATGATCCCATCTCCCAGCACCAGCACACGGCTATTCGTCATAGCGGTAGAACCCCCTTCCCGTCTTCCGGCCCAAAGTCCCGGCTTGCACCAGACGGGCCTGCAGCGGGTGCGGACGGTAGCGCGGCTCCTCATACATCGCCCGGTACACGCTTTCGCTCACCGCCAGATTGACGTCGATCCCGATCAGATCCATCAGCTGAAACGGCCCCATCCGGAATCGTCCCCCGTCGCGGGCCAGCCGGTCGATCGTCTCCACATCGGCCACGCCTTCCTGCAGCAAGCGCAGCGCCTCCCCGTAAAACGGCCGCGCCACCCGGTTGACCAGAAAACCCGGCGTGTCCTTGCACAGCACCGTCGTCTTCCCCAGCGACTCGGCAAAGCTGCGCGCCAGATACACCGCACGCTCCTCCGTCCGCAGCCCTTGAATCACTTCCACCAGCTGCATCAATGGCACCGGATTGAAAAAATGCAGCCCGACCACCCGCTCCGGCCGCTTCAGCTTGCCGGCCAGCGCCGTGATCGGCAGCGACGACGTGTTTGACGCCAAAATGCACGTCGGCGACACCACCGCTTCCAGCTTGGCGAACAAGTCCTGTTTTACCTCCAGCTTCTCCGGAGCTGCTTCGATCACCAGCGCCGTTTCGGCCAGCAGCTCCAAGCGGGTCACCGGACGGATGCGGCTCACCACCCCGGCCCCGGTGCCGGGCGGCAGTTTGCCTGCTTGCTCCCGCTTCTCCAGCCGTCCGCGCAGGCCGCCGAGGGAAGCGATCAGCACCTCTTCGCTCAGATCGTACAACAACACCTCATACCCGGCCTGCGCCGCCGCCTGGGCGATCCCGATGCCCATCGTGCCCGCGCCGATAACGCCGACCGGCTGCTCCAACACGTTCATCCTGCAGCCAGCCTCCCTAACCGCGCACCCGTTCCAGCCGCTCGACGAGCGCTTTCAGGTCGCAGATCATCTCATCCAGATCTTTTACCGCCGCATACCCGGCCGCTTTTTCCAACTCGGAGAACAAGGTGACATAGCACCCGGCGCAAAAGGTCAGCTCATGCTTGTCGAACACCTCGATCGCCTCCGGGTATTTGTGCACCACTTCGCCTACAGTCAGCCCTTTATGAATCACAAAAGACACCTCCGGTTCAGTAAGAAGGAGATACCTCTTCTGCGGTATCTCCTCTTCACACATCTTCATCAAAAGTTACCCGGTGATCGTCGCGTCCTCTTGCAGCTTATCCCAGTCGGGCGTCCACGCCGGCATGCGCAGCCCGGCGCGCTCGACCACTTTGCGCACATCTTCCTGGAAGGCGAGGCGCACTTCGTGGTTGTCGCGCTTTTTCAGGCCCAGCTTGCGGTACACTTGGTTGCGTCTCGAATTCGGTTTACCAAAAATATTCATCACCCGCGGGAACCAGCGGTCGAGCGCCTCTTGCGTCGCTTCGCGGTGCTCCGGGTCTTTGCCCAGACGCACCAGCCAGGAATCGCCGTGCGCCACGTGCATCAGCTCTTCCTTCATGATCCCTTCCATCACCCGGCGCCACGGGCCGTAGGACGACTCTTCCGAGTCCTCCAGCTGGTGCCCGGCGCCACGGTCCATCAATACGTTGAACATGATAAAGTCATACCACGTATTGATCGGATAGTAGAAAATGTTCACCCGGTCATCTTGCGCCGCCCGGGTCGCGCCCAACTCCACCTCTTCGCCGACGCGCAGCGTGAAGTCGAACTCTTTCAGGCGCGAATCGACATCGACGCCAAGCTCCTGCAGGAGCTTATACATCACGCGCCCGTGGCGCACTTCATCCTTGGTGATCGTCGCCACCGACAGCATCTCTGCCGTCGTCGGCGCTTTCATGATCCACGGGACATAGCCAAACGCGCCGGCCACTTCCGAGTCGGCCTGCATCAGCATGAGGTGAATCAGGTGCTCCCGATACTCCTCGGTCATCTCCTCTGGCGACTCGATCGTTTCCCCGCGGGCAATCTTCTCCAGCAACCGCTGCTCTTTTTCCAATTCGGACAAAGCCATTCGTTAGCAACCTCCCTGTCAGAGTTGACCGGGTCAGCCCCTGCAGACGAAAGAACTAGCGCCCCTTAAACTCCGGCGCGCGCTTCTCCAAAAATGCCTGCACCCCTTCGCGGAAATCTTCGCTCCGCCCGGCCATTCCTTGATACTGCGCTTCCGTTTCCAGCGCGGTGAACAGATCGTTTTCCGAGCCTTGGTAGATCGAGCGCTTGGTCAGGCCCAGCGCGTAGGTCGGCCCTTGGGCGATCTTGCCCGCAAATTCGCGTACTGCCGTGTCCAGCTCTTCGGCCGGCACCACTTTATTGACCAGTCCAAGACGCTCCGCATCGGCGGCGGTGATCACGTCGCCGGTCAGCGCCAGTTCCATCGCCTTGCCAACGCCGATCAAGCGCGGCAGGAAATAGCTCGCGCCCGAATCTGGCACGAGGCCGATTTTGCAGAACGCGATCGTGAATTTTGCTTTGTCGGAGGCGATGCGCAAGTCGGCCGCCATGGCAAACGCCGCGCCCGCGCCTGCTGCTGCGCCGTTGACCGCCGCGATGATCGGCTTGCGCATCGTCTGCATGCGCACGATCAGCGGGTTGTAGCGCTCGCGCACCGCGTTGGACAGATCGGCATTGTTAAATTCAGACCCGTCGCTTAAATCCTGCCCCGAGCAAAACGCCCGCCCGGTTCCGGTCAGCACGATCACGCGCACGTTGTCATCCTGCTCCGCTTTCTTCAGCGCATCATACAATTCATCGCCCATCTGCTGGTTGTAGGCATTCATCACCTGCGGGCGGTTGAGTGTAAGGGTTAAAACTCCGTTTTCCAAAGCATACAAAATCGTTTCGTACATGTGAGAGACTCCCTTTCAAAATAAGTTAGTCCACCACTTCAGCAAACGAGAACGTCACGAGCCCGCCGGCAAACGACTGCAGGTCTGCGCCCGCTTCCTTGCTCTCCGGCGTTTTAAACGACGCTTTCAGCGTGTCGAGACTCTCAAAATACATCTCGCACATCAAATAATGTTCCGTCTCGCCCCCGCGCAGGTCGAAAAACTTCGACACCTCGGTGCGCAAAAGACCCGGCGTCTTCCCGTTCAGTTCCAAATGTGTGCCAAAGTAGTGGGAGTTAAAGGCATCCAAATCTTCAGGATGTTTGTACAATGCTATCATTTTGACCATGTAGTCTAAACCTCCTCTATTTTTCGCAAACGAATCTCTCACAGCCTCTCGTTTTAGATATATAGATTTGCGCCAAAAACATTCCGAAATTTTCATTTCGTATCATGTTTCGTGATTTTTCGAGTAGTTCTAAAGAGTGCGGTATAAATCATCTGCCGTTCGCCCACACTTGAATACAACTACTCTTGAGGAGACTTCTATTCATGAACTTGTCCAAACCGCCGGGCGGCGCACAGTCCGGCTTGCCACCTGCATTTAAAAACAACCGTGGCGCTCCATGGCGCCGGTTTCTGAAACACCCGGTCTGGCGGCAGAGCCTGCTCTCCGGGCTCTTATGCACCGTCGTCGTGATGACGTATGCGCTTGTAGGCATGATCGCCTTCCAACTCTATTATCACTTTTGGTTTATGGTGTTTCTGATTCTGTTCACGCCGGTCTGGCTGGTCTGCTACGGCCTGCTGTTTGCTTCACGCTGGAAATGGCACGAACTGGCACTTGGCGTGTTTCTCGCCTTGTTTGTGATCGCGCGTTTTTATCTGAACGACGTGGAAGACTCGGGCTACCGGCTGGTCTCGGTCCTCTCCTTGGCCGGGGGCGGCGTGCTTGCCGTTTCACTGGGCTTTGGGCTGTCCAAGATCGGACGCTCCCTGTTCCACACGCAAAAAAGACCGGGCTAGAGAGCCCGGTCTTTTTCTATGTTTTCGATGCAATTAAATCACGATCTTGCGTTCGCGGAGGTTTTCTTCCATCGCTTCGTTCATTTTTTCGAGGCACTCCATCGCTTCTTTGAAGTCGCCTTTTGCTTTGTAGATATCGCCGAGGATCGAGTACGCCTTGACCAGTTCGCCAAACGCCTGCACGTCCTGGTAGATCGTAACCGCCTGGCGCAGGAACTCAGCAGCGTCTTCCGCCTGGTTGCCCGCCGAGGCGATCTGGCCGCTCATGCGGTAGACGTGTGCGCGGTCGAGGTTTTCTTCCGGGAAGAACTTGAGCGCAGATGCGCAGTGCTCCGCCGCCTGCTCGACGCGGTTGTCCTGGATCAGGATGCGGGCGAGGTCGCTGTGCAGTTGGCCCACTTCCGTCTCGCAACCGATGTCCGCATAGTCGCGCATGCATTGGGTGAGGATGGAGATCGCTTCGTCGATGTTGCCGGTCTCGCCTTTGACGATGCCGTATTTTGCCTTCACGTCGATCGTCATCTTCATGTTGTTCAGCGACTGGAAGATCGACAGCGCCGATTGGGAGTACTCGGCAGCTTTTTCGAACTCGCCCATCTCACGGTAGGTGAAGGACAGTTCGAGGTAGATGTCGCCGATCTGTTTGAAGTGGTTGCTGCCGGTAAGCAGCGAGTTGGACTCCTGGTAGAACGTCAGCGCCTCGTTGTACTCGCCCAGCTTGTAGTAGACGGTGCCGAGGTTCTTGATGATGTTCGCCTGCAGGTACAGCTCCGCGAGCTGGCCTTTTTTGATCATCTCGTACGCCTTTTTCCAGTAGTGGATGGCGATCGGGTAGTTTTTCTCCATATAGGAGAGTTCGCCCAGTTTGTTCAGCACAAGCAGTTGGATGCCGTTGTCGTTGCGCGCCACTGCAGAATCCAGAACGCTTTCGAAGCGGTCGGTCGCATCGTTCAGCTTGCCTGTGTTCAGGTAGCACACCGCCAGATCGTACGCAACGTCGATCGAGGACACGTGCGGGGACGGGTTCTCTTCCAAGTCGACCAGCATTTCGATCGCTTTGTCAAACTCACGAGTTGCCATCAGCGCCTTGGCAATCTTGTACACGCTGACTTTTTCCATTTGCGTTTCGGTGTCGGTCAGGAAGTACTCGATCGGCGTATCCAGCTTCTCCGCGATCGCGGCCAGCAGGTTGTGCGACGGGTTGGCTTTGTCCGATTCGATCTGGGAGATCATGCTCGGCGTCACCAAACCTGCGCTCAGATCGCTTTGCGTCAATCCTTTTCGAATTCTCAGTTCACGAATTTTCTGTCCTAAAGTGGCTTTCATAGCTGTCTCCTCCGTATTATCGCCTGACTTACTTTTAGAAACCGGGATTATATATGTGATGAGTAATCATTTATCGTTAGTTCAACTTAGTTTCATTATAAGAAATATATAAAATCTGTCAACTAAGTAACCACAATTCTTTTCCGATTTTAGCCGATATTTTCAAACTTTTTAAGAAGTTTACGTGCTGTCGGTTTACAGTTGTACCAGCTCACCCTGCTTGATATACTAGAAAAAAGTTACAATTGCCCAAGGGGGTCCCGGATGGACAAGTATCGTGCTGTCACTCTCGGGGACTTGCTGCGCGAGCGCCGGACCACACTCGGTCTGACGATGCGCGACGTGGCAGGTTCCTCGCTTTCCCCCACCGCTGTCAACAACATTGAAAAAGGCAAGATCAACCCCACGATCGACACGGTGCTTTATCTGTGCCAAGTTCTGCAGCTGCAGCCTGAGAAAGTTCTGCTGTTTTACCCCGATTTTACAAAAACGGCCGGAGTGCTGTTCACCCGCATTGACGAGATGGTCGCGCACGGTGAGACGGACGATGCCCTGACCCTGCTCTACGACATGTATTGGGTGGCCGCCGAACTGCCCGACCATGAACAGCACACCTCCGAGATCCAGTATAAGATCGCGCAAGTGTTCGCCGACAATGGACGTTTTGACAGTGCAACAACGGCGATGACAGATGCCTACAAGCTGTTTATTTTGACCAAAAGCTACCCGCGCCAGGTCGATGCGATCTGCGCCCTCGCCGATTTTGCCAAAACGAAAGATCAACTGCAGCGCGCCATCGGCGTCTACACCACAGCGCTGGAACTCGCCTACCGCCATCAGCTGTTCGACCGCGTCGGCCGTATTTTAATGGAGATGGCGCAGATCCACATGGAGAGCGTCGAGCAGAACGAGACCGTCTTGCTGTGCGGCCAGGCCGAGCTCGTGTTCGATTTCCTCCGCGATGCGGACGGTCTGGCAGCGATGAAATTCCTGCGCGCGCAGGCGCTGGCGGAGCTTGGCAAGTTGGAGCAGGCTCTGGAGTCTGCAGAAGCGGCCCACAACCATTTTCAAGCGGTGGGTGACGTGCAGCAGCAAGCCACAGCGGCGCGCCTGCTGGGCGAGATCCACAGCAGCCTGCAAGCGTACGAGCTCGCCCGGGAGCATTACCTGCAGGCGATGACGCTGGCAGAGAGCGCAGGGCACGATGAGCTGCACCGCGCCAAAGGAGGGCTCGCCTCCCTGTCCCTGTTGCAACAAGAGCCGGAGAGCGCCCGCCAGCATGCGCTGGAAGCGCTGACCGGGCTGCACAAGCCGCGGGACCGCTCCCGGCTCTACCGCATCCTCGCCGGCTGCGATCTGCAGACTGGGAATACCGACGGGTACAAAACGTACATGCAGCAGGCGGTGGACGCCCTGCACGAAGCAGGGGACCCCTGCTCGGCCGCTCTGATCCAATGCGAACTGGCCGATCAGACGGACGACCTGGAACTGCTCCGCGACGGATCGCGCAAATTGCGCCAGATGATCGCTTCGCGCAAACGAGTCTAACGGTGGATCACCCGACGTACGGGTGATCCTTTTTTATCTTTGCCGTCTCTTGTAAGCTGTAAACTGACTCCTGAGTTGCGGCTAGAATTAGTTGATATAATGATATTTACACTTTACTACAAAAATCTATACCTCTACAACCGTTACAATTGATAAATAGTGAATTTGACCTAAAGAAATTGTGAGTTATACTCCTTTCGTCCTATGTAAGCCTCTGGTTATCCGCGCATAAATTTAGCGAAAGGTGTCGATTGATTGTCGAGTTACAATTTCTGGTTCAATTTTAGTATATATGTGTACATAAAGTAGCGAATCTTACTTGAAGTACTATCCCGTTTTAAATTTAGTTCACAAACATCTTCTATCTATGTTATACTTACTACTAAAATCGCTCGGCATTTTATGAGGAGGAATCGACTGTGGAACAATCCTCGATCTATACGCTGGGAGCCAAACTGCGCGAGATGCGTTTGAGCAAAAAGTGGACGCTGAATGAGCTGTCCCAGCGCTCCGGCCTCTCGATCAGCCACATCTCATCTTTGGAGCGGGGCACCCGCACCAAGCCTTCGATGGAAGTGGTGCGCAAACTGGCCAACGCTTTGCAGATCCCGGTGCACTACCTGCACGATGACGACACGATCGACAAGGACATGTACTCCGAAGCGGACCGTATCCTGTCGCGATTCTCACCGGATACGCAAGCGTTCCTGCTCCAAGAGGACTCGGTGCCATATATCATGTTCGCGAAACGCCTGTATGAACTGCAAGGCGAAGAGCGCGGCATCATCAAGGCGCTGCATGAATTTTTAGAAACGACGAAATAACACAAAACCACGACACCTGTCACTTGGCGTCGTGGTTTTTGTTTGTTTTGTCGTTTTTGCGGAATTTGTCAGGTTTGCGGATCAGCTTCTCCTCGAGCACTTTGCCTTCCGCATCGAGCGTCACCTGCGCGGTCAAAGGCAGCCGGTCGCTGAAGCCAAACGTCAGGTCGGCCATCTCCGCCCGCATCTGTCCCGTCTCGTCTTTTTTCACTTCGAGGAACAGATGGCGCGCAAACCAGCGGAACACCTGATACACCTGCGACTGCTCCAGAACGGCAAGCGCCTGCTCTGCGCCTTTGCGTTCGTAGGAGTTCTTGATCGAGACTCCTTTGCGCAGATGCGCGGTGCCCAGCTCATATTTTTCCGCGCTCTCCACCACCAGGTTCCAACGGAACATCCCAAGGAACGGGATCACCGAAATGCGGCCGATTTTCAGACCCGTTTTTTCATAAAAGCGCCGCACTTGGCTGCGCAGGTAAAACTGTACTGCAACACGCAGCAACAGATAGACTGCCGAGGGCAAAATTGTATACCAGAGTACGCGCTCAGGAGACACTCCCGTCCACCATAAGTAGATCCCCAAGGCGCCAAACGCCCAGAGCACGACATCGACGATCATCAAAATGTCCCATCCGTAGCGGCGCTTGGAGAGCGGCCAGAATGCCACCGTGCCGTACGTCGTGAGCAAATCCATCCCGACATGCACGATCACCCCAAGGAAACTCCACCACCAGAGCAAGCCGAAATGCCCCGGGAAAAAGATCCACAGCACCAGTGCCAGCACCGTCGGCCAGATCAGCCAGGCCGGGATCGAATGGGTGATCCCGCGATGATGCTTCAGATAGGCGATATCTCCGCCGAACAGCCGCACCACAAAATCAAAATCGGGCGCCTGCGAACCAAGCGATGCGGCCCACAGCACAGCGCTCATCGCCGTCGGGTCCTGTGCCAGGGCCGGGTCGGTCGCCGCCAATGCGTACAAGGCGAGACCGTGAAGAGCATGCGTGACATTGTCCATGCGAGCGCACCCCTCTCTTACTATGTAGTGTAGCACTTCGCATGCGTTTGAATGCACAAAAAAAGACCCGGGCAGCGAGTGCCCAAGCCTTTTTGTGGAAACGATAGAGATGACATCTTAGTGGTTGTGACCGTCTTCGGTAGTGGTTCCCGGAGTGCCTTCTGCCGGAGTTTCAGTAGCCGGAGCCGGGTCCATGATGCCTTCGTAGTCTTTTTTGTTGATCTTGATCTCTTCTTTTGCAGTCAATTCGTTGATCAGATCGGTGAACGGCTTCGCTTTTTGTTCTTTCAGCGTGTTGGTCACTTTTTCTTTCACGTCTTCGAGCTTCGGAACCACTGCATCGGTGCGGGATTCAACTTTGATGATGTGGTAGCCAAACTCGGTCTTGACCGGCTTCTGCACTTCGTTCAGCTTGACGTCCTTGTTGAAGACGACCGCTTCGAACTCAGCAACCATGGTGCCTTTCGGGAACTCGCCGAGGTCGCCGCCGAGGTCCTTGGAGGAGTCTTCGGAATGCTCTTTCGCCAGCTTTTCGAAATCAGCCGGGTTCGCTTGCAGCTGCTTGTAGATCTCGTTTGCTTTGCCTTCATCCTTGATCAGGATGTGCTTCGCTTTTGCCTTGGCCGGAGTGCCGAGGGTGGTTTCTTTGTTTTGCTCATAGTATTCGGTGATTTCCTCTTCGGAAACGGTGATGTCCTTGGTCGCGATCTTCTTCGCGGTAACGGAGATCATCATTTCTTTTTTCAGGTCATCGAGGGTCATGTTGCTTTCTTTCAGCGCTGCTTCCAGCTTCGCCTTGTCTTTTTCAAAGCGCTCGTCGATGATCGTTTGGATCTCTTTGTCGATCTCCGCATCGGTTGCCAGCAGGCCCATCGACTTGCCTTGGTTGAGCACGACTTGTTCTTCGATCATGCGCTTCAAGGTGTCTTTGCCGCCTGCCTGCTCCAGCTTGGAGTAGAACTGCTCCTCAGAGATCTTCGTGTTGCCTACCGTTGCCACGTTGCTTTCTGTGTTCGAAAAGAACCAGATACCGCCAACGACCGCTGCACCGATCACTGCGCCTGCAATTGCCTTTTTCATGTTTATGCCTAGCCCCTTCCGTGTCTTAGTGCCCTAGTATTTTTTGTAAATCGCATTAAGTTTCCGCGATTTCTAATTACCGAATCCACACAAGTATCTTACCATAAATGACTCGCTTTGTCCTATTTTTGAACAAAAATTCAGATTCAATTGCCAGTTGTTGTGAACGATGAACTCTTGCTCTTAATGGATTGTGAGTGAAATAAACCATACCCTGCGTAGATCAGCAGCATCGCCGCGATCGACCAGGCAAACCATTCTTTGCCGAGGTACTGAATCGCCGCGCCGGTAAAGGACGGGCCCATGATCGAGCCGACGCCGTACAGCATCGTGTACAGGACATTGCCGGTGGTAAGGTTGTTCCCGTGCAAGAGGTCCCCGAGATACGCGAGCCCCAGCGAGTAAAAAGAACCAAGTGCGCCGCCGACGAGGAAAAACATCGTCATCAGCATCCAGGTGTTGTTTTGCGCCAGCGGCAGGAGCAGGAAGCCTACCATTCCGATGACGGCAGCCAGCAACAGCGTCTGGCGGCGGCCCCACAGGTCGGATAGCCAGCCGAGCGGGAATTGAAAGACGATCGATCCAAAGACGAAGACCGAGAGCGTCAGTGAAATCGTTGCCGGCAGCATGTCAAGACGCGAGCCGTAGATCGGGAACTGTCCGATCAGCGCGCCGTCCAGATAGCCGTAGACGAGGGACGCGAGCATCGCAAACGGGGCGAGCCAGAAGATGCGCCACCAGCGTTTCACGCCGCTGCCCTCTTCCTCCTCCGCTTCGGCGAGCCAGGAGTCTTCATCCGGGATGCGGATGGTGATCAGCATTGGAATGACATAGCAGATCGCGCTGACGAGAAACGGCGCCCACAGCGAGATGCTGAGCAGGTTGATGCCAAGCGGGCCGATCATCAGCCCGATGGCGATGGCCAGTCCATAAAACGCGAACATGCGCCCGCGGTTGTTTGCGGTCAAGATGGTGTTCAGCCAGATCTCCGTCGAGACGAAGATGCCGGAGAGGGCGATCCCCAAGATCACGCGGAAGACGATCCACGCGTAGAGATTGTCCCAGATCGGGAATGCCAGCGTCATGATGATCGCCAGTCCCGTGCTGTAGAGGATCGTGCGTTTCGCCCCGTACTTGCGCACGACAAGTTCGATAAACGGTGAGGCGACGATGACGCCGAAAAACAGAGCGGTTGTTGAGATGCCATTGAAGACTGCAGATACTTCGCGCTGTTCCAAGATAAAGGA
>NZ_CP021434.1:2010000-2012500 GCF_002162355.1 Tumebacillus avium | reverse complement strand
CCACTGCTTGTGCGGGCCCCCGTCAATTCCTTTGAGTTTCAGTCTTGCGACCGTACTCCCCAGGCGGAGTGCTTAATGCGTTAGCTTCGGCACTGAGGGTGGTACCCCCCAACACCTAGCACTCATCGTTTACGGCGTGGACTACCAGGGTATCTAATCCTGTTTGCTCCCCACGCTTTCGCGCCTCAGCGTCAGAAATCGGCCAGCAAGGCGCCTTCGCCACAGGTGTTCCTCCACATCTCTACGCATTTCACCGCTACACGTGGAATTCCCCTTGCCTCTCCGATCCTCAAGCCATCCCGTATCCAAGGCAATCCCAAGGTTGAGCCTTGGGCTTTCACCCCGGACGCAAATGGCCGCCTGCGCGCGCTTTACGCCCAGTGATTCCGGACAACGCTTGCCCCCTACGTATTACCGCGGCTGCTGGCACGTAGTTAGCCGGGGCTTCCTCCTCTGTTACCGTCAGGGTGTGAGCATTCTCTTCTCACACTTGTTCTTCACAGAAGACAGAATTTTACAACCCGAAGGCCTTCATCATTCACGCGGCGTTGCTCCATCAGGCTTGCGCCCATTGTGGAAGATTCCCTACTGCTGCCTCCCGTAGGAGTCTGGGCCGTGTCTCAGTCCCAGTGTGGCCGGTCACCCTCTCAGGTCGGCTACGCATCGTCGCCTTGGTGAGCCATTACCTCACCAACTAGCTAATGCGCCGCGGGCCCATCCGACAGTGAAGCGAAAGCTTCTTTCTCTTCTCCCTCATGCGAAGGAAAAGCCTATCCGGTATTAGCACTCGTTTCCAAGCGTTATCCCAGTCTGTCGGGCAGGTTGCCCACGTGTTACTCACCCGTCCGCCGCTAACCTCTTCGGAGCAAGCTCCGAATCAGTCCGCTCGACTTGCATGTATTAGGCACGCCGCCAGCGTTCGTCCTGAGCCAGGATCAAACTCTCAATAAAAGTTGAAAAAGTTTGTATCTTGACTCGCAATCATATCTCTGTAACACTCGTTTAGTTTTCAAGGATCAAGTACACGATGTACATTGTCCAACGTTGCGACAGGACGTCGCGTTCTTAGTTGGGCTTCCATCGTTATCGCCCGAGGCGACGTTGATTAGAATAGCATGTCTTATGCATCCCAGTCAACAAGAAGTTTTTTCTTTTCCATCACCGAGTCTCTCGCGGCGACAAGGACTATCTTATCATTCCCCAACCCATCTCTCAATCTCACGCGTGAAACAAACCAAAACAAATCCGCACCACAACAGAAAAAGCCTCGTCAAACGAGGCTTTTTCTCCTTCTTACTTGCGATGATACGCCGCACACATCAACCCAAAATACGTCGGTACCTCATAGCTCAAAAACTCCACGTCACGGTCCGCACTGGGAATGCCGCCACCCAGAACAAGCGCCTGCCAGATCCCATCCGGCTTTGCAGCTTCTATAAACTCCGGTGCAAATTCCGCCATGCGCTCGATCTGATTTTCCTTCAGCAGCTCCACCACTTCCGCATCGAGCTTGGCAGCCGCCGGGTCGAATCCATAGGGCCCGTTCTCATCATGCGCATGTGACCAGTCACAGCTGGCAATCAGACCTACACGCTTCCCGGAAGCAGCCACCGCCCGCGCGACCGCTTCCCCCAGTCTGACATGTTCAGCAAACCCGACCGTCCGCGTCGGCGTGACCACGACCACCGGCACTTCCGGCATAAACCACAAGGGGACAAGGACGCCCCAATCCATCGGCAGGCACGAATACGGCCCGGCAGCCGTCGCAAAATTCACTGCCCCAACCGGCAGCCCCCCTTGTTTTGCTTCCTGTACAATCGCCTTGGCCAACTCCCGGTCAACCGCCCGTTCCATCGTCACCTTGCCGCCGTTATCTTCCACTTCGCCGTAAATGCGCTCACAATCGGCCACGCAAAACTGGCCATCAATCCGCACCCCGTGCGGTGTCAACACAATAATCGTCTCCGGGCCGGCTTCCACCATATAGCGGCCCAACTGCTCCATGCTCCCTCGGGTCACGCTCATCAAATCAGGATTCTGATGCGACAACTCTTCGATAATCTCCGACCCATGCGGTGTGATGCAGGCAAACACAAACGGATTCACAGCACCCAGTCCTCTCTTCTGCAGATACCCAAAGTATATCGACCTCGAGAATTTGTGTAAATATTCGTGTAAAATAGATTACAACACCACACCAAGGAGGTCGCAGCTATGAACTGGCTACACCTGGCCGAGCAGCACCGTGAAGATTTCCTAAAAGATCTCACCCACTTCCTCTCCATCAACTCCGTCGAAGATATGACGACCGCCGCAGATGGACAGCCCTTTGGAACCGGCGTCGCTCAAGCGCTCGATTTCCTTTTAGATAAAGCAGTTCGCGACGGTTTTCTCACTCAGAACTTCGAAGGCTACGCAGGCGCCATCAACTATGGCCAAGGCGATGAGCAGATCGGCATCCTCGCCCATGTTGACGTTGTGCCCGCAGGCGATCCTGACG
>NZ_CP021434.1:1985000-2000000 GCF_002162355.1 Tumebacillus avium | reverse complement strand
CAGTCATCGACCCCACCTTAGACGGCTGGCTCCTTGCGGTTACCTCACCGGCTTCGGGTGTTGCCAACTCCCATGGTGTGACGGGCGGTGTGTACAAGGCCCGGGAACGAATTCACCGCGGCATGCTGATCCGCGATTACTAGCAATTCCAGCTTCATGCAGGCGAGTTGCAGCCTGCAATCCGAACTGTGAGCGGCTTTTTGGGATTGGCTCCGCCTCGCGGCATCGCAACCCTTTGTACCGCCCATTGTAGCACGTGTGTAGCCCAAGACATAAGGGGCATGATGATTTGACGTCATCCCCGCCTTCCTCCGGTTTGTCACCGGCAGTCAATTGTGAGTGCCCAACTAAATGATGGCAACACAATTTAGGGGTTGCGCTCGTTGCGGGACTTAACCCAACATCTCACGACACGAGCTGACGACAACCATGCACCACCTGTCACCGCTGCCCCGAAGGGAAGGTCTATCTCTAAACCGGTCAGCGGGATGTCAAGTCTTGGTAAGGTTCTTCGCGTTGCTTCGAATTAAACCACATGCTCCACTGCTTGTGCGGGCCCCCGTCAATTCCTTTGAGTTTCAGTCTTGCGACCGTACTCCCCAGGCGGAGTGCTTAATGCGTTAGCTTCGGCACTGAGGGTGGTACCCCCAACACCTAGCACTCATCGTTTACGGCGTGGACTACCAGGGTATCTAATCCTGTTTGCTCCCCACGCTTTCGCGCCTCAGCGTCAGAAATCGGCCAGCAAGGCGCCTTCGCCACAGGTGTTCCTCCACATCTCTACGCATTTCACCGCTACACGTGGAATTCCCCTTGCCTCTCCGATCCTCAAGCCATCCCGTATCCAAGGCAATCCCAAGGTTGAGCCTTGGGCTTTCACCCCGGACGCAAATGGCCGCCTGCGCGCGCTTTACGCCCAGTGATTCCGGACAACGCTTGCCCCCTACGTATTACCGCGGCTGCTGGCACGTAGTTAGCCGGGGCTTCCTCCTCTGTTACCGTCAGGGTGTGAGCATTCTCTTCTCACACTTGTTCTTCACAGAAGACAGAATTTTACAACCCGAAGGCCTTCATCATTCACGCGGCGTTGCTCCATCAGGCTTGCGCCCATTGTGGAAGATTCCCTACTGCTGCCTCCCGTAGGAGTCTGGGCCGTGTCTCAGTCCCAGTGTGGCCGGTCACCCTCTCAGGTCGGCTACGCATCGTCGCCTTGGTGAGCCGTTACCTCACCAACTAGCTAATGCGCCGCGGGCCCATCCGACAGTGAAGCGAAAGCTTCTTTCTCTTCTCCCTCATGCGAAGGAAAAGCCTATCCGGTATTAGCACTCGTTTCCAAGCGTTATCCCAGTCTGTCGGGCAGGTTGCCCACGTGTTACTCACCCGTCCGCCGCTAACCTCTTCGGAGCAAGCTCCGAATCAGTCCGCTCGACTTGCATGTATTAGGCACGCCGCCAGCGTTCGTCCTGAGCCAGGATCAAACTCTCAATAAAAGTTGAAAAAGTTTGTATCTCTGACTCGCATCAGATCTCTGTAACACTCGTTTAGTTTTCAAGGATCAAGATGGTGTCGCTCAGCGGCGACGTTTTTCAGAATAACACGTTCGCTACTAAAAATCAATAGGAACTTCCTTCTTTTTTCATCACCGCGAATCTCTTGCGGCGACAAGAGTTATCTTATCATGCCCGGTCGTTTGCCTCCACCCTCTGTCTCGAACAAAAGAAAACAAATTCTGCGGCTGCTCATCCATCGAATTGCCCAAGCTCTATTTTTCAAAGAATCTCTGGTACAGACTAAGATCAATTGACAAAAAAAGACCTGATCACAAGGATCAGGTCTATACGTTGGTGGCTCGGGACGGAATCGAACCGCCGACACGAGGATTTTCAGTCCTCTGCTCTACCGACTGAGCTACCGAGCCATATTCAGTTACAAAATAAAGTGGCGGAGCTGACGGGATTCGAACCCGCGGTCTCCCGCGTGACAGGCGGGCATGTTAGGCCACTACACCACAACTCCAAGTAAAATGGTGCCTTTTACCGGAATCGAACCGATGACCTCATCCTTACCATGGATGCGCTCTACCTACTGAGCTATACCCCCAGGTAAAAATGGCGTGCCCAGAGAGATTCGAACTCCCGGCCTTTTGATTCGTAGTCAAACGCTCTATCCAGCTGAGCTATGGGCACTTATTATTTTGTAAAACAGTGGTGAGCCGTGAAGGGCTCGAACCTTCGACCCACTGATTAAAAGTCAGTTGCTCTACCAACTGAGCTAATGGCTCTCATCAACCACGTCTCTCGCGGCGACAAGAACTATCTAATCATCCTTCGTATCAACTCTCAATTTTCATCTCGAAACAAACTTGAACAAAACTGTTCAACAAAATGGCCCGATCCCGGAGATCAGGTACTTTCGGCTCATATCTTGAATTCCCGTACCAAATCGGACGTTAATTTTGCCAGCACCCTTTTCCCCTGATCCTGCAGCCCGAGATAATTCCCCGCAAGTAATCGCAGTACAGATTCGCGCGATGGAAACAAATCGTTGAAGGTATCCATCAACATTTTGATCATCGTATCGTTATAAACATACCTTGAGATAAGCATCTCGCTGACATAGTCCTTATGACAGTCATTATAGATTTTCTCCAACAAGAAGGTTTCCTTGTTTTCGGTCGCTTTCTTCACCGCTTCCGGATCTACTCCATGTACTGCCCGAAGTTTGAGTTCAAACGCCTCCGGGTTATGAACAAACCAAGTTTTCAACCAATCCTCTTCCGCATAATCCGCATTGAACTCGACACTGAATGCCAGTAGCTGTTCAAAACCGCCCTCATACGGATTCAAATGCGGAGTCGTATAGAAATCCTTTGTTCCCTTCAACACAGTATTGCATATCGAGCAGCAAGGGATCAGATTAAAGAATGACACCGCCAAAAACGGGAAAAGCGATTTAGCGTAGAAATGATCGACTTGCGGCCGCATCCCCCGTCCATCCCCTTGAGGCATGATGGTAAACGTGTACTGCCGATTACAGTACGGACAAACATTCACTTGCAGCGCCTCCGCAAAAGCATACGCCCCCACTCCCGGTTCCTTCAATGCACTGAATCTCCCATAATCAAAAACCGGCGCTAACTGCCTCCGTATCAAATCCGCGATCTTCACATCGTGCTCTGCAACCTCCGCCGCCAACTCCGCTTCCCGCAGAGCATTCCTGCAGTTTTCCAACCGTTCCAGAGCCGAATCTTCCTGACCACTTCCCAGCCGTTTCCGCACATTACTTTCTGCTCGATAGCGTTTTTGCTTGATCTTCTTGAGGTTCTGCTTGACCGCATGCAGATTCGCTTTTGAACGAACAAGCCGTTCCATCACCTCAGGGAAACGGTGAAATAAGTCATCAAGAAGATGACGCAGTTCCTCAGGCGTGCCGGTGATGAGCATGATCTGCCGGCGATTCAGCTCTTCATAAAAGGATTTTACCAGCGGATCCTTCTCACCCTTCGCCAGCGCTTGCAACAGCTCAGCATATCCTTTACCGACAAAAAACTTTTCGTAATGCTGCATTGCTAGCTTGGACAGGTACGTACGCTCAATTTGAATCATGCTGCTTCGCCTCTTCCAACGCCATAATTCGTTGCTTCAATTCAGCGATTTCATCATCCAAACTGACCAGTTTGATCTTCAGCCGATCTTCCAGCATTTGAAGCAGTTTGTTTTTGATTAGCGGTTCGCCAATGATATGGATGGTGTTTTTGATCTCATCACGGTTGTCCGAAACGGTTTGATCTGAACCTTTTACGAGCATCTGAATCACCCGATTGATTTTATATTTGGCAAAAGAACCGATCACACCGTCTTTCATGAAAAATGAATTTGCGAGTAGTGTATTGATATTGGAAGCAAACGTCTGGTTGTGTTCCTCCAAGCCGTCCATTACGAGCAGTTTGTTGGCTGCTTTATTTAAAAAAATCACATTGAAGCTGGGAAGATCCGAAGCGACAAACGGAGAGTTGGACGTCAGTATCACTTGAATCCGGCGTTTCCCCCCTTCTTTGCGATACACTTGCGGCAAAAACTCCACCAGATTCTTAACCAATTCCTTCTGCCACTGAGGGTGTAAATACAACTCCCCTTCATCGATTAAGACGATCAAGTTGTCTTGACAACGATGATGCACATGATAAAACCTGCTGTAGATATTTAATAGTGCCTTCTCACCCGAGCTCATATCCTGCCAATCAAACGTGAGATACGGCTGAAACCCGTATGATTTTTTATAGAGTTTGAAAAATGACCAGAATTCCTCACGATCATTTTCTATGGAAAAGTAAAAGTGGTCTTTAGGCTGCCACGGTTTCGGCATTTTCATCTCGAGATAGATGATCATCTCAACAATATGTACGAAGATATTGGCCGCTTCCTCAAACTCTCCGCGCATAAAATCATCACGTGGATATTCCTGCATTGCGATTATCATGTCCGCGAACCATTTCATAATGGTCTCTTCCTCAGATAAGTTTGTGTCCACCTGAAAAGCGTCTATTTGTTTCTCTAAAAAGTCCGGCACAGCTGCAAAAAAGGAAATCGCTTCGATAAATGCGTGGTGCAGCAAACATAATCGTATCGTTCTATGCTGAAAAGAATTTACGAAGTTCAGTAGTTTAGGAAATAGCTCTGCGTATCGTTCTGACAGGACCTCTGACTCATAAATACCAACTTCGATCCTCTCGGGAATCTGTCCTGAAAAACGTACTTGAGTAAAGTTGTCTGAGAAAACAAATTCGACCTGTCTCTCCACTTCCTTAAATCGGTGCAGCAGCGCATCCGAAATTACCGCAACTCGTTGATAAGCCCGTTTGAACTCATCCCTGTCATACGCCACCAAATAGTTTGTGGAGATGTTCAAGACCGGAGCGCTTTCCCCAGCATAAAATGAACCATCGAAAATATTCGAAAAAAAGATGATCGAAGTATTCGAGATTGCCGGATGTTCAGGAAATTTTGTAGTTCTGTTATCAAGTTTCCCGTCTGTATAGGTATACCTTCGCAACTCAAATCCAAACTCTTCATGATTGGACGCTTGAATCGCGATACTCTCGTGAACATACAAAATGAGTCGCGACTCCTCACCTTCATACTCTTTGACGGCAAGAATGGACGGAGCCTCCATGGCTTCGTTCCCCAGCACATGGTCTTTCACGAAATGCAGGACAGTCGATTTCCCTGTTCCGTTTTGGCCGACAATTGCTGTCAGATTGGTAAGCTCTGCACCTAAGCGCTCCTTACCAACTTCAAAAAAACCGTCAATATGATGCTGGTTTATTTGTAGATGCAAAATCTCCATTTGGGCGTCATAAGAGAATCGATACAAGCCGCTAAAATTGTAGCCCACCTCGTGGATCATTTTATAGGACTTGATCCACAAATACAGGATTTCCATTGAACTCCCCCTGATTTTATAAAAAAAGACCCGATCTGCAATAGATCGGGTCTTTCATTTGCCTAGCGACGTCCTACTCTCCCAGGACCCTGCGGTCCAAGTACCATTGGCTCTGTAGAGCTTAACTTCTGTGTTCGGGATGGGAACAGGTGTGACCTCCACGACATTGTCACTAGACGTACAGGATGTACAGTCGATCGGCGTTGCGACAGGACGTCGCGGTTTTTAGCCGATCTTCCGCTTTGCGTGTTCCCTGAAAACTGGATGCGATAGATAGTGAGTGTTGGACTTACTTAGGATAAGCCCTCGACCGATTAGTACTGGTCAGCTGCACGCCTCGCGGCGCTTCCACCTCCAGCCTATCAACCTTGTCTTCTACAAGGGGTCTTACCACGTTGACCGTGTGGGAAGTCTTATCTTGAGGTGGGCTTCGCGCTTAGATGCTTTCAGCGCTTATCCCTTCCCGACATAGCTACCCAGCGATGCGGTTGGCACCACAACTGGGACACCAGCGGTCGGTTCATCCCGGTCCTCTCGTACTAAGGACAACTCCTCTCAAACTTCCTGCGCCCACGGCAGATAGGGACCGAACTGTCTCACGACGTTCTGAACCCAGCTCGCGTACCGCTTTAATGGGCGAACAGCCCAACCCTTGGGACCGACTACAGCCCCAGGATGCGATGAGCCGACATCGAGGTGCCAAACCTCCCCGTCGATGTGGACTCTTGGGGGAGATAAGCCTGTTATCCCCAGGGTAGCTTTTATCCGTTGAGCGATGGCCCTTCCACTCGGAACCACCGGATCACTATGCCCGACTTTCGTCCCTGCTCGACTTGTAGGTCTCGCAGTCAAGCTCCCTTATGCCATTGCACTCGGAGCGCGATTTCCAACCGCGCTGAGGGAACCCTTGGGCGCCTCCGTTACCTTTTAGGAGGCGACCGCCCCAGTCAAACTGCCCGCCTGACACTGTCCCTACACCCGCTTCAGGGTGCCAGGTTAGAAGATCAATACCTCAAGGGTGGTATCCCAACGTCGACTCCACCGAGGCTTGTGCCCCGGTCTCACAGTCTCCCACCTATCCTGTACATGATGTACCAATCATCCATATCAAGCTGCAGTCAAGCTCCATGGGGTCTTTCCGTCTTGCCGTGGGTAACCTGCATCTTCACAGGTAATACAATTTCACCGGGTCTCTCGTTGAGACAGCGCCCAAGTCGTTACGCCATTCGTGCGGGTCAGAACTTACCTGACAAGGAATTTCGCTACCTTAGGACCGTTATAGTTACGGCCGCCGTTTACTGGGGCTTCGGTTCAAAGCTTCGCTTGCGCTAACCTTTCCCCTTAACCTTCCAGCACCGGGCAGGCGTCAGCCCCTATACGTCGTCTTTCGACTTAGCAGAGACCTGTGTTTTTGCTAAACAGTCGCTTGGGCCTTTTCACTGCGGCTCCCTCAGGCTTTAACACCCTATCGGAGCGCCCCTTCTCCCGAAGTTACGGGGCCATTTTGCCGAGTTCCTTAACGAGAGTTATCCCGCGCACCTTAGGATTCTCTCCTCGCCTACCTGTGTCGGTTTGCGGTACAGGCACCGGCTTCCTCGCTAGACGCTTTTCTTGGCAGTGTGAAATCAGGGACTTCGCTACTGTAATTTCGCTCGGCATCACAGCTCAGCCTTACAAGAGACGGATTTGCCTGTCTCTCAGCCTCACTGCTTACACGGCCATCCAACAGGCCGCTCACCCTATCCTCCTGCGTCACGCCATTGCTCAAACGGCAGCGCGGTGGTACTGGAATTTCCACCAGTTGTCCGTCGCCTACGCCTTTCGGCCTCGGCTTAGGTCCTGACTAACCCTGGGCGGACGAGCCTTCCCCAGGAACCCTTAGGCTTTCGGTGGACAAGATTCTCACTTGTCTTTTCGCTACTTATACCGGCATTCTCACTTCCCTGCAGTCCACCAGTCCTTCCGGTCTGACTTCAATCCGCAGGGAACGCTCCCCTACCACGTCTTTCGACATCCATAGCTTCGGCGTCTAGTTTGAGCCCCGTTACATTTTCCGCGCAGCGTCACTCGACCAGTGAGCTATTACGCACTCTTTAAATGGTGGCTGCTTCTAAGCCAACATCCTGGTTGTCTGTGCACCGCCACATCGTTTCCCACTTAACTAGAACTTGGGGGCCTTAGCTGATGGTCTGGGCTGTTTCCCTCTTGACCATGGATCTTAGCACTCATAGTCTGACTGCTAGAGATAAGTCGATGGCATTCGGAGTTTGACTGAGTTCGGTAACCCGGGGAGGGCCCCTAGCCCAATCAGTGCTCTACCTCCATGACTCTTACTCTAACGCTAGCCCTAAAGCTATTTCGGGGAGAACCAGCTATCTCCGAGTTCGATTGGAATTTCACCGCTACACCCAGCTCATCCCCGCACTTTTCAACGTGCGTGGGTTCGGACCTCCATTGCATTTTACTGCAACTTCATCCTGTCCAGGCGTAGATCACTCGGTTTCGGGTCTACGACCGCGAACTTTCGCCCTCTTCAGACGCGCTTTCGCTGCGGCTCCGGCTTCTCACCTTAACCTCGCCCGCGATCGTAACTCGCCGGTTCATTCTACAAAAGGCACGCCGTCAGGCATAAACGCCCTCCGACTGATTGTAGGCACACGGTTTCAGGTTCTTTTTCACTCCGCTCCCGCGGTGCTTTTCACCTTTCCCTCACGGTACTGGTTCACTATCGGTCGCCAAGTAGTATTTAGCCTTGGGAGGTGGTCCTCCCTGATTCCCACGGGATTTCTCGTGTCCCGCGGTACTTGGGGTATCGTCTCGGAGTCTGGTTGATTTTGAATACGGGACTTTCACCCTCTGCGGTCGATCTTTCCAGATCGTTCTTCTACCAAACAGATTTGTAACTCCATGTGAGACGCCCCGCAACCCCGCATGGCCGAAGCCACACGGTTTGGGCTCTTCCCCGTTCGCTCGCCGCTACTAGGAGAATCACTATTGTTTTCTCTTCCTCAGGGTACTTAGATGTTTCAGTTCCCCTGGTCTACCTCTCAACACCTATGGATTCAGTGCTGAGTGACACTCCATTACGAGTGCCGGGTTGCCCCATTCGGATACCCCCGGATCAACGCCTGCTTACGGCTCCCCGAGGCATTTCGGTGTTTGCCCCGTCCTTCATCGGCTCTTGGCGCCAAGGCATCCTCCGTGCGCCCTTCGTAGCTTAACCTAAGTTAACACTTCGAAAGTACTGCATTTCAAACATGTCTTGACTCACTATTTCGCTATCCAGTTTTCAAGGAACACCTTGAGGGTTTGATCCCCCAAAACTAAACGAGTTGTTGTCAGAGATTGACGCAAGTCTATTAGAAAAATCTTAAATCCTTAGAAAGGAGGTGATCCAGCCGCACCTTCCGATACGGCTACCTTGTTACGACTTCACCCCAGTCATCGACCCCACCTTAGACGGCTGGCTCCTTGCGGTTACCTCACCGGCTTCGGGTGTTGCCAACTCCCATGGTGTGACGGGCGGTGTGTACAAGGCCCGGGAACGAATTCACCGCGGCATGCTGATCCGCGATTACTAGCAATTCCAGCTTCATGCAGGCGAGTTGCAGCCTGCAATCCGAACTGTGAGCGGCTTTTTGGGATTGGCTCCGCCTCGCGGCATCGCAACCCTTTGTACCGCCCATTGTAGCACGTGTGTAGCCCAAGACATAAGGGGCATGATGATTTGACGTCATCCCCGCCTTCCTCCGGTTTGTCACCGGCAGTCAATTGTGAGTGCCCAACCAAATGATGGCAACACAATTTAGGGGTTGCGCTCGTTGCGGGACTTAACCCAACATCTCACGACACGAGCTGACGACAACCATGCACCACCTGTCACCGCTGCCCCGAAGGGAAGGTCTATCTCTAAACCGGTCAGCGGGATGTCAAGTCTTGGTAAGGTTCTTCGCGTTGCTTCGAATTAAACCACATGCTCCACTGCTTGTGCGGGCCCCCGTCAATTCCTTTGAGTTTCAGTCTTGCGACCGTACTCCCCAGGCGGAGTGCTTAATGCGTTAGCTTCGGCACTGAGGGTGGTACCCCCCAACACCTAGCACTCATCGTTTACGGCGTGGACTACCAGGGTATCTAATCCTGTTTGCTCCCCACGCTTTCGCGCCTCAGCGTCAGAAATCGGCCAGCAAGGCGCCTTCGCCACAGGTGTTCCTCCACATCTCTACGCATTTCACCGCTACACGTGGAATTCCCCTTGCCTCTCCGATCCTCAAGCCATCCCGTATCCAAGGCAATCCCAAGGTTGAGCCTTGGGCTTTCACCCCGGACGCAAATGGCCGCCTGCGCGCGCTTTACGCCCAGTGATTCCGGACAACGCTTGCCCCCTACGTATTACCGCGGCTGCTGGCACGTAGTTAGCCGGGGCTTCCTCCTCTGTTACCGTCAGGGTGTGAGCATTCTCTTCTCACACTTGTTCTTCACAGAAGACAGAATTTTACAACCCGAAGGCCTTCATCATTCACGCGGCGTTGCTCCATCAGGCTTGCGCCCATTGTGGAAGATTCCCTACTGCTGCCTCCCGTAGGAGTCTGGGCCGTGTCTCAGTCCCAGTGTGGCCGGTCACCCTCTCAGGTCGGCTACGCATCGTCGCCTTGGTGAGCCATTACCTCACCAACTAGCTAATGCGCCGCGGGCCCATCCGACAGTGAAGCGAGAGCTTCTTTCTCTTCTCCTTCATGCGAAGGAAAAGCCTATCCGGTATTAGCACTCGTTTCCAAGCGTTATCCCGGTCTGTCGGGCAGGTTGCCCACGTGTTACTCACCCGTCCGCCGCTAACATCATCGGAGCAAGCTCCGAATCAGTCCGCTCGACTTGCATGTATTAGGCACGCCGCCAGCGTTCGTCCTGAGCCAGGATCAAACTCTCAATAAAAGTTGAAAAAGTTTGTATCTCTGACTCGCGTCATCTCTCTGTAACACTCGTTTAGTTTTCAAGGATCAATCGCTTCCACCACCGCATGTCTCTCGCGGCGACAAGAGTTATCTTACCACGGGATCAAACAACCTCACAACGCAACCTTTCCCTCATCCCAGAACAAATTCCGCCCTGAGCCGTCATATTCAGCATTCCCGTGAGACAAGCTCCTGATTTTGTTTTCGCTTTACAAAATTCACGCACAACCGATAAATTTTTCCTATAAAAAATCCCGAACAGCTCAAGACTCGCCGTTCGGGATCATCACAGGCACAACTACAACTATTACTTCTTCTTCTTTTTCACCTGCTTGTACCGCTTCTTCACTTCCGCAAATTCGAGCTCGTCGATCACCTGAACCGTCTCGCTCCATTTTGCGGTCGACCGGCAGCGGGGATAGCCGGAGCACCCAAGAAACTTTTCGCCTTTGCCTTCCCGCGCCACCATCACCGAACCGCATTTCGCACAGCATTGGTTGGTGACTTGCACGAGCTTCGGCGCGCTTTCCACCGGGTTGCCCTGCTTGTCCACTTTCATAATATGTTTGCACTTCGGATATCCGCTGCAAGCCAGGAACTCCCCATAGCGCCCTTTTCGCAGCACCATCGGCTGACTGCATTTTTCGCAGACATGCTCCGTCTCCACCGCCAGCGGTTCCGGTTGGCCGCCTTTTCCATAGCCGAATTTCGCCCGGCACTGATAGCAGTGATATTGCTTGACCGCCTTTTTCCGACCCTTGGGCGTCACATCGCACAGATACAGCGGTTTGCTGCACGACAAGCACGGCACCTGCGTCTCCCCGCCCACCGGAACGATAAACTTACAGGAAGGATACCCCCCGCAGGCATAGACCAGACCGTATTTTGTCGTCCGCTTCCACAGCTTCTGCCCGCAGGCCGGGCACGGAAGCACCGTCTCCTCGCCGAGGACGACCTTCTCCGCCGTCTTCATCGCGCCTTCCAGCGTCTGGGCAAACGGATCATAAAACGCCTGCAGCATCCCGCGCCAGTCGCGGTCCCCTTCCGCCACCTGGTCGAGCTGCTTTTCCATATCGGCGGTAAATTCCACGTTGATCAGCGCTGGGAAATTGCCGACCAGGGTCTGACACACCACTTTGCCGATCTCGGTCGGGTGAAAAAACTTGTTCTCCACAACCACGTATTCCCGCGCTTTCAAAACAGAAATGATCGACGCATACGTACTCGGGCGTCCAATCCCCCGCTTCTCCAGCTCTTTGACAAGGCTGGCCTCGGTAAAGTAGGCAGGCGGCTTCGTAAAATGCTGCGACGGTGTGATTTTTTCACAAATCAGCTTCTGCCCTTCCTCCACCGGCGGCAGCATCGGCTCTTCATCCACTTTGTCATCGCCGGCATGTTTGCTGTCCCGACCTTCTTCATACAGCTTCAAAAAGCCGTCAAACTTCAGCGTGCGTCCGTTCGCCTTCCAGCCAAAACGCCCGGACTGGATGCTCACCGACACCGTATCATAGACGGCCGGCGCCATCTGGCTGGCCAAAAAGCGCTCATAAATCAGCTTGTACACCCGATGCTGCTCGGCGGTCAGCTGCGATTTGACCCGATCGGGAGTGAGCTCCAGATGGGTCGGACGAATCGCCTCGTGGGCATCCTGCGCGCCGCCTTTTGACTTGTATGAATTCGCCCGTGCCGGACGATATCGAGGTCCGTACCACTCTTCGATCTTCTTCAGCGCCTTTTGCTGCATTTCCGGCGCCACACGTGTGGAGTCGGTCCGCATGTAGGTGATCAGCCCGACCGGCTTCCCTTCCACGCTGATCCCTTCGTACAGTTGCTGCGCCACGCGCATCGTTTTGGCCACGTCAAAACGCAGTTTGCGCGCCGCTTCCTGCTGCAGAGTTGAGGTCGTAAAAGGCGGCGCCGGGTAGCGCTTCTTCTCCGCACGCTCCACTTTCTGCACAACGAACGTTTGTTCGTTCGCTTCGGCCACAATCGCGGCTGCGAGGTCGCCTTTGCCGACTTTGGCTTTTTTGCCGTCGATCTTCTCCAACGCACAGGTGAACAGCGGCGCCTGCGGATCGGTATGCACCTGCGCCTTGATCTCCCAGTACTCTTCCGGCTTGAAATTCTCAATCTCATCGGCCCGCTGCACGATCAGCAAAAGCGCAACCGACTGCACCCGCCCCGCCGACAGCCCATGCTTGATTTTGCGGCTCAAAAACGGGCTTAGTTTGTAGCCGACCAAACGGTCCAAGATCCGTCTCGCCTGCTGTGAGTCGACCAGGCGGTAATCGATTCTGCGCGGATGTTTCATCGCCTGCAAAATCGCGTTTTTGTTGATCTCATGAAACTCCACGCGCTCGATGTTGCGGTTGCTCGGGCGCAGCAGCGACTCGAGGTGAAACGCAATCGCTTCGCCTTCACGGTCGGGGTCGGTGCTCAAAATGATCCGGTCGGCCGACTTCGCCAGCGAGCGAAGTTCGCGAACGACGGTTGATTTTTCTTTTAACACTTCGTATTGCGGCTCAAACTGCTTCTCGATCTCCACGCCGAGCCCGCTTTTCGGCAGGTCGCGCACGTGGCCCATCGAGGCTTTCACGATATAGTCGCTCCCCAGATAGGTGTTAATCGTTTTTGCTTTTGCGGGGGATTCTACAATCACCAGATGTTTTGCCAACGTCCACACAACATCCTTTCTCGAACAAACATTCTCCCCCCAGTATACCATGTGGGCGAAAAAAGCAGTTGCACTTTTCTGCGGGGCAGAGTAGAATACAAACAATTCCAGATTGCAGGGCGTTGATGAAGAAGAGTAGGCATCATGGACACTTCAGAGAGCTGACGGTTGGTGCGAGTCAGTGTGAAAGTGCTGCTGAATGGGCTTCGGAGCTTCCAGACCGAAACGTGAGGAGTAGGCTTTGGCGGAGGTGTCTCACCGATACAAGAGACTAGGTATTGAAGTTGAGTACCGAAAAGTGAGTTTGCGTCTTTGGCGCAGGCTAATAAAGGTGGCACCACGGGTTCTTCGTCCTTTGCGGATGAAGGCCCTTTTTTATTTGTCCTAAGGAGTGATGGCGCATGAGCGATGGCTGGTGGCAACAGCAAACTTGCAATGGTATCGAGCAAACGAAGCAGACAACAACATTTTGGAGGGATTTTGATGGCTAAACAAATCGTAACTTCCGGGATCCGCCCGACGGGGCAACTGCATCTGGGCAACTTTTACGGAGCGATGCAAAACATTCAGCGGCTGCAGGACAACTACCATGCCTATTTCTTCATCGTGGATCTGCATTCTCTGACCACGCACCCGAACGCGGAGCACCTGCGCCGGCATGTGATCGGCGTGGCAAAAGATTACCTGGCTGCAGGACTCGATCCGAATGTCTCCACCCTGTACGCGCAAAGTTCGATCGCGGAAGACATCTGCGAGCTGCATACCTATCTCAGCATGGTGATGCCGCTCGGGGAGCTGTTGCGCTGCCCGACCTTTAAAGAAAAAGCGAAAAAGCACCCCGATAATGTAAATTACGGTCTGGTCGGCTACCCGGTGCTGATGGCGGCCGATGTGCTGATTCACAAAGGCACCGTCGTGCCGGTCGGAGAGGATCAGGTGGTGCATTTGGAGATGGCCCGGACGATCGTCCGGCGGTTTAACCAGCTTTACGGAAACGTTTTCCCGGAACCGCAGCCCCTGCTGGAAAATGCGGTGCGCATTCCGTCCCTCTCCGGACAGGGCAAGATGAGCAAATCGGATGCGGATGATACCTATATCTCGATGCAGGAAGCGACCGATGCGATTCACAGCAAAGTGAAAAAAGCGTTCTCCGACCCCGAACGCGTTTATAAAAATCAACCTGGCCATCCGACCGTCAAAGGGTGCAACGTGTACCATCTGCACAGCTTTTTTACAAAAGAGGACCAGATCAGCAGCCTCGCCGAACAGTGCCGGCAAGCGGCTATCGGCTGTGTCGATTGCAAAAAGCACCTGGCAGGTTCGCTGACCTCGATCGTCGAGCCTTTCCGGGAGCGGCGCAATCAGATCACAGATGACGATGTGATCGAAGTGCTTCAAGCCGGTCGGATCAAAGCAAAAGCCTCCTCGGAAAAAGTGATCGCGGAAGTGCGTGATGCAATGGGATTGCGCATGTTTTAGCGGGCAAATACCAAAAAGACTCTATCTCATATGAGATAGAGTCTTTTCTCTTTGCCTAGCGACGTCCTACTCTCCCAGGACCCTGCGGTCCAAGTACCATCGGCTCTGTGGAGCTTAACTTCTGTGTTCGGGATGGGAACAGGTGTGACCTCCACGACATTGCCACTAAATATGGTGCGGTCAAGAGGACTTGAACCTCCACGGGGTTGCCCCCACAAGAACCTGAATCTTGCGCGTCTGCCAATTCCGCCATGACCGCGTATTGAATTAGGGTGTGTTCCCTGAAAACTGGATGCGATAGATAGTGAGTGTGGACTTACTTAGGATAAGCCCTCGACCGATTAGTACTGGTCAGCTGCACGCCTCGCGGCGCTTCCACCTCCAGCCTATCAACCTTGTCTTCTACAAGGGGTCTTACCACGTTGACCGTGTGGGAAGTCTTATCTTGAGGTGGGC
>NZ_CP021434.1:1972500-1977500 GCF_002162355.1 Tumebacillus avium | reverse complement strand
TCGCCGGTTCATTCTACAAAAGGCACGCCGTCAGGCATTAACGCCCTCCGACTGATTGTAGGCACACGGTTTCAGGTTCTTTTTCACTCCGCTCCCGCGGTGCTTTTCACCTTTCCCTCACGGTACTGGTTCACTATCGGTCGCCAAGTAGTATTTAGCCTTGGGAGGTGGTCCTCCCTGATTCCCACGGGATTTCTCGTGTCCCGCGGTACTTGGGGTATCGTCTCGGAGTCTGTTAAGTTTGGGGTACGAGACTTTCACTCTCTTCGGTCAGCCTTTCCAGACTGTTCGCCTACCCAACAGATTTGTAACTCCATGTGAGACGCCCCGCAACCCCGCATGGCCGAAGCCACGCGGTTTGGGCTCTTCCCCGTTCGCTCGCCGCTACTAGGAGAATCACTATTGTTTTCTCTTCCTCAGGGTACTTAGATGTTTCAGTTCCCCTGGTCTACCTCTCAACACCTATGGATTCAGTGCTGAGTGACACTCCATTACGAGTGCCGGGTTGCCCCATTCGGATACCCCCGGATCAACGCCTGCTTACGGCTCCCCGAGGCATTTCGGTGTTTGCCCCGTCCTTCATCGGCTCTTGGCGCCAAGGCATCCTCCGTGCGCCCTTCGTAGCTTAACCTAAGTTAATGCTTCGAAAGTACTGCATTTCAAACATGTCTTGACTCACTATTTCGCTATCCAGTTTTCAAGGAACACCTTGAGGGTTTGATCCCCCAAAACTAAACGAGTTGTTGTCAGAGATTGACGCAAGTCTTATAGAAAAATCTTAAATCCTTAGAAAGGAGGTGATCCAGCCGCACCTTCCGATACGGCTACCTTGTTACGACTTCACCCCAGTCATCGACCCCACCTTAGACGGCTGGCTCCTTGCGGTTACCTCACCGGCTTCGGGTGTTGCCAACTCCCATGGTGTGACGGGCGGTGTGTACAAGGCCCGGGAACGAATTCACCGCGGCATGCTGATCCGCGATTACTAGCAATTCCAGCTTCATGCAGGCGAGTTGCAGCCTGCAATCCGAACTGTGAGCGGCTTTTTGGGATTGGCTCCGCCTCGCGGCATCGCAACCCTTTGTACCGCCCATTGTAGCACGTGTGTAGCCCAAGACATAAGGGGCATGATGATTTGACGTCATCCCCGCCTTCCTCCGGTTTGTCACCGGCAGTCAATTGTGAGTGCCCAACTGAATGATGGCAACACAATTTAGGGGTTGCGCTCGTTGCGGGACTTAACCCAACATCTCACGACACGAGCTGACGACAACCATGCACCACCTGTCACCGCTGCCCCGAAGGGAAGGTCTATCTCTAAACCGGTCAGCGGGATGTCAAGTCTTGGTAAGGTTCTTCGCGTTGCTTCGAATTAAACCACATGCTCCACTGCTTGTGCGGGCCCCCGTCAATTCCTTTGAGTTTCAGTCTTGCGACCGTACTCCCCAGGCGGAGTGCTTAATGCGTTAGCTTCGGCACTGAGGGTGGTACCCCCCAACACCTAGCACTCATCGTTTACGGCGTGGACTACCAGGGTATCTAATCCTGTTTGCTCCCCACGCTTTCGCGCCTCAGCGTCAGAAATCGGCCAGCAAGGCGCCTTCGCCACAGGTGTTCCTCCACATCTCTACGCATTTCACCGCTACACGTGGAATTCCCCTTGCCTCTCCGATCCTCAAGCCATCCCGTATCCAAGGCAATCCCAAGGTTGAGCCTTGGGCTTTCACCCCGGACGCAAATGGCCGCCTGCGCGCGCTTTACGCCCAGTGATTCCGGACAACGCTTGCCCCCTACGTATTACCGCGGCTGCTGGCACGTAGTTAGCCGGGGCTTCCTCCTCTGTTACCGTCAGGGTGTGAGCATTCTCTTCTCACACTTGTTCTTCACAGAAGACAGAATTTTACAACCCGAAGGCCTTCATCATTCACGCGGCGTTGCTCCATCAGGCTTGCGCCCATTGTGGAAGATTCCCTACTGCTGCCTCCCGTAGGAGTCTGGGCCGTGTCTCAGTCCCAGTGTGGCCGGTCACCCTCTCAGGTCGGCTACGCATCGTCGCCTTGGTGAGCCGTTACCTCACCAACTAGCTAATGCGCCGCGGGCCCATCCGACAGTGAAGCGAAAGCTTCTTTCTCTTCTCCTTCATGCGAAGGAAAAGCCTATCCGGTATTAGCACTCGTTTCCAAGCGTTATCCCGGTCTGTCGGGCAGGTTGCCCACGTGTTACTCACCCGTCCGCCGCTAACATCTTCGGAGCAAGCTCCGAATCAGTCCGCTCGACTTGCATGTATTAGGCACGCCGCCAGCGTTCGTCCTGAGCCAGGATCAAACTCTCAATAAAAGTTGAAAAAGTTTGTATCTCTGACTCGCGTCATCTCTCTGTAACACTCGTTTAGTTTTCAAGGATCAAGTACACGATGTACATTGTCCAACGTTGCGACAGGACGTCGCGTTCTTAGTTGGGCTTCCATCGCATATCGCTCAGCGGCGACGTTTACTAGACTACCACATCTGCCAACTTAAAGTCAACAGGAAGTTTTTGAAACAATGGTGCGGTCGAGAAGACTCGAACTTCCACGGGTTGCCCCACACGCCCCTCAAGCGTGCGTGTCTGCCATTCCACCACGACCGCATCTTTTTTCAATTTCGCACCGCACTTCTCGCGGCGACAGGACTTATCTTATCACGCCACACAGACAAGTACAATCAGGTTTCCCGAACAAACCTGCACAAACTCTAGCAAGAAACCTGCTAACTTCGTTCCATCTCCTACGTGCTCCATCTTACATAGTTCTCCGCAATATCACTCTGCCTCGAAACAAAAAAAGCGCGGCCAGGTTCTTTTACAAGAACCTGACCGCGCTTGATCAGTTATGGTCGGAATGCAGGGATTCGAACCCTGGACCTCACGCTCCCGAAGCGTGCGCGCTACCAAGCTGCGCTACATTCCGTTATGAAAATGGCGTGCCCTAAGAGATTCGAACTCCTGGCCTTTTGATTCGTAGTCAAACGCTCTATCCAGCTGAGCTAAGGGCACGTATAAAGTTGAAAGAAAAACAGTGGTGAGCCATGAAGGACTCGAACCTTCGACCCACTGATTAAAAGTCAGTTGCTCTACCAACTGAGCTAATGGCTCATCTCTTGCGCTGCTCTCGCGGCGACAGGACTTATCTTATCATGCGGTGCGCAATCGCTCAATACTAACTTTGCAACAAACTGAAACGAACTCCAGCATTTTGCGCTCTATGTGACAATCATCCCCTTCGTTCGCCAATATCCTCTCTCTTTCGCCCACGCTCAGACAAGCAGATATATTTGTCCCACTCACCCGAATACCTATCTAAAAGCATATTGGCATACGAAAGCGAGGGCCTCTCCATGTCAGCGATCATCACCAGCATTATCAATTGGAAGGGCGGCGTCGGCAAAACGACGCTTGCACATCACCTCGGAACCGGGCTGACCTATCGAAGAAAACGGACATTGCTGGTTGATCTCGACCCTCAATGCAACCTCTCCTATCTGTCGGTCGGGGCGGCTAACCACCTGATCATGACCCGCCAAGGCACCCCTGCAATCCACACCGTTTTGAAAGCTTTTTCAAACAACAGCCTGTCTCCCCTCAAGACATCATCCTAAAGAAGATCATCACATCCTCAAAAGACCATGTCTTCAACCACGCGGATCTGATTCTTGCACACTCCGATCTCACCAAGTACGACATGAAATTGTCCGCCCACAAAAGCGACGCTCAAGATAGTTTTGAAGAACACAGCCACCTGGAGCTTGAGAAAGTCGCGATCCTCAAGAATTTTCTCTATCAAGTTGCCGACAGCTATGACTCCATCTTTATTGATTGCCCGGCCAGTTTACACCTCGTCACGCAAAACGCCATTTTTGCAAGCGATTACTATATCGTCCCCACCAAACCTAACCACTTGTCCACGATCGGACTCTCCGGCATCCGTAAGATCGTCGACGACCTCAACAGCCTTTGCGCCTATGAAAACCAGCCGTACCCATACACCCCTGCTCAATTGGCAGGCGTCGTCTTTAATATGGTGCACGAACATAAAGGAATGCCGAAAAGAACCCGAATCTTGTTACGAAGAGGTCGACCTGTGTGACCTTTTTATCTCCATCATCAGCGGCCGTTTAGGTTCGTCATCCCTGCAATCGCCTTACTCAGTCTCGCAGGCCGAGTTGCGCCGCGCACTGAGCCAAGGAAAACAAGTCTATATCTTCATTTCCAAAGCCGTGCAAACGGAATACGAGACATACAAAGTAAACAAAGGCAACCCGCATTTCGTCATGTGCTTTGCAGATGATCCCCGAGTGTACGACTTTTTGTCCGAACTGTACGATCTGCCGAAAAACAACGCCATCTTTCCGTTCGAAAGCTCACAAGATATAGTCAACATCCTTCGAAAGCAATGGGCCGGCCTTTTCCACCGCTTCCTGAACAGGCAAGGACACGAACCACTCCCCAAAACCACAAGCCACCCCACTTTTGAAAAAATTCGCTCTTTACTGTCTCTGCCATTTGGCGTGCACTTTGCAACACGAGAAGAACTCTCTGGCCTGCTCTCCTCTTTCGGCTTTGCGTCGGGTTGAAAACCGCCTCTTTTCCAGAAACAGCAATCTTCTTTACAAGCTGGAGGAACTCAAAAAATCCTGACAAAAAAAGCGCGGCCAGGCTCTTATAAAAAGAACCTGACCGCGCTTAATCATTTGTGTGGTCGGAATGCAGGGATTCGAACCCTGGACCTCACGCTCCCGAAGCGTGCGCGCTACCAAGCTGCGCTACATTCCGATAAAGATGGGGCGATCGAGGGGAATCGAACCCCCGAATGCCAGAGCCACAATCTGGTGCGTTAACCACTTCGCCACGACCGCCATCTTTGGCAGGGGCAGTAGGACTTGAACCCACGACATCCGGTTTTGGAGACCGACGTTCTACCAACTGAACTATACCCCTGTGTGAACCTATTTTGTTTTCGCTCA
>NZ_CP021434.1:1847500-1962500 GCF_002162355.1 Tumebacillus avium | reverse complement strand
TCGCGGCATCGCAACCCTTTGTACCGCCCATTGTAGCACGTGTGTAGCCCAAGACATAAGGGGCATGATGATTTGACGTCATCCCCGCCTTCCTCCGGTTTGTCACCGGCAGTCAATTGTGAGTGCCCAACTAAATGATGGCAACACAATTTAGGGGTTGCGCTCGTTGCGGGACTTAACCCAACATCTCACGACACGAGCTGACGACAACCATGCACCACCTGTCACCGCTGCCCCGAAGGGAAAGTCTATCTCTAAACCGGTCAGCGGGATGTCAAGTCTTGGTAAGGTTCTTCGCGTTGCTTCGAATTAAACCACATGCTCCACTGCTTGTGCGGGCCCCCGTCAATTCCTTTGAGTTTCAGTCTTGCGACCGTACTCCCCAGGCGGAGTGCTTAATGCGTTAGCTTCGGCACTGAGGGTGGTACCCCCCAACACCTAGCACTCATCGTTTACGGCGTGGACTACCAGGGTATCTAATCCTGTTTGCTCCCCACGCTTTCGCGCCTCAGCGTCAGAAATCGGCCAGCAAGGCGCCTTCGCCACAGGTGTTCCTCCACATCTCTACGCATTTCACCGCTACACGTGGAATTCCCCTTGCCTCTCCGATCCTCAAGCCATCCCGTATCCAAGGCAATCCCAAGGTTGAGCCTTGGGCTTTCACCCCGGACGCAAATGGCCGCCTGCGCGCGCTTTACGCCCAGTGATTCCGGACAACGCTTGCCCCCTACGTATTACCGCGGCTGCTGGCACGTAGTTAGCCGGGGCTTCCTCCTCTGTTACCGTCAGGGTGTGAGCATTCTCTTCTCACACTTGTTCTTCACAGAAGACAGAATTTTACAACCCGAAGGCCTTCATCATTCACGCGGCGTTGCTCCATCAGGCTTGCGCCCATTGTGGAAGATTCCCTACTGCTGCCTCCCGTAGGAGTCTGGGCCGTGTCTCAGTCCCAGTGTGGCCGGTCACCCTCTCAGGTCGGCTACGCATCGTCGCCTTGGTGAGCCGTTACCTCACCAACTAGCTAATGCGCCGCGGGCCCATCCGACAGTGAAGCGAAAGCTTCTTTCTCTTCTCCCTCATGCGAAGGAAAAGCCTATCCGGTATTAGCACTCGTTTCCAAGCGTTATCCCGGTCTGTCGGGCAGGTTGCCCACGTGTTACTCACCCGTCCGCCGCTAACATCTTCGGAGCAAGCTCCAAATCAGTCCGCTCGACTTGCATGTATTAGGCACGCCGCCAGCGTTCGTCCTGAGCCAGGATCAAACTCTCAATAAAAGTTGAAAAAGTTTGTATCTCTGACTCGCGTCATCTCTCTGTAACACTCGTTTAGTTTTCAAGGATCAATCGCTTCCACCACCGCATGTCTCTCGCGGCGACAAGAGTTAATATACCACATCTAGCCCCATAAAGTCAACTGGAAGTTTCCGTTTCTTTTTCATCACCGCGTCTCTCGCGGCGACAAGGAACATATTATCACGCCGCCGCTGTTCCCTCAATCTCGCTCTGCAAACAAACTCAAACAAATTGCCTGTCTATCTCGCTTCTGCATTGACCATCCTGTTTCTATACGAATATATCACCTAAAAAGGAGCCTCACCTATGTCCTTGCACAAACCAAAACACAACTACACACTCGCATTCACCGCAGCCTTGCTCTCAGCCGCGCTGCTCACCGGCTGCGGTCCCAAAGAAAAGATCACTCCGACCCAGCAACAGCCCCAAGACGCTCCGACCGCTGCTGCGCTCAGTGACAAAGCGCCGGCGACACCGACACTCAATATGAAAGTCGACGTCTCCGGCACCAGCGCGACGATCACCTTCCAAACCGCCAACTTCAAACTTGCGCCCGAACACTACAGCAGCATGCACATCCCCGGTGAAGGTCACATCCACCTCTTCGTCGATGGCAGCGTCACGCGCATCGGGGTCAAAGAGAACACCTATGTCCTGAACAACCTCACCAAAGGCAAACACTCGCTCGAAGCGACACTGCACACCAACAACCATCAGCCGTACAACGTCAAGGACAACGTCGAATTTCAAATCAACTAAACAAAAAGAACCCTGCCCGCACACTCGCGAACAGGGTTCTCTCATCTACTAAATCTACACGAACTCTACGCCTGCGCCATATCCCGGCGCCGCGAACGCATCCGCAGTTCCGATACAACGATCCCAGCCAGGATCAGCAAGATCCCAACCCATTGCACACCGGCGACATGTTCGCGCAAGATCACAAAAGCCGCAATCACCGCCACCGGCAGCTCGATCGAGCCAAGCACGCCGGCCAGCGAGCCGCCCACTCTCGGAATCCCGATGTTAAAGAACACCGGCGGGAAGATCTGCCCCAGCGCCCCGATCAGGAGCGCCCAGAACCACAGCCCGTCCCACAGCGTCCCGTTCCACAAAAACGTCGGCGGGAACACGAAGAATACTACCACCGTCGATGCCATCGCGATGATCGCGCTGTTCACCCACGGCGAAGTCCCCGCGCGAACATAGCTGGTGAAATACAAGAACGTGCTGTACGTCACCGAAGACAGCAGGCCAAGCACAAGACCGGTCATCGACACCGCGCCCCAATTGGCATGCAACAGGTCAACCGCAAACACCGTCCCCGCCAAAATCAGCACCAGCGCCGCCCATTTGGCTTTGTTTGGCTTCTTGCGCGTGACCAGAAAATCGATCAGCATGACAATCCACGCAAACTGGAACAGCAGCACGATCGCCAGCGACGCTGGCAAATCGGCCAGCGCCAGATAATAAAACACGCTGGTGCCGGTCGACAGCACCCCGAGAAAAATAAACAAGAGCACATCCCGCCCCGTCAGCTGCTTAAAATGACGGAACTGAAACGCGGAGATCAACAGCAAGACCGCCGTCGCCATGAAATACTGCGAGGACGTCACATCCCCCGGCGTAAACCCGGCTTCGTACGCCATCTTTATCACCGGCGAGATCAAGCCGTAGCTTGCCCCGCCTATCAATACAAACAAAATCGCCCACGTGCGGCTCATTCCTATCCCACCTTCTCTGATCTCAAAAACATCTGCACAGAATACCGATCATACACTACTTCGTTAACCTATGCACGATATCGCAGTATCACAATAAAGTGGCGCAAAAGCAGTGCAGAAAAAGCAGACCGCTCTCTACTATATAAGATGAGACAATCACACCTCCACCATCCCAGACAAAAAAAAGAGACCCGGACCTCCCACATAAGGAAGCCGGGTCGTGCTCACAATAAGCCTAACGTTGACGCCGTATGCGGCCCGATGCGCCGCTTGATGTACAGCTCGGCGATCACATACGGGTCATCCACCCACACCGACTGGTTGTTCTGCTTCACCGCCACCCGCCGCCTTTGCTGTCCGCCGCCGATCGTGTCGAGCACCGAATACATCGCCGTGCCGACCGGGACATACAGGTGCACAATCTTCCGCCCGTTTGCCGTCAGGATGCGCACCTCCGGAAACGGGGACAAAAGCGGATAAATCCGCGCATGCAAAAGCGACGTCACCGCCAGCAGATAGCGGTCTTCGCTGCCATACCGCGCGATCTCATGATTGATCCCGACGATCCGCTTGTCGTCACTGATCCCGAGATACAGGTTGCCGTTGTTCGAGTTGGCAAACGCCACGACCGATTTCAGGATCTTTTCCTTCGAGTTCTGAAAATCCAGCTTGAACTCAATCTCCTGATTCTCCTCCCGCGCAACCGCCCGAAACACATTGTCTTCCCGTCCCAAGTACAAATACCGCGAGATCGCCCGCAGCCGGTATGTGTACGACTCAAACACGTCCTGGTCGAGCACCACGTCTTCGATCCGGTAGCGCACGTCCTGCCACAATTGGTGCAATTCCGCGTGCAGACAGATGTCAAACTGCACTTTCCGTCCCAGCGCATGGATGTCAAACCCCACCCCGCACTCCGTCTGCTCCGGCTGATACAGCGGACCTCCGCTTTCCAGCACAAACACCCCCGCCTGCAGCAGCGCATCGAAATACACGCGCGGCATGACCAGCTTTTTGCGAATCCGCTCTTTAAAAAGCGGCAGTCCGGCCCGCTCCACCTCGTGAAACAGCCGCAGCTGCACGTCATGCTCCTCGACCTGTTTTAACACAGCGACAAACCGGCAATGGATGAGCTGGTTCATACTGTCCAACCCGGTTTACCCAGCAGTTTGAACATCTTCCCCTTGTACGCTTCCACGCCCGGCTGGTCAAACGGATTGACCCCCAGCAGGTATCCGCTCAGCGCACACGCCTTCTCAAAAAAATAAAACAAGTGCCCGACATGACGCTCATCCAATTGCGCCAGCGTCAAAAGCAGATTCGGCACCTTCCCGTCCTGATGCGCTTCGATCGTGCCCCGATACGCCTGTTCGTTCACTTCGCATACGCTTTTGCCGGTCAGGTAATTCAAGCCGTCCGGATCTTCCTCGATAAATGGCACCAGCAGCTCGCTTCCCGTCAGCTCCACCCACAGCACCGTTTCAAACATGTGGCGCGGACCGTCCTGGATGTATTGCCCCAGCGAATGCAGATCGGTCGAGAACTGCGCAGCAGCCGGAAAGATCCCTTTGCCATCCTTGCCTTCGCTCTCCCCAAACAGTTGTTTCCACCACTCCGCAAACGCGCAAAACGCCGGTTCGTACGCCGCCAGCAACTCGATCTGTTTGCCTTGCCGGTACAGCTCATTGCGCCAGACGGCATAGCGGTAGCAGCCGTTCGCATCCAGATCGGGCATGGCGTACTCAACGCTTGCTTCCTGCGCCCCCAAAAGCATCTCCCCGATCTTCAGCCCGGCCACGCTCATCGGCAACAGTCCGGCTGCCGTCAGCACAGAATATCGCCCGCCCACGTCAGCAGGCACCGCCAACATTCTCCAGCCTTCGCTTTCCGCAAAACGGCGGAGTGCGCCTTGTGTGCGGTCGGTCGTCGCGATGATGCGTGTGGCCGCTTCCTGCCGGCCGTATTTTTTGATCATCCATTCGCGGGCGATGCGCAGCGCGAGCGCCGGTTCGGTTGTCGTCCCCGATTTGGAAACGACATTGATTTCGACATCCTTGTCGGCAAGAATCGACAAAACACTATTTATATAGGAAGCGGAAAGATTTTGTCCCAGAAAATAAACGTCCGGACCTTTGCGCTGCTCCCGGGGGAGTTGGCTGGAAAAAGGAGGCGTGAGCAGTTCGATCGCGGCACGGGCTCCTGCATAGGAACCTCCGATGCCGATGACGAGCAGCGCATCGGCGCGGGCCCGAATCTCTTCGGCCGCCTCGGCGATGCGCCTTGTTTCCTCATCATCCGGGGACGGCGGGTCGAGCCAGCCGAGCCATTCCTGTCCGGGGCCGCTGCGCCCGTGCAGCTGGTCGTGCGCACGCTTTGCTGCGGCCTGCCAGTCGGCCGTCCGGCTTCCGTCCGTGTACATAGCGGCTGCTGGAAATTCGACATGAAGTTTCGACATCGTTCGACCCCTTTCGGACTCCTTTTGATTTATCCATATGACCAGTCCTCTCGCCTCATACTTCATCCGGACGTTTAACACGAACAAGGTCGAATTTTCCCACTATTAAAATGGGTTTATTTACTCCGTTAACCCACTTCATTGCACTCCCAAGAAAATTATTAATATTTCTCATTGACAAAATCTTTCAGCGCACTCAAAATAGCAATAAGGGGTACTAAAGACCTATATTTTGGGGAGGGGTAACAAATGAGAGCACCTAAGAACTGGCTTCTTGGAGCTATCGGGGTTGGCCTGGTAGCATCCATGCTGGCGGTTACAAACGGACAAGCTGCTGGCTTTGGCAACGAGAACGGAACTGGGATTCCGTTTCAGTTGACCGCATTGCAATCGGAGTTTGAAGAACTTAAGGACGCATTTACAACGCAGCAGTCGACTGTCGGCACCCTGCAGGGCAAAGTAACCTCGCAAGACCAACTGATCGCACAACTGAAAGCTGAAAATGCACAACAAGAACAAGTGATCAAGTCGCTGCAAACAACATCGGCCGATCAAGTGAAGCAGATCAAGACGCTGGAGACCAAATCGGCGGAGCAAACGACCGCCCTTAGCTCCCTGCAGTCGAAATCGGCGGCTCAAGACCAGCTGATTCAAACTCTGAACACCCGTTCCACCACGCAAGACGGAGTGATTGCCGGGCTTAAGTCCCAACTGCTCCAAACAGGCGAGCTGATCAAAGGCTACGAAGCGCAGCTTCCGGCTTGGCAGAACAAAGCAAACGCTCTGCAAACGGAAAATGATGCACAAGCCGCACAGATCATCGAGCTGCAAAACCGTCTGAACAACCTGCAGACCACCGACTACACCGGCGTGATCGGCCAGCTGAACTCGCACGTTGCGACTCAGCAAGAAGTGATCGCGAGCCTGCAGACGCAACTGGCTGCACTGGAAGCGAAACTTGCAAACCTCGGTTCCAACCCGCAGTTGCCGGGCGACAACACCACACCGACTCAGCCCGACCCGGGCACCGAGCCGACCCAACCAACTCCGGGCACTGATCCGACTCAGCCGACTCCGGGCACCGACCCGACCCAGCCGACTCCGGGCACCGACCCGACTCAGCCGGCTCCGGGCACCGACCCGACCCAGCCGACTCCGGGCACCGACCCGACCCAGCCGGCTCCGGGCACCGACCCGACCGTGCCGACCAAGCCGACTGACGATGTTGTCCTGCCGCAGCTTCCGGACCCGACCGTGCCGACCAAGCCGACTCCGGTTCCGACTGCAAAAGGCGACTATGAAGAAGGTTCCGCGCTGATCACCTATACCGGCGCTTGGACCGACTTCGCCGCTCCGCAAAACAGCGGCGGCGCTGTCAAGTACACCGGCACCAAAGGCGCGTCCTTCAAAGTGAACTTCACCGGTTCCGCGCTGCAAGTTGTCGGCTACAAGTCCAAGTACATGGGCATCGCTGACGTCTTCGTGGACGGCAACAAAGTAGGCAGCATCGACTACTTCAACGCTTCCACCCTCTACAAGCAAGTGCTGTTCACCGCTTCCGGCCTGGAACTGGGCGAACACACCGTCGAGATCGTAGCGACCGGCAACAAGAACGGCGCTGCGCTCAACTCCAACATCAACATCGACAAGATCGTAGTAGAGTAAAATTTCACAGGACCGGAGAACCACACGTTCGACATGAACGTGTGGTTTTTTGTCGATTTGGAGGAACTTTCGTCGTATCAGGATTAAAATTGTTTATTTAAACTACTACTTATTGACTAGGTTTATAGATACAAGGCATAATGAGGTTGGGGATAGACACTTTCGAGTGCAGGGGGAAGGAGTATGAGATGAAAGCTGCCAACACGACGCTAATCATGGCGCCCCTCGCGATTGCGACGGCCGTCTTGGCGTTTGTCTTCAGCGGGCCTGAATTGCCGCCTTCGACAGCCAGCCAAGCAGCCGGAAGCGAGTCCGTCACGACGTCGTCACAACAGAATAACAACACCGCTGCCGACAATCCCGGAGTACCGGCTGATCTCTCCCGTTTGGAGGACCAGATTAAGAAATTGACCGCCCGGGTAACGAATCAGGACCAGGTGATCCAGACTCTGCAGACCCAACTGACCAGTCAGGAGCAGAGCACGTCCGAGTATCAAGGACAGATCGCACAGCTTCAGGCACAGGCTGCAGATCAGCATCAGCAGATGGAGCGCCTTCAGACCCAGTCTTCATCCCACCAGGAAGGCATCACCGATTTGAAAGCGAAAGCCGCTGATCAGGAGCGCAACATCAAGGACCTGTTTGCGGCAGCCAAGACCGACCGGCAGAATGTGAAGGAACTGCGGAACATCACCGCGATTCAATCCTCTGAGATAGATGGACTCCAATCTGTCACCGCTACTTATGGGCAACAGATTGCAGGCCTTGAAATGGATTCGCAGCTGTATGCAGATCAGTTCGAAGATGTGCTTCAGGCGTCAACCGCCTTGAAGAACAACCTGGAGGCTTTGAAGAAGGCCAACCAGGACAACTCGAACATGATCGGCGGTGTCAGCAGCGCCTTGTACGCGCAAAGCCTCAAGATCACCGCGCTCGAAGACTTCACCGACAACGAGGTGATGGATGCGCTCGAAACGCGCATCGGCGAGCTGGAGACCGCAAAATCGGCTTTGCAAACGTCCATCGACACGCTGGAAGATGCCAAGGAAGCTCATGAGATCAGCCTTGAGTCGCTGACTACGCTGGCGACCACCAACAAGGGCAAGATCGACGACCTGACCAGCCAAGGCGTTACGCACGGCACCGACATCGCCGCGCTGAAGGGGAAGGACACCCTGCTCGATGGAGACATCGCTGCGGCGAACACTGCGATCAGCAATGAGATCGCCGATCGCGCCGCTGAAGACACCTTGCTCTCCCAAGCGCTAACCGATGAAGCAGATGCCCGCACCCTTGCGGACAACAAGCTGACAACGGATTTGGACGATGAGAGCAAGGCACGGTCTGAAGCAGACGGCGATCTGGCATTCGCTCTCGCACAGGAAACAACCGCTCGACAAGAGCAGGACACCACGCTTGCGGAGAACATCGAAAACTTGAACACCGTGCTCACCAAAGAGTTGAACGACCTGAAGACGAAGCTCGCCGACGACCTCGCAGCTTTGAACACGGCGATCACGACGAAGCTCGACGAGTTGTTCAAGGCCAACGAATTGCAAGATCTCGCCTTTATTTCATTCAAAGAGGGGTACGACACGCAGATCCAATCCCTGGTTGATCAACTCACCGGACACGATGCGTCGATCAACGCTCTGCAAACCGCCTCTTCTGGGCTTACCAGCACTGTCACCACCCTGCAGGGCGACGTGCAGACCCAGAGCAACAACCTGACCACCTTGACCACCAACGTCAATGGCATCCGCACCGACCTGACCGGAGTCGACGGCCGTGTCACCACACTGGAGACGAAAGTTTCCGAATTGGCCCAGCCAGACGACGGCACCGATCCGGATCCGGGCACCGACCCCGGCGGCGGCACCACACCGCCAGCGCCGACTTACAAAGAAGCGGAAGACAACGATCCCGTCTTCACCTACACCGGCAACTGGTCCTCGGTCACCGGCAGTTACAGCAATGGCACGCTGAAGTGGTCAACCTTGGCCTACACTGCCCCGAATCCGAAAGACACCGTCACCTTCCAATTCAGCGGGACCTCGGTCCGCGTCTTTGGATACAAACAAAAGTATCAAGGCAAAGCATTGCTGACTCTTGATGATCTGGCACCGGTAGAGATCAACTTCTACAATCCGGTCGCGCTCAACACACAGGTCGTCTTTGAAAAAGCCGGTCTGACCAACGGCACGCACGTCGTCAAGATTGAACGCCTTTACCTAAAAGGTGATCCATCCGGCTTCAACGACTACATCAACGTCGACAAAGTCCAATTCAACTACGATGCTGCCGACGCACCCAAATAACACAACAAAACCGCTTACTCTCCATGAGTAAGCGGTTTTCTTTTCCCCTCTTATTCCCGATGCGCAGCCGCTTCGGCGAGCGAGGCTTGGATCTCCTGCATCGCCAGCACAACAGCTTCGTCTTTCGGCTGCCACAGATAGGTCGGCACGATCGCTTTGAACAGGGCTTTGATCTCCTCCGCCTTGCTCTCTACGTCGGGCGCAAACGCCGCCCCTGCGAGGCGTTTGATCATAAACTGCAATTCCTCCCACGAAAAGTCCAGCGGGCGCCCCACGAAAATCCGGTTGTGCTTGGTCTCCTCTGTGCCCTCTTCGTTGGTCAAAATCTCTTCGAACAGCTTCTCCCCCGGACGAATGCCCGTGTAGACGATCTCAATATCCTCATCCGGCCGGAACCCGCTCAAGCGGATCAAGTCGCGCGCCAGATCGGCGATGTTCACCGGCTCCCCCATGTCGAGGATAAAGATCTCCCCGCCTTCCGCCAAGGCACCGGCCTGAATCACCAGCTGCGATGCTTCCGGAATCGTCATGAAGTACCGCACCATATCCGGATGCGTCACCGTCACCGGACCGCCCGCTTGAATCTGCCGCTTGAAGATCGGGATCACACTGCCCCGGCTCCCCAGCACATTGCCAAAACGCACGGCGACAAACTGCGTCTCCGAGATCCGGTCCAGCCCCTGAATGATCATCTCCGCCACCCGCTTCGATACACCCATCACCGAAGTCGGATTGACCGCCTTGTCGGACGAAATCATCACAAAGCGGCTCGCCCCATACTCATGCGCACACTCCGCAACATTTTTTGTCCCCAAGACGTTGTTCTTGATCGCTTCCTGCGGGTTGCGCTCCATCAGCGGCACATGCTTGTGCGCCGCCGCATGGAACACCACGCTTGGCCGGTACGCGTCAAACACCGCATTCAGCCGCTTGCGATCCTGAATGTCGGCGATGATCGTCGCCAGCGGCAGCGCCGGAAACTTGCCGCGCAGCTCCAGCTCGATCTCATAGATCGAGTTCTCCCCATGCCCGAGCAAGAGCAGCTGCTGCGGCGCAAACTTGCTGATCTGCCGGCACAGCTCCGACCCGATCGAGCCGCCCGCGCCGGTGACCAGCACCACTTGCCCGGCCACATAGCTCGCCACGCCTTCCAGATCGACCTGCACCGCCTCACGACCGAGCAAATCCTCGACGCTGACTTCGCGAATCATGTTCACCGACACTTTGCCGGCCGCGATGTCAGACACGCGCGGCAACGTTTTGATCTGGCAGGTGGTGCGCTTGCAGATGTCGAGAATCGCCGCGATCTCCGTCTCCTGAGCCGACGGAATCGCGATCAGGATCTTCTGCACCCCGTACTTCTCCACCGCGTACTGGATCGCTTCCCGGCCCCCTACCACCGGCAGGCCGAGGATCGCCAAGCCCCGCTTCTTGCGGTCGTCATCGATAAACGCGACCGGGTTCAGCGTCGAATACGGCGACGTCTTCAGCTCGCGTGCGATCAACGCGCCGGCGCTGCCCGCACCAACGATCAGCACGCGCGGATGGTTCGGCTCGCTGCGCATCACCGAATCGCGGAAGATGCGCCACGCCAGACGCGAACCGCCGACTCCAAGCACGGTGAGCACCCAGGACAGCAGCAAGATGGTGCGCGGGACTTTAAACCATTCAAACTCCAAATGAATCATCTGATGAATCAGTGCAAAAATCAGCCCGGCCACAACTGTGGCCCGCAAAATATTTTTCAATTCCCCAATGCTCGCATACTGCAGCACCGAATGGTACATTTTCATCGAATAAAAGACGATCGGCGTCAACGCCGCATGCAGGAGCACCACATACGGGAACGCCACAAAATATTCGGGCAGCACTTGAAAGTCAAAGCGCAAAAAATACGCCAGCGTTACTGCCATCGCAGCAATGCACACATCAAGCGTGCCAAGCGTCACCAATCGCAGGCGATAATTCACCCGACTCTCCCCCCTATTGACCCCCTGCTGCTGTTAGAGCGCAGCCGGCTCCTTTGCGTTTGCAATCTCTTCTTTGATCGCCGCCACCACTTCATCAACCTGCGCTTCGGTCAGATTGTTGAAAAACGGAATCGCCAGCGTCTTGTCGGCCACACGCTCCGTCACCGGGAAATCGCCGCGCTTGTACCCAAAGCGCTCCACATAAAACGGCTGCAGGTGAATCGGCGTAAAATACGGACGGCAGCCAACGCCGCGCTTGCTCAGACGCTCCATGACCAGATCGCGGTCCACATCTTCCGCAAAGCGGATCACATAGACGAACCAGCTCATCTTCACGTTGTCTTCCACATGCGGCAAAATCACTTCCGCCACGTCCTTCAGCTTCTCCGAATACATCTTCGCCACCGCATCGCGCTTGGCCAGGATCTCGTCGATACGCTCCAACTGCGCCACGCCGAGCGCCGCGCTCAGCTCGTCCATCCGGAAGTTGTAGCCAAGGCGCACATGGGACAGCCACAGGCCGTCTTCGCCGCGCCCCTGGTTGCGGATCGAGTGGCAGAGTTCCGCGATCTCGTCATTGTTGGTGACGATGATGCCGCCTTCGCCGGTCGTCATCTGCTTGTTCGGATAAAACGCAAACACCCCGGCATCGCCCAAACCGCCGACGCGCTCGCCGTTCCACTCCCCGCCGATCGCTTCACAGGAATCTTCGATCACCCACAGGTTGTGCTTTTTCGCCAAAGCGCGGATCTCGTCCATGTTCGCCGGCTGGCCAAACACATGCACCGGCAAAATCGCCTTCGTCTTCGGCGTGATCTTCGCTTCGATCTGTGTCACATCGAGGTTGTACGTCTTTTCGTCGATGTCGACAAAAACAGGCACGGCACGCTCAAACAAAATGCAGTTCGCCGACGCCACAAAGGAAAACGAGGTGGTGATCACTTCATCGCCTTCGCCAATTCCCATCGCCGCGATCAGCATATGCAGACCGCTTGTCCCACTGTTGCAGGAGATCGCATGTTTGACGCCCACATACTCGGCCATCATCTGTTCAAACTGCTTCATCTTCGGCCCGAGCCCCAAAATGCCCGAGTCGAGTACTTCCATGACGAGATCTTTCTCGCGTTGTGTAATATCCGGTCCCGAAAGTGGAATCATGATCGTCTCTCCTCAACTGTTCGTTTTGATAACTTTGGCCGGCACGCCAACTGCCGTCACATCGTCCGGGATGTTCCGCACCACGGCAGCGCCGGCGCCAATCACCGCGCGCGCCCCGATCTGCACCGTTTGAATCACCGAAGCGCCGATGCCGACATGGGTCAGCGCCCCGATCTGCACCGCTCCGGCCAGATGAACGCCGGGCGACAGGTGTGCATAGTCTCCGACCACGCAGTCATGATCGACCGTCGCCGCCGTATTCAGGATCACCTGCTGCCCGATCCTGCTGTCCGCATTGATGATGCACCCGGGCATCACCAAGGTCCCGCTGCCGATCATCACGCCGCTGCCGAGAATCGCCGACGGGTCGATCAATGTGGCAAATTCCACACCGCGTGCCGCCAACCGCCCGGCCACCTTTTGCCGAACCGCATTGCTGCCGATCCCGACAAAAAACTGTGTGTCACGGTGCTCCTCATACGGGAAATCGTCCACCGGTCCCAGATACGCCCCATGCGGTACGGCAGGCTCACGATTGTCCAGAAAGCCCAGCAGCTCATAGCCGCTGCGGCGCGCTACGTCGGCAGCCACTTTGCTGTGGCCGCCCATGCCGATGATGATCAGCTTGGCCGTCACGTCGTTTGGCTCCTTTGCCCCTGCTTTCCCTGAAACTTGGAGATCGTCACATGCCCGGCCTGGTTGACGCCTTCGGAGCGCACCACTTTCATCAGGGTCATGAACAAAATCTTCAAGTCCAGCCCAAACGACTGGTGATCCACATACCAGACATCGAGCCTGAATTTCTCTTCCCACGAGATCGCGTTGCGCCCGTTGACCTGCGCCCAGCCGGTGATGCCCGGCTTCACATGGTGGCGGCGCGCCTGCTCCTCCGTGTAGAGCGGCAGGTACTCTTTGAGCAGCGGGCGCGGACCAACCAGCGAGATGTCGCCTTTCAGCACGTTAAACAGCTGCGGCAGCTCATCGAGGCTGGTCTTGCGCACCAGTTTGCCAAACGCCGTCAGCCGCACATCATCGGGCAGCAGTTCGCCGTTTTCATCGCGCTCGTCGGTCATCGAACGGAATTTATAGAGAGAAAAGATCTTGCCGTGCAGTCCCGGACGCTCCTGTTTGAAGAGCACAGGCGATCCGAGCTTTTGCCGGATCAGATACGCTGTGATCAGGATCACCGGAGACAACACCAGCAGCAAGACGGCAGATACCGTCAGATCGAACAACCGTTTCATCATTTACCCCACCCCGTCAGCAACAGTACTCTAACCCAATTTTCCCTGTGCGGCTGCTTCTGCGTAGACCCGCATCATCTCCGAACGGATGATCGCGATGTCGTACTGTGCAGCCAGCTCCCGGCTGCGCTGCCCCATTGCCAAGCGCATCGCCGGATCTTTGTCTAGTTTGGAAAAAGCGTCTGCGGTGGCCTTCGCATCCCCCGGCGCCACGAGATACCCATTCTCGCCGTCCTGCACCAGGTCGCGGTTGCCCCGCACATCGGTCGCCACGATCGGCAGACCTGCCGCCATCGCTTCCATCACGGAGCGCGGCAGCCCTTCGCGTTTTGACAATAACGTGGCCGCATCGGCCGCCTGCATCAGGTCGGGGATGTCCAGCCGGTACCCGAGGAAGGTGACCCTGCCGCTCAACCCCATCGCTGCGACCTGCTGTTTGTACAGCTCTTCCGACTCGCCGACACCGACGAGCAGGCAGCGGGCAGCGACGCCTTGCTCTTGCAGCTGTTTCATCGCTTCGAACAGCTGCGGCTGGTTCTTGTTCGCGTTCAGCTCGGCCACGCAGAGGATGAGCAGTTCGTCCTCCGCCACGCCAAGCTCACCGCGCAGCCGGGCTCTGACCCCTGCGGCCGTTTCTTCGCCCGGCTGGAACACGGTCGTATCCAGCCCTACGCCCGGCACATACAGCACATCCCCGCGCACGGGGAACTTTTGCGCCCGCGCGTAGTCTTCCTGATTGATCGTCAGCAGCACGTCGGTCTCCCGTGCCATCAGCCACTCCACCGGGGCGAACAGCAGCCAGTTCGCTTTGGGCGCCCCGTCAAAAAAGTGGAATCCATGTGCCGTATACAGCACGCTTGGCACGCCTGTGATCCGGGCGGCGATCCGGCCGAGGATGGACGCGACCGGGGTGTGGACATGCACCAAACTGAATTTTTCTGCGCGAAACGACTGCACCAGCTCTTTGAGCGCCTTGATGTTCTTCGGCTGGAACGGGCTCCGTTCGAAGTGGACATCATGGCAGATCAGCCCGCGCGCTTCGAGAGGCGCTTTGGCGTAATCAGGAGAGGCGTAGACGTGAACCTCGTAGCCTTGCTCTTGCAGCCCGGTTAGAAACGGGAGATGAAACAATTCAAAATGGCGGTACACAGAAGCAACAAAAGCTGCTTTGGGCTGTGAGCGGACTACAGTCTCCACAAGACGACACCTTCCGGGCACTCGCGCTGTTCCAGCATGTTTTTCACGTCGACAACAACGCCGGTGCCGTTCTCCAGCAGGCCTTGCACGCCGTTCCAGCCGAGATCGCGGTACGCTTGGTGCGGCACGGCGACCACCACGGCGTCGGCCGGGGGCAACTGTTCGAGCGGGATCAGAGGCAGGCCGTACTCATGCAGCGCTTCTTCGCCGTCGGCAAGCGCGTCGGTGACAGTGACTTGCACGCCGAACTCGCGGAGCTCTTCGATGATGTCGATGACGCGGGAGTTGCGCAGGTCGGTGACGTTTTCTTTGAACGTCAGGCCCAGCACGGAGACGCGTGCGCCTTGGATCAGTTTATTCTGCAGAGCGAGCTGTTTGACGAGCGAAGTGGCGATAAACTTGCCCATCGAGTCGTTGATGCGGCGTCCCGCGAGGATCACTTGCGGGTGGTAGCCGATGCTTTCCGCCTTGTAGGTCAGGTAGTACGGGTCAACGCCGATGCAATGCCCGCCGACCAGACCTGGCGTAAAGCGCAGGAAGTTCCATTTCGTGCCCGCCGCCGCCAGCACTTCGCTGGTGTCGATGCCGAGGCGGTCAAAGATGATCGCCAACTCGTTCATCAAAGCGATGTTCAAGTCGCGCTGCGTGTTTTCGATAACTTTCGCCGCTTCGGCCACTTTGATCGAAGACGCGCGGTAGACGCCGGCCTGCACGACCATGCCGTAGGTGTCGGCGACGATCTGCAAGGTGTCTTCGTTCATGCCGGAGACGACTTTGACGATGCTGGTGAAGGTGTGCTCTTTGTCGCCCGGGTTGATCCGCTCCGGCGAGTATCCGACAAAAAAGTCAACGCCTGCGGTGAGTCCGGAGAGACGCTCCAGAATCGGCACGCAGACTTCTTCGGTCGTGCCCGGATAGACGGTCGATTCGTAGACGACGATCGTGCCTTTTGCCAGATGTTTGCCGACCGTCTCCGATGCTTTGATCAGCGGGGTCAGATCGGGTTTCTTGGCCTGATCGATCGGCGTCGGCACCGCGACGATGATGAAGTCGCTTTCTGCGAGGCGCGCCGGATCGGCGGTGTAGTCGATCTGCGTGCGGGCCAATTCCTCGGCCGACATTTCATTGGTGTAGTCATAGCCTTGCTTCAGCGTGTCCACGCGATGCTGGTTGATGTCAAAACCCAGCACCGGCACCACTTCCCCAAACGCGGCTGCCACCGGCAAGCCAACATAGCCGAGCCCTACTATCGCGATCTTTCTCATCTTAGTTCACCCCGTAGTAATCTTTGTACCAAGCGACAAATTTGCCGATGCCCTCTTCGATCGGGGTGGCCGGTTTGAAGTCCACATCGCGCATCAGGTCGTCCACGTTGGCGAAGGTCGCCGGAACGTCGCCGTCCTGCAGCGGAAGCAGCTCTTTGATCGCCGTCTTCCCCACCGCTTTTTCGATCGTTTCGATAAAGTAGGACAGTTGCACCGGCGAGTTGTTGCCGATGTTGTAGATCTTGTACGGCGCGTACGAGGTGCCCGGATCGGGCGCATCGCCGGACCATTCCGGGTTCGGCTCCGGTGTCTTGTGCGTCAGGCGGGCGATGCCTTCCACGATGTCATCGACAAACGTGAAGTCGCGCTTCATCTCGCCGTTGTTGAACACTTTGATCGGCTTGCCTTCCAGAATGGCTTTCGTGAACAGGAACAGGGCCATGTCCGGGCGTCCCCACGGTCCGTAGACGGTGAAGAAGCGCAGCCCTGTCGTCGGCAGCCCAAACAGATTGCTGTATGTATGGGCCATCAGCTCGTTCGATTTTTTCGTCGCCGCATACAGGGAAAGCGGATGGTCGACGTTTTGATGCACGGAAAACGGCATCTTGGTGTTCGCCCCGTAGACGGAGGACGAAGACGCGTAGATCAGATGCTTGACCTTGTGATGGCGGCACCCTTCCAAGATGTTCAGGAAGCCAACCACGTTGGAGTCGATGTAGGCGCGCGGGTTTTCCAGCGAGTAGCGGACACCGGCCTGCGCCGCGAGGTTGATCACCGTGTCAAATTGATGTTCGGCAAACACCTGCTCCACCGTCTCGCGGTCTTCCAGCGAGGTCTGCACCAAGGTGAAATTGTCATGATCCTGAAAGCGGGCCAGGCGGTCGCGCTTCAATTGCACATCATAATAATCGTTCAGGTTGTCGATCCCGACGACTTCTGCCCCTTCAGACAGCAGGCGGATCGCCAGATGCGACCCGATAAAACCGGCCGCGCCGGTGATCAGCACCTTTTGTTTGTTCCCCATTGTGTGATGCCCCTTTCCCCCGTACCCTTAGCGGGTGCGCTGCTCGGCCAAACGCCGCAAGCGGGTGTAAAATGTGGTGCGGCGCTCGCTGAGCAGGTTTGCGTGATAATCTTTTGCTTTTTGCCAGTTCTGTTCGGAGCGTTCCGTATAGAGCTTGGCGTCCTGCAGCATGACGGCGATGCGTTCGGCCAGTGCGGCGGCATCTTCCACCGGCACGAGGTCGTCACTCTCCAGCAGTTCCGGGATCCCGCCGACGTTGGTGCCGACACAGGGCAGTCCGCGCGCCATCGCTTCGATCACCGCGCGCGGCAGGCCTTCGGTGCGCGACGGCAAGATGAACAGGTCGGAACGGTCAAGTTCCTGTCTGACCGCTTCCGCTCCCGGCAACAGTCCTAAAAATTCCACGTTGTCCGAAACCTCTAAGGATGCCGCCACTTCTTCAAACTGCGCCCGGCAGACGCCGTCACCGGCGAGGACCAGCTTGGCGTTGACCCCTAGCTCGCGGAGCTTGTGCAGGGCTTGAATCTGCACGTCCTGCGCTTTGTAGAGCGTCGCCATGCTGCCGGCGTTAAAGATGCGCACTTCCCCTTGCGGCGCTTCGGTGCGCGGCGAATCGGCATAGGCGATGTCGTGCAGCTCGATCGACGAGTAATGCGTGTAAAAAGCGGCCCGGTTCGGATAGCGGCGCTGCAGCGTTTTTTCTGTCACATAGGAGACACCGTCCGCCTGCTCGCATTGGCGCTTCAGGTTCCAGGTGGTCATCACCCGCGCCAACGGGCGGGCGATGCTCTTCACCGTGCCCGGCGCCAGCGAGTCCCACGGGTCGCCGACCACTTCGCAGGCGTACGGCTTGTTCGTTTTTTTCACGACGTTCCAGACCAGCGTCCCGATCGCGCCGGGCACGCGGAGCATGATCGCGTCGCAGGTTTTGACCGCCTTCTTGACCTCGTCCTGCAAGGCGCGGCGCTGTTTCAGATACTGCCACGGGCCCTGATAGTCGGGAAGGCACCAGAACTCGACGTTGTCGCCGCTGGACAGCTTCCATTTCGGGTCGTTCGTCTCGACCTGCTTGACGCGGGCGACGACGAGGACCTCCTCGAAGACGTTCAGGTAGCGCTGCCAAAACGAGGCGTCCGAGACCGAGTCATTCCAGACCCGGCCGTCCGGTGTGCGGTAAAAATGTGCTTCCAGTGCGACTAACAGTTTCATCGGGCAATCTCCTTTTGTTCCAGCGCGTTGTGAAACACCATTTCTTTTTTCGAAGCGAGGAAGAGGATCATAAACGGCACCGCCCCGTTTTTGATCAGAACGAAGACGATGTTGTCGCCGTCCGAGCCGAGCATGAGCAGACTCAGGTTGATCAAAAACGGCAGGATCAGCATCCGGCTGTCATCTTTGTCCCACGTCAGCATCCAGACGCGCAGCCGCCTGACGTACACCGCAAAGATGATAAAGGCGGCCGGGGCGGCGAAGATGCCGAAGTTGAGCATCGCTTCCCCGGTCAGGCCATAGATCCGCGAGGAGTACTTCTGCCCCGGCGAGTCTTCGAGTGAGCCGTATTGAAGTTCCGTGCCTTCTTTGAGCTTGGTCTCCGGCCGTCCCGGCCAAAGCGAAGCCGGGATCAGCAAGGTCACCGAGCCGATGTAGGTGCGGCCCCAAGCGTATTTGAACCCGTTGTCGGGGATGTTCAGCCGGTAGAGCAGGAACGCCTGGACGTCACTTCGTCCGAGGTCGGCGAGCAAGGTGGTCTCGATGCCGCGGTTGTGCGAGGACTGCAATTCTTCCTTCGCAGAGCCGCCTTGCATCAGCGCCTGGATGCCTTCTGTGCCGCCTGCTTTGTAGAAGCCGTAGATGTACATAAACGAGATGAGGAACACCATCGCGACGGCGATAAATTGCTTGGTCATCGGGCGCACCCAGAGGTGGATCAGCCCCGCTGCCCAGAACAGTCCCCAGATCGTGTTTGAGCGGGAACCGCGCAGGCCGCCGAACAGCAGTTTGAGAATAAAATAAACGGCGAGGATCGCGATGATCATCACCCAGCTCTTCGCCCATTTTTTGTTCTGCGTGATGATCACCCAGAACATCAGGAAGAGAATCGGGAAACTTTCCGAGATCATAAACACGAAGCCCATGCCTTTGAAGTTTTCGGCAGACCCTTCTTCAAATGCGGTGATGTAGCCGACGATCCCGCCACTTTGCGCGTAGACGAGCATCTGCAAAGCGCCGGTCACCGCAAGACCCGCGGCCAGGAGCAGCAGCAGCCGTTTGCGGTTGATCTTCCACTTCATGGTCATCTTCGGCTTGCTTTTGGTGCTGAAGCCGAAGTCGCGGATCACCCGGTAGATGACCAGTCCGAGGAAATTCAGCCAGGCCATCCAGCCCAGCCAGTCCCGCCAGTCGGACGGCGGGATGACGTAGCGCATCCAGTAGTCATACGTGATGTGCATCAGCGGCGCCGAGAAGAAAAAGTGCGCCATGAACAGTCCGAGGATGCCGGCCGGGTCGAACAGGTCGTACCGCCCGGTCATCCAGTTCACCGCGTCGATCAGTACGATCAGCCCGCTGAGCCCAATCGGCACGAGAAACCAGTGCAGATAGCGCGCGTCTTTGAAGACGAGCCAGGTGAACAGCACCGCCACGATGTAAAACGGCAGGACGTAGCTCAGGACGCGCATGTTGGCTTCATGACGATCGGTTCTAGCTCGCAGATGCAATTGTTGCAGATTCGTCATTTCGTCCCCCCTTGCCCAGCGCGTAGAGGTTGAGACCAAACGTCGCCAAGGTCAGAAACGCGTAGCTTGCGGTCATCGCCACCGCTGCGCCCATGATGCCTTGCACCGGGATCAGCATCCAGGAGACGACCGTCACGACCACGGTCATCAGCGCGAACAACGGTACCTGCGCCTTGAACAGGCGGGCGGCCGTCGCGCCGTACCAGAAGATCGACGACAGGTTGGAGAGGCCGGAGCCGATCATCAGCACCAGCAGCACGTCGTTGTGCGCCGCATACTCCGGACCGTAGGAGAACCGCAGGAACCATTCGCCAAACAGCCAGACGCACAGTACGCCAAATGCCCCAAGACCCGCGCCCAGCGCCGCCAGTTTGAGAAGCAGCTTTTTATAATGCGAGCGGTTGCTTTGGTAGTAAGCTGCCAGTCTGGAAGAGGCGGTCTGTCCCAGCGCGTTGATGATCGTCTGGTTGGCCAGCCACAAGTAGGCCAAGGCTGCATAGATGCCGAGTTCGGCGACGCTCAGCTGCTGCTCAATGAAGTAGCGCGGCACGTTGAAGTTCAAGTTGGTCAGCAGGGACGCGATGCCCATCGGCAGCGCCAGCCGGGCGAGGCTCCACAGGCGAACGCTGGCAAAACCGGGCTTGGCGCCAAACGGCTCCGGCGCGGTGCGGGCGAGGAGATTGCCATTTTTCACGTCGTAAAAGGCCAGGCTGATCAGCCAAAACAGCGCTTGGGCAGCCGATGCCCAGATCACCGAGCCTGTCACGAACAGGCAGATCACAAACAGGAGCAGCGTGCCGGTGCCGCGCAGTACCAGCGATTTCGAGACGAGGTCCATCCGTTCGCGCTGTTGGAACAGCCCGTAATACACGTCAGACACCGCTTCGAAAGCTTTGGCCAAGCCGACGAGCAGAACGACGGCAGCGGTGGCCGGGTCATAGCCGAGTATGAGGGTGAGGCCGGCGATGACGAGGAGTGACAGCAGCGCCATGAGCAGCCGCAGCCCGAGATAGTCGGCGAAGCGGTACGAGCGCTGTGCGTCTGTTGCCTGCACCATGCGCAGCTGCAAGTTCAGAAACAGCACCACCGGCGCGGTCAGCGCCAGCCCAAGCGCATATTGCCCGACCATCTCCGGATTCCCCAGCTGTGCCAAAGCGACCATCATCCCCCACTGGCACGCCGTATACCCCAGATTCCCTCCGATCGTCCAAGAAAAGTTCCGTCGCAGCGAAAAAGCCATCTTCCTCTCAAATCCCCCAGTGGCATTTCATTTAATTTTAGTTACATTAGCAGTAACTATATAGTTTTTTAATATGCATTAGAGTAGAACTCTACGAGGTTATTATACCATATCTGCCTGCAAATTCTCTGATAGATTCGTGGAATGTCGACAATTAGTTACAATTTCCTCATTTAATAACATTAGCTATTTTGAGTATCGTTCTCGTTTCGGTTTTGTTAAATATACAAACATTGTTTTGTAATTCCAACCATGTCAACATAGGACAGGGAGGGATCATGAGATGAAAAACTGCTATAATAAAGTTACTCCGTGTCTATACTTCCAATGGGCGGGTACTGCCGATGACTACTAAAGTACGGGCAGACGAGTCGCTGAAAAAACTGTTCAGCCTTTCCAAGCGGCCGACCTCAGCGTGATTTTTGCCGATTGGGTGCTTTCGGCGGAGCAAGGTCAGGTTTCGAAACAGTTCCACATCGAGTTTCAAATCGCAAATCCGGCGTCGATGATCATCCGCATGTTCGAGTATGGCTTTCACATCGCACGCGAATCTGCGCAGACGAAAGATAAAAAAGTCTTTCTGCGCTATCCGAAGCAGCTTGTTCTGTACAATGAAGAGTTTTCACAAGTCAAACGCATCATTCAGTCCAGCCAGGAACATCTGCTATCGATCTATGGCGCTGAGAAAATCAAAGAAGACGATCTGAACAAAATGACGACCGTCACGCACAATCTCATGGAACATCTCTACGAGAAATTTTATGTATATAACAACTCGTTCCCACAGGAGGTGCAGCACATGCTGGATTCGGTTCTTAATGTCGATGCTTTACTAGAAAGCAGAAAGCGCGGCAAGATCGAGGGCAAGATTGAAGGCAAAGTCGAAGGCAAGATCGATGCTCTGCTCAAGATTCTCAACGCCAAAAAACTGGCCGACGAAGACATCCTTTCCCGTGTAATAAAAGAAAAAGACCCCGATCGGCTCACCCGCTGGATCATTGCAGCAGCGACGGTGAACACGGTCAAGGACTTTAAAACAGCGATTCATGAAAACGAATGAGGCACTCCTGCCCCATTCGTTTTTTATTTCACCTTAAACACCTTGCGCAGATACTTCATTGCATCGGCCGACAAGCGGCCGTCCAGCACCTGAAACAACACCTCTTGCGCCTCTTCTGCAGACAGCTCCGAGGGCTGGAGGCCGTGCAGTTTGAGCCAACGGTTGGCGAGGAGGTAGCAGGTGCTGTTCCAGCCGCTTTTGTTGCCGAATTCGTTGAGCTGCTCGGAGATGCCGGCGATCACGACGTCAAATGACGCCTGCAGCTCGATCAGCGCTTTGTCAAAGTCGGCCTTGGACTCCTTGTCCGCCATGCCAACCTGCTTTTTCAAGGCTTTCACGTCGATGCCCGGCTGGTCGTGGATCGCCTGCCAGATCTTCGGCACCGCCGGTGACACCAGGCCGTCCTGATAACGCTGCTGGGCAGAACGCGCCGCGCCAAACGCTTTTTGGAACAACGGAAACAGCCCGGCGTCGATCAGCACTGGCTTTTTCGCAAAAAACCGCCCGTATGCCGCCACGCCTTCTCCCGCAAAACGATCGCGCCACAGCCACGGGTCGGTCTCCAAGCCGGTATGCCAGCTCTCTTTTGCCGTGATCGCCTCCAAAGACAGATGCCCCGGAATAAAACTCGACAAGGGCAGCACTCCCATTTCCTTAATTACTTCCGCCGCTTCCGCAAACGTTCCCACCATCTTAACTGTCATCTGCTCGACACCCTTCCCAATTCCAGATCTTTCCCCTATTGTAAGCCTTAGAAAAAAGTTTTGAAACCTATGAACGTTTTGCCGAACTCATTCGTACTATCATCGAAATCAACGCCGGAGGCACCCGATTATGGAAGTGAGAGAAGAACAGGAACTGATCAAGCTGGCTGTAAAAGGCGACACGGTTGCTTTGTCGATGCTGATGCAGCAGCACTATTCCTTCCTGATGAAATATCTGCTCAAAGTGACGCTCAACCCCACACTCGCCGAAGACGTCACGCAGGAGACGATGATCAAATGCATCGAGAAGATTCATCTCTACAACGGCAAATCCAAGTTCTCCTCGTGGCTGATCACCATCGCCACCAACCTGTACATCGACGACCTGCGCAAGAAAAAGCGCGAACGGAGCTGGCAGGAGCAAGAACAGTCGCTCCGCAAAATGCGCTGGCAGACCTCGCAGCTCCAAGATGACTGGCCGCACGTGCTCGATGCGCTGGGCGGACTGTCCGAAGATGTGCGCCTGCCGATCATTTTAAAACACTACTACGGCTACTCCTACGACGAGATCGCCGACATCATGCAGCTCGCTCCCGGAACTGTCAAATCCCGCATCCACAACGGCTTGAAAAGCCTGCGAAAGGAGTTGTCCCACGATGACCTCTCATGACGAGCAATCCACCCTCGACGAGATGAAAGCAGGGCTCGACCACCTCGACCGCCTGCATCCGGTCTACACGCCGGACCTGCAATGGTTCCATGCCCGCATCGCCGCCGAGCAGAAAAAGCTGCGCCGCCGCCTGGTTCAAGATCTGCTGCTCTTTTGGCTGGTCGCAGCGGTCGTGCTCACCGTCACCGTTGCCGTGTTTACGCAAAATCAGAGCCTGTTCCTGATCCTGCAAGTCTTGGCTGTCCTCGGTCCTGTCGTCTGGCTCCTGCGCACGAACGCCCGAAAGCAGGTGGACACCGAGTGACACATCAAGAACTGCTCGCGCTCGCCACGATCCTGCCGATCATGCTGCTCCAAAGCACCTGGCTGTTTCTCAGCGCCCGCAAACACGGGCACAACCGCTGGTTCTGGGGCATCTGGGGGCTGATCCAATGCCCGTTTCCGACGATTTTCTATCTGCTGTTTGCCCGTAAAATCTTCCGCAAAAGGACGTGACCTTCATGCCTGCACAAGACGTGATCATTCAAAGCGCTTTCTCCCTCGGAGGGACCCTCACCCTGCCCCATGACGGAGACCACAAATTCCCCGCCGTGCTGTTCATCCACGGCTCCGGTCCGATCGACCGCAACTCGGACGCCAAAGGCATGCCGATCAACGCGTTTAAGCAGTTCGCCGAACACTTTGCCCGCCTCGGATTCGCCACGCTGCGCTATGACAAAAGAGGCGTCGGCACAAGCGGCGGCAGTTTCGTTGAGACCGGCATGTACGACCTTGTCGACGATGCGGTGGCAGCGGTGCAATTTTTGAAAAACCAGCCCCGCATCGACCCCGAGCGCATCTACGTGCTTGGCCACAGCGAAGGCGCGATCCTCGCCCCGCAGGTGTTTGAGCGCGAACCGTTCAAAGGCATGATCCTGCTCTCCGGTGTCGCTGAGTCGCTGAAGCTCACCGTCGACCGCCAGAACGAGATGGTCTTTGACGAGCTCGGCAAAATGACCGGCTTCAAAGGCTTCCTGATCCGTTTGCTCGGCGTCGCGAAGAAAGCGCGCAAAGACAGCGCCAAGTCCTTCAGCAAGATGATGAATTCGACCACCGACACGATCCGCCTGAAAGGGATCAAAGTTAACGCCAAGTGGTTCCGCGAGCACTACAACTACGATGTCAGCGCCTCTCTGCCAAATGTGACCTGCCCGACGCTGGTCATCACCGGCGCCAAAGACATCCAAGTCCCGCCCGACCACGCCGAACAAATCGCATCGCTCGTCACCGGCCCGTCCGAGTGGCACGTCATCCCCGACCTCATCCACATCCTGCGCAAAGTCGACAACGTTCCGACCATACTCGGCCTGAAAGGCGACTACGGCAAAGCGGTCAAGCTCCCGATCGACCCCGAGCTGACCAGCCTCGTCTCGAACTGGCTCCAAGCACAGGAACAATAAGTGCAGAAACAAAAAGGATCTCCGCCAAACGGAGATCCTTTTGCTTAGGATATTTGTACAAAGATAAGAATCCCAATGAGAACGGCAACCCCAACAACAAACCATCCGATCATGTCGCCGATTTTTCCATAGCGGGAGTCGTGTTTTTTTACGAGTGCAGACATCATGACCAACATCCCGCCCAGCGCCAATGCAATCGCACTTAATAGAAAACCTATCAAATTTTCCACGATTCTGACACCTCCAAGCTCATTTTACCAAAGTAATCTGTTTCCGCCCCTGTTTTCGTATAAAATGGTAATCAGTGCCTCTGAAAGGTGGGAACTCCGTGATCAAAATTCTCATCACCGACGATGATCCGCATATTCGCGAACTGATTAAACACTACTTGCATAAAGAAGGCTTCCACACCCTTGAAGCGCAAAACGGCGTGGAAGCGTTAGCCTTGGTGGAGCAGGAGCTCCCCGATTTGATTGTGCTTGATATCATGATGCCGCAGATGGACGGGTATGAATTTTGCCGCACCGTCAAAAAGGAATTCGACCTGCCGATCCTCATGGTCACCGCCAAAGGCGAGTCGGAGCAGAAAATCAAAGGTTTTCAGCTTGGCACCGACGATTATCTCGTCAAGCCGTTTGACCCGCTGGAGCTGGTCATGCGCGTCAAAGCCCTGCTCAAACGCTACCGGATCAACGCCTCGCAGACGATTCGTTTCGGCGAGGTGCAGATCGACCGCCTGACGTTTGAAGTGGTCACCGCCGACCAGCGCCTGTCGCTCGCGCCGAAGGAATTTGAGCTGCTCTACAAGCTCGCCGGCTACCCCGGACAGATTTTCACCCGCGCGCAGCTGATCGAAGACATCTGGGGCCTCGACTATGAAGGTGACGACCGCACCGTCGACGTGCACATCAAGCGGCTGCGCGAACGCTTGCAGCCGGTGACGTCAGACTTCAAAATCGCCACCGTGCGCGGGCTCGGCTACCGCTTGGAGGTCACCTCATGATCAAATCGCTTTCCTCGCGCATCGTGCTGACGCTCCGCCCGGAGGTCATGTCATGATCAAAAGCCTCTATCTTCGCATTGTGCTGACCTTCATCGGCGTTGTGCTGCTCAGCCTGATTGTCTCGTTTTTCATCTCGGTCCAACTGTTCAAAACGCAGGCCTTCGAAATGATGCAGTCCGACATGACCCGCATCGGCCAGCAGGTGATCCGCCTTTATGAAAACCAGCGCGAGCCTGACCTCGACACTTATTTTCACAATCTGGCCGACCTGAATTTCTACACCTTCCTCGTCTACAGCGAAGACGGCAGCCAAAAAGTCTTTGTGCCCAACAACGGGGATCAAAGTCCGCAGATCGAGCAAAACGTCGTGCAAAAAGTTCTGCACGGCGGCGTCTACCGCAGTTCGCTGGACGGCCGTGTCAACTTCCGCCACATCGCCGTCGGCCTGCCGTTCGAAGCGGACGGGAAGCGCTACGCCCTCTTTTTGCTGCCCGCTCCCGGACAAGAGGAGATGACCGGACACTCGTTTCTCTTGATCGTGCTGTCGATCATTCTCGGCACCGGCTCCCTGCTGATCCTGATCTCCTCGCGCTTTCTCGTCCGGCCGCTCGTGCAGATGACAGCCGCGACGAAAAAGTTGGCCAAAGGCGATTTTGACGTGCGCATCTCCTACAAGCGCCAGGATGAACTAGGCACGCTCGCCGACAGCTTCAACCACATGGCCCAAGAGCTGCAGCAGTTGGAACAGATGCGCCAAGACTTTGTTTCCAATGTCTCGCATGAGATCCAGTCGCCGCTGACCTCGATCAAAGGCTTCTCGAAAGCCCTGCAGGACAACGAGCTGACCGACGCCGACCGCCTGCGCTACCTGCAGATCATCCACGACGAAAGCGAACGCATCTCCCGGCTCAGTGAAAATCTGCTCCGCCTCGCCTCGCTGGAAGCGGAGCACTACCCGTATCACCCCAAGCCGTACGCATTAGATGAAGGCATCCGCCAAACGGTGATCGCCGCCGAACCGCAGTGGTCGGCCAAAGACCTCGACATTGAGCTCAACCTGCCCGCCGTCGCCATCTTGGCCGACCCCGACCAGCTCAGCCAAGTCTGGACCAACCTGCTCGCCAACGCAGTCAAATACACGCCGCACGGCGGGTCGATCTCCATCACTGCGACCTTGCACGCCGACACGGTCACCGTCTCTTTCCAAGACACCGGCATCGGCATCGCCGCCGAGGAACTGCCGAAGATCTTCGAACGCTTTTACAAAGTCGACAAGTCCCGCGACCGCTCGCTGGGCGGCAACGGGCTGGGACTGGCGATCGTCAAAAAAATCATCTCGATCCACGGCGGCACGATCACCGTAGAAAGCACGCCGGGCAGCGGAACCACTTTTTTGGCAACCTTGCCCAAAATGTAGTTTTGTTCATATTCAGTTCATATTGGAACACTATGCTTACCTCAGAAAAGCAAAAGAAAGGGGTAAGCATTTTTTTATGAGCGGACTTACCAAACTCAGTTTGAAACATACGGTCGCCGTCATCATCCTCTGTGTGCTGGTGCTGGTCGGCGGTCTGTTCTCCACCAATCAGATCAAAATCGAAACGTTCCCTGACGTTTCCTTCCCGGCCCTGATGATCCAAGGAATCTATCCGGGCGAAGCGGCGTCCGATGTGGAAGCGGAAATCACCACCCCGCTGGAAAAAACGCTGTTGAATCTCAAAGGCTATGACAACATCACCTCCAACTCCAGTGAAAACGCGTCGATCATTATGATCATGTACCCGTTTGGCACCGATATGGAGGAAATGACCGGCAAAGTCGAAGAGGCGGTCGCCAAGATCGACATGCCGGAGCGCGCGGAAGTCAACGTCATCCGCATGACGGGCAACTCGATGCCGGTCTACCAAGTCGCCGTGTCCGGCGAAAATGCGGCCGAACTGCAAGGCCTCTTCGAAAAAAGCGTGATGCCGGAGCTGGAAGGGGTCGATGGCGTCGCCTCTGCTTCGCTGAAAGGGACCCAGAGCACCGACCTGCAAGTCGTGGTCGATCAGGCCAAAGCGCAAGCGAGCGGCCTGTCGCTCTCCAAGATCAAAGAAGCGATCCAAGCCAAAGAGTATTCGCTCCCGCTTGGCAACGTGGAAAACGAAGGCAACTCGATCCCGGTGCGTCTGACCGGCGATCTCGACACGGTCGATGAGCTGAAAAAACTGCAGCTCACCTCTGGCCAGACCGCTGCGCCTGGCCCGTCTGCTCCCGCCGCTCAAGCGGCTCCTTCCGGCGGCATGTCGCACATGATGCCGGACGGCACGCAGATGAACGGACAAATGCCGTCTGCAGGCAACGCTTCCGCTCCGACTGCACAAGCAGTTCCGGCTGCCATGAAGCCGGTGCTGCTCCAAGACGTCGCGACGATCTCCGAAGTCACCACCCAGGCGGAGATCACCCGCTACAACGGCCAGCCGTCGATGACGATCGAAGTGCTGAAGACGCAAGACGCCAACACGGCCGAAGTGGTCACCGAAGTGAAAGACGTGTTGAACAAATGGCAACAAGAAAACGCTGACCTCACCTACCACGTGATCTTTGACCAAGGCGCAGAAGTGGAGAAATCGGTCTCCGCGCTGATCCGTGAAGGTCTGCTTGGCGCACTGTTCACCGTCATCGTGATCCTGCTGTTCCTGCGCAGCGTGCGGGCGACCTTGATCTCGATTTTGTCCCTGCCGCTGTCGATCCTCGGCACGATCTTTGTGCTCAACCAGTTTGGCTATACCCTGAACATCATGACCCTCGGCGGTCTCGCCGTCGCCGTCGGGCGCATCGTCGACGACTCGATCGTCGTCATCGAAAACATCTACCGCTGGCGTCAGGAAAAAGGCGAAGAGCTGAGCGGCAAAGCGCTCGCCTACCAGGCGGCCAAAGAAGTCACCGGCGCGGTTGCGTCCTCGACGTTTGCCACCGTCGTCGTCTTTGCTCCGCTGGCTCTGGTCTCCGGCATCATCGGCGAGTTCTTCCGCCCGTTTGCCGTCGCTGTCGTCACCTCGATTCTCTTGTCCCTGCTCGTGTCGCTGGTCTTGATCCCGGTGCTCGGCAGCTCGTTCTTCAAAAAGATCAAGCTCTCGCACAAAGAAGGCAAGATCACCCAAGGCTTTGAAAAGCTGCTCCGCGCTTCCCTGCGCAGAAAAGGCATCGCCGTGGGCCTAACCATCGTGCTGCTGATCGGGTCGCTTTCGCTGATCCCGGTGATCGGCGTGTCCTTCCTGCCGCAAGGGGAAGGCAAGCAGTTCACCGCCACGATGAAACTCCCGAACGGCACATCGTTGGAGCGCACCGACGAAGTGTCCAAAGAAGTGGAAACATATCTGGAATCGCTCAAAGGCGTCGAATACAGCCAGATGACGATCACATCAGGCACCGCGCTTGATTTCAACAACATCGGCGCAACGCCGAACGAAGCGAAGTTCACGATCCACCTCCAAGAGGACGCTTCGCTGGAAACCACGATGGCCGCCACGCAAAAAGACCTGACCGCCATCGTGCAGAAGCTGGAACAAGACTCGGAAGTCACCGTGCAGGAAACGCAGTCTCAAGGCCCGCCGGCCGGCAACAACGTCACGATCCAGCTGTTTGGCGAAGATCTGACCGCGCTTGGCAAAGCGGCCACGCAAGTTGAAGATGCCCTGAAGCAAAACGAAAACCTCAAAGACGTGACCAACAACATGAACGAACAGCGCCCGAAATGGGTCGTCACCTTGAACCAAAAAGGCGAAGATGCCGGCGTTAGCGGCTATGTCCTGATGGGCGCTGTCTCCGAACAGCTGCGCCCGGTCGATGTCGGCACCTATGAACTGGGCGGCAACGCGTGGAACCTCACTTTGAAATACGACAAAGCGATCACCACCAAGGAACAGCTCGCCGCCGTCAAACTCCCGACCGCGACCGGAGTGGTCAACCTCGGCGACATCGCCAACATCGCCATTGAAGAAACGCCGGTCTCGATCCCGCACAAAGACGGCAGACCGTACGCCGATCTCTCGGCGACGATCAAAGGCACCGACACGGCAAAAGTCACCCAAGACGTGCTGGCCGACCTCGACATGATGACCTTGCCGAGCGGCGTCACGTATGAGACGGGCGGCGGGATGGAAATGATCACCGAAGGCTTTACCGATCTCGGGATGGCGATGGTGGCGGCCGTCTTCCTCGTCTTCCTGATCTTGAGCGTCACCTTCGGCGGTCTGAAAACACCGCTGGTCATCCTCTCCTCGCTCTTGTTCGTGCCGATCGGGGCGCTGGGCGCTCTGCTCATCACCGGCGAACCGCTTTCGATGAGCGGCATGATCGGTCTGCTCATGCTGATCGGGATCGTCGTCACCAACGCCGTCGTCCTGCTCGACCGCGTCGAGAAAAACCGCGACAACGGCATGGAGCTGACCGAAGCGGTCGTCGAAGCGGCGAAAACGCGCCTGCGTCCGATCGTGATGACGGCGCTGGCTACGATTTTCGCACTGCTGCCGCTCAGCCTGTCGCAAGAAGAAGCGGGCCTAATCTCCAAAGGCCTCGCCTTGACGGTCATCGGCGGCTTGACCACCTCCACCTTCCTGACCCTGCTGTTCGTCCCTGTGCTGTACAGCATGGTCTCGAAAAAGCGCAAACCGCGCGAGAAGTTTTAAGATCTGACGAAGTACTGACTTGCAAAAAAGCCCCTTTTGGAGGATGCTCCAAAGGGGCTTTTTTGCGACTTTGACTCTTTTTCCCCGGTTGGATCGTCAGTTCTTGGTGAGAGGAGTGATCGTAAGGATGAACGCAGACCCGCTTTTATTTGATGACATCATGGCGCAGTACGGACAGGACGTCTGGAACCTCGCCTATACCTTGACCCGGCGCGTCGACCTTGCGGACGATGTGACCCAGGATGTTTTTCTCAGCATTTATCAGAAACTCGATACGTTTCGCGGAGATGCGTCGCTGCGGACGTGGCTGCTCCGCATCACGCGAAACAAAGCATATGACTGCCGCCGATCGTATTATTTACGCAAAGTGACTTTGGTCGATCTGTTCATCGAACGCGGCCAGCACCCGTCGGCGGAGCAGGAAGCCTTGGGCAACCTCGTCACCGATGACGCGTGGGCGGCCGTGCTGAAACTGCCGGTGAAGTACCGCGAAGTGCTGATTTTGCACGCGCACTACAACATGACCAACGCCGAGATCGCCGTTGTGCTCGACCTGCTGGAAGCGACCGTGAAAACGCGGCTCCATCGGGCCCGCAAAAAAGCGTATGAACTGATGAAAGGGGATGCGTAAAATGACGGAGTTCGATTGGAAAGAAGCCCTGTCGAAGCCGCCTGTGGAGCATAGTCAGGCCGGGTTCACCGATGAGCTTCGGCAGAAGATCCACACGCAAGCCGCTTCCGGCGCCCGCAAGTCTCCGCGCCGGGTCGGCGCATGGCTTTGCGGCGGTGTTGCGGTGGCAGCGATTGCGTTTGCTCTCTGGCAGACCCCGACGCTGTGGCAGGCGCTGAACGCCCCGGAGACGATCACCGACCCGATTACGGCAGTACATCTTCCCGACATGGCTCAGACTGAGAGCAATCTGCCGGCCTATCCGGTCGGGAACCGCGAAGCGATCTTCGACGAAACGTACCAAACGGCAGCCAGTTTGCAGCGCGGCGATCTTATCTTGTATTCCACCCCGCGCAAGGCGTTTGAAAAATACCCCGAGTACACCGAGCCGAATCACTACAAAGCTGTGCATCGTGTGATCGGACTGCCCGGTGAGACCGTAGAGATTCGCGATGCCCAGTTCTATATCGACGGCAAGAAGCTCGATACGTTTTACGGTTCCTTCCATGATCCAAATGAAACTCCGGAACCAGACGACCTCTACCTGGCGCCGGTAAAAGTTCCTGACGGGCACGTCTTTGTAATCGGCGATACCTGGTCCATCAGCGCGATGGACAGCCGGCACTACGGCCCGCTCAGCGAAACGGACATTATCGGCAAAGTGATCGGATACCGCATCTAAACTTAGAAGAGAGGATCGATTGACATGATAAATATGAAAAAAGGGGGCATGTGGCTGGGCGGAGGCTTGCTCCTCCTCGCCGCCGCAGCGCTGCTCATCGTCTTTCTCCCGGAGCGTGCGCCTGCTCCGGATCAGGCATCCGTGATCGCCATCGACCCGAGCAAGCCGCCGGTCACCGACCCGGATACCAAGACGGCGGTGCCGGTGGTGAAAGAGCTGGACGACTCGATGGTGCTCTACGAATACGGACACGACGCGATGGATCGCGGCGACTACGAATATATGCAACATCCGTTGGTGGTCGATCAGGACTTCACCACCGCCAAGACCCTTACGCGCGGCGATGTTGTCGCCTTTACCACTCCGGAAGAAGGGCTGAAGCTGAATCCCTACTTGTCCCGCGACCCCCGCTATAAAGATTTGGCCCGCGTCGTTGCGCTGCCCGGCGAAACGGTGGAGGTCAAAGACGCGCAGATCTACATCAACGGTGCCAAACTCGACACCTTCTACGGCGCCTACCATCGCCGCGGCGCCGACTTTGACACCTATGCCGCACAAGGCAATTTCTCTCCGGGGCCGCCAAAGAAAAGCGACCAGAAATACCCCGCCGTCCGGCTCGCTTCCCATCAGGTGTTTGTCGTAGCTGACGACTGGTTTCGCGGCATCGACAGCACAGCGTTTGGCCCGCTCGATGAAAAGGACTTGTACGGCAAAGTTTTAGGCTACAAAAACTAGCAAACTTCAGGTAGACTGAGCGTACATCCAAGATTTGGAGGTGCGCTTTTTCATGCCGATGATTCATCAACTGCTCCCGGACCGGCACTCCCTGCATGGTCCGTTTGACAAAGACCGTCCCCCAGCGCTGACGATCGACTCCGGCGACACGGTGCGGCTCGCCACGCTCGACTCCGCCTGGGGCATCGAGCCCCGCGCCTATAAAGGGGCGACCCGGCGCAAGTTTGCCGAGTTTGACCGCGAGCGCGACGGAGGCAACCATGCGCTGACCGGCCCGATTTACGTGCAGGGTGCGGAGCCGGGGATGACCTTGGAGATCAAAATCAACGAGATCGTGCCGGGCGCATGGGGCTGGTCTTCCGCCGGCGGATTCAACAGCTACTGGAACCGCCGGATGGGCGTGGCCGAGGAAGCGGAAGTGCTGCTGGACTGGGCGCTCGACCGGGACAAGATGACCGCCCGGAGCCTGCATGGCGATTTCCCCTATGAGGTGGCGATCCGCCCGTTCCTTGGCATCCTCGGAATGCCCCCGGCTGAGCCGGGCACGCATTCCACGTTCCCGCCCCGCTTCTGCGGCGGCAATCTCGACTGCAAGGAGCTGACAGCCGGCAGCATCCTGTACCTGCCGATTCCTGTAAAAGGGGCTTTGCTCTCGGTCGGCGACGGCCATGCCGTGCAAGGGGACGGCGAAGTCTCCGGCCCGGCGCTGGAGTGCCCGATGGAGCGGGTCGACCTGACCCTCACAGTCCGCGACGATCTCCGCCTGACCATGCCCCGGGCTAAGACCCCGACAGGCTGGCTGACGATGGGTCTGCATGAAGACCTCGACGAAGCGATGTGGCAGGCTCTTGAAGGCATGCTCGACCTGATCGGCAGCCTGTACGGGATCTCGCGCACCGAAGCATACGCCCTCGCCTCGCTCACCGTCGACCTGCGCATCACCCAGATCGTCAACGGGGTCAAAGGCGTCCACGCCTTCCTCCCGCACGGAGCGATAAAAGGATAAAGCAAAGACCTGCTCAGAGAGCAGGTCTTTTTCGTTTATGCTTGCACCGGCGGCCGACGATCGGCCAGCCAGTCCTGGCCTGCCACTTTGCCCACCGAAGCCATCAGGATCGAGAGGTGCTCTTTGCCGTCGATGCCAAGGAAGGAGTTCATCGGGACATCGTACCAGTGGCCGATCGTGGTGACCCCAAGGCCGAGTTCAGCCGAGGCGAGATGCAGGTTTTGCGCGATGTGGCCGGAATCCCAGAAGATGTAGCGATAGGCGCGCTCCTTGTATTTGTAGCGGGTGCGTTCGACCATCGCCGTCCAGACGAAGTTGACCGCCGCATGGCGCGTCTGCTCCTGCCCGTCGGTGACCTCGACCGCAAAATCGCCAAAATCGCCCAGCTTTACCCCTTCCAGCGTCCAGTCTTTCACGTTCAGATGATACAGCCCTTTTTCCAACCCTTCGACGTTGTTGATCAGCAGATACGTTTCAATCGGATACAACGCCCCGGCCGACGATGCGGTGCGCGCTTGGTAGTCGCCGAGATCGGCGGTGATGCCTTGCGTGCCCCAAAGCAGCAGGTTGAGTTCGTTTAAGGTCAGCGACTTCCCCGTATAGTTGCGCTTGGTCCGGCGATTTTTCAAGAGCTCCCAATAGCTGCCCTTCTCCTGCGGAAATACCGGTTCACCAAGCAGAATCACCACCACCGCATCCCCATGGCTGTAGTAGGCCGGCGGCTTCTGGCCCGGGTCGGGATTCAGCAGCTCGTCTCGTTCAAAATCGCCGTAGTCATAGCCGGTTGTGGCGAGAAATTGTTCGCAGATCTCCTGCCAGTGCGTTTTTTTCGTAATCATGGTGTTGCCCCTCTCTGTGACTTGTTATAATAAGCTTAACTAGTTTCATTTCCATCAGTCTAATTACTCTTTACGATAGATTACATTAGGTTTTTCTAATGAGAGGAGGGGACGCTGTGACGCTGCTGCAATTTCAGGTGTTGATGACAGTGATTGAAACAAAAAGTTTTACCAAAGCTGGTGAGCAGCTCGGGCTGACTCAGTCGGCCGTTTCGCAGACGATCTCTGCGCTGGAAACGGCGCTTGGGGTGACGCTGCTCAATCGCAGCCGCAGCGGAATCACGCCGACACAGATCGGTGAGCGGATGCTGTTGCATGTGCGGGAGATCTCGCGCCGGACGATGCTGATGAAGCAGGAGGCGTCCGCTTCGCTTGGTCTGGAGATCGGGTCGCTGCGCATCGGGTCGATCCCCAGCATGGCGGCGAAGCTGCTGCCTGGCATCATCGGCGGGTTCAAAAGCCGCTTTCCGGGGATCGAGCTGATCCTGTTTGAAGGGAGCCGGGAGGAGATCATCGAGTGGGTGCAAGGCTCGGTCGTCGATGTCGGCTTGCTTCCGCTGCCGCTCGACGGCTTGATGATCCACAGCCTGCCGCTGGTGCAGGAGCGCTTCCATGTCTACCTGCCGCCCGGCCACCCTTTGCAGCACGAGACGGCGATTGCGGTCGAGCAGTTGGCCGACGAGCCGTTCCTGCTGGCAAAAGGGAGCTGTGACGCGCCTGTGCGCGAGTGGTTTGCCAGTCGGGGCCTGACGCCAAACGTGCAGTTTGAGGTGCGCGATACGTCGACGATCCTCGCGATGGTGCAGGAAGGCCTCGGCGTGACGGTGCTGCCGGAGATGGGCATTCCGGCCAGCCTGCCCAATGTGGCGGCGCTTCCCTTGTCGCCGGAGGTGACGCGCACGCTGGGCTTGGCGGTGCGCTGTCTGCAGACGGTGTCGCCGGCGGCGGCCGAGTTTGTCAACCATGCGCAGGCGTATGTGAAGAAGCACTGTGAGGCCTGTGCCGCTGTGTAAAAAAGAGTGGAGGAACTGACAAATGAATACGAAATTGGTCCGCAACAACGTCTGGCTGATCTATGCCTACACGTTTGCGACCGGATTGTTTTTTGACCGCGCGCTATGGGTCTTGTTTTTAGTCGAGCGCGGAATGAATATGGCGCAGGTCGGGCTGCTGGAGTCGCTGTTGCATTTGGCGATTCTCTTTTTCGAAGTCCCGACCGGCATCGTCGCCGACCTGTATGGACGGCGCAAAAGCTTATTGATCGGCACGTTTATCTCGCTGTTTTATGCCCTGTTTATGATGATCTCCGGCAATTTCTTCACTTTTACGCTCGCCTTTGCCCTGATGGGGCTGTCCGGAACGTTCAAGTCGGGCGCGTCGCAGGCGCTGCTCTATGAGACGCTGCAGGCAGGCGGTAAGGAGAGCAGCTACACCAAGATCATGGGCAACGAGACGGCGCTGTTCCTGCTCTCGCTCTCCATCGCCCAGTGGACGGGCGGCTTGATGGCCGGGACGAGCTGGACGCTGGTCTACTCCTCGATCATCGTGGCGCAAGTGGTCGCGCTGGTGCTGGTCTGGTTCGTGAAAGAGCCCGCTCGGGAAGTCCCGGCGGAACAGGCGGAGCAAACGGGGAAAAAATCGACGGTGCAGCTGTGGAAAGGGCAGTTTGCCGACACGCTGTCCGTTTGGAAAAAAGAGCCCTCGCTGCGCAAGCCGGTCGTGCTGTTTGTCGCGGTGGTGACGATCATGACGGTCGTGATCTTCTACGCGCAGGAGCACTTCAAGCGGCAAGGCTTTTCGACGGGCGAGATCGGGTTTATTTTCATGGCCGAAGCGTTGCTCAGCGCGGCGGCGGCGAAACTGGCGCACCGGGTGGAAGAAAAGATTCAATTTTCCAAGCTGTTTCAAGGGATTTACTTCAGCTTTCTGCTGCTCTTGCTCGTCTTTGCGGTGATCAAAGGCTGGATGGCCGTCTTTCTGCTCTATGCGATGGGGATGCTGTCGACGGGGCTGGAGCCGATCTTCTCCAATTTCGTGCAGGCCAAGCTGACCGCGCAGGTGCGGGCGACCTTTTTCTCGATGATCTCGCTCCTGACCTCGTTTGGCATCATGCTGATCTTCCCGCTGTACGGGGCGGTGGTCGATGTGATCGGGTTTACCTATTCGTTTATCGGTCTGGCCGTGCTGCTGGTGCTGGTGCGCATCGTGATCCGGCGTCCGGCCACCGTATAAAGTTGGTGTAGTCGGGCATTCTTTTGGAGAGAATACCTTTTTGCTCCAAGGAGGCCGTTATGAACCTGTTTGAGGTGTTAAAAGACAGCTTTGCCCCGTTGGTCGACGGTGAGAAACCGCCGCTGCATGTGGGGGAAGCGTTTCATATGTGGGCGTATTTGGCCGGTTCCGAAGAAACGATGCGCTGCGAAGGCGTATTTGAGAATGTGGTGTCCGATCCGGAGTTGCGCGAAAAGTTACATGAGCTGCGGATTGAGATTCACGGAACGATCATCGAGGATCTCAAGGAACTGCTGCTCAAAGAAGGCGTGGAGCTGCCCCCGGAATCGGAGTCGATCCCGCAGCTTGGCTCGGTCGACGTGCCGTTTGGCGCCCGCCCGACCGATGCGCAGGTGGCCAATCTGATCATGTTCAACCTGAACCAGGGCATCGATTATGCCTCCCGTTATTTGACTAACTCGCTGCGGGCGGATGTTGCGTACCTGTTCGTGAAGATCTTCATGAAAAAAGTCACCTTCGCCGCCACCTTCAAACCGTTGATGATCAAAAACGGCTGGCTGAAAACGCCGCCGCCGTACCACAAATAAGCAAAAGGGAAGCCTCCGAGGGCTTCCCTTTTGCTATGGCTTTTTCTATGGTTTTTGCACGAGATCGTAGACGGCGATCTCCGGCCGGCAGTTGAGGCGCAGCGGCAGTTTGACCATGCCCAAGCCCCGCGTAATGGCAAAGTACGCGTGGTCAGCGACTTGTTTCACGCCGATGTGAAAATGCTTGTACGCGCCGATGGTGCGCCCGAACAGGCGAATCTGCCCGCTGTGCGTGTGTCCGCAGAGCAGCAAGTCGCCTTGAATTTGATGCTTGTCCAGGAAGCGAATGATGTTCGGCGAGTGGGCGAGCAAGAGCACAAATGCGTCCTCAGGCAAGTCGGCCGTGATCGCTTCGTTGCCGTAGATCGAGTTGTCAAAACCGTAGATGAACACATCCGTCTCCCCGACCTGGACGGTGCGGGCTTCATTTTCCAGCACGGTCATCTCCCCGTTCAGGTAATCCCGATACGTCGGCGGCCCCGTGATCAGCCCCTTTTGCCAAAAACCGGTCTGCTCCTCCCGCTCGTAGTTCCCCGGCACAAAAAAGACCCCGTGCCCAGCCCGAAACTCTGCGATTTCCCCGATCACGCGCGGCAACTGACCGCGATGGTTGGCCAGATCTCCCGTCACACAGATGATGTCCGGCTTAAAACGGTTGACCAAGCGGCTCAGCCTCCCGTTTAAAAACCGGGTCGCGCCGTGAATGTCCGACACTTGCACAATGCGAAAAGATCCCTTATGATTCGGCAAGGTATGGGTGGTGACTCCTACGTATTTGGTTTGGAATAGGAGATACAGTACGGCTGCAGGCACCAGGAGCACAATACATAGTGCAATATACAATTCTCTCACCTCAAAATAAAAACGCTAAGCTTTGGTAAAAGCCTAGCGCATTTGAAACGCTCTTTCAAGGGATATACAGTCCCATCACAAGCTGTTCGAATCTATGAGAAATGCAAAATCGGCCCGAGGCAAATCTGCCTTGAGCCATTTTGCGAAATGGACATTATGCCATGACTTCTTCTTTCACCAGTGCCATCGCTGCGTTCAGTTCTGCAACTGCAGCAGTAGCAACCAGAGCGCCGGAACGAGCGCCATACGTCATGAACGTGGTCGTGGTGCAGTTGGACTTCGCCATTGCGCCGTGTACCAGGTCTTTCAGTTGTTCGATCTTCATTCTTCTCTCACCTCCTTTCAATAGAGTCTGCCTATTTAACGCATTATTCTTCCAGTGTTCCGTCCTTAAGGGCTTGACGAATCTCGCGTCCCAAGCGGATGAACATCTCCCGTGTATGGCCAATCATCTTAAAGTAGTCGCCCGCCGTAACATCGCCGCGGTCTTTGGAAAACCACTCATAGCCGGGGATGCTGCCCTGCTCGACGTCCATCACATGACGCTCTTCACCTTCACCCGTCGTTACAGTGAAATCGACGGCGTCATAGTCGAGTGGAATGTTCAGGTAGTAGGTGTACAAGCCGGTGTGGTTGAGCGCGTAGTAGAAAGCGATCTCCATCAAGGCGTGTTCCCGCGTCATGTACTTGGCGACCAACTCGGACATCTCATCCCTGCCGATCAAGCCGTTCTCGCCAGCGACAAACGTCTGATACCAGGACGGGCGAATCTCTTTCAGGCGTTCCAGACCAACTATGGCCAATGTTTTCTCCACCCAGTCATCCCCAATTTGCGCAGTCAGAAGCTGGCGTGCCTCGGCAAGAGTTTTATGTTCAATCAGATCATAGACATTCGCCATCATCGGCAACGCTTCCATAACAAGCTTGGTTTTGGCTTCCTCCATGCTTAAGTGCATGACATTCTTCAACATGTCGCTCCCCCTTACTTGCTTATCCCGACACCTGTGAGTTTAGGTGTGGACATTGTGCCGACCTGTTTGCGATTGAGCAGCACATAACCGAGAATCAGCAGGCTGCCGACTGCCAGCCCGTTTAGGATCGACTGGATTCCATACCAATCGGTCATCAGCCCCACCGGGAAGGTTGCCATTTGCGCTGCGGAGACCACGGCACTTTGCACGCCCATCACTTTGCCCATGTGCTGGTCGGGCGTTGTCATCTGCAAGGCGTTGCTGATCACGATTCCGCCGATCGACAGAAATGCGCCGCGAATCGCAATCGTTACGCAATCCAGCCACAAGTACGACGAGGAAGCAACCACCCAGGCAGTCACGCATAAGACCACTGCTTTGAAGATCAACATCCCCAGAACGTTTTGTTTGAAATACTTGTCAAAAGTTCCGCAGACCAGTGAGCCGATCACAAATCCGATGCCAAGTGATGAATTCAGCCAGCCGGCATTTTCGACCCCGATGTTTAGCAGATCATTCGAAATTGACGGGAAGAGGTAGTCGATCCGTCCCAGCGACACAAACAGGAAGTTGAGGATGACCATTGTTAGCAGCACCCTGTGCAAACGGAATGCTTCGCCCGCATTTTTCAACTCGGAGAACAGTGTCGGCTTGACTCCGACAAGTTGGATTTTTTCCGGGATCTTCATTTGCCAAACCGCGTAAAGAATCGCTATGAAGCTCAGGGCGTTCAGGTAGAATACCATTTTGTAGCCAAACAGCGCGACCAGCGTCGAGCCGATCACCGGACCGGCGAACAGTGCTAGTTGGAATGTGGCGTTGTACACCGACAAGGCCTGGGATAACTTCTCCGGCGGCACAATATTCGGCACGATCGACCTACGGGCCGGGATGTCCAACCCGATCAACAAACCGTACAAAAAGTTGATCGAGTAATACAGATAAAGATCCATCACGTTAAACGTGATCAGCAGTGCAAGCACGACCGTCAAGAATGCTTGCATGCCTTGTGTGAAAAACAAGAGGTTGCGTCTGTTGAAACGGTCCGCGAGGATGCCGCCAAGCAGCATGAACAGAATGTTTGGAACTGCTTGCACGAAGATTAGCAAAGACACGTCTGTCGCCGATTTGTTAAAGGAAAACACATACCACTGTTCTGCATACAGCTGTGCCCAGGTGCCGAGATTGGAAATCATCAACCCCAGCCAAAGCAGCCGGAAATCACGGATTTTCAATACTGAAAACATGTTCGATGCCACAATTACACCTCTTGCAAGGCGGGTTCGGTGAACGTTTGACTTTGGTCAAACAGGCGGAACGCTTCTTCAAACGTCCCATCCGCCGCGATTTTATAAACGCCTCCATCATAGGAAGCAGCGTATGCAGATCCCTGATGGGAGGTCAGCCCAGAGATACCGTTCCAGCCGACGCGAATTTTGTGCAGAACATCTTTGTCCGGGTTCCAAACGACCGCTTCTCCCCAATAATCTCCGGAGACGACGGTGCCGTCATCGAGAACGGTGACCGATTTGATCGAATAGCGATGCAGTTTGTGCTGGGCAAGCAGCGTGCATGCGGCCAAGTCATACAGGCGCACCACGTTGTCGCGGCTCACGACGGCGACCCGATTGCGGGTTCGGTCGAGGCTGACATCGTTAACGATCAAGGTCGGCCCGACCAATTCGGCGCGGCGTTCGAGCGTATGGCGGTCAAAGATGTAGATTTTCCCTTCCGATGCGCCGGAAATCATGCGTTCTTCGTCTACTTCCAGCGCCTTTACTGCTCCGGTTGCAGCTTGCAGTTGCATTTTCCACTTTCCGCTGTTAAGACACAGACGATGAATATGTCCGCCGTATGTGCCGACATAAAAGGAGTGGTTCTCTCCCCAATATTTGATGCTGTTGACCGGACCGGTGCCGGTGTTCAAGCTGTGAAGAATCTCGCCCGTATGCAGGTCCATCACATGGACATATCCAAAATGATCGCCCCACGCTCCCAACCTTCCGTCATCCGAGACCCCAACTCCGTTGGTCAGAACGAGATTGTGATGCCCGCGGTATTCGCCGTTCACTCTGAATTTTCCATCATCGGAAGCTGTAACAATGTCTCCATTCTGCGAAACAGCCACATCATTGAACGCCGGTGTGGCAAGCTCTATGCCTCGTTCCACAAAAAGTCCTTCCGCAACCAGCCATTCGGTGTACATGCGGCCAAAACTTCCGCCGATCACCGACTGCTCATCAGGTGTCCAGGCGAAGGCTCGCTCCCACTGATAACGGTGGGAGGGCAGGGTTTGCAATAAGGCTCCGTCTGCGACCCTCCAGATTTTGATCTGATGATCGTAACCTGCTGTCAGGAAACGGCTTCCAGATGGAGAAAAACATATCGCCTTCACACCGCGCTCATGTGCTTGAATGCGGTTGACGACTGAAAGCGACTCGGTATCGTACAGCGTAACAGTACCGTCGTCACAGCCCACAGCGAAGAGTCCGCATTCTTTGTGCCCGCCCGCGCAGTCCAAATCGCGGTCGAAGTGCAGTTCGTCGACGATGCTGCCGGTCATCATCTCCCAAACAAATACCTTGCCGTCATCAGCAGCCGAGAACACTTTGTCTTCATGCACCCAGATCGCATTGACAACTTTGGAATGGTGGCGAAAATCTGTGACGATGCTGCCGGTTGCCAAGTCCCACACTTTTACCCGCGTGTCCTGAGAAGAGGTGACCAGCATGCTGTCATTCATAGCGAATAGCGCCATTTCCACATCATCATGATGTCCGTACAGCGTACGCACCCGTTTGTTTTGCACAGTGTCAATCAGGGACACCGTATAGTCAGCCGATGCACACGCCAACCATTGGCCATCTTTCGAAAGGGAGATCGCGTTCACCAGATGCTCATGCAGAGTCAACAGTTCAGCCTGTCCAGTCTGGCGATCCCATTTAAATACCCGCTTATCATAGCCACACGTATAGACGGTCCGGCCGTCTTCCGCTACGGCTACCGATGTAATCGGACCTGCATGCATCCCGTTTCCTCCTTCAGACTTCGCTGAGCAGATGTCCCATCTTGATTTTTTTCGTGATCATGTACTGCTTATTTTCGTAAAACGGCTCAATTTCAATCTCGACGCGGTCCTGCACATTGATGCCAAGAGCCAGCGCTTTATCGATCTTGTCCGGGTTATTGGTGATCAGCCGGATCGAAGCGACGCCGAGGTCGTCGAGTATCACTTTGCAAGCGTCATATTCCCGGGCATCGACAGGCAGGTCCAGCCGCTCGTTGGCTTCCACCGTGTCTAAGCCCTGCTCCTGCAAACGGTAGGCTTTCATTTTATTTACCAGCCCGATGCCGCGACCCTCCTGACGCAAGTAGATGATTACGCCGGAGCCTGCCTCTTCAATCATCTGCATCGTATGCTGCAATTGAAGGCCGCAGTCACATCGCAACGAGCCAAACACATCACCGGTCAAACACTCGGAATGGAAGCGGACAAGCACGTTCTCCCGCCCGAGTACATCGCCTTTGACCAGCACGAGGGTAGGTTGGCCAGTGGGATCTTCCGTCTCATAGGCCATCATCTGAAAGTTGCCGTGCAATGTCGGCATCTTGATGGCGGAACTGTCCACCAGTTCGCTCCGTTTCATCGTGCATCACCTCGAAATTTAAGAACCTACGGACAAGGTTTTTATTTTTCCTCTATGTATAACTTATTAATATTTTATTATTGTTGTTAGAAAGATCATACAATATCCAGCGTAAAATCGTCAACTATAATTTTACAATTATCCCTATTATTATATTTATGGTACTCACTCGCCATTAAAAGAAGCCAGACTCATCTGGTCTGACTTCTTTTAATGGTCACCACGCGGTTTTGCTGTTTCCAGCCGTAGAGCAGGAAGACAGCCACGAGCAGCCAGGGGATTAACATTTCCGCTTGGGCGAGGTGTTGGGAGAGGTAGGGGCCGACGAAGTGGTCTTCGCGCACCATCTCCCAGGCGGTGTAGCCGAGGAAGGCGGCGGCGAGGGTGATCACGTAGGGGTAACGCCGCATGATCCGGGTCACGAGGTCGGCGCCAAACATGATCACCGGAACGGAGACGAGCAGGCCGATGCCGATCAGGAGCAGGTCTCCGCCCGCGACGGCGGCGACGGCGACCGTGTTGTCGACGCTCATCACGAGGTCGGCGATCATGATCGTTTTCACCGCGCTCCACAGGCCGGACTCTTGGCTCTGGGCCTTGGTTTCTTCCGGGTCTTGGCGGAGCAGGGAGACCGCGATATAGACGAGCAGCACCCCGCCCGCCGCCTGCAGGTAGGGAATCTCCAGCAGCCTTGCTGCGATGAAGGTCAACGCGACTTTTAACACCACCGTTCCCATGCTGCCCCACCAAAACGCTTTTTTCTGAAGCTGGGCAGGCAGGTTGCGGCAGACGAGCGCGATCAGCAAGGCGTTGTCGCAGCTGAGCACGATGTTGATCAGGATGAGTTTGATCAGTTCGGCTGCAAATGAGTCTGCGATCATAATGAGGTGCACCTCCGGCTAGTCAGTCTTTCCACCTTCTACTGTATGAGCAGTACGGGACAAGAAATGACTACGGAAGAAAACCCTGTTGGGAGATGTAGATCCGCTCAGGCGGAAACTCGGCCTGCAGGCGATGCAGCACGCGCAGATAGGCGTCGCGGCCATACCAGTCTTCGAGTCCATGCTCCGTGTAGATATCTCTGATCCGCATCCGCTCGGTGCGTTTGCCGCCGCTGCCATCGCCCATGAAGAAGTCGTCAAGGCAGACGCGGTCGACGATCCCGGCAAGTGTGCGGGCGAAGTTGTCGCTGCTCGGCAGGACGGGCGCGATGGTCGCCTGCACCGGGATGCCGGCGTCGGCGATCGTTTGCAGGGCTTTGAGCCGGGCCGGGATCGGCGGGGCTTTCGGGGAGAAGAGTTTGCGGATGTCGTCGCGGTCGGTCTCGACGGTGATCGAGATGCGGATGCGGTCTTTCAGCTCCTGAAACAGGTCGAGGTCGCGGGTGACGAGCGGGCTGCGGGTCTGGACAAACAGGAAGTCGGGCGGCTGCTCGACCATCGTTTCCAGCAGGCCCCGGGTGACCTTTTCCTGCGCTTCGAGCGGCTGGTACGGGTCGGTGCTGGAGGACATGAAGAGGGTGGCCGGGCCTTTTTTGCGGGCCGATTGCAGCTCTTTTTTCAGCTTGGCGGCCGCTTCCGTTTTGACGTCGATCCAACTGCCCCACTCCTCTTTGCGAAAAAGCGCCACGGGCATCTGGCGGACATAGCAGTAGGAGCAGGCATATGAGCAGCCGGTGTAAGGATTCAGCGTGTGGCTGTAGCCGGTCAGGTAGCCGGTGGCGGGGTTGAGGAGTTTGGACGGCTTTTTGTGGGTGATGGTGTGTTTCATGGTGTGCTCTCCTCTGGAGCTTCATCGAGCGGCCAGATTGGGCGCGGGATTTTGCGGTACGGGAAGTGGTGCAGACTCGGGTTGGCCGGGCCGGGGGCGTCAACTTCGAGGATGTGGCTGGCGATCGGCTCGAAGGAGGCGCGGAAGTGACCGCGTGATTTCACGACCAGCACGGGCATTGTCGACGGGTCGATGCCCACGCTTGCGAAGACGGCGGTGTCGATGCAGGCGCGGCGGTTGGTGGTGATGACAAGCTTTAGACCGCCCGTTTCGATGACGGCGGTCGGGCCCATGTTTTGCTCGCCGCGGCTGACCGGGGATGTCGCGGTGAAGCGGCCGTCGGTGAGGGCGCGGACGGTGCCTTCGACTTCCAAAGGCGCGCCGTAATCGGGGGATGTTTTGCCCCCGATGGTGAAGCGGGCGGTGTTGTGCAGGCCGCTCTGGAAGGCGCGTTCGACCGTCTCCAGGTCGTGGATGCAGGCGACGGCAACACCGGTGACGCCACGGCGCAGGAGCTCATGGAGCAAAACGGTCGTGTCTGCCGAACCGCCGCCTGTCGGGTTGTCGGCGACATCGGCGAGGATGATCGGGCCGGAGGGGTGGTTGTTGGCTTGCAGGTCGGGATTGGCTTGGAGCGGGACTTGGTCTTCAGGTTGACCACGCTCTTTGAGCAGTTCGAGTGTTTGCTGGACTGCTTCCTCGTAGGTTGGGATCTCTTTGAGAAACTGGTCGCGGATTTCCCACGCTCTTGCGGCAATTTCTGTTGAGCAGGAGTCGGCGAGGGTCTGGTCTCTATCTGCGGTGGTCACGACGGAGAATCCGGCGCCTGCAAAATCGCAGTACGGGAAACCGCCGAAGATGGAGACGTTAAGAATCCCCGGTTTCTCCTCCCACTCTCGAGCGAGCGTGAACAGCTCCGCCATCGGCCCTTCTGCAGTGCGCATGTTGATCGTCGGCGGCAGCATGCGGTGTGGCGGATAGGAATGTCCAATTACGGGGCGAATTTTGCCGAGCAGGGCTTGCTCCATACACTGGGCCGCTTCGGTGGCGCGTTCGATCAGGTCGATGTGCGGGTTGGTGTCAAACGCAAAGACCCCGTCGCAATGCGCGCACATCTCCGGGGTGATGTTGCCGTGCAAGTCCATGGCGAGGATCAACGGGCGGTCGCCGATGATCCCCTTCACCGCGCAGCAGATGTCGCCTTCCACGTCGTCTGTGCCTTCCGCCATCATTGCGCCGTGCATGAAAAGAAGCACACCGTCGGGCTGCTCGCGTTCGATCGGTTCGAGGAGTTGCTTTTTCATCCAATGGTAGTGTTCAGCATCGGTCGGCTTGGAAGGCAACGTTTGCGCTGCCAAGGTGGGAATGACGTCCCATCCCGCTCTATCCGCAAAGTCGAGGAACGCGCCGACCGGGGTGTGGCTCCCCTTCCAGACGGTGAGGATCTCTTCGCCTGCGGTCAGACCCCATTTTTCCCATTCGGAACGCGGGGTCGGAACGGGGGAAAAGCTGTTCGATTCGTGGCTGATCATGCCGATGGCGATGCGCTTTTTCATAAAGTACCTCCGTGGTGTGCAGTTGAGTACATTTTATCACAGCGTCCGCTTTCCCTCCCGGTTGGCTGACAAAGACCGACTCCTATTGACATTTTATTTTTACAATTTTTACTTCCTTCCATTTTCAAATATTTTAATAAGATAAATATAGACTTCTCTCTTTGCGCTCTGTACGATAGAGATGTGAGAACTATCCAACAAAATGGGAGTGACGAAAACATGAGTGAAAGACAATTGATCGCTACGATTATTTCGGAGCCGCATCCGCAAGAAGGTCAGGAGCACCGCTCCAGCGGCAATTTCAGCTATCATGATTTGCCGGCCGGAACGCTCAATCTGGAATGGGAAATCGACCCAAACACCACCTCCGGCGCGGATGTGATCTCCTTTGATGTCTGGAGTGACATTTCCTTCGGCACCGACGACCCGATCTTCTCCGGTGTCATGTCGGGCAACCGTACGCCGGTAAAAGGAACCAACGACAAGCTCTACATCGCCAACCCGTCGCACGCAACGCAAAACTTTACCGTCAACGTCTTCGCTATCCTGTACTAATCACTGCCTTCATCACTCACAATTTGAAAAGCCAACTTCCTCTGCAGAGGAAGTTGGCTTTTCAGCTTTTGTTCGCTGCCGTGCTGGCCTGCGCAAAAACAAGCAAGGTCACCGCTTTACCGACGACCTTGCTTTTGGTTGCTTAGACTAGTAGCAGTATTCGATGGACAAGATCGGGATGATGTTGGTCCCGGTGGTTTCGGACGTCACTTCTACGTCCAGGTCGAACATGTTTTGGAATTCCATGGTTGTTGCCTCCTTGTATGGTGGTTTTGGTATGTGTTTCGTGTTTGGCTTAACCGCGTGCCATGTACGGCTGCGGCGTGTCGCTAGTGTCGCCCGCCGCGTGGGTCGCGGTAGCCGGTGCGCCGATCACGATGATCGAAAATGCCAGTGCGGTCAGAAATGCGATGCTTTTTTTCATGGTTGTTTCCTCCCTAATGGTTGTTGTTTGTGAAAAGCGTTGGCTTAGTAGCAGAATTCGATGGAGATCAGGACCATCTCGTGCTCAGCAGCTTCCGAAGTGACTTCCAGATCCAGGTCGAACATGTTTTGGTTTTCCATGTGTGTTGCCTCCTTGTTTTGTTGTTGTGTTGTTCCTTGATCTAAATATAAACCATACTGGGGTATCCTACATCGCATCAATTGCGGTGAAGAAATGTCAATTTTTGCAACTTATGAAAAAGCAAGAGCCCTGCGATTTCTCACAGGGCTCTTGTGAACAGCTTATCGAAACGCTTTTTCGGCAATGTCTTTCCGGTAATGCACGCCTTCAAACTTGATGTTCTCGACGGTGCGGTACGCTTCAGCCTGCGCCGCTTTCAGGTCGGCGCCGAAGCCGGTGACGCCCAAGACACGGCCGCCGTTGGTGGCGATGCCCGTGGCGGTTTGCTTGGTGCCGGCATGGAAGATGACGGCGTTGTTGCCTGCAGAGTCGAGGCCGGTGATCAGGTCGCCTTTGCGGTAGTCGGCCGGGTAGCCGCCGGCGGCCATGATTACGCAGACGGCCGCACGGTCACTCCACTGCACGTCGAGGTCGGCGAGCGTGCCGTCGACGGCGGCGTTGAAGATGTCCAGCAGGTCGGTTTCCAGACGCGGGAGCACGACTTGCGTTTCCGGATCGCCGAAGCGGGCGTTGAACTCGATGACTTTCGGGCCGTCTGCCGTGAGCATCAGGCCGGTGTACAAGGTGCCTTTGTACTGGGTGCCGTTGTTGGCGAGGAAGTAGATCACCGGGCGGATGATCTTCTCTTCCACCTCTTTCAACAACGCCTCGTCGACCACCGGGACCGGGGAATAGGTGCCCATGCCGCCGGTGTTCGGGCCTTGGTCGCCGTCATAAGCAGGCTTGTGGTCTTGCGCCGGGGCCATCAGCTTGACGGTGTCGCCGGAGATGAAGGCCATCACGGTCGCCTCTTGGCCGGTCAGGAACTCTTCGACCACGACTTGTGCGCCGGAGTCGCCAAATGCTTTGTCTTTCATCATCATGTCGAGCGCCGCTTCCGCTTCTGCCACCGTTTGGGCGACGACGACGCCTTTGCCGGCTGCGAGGCCGTCCGCTTTGATCACGATCGGCGCGCCTTGGGCACGGACGTACTCTTTGGCCGCTTCCAGTTCGCCAAAATAAGCAGCGCCTGCGGTCGGGACATTTTGCGCCGCCATGACTTCTTTGGCAAACGCTTTGGAGCCTTCGATCAGCGCGGCGCCTTTTTTCGGGCCGTAGATGCGCAGGCCGCGCTGTTCAAACTCATCGACGATGCCAAGCAGGAGCGCCGCTTCCGGGCCGACGACGGTCAGCTCGATGCCTTCCGCTTCGGCAAAATCGGCCAGAGCGGCCACGTCTTCTGCGGAGATGTTGACGCACGTCGCCAGCTCGGCGATGCCGGGGTTGCCCGGGGCGCAGTACAACTTGGGCTGCTTGGGGGACTGGGACAGCTTCCAAATGATCGCGTGCTCGCGGCCACCGCCGCCTACTACTAATACTTTCATGGGATTGCCTCCCTCTTAGTGTTTGAAGTGCCGGACAGACGTGAAGATCATTGCGATGCCCGCTTCATCGGCTGCGGCGATCGAGTCGGCATCTTTGATCGATCCGCCCGGCTGCACGATTGCGGTCACCCCTGCTGCGGCTGCCGCTTGCACGGTGTCGGCCATCGGGAAAAATGCATCGGATGCCAGCACGGAGCCTTTTGCCAGCTCGCCTGCCTGCTCGATGGCGATCTTCGCAGCGCCAACGCGGTTCATCTGGCCTGCGCCAACGCCGATTGTGCGGTCTTCGCGGGCGAGGACGATCGCGTTGGACTTCACATGCTTGACCACTTTCCAGGCGAAGAGCAACTGCTTCATCTCTTCGGCGGTCGGCTGGCGTTTGGTGACCACTTGCACGTCCGCTTCAGTGACCGTTTTCAGATCGAGGTCTTGGATCAGCAGGCCGCCTTGCACTTTCAGCGTGGTGCGCGGAGTGCCGAGCGCTTGGATGCCGCCTTGCGGGGTCATCGCGACGGTCATGACGCGGAGGTTTTTCTTTTGGGTCAGGATCTCCAATGCTTCTGCCGTGTAGGACGGCGCGAGGATGATCTCGAGGAACAGCTCGCTCATCTTTTGTGCGGTCGGAGCGTCAACTTCGCGGTTCAAAGCGACGATGCCGCCGAAGATGGAGACCGGGTCGGCTTCGTATGCTTTGATGTAGGCGTCAAAAATGTTCTCGGCAATGCCGACGCCGCACGGGTTGGTATGCTTGATCGCGACGACAGCCGGTTCGGTGAACTCCTGCACGATGGAGAGCGCTGCGTTGGCGTCGTTGATGTTGTTGTAGGACAGCTCTTTACCGTGCAACTGTTTCGCGCCGGCAATGGTGTGCTGGGCCGCGCCCGGCTCGGCGTAGAATGCAGCCTGCTGGTGCGGGTTCTCGCCGTAGCGCAGGTCTTGCACCTTTTCGTAAGTGACGGTCAGGCGCTCGGGGAACTCTTCGCCGGTCGCTTTGGAGAGGTATTGGGAGATCAGCGCGTCGTACGCGGCGGTGTGGCGGAATACTTTCGTGGCCAGACCGAGCAGTTCTTCGCGGGTCAGCGGGTTGTTGTTGTCGAGCGAGTCGATGATGCGGGCGTAGTCGTTGCTGTCGACGACAACTGCGACGTCCTGGTAGTTTTTCGCCGCCGCGCGGAGCATCGACGGGCCGCCGATGTCGATGTTTTCGATGGCGTCTTCGAAGGAGACGTTTGGCTTTTCAATCGTTGCTTGGAACGGGTAGAGGTTGACGAATACGTAGTCGATCGGCTGGATGTTCAGCCCGCCGATCGCGCCCATGTGCTCCTCGTTGGAGCGGATCGCCAGCAGGCCGCCGAAGATGTTCGGGTGCAGGGTCTTGACGCGGCCGTCCATGATTTCCGGGAAGCCAGTGATATCCGAGATGTTTGTGACGGGCACGCCGGCGTCTTGCAGGAGTTTGTGCGTGCCGCCGGTGGAGACGACTTCGACGTCGTGGCGGACGAGCGCTTGGGCCAGCTCGACAACGCCCGTTTTGTCCGATACTGAGATCAGTGCGCGTTTCATAAGGTAGGTTCCTCCGTTCAATGCTTCAGTTCAGATACTTCAGATCAGATACTTCAGATCAGATACTTCGATTCAAGTACACGTTCTCTTCCGTACGATTCCGTTCGGTTCCGTTCGGTTCCGTTCGGTTCCGTTCGGTTCCGTTCGGTTCCGTTCGGTTCCGTTCGGTTCCGTTCGGTTCCGTTCGGTTCCGTTCGGTTCTTCTCCACTACCTTTTACTCTATCTCTGTCTCGATCTGGCCGTTCACAAGCCGGATTTTTCCGGTCAAAAATTGGGCGGCCACTTCCGGTAAAACGCGGTGCTCGGCCTGATGAATTTTTTCTGCCAGCGTTTCTAACGTATCTTCCTGATCAACCATGACCGTCTCTTGGCGGATGATCGGGCCGGTGTCGACGCCTTCGTCGATGAAATGCACGGTGACGCCGGTGTACTTCACGCCCGCTTCGAACGCATCGCGGATCGCATGCAGGCCCGGGAACAAGGGCAGCAAGGACGGGTGCAGGTTGATCGTCTTGCCCGCATACGCTTCCAAAAAAGTCGGTCCGCAGATGCGCAGGTAGCCTGCCAGCACGATGTACTCCACACCGCGCGCACGCAGGTCGGCCACGACTTGCGCCTCATATGCCGCTTTGTTTTCAAACTCTTTCGGTGAATAAACGAGCACAGGAACCTCCGCTGCCTCTGCTCGTTCAATCACTTTCGCCCCCGGCCGGTCACAGACCAGACAAGCCAGCTCGGCGTCGATTTTGCCTTCTTTGACCCAATGGATCAGGACCTGGGCGTTCGACCCAGATCCTGATGCAAAAATTGCAAACTTCGCCATCTGCTTAAATCCCCTTCAGCTGAACGTCGTGCGGACCTTCGATGATCGCGCCGATGATGTTCGCTTCTTCGCCAAGCGCTTCTGCTGCCGCCACGATGTCTTTCGCCTGCTCCGCCGGAACGATCAGAATCATGCCGATGCCCATGTTAAAGGTGCGGAACAGATCAAACGTCTCGATGTTGCCCAGACGGCGCATCGTGTTGAACACCTGATGGATCGGCCAGGAGCCGACTTGGATCTCCGCCGACAGCCCTTCCGGCAGCGCACGGGGGATGTTTTCCAAAAATCCGCCCCCGGTGATGTGCGCCATCGCGTGGATGTCGAAGCGCTCCAGCAGGTTCAAGATCGTTTTGACGTAAATTTTGGTCGGGGTGAGCAGCACTTCGCCCAGCGGTTCTCCGATCTCCGGGAACACATGGTCGAGCGAATACTCGTTGTCGCCGAAGAACAGCTTGCGCACCAAGGAGTAGCCGTTGGAATGAATCCCGCTCGACGACAAACCGACGATCAGGTCGCCCGCCTGCACGTTGCTGATGTCGATCAGCTTGTCTTTGTCGACCACGCCAACCGTGAAGCCGGCAATGTCATACTCGCCGTCCTGGTACATGCCCGGCATCTCGGCCGTCTCGCCGCCGATCAACGCGCAGCCGGACTGTTCACAGCCGTCGGCGATGCCTTTGACGATGCTTTCGATCGTTTCCGGCACCACTTTGCCGGTCGCGAGGTAGTCGAGGAAAAAGAGCGGTTCTGCGCCCATCACCACGATGTCGTTGACGCACATCGCCACCGCGTCGATGCCGATCGTGTCATGCTTGTCCATCGCAAAGGCCAGCTTCAGCTTGGTGCCGACGCCGTCGGTGCCGGAGACGAGCATCGGGTTCTTGTATTTGGATACGTCGAGCTGAAACCCGCCGCCAAATCCGCCGAGCATCGTCGCCACTTCCGGGCGCATCGTGCGCGCCACGTGGGATTTCATGCGGTTGACCGCTTCGTTGCCCGCGTCGATGTCGACGCCCGCCGCTTTGTACAGTTCGCTCATTTTGTATCCTCCTAGCGATCCATGATCGATTTGCTCAGGTCTTCGTACACTTCGGTCGGGTATTTCCCGTTGAAGCATGCGTTGCAGTGCCCGTGATCTTTGCCGTCCATGATGCCAAACGCCTGCATCATCGTGCCTTCCGACAGATAAGCCAGCGTGTCGGCGCCGATATACTCGCGAATCTGCTCGACCGACTTTTTCGACGCGATCAGCTCATCGCGGGCCGAGGTGTCGATGCCGTAGAAGCAGGAGTGCGTGACCGGCGGCGACGCGATGCGCACGTGCACTTCGACTGCGCCCGCTTCGCGGAGCATGTCGACGATGCGGCCCGAGGTGGTGCCGCGCACGATCGAGTCGTCGATCATCACGACGCGCTTGCCTTCGACGATCCGGCGCACCGCGTTCAGCTTGAGCTTGACGCCGCGCGCGCGCAGTTCCTGGCTCGGCTGGATGAAGGTGCGGCCGATGTAGCGGTTTTTGATCAGTCCGATCTCATACGGGATGCCCGACTCTTCCGCATAGCCGATCGCCGAGGAGATCGAGGAGTCCGGCACGCCGATGACGACGTCCGCTTCCACCGGATGTTCGCGGTACAACAGCTTGCCGAAATCTTTGCGCACGGCATGGACGTTAAAACCGTCGATATCCGAGTCCGGACGCGCAAAGTAGATGTATTCAAACGTGCAGAGCGCACGCTTTGAAGCGCTGGCAAAGCGGGTCGATTCGATGCCGTCTTTGGAGATGATCAGCATTTCGCCCGGCTCGATGTCGCGGATGATCTCCGCGCCGATCGTGTCAAACGCGCAGGATTCGGACGATACGCAGTAGGCATCGCCGATCTTGCCGAGCACCATCGGACGCAGGCCGTTCGCATCGCGCATCGCGTACAGCTTGTCGTCGGTCAGGATGCAGAACGCATACGCGCCTTTGACGATCGACAGTGCTTCGCGGATGTTGTCCGCCATGTCCGGGTTGCCGGCGCGGGCGATCAGGTGCGCGACCACTTCCGTGTCGGAGGTCGATTGGAAGATGGCGCCGCGACGCTCAAGGAAGCTGTGCAGCTGGTGCGCGTTGACGAGGTTGCCGTTGTGCGCCAACGCCATGTTGCCGCGCTGGAAGTTAAACACCAGCGGCTGAGCGTTGAGCAGCTGCGAAACGCCGGTCGTGGAGTAGCGCACATGGCCGACAGACGCGTGGCCTTTGGACAGACGCGGCATGGCCTCGTTCGGAATTGCTTCCGCAACGAGACCCATGCCCTTCTGGTGATACAGTTTCAAACCGTCAACCGTGGCGATCCCGGCCGACTCCTGGCCGCGATGCTGCAGAGCGACCAGCGCATAGTAGGTCAATTGTGCCGCATTGGGGTGTCCGAAGATGCCAAACACGCCGCACTCTTCATGCCATTTGTCAAAAATCTCGTCGTCGGTCATGTCCATATTTAGTTCATCAGACATGGGATGGCTCCTCTCCAAGTGGCTTCCAAGTGCTCGACCTTGTCATCAACAACGGTGTTGCCGTTTACGCGAATCGTCAGGTTCTCGCCGCCGAGGAGACCAAGCGGGGTGACCGTGACGTTGTTTTCCGTAAACAATGCTTCAAAAGCAGCTTCGTTCTCCTGCTTCACTTCAACGATGATGCGGGACCCTGCTTCGCCAAACAGAATTTCATCCAAACGCTGCTGAGATGCGATCTCGATCGTCGCGCCAATCTTGCCGCCGATCGCCGACTCTGCCAACGCAACGGACAATCCGCCTTCTGCGAGGTCGTGCGCCGATGCGATCAGGCCGGATTGGATCGCGGTCAAAGTCGCGTGCTGCACCGCTTTTTCCACGTTCAGGTCGAGCGGCGGCGCATCGCCGGCGACGGTGCCGTGCACGACGCGAAGGTATTCGGAGCCGCCGATCTGGCCGGTGGCAGACGGGCCGATCAGGTAGACTTTGCTGCCTGCCGCTTTAAACGCCTGGGTGGTGATGTGGTCGGTGTCTTCGATCAGGCCCACCATACCGATGATCGGAGTCGGGTAGATGTCGACATCGTTGGTCTGGTTGTACAGCGAGACGTTGCCCGAGATGACCGGCGTATCCAGCACGCGGCATGCTTCGGAGATGCCTGCACAGCTCTCTTCGAACTGATAGAAGATCTCCGGCTTCTCCGGCGAGGAGTAGTTGAGGCAGTCGGTGACCGCCATCGGACGTGCACCGGAGCAGATCAGGTTGCGCGCCGATTCGGCGATCGTGTGCGCGCCGCCCGTGTACGGGTTGAGGTAGACATAGCGACCGTTGCCGTCGGTGCTCATCGCCAGCGCCTTTTTGGTGCCGCGGATGGAAACGACTGCCGCATCGGAGCCCGGGCGCACGACGGTGTTGGTGCGCACCATGTAGTCATATTGCTGGTAGACGTATTCTTTCGACGCGATGGTCGGGGTGCGGAGCAGTTCGTGCAAGGTGTCGGTCAGGTTGTCCGGTACAGAGACGCTTGCCGCATCAAATGCCAGCGTTGCGTCGAGGTAGGCCGGACGCTGGGACGGACGGTGGTAGACCGGCGCATCGTCAACCAGCGTGGAGACGACGATCTCAGCAACCGTTTCTTCGCCCCACTTCAGGCGGAGCATGCTGTCATCTGTGACACGGCCGATGACGGCAGCTTCCAGACCCCATTTTTCAAAAATCTCGGTGGCGATGTGCTCTTTGCCTTGTTCCATGACCACCAGCATGCGCTCCTGCGATTCGGAGAGCATCATTTCGTACGGAGTCATGCCTTCTTCGCGGCACGGCACTTTCGTCATGTCGAGCTCGATGCCGGAACCGGCGCGGGCTGCCATCTCCGAAGAGGAAGAGGTCAGACCTGCAGCGCCCATGTCCTGGATGCCGATCACGTCGCCGGTGGCGATCAGTTCGAGGCAGGCTTCGAGCAGCAGTTTTTCCATGAACGGGTCGCCGACTTGCACGGCGGAGCGCTCTTTACTGTGCGGGTCTTCGGTCGACGCAAACGTTGCGCCGTGGATGCCGTCGCGGCCGGTGCGTGCGCCAACTGCCAGTACCGGGTTGCCGACGCCGCTTGCGAAGCCTTTGGCGATCTCATCGTGGGTCATGATGCCGACACACATCGCGTTGACCAGCGGGTTGTGGCGGTAACGGTCGTCAAACACCACTTCGCCGCCGACGGTCGGAATGCCGATGCAGTTGCCGTAACCGGCGATACCTGCGACGACGTTCGAGAAGAGGTAGCGGTTGTGTACGTTGTCGTCGCCTTCGATCTCGCCGAAGCGCAGCGAGTTGAGCAGCGCGATCGGACGCGCGCCCATCGTAAAGACGTCGCGGATGATGCCGCCGACGCCGGTCGCAGCGCCTTGGTACGGCTCGATCGCAGACGGGTGGTTGTGCGATTCGATCTTAAAGGAGACGGCGAGGTTGTCGCCGATGTCGATGATCCCGGCGTTTTCACCCGGGCCTTGCAGCACGTGCGGGCCCGAGGTCGGGAACTTTTTCAAAACCGGGCGGGACGATTTATAGGAGCAGTGTTCAGACCACATGACCGAGTAGATGCCGGTCTCGGTGTAGTTCGGTTGACGGCCCATCAAGGAGACGATGCGGTCGTACTCTTCGTCATTCAGTCCGAACGTGCGATAGATTTTTTCGTCAGCAATTTGCTTGGGAGTCGGTTCGTTACGCACCTTGTTTGTCCCTCCATGCTTTCAGAATCGACGTGAACAGCGCTTTGCCGTCGGCCGAGCCCAACAGTTCGTGCACAGCACGCTCCGGGTGCGGCATCATGCCCAGCACGTTGCCCGCTTCGTTGCAGATCCCGGCGATGCGCTCCAAGGAGCCGTTCGGGTTGTGCTCGTGGTAGCGGAAGACGATCTGGTTGTTCGCTTTCATCTTCGCCAGCGTCTCTTCATCGACGTGGTAGTTGCCTTCGCCGTGGGCGATCGGGATGTTGATCACCTGGCCTTGTTCATAGCCGGTCGTAAACGGGGTGCTGTTGTTCTCGACGACAAGCGGCGAGATCGCGCAGCGGAACTGCAGGTGATCGTTGTGGCGCAAGGCACCCGGCAGCAGGCCGGACTCGGTGAGGATCTGGAAGCCGTTGCAGATGCCGATGACAAATTTGCCGTTGGCAGCCTCCTGCTTCACCGCTTCCATCACCGGGGAGAAACGGGCGATCGCGCCGCAGCGCAGGTAATCGCCATAGGAGAAGCCACCCGGTACGATGATGGCGTCATAGTCGGACAGATCGGTGGTGGTGTGCCAGACCGGCTCGACTCCTTCGCCGAGCACGTCTTCCACCGCTTTCACTGCGTCGATGTCACAGTTGGAACCCGGAAAAACCAGGACGGCGAATTTCATCGTTTAGGCCTCCACAAGTTCGAATTCGTATTTTTCGATGACGGTGTTGGCGAGCAGTTTTTCGCACATGTCGGTCACGCGAGCTTCTGCTGCGCCACGGTCGGTCGTGTTGATTTTCAGCTCGAGGAATTTGCCGATGCGCACATCGTCCACTTCGCTGTAGCCAAGCGCGTGCAGCGACTTGGTGACGGCGGTGCCTTGCGGGTCGAGAACGGACTGTTTCAAGGTGACGTGAATGCGAGCGATGATCATACTTCGACTCCTCCCAAGCGGCGCAGCATTTCTTGGTATGCTTCTTCCACATTGCCCATGTCGCGGCGGAAACGGTCTTTGTCGAGCTTTTCGTTGGTGTCTGCATCCCAGAAGCGGCAGGTGTCCGGAGAGATTTCATCGGCGAGGATCAGTTCGCCTTGCGGGGTGATGCCAAATTCGAGTTTGAAATCGACGAGTTTTACTTTGCGGTCTTTGAGGTAGTTGATCAGGATGTCGTTGATTTGGCGGCCGTATTCAGCCATCTTGGCAACCGTTTCCGGGGTTGCGAGGTTCAGCACGTCGATGTGCGAGTCGTTGATCAGCGGGTCGCCGAGGTCGTCGTCTTTGTAGTAGAATTCCACGACCGCCTTCGGGAGCACGGTGCCTTCCGCCATGCCGAGGCGCTTCGCCAGGGAACCGGCTGCAATGTTTCTGACTACTACTTCAAGCAGGACGATTTCGACTTTTCGTACCAGTTGCTCGTTCGCGTTCAGCTTGGAGATGAAGTGGGTCGGGATGTTGTGCTCTTTGAGCATCTCCATGAAGATGGTGGAGATGGCGTTGTTCAGCTGGCCTTTGCCGGAGATGGTGCCTTTTTTCTCGCCGTTAAAAGCGGTAGCGTCGTCTTTGTATTCCACGATATATTGATCCGAGTTGTCGGTATGAAAAACGCGTTTTGCTTTGCCTTCGTAGAGCATTTCGCCTTTAGTAATCATGAGAGAAAACCTCCTCTGTTATAAAAAACACCGGGACTCACTCCCCGCCTCCTCTCGGTCAAGGGATGAAGGCGGTCCGGCAGTAAAGCCCCGGAAAAAATTTTACAGGCCGAGTCGATCGAAGATGGTATCGACGTGTTTGAGGTGCCAGTTGTAGTCGAAGCAGTCGTCAAGTTCTTCCTTGTTCAGGTGCGAAGTGATCAGTTCATCGCTTTCCACGATCTCGCGGAAGGAGCGCTGCTCTTCCCAGGATTGCATCGCGCGGGCTTGGACCGCGTCGTACGCTTTCTCGCGGGTCAGGCCTTTGTCGATCAGTGCGAGCAGGACGCGCTGGGAGTAGATCAGGCCGAAGGTGCGGTCCATGTTGCGCTTCATGTTCTCCGGGAACACGGTCAGGTCTTTGATGATGCGGATCATCTTGCGCAGCATGTAGTTGACGAGAATCGTGCTGTCCGGGATGATCACGCGCTCCACCGACGAGTGCGAGATGTCGCGCTCATGCCAGAGCGGCACGTTTTCGTAAGCGGCCAGCGAGTTGCCGCGCAGGATGCGCGCGAGGCCGGAAACTTGTTCGCAGGAGACCGGGTTGCGCTTGTGCGGCATCGCCGAGGAGCCTTTTTGGCCTTTGTAGAACGGCTCTTCCGCTTCGCGGAACTCGGTTTTTTGCAGGGCGCGAATCTCGGTCGCGATCTTGTCCAAGGTGCAGCCGATGATCGCCAGCGTGCTCATGTAGTGTGCGTGACGGTCGCGCTGCAGGGTCTGGGTGGAGATCGGCGATGCTTTCAGGCCGAGCTTTTCACAGACGAATTTCTCAACAAACGGGTCGATGTTCGCGTACGTGCCGACCGCGCCGGACATCTTGCCGTATTCGATGGTGTCGCAGGCCTGGTCAAAACGCTCCAGGTTGCGCTTCATCTCTTCGAACCACAGGCCAACTTTCAAGCCAAACGTGGTCGGCTCGGCATGCACGCCGTGGGTACGGCCCATCATGACTGTGTATTTGTGCTCAGTTGCTTTCGCGCCGAGCACTTCGATGAAGTCGGTGATGTCTTGGCGGATGATCTGGTTGGCTTGGCGAATCTGGCTGGACAGCGCCGTGTCGACAACGTCGGTCGAGGTCAGGCCGTAGTGCACCCATTTCGACTCGTCGCCGAGCGATTCGGAGACGGCGCGGGTGAAAGCAACCACGTCGTGGCGGGTCGATTCTTCGATCTCGAGGATGCGCTCGACGGTAAAGGTTGCTTTTTCACGGATCAGCTTGACGTCTTCTTGCGGGATGACGCCGAGTTCTGCCCATGCTTCACATGCGAGAATTTCAACTTCGAGCCAGTTGGCGAAGCGGTTGTGCAGTTCCCAGATCTTGCCCATTTCCGGTAAGGTGTAGCGATCGATCACAGTTGGTTTCCTCCCAAGTCCCCAATGTTGCAGGTCAGTAAGTTGTAAGTGTCTTTGTAAGGATTAGTTGTTCAGGTATGCTTCCACGCCGATGCTTTGCAGTTTTTCGTCTTTCGCAATCACTTCGGCGGCGAGTTGTTCACGGTAGGTGACGAGACGGTTCGCGAGGTCTTCGTCTGCAGTTGCGAGAATCTGTGCAGCGAGCAGGCCAGCGTTGTATGCGCCGTTGACAGCGACGGTTGCCACCGGGATGCCCTTCGGCATTTGGACGATCGCGTAGAGTGCGTCAACGCCTTGGATCGCGCCGCCTTGGATCGGCACGCCGACGACCGGCAGGGTGGTGCATGCTGCAACGACGCCCGGCAGATGCGCGGCGAGGCCTGCGCCTGCGATGATCGCGCCGAAGCCGTTTTCGCGAGCTTCGCGCGCCAGCTTCATCGTCTTGTCCGGCACGCGGTGTGCGGAGGAGACGCGAATCTCCGTTTCCACTTCCAGAGCGTGCAGCGCTTTTGCTGCTTCGTTCATTACTTTCAGGTCGGAATCACTGCCCATGAGAATCAATACTTTCTTTGCCATTGTTGTTTCCCTCCAATTAGTGAACCAGCGTTAGTTTTTAGCAAATCCTCTGGTGCTACACGCAAAAGTTTCATAAAAAAGCCCAGATGGGTAGAATTCGGTCGCTGCACGTGGTGCTGCCGAGCGAAACCTACCCGCCTGGGCTTTTCTCCCTTCGGTGTCATGTCCACGCGTGGTAGACATGTGAATCGCTTGGACCTACTCGGTGCGAGCGGAACCCTAGATTCACTTTCGTTCGTAGTCCGGCGATTACGGTCGCCGGGTAGAGACTCTCAGGCCAATCCCCGAGTATATACGGACTGTTGTCGGTTGATGTCGTTGTCTACTGTAAGCATACCAAAACGCATCCTAGCCCGTCAACGGAAAATACGAACATTAGACGTGAACATTTTATGATCGTTCGAATTTTGACCTCTTTTTCTCCTCTAGACATAGTTTTTGGCCCGTGCCAATAGACTGATAGTAGATCCGGAACTGTATGGAGTGATTGGACATGGCACGCATCTATCGGATACGCGACACCCAGCGTTTTATTTTTCTGCCGTTGTTGTTCCCGTTGATCCCGCTGCTGCTGCAATGGATGCGCCCGGGCAATGCCTTGGTGTTTTTTGCCGTCGTGGCGCTTTACGTGCTGTTCACCTTTCGGGTGCTGTTTCAGTTGCGTGAGCTGGAGGTCGGCGATGAGGAGATTCGCATCGACCGCGGCCGCTGGCAACAGGTGTTTTCGCATGAGGAGATCTATGAGATTTTCCTGATCAAAAACAATGTTGTGCAGATTCGCGTCGGCGAGCACAACCGATACATTCGCGTGAATGCGGCCGACTACTGGGATGCGATGAGCGCCCTGCAGCGTTTTGCCTGGCGCCATGCGATTCCCCTGACCGACAAGCGGCCCAAGCGTATGAAAGAGCAGAGGAGGGACGTTTCATGATGCTCTGCGATTATCTGCGGACGCTGCCGCCGTCTCATCTGTATGACGTGTATGAGACGCTGTACCTCCCGGAGACCAAGGTGAAGTACACGGAGGCTGAGCTGCGCGAGCAGATCGTGGCCTACTGGGAAGACCCCGCGCACTGGGATGAGTTTGTAAAAGCGCTCTCCCCGTTTGAGCGCCGCGCGATGACCCGGCTGGCGCTGCACGAGCGCTGCCGGATCGACGCGTTTATGGAGGAGGTTGCCTCGCTTGGGCTGTTGATCCTCTACCGCGAGCGGAACCGCTACGAGATGCCCGACGACATCCGCGTCCGGCTCTTGGAGCGGCTGCCTGCGCTTGGCGACCTGCTGGCGGCGCAAGAGCCGGGCGATGCGGACGGCACGGCGCCGGTGTAAAAGTATGAAAAAAAGCCCTTCGCGATGAAGGGCTTTTAATTATTTTCTCCAGGGTCTTACTCCCCGGCCAGGAAGATGTAGCGGGCCAGGGCGAGGATGGCGATGACCCACATCAGCCAGTGGACGTTGACTTTTTTGTCAGCGTCTTTGGTGAAGAGGTTGCGCAGCACGTTCAGGATCACGAAGAAGATGATCCCGATCGAGATGCCGTTGGCGATGGAGTAGGTGAACGGCATCAGGGCGATGGTCAGGAACGCTGGCATCGCGATGCCGAAATCATCCCACTCGATGTGGCGGACGGAGCTCATCATCAGCACGCCAACCACGATCAGCGCCGGTGCGGTCGCCGAATCGGGAATCACTTGCACAAACGGAGCGAGCAGTACGACAGACAGCAGGAACAGAATCCCGGTGGTCACAGCGGTCAGACCGGTGCGGCCGCCCGATTCGATGCCGGCTGCCGACTCGATGTACGCCGTCATCGGCGTGATGCCGAGCAGCGCGCCGATCGAAACGCCGGAACCGTCGACGAACATCGCGCGTCCCAGACGCTTTTCGCCGTCCGGACGGTTGAGCAGGCCTGCACGGTTCGCCGTGCCGACCAAGGTGCCAAAGGAGTCAAACAAGGTGACGAAAACGAAGATGATCACAACTTCCCAGAAGATCCCGCTGCCCAGCATCGAGAAGTCGAGTTTGAACAGGGACAGCTCGCTGAAGTTCGGCAGGAACGTCGGGTTGCTAAGCGACGCCGTGTTGGTGACGCCAAGCGGAATGCCGATCAGGGTGGTGAGGATGATGCCGATCAGCAGTGCGCCGCGCACGCGCAGCGTGGTCAGGATGCCGGCGATCAGCAGCCCGATCAGCGTCAAGGCTGCCGCTTTGTTGGCGACAAAGTTGGTCAGGCCGATGTTCCACTCGAAGAACAGCAGGTTGACGACGGGAGCGCCCGCTTTGATCGCTTCGGCAGACGGACCGCCGACGAAAGAAACGGTGCTGACCTGACCCAGTTTCAGGCCGATCAGGGTGATGAAGAGACCGATACCGACGGTGATCGCATATTTCAGCGAATCGGGCAGCGCCTTGACCAGCATTTGGCGGAACCCGGTCACCGTCAGCAAAATAAAGATGATACCGGCGACAAAAACAGCACCGAGCGCCACTTGCCACGTCATCACGCCGCCGTTAGCAGCTGCGACAACCGCGAAATACGCATTCAGACCCATACCCGGCGCGAGGCCGACTGGGTAGTTGACGAACAGACCCATCATCAAGGTCACGAGCCCGGCGCCAACCGCCGTTGCAAAGAAGACCGCGCCTTCCGACATGCCGGTGCCCTTCAGGACCACCGGGTTCAAAAACAGAATGTACGCCATCGTGACGAACGTGGTGATCCCGGCGATGATCTCGGTGCGCGGGTTGGTGCCAAATTCGCCAAGTTTAAAGAGACGTTCTAACATCGCAATGCTCCCCCTTTTTTCCCCTCTGATTCTGCTTCTCTGTTATTCCCACTCAATCGTTGCCGGCGGCTTGGACGTGATGTCATACACGACGCGGTTGACGTCGCGAACTTCGTTGACCAGTCTTACGGACAAACGCTCCAGCACATCGTACGGGATGCGCGCCCAGTCGGCCGTCATGCCGTCGCTCGACGTCACGCCGCGAATCGCGATCGTATACGCATAGGTGCGCTCGTCACCCATGACGCCGACGGAGCGAACGTCCGGCAGCACCGCGAAGTATTGCCAGATCTCGCGGTCGAGGCCGGAGCGGCGAATCTCATCGCGAACGACGAAATCAGCATCTTGCAAAATCTCCAGCTTGTCTGCCGTCACGTCACCAATGATGCGGATCGCCAGACCCGGACCCGGGAACGGTTGGCGCCAGACGATCTCGTCTTTGATGCCAAGCTCGGTGCCCGCGGCGCGCACTTCGTCTTTGAACAGGGCGTTCAGCGGCTCGACGAGTTTGAACTGCATGTCCTCCGGCAGGCCGCCGACGTTGTGGTGCGACTTGATCGTCGCCGCCGTCGCCGTGCCCGACTCGATGATGTCGGTGTACAAGGTGCCTTGCGCCAGGAAGTCGAAGTTGCCCAGCGCTTTGGACTCTTCTTCAAAGACGCGGATGAACTCTTCGCCGATGATCTTGCGCTTGCGCTCCGGATCGGACACGCCTTCCAGACGGCCGAGGAAGCGGTCGCGGGCATCGATCTTGACGACGTTCATCTTGAACTCGCCGGCGAACATCTCCATCACTTGCTCCGCTTCGTTTTTGCGCAGCAGGCCGTGGTCGACGAACATGCAGGTCAGGTTGTCGCCGATCGCCCGGTGCACCAGCACGGCCGCCACGGAGGAATCCACGCCGCCGGACAAAGCACAGAGCACTTTTTTGTCGCCGACTTGCTCTTTGATCTTCGCAATCGCTTCTTCCACAAACGACGCGGAGGTCCAGGAACCGCTCGCTTGGCACACATCGTACAGGAAATGCTTCAACTGCTCTTGTCCGAATTCACTGTGGTTGACTTCGAGGTGGTATTGCACCGCATAAAGCTTACGCGACGCATCGCTCATCGCTGCGACCGGGCAGGTGGTGGTCGTCGCGTCGACGCGGAAGCCGGCCGGCACGGACACCACTTTGTCGGAGTGGCTCATCCAGACTTGCTGCGATGCGGGCTGGCCGGTAAACATCACGTTGTCGCTTTGCACGTCGATCATCGATTTGCCATACTCGCGCACATCGGCGCGCTCAACTTTTGCTTCAAAATGATGCGCCATCAGCTGCATGCCGTAGCAGATGCCGAGGATCGGCACACCCAGTTCAAAGATCGCCGGGTCGACTTTCGGCGCGCCGTCCGCATAGACGGAGTTCGGGCCGCCGGAGAAAACGATCCCTTTCAGGTTCAGCTTCTTCAGCTCTTCCGCCGTCGTTTGAAACGGCATCAGCTCCGAGTAGACGTTCAGTTCGCGAATTCGGCGGGTGATCAACTGGTTGTATTGACCCCCAAAGTCCAGCACGACGACGATCTCTTTGTTATCCATCATCACATACGCTCCCGTCCCACTAGGTTGTAAACATGAAAAAAGCACCCTGTCGCTCCTCAAACACCTTTAGTATGGAAAAATCATACTCAAGGCATACGAGGAGAACAGGGTGCTTACTTGACTTGCACGATGTCGAATCCTCGTAGACAGTTCTTTCCGGGAACTGGTAGAAACTGCCGAGCCATATCCCCGGCAATATACGAGACAATCTTGTTTTCGACATCATTCTACTTTAAAAGACGAACATTCGTCAACTATAAATCACACATCGTTCGCGTTACCGTTTTTTCATACGTCCCGCTTTCCGAACGATTCGCGTCCAGAGGTCTTGAATTTGCGATTTTTCCCCGTCGGACACGTCGCGTTTGCCATAGCGTACGCGCTCGAAGATCTGGGCCAGCGGAATCATCTCCCGCCCGCGCAGGTCCGGGTTGCCGGAGAGGAACAACGCGTACTCGCGCAAACTCATGTCGTCCCGGCGCTTCCAGCCGAAGCGGTTCATGATCAGCATCAGACGCAGGATCGCGTTCATGATCACATCGCCGTCGCCTTTGTACGCCCGGCGCAGGTAGTAGGCGGTGAGCAGCTTGCGGCGGTTGAAGAAGGCGACGATCAGCAGGATCACGGCTGCGATGCCTGCGTAGAGGCCGACCGCTTTCCAGTTGATGTCAAAGGAGAACAAAGCCGTCTTGGACGGTGCTGCCTGCTCTTCCTCTTCTTCTTCGCCTTTCGGGTTGTTGACCGGCGGCGCAATCACCGGCGCCGCTTCATCCGGCTTGAACAGCGGACGCAATTGGAAGCTTGCGGTCGGTTCAAATGCCACCCAGCCGATCCCGTCAAAATACACTTCCGCCCAGGAGTGGGCGTTTTTGTTGCGGACGGTGTACAGGTATTCGTCGTCCGTTTTGCCGTCATACGTCAAGTCGACATCGCCGCGGGTGAAGCCTTTGACCCAGCGGGTCGGCATGCCCAGCGTCCGCGCCATGACGACAAATGAGGAGGAGAAGTGGTCGCAGTAGCCGCGTCTGGACTCAAACAGGAACTGATCGACGAAATCCTGCTTATCCTTTGGAATCGGCACATCTTCCGTTTCATACCGGTAGTTGCCGCTCAAGTAATCCTCCAGCGCCTTGGCGCGCTCATACGGCGTCTTGGCGTCTTTCGTAACTTCCAGCGCCAACTCGCGAATCCGCTTGGGCAGGTTGGCCGGCAGCGAGATGTACGACTGCAGCGAGCCGGTCAGCAGGTCTTGCGGCGGCATGGAAGCGCCCTTCAGCGCCACCTCATCATGGTACGGCACTTCCGAGATGACCGTATAGGTGTCGCCAGGCTCCATCTGATTGACTTCCAGACGGCTGTCGAGGATGGAATAGCTCAGCGTGTTCGGCGAGATGTTCGGGCCGGTCACGCCGGTGATCTCCGAATGTCCAAAGACGAGCGGCACCATCGTGTCCTGCACGTGGACGGTCTGCTCCACGCGCTTGGTCTCCAAGGTCGATGTCGGTAAAAACCTTTCCGCTTGGACAAACTCCGGATTGGGCACCGGTTCGGCCGGCGCTACGGAGAGCCAGCCTTTGCCGGTGTAAAATGCTTTCGTCTCGCCCCGGTAGTAGCCTTCGACGGTCGACGTCACGGTGAAGACAACCGTTTCGTCCATCTCAAACGGACCGCCGAGATGGTCATCGTTGCTGCCATAGCCGATCTTTTGGCGCACCGCGCCGCCGTCTTTCAGCCCTTGCAGGTATGACACCGGGTCCGGCCAGGCCGGATCTTGCGCTTTCGGGACGGCCAGACCCACGCCGGTTACCAAAAGCGACAAGATCAACGTCCAGGCCAGCCAGTGTGTCGGCCAGCCTTTGAGATGGCGCGGCATGCGGGCCAGACGCTCCACCACCGGCAGTTGACGGAAGGCGAGGATGACGAGGCCAAACAGCAGGAACAGCACGATATGGCCTTCCGTCTCTTCCACATAAAACGTATCGAGCACCCCGAGCCCGACCAGGCCAAGCACGAGGAAGACAAACATCCAGATCTTCGCCTTCAGACTCTGGCGGAACAAGACTTGGAACAGCCACAGTCCCAGCAGCATCGCCGTCGTCTTCGCAGACATCGTCAGCGCGGCAAACTCCCCCGCCTGCAGCGCGTGAAACGCCGCCGTCACGTCGCGGAACCAATGCCCCAGCCACGCTGTCAGCTCGAAGAAGAGATAGGTGCCTTTATAGTGGTACTGAAACACGAAGTTGAAAAACACCACAGCTTTCAGCAAAAAGCGCAGCAACAGGTGTCCGACCAGCAAATCGCTGACGAACAGCAGCAGCAGGAAGGACAAGAAGAACCAGATCGACTGGATCTCGCCGGCTTCTCCGAGCGGGAAGAGCACTTGAGCGAGCCACAGCCAGACCAAGGAGTAGAGAACGGTGTCGCGCAGCGGGCTGCCCGTCACCCATCTAGCCGTTTGAAGCATAGGATATCGGCCCCCTCACTACATCTTCCAGTTCATTTTCGTCCCGCACCACATAGGTGTGGACGCCTAGCATCTCCAATTTCCCCATGTGCGACAGATCCACTTCGTTCAACTGGCGTCCGCCGACGATATAAAACAGTTCGGCCTTGATCTTGCGGTATTCCAAAAAGCCGATCAACTGCACCAGCGGCTGGTCGAGCACCGGCGTGACCAGCACGATCGTCGAACCGCGCTGCAGGTGGTTGACCTCGCGCAGAATCGCGTCATTGTACTCGTCAGCGCCGTCCGCCTGCACGATCGCCAAATGCTCGATGATGCGCAGGTATTGCTCAAAATTGCGGCTTTGCGCAATCGTCACGCGCTCGCGGCCATAAGAAGTCAGGCCGACCGAGTACTTTTTGCTCGACGCGTGTTTCAAAAGCGACGCCACCGTGGTCACCGCCAGCTCAAACAGCTGGTTGGAGCCGCCGCGATAGGCATCCTCCGAACGGTTTAAGAAAAACATCATATCGTTGGTCACATGCAGCTCAAACTCTTTGGTCTTCAAAGAGCCAGTGCGGGCCGACGCGCGCCAGTGAATGCGCGACAGACGGTCGCCTTGCGCATAATCGCGCACGCCGATCACGTTCGACGAGTCTTCCGCCATCCGGTTTTGCGCGTTGGTGTGGCCGATGTTAAATTTGTTGATCGTATGCCAATACGGAATCGGGATGATCTTCGGATAGACGGTCACCTCATCGGTCCGCTGGTGCACCAGTTCCTTTTTGGTCAGGCCAAAAATATCACCGGTGACGAGCCGGGTGTCGCCGAGGACGTATTTGCCGCGCGGCATGTTCGGCAGTGAATAGGTGAGGCGCAGCTTGCGATTATAACCCGGGAAATGGAGCTCGCGGTTCGATCCGCTCTGCAAGAGCAGCCGGGTCGGCAGCGTATCTTCGACGACCAGCCACGGCAGCGGCCATTTGCGGCCTTCGATCTCGATCACGATATCGACTTCCAGCGTCTGTCCCGCGTTGATCTTCAGCGAGGACAGCCGGCGCTCCGACTTGGCATCGCGCAGGGCATAGCGGGCGGTCCCCAGCTCGTAGACGGCGAGCAGAACTGCTGCGTAAAACATAAACCAGGCCGCAAAACCGCCTTGAAACTTGCCGTAAGCAAACGTGGCGAACAGCAGGATCAGCCACAGGAGAATGCGTCCGAATCTCCTCACCTTACTTCACCCTTTCACGGGCTTTGTCGGGGGAAAACTCGCGGGTGACCGGCACCGGCACAGCTTTCATGATCTCAGACAGCACTTTCTCCACCGTCGTGCCGCCCAGACGGGCTTCCGATTTCAGAATCAGGCGATGGGCCAGCGTGACCGGCGCCAACTGCTTCACATCATCCGGAATCACATAGTCGCGGCCCAGCACAAAGGCCAGCGCCTGCGCTGCTTTAAACAGAGAAAGCGAACCGCGCGGCGATGCGCCGAGGTAGACCGCCTGGTGTTTGCGGGTCTCGGTGGTGATGTTGACGATATATTCGCGGATCGACTGTTCCACATAGATCTCGCGCACTTTCTGTTGCATCGACTGCAAGGTTTCCTGATCGGTGACCTGCTCGAGGTTCTCAATCGGATGCACCAGTTGCTGACGGCCAAGCAGATCAACTTCTTGCTCCGGCGTCGGGTAGCCGAGGTTGAGCTTCAGCAGAAAGCGGTCGAGCTGTGCTTCCGGCAGCGGGAAGGTGCCTTCGTATTCGATTGGGTTCTGCGTCGCCATGACGAGGAACGGGGACGGCAGTTTATAGGTGGTGCCGTCGACCGTCACGTTGTGCTCTTCCATCGCTTCGAGCAGCGCGGACTGCGTTTTCGGCGAGGTGCGGTTGATCTCGTCGGCGAGGATGATGTTGCCCATGATCGGGCCGGGACGGAATTCAAATTCGTTGGTCTTCTGGTTATAGATCGAAACGCCTGTCACGTCGGAGGGCAACAGGTCAGGCGTGAATTGAATGCGTTTGAAGGAGCAGCCCAGCGTCTTCGCCAGCGAGCGCACGAGCATCGTCTTGCCGACACCCGGAACGTCCTCCAGCAATACGTGTCCGTCGCAGAGCATCGCGACCATGCAGAGCTGGACAGCTTTCGACTTGCCAATGATTACTTTCTCGACGTTATTCACCACATCGGTCAGAACTTTGTGCGGGTGATCAAATTCACGGTTCACAAGTTCTTTATCGTCTGTATGTTGCATGATTTACTTCCTCCAATTCAAAAGATTGCCAGTCATCTATACTTCTCGCAGCTATGACAAAAGTCCTTCCAATTGTTAGCATTTTTCAGGCAAGTCTACATAATTAAGCATAACAGAGTGGGGGAAAGTTTGTCCTCGCACAAGTATTGGATGGATGGACAGGTGTCTACCCTCTTAATATATATGAAAATTCACATTAATCTCTACAAAAATCTCGACAAAAAAATCCCCGGCCAGAAAAACCGGGGATTGTGCCAACGTTATTGCAGGAATGCCAGCGGATTGACGTAGCCGCCGCCGCTTTGCATCGACAGATGCAGATGCGGGCCGGTCGAGTAGCCGTCATTGCCGGTCGCGCCGATCACCTGGCCTTGGCGTACGGTCTGGCCGGTGCTGACATAGATCCCGTTGCCGTACATGTGGCCATAGACGGAGGTGACGCCGCCCCCGTGGTCGATGACGATCCAGTGTCCGTACCCGCTGGCCGAACCTGCCTGCACGACCACGCCGTCTGCCACCGCCACAAACGGGGTGCCGATCGGTGCGGAGATGTCGATCCCTTTGTGGAATTCGGAACCGCGCATGCCGTAGCCCGAAGAGATCGCAAACGACGACGGCACCGGCCAAGCATAGCTGCCGTTGCCGGCAACGCTCTGGATGAACTGCGGGCCGGTGTAGTTCTGATAAGCCTGCTCGACGACCATCTGGTCTTCCGCCGGAGCGGCCAATGCTTCGGCGAGATCGCCTTTCAGATTTTTTGCTTTCGCCTGCAGGTCCTGCTCCGTCTTGCGCAGCTCTTCCTGCTTGGCGCGGCGCGCCTTTTGCTGCGCGTCGAGCTTGGCCTTGGTGACTTTCAGCTGCTCCTGATCGGCACGCAGCTGGTCGATCAGCTCCTGGTCCTGTTCAACGATCATCGACAGCATCTGGAGCCGCTCCAGAAAATCGGAGAAGTCGGTCGCCTGAAACAACACTTCCCAGAACGAGACATCGCCTTTTTCGTACATCACTTTGACGCGCTCTTTCAGCTTCTCGCGGTGCTTCTCGATGCGCTGTTCCAGTGCGGCGATCTCGCCTTTCATCTTTTCCTTTTCTTTCATGCCCGCGGTCAGTTCCGCTTCGAGGTCTTGCATCGTCTGTAATGTATCTTGCAGTTCTTTGTCGACTTGGGTGATTTCTTGCTGAATCTTCTCTGCTTGCTCGCCCTTTTGCTCGGCAGCCAGCGCAGTCCCTTGCAGCGCTGTGGTCAAGAGCAAACCGGCCAATAAGCAGGCGGTCCACTGGTTCCCCTTGTTGCTCATCCCCGCTTTCACTCCTTTACGTATCGGTCTCATACTACCGAATGCGAGCGGCGGGTACAACCTGTTTCGACAATTTGTAACCAAGCTGTCATTGTTTTGGCAAGCTTTGGACGAGTTGTGCAAAAAGAAAAAAACCACCCTCACAAAGGAGAGTGGTTTTTCGAAGAGCGTGGGCTTACATCATGCCCATGCCGCCCATGCCGCCCATATCCGGCATGCCGCCGCCAGCGCCCTTCGGCTCCGGCTTGTCAGCGATTACCGCTTCGGTGGTCAGGAACAGCGCCGCTACGGATGCTGCGTTTTGCAGCGCGGAGCGGGTAACTTTGGCCGGGTCGACGATGCCCGCTTGGAGCATGTTGACCCAATCGCCGGTCGCCGCGTTGAAGCCGATGCCGACTTCTTCTTTTTTCAGGCGCTCAACGATCACCGCGCCTTCTTGGCCGCCGTTGGTCGCGATCTGACGAACCGGTGCTTCGAGCGCTGCACGCACGATTTGCACGCCGGTCGCTTCGTCGCCTTCGAGCACAACTGCGTCGAGGGCGCGGATGACGTTCACCAGCGCGGTGCCGCCGCCCGGTACGATGCCTTCTTCAACCGCTGCACGGGTTGCGTTCAGAGCATCTTCGATGCGCAGTTTCTTCTCTTTGAGCTCGGTTTCGGTCGCAGCGCCAACTTTGATCACCGCTACGCCGCCAGCGAGCTTCGCGAGACGCTCTTGGAGCTTCTCTTTATCGAACTCGGAAGTGGTTTCTTCGAGTTGAACTTTGATCTGGTGCACGCGTGCTTCGATCTCGTTCTTGTCGCCGGAACCGTCCACGATGATCGTGTTCTCTTTGGAAACGCGAACTTGACGCGCGCGGCCCAGTTGAGTGATCAGGGTGTTTTTCAGTTCGAGGCCAACTTCTTCGGAGATCACTTGACCGCCGGTCAGAGCTGCGATGTCTTGCAGCATCGCTTTGCGGCGATCGCCGAAGCCCGGAGCTTTAACAGCAACTGCGGTGAAGGTGCCGCGCAGTTTGTTGACGATCAGGGTCGCTTGCGCTTCGCCTTCGATGTCTTCTGCGATGATCAGGAGCGGACGGCCGGATTGGACAACGCGCTCGAGCACCGGCAGAACTTCCTGGATGTTGGAGATCTTCTTGTCGGTGATCAGGATGTACGGCTCGTCGAGAACCGCGATCATCTTGTCGGTGTCGGTCACCATGTACGGGGAGATGTAGCCGCGGTCGAACTGCATACCTTCGACAACTTCCACCTCGGTGGTGAAGCCTTTGGACTCTTCAACGGTGATTACGCCGTCTTCGCCGACTTTTTCCATCGCTTCAGCGATTTGCTGGCCGATCTCTTCGTCGCCGGCAGAGATGGAAGCAACGTTTGCGATGCCTTCTTTGCCTTGAACCGGAGTGGAGATGCGTTGAATTTCTTCAACAGCAGCACGGGTCGCTTTTTCGATACCGCGGCGCAGACCGATCGGGTTTGCACCTGCCGTTACGTTTTTCAGACCTTCGCGGATCAGCGCCTGCGCCAGAACGGTCGCGGTGGTGGTGCCGTCGCCTGCGACGTCGTTGGTCTTGGTCGCAACTTCTTTGACCAGCTGCGCGCCCATGTTTTCAAAAGCATCTTCGAGTTCGATCTCTTTGGCGATGGTTACGCCGTCGTTGGTGATCAACGGGGAGCCGAACTTCTTCTCGAGCACGACGTTGCGGCCGCGCGGGCCGAGGGTTACCTTTACAGCGTCAGCCAGAATGTCTACGCCACGCAGCATGGAGCGGCGAGCATCTTCTTGGAAACGAATTTCTTTAGCCATTTTCGTCCAACCTCCTGTACTTGTCGGTTTTACGTATGTGTGTCGAAACCTGTGAATGTTCTATGTTTTCCGGGCAGTCCCGGAGTCGCTTACGCTTCGACGATCGCGAGGATGTCAGCTTCGCGCACGATCAGGTACTCGACGCCGTTGTACTTCACTTCGGTGCCTGCGTACTTGGAGAAGATGATGCGGTCGCCGGCATTTACGTCCAGTGCAACTACGGAGTTGCCTACAACTTTGCCAGTGCCAACTGCTACAACTTCAGCTTCTTGCGGCTTTTCTTTCGCGGTGTCCGGCAGGAACAGCCCGCTTGCGGTCTTCTCTTCACGTTCTACAACTTTGATGACGACGCGGTCGCCAATCGGTTTAATCATGCAAAACCCTCCTCAGATTTTGATGAGTGATGTTCTGTTAGCACTCGTCATCACTGAGTGCTAATTCCAATTCTTATGATAGTCAAATGCCTTGTTGTTTGCAAGAGGGAAGAACAAAAATTTTGCATTACATTTTTGTAAAACCCACACAAAGTTCTAGGGTGTCCCCTGCTGGCAACATTATACATAGAGAAGGCAGGAAGTTACCATAGGAAGTTTTCGCGAATGAGCTCGAAAGAAGTGGAAAAGCCGGGCGATCGCCCGGCTTTTTGCGTTCGTCTTTATTGGTAGTTCACCGTCAACGTATATCCCAGTTTACCGTACAGCTCTTGCAGCGCTTTTTCCGCATTGCGCTCAGCCGTCTGCAACACGCCGGTCGCGCCCGCTTCGGAGCGGAGTTTGGCCAGCACCATGTCCTGGGACATCAGCTTCAAGCCTTCCTGCAGATCGGTGGAGCTGCGGAACAAGCCTTCCTCGGTGAAGACTTTGATCTGGTCCATCTGGATCGACTCCTCCAGGAAGACGGCGTGCGGCAAGGTGATCCCGATCGTCTTCTGGTCATGGTCGATGCGGACATCGTCTTCCTGCAATTGCCCAACTTCGACGCCGGCGAGCATTTTCGCCGGGACGACAAATAAATACGAGCGCTTGGTGCCGGGCAAATCCACAGGGATCTCGATGCCAAAAATCTTGTTGTCCGCGCCCTCGAGCGTGGTCATCACATACGCTTCAGCCGTCGCCAATGCGGACAGCTCGCGCACGCCGGTCACAAAGACGGCAGCGTTTGGCTTTTCCTGCACGTTCAGAAAATACCAGGCGCCGGAAAAACCTGCGACCAGCGCGGTGAAGAGCAGAACGAGCAACAGGCGCTTCTTGCCGAATAACCCTTGGAGGTTCACCGACAGGGGCTTCGCTGCGGTGCGGTCTGGCAGCAACTGCAAGCTGTCCGCCGTGATCGCAGCCGACGTTTCTTCCTGTGCCTGTTTCAACTGTCTCACCACTTCTTCCAATTCAGCGATGGATGGCTTTTTTGAATCGGTCACAAGCAGCCTCCTCTTTACATAAATAGTGGGTTAGGTCCGGAAATATGTCCGTAAACGAACAGCCTTCTCCACGGGCGGGAAAAGGCTGCGTCATGTCTTATGCTTCTTCCTGCGCCAGACGCGCTTCCGCAGCCTGCATCGCTTTCTCGCGGTTCTTCCACGACCATTTGGCGATGATGATCGACAACTCATAGAGCAGGATCATCGGACCTGCCACCGAGAGATGGGCGATCAGGTCGGGCGGCGAGATCATCGAAGCGACGATCACGAGCGCCAGGTACGCGTATTTGCGCACTTTGACCAGCGTATGCGGCGCGAGGATGCCGATGCGGGAGAGGAACAGCACCGCAACCGGCATCTCAAAGATCAGGCCAAACGGGATGACGATGTTCGTCATGAAGCCAAAATAGTTGGCCGCCGTGTACATGATGTTAAAGCGGTCCACCCCGAGCTGGTACAAGAACTTGTACAGCATCGGAAAGACGAAATAGTAGCCAAACAAGATCCCGGCGAAAAACATCCCCGCCACCAAAGGCAGGAATTTGTAGGCCAGCTTGGCTTCCCGCTCTTCCAGCGCGGGCTTGATGAACGCCCAGAGGTGGTAGAGCAGAAACGGAATCGTCAGTCCAAAGGCGGCGAGACCCGCCACGGTGAAGTACACTTTTAAGATTTCGCCCGGGCCAAGCACCGTCAGCTCGATCTCCCCCATGCCGGGGAAGAGTCGGGAGGCGTCATTGACCAGCGCGTAGTAGATCGGATCGACAAAGATAAACGTCACAACGATGGCGATCAGGAAAATGACCAAGACCCAGATCAGCCGTCTTCGCAGCTCGGCAATATGGTCGACCAGAGTTTCCGGCTCAACTGCGCTCACAAGCTCACACCTTTCCTGCCGCTCAGCGCAGCATTACTTGGTCTGCAGACCTTTTTCGTCTTCCTTGCTCGCCAGTGCCGGCTGTTCTTTCTTGTCGTCATCTTCGGTCAGGCCTTTAGTAGCGGACTTGAACTCTTTGAGCGTGCGGCCAAACGCGCGGCCGATCTCCGGCAGTTTGCTCGGACCGAAGACGATCAGCGCGATGACAAGGATCAAAATCAGTCCCGGAACACCAATGTTTTGGAACATAGCAGTAACCCTCCAGGTTGTAAGATTTGTCGTAAGATTCGTTTATTCGTGCAGCACAAGATCTTTGATCAATTGGACGAGTGCCTCGATATCTTCTCTATCATACACCTGCTCCTGACCCACTGCAATTGACGACTCTTTACAATTCCCCGCATATGCGAGAACGTTCGCCAATCGTTCAATTTTCTCGTCGCCGACCAGCACGATTTTCGGCAAATCGGAATGTTTCCAGCCTTCGACGAGGATCAGGTCGAGGGCAGGCTCCACTCCGTTCAACTGCTGCAAAAACTGCTCCAGCGGCGGCTCCGACTCGTAGTGCTGGCGCAGCACCGCTTGCCTTGGCGTTGCGAGCAAGGTGACGTCCGCCCCGGCCTGGCGGTGCTGCCAGGTGTCGGTGTGCGGGGTGTCCCCGGCGATGTCGTGTCCGCCCCCTTCGTGCTTGAGCGTGCCGACGCGCAGGCCATCCGCTTTGAAGGCGGCGGTGAGGCGGGCGATGAGCGTGGTTTTGCCGGTGTTTTTGTAGCCGACGACCGCCACCGCTTTCATCGGGACAAGGCCCCTTCCTGCAACAGGTAGACGTCGACGAGGCTGCCATTTGGCGCTTCTTCGCGCGCCGGGATGCGCACCAGTCCTTGAATGCCGACAAGCGAGGTGAGGATCGCTGCCTTTTGCCCTTTTCCTGCGCGGGCGACAAGTTGTCCGTCCAGAGAGACCAGCTCAGCCCGCAGGAAGCGGTCGAGGCCGATCACTTTGGCCGAGCCTGCGCTGTCCAGCACCGCTTTGACAGGGCGGGGCAGCACTTGGCTCAACCCGGCCAGTTTGCGCAGGACAGGCACGACCAGCATGACAAAATTGACATAGGCAGCCGCCGGGTTGCCCGACAAGCCAAAGACGGGAGTTCCGGCGATCTCAGCAAAGGTGACCGGGGTGCCGGGGCGCATCGTGACTTTCCAAAACACCACTTCGCCGCCCGCCTGCACGTACGCGTCGCGCATCACGTCATAGTCGCCGACCGAGACACCGCCGGTGGTCAGGACGAGGTCGCATTCGGCGGCCATCTGTTTGACCCGCGCTGCGATCTCTTCCAGTTCGTCGCCGACCTGTCCGTACAAGACCGGTTCACCGCCCAGATCGCGCACCAGCGCCGCCAGCATCGGGCCGTTGCTGTCCCGGATCTGGCCAGGCAGCAGTTCCCCGCTCAACGGGCGCACTTCGCTGCCCGAGACGAGGATGCCGACGCGAGGTCGCCGATAGACAGGCACCATCGCCTCTCCGTTCGTCGCCAGCAAGGCAGTTTCAGCAGCGCCGATTCGCGTCCCCGCTTCCAAGAGCATAGCGCCTTGCGGGGCATCTTCACCCTGCACAGAAATCGCTTCGCCCGCAGGCACGTCCATCAAAATGCGCACGATTGCATGCTGGCACAGACCTTCCGCACCTTCACCGTCAGCACTTTCGGAATTCCGCCCCGCCGGATTGCCGAGCAGCTCCGCAGCCTCTTTCCGCACAATCGCATCCGCTCCAACAGGAATCGGCGCGCCGGTCATGATCTTCGCCGCCTGACCTGCTCCGACCACCCGCTCGGGCACCGTGCCAGCAGGCACTTCTTCCAGCACCTGCAGCTCGACCGGCGCATCGGGCGACGCGCCTTGGATGTCGGCGGCCCGCACCGCATACCCGTCCAGCGCCGAGCGGTCGAACGGCGGAAAAGGCGCCTTCGCCTGCACCGCTGCCGCCAGCACTCGTCCGTACGCATCAAACAGCGGCACCGTCTCCACCGGACAAGCATCGGTTCGCCGAAGCGTCACGTCCCACGCCTCTTCGAGGCGCAAAAACATCTCCATTACAACAGCCCTCCGTGCCCGAGGTGCGCCACCTCTTCCCGGGTGACTTTTTCACCCGCCAGCACGCGCGGCAGCAGAATGTCGAACGACGTGAAATCATCAAAAATCACACAGCCCGGCAGCCCAAAGATCGGCATAGCTTCGCGATACGCCAGCATCATCATCGAGCCCGGCAGCACCGGCATCCCGTACGACACAACTTCGGTCGCCGCCCGCTTGATCGCGCCAGGCGTGCGGTCATCCGGGTCGACCGACATCCCGCCGGTGCAGATCACCATGTCCGCTCCGGCCGCATGGAACGTTTCGATCGCTCCAGCGATATCCTCCACGAGGTCGCCGACGATCTTCTGCTCGATCACCTCCGAGCCGTACCGCTCCAGCTTCTCGCGCACGCGCGGGCCGAACTTATCCTCGATCCGCCCTTTCAGCACTTCCGAACCTGTCGTGACCACACCGACTTTCAACCGGCGAAACGGCTTGATCGCAAAAACAGCCCTGTCAGCGGCAAGAGCTTCCACCCGCGCCACTTTTTCCTCGGCGACAGTCAGCGGAATCGCCCGCAGCCCGGCGATCTTATCCCCCGGCTCCAGCACGGTGTTGTTCTGCTTGGCGACCACGGCGATCTCGTCGATCATGTTGATCGCAAACAGCCGCTCAGCGTCAACTTTCAGCAAGCCCTGCATCTCCGCCTTCAAGACCACTTTGCCTTCATGCGGCTCGTCAAAACGCATCGCAGTGCCGGCCAGCGCATTGCCCATGCGCAGCGCCGCGTCGTCCTCATGCAGTTCCCCGTCGTTAAGCTCCAGGATGTAGATGTGCTCTTTGCCGATATTCAAGAGCGCCGGAATGTCATCGGCGCTGATCACATGCCCTTTTTTGAACAAACGCCCTTTAAACTCCCCCGGCACGATGCGGGTCAAGTCGTGCGCAAGGCGCATCCCGACGGCGTCTTCTACCCGGACTTCCTTTTTCATCACCAAGCGCCTCCCTACTGAATGACCGGCAGTTCCTCCGGCCCTTGATACGGAAACTCAATCATCATCTCCGCGCGGTCTTCCGTCACATAAAACCGGCAGCCGATCTGCTCCTGCATCCAGACCAGCGCATCGCGCGGCACGTCAAAGCCGTCGACGTACATCTGATACTCCGGCAGTTCCGCTTCCGGATCATCCTTTTTCAAATAGATGCGAAACTGGTTCGAAGGCGCACTCGCGTCTTCCAGTATGTAAAACACAAACAGGTCTTCCCGCTCGCCCAGCGCCTTTTTGCCAAACTCGGCAAACGCCCGCACATAGTCGGCGCTCGGGTCGGGCGCGCCGATCACATATTCCTGCCCGTTTTCGGTAGCGCTGACAAAGTCCTGAATAAACTTGTCTCGTGCCGCAAAATCGGCCTTGTTCTCCTGCCCGATCAAGCAGCGGAAATTCCACTCAAACCATGCGCTCGCCCCGCGGTCTCCGCCGTAGCCAAGCGCCAGATGATAACGATCTTCCATGTTCAGCGACCTTCCTTCTTCCATAAAGTGCGCGCCAGTTCATAATCCTGTGGCGTATTCATATTGAGAAAAGGCGACGGGTCATACGCCGCATACCGCTCAATCGGCACATACCCAACCTGTAACTTCGCCAAAAAACCCCGCATCGCATTTTCCCCGTTCTGTAAACAGGATGCCGCAATTTCCCGCACTTGTCCATGATACAGCGCACAGACCGGAAACAAACGCTGCCCTTCCTGCGGCACCACCGCCTGTGTACCTGGCTGTTCGTCGATCAGCTGTGCCAGGTCCTTTAAAATTTCTGCCCGCAAAAAAGGCAGATCACACGCGACCAGACAAGCTTTTTCCGCCGGAGCCAGCCCATTTAATCCGGCATGCAGACCGGCCAGCGGACCTTGACCTGCATATTCGTCAAGGATGGCTCGTACATTTAGTTGTAAGAGCGACTCCAGCTCCGCTTCCTCGCGGGCCACCACCACCACGTCACTGCACACGCTCTGCAATTTCTCCAGCGTATGCAGCACAAGCGGCCGGTCATCAAAAGCCAGCCATTCCTTGCGCCGTCCCATCCGGCTCGACGCTCCGCCGCACAAAAGAATTCCTCGCATTGAATTTACATCCTTAATGTTATTTTTACTTATGTGACTATTCAATAAATATAACCTTAGGCTCTGTTGCAGAGTTCAAGCATATGATACACTACTATCATTAGGGGATATGTATGATTTTTCAACTTTCGCTTTACAACTGCCATGCAAACCCTGGGAAAGGAGTCGTGTTCCGTGACGTTCCTCTTTCGATTCCTTACGAATTATGAAGCGCTTTTGATTACTTTGCGAACGTTTATCACCTCCACATTGCTGCTGTTTGCATGGAACCCATATACGAGCTCCTTTGACGGCATCATGCTCGCGGCGTTTGGCTACTACGTGCTGACAACCGCCGCGATGCTGTTCTGTTACAACAAAGGAGAAGGGCGCTGGAATTTATGGCGCGTATTGCTCTACACCGACCTCGCCGCCGTCTCAGTGATGGTCTACGTTCAAGGCGGCGTGCAAAGCGACATCTACTACGCCTATTACGGGCTGTTGGCGATGGCATCGTTTATGTACAAGTGCAATTTTACTTCAATCTTTGCCTTGCTGACGAACATCGCCTACCTGACTGTGATGATCATCGCACCCGGACCTGCAGCGCCGCGGGAGATCGCGATTCGGATGGTGTTTTTCCTCTTCTTGTCGACGTTGTTCCCGCTGTTGTCGCTCCTCGAGACCCGTCATCAGGAATCCAACACCGTCTCCTCGCGGCTCAATCTGGAAAAAGAGCAGTTGGTGCAGGAGATGGAATCGATCTCGCGCCAAGTGGCCGAGTATACGTTTGACCTGCACAACAAGGCGGTGCTCGACCAGCTGACCGACCTGCACAACCATTCCTATCTCCATTCGCAGCTGATCATCGAAGTGGAGAAAGCGAAGCAGACCGGGCATCCTGTGTCGCTCGTCATGTTTGATATCGACAACTTCAAGCGCGTCAACGATACGTTTGGCCACCTGATCGGCGACGAAGTGCTGCGCATGATCTCCAAGCGCCTGAAAGAAGTCTTAAAAGGCACCTACCACACCCCCTGCCGCGCCGGCGGCGAGGAACTGTCGGTGATCATGCCGGATATGCCGGTCGACGATGCGTTTGTGATGGCCGACTTCCTGCGCCAGGAGATCAACAAAGTGAAGATCCCGCTCGCCAACGGCGAGTTCCTGCGCGTCTCCACTTCGGTCGGCGTCGCCTCCTTCCCGGAGACGAGCCACAACCACCAGCACCTGATCGACTGTGCCGACCAAGCGATGTACGTCGCGAAGACTTCCGGCAAGAACCGCACCTGCCGCTACAACCCGGCATTGGAAGAATCGCATACGGCAGGTTAATATCGCATGCAAGAGAGAGGAGTTCGCTCCTCTCTTTTTTTTATTGGAAAAATCCGTTCCTGTAAAACGATCAATGAATTACGTAAACTAAAGAGTGCTAGAATGAACCATTTTGGGAGAGGACGAAAACAACTTGCATAGACTTCATCGTATGTTCACTCTGTTACTAATGCTTTGCCTGATCGTTCCACTGTTCCCGGTCTCGGCTGCCACTGCGGCTGAACCGTTTGCGGTCATCGGGATCAGCACGTCGTCGAACCGGACAGGCGCCGAGTTCGCCAATGTCACCGTTCCCGTAGGCGGCGTGATTTCGCCGAACTCGACCGGGGTCCTGATCGGTCTTTCCCACGCCGTGACCGATCAAGCCGCGCTGCGTCCCCGCGTCACCGTTCAGGACAGCGCCGGTCAAGATCCGGGGCTGAACGTGAATTTCAGCTACTACAAGACGATTTCCTTAACGCTCGACTCCGGCTTCCTGAAGAAAAACGAAACCTACACCGTGACGATCAAAGGCGACCCCAAGCCGGTCCTCGAAGGCGGTGTGGCCATTCCGAGCGATGTGGTCGTCACGTTTAAAACGGACGATGCGCCGTATTACAAAATGGAGTATCTGCAAAACGCAACCTATCCGACCCTGCCGAGCATGACCGTCCTGCCGTTTGAAGCGGAAGCCGGCTCGTTCGTGTTCCAAATTCTCACCGAATGGCAGAACAGCCGCGAATGGACGCGCAGCGTGAAAGCGGTACTCACCGACGAAGCGACCGGGGAGACGGTTGCGGACGCAACATATCAGCAAGGCGGCGTCTACAAACTGAACCTGCCGCACAGCGGACGCTATGTGCTGACGGTCGCCGTCGCCAGCACCGACATGGAAGGCGGCGTGGCGGTCAACATCGGGGCCAATGAGCTGAAGTTGGACGACACCTACATCCCCCGCCTGACCACGTCGCTCGGGAAGCACTTCCAGCTCTTTGACAAAGCCCGCGACATCACCGCACTGATCAAACCTGATGCAGGCGTGAAACAACTGCATGTCTACATCGATGAAGAGCCGTACATGGAGAACATTCTGAACGCCGACCGCTCCATGAAGAAAGTGGTGATCGACCCGGCGAAGCTGAAAGACGGTCTGCACACGCTGACCATCGCCGCAGAAAGCAAAACGTCGAACAACGTCGGCGGCTCCGTGCTTGGTTTCTACTCCGAAGGGCATCAGACCTTTACAGACATGCCGCGCAAGCACTGGGCGTCGCGTCAGGTGGAGATGTTGAACATGATCGGCGCGATCAACGGCCGCACCGCGACGACGTTTGTGCCGGATGCGAAAGTCACCCGTGAAGAATTTGCCACGATGGCAGCCAAGACGCTGGGCATCACCGCGACCCGCCCGTCCCCGTTCTACGATGTCGGGCCGAAACGCTGGGCCAAACCGTACATCGCAGCGATGGCGGAGCAAGGCTGGCTCGTCGGTGAAAAAGTTGGCTCCTACATGTACTTCTACCCGGACCGCAACATCTCCCGCGCTGAGGCGGCGACGATCCTCGGCCGCATCCATGAGATCGCGAATTCGAGTGCGAACTGGAGCTATTACCAGAGCTACAGCGACTTCAACACCGTCCCGGCCTGGGCACAGCCTTCCGTCGCCATCCTCACCTACAACAAATGGCTGAGCGGGCAAGGCGACGGCAAGTTCCATCCGAACGACAACCTCTCCCGCGCGGAAGCTGCAGCGATGCTGTACAAGTTCTTGCCGTTCTAAGCAGGCGATGTCCGGCGCCAGACGCCCTTTTCGGTAACCAGCGCGTCGAGCAGCGTATCATGCGGCTCCAGCGGGACTGACTCTACCACCTGCATTTCATAGGCGACCGCAATTTTCGGCACCTCGGGGCGGAGCTTGGGCAGGAAGCGGTCATAATAGCCGCCGCCATACCCAAGCCTGCCCCCTTTGCGGTCAAAACCAACGCCGGGCAAAATCACGAGGTCGATCTGCTCGATGGAGACTTCCAGCTCCGGCAGATGCAGCGGTTCGCGGATGCCGTACGCGCCTTCACGCAGGTCGGCAAGCGACGTGATGCGCACCGGGATCATCTTGCGCTCCTCTTTAAAAGTGACCGGAGCAACGGGCGTTTTTCCGTGCGTCAGGCAATACTCGATCATGCCGTCCGACTCCACTTCGCCGCGAAAATCGAGATACAGCAAAATCGTTTGCGCCGCCTGCACTTCGGGCAGTTCGGTCAGGCGCGCCAAAATCGCCGCATCAAGCGGAGCGCGATCATCCCGGCTCAGATTTTGCCGCTGCGTGAGCAAGTGCTTGCGCAGTTCTTTTTTGTCCATCGGCAATCCCTCCTTTTGCAACTAAGTGTACCCGAAAATGACTGGAAAAAGGAGGTTGCTTCATGAGCTTCACACGACGATCCAAACTACCGTTGCTGCTTGCGCTGAGCCTGATTGTAACTCTGATCTTCCCTTCCTTCACCGCCATGGCGGAAGAAGGCAACGGCGAACTGATGCTGGACGGGCTGGCCTATACGCTGCATCCGGCGCTTTCACTCGAGGAAACGCTGGTGAGAGTCCCGGACGTAGCGGTGATTCCCCGCACGTTTGGCACGTATTATCTGCTGTTTAATGATGTTCCGACCGTGGAGAGCCTACAAGGTGCCGTGCACGTTACGAACAGCGCCGGCGCGGATGTGACGTCGCTGTTCCACATCTATCCGGATTCCTCGCGCCGCGCGCTTGCAATCGAGCGGTTGCAGCGGCTGAAGCGAAACGAGCTGTACACCGTCACCTTGAAGGGCGGAGCTGACGGGCTGGTCAGCTCGTGGGGCTTTCCGCTGCCAAACGATCTGACCGTGAATTTTCGCACGGACGGGCAATATTTGTTTAACGAGGCCTACTTCACATCGTACCAAGGCTGGATTCCTGACCTGACCGAGTTTCCTTTTTCTGCTGGAGCTGGCACCGGTGAATTGGTCGCGTCCGGCTTAGGCCAAGACGGACAGGTCAAACTGGTGATTCGCGATGCCGACACCAAGGAGATCGTGTCGGAAGGAACCCAAACCATGCCGTTGTCCCCGATCCGCTTTACACTGCCCCAAGATGGCATCTATCTGGCTGCGATCACGCATACGTATCAGCAATGGGACATGCAGTATGGCTTCAAGATTCAAGCTGCGGAGTTGGACATCCCGAGCCGGGATTTCCCGGAAGTGTATTTCCGCAATCGCAATTTAAACTTCATCTCTGATCGGATGAATTTGCTGGACTATGTCACCTATGAAGGCGACTGGAGCGATGTGGAGTACATGCAGGTGTGGCTGGACGGCAAAAAGATTGTCGACAACCTGGCCGCGCCAACCGGCCTGATGCCGTATGTGCTGGATTCACGCGAGCTGTCTGACGGCACGCACAAACTGCATGTGGTGACAAAAACCAAGTCGTCGCCTAACATCGGCACATCGATGCTGGAGTTCCTGTCGACATACAAGCTGAAATTTACCGATGTCGCTCTGAACTACTTCGGCTACCACGCGATCCGCAACATGACGCGCAAACAGCTGTTGTCCGGCACATCGGTCACGACGTTCGAGCCGGATCGTGACGTGTCACGCAAGGAATTTGCGACGATGCTGCATCAAGCGTTTGACGTGACCCCGGAGCCGGAGGGCGAGTTCCCGTTTGCCGATGTAAAGGCGGACGACTGGTCGCGCCCGTTCATCGCTGACCTCGCCGCCCTAGACTGGGTGAGCGGCGAAGTGCAGGCTGGCGAACGCGTCTTCCTCCCGGAGCGCAGCATCACCCGCGCCGAAGCGCTGGCGATGATCGGCCGGGCGCTGCAGATCGACCCGAACGCCTATGTGGAAGCGCCCGCGTTCCAAGACTGGAAGTCGGTGCCGGACTGGGCACGCGCTTCCATCGCTAGCCTGACCCGCGACGGCTGCGTGCACGGCTTCCCCGACAACACGTTCCGGCCGCAGCAGAACTTGTCACGCGGCGAAGCGGCAGTGATTTTGAATCAGTTTGTAAAGAAATAGGAAAAAGCTGACGGATGCGGTATGCAGCCGTCAGCTTTTTCTGCTTTATGAACAGTCAAACCATATTCTCAATCTTTATCATTACGCCAATCATATTTGTCTTTTCTTACATCTAACTCATGCCCGTTAATCAGCACAGTATATTCGTCCTTCCATACCGCTTTTACATTTTCGGTTCGGTATTCCCAATAAATATTCTCTCTTTCTTTCGTTTTATTGATCACGAGTTCACCCCTAACACTAAAATCAGTTGTAGCTCCACCATTTACTAAGTAAAAGTCTATCGTATATGTCTTATTAGGTGAACTTGATTGAGTCAGGAATTCTCCTACTGGAAGCCTATCCATCGAATAGAAAAAATAGTATACAGCAAACGCAAGGATCCCTAAAACAAGAATGAGAAACGAACTACAGCCGATTAGGACCTTTTTTTTCAAGTTTGTTATGCCTCCTTCCGTTTTATGCAGATAATTAATATTAACACATTGAAGAAAATTTGGAAAACTTTACTTTTTCATATTCCATTTTTTAGAAACCAATGATAACGTAGGTGTATTACAAATGAAAAGGAGTTTTGAAATGAAAACAAAGAACCTCTTACTAACAGCGCTTGCAGTTTCTTCAATTTTCACATTCAGTACAAACAGCTCATTCGCAGCAACAAATTCAACGACTACACCGGAAGTGGAACTTCCCATTGGCGAAGACTTAACGTACAGCTTCACGACCACCATGCGTAAAAATGCCGCCTACATGGCATATTACGCAATGAATGAACAAGACTATCAGCAAACATACCCGATTGCAACAGGCAAAGAATTTGCAAGCAAGGTTAGAACGGGTGGCGTGTGGGACTATAAACAATACTACGGCAGTACAGTTCAATACCTTTACAACGGTCTCTACGTGACTGGTGCGGATGTAGGCAACATGCATTACGGTTTTGTAGGTAGAGGTGCCGGCTTTTCTGACACTTTGTTAAAAACGGCCGCCGGTGCCTACCAGATTTACTCTGGTACATCGTATATCGGTTGGTACTCAAGTTATTTTGATGACCCGCGAGACCAGTACTGGATCAACTATGGTATCAGCATGTATAACAATAACAGTTGGCCGAGAAGCATCGCGTACAGTAGTTCTCAAATCGATACTTCGCTGTTCCAACTTTTGAGTAAACAAGAGAAAAATGAAATTAGATTCAAGGTGAAAAGTGATGTTGACAAATTAAAGGAAAGACCCAACAAAAACCAATAGTTCGTCTTATCGATAAAGCCAACCTCTATAATCTATGAGGATTGGCTTTATGTTACTACTGCCCTATAATATCCCGTAAATTGACAGGCTCTGCTGTCCAAGAATTGACGAAAAAAAAGATGACCGCGTGAGCGATGTTAAACCTGAAAGAAAAGGCTGTAGAATGTCTCTTGTGGTGGACTGGAAATAAAAAAACATCCGGGACGCTTCTGTCGAAGTTTGTTGTGTGACCAGCAAACTTGAGAGAAGCGTTTCAGATGCATTCCCAGTCTATCATTATCGAACATGAGACATGATTTTCCAGAGTTCTCCGTGCTAGGAACCGTCACGGATCGCAATAATGTTTTGATTGTTCTTGTCAAGGCGATAAGCCTTCCGACTTGTCCTGATTGTGGCCGGTGGAGGTATCGCTACATGATCGACGCAAACAATTGATTGAAGATCGACCGGTTCGAGATCAACGTGCCTTTTAACTCTGCGAGAAAAGGAGATTCCGCTGCGCTCGTTGCAGAGTTCTGTTCTCTGAGCAGTTATCCATCGCTGGCGAGGTATGGTCGTTGTACAGAATGGCAGCGTGGTTGTTTAAGCTCTGCCGCACCCGTTCCATTGCTCAGGTCGCTGCTGAGAGCGGCTGGTCTTGTCCAAGATTAAATATACGAACGGTTTTTACTGAAGGCACCAATACAAAAATCAAGCTTCTGAAACGCACCAGGTACGAAATCCCATCGTTTCAGAAGCTCAGAAACCGCATTCTGTCGTATAAGTAAATCCCCCAGCTCGCAAACCTCGATACTGCCTCACATGCCTCACCATAACATTTGTACAAGTGCCCGAAAATTGAGAGCACCTGCTAAAAACAAAAATAACCCAGCCCTGGCTCAACGTAGCGGGAAAGGGTTATTGAGATACAACGCTACCCTAGCTATAGTAGCGGGGGGAAGTTGCAGATTGGTGTATTGTCGTTATCTTCCTCTATTTCTCTTTAGATATCAAGTAACCATCTTCTGTTTCAAAAAACCATTGCAGTAAGGATTGCAACCTGCGGCCAAGTGCCTGATTCTGCTCAAACGTTTGTTCAATTAACAGCAGGTCCCTTTTCCCGGATGAAGTGAATTGGGCTTGCCGTGCGAAAAGATTATCGAAAAGTACGCGCACCGTTCCGGCGGTCAAATCCGGATTTCCCTCCAACTTGGATAACTCGTCTACGGTCAGATTGAGTCGCTTGGCAAACACTTCTTCGCTGTCCTGCAAGGATTCTCGGAGGATGGACAGTATAGGGACAGGGACAACTTCAACACCATTGTGAAAATCGGCAAAGTACCCGGCGGCTTGCAGTAGCAGTTCGAATGGAACTCCGAGCGGTTTTGAAAATTTCTGCAAGATGGCGGGAGAGGGGCCACGTGTGCCGGAAATGTTTCGTTCCAGTGAAGATAGATAAGAGTCGGAGCATCCGGCATATAACGCCAACTGGCGAATGGACATGTCCTTCGCTTGCTTTTCACGTAAGTAAGATCCAAATCTCTTTTCCAAGCTTCTGACACCTTCCTAACTTTTTATGCCTTTGTGTTCTTTTGATTCGGTTTCCCATGAACCGCAAAGAACCACTGGAGCAATGATTCCAACTTTCGGCTCAACTCAAAATCCCGTTCAAATGTTCGTTGCACCAGAAAAAAACATCTCCTTTTCAGATGCTTTAAAAGCCAGATGTTTTGCAAACAAGCTGTTGAAAATCATGCTGACAGTCTCTGCGGTTAATTCTGTGCTGGCCTCCAAGTCCCGCAGTTCTGCAACGGACAGACCAATTCGCTCCGCAAACTGTTCCTGGTCATCAAGCAGAGCGAATCGAAGCAGTGGCAAAAAGGATACCGGCACGGTCTCTACGCCGGAGATGAAATCGTCGTAATGTCCGGCAGCCTTCATCGGCAGCTCATATGGAACATCCAGAGGTTTTGAGAGCTTCTTCAAAAACTTCGGTGTCGGTCCATTCGTTCCGACAATCTGCCGTTCTAATAAGGAAAGATACGAGCCCGAAACACCAGCATAGAGAGCGACTTGTCGGATCGACATCCCCCTTGCAATCCACCTCGTTCGGAGAAATTCTCCAATATGTGTTTCCATTAAAACGTGTCCTCCGCAAAATATTTATGCAAAAGACCAGCAAATGTGAGGCATGTCATGTCCTGAAGCAACTTTTCCGAGTCATAAAACAACAGGTCTGGATAAGACGCAATCTCTCGGTAATACGTCGAGTTCTCAAGTTGCTCAACTCGCCGTACCCAAAAAGTCACACAACCACTCTCCAAGCATTTCTCCATTCGGGAGATGGCGAGAACCGGGCAAAAGAGCAGGCTTTCTTCCATGATCGTATGTGGATGCTCGTCACTTGAATTCTCAAAAGAGACAAGCACGAGTTGCGGAACAAAAGGGGGCGCAGTGCACTCTGACACCCTGCGTTCGAAAAATTCAGTCCATTGGAAAGCAAGAATATCACTCAACCGTTGTGCGACTTCAACGCTTGGTTGGCGGCCTTTCTCGAGTTTCGAGACGTATGAGCGGTGCACCCCGATCAGGTCAGCCAGTTTTTCTTGAGAAAGCCCATACGCTTTTCTCTTCGTTTCCAGCCAGTGAATGGTCAATGATGATCGTCTCCTTTTGGAAGAAGATGTTTTTGCTGCTCGACCAAGATCTGCACCCAGAGCTCCTCCCAGCGAATGATTAACTGCCAGGACTCTTCATCCACACGTTCTTTGATCTCGGATTCCAGTTCGCGAATTTGGCTGAGGATCGCTTGGCACTGTGAGATGTTCTCGAACTGCTCCAGCATGTCCAAAACGGGTGCTGCCATCATGGGAAGAAGAGCCCTTCGATCGATGTGCCAAGCAAATTCGCTAGAGAATACGCAGCGTCCACCGAGGGTATTGAAGTCCCGTATTCAATGCGGAGGTAGTCATGGATTGGCATCTGCAGTAGCTCTGCGACCTCATTCACGGTCAATTGCTTTCGCCAGCGGGCTTCGATCAGGTTACGCCGGCATTTTTCATGGAACGTTGTGTGCATGTACTTCTTAGCGAAGTCGATAAAGCCCATCGTGGTCAGGTCATAAAAAACGGCTTGTTCATCGCTGCCCACATAGAAGATCGGATTGGAAAAAGAGACGAGTTCAAACACGTTTGGTTTGAATGTTGGGCTGATGACCGCAAGTTCCAGATGACCGTCGCAGATGACGTAGGCTTGTGTTTCGGAGATGACGTAAGATGGGAGATAGATCGACTCCTCAGCGTTGTCCGGGTCGGGCAGGTGGATATAGCTGATCTGTTCCTTCTGAAGACGGTTGAGTTCCAAATGTCTCACTCCTTTACAACACAATCCCACGCTGGGCGAGTTGTGTGATCATGTACTTATGCGTGCGCTCCATCCGCTCAAACGCTTCTTGGTGCGCGCCCTTGTCGTTTAAATACTGGCAGATGTCAATCGTGAAAGTTTCCAGCGCTGCAACCATGCTGTGCTTTTCAAAAATCTTGACCGCCTTGTCGAGGTATTCCCTGCCTGATGTCGCATCCTCGCGGTGAAAAGCGCCCAACGACAAGACGCGATATGTATTCCCTAACGCCGGGTCTGAGCCAGTCAGACAGCCTTTTGCTTGTTCAGCAAACGTGCAGGCTTCCTCATAAGCCTGATGTTCGAAGCAGAGAAGCGCGAGGTCGGAGAAGATTTTACCAGCGTTGTTCACATCACCATCGCGTTCCTGCTGGTTCGCAAGGGACACCAGTTGTTGGACAGACGTATGCCAATCGTCCGACCCGCGCTGCAGCAGGATCAAGCGCCGTTGCATCTCGAACCGCTGCTGCTTGTTTGCATGCTCCTCGAAGATCAGAGCAGCTTTGGATGCATACTCTTCTGCCTGCTCATATTTTTTCAAGCAGTCGTACATTTCGGCCAAACGGAGGTACATCGTTCCCCGTTTTTCACCATCGCCCGGGTTAAGCAGCAGTGCTTGCTCATAGTACTTGACGGCCGCTGCAATTTTTCCGACTTGCTCATGCAGTTTCGCCAGTTGCAATAAGGTCTGTACTTGCAAATCCGGGTCCACTGCCTCTTCCCTCTGAAGCACATCCCAAGCCCGCTCCGAATGGAAAAGAGCCATTGGCAAATCCAATGCAAGCACCCCGACCTTCCCCAGATGCAGAAGCGTCACCGCCAGCAACTGGTCATCCTGCTGTGCGCTTGCCAGTTGGTACAATTCATTCAGCAGTTTCTCGGCTTCTTCTGCATTCCCCAATTCAAGATGACAGCGGGCAAGTTCCAGCGTCAAGCTCGACCTTGGAATCCGATGCTGTGAAGCTCTCAACAGGCCATCCAGCAACGGCACCGCCGCTTTAAACTCCCGTGCCCTGACCATGCTCAGCGCCATCTTGTATTGGCTCGCAATCTCCAACTCCAAATGAACACCCTCCAAAAGCTGTTCCAGCGGAACTTCCAGACGCGAGGCGAGTGCTGCTAATACCTTATACGACGGGCGAGCGCGATCCGATTCGACCTGCGAGATCATGCTGGGGGTGATGATCCCTTTGGCTAGCTCGATTTGGGTGAGACCCTTTTTCAAGCGAAGTTCACGCAGGCGTTGCCCAAAAGAGTCGAACATAGTAGGCAGCTTATCAGTTGGCATCGTCATGACCTCCAAATAAAAAAAATCACCACGTAAGAAGAATCTCTTACAATGGTGATTTTAACCAACATAGATCCATTGATAAATGTATACTTTTTGTACCTTCTTTACATCTTACAGGTACATGGTACAAGATGTACTAGTCTGGTAAATTCATAGAGATTAGCTGATTTTGAATTTGTAGAAGATTGGAGCCGTATCAGGTTCCGGTCCAATGTCATGAGCCAAGTACTTTGGAGCCGTATCAGGTTCTGTTCCAATGTCATGGGCTACATTCTTCTTGGTTGCATCAGGCAGGCTAAGAACTATACTTAGACCAATAGCCAAAAAAAGCAACAATGATTTATTCAATATCGCCACTCCTTTTTAACAAATCATATGATCTTTTCAATACCACGAGTGCTTTCTCGATTTGTCCTTGGCGCTGGTAAGAACTTACGGCGAGTTGAAGTGACTCAGCTGCCTCAGCACTCATCCCAATTATACCATACATAGCTGCACTCTTTTCTGAATGGGCCACGCATTCGTCAAGAAGACCGGTTTCTAAACAGTATCTGGCTTTTGACCGATAGTATAAGGCCATCATGTAATTATCTTCGACGTCCATTTTAGATTGCTTGATGGTCGCGTCACGCATGATCAATTCTGCCAGTTCGATATCTGTATGATCGATACACACCATCACAGCCCTCGATAATGTATAGATGGCCATCCCTGTCTGCTCGACTTTCTCAAATTCAGATGCCACTGCAACCAAATCATCGACAGCCTTCCTATAGTCTCGTTTGGATTCGACATGGTAAGCATAATGCTGTTTGACCACATTGGCAGAATAGACTAAGTTAAGACTTTCATATGTCGAACGAGCTAATTTTAATCGTTCAGCATCACCAGTTGCAATCGCCAGGGCAAAAAGTGTATTCGCCATGCCTTTCATATCCGAGACCGAACTGTAGAATGCATATGCTTTCTCTAAATATCGCGATGCCTCTTTCTTGAACCCAAGTTGATTACATGTCAGACCTAAATTTTTGGTCACCCTAGCTGGGATAAGCCCAAAGTGATTCAGGCGGAGGGAAACACGATACCCCTGCTCATAAGCTGAAAAAGCCTTTTCAAAATCCCTGAGTTTGAAAAAGGCGGTTCCCAATTTATTATAGAGATCGCATAGCATCTCGTCTTCAATCGATTGTTGGATCTGTTGTTGTTCGATAAATGGAATCAGGATCGAGCAGGTCACGTCAAACTGACTAAGTTGAATGAGACATTCTGCTCGCAAATAGAGAAGAGATACTCGCTGATGCTCTAATAAGTCAGTGCTTCTTTCCAGCTCTTGAATCAGTATAAGAGCATGAGAATGATCTGTCCTTTCAAGGTGTACTCGTACCAATTCAATTTGAAATGCAACGTCCATCTGTTTTTCTTGCATCCCCATTATTTCGCGGAGAGGTACGCTTAATTTTTCCGCAAGTTTCCCAAGCGTCTCTGCTGAAGGATACTTCCGGTCACACTCGATTTGGCTGATGACAGAAGTCGAGCAAATCCCTTCTGCGAGCTCAGCTTGTGAAAACCCTTTATCCGTTCGGATTATCTTAAACCGTTGTCCAATTGTCGTGTCGTTGAAGTCAACTAACAAATTTCACACCTGCTCGTCATGGATTATTAAAGTGTTCTGTTAAAATTATACCGAGAGGGTTGTTTGCTGTAAATATCTTTGGAGTTAAAAATAGTCAACTCTTGTTGATAGGTGAGTATTGGCTATTTACCCATGTGCTGGGGGGAATTCTGGGTGCAGATCTTGGTCGCGCAGCAAAAACGCCTATTTCAAGAAGGAGACGATCATCATTGAGTTGACTGGCTGCAAACCGAAGAGAAAAGCCCGCGGACTTTCTTAAGATAAATTAGCTGACCTGATCAACGGTTGGGGGACATCTTCGGGTTTCGATGGATTGAATTTTTCGAACACCCGGTTTTGAGCAAATTCCGTCCCCTTTTGCTCCGCAAATCGTGCTTTTCTCGTTTGAGGACTTGCTATAATGGAAGAGGTATAGAAGAACGGCACCAATTTTGCAAAAAAAGGGGCGTGATTATGCTGAAGCGCAAAGTTATGCTCGTACCGAAACAAACGGGACAAACCCTCCGAGTATCTGTGGGTGCAAAACAGTCGAGCAATATCGATCCGTCCGGAGTTCTTGCAGTTCCTCCCACAGATTCAAAAGAGGAAATTAAAGAAGCTATGTCTAAGTTCATTCAGCAATATAAAAATGGCGAGATCAAGATCTCTTACCCATGAGACCTCCGTATTCGGTGGTCTTTTTAGTTCGAAGAAAGGCCACAATGCCGCTTATACGCGGTCATTGTGGCCTTTCATTTGTTCATAGCCATCACTTCTCCCGCGGATACCAGCGCAGTTTCACAAACAGCCACGGCACAGCCAGGGTCGCGGTCACTCCGATCAGCAGGTAGCGCACGAGATCCCACGGCGCGTCGGTTGGGAGCACTTCTTTGAGCAGGGCGCGCAGGCCAAACACGATCGCGATGGCGACGGCGGTTGGCAGGATGCGCTTCCAGATCGACTCCGGCAGCGCCATGCGCAGCGTGTGTGATTCCAGCACATAGCCGCTCCAGCATCCGAGCAAAAAGCCGATCATCTTGCGCCCGTCCGGCTCATGGTAGACAAACAGGAGCAACAGCGGCAGCACGATGCCCAAGGTCAATTTTACGCCAAACGACAGCGGTCGCTCCATCAGCCGACCGTCCACCCAGACGATGCCCGCCACAAACACGAGGCCAAACAGCAGCCCGGCCGCCACGTCGATCGGCCAGTGGACGCCGAGATAGAGGCGGGACAGCATGATGAGTAACATCATCACCCCGGCCAGCGCGAAAAACCACGGCTTTTTGACCTGTGTGGCCAGATAGCCCCAGTATGTCGCCGAGCCTTGGGCGTGACCGCTGGGAAAGGACATGCTGGGCGCAGACTCCGTATACAAGCTGCGAATCCCGTCCACCCCGATCGGGCGTGGCGCGTTGAAAAAGAACTTCAGCGCATAGTTCACAAACGTCGACAAGGACAGCACGATCGCCAGCCGGACGCCAACACGTTTGGAAATCAAATAATAGATCAGCGGCACCGTCGCCACGTAGAACTCTTCATCTCCCACAAAGGAAAACGCGATCATCAGCGTATCCAGCCATGATGCCGCAAAGCCTTGGATCCAGATCAGGATGTCTTTTTGCAAGTTGGCAGCCCCCTTATCGTCTCATATATATGTTTCACGGGACGAGTTGAGAAATCCTTTTCAGATCGGGGCGGCTGGGGTACACTTAGAGGATAATTCCAGAGAGATTTCAGGTGATAAAACATGATTCTCGTGCAAGCGAATGATATACGCAAGTCATACGGAACGGACGTGATCTTGGACGGCGTATCGATCGTCGTGCAAGACCGCGAGCGGGTCGGGCTGATCGGGCCAAACGGGGCCGGGAAGTCGACCTTTTTAAAAGTGATCGCCGGCGAGATATCCTCCGACTCGGGCACGATCCACATGTCCAAGGAGACGACGGTCGGCTATCTGGCCCAGACCTCGCAGATCCACTCGGAGCAGACGATCTGGAACGAGATGATCACCGTCTTCGCCGATGTCTACCGCATCGAAGCGAAGATGCGCGAGCTGGAAGTGCTGATGGCCGATCCGGCGTATTATGAAGATGAAGTCAAATACGGGCAGCTCACCGACCAGTATGCGCGGCTCCAGCAGGAGTTTACCGACCAGAACGGGTACGCGGCAGAAGCGAAAGTGCGCGGGATTTTGCACGGGCTGGATTTTCCGGAAGCGATGCACGGGCGGCTGGTCAACTCGCTGTCCGGCGGGCAGAAGACGCGCCTGCAGCTCGGGAAGCTGTTGATCACCCAGCCGGATCTGCTGATTTTGGACGAGCCGACCAACTACTTGGACATCAAGACTTTGACCTGGCTGGAAGATTATCTGAAAAGTTATCCGGGCGCTCTTTTGATGGTCTCGCATGACCGCTATTTTCTCGACTCGCTGATCAACGTGATCTACGAGATGGAGCGCGGCCGCACCAAGCGCTGGAAAGGCAACTACTCCGATTTCCTGGAGCAGAAGGCGGCCGACCTCGAACAGCAGATGAAGCGCTTCGACCAGCAGCAGTCGGAGATCGCCAAGCTGGAAGACTTCGTGCGCCGCAACATCGCCCGCGCCACGACGACGAAGCGCGCGCAGAGCCGCCGCAAGATGCTGGACAAGATCGACCGCATCGACCGCCCGACCTTGTCTCAGGAGCAGGCGCATTTTTCGTTTAACATCGACAAGCAGAGCGGCAACGAAGTGCTGGTCGTGGACGACGTGTCGCTCGGCTACGCGGACAAGGTGTTGTCGCATGACCTCAACCTGAACGTCTTTCGCGGCGAACGCATCGCGCTGATCGGTCCGAACGGGATCGGCAAGACGACGCTGCTCAAGGCGATCAACAACCGCCTGAAGCCGCTGCACGGACGGATCAAGCTGGGCACCAACGTGTCGCTCGGGTATTACACGCAGGAGCAGGAAGACCTCACACCCGGCAAGAGCGTGCTGAACGAAGTCTGGGACACCTACCGCAACTTGGAGCAGACGCGGGTGCGGACGGTGCTTGGCAACTTCCTGTTCTCCGGCGACGATGTGACCAAGCCGATCGCCGCCCTGTCCGGCGGGGAGAAAAGCCGTGTGGCGCTGGCCAAGCTGATGCTGCTTAACGCCAATTTCCTGATCCTCGACGAGCCGACCAACCATCTTGACCTGTTGAGCAAAGAAGTGTTGGAAAATGCGCTCGACGATTATCCGGGCACGCTCCTGTTCATCTCCCATGACCGCTATTTCGTCAACCGCCTGGCGACGCGCGTCGTCGAGCTGTCCGAAGACGGCATCACGTCCTACCTCGGCAACTACGATGATTATGTGGAGAAGAAGGCCGAACTGGAAGCGGAGCGCAAAGAGCGGGAAGAAGCCGCCGCTGGCAAGAAACAGCAGCAGCAGGAAGCGCCGCTCGATGACTACCAGCTCCGCCGCCAGCAGGAAAAAGAGCAGAAGCGCCTCGCCAAAAAGCGCCTTGAGCGTCTGGCGAAAGTGGAAGCGCGCATCGCCGAGCTGGAAGAGCAGACCGCCCAGCTTGAAGCGGACCTCTGCCTGCCGGAAGTCTTCAACGACCACGTTGTCGCTGCTGAGAAAAACGCTGCTCTGGAAGCCGCACAGACCGAACTTGAAGCCCTGATGGAAGAGTGGGCCGAGCTGGAAAGCGAATAAAAAGCATGCCCGTCACGGGCATGCTTTTTCATTATCCCTGTGTTATGATATGACCATCTTAAGTTGCATTCATTTATTTAGTCGCAGAAAGCAGGTGTGGAGTATGACTGCACTCAAAAACAGCAGGGCTTATTTGTACGTCAACGCATTGTCCGAACTGGGCGTGCGGATGGATGTGATCGCGATGGGGGCGCTGATTCTGGTCGCGACAGACGGGAGTGCGCTGTGGCTGTCCGGGATGCTGTTGTCCGGCGTGCTCGGCGGGTTTTTGTCGAGCTTGATCTCCGGGGTGGTCGCCGACCGCTTTGAACGGCGAAAGATCATGATCTTCGCCGACATCGCCCGCGCCGCACTGATCTCGACGCTGATCTTTGCGCCCGACCCGTGGCTGATCCTGCTGGTGCGCTTTGCGATCGGGCTCTGCTCGTCCTTTTTTGAAGTCTCGTTCCGCGCCGAATTGCCTGAAATTTACGGCAAAGAGCGGGCGCTGGCGATCAACGCGCTCGTCTCCCGGCTCAGCTCGATCGCGATGGTGATCGGCTTCCTCGGCGGCGGTTTCCTCTATCAGAAGTTTGGCTACCAGGCGGTGTTTGCGTTTGACGCGATCTCGTACCTGCTCTCGGCCGCCTTTTTGTACCGCGTGCAGTGGAACAAAGTCGAGTCCAAGCCGCTCGGGGCAAAAGTGCTCTCCCTGCGCCGCGACTTCCGCGATGTGGCCGCGTATTTAAAACTGCACCCGGTGCTGTTCACCGTCTTTTTCGTGTATGTGATCGACACGTTTGGCTCCGCATCGCACAACCTCGGCATTCCCCTCCTCGCGGAGATGGTCGATGCGGAGCGGCAGGCGTTTTACTATGGGCTGTTCTGGTCGGTCTGGGGCGCCGGGAACGTTGTCTCTTCGTTCCTGATTCCCAAGCTGAGCTTTTTCCGCAAGAATCTTGCTCTAACCTATTTGTACTCGACGTTTGGCTTGTCGTTTGGGTTTATCCTGTTCCTGTCCTCGACGACGGTGCCGTTGATTTTGCTGTTTGCGTTCCTGACCGGTATCTTCGACGCTATTTCGGTCACGTCGAAAGCGACTTTGCTGCAGCAGAGCGACAACGAGATTCGCGGGCGGATCATGGGCGTGTCCGGATTCCTCAACCGCACCGGATTTGGCATCGGCTTTCTGGTCGCGCCGCATGTGCTGGCCGCGACTTCGCTTTCGGTGATGGTGATGATCTTCCACGGGGCGATCATCTTGTCGCTGTTCGCAGGTCTTGGCAATCTGCGCATGAAAGGCGGCAAGCAGAGCATTTCGCTTTAACACAGGGGAGGTGCTTCATGGAGCGAGTCCAATTTGCTGACGAAATGCAGTTTCGCGCGGCTGCCGAACGGTTGTTTGCCGAACAGCAAACACGCATCCTCGCCGTCTTGCCTGCCGCCGACATCCAGCATGTCGGCAGCACGGCCGTCCCCGGCTCGCTGACCAAAGGCGACCTCGACATCCAAGTCCGCGTCGCCGAGGCTGATTTTGAAAAAGCGGTTGAGGTGCTGTCCGAACTGTACGAGCTCAATGACGGCAGCATCCAGACGGACAGTTTTCGCGCCTTCCAACAGGAGACGCTACCCCCGCCGCTGGGGGTGCAGTTGACGGTGATCGGCAGCGACTACGATTTTTTCTGGAAGTTCCGTGAGCTCATGCTGGCCCATCCGCATTATGTGGTGCTGTACAATCAACTGAAGAGTTATTTCCAAGGAAATGATCATGACGCCTATCGGATCGCCAAGCACGACTTTTTCAAAAAGTTGATCGAGACGCCGGAGTTTCAGGCGTTACGTTGAACATCGCCCCTTGCTGCCGCGCAGGGGCTTTTTCTTTTTGGGCAGATTTGGAAAAGTTTTTATACATAACTATATACAAAGTATGGAATTGAGAGTACAATAAATGCAGAGATTCCCATGTGAGGGGTGAACGGGTATGTTTGGAGTGTTGAAGGACAGACGGATTCAGTATTTGTTGACGGCGAACGTGTTCTCGTCGATCGGGTCGGGGATCACGATGATCGCCGTGCCGTGGCTGCTCGTGAATCGGGCGGGTGGCGATCAGATTTTTGGGTATGCGACGCTGTTTTCGACGTTGCTGCTGTTTTTTGCATCGCCGTACATCGGGGTGCTGATCGACCGGATTTCGCGAAAGAAGACGTTGTTGTTCGCGGAGTATATGGGACTGACCACCGTGCTGGTGTTTGCCTTGTGGGGATATGTGACCGGGCAATTTGAGACGTGGCAGTTGATTGCGATTCATTTTGGCGGGTCGCTGTATTATTCGATCTACTTCCCGACGAAATTTGCGTTTATTCAGGAGATATTTGATAAAGGGCAGTACCGGTCGCTGAACTCGGTGCTGGAGGTGCAGAACCAGTTTGCGACGATGATCTCCGGCGGTCTGGCCTCGCTGGTCATCGACAAGGTGTTTCTGTCGCATCTGCTGGTCGTCGATGCGATGACCTATCTGATCGGCGCGGTGTTGATTTTCCTGGTGCCGTATCAACCGCAGCGCAAAGACAATGCGGCGGCGAACGTTTCGTTTTTTGCAAATATCAAAGAGGGCTATCACTACCTGAAGACGAAACCGCTGCTCAATCTGTATCTGATCTCCGCTTTGATGCCGTTTATCGGGGTGATGATGGGCAACTATCTGTTCCCGATCTATGTGACCAAGACGCTTGGCGCCAGCGCTACGGTGCTGGGCTTAGGCAGCACGATCTATGCGATCGGCGCGATCGTGGCGGGTCTGACGATTCCTTATCTGATGAACAGGTTGAATTCCTATCGCACGACGATTGCGACCGGCGTGGTGTATGCAGTCGCGATCACAATGACGGCCATGTTCCCGGCGGCGCTGATCTTTATCGCGATGCAGTTCCTGCACGGCTGGGGCAACGCCGGGATTCGCGTGGCGCGCAACACGGTGCTGATGGAGATCGTGCCGAACCACCTGATCGGGCGGATCAACTCCTTCTTCAACGCCTTTGGGATGGCGATGCGCGTGTCGCTGCTTACCTTGTTCACGCAAACGATCATCTACACCGGCGCTACCGGTTCACTCTACATCCTCAGCGCCCTGATGATCACCGCCGCCATCGGTGTCGTGTCCTCCCGCAAGCTGTTCTTCCCCGGCCCGGATTCTTCATCGACCGTGCCAAAAAACAACGCCCTTTCTTAGACAAGAAAGGGCGTTTTACTATTCTGCCTGCTACTACCCCTCCTGCGGCGACGTGTTGGGGAACGTCAGCGGAAGGGTGCTGACATCGACCAAGACCGGGCCGGGGAGGGCGAAGGCTTGCTCCAGCGTTTGGTCGAGCTCGGCGGAATCGGTAACTCGGAAACCGGCCAAGCCGCACGCTTCGGCGACTTTGACAAAATCGGGGTTGGTCAGGTCCGATCCCAGCGTCGTATGCTGGCCGACTTTCTGGCGGTCGGTCTCCATCTGCAGGTTGCCATTGTTGACCACGACCACGGTGAGGGGCAGGTTGTAGCGCGCCGCCGTCGACAGGTCGGCCAGCGTCATGCCGAGACACCCGTCCCCGACCAGCGCCACCACTTGCCGCTCCGGCTGGATCAGTTGAGCGGCCATCGCCGCCGGCAGCCCAAATCCCATCGAACGCCACGTCCCGGAAAACAGCGTCTTCTGCTCCCCGCTGCCGGCGAAGATCCGGCTGAACCACACCGTATGATCCCCGGTATCTACACACAGCACCGCATCGTTTGCCACCGTGTTCTGCAGCGCCCGCACCAGCCTGGCCGGATGCACCGGCGTCCCTTCGGTTGTCGCTTCTTTCTCCACTTGCGCATACCACTTCGACCGCTGCTGCCCGACATAGGTCAGCCATTGCTCATTTTGCTCATGCCCGGCCATCCGCTTGGCCAGCTCCGGCAGCACCTGCCCGGTCGCGCCGACCAGCCCGAGCTCCACCGAAAAGCGCGTCCCGATGTTCGCCGCCGCATAGTCGATCTGAATCAGTCTGGCTGTCTCCGGCACATACCCTTCCGGCCACCACGTGTCCCCGGCGAGCAGCACCACGTCCGCTTTTTTCAACAGCTGCGACGCCTGCGGACTGCCTCCTTTGCCGATGCCGCCGAGCAGTTGCGGGAAACTCTCCTCGATCATCCCTTTCGCTCCCAACGACAGGATCAGCCCGGCGCCCCACGCTGCACAGAGCCGCACCACATCCCCGGCAGCTTCCCGCGCCCCGATCCCGGCAACGACGACCGGCTGCTGGGCGGTCTTCATGATCGCCACCGCCTGCTCGACATCCTGCGGGTTGAACTGCACCACGCCTTTGACCAACTGCGGCGGCTTGCGCACCGCGTTGGTCTGCTGCTGGCTCCACAGGTCTTTGGGCACCGACAGATGTGTCACCGCGCCCCACTCCATTGCTGTGTGCATCGCTTTCGTCACCAGCTCCACCGTCGCGTCCGGCGCGGAGAGCAGCGCCGAATACGCCGCCAGCGGCTCGATGAACACCTGCTGGTCCAGATACTGCTTGGTGTCCGTCCCGATCTTTTTCGTCGGCACCTGCCCCGTGATCGCCAGCACCGGCACCTTGTCCTGATAGGCGTCGCCAAGCCCGTTCAGCAGGTTCGCCATCCCCGGCCCCGATGTCGCGATGCAGACGCCGAGCTTGCCGGTCAATTTCGCCTCCGCCGAGGCCATAAACGCTGCCGTCCCTTCATGCTTGACGGCGACAAACTGAATCGAAGAGCGCTCTACCGCATCCAAAAAGTCCAAAAACGTATCGCCCATCACGCCGTAGATGCGCTCCACGCCCCACGCTTCCAGTTGTTTGACAAAAGTATCGGCAACCGTCATAATCTGCATGGTTGGCATCGTTGCCGCTTGTATGCTTTGCTGAACCTCACCTGTCACCATTTCTGTCGAACCATCCTTTCCCATTGCCAAGATCAACGTTAGGATGTTCGCAAAAACTGACTGGCATACCCATACCGTACATCACGAGATTCTGCTACAATAGATTATACCTATCATTAACGATATCAATGACGGCGGTGAATCTGACATGAAAACGCTCCGCGATACTCTTAATTTCGTCGAATCGAAAATCTTGCCCGTCAACCATGTCGATCATCGTTTTCGTCTCGAAAACATCGAATTCGAGCTGGACCAGATTCGATTGCGAGCCCGGCTGCTCACTTCTAATGAACAAGACTACATCATTCACTGCCGGTATTCTTACAACCAACGCGCTTTTGCCCTCTGGCAGATGATCGACCACGAGGAAAATGAGTTTGTCGTCGTCGGCATCGTTTCCAAGACTTTGTTTTACTTCGCGCACCGCGCCACCGTCTCGATCATCGAAGCGCTCGGCTATGAAATTGCATAAAAAAGGCAGACCCTGCACCATAGCCGGGTCTGCCTTTTTTAGTTCAGCTCCGGACGGAGCAGCAGCTTCGCATCGATCGCATCCATAAACGGGTCGTCAAACACGCGCAAGATCCAGAAGCCCACGCCATGCAGATTGTACCGCTTCGCCAGGCCGATCTTCTCCTGCACCCCTTGCGCAGTCTCGCTGTAAGCGTTGATCCCGAGGATCAGCTTCTCCGGGCCGACCGCTGCCACCGCCGCGCGAATGTCATCATCGATCTTATCGACCGGCTGCGGGAGCTTGTCTTCAACATAGGAGTATGCCATGATAAACAGCGCATCGGCCGACGCCGCCAGCGCCTTGTAGTCATAGCCACGGTACCAGCCGTGCTCCAGCGGTGACACGACAACGGTCAGCTGCTTGCCTTTGCTGTGCAGCACATCGGCGACCCGCTTCACAAACGCCGCATACTGCGCCCGCACGGTGGCGATGTCTTTCGATCCGGTCGGGGCCAGCGCTTCAAAGTCGAGATACGCGCCCCCGATGCCCTTTTGCACCAGCAAAGCAGCCAGGTCGTTCGCAAAGCGCTGCTGCAACGCGACATCGTTCAGCAGCTTGGTCAGCTCGCCCTGCTCATTGACCGAAAAGACCATCAGCGACGTGTCGACGCCCGCCGTCTGCACTTCCTGCATGAGCTCCTCCGCGCCTGCTGCCGGCCACTGGTATTCGCTCTCATCGGTGACCAGCACTCCATTAGCATCCAGTCTGCTCCATGTAAAAGAGGCCTCGTCAAAGTACGGCAGATACTCCTTCTGCCCGTACGAACCCAAGCCGTAAAACACCATCGTATGCAAATCCCGCTCTTGCGACTCCATGCTCACCGTCTGCGTTTTGTCGTTCCAGCTGACTTGCGCTCCGGCGTGCTCGCTGAAAAAGCGCAGCGGAATCAAGCTGCGTCCTTCTGTGATAAACGGCGCCACATCCAATTGGACAGCCTTGCCGCCTACCCAAGCGGTCTTGTTGCCAATCTGCATGCGCAGTTCCTTGCCGCCGCTCTCGGCGATGACCGTCGAGGTCTTCGGCTCCCATTCCACCTTGATGCCCAGCGCTTCGGCCAGCGGCCGAAACGGCACCATCACACGATCTTTATATAAAATTGGCTGCGGATCGATCGGCAGGTGATACCCGTCCAGCACCACAGACGGCGTTTGCACCGCGCCCATCGCCATCCCAACCGCTTCCGCTCGCTCCGTAAACATCCCGCCTGGCACAACCAGCGACAAGGCGGCGATCAGACTCACCCAAAATCGTTTCATCTGCAACTCTCCCAACCCTCATTGCGAATCTACTAGTTTTGTATATTTTACCATAGATAAGCCTATGAGCGGCGTGGGACTATTAGACTAATTCTTACTAATTCTGACAGACAAGAGTAGACAAAAAAAGACAGGAGCCATCTGGCTCCTGTCTTTGATAATAGCGAATCATATTTAGCGTATAGACACATAGCGAATCGATGTTGTAGCAGATAACTCATTGCTATGTCTATATATTACAGTGGAGTGAGAAATTTGTCAAACGCATTTCGACAAAAACTTCATGAAAACGCGCTTATTGCTTCGCAGCCGCCGATTCCTTGTTCGACTCTTTGAGGCACTGAATGCCTTTTTTGGCGAGACGGTAGCTCTTTTTCATCGTGTGTTCGTCTTTGATCTTGTCATAGTATTTCTTGTTGTCGAGCAGGATATACTCGTTGGTTTCCAAAAACTCTAACAATTGGCTGCACGCGCTCTCCGGGATCGCCAGCACTTCGCGCAGCTTCATGAACAGCCAGGAACGGCCGAGGAACACTTCCGGGTTCTCCTGGAATTTGCGCTCCCAGTTCTCGATAAACTCCAACGCGCCGATGATGTAGTCTTCGATGTTGTATTCCTTGACTTGAATGTTCAGGAACTCCAGCAGGTCGACCGCGCGGTGCGCATAGGAGGTGATGTCGTAATGTTTGGAAGCGGCGCTTGGCACATAGTACAATTCGACATGTTTCCCCTTGTACATCAAGCGGCTCATGATCGGGATCATGTCGCTGTCCGCCGTGACAAACACGTAGCAGGAGATGTTCGGGTCGGTGTACGTCGTTTCGATCGCGTCGAGGCAAAGCTCGATGTCGGACGCGTTTTTGCGGTGTTCGTCTTTCTTGCCGTTGGCGTAGACGTGGCGCAGCTGAATGCGCTTTTTCTGCAGCGATGTCATGTCGCAGGCGATCTGCTCGAAGTCGCCAAACGCCTTAAACACGCGCACATTGTCGCGGTCGTACGTGTTCCACAGCTGGGTGAACAAGTTTTTCTCTAAGTTCTTGTCATCCGGGTCGTGGAGATAGCTGTTCTTCAGCGTCCAGTAAACGTTGTCATAATCGACATAGATCGCGACATTTTCCAGCTGGCTGTGCTTCGCCCAGACTTTCTCCGACTTCATCGCCGTCTCGCCGATCGTCTCGGCCAGCATGTTCACCATCTCCGTCGGAGTCGGGCGGCGGCGGGCGCCGTTCGGCTCCGTCACGATCAGGCCATTCGCTTGCAAGTTATCCAGCAAAGTTCTCCCTCCTTCTTCCTGAGAAACAATTTCAACAGCAACTCAATACTTCCTTCATAAAAAAAGAAGCTGTCACAAGACAGCCTCTTTTACGCGTTTTTACGCGGCTTTTTCAGCGTCTGCACACAGAGATAACACAGCGTCCCGAACAGACAGGTAATGATCGCCGAGTGGGTCAAGGTCGCATACAGATGCAGCTGCTTGAGCACCACGAATCCGCCGGAGATCACTTGAGCTGTGATCAGCACAAACACCAGAATGCTTGCGACATACAGATCGCGGCGCGTGTTCTTGTAGCGCTTGAGCGTCAAAACAAACAGGATCGTCACCAAAATGAACAAGGTCAGCGCCCCGAGGCGGTGCACAAAATGCACGGCGACCAGACCCTGCAGCTCCGGGATCAGCACGCCTTCCTGGCACAATGGCCAGCTCGGGCAAGCCACGCTCGCGCCGGTGTGGCGGACATAGGCGCCGAGGTAGACCACTCCGTAAGCAAACAGCGCGACGAACCACGCGTACAGCCGGTAGCCGTTCGACACGGCCGTCTGGATCAGGCTCTGCGAACGGTTCTGCTGCAAAATGCAGATCGTCAGCAGCAGCACGCCGGTAAACGCCAGCAAGGAGAACCCGAAGTGCAGCGCCAGCACCGGCGACGACTGCGGTTTGATGACAGCAGCAGCGCCAAGCGCCGATTCAACCATGATGAAGAAAATGCCGAACAGGGCGAGATTGCGGACTTCCTTGTTGCCTTTGTTTTTCCACCAGGCGAGGAGCGAGAACAACAGCACCACAACGCCTGCCACACCGGTGATCATGCGGTGCATGTATTCGATCATCGACGAGATCGTGTATTCCGGCACCCACTTGCCGTTGCACAGCGGCCATGTGTTGCCGCATCCCATGCCCGACTCCGTTTTCGTTACCAATGACCCTGCGATCATGACCAAAAACATGATGATCGTCGCGACATAGGCTAACACTTTCAGCCATTGCGTACTTTTCGTACTCATTGAAGGAATCCCTCTTTCTGCGAAACAGAAACTCTCTTCTTAACATAAAGTACAACCCACGCTGAGACAAGACCGTTATCGCTGGGAATTATGTATATCCGATGACAAAAAAGCCGCCAACTCCGAAGAGCTGACGGCTTTTTCCTGTTGTGGACATGTGTGGCCGGGTTAGCAGCCTTGATGCCCGTGTCCTTCTTGACCGCCCACCGGTACGAACAGGAAGAACAGAACGAAGATGATCAGAAACACAACCGCCCAATGCGTGTATGCGCCAAAGACTCCGTACATCGTTGTTTCCCCCTTTCCGCTGGTGATACGTTATCCTATGGCGCGGGAGGGAAATCGGTGGCGGCGCCTGCCTATTTTGTCCAGCTTATTTTTGCTCTTGTTTTCGGTCGCGGATGCGGATGAACGGACTGAGCAGCGCAAAGATCAACGTGCCGAGCAACACGCGCACCCACCAGGACACACCAAAGTCGCTCAAGACGAGGTTGATCAGGATCAACGTGGCGAACATGAGAAACAGATTGCCCGCGCGTACCATACCCCATCTCCTTTCTGTACATCACCCGAGCTTGCTGCTACTTTTCATGTATATGAGTGGGAAAATTCGATTATGCCTGTTGCAGAACGACACCACTATATAAAAAAACGAGCGCTCTCAGGCACTAGTTTCTTTTATTGCTTCCTCCAGCAACGTAACCCCCAGATGCAGCTCGGCCGACGTGACGATCAGCGGCGGCAGCAGGCGCAAGGTGTGCTCCCCGGCCGACAGCACCAGCAGGCCGTGGTCGAGGCACTTGCTGACCAGCGGCGCTACCGGGCGGTCGAACACGAGCCCTTGCAGCAAGCCTTGTCCGCGCACGCCGATGATGAACGGATACTTCTCTATCAGCCGCTGCAGACGGCCCTGCAGTTCCTCGCCCATCTGCACAGCATGGGACAAGAGCTCTTCCTCCTCAATCGCCGTCAGCACGGCCAGAGCGGCCGCCATCGCCAGCGGATTGCCGCCAAATGTCGACCCGTGCGTGCCCGGCGTAAACGCCGCAGCCACCTCTTCCTTAGCCAGCATCGCGCCAACCGGCACGCCGTTGCCAAGCCCTTTGGCCAGCGTGATGATGTCGGGCAGCACCCCGGCGGATTGGAAACCAAACATCTGCCCCGTGCGTCCGATCCCCGTCTGCACCTCATCGAACAGCAGCAAGATCCCTTTGGCGTCACACAGCTCGCGCAGCCCCTGCAGGAACTCCGCCCCCAGCGGCAGCACGCCGCCTTCGCCTTGCACCGGCTCCACCAAAATGGCGCAGGTGTGCGCCCCAATCGCCGCTTCGATCTTGCCCAGCTCTTTTTCCACATACGTAAAGCCCGGCATCAGCGGCGCAAATCCTTCCTGAAACTTCGGCTTGCACGTCGCGGTCACCGTCGCCAGCGTCCGTCCGTGGAACGAGTCGTGCAAGGTGAGGATCTCAAACTTCTCTGCCCCGTGCTTTAACTGGCTGTAGCGGCGGGCCAACTTGATCGCCGCTTCGTTCGCCTCCGCCCCCGAGTTGCAAAAAAACGCTTTGGGCAGCCCCGACAGCTCGGCGAGTTTGCCCGCCACCTGCTCCTGCAAGGGAATCTCATACAGATTGGACGTGTGCAAAAGCATCCCGGCCTGCTCCTGCAGGGCGGCCGTCACTTTCGGATGGGCATGGCCGAGGTTGGTCACGGCGATGCCGCTGGTGAAGTCAAGATACTCGCGCCCCTCCGTATCCCACAGCTTGCTCCCTGCCCCTCTGGCAAACGCGACCGGCAGCCGGGCATAGTTGTTCATCAGGCTGGTCATCTCTGTCATCCCCCTCTTCTAACGGTGTACCAGCGTGCCGACGCCGCGCTCCGTGAAGATCTCCAGGAGCAGCGCATGCGGTTCTTTGCCGTTCAAAATGTGCACTTGCTGCGCACCGCCATGCAGGGCGGCAAGGCAGGCTTCGACTTTTGGCACCATGCCGCCTTGGATCGTGCCGTCGGCGAGCAGCGCATCCACTTCCTCCGGCGTCACTTGGTTGATCAGTTCGCCCGCTTGTAAAATGCCGGGCACATCGGTCAGCAAAATTAGCTTTTCCGCGCCCAGCGCCGCGGCAATCGCGCCTGCCGCGCTGTCCGCGTTGATGTTGTAGCGCGCGCCCTGCTCGTCACAGCCCAGCGGCGCGATCACCGGCAAAAAGCCGTTTTGCAGCAGCGCATGAATCGGCTCGGCATGGACCGCCATCACCTCGCCGACGCGCCCCAAGTCGCCTTTTTCATGTGTGATCTTCTGGGCGGCGAGCAGGCCGCCGTCGACGCCGGTCAGCCCGACCGCTTTGCAGCCGCCCGCGTGAAAGGCCGCGACGAGCTGCTGGTTGACGAGGCCGCCCAGCACCATCTCCACCGCTTCCAGCGTCGGCTCATCGGTCACCCGCAGCCCGTCGATAAACTGCGCCTGATGCCCAAGCCGCTCCAACAGCCGGTTGATCGCTTTGCCCCCGCCGTGCACAACGACCGGATACAGGCCGACCTGCTTCAGCCAGATGATGTCGAGGATCACCGGGTCGATCTCGCCGCTGTCCGGCTCGATCGAGGAACCGCCGTATTTGATCACGACGATCTTTCCGGCAAACTTCTGAATGTATGGTAACGCTTCGAGCAGAACGTGCGCTTTTTCAGCAGGCGTCAGGGTTTCTGTCTGAGTCATCGTCATCATGTCCGCTCCCCCTTACGTCCGGTAGCTCGCGTTGATGCGCACATAGTCGTAGGTCAAGTCGCAGCCGTACGCCGTGGCCGACGCATCGCCGAGGTTGAGGTCGACGGTGATCTGCACGGTGTCGCCGAGCAAATGCGCTTTGGCCGCCTCTTCATCGAAGGACAGCCCCATGCCGTTTTGCGCCACGGGCACGTCACCGAGCCAGATGTTCACGCGGCCAGCATCAAACGGGATGCCCGAATAGCCAACCGCCGCGAGGATGCGCCCCCAGTTGGCATCTGCGCCAAAGACGGCCGTTTTGACCAGGGAGGAGCCGACGACTTTTTTCGCTGCCTGCGTGGCAACGCTGACGCTGACCGCTCCCTTGACATGCACCTCGACCAGCTTCGTCGCGCCTTCGCCGTCGCGGGCGATGTCTTTGGCGAGCTTTTCCGAGACATGGCGGAAAGCGGCGGCAAAATCGGCCCAGTCCGGATGCGCCGGGGTCAAGGTGTGATTGTCGGCCAAGCCGTTGGCCAGCACCAGCACCATGTCGTTGGTCGATGTGTCGCCGTCGACGGTGATGCAGTTGTAAGTCTGGTCGGTCGTCTGGCGCAGCAGGGTCTGGAGCGCGGCCGGATCAACTTTTGCATCGGTGGTCACGAAGGCGAGCATCGTCGCCATGTTCGGGTGGATCATCCCCGACCCTTTGGCAGCGCCGCCGATCGTCACCGTCTTGCCGTCGATGGTCAGCTGCACGGCGATCTGCTTGAGGCAGGTGTCGGTGGTCAGCATCGCTTCGGAAAAATCATCGCCGCCTGCCTCCGATACCCCTCCGGCAGCTTGGGTGATGCCTTGCTTCAGCGTCTCCATCGGCATCGGCACCCCGATCACGCCGGTCGACGCGATGGCGACCGCATGAGAAGGCAGGCCAAGCTCGGCGGCGGTGTGGCTTTGCATCGCTTTGGCGTCGGCATCGCCTTGCGCCCCGGTGCAGGCGTTGGCGTTGCCGGAGTTGACGACGATCGCCTGCAGGTACGGCATGGCTTGCAGCTGCTGTTCATTTTGCGTGACGCAGGCGGCGCGCACGGTGTTCATCGTAAAAACGCCGGCCGCGGCAGCCGGCACCGTGGAGAGGAGCAGCCCAACATCCTTTTTCTTGCGTTTGATCCCAGCATGCAGCCCGGCCGCCTGATAGCCAAGCGGGGCTGTGACCGACCCTTTCGGCAGTACCGTATAGGCGGCTTTTTTCACCATCATGTTCACGTTGCAGTTCCCCCTTGTGGTTGGTTACAGATAGACCGGCGCGTGTAGCAGGCCGGTCGTTTGCGGCAGGCCGCAGAGCAGATTGGCATTTTGGATCGCCTGCCCCGCCGCGCCTTTGATCAGGTTGTCGATCACGCCGATCACCGTCACGCGGCTCGTGCGCGGATCGACCCGCAGGCCGATGTCGCAAAAGTTGCTGGCGCTGACGTCTTTGGTCGCCGGCATGCTCCCGTTTGCACGGATGCGGACGAATGGCTGGTTCTGGTAGGTCTCTTTATAGATGGCAAGCACTTCTTCGGTCGACAGGTCCTGTGTCAGCTTGGCATAAGACGTCGCCATGATCCCGCGCGTCATCGGCACGAGATGTGTCGTGAAGGACAGCGTGACTTTGGCCCCGTGCTGCTTCGTGAGCACCCCTTCGATCTCCGGGATATGCTGGTGGACGCCGACTTTGTAGGCTTTGAAATTCTCATTGATTTCCGCAAAATGCGTGCCCGGCGACAACGCTTTGCCGGCGCCGGATACGCCCGATTTGGCGTCGACGATCAGGGACTCGGTGTCGATCAGCCCGTGCTGCACGAGCGGAAGCAGGGACAGAAGCGTCGCCGTCGGATAGCAGCCCGGATTGGCGATCAGGCGGGCCGGTGCGATTTCGGCTGCATAAAATTCCGGCAGACCGTATATCGCCTGATTCAAGACCTCGTGGGTCGGCGGCGTTTTATGATACCACTCGGCATAGTCCGCTTGGGACAGCCGGTGGTCGCCTGCGAGGTCGATCACTTTCAGGCCGGCGGCGAGCAGGTCGGGCACCAGCGCGGTGGACAGCCCGGACGGCAAGGCGAGAAACGCCAGGTCGGCCTGGGCTGCCAGTTCGAGCGCATCAGCCCGCTGGAGCGGATCATGCACCAGCCCTTGCAGGTGCGGGTACACCTCGGTCAGCATCGCCCCTGCCTGCGAGTCGGACGTGACAGCCGTCACGTTCAGCTCCGGGTGCTGCATCAACAGCCGCACCACTTCCAATCCTGTATATCCGGTCGCACCGATTACGGCAACGTTCATCCCTCTTCACCTCGTTTTGATTTCACAATATGCATTATTATACATAGATATGTATAAGTACGCAACCGAAACGTTGATTGACAAGGGACGGGTCCGGCTTTTAATGTAAGAGGTAGAAAAGACTTGAAAAAGGGGTGAGCGGCATGAACGGCACGCTGCCGATCGCAACGCCGGAGCTGGCGTTGCGGGTGGAGTCTGCGGAGCATGTGGGGCTGATCAAGCGTTTGGAAGCCTTTCAGACGGACGCATCGAAACGGGACGGAGTGGGGCTGAAAAGTTTTGGGAGCGGAACGGCGCTGATTTATAAAGAGTCCCCGGCCGGATTTTTTAATAAGGTGATCGGTCTGACCGAGGCGGATGTGCACCTGCTTCCGGAGATCCTCGAGTTTTACGCGGCTTACGATGTCGTCTGCCGGGTGAAGACCAATCCGGTGCTGGCCACGCCTAATCTGTTGGCGGCGCTGACCGAGCATGGGTTTGTCGTGGAAGAGTTCGCCACGTCGTCGATGTACGGGCTGGCGACCGAAGAGATTCCGCCGCTGCCGGACGGGATCACCGTGCAGAAGCTGACGATTGAAGAGATCGAGCAGTTTGCCGAGCTGTATACGCAAGCGATGGGGCTGGCTCCGGAGCGGGCAGCTTCGCTGGCCCATAACAACCGCCTGATCGCGGCGAACAACTCCGACTATCACTACTACATCGCTGCGGCGGACGGAGTTCCGGCGAGCGTGGCGATGATGTTCCTCCATGACGGGATGGGCTCGTTCTGTGCCGCCGCCACGCTCCCGGAATATCGCGGGCGGGGCTTGCAGCAGGCGTTGATCTATCAGCGCATCCAGGACGCGGCCCGCATGGGCTGTGACCTCGTCGTCGGCCAGGCGGCATACAACAGCTCCAGCCAGCGGAACATGCTGCGCTCCGGCATGGGAGTGGCGTTTAGCGACTTGGTGTTCATCAAGCAATAAAAAAGCCGTCAGCAGTTGTGAGCTGCTGACGGCTTTTTTAGTTGGCCGGCACGTACTGGAAAGCGGGCAGTCGATAAATTTTCGACACCACCATGCCGCCGATGATCGTTGCTTGAAGTTTGACCGGTGCCTCATACGTATTTACAAATCGAAAATCAAGTTCGGGATAGGAAACGGTCGCATCATGACCCGGCTGAACATAGCCGACCGGCAAGCTGTGCGTGTAGCGCTCAACGACGCCAAGCCCGGCCTCGAGCACCGAATTGTACAGCGTGGACGATACTTGGCAGATGCCGCCGCCGTAGCCCTGTTCAAATTTTTTGCCGACGATCACCGTCGCCAACTGCCAGCCGCCGCTGGGATCGTTGGAGTCGCCCAGCGTGTTGTTGAAGGAGAGCTCCTCCCCCGGCAGCAGGATGCGTCCATTGAGCTTGTCGTTGGCGAGGATGATGTTTTTCACCCGCCCTTCGGCGCTGTGCCCGGCAAGCGAGGTTTGAAAGGAGGCGACAGGTTCGCCTTTTTGACTTGGCAGTTGCTGCAGATATGCTTGATATTGGTCGTGGACCTCGCGCTGTGTGTGGTTGTCTTGCCGCGATGGGATCACGTTTTCGCCCGGGACAAATTTTTCATATTGAGGTGGAATCGGCTGCGGTCGGACGGTGACAGACTTTTGCGGCGGAGCGGTGGCAGCAGCTTCGGCCGGCTGCACAACCGGTTTGGCAAAACCTCCCGCCTGCCAATACACGCCGGTTACGACAGCTGCCGTAACCAGGCTGGTCACTGTGGTTGTCAGCACCCACAGTTTCTGCTTTTTCCTCTTGTTGTTCACCCTGCACCCCTCCATCTCCATCACTATATGGAAAGACGTGGAAGGGCATGTCTAAGTTACAGGACGTTCGCCAAATGTTCAAAATAAAACAACCCATGCGGTTGAAATCGCATGGGTTGTCTGCTAAGTGATCGATATCTGCAATTATTCTACAACTTTAAGGGTGGTCGACATGGTGCTGTGGCCGGTGCCGCAGGAAACGGTGCAGACCAGTTTCAGTTCGCCCGCTTTGTCCGGGGTGAAGGTAACCGTTTCGGTTTTGCCCGGCGCGACGTTCTTGATCTTCGCGTCTGCGCCCATCACGGTCAGGCCGTGCAGACCTTCTTTGCCGGTTACGACGAGTTTCACCGGTTGGCCGACTTTGACTTCGGTCTTGTCGAGCGTCCACTTCCAGTTGGATGCGGTTACGTTGACAACCTGCTCATTGCCGGTCGCAGTATCAGTATTCGTATTGGAATCGGTAGAACCAGAGTTCGTTTGTTCAGGGGTGTTGTTCGTGTTGTCTGCTGCTTTCTCATCGGAACCGCAACCGGTCATGATCATGCCGAATGCGACAGCTGTCGCAGCGATCAGTGCAAATTTTTTCATTTTGCGTACGCCTCCTTTATTTACAATCTCATCATACACCTTTTAGAGGGTGTTCAGTATGACATTTCGCACACCAAGAATGAACGATTTGTGAAGAGGATCACAAGTGGAAAAACCGCCGTCGCGACTGGCGCGAAGGCGGTTTTTTGACAGAATATTTGCGGTTGTGTTTGCGTTTCTTTACAGGACTTTGTTGACGTTTTCGATCACGTTTTCGACGGTAAAACCATACTCGGCAATCACGCGGTCACCAGGTGCCGAAGCGCCAAATGTATCGATGCCGATCACAACGCCGTTGTCGCCAACATAGCGCTCCCAGCCGAAGGTGGTGCCCATCTCGATGCCAACGCGCGCCTTGACGGACGGCGGAAGCACGGAGTCTTTGTATTCGCGGGACTGCTTGTTGAACAGCTCCATGCTCGGCATGGAGACGACGCGTGCGGCGATGCCTTTGTCGGCGAGCGCTTGCTGTGCTTTGACCGCCAGTGCGACTTCGGAGCCGGTGGCGATCAGGATCACTTGCGGCTGGCCGTTGGGCGCGTCAGAGAGGATGTAGGCGCCTCGGGTGATACCATCACGCGCTTTTTCGGCGGTGCCGGTCAGCACAGGCAGCTTTTGGCGGGTCAGCACCATCGCGACCGGGGTGTCATTTTGCGACAGAGCATAGCGGTACGCTTCCATCGTTTCGTTGACATCGGCCGGGCGGAGGGTGACCAGACCCGGGATGACGCGCATCGCTGCGAGGTGCTCGACCGGCTCATGGGTCGGGCCGTCTTCGCCGACTGCGATCGAGTCATGGGTCAGCACGTAGATCACCGGCAGTTTCATCAGTGCGGAGAGACGGACGGCCGGGCGCAGGTAGTCGGAGAAGACAAAGAAGGTGCCGCCGTACGGACGCACGCCGCCGTGCAGAGCCATGCCGTTCATCGCCGCTGCCATCGCGAATTCACGCACGCCAAACCAGATGTTGCGGCCGGCGTAGTTTTCCTGATGGAAGACCGGGTAGTCTTTCAAGGTTGTATTGTTCGAACCCGCCAGGTCGGCCGAACCGCCGAAGAGGGACGGGAGGTTTTTCGCGATCGCGTTCAAGGCAGCGCCCGATGCTTCGCGGGTTGCCAGTTGCGGCGCGTCCGGCTGGAAGACCGGGATGTCCTTGTCCCAGCCTTGGGGCAGTTCGTGCTTCATCGCCTGCTTCAGCTGCTTCGCCAGTTCCGGGTGGGCCTGCTCATAGCGGGAGAAGCGTTCGTTCCATTCCGCTTCTTTTTTGCCGCCTTCTGCTTGGACATTGTTGAAGTGTGCGCTGACTTCGGACGGCACGTGGAACGGCTCGTGCGGCCAGCCGTAGACTTCTTTGGTCAGGCGTGCTTCTTCTTCGCCGAGCGGGGCACCGTGTGCTTTGTTGGTGCCGGCGCGGTTCGGGGAACCGTGGCCGATGATCGTGCGGATCTCGATCAGGGCCGGGTGGTTGTGGTCAGCCTGTGCTTCACGGATCGCTTGGCCGATCGCAGCGATGTCGGTGCCGTCCTCAACGCGCAGGTACTGCCAGCCCATCGATTCGAAGCGCTTTTGGACATTTTCGGTGAACGACATGGAGAGCTGGCCGTCGAGGGAGATGTCGTTCGAATCGTAGAGCACGACGAGCTTGCCGAGGCCGAGGTGGCCGGCCATGGAAATCGCTTCGGATGCCACGCCTTCCATCAGGTCGCCGTCGCCGCAGAGCGCGTAGGTGTAGTGGTTGATGATCTCGTGGCCGTCGCGGTTGTAGGTGGCAGCCAGATGCGCTTCAGCCATCGCCATGCCGACCGACATCGCGATCCCTTGTCCGAGCGGACCGGTGGTCGCTTCGACGCCCGCTGTGTGGCCAAATTCCGGATGGCCCGGCGTTTTGCTGCCCCACTGGCGGAAGTTTTTCAGTTCTTCGAGCTCCAGACCGTAGCCGGTCAGATGCAGCATGCTGTACAGCAGTGCGGAGCCGTGGCCGGCGGAGAGAACGAAGCGGTCGCGGTCGATCCACTCCGGGTTGGCCGGGTTGTGCTTGAGGTGTTTGGTCCACAGTTCGTAGGTCATCGGCGCAGCGCCCATCGGCAAGCCCGGGTGGCCGGATTTTGCCTTTTCGATCATGTCGATCGACAGCGTGCGGATCGCGTTGATTGCAAGTTGCTCAATGTTTGCAGTCATTAGGAAACCCCTTCCTTGAACCTGAATAGGTAACGATGTAGGTATGTAAATGCACAGACTGCACACGCAAGTACTCGTAGTATGTGTATCCGGCATGCAGGCTAGCTTGGTGATTCTTTCCTCATCAGCCAGTTTAACATTGTGTCCATACCCTGTAAAGAAAAAGGGCCGCCGCCGCTTGTGCTAAGCGGGGAGCCCTTTTGTTTTGCTATTCTTCTTCGCGAGCGGTCGGGAAGGTCGGCATATCGCCGGACGTCAGGACCGCCTGCACCTGTTGGGGCACCGGAATGTTCGGGTAGTTGATCGGCTCATCAAATTCCACCCAGCTCAGGTTGACCATCAGGAGCAGGAAGCGGCGGCCCGTCTTCGGATCGCTCAGAATGATATGGTCACGGCCTGCCGTTTCGACGCGGCCGCGGAAGACGACCGAGTTCCATTCTTTGCTGCCTTCCACCGTATAGTAGAACGTGCCGACTTTTCCTTTGTTGAAACGGAGAATGTTCTCAATATAGGATTCTTCGGCAACCGCTAGTGCGCCTACTTGAAAACCGCCGGGTGCGGCGCCTGTCATGCCGGGCTGCATCATGCCCGGTTGCATCATGCCGGGTTGTTGCACCATCCCTGGCTGTTGCAGAAGCGGCTGTTGCATCATCCCCGGTTGCGCCAGTTGAGTGCCCGGCTGGTACATCGGCATCGATGTCGGCTGCATCAAAGACTGGCCACCTTGTTGTTGGCCGTATGGATTCATTTGCCGGTACTCATCATCACAGCAATTGTAGTACAAAACCATTCATCTCCTTTTAGAAGCAAATGTTCTCCCGAACGTTACACCTACATGGTATATCCGTCTATGGGTTTTTGTGACAACAAAAAAGACCCGATCTGCGTAAGATCGAGTCTTTTTCGTGTTTCTTCGTTGCCAAGCGGCGTCCTACTCTCCCAGGACCCTGCGGTCCAAGTACCATACCTCCGCTATCGCTACGGTGGTTCTCCGCTCCGCTGCGAACTCGGCACTGTTTCTATGTTCTCGTCAGACATGAAGAAAGACCCGATCCGAAATGGATCAGGTCTTTCTCTTTGCCTAGCGACGTCCTACTCTCCCAGGACCCTGCGGTTCAAGTACCATCGGCTCTGTGGAGCTTAACTTCTGTGTTCGGGATGGGAACAGGTGTGACCTCCACGACATTGCCACTAGACATGTGCGTGTTCCCTGAAAACTGGATGCGAGTAATAGTGAGTGTTGGACTTACTTAGGATAAGCCCTCGACCGATTAGTACTGGTCAGCTGCACGCCTCACGGCGCTTCCACCTCCAGCCTATCAACCTTGTCTTCTACAAGGGGTCTTACCACGTTGACCGTGTGGGAAGTCTTATCTTGAGGTGGGCTTCGCGCTTAGATGCTTTCAGCGCTTATCCCTTCCCGACATAGCTACCCAGCGATGCGGTTGGCACCACAACTGGGACACCAGCGGTCGGTTCATCCCGGTCCTCTCGTACTAAGGACAACTCCTCTCAAACTTCCTGCGCCCACGGCAGATAGGGACCGAACTGTCTCACGACGTTCTGAACCCAGCTCGCGTACCGCTTTAATG
>NZ_CP021434.1:1835000-1845000 GCF_002162355.1 Tumebacillus avium | reverse complement strand
CGGCTCCCCGAGGCATTTCGGTGTTTGCCCCGTCCTTCATCGGCTCTTGGCGCCAAGGCATCCTCCGTGCGCCCTTCGTAGCTTAACCTAAGTTATCGCTTCGAAAGTACTGCATTTCAAACATGTCTTGACTCACTATTTCGCTATCCAGTTTTCAAGGAACACATTGAGGGTTTGATCCCCCAAAACTAAACGAGTTGTTGTCAGAGATTGACGCAAGTCTATTAGAAAAAATCTTAAATCCTTAGAAAGGAGGTGATCCAGCCGCACCTTCCGATACGGCTACCTTGTTACGACTTCACCCCAGTCATCGACCCCACCTTAGACGGCTGGCTCCTTACGGTTACCTCACCGGCTTCGGGTGTTGCCAACTCCCATGGTGTGACGGGCGGTGTGTACAAGGCCCGGGAACGAATTCACCGCGGCATGCTGATCCGCGATTACTAGCAATTCCAGCTTCATGCAGGCGAGTTGCAGCCTGCAATCCGAACTGTGAGCGGCTTTTTGGGATTGGCTCCGCCTCGCGGCATCGCAACCCTTTGTACCGCCCATTGTAGCACGTGTGTAGCCCAAGACATAAGGGGCATGATGATTTGACGTCATCCCCGCCTTCCTCCGGTTTGTCACCGGCAGTCAATTGTGAGTGCCCAACTAAATGATGGCAACACAATTTAGGGGTTGCGCTCGTTGCGGGACTTAACCCAACATCTCACGACACGAGCTGACGACAACCATGCACCACCTGTCACCGCTGCCCCGAAGGGAAGGTCTATCTCTAAACCGGTCAGCGGGATGTCAAGTCTTGGTAAGGTTCTTCGCGTTGCTTCGAATTAAACCACATGCTCCACTGCTTGTGCGGGCCCCCGTCAATTCCTTTGAGTTTCAGTCTTGCGACCGTACTCCCCAGGCGGAGTGCTTAATGCGTTAGCTTCGGCACTGAGGGTGGTACCCCCCAACACCTAGCACTCATCGTTTACGGCGTGGACTACCAGGGTATCTAATCCTGTTTGCTCCCCACGCTTTCGCGCCTCAGCGTCAGAAATCGGCCAGCAAGGCGCCTTCGCCACAGGTGTTCCTCCACATCTCTACGCATTTCACCGCTACACGTGGAATTCCCCTTGCCTCTCCGATCCTCAAGCCATCCCGTATCCAAGGCAATCCCAAGGTTGAGCCTTGGGCTTTCACCCCGGACGCAAATGGCCGCCTGCGCGCGCTTTACGCCCAGTGATTCCGGACAACGCTTGCCCCCTACGTATTACCGCGGCTGCTGGCACGTAGTTAGCCGGGGCTTCCTCCTCTGTTACCGTCAGGGTGTGAGCATTCTCTTCTCACACTTGTTCTTCACAGAAGACAGAATTTTACAACCCGAAGGCCTTCATCATTCACGCGGCGTTGCTCCATCAGGCTTGCGCCCATTGTGGAAGATTCCCTACTGCTGCCTCCCGTAGGAGTCTGGGCCGTGTCTCAGTCCCAGTGTGGCCGGTCACCCTCTCAGGTCGGCTACGCATCGTCGCCTTGGTGAGCCGTTACCTCACCAACTAGCTAATGCGCCGCGGGCCCATCCGACAGTGAAGCGAAAGCTTCTTTCTCTTCTCCTTCATGCGAAGGTGAAGCCTATCCGGTATTAGCACTCGTTTCCAAGCGTTATCCCGGTCTGTCGGGCAGGTTGCCCACGTGTTACTCACCCGTCCGCCGCTAACCTTTGGGAGCAAGCTCCCTCCAGTCCGCTCGACTTGCATGTATTAGGCACGCCGCCAGCGTTCGTCCTGAGCCAGGATCAAACTCTCAATAAAAGTTGAAAAAGTTTGTATCTCTGACTCGCGTCATCTCTCTGTAACACTCGTTTAGTTTTCAAGGATCAATCATGAAAGCGTTTTACCGCTTCAACGTTTCCTAGATTACCACACGGAATACTAGGACGTCAAGCCTAATTTTCATAGAATCTTAACATTTGTCGTGTCCGCTTCGTTGTCAGCGGCGACAAGAGTTATCTTACCATCCTGGCGCGAATCTCTCAATGGGATCGCTGGAACAAACCAAAACAAAACCTCGCCGCCTCGATCATCGCAGCTGCCAGACTCGCTCATTCTCTTTCTTTCGGCGGTTCAAAGTGGTTGATATACACGATGATCTTCGAATGCGGCATATACTCCAACCAGTAGCACCTGTGCTTCAAAAACGGTTCATCCAGCCGTACCTCTACGTTGCCAATCCGCCCATAATAGCTGTAGTTATAATCAGATTGCCTGACGACGACCTTGAGAATCTCCGGAAATCCCTCCACGTAATAGACCTGTCCTTTTAAACGCAAAGGAAGATCCCGCGCCAAATTCGCAACAAGGCACAATCCGACAACTCCCCACAGCAACGAGAACACCGCCAGCAGCTTATTCGCCCTCCAACATCCAGAAGACCTGCATACGACCACCCCCATCCTCACCTTCTTACCATGCCCAAAACGCAAAAAAGACCCGATCCGAAATGGATCAGGTCTTTCTCATTGCCTAGCGACGCCCTACTCTCCCAGGACCCTGCGGTCCAAGTACCATCGGCTCTGCAGAGCTTAACTTCTGTGTTCGGGATGGGAACAGGTGTGACCTCTGCGACATTATCACTAGATATGGTGGGCCCAAGAAGATTCGAACTTCCGACCTCACGATTATCAGTCGTGCGCTCTAGCCAACTGAGCTATGGGCCCGTGTTGCATGTTGAAAAGTGGCGGAGCTGACGGGATTCGAACCCGCGGTCTCCCGCGTGACAGGCGGGCATGTTAGGCCACTACACCACAGCTCCATTGTGGTTGCGGGGACAGGACTTGAACCTGCGACCTTCGGGTTATGAGCCCGACGAGCTGCCAACTGCTCCACCCCGCGACAATCATTAAGTTTTAAAATGGTGGAGGTTGACGGGATCGAACCGCCGACCCTCTGCTTGTAAGGCAGATGCTCTCCCAGCTGAGCTAAACCTCCAAATGGTGACTCGTACGGGATTCGAACCCGTGAATGCCGCCTTGAAAGGGCGGTGAGTTAAGCCGCTTCTCCAACGAGCCGTTTCTGGCTCCTCAAACAGGACTCGAACCTGTGACCATCCGATTAACAGTCGGGCGCTCTACCAACTGAGCTATTGAGGAACAATGGTGGAGATAAGCGGATTCGAACCGCTGACCCCCTGCTTGCAAGGCAGGTGCTCTACCAACTGAGCTATACCCCCAGGTGAAAATGGCGTGCCCAGAGAGATTCGAACTCCCGGCCTTTTGATTCGTAGTCAAACGCTCTATCCAGCTGAGCTATGGGCACATATTTTTTTGTAAAACAGTGGTGAGCCATGAAGGACTTGAACCTTCGACCCACTGATTAAAAGTCAGTTGCTCTACCAACTGAGCTAATGGCTCACATGGTGGAGAGAGAAGGATTCGAACCTTCGAAGCTTTCGCAACGGATTTACAGTCCGCCCCATTTGGCCACTTTGGTATCTCTCCATTTGACTTGCATCAGGTGTTTCTCGTTTCGTTCACCGCGTGTCTCTCGCGGCGACAGGACTTATAATATCATGGACAGCCGCTCGGCACAATCACTTTTTTAAAACAAAATTGGACAAACAGCCTGCTCACCACATCTCAACACCTTCGCAAACGGCAAAACTCCATTTTCCTCACCGATCCGCACATCAGAGCTGCTGCCCCAGCAGCCCTGTCCTCTTATCGATACTGCTTACTCATCCGCCTCTTCTTTCGGCAGTAAAATGCGCGCCGGTACCCCGACTGCAGTCGCCCCATCCGGCACATCCTGCAGCACAACTGCGTTCGCCCCGATCTTCGCATGGTTGCCGATCTTCACCGGACCGAGGATCTTTGCACCTGCCCCGATAAAGACGTGATCGCCAAGCACAGGCGCTCCCTGATGCCCGTTACGAACGCCCAGCGTGACCTGATGATAAAGCGTGCACTGGTCGCCTACAACGACTCCCGGCGCGATGATGACACCGTTCCCGCCGTGTACCAGTCCCAGCCCTTCCCCAATCCTTGCCATCGCCGGTATCTCAGCAGAGCCGATCATTCGCACGACGATGATATCCAAGATCCGATAGACCAGCCACAGCAGATGTCTGATCCCCGGCACTTTGACTCGATAATAGATCTGATTCCCCAAGCGATAGACCAACATCGTCAAAAATCCAAGCGGCCCTCGCTTTCTCAATTGCTCCTTCAATGTCATCTTACCCCAACCCCTCTGCAAAACTTTCAAAAGATAAGTTCAATCTGCCCCGAGATTTCTCCTTCCGAAACACAAAAAAGACTCGATCTGTTATAGATCGAGTCTTTCTCATTTGCCTAGCGACGTCCTACTCTCCCAGGACCCTGCGGTCCAAGTACCATTGGCTCTGTGGAGCTTAACTTCTGTGTTCGGGATGGGAACAGGTGTGACCTCCACGACATTGCCACTAGACGTACAGGATGTACAGTCGATCGGCGTTGCGACAGGACGTCGCGGTTTTTAGCCGATCTACCGCTTTGCGTGTTCCTCAAAAACTGGACAGCGATTATAGTGAGTGTTGGACTTACTTAGGATAAGCCCTCGACCGATTAGTACTGGTCAGCTGCACGCCTCACGGCGCTTCCACCTCCAGCCTATCAACCTTGTCTTCTACAAGGGGTCTTACCACGTTGACCGTGTGGGAAGTCTTATCTTGAGGTGGGCTTCGCGCTTAGATGCTTTCAGCGCTTATCCCTTCCCGACATAGCTACCCAGCGATGCGGTTGGCACCACAACTGGGACACCAGCGGTCGGTTCATCCCGGTCCTCTCGTACTAAGGACAACTCCTCTCAAACTTCCTGCGCCCACGGCAGATAGGGACCGAACTGTCTCACGACGTTCTGAACCCAGCTCGCGTACCGCTTTAATGGGCGAACAGCCCAACCCTTGGGACCGACTACAGCCCCAGGATGCGATGAGCCGACATCGAGGTGCCAAACCTCCCCGTCGATGTGGACTCTTGGGGGAGATAAGCCTGTTATCCCCAGGGTAGCTTTTATCCGTTGAGCGATGGCCCTTCCACTCGGAACCACCGGATCACTATGCCCGACTTTCGTCCCTGCTCGACTTGTAGGTCTCGCAGTCAAGCTCCCTTATGCCATTGCACTCGGAGCGCGATTTCCAACCGCGCTGAGGGAACCCTTGGGCGCCTCCGTTACCTTTTAGGAGGCGACCGCCCCAGTCAAACTGCCCGCCTGACACTGTCCCTACACCCGCTTCAGGGTGCCAGGTTAGAAGATCAATACCTCAAGGGTGGTATCCCAACGTCGACTCCACCGAGGCTTGTGCCCCGGTCTCACAGTCTCCCACCTATCCTGTACATGATGTACCAATCATCCATATCAAGCTGCAGTCAAGCTCCATGGGGTCTTTCCGTCTTGCCGTGGGTAACCTGCATCTTCACAGGTAATACAATTTCACCGGGTCTCTCGTTGAGACAGCGCCCAAGTCGTTACGCCATTCGTGCGGGTCAGAACTTACCTGACAAGGAATTTCGCTACCTTAGGACCGTTATAGTTACGGCCGCCGTTTACTGGGGCTTCGGTTCAAAGCTTCGCTTGCGCTAACCTTTCCCCTTAACCTTCCAGCACCGGGCAGGCGTCAGCCCCTATACGTCGTCTTTCGACTTAGCAGAGACCTGTGTTTTTGCTAAACAGTCGCTTGGGCCTTTTCACTGCGGCTCCCTCAGGCTTTAACACCCTACCGGAGCGCCCCTTCTCCCGAAGTTACGGGGCCATTTTGCCGAGTTCCTTAACGAGAGTTATCCCGCGCACCTTAGGATTCTCTCCTCGCCTACCTGTGTCGGTTTGCGGTACAGGCACCGGCTTCCTCGCTAGACGCTTTTCTTGGCAGTGTGAAATCAGGGACTTCGCTACTGTAATTTCGCTCGGCATCACAGCTCAGCCTTACAAGAGACGGATTTGCCTGTCTCTCAGCCTCACTGCTTACACGGCCATCCAACAGGCCGCTCACCCTATCCTCCTGCGTCACGCCATTGCTCAAACGGCAGCGCGGTGGTACTGGAATTTCCACCAGTTGTCCGTCGCCTACGCCTTTCGGCCTCGGCTTAGGTCCTGACTAACCCTGGGCGGACGAGCCTTCCCCAGGAAACCTTAGGCTTTCGGTGGACAAGATTCTCACTTGTCTTTTCGCTACTTATACCGGCATCCTCACTTCCCTGCAGTCCACCAGTCCTTCCGGTCTGACTTCAACCCGCAGGGAACGCTCCCCTACCACGTCTTTCGACATCCATAGCTTCGGCGTCTAGTTTGAGCCCCGTTACATTTTCCGCGCAGCGTCACTCGACCAGTGAGCTATTACGCACTCTTTAAATGGTGGCTGCTTCTAAGCCAACATCCTGGTTGTCTGTGCACCGCCACATCGTTTCCCACTTAACTAGAACTTGGGGGCCTTAGCTGATGGTCTGGGCTGTTTCCCTCTTGACCATGGATCTTAGCACTCATAGTCTGACTGCTAGAGATAAGTCGATGGCATTCGGAGTTTGACTGAGTTCGGTAACCCGGGGAGGGCCCCTAGCCCAATCAGTGCTCTACCTCCATGACTCTTACTCTAACGCTAGCCCTAAAGCTATTTCGGGGAGAACCAGCTATCTCCGAGTTCGATTGGAATTTCACCGCTACACCCAGCTCATCCCCGCACTTTTCAACGTGCGTGGGTTCGGACCTCCATTGCATTTTACTGCAACTTCATCCTGTCCAGGCGTAGATCACTCGGTTTCGGGTCTACGACCGCGAACTTTCGCCCTCTTCAGACGCGCTTTCGCTGCGGCTCCGGCTTCTCACCTTAACCTCGCCCGCGATCGTAACTCGCCGGTTCATTCTACAAAAGGCACGCCGTCAGGCATGAACGCCCTCCGACTGATTGTAGGCACACGGTTTCAGGTTCTTTTTCACTCCGCTCCCGCGGTGCTTTTCACCTTTCCCTCACGGTACTGGTTCACTATCGGTCGCCAAGTAGTATTTAGCCTTGGGAGGTGGTCCTCCCTGATTCCCACGGGATTTCTCGTGTCCCGCGGTACTTGGGGTATCGTCTCGGAGTCTGTTTGATTTTGAATACGGGACTTTCACCCTCTGCGGTCGATCGTTCCAGATCGTTCTTCTACCAAACAGATTTGTAACTCCATGTGAGACGCCCCGCAACCCCGCATGGCCGAAGCCACGCGGTTTGGGCTCTTCCCCGTTCGCTCGCCGCTACTAGGAGAATCACTATTGTTTTCTCTTCCTCAGGGTACTTAGATGTTTCAGTTCCCCTGGTCTACCTCTCAACACCTATGGATTCAGTGCTGAGTGACACCCCATTACGAGTGCCGGGTTGCCCCATTCGGATACCCCCGGATCAACGCCTGCTTACGGCTCCCCGAGGCATTTCGGTGTTTGCCCCGTCCTTCATCGGCTCTTGGCGCCAAGGCATCCTCCGTGCGCCCTTCGTAGCTTAACCTAAGTTAACGCTTCGAAAGTACTGCATTTCAAACATGTCTTGACTCACTATTTCGCTATCCAGTTTTCAAGGAACACATTGAGGGTTTGATCCCCCAAAACTAAACGAGTTGTTGTCAGAGATTGACGCAAGTCTTATAGAAAAATCTTAAATCCTTAGAAAGGAGGTGATCCAGCCGCACCTTCCGATACGGCTACCTTGTTACGACTTCACCCCAGTCATCGACCCCACCTTAGACGGCTGGCTCCTTGCGGTTACCTCACCGGCTTCGGGTGTTGCCAACTCCCATGGTGTGACGGGCGGTGTGTACAAGGCCCGGGAACGAATTCACCGCGGCATGCTGATCCGCGATTACTAGCAATTCCAGCTTCATGCAGGCGAGTTGCAGCCTGCAATCCGAACTGTGAGCGGCTTTTTGGGATTGGCTCCGCCTCACGGCATCGCAACCCTTTGTACCGCCCATTGTAGCACGTGTGTAGCCCAAGACATAAGGGGCATGATGATTTGACGTCATCCCCGCCTTCCTCCGGTTTGTCACCGGCAGTCAATTGTGAGTGCCCAACTGAATGATGGCAACACAATTTAGGGGTTGCGCTCGTTGCGGGACTTAACCCAACATCTCACGACACGAGCTGACGACAACCATGCACCACCTGTCACCGCTGCCCCGAAGGGAAGGTCTATCTCTAAACCGGTCAGCGGGATGTCAAGTCTTGGTAAGGTTCTTCGCGTTGCTTCGAATTAAACCACATGCTCCACTGCTTGTGCGGGCCCCCGTCAATTCCTTTGAGTTTCAGTCTTGCGACCGTACTCCCCAGGCGGAGTGCTTAATGCGTTAGCTTCGGCACTGAGGGTGGTACCCCCCAACACCTAGCACTCATCGTTTACGGCGTGGACTACCAGGGTATCTAATCCTGTTTGCTCCCCACGCTTTCGCGCCTCAGCGTCAGAAATCGGCCAGCAAGGCGCCTTCGCCACAGGTGTTCCTCCACATCTCTACGCATTTCACCGCTACACGTGGAATTCCCCTTGCCTCTCCGATCCTCAAGCCATCCCGTATCCAAGGCAATCCCAAGGTTGAGCCTTGGGCTTTCACCCCGGACGCAAATGGCCGCCTGCGCGCGCTTTACGCCCAGTGATTCCGGACAACGCTTGCCCCCTACGTATTACCGCGGCTGCTGGCACGTAGTTAGCCGGGGCTTCCTCCTCTGTTACCGTCAGGGTGTGAGCATTTTCTTCTCACACTTGTTCTTCACAGAAGACAGAATTTTACAACCCGAAGGCCTTCATCATTCACGCGGCGTTGCTCCATCAGGCTTGCGCCCATTGTGGAAGATTCCCTACTGCTGCCTCCCGTAGGAGTCTGGGCCGTGTCTCAGTCCCAGTGTGGCCGGTCACCCTCTCAGGTCGGCTACGCATCGTCGCCTTGGTGAGCCGTTACCTCACCAACTAGCTAATGCGCCGCGGGCCCATCCGACAGTGAAGCGAAAGCTTCTTTCTCTTCTCCCTCATGCGAAGGTGAAGCCTATCCGGTATTAGCACTCGTTTCCAAGCGTTATCCCGGTCTGTCGGGCAGGTTGCCCACGTGTTACTCACCCGTCCGCCGCTAACCTTTGAGAGCAAGCTCTCTCCAGTCCGCTCGACTTGCATGTATTAGGCACGCCGCCAGCGTTCGTCCTGAGCCAGGATCAAACTCTCAATAAAAGTTGAAAAAGTTTGTATCTCTGACTCGCGTCATCTCTCTGTAACACTCGTTTAGTTTTCAAGGATCAATCGCGTCGTCCGCATGTCTCTCGCGGCGACAAGAGTTATCTTATCATGGACAAGCTGCGGGTCACAACTCTACTTTTCATCATATTGGCAGATTGAAGAACAAATTTCAGCTACTCGCCAACTTAGCATGGATGACCTTCATTTCTTGTTATCATTCTTCTTTATCCTACCCAACATATAAAACAAAAGAGAATGCAAAAAGACCCGATCTTATACAGATCGAGTCTTTCTCATTTGCCAAGCGGCGTCCTACTCTCCCAGGACCCTGCGGTCCAAGTACCATCGGCTCTGTAGAGCTTAACTTCTGTGTTCGGAATGGGAACAGGTGTGACCTCTACGACATCACCACTTGACGTACAGGATGTACAGTCGGTCGGCGTTGCGACAGGACGTCGCAGTTCTTAGCCGATCTACCGCTTTGCGTGTTCCCTGAAAACTGGATGCGAATAATAGTGAGTGTGGACTTACTTAGGATAAGCCCTCGACCGATTAGTACTGGTCAGCTGCACGCCTCACGGCGCTTCCACCTCCAGCCTATCAACCTTGTCTTCTACAAGGGGTCTTACCACGTTGACCGTGTGGGAAGTCTTATCTTGAGGTGGGCTTCGCGCTTAGATGCTTTCAGCGCTTATCCCTTCCCGACATAGCTACCCAGCGATGCGGTTGGCACCACAACTGGGACACCAGCGGTCGGTTCATCCCGGTCCTCTCGTACTAAGGACAACTCCTCTCAAAC
>NZ_CP021434.1:1827500-1830000 GCF_002162355.1 Tumebacillus avium | reverse complement strand
CACTTGATTCGCCATATTCGACACCTCCGTTTTTATTCATCAAAGGATACTGTTTATTCGTGTATATCCCTTGATACTTACTGTATATGCAGAGATGTACAAGCCTGTTACAAAAAAGACCCCATTCCGTAGAAATGGGGTCTTTCTGACTGATTGCCTAGCGGCGTCCTACTCTCCCAGGACCCTGCGGTCCAAGTACCATCGGCTCTGCAGAGCTTAACTTCTGTGTTCGGGATGGGAACAGGTGTGACCTCTGCGACATTACCACTAGACGTACAGGATGTACAGTCGATCGACGTTGCGACAGGACGTCGCTGGTCTTAGTCGATCTACATTATTGGTGGGCCCAAGAAGATTCGAACTTCCGACCTCACGATTATCAGTCGTGCGCTCTAGCCAACTGAGCTATGGGCCCATATAGATGGAGCGGGTGATGGGAATCGAACCCACGCGACCAGCTTGGAAGGCTGGAGTTCTACCATTGAACTACACCCGCTTAGTAAGCGATAAAAAGTGGCGGAGCTGACGGGATTCGAACCCGCGGTCTCCCGCGTGACAGGCGGGCATGTTAGGCCACTACACCACAGCTCCATTGTGGTTGCGGGGACAGGACTTGAACCTGCGACCTTCGGGTTATGAGCCCGACGAGCTGCCAACTGCTCCACCCCGCGACAATCATTAAGTTTTAAAATGGTGGAGGTTGACGGGATCGAACCGCCGACCCTCTGCTTGTAAGGCAGATGCTCTCCCAGCTGAGCTAAACCTCCAAATGGTGACTCGTACGGGATTCGAACCCGTGAATGCCGCCTTGAAAGGGCGGTGAGTTAAGCCGCTTCTCCAACGAGCCGTTTCTGGCTCCTCAAACAGGACTCGAACCTGTGACCATCCGATTAACAGTCGGGCGCTCTACCAACTGAGCTATTGAGGAACAATGGTGGAGATAAGCGGATTCGAACCGCTGACCCCCTGCTTGCAAGGCAGGTGCTCTACCAACTGAGCTATACCCCCGTATAAGTGGTGAGCCATGAAGGACTCGAACCTTCGACCCACTGATTAAAAGTCAGTTGCTCTACCAACTGAGCTAATGGCTCACAATGGCTGGGGAGGAAGGGATCGAACCTTCGCATGACGGAGTCAAAGTCCGTTGCCTTACCGCTTGGCGACTCCCCAATGGTGATGATGTGAAAAGTAATGATGGGGCGATCGAGGGGAATCGAACCCCCGAGTGCCAGAGCCACAATCTGGTGCGTTAACCACTTCGCCACGACCGCCATCATTGGCAGGGGCAGTAGGACTTGAACCCACGACATCCGGTTTTGGAGACCGACGTTCTACCAACTGAACTATACCCCTGTATTATGAAATTGTTTGTGAAAATGGTGGAGAGAGAAGGATTCGAACCTTCGAAGCTTTCGCAACGGATTTACAGTCCGCCCCATTTGGCCACTTTGGTATCTCTCCATATGAAGATGGTAGCGGCGGAGGGACTTGAACCCCCGACCTACCGGGTATGAACCGGTCGCTCTAGCCAACTGAGCTACACCGCCAAAATAGATGGCGGAGAGAGGGGGATTCGAACCCCCGAGACGTTTTAGGCGCCTACACGATTTCCAATCGTGCTCCTTCGACCAAACTCGGACATCTCTCCGTGTGTCACACCGCTCATCAGCGGCGACAGATGCTATAATATCATGCTCCAAGGACAAGTGCAACAGGCAAACCAAGCAAAAACGGCGATTTAGACAAACTACATCCACCACAAGTCACTCTATTCATCAAAACAAGCCTTTCTCTCCACCTTTCATTGACCGTCAATCCCGTTTGCTCGCTGCAGGTCTGACGACCGAAATGTACACAAAAAGACCCGATCTGCAATAGATCGAGTCCTCTTTTAGCCTTGCGACATCCTACTCTCCTAGGACACTGCGACCCAATTACAATACCTCTGCTATCGCTACGGTGGTACTCCGCTGCGAACGCGGCACTGTTTCTAGGTACTCTTTAGACATGAAAAAAGACCCGATCCAATAAGATCGAGTCTTTCTCATTTGCCAAGCGGCGTCCTACTCTCCCAGGACCCTGCGGTCCAAGTACCATCGGCTCTGTAGAGCTTAACTTCTGTGTTCGGGATGGGAACAGGTGTGACCTCTACGACATCACCACTTGACGTACAGTCGATCGGCGTTGCGACAGGATGTCGCGGTTTTTAGCCGATCTACCGCTTTGCGTGTTCCCTGAAAACTGGATGCGAATAATAGTGAGTGTGGACTTACTTAGGATAAGCCCTCGACCGATTAGTACTGGTCAGCTGCACGCCTCGCGGCGCTTCCACCTCCAGCCTATCAACCTTGTCTTCTACAAGGGGTCTTACCACGTTGACCGTGTGGGAAGTCTTATCTTGAGGTGGGCTTCGCGCTTAGATGCTTTCAGCGCTTATCCCTTCCCGACATAGCTACCCAGCGATGCGGTTGGCACCACAACTGGGACACCAGCGGTCGGT
>NZ_CP021434.1:1752500-1822500 GCF_002162355.1 Tumebacillus avium | reverse complement strand
GCGCTCCGACTGACAGGTGACGACGACATTGGTCGGCAGATGCGTGATCCGCACGGCCGAGTCGGTGGTGTTGATATGCTGACCGCCCGCGCCGGACGCCCGGTACGTATCGATCTTCAGATCAATCTCCTTGATATCGACCGCCACATCATCATCGAGCTCCGGGATCACATCCACCGACGAGAACGACGTATGGCGGCGCCCCGACGCGTCAAACGGCGAGATGCGCACCAAGCGGTGCACACCGCGTTCCGCCTTCAGATACCCGTACGCATTGAAGCCTTTGATCAAAAGCGTCACGCTCTTAATCCCCGCTTCATCGCCCGGCAGATAGTCTAACGTCTCCACCTTGAAGCCTTTGTGCTCCGCCCAGCGCGTGTACATCCGCATCATCATCTCAGCCCAGTCCTGCGACTCCGTGCCGCCTGCGCCCGGGTGCAATTCCAAGATCGCGTTGTTCTTGTCGTACGGCTCGCTGAGCAACAACTCCAGCTCGAACTTCTCCAGATCGCGCTTCAGCTTGCCAACGCCTTTGTCGCACTCGAAGAAAAGGTCTTCATCCTTCTCCTCCTGCGCGAGTTCCAGCATCACTTCCAGATCGTCATACTCCCCCTGGAACTTCTCCATGCGGTCGACGCTGCCCTTCAGCACATTGTTCTCGCTGATCACTTTCTGCGCCGCTTCCTGGTCGTCCCAAAACGCGGGAGCTGACATCATCTCTTCAAGCGCTGCAATCCGCTGCTTCTTGGCAGGGAGGTCAAAGAGACCTCCCGATGTCCGCCAAACGCTTGGCTGTATTTTGAAGCTCTTGACGCAGTTCGCCAAAAGTTTGCGCTGCCACTTCAACCAACTCCTACCGATGACTATTCGTTGCGTTGTGCCTGCCCGTCTTCACCCGGACCGATCTGCACCATCTGCAAGCCCATCTTCGGGTCGGCCGGCGCTGCAACGGCACCGCCGACATAGGACTTAAACACATAGGTGACGACTTCTTCGCGGATGTGGTGGATCATCTGTTCGAACATGTCAAAGCCTTCGAACTTGTAATCCATCAGCGGGTCGCGCTGTCCGTACGCACGCAAATGAATCCCTTGGCGCAGCTGGTCCATCGCATCGATGTGGTCGATCCACTTCGTATCGACGGCACGCAGCAAAATCACCTTTTCATACTCTCGCATGCCGTCGCCGAGCAGTTGCTCGCGCACCGCATACTCCTTGTCGGCCAGATCGTGCAACAGTTCCGCGATCTCCTCATGGGTCGCGTACTTCTGCAGCTCCTCGATCGACAGGACGCCTTCACGGGTGATGCGGCCTTCCACATACTCGTGCAGACCTGCCAGATCCCAGTCCTCCGGCACGATGTCCTTCGGGCAATAGGTCTCAATGATCGAGTCGACAAGCTCATGCAGCATGTCCTTTACGACATGCGAGCAGTCTGCGCTGTCCAAGATCTCGCGGCGCTGCTTGTACATGACGACACGCTGCTGGTTCATGACATCGTCGTATTTCAAAACGTGCTTCCGAATGTCAAAGTTGTTGCCTTCGACTTTCTTCTGCGCCGATTCGATCGCTTTGGAAACGATGCCCGCTTGGATCGGCTGATCTTCTTCCAGACCCAGCTTCTCCATGATGTTCATGATGTTCTCCGAGCCGAACAGACGCATCAGATCGTCTTCCAGCGACAAGAAGAACTGCGTCGAGCCCGGGTCGCCCTGACGACCGGCACGGCCGCGCAGCTGGTTGTCGATCCGGCGGCTCTCATGGCGCTCCGTACCGATGATGTGCAGACCGCCAATCGATTCCACACCTTCGCCCAGTGTGATGTCCGTACCGCGGCCAGCCATGTTCGTCGCGATCGTAACCGCGCCGCGCTGACCGGCGAGGGATACGATCTCCGCCTCGCGCTCATGCTGCTTCGCGTTCAGGACCTGGTGTTGAATCCCGCGCTGCTTGAGCAGGTTGGACAGGTACTCCGACTTCTCGATCGACGTCGTGCCGACCAGCACCGGCTGCCCTTTGGCGTGGCGTTCCGCGATCTCATTGACCGCCGCGTTGAACTTGCCGCGGATGTTCTTGTAGATCACGTCCGACATGTCATCGCGCAGGTTTGGTCGGTTGGTCGGAATCGTGGTAACGTCCATCCCGTAGATCGAGCGGAATTCCTCTTCCTCCGTCTTCGCCGTACCGGTCATCCCCGACAGCTTGTTGTAGCCGCGGAAATAGTTCTGCAAAGTGATCGTCGCCAGCGTCTTCGATTCATTCTGAATGCGGACGCCTTCCTTTGCTTCGATCGCCTGGTGCAGACCTTCCGAATAGCGGCGGCCTTGCATCAGGCGGCCGGTGAACTCGTCGACGATGATGATGTCATCGCCCTGCACCACATAGTCCTTGTCGCGGTGCATCGTGACATGCGCTTTCAACGCCTGGGTGATGTGATGGTTGACCAGCATGTTTTCCGGATCAAACAGGTTCGTGATGCGGAAATACTTCTCCGCCTTCTTCGAACCGGTCTCCGTCAAAATGACCGATTTCGCCTTCTCATCATGGGCGTAGTCGACCTCATTGCGCAGGCCGGCCACAAAAATGTTCGCGCGGAAATACAGCTCCGTCGACTTTTCCGCCTGACCGGAGATGATCAGCGGCGTACGTGCTTCGTCGATCAAGATCGAGTCCACTTCGTCGATGATGCAGTAGTTCAGCGGACGCTGCACCATCTGATCAACAGACAGCGCCATGTTGTCACGCAGGAAGTCAAAGCCAAACTCATTGTTTGTCCCATACGTGATGTCGGCCGCATACGCGCCTTGCTTCTGCCCGTGCGACAGGCCGTTGATATTCAGACCCACCTCAAGCCCGAGGAAGCGGTGCAGTTGCCCCATCTCCTCCGCGTCGCGGCGAGCCAGATAATCGTTGACCGTAATGACATGCACACCTTGTCCCGACAGCGCGTTCAAGTACGAAGGCAGAGTCGCGACCAGCGTCTTCCCTTCCCCGGTGCGCATCTCTGCGATGCGGCCCTGGTGCAGGACGATCCCGCCCATCAGCTGCACATCGTAGTGGCGTTTGCCCAACACGCGCTTACCGGCTTCACGAACGACCGCAAAAGCCTCAGGCAACATATCATCAAGCGATTCCCCGCGGGTGAAACGCTCCTTAAACTCAAACGTCTTGCCACGCAGTTCATCATCGCTCAGCCTTTCTACATCCGGCTCAAGCAAGTTGATGCGCTGCACCAGTTTCGAGAGCTTCTTAATCTCTCGCTCATTGCTGTCCCCAACAATCTTTTTCAGGAGGCCCAACATACAAGGTTTCACTCCTCTCCATATTAAGACAGGATGTCTTAGTATAAAATTGTAACACTATTTTGCCCCCAGCCACAACTGTTAAATCCATTCACAAACATTATATGTATAGCAGGTGACCTTAAAATAGGCCACCCGTCGAGCCAGTTACCGCTTACAAAAGCTGTCTACTTGACTTCGCGCCATCCTCCTGATCCCCGCGAATGACCCCAAACAAGAGACCAAACAGCACGATCGCCCACCACCCGCCGACCGAAGAGCCGACCAAAATCACCGCCAACACAGCAACGAGCAGTTCCACGAGCCACGGGTGCACATAAAACGTCTTCCGCACATTCCAGATCACAACCTGCCCGACCTTCAGGGCCACGAAAAACACAACCACTTTCAAAATCCATACCACAACGCCCATCTGCTGTCACCTCCGTACCACATCCTATGCGAAGGTGCTTGGGCAGGTACCTATTTTACGCTGTAAAATGCCCCAAACTAAACATCCAGCCAAATTCGCAGTCCCCCGCCGACCAGCGACTGCCCGCCCATCAATACCGGGATGCGGCACGAAGCGGCAGCCTCCGCCAACTCCCGCAACACGGGATGTTGAATCTCCTCCACCATCCCCAGATCGGCAGCGAATCGCTCCCGCTCCGAAACGTGCACCCCGAGATGCTCCAGCGCCACCCGCGTATCAAACAGCACGCATCCAGCCTGTTCCTCCAGCACCGCAAAGAACCTCTTCCAGCCGACAGCTTCCACCATCGCTCCGACCAGACTGCGCACTTCGCCCCGTTCGATGCGCCCAAGCGCCTTCATCCCCCGCTCCTCCGAATACACCCGGAGCCGCACCTTGCAGCCCTGCCCAAAGCGTTCCGCTTCCACCGGATGCACTCGTCCCAGCAACGCCACGTCCGCATACTCCCCGCGATCCAATACCGCGCGCACCGCCTCCACCCGTCTCCACAGCTCCCATCCGGAAACTGCCTTCACCAGCCTTGGTCCGCACTCCGCACGCATCGCAGCCAGCACACAGTCGACCGGCGTGTCCAAATCAAAGCCAAAGCCGAGCAGCCCTGGAAAATACCGCACGGCCATCCCGGCCCGCTCCAGCGCATACCCAAACTCATTGTCATTGCGGCAGACCTCCACCCGAAACACCCGCTCCGCCGGTTTCCACAACACCAGATCGGGCGACAGTCGATTGTTCTGCCACACCTCACCGTCGGCCGCCTGCAGAGTGACCGCCGCCAACTCCCCGGCATCCAGCAGCGGAGCGGCGCATCCGCCCAGCACGACCACAGCTTCCCCCGGCTCCGCTTCGGCCCGCACAACTTCCTGCAAGGTCCCCAACCAGTCAAAATCCGCCCCGGCCGTGTCCCGCACCGAGCATCCCAACTCCCGGCCCTGCTCCAAAATCCCCCGATCATCCGACACGACCACCGTGCGCCAGCGGCCGTCCCGAGCCAATTTTTCCACCACATCAACCGCAGCCGATCTCCGAGCCCCGTGCATCGCCCCTAGTATCCCCGCACCTGCACGCCCATATCCTCCAGCCATCACCACCGCCAGCATCTGCCGCCCATCCTCCAATCTTCTATGAAAGCTAAAAAAGGCCAGCCCCCTGAGGAGCCGGCCTGTCACAAGTTAAGCAAAAGTTGGTTCAATCAACCCGTACTGCCCGTCTTTGCGCTTATACACCACATTCACTTCTTCCGTCTCCGCATTGCTGAAGACAAAGAAATCGTGGCCCAGCAGATCCATCTGCATAATCGCCTCATCGACCGGCATCGGTTTCACCGCAAACTTCTTCACGCGAACGAGGTCGCTCAGATCCTCCTCATCCTCCACGAGGACGCGTACATTGCCTTCGCCCAGTTCTTTAAAAAGAGAATGAGTGCCTTCCTGACGCACCCGCTTATTGAGTTTCGTCTTATGCTTCTCGATCTGTTTCTCCAGTTTATCAGAAACGGTGTCGATCGAAGCATACATATCGCCCGAGCGCTCCTCAGCGCGAATGACGAACCCATTGATCGGCATGGTGACCTCAACGGTGTGATAATCTCTCACCACCGACAGAGTTACATGCACGGAATGTTCGGTTGGAGCATGAAAGTACTTTTCCAGACGTCCGATCTTTTTCTCGACGTACTGATGCAGAGCCTCAGTCACCTCAAGATGGTTACCGCGTACTTGGATCTTCATGTTGTACTCCTCCCTTCAATACTTAATACTATTCTCCCCCCAGCCGCCATACTCCTGCAAAACACGACAATCCCAACACATTAAATTCACAATTTTCAAACATTGTCCACAAAAAGAAACCCCCGGATCCATCCAGATCCGGGGGCCCTATGCGAGTTACAGTCTGACAACGTTAGCGGCTTGCTGGCCGCGGTTACCTTCGACAATGTCAAACTCGACCAGTTCGCCTTCGTTGAGGGATTTGAACCCTTCGCCGGTAATCGCGGAGAAGTGCACAAATACGTCTTCGCCACCTTCATGTTCGATGAAGCCATAACCTTTTTCACTGTTAAACCATTTCACTCTACCTTGCATGTCTTTCCATTCCTCCTACGGTAAGACCCATATTACCTCACGAAAAGGGTCAATAAAGTTGCGGTGTGGGCTTGTGAGGTTGCATCTTATCATGAGCCCAAAGCGCAGGAGATATACACGCACCTATGAACTTCGACAAAACTTTACAAAAAAGTCTACAAAACCTTGGACAAAAAGCCCTTTGTGCGTTCATTCTGAGGATTGCTGAAAATCTGGTCCGGAGTGCCTTCTTCCATAATATACCCCTGGTCCATAAACAGGACGCGATCACCGACTTCGCGGGCAAAGCCCATCTCGTGCGTCACGACGATCATCGTCATGCCTTCCTTCGCGAGTCCCTTCATCACGTCGAGCACTTCCCCGACCATCTCCGGGTCGAGCGCCGACGTCGGTTCATCAAACAACAAGATCTTCGGCTGCATCGCCAGCGCCCGCGCGATCGCCACCCGTTGCTGCTGACCGCCGGACAGCTGATTCGGATAGGCCTGCGCTTTGCTCTCCAGGCCAACTTTTTTCAACAGAGCCAGCGCCTGCTGCTCCGCCTCCGCCTTGGTCGTCTTGCGCACCTTCACCGGCGCCAGCATCACGTTTTCCAAAACGGACTTGTGCGGAAACAGATTAAAACGCTGAAACACCATGCCGACCTCGCGCCGTACCGCATTGATATCCACATACGGGTCGGCGATGTTTTCGCCCAACACCACAACATCCCCGGACGTGATGTCCTCCAAGCGGTTCAAGCAGCGCAAAAACGTCGATTTCCCCGATCCCGACGGTCCAATTACGCAAACAACCTCGCGTTCCTTGACCTCGCAGTCCACGCCTTTGAGCACTTCCAGCTCGCCAAACGACTTATGCAAATTGCGTACAGTAATCATACCGTCCCATACTTCCTTTCCAAAAAGCTAACCAGGCGCGCCAACACCATCGTCAGCACCAGGTACATCACCATCAAGGTCAAGAACGGCTCCCAAGCCAGGTACGTCTTGCCCTGCATCAAGTTGGCGTAATACGTCACTTCCGGCAGCGAGATCGCCGCGAGCAGCGAAGAGTCCTTCAGCAGCATGATCGATTCATTGCCCAGCGGCGGCAGCATGCGGCGGAACGCTTGCGGCAAGATAATCTCGCGCATCGTCTGCCCTTTGGTCATGCCAAGCGAGCGGGCCGCTTCCATCTGCCCTTTGTCGATCGACTGAATCCCGGCACGGAAAATCTCCGCAATATAAGCCCCGGCGTTCAGCGACAACGCCACCACGCCCGACACAAACGCATCGGACTTCATAAACGTCGGCAGCACCGCAAAGTGAATCAGCAAAATCTGCACAAAAAGCGGCGTCCCGCGAAACAGTCCCACATAGATGCCTGTGATCCACCGCAAAATCCGCGAATCGCTGAGCCGCCCCATCCCGGCAAACAGCCCGAGCAGCGTCCCGAGCAGCACCGAGATCACGGTGATCTCAATCGTAACGACAATCCCCTCCAAAAACAGGGGCATGTACTCCATCAACTTATCCCACCGAAACATACGATCGCTCCTTTAGAAAAAAAACAAGTAGTCCAACTGCGAATAACTTTATCATACAAAAGCATCCCGAATTTTGCAAAACTTATTAAAAACGAAATGCGCAATCCCCGCACCAGGCAGGACTGCGCATCTTTTCATGAGGCCCGAGAAACCAAAACCCTTACTTCGTGAAGCCGTACTGCTTCTCGATCTCAGCCAGCTTGCCGCTATCCTTGATCTTCTTGATGCCGTCGTTCAGCTTCTTTTGGAGTTCAGCATTGCCTTTCGCCACGACAAAGCCGTAGTTCTCCTTCACAAACGACGAGTCAACAGTCGTTTCCAGACCTTCGCTGCCGTTGTTCTTTACGTATTCCAGCACAACGCCGTTGTCGCCAACCGCTGCATCAACACCACCGTTTTTCAGTTCCAACAGCGCCAGCGGCATGTTGTCAAAACGCTTTACATCCTGGCTGTCCTTGCCGAGCAGGTTGGACACCACTTCATCGCCGGTCGTCGAGTTCTGCACCGCTACTTTTTTGCCTTTGAGATCGGCCAGCGACTTGATGCCGGAACCGGACTTCGCCACGATCATCTGCGTTGCTTCAAAATACGGGTCGGAGAAGTCGAACGTCTCTTTGCGCTCATCGGTGATCGTCACAGCGGACGCCACGATGTCGCGCTCCCCGTTTTTCAGCGCCAGGAAGATGCCATCCCACGGCGTGTTCACATATTCTACTTTAAAGCCGCCCGCTTCCGCAGCAGCATTCAAAACGTCCACGTCAAAACCTTCAATCTTTTCACCGGACATCGACTCAAACGGAGCATACGATGCGTCCGTGCCTACCACATAAACATCCTTTTCGCCGCCGGTCGATGCGGTATCCTTGCCGCAACCGGTTGCCAGCATGCCCATGCCCAGCACCATCGTGCCGACCATCAGCAAACTCTTCATTGTCTTTTTCATCGTCATTTCCCCTCCAGAAAAAATAATAAAGATTCTCTCTTTTATCTCTCTCTATTTGTCTGAATCTTTCATTCTATTGTATATGATGGCTTCCCAGTTCGTATACAAGAAATAATAATACATCCCCAGGCATATGTATGCAACAAAAATATTGGAAATCATGAATCGTTCTTTAACAACGGCGCGTCTAACCCTGTAGAAACAAGTCACAGCGGGAGGTGGAACGCGTGAACTGCTCACAAGTCCAAGAGAAGATCTGGTGCGGCGATCTGCAGCCGGACGTCGATATGCATCTTGCGACCTGCGCAGCGTGCCGCGATGAACTTCAGCGCGTCCAAGAGGTCAATTTGGAAATCGAACACACCGCCATTCCGCTCCCTTCACGCTCCCTGCTTCCTGCGCAGGAAGTGATCGAAGCGGCGGTTGGCCAACATAAACGTCCCAAGCACCGCTTCCCGGCCTGGCTGACTGCCGGCACTGTCGCAGCAGCGATTCTGCTTGTCATCACACAGACCGGAAGTAACAAAACGTCCGACTCCATCCCGTCGACCGGCGCAGGCATCACGCCCGGGATCGCCGAGACAGCCCACCTCAAAGCTCCGGCTTCGCGTTCGCAAATGGCTGTTGAGATCGATCCGGGCGGCACCCCGATGTTTCGCGAAGAGACGGAAAGCATCCGTGCCTTTCTCAACCAGCAGTTTGATCCGGTCACGCTGCAAGCGCTCACCATCGAGTCTTACACCCGAGACACGCTTCAGCCGGACACCCAGACCGGCCGCTTCTCCTTATGGGTGCAAAATCAGCCCGGCCAGACCTCCATCTATGGCAAAGGGGACCGCCCCTTCCGCACCCAGCATTATGTCGAGCTGCAAAAGGTAGAAGGGCTGTGGACGGTGACTCGCCTCTCCGACATCCCGTTCGACTACACCTTGCATCAGGAGACGAATTACCGCATTGCACTCCCGCCAGGCTGGCAGGTGAGCAAAACCGCAACATCCGCCAATCTCACCTTCCGCGCGGACGGTCAAACACTTGGCGGCGTCATCGTCACACCGCTCCATCCCAGGGTCTCCGATCCGTTCAAAGCGGTGCAATTGCCCGAAAACACCACGGTCATCCAGTCCGGGCTGGAAACCTACCGCACAGAAGACGCCGTCAAATACCTGCTCAAACGCACGCAGCCGACACCCGACAGCATCGTGACCCGACCGGAAGTCCATACCTACTTCTTGCGCGGCAATGTCGCCTATGACGTCTGGCTGTACAGCGATGCCGCCCGCATTCCGTCCGAAACGGTCCTCGCCGTCACCAACAGCTTCCAAACAACTCCGTAACAAAAGAAACGCCTTCTGCAGCTGCGCAGAAGGCGTTTCTTTTTGTTGCACTCAGTCACTTATGACACCTCATACATCACATTCCCGCGCAAGAGCTCTTCGAACTCCTCCGCCGGAACCGGGCGGGAGAACAGAAACCCTTGCAGCTCATCACAGCGATGGTCGCGCAAGTAGCGGAACTGCTCTTCCGTCTCCACCCCTTCGGCGACAACTTTCAGCCTCAAGTTCTGCGCCAGGTGAATCACCGTCGTCACGATCGCCGCATGGTACGGGTCGCCGACCAAGCCCCGGACAAATGACTGGTCGATCTTCAAGGTGGAGATCGGGAAATGCTTCAGATAGCTGAGCGACGAGTAGCCGGTGCCAAAATCATCGATCGAGATCTGCACGCCCATCTTGCTCATCTCTTCCAGCAGGCCGATCGTGTAGTCCACATCGTGCATCGTCATGCTCTCCGTGATCTCCAATTCCAAGTCGCTCGGATGCAGCCCGGTCTCCCGAACCTCTCTGGCGACCGTCTCGACCAGCCCTTGACGCATAAACTGCCGGGGCGACAGGTTGACCGCCACCGTCATATGCGGATAGCCGGCGTCCTGCCACGCCTTGTTCTGACGCAGCGCGGTGCGCAGCACCCAGTCGCCGATCGGCACGATCAAGCCGGTCTCCTCGGCGATCGGAATAAACGCCCCCGGCGGCACCAGACCCAGCTCCGGATGTTTCCAGCGCAGCAGCGCCTCCATCCCGATGATCTGCCCCGTCTCGATGTTGATGCGCGGCTGGTAGTACAACACGAACTCATCGCGCTCCAACGCATGCCGCAGCCCATTCTCCAACTGCAGCCGCTCGATGCCTTTCATGTTCATCGCCGGGGCATACAGCGAATACGTGTTGCTGCCCTTGTCTTTGATTCGGAACAAGGCCGTCTCGGCATTTTTGATCAGCATCTGCGGGTCGTCGCCGTCCTGCGGGAACAAGGCAACCCCGATCGATGCCGTCGCGTGCAGCTCATAATCATGGATCTTGTAGGGCTGCTCCAGCTTCTCCAGCACTTTTTCCGCCACCGCTTCGATCTCGGCCGCGTCGGCAAAGTCTGAGATCAGCATTACGAACTCATCACCGCTCATCCGCGCCACGACGCCTTTTTCACCGGCAAAGCGCGAGAGGCGGGTCGCCACTGCCTTGAGCAGCTTGTCCCCGCGGGCATGGCCCAGCGTGTCGTTGATGATCTTAAAGCGGTCCAGATCGAGGAAAAACACAGCCAACTGCTGACCCGACACTTTGGCCTGTTCCAGCACTTCATGCAGATGCTGCGTAAACAGCGCCCGGTTCGGAAGTCCGGTCAAAGTGTCGTGCAGCGCCATGTGGTTGATGATCTCCTGCGTGCGCTTGCGCTCCGAGATGTCCCGGATCGCCGTCACCCGCACTTCGCGTCCCTGATACATACAGCTCGTCCCGACCAGCTCGGCGGAGAATTTCGTTCCGTCCTTGCGCTGGGCGACGATCTCCAGCATTGAGTTGCTCAGCGAATAGAGATTCTCAATCAACAGGTCGCGCGACTCCGACGCTGCCAGCAGAAACGCCGACATGCCGGTCATCTCGCGCTCGCACTCATAGCCAAACATCGTGCACAACGTCTGGTTGATCTCGACGATCTGCCCCTGATCGGTCAGCACGATCCCTTCAAACGTCGCGTTGGAGAGCTTGCGGAAGCGGTCTTCGCTCTCCGAGATCTCCTCCTGATGCAATTGCATCCGGAAGCGTTCCACCCGCTGGTGGAACACCACCCAATACGTCGTGTTGAACGGGATGAAGATGATCAGCAGAAACGCCATCACGCTCCAGCGCGCCTTGGTCACTTTCTTCGCCCACACCGTCGCATCAAAATCAACGCCGAGCACCGCATCGGGCTGCCCGTTGCTGCCGTAGATCGGCACAAACGCCGAGATCGTAGCACCCCAGTCGCTTTCGATCGGCTTCTCCCGAAACGTTGATTTCATCTCCGAGTTCTGGGTCAGATCGGGCAGGTCGTACGGATACATCGTCCCAAGCGGATATCCGTTCTCCTGCTCCCCTGCGATCTTCCCGTCGTGGTTGTGGTCGCTCGGCGGCGAGATCACATACACATTGCTCGTCTTGCTCAGCGGCCGCAGCGTATAGATCGCCGAGATGTCCGGATTGATATCCAGCCATTTCTCCAGCGTCTCCTTTACCGCCAAATACTCCGTGTCGGTCGTCGGTGTCGCCAGCCGGATGTTTTCATGCCCCAATTTCTCCAGCTCGTACGCGAACGTCGGCGCGATGCCGTCGACCAGATTTTTGTTGCGTTCCAGTTCCTGCTTCCCTGCATCATCCGCCACAAACCAGCCGATGATCAGCAGGGTGCAGATGATACTCCCGGCGAGATAGGGCATAAAGCCCATCGAAAACTTTTTTCCCGCCACCGTCTTCCCGCGCAGTTTTTCTGATACCAAGTAGCGGTGCATGACAAATTCAAGCCCCGATACAAAGCACAAAATCACTGCCGCAAAGCCGATATAATCAAGATTTTGACGCAATACGTCATACATCGTGGTATCCATCGTTCCCCCCGTTGGAATAAACCGACTCTACTACCACTTTAACATAGACCGACCGAATTTGACAAAGAATTTAACCGCGCTCAATTCACTGGAATGACTTACCCTTGCGTCAGGACAAACTTCTCCAGCAAGTACGGAGTCAGCGTCGCTTCCACCCCCGCCGCGACGATAAGCATTGCGAACGGCACCCAGGCTGCTTTGACCACTTCCAGCCAGGTAAAACCGAAGCTTTCGAGGCGTGTTTTTCCTTTGAGCGGCACGAGCAGCACCAAGCCGAGCTTGATGCCCAGCGCCGCGGAGATCACCAGGGCAGGCAGCTCAAAGATGCCGTGCGGGAGCAGTCCGTAGACGATCAGTTCCCAGGCGCTGACACCGTGGTCCAACTGCCCGAACAGCACGCCGATCACCATGCCGTTTAACACCAGCGAAAACACGGTCGGCAAGGCGAGCAGACAGCCAAACAGCACCATCACCGCGCAGGCTGTCAGATTGTTCATGAAAATCACCCCGGCCGTATACAGCACGCTGTCCTTCGCCTGCGTCTGCTCCGCCAGGCTCGCGATCTTCTCCAGCATCGGCTTTACCGCCGCCATCAATTGCTCACTGAAGATGGAGCCAGTCACCCACCCGATCAAAAACAACACGGCCGCCGCGAGGATGTACCCGCGATTGCGCTTTAACACCGCACCGGCCGATCCAACACTGTTCCACATCAAGACCCTCTCCTTCTCCCCGCCGCATAATCGGACGGGCTTTGCCATAGAGTAAACAAGACATAATCGCAGAAGCTTTGCTGATCCATGGAGGTGCTAACCATTGCGTAAACAGTCCACCCGGACAATTCGCCAGCTGAAAAAGATGGGCGTTTTGTTCATGACCGTCCTTTTGTTCATGTTCTGTCTGTACAGCCAAGCAGACCTTGGCACCCAAGCGGTCTTCAACGGCGAAACGGCAGTGCCTGTCGTCAAAAACGCTGACAAGCCTGCGCCCGTGCCGCAAGGAGCGATCTACAAAGTCCAGACGGACAAAAAAGTCGTCGCCTTGACCTTCGACATCTCGTGGGGGGAAAAAGCGCCGGGCCCGATCCTCGACATCCTGGAGAAAAAAGGCGTCAAAAAAGCGACCTTCTTCCTCTCCGGCCCTTGGACGACCACCCATGGTGACATCGCCAAGCGCATCAAAACGATGGGCTACGAAATCGGCAACCACGGGCACCGCCACGATGACTTCCCGAAATACAACAACCAGTGGATCACCGAACAAGTCGGCAAATCCGAACAGGCGATCTATGAGACCACCGGCGTGAAAACCAAGCTGATCCGCACGCCCAACGGCGCTTTTGACAAACGCGTCGTCAAGCATCTCAACTCGATGGGCTACACCGTCGTGCAGTGGAACACCGACTCCCTCGACTGGATGCGCCCAGGCCCTGACAAAATCGTTCAGCGCGTCGTCAGCCGCGCGGTGCCGGGCGACATCATCCTGATGCATGCCAGCGACTCCGCTCTGCAGACGATCGACGCTTTGCCGCGCATCATCGACGGTCTGCGCCAGAAAGGCTATGAGTTCATGACCGTCTCCGAGCTGATCTCCGGCGCCGGCGTGACTTCGAAGCAAGAATAAATTTTTCTAAAAAACAAGCCCTCACCGAGACGGTGAGGGCTGTTTTAACAGCCGCGTATACATGAGCAGCAGGTACACGTTGCAGCCGAGCAAAATGATGCCGATCTGGGACATTTGCAGCACCTCGCCCGATTTCAGCGCGAGGAACCATTCCAGTACCGTAAAGCAATACAGGAAGAACACGGACGGGATGAAGGAGCGCATGCCGGAGATGCGGCCTTTGATGTAGGCGACGATCATCGCCACGCCAAGCGGCCACAACGCATAGCCGATAAACGGCAGCACGTCGCCTTCGCCTTTGCCGGTCCACAGAAAACGGAAATAGACCATGTCAAACAGGACAAGCACGATGAGCAGAACCTGAATCGTCACCCAGAAGCGGAACGAAATAAAATTGCGCATCGTAAAGTTCAGCGTCAAATACGCCCAGAACCCCATCAGTGTCGTCGCGGAAAGGAAACCTCCCGTGATCATACCCCAGACCAATCGAATCTCGCCAAACCAACCGGTCAGCGTGGTGATCGTACCGAGGAGGACGCCGATCAGAGCGGTCGTGAAAAATAATGTTAAAAACTTGCGTAGGTTCATAAAGCCCCTCCTGCCTGTGAACAACTTCCCCTATCATAACATAACGTCCGCACGGTGGAAATTGGCGAACCTTCCCTTGGTATACGTTTGATGAACTGACAACAAACTAAGCACATCAACCAACAAGAAAGGGTGTGACGCGAGGTGAAAATGCCTTGGAAGATCGGCGCTGTCTCGGTCGCAATCATATTTGCCATTGTCATGATCGGCGGCTGCGGTTCACAACCTCAAGGGAGCGGCGGTTCGCAAGAGACGGACGCCAAGGCTCAATATAACGAAACCAAACAGATGGTGCTGGACATCCTGCACACCAAAGAAGGGATGGACACGCTCAAGGACATCGTGCGCGACCCGCAGTTCAAGAGATCGCTTGCCATCAACGAAACGGATGTGCAGGTGGCCATGCTCAAGGCGCTGACCGACGGTTCTGCCCATGCCACGCTGGAAGAGCAGATGCGCAACCCGAAATTTGCGTCCGCCTTGGCCAAGTCTTTCAAGAAGGACAATGAATCGGTGCTCAAGGAACTGCTGAGAGATCCGGAGTATCAGGAGATGATGCTCGTCCTGCTCAAGTCTCCGGAGTTTACGCAAAACCTGTATGACCTGATGAAAACGCCGGAGTATCGCAAGCAGACGATGGCGATCATGACCCAGTCGCTGCAAAATCCGGAATTCAAGCTGCTTTACCTCGACCTCTTGAAGCAGGCGATTCGCGAAGGCACGACCGAACTCACCCCGAACGAGAAAAAGAAAGCCGGCATCGAAAGCGAAGGCGGCGGAAAAGAAGGCGAGAAGAAAAAAGAGGGTGAAGGCGAAGAGAAGAAGAAAGAGGGCGAAGGTGACAGCAGCGGCGGTGAAGAAGAAGGCGGTGGCGGCGAAGGTGGCGAAGGCGGCTCCGAGAAACAGCAAGGCGGTGAAGGCGGAGGCGGAGGTGGCGGAAGCTAAAGCGCACAAACACATAGAACAAAGCAACACCCGAGCTATCGAATACCCTACTGTATGAACTCACTGTATGAACTCACTGTATGAACTCACTGTATGAACTCACTGCATGAACTCGCTGTTTGATCTGCTGTATGAAACGAGAAGACCACCTGGTGATCGGCACCGGGTGGTCTTTTGTTTGATTTGGTTATGCTTTTGTATACGGTTCGGTCATCGCCTGATCGAGCACTTTGCGTCCGATCGTCTTGGCGAGTTTCGCGTACGCTTCGCCTTGCGGAGTATCCGCCTCGTAGATGCCGTCGCCAGTCTCGTTCGCAGCGCCGATCGGGATCTGTACCAGCACGTCTGTCTTCAGCTCCAGCGCCAGTCGCTCACCGCCGCCTTTGCCGAAGATGTAGTGCTTTTGGCCGCCCGTCTCGAAGAAGGACATGTTCTCGATGACGCCGAGAATCTCATGATTGGTCTGGATCGCCATCGTCCCGACCCGTGCAGCCACCTCAGTCGCATTAAACTGCGGCGTGGTGACGATGATCTCCTTGCTCTTCGGCAGCATCTGGTGCACATCCAGCGCCATGTCGCCGGTGCCCGGAGGCATGTCGAGCAGCATGATGTCGATGTCGCCCCAATGCACTTCCGCAAAGAAGTTGCGCATCATCTTGCCCAGCATCGGGCCGCGCCAGATCACCGGACGGTTGTCCGGCACGAAGAAATGCATCGAGATCACTTTTACGCCTTGCGCCACAACCGGCAAGAGCAGGTTGTCGATCAGCGTAGGCTTTTGATCGCGAATGCCAAAGATGCCCGGGATCGAAAAGCCATAGATATCCGCATCGATGATCCCGACGCGATACCCCATGCGCGCCAACGCCACGCCGAGGTTGGCGGTGACGGTCGATTTGCCGACGCCGCCTTTGCCGGATGCCACCGCGATAAACTGCGTCTTGGAATTCGGATCGAGCAGCGGCGGGGTGCCCTGCTCCGGTTGGCCGCCGCGCAGCACCTCACGGAATTTCGCGCGCTCTTCGTCGGTCATCGTCCCCAGGTTGAGGTCGTACGACTTCAGCCCTTCCACCGTGCCCAGCGCCTCGCGCACATCGGAGTCGATCTTGTTGCGCAAGGGGCAGCCGGCGATGGTCAGCACCACTTCAATCTTCGCATGGTCGCCTGCAATCTCCACATTGCGCACCATGCCGAGTTCGACAATACTTTTATGTACTTCAGGGTCTTGCACCGGACGCAGCGCATCCAGAATCGCCTGTTTTGTCAGCATCAATGCCACCTCCATCAGTTTCCACAGCAACTAGTATACCATATCAGGCTCTAGTGGGTTTCAATATGACCGGGCTCTTTAAGCATCATCTGCATCTGGTGCGCCTGCCCGTCCTCCGTCCATTTCACTGTGTACTCCCGCAGATCCCGGCTCAACAGCTGATAATGGACACCTGTGCCTGGCGCCAGCGTAACCGGCTTCTGAGCGGGAATCACGTTGTCATTTTGGCTCAGCCCAAGCGCGGTCAGCTCCTGACCGCCTTTTGCTTCATATACCCGGACTTCCTCAGCATCGGCCTGTCCTTCATTGACGAACACCAGATACGGATAGGCCGACTTCTCCGTTTCCAACACCAATTCCGCCTTGGCAGCTGTCGTCTCTTTGGCCGGCTCTGCCTTGGGAGCACAACCGGCCGCTGTGCCGAGCAGCACGAGGCAAAGCAATGCTGCCTGCCAGCGGCCTGCTTGTAACTGTCTAAACATCTTCTGCGCCTCCTGGTACGTGTAGACTGTGATTTATTTCTCAGAGTAGTACGAGAGGATGCCCTTGTAAATGCTCAGGGCCAATTTTTTCTGATAGGTGGAGCTTTTCATCAACTCAGTTTCCTCCGGATTGGAGAGGAAGCCCAGTTCGACCAGCGCACCCGGCTTGTCGGCGTTTTTCAGCAGGTAGATGTCTTCCCGCTTCTTGACGCTGCGATCTGTCACGACCGTCTCGCCCAGCGCCCCCTGCACCTTTTCTGCGAGCCTCTTGCTGTCTTCAAACTCCGTGTCATAAAACGTCTGCGCCCCCGACCATTTGGCCGATGGAATGGCGTTGCAGTGCAGAGAGATAAAGATCGTCGCATCCGACTCGCGAATGATGCGGGCCCGCTCTTTTAAGTCTTGACTTTTTCGGCGGCTGTAACCCTTCAGATTCTCCGGTGCGAGATCTAGATCCTCTTCCCGGATCATGATCACCTGGGCTCCAGCCTGCTGCAAATACTCCCGCACCCGCATCGCCACCTGCAGCGTGATCTCTTTTTCCAGCACCCCTGAGTCGCTGACCGCACCCGGATCGACCCCGCCGTGCCCGGCATCGAGCACGATCACCTGTCCGCTGAGCGGCATTGTCCATGACAAAGAAGACGGCTCGGTCAGCCATTGCAAAGTCCCCGTATACAGCCCAAACGAGCCGATCAAAAACAAAGCCACATAGACGCCAAACCGCCAGACCGGCATCTTGCCTCGTTTCCACATCCGCAATCCCTCCTTCCTAGGAAGAATATGCGGACAGGCACAAAAAAAGAAGGACACCCAAACGGGTATCCTTCTTTCCGAAAAGCTGTGTTGTTCGATCCGACAATTAACGCTTGGAGAACTGCGGAGCGCGACGAGCAGCTTTGAGGCCGTATTTCTTACGCTCTTTCATACGCGGGTCACGAGTCAGGAAACCTGCCTTCTTCAGAGAACCACGCAGTTCCGGATCAGCTTTGAGCAGCGCACGGGAGATCCCGTGACGGATTGCGCCAGCTTGACCGGAGAAGCCGCCACCTTTAACGTTTGCGATCACATCGTACTTGCCGATGGTCTCAGTCAGGTTGCCCGGCTGTTTTACGATCAGTTTCAGGGTCTCGAGACCGCCGAAGAATTGATCCATGGTGCGGTTGTTGATGATCACGTTGCCTTCACCCGGTACGAGACGTACGCGAGCTACGGAGTGTTTACGACGACCAGTGCCCCAGTATTGAACTTGTGCCATTGTGTGCTAACCTCCCTCTTACTTCGATTCCCACGGAATCGGGTTTTGTGCAGCATGCGGATGCTCGGTACCTGCGTATACGCGCAGCTTGGTCAGCTGCTGCGCACCAAGGGTGTTATGCGGAAGCATACCCTTGATCGCGTAGGTCAGAACGCGCTCCGGCTTGGAAGCCAGCATTTGGCCAGCGGTGGTTTGCTTCAGACCGCCCGGGTACAGGGAGTGACGATAGTAGATCTTGTTGGTCAGTTTCTTGCCGGTGAAGACAACCTTCTCAGCGTTGATGAGGATTACGAAATCACCGGTGTCGATGTGCGGGGTGAATTCCGGTTTATGTTTACCGCGAAGGATAGAAGCAACTTCAGTTGCCAGACGACCAACGGTTTTACCTTCAGCGTCGATGATGTACCATTTGCGTTCCACAGCGCCTGGTTTCGCCATGTACGTTGTACGCATAGTAATTCCCTCCTGAAACTTGTTGTATTTTAAAAGCCGGGGCTAGTGGGATTAGCAAGGGCTGTAAAATACCAATGTCAATTCTACTTTGGACAAGCCAAAAAGTCAAGACTAATCAGTCATACAGAACTTGCCACATCGTTAACCCATGGGCCGGAGCGGTCACACCGGCCATTTTTCGGTCGCGCGCAAGCAAAATGTCTGGGATCTCTCCCGGTTCGATCTTGCCGCGTCCGACATCGATCAGTGTGCCGGCGATAATCCGCACCATGTTGTAAAGAAACCCTTCGCCGCGGCAGGTCACCGACAGCAGGTGCCCTTCCTCCCGGAGGTCAACCGCGTGAAGCGTGCGTACTTTGTCTTCAACCGGCGTGTTGGCAGCACAGAAACTGGTGAAATCATGACGACCCACGAGATGAGTTGCCGCTTCGATCATCCGCTCGACGCAAATCGGGTAGGGGTAGTGATAGGCGTATTTGCGCGTAAACACGTCTGGAAAGGCGTTTCTGTCCAGCAGGTAGCGATACACCTTCCCCCGTGCGGAAAAACGCGCGTGCCAGTCCTCAGGCACCTCTGCGGCGTCCTGGACGACAAGGTCGTTCGGCAGCTTGACGTTGCACACGATCGGCCACTTCTCCACCGGAACCCGCGAGGAGGTGTGGAAGTTGACGATTTGCGCCCGCGCATGCACGCCGGCATCGGTTCGCCCCGAGCCGATGATCGAAACCGGGTGTCCGACCACTTCTTCCAAACGAGCTTGCAGCATCCCCTGCACGGTGCGCAGGTTCGGCTGGGTCTGAAAGCCGTGAAAATCGGTCCCGTCATACGAGATCGTCAGTTTGATGTTCCGCATAGTCCCTCCGCTCACACCGTTCGTTAATCAAAAACGAGGTTTGCAAATGCAGCAAACCTCGTAAGGAACATTATACGAGTTCGAGGTACACCATCGGTGCACCGTCACCGCGGCGCGGTCCGATCTTCATGATGCGGGTGTAGCCGCCTTGACGATCAGCAAAGCGCGGAGCGATCTCGGAGAACAGCTTTTGCACTGCATCCTGGTTGGTGGTCGCGTCTGCGATTTCCGGGCGAACAAAAGCTGCAACTTGACGACGAGCGTGCAAGTCGCCACGCTTTGCCAGCGTGATCAGCTTTTCAGCTACCGAACGAAGTTCTTTCGCTTTCGCCTCGGTGGTCTGGATGCGCTCGTAGATGAACAGGTCGGTTACCTGGCTGCGGAACAGCGCTTTGCGGTTACCGGAACGACGGTTCAGTTTTCTGTATGCCATGTGTTGTTTCCCTCCTCCTCAAAAAAAGTAGCAAAGGAGATGATTAGTCTTCGTTGCGAAGGCCAAGGCCGAGTTCAGCCAGCTTTTCCTGGACTTCCTCAAGCGATTTGCGTCCGAGGTTGCGGACTTTCATCATCTCTTCCTCTGTCTTGGAACAGAGTTCTTGAACCGTGTTGATGCCAGCACGCTTCAAGCAGTTGTAGGAGCGAACGGAAAGTTCCAGTTCTTCGATCGTCATCTCGAGAACTTTCTCTTTCTTATCGTCTTCCTTCTCAATCATGATCTCCGTATCGCGTACTTTATCGGTCAGGCCTACAAACAACATCAGGTGCTCCGTGAGGATCTTCGCACCCAGACTCACCGCTTCGTCAGGTCGAATGCTTCCGTCCGTCCAGACCTCGAGGGTCAGCTTGTCGTAGTTGGTTACCTGTCCGACGCGAGTATTCTCTACCGAGTAGTTCACGCGTTCAATCGGCGTGTAGATGGAGTCGATCGGGATGACGCCAATCTCCATGTCTTCTTTCTTGTTACGGTCAGCCGGAACATAGCCGCGTCCACGGTTCGCCGTAATCTCCATGAAGAGTCTGCCGCCTTCGGCCAAAGTGGCAATATGCAGGTCCGGGTTGAGCACGTCAACGTCGGAATCCACACGAATATCGCCGGCGGTGACCGCGCCCGGTCCCTCCGCGTCGATCGTCAGCGTTTTCTCCTCGTCGGAATGGATTTTGAGCGAAAGCCGTTTGAGATTCAAGATGATCTCTGTTGTATCTTCGACGACGCCCGGGACGGTAGAGAACTCATGGAGCACCCCTTCAATCTTCACGCTGGTCGCAGCAGCGCCCGGCAGGGAAGACAACAGGATGCGGCGCAGAGAGTTCCCCAGAGTGGTGCCATAACCGCGTTCAAGCGGTTCCACCACAAACTTCCCGTACGTGCCACTTTCGTTGATCTCAACAGTCTCGATTCTCGGCTTTTCAATTTCAATCATTCACGTAACCCTCCTTCTCGACAACTCGAACATTCCGGTGAGACTTGCGCAGCTGAGGGTGATAGTCTGCCGAGTACACTCAAATCTTAGCGAGAGTAAAGTTCGACGATCATTTGTTCTGCAACTGGAACGTCGATTTCGTCACGAGACGGAACGCGAACGATGCGCGCAGACTTGGTGTTCAGGTCTCTCTCGAGCCACGCGACCACTGCTTTGGATTCAGCAGATTCCAAGAGTTCCTTCACGCGCGGAGCTTCTTGGGCTTTATCGGAAAACGCAATTACGTCGCCCGGCTTGGTCAGGTAAGACGGGATGTCGACGCGCTTGCCGTTCACGAGGATGTGGCCGTGTTTCACGATTTGACGAGCTTCCGGACGGGAAGCTGCAAAACCGGAGCGATACACAACGTTATCCAGGCGGCTTTCCAGAATCTGCAGCAGGGTTTCACCAGTGATCCCCTTGCGGCGGTTAGCTTCTTCGTAGTAAGCACGGAATTGCTTTTCAAGGACGCCGTAAACGCGACGTGCTTTTTGCTTCTCGCGCAGCTGGGTACCGTATTCGGATACCTTCTTACGAGCCTGGCCGTGTTGGCCCGGCGCGTAAGCGCGGCGGTCGATGGCACACTTGTCGGTATAGCAGCGTTCGCCTTTCAGATACAGTTTAACGCCTTCACGGCGGCACAAACGGCAAACAGAACCGGTGTATCTTGCCATTCTAGTATTGACACCTCCTGTTAGAATCATACTCTCTTGCTATAAGTTTCCGTGTCTACTTACACACAGAAGAGAAGCGCCAACGTTATACGCGGCGGCGCTTCGGCGGACGGCAACCGTTGTGCGGGATCGGAGTGACGTCTTTGATCATGGAAACTTCGAGGCCTGCAGCTTGCAGGGAACGAATCGCTGCTTCACGACCAGCGCCCGGACCTTTTACGAAGACTTCCAAGGATTTCATGCCATGCTCCATCGCAACTTTAGCAGCAGACTCAGCTGCCATTTGAGCTGCGAACGGGGTCGACTTACGGGAGCCTTTGAAGCCTTGGCCGCCGGCAGTAGCCCAGGAGATCGCGTTGCCTTGAATATCGGTGATGGTAACGATCGTGTTGTTGAAAGTCGACTTGATGTGAGCTACGCCAACTTCAACGTTCTTACGGTCACGACGTTTGGTACGGGTGGTAGCACCTTTACCGCGTCCTTTAACTTTTGCCATGTGTCAGTTTCCCCCCTTATTATTTTTTCTTGCCTGCTACAGTGCGGCGAGGACCTTTACGCGTGCGAGCGTTGGTCTTCGTGCGTTGACCGCGAACCGGAAGACCGCGGCGATGACGGATCCCACGGTAGGAACCGATCTCGATCAGGCGCTTGATGTTCAAAGCGATGTCGCGACGGAGGTCACCTTCAACTTTAACGTTCTTGTCGATAAATTCACGGAGCTTGTTGATCTCATCTTCAGTCAGATCCTTTACGCGAGCGTCTTTGTTAACGCCGGTAGCTTCGAGGACCTTGTTCGCGGTCTTACGGCCGATACCGAAGATGTAGGTCAAGCTGATTTCCACGCGCTTGTCGCGCGGGATATCGATACCTGCAATACGTGCCATGTGCGTGTACACCTCCCAAGTGATCATTGATGTGCTTAGTTTATAGGAAACAACAGCAGCGCAGTTCCCGAAGTTCCGTCAGAGCGGAACGGGGCAGCCGCTCTACGCTCTGTTGAAACTTAACCTTGTTTTTGCTTGTGCTTCGGGTTTTCGCAAATGACCATAACGGCGCCTTTGCGACGAATGATCTTGCACTTTTCGCAAATCGGCTTAACAGAAGGACGTACCTTCATTGCGATTACCTCCAATCGTAAGTCCTTATTTGTAGCGGTAGGTAATCCGGCCACGCGTCAAATCGTACGGAGACAATTCAACGGTTACACGGTCCCCCGGTAGAATCCGGATATAGTGCATTCGAATCTTGCCAGATACATGTGCGAGCACTTTGTGTCCGTTTTCCAATTCCACTCGAAACATTGCATTCGGAAGCGGTTCGATAACCCTTCCTTCCACTTCGATGACATCATCTTTCGCCACTGAGGTCACTTCCTCTCTTCGCTTCATCATTACTCTGTACAAACGATCGTTTGAATCGGTTCAGGCAACCGCGCAACAACGCATTTTGCACCTGACCTTTTTGCTCAAGCTCGGCAGTCAACACTTCATCGCGATGAGGAAGCAGCTGGATATGCGCGAGATTCTTGCGCTTGGGTGCGTCGCTTTTACGCTTCGCGCCGTCCGCCAGCAAAACGGTCTTCGGACCTGGAATCCCTACAATGACCGCGTAGTTACCTGTTTCTTTGCCTTGGGTCACCAAGACGATCTGCCCAAGATGGGGACGCATCGGATGAAGCATCCTGTTCACCTTACGCTTTCGTCAAGATGTCCGGTCCGTCAGGAGTAACTGCCACTGTATGCTCAAAGTGAGCGGCCAGCGAGCCGTCAGCTGTCACGACCGTCCAGTTGTCCTGGAGCGTTTTCGTGTGGAAGCTGCCGACGTTGACCATCGGCTCGATCGCCAGCGTCATGCCGGTCTTCAATCGTGGTCCACGCCCGGGCGGGCCATAGTTCGGGATAGACGGGTCTTCATGCATTTGTCGCCCAATGCCGTGGCCAACGAATTCACGTACGACCGAGAACCCGTGCGATTCCACGTACTGTTGCACCGCGTGACCGATATCAGAAAGCCGGTTGCCGTCTTTGGCTTGTTCCAAGCCTTTGAAAAGCGCTGCTTCCGTTACGTCGAGTAACTTCTGCGCCGTCTCGCTGATCTGGCCTACCGCGTATGTCCAGGCGGAGTCGCCGTGGAAGCCGTGGATGTTCGCACCGATGTCAATGGAGATGATATCGCCTTCTTGGAGAACCTGGTTGCCCGGGATCCCATGAACGATCACCTCATTGACGGATGCACAGATAGAAGCTGGATACCCGTGGTACCCCTTGAATGAAGGAAGCGCACCTTGTTTGCGGATAAAATCATCAGCAATCTGGTCAAGTTCCTTCGTGGTGATCCCCGGAAGAACTGCTTTTTGCAGCTCTTTGTGTGTCAACGCAACGATCCGTCCTGCCTCACGCATCAAATCCAGCTCTACATTGGACTTACTGACGATCATTCCACACCTCGTAGAATGGAAGAGATTTGCTTGTATACTTCATCGATCGCTTGTTCGCCATCGATAGTTTTCAGCAGACCCTTGGCTTCGTAGTAAGCCAAAATTGGTTCGGATTGCTTGATGTTAACATCCAAGCGGGTGGCTACCGTTTCAGTGGTGTCGTCCGAGCGCTGGTAGAGCTCGCCGTCACACTTGTCACATTTGCCTTCCGTCGCCGGAGGGTTAAAGATGACGTGGTAAGTCGCGCCGCAAGATTTGCAAATCCGACGACCGGTTAAACGCGCTAAGAGGTTTTCACGAGCGACAGTCAGGTTAATGACAACGTCGATCTCACGGCCGAGGTCAACAAGCATGGCGTTGAGCGCTTCTGCTTGAGCCAACGTACGCGGAAAACCATCGAGGAGAAACCCTTTTTCGCAGTCCGGCTTTTGGAATCGTTCACGCACAATCCCGATGGTGACTTCGTCTGGAACGAGGAGCCCCTGATCCATGAACGACTTCGCTTGAAGTCCAAGAGGAGTCTCTTCTGCTATCGCCGCCCGGAACATGTCACCGGTAGAGATGTGAGGGATCCCGAACTCGGAGACGATGCGTTCTGCCTGCGTGCCTTTACCTGCACCAGGCAATCCCATAAAGATGACTTGCATCCATCATCCCTCCATTGTCAAAGACTTCTGGTTTCGGGCCATGCCCTCTCTTCCACTACTTGCGGATAAATCCTTTGTAGTGGCGTTGCAGGAGCTGGCTTTCAACTTGTTTCATGGTTTCAAGAGCAACCCCGACGACGATGAGAAGACCAGTGCCGCCGAAAAACAGATTCAAGCCCGTTGCACCCATAAACACGACTGGCATCGCGGAGATGGCAGCGAGGAAGAGTGCGCCGGAAAGAGTGATGCGATTCATAACCCGAGTGATGAACAGCTCGGTCGGCTTGCCTGGGCGGATACCCGGGATGAAGCCGCCATTTTTCTTCATGCCATCCGACAGCTGCACAGGGTTGATCTGTACAAACGTGTAGAAGTAAGTGAAGAAAATGATCAGAATCACTTCAAAAGCAACGTACAACGGTTGCCCGAAAGCAAGCCGTGATTGAATCCAGTCCGTCACAGTATTAGACGGAAGGAATTGTGCGACCGTGACAGGGAACATCAGCAGGGACGATGCGAAAATCACCGGAATAACCCCTGCAGCGTTAACCTTGAGCGGGATATGAGTGGATTGCCCACCAATCGTTTTACGCCCAACAACACGCTTCGCATACTGCACCGGAATCCGGCGCACACCTTGTTGTACGAACACGATCGCTGCGATGAGCAGCACGATGCCGACGAGCAGCACCCCGAGTTTTACGAAGCTCATGCCGAGCTGTTCCTGGTTATAGAACCAAGTCTCGTAAATCGTGCGGGCCCCGCGCTCTACCCCTGCGATAATACCCGCAAAGATGAGGATCGAGATCCCGTTGCCGATGCCCTTCTCAGTGATTTGCTCACCGAGCCACATCAGGAACGCCGTACCGGCTGTCAGCGTAAGCGTGATAAGCGCGTACCCCGTCCAGCTTGTATCGGTGATAAGTCCCGGAAGCTGGTTGTTAAAGGTTACGGACAGGCCGAAAGCCTGGATCATACCCAGTACGATTGTACCGTATCGCGTAATCTGTGCCAACTTTTTGCGTCCGGCTTCCCCTTCTTTTTGCCATTCCTCGAACTTCTTGAGCACGCCCATGCCGAGGAGCTGGACAATGATCGACGCCGTGATGTACGGGGTGATCGACATTGCGAAGATGGAGAAGTTCTGGAGCGCACCGCCCGAGAACGTGTTAAGCATCCCGAAGATCGGGTTTTCCCCGATCTCTGCGAGTGCTTTTGCGTTGACATTCGGGACCGGGATAAAACTCCCGATCCTGAATACCAGAATCATGAGCAGGGTGAACAAAATTCGATTACGCAGATCGGACACTTTCCAGATGTTCGCGATCGTCGTAAACATTAGATCACCTCAGCCTTACCGCCAGCAGCTTCGATTTTCTCGATAGCAGACTTGGAGAAAGCCTGCGCTTGTACAGTAAGAGCTACGGTAATTTCGCCGTTACCCAGGATCTTAACGCCGTCGTGCAGGTTCTTAACGATACCCGCCTCTTTCAGCAGTCCAGGGGTTACAACAGTGCCAGCTTCGAACTTGTTCAGCTTCGCAACGTTCACTTCAGCAAACACGGTAGCGAATACCGAGTTGTTGAAGCCGCGCTTCGGCAGACGACGGAACAGAGGAGTCTGACCGCCCTCGAAGCCCAGACGAACGCCACCGCCGGAGCGAGCGTTTTGACCTTTGTGACCACGGCCGGCAGTCTTGCCGTTGCCGGTACCGATCCCGCGGCCCTTGCGCTTGCGAACGTGCTTCGAACCTTCAGCCGGTTGGAGCTCATGCAATTTCATCCCGATGCACCTCCTCTATATTTTGATGCTTGATTAGTCGATTACTTTGTATTCAACGAGGTGTTGAACTTTGTTGACCATACCGCGGATTTGCGGAGTGTCGTTGTGAACAACCGTCTGGTTCAGCTTGCGCAGGCCCAGGGTAGTCACGGTAACTTTCTGGTCTTCAGGACGCCCGATCGGGCTTTTCTTGAGGGTGATTTCCAACTTTGCCATTGTGATATCCCCTCCTTAACCCTGAATTTCTTCCAAGGACTTGCCACGCAGCTTCGCAACGTCTTCCGGGCGCTTGAGGCGCTTCAGACCGTCGAGGGTTGCGTTGACCATGTTCATGGAGTTGGAAGAACCGAGAGATTTGGTAACGATGTCTTTAACGCCTGCAAGTTCGAGGACCGCGCGAGCCGGACCGCCCGCGATTACACCGGTACCTTCTTTCGCCGGCTTGATCAGAACTTTACCAGCGCCGAAGCGTCCCAGGATGTCGTGCGGCACGGTGGTGCCTACGAGCGGAACGTAGACGAGGTTTTTCTTCGCATCGTCGATGCCTTTACGGATAGCGTCCGGCACCTCAGCAGCTTTGCCGAGACCTGCGCCGACGTGACCGTTGCCATCGCCTACGATAACGAGAGCGGAGAAGCTGAAACGTCGACCGCCTTTTACGACCTTCGCAACACGGTTGATTGCGACGACTTTCTCAGACAGTTCGAGTTGGTTCGGATCGATACGCATTAAGGTTTCCCTCCTTCTTTACAAGATGATTAGAATTCGAGGCCTGCTTCACGAGCAGCTGCAGCCAGAGCTGCAATGCGGCCATGGTACAGGTATCCGCCACGGTCGAATACGACGTTGGTGATACCTTTTTCAATCGCGCGCTTCGCAACGAGTTCGCCGACTTTCGCAGCAGCTTCAACGTTGCCGCCGTGGCCAACTTGGCCTTTCAGAGCCGGGTCAACGGTCGAAGCGGAAACGAGAGTTACACCGGTAGCATCGTCGATTACTTGTGCGTAGATGTGCTTGGTGGAACGGAATACGTTCAGACGCGGGCGCAGAGCGGTACCCGCTACCTTACGGCGTACGCGGAAGTGACGGCGCTTACGAGCTTTATTCTTGTCACCTTTGGTGATCATCGAGTTTCACTCCCTTCATGCAAGGATTGCATGTCTCATGCTACTATTTCTTACCAGTCTTACCAACCTTGCGGCGGACGACTTCGTTTTCGTACTTGATACCTTTGCCTTTGTACGGCTCCGGTTCGCGCAGGGAACGGATCTGTGCAGCCACTTGGCCAACGCGTTCCTTGTTGATGCCCTTGATGGTCAGCTTGGTAGCTGCCGGAACATCGATTTCGATGCCTTCTTCCGGAACGATTTCAACCGGGTGGGAGAAACCGAGGGAAAGAGTTACTTTATCGCCCGCTTTCGCAGCACGGTAACCAACGCCCACGAGTTCGAGGTTCTTCTCGAAGCCCTTGGATACGCCCTCTACCATGTTGTTGAGGACGGAACGGGTGGTGCCGTGCAGAGAGCGGTGCAGCTTGTTGTCGGACGGACGTTCGACAACCACCTGAGTGCCTTCTACCTTGATCGCCATGTCCTTATGGAATTCACGGGTCAGGGTGCCTTTCGGACCTTTAACGGTCACGGAAGCGCCGTTTTGAGTTACCTCAACGCCAGCCGGCAACTCGATTACTTTTCTACCGATACGAGACACAAGTTACACCTCCAATCGTAAGAAGCTTTTATTACCAAACGTAGCAGAGTACTTCGCCGCCAACTTGGTTGCGGCGAGCCTCTTTATCTGTCATCAGGCCGTTCGAAGTGGAGAGGATTGCGATACCCAGACCACCAAGAACACGCGGGATTTCAGTCGACTTTGCGTATACGCGCAGGCCCGGCTTGGAAATGCGCTTCAAGCCAGTGATAACACGCTCGTTGTTTGCACCGTACTTGAGGAACACGCGGATGATCCCTTGCTTGTTGTCCGGAATGAATTCAGCGTCACGGATGAAACCTTCGCTCTTGAGGATTTCAGCTACAGCCTTCTTCAGGTTGGAGCCCGGGATTTCAACTTTCTCGTGACCAACCATGTTCGCGTTCCGGATACGAGTCAGCATATCTGCGATCGGATCAGTCATCACCATGTGTAAAAACCTCCTTCCCTAATCGCTTTATCTATTACCAGCTGGCTTTCTTCACGCCAGGGAGTTGACCTTTGTACGCCAGTTCACGGAAGCAAATACGGCAGATGCCGAACTTCCGCAAAACCGAGTGCGGACGTCCGCACACACGGCAACGGGTGTATGCGCGGGTGCTGAACTTCGGCGTACGTTGCTGTTTAACGACCATAGCCTTACGAGCCACTGTCCATACCTCCTAAAATTTGCGGAATTTTTTATGCTTGACGGAACGGTGCGCCCATGAGACGCAGGAATTCACGGCCTTCTTCGTCGGTCTTCGCAGTGGTTACGAACACGATGTCCATACCCAGCATTTTGTCGACCTTCTCGTACTCGATCTCCGGGAAGAGCAGCTGTTCTTTCAGACCGAGGGTGTAGTTACCACGGCCGTCGAACGCTTTCGGGGAGATACCGCGGAAGTCGCGTACACGCGGCAGAGCCACGTTGAAGAGCTTGTCGAGGAAATGGTACATACGCTCACCGCGCAGGGTGACTTTTGCACCGATCGGCATGCCTTCACGAATTTTGAAGCCTGCGATGGACTTCTTCGCTTTGGTGATAACCGGCTTTTGACCGGAGATCGTTTCCAGATCAGCAACAGCTGCATCCAGAACTTTAGCGTTAGCAACCGCTTCGCCAAGACCCATGTTGATTACGATCTTTTCGAGCTTCGGAGCTTGCATAACAGACTTATATTCGAACTTGCTCATCAGAGCAGGAAGAACTTCTGCATTGTAAAACTCTTGCAAACGAGCCACGATAGGTTACCTCCTTTCTTGACCTGACTACTTGTCGAGAGTTTCGCCAGATTTCTTTGCGTAACGAACCTTAGTGCCGTCGTTCAGAATCTTTTTACCGATCCGAGTAGCACCGCCGGTTTTCGGGTCAACGATCGCTACGTTCGAAACGTGGATCGGCGCTTCTTTTTCGATGATACCGCCTTGCTGGTTGGTCGCGTTCGGCTTGGTGTGACGCTTAACGATGTTCACGCCTTCGATCAAAACGCGCTGCTCGGACGGGTATGCTTCCAAGATGCGACCCTTCTTGCCTTTATCCTTGCCAGTGAGAACGACAACTTGGTCGCCTTTCTTCACATGAAGTTTAGCTTTAGCCACTTGTTACACCTCCTCAGGTGTTACTACCTGAAACTTATATCGATTACAGCACTTCAGGTGCCAGAGAGATGATCTTCATGAAGTCTTTCTCACGCAGTTCACGAGCTACCGGCCCGAAGATACGGGTGCCGCGCGGAGACTTGTCTTCCTTGATGATGACAGCTGCGTTTTCATCAAACTTGATGTAGGTGCCGTCTTTACGACGAGCGCCGGTCTTCGTACGAACGATAACCGCCTTAACTACATCACCCTTCTTGACAACGCCACCGGGTGTTGCGCTTTTCACAGAAGCAACGATAATGTCGCCGATGTTAGCGGATTTACGGTTCGAGCCACCAAGAACGCGGAAGCACATGATTTCCTTAGCACCAGAGTTGTCTGCTACAGCAAGACGGGATTGCGGTTGAATCATGCCAGGGACCTCCTTCCAAGTGAGTCATAGACTCTAGGTTCCGATTAGAGGATAACTGCTTCCTCTACCACTTCAACAAGACGCCAGCGCTTATCTTTCGACAGCGGACGGGTTTCCATGATTTTCACGATGTCGCCAACCTTTGCAGTGTTGTTTTCATCGTGCGCTTTGAACTTAGTCGTTACGAGAACAAGCTTCCCGTAGAGCGGGTGCTTCTTCTGTTCTTCAACAGCGACAACAATCGTCTTATCCATTTTGTCGGATACGACTTTGCCGGTGCGGACTTTGCGGTAGTTACGTTCGCTCATCCTTAGTCCTCCTTTCTAGCGGAGAGATTAGCCGATTCCCAGTTCGCGCTCTCTGAGGATCGTTTTGGCACGTGCGATATCCTTGCGCACTTCACGAATGCGCATCGGGTTGTCGAGCTGACCGGTTGCCAGTTGGAAACGCAGGTTGAACAGCTCGTCTTTCAGGTCGTTGACTTTAGTTTCAATCTCAACGGTGGACAAGTTACGGATGTCTTTAACTTTCATCTGCCTCACCACCCACTTCTTCGCGTTTTACAAACTTGCACTTGATCGGCAGTTTGTGCATTGCGAGACGCATCGCTTCGCGTGCAGTCTCTTCCGGAACGCCAGCAAGTTCGAACATGACGCGACCCGGTTTAACAACCGCTACCCATTTTTCCGGCGAACCTTTACCAGCACCCATACGGGTTTCAGCCGGCTTAGCAGTAACAGGCTTGCTCGGGAAGATCTTGATCCATACTTTACCGCCACGTTTGATGTAACGGGTCATCGCGATACGGGCAGCCTCGATTTGACGGTTGGTGATCCAAGCCGGTTCGAGAGCTTGCAGACCGTATTCACCAAATGCTACAGACTCGCCGCCTTTGGTGCGACCAGCCATGCGGCCGCGATGCTCTTTACGATGCTTGACGCGCTTTGGCAACAACATGTCTTACTTACCCCCTTCTTCGGCAGCTACTTTCTTTGCGCCGCGGGTAGGCAGTACTTCGCCACGGTAGATCCACACTTTTACGCCGATACGGCCGTAAGTGGTGTGAGCTTCGTAGTGAGCGTAGTCGATGTCAGCGCGCAGAGTGTGCAGCGGAACCGTACCTTCGGAGTAACCTTCGGTACGCGCGATCTCAGCGCCGCCAAGACGACCGGATACTTGTACTTTGATACCCTTAGCGCCAGTGCGCATAGTGCGCTGGATCGATTGTTTCATTGCACGGCGGAACGCGATACGGCGTTCGAGCTGTTGTGCGATGTTTACAGCAACCAGGTGAGCATTCATGTCCGGATGCTTGATCTCAGCGATGTTGATGTGTACACGCTTGCCTGTCATGGTGGACAGTGCGGTGCGCAGGTTATCAACCTCAGCGCCGCCCTTACCGATAACCATACCCGGCTTCGCAGTGTGAATGGTTACGTTGATACGGTTTGCAGCCCGTTCGATTTCTACCGTAGCAACAGATGCATCTTTCAGGCGGTTCTCGATATACTCACGAACTTTGATATCTTCGTGAAGCAGTTCGGTGTATTCCTTCTTGTTAGCGAACCATTTCGACTCCCAGTCGCGAATGATACCAACGCGAAGGCCTACGGGGTTAACCTTTTGTCCCATCCGTTATCCCTCCTTCTTGACTACTTTTCACCGAGTACCACGGTGATGTGGCTGGTGCGCTTGTGAATACGGAATGCACGGCCTTGTGCGCGCGGACGGAAGCGCTTCAGGGTCGGTCCTTGATCCACGAATACTTCTTTAACATAGAGGCTGTCCAGGTCCAGGCTGTAGTTGTGGTCTGCATTCGCCAGAGCGGAGTTCAGAACCTTTTCAACAACCGGAGATGCAGCTTTCGGAGTGTGCTTGAGGATCGCGATCGCTTCCGAAGCTTTCTTGCCGCGGATCAAGTCCACAACCAGGCGGACTTTGCGCGGTGCGATACGCACGGTACGAGCGACTGCCTTCGCAGTTTGCATTGTATTACCTCCTCTCTACCGATCATAAAATATTAGCGGCGAGATGTTTTCTCGTCAGCACCGTGTCCTTTGTAGGAACGAGTCGGTGCGAATTCACCAAGCTTGTGACCGACCATATCTTCCGTTACGTACACCGGAACGTGCTTGCGGCCATCATATACCGCGAAGGTGTGTCCGATGAAATCCGGGAAGATGGTGGAACGGCGAGACCAGGTTTTGATAACCTTCTTATCGCCGGCAGCGTTCATCTCTTCAACTTTCTTCATGAGATGATCGTCTACAAACGGTCCTTTCTTAAGAGAGCGACTCATGTTAGTACCTCCCTTCGTTAGGCAGTTAAATTACTTCTTCTTGCGCGAACGAACAATATATTTGTTAGATTGCTTGTTCTTCTTGCGCGTCTTCTTGCCGAGGGTCGGTTTGCCCCACGGGGACATCGGAGACTTGCGGCCGATCGGAGCGCGGCCTTCACCACCACCGTGCGGGTGATCGTTCGGGTTCATAACAACACCGCGGACAGTCGGACGAATGTTCTTGTGTCGGTTGCGGCCTGCTTTACCGATGTTCACCAGCTCGTGGTCGAGGTTGCCGACTTGGCCGATGGTAGCTTTGCACTCGGAACGGATCAGGCGAACTTCGCCGGATGCCAGACGTACGTGGCAGTAGTCGCCTTCTTTTGCGAGCAATTGAGCTTCAGCGCCTGCAGCGCGAGCGATTTGGCCGCCCTTGCCAGCTTTCAGCTCGATGTTGTGGATCACGGTACCTACCGGGATGTTAGCCAGCGGCAGTGCGTTGCCGACTTTGATGTCGACATCAGTGCCGGACTGGATCATATCGCCGACTTTCAGGCCAACCGGAGCGATGATGTAACGCTTCTCGCCGTCAACGTAGTTGATCAGAGCGATGAAAGAGGTACGGTTCGGATCGTATTCGATCGTAGCAACGCGGCCCGGAATGCCATCCTTGTTGCGCTTGAAGTCGATGATGCGGTATTGACGCTTCGCGCCGCCGCCCTGGTGACGTACAGTGGTTCTCCCTGTGTTGTTGCGGCCACCCTTGTTGTGCAGCGGCAGCAGAAGGGATTTTTCGGGTTTGTCGGTCGTCAGCTCTTCATAGGTCAGAACTGTCATGAAACGACGACCCGGAGAGGTCGGTTTGTACTTCTTGATACCCATAGGAAGTCCCTCCTTCTTAGTGGTTACGCACCTTCGAAGAAGTTAAGCGGTTTCGAGTCCGCGGTCAAGGTAACAATCGCCTTTTTCCACTCGGACGTGCGGCCAACATGGCGGCCTACGCGCTTTTTCTTGGACGGAACGCGCAAAGTGTTAACCTTGTCGATGGTTACGCCGAAGATTTCTTCGAGAGCTGCTTTGATTTCAGTCTTGTTCGCTTTCAGGTCTACTTCGAAAACGAACTTGTTTTCTTCCATCAGGTCAGTGGTGCGCTCGGTGATCACCGGACGCTTGATGATGTCGCGTGCGTTCTTCATTATGCGAACACCTCCTCGACTTTAGCCACTGCGTCTTTAGTAATGACGAGTGCATCGTGATGGAGAAGATCCAGTACGTTGATACCGGTAGCATCGACGAATTTCACGCCCGGAATGTTACGTGCAGAGAGAGCGATGTTTGCATCCTTCTCGCTTGCAACGATCAGAGCTTTGCCGAGCTTCAGGTTGTTCAGGAGCTTCACCATGTCCTTCGTCTTCGGAGCATCAATGGTCAATGCATCGAGTACGAAGATTTCGTTCGCGTTTACTTTCGTAGCGAGCGCGGATTTCAGCGCCAGACGACGAACTTTCTTCGGGAGCTTGTAAGCGTAGGAACGCGGGGTCGGACCAAATACGGTACCACCGCCTACCCATTGCGGGGAGCGGATGGAACCTTGGCGCGCACGACCGGTACCCTTTTGACGCCACGGCTTACGGCCGCCGCCGCGAACTTCGGAACGGTTCTTTACATCGTGAGTACCACGGCGCAGAGATGCTTGTTGCATGACAACTGCTTCGTGCAGCACGTGTTGGTTCGGGGTGATACCGAACACGGTTTCGGAGAGTTCGATCTCTCCAACTTGGGAGCCACTCATGTTATATACAGGCACTTTCGGCATGTAGGGTCTCCTCCTTTCCTAAGAAATGATTTATTTACCCGCCTTAACAGCCGACTTGACTGTTACGAAGGAGTTTTTCGGACCCGGAATAGAACCTTTAACGAGCAGCAGGTTGCGCTCGGTGTCAATCTTGATGACTTCGAGGTTCTGAACGGTAATACGCTCGCCACCCATACGACCCGGGAGGGTTTGTCCTTTAAATACGCGGCCCGGGTTGATGGAGCCGAGGGAACCAGGGCGACGATGGTAACGGGAACCGTGAGCCATCGGACCGCGGGATTGGTTGTGGCGCTTGATCGCACCAGCGAAACCTTTACCCTTCGATACACCAACAACGTCGACAATTTCACCAGCTGCAAATACGTCAGCATTCAAGACTTGACCTACTTCGTATGCTGCCAGATCAACTCCGCGCATTTCACGAACGTAGCGCTTGGGGGTGGTGTTTGCCTTTGCTGCATGGCCTTGCGCCGGCTTGTTCACGTTCTTCTTGTCAGCAAAGCCGAGCTGGATCGCTTCGTAGCCATCGTTTGCAAGGTCTTTCTTTTGAAGAACTACGTTCGGACCTGCTTCGATAACAGTTACCGGAACGACGTTACCTTCTTCAGTAAACACCTGAGTCATACCGAGTTTACGTCCCAAGATACCTTTCATGTTGACACCTCCTCAAATTAGAAATTGGGTTTAGAGCTTGATCTCAATATCAACGCCAGACGGCAGATCAAGTCGCATCAGAGCATCAACAGTTTGCGGCGTCGGATTAACGATGTCAATCAGACGTTTATGCGTACGCATTTCAAACTGCTCACGCGCATCCTTGTATTTATGCGGTGCACGCAGGATCGTGAAGATCGACTTCTCAGTCGGAAGCGGAATCGGACCCGATACGGACGCACCGGAACGCTTAGCCGTTTCAACAATCTTCTCAGCAGAAGTGTCGAGAATTTTGTGATCGTAAGCCTTCAAACGGATACGGATTTTCTGTTTCGCCATATGTGTTCCCTCCTTTTCGCCCATTTGTAGTGGACATACTCCGCGAAAATTTACCTGATCCGTGCCGCATATGGCAAAAATCAATCGGCACCTCAGCAACCTTTCGCATCATCGCAGTCAAGACCAACAATTTAAAAGTATACTACTTCGACTCTTAAAAGACAAGCTATTTGTCGATGTGTCTCGCAAAATTATTCATCCTCTTTTTGGAGGGTCCTGATTTTATGGAACACACGAGCGTGTTGTCTTCGTTTCAGTAGGACACTTCTCCTATTTTAGAGGATGATGCGTGAAATGTCAAAGCCTATCGCTATGGAAAATGATGAAAATAGAAAAATCGTTGCGAAAACAAAAAAAGAGGACGAATCTCGAAAGATTCGTCCTCTTCGCCCGAAGGGTAATTACTTGATGATGGAAGCAACTACGCCTGCGCCAACAGTACGGCCGCCTTCGCGGATTGCGAAGCGGGTACCATCTTCGAGAGCGATCGGGGAGATCAGCTCAACGATAACGGAGATGTTGTCGCCCGGCATTACCATTTCGGTGCCTTCCGGCAGCTGAACGATACCAGTTACGTCGGTAGTACGAACGTAGAACTGCGGACGGTAGCCTTGGAAGAACGGGGTGTGACGGCCGCCCTCTTCTTTGGTCAGAACGTAAAGTTCTGCGTTGAAGGTGGTGTGCGGCTTGATGGAGCCCGGCTTGCAGATAACTTGGCCGCGCTCGATGTTGCTGCGGTCAACACCGCGCAGCAGTGCGCCGATGTTGTCACCAGCGTGTGCGAAGTCGAGCAGCTTGCGGAACATTTCGATACCGGTAGCAACGGTGGACTTGGTTTCTTCAACCAGACCAACGATTTCTACGTTGTCGCCAACTTTGAGCTCACCGCGCTCAACGCGGCCGGTAGCAACGGTACCACGGCCAGTGATGGTGAACACGTCCTCGACCGGCATCAGGAACGGCTTGTCGGTTTCACGAGTCGGTTCCGGGATGTAGGAGTCAACAGCAGCCATCAGCTCGTCGATGCGGCCTTCCCAAGCAGCGTCGCCTTCCAGAGCTTTCAGAGCGGAGCCTTTGATTACCGGGATGTCGTCGCCCGGGAATTCGTACTCGGAGAGCAGGTCACGGATTTCCATTTCAACCAGCTCGAGGAGTTCTTCATCGTCAACCATGTCGCATTTGTTCATGAAGACAACGATGTACGGAACGCCTACTTGGCGGGACAGCAGGATGTGTTCACGAGTTTGCGGCATCGGGCCGTCAGCTGCGGAAACAACCAGGATCGCGCCGTCCATTTGTGCTGCGCCGGTGATCATGTTCTTAACATAGTCGGCATGTCCCGGGCAGTCTACGTGTGCGTAGTGACGGTTTTCGGTTTCGTACTCAACGTGAGCGGTGTTGATGGTGATACCGCGCTCGCGCTCTTCCGGAGCTTTGTCGATTGCGTCGTACGCCATTGCTTGCGCGCCGCCCTTTTTCGCCAGGTAGGTGGTGATTGCTGCAGTCAGAGTGGTTTTACCGTGGTCGACGTGACCGATAGTACCAATGTTAACGTGCGGCTTGTTACGCTCAAATTTAGCTTTTCCCACTTTGGTCAACTCCTCTTATTCGTGTATAAATTACTCGCCTTTGTTTTTGGCGATGATTTCTTGCGTGATGGATTTCGGGGTTTCTTCGAAGGCAAAGAACTCCATCGCATACTGGCCACGGCCTTGGGTACGGGAACGCAGGGTAGTTGCGTAACCGAACATTTCGGAAAGCGGAACGTAAGCGCGGATGACTTGTGCACCTGCACGGGTTTCCATACCTTCGATACGGCCGCGACGAGAGTTGACGTCGCCCATGATATCGCCCATGTATTCTTCCGGAACGATAACTTCAACCTTCATGATCGGCTCAAGAATGACCGGGCCTGCTTTCACAGCGCCGGCTTTCAGTGCCATGGAGCCTGCGATCTTAAACGCCATCTCGGAGGAGTCGACGTCATGGTAAGAACCATCGATGATCGTAGCTTTCATGTCGATGAGCGGGTAACCAGCAAGGATACCGTTGCTCATAGCTTCTTGAATACCGTTATCGACAGCCGGGACGTATTCGCGCGGAACAACGCCGCCGACGATCTTGTTTTCGAATTGGTAGCCAGCGCCGCGCTCAAGCGGTTCCAGCTCGAGCCATACGTGACCGTATTGACCTTTACCACCGGACTGACGTACGAATTTACCTTCGATCTTCACTTTGGAAGAGATGGTTTCTTTGTACGCAACCTGCGGCTTACCAACGTTGGTTTCAACTTTGAATTCGCGCAGGAGACGGTCTACGATGATTTCAAGGTGCAGCTCGCCCATACCGGAGATGATCGTTTGACCGGTCTCTTGGTCGGTGTAGGTTTTGAAGGTCGGGTCTTCCTCTGCGAGCTTGGACAGAGCGATACCAAGTTTATCTTGGTCTGCTTTGGACTTCGGCTCGAGGGAGAGGGAGATAACCGGCTCCGGGAATTCCATGGACTCGAGGATAACAACGCTCTTCTCGTCGCACAGAGTGTCACCGGTGGTGGTGTCTTTCAAACCAACTGCTGCAGCGATGTCGCCCGAGTAAACGGTCGAGATCTCTTCACGGTGGTTGGCATGCATCTGCAGGATACGGCCGATACGTTCACGCTTGCCTTTGGTGGAGTTCAGGACATAGGAGCCCGAGGTCAGAACACCAGAGTAAACGCGGAAGAACGCCAGCTTACCTACAAACGGGTCAGTCATGATCTTGAACGCCAGAGCCGCGAACGGCTCAGTGTCGGAGGACGGACGCTCAGTCTCTTCACCGTCTTCGGTAACGCCTTTGATCGCCGGAACGTCGGTCGGAGCCGGCATGTAATCAACAACAGCGTCCAGCATTTGCTGAACACCCTTGTTCTTGTACGAGGAACCGCACAGAACCGGGATGATCTGAACGTTGATTACGCCTTTGCGCAGAGCAGCTTTGATTTCCTCGGTGGTGATTTCTTCGCCTTCGAGGTATTTCATCATCAGCTCTTCGTCAAGTTCTGCAACAGCTTCCACGAGGGATGCGCGCAGCTCTTCAGCGCGGTCTTTGAGGTCAGCCGGGATTTCAGCCTGCTCAGAGGTCTTGCCAAGGTCGTCGGTGTAGATGACCGCTTTCATGGTGACCAGGTCAACCATGCCTTGGAAGGTGTCTTCTGCGCCGATCGGCAAATGCAGCGGCACAGCGTTCGCCTTGAGGCGATCGCGCATCATGTCGATGCAACGGAAGAAGTCAGCACCGATGATGTCCATCTTGTTGACGTATGCGATACGCGGAACGGAGTACTTGTCCGCTTGGCGCCATACGGTCTCGGACTGCGGTTCAACGCCGCCCTTCGCGCAGAATACGCCTACCGAACCATCGAGGACGCGCAGGGAACGCTCAACTTCAACAGTGAAGTCCACGTGACCTGGTGTGTCGATAATGTTGATGCGGTGGTTGTTCCATTCTGCAGTGGTTGCAGCGGATGTGATCGTGATACCACGCTCTTGCTCCTGGACCATCCAGTCCATCGTCGCTGCACCTTCGTGCACTTCACCGATCTTATGCACGCGGCCGGTGTAGAACAGGACGCGCTCGGTGGTAGTGGTTTTACCAGCGTCGATGTGAGCCATGATACCGATGTTTCTTGTTCTCTCAAGAGGGAACTTACGGGACATATGGCACATCCTCCTTTCTCAAATAAGTATACAGGTGATCGGACAGATCCCAAAGAGAACCTATCCGAACACGTAATTTATAAATCCTACCAGCGGTAGTGAGCAAACGCTTTGTTCGCTTCAGCCATCTTGTGCATGTCTTCACGACGCTTCACGGAACCGCCAGTGTTGTTGGCAGCATCCATGAGTTCGTTAGCCAGCTTGTCCACGATGGTTTTTTCGTTGCGCTTGCGGGAGTAATCGACGAGCCAACGGATCGCGAGGGTTACTCGGCGCTCCGGACGGACTTCGATCGGAACTTGGTAGTTCGCGCCCCCTACACGGCGAGCTTTAACTTCGAGTACGGGCATGATGTTCTTCATTGCCGTTTCGAACACTTCCAACGGATCGTTGCCAGTCTTCTCACGGATTTTGTCGAACGCTTCGTAAACTGCGCCTTGCGCAGTGGACTTCTTGCCATCGTACATCAATTTGTTAGCCAGACGAGTTACCAGCTTGGATCCGTAAACCGGATCCGGCAGCACGTCACGGCGCGGTACTGGACCTTTACGCGGCATGCAATTCGCCTCCTTTCGGTGTTTCTGCACTACTTGCAGTCATTACTTCTTCGCTTTCGGACGCTTCGCGCCGTACTTGGAACGAGCTTGCATGCGGTCTTTCACGCCTGCAGTGTCCAGTGCGCCGCGAACGATGTGGTAACGAACACCCGGAAGGTCTTTTACACGGCCGCCACGAACGAGAACCACGCTGTGTTCTTGCAAGTTGTGACCGATACCCGGGATGTACGCGGTTACCTCGATACCGTTGGTCAAACGAACACGCGCATACTTACGCAGTGCGGAGTTCGGTTTCTTCGGGGTCATGGTACCTACGCGAGTGCAAACCCCACGCTTTTGCGGGGACGGCAGATCGGTTTGCTCCTTTACGAAGCTGTTGTAGCCTTTCTGCAGCGCCGGTGCAGTCGATTTCTTCTCGACGGACTTACGGCCTTTGCGTACCAATTGGTTAATTGTCGGCATTGTTGCTGCACCTCCTTCCAAAGTTTCAAGTCCACAGAGCCCGGTGGCTCATGGTTAGGCAAATGAAAAAGGTAAGTGGCGAACTAACTTAGATCAGCCAGCCAAAATACCTAATGACAAGCGATGTGCGACACAGTCACCAGCAACATGACTGCTTGTCTTAAACGATGACCTCAGGCACACTACGAGATTGTATCACCTAGTTTGCAGGAAGTCAACACTTCCGGACGGCTCGCAAAATTATTTTTATCTCCATGGCAGAAAGCCAGCGGGAAGGCGCCCGCCGTAAGGGAGCGCCTTCCTGTGGCCTGCATGTTTATTCAACAGCCGTTTCGACCGTTTCCAGCTCGGAACCTTCGATCTCGTCGTGGGATCCGCCCTCGGTGGACAGAGTTTCCTCATCCGTCTCGGTGCCGTCTTCGATCTTAATGTTGCGGTAACGGGACATCCCGGTGCCGGCCGGAACCAGCTTACCGATGATGACGTTCTCTTTGAGGCCGAGCAGACGGTCCACTTTCCCCTTGATCGCAGCTTCGGTCAGGACACGGGTAGTCTCCTGGAAGGACGCTGCAGAGAGGAAGGAGTCGGTCTCCAGCGATGCTTTGGTAATACCAAGCAACGCAGGGCGCGCGACAGCCGGATCGCCCTTGCCGGTGATCAGCACAGGCATGTTCGCCTTCTCAAACTCGTAGATGTCGACATAGGTGCCCGGCAACAGGGTGGTGTCGCCTGCGTCGATGATGCGGACTTTGCGCAGCATCTGGCGGACCATAACCTCAACGTGCTTGTCGTTGATCTCAACGCCCTGCAGACGGTATACGCGCTGCACTTCGCGCAGCAGGTACATCTGCACGCCGTGGATGCCTTTTACCTTCAGCATGTCTTTCGGGTCAATGGAACCCTCGGTCAGCTCGTCGCCCGCCTCGATCACCTTGCCTACGGCCACGCGGATGCGGGAGCCGTACGGAACCGGATACACCTTGACTTCAGCATTGCCGGAAACTTCGATCTCGCGCTTGTCTTTGACTTCGCGGATGTCAGATACGGTGCCGTCGATCTCGGTGATGATCGCTTGGCCTTTCGGGTTACGTGCTTCGAACAATTCCTGGATACGCGGCAAACCTTGGGTGATGTCATCACCCGCAACGCCCCCGGTATGGAACGTACGCATGGTCAGCTGGGTACCCGGTTCACCGATCGACTGTGCGGCGATGATGCCGACCGCCTCGCCGATCTCCACCATGTTGCCGGTCGCCAGGTTGCGGCCGTAGCAGTTGATGCAGACGCCGTGCTGGGTGCGGCAAGCGGTGACAGAGCGGATGTAGACGCGTTCGATGTTCGCGCCGATGATGGTGCGGCCCATCTCTTCGTCGATCTGTTCGTTCACGTCGACGATCACTTCGCCCGTCTCAGGATGAACGACTTGCTGGAAGGTAATGCGGCCGACGATGCGGTCAAACAATTCCTCGATGACTTCCTTGCCGTCGCGGATCTCTTCGGCCCAAACGCCTTTGTCGGTGCCGCAGTCTTGCTGGCGGACGATGACGTCTTGCGCGACGTCGACGAGGCGGCGGGTGAGGTAACCGGAGTCGGCGGTACGGAGCGCGGTATCCGCAAGACCTTTACGGGCACCGTGCGTCGAGATGAAGTACTCGAGTACGGTGAGGCCTTCACGGAAGTTCGACTTGATCGGCAACTCGATGATCCGGCCGGACGGGTTCGCCATCAGACCGCGCATCCCTGCGAGCTGGGTGATCTGCGATACGTTACCGCGCGCACCGGAGTGCGCCATCATGTAAATCGGGTTGTAGCGGTCCAAGGAGCCCATCAGCACGGACGTGATCTCGTCTTTTGCTTTCGACCAGACGGAGATGACGCGGTCATAGCGCTCGTCGTCGGTGATCAGACCGCGGCGGAACTGCTTGGTGACCGACGCGACTTTCTCTTCCGCTTGCGTGATGATGTCATACTTCGCCTTCGGAACGATGATGTCCGCAACGGAGATGGTGATCCCGGCTCTGGTCGAGTATTTAAACGCCATCGCTTTGATCTTGTCGAGCGTCTCCGAAGTGATCGTCGTGCCGTAACGGCGGAAACATTCCGCGATGATCTGCCCGATGTAGCCTTTGACGACAGCCGACTGCGGTTCCACAGCAGCAGCTGCTGCGCGGAAGTCGGACGACTTGTCATAGATGAAGAACATATCAGGTGTCCCTTTGAGCAGGTTTTCCTGCTTCGCGGAGTTGATGAACGGGAAGTCAGCCGGGAAAATCTCGTTGAAGATGATCTTGCCCGGAGTGGTGATCAGGTACGCATTTTGCTGCTGTTCGGTAAAGGAGGTCTTGCCGAGCACTTTCGCCGGAATGATGATCCGCGTGTGCAGCGAGACTTGACCCATATCGTAAGCGAGCAGCGCTTCTGTCGTCGAGTGGAACACACGTCCTTCGCCCGGTTCGCCTACGCGGTCCATGGTCAGGTAGTACGAGCCGAGAACCATGTCCTGCGTCGGAGTGACGACCGGTTTGCCGTCTTTCGGGTTGAGGATGTTGTGTGCTGCCAGCATCAGGAGACGCGCTTCCGCTTGTGCTTCTGCAGACAGCGGAACGTGGACTGCCATCTGGTCGCCGTCAAAGTCGGCGTTATACGCCGTACATACGAGCGGATGGAGCTTGATCGCGCGACCTTCGACCAGCGTCGGTTCGAACGCCTGGATGCCCAGACGGTGCAAGGTTGGTGCGCGGTTGAGGAGCACCGGATGTTCCTTGATGACCTCTTCCAGCACATCCCACACTTCCGCCGAGACGCGCTCCACTTTGCGCTTCGCGCTCTTGATGTTGTGCGCGAGGCCTTTGGCGACGAGTTCCTTCATGACGAACGGCTTGAACAGCTCGAGCGCCATTTCTTTCGGCAGACCGCACTGATACATGCGCAGGTGCGGACCTACTACGATAACGGAACGGCCAGAGTAGTCGACGCGCTTCCCGAGCAGGTTTTGACGGAAGCGGCCTTGCTTCCCTTTCAGCATGTGCGAAAGGGATTTGAGCGGACGGTTGCCCGGGCCCGTTACCGGACGGCCGCGGCGGCCGTTGTCGATCAGCGCGTCTACAGCTTCCTGCAGCATGCGCTTCTCGTTTTGCACGATGATGTCCGGAGCGCCGAGGTCAAGCAGACGCTTGAGACGGTTGTTCCGGTTGATCACGCGGCGGTACAGGTCGTTCAAGTCGGACGTCGCGAAGCGGCCGCCGTCGAGCTGCACCATCGGGCGCAGTTCCGGCGGGATGACCGGGAGCACGTCGAGGATCATCCAAGACGGCGCGTTGGTCGAGGTGCGGAACGCTTCCATGACTTCCAGACGCTTGATCGCACGGTTGCGGCGCTGGCCTTGTGCAGACTTCAGCTCTTCCTTGAGCTGCACGACTTCTTTTTCGACTTCGACTTGGAGCAGCAGCTTTTTGATCGCTTCAGCGCCCATGCCGGCTTCGAAAGCATAGCCGTATTTTTCGCGGTACGAACGGTATTCCTTCTCGGAGAGCAACTGCTTGTATTCAAGCGGCGTGTCGCCTGCGGAGGTTACCACGTAGGATGCGAAGTAGATGACTTCCTCGAGCGAGCGCGGGCTCATGTCCAGCACGAGACCCATGCGGCTCGGGATGCCTTTGAAGTACCAGATATGGGAGACCGGGGCAGCAAGTTCAATGTGCCCCATACGCTCCCGACGGACTTTTGCACGCGTGACTTCTACACCGCAGCGGTCACAAACGACGCCTTTATAGCGAACGCGCTTGTACTTGCCGCAATGACATTCCCAGTCGCGGGTTGGTCCGAAGATTTTTTCGCAGAACAGACCTTCTTTTTCAGGCTTGAGGGTCCGGTAGTTGATCGTCTCAGGTTTCTTGACTTCCCCGTGCGACCACGAGCGGATCTTTTCCGGGGATGCCAACCCGATCTTCATGTACTCAAAGTTGTTGACGTCCAACAAGGGGCCTACCTCCCTTTCCGTTCTTACTCGTCAGCGACTTCTCGAGCGGACAGATTCAGGTTGAGCTTCTCACCCGAATCATCATCTTCGTCGCTTTCACGCATCACGATCTCTTGCTCATCTTCCGAGAGGATCTTCACATCCATACCGAGGGACTGAAGCTCCTTGATCAACACTTTGAACGATTCGGGCACGCCCGGTTCCGGAACGTTTTCCCCTTTGACGATCGCTTCATATGTCTTCACGCGGCCGACCACATCGTCAGACTTGACGGTGAGGATCTCTTGCAGGGTGTATGCAGCGCCGTATGCTTCCAGCGCCCATACCTCCATCTCACCGAAGCGCTGACCGCCGAACTGCGCCTTACCGCCCAGCGGCTGCTGAGTGACGAGGGAGTACGGGCCGGTGGAGCGGGCATGAATCTTGTCATCGACCAAGTGGTGAAGCTTCAGCATGTATACACAGCCGACGGTGACGCGGTTCTCAAACGGTTCGCCGGTGCGGCCGTCGTAGAGCACCTGTTTGCCGTCGCGCGGGAGTCCTGCTTCTTCAAGCGTGTCGAACACGTCCGATTCGCGGGCGCCGTCAAAGACCGGAGTCGCGACGGAGATGCCGAGGTAACGGGCAGCCATCCCCAAGTGGGTCTCGAGGACCTGACCGATGTTCATCCGAGACGGTACGCCCAGCGGGTTCAGTACAACCTGTACCGGCGTGCCGTCCGACAGGAACGGCATGTCTTCTTCTGCCATGATGCGGGCCACGACACCTTTGTTACCGTGGCGGCCTGCCATCTTGTCACCTTCGGAGATCTTCCGCTTTTGCGCGATGTAGACGCGCACCAGCTGGTTGACGCCCGGCGGCAGTTCGTCGCCGTTGTCGCGGGTGAAGACTTTGACGTCGACGATGATGCCGGCGCCGCCGTGCGGAACGCGCAGCGAGGTGTCGCGCACTTCGCGCGCCTTTTCGCCGAAGATCGCGTGCAGCAGTCGTTCTTCCGCAGTCAGTTCGGTCACGCCCTTCGGCGTTACTTTCCCGACCAGGATGTCGCCCGCTTCGATCTCAGCGCCGACGCGGATGATGCCGCGCTCGTCGAGGTTCTTCAGCGCTTCATCGCCGACGTTCGGGATGTCGCGGGTGATCTCTTCCGGCCCGAGCTTGGTGTCGCGGGCTTCCGCTTCGTACTCCTCGATATGCAGCGAGGTGTACACGTCTTCCTTCACCAGCTTCTCAGACAGCAAGATCGCATCCTCGTAGTTGTAACCTTCCCAGGTCATAAACGCGACGATAACGTTCTTGCCAAGCGCGAGTTCACCAGAATCGGTCGCCGGACCGTCCGCGATGATCTGGCCCTTCTTGATCTGCTCGCCAGCTTCCACGATCGGACGCTGGTTGATGCAGGTGCCTTGGTTGGAACGGGTGAATTTAAGGAGTTTATATTTATGCAGGTCGCCATTGACGAGTCTGCCGTCGATCTCTTTCTGCTCGCGGATCCACACTTCGTTGGCTGACACGCGCTCGGCGATGCCGTTATGCTTGGAGACAACGGTCGAACCGGAGTCTTTCGCCGCCTTGTGCTCCATGCCGGTGCCGACGAACGGCGCATGCGGCTTGAGCAAAGGAACGGCCTGACGTTGCATGTTCGATCCCATCAGCGCGCGGTTCGCGTCGTCGTTCTCGAGGAACGGGATACACGCGGTTGCGACCGATACGACCTGCTTCGGCGAAACGTCCATGTAGTCGACGCGCTCCGGAGCGAGCAGCAGCGTCTCCTCTTTGAAGCGGACGATAACCTGATCGTCAACGATCTTGCCCGTTTCATCGAGACCGATGTTCGCCTGCGCAATGACATAGTTGTCCTCTTCGTCAGCAGTCAGATAGTCGATCTGGTCGGTGACTTGGAGGGTCTCCGGATCTACGCGGCGGTACGGCGTTTCGATAAAACCGTACTCGTTGATGCGCGCATAGGTGGAGAGGTAGTTGATCAAACCGATGTTCGGACCTTCCGGGGTCTCGATCGGGCACATCCGGCCGTAGTGAGAGTGATGGACGTCACGAACTTCGAAGCCTGCGCGTTCACGCGTCAAACCGCCCGGACCAAGTGCGGACAGACGGCGCTTGTGCGTGAGTTCTGCCAGCGGGTTGGTCTGATCCATGAACTGGGACAGCTGCGAGGAGCCAAAGAACTCCTTGATCGCGGCGATCACCGGACGAATGTTGATCAACGCTTGCGGCGTGATCGCATTCGCGTCCTGGATCGACATGCGCTCGCGAACGACGCGCTCCATACGGGAAAGACCGATGCGGAACTGGTTGGTGAGCAATTCGCCAACCGAACGCAGACGGCGGTTCCCCAAGTGGTCGATGTCGTCGGTGGAGCCAACGCCATGCAGCAGGTTGATGAAATAGGAGATCGACGCCAGAATGTCAGCCGGCGTTACGTGCTTGACGTTCTTGTCGATGTTTGCGTTGCCGATGACCTTGATCACCTTGCCGTCTTCGCGCGGAGAGAAGATGCGGATCTCTTGCACGTTGATCATCTCTTCCTGCACGACGCCGGAAGTGGACTTGTACTCAACATGGTTGATATCGCCTTCAAGCCACGGGAGGACCTTGTCGAGCAGGCGGCGGTCGAGGACCTGACCTGCTTCTGCGATGATCTCCCCGGTGTTCTGGTCAACAAGGGTCTCTGCGAGACGCTGACCGAGCAAACGGTTCTTAATATGTAACTTCTTGTTGATCTTGTAGCGGCCGACATTTGCCAAGTCGTAGCGCTTCGGATCGAAGAAGCGGGAAATCAGCAAGTTGCGGGCATTATCCAACGTCGGCGGTTCACCCGGACGAAGGCGCTCATAGATTTCAAGCAAGGCCTTCTCAGAGTTCTCCGTGTTGTCCTTGTCCAGCGTGTTGCGCAGATATTCATCTTCGCCCAGCAGGTTCAAGATCTCCGCGTCAGTGGAGAAACCAAGCGCACGCAAAAGCACCGTCACAGGGATTTTCCGTGTCCGGTCGATCCGTACGTAAATGATGTCCTTCGCGTCCGTCTCCAACTCCAGCCAAGCACCGCGGTTCGGGATGACAGTAGCGGTATACGCCTTCTTCCCGTTTTTATCAATCTTGGTATTGAAGTAGACGCTTGGGGAACGAACCAACTGAGAAACGATGACGCGCTCGGCGCCGTTGATGATGAACGTGCCGGTCTCGGTCATCAGCGGGAAATCACCCATAAAGACTTCCTGCTCTTTGACTTCCCCAGTTTCCCGGTTAATAAGACGCACTTTGACACGCAGCGGTGCAGCGTATGTAACGTCGCGCTCCTTCGATTCGTCGACCGAATACTTCGGATCACCCAGGCTGTAGTCTACAAACTCCAGCAAAAGGTTGCCCGTAAAGTCAGAGATCGGCGAGATGTCTTGGAACATTTCCCGCAGTCCCTCATCGAGGAAGTTCTGGTAGGACTTTTGCTGAATCTCGATCAGATTCGGCAGTTCCAATACTTCTTCCAGACGCGCATAAGTTCTACGCTGCCTTTTGCCGTATTGCACGAGTTGTCCCTTCAAATCTGTCACCCCTCATACCTTTGATCCACACACTCGCTCGCACCCAAAAAAATAAAATGCGATACGTTATGTAAACACATTTCGAAAAACCACGTAATATTTAGTCGTTACCAAAATACCTGCGAATTATTCACAAATCATTCCCTAAACACGTACAGATTCGTGAAAAACTGCGCATGGGGGCAATTTGGCAGTATGCATTTCATAACTATACTACAATGGAAAAACAGTGTCAACCTAGAAGCTTCTTACTTTCCGCATCAATTCTGCAAAACCCCTTGACAGCGGAAAATCCGAAACCCGGCGTCCCGAGCGACATCCTCCACGCTGTCGAACAGCTCTTCGAGCTTTTTCTTCGCAGACGGCGCGCCTTGCTTCTTTTGAATGACCACCCACAGCTCGCCAGTCTCGGTGAGATGTTCGGGCGCCCGTTCAAAGATCGAGTGCACCACCGCTTTGCCGGCGCGAATCGGCGGATTGGTCAAGATCACATCAAATTTCTCACCGGCCACTTTTTCAAAACGATCGCTGACGATTGCCTTCGCACCCGGCGCCAAGTTCTGCTCGATATTTTTCTGCGCCAGTTCCACTGCACGTTCGTTGACATCGACCAGCGTGACATCTCCGCTTCCGGCGAGGAGTGCGGCGGTGATCCCGATCGGTCCGTAGCCGCAGCCGACATCGAGAACTTTCGCCCCCTCCGGAATCTGCATCGTTTCAATTAAGAGCTGGCTGCCGAAGTCGACGCCTCCTTTGGAAAAAACGCCGGCGTCCGTCCAAAACGTGAGGTTGAAACCGCGCAAGGTGACGCGGATGGTGCGGATGTCGTGTTCCACATTTGGCTGGTTGGTAAAATAATGATCGCCCACGAACACACCTCCCAATGTATACTTTGCCCAATTCCTTCATTATCTAGTAGTGGGAAAACTTCATAAAAAAAGCACCCTGCAACGAGGCAAGGTGCTTCTTATCGCCGTAAGGGCAATTACTTAACTTCAACAGCTGCGCCAGCTTCTTCAAGCTTAGCTTTGATGCCGTCAGCTTCTTCTTTGGAGATCTTTTCTTTCAGAGCTTTCGGAGCGTTGTCAACGATTTCTTTTGCTTCTTTCAGGCCCAGGCCGGTGATTTCGCGAACAACTTTGATTACGTTGATCTTGGAAGCGCCAGCAGAGGTCAGGATTACGTCGAATTCGGATTGCTCTTCAGCAACCGCGCCGCCAGCTGCGCCGCCAGCCATAACCATCGGAGCTGCAGCGGTTACGCCGAATTCTTCTTCGATTGCTTTTACCAGGTCGTTCAGTTCGAGAACGGACATGCCTTTAATGGCTTCAATGATTTGTTCTTTAGACATTAGAGAGACCTCCTAGAAATGGTGTAAGTGTAGTTGTTTGTGCGTAAAAGTTACGCTTGCTCTTTCTGGTCAGCAATCTGAGATACAGCGTATGCCAGGTTGCGCATCGGAGCTTGAAGGACGCTAAGCAGCATGGAAAGCAGACCTTCGCGGTTCGGCAGTTCTGCCAGAGCCGTTACTTCTTCAAGGCCAATCACCTTGCCCTCAACGATACCAGCTTTCAGTTCCAGAGCTTTGTGCTCTTTCGCGAAAGTGTTGAGGATTTTAGCCGGTGCTACAACATCGTCATTGGAGAACGCGATTGCGTTCGGGCCGGTCAGGTATTGGTTGACTTCGCCCAAGTTGACTTGTTCAGCAGCACGACGGGTCATGGTGTTCTTCAGAACGCGGAACTCGATACCTGCTTCGCGCAGACGCTTACGCAGTTCGGTCGCTTCCGCCACGGTCAGACCGCGGTAGTCAGCGATGATCGTGGACTTGGAGTTCTGAAGCTTCTCAGCAATCTCATTGACGAGAGTTACTTTTTCCTCACGGATTCCCATTCGTTACACCTCCTGTGTGCTTCTTTGATCAAGAAGAAAACCCCCGCAGACAGTCTACGAGGGCATAAGTTACCTAGTTAAAGGTTATCACTTCTTGACCTCGGCAGGACATTAAGTCGAGTTGCCTCGACACCTGCTGTCTGCGGTTCGTTGTTATTCACTTCGCAACAGAAGCTATATTATCATGCTTGACCGCGAAAGTCAAAGCATATTGCATTCGATTCTTTGTGTTAAATTATTGCAGGTTGATCTTCACGCCCGGGCCCATGGTGGAGGACACGGTAACGTTGCGCATGTACTGGCCTTTCGCGGAAGCCGGCTTCGCTTTTTGAAGGGTATCAACCAGCGTGTTGAGGTTCTCGATCAGCTTGTCAGATTCGAAGGAAACTTTGCCGATCGGTGCATGGATGTTACCAGCACGGTCAACGCGGTATTCGATCTTACCAGCTTTGATCTCATTAACAGCCTTGGTCACGTCGAACGTAACGGTACCGGTCTTCGGGTTCGGCATGAGACCCTTCGGACCAAGAACGCGGCCGAGTTTACCAACCGAAGCCATCATGTCCGGAGTTGCGACGACAGCGTCGAAATCGAACCAGCCTTGGTTGATCTTGTTGATCATGTCTTCATCGCCAACGAAATCTGCGCCTGCAGCTTCTGCTTCTTTCGCCTTGTCACCTTTCGCGAACACGAGTACGCGAGATACTTTACCGGTGCCATGCGGCAGAACAACCGCACCGCGGATTGCCTGGTCAGCTTTCTTCGGGTCAACGCCCAGACGGAAAGCAACTTCGACAGTTTCGTCGAACTTTGCAACAGCGGTCTTCTTTACGAGCTCGATCGCCTCAGCCACGTCGTACTGAGTATCGCGATCAACGAGCTTTACAGCTTCAGCATATTTCTTGCCTACTTTTGCCATTGATCTTTCCTCCTTATGTGGTAATGACGGTACAAAGTAACCTCCCACGAATAAGGGTTGGCAGAGACCCGCCAACCCGACGAAGAAACGAAGCTAATTCAAGTGATTAGTCTTCGATTACGATGCCCATAGAGCGTGCGGTGCCTTCAACCATACGCATTGCGGATTCCACATTCGCAGCGTTGAGGTCAACCATTTTGGATTCAGCGATTTCGCGAACCTTGTCACGCTTAACAGTTGCAACTTTCTTCTTGTTCGGTTCGCCGGAACCGGACTCGATGCCTGCTGCTTTTTTGAGCAGAACAGCTGCCGGCGGAGTCTTCGTTTCGAAAGTAAAGGAACGGTCTTCATAAACCGTGATGACAACCGGGATAATCAGGCCTGCCTGTTCAGCGGTACGAGCGTTGAACTCTTTGCAGAAGCCCATGATGTTTACCCCAGCCTGACCAAGCGCCGGACCTACCGGCGGAGCAGGGGTGGCCTTTGCTGCCGGAATTTGCAGCTTCACGATTTTGGTAACTTTTTTAGCCACTACGTCCACCTCCTTCTTCACAAGATGTGGTCAACGGGACAAGCCCTCCCACTAAAATTGGCCCATGATGGGTGAGATCACAGACCAACGCAATACCAGACAAGATTATAACTTCTCCACCTGTTCGAAGTCAAGCTCAAGTGGGGTTTCGCGTCCGAACATAGAGACCAGAACTTTGAGCTTCTGCTTGTCCTCTTGGATCTCCTCGATCGAACCCACAAAGTTTGCAAACGGCCCTTCGACGATACGAACGGCTTCTTTGAGGGTATAATCCACCTTTTTGCGAGTCTCATCCACACCCATAGACTTAAGGATGGTCTTGACTTCAGACGGCAACAGAGGAGTCGGCTTGGAACCAGCCCCAGCGGACCCGACAAAGCCTGTTACACCTGGTGTGTTGCGCACGACATACCAAGAATCGTCGGTCATGATCATCTCAACGAGCACGTAGCCCGGGAAGACCTTGCGCATAACCGATTTCTTCTTGCCGTTTTTGATCTCCGTCTCCTCTTCCACAGGGACGAGGACACGGAAAATCTTGTCTTCCATCTCCATCGAATGCACGCGCTTTTCAAGGTTGGTCTTCACCTTGTTTTCGTAACCAGAGTAGGTATGCACGACATACCAGCGTTTCTCCAATTGTTCCATGTACGCGAGGGCAGGATGCCCTTCCCCCCTTGTTTGGTGAAAAGTTACTGTGTCTTGTTACGCTCCCAGCCCCATCAACTCGAGCAGGTAGCTGATCCCGAGGTCAAAACCAAAGACCAGGAGGATGATGAAAATACACGTTCCCATAACCACCAAAGTGTAGCTTGTAAGCTCCTTGCGGTTAGGCCAGCGAACGCGCTTCAGCTCGCCCCAAGCGTCCTTGAAAAACTGGGTCGAACGCTTGAAAAAACCCGGGCGGGACTGCTTTTGTTCACCTGCAACAGAACTAGAACTAGCCATGTGTGATTTCCCCCTTAAAAAAGGGCACCATTAGCGAGTTTCACGGTGCGCAGTATGAGTGTTGCAGAACTTGCAAAACTTCTTCAACTCGATGCGGTCGGGGTTGTTCTTCTTATTCTTTTTGGTGATGTAGTTGCGTTGCTTGCAATCGGTGCAAGCCAGGGTCACGTTAACTCGCATCTATGACACCTCCTAGCTGGATGCTCTAAATATCAAAACTTGTCCATTCTCATGGATACCCATATAAATTTAGCACAACGCATAGTTGATGTCAACCGAACTGCCTTGATACTAGGATTGACAACATTGACCACCGTTAAACGGCGGAAAAATGCGGGCAACAAAAAAAGACGGGCTGTGAAACGGCCCGCCTCTTCTTCTCAAATAACGTCCCGAATTTCCAAATAGCGTTCCAGCTTGCGTTTCACCCGCTGCAGTGCGTTGTCGATCGACTTGACATGGCGCTTCAGATCGACGGCGATCTCCTGATAGGATCGTCCGTCGAGGTAGAGCATCAGGACCTTGCGCTCCAAGTCGCTCAATATCTCGCCCATTCGCACCTCGATGTCATCAAACTCTTCCTGGTTGATGATCAGCTCTTCCGGGTCGGTGACACGGGAGCCGCAGATCACATCGAGCAGCGTACGATCCGAATCTTCATCGTAGATCGGCTTGTCCAAGGAAACGTAAGAATTCAAAGGAATGTGCTTCTGACGCGTCGCCGTCTTGATCGCTGTGATGATCTGACGGGTGATGCACAGTTCAGCAAAAGCCTTGAAGGAAGCCAGCTTGTCATCGCGGAAGTCGCGAATCGACTTGTATAAGCCGATCATGCCTTCCTGCACGATGTCCTCGCGGTCCGCGCCGATCAGAAAATAGGAGCGGGCCTTGGCCCGTACGAAGTTTTTGTATTTATGGATCAAATGTTCAAGCGCTTCGTCATCGCCCTGTCGCACAAGTTCGACCAAGTCTTCATCAGACATCGCTTCAAGTTCATGCTGCACTTGACCTGTAGGAATGCTTGTCAACTCTCATCCCTCCGACTATGAGGCGTAGCGCCAATGATGAACTCATTATACTTTATGTAATCTAGCAGGGTCAATTGCTAACTTCCGTCATTTCCTCCTCCAATATTTGAACAAATTTTGAACAAAGAAAAAACCGCCGGAAGTTTTTGGCTTCGACGGTCTATCCTCTGCGCCATTTCTCGAACATCTCCCGCACTTGCGGGGAAAGATGATCGTCGATGACGTTTCTGGTATTGTTTCTTTTCTCCACGTTTTCCCGAATCTGGCGTTTGGCGTTCTTCACGTCCGTCTTCAGTTCGCGCGCTGTGATGCGCAGCGCTCCTCCCCCGAAGGTGACTTGCTGCTCCACGTAGTCGCCGGTCGCCACGTAGATATGCATTCTGACTTTCTCGCGCAGGAGCTCGTACACCAGCCGCTCGATCAGCTCGTCGGCCGTCTCCTCGTGCTTGGAATAGAGGATCTTGATGCCGGAGATCACCTCTTCGGTCTGTCCGCCTGAGGCGAGGTGCGCATCAAACACGATGATCACCTCGCGCCCGGTGAACGCCTTGTACTCTTTGAGGTCATCGACCAGCTTGTCACGCGCCGCTTCGAGACGTTCGTATTTCAAATCGCGAAGCTCCGGCCAGTCGCCGATGATGTTGTACCCGTCAACAATCAGGACTTCACGCATGAGAGTTCAGCCAACTACTTCTTTTCGCCGCGCTGACGAAGCACTTCGTACAGCAGGATGCCGGTCGCCACGCCGGCATTGAGCGATTGCACTTGACCGACCATCGGCAGGCGCACCAGATAGTCGCAGCGCTTTTTGACCACTTCGCCAAGCCCTTTGCCTTCGTTGCCGATCACCAGCACGGTCGGGCCGGTCATCTCGACTTGATGGTACATGTTTTCGCCGTCCACGTCGGTGCCGACCACCCAGTAGCCGTCTTTTTTCAGCTGCTCGATCGTCTGCGAGATGTTGGCGACGCGCGCCACCGGCACATGTTCGATCGCGCCGGCCGATGCTTTGGCCACCGTTGCTGTCAGCGGAACGGCGCGGCGCTTCGGAATGATCACGCCGTGCGCGCCAACCCCGTCTGCCGTACGCAGGATCGAGCCGAGGTTGTGCGGGTCTTCGATCTCGTCGAGCACGACGATCAGGCCCGGACGCGGCGAGTTGTTTGCCGCCTGCACGATCACATCGAGTTCCACATACTCTTTCGCCGCGATGTAGGCGATGATCCCCTGGTGGTTGCGCCCTTCGGAGATCTGGTCAAGCTTGGTGCGCGGAACGGTCTGGATGATGATGTTTTTCGAACGTGCTTTGCCAAGCAGCTCGGTGATCGAGCCTTGCGCGCCTTCTGCGACGAGGATCTTGTTGATCTCACGCCCCGCACGCAGCGCTTCCATCACCGGATGGCGCCCTTCGACCTGCTCGTTGCCGCCTTCAAACGACACTTGGTCGCGCTCGATGCGTTCCGGACGAACTACGCGTTCACGCTCACGGTCGCGGTCTGCAGCCGGTCCGCGGCGGTCTGCCATCGGGCCTTTGCGCTCTGCGCCAGGTCCTTTGCGGTCTCCGCCGCCGGTGCGTCCTGCCCCCGGTCCTCTGCGGTCTGCTGCGCCCGGCCCTTTGCGTCCGCGCGGTGCTTTATCTCTCGTGTTTTTTCTCATATGGATTCATCCCTTTTCGGTTAGTGTCTATGTTGGTTGGTTCGTCTCATCCAAAAGCCATTGAATCGCAGCGCCGGCCAGCTCGTGCAGGCGCGCATACTCGCCGCGCAGATAAAGATAGCCCATCAGGCTCTCAAATCCGGTCGCGTGGCGATAGTCGATCAGGCTGCCGTTTTTCGGCGTGGAGCCCGACTTGGCATTGCGCCCGCGCTTGACGATCGACAATTCTTCTTCGCTCAAGCCCGGCAGCAGCATGTGCAGCACATCCGACTGCGCTTTGGCTTTGACAAATTTGGTTGCGAATTTGTGCAGGCGGTCCGGCTTCATCTCGCCTTTTTGCAAGAGATGCTCACGGATGATGATCTCCCAGACCGCATCCCCCATGTAGGCGAGGGCGAGGCCGGTCATCTCGTGCGGCTTCTTGACCGGTTTGGCCGCTGTGTTAAACAGCCCCTGCACGCCTGTTGCTTCTGTCGTTTCCGTCACTTCTTCTGCCATGGTCTCACTTCCGTCTCCAGCGTACGCCCTGCGGCGTGTCTTCCAGCACGATGCCCATCGCGGTCAGCTCATCGCGGATCTCGTCGGCCCGGCCCCAATTTTTCGACTTGCGGGCGTCGTTGCGCTCTTGAATCAACGCTTCCACCTGTGCGTCCAGCCCGGCGTCTTCATCTGCCGGACCCAAAGCCAGCACATCGAGGAACTCTTCGATCAGCTGCAGGTACGCCTGCAGCGCCCCTTGTTCCACCTGCTCACTGCGCAAATACACATTGGCATCCGACACGAGGTCAAAAATCGCCGTGATCGCATCGGCAGAGTTGAAGTCATCGTTCATCGCCGCTTCAAATGCCGTGCGGTATTTGTCAGCGTCTACAGTATCAGCATGACCCGCAGGCGCGCTCTCTAATCGGTGTTTCAAGTTCAAGAGCGCCGTCGTGATCCGCTCATAGCCCGCTTTGGCATTCTCCGCCAGCTCTTCGGAAAAATTGACCGGGTTGCGGTAATGCGCGGAGAGCAGCAGGAAGCGCAGCACCGTCCCGTCATATTTTTGCAGCAGGTCGCGGGCGGTCAGGAAATTGCCGGTCGACTTGGACATTTTTTCATTGCCGAGGTTCACAAACGCGTTGTGCATCCAATAGGTGGCAAACGGCTTGTGCGTGCAAGCCTCGGTCTGCGCCAGCTCGTTCTCATGGTGCGGGAAGGTCAGGTCGACACCGCCGCCGTGAATGTCGATCTGCTCGCCGAGATACTTCATGCTCATCGCCGAGCACTCGATGTGCCAGCCCGGACGACCCGGTCCCCACGGGGAATCCCAAGCGATCTCGCCGGCTTTGGCCGATTTCCAGAGCGCAAAATCGGTCTGGTTGCGCTTGAGATCGCTCACTTCGACGCGGGCGCCGGCGATCAGATTCTCCAGCGTCTGGCCGGACAGCTTGCCGTACCCTTCGAACGTCGTCGTGTCAAAATAGACGTCGCCCTGCGACTCATAGGCATGGCCGCGCTGGATCAGATCCTCGATAAACTCGATGATCTCGCGCATCTCTTCGGTCACTCGCGGATGAGCGGTGGCGCGGCGCACATGCAAGGCGTCCGCATCGGCAAAATAGCTGTCGATATACTTGTCGGCCACTTCCTGCGGGGTCAGGCCTTCTTCGTGACCGCGCTTGATGATCTTATCATCAACATCGGTAAAGTTCTGCACATAGTTGACTTCATAGCCTTTATATTCAAAATAACGGCGGATCATATCGAAGACAACGAACGGCCGCGCGTTGCCAATATGAAAATAGTTATAGACGGTCGGGCCGCAGACATACATTTTGACTTTGCCCGGCTCTATGCTTTGAAAAAGCTCTTTCTGGCGAGTCAGTGAGTTATATACCTGTATTGACATTGACATCGCGCACTCCCCCTTCTTGTGTACGTAGTGTTTCCAATTCGTTCTTCAAGTCATCAATCTGCTGCTGCAACTGTTTGATCTGCTCTGCGACCGGGTCGGGCAGGTTGCACTGCTCCATATCATCCACGCGGCGTCCGTCCTGAATCACCACTTTGCCGGGAATCCCCACCACCGTCGAGTTTGGCGGCACTTCGCGCAGCACGACCGAGCCCGCGCCGACTTTCGAGCCCGCGCCGATCGTAAACGACCCCAGCACTTTCGCGCCCGAGGCGATCAGCACGTTGTCGCCCAAGGTCGGATGGCGCTTGCCTTTTTCTTTGCCTGTGCCGCCGAGGGTAACGCCTTGGTACAAGGTGCAGTCATTGCCGATCTCCGCCGTCTCCCCGATCACCACACCCATCCCATGGTCGATGAACAGGCGGCGTCCGATCGTCGCCCCCGGATGGATCTCAATCCCGGTCACCCAGCGCGCCAGTTGCGAGTTCAGTCGCGCCAGAGTCCGCAGATTCGCTCTCCACAGCCAATTCGAAACACGATACGCCCACAAGGCATGCAGGCCCGAGTAGGTCAACACCACTTCCAATGTGGAGCGTGCCGCCGGGTCACGGTCAAAAATGACTTGGATATCTTCCCGCATCCGTCCCAACATTTACATCCACTCCTCCCCAAATAAAAAACCGCCTCTGCCAATAGACAGAGACGGTCGAATCACCGTGGTTCCACTCTGCTTGATGCTTTTACGATCAAAAGCACCCGCTTCTGCACCTGATAACGGAGGTGATCCGTCGGGCATTTCCTCCCGCAAACCGCAAGGCGCATTCAAAAAGCCGTCTCCTCGCAACCGCTCTCACCCGCGTGCCGAAATGCTTCGCGGCGGTGCTCTCTGTCAGGTCGTGCTTCTTTACTTCTTCCTTGCGCATGATCTTTACGATCTGCACATCTTGGATTGTCTCTCTATCCTAACAAAAGCTTACAGTTCAATCAACTTTCCGATGCGCTCGGCCACTTTTTCCCGGCCCAGCAACGCCAGGGTCTGGTTGAGATCGCGGCCGTGCAGCTGGCCGGTCGCCGCCACGCGGGTCGGCATGAACAGCCCTTTGCCTTTGATGCCGGTCTCTTTTTGCACTTCTTTCAGCGCGGCTTGGATCGTTTCGGCGGTGAATTCGCTCAGCGCCAGCACCTTGTCGCGGAATGCTTTCAGCACGAGGGGCGCGGTCTCTTCCGCCAAAACTGCTTTTGCTTCTTCATCGTATGCAACTCCATCGGTGAAGAACAGCTCCGACAAAGGCACGATTTCCGAAACGGCCAGCATGCCGTCTTTGTACAAAGCAACGAGCTGCGAGACCCAGGCGCGGTCATACTCGGCGCCGATGCGGCCGGCCGACTGCAGGAACGGAGCGGCGAGATCGACGATGCGGTCGAGGTCGGCCGATTTGATGTACTGGCCATTCATCCACGCCAGCTTGTCCTTGTCAAAAATCGCTCCGGACTTGGACACGCGGTCAAAGGAAAACTGTTCAACCAGCTCTTCCAGCGAGAAGATCTCCTGTTCGACGGTCGGGGACCAGCCGAGCAGCGCGAGGAAGTTGTTGATCGCTTCCGGCAGGTAGCCAAGCTCTGCGTACTGCTCGATAAACTGGACGATCGACTCGTCGCGCTTGGACAGCTTCTTGCCCGTTTCGTTCAGGATCAGCGGCAGGTGCGCAAACAGCGGCTGCGGCCAGCCAAACGCTTCATAGATCATCAATTGACGCGGGGTGTTGGAGAGATGCTCTTCGCCGCGCGCGACATGGGAGATCTGCATCAGCGCATCGTCGATGGTGACAGCAAAGTTATAGGTCGGGATGCCGTCCGATTTGACGATAACAAAATCGCCGATGCCGTTCGATTCGAATTCCACCGTGCCGCGGATCATGTCATTAAAAGAGTAGACCTTGTCTTCCGGCACGCGGAAACGGATCGTCCGCTTGCGCCCTTCGCTCTCATGCTTGGCGCGGTCTTCCGCCGTCAGATGGCGGCATTTGCCGAGGTAGCGCGGCAGTTCGCCTTTCGCCGCCAGCTCTTCGCGCTCCGCTTCCAGTTCGGCCTCGGTGCAGTAGCAATAGTACGCCTGACCGCTGGCCAGCAGCTGATCGGTGTGCTGCTGGTAGATGTCGAGGCGCTCCATGCAGGAGTACGGGCCGTATTCGCCGCCCACCTGCGGGCCTTCATTCCAGTTCAGGCCGAGCCAGCGGAAGCCTTCCATGAAGCCTTGCTCCGCGTTTTCTTTGTTGCGCGCCTGGTCGGTGTCCTCGATGCGCAGGATGTAAGTGCCGCCGTGTTTCTTGGCAAACAGATAGTTGAACAGCGCGGTGCGCGCGCCGCCGATATGTAAATGTCCGGTCGGACTTGGTGCATAACGTAAACGTACCGTCATTTTCAGGACCCCCATGAAAAATAGATTCTTCCCAGCGTACCCAAGTATTGTACCAAAGTTAGGATTGTTTGACGAGAAGCACCACCGCTTGTGCGGCCATGCCTTCTTCGCGGCCGACAAAGCCGAGTTTTTCGGTCGTCGTCGCTTTGACGTTGACCTGCCCCAGTTCCGCTTCCAGCTCGCGGGCGATCACGCCGCGCATTTCATCGATGTACGGGCGCAGTTTCGGACGCTCCGCCATGATGACGCAGTCGAGGTTGGCCAGCACGTAGCCGCGCTCTTTGACCATGCTCCAGACGTGGGTGAGCAGTTTGAGCGAGTCCGCCCCTTTGAAACGCTCATCCGTGTCCGGAAAATGCTTGCCGATATCGCCTTCTGCAATCGCGCCGAGCAGCGCGTCTTTGATCGCATGCAAAAGAACATCAGCATCGGAATGCCCGAGCAGCCCTTTCTCGTGTGGAATCAGCACACCGCCCAGGATCAGGTCGCGTCCTTCGACCAGCTGATGCACGTCATATCCCATGCCCACTCGCATCATCGCACTCTTTCCCCTTTCAATTTCCATAACGCTTCGGCGATCACCAGATCGTCCGGCGTGGTAATTTTCAAATTCGTATATCGCCCTTCAACCATCGTGACCGGCACGCCCGCCCATTCGACGAGCGAGGCGTCATCGGTGCCCAGACCGCCAACTTCCAGCGAACGCTGGTGCGCGTCTTCCAAGACCCTGCGGTGAAACGCCTGCGGGGTATGCACCGCAAACAGCTCGCTGCGCGGCAAGGTCTCTTGGACCAGACCCTCTGCGACCCGCTTGATCGTGTCTTTGACCGGCACGCCAAGCGTCGCCGCCCCTTTGGTTCGGGCAGCGGCCAGCACGGCTTCCACTTCTTCCATCGTGACGAGCGGACGCGCCGCATCGTGGACGGCAACCAGCTCCGTTTTTTCATCCAAAGCGGCCAGTCCCCGGCGCACCGAGTCTTGTCGCTCCCGGCCCCCGGCGACGATCGCGCCGATTTTCATCATCTGATGTTCTTGGCAAAGCGTATGTACATACTCCCTATCATCTTCCGAGACGACCAATACCATCCGATCAACGGACGAACATTCGGCCAATGCCTGCAAGGTGCGGATCAAGATCGGCGCCCCTGCCAGCGGCAGGTATTGTTTTTTGATGTCGCTGCCCATGCGCGAACCGCTGCCGGCTGCGACTACAATCACTTCTGTATGCACAGGTCATTCCCCTCTTTCAATCACGACTCCAATCAGGAAAAAGCGCCGCACCACGAGGGTACGGCGCTTCGATGTTACAAGGCACGCTCAAGCATTTTCGGCTTGGCAAAAATCATCCGGCCGGCAGAGGTCTGCAGCACCGAGGTGACCAGCACTTCGAGGCGGGTGCCGATAAAATCGCGTCCGCCTTCGACGACGATCATCGTGCCGTCATCGAGGTAGCCGACCCCTTGGTTGTGCTCCTTGCCGTCTTTGATCACTTGCACAAAAATCTCTTCGCCCGGCAGCACGACCGGCTTCACCGCGTTGGCGAGATCGTTGATGTTCAGAACGCCAACGCCTTGCAGCTCACAGACTTTGTTCAGGTTGAAGTCGTTGGTGACGACTTTCCCGTTGATCTGCTTGGCGAGGCGCACCAGCTTGGAATCGACTTCCTGAATCTCTTCGAAGTCGATCTCCATCACCTGAACTTTGATCTTCAATTCCTTCTGGATCTTGTTCAGGATGTCCAGCCCGCGGCGGCCGCGGTTGCGCTTGAGCACATCGGACGAGTCGGCGATATGCTGCAGCTCCTCCAGCACAAAGGACGGGATGACGAGCACGCCGTCAAGGAATTCCGTTTTCACGATGTCGGCGATGCGCCCGTCGATGATGACGCTCGTATCGAGAATCTTCGCTTCGCCCGGACGGTGCTTCTCTTCACCCTTGGCCTTCTCCTTGCCGCCCAGACGGCCGGGGAAGAAGTTCATCAGGTCTTCGCGTTTGGTGAAGAAGAAGCGGTAGCCCATGTAAGCCAGCAGCACGCTTGCGAAAAATTGCACGACGCTGCCGACGACCGGAATCAGCGCGATGGCCGGAGCCATCAGGTAGGCAATGATAAGACCGAGAACCATCCCGAACGCTCCGGCGATCACGTCGGGGAACGGAGTTTTGATCATCTTCTCTTCGAACCATTTGATCAAACTCACCGTATAATCAACGATCCAGCTCGTCGCCAGAATGAACAGCGAACCGCCTAACACGGCTCCGAAAATCGGATGTACAAACGGATTGATGTCAAGTGAGATCAGACTGAACAAATCCGGTGCAAACTGGTATCCCAGCACAATCCCGATAACGGCGAAAAACAAATGCACAATGCGTTTTAACACAGGAATGTCACCTCCATATCTTGCATTATAGACAATGAAACGGCAGTCAAAACGTGGTTTAAGAAAAGAAGACGTCCGATGACGTCTTTGATGAGTTCATAGTCCAGCATAGCACACTCGAACCGGACAGTCAATTTTAAATGATCTATACTATCACAGTCAGACATGATTCGTCAACAAAAAGTCACATTGTGTCGAATGCAACGTGGATTGCAGCATTGCACAAGTGTCCGTACCCAATACATACGCAGAAAAGCCGCCGGGGTTTCATCCCCAAGCGGCTTTTCCGGCAGGTAATTTTTACTTCGCTATCGTTTCGTACGGATCTTCCACAACTTCCGTTTTTCGGGATTTTTTCTTACCGTTTTTTTTTAACACGCCGTACAGCGCGTAGAAAGCAAGCGGCAGGAAGATCAGCCGGTTCACGTATTGCGGCCAGAACATGAAGGTGGTCAACACGATCAAGAGAATCAGCGGCACGATGTAATAGGCTGATCTCGGAATCCCGACTTTCTTGAAGTTGGGGTACTTGACGTTCGAGACCATCAGGTAGGCGAGGAACACCATGAACAAGGGCAGCGTGATGTTTGGCGCCGGCAGCAGGTCATGGTAGAGCGCCAGCGTAGCCAGCACACCGCCGGCAGCGGTGATCGGCAGGCCGATGAAGTAGTTCGGCGAACCGGTGGCGACGTTGAAACGCGCCAGGCGCAGCGCCCCGCAGATCGGGAACACGGCGGTGATCACCGTGCCGACCCAGCCCATCTCGTGCAGCACCACTCCGTACATGATAAAAGCAGGCGCCACACCAAACGAAATCACGTCCGACAAAGAGTCGAGTTCTTTGCCAAATTCGCTTTGTGCGTTGAGCATCCTTGCGACCCGGCCGTCAAGACCGTCGAGCAGCATGCCGATGATCACCAGCAGCGCTGCCCAGTCGAAGTTGCCTTGGAATGCGACGATAATCGATATAATACCTAAAAATAAGTTCCCGACGGTAAACATGCTCGGTAATGCGCGACGTACTAGCATATAGGTACGTACCTCCCTCTCCGACAGGTTAGATGTGCCGATCGATAAAGACCTGTTCGGAAATGCGTTTGAGCCCTTCTTTGATGGCGCGGGCCCGGACTTCGCCGATGCCTTCGACATCATCGAGCTCTTCGATGCTCGCAGTTAAAATACGTGGCAGAGCGTTGAAGGTTTCCACCAAATTTTCGATGACCGGCTGCGGGAGGCGCGGAATTTTGTTCAAAATCCGGTATCCGCGCGAGGAGACAGGCTCTTCGGTAATGTTAATGTTCCCCGAGTAGCCCAAAACTCTCACCAGCATGTTGCTTTCCAGCAAGTCATCCGAATTGAGCGCGTGCAGCTCCTGCAAAATGTGGTGCGGCGTCACATCGAGGTCGCGGCAATAGTCCTTCACCAATAGATACGCTTCTTCATCCACTTTCGAGACCAATTCTTCGAGCTGCATCGAAATAAGTCGCCCTTCGGTGCCCAATTCGGTGATATAGCGGCGAATTTCCGACTTGATGCGCAAGACCATTTCGATGCGCTGAATGACGAGCGCCACTTCATGCAAGGTGACCAGCTCTTCAAACTCCAAGGCCGACAAGTTGGTCATCGCCTGATCAAGCACCGATTTGTACTTCTCCAGCGTGTTGATCGCCTGATTGGCTTTGGTCAAAATCACGCCGATGTCCTTCAGCGTATAGCGGAAATTCGACTGGTACAGCGTGATCACATCGCGGCGCTGGGAGATGCAGACGACCAGTTGGCCGGTCTGCTTCGCCACGCGCTCCGCTGTGCGATGGCGCGTCCCCGTCTCGAAAGACGGGATCGACGGGTCGGGATTGAGCTGCGTGTTCGCATACAGAATCCGCTTGCCGTCATCGGACAGAATGATCGCTCCGTCCATCTTGGCCAGCTCATACATGCCGGCCGAAGAAAACTCGCAGTTGATCGAAAACCCGCCGTCGACGATCTCCATCACCTGTGGAGAACTGCCGATCACAATCAAAGCCCCCGTCTTCGCCCGCAGCACGTTTTCCAAGCCGTCCCGCAGCGGGGTGCCAGGTGCGATGAAGCGGAGGATTTTGTTGATCAGGTTTTCTTTTTTCAAATCTTCTCTCATCCCTGTCATCCCCCTAAAGCTACTTGGAACGCCTCCTGTACCGTCTCAACACCAATCACTTGAATGTCGGCCGGGGGCTGCCAGCCGCGCAGGTTCTTCGTCGGCACGATCACCCGGGTGAACCCGAGCTTCATCGCTTCCCGGACCCGCTGCTCGATGCGCGATACGCCGCGCACTTCGCCGGTGAGTCCCACTTCGCCGATAAAACAGTCGGTCGGCCCCATCGCTTTCTCCCGGAACGAAGATCCGAGCGCCAAAGCGATGCCGAGGTCGACAGCCGGTTCATCGAGACGAACGCCGCCTGCCACGTTGACATATGCATCCTGCGACTGCAGGTATAACCCCATCCGCTTCTCCAGCACCGCCATGATCAGGCTGACGCGGTTGTGATCCAGCCCCGTCGCCATGCGGCGCGGGTTGCCGTAGCTGGAAGGCGTGACCAGCGCCTGGATCTCGACCAGCACCGGGCGCGTGCCCTCCATGCTGGCGATGACGCAGGAGCCTGCGACGCCGTGCGGACGTTCGGACAGAAACAGTTCGGACGGGTTGTGCACTTCCTCCAACCCTTTTTCCCGCATCTCGAAAATCCCGATCTCGTTGGTCGAGCCAAAGCGGTTTTTCACCGCCCGCAAGATGCGGTAGGTGTGGTGACGCTCGCCTTCAAAGTACAGCACGGCGTCGACCATATGCTCCAGCATTCGCGGACCTGCGATCGCGCCTTCTTTGGTGACGTGACCAACGATAAAGGTGGCGATATCGAGCGACTTGGCAATGCGCAGCAAAAATGCGGTGCACTCGCGGACCTGCCCGACGCTGCCAGGCGCCGATTGCAGGCCGGGACGGTATACGGTCTGAATGGAGTCGACGATCAGAAAATCGGGATTGAGCAGCTTGATGTGCTGCTCGACCCGCTCCAGATCGGTCTCCGGCAAAATGTACAGATTGTCGGACAATGCTTCCAGACGGTCTGCGCGCAACTTGATCTGCTTCGCCGATTCCTCGCCCGATACGTACAGCACTTTGTTGCCGCGCGCGGCGATCGAGTTCGACGTTTGCAGCAGCAAGGTCGATTTCCCGATCCCCGGGTCGCCGCCGACAAGCACCAGCGATCCTTTGACGACACCGCCGCCCAGCACGCGGTCAAATTCGACCAGGCCGCTGTGCGTGCGCGCTTCGTTCACCGTGTTGATCTCGGTGATCTTATGTGCAATGGCAGGCTCGGACTGCTGCAAGATTTGCGAGCCGACCTGCGCAGTTGGCTTGCTCACAACTTCTTCGGCCATCGTATTCCACTGACCGCATCCCGGACATTTGCCCATCCATTTGGGACTTTCATATCCACAGTCTTGGCACACAAATTTTGATTTATACTTTGCCATAATTGTCCCCATTCTGAGATGTCCTACAAAAAGGTTCCAATCTTCATCATATAGGAAAGAGTTTGAATCAACAAGGGCAGTTCTTGTCAGATCTCAGCAAAAAAGACCCGGTTGCGTGATCCACGAAACCGGGTCTCCTGTTCAAGAATTAAACGGTGGTCGGTGCTGCAGGTGCAGCCCCTTGGTTTTTCACTTCCAGGCGGCCTTCTGTCGCATCGATCAGCACGCTGTCGCCTTTTTTGACCGCGCCGGAGAGCAGTGCTTCCGACAGCTGGTCTTCGATGTGGCGCTGAATCGCACGCTTCAGCGGGCGGGCGCCGTACTGCGGGTCATAGCCTTCCTTCGCGAGGAATGCCTTCGCCTCATCCGTGAGGTCGAAGTGGATGTCGTTCTCGCGCAGGCGGCGGCGCAGTTCGTCGCTCATCAGGGTCACGATCTCTTTGATGTGGATCTCTTCCAGCTGGTGGAAGACGATCGTGTCGTCGATCCGGTTGAGGAACTCCGGACGGAACTGCTTTTTCAGCTCTTCCATCACGCGGTCCTTCATGTCGACGTAGTTGGCTTCTTTGTTGGCGGTGAAGCCCAGCGCGCCGCCTTTCTTGATTGCGGCAGCCCCGACGTTGGACGTCATGATGATCACCGTGTTGCGGAAGTCGACGGTGCGGCCTTTGGAGTCGGTCAGGCGGCCGTCATCGAGGACTTGCAGAAGCACGTTGAACACTTCCGGATGCGCTTTTTCGATTTCATCGAACAGCACGACGGAGTACGGCTTGCGGCGGATCTTCTCGGTGAGTTGGCCGCCTTCTTCGTAGCCGACATAGCCCGGAGGCGCTCCGACCAGACGCGCGGTGGAATGACGCTCGCCGTACTCGGACATGTCAATGCGCACGATGGCATTTTCGTCGCCAAACATGACGTCTGCCAAGGACTTCGCCAGCTCGGTTTTACCGACGCCGGTCGGGCCGAGGAAGATGAAGGAGCCGATCGGACGCTTCGGATCTTTCAGGCCGGCGCGGGCGCGGCGGATCGAGCGGGAGATCGATTTGACCGCTTCATCCTGGCCGATGACGCGCTCATGCAGGATCTCTTCCATCTTAAGCAGGCGCTCCGACTCTTCCGCTTCCAGTTTCTTGACCGGGACGCCGGTCCAGGAAGCGACGATGTCGGCGATGTCTTCGGCGGTGACTTCGGAGTCTTTTTTCACTTGGTTGGACTGCCACTCTTGCTTGCGGCTTTCCAGCTCTTCGCGGATCTTCTGCTCGGTGTCGCGCAGCGAGGCTGCTTTTTCAAATTCCTGCGACTGGACGGCCGACTCTTTCTCGGAGCGGATGTCTTCGAGCTTTTCTTCCAGCTCCTTGAGGTTCGGCGGCTGGGTGTAGGTGCGCAGGCGCACGCGGGATGCCGCTTCGTCGATCAGGTCGATCGCTTTGTCCGGCAGGAAGCGGTCGGTGATGTAGCGGTCGGACAGCTTGACGGCCGCATCGATCGCTTCGTCGAGGATCTTCACGCGGTGATGCGCTTCATAGCGGTCGCGCAGGCCGTGCAGGATCAGGATCGCTTCTTCCTTGTTCGGCTGGTCGACGGTGATCGGCTGGAAACGGCGTTCCAGCGCCGCGTCTTTCTCGATGTGCTTGCGGTATTCGTCAAGCGTGGTCGCGCCGATGCACTGCAGTTCGCCGCGGGCGAGGGCAGGCTTCAGGATGTTCGACGCGTCGATCGCGCCTTCTGCGCCGCCGGCACCGATCAAGGTGTGCAACTCGTCGATGAAGAGGATGATGTTGCCCGCCGCGCGGATCTCATCCATGATCTTTTTCAAGCGGTCTTCGAACTCGCCGCGATATTTCGTGCCGGCGACCACGGTGCCCATGTCGAGCACCATCACGCGCTTGTTGCGCAGGGTCTCCGGGATCTCGTTGTCGACGATTTTTTGGGCGAGGCCTTCAGCGATGGCAGTTTTACCAACGCCCGGTTCGCCGATCAGCACCGGGTTGTTTTTCGTGCGGCGGGACAGGACCTGGATGACGCGTTCGATCTCGTTGGAGCGGCCGATGACCGGGTCCAGTTTTTGATCGCGCGCCATCTGGGTCAGGTCGCGGGCCAGACCGTCGAGGGTCGGGGTGTTCGCCGACTGCGGGTTCTCCTGATGCCCTTCGTGCGTGTCGCCGCCGAGCAGCTGCAAGACTTGCTGGCGGGCTTTGTTCAGCGAGACGCCGAGGTTGGCGAGCACGCGGGCTGCCACGCCTTCGCCTTCACGGATCAGGCCAAGCAGGATGTGCTCGGTGCCAACATAGTTGTGGCCGAGCTTGCGCGCTTCGTCGATCGAGAGTTCGATCACTTTTTTCGCGCGCGGGGTGTAGGCCATGCCGGCCGATTGGCCCGGACCGCGGCCGATGATCTTTTCCACTTCTTTTTGGATCTTATCGCTGGAGAGGCCAAGCGACACCAACGCTTTTGCCGCGATGCCTTCCCCTTCGCGAACGAGGCCGAGCAGAATGTGCTCGGTGCCTACTCCGGAATGACCGAGACGGCTTGCTTCTTCCTGTGCCAAGGCGAGCACTTTTTGCGCTCGCTCCGTAAAACGTCCAAACATCATAGGAATCCACCTCCAAGCGGTATTTGAGTTTATTCAAAAGCCGGGATCAGATATGACCTGCTCCGCTGCGAAGCTTGTCGCGGACCAGTTCGGCCCGGCGAAAATCGCGCTCGCCGGGCGCTAACGCCACCCCCGATTTTTTTTGCAAAAAGGCGGGCTGGGTCATCACCATCAGCTCTTTGAGAATGTTTTTCGACATGCCTTTGATCACGCCAAGGTCGATGCCGAGGCGAATGTCAGACAGGCGCTGCATCGTCTCTTTGGCAGACAAACGTCTCGCGTAGGCGAGGATGCCAAAGGAGCGGGCGATGCGGTCTTCGATGTCCTCACGGCTCTCCTGCAGGAGATAGGTGCGGGCTTGCGTCTCGTGCTCGATGATCTTTTGCGCCACCGATTCGAGGCTGTGGATCACTTCCTCTTCCGGCACGCCAAGCGTGATCTGGTTGGACAGCTGAAAGAGGTTGCCGATCGCTTCCGTCCCTTCGCCATGCACGCCGCGCACGACCAGTCCGACCTGACCGAGCGCGGAGAGCACACGGTTGATCTGGCCAGTGGCGACAAGGGCTGGCAAGTGGAGCATGACCGAGGCGCGGATGCCGGTGCCGACGTTGGTCGGGCAGGCGGTGAGGTAGCCGAAGCGTTCGTCGAACGCGTAATTCAGCTTGGCTTCGAGCAGGTCGTCGACCCGGTTGGCCGTCTCCCACGCCTCGGCGAGCTGCAGGCCCGGCATCAGCACTTGCAGGCGCAAATGGTCTTCTTCATTGATCATGATCGAGACCAGCTCATCTTCGCGAATCGCCGCAGCGCCACGCGCAGCATGATCGACCATCGTGCTGGAGATGAGGTATTTCTCCTCCAGCGTCTTCAGGTCGAGGTCGGTGATCGTGTCGAGCTGGATCAGTTCGAAGCGCCCCCCGCCCTGTTCGGCAAACGTGTCGCTTTCGATCGCCGAGCGGACCCGCTCGATCACTTCATCGGCTTGGTGCTCGCTTTGCAGCATCGGGAACGGATGTTCGATCAGGTTGCGGGCAAGGCGGATGCGGGTGGAGATGACGATGTCCGAGTGCGGGCCTTCGTCGTTCATCCAGCGGCTGGTGTCGTGCACAAAATCTTGAATCGGCATCCTTTAGTTCCCTCCTGCTTCGCTTAGTTGTTCCAGTTCGCGAATCCGGTCGCGGAGCGTCGCGGCTTCTTCAAACTGTTCCATCTGGATCTTCTGCTGGAGTTCGCTGCGGAGCGTCTCAATCTGTTTGCGCTGCTTGATGATCCCGCCGGTGCGGTGCGGCACTTTCCCGGTGTGGGTGGTCGCGCCGCCGTGGATGCGGCGGAGCAGCGGTTCTAAGCGCGGGCCAAAACTGCTGTAGCAGTCTGCGCAGCCGAAGCGGCCCAGTTCGGCAAACTGCTGGTAGCTGAGGCCGCAGGTGTTGCAGCGGGTGATCTGCGGCTTCTGCACACCCGACATTTGACCAAAGGCGCCCCCGTTTTCAAATCCCAACAATCCGCTGAGCAGATTGTGAAAGGAAAAGTTTTCGCCGGGCTTCATCATGAACTCGCCGTTTTCGCGGGCACACGTTTCGCATAGATGGATCTCGCTCTTTTCTCCATTGAGAATCTTCGTAAAATGAACCGTAGAGTCCCGTTGTTGACAACGCTGACAGAGCATCGGTATTCCTCCTTCTGCGCTTATCCTTTGAGCAGTGCGACCAGCATCGCCGACAGATAGTTGGCGCGGATCTGGTCGCGGATGGCGGGCGTGAGCGCCAAAATGTCGGTGCAGACCACGGAGCGCATCACGCGGGCTTCGCGGGGGTTTAACACCCCTTCATCGTGCAGGCGCTGGATCATGCCCTCCGCTTCCTTGGCGGTGACCGAACTGCCCATCAGATCAAGGATGACGCGGTGCAACGTATGATTGAGTTCAAGACCGACCTTGGTGATGCGGATGAAACCGCCGCCGCCGCGCTTCGATTCGACGACATATCCCTTTTCTATGGTGAAGCGTGTGGAAATCACGTAGTTGATTTGGGAGGGCACACAATTGAACATGTCGGCGAGTTCGCTGCGCTTGATCTCACAGATCCCGCTGCCGCCGCCGGACATAATTTTCTTAATATGCTGTTCAATGATGTCAGAGATGTTGCGCATGGTGCCGGAGATCCCCCCTCCTCTGGTTCGAAGGTTTGACTTTGACTAATATTGACCTTTTGTCTTTATTATATGCAGACCCTCACCGATTCCCAAGTCTGTTTTTCAGGCAATTCTGAGGGTCTGGTTGGACTTTCTTTGACTATCTTTGATTATCTTGACCTTATTTGACCTTTGACAAAAGATCAGGGAAACGCTGGATGACCACGTCGGCCTCCACTAACTCATTCTGCCCGGCAAAACCAAAATCACACCCGACCGTAAAAAGATTATTCGCTCTTCCGGCGGTAATGTCCGATTTGCGGTCGCCGACCATGATCGCGTTTTG
>NZ_CP021434.1:1745000-1747500 GCF_002162355.1 Tumebacillus avium | reverse complement strand
CGTTGCTTCGAATTAAACCACATGCTCCACTGCTTGTGCGGGCCCCCGTCAATTCCTTTGAGTTTCAGTCTTGCGACCGTACTCCCCAGGCGGAGTGCTTAATGCGTTAGCTTCGGCACTGAGGGTGGTACCCCCCAACACCTAGCACTCATCGTTTACGGCGTGGACTACCAGGGTATCTAATCCTGTTTGCTCCCCACGCTTTCGCGCCTCAGCGTCAGAAATCGGCCAGCAAGGCGCCTTCGCCACAGGTGTTCCTCCACATCTCTACGCATTTCACCGCTACACGTGGAATTCCCCTTGCCTCTCCGATCCTCAAGCCATCCCGTATCCAAGGCAATCCCAAGGTTGAGCCTTGGGCTTTCACCCCGGACGCAAATGGCCGCCTGCGCGCGCTTTACGCCCAGTGATTCCGGACAACGCTTGCCCCCTACGTATTACCGCGGCTGCTGGCACGTAGTTAGCCGGGGCTTCCTCCTCTGTTACCGTCAGGGTGTGAGCATTCTCTTCTCACACTTGTTCTTCACAGAAGACAGAATTTTACAACCCGAAGGCCTTCATCATTCACGCGGCGTTGCTCCATCAGGCTTGCGCCCATTGTGGAAGATTCCCTACTGCTGCCTCCCGTAGGAGTCTGGGCCGTGTCTCAGTCCCAGTGTGGCCGGTCACCCTCTCAGGTCGGCTACGCATCGTCGCCTTGGTGAGCCGTTACCTCACCAACTAGCTAATGCGCCGCGGGCCCATCCGACAGTGAAGCGAAAGCTTCTTTCACTTCTCCCTCATGCGAAGGTGAAGCCTATCCGGTATTAGCACTCGTTTCCAAGCGTTATCCCGGTCTGTCGGGCAGGTTGCCCACGTGTTACTCACCCGTCCGCCGCTAACATCTTCGGAGCAAGCTCCGAATCAGTCCGCTCGACTTGCATGTATTAGGCACGCCGCCAGCGTTCGTCCTGAGCCAGGATCAAACTCTCAATAAAAGTTGAAAAAGTTTGTATCTCTGACTCGCGTCATCTCTCTGTAACACTCGTTTAGTTTTCAAGGATCAAGTACAGGATGTACATTGTCCAACGTTGCGACAGGACGTCGCGTTCTTAGTTGGGCTACCACCGCATGTCTCGCGGCGACAAGAGATAATATATCATGGTTGGATGGCTTGTCACAACTCCACTTTTCATCATTATGGCAGATTGGAGAACAAATTTCGCCGACTGTTGAAATCAGCGCGGACGACCTTCGTTTTTTGTTTCCTATCTTCATTATCCTGCCCAATGTCGTAAAACTCAAAGCGCATTCTCGGACTTTTCTATCCGCATTTTGTCCAGACTGGTTACTAAACAACCACTTCTGGAGGTGCCTTCCTATGCAACGCCCCCGTCTCAGCAAGCTGACCATCAAAAACTTCCGCTGTATCGGCCAAACGCCTGTCGAAATCGAACTCGATGACATCGTCGTGCTCGTCGGCCCCAACAACGCTGGCAAAAGCTCGATCCTCCGCGCCTACGAAGTCGTCATGTCGGAAGGCTCCCAAGCGGGCAAGCTGACCCGAGATGATTTTCCGAATGGGGAGGTCCGGCCGGACGCCCTGCCTGAGATCGAGCTGCACACGATCATCTACAATGACCTGCCCGGCCAGCGCTGGATTCACACCGACCCGTCGACTCATGAGATGCTTGTCCGCGAAAGATGGATTTGGCACGACATCGGCGACCCGATCCGCCAAGGGTATGATGTAGAAAAAGGCGCCTGGGACGAGCAAGTGCCTTGGGGTGCCGCCAACGTCGCCAACTCCCGCCGCCCCCAGCCGCACCGGGTCGATGCGTTCACCCACCCCAAAGAGCAGTCTGACAAAATCCTCGCCCTGCTGCTTTCCGTCCTCAACGAGCGTATCCAAGCGACCGATTACGGGCTTGTCCTCGACAAGCTCGCCGAGGTGCAAAAGCTGATCGTCGACCAGTCCCGCCCCCGCATCGCCGAAGTGGAAGCGGGCGTGAACGAGATCATCTCGCAGGTGTTTCCCGACTATGCGATCCGCTTCGATGCCCGCCCGGAAGAAGATCTGGAAAAAGCGATTCAGTTCTTCAAAGCCCCCCAACTGCTGATGGGACCCCAAGACGGCTACCAAAGCACGATCGACCGCCAAGGCAGCGGCGCACGCCGCACTTTGTTATGGGCTGCCTTGCGCTATATCTCCGAACAGGGCTTTGGCAAACCGAAATCGCGCAGCAAAAAGACGCCTGAGCAGCTTGCCGAGCGCCCGCATGTGCTGCTATTGGACGAGCCTGAACTCTGCCTGCACCCCAGCGCCGTCCGCGGAGCCTGCCGTGTTTTGTATGACCTGCCGAACACGGACAGCTGGCAGGTGATGGTCACCACCCACTCCCCGGCGTTTCTCGACCTCTCCCGCGACAACACGACGATCATCCGGGTCGAGCGCACCGTGCAGGGTGAGATCAAAGGCACCACTCTGTTCCGTCCGGAGCGCGCCCAACTGGATGAAGAC
>NZ_CP021434.1:1730000-1735000 GCF_002162355.1 Tumebacillus avium | reverse complement strand
CTCCACTGCTTGTGCGGGCCCCCGTCAATTCCTTTGAGTTTCAGTCTTGCGACCGTACTCCCCAGGCGGAGTGCTTAATGCGTTAGCTTCGGCACTGAGGGTGGTACCCCCCAACACCTAGCACTCATCGTTTACGGCGTGGACTACCAGGGTATCTAATCCTGTTTGCTCCCCACGCTTTCGCGCCTCAGCGTCAGAAATCGGCCAGCAAGGCGCCTTCGCCACAGGTGTTCCTCCACATCTCTACGCATTTCACCGCTACACGTGGAATTCCCCTTGCCTCTCCGATCCTCAAGCCATCCCGTATCCAAGGCAATCCCAAGGTTGAGCCTTGGGCTTTCACCCCGGACGCAAATGGCCGCCTGCGCGCGCTTTACGCCCAGTGATTCCGGACAACGCTTGCCCCCTACGTATTACCGCGGCTGCTGGCACGTAGTTAGCCGGGGCTTCCTCCTCTGTTACCGTCAGGGTGTGAGCATTCTCTTCTCACACTTGTTCTTCACAGAAGACAGAATTTTACAACCCGAAGGCCTTCATCATTCACGCGGCGTTGCTCCATCAGGCTTGCGCCCATTGTGGAAGATTCCCTACTGCTGCCTCCCGTAGGAGTCTGGGCCGTGTCTCAGTCCCAGTGTGGCCGGTCACCCTCTCAGGTCGGCTACGCATCGTCGCCTTGGTGAGCCGTTACCTCACCAACTAGCTAATGCGCCGCGGGCCCATCCGACAGTGAAGCGAAAGCTTCTTTCTCTTCTCCTTCATGCGAAGGAAAAGCCTATCCGGTATTAGCACTCGTTTCCAAGCGTTATCCCAGTCTGTCGGGCAGGTTGCCCACGTGTTACTCACCCGTCCGCCGCTAACATCATCGGAGCAAGCTCCGAATCAGTCCGCTCGACTTGCATGTATTAGGCACGCCGCCAGCGTTCGTCCTGAGCCAGGATCAAACTCTCAATAAAAGTTGAAAAAGTTTGTATCTTGACTCGCAATCATATCTCTGTAACACTCGTTTAGTTTTCAAGGATCAATCGTTGTCGCTCAAGGCGACGCATATTAACTTACCATATCGGATAATCTAAAGTCAACTGGTAAGTTTTCTTTTTTCATCACCGCGTCTCTCGCGGCGACAAGGACTATCTTATCACGTCCGCCCGCACACCTCAATTTCGCCACCGAAACAAACTCAAACAAATCTCCCCCCACACAAACAACGTCACACTCCTCCTCCCGCAAGCATCAAAAAAGACCCGATCTCGCAAGCGAGACCGAGTCCACTTTTTCCACGATCAGCCTTTCACAATCAGCCCTTCCCGACGGAACAGCTTCGAAGCCAGCACCACAGCCGCCGCCGCAAAGACCAGCGTGCTGCCAAGCACATAGCCGATATGCGCGAAATCTACGACGCCGTACAGCAGCTCTTTCACCATCATCGTCGCGTTGATCACCGGCAGGAAGTAATAGTACAGCGGCGCATCCTGCGGCGACAGGAACATCGTCGCATACACCGGTACCATCGCCACGATCATAAACGGCGCCAGATATGTCTGCGCTTCTTTAAACGACTTCGCCAGCGACGACACGCAGAGCATCAACGACGAGAACATCACTGCAAGGCCCAACAGCATCACCAGAAGCAAAGCCACATTCCCTGCCGAGAGAAACGACAAGGACATCTCCATCCCGCCGCCAGACTCATCTCCCAGCACACTCGGCATGATCTTGGCCGCGATCATCATCGCCATCGTCGACGCGATCGCCGACACAAACGCCATCATCGACGTGGTGATCAGTTTCCCGGTCAGAATCGCCGTCCCGTTCACCGGCGTGGTCATCAGCGCTTCCAGCGTCCCGCGCTCCTTTTCCCCGGCGATCAGGTCGGTCGCCGCCGGCATCGCCCCGGTCACACAAGACACGATCAGCAACAACGGCACGATAAAGCCGAGGAACGAACCAGCTTTCTGATCATCGGTCGACACATCCACCGTCTGCACCTGCAACGGCTCTACCGCTTCGGCCGTCAGATTCAGCTCGGCCAGACGGGTCGCCATCATCTCCTGCTCCAGCCCGTCGAGCAGCCCTTTCAGCACTTCCTGCGCAATGTCCGACTTCTGCTCCGCCGGATTGTACAAAATGTTCACGTTCGCCGGCTGCTTCGACTCGACTTTTTGCGCAAACGCTTCATCGATCTCCACGACAGCCCGCACATCGCCGTCGGCCAGCGCCTGCTTGGGATCTGCCGGCTTCAGCACTTCGATCCCTTCATACGCGGTGATCGCCCGCTCCACCTCGGCCTGCTGCCCGATCACCGCGATCGGAATGTAGCTGCGCGCATCTTCCTCCGTGCCCGCCTGCATCTTCACCACCAGGATCATCAGCGCCGGAATCAGCAGCAGCGGCAGCAGAACGGATGTCATCCACGTCTTCCGGTCGCGCAGCAGATCGGTGATTTCCTTCTGAAGTACGATCCACACTTGTGCAAACTTCATTGCCCCTCACCCACCATTTCCATAAAGATGCGGTCGAGATCGTTCGACCCGCTCTGCTCATATAGCGCATCCAAAGTTCCGTTGTATTGCAGCTCCCCGCGATGCAAGATCACCACGCGGTCGCACAGCCGCTCCACTTCGCTCATGATGTGCGAGGAGAAGATCACCGTGCGCCCTTCCTGCTTAAACTCGCCAAGCAACTGGCGAATCACGTTCGCCGACGTGATGTCGAGGCCCGACGTCGGCTCATCGAACAGCACCACGCTCGGGTCGTGGATCAGCGAGCGGGCGATCGCCACCTTTTGCTTCATCCCTTTGGAAAAACCGCCGACGCGCTTATCGAGATACCGAGTCATATCGAAACGCTTGGCCAGGCTCTCCGTCCGCGCTGCGATCACCTGCTGCTCCAGCCCGTACAATTTGCCAAAATAGCGGATGTTCTCCCGTGCCGTCAGCCGGTCATACAGCCCGGTCTCGCCACCAAACAGGATCCCGACCTTCTTGCGCACCTCCTCCGCCTGGCGAACGGCATCCATGCCGCCTACGGTGATGCTGCCCTGCGTTGGTTTTAACACGGTGGAGATCATGCGCAGCGTCGTCGTTTTGCCCGCGCCGTTTTCCCCGAGCATCCCAACCACTTCGCCTTGCCCTGCGCTGAACGTCAGCCCCTTCACCGCCGTAAAATCACCAAATGTCTTGGTCACCCCATGCACTTCAATCATGTTTCTTCCCCTCCCGGAATCTTTAAAATGATGTCTTGTTCTCCAAATTCCGCTTCGACAGCCGCCACCACCACATCGCGGCCAGCCCGCCGAGCAGGACCGACAGCGCCGCATACAGCCACCCGCTTCCTTGCGCCCATGCCACCGCTGTCTGCACCACATGCATATCAAGCGCCAGCCAGTACGTCAGGCCGAGGATGATCCACAACACGACATACCAAGCCGAGTACAAGTAAAACTTTTTTAAACTGCCTGAATTTAATTCCCAGTACGGATACCAGCAGGACAGCGTCAGCCCGTAGCCAAACCAGATCAGGGCAAACCACAGATACTCGGTCGGATTCAACATCGCCTGCATCTCCGGCGATAACAGGTACAAGGCGCCAAACAGCACAGCCCCATTCGGCACCGCGCGCAGCACCACCAGCAGGACCCGGCTCAAGACGATGCCACCCGTGGAGATCGGCAGCGTGCGGTAAAACTTCAACTGATCATGCGTCCGCTCGGTGTATTTCTTGGTGTACCAAGGGCATCCGATGACCGGTACGATCGCCAGGAAGTAAAAGTCGAGCAAAAACGGATCAAACGCATACCCGCTCGTAAGCGATCGCAGCAGCATCGCCGTCCATCCGCCGAAAAACAGCGACATGCCCAAGATCAGCAGATAGTTCCACCAGGCCCGTTTCAGATCATGCCCGACCAGTTTCCATGCTTCTTGCCACATCGTTAACCCCTCCCCCGGTCGTACTCTTTCATCAGTCCCGCAAAAATCTCATCGAGCTCCAGATTGTGCACTTTCAGGATGGCGATATCCCACTCCCGGAACGCACGTTCGGTGTCTCGGCGCGAAGACGTGATCACCCGCACCGGTCCTTGCCCCTCAGCTGTCACCACGCCTGGCAGCTCTGCCACCGCTTCGGCTGTGCCTTCCACCCAGAGCTCTTTCCAGCTGTCCATGATCTCGTCTTTTTCGAAATAGCCGAGCATTTTCCCCTTGTACAGAAACACCACATAATCGGCGAACTTCCGCACTTCCTCCATCACGTGTGTCGCGAAAATCACCGTCTTCTCGCCGTCTTCCAACACCGCCGACATCTCTTCCATCATCGTGCGCGCCACAAACGGATCGAGGTTGGCCGTCGGCTCATCGAGCAGGATCAGCTCCGGATCGCGGGCGAGGGCGAGGATGAACAGCACACGCTGCTTCGTGCCTTTTGACAGCTGGGCGATCTTCTTCCCCGGATCGATCTCGAATGTGCCACACAGCTCGCGGAACCGCTGATCGCTCCAGCGCGGGTACCAGTGCTTAATAAAACCCGCCGCTTCTGCCGGCGTCATCTCTTCAAATCCATACACGCCGTCGGGCATATACCCGATCTTTTGCTTGATCGGCAGTTCCTCTCGTGGCTGCAGCATCCCGAGAATCTTCACCTCGCCCGTGTCCGGACGGGTCAGGTTCTGCAGCAGGCGAAACAGCGTGGTTTTCCCGGAACCGTTGGGCCCGACGACTGCGACCCGGTACCCTTTTTCAATCTCCAGATCAATCGGGCCCAGCGTAAAAGCCCCTGTCGTTTTCGTTACGCCGCGAAGTGACAATGCCGTCATGTTTGTCATGCGACTCACTCCCCCTCTCCCGTTTTTGCATCGCGCAACACGCTTTCGAACAAGTCGCGCAGCACATCTGGCGACAATCCCAGCCGCCTGCCGATCTCCACAGCGTCCCGGAACGCCGCGATCACCGCTTCTGTGCGAAATTTATCCCGGTCGCCGGTCCCGACTTCGGAGACGAAAGTTCCGA
>NZ_CP021434.1:1720000-1725000 GCF_002162355.1 Tumebacillus avium | reverse complement strand
CGGCATGCTGATCCGCGATTACTAGCAATTCCAGCTTCATGCAGGCGAGTTGCAGCCTGCAATCCGAACTGTGAGCGGCTTTTTGGGATTGGCTCCGCCTCGCGGCATCGCAACCCTTTGTACCGCCCATTGTAGCACGTGTGTAGCCCAAGACATAAGGGGCATGATGATTTGACGTCATCCCCGCCTTCCTCCGGTTTGTCACCGGCAGTCAATTGTGAGTGCCCAACTAAATGATGGCAACACAATTTAGGGGTTGCGCTCGTTGCGGGACTTAACCCAACATCTCACGACACGAGCTGACGACAACCATGCACCACCTGTCACCGCTGCCCCGAAGGGAAGGTCTATCTCTAAACCGGTCAGCGGGATGTCAAGTCTTGGTAAGGTTCTTCGCGTTGCTTCGAATTAAACCACATGCTCCACTGCTTGTGCGGGCCCCCGTCAATTCCTTTGAGTTTCAGTCTTGCGACCGTACTCCCCAGGCGGAGTGCTTAATGCGTTAGCTTCGGCACTGAGGGTGGTACCCCCCAACACCTAGCACTCATCGTTTACGGCGTGGACTACCAGGGTATCTAATCCTGTTTGCTCCCCACGCTTTCGCGCCTCAGCGTCAGAAATCGGCCAGCAAGGCGCCTTCGCCACAGGTGTTCCTCCACATCTCTACGCATTTCACCGCTACACGTGGAATTCCCCTTGCCTCTCCGATCCTCAAGCCATCCCGTATCCAAGGCAATCCCAAGGTTGAGCCTTGGGCTTTCACCCCGGACGCAAATGGCCGCCTGCGCGCGCTTTACGCCCAGTAATTCCGGACAACGCTTGCCCCCTACGTATTACCGCGGCTGCTGGCACGTAGTTAGCCGGGGCTTCCTCCTCTGTTACCGTCAGGGTGTGAGCATTCTCTTCTCACACTTGTTCTTCACAGAAGACAGAATTTTACAACCCGAAGGCCTTCATCATTCACGCGGCGTTGCTCCATCAGGCTTGCGCCCATTGTGGAAGATTCCCTACTGCTGCCTCCCGTAGGAGTCTGGGCCGTGTCTCAGTCCCAGTGTGGCCGGTCACCCTCTCAGGTCGGCTACGCATCGTCGCCTTGGTGAGCCGTTACCTCACCAACTAGCTAATGCGCCGCGGGCCCATCCGACAGTGAAGCGAAAGCTTCTTTCTCTTCTCCCTCATGCGAAGGAGAAGCCTATCCGGTATTAGCACTCGTTTCCAAGCGTTATCCCGGTCTGTCGGGCAGGTTGCCCACGTGTTACTCACCCGTCCGCCGCTAACATCTTCGGAGCAAGCTCCGAATCAGTCCGCTCGACTTGCATGTATTAGGCACGCCGCCAGCGTTCGTCCTGAGCCAGGATCAAACTCTCAATAAAAGTTGTTCAACCGAAGTTGAGAAAGTTTGTATCTTGACTCGCGTCATCTCTCTGTAACACTCGTTTAGTTTTCAAGGATCAAGTACAGGATGTACATTGTCCAACGTTGCGACAGGACGTCGCGTTCTTAGTTGGGCTACCACCGCGATGTCTCAGCGGCGACGTTTTCTAGATTAACACGTTCGCTATTCAAAAGTCAACAGGAACTTTTTCTTTTTTCATCACCGCGTATCTCTCGCGGCGACAAGAGCTATCTTATCATGTCCGGCCATTTGCCTCCACCCTTCAGCTCGAACAAAAGAAAACAAATTCTGCGGCTGCCAACGCCACAAATTGCCCAAGCTCCATTTTTCAAAGAATCGCTGGACTGCGCTAAGATCGGAAGACAAAAAAAGACCTGATCACAAGGATCAGGTCTTTACGTTGGTGGCTCGGGACGGAATCGAACCGCCGACACGAGGATTTTCAGTCCTCTGCTCTACCGACTGAGCTACCGAGCCATATTGAATTTGTAAAGTAAAGTGGCGGAGCTGACGGGATTCGAACCCGCGGTCTCCCGCGTGACAGGCGGGCATGTTAGGCCACTACACCACAGCTCCAAGTAAAATGGTGGAGGTTGACGGGATCGAACCGCCGACCCTCTGCTTGTAAGGCAGATGCTCTCCCAGCTGAGCTAAACCTCCATGGTGACTCGTACGGGATTCGAACCCGTGAATGCCGCCTTGAAAGGGCGGTGAGTTAAGCCGCTTCTCCAACGAGCCATGAAAATGGTGCCTTTTACCGGAATCGAACCGATGACCTCATCCTTACCATGGATGCGCTCTACCTACTGAGCTAAAAAGGCGTATCTGGCTCCTCAAACAGGACTCGAACCTGTGACCATCCGATTAACAGTCGGGCGCTCTACCAACTGAGCTATTGAGGAACAATGGTGGAGATAAGCGGATTCGAACCGCTGACCCCCTGCTTGCAAGGCAGGTGCTCTACCAACTGAGCTATACCCCCAAGGTGAAAATGGCGTGCCCAGAGAGATTCGAACTCCCGGCCTTTTGATTCGTAGTCAAACGCTCTATCCAGCTGAGCTATGGGCACATATTTTTTTGTAAAACAGTGGTGAGCCATGAAGGACTCGAACCTTCGACCCACTGATTAAAAGTCAGTTGCTCTACCAACTGAGCTAATGGCTCACATGGTGGAGAGAGAAGGATTCGAACCTTCGAAGCTTTCGCAACGGATTTACAGTCCGCCCCATTTGGCCGCTTTGGTATCTCTCCATGTTGACTTGCATCAGGTGTTTCTCATTTCGTTCACCGCGTGTCTCTCGCGGCGACAGGACTTATAATATCACGGACAACCTCACCGCACAATCACTTTTTTTCGACAAAAAACGACAAACCAGCAATCCATCAAATGCAAGCTCCTCAGTTCAAGCCCAATCTGCATCATTCAGCCCGCCCCGCTCACATCTGACGCAAGAAGGAACTGGAAACTGTCCGGGCGTTTTTTGCCTGACCTGTAAGGGGATACTCGTGATGTCACATCAGGAGGTGTACCCTATGAACTTGAAAAAAAGCACTCGTTGCTTCCTGCTCTGCTCCCTGTTCTGTCTGGCCCTCGGGAGCGGTAACAGCATGGCAGCATCTGAGCTCCTCGCATCCACCGAAGTCAGCGAAACGGTCACCAAGCCGGTCACCTTAAGCTTCAAACCGGCAGAGACTTCCCGCGAAATTCGCAAAGTGAACGTGCCCGCCGCCAACTTCCCGTTAACGCCGGAAAAAGCGTTAAGCCACCTGGCCGATGCAGACAAACTTTTAGGCACCCGCCTGACCAATCGGGGGATCGTGCTGCTGTACAGCAAGAAGAGCGACAAGCAAAACTTCTATTCTGCTTTTCTCTCCCCGAAATCCCTCTTTGAGCTCGGCGAAACCGGCACCAAAACATCGCTCGACCTGACCGACATCAGCATCAGCACGGTGTGGGGCGCAGGCGTGCCGATGTTGCGCATCGCCGGAACGTTTGGCGCCAATGTGGAGGAGACCAACTACTTCTATCTGGTCAACCAGGAGATCCGCCCCCTGCTCGTCGCGTCCGGGAACATCATCGAAGTGGACCTCGACCAGGACAAAACGCCGGAGCTGATCTCCACAGGCGGCACTCCGCAAGTGAGCGTGCTTTACCGCTACAAAGGCGGCCGCGTCGAGGAAGCCAATCTCAACGACCAGTTGGACGCCTCCTCGATCCAGCCGCGCCGGGCGGGCAATACGGTGGTATTCGATGTCTGGTACAAAGGCAAGACCAAACCGCTGACCTTCCGTTATCACAAAGGCACCTTGCAGCCTGTCACCCCGTAATCCATCCGCACGACAAAAGACACCCGGGCAGCTTCTCGCCGCGGGTGTCTTTGCCTATGCCCGGATCAACTTTTTAACAGCTCAATGCGCACGGCGTTGCGGTCGGTCGGTTTGCCGATCGCCTGCCAGGCCCAATAGGTCAGCTCCACCCCGCGCCCGCGCGGCGCTTCATCGGTGACGCGCACGACGACCGATCGGTTGTTTTTCAGGTTGGTGACGCGCAGGAAATGGTTTTTGTATTTCGTGTACCAGCCGTTCGAACGGGTGATCGCGCAGGTCAGGTCGCAGCCGTGCAGAATCTCAAACTCATCTTCATCTTCAAAATACGCGGTGAACGGGTTGGAGATATTCTCCGGGCGATATCCGAGTTCCTCACACTTCGGCGAGTGTGTGCCGCCGGAGCGGCCTTGGCAGGGGTGGGCGTAGACGGCGCAGTATGCTTTGTCGGCGATCACCGTCTCGATCGCGTCCGTTTGATTGTGCGGGATATACAGGAGATAACAGCGCAGCGGATGTTTGCGCCGCCCCGAAGCGTCGGGAAAATGCAGCTCGATCGCACGGCGAATCCGGTTCGTCACCACCAAAGCTGTCACCCACGGCACGTTCGTATCGGTGCTTTCAAATTCGAAAACGACGGTCTGTTTGTCAGGTTCGGGCGAATCCACCCAGTCGACCGGCGGGTACATATTGCGGTCGACCGCTTTGCGCTTCGGGTTATGAAAATGGGTTCGGCCCTTGTTTTTCCGCACGGTTGGACAAATGATCCCATAATACAGCTTGTCGTCTTTCCCCATCACCGACGGGGTCAGAAAATCCAAATCCCGGTCTCCGTCCTGAAAAATCCGGTTCAGACGCTCCGCCATCTTTTCCGCTCGTTTCTTGTCTTTCAACTGGTAGACATTTTGATCGTTGACACGGACCATAAATTCCGCGCCGGCGGGGACAACTGCCGCCTTGTTTTTGGCCATTTCAGAAGGTGCACCTCCATCACAAAGCACTTTGACATTCACAGGATAGTCATTTACTCGGCAAAGCGTGACATCAGTCACCAAATTTCGCCAGTTTGACTACTGTAAAGTAATGAATGGCTGCGTGAGGAGGGAACTGTGTGCGCAAACATACGGCTGATGTGTGTCGGGTGTTTGGGAACTCGTATTTGGTTGTCGTCGATGGTCAACCGATCTATCAGACGCAGCACGCTTTCACGGCGGGACGGATGGCGGAGCGTCTGCAGCGCGTGTTTGATGAAGCCCGGCGACTCGATGGGCTGACGGTC
>NZ_CP021434.1:1585000-1710000 GCF_002162355.1 Tumebacillus avium | reverse complement strand
CATGCAGGCGAGTTGCAGCCTGCAATCCGAACTGTGAGCGGCTTTTTGGGATTGGCTCCGCCTCGCGGCATCGCAACCCTTTGTACCGCCCATTGTAGCACGTGTGTAGCCCAAGACATAAGGGGCATGATGATTTGACGTCATCCCCGCCTTCCTCCGGTTTGTCACCGGCAGTCAATTGTGAGTGCCCAACTAAATGATGGCAACACAATTTAGGGGTTGCGCTCGTTGCGGGACTTAACCCAACATCTCACGACACGAGCTGACGACAACCATGCACCACCTGTCACCGCTGCCCCGAAGGGAAGGTCTATCTCTAAACCGGTCAGCGGGATGTCAAGTCTTGGTAAGGTTCTTCGCGTTGCTTCGAATTAAACCACATGCTCCACTGCTTGTGCGGGCCCCCGTCAATTCCTTTGAGTTTCAGTCTTGCGACCGTACTCCCCAGGCGGAGTGCTTAATGCGTTAGCTTCGGCACTGAGGGTGGTACCCCCCAACACCTAGCACTCATCGTTTACGGCGTGGACTACCAGGGTATCTAATCCTGTTTGCTCCCCACGCTTTCGCGCCTCAGCGTCAGAAATCGGCCAGCAAGGCGCCTTCGCCACAGGTGTTCCTCCACATCTCTACGCATTTCACCGCTACACGTGGAATTCCCCTTGCCTCTCCGATCCTCAAGCCATCCCGTATCCAAGGCAATCCCAAGGTTGAGCCTTGGGCTTTCACCCCGGACGCAAATGGCCGCCTGCGCGCGCTTTACGCCCAGTAATTCCGGACAACGCTTGCCCCCTACGTATTACCGCGGCTGCTGGCACGTAGTTAGCCGGGGCTTCCTCCTCTGTTACCGTCAGGGTGTGAGCATTCTCTTCTCACACTTGTTCTTCACAGAAGACAGAATTTTACAACCCGAAGGCCTTCATCATTCACGCGGCGTTGCTCCATCAGGCTTGCGCCCATTGTGGAAGATTCCCTACTGCTGCCTCCCGTAGGAGTCTGGGCCGTGTCTCAGTCCCAGTGTGGCCGGTCACCCTCTCAGGTCGGCTACGCATCGTCGCCTTGGTGAGCCGTTACCTCACCAACTAGCTAATGCGCCGCGGGCCCATCCGACAGTGAAGCGAAAGCTTCTTTCTCTTCTCCCTCATGCGAAGGAGAAGCCTATCCGGTATTAGCACTCGTTTCCAAGCGTTATCCCGGTCTGTCGGGCAGGTTGCCCACGTGTTACTCACCCGTCCGCCGCTAACATCTTCGGAGCAAGCCCCGAATCAGTCCGCTCGACTTGCATGTATTAGGCACGCCGCCAGCGTTCGTCCTGAGCCAGGATCAAACTCTCAATAAAAGTTGTTCAACCGAAGTTGAGAAAGTTTGTATCTTGACTCGCAATCATATCTCTGTAACACTCGTTTAGTTTTCAAGGATCAATCGCGTCGTCCGCATGTCTCTCGCGGCGACAAGAGCTAATGTAACACAGAACCTATCTGAAAGTCAACAAGAAGATTTTGCATCACTAGAAAGCATTCTTAACCGTTTCGCACCGGATTATACGTCGCGGCGACAAGAAACATCTTAACATGTCCAGCACTTATCCACAATTCGTGCAGCCAAACAAACCAGAACAAAACCCTGCAACTACAGCATCCCCCCTGAGCAAATCCCTAGTTTCTCAAGCTTTCTCTGCAAATCACCGCTTCCGTGCAGCAAAAAAGTTATCCACCAAACGTCTCGTTATCCCCAACTTATCCACATTACCCACAGTGTTGTCCACAAACTCACAGCGTTTATCCCCATTTCCGCGCAAACTCATCACCCATTCTCCACAAACATACCCCCAATCTGTGCAAAAACCCGAAATTCGCTGCCTCCAACACTCCAACACTCCCACTCGGCACGACTCCCTCGGCACGACTCCCTCGGCACGACTCCCTCGGCACGACTCCCTCGGCACGACTCCCTCAGCACAAAAAAAGGACTTAGCCCGCAGGCTAAGTCCTTTCGCTTCTTAGATATGTCGCATATGCGGGAACAGCAGCACGTCGCGGATCGACGGCTGGTTGGTCAGGAGCATCACCAGGCGGTCGATGCCAATGCCCAGACCGCCCGTCGGCGGCATGCCGTACTCCAGCGCCTGGATGTAGTCTTCATCCATCTCATGCGCTTCATCGTTGCCTTGCTCCTTCTCCACCAGCTGCGCCTCGAAACGCTCGCGCTGGTCGATCGGGTCGTTCAGCTCGGTAAACGCGTTCGCATGCTCGCGGCCGACGATGAAAAGCTCGAAACGGTCGGTGTAACGCGGATCTTCCGGGTTTTTCTTCGCCAGCGGAGAGATCTCCACCGGATGCCCGGTGATAAACGTCGGCTGGATCAGCTTGGTCTCCACGAACTCCTCGAAGAACGCATTCAGGATATGGCCAACTTTCCACGCCTTCTCCACCTGCACGTTGTGCTGCTTCGCCAGCGCATGCGCCTCTTCATCGGAGTGCACAGCTGAGAAGTCCACGCCGGTCTCTTCCTTCACCGCGTCAACCATCGAGATGCGCTTCCACTGCGGCGTCAGGTCCACTTCCACGCCTTGATAGTCGATCTTCGTCTTCCCAAGCACCTGCTCCGCGCAATACGCCACGCAGTTCTCGGTCAACGTCATGATATCGGTATAGTCCCCATACGCCTGGTACAGCTCCAGCATGGTGAACTCCGGGTTGTGGCGGGTCGAAACGCCTTCATTGCGGAATACGCGCCCGATCTCGTAAACGCGCTCCAAGCCGCCGACGATCAAACGCTTCAAGTGCAGTTCCAGCGCGATACGCATATACAGCTCCATATCGAGCGCATTGTGGTGCGTGACAAACGGACGTGCAGCCGCGCCGCCCGCGATCGCGTGCATCGTCGGGGTCTCCACTTCGAGGAAGCCTTGGCCGTCAAAGAAATGGCGCATCGCCTGGATGATCTTCGAGCGCATCACAAACGTTTCGCGCACATCCGGGTTGACGATCAGATCCACATAGCGCTGACGGTAGCGCTGCTCAACATCCTTCAGACCGGCATGCTTATCCGGCAAAGGACGCAGCGACTTCGACATCAGTTCCAGCCGCTCAACGCCCACCGACACTTCGCCTTTGTTCGTTTTAAAGATCGTGCCTTCCACCGCTACAAAATCCCCAATGTCCATCTTGTCAAACAGCTCGTAAGACTCGTCGCCGACGGTGTCCTTTTTGACGTAGATCTGCACGCGTCCCGCTGCGTCCTGGATGTGCGAAAAAGCCGCTTTGCCCTGGCCGCGCTTCAGCATGATCCGGCCGGCAAGCTTCACCGACTGGTTGATCTCCGCCAATTCCTCCTTGGTCTTCTCCTCGCCGAACGCGAGAATCTCCAAAGAAGTATGGGACGCATCAAAGCGCTTGCCCCACGGTTCGATCCCTTTGTCGTACAGGGCCTGCAATTTCTCGCGGCGCACCTGCATCTGCTCGCTCATTTCGAGCGTGGACGTGGATTGCTGTTGTTCTTCTGACATGGGCTCTCAACTCCGATAACTTCTATTTTTTGATTTCCAAAATCTCATATTCGATCATACCCGCAGGTACATTAACTTCAATCTTATCGCCAATCACCCGTCCAAGTAAAGCCCGACCGACAGGAGATTCGTTCGAAATCTTATTTTCGGTCGGATCGGCTTCGGCAGTGCCGACGATCAGGTACTCCATCACATCGCCAAATTCCAAATCCTTGATCACCACGCGGGTGCCGACGCCAACCGCTCCGGTCACCACATCTTCCTCGCGGATGATGCGGGCGTTGCGCAGCATCTTCTCCAGCGTCATGATTCGCCCTTCAATAAAAGCCTGTTCATTCTTCGCGTCTTCATACTCCGAGTTTTCACTGATATCGCCATAACTAATCGCAACTTGAATCCGCTCGGCCACTTCGCGGCGCTTCACCGACTTCAGATGGTCCAGCTCTTCTTCTAATTTCATAAGCCCACCTTGGGTGAGCAAAGTTTCTTTCTCCGACATCCCCGATCAGCTCCCAGTCTCAGTATAAGAAAAACACTGTCAACCTTCCCGCTGACAGTGCCATGATTTGTTTCATAAAAGGTTTCTTTCAAAAGATTATAGTTGCTTCACACTCACCTTGTCAACGTTTCAATTCGCGGGGAGAATCCGGTCTTGTCGAGCAGGTCCAGATACTGCACCGGCGCCAGCTCGCGTCGACTTTCCTGCATCGCGACGAGCAGCGCTTCGATCACGTTGGTGCCGAAGCTGCGCCCTTCCAGATCGGGCGTCGTCGTGACCAGATGTTTCACCCCGCGCGCCCGCAGCAGCTCCACGTCGTCCCGGGTGACGGTGTTGGTCAAGACGATCTTCCCGTCCAGCCGGGCCGGCAAGTGCCTGCGGATAAAATGAAAATCGCCGGCGATGACGTCTGCGCTCAGGTAGTGTTTTGCAAATTTCGCTTGGATCTCCTGCTGCTTCTCCCCGGTCGGATACAAAAAGCGGATCGGCAGCTGCGTGATCATCGGGGCGATCAGGCGGGCGGCGCGGTCCAGCCCTTGCAGCGAGCGAATCGCCAGCGGCAGGCCAAGGCCAAACATCAGGTCGCCAAATACCACTTCGCAGCCGGTCTCAACCAGAGCGGCCGCCATGCCAAATCGGTCAACACCTGAGACGAGCAGCACCTTTTTGCCCCGGAGCGAGATCAAAGGGTGGTCGGCGAGCAGGTGGACGACGTGGCGCTCCAGCGAATTTTTCAGCCCTGAGCCGTCGAGGATCGGGGAGACCCGGGCGTGGCCGGCGATCTCCTCCGCCTCCCGAAAGGTGTAGCGGCGGTTGTTCACATATATGTAGCGGTCGATGCCGCCCATCCCAAAGGCATCGACCTTTCCGTCCAAACTCTGAATGGCGCGGATGACCTTTTTGCGGTCTCCGTCTGTGCCGATCCGTTCGACCAGCACTTCCTGTCCGAACAGCCGGACGATCACTTTATGATTGCGGGAAGATGAACCGAGGGAGACACTCACCACGTGCTTCAAGCACAAAACCCCCATGCGAAAGAGTGACTGAAAAGAAGACCTGCTCTCAAACCCAAGCAACACTTTCAGCAGAAAGGGCACTTACGTTTTGAAAAAGTCTTTCTTCCATCCTCTCCCACACAGGGGTCTTTTAGACAGCATATGCACATCTTCATGCATACCAAAACAACTCGGGTATCACCCTGAAACTCCTCTGCACCAGCAGAGTTTCGCCAGCTTGGCTTAATTCATCACAACCTGATCTTGATGTTTCATCAGGTACTCATAGTACTCGTGCAACGCTTCTTTCAGCGCTTCCGAAGTCTCAAGCAGGTTGATCTTGTCGCGGAACTGGTTGGAATCGCGCAGGCCTTTGGTGTACCATGCGATGTGTTTGCGCATTTCGCGGGTGCCGGTGTACTCGCCTTTTTCCTCGACGAGCAGGTCGGTATGGCGCAGGGCCACACGGATGCGCTCTTCGGCAGACGGCAGCGGAAGCTGCTCACCGGTCGCCATGTAATGCGTCACCGCACGGAAAATCCACGGGTTGCCAAGCGAGCCGCGGCCGATCATCACGCCGTCCGCGCCCGTCTCCTGCAGCAATTGCACCGCTTTTTGCGGAGTGGTCACGTCGCCGTTGCCGATCACCGGGATGTTGACCGCTTCTTTTACGGCACGGATGATGCTCCAGTCCGCCTGGCCCTGGTACATCTGCTTGGCGGTGCGGCCGTGCACAGCCACCGCCTGCGCGCCTGCCGCTTCCACCGCTTTGGCCACTTCGATCGCATTGATGTTGTCATCGTCCCAGCCTTTGCGGAACTTTACCGTCACCGGCTTGTTCGGCACCGCTTTGACGACCGCTTCGACGATGCGCGCCGCATTTTGCGGGTCGCGGGCCAGCGCTGCGCCCGAGCCTGCCTTGTGGACTTTGTTCGCCGGGCAGCCCATGTTGATGTCGACGATCGCCGCATCGGTCTGGGCCACCAGTTCTGCCGCGATGCGCATCGACTCCACGTCACAGCCCATCAACTGCATCGAAACCGGTTTTTCCTCCGGCAGAATGGTCAGCATGGAGCGCGTTTTCGCGTTGCCATGCTGCAAAGCTCGCGTCGCGACCATCTCCGCGCAGACCATGCCCGCTCCCATCTCTTTCGCCAACACGCGGAAAGACGGGTTGCAGACGCCGGCCATCGGCGCCAAGATTACGTTGTTCTCAAGCTCTACATTTCCGATCTTCAACATGAAAACGTCACTCCCATCTATAGACAGCGAAAAACACAGACCTAAGGTTAGAGTCTGTGCCTCGCTCCGAATTCATAATAGCTTCATCTTACCATCTCTCAACTGCTTTTCTCAACCACCAATTGTTAGCGTCTCGCCGCGCAGCTCCTGTTCCGTCACGCCAAGCACGGCGTGGATGGAGCGGAGCAGCTCATTGGAGGGCATTCGGGTGCCTCGCTCGATCGCCCCCACAATGGCGATCGATACATGCAATTTGTCGGCCAATTCCTGCTGAGTGAGGTTCTTCAGCTTTCGGAAAGCCCGCAAACGCTTGCCAATGGTATCTGACATAGAAAGACCCCTTCCTTCCCGTCAACCTGATTGGCCATGTCTGACACGGTTTGCTGCGTAACAGGATGCACCATGCCGCCTGCAATTTCTGCGAGTGGTAGTAGGACAAATGCGCGTTCCCCCATGCGGGGATGTGGTAAGGTGAGTTCCGCCGTGTCCATGACCTGCTTGTCCATGAGCAGGATGTCTATATCTAATGTACGAGGTCCCCACTTGATATCCCTTTGACGACCCATGTCTAATTCTGTAGAACCGGTGATTTTAAGCAAATTTTTTGGGTCCAATTCTGTTTTTATCTCGATCGCCAAGTTCAAAAAGTCGGGCTGGTCGGTCATCCCGACCGGGGCGGTCTCATACAAAGAGGAAATTTTCGTCACTTGAATGCCGGGGTGTGCGTTCAGGCGCGCAATCGCCTCCTGCAAATTTTGCACCCGATCGCCCAGATTGGAGCCAAGCGACAGGTAGGCGGTGCACAGCTCGCGGCCGTTATCGTTCACGGATGACCTCCACCGCCACACCGTTCAAGGGGCCGGGGAACGGCGGCGACGGCTTGGTCACTTTGACCTGCGCCTTCACCACTTGCTCGTACAGGGCGAGCATCCGCCCGGCGATGCGCTCGGCCAGCGTTTCGATCAGCTGCACCGGTTCGCCGTCCATGATCTTTTTGATCTCCTCGTACGCCTCGGCATAGTTGACCGTCTTGCTGAGATCGTCCGTAACGCCTGCCGCTTTCAGCGAGGTGTACAAGACCAGATCGGCATAAAAGCGCTGCCCGAGCCGATTTTCCTCTTCAAATACGCCGTGGTAGCCGTAAAACTCCATGCCGGTGATATAGATCTTGTCCATTGTCTCTGTCCCCTTCGCCTAGCGCACCATCGCGTCGGTCATGCGGGCGACGCGCGCCATTTCTTTTACATCATGCACCCGCACGAGATCCACGCCTTTGGCGATGCCAAGCGCCACCGTCGCAGCCGTGCCTTCGACGCGCTCATCGACCGGCAGTCCCAAGGCGTTGCCGATCATCGACTTGCGCGAGGTGCCGAGCAGCACCGGATAGCCGAGGCCGGTAAAATCGTCCATGCGCTTCATCATGTACAGGTTCTGTTCGTGCGTTTTCCCAAACCCGATGCCCGGGTCGAGGATAATATGTTCATCGCGCACCCCCGCCGCAAGCGCGAGCGCAATCGATTCGCGAATGTCGCGGACAACGCCGGTGATCAAGTCCTGCTCATACGGCGTCTCGCGGTTGTGCATCAAAATCACCGGGCAGTCCAGCTTCGCGCACACAGCGGCCATCTCCGGGTCCTTCTTGAAACCCCAGACGTCATTGACGATGTGCGCGCCGGCCTCAATCGCCGCTTGGGCGACCGATGCCTTGTAAGTGTCGATCGAGATCGGGATCTTCAGCTCCCGCGCCAGGCGTTCGATCACCGGCACCACGCGGCGGCGCTCTTCCTCCGCCCCGACCGGCGCATGCCCCGGACGGGTCGATTCGCCGCCGATGTCGAGGATGTCGGCGCCCGCTGCGATCATCGCTTTGGCATGCTGTACCGCCTGCTCAAGGTCCGCCCATTGCCCGCCGTCAGAAAACGAATCGGGCGTGACGTTTAGGATGCCCATCACCAAGGTCCGGCTTCCCAATTCCCATGTATATTCGCCGCCTGCAAAGGTCAGCGTCTTGTGCCCTTTGGCTTCGAAGCGCTCCAGCACAGCGCTTAGTTCATCGCTTAACTGCTTCAAGCCAAACGGCTGGATCTTCAACTTCTGGATCACTTCGGAAAATTGCCGCTTGGTGCCAAGCAACACGATCGACGAGTCGCCGGCAGTCAGCCCTGCAACATCCCGATGCACCGCCGCGTCGCCGCCCTTGGACAGCATTTCCTGTTTCAAAATGTTCGCCGCCTTCAGGCTCACATTGTCGATGCGGATGACGTACCCGCGCCCTTTGTTCAGCATGATCCGATTCCCGGCTTCCGTCGAGCCGACCAGGCGGAACTCGGAGTACAGGTGCGCTTCGTTTTCAATATGTATCACATACGGATTGTATCTCACGTTCCCTCTTCCCCCTCGCCAAACTTTATCTATTATAGCAAAAAAAGAGCACCCTTTTGCGGGTGCTCTCTGGTATCTTGACGATTATTCGAATTGGAACAAGGCGGTGGACAGGTAGCGCTCGCCGGTGGACGGAGCCACGGTGAGGACTTTTTTGCCTTTGCCGAGCTTCTTGGCGATCTGCAGGGCTGCATATACGTTGCCGCCGGAGGAGATGCCGACGAGGATGCCTTCGTCTTTCGCCAGACGGCGCGCGTATTCGAACGCGTGCTCGTTTTCGACTTGGACGATCTCATCGACTTGGTCGGTGTTCATGATCGTCGGGATAAAACCTGCGCCGATGCCTTGGATCTTGTGCGGGCCCGGTGCGCCGCCGGAGAGTACCGGGGATGTGGTCGGCTCAACAGCCACGATCTGGATCTCCGGGTTCTTGCCTTTCAGTACTTCACCGACGCCGGTGATCGTGCCGCCGGTGCCGACGCCCGCTACAAATGCATCGAGCTCGCCGCCAAACGCTTCGAGGATCTCAGCAGCGGTGGTCTCACGATGGACCTTCGGGTTGTTCGGGTTGTCGAACTGCTGCGGCATGAACCATTCCGGGTTCTCATCTTTCAGCGCTTTTGCTTTCGCGATCGCGCCTTTCATGCCTTCAGCGCCCGGGGTGAGCACGAGCTCAGCGCCGTATGCGCGCAGCAGGTTGCGGCGCTCGATCGACATGGTATCCGGCATGACCAGTACGGCACGGTAGCCTTTCGCCGCTGCCATCATCGCCAGACCGATGCCGGTGTTGCCGGAAGTCGGCTCAACGATGGTCGCGCCTTCCTTCAGCTCGCCCGCTTTTTCCGCTTCGACGATCATCGAGTAGGCGATGCGGTCTTTGACGGAACCGCCCGGGTTGAACGACTCCAGCTTGATGTAGATCTCTGCGTCGTCCGGACCCCCGATGGTGTTCAATTTCACGATCGGAGTCTGGCCGATCAGCTCTGCAATGTTGTTTGCAATGCGCATGAAAAATACCCTCCCCTGTGTATATAAAACCAAGTATTGTAGTTGGAATTACGTTGTATGTTGGTCTTAGTGTATCGTGGAACGGGTTTTTCTGTCAATCCCTCTTCGCATCGCGGACAAGCTCATGCAGTTGTTCTTCATTAAAATGATACTTTTCGTTGCAGAAATGGCAGACCAGTTCCGCCGCTTTGTCTTCTTCGGCGATCTTCACCAGCTCCGTTTCGCCAAGCGAGATCAGGCCGCGGGCAAAACGGTCGCGGGAGCAGTCGCACTGGAAGCCGATCTCGATCTTTTCATTAAACTTGATCTCGCCGGGGATCAAACGCTGCAAAATCTGCTCCGGCGTCTGCCCTTTCATCAGCAGCGAAGTGATATGCGGGAACTGCTTGATCTGATCTTCAATGTAGTTGATGTCTTCGTCCGATACGCCCGGCAGCAGCTGCAGCAGGAATCCGCCGGCCTGGGAAACCGTCTGATCTTTGTCGACGAGCACGCCAAGGCCCAGCGCGGACGGCGTCTGCTCGGACTGCGCGAAGTAATAGAGGAAGTCATCGCCGATCTCGCCGGTCGCCAGCGGCACGGAGCCGACGTACGGCTCTTTCATGCCAAGGTCTTTGATGACAAAAAGGAATCCGTCGCCGACCGCAGCGCCAACATCCAGTTTCTCCACATCGCCAAATACGACGCCGTCTTTCGTCGGCAGTTCGACATGCGGGTTGTCCACATAGCCGCGCACATGCCCTTCACTGTCGGCCGTCGCCACGATTTTGCCAAGCGGCCCGTCGCCGCGGATCTGCAAGGTGACCGTCTCTTTGCCTTTGAGCATCACGCCCATGATCACCGCCATCGTCGCCGTGCGGCCGAGGGCGGCGCTCGCCAGCGCCAGCGCTTTGTTGTTGCGGTCCGACAGTTCGCGGACGATGTCGGTAGTTATACAAGCAAACGCGCGCAGCTTGCCGTCCAGTGCGGTTGCGCGTACTAAGTAATCACTCATGTTGTTATCCTCCTCAAGAACACCACTATGTACCAAAAAGTCACTTTCTCTATGTTAGCATGTTCACCCTGCTGTTGTAAGTATACGAAAATGCTCGAAAATGGTGAGACCGATTACGGTTTCCTTTCATAAAATAGACGCGAGAACTCCACAAGGGAGGGGAAGCCGCTTGAACCAACCCCTGCTCGGACTGATGACGACCGACCTGCCCGACCCTTTGCGAAAACAAAGTCTGTCGCCGACCTGGCTTCTGCTCGCCGAAGAAGGACGTGCGGCAGGCTGGCCGGTGCTGTTTTTCCACCCACATCATGTGCAGGCGGGCAGCAGCACGGTGCGCGGCTATCTGCTCGGGGAAAACGGCGCATGGCGGCACGGCACAGCGAAACTGCCGCAGGTGGTCATCGACAACGTGTTTGTGCATCTGGCGCGCACCGATGTCCGCTATGCGGCGACCAAGCGAACGTTATTGCAAAAAGGCGCCCAGGTCGTGAACCCGCGCCTGCCCGACAAGCGCGGGGTCTGGCGGACGCTGTTGCAATCGGCGGCAGTAAGGCCCCATCTGCCGGAGACGGCAGCGCTACAGGGAGCAGATGAAGTCGAGCGTTGGCTCGACCGGCATGAGAGCGTGTTTCTCAAGCCGGTGCGCGGCTCGAAAGGGCGCGGCGTGGCGCGGATCACGCACATGGCGGACGGGCGGTATGCGGTCACGGACGGGCGCGAACAGGTGCTGGGAGCTGCGGCGTTGCGGCGAATGGTGGCAGCCCGGCTGAAGCGGGAGAGGCACCTGATCCAGCAAGGGCTGTCCCTCATCGAAGTTGACCGGAGCAAGATCGACCTGCGCGTCGTGCTCTACCGCGACGGCACGGGAAACTGGCGTCCCGTCGCCACCGTGCCCCGCGTCGGCCAAACCGGCCAGGCGGTGACCAACCTCGCCCAAGGCGGCCGCACCGAAACGCTGGAGTGGCTGCGGGAAGAGCTGCGCAAACAACGCCTGACGATGCCGACCCGGGAGCAGATCGAGCAAGTCGCGATCTTGACCGCCGAAGCGCTCACGCCAATTCGTCCGACGCTTGCTTTTCTGGGCATTGATATCGGGATGACCACAGACGGTCGGCTCTACGCGCTCGACATCAACCCGCGTCCAGGCAGACAAGTGCTTTCTATGGAAGACAGACGAAATGCTTACAAATACCTAATCGGCTTTTGTAAGACCCTGCTCTGAACCAAGTAGCTGGAAGATTTGTGTTTCGGCATTGGACACCTGTCCGTGTGGCCGCTATAACTTGATTCGATCTGGAAGAAAAAACCGTTCCCGACTGGAGTCGGAGCGGTTTTTTTGTTATTCTTGCAGTATAGAAACGTTTGTTCGGAGGGGAAGAGTCATGGAGCGCACGATCTTGCATTTGGATATGGACGCCTTCTTTGCGTCGGTCGAGCAGCGCGACGCGCCGGAGCTGCGCGGCAAACCGGTGATCATCGGCGGCTCGGCAGACAGCCGCGGGGTCGTCTCGACCTGCTCGTATGAAGCACGCAAGTTCGGGGTCCGCTCCGCCATGCCGACCGCGCAGGCCAAGCGGCTTTGCCCGGACGGCATTTTCCTCTTCCCCAATATGAAAAAATACAGCCTGGTCTCCCGCCAGATGTTCTCCATCCTCGAACGCTACACCCCGCTGATCGAAGGGCTCTCCGTCGACGAAGCGTTCCTCGACGTCACCGGCAGCCGCAAACTGTTTGGCGACGGGGTGACGATCGCAAAGCGTCTGAAGCGCGAGATCCGCGAAGAGCTTGGCCTGACCGCATCGGTTGGCGTTGCCTACAACAAGTTTCTCGCCAAGCTCGGCTCCGATCTGGAGAAGCCCGACGGCCTCGTCGTGCTCACGCCAGACAACGTCGCCGCCCGCATCCATCACCTGCCGATCACCAGGCTCTGGGGCGTCGGCGCAAAGAGCTCGGAGCAGTTGCTCCGCCTCGGCTTGAAAACGATCGGCGATGTCGCGCACATGGACCTGAAACGCATGCGCATCCACCTCGGCGATTTTGCCGATCATCTCTATCTGCTCGCCAATGGCATTGACGACCGCCCGGTGGAAACGGAGCGCGAAGCGAAATCGGTCGGGCACGAAACCACGTTTGCCGAAGATGTCCGCGACACAGCTTTCCTTGAAGCCACCCTGCTCGGCCAGGCCGAAAAAGTCGCCCGCCGCCTGCGCCGCGCCGGAATGGAAGGGCGCACCGTCACCTTAAAACTGCGCTACGCCCCGTTTCGCACGATCACGCGCAGCCATACGCTCCCCCTGCCGACCAATCTGGAGATCGTCATCTACGACACGGTCAAGTCCCTGCTCGCCAAATGCGCGCTCACGGCACAGGACGCGATCCGGCTGATCGGCGTCTCCGTCTCCGGGCTGGGCAAAGAAGGCGAAGCGGCCGTACACACGCAGCAGCTCAGCCTGTTCGAAGAAGCCGCGCCGCTCGCCGCACCCGATCCCAGACAGCAGGAGCTGACCCGGGCGGCGGACAAGCTCCGCGATAAATTTGGCGAAAAGATCCTCACCCGCGCCCGCTTGATCAAGCGCGACGATTGATGACGCAACTTTTTTGCGTCTTTTTCTATTTACGTGTCACAAAAGCGACCCCGGCGGTTTCATACAGATAGAAGCACGCAGGAAAGGAGGCGCAGAATGGAGGGTACCGCACTTATGGCAAAACGCCCAAGTCCGCAGACGGCACTGCCGTTTCAGGAAGTGTTTACCGCCTATTATCCGCAGGTTGTCCGGCAAATCATGCGGATCACCCGCGATCAGGCCACGGCGGAAGACCTGGCGCAAGACGTGTTCCTCAAGCTGTACGATCAGGATCTGCAAGAGATCCACAATCTTGGCGGCTGGCTGACCCAAGCCGGCATCTACGCCGCCTATAACCACCTGCGCAGCGAGCGCAGGCGTGTCACCCGCGATGAAGGGCAGGACACTTCGGAACGATGGCTGGAGCCGTCGACCGAAGAGCGCTGGCTGAAACAGGAGGAGATCGAAGCGGTGCGTGAAGCGCTGATGTCGCTGGATGACCGCGACCGCACCTTGCTCCTGATGAAATACTCCGGCTACAACTATCAGGAATTGGCGGCAGCGACCGCCGTCGAGTCCGGCTCGGTCGGCACGCTGCTCGCCCGCGCCCGACGCAAATTCCGTGATCTCTATCAACGCAAAAGGGGGGCTGAACGATGAACCAATGTCCGCAGGAAGAACGTATCCAGAGCTATCTGGACGGCGAACTGTCCCGTGATGAACGCAAAGAGCTGGCACGACATCTCGATACTTGCACCCTCTGCACACAAATGCTGCTTGAGCTGAAGCGGCTCGCGGCGTGGAGCGACGTGTCGCTGCAGGAAAGCCTGTCCCCGCTCCCGCAGGAAGCAGAGATCGATGTCGAAGCGGCCTGGACGAAGTTCCAGACCCGTTTGGCCGCACCGGCCACCACTTTTGAAGAACCGCAAACAATCCCATCCCAACCGAAACGGAGCTGGTTTACCATGGCAAAAAAATATCAAAAATGGGCGGCAGGCGCTGTCGCAGCAGCAGTAGTAGTTTCCGCGATGACAATTCCGCAAGTGCAGGCAGCAGCAGGCGATCTGCTTTCGATCTTCCGCGTCAACAATTTTGAAGCGGTCAAGATCAACTCAGAAGAACTGCGCAGCATTGAACAGGTCTTCCACGGCACAGAAGGCGGCGAGAAGACGATCAAAGGCTTGGGTAAATTCTCGGTTGAGAAACCGATCGAACACCAAGGCTTCGAAAAGGCTGAAGACATGAAAGCGGCCGGCTACCCGGTCGTTCCGGCTCCGGAAGGCTTCGCATTTACCTCCGGCAGCTATAACCCGTCCTTTACCGTCCGCATGGAACTCGACACGGAGAAGGCAAACAAGATGCTGAACCAACTCGGCGCCGGCGTGCAGTTTGACAACAAGCTCAACGGCAAGACGTTCGCGCTGACCATGCCGGAGACGACCAACTATCATTTCTCCAGCGGGCCTTGGAGCTACTCGTACCAGGTGATCGGCTCGCTGCAGCTGGATGTGCCGGCTGACGTGGATGTGGAAGAACTGCGCCGCACCATCCTGTCCTCCCCGCTGATTCCGAGCGGCGTCAGCAAGCAGCTCGCCTCGATCAAAGACTGGAAGAGCACCTTGCCGATCCCGTTCATCGAGGGGCAAGACAAAGTGGAAGACGTGACCGTAGGCGGCCACAAAGGGCTGTTCATTCAATCGAACAACCATGACGGCGGCGCGCTGATCTGGGAGCAAGGCGGCAAGATCCACAACCTCGAATCCTACAACTACAGCGAGACCGATGAGGATCTGACGCAAAAGACCAAAGCGTTCCTCTTGGAAACGGCAAAACTGTACAACTAATCCAGCACGAACTTACAGATCGAAGACAAGGGCACCCGATACGACGGCTGCTCTTGTCCCGTTCTGTTTTGGAGAGGAGCAACTCGATGAATGACGCAGTGATCCAAACGTGGAATCTCACGAAGCAATATGACGGCAAAGCGGGCTGCAAAGACATCACGCTGACCGTGCCGCGCGGTGTGGTCTACGGCTTTCTCGGCCCGAACGGCGCGGGGAAAAGTACGTTTGTCCGCACGATGCTCGGCTTGATTCATCCGACCGGCGGCAAGGCCGAACTGCTCGGCCGCCCGATCGGCGATCATGAAACGCGGGCCCAAGTCGGCTATCTGCCTGAGCTGTTCCGCTATCAGGAATGGCTGACCGGACGCCAGCTCTTGGAGACGCATGCCGAACTGGCGAAAGTGCCGCGCGACAAACGGAAAAAGCGCATCGACGACCTGGTCGAGCGCGTAGGGCTGAACGGCCGGGAAAATGAAAAGATCCGCGGCTACTCGAAAGGTATGCAGCAGCGCATCGGTCTCGCCGCAGCGCTGATCTCTTCACCCGATCTGATCTTCCTCGATGAGCCGACATCGGCGCTCGACCCGATCGGCCGCCGCGAAGTGCGCGACCTGATGGCCGACCTGCGGCGGGAAGGCAAGACCGTCTTTCTGAACTCGCATCTCTTGTCGGAGGTGGAGTCGGTCTGTGACCATGTGGCGATCATCCACAAAAGCGAGCTGATCGTGCAAGGCGAATGGCGCAAACTGACCGAAGTGCAAGCGAAAGTTTCGATCCGCGCCGGCGGCATGACGCCTGCGGTCTGGGCCAGCCTCGACGGGATGGTCACCGGCTGGGAGCCGCTTGAATATCACCAGAACGACGGCACCGGGCGCTTCCTGCTGCACCTGACCGGGGAAGAACGGATTCCGGAACTGGTTAACACCTTGAGCCAGCGCGGCGTGATGCTCTATGAGCTGTTGCCGGTGCAGCCGCATCTGGAAGACGTCTTCATGTATTGGGTCAACCGAAAGGAGCAAGAGCATGTTCACAATCGCCAAGCTGTCATTTAAGGAGACGCTGTACAAGAAGATCTTTCTGATCGCGGTGCTGATGACGCTTGCGTTTCTCGCATTTTTTGGCGTTGCCAACCACTTCGCATCTAAAGACCTGACCGAAAACTTCAACTTCGCCGGGATGGATGTCGGACAAACGCTGCTCCAGAAAACGTTTTTGACGGTGCAAATTCTCTCGGTCGGCCTGTTTTTTGCGAACTTTATCACGATGCTGCTTACGATCCTGTCCACGGTGGGCTCCGTGTCAGCTGAGATCGAAAACCACCAGATCGACACGATCCTCGCCCGCCCGATCAAGCGCCGCGATGTGATCTTGGGTAAATTTATCGGGCTCGGCGGTTTGATGATGGTCTATTCCCTGTTCATTTTTCTCGGTGTGCTGTTGATGAACCGGCTGTTTGGCGGCTCGCTGGTCATGCATTTTGAAGCTTCTCAGATCATCAAGGGCGCGATGTACTTCATGTTGATTCCGCTCCTGGTGACGGCGATCGGACTCTGGCTGTCCACGCGCCTGACCACGATCAACGGCGGCATCATCATGATCGTGATGTACGGGATCGGCTTCATCGGCGGCTTTATGGAGCAGTTTGGCGTGATGTTTGGCAATCAGGCACTGGCCAACATCGGCATTCTCTCCTCGCTGGCCTTCCCGGTTGACTCGCTGTTCCGGTCGATGAACGTCCAACTGTTCGACATCGCCGACAACCCGCTGTCGTTCGCTTCGCAAGGGCTGTTCGGCAGCGCAAGCGCCCCGAACAAAGTCATGCTGTTCTACACGGTGCTCTACGGCGTACTGACGCTGGCTTATGCGGTGCGCAAATTCTCCAAGCGCGACGTGTAAGAGAATCGGACACACAAAAAGGCACTCTCCACGATGGAGAGTGCCTTTTTACTACGCTTATGCTTCGGTCGCTTGCAGGTGGGACTGGGACAGGCGCTTTTCTTTGATCTCTTGCAGGATGTCGGCAACGAAGTCATCGACCGACTTGCTGCCTAGGTCGCCCGCTTCGCGGCTGCGCACGGAGACGGAGTTCGTTTCCGCTTCGCGGTCGCCGACGACAAGCATGTACGGCACCTTTTGCAGCTGGCCGTTGCGGATCTTGTAGCCGATCTTCTCGTGGTCGGAGTCGACAGTCGCGCGAACCTCGTAGTCGAGCAGCTTTTCTTTGACCTGCTCAGCAAATTCCACGTGGCGGTCGGCGATCGCGAGGATGCGAACTTGTTCCGGAGCCAGCCAGGTCGGGAATGCGCCGGCAAAGTGCTCGATCAGGATGCCGATGAAGCGCTCGATGGAGCCGAAGATCGCACGGTGGATGATGATCGGCGCCTTCTGGCTGCCATCGCGGTCAACGTAGGACAGGTTGAAGCGCAACGGCAACTGGAAATCGAGCTGCAGGGTTGCGCACTGCCAGGTGCGGCCCAGCGAGTCGGTGACGTCGAAGTCGAGCTTCGGACCGTAGAACGCGCCGTCGCCCGGGTTGAGCACCCAGTCTGCCTTGATGTCGTTCAAGGTGCGCTCCAAGGTTGCTTCCGCCTTGTTCCACAGCTCGATGTCGCCCATGAACTCTTCCGGACGGGTCGACAGCTTCACTTTGAACTTCAGGCCCAGCGTGGTGTAGGTCTGTTCGAGCAGCTTCAGCACGCCCATGATCTCCGACTCGATCTGGTCTTCGGTGCAGAACAGATGCGCATCGTCCTGGCAGAGGCCGCGCACGCGCATCAGGCCGTGGACCGCGCCGGAATACTCCCAACGGTGCAGGCGCTCATACTCGGAGTAGCGGATCGGCAGGTCGCGGTAGGAATGCACGCCTTCGGAGAAGACGAGGCAATGCGCCGGGCAGTTCATCGGCTTCAAGCCGTACTCGGTGCCGTCCTGGTTCATGAAATACATGTTTTCTTTATAGAAGTCATAGTGGCCGGACTGATGGAACAGGTCGACCTTGAGCACTTGCGGAGTGTTGATCTCCTGGTAGCCGAGGCGCAGCTGGGTCTTGTAGGACCAGTCGCGCAAGGTGTTCCAGAGCACGCGGCCCTTCGGCAGCCAGAACGGGATCGCCGGGGACTCTTCGCGCAGGGAGAAGAGGCCAAGCTCTTTGCCCAGACGGCGATGGTCGCGCTTCTTCGCTTCCTCGATGCGGAAGATGTATTGGTCAAGCTCCTTCTGCGACGGGTAGGATACGCCGTACAGACGCTGGAGCTGTTTGTTATTTTGGTCGCCGCGCCAGTAAGCGCCTGCGATGTTGGTGATCTTCCAAGCCTTCAGCTTGCCGGTCGACGGCAAGTGCGGGCCGTAGCAGAGGTCGGTGAATTCGCCTTGGGTGTAGGCGGAGATCACTTCGTCTTCCGGCAGGTCTTTGATGATCTCTACCTTATAGAGTTCGCCGATGGAAGTGAAGTACGCAATCGCGTCCTCGCGGGACAGCTCTTTGCGTTCGATCGGGAAATCGGCGTCGACGATCTTCTTCATCTCCGCTTCGATCTTCTCCACATCTTCCGGCGTCAGCGTGCGCGGGGTGTCAATGTCGTAGAAATAGCCTTCGTCAAGCGTCGGGCCAACAGTCAGCTGCGCATCCGGGAACAGGCGTTTCACCGCTTGTGCCATGATGTGTGTCGAGGTGTGCCAAAACACCTCATGACCTTCTGTGGAATCCCAGGTCACGATCGCGATCTCTGCATCTTGTTTGATCCCATGCGAAAGATCCACGAGGCGACCGTCAACTTTTGCGGCAAGAGCTGCCTTGGCAAGCCCTTTGCCGATACTTGCAGCCACCTCTGCCGGTGTCACTTGTCCGCCCTCGTAAGAACGCACGCTTCCATCCGGCAAAGTAATGTTAATGGACACTGCTAACCCCTCCTAATCAGCGATCTGCCAACCTTTGTACATTCTTTTTATTATAGGGATCGCAAGCAAGCAATGTCAAGAAACGACAAGGGTTGACGACATTTTTGGAAATATATTACTTTCGTAAATCATAATTTACAAAAAACATTCGAAAAACCTAACAATTATGCATCCTAATCTAGTATAATGATGTCAGATTATCATCTTCTTAACTAGATTAGGGGGACACATTTCGCTATGAAAAAGAATTCGTTTAAGTTTGGCGCGATGGCGGTCGTCGCATCGCTGTTCGCAACTCTGGCTGCTCCGCAGGCAATGGCTGAGGGTGCAACCACCACTGCAGCACCGGTTGTAAAATCCGATATCCAACTCGCTCAAATGAAGGGTGCTGTCGTCGGTTACCCGGGCACCACCGATTTGAAAGCGGACAAATACGTCACCCGCGCAGAATTGGTTGCGATGATCAACAAAGCGCTCAAGCTGAGCAACGTGCAAGTGAAGAAGTCTTCCTTTAAAGACCTGGCTGCCTGGCAGTCCCAGATCGTTGAAAACGCAGTTGCTGCCGGCCTGATCTCCGGCGTTGGCAACGGCAAATTCGAACCGAACCGCGAAGTGACCCGCCAGGAGATGGCAGTCATCGTCGGCGCTTCGATGAACGGCGGCAAAGTTCCGACCGTGAACCAAAACGTCCTCAACTATTTCAATGATAAAGACACCGTCGCTGACTGGGCCAAGCCGTTCGTGGCGCAAACCACCATCGCCGGCGTGTTTGCTCCGAACGCAGAAGGCAACTTCAACCCGAACGAAAAAATGACCCGCGGCGAAGCGGCGAAAGCGCTGAAGTACCTGCTGTTCGACGTGCTGGACATCCTGTCCACCAACGACATCCACGGCAAGATCGAAGTGACGAAAGACACCCGCGTGAACAAAGACCAAGGCGGCATGGAAACCATCGGCGGCATCGTCAACGACTTCCGCTCCGTCAACCCGGACGGCACCGTTGTTGTCGACGGCGGCGACGCTTGGCAAGGCACCTTGATCTCCAACCTGTTCAACGGCGAATCGGTCATCGAGACGATGGAAGACATCAAGTATGACGCAATGGCGATCGGCAACCACGAGTTCGACTTCGGCCGCGACGTGCTGATCAACAACATCAAGAAGTCCTCCGTGCCGATCATCTCCGCAAACGTGATCGACGATGCGACCGGCAAGCTGGTCGACTGGACCAAGCCGTACGTGATCCTCGACAAAGGCGGCGTGAAAGTCGGCGTGATTGGCTTCTCCACCCCGCAGACCGAAACGACCACCAAGTCGACCAACATCACCGGCCTGTCCTTCCCGGACCCGGCTCCGATCGCACAAAAACTGTCTGCTGAGCTGAAGGCGCAAGGCGTCGACGTGATCGTCGTCACCTCTCACCTGCCGGGCGAACAGGCAGCAGCAACGAAAGAAATCATGGGCGAACTGGTTGACCTCGCAAACGGCACCGGCACCGGCCAGCTCGACGCAATCGTCGGCGGCCACTCCCACCAGCGCGTAGCAGGCATCGTCAACGGCATTCCGGTTGTTGAAGCTTCGCAGTGGACCTGGGCGCTTGGCCACATCCAGCTGTTCGTGGACAAGGACAGCAAAGACGTGGTTTCCTCCAACGCTGGCCTGCTCGAGACCTACACCAACCTGACCACCGGCGACGCAGAAGTCAAAGAGATCGTCAAAGGCTACAAAGACCAAGTGGCAGTGAAAGAAGCAGAAGTGCAAGGCGAAACTGCAACCGCTCTGTCCCGCAAATCGTACCGCATGGCGAAAAACGGCAATCAGGACCGCGACGGCGTAACCGCGCTCGGCATGTCCATCACCGACGCAATGCGCAATGCAACCGGCGCTGACATCGCCTTCACCAACGCAGGCGGTATCCGCGCTGACGTGGAAGCGGGCGAGATCACTTACGGCGAAATGTTCGCAGTTCTGCCGTTTGGCAACACCAACATGACCGGCACGATGACCGCTGAGCAAGTCAAGCGTGCAGTTGACGTTCCGGACAAATACTCCAACGTGATCGCGACCCAATGGTCCGGCATCAAGGTAGAATGGGACGGCACGCTTCCGAAAGGCAGCATGGTGACCAAGATCACCTTGCTCGATGGCACCCCGGTCTTCGTGGACGGCAAGTACAACACCGACCGCACCTTCAAAGTCACCACCAACGACTTCATGGCAACCGGCACCGGTGACGGCTACGTCGTCTTCGGCGAAGTGAAGGACTGGCAGCTCGGCGACGTGCTGCTCGACGCTTGGATCGCAGACGTCAAAGGCAAGACCTTGAACATCGCTCCGGACGGCCGCGACATCCGCACCGACTTGGACAAGGAGTAAGTTTCGATCAAAAAGAAGCCGGGAGCTTATGCTCCCGGCTTTTTTGCTGTTGCGTACACGAGATAGCGGTACTCCGTCTGGCGCAGGGCATCGAGCGGATAACAGCTCTCCAGCACAAGGCCGGGTCCGTTCATCGCGGCCACTCCGTCATCGACGTGGACGATGCGCGCGCCAGTCACAGCATAGCTGTACGTGCCTTCTCTGGTGGAGACCTGTACGGTGTCGCCGCGCTGCAGCTGATCGAGGCGGCGAAACCAGGTCGCATTGTGTGCGGCGAGCAGCGTGGTGCCGGACGTGCCCAGTTTGGCGCTGCCGGTGAAGCGGCCGACCGCGACGGAGATCTGCCTCTCCTCCGTGCCTTCGACGATCGGCGCCTGCAGCTCCAGGGCGGGGATGTGCAGGACGCCGAGCGGATCGGGGGCAGCAGAGGTCCCTTTTTCCGTGGGCGGAGTCTGTGCGGCCGGTTGGGCAGGCTCCGGCTCTTGCGGGAGATCTTTCGGTTCGGCCGAGGCGACTGCCTGTGCCTTGTGGAGCAGGTCACCTCCGACCGTGTCCGAGCGGTGGAAATAATACGGGATCTGCAGCAGCCAGACGGTGCCGGCCAGCAAGAGGATGACGCCGCTGATGGTGAGAATGCGCCGTGCGCTCATCTACGGCTTCCGCTTGCGTCGGGCCAGCAGAAGCAGCAGTCCGCCTGCCAGCAGCAGCGCGGCTCCCTGCAGCGCCGTGCCTGCGACCGCTACCCCGGTCTCAGGATCGGTGCCGCCGGGGATCTCGCCCGATGAAGGAGGCTCATGAGGCGGCTGCTGCGGCTGCTCCGGTTCCTGTGGCGGATCTACCGGCGGATCAGGATCAGGATCGGGCGGAGGACAGGTGCCCAGCTCCTCACAGGTCGGCGGTGGGCAGTTCCCTAACTCCTCACAAGTCGGCGGCGGGCAGTTCCCCAACTCCTCGCACGTCGGCGGCGGGCAGTTCCCCAACTCCTCACACGTCGGCGGCGGGCAGTTCCCTAACTCTTCGCACGTCGGCGGCGGGCAGTTCCCTAACTCCTCGCACGTCGGCGGCGGGCAGTTCTCTAGCTCTTCACACGACGGCGGCGGGTCTTCGATGGCGCGGGTCACCACCGTCACATCCATCTGCCCTTTGGCGCCTTGATAGCTGTTGCGGGCATCGATCGGCATGGCATAGGTATAGATGATATCGGCATGTTGATTGCGCTGCAAAACAAAGCTCGGCGAAGTCTGATCGGCAGAAAAGACCGGCACTTCGATCTTCACGCCCACCGGCACGCCAAAACGATTGCGAATCTGAATCGAATAGGAGATTTGCAGCGGATGGTCGTCCTCCGCAAAACGTCCAAAAATCGCACCTTCCAGATCGTGCCGGAGATAGACCCGCATCTTTTGCGAACCCCCGTTTTTCACGGTCAGCGACCCGTTTTCCACATCGCCCGGCGCCAGATTCCCCACATGCTGCGCCCCGGCGAAAATCGGCTCGGCCGACACCTCGACGGCCAGCGTCCTCATCTCCCGCTCCGGCGCGACATTCACCTGCGCCAAACTGGCCAGCGCAAACGTCCCCCCGGCGAGCAGCATGCAGACGAGCAGCACGAGCCCGGCCAACACCTGCAGTTTGCGGCCCTTCCCACTCCTCAACGTCTCCTTCACCTCCTCCGCACCCGTTCCGTCCCCGGCACGACTTGAGACTGCGACAACTCCCTGCCGCAGTCTAAGCCATTATAAAAACACAGGGGTGGGGAACTTCGATGCCGCTTAGTTGTGGGCGGACTGCTCCCACTTGGAGCCAAAGGTGAAGTAGACCGATTTGCCTTGGAACGAGTTGGGGTCGATACCCGAACCAGCAGGCGGTCTCAAGCCCATTTCCACCGTGTATGCCAAAAGCGTCGCTTCCTGCGGCTGCAGCTGGATCGCGAACGGCGAGGCGTTATACGGCGTGTTGACGAAGTTGATCAACGGCTGGTCATACATTTTGACAACGTTGAACAGGCGGTTGTCAACGCTGCTGTTGCGGTCGTTCAACCGCTCCAACAGGTAAGCGTTCACCGCGTTGAGCAGGCGCGCCACCTCTTCCTGACTTTCCAGATCGGCAGACGGGTTCGCCAAGCGCCAGATCTTGTAGCCTTCGTTGATGATGTCCATCACGAGGTCCATGTCGGTGCCGTCCATGCGGGTGAACGGAACGAAACCGCGCGTCGGGTCATACTCTTTGACTTCCCAGATCTTCACGCGCGACTGATTCGCAAACAGGATCGCATCGTTGTACGCCTGCAGGTCAGCCCCGGTCGAAGCGGCCGAGACCGGCTGGGATGCCGAGTTGGTCGGCAGGACGGTCAACGTTCGCAGCTTGGCGCCAAGCGTGCCGGTGTTTTCGAGGAACAGCCCGCGGGTGTGCTTGTCGCCAGGCGCCCATTCCCCGGTTGGCATCGCGCCAACTTGACCCGCGACCGACTGCGTATAGAACATCGGGCCTACATTTGGCACATCGTCGCGGTGTGACGTGATGATGACCGTGCCGGCCTGCACGTTGTTTTCGTTGCTGACCGAACTGCTGAACAGCGCGTAGGTCGCACCGCCAACCACAAGCGACGTTGCGAGTACGCCAGACAGGGCGAGCATCGCCAGTTTGTTCTTTTTCATGAGCTGAAGGCTCCTCTCAAGTGCGTTCAAATGAGGGAAAGGGTGATGTGTCCATCACCCTTTTGATGTTCCGCTCAGATTAGTTCCAAGCGATCGGGCCGTTGTTCGCCGCGTTGGTGTTGTTGCGCGCTTGCACCGCTTGCACCACCACGTTGAAAGAACCGGTGTCCGCCTGGTAGGAGTTATCTGCCGCCAGCGGGAAGAGGTAGCCGACATCAAACGTGGTGGTGCCGCCTGCCGGAACTTTTACCACATCTGCGTCCCAAGCGAGTTGCAGCGGAGTTGCTCCGCCAAACAGATCACCGGTGCGGGATGCGTTGGAAGCGGCTTGGTTGATGCGTACCCATGCATCGAGCGAGCCGTTGTTTTTCACCGTCATCGTCACCACGCCGTTGTCGCCAGGCGCCAGGTTGCTGAAGTTAACCGCTTGCGATGCGATCGGGCCGCCGGACAGGTCTTGCAAGGTCAGGGTGCCAGCGGTGAAGTTGTTGTTGGTGTTCGTCGTTTCAGCTGTGAACAGCGCGAAGGAACCTGCGCCAATCAGCGTTGCACCCAGTGCGGTTGTAACCATTGCCAATGCGATCTTCTTTTTCATAACAAACTTCCTCCTTTTAATGGACAGAGATATATGGTTGGTTTCCCGATCTGTCACAGAAGCGGAGATCCCCCTACCCCTCCTTGCAGATTGAGAAAACGTTTTACGCGTTGGATGTCTCCTGCTCTTGCTCTTGCTCCTGTTCCTTTTTCATCAGTTCGCGGAACAAGGAGATGATCGGGCCGGCGATCAGGATGACGCCTGGGATGATCAGCATGATGGCGAGGCCGATTTTCGTGGTCACCCAGTCGAAAAACAGACCAAGCATCGGAATGTGGAAGTTCGCGTAGGAGCCGATCACTTGCGCCTGGCGCACCGGTTCCGGGTCAACCGCTTCATTGGCATCCCCTTTGGTCACATACACCGGGAAGCTGTCTTCGATCTTCACTTCGAGGACGCGGTGGGTGATGATGATCGAAGAGTTTTCGGCCGAGCGGAAAGTGATCACGTCGCCAACCTCGTATTTTGTGTTCAGATCACCCGGTTTCACGGCGATCAGGTCGCCCGTCTCAAACACCGGGCTCATCGAGCCGGAGAGCACTTTCATCAGCGTGTGGCCAAACACTTTCGGTTCGCCGCCGGAGATCTTCGACGCCAGCACGAAATACAGGTTGAGACAGAGTACGACGATCAGGAAGCCGGAGATGATTTTGCCTGTGATGTTCATTGCCTTTTTCATAACAGTCCTCCTTGAGTGTGGTTATGCCAGGGCAGGAGGCGTTGTGGAGCTTTGCAGATGCAGGGCAGCGGGTGCCGGCATCGAGGAAAGCGGCGGTGCATACGAGACCGGCTCAGCCGGCGCGTTGTTCTCTTCTGGCGGCGGGTCCGGAATCTCCTCAGGAGCCACAACGGTGTTCTCCTCAGGCGGCGGATCGGGAATCTCTTCCGGGACCGCCTGGCCGTCATTGCCTTCGCCGTTGTTGTCATGCGGCTTGCAGTGCCCATACCCGTTGCCGGGCGGATGCGGCTTGTGATCGTCGCCGTTGCGGTGCGTCTCTTCCGCACAAAAATCGGCAGCCGCGCCGACGCTCGACGCATTGGCGACTTCCGCTGTGAACAGCGAATTGGTCAGCCGTGTATTCTCATGTCCCAGCAGGATCGTGGTCGAAAATGCGGTCATCGCGGTGACGGTGAGCATCCCCCACTGCTTGCGCTTTTCTTTGCGCAGGCGCCTTCCGCGTTCCAAACGCGTTTCTTCAATCGTTGACTCGATGACGTTCACCCCCTTCATCTCTCAGCCTCGCTGTCGTCTTACACCACTACCTTATGACCTATATAACGAACAAAGAACTACTCCTTTCGACCTATTTCCCTATTTATCGAACAAAAAGTCCTATATATCGACTCCGATCTCCTGCTACCTCGCGAAATCACACTTTATATCGAACAAATTCCTTCGATTTCTTAAAGGTTTAATTAACGTCTCTGGACTATATTTATAGAAGCCGACATAGGATAACTACTAGTCATACATGTTTACCGTTCGCTTGCGGGTTTGCTACAATAGAAGTGGGTGGAGATGAGGAGAAGGAGGGAGAGCATTGCTCGGGGCGAAGATACGACAACTTCGAAAAGAAAAAGGGTTGAGTCTTGGCGAATTGGCCCAGCGTGCCGATTGTGCGAAGAGCTACCTGAGCGACATCGAGCGCGGTGTCCGTGACAATCCATCGATCCAGTTCATTGAGAAGATCGCGTTGGTGCTGGAGGTGCCGACCGAATTCTTTTTAGATAAGAGCTACACCACAGCCGAAATGCTGGCCAGCGAACTGGCGCCGGAGATGGTGGAACTGGTCAAACAGCTCGACCTCGGCTGGCTGCAGCTGACCCAGCAGGCGGCGGCGAGCGGCTTGACCAAAGAGCAGTTCCAGGAGTTTATCGAATACGCGCGCTGGAAGGCCACACAAGCGTCCGGCGACTAAACCAAAACCGTTCATTTTGCCTTGGGCTCGTGTAGGCAAAAAGGAGCGGTTTTTTTGGTACTTTTGGTCTATGAAGCTGTCCGGCTCCATAATCTTGGTAACGGTAGTACCGCCAGGCGTCAAAGGTAAACCATGTGAAAACATGGGACACAAAGCTTCGGGCCTTAGGTGGGGAAGATGTGGGGTCATCCTCACGATGGCAGCCGGGCTGCCGAAACAGCTGGTGTTTCGCAGAGGGACTTAACGTTTCAACAGGGGTAGGGGGAACGGAACGCCAATGCAAATGCCCGCATTTCTCACTCGCTTCACCATGAAGCAGCAGCTTGTTGAACCGGAAGCGGTCAACAAGGTGATCAGCCCGCTCACGGTGCCGGCCCTGTTACGGATCGGCCAGCAGCCGCAAAGTCCGGCCTTGCTCGTGACGATGCGGCACCAAATGAAAGAGCCGATCTCCTGATACCAGGAGACCGGCTCTTTTTTCATTTTAAAAGTCCGTTCGTTTTATCGGTTGTGGCGCAAGTCGAGCGCTGCACGCACAAATTCGCGGAACAAAGGCTGCGGACGGTTTGGGCGCGAGGTGAATTCCGGGTGGAACTGCGACGCGACAAACCACGGGTGATTCTTCAGCTCCACGATCTCGACCAGACGGCCGTCCGGAGAGGTGCCGGAGAACAGGAAGCCTTGCTGCTTCATCTCTTCACGGTACTCGTTGTTGAACTCGTAACGGTGGCGATGGCGCTCATAGATCAGAGATTCGCCGTACGCTTCGAACGCTTTCGTGCCCGGCTCCAGCTTGCACGGATAGAGGCCGAGGCGCAGCGTGCCGCCGAGATCCTCGATGTCCTTTTGCTCCGGCAAGAGGTCGATGACCGGATGCTCGGTCAGCTCGTTGATCTCGCTGGAGTTGGCATCGTCATAGCCCAGCACGCCGCGCGCATACTCGATGCAGGCCACTTGCATGCCAAGGCAGATGCCGAGGAACGGAACGTTTTTCTCGCGGGCATAGCGGGTCGCGATGATCTTGCCTTCCACACCGCGATCGCCGAAGCCGCCCGGCACCAGAATGCCGTCCGCGCTGCCAAGCAGCTCGTCCACGTTCTCTTCGGTGACTTCTTCTGCCGGAATCCAGTCGATGTCGATGTTCGAATCGGCTGCAAACCCGGCATGGTGCAGCGCTTCCGCCACCGAGATGTACGCGTCGCGCAGCGCCACATATTTGCCGACGAGGGCGATCTTCGTCGTGTGCTGCAGGTTCTTGACCTTGTTGACCAGCTGAATCCACTCCGACATGTCGGCCGGCGGAGTGTTGAATCCGAAATGGCGAACGACGAGATCGTCGAGGCCTTCTTCCTGGAACATCAAAGGCAGATCATAGAGCGTGTCCGCATCGCGGGACTCGATGACCGCATCCGGGTCGGTGTCGCAGAACAGGGCGATTTTGCGCTTCACATCGAGCGAGAGCGGCATCGTGGTGCGGCAGACGATGATGTTTGGCGTGATCCCGATCGAGCGCAGTTCCTTGACGGAGTGCTGTGTCGGCTTGGTCTTCATCTCGCCCGCTTTGCCGAGGTACGGCATCAGCGTGACGTGGATGTACATGACGTTGTCACGGCCAACATCCGACTTGATCTGGCGGATCGCTTCGAGGAACGGCAGGGACTCGATGTCGCCGACCGTGCCGCCGATCTCCGTGATCACCACATCGGCCGAGGTGTCTTTCGCCGTGCGGAACACGCGCTCTTTGATCTCGTTGGTGATGTGCGGAATGACCTGCACCGTGCCGCCGAGGTAGTCGCCGCGACGCTCTTTGGCGATGACCGACGAGTACACTTTCCCCGTTGTGATGTTGTTGTTCTTCGACAGGTTGATGTCGATAAAACGCTCGTAGTGGCCGAGGTCGAGGTCCGTTTCCGCCCCGTCGTCGGTGACAAACACTTCGCCGTGCTGATACGGGCTCATCGTGCCCGGGTCGATGTTGATGTACGGGTCAAATTTCTGAATCGTGACTTTCAGACCGCGATTCTTCAAAAGGCGTCCGAGAGACGCTGCGGTGATCCCCTTGCCTAGCGAAGATACAACGCCGCCTGTGACAAAAATGTACTTAGCCATGCCTTGCTGTGCCCCCTATGTACTGCGTGGTTAGTATGTAGTTTCCACAATCCGTTTCCTAAAATACCTTTAGTATCTTAGCCTTCCGTTTCCATGTTGTCAATAGAGGACCAGCAAAAAGAGCCGCGCCCTTTTTCAGGTTCGCGGCTTTGTTCGTTATATCGGTTAGCTTAAAAATCGTCTTCGTCTTCTTCGTACGTATCGAGGTCTTCCTCTTCTTCCTCGGCCTCTTCCAGCTCTTCGTCTTCGAACTCTTCGTCAGCGGCCGCCTCTTCATCGCCGTCTTCGGCAGCAGCATCGACGTCCTCTTCGGCATAGTCGCCAAAGGTGTCGTCTTCATCGATCTCTTCCTCGAAGGAATCGTCTTCATCATCGTAGAAGTCGTCGTCTTCGTCCATGTCTTTGCGGACGAACTTCTTGCCGGTCGCAGCTTTCTCCGGAGCGGCTTTATCGGTTGGGTACCAGCGCTTCAGGCCCCACACGTTGGCGCCGATGCAGACAAAGCGGCCGTCGATGTTGATCTCGGTGTACAGGCGCGCGATCACTTCGTTCACCTGCTCCTCCGAGAAGCCTTTCAGACGCGCCAGTTCCGCCATCAGATCGCGAAAATGGTACGGCTTATTGGTCGTGCGCAGTACTTGATAGGTCAGGTCGACAAGAGACAGTTCCGCAATTTGCTGCGGCGAGAGATGCAATGCTTGTTCGGACAAGGCCAGCACTTCCTTTCCGTTTCAACGATTCATTTTCAGCACTTCAAATTCAGCACTTCATGTATGTACAAATTCAGCACATCCTGCAGTGAGCGAGTCCAATACTCTAGTCTAGCCACCAACAGGAAGAATATTCATCCGAAAACAGAGAGCAAGACCGATTATAGCACAAATATTGCACAAGGTAAAAGGGGGTGCTCAAAAAACTTGGGCATACTACCTCCAACGAGAACCAAGGAGGCGGAAACATGCCTGCAGATATCGTCTGGTCCTATGTCGGAATCGCTCTCGCCGTCGCAGCGCTTGGCGGCGCGACGATCTGGTGGATGTATTCCAAGTATAGCCGAAAAGCCAAATAACCGCTCACAAAGCGCCAAAAGCCACCCCTCGCGACGGGGTGGCTTTTTGGCGCCGGACTTACTTGGTTTTATTGTATTTCGCGACGAGTGCGAGCCAATATCCAACACGCGACCAATACTGCTCGATTTCCTTGATCCGCAGTTCGTGACATTTCTCGAGGTTGTACTCTTGAATGTCGTTCAAGTTAAAACCCACTTTTGCATTCCCTCCCCTTGCCTTACCGGTACCGGCTGACGATATACCTTATGTCGAAGGGAGGGAGATGTGAACGGCTTTACTAAAGTAAAACAATTCGGAAAATAAGTAAAAATAAAAAAACCCTCTCAGACGGAGAAGGTTTTTTCGGATGTCCCCGGTGATCGACCCGATTAGGACGGGGATACTTGGGACGAAATCACAGCAGACGCTACCATGACAACAACAGAGATGAGCATAAATCCTGCCAGGCCCATTTTGCGCTGCTTGATCATAGATACCATGGTGAAAACGCTCAGTACAGCGAAGACCAGGAAAACAAACGCGATGGAATACGGATGGAGCGTCATTCCTTCGAACAACATCATAATCTGTCACCTCTTAACTTCAGATGATGAAAAACAACGATACCAAAAGGCATACCAATAGAAGAGACCGTACCACAGTCTATTTTATTATAATGAACAACTACATGTTGTGTCAAAACGGGGAACTTTATGTATTTCCGGTGAACAAAAATTTCCCAAACGCACAGAACAAAAGGCATCTCCAGCGATCGGAGATGCCGTTGTTGTTGTACGCGATGTGTGGGTTAGCTGCGTCGGCCGCCACGGCCGCCACGCTTCGATTCATGACGCTTGAGTGCAGACAGACGGTCTTCACTCTCTTTGATGAAACGAGCTACCTTGTCTTCAAAGTTCAAACGGCCTCCGCCGCCGCCCTGTTGACGACCACCGCCGCGATTGCCGCCGCGAGGTCTGTCACCGCCGCCACCTTGCGGACGGTCGGGACGAGGAGGACGATCGCCGCCGCGGTTGAAGTCGCGCTTCGGTCCAGGTGCTGCCTGGCCGGGCTGCGGCTCTTTCGCCTGGCGGATCGAAAGGCCAATCTTGCCGTCTTTGTCTACATTGATGACTTTGACGGTCACTTCATCGTTGACTTTCAGATGATCGTTGATGTCTTTTACGTAGGTGTCTGCAATCTCCGAGATGTGCACGAGACCTGTAACGTTGCCGGGCAGTAACACGAATGCACCAAAGTTGGTGATGCCGGTTACTTTCCCTTCCAATTTGCTGCCCAATTCAATGGCCATGTTCGAGAAAGCTCCTCCTTAAGGGTGAACACAAGTTTCCAACTAAAATTATAACGAGAGAACCCCAATATATCAAGAAGGGAGAAGTTTACTGTTTCGGTTGCACGAACAGGGTTTCTCCATCTTTGACCATCAGGTACTTCTTGCGGGCCAGTTCTGCGATGTAATCGGGATCGTTTAATTGCTCAATTTTGGCTTTCAGATCCTGATTGGTCACCTTCATCTGCTGAATCTCCGTGCCCAACTGCTGCTGATCCTGTTGCAGCCGGTCGATGTCAGGTGCCTGCACGAAAAAGAACACATAGCCGGCCCAGGCGAGAAAGGCGAACAGGAACAGGTTGCGGATGTTCCATTTTCTCCGCGGAGAGGTCTTTTTCTTCTTCTCCGGTTCCTGCTGCATGGGCAAGACTTTGTTGCGAGCCGGTTGCTTCATGTGTTCTCCTCCTGTTCATCAGCGCTTCGGCGGTTTGGTAGTGTCGTTTTCGTCCTCATCTTTGTCGACTAACCAATTCGCCACAGCACGCAGAAATCCTTTCCATTTTCTGCGCGCCTGACCGCTAAATTTTCGAACAGGAGCCAGCCAGGTGTTGACTTTTTTGCGCAAAGGTTTCAACACCGGTTCGATCAACGGTTGGACCGTCCATCCATATAGTGTGCGCCCAAGCCAGGAGACCATGCGCAGCAGGGGCTGAAACGGCCACAGGATCATGCGCTCGATGCTTTGCGCCAGACGGTCGATGATCCGCCAGAAGCCGACCAGCGCCGTCCAGAGCCAGACGAGCGGCCCGATGACGGTGAGCAGGAAAAAGCGATACAGCATTTTCATAAAATACGTAATCGCCAGCACCATTCTGACAGTGCTGCCCACCACCAGTTTACGCAGGAGCAGCCGATAAAGTACGAGACCGATCCCAAGCAACAAAAAGACGTATAATCTGACATCGGCGTGATTCGCGCCATGCAGCGCCCAGAGCACGAGCAGGAGGGCGAACACCCAAAACGCAAAGTCGAGCACCGGGCCCAGCCAGCGCAGGTATTTCCACTCCTGCAGGATCGTCCGGTAGACGTCATAAACGGCACCGAGCACGGCGCCGCTTAGACTCATGGCCAGTATGGTGAGATACTGCATCTGCAGGCTCATCTCAGTCTCCCCTTTCCCGTCTCCCTAACGGAAGAGTTTGCTGAAAAAGCCTTTTGCCTTCTCACCTGCTGACATCCCTTCGTCAAAGTACCCCATGTCAAAGATCAAGCCTTCAATCGCCACAATCCCGTTTTCCAGGTTCAGCGTTTTAATGTGCAAATTTTCTCCGCGAATGGCCAGGAAGCCGTACTGCGTCTTCAGGACGAACTCCTGAGCGTCAAAGCTCTCGACGTTGAGCACGCCGGTCACCTCAAGGTTCTGCCTGTTGCGGAGGATGACTTCATGCTGCGGGTAATTTTTGTTGCGCAAACGTTCATCAGGCATCGACTGTTCCTCCTCATAACTCCTTTGGTACAATCTATGCGAGGGGTCGTCCTCCTAATACTAAAATAAAAGAGCACCGGACTCGAAATTCGAATCCGGTGCTTCTTACGTATTTCTACGCTTCATCCTCTTCGTCGTCGTCGTCCAGGTCGGGCTCGCCCGAACGTTTCGTCTCGGAAAGGATCGTATACATCTGGGCAGCAAGGTCCTTTTTCGCAGATTCCTGCAGTACCTCGACACGCGCTTCCACGATCTTCTGGCCGAACGTGACGGTCAGCACGTCACCTGCCGTGACGGAGGTGCTTGCTTTGGCCGGGCGTCCGTTGATCGAGATGCGGCCCTGGTCGCAAACTTCTTTGGCCAGGGTGCGCCGCTTGATCAGGCGGGACACTTTGAGGAATTTATCAAGGCGCATGAATTACTTCGTCGCTTCCTTCAGCTTGTTGCCCGGTTTGAATGCCGGAACAACCGACTCCGGAATGGTGATCTCAGCGCCGGTCTTCGGGTTGCGGCCGGAGCGAGCTGCGCGCTTGCGGGTTTCAAAAGTGCCGAAGCCGATCAGTTGTACTTTGTCGCCTGCTGCCAGCGCTTCTTCGATCGTTTCCAAAAAGCTGTTAACCGCGAGTTCTGCATCCTTCTTTTTCAGGCCGGATTTTTCAGCAACTGCGGTGATGAGTTCAACTTTGTTCATGGTGAAAATGTGCCCCTTTCCAAAAGCCAATGGTGTTTTGGGTTATAAATTCCAAGTGGTATTTCGTGCTGGCTTTGCGAAATTCCTGCAACCGCGCTTAAATTTGCCGAAAAGACGGTAAATCTAGCGGTTTTTGGCCTCGTTCCACAGGCGGTCCATTTCCTCCAAGGTGCTGTCTTCCGGGCTTTTGCCCTGTTCACGCAGGCGTGCTTCGATGTACTGGAAGCGATCACGGAACTTCCGGTTGGTGCCGGCGAGAGCTTCTTCCGGGTCGAGGTCTAAGAAACGCGCCAAATTGATCATCGCGAACAGCACATCGCCAAATTCGTCAGATTTGTCGGTCGTCTCTTGTAATTCATTTATTTCTTCTTTGACCTTGCTGTATACATCGTGGATGTCATCCCAGTCAAACCCAACCTTGGCGGCTTTTTTCTGGAGTTTCAAGGCGGCGGTGACCGCAGGCAGCGAACGGGGCACATCGTCCAAGATCGACTGCGGGACCTCGCCTTTTTCCTCTTTCTCTTGCGCCTTGATCTCCGCCCAGTTCGCGACAACCGCTTCGGCGGTGTCCGCTTCCATCCCGCCGCCAAAGACGTGCGGATGACGGCGGATCATCTTGTCGGACACAGAGCGGATCACTTCGTAGATATCAAACGTTCCTTCTTCGGCGCCGATCTGCGCGTGCAGCACGATCTGCAGCAGCACGTCGCCGAGCTCGTCGGCGAGCGCGTACGGGTCATCCTGATCGATCGCGTCAGCCGCTTCGTACGCCTCCTCCAGCAGGTATTTGCGCAGGGACTGGTGGGTCTGCTTGAGATCCCACGGGCAGCCTGTGTCGGGGTCGCGCAGGGCTTTGATGATCTCGACGAACTTCCACAGTTGGCGATTGACGACCGCTTCTTCCTCTGTCTTCGGCACATAGAGCGAGGTGAGGTGATCGATGAAATCCAGCCGGTCGAGTTCATACAGCGGCACGGTGACGACTTTTTCCTCGCCGGGGACGCCGATGGCACGGACGACGGTCACTTCGTACTCGTCGCTGTACTGCTCCATCAGGGTCAGCTTGATGTCGGACGCCACGTCCTGCGAGTAGACCTGCATGATCACCGTGTGCAGGCTGGGGTTGAGCTGGCGGGGCAGGAGGCTCGTCCCGTCGAGCAGGAGCATCCCGTCGGCCGGGTCGACGCCAACTGCGACCAGCAGGTCATCGAGGAAGGAGTGGCCGGGGCCGATCACGACCTCCACGCCGGCCGCTTTGCCCTGGCGGCGCAAGTTCTGCACGGTCGTCTCCGCCACGCCGGGATGGCCGGGTACGGCGTAGACGATGTGGCTTTTTTCCAGAGCCTCTTTTAAAAGATGCTCCGTGATGCGCTGATACACGTCTGTGAAATTTTCCGCCTGCTCATAAAAGTGGTCAAGCGCAGCAAAGACGATCCCCTTTTGCCGGAGATCGTCCACGACCGGATGGCGTTCGGTGCGGAAATACACCGCACCGCCAGTCCGCTGTTGTTCTTCTAAAATTGTATAAGTACCGAGGGGCAGCCCGCTCCATGCACCGGGGCCAAGCCCTACGACTGTCACTTTTGCCATCGTTTTCATTCACTCCTTGCCGCTGTCAGCGGATCAATCCAAGTTTCGAGAACAGGGTGGTCAGCTTCGGTCCGACCTTGGGGATCGACATCGTGTCCTGACGGGTCACAGAGCCGGTCACCATCAGCGCCACCGTATAGACCAGCGTCGCTGCTGCGATCGCCCCCAGCGCCACCGCTGCGGCTGCCATCCGCTCCGAGTCGAGCTGCTGTGCCAGATACGGCCACAGCTCGCGCACGATAGAGTAGGCGGCCACCGCCATGAAAAAGGTGGCGAGCAGCGGGCGGAACAGCATCGCGCGCAGATCGAACACCACGCCGGTGCGGCGATACAGGCTGTACAGGTTCATCATCGTTGCCAGCAGGTAGGACGCCACCGTCGCCAGAGCCGCTCCGTTGATGCCCCAGATCGGCACGAGCAGGAAGTTCAGCCCAAGCTTGGCAAGCGCTCCGATGAACAGGTTGCGCACCGGGATGTAGACGACGCCGATCCCTTGCAGGATCGAGCTGGTCGTCAGCTGGATCGACGAGAACAAGGTCGCCGCCGCAATCGCGATGATCGCCTGCGTGCCTTCGGTGTTTTTGAACAGCATGATGTCGATCGGCGCGGCCAAGAGAGCCAGCCCGACCGAAGAGGGCAGCGCGACCAAGACGGTCATTCGCATCGCCATCTCCATGCGATGGGCGACGAGACGGTTGTTTTTCAAGGCAATTGCCGCTGCGATCGCCGGGAGCAGCGCCGTGCCGATCGCCGACGCGAAGGTGGTCGGGAGCAGCATCAGCTTAAAGGCGCGCCCGGTGAGCAGCCCAAACATCTCGGTCGCCTGCTGCTGGGAGTAGCCGCATGCTTTGAGCAGGTTGACGACCGTCACCACGTCGATGTTGTTCATCAGCGGGACGACAAGCGCGCCAAGCGAGATCGGCAGGGCGTACCAGCAGAGCTTTTTGATATGTACCCAAGTCCGCTGCGGCGGAACTTTGTTTTTAAACCTGACATCGTGGCGGAACAGCTCGCGTTTGCGCCAGGCGTAGACGAGCAGGATCAGGAAGCCAAACACCGCGCCGGTAAACGCGCCAAACGCCGCCCCGGCTGCCGCGTGCGCCTCTGAATAGCCCCAGCGCAGCAAGATCACCGCGGCGGCGAGAATCGTGCCGACGCGGATAAACTGCTCGGTGACCTGCGAGATCGCCGTCGGCTCCATGCGCTGCCAGCCTTGAAAATAGCCGCGAATCGCGCTCATGATCGGCACGACGAGCAGGGCGGGGGCAATCGCTTTGATCGCCAGCGCTGCATCGGTGTCGCCAAACCAGACGGCAAATTGGTCTGCGCCAAAAAAGAGGATCAGGAAGCAGACGATGCCGGACGCGGTAAGCAGGACAGATGAGACCCGGAACACTTTTTTTGCACCTGCATAATCGCCGAGGGCAATATGTTCGGCGACAAATTTGGAAACGGCGACCGGAAAGCCGGCCGTGGACAAGATCAGCAGCGTCGAATAGATCGGGTAGGCCATCTGGTACAGGCCGATGCCGCGGTCGCCGATGATGTTTTGTAAAAAGATCGTATAGACAGATCCCAGCACTTTGGACAAGATGCCGGCGAGTCCCAGCACCAAAGCCCCGCGCAGGAACAGGTTCTTTTCCGTCATCTGCGTCTCCTCCCTAAGTATACCATTTCTTTCTAAGGTATGAAGGGAAGGGACGAGTTAGGACACCTCGGGGGACAAACATGGTCAAGAAAAAGACAGGTCGCCCAAAACAACCTGTCCAAGTGTTCATAAGGCTATGGGATTATTGCTCCATTTGCTTCGCGAGGAAGCCGGCTGCGGTTTCAGCGAGTTTCGTTTCGAGTTCGCCCATCTTGACGTTCTCTTCGCGGGAGAGGAGGATCACGGTGCCGATCGGGTCGCCGCCGGCGATGATCGGTGCGGTCACCTGTGCGGAGAACGTTTCCGTTTTGTCACGGGTGATGCCATATTCACCAGGGGTAAAGCCGGTGATGGTCTTGCGATCATCCATCGCTTTTTCCACATCGGCACCGATCGGTTTTTCCATGAAGTCTTTCTTGGAAGAACCGGAGACGGCGATGATCACATCGCGGTCGGTGATCAGGCAGATGTGCCCAAGCGTTTCAGCCAGCGACTCTGCGTACTCTTTGGCAAAATCGCCAAGTTCGCCGATCGGCGAGTATTTCTTGAGGATGACTTCACCATCGCGGTCAACAAAGATCTCCAGCGGGTCACCTTCACGAATGCGGAGCGTTCTACGGATTTCCTTCGGAATAACGACACGGCCCAAATCGTCGATTCTGCGTACAATACCAGTTGCTTTCATGTCTTCGATTCGACCTCTCTTTCCGTGGAAGATTTTTAGTAAGGTTATGGATAGGTATCTGGTTCTATCTGTATGTGTTTCTATAGATAGCTATCTTCTGTTGGGATTATCTTGTCCACCGACTGTGAATTTTACCATTGGTACTTTGTGGTTGCAGACTGTGGTTTCGGTGTCGCCTCCTCTCTTTTCGGATGGGAAAGTGAGGTTAGTATGGAGCGAGGTTGGAATGTTTATGCACAACTAGACAGGTTGATCCAATGGATCGTAGATCACGACGAACGGCAGCTGTTTGGAGAAAATCGCAATGCTGAACGTATTCCCGTTTTCATCTTGATACGTAACCATATACTGGTCAAAATGCGGCTCGTACTGCAGTCCCTGATAGTCCAACTGCTTGTCGCTGTGCTTGATTGTCATGTATATGGTGGCCGTAAATCGGGCTTCCGCTTCCCGGAAAAAGGCGGTAAACTGCAGCGCGATGAACAAGGCAGCCAACAGCAAGTATTTTTTATTCATTCAGACAACTCCAATTCAAAAGAAAGCAACAGGCGGGCATGCCTGTTGCTTTCTTAGGTGTTATAAAGCCATGTTGTCGACCGCATCCTGCTCGCGCTTGGGCACGATCTGGTAGACGTCCATGAACTTCTCCAGCATCTGCAGCAACTCTGCCTCTTTGAGGCCTTTAACCTTCAAGGTGATGACGATCTGCTGCTGGGCGGTGAGCTTCATGCGATTGGGGAACTCGCGGGTCAGCGAGAAGAGCTTCTCCCCGTCGATTTTCTTGCTTTGGTCTTCTTGCAGGCGGATGATCACATCGCCTTGCGGGGTCTGCTTGATCTCCGTCATGCCGTAGCGGATCGCATTGGCCTTGAGGCGCGAAACGCAGAGCAGGTTGCGCACTTCGACCGGGATGTCGCCAAAGCGGTCTTCCACTTCTTCCTCCAGGTCGCGCACGTCTTCCAAGGTGCGGGCGGCGACGAACTTTTTGTAGATCTCGATCTTCTGCATCGCATCGGTGATGTACGTCGTCGGGATGTAGGCATCGACCGACAGTTCCACCGTCGGATCGGGCAGCTTCTCCACCTTTTCCACGCCTTCTTTGAGATCCTCGATCGCCTCCGACAGCATCTGCGAATACAGGTCAAAACCGACCGACGCGATGAAGCCGTGCTGCTGCGCACCCAGCAGGTTGCCTGCGCCGCGGATCGACAGGTCGCGCATGGCGATCTTGAAGCCGGAGCCAAGCTCGGTGAACTCCTTGATCGCCTGCAGGCGCTTCTCGGCCACTTCGGTCAATACTTTGTTGCGCTGGTAGGTAAAATAAGCGTACGCAATGCGGTTGGAACGCCCGACGCGCCCGCGCAGCTGGTAGAGCTGCGACAGGCCGAGGTGGTCGGCGTCATGCACGATCAGCGTGTTCACGTTCGGCACGTCAAGGCCGGTCTCGATGATCGTCGTCGACACCAGCACATCCGCATCCCCCTGCAGGAAATCAAGCATCGTCCGCTCCAATTCCTCCTCCGGCATCTGCCCGTGTCCGACCAGCACTTTCGCATCCGGCACGAGCTGCTTCAGATGATTGGCCATCTCCTGAATCCCGTTGACCTTATTGAACAGATAGTATACCTGCCCGCCGCGCCCCAGTTCCCGTTCGATCGCCTCGCGGACGATCCCGTCCTGCTGCTCGACGACAAACGTCTGCACCGGGAAACGGTTCTCCGGCGGCGTCTCGATCACAGACAGGTCGCGCACGCCGATCATCGACATGTGCAAGGTCCGCGGAATCGGCGTCGCCGTCAAGGTCAAGGCATCGACGTTTGTGCGCAGCTGCTTCAGCTTCTCTTTGTGCGAGACGCCAAATCGCTGCTCCTCGTCGATGATCAACAGCCCGAGGTCTTTGAAATCCATCGTTTTCGACAGCAGGCGGTGCGTGCCGATCACGATGTCGACCGAGCCGTTTTTGATGCCTTTGGTCACTTCGGTGATCTGCCCCTTGGAACGGAACCGGGAGACCAGCTCGACGTTGACCGGGAAGCCGGCACAGCGCTCTTTGAAGGTCTGGAAATGCTGCTGCGCCAAAATCGTCGTCGGCACCAGCACCGCAACCTGCTTGCCGTCCATCACCGCTTTGAAGGCGGCGCGGATGGCGACTTCCGTTTTGCCATAGCCGACATCGCCGCACAAGAGGCGGTCCATCGGGCGAGTCATCTCCATGTCTTTCTTGATCTCTTTGATACAGCGGATCTGATCGTCCGTCTCGTTGTACGGGAACATCGCTTCAAACTCGCGCTGCCACGGCGTGTCTTCTGTGAACTTGTGCCCCGGCGTGGCCTGGCGCTCCGCATAGAGCTTGATCAGGTCCTGCGCGATGTCCTGCACCGCCGACTGCACTTTGCTGCGCACGCGCTGCCATTCCGAGCCGCCCAGCGAGTAGATCTTGGGCTCTTTCTCTTCCTGACCGATGTATTTCTGGACGAGGTCGATCTGCTCGACGGGGACAAACAGCTCGTCTTTGCCTTTGTATTTGATGTGCAGATAGTCTTTGTGGATGCCGAGGATCTCTTTGGTCGAGATCCCCATGTATTTGCCGATCCCGTGGTTGACGTGGACGACGTAGTCGCCGACTTTCAGGTCCTGGTAGGACTTGATCTTCTGCGCGTCAGACAGCGTCTTCATCTTGCGGGTTTTCTTTTTGTTGGTGAACACTTCCGTCTCGGTGATCACGGCAAGGCGCAGCGAACTCAGCTCAAAGCCGGTCGCGAGGTTGCCGATCAGAATCAACGGACCGCGCCGCGCACCGTCCCAGTCCTGCAGCAGGTCGGCGCGCATCTTGTAGTCTTCAAGCACGCGGTGCAAGCGCTCGGCCCGCTCTTCGGTCGCCGCCAAAAAGACGACTTGGTAAGACAGTTTCGCCCAGCGTTCCAATTCGGACTTCAGCACGTTCATCTGCCCGTGGAAATTTTGCATCGAACGGGTGTCGACGTTGCTGATCGCCTGCGGAGTGATGCCGGGCACGGCGCGGGTGAACAGGGAAAACATCAGCTTGGTGCGGCTCTTGTCGGTGAAGATGTTGTTGCGCTTCTTCTCCGCGACGAGGCCGGGCAGCAGTTCGCCGTATTCGAGGGCGGTTGTGATGTTTTCCAAGTCCTCTTTTTCCAGCGCTTTGATGCTTTCTTTCAAACGGCTCGGCTCGTCATAGATAAACACGGTGTCCTGGCGCACATAGCGGAGCAGGTTGAACGGCTCCGGATCGATCAGCTCGAAATAGCGGTGCAGGTTGGGGAACCAGTTGCCCTGCTCCATCTGGTCGAGGTCTGCGCCCATGTTTTCGCGCAGCTTCTCAGCCACTTCGGCGTTTTGGAGCTTCGCGAGGTGCGTTTCGAGGCGCTTCTGCAGCTCGGTGCCTGCCGCCTGAATGCGCGCTGGCGGCGCGATCACTTCGCGGATCGGCCAGAACGACACTTTGTCGATCTTGCCCTGTGAGCGCTGGTCGGCCGGGTCGAACGTGCGGATCGAGTCGACTTCGACGTCGAACAGCTCGATGCGCACCGCTTCGTCACGGGTCAGCGGAAAGACGTCGATGATGCCGCCGCGCACAGAAAATTCGCCTTTGGACTCGACCATCTCCACGCGCTCATAGCCCAGGTAGGCGAGGTGAGCGGCGAGGTCGTTGATCTCGATCTCGTCGCCGACCTGCAAGGTCTTGCCGGCTTGCAAAAACTCGTGCGGAGAGGTCAGCGTTTCATGGAGCGCGGCGATCGGGGCGATGGTGATAAAATTCTCCCCGCGCACCAGCGACTCCAGCACCGACAGGCGGGACGATGCCAGCTCCGGCGAGTAGGCGAGCACATCCGCGTACCCCATTTCCCGGTTGGGGAAGAGGCGGATCTCCTCGCCTGGCAGCAGTTCCAGCAGGTCTTCAAACACCTGCTGGGCGCGGCCCATGCTGTGGGTGACGATCAGGAGCGGACGCGCCAAAGAGCCCCGAATCCCTGCAAGCCAGAGATGCTGAGCTGAACCGGTGAGGCCTGTGATCAGTTGGTCGCGGATGCCGTCCTGACAATTCTGCACGGTGCGCAGATAATCGCCATCCGAACTTAAAATTCGAACTAAAGATTGCACTCTATCCCCTCCGTAAGAACAAAACCAATAAGAGCAAAAAAAGCCTTAGCCACTCGCCAAGGCATTGTGCATCCCGAAGCTTGGAAAACTATTGCAGCGGATTGGACAGCAGGTTTAGTTCCGGATGTGCCTCCAGGGCTTCCTGACAGTATTCGCACACTGTTTTAACATAAGTTGAGTTCTCAATTGAATTATAAGTAATTATATCGGCGGCTTCATCCGGCGTCAAGGAACCAAAGCCCAGTCTGGCTTCATTCGTGTGGTTCCCGTCCACTTCGCCGAGCCGATTCTGACAGTGGCGGCAGTAGTAAATGATCTTCATGTGAGTTCGACCCCCTGTGCGCATACTGGTACTGAACGGTTCATTGCCTACCGTCCTAGTATGCACACGTGCGGTGACGCACATACCCACTTTTTACCGCACTGCCATCACTTACTTGGTGTTGAACTTGTTCATCGCCTTCATGAAGCCTTCGTCTAGGATACAATCTATGACGCTCTTCATGTTTAAGACCACTTTTTCGACATCTTCCATCTCTTCTTTGCGGAAGTTGGTCAGCACGTGCTTGATCACATCGGTGCCCGGATGCGGACGGCCGACGCCCAAGCGGATGCGGTTGAACTCCTGCGTGCCGAGGTGCTGGATGATCGACTTGATGCCGTTGTGCCCGCCCGCGCTGCCTTTGGTGCGCAGACGCATCCGCCCGAGCGGCGTGTCCATGTCGTCATAGATGATAAAGATGTCTTCCAGATCCGGCTTGTACCAGGCCATCGCCTGGGACAGCGCGTCGCCGGAGAGGTTCATATAAGTCATCGGCTTCAAGAGCACGACTTTTTCGCCTTTGTAAGTGCCTTCGCCGTACAGCGCTTTGAATTTGCTTTTGTTCACCGGGATTCCCAGCTCATCTTCCAGACGGTCGATCGCCAAAAACCCGATGTTGTGCCGGGTCAGCTCATAGTTCGGCCCCGGGTTGCCCAGTCCGATAAAAAGTTTCACGCGGGTGTCCTCCCAGTACTCAACTGTCCTTATTTTACCGCAAAAAGCCGCCCAATCAAGGGCGGCTTTTGGAAAACGGGCTTAACGGGCCACTTTGTCGGCCGCGTCTTTGCCTTTGCCTTCGGTGTCATGCACCAGTTCCGGCTCTTTCGGTTCGATCTCCGTATCGGCCGGCGCGTTTTTCGCCGCGATGACCGAGCAGACCACTTCGTCGGCCGGGGAGAGCAGGGTCACGCCCGCCGGCAGGGCCAGATCGCCGCAAGTGACGTTTTGGCCGATGTCGAGCGCCGAGATGTTGTGCAGGATAAACTCCGGCACATCGGTCGGCAGGCATTTGACCAGCACGTCGCGGGTCTGCTGCTGGATCACACCGTTCTTTTTCTTCTCGACCGTCTCCAGGCCGTCGAGGAAGATCGGGATCTCTACGTGCATCGGCTCGGCCAGATTGACCGCGTGCAAGTCGATGTGCAGCGGCTGCTTGTTCATGATGTCGCGGGTCACTTCATGCACCATCGCGGAGATGCGGCCGCCGTCGAGGTTCAGCTCGACCAGCATCCGGCCGTGGCCGCGCAGCTGCTTGAACGATTCTTTCGTTATGTAAATCGCCTGCGGTGCCATCTCTTTGCCATACACAATGCCCGGCACGTCGCCGCGGCGGCGAATGCTGTTGCGCTCGCCTTTGGTCAAGCTCGTTCTCGGATGTGCTTCCAGGTTCAAACGGTTCATCGCCATTCGTATCCAACCTCCCGTTTCACTATTACTGGATTAGGATGCCCATAATACGCTGAAAGTACACTCTAGAACATAGAAAACCCCCGACCGGAATGATCAGGGGTATCAAGCCTTACTTTTTGATAACTTCGATGTTTTCCCATTGCTTCGGCTCTTTCACATCGCTCAGGTAACGAGTGAGTTGCTTGCGAGTGGACGGTGCGTCATAGGTATAACCCCACCATTTGCCGTAGATGTTATACACTTGCGCTTCGTTGTACCAGTAAGCAGTGTAGGTGCCCGGGGAAGAAACGTTCAGATTCGACTTGTAACCTTTCGAATACGTCATAGTTGTAGAAGATACATAGTTGTAGCTTACAAATGCATCAACGTTCGCAATTTGAGCAATAGTCATGGAGCCAGAGATGCCGCCGCTCCAAGTATGTTGGCGGGTCGAAGTTTGTTGAATCGTTTGGCTGAACTCATAGGTCGCAGTAACGCCGGACGGAACGGTGATATCTGCGCGATGATTCAAGTGGTACTTGGTATCGACATACGATGCTACACCGTATGCGGTGTTGGAAATAAAGCCGTTCGCCTCATATACGGTAAAGGAATCTTCCGGCTGGATCGTCGGTGTCGTCTGGGAGTAGGAACCTACTTGGCGATCCGGTGCTTTTGCAAACGCCGCATTGGTTGCAAAAGTGGAAACGAGTGCTGCCGACATCAAGAGTGCTACTGCTTGCTTTTTCATTTTATTTCTCCTCTTCTCTGGCACCTAGTTGGCGGCCTTTTTATTTATATAAAAGTGCATTAATTTTGTCTGCCCGCCCCGTATGTGCACCTCTATAGCAACTTAGAAATGCTTCTCTTTCAGAAATGCGTTAAGTTTGTCTGTAAATTGTGCGAGTTGATTCAATGCGAGAATCCCCTCTTCGGCCATCATCGGTTGCGCCAGTGAAGTCAAACTGATGCTGTAACCTGCACCTTCAAAACTATACAAATAGACATCAGTGCTCGGGAAGATTTCATCATAGGCATCTTTGTAGTCGCCTTCCGGAGAATTGTAAAGCTTGGCATTGTAGCCAATGCTGTGTGACCACTGTTTTCCTTGAACAGAGTTGTCCGTTTTGCTAATGCTTAACAAAATCACAGCGCCGTTCGATTTATTTTTGTAAATCAGGTTTTTTTGTCGGGGATACAGACCGCCGTCGCCATATTGCGGTCCGGCAACACTATCCGGTACCAGAACGATCGAATCTGCATCTTTGATGAGTTCTTGGTAACCATCCACTTTGAAATTCTGCCCGATTTCTTTGATCAGGTTTTCATACTGACCGCTGGCTTTCCCCGTGTCGCCGACCTTGCGGTTCTCCTGTGCATTTGATGTCGCCTCTTCTTTCATGAACACCGAATTGCTGAACATACCGACAAAAAAAGCAGCAACCACTACACAACATACAATCAGTGATCGTTTCACGCTCAAATTCGTTCCCTCCCAAGTTTGTATATATCAAACAGTATACCTGAATAAGTTAAATTAGAAATTAGAAAAGTATAGTTTTCCTCTTTCAGCAATAAGACTATATTAGTATATATTTCCTATTTTGGCAATACCTTTATTAGTATACTTTTAAATAATATGGGGAAATAAAAAAACCCTCATAGGAGGGTTTTTCTTAGGTAAATAATTCGATTTTATTAAAACAAAGTCGATACGGACTCTTCTTCATGGATTTTCATAATCGCATTGCCGATCAGGGACGCCACCGACAGCTGGGTGATCTTGGTGGAGCCGTCCAGCTTCTCTTCGTCGAGGGCGATGGTGTTGCAGACGACCACTTCTTTGATCACCGACTGTTGAAGGCGGGTGATCGCAGGACCGGACAGCACCGGATGCACGCAGCAAGCGTAGACTTCGCGGCAGCCGCGCTCGATCAGCGCCGCAGCGCCGTGGGTGATCGTGCCTGCCGTGTCGATCATGTCGTCGATCATGATCGCCGTCTTGCCTTCGATGTTGCCGATGATGTTCATGACTTCCGAGACGTTCGGCTCCGGACGGCGCTTGTCGATGATCGCGATGCCGGCGCCGAGGCGCTCCGCCATGCCGCGGGCACGGGTGACGCCGCCCATGTCTGGGGAGACGATGACGACATCTTGCAGGTCTTTTTGCGCGAAATAGTCAGCCAAAAGCTTCTCCGCCAGCAGGTGATCGACCGGGATGTCGAAGAACCCTTGGATCTGGCCGGCATGCAGGTCCATCGTGATCATGCGGTGTGCGCCTGCCGTCTGGATCAGGTTGGCGGTCAGCTTCGCGGTGATCGGCTCGCGGGCGCGGGACTTGCGGTCTTGACGCGCATAGCCGTAGTACGGCACGACCACGTTGATGCTCTTCGCCGAGGCGCGCTTCAGCGCATCGACCATGATCAAGAGTTCCATGATGTGCTCATTGGCCGGCGCCGATGTCGGCTGGACGACAAACACGTCGCAGCCGCGCACGCTTTCATCGATCTTGGTGCGAATCTCGCCGTCGCTAAAGCGGATGACGGTGGAAGAACCGAGCGGCACGCCGACTTGATCGGCGATCTCTCGAGCCAGCTCCGGATTGGCATTCCCTGCAAAGATCTTCAGCTTCTTGTCCTTATATGGCGTCATGGTCCACTTGCCCCCTACCTTTTTTGCTGTTTCAGGCGCGCTGCTAATTTTTCCGTATAGCCTTCTTTGTTCACTTGGCGTTCCCGCGCGATCGCCAGCGCCCCGTCCGGGACGTCCTTGTTCACGGTGGAGCCGGCTGCGACGTAGACGTTTTGGCCAAGCGTCACCGGCGCGACGAGGTTGGAGTTGCAGCCGACAAACGTGTTGTCGCCGATGATCGTCTTGTGCTTGTTCACGCCGTCATAGTTGACGGTAATCGTGCCGCAGCCGACGTTGACACCCGATCCGACCTCGGCATCCCCGATGTAGGAAAGATGCGACACTTTGCTGCCTGCGCCGATCTTCGCGTTTTTGATCTCGACAAAATCGCCGATCTTCGCGCCCACACCGATGTGCGCCTTCGGACGCAGGTACGCAAACGGTCCGACGGTCGCGTCGTTTTCCACCACCGCGTCGGTCAGCACCGAGTGCTTGACGGTGACGCCGTCGTGGATGGTGACATTGACGAAGTGCGAGTTCGGGCCGATCGTGCATTCCGCGCCGATCACCGTAGCGCCTTGCAGCACGGTGCCCGGCCAGATCACGGTATCTGCGCCGATCTCCACGCCTGCATCGATGTACGTGTTTTTCGGATCGATGAAGGTGACGCCGTTTTTCATATGAGTAAGCGCGATGCGCTCGCGGATGATTTCGTTAGCGATCGCCAGCTGTGCGCGATCGTTGATGCCTTGAATCTCGCGCGGGTCGTCGGTCACGAATGCGTTGACCTTGTGACCTTCCCGGCGCAGCACTTCCAGGCAGTCCGGGAGGTAGTATTCCCCTTGCGCATTGTTGTTATCAATTTGTCCCAGCGCGTGGAACAGGAGTTTGTTGTCGTACAGGAAGACGGAGGAGTTGATCTCGCGCACCTTGCGCTCTTCCTCGCTCGCATCTTTCTCCTCGACGATGCGCAGCACGTTGCCTTCAGCGTCGCGGATGATGCGCCCGAGGCCAAACGGATTCTCGACCACCGCGGTCAGCACCGTCACCGCCGCCCCGCTCGCTTTATGCGCGTCCAGCATGCGTTCCAGCGTCTCTTGGCGGATGATCGGGGTGTCGCCTGCACAGACCAGCGTCAGCCCTTCTTCATGGCCCAGCTTGTCCTGCGCCATCATCACCGCATGCGCCGTTCCGAGCTGTTCGGCCTGCACCGCGTACTCCTGCTCGCCCAGCGTTTCCATCACTTGCTCTTTGGAAGCGCCCACGATGATCACTTTGCGGTCGAAACCGGTCGCCGTAAGCGTATCCAGCATGTGCTGAATCATCGGCTTGCCGCAGATTTCGTGCAAGACTTTGTGCTTTTTCGATTTCATGCGGGTGCCCATGCCCGCAGCCAAGACTACCGCGTATGTACCTGCCATCTGCCATCCTCCTCGTCCGGGAACTTCATATCTATCAACTGTAAACTCAAGTTTACAGGGATTGTCCAACACAAACTATATCTTATAAGATTCCCCATTTCAACCAACTTCACAGGATCGAAATAAAATATCCGATAAAAAAACAGACCTCGTAAGCGGGGGCTTTACGAGGTCTGTTATGTACGGAGTCGATCAGCCATTAGGCGATCGTTGCTTCTTCTGCGCTCTCTTCTTCTACGCGGTAGTATTCATTCAAAATCGCGTCTTGAATCTTTTGACGGGTCTCGGACGAAATCGGATGCGCGATATCGCGGAATTCCCCGTCCGGAGTGCGCTTGCTCGGCATTGCGACAAACATGCCGTTGTTACCGTCAATGATGCGGATGTCATGAATAACAAATTCGTTGTCGATCGTAATGGATGCAATGGCCTTCATGCGGCCCTCTGTGTTCATTTTGCGAAGACGAACATCAGTGATTTGCACATCTGTCACCTCTTTAAACGTTTGTGTTTTTACGTGTTGCCTAACTTAATCTTATAATACGACCTTTCATCGCTTAATTCCTTCTTACAGATCAAAATTTCTTAAAACCACTACATATAAGTTTAGTCTGGCTCTTATGATTATACTTAGAGGTTGATATAAATACTTCACACAAAATAAAAAACGCCCTTCGAGAGGGCGTTTTGATTTCATTTACTACTTAACAAACGCGATCAGTTCGATTTCCACGCCAACGTCTTTCGGCAGGCGCGCCACTTGTACGGTGGAACGAGCCGGACGATGGTCGCCAAAATACTCAGCGTACACTTCGTTGATTTCGCCAAACTGGTTCATGTCGGCGATGAAAACGGTTGCTTTCACAACGTCGGTAAACGATGCGCCGGCAGCTTCCAGCACGCCTTTGAGGTTTTGAAACACTTGGTGCGTCTGCTCCTTGATCGGGCCGGTGACGAGGTCGCCTGCCGGAGTGAGCGGGATCTGGCCGGACGTGAAGAGCATGTTGCCTACCTTCACCGCTTGGGAGTACGGGCCAATCGCCGCCGGAGCGTTTTCTGTCGAGATGATGTTCTTTTCCATTTTACAATTCCTCCTGACTAAAATAAGTGCCGGGGACGATCTCCACCTGGCTCGCCTGCTCATCAAATTCGCGCAGGGTGGCCAAGGAAACGTAGCCGGAGATCATCTTGTCCTGCGGCTCTTCGGTCGACATGAAGATGCCGGTGCCAACCACTTCGACCTGAAACTCTTTCATCAGGTCGACCAGAGCCTTGACGGTGCCGCCCGCCTTCATGAAGTCGTCGACAACGAGCACCTTGGACTTCTCCGGCAACGAGCGCCGCGACAGAGACATCGTCTGAATCCGCCGCGAGCCGGACACGTAGTTGATCGACACCGACGAGCCTTCCGTCACCTTGTGGTCACGGCGCACGACGACCATCGGCACGCCGAGATAGCGCGCCGTGGCGACCGCAAGCGGTATGCCTTTGGTCTCGACGGTGACCACATAGTCGGCCCCGGCGTCCTTAAAGCGGGCGGCAAACATCTTGCCCGCCGTGTCGAGCAGCATCGGGTCGCCGAGCACGTCCGACATGTACAAAAAGCCGCCCGGCAAAATCCGCTCCCCGGTGCCAAGCAATGCGCCGACCTTGCGCACATACTCCAGACCGAGGTCTTCGCGAAACCCCGGCACATAACGCACGCCGCCCGCAGCGCCTGCCTGCGTCTCCAGCGTGCCGAGCCCTTCGGACTCCATCACTTCGCGGATGATCGCCAAGTCTTCGCTCAACGATGATTTTGCCGAGGAGAGCTTGTCAGCCATCTCCGTAAGCGACAGCACGCGGTGCGGCTGTTCCAACAGTATTTGTGTCAGTCGCACGATACGCTCACTGCGTCGCATTTTACTCACCCACCTGTCCCCTTCCGAAACACGAACATTGATACTTAAATCATATCACTTCTTTCGTGTTTATGACAACCCGTTCCAAGAGTGCCAAATCGGAAAGTTTGTCGATGTCGGTGCCGATCTCCGCATGCTCCGAGATCACCGCTTTGGCCTTGATCCCGGAGATCCGCTCCGCCTCCCGTTCCAGCCGCCCGATCGTCAACGTCCCGAGCAGCGCCGAGCAGAGAAAGGACAGGGCCACGCCAAGCCCAAACTCCCGCGCCAGCAAGAGCGGCCGCTTGCGATGCTGAAAAATCCGGCTCAGCCGCTCCCGCAGCGGCGGCAGCACGGCGGCCCGCACAAGGAACAGGTTGCCGCCGGTGAAGGTGCCGTCCTTGAGCTTCACGCAGGTGCGCTTGACGCCGGGAAACTTTTGTTCACAGATCTCTTTGCGCACGACCGGATAATAAAAATCAAACCCTGGCGGACAGGCCGCCAAAAAGTCGGTCACCGCCTCCGCCGTCAGAAACGGAATGTCGCAGGAAGCGATGAGCAGGTATTCGCTGCTCCCGTCACGCTGCAGCCGCTCCACCGCGTCGAGCAGGTTGGCGACCAGCGAGTCATGCGCTCCCCGTTCGATGCGGACGGTGCCTACAGCAGGCACCTGCCGAAACGCCGCCGCGACATGCTCGGCCATCGAAATGCCGCCGATGAGCAGGTCCGCTTTTTGCAAAACGGGCAGGTCAGGACTCTGACCGCCCGCCAGCACCAACACGTCCATGTTGTTCTGCCTCCTGGGTGAACCCTAGTAGAAGCGGCAGAGGTACACTTCGCGGGAGAACCCGCGCAATGCGTTGTAGATGCGGGTCGCCCGGTGCTCTTTGTCGGCGAGCGCAAACACGGTCGGACCGCTGCCCGACATCAGAGCGCCGACCGCTCCGAACTTCAGGAGCTGGCTCTTCAGCCGTTCCACTTCCGGGTACATCGAAAATGTCACTTTTTCCAGCACGTTGCCGAGGTGCGACGAGATCAGGCGCACATCGCCTGTGGTCAACGCCTCGACCATCGCGCCGGTGTTCGGGTGCTTCTCAATCTCCGCCACATCAAGCCGTCCGTACACGTCGGCCGTCGAAACGGCGATCGGCGGCTTGACCAGCACGACCCAGGTCGGCGCCACCTTGGGCAGATGCGTGATCACCTCGCCGCGCCCGCGGGCGATCGCCGTGCCGCCGTAAATGCAAAACGGCACGTCTGATCCGATCTTCGCCCCGAGCTCGGCGAGCTGGTCCAAACTTTGTCCGAGTCCCCACACCTGGTTCAGGCCGCGCAGCGTCGCTGCGGCGTCGCTGGAGCCGCCTGCAAGGCCGGCAGCGACGGGAATCCGCTTGTCGATATGAATGCGGATGCCGCTCTTGATGCCAAACGTGTCCTTGACCAGCTTCGCCGCCTGATAGACCAGGTTGCGGCTGTCCAGCGGGATGTAGGGCACCGTGCAAGACAAAACAATCTCCCCTTGCTCGACCGGCGTGAAGGTCAGATGGTCAGACAGATCCACCGTCTGCATCACCATCTCGACTTCGTGATAGCCGTCCGGACGCTTATGGAGCACATCGAGGGTCAGATTGATTTTGGCTTGCGCTTTTTCAGTCCACATGAGAGATGACCTACCTTCATAACGAATCGTGGGTTGCTTTTGGCTTAGTCTTTCCATGTGATAGGTCATTTTCCTGCCAAACACGGAGAAAAAGCGTAGAAATTACGCTTTTTCCCTGTTTTTTACACTTTTGCGTGTGTTTTGGGCAGCGCCATGTGCGAGACGCTGACCGCTTCGTGACGTTTCAGCACGTCGAGGATCGGCGAGAGCTTTTCGTAGAAGACGACGATCAGTTCTCCGTCTTCCAGCTCCTGCAAGGCCGCTTCCAGCGCGTCGCATTCATTGTGAATGACCCGGCACTCTTTGTCGGGTGTTTCCGTTTCGATCGCCCGCTTGAGCAGGCCTGCGATCTCGCCCCGCGCCCGCCCGCGCAGGTCGAGGTCTTCTTTGACGAACAGGCGGTGGAACCCGGTCGCCGCGACCCGCCCCGATTGCGAGACGATGTCGTTGTTGCGGTCGCCTGGCACGCCGACCACTCCGGTCACCCGGCGGTTCGGCAGGCGTCCGGCCATCTCGCAGATCGCCTGGAAGGAATGCGGGTTGTGCCCGTAGTCGACCAGCACGTAGCCGCGCCCGACCTGGTAGAGGTTGACGCGCCCCGGATTGTGCACGTCGCTGCGAAAGCCGGAGAGCGCCGAGGCGATTTTTTCACAAGACATCCCGTAGGCGCGGCAAGCTGCGATCGCCGCCATCGCGTTGGCGACATGAAAGTGCGCCGCTCCGAGCATCGTCACGGGGATCGCGTCGGCGCGCATCACTTGCCGTGCCGTGTCGCCTGTCGCTTCGTAAATCATCCCGTCACGGTAAAAATAGCCCGTGCCGCCTTCCGACAGATGGCGGCGCAGCACGCGGGACGTGTCGTCGAGCGTGAAGAAGATAAATGTGCGCCCTTTGCTGTGCCGCTCTTTCATCGTTTTCGGCAGCCGGTTCAAATGCGGGTCGTCGGCGTTCAAGATCACCGTGCCGCCCGGACGCACGCGCTCGGCGATCAGCGTTTTCACGGAGATCAGGTCTTCCACCGTGTCGATCCCGTCCTGCCCGAGGTGGTCGGGCTGGATGTTGGTGATGATGCCGATGTCCGCGTAGTCAAAACCCAGCCCGGCGCGCACGATCCCGCCCCGTGCCGTCTCCAGCACCGCCACATCCACGCCCGGATCGCAGAGGATGGCACGAGCCGAACGCGGGCCTGTCGTGTCGCCTTTGGCTACGCATTTTCCGTCGATGTAGATGCCGTCGGTCGAGGTCATGCCGACCGTCTTGCCAGTCGTCAGCATCGCATGCCCGATCATCCGCGTCGTCGTTGTTTTGCCGTTCGTGCCGGTGATCGAGATCACCGGAATCCGCGTTTTGGCACCAGGCGGATAGAGCATGTCGACGATCGCTTCTCCGACGTTGCGCGGCTGGCCGGAAGTCGGCGACTGGTGCATGCGGATGCCCGGCGCCGCGTTGACTTCGATCACAGCCGAACGCCGCTCGTCAAACGGCTGTGCGATATCCGGGCAGACAAAATCAATCCCGCAGACATCAAGCCCGACGATCCTTGCGGTGCGCACCGCTACATCGGCGATCGTCGGGTGCAACTGCCCGGTCACATCGGCTGCCGTGCCGCCGGTGGAGAGATTGGCACTATCCCGCAGGAGCACCATCTCGCCCGCATGCGGCACGTCGTCGATCGCGCGTCCGTCGCGCTTCAGCTGCGCTTTCACCACATCGTCGACTTTGATTTTGCTCAGCGCCTTGGCATGTCCGTCGCCGCGGCGGGGATCTTGATTGATTTTTTCGACCAGCTGCAAAATCGTGCTCTTGCCATCCCCGACCACATGCGCTGGAACGCGCTCCGAGGCGGCGACAACTTGCCCGCCGACGACAAGAATGCGGTAGTGGCGGCCGTCGATGTAATCTTCAAGAATCACGCCGTCCGAATATTCCTGCGCGATGGCGAACGCTTTTTTCACTTCCGCCTCGCTGACCAGGTTGATCGAAACGCCTTTGCCTTGGTTGCCGTCGAGCGGCTTGACGACGAGCGCGCCGCCCAAATAGCGCCACAGCTCCAGCGCCTCTTCTTCCGTATACGCTACGCCCCCGTGCGGCACGGGGATCGCCGCCATGTCGAGCAACTGCTTGGTCATCTCTTTGTCAGACGCGATGTCGACGCCCGTGCAGGACGTGTTTTCGGTGATCGTCGCCTGAATCCGCTTCAAATAACGCCCGGTGCCAAGCTGCACGAGGCTTCTGTCGTTTAAGCGATAGTACGGGATGCCGCGCTCTTCTGCCGCTTCGACGATCGCGCGGGTGCTCGGGCCAAGCGCGGTGCGGTCGACCAGCTTTTTCGCCGCTGTGAGCCGCTCTTCCAGCGGGAACGGCACGTCGTCGATCAGAGATTGCACCAGCTCATAGGCGGTGCGGAGCAGGCTTTCCATCCCTGCCTCGTTCTGGCACTCGACGATGACGTCATAGACGCCTTCGTCTGCGTACAGGGTCTGTCCGCGATTGACGCCAATGCCGATTTGCTGCGATAGTTCGATGGCCGTGTGTTCGATCACATGGCCGATATATGTACCTCCGTGCAGACGCTCTACGAAGCCGCCCGGTTCGCCTTTGGCGCAATGATGCTGGTGCAGGCCGGGCAAGAGGTTCAGCAGGCGGTCGACAAAACCGGGAAACTCATACGATTCCTTCCCGGCGTTCTCTTCCAGATGTAAGCGCATCACCATGACGGGACGATGCAAATAGAGATTCGGTCCAGGGATGAACCGAATATCCTCGATTTTCATTCGTTGTCCACTCCTCGTGTTGGTTCGGACGTGTTGGCTTTGTCCTGTTGTAGTAGCGGTGCGCGGTCGCGCAAATGAAAGCGGTGACCTTTTGGCAAAATGTGCACCGTGACGCCGCAAAGCGCCAGGTCATCGCCGGTTCGCACCTGTTCCAAGTTCGTATACGAGAGCCTTCCCGCGTCGATCACGCTGACAGCGCCTTCCCCGATCACTTCAAACTCCTGGCCGTCGACCACGATCGCCGTGTTTTCGTCGATGCCAAGGCCTAAGTGGTGCGGATACTGCGCCACAGCGGAGAACAACCGGCCGTACCGTCCACGCTGGGCGAAATGCTGATCAATCACCACGCCGGGCACAAATTCCATGCCGGGCGCCATTTCCACGATCCCGATCTTCGGATTGGTTTCGCCGACGCCCGACACGATCATCGTGTTCGACATCATCGACGCGCCGGCGCTTGTGCCGGCCAGCACCATTCCTTCTTCATACCGCTTATGCAAAGCAGCGTCCATCCGCGTACCGCCAAGCAGTTTCGTCACACGCACCTGATCACCACCGGTAAAAAAGACACAAGTGGCGTCTTCCACCGCTTTGATCGCCGAATTTGCATTGGCAGCCTCGCGGGTGGACACGTCAAACATTCGCACATCGGCGACGCCGATCTTGTCAAAGATCTCGATGTAGTCGGCGCCGACTTCGATCGGCAATTCGGTGGCGACCGTCATCACGACGATGCGCGCATGCTTCCCGCCTGCGAGCCGCACGACTTCGCGGAGGATTTCCATATCGCCTTTTTTATCCTCTGCGCCGCCGATGATGACCAACTTGCCGGGTCGTTTGCTCACGAAGTTTTGCCTCCTTACGTCCCTGTTTGCTGGTACTTGGAAATACTGCTTCAGGATGACAGTCTGCCCAGAGAAGCGGAACGCTTATTCATCCCGTCACGAAAAGTACATGGCAAGACCAGGGCAAAAAAGGCCCTGGTCCCGGAACGCCATCGTCATCCTAAGGCTAGTGATTGTTGCGCTGCGCCATCGCTTCTTCTGCCAGTTGCAGCGCGCGCTTGACCATGTTCCCTGCATCTTTGGCTTTGATGCCGCCCCATCCTTCTTTTTGAACCGTGTCGTAAAAACCAAGCTCTTTGGCCAGCTCGTACTTCAGCGATTCACTCATCACGCCGCGTCTGCGTCCCATGTTCCAATCCCCTCCCTTGGCTGTGTTGACGTTCCCTGGTAGCTTGCCCAAAAAGAAAAAAGCCTTTCACCGAATGTGAAAGGCTTGGGCGGGGAAGAATCTCCCCATCATTTTATGCTTCTAAGATCCCTTGCGAATAGGTCAGGCGTACATGACCATCATCGTTGCAGACCATCAGTTCAACCGTTTCGGTCAGGATGTCCGCGTAGCTGTACGAGACTCGCTTAAAGGAGTTCTCCTGATCTAACTTGATAACAAATACAGAAGGGTATGTCTCTTCGAGAACGCCGGTACGTTCGATGGTTTTGCGGCGTCCGCCATTGGCGCGCAGCAAAATCTTCTCACCAACATGACGGTCAAGGCTGCGCTTAATCTCGTTTAGTGCGTTTTTCGCTGACAACACACACCACCTCTTTCCAAGTAACAGTGTAGCATGTTTGCCGAACTTTGTCAAAGAAAGTTAATAATTATATCAGCGAGCCAAAAAAACTGTCAATGGGCTTTACGTAGGAATTCTAATCATTTATTTCCAATGAGTTATCAGAAAGTTCGTTCTTCTCCTTTATGCTCTAAGTTTCGCCTCATTTCATTTTAATACGGAGAGCGGGGCAGTCCGATGCGGTATTTTCCCCGTGATTCCACGCCTCCGAGCCCGTCGGTGCCTGTGATTGTCGATTTTACGACGTCGAAAATATTGATCGTTTGGTTGATCGGCGTGTAGGCGATTTTTTCGGCGATGAACACCGGATCGAGGGCGTGGATCAAAATACGGTGCGGCGAGGAGGCAAAATTTGCACCGGCGTCAAGCAGCGATTCGTAGTGCGACTGGCAAGCCCCGGCGAAGATGATCAGGTCGTCGAAGGAGCGTTCGTATTTGCGGGCGGCTTTGACCGCTTTGATGAAATTTTCCGTGTTGCGGTAGTTGAAGACATTCGACAAATCCTGACCTTTGCGCAGCAGGCCGTCATGGCCGGTCAGGACCAGGATGTCCGGGTGGTATTGTTCGAGAAAGTGCGGCAGAACTTCCGACATGCGCGCTTCCGGCACGTGATGACCGATCGCCGGGATGCGGAGTTCCTCGTAGAACATCAGGCATTTTTCCAGGTAGGAACCGTCTCCGTCCAGGTGTAGAACCCGTCCCGGCTTCTCAAAAAAATCATGGTTGTCGCGAAACTTTATGTCAGAGCGCATCAACCGCTTTTCTTCCTCGATCACGCGGCGGGAGCGGATCAGGCGCAGCACGTCATCCTCTTCGCGGGTGTAGCCGGCGATGTAGTCCTGCAGCTCTTTGTCGCTGAGCTTCTCCAGGTCGCTGCAGGGAGCATCCGCAAGCAGGCGCACTTCGATGCCTTTGAGCACGGCCGACTGGCCGTTTTTGTCCAGCTCAACGATGTGAAAGCAGATGTCTTTTCCATAGGACTTCCGCGCGACGAGGTCGCCAACTTTCCACATGGCAGCTCCTCCTTTCGCAGTATTTTATGAAGAGCCCCATGGTTTGGTCACTTGCCGGGGGTTTTTCTGCATATCATGACGGAAACGGGGAGGTGAGTGCTTGTGTATGCCGTGATACCGGCCCGCAATGTGAGCAAACGCATCGGGGTGGCGATTCAAAATGTCCGCTTCGCCGGGGCGGAGCAGATCATCGTTGTCGTCAACGGCAGTGAGGACAGCACGCTGCAGGAGGTGCGCGCGCTGCGGGATGACAGGATGACGGTGATCTCGTTTCGCGAGCCGCTCGGCTTTGACGTTCCGCGTGCGGTGGGAGCGGCGTATGCCTACCGCCAAGGGGCGGAGCACGTGCTGTTTTATGACGGCGACCTGATCGGACACCACCGCCATGAGCTGAAGAAGCTCTTGGAGGATACAGTGCGGTTTGGACTCGATCTGAGCCTGACCGACACCTATGGCACCGCACACCGCCTGGACGTGGCCAGAAACCCGCTCCTGCGCCTGAGAAGCTCGCTCAACCGCAAACTGGGCCTCGAGCCCCGCATCGGCCTCAGCAGCCCCTCACACGGCCCTCACGTCGTCTCCCGCCGCCTCCTGCGCGACATCCCGGCCCACTACCTCGCCATCCCGCCCTTGGTGCTCGCCTACGCCAAGCAGGAGCGCCTGAAGGTGGACACACTCGCCCACATCCCCCACTCCCGGCTCGGTTCCGCGCATAAAGGCCCGGCCCACTACGACCTGATCCGCGAAACGATCATCGGGGATCTGTTAGAGGCGCATTGTTTGCTGGAAGGACGTGAAAGGACTCGGGAGTTCCGTGGGCAGATGTTTGACGGGTATCACTCGGAGCGGCGGTTTGATTTGTTGGATAAGTTTTTGATAGGGCTTGCCAAATAGAATCCGGACATGCAAAAAGAGACCCTCACTGCGAGGGTCTCTTTTTCTCCGATTTATCCGAGCAAATCTTCAAAACGCTTCACGATGTTCGTCAACAGCACACCCAATTCACCCTTCGCCCGATACCCGCCGAACAGCGCGTAGCCCCAGGCGGTGCCTTGGCCCATGCCGGGCATGGTGCGGAAGAGCTCGGCGGCGTCGAGGTGGTGCTTCTCGGCGAGCTCTTGGCGGATGTACATGCGGATCTCCACCTCTTCGCCTTTCGCAAACCCAACCACCGACACGTCTGCGCCCAAGTCAAACAAGGCACGCGCCGCGAAGGTCGGGATGTTGGAGTCGATCTCCGTCACGAGGACATGGTAGCCGCCAAAGGTGTATTTTTCCGCGTCTAATGCCGCCTGGCAGATCGCGCCGCGGTCTTTGCGCTCGTCGACGATGTACAGGCGCTGCACATCTTCGTAAGTCAGCCCGCACAGCTCCAGGATCTCGCCAAACGCGCGGAATGCTTCCGGGTCGCCTTTGTGGAAGTTGATCGTGTCGGTCATGATCCCCGCCGCCAGCGCCATGCCGATCGCGCGGTCGAACGGCGCGTTCAGCTCTTTGAGCAGGCGGAACACGAGCTGGCACGTCGAAGAGACCGGGTCATACAGCCCGCCCTGCGCATTGTCCTGCAGCGTGTTGATCGGGTGGTGGTCGATGAACCAGTAACGCTCCGGCAGCGACTTCCCCAGCTGCACCGGCGCCGCCGCATCGACGACCACGACATTCTCATATGTGCCCGGGTCCGGGCCGATGAGGATGTTGATCTGCAACTCCTCAAGCAATTTGTGCGTATGCGTCGCCACCGCTTGCGGCACGCCGATCTCGGCGCCGATGAAGCGCGACAAGGCATAGGCCGCCCCGACGGCGTCGCTGTCGGCCTGGTCATGGCAGAGCACGAGATTCTGCCTGCCTTTCATATTGGCGATCGTCTCCGAAAACTTCATGAAACAGTTGCACCATCCTATATACGAAACCCATCCGGGCTCCCTTGTTCAAATCTCTCGTAAACCGTCGTCAATCACGCTCGTCTACAGATTGCAACATTATTATATAGGATATGAGTCTGCGAAGGAAACGGTTCATGGCTTATCATATCCAACTCCCGCCACAATTTACACATTTTCACGCACAGACGCAAGTTTTCGCGGTGCGGGCGAGGAGGTGGTGATCAAAACGCCCGATACGGTCAGCACCACGCCGATCGCATGCGCCCATGTCACATGCTCTCCGTAGAGCAGCACAGCGATCGTCGTCGCGCAGATCGGCACCAGGTTGACGTACGCGCTCGTTTTTGACGCTCCGATGCGCTGGATGCCGATGTTCCAGATCACAAAGGCGATAACCGACGCAAACACCGCCATATACACCAGTTCTGCCACCGACTGCAGAGACAGCCCGGTCACCTGCCCCCAGCCGCCTTCAAACAGCGATCCGATGAACAGCCCAACCGTGCCGACCAGCATCGTCACCGTGGTCACAAACAGCGAGGACATGCCTTTCATGACCACTTTGCCCGCCGCCGAGTAGATCGACCAGCTCGCCACCGCCCCGAGCAGCAAAATGTCGCCTGTGTTAAACGACATGGTGCGGACCGTCTCCCACGACCCGCCGGTGATGACGACCAACAGACCGATCAGGGACAGGCTCATCCCGAGACCAAGCCGTTTGCTCCATGCCTCGCCAAGAAAAATCACCGCCGCCAGCGTCGTCGACACCGGGTTCATCGCCACGACCAGCGAACCGTTGGCAGCCGAGGTGAACTGCAAGCCGAGAAAGAAGAACGCGTTATAGCCCAAGATCCCGGTCGCCGACAAGAGCAGGAGCCCTTTCCAGCGTTCCTTGAGCATCGCAAAATCCCAGCCCTTTTTATACGTCAGCCAAACCGCCAATATCAGCCCGGCCAGCCCAAAGCGCAGCGTCGCCGTCAAAAATGGCGGAATCTCCGTCAGCACATGCTTCCCCGATCCAAACGCCCCGCCCCAAAACAGCGGCACCAGCAGCAACAGAAAATAAATGCTGCGCGAGCTGCCTTTTTCTTGCTCTCCCATGTTTCTCGACTCCTATCCAGTTGCCTGATTGTTTCGTATTCCGTAATAGTTGTGAATGTATTATATCATGGTGTGTATACCTTTTGGATTCCCGAACGTGTTCTACATAGAAAAGGCGGCCGGAAAGGAGGAAGAGTTTGGACGATGACAATCTCGATCAGCTGCTCAAAGACAAGAGCAAGATGATCTTCCGCTATCTGATGAAGCTGGGACTGAGCCGGGCGGACGCCGAGGATATCGTGCAGGAAACGCTGGTCAAATTCCTGCAGGTGCTCGACACCATCGCCGTCGACAAGTTCACGCCGTGGCTGTTTCGCGTGGCCTACAACACCCACATCGACCACCTGCGCAAGAAAAAGCGGCGCAGTGAACTGCCTCTGGAGTCGGTGACGCTGATCTCGCAAAAGACGCTCGACGATACCGTGCTGACCCGCGAACTGCAAGATGAGATCCACAGTGTCCTAGACGGCATGCACCCGGCCTACAGCCATATGCTCCTGCTCAAATATGAATACGGCCTGTCCTACCGCGAGATCGCCGCAGTGCTTGGCCTCAAGGAGGACAATGTCAAAGTCTCAATGTTCCGGGCGAGAAATCGCTTCCGAGAAGCTTACGGGAGGTTGAACCATGAACGAACATGAAGAGTTTTCTTTCGATCTCGACGACAAAACCATGTCCGGCCTGCTGAAAAAAGCCAAGCGGAAAAACACGCTGCGGACGGCGCTGATTTCGGCGAGCGTCACTTTGGTCATGGTGGTTGGCGGCTTCTTTGGCTATATCCGGATCGACTCCTACAATCGCGACCGCACCTTTTTTGATCTGGAAACGATCACGAAGATCACCCAGCCCAACGTGGAGCACATGCTGCAAACTCCCGCTCCGTTCGCTGCCGGGCTTTTACATAACGGGCTCTCCATCCAGACGTACAAAGTCATCGAAGGCATCCCGGTGCGCTGGGAAACGCAGATGTATGAGTATTCGTTGTGGGGTTCGTTCCAGCAGCTCAATCGGGGACTGTCGATCACGCTGGAAGAAGGCACGTCGGAGATCAACGCCAACTACAACCCGCAGACGTTCCAGCGCGAACTGGAGTTTTTCCTGCCGTTCCTGACCTACAAGGAGTATCAAAACGACCTGCCCCTGCTCGCCAAAATGGATGGCCAGGCTGCTGAGCTGTCATTGTCCTTCGACAAGCCGTACACCGTGGCCGAGATTGAAGCCATGCTGCCTGCAGGCGTACACCCGCAGTGGTACTGGGTTGATGCCTACTACAACAAAGCAACCCTCCTCCCGCACGAGATCGAAGTCGACGTCAAACGCCCGGACGGCACCGTCTTCAAAGTCCCGCAGACGGTTCGCACCGATTCCCCCGAACATGCCCGTTCCGTCTACGGTTTCGACGCCCGTTCCGGCGAAACGGAAGCGAATTTTCTTCAAGCCTTAGACCTCGGCCTTTCGATCAACCACATGCACCACGATGAATTCGAGCGCATCTACAACTACCTCCGCGGCGACAAAACAAAACCGACCACTGCCGACGTGAAAATCCTCGGCGTTGTTGTCACCGGCACCGCTCAAGACCTGCAAAAGCTCGAAGGCGCCCCCTACCTGAAAGCATCCGTGCTTGGCGTCACGGTGGATCTTCCGTAATCAAAAAGGCGACCCCAACGGGTCGCCTTCATCACTTGTCTTTTACCCCCACTAGCACTTTCCCAAACGGCGTCTTCGCCAGCAGCATCGTCGCCAAGATCGACACCGCCGCACAGAGCACTGCAGCGATCACGGTGCGCACGGTCACATTTTGCCCGGCGAGCAGTCCGTCGGTGACGAAGTAGGTCTGGCGCAGCACATAGGCATGCATCAGGTACGCGCCAAACGAATAACGCCCGATCACCGCCGCCAGTCTGCTTGTGCCAAGGCGCATCGCCAGCAGATAAAACGCCAGAATCGATACGATCAAAAACACCGCCATCCACGGGCGCAACAGGAACAGGTAGTCAAAATTCACCCGAAACGCCGGCTCGTACTGATAGCTGCCCATCACCCGATAGGCAAAATACCCAAACATCCCGGCAAAAACGGCGACGATCACCGCCCAATACTTCAGCAAAAACGCCCGCCACTGCGTCAGCGCCAGCCCGGCGACTGCACCCAGCGCGAAGTAATAGACAAAATACAACGCATTGCGATCGGCAAATTTCGTAAACAGCGGGGTCAGCACCGGCAGATCCCAGCGGTCAAAAAGCAAATTCAGCGGCCAGACCAGCGTCATCACATACACATACAGCCCCGCCGTCACGACCAGCAGGCCATACACCTGCCAAGGTGCCGTCAACCGCCGTTTCAGCCCGGTGAACGCACCGCGCAAGAGCGGGAAGAGCAGATAGAACTGAAAAACCATCACCACATACCACAAGTGATACGACGCCTTGCCCGTCACCGCCAGCCGCACAAACTCCCAGAGCGCCGACCAGTCCGGATGGCTCCACACGTGGTACATCAGAAAATAAAAGCCCGTCCACACCAAATAAGGCACGATGATATCCCGGAACCGCTTCCATACAAAATCTCCGTACGCGATCTTTCCGTCATAGTTATAAAACAGCACCAGTCCTGTGATAAACACAAACAACGGCACCGCAAATTTCACCGCCAAAAGCAAAAGCCCGATCACCGCACCGTCCCCCGGCGTCATCCCCGGATCGTAGGTGTAATGCGCGATCGCATGCTGCACCACCACCGCAACAAAGGCGAGCGCACGCAGCATTTCGATTTCTTCGATCTTCGCTTTCCTCATCGTTCCCTCCTCGTTCCCAATCCTCTATTTGCACATTCTACCCCAAAGCAGCAAAAAAAGGCGACCTTTGCAGGCCGCCTTTTTCCATATTTTTAAACTGCCGGTTACAGCTTGCCGTTCTCGTCGAGAACTGCGAAGTTGTAGTTCACAGAACGGGTGAACTTCTCGCCTTTCGCGTTTACCCCTTCCACGTCAAAGGAAACGTTGTACACGCCTGCTTCGGTCGGTGCGGTGAAGGAAGACGCCAGGGAACCGTCGCCGTTTACAGTCAGTGCCACGTCTTGCGCGGAAGTTTTGCCCGATTTGGTCAGCTTGGCTTTCTTTACTTTCTTGTCCGCTTTGCCGCCTTGCAGGTTGATTGCGAGGTCGACTTTCTCGCCTTTTTTGAACACTTTCTTCGCCGCTTTCACGTCCGCTTTTGTGCCGCCGTCAACAGTTGCCAGCATGAAGTACGCGTCGGAGTCGCCTTCTGCCACCAGGGACCAGGTGCCCGCTTCGCCGGTGATCGCAAACGTGTTGTGCACCGCATCGGCAAACAGCACCGCTTCATCCTGCTGCGCCTGTCCGGTGGTCGGGAGATACTCTTTGCCGGACGGAGAAACCAGCTTTACTTTGGTCGCCGACTTGGAAGTCATCACGTCAACCGATGCTTGCACGCCGCTCTCCATGGTGAAGGTGTCGACCGCCTGGCCGTTCACCGCGCCGCCGCGCATGATGTTCGAAGTCGTCTCGTCCACCGATTTTTTCGCCATGTAGGACGTGGTGGTCGCCGCCAGCGTGCTGCCCGATACGCCGTAGTAGTTGTAGGTGGTCAGCTTCGGACGCACTTGCCACCAGGTCTTCGATGCCCAGCGCATCTTGGTGTGCGACAGGCGCTCCGACCCGTTGTCGGTGAAGCCGTAGTAGCCGTTCGGCAAGCCAAACGCCGAGTAGATCGCCACCGCGCCGTCATCTTCACCCGGCAGGACCGCGCGGGAGTAGTACGTCGCGGAGAAGAACCCGTCATCACCCGTACCGCCCGACATGTAGGTGCGGGTGTAGTTGTTTTCCGCGCGGCCGTCTGTCACCGAGCGGAAGTAGTCCATATAGGAAGTCTGCAGCGAATAGACCGCGTCATCCTGCTGTCCCATCAGCGCGCCCAGCCACCAGGTCCAGGAGCTGTACGCCATGTCGGCCAATTCCGAACCTTGGTTTGGCGTGGACAGCTGATGCACGACGTTGACATACGGGTACGCGCCGTAGTGCACGAGCGCGGTCTGCGTGTCGATCCCGCCTTTGGAGTGGACGACGAGGTTGAGCTTGGAAACGCCGTAGTAGTTTTTCACTTTATTGATCAAGCCGGACAGCAGGTAGCCGTTGTCCCACATATCCTGGCCGGTGCCGTCCGCATCGTACAGCTGCACAAACGCCGTGCGGTAGCCTGCGTTGTATGCTGCGTCATAGAAACCGTCCGATGTATACCACGTCGTGTAGTCCGAATGCAGACCTTGCACGAAGAGGATGACCGGCTTGTTGTAATCCACGTTTGGCGGAGTTGCCCCTACATACCAGTCGCCCGCTTTTGCTGCGCCATCGTTTTTCAAAATCGGTGCCGGTGCTGCTGCGAATGCAGCTTGCGGTGCGACAAGCGTTGCGAGTACTGCTGCCGCCGTGACAATTTTTGTAATCTTGTTTGCCATAAATTAACACACCCCTGACCCTGTAAAATTATTATTTATAACATACTCCCACTTTATCATATGCAGGTGATAAGTAAATATAGAATCTTATAAATTATTGTAAAACATTTTATACTACCGAGTCAGTTTAAGCACAAAAAAAGCCCCCGCTCAAGTGGCATGAGCGAAGGCTTTGCTTCATATGGATAGGATACGTGAGACAAGAACCGACAAAAAGCTGTTAAATCCGCGTGTATCGGTCGGCAACTTTCGAAGCGACAAACGAGTCGGGCTTGATGCGCGCTTCGTACCCGCTGCCTTCCACCCAGCCCACCAGTTCCTTGATCAAAGGCTCGGTCGCACCATTTTGTCCAACATCCAGGTGCACTTCGAGATTTTGCACGAGCTGTTGATCATGGAGCAGTTCCCGCAGTTCGCCGCACAGCATCAAGGACAGAGATGCTTCGGTGAACATGCGCTGTCTCATGTTTCTCACCATCGGCCTGCTGCGCCGGTGGAAATAGTACCGGGCTCCTTTGCCGACCCGATGCACGATCAGAGCGGTTACAAACGTGGTTTTTAACCGCGATTCTTTATTTTGCGAATCGGAACCGATGATGATCTTATAGTCTTCCTGAGGCTCTTCTGCAATGTAATCCAGCAAATCTTGGGCGACCAGCGCCAACGTGAGTTTTCCTTTGGTCGGATTTACAAAGTCCATGAGGTCTCACCGCCTTATGGTGTTAGTTTATTCGGCGGTGAGTGGAATCATGTAGACGGGCGCCCATCTGGTCTTAAGAAATTACTAACGCATCTGCCAATTTTGCGTATTCCTCCAGCGACAGCGTCTCCCCGCGGCGCGACGGCTCGATGCCGGTACGCTCCAACGCGGCCAAGATGGTGTCTTTTTCGCGTTTCGGCTGCAAATTGTTCTGCAGGTTGTTGAGCAGCGTTTTGCGACGCTGGGCGAAGGACGCTTTCACGAGGTGGAAGAACAGCTTTTCGTCCTGGACAGAGACGGCCGGCGCTTTGCGCACTTTCAGCTTGATGACGGTCGACTCGACGTTGGGCGCTGGCATAAACGACGACTCCGGCACGCGGGTGACCAGCTCCGGCTCGGTGTAGTACTGCACGGCGATGGAGAGCGTGCCGTAGTCTTTGCCGCCCGGTTTGGCCGCCATGCGCTCGGCGACTTCGCGCTGCACCATGACCACGATGTGGCGCAGGGGCAGGCGTTCTTCGAGCAGCTTCATGACGATCGGCGTCGTGACGTAATAGGGCAGGTTGGCGACGACGGAGACTTCCATGCCGGAGAACCATTGCTGGAACAGGGCATGCAGGTCGGCCTCCAGCACATCGGCGTGGTGGACGTGGACGTTGTTGTAGTCGGACAAGGTCTCTTCCAGGACGGCGAGCAGACGGTTGTCCTTTTCCACGGCGACAACTTGGCGGGCGTTTTCGCAGAGCTCCTGAGTCAGCGTGCCGATGCCGGGGCCGATTTCCAACGCTCCGTTTTGGTCGTCGAGTTCGGCGGCGGTGACGATTTTGTCGAGGATGTTGCCGTCGATGAGAAAGTTCTGGCCAAGCGATTTTTTAAAAGAAAAGCCGTGCCGGGTCACCACATCGCGGGTGACAGACGGCAGGACGAGGCGTTTTGTCATGTTGTGCGTTCTCCTCCTTGAAGTTGAAACGAAGGTTCGATTTCCTGGTAGACCTGCTCAAATTCCTCGCGCGACACGCCAAGCATGTTGAGCTTTTTCCATAACGTCTTGGCATTGCCGTAGCCGATGCCAAGCTTGTCTCCGATGTATTGTCTCCGCTCGGCAGCCCGCGGATGTGCGGTCAGGCCGTATTCGGTCATCTCCTGCCACGAAAATTCCGGCTCGCTGCCTGTCCAGTCGGTGCGCACCGCATCGAGCGCACGGCGGATCGAGTCCGGCTTGGCGTTTTCGATGCCGATGTCGCCGTCTTTGGCGGTCGCTTCCTCACGCGGCAAAAAGGCGTGCTTGCAGCCTGGCACCCGGCGCGAAACGATGCGGCGGATGCGCTCTCCCGCGTAGTCCGGGTCGGTGAAGATGATCACGCCGCGCTCTCTGGCCGCACGCTCGACCGTGCGCAGAAAGATTTCGTTCACCGCCGAGCCGCCCGAGATCAGGCAGTCGGCGGTGACGGCCGTGTCGATCGCCTGTTTGTCGTGGTAGCCTTCGACGACGATCACTTCCTTGATTCTCATCATTTTCCATCCCTTCGGTGTTTGAAAAAAGCGAGTCCCGTCTTGGAACTCGCAGGTTAGTTATTGCTGAAGCTCAGTTTGCGTCTGCGGAAGCCGATGTTGAGCACGATGCCCATCAGAATGAAGTTGACGAGGATCGAGGAGCCGCCGTAGGAAATAAACGGAAGCGTGACCCCGGTCATCGGCATCAGCTGCAAAGACATCCCGATGTTCTCGAAGATCTGAAAGGTGAACATCCCGGCGACCATCGCGCAGATGTACATCCCGGTGCGGTCTTTCGCCGCGAACCCGTTCATCACGATGCGGTAGAGCATCAGGAAGAACAGGAAGATCAACGCGACGGCGCCGACAAAACCCAGCTCTTCGCCAATCGCGGTAAAGATAAAGTCGGTGTGCTGCGCAGGCACCCAGTTCCCTTGCGTCTGCGAGCCTTGGTAGAGCCCTTTGCCAAACATCATCCCCGAGCCGATGGCGACTTTCGCCTGATAGACCTGATAGCCTTCTCCGGCGAGGTCTTCTTCCGGGTGGATGAAGGAGAAGAAACGTCCGTATTGGTGTTCCTTGAGCACGCCTTTGTCGACCAGCACATCGAGGCCTTTCAGGAACTGATCCGGGTAAGCCATCGTCGCCGTGAAGAACAGCGCCACCACGATGGAGACCGTGACAAACATCGACCAGAACCACTTTTTCGGCAAATGCACAAACATCGCCGTGCCGATGACCGCCATCAGCATCATCGTCTGGCCGAGGTCCGGTTCCACGACGATCAGGCCGATGCCCAAAATGGTCGCTGCCGCGAGGATGATGTATCCGCGCAACGGATCTGGCAAATTGCCGTGTTCGTCCTCCTGTTCATTGGCTAGGTACTTGGCCATCATCAGGATAAAGACGATCTTGAAAAACTCGGACGGCTGCAAGTTAAAGCCGCCGGGCAGCGGAATCCATCCGTACGCGCCGGTCTCTACGGCGACGGCGGGAAACAAGAAGACGACGCCAAGCAGCACGATGACCGCCCAATAGCCGTATTCAACGTACCGAATCAAAAAGCGGTAATCGGTGCGGATCAACGCGATCATCGCGATTAACCCCGCCACCATAAACACGCCCTGCTTGATCACAAACGATTGACTCCCGCCGTCAAACGACCGCGTTGCACTGGAGATCGCAAGCAGTCCAGCACAGCAGATCGCAATGATCACAAAGATCAAAAATATATCCAGGTCCTTCAACCAGCGCAATCTATTATTGCTCATCGGGCTTACCTCTCCCATTTGTAGTCTTGACAAGTCAGTACCCGTCCCATTATAGCAAACGTACACCGAAAAAAGGAGAGGGCGCACCCACTTCCGTAGAATTCCCTTGTCAGAAAAAGGATATGCAATAAAAAAAGCCACAGAATGCTGTGGCCGTTATTTGATGACTAATTTTTTGTTATCGATCCCGCCGATTGAAAATGAAACGCTTCCTTCTCCGTCCAGAGGCCGCTTCACCCCAAGTTCAACGATGATGCCGATCTCTTTCAATTTCTCAACCCATTCATGAGTCGTTGTATCGATGGCCTTTTTCTCGTTCATGGAGTATCGCCTCCTTCATTACGACTATTATACTCAATCCCGATGCCATTTTGCATCAGCATCTCCAGAAAAGTATCGCCCAAATTCTTGATCTGCTCATACTGATCTTCTTCATACGCGATTTCCGGGCTTAGTGTGAGCAAAAACACATAGGGTTTGCCTTTGATCGTTATATTCTTCGTCAGATAGACACGGCCCTTTTTTTCACCCTCTTTTTCATAACGGAACAGATAAAAATGGCGCTTAAACAATACCGTGTGCAGAATCCCTTTTAAGATTCCTGCACGCTTGAGATCCTCAAGTTCCGCCTCCTGCTCCTCTTTCAGGAAAGAAACGGTTCTGACTAACTCCTCCGGTTTAAACGAGGCTTGTACACCCAGTTGAAGCAGTGAATAGATGATCGCATCTTCTTCGGTATATTGTTCCGGCTTCATCACCGCTAAACGAGCGTGGTCCCTGCGAATCATGGCATACAGTTTGTCTCGGTCCTCCTGCAGCAACCCGGCTGCAACTTGCTCGTAATCCTTATACAAATCGTTTTTGATCCGATACGTCATACCAAGCATCGCGTTCAGGTCTTCCGTCTCAATCACATGTCCGTTGACATGCCGCACCGAAACGGTGGTGCCTTTTCTCATTCGCTTGATTGAATACTCGTAGAGCTGCGTAGCAATTACATACGGGTGGCTGACCGTAAAGCGCTCCATCGTCTCCTGGATCGCTTCTTGAGTTTTGAACCTGTGCAATTCCTTATAATTTTGAATCACGATGCGGGTTTCGTCTTTGAGATGCTCTTTTAGATCGTTGACCTCATCCTGATGCCGTCGGGCTCGCTCATCGAATATCGAGAATACCACCACGCCGGCTAACAGCAAATAAATCAGAGGGACGGGGTACTTCAATACATCGGCAAAGTAAGAGTTATACAGATCACCTGTCCCATTTTCAAACCAGATATTGATCAGGAAAATGACAGCCCAAGACAGAAAGAGCCATGTCACAAGTCTCGATCTCACCATCTCGCCCCCTTTCCTACTATTTTTACCCTCAAGTCACGGTTGCGTCAATTTTATTTTACAAATGAAAAAGAGCCCGATTGGGCTCTTTTCTGTTTGCTTTATGTGAGGCGGAACAGCTCGCACGCGTTTTTCGTGGTTTGCGCGGCCAGTTCTTCGAGGGAAATCTCGCGCAGGGCGGCGATTTTCTCGGCGACGTGGCGCACGTAGGCCGGTTGGTTGCGCTTGCCGCGGTGCGGCTCCGGGGTCAGGTAGGGCGCATCGGTCTCGACGAGCAAGCGCTCGAACGGGACTTGGGCTGCCACTTCCTGCGGGCGCTTGCCGTTTTTGTAGGTGACCGGGCCGCCGAAGGAGATGTAGAAGTTCAGCTTCAGGCACTCCTGCGCCATCTCCCAGGAACCGGAGAAGCAATGCATGATCCCGCCGATCTTCGCGGCGTCTTCCTCTTTGAGCAGCTTGAGGATGTCGCCGTGCGCTTCCCGGTCGTGGATGACGATCGGCAGGTGAAGCTCTTTGGCGATTGCGATCTGCTTGCGGAACATCTGCTGCTGCAGCTCCGGCGTCGTCGTGTCCCAGTAGTAGTCGAGGCCGATCTCGCCAATCGCGACCACTTGGTCGAGTTTCGCCCACTCATAGAGCTTCTGGTAGTGGTCGTCGTTCAGGTCGTTCAAGTCGCACGGATGGTAGCCGACGGCGCAGTAGATGCCTTCGTGCTGCCCGGCGATCTCCAGCGACCGGAGGTTCGACTCGTAGTCATAGCCGGGGATCACGATGCGCTGCACCCCGTTGGCGCGGGCATCGGCGATCAGTTGCGCAACTTCGTCGCCGTTTTCTTCGCGGAACTTCGGCGAGTTGAGGTGAGAGTGCGTGTCGAACAGGTTGATCTCGCTCATCTTACTTCACCTTTGCGCCGGACGGCATCGGGCCGGCTACGGTCGCCAGCACGAGGTCGTCGCCGGAGGATGCGGCGAGGATCATGCCGTGCGATTCAACACCGCGCAGTTTGACCGGCTTGAGGTTGGCGACGAGGATGACCTTTTGCCCGACCAGTTGTTCCGGCTGGTAGTATTTCGCGATGCCCGATACGACTTGGCGGCGCTCTTTGCCGACTTGCAGGATCAGCTTGAGCAGTTTATCCGCTTTCGGCACCGGCTCGCACTCCACCACTTCTGCCACGCGCAGGTCAACTTTTGTAAAGTCATCAATGCCGATCAGCGCGATGCCTTCAGTTGCGCCTGCCGCTTCCGGCTTCGCTTCTGCTTTGGCAGCCTCTGGTTTGGCTACCGGATTTGCCGCTTCTGTTTGTACGTTCTCTTCCACAGGAGTCCCTCCCAACATCTCATCAATCGCCTTCGTCTCTGCCGCGACATCCAGACGCGGGAACAGCGCATTGCCCTTCTCGACCTTCCCGCCGACGGGCAGGTTGCCAAACGCCGACAAGCTCGCCCACGTCGTCGCTTCGCCTTCGGTCAGGCCCAGCTGCGCCCAGATCTGCGCCGGAGCCTGGGTCAGGAACGGCTGGATCAGGATCGAAGAGATCCGCAGCGACTCCGCCAGATTGTACAGCACCGTATCCAAACGCCCTTTTTGCGCCTCATCTTTCGCCAGCACCCACGGCGCCGTCTCGTCGATGTACTTGTTCGTGCGCGAGATCAGATCCCACACCGCACCCAGCGCCACCGAGAACTGCATGCGCTCCATCGCCTCTTCAAAACGCTGCACCGCATCGGCCGCCAAAGCATGCAAGGTCCCATCCAGCTCCGTAGCTTCACCCGGCTGGGGAACAACGCCTTCGTTATACTTCTCGATCATCGCCACCGTGCGCGACAACAGGTTGCCCAAGTCATTGACCAGATCGGAGTTGATCCGCGTCACAAACGACTCCGGCGTAAACACCCCGTCCTGCCCAAACGGCACTTCACGGAGCAGGAAATAGCGGAACGCATCCAGCCCGTAACGGTCGATCAACGGCACCGGGTCAACCACGTTGCCTTTCGACTTCGACATCTTGTCGCCTTTCGACATAAAGAAGCCGTGCCCAAACACCTTGTTCGGCAGGGGCAGATCGAGGGCCATCAGGAAGATCGGCCAATAGATCGTATGGAAGCGCACAATGTCCTTCCCGATCACATGCACATCGGCCGGCCAGAACGTCTCCCACTTCTTTTGCAGCTCCGGATCTTCCGACAGATACCCAATCGCCGTGATGTAGTTGGTGAGCGCATCCAGCCAAACATATATCACATGCTCCGGATCGTTCGGCACCTTGATGCCCCACTCAAACGTCGTGCGCGACACACAGAGGTCTTCCAGACCCGGCTTGAGGAAGTTGTTCAGCATCTCATTCTTGCGCGACTCCGGCTCGATGAACTCCGGATGCTGCTCGTAATACGCAATCAAACGATCCGCATACTTCTTCATCCGGAAGAAATAGGACTTCTCCGCCAAGGGTGCCACTGCACGCTTGCAGTCCGGGCAGGCATTCCCCGCCTCTTCGACCTGGCGCTCCGTCCAGAACGACTCGCACGGCGTGCAGTACAGCCCCTCATATTCGGCGAGGTAGATGTCATCCTGCTCCAGCAGGCGCTCAAAGATCTTCTGCACCACCACTTTGTGGCGGTCTTCGGTCGTGCGGATAAAATCATCATAGGAAATGTCGAGCTTCTTCCACAAATCCTGAATCCCCGCCACGATCTTGTCGACAAAAGCGATCGGCGTCACGCCCGCTTCCAGCGCACGCTTTTCGATCTTTTGCCCATGCTCATCCGTGCCGGTCAAAAACATCACGTCGTAACCTTTCAACCGCTTATAACGTGCCATCGCGTCACAAGTGACAGTCGTATACGCATGCCCGATGTGCAGTTTGTCGCTCGGGTAGTAAATCGGCGTGGTGATATAAAACGCATTGCTATTTCCCATGGCTGCCAGCCTCCTTTGAAATATGAACCTGCGAAATGTGAACATAAAAAAAGCTTCCGCCCCCATGCAGGGACGAAAGCTTGAGCTTCCGTGGTACCACCTTGCTTCGCCGCCTCATCCAACAAGCGGCCTCGATCGCTGTAACGGGCGCACCCGTCGAAGCCTTAACCCTTTTCGAAAAAAAGGTCTCGACAACGAAAGCTCCGGAACCATCTTCCCTGCGCGTCTCCGTGTCGGTTTCCACCTGCCCGACTCTCTGGTACGGCCCGTTTGCAAGTACTCATTCCTTCATCGCATGAACTCATATGCATTACAATAAGATATCTTTACCACAACCTATCACGTTATACAGAAATGTGTCAAGAAACGGGTCTTTTTTTCACCATTTTCGAAAGTCGTATAGCTGCGTTGAAAATTTTCCGCTGCAATTAATCTATTTTTTCTCCAAACCTATTGACTGTTATGGGAGTAATTGGTACGCTAGGGATGTCGAAAGTTTGTCGAAGATTGTAGAATTAACGAACCAACAAATAAAACTATGAAAATTGGGGGAGATTTGCAAATGAAATCTACAGGTATTGTACGTAAAGTTGACGAACTGGGCCGTGTGGTTATTCCGATCGAACTGCGCCGCACCTTGGGAATTGGGGAAAAAGACGCTCTGGAAATCTACGTGGACGGCGAGCGTATCGTTCTCAAGAAGTATGAACCGGCATGCGTATTCTGCGGATCGGCTGACGACATCATCCACTTCCGCGGCAAAAACATCTGCTCTGTCTGCATCGGCGAAATGAGCCGTTAATATAACTTACAAGCATTGAACTGCTTGTGATGCTATCTATTCGACAGCATGCAAAAAAGCCCTTCCTGCCAAGTGGAGAAAGGGCTTTTTTGTGTGCTTTTTTCGATTTATTCATTTACATCCTGTATCACAGTATTGTACACTTCGCGTTTTTGCAGCCCGCGCTCTTTGGCGACGATCTTCACAGCTTCCTTTTTCGACACGCCGGTTTCGACAACTCGTTCGACATGTTCCGACAAATTAAGCCCTTCCCACCACGGTGATTCGACAAAGGGATTTTCCAATTGGCCCCCTGTTTCACGGTTTCCTTCCACCATCACCACAAACTCGCCGCGCGGGTTTTCTTTCGAAAACCACTCCAAACACTCGCTCAATTTTCCACGTGAGAACTGTTCAAAGCGTTTGGTCAACTCCCGCCCGATCACCATGTGGCGGTCGCCGAGCACGTCGAGCAAGGCTTTGACCGTCTCTTCTACCCGATGTGGCGCTTCGTAAAATACCAGCGTATCCGGGTAGTGTTTGTAAAATTCCAGCTCGGCGAGGCGTTTTTTCTTCTCGCGCGGCAAAAAGCCAACAAACGTAAAGCGGTCGGTCGGCAGTCCCGACGCGATCAAAGCGGACACGCCGGCCACAGCGCCCGGAATCGGCACGACGGCAAACCCTTCTTCCACCGCCGCGCGCACGATGTCCGCACCGGGATCGGAAATGCCCGGCGTGCCGGCGTCGCTGACCAGCGCCACGCTGTCCCCTTCGCGAAGCAGCGTGAGGATCGCTTCTTCTTTGCTGTTTTTGTTGTGCTCATGGTAGGAGATCATCCGCGGTCCGGTGATTTCAAAATGGGTGAGCAGCTTGCGCGACTGGCGCGTGTCTTCGGCGGCGATCACTGCGACTTTTCGTAACGTCTCGATCGCGCGGTAGGTCATGTCCTCCAGGTTGCCAATCGGTGTGGCGACCAGATACAAAGTGCCGCCGGGGCGGCCTTCGTCTTGAAAGGAATAGCGATGGTTCATCATGTGCCCAACTCTCCTCGTCCGGCGTAAAGTTCTAATATGGCAGGGGTGTACGATCCGTCTTCGTTATGTACGATCAAGGGCGGGTCGATGCGCAGCTCCGGGCGTCCGCCTTTGATCGCTTCGACCAGCACGATATTCGGACGCTTGTCCGGGCGCGGATGAACGAGCAGCATCCGCTTCGGCTCCAGCTTGCGGGCGCGCATCGCCGTAAAAATGTCGGCCAGCCGGTCCGGGCGGTGGACAAATGCGACTTTGCCTTCATAGCGGACCAGCCCGGCCGCCGCGTCCATCGCCTGGTCCAGCGTGCAGGTGATCTCGTGTTTGGCGATTTTCACATGCTCGTTCAAGCTCTGATCGCCGACCCCGGCCGGCCGGTACGGCGGATTGCAAACGACGAGGTCAAACGATTCGCTGCCAAACGTCTGCAGAGCCTCCCGCGTGTCGCCGTGCACGATGTTGATGACCCCTTCCAGCCCGTTGCCTTGCACATTGCGCCGCGCCATATCGGCGAGCCGTTCCTGAATCTCGAGCCCGACGATCTCCGCCCGGTTCTCTGCGCTGCGGGCGGCCAGCAGCAGCGGAATCACGCCGTTGCCCGTGCCGAGGTCGATCACCCGGTCCTTGTTGCGCAGCGTGGCATAGCGGGCTAAGAGCACCGCATCTAAAGAAAAGGAAAACACCTCTTTGCTCTGAATGATCCGCAGATCCCGCACCTGCAGATCATCAAGGCGTTCCCCTTCGCGAAGTTCAAACGTCATCAGCACCAAACTCCTCTCACAAGAGGCAAAATTTATGAAAGAAGTATAGCATACATTGGGGGGCTAGATAAAAATGGAAAGGAATGCCATACTGGAGGAGAGGAGGTGTTTCCCATGTTAAGTGGTCTGATTCTCTTTCTGTGCTGGGGATCTTTCGCGCTCAGCTTCTTCTTCGTAGCATTTGCACTCATCAAAAACCGCAAGTATTTCTGGTGGGCTGCACTCAGTTCCTATGTGTTCAGCTTTTTCGCCTCGTGGTCGATCGGACTGTTCACGCTGGTCTTCACGTTTATCTTCCTGATCTTCGCAGCCGGATTTACATTCGGCTGGTACAAAAAAGCGTGGCACAGCGTCGCATCCGTCCCACTCGGTATCCTGCTGTGGTATCCGGCCTTCAAGTACATCGACGATGCCTATCTGTTTTTCCCGCTTCATTTCATTCTCTAACCAAAACAAACCCCGAGCTATTGACAATAAGCTCGGGGTTTGTTCGCTAACCTCGTTATTTTTGCGGATTCCGTATATAGTCTGAGTAATCAAAGGTGCCCTTGTAAACGAAGTTGTTGGTTTCCGAGTTGAAGTCGAAGATGAGAATCTTGCCGTAATTGCCGGAGTCCTTGGAAGAATCGACGATTCCAATCTTTCCTTCGCCCAAAGAAACGATGCTCTCACCTGCTGCTGCCGGGAAGTCGCCTGCTGCTCCCTGGATCTGCGGCTTCAATAACAGAAGCAGCAACAGGATCGCAATCACAGTTAATAAAATCGTATTCAAGTTCAATTTACTCATTGGTGCCACCCCCTTTGCTCTCCTTCAAATGGCCGATCAGATAAAGAGCATCATAAAAACCTTCCAACGTGAAATTCCCCATGTAGTCCTTCAACTCCGAACTTGCTGGCTTTGAAATAAAGTACCCACCGGCGGTTCCTTTCAAAGAGAGGAGAAACGAGAGAATGCCTTCTTTCTCTTTTGTTAGGTCGCGCCCGATCAGTTCGCTTAACTCCACCATGCGATAGGTAGAGTACAGATTTGGTTCTCCTTCAGCCATATTCGGTTTGAACCCGCCTGTGCCTTGGTCATACAAAGCAGCGATCTCATCTGAAACATGCTGCTTGATCGGGATGTCTAGAAATTTAGCGGACTTTACAGCCAAATACAAGTCTTTGTCATAGCGATAGTTTTGAATCGCTTCTTCAAAGAAAGAGGCTTGCAGACCCATCGTAAGACGCATACGTTTCAGGGCGGATGTATCGGTCAACTGAGCGATACTTGCCAAGTAATATACGTCCTGCATTTCGAATTTTTTCTTCGCAGCCAGCTCTGACAGGCGTTTTTCCCATTCCACTTGAATGAAGTCCCAATTCTTCTCAAGCTCCCCCAACTCCTGCATCGTGAGAGCATAGTAATAGATCTCTTCGATACTCAGCTCTCTGCTGCCCTTCACCTGCTGTAAGTGATTCAGCATCTTCTCTTTCGAATAAGCATCGTGCAGCAATTTGGCGCTTGCGAGTCCGAAGTAGTTCTCTTTAAAGGAAAACCCCTGTACATCCTCATACAACCAGATCAAGTCAAAGTTGGAAAGGTACTTGGCAACTGCCTCACGATTCGGCACTTCTCCGAGTGAATCATGAACCACCTGCAGTGTCTTATAAGTGATTTGCGGATCGTTTGCGTTAAACTTTTGCAGAATCTTCATTCCATCCTGTGTCAAGAGATCGATGTAAGCGGATGGGATGGCCAGTTGCAAATTTAAATAAGAAGCAGAGCGGCTCAGGTTGAGAATTACATCATTGATAGCGGCGGTATTGTCTGAATTCGATTCGCTGCCGATGCTTTGATTGAGCTGCCCCATCCAATAGGTCAGCCACTCTTTGCGCTTATCCAGCAGGTTAGGGTCGATCACTTCCAGGTTGACATCCAAAAGTTCTAAGCAATTAAGAAGCGGAACTCCTGTTTGTACCAGGTTGTGCTTCATCTCATTCGGTTGACGATTGAAATATCGGTCATCTTGGTACATGGCAAGCAAGGTCTGTTTTGTTTTTTGCAATTCCGCAGGCTCAAGTTGCATCATGTCAAAGGTCTCAAGCGCTAAATATGTGGCGGTGATTTTTTGCTCAGTGTCTTTTTCTTGATCGCTCCAAAAGAACAATCCATCTCTGTCTTGATAACGGAGGAGGACCGATTTGTACTGTTCTTTGCTTGTCTCGGATATCTGCCCTTTTATCTTCCTCTCTATATTAACTCGAAGATTGGCATCGTAAATCGAGTTATGATAAACAGTCTGATCCGGACTGCTCGTATTCATATTATTCATGATGAGATTCAATCTCTCATCCGGCACATCTTGACCCAGTAAATCGGCCAGATTGAGGTACCAGGAGATCGTGTACAAATTCAGGTTTTTGACCAATGCATTATATGAATTGTTATGGAAGTAGGCGATTTGCTGATTTTCATAACGGTTCAAGCTCAGCAGGTTAGCATCTTCGGCCGAATCAACTGATGCGAAATCGGGGGTCGCAGTGCTTTCCGATTGTTTCGGTAAGCCAAATGTAACATATGCAGCCAAGACGAAAACGATTACGACAAGAAGTAAACTAAAATATTTTCGTTGCTTCATCGTAGGCTCCTTTTGTGTCAGATGTGATGGAAAGCAAAATCCCTCTGTTTAAAGAGGGATTTTGCCATTTAAAGATGTTACAGCCAAGCACCATCAGATGCGGTGGTTGTGTAGAAGGAACTGCCGAATTTGAAATCGCCGGTGGTCGTCTGCTTGATGTATACATCATAGCCTGTAGAGTTGATGTTCGAGTAAGTATGGTCAATGTCCCAGTCATTGCTTACTTTTGCGGACCAGGACGCTGTGAAAGCACTGATCGACCAGCTGGAGCTGCCCGGCACGCTGATCGTGACGTTTACACCAGAGTAGGTGATTTTGTCTGCCAATGTGATGGAATCAGCGTTGAACGGGTTGCTTCCAACCCAAGCTGCACGGGAAGAGCCGCTTACAGAAACGTTTGTCCACCCATTGTTCACGTTGCTGGTAAATTTGGAGTACATGTTTGACCCATTGTGAGTCAAATCGTCCTGGTCGCTCAGAACCGGCTGAACCAGTGCCTCAGTACCGATCGTTTGCGGGGATTTCTTCCAGTACTTTTCTACCGATTCAAGGTACTTCTCCTTATTCTTTACGGATTTTCCAGGGCTGAATGACAGATCATCCGGAGTGTTAGACAAAATGTTAACCGAAGTGTCATTTTCAATTCCGGTAACCTGAGGGTTTGCAGCCAGTGCGGAACCGGAGAACACGAGGGACAAACCGAGAATTGCAGGAACGACTTTTTTCAAAGACATTGTACTACCTCCTTAAATGAATAGTCATCATCTTGAATGCCGAAAAGTGCATAAAAGTGATATGAATATAAATTAACTATAAACCTGTTATTTCCCAAAGTCAACCATAAAACCATATATGTTACAGATTTTTATGAATTTTTATAGAAAAACTTGTTACTTTGAATAAATTTGCTGCTCACCTGCTTGAACTCTTCTTCTTCATGCAGCTTTTCAAAAACTTTTGCACAAAACAAGGGCTTTTCATAAAAAAAAGACCTCTTCTGAGGTCTTTTTAATTTCCAAAATACACCCCCAACGCCCGGTGATACCCTTGCAGCTTGGCATCTTTGGACTCGTGCAACAGCGCCTGCCCGAGCAGCCGCACCGCATCTCCTCCGCGCCCGAGGTTGCGATATGTGGAGCCGAGGCAGATCAGGCAGTCGACGAGCTCTTCGCCCTCCAGGCCAAGCGCCAGCGCCCGCTCATACAAAGGGGCGGCATCCTCTTCGAAGCCCATCCGGTCATGCATGCCCGCCGACTCGTTCCACACCTGCGCCACGTCCGGGTACTCCAAGCGCAGGCGCGCAAACCTCTTCAGCACTTCGCGATGCTCCCCTTGGCGGTACAGCTCATACCCGCGCTCGATCTCTGCTTGCCAACTCATCCGGCTCCAGCTCCTCTCCATTTCCCGGGCAATCGACAACTGCTCCTACTCTTTACGGTGCAGGAACAGCGTCCCGCCTGCCGTCTTCACAAAAGACACACCGATCGCCTGCCCGCTCTCATCGGCGAGCTGATACAGCAACTTCTCGTCCGCTTCCAGACGCCCGTCCAGCGCGTCCTGCATAAAGCGGGTCAACGCTGCGCTCTGCTGGACACGCACCGCGATCTGCCCGTACAGGAGCTCAGTCGCATCGGCCGGCTCCAGTCCCTGGAACTCACAGGCCATCCATTCTGACCACATGCGGTTGGCCTGCACCAGTTTGCCTTGGGCGTTGAACAGCAGCACCCCTTCGCGGATCGAATCCATGATCTGCAGATTCAACTCGCGCACGCGCAGCTTGTTGATCGACAACGCGATCTGATTGGCCAGCGCGCTCACCTGCTTGAGCGCATCAGGGCCAAAACGGCGTCCGATGCGCGTCAAAATGATCAACGCCGTCACATTGCCGCCGCGGGCGCTGACCGGCAGAATCAGGTCGTTCAGCTTCATCTTGCCTTCGTGGTAGCCTTTGTCGGCCGCCACCGCTTCCCGCTCGACAACAAAAGCGTTCTGCTCCTCGCGCAATCTCGGCAAAATGCTTTCTTCCAGCGACGCCACCAACTGCTCCATCCCGGCCGCCCCAACGCCAACCGACGCATGCGGGAAACCGGCATCCAGCAGCACCACCGCCCCTTTGTCCGCCTGCTGGATGCGCACCAGATTGCGAATGATGCTCAAGAGCAGTTCCTCTTGATCCAGCGTGTTGAGCAGCGACGAACTCAGCTCATACTGCGCCGCCAGAATGCTCTCTTTCTCCTTCATCTTGACCAGCGTGTGATGCTGCTCGTCCTGCTGGATGATCAACTGCTCCGTCTGAGCCATCATCTCATCCTGCTGCAAGCGCAGCTCCTGGCTCTGCTCGATCAGTTTGCGCTCGTTTTCCTTGATCCGCATAAAGATCTGCTTCAAAATCCGGGTCAGATAGCCGATCTCATCTTCCCGTTTGTCATACGGCAGATTGATAATTTTCGCATCTTCATAATGTTCAGAAAAAAGAGCGAGAGTCCGCAACGGTCCGCCGACATTGCGCGCGAACTGCACAGCGAGCAGTCCGATCAACAGCGCGATCAAGACCAGATACTCGGCATAATACAGCGTGTGCTGATCAACTCTGCGGGCATACTCCGCCCGCAGCGCCATCTGCTCCAGACGCAGCTCTTCCGTAAACTTGTAGTGACGCGCCCGCAGCTCGTCGGTAAACGTCAGGAAGCCTTCTTCCCCGGCCCGCCGTTCGATCACATCAAACTTGCCTTCCTCGATCAGCTTGACCCCTTCAGCGACGCGCTCCGAATAGCGGTTGCTCGCATCTTCCAAAAAGCGCAGATGCTCGCGGTCCGACTCGGTCAGCGCCACTTTGCGGAATTCGGCGACCCCGTCGATCAGCCCGCGCTGGTTCTCGGCGATCCGCCCTTTGAAGTCGGGCAGATGGTAGGAGATATAGCCGCGGTATTCGATCATCAGGCTCGACATGCTCTGCTGAATCTCTCCGGCGAGAAACGCCTTCGTATCCAGCTCCGACACTTGCTGTTCAAAATTCTCCTGCATGCGATGGTTAAACCAATAGAGAAGCGCGCCGCCGACCAAAATCAACACGATCAGCAGCGCCATAATCCGACTCATCTGTCTGGCAATGCTCTTCGTGAGCGCTTGCTCCGGTCTGGCTCCAGTAGCTTTCATTCAGGATCTCTCCGTTCACAATGCGACTAAATTTAATTATAAGTCGAAGCGGATTCGATTGCTAGAGTGCACCGTTTCTCAGCTTGCGCATTTCCCAGATCACAACCAGTCCCAGTGCGATCGAACCGCACAGGCGAATGCCCGACGAGATGTAAAACGCGAAGTTGAGGTCGAACAGCCCCATGATCCAAACGCCAAACTGCGGCGCAAAGATCGCCGTCACCCCGATCACCAGCGAGTGCATCGCGATGAACAAGGCTCGCTTGTCATCGGGCGACACTTCCAGCACGCGATTGAACAACGTCTGCACCGTGCAGGCCACAAAGATCCCCATCCAGAGGTTAAACGCCGCCAGCACCCACAGGTTCATCGTCAGCGAATACAACAGCGGCGCCGTCGCCAAGCCGGCCGTGCCGATGACGAGCGTCCAGCCATGCCCGATCTTTTGCGCGACCTTGCCCCACCACGGATAGGTCAAGACGCCCATCAGCGAGTTGCAGACGGTGATCACCGACACCCACAAGGCGGACATGTTCGCATATTCGGGCGAAACCTGATAAATGTTAAACAGAGGCCAGGCCATCTGCCAGCCGAAATGAAACACCGCCGAAGCCATGGCAAAGATCAAGAACCGCTTTTCCTGCCCCAGCGCCTTCCACAGTTCAGCAAGCGTATGTACTTTCTTGTCCGCTTGCAGCTCAGGTTCCTTGATCTTGCGAAGCGTAGTCGCTTCCAGAATGCCCACCACAAACGACAAGGCAAAGATCGTCTGGTACGCCCAGGCCGCCCCGCCGTAGAGGTAGATCAAGACCCCGGTCATGATCGTCGTGATCGTGCCCATCCCCTGTGTGATGCGATTGCGCGAGCCAAACACCCGCGCCCGCTGCGACGCCGGGATCACGTCGGCGATAAACGACTGCCAGGACAGTTGATACACCGAAAATGGAATGTTCATCAAGCCGATCAGCAAAACGAACAGCCAGGCCATCCAATACAGGTCGAACGATAGAAACGGAAGAATGGCAAGAAACAGAAAAAACAGACCACGCAGATAAATCATCGACCCGGTAAACTTCTTCTTCGCCACGAGACGATCAATAAAAAGAGCGCCCGGCAACAAGACGAGAATCCCGGTTAACGCCGGCAACGACGATAACCAAGCGACTTGTGAATCGGACGCTTCCAGTACTTTGATCGCGAACAGAGGAATGAACGGTGCCGTTAAATTCTGGGCCAGCACCGCAAAGATTCCCTGTATTGTATTGATTCTGACATTGTGGCGAAGGTTGCGATACGCCTCCTGCTCGTGCATGAGGTTCGCACCTCCTTGTTCTCTTCTAAGATGACTGATTTATTTGTGCAAGAACGACAGACAGAACAGGCAGTCTCCTTCGGTGCGGAGACTTCCGTAGTGCAGATTGCAAATGTGAAACCCTTCCTGATACAAGCGGGCCAGGTTGTCATAGCCTTCGCCGAGCTGGATGAGCTTTTCCCCGCCTTCCGCTTCAGCGACATGCTCCTGACTTTCGAGGCGCTTGCGCAGATTTTCGTTCTCCATCTGCAGCTTCTGGTTCTCTTCGATCAGTTCCACGATCTTTTGTTTTAGCGACCCCAATTCGCGGTAGAGCTCGCCGATTCGTTCTTCAACATTGGCTACTTGTGCAAAAACGGCCTGTTTATCCACCTGTTCACCCCGCTTGCAATCCCCTTGGCTCTTGGGCCTCTGCCATGCTGTGTTCTATTTTCCGTCTGCTGCCTCAAGGTCTGCATCATACGTATCGCTTTCGAATTTCAAGCAGCACATCAAACGGCCGCAGAGTCCGGAGATCTTCGCCGGGTTGAGCGAAAGGTTCTGGTCTTTCGCCATCCGGATCGACACCGGGTCAAAATCGCCGAGCCAGCTCGAGCAGCAGAGAATGCGCCCGCACGGCCCGATCCCGCCGAGGAGTTTCGCCTCGTCGCGCACACCGATTTGACGCAACTCAATGCGGGTGCGGAACACGGAAGCGAGGTCCTTGACCAGCTCCCGGAAATCAACGCGGCCATCGGCGGTAAAGTAAAAGATGATCTTGTTGCGGTCAAATGTGTATTCGACATCGACCAGCTTCATTTCCATGCCATGATCAGCGATCTTCTGCTGACAAATCGTAAACGCCTTCTTCGCGGCGACCTTATTTTCCTCCACCTGGGCTGCATCTTTAGCGTCGGCGATGCGAAGCACCCGTTTCAGCGGCAAGACGACGTCTCCTTCAGAAACAGACTTTTTGCCGATGACGACTTCTCCGTATTCAACACCACGCGCAGTTTCCACGATGGCAAAATATCCTCTTTCGATAGGAAGGTCAGCCGGGTCGAAGTAGTAGATCTTGCCCGCTTTTTTAAAGCGAATCCCGACTACGGCAAACATAGCTCCTATCCCTCCTGCAACTGCAAAATCATATGCTCAAGCGAAAGTTGCACATTGGCATTGCTCTGCAATCGTTTTTTCGTTTTTAATATCGTATCAATCATGGACAATACCTGCTCCGGAGCTATGCTCATCGCCTGCTGGCGATAGCGCTCCAGATGCGCATCGGCTGCGACCTGCGACTCCATGCCGAGCCGCACATGCAGCACATCGCGATACCACCACGACAGCGCATCAAGCAAAGCGTCGATCTCATGACTTTGCCAATTTTGTTTGAAAACTTTTTCCTGCAGAGTGAACAACGCGTTGTTGCGACGCGCCGCAACCTCTTCAGTCAATTGTACCACCAGAGTCAAGATTTCCGCAAACCGCTCTTCGGCCGCCAACTCCTTGGCTGCACCCAGCGACTGCTTCACGTACGCGAGGAACCGCGCGCGCGACGCCGGAAAACCTTCGCCTTGCAGCTGCTCCGCCACCACGCCAACAGGACGGCGTGGGAACTGGATCACCTGACAGCGCGAGATGATCGTCGGCAGGAGCTTGGTCTTCGATTCGGCGAGCAGCACCGCCACGACGGGCGTTGTCGGCTCTTCCAGGAATTTCAGCAGCGAGTTGGCCGCTTCCACCGTCATCTTGTCCGCTTGGTGAATGATGTAGACTTTCGATGCGCCTTCCATCGATTTTAAGGAAAACGCCTTTTGCAGCTCGCGCACTTGGGCGATCTTGATCGCATTTCCGTCCGGCTCCATCACGATCAGGTCGGGATGGTTGCCCGACTCGAAGCGGCGGCACTGGATGCAGTCGCCGCACGGACGCTCCCCTTTGCTCTCACAGAGGATCGCTTTGCCAAAATAGTTCGCCGTCTCCGCCTGCCCCGACCCTTCCGCGCCGAGAAACAGGTAAGCATGCGCCATCCGTCCATTGGCGAGACTGCGCGACAACATGTCGGCCACAGGCCCCGGTACTGGCCAGGTCATCGCGCTCATTCCCTTCTATCTAAAAGTACAGATTCACGAGCAGCCCGCGAATGTCGCCGATCTTGGCCAGCAAGTCCAAGTGGTCTTTTTCATCCGCGACGACCTGCTCGGCAAGCTCGGCCATCAGATCGTCGATCTGCGAGACGATCTTGTACAGGCGCATCCGGCCGCGGCGGTCAAAGCCCTGCTTTTCCTTCGCGCCGAATCCGCCTTTGACCACCTGCTCCAAAAAGCGCCGCACCTGCTCCTTGTAATCCTGCAGCGCCTTCCACGTCATGTTGCGGGCCAGAAAACTGCCGAGCGAATCGATCTGGCGCATCAGCTTGTCCAGTTCGGCCCGCGTCAATTTGGCGTTGGCCTGCTGGAAAATATCTTGAAAAGCGGGAGATTTGACATCCCCCGCTCGTGTATCCTCGCGCAAACCGAGTGTTTCGACGAAAGGTCTTTGGTTGTTCCCGATCTTCATCAAAACCTCTCCCCTATCTCAAGCTGCCTTCTAAAAATGTGCAAAATGCTCGACGTCGATGACAAACACCGTCGCGCCCCCGACCTGCACGGAGACAGGATACGGGACAAACGTTTCGCCGGTGCTGCCCATGTTCGACATCGGGGTGATCGTCTTTTCACGCGCTTTGCAGGTGTCTTTGATCACCTGCAGCACCTCTTCGACGCGATGTTCTTCCACGCCGATCAAAAATGTGGTGTTGCCCGATTTCAAAAAGCCGCCGGTGGAAGCGAGCTTGGTCGCGCCAAAGCCCTTCTTCACCAGTTCATTCGACAGTTTGTTGCTATCCTTGTCCTGCACGACTGCAATCACAAGTTTCACCTTGGGACCCACTCCTTTAGTCTGCATTCAGGAACTGGCGGACATCCTCCCAGATGGCGTCGGTCACTTCGTCGATCGAGCGGGTGCCGTCGAGCACGCGAAAACGCTCCGGTTCTTCTCCTGCGATCTGCAGGAACTGATCGCGCACGCGGCCGTGATAGTGCAGATCGCGCTGTTCGATGCGATCGAGCCCTGCGCCTCTGCTTCTGGCCACGCGGCCGATGCCCACCTCTGCCGGCACGTCGATCAGATAGGTTCTCGTCGGCCACAAGCCGTCGGTCGCCTCCCGGTTCAGTTCACGCACATAGTCGACCGACAGTCCCAGCCCGGTCGCCTGATACGCAAGCGACGCGTCGATGTAGCGGTCACAGATCACCACAACGCCCTGTTCCAGCGCCGGGCGAATCACTTGCGCCACATGCTGGGCGCGGGAGGCGGCGTACAAAAGCGCCTCTGTCTTCGCCGTCATCTCCCGGTTGTCCGGATCGAGCAGCAGCGCGCGAATCTTATCGCTGATCGGTGTGCCGCCCGGTTCCCGGGTGGTAAGATATCGTATTCCGCTCTCCTCCAAACGTTCAGCGAGCCGCCTGATCTGCGTCGACTTGCCGCTGCCATCCGGCCCTTCCAGCGTGAAAAAAAGCCCCACGTCCACGTTGCTCCTTCCAATCTATCAAGTAACAGCATGCTGCCGTATCACTTGCAAAGTATTGATCGCTGCATCTTCCGCCCCGGAAAAACGCACTCCCGAGCGGCGCAGCTGCTCGATATATTCTATCATGTCTGCTGTTAGTTCCTCACCGGGCAAGACGAGCGGAATGCCGGGCGGATAGGGAATCACCATCTCCGCAGCCACTTTTCCCGCCGCTTCCCGAAGCGGCACCGTAACACTTGGCAGATCAAACGCGGCGTGCAAAGGAATCACTGCCCGTCCCACAGGCGGCGCGGTGTATGGCGGCACGGTCAGCCGTTCTCCCTGAGGAGCCAGCTTGGACAGCGCAGTCACCAGCCGGTCGACCTGCCGGGGTCCGTCCGCATAGGTCAGGACGGCGAGCACATTGTACGGGTCGGACAGTTCCAGCGTCATCTTGTGCTCTTCCTGCAAGATGCGGTAAGCGTCCGTCCCGGTCAGACCAAGTTCGGTGACCCCAATCGTCCATTTCAGCGGATCATCGGCCGGCAGCAGGTGAAGACCTGCCGTCTGCTTCAGCCGCTCGGCACCATCGGAGACGGCCCGGATCGCTTTTTCCAAAAGGGCTTGTCCTTCCGTCTCCATCTGCCAGCGGGCCGCATCGAGCGACGCCATCAGGAGGTAGGACGGGCTGGTGCTCTGCACCAGCTGCAGGCGTTTGCGCAGCCGCACGCGGTCGACCCGCGGGCCTTGCACATGCAGCATCGACGCCTGGGTCAGCGCGCCGAGCAGCTTGTGCGTGCTCTGCACAGCCATGTCGGCGCCCGCTGCCATCGCCGTCCGGGGCAACTCCTCATGGAACGCAAAATGCGCCCCATGTGCCTCGTCGACAAGGAGCAGCATCCCGGCGCGGTGCGCGATGTCGGCGATCGCCTGCAGATCGGATGTGATGCCGTGGTAGGTCGGCGAAGTGATCAACACGGCCTTGGCCTGCGGATGCTCCCGCACCGCCCGCTCGATCTCCTCCGGTGTGACCCGGCCGGCGATGCCAAACTCCGCATGTACGTCCGGGCTGTAAAAAACGGGCCGGGCCTGCGCGAGCACCAAGCCGTGAATGACCGACTTGTGCAAATTGCGCGGGACGAGTATGGTATCATCCGGCTGGCACACCGTCATCACCATGGCGAGGTTGCCCGCCGTGCTGCCGTTGATTAAAAAAAAGGTCTCCTCTGCGCCAAACGCCGCTGCGGCCAGCTCTTGCGCCTCGCGGATCGCGCCTTCGGGCGCATGCAGATCGTCCAGTCCGGGGATCTCCGTCAGATCGAGCCGCCCTGCTGCGCCAAGCCACGCGCCCAAATCGCTGGGCAGCCCGCGCCCCATTTTGTGGCCTGGGACGTGAAAAGCGGTCGGACTGTGTTGGAGATGCGAGAGGATTGCATGCAAAATGGGAATCCTAGTTGTCATCATATCACCTTATACTTCGAGATCTGCCGTGCGAGTTCCTTTTTCCTATTATAGTCTTGCCAAATCGGACCATACAACGGATTTTTGGCTTTGCAATCTTTCATTCTGATTGACGAGAGTGATAAAATAGATTTTATTCACTTATGGACTGAGTACATGGGAGGTTCTAATAGATGGCAAACGAAAGAACTGCCGGTCTGTCTTTGATCTACCGGCTTGAATTGCAAAACAGCTCGATCACCTTTGGCAAAGTGGCACAAATCATCGGCGAAGAAGGCGGCGACATCATCGGCGTCGACGTGGTGCAGGTGGGCAAAGACCAATCGATCCGCGACGTCAACGTCAACGTCTTTGACCGCCGCCACGGCAAAGTGATCCGCGAGCAGCTGGATAAGGCGGAAGGCATCCACGTCGTCAACGTGTCCGACCGCACGATGCTGATGCACTTGGGCGGCAAGATCGAAATCCGCTCCAAGATCCCGGTGCGCAACCGCGACGAACTGGCGCGCGTCTACACGCCGCACGTAGCGTCGATCTGCGAAGCGATCCATGAAGATCCGGGCAAAGCGTTTAAACTGACGATCAAGAAAAACACCGTCGCCGTCGTTTCGGACGGCACAGCGGTGCTTGGTCTCGGCGACATCGGCCCGTACGCGGCGATGCCGGTCATGGAAGGCAAGGCGATGCTGTTCAAGCAGTTCGCAGGCGTGGACGCGTTCCCGATCTGCCTCGATACGAAAGACACCGAAGCGATCATCGCGCACGTCAAAGCGATCGCGCCGGCATTTGGCGGGATCAACCTCGAAGACATCTCCTCGCCGCGCTGCTTTGAGATCGAAGCGCGCCTGAAGCAGGAGTTGGACATCCCGGTCTTCCACGATGACCAGCACGGCACAGCTGTTGTGCTGCTGGCAGGTCTGATGAACGCTGTCAAACTGGTCGGCAAAAAGCTGGAAGATCTGAAAGTCGTCGTAACCGGCATCGGCGCGGCCGGGATCGCCTGCACCAAGATGCTGCTCCTCGCCGGCGTGAAAAACGTGATCGGCGTCGACCGCATGGGCGTGATCTCCCGCCACGAGCCGTATGAGAATCCGATGTGGCAGTGGTACGCGGAAAACACCAACCCGGACAACCTGCAAGGCACCTTGTCCGATGTGATCCAAGGCGCAGACGTCTTCATCGGCGTATCCGGTCCTGGCGTGTTGAAAGTCGAGCACCTGCAGTCGATGGCGCAAGACCCGATCGTCTTTGCGATGGCCAACCCGAACCCGGAGATCGACCCGGATGTGGCCGAGCCGTATGTGCGCGTCATGGCGACCGGCCGTTCCGACTACCCGAACCAGATCAACAACCTGCTCTGCTTCCCGGGCATCTTCAAAGGGGCGCTGGACTGCCGAGCATCCGATATCAATGAAGAGATGAAACTGGCAGCCGCCTACGCGATCGCCAGCGTCGTCAGCGATGACGAGCTGTCGGAGCATTACATCATTCCGTCTGTCTTCAATAAGAAAGTCGTGCAGGCCGTCCGCCTCGCCGTCATCGAAGCGGCCTACAAAACCAATGTGGCGCGCCGCCGTTACCGCGACTACAGCGACAAGCAGTAGCCGAAAGGAGTTTCGTGATGAACACGTCCAACTCTCTGCTCGTCATCGTGCTGCTCGCCGCCATCGGCTCGGTCATCTTCATGATGAGCTGGGTCTATCCGATGAGCATCTACACCTACCTGCTCGCGCTGGATATCCTCGGGATTCTCTGGATCGCCGCGTATGAGCTGATGAAGAAGTTTCGCAAGAAGTAGATATAGGAAACAAGAAAAATCCCCATAATAGGGGATTTTTCTTGTTTTTGTTTCTACTGATATTGGTACTTCACCGTGAACAGCGGATCATTCGCCCAATGCCAAACAATCATATGGCGGAGACCCAGGTCCTGATCAAGCACCTTTGAAACTTCAGCCTGCTGGTTACCTTGCGGGTCAAGCTGTTTTCCAGTTGCCTCCAAGATACGCGCTCGAAAACCTACGGCATTGTTAGTGCTGGGGAGTTGAACGCTCGCTGTAACTTGTCCGCCTTGAACGACCTCGAAACTCGGCATCGGCGCCCACATCTGCAGATTGAAGATGTTGTCCTTTGCGTAGAGAGCGAGTTCATAATCAAAAGTAAGCACCGCTGTGCCTGCCTTGTAAGGGACTGGGGTTAACATTTGCAACGCTTTGAAGCTGTTGTGCAACTGATCCATCTTCTCCGCATCGCCTTTTTTGACCGCTTCCATGTACTGGTTAAGCTCATCCTGCAAGTCCTCAAACCGTTGACCTGCAAAATTTACGATGTCGCCGTCGGGGAAGATAGCGCGGGTGTCGATTGCTTTGCCCTGCGTCGGAATGTAAAAAGTCTCATCCTTCTGCAAAGGATTTTGCAACCCGATTTCGTGCAGCACCTTAACTCGGTCGTAATCTAAACCGTATTTCGAACTAGACAGTACGGTGCAGGTCAGCGAGACCCACTTTACAGGAATTTTTTGTGCCGGTGTTGGCATGTTCATTACAATCATCCTTCCTTCACGATTAGTTTGAAAAAATCGTGAAGATGGAAGGTCTTTTTAGTCTTGTAGCGAATAAGCATAGTGATATGAATCTATACTATGTAATCGTACCAAACGTAGGTTGTAGTTTTTGGTTCTGCTGACCTTTGCTACACCTTCCACCTTCACTGTGGCACATGTGTACGTGTTGCCTTCAGACCAGACAAGTCTTAGTGTTGCGAGCACTAAGGCTTGTCTTTTTATTTTGCCCCATGAAGATCACCTATCTCCGACCGGCAAGGTCTCGGCTGACTTACTTCTCTTTACGTACACCTTTGAACGGCGTAGGACTGCTTGTCTTCTGATCCATAAAGCGGCCAGTTTCAGTGTCACGCTTTACCCAGTTGCCATTCGCTGCCTGAAACTGGCTTCTTCCTTTTACAGCCCCAATTCGGCCATTTCCCGGCTCTCCGTTTTTAGCCATTGGAGTAACCCCCCTTCCTCATTTGGATTAAGTTGCTTACAGGAATATAGTAGCACTCCTACACAACTACGTCAACATCATAAACATCATATACCACAAAAATGTTTGCTATATAAACACATCTGGCTATGTTTGCTTGATTGACATTGCTTTTCTTATACGTAATACTTAAAATAGAGTATTCGAATGTTATAACCGAGGAGGTGAATACTTATAATGGAAACCACGCTGTACGAATACATCGGAAAAAAAATACGGGAAGCGCGTGAAAATAAAAGCTGGACTCAAAGCGATCTAAGTACAAAAGTTGATTTGACTCGGACATCTGTTACAAATATAGAACTTGGACGCCAGAAGATACAAATACACGTGCTTTATAACTTCGCAAGGGCTTTAAGTATATCGCCGCATGAGTTGCTTCCCCAACTTGATGATCTTATTGGGTTAGCTCTAGATAATGGTGATTTACCTATCAAGGATGCAGCCACACCGAAAGCACTCGAATTTATCCAAAGTATGATTGAAAAAATGAAAGAAGGGGAGAAGAATGAGACTTGATCTAGTTGAAAAGCGCGCATATAAGTTACTTGAGGAACTCAAAATTAATCAACTTCCTATTCCTGTTGAGAAAATCGCAAAGAAACTTGGAATCGAAATACACGAAGAAGAATTCGAAAATGAACTTTCTGGTGTCCTTTATCGAGATCAGAACCAAGTTGTAATAGGGGTTAATAAACTTCATCATGAAAAGAGAAAACGATTCACCATTGCACATGAGATCGGGCACTTCATCTTACACAAAGGAAATCCAATCCATATTGATAAAGAATTCTTTGTTAATTTTAGAGATGCTACCTCTTCCCAAGCGACTAATATCGAAGAAATTGAAGCAAATACTTTCGCTGCGGCATTGCTTATGCCAAAAGAGCTCGTGAAGAAAGAATTGGCCAATATAGCTGTCGATGGTATCGATCCTTTCCAAGAAGAAACCGAAATTATTAGTGAGTTAAGTAGGAAGTTTAGAGTAAGTCACCAGTCATTATGCATTCGACTCGGAAAGTTAGGCCTGCTTTGACTCAGACATCTCACACTAGAAAAACTTATTAAATTTATTTATTATCAGAAATATTATTTAGTGTTATCTGTATATAAGGGCGTGGGATTTGTGTTATCATATCCGGCGCTCTTTTCTGAACTATTATAACAATTGTAACTTCTATCCTGTTTCCCCCTTCCCCATTAAAAATCTCCAAGTCGTCATTAGAACTTAACTGTTACTACTGCCCTAATATGTCCGTAAATTGATAGGCTCTGCTGTCCAAGAAATGACGGAAAAGATGACCGCGTGAGCGGTGTTAAACAGGAAAGAAAAAACGGGAGAATCAAGTCAATTCTCCCGCGATTACCCGTTTCACCATGTGGTCGTCAATGATTCGATGCTTATTTGCTGCTCCATAGATCAGACTATGTGTGGCCGCCTTATTCACCAAGCGAATCGTACCACTTGAATAACGATAGATCTCATCAACCGCACCATCCGTGAAAATGTCACGGCTAACGCCCGCATATTCCAGATGACGAGCTATGTACGCCCCAACCTGTACGCGGTCGTAGTGAACCAGTTTGCACTGTAGATCAATCCTTTGCCGAATGGCCGTAAACATCTGGAGTTGAAGGCGATCCCACAGTTCATTTTGTCCGACTAGGATCAGAGCCATTGGACTCTGGGCATCCATTTTGAAGTTCAGCAGAAACCGCACTTCTTCAAACATTTCTTTGTCTAACAGATGCGCTTCATCGACCACCACGACTGGTTGCAAGCGATGAATCCCCCGCATCAGCTCAATTTCCCGATGCAGTTGTCTCTTGCTGTCCCCTCGATAAAACTTCGCTTCACACCCCAACTGTTCAAGCAAACCCTTGTAAAAATGGCGAGGCGTTAGCTTTGAATCGGATAGGTACAACAGTTTAAATCTCGATGTGTCGAGCACATCCGCGAATCGGCGGATCGTCGTTGTTTTACCAGTTCCGCAATCGCCGGTCACAACGGAGAACCATTGCCTTTCGGCCGTATATTCCAATCTCTCAAGCGTTTCTTCCAAAACATCCGACGCATACAGCTCATGGGTAGGAATATCACGAGAAAAAGGGGTTCTCGCCATTTCATAAAACGCCTCAAACATCTCGGTTCGCCTCCTCCCGAATTTTGCGGAATGAGACGGCGCGTGTTTGACGTTCTTTCCTGACTTGATTCTTCTTCTCCGCAGCGTCCAGTAACCGTGAACCTTCGACTGTAAGCAGTTCAATTGACGACGGGATAGAGGGGCGTTTTCCTGCCCATTCACCGATAATCAGTTCTTTCGCCTGCCACGGTGTATGGCTGCCATACTCAATTGTAATCGTTGAGATGTCACGCGGGTCGTAGACGACTTCAACCTTATGCCCAATGAAAGAAAGCCCGACCTCGTATTTCTTCCCCATAAAACTGATACAGCCAGCTTTGTCCACTTTTCGCGTTTCGCTGTGTAAAAACGCATCCGCAATGAGAGATTCTTCGGCAAGTCGGAGCGGCGACGAGTCGCTTCGAAACGCCACCTGCGGGCTAGAGTTGTCATCGAGTGCGGAATGGGGTTTGGTCTGGTAACATTCGGTGAGCCAAACTTGGAATAACAGATTGAGCTGGTCGAGTGTCTGGGGCTTTTCAAGCGCAGCTTCCGCTAGGAAACTGTCTATTACCCGGTTGAAACGCTCGATTTTCCCTTTGGATTCGGCTGCATACGGTCTCGTAAAGCGAAGACGTATGCCAAGTTTGGCACAGGTACGAGTCATACTTTTGGTTCGAAATTGCTTGCCGTTATCAAAGTAGACAGAATCAGGTACGCCATTTGTTTGAATCGCGTAACGGAAACAGTCTTCCACAATCGTTTGATCGAGTGTTGGGTAAAAAGCCGCATGCAACACGTAACGAGTTGCATCGTCGATGAACGCAACAAGATAGACTTGCTTGTTGGCTCCGCCTTCACCAATCGGTAGATAAGGCCCGAATTTGATATCAGCTTGCCACAGTTGGTTACGCTGTTTGTGTTGAAAGCGTCTGGCCGCAAGGCCAGAGGTTGAGTATAGTCGCATGTGGCGAGTACTGTAGCCACGCTCCATCAATTTTTCCTGCAAGGTGCTGCGCTTGATCTTACCAGGCTTCGCCAAGCCTTCCCACTCCAAGATCTGAATGATCTGCGCGACACTACGGCTGGGAACCTCTCGGCGAAGCAGTATCGCTTGCTCGAGGAGATTGGGCGTGATAGCTTCGGCTGTTTGCCGCTGACTTTTTCTTTTAGGTCGAAGTCCTGCGAACCCTTCGGTTCGATAGGCAGACAGATAGCGGCGGAGGGTTCGCTCGGATAATCCGGTTTGCTCACAAATGGCTTTCTTCAGTTCTTTGGCTTTTCCAGGGTCAATCCCTTGGGCTACAAGAGGAGAGATCAGTTGCATTCTTTCAACGGCGATTTCTTCCGCCTTTTTTTCACTATTCATAGGAATCTACAGTCCTTTCCAATAGGATGTAGATTCACGATACATCAAGGGACAGCGGACAAGAAGGCAAAACGGGTATGTACCCATAATTGAGAATGAACGATGGGTCGGACAAGTCTCGCCAGCCATCCGACTCCTTGTCCAACATAATGTCCGATCCTTTGGAGTGCAGACGGTGAAGATACGGACAATGGCTCCACCGGATTTCCTGTACGCGCCGCTATCGTTGATAAACAATTCACCCAGTACTGCCAACACTTCTTGAACCAAACGTGCCAGCGATGCAAGGTTGAGTCATCTGCAGCTACGCCTACGGACTGTCCATGTGACAAAACTGATTCGAGGCATTCAGCTTCGTAATGTTTGTTAGGAACGAGCAAGTCCGGCAATTCATGATGGATCTTCTTGCAACACTTGCAACGCAGACGACGAATGATGTAGGTGATTCGTTCACCGGTTGGCTTACGCCCAATACGACTTCGGCTTCCGATAACAAACAGATCTTGCTCACACAAAGGGCAAAAATGTTGCTCTGCACTCCTTACGAAAAAAGTTCTCTATTTTTTTCGAGCTGATAATTTGATATACTAATCATGCTATTTTTGGGGGACGACTCTGGTGCAACTGTTCGAGCAGTGGCACGTCATACAGAGGCGTCCTTTTCCTTTGTAAGATATGTATGGTGGTCATTATATCCGTCAACCATTGGACAGGCAACAGCGTCAGCTTTTGGTCATTTTCAATCGGCTGTAACACTTAACGGATTATGGCGCGACAACGGTACCAATAACAGTAGCAGCAACGGTTGAATGAATTTATTCATGTGTAATCATCAATCAATTTTACGCAAAAAAAGCCCATCTGACACTTAGGCCAGACGGGCTTTTGACTGGTTACGAAATGGCTTCCAGCCAGATCTGTTTCATGCGTTCCACATAGTATTGATATTTCTCATCTTGCGCGTCCGTCTTGACGATCTCTCGCTCGCACTCGTGACACAGGAACTGCGAAATGATTCGGATGCCAAATTCCTTCAGTTCCCCGCAGACGATGCAAGTGCCGCCGCTTTGTTTGTCACCAAATACGTTCAACTCTTCCATCCTGACCACCATCCTCTGCTCAAGCCTTCTAGCAATCCATTATAACGGTTTCAAAGAGTTTTATACGTGAAAAAGCCGATGTTTCTGAAGAATAGAAACATCGGCTTTTTGCATATACGTGTTAAAGTGTGCTTTACACCATCCAGACGTTCATCACAACGAGCGCTGCGACACCCGGCAATCCGAGTATGGCGGTCGTCGCGGCGGTGACCGGGTTGATGGCGATATGGAAGCCAAACGAAGCCCCGATCAAATTGATCACAAACAAAGCCACGACGCCGACGATCAGCCCGCGCAGCATCCCCATGACCGCTTGTCCCGGTTCGCGCATGAAACGAGCGATCATATAGATAAGCACGACTGCGCCGACGAGCATCCCGATTACTTGCCATGCTGACATCGTTTCTTCCCCTCCTTGTCCTCCTTCCTACTCTATGCGCAGGGAGTTCGGAACATGATAGGGGCAAAAAAAAAAGCGGTGACAAATGTCACCGTCTCAATGGAGCGAGGCTCGTTCGCCATCGCCCTGGGAGGCCATCCAAAATGTTAAACTTTGGTGGTCACTTTCTAGTATATCAGAAATTCGACGAAATATGCAGGACTAAATGTTACCATTATGTTACAAAATTCTAGGTAGGCTAAAGAACGGCCCTTTTTAATACTTAGGAATCCGTTAAGTCAGGTTCATTTTTTATATGAGTAGTCCGATCAAAATGCTCTTCTATAAACTGTATACACAATTTATAATTTATCTTTACCGTAGTTTCACGAAATCCTTACATTGCTATCTTATCATATCCAGCCCTTGGAGCGCAACGGAAAATCAAGCAAAAACGCCCCTTTATTCAAGGAGCGCTTGTGCCTGATGCGGAGTTGCTTTCGCCTGCAGCCGCTTGGCTTCGCGGAGCAGATACCCGTATTTACGTTCTGCAGCTTCCAGGTAGTAGATCGCGTGGTCGATCAGTTCCGGATCGGATACGTGATCGATGTGCTGCTGCGCGATCGCCCATTCTTCCCGTGCCTGTTCGATCTCCACCTGCAGCTTCTCCATCTCCGTCGGCCCTTCCTCTACCGGCCTCCGACCCCGAATCAGATCCACGACCTTCTTCCAGTTCCCCCCGGCCCCTTCCTTCGACACCAGCGCCCCTCCTCTTCTGCCTAAACTTTTTTAAGATTAGTAGAAGTATAGTCAAGCGTTGGGGGAGATATGACAGGTTTTTAGAGCGGTTAGACTTGGATAAAGGAGTTCATTGAACTTCTTCAAACAGAGCGCTCACCACTGTGTTCGTCGTGTGATCCAGTTGAGATACAATCTTCTGATATACTTCGAGGCTTGGAGCATGATTTGCAATTCGTTTGTGCAGCAGGATGGCCCACTTCTTCGCATGCGGCAAAATGCTTGGCATCGCTTCAGCCAAATCTGTTAGGGCTTTCTCGGTTCCTACGATCCGGTCGAGTGATTCCACTGCATGTACAAGTCCAAACATCACATCGGTGTGTTCCGTCTCATCATCGAAGCCCACAAGTAAATCACGAGTCAGATTGTCCCCGCCAAGACTCAAAAGTGACTCAACAGTCTCTTCAAAGTCAGCAATCTCTAATTCAGTGCGAAGTTTCCGGCACGCGTACAACCGGTTCACCAAATCGCTGTTGTACATACGGTCGATCACCTGAACAGATTTGTGTGTGCCCGGAGGATTTAGTTTTGCAGCATAAAGTGATGGTACATCTCTTCTGGACATCGTAAACACCTCGCCCGAGCTGAATCGAATATGCTGCTTGAGTTCATCAATCACTTCCTGCGAATCAATGCGAGCATACCGTTCACTGCTCATCGTAACCAGCACTTGAGCATAATCGCTACACCTTGAGAGGTAAACATCATAATCGAATATCGCAGTCCCAAAATCATCAGGCAAAGAATAGAAAGAGATATTTTGTATTTGCTCGTTATTTTCTACTGCCTTCTGAATGCGCTTCACCGTTCTTTTAAGGGTGAGCACCTTCCCAGATTTGAAGGTCTCCCCGCGCACACCTACATAGTTTGCTGGAAATCCAAGTCTCCCAGATAAGTTTTGTGCATATTCCAACCAGTTCAACCAACCTTGGCCGTCCTTTTCGTCCAATTCACCGTACAATACGATTGTGGTTGTGTGTTCGTATTTCTCGCTGGTCATTGTTCACACCTCAATACGAAAATAGATTCTTCCAGCCAAATAATACGTAAGCGTCTAATACTCCCCACCTCCACACGAAACATAGAGCATGAGATAATCCTCCTCAGACGGAAATGAGGAGGAATTTTTTATGACTCGAAGCGAGCTTCGAGCTGTATGGGAATCTCGAATCTCTGACTGCCGCGCCAGCGGTCAAAGTGTAGCGGCGTGGTGTACAGCTCATCAGATCAATTCTCGCCAGTACTACTATTGGCTGCGCAAGCTCTCCAACACTGAGATGCCTTCACCTCGCTGGTTGGAGGTCTGCGCAGACCAACAGCCAAGTAACGAAACCGACTCCTGCTTGCAGGTCAAAATTGGCTCTGCCGTGATCGAAGTCAAGCCAGGTTTCAATCGAGACCTGTTGGCGGATGTCGTCCTTGCCTTGCAAACGATATGTTAAACGAAACCGACATAACTCGTGTCTACATAGCCAGCGGCCACACGGACCTTCGCAAGTCGATAGACGGTTTGGCCGCCTTGGTTCAGGAGAGTTTCGAACTGGATCCATTCTCCCAATGCCTGTTTGTCTTTTGCAATCGGCAACGAGACAAACTTAAAATCCTGCACTGGGAGCATAACGGCTTTTGGCTCTACTATCGCCGCTTAGAGCGAGGAACCTTCCAATGGCCGCAAAAGAAATCTGGTCCAACGATGCAGATCAGTCGAAGAGAGTTGCGGTGGCTTCTGGATGGCTTGTCGCTTCAGCAACGAAAGGCACACCCGAAACTCACCGCACAGACGGTGATTTAGTATGAAAAAATTCTTGTTCTCACTAGGAGAATGAGAGCTTCAAGGCGAAGAAAAAAGTATGAAACCTACAATAGCCATCCCAACCACCATTGAAGAACTTCAAAAACAGAACATACAACTTGGAATACAAAACGCAGAGTTGAAAGCTAAGCTCAACTGGTTGGAACAACAGTTTCGTCTCAGCCAACAGAAGCGTTTCGGTGCCTCAAGTGAGCGGACAAACGCGGATCAGTTGGAACTGTTCAACGAAGCGGAATCCGAATCCTCCACAGCCGTGCCAGAGCCGACCGCAGAAACGATTCAATACGTCCGCAAGAAGAAACGTGGACAGCGAGAAGAATTGCTTGAAAACCTGCCGGTTGAAACGGTGGAATACCGTCTCTCGGAAGACGAGCAGGTCTGCTCGTGCTGCGGTGGTCCTACCCATGAAATGAGCACGGAGGTTCGCCAAGAGCTGAAAATCATCCCGGCTCAAGTAAAAGTGTTGAAGCATGTTCGCTATGTGTATGCGTGCCGCCGTTGTGAGCGTGAGGAGATCAGCACTCCCGTGCTGACAGCTCCCATGCCGCAACCTGTATATCCTGGCAGTTTGGCTTCCCCATCCGCATTGGCTTTTATCATGAATCAAAAGTACGGGGAAGGCTTGCCCTTGTATCGTCAGGAGCAGCAACTCATGCTTCTCGGAGTAAACCTGTCGCGACAAACGATGGCCAACTGGATGATCTATGCAGCTGACCGCTGGCTGAGCCTGCTGGAGAATCGTATGCGAGAGCACATGCTGAAGCAAGACATTCTGCATGCCGATGAAACGACCCTGCAAGTACTGCGTGAACCGGGTCGGGCAGCCAAGAGCACATCGTATCTCTGGCTTTACCGTACCGGGCGCAACAGTCATCCGATCATCGTGTATGACTACCAGCCGACACGAGCAGGCGAACACCCGCGACAGTTCCTGTCCGAGTTTCACGGCTACCTGCATGTGGACGGATACGCGGGGTATAAGAAGATCCCTAACGTCACCCTGGTCGGGTGTTGGGCACATGCTCGCCGCAAGTTCGACGAGGCTCTGAAAGCATTGCCGGCCTCCAGCCGAACCGCAGCTGTAACCGCGAAAGAAGGGCTCGAGTTCTGCAATCGTCTTTTCGCGATCGAACGCGAGATGAAAGATGCCTCGCCGGAAGAACGATACACGGCCCGTTTGGAGCGTAGTCGGCCCATACTGGAGGAATTTTCGGTATGGCTACAGACTCAAAAATCCCGCGCGTTACCGAAGAGCGCACTGGGGCAGGCCATAAAGTACTGCCAGAACCAATGGGTAGCATTGGGGGCGTTTTTGCTCGATGGGCGTTTGGAGATCGACAACAACCGAAGTGAACGCGCCATCAAACCATTCGTGATTGGACGGAAAAATTGGCTGTTCGCCAATACTCCACGCGGCGCAAAGGCAAGCGCTGTGATCTATAGTCTTGTCGAGACGGCGAAGGCGAACGGGGTAAATCCGCTGGTCTACCTGACCTATCTCTTCGAGACCCTGCCCAACCTTGCGAACCCTCATGATCACCATGAGCTGGATCGCTTGCTCCCGTGGTCGGACACGCTGCCGCTCATCTGCCGAGTATTTAATAAAAAGCACGAATCGCCTTCAGTTCTTGCGTAGCTGAAGGTTATTCGTGTTTTGTTTACGATGAATATCTTTCAAGCAGTCCCCACCTTTCGGCAAACGACACAAGGTGGGGACTGTTTTACGCTTACAATAATACTGTATGATGGATTCAGTCTTTCTTTCCTAGATTTGTGTAATGATATATACCGACTTATTTTCCTTGCTTTCTGTTCCGAAGAAATAGACGTTATTGCCAAGAAATAATTCATAATATCCCGAATTCGAAGCTTCTGGCTCCCCCGATAGCCCTAACACTATTTGAGAAGGAGCGCCAGGGACTATTTCGAACGTGGCCCCCTCTAATATTTGCATCAGGAAGAACATGTCTAGATCCTTGTTATACGTGGCAGGCGCCTCATCGTCTAAAATCCAATTTGGGCAACCACCTATTTTGTTTGCATCAATATACTGATCGGCATTTTCTACAAGGTTGATTTTCTTGTACTTTATCTTTTCCTTATAGTCATCACGTTTTGTACCTGATGAAGTTTTGTAAATTAGTATTCTAAAGTTTTTCTGGTATGTTTCCAGAAATCCTGCAGGGATATCTGCTCCAGTTAATTCTCCGGACAACATCTCAGGTATTAAATAATCTTTATGCGCACACGATGTACAGGAGAATAAAGCCATTGTACGGCCAGCCCATAAATGGCTATCTGGAAATGCTACTTGAAAATAAAAGGTCTGCTGCTCTCCACACAAATGGCAAATGGGCAATTCATAGTCTGAAGGGATATGTGGGATTCCTCCTATAAAGGAGGTATGTATCTCTACCTGCGTTTCCTCACCTTGTTCGAGCAGTAGAAGACGGCATTTTTCCGTTAACATGATCATCACCTCTAATACTATAGCTAAATAAAGTAGTTCGGCTCTGCATCCATCCGTCTTAGAAATTCTTCTAAGTTGTTTGCGATTGCTTTCCCGAAATAATAAATTTTGCATTCGCCATTATGTTCTTCTTGGCTTACATCCATGGTTAAATAGCTTCCTTCCGAAACCTCGAAAAAGACAAGTGAGTTTACATTATCGTAGAGCTCACGATCTGGATCAAATTCATAAATGTCTTCACCGAGTCTAAAATCAGCCACACTCATTGGATCCATGATCCTATTAATGCCTTGTTTGCTTTGAATACATAAAAATCCATACCCTATTTCTAGGTAAAATGAACGTAATTCCTCTGGGAATTCTCGAGAAATTCGTGATTCAGCCTCAAGAACTTCAGATTCTTCTAAACTGTAAAAAGAATGATTCCCCTGGCTGGCATTGTCTTCTCCCTCGTGCAACACATATTTTCTAAGAAAGAAAAAACCGGACATCCGGGTCTCGACCTCCTATTTGAAAAAACTACTCTAGTACATCTTGAGAAAACCATACATCTTTCTCTCGTTCAGAAATATAGAACCTAAAACCATACGGTAAGGCAAGATACTTAAGTAAATCCGGCCTCTTAAAAGCCAAGTGGTAATAATGCACATTCATTAGTGAATCTATGTTGTCATCGTATAGATCAGTTGTGATCCACCACCCTGACATGTGACTAGGTGAAGGATACCTTACGGCATCAACTGCAAGCCCTTCATATACCCCTTTCGAAATAACAATATTTTGTGCGAAAGTTGGGAAGCTCGGAGTAACATTGTGTTTTTTACACTCCTCTCCTTGCTCCCTAATGACCTGAATTGAGTAATCGACACCTTGAATATAACCATCTCCATTGCTGTCGGCCTCCCAAAGGTTATAGAAGGGGGCATCATCAGAATTCAATTTCAAAATCCACGAATAGTACGCGATTGTCTGATCAGGCTTTATCGTAGGATTGTAGTCGAGTATATAATCCACTAAGTATTTTAATACTTCTATATAATCCTGACCCTCTTCTTTCCCAACGACTACTTTCAATTCCCTACCAATGCAATTTAGTAGACCATTTGTTTTTATATACCGGTTCTCAAAGTAGACATCTATTTCTCGATAAACAGTCCTCATACCGCACCCTTCCCCCGCTCAAAACATATGAGAGCTCAATCGTTTTACATGTACGCGATGAATGTAGCCCCTTTTGTTTCAAACTTTCTTGAAGGTTCATCTCTAATCTCGCGAATCAAACTAGTAATTAACTCTTTTTTATCAGGATCAAGATTCTTTACCACTTCCGCGTAGATGATTAGACTTGGAGCGTGATTTAAGATTCTTTTGTTAAGGATCACTGCCCAACCTTTTGCATGAGGAAACAACGTTGGCAATGAGACGGCCAGTTTTCTAAGCGCGACCTCTTGTCCAAAAACTCTATCTAAGCACTCGATCGCATGAACAAGCCCAAACATTATTTCATCATGTTCGGCTGAGTCATCAAAACCCAAACACAGATCCGAGATCAAACTCTCTTCACCGAGATTCATCATTGACTCGATGGCTACTTCAAAGTCCCTCAAATATAGCTCTTCAGTCGTAATACCCATCCTCAAAAACAATAACCCCGTCAATTGGAGCCTCTTGCGATAAAAGTGTTACAAACACCCCGATTCCATACCGAAAAGAAATGAAACCCGACTCATCAACTTCGATTGAATCGTCAATCTCTTGAAAAAACTCTCTTACTTCCCTAAACGGTCGACCGATCAGCTTTCGCCCCATAAAAGTCGGGTCAGCAGGTTCGAAAAATTCAACCGCTTCACATAGTTCTGAAGATTTATAGTAAACATGACACCATTCAAACGCATCGGTCAAAGCCACAGAGGGCTCCGATTTTCTGAATTCGGAGACACTCTCATTCAGTACCCGACGGACATCCGCCCTCGGCATACCAAATTGAATTGGGCCAGCACTACGATAAGCAGTAATTGCGAACTCCATAACACACCTCTTTTGCTCTAAATTCTGTCATTCTTCAGCTTTTCGCCGGTGATCAGGTCGTTGTCATTTAAAAAAGGGGCACTGAATTCTCAGCACCCCTCATTTCGATGGTTCTAGTGTAATTTTTCAATCAGCTTAGAGTAGATACCTTTGCCCAAATCAATTCCTGAGTCATCCACTCCCTCATACCAATCGTATAGATCAACGTATCCTACACTTCCCCATTTTTTCATTAGTTCTTCAAAACTTTGAGCGATTAATAACCCATGCAAATTTGGCCCATCGTCCATCACATTATGCTCTAGAAACATGACTTGCCCACCGTCCTTTTTAAGGCAGAAGGAATCGCCATTTGGGAAAATAAAGAGTGGGAGCCACCCGGGCCAATCGGTTATTAAAGCCTCGACACCTTCACTGTTCTCATTGTCGTGTAAGGTGTACTCTTGGACAATTGCAATCATGTCCTGATAATACTCGTAAATCTCACTCGGTGAAAGTAATCGAATTTCACCCCTTTTACATTCACTTCCAAATACCTCTTTTTCGGCAGTCCAGACAAGATGAATTGAGGCAGCGTTCTCTAAGTACAGATTTCTTAGTGATTCTGGTAGGCGAAAACTTAAGTTGTTTTCAACATTCGTAATTTCATCAAGGTTTGTTGGATCAGAAATCACCAAACGTTCAATTTCGATCCCATCAATTTCCCGTAGTCCTCTCACAACACTTTCTAAATGATCAAGATAGTTCATATTTACCTCTTCCCATAAGGATGTATTGTAATTCCTGAGAGCCCATGATCATCCATCATCTTCCCAGCAAATTTATAGATATCCTCTGCCCCTGCATTTGGATTTCCATCAATAAAGTCCATCCACTTCTGATTCCATTTTGCGTCACCATGGATAAATTTCAGATGGTGACTCGCTTTACCATGTGAAAGAGTTACTGTGTACTGATCTACATCGATACCTCTTTCTGCAATGAAATCAGCATATGGCTTACTCTTTCCTCTAAACTTTGGAATAATATGATGGTCTGCAACTTTTGTAGGCTCTGGTAGTAATAAAATCTCCTGACCAATTGGGCAAACTCCTGTATTATGCGTCCAGATCTTTATATCCGTCACAAAATACGAATGATAGTCCGTAACACTGAAGTTATAGACACGGGTGGTCACTTGCTTCACCTGAATGTCCTTTACTTCAAGCGTCATACCCGAAGCCGTATCGAGCTGGTCACCGACCTTGAGGTTCTTGGTGCGCACCCAGCCGTGGTTGTGGACGTAGAAGGGGTGCTCGCCGGTGGTGGTCAGCGTTTCTGTGCCTACTTGGATAGTATATATCTCTTCGGCATCTCTTTGGAAGGTGCCGTTGACTTCTTTGTAGGTGACGGCTCCGGTGGCGTCGTCTTTTGATAGGACTTTGTCGCCGACGTCGATTTCCTCGATCGGCTTTTGGCCGTTCTCCGTCTCGATCAGGGTACCGGCGGTGAAGCAGTTGCCGCAGCCTATGGGGACGTCGTCTAGTTTCCTCTCCAGACTCACCGCTTTGTCGAGGGCTTTGGCTGACTTCATTCCGGCTGAGAGCGCGTTCTTTAAGGCTCCTCCGCCTGGGATGAGAGCAGTGACGCCGGAGGCGGCGCGTTCCCAGAAGCCGAGCTTTTCACCGGTGATGATGTCGTAACCAGTGATCGCTTCGATGGCAGACTTGATGTTGCCTAAGACTGGGATCGAATCTACACCTGCAGATAGCAGTTGGAGAATGATCGACATCTGTTGAGGTGATATACCTGCCTTCTCGAGCAGAGACGCGATACGACCGTCTTTGTTCATCCAAGCCGGAAGTGGCGGCGGCTCTACTTCGTCCGGGTTGTCCGGCAGGGGTGGTGGCGGATACCAGCCGTCGTCGTTGCTGCCTGTACCACCGCCGCCTCCGCGGTTGCCCCAGTCGTCGGGGTTGGGGGAGTAGCCGCAGCGGAGGTCGCCGTTGTCGTCTTCGTAGCACGGCGCATGGCCGCTCGGGTCGGTGATGTTGATCGGGTTGTTCAGGGCGTACGCATAACGGTTCAGCGTCTGCGGGAGGTCGCCGAGACCCGTCCAGCTGTCTTGCGTCGTGAAACGTCCGACAGACGGGCTGTACCAGCGGGCGCTGTAGTCCATCAGGCTGGCTTTGATGTCGTAGCTTTTGCCGGTCAGACCGACTTGGTTATATGGCGTCCAAAGCTGGGTGAATACGCCGCCGAACGCATCGTAGCGGTACTTCAGCACTTCGCTGCCGAGGTAGTCGGTCAGGTCGGTGACATTGCCCATGCCGTCATAGTGGTAGAACAGGTGGTGTCCGCGGTCGCGCAGGTTACCGAGGTAACCTTGCTCTTTGCGGCCTTGGAAGCCAAACATCATGCGGGAGACGACTTGGTCATCCGCACCACGGTAGTACTGGGCAAATGTCTCGCCGGTCGCACCGTTGTACTCGCTGAGCAGGTTGTTACCGTCGTAGAGGTAATTGGTCAGCTCTTGCTTCAGGTGGTAGTTTTTGATCACACCGCCTGTGCCTGCGGTGGTAGTGCTGCCACTTCCGTTGCTGTTGCCGTTGTTCCCATTTCCGTTGCCGCGGCCGTTGGCGTTGCCTTTGCCGTTGCCCGGGTTGGGATTTTTGTCATGTCCGTAGGCGTTGCCGTTGTTGCCAGCTCCGCCGGCAGCCGTGCCCGTTCCGCCTTGGCCCATCGAGGCGCCGGGGCCGTTCAGGTCGTAGTACTGCTCTTCGCGGGACACTTTGCGGCCGAATGCATCGTAGTCGTAGTGGACGTACGTCTGATCCGGGTAGTTGACTTCGGTGAGCAGGTTGTCCGCGTTGTATTTGTAGCTGACCTGGCCGTACGCGGTCATTTTCGAAGTCAGGTTGCCGTTGGCGTCGTAGGTGTAGCTGTCACCGTCGACGTCGGTCAGGCGGTTGGCTTTGTCATAGCTGTAGGTGACAAGGCCGTAGTCGTCGGTCATGCTGGTGCGGTTGCCTGCTGCGTCGTAGGTGTAGGTGACGCGCTCGACCGGGTTCAGGAAGAAGTCCGGGTCTTCCGGGACGTAGTTGGCCGGATAGCCCAGCTCCTGAAGGATCTGCGGCGAGTAATCGCTGATGTCGGTGCCGGTGCGCTTGTTTTTGCCGTACGCATGGCCGTTGCCGTTGCTGTTCGGATTTTTGTCGCCGCCGTTACCATTGCCTTTTCCGTTGCCATTGCCCGGCGTGTCGGGTTTGCCGCCGGAATTGCCGTTTCCGCCACCGTTGCCGTTGTTGGTGCCAGTGTCAGGTTTGCCGCCGCCGGGGGTTTTGACTTCGCCAGCGTTGTTGCCGCCTTTGGCTGCTTGCGGGACGGTCGGAGCTGCGGTGTCGACATCGCCGGAACCGTCTGCGCCGACCGGGAAGAGCTTGCTCAGCGGCGGGGTGTAGTAGGTGTTGCGAATGGTTTTGATTTTTTCGATCGGGTAGAGCGCTTCGACCACGCGGTTCAGCTCGTCATAGGTGAACTGGGTCACCGCGCCGTCTTCTTCGGTCTGGGTCAGGATGTTGCCGAGACCGTCGTAGGTGTAGTTAAACGTCGACAGCACGCCGGTCGTCGTCTTCGTGTGGATCTTGGTCGGACGGCGGTTGTGGTCGTAGGTGTAGGAGGTGACCGTCTGGTCGCCGCCTTTGATCTCCGTCACTTGGCCGTACGGGTCGTACGTGTACGAGGTGACCAGGCCTTCCGGGTCGGTCATCGACTGGATCTGGCTGCGCGAATCGTAGGTGTAAGCGATGACGCGGCCTTCCGGGTCGGTGAGCTTCGTGCGATTGCCAACTGCGTCGTACTCGTAGGCAACCGTTTTGCTCAGTTGCGGGTTGGTGACTGCGGTGATGCGGTTGAGCTGGTCATACGCGTAAACTTCTTCCAGCGCGCCGTTTTTCGCGCGGGTCAGGCGGCCGATCTCGTCGTATTCGAAGACGGACGGGGTCTTGCTCTGGTTTTGAATCTGAGTCAAAAGTTGGCGCTCATCGTACACATACTCGGTACGCTTGCCGAGCGCGTCGATGCGGGCGGTCTGATTGCCCATTTTGTCATACTCAAAACGGGTGATGCCGTTTTCGCCGTCTTTTTCAGACGTGACGTTCGACATCGCATCATACGTCCAGACGGTGGTCTGGCCGAGCGGGTCGATCTGCTCGGTCTGGTTGCCCATCGCGTCGTAGCGGTAGGCGGTGACGCCTTTTTTCGCATCGGTGACGGTGGTCAGGCGACCCAGTGCATCATACGCGTAGGACGTTGCCACGCCGTTGGCATCGACCATGCCTGTCACGTTGCCCATGGCGTCATAGGAGGTGGTGGTGACCTTGCCTTCGCGGTCTTTCACTGCCACTTCGCGGTTGGACGCATCGTAGGTGTACTCTTTGGCCACCCCGTCATGGTCGATCTCGCGCAGCAGGTTGTTTTCCCCATCGTACTCGTAGCTGGTGGTAAAACCGCCCGTGTCGGTCGTTGCGGTCAGGCGGTTCAGCTTGTCATACGCCAGCTTCGTCTCGCGGTTCATCACGTCGACGATGCGGGTGAGGTTGCTGTTTTTGTCGTATTCGTATGTCGTCTGCTGGTTGAGCGGATTTTTCACCGCGGTCAGACGGTTGGCATCGTCATAGACGTAGCTCCACGTCTGCTCCAGCTCGTTGGTGCGGGTGAGCAGGTTGCCGTTCTTGTCATACGTCAGCGCCGTCTTGTAGCCCTTCGGATCGGTCACTTCGGTCAGACGGCCCAGCGCATCGTACTGGTACTGGGCAAAATGGCCGCGCGGGTTGGTCTTTTTGGTCAGACGGCCCAGCGTGTCATACTCAAATTTCGTCTCGCCGTTGCCCGCGTCTTTCTGCAGCATAACTTGCCCGACCAAATTGTACTCGGTGCGTTCGGTCGCGCCGTTGGGCAAGCGAACTTCGGTAAAGCGGCCTTGCGGATCATACGTGTAAGTGGTGACGCCGTTCTCTTTGTCGGTCACCGTCAAAACGCGGCCCAGCGCATCATACGTGTAGCGCGTGGTGTGTTTCAGGAGGTCGGTTTCTGTGGTGAGCTGGCCAAGTGCGTCATAAGCAAACGCGATCTCGCCGTCCGGCGTGACCGTTTTGGTCAGGCGATTGGCTGCGTCATATTCATAGCGCGTCTCATGATTGCGCGAGTTGGTGAACGACACCAGATTGCCCACTGCATCGTATTGGTAGCGCACTTTCAGGTTTTCGTCTTTGACCACTTCGGTGGTGCGGGCGGTCAGGTCGTAGTTGTAGGTGACCTTGTGCCCTTTCGGATCTTCCACGCCGGAGAGACGTCCGGCATCGTCATAGGTAAAGGTGTAGACGTTGCCCAGCGGATCTTTTTGCGTGAGCATCTGCCCGGACGGGTTGTACGTGTAGGTCGTCGTTTTCCCGCGCGGGTCTTTGGTCGAGAGCAGCTGCCCTTTTTTGTCATACGCATACTCGGTCTCGCCGCCGGCTTGGTTGATCTGCTTTTTCATCCGGCCGGCTTCGTCGTATTCGTAACGGGTGGTTAAGCCGCCAAATGTCTCGGAGGTCTTGTTCCCCGTCACATCATACGTGTATGTCGTGGTGCGGTTCAGCGGATCGGTGACCGACTCCAGTTGCCCGATGACGTTGTATTTGTAGCTGGTCACTCGCCCTTCGGCATCGGTGACGGTCAGCGGGTTGCCGAGATCGTCGTAGGTGTAGGTCTCGGTGCGGCCGGCCTGGTCTTTCTTGGTCAGCACCTGGCCGTCGGCGTCATAAGTGAAGGAAACACTTTGGTTCTTGGCATCGGTGACCGTCTCCACGAGACCAGCCGCGTTGTAGGCGTATTTCGTCTCCTGCTGCAGCGGGTTGATCTCTTTGGTCACGCGGCCCAGCGCGTCACGCTCGTAGCGCGTGGTGCCTTTGGGCGTGGTGAGCGCGGCAACGTTGCCGTAGATGTCGTACTCATAAGTGGTGGCGATGACGCCGGTGCCGGATTTGCTTTCCAGGCGGCCGTTTTCATCCCATTTGTAAGTGACGGTGCGTCCGCCCGGATAGGTGGCCGAAGCCAGCTGCCCCAGCGGCGTGTAGGTGTACGAGGTGGTGCGGTCACCCGGTTCGATTTTTCTCGCCAGTTGACCCAAGTCGTTGTATTCATACTCGGTAGCGTTGTTTTGCTCATCGTACTCACGGACCAGACGGCCTTTGTCATACTCGGCCCGCGTCTTCAGCCCCATCGGGCCGGTGGTGACGGAAGGCTTGAGGTTGCCGCCTTGATACTCCATGGTTAAGCTTTTGCCGCCCGGGTAGTTCACTTCCTTCAGACGGTTGGAATTGTCGTACAGGAAAGTGGTGACCTGCCCTTTGGGGTCGGTCATGTCGGACAGTTCGGCATAGTCGTTGTAGTCAAATGTGCTTACACGGGAGGCGTTGTCTGTGCGGGACAAGACAACCTGCCAGAACCACGACACTTCGTTGGTCGTGACTTTGCCGCTCGGCTCTTTGACCGACTGCACAGCGCCGCGGTCGGTGTAGGTGTATTCCCAAACTCCGCCGCCCGGCTGTTCGACGCGGGTCGGCTTGTCGAACACCGCATGGTATTGGATGCGCGTTTCGCGGCCCATCGGCTCGACGCGGCGGGTCATGTTGCCTTTCGCATCGTATTCCATCGTTGTGGTGCCTTTGGGTGTCGTAAGCGTTGTGACTTTGCCGTCCGCGTTGTATGCGTAGGACGTGGTCGTGCCGTCCGGATCGACTTTTTGCGCGATTTTCTTGTTCGCGCCGATCGTGTAGAGAGTGCGATGTCCGTCAAAATCGGTGCGGGTCACTTGGTTGCCTGCATAGGCGTAGGAATAGATCGTGCGTTTTTTCGCATCTTTGATCGCGGAGACTTTGCCGCCGCTGTATTCGAAATAGGTCGCCACGCCGTTTTCCGCACGCGAGGTGATGCGGTGGCTGCCATCGTAGGTGTATTCCACCTTCGAGCCGTCCGGACGGGTGACTTTCGTTAAGTTTTCATTGGAGTCATAGCCATAATAGTAAACCAATCCGCCGAGGTCTGTGACGCTGTAGACGAGGGACGAAGCGCCCTGGTAGCCAAACGCCAGGGACGGACGGGTGTTGCCTTGCAGTTTCTTCATCCGGCCTTCTGCATCGTAGTCGATGAACATGGTCAGACCGGTCACATTGTCCGCATAGCGCAGCAGTTTGCCTGCCGTCTTCGGCGCGTCGGTGCGCCACTTGGCGTAGTAGCCGTGGAATGCGTAGTTCGTGCCGCCCAGCGGTTCGCGGAGCAGATAGTCGGTCGGACCGCGGCGGACCAGCTCCTTTTTGTTGGAGGCGTCTTGCGCCGCATAGCTGCCGAGGTGCAGCGGATACCAGATCGTGTCGTCGCCGTCATACGTCTCGACGATCATGTCGGGATCGTTTTTCGTGTAGACGTACGATTCGGTCGTGCCGTTCGCTTGCAAGTCGGCCATCGCAAAATCAGCGAAGATCTGCAGCCGGCGCTCCTGCGGAATCGACCAGCCGTGGCCAAACATCGTCTCGTTGTCCGTCTTGTCACTGGTGTACGAGCGGGCGATTTCCAGCACCGGCCCATACGACGTATAGGAAAAATCTTTTTCGGTCAGCACCAACGCCCCGGTGGCGATGTTGACCGGCTCCTGCGGCGTCACCGGCGCAGGATCTGCCACATCGACGATCGGCGTGTTGCCCGTGCCGCCGGTGGTGTGGTTTTGTCCGCTGACAGCGGAGCTCATGATCTCTCCGGCCGGGTCGAAAGTCTGGCCGTTTTCCGGCAGCCAATCGAGCAGCGGGTCCCACTCGCCTCCCGTTGCCGCAGCGCTGGCCGGTGTGGCAAAGCCCTGGAGCAGGGATGTCACGACAAGCGTCACGATCAAAAAGACCGACAAGACCTGCCGTTTGAGTCGTTTACCCATTCCTTTTGTCCCTCCCATGATTAGGTATAGATAGGTAATAATGCCTACTATCTTTTTCGTCATGGGGTGACAAAGTCCTACTAGAAAATTAGCCAAATTAAAAAAAGAGCCAACTCTGCATTCACACACAGAAGTTGGCTCTTTTTCATTTCATTTAAATAAATTCTTACAACTCGCGTCGGCCTTCCAATGCTTTGGACAACGTCACTTCGTCCGCATATTCGAGGTCGCCGCCGACGGGCAGGCCGTGGGCGATGCGGGTTACTTTGATGCCGACCGGCTTGAGCAGGCGGGAGAGGTACATCGCGGTCGCTTCCCCTTCGATGTTCGGGTTAGTCGCCATGATGATCTCGTCGCACTCCACTTCCGGGTCTTGCAGACGGCGCAGCAGTTCGGCGATGCGGATCTGATCGGGGCCAACCCCTTCGATCGGCGAAATCGCCCCGTGCAGCACATGGTACAGTCCGCCGAATTCGCGGGTTCTTTCCATCGCCACCACGTCTTTCGGGTCTTGCACGACACAGATCACTTCGCGGCGGCGGCTCTGGTCGGAGCAGATCCGGCACGGGTCGATGTCGGTGATGTTCTGGCAGACCGAGCAGTAATGCAGGTGGCGCTTGGCATTGACCAGCGCCTTAGCCAGATCCATCACGTCATCTTCCTTCATCCCGAGCACATGAAACGCGAGGCGCTGGGCCGTCTTCGGCCCGATGCCCGGCAGCCGGGAGAACCCGTCGATCAGGTTGGAGATCGGTTCCGGATAATACAGCATGGGTCAGCTTAGAACAGGCCCGGCATGTTCATGCCTTTGGTGTATTTGCCCATCGATGCAGCGGTCATTTCGTCCACTTTCTTCATCGCATCGTTGACGGCAGCCAGCACCAGGTCCTGCAGCATTTCCACATCTTCCGGATCGACCGCTTCCGGCTTGATGTTGATCGCCTGCACCAGTTTGTGGCCGGTGACAACAGCGGTCACAACGCCGCCGCCAGCGGAGCCTTCGACCGTTTTGTTGCCGAGTTCTTCTTGTGCTTTCATCATGTCGTCTTGCATTTTCTTCGCTTGCTTCATCAGCTGTTGCATGTTTTTCATCTCATGTCACCTCATAACAGATTATGTTATTCGACCACTTCAAGATGCTCAGAATCAAAAAGCGCCTGGGCTTTCTCGACCAGTTCGTCCTTCGCTTCTTCCTGAGCGGCTGCCGGCTCCTGCGTTTCGGCTGGAGCGTTCGCCTGGAAATGGGCCTGGAACTTGTCCCACTCCGTCTCCATCACGGCAAACAGCTGGTGGGGCGTTCCGTTCATCAATTGGGTAAAGACGGGCTCGATGATCTCGCGGTGGATCGGCTTCATCACCGTCTCCTTGTGGATCGGGCTCTTAAACGCCACCACGATATACCCGTTGTCGACTGCGACCGGATTGCCGGCGAGCAGCCAGGCCTGTGCGGTGATCTTGCGCGCTTTGACATCGTCGAGCACACGCGGCCAGAACTGGCGCACGTGGGCGAGCGCTTCGGGGCTTGGATGTGTCACAACCTTATCCAAACCGCCGGACAGGATGCCTCCCTGCGGCGCAGGTGCAGGCGCCGGAGCAGCTGCGGTCGGTGCGGGCGCTGCCTGCTGCGGCGGCATGGCAGCCGGTGCCGGGCGCGGCGGCTGTTGCTGCATCGGCGGCTGCATTTGCTGTTGCGGTGCCTGTTGCTGCATCGGCGGTGCAGACTGCACAGGCGGCGGCTGCATCTGCTGCATGTGGCCGCCCATCGGCTGTCCCATCGGCGCGGCAGGCAGGCCGTTCGCGATCTTCTGCTCCAACTCCTGAATGCGCTTCAACAGCGATTCCGGATCAACCGACTGCATCTGGCACAGGCGCACCATCAGCATTTCGAGCAGCAATCGCCCTTGCGACTGCCACTTCAGCTCGTTTTGCACCTGTGTCATCTGCTCGATCAGCTGGATCAAAAGCGTTGTTTCAAACTTCCCGGCCACGTCGACAAAATCACGGTCGTAGTTGGCACGGTCGCGCACTTCTTCCAGATGCGGCACCGTCTTGAACATCAAAAGGTCGCGGAAATAGATCACGATGTCATTCAGCAACTGCCCGACATCCTTGCCCTTGTCCATCAGCTCCCCGATGATGCCCAGCGCCTTAGGCGCATCATGCTCCGCCACGCCTTCTGCGAGGCGGGCCAAAACGTCGGTGCCGATCGCGCCAACCATCGCGATGATGTCACTGGCGCGCACTTTGTCGTCGCCAAAGGAGATCATCTGATCAAAGATGGACAAGGCGTCGCGCATCCCGCCCTCAGCGGCGCGCGCGACCAGCCAAAACGCCTCCTCTTCTACTTCCACCGCCTTCTGCTCGGCGACGTGGCGCAGGTGGTCGACGATCTGGCGCCCCAAGATGCGGCGGAAATCGAAACGCTGGCAGCGCGAGATGATCGTCGCCGGCAGTTTGTGCGGCTCGGTGGTCGCAAGGATAAACATCACGTGATGCGGCGGCTCTTCCAACGTCTTGAGCAGCGCGTTGAACGCCTCCGTCGTCAGCATGTGCACCTCGTCGACGATATAGACTTTATAACGCACTTCGGTCGGCGCAAATTTCACCTTGTCACGCAGGTCGCGAATCTCATCCACCCCGCGGTTACTCGCGGCGTCGATCTCCATCACGTCCATGATCGTGCCTTTGGTGATGCCAAGGCAGGCGTGGCATTCGTTGCACGGCTCTTCAGCCGGCCCCAGCTCACAGTTGATCGCTTTGGCCAAAACTTTCGCCGCCGACGTCTTCCCCGTCCCGCGCGGACCGTTAAACAGGTAGGCGTGGGCAAAGCGGTGCTGCCGAATCGCATTTTGCAGCGTTCGCGTCACGTGTTCCTGCCCGACAATATCTCGAAAAAGTTGGGGCCGCCACTCCCGATATAACGCAATATAAGCCATAGTAAGCGAACCCCTCCCTAGTAAAACACATAGATGTTCAACTTTAAGAGTATCACAGTTTTTGGACGAACGCAAAAGAGGCTCTTCGCGTGAAGAGCCCCTTTTTTCGATGTATCGACCGTCCCAAAATCTACTCCGCCATCGCCGGCAAAAACACGGAAAACGTCGTGCCGTAGCCTTTCGTTTTGACCTTGATCCGCCCGCCCAAGTCGTTGACCAAACGCTGGCAGATCGGCAGGCCAAGGCCTGTTCCCGTCTCTTTCGTCGTAAAAAACGCATCGAAGATCCGATCCACCAAATAATGCGGAATCCCCGGCCCCGAATCCTGCACATCGATCCGCACCATCCGCTCGGCAGGCATGTAATCGGTCGCGATGACCATCTTGCCGCCTTCCGTTTCGTTCATCGACTCGATCGCATTTTTCACGAGGTTGAGGAAGACCTGCTTCAGCATCTCCGGGTCGGCATACACCTTCGGCACCGACTTCAGGCTGAGGTGGAACTCGATGTTGTTCAAAATCGACTCCGACGAGATCAGCGGCGCCATCGCCATGATCAGCTCTTCCATCTCCAACTGTTCCATGCGCAGCTCCCTCGGCTTGGACAGCAAAAGCAGTTCGCCGACCAGTTCATTGACCCGGTCGATCTCGCTTAACATCACATCGGTGTAGCTAAACTCTTTTTGCATCCCCTGTTTGTCCAGCTCATGGCGCATGATCTGCAGAAATCCTTTGATCGAAGTCAGCGGATTGCGAATCTCATGCGCGACCCCGGCCGCAATTTTCCCGACGGTGGCGAGGATCTCGTTGTGCTGGATCTTCTGCTCCAGCGACACGATGTTGCCGATGTCTTTCAAAAACAGGCAGATCGCTTCCTGCTCCCCGTCAGGTCCCCGCAAAAACGAGCTGTCGGTCAACAGCGTGCGCATTTTGCCGTCCCGCGACAAGTTGATGATATGGTTGCGGAAACAGCAGCGCTCCCGCACCAGACGCGACAGCCAATCATACTCCTCGGTCATCTCCGGGAATACTTCCCCCAGCTGCTTCGGAAACTCGCCCGACCAGTCGCCGGGCAGGAAATCGGCAGCCGCCTTGTTCACAGACAGCACATTCATCGCAAAATCAAGCACAAGCACGCCGTCATGGTACGACTCGACATTGAGCCCTTCCACACGAAAATCTGGCGCTTTCAGCCCTGCGTTTCTTTCGTCCAATTCGGAGGTTTGTTTCATCTCCCAAGTCCCCCCTGTCATTACAGGAAACTTCTCCTTGGAAGCAGGAAGTTCCTTTGATGAACGTTGTCTCTTTCTGTCGAAGCGGCATTTGTAACAAAAAAGAAAAAGACCCGTGCGAAAGCACGAGTCTTTTTGAGAGAACTTCTATTAAAATTATAGCCGTGCATCTGGCTTCGAATCCCGCCGATGAAGAGTCGGCAGCAGTTAGCTCAGACCAGGCACCCCTGCGGCACACACAAGCGATTCCCTTAGTGCTGCTTCCTTCCGGACCTGACACGGTTCAGGAGGCTTGGTCGCGCAGGACCCGATCCTCAACACCACTTACGACCGACCGTTCCACAAACGAAGACCCTCGGCCAGACATCAACCCCGCTATAGCGGATTGCGGGTTACAGGGCACCGCTACCTCCCCGTCTAGCACGACAAACTTGGTTGCAAACATAAAAATGGCGGAGAGAGTGGGATTCGAACCCACGGTACCCGCAAAGGCACACTCGCTTTCGAGGCGAGCTCTTTCGACCACTCAGACATCTCTCCGTAACGAAATTATTCAGATCACTTGCGCTTGTTGCGAAGTCCACGGAAGAACTCCTTCAACATTATACCGCATTCTTCAGCCAAAACGCCAGTGGTAACCTCTGGTCGATGGTTGAACAGGTCTGTCTCGACGATGTTCGTCACCGAGCCAACGGCGCCGCCCTTGGCGTCCATCGCACCGATCACCACATGATCCACACGGGATAAAATGATCGAGCCAGCACACATCGGACATGGTTCTAAGGTAACATAAAGCGTGCAATCTGTCAATCTCCAGCCCCCTAACACCCGGGCAGCTTCGCGAATCGCGATCAGCTCGGCATGGGCGGTCGGGTCTTTCCAGATCTCCCTCATGTTGTGGCCGCGGGCGATGATCTCGCCGTCGCGAACGATGACCGCGCCGATCGGCACTTCGCCGTACTGGGCGGCAAGCTCTGCTTCTTTCATCGCTTCACGCATGTACGACTCGTGCACGGCGGACACCTCCAGGGGAGCAGGTTGCAAAAAACCTCACCTGAGCAAGAAGCAGAAGGTGAGGTCTGTGTTTTGTAAAAGTGGCGTGCCCAGAGAGATTCGAACTCCCGGCCTTTTGATTCGTAGTCAAACGCTCTATCCAGCTGAGCTATGGGCACAAAATGGAGGAGAAGAAGAGATTCGAACTCTCGATACTGTTTCCAGTATACTCCCTTAGCAGGGGAGCGCCTTCGACCGACTCGGCCACTTCTCCGTGAAGAACAGTATTTATCATATCCGAAAACATCGCTTCTTGCAAGTCCCAAAAACAAGAAAAGAGCGGCGGGCATCTTCCGCTGCTCTTTTCCATACAACTACTTCTTCTTGCCGTTGTGAATCAGGTGGCGGATCGAAGAAGACGTGATGAGCAGCGTAAAGGCCCAAATCACGATAAAGAGCAGCCAGACAAACCAGCGCGGCGCGCTCGGCGCGATGTAGATGAGGCCGGTGACGACGAACATCGAGATCTGGATAAACAGGCCGCGATTGAACGCTTTGCGGTGGAATGCCTTATATTGAAGCAGGATGCAAATGATAAACACGATGATGTTGATCACAAAAAGTGTACTTGGACTCATGCGTAAACCTTCCTCTCTGCCGTACAATCTACCTTGACTATTATACACATTTTTGCAGGATGCCGCGAATGAGTTTGACGACTTTTCATTTTCTGCCAAGCCATTCTATGTGTCTATGAAATGTGTTACAATTGCACTCTGATCACGTTTGCAGGAGGGACTTCGATGCCTTTACCCCAATTCATCACGGTTGAAGGGCCGATCGGAATTGGCAAGACTTCGCTTGCCAGGGCCGTCAACCAGCGGTACGGTTACCATCTCCTTCAAGAGATTGTAGAGGAAAATCCTTTCCTCGGCCGCTTTTATGACAACATCGAGGAATGGAGTTTCCAGACCGAGATGTTTTTTCTCTGCAACCGCTTTAAACAATTGACTGATATCTCGAACTTCTACTTAAAACAAGGGCAATCGGTCGTCTCGGACTACAATATCTTTAAAAATACGATCTTTGCACAGCGCACGCTGCACAAGGCGGAGCTGGACAAATATTTAAAGATCTACGACATCCTCACCTGTGACATGCCCAAGGCGACGCTGATCATCCACCTGAATGCCAGCGTGGAGACGATCATGAAGCGCATCGCCAAGCGTGGGCGCGTCATCGAAAATAACATCGATCCTGACTACATTCGCAACTTGCGCGATGACTATGAATTGTTCTTGGAGCGTTACCGCCTCCTGCACCCTGATGTGCCAATTTTGCAATTGGACGGGGACGAGTTGGATTTTGTGGAGCGTCCGGAAGATATGGAATACGTGTTCCGTATGATTGAAGAAACTATGAACAAGGAGCAACTCGAACATGCTTAATCATTCCCTTTGCGAAAAATACGGCATCCCCCGCGACGCGGTCATCACGATCGGCGGTACGGTTGGCGTTGGCAAATCGACAATCACGATGGCGCTGGCCGACTCGCTCGGGTTCCGCACGTCGCTGGAGAAAGTGGATACCAACCCGTATTTGGACAAGTTTTACGCGGACTTTGAGAAGTGGAGCTTCCATCTGCAGGTGTATTTCCTCGCTGAGCGTTTCAAGGAGCAAAAGCGCATCTTTGAATATGGCGGCGGCTTTGTGCAGGACCGTTCGGTCTATGAGGACACCGGCATTTTTGCAAAGATGCTGTTTGATCAGGGCAAGATGAGCCAGACCGACTACTCGACATACACTTCGCTGTTCGAAGCGATGGTGATGACGCCGTACTTCCCGCACCCGGATGTGCTGATCTACCTGGAAGGCACGTTTGATGATGTGCTGTCCCGCATCAAGGAGCGCGGCCGTCCGATGGAGCAGAACACCGACATCGCCTACTGGGAAGAGATGTACGGGCGTTATGAAGAGTGGATCAACAACTTCACCGCCTGCCCGGTGATTCGTTTGAACATCAACGAATACGACGTGCTGAAGGACAAGGACTCGATCCATCATGTGCTGGAAAAAGTGGCACAGCGCATCGGCCAAGTTCGCCAGACCGTACGGGTATAAGCAAATAGCAATAGCGAAGCACCGGAGCCCCTCCGGTGCTTTTTTGTATCGTGCATATGAGCAGTAAAAAAGACGGTCATCTGCTGCGATGACCGTCTTTTCTATAGGATCGGCTTGGGCTTAGTTCTTGCCGTTGCCTTTTTCTTCGGACTTGCCTTTGTTGCTGTCGTTGTTGCCTTTGTTTTGGGAAGACTTGTGGTCTTCTTTTTTCGGCTGCTCTTTTTGCTTTTGCTGGCCGTAGTGGTTGCCGTTGTTCGATTGCTCTTTCTTCGGTTCTACGGTCGTTTTTGCTTGCGGAACGAGGACTTCTTCTTTCGCTTGCACCGGAGCCGGGATGACGACCGGTTCGGTGGTTACAGTGCCATCGGTCGTGGTTTCGGTTTCAGTTGCCGGCTCGGTGGTCGGAGGCGGTTCGGTGGTGCCGTCTTGCTCCGGAGTGGTTTCAGCCGGTGCCGGAGTTTCGGTGGTCGGCGCTTGCTCTTCCTGGTGTTTCTTGTGTTTCGCTTTTTTCTTCTCTTGCTTCTCGATGTTCTTCTCGATGTGCTTGATCGCGTTTTCTACACCTTTGCGGCCTTGTTCCGGCAACTTGTCGAGCAGGGCTTTCAGCACTTCCAGCGCATGGTGCGGGCCATATTGTGCTTCTTCAGCCGGTTGCTGCTCTTCGGTCGGTGCGGTGGTGCCATCTTCGGTGGTGGTGCCGTCTTCGGTGGTGGTGCCGTCTTCGGTGGTCGTGCCATCTTCGGTGGTCGTGCCGTCTTCGGTGGTCGTGCCGTCTTCGGTGGTCGTGCCGTCTTCGGTGGTCGTGCCATCTTCGGTGGTCGTGCCGTCTTCGGTGGTCGTGCCGTCTTCAGTGGTCGTGCCGTCTTCTTCGCCGCCGATCAGGGCAGATGCTTCGAGGAGCAGTTCTTCGATCTCTTTCATTTGCTCAGCGTCGTATTCGGTGTTGCCTTGCTCAGCCAGAACTTTCAGCTCAGCCGCTTTCTCGTTTGCGTATTTCAGAAGCAGTTCCGCTTCTTTCGTATCGTCGAACGTGAACATCAGGTTGACGTCACGGATCAGTTGCTTGAAGAAGTAGAAGAAGTTGTCCGGGGTGAGGCCAACTTGCTCTTCGGTCACTTCGGTTTCGGTGGACGTCGTGGTGTCGGTCGAAGTGGTGTCAGTTGTGGTGGTGCTGGTCGTCGTCGTTGTGGTGTTTGCGTCGCCGCTTGCGAATGCAGCCATCGGCGAGAGCACCAGAGATGCGATCAGTACGGAAGAAGTAAGCAGAGCTTTCGATTTTTTCATAGTAAGAGTTCATCCTTTCAATCATGCGTTGTCTTTGTCGCTTATAACTACGAGAATAGTCTGCGAGTTTGTGGGTGTACCTTCTGAAAAAAATAAAAAACCCCTGATTTACAGGGGTTTCTTCTCGATCTTTTTCACGCCGCCCATATACGGAATCAGCACCGAGCCGTCTTCCGCCGCAATGGTCAGGAGCAGATTTGTAAGCTTTTCCTAGTCTATCATAAACCCATTCTTCAAAACCACATACATCGCATGCGACCACAACAGCGGTTGCGCCGGTTCTCCCCACGTCTCGACCCACCGTTTACGCTCCTCAGGGAAAAACAGCCCTTCCGGCACCTGTTCAGGCAGACAGCCCTGCTCATCCGCCTGCGCTTCCACCCAGTGCAGCAGCTCTTCGGCCCGCGCTCTATGTCCCGCCTGCAGATAGTACCAGCCCAGCCACGCCGTCAGGAGCGGCCACGCGCCGCCTCCGTAGAACACATCGTCCCGGTAGCGGTGCACGCCGCCTGTGCAGAGCTCCGCTTCGATCGCTTGCACCGTCCGTACCATCCGCGCATCACCCTGCGCAAACATGCCAAACGGCACGGTCAGCCAGAGCAGATTGGCGTCGACCGCAGGGTTCTCCACCGACTTGATAAACCGCCCGTTCGCCACGCCATGAAGCTCCACATACGCGCGAATCTCCGCACAAGTCCTTTCGATCCGCGGATCGGGGTTGGGCAAGACACCGGAGATCGCCTGCAGCCCGCCGTACACAGCCGCCAGCGTGCTGGGATGCACCCGGTCGCCATGTTCCTCCCAGCAGTCGAAGTTCGGCTCTTGCCAAAATTCCAGCAGGTACGCCACCGTCATCTCCAGGCTCTCTTTGATCTCGGCGAGGAACACGTCCCTATCTTCCCGGCGCTGCAGATGCTCCGCCGCTCCCCAGAGATAGGTGCCATAGCCGTCCAGCTGAGAATTGCCCCACGGCTCGGAGCCTTCCTGCCCGTCGATCGTAAACCGGCAGTGCCAAAAGAGATCCGAGTGCAGCGGCCACCCGCGCTCTCGTCTCGCCAGCAACGTGTAAAACTTGTGCAGGTGGCGGATGATCGTCTTGTCAACCCAGCGGTAGTAGTTGGCTGCCGCTTCCCCCTCGCCCGCCACATCGAGCGCATAGGCGGTAAACGTGCCGTCGCGCAGCCAGCAGTACTGGTAGGTGGAAAAGGCGGGCGACGCCGGAAACGAGCCGTTTTCCTGTTGGTGTTGTTTGATCAGCCCCACGCTGAATTCGTATAAGTTCATCATCCCAGCCTCCGTTTCCAAACGCAGGATGGTTAACTATACGAAAAGAGGAGCGTCGAAATGACGCTCCTCTCTTTTTGATGCTGGGTTATACGGTTGCTTTCGCCTCTTGCACCATGCCGAGGAAATACTTGTGCAGACGGACATCGTCGGTCAGTTCCGGGTGGAACGACGCGCCGAGCAGGTTGCCTTGGCGCGCGGTGACGATGCGGTCGTTGTACGTGCAGAGCACGTCGACGTTGTCGCCTACCTCCATGATGTGCGGCGCACGGATGAAGACAGCCGGGTACGGCTCCTCCCCTTCCAGCCCTCGCACATTCAGGTCCGCTTCAAAAGAATCCACTTGGCGGCCAAACGAGTTGCGGTCGACCAGCGCGTTTAACGCGCCGATGTGCGCCCAGTCCTGGCCGTTGATGCGGTTCGAGAGCAGGATGAGACCGGCACAGGTGCCAAACATCGGCACGCCGCGCTTCGCCATCTCGCGAACCGGCTCCATCAGCTCGTATTTGTTCATCAGCTTGCCGATCGTCGTGCTCTCGCCGCCCGGCAGCACCAGACCGTCGAGGCCTTCGAGGTCTTGCGGCCATTTGACCGCAACCACTTCGTCAGCACCGGCCTGCTGCAAGCTTTTGATATGCTCAGCAACGGCACCTTGCAACGCCAATACGCCGATTTTCATACGCTTTTGCTTACCAGCCGCGCTCTGCCATACGCTCGTTTTCGCGCAGGGTGGACAGTTCGATGCCCTTCATCGCGACGCCGAGGTCTTTGGACAGTTCTGCGAGCAGTTTGTAGTCGGTGTAGTGCGTGGTTGCTTCTACGATCGCTTTTGCGAATTTCGCCGGGTTGTCCGACTTGAAGATGCCGGAGCCTACGAATACGCCGTCAGCGCCGAGGTGCATCATCAGAGCTGCGTCAGCCGGAGTTGCGACGCCGCCTGCTGCGAAGTTTACAACCGGCAGCTTGCCGTCTTTTTTGATCTGCAGGAGCAGTTCAACCGGAGCGCCGATGTTTTTCGCTTCTGCTACGATCTCGTCGTCTGCCATCGCAGCGACTTTGCGGATTTGAGCTTGCACCATACGCATGTGCTTAACAGCTTCTACGATGTTGCCAGTGCCCGGTTCGCCTTTCGTGCGGAGCATGGATGCGCCTTCTGCGATGCGGCGGAGCGCTTCGCCAAGGTCACGGCAGCCGCAGACAAACGGAACGGTGAAGTCGCGCTTGTTGATATGGAATCTATCGTCAGCCGGAGTCAGCACTTCAGATTCGTCGATGTAGTCAACGCCCATCGCTTCCAGAATCTTCGCTTCTACAAAGTGGCCGATACGAGCTTTCGCCATAACCGGGATCGAGACCGCGTTCATGACATCTTCCATGATGGTCGGATCTGCCATACGAGCTACGCCGCCCGCTGCACGAATGTCAGCCGGAACGCGCTCCAGCGCCATAACTGCTACTGCGCCCGCTTCTTCAGCAATTTTCGCCTGCTCTGCATTGACAACGTCCATGATGACGCCGCCCTTTTGCATTTCTGCCATACCGCGTTTTACGCGAGTGGTACCAGTTTCGATCATTTGGAAGTTCCTCCTGTGCCGCTTAGTACGATTTAAATAAAACACAACTAAGTCCCATTTTACATGAGTGAAGAGAGAGTGACAAGGAAACGCAAAAAACCAGGGGAATTACCCCTGGTTTTGATCTGGCTTCTCGGGAGCCATGCGGCGCAGGAATGCGCGGAACATAAAGAAGCCCCCGGGAATCAGGATGATAAACAAGATCAGCGACGTGATCAGGTACCAAGACGGAACGTTATACATGACGATCCCTCACTTGTCAGATTTAAAATAAACCGCCGAAGAAATCGCCGATCGCTCCGAACAAGCCGCCAAAGAAATTGCCGATTCCGCGGAACATCAGGCGAATCCAAGATCCTTCTTCTACATCTTGCGCAGCGAGCAGGTCGACGCTTGCGATGACCTTTTCATTCTGCACCACTTGCAGCTGTCCCAAAACCGCATCTTTCTTCACCGGCGCGGTGACTTCATTGTACACCACTTTTTTGGTGAATGCGCCGCCGTCTTTGAGCACAGCCACATTGAGATCGCCGGCGGCAACCGTGCCGATCTCTTTTTCTTTGCCGGAGGTGATCGGCGCCAGTTCGGCTACCGCCTCGCCTTTTTTGATCACCGGCTCAGACTTGTAGTTGTTGAAGCCGTGGTCGAGAATCTTCACCGAGTCGGATACGCGCACCGCATCGTTAGGCGCACCAAGTTCGATCGAGATCAGACGGAAGCCACCCCGCTCAGCAGTGCCGACCAGGCAGTAGCCCGCTTCATCGGTGAAGCCGGTCTTCAGACCGTCGAGGCCGTCATACGTGCCAAGCACGTGGTTGGTGTTCTCGAGCTTGAACTTGCCGTCGCGGATCGTCTTGCTCTGCATCTTGGTCACATCGAGCACCTGCGGGTACTTGGTGATCAGTTCGCGCGCCATGATTGCGATGTCATGCGCGGACGTGTAGTGTTCCGGGTGGTGCAAGCCGTTGGTGTCGGCAAAATGCGTGTCTTTCATGCCCAGTTCCTGCGCTTTTTTGTTCATGCGGGCGACAAACGCATCTTCGCTGCCGGCGATAAACTCGGCGGTCGCCACGCAGGCATCGTTGCCAGACTGGATGGCGATAAATTCGAGCATCTCCTGCAAGGTGAACTTCTCGTTCGGGTCAAGCCAGACACTGGAGCCTTCGACGAGGTAGGCGTTTTCGGAGATCGGCACGATGTCGGTGAGCTGCTTTTCACCTTTTGCCACCGCTTCGTAAGCGAGCATCATCGTCATGATCTTGGTGACCGATGCCGGGAAGCGCTTGGCATGCATCTCTTTTTCCCAGAGGATCTGACCGGTCTTCGCGTCCATCAAGAGGCCGACCGGGGATTGGATCTCAAGTTTGGCCGCTTGTTTCACTTCGCCTTCCGCGTGTGCGATCGATACGAAGGAGAGCGGTGCAACCGGCTGGGCAGCCGGCAGCGAGGATGCCAGCAGCATTGCTGCGATCAGGGCACCCGAGGCACTTTTTTTCCAGAAACCCGATTTTTTCATGTTGCGTTCCTCGTCCCTTCTTCTTCTATTTTCGTTTTCCCTATTTTTTGATCATAAACATGCAAATTTGATTATAACACAGAAAAAAAGAAACCGGAGTCTGAAAGACTCCGGTTTCACTCGATAGACAAAAGTTTTCATTAAGAAAGGCTGTAGTTTGGTGCTTCTTTGGTGATTTGCACGTCATGCGGGTGGCTTTCTTTGAGGCCGGCCCCGGTGATGCGGATGAAGCGGGTGTCGCTCTTCAGCGCGTCGATCGTCGCTACGCCGCAGTAACCCATGCCTGCGCGGATGCCGCCGACCATCTGATAGATGATGTCAGCCAAAGCGCCGCGGTACGGCACACGGCCTTCGATACCTTCCGGAACGAGCTTCTTCGCGTCTTCCTGGAAGTAGCGGTCGCCGGAGCCTTCTTTCATCGCGCCCATCGAGCCCATGCCGCGATAGACTTTGAAGTAACGGCCTTGGTGGATCTCCATTTCGCCCGGTGATTCTTCCGTGCCGGCGAGGAGCGAGCCGACCATGACGACGTCAGCGCCGGCAGCCAGTGCCTTGACGATGTCGCCCGAGTATTTGATCCCGCCGTCGGCGATGATCGGGATGTTGTATTCGCGCGCCACCGATGCGCAGTCGTAGATCGCGGTGATCTGCGGCACGCCGATGCCTGCCACGACGCGGGTGGTGCAGATCGAGCCCGGCCCAATGCCGACTTTGACGGCCGATGCGCCTGCCTCAATCAGATCGCGGGTCGCTTCGCCCGTCGCCACGTTGCCGGCGACGATCTGCAGCTCCGGATAGTGTGCGCGAATTTCACGTACGGTGTTGATGACGCCAAGGGAGTGGCCGTGTGCGGTATCGACGACGATCAGATCGACGCCGGCCGTGACCAGCGCTTCCACACGCTCAAAGGTGTCCTTGGTTACGCCGACAGCAGCGCCAACAACGAGGCGGCCTTTTTCGTCCTTCGCAGCGTTCGGGAACTTGATCGCTTTCTCGATGTCTTTGATCGTGATCAAGCCTTTGAGGTGATTGTGTTCGTCGACCAGAGGGAGTTTTTCCACTTTGTGCTTTTGCAGAAGGCCTTGCGCTTCTTGCAGCGTGGTGCCGACAGGAGCGGTGACCAGATTTTCACTCGTCATGACCTCGGAGATCTTGCGGTTGAAATTGGTCTCGAAGCGCAGGTCGCGGTTGGTGATGATGCCAACCAGCTTGCCGTCCGTATCGGTGACCGGCACGCCGGAGATGCGATATTTCGCCATCATCTCTTCTGCGTGATAGACATGGTGGTCCGGAGAGAGGAAGATCGGGTTGGTGATGACGCCCGATTCGGAGCGTTTGACGCGGTCGACTTCTTCGGCTTGCTTTTCAATCGGCATGTTTTTGTGAATGATGCCGAGGCCGCCTTCGCGGGCCATCGCAATCGCCATTTTCGACTCGGTGACGGTGTCCATGCCGGCCGAGACGATCGGCGTGTTCACTCTGACCTTTTGTGTGATGCGGCTTGCCACGGACACATCGCGCGGCAGCACTTCCGACTTCGCAGGAATCAGCAGTACATCGTCAAACGTGAGGCCTTCCTTGCCAAATTTGTCTTCCCACATTCCGTGTTCTACCCCCAACTTTTTGTATAGTTTTTCCCTTGACCGTGGATATTATGGCTAGTTTAGCAAGAGCCTATTTCGCAGTCAAGCCGTGTTTACTAATCTTATCCCTTGGAGAGAGGAGGTCTGTGAATTCGATGCAGGCCACGGTCCGCATTCCGACGGAACAGCCTTACCGCAAGCTATGGGATACGTTCGTGTATTTTGAGAACGAACAGACAACAAGTGAATTTTTGCGAAATCGCTATACGGAATCCGGCTTTGAAAATGTCCAGAAGCACGTGTACCAGGCCACCCCGAAGTTTATCTTCTCCATCAAGCAGGCGAGAGAATACTACCGGGCGGCAGAAGCGTGCGACATTTTGACAAAGCCTCTTTTGCTCTATTACGGAATGATGGCGCTTTCAAAGGCGCTGATCACCTCGCACGACCCGGACTACCCGTCGACGACCAGCGTCCTCAAGCACGGGCTGTCCACCCGCAAGCTGAAGCGCGAGGAGTACGCATTCGCCGACGATGAGGTGCGGGTGCAGAAGGACGGCATTTTTCACGTGCTGCACAAGACGCTGGGCGGACCGCCTTTGGAAAATCAGCAGCGGTTCGCGATGAAGGAACTGCTGGCGGTGATTCCGGAGCTGATCCCGACCTATCAGCGGCTGTACGGCCAGGCGAAGGTGGGCACCTTGGATATCCTGCGGGAAGAGGAGCGGCGCGCACGGTGGAAGCTGCAGCGGACGTTCGTCGCAGGGTGTGACAAGACGCGCGATGAGCTGGTCGACATCCTCAACCGGTACAGCGGGGAAGAGACCCGCTTTTTCTATCCTGAGGACGGGGAGGAAGCCGGGATGTTCGCCGTGGCGGTGGAAGGCGAAGACGCGGGGCATCCGCTGATCTTGTATGATTTCTCCGGACGGCCGCATCTGCGCTTTCCGCACGGGGAAGATCTGTTGCTGCCGGAGCTGACGGTGCACTACATGATCATGTTTGTGCTCGGCATGCTCTGCCGTTATGAGACGGAGCGGTGGGGCGAGATGATCCTGACCTTTTCGTCGCACGATACGTTTGTGATCAATGATTTTCTAAATGTGTCGATGCGGAAGTTTCCGAATCTGATCCTCGATCAGCTGTGCCGAGAGCGGACGATTTTTTACACGCCTCATCATCCGCATTAAGTTTGCAAATACTGTCGCAAAGGAGGCTTCTCTTCATGGCGATGTGTATCAACCTGCACGATCCGTTTGCCTCGCGCCTCTTGGTGATTCAGGAGGAACTGCAGACGGCGCTTGGCCGTGTGGCGGGCGTGCCGCAGAGCATGGCCCAGGAGTTGCTGTCCGATCCGAAGTGCGGGCTGTACGCGCTGCTTGTGATGCTGACGGCCGATGCGGGTCAGGCGCGGGAAGAGGAGGCGCTGCTCGCTTCGGTCTCCATGGAGCTGTTGATGCTGGCGATCAAGGGACAGGAGACGGCGGAGGACGGAATGGCGGCGCGCGGGAAGCTGCTGGCAGGGAGTTTTCTGCAGACGGAGGCCTTGTCGCTGTGCGCCGACCTGCCGCCGGGCGTGGTGCAGTCGTTTGCGGAGCTGTGCCGGCAGCTGCTGCAGGAAAAGACGCGGCAGCAGCACGGCGCTTGGCCGGAGCTGACGGAGCGGGCGTATCTGGAGCGGGCCTATTCGCGGTCGGCGCTGTTTGCGG
>NZ_CP021434.1:32500-1580000 GCF_002162355.1 Tumebacillus avium | reverse complement strand
AGGCGAGTTGCAGCCTGCAATCCGAACTGTGAGCGGCTTTTTGGGATTGGCTCCGCCTCACGGCATCGCAACCCTTTGTACCGCCCATTGTAGCACGTGTGTAGCCCAAGACATAAGGGGCATGATGATTTGACGTCATCCCCGCCTTCCTCCGGTTTGTCACCGGCAGTCAATTGTGAGTGCCCAACTAAATGATGGCAACACAATTTAGGGGTTGCGCTCGTTGCGGGACTTAACCCAACATCTCACGACACGAGCTGACGACAACCATGCACCACCTGTCACCGCTGCCCCGAAGGGAAGGTCTATCTCTAAACCGGTCAGCGGGATGTCAAGTCTTGGTAAGGTTCTTCGCGTTGCTTCGAATTAAACCACATGCTCCACTGCTTGTGCGGGCCCCCGTCAATTCCTTTGAGTTTCAGTCTTGCGACCGTACTCCCCAGGCGGAGTGCTTAATGCGTTAGCTTCGGCACTGAGGGTGGTACCCCCCAACACCTAGCACTCATCGTTTACGGCGTGGACTACCAGGGTATCTAATCCTGTTTGCTCCCCACGCTTTCGCGCCTCAGCGTCAGAAATCGGCCAGCAAGGCGCCTTCGCCACAGGTGTTCCTCCACATCTCTACGCATTTCACCGCTACACGTGGAATTCCCCTTGCCTCTCCGATCCTCAAGCCATCCCGTATCCAAGGCAATCCCAAGGTTGAGCCTTGGGCTTTCACCCCGGACGCAAATGGCCGCCTGCGCGCGCTTTACGCCCAGTAATTCCGGACAACGCTTGCCCCCTACGTATTACCGCGGCTGCTGGCACGTAGTTAGCCGGGGCTTCCTCCTCTGTTACCGTCAGGGTGTGAGCATTCCCTTCTCACACTTGTTCTTCACAGAAGACAGAATTTTACAACCCGAAGGCCTTCATCATTCACGCGGCGTTGCTCCATCAGGCTTGCGCCCATTGTGGAAGATTCCCTACTGCTGCCTCCCGTAGGAGTCTGGGCCGTGTCTCAGTCCCAGTGTGGCCGGTCACCCTCTCAGGTCGGCTACGCATCGTCGCCTTGGCGAGCCGTTACCTCACCAACTAGCTAATGCGCCGCGGGCCCATCCGACAGTGAAGCGAAAGCTTCTTTCTCTTCTCCTTCATGCGAAGGAGAAGCCTATCCGGTATTAGCACTCGTTTCCAAGCGTTATCCCGATCTGTCGGGCAGGTTGCCCACGTGTTACTCACCCGTCCGCCGCTAACCTTTGAGAGCAAGCTCTCTCGAGTCCGCTCGACTTGCATGTATTAGGCACGCCGCCAGCGTTCGTCCTGAGCCAGGATCAAACTCTCAATAAAAGTTGTTCAACCGAAGTTGAGAAGTTGTATCTCTTGGCTCGTGATCTATCTCTGTAACACTCGTTTAGTTTTCAAGGATCAATCTCGTCAATCGCATGTTTGTTGCGGCGACAATAACTAATTTATCATATTGCATTCGTATCGTCAACTGGAAATTTATAAAAAAGTCGGCGGTCATCAAACATGAACGCCTTTACGATATTTGTTATACAGGTTCCGACAAAATTCAAGGTCGGGCAGCAAGTCATGAAACTCAATCAGGTCAGCGTCCCGTTCGATCACCAGCGCCTCACAAGAAGTGTTGTTCAACACCCATTCTGCATACCCGAGCACTTCTGGGTGAATCCCTCCTACATGCGTATCGTACAAAACGCCGTTCACTTCCGTATGCCCGGCCAGATGCAGTTGCATGATACGGTCTTTGGGCAGAGTTTCCAAAAACTCATAGGGGTCATATCCAATCGTTTTTGCATTGAGATAGAGGTTGGTCACATCGAGCAACAAACCGCAATCGGCCCGCTCGGTGATCTTTTTCAAGAATTCAGCTTCTGAAAATTGATTCCCCGGCCATATAAACGTATGCGTGATGTTCTCCATCGCCATCCTTCTCCCGATGCGCTCTTGGATTCTTTTGATATTGGCTCCGGCAACTTCGACCGCTTCTTCCGTATACGGCAGCGCGATAAAATTATCGATTTCAATATCATCAAAGCGGCTGTAGGATAGATGTTCACTCACCCAAGACGGATTGACGGCCAGCACCGTCTCCACCAGCGCCTCGACCCGGTGCGCTGGCGGCGGCGTGATCGATCCCAATGAAAGATTGAGCGAGTGGATCACGATCGGGATTTCTGTCACGAAGCCCGCCAATTCTTCTTTTGTTTGCTCCACATCCGCCTTCTGGTTGATCTCCAGAAAATCCACATGCCGTAAAACAGCTTCCCGTTCCTCGATGAACTCCTCTCGCAAACCGACACCGATTCCTTTCGCCATTGTTAGGCCTCCTCTCCAATTTCGATCAAAATTCCCAATTCCTCAAGTTCCGCCAGCACTTCCTGCGGCTGTTTGTCCACCTCATGCTTTTGAATCGCGGTTTGCACAACAGCTGTCAGCGCTTCTTTCGACTGCGGTTTTTCACACTGCATCAAGATCTCATAGATGCACGCATCGATTTCGAAGAGCTCAATCTCATCCCCCGTTTGCAGTGCGAGCACAAAGCTTTTCGACTGCCCATACCCCTCCATCAAAATCTGACGAAGCTCCGGACTGACCCATTCATCCAGCAGCGGTTCGGCCGGCACCAAAAAGGAGTGTATCTGCGCCTGCGGGGTACGAACGATTCCACGGCCTGCAACGTCATGCTGCAACATTCCCTGGTCGATGTTGTACATCCAACGCTCAAAGGAAACCACTTCGCGCAGCACACCGTCTTCCACCGTATCTCCTAACGCGCTTTCCACATGATCAAAAAACGCCGGAATCTTATTCGGCCACTCATTGGAGCGCATGACATGTGCGATCGCAAAACTTCGAAACACGTCCTGACCCTTTTGTTGTTGCAGACACGCCGAAGTGCGTTTGACTGCATCATACACGCGGCGGGAGCGTTTGCGGCAGACACTGATTTGAAAATCGGTAATCGCCTTTTGGGGGAGTTGCTTGGCAAAAGAAAGTTCCTCATCTGACAAGGCGAACTCCACTTGGAAAGATTCCGGATCGGCAAAAAATTGATCTGCTCGTACCGGGTCGATCGTTAGTTGCAAAATGAGATTCTGGATATTTCCCAGCATGGTGAGACCCCCTGTCCAAAGTAGAAGCCGTCTCTAGATGCAGAGACGGCTTCATTGGTCCTGAGCAGATTAGTTCGCGCCGCAAACGCATCCGCACTTCAGACGGTAAGAACGAGTCACTTTGCGAGTTGCTACCTTCTTGATCATTCAAATCACCTCCGGTTACTTAAATCAGACTATTCAGTAATTGCTGACAAATTCATTATATAGTATATAACTGAATAGATCAATAAATTTTGGGAAATTTTTAGAAAAACAAAAAGACTTCGCAGAATCTGCGAAGTCTTTGCGTGAGCAACTATTCACTTTGATTATTCCGCATCAATCACAACTTCATCTTCATCGCCGGTCAGGACGCGGGCAACGGTGGAGACTTCTTCGCCGTCGCCATGGAGGTTGATCAGTTTGACCCCTTGGGTGATGCGGCTTTGTTCCGAGATTTGGTTGACCGGAGTTCGGATGACGACGCCGGTGTTGGTAATCACTAAGATATCGTCTTCGGTCGTCACGATCTTCAAGCCGACCACATGCCCGGTCTTATCGGTGCGGTCGAGGGTCTTGATCCCTTTGCCGCCGCGTCCCTGGATGCGGTAAGAGCCCATCGGGGAACGCTTGCCGTAGCCGTTGCTGGTCACGACCAGCACGTGCGCCGCTTTGTTGACGACGTCCATGTCGATGACCACGTCGCTCGCCGTCAGATCGATCCCTTTGACGCCGGCAGCGGTACGGCCCATCGAGCGCACATCCTGCTCCGCGAAACGGACAGACATGCCTTCGCGGGTGCCGATGATGATCTCCTGGTTGCCGTCGGTCAGCTTCACGCCGATCAACTCGTCTTCGTCACGCAGCGTGAGCGCGATGAGACCGGCCTTGCGGATGTTGTTGAACTGGGAGAGCGGCGTCTTTTTGACCACGCCTTTGCGCGTGCCCATGAAGAGGAACGGACCATTTGCTGCTGCATCCTCTTCGTTGTCTGCCATCTCTTCGATCATCACATCATCCAACGGTTCGTCGTTTGAAGGCTTGTCGAGCGGAATGACAGCCGACACGTTTTCACCTTGCTCGATGTTCAGCAGGTTGATGATCGGCGTGCCTTTCGCAGCACGGCCAAACTCCGGCACCTCGTAGCCTTTCAGACGGTACACACGGCCGCGGTTCGTGAAGAACAGCACCGCGTTGTGCGACGACGTGATGAAGAGGTGTTCCACAAAATCCTCTTCTTTCATACCGGTCGCCGTCACGCCGCGTCCGCCGCGGCGCTGGCTGCGGTAGGTCGAAACCGGCAGACGCTTGATATAGCCTTGATGCGTGATTGTGATCACAACATCTTCGACCGGAATCAGGTCCGCTTCGTCGATCTCGCCTTCTGCAGACGTGATCACCGTGCGGCGGTCATCGCCGAAGTTTTCACGAATTTCCGTGATTTCTTCTCTGATGACTTGCATCAGCAGCGTCTCGTCAGCGAGGATCGCTTCGTATTCGGCGATCATCTTCATCAGCTCGTTGTACTCGTTTTCGATCTTGTCGCGCTCGAGACCGGTCAGGCGCTGCAGACGCATGTCGAGAATCGCCTGCGCCTGCTCTTCGGACAGCTTGAACTCGGTGATCAAACCGTTACGCGCGTCTTCGGCCGTGCGCGAAGCACGGATCAAAGCGATGACCGCGTCGATATGGTCAAGCGCGATGCGCAAGCCTTCGAGGATGTGGGCGCGCGCACGCGCTTTTTTCAGCTCGAACTGAGTGCGGCGGGTGATGACGTCTTTTTGGTGCTGGATGTAGTGGTAGATCACTTCGCGCAGGTTGAGCACTTTCGGCTCGCCGTGTACGAGGGCCAGCATGTTGACGCCAAACGTCGTCTGGAGCTGCGTTTGCTTGTACAGGTTGTTCAAGACGACCTGCGGCTTAACGTCGCGGCGCAGCTCGATGACCATGCGCATCCCTTTGCGGTCCGACTCGTCGCGCAGGTCGGTGATGCCGTCGATCTTCTTGTCGCGCACCAATTCAGCGATTTTCTCGATCAGGCGGGCTTTGTTGACCTGGAACGGCAGCTCGGTAACGATGATGCGGGTCTTGCCGTTGTTCGCTTCTTCAAATTCGGACTTGGCGCGCATGACGACCGAGCCGCGGCCCGTCTCATAGGCCGAGCGGATCCCGGAGCGGCCGAGAATCTGGCCGGCAGTCGGGAAGTCCGGTCCCGGGATCACCGTCATCAGATCGGAGACGGTCACCTCCGGATTGTCGATCATCATCAGCACGCCGTCGATCACTTCGCGCAGGTTGTGCGGCGGGATGTTGGTCGCCATCCCGACCGCGATCCCTGCCGAACCGTTGACGAGCAGGTTCGGGAAGCGCGCCGGCATCACTTGCGGCTCTTTTTCGTTGCCGTCATAGTTCGGCCCGAAATCAACCGTCTCTTTGTTGATATCGCGCAACAGTTCCATCGCGATCTTGGACATTCTTGCCTCGGTGTAGCGCATCGCCGCAGCGGAGTCGCCGTCGACCGAACCAAAGTTGCCGTGACCGTCGACGAGCAGATAGCGCGTGTTAAAATCCTGCGCCATCCGCACCATCGCGTCGTATACGGACGCGTCGCCGTGCGGGTGGTACTTTGCCAATACGTCACCGACGACGCGGGCCGATTTTTTGTACGGCTTGTCAGGCGTCATGCCAACTTCGTACATCGCGAACAAAATCCGGCGATGTACCGGCTTCAACCCGTCGCGCACATCTGGCAGCGCACGGGAGACGATGACACTCATTGCGTAGTCGATAAAGGAGTTTCGAAGCTCCTTGGATATGTCTATCGTCGGATTGCGATCAATTTCAGCCATGAGGAATCCCCTTAGATTTTGTTCTAGACGTCAAGTTGCGCATAACGCGCATTTTGCTCGATGTATTCACGGCGCGGCTCTACCCGGTCGCCCATCAGCTTGTCAAAAAACGATTCGGCCATCTTGGCATCCTCGATGCCAACTTTCAACAGCGTGCGGCTCTCCGGATCCATCGTCGTCTCCCAAAGCTGCTCGGCGTTCATCTCGCCCAGACCTTTGTAGCGCTGGATGTTGATGCCGGTGCGGCCGATCTCGTTCAGCTTTTCTTCCAGCTGGCGGTCGTTGTACGCGTAGGAGACCGCTTTGCCTTTGGAAACCTTGTAGAGCGGCGGCTGCGCGATGTACACGTAGCCTGCGTTGATCAACTCCCGCATGTAGCGGTAGAAGAAGGTCAGGAGCAGGATGCGGATGTGCGAACCGTCGACATCGGCGTCCGTCATGATGACGATCTTGTGGTAGCGCGCTTTCTCCAAGTTGAAGTCATCGCCGACACCTGTACCAAGCGCCGTGATGATCGCGCGGATTTCGTTGTTCGACAAAATTTTGTCGAGACGCGCCTTCTCCACGTTGATGATCTTCCCGCGCAAGGGAAGAATCGCCTGGCGGTGACGGTCACGGCCTTGTTTGGCCGATCCGCCTGCAGAATCACCTTCGACGATGAAAATCTCCGACTCGTGCGGGTCGCGCGACGAGCAGTCGGCCAGTTTCCCCGGCAGCGAAGAGACTTCCAACGCCGATTTGCGGCGGGTGAGTTCCCGCGCTTTGCGGGCAGCTTCCCGCGCTCGGTACGCGAGCAGGGCTTTCTCGATGATCTTCTTCGCTGTGGTCGGGTTCTCATCGAGGAACGTCATGAACTTTTCTGCAAAAATCGTCTCGACGATCCCCCGCACTTCGGAGTTGCCAAGTTTGGTCTTGGTCTGCCCCTCAAACTGCGGCTCCGGAATCTTCACCGATACGATCGCGCAAATCCCTTCCCTCACGTCATCGCCGGTCAGGTTGTTCTCGTTCTCTTTGAGCAGGTTGTACTTGCGCGCATATTCGTTGATCACGCGGGTCAGCGCCGACTTGAAGCCTGATTCATGCGTGCCGCCCTCATGCGTGTTGATGTTGTTCGCAAACGAGAAGATGTTGTCCTTGGAATACGAGTCGTTGTACTGCAGGGACACTTCGGCGATGATGCCGTCCTTTTCGCCTGCGGTGAACACCGGCGGGGAGAAGAGCACTTCCCGGTCTTTGTTCAAGTACTCCACGAAGGACGCAATCCCGCCTTCGTAGAAGAACACATCTTCTTTTTCCTTGCCTTCGCGCTCGTCACGCAAGGTGATGCGCAGGCCCCCGTTCAAAAAGGCCAGTTCGCGCAGACGGCCTTCGAGGATCTCGTATTCGTAGACGGTGCTCTCTGTGAAGATCTGCGGGTCGGGCTTGAAAATAACGGTCGTGCCCGAACGCTCGCCTGTTTCCATCTCGCCGATCTCTTTCAGTCCGAAGCGCGGGGCGCCGCGGTCATACATCTGCTGGAACACTTTGCCCTTCTGGCGGACGGTGACTTCCATCCACTCCGACAATGCGTTTACAACGGACGCGCCAACGCCGTGCAGACCTCCGGAAACTTTATAGCCTTCGCCGCCGAACTTGCCGCCGGCATGCAAAATCGTATAAACGACCTCAACTGTCGGAATCCCCATCTTCGGGTGAATCCCGGTAGGCACCCCCCGGCCGTTGTCGCTGACCTTGATGCTGTTGTCCGCTTGGATGATCACTTGCACATGATCGCAAAAACCGGCAAGCGCTTCGTCGATGCCGTTGTCAACGATTTCCCAGACGAGGTGATGCAGCCCTCTCGAAGTCGTGGAACCGATGTACATCCCCGGACGCTTCCGGACCGCTTCCAATCCTTCGAGAACCTGTATCTGATTCTCATCATAAACGGAGGCATTCAATTCCTGAGTCAATGTCGGTACCCTCCAGATTCAACACGTTTGTATGTAGTCTTGACGTATTCCCTATCATTTACACAAAAAGTCCGCCAGATTTAAGTCTGGGGACGGCAAATCAGCTATTCAAGCTCCGAAACGAAACCTGCCCGCTTTTTCAGCGTGAGAGACGAGATCGGCGAATAGTAGACTTTTTTCGTAGTCACCACAAATGATTTGCTCTCACTTTCGTCAATCATGACAACAAATCCTTCTTCGTCTGCCACATTTAAAAATTCTTTGGTGCTGTCCGAAGAGTACTTCATCTTCAGGTCAAAAATGGCAATCACATCTTTGCTCTGGACCATGACGTCACCGCCCAAGTGAATGAACATGCCAAAATCCACCTACCCTTCTTTCGTGATTATACCACGTTCCACCCGGTACACGTTAGCTTCCTCGCTCAGAAAGTGCTCCAGGCCAAAGGTTGTCGTCGTAGTGACGATCGTCTGCACTTTCTCCCCCATGCTCTGCACGAGATGCAACTGCCGAGACTCATCGAGCTCGGAGAGCACATCGTCGAGCAGCAGCACCGGATATTCTCCGACCTCCGCTTTGATCAATTCGATCTCCGCCAGTTTCATCGACAAGGACGCCGTGCGCTGCTGGCCCTGCGAGCCAAACGTCTGCACTTTGTGGCCGTTGATCCGCACTTCCACATCGTCGCGGTGCGGCCCGACCGAAGTCGATCCGCGCAGGATGTCCACGCGGCGCTTTTGCTCCAGCTCCTTGCGGTACAGGTCTTCGAGTTGTACAAGTTCTGTACAATCCAGCGAGTTTTGATAGTGAAAGGACAGCTCTTCTTTGCCGCCGGAGATCCGCTTGTGGATATCTTTTGCGAAGCCTTCCAGCTTGTCCACAAACTCCAGGCGCTTTTTGATCACTTTTGTGCCGTAGACGGCCAATTGGTCGTCCCAGATCATCAGCATTTCATCGCCCGACTTTTTCTGGCCGATCTCTTTGAGCAGGGAATTGCGCTGCAGAAGCACCTTTTGGTACTGGGTGAGGTTGTAGAGGTACTGCGGCGAGACTTGCCCGATTTCCACGTCAAGAAAACGGCGCCGCTGCTGCGGGCCGCCTTTGATCAGCTGCAAGTCTTCCGGAGCGAACAGCACGACGTTGAGATGACCGACAAAGTCGCTCATCTTTCGCTTTTCAACGCCGTTGACCGCGCTTTTTTTGCCTTTGGGCAGCAGGCGAAGATCGAGCCGGTAGCTGCGCTCGTTCCGCTCGATCATGCCTTTGAGCGCAGCAAACTCCGTCTCAAAGCGGATCATCTCCGCATCTTTGTTCGTTCGGTGGCTTTTGGCGACAGACAAAAGCAGAATCGCTTCGACGACATTCGTCTTGCCCTGCGCGTTCTGGCCGACGAGGATGTTCACCCGCGGCGAGAGGTCGGTGAGCTGAAGCGATTCGTAATTGCGAAAGTTGCGCAACTCAAGCGCCTTGATCCACATCTCGGCTTAGCCCTGAACGACGCGGTAGGAGCCGATGCCCGCGATGACGATCAGATCGCCGTCACGCAGCTTTTTGCCGCGGCGCTTCTCCGGCGATCCGTTCACCTTGATATCTTGCTCCTCCAAAAACCATTTCACCGCGCCGCCCGAATCGAGGATCTCCGCAAACTTGAGAAACTGCTGCAAGGTGATATATTCCGTCTCGATCGTCACGTCCTGATAGGTCACAACAAGGTCCCCCTTAGTAAATCCGCACTGGCAGGATGAGGTGGAGGCAGTTCGGGTTGTCCGGGATTTTCACCAAAAACGGGCTCATCGAGCCGGTGAACTCGATCAGCAGATCTTCGCTGTCGATCACGCGCAGCGCGTCGAGCATGAACTTGGAGTTGAAAGCGATGAGCAGCTCATCCCCGGTCACGTTTATCTCTTCGATCGACTCCGACACCTTCCCGACATCCGGGGAGTTGGAGGAAATCTCGATCCCGCCTGTTTTGATGTTTAAGCGGACAAGGTTGTTTTCATGCTCTTTGGCGATCAAAGAAGCACGCTCCACCGCGCCTTGCAGATCTTTGGTCTTCACGGTCAGGCCCGTTTTGAAATTGGACGGAATGATCCGCGAGATGTCCGGGTATTGGCCGTCGATCAGGCGGGTGTAGAACTGCGTTTTGTCCATTTGCACGAGCACCTGGTTGTCGGCGACCACGATATCGACAAGTGAAGAATCGTCGGCCAGCAGACGGCCCAGCTCGTTCAGGCTCTTGCCCGGAATGATCACGTTGTGAATCTCCAGGTCTTCCGGCGCTTCGACGCTCGATTCGCGGGTCGCAAGGCGGTGCGAGTCGGTGGCGACAAATTTCAAGCTGCCCTTTTTCAGCGTGAACATGACGCCGGTCAGCACCGGACGGATCTCTTCGCCGGACACGGCAAACGCAGTCTGGCGGATCATGTCTTTCAAAATGTCAGACTGCACGGAGAAGATCTGGTTGCCGTTCACTTGCGGCAGGCGCGGGAATTCCTCATGGTCGAGTCCGTGCAGGTTGTACTCCGATTTGCCGCCGCGGATGATCGTCAGGTAGTTCTGCTTGACTTCGATCTCCACCTGCTGGCTCGGCAGTTTGCGCACGATATCGCTGAGAAACTTTGCCGACAGCACGATCGCACCTTCTTCGATAACGTTTACAATCTGATCTTCTTCTATGTGTGTCGGGACGCGGGTCTCGATCCCGATCTCAAGGTCGGTCGCGGTCAGAGAAAGGCCGTCTTTGGCAGCGACAATCTTGATGCCGGTCAGCACCGGAATGGTGGTTTTGCCGGATACGGCTTTTTGAACATTTTGGATCGCTTGCACGAGGCTTTGGCGCTGGATCACGATTTTCATGGATGTTTCCCCCTCAGGCAGTCATACGCTCAGTCCCCCGAGCATAGTAGTAGTAGGTGGAGTAGTTATTATAAGATTTTCAGTAATAACAGTAATAAGGGCACTGAATATGTGGAAAAGTGTCGAAACCTCACGACTGAACAGGTTTGGCGCGTGTGGACAATCTGTGCGTAAGGTTCGTTTACTTATCCACATATCCAGTGCCCGGTTGGACTGTGTAGTTATTCACAGCTTAGTCACAATCGTTATCCCCAATTCTTAATTGTGGCCAAGTTTTTCTTTCAAAGTCTCGATCGTCTGGCGCAAAGTGAAGTCGGTCTTCAGTTCTTTCGCGATCTTCTCATGCGCGTGGATGACGGTCGTGTGGTCGCGGCCGCCAAATTCATCGCCGATCTTCGGCAGCGAAAAATCGGTCAGCTCGCGGGCGAGGTACATCGCGATCTGGCGCGGGTAGGCGATCGCCTTGGTGCGCTTTTTCGCTTTGAAGTCCTCAAGTCTCATGTCAAAATGCTCCCCGGTCACCTTTTGGATCTCGGCGATGGTGATCTGTTTCGGTTTATTAGAAGGAATGATGTCTTTTAATGCTTCCATCGCCAGTTCTGCCGACAGGTCGCGGTTGATCAGCGACGAGTAGGCGACGACGCGGATCAGCGCGCCTTCGAGCTCGCGGATGTTGGTGTCGATCTTGTTGGCGATGTGCGAGATCACTTCGTTCGGGATGTCGAGCGCCTCCGCCTTGGCCTTCTTGCGCAGGATGGCGATCCGCGTCTCGTAGTCCGGCGGCTGGATGTCGGTGATCAGGCCCCATTCAAAGCGCGAGCGCAAGCGGTCCTCGAGCGTCGGGATCTCTTTGGGCGGACGGTCGGAGGAGATGATGATCTGCTTGCTCTCTTCGTGCAGCGTATTAAACGTATGGAAAAATTCCTCCTGGGTCTGTTCTTTCCCGGCCAGGAACTGAATATCGTCTATTAAGAGCACGTCCACATTTCGATACTTGTTGCGGAAATCAACCGTCTTGTTGTACTGAATGGCGTTGATGAACTCGTTGGTGAACTTTTCCGACGAGATGTAGACGACTTTCGCCTGCGGGTTGCTGTCGAGCACATAGTGGCCGATCGCATGCATCAAGTGCGTTTTGCCAAGGCCTACGCCCCCGTAGATGAACAGCGGGTTGTACGCTTTGGCCGGAGCTTCGGCTACAGCCAGGGAGGCTGCGTGCGCAAAGCGGTTGCCGGCACCGATGACAAAGGTGTCGAACAGGTACTTGGGATTGAGTGCCGATGGAACAAACTCTGACAGCTCTTCATCTTGAGGCCCGGCCGGTGTGTTTGGCGGCGCAGGTTTTGGTGAATTTTCATAGAGAGATTCATCAAAAACTTGCGGGATGACAAACTTGACCGTCACTTCTTGCCTCGTGATGGCGGTGAGCGTTTCCTTGATGATGGCCGAGTAACGAGATTCCAGCCAGTCGCGGGAAAATTCGTTCGGCACGGAGACAATCAGCGTGTTGTTCTCATAGGACACGGGCTGCGTCGATTTGAACCACGTCTCGAAACTGGGCTTGGAGAGCTTCGTTTCCAGGGTGGCGGTCGTCTTCTGCCACAGGTCTAGTGCTTGCCGATCCATGAAGTCAGGAACCTCCCCAAAAAAAATACACAATAAAAATCCACATCCCCTTGCGGTTACCAACAAGTATTGTGGATAATAATTGAGGCGTACGGTGTCGATTTATTCCGTAGTTTGAAGGATGGTGCAGTCTCTTGTCCCCACGTATCTGGATAACGAATCCACATCTGAGGATAGTTATCCACCAAGTTATCCACACCTGTTAGTAAGTGTGTGGATTCAGAAATGTTATCCACGGACAAGCTACTCCATCATATCAGAAATGAAACCCTGATGACAACGGACTTTTTTAAACTTATCCACACCAAAAACAGTATGCAACCGAGTTTGTTCACAGCCATGTGGATTGTGGATAATGCTGTTGAATACTTGTCGAAAAGTATTTTACGTGTCGAAAAAGTTTTCCACAGGCCCGCGGATCGTATTTCCTTCTTTTGCGTGTGAAACCAATCTTGCAATCATCTTGCATCTCCGCTATAATGACGTAGTGTATTGTCTACAGTTGGCTTTCTCTCATTCAGATAGAAAGTTCTATAGGGAGGTGTAGATCGATGAAACGTACTTTCCAACCGAACGTACGCAAGCGCAAGAAAGTTCACGGCTTCCGTACTCGTATGGCGTCCAAGAACGGCCGTCGCGTACTGGCTGCACGTCGTCGCAAAGGAAGAAAGGTTCTGTCCGCATAAGGCCACGTTTTCGTGGTCTTTTTTACATAACAGGCGGTTTAACGGCACCCTTGCTTCCGTATACTAGGAGATGGAATGGGGGCCAGGCTCTATGCTGCAAAAAGAACACCGGTTGACAGACAAACGAGACTTTCAGCGGGTTTTTCATCATGGACAGTCTTTCGCCAACCGCTATCTCGTCATCTATTATTTAAAAAATCGGAACAGCGAAGCGTTCCGCGTTGGCTTTTCGGTCAGCAAGAAGGTTGGGAAAGCGGTGACCCGCAACCGGGTCAAGCGACTGCTGCGGGAAGCGTTCCGCAACAGCAGCGATCAGATCAAGGAGTCTTACGATCTGGTGGTGATCGCGCGGCCCTCCGCTGCCGAGCTGGAGTATGAAAGCGTTGTGCAAAACGTCCATCATCTGCTGCGTAACATGGAGCGGCCGGATGCGGGCAAGCGCAAACCGGCGCCGCAGCGCACGAACAGCCCCGGCGCGCAGGACAAGCAGGGCGAGCGGAGAAAAGGGGTGCGTTAGATGAAGCGGGCGCTTTTGCTCTTCTTTCGCTTTTATCGAACGTTTATCTCTCCATTAAAACCGCCATCCTGCCGTTTTCATCCGACTTGTTCCGAATATGGAATGCAAGCTGTGCGGGCCCACGGGGCTTGGCGCGGCTCCTTCCTGACCATCAAGCGAATTCTCAAGTGCGGTCCTTGGCATCCAGGGGGATTTGACCCCGTGCCTGAACCTTACATAGATCACGATTGCTCCCATTAAGGAGGGGAACTCAGCTTGTTTCAACGAATGAGAATTCCTGTCACCCTGTTGCTCCTGGCCGTGATGTTGACCGGCTGCGGCAGCACAAACGCTGACGGCAGCTTGGACAGAAGCGGTATCTGGGGCAAGTTTGTCGGCATCGTTTCCGACGGACTCGATTATTTCTATCACTTGACCACCGACTACGGGGTTGCGATCTTGATCGTTACCTTGATCGTGCGTATCATCACGCTTCCGCTGATGATTAAGCAGATCCGCTACACGAAAGTCATGCAGCAACTCTCGCCGGAGCTGACCAAGATCCGCGAGAAGTACAAGAACGACAAGCAAAAGATCAACGAAGAGACGATGAAGTTGTTCCAGCAGTACAACGCCAATCCGCTGGCCGGCTGTTTCCCGATTCTCGTGCAGATGCCGATTCTGTTGGCGCTGTATCAGGCGATCAACACCAACCAGGCGCTGAAGCTGCATGAATTCTTGGGCTTCCTGACGCTGTCCAGCACCCAGTCCTTCGAAAACATCATCCTCGCGATTCTGGCGGCAGGCACCACCTTCCTCCAATCCAAGATGTCGATGGTCAACAACGACCCGAACACGAAGATTATGCTGGCGATCATGCCGCTGATGATCGGTTTCTTCACCTGGCAGTTCCCGGCAGCCTTGGGCCTGTACTGGATCTTCTCGAACATCCTGACCATCGTGCAGACCTACTTCACCAAAGGCATCAAAGCACCTAACCTTCCCGGCGCAGCAGCACCCGCTTCCGGAGGCAAAAAGAAATGAAAAAAGTGATCACTACGGGTAAAACGGTTGAACTTGCAACCGAATTGGCTCTGAAAAAATTGGGCGTCCCCCGTGATCGCGTAACTGTAACCGTTCTGACACAGCCTCGCCGCGGTTTTTTGGGACTCTTCGGCAAGCGGGATGCAGAGGTGGAAGTGGAAGTTCCCCAGCTCGACCCGATTGAAGAGACGAAAAAGTTCCTGGGCGATGTTTTATCGTCGATGTCTTTGCGAGATGTCAGCATCGATGTGGAGCAAGAAAGCGACACCGAGTATGAGATCAAGCTGTCCGGCGAGTCGATCGGGATTCTGATCGGCCGCCGGGGAGCGACACTCGATGCGTTGCAGTACCTCGTCAACCTGGTGGCGAACAAGCACAGCGAGCGATTTTTGAAAATTGTGCTGGATGCGGAAGAATACCGTATGCGCCGCAAAGAGACGCTGGAGCGCCTCGCCGAGCGACTGGCGAACAAGGCGCTGATGCAAAAGCGCGACATCATGCTGGAACCGATGTCTCCCGCTGAACGCAAGGTGATTCATTCTTACTTGCAACACCGCCCCGATGTCGTCACCTTTTCGCACGGGGACGAGCCGCACCGCAAAGTGGTGATCTCGCCGAAGGAGAAGAAAAACGGCGAGAAGACCCGCGAGCGGGGCGGACGCCGGACTCCTACTAAACATCGTTCGTAACCAAACGCATCGCAGAGCCTTGTGGATAACCCACAGGGCTCTTTTTTTATGTTTTTCTATCCACATGTGGATAGTTTTTGTGCTTTTGCTGAGCTATGATAGAATGGTTATGCACATCCTCACGAACGGGCAAGCTAAACGGAAAGTGGATAAGTTGGGAGAGAAATGCATGAATGAGTTTGATACGATCGCGGCGATTGCCACCGCGCTTGGAGAAGGCAGCATCGCGATCATTCGCGTCTCCGGCAGCGAGGCGATCTCCGTTGTGGATAAGATTTATCGGGGCAAAAAAAAGCTGACCGCTGTGGACAGCCACACCTTTAACTATGGCCACATCGTCGACCCGCAGACGGGCGAGACGGTCGATGAGGTTTTTTGCGCCGTTTTGAAAGCGCCGCGCACCTATACCGGCGAAGAGGTGGTGGAGATTCAGGGCCACGGCGGGATCGTCGCCGTGCAGCGCGTTATGCGCCTCGTGCTGAATCATGGCGCGCGACTGGCCGAACCTGGCGAATTTACCAAACGCGCCTTCCTGAACGGCCGCATCGACCTGTCGCAGGCGGAAGCGGTGATCGACGTGATCCGCTCCAAGACCGACATGGCGATGAAAGTCGCGCTCTCGCAAGTCGAAGGGCAGCTGTCGGGGAAAATCAGGCTTCTGCGCCAAAAGATGGTCGAGATGCTCGCTCACATCGAAGTGACGATCGACTACCCGGAGCATGATGTGGAAGATGTGACGACACAAAATGTGATCCGTGAAGGTCTTGTTGTCGCGGCCGAGATCGAGAAGCTGCTCGCCGGCGCCACGACGGGGAAAATTTTGCGCGAAGGGCTGAAGACGGTGATCATCGGCAAGCCGAACGTCGGCAAATCGTCGCTGCTCAACGCCTTGTCGCGCACGAACCGCGCCATCGTAACCGACATTCCGGGCACGACCCGCGATATTTTGGAAGAGATGATCAACCTGCGCGGCATCCCGCTAAACATCATCGACACAGCGGGGATTCGCGAGACGGAAGATGTGGTGGAAAAAATCGGGGTCGAGCGCTCCCGCTCCGCTTTGAATCAAGCCGACCTGGTCTTGTTTATGGTCGATGCTTCGCGACCCTTGGAAGAGGTGGACCGCGAACTGCTGGCAGCGGTCGGGCCGTACCCGGCGATCCTGATCCTGAACAAGCTGGACCTGCCGCGCCAAGTCGATCTGGAGGAGCTGCGCGGGCTTGCCGAGGGCAAGAAGCTCGTTGAGACGTCTGTCGCTATGGGAGAAGGGCTGGAGCAGTTGGAAGCGGCGGTGGAAGACCTGTTCCTGTCCGGCGGCATCGAAGGCAAGGAAGGCACGTACGTCTCGAATGCGCGCCATGTCGCGCTGCTCGAAAAAGGCATGCGGGAGATGAACGAAGCGATCTCCTCGGCCCAGATGGGCATGACGCTCGATCTGGTCGCCGTCGATGTGAAAAACTGCTGGATGTCGCTTGGCGAAGTGATTGGGGAAGCGGTCGGCGAGGATTTGCTCGATCAGATCTTCTCGCAATTCTGCCTGGGGAAATAGGAGGGGACAACATGCGTTACGAAGCTGGAACATACGACGTGATCGTCATCGGCGCCGGTCATGCCGGCGTGGAAGCGGCGCTGGCGGCAGCTCGCTTGGGCTGCCAGACGCTGATGCTGACGATCTCGCTTGATCATATCGCCTATATGCCGTGCAACCCGGCGGTCGGGGGGCCGGCGAAAGGCAACGTCGTGCGCGAAATCGACGCGCTGGGCGGCGAGATGGGCCGCAACACCGACCTGACCTACCTGCAGATGCGCCTCTTGAACACGGGCAAAGGCCCGGCGGTGCATGCGTTGCGGGCGCAGGCTGATAAATTTTATTATTCGCACCGGATGAAAGAGACGGTGGAAGCGACGCACAACTTGACGGTGCGCCAGTCGATGGTCGATGAGCTGCTGTCCGAAGGCGGCCGCATCACCGGCGTTGTCACCCACACCGGGGCTACATACAGAGCGAAGGCGGTTGTCGTCACGACCGGCACCTACCTGCGCGGCAAGATCATCATGGGCGAAGTGCAGTACCAGAGCGGTCCGAGCGGGCAACTGCCGTCCTTGAAGCTGACCGATTCGCTGCTCGACCACGGCTTCCAGCTGACCCGTTTCAAGACGGGAACGCCGCCGCGCGTGCACCGCGATTCGATCGATTTTTCGGCGACGGAGATACAGCCGGGCGACGATGCGTTTTACCATTTCCAATTCTCCGACGATGTTGAGGCCCGCGAGCAGATGCCGTGCTGGCTGACCTATACGAACGAAACGACCCACGCGGTGATTCAGGAAAACCTGCACCGCTCGCCAATGTTCTCCGGCGTGATCGAAGGCACCGGCCCGCGCTACTGCCCGTCGATCGAGGACAAAATCGTCCGTTTCGCCGAGCGCCCGTCGCACCAGATCTTCCTCGAACCGGAAGGGCGGCACACGGCAGAGTACTACGTGCAAGGGCTGTCCACGTCACTTCCGGAAGAAGTCCAGCTGCGCATCCTGCGCACGATCAAAGGCTTGGAAAATGCCGTGATGATGCGCCCGGGCTATGCGATCGAATATGATGCGATCGTCCCGACGCAGCTGCAGCTGACTTTGATGACCAAAGAAGTAGAAGGCTTGTTCACGGCCGGCCAGATCAACGGCACGTCCGGCTATGAAGAAGCGGCCGGGCAGGGCCTGATCGCCGGGATCAACGCGGCGATGCATGCGCTGGAGCGCGAGTCGGTGATTCTCGACCGTTCGGACGCTTACATCGCGGTGATGATCGACGACCTGGTCACCAAAGGCACCAACGAGCCGTACCGCCTGCTGACCTCGCGTGCAGAGTACCGCCTGATCCTGCGCAACGACAACGCTGACCTGCGCCTGATGGAGATCGGGCACAAGATCGGCTTGGTGTCCGATGAGCGCTTTGGCCGCTATTTGCAGAAAAAAGAAGCGATTGAGCGCGAAAAAGGCCGCCTGCGCACCACGCGCGTCAAAGCGGATGAGATCAACCCGCGCCTGACCGAGCTTGGCTCCGCTCCAATCGCCGATGCGGTGTCGCTGGAGCAACTCCTGCGCCGTCCGGAAGTGGCGTACAACGTGCTGGCTGAGGTCGCACCGTCACCGGAGGAACTGCATCCGGAAGTGGCGGAGCAGGTCGAGATCCAGACCAAATACGCCGGCTACATCGAAAAGTCGTACCTGCAGATCGAAAAGCAAAAGAAGCTGGAGCTGAAATTGATCCCGGATGATATCGACTACAGCGTGATCAAAGGCTTGTCCTCCGAGTCCCGCGAAAAGATGGGCAAGATCCGCCCGCGCTCGATCGGGCAGGCGTCGCGTATCTCCGGCGTCAACCCGGCCGACATTTCGATCCTGATGGTCTATTTGGAAACTCACGGGAAGAGGAGTGCAGCCAATGTCTGAGGTGCAGACCTTGTTTAGATCGCAAGTGGCAGCAAAGCTGGGGGTCGCTCTGTCTGACGAGCAGATGGGGCAGTATGAACTGTATTTCAAATGGCTGGTCGAGTGGAACGAAAAAATGAATCTCACGGCGATCACCGATGAGCAGGGCGTGTATTTCAAGCATTTTTATGACTCGATGACGTTGTTGTCGGCAGCGCGTTTTCAGCGCAGCGGCACGCTGCTTGACGTTGGCGCCGGGGCCGGTTTTCCATCGCTTCCGGTGCACATCGCGGCACATGAGTTGCAGGTGACGGTGCTCGATTCGCTGAACAAGCGGATTGGGTTTTTGAATGAGCTCGGTGCCGCGTTAGGAGTGAAAAGCTTTAAAGCGGTACATGGCCGGGCGGAAGACTTCGCCAAGCCGGACCAGTGGCGCGGGCAGTATGACCAGGTCACCGCCCGTGCGGTGGCGCGGCTGAATGTGCTGCTCGAATTGTGCCTGCCGTATGTGAAGACGGGCGGCCACTTCTTTGCGATGAAAGGGCCGGATGCGGACAACGAGGTGTCGGAAGCGAAAAAGGCGCTCGACATTCTCGGCGGACGCGTCGTCGATGTGATCAAGACTGCTTTGCCGGTCGAAGAAGGCGAGCGCAACATCATCGTCGTCGAAAAGATCAAAGCCACGCCGAAACAATATCCGCGCAAAGCGGGAACACCGGCGAAAAGTCCGCTCTAAATGAAGTCGCTTTTTGTAAAAAGATAGGAAGATTTGCGGTTTGTGGCTGAAAAGCAGGAAATATCCACGGTTTTGCCGAAGTATGTTGAGAAGTTTTAAGTGCATGTACTAGGAGTAGGTGGGTGAGTTCGGTGGTGAAAGAGCAATTGTCACGAATTTTCGGTCTGGGTGATCGGGAAGAAGCGATGACGGCAGTGGCCGGGCAGGATGCAGCTCAAGCTCAAGAAGAGGTGCAGCAGATTCCAATCGACCAGATCGTTTCCAGCCCCTATCAGCCGAGAACGATTTTTGACGATGAACGCATCGAGGAGTTAGCGCAGACAATCCGCACCCACGGGATGATTCAACCGATCGTCGTTCGCAAAGTTGGCGATAGATATGAACTGATCGCAGGGGAACGCCGTTGGCGCGCTTGCACGAAGCTCGGCATGGAGACGATCCCTGCCATCATCCGCGAGTTGAACGACACGCAGGCCGCATCGGTCGCGGTGATCGAGAACTTGCAGCGTGAAGGGCTGACGGCAATCGAAGAAGCGGTGGCGTATGCGAAGCTGCTGGAACTGCATAGCTTGACACAGGAGAGCCTGGCACAGCGTTTGGGGAAAGGGCAGTCGACGATTGCCAACAAACTGCGCTTGCTGAATCTCCCGCAGGCGGTGCAAGAGTCTTTGATGGCGCGCAAGATTTCGGAGCGTCATGCCCGCGCACTGCTTGCGCTGGGGCAAGAGGAACTGCAGCTGAAGGTGCTCCAGGAAATCGTGGAAAAAGAGCTGAACGTCAAACAGACAGAAACGCGCGTCAAGGCGCTGCTCGAAGCGCAGGTTCCAGTCAAGAAGCCGCGGAAGATCTCTTTCTCCCGCGATATTCGTCTTGCCGTGAACACGATCCGCCAGTCGCTCGACATGATCGTGCAGAGCGGGATCAACTGTGAAAAAGAAGAAGAGGATCACGAGGACTATTACCAATTCGTAATTCGTGTGCCGAAATCAAAATCGTAAGCTTTTTTGATAAATTCCTCGCTATATTCGAAATTCATTCCAGCAGGCGATAAGCCTGCTTTTTTGCATGCTACCCATTTTGCGCTTTATCTTGTAAAATGAAGGATGCGTCTTAACGTTTTGAAAGAGGGTGATGCTCATGGCGAGAGTCATCGCAGTGGCGAACCAAAAAGGTGGCGTGGGCAAAACCACGACATCGGTGAACCTCGGTGCTTGCCTGGCGAGTCTTGGCAAGCGCGTGCTTTTGATCGATATCGACCCGCAGGGGAATACGACCTCCGGGATTGGCATTAATAAAGCCGATGTGCGCTATGATATTTACGATGTGTTGATTAACGAAGTGAACGCGAGCGAAGCGGTCAACGATACGGATGTTCCGAACTTAAAAATTCTCCCGGCGACGATCCAACTGGCCGGGGCGGAGATTGAGCTGGTGTCGACGATGTCGCGCGAAGTCAGACTGCGTCAGGCGTTGCAGCCTTTGAAGTCGCAGTTTGATTATATGCTGATCGACTGCCCGCCTTCTTTGGGGCTTTTGACGGTCAATGCGCTGACGGCGTCCGACTCTGTTTTGATCCCGATTCAGTGCGAGTATTATGCGCTGGAGGGGTTGAGCCAGCTGCTCAATACGATTCGGATGGTGCAGAAGCATCTGAACACGTCGCTGGAGATCGAAGGCGTCTTGCTGACGATGCTCGATGCACGGACCAACCTGGGTCTGCAGGTGATCGAGGAAGTGAAGAAGTATTTCCGCGAGAAGGTGTACACGACGGTGATTCCGCGTAACGTCCGACTTGGGGAAGCCCCTTCGCATGGCCAGTCGATCATTCAGTATGACCCGCGATCGCGTGGTGCTGAGGTCTATCTGGAACTCGCAAAGGAAGTGGTCGGAGCATGAATAAGCGTGCAAGCGGACTCGGGCGAGGATTGGAAGCGATCTTCAACTCGAATCCGAAAGGGGACGAGCCGGTTTCCAGCGTTGCTGTAGCGGAATTGCGTCCGAATCCGTATCAGCCGCGTCGTGTGTTCGATGACGAAAAGATTGAGGAATTGGCAGCTTCGATTCGGGAGCATGGTGTCATTCAACCGCTGATCGTTCGCGTCGCTGTACGCGGCTATGAGATCGTGGCGGGGGAACGCCGTTTGCGCGCTTCGAAGCTGGCCGGTTTGAGTGAAGTGCCGGTTGTGGTGCGTGACTTTACCGATCGTCAGATGAATGAGATTGCGCTGATTGAGAATTTGCAGCGTGAAGATCTGAATCCGATTGAGGTGGCAGAAGCGTACCAGAGCTTGATGGAGAAGTTCGACATGACGCAAGATGTCATGGCCAAGAAGGTCGGACAATCCCGGTCGCATGTGGCGAACATGCTGCGCTTGCTGAATTTGCCGGGTGAGATTCGCGAGCATGTTTCACGTGGAACATTGTCGATGGGTCATGCGCGGGCGCTGTTGGGGCTGCAGGATAAGAAGCAGCAGATTGCGTTGGCGGAGAAGGCGATCGATGAGGAATTGTCGGTACGGCAGGTTGAGCATTTGGTGAACCGATTGCAAAATCTGCAACAGCGCGAGACGAAGAAGGTTGCGAAGCCGAATCCTGTTTTGAAGCAGTATGAGGAAGAGTTTCGGACGCGGCTGGGTACTGGCGTGAAGATTATGCAAGGGAAAAAGCGCGGGAAGATTGAGATTGAGTACTTCTCGACAGATGATTTGGAACGGATTTTGAGTTTGTTGCAGAATTCGTAGTAAGGGATAGAGATAGCGGGGTCTTCCGATACTGGTAGTTGTAGAGCCGGTGGTGGAAGGTTCCGCTATATTTGTAGGGGGAAAGATGGAGGCTGGAGGGGGATGGGTGGTCGGGTCCGGGCGGGACATGCTCCGGGTTCACGTTTCATCTGTACCCCTTGATTGAGTAAACCCTTTTTAGAGGAAGGGTAAAGATTCAAAGATCACCACTTCCGCATATCCCGCCCTCCCCCAAGGGGTTCATAGGGCTTATGGGGGGAAGGGCAGGGCGGTTGGGTGGTTGATACTTTAGTGGTTATGGACTTTTTGTTGGCTGATGGAGGAGGTTGGGTTGTAGTGATCTACTTGGATAATGCGGCGAGCTCGTGGCCGAAGCCGCCGGAGGTGGCGGCGAAGATGGAGGAATGCTTGCGGGAGTATGGGGCGAATCCGGGGCGGGGCAGTCATGCGCTTTCGATGAAAGCCTCGCGGGTTATTTTTGAGGCGCGGCGCAAGGTGGCCGGGCTGTTTGGCGTGAAGAATCCGGACAATGTTATTTTTACGCAGAATGCTACGGAAGCGCTGAATTTGGGGATTCTGGGGCTGTTGAAGCCTGGGGATCACGCGATTACGACGATGCTGGAACACAATTCGGTTCGGCGGCCGCTGGAATATGTTCGGCGGGAACGCGGGGTTGAACTTACATATGTGCAGGCGGATGAACGGGGTCGCCTGCTGGCTGAATCGGTTCGGAATGCGATTCGGGAGAATACGAAGCTGATTGTTGTTACACATGGATCGAATTTGACCGGGACGCTTTTGCCGGTCGGGGAGATTGGCGCGATTGCCAAGGAACATGGCGTTGTGCTCATGGTCGACGTCTGCCAGACGGCTGGGGTCTACCCGATTGATGTGGAGGCGATGAATATCGGGATGTTGGCGTTTACGGGTCATAAGGGCCTGTATGGGCCGCAGGGCACCGGGGGGCTGTATTTGCACCCGGAGGTGGAGCTGGAACCGCTCATGCACGGCGGGTCGGGCGGATACTCGGAGCTGCTGGAGATGCCGAAGACCAGACCGGATCGGTATGAGGCCGGGACTCGGAACACGGTCGGGATCGCCGGGCTGTTGGCCGGGATTTCGGTTGTGGAAAGTAAAGGTCTTGACAAGATTCGGGAACATGAGGAAACTTTAGCTTATCAACTTCATCAAGGGCTGGAAGCCATCGGAGGCGTCACGGTCTATGGACCGCCGCTGAGCGAACCGAGGGTGCCGATTGTATCGTTTACGGTGGAGGGCTATGAGTCGCATGAAGTCGGGTTTATTTTGGATCGCAATTATGGGATCTGCGTACGCTCCGGGCTGCACTGCGCCCCCGTGGCGCATGAGACGATCGGGACGGTGGAGCAAGGCGTGGTCAGGGCTTCTGTGGGGCTGTTTAACACCGAGGAAGACGTAAAGGCGCTGCTGGATGCGGTCGCCGAGATAGCAGGCTGATTCGGGCTGTGGAGAGGCCAGACGAAGGTCTTGTAGATACGATTGCAGTCGCCGAGATTGCTGGCTGGTTCGGGCCGAAGAGAGGTCAGACGAAGGTCTTGTAGGGACGCACGATTGTGGTTGCTGAAATTGCTGGCTGAGTCAGGCAGAAGAGAGGGAGTCGGAAGGATGTCTCTGTTAGGGACGGTTGTGAATGCAATTGCCATTTTGATTGGCGTGGCGATCGGCGGGCTGATGAGCCGGATTCCGGATCGCATGAAAGTGACGATTTTGCAGGGCCTGGGCCTCGCTGTGTTTGTGATCGGGCTGTCGATGGTTGTCGGCGTGGCGACGGCAGAAGGGTATGATTTCTTTATTGTCATCGCATCGCTGGTGTTTGGCGGGATCATCGGGGAACTGCTCGATATTGAAGGCAAGCTGAACAGCCTCGGGAAGTGGATTGAAGGCAAGATGAGCCGCTTTGGGCAGGGCAAGATCGCCGAAGCATTTGTGTTTTCGTCTCTGGTGTATTGTGTGGGGGCGATGGCGATTGTTGGTTCCCTAGAGAGCGGGCTGGAAGGGTCACATAAGATTTTGTATACCAAGGCGATGCTGGACGGCTTTTCGGCGATCTTCTTTACGTCGGCGATGGGGATTGGCGTTGGATTGTCGGCGATCCCGGTGTTTTTGTACCAGGGCGCGATTGCCCTGACCGCAGTATGGCTGGCCGGCTATCTGTCCGACCCGGTGATTACCGTGATGTCGGCAACAGGCGGGATTTTGATCATGGGGATCTCGCTAAATGTCATGGAGATCAAGAAGGTCAATGTCGGCAATCTGCTGCCGGCGATTTTCGTGGCAGCGATCATCAAGGTCATTTTGATTCCATATGGATTTTAAAGGCGAAGGGAGCTTGCGAATCGGCAGGCTCCCTTTATTCATGGGGGTTTTTGGCGGCCATATCCTGTCTGGGATGGGGCATTTTAAAAGTACAGGCAGGGGTCTCGTATTCTGTGCTAAAATAGCAGATATGCCCAGTAGATGCTAACGTTACGGTTTAGTGGTAGAAGAGGAGGTACGAGGGGTATGGCGAACGATTGGATTTTGGCCAATCTCGATGCGGTCGTCGCGTTGATTTTCGGGTTGCTGTTCCTGTTGCTGATCGTGTTTATCATCCAGTCGGTGCGCCTGCGCAAAGTCCAGAAGCGGTATCGGATGCTGATGAAAGGACTGAAGCAGGCGAATTTGGAGGAAGTGCTGTTTACATATGCGGACGATGTGCGGGCAATGCGCGAGACGGTGCGTGGGGTGATCGCCACCCAGGAGCAGCAGGCGCAGGATCTGCAGATCTCGTGCGGGCCGGTTGGCGTGGTGCGCTACAATGCGTTTGAAGGCACAGGCAGCGATTTGAGCTATAGCATTGCCGTGTTGAATCGGGATGCGGATGGCGTTGTGTTCACGTCGATTTTCGGGCGGGAGGAGTCTCGATCCTACGCCAAGCCGGTGATGGCCGGGGCGTCGACTTATCCGCTCAGCGAGGAAGAGAAGCAGGCGATCTCGATGGCGCTGAACAAGATGAAATAAGGGCTCCGCAGTGATGCGGGGTCTTTTTTTGTGCGTTGATATAGTATAATGGGAGTATGAGGCTGGTTTCGTACGGAAGGGGAAGTGACAAAAAATGTGGAAATTCATCGATATTTTGATGGTTCTCTCCGCACTGGGTGCTTTTACGTTTGTTGTGCTGGCATTCCGCAACAAAACGAACGCGAAATTCATCAAGTTGCGTGAACTGTTCACCGGTTTGTTTTTTGTTTTCTGGGGATTGGGCGACATGTTGATTCGGGAATCGCTGGCATTTGGGATGGCTTTTGTGGGCTTAGGCGTGGTGTGGCTGTTCCTGTTTTTGCGGTCGCGGTATTTGAAATAGAGGTTGTGTTTCACGTGGAACACATGGCAAAACATCCTGGGGAGTAGGCACCCAGGATGTTTTTTGTTGGTGGTTAGCGGGTTGCGTTTTGGATGCGTTGTGCCACTTCGTCGGGACGCATGCCATGGGCGTTGATGACCGGTGCTTTGGTCTGGGTATCGGAGATGCCCATGATGTTTTGGTCGGCGCCGGAGATAACGATTGCGTCGAGACCTTGGCCTTGGTTGTTCAGGTTTTGGGCAGCGAGGTCGCAGCAGTCATAACCCTGCTGGCTCAGGTAGTCACGCACATTGCCCAGATTGGCTTCAACAGCAACACGTTTGTTGGTCATTAGAAAACCTCCCCTCGGAGACTTTGGTAGGTGGGACAACCAAAGCTAGTATGAGGAGAGGTCGGGTTTGTTATGCGGGAGGTATTAGCTTTTGAAACCCAGCAGATTGTTGATCCGGTTGACCAGCGGCTGTTTTTGCGGAAGGGGCTCAGGCAGGCTCGCCGGTTCGGGGAGCGTGAAAGTAGCCGCTTGGGTCAGGGATTCGGTCAGCGCATCGGCGATGCAGTCGGCCATTTTCATGACGACCGACAGACGCGTGTTCTGCAATACGAAGTATTCCATAAAGCCCCCGACGTTAACGATGCCGGTGATGTGGATGTGGCCGACTTCGGGCAGGACTTTGTTGACGCCAGCACCTGGCTTGAGCGGACCGTCGCCAAGCGTGACCATCCCAACGGAGGCGAGCTGGCCGAGGCAGGCGTCTACGGCGATCACATAGGGATTGTGGTACGTCGTTTCGATCTCTTGTATGGTATCTTTAAGATTGACAGCATGAACAGGCGCATCCAGCGTGCCGTAGACGACCGCTTGGCTGGCTTGCAGGCGTCCGCTCAGCTTGGAGCCGACGAGCGGTCCGAGCGCATCTCCTGTGGAACGGTCGGTGCCGATGCAGACGATCACCACTTGGCGTTCACGGGATGGCTGATGGACAGTATAGAGCAGTCGTTCGGAAAGAAACTTGGCAGATTCAACGCTTGTATGGTCAACCTTGTACGGCAGATCTGCACTCCGGGTTACGTTTTGTTTGAACATGTGGTTTCTCCTCCGCAGTTCATAGGTTTTACCAGTATATGCAGTTGGAAAAGGTTTCATACCTCGTCCACTCCGCTCATACCTTGAGAAGAGGACCTATGGGAACGGAGGAAGAGCTGCGTATGGTGGACTTGCTGTTGATGGTGGCGGTGGCGTGGTGCGCGTATTTTGGCTGGAAGCGGGGGTTTTTGCGGACTTGCATCGACGCGTTGGCGCTGGTGGTGCCCCTTTTCTTTTTGACGCTGTCGATCCCGTTTTTGAAAAGTGTGCTGTTTGACGAAGGCTGGAACTTTGGGCTGGCCAAATGGATGGCCGGGCATCTCGTCAAGACATCGCCCTATTCGAATGGATTTATGGAGCTGGAGACGGCACAAGCGGTGACGAAAGGGCTGAACTCGCACGCGCCGGCGGTGGTCGAGCGCTTCTATGACCTGTTTTTGCTGGGGCTGATGGGCGGGGCGGTTTTTATCGGTTTGCAAATGATCTTGCGCGTGTATGAGACACTATGGAGAGATGCGCACGGCATGTGGCGCTCACAGGCGCTGGGCGGCTTGATGGGGCTCGGAATCGGGCTGACCATCTCGACGTACCTGGTCAGCGTGTTAGGGCTGATCTGCTGGATTCAGGGGATGCAGTGGCTGGATCAGGGGCTGATGCAGTCGGTGTTTGTGCATGCCTTGTACCGGTTTATATTCTGGTGAGGATGGTGGCTTGGAAATGGCTGTGGAATATTGGCTGGTGGCATTTGATTCGACGCATCATGCCCTGAGGGCGGAAGCGGAACTGGAAGGGGCGGGGCTGGATATCGACATTCGCCCGACGCCGAAAACGGTGACGGCCGGGTGCGCTTTGTCGATCGACTTTTTCCCGCAGGATCTGGAGACGGTGCAGCGCGTGTTGACCGAAAAGGAAGTTGTGGTGCGCGGCTACTACAAGCCGGATGGGACTACATATGTGACGTTATGATGAGATCGTCATGAGATTGGATGACTGATACTCTCGCAGTTTGTATAATAGACAATAACTTTTCTCATAGGAGGCGAATATGGAGACGATACAAAAAACGTTAGCAAACTTAGGCGCCACGTTAGCTTCGACCGAGTTCTGGCTGGGCTTGGGCTGGATCGTGTTTAAGATCGTGCTGATCTTGGTCGCGGCGAAACTGGTGATGAACTTGGGACGTGTGATGATCGAGCGCGTGTTGTCGCACCGCACGATGCGGATGGATGAACGGCGCGGGAAGACGATCATCGCGCTGCTGTTGAATGTGATGCGCTATGTGGTCTATTTCCTGGTCGTGCTGATGATCTTGTCGAACATCGGGATCAACGTGACCACGCTGATCGCCGGGGCCGGGGTGGCCGGACTGGCGATTGGCTTTGGGGCGCAAAGCTTGGTGAAGGATGTCATCACCGGATTTTTCATCATTTTTGAGGATCAGTTCGGTGTCGGCGATAATGTGATGATCAATACCAACCTGCAGATTCGCGGGAATGTTGAGGAAGTGGGGCTGCGCATTTCGAAAGTGCGCGCCTATACGGGGGAGATTCATATTATCCCCAACTCGCAGATCCAGCAGGTGACGAACTTCTCGAAGACGAATTCATTGGCAGTTGTCGATGTTTCGGTTGCCTATGAAGAAGATCTGCAAAAAGTGTTTGCGGTGATGAAAGAAGTCGGCCATGCGGTCCAGGCGGAAAATGAAAACGTGCTGGGCGATCCGCAGGTACTCGGCGTGCAAATGATTGGGCCGCACAATGTGGTCGTGCGGATGACGATGGATTGCAAGCCGATGGAGCATTACGGCGTCGGACGCGAACTGCGCCAGAAGATCAAAGAAGCGTTTGACCGCGAAGGCATTGAGATTCCGTATCCGAAGCAGGTCGCGCTGTTTCCGGGACAGTCCGACATGGATGAGCAGAAAAAGGCGGCAGCGGCAGGAAGCTGATCTGCCTGAGGAGAGAGAGCGATGGAGGCCAAACAGTTTGATCTCGGGGATGTTGTGCAGATGAAAAAAGGCCACCCCTGCGGCGCAAATGAATGGGAAGTGATTCGCCTGGGGATGGACATTCGCATGAAATGCGTGAATTGCGGACGCTCGGTGATGATTTCGCGCCGGGATTTTGAACGCAATTTGCGCAAAGTCTTGCGGCGCAAGGGCGGTGAGTCCTGATGGCGGTGGAGACGATTCGCACAGCCTGCCCGCTGGACTGCTGGGACTGCTGCGGGATGATCGCGCATGTGGAGGACGGGAAGCTGATCAAGGTTGAAGGCGATCCGGACCATCCGATCACGCAGGGGTCGCTCTGCATCAAAGGACGGAAGCTGGTCGACCGGCTGTATCATGAGGAGCGCGTGCTCTCGCCTTTGAAAAAGGTCGATGGCGAGTGGGTGCAGATCTCTTGGGAGCAGGCCTTCCGGGAGATTGCCGGGCAGATGCGGGAGGCCAAAGAGCAGTACGGTCCGACGTCGGTGCTGCATCATTATGATTATGGGTCGTCGGGGCTGCTGAAAAATCTGGAGGGGCGCTTTTTCAACCTTTTTGGCGGATTTACCGACACGATCGGGTCGATCTGCTGGGGAGCCGGTCTGGAAGCGCAAAAATATGATTTTGGCTATGGAAAAAGCCATGATCCGGAGGACTTGGCGGAGCATACCGATGTGATCGTCGTCTGGGGCCGCAATGTCTCGGTGACGAACATGCACATGATGCCGTTTTTGAAGCGGGCGATGAATCGCGGAGCTGAACTGGTGATCGTCGATCCGCTGATGACCGATTTGAGCGGCAAAGCGGTCAAGCAGCTCCAGCCGCGTCCGGGCACAGACGGGGCGCTGGTGCTGGGCATGGCGGCTCACTTGCTGGAGCAGGGGCTGGTCGATCGGATGTTTGTGGAAGAGCATGCAGTGGGCTTTGAAGCGTTCTCCGACTATGTGCGGACGTGGACGGTCGAGCAGGCGGCGGAGATCACCGATGTGCCGGCGGAGGACATTCGCTGGCTGGCCGAGCGCTACGGCTCCGGCAAGGCGGTGGCGACGCTGCTTGGGCTTGGGCTGCAGCGCTATGCCAACGGTGGCAACACGATCCGTTTGATCGACGCCTTGGGCGCGATGAGCGGGCAGGTGGGGCGTTCCGGCGGCGGGGTGCATTATGCGAATCAGGTGCACCGCTTCGACTACCACGCGATGATGAAGCCGGATGCGCGGACCGACTACCGGGCGTTTACGAAGATCACGCAGGCCGATGAAATACTGGCGGTGCAGGGGACGGAACGGCCGGTTCAGGTGCTGTTTGTGACGCGGGCCAACCCGGTGGCGCAACTGCCGGAGACGGGCAAGACGCTGGCGGCGTATGAGTCGATTCCCTGCAAAGTGGTGATTGACATGTTCCTGCATGACACGGGGATGATCGCCGATTACTTTTTGCCGTGCACGACGGTGTTTGAGGAAGAGGACATCATGTATTCGTCGATGTGGCACTCTTATCTCGCCTACGTGAACCGGGTGGTGGAGCCGCAGGGCGAGACCCGTCCGGACTGGATGATCCTGCAGGGCCTGGCGGAGGAGCTGGGCTTTGGCGAGGCGTTTGGGCGGGATGATGTGCATGCGTGGATGGATGAGGCGATGGCGCCGCTGCAGGAGGCGGGCATCACGCGGGAGCAGCTGCAGCAGGACGGATTTTTGAAGGCGCATGAGGAGCCGGTGGCGTGGGCCGATTATCAATTTGGCACGCCGTCGGGGAAGTATGAGTTTGCGTCTTCCGTTGCGGAAGCGAACGGGGCGTCGCCGTTCCCGATTTTTGAGGAGCCGGTGGAAAGCCCGCGCCGCGATCGGGAACTGGCGAGAAAGTATCCGTATCATCTGCTGACGATCCATCCGCGGCGGTCGTTGAACTCGCAGTATTTCCATGTGCTGAAGATGCCGGAGCGTCCGGTGGTGGAGATTTCGGCGTTTGTGGCGGAAGAGACGGGGCTTGCGGATGGCGATCTGGTGCGCGTGTACAATGAGCGCGGCGAGGTGCTGGGCAACGTGAAGATCGTCTCCGGGCAGCACAAGCGCACGATCAAGATCGAAGAGGGCTGGTGGGGCAACCGGGGCACGGCGCTGAATACGCTTACCTCGAACCGCCGCAGCGACTTGGGAATCGGGTCGGCGCAGTATGATTGCCTGGTCAATTTGGCAAAAGTATAGATGGGATTGTGGATTGAGTCTCCTTGTCGGAAACGGCGGGGAGATTTTTTTGTTGATTTTTAGGAACAAATGTTCGATTTTTAGTAGCATAAAGAACGTGTGTTCGTATATAATGTAAGTATAGAGAACAAGTGATGGAATTTCGAGCGGAGGTGTATGGCATGGCAGTTCAAGGGAGAAAAGAGATTGAGATTTCACAGCGTGAGCATCGACCCGTCTCGCTGATCTATATGGACAGCAAAGGGGCGATCTCCCAGCGTGTCGTGCAAGTGACCGACGTGACAGATGAAGGCATCCAGGCCTATTGTTTCCTGCGCAAAAAGCCGCGTACCTTTCGTCCCGACCAGATCCTCGCAGCCTCCCTGCAAGCTCGAAGGCCCATCGCAAGATAAAGGGAGCCTGTCGAAATTTTGATAGCTTTTGAATCACGTTTATGAAAGACTGCTCTTCTCCGCCTGTGCTACAATGAACCTACCAATTGAAGAATCGTAATACCTCCAGCCGACCCAAGTACGTGACCCTCGCCTGAGGGTCAACCCATTTTTTCTTCATCCCCCAGGAGGTATCATTGTGAGCACAGAGCGTTTTGATCGCGTTGAGACGAAGTTGGAAGAGCATGACCAGCGATTTGATCGCATTGACCGCAAGTTTGAAGACCATGACCAGCGTTTTGATCGTATTGACCGCAAGTTTGAGGAGCAGGACCAGCGATTTGATCGCATTGACCGCAAGTTTGAAGACCATGACCAGCGATTTGATCGCATTGACCGCAAGTTCGAGGAGCAAGACCAGCGTTTTGATCGCATTGACCGCAAGTCCGAGGAGCAAGATCAGCGTTTTGATCGCATTGACCGCAAGTTTGAGGAGCAAGATCAGCGTTTTGATCGCATTGACCGCAAGTTTGAGGAGCAAGATCAGCGTTTTGATCGCATTGACCGCAAGTTTGAGGAGCAAGACCAGCGGTTTGATCGTGTTGAGGCGAAGTTGGAAGAGCATGGTCAACTTTTAAAGGAACATGGGGTTCGCTTTGATCGTATCGACGAACGTTTTGACCGGCTTGAAGAGAACCAAGAGAGCTTTGAGCGAGTAGTAAAAGCGAATTTTGACCGCTTGGAGAAGCAAATGTCTGATCTGTGCGGGCACATGAAACATGCGTTAGATGAAATTAAGCTTTTGCGGATTGACGGCGAAGTTATGAAGCGCTCCATTGGGGATTTGTACGAGCATCAGGAGGTTCATGATCTGCGCATCAAAGAAGTGAAGGCACGAATCGATCTGCTTGTGGTAGAGGAGAAACGGAGGGCTTAGCCACAGCTGATCGCGGATAGACAATGACTCTCTCGTGCATCCTGAAGCATAAGGAGGGATGTGGACCATGGGTGAAAAGATCATCGCCGTTAACAAGGACCAGAACGGGGACATCGCGGAAGTGATGACACATACCGGGCGGGTGATTTCCATTCAGCAGGCAATGCAGGAAGCTGCTCAAGGGAAATTTGACTCGATCACCTCGCTGGACAAGGAAGGCAACTGGACGATCGCCAACTCCACGGGAGACGGGCAGCCGGAGACCGGGAACAACTTGGACATGCTCCCGTCTTTTGCAGAAGCGATGCATGAGGGAGAGTCTCTTCAGTAATTCTGACCACAGAGGTTCTTTCGCTTTGGCGGGAGAACTTTTTTCTTGTTCCACGTGGAACATTAGTGGAATCTCTAGGGATTTGCTATAATAGGGGTTGGAATACTTTTGGAGGTGTAAGCCAGATGGCTTTGTCTGTTGGTATTGTAGGATTGCCGAACGTCGGCAAATCAACTCTTTTTAATGCGATTACAAAAGCGGGCGCCGAAGCGGCAAACTACCCGTTTTGTACGATTGACCCGAACGTTGGTGTGGTCGAAGTGCCGGACGAACGTTTGCAAAAATTGACGGAAATCGTCGTTCCGAATCGAGTCGTGCCGACCGCATTCGAATTTGTAGATATCGCGGGCTTGGTCGAAGGGGCTTCCCGAGGCGAAGGTCTCGGCAACAAATTCCTCGGCCACATTCGCGAAGTCAACGCGATCGCGCATGTCGTCCGCTGCTTCGAAGACTCCAACATCACGCACGTTTCCGGCGGCGTCAACCCGCTGTCCGATATCGAAACGATCAACCTGGAACTGATCTTCGCCGACATGGAGTCGGTGGACAAGCGTCTCGACCGCTCCAAAAAAGGCGCAAAATCGGGCGATAAGAAAGTCCAGGAAGAAGTAGCTGTTCTCGGCCGTCTCAAAGAAGCGCTGGAAAACGGCAAAGCTGCCCGCTCTGTTGAACTGAGCGATGAAGAGCACCTGATCGTCCGCGATCTGCACCTGCTGACCATCAAACCGATGCTGTACGTAGCAAACGTGGCAGAAGATGAAGTCGCGAACACCGAAGAAAACGAACACGTGAAAAAAGTTCGCGCGTTCGCTGCTGAAGAAGGTGCAGAGGTTGTTGTCATCTCGGCAAAAGTAGAATCGGAAATCGCCGAACTCGAAGGCGAAGACAAGCAGATGTTCCTCGAAGAACTCGGCTTGCAAGAATCCGGTCTCGACCGCCTGATCAAATCGGCATACAAACTGCTTGGCTTGATCACCTACTTCACCGCCGGCGTGCAAGAAGTGCGCGCTTGGACGATCACCCGCGGCACGAAAGCGCCGGGTGCAGCAGGCGTGATCCATACCGATTTCGAAAAAGGCTTTATCCGCGCCGAAACTGTAGCTTACGATGATCTCGTGCACTACGGCTCGATGAACTCCGCAAAAGAAGCGGGCAAAGTCCGTCTGGAAGGCAAAGAGTATGTCGTCAACGACGGCGACGTCATGCACTTCCGCTTCAACGTGTAATCAAAACGCGAGGGGGAGCAGACATGAGACAGTATGAGACGATGTACGTCTTGCGCCCTGAGCTGGACCCGGACGCGATCAATGCGCTGGTCACCAAGTTCCAACACGTCGTCACGCAAAACGGCGGCGGAATCACCCAATTGCAAGAAATCGGCAAACGCCGACTCGCTTACGAAATCGAAGACGCCAGAGATGGCTATTACGTGCTCATGATGTATCAAGGGAGCACTGGGATTGTGAAAGAGCTCGAGCGGACGTTTAAGATCACCGATGGCGTATTGCGCTATCTCTCCGTCCGCCTCGGGTAACACCAGAGGAGGGAATCCTTATGTTGAACCGCATCATCTTGATCGGCCGTCTGACTGCCGATCCGGAATTGCGCTACACGCCGTCTGGCACTGCCGTTGCGCAGTTCACCTTGGCGGTGGATCGCCAGCGTTCGAACCAGAACGGCGAGCGTGAAACAGACTTCATTAACATCGTCGTCTGGCAAAAGCTTGGCGAGCTGTGCGCGCAATATCTGCGCAAAGGCCGTCTCGCAGCGGTCGACGGTCGTCTGCAAATCCGCTCTTACGAAAACAAAGAAGGCCAAAAAGTCCGCGTCGCAGAAGTTGTCGCGGACAACGTCCGCTTCCTGGAGCGCGCTGACGCTGGCGGCGGCGGTGACGCCATGAACCAAGGCGGCTTCGGCGGCGGCAACCAAGGTGGAGGCTACGGTGGTGGCAGCCAGGGCGGCTACGGCGGTGGCAACCAAGGTGGAGGCTACGGTGGTGGCAGCCAAGGCGGAGGCTTCGGTGGTGGCAACCAAGGCGGAAGCTACGGCGGTGGCAACCAAGGTGGCGGTTACGGCGGCGGCAACCAAGGCGGAGGCTACGGTGGTGGCAACCAAGGCGGAGGTTTCGGTGGTGGCAACCAAGGCGGAGGCAGCCAAGGCGGTGGCTACGGCGGCGGAAGCGGAGGCAACCAAGGCGGCGGACGCCGTGATGAAGACCCGTTCTCCGATGACGGCAAGCCGATCGATATTTCCGATGATGATCTGCCGTTTTGAAACACTAGCCAGAAGTGCATAGCAAGAAATGCGAGAGACCCCTTGTATATCAAGGGGTCTCTTTGTTTTTGTACCTGTGTAATGGTGTGTAATTGGGGAGTGAGACCTGAAGTGGTTATTTGGAGTATGATTGGGACTTGTGTAATTGAGTAAAGAGTGTTACTCTTTTGCGTAATAATAGGAACGTGCGTTCTAGGGAGGGTAGTTCGATGAGAGTGGAGAGGGCGGTGTACAAGGATGGGCGGCATACAGCAATTCTTATGGACGATGAATATAACATCGTAGAACCCGTGTTGGTTTTTATCAATTGGCTTGAACTGAAAGGAGCATCACCAAACACGGTTATAGGTTACGTGAACGATCTAAAGGTGTTCTTCGAGTGGTTGCAGCATGAGGGTTTGCAGTTCTATCAGGTCAAACCGGCTTACATACCAAGATTCATCAAGTTCGTAGACGAGTGCGGATTGAAGAAAGGGAAATCGCCTTCTACAGTCAATCGCTATCTTGCTACGATCTCGTCTCTGTATCGGCATTTCGAAGTCTTAGGAGGCTACACCGACATCAATCCAATGGTAATGGTCAAGGGGCAGCGACCAAGTACGATGGGCAGAAGTTTCTTTCACCACACTATAAACAGATCGCAGGTGGACTACACCTATTTTAGGCTAAAAAAACAAAAGAAGGGCAACACACGTCGCGTATTCCCTAGTCAGATCGAAACGTTTTATCAAGCCATCGAAAACATGGGATACAACGAGCACGTTATAGCCAGGAACAAATTGATTTTCAGGACATTGTACGAAACGGGTTTTCGGATCAGTGAGGTTTTGAACCTTCGGGTCCAAGACTTCTCGCAACCAAACCTCGATGAAAAACTCGGCACAATAGCTGTCGTAGATCACGGTGATCCGCATCCAGATCGACAGCTCAAGACACTCACGAGAAAGGTCCCGGTTGGGATGAGTTTGATCTACGCGTTGGAGGACTATGTCACGACAGTACGGCCATATAAGCCCGAGGTGGCCAACATATTTGTTTCGGACACGAAGGGGGAGCCCTTAGTTCGAAAAACGGTAGAGAGCTTCTTTCAGGAGGTATCGAAGGCAACGGGAATCAAGATAACTCCTCACTATTTGCGTCATACACACGGTACAGAACTGGCGGAGCTAGGGTATGACAACCTCTACATCTCGACGCGATTAGGTCACAAAAGCGTAGAATCCACCAAGCAATATACTCATCTTTCACTTGAAGCCACAGTAAGGGCATATGAGAGATTCGAAACGAATAGGAGAGGGGCAAGGTTGTAATGGCAACGGAGCTGTTGTTCGATGTGAAGGAAGACATCTGGGTTCTGCCTGCGGAGGGGAATATCTCAGACTACGGCTTTTACTTTGATTTCTACCCGAATCAAACGATCAAGGATCAGGTCAAACGCTACGTATTGGACAACATCGATTCAAGGCGAGTAAAAGTTGCAACTTTACATCGCTACTCCTATGCTTTGCGTCATTTCTTCAATTTTCTGCTGCAAGAAGGAATACAACTGGAGAGCTTTGCAGGAGTGTCTCATCAGATGGTCGAGGCATTTGTCATGCATCTCCTTGGAGGTATGGATAAGCCAACAACGCGGAGTCTGGCTATAGCCTCTCTCAAGGCTGTAATTACCCACGGACAACGCTTCGAGTATGCAGGGTACCCCCAGCAGAATATTTTCGATGGAGACGAATTTAGAAGGCTCCAAACAGAAGATCAGTTGATCACCCGCTTTATCCCGGACTCTGTAATGGAGCAGATCAATCTTGCTCTGGAAAAGGATCGAACGGAACTTATTCTCAATCGCCTACTCATCGTGTTACGGGATACGGGGATGCGACTCGGAGAAGCCCTGGCATTGAACACAAATTCCCTTCTTGATGATTTTCTTGGGAAGCCTATCTTACATGTAGTAAGTCAAAAATCGGAGAGTGAGAGATTCGTCCCTGTCTCCAGTGAGGTGAGGAAAGCACTTTTGGAACAAATCCAAATTTGTTCTCCCATCAGAGAAGAGACAGGAGATGAACGTATTTTTCTTTACAAATACTCAGATACGAGAGATTCTTGGAGACTTGATCAACATGCCGCCCGGTATCTTTTGAGCGCGTTTGTTACTCGGAATAATATCCGTGATACATCCGGCGAACTGTATCAGCTTACATTTCACGCGTTCCGTCATACGCTCGGAATGAAGATGCTAAACAGCGGTCTTACCCATCTTGAAGTACAAGAATATCTCGGACACGAATCCTCACACTCCACTGCTCACTACGCCAAAGTGGTAAACAACCAAGTCTCAACTGAGATGAGAAAAGCGGGAGTCATCGGTCAAGTTGTTCGTGAGATATCAACTGAGATAATTGGTGAGAATGCGTTGCTTGATACTGAAACTCTAAAGAGTGCAGCTCTTCCCGACGGTGCATGCAGCAAGCCGATCAACAGCGAAGGCAAGGTGTGCAAGCGGTTCAACATGTGCCTCTTCTGTCCGAAGTTCATCACAACACCGCAGTTTCTCGATGTTCACAAAGATCATCTGCGGCGTCTCCAGCAAAACAAAGCAACCTACATGCAAGAAAACTACATCGGAACCGAACATCATCTCACTGAAGTAGAAGAGGTGCTTGTAGAAATCATTGAACGACTGGAGGAGATCAAAAATGGCTAAACCTGAGAATGCCTTAAAACTAGTCGAATATAAACCGTTTACCTCCACTGAAAAAGAGTACGATATGCCAGTTGGAAACAGCCGTTTCGTCGATGATCTTTGGGATTTCAACGGAATCGAAAACGCTCCACACAAAAAGGGGGCTAAGCTGCAAATCAAGTTCCACCAATGGGATACTCGACCTGCTCTAAAAGAGACTGTGAAGCATTACATCGTATCCGTGCTGCTCAAATCCAAATTCGAAACGGCAAAACGGATGATGGATGGGATTACGAAATTCCTCGTGTTTGTAGAAGAAGCGAGACCTGAGATCACCTCGTTTTCGGAAATGGATCGGTCTTGTCTTAGGGAGTATTACTTGTGGCTTTTGCAGGTTAGGAGTGGGCGGAACAAGGATCAGCTCTTATCCGGCCAAAGCATAAAGAAAGCAGCACAAGCGATACAAGATTTACTAACGGTGGGTGCCGTTAAAGGTTGGGATGTGCCCAAAGTATCATCGTTTGTTTCGGGCGTTTACCATGAACTGATCATCAACAATTCTCGTATCAGGAAGGAGACAAGCCTTTCAGAAAATCACGTCAAAACCGAGACTGTTGACGGTGAGATTGCAGACAAATTGTTCCGCTGTTTGGAAAGAGAAAACGAGTTGATCCTTTGTAAATCCAGTATTCTTATCTCCTCTCAAACAGGCCTCCGCATCAACGAATTTATAACGCTTGAAGAGGGCTGTCTCGTAGAAGGTGTAGACGGTGAGATGAAACTTAGGTTCCTAGATCGGAAGATTCGCAAGCACGCGACTTATCGTGAAGTACCGGCAAATGAGATTGTCGTGAAGGCAGTCATGGAACTTGAAAAGCATACTCGTCCGCTGCGTGCACTTTCTGGTCTAAAAGTAAGCGTAAAACAGTCCCCACCTTGTGTCGTTTGCCGAAAGGTGGGGACTGCTTGAAAGATATTCATCGTAAACAAAACACGAATAACCTTCAGCTACGCAAGAACTGAAGGCGATTCGTGCTTTTTATTAAATACTCGGCAGATGAGCGGCAGCGTGTCCGACCACGGGAGCAAGCGATCCAGCTCATGGTGATCATGAGGGTTCGCAAGGTTGGGCAGGGTCTCGAAGAGATAGGTCAGGTAGACCAGCGGATTTACCCCGTTCGCCTTCGCCGTCTCGACAAGACTATAGATCACAGCGCTTGCCTTTGCGCCGCGTGGAGTATTGGCGAACAGCCAATTTTTCCGTCCAATCACGAATGGTTTGATGGCGCGTTCACTTCGGTTGTTGTCGATCTCCAAACGCCCATCGAGCAAAAACGCCCCCAATGCTACCCATTGGTTCTGGCAGTACTTTATGGCCTGCCCCAGTGCGCTCTTCGGTAACGCGCGGGATTTTTGAGTCTGTAGCCATACCGAAAATTCCTCCAGTATGGGCCGACTACGCTCCAAACGGGCCGTGTATCGTTCTTCCGGCGAGGCATCTTTCATCTCGCGTTCGATCGCGAAAAGACGATTGCAGAACTCGAGCCCTTCTTTCGCGGTTACAGCTGCGGTTCGGCTGGAGGCCGGCAATGCTTTCAGAGCCTCGTCGAACTTGCGGCGAGCATGTGCCCAACACCCGACCAGGGTGACGTTAGGGATCTTCTTATACCCCGCGTATCCGTCCACATGCAGGTAGCCGTGAAACTCGGACAGGAACTGTCGCGGGTGTTCGCCTGCTCGTGTCGGCTGGTAGTCATACACGATGATCGGATGACTGTTGCGCCCGGTACGGTAAAGCCAGAGATACGATGTGCTCTTGGCTGCCCGACCCGGTTCACGCAGTACTTGCAGGGTCGTTTCATCGGCATGCAGAATGTCTTGCTTCAGCATGTGCTCTCGCATACGATTCTCCAGCAGGCTCAGCCAGCGGTCAGCTGCATAGATCATCCAGTTGGCCATCGTTTGTCGCGACAGGTTTACTCCGAGAAGCATGAGTTGCTGCTCCTGACGATACAAGGGCAAGCCTTCCCCGTACTTTTGATTCATGATAAAAGCCAATGCGGATGGGGAAGCCAAACTGCCAGGATATACAGGTTGCGGCATGGGAGCTGTCAGCACGGGAGTGCTGATCTCCTCACGCTCACAACGGCGGCACGCATACACATAGCGAACATGCTTCAACACTTTTACTTGAGCCGGGATGATTTTCAGCTCTTGGCGAACCTCCGTGCTCATTTCATGGGTAGGACCACCGCAGCACGAGCAGACCTGCTCGTCTTCCGAGAGACGGTATTCCACCGTTTCAACCGGCAGGTTTTCAAGCAATTCTTCTCGCTGTCCACGTTTCTTCTTGCGGACGTATTGAATCGTTTCTGCGGTCGGCTCTGGCACGGCTGTGGAGGATTCGGATTCCGCTTCGTTGAACAGTTCCAACTGATCCGCGTTTGTCCGCTCACTTGAGGCACCGAAACGCTTCTGTTGGCTGAGACGAAACTGTTGTTCCAACCAGTTGAGCTTAGCTTTCAACTCTGCGTTTTGTATTCCAAGTTGTATGTTCTGTTTTTGAAGTTCTTCAATGGTGGTTGGGATGGCTATTGTAGGTTTCATACTTTTTTCTTCGCCTTGAAGCTCTCATTCTCCTAGTGAGAACAAGAATTTTTTCATACTAAATCACCGTCTGTGCGGTGAGTTTCGGGTGTGCCTTTCGTTGCTGAAGCGACAAGCCATCCAGAAGCCACCGCAACTCTCTTCGACTGATCTGCATCGTTGGACCAGATTTCTTTTGCGGCCATTGGAAGGTTCCTCGCTCTAAGCGGCGATAGTAGAGCCAAAAGCCGTTATGCTCCCAGTGCAGGATTTTAAGTTTGTCTCGTTGCCGATTGCAAAAGACAAACAGGCATTGGGAGAATGGATCCAGTTCGAAACTCTCCTGAACCAAGGCGGCCAAACCGTCTATCGACTTGCGAAGGTCCGTGTGGCCGCTGGCTATGTAGACACGAGTTATGTCGGTTTCGTTTAACATATCGTTTGCAAGGCAAGGACGACATCCGCCAACAGGTCTCGATTGAAACCTGGCTTGACTTCGATCACGGCAGAGCCAATTTTGACCTGCAAGCAGGAGTCGGTTTCGTTACTTGGCTGTTGGTCTGCGCAGACCTCCAACCAGCGAGGTGAAGGCATCTCAGTGTTGGAGAGCTTGCGCAGCCAATAGTAGTACTGGCGAGAATTGATCTGATGAGCTGTACACCACGCCGCTACACTTTGACCGCTGGCGCGGCAGTCAGAGATTCGAGATTCCCATACAGCTCGAAGCTCGCTTCGAGTCATAAAAAATTCCTCCTCATTTCCGTCTGAGGAGGATTATCTCATGCTCTATGTTTCGTGTGGAGGTGGGGAGTATTAGACGCTTACGTCTAAAATATCTTTTTCTCCGAGACACATCGAACGGTATCACCATCCCCGAGATGTCGAACTGGACAAGGGATGAGTTGAAGCCTTTCATTCGTAAATGGGATCTCAGGAATGTAGACGGAAATCCGTTGCACCTCACCGCCCATTTCTTCCGACATTTCTTCGCCACCTACGCGATTAAGCAAGGGGTCAGGATCGAAACGGTGAAAGAAATGCTGGGACATGCCTCCATTCGTATGACTGAGCATTACGCTATTCAAATCCAAGAAGATGTAACCCGGCGGTTCGGAGAAATTTTCTCTGAAAAAGCAACGATCGCGGGGAAGCAGGCCCTTCAGATCAAGGAGAGATTGGCGAACAACAATCCGTTCAAAGGGAAGACGGCCACCCAGGTTGATTCTCTTCGAAAAGCGATGCGTATACAAGTTCTTTCGCACGGAATGTGTACACACCATCCGATGCGAAATGAACCTTGCGCCGGTGATGGGGTCTGTATGGGCTGTGCAAACTACTTGACTACGCCAGAGTTCATTCCAGTCCATGAAGCTCGTCTCGACCGTGTAGACGCCGAATTAGCGCTATTTGGTGATGGACCTTATGCAGACAAGCTCCGAACCCAGAAAGTCTATCTACACGGCATTCTAGCGGCCTTGACGGAGGGGAGCGGGTATCAAGGGGAGGTTAACAACTATGAAGCAAAATGAGGGCGTAGAAACTTCGTTCGAAGAACTAGTGGAGTCGAATGCCACGTATAAAAAGGTCGTTGAGGCAGTGAAATCGATCAAGCGCAGTATGGCACAGCATAAACAACAAAAAGGGAAACGAGCTCCGCGACTTAGTATCGCAGCGGTTGCTGAAAAAGCTGGGATCGAACGCAAAACGATCTATAACAACGCACCTTTGCTAAACTGGTTGCAAACTAAGATTGCTCTCCTATCTGAGCAGAAAAAAGTAAAAGCGGAAGTGGCAGTGACTACAGAGGAAGCTTTAGATGAACTCCCAACGAACTCAATGAGAACGATCCAGTCGTTGAGGGAGCGAATAAAAACGGAGAAAGAGAAAAACAGGATACTAGTAGGGAAGATGTCTGAGTTGAAATTAGAACAACAGATGTACAAGCAGCGAATCGCTGACTTGGAGGACTTCATTGCGGGGCATAACGAGGAGAAAGTTGTGAAATTAAAAAGGCAATCCGATTAGAAAAGATATGACAAAAATTTTTTTCATAATTTTTGCGTCTGTAACGCGACTAATTTCGTGCCGCATCTCTTCGTCTCCTTATCGCTACGTTTTGTTATTCCGTATCGTTCGTCCGTATTGTTATAGGTATAGTTTGTACGAAGCTAGATTAGTTATAGGCACGAAGTCTTATGCAAATAGATTACGCTTAATACGTTCCATTTTGCAATTTGCAACGCAATTTGCTTCGTGTTACGATGAGTGCACACCATAAAAGAGGGGGTTTTGTCATGGATGATTTGCGCTTGTTTCATATACCAAATCGTGAATCCAATATCGCTCCAGATGAAGATCATGTACTTAAAAGTTATTATGATTCGTGGCGTCGAACCAACAGAGATGGGTTTACGATAATCTATAACGATTTTAGGGATAAACACCTTGCTGATTTAGCAGGTGGGCCGTTGCGCCTGTATTTATTCCTATCTTTTGCAGCAGCAAACGAAGGTGGGGGAGTTATTATAGTGTGAACAAAATTGCTGAATTGCTTAAAACTAGTCCTCGATCTGTTGATTCTTGGATCAAGGTACTAGTTGATAGGCAGCTCATAGCTAGAGGGAAAACCGGTAGGAGGGTAAATAATACATACCTGTTACCCTATAGCACTACCCTTATTGAACTACAAACACCTAAGAAATTTGATTTAGAGGACTGGCAGCGAATTTTTGATTTCCATCTAGCAAGAATTAGTCAGTATCAGGATATTTATGGGGAGCTTATAGGTGCATTTCATCTCTTTCAGTGGGACTATTCCAATAGAAAACCTGTAAGCACAAGTAATAGCCAACTAATTCTCTTTATAACGAAAAGAACAGACGGTATCTTAACTGGACATTACTATAAATTGAGAAGATCACAGGGATTTGGAATTAGTAAGCTAATGATTGATAAGATGGTGAGATTTGAAAGTCCGCTACTCTACGAACAAAGACCATTGGTAGGTCTAGGTCTAAATCACAATAAGAGGCTAACAGAAATCACCAATAACAAAGCTCTTAAAGTAGTAACAGAACAGTTATCCAAGTTTTCAAAAGATGATGACGATCTTTTCGAACATGTAGTTTATGGGAATGTAGATGAAGTGTTGGCACCGGAGGAGGATAGTAAAACGCAAAATGAACAAGCGGAAACGGACGGTGCCGATTAAAGAAGAGCTGAAAGGCCGGAGTTGAGGAGGTGGTTTATTAGCTAAACTTTAACTGAAGAGTTTCAAAGGTGGGATAAGTAATAAGTAGTTCTTGGGAGGAGAAAAAGCATGCTAGATTTTTTAGTAACAGTGGCAGGGTTTTTATTAGACCATTCACAAGGAGTTGTGAGTGGCTTCGTAAGCGGAAGCATTATTGGAGTGGCTGCGGTTATAAATAACGGTAGAAAAAGGGGTGGAGTAATCAAAAGGAAGAGAAAGAAAGACCTTCGCTGGAAGACGAAGGCCTTGTAAAAAAGACTAATTTACTTATAGGGGTGCAACCCTATTGGTAATCAGGAAGCAGGGGTGCAACCCTGCTTCTTTTTATTATACCCACTTAGTAGTTGCATTCAAAGATTGGATTTTAGGTAGGCGACATTTTTCAAACAGCAAACTCTCCTTTGAAAATTCTCGATGCTGTACTAGTGATCGGAAACGAATCGGTTCACCCAGGACAACTGTATCTGAAGAATGATGTTGAAACAGCATCTAGTTTGTTCTATCTCATAAACCGTATAGCTGAAGTAATGATAAGTCAGGGTAAAAGGCAGATGAAATGTATGAAAAGCTCCCTAAGAGTGGAGTTGCATACCTCCCACGTAACACTCATACCTCAAGATCGTCTAATTTATGTTATTATAAATAACGGAAGTGGTGATTGCACTCACAAGTCTTCCGCTAGCTGGAACTAGGATATGAGTTAAATGGAATACTTCGTGCAAAAAATAACATAAGATACACTCCGTCATTAAGCATATTTGCAAACTCAATTATTACGCTGCTCGCAGAGCAGAAAAAGGTGAGGACAGAAGTGGTTGCATCGACTCAGGTACCCCTCTAGGTGATTCCCGAACTCCCAACGAAATCCCGTGAAACCGATCCAGCCATTGAAAGTTCGATAAAAGCGGCAAAGGAGAAAAGCAGGATTTCACGTTGGGAAAATGGCTGAGCTGAGATCGATGGACACGACTAAATCAGCTGTTTCACTGTTAAAATGGGGAATCAAGATATATCGAAGTATATTTTATCCTAGGCATTGAGAGAGGTGTCATAATGCTTCGTCTGGTTAGATATGTACTGTTTGGTATTTTATTACTCCCCATTGTTACGTATGGGGCAGTGAAGGTGGCTAACAGTGATCCTCAAACGTGGATGGGTTTTTTTGGTAGCTACTACGGAGGGATTATTGGTGGAGTAATCAGTGGTTTAATTACCTTCCTGGGTGTCAAGGCAACTATCAAAAACGAAGAAAAGAAGAGGTTTATGGAGAGCTACTGGGGTAAAAAAGAAATTCTTAATCAGTCAAAAGATGCAATCTTACATTTTATCAGTAGTTACAACTTACCATTACTCTTCGGGGTGCAACATAGTCGACAATTATTAGACACTTGTATAGAATTCTACGATTCGGAATTTCATGAAGTAGTAGCAACCATAAGTAATGAGTTCCCACACTATAATAGCAAGGTAATGCCGCTGAAACTATTGGGAAAGAGTGGCAAACACTATGCAACTTTACATAAAATTCGGATAAACAGAGGCGGCGCTATACCTCAAAGTGAAATAACAGTGATGCTAAATTCAGCGGAGTATGAAGACAAGGCACAAAGGTGTTTGAAATTAATTGAAGATATAGCCGAAAAACATAATCAAGAATACAAAAAATTCCAAAATCAAGATTGGTTTGATCTGTTTCTTAGTAAGTGGAAAAAGTTCGAGGACGAAATTGATAGTGATCTAAACCATTGATAACTCATGTAATTTCACTATGAAAATTACACAGCGTTTGTAGATGATACTAGGTAGTGATAGGAAACCCTATTAGAATTGGGATTCTGCCATTGATACACACCTTCCACGTAACATAACTGCCGTTCTAGAAATGCGAGAGACCCCTTGTCTATCAAGGGGTCTTTTTGTTTTATCACTGTGCAATGGTGAGCAAGATGAAAGGAGGGGATCTTTGCAACACGTTGAAAAAGAGTAGAAAATAGTTTTTTAACCTGTCGATTTCGATTTTTCCCGTTCGTTGGGAGTATAGAGGCAAGTTTTAGACAAGGAGAGGATTTTCGATGAGATTCATGTTGATTGTCAAAGCATCAAAAGATTCCGAGGCCGGCATCATTCCGAATCAAGAGCATTTTGACGCGATGCGGAAGTTCAATGAGGAACTGGCGAGGGCAGGCGCACTGATTGCTGCGCAAGGACTCCACCCAAGCTCAAGCGCGATTCGCATCTCGTATCCGGAACCTGGTGGTAAACCGAAGGTGGTAGACGGGCCCTTCACGGAAGCGAAAGAGCTGATCGGGGGTTTCACGCTGATCGAAGTGAAATCGAGGGAAGAGGCGATCGAGTGGGCGATGCGGATGCCAGACCCGCATGGATTCGGAGAAGGCGAAATCGAAGTGCGCCAAGTGTATTCGGCGTCAGACCTGACGCAAGACCCGGAAGCGATCGCCCGGGAAAATGAAATGATTGAACGTGTGAAGAAGAAGCTGGGGTCGTGAAGGAATCGGCCGTCCACCGCACCATCGAGGGCATTTGGAGAATCGAGTCGGCCAAGATCATCGCCGCTCTTGCACGTATCGTACGCGATGTCGGGATTGCCGAGGATTTGGCTCAAGATGCGCTGATCATCGCGCTGGAACGGTGGTCGGATGCGGGCATCCCTGATAATCCTGGAGCGTGGCTGATGACAACTGCGAAACGTCGAGCTTTCGATCATTTGCGCAGAAATAAGGTTCGCGACCGCAAGTACGAGGAGCTGGGCAGGGAGAACGATCGGCAGCAAGAGCCTGATTGGGACGAAGCGCTCGATGATCACATCGGCGACGACCTCCTTCGGCTCATCTTTACGACCTGTCATCCTGTTCTTTCCCCCGAAGCTCGGGTGGCGCTCACGCTCCGGCTGCTCGGGGGATTGACGACCGAAGAAATCGCCGGCGCGTACCTTGTCCCAGAACCGACCGTAGCCCAGCGGATCGTTCGAGCGAAGCGCACGCTCACGGCTGCGCGAGTACCCTTTGAATTACCGCCGCAGGACGAGTTGCCGGCACGGTTGTCGTCTGTTCTTGAGGTCATCTATCTCATGTTCAACGAGGGCTATGCCGCGTCTTCCGGCGGAAACTGGATTCGGCCTGTGCTCTGCGCGGAGGCGCTGCGGCTTGGACGGATTTTGGCTGAAATTGCGCCCGACGAGCCGGAGGTCCATGGCCTCGTGGCATTGATGGAAATCCAATCGTCCAGATTTAAGGCGCGGGTTGGCCCAAGCGGAGAGCCGATTTTGCTCATGGACCAGAACCGGGCTTTATGGGATCATCTGCTTATCCACCGAGGGCTGACTGCGATCGAACGGGCAGAAGGAATCGGCAAGGCGTTTGGTCCCTATCTGCTTCAAGCCTCAATCGCGGCGTGTCACGCCAGTGCTCGCACAGCTTCAGAGACGGATTGGGTTCGGATTGCGGCGCTGTATGAGGCTCTTTCACAAGTCGCACCATCGCCCGTCGTCGAACTGAATCGTGCTGTCGCGCTCTCGATGGCGTTTGGCCCGGAAGTGGGTCTGGAAGTTGTCGATGCGTTACTGCAAGAACCATCCATGCAAGATTATCATCTTCTGCCCAGCGTTCGAGGGGACTTTCTCGTGAAGTTGGGACGCAAGCAAGAAGCCTATTTAGAGTTCGAACGTGCTGCAGCCCTGTCGCGAAATGAAAAGGAACGAGAGATGCTTTTGAGGCGCGCTTCCGATTGCGCCGAGGAATAAAATGATAGTTACCAAGCGATGCAAATGAGTATCGTAGAATAAACTCCACAGCAAGAATGCAGAGATCCCTTTTTTATAAAGGGATCTCTTTTTTTGTACAGAGGACTATGAAATTTTTATGAAGATTGTAAATGAAAACGTTTACATTTAAAACAATAAGTGGTAATTATTCCAAACGAATGGTAGTATTATCCTTATGGATTTTAGTGTTACATTTTTATAATAAGTTTAAAAACGTCGAATTTTGTGTTATAAGACTTCACCGATGCCTGATACGAAATAGGAAGTGGAGGCACGAACGATGTTGACAAAAACAAAGATCGAAAGCGTGCAATTTACAGATCAACAGGCTTTGCACCGCTTGTTTGAAGCTCAAGTCGCCAAGACTCCGGATCGCATCGCCGTCGTGTATGGCGAACAGACCTTGTCTTACGAGGAGCTGAACAACCGGGCCAACCATTTGGCGCACGATCTGCAAACCTTTGGCGTGGCGGCGGGAAAAATCGTCGCGATCGCCTGCGATCGCTCTTTAGACATGATCGTGGGGATGCTCGCCGTACTCAAAGCGGGAGGGGCGTACCTGCCGCTTGATCTCGACTACCCGATGGATCGCATCGCGTACATGCTGCAGGATTCCCAAACGGAAGTGCTGTTGACACAGCAGCATGCAGCGGAGCGTTACAAAGATCAATCGGTGCAGATGATCTTGCTCGATGACACGGACGGGACCAGCTCGGTAACGGAGACGCGGGACAATCTCCATTTGCAAGTGACCGGCGAACAACCCGCTTACGTCATCTACACGTCCGGTTCGACAGGTCAGCCCAAAGGCATCGTCGTGGGGCATGGGGCGATTTCCAATCACATGCAGTGGATGCAGACGGAATTTCCGCTGGACGCTTCAGACCGTGTCCTGCAAAAAACGGCCTGCTCCTTCGATGCCTCGGTCTGGGAATTCTACGCGCCGTTGCTGGCAGGCGCTCAACTGGTGTTTGCCAAACCGGGAGCTCATCTGGACCCGGCAGCGCTGGTGCAGACGATTCAAGAGCATGGCGTGACGACGTTGCAAGTGGTGCCAACGATGTTGAGCATGCTGTTGGAGCAGGGGGACTTTGCCGAGTGCACGTCACTGAAGCGCGTGTTTGCCGGAGGTGAACAACTGACGCGCAACTTGCAGGAGCGGCTCTCCGCAATTTTGCCGCACGCAGACCTGATCAATCTCTATGGCCCGACCGAGTGCTGCATCGACTCTACCTTTTGGGTGGCGGAGCGGGGCGGTACCGGGCATGTGGTGCCGATCGGCCGTCCGATCGCCAATGCGCACGTATACGTGCTGGATGAGCATCTGCAGCCCGTACCGCAGGGTGTTGAGGGTGAATTGTATATCGGAGGCGCAGGTCTTGCGATCGGGTATCTGCATCGTCCTGAGCTGACGGCGGAGCGGTTTGTCGCTCATCCGTTTGCAGAAGGGGAACGGCTCTACAAGACGGGTGATCTTGTGCGCATGCTGCAGGGCGATGTGCTCGAATTCATGGGCCGCATCGACGATCAAGTCAAACTTCGCGGGCTGCGCATCGAACTGGGAGAGATCGAAGCGGTGCTCCAGCGCCATCCAGCTGTGCAGCAAGCGGCAGTTGTCATGCGCGAAGATACGCCGGGCGACCAGTTGCTCGTCGCTTACGTCGTCTGCAAAGGGGAGCAGCTCCAGATCCAAGACTTGCGCCCGTTCTTGACCGGGCAGTTGCCGGAATACATGGTGCCGTCCCACTACGTCTGCCTTGACGCGTTACCGTTGATGCCAAACGGCAAAGTGGACCGCCGTCAGCTTCCGGCGCCGGACCTCTCAACTCAAGGAAAAGGGACGGACTACGTTGCCCCGGGTAACTCGACGGAGGAACTGATCGCCGGCATCTGGTCGGAAATTCTGGGGCTTCCTGAAGTCGGAATCGAAAATGATTTCTTTGAACTGGGCGGCGATTCCCTGGCAGCTCTGAAGATCGTGGCGCTGTGCAAACGCGAGGGGATCTTTTTGACACCGGAAGATATGTTCAAACTGCGGCGGATCGGGGAGATCGCAGCGGCCTTGGAGGCGCGGACTCGACGCTAGAGATCGAAATAGATGCTTGCAAACTGCCGATTGGAGGATCAAATGATGAAGAATTCGCAGAACGTCAATGAACAAGGCAGGAAGTTGTCCTACACGCAAGAGACCCTTTGGCTGCTCGAACGCATGTGCCGGGAAACCGGCCCTGCTTATAACGAGCCGCTGGTCTTCCAGATGAAAGGCCATCTCGAAGCGGATTTGCTGATCCAATCTTTGCATCGCCTGGCCGAGCGTCACGAGTCGCTGCGCACAACGTTCGTGGAGACGGTGGATGGATTGAGCGCGATCGTGCATGACAGCGCGCCCGATTTTGCAGAGGTCGTCGATCTGCGTCATCTGAGCGCTGAGCAAGCCCGGGAGCAGGCAGAGAAGTTGATCGCCGAAGCATATCGCAAGCCATTCGATCTCGCCGCCGGGCCATTGATTCGCGGGATCGTTGTACTGGTGACAGAAGACGAATACATCCTCGGCATCACCGTCCACCACATCGTGACAGACGGGTGGAGCATGGGGGTCATGCTGGACGAAATCGGCCGAAACTACAAGGCTCTGTGCGAGTCTGGCCAGACAGCCGCTCTGCAACCTGTGGCTTCGTACCACGACTATGCAGCGCGTCTGCGTCAGGACTATGAGCAAGGGGCGTTCGCTGAGAAGGTCGAGTATTGGAGAAGCACACTGCAAGGCAGAACCGACCTGCTGAATCTCCCGGTCGACCGGATTCGTCCGGCCCAGCAGACGTTCAGCGGTTCGACGTACACGGTCAACCTTCCGAAAAGCAAAATCTCGGCCTTGATCGACAAGTCCTTCCAGGCAGCGGGCACGACAGAATTTGTCGCCATGTTGTCCGCATACGCCATTCTGCTTAACCGCTACAGCAGCCAAAATGCGATCACCATCGGCACGACCGTGCTCAACCGCGATGACTACGACCATTTCGGCACGGTTGGCTGTTTCGTCAACACAGCAGCGATCGCTCTGATGCTGGATGGGGATATGACGTTCCGTGAGTTGGTCATGCAGGCATCCGACCGGTCGCTCGAGATGCTGCAATACCAAGATGCGCCTTATCCGAAGGTGCTGGAGAGCCTCAACATCGAGCGCGACCCGAGCTACAACCCGGTGTTCCAGACGATGATGACGTCGCTTGGGAAGAAACCGCAGTTAAAACTCGGCTCCGGAGTTGTCTGCCAGCCTGTGCCGTTCCAGCGCACAGGGGCAAAATTTGACCTGCTGCTCTATGTCAGCGATGTCGGGGAGTCTTTCGAGTTTGAGGTGGAATACAATACCGACCTCTTTGATGCCGCCTCGATTGAACGGATGATGGACCATTACTCGCATTTGCTCGATCAGTTGGCGCTGGATCTCGATGTGCAAGTCTCTCGTGTGTCGGTCATCCCCGATGACGAGAAGCGTCTGATCCTCGATGTGTGGAACGACACGCAGGTTGAGTACCCGAAAACCAACGTCATCGACATGATCGAGGCACAAGCGTCCCAGACGCCTGAGGCGGTTGCCGTCGAGTTCAAAGATCGCTCGCTGACTTATAGCGAGTTGAACAGCTTGACCAATCGGGTGGCTCGCTTCCTGCTCACCAAGCAGGGGACAAACGGCGAATTTGTTGGCGTGTATATGGATCGGTCGATCGAGATGGTCGTCGCTTTGGTCTCGATTATGAAGGCGGGTCTCGCGTATGTCCCAATCGATTCGGAATATCCTGCCGATCGCATCCGCTATATGATCGAAGACTCCGGTGTTCCGCTCATTCTCACGCAGGAGTGGCATTTGGAGGCGCTGGCTGAATTCGATACGGAGGCTGTCGTGCTCGCCGGTTTGGAGTTGTCCGCTTTTGACGAGTCCAATGTGGAGCGCAATCTGGGGCCGGATTCGTCTTGCTACATGATCTACACTTCAGGATCGACAGGCCGTCCGAAAGGGGTCGTCAACCGGCACGAGGCGCTGTTTAACCGGCTCTATTGGATGCAGAGCGCGTATCAGCTGACTGGCCAAGATCACATTTTGCAAAAGACGCCGTTCAGCTTCGACGTCTCGGTCTGGGAGTTCTTCTGGCCGCTGATGTTTGGCGCGCGCATCGTGATGGCAGAACCGGGCGGGCATCGCGATCCGGAGTATCTGAAAGGGGTCATTCAAGAAAAGCAGGTCAGCGTCATGCACTTCGTCCCGTCGATGCTGAATGTCTTCCTTGAAGAAGACGACTTGGCAGACTTCTGCAGCTCGCTTCGACTCGTATTCTGCAGCGGGGAAGCCTTGCCGTACACGGCGGTCGAGAAGTTCTACGCGACTTTGACTTGCGAACTGCACAACCTGTACGGCCCGACGGAGGCTGCCATCGATGTCTCCTACTGGGCATGTACCCTTGAATATCCCGGCAATGTGGTGCCGATCGGGAAGCCGATCGACAACGTGCGGCTCTATGTGTTGGACCCGCACATGCAGATTCAGCCGATCAAAGCTCCGGGGGAGCTGTACATCGGCGGGGTCGCGTTGGCGAGAGGCTATCACAATCGGGATGACCTGACTGAAAAAGCGTTTGTTCCCGACCCGTTCTCGGCAGAACCGGGTGCGCGGCTTTACAAAACGGGTGACCTCGCCTGCTATCTCCCGGACGGTCAGATCCAATACCTGACCCGCATCGATAACCAAGTCAAACTGCGAGGGTTCCGCATTGAACTTGGCGAGATCGAAGCTGTCGTGCGCCGCATGCCGGGGGTGCGGGACGCGGCTGTCGTGGTGCATGAAGCAAAAGGCACCAAGATGCTGTGCGCGTATGTGGTCGCCGATGCATTCGATTCCCAAGTAGCAAGAGACTGGGTCGCCGAACAACTGCCGGAATTTATGGTGCCGCGGGTCTTCGTCCAAGTTCCGCAGCTGGTGACGACAGCGAACGGAAAATTGGACCGGAAGTGCCTGCCCGACCCGTTCGCCGGGCTCGATCTGACCGAAGCGGTCGTCCAGCCTTCCACCGAGCAGGAACGTTTGCTGCTGCAGATCTGGCAGGACGTGCTGGGCCAAGAGCAGATCGGTGTTGAAACGAACTTCTTCCGTCTGGGCGGCGATTCGATTCTGAGCATTCGTGTGGCTGCAAAGTTGCGGGAACTGGGCTATGGGGTGGAGGTTCATGAGATCTTTGCGAATCCGACCATTCGTCAACTTGCGAAAAAGATGACGTCGGCGGGGCAGTGGACGGAAGAAGTTATCGCGCCATTCCAACTCGTCGACGCAGCCGACCGGAAACAGCTTGGTGCGGAGATCGAAGATGCATGGCCGCTCGCCACGCTGCAGTCGGGGATGATCTATCACTCGATGCTGCATGAGGAATCGCCCGTCTATCACGACATCTTTGCTTATGACATCGAAGCGCCGATGCAGGCGGAGTTGGTGATCGAGGCGCTCCGGGCCGTGGTGGCCAACCGTCCGCAATTGCGTTCGGCATTTGATCTCGAAACATTCAGCGAGCCGCTTCAACTCATCTATTCCAAAGCGGAGCCGACGGTGGAAATGGCTGACATCCGCCATCTGGATGTGTCTGAGCAAGAGGAAGCGATCAACCGTTGGATCGAAGGCGAAAAGAGCCGGGGATTTGATTTTGCGCAAGCTCCGCTCTTCCGGGTGCAGATCCACATCCGCTCGGAGCTCGTCTTCAATCTCGGCCTGTCCTTCCATCATGCGATCCTGGACGGATGGAGCGTGGCTTTGGTCCTCAGCGATTTCCGCAAAGCGTACGCGAGCCTTTTGAACGGAATACAGGAAGCGAGCCTTGCGCTGGAGCAGGAACAGCTGCCGTACAGCACTTATGTCGTTCTGGAGCAGCAGTCGCTGCGTGATCCGGCACATGAAAAATTCTGGTTGTCAAAAGTCTCCGGTGTTTCACCGGCACTGAACTTTCTCGGAGCAGAAAATCATGTTCAGCGGAAACCCGGGGCCGCTGCATCACTTGAGCAGGTGATCCCGGAACAGCTGCGGACGGAGTTCCAGACGGTCGCCCGCGAACTCAACCTGCCGCTCAAAAGCGTGCTGCTCGCCGTACATCTTCACGTCCTGAGCCGTATGGCTGGAACCCGCGATGTTGGAACCGGTCTCGTCGTAAACGGCCGTCCGGAACTGCAAGGCGCAGAAGATGCAGCCGGACTGTTCCTCAATACGATCCCGCTGATGACAGAGTTGGCACCCGACACTTGGCCGTCGGTCTTCCAGCGAGTCTTCGAACTGGAGCAGGAGGCGATGCAATACCGCCGCTATCCGCTGGCTGAGATCCTCAAGCGAAGCGGTCAAAAAGAGCTGTTCGACATCGCCTTCAACTACACCGATTTCCACGTGTATGGGGAGCAAGGAGACAGCACGGTCAAAATCTTGGATGCCCGCTACTTTGAGCAAACCAATCTTCCGGTCGTCGTGCACGCGCATCGCGACAACTTCACCGATCAGCTGGGCTTGACGGTGAACTACGATGCCGCCCATGTGGAGGACAGCCGCGTGCGTCAATACCTGGAGCTGTTCCTCGCAGTCGCAGCCGACGCGATGTCCGACAAGGAAGTCTCCGGGCTGTCCGAAGCGACCCGCCGCAGTACGGGAGCACGCCCTGAACTAGACGGGGCTGCCGGGACGATGCAGGAGCGTCAGGCCCGCGTCGCACCAAGAAACGCACTCGAAGAGCAGATTGCAGACATCGTCTCAACGGCGCTGGGCATGGAGGACATCTCAATTGATGATGACTTCATGCGGCTCGGGATGGATTCGATCATCGCCATTCGTGTCGTCGCCAAGATCAAACGGATCGGCATCAAGTTGAGCCTGCAGGACGTATTTGAAAAAACGACCATCCGGCAACTGGCCGAACTGGGCGCATCCAAGCACGGTTCTGATCTGCAAAGCGCCCGGATGACACCGTTTGAGCTGGTGCCTGAGCAGGAGCGGGTGTTCCCGCCCGATGTGGTGGATGCGTATCCGGCCACGGCGATGCAACTGTATATGATCAGCAAAAACCAGATCGACCTCGCGCAGTCTGTTTACCAAGACGTGTTTGCGTATCATCTCGGATTGCCGCTTCAGGAAGACGTGCTGCGCGATTGCCTGGCGCAGCTGATGCAGGAACATGAGACGTTCCGCACGGCCTTTGCGTTCGATGGGTACTCCGTTCCGATGCAATTGGTTTACCGATCCGTTCAGCCGCAACTCGAAGTTGCCGACATCAGTTTCTTGTCGGAAGCAGAGCGGGAGGAGTCTTTCCGCAATTGGTTTGAGGGGGAGAAAGGGAGCGGATTTGACCTCTCCGCACCGGGGCTGTTCAGGTTTTACGCGCACCGCTGCGGTCCGGAAGATTTCAAATTGACGCTCAGCTTCCACCACGCCGTGATCGACGGCTGGAGCTTGTCGCTGTTCCTGCAACAACTGGTGCAGCTGTACCGGGAAGCGATCTCATCCGGCGCAGGAAAACGACCACAACTTCCGACGCTGAAATATCGGGATTATGTGAAGGTTGAGCAGGAGAGCAGGTCCTCGGAGGAATTGCGAGCCTTCTGGTCGCAGGAGCTGCGCGATTTCCGATACAATTCATTGCTCCTACAGGAACGTGGGGAACACGGTGCGAGATGGAGCGAGAGCAAGATCTGTTTTGCTGCCAAGACACAAGAAGACCTTCGCAGTTTGGCGAAACGTCTCGGTGTTCCGGTGAAGCACGTGCTGCTGGCCGGGCATCTGGCAGTGATCAGCCAGTTGTGCGGTGAAAAAGATGTGCTGACGGGCGTGTTCGCAAACGGCAGACCAGAAGAAGAGGAAGCGGAAAACGTGCTGGGGATGTTCTTGAACTTTGTGCCGTTCCGCCAAGAGGTCAACGGGCAGACGTGGGCAGATCTCATCCAAGCGACGTTCGATACGGAACGACGCTGCCTCCCGTACAGACGGTATCCGCTCGCCAGTATCCAAGATGACCTCGGACAAGAGCGGCTGTTTGAGACAGTGTTTAACTACACGCAGTTCAAGCACTACTCGGACCTCACCTTGCAGGACGTCCAGTGGTTTGAACACACCGACTTCGTTCTGCTGGCCAACATGGGCCACGATCTGCAAAACAGGCTCGTCCTGACGCTGAATGCGGACGGCCGTGTGCTGTCGAAGCAGCAACTGGAGCTCATCGGCCAGACCTATGAAGCGGTCTACAACCGGGTGATCGAAGATGCCCAGGCTGGTGTGGAACTGAACATGCAGGAACTGGTCCAATCATAAAATCATGGGTGATCGAAGAGAAGGAGCTGACGAAAATGATTCAACTTCAAGAAGCAGTGGTTCAAACACATACGCAGTCGGACGGTTATCAGACGCATTACCGCCTGTGGGGCAAGCCAAACGGGGAGGACGCGATCATTCTTTTGCACGGCGGCATCAGCCACTCCGCGTGGCAGGCGCCCCTCGCCGAAGGGGTCGTCGCGAGAACGGATCTTTCGTTTATCGCCGTTGACCGGCGCGGTTCCGGCCTGAACTCGGTCGATCGCGGCCATCTCCCGTCCAAAGAGCGGGAGATTGAAGATATGGTCTCACTGATCCGCTCGCTGCAAGGTTCCTATACCCGCATTCATTTGGCGGGCTGGTGCTTCGGCGCCCAGGTGGCGGCGATCGTCGCCTCGGTGCTGGAGGCGGAAGGCATCCTCACCTCCTTCATGATGATCGCGCCGGGCTTTGCCTTCCAGGAGCGTTACGGCGACGTGTTGCGGTTGACGAAGCATGCGATGTTCGAGGTGATCAGGGAATTTGATTTGAAGCCGGAACCGGCTCATGCGTTTATGCCGGTCCCGCTGCAGCCGACCGACTTTACGGATAATGCGGAGTGGCATGAATTTGTGGTGAACGACGATCTTCGGCTCTGGAAAGTCACGGAGAGCACGTATAAAGTCTGGGCGGAGCTGGCAGACTGGTCGCATCTCGCGCTGTCTGAAATCAGCACATTGCCGGTGCTTGCCGTCTTTGGCAACAAAGAGCGCCTGGTCGATAACGACGCTGTGAAACAACTGGTGCAAGAGCGGGTAAAATCGCCGGTCATTCGGATGGAAACGCTGGAGACGGGCCATGCGGTGCAGTTCGACGAGCCGGAGAAACTGGCGGAGATCGTCACGAGCTTCGTGGCGAGCGTGAAGTGAAGGCGATGACGGCGAATTTTCGGATTGTGCTGCGTGATCTGACGCTGATGTTGGCCAGCATGATCACGATCATCGGGACAACGGCGATCGCGCCGAGCCTGCCGCAGATGGCCGGCTACTTCGGGGATACTCCGAATGGCGACTTTCTGGTGCGGATCGCGCTAACGATTCCTGCGCTTGCGGCGGGGCTGTTCGGTCCGCTGACCGGATTTGTGATCGACCGTTGGGGAAGAAAGCGGGTCTTTGTCGCGGCGCTGCTGTTGTACGGGATCTCGGGGATTTCAGGATATTTCCTGACGTCCCTCTCGTTGATCCTGTTCACCCGCTTCATCTTGGGCATCTCGGTGGCGGCGCTCACGACGAGTGCGACCGCGCTGATCGGCGACTACACGCATGAGTCCAAGCTGGCGACCTCGATGGGCCGGCAGTCGCTGTTTATGGCGTTTGGCAACGTGTTGTTTGTTTCGCTCAGCGGCGTGCTGGCCGACTTCAACTGGCGGTGGCCGTTCTGGATCTACGCGATTTCGCTGCTGATCCTGCCGACTGCGATCTGGCTGATCACCGAGACGCGGACGAATCGCTCCGACACTAAGGGAACTTCGCAAAACGAGACGAAGGTGCCGATGCCGAAAGGGCGGACCGCGTTTGTCTGCATCATCGCGTTCGTCAATATGGTTGTTTACTTCATGGTGCCGGTGTACCTGCCGTTCTATGTGCAGACGTTTTCTGACGGCAACAGCATGAAAGCGGGCGGGCTGCTGGCTGTGGTGGGGCTGAGTTGGGGGATTGCTTCCTCGCAGTATCACCGACTTCGCAAAAGGCTCACGTTTGAGCGGATTACCATGCTTGCCCTTTCGCTGGTCGTTGCCGCTTATGTGCTGTTGTCGTTTGCGACCGGTTACTATGTCCTGATCGTGGCGCTCGTGATGATCGGGGTAGGGCTTGGCACGGTTCTGCCCAACCTGAATGCCTGGCTGCTGTCTTTTGTGCCGGCTGCGGTCAAAGGGCGTGCAATCGGGACGATGGTGCTCTTTGCCTTCATGGGGCAGTTTTTCTCCCCGGTGATCACCGAACCGCTGACTACGGCGGTCGGCATTTCGCAGAGCTACCTTTTGACCGGGTTGCTGCTTGTTCCGCTCGTGGTGGCATGCGGTTTGTATGAGTATCAACAGAGACGCCTGCGGGCAATCGAATTTGAAAGGAGCGGTGCACATGTCGAGCAATGAAAAAGTCACCTTTAAAAATCCGGCCACGATGCCCCCGACGTTTGGCTACACCCACGTCGTGGAAGCGAGAAGCGCCCGGACGATCTATGTATCCGGACAGGTGCCGCTCAATAAGGAAGGCCAACTGGTCGGCGCGGGAGATCTGGCCGCGCAAACGCGACAGGTCTTCGAAAATATCAAATCGGCGCTGGAGGCTGCTGAAGTCAGCTTCGATGATGTCGTAAAATTGACCTTTTTCGTAACCGATATCGCCCAGATGCAAGCGGTGCGCGAGGTTCGAGATCAGTACATCAACCGGGTGAATCCGCCGGCCAGCTCGGCGGTTGAAGTTCGCAAGCTGATCCGGGATGACATGATGATCGAGATCGAAGCAATCGCGGTTGGGAACTAGAAGTTATGATTCATAAAAACAGCGGAGAACTCTTGTCACGCAAGGGCTCTCCGCTGTTTTTTCATGTGTGGACTTTTAAGGCATTCGGTACAGCCACTGAAGCTGGCGGTTGCTCAGGGATGCCGGAGCGCAACGCATCGCCAGGTTTCTTAACTTGCAGAGCAGGGGATGCTCGAGCTGAGCGATTTTCCCCATCCGGGAAGAAGTGGCGACGACTTGATGAGCTCTCGATCTGCGCAGCTGGTCATATCGAAGGAAGGCGCTTTCCGGGGAGCTTGCTTCACCCAGGCAATCGGCGAGCACTGCTGCGTCCTCCAGCGCTTGGCAAGCTCCTTGGCCAAGATTAGGGGTCATGGCATGGGCAGCATCGCCCAGAAAGGCAACGCGGCCATGGGCAAAGGAGGCGAGGGGCTTTTTGTCTGCGATATCTTGATGAAGGAAGGGATGGTGCTGCGCCTGCTGCAGGATCTGCGGGATCGGATCGTGAAAGCGGGCAAAGTGCCGGAGAAGATCGGCAGTATCCATGGCGCTGACCTGAGGATCGCCCGGTGCGGCATTCACCAAGGCATACCAGTACACGCGGCCATGGGGAAGCGGGACGACGCCGAAGCGGCCTTGGGAACCCCAAGTTTCGGTGCAATACGCTTGCTTGATGTCGAGGTCGGCGATGCCCCGCCAGCAGGTGTACCCGGCATAGCGGAGCGGGGCGGGCGCGAACTGCTGACGGAGCGCGGAGTGAATGCCGTCGCACGCCAAGACTGCTTCGGCGTCCCGCTCGCTTCCGTCCTCCAGCACGAGCACCGGATTGTGCGGTTCACCCGTATTTTTTTGCTTCACCGCAACCGCTTTTTTGCCAAATTGCAAAGTCTCTTGCGGCAGAGCTTCCATCAGCAGGCGATACAGATCAACTCGCGTGAGGGTGACGGACGGAGCAGCTTTGCCAAAATGCACGCGGGATAAGACCGCTCCTTTGTCCGATAAAATCCGCATTTCCGTACATGCCAGGCCCAGCTCCAACGCACGCACTTTCAAGGACGGGTCCAGCCTGTGCAAAGCTTCCAATGCGTTCGGGGCCAATATGATCCCCGCTCCGGCCGGCTTGGATTCCGGATAGCTTTCGAAAAGGGTCACTGGCAAGCCGCATTTTTGCAGCGCGATGGCTGCGGATAACCCGGAAATGCCGCCTCCTGCAATCAGCCACTGTTTGCTCATTGTTCAACGCCTCCGATCCCTTGCCAGACCAGCCGGAGCTGCTCCTGCAAACTGTTCTTCAACTGTTCCGGGTCGGAGTAGAAGCCGCTGGCAAAGCGCATCAGCGTTTGAAAATAAAGTCCGACCAGCACTTCCGCCGCCAGCTCTGTGCTGTGCCCACTGTTCATTTGACCCAACTGCTGCGCCTCCTCCAGCAACGGGGTCAGGGCCTGCTCAAATCGTCTGATCACCGCCAACTCAACGCCTAGCAGCTGCGCAGACTTGACCATCTCGGAGAGCGAGACCCGCAGCAGCTCCGGGTGGGCCGCATACCGTTCCGACAAGGCGGCAAAAAGCTTTTCGATGCGGTGCCGGATGACCGGCAGGCTCCGCAGTTCGGCCAGCTGTTCCTGAAGGTGCGCCATTTGCGATTCCCCCATGTGCAGCAGCACCGCTTCTTTCTTCGGAAAATAATTATAGAACGTCCCCTTTGCCACGCCGCAAGCCAACGTAATCTCATCGACAGTCACGCGGTCAAAGCCTTTCTCCACAAACAATTGCATGGCTTTCGTATAGATGGTGTCTTTGAGCGCCTGCTTTCTCGAGGATCGGAGCATGAAAATACGCCTCACTTTCTGCGGTACGGAAAAATGACCACAGTCATTTTTTGACTATGGTCATAATTGTAGCGCAGAGTGAAAATTTCCACAAGAAACCTGACAGCATATACCTGAAAGATATAACTTTTATGATTGCAGTTATAACTACCTATTTTAGTAAAATGCCCATATAATGAGCCTATTCGATTTCGGGAGGTTCCTTTTTTATGATGAAAAAAAGTATCTATTCGCTTCTGGTCGCATCTCTTTTCCTTTGCGGCACAACGGTTGCAACCGCAGCTTCGGCTGATGTTTTGATGGTTTATGATGACAGCGTTCGCAATGATTTTACGAATTTCAGTTGGGCGCAGCATTCGTTGACTCAGCAGGCGGTCGTCCATTCCGGACGCACGGCGATTGAGATGCTGCCGGATCGGGACAGCGGCGTTTACTTGTACAAAAGCCGCGTCGCATTTGTCTCCCAATATGACACGCTGCAAGTATGGGTGCATGGCGGCGAAGTGGGCGGACAAGCACTGAACCTGGTGATTCAGGCTGGCGGCGTTCCGGTGGCGACCAAGTCGTTTGCCGACCTCATTCCGGGCGGCATTCCGGCGAACCAATGGACGAAAGTGGAGCTGAATCTGGCCGATCTGGAGATTCCGAACGGCATTTTCGACGGCATCTTGATTCGCGGCACGACGGATGGCCTGCAGCCTGCCGTGTATTTTGACGACATCGCGCTGATCAACAAAGCATCGGTGACACCGATCGAAACGGTCACAAACGGGCTGACCGTATACGATGACTATTTGAACCGCCCGGACTTTGTGAACTACTCGTGGGTGGAACATGACGTCAACCAGACTGCATACGCGCATACCGGCATTCACGCCGTGCAGATGACTCCGAACCGCGACCTCGGGCTGTATTTTTACAAAGACCGCGTCGCATCGACCTCGGAGTACCGCACGCTGCGCTTCTGGATCAACGGCGGCAGCACCGGCGGGCAACAGTTGAAGCTCGTCCTGATGGCAGGCGGCGTATCGGTGGCGGAAAAATCGTTCTCGGAACTGCTTCCGACCGGCAGCCCGGCAGCAGACACCTGGACGAAGGTGGAGCTGAACCTCGCCGACTTGCAGCTCCCGAACGGGCTGTTTGACGGCTTGCTGATCGCCGGCACGACAAACGGCACCCAGCCGTCCGTCTATGTGGACGACATCGCGCTGCTGCGCGGCGAGTAAGAAAAAAGGGAAATCGCATCCTGTTACGAGGACGCGATTTCCCTTTTTGTTGATTGATTGCGCACGACAACAAAGGCGCCAAACAGCACGATGAGGGTGCCGATCATTTGCAGGAGCGTGAAGGACTCATCGAGGATGATCACCGACAAGACGATCGTCAGGATCGGCTCCAGCATGCTGAGCATCGAAGCGTTGGTCGACCCGACCAGCTGCAGGCCGGCGAAAAAGGTCAGCAGCGCCAAGATCGTCGAGGCGGCGGTCAGGCCGAGGATCGAGGCCCAGGCCATGGTATCGAAATGAAAATCGAGCGAGCCGGTGGTCAGTCCGATCATCAGCTGGACGAGTGCGGTGAACAAGATGACCAGTCCTGTGGTCAGGAAGGCAGGCAGCTGTTTCACCACGCGGTTCATCAAGACGATGTGGATCGCGTACCCGACCGACGCGGAGATCGCCAGCAGCAGGCCAACCGTGTTGATCGCACCATAGGAGGCGCCGATCACGAGGGTCATGCCGGCAAACGCGAGCAGGATCGAAAAGATGACTTTGCGCGGAAAGACTTCTTTTTCAATCAGCCCGCTCAAGATCACCACAAAGATCGGATAGGTGTAGAGCATCAGCGTGGCAAGCGAGCCGGAGATGTAGTTCAGCGACGCAAAATATAGCGTGGAGATCAAGGCGTAGATCACGCCGCCGCAAAGGAACAGCGCGGCCCATTGTTTTTTGGTAATCGAAACTTGGAAGCGTTTGTTCCAGCGCAAACAGAGATAGAAAAAGACGCCTGCGAATGCGAAGCGCAGAAACAATGTCGTGGCGATGTTCGCGCCGCCTTCATGGGCGAAGACGGCAAGGATCGGCATCACGGCAAATCCTGTTGCAGAAAGACACATAAGAAGCACGCCGGTGGTAAACCGATTCAAGGTCAAGAACTCCCCTTTCCCGAACTTGATTGTAGCGCATGGAACGGGGCAGGACGAGCCCTTTTTTCATGCCTTTGCGGGGGAAAAAAGGAATTCAAGAAGTTAGCCCGAACTCTAGTAATAAATTCCAGAACGGAGGGTATGAAATGACGAAAATTCACAATCTGAGCAACATGCCGGATGGGACAGACGATACCTTGGGGCCGATGCGGACGCTCTATCTGGGGCAGGCGGCGGGCAGCGAAAAATTGTACGTGAACATTGACTATGTCGAGCCGGGCGCCAAGAGCACCAAATTCCACTCGCATTCCGAGCAGGAAGAGTTCTTCATGATCCTGAAAGGCAATGGCACCTTGCGCCTCAATGACGAGGAGCATCAGGTCAAACAAGGCGACTTTATCGCCAAACCGGCAGGCAAAGGAATCGCCCACCAGTTCATCAACACCGGGACGGACGTGCTGGAGATTCTCGACTGCGGTTTGCAGACGAAGGAGGATATCTGCGTGTATCCGGATGAAGACGTGGTCTATATCAGATCGATGAGAAAAGATTTCAAACTCGGCGACGCCATTGCAGACTTTACTTCCGACCCCAACGCACCAACCAAATAATTCATGATGTCACAAATCGCAGCGCTGTCTCGTCTTGAGGGTAGATACTCAAAACAGGGGGCGTTTTTCGATGGAGACGAAGCGTTGGGATGTCACGATCATTGGCGGCGGGCTGGCCGGATTGACGGCAGCGGTGTATCTGGCCAAGGCAGGAAAACAGGTTTTGCTGCTGGAACAGAGCGCACGCTTGGGCGGCCGGGCGGCGACAGATGAGAAGCAGGGCAGCTTGTTAAATATCGGCCCGCATGGGTTGTACAAAAAGGGAGCCGGGCTGAAGACCCTGCACGAGCTTGGCGTGACACCAGATGCAGGCCAGGTCAAACTCGCCGGTCTGCTGGTCGCGGGGCCGCAGCAAAAGGTGCACAATCTGCCTGTATCCGCATTGCGCTTGCTGACGTCGGGCTGCTTTTCGATCGCAGAAAAGGCAGAACTGGCCGGCTTCCTCACCCGCATCCTCAAGCTCGATCCGCAAACGGTCGAAGGACTCACGCTGCAAGAGTGGCTGCATGGCGAACTGAAAGGGAAAAACGCACGGAGCTTTTTCCTCACCCTTGCCCGGCTCAGCACCTATTCCAACGCTCCGGCGCAGGTCAGCGCAGGCGCAGTGATTCGCCAGTACCAGTTGGCGATGGGCGGGGTGTATTACGTTCATGAAGGCTGGAAGACGATGGTGCAGGCGCTGGGCGAACGGGCGCAAGAAGCAGGCGCTGCCATCCAGACCGGGCAAAAGGTCACCGCGATCAAAGGAACTCGCCCGGAGATGACGGTGCAGCTCGCAGACGGCACGGAGATTGCCACCGGCGCTGTGCTGTCGACGCTCAGCCCGCAGGTGACCGCACAGCTCACCGGAGCGGAACCGGATTCGCATCTCGGGAAGCTCTGTAGCCGGATCACGCCTGTTTACGGGTCGGCTTTGGATGTGGTCGTTCGGCGTTTGCCAAATCCGAACGCCAATTTTGCCCTGCATCTCGAACTGCCCTATTACTACTCGAACCATTCGCATACGGCACGCCTGTCGCGGGAGAGTGACCATGCCGTTTTGCATCTTTTCAAATATCACAGCCCGCAAGAAACGGCCAGCCCGGAGCAGCATCGGAAGGAGTTGGAGAGCTTCCTTGACCTCTTGCAACCGGGCTGGCAGAGCGAACTGGTCACATCCCGCTATCTGCCGCGCATCGCCGTCACCAATGGACTGCCAACGGTGGAGCGCGTCACAGAGGCGCGCCGTGCCAAGCAGCCGGAGACGGTCGTGTCTGACATCCCCGGTCTGTACCTCGCCGGGGATTGGGTCGTCAATGATGCGTTGCTTGCCGATGCTGCCATCGTCAGCGGGAAGGAGATGGCGCACCGGCTGCTCCGCGAGTAACGCAGGAATCAGGAGGGGGTTCGGATCGAAACGCAAGAGCTCTATATGGAATATCGGCCGCTCTTGTTCACGCTGGCCTACCGCATGCTGGGTTCGGTGATGGACGCGGAGGACGTGGTGCAGGGGACGTTTCTTGCCTTTGCCGGGGTTGGGGAGGAGCGGAAAGAGCAGGTCAGCAATGTGCAGGCCTATCTCTGCAAAATGGCGACCAATCGCTGCCTCGACCTGCTGCGCTCGGCTAAACACCGCCGCGAAGTGTATGTCGGCACCTGGCTGCCGGAGCCGGTCGTGCTGCGCGAGGAGCAGGAGGTTGACGAACCGCTGTACGAACTGTTGCGGCGGGATGATCTGTCGACCGCCTATCTGATGCTGATGGAGACGCTGTCCCCGGAGGAGCGGGCGATCTTCGTGCTGCGGGAAGCGTATCAGTACAGCTATGCGGAGATCTCCGAGCATGTGGCAAAAGGGGAAGCGAACTGCCGCAAAATTTACTCACGCATCAAAATCAAACTCGGGCCGCAACTGGCAGACGCCCGTGCCGATTACCACCAGGATTTGGCGACGCTCAATCGGTTTCTCGCCGCGTTTGCTGCCGGAGATGTGGACCAGTTGCTGGAGCTGCTGTCTGCCGATGTCACGCTGTACTCGGATGGCGGAGGGAAAGCGACCGCTGCGATTCGACCCATCGTTTCCGCTCCGCATGTGCTGGCCTTCCTGCAGGGAGTCGCCGCCAAGTCCGGCCCAGACTCTTCGGTGGAACTGGTCACGATCAACGGCCAGCCGGGCCTGCTGTTCCTCACGGGCGGCCAGGTGCACACCACGCTTTGTTTCCGCCAAAAAGCGGGTCGGATGCAGAACATTTATCTCATGCGCAACCCGGATAAGCTGGCAGCGATTGGGGTCAATCTGTACAATGGGAAAGAGAAGCAATCGTAATCTAAGGAGGATCTCTCAATGAAATTGATTCCGTATCTGTCCTTTCACGGACAGGCAGAAGAAGCGATGAAGTTTTATGCTGACGCCCTGAACGGCGAAGTGACGCAACTCGGCCGCTACAGCGAAGCGCCGGGCATGCAGGTTCCGGAAGGTTTTGCCGACAAGGTGCTGCACGGACGCTTGCAGATCCAAGACACCTTCCTGTACTTCTCCGATGTTGACCGTGACGTGAACAAAGGCGACCAAGTCAGCCTGACCCTCGAATTTGAAAGCGAAGAAGCGATCGACGCAGCGTTCGCCAAACTGTCTGCAGGCGGCACCGTTCACGTTCCGCTCGACAAGACGTTCTGGGGCGCGAAATACAGCAAGCTGGTCGACAAGTACGGCATGCAGTGGGATCTGAACTACCAGTACTAATTGGAAAAACGCTTACGAGCTACATAGAATAGACAGAGAACCCCCCTGCAAACAGGGGGGTTCTTGTTTCTAGATGCTTGATTTAGGAGAATGGCTTTGGATGCCCCATCTGCCTCTCAGCACGAGGCAGTTTGCCAGTTTATCGTGCAAACCTTGTTTTTGAGAGGTGACTCCGATCATTATGAAACCGATCAGCAAGGTTGCAAAAGATAATATCTTGCTGAAATGCCGGACTGTGGCCTTTCCGAGTGAGATCCGATTCCCATGAAGATCAACCACGGCCAAGCCTAAGATCTTCTTGCCAAGTGTACCTTGTAACACGGAGCTTTCCATAAAGGCAAAATATAACCATGGAATCGCAAATGACATTATATTCAGGAAAACCTCTCCGATAAGTCCTTCGAACTTGATACCCACTCCAAACGTTATTTTGCCTAAGATGGTGGTAAAACCTGAGACCACCAGCCCGTCAAGGAAAACCGCAATAAATCGAAGCCAAAAACCTGCGTAATGCCCTGTGTTCAAGTAACTATACCTCCATATCAATTTTGTTATAAGTATAAACTAATGTAACGAAATGGCAAAGCAGCGCCAAAGCGGCGCTGTAGATTCAGATTAGTATTCAATCGGTAACCAAGTATACATGGCTGACGGGGCGAGTGATAGAATGGAGGTACTATTTGGAAGAGGGGAACCCACGATGAAAACTGTGATTTTGGACGATTGGGAGCATGCCTCGGAGAGTGGCGCCGTTGAGCTGGAACGCTTGCGGGCTTTTTCAGAAGTTGCTGTCTATCACGATCAGCCGACGCCGGATGTTTTGAAAGAGCGGCTCTGTGACGCCGACGCCGTCATCCTGATGCGGGAGCGAACCTCTTTGACCGCGGAACTGCTCGACAGCATGAAGAACATCAAACTGATCGCCCAGACCGGCACGGGACTGGCGCATGTCGATCTGGCGGAAGTGAACCTCCGGAAAATTCCGCTCGCCACCACGCCGGGCGGGTCGACAGCCGCTGTGACTGAGCTGACGTTTGCGTTTCTGCTCGCTTTGAGCCGCGACTTGCCGCGCCTGCATCAACAAGTACAGGGCGGCGCATGGCCGGTCAGCATCGGGCGCAATCTCGCCGGGAAGACGCTTGGCATCATCGGCCTCGGCAAAATCGGGCAGCGCGTCGCGGGTGTCGCCAAGGCATTTGGCATGAACGTCATCGCCTGGGGACCGCGCTTGACCCAAGAGCGTGCTGATGCGCAGGGAGTTGGCTATGCCGCAACGCTGGAAGAGCTGTTAAAACAGAGCCAGTTCGTGACGCTCCACGTCCGTCTCGTGCCGGAGACGAAGCGGCTGTTGCGCGCGGAGCATTTTGCCATCATGCGCCAAGACGCTTATCTGATCAACACGTCACGCGGGGAACTGCTCGACGAAACGGCGCTGGTCACGGCGCTGCAAAACGGGCAGATCGCCGGGGCCGGTCTGGATGTGCTGACTCAGGAACCGCCCGACCCGAACCACCCGCTCCTGCAACTGGAAAATGTGATCCTGTCGCCGCATATCGGCTGGAAGACGGATAACACGTTCGAGAGCTTTCTCAACGGCTCGATCGAAAATATCGCGAGCTTTTTCCAAAAAGGAGCGCCGCAAAACATCGCCAATCCGGAGGTCCTATAGCCGCCGGTGCCTGAGGAGGAAGCATCGTATGATTCCTGACAAGTTGCAACGGACGATCCGTGCTGTCCACGGCGAACGCGGCGCGAAATGGCTGGCCGAGTTCCCGGACACGCTGACGGAGATCGAGCGCCGTTTTGCCATCCGCATCCTGGCGCCGTATGAAAACCTCCCCTACAACGTCGTGCTGGCCGCTGAGAGCAAGAGCGGGGAAGAGATTGTGGTCAAGCTGAGCGTACCGAACAAAGAACTGCGCACGGAGATGCACGCGCTCAGGCTGCATGACGGGCAGGGCTATGTGCGCCTGCTCGACGGGGATGCCGACCTTGGCGTGATGCTGCTCGAAAAAGTCCGCCCGGGCCGTCCGTTGAGCGGGGTGCAGGAGGAGCAGGCAGTCGAGATCTTCTGCGGTGTGTTGCAGAAGCAAAAGCCGATCAACGCGTCTCCGGCCGATTTTCCCACCCTTGCCGACTGGGGGCAGGGGCTGCAGCGGATCAAGCCAGACGCGATGCCTGCGGAGCGGATCGCCAAAGCGCAGCGCATTCACCGCCGCTTGAACGAAACGACCGCTGTCACCACGCTGCTCCACGGCGATCTGCACCATGATAACCTGCTATCGGCAGAGGATGGCTGGGTGGCGATCGACCCGAAAGGCGTGATCGGCGACCCGTGTTATGAGCCGATCCCCTTTTTGCTGAACTACCTGCGAGACAAGGAGCAGTTGAAAAAGCGCATCGACCGCATCTGCGCCCAGACCGGCCTCGATAAGGGCCGGGTGACCGCCTGGGGATTCGCCCACATGGTCTTGTCGGCGTGGTGGCATGTCGAGGACGGGACGGACGGGTATGAATCGGCGCTGCAAAAAGCAGATTACTTTGAGGAACTGTTGGGAGGGACCACCATATGGGATTGACGCTTTCTGTGCTTGACCTCTGTCCGCGCGTCTCGGGCTCCACCGCGTCAGATGCTGTGCAAAACACGCTCGACCTGGCCCGGCTCTGCGATCAGCTTGGTTATGAGCGCTACTGGCTGGCCGAACATCACAACATGCCGGGCATCGCTTCGACCGCGCCGGACATCATGATCGGACAAGTGGCGCGCGAAACGAAACACCTGCGCGTCGGCTCCGGCGGCGTGATGCTGCCGAACCACGCGCCGCTGAAAGTCGCCGAGAATTTCAAACTGCTCAACGCCTTGTTCCCCGACCGCATCGACCTCGGGCTGGGGCGGGCGCCGGGCACCGACCCGTGGACGGCGCAGGCGCTGCGCAAATCTAAGACCGATATCGGACAGGACTTTCCGGAGCAGTTGATCGAACTGTTGTCGTTTGGCAGCGGCGAGTTCCCGGACGATCATCCCTACCGCAACATCAAAGCGGTGCCGACCGACGTGGAGCTGCCTCCGGTCTGGCTGCTCGGATCGAGCGACTTCAGCGCCGTGCTGGCCGCAAAAGTCGGGCTCAGCTTCGCCTTCGCGCACCATATCAACGACCACGACGCGATCCCGGCGATGCAGGCGTACCGCAATGAGTTCAAGCCGTCACAGTGGCTGCAAGAACCGCGCTCGCTGCTGACCGTCTCGGTGATCTGCGCGGAAACGGAAGAAGAGGCGGAGCATCACGCCAAGTCGCTCGACCTGACCTTCCTGCGCCTCGTCAGCGGCAAACCGGGCCTGCTGCCAAGCCCGGAAGAGGCGATGGCCTACGAGTACAGCTCCGACGACCGCCTGTTCATCGGCTCGTTCCGCTCGCGCCTGTTTGTCGGCACGCCGGAGCGGGTGAAAGAGCGCATCTTGCACCTCGTCGAGCAAACGGATGCTGATGAAGTGATGATTAACACGATGATTCATTCGCATCAAGCGCGCAGACGCTCTTATGAACTGCTCGCGGAGGCGTTTGGACTGGCCAAGCGATAACAAAAAAAGACACTCCCTTTAGCGGGGAGTGTCTTTTTCTACCGGCAGGATGCCGATACTGCGCATCGGGCCGTGGCGGGCGAGATGGAAGAGGTGGGTGACGAGGTATTTCGGCGTGTAGGGCATGTCGTGTTTCAGCCACCATGTCAAAACGCCGATGATCGCCGACGTGATGTACTGGATCGCGATGTCTTTTGGCACCAGCAACTGGTCTTCCGAAGCAACCAGCGACTTCATGCCTTTGCGGAACTTGGTCTGGAACTCCTCCATCAGGCGGTTGGAAAAATTCAGGTCGCCTTTTTTGACCAGCATCACTTGGAAAAAGGGAGCATGGGCGGCGATCTGTTCAAAAAAATGCACGATGTGCGGCGGCGGATTGGCGTTCAAGATCGCTTCTTCTGTAATCTGAATGCCTTGCATCAGCTCGGTCAACAGCTCATCGGTGCTTTGGTCGAGCAGGTCCTGCTTGTCTTTGTAATGCAGATAAAACGTCGCCCGGTTCAGCCCGGCGCGCTCGGCGATCTCCTGCACGGTGACTTTTTCATAACCTTTCTCATCGATCAGCGAGACGAGGGCATCGCGCAGCAGCAGGCGGGAGCGTTTGATGCGCGGATCGATCTTTTTTTCACTCGACATGAGATAGCTCCTTGCTGAAGTTGTAGGGGATAATCGACAAAAATCCGCTCGATGTTGATTACTCGACACTGAGGAGGAAGTTGTTGCTTGCTTCTTCACCCTTTTGCTCTTAGGATACTCAACATAGGGTCTACTAATCAACATCATGTCGAATAAGTGGTACAGGGGGAGAACGTTATGAAAAGCTTCTTACATGTGTTTCAACAAAAGTTTTTCCTGATCGGCTTAGGAGTCGTGCTGCTGGTCGGCACGATCATGGCGTTTGCCAACATGGGCTCGACGGTCAGCCCGACGCCAAAAGATCTGCCGGTGGCGCTTGTCGTCGCAGATGCAGGCCAATTGGGGCCGATGATCGCCGAGAAGATCCAAGGCATCGAAACGCCGCTGAAATGGACGGTGCTGGACAGTGAGCAGGCGGCGCTGGATGCGCTCGCCAAGGAAGAGTACTACGCGGCGGTCGTGCTGCCGCAAGAGCTCAGCGCACAGCTTGCAACTCTGCAATCGCCCGCACCGAAACAGGCGGAAGTCACACTGTACGTCAACCAAGGCAAAAGCCTCACCGCAGCCAATCTGGCCAGCGGCGTGATTGAAAAGATCGTAGCCGGCGTGAACACTCAGCTGCGCGAACAGACGCTGGCCGTTGTCAAACAACGCGGCAACATGCTGTCCACGGAGCTGGCCAGCGTGCTGGCAGCGCCGGTCAAACTGACCAGCACGCCTTTGCACCCGGTCGGCAGCAACAGCGCCAACGGCAATGCGCCGGCCGTGCTGACCCAGCTGACCTGGTTCTGCTCGATGATCGGCGCGGTGATGATGTTCCTCGCCGCATCGAAAAACGCGCACGGCAAAAACCGTGTGGCCGTGCTGCTCGGCCAGATGATCGCCGGGATCGCAGTGATCGCCGTTGGCGTGTTGACGGTGCTGGGCATCACGACCGGCATTTTGGGACTGGAGCTGCCCGACTTCTGGCAGGTCGCTTTGTTTATGATGTTTGCAGGCTACTGCTTCTTCCTGCTGCAGACGACCTTGCTGTCGTGGATCGGTCTGGGCGGCATGCCGCTGTTGGTGCTGGTCTTCTTCTTTGGCGCACCGGTGCTCAGCCTGCCCAAAGAGATGCTGCCGCTGATCACCCAAGACTGGCTGTACTCCTGGCTCCCGCTGCGCTTCAGCGTCGACGGGCTGCGCGACATTCTGTATTTTGGCGCAGGCGACAACCTGTCCGACCCGATGTGGACGCTGGGCGGGATCGGCACAGCGGGTGTCGTGATGATTCTCGCGTCTGCCATCAAAACCAGGCTTGCAAAAAAGCAGGCCGGTCTGGTATCCTCAAATTAACTGAACTGAAAGGTGGATTGGTTTTACGGACATGGACACTTTGTTTGTATTCTAAATGCCCCGCATCTAGGAACATAGGGTGTAGAATGCAAACGCGGCCTGCCAAACGGCAGGCGGCGGGTAAGGGAGCAGTCTGTCTGCTTTCCGAGACTCGCAGAGTGAACCATGTGCCGACAAACCGATTCGCCTTGACCGGGAATCTGTCTGTTTTGCCGTGGGCGCATCTGCACCCACGGTTTTTTTGTATGTAGGGCTCTGTTGTCAAATTTGCAAAACAGGGAGTGACCTACACTTATGATGGTACTTTTACAAGCACATGAGTTGTACCAGTCGATCGGTACAAAGGAATTGATTCAACACGTGGATCTGGAGATTCGCAGCGGGGACCGCATCGGCCTGATCGGGCCAAACGGGGAAGGGAAGTCGACGCTGATGCGCATGCTGGCCGGCGTTGACGAGCCGGAGAGCGGCACCTTGCTCACCTCCTGCATCACCGGCTATATCCCGCAGTCGATGGAAGGGGACGGGAGCCTGAAAGTGACCGACTGGTTCGCCCGTCAGGACGTTCTGCCCAATCTGGAGATCGCCAAGGAGCTTGGCGTCGGCGACCATGTCTGGGAGCGCCCGGTGGAGAGCTTGAGCGGCGGGGAGCAGACCAAGATCGCGCTGCTCGCCGCGCTCAGCGTTCGTCCAGAGCTGCTCTTGCTCGACGAGCCGACCAACCACCTCGATCTCGACGCGGTGCGCTGGCTGGAGAAAACGCTGAAGAAGCTCAAAGTCGCCTTGGTCGTCATCTCCCATGACCGCCGCTTCCTCGACGAAGTGACGAACACCACCTGGGAGCTGAAAAAAGGCAAGCTGACCGCGTTCCCCGGCAACTACACCCACTATGCCGCCTGGGTGGAAAGCGAACGGGAGCGCATCGAGCAGGAGTACAGCGAATACCTGAAAGAAAAAGGCCGCCTCGAAGAAGCGATCACCCGCAAACAGCAATGGGCAGCCAAAGGGGCCAAAGGGCGCAAAGCGACCGACTCTTTCGCCCGCCACCTCAAAGCGATCGACCAGGCCCGCGTTTTAAAAACGCACAGCACCGTCAAAGCGATGCAGCGCCGCCTCGACGACATGGAGCCGGAGGAGAAGCCGGAACAGCGTCTCGTTGCCAAAGTCCGCTTTCTCGACATCGAGGAAGCGGAGCGCCCGGTGCTGGTGCGCGGTGAAGAGATCTCGTTTGGCTACGAGGAGCGCCGCTTGCTGACCGATGTGAATTTTGAAGTGGAAAAACAGGACCGGATCGCGCTGATCGGCCCAAATGGCGCCGGCAAGACCACGCTTTTGAAAATGTTCACTGGCGAGCTGGCACCGCAGGAGGGTCAGCTCCGGGTCACGCCGACGGCGAACTTGGGGTATTTTGACCAAGTCTTTGCCACTTTGAATCTGGAGCGCAGCCTGCTCGACGACCTGCTCCAGCTCGACGGGATGGACCGCACCACGGCACGCATCTTCCTCGGCAGTTTCCTGTTCCGGGATGACGAAGTGTTCCGCAAGCTGTCCACGCTGAGCTATGGCGAGCGCGTGCGTTATGTGTTCGTCAAGCTGATCCTCTCGCGCACGAACACGCTGGTGCTCGACGAGCCGTCCAATCACTTGGACATCGTAACGCGAGAAAAAGTGGAGGAAGCGCTCTCCGACTATCCGGGCGCGGTGATCTGCGCGTCACACGACCGCTATTTCCTCGAAAAGCTGACCAACAAAGTCTGGGAGCTGCGCGACGGCAAACTGACTGTGCACCCGTACGGCTTCAAAGAGTATTGGGAGCGTCAGCAGGAGCAGAAGTCGCCAAAGCAGCCGGGCAAGGGCAAGAAAGAACAGAAGCAGAACAAGCAGCTCCTGAAAGATGAAATTTTGCAGATTGAGACCCGTTTGGCGCAGCTGTCCTGGGAGCTGAGCACCGTGCTGGATGCGGTGAAAAAGGGGGAGCTGGACCGCGAGTTCATCGACCTCAGCCGCCGCCGCAACGGGCTGCGCGCCGAGCTGAACGGATAGCAGGGCTTTGGCGGCGGGCGGCGAAAAGAGTACGGGCAAGGGGTAACATTTTGGAGGTGCAACATGAAACAAAAAGTGGCGGCGGCACTGTTGGCAGCTCTGATCGTCGCAGGCGTGCCGACAGCAGCACAGGCTGCGTATGCCGGGGTCGCGCCCAGCACGCAGACGGTGCTGGGGCGGACGGTCCAGCTCGTGTATATCAACCTGAACGATCCCAACCTCGAGGTCAAAGCGGTCTCGTCGGAGAACAAAGTTGGCGAGACCGAACCTTTGGCTGCGCTCGCCCAGCGCAACGGCGCGTTTGCCGCGATCAACGGCGGCTATTTCAACGCTTATTCGGACGGCCAGCCGCTGACGGTGGTGCGCACGAACGGGAAGTTTATGCACAACGGCAGTTTCGGCGCGGTGTTTGGCATCAATGCGCTGAACAAGCCGTTTTTCGGCCGGATGTATCCGTCGATCGAAGGCAGCACCGGCGGCTCGTGGAGCTGGCCGAACAACTGGACGGCGTGGGGCATCAACCACTACTACGACAACGCCAGCGCGATTTCGATCCTGACGCCGGACGCGAAGAAACGCGCGCTGCCAGCGAGCGGCAAAACGGTGGTCGTGCAAAACGGCGTCGTCAGCAAGATCGTAAATGGCGACACGGCGATTCCTTCGAACGGCTATCTTGTGCATTTTGGCGCCAACGTCTTGTCTTCGGCCAATGCGTTTAGCGTCGGTGAGAAGGCGTCGTACAAGATCACCTATCGCAGCTCGTCGGGCAAACCGATGAACGTCGATGCGATCGGCAACATGATGGGCGGCGGTCCGCTGCTCGTCTCGGGCGGCGCGGTGGTGGTCGATCCGGCTGCTGAGAAGTTTACCGACCCGAAACAGACGTCGCGCACCTCCCGCTCGACCCGCACCTTTATCGGCTGGCGTTCTGACAACCGTCTCGTCTTTGCCACCGTGCCGAACGTCTCGGTCTATGAATTGGCCGATGTGGCCAAAGCGCTGAAGATGACGCACGCCGTCGGCATGGACAGTGGCGCGACGGCAGGATTGTATGCGAACGGCAGCTATCTGACCACGCCGGGCCGGGAAGTTCCCAATGCGGTGATCGTGCGCAAGCGTGACGCTTCTTCTGTCACCACGTCCGGTTATGTCGACGTATTTAACGATAACTATGCCTATCAGGCGATTGCCAACTTAAAACAAAAAGGCGTGATGAGCGGCGAAGTTGTCGGCACGTCGCGCTTCTTTAACCCCAGCAAAACGATGACCCGCGCCGAGCTGGCGGCGGTGCTGACCCAAGCGTTTGCGCTGCCTGCAGGCAAGCATACGTTCAGCGATGCTAAAGGTTCGTGGTATGACAGCTTTGCCGGTTCGGTGGTCAGCGCAGGCTATATGGCCGGCTATTCTGCGACGCAATTTGGCGGCAACGACCCGGTCACCGAAGAGCAGGTCATCGCGATTCTCGCCCGCGTCCTCGCCAAAAACGGCGTGGCAGCCACGCAAAAGGACCTCTGGATGCAAAACGCGCCAAGCTCATGGGCGGAAAAAGATGTGCATCTGGCGATCAAGCAAGGCCTGATCGTCGATGCGTTTGGAGACAAGCCGTTCCTGCCGAAAGATCAGGCTCAGCGCGCCGGGGTAGCGGTGCTGCTGGATGCGGCGATGAAAAAGATCGGGAAATAACGGACAGCAAAACCCCGCCACAGTGAGTGGCGGGGTTTTTTGTGGAAAGAGGAAAGTGGTTTATTTTTACTGGACCATCGGGAGCATTTCCAGCAGGTCTTGCTCCGGAGTGGTCACAAGTTTTAAGCCAAAGTTTTCGACCAGCACGTTCATCACGCCTTCGGAGATGAACTCCGGCGGCTTAGGACCGATGCGGACATCTTGGATGCCCAGCGAGAAGAGGCCGAGGAGAATGGCGACCGCTTTTTGCTCAAACCAGGAGAGCACGATCGAGACTGGCAGTTCGTTGACCGGCACGCCGAATGCATCGGAGAGGGCGAGGGCAATTTTCACGGTCGAGACCGAGTTGTTGCATTGGCCGAGGTCGATGTAGCGCGGGATGGTGCCGTCGATGGTGCCGAAATCGATGTCGTTAAAGCGGAACTTGCCGCAGGAGGTGGTCAGAATGACCGTGTCGTGCGGGAGGCTTTGCGCCAGTTCCCGATAGTAGTTGCCGCCCGGGCCCGGTGCGTCACAGCCTGCGATGACAAAGAAGCGTCTGATCTTGCCAGCTTTGACCGCTTCGATGATCTCCGGGGCGAGACCGATCACAGTTTCATGATGGAAACCGGTTGTCAGAGTGAGGTCAGAATCGATTTCCGCCGGTGCGAGAGAGAGCGCTTTTTCAATCAGGGGAGAGAAGTCATCGTTCTCAATCTTTGCAACGTTCTCCAAGCCGGCCACTTCATACGAGAAGAAGCGGTCTGCATAGGTGCCGCGGATCGGCATGACACAGTTCGTGGTTGCAAGGATCGCGCCGGGGAATTCTTCGAACAGTCGGCGTTGGTCGTGCCAGGCTTTGCCGATGTTGCCTTTCAGGTGGGTGTATTGTTTCAGCGCCGGATAACCGTGCGCGGGCAGCATTTCCGAGTGGGTGTAGATGTTGATGCCTTTGCCTGCAGTCTGCTTGAGCAGTTCTTCGAGTGCATAGAGGTTGTGGCCGGTGACGACGATGGCGTGGCCTTCGATCTTGTTTTGCGAGACGGTGACCGGCTGCGGAATGCCGAAGTGTTTGGTGTGCGCTTCATCGAGCATTTCCATCACGCGGATCGCCGCAGAGCCAACTTTCATCGCCATGTCGATGTGCTCTTGCAGGTTGAAGTTGGAGTTGGTCAAGGTCATGTACAGCGCTTCATGGGTGATGCGGTTGACCTCTTCATCATAGTAGCCGAGCTGGCGGGCATGTGTTGCGTATGCCGCGATGCCTTTCAGCGCAAAAATCATCGTGTCTTGCAGCGATGCGATCTCTTCGTTTTTGCCGCAGACGCCGATGACTTTGCAACCGCCTTTTGCCGTTTGTTCACATTGGTAGCAGAACATAGTGTGTAGCCTCCCGTTGTTGTTTTCTTTGATGTCTTCAGTATAGGAGGCGGGAGGGAGATTCGATATCGGGAGATTCCCCGAAATGGTCGGGGGATTCCCTGAACAGATTTTCTTTGCTGGTGGGAATTGACAGAGAGAGGGGATTTGAATATTATCTAATTAGATGTTGTTCGAATTAGATGCATATCAAATCTGTGGGGTGAGGCACATGCAGGCGGAATGGCGGATTCCTTTTCAAAACAGAGGGTTTGCGTGGCTGTTTGGCGGGCAGTTGATCACGGCGTTGGGGACATGGTCGAGTTATATTTTGATCCCGCTCTTGGTGTACCAGATGACAGCAGACCCGGTGGCGGTGGGGATCTTGATCTCCTGCCGGCTGCTTCCGCTGATCCTGTTGGCTCCATTGGTCGGGAAAGTGATCGGGCAGCGCTCCTTGCTGCGGGTGATGATCGAGTCCGATCTGGTGCGGGCGGTGGCGATGCTGGGGTTTTTGTTGACCGATACGCCCTTGGCGATGTATCTGCTGACGATTGTGATCTCGTCGGCGACGGCGTTTTTTAATCCGGGGAAGTTTGCGCTGATTCCGTCGCTGGTGCCGCAGGAAGTGCTGGCGCGGGCGAACTCGTACATCGGCGTGGCCAACCAATTGATGATGCTGATCGGTCCGGCGATCGGCGGGGTGGCGTTTGCGTTTTTCGGGATAGAGGCGGGGATTGTGTTTAGTGCGCTGACGTTTCTGGTGTCTGCCCTGATGCTGATGCGGATCAAGGTACAGCCGGTGAAACAGAAGTCGGTGGAAGGGGAGAACGAACCGAAACGCACGTGGCGGCAGCAGTTTGCGATCTTGCAAAATCTGTGGAGCCGCAAGATGCTCTTTTTCCTGCTGCTTGGCACCTGCATCTCCAACCTCGGCTACGGCGGGGCGCTGAATGCTTTGTTTCCGGTGCTGGCGGAAGACTTGTATCCCGATGCGGAGATCGCGTACGGCTACATCATGTCGGCGCTGGGCGGGGGCTTGATGCTGGGGACGCTGCTGGGGCCGAATTTGCAGAAAAAGTTTGCGCCGCTGCGGGTGTACTCCGGCGCGATGATCATGGCGTCGCTTTGCGTATTTAGTTTCGGCGGTTCGGAAAGGCTATGGGCAGCACTCCCGATGGTCTTTTTGCTGGGGATTGGCAACGGGCTGGAGGATAATGCCTCGGTGACTTATGTGCAGCAGGAGACCGCACGCACAGGGGATACGGCCGATGTGTTTTCGGTCGACCAGGCGCTCGCTTCGATCGGCACGATCACCGGTATGGCGCTGGCGACGACGTTTGCGGCGATTTTTGACGCTCATCAGGCGGTGCAGATGTTAAGCCTCTGTCCGTTTGCCATCGGGATTCTGATCGGACTGTTGCAACTGATGCCGCACCGCTTCATAAAAAAGAACCTTGGGCAGTAGCCAAGGTTCTTTTTGCTTAGCGCAGCGCTTGTTCCAGATCGGCGATCAGGTCGTCCGCATGCTCCAGCCCGACCGACACGCGGAGCAGATTGGGAGGCGTTTTGCTGGCCGGCCCTTCGATTGAGGCGCGGTGTTCGAGCAGGCTTTCCGTGCCGCCAAGCGATGTGGCGCGGGTGAAAATCTGGACTCGTGCCGCGACGCTCATCGCAGCATCGGCACCGCCTGTGATCTGCACGGACAGCATGCCGCCGAAGCCTTTCATCTGGCCTGCTGCGATCTCATGCCCGGGATGTTCGGGGAGGCCGGGGTAAAAGACGCGTTCCACGCGCGGATGTTCCTGCAGAAACTGAGCGACGCGACCCGCATTGTCGGAGTGGGCACGCATGCGCCAGGGCAGGGTCTGGATGCCGCGCAATACCAGCCAGCAGTCGAAGGGTGACGGCACGGCACCGCCTGCGCCTTGGAGGGCGCGGATGCTGCGAGTGAAGTCATCTTCGACTTTCGCCACCAGCACACCGCCCAGCACGTCGCTGTGCCCGCCGAGGTACTTGGTGCTGGAATGCATGATCAGATCGGCTCCCAGCTCAAAAGGCGACTGGAGCAGCGGCGTGGCCCAGGTGTTATCGACAACCACGCGTGCGCCCGCTTCATGGGCAATGGCAGCGACGGCGGAGATGTCGGTGATTTTCAGCAGGGGATTGGAAGGCGTCTCGATCCAGACCAGTTCCGTGTTCGGACGGCAGGCGGCTTTCAGCGCTTCGAGATCGCTCATATCGATAAAGCTGGCTTGGAGCCCCCAGCGGGCGAAGATGTCTTGGAGCTGCAGTTTGGTTCCATAATACACGTCTTCCGGCGCGATCACGTGGGCGCCGGGGGACAAGGCTTGGAATACGCTCATCGTCGCCGCCGAGCCGGAAGCAAAAGCGATGGCCGACGCGCCCTCTTCTAATGAACTCATACAGGTCTCCAACGCCGCCCGGTTGGGGTTGGCGCTGCGCGAATAGACATACCCGGCCGGAAAGCTGCCGTCCGCTTCCCGTTCAAACGTCGTCGACAGATAGATCGGCTGCGCAACCGCACCTGTTGCCGGGTCGGCCGTGCGTCCCGCGTGGACTGCTCTCGTCTCGAACTTCAACTCTTCGTTCACTCCGTTTCAGCCTCCCCGTTTACAGATACCGTCCTTCTAAGAGCCGATATGCCCGCTGCACCGCTTTGAACACGGCCGCATCGCCGCCTTGGTCAGGGTGGTGGTGTGCGGCCAGCTCCCGATACTTCTTTTTCACATCCGCCCACGAAGCGCTCGCCGTCAGTCCCAGCACGTCGTAGGCGAGCAGGCGGTTTTCCTCCGCGTCTTCCCGCTGCGATGTCGTCCGGCGCACTTCGGTGTGGGAGATCGCCGTGTGCAATTCCTCGATCCGTTCTGCCCGCAGCTCCGGCGACATGCGGGCCCAGAGCCGCACCACGTCCGGACTCTCGATGTCGACGAGCAGCATCAAGTGGGAGAGTGCAGGGAGGCTTTTCAGCAGTTCGGCGGTTAAGCGTCCGCCCTTCAGCAACAGTCGTATCGTCCGTGCATCGCCCTGTGGCAGCTGTTGCCACCACTTTTCAGCACGCAGCCCGGCCACGTCGTCGACCAGGTGCTGCAGCTGGCTTTGCCACTGGAGCATCTGCGCATGCAGCTTCAACAGCTCGGCGTCAGACAGGCTCTCCAGCTCCATCCCCGCCAACTTCCGCAATGACTCGTCCAGCATGGTGTGTGACCCCTCTCCGTTCCAAGAACTTTCCATTATCTTACCACAGGGCGGCGTTAGTTTCGAATTGAGGGACGAGTGACCGATTTTATAGTTGACTTTAAGTAACGCCGCTGGTATAAATGTTTTCACAGGTTTAATTTTGTTTATAATTATACACCAACATAAACCAGCAAGGTCAATTGTGTAAAACTTCCGCAAAGAGTTTACAAATTTCATCCCAGGAGGGACCCTCATGACTGCACCGCATAACGTATGCCAGAACTCCGTCTTCCTGAACGAAGACGTCCAATCGGAACTCAACCATGTTCTGCACGAGTACTTCGAGATCATTCGCAGCCTGTTCCAAGCGCAAAACATCCCGGCCGTCGTCTACACCGGCGGATCGCTCGCCCGCCAAGAGCCTTCTGTCCGCTGGACGGAAGACGGGGAACTGCGCCTGTTCTCCGACATCGACTTTGTGGTTCATACCACGCTGGAGTATCAGAATGACCCGTGGCTGAAAAACCTCGAGTCCTACCTGAAACAGCACCATCCGCAGTTCAACTCGACGGTGGCGCTCGTTTCCGACCTGAGCAATGCCAGCGGCTTCTTCTCCCGCGACATCCGTCTGGCGCAAAACTTCCCGGTCTACGAGTCGTTCCGCGTCGAGCCTGTGAACCGGGACGCTTTTGACAAGACGCAGATGTTTAACGTGATGGTGCATCAGATCTCCAACACGTTTCTGCACCCGCAGTGGAGCGGGCTGAGCAAAGGGGCGTATTTCCGTCCGGAAGTGCGCTACCACTACATCAAATTGATCCTCGAATGCCTGCGCACCCAGTTCCGCAGCGCAGAGGACGGCGTGATCGGCTACTACAGCGTCTACCACAAACGGCACGACCCGCGTCTGGCGCACATCTTAGATCCTGAAACGATCGCCACGTTGACCGAGGCGCGCGAACTGTTTGGCACCGTCGAGATTCCGGAGCTGGATATTATCAGGATTCTGAAGTCTTCGATGCTCGTCCACCTTGGCTTCGAAGGTACGGAAGTCTCGACCGAGGAGATGTTGGAGCGCCTGAACCAAAGATCGCTGGAATCGCAGCATATTCTGCCGTCCTACCGTTACGCGCTGCTTTGCCTGATGTTCTCCTTGGGCGAAGAGCGGGAGGGACAGCAAGCGTACCTTCAGCTCTTTTCCACCATCTTGCGCCGCATGGACACCACGCATCTCATCGCTGTCAAAGACGACCTGCACATCCTGACCGACAACACGTGGAGCGAGCATCTGACCCTGCACAACGATGCCTTCCGCGAGCTGTTGAAAACGGTGATCCTGTTGCGCCGCGACTATGTCCGCCAGTGGCGTCGCCAAGTGACGGGCGAGGACAAAATCCCGGATCTCTACAACGACCTGCTTCCGGCAAAGGGGTGATCTCTGCATGAACACGCAAAAGCTGCCAACCGTTGCGATTCTCGGAGCGGGGATGATGGGGCAGGGCATGATCAAAAATCTGCAAAAGGCAGGCTTTCCGCTCCGCCTCTACAACCGCACGCTCCAGACAGTGCAGAACCTCGCCACAGAAAATGATGTCATCTGCGCCACACCGGCCGAAGCGGCGCAAGGCACTGATCTCATCCTTTCCGTGATCACCGATGATGCGGCGCACCAGGCGGTCTGGTTTGGCCCAAACGGCGCGATCCACGGCGCTGCGCCGGGCACGGTCGGGCTGGAGTGCTCGACCTTGTCCGTCCCGTGCATCGAAGCGTGGCGCGATGCTCTGCTCGATCAGGGCCTGATCCCGATCGACAGCCCGACCACCGGCAACCGCGCCGGGGCGGAAGCGGGGACGCTAAACCTGTTTCTCGGCGGCAACCCTGACGCGATTGAAACGATCCGCCCGGTGCTGTCGGCGATCTCCTCCCAGCAGTTTCACTTCGGCCCGACCGGCTCCGGCACGCGGTTCAAGCTCATGTACAACTTGTTCACCGGCACGATGCTCGTAGCGCTTGGCGAAGCGGTTGGCATGGCGCAAGGATTCGGGCTCGACCTGCAGCAGGTCGTCGACACGCTGGAAGCGACCGGCTTTGCCATCCGCAACCTGAAAGACAAAGGCCAGAAGATGATCGACGGCCGCCACGACGAAGTGTTTTCCAAAATGAGCATCCTGCACAAAGACATGGCCTACGCCATCGAAAGCACCGATCCGCACCAGAACTTCCCGGTCGGCGAGCAGGCGGCCGAGCGCCTCCGTCAGGCCGTGCTGTCCGGCTTTGGCGCGCTCGACGTGTCGGCCACGTCGCTCTTGTACCTCCACGACGACCGTTTTAAGAAGATTGTCTCTATTCCAAATAAACGGATGCCGTTATAATTTGACACATACACATGTACCAGAAACAGACAATCGAAACGACAAAGATGGAGGGTCTGCCCGTGCAAACAGTCAACGTCAACCAACTGGTGGACAGCGTCAAAGATCAGGTCATCTCCTGGCGCCGCTACCTGCACCAACACCCCGAGTTGTCTTTCCATGAAGAAAAAACTGCCCAGTTCGTCTACGAAACTCTGCAGACGTTCAACAATCTCGAACTGTCCCGCCCGACGCCAAACAGCGTCATGGCCCGCCTGATCGGTGCCAAGCCGGGCAAAGTCCTCGCCATCCGCGCCGACATGGACGCGCTGCCGATCGAAGAGGCGAACGACCTCGAATACAAATCGAAAAATCCGGGCGTCATGCACGCCTGCGGTCACGACGGCCACACCTCGATGCTGCTCGGCACCGCGAAGATCCTCTCCGAACTGCAAGACGAGATCCACGGCGAGATCCGCTTCCTGTTCCAGCACGCCGAAGAAGTGCAGCCGGGCGGAGCGGAGGACATGGTCCACGCCGGCGTCATGGAAGGCGTCGACATGGTGATCGGCCAGCATCTCTGGTCGTCGATGGACACCGGGAAAGTCGGCATCTCCTACGGCCCGACGATGGCCGCGCCCGACACGTTCTGGATCACGATCCACGGCGTCGGCGGCCACGCAGCCGTCCCGCAGCAGACGGTCGACTCGATCGCCATCGGGGCGCAAGTCGTCACCAACTTGCAGCACATCGTCTCGCGCAACATCGACCCGCTCGACAACCTCGTCGTCTCCGTCACCCAGTTCCACGGCGGCACGACACACAACGTCATCCCGGGCACGGTGGAGATGCAAGGCACCGTGCGCAGCTTCGACCCGAACCTGCGGGCTGAAGCGCCGCAGCGGATGGAGCGCATCATTCGCGGCATCTGTGACGCGCACGGCGCAACGTACACCTTCCGCTACGAAAACGGCTACCGTGCCGTGATCAACGATGACAACGTGACCTCCGTCATCGAAGAGACGGTGCTGGAAGTGTTTGGCGCAGAAGCGATCGACCGCGTCCGCCCGAGCATGGGCGGCGAAGACTTCTCCGCCTTCCAGCAAAAAGCGCCCGGCTGCTTCTTCTACACCGGCTCCGGCAACGCCGAAAAAGGCACCGACTTCCCGCACCACCACCCGAACTTCAACATCGACGAAGATGCGTTGGAGCGCGGGGTGAAAATGTTCGTCAGCGCCGCTTTCAAACTGTTGGCGTAATGGCTAAAATGCCGCTCACTTTTCGGTGAGGGGCATTTTTATTTTCTGGGAAATAAACTTCGGTCTACTCTATCACGCTCATTCATAGGATTGAGTAAGAGAGTGCGAAAGAGAGTTCGAAGGGGGAAAATCTGGTGCAAAGAATCCTGTTGTTGCTCACGCTGCTGATAATCCTGACCTGCTCCTTCACTGCGGTCGCCCACGCGCAGACCCAATCGGAGTATGTCGCCATCGCGTTTAACGACAAACTGGTTCACTTTCCCGATGCGATGCCCGAAGTTGTCAAAGGCGTCACCTATTTGCCTGTGCGCTTTTTTGCGGAAGCGATGGGCGCGCGCGTCGAGTACAACGCTGCCAATGAAACGGTGCGGATCGACAGCGGAAGCCAACACGTCCTGATCGACATTCCGCACAAGAAGATCACCACGGCGGACGGCGTCACGACCTCTTTCCCGCTTTTCATGAAGAAAAACAGACTCATGGTGCCGTTTCGCTTCATCGGCGAGACGTTTGGCTATGACGTTTCTTATACCCCGCATGGCCCGATCGCCCGCGCCAAAGACAGCCGGGCCCGACTGACCGATGAAGAGGTCTATAGCGCCAACAAGCAGATCATCCTGGCTGAAAAAGCGAAACTTCCCGATAAGATTGCCTATGTGACATTTGATGACGGTCCCAATCAATACACCGCACAAATTTTAGATACATTGGCCCGCTATGAGGCAAAAGCTACTTTTTTCATGTTGAAAGGCGGCATCGATAACTACCCGGCGCAAGTCAAACGCATGGCGCAGAGCGGACATGGACTGGCCCTGCATGGCGTGACGCACAACGCCAGCCAGATTTACGCGTCGCCATGGGCGGTCGTCAATGAGATGGAAGCGTGCAATGCCGCTTTGACCCGCGTCACCGGCCTGCGCACGAACATGGTGCGTGTACCGTACGGCAGCAAGCCATGGATGACGCAAAGCTACCGCGATGCGCTGGTCAACGCCGGTTACCGCATGTGGGACTGGACGGTGGACAGCTACGACTCGCGCAGCATCAACCCCCACCCGGACGACATCGTGCAGGAAGTCGCCGACCAGACGGCCGGTCAGACGGCACCGGTGATCCTTTTGCACGACCGCCAAGCAACGCTGGAAGCTCTGCCGCGCATTTTGCAGCATTTGCAGCAAAAGAAGTATGAGCTGCGTCCCTTGCAAGGCAGCATGAAGCCGCATAACTTTTGGAATGACCGCCGTTGAGCGGCAGGAGGAGACCATCTGGAAAATTTCGGGTGGTTTTTTCTTGTCATCAAAGTGTACCATATGATATAGTACACGTATGACACACGGTACAGAGCAGGAAGGAGGAGCCCTATGTGGTTTAACATCGACCCGCGATCGAGCATGCCGATCTATCAGCAGCTGATCGAAGGGGTCAAAGGGGCGGTGGCCAAAGGGACGCTGACGCCGGGGGAGAAGCTCCCGTCGGTCAGGGAACTGGCCGGCCAGATCACGATCAACCACAACACGATCGCCAAAGCGTATCAGGAACTGGAGCGCGAAGGGATCATCGAGACCTTGCGCGGCCGGGGAACATTCGTGGCGGAACAGCGTATGACGTTATCAAGAGAGGAGCGCAAGCAGGTGATCAAAGGGATGCTGGAACGCATGCTCGTCGAAGCGCATTACTTGCAGCTGGAAGAAGAGGAACTCTTGGAGATCCTGGAGGAGTCGGTCCGGGAATGGTACCGGGAACGGAGGGAGCAGACATGAGCGGATATGCGATTCAAACGCATGAATTGACGAAACGATTTGACGGCGAGCGGGCGCTCGACCGCTTGAACCTCGCTGTCCCGCACGGCAGCGTCTTTGGCCTGATGGGCCCAAACGGAGCGGGCAAAAGCACACTGATCCGCCTGCTGCTTGGACTGCTGCAGCCGACAGCGGGCGGAGGTGAAGTGCTTGGGCGCAGCATCACCGAACTGTCCGGCGACTGGCGCAAAGACGTCGGCTATGTGGCCGACTATCAGAACTTCTTCCCGCACTATAAAGTGAGCGAACTGCTCGCCTTTTGCGCCAAGCTGTATCCGAACTGGGATGACAAGCGGTGCCGCGACCTGCTCGACGTGTTCAAGATCGCGCCGGAGAAACGGGTGCGAAGTCTGTCCAAAGGCATGAAAACACAGCTCGCCCTCGTCATCTCCGTCGCGATGCGCCCCAAGCTCCTGCTGCTCGATGAGCCGACAAGCGGGCTCGATCCGGTGATGAAGCACCACTTCAAACAGCTCGTGCTGCAAGTGGCGGCGAGCGGCGACACGACCGTCTTTTTCTCCACGCACAACCTGCACGATCTGGAGCAGATGGCCGATCATGTCGCGGTGCTGATGAAAGGGAAGCTGCTCTTCACGCGCTCGCTCGATGAGCTGAAAGCAAACACGCGCAAGATCCAGGCGGTGTTTTCCGAAGGACTGCCCGATGCGATTCGTCAAGCGCCCGGCGTGCTGAGTGTGCAGGAGCAGGGCAAGGTGTCGACGATCGTCGTGCAGGACCATGCGGCCGAGGTGATGAGCCTGATCGAAGCGCACCGGCCCGCTTTTGTCGAGACGGTCGATCTGTCGCTGGAAGAGATCTTCATCCAGATGATGGGGAAGGAGGGCTATGCGCATGATGCAGCGTTTCAGCTTGAATAAGACATTGCTCAACAAAGAGTGGCGGGACCACCGCTTTATGTTCCTCATCTATTTCTGCGTGATCAGCATTCCGGCGATCTTCGGCCCGCTGGTTTTCTGGCTGACGCTGCCGACGCCGTATAATGAGCTGGACTGGACGCAGCTGACCTGGCTGCGGGATGCGTATCATATGATGGACGGCGGCGAACCGTTCAGCAGCATCTTCTCCGTCTTTATCGCCATCGGCGTCGGCGCGATGATGCTGACCAATGACCGCGTCACAAACACGCTGGAGTTCCTCGCCGCGCTTCCGGTCAGCCGCCGGGAGATCTTGACTTCCAAATACGCGGTTGGCGCACTGTTCCTGCTGGTCACGGTCGCGCTGAACGTGCTGGCGCTGCTGTGCTGGATCCTGCTGTTTGGCGATGTGCGGTATGTGGCGGCCGATGCGGTGGAGTGGGGCATGCAGTTTGCAGGCGTACTGCTGGCTCTGTACAGCGTCAGTTTCCTGATGTCGACGATTGCAGGCAACCGGCTGGCGGCGGGGATGCTGGGGCTGACGGCGACGTTTGGCTGGCATGCCTTCATCGGCGTGTTAAACAATGAGATCATGTCAGATTACCCGTATGAAAGGTCGTGGCTGGATTATCTCTCCATCCTCAACTACATGCCGTCGATCATGGACCCGGTCGGCAGCGGTCAGCCATATCTGATCTTCCTTGGGCTGTTGGTCTTTTCGCTCCTCTGCTGGTTCTTGTCGGTTAAGTTGTTCCAGCGCAATCCGTTTGAGAACCATGGGCGGTTTCTCGTCTACAAACGCTTGACGCTGCCGTTGATCGCTCTGTTTGTGATCTGCGTGTTCCTGTGGTTTTTCAGATAGCAAAAAGCCTCCCGCTCGGGGAGGCTTTTTCTATCGCTTGCGGGCGATGAGGTGGTGGAACATCCCGATCTCTTTATACGGCGAACGAGTGCCCAGTACCAGCTCCATCTGCAAAGCTTTTTGGTGCCACTCCGGGTCAAATTTCGGCTCGTTGGGGATCAGGTCGTACACGGTGCGCACTCCGTAGTGCTCGATGACGTCAAATCCGCAGAGCTGCAGCCAGTTCGCCGCTTCGGCCAGCGTGTAGTTGCGGGCGGTGGCATTCATCATGTCAAAATGGAACTCGCGCTTGTCGAGCAGTTCCAGCGCTTTCAAGGGATCTTGAGCGGTTACCGCCGCCTTCAGCGCTTTGCTGACCGGGTTGTGCAGCACCAGCGAGAGCATCCCGCCCGGCTTCAGCCACGACGCCAGATTGGCCACGGCAAAATCGGGCATGGCCACATACTCCAGCACGTTGTGGCAGACGACGAGGTCATACGTCTGCTCCATCGTGCCGGTCAGCACGTCGGTGACGCGGTAGGAGATCGAGAGCCCGGCCTGCTCCGCTTGTCGCTGTGCGTATTCGACCATCGCCGGGGCGACATCCGTTCCTGTCACCTCAAGGCCGCGTCCGGCCAGCCAGCGGTCAAACGTGCCGAGGCCGCTGCCGACGACCAGCGCTGTTTTCGCATCGGCATCGAGCAGGCCGCCGAGCTGCGCGTACAGAATGTCATAGAGCATCAGCGCCCACGGCTCGCTCATCTTGGTTTCGTAGTCACTGACAAAGTCTTCAAAAGATCCGGCTTGAACTGACATAAGCAACCTCCATTTGTGTATACATAAAAAGTGATTTATTTTCCTTTGAATCACCGCAACATTCCAAGTATAATCATACTATAGACATTTTTTGGAACTTTGGGGAGGGGTCATTTTGAAAACGTATGACGCAATTGTCGTGGGGGCACGCAATGCCGGGGCGACGCTGGCCGCTTATTTGGGCAAATCCGGGCTGCAGGTGCTGCTCGTGGACCGGTCGTTTTTTCCGAGCGATGTGATTTCAACACATACGATCTTTAATAATACGGTGGAGACTTTGCGCGATCTCGGCGTGATGGAGCGGCTGCTGACCGATGATGCGCCGCCGATCGGGCGGACGCGGGCGCAGTTTAACGATGCGGTGATCGAAGGGCAGATGCCGGTCTATGGCGAGGAAGCAGATTCTTATTGTTTCCGCCGCACCCATTTTGATAAAGTGCTGCTCGACTTCGCCTGCGAACAGCCCGGCGTGACGGCGGTGGAAGGGTTTCGCGTGACCGATTTGCTCCGCGAAGGCGACACGGTGGTTGGCGTGCGCGGGCAGGATCGGGAAGGCAACGTGACTGAGTATCGCGCGCGCATCGTCATCGGCGCGGACGGGCGCAATTCGATCGTCCGCAAAGCGGCGGGGGCGGTCAAGAAAACTTCGACCCCATCGCAGTACGCCAGCCTCTATGCTTACTTTTCCAATGTGGAGCAGATGAGCGACGAGGTGCAGTTCGAGCTGTACACCCGCGAGATTCACCGCGCCTATCTGTTCCCGACCAGCAACCAGCAGGTCTGCGTGGTGATGCAGGTGCCGCTGTGTGAGACGGGGTGGATCGAGCGCTTCAAGCGCGAGCCGGAGCAGGCGATTCGCGACTACTATAAGGTATACTTCCCGCGTCCGTCCGAGCGGATCGCCGATGCGGTGATGGAAGAACCGCTGCGCGGCTTGTACTCCTATGAAAATTACTGGTACGAAGGCATGGGCCAAGGCTGGGCGCTGGTCGGCGACGCGATCTGCTTCAAAGACCCGGGCGTCGGGCAAGGCATGCATGACGCGATCTTCGGCGCGCGGATGCTCAGTGAACTGCTGGCAGGAACAAAAGACTGGGAGCAGAGCTGGCAGATGATGGCGGAGCAGTACCAGACGCGGATCGAAAATGAATTTATGGCCCGCTATCATCAAGCGGTCACCGTCACGCAAGTCGCGCCGCTCACCGAACAGGACCTCGGCGCGTTTCAGCTGATCGCTTCCTCGCCCCTGGCGACGGAGAAGTTCCTCGGCTTCTTCAATTACACGGCGGAGCAGGAAGACCTCGGCGCGGTGCTGCAGACCTTGTTGCCTGCAGGAAATTGACTGTAAGGAATTATTCATTGGAATTCAAGAATATACAAGACGCTCCTGTCTGCAGGGGCGTTTTTTTACTGTTTTTTTCAAGAATTCGAAATGGACGGCCGTTTGACAGCAGAAAAGGGTTCCTTTAGCATGGGGTGAGGAGAGTGACAATTTCGTTAAATTAAAATGTTTCAATTACTAACATTCCAGCGAGGTGGAAGCGCAGATGAGCAACGCAGGGAAATTGGACAAGCAAAATGTAGAGGATATTTGGCCGTTGACGCCGGTGCAGGAAGGGATGCTTTTTCACTATCTGAGCGATCCGGACAGCCAAGAGTATTTTCAACAGATCCGCCTTGCCGTGACGGGGGAGCTTGACAAGCAGGCGTTTGAACAAGCCTGGCAGGAAGTCGTCGCGCAAAATGAGCTGCTGCGCACCGTCTTTCGCTTTGAAAACGTAGAGAAGCCGCTGCAGATCGTGTTGAAACAGCACGCCGTTCCGATTCGGTACTATGATTTCACAGAGGCGGCCGCTGCGGAGCGTCAGGAAAAGCTGGACGAAGCGGCGGCGAACGACGCGGCTGAACACTTGGATCTGACCTCGTCGCCGTTTCGGATCACACTGTGCCGTCTGAGTGCGACTCAATGCGAACTGATCATCTCCAGTCATCATATTCTCTATGACGGATGGAGCAATGGCATTTTGTTGCGAGAGTTTTCTGATAAGTATAACTATTTGTTAAAAAATGAAGGAAAAGTTCCGGTCCGCCTGCAGAAGACGAAATACAAAGAGTGGATCAAGTGGCAGCTCCAGCAGGACAAAGGCGTGCAGCAAAACTACTGGCAGAGCTGTCTGCGCGGATTTGAGACCAAGACGGAGCTGCCTGCGGATCGCCGGCACCATGCGCTTGCGCACAAAACGGTTGACCGCTTTTTCTCGCTGTCTGAGGAGCTGACAGCTGCGATCAAGCGCTTTGTTCGCGTGCAGAATCTTACACTTTCGACGCTGTTTCATACGGCATGGGGCATTTTGCTGCAGAAGTATAACAACACCGATGACGTGGTGTTTGGCACCACCGTCTCCGGGCGCTCCGCCAATCTGAAAGGGATTGAGGAGATCGTCGGACTGTTCATCAACACGATTCCGCTGCGCCTGGGGCAGAAGCCGGGACAAAGTGTGGCCGACCTGCTCCGCCAGACCGGGCAGCAGTTGCGCGATCATCAGGAGTATGAGCACACGCCGCTGGTCGACATCAAAGGCTGGAGCGCGGCAGACCGCAAGGAGAGCCTGTTTGATTCGATCGTCGTCATCCAGAACTATCCGCTGGACATGGGGCTGAATCAGGAGCAGAACGCACTGCAAGTGAAGTTTAAGTCGACGCTGGAGCAGACCAACTACGACATGGTGCTGGTCGTCAACGACTTTGAACAGCCGGAGGTCTATCTCAGCTACAATTCCGCGCTGTTTGCGGAGGAGACGATCTCCCGGCTGGCCGGGCATTTGATCTCCCTGATCGAAGCGATCATCAAGCAGCCGGAGCAAAGTGTCGCAAAGCTTTCCATGCTGACTGCGGAAGAGCGACGGCAGTTGGTCGCGGATTTCAATCAGACTGCCGTTGATTTCAGCTGTGACCTGCTGGTGCATCAGCGCATCGAGGAGCAGGCCGAGCGCACGCCGGATCGGATCGCAATCGTCGATGGGGAGCGGACGTGGACGTATCGGACATTAAACGAGCGGGCCAATCAGCTGGCCAAGTACCTGCGTGAAACAGGCATCGGCCGGGAAGGGCTGGTGCCGATCCTCGGCGAACGGTCGGCCGAGCTGGTGGCGGGGATGCTCGCCGTGTTCAAAGCGGGCGGAGCGTACGTGCCGCTCGATGTGCATTATCCGGTCGAGCGGCTGCTCGGCATTTTTCAGGAGATCGGCAGCACGGTGCTGCTGACCGCTTCGTCGTATGAACTGTCTCATGAACTGATCGAGGCGATCTGTGCAGGCACGAAGATTCACACGCTTCTGTATCTGGATGAGCATGGAGACTTGGCGCAGGCCAATGAGCGTCTGCAGCGTGCCGCACAGAGCGTGGAGCAGGACGTGGAGCGGCTGGAGGTCTTTCTGCGCGGGCGCACGGAGTTGCCGGACGGGCCGGTTGGCATCGCGTTCACCACTCGCCGTCAGCAGTTGGTCGCCGAAGCGGCGCTGGACAGGCTTGGCCTGGCAGCGGTGCAGATCGATCAGTTGGCTGCAAGGCGTGAGAAGCAGCGCCTGCTGCAGGAGGCGGCGATCGGGACGGTGCTGACCGAAAGCAGGCATTTCGATGAATGGGATGCGCTGCTCTGGGAGTCGGACACGCTGCAGCTGCTGATCCAGCTCGATCAGGCGGAAGCGGACGAGGCGGAAGGGAAAGAAGCGAATCTCAAACACCTCTGGAACTTTGTCGCCGAAACTTCGACGACGGCCGTCAATGACTACGGCTGGACGAGCAGTTATACGGGCCAGCCGTTTTCGCCGGAAGAGATGGGCGAATATATCGGCAACTTCAAGCGGAAATTGCTCCCTTGCCTCAAGCCGGATGCGCGAGTGCTGGAGATCGGCTGCGGGCATGGGCTGGTGATGTTCGAGATCGCGCCGCAAGTCGGGCAGTATGTGGCGACCGACCTGTCCGGGGTGATCATCGAGAAAAACCGGGCGCGTCTGCAGGAGGCGGGACTTGCGCACGTCGAGCTGTATGAGCTGGCCGCCCGCGAGATCGGGCAGGTGCCGGAGCGCGGCTTTGATGCGGTGATCTCTTCGTCCGTTGTGCATTTTTTCCCGAACACGCTGTATCTGGAAGAGGTGATTCGCCAGTCGATCGAGCTGCTCGGTGACGAAGGGATCATCTATCTGGACGACATGATGGATGTCGCCAAGAAGGCGGAGCTGGTCGCGTCGATGCGCGACTACAAAGAGCAGCATCCGGCCGCGAAAGTCAAAACGGACTGGGACGAGGACCTGTTCGTCCCGGAGCAGCTGTTCCGCGATCTGCAGGTGCGGTTCCCGGAGATCATCTCGATCGAGAGCACGCGCAAGACGGGCGTGATTGAAAACGAGTTGACCTCCTTCCGCTATGATGTGCTGCTTAGAATCAACAAGCGCAACCCGCTGCCCGCTGTCGCCGGAGTGCGGAAGAAGCGGCGGTATACGGGAGCAGACCTGATGCCGGCAGGAGACAGCAGCATGAGCAAAGCTCTGTTGCTGGCTGTGGACAGCCGGACGCTGGCCGGGTATCCGACCGGGAATCTGGCTTGCCTGAACGAACCGCAAGACTTGTGTTACGTCATCTACACCTCAGGCTCCACCGGGAAGCCCAAAGGCGTGATGATCGAGCACATCGGGATGACCAATCACATGCTGGCGAAGATCGCCGACTTTGCGATTGGGGAAGACAGCGCGGTCGGGCAAGTCGCTTCGCATTGTTTTGACCAGTCGATCTGGCAGTTTTTCGCTCCGCTGATCACCGGCGGGCGCACCGTGCTGTATTCGAACGAGGTGCAGCTCGATCTGGACGCGTTTATCGCCCGCCTGCTCGCAGATGAAGTCACCGTCCTGCAAGTGGTGCCGGTCTATCTGGCCCTGCTCGCCGACGCGCTGGAAAACGAATTGCGCCCTTTGCCGCACCTGCAGGTGCTCGGCACGTCAGGCGAAGCGCTCAAGCCGCAGCTGGTCAGCAAGTGGTTCTCGCTGTTTCCCAAGACCCGCCTGATCAACTCGTACGGCGCGACCGAGTGCTCCGATGACTTCACCCACTACATCATGGAGCAAGACCCGGCGACCAACCCGGTGTCGATCGGAACGCCGGTGCAAAATGTGGTCGTCTATGTTCTCGACAAGGACTTGAATCTCTGCCCGGTCGGTGTCAAAGGCGAGATCTGCGCATCGGGCATCTCGGTGGGCCGCGGCTATCTGAACAACGCGGAAAAAACGAACGCTGCATTCCTCCGCGACCCGTTTGCAGACGGCGAGGTGCGCCTGTATCGCACAGGCGACCGCGGACGCTGGCTGCCAGACGGCAGCTTGGAATTCTCCGAGCGCATCGACCATCAGGTGAAGATCCGCTCCTACCGTGTGGAGCTTGGGGAGATCGAAGCACAGCTGCTGCGCGTGCCGGGCATCGTGGAAGCGGTCGTGCTGGCAAAGGACGATGCGGCACAAAACAAATTTTTGTGCGCGTACTTTGTTGCCGACGGTGAACTGTCTGTCCCAGCGGTCAAGGAACAGCTGGCCCGGGAATTGCCGGAGTATATGATCCCGGCGCACTTCCTGCGCCTAGAGCAGATCCCGCTCACCGACAACGGCAAGATCGATAAAAAAGCGCTGCCTGAGCCGGACAGCCAGGGCGAGGCGACGATTGCTTATGCCGCTCCGACCACCGAACTGGAGACAGAGCTTGCCGGCATCTGGCAGGATGTGCTCGATGTGCAGGATGTCGGGATTCACGATCACTTTTTCGACCTCGGGGGCATTCGCTGAAAGCGACGATGCTGATCGGGCGGCTGAACAAAACGTTCAAGAAGCAGATTCCGCTGCGCACGATCTTTGAGCATCCGACCATCGCCGAATTGGCAGCGGTGATCGGCGGGACGGAAAGCGGCGGCGCTGCAGCGATCCCGGCGGCGCCAAAGCGCGATCTCTATCCCGCCTCTTCCGCACAAAAGCGGATGTATGTGCTCCACCGTCTGAAAGCGGATGACTTGAGCTACAACATCACCGGCGTGATGGACTTGTCCGGGCCGCTCGATGCGTCGCGGTTCGAACGGGCCGCACAAGCGCTCGTTTGGCGTCATGAAGCGCTGCGTACCTCGTTTGTGATGGCAGACGGCGAAGTGATGCAGAAGGTGGCGGAGCGCCCGGCATTTGCGGTGGCGCAAAGGGCGGCAGACGAGGACGAACTGGACGTGATCCTGCATTCGTTCATTCGGCCGTTCGATCTGGCGCGCGGCCCGCTGCTGCGCGTCGGACTGATTACGCTTGGCCCGGAGCGGCACGTCTTGATCTTCGACATGCACCACATCATCGCCGACGGCGTGTCGATGGGCGTGCTGGTCGAGGAGTTTGCCGCGCTGTACGGCGGGGCGGAATTGCCGGAACTGACCCTGCATTACAAGGATTACGCCGTTTGGCAGCAGGAGCGGGCAGCGAGCGAAACTCACCGCGCACAGGAAGCGTATTGGCTGAACAAGTTTGCGGGCGAACTCCCGACGCTGGACCTGCCAACCGATGCGCCGCGTCCGGCCGTGAAAAGTTTCTCCGGCGGACAGGTGGCGTTTGGAGTTGATGCGGAGCTGACCGCGAAGCTGCGCCGTTTGATGGCGGAGACCGACACCACGCTGTTCATGGTGCTGCTGGCGATTTACAGCGTCTGGCTGGCCAAGTATGCCGGGCAGGAAGACGTCGTCGTCGGCACGCCGGTCGCCGGCCGCCCGCATGCCGATCTGGAAAAGATGGTCGGCCTGTTCCTGAACACGCTGCCTTTGCGCAGCTACCCGCAGCCGAATAAATCGTTCCGCGCGTATCTGGCCGAGATCAAACAGCTCGCTCTCGAAGCGTTTGAACATCAGGCGTACCCGTTTGAAGAGCTGGTGGACAAACTGGCCCTGCCGCGCGACTTGAGCCGCAATCCGCTGTTCGATGCGATGCTGGTGTTGCAGCCGCTCGATCTGGCGGCGATCTCCACCGGCGGGATCACGTTTACACCGCGCGAGGCGGACTTGGGCCGCGCCAAGCTTGATCTGAGCTTGCATGCGGTCGAGCAGGAGCGCGGCATCGGACTGAAATTGGAGTATGCGGGCGACCTGTTTGCCCGGGCGACCGCCGAGCGCATGGCGGCGCATTTCCTGCTGCTGCTGCAAGCGGCGGTCTCCGCTCCGCAGGCAGAGCTGGCCAAACTGCGTATGCTGTCTTCCGCAGAGGAGCAGCAAGTGCTGTTGAAGTTTAATGATACGGCTGTCCTGCCGCGCCAAGCTGCAGGGACCGTTGCACAGCGCTTTGAAGAGCAGGCGGAGAAAACGCCGGAAGCTATCGCGGTGGTCAGCGCCGAGGAAACGCTGACCTACGCGGAGCTGAACAGACGCGCGAACCAGCTGGCCCGCCGCCTGAAGGAGCGCGGCGCAGTTCCCAATTCTTTTGTCGCGATCATGGTCGACCGTTCCGCCGCCGTCGTGACGGCGATCCTCGCCGTGTTGAAATCGGGCGCGGCGTATGTGCCGATCGACCCGGAACTGCCGGTGGAGCGCATTAGGTTCACCTTGGCAGACAGCGGAGCTTCTGTGCTGTTGACGCAAAAGCAGCTGATCGCCGATCTGGAGTTTGCCGGGGAACTGCTCTTGATCGAAGACGAGACGCTGTATCAGGGGGACGACTTCAACCTGCCTGTGCAAAACGTTCCGGGTGATGCGGTCTACGCGATCTACACATCGGGCACCACGGGACGTCCGAAAGGTGTTGTGATCGAACACCACAGCCTGCTAAATTATGCGGACTGGCTGGTGCAGGCGGGCGGCGTGAGCGCAGCAGACAAGACGGCGCTGCTCGCCTCGTATAGTTTTGACCTTGGTTATACGGCGCTGTATCCGGCGCTTTTGACCGGCGCCGAACTGCATATTCTCGCCCAGGAGCACTACGCCGATCCGGCCCTGCTGCTCGCCTATCTGCAGGAACGGCAGATCACGTTCATCAAAGCGACGCCAACGCTGTTTGGCATGCTGGTGTCCGCGCCGGGCTTGGCCAAGAGCGGGGCTCCAACCGACCTGCGCCTCGTCGTGCTTGGCGGCGAGCGCCTCAACGTGGAGGATGTGCAGGCGTTCCATCGCCATGTGCCGTCCGCTCAGGTGATGAACCATTACGGCCCGACCGAGACGACGGTCGGCGCGGTCGCACAGCTGATCGACTGGGACGACCACTCCTCCTTCACGGTGATCGGCAAGCCGATCCACAACGCGCAAGTGTACCTGCTGGATGCGCTGGGCCATCCGGTGCCGGTCGGCGTGCGCGGCGAGATTCACATCGCCGGAGCGGGTGTTGCCCGTGGCTACCTCAACTCCCCGGAGCTGGAAGCGGAGAAATTCATCCCGAACCGCTTTGGAGCGGGCCGCCTGTACAAGACGGGCGATGTTGGCCGGCAACTTCCGGACGGGCGCATTCAATTCCTCGGCCGCACCGATGAGCAGGTGAAGATTCGCGGCTATCGCGTGGAGCCGGCCGAGATCGAACAAGCATTGTTGGCGCAGGAGGGCATCCGCGAGGCGGCGGTCATCGCGCAGAAGAACCGGCACGGCAGCTACGATCTGTGCGCGTACGTGACAGGGGAGGAGCAGTTGCAGCCGGATGAGCTTCGGGCGCGTCTGGCCCGACTTTTGCCATCCTATCTGCTTCCGGCGTATTATGCCCGGCTCGAACGGTTGCCAGTAACGCCCAATGGCAAGCTGGACAAAAAGGCGCTGCCGACGCTCCCGTTGCCTGACGGAGCGGGCAAACTAGAGCAGCAAACGCCCGGCACGGCGCTGGAACAACAGCTGGCACTGATCTGGCAAGAGGTGCTCGGCGTGGAGCATCCGGGCTTGGATGGAGATTTCTTTGCCCTCGGCGGCAACTCGCTGAAAGCGACGGTGCTGACCGCGCGGATCGAAAAAGAGCTGCACGCACAGCTGTCATTGCGCCACGTGTTCCAAACGCCGACGATTCGCGGGCTTGCTCAGCAACTGCAAGCTGCAAACGGCCGCTTCCGGCCGATCCAGCCTGCGCCGAAGGGGGCGCACTACCCGGTTTCGTCTGCTCAAAAGCGCTTGCTGATCATCAGCCAGCTGGACGCGGAAGGCGTGACCTACAACATGCCGGGCGGCTTCCTGCTCGACGGACACCTCGACACCGCACGATTTGCCGAGGCGCTGCAAGCCTTGACGCAACGCCATGAAACGCTGCGCACCTCGTTTGCCTGGGTCGACGGCGAACCGGTGCAGCAGATCGCGCCGGATGTCACGCTGCCGCTGCTGTACAGCGAAGGAATCGCGGCGGACGATGATCAGATCGAAGCGGCCGCCCGCGCGTTCCTGCGCCCGTTCGATCTGGCGCAGGCGCCGCTGATGCGCGCCGGGCTGATCAAGCTGGCTGAACAGCGCCACCTGTTCTTGTATGACATGCACCACGCGATCGCCGACGGCGTGTCGCGACGCCTGCTCGTGCAAGAGCTGGCTGCGTTGTATGCGGGGGAGAGTTTGCCCCCCTTGCCCTTGCAATTCAAAGACTATGTGCTCTGGCAGCAGGAGATGGAAGCATCTTCTGAGCGGGAGCGGCAGGAGCGCTTCTGGCTGGAAGCATTTGCGGGCGAAGTGCCTGTCCTGCAGCTGCCGACCGATTTCCCGCGTCCGCCGGTGAAGAGCTATGGAGGAGCACGTTCCTCTGCGCTGTATGACGAGGCGCTGGCAACGGGACTGAAACGGCTGGCCGAGGACAGCGGCGCGACGCTGTTTATGGTGCTGCTCACCGCGTATCAGATTCTGCTCGCCAAACATGCCGGGCAGGAAGATGTCGTGGTCGGCACCCCGATCGCCGGGCGTGCCCATGCGGATGCGGACGGGCTGATCGGCATGTTCGTCAATACCTTGCCCCTGCGCGGACGTCCGCAGGCGGCGAAGACGATTGGGGAGTATCTGGCGGAAGTGCGGGAGCTGTCCCTGCAGGCGCTTGAACACGGCGACTATCCGTTTGAAAAGCTGGCCGGGGCGCTCCAAGTGCGGGTTGACCGCAGCCGCAATCCGCTGTTTGACGCCATGTTCGTCTGGGACAACCTCGGCAACCGATCGCTGACGATGGAGGGGCTGCTTGTTACGCCGTATGTGCTGGAAGACGATACGGCGAAATTTGACATCACCCTCTATGCGGAAGAGCAGGGTGGAGGTCTGCGCGTGATGTTCGAATATGCGACCGCACTGTTCAGACCGCAGACGGCGGAGCGTCTGCAAGCCGATCTGGAGACGATCTTGCGGGCGATGGTGCAAGACCAGACGCAGACGATCGGCGGGATTGAGCTGGCAGCCGGTTATCAGACAGCTGCCAACGGGTTAGATGACGATGCAGATTTTCTCTTCTAGGATAAGGAGGCGCAGATGATGAGGCTGGATAAATCGACACAGAACATCCTGCTTGCGAGCGGCAGATTTGAACGGGAAAGGGCCTATTGGGACGCCAAACTGGCGGGCGACTGCACATGGGGCGCTCTGCCGTCCGACTTGGCGGGCCGCACAAAACAAGGGCAGCGGGAGGCGTGGCAGACCTTCCTGCCGGAAGAGACGGCCAAGCGCGTCCTGCAGGTCAGCAACGGGTCGGATACGGCGCTGTTTATGATCTTGCTCTCCGGCGTCCACGATCTGCTCTATCGCTATACGGGCAACGGCGACGCGCTGGTGGCCACGCCGATTTTCCAAAAAGAGAGCACGGGGCAGACGGTGAACACTCTGCTCCCGATGCGCACGCCGCTCGACCCGGCGGCGACCTGCCGGGAATTTCTCGGCAGCGTCCGCCAGACGGTGCGAGAAGCGGGCGAGCATCAAAACTTCCCGTTCGGAGATCTGACTCAATGGGTGCAGGGCAGCGCGGAGGCGACAAGCTCGATCGGAGTGCTGGTGCTGCTCCACAATCTGCAGAACGCACAGTACGCCCAGGACGCCGATGCTCAACTGGCATTCTCGTTTGAACGCCGTGCGGAGTCGGTCGCCCTGACTGTGGACTGGCGGGCAGACCTCTATTCGCAGGGGGCGATTGAGAAGTTCACCTTGCATCTGTCCAATTTCCTGCAGCAGGCGCTGGAGGATACAACGCGGACGATCGGCCGGATCGATGTGCTGTCCGCTGCGGAGCGCCAGAGGCTGCTCTACGACTTCAACAGTACCGTGACGCCGTATGCGCGCGAGAAGACGATTCATCAACTGTTCGAAGAGCAGGCGGCAAAAACGCCCGAGCGCATCGCGCTCACCATCGGCGACCAGCAGGTGACCTACCGCCGCTTGAACGAGCAGGCCAATCGCATCGCACGCCTGCTCGTGGAGCAGGGCATCGGGAACAACGACAACGTCGCGCTGCTGGCTGAGCGCAACGTGAACATGATCGCCGGGATGTACGCGATCATGAAGACGGGCGCGGCGTACGTGCCGATCGACCCGGACTATCCGGCGAGCCGCCAAGAGCAGATCGCCGCCAGCGCAGATGTCGCTGCCGTGCTGACCGACCTGACCGCAGAGCGGGAATTCGCCCGCACGATCAAGCTGGAAGCAGCGGCGCTGGAACGCTATGAAGCGGATGACCTCGGGCTGGCAAAAAATTCGGGGGAGCTGGCCTACACGATCTACACGTCCGGCTCGACCGGGCTGCCCAAAGGCGTGATGATCGAGCACCATTCGGCGGTCAACCTGATCGAATGGGTCAACCGCGAATTTGCGGTGGACGAACACGATGTGATGCTGTTCATCACTTCGATGTGCTTCGACTTGTCGGTCTATGACATCTTTGGCATCCTCGCGGCAGGCGGACGCGTCGTGATGGCGCAAAAAGAGCAGGTGCACCACTCTGAAGCGTTGCTCCGCCTGATGAAGCAGGAAGGAGTCACGTTCTGGGACTCTGTGCCGACGACGATGAACCATCTGATCAACACGCTGGACGAGATCGACCCGGACTATCGGCAGGAGCAGCTGCGCCTCGTCTTTATGAGCGGCGACTGGATTCCTGTGCAATTGCCGGGACGCATCCAACAGTATTTTCCCGAGGCTAACGTGATAGCGCTTGGCGGGGCGACCGAAGGCACCGTCTGGTCGAACTACTATCCCATCGAAGAGGTCAGCCCGGAACAAAAGAGCATTCCGTATGGCCGCCCGATCGCCAACAACTATTTTTACGTGCTGGATGATCAGCAGAATCCGGTTCCGCAAGGCGTGGTCGGCGAGCTGTACATCGGCGGGGTCGGGGTGGCGCGCGGCTACATGAACGATGCGGTGCGCACCGGAGCCGCTTTTTTCCAGAATCCGTTTCTGGAAGGCGAAGACGAGCGGATGTACAAGACGGGCGACCTCGGCCGGATGCTGCCCGACGGGAACCTGGAATTTATCGGGCGCAAAGACCATCAGGTCAAGATCCGCGGCTTTCGCGTCGAGCTTGGCGAGATCGACAGCTGGCTGAACAAGCACGAGGCGATCAAGGAAGCGGTGGTGCTCGACCGCACCGACCCATCCGGTGCTAAGTACCTCTGCGCGTACGTGGTGCTCAAAGAAGAGCTCTCGACAGCGGCCCTTCGCGAAGAGTTGCGGGCAGCTTTGCCGGCGTACATGGTGCCGTCCTATTTTGTCAAACTGGAGCAGCTGCCCCTGACCTCAAACGGCAAGATCGACCGTCAAGCCCTGCCAGAGCCTGATCAAAATGACCGCGGCACCCCCTATGTCGCGCCGCGCACCGAAACGGAGCAAGTGCTGGCCGGCCTCTGGCAAAGCGTGCTTGGCGTGGAGCGCGTCGGCGTGCAGGACAACTTTTTCGACTTGGGCGGCGATTCGCTGAAAGGCACCACGCTGGTGTCGCGGATGCACAAGAGGTTCGAAGTCTTGATTCCGCTCGATGAGATCTTCCGCTCGCAGACGGTCGAACAGTTGGCCCTGCAAGTGGAAGGCGCAGACAAAAAAGCGTTTTCTGCGATTGGCGCGATTGCGGAGCAGGACGCGTACGAAGTCTCTTCGGCGCAGAAGCGTTTGCTTTTGATCCACGAACATGAGGGGGCGTCCACCTCGTACAACATGCCAAGCGCTTTGACGATCACGGGCTTGGTCGATGCCAAGCGGCTGGAAGCGGCGTTTCAGCAGGTGATCGCGAAGCACGAGGCGCTGCGCACGTCGTTTGCTTATGTGGACGGCGAGCCGGTGCAGCGCATCCTGCCTGCGGTCGAGTTTACGCTTGCTTTGGCTGAGGCGGGCGAAACAACGGTCGATGGGCACATCGCAGCTTTTGTCCGGCCGTTTGATCTGGGCCAGGCACCGCTCTTGCGGGCGGCGCTGGTGCGGGAGAGCGCTGAGCAGCATGTGCTGTTGTTCGACATGCACCATATCATCTCGGACGGGCATTCGATCAATCTGCTGATCCGTGACCTGCTGATCGCGTACGAAGGCGGGGCAGGGGAGCTGCTGCCTGTCCAATACAAAGAGTATGCCGCTTGGCAAAACGAATTTTTCCAAGGGGAGGAATTCCAGCGTCAGGAACAATATTGGCTCGATGCAATGGCTGGCGAACTGCCGGCGCTGGAACTGCCGCTCGACAAGCCGCGCCCGGCTGTGAAAAGCTTCGCGGGCGCTGAGCATGCGCTGGCGATCGACGCGGAGCTGACCTCGCGCCTGAAAGGGCTGATGGCTGAGACCGGCACGACGCTGAACATGGTGCTCTTGGCGGCGTATCAGATTCTGCTCAGCCGCTATACGGGTGCGGAAGACCTGCTGGTCGGCCAGCCGATGGAAGGGCGGGAGCATGCCGATACGGAGCATGTGATCGGCATGTTCGTCAACACGCTGGTGCTGCGCGGGCAGCCCGTGGGCACGCTGACCATTCGCGAGTATCTGGAACAGGTGAAGAGCACCGCGTTGGCTGCCTATGCGCATGCGTCCTATCCGTTTGAACGGCTTCTCGAGCGGTTGGGGCATCAAGGCGACCGCAGCCGCAATCCGCTGTTTGACGCGATGTTCGTTTTGCAAAATGTGGATCTTGAGCAGTTGACGGCAGATGGCTTGCAGATGCGCCCGCGCCCCTTTGAGCACAAGACGGCCAAGTTCGACCTGCTCTTGGAAGCGACCGCTCTGGGCGAGGAGATCCAGTGCAGTTTCGAATATGCGACTGAGCTGTTTTTGCCGGAGACGATCTTCCGCATGGCCCGGCATTATCTGGCCGTGTTAGCGGAGATGGCCGAGCGTCCGGATGGGACGCTGGCAGACGTGCAACTGCTGTCTGCGGCGGAAGAGCAGGAACTGCTGACGCTTGGCACCGGGCAACATGCCGGATATCCGCGCACGAGCACGATTCACCGGCTGGTGGAAGAGCAGGCCGTACGGACGCCCGACCGCATCGCGGTGGTCTGCGGGGAGGAATCGCTGACTTATGCTGAGCTGAATGTGCGCGCCAACCGGCTCGCCCATGCCTTGCGGGAACAAGGGGTGCAGCGCGGTGATCTCGTCAGCGTCATGCTGGAGCGCTCGCCGCTGATCTTTGTGGCGTTCCTTGGCATTTTGAAAGCGGGCGGCGCGTATCTGCCGCTCGACCCGGAGTATCCGGAGGACCGTGTGCGCTACATGCTGGAGGACAGCGGCAGCCGCGTGCTGGTGACCGAGCGTGCGCTCGATGGCATCGCCCCGGCGGCGCAGACGGTGCTGGAAGCGGATGATGAGCGCCTGCTGGCCCAATCCTCTGCCAACCCGGAGCTGGAGCAGTCGGCCCGCGATCTGGCCTACATCATCTATACGTCCGGCACGACCGGCAACCCGAAAGGCGTGATGATCGAACATCGCAATGTCGTGCGCCTCTTGCGCACCGACGGCCTGCAGTATGAGTTCAGCGAGCAGGATGTCTTTTCGGTCGCCCATTCCTTCTGTTTTGACGTATCGGTGTGGGAGATGTACGGCGCCTTGTTCTTCGGCGGCACAGCGGTGATCGTGCCCAAAGCGGTCACTCAAGATCCGCAGCAGTTCCGGCAGCTGCTGGAGCGGGAAGGGGTGACGGTGCTCAGCCAGACCCCGACCGCCTTCTCGTCGCTGGCCCAGGAAGATGTCGCGCACCCGGAACGCGCCCTGCAAGCGGTGCGGTATGTGATCTTCGCAGGCGAAGCGCTCAAGCCGGCCCTCTTGCACCGCTTCCATGAAAAGTATCCCAAGACGCGCCTGATCAACATGTACGGCATCACGGAGACGACGGTGCACTCGACGTTTAAAGAGATCACCGAACATCACATCTTGCACAACGAAAGCAACATCGGGCGTCCGATCCCGACGCTTAGCATGTATCTGTTCGACCGCTATGGCAAACTGGCGCCGTTTGGCGTGACCGGCGAGATCTATGTCGGCGGCGACGGTGTGGCGCGCGGGTATCTCAACCGCCCGGAATTGACTTCCCAGCGCTTTTTGCAAAATCCGTACCGCGAGGAGACCATGTACCGCTCCGGCGACTTGGCACGCTGGCTGCCGGGCGGCGAGATGGAATACCTCGGGCGCATCGACCATCAGGTGAAGATCAGAGGCTTCCGCATTGAGCTGGGCGAGGTGGAGAGCCGGCTGCTCGCTCATCCGGCGATCGAAGAGGTGATCGTGCTCGACCGCGAGGACGAGCAGGGGCAAAAGTATCTCTGCGCGTATTTTGTGGCCGATGCGCAGTTGACGCTCTCCGCCTTGCGCACGTTCCTGGCGCAAGATCTGCCCGGCTATATGGTGCCGTCTTATTTCGTGCAGTTGGATGCATTGCCGCGCACCGCAAACGGCAAGACGGACCGCCGCTCCCTGCCGCAGCCCGACCTGAGCGTGGCTCTTGGCGTGGAGTACGAAGCGCCGCGCAACGAGACCGAAGAGCAGCTCGCCGCGATCTGGGCGGACGTGCTGGGCCGTGGACAGCTTGGCATCAACGACGATTTCTTCCTGCTTGGCGGCGACTCGATCAAAGTCATCCACCTGATCTCGCGCATGAACAAACAGCTCAGCGCGCAGATCGCGATCAATGACATCTACCGCCATCCGACGATCAAAGGGCTGATCGACGCCGGAGTTGGCGAAGCGGGCGCGGCGGGCGACGTGCTGGGCGCTGGCTTGCGCATCATCGGCAAGCTGCAGGCGGACGTCTACAACGATCTGACCCAGGCCCGGCTGCTGCCTGCCGACACGGAGGACTTCTATCCGCTGAGCAAGATTCAGCAGAGCATGGTGTTTTACTCCAAGCTGAAGCCGGATGAGCCGGTCTACCATGACCACTTCATGTACCGCCTGCACATGCCCGATTTTGCTCCTGACGTGTTCCGCGAGGCGCTGCAGATGCTGGTCAAGCGCCATTCGATCCTGCGCACGACGTTCCATCTCGCCACGTTTAGCGAAGCGGTGCAGATCGTGCACCGCGACTTGACGCCGCAGATTCTGATCGAGGATGTGAGCGGTCTGCCCCAAGCGGAGCAGGAAGCGCGGGTGAAGGCGTATCTGGAGCAGGACTTGGCTGACAAGTTCGTTTTTGACGGCGAACTGCTCTGGCGCATCGGGCTGTTCCGCTTGAACGAGGAGGAGCATTCGCTGATCCTCACCGTCCACCACGCCGTGCTGGACGGCTGGAGCGTGGCGTCTTTGAACCGCGAATGGATCGAGATCTACCAGCAGCTGCGGGCAGGCGTCCAGGTATCGCCGATGCCGCTTGGCACGAGCTACAAAGACTATGTCGCCGTGCAGCTCGGCCGCGAAGCGGATGAGAGCACGCGCCGCTACTGGCAGGAGACGATGGCCGGTTACACGCGCAACAAGCTGCCGTTCAACTACTCCGGCAAAAAGATCAACAGCGTCACCGTCAACACCGTCTATGAGGGGAATGTCGACGCCGATCTCTATGAAAAAATTGACGAGGTCGCGCAGCAGCATGGCCTGACGTTCAAAGAGATCTGCCTGAGCGCCTATCTGCTCCTCCTGAACATCACCACGACCGAGCAGGATGTGGTCGTCGGCGTCGTCACGCATGACCGCCCGCCGCTGGAAGACGGGGAAAAGATCCTCGGCTGCTTCCTGAACACCGTGCCGGTCCGGATGCAAGTGCAGCCGGAGCTGACGAAGCTGCAAGTGATGCAGAAGGTCAAAGACGCTTTGTTCCGCATCAAGCCGCACGAGCTGTTCCTCTCCGACATCGCGCTGCTGATCGGCGATGTGCAGGGCGGGGCGGACAACCCGATTTTTGATGCGATCTTCAACTTTACCGACTTCCACGTCCTCGACGATGAAGCGACACAGCGGGCGATCTCGGCGGCGGACGGTCTAGACATCGAGACCAATGAGATGACAAACACGCTGTTCGACCTCGAAGTTTCGAAAACGATGAACCGTCTTGGCGTGCGGATCAAATATTCGCCGAACTATTTTGCTCGTGAAGAGATCATCACGGCGTTCGAGCTCTATCTGCGCCTCTTGCGGATGTTCACCGAGCAGTTGGAGCAACGCGTGCAGGACGATCAACTGCTGACGGCAGCAGAGCATCAGCATATCGTCTATGACTTCAACGATAAGGTCACGCCGTATCCGCGCGAGCAGACGCTGCACGGCCTGTTCGAAGCACAGGCGGCACGCACGCCGCACAACACCGCCATCGTCGTCGACGAACAGACGATGACCTACGGGGAAGTCGAGGCGGCGGCGAACCGGCTGGCCCGCGTGCTGCAGGCAAGCGGGGTCGAGCAAAATGACCATGTCGGGCTCGTCGTCTCGCGCAGCTTTGCGATGATCATCGGGATGCTGGCGATCCTCAAGGCGGGCGCGGCGTATGTGCCGATCGACCCGGAATACCCGCTGGCCAGACAAGAGCAGATCATCACCAGCGCCGGGGTAAAAGTTGCTCTGACCGATCAGGCGGAAACGCTGCCGGTGCAGACGGTGCTCCATTTTGGCGAACTGGATCTTACCAGGAGTTCGGCAGAACCGCTCGGGGAGCCAAAAGACGCGTCCGAACTGGCCTACATCATCTACACATCAGGATCGACCGGCCAGCCCAAAGGCGTGATGATCGAGCACCACTCGGCGGTCAATCTGATCCAATGGGTCAACCGCGAGTTTGGTGTCGGCGAGCAGGACTCCCTGCTGTTCATCACCTCGATGTGCTTCGACTTGTCGGTGTATGACATCTTCGGCATCCTTGCGTCCGGCGGCCGCATCGTGCTGGCCCGCAAAGAGCAGGTGCAAGATACCGATCGGCTGACCCGTTTGCTCAAGGAGCACGGGATCACGTTCTGGGATTCGGTGCCGACGACGATGAACCATCTGCTGAACATGATCGACGATGAAGGGGCGGACTGGCAGCAGGAAGCTTTGCGTCTGGTCTTCCTGAGCGGCGACTGGATTCCGGTGCAGCTGGCCAGCCGGATCAAAAAGTATTTTCCGAATGCCCGCGTCATCTCGCTTGGCGGTGCAACCGAAGCGACCGTCTGGTCGAACTATTATCCGATTCTGGAGACGGGCGAGCATCAGACCAGCATTCCGTATGGCGTCCCGATCGACAACAACTTCTTCTACATCCTCGATGAGCAGCGTCGTCCGGTGCCGAACGGCGTGGCTGGCGAGCTGTACATCGGCGGCGTCGGGGTTGCGCGCGGGTATATGAACGACCCGGAGCGCACGAATGGCTCATTTGTGGACAATCCGTTCCGCCCGGGCGAGCGAATGTACAAGACGGGCGACCTCGGCCGCTTGCTGCCGGACGGCAACATGGAGTTCCTCGGCCGCATCGACCATCAGGTGAAGATCAGAGGCTTCCGCGTCGAGCTCGGCGAGATCGAAAGCCGCCTGCACAAGCAGCCGGAGGTCAAAGAGGCGGTCGTGCTCGACCGCACCGATGCTGATGGCAGCAAATACCTCTGTGCGTATGTGGCGTGCGACGAAGAGCTGGCGATGACCGTTCTGCGCGAGGCTTTGGCAGAGGAGCTGCCCGCCTACATGGTGCCGGGCGCCTGGGTGCGTCTTGAGCGCCTGCCGCTGACGCCAAACGGCAAGATCGACCGCAAAGCGCTGCCGGAACCGGAGCGCGATGCGTTGCAAGAGCAGGCGTTTGTCGAGCCGCGCACCGAGCTGGAGCAGATGCTGGCCGACGTGTACCGCCAAGTGCTGCGCGTGGAGCGAATCGGGCTCTACGACAACTTCTTCGAACGGGGCGGCGACTCGCTGAAAGTGACGAGTCTGGCCTCGCGCCTGCGCAAAGCGCTCGACGTGGAGATTCCGCTGATTCAGCTGTTCCGCACGCCGACGGTCGCCGAGCTCGCGGCGCATCTGGAGACGATCAACCGCAGCGAGTATCAGGCGATCTCCCATGTGGAAGACCGCGACCTGTACGAAGCGTCGGCGGCACAGAAGCGTTCCTACATCCTGGCCAACCTGCCCGATGTCGGAGTCAGCTACAACATGCCGGGCGTGATCTGGGTGGAAGGCCCGGTCGACAAAGCGCGTCTGGAGCTGGCGTTCCAAGGGCTGATTCAGCGCCACGAAGTTTTGCGCACCTCGTTTGAAGCGCAAGACGGCGTGCTGATGCAGCGCATTCATGCGCATGTCGATTTCAAGCTCGACTACCGCGAGGCCAGCGAGCAAGATGCGGAAAGCATCGTGCGCAGCTTCATCCGCCCGTTCGACCTGCATCAGGCACCGCTGTTGCGTGCGATGCTGGTCAAGACCGGGCCGGAGCGCTACCTGTTCCTCTATGACACGGAGCACAGCATCTCCGACGGCGTATCGACAGGGATCTTGATCAAAGAGATGACCCTCTTATACATGGGTGAGACCTTGCCGCCGCTGCGCATCCAATACCGCGACTATGCGGAGTGGCAAAACGCGCTGTTCAAAACGGAGCTCTTCAAGCGCCAGGAGGCGTTTTGGCTGAGCCAGTTCCAAGGCGGCCTGCGTCCGCTGCAGCTGCCGACCGATCAGCCGCGTCCGGCGGTGCAGCAGTTCGCCGGCGAGAAGTTCGAATTTACCGTCGGGCACGACCTGCTCGACGAGCTGAAGAGCCTCGCGAACGAGACGGGTGCGACGCTGTTCATGGTGATGCTGGCCGCGTTTTATATCCTGCTCGCCAAATACACCGGGCAGGAAGACATCGTCGTCGGCACGCCGATCGCCGGACGCCATCACGGCGATCTGGAGCATCTCTTGGGGATGTTCGTCAACACGCTGGCGCTGCGCAACCGTCCGGCGATGGACAAGACCTATCTCCAGTTCCTGCAGGAAGTGCAGCAGAGCGCGCTCGGAGCGTACGAGCATCAGGATTATCCGTTTGACGAGCTGATCGACAAACTGGACGCGGCACGCGATGTCAGCCGCAATCCGCTGTTTGACACGATGTTTGTCCTGCAGAACTTCGAGCATGCGGCGATCGAAGCGGAAGACATCAAAGTCACGCCGTACGAATTTGGCACGCAGACCTCGAAGCTCGACATCAACTTGATTTCGCGAGAGACGGAAGACGGGATCTTCTTCCTGCTGGAATACGCGTCCCACCTGTTCACGCGCCAGACGATGGAAACGTTCGCAGCGCATTTTGTGACCTTGCTCTGGAACATCGTCGGGAATCCGCAGCGGCAGATCGCCGAGCTGGACGTGCAGAGCGGGCAGGAGCTGGAAGCGGCCGCAACGGCGGAGCAAGCGGAGACGATTGAATTGGAAGCGGTCGATTTCGACTTCTAGGGGAGGAGTGTTCTCATGCTCATCTATGACAAAGCGATTGTGGAAGAAAAAACGTATTGGCTGAGCCGACTCTCCGGAGAGCTTGGCTCGTCGGCCCTGCCGGCAGATGCTCCGCGCCAGGGAGCGGACAGGGGGCAGCAAAAGACGCTGACCCTGCCGCTGCATGCGGCGCTCTGGGACAAGCTGCAAAAGATCTGCAAACAGTCCGATCAGCTCCTGCACACGCTGCTGACGGCCGGTGCCATGCTGCTGGTGCATCGCTATGCCGGACAGGAAACGCCGGTTGTCGGCACCTTGTCGCTGCGAGAAGGCGGGCAGCCGGCCAACCTGCTGCCCGTCCGCCAAAGTGTGGAGGAAGCGCAGACGTTTCGCGGGTTTCTCGGCCAGTTGCGCACCGCACTGATCGAAGCGTACAAGCACAGCCGGTATCCGCACCAGCGTCTGGCGCTCGATCTCGGCTTGGAGATGCGGGAGAAAGCTTCGCCGCTGTTCGACCTCGTGGTGGTGCTGGACAGCATCCATGACGTCTCGGCGCTTGTCGGCGCACAGCACGGCATGGTATTCCGCTTCACGCGCACCGAGGACGCACTGCTGTTTGCCCTCGATTACAACGCTGCGCAGTATTCGCAAAAGACGGCCGAGCAGGCAGCCCGGCATTTTCTGCACCTGCTGGAGCAGGCGACGGGTGAGCCGGACGGGCTGGTCGGCGATCTGGCGCTGCTGGACGATGTGGAAAAAGAGCAACTGCTCTACAGCTTCAACCGCACCGCCGCCGAGTATCCCCGCGAGAAGCTGCTGCACGAATGGTTTGCTGAGCAAGCGGCCAAAACGCCGGAGGAGACGGCGGTCGTCTGCGGTGCAGTGACGTGGACGTACCGCGAGCTGGCTGAACGGGCGGCGCAGTTTGCCCGCTTTTTGCAGAGCCGTGTGGAACTGGCGCGGGATGTGCGCATCGGACTCTTGATGGAGCGCACGCCGCAGCTGTTTGCGGCGATGATCGGCATTTTGCAGGCCGGGGCGGCTTATGTGCCGCTCGACCCGAGCCTGCCCCGCGAACGGATCAAAGCGGTGCTTGCCGATGCCGGCATCGAATGGATGGCGTCGAGCACCGGACAGCTGGAGACGCTCGTCGCCCTGCAGGAAGAGGGAGCCTTGCAGCACTACGTGTGCCTCGATGCGGAGGAGTGGAAGCAGGAAATCCCGCAAACAGAGTCCACCGCAGCCTATGCGCAAGACTCCAGCCAACTGGCGTATGTGATCTATACGTCCGGCTCGACCGGCGTTCCCAAAGGCGTGATGATCGAACACCGCACCGTCGCCAACTTCATTCAGGCGATGCATGACCGCATCGAGTTTACGCCGGGCAAGTCGGTCGTGGCGCTGACCAGCATTTCATTTGACATCTTCGTGCTGGAATCGTGGGTGCCGCTCTTGAACGGCCTGCGCATCGTGCTCGCCGATGAAGAGCAGCAGCGCGACCCGAAGCTGCTCAGCGAGCTGATCTCGGAGCAGAACGTCGACATCCTGCAGACCACGCCGTCGCGGATGCAGCAGCTGTTGGCTGAAGAGAGCACGCGGGCCAGCCTGTCCGGGCTGAGCGAGCTGATCATCGGCGGGGAAGCGTTCCCCGATCTGCTGCAGAGCGACTTGCGCAGGCTGGTGCAAGCCAAGATCTACAACGCCTACGGGCCGACGGAGACGACCGTCTGGTCCACATTGCAAGACCTCACCGGGCAGGAGACGGTGGACATCGGCACCCCGATCCACAACACTTCGGTGCTGATCCTCGATGCAAAAGGGCGCCTGCAGCCGATCGGCGTGGCGGGCGAGCTGTGCATCGCAGGCGACGGATTGGCGCGCGGCTATCTGAACCGCCCCGACCTGACGGCTGCGGCGTTTGTCGAGCATCCGTTTCAGCCGGGCACGCGCCTGTACAAGACGGGCGACTTGGCGCGCTGGCTGCAGGACGGCCGGATCGAGCATCTCGGCCGGATCGACCTGCAGGTGAAGATTCGCGGCTACCGCATCGAGCTGACCGAGATCGAATCGCGCCTGCTCCAACAACCGGAAATTCTCGAAGCGGCCGTGATGCCGGTCGAGGAGAGCGGCGGACAAAAGGCGCTCGCCGCCTACTATGTGCCGGCCGACGGGGAAGAGTTGCCGGTCGCGATGCTGCGCGAGCGTCTGGCCTCCCATCTGCCCGACTATATGATCCCGGCCTATTTCCTGCCGCTCGCCGTGATGCCGCTTACGACCAGCGGCAAGATCAACCGCAAAGCGCTGCCCGCCCCGTCCGGCCCGGCCGGCAAGTCGAGCCGTTCCTACACCGCGCCGCGCAACGAGCGTGAACAGGAGTTGGCGGCGATCTGGGAAGCGGTGCTTGGCCTGACGCCGATCGGCATCGACGATCACTTCTTTGAACTCGGCGGGCACTCGCTGAAGATCACGATGCTCGCTTCGAAGATTCACCAGCGCTTCCATGTGGAAGTGCCGATGAAAACGTTCTTCGAGCATCCGACGATCCGCGGGCTGGCCGCGTACATGGACAGCGCACAGGAAAGCGTCTATACCGGGATCGTAAAAGTGGAGGAGCAGCCGTACTACCCGGTCTCCTCGCCGCAAAAGCGCATGCTGATCTTGCAGCAACTGGAAGCGGAGCAGACGATCTACAACATGCCGCGCGTGATGCGGGTGGCAGGCGAGCTCGATCTGGAGCGCTTCCGAGGGGTGCTCGCCCAGCTGACCGAGCGCCATGAGACGCTGCGCACCGGCTTCGAGTGGGTCAATGGCGAGCCGGTGCAGCGCGTGCATCAAACGGTCGAGCTCCACATCGAGCACGACACCGACCCGGCCGGGACGGATGCGGAGATCATTCGCCGTTTCGTTCGTCCGTTCGATCTGGAAAAACCGCCGCTTTTGCGACTCGGATTTGCGAAGCGGCCGGATGACAGCTATCTGCTCTTGTTCGACATGCACCACATCATCTCCGACGGGATGTCGATCGACATTTTGGTGCAGGAGTTTACCCGCCTCTATGCGGGCGAGAAACTGCCGCCGCTGCCGGTGCAATACAAAGACTTTTCGGCTTGGCAAAACGAAGCGATGCGCTCCGGGACCGGGCAAAGGCAGGAAGAGTTTTGGCTGGAACGTTTCAGCGGTGAGATTCCGGTACTGAACCTGCCGACCGACAATCCGCGCCCGACGGTGCAAAATTTTGCAGGACACGCCTTTACGTTTGCAGTCGGCCGCGAGCTGACCGAGCTGATCAAAAAGCAGGTCGCCGAATCGGGCACGACCCTGTATATGTTCCTGCTGGCCGCCTATCAGCTGCTGCTCGCCAAATACAGCGGGCAAGAGGACATCGTGGTCGCCTCGCCGATCGCCGGACGATCGCATGCGGATGTGCAAGGCATCATCGGGATGTTCGTCAACACGCTGGCGATGCGCAATCAGCCGGTTCCGCAGCTGAGTTGGCGCGACTATCTGGCCGAAGTGCGCGACCGCGCCCTGCAAGCTTACGAGCACCAGGACTATCCGCTGGAAGAGCTGATCGACAAGCTGCAGATCAAGCGCGACCTGAGCCGCAACCCGCTGTTCGATACGATGTTTGTTCTGCACAACCTCGACATCAAAGAGCTGGCGGTGGAGAGCTTAAAGATCGAGCCCTATCCGTTCGAAGGCGAAACGACAAAATTCGAACTGACCGTGCTGGCGATGGAAGCGGAAGGCGGTCTGCAGGTCGAGTTTGAGTACAGCACCAAGCTGTTTGCCGAAAGTACGATGCGCCGAATGTCCGGCCACTTCCTGCATCTGCTGCAGACGATCGTCGAGCATCCTGACCGGCGCCTCGGCGAACTCACCATGCTGCCCGAAGCGGAGCAGCAGCAGATCCTGCACGATTTCAACCAGTCCGGGCTCGCCGTGGAAGCGGGCGGGAGTATTCACTCGCAGTTTGAACGCAATGCTGCGGCCGACCCGGATAAAACGGCGCTGGTCTTTGGTGACCTGAGCTTGAGCTACGGCGAACTGAACACCCGCGCCAATCAGGCGGCAAGAGCGCTGCGCCAAAAAGGCGTTGGTCAAGGCTCGCGGGTTGGGCTGATCATGGAACGTTCTCCCGAGATGATCATCGGCATGCTCGCCGCACTGAAAGCGGGCGGCGCATACGTGCCGATCGATCCGGAGTATCCGCTCGACCGCATCGAGTATCTACTGCAAGACTGCCAGCCGGATGCGGTGCTCACCCAGTCGCATCTGGCCGACAGATTGCAAGCGGTGCTGAGCGGCGAACTTTTGCTGCTCGATGACGCCGATCTGTACAACGGTGCAGGCGAGAACCTGCCCCCGCTTTGCACGGAGGAAGATCTGGCCTACCTGATCTACACCTCCGGCTCGACCGGCCTGCCCAAAGGCGTGATGATCGAGCACCGCACCGTCAACAACCTGATCGCAGCCTATCAGGCGGCGTACGGGCTGTCGGCAGAACACACGATCCTCGCGCAAAGCAGCATCTCCTTTGACGCTTCGGTCATTGAGACGGTGTTGGCGCTCGCCATCGGGATGCGCATCGTCGTGACGAATGAAGCGGAGCACCGCGATCCGGCGCTCCTGCTCGACCTGATCGGGCGGCAGGGGATCGACGTCCTGCATGCCACGCCGTCGCGGATGCAAATGCTGACCGCCGACACGGTGCATCGCGGCGTGCTCAGCCGCCTGCAGATCGTCTTGCTTGGCGGGGAAGCTTTGCCGCAGCATCTGGTGCATGAACTGCGCGGCCTGACCGCTGCCCGCCTGTTTAACGCCTACGGGCCAACCGAAGCGACCGTCTGCAGCACGATGAAAGAAGTGACGCATGACGATGCGGTGACGATCGGGCGTCCGATCGGCAACTACCGCGCCTACATCGTGGACGGGCAGGACAACCTGCAGCCGGTCGGCGTTGTCGGCGAGTTGTGCATCGCAGGTCCTGTGCTCGCCCGCGGCTATTGGAACCGTCCGGAGCTGACCGTGGAAAAATTTGTCCGGGATCCTTTCGCCTCATCGGGCCGCATGTACCGCACGGGCGACTTGGCGAAATGGCTGCCCAACGGCGAAATTCAATATATTGGCCGCATCGACCACCAGGTGAAGATCCGCGGCTACCGGATCGAAATGGGCGAGATCGAGACGCAACTGTTGCAGATCGATGGCGTCACCCAGGCGGCGGTGATCGACCTGACGGACGACCAGGGCGCGAACTACCTGTGCGCCTATGTCGTTGGCAACCGGGAATTTACCGTCTCCGAACTGCGCGAAGCATTAGCAGCCAAACTGGCCGCGTACCAGATCCCGGCGCATTTTGTCCAACTGGCCGAACTGCCGCTGACGCCAAACGGCAAAGTGCACCGCAGCGAGCTGCCAATGCCGGATGGCAGCATGAGCCTTGGCGTCGAGTATCTGCCGCCGACCGACGAGCTGGAAGCGATCCTCGCCCTGATCTGGCAAGAAGTGCTGGGCGCAGAACAGGTCGGGATCAAAGACAACTTCTTTGAACTCGGCGGCGATTCGATCAAAGCGATCCAAGTCTCCGCCCGCCTGCATGAACACCGCTTGAAGCTGAACATGCCGGACTTGTTCCAATACCCGACGATCGAAACGCTGCGCCCGCGCCTGCAGATGCAGGACCGCGCGATCGATCAAGGCCCGGTCGCAGGCATCGTGCCGCTGACCCCGGCCCAGCACTGGTTCTTCAGCCAAAAGCTGACGAATGCGCACCACTGGAACCAAGCGGTGATGCTCCACCGCCCGGACGGTTTCGACGCAGACATCGTCCAAATGGTGTTTGCCAAGATGCTCGAACACCATGATGCGCTGCGTTTGGTCTTTACAACGCAAGGCGATGGCGTTGTGCAGATCAACCAAGGGCTGGACCAGGCGGCCGTGGAGCTGGAAGCGTTCGAACTGGCAGACGCCGACCGCCTGCAGAGCAGTTTCGACCTGCAGCGAGGCCCGCTGCTCAAGCTGGGCTTGGCGCGGACCGATGAAGGCGACCACCTGCTGATCATCTTGCATCACCTGATCGTCGACGGCGTGTCATGGCGCATTTTGCTCGAAGATTTTGTCACAGGGTACACGCAGGCGCTGGCGGGGGAAACGATCTCCTTCCCGCTGAAGACCGACTCGTTCCTGTCCTGGGCGGAACACTTGCAGTCCTACGCCGGCAGCAAAGAGCTGCAAAAGGAAAAAGCGTACTGGGCGCAGATCGAATCCACTTCGGCGGCCGGACTGCCCAAAGACCGCCACGCGGCGACCAACCGCATGCAGGACAGCGCCATCGCAACGGCCGGCTTGACTCCTGAGGAGACCGAACTCCTGCTCAAGCAGGCGAACAGAGCGTACAACACAGAGATCAACGATCTCCTGCTCACCGCCTTGGGACTGGCTGTGCAGGACTGGGCCGGACTGAACTCCGTGCCGGTCAGCCTCGAAGGGCATGGCCGCGAAGACCTCGACTCCAACCTGGACATCTCGCGCACCGTCGGCTGGTTCACGTCGATCTTCCCGGTGCTGTTGCAGCTTGAGCCGGGCAAAGACCTTGGCTATCTCCTCAAGTCGGTCAAAGAAAACATGCGCCGCATCCCGAACAAAGGGGCCGGCTACGGCGTGCTGAAATACCTCGCCGCGAGTGGAGCGCAACAGCCGGAGCAGACAGCAGCCCACGCCTTTGCGCCGGAGATCTCCTTCAACTATCTCGGGCAGTTCGACCAGACGTTGCAGACCGATGTGTTTGCCGTCTCGGAAGCGGCGACAGGCGATGTGATCTCGCCCGCCTCGGAGCGCCATACCGCGCTGAACATCAACGGCATGACGGCCGGCGGCGTGTTCCAGCTCAGCGTCAACTACAACGCGCTGGAATATGACCCAGCTACGATCGACAAGCTGCTGGGGCTGTACCTGCAGCATCTGCGTGCGATCCTCGAACACTGCACGCAAAAAGAAGATACCGAACTGACGCCGACCGACCTCGGCGACGATGAGTTGTCATTGGAAGAGTTTGCAGACCTGTCCGACTTTATCAGCGGACTCAGCTTATAGGAGGGGGAGGGAACAAACCGTGGAGACCAAACCGCAGATTCAGCAGATCTATCCGATGACGCCGATGCAGGAAGGGATGATGGCGTACTCATTGCTCTACCCGAAATCGGGCGTCTATTTCGAACAGTTGACCTTGTCGCTGGAAGGGGAGCTGCACCGGGCCGCGTTTGCGGAGAGCTTCCGTCAACTGGTGGCGCGTTACGACATTTTGCGGACGATCTTTGTCCATCAGAACATGGAGCGCCCCCGCCAAGTCGTGCTCAAAGAGCGCTCCGTTGACATCGACTGGCAGGACATCTCCGGCCTCGCGCCGGAACAGCAGACGGCGTTTATCGCCAGTTTCAAAGAGCAGGACAAAAAGCGGGGCTTCGACATCTCGCGAGACGTGCTGATGCGCGTCTCCGTCCTGCAAACGGCAGCGGACGCCTGCACGGTGGTCTGGAGCTTCCATCACATCCTGATGGACGGCTGGTGCAACGGGATTGTCATGGGCGAGTTTTTCCAGATCTACCGTTCGCTCACACAAGGCACGCAGCTCCAGCTCGGCGAGGTGAAGCCGTACAGCGACTACATCAAATGGCTGAAAAAACAGGATCGGGAAGCGGCCGAAGCCCATTGGCTGAACGAGCTGGCCGGATATGACCAGGCGGCGGTGCTGCCGCTGCGCAAGACGCCGGCCGCACCGGGCGCATCCCGGCAGGAAAAGGTGGTCTTCACGCTGGACGAAACAGTGAAGTCCGGCCTGCAAAACTTGGCGAACAAGCAACAGGCGACACTGAACAGCGTGTTCCAAGCGATCTGGGGCATCATGCTGCAGCGCTGCAACCACACCGATGATGTGGTGTTTGGCTCGGTCGTCTCCGGGCGTCCGGCGGAGATCCCAGGCATCGAGACGATGGTGGGCCTGTTTATCAATCTGGTTCCCGTGCGCGTGCAAAGCACAGGCGACACCTCGTTCTCCGAACTGGTGCGCCGCGTACAGGAGCGTGCGCTGGCCGGGGAAAAGCACGATTTCTACCCGTTCCCCGACCTGCAGCTGAAAACGCCGCTCAAAGATGAGCTGGTCGATCACATCCTCGTCTTTGAAAACTTCCCGGTCGACCAAAAGCTGGCCCGCGAGCTCGGCGAGGACAACGTTGGATTTACGGTGCGCGAGGCGGAGATGTTTGAGCAGACCAACTTCAACCTCGACGTGATCGTCATGACCGGCGACACGCTGACCGTGCAGTTGAAATACAACGCGCTCGTCTACGACCGCGCCGTGATCGAGCGGGTCGAAGGGCACCTGCGCACGATCATCGGGCAGGTGCTCTCCAACCCGCAGCTCCTCATCAGCGAGATCAGCTTGCTGACGGCGGAGGAGCAGACACAGATCGCGGCGTGGAACCTCACGGCAGCTCCCTATCCGCAGGACACGACGCTCGCCGGGCTGTTTGCCCGGCAAGCGGCCAAGACGCCGGACAAGGCCGCCGCGATTTTTGACGACCGCACGCTCAGCTACCGTGAGCTGCAGGAGCGATCGAACGCAGCCGCCCGCCAGTTGCGGGAAGGAGGCGTTGGGCCGGGCAGCATCGTCGCGCTGCTGGCTGAGCGTTCGCCGGAGCTGATCATCGGCATTTTGGCGATTCTCAAGGCGGGCGGGGCTTATCTGCCGCTCGACCCGCATCACCCGCTGGAGCGCACCCGCTATATTTTGACGGACAGCGGCGCCGGAGTGCTGCTGGTGCAAGGGGCGGAGAGCCTCCTTGGCGACGCCGATTTTGCCGGCACCGTCATCGGCCTGAACGACCTGCTTAGCGGCGGCGATGTTGCGGATCTGGAACTGATGAGCGGGCCGACCGATCTCGCCTATGTGATCTACACGTCGGGCTCGACCGGTCAGCCCAAAGGCGCCTTGATCGAGCAGCACAGCGTGATCAACCGTCTGGCCTGGATGCAAAAGCAATTCCCGCTGACCGATCAGGATGTGATCTTGCAAAAGACGCCGTTTACGTTTGACGTATCGGTCTGGGAACTGTTCTGGTGGATGCTGGCCGGAGCGAGCGTTTGCTTCCTGCAGCCGGGCGGGGAAAAAGAGCCGGAGCAGGTGATCGACGCGGTCGGCCGCCACGGCGTGACGGTGATGCATTTTGTGCCGTCGATGCTCAGCGTGTTTCTCGACGTGCTGGAAGCGGGCGGGCGCAGGGGCGAACTGGGCACGCTGCGCTATGTGTTTGCCAGCGGAGAGGCGCTGGGCGTCAAACAGGCGGTCCGCTTCAAGCGGCAGTTGCAGGCGCACCACGGCACCCGCCTGATCAATCTCTACGGGCCGACCGAAGCGACGGTCGACGTGAGCTGGTATGACTGCTCGCAGCCGGGCGAGCCGGACTTGATTCCGATCGGCAAGCCGATCGACAACCATCAGCTCTATGTCATGGATGCTTATGGCCATCCCCAGCCGGTCGGCGTCAGCGGCGAACTGTACATCGCCGGGACCGGGCTGGCACGCGGGTATCTCAACCGTCCGGAGCTGACCGCCGAAAAATTTGTTGCACATGAGCTGGCACCGGCCGGTCGCATGTACCGCACCGGCGACTTGGCGCGCTGGCTGCCCGACGGGAACATCGAGTACCTCGGGCGGATCGATCATCAGGTGAAGATCCGCGGGTTCCGCATTGAGCTTGGCGAGATCGAAGCGCAGCTGCTGGAAGCGGAAGGCGTCAAAGCGGCGGTCGTCATCGCCCATACGCACAGCAACGGCAGCCAGATGCTCATCGCCTATGTCACGGCCAGCCATACGCTCGAAACCCAGAAGCTGCGCGACCATTTGGCCCGCACGCTGCCCGACTATATGATTCCGGCGCAGTTTATCCAGTTGGACAGCATCCCGCTCAATGCCAATGGCAAGGCGGACCGCAAGGCGCTCCCGGCTGCAGACCTGCAGGTTGGCACCGGCACCGCTTATGAAGCGCCGGGCACGGAGCTTGAGACCGCGCTTGCCGAGATCTGGCAGAAACTGCTCGGCGTCGAGCGGGTGGGCGTTCACGACAACTTTTTCGAACTGGGCGGGCAGTCATTGCTCGCGGTGAAGATGGAAGTGGAAATCGAGAATCTCGACCTGCCGATCGAAGATGCGGCGATCTACACGCACCGTACAATCCGCGAGTTGGCCGCCCACATCGAGCGTCTGCAGGCTGAGGAAGGAGTGACGAAGAGATGACGGAGTTTCGCCATTGCACCGTGCAGGAGCTGTTTGAAGAGCAGGCAGCTCTCCAGCCGGAGCGCATCGCGCTGATGCACCGCGACGAGCAGCTGACGTACGGCGCGTTAAACGAGCGTGCCAACCGGATCGCCCATGCCCTGCGGGCACAAGGCGTGCTCCCGGGCAGTCTCGTCGCGCTGTACATGCAGCGCTCGACCGACCTGATCGCCGGGCTGCTCGGCATTGTGAAAGCGGGCGCCGCTTATCTGCCGCTCGATCCGGAGTATCCGGCGGCGCGCAGCGAAGAGATTCTCGCCGACAGCGGCGCGGCCGTGCTGCTCTCCCATCGCGGGCTTGGGCAGCAGCTCGCCTTCCAAGGCCGTGTCGCCGATCTGCACGACCCCGCCGTTTGCGCGGCGGAAATCCACAACCCAGAGCTGCGCAACACGCCGGACGATCTGATCTATGTCATCTACACCTCCGGCTCCACCGGCCGCCCGAAAGGCGTGATGATCGAACACCGCGCCATCGCCCATCTGAAGACGGCGATTGAGTCGTTTCTCGCGTTCTCTGCGGAGGAGACGATCCTCGCGATGGCGAGCATCTCGTTTGACATGTCGGTGCTGGAGACGATCGGGGCGCTGATCAGCGGGCTGGGCATCGTCATCGCCGATGAACAGCAGCAAAAAGACCCGCGCGTGCTGCAAAAGCTGATCGGGCAGCATGAGGTCACCATCCTGCAGACGACGCCGTCGCGCATGCAGCAACTGGTCTGGGCGAATGGGACGCTGCCCTGCTCGATCCGGCAGATTCTGATCGGCGGCGAAGCGTTCCCGCCGGGTCTGCTGCCAGAACTGCGCGCCGCTTCCCAAGCCGCCATTTTCAACATGTACGGGCCGACCGAAGCGACCGTCTGGGCGACCGGCACCCTGATGCAGGACGGGGAGCCGATCCACATCGGGCAGCCGCTTTTGAACGTGACCGCCGCCGTTGTGGACGAACAGCTCCAGCCCGTCACGCCGGGGGAAGCGGGCGAACTGTGCCTCGCCGGTCCGGGGCTTGGGAGAGGCTACTTGAACCGGGCCGATCTGACCGCTGAAAAATTTGTCCGGGGCGTGTTTGCGAGCGGCACGCGCCTGTACAAGACGGGCGACCTCGTCAAACAGCTGCCCGACGGGCGGCTCATCTATCTCGGCCGCGTCGATCATCAGGTGAAGATTCGCGGCTACCGCATCGAGCTTGGCGAGGTGGAAACGGCGCTGCTCCAACACGCTGACGTGCAGGAAGCGGTCGTCACCGCCCGCACCGACATGGCGGCCGAACACATGCATCTGATCGGCTATGTGGTGGCTGCGACGATGCCCGATGCGGCGGCGCTGCGGGCGCATCTCAAGCAGCTTGTGCCCGACTATATGATTCCGACCCAGTATGTGCAGCTCGAACAGCTGCCCTTGAACCGCAACGGCAAAATCGACCGCGCCGCGCTGCCGCTTCCGCAGGCGGAAACACAGGACAGCCTGTACGACGCTCCGGAGACCGAATTGGAAGCCACTTTGGCCGGGCTCTGGCAAGAGCTGCTTGGCAAAAGCCGGGTCGGCGTGAACGAGAACTTTTTTGAGATCGGCGGCAACTCGCTGCTCTCCGTCAAATTCGAAGTGATGCTCGAAGATCTGGACTTGCCTTCGGAAGACCTGCTCCTCTTCAACTACAACACGATCCGCAAACTGGCGGACTATCTGGAAGCGCAACTATCACTTTCCTAAGGGGGTCTTGGCATGCCGTTAACCTATTCCTTGGACAAACCGGTGCTGCTGCATTACAACAACTACAATTTTGACTTTCTGAACTGCGAACGCGCCTTGGTCTGCTCCTATCTCGTCGCGCACGGCTTTCCGTTTCAATGGTTCCTCTCCGACAGCTGGGGCTTCTTCTACCGCTCGCACACCGATTTTTCGATCAACAAGGCCGGGGAAGCGCCGGCGTGGATGAACTCGCTGCAGCGCGTCTACGGCATCGAGATCACGATGCTGCGAGAAGAAGACCTGCGCGCGACAGCTGAGACGGCGATCAACGAAGACGAGGCCCTGTTCATCTTCGTCGACGGCTGGCATGTGCCGTGGTACTATGCGTTTCAAAGCAAACACGAGATGCACGCCCTCGCTGTCGTCGATGTGGACAAGGAAAACGACTGCCTGCGCATGACCGACTTCTGGCCGACCGTGTTTACCGACTGGATGGATGCCGGCGTGATCGACACGGCGTATCAGGCCGGGGACAAGCTGATGGTGCGATTGACCCGACCCGATTTCCACTATTCCGATGAGCTGTTCCGCACGCAGATGATCAACTGCCATGCCTTGATGGTCGGCGGCGAATCGGACGGCGAGTGGGCCGGGCTCAGCGGCTTGCAGAAGTTCCGGGGCGACCTCGTGGCGATGGGCGACACTGCGAAAGAGCACATCGCCGACTGGTGGGAGTTCCTCAAACCGATCAACGATGTGCGCAGCGGCTTTTACGAGTTTCTCTACTACCTCGAACAGCACGAGCCCAAGCTGTATCAGCAGCAGATCGACCCGGAGCTGCTGACCGCCGTCAACGAGACGGTCATCGCCTGGTACGCGCTGCGCAACGGCATGCTGAAAGCGAAGATGACCGACACCTACAGCCAAAAGCGTATCCTCGCCGCGCTCGACAAAGTGATCCTGCTGGAAGAAAAGTGCGCCGAACTGCTGGCGAAGACGCTTTAGAAAAGGAGGGAGACCGTCCGATGCAACGTCCTGTCGCGCTGACCCATCCGCAAAAGAGAATCTGGTATCTGGAAAAAATCAATCCCAACACGGCGATGCACAACATCGGCGGAACGCTCCGCGTGCGGGCGAGCCTCGACTATGAGCTGCTTGCCGAAGCGGTGCGCCACCTGCAGCGCCAGCAGCAGTCGCTGCGCATCCGGCTGGTCGAAGAGCACGGCGACGCGGCGCAATCTGCGGTCGAGGGAGCGGAGCAGGAGATTCCGTTTTTCGATTTCAGCCGTGAGGAAGACCCGGAGGCTGCGTATCAGCGCTGGCTGGAGGAAGAGTTTGCCCGCCCGTTTGAGCTGGCGGGCGGCCTGCTCTGCCACTTTGCAACGTTTCGTCTCTCGGCGGCAGAAGGCGGCGTGCTGGCAAAATTCCACCACCTGATCGCCGACGGCTGGTCGATCAAAGTGGCGGTCGAAGGGGTGCTGGCCAACTACACCCGCTTGCAGCAAGGGGAGCCGGCAGCAGACGAGACGCACGCCTACACCGATTTTCTGGAGCGGGAGCAGGCGTATCTGCAATCGGAACGCTGTCAGAAAGACCGGGCCTATTGGACGGAGCTGTTTGCCGATCTCGACGGGCTGGCGCATCTGCGCAAGTCGGCTGCCGACACGGCCGGGAGCCGACTGGCCTTCGATCTGGAGGGAGCTGCCTCGGAGGCGATCCGGGCGTTTTGCGAGCAGGCACGCTGTTCGTACAATACGTTTTTCACAGCGCTGATGCTGATCTACCTGAACCGCACGACCGGGCAGGAGGACCTGGTGCTTGGCGTGCCGGTGTTGAACCGCTCCGGGCAAAAGGAAAAAGCCATCCTCGGCATGTTCACCTCGACGATGCCGTTTCGCGCCCAAGTGCCGGACGCAGGGACGTTTCTCGAGTTCCTGCGCGCCGTCGACAAGCAGCTGCGCAACTGCCTGTTGCACCAGCGCTATCCGTACGATCTGCTGGCCCAGGATCTGGAGCTGAAGCGCAACGGATATGACAGCCTGTTCCAAGTCTGTGTCAACTACTACAACAACTCGTTTCGCAATGATTTTGGCGGCAGCAAGGCGGAGCTGTACGAAATGTACAGCGGGCATCAGACGTATGCGTTGCAACTGGTCGTCAAAGAATGGTCGGACAGCGGACAGATCACACTGGCCTACGATTACAAGTTGGCCGACTATACAGCGGAGCAGATCGCACAGATGCACCGCCACCTGCTGGGACTGGCCTTGCAGGTGGCGAATCAGCCGCAGGAGGAGGTCGGCCGGCTGCAGCTGCTGACCGAGCAGGAGCTGCAGGAGATCGCAGCGTGGAACGACACCGCAGCACCGTATCCCAAAGAGCAGACGATCGCGGAGCTGTTTGCCCAGCAGGCGGCCCGCACGCCGGATCGTATCGCCGTTTGCGACGGGGAGCGGACGCTGACCTATCGCGAGCTGGACGAGCAGGCCAACTCCCTGGCCCATACCTTGCGCCAAAAAGGGGTGGGGCCGAGCGTGCTGGTCGGGTTGTTGGCAGAGCACTCCCCGGAGATGCTGGTCGGGCTGTTTGCGGTGCTGAAGGCGGGCGGCGCGTACGTGCCGCTCGACCCGGAGTCGCCGGTGGAGCGCAACCAAACCATCTTGGCCGACGCCGCACCGGAGCTGGTGCTGTCCAACTGCCGGGAGCGTCTGCCGCTGCACTGGCCGGGCGAATGGATCGACTTGCAGGAGGCGGCGAACTACGCGCCAGACTCCACAGCGCCTGAAAAACCCAGCGGGCCGCACGACCCGGTCTATGTGATCTTCACATCCGGCTCCACCGGCAAGCCGAAGGGCACGGTCATTGAGCAGCAAGGCCTCGTCAACTACGTCTGGTGGGCGAAACGAGCGTATATCCGCCACGAGGACGAGGCGTTCGCCCTGTATTCCTCGCTGGCGTTCGACTTGACGGTCACGTCGATCTTCACGCCATTGCTCAGCGGCAACCCCGTGCTGATCTACCGCGACGACCAGCCGGAGTTCGTGCTGTACCGCCTGTTGCGGGAGAACCGCACGCAGATTCTCAAACTGACGCCTGCCCATCTGGCGCTGTTGCAGGACTTCGATGCGTCAGGCTCTGTGCTCAAGCGGCTGATCGTCGGCGGCGAAGCGTTGAAGACCAGCGTCGCCCGGCAAGCGGAAGAGCTGTTTGCAGGCGTGGAGATCTACAACGAATACGGCCCGACCGAAGCGGTGGTCGGCTGCATGATCCATCGTTTTGACGCGGAGGCTGACCGAGGGGCGGACGTGCCGATTGGACGTCCCATCGCCAACGCCGGGATTCACATCCTCGACCGGCAGATGCAGCCGCAGCCGCCCGGTGCGGCAGGCGAGCTGTACATCTCCGGCGACGGGCTGGCTCGCGGCTATCTCAACCGACCGGACTTGACGGCCGAGCGGTTTGTCACCGCACCGGGCAGCAGCACGCGGCTGTACCGCACAGGCGATCGGGCGAAACGCAGCGCCAACGGCGACATTGAATATCTCGGCCGTCTCGATCATCAGGTGAAGATCAACGGCTACCGGATCGAGCTCGGCGAGATCGAAAGCCTGCTGCTCGCCCATCCCGGCGTGCAGGAAGCGGCGGTGCTCGACCTGGAGCAGGAAGACGGACGCCGCTTCCTCTGCGCGTATGTGGCGGCAGACCCTGGGATCGCGCCCCTTCAGTTGCGCCAACACCTGTCCCGTTCGCTGCCCTCCGCCGTGATCCCGGCACAGTTCGTCGCGGTGGAACGACTGCCCCTGACCCGCAATGGCAAAATCGACCGCGCCGCCCTGCCCACACCGGCAAGCATCACACCGGCAGGACAGGCCGCAGCGCAAGACGTTTCGCAGCTGCAACAGGAAGTGCTCGCCATCTACCGCCGCGTGCTGGGCGCGCCGGACATGGGATTGGACGATCTCTTCTACAGCATGGGCGGCGATTCGATCAAAGCCATCCAGATCGCCGCCAAGCTGCCGGAGCTGGGCTACACGGTCAAAGTCAAAGACCTGCTCGGCTGCGAAACGGTGCGCGAGCTGTCCGCCCTGCTGGAGCAGCACGCGGCAAGCCACTTCGCCGACCAGTCCCTGCGCACAGGCGAAGTGGGCATCACGCCGATCCAGAGCTGGTTTGGCGACCAGAACTTCGCCGCGCCCGGCTATTACAACCAATCGCTGTTCCTGACCTTGAAACAGCGGGTCGAGCGGCAGGAGATCGAGCGGGCGCTACACGCGTTGGTGGTACGGCACGATGCGCTGCGCCTGACCGTTGCCCCGGCAACCGGAGCGTTGTTCTACAACGAGCTGCATGCAACGCCGCACCTGTCTGTCGCAGTGACGAACCTGTCAGGTCTGACGCAGGAAGGACAGCACAAGCTGATCGGCGAGCAGGCGCTGGCCAGCAAATCAAGTTTCGACCTCTCCGCCGATCTTCTGCTCGCCGCTTGCCTGTTCGAGCGCAGCGATGCACCGCAGCAACTGCTGCTCACCGCCCACCATCTCGTTGTCGACGGGGTATCGTGGCGCATTCTGCTCGGCGATTTCGTGACGGCGTTGGAACACATCCGCGCCGGGCAGCCGGTCGAACTGCCGCCGAAAACGCACGGGATGCAGGAGTGGGCCGAGGCGCTCGCCGCCTACGCCCGCCAAGACAGCCTGCTGCAGGAAACTCCCTATTGGGAGCAGGCCCTGCAGCCGGTGCGCCCGTTCCCGGTCGATTTCGACCATGGCGAGCATCTGGTAGAGCACAGCAACACCATCGGCGTTGCGCTTCCGGCCGACGTGACCTCGCTTTTGCTCAGCGCTGCCAACGACCCGTACAGCACCAAGCCGCATGAACTGATCATCGCCGCGCTGGCCGCTGCGCTCGGAACGTTCAGCGGCGGCGATGCGGTCCTGCTGGAGCTGGAAGGGCATGGCCGGGAAGAGCTCGGTGAGCTCGACCTGTCGCGCACCGTCGGCTGGTTCACCACGATGTTCCCGGTGCGCTTGCCGGTGCATGGCGGCGACACCCGCGAGCAGATCCGCGCTGTCAAAGAAACCTTGCGCCGGGTGCCGCACAACGGGTTTGGCTACGGTGTGCTCCGGCACCTGACAGATGAGCTGCAAGCGGCGCATCAGCCCCCGCAGCCGATCCGCTTCAACTACCTCGGGGATTTTGACGCCTCGTTTGACAACGAGTGGCTGGCGTGGAGCGGCGGCGCAGACGAAACTTCCGAGTCGGCGCCGCAGAATGCGCTGACCGCGTTGCTGGACATCAACGCCTATGTGGCAAAGGGGCAGCTGCACATGGCGGTCACCTACAGCCGCCATCATTTTCAAGATGCGACCGCAGAGCGTCTGCTGGCCGGGATTCGCGAAGAGCTGCAAAAAGTGCTCGACCATTGCACGAAAAAAGGGGACGACGTGGAATTTACGCCTTCCGATTTTGAATTGGCCGAACTCAGCCAAGACCTGCTGGACGATCTGTTCAGCTGAGAAAGGAGCCTGACATGAAGATCAAAAACATCGTCTCCATCCTCCTGCTGTGCTGCCTGCTGGTCACAGCCTGGCCCGGTTTTGCAGAGGCCGAAGCCAATGTCGACCTGCAGGCGATCGAATCGTTTGTGCGGGAAAACATGGACGACGGCAACATACCGGGCCTCTCGGTCGTGATCGTGCAGGGCGGACAGGAAACTTACAAAAAAGGGTTTGGCTATGCAGACACCTCTGCGCAGCAACTCGTCGAACACTCCACCTTGTTTGAACTCGGTTCGAACAGCAAAGCGTTCACCGGCCTGGCCGTCCTGCAACTGGTCGGGCAGGGGAAGATCAAACTGGACGAGCCGGTCCAGACCTATCTGCCGTGGCTGCGGCTGATGTACAGAGGAGATCCGGCGAACGTCACCGTGGAGCAGTTCCTGCACCACACGTCCGGGCTGCCGTTCCAAACGATCGGCGATATCGAAGCATCGACTGCAGACGACGCGCTGGAGCAGACGGTGCGCAAGCTCGACGGCTATGAACTGGCCAACCGTCCGGGCGAGGTCTACGAATACGCCACCGTCAACTACGATGTGCTGGGCCTGCTCGTGCAGACGGTCAGCGGTCGGCACTATGAGACCTACATGGCGGAGCAGGTGCTGCAGCCGCTTGGTCTCTCGCATACTGTCCTGCGCACCGGCCCCGAAGCGCTGCCGGGCCTCGCGACCGGGTACAAGCCGGGCTTTCTGAGTGCGCTGGCTTATGACGCGCCGACCTATCGCGGCAACACGCCGGCCGGCTATCTCGTCTCGAACGCTGACGACATGGAGAAATGGCTGCGCTTCCAGCTCGGTCTGGAGCAACATCCTGACCTCTCCCCGCTGATTGAGCAGTCACGCCTCCCCGACCGCTCCGTGAAGCCGTATTACGACGGCTCCTCGTATGCCGCCGGGTGGCAGGTCTATCAAAAGGGGAGCGGGGAGATCGCCCACGGCGGCAACAACCCGAACTTTTCTTCCTATATCGTCTTCCGCCCCGAAGATCAGCTTGGCGTCGCGGTGCTGGCCAACATGAACTCCGCGGTGACGGCGGCGATCGGGCAAGGCATCATGGACATGATGCTCCAGAAAACACCCGTGCTGCAAAAAGACCTCTATCAGCAGGTCGACACCGTGGCGGTTGTCGTGATCGCGCTGCTCGTCCCGATGAGCCTGGTCACGCTGGGCTTCCTCGTGCTGCTCTTGCGCCAAGTGCGCCAAGGCACACGCCAATTCACCGGCAACGGGAAAAAAATCGCCTTGGGCGCCGGGCTTGCCTTCGTGTTTCTGGCCGGCTTTACTGCCTGCCTGTACAAATTGCCCGATGTGCTGTTCTCCGGCCTGCCGTGGGGGTTCGTCTATGTCTGGACGCCCTGCACCCTGTTTCTCGCCATCGGGGCGGTGAGTCTGACCGTCCTGCTCTTGTGCCTGTACTTTCTGCTCAGTTTTTTTTTCAAAAAAAACCAAGATAGAGCGCTCTTTGCGCTGATCGTCTTGGGTCTGGCCAGCGGGTTTGGCAACGCGTTTATCATCTTTGTGATCAACAAGGCGCTGCAGGCGCGCGAAACGTTTAACAGCGGGCTGTTCCTCTACTTCGTGATGGGCATCGTGCTCTATGTCTTCGGCCAGCGGCTGATCCGCACCCGGCTGATCGACATCACCAACCGCGCCGTCTTTGACAAGCGGATGGAGCTGATCAACAAGATCCTGCGCACCTCGTACCAGAAGCTGCAGTCGCTGGAAGAAGGCAAGATTCAAGCCAGCCTCAACAACGACACGGAGACGGTGAGCCGCTTCTCCAACATCGTGGTGACGAGCATCACGTCGCTGATCACGCTGGTCTGCTGTTTTGTCTATCTCGGCTACATCAACCTGTTCGGACTCTTGGCCTCGATCGCGGTGGTCGCCGTCGCGGTCGGGCTGTATCTGGCGGTCGGCAACGCGGCCAACCGGCTGTGGGAAGAAACGCGCGACATCCAAAACGTCTTTTTCAAATTCATCCTCGATTTGAACAAAGGGTTTAAAGAGCTGTATCTGCACCAGGGCCGGCGCAACGCGTTCCGCCAAGACATGGAGGAGAGCTGCGACACATACCGGGAGAAGCGGACGCGAGGCGACATGAAATTCGCCAATGTGTTTGTGATCGGGGAATTGCTGTTCACGTTTGTGATCGGCGGGGTGGCGTTTTTGTTTCCGCTCTTGTTCACCGATGTGGAGACGGAGACTTTGGTCAGTTTCGTCTTTGTGTTCCTCTACATGACCGGGCCGCTGCACAACGTGATGAACGGTTTCCCGGAGCTGCTGCGCGTGCGCATCTCCTGGCAGCGGATTCAGCAGCTGATCGACGAACTGTCGCAACTGGAGGCAGAGGCAGCCCCGGCGCTGGAGGTGGCTGCCGCATCTGTTGCCAAAACGGAACTGCAGGGGCTGGAACTGCGCGGCGTGGAGTACCGCTACAAGGCGGGCGGCGCAGGGCAGGAATTCCAAGTCGGCCCGGTCGACTACAGCTTCCACCCCGGCGAAGTGGTGTTCATCACCGGGGGCAACGGCAGCGGCAAATCGACCTTGTCCAAGCTGATCACCGGACTGTACGCGCCGGACGGGGGCGAGATTCTGCTCAACGGCGAGCGGATGAGTCCCGAAACGCTGGGGCAGCATTTCGCGACGGTGTTCAGCGACTTCTATCTGTTCGAGAAGCTGTATGGCATCGACTATGAAGCGAAGCGCGAAGAGCTGGAAAGGCACATGAAAGTCCTGCAGCTCGAAGAGAAGCTGACCGTTCAAGACGGCGTGTTCAGCACGATCCGGCTGTCGACCGGACAGCGCAAGCGCATCGCCTTGCTGATCTCCTATCTCGAAGACCGTCCGGTCTATCTGTTCGACGAGTGGGCAGCCGATCAGGACCCGGAATTCCGGGAGTTTTTCTACCTGACCCTGCTCCCGGAGATGAAGCGGCGCGGCAAACTGGTCATCGCGGTGACGCACGACGACCGCTATTTCCACCTCGCCGACCGCGTGATCAAAATGGAGCTTGGACAGATCGCCAATCAGGAAGAGTGATGACCTTGTGGTCATCACTCCTTTTATGCAGGAAGTGCCAAATGGTTTGTCGAAGTCTTCTTTCTAAGCAGGGAACGGAAAAGGGGGTTTCCTATGCCTGACTTCCATAAAGATATGGACATCACCAAAAACATTCGGATGATCGAATGGCTGAAGGCCGAGCTGCTCGACAACGTTTCGGGTCTGTTTCGCGGCTTCTTAAAAGGCACCGAATCGGTATTGCTCGACCATCTGGCGAACATCGTGGTGCTCACGTACATGCTGGCCCGCCGCTGCGGGATCGATTTTCACGAACTGGAACGCTCTGTCGTCGAGAAGGTCGATCACGGCATCGAGACCGGTCACCAGTCCGAGACGTGGTACGGCGATCTCAGCGGTTTAAAAGAGCATATCAAACGGAGACGCTAATCCAAGCAGATGTAATTTCTTCATCTGCTTCTATTTTCTTTTGAAAGCGTTTGGGAGCGGAAAATGGTATAACTAGAGATAAGATAGCTACACGTAGATATCTGGTCCTGGACACTGCTTCTGAACTCCTAATCGGAATTGGAGGGTGTTGATATGAAAGTAATTTTCTTGCAAGACGTAAAAGGCCAAGGGAAGAAAGGCGAAGTCAAAGAGGTATCTCCGGGCTACGCGCAAAACTTCCTTTTTAAAAAGAACCTCGCAGTAGAAGCGACCGCGGAGACGATCAACCGCCACAAGCAACAGGTGGCCGGCGATGAGCGCAAAGCGGCAGGCGTGCTGCAGGAAGCGAAAGATCTGGCAGCGGTTTTGAAAGAAACCACCGTCATCCTGAAAACCAAAGCAGGCGACGGCGGCCGCGTATTTGGCGCGATCTCGACCAAGCAGATCGCCGATGCGCTGAAAGATCAGAAAAAATTAAATCTCGACAAGCGTAAAATTCTCCTGGACGAGCCGATCAAAGCGCTTGGCACGACCGTGGTCACAGTCAAACTGCACCCGGAAGTGACGACCGAGATGCGCGTCCAGGTAGTTGCGGAGTAACCAATATGCTGAAAAAACTGCTTAAGAAACTCAATCGAATCCCTGGCAGCAAGCTGCATGAAAAGTTGGACAACGAAGAAGCGGTGCGTCGTCAGGTCACCGCATTGTTTGGGATTCTGAGCAGTATCTATGGACCGGATAAGCTGGTGCTTCGCGCAGGGAAACTCGAGGCGCTCTCGCTGATGCGCTCCACCTCGGTGGAAGACCGCGTCATCGCTTTGCAGCGCATCGTGTTTGAGAACCCGACCATTGAAGAACGCCCGACCCCGGATCGCATCCCGGAGATCTTGAACGAAGTGGAAGAGTCGATCGCCAACTTCGTGGCGAGAAAATCTGTGGAGGAAGAGCTGGAGAAGCGCGTCAATGAGCGCATGCAGGAGAAACACGAAGAATACATCAAGGACATCCGCACGCAGATGGTCAAGGAGCAGTCCGGGCCGGAAAACGCGCAGACCTTGAAGAAATTTGCCCAGCTGGAGAAGTTGGAGACGGTCAAGCTCTCCAAGTCGACCTATGAGCTGGTGCGACCGCAGCAGATGAACCAGATCGTCGGACAAGAGCAGGCCAAGCGCTCGCTGCTCTCGAAGCTGGCCTCTCCGTTCCCGCAGCACATTTTGATCTACGGCCCGCCCGGCGTCGGCAAGACGACTGCAGCCCGGATCGCGCTGCAGGAAGCGGCGAAGCTCGCCTCGACTCCGTTTGCGCAGGAAGCGCCGTTTGTGGAAGTCGACGGCACGACCTTGCGCTGGGACCCGCGCGACATCACCAACCCGCTGCTCGGTTCGGTGCATGACCCGATCTACCAAGGCGCGCGCCGCGATTTTGCCGATACGGCAATTCCGGAGCCCAAGCCCGGTCTGGTCACCGATGCCCACGGCGGCATTTTGTTTATCGACGAAATCGGCGAGTTGGACCCGGTTTTGCAAAATAAACTCCTGAAAGTCTTGGAGGACAAGCGCGTTCGTTTCGAGTCTCCTTATTATGATCCGGACGATCAGAACGTACCCAAGTACATTCAGAAATTGTTTGAAGAAGGCGCGCCGGCCGACTTTATTTTGATCGGCGCGACGACCCGCGACCCGTCGGAGATCAACCCGGCGCTGCGTTCGCGCTGTGCGGAGATTTACTTTGAGCCGCTGGTGCCGGAGCAGGTCGAAGAGATCGTGGCCGGAGCTGCCGAGCGTCTGGAGGTCAACTTGGAGGATTCGGTTGCCAAGACGATCGCCAAATACACGATCGAAGGGCGCAAAGCGGTCAACCTCTTGTCGGACGCGCACGGCCTCGCCGTGTACCGCGCAGGCGGGAGTGCGGAGGAGCCGGTGGTGATCGCGGAGCATGACATCGAAGAAGTGCTGCGCATGAACCGTCTGGTGCCGTATGTGAAAGACAAGGAGCATGGGGAAGCGCTGGCCGAGGTCGGGAAGATCTACGGCCTCGGCGTAGCAGGTTTCCTCGGCTCGACGATTGAGATCGAAGCGGTGGCGTTCCCGGCGAGCGAAGCGGGCAAAGGACGTTTGCGCTTTAACGATACGGCAGGCTCGATGGCGAAAGACTCGGTGTTTAACGCCGCCGCAGTTCTGCGCCGCATCGCGGGCAAGGATATCGCCGACTATGATGTGCACGTCAACGTCGTGGGCGGCGGCCGCATCGACGGTCCGTCGGCCGGTGTGGCGATCACCTTGGCGATCTACAGCGCGCTGCTTGGCAAGCCGATTCCGCAGAACGTGGCGATCACCGGCGAGATTTCCATTCAGGGCAAGGTCAAGCCGGTCGGCGGCGTGTTTGAGAAAATTTTCGGCGCGCGCCAGGCGGGGATGACCCGCGTGCTTGTGCCGTATGACAACCGCCGCGATGTGCCAAGCGATACGGAAGGCGTCACCGTGCATATTGTGAAGACGATCGACGAAGTGCTCGGACTGGTGTTCGAGGAGTCGGTCGAAACGATTGCAGCAAGTTAAACCAAGGGAGGCGACGTGACACAATGGAAGAAGAACTCGTGGAGCGGGTGCCCCCACAGAACGTGGAAGCAGAACAGGCGGTGCTCGGGGCCGTTTTGATCTCCAATGAGGCACTGATCACCGTTTCGGAGCTGTTGGCTCCGGAAGATTTTTACCGCAAGACGCACCAGATGATTTTTGAAGCGATCATTCGCATCGCGGAAAAAGGCAATCCGGTCGATATGGTCACCCTGACGACCGATTTGCAAAATCAGGGTTTGATCGATGAAGTGGGCGGGGTCCAGTACCTCGCTTCTTTGTCTCACTCGGTGCCGACAGCGGTGAACGCTGACCACTATGCGACGATTGTCAAAGAGAAGTCGGTGATGCGACGCCTGATCAGCACGGCGACAAAGATCGCGGCGACGGGATATACCGGCGCTGACGTGACCGATGTGATTGACGAGGCGGAGCGCAGCATTTTGCAGATTTCGCAGGCGGGGAGCGTTAATAAAGGCTTTACGCATGTGAAGGATGTGTTGCTGAACACGTTTGAGCGGATTGAGTTTTTGTATAACAACAAAGGCGGGGTGACGGGCACACCGTCCGGTTACCCCGATTTGGATAAGATGACATCCGGGTTTCACGGGTCGGAACTGATCATCCTCGCAGCTCGTCCGGCGGTTGGGAAGACGGCGTTTGCTTTGAACGTCGCGCAGAACATCGCCGTGCGGGCGGGGGAAGCTGTCGCGATTTTCTCGCTGGAGATGGGCGCCGAGCAGTTGGTGCAGCGTATGCTGTGTGCGGAGGCGAACATCGACGCGGGGAAGATGCGGACCGGTTTCCTCGATGAGGATGACTGGCCGAAGCTGACGATGGCGGTCGGGACGCTGTCGGAAGCGCCGATCTTCGTCGACGATACGCCGGGGATTACCGTTTCGGAAATCCGGGCCAAGTGCAGACGTTTGAAAGCAGAGCAAGGCGGCAAGCTCGGCATGGTGATGATCGACTATCTCCAGCTCATCCAAGGGAAGGGCAAAGGGGACAACCGTCAGCAGGAAGTCTCCGAGATCTCCCGTACCTTGAAGCTGATCGCGCGTGAGCTGGATGTGCCGGTCATTGCGTTGTCGCAGTTGTCGCGTTCCGTAGAGTCGCGTCAGGACAAGCGTCCGATGATGTCCGACCTTCGTGAGTCCGGCTCGATCGAGCAGGATGCCGATATCGTTGCGTTCCTGTACCGCGATGACTACTACAACCCGGAGTCAGAGCGCAAGAATATCATTGAGATCATCATCGCGAAGCAGCGTTCCGGTCCGACGGGGACTGTCGAACTTGTCTTCCTGAAAAACTTCAACAAATTCGTCTCCTTAGAGAGAGCCCCAGGAGCCTAAGCACGATGAGCCGCTTCAATAACTCCGAATACCAACCCGGCATGCCCCTTCCTAGCCGCAAGGAAACCCATGCCCGCAAAAATAAAAGCAAAAAGCAACAAGCCGATCTAAAGGCGCAAGAGCAACAGCGACTGCAGGAGCAACAGAGACTGCAAGAGCAACAAAGACTGCAGGAGCAGCAAAGACTGCAGGAGCAGCAAAGACTGCAGGAGCAAGAGAGACTGCAGGAGCAAGAGAGACTGCAGGAGCAAGAGAGACTGCAGGAGCAAGAGAGACTGCAGGAGCAAGAGAGACTGCAGGAGCAAGAGAGACTGCAGGAGCAAGAGAGACTGCAAGAGCAACAGCAACTGCAAGAGCAGCAACGCCTGCAGGAACAGAGTGAGCCTGATCAAGCGGCTCAACTTCGCGAACTCCAGGCTGAACGAGAAGTTGCCCAACTGCGCGAACTAAACGCCATCCGCGCGGAAACGAAGCGTCAGCTGGAACTCCAAACCGCTCAGCAAGCCGCTCAACAGCACGAATTGCAAGCCGCCCAGGAACAGGTCGCAGCCGCGACGGCCGTTATCACTCCGGCCGACCTGGCCATCGACCCGGCGCCTGCCGAGGCCGACCTCGAAGCAGATGAGGAAGAAACAGAACCTGTCATCGGCAAATGGACCTACCGTCTGCTGATGTTCTTCGTGCCTGTCCTGCTCATCCTCGTCCTCGCATACGGCAAACTCGGCTACGTCCACCAAGTGCCCGACCTCGTGCGCGACAACGTGTCCGCCTACGAACAAGGCGAAGGCTTCCTCGTACTCAAACCCTGGTGGTTCGGCCCGCCCGTCTACAAGCTCGACAACTACCTCGGCGACACCGAACCCACTTTTCAACAATACCAACTCAACCTGCACGACTTCGCCGCCATCGTCGATCAGCCGATCGTACTCTGGCGCTTCCAAGAAGACTTCTTGCAAAAATAAACCCGGTCACTCCCAAAACGGAGCCACCGGGTTTTTTATATACTGCTCTTAGTCGATCCCAATCATCGTCTCGACAAGCGAATCGACCTTCACATCCAAATTCGCATCCTCATCATCCACAAACGTCACCGGACTCGTCTCCGTCCGGTTGATCACCGTCTGGATCACATCCGGGCGCGTATAATGACCGGTCGAATCGCAGATCAGCTTCGCAAACTTGATCAGCTCCAAGTTGATCTCCGCGTAGAAAATCCCCGCCTCATGCTCATCCACCTGCGGCAACAGCGGCATCCCGTTTGGCGCAAACACCTGCGCATACCCGCCGCCGGTGCGGAAGAACTGCGCGTCCTTCTCCGACAGATTCACCTTCTCAACGATCTCCTCCGTGACCACCGTCGCCGCACTCACCACAAACGACTGCGAGCGAATCGCATACGCCTGTGCCAACGCCGCGTTCGCGTCACGCCCCAGCGAGTAGTCCAGATCCAGCGAAAACGACGGCCACGCCGCCACATGCACCTGTTCGCCTTGAGCAGCAAACGCCGCATCCAGCCCGTGCATCGTATGCTCCCAGCACAGATGCCCGCCAAGCAAGCCGATCTCGTTCGTCTCCACAACTCTCAGGTTCGAACCGTCGCCTTGACCCCAGACCATGCGTTCCGCCCCGGTCGGTTTCAGCTTGCGGCGCACCAGCGGGATGCAGCCGTCAGTATCGATAAAGAGCAGGGAGTTGTAAATCGTCCCGCCCTCACGCTCATTGATCCCCATCACAACAGCAATGTTATGTTCAGCAGCCGCATTCTGCAGACGCTGGCATTCGTCCGAATCGATCACCAGCGAGTTGTCCCACAGTTCAGCCGTCGTGCGCACCGCTTCCGGCACCGAACGCAGCCAGACCCAGAACGGATAGCCCGGCAGCCAGGACTCGCCAAATACGATCAATTTCGCGCCGTGTTTCGCAGCTTGCGCAATCAGGTTGCAGGCCTTCGCAACCGACTGTTGCAAATCCAGATAAACCGGCGGTTCTGTCACCATCGCGACTTGAAAGGGAGCAGGTGTGGTAGACATACTTTATTCCTCCTAAACAAAAAGTTTACCGAATGCTTAAATTATCCCATACTTTCCAAAAATGGTAAACGACTTTTGCAAATACGAACAATTTACATCTAAAGAAACATCATCGTTCGGAAAATTCATTGACATCACACCCGATCCTTGCTACACTCATTATGCTGAGTAAGTCACGCTCTTCATGAGCATGTTAATATGTGGAGGTGTTGTCGTGTGGCAACAGTAGTCGTTGTCGGAACCCAATGGGGCGACGAAGGGAAAGGTAAGATTACGGACTTCCTGGCGGAGAATGCAGGAGTTGTAGCACGCTATCAAGGCGGCAACAACGCCGGCCATACCATCTGGATTAACGGAATTGAATATAAACTGCACCTGATCCCGTCCGGGATCTTCTATGAAGAAAAAATCTGCGTGATCGGCAACGGCATGGTCGTCAACCCGGCCGCGCTGGTCAAAGAGCTGCAATACCTGCATGACAAAGGCGTCTCGACCAAAGGCCTGCGCATCTCTGACAAAGCGCACATCGTGCTGCCGTACCATCTCAAGCTGGACGTGCTCGAAGAAGAGAGCAAAGGCGACGCGAAGATCGGCACCACGAAAAAAGGCATCGGGCCGGCGTACATGGACAAAGCAGCGCGCATCGGCATCCGCATGATCGACCTGATGGACGCAGAAGATTTCGCTGAGATCTTGAAGCGCAACCTCAAGCAAAAGAATGAAGTGCTGACCAAGCTGTACGGCGCTGAACCGTTTACGTTCGAAGAGATCTACGAAGAGTACATGGGCTACGCAGAATTGCTGCGCCCGTACGTGACCGACACATCGGTTGTGCTCAACGAAGAGATCGACAAAGGCACCGACATCCTGTTCGAAGGCGCACAGGCTTCGATGCTCGACATCGACCAAGGCACCTACCCGTACGTCACCTCGTCCAACCCGGTCGCAGGCGGCGTCACCATCGGCTCCGGCGTTGGCCCGACCAAGATCGACAAAGTCATCGGCACGGTCAAGGCCTACTCGACCCGCGTCGGCGACGGTCCGTTCCCGACCGAGCTGCTCGATGAGACCGGCGAGTTCATCCGCACCCAAGGCCGCGAGTTCGGCACCACCACCGGCCGTCCGCGCCGCTGCGGCTGGTTTGACGCGCTGGTTGTCCGCCACGCGCGCCGCGTATCGGGTCTCGACGGCATGGCTTTGACCCGCCTCGACATCCTGACCGGCCTTGAAGAACTGAAAGTCTGTGTCGCCTACAACTACAAAGGCGAGACCCTGACCGAGTTCCCGACCGCATTCCGCGTGCTCAAAGACTGCGAACCGGTCTACGAAACGCTGCCGGGCTGGACAGAAGACATCTCCGGCGTGCGTTCCTTCGATGACCTCCCGGAGAATGCCAAGGCGTACATCCGCAAGCTCGAAGAGATCACGTCCGTGCCGCTGGCGATCCTCTCCGTCGGCCCGGGCCGTGAACAGACGATCCCGGTCGTCGAACTCTACCAAGCTCGCTAATCACACATACTCAACAGCCATCTCCTATACGGAGATGGCTTTTTCTCTATCACCAGCCCGTCCGTCACCTTTGCAATCGGCAAGGTCACAAAAAAGCCCTCTGCCAACTCTGGCAGAGGGTTAATCTCTTAATGATGCCCTTTGTTCCGCTCGACGATCTGCAGCGCCTGTTGCACGTTGTCGGTCGGGCAGACGATGGTCAGCAGCACGTCAAGGCCGGTGATCATGCCGGAACCGTCCGCCATGCCCGATACGGCCGGGTCAGAGCCGAGCAGCCGCCCGACGCTCTCGTTGGACGGGGCGACATTTTCGATCAGCGTTTCATGACCGCCGAAGTTGGACGTGATCGGGTTGAGCACCTTTTCCGTCGCTTCGCCGGGCTGTGCACTGACACGGTCGATCTGACAGTCCTCATCTTTCATATCCAGTTGCTGCACCAGTTGCTGTTTCGCTTTTTCAGCTAATGCCTCGGAGTTGAAATAGGCGAGAATCGCTTGCGTCTTTGCCATGAAAGCAGACCCCCTTTTCCTCCTGTAGTGTTTCCCAATCCCGAGAAACTAACCAGATTCCTGCCTGCACGTGTTACAATAGAGGGTGATACCTTCACAACTCTTCAAAAGAGGTGAGTCGAATGGACTATAAGATCTTGGTAGTCGATGACGAACTGCCAATTGCCGATATTCTCAAGTTCTCCTTGGAAAAAGAGAACTACCAAGTCGTGATGGCGCACGACGGTCAAGAAGCGGTCGACAAAGCGACGGCCGAGCTCCCCGACCTGATTTTGCTCGACGTAATGCTTCCGAAAAAAGACGGGTTTGCCGTCTGCCGCGAAATCCGTGCGTTCTCCAGCGTCCCGATCATCATGCTGACCGCCCGGGACAGCGAGATCGACAAAGTGCTGGGTCTTGAGATCGGCGCGGACGACTATGTGACCAAACCGTTTTCCAACCGCGAACTGATGGCGCGCGTCAAAGCCAACCTGCGCCGCCAGCAGCAGCCTGCCGATGCCAAGTCCGCCGGTGAGCAAAAGCCGAGATACACCGTCGGCGACCTCGTGATCGACACGGCGACCTACGAAGTCAGCAAACACGGTGTCGACATGGGACTTACGCACCGCGAATTTGAACTGCTCGTGTACCTGATCAAACACCGCGGCACGGTGCTCACTCGCGAACAGCTGTTGCAGGAAGTCTGGGGCTACGACTACTACGGCGATGTCCGCACCGTCGACGTCACCATTCGCCGCCTGCGCGAGAAGATCGAGGATGATCCGAGCAACCCGGAATATATCATGACCCGCCGCGGCGTTGGCTACACGCTGAGGAGGTAGGGACGGTTGCTCAAAAGCATCCAGTGGAAACTCGTTTTGATGTACCTGCTGGTGATCCTCGTGGCGATGCAGGTGATCGGGTTTTACTTCATCCAACGGGTCAACGCCCACTTCATCAACTCGTTTCAGGAAAAAGTCTCCGGCCAGCTCCTCGTGCTCGCTGATGTTCTGCCGCCGTACCTCAATGACACCCGGCAGAAAAGCAATTTGCAAACTGACATCGGGTTTCTGGCCGACTCCTTTGCCTCTGCGGCCGGAGCGGAGATCAACATCATCAACAACCAGCAGATCCTCATCGCCACCTCCGGCAATGAGAACTATCTGGAGCAGAAAAGCCTCCAGCCGGAAGTCACGCGCGCGCTGCTGGGCAACCAGGCGGAGACGATCAAAGTCGACCCGAAAGACGAGCAGCGCTACCTCTACCTCGCCATTCCGGTCAAAGAAGGCAACGCCGTGCTTGGCGCGGTCTATTGCGTCGCGCCGCTGTCGTCCGTCTACCAGACGATCCACGACATCACGGTGATCTTCTACACCGGCACGGTGATCGCCGTTCTGCTCACCGCCGGGCTGATCATCCTGCTCTCGCGCACGATCACCAACCCGATCGTCGAGATTACGAAAAAAGCAGGGGCGATGGCCCGCGGCGATTTTGACCAGACGGTGACGGTGCGCTCCGACGATGAGATCGGCCAGCTCGCCGAAATGTTTAATACCCTGCGCGTCCGGTTACGGGAAGCGTTGACAGAAAATAAGCAAGAGAAGGACAAATTGGAAGCGATCCTCCAACACATGTCGGACGGCGTGCTGGCGATCGACCGCGAAGGCGGCATCATCCTCGCCAACCCGGCCGCCGCCAAAATGCTCAATTCCGAGACGGTCGAAGAACTGCTCGACCGCTCGCTCGACTCGGCGATCATCTTCGGCGAAGAAGGCAACACCGAAGTCCTGCTCACCGCCGTGTCCGAATTTACATTGGAAGGCCCGTCCGGTCGCATCGTGCAGGCGTACTCCGTGCCGTTTCGCGGTGAGAGCATCGAAGACCGCGCGGCGGTGGTCGTTCTGCGCGACGTGACGGAAGAGGAAAACGAAGACCGCGCCCGCCGCGATTTTGTCGCCAACGTGTCGCATGAGATCCGCACACCGCTGACGACGATCAAAAGCTACATCGAAGCGCTCGAAGACGGCGCGATCGAGTCGCCCGACCATGCCCGCCGCTTCCTCTCGGTCATTCACGGCGAGACGGAGCGTATGACGCGGCTGGTCAGCGACCTGCTGCAGCTGTCGCGCCTCGACTCCAACCGCGACAACCTGCGCACCGCGCCGCACGCCTTGCGCGACTTGGTGCAGAAAGCTTGCTTCCGCTTCACGATGCATCTGCAGCGCGAGGAAGTGTCCTTGTCGTTCGAAGTGCCGGCCAACCTGATGGTCAACGTCGATGCTGACAAGCTCGACCAGGTGTTTGACAACCTGATCTCCAACGCCGTCAAATACACGCAAAGCGGCGGTCGCGTCCGCATCCGGGCGCACCGACCGAGCGGCAAAAACATTCTCGTGCAGGTCATCGACACCGGGATGGGCATTCCCAAACATGACCTGCCGCAGATCTTCGACCGTTTCTACCGCGTCGACAAAGCACGTTCCCGCGCCCAAGGCGGCACCGGGCTCGGCTTGTCGATCGCCAAAGGGATCATCGAGATGCACGGCGGGCAGATCCAGATCGACAGCGAAGAAGGGGTCGGCACGACCGTTTCCTTCACGCTGCCCGCTGCGACGGGAGGTGCGTGATCGTGAAAGAAAAACTGAAAACGCTGCTCCTCACCGTCCTTGTCGTGACCTCGCTGCTCTTTTCACTGGGCATCTGGAGCATCACGCCGCAGTACGAAGCGATCGACGGCCCGCAGTTTGCGTCGAATGTTGCGATTTCCGACCCGAGTTTTGAGCGGTCATTACACAATGTGCTGGGGCCGCGCTCGATCTACCTGCACCGGGGCGAAGATAAACACCAGGTATTATTTCCTGGGCAATCAGGCTACGAGACCGGTATGGAGTTGCTGACCCTCGCCACATTTTTCGACATCAAGCTGGAAACCTCGTTCCAAGATGCCGAGTGGAGAAAGCTGACCGGCGACGGCCCAAGCCTCCAGTTTGATTTTGATGCGGTGGTGCCGATCACGCTGCTCAACGAGTCGGAGCTGCTGCATTTCACGTCGCGGCTGGAGCCGTTTATGAACGTGAAGACGTTTTACCTCTACCCGAACGGAGGCAACGAATTCCGCGCTGTTTTCGTGGCCAATGCCGATATGATCTACAGCGCGAACGTGGTGTTGCCACGCGACCCGTTTAATCGTCTGTTCGAAGCGGAAAAAAGCGCTCCGCTCTACAAGTTGTACGGCTCGTCTTTGCTGCGCCATTTTTACCTGCCGATCAAGCGGCCGAAAGTCTACTCTTACTCACTTGATGTCAACCGCGTGATCGACACGGAGCGCCTGGTCGATTCCTTCTTCCTCGACAAGTCGCTGACCCGCCGCGTTGTTGAGCGCGAAGGTTCGGAGATCGTCACCGACGGCAACCGCGTGGTGCGGATCGACAAGCTGGGGCAGTTGATTCAATACCGCAACCTCAGTTTGGAAGAGACCCGGTTCAATCAGTTAGAAGAGGATACGGGGATCACCAACTCGCTCGATTTTGCCAACGCCCACGGCGGTTTTATGGGCACGGTGATGATCCATCAGGTGCGCACGATCCGCCCGTCGGAGATGGTGGGACGCCAGTTTGAGTTCCGCCCGAACGTCGAAGGGCTGTCGGTGATCGGCGACCTGTCGTCCGTTGCGGTGCAGGTCGTCAACAACGATGTGGCGGCGATGCGTCGCTCCCCGCTGATGACCGGAGCGAAACCGGTGCGCGGGCCGCTGATCGAGACGCTGTCCGGCTCCGAGGTGATCGAACTGGTCGAGCGCAATGCGCTGCTCAAGACCAGCCGCGTAACCGATGTCTACCAGGCCTATCTGATGGGCGATGAGCGCAGAAATCATGCGCAGTTGCGTCCGGTCTGGGTCGTCGAGCAGGCCGGCGATTACCGCGAAGCGATCTTTGATGCGGTGACCGGCGAAGAATTGCGCACGGAGGAGGGGATGATTCGTGGATTGGAGTAAAGCGAAGACCTATCTGATCCTGACCTTCCTGCTGCTCGACCTCGTGCTTGGCTACCAATATTACACCTCACAGCAGGAAGCGCTTGGCTATGTGCAGTCGTTTGACACGCAGCTCGAGGAATTAAAAGAAGTCCTGCGCGAACGCAAGATGATGATCGTCACCGAAGTGCCGAAAGAAACGCCGGTGCTCAATTTCATTCAGGTGTGGCATCCCAAAGAGCCGATTCAGCAGATCGCCGGCAAGATCTTGCAGGACGAGAGGCTGGTCGAAAACGACCAGAGCCGGGGCACGATGAAGTTCCGCTCGCTGGAAGGGGACTTCGAAGTGACGCCGGATGGATTTTTCCGCTTGAACTTTGAGCCCGGCCTGATGAAAGCGGAGAAAGATCTCGGCACCAAGCGCGGCCAGTATGCGTTGCAGCGCGTCGCTCCATACGTCTGGAACGGCGCGATGTACAAGGAAGACGTGGCCTTGAACAATTTTGCCAAAGGGACGACGACCTTGCGCTATCTGCAAAGCTACCAGCGCTATCCGATCTTCTCGGCGGTGCTGGAGATCAACCTGCAAAATGCCGAGATCATCAGCTATAAGCAAAAAGCGCTGGAGGTCGGCGCCGAAGAAGAAGTCGGCCAGCGCGTCATCTCCGCGATCGGAGCGATCCGCACCGTCGCGGAAACGTTCGATCCGGCAGCGGTCACCGATCCGTCCGGGATCGCGGCGATCCATGATGTGAAATTGGGGTATTACTCGCAAAACTACGTCGGTGCCGACGTCTGGTACCTTGCGCCGATGTGGCGGATTGTGACCGATGGGAAAGTATTCTACGTGAACGCCTTGACGGGCCAGTTGGAAGACAACGGAACGTGAGATAGCTTAGGGGGAAACGTTTTGATTCGCTTTAGCGTGTTATGCAGTGGCAGTACGGGGAATTCCATCTTTGTTGAAACCGACCAGACCAAAATTTTGATCGATGCCGGGGTGTCCGGCAAGCAGATCACGTCCTCGCTGCAAGAGATCGGCGTGGATGTCAGCGATCTCGACGCGCTGCTCGTCACCCATGAGCATTCCGACCACGTGCGCGGCGTCGGCGTCATGGCCCGCAAAGTCAAAGGGCTTGACGTCTACGCCACGGCCGGGACGTGGACAGGCATGCAAAAGCATGTCGGCGACATTGCCGAAGAGAAGCGCCACGTGTTTGGCGTCGATGACGCGCTCGATTTTGGCGACCTGCGCATCGAGCCGTTCCCGATCTCGCATGACGCGAACGACCCGGTGGGCTTTTGCTTCTACAACGGGACGAGCAAGCTGGCGCTTGCGACCGACCTCGGCTATGCGAGCGACCGCGTGAAGCATGCGATCGCCGGGGCGGATGCTTTGATTTTCGAAGCCAACCACGACACGGAGATGCTGCGCATCGGGCCGTACCCGTGGAATGTGAAAAAGCGCATCCTCGGCGACAAAGGCCATCTGTCGAACGAAGCGGCAGGGGATGTGCTGTCCGAAGTGCTCAGCGGCGATTCGAAAGACGTCTATCTGGCGCACTTGAGCCCCGACAACAACATGCCGGAGATCGCCGAGATCACCGTGCGCGGGGTGTTGACGCAAAACGGCTATGACGTGGGCAAAGACGTGGTGCTCCACGATACCTTCCGCGACAAGCCGACACCTTTGAAGACAATCAAACGCCTGTAGAAGGGCAATAGACAAAAAAAGGACCCACTTCCCGAGCCAAACGGGTGGTGGGTTTTCAATAAAAAAGAAGGGGGAGACAAAAGCAAGCTGGCTCACAGCTTAGTTGGCATACAGCGAACGATCATCCGCCTCGAGGGAGATGTCGGCATCGAGCTGCCGTGCCTTTTGAATGACTTCCTTGCGGTCGAGAATTCCCTTCTCGACGAGCAGTTCGACCAGAGCGGTGAGGACCAAAGTGTTCTTGTAGTCCACTTCCTTCAGATCGGCCAATTGGGCGATCATGTCCACTTCCGCCGGCAGTCCGTTCAGCCGGTTCATCAGGCATCCCTCCAAGTTTCATTTCGTCCGTGCCTAGCAAACAGTCTTGACCGTTCGGCGTGGAAATAAACACATTACGGCAAAAAAACTGTGATTTGCCTCAGCAGGAAGTTATTTGTGAAGAATTTTCAAACAACTGTTTGAACGATTTTTGACAGACTGCCTGAAGATCTTGAGAAGCAGAAAATATCCTCTGTATAATAAGGGTACACTGATACGTACATTGAGGGAGGTTTTGAGCATGGGGTACTATGATGATTTCGATACGAAGCCAAAGAAAAACAAAGGCAACCTAGGCACCTGGATCGCAGTGTCGCTCGTGTCTGCTCTGATCGGTTCGGCGACCACCGTCGTGCTGGTTCCGACAATGATCAAGTCGAACGTGATTGAAACCAAATCCGCGTTTGCAGATAACGGCACCACGAGCGGTTCGAAAGAAACGGTAAACGTAAACATCCAGACCGGGGTCGTCGAAGCGGTCAACAAAGTCAAGCCGGCGGTGGTCGGCGTGTTGAACCTGCAGAAGAGCCGCGATTTCTTCGGCCGCAGCTCCGACGAGCAGATGGCCGGCACCGGCTCCGGGATTCTGTTTGACGATAAAGGTCACATCATCACGAACAACCACGTCGTCGAAGGTGCGGACACGGTCGAAGTGTCCCTGCAAGACGGCAAGCGCATCAAAGCAAAAGTGCTGGGTGCGGATGCGATGACCGACTTGGCGGTGCTGGAAGTCGACCCGAACGATGTCAAAAACATCACCCCGGCGAAATTCGGCAACTCCGAGTCCCTGAACATCGGCGAACCGGCGATCGCGATCGGCAACCCGCTGGGCCTGAAATTCGCGCAATCGGTCACCGTGGGCGTCATCTCGGCGACCAAGCGTGAAATGCCGATCTATGATGAAGCGGGCAACGAAGTGTTCTCGCAAAACGTGCTGCAGACCGACGCGGCGATCAACCCGGGCAACTCCGGCGGCGCGCTGGTCAACATCAAAGGCGAGCTGATCGGCATCAACTCCGCGAAGATCTCTTCGACGGGTGTGGAGGGGATTGGTTTTGCGATCCCGATCAACGAAGCCGACCCGATCCTGCAGCAGCTTATGGAAAAAGGCGAGATCGTGCGTCCGGTGATGGGTATTTCCCCGGTAGCGCTGACCGAAGTTCCGGAAGGCTACCGCGGCGAAGTGCCGGTCGAATCCGGCCTCTACGTCTACGAAGCGCATGAAAACGCGAAAAAAGCGGGCATCGAAGCCGGCGACGTCATCGTCAAGATCGACGGCGAAGCGGTAGAAGACCCGATCCAACTGCGCAAGATCCTGTACAAGAAAAAGCCGGGCGACAAGATCAAGGTCGAGTTCTACCGCGACAAAGAGCTGAAGACGGTAGAAATGACCCTCGCGAAACCCGAGTAATAGTGTGACACCAGCGGCTGATCTGCATCAGCCGCTGTTTTTTTGGACAAAAACGGGGGAGACTGCTAGTATAAAGTCACCAACAGCAGATGAGGTGGAACCCCATGTACGTGGTGTGCAAAGACCATGTCGAAATGGCCCTCGACGATTTCGTCGAAGAATACGAAGGCCAAGCCCCAGACGTTCATAAACTAGACGACCTCTCCTTCACCGCCTGGCAAGCCCCGGCAAAGTGCGAATACTGCGACCAGCACCCGAAGTATCTCGTGGTGTAGGGCAGCGCAGAGACTGGAAGGAGCGGATCAGCCGTGCAAATCAATCTGCTTGCAGTAGGCAAGCTCAAAGAAAAATACTGGACCGGAGCCGTTGACGAGTATGCCAAGCGGCTCTCTTCATATTGCAAAGTAAATGTGGTGGAAGTGCCGGATGAGCCGACCCCGGATAACGCGTCGGCCGCGCAGGAAGAGATGATCAAGAAGAAAGAAGCGGACAAACTGCTCGCGAAGGTCGGGGAGCGCGATTATGTGATCGCGCTGGCTATTCAGGGGAAGAGTGTGACTTCTGAGGAGTTTGCGGAGCATTTGGACAAGATGGCCACGCAGGGGTATAGCACGTTTACCTTTATCATCGGCGGGTCGTTAGGGCTGCATGATGAGGTGTTGAAGCGGGCGAATTACAAGCTCTCTTTCTCCAAGTTTACATTTCCGCATCAAATGGTGCGCGTGATCCTGCTTGAGCAGGTGTATCGTGCATTTCGGATACAGCGAGGGGAGCCGTATCATAAGTGAGCCTTTAGGTCTGCATAGAAAGGAGGTAGCATAGTATGTATATGTATCTTGATGATTCCGGCGGTCTTGACAGCGACAGAGGCCCTTTATACGTTTGGGCAGGAATTGCAATCAAATCGGGAGGCCCGCGTTTGACAGAGACTCTGGACAGTATATTCTCTGAAATGCCAAATACGAAAAACTACAACGAGAAAAAAGGTTTCGATGCAAATTATGTGCAGAGAAAAGAAGTGTTCGATGCGCTGGTCTCTTTTGCATCTTTAAGGATTGCTTATGTGGTCGTGGATAAGCAATCATTGGCCGAACATCAAAAAAGCTTTGTTACGGGTGCCGAATCGAGAGCTAAGGAGCAAGGGGAGAACTTTTTCCTCTCAAGGGTTGTAACAGAGCTTTCTAAACCATACGAAGATTCGACGAGGAAAAAGATTGTCCTCACTATTGATGGAGATGCAAAACGTGGAGAACAGTCCAAAACGAGGCTTCACGAACTGTTATCCTTGTCCATCAATTTCCCCGTGGATCGCCTGCATATTTGGAATAATGTTGAGATAATTTACGACAGCCGACCGAATATGAGGATGTTGCAAGCTGTAGATTTTGTCGCATCTTTCATTCTGGATTTCTACAAGATGCAATTCCATACTTTGGGAATTCCAAGAAGGGATGTTTTTTTGCCCCTCATGAGTTTGTATCACACGATCAAACCGAAAGTCGTCAGCAGAGTATATCAACTCCCCGGGGTGGATGTATTCTCCTAGGATATTCTCTGTTGAAAAACAGTGTGATCTTAGGGTATAATTAGTACGTAACAGAGAACACTTTGAGTAGCGGATAAATCCAGCTTGAAGATTGCGCGGCACTCAAGTGCCACATGCCTACTTAGGTCGTCTTCATAGGGTACTGCAAAACGTTATCGCAACTATTGCGGCCAACGGGGACATCCGGATAAGGCCAGTGAAGGATCTGTTGAATAGTTGACTATTCATTGCTCTATTAGAGCCTGCCTGAAGGGCGCCTGATGTCCACCTAAAGTCCACTGAAACGCACATAAACTCTGTCCCTATAATCGGGATAGAGTTTTTTTCATACATTTGTGTGAGTTATTCATGGTGATAGGGCTTTAAGCAGTCGGTTTCCGAGAGTGGGACAGGCGTTACCTGGTTCTGTTAATTCGTAATTCGTATCGTACCGGATATCGCCGAACGTGTGTTCTTCGAGGTTATAGCCCTGTCCCTCGGTTGAGAAATGGATAAGTACGACAATGACCTTTTCCAGCATGCTCCCTCCTCCAACATTTAAAGTCCAAACTTCAACCGCTTAGTAAGACTTCTTTTTTCTTCTCTTTCATTCGATTTGATGTTGTGTTGGAGAATAATGAGGTAAAATAGCGGCTGGAGGTTTACTTTTTTTTGTTTTGTGTAGTATAATTAGAAAAAAGATCGGAATAGTGATCTGGAGGTGGAATAATTTGCTGAACCGCTTAGCATTGAACGATGATATGGTACAGTTATTGGTCAAGTCCTTTACTCAAGAAACAGAGAGTGTCTTAAACGACATCTCGAAGGATTATAGTATGGGTACCGGGAACTTTAGGAATGGTGGTTCTTGGGATAAACGTTTTGGCCGTATTAAAGATGTAGCCCTTCAAAATGATCTGGTGGTACTCACGAGGAGCAGGGGTATCTGGACATTTGTCTGTGTTCTGGACTTAGGTACTGGAAGCCTGTACATTTTCTCAAAGGAAAAGAACTTAGACGTTGTAATCAAGAATTTTGGTAAAAAGAGTATACATTATTTCCATGCATTTGTTTCGTTGAACAGTGATCCCCTAGAGTTTCCTAACCAACAAATGAAGTTGTTCGAATCGCTGCCAGAAGAATACGAAAGTAAAAGGTTACTTGAAGTTCAGAAGATCCTGGGGGAAGAATATCCTTTGGTCAATCAGGTAATTTTTGTAGTTGGTCAGGAAATTAATAAAAAAATTGTTGGTGTAGAAGCGCGCCTGTTTAATCGCTATTTTGAGTTGATCGACAAGGCGGAATGGACAGCTTATGTGTCTAAAGATGAATATAGTGACGTGGCTGTTTTAAATGATCCAGTCGTGGAGAACATAGATATCATACCGAAAATTAAGCCTTCAGTTAAGAAGCGTAAAGAGGATCTTGCCAAGAAAAAGAACAAGAAGAAGGAAAAAGAGGAAAATAACGGTTAATACTCCTCGATAAAAGGAGGAATCTAAATGTTTCAGCGGCAGTTTAATGGAGCGAGACTAAGAGAGGGAAGAATATATCGCGGTCTTACTATTACTGATCTAGCCAACGAACTTGGTGTTAGTAAACAGATGATTTCGAAGTATGAAAATAACAAAGCTGTTCCTAACCTAGATTCGTTGTTGCACATTACAAATATTTTAAAATTTCCCCGAGAGTACTTTTATGAAACACCTGTTGAAGTAAAGACGGGAAGTACCTATTTTCGTTCTTTGTTGACTACAGGAAAGAAAGAACGAGAGATGCAGTATGATCGGGTAAAGTACCTAACAATTATTCGTGCTTTGCTTGAGGAGTACGTGGATTTCCCAGAGCTTGATGTTCCGGACTTTTCTGATCGGGATATTGGAAGTGTTGAAGAAGTGGCCGACCAAGTCAGAATGGCTTGGTCGCTTGGTGATAAGCCTATAAAGGATGTTATTTATTTGCTTGAAACTAAGGGGTTTGTTATATCATCTTTGAATTTAGGTAATAGGATGATTGATGCTTTTGGCTCACAACATGAAATTGATGGACGGTTATACTATTCCATTGTTTTAGGTAATGACAAACGGTCTTTTTATAGACGTCAATTTGACGTTGCTCACGAGCTAGGACATAAAGTTTTGCATGACCCATATTTGAATATTGAAGACTTAAGCAAAGAAGAGTTTAAGCAAATTGAGAAGGAAGCGAATGATTTTGCTGCGGCGTTCTTGCTCCCAAGAGAAAGTTTCCTGAGAGATGTATCTATTCATCCAAATGACTTGAACTACTATACATTGCTTAAGAAAAAGTGGTGTGTGTCTATCGGAGCAATGGTGATGCGAGCCTACAAGTTAGGTGCGATCAATGATGGCACTTACCAGTACATGCAGCGGTCTATAAGCCATAAAGGATGGAGAACTAAAGAGCCCCTTGATGATTTAAAGGATTTGAAAGATCCGGTTTCGATGAAGCAGGCTGTTGAGTTGTTGATTGAGAATGACTACATCAGCGGCGATGGGTTCATGCAGAAATTATCGCAGCATTATGGATTAAGCTTGCTAAGGGAAGAAGTTGAAGATTTATTGGGGCTGGAAGAAGGTTATTTGGAGACTGAAATCAGCTATACAGGCAATATTGTGAGCATTAAAGATAAGTTAGAGTCAAGATCTAGGGACATAACAAGTTAGTTTTTACACTGATGCAAAGGCGCCCATAAAAATGGCACCTTTTTTGTTTTTAAACGTCAGGGTTAAACTGATGCACAATAGTTATGATACCTTGGTTAGATGACGCCACGAGTTTTCAACTCATTGAGCACATTCAACTAGAGTTTGCCGAATCGTTCTCACCAAAATCTACATGCTGATAACGTCTTTTTTGCCATCCCAATCGGTCCAAACCACCATATTGGCCGTTTAGTGAGGTGCAGATCTCCGCCATGATACCATAGTGGCGGAGGTCTTTTTCTATATGTGGTATCTTGCAAGGACTTCTACTTAGGCGGGTGGTATAGATCCAACACATGTTTTATACAAGGAGCACGTCAGCCTCTTTGGGCTTATTTAAAATCTTCTTATAAACTCCGAAACCTGATAGGATCAAATCACAAAAAATACGTCGTCTGTTCAAGGCTTACAAGACATGTTAAATGAGTTGTTCGCCCAAACGGCAAGACACGCTAACGGATCACATGTGGAGATTACAGTCCCCCGAGTCACGAAAGGGACGTGAGTTGATGGCATTGGAGATAAAATTATTGAGTCAGAAGAGATAGCAACAAGGAATTGTAAAGGAATGTAAAGAATAGAGAACTTCATACGAAATCCACATTGCTGTTAGAAAGTGAGGAGAAAGAATATGGCCGGTTTTCCTCCTGAGAAGTATTATGAAGCCTGTATCACCCACCACCTGGTTAACGAATTTAAGGAGAGATACAACAAACGGTTGTATCCATTCAGTATCAGCCAGATCGAAGAGAGTAGCAAAGGCTTTGACTTTGGGTACGTTCTATCCGGCAGATCGTTTTATATTCAATATAAACGTCCGTTTGCATACGTGGCCACGCAATCTCTATACAGTTGGCAAATCTGCAGAAATCAGCTAAGCGTCATTAATAGTCAGCAACACGTATTACGAACTTATTATGCTTTGCCTGCATTTGTTGGCACCGGTCAATGGTTTGAAGGACTGGATCATACATATTTCGTTACTGCCTCGAAACTGGCGGGTTACTTGGAGCGACACAGAGAGAAAACGAAAACCAGTATCATCCATTCAAATCTAAAGATGTTAAAGCCATGGAGCCACTTCTCATCCCAATTTGTTTCTCCGCCTCGAAATGCCATAGCTCAATCCGAACAAAAGGATATAAGTTTTGAGGAGATAATCAGGTATACGGAAACGCTGGATCCAGAAACAAGGGAGTGTACATGGGTTTATTTATTGGAGGAGAGATCATGAGATCCGAAACCATCAAAATACTAGGTCAGTATCGCTTCCAGGAGGGGGGATCCATCCAACTTTTTATCGGCCCCAATATGGAGCTTGGAACGGAGCAAAGCACTCTCGTCCACGAAATGTACCATATGTATCTTACGAACAAGACCAACTTCGGCCTAGCTCTAAACATGTTGGATTTAGAACGCGTCTTCGCCGAAGAAACGGACGCTAGTCATAGCCGACGGATTCAGAAGTTGATGGATGTGATGAGCCAGAGAATGCTGGAGGTTCAGGAGATTTATGCCAACAACATGGAATTGCTATGGATTCGCGAACACGCTGGGTATGAAGCAGAAAAGAAAGGTTATGATTGTAAGCCGAAAGAATACAAAAAATACTGCGATGCTCTAAAGATCATTACCGAGAATGACGAGAAAAGCACGCTGGAAAAACAGCAGCTAGTAAATCTGGTCTGCATGTATGCAATGAATATCGATGCGTCATCGGAGGAATTCCTTGCTGCTTTGCGAACAGACGAATTAGCCCGATATTTTAGTGGTGAGCAACATCCGTCGCGGCGTTTGGAAAAGGGTTTAAACTTGTTTCGCAGCGGGGAGCTAGAACCACTCTACAATTCGTTTCGCATCGACATCGATCGATTTATGGAACGAATGCAGATAGATGGTATTCTGAAATATGCTTATTCGGAGGAGATGAAACTAAAATTTAATGAGATACTAAGTACAATCGCAGTGGACAAGTCTAGTCTGGAGCATCTTACCTCTCTTTATCACGATCACATGGAAGAAAGTATTCAGGTGTTCGATATCAGCTCGATAAAGGTCTTCAGAGGCCTTTCGTTCCAAGGGCGCGATTCGAAAGGTCTTTTCGTACTAAAACTTTGCGACAATCTGGATTTTCCCGCGGAGAACTATTATTTGCTTGACCACATGGATGACAAAGGGGAACCGATTTACATCGCTGAAGAGGCATCGGAATCCGAAATGACCGAGCTAATCCGAAGTAAGCTTTGTGTCGCTGTACGCCTAAGCGAGTACGACTGGAATAATAATCGACCCAACTATTTCGATCCTTCTGGCAAACCTGTGGTCGTTCTCATCGAAGAATACCAAGAATGCCGTGATTGGATCCAAAATGAACTTCAAAAGGGAGAAATCTACGTCGGAAACCTCTACGACGAAACGGTAAAAAACTTCTTTACAATTCTGTTTTTTAACCGGCGTCATGATCCGAATACGATTTTTGTTTTTCCGACAACCAAAAGACTAGGAATGAAGCTAATCGAAAACCACGGGCTGAGTGGCGCGGTGCTGTACTCGAATCAAGAAGAATTTCTCAAAATTTTCTCCTGTTTTGCCAACGAGCCTGACATGCTGATGGTTATGCATTGGATTACGACTTTTCTTACGAACAGCAAGGGAGAGTACGCTTCGCTAGAAGATTCCGCCACAAAACTTCAATTTGATTTCACTCGCACCTTGCTGGACAATGTCCTCCAAATCAAGCATAAGGACCATTATAAGCGTATTGCCTCCTTACCCACCCTTTTGACAGTAGGCGAACCGTTTTACACTTTGATGGAGTTCGAAGGAGGGCGCAATACGGGCAACATAAAAGCCGAGACGGAAGGGCACTATCCCCTTTTCTTCAATTCCAAACCAGATGCGCTTCAATGGTTGACATCCAATCCTAATCACGACAACTATCGAGTCGTCGGCGTTGACTGCCGTTTTTGGAATGAGATAATGCCTTTTTTGCTTCGCATGAAGAAAAAGGTATGTTTGTGCATCAGCGTCGAAAAGAGTAAGGGTGCCCTTGTTGAACCCCATTATATCGATCGATTAATAAATCGAAATTCGTGAAATATCATATTAGTAAATAGTGAAACTAAGGGAATTTTTTTGCAGTTAACGTGGATAACCAATTCTACGCTCAATGCCAACAACTGTGGTTCTTTGAACGACTGATACCCTAAAAGGGTGTCGGATCTAGGTTGATACAGAAGAAAGACCTCCTGGTGGCCAGCTAAATTAAGGTCTTCCTTCTATGGAAAACATAGAGCAAATCAAAAATGATTGTGGCGAGAAATGCGCCATATGATTTATGAGAAGCACCTGAAACTTTGTCATAATAATGATCTCATCCCTTTCTTTGAGAGGATGAGCCAATCACACTTGAGGTGCCTATTCAATTGTGCTGGTTGTATTCAATCGCAGAAGAATCGAAATCGGAACGTATTTTCTTAGAATGAGATAAACTTTATCTGTCGCTGATGGTTTGTGCTTACTTCCGGTTCGGTGAGCCGTACTACAAGTAGCACGTATATTGAGGAAGAAGAAGCATCAACGACGAGTTCAATGTCTTTGATGCTTCTTTGTTTTGGGTTGGTAGATGGTAGATGGTAGATGGTAGATGGTAGATGGTAGATGGTAGATGGTAGATGGTAGATGGTAGATGGTAGATGGTAGATGGTAGATGGTAGATGGTAGATGGTAGATGGTAGATGGTAGATGGTAGATGGTAGATGGTAGGAGTTGGAAATACGATGATTTATTGTAAAACGATAAATCGCATGTTAGAATCAGAATGCGAATAACTAACTGAGGTAGGTGCCTTGTATGAAACGTGAAACACTTTTTCTAAAGACAGCTGTTATCCTTATGGGTATCCCTGTTCTTGTTTTGTGTATATTTTTTGTACCTGCCATCTCAAATTTTATGGGAGAATTGTATCCTGAGGCAGCTTATCTGCGATATCTTCTGATGATCGGTTTGTATGCAACGACGATACCGTATTACATTGCTTTGTATCAGACTTTCAAACTGCTAGGCCATATTGATCGTAACAAGTCCTTCTCGGAATTATCTTTCGAAGCCTTAAAGAATATAAAATACTGTGCCATTGCAGTCAGTATTTTGCATGCACTAAACTTGCCACTGTACTACCTCATGGCGTGGCGAGTCGATCCGCCAATTATCATGCCGGTCGGATACGGCTTGATTTTTGCCGCACTTGTGGTTGCAGTTTTTGCTGCTGTTCTTCAAAAGCTCGTAAAACATGCCATCGATATAAAATCAGAAAATGATTTAACGGTCTGAGGTGAAGAACATGGCAATCATTATCAATATTGACGTGATGCTGGCGAAAAGGAAGATGAGTGTAACAGAACTCTCAGAGAGGGTTGGAATCACAATGGCTAACCTTTCGATCTTGAAAAATGGAAAGGCAAAAGCGATCAGGCTTTCAACCTTAGAGGCAATTTGCAAAGCATTAGATTGCCAGCCTGGGGATCTTTTAGAGTACAAAAATGAAGAAGCTGCTGATGAGGAATAACCACACATACGGAGTGACCAAGACACCATTCATTGCGAATGGTGTCTTTACACATTTGGTGGAGATCTCATCATGACTCACACCTTGAACTGACTGCAGTGTTACGACTGCCCTATGATGCCCGTAAATTGACAGGCGGTGCTGTCCGAGAGTTGACGGAAAAGACGAACGCTTGAGTGGTGTTAAACCTGAAAGAAAAACGGGAGAATCAAGTCAATTCTCCCGCGATCTGTTATATTTAATTTGGTAACTTTTTATGGATTATTAAGCAAGAATAGATGAGGAACTCACAACTATGCAAAAAATCTATGAGGAGTGAAGTTATGAAATTATTGCTCACATCTGCGGGCATCAAAAACAAAAGCATACATGACGCGTTGGTTGACATGCTGGGAAAACCAATTGCCGAATGTAACGCCCTCTGCATACCCACTGCGTCCTACGCAAATCCTGGTGGTGCACGCGGCGCTTGGAGGTTCATCAATGGAAAAAGTACAACACCGATGTGTGAGCTGGGCTGGAAGTCCCTGGGGGTGCTGGAGCTCACCGCTCTGCCCAGCATCGATCAAGAGCTTTGGGTGCCTATGGTCAAGGAGACGGACGTTCTACTCGTGAATGGTGGTGACGCTTTGTATTTGAATTACTGGATGCGTCAGTCCGGACTGGCAGACCTCTTGCCGTCGTTGCGTGCAGTCTATGTGGGATTGAGTGCCGGGAGCATGGTGATGGCCCCGAACATCGGGGAAGACTTTGTGGGCTGGACTCCACCCGACGGTGGAGATAAAACGCTGGGTCTGGTCGACTTTGCGATGTTCCCGCATCTGGATCACGAGATGCTGCCGGAAAACACGATGGCGAATGCGGAGAAATGGGCAGCCGAGATACCGGGACCGGCCTATGCAATGTGTGATGATACCGCCATCAAAGTGATCGATGGAGAGGTAGAAGTGATATCCGAAGGGAATTGGAAACTTTTCACACCATGATCGTACGAGGGTGCTAGTTTCTTGGTTACAATCTTGAATACAACGTGTACTTCAGCCAAAATTGACCGCAACAGCCTGGCGAACTTTTAGAGTACAAAAGTGAGGCGGGAAATAACCACAAATACGGAGTGACAAAGACACCATTCATTTAGAATGGTGTCTTTACACATCTGGTGGAGATTCGTAACACCCAGCAACTGTAATCTGTTATTCATGTTTCGTTCATGTTCGATCCCTATAGTAGAGTCATGACAAAGGAGGGAATCGAACATGTTTCTAGCGATTCGAGAAATGAGGTTTGCGAAGGCTAGGTATGCACTAATCGCCACAATTATGGTGCTTGTTGCCTTTCTTGTACTGTTTGTCACCGGGCTGGCACAGGGACTTGCGTATGACAACGCTGCCTCTGTTCAGAATCGAAATGCAACACATTTTGTTGTGGAACAGGGCTCGAATCACCGCTTGACCCGATCTCAAGTCGATCAGGATCAGATTGAACAAGCCGGCCAGATCGTCGGGGAACACGATGTCGAACCGCTTGGCGTGAAAATGACCACCATCATTCCATCTGGAGCAACGGCGAAAATTGATGTTACGATACTCGCAGTCGATCCTGCTGGTTGGCTGGCACCAACAATGACAGACGGTACACCCCTCTCCGATCAGACAAAAGGGGATGTGCTCGTGGATCAAAAACTGTCCGATTCTGGAGTCAGCATCGGTACGATCCTTACAGATCAAACTTCTGGAACGAAGTGGACCGTACGTGGATTTGTACAAAACGAATCCTTTAGCCACTCACCGGCAGTTTTTCTAAATAAGCAGGATTGGCTGCAGCTTCAGGAGCAGACAGCTCGTCCAGGGGCCGAACCAGCAACGGAATCGTACAGTGCGATTGCCATTCAGGCTTCGAAAGAAGAAGCGAAGGAGCTTCAGGCCGCATTGCCCGATACGGACGTGATCACAAAGGCTGAGGCTGTGTCAGCGATACCCGGTTACAAAGAAGAGCAAGGCTCCCTGATCATGATGATTGTTTTCCTGTTTGTTATTTCTGCATTTATACTCGCCGTATTCTTTTACGTCATCACGATCCAGAAAACCAGTCAGTTTGGCATTTTGAAAGCGATCGGCACACGTACTGCCTATTTGGCAAAAAGTGTGACCCTGCAGGTGTTGGTCTTATCGGTGGGCAGTTTGGTCCTGAGCGTTCTCTTGGTTCAACTGTTCGAGGTCGTCTTACCCGAATCCATGCCATTCCAATTAGGCGTCTCCACGTTGGTGATGACTTGTTTATCTTTTGTCGCAATGTCTCTCGCCGGCTCGCTGTTTTCGGTGTGGAAGGTCGCTAAAATTGATGCTTTGGACGCGATTGGGAGGGCTTCAGCATGAGCAATCGACTCGAATTGCAGGAAATTACTCGGACGTTTCATGATGGAGGGAATGAAAGAACAATTCTGGACCGGCTAAATCTTGAGGTGGACGAAGGCGAATTTGTCGCGGTGATGGGACCTTCAGGCTCCGGCAAGAGTACGTTTCTGTCCATAGCAGGAGCGCTTCTTGAACCGACGAGCGGGCGTGTGCTGCTTGACGGAGCATCGATCATCGGCAAGGAGAAGCAAGAACTATCTGAACTGCGGCTTCGCAAAATCGGTTTTATTTTTCAAAGCGCCAACCTGATTCCGTATTTGAAAGTGGAAGAACAGCTGATGCTGGTGGCCAAACTTGCCGGGATGGAGAAGGCAAAGGCGGGGAAACGAGCAAAAGAGCTGCTCGATAAAATGGAGCTAGCTCACCGACGAACCGCCTATCCGGACACGCTTTCCGGCGGTGAACGTCAACGGGTGGCGATTGCCAGAGCTTTCATGAATGATCCGGCTGTCCTGTTTGCAGATGAACCAACAGCGAGTTTGGATGCTGCGCGAGGACTCGATGTCGTACAAATGATTAGGAAACAGGTGAGGGAGCAGAGAAAGAGTGCTGTGATGGTTACTCATGATGACAGAGTGTTGTCGCTTTGTGATCGGGTGCTTTGGCTGGAGAATGGAAAACTAGTCGAAAGATAAATCGAGCAACCTCACGATTCTTAGTCCACTTTCCAAATAAAAACAAAAACTATTTATGCTTTCACCTTGACTCTTACTGCACCCTGGTGTCAGCATTAAGATACAGCCACATCCACATCCACATTTGAAAAGCCTGAAGAATGAAACGTCAGACGCACACAAAGACGAGGAGACGAATCATGAAACTTCTGCTTACATCTGGAGGCATCAGTAACAAAAGCATACATGACGCACTGGTTGACATGTTGGACAAACCAATTGCCGAATGTAGCCCTCTGCATACCCACTGCGATCTACGCAAATCCTGGTGGTGCAGGCGGCGCTTGGAGGTTCATCAATGGAAAAACCACAACACCGATGTGTGGGCTGGGCTGGAAGTCCCTGGGGGTGCTGGAGCTCACCGCTCTGCCCAGCATTGATCGAGAGCTTTGGGTGCCGATGGTCAAGGAGACGGACGTTCTACTCGTGAATGGTGGTGACGCTTTGTATCTGAGTTATTGGATGCGGCAGTCCGGGCTGGCAACATCCTCGTCATATCCCACAAAAGGAAGCGGGCACGTTTTATGAGACAAACAAAACTCATCCTAATGGAAGGTCTTCCGTCTACAGGAAAATCAACAAATTCAGGATTTCTTTTAGACCAACTTGAGAAAAACGGTCAACGATCAACATGGATTCATGAAGTAGCCCGACCTCATCCTACACTTTTTTTCTTCGAGGCGTCCCTGGACGAAATAGAGTATCGTGACTATATTTCACGCTACCCTCAAACTGCCTCAATACTAGGAGAACTGGCCATTAAGCATGGTGATTCTTACGGAGTCGATTTATTGGAAATTGAATGGAATCAAAATGACCTATTCTCCGAAGAAGCCACCCTCGACTTAAAGCAGTATGATGTTTGGAATTACTCAATCGATCGTTATGCGAATATCGCTTTGGAGAAATGGAAGCACTTTGTAGAAAAGCAGATGACTTCGGACGAGATTGTCATACTGGATAGCAGCATCTTTCAGTTTCAGGTCTACAGTTTTCTGTTGGCGGGTAAGAGATATGAGGATTTGCATTGTTTTATAGAGAGGCTCTTCGATATCATTTCTCCGCTTAACCCTTCACTGGTTTATTTTTACCGAGAGAACACGAACGACACCATCGACTATCTCATTCAAGAGCGTGGAGTGCGTTTTCTGGAGAGTATTTGGGAAAGAGATCGAAATCAACCGTACTATAAAGACCGTCCTTCTGGCAGTGAAGGTTATAAAATGTTTTTGCTCGATTATGCAGAATATGCAAATAGGCTCTTTACCATTGCACCAGTTCCAAAATTGGCTTTAGAAATAACCGAGGGGTGCTGGTCGAAGTACCAGCATGTGTTTCGCAACTAAAAAGTGCAGAGTGTCGCGGCCATTTTGTGCATAGCACCGCCAACACCGAAATTTATGAATTTACGCTCGATAGAGCATGGCGCAAGCGATAACTCTCGCCCGTGAAGCCCAGAATGTGCGCGTGGTGAACCAATCGGTCCACCAGCGCTTTGGTCAATCGTGTATCACCGAACACGCTGTTCCACTGTCCAAACTCCAGATTGGAGGTCACGATGAGACTTCGCTGCTCGTAGCATTCCGAGATGACGTGAAACAGAAGTTCAGCGCCCGTTTGGTGAAACGGTACAAAGCCCACCTCATCCAAAATCAACAGGTCACACTTCATCAGTTCCTTATGAAATCTCGTCAAAGTCCCGCTTTCATGTCTTTCCAGCAATTTTCCAACCAGCTCCGAGACACGGTAAAACCTCACGTTATGCCCCTGCCTACAGGCTTCCATTCCTAAAGCAATTGCCAGATGGGTTTTCCCAGTTCCCACCTTGCCCAACATCAAAATGTTTTCTTTATGTTTCAGAAAGGCGAGTTCTCGTAACGACTGCTCCGTGCAATGATTTGGAAACGTGACTTCCTCAAAGTTGTACCCTTCAAACGTTTTCAAATGCGGGAAATTGGCGCGTTTCAACAGTCTTTTCATCTTGCTGGACTCACGTCCTTGGATCTCCGACTGCAGGATTGCCAGCAAGAAGTCAATCCGATTCTCGAACGGAACCGAATCGTAGTTGCTCATCACATGCGCCAGATGGAGCGTTTTGCACGCCTGCGCCAACATCTCTGTATTCATAGTGTCACCCCCAGCAGGTCGTTGTAATTAGCCAAGTCACCGGGATGATAGCCTTGAATCTCTGTCGGGGTGTGTAGCTCTTGGAACGGTTCAGGATGAAACTCAGGATGCCGTTTCTTGTACAAGGCGTGCTCTAGAGCCGTTTCAGCGCGAGAATCCCAAGGCATGAGTTCGTGCAGGCCATCGGCGATCTCCTCCATCGAATAGTTCTCCAACAAACGTCTCACAAGTGACAGGCGTGCCTTACAATTCTCCGACTCCACTTCCCTCAAGAAGCGTTTCAGGGTCTCGGGCATCATCGACACAAAGGTCGAGTATTTGACGGAACGGGGGCGCCGCTTGAGCCCGTCCAAAACGGCTCTCCACTCGACTTCTATCGTCTTGTCCGTATAGGGGCGCGGAAACTCGAAGATCTTGCTGTAAGATTCGTCCAATACCTCAATCCGATCCCACTTGACCTTGAGCAACACACGCTGCTCCGCTTTGCATTGCGGGAGTGGATACTTGACTTTCTCGAACGACAGTTCACGATATTTGTTTAATCGGCCTATATCCAGGCGAAAGACTTCGAGCGGTTCTAATGGCAGGGAGTAAAGCATTGTCTGCTCCTGTCGCCATAGATCGTCCACCTTCTCCTTCTTCGCATAGTGAATGCGTTGACGATCCTCCCTAGATTCCTTTTCCAGATGTTCAGCCAATTGGTCGAGCGATTGAATTATGGGGATTGGGACACACCAATTCCTCCTGCCGTAACCGACCTTGTTCTCTACATTTCCTTTCTCGTTGCCACTTGCCACATTGCAGAAGACTGGTTCGAAACGGTAATGAGCACAAAACCTTGCGAACGCATCAGTCGGCTTTCGGTCACCGTTCTTCTCAATGGATGCAACCGCTGCCGCGAGGTTGTCAAACCAGATTCGTCGCGGTACACCACCTATTTGCTCAAAGAGGCGCTTCAAGGCTTCGAGGAAGCACTCGCTATTTTCCGAAGGAACAGGGAATGCGAAAGCAGCGTTGCTGAATGGGAAAGACGCTGTAAGAATCTTGCGCTCCACCAACTTCCCATTCTGCGAAACATGCGCGGTTCCAAAGTCCACCTGGGCTTCGCCACCTGGATGCTCCAGCCGTTCGTAACTCTTCGCTCGTTCATGGGCGTAAGCCGCCCGCCATTTGGACACGTACTCCTGTACCGTTCGTTCGCCGCCATTAAATCCATGCTCTGTTTTGAGACGGTGGAAGACCCGCCGAGCGGTGTGGCGCTGTTTGCGTGGAAGAGCCTCGTCATCCATAAGCCATGTATCTATGATTTCGAGAAACGGACCGAGAACCGGATAACGTCCGAATCGTTTTCCAGTCGTCTCGTTCCAATCGTCCTTGTCCGCATATTTTTTGGCAGTTCTCCAATTTATGTCCAATCGTTCTGCAATTTCGGTAATCGAACACCCTTCGTGTTCGCGCAAAAATTTGATATACTGTTGCTCAGGCACTTTCAACATCCTCTCGATCCCCCTTGGTCGTCGCAAACCGTAGGGTAAGATAGTAGATCGATGTTGGCAAGTGCTTTTTTAATGCCAAAATGTCGCGGGCAAAGTCTGCACTTTTACGCCGCGACATTCTGCATTTTCATTATGCGATAAACACCAGCATACATTACTCCAATTTTTTGAATTACCTTACGTGGAATCTGATCAAAAATATGGGCGGTATCCTAGCGGGCGGTACCACAACCGTATTCTCAATCAGATTATCGAAATTTCGGGAGATTACTTGATAACACCGAACGGTGAGAGAAAGCGAATTGTACCTAAATCAAGGATGGAGTTTTCTTTAAGTGATAATCCCATAAGAATTCAAATTGACGAAGAAAAACTTGTTCTTACTGGGGAACAGATTTGTGAGCAGTGGACGACAAAAGGGACTGTATTTAATAAGGTAATGGATTAAAAGAACGGACGTGGGATGTCGTTACAGACTGCGTGGAGAGCCGTATCGAAACGGAAAGGGTTGTTACCTATTAAGATAAATACATATTTACATTATGCTATTGACTCTTGCTACGCCCTGATGTAAGTATTAAGACATAGCATGCAACTGCATACCCATAACAGTAAGCGTTCATAATGAGAAATATGAAGAGTCCGAAGAATGAAACGTCAGACGCACACAAAGACGAGGAGATGAATCATGAAACTTCTGCTTACATCTGGAGGTATCAGCAACAAAAGCATACATGACGCATTGGTTGACATGTTGGACAAACCGATTGCCGAGTCGAGCGCCCTTTGCATTTCCACTGCGTCGTACGCATTACGCAATGGTGCACGTCTTGCATGGAGTTTCTTCAATGGAAAAGACAGCGCACCGATGACGGAGCTGGGCTGGAAGTCCATGGGGGTGCTGGAGCTCACGGCGCTGCCCAGCATCGGTAGAGACCGTTGGGTTCCTTTGCTCGAGGAGACTGACGTTCTGCTCGTGAATGGCGGCGACCCGCTGTTTTTGAATTACTGGATGCAGCAGTCCGGACTGGCAGAACTCTTGCCGTCGCTGAAGTTGGTCTATGTGGGAATGAGTGCCGGGAGCATGATCATGGCACCTAACATCGGGGACTGGTTCGTTAACTGGACTCCGCCCACCGGTGGTGATGAAACGCTAGGTCTGGTCGATTTTGCGATGTTCCCGCATCTGGAACACGAGATGCTGCCGTATAACACGATGGCGAATGCAGAAAAATGGGCAGCCGGAATGAAGGGGCCTGCCTATGCTGTGTGTGATGATACCGCCATCAAAGTGATCAATGGAGCGGTCGAAGTTATTTCCGAAGGGAAATGGAAACTGTTGAAGTCATGATCCTGCCATCCTTTGGATGGCTTTTTTTATGCGATTACGTCAAACATATCGAACGCTGAGTGACCGAATCATCTTCATACCTTACCAACTCGCACCGATCGAATCGTCACCGTAGATCCCCACGCGGGTCCAACGCCAATTGGGGAGCTAAGATGAATGTAGTTCGCCAGAAGCCAAGGCATCCCCGATCCTAATGTGACCAATCCATCATCGGGGCTAAACGTGAATCTTTCCTCTCCATTGACGAGTACGGTCATTTGAGTTCTGTCGATGATCCAGGTCACGGTGACCCATTCGTTAATCGGGATGCCTCCCTTGCCTTGCAATTTCCAGTCATGACCCATGACAGGTTCGTGAATGACAAAACAGTTCGGGTCTTCCTCCCAATTGAGAATGATCTGTCCCTTGCCGAAATGCAGACGTAAATTTGTGGAGTCAGTCTTTGCCACGACCTCGATCTGTAAGGGAACTTGATAGGATTCACGAGTTTGAACATAGCCGGTACCGCTCAGTTCCAACTCCAAGTCCTGTAGTCTCGCCTGGCAAGCACTAACGGGCACGAGTTCATGTAAAGGAATGCTGTTCATAATAACTCCTTTCAGTTTTGCCTTTGTACAAAACAGTTTACTATCTGAACATTCCGGCATCAACTCAAACCAGCAGTAGTGACTCCCTCAAAGGGTGTCGGCTCATGAAAGGGTGAATATTTCAACATGAAAGACATGAATTATTACAGCACTTTTATCGAAGTCTCCGAAGACTGCCCGGTACGTGTGGCTCAGATCCCGGAAGCAAAGGCTGGCTCGAAGACCATTCCGGTTTTACAGTATGAGATGATTGCGAACCATCCTTACAAATACACACAAGAGGATGTAGTGTTTGAAGTATTTGCTCTACGCAATGAGATACCAGCAGAAGAAAGGCAAGCAGCGCGCGAGAAGTTTTTCTCCAAAGGGCAGCCCTGTCTTCGCACCTCGTCTTTGTGCAAGCGCTATGGTTGGGGCATGCACCATGATCCAGAGGGCAAAGTGGCTCTGTATGCTGTCGAGTCGGATGAATATAGAAAGTTTGTGAACGATGATACTATCAAGAACGTAAAAGCAATGCGCTCAAGTCGCGCTTAAACAGATTGGAGAGATCACAGTGGGAAATACCGACATCTTCGAAAAGATGGCTGATCGATACGACAATTCTGAAAGAGTCCAAATTGCCAAGATCGCATCGGACGCCATTCGTGAATATGTAGTGGATGCAAAAGATAAGACCGCGATTGATTTTGGATGCGGAACGGGTCTTGTGGGGATGAACTTATTAGATGATTTCAAATCTGTACTTTTTCTGGATTCATCGCAAAATATGATCCAGCAGATCAAGCAAAAAATTGCGGAATTTAACATCGAGAATGCAGACACGTTATGCTTTGACTTCGAGAAGCAAGGTCAGTCGGAGCTGCAGGCTGACTACATTTTCATGGCGCAGGTTCTGCTCCATATACCGGATACTGAATTGGTCTTATCGAGGCTGTATGATGTCCTAAACCCAGGAGGTCATTTGCTAATCGTAGATTTTGATAAGAACGAAAGCATAGTCTCCGACCTTGTACATAACGGATTTGATCAAGCGGACCTTGCCGAGCGGATGAGAAAACTAGGCTATCGCGACATCCAATCCAAAACGGTCTATTCTGGAAGTAACATATTCATGAACCAAGACGCATCTATCTTTGTGCTTGATGCTCAAAAATAATCGATCCAACCAGGAGCCTCTTTCGAGTTGCGAGACGGATTGACAGTGATTTGGTATAATGGAATGCGTGCCGAATTATCGGTTTTGAGAATCAAATTTACACTACTTGAAAGAGAGTGAAATAAATGGGTCGCAAGTGGAACAACATTAAAGAAGGCAAAGCGAAAAACGACGCGCAGAAGACTCGAGTTTACGCAAAGTTTGGGATCGAGATCTTTGTAGCAGCTAAAAAAGGTGATCCAAACCCTGACTCCAACGCAGCTTTGAAAGCTGTTTTAGACCGCGCGAAGACATACAATGTACCGAAAAACATCATCGATCGTGCGTTGGAAAAAGCAAAAGGCGGCTCTGATGAGACTTATGATGAGCTTCGCTATGAAGGCTTCGGCCCGAACGGCGCGATGCTGATCGTTGATGCTCTGACAAACAACGTCAACCGTACGTTTTCCGATGTCCGCTCTGCTTTTAAGAAAAACGCCGGCAACCTGGGCGTGAGCGGTTCTGTCGCGTACATGTTTGATTCCGTGGCTGTTGTTGGTGTCGAAGGGAAATCGGAAGAGGAAATCCTCGAGGCCTTGATGGAAGCGGATGTCGATGTACGTGACATCGTTGCGGAAGACGAGCAAGTCATTGTGTACGCACAACCGGAAGAATTCCACGCTGTGCAAGAAGCATTGAAAGGCGCAGGAGTTACCGATTTCACGGTGGCTGAACTCACCATGCTTCCGCAAAACGAAGTTACGCTTGAAGGCGATGCAGAAGCATCTTTCCGCAAGCTGATCGACGTGTTGGAAGACCTCGACGATGTGCAACAAGTCTACCACAACGTAGATTTTGGTGATGAATAGAACTTAAACTAGCCGCCATTCTTGGCGGCTGTTTTTGCATTTTCGAAGTCAAGGGAGGCGGTTCCATGTCAACGATAGATGGCGTCATCTCTGTTGTGCCCGCGAACAAGGCATCTTGGGAGGACTTAGAAGCTGTACTGGGCTCTGCCAAATGCCACTCTGGGCGGTGCTATTGCCAGCGGTTTAAGATCCCCAACACTCAGTGGAAGCAGACAGAAGACGATGAACGCGCCTTCCTGCTGCGCGCCGAGACCAACTGCGGGAACCCGGAGGCTGGCACAACCAGCGGCCTTGTTGCCTACCTCGACGACGAGCCGGTCGCGTGGTGCGCGATGGAGCCTCGGACTGCCTACAAAAAGCTGTTCAAGAGCCGGGTCCCGTGGACGGGACGGAACGAGGACAAGAACGACGATAGTGTTTGGGCCATCACCTGTTTCACGATTCGCAACGGCTATCGACGGCGCGGGATCACCTACGAGCTCACGCGGGCTGCCGTTGAATACGCCCGTCAGCAGGGCGCCCGCGCTGTTGAGGGGTATCCGATGATCACCGTCCCTGGTAAGGAGATCACGTGGGGGGAGCTCCACGTTGGCAGCCGCAACGCCTTTGTCGCGGCCGGTTTTCGTGAGGTGACCAGACCTACTGAGCGCCGGGTCGTGATGCGTCTCGATTTCGAATAGACGGCGAATGTGCAAGTTAGAAAAATAGAAGCCCGTAGATCGAGACAAATCGCTCTGCGGGCTTTTCTTATTTCATTTTACTTCTCACCGACCATCATCGAATAAAAGCAATCATTGATCAGCTGGCCGTTGATTTCTGAGTTTTCGGGCAGGATCTCGTCGAGCGTCATGCCGGCTTTCTCCAATACGTTTCGCGACGCTGTGTGCTCTTCGGAGCAGAGCGCGGTGAATTTTTCAAAACCGAACGTATCTGTTGCGAACTTTATCACCTGTTTCAGCCCTTCGGTCGCATACCCTTTGCCTGCGGACGTGTCCAGCAGAATGAAACCCACTTCCGCCGTCGGCTGTTCTCCGTCACGTGAACAAATGCCCATCACGCCCACATGTTGATGGGACGCCTGCTCACGAATCGTCCAGGTCAGCCAATGGGAAGAGGCGGGGCTCCACGGGGTGAGTTCCTTTTCGAATTGGTTTCGAATCTCCTCTTCACTGCGCGGCGCCTGAATATGCTGCAACAGTGCGGGGTTGGTATAGATTGATCGGAACAGTTCCCAATCGCTTGCATCCAGTTTGGTGAAGAGCAACCGCTCGCTTGCCATCTCGAAGTTCATAGGAATCCTCCTCGCCCTACTCTCAGGCTCTAATAAAAAACTTTCTTCTGCAGCACATCCAATGCACGCTCGATCTCGCGCAGCTCTTCCTCGGAAAGGTGTGCGATCCGCTGCTGGAAGTGTACTTCGATCTGCTGGAACGCGGCTTGCATTATCGCTTGTCCGCGCGTTGTCAGGCGAATGTATTGTTTGCGGCGGTCCTCAAGGTCGGGGACTTTTTCGCAGAGCTGCTTTTCGATCAATTTTCTCAGTTCCCGGCTGGTGTTTGGGAGCGACGTATGCAAACAGTCACTGATCGCACTGATCGTGACCGGTTCGCAGACGGCCAGATGTTCAAGGATCTTATATTGAAGGGGAGTGACGTCCTCGGCTGGTACGTCTTTGGTCATTTCATTTGTGATTTGATGAACGGATGACGTGAAGGTCACGAACTTGTTGAACAGCGCTTGTTGATCCATAGAATCACCTCTTCTCACAAGGTATCAAATTGGTTATCGAAAAACAATTATCATTTGACAACTAAAAACTGGATGTGCTACCGTTATTGTTATCAAAAGATAACTAAATGAGGTGTTGTCCGTGAAAACGCTGGTCATCTACACGCATCCGAACCATCAGAGTTTGAGTTATGCTTTTTTGCAAGCAGTCCTGCGCGGATGCGAGGAGAACCCGAACATTGTAGATGTGCAGGTGCTGGATTTGTATCAAGCGCAGTTCAACCCGGTCCTCGTTTTTAACGAAAACAAACGCCGTAGAGACATGCATGCCGACCCGGATCTCGCCGCGTACAGGGAGCAGCTCTTGTGGGCGGATCAGATCGTGCTGGTCTATCCGATCTGGTGGGGACGCCCTCCGGCGATGCTGATGGGGTATATCGATCAGATGTTTGCTTCGGGATTCGCTTATCGTGACAATGGCTCGCTGATTCCGGAAGGGCTGCTAAAAGGCAAGTCGGTCGTGTGCATCTCCAGCATGAAGGGGCCGACTTTCTATCCGTTCTTCTGGCTCAACAATGCTCACAAAATCCTCATGCGAAAGGCGCTCTTCAACTATGTCGGCATCAAGCGCACGAAGTTCTTTGAATTTGGCAATATGGAGAGCACGCGTGGCAAGCATCAGCAGAAGCTGGAGAAAGTGTATCGGCACTTCCGGAACACAGCTCATTAACTTGTAAAAATAAGGTGGAATCTATATACTGTTGGCAATCAACGTGCAATTCCGGAAAGGATTTGAATAGGCCATGATGCGACAACGTTTGGACGAAGCGATTCAACTGCGGGAAGAGGGACGGGCGAAGCAGGATCGGGACATTTTGGGGAAAGCTCTTGAGATTCTGTTTGAACTGGAGGCTGCCCATCCAGATCAGGCGGAAGTCCTCTATCAGCTTGGGGTGGCGCATGACAATTCCGGGCTTGGGCGCGAGGCGATTCCTTATTACGCCAAGGCGCTTGAGCTCGGGCTGAGCGGCCCTGATCTGGAACGGTGTCTGATGGGTCTTGGCAGCACGTATCGCGCGCTGGGCTTCTATCAGGAGGCGGTGGAAACATTGCGTCGAGGCATGCGAGAGTTTCCTGACAACCGGGCGATCCAGATCTTCCTCTCGATGGCCTTGTACAACACCCAGTCTTACAAAGAGGCGATGGAGCTCGCACTGACCCATTTGCTGGAGACCACCACGGATGAAAAGTTGCAGTATTTCGGCCGCGGTCTTTCCTACTATGCGAAACATCTCGACGAGACCTGGTAAGATCGAGACCGTCCGATGAGGGAGGATGAACATGACCGAACAAGGGAAAAAACTTGTGGGCCAGACGGCAACGGCAGGATTTCAGATTGGCGTGCGGCGGACCCTGCCCATGGCCAGAGAACAGGCGTGGCAATTGCTGACCTCGCAGGAATTCGTGAAAATGTGGCTTGGCACTCTACCGACGCTCACACTGCAGGCGGGGCATGCGTTCCATACCAAAGAAGGGATCTCTGGGGAGATGCGCGTGGTGAAGCCGATGGAGCAGCTCAGGCTGACGTGGCAGAGACCCGCGTGGAATCATCCTTCCACACTGCAAATTCGACTGTTGTCCAACCATCCGGATAAGACCACGGTGAGTTTTCATCAGGAAAAGCTGGCCGACCAGTTTATGCGGGAAGAAATGAAAGTGTACTGGGAAGCCGTGCTGGCGAAAATGCTGGAACAACAAGACCTTGAGTAGAACTCAAGGCGTGAAAAAGAAAAAGACGCTGCGACGATTCGATCGTCTGCAGCGTCTTTTTTGTTTGCAGTGCTCAGAATTACTTGCGCTGGAAAACACCCTGGCCCGTCTCGCCGTTGACCGGCAGGGAGGAGTGCTGGTGCGCGATGCGCCACGAATCATTTTCTTTGCGCAGGCCAAACGTGAACCGGTTGGTGATCTGACGAAGTTTCTCGCCCGACTCGTTGTGCGCTGCAAACGTGACATTGCAACGCACGAAAGCGAGACTCCCGCTCTCTTCTGTAACCACATCATCAAATGCTACGTGCAGCAGAACGTTTTCCTCCTGAAGACCGTGGAACCATTCTTTCGTGCTGGCTGCCCATTGGGAACGGTCGACGCACTCCCAGTCATCCCAGCAATCGTAAACGTGGAAGTCGGATGTGTATAAGGCCAGATACGCTTCCACATCTTTTTCATAGACTGCGGTTTTGTAAGTCTCCAAAACATCTTGAACGGTCAGGCTGCTGATGCTCATCGATACATCCCCTTTTCAAAATTCATGCCGTTAAAATAGCACCCACATCGTAACATTGTTAAAATAGACTCGTCAACGAAGCGGAAGAAGGGGGTACTTTCAAGCTGAAAGAACGAAAGTCGCTCTGCGGCCTAATCCTTCAATCCCTTCCCATCGAAAATGTGTTGCATGTATTTTACGATCCGGGATTCTCGGGTTTTGGATTGTTTGGGCTCAGCGAAATAGAGAAGATAAGCTCTTTGCCGTCCCGGCGTTAATGCTTCAAAAGCAGTTTTCAAGGCGGGGAGTTCTTCGAGCTTTCTTTCCCATTCTTCAGGGACTGTAAATTTTGCCGTCTCCTTGAGTTCCACTTCCAAACCGGACTTTTCAACTTCGATCGCTGCACGAATATAGTCTTTCAGGACGTTCTCCAATTCAATGATTTCTTGAAGGCTGGTGAACCGAATCTGGCGCGCCGCTTGGACATTCTCTGTTTGTTGGATGAGGATGCCACGGGGATCTGGCAACAAGGCGCCTTTGTGAAACAGAAGGGCGCAGTAATCTTTGAATCCATGGATCAAAACGACGTTTTTCTGATTGAGGGTGTAGCAAGGATGCATCCACTTAAAATCTTCGGTCAGTTCAGAGTCAAGAACGATACTTCTCAACTTCTCGAATTCTGCCTGCCACTTTTTCGCTTTGCTTAAAAATACATTAACCTTAGGATTCAGTCCGGTCGTTGTCATCTAGGGACCCCTTCTTTCATGACGTTTTTCAGACCTTGCGACGGGGCAGCTTTGCGCAAGCTGTGGTAGCTAACGTAAGAGCCGGCGATCAACAGGAAGCCGAACAGGAATGGCAACCATCCGCTGGCCGGGTCGCCCACGGCGATGCTGGAATACATTGCGCCCGCCAGGTCAAATACGAAGCCGGCATATGCCCATTCCTTGATGCGCGGGAAGCCGGGGATCAAGATCGCGATAACGCCTACTGTTTTGGCGACTCCCAGGAAGGGGAGGAGGTAGGCTGGGTAACCCAAGTGATCGAACAACTCGACCGCTTCGGGGACGGACATGATATCGGGAATCGAACCTACCAGCATCAAGGCAGCCAAAAGACCGGTAAACACCCAGTAAAGAACTTTTTTGTTTCTCATTTCGCATTCATCTCCTCTGATGACATATTGTGGTTGAGTTCAATATACCACCTCAGGAATATTCCTGTAAAGGAATATTTGGCGAGTTGCCGACCTTCCCATCATTGTCACAATGTTTGACCGCTATCCACTGTGATGATTTGGCCGGTCATCGCTTCCTGTTCCAAGGCGGAACAGATCAGGGCAGCAATGTCTTCTGGTCTTGCAATACTCTGCAACAGCAGCTGTGGAGCCAGGTTCTTCATTTGTTCTTCTCGGCCGGCCCACCATCTGGTTGCAACCGCGCCGGGTACCACACAGTTGACTCGGATCTCCGGAGCTAAGGCGCGCGCTAACGATTTCGTAAGGCTGTGCACGGCCGCTTTGGACACGGCGTAGGGTATCGAGGAGCCGAGACCTGTTTGTCCGGCGATGCTGCCGACATTCACGATTGCGCCTTGCTGGTTCGCTTTCAGGTAAGGAGCAACAGCTCTTGCACAATAGAACATCCCTTTGACATTCACGTCAAAAATCGTATCCCAAACATCCTCCGTTGCCGCTTCCAGATCGTCAAAAGGAATGTGCCGTGTGATGCTCGCATTGTTGACCAGCAGATCAACCGTCCCGAAGGTTTGCACGACGGCAGCAACCAGGTTCCGAACATCCCCGTCTTGTGAAACATCCGCTTGCATGGCAATTGCACGTCCGCCTTCGTTCTTGATCAGTTGTACCGTCTCTTCGGCCTCCACTTGTGAACGCGAATAATTGACGGCTACTGCTGCTCCTTTCTGAGCCAGTGCGATACATACAGCCCTGCCGATTCCTGTCCCGCCGCCGGTCACGAGTGCCACTTTGTTTTTCAGATCCATTTCGAGCCACCTCTTTGATTGGTCTTGAAAAAATTGTATCTGGGCAACTCCGTTTTGTATAATTGAACTATTCAAACTGGTCATTCAAAAAAATTGATCACAATACCCGAGGTGCCAAGATGGATCTGAAAACGATAAAATCATTTCACCTGATCTTGAAATACGGAAGTTTTAACCGTGCAGCTGAAGAACTAAAGTACGCGCAGTCAACCGTCACGATGCAAATCCAAAAGCTTGAATCCGACTTAGGCGTCCAACTCCTCGAACGCGGGAAAAAGATCCGTTTAACGGAAGCCGGGCGGCTTTTTTACGAACAGAGCTTGCAGATTCTAAAGAATGTGGAGCAACTGCAAACAGACCTGGCGGATCTGCAAGTGGGCGCCGCGGGAAGCGTGCGCTTGGGGGTCACGGAGCCGACGGCCAGTTATCGCTTGCCTGAGATCTTAAAGAGCTTTTTCTCGAGCTTTCCGAGGATCAAAATAGCTGTAGACATTGCGAACACACCAACATTGAGCGAGCGTCTGCAGAGAGGTGAGCTTGATCTGGCGCTTTGTTCCGCGCCTGAACAGGGGGGCGATCTTTATTTTGAGCCCTTGTTGAACGAAGAGTTTGCCGTCTTGTTACCGGAGAATCATCCGCTTGCCGATAAGGAGGTACTGGCACTGCACGACCTTCAGAATCAACGCCTGCTCATCACTTCTGCGACCTGTCCGTACCGGAGAAAACTGGAGCTGCTCTTGCATGAAACCGGGAGCAGGCCGGCAGATACGATGGAGATTGGGAGTATGACCGCTTTGAAATACTATGTCAAAAGCGACTTGGGAATCGCGCTTGTCCCGAAAATTGTATTAGACCCGGCTCCCGCAGGAACGACGGCACGAACGCTGAGTGGCAGTCCGATCGAGATGACGTTCGGAATCCTCTGCAAAACATCGGCGCATCCAATGAACCGGGCAACGGCACAGCTTTATCAATTTCTCATGCAAAACCTGTAAAGGTGACCTCGCCGCGAATACTGTCGCGGTGGAGGTCGTTTTCTGTTTATCAGATCTTTTATGACCCAAGGCAATAATAATTTATTGCAAAACGATAAATAGCGTGGTAAGATCAAATCAACAAATACGAAGTGAGGTGCTTTGGGTGAAACGTGAAACACTGTTTTTGAAAGTCGTTGTTTTGCTGATGGGAATTCCGGTTCTTGCGTTTTGTATCATGCCTTGGTTCGCTGCTGATGTAACAGCTACGGGTACGGAGATGGAGTATTTGAAATACGTTTTGGTCGTTGTCTATATAACGGCGATCGTGTTTTTCGGTGCCTTGTATCAGGCTTTCAAGCTGCTCACCTATATCGACAAGAACAAAGCGTTCTCGGAGCTGTCTGTAAAAGCTTTACAGAATATAAAACGCTGCGCACTCACAATCGGCGGTCTGTATGTGGTGTGCATGCCCTTCTTATTTCCCATGGCACAGGCAGACGACGCCCCAGGCCTTGTAGGAATCCCCTTGGTCATTACGTTTGCTTCCATCGCAGTCGCAGTCGTTGCTGCTGTTCTTCAAAAGCTGTTGAAACATGCCATCGATATCAAGTCTGAAAATGACTTAACGGTCTGAGGTGAAGAACATGGCGATACTTATCAACATTGACGTGATGCTGGCAAAACGGAAAATGAGTGTAACCGAACTCTCGGAGAAGGTTGGAATCACGATGGCGAACCTTTCGATTCTGAAAAATGGCAAGGCAAAAGCGATTCGACTCTCTACGTTAGAGGCGATCTGCAAAGCGCTGGACTGCCAGCCCGGGGACATTTTGGAGTACAAAGGCGAGAAAGAAGCGTAAGCGCTGCGAGCTTGTCACCAAGTTAAAATTTTCTAAGTAGACAACTCAACCGAAATTCAGTCATACTGAAAACACATACATCATTCTTAACAAAGGTGACAAGACATGCAGTCCTACCAGTCTCATACTTCTAAAACTCCTCAGAAACAAGCAACGTCCGCTCCAGCCAAGCCAGCTGCTGCCGCGATGCCTTCCGCCCATGCCATCTTGCAATTACAAAAACAGATGGGCAACCAAAGGGTCATGCAACTGTTGAAATCCCGCGCGGCGAACACAAACGGCCAGCCGGTGGCACAGGCGAAATTGGTCATCAACAACAATGAAATTCTCGACGCCAACACGATCGCCGATGTGTCGCCGGAAGTGCGGGATGTGCTGAAAAAGTGGGTTCGGTTCCCGAAAAACTACGAGTTCAAAGATGTGCCGAGCGCACAGTCTGCAGCTGAGGACTACCTTGCCGCCCAGTTTCCGGGCGACGCCTACATCCGTCGAGGCAATCGCCGGGGCTCGATCACCGGCCCGGACAGCACCAATGGGGTCAGCACGGCGAAGCTGAGATTTTTGCGGAACCATTGGAAAGGGATCGCTCAGGAAGTCTCGCAGGAACTTGCGAAACAGAAGATCAAAATCGGGGACTGGACTGAGTTTAACGACCGGATGATGGCCTATGCCTCGACATTATTGCGCGTCGGCAACTGCGGAGAATTTGCCAAGGTGGTGCACTGGTGGGTCGTTGAAAACACGAAAGACAAGTGGGTCTACCAGGCGTCGATGCGATCGAAGACCAGAAACTTTGACCATGCTTTTAACATCACCTACCACAAGAAGGTCAAAAATGCCCGTGATTTTGATCCTGAAAAGGCGACGGTCGTCGATGGCTGGGATAACTATCACGTCTGCACGCTCAAGCAATTTTTTGAAGGGGCCAATCCTTATGGCGATGTGCTGAAGCCGGGGAATGTTGACATCATCACCTCCAAAAAATCGGACGGACAGACCATGCTCACCGGGGATATTGAAGTGATTGTCGCTCAAGCGATCATCAATGCCCTGCAAACCTTCGATGAGAAAACGGAAAGCCAAAAGTGGCTGAACTATGTGAATGGAGCCAATGCCCAAGGGATCTTTGACTTCTTCAGAATCAGCCATGCGGTGGATGATCAGAGATTTAAATAAAGGATCGGGAAGCAAGACCTCACTTGGCGGGCTCAGGCTCATGCTCAAGGGAGGTTTTTCTTTTTGTTTCCAAATTTTTATTGCTTTTATGAACTTCCAATTGGGATAATTGACTCTGAAAAGACTGAAGGAGGCGTTTCCATGAACCAAGGCTACATCGAAATCACGAACGCTCGCGAAAACAATCTGAAAAACGTCAGTCTGCAGATTCCCAAAGGAAAAATCACGATCTTCACCGGGGTATCCGGTTCAGGCAAGTCCTCGATCGTGTTTGATACAATCGCCCAGGAAGCAGGGCGTCAACTCAATGAAACGTACAGCAGTTTTGTCCGCACGTTTCTGCCGCGCTACAGCCGGCCGGAAGCGGATGAAATCAGAAACCTGTCCACCGCGATGGTGGTCGACCAGAAACGGCTGGGCGGTAATGCCCGTTCCACACTTGGCACGGTGACCGACATCAATTCGCTGTTCCGACTGCTCTTTTCGCGTTTTGGCACACCGCAGATCGGATACAGCAACGCTTTTTCCTTTAATGACCCCCAAGGCATGTGCCCGAAATGCGAGGGGATTGGTCGGATCATCACGCTGCGAACGGAAGCAGCGCTGGACATGGACAAATCCCTCAATGAAGGCGCGATTTTGCTGCCAGGATTCGCGCCGGGCTCGTGGCAGTGGAAGCTGTATGGCGAATCGGGCTTCTTTGACAACGACAAGCAGATCAAAGACTACACGGCAGAAGAGCTCCAACAACTGCTCCACGCCGAGCCGCAAAAAGTGACCGTCAGCTACAGGGACACCGATATGAACACGATCTACGAAGGCCTTGCTGTGCGCTTTATGCGGTTGAATGTGAATTCCGACAAAGACACCACGAAAGCAGCCGCCAAAAAACTGAGTGAATTTACGACAACCAGCAGATGCCCGGCTTGTGAAGGCAAACGCTACCATGAGAAAGCGTTGTCTTCGAAAGTCATGGGCTACTCGATTTTTGATCTGACCGACATGCAGTTGGACAAGCTGATCGATGTTATGCTGCAGATCGACACTCCCGCCGCGAAGCCTGTCGTGGACGGCATTGTGGAACGCTTGAGAAATCTCTGTGAAATTGGCTTGGGGTATATGAGCCTGACCCGGGAAACGACGACCTTATCCGGCGGCGAATCGCAACGGGTCAAGATGGTCAAGCATCTGTCCGGCAGTTTGACCGGGTTGATGTACATCTTTGATGAGCCCAGCACCGGCCTGCATCCGCGCGATGTGTACCGCTTGAACGAACTGCTGGTTAAGTTGCGGGACAAGGGCAACACCGTGCTGGTGGTGGAACATGACCCCGATGTGATCCAAGTGGCCGACCACATCGTCGACGTGGGACCGCGAGCAGGCTCCGGCGGTGGGGAGATCATGTACAGCGGCAGTTACGAGGGCTTGTTGGCTTCCGATACGCTGACCGGGCAGTATCTCTCTCGTCATGCGGAGATCAATGCCGCGCCAAGGCCGGTTTCCGAGTTCTTTGAAAGCAGCAAGAGCTCCCTGCACAATTTGAAAAACGTCTCCCTCCGCGTTCCGAAAGGCGTATTTACAGCGATTACGGGCGTGGCAGGTTCGGGCAAAAGCACGCTGGTCAACGAAGTGTTTGCCAAGGATTTCCCGGAGGCGATCCGCATCGACCAAACTCAGGTGCACGCTAACATCCGTTCCAATCCGGCGACCTACTCGGACATCATGAATGCGATCCGCAAAGCGTTTGCTGCTGCCAACGGTGTGGAAGCCGGGCTGTTCAGCGCAAACTCGGAAGGCGGCTGTGAAGGGTGCGGCGGTACGGGCATGATCGAGCTGAACATGTCCTTTATGGACAAAATGGAGATCGTCTGCAGCGAATGCAACGGCAGCCGGTTTAAACAGGATGTGCTGCAGTACCTGTACAAAGGCAAAAACATTGTGGATGTGATGGAGATGACCATCGCGGAAGCTTTGGAATTTTTCGAGACGAAAGACATTCTGGGCAAGCTGAAAAGCCTCGAAACGGTAGGTCTTGGCTATCTGACGTTGGGGCAGCCGCTCAGCACGCTTTCCGGCGGTGAATGCCAGCGGCTGAAGCTGGGGAAGGAACTGAACAAGAAAGGCAACGTCTACATTCTGGACGAGCCGACCACCGGGCTGCACATGTCGGACGTTTCGAACATTCTGCGCATCATTGAGAAGCTGGTCGAGAAAGGCAACACGGTGATCGTCATCGAACACAATCTGGATGTGGTCCGCAACAGCGACTGGATCGTCGACCTGGGTCCGAATGGCGGTACCGGCGGCGGGGAAATTCTGTACGAAGGCCCGCCCGCCGATATTTTAAAGTGCGAGCGCTCTGTCACGGCGCGGTATTTGTAATGCGCAGGAGAATAGAACGCATTGAAGAGATTGAGTTGGAGCTTACCAAATTGAACGCCAGCCGCGCATTAGCGGCAGTGCCCAAGCAGTTAGAAGTGCTTTCCGTGGGAGGAAGTACTCTGCTTCGGGAACCAACCAACCCTGCGTCCATCTACTACAACCGGGTCAAAGGGTTTGGCGCTCAAGACGTGCCGCTTTTGGATACGATCCTCAACCACTATCCAGACGGCGCACCTTGTTTTGATTTGACGCCAGATCTCCTGTCACCCGATGTCTCTCGAGCATTGATTGAAAAAGGGTATCTGCCAGCCGAGCAACTGGTCTTTCTGCATGCCGACCCGTTGCAAAAGTTCGAAGGGACGTATGAGTTCCAATTTGAGCTGGTCACTGAGGAAACTGCAGAAAAGTTTATCCAGTGGATCGCGCTGTCCAACGGGGGCATGGAGCTCACCGAGGAGATGGTTGCGCGGAGCAAGCCGTATTTTTACCGCCCCGATTTCAAGAATTACATGCTGACGATCGACGGGAACCCGGCGGCGATGGGGTCGATGTTTGTGCATGGACAGGCGGGGTATCTGGCCAATGACTTCACGTTCCCGGAGTATCGCGGCAGAGGCTGTCAGACCGCCCTGCTAAGACATCGGTTGGCGGAAGCTGTTCAACTGGGTCTCGATACGCTGTATACGGATGTCGAGTTTGGTTCGGTCAGCCATGCCAATATGGAACGGGCAGGGTTTCGGACTGCTTATCTTTCTGCCTTTTGGATAAAAGATGATAAATGACCGACTGGAACGCTGCGATTTCTTGGCGGGCCTGTCGATGATCCCGTCTGCCGTTCGTCATCATAGTAGAAAGGGGGATTTCAAATGAAATACCTGTGTCTTGGCTACTTGAATCCGGAGAAAATGGATGCCCGTTCCAAGGAAGAGATCGATGCTGTGATGAGCGAATGTATGCCGCACCTCCAGGAATTTTACAACAGCGGGCAGGTGCTGCTCGATGCCGGTCTCGACTCCGAGACGAAAAGTCTGCAGCGGGCTAACGGGAAGGTGCGCGTTACTGACGGGCCGTTTTCGGAAACCAAAGAGTTGATCGGCAGCGCCTTCCTCATCGAAGCGGAAAACATCGAGGAAGCGATTCGGATCGCTTCCCTGCATCCCACGACCCGAATGGATGCGGGGGAGGAGTTCGGCTGGCGTCTGGAGATCCGCCCGATCCATTACTTCCGGCAGCCGGAGTAAAGCGCACCGAAACTCATTTGTTCTTCATCGCCAATGCTTTGCGATCGGCAGCGAGAGGCGGTTGTTCAAACCATTGGTGTTCAATCATGATGTTCATCCAGTTGCGGCCGATTCGCATATCATCGGCAATGGAGCTGATGTATTTTGGGGTCAAATCGGTGCGGAGCGAGGAGGCCCATCCCGTTCCGTAATAGACCATGGCGGTGGAGAACAAAAATCCGATTTGGAACATCATCAGCTTGTCTGAGAACGGAGCTGTGGTCGAACCGGTGATCTCCGCGTCAAACGTGGGGGGAGCAGGCAGGTTCTCGTTGTTCAGCGTCTCATGAAACAGATTGATGTGGCTGTCTTTGACTTGCACAGCTTCCAGTAAAAAATCACGCACTTTTTTAGAATGAGCAACTTGGCTGAAAGCAACGATAAGCGCTTTCGCCAAGATGCTCTTTTTTAGATTAAAATAAATATCGGAGATCTCGATGCAGTTCAGGGGTCGTTTTTCGCCAAACCAGCCGGCTAAAAAACTGTCGCTTTTGATAAATTCCGGCCCTTCAGGCGGCGAGATCGCCGGGGGGCGATAATACACGCCTTTGTCGAGCATGATGTCTTTGGTTTGGTTGCATAATTCAACGGCAGTCGTCATGCAGGTCGTGTAATAGTCGCGAATATCACGGCGGGTGCATGTCGTCAGCACCCCGCTGTACCCATGGCAGCCGTGGATCGACATAATGTTTAAGTAATGCAGACAAAACGTATCCGAAAAAAGGCGTGGCGCGCCAACTGTTACGTCTTGAGGAGTGAACCCGATCGGAATCGGGAATCCTTCATCTTCTAAGAACTTCTTTATTGTGTTAACATGTCGGGAGCTGAGCTGCACAGCATCTTGGAAAACTTTCCGGATGTCAGAGTCCTGCAGGTGCTCCAGCATGTATGTATTGAAACAGAGCCCGGACGTATCGTTCATGTACTGCGTCCACAGGGCGGCGATCTCGGCCGAAGTCAGTTTTGCTCGATGAGCGGCGTTCATGAAAAGACCTCCTCATTATGTATCTACACTCAGTTAGAAGGTCTCCAAGATCATGAAATCCATGCAAATTGTGAAATAGAAAAATGATTGGAGGAGTGACGATGATCGATTCCCATCTGCATCTCGCTCAATACGAACCGGACGAGATCGAACGATGGATCGCGGCCGGTATCGAAGCGGTAGTGGCGGTGGCGACCGATCTGCGCTCCTCCTACCGAACGCTGGAGCTAAAAGAGCGCCATCCGCATTTCATCCACGCCGCGATTGGCTGGCATCCGGAGCAAGCGTGTCCGGCAGAGCAAGATCTGCCGGAACTGTTCACGCTGATCCGCACGGAACGTCCCCGCCTGTCTGCGATCGGCGAGGTGGGGCTACCGCATTACACGCTGGCAGAGCAAGGCGAAGGAGCATTGGACCGCTATGTGGAACTGTTGGATCGGTTCGCCCAGGCTGCTGTAGAGTCTGACCTCCCTCTCGTGCTGCACGCCGTGCATGACCAAGCGCGCACTGCCCTTGAGCTGCTGCAAAGGCATCGGGTGACCAAAGCGCATTTTCACTGGCTCAAAGCTTCAGCCGTTGATCTGGCGCAGATCGTCAAGGCCGGCTACTATGTCTCGGTAACGCCGGAAGTCTGCCATCGCGAACGTGACCAGCAGTTGGCCCAAGCGGTTCCGATCAAGCAGCTCCTGATCGAGACGGATGGCCCTTGGCCGTACGATGGCCCTTTTTCCGGGCAAAAGACGACCCCGCTGCTTCTGCCCGCCGTCCTGAAACAAGTGGCCGCTTTGAAAGGGGTAAGCGAAGCGTTTTATGCCGAACAGCACCGTGCCAATATCGGTGCGCTGTATGGCTTCATCACATAAAAGAGGAGTGTGTCCGATGCAATTTCGTGCCCCGCAAATCAACCTCTATGTCGAGAATCTGGAGGTCTCAAAAGCATTTTACGAACGCCTTGGCTTCCAACTGACATTCACAGCGGTCATTGAAGGCCAGGAAGTCCACCATGAGCTGGTGTTAGACGGTTTCAAATTAGGCATCGCCACCAAGGAATCGACGCGTGAAGTCCATGGTTTGACCCCTGGGTCAAATGCGGGTTGTGAAATCGTCGTCTGGACGGAAGATACAGATGCAGCCATCCACTACCTACTGGAAAACGGCGCCACGCTGTTATCCGAACCGCACGACTTCCTGCACAACCTCCGATCCGGCTGGGTAAAAGACCCGGATGGGAACCCGATTCAAATTGTTTGCAAGAGAGCTCAGCAAGTCATTAACTCGGAAACATTCAAAAAGAAGATCGAAGAAATCATGGAAGAGGCACGAAGCGCAGGAAAAGAATCGGTCGATATTTGCGCAGGCGACGTACATAGCATGGTAGGGGGATATCCATCCAGCAATCACAGAATGGCGAGTTGTTGTGAAGTGATGTACTCCATGCAAAAGCCAACGGACGAAGTGCTTTATGCCCCGCCAAAAGGGAAGGGAGCTACATTACGTATTCGTTATTATTTGTAAAAGAAAAGGGGTACAGGTATGCCGATTGAAGTAGGTATCTGGAATGTCAGCAATGGCGTAAAACGAGTAAATTTTACTGCGATTGCGTCGGAAAAAAAGCTCGAAGAGATCCTGGAAGAGGACATCTCGATCATTTCGGACAACTTGTTGTTACTAGGCAGACAAGTCCCGACTGCATTTGGAAAATTTATTGATCTGCTGGCGATCGATCAGGACGGCAATATCGTCATCATGGAATTGAAAAAGCAGCGGACACCACGTGATGTAGTTGCCCAGATCATCGACTATGCAAGTTGGATTCAATCTTTGTCGTACGATGAAATTGTTCAGATCTATGAAGATAGCTACAAAGCATCTCTAGAAGACGCGTTTATTGCCAAATTTGAAACAGGTCTGCCCGAGGAAATTAACAAAGCACATCAAATGATTATCGTCAGCGCAGAATTGGATTATGAGACGGAACGAATTATTCAATACTTGTCTTCAAATTTCGGGGTGCCGGTCAACGCCGTGTTTTTCCGTTATTTCAAAGAAGGCCATGAGGAATTTATCTCAAGAAGTTGGCTGATTGACCCAAACGTCGTGGAAGAAAAGACGTCGATTTCGAAACGCGACAATAAAAAAGAAAAATGGAATCAGCAGGACTTCGTGGTGAATTTTGATGATGATCAGTATCGGAGCTGGGAGGATGCCGTAAAATACGGTTTTGTTTCAGCAGGCAATGGTAAGTGGTACAGCAGGACGCTTGACTCATTGTTTGTGGGCGCTCGTATTTTTTGTATGATTCCTAAAAGCGGCTATGTCGCGGTGGGAAAAGTGACTTCAAAATCAGTTCCATTAAAGGATGCTGAAGTCCATATCAATGGTATGACGAAAAAGCTTGTCGACTGTGACCTTCAAGCGAGGAACATGAAACATGACCTTGACGACCTAGAACGCTGTGAGTACGTAGTGACAGTGGAGTGGGAAAAGACCGTTTCAAGGGAGAAAGCGTTTTGGACAACTGGATTACGTGCGAATCAAAACAGCGCGTACAAATTGAGACATCAATACACCATTGAGAAGGTCTCGGAGTTTTTCGGATTGTAGCAAATGAATTGTCTTTCCTTGAAGGGGCCAGATCTCATATGTTAGAATCAACTTACAGAACATGCGTAAGATAAAAAAGACCATAGGTGCTCGAACACCTACGGTCTTTTGACACAACTGATACCCGGCAAGGGTGTCGGCTCAATAGTTGGGGAAATAGATCGCCAGAGCTATCCACTCAGAGGGCGATCTATTTCTTTTTGTTTTGACTGTCCAACATATGCTTTAAAATCGTCACGATCAAAGTTAGAGCTGCTACGAGGAACATAAAAAACGCCCTCGCGTTGAAGCGCATTGAGGGCGTTTTTTCTATCATCTCTTCACAACGGGAATCCAAATCTCGCTTTTAAAAGTGGGAGACGTGACGTCCTTATCCGCATTCCAGAGGATCTCCGGGCCGGGGGCCTGTTGGTAGCTGGAGGAGGGGAACCACTCGGAATAGATGCGGCCCCAGACATCTTGCAGGGTGTCGGGGAAGGGGCCGACTGACTCGAAGACTGCCCAGGTGGAGGCGGGGACTTCGAGGCAGGCGAGGCTGTCGGGCGGCGCATGAGTGGTGGCCGCTCCGATGTAGTGGTCGAGCTCGCCGCGTTCCTCCATGCGGCCTTCGGAGAAGTTTGCCGACGCGCTGATGATTCCGGACGGCTCCAGATTGGACAGCGACTTCAACTGCTGGATCAGGGCGGCATCCAGCGAAGACCACATCGCGGCGATCTCCGGATTCACCCCGTTAAAAATGATCGGCACCCGCTTCATCAATCCCACGATGCGAAATGCCTCTTTTTCCACAATGCGATAGTTCATTTCTCTTCCCCCTCGGATCGAAAGCTGGAAGGTCATGCGCGGATACGCTTTCAGGGAATGGCCGCTGGCTCTGGCTTCGGTTGGCGTCAGGCCATGCAGGTGTTGAAAGGCCCGGGCAAACGAATCGGGCGAGTTGTAGCCGTACTTGATGGCAAGATCGATGACCAGCACCTCGCTGTTCTGCAACTCAAACGCTGCCAGCGTCAGACGCCGGCGGCGGACGTACTCCGACAGCGAGATGCCGGCCAGAAAGGAAAACATCCTTTTAAAATGATACTCGGAGCACAAAGCCAGCCGGGACGCTTCTTGAAAATCGATCTCGCCGGTCAGGTTCTCCTCCAAATACTGAATCGCGGCATTCATGTTACTCAGCGAATCCATGCGATGACCTCCTTTAGCAACAGAATAGCAGGGAAGAACAGCACCCATCCGACATTTCGTGCCGGGTTCTGCAGGCTCCTGCATTTTGCCAATCTGTGGAGACTGTGATAAGATGGTGCCGATCATTATCGGATAGGGGATATGGAATCATGGCCGATTTGCCAAATTGCCCAGCTTGCAACTCTGCATATACATACGAAGACGGCAGCCTGCTGATTTGCCCGGAGTGCGGGAATGAGTGGACGCCGGGACCTGGCAGCGACAACGGGGAAGACACCAAGACGATCAAAGACGCGAACGGAAATGTGTTAACCGACGGAGATACCGTACTGGTGATCAAAGACCTGAAAGTGAAAGGCAGTTCCTCCGTCTTAAAGATGGGCACCAAGGTGAAAAATATTCGCCTCGTCGAGGGCGATCATGATATTGATTGCAAAATTGACGGGTTTGGCGCGATGAAATTGAAGTCTGAGTTTGTCAAAAAAGCATAACGCAGCTATGATTCGACCTCCTCGTGTACCAATCCCGCAGGAGGTCTCTTTTTTTCGAAAGGGGCAGGGCAGATGAAGATCAGGCTCGACCGGCAAGGCAACTCGCAAGTCGCGATCGTGGAAAGCGCGGAAGTTGTGATCCATGACGTCCAAGACGCGCTGGATCTGATGGCGACCGTAAGGTATGAGAGCGGCAGCAGCAAGATTCTGATTCCGAAGGCGAACATCACCGAGGAGTTCTTCGATCTCAAGACGAGGCTGGCCGGAGAGATTTTGCAAAAGTTCACCAATTATCAGGTGCAGATCGCCATCGTCGGCGATTTTGACGGGTACGCGAGCAAGAGCTTGCAGAGCTTCATCTACGAGTGCAACCGCGGCAACCAAGTGTTTTTTGCCAAAGATCTGCCGGCCGGGCTGCAAGCGCTGCACGGGGGCAATTGATTACGAAATCATGCATAAAGAACCGTAAGCCTGTGGCTTACGGTTTAGTTTATTCGTTAAGATTCTACAAGGAAAAGGTATAAGAACAAGGACGCCGTACTATATAAAGATGGGTGAAAACAACTGAGGCTCGCATATCTTAGGATAAATATAGAATCCAGATGGATACCAAAAGCATTTCACGGAGAGGGTCGAAACGATGATAGATGAGCAGGACAAGGTTCTCGACTTGCATGTGCACGATGCGGACGAACCAAATGAAACCGGCAAAGAGCTGTGCATCGAGTCATTCCTTCAACATAGCGCCGATGCCATTTGGATGGTCGATCTGGAAGAGCGCGTTCTGCAAATCAATCCGGCTTTCGAAGCGCTGTTTGGCTGGGTGGAAGAGGAGGTGCTCGGAAAAAGGCTGCCGATCATCCCCGACTTTCTCGCGGCGGAGATGCACAAGCTGCACCAGCAGATCAAAGCAGGCCAATCGATGCGCGGCTATGAAACGCAGCGCATCTGCTGTGACGGACGCCTGATCCATGTCAGCGCCACCTTGTCGCCGGTGCGCAACACCCAGGGCGAAGTGATCGGCATCAGCGGCACCTGCCGCGATATCAGCCACATCAAGCGCTCGGAGGAAGAGCTGCGCAAGACCAAGGAACAGCTGGAAGCGATCATCCGCAACAGCGCCGACGCGATCTGGCTGGTCGATCTGGAGGAGCGCGTGCTGCAGATCAATCCGGCTTTTGAAGCGCTGTTTGGCTGGTCGGAAGCGGAAGTGGTCGGGAAACACCTGCCGATCATCCCCGACTTTCTGAGTGAGGAAATTTACCGGCTGCATCAAGAGATCAAAGCAGGCCAGTCCATGCGCGGCTATGAAACACAGCGCATCTGCAAGGACGGACGTCTCATCTACGTCAGTGCCACCTTGTCGCCGGTGCGCAACACCCTGGGCGAAGTGATCGGCTTCAGCGGGACCTGCCGCGACATCAGCCAAAACAAGCGGTCGGAGGAACTTTTGATTCAAACGGAGAAGCTCAGCATCGCCGGTCAGCTGGCTGCCGGACTGGCGCATGAGATTCGCAATCCGCTGACCGCATTAAAAGGATTTGTCCAACTGATGCAAGTGGGTCAGGAGACGCACCGCAAATACCTCGAAGTCATGGAATCGGAACTGAGCCGCATCGAAATGATCGTCAGCGAATTGCTCGTGCTGGCCAAACCGCAGGCCAATTCTTTTAAACGGATGGATCTTGTCTCGATCCTGCGCGATGTGCTGACCTTAAGCGAGACACAGGCGATTTTGCACAATGTGCAGATCCGGGCGGAGCTGCTGGAAGAGCTGCCGGAGATCGACTGCGATCACAACCAACTGAAACAGGTGTTCATCAACTTTATTAAAAATGCGATCGAAGCGATGCCCGACGGAGGCGTGATCCATATCTCGGCCGAGCTTCTGGCAGCTGAGCAGCCGCAGATTCGCATTCGCGTTCAGGACGAAGGCACCGGAATTCCCCAGGAGCATCTCACGCATCTTGGCGAACCTTTTTATACAACAAAGACCAAAGGCACCGGTCTGGGCCTGATGGTCAGCAAAAAAATCATCGAAGGCCATCGCGGCCGCCTGGAAATCACCAGCGAGGTCGGCATGGGAACGACGGTGGATGTCTATCTGCCGCTGCCGAACTAAGGAGCCTCCCCTCCGGGAGGCTCCCTTTTTGTGAAGATAAAAAAGCACAAGGTGCAGAGCCGGATCGACGAATTTCTGGCTTCTGGCAAGGAGGAAGACCAATGATCGAGTGGAACGAGGAAACGACGATTGGGGCAAATATCGAAACAGTGTGGGCGCTGTTTTCGGACAAGCACATTCAGAAGATCATGCCCAAGGTCGAAGAGCACACCTGCATTGAAAAATCGGAGCAGGAAGTTGGCGCCAAACACCAGCAGAAATACCGGGAAGGGAAACGCGTGGAAACGTACATCGTGGAGACGCTCGCTTATGAAGACCTGCCGGAGTTGAAGCGGAAGCGGATCGCTTTTGTGATCGGGAAGGCATTTGAGGTCGATCTGACCTTTACGCTGCAGAAGCTTGATGAGACGCACACGAAGTTCGTCTACGCCGGGCAGAACAAAGGCGTGAATTTCCTGGGACGCGCGATGATCAAGCTCGGGAACCAGAAGAGCAACCTGAAAGTGGTCGAGGAGTTCTTGCAACTGGTGGAGCAGGAAGCGCTGAAAATGACTTCGTAATTGCATCGTGTTTAAAAATCCTTGCTTGACATACCCTACGTAGGTATCTCATATTTAAAGCAAGGAGGGGGATGCCCTGTGGAATCGGAAGACATGAAAGACGTGGAGCTGAACGACGTAAGCTGCCACGCTGACGGTGAACGCAAAAGCCACCATTCGGACAAGATGAAGTCCAATCTGGTCGCGCGCCTGAACCGCATCGAAGGGCAGATCCGCGGCGTCAAAGGGCTGATCGAGAAGGACGCCTATTGCGACGACGTGCTCAACCAGATCGCCGCCTGCCAATCGGCGCTGAATAGCGTCGGCAAACTGCTGCTCGAAGGCCACATGCGCAGCTGCGTCGTGGAGCGGCTCCAGGAAGGCGATCAGGAAGTGATCGACGAACTCCTGATCACGATCACCAAACTGATCAAAAAGTAGGAACCCAACAAATGTGCTAACCCGGCACATTTGTTTTTTATGCTTTACATACAGTAGGGGGGTATGGTAAATTAGAGCCAACAACAGGAAAACATTGGAGGAGGAAGAAGCGAGTGAAAAAGATTTTGCTGCGTTTTGTGGTCTATCTGATGACATTGATTTTGGTGGTCGGCGGGGCCGGGTTCTTGGGATATGGCAGCACCTACCGCGATTTTTACGGCTCGGTGTACCAAGGGACGTTCCCGGAATGGCAGGATGTGAGCGTTCCGGAACATGATGCGGAAAAACCGACCGTGGCCGTCCTGATGAGCGATGCGTCGACGACGACCGAAGTGTTCGATTTTCTCATTCCGTATGATCTGTTTGCGATGACCGAAGCGTATAACGTCTACGCGGTGGCGCCTGACAAAAAGGTCAAGTCGCTGTCCGGCGGGCTGGAAGTGGCACCGCACTACTCGTTTGATGAACTGGACGCCATGCTCAAGAAAAGCCCGGACATCATCGTGATTCCGTACATCCCGATTGTAGACAAAGAGCTGTACAAACCGATTCGCGAGTATATCCAAAAGCACAAGGACACCACGTTGGTCAGCATCTGCGGCGGCGCGATGAACCTGGCCGACGCCGGGCTGCTCGACGGGAAGCAGGCGACAACGCACTGGCAGGCGATCAGTTTGCAGGGCAGTTCTTTCCCGAATGTCGACTGGCAAGCCAACCAGCGCTATGTCGCAACTGGCAACCTCGTCACTTCCGGCGGACAGACGGGCGGCTTTGATGCAGTTCTCTACACGATCTCGCAAAAACTCGGCGAGCCGATGGCGAAAAAAGTGGCAGCGGAAGCGAAATACCCGATGTACCAGTACGTTCAGAACCCGACGGTTGATCCATATTCGGTTGATGCCCGCTTCTTCGGGATCTATGTGGTCAACAATGCCTTCCAATGGAACAAGGTGCAAACGGGCGTGATGCTTTATGACGGCATGGAAGAGATGGCGCTGTCGTCCGTCTTTGACACCTATGCCGACACCGGCACCACGCAGGTCAAGACGATCTCCCAATCGGATCGGCCGATCGTCACGAAGCACGGCTTGAACATCGTGGCCCGCCATCAGTTGGCAGATGCACCGAAGCTGGATCGCATGTTTGTGACCGGCACGGAGGGCAAGTCGCTGGCGGAGGATGAAGTTAAGGCTTGGAGTGAATTGCAAGATGTGCCTGCCATCGAGTACCCCCATGCGAACTCGGCAGACCGCTTCGTTTTTGAAGAGCCGCTGGAAGACCTGGCGCAGCAGGAAGATGTCTCGACGGCAGAACATGCGGTGAAGCGATTTGAGTACCGCGCCAACGGTGTGACGCTGGAAGGCAAGGCGTTTGCGTACGAGACGTATGGCAACTTGGCATTGCTGATCGTGGCGGCTGTGCTCCTCGCGTTCATCATCGACAGACGGTTCATCTCGAAAAAGAAATTCGTTTTCGGTGCGAAGCGTGATGCCTCTGTGGTAGAGTGATTGTAAAGAATTAGCAGAAGGAGACCTCTCGAAGCTGAACAGCTGGGAAGAGGTCTGCTTCTTTTTGTGGATGAAGCGGATCGGGAGGCGGTCAGGGTGGCGGAATTGAAGGCGGTTTATCATGAGGAATTCTTGCGTGGTTTTGGCGAGAAGGTGCGTGCAGTGTATGGCGCGTTTGATGTGGACGGATTTGTTGCGGCGGTGCTGGAAGCGCCGTGGGAGACGCTGGAGCTGAAAGCGCGGATGCGGCGGATCACGGAGCGGCTGGGGCAGTTTTTGCCGTCGCGCTATGAGGAGGCGCTGGCGGTGCTGTTTGCGGTCGAGGAAGGCTGCACGGGGCTGCCGTATCTATTTTTCCCCGACTTTGTGGAAGTGTACGGGCAGGCGGAAGAAGATTGGGAGCTGTCGATGCAGGCGTTGGCGCGGTTTACCAAGCTGTCGACGGCAGAGTTTGCTGTGCGGCCGTTTCTGCTGCGCGAGCCGGAGCGGATGATGGCGCAGATGACGATATGGGCGCAGGATGAAAATGAACATCTGCGCCGCCTGGCCAGCGAAGGGTGCCGCCCGCGCCTGCCGTGGGGACAAGCGCTCCCGATGTTCAAACGCGACCCGGCTCCGGTGCTGCAGCTCTTGGAACTGCTGAAAGCAGACCCGTCGCTCTATGTGCGCAAAAGCGTGGCCAACAACTTAAACGACATCGCCAAAGACCACCCTCAGCTGGTCATCGAGACGGCACGCCGCTGGCTCGGCGTGCATCCGCTGACCGACTGGATCGTGCGGCGCGGGTGCCGGACGCTGGTGCGCCAAGCCGACCCGGAAGTGATGCAGCTGTTTGGCTATGCGGATACGGCGGAAGGTGATGCCCTGGTCACGCAAGCCTCGCTCTCGGCAGCGCCTGCCACGGTGCGGATCGGAGAGAACTGTGAGCTGCAGTATGCCTTGCAGATTCGCGAAGGCGAGCAGGTGAAGATCCGGGTGGAGTACGGGATTGATTTTGTGAAAAAGCGTGGCGTCTCGCGCAAGCTGTTTCTGCTCTCCGACAAAACGGTGCCCGGCGGCGCAACGCTTTCCGGCGTGCGGACACACAAATGGGCCGACCTGTCGACCCGCCGCCATTATCCGGGGGAGCATCGGATCGTGCTGCTCGTAAATGGACAAGAAGCGGCGGCGGCTGCCGTGATGCTGGAATCCTGATGTGGTAAAATGAGGACAGAAGAAGAGCTGGAAAGGGGTAAATGATCAAGTGAGCGGACATAACGTAGTAGCAGAGGCTTTTGCCCAGACGCAGTATCAAGTGGGGGGCCACGGCAAGCGCATCGTGCAAGTGCTGAAAGATGTGCTGAATGAGGTGGAAGGCACCGTTGAAGGCGATATGTACGGTTCGGGCAAGCTGATCGCAGATTTTGAAGCAAAAATGGCAGAGTATTTGGGCAAAGAGTCGGCCGTCTTTTTTCCGAGCGGCACGATGGCGCAGCAGATCGCGCTGCGCATCTGGTGTGATGAGTTGGGGCTGAAAAAGGTCGCCTATCACCCGTTGTCCCATTTGGAAATCCATGAAGAGGCGGGCCTGCGCGAACTGCACGGCATCGAATCGGTGCTGCTCGGCGAGAAAGACCGTTTGATTCAGCTCGAGGAGATCTTGAACCTGCAGGAGGAGATCGCCTGCCTGCTGCTCGAACTGCCGCAGCGCGAGATCGGCGGGCAGTTGCCGTCGTTTGAAGATCTGCAGAAGATCTCCGCCCATTGCCGAGAAAAGGGCATCCGGCTGCATCTGGACGGGGCGCGCCTGTTTGAAATTTTGCCGTACTATCAAAAGACGGCGCAGGAAGTCTGCGCGCTTTTTGACAGCGTTTATGTGTCGTTTTACAAAGGCATCGGCGGGATTGCCGGGGCGATTCTGGCCGGGAGCGCCGAGTTTACCAAGCAATCGAAAGTCTGGAAACGCCGCCATGGCGGGGACTTGATCTCGCTGTATCCGTATATCCTCACCGCGGATGCATATTTCGACCAGCGGATTCCGAAGATGGGGCAGTATTACGAGCAGGCGCAAGAGCTGGCCGGCCTTTACAACCAGTGCCCGCGCGTGACGACGTGGCCGGAAGTGCCGGTGTCGAACATGTTCCATGTGCATGTTGAGCTGCCGAAAGCAGAGCTGGAGCCGATCTTGGCGGCCGTCTATGCGGAGACCGGTGTTGGCTTAACGCCTTATGTGCGCGAGTATGATGAGAGCACCAGCTCTTTTGAAGTCGGCATCGGCGACCGCTATGCACAGGTGCCCAAAGATGCGCTGCACACCGCATTCCGACTGCTCCACGAAAAACTCCAAAATCTGTAGCTTGTGCTTCCCGGCGCTCTTTGATATAGTCTTTCGAAATACCTAGACGAGAGAGAGGAGCGATTCAACATGGGAATCCATAACTACTTTAAGAGCCTGTCCGATCTGGAGGGCATCAACCGCTGCCCGGGCAAGTTCAAATATCAGGAGCATTCGGTGGCCAGCCACTCCTTTAAAGTGACGAAAATCGCTCAATTCCTTGGCACGGTGGAAGACCACCACGGGACGGCGATCGATTGGAGATTGCTCTATGAAAAAGCGATCAACCACGACTACGCCGAGCTGTTCACCGGCGACATCAAGACGCCGGTCAAGTACGCCTCCCCGGAGCTGAAGGAACTCTTTTCTCAAGTGGAAGAAACGATGACGCGGAAATTTATCGAGGCGGAGATTCCGGAGGAGTTTCGGGCGATCTACACGCAGCGCTTCAGCGAAGGCAAGGACGACACGATCGAAGGCAAAATCCTCGCCGCAGCCGACAAGATCGACCTGCTGTACGAATCGTTTGGCGAGATTTTGAAAGGCAACCCGGAGCCCCTGTTCATGGAGATCTACGAGGAAGCTCTGTCGACGATCAACTCCTTCCGGGAGCTGCGTTCGGTGCAGTACTTTTTGGACAACGTGCTTCCGGAGATGCTGGAAGAGCGCAACAACGTGGGAAATAATCCGGGCCGCTAGGTAGCGGACGTGTACTCGACAGGCGTTTTGCCGATGATCGTTTTGAAGTCTTTGATAAAATGGGACTGGTCGTAGTAGCCGAGCTCGGCGGAAAGCTGTGCCAAGTCCCGGTGCTGACCCTGTTCCAGCGCTTCGGCGGCGTTTTGCAGGCGGTATAATTTGATCACCCATTTCGGGGTTACTCCAACGTATTGGTCGAAGATGCGTTGGAGTTTTCTTTTGTTGATGAAGAGTTGTTCGCAGACCTGATCGACTTTGGTGATGTTGGGGTCGGTGATGATCCGGTCGATGATGGCGTTGATCAGGGTCACATTTTCATCGGGCTGCGGGAGTTTGGGCAGGAGGAACTGTTCGGCGAGCGCGATTCTTTGTTCGTCGCTGTCTTGGGCGAGGATTTGCTGCTCGATGTGCGAGTCGTCGACGCCAAATACGTCGCAGAGCCGGTGGGGCTGTGTGGACAGTTGGGAGACGGGCTGCTTGAGAAACGGGTAGAAGCCGCCGGGATGGAATTTGATGCCGAACACCAAGCCGTGGTCTTGGAGGAAGTAGGAGAATTTCTGGGTGGAGGCGCCGTAGATCGCCGTTTTGCCGGGCTCGATCACGAGGTTGACGCAGGGGTTTGGCACGACGTGTTGCAGGTACGGCTCTTGGCCGCGCAGGTCCCAGGCGACGATCCAGTAGTGTTTGATAAACGGGCGGAGCGCGTCGGACGGGGCATGGCGGGTGAGGGTGAATTTGGACTTGCCCTCTGCTATTTTCAGAACGCCCATCGGCTTCATTGGTTTCACTCCTGTGCGTGTCGCGTTTTTACGATACATTTATCTAATAAACGGTTATACTTCATAGTAACGCATATCTCGAGGAGGAGAAACATGGAACTGAAGTATGAGTTTTATATCGACGGCACCCGGGAGCAGGTCTGGGATGCGTTCGTATCGCCGGAAGGAACGCGCAAGACGTTTTTCAACTGTGTGATTCGTTCGACGTTTGAAGTGGGCACACCTTACGCGTACGTGGGACCGGGTGCGGACGGAGATGAGACGGTGCATGTGCACGGGAAGATCTTGCAGTATGAGCCGCATCAAGTGCTCAGCTACACGGAGAATGCAGGCCCGTCCTATCGCGAGTACGATGCCGAACTGGATACGCGCGTGACGTTTACGCTGGAGACGGTCGGCAACTGCACCAAGCTGACCCTCGTCAACGACCAGATCAAGCCTGACCACCCGTCCCTGCAAAACGCCGAGTCGAGCTGGTGGATGATCCTGAGCAACATCAAGACGCTCGTCGAGACCGGAAAGACGCTGGACTTCGGATGGTAGAAAAGCAAGACCAGCAGGCACCTGAGAAGGTGCCTTTCGCTGTTTCCGAATCTATTTGTGTGATTGAAGTGCCTGATGCTTTTAGGTTTCAAGAGGCGTTGGTCTATCTGGGGAGATCAGCGAATGAGTGCCTGTACCAAGTGGAAGACGGGTGTGTGCGGAAGCTGTTGAAGATCGACGGGGCACCTGTCTTGTTTGAACTCAGCAGCGGGGAGGTCGGAACGCTTCTCTTGCGGTTTTTGAACGGGATGCCAAGCGAAGCGCAGAAGGCGGCAGTGGTTGAATACGTGCGGGAGTGGCTTGATTTGGATCGGGATCTGGCGCCTTTTTACGCGATGGCGGCGGAAGACTCCATCTTGAAGAGTCTGGCAGAAAAGTACTACGGGCTGCGCGTGATCCGCATTCCTGACCTGTTCGAGGCGCTGTGCTGGGCGATCATGGGCCAGCAGATCAATCTGGCGTTTGCTTACACGCTGAAACGCCGCTTTGTCGAAGCGTTCGGCGAATCGTTTCAAAGCTACTGGCTCTTCCCGCGCCCGGAACAAGTGGCAACGCTTACGGTGGACGAGTTGCGCGAACTGCAATTCACCGGGAAAAAAGCAGAATACATCATCGAAGTGGCACAACAGCTGGCCACTGGCAAACTAAGCAAACAAGCCCTGCTCGAACTCACCCCGGCAGCGGCGGAAAAGCAGATGGTCAAAGTCCGCGGCATCGGCCCGTGGACGGCAAATTACGTGCGGCTGCGCTGTCTCGGCGACACCTCCGCCTTTCCCCTTGCTGACGTCGGGCTGCACAACGCGATCAAGGCGCAGCTTGGCCTGGAGCGCAAACCGACGCTTACGGAAATGGAACATCTGGCCCGCCCGTGGAAAAATTGGGAGGCGTATGCTACCTTTTATCTGTGGCGAAGTTTATATTGAAACGATAAAAGAGGGAACTGTCGATGATCCTTACACTCAGCATACTGGCTGCACTCGTCGTCGCTGTCATTCTGGTGCTCAACTTCTATCCGCATCTCGGGGGCAAGCCTTCCTCTGAGCAGAAACAGCGCCGCGTGCAGTCGAAGAATTTTCAAAACGGGAAGTTCATCAACCAGATCCCGACCCGCATGGACAGCAGTGTCAAAACGTCACTGTCGATCCTGCGGGATTTTGTGAAACCGAATCCGAATCGCAAACCAGGCTCGCCTTTGCCGATGGAGCCGCTGCACCTGCCGGAAGATCAGGACGCAAAAGTCACGTGGTTTGGGCACTCGGCGCTGCTCTTGCAACTGGACGGGAAAACGCTGCTCGTCGACCCGATGTTCGGCCGGACCCCGTCGCCGTTTCCGCAGTTTGGGGGCGGGCGCTACAGCGGCTCTCTGCCGTTTGAGATCGAAGAGCTGCCGGTGATCGACGCGGTGATTTTGTCACACGATCATTACGACCATCTGGACTATGGCTCGATCAAACGCTTGAAACATAAAGTCCGCCAGTTTATCGTCCCGCTTGGCGTCGGCGCGCATCTCAAACGCTGGGGCGTGGCGGCGGAGAAGATTCAGGAGCACGACTGGTGGAGTGAATTCCAGTACGAAGGGCTGACCTTGGCCTGCACGCCTGCCAGGCATTTTTCCGGACGGAGCCTGACCGACCGCGACTCGACCCTGTGGTGCTCATGGGTGATCATCGGGGAGCAGACCAAGCTGTATTTCAGCGGTGACAGCGGTTATGGCCCGCATTTTCAGGAGATTGGGCGGGCGTACGGGCCGTTCGATCTGACGTTTATGGAGTGTGGACAATACGACCCGCGCTGGGCGGCGATCCACATGATGCCGGAAGAGACGGTGCAGGCGCACCTCGATGTGCAAGGCAAGGTGCTGATCCCGATTCACTGGGCGGCGTTTACGCTGGCGCTGCATGACTGGACCGATCCGGTCGAGCGCGTGTTACAAGCGGCACAACTGAACAATGTCACGCTGGCCACGCCGAAGCTCGGCGAAGCGGTGCGCGTGCATGCGGCAGAATACCCTGTCTCCACGTGGTGGAGGTAGGGTTTTTTGCTGTGCTTTGCTGTACTTTTTGCTGTAAGCCATCGTACAGATTCATGCGGAACGCAAATGAGATCATACTAAGGATGGCGTTTCCAAATGAGGAGGAGCACAACATGCAACTGCGTGAGATTCCCTATTCCGTATTAGACCTCGCGCCGATCGTCGTGGGCAGCAACGCGACGCAGGCGTTTCGCAACAGTGTAGATCTGGCTCAGCATACCGAGAAGTGGGGCTATACCCGCTATTGGCTCGCCGAGCATCACAACATGACGGGCATCGCCAGCTCGGCCACTTCGGTGCTGATCGGGCACATCGCAGGCAGCACGTCGACGATCCGCGTCGGGTCGGGCGGGATCATGCTGCCCAACCATGCGCCGCTGATGATCGCCGAACAATTTGGCACCTTGGAATCCCTGTATCCGGGGCGCATCGACCTCGGTCTCGGCCGTGCGCCGGGCTCCGACCAGCCGGCGATGCGCGCGATGCGCCGGGGACTGAACAGCAACGGGGAAGACTTCCCGGAGCTGGTCGAGGAGCTGCGGGCGTATTTCAACCCGCCCGTTCCGCCGGAGCAGATGCCGGTCCGCGCCATCCCCGGCGAAGGGCTGAAGATTCCGATCTGGCTGCTTGGCTCCAGCGCTTTCAGCGCACAGTTGGCCGGGATGCTCGGCTTGCCGTTTGCGTTTGCCGCCCATTTCTCGCCGCGCTTCACGATGCCGGCGCTCGATCTGTACCGCCGCAGCTTCCAGCCGTCCGACGTGCTCGACGAGCCGTATGCGATGGTTGGGTTGAACGTGGTCGCCGCCGACACTGACGGGGAAGCGCGCCGCCTGGCGACGTCGATGCAGCAGCAGTTCCTCAACCTGATCCGCAACCGTCCCGGCCAATTGCAGCCGCCGGTCGACAACATGGACGACTACTGGACCGAGTATGAAAAAGACGCGGTCAAGCAGCAGCTCGGCTCTTCCATCGTCGGCGGTCCGGAGCGCGTGAAAGAGAAACTGCAGGCCTTCCTCGACAAGACGCAGGCCAACGAATTGATGATCAACGCGCAGATCTACGACCACGCGGCCCGTCTGCGTTCCTTTGAAATCGTGTCGGAAATTTTCCAGTCCTAAGCGATGGAGAACTTGACGCTGAACACAGACAACTATCAGCTGGCGATGGCTTATGCGCATTTTCAAAACGGCACGCACAATCAGCAGACAGTCTTCGAGATGTATTTTCGCAACTTGCCTTTTGGCAGCGGCTATGCAGTTTTTGCCGGGCTGGAGCGGGTGGCGGCGTACCTGCGCAGCTTGCATTTTTCAGATGAGATGATCCTCTTTTTGCAAAAACAGCCGGAGGGCTACTCGGCCGAATTTTTGGAGGAGCTGCGGAACTTCCGCTTCACCGGCACACTGCGGGCGGTGCGCGAAGGGTCGGTCGTGTTTCCCAACGAGCCGCTGTTGCAGGTGGAAGCCCGCGTGCTGGAGGCGCAGATCATCGAGACGGCGCTGCTTAACGCCGTGAATTTTCAAACGCTGATCGCCACGAAAGCAGCCCGCATTCGCCAAGAGGTCGGCCCGGAAAGCTACCTGATCGAAATGGGCACGCGGCGGGCACACGAAGCGGATGCGGCGGTGTGGGGGACGCGGGCGGCGTATATCGCAGGGTTTGACTCGACGTCGAACATGCAGGCCGGGATGCAGTTTGGCATCCCGACCAAAGGCACGCACGCGCACTCTTGGGTGCAGACGCATGAGACGGAGCTGGAAGCGTTCCGCAGATTTGCCGAGGTGTTCCCGGAGAGCACGACGCTGCTGGTCGACACGTACAACACGCTGGGGTCGGGCCTGCCCAACGCGATCCAAGTCGCCAAAGAGTTGGAGCAGCGCGGCAAGAAGCTGTTTGGAATCCGCCTCGACTCGGGCGACATCGCTTACCAGTCGAAAGTGGCGCGGAAGATGCTCGACGAGGCCGGGCTGTCCTATGTGAAAATCGCTGCGTCCAACGACCTCGACGAGCACACGATCCTGCATTTGAAAGTCCAAGGGGCGCAAGTCGACATCTGGGGCGTCGGCACGAAGCTGATCACCGCGTATGACCAGCCCGCGCTGGGCGGTGTGTACAAGCTGGTTGAGCGCGAACTGCACGGAAAGATGGAGCCTTCGATCAAGATCAGCGGCAACCCGGAGAAGATCACCACCCCGTATCGGAAAAAGGTGTACCGCATTTTGAACGCACGGGGCAAAGCGCAAGGGGACTATCTCGCCTTGCCAGAAGAGACCGATGTGACAAAAGGGGAGCGGATCAAGCTGTTCGACCCGGTGCATACGCACGTTCACAAATTCGTCGAAGGCTACACGGCGGTGCCGCTGCTGGAGACGATTTTTGATGAGGGGAAACTGGTCTATGCTCTGCCGGAGATCGGGGCGGTCAAAGCGTATCACCAAACGCAGCTCGAACAGTTCGACGGGGAGTATCTGCGGAATTTGAACCCGGAGAAGTATCACGTCAACCTCAGCGAACGGCTCTGGACACGCAAACGGGAATTGATCGAGATGTATGGAGAAGCAGCCCGGTAAGCAGACTGGAAGTGTGAGCAGCCGAACTGCTTGACAGGAAACCAAACGGTTACGTATAATCAATACGAAACCAGATGGTTTCCAATACTTCTGCTTTGGAGGTTGTACCCATGTCTGAAACCAACCAAGGAACTCTTCCTGTTATTCGTAATACGATTCAATTGAACGCGCCGATTCAAAAGGTGTGGGACGCTGTTGCCACTTCGGAAGGCATTGCCACCTGGTTTATGCCAAACGATTTTCAGCCGGTGCTCGGCAATGAATTTGCGCTGGAAGGCCCGTTTGGCAAATCCCCGTGCAAAGTGACCGAGCTCGACCCGCCGAACAAGCTGGTCTTCACGTGGGGCCAGAACTGGATCGTCACCTTTGAGCTGCACGAGACGGAAGCGGGCAAGACCGAATTTACCCTGCTCCATGACGGCTGGGAAGCAGGCAAGGTGCTCGAAAGCGGCGAAGAAGCATCTGCCGTCCGCGCCAAAATGGCGCATGGCTGGGAAGTGGCTGTATTGCCGCGACTGGTCGAATACGTGCAAAAGTAAGACATACTGCCGATCAACTTTTCATCATGGTCTCCTGAGAGGCCATGATTTTTTTGAAAAGCATAAGCAAAAAGGCACCCGAGACGGTTGCCTTTTTGGCTGCTGTTACTGTTACTGTTACTGTTGCAGCTCTTGCTGCAGCAGGTAGAGATACGTATCCATCGAGTGGTAGCCGAGGATGTTGCGCGGCAGGTTGGGGTAGTTGAGCGAGTTCACTTCGTGCCCGGTGTTGACCTGATCGTACCCGAGCTGATGGAACGGCACGGTTGGCACGATGTCCGGCTTGTTGTAGATGCGGAAGCTGTTTGGCACCAGCAGGTTGAACGTCGCCGCAAATGTAGCGTCGCCGGTCATCGGCGCGGCAAAGGAGTACAGCTCCAGCGGGAAGCTCGCATGTTTGGCGGCGATCCAGATCGCGGTCAGGTTGGCGATCGCGCCGCCCAAGCTGTGGCCGGTGACGGTGATCGCCGTGTCGCCGGGCAACGTTTTCAAGAACTCGTCCAAGCTCTGCAGCGCAGATTCACCCGGTTTTACCGCGTTCAAGGATTCGAACATCTGGGTAAAACCCGATTCGGTGCGGCCGCCGTTTGGCACGGCGGTGAAATCGGTATGGCGCGCTTCAAAGTCGGCCAGCCAGTCCATCACGCCTTCGGTGCCGCGGAAGACGATCCCGTATTGGGTGGCGTCTGTGGTGGACTGCACGATGAAGCCGATGAATTGGATTTGCGAGAAAATGCCTGCCACCGGATCGCTTTGCAGGTTGGCGACAACTTGCCAGCCGGCCGGAAGGTTGACAGCAGTAGGCGGATTGATATCTTTGGTGTCGAGTTCATAGGTGCTGTAGGCGCTTTTGACCAGCTCGCCCCACCCGATGGCGGTCGAGACGGAGTACGTGAGAGTGCTCATGAGGATCGCTCCCTAATTTATGAGATAAGTGCAACTCTATTATACACCAGCCAGCTCTGAAAGACGCTGGTTCACGTTGTCGCTTGCGGAACCGCCGTGGTAGCAGATCACCGTCTCAATGTCGAAGGAGGTGAACTGCTGCAGGGAGCGGGTCGCCGTCTCCATGTCGAGCGTGTAGAGCGGGGACGGGCCGTTCAGCTGCCCCGCTTCGATCACCATGGCGTCGCCTGCGATCAGGGTTTTGCTCGGCGCGTGGTAGAGCGAAATGTGGCCCGGTGTATGTCCCGGCGTGTCGATGACGGTCAGGCCGCAGGGGAGGGTATCGCCGTGCGCGATGGTGGTGTCGACCGGCGCTTGGGGCGGATTTTTCAAAAGGGACAGGAAGGCCTGTTTCCACTCGGCCGGCACGTCCGGCGGCAGCGAGGCTTCCGCTTGGGCGACCGCTTCGTCGGTCAGCTTCAGCGGGCGTTTACTGCCGTCGATGTAGGGGATCTCGATCGGGTTGGCGAGGACTTCGATCTTTTGCGCCGCTTCCTGCAGAATCGAAGGCAGGGAGCCGACGTGGTCGAGGTCCTGGTGGGTGATGATGACCTGGGTCAATTTTTCAAAAGGCACTCCGGCTTCTTCCATCGCCGTGCGGATCAAGGGCAGCTGGCCAGGGTAGCCGGTGTCGATGAGGATGGCGTTTTCGTCATCCCAGACCAGCGTGGGGTGGATCGTGTTGGTTTCTCCCATCATGACGGCGGTGATGTTGAGCATTTTGATGTGCATCGTTGTCCCTCCACTTTTTTGATTCCTAAATGTTTCCATGTGGAAGTGCGAATTCCTTCTCCCGTTTGTTTCGTGTTAAAATGTATATAACTTTTAATCAGACGGGAGCCGGGAAGCGATGAGATTCGTTTCGCAACAGAAAGGGAGCACGGGGCAAGCGACGCCAAGTTCGGCGCGGGCACAGACGCCGGGAGCGGCGCCGCATCCGATTTTGCAAATGCAAAAGCTGCTGGGCAACCGGCGCACGGGGCAGATGTTGCGCCACCAGATGCTGCAGGCGAAAATGCCGGTGGCGCAGCGGATGAAGATCAAGCAGTCGGGGGAAGAGGTCAGCGTCGATGACTCGCGCGTGTATGAACTGACAGCGGCGGCATGGCTGGATGCGATCGGCAAGGGGCTGGTCGAGGCGACGCAGGAGGAGATCAAGACGCTGCAGAAGATGCAGGGGATGCTGGAAGACGATACAGGCAGCGATTTCGACCCGACCGACATGCTGAATCCGGATCAGCAGGAACTGCTCGATCAGATGCGGCCGCAGTTTGAGGCGCGCGTGGCGGAGCGGGACGGAAAGAAACTGCCGGGGAAAATGGTGCAGGGCGACCTGCTGGAGCATTACACCTCCACCCAGTCGCGGGACATGGAGGTCGAGGAGATGGACGCAAACAGCTACCATAAGAACATCCCGGGCATCGACCATCTGCGGGACCAGTCGACGCATCTGTTTGTGCAGGACAAGATGCACCTTTCTGTGCACACGGCGAAGATCGAGACCTACCGGGGGCATTATAAACGGCGCGGCAAGATGGGGGCCAACCTCGTCAAAGCGATGGCACAAGACGGCAAGCGCGGGACGAACATCCGCAGCCTGTTCGAAGATGCGATCAACAGCGGGTCCTGGGTGCATAAAGGCGCACTGCAGACCATTTACAACAAAGTGATGGAGTATCGCAAAAATGACGAGATCTCCGAGATCAAGGACGACGACGAGCTGATCGAGCTGGCGGCGAACAACATCGCCTTCAGCGTGCCGTCCGACATCTGGGAAGCGCTGTATCAACAGTATCTGAACGGCAACGTGCCGCAGGAAGAGATGCGCTCCTACATCCGCCTCGACATGAACACCGCCGAGTTCATCCAAGTGATGGCGCTGCTGGAAGACATCGCCGCGCCGTGGAATGAGCGCAACCAGAAAGAAGAGGATGACGAGTACAAGGAGTAGGCGCGCTTGATGTGCAAAACAAAAGCCCGGTTCCGTGAGGAGCCGGGCTGTTTTGCTTGCGATAAGCGTCTTAGCCGCGGGACGGGAATTCGCCCTGCAGGCAGATGATGAAGTTCTGCGCGATGAACGGCTGCATGTTGTTGTGCGGCTGCGAACCGCCGGTGATGTTTAATGCCACTGGGGACATTTGGATATCCGGGGTCGGGTTATACAGATTTGTCGATTTCGGCGGCACACCTTGTTTTTGCGACTGTGACCAAATGTTGTTCGTCGCGTCTTTCTCGGTACCGGCTGCATCCACTGCTTGCGGGACATGAGTATGTGCCGGGATCTCTGTGATGAGAAGCGTTTCGGTTGAAGTGCCAACCTTTGAACCCATGTTGCGCGGGGTCAAACCTTGTCCGGAACCTTGGTTCATGACCGCGCCGCCCATCAGGTTGGGCAATGCGAAGGTCGTTTTTCCATCTCCTCCGTACTGAACGCCGAGAATAGAGAAGAGGGCTGTATTTTGTGCGATCGACATCAACTGGCCGTTACAAAGGGCCCAGCCTTTCGGTGCAAAGTTTCCTGCAAAAATGCGAATCTCACCGATATATGCGTCTGCCATACGATGTTCGCCTCCTTCTAATTTCGACTTGGGAAGATTCCCTGGATTGCGATGGCGTAGTTCAAAACCAAATACGGCTGCATATTTTCATGCGGCTGGCTGCCACCCGTTACACCGATCGCTTCTACGTCCATCGCAACGAGCTGAGCTGCCGGAGAATAACCGTTGAGCTGAGAAGACCAAACGCCGCCGGACGGGGAGGGATCAGCAGCGTTGGCGGATGCTGCCGAGACTTGATGTGTATGCTGCGGCATCTCATTGACCGTCAAAGTATGGGCAGCTTCTCCTTGTGAAGTTCCGAGCGGAATGGTAGGGCTGACATGAATCGGCACACGGCCGCGATAGTCCGGCAAAGCGAACGTAGTTACACCGTCTCCGCCGTATACGTTGCCGAGCAGGGAATAGAGCGCCTGGTTCTGGTTGATCTGCAGGATCTGGCCTTCACAAAACATCCAGCCGCGCGGTGCATAGTTGTTGGCGAACAAGCGAACTTCGCCCACGAACGGTTCTGACATAGGGGATTCCTCCTTAGGTGGTTGAATTCTGACGGGACTACGGCTGCGGCGGGAAGACACCGTAAAGCGAGATGATAAACGAGATCGTCGTGGTAGGCATCATGTTGTTGTGCGGCTGAGTGCCGCCAACGACAGACAGTGCCTGCGCGTTCATGTCGACCGTGGTCTGCCCGTCGCCGGTAGCATAAGTTTTCAGTGAGCGAGAGGCCCAGACGTTATTGCTCGGCGTGTCGATCGTGCCTGCTGTGCCATATGACATGGCGGTGTGAGTGTGAGCGGGCATCTGGTTGGTCAGCAGCGTGACATTTTCGGTGCCGGCCATGGAACCACGCGGATAAGTGGTGCTGGGGTGAACCGCTACACGCCCTTGAAGATTAGGGAGTCCAAACGTGGTTTGCCCGTCACCGCCATAGGTGGTTCCAAGCAGAGCAAACAGCGCTTCGTTTTCAGCAATGCTGAGTATTTGGCCATTGCACAGCGCCCAGCCTTGCGGAGCGAAGTTGCCTGCAAACATGCGGATTTCGCCCAAATAAGATTCACTCATTCGTTTTCACCTCGTAGCTAGATTTATGGGAATGCATAGCCCGAGACGGGCTGGCTCCATTCCATGAAGTTATACAACTCATTTTCCCCGGTTTTGACAAAGCCAAGACGCGTGTAAAGCGTTTGAGCCGGGTTGGTCTTGAGAACACTCAGTCGCAGCGGCTGGTTTGCTTTGGTCGCTTCTTCCAGCAATTCTTGCAAAATCCCGGTGCCGATACCCTGATTGCGCGATGCGGCCAGCAAAGTCAGGTCGACCAGCCGGGTCTCCGAACGGCTGCGGTCTACGATAACCCTGCCGATTGGAAGATTGCGAAAGTTTAGGATGGAGTGTTCAGCATCCGGATATTGCAACGCGTAGGACTGGCTTTGCGCCTTCCATTGCATGTGCAAAAAACTTTGCTGCATTGCGTCATCCCAGCCCAGCGCCTGCATTTCTGCGCTGCGGGTCTCAGCGTACAGTTGAAACAGGAAGAGATCATCTTCCAGACGTGCCGGGACCTTCTGAATCATGGTTTCTCTCCAGTCAATTCCTGCAGAATTCGCAGAAACGTTCTACATTTTAGTATTTATTATAACATAGGGTAATTGATCAATCATCTTCCATGTGAGAAGTAATCGATTTAACCTAAAAAGTTGCCGAAAAACGTTTACTGGTGGGCTTCGATGCTTTATCATTAGAATGACTCTTTATCTTTAACTGGGTGCTTTCGGAAGAAAAGGGGGTGACTGGGGGAAGGGGCTGTTTACTTTTAAACCGCAGATTCCATTTAACCTGTAAGTGGTATCTGTGCGGGGAGGAGTTTCATGCAATTCAGTAACTTTATGCGGCGGTTCCAAAAGTCTCTGAGTTTATGCATTATTTTTCTGCTTGTGTTTTTGGTGAGCGGTGCGGGTCAATTTGCACAACTGGCAAGCGCTGCGCCCACTACGTGGGCAGATCTCGACCCGGATCCCGCAAACTCGTTAAACTTTAACTACGAACTTGAAGCGATCGCGTTCGGGAACGGTCAGTGGTTCGTGTCAAACAGTTCGGGTTTCTTGGGGTACACCGCCGACGGAAACACATGGCAACACAAAGAAGAGAGTACAGTTGTCGGAAGCAATGTGGTGACCGGCATGGCTTATGCGGGCGATCGCTGGGTAGGCACGAGTGATGGCGGGTATCTCACTTCGCCAACTACTGACTCTTATGAACCATGGAAGGTGTACAGCGGAGCAACCTCGCAGACCAATCAATTTTTGGAGGACGTTGCTTACGGTGCAGAGGGGACAAATGGGATTCCTCTTACTGTACTGGTTGGCTATAATGGAACGATTTTGGTCTCCGATGACAATGACTTCTTCAGCCCCGCTCCGTCTAAAAATGATGGATCGTACCTGATGGCCGCAGCTTTCGGGGACGGAAAGTTTGTTGCTGCAGGCTTCGATGCTGAAGCTACGGCCAGCGTAGTTTACCACTCGAACGATGGGGAGAACTTTAGCGCTGGCACGATTTCAGGCAGCGGTGTGTACGATGTGGCTTATGGCAACAACAAATTTGTTGCAGTCGGCATATCCGGGTTTGTTGCTACATCGACAGACGGCAATGTTTGGACGACGCAGGACAGCAAGACGGCGGCTACACTGAATGGCGTCGCGTATGGCGGCGGCAAATTTGTCGCGGTCGGGGATGGCGGTACGATCGTCTCTTCTGAAGACGGCGTGAATTGGATAACAGAAACGCCGAAAACTGCTTCAGGCAACTTCAAATCGGTCGCCTATGGCCAAAGCAAATTTGTCGTCGTCGGCCCGGCCGGGCTGATGCAAACTTCGGTCGCGGTGGAAACGCCGCAAATCGAATTGACCGACCTGGAAGTATCTTCTCCCGGCGGCATCGATTACACGAAGGCCACCAAGTCGTATACGGTAACGGTTCCGAACGGAACCGCCTCGGTTGATGTCACGCCGACCCTGCCGGCAGTTGCCGGGGCCAGCGCGACGGTGAACAGCCAACCCCTCGTTGGCGGGAAAGCAGCCGTCACGCTGGATGCGGATGGATCGACGACAATCACGGTGGATGTAAAGGCGACGGGTTATAAGGATAACGAATACACAATCACGGTGAATGAGCAGCCGCTGGTCAAACTGACCGGCCTGCAAGTGACACCGCCAGGCGGCTTGAGCTTCCTGCCGAACACGAAGAATTACTCGGTTACGGTTCCGAATGGAACCGCATCTGTTGAGGTCACGCCGAGCTTGCCTGCTGTTGCCGGAGCGAGTGCAACGGTGAACTCTCAGGCGCTGTCCGGAGGGAAGGCAACCGTCACGCTTGATGCAGACGGGACGACCGTGATCGAGGTGGATGTACATGCAACGGGCTATACGTCCAACAAGTATACGATCACGGTGACGGAAGACATACCGCAGATCAAACTGGCCGATCTCGAGGTCAACTCGCCGGGTGGTTTGGCGTTTGATCCGGATAACGACAGCTATGCGGTCACGGTGAAGAATGGTGTTGCTTCGGTGGATGTCACACCGACGCTGCCAGGCGTCGCCGGAACGACCGTGACGGTGAACGGGACCTCTACAACCGGGGGAGCGGTAACCGTCGCGCTGGATGCGGACCGCACGACCGAGATCGTCGTTGCAGTCACCGCACCGGGTCATACTGCGAACCAGTACACGATCACAGTGACAGAGCAAGAGCTGATCAAGCTGACCGGTTTGCAAGTGACGCCGCCGGGCGGGTTGAGTTTTAATCCGAATAATACTACCTACACAGTATCGGTGCCTTATGGAACCGGATCTGTGGATGTCACGCCGTCTTTGCCCGCTGTGGCCGGAGCAAATGCCACAGTCAATGGTCTGGCCCTCGCAGGAGGAAAAGCTTCCGTCTCGCTTGATGCAGACGGGACGACCGTTATTGAGGTGGATGTCACCGCACCGGGTTACACGGATAACCAGTACACGATCAGCGTGACGACCTTGCCGCTGATCAAGCTGACCGATCTCGAGGTCAACTCGCCGGGCGGTTTGGCGTTTGATCCGGACGACGACAGCTATGCGGTCGCGGTGAAGAACGGTGTTGCTTCGGTGGATGTCACACCGACGCTGCCGGGCGTTGCCGGAACGGCCGTGACGGTAAACGGGACCTCTACAACAGGGGGAGCGGTAACCGTCGCGCTGGATGCGGACCGCACGACAGAGATCATCGTTGCAGTCACCGCACCGGGTCATACTTCGAACCAGTACACGATCACGGTGACGGAAGAAGAGCTGATCAAGCTGACCGGCTTGACGGTCACTCCGGGCGGCATCACGTTTGACCCGGATACCAAGCCCTATTCGGTCGCGGTGCCGTATGGCACCACGAAGGTCGACGTGACGCCGGCGCTGCCTCCGGTCATCGGAGCGGCGGTGACGGTCAACGGACAAACGCTGACCGACGGGAAAGTGACGGTCGATCTTGACGGGGCAGGAACAGCTTCGTTCACGGTAGATGTCACCGCACCGGGTTACACGGATAACCAGTACACGATCAGCGTGACGACCTTGCCGCTGATCAAGCTGACCGATCTGGAAGTCAACTCGCCGGGCGGTTTGGCGTTTGATCCGGACGACGACAGCTATGCGGTCACGGTGAAGAACGGTGTTGCTTCGGTGGATGTCACACCGACGCTGCCGGGCGTTGCCGGAACGGCCGTGACGGTAAACGGGACCTCTACAACAGGGGGAGCGGTAACCGTCGCGCTGGATGCGGACCGCACGACAGAGATCATCGTTGCAGTCACCGCACCGGGTCATACTGCGAACCAGTACACGATCACGGTGACGGAAGAAGAGCTGATCAAGCTGACCGGCTTGACGGTCACTCCGGGCGGCATCACGTTTGACCCGGATACCAAGCCCTATTCGGTCGCGGTGCCGTATGGCACCACGAAGGTCGACGTGACGCCGGCGCTGCCTCCGGTCATCGGAGCGGCGGTGACGGTCGACGGACAAACGCTGACCGACGGGAAAGTGACGGTCGATCTTGACGGGGCAGGAACAGCTTCGTTCACGGTAGATGTCACCGCACCGGGTTACACGGATAACCAGTACACGATCAGCGTGACGACCTTGCCGCTGATCAAGCTGACCGATCTGGAAGTCAACTCGCCGGGCGGTTTGGCGTTTGATCCGGACGACGACAGCTATGCGGTCACGGTGAAGAACGGTGTTGCTTCGGTGGATGTCACACCGACGCTGCCGGGCGTTGCCGGAACGGCCGTGACGGTAAACGGGACCTCTACAACAGGGGGAGCGGTAACCGTCGCGCTGGATGCGGACCGCACGACAGAGATCATCGTTGCAGTCACCGCACCGGGTCATACTGCGAACCAGTACACGATCACGGTGACGGAAGAAGAGCTGATCAAGCTGACCGGCTTGACGGTCACTCCGGGCGGCATCACGTTTGACCCGGATACCAAGCCCTATTCGGTCGCGGTGCCGTATGGCACCACGAAGGTCGACGTGACGCCGGCGCTGCCTCCGGTCATCGGAGCGGCGGTGACGGTCAACGGACAAACGCTGACCGACGGGAAAGTGACGGTCGATCTTGACGGGGCAGGAACAGCTTCGTTCACGGTAGATGTCACCGCACCGGGTTACACGGATAACCAGTACACGATCAGCGTGACGACCTTGCCGCTGATCAAGCTGACCGATCTGGAAGTCAACTCGCCGGGCGGTTTGGCGTTTGATCCGGACGACGACAGCTATGCGGTCACGGTGAAGAACGGTGTTGCTTCGGTGGATGTCACACCGACGCTGCCGGGCGTTGCCGGAACGGCCGTGACGGTAAACGGGACCTCTACAACAGGGGGAGCGGTAACCGTCGCGCTGGATGCGGACCGCACGACAGAAATCATCGTTGCAGTCACCGCACCGGGTCATACTGCGAACCAGTACACGATCACGGTGACGGAAGAAGAGCTGATCAAACTGACCGGCTTAGATGTAACACCTGCGGACGCGCTGACATTTGATCAAGACACGACGACTTACGCGGTGACCGCGCCTTATGGCACCACTCAAGTCGACGTTACTTTGACACTGCCTGCTGTTGCCGGAGCATCTGCTACGGTTAATGGCACCGCGACCACCGGTGAAGCAGTAAGTATTACGCTTGACTCCGATGGCACGACTGAGATTCAAGTGAACGTGACGGCTCCCGGATATACGGAGAACCAATACACGATCACCGTGACGATCGGACTCCCGTCCACCGACGCCACCCTGAGCAATCTGACGGTTGATGCAGGCACGTTGACTCCTGATTTCGCATCGAACGTCGACACTTACACCGTGGCGGTTCCGTACAGCGTCAGCACGCTGAACGTAACCCCGACGTTCAATCACGGCGGTGCGACGATGACGGTCAACGGCACGCTGCAAGTCAGCGGCAATGCCGTACCGGTCGCACTGACCGTCGGACCGAACACGATCACCATTCTGGTGACCGCTCAGGACGGCGTTACCACACAGGAATACACGATCGCCGTCACACGCGCTGCCTACGTGCCGCCTGTTGAGGATAAAGTCAAAGGCACGCTTCAAGGCAACATCACCAAGCTGATCGGCAATGGCAACAAGCTCAGCGCGGACGTGTACAGCCCGGATGGCAAGATGCTCCTGCAAGCGGGCGTTGACATCATCGGCGCAAACGGCAAGTTCGAGCTGAACAAAATTGAGCCGGGCTCCTATCGCATGGTGATCTACGTGCTTGGCGACAACGGCACCAAGCTGGCCGGGCAGACGGCGATGCTGTCTGTGAACGCGAACAAGGAAGCGACGGCAAGCGCATCGGTCATCGATCCGTTTGGCGTGGTGACCGACGCGATCAGCAAGAAAGCGGTCGATGGCGTAAACGTCACCGTCTACTGGGCGGACACGGCGCTCAACAAGAGCCAAGGCAGAACGCCGGGCGCGAAAGTGGAGCTGCCGCGACTGTCCCCGATGACGAACAAGAACGCTAACGGCCAAACGACCGGCAAAGACGGTCAATTCGGATGGCTCCTGCTGCCCGAAGGCGACTACTACATCGTGGCTGAGAAAGAAGGCTACGACCAGTACGACGGCCGCAATGCGGTGCTGCACGTAGGTCAAACCGCCGTGCAGACCAACATCACGCTGCAGCCGAAAGTGCTGGAAGAAGGCGTCATCGAGCCGTACATCACCGGCTACCCGGATGGCACCTTCAAGCCGGATCGCGGCATCACGCGCGCCGAGCTGGCATCGATCCTGCTGCGAGTGATCAACATCAAAGCAGAAGCGTCTGTCAGCATCTACAGCGACGTGAGCGCTTCGAACTGGGCGGCTCCTGCGATTGCAGAAGTCACCAAGCGCGGGCTGATGGTCGGCTATCCGGACGGCACGTTCCAGCCGAATCAGCAGATGTCCCGTGCGGAGATCGCCATCGTGCTGGGCAAAGTGAAACAGCTGTCCGGCACGCCGCAGAAGTCAACGTTTACCGACATCGACAAGCACTGGGCGAAAAATGCGATCCTGCTCGCCGAACAAGCGGGCCTGCTCAGCGGCCACACGGACGGCAAGTTCCGTCCGGACAATGCGCTGACCCGGGCAGAAGCGGTCGTCATCTTCAACAAAGTGCTGGGTTGGAACGACCTGAACGTCGACAAGCCGCAGCGATGGTCTGATGTGCCCAAGAACTACTGGGCGTACAAAGACATCATGCGCGCCTCCGTCCCCCACATGTATCAGAAGCTGGGGAACGGCATGGTGATCTGGAAGTAAGTAAAGGCATCAGCAACACAAGAAACAAGCCGGACTCTGGCGTTTGCAGAGGCCGGCTTGTTTGATTTTTAGGGGCGAAGATGGGAATATTGGTTTCAGAAAGGGGTTGCCTAGATGGAGAACATGAGTCCTACATACCAGCCATTATTTGAGCCGTTCACGCTGAAGAGCGGCATTCAGTTGAAAAACCGCATCGTGCTGGCCCCGATGACCACGTGGTCGTCCAACCCGGACGGCACCGTCCCGGATACGGAGCTCGCCTACTACGCGCGCCGCTCCGGCGGGGTCGGCATGGTGATCACCGCCTGCACCTATGTGACGCCAAACGGGAAAGGGTTTCATAATGAATTTGCAGCCGACCGCGACGAGATGATCCCAAGCCTCCGCAGCCTGGCCGATACGATCAAGGGCAAAGGCGCCAAAGCGGTCTTGCAGATCTTCCACGGCGGCAGGCAATGCCCGCCGGAACTGGTGCCAAACGGCGAGACGGTCAGCGCCAGCGATGTGCCGCTGGAGAAAGAAGGCGCGGTCGCCCCGCGTCCCTTGACCGGCGACGAGATTCAGGCGATGATCCAAGCGTTTGGCGAGGCCACGCGCCGCGCGATCGAAGCGGGCTATGACGGCGTGGAGATTCACGGAGCGAACGGCTACCTGATCCACCAGTTCTTCTCCCCGCACACCAACCGCCGCGACGACGAGTGGGGCGGCAGTCTGGAAAACCGGATGCGCTTCCCGCTGGGTATCGTAGCAGAAGTCAAACGCGTGGTGGCCGAGCATGCCAAAGGGCCGTTTGTGATCGGCTACCGCTTCTCCCCGGAAGAGCCGGAAACGCCGGGCATCACGATGGAAGACACGCTGGTGCTGGTCGACTCTCTGGCCGATCAGGGGCTTGATTACATCCATGCTTCGCTGATGGACTTCTTCTCACAGCCGAGAAGCGGCGCCGACACCGAGACCACGCGCATTGAGCTGATCCGCCAAAAAGCGGGCGACCGCGTCCCGGTGATGGGCGTCGGCTCGATCCATACGGCAGACGATGCTCGGCGCGCCATCCAGACCGGCATTCCGCTGCTGGCGCTCGGCCGCGAGCTGATCGTCGACCCGGACTGGGTGGAGAAGATCCAATCCGGCCGCGAGTCGGAGATCAAGACCACGCTCAGCAAAAACGACCAAGCAGAACTCGTCGTGCCCGACCCGCTCTGGAAGGCGATCGTCAACACCCCGGGCTGGTTCCCGGTGCAAGAGCATCAGCAGTAAGCACACCGCCTGCTCCGTTTCGGGGCAGGTTTTTTCAATTTTCCCCTTGACCCTCACGCAACGTGAGGCGGTAAGATCGAAGCAACGGAGGTGATGGTGTGTGGCCTACAAGGTAAAAGAACTCGCCGATCTGGTGGGCGTGAGTGTGCGGACGCTGCATCATTATGATGAGATCGGGCTGCTCAAGCCCGGCGAGGTCAGCGAGGCCGGGTATCGGCTGTATTCGACGCAAGAGCTGGAGCGATTGCAGCAGATCTTATTTTTCCGGGAGATCGGATTCTCACTGCAGGAGATCAAGGAAATCCTGGACTCCCCGGACTTTGACCGCAAACGCGCGTTGGCTGCCCACAAAGAGATCCTGCTGCAAAAGAAACAGCGGCTGGAAGACATCATCGACACCGTCAACAAGACGATCGCTTCGATCGAAGGAGGAACTGCGATGAGCGAAAAGGATATGTTCGAAGGATTCGACATGAAGCAGATTGAGGACCACAAGAAGAAATACTCGCAGGAAGCACGCGAGCGTTACGGCGACGAGGTCGTCGACAAAACGGAAAAGCGCGTGGAGGGCTACACCCAAGACGACTGGGCGAAAATCAACGCCCGCCAAGGCGCCAACATGCAGAAAATCCTCGACAACATGCACAATGGCCCGGCCGACCCGCTGGTGCAGGAAGCGGTCGCCGACAACCGCCAGGCGATCACCGACTATTACTACAACTGCACCCCGGAGATCTTCCGCGGACTTGGCGACCTCTACGTGATGGACGAACGCTTCACCGAGTTTTATGAAAAAATCAAACCGGGCCTCGCCGAATTCATGCGCGACGCGATGCACTACTACGTCGACAACCTCGACACCGCGAAGTAGATGCCCGGGAAACGATGACAGGGTTTTAACCGGCAGGGTGAGGCATACTAATCTGGAGTAGATACTGCCGGAGGTGTGAGCATGAGCAACGATTTGACTGCCGTATTAAACAAACAGATCGCCAACTGGACGGTGCTGTACATCAAGCTGCACAACTTCCATTGGTATGTGAAAGGCCCGCAGTTCTTCACCCTGCACACCAAGTTCGAAGAGTTCTACACCGAAGCATCCCTGCACATCGACGAGCTGGCCGAGCGCCTCTTGTCCCTGCATGGCCGCCCGGTGGCGACGATGCGCGAGGCGCTGGAGCTGGCTTCCATTCAGGAAGCGAACGGCAACGAAAACGCGGAAGAGATGGTGCAGTCTGTCGTCCGCGATTTCGAAACGGTGATGGGCGAGCTGAAAGCGGGCATGGACACCGCCGAACAAGCGGGTGACGAGCCGACCGGCGACATGCTGCTCGCGATCTATTCCGGGCTGGAAAAACACGTTTGGATGCTCAACTCGTTTTTGGGCAAATAAGCAGGCAAGAAAAAAGCTGACACCAAGCGGTGTCAGCTTTTTTCTTGCTGCTTTTCTTTCTTGCCCCAATTCAGCGGATTGAGCTTGGAGCGGTATTTCTTGACCAGCTCCCGTCCGACAAAAAAGCCGCCGACCCAAAAAGTGATCTCGCCTGCGATCGCCAGCCCGGCGACCAACGTGGCTTTGCCGCCGGTGGAAAACGGGGTAAACGGGACAAGGAAGATCGCTCCGTACAGCACGAAGGAAATCACGATCAGGATGATGCCGAGGTACTTCTTGGTCATTCTGCATAACCTCCCAGCCAGTTGAAGATCTCCCGGTCGCGCGCGGCGTGGACGTTTTGCAGAAAATGATCGCCTTCCGGGTAGAGGATAAATTTGTGCACAGCTCCGAGCTCCTGCAGGCGCTCGACCAACTGCAGGGACTCTTCCGGGTACACGCGCCGGTCCTGTCCGCCGTGCTGGATCAACAGCGGAACTTGCAGCCGCTCCGGCCAGCAGAGGGCGGAGCGCTCCCGGTACGGCTTCGGGTTGGCAGCCGGGTCCCCGAACAGTCCGCCATAGAGCTGCTCCAAGGCATGGGGCAGCGGACGGCGGGCCAGGTCGGTCGGCGCGGCGACAACGGCGGCGGCATGGAGCGGCAGGCCGTGGCGGATGCAGAGATAGGTCATCATGCCGCCGCGCGAATGTCCGAACATGAAGAGCCGCGACGCGTCGGCGTACGGCAGCTCTTCGGCGAGCCAGGCGAGGGCAAACAGGTCTTTCACATCGGCCCCGCCATACTCATCGCGCCCTTCGCCGCCGCCGTTGCCCCGGTACTGCGACGCGAGCACGACGTAGCCCCGTGCTGCATAGTCGGCGATGCGCACCAGCGCGGCGTCGTTGAGCTTGCTGAATGAACGGTAGCCGCCCCGGTTGTAGATCAGCACCGGGAGGCTTTTTTCTAAAAATATGGGCCGGGCGATGAAGCCGACCACTTTTAACTGATCGACCAGGTAGATGATCTTCGTGATCTCCACCCGGCCGGCATATTCCGGGTGGACAGGGACAGGCTGTGCGGACACGATCCTGCCGTCAGTTGCCAGACGATGCATGGGAGGTAAGCTCCTTTTGCGAATTCTCTCCCTCCAGTGTAACACTTTTTGCCAGCGGCGGGCCTCAGCAGCCAAGCGAACAGGAAAAAACCTCGCCACTCTGAGCTGTGGCGAGGTTTTTTATTCCTGTTTGGCCAGCTCTTCACGGTCGGGCGAGGTCGGCGGGGCTTCCATATAGCCGTACTTGATCAGCAACTGGGCGCCTTCCGTCCCGTATTTTCCAGTTTCCCCGATGATCCGCACCAACTGCGTGGCGAGGTCGGCGCGCGTGGTCTGGGCGAGCGAGTATCCGTAGATGCCCAGTCCGTACACGTTCAGCGCGACGACAAAGTTGAGGATCAGCCGGTCGGAAAAAGGCGGTTCGGTCGAATCGGTCACCTCCACGCTGACCAACGCAGAAGGAGGCAGTTCGGCTTCTTTCGTCACACTGTCAAAAATCCCGGCGATCTCCCGCGCCAACTGTTTGCCTTTGAGCAGATATTCGCGGATCTCCGGCTCCTGTACGGTCTGGATCAGGCCGGTCAACAGCAGCGTACCGAGCTGGTTGCGAATCGAGTTGATGAACAGGTGGCTGACTTCCAAGACGTTTAACGGCTGCTTGTTGCCGAACATCCCGGCCAGGAAGCTATGCTCTTTGACGAACGAGACTTCTTTTGGGTACGGCACATACGGCGCGCGCACAAAGAGGCCATTTTCCAGCATCAGCTCAAACGTGAAGTCTTCCAGTTCGGCGTAGGCGTGCATGCGCTGCAGGTAGAAGCGGCGCAGTTCGGTGTTGGGCGCGGAGGCGACCGCCATTTGCGACTGCTCGATCGCCACTTGGTTCATAAACGCGACAAATTGGATCACAAACGCGTCGTTGAACAGTTTCGGAGCGCTGAGATTCACGTCTTCCTCCATAAAACCGCGCGGAAGAGGGATTCCTTCCCGTTCAAAAAAGTGGCGCAACGCGGCCAGATGGCCTTTTTGCAGATCGAGCAGCCGCCCGAGCAACTGTTTGCCTTCCGGTTCGTCCATGGTGCGGTCAAAATAGTTCATGAAGCAATGCGACATCGATTCGGACACATAGCACTGCCACAAGCTTCCCAGTTCGGCAGAGACAAGTCGGTTGGTTTGCAACGTGTGTTCAACCTCATTTCGGCGGTGAATGGTACTGTTACATATCTATACCATTTTCCAAACCGAAGGAAAGCATGCGCAGGCACAGAGTTTGAGGTGTGGCTGCCGGTGAGATAAGGTAAACTAAGGATGAAGAGGGAGGGATCACGCATGGACAACAACAACTACCAGCGCGCCACGTTTGCAGGCGGCTGTTTCTGGTGCATGGTCAAGCCGTTTGACGAGGAGCCGGGCATCATCTCGGTCGTGTCCGGTTACACCGGCGGGAACAAAGCGAACCCGACGTATGAGGAAGTCTGCTCGGAGACGACCGGGCATTACGAAGCGGTGCAGATCACGTTTAACCCGGCCGTCTACCCGTATGAAAAACTGCTGCACACCTACTGGCAGCAGATCGACCCGACCGATCCGGGCGGGCAGTTTTTTGACCGCGGGCAGTCGTACCAGACGGTGATCTTCTACCACAGCGAAGAACAGAAGCAGGCGGCCGAAGCATCGAAAAATGCCCTGCAGAACAGCGGGCGTTTTGACAAGCCGATCGCGACGCAGATTCTGCCGGCGCAGGAGTTCTACCCGGCTGAAGAGTACCATCAGGACTACCACAAGAAGAACCCGTCGCACTACAATCGCTACCGTCATGGCTCAGGCCGCGATGCGTTTATTGAACGGCACTGGAACCGCGTGACGAGTGAGCAGCAGCTGCGCGAAAAGCTCACTCCGATGCAATACAAGGTCACGCAGGAAAACGGCACCGAGCCGGCGTTCCGCAATGAGTTCTGGGATCACAAGGAGGAAGGCATCTACGTGGACATCGTCTCCGGCGAGCCTTTGTTCAGCTCCTTTGACAAATTTGATTCCAGCTGCGGCTGGCCGAGCTTCCACAAGCCGATGGACATGTCCAGCATCAAAGGCAAGATGGACACCAGCCACGGCATGGTGCGGATGGAAGTGCGCAGCCAGAACGCCGACTCCCACCTCGGCCACGTCTTCGATGACGGACCGGGCCCGGAAGGTCTGCGCTACTGCATCAACTCCGCCGCGCTCCGCTTTATTCCGAAAGCAGAGCTGGAACAGGAAGGATACGGCGAGTACCTGCAGCTGTTTGATCAGAAATAGAAAAAAGAGCCTGCCCTTTCGGAAAGGGGCAGGCTCCTCTTTTTATTCGCACAGCGGGCCGCGCAGCACCAGCGAGATCGGTTCAGGCTGGTAGCCGAGGCGGTGGTTGAGCTTTTGGATCGGGTCGTTGCCTTGGTGGTTGTAGGTGATCAACTCGTGCAGGCCGACCTGTTTCGCCCAGAGCAGCTGGGCGTTTTTCAAGAGCGAGGCGATGCCTTGGCCGCGCCAGTTGCGCTTGACGGCGGTGAGCAGGTGCTCGGCGGAGGTGTCGGAGATCTCCGCGAGGCCAGCGTAGCCAATCACTTCGCCGTTTGCGATCGCCACAAACGAGCCGTCGAGACGGACGCCCGTTGCGGTAAGCTCCGAGGTGACCCAGTCGGCAAATGCCGGAACGGTCAGCGGCTCGGGAAGCGGAATGTCGGGCAAGCCTTCTGCCGCCACTTCATGCGCGCCTGCGAAGAGGTCTTCGCGATCCTGCAGCGCGAGAATTTCGAGGCCGTTCGGGAGCGCTGCAGGCTCCACGGCGAGGTCGCGCACGTTCAGGATGACCGGGCATTCGCGGGCCACTTCGGCAAAACCGCGCTTCGCCAAGAACGCCAGCGCGTCCGTGTCCGTTTCGACGATGCGGCCCTGCAGGGAGTTGCGGTTCAGTTTGCGGGCGTGCTCAGTGACCGCCTGATAAAACAAGGTGCCGAGCCCTTTGTTGCGCCACTCGGGCAGCACGCGGAGCATGGTAAAGGCTTGCTGCGGCGAGCTGGACGCTTTGCAGACGGCGCTGCCAGCCGGTTGGTCGCCGACGCGGGCGATGAGCAGCAGTCCGTCCGGGTTGTTTTCCAAGTCGTTGCGCAGAGCTTCCAATGTGACCGGTTCTTTGGGTGTCAGCGTGTTTTTGACGATGGCGCAGTCTTGCAGGTCCTGGTCGGTCACCGCAGGGGTGATCGTGAAGGGCGAGGTGTTGGGGGTTGTCATAAAAATCTTCATCCTTTCGATTGTGAAATGTCCGGTTATCGAATGGGAATCAACAATGGTAACGCCCCCTTTCCTTTTTCTGCAAGACCTGCGCCCAGGTAAATTTCACTAATTATATTAGCCTTGGGAAAGAGTTGTCAAGATGCGGCCGACTTCTCTTTCCACATCTTCCATCTCGTTGGCGTAATTGTAGAACCCGAGGAAGGTGGAGGTCGCCTGCGCATCGGAGCCGATCAGCTTGTTAACAGCCGTCTGTTCAGGTGTGAACGGGATGTTTTTCGTGAAAACGCAGGCCATCTGGAAGCGGGACATCATGTGCGCTTCCATCTCGCCTTCATACGCCTCGGCCATCTCGTCCCACGACTTGTTCCAGTCGAGGTGCTTGCTGAGCACGCGTGCGCCAAACAAGGCGTCATGCATGCCTTGGCCAACTGCCGGGTCCTTGAAGGACAAAGCATCGCCAAGCAGCGCCCAGCCCGGGCCCATGCCCTGGTACCAGTCGTTGTCGTAGCCGTGCAAGCCTTTCACATTGCCAACCAAGGTGGCCGCCCGCAGGCGCTCGGGGAAGGTGGTGGTGGAGAAGCTTTCTTCAAGCAGGTCATGAATCGCCCGCTCCGGATCGTGCTTGAAGCGCTCCATCATCTCCTGGTTGGCGAGCGGATACATCACGCCAATCACGGCGAGGTCATCGCTGGTCGGGAAGACGATGGCGATGTTTTCGCCGATCTTGTAGAACTCGACACAGGTCTCGCCGTCCGACTTGAAACCGGAGTAGTAGGCTCCATAGCTCGCATAGTCGGTCGGCACCGCCATCTTTTGCTTCGCCCCGACGAGACGGCGCACGGTGGAAAGACGGCCGTCTGCGCCGACGACCAATTTCGCGTGAAACTGCTGTTTAGTGCCGTCACGGTCAACGCCGGTCACGCCGGTTATGGTGCCTTCGTCGTCGTTCAACAGGCCGGTGACGCGGAAGCCTTGGATACCAGTCACGTCGGGCTGGGCGGTGGCGTGTTCGTAGAGGATGGTGTCGAGGAGGGGACGGCGGATGCAGAGGCAATGCGTTTCGCCGTCCACTTCAGGCATGTCGCCGTCGATCTCGGCGTCTTCGAATTTCATATAGCAGCGTTTGTAGGTCGGCGTGTTGGTCGCCAGCAGTTTGTCTAACACGCCCATCTCGCGAAGCATCGCGACCGAGTTGTTAAAAAAGTTGTGCGTGGAGTAGACATCGCTTGGGAAGGTGCTGCGCTCCAAAAGCAGCACGTCAAAGCCTTTTTGGGACAGCTCATAAGCGAGCGAAGAACCGGCGACGCGGGCGCCGACGATGATGACATCATAGTTGGTTTTCATGAAAAAACTCCCCCTTTTTCCCCATCTTACGGGAGGAGAAAGGAGGAGCCATCCATCGAACGTTATACGGGACGTTATATTTTACGGCTTGAGCAGGCGCTGTTCTTTCGCTTTTTGGATCGCCTGCACGCGGCCTTTGGCCAGCAGTTTGCTGTAGATGCGGTTGAGGTGGAGTTTGACCGTGCCTTCGGTCAGGACGAGCGCTGCGGCGATCTCTTTGTTGGTCCGCCCGGTGGCGAGCAGGTGCAGGACTTCCAGCTCGCGGGCGGTCAATGTATGAACAGGCGGGGCGTCGGGCGCTGGGGCAGCCTGCATCCCGGCGGTGAGCAGCACCCGGTTGAAATAGTTGAAGGAGACCCCTGTCTGCAGCTCCGGCATGTGGCGCTTTTTCCGCACCTCGGCATAGCGGCGGAACAGCGCTTCCTCCTCGTGGGCCGCAACGGCTGGCGTGCGCAGGTAGCCTTGCTGCTCGCCGAGGGTCAGCGCTTCGTGCAGGCGGAGCATGGCGTCATGGTCGTTGCCTTGCCGATGCGCGAGGGCGGCGAGGCAGAGCAGGGCTTCCAGTTCGGTCATCAGGCTGCTCTGCTGCCGGGCCGTTTTGAGCAGAGCTTCGGCCAGGGTCAGCGCTTCGGCGGAACGGCCAGTGGCGGCGAGGGCGCGGATGTAGGTCAAGGTTTCGTACGCCTGGTCGGGACGGAGCGTTTTTTCTGCTTCGACGACCCAGCGACGGACAGGCTCCAAGTTGCCTTTTGCCAGCTCGAAGCGGGTGCGGGCGGCGCTAAGTGCGCCATGCCAATGCGAGTCGAGCGAGTCGTTGTCGCGCAAGTAGGTGAATGCTTCCTGCATCGCTCCGTCAGCGCCTGCTGCATCCCCTTGAGCGCGGAGGATGTTCGCCGTCACGATCACCGCCGGGACGTAAGCGCCGATCAGCTTGACCGGCTTGGCGAGGAGGAGCGCCGCTTCGGCGAACTGCAGCGCCTGCTCCAACTCGCCCCGCTCATAGCAGAGCTCGCTCATCGCCGCCCGCTGAAAGGCGCTGTAGGAAAAGCCCTGCAGCCCGTTTTTGCTGAGAAAGGCGTCGTAGATCCCGTGGTGCCGCCACGCCAGCTCAATCCGACCGTCAAACCCGTAATAGCCGCGAATGAACGGCACCGAGCCTTCGTTCAGCTCGATGCCCAGCGACAAGAGCAGCGGCAGGGAGTCCTGCTCCGGGATGTCATCCCGCGCATACAGCCGGTCGATCAGCTCGATCGCGAGGTCGAAGTTGCGGGTGATCAGCGCGTGGAAGTTTTCGATGATTTGCACTTCTTCGCCCATGCGCAACAGCAGCGGATCGCCCGTTTCCGCCAGGGCAGCCATCGCAGCATGGAGTTGGGCCAAGTGGCGGGGCATCCTGTCATACTTGCCCATCAAAAGCTCCGTCCACGCCTGAATTAACAGCACTTCCGGCCGGGCGGCGACCTCCTCGGGCAACTGCTGCAGCCAGCCGTACAGCGTGGTCAGCACGCGGCGCTTGAACAGGGAGCTGACGATGCGCTGGATCAATCCGCTCGCCCGCTCATAGCTTCCGGCGGCGAGGGCGTGGTGGATCGCTTCTTCGATCAGACCTTGCCCTTCGTACCACAGGGAGGCGCGTTCATGCAACAGAGCCGTTTCCTTGCTGAACTCCTGCTGTAAGCGACTGCTCAGGAAGTCGGCAAAGAGGTGATGGTAGCGGAACCAATAATGGCTCCCGTCGAGCGGAATCAGGAACAGGTTGGCCTGCCCGATCTGACGCAGCAAGCTCTCAGCGTCCCCATCCAGCGTGACCGCCGCGCACAGTTCGCCGTTCATCCGCGAGAGGATCGACGTGCGCAAGAGAAAGCTCCGCACCGCGTCCGGCAGGTGCAGAAACACCTCTTCCATCAGATAGTCGACCACAAAGCGGTGATTCCCGGAAAAATGGTGCAAGGCAGCCGATTGCCCTGCCCGCTGGGACACGACAGCAAGCTGAATCCCTGCCGCCCAGCCTTCGGTGCGCTCAGCGAGCAGGCGCATGTCATCATCACTCGGCGGAGCGCCGGTCTGGAGCGACCAGTATGACTTCATCTCGTCTTCTGTGAATTTGATGTCGGTGATCTCCACCGCCAGCAATTGCCCTTTGGCACGCAGCGCACCGAGCGGAATCGGCGGCTCCTGGCGCGAGATCAGGCAGACGTGAGCCTGTTTGGGCAAGCGTTCGAGGAAAAAGCTCAGCGAGCGGTGCACCTCATCGGACTGCAGCACATGACAGTCATCGAGCACCAGCACCACGTCATGGTCGAGCTGAAACAGCTGATTGACCAGCCAGACCAAGAGCCCTTCGATCGCATACGTCATCGAAGGCTGAAGCAGCCCGGACGCCTTTTTCTCCAGCCCTGGCATCAGCGGGTCGAGCGCCGCGATCACATAGTTCCAGAAGCGCAGGAGGTCGTTTTCGCCTTTGTCGAGCGATACCCAGGCGGCTGCGACATCCTGCTGCCGCACCCAGTCGCTGACCAGTGTCGTTTTGCCAAAACCGGGCGGGGCGGTGACGACGGTGAGCTTGCATTGCAAAGCGTCGGCCAGCTTCGCCAGCAGCCGTTCGCGGGTGACATGGTACAGAGGTTGATGCGGTATATATAACTTGGTGGACAACAAGGGATTGGGAGCAGGTTCAAAGGAGTTAAGCACGTTGTGAACCCTTCTTTCTTCGTAAAAATCACATTGTTATCATAGCACCATCAGTATTCGTTACCAATAACTTGAAAGAATAATTTACCTGGTATGCGACTAGCCCCGTTACAAAGGCAGAATCTATTGGGTATAATGAATGATACGAATGTAAGAACGGTCGCTTGAAAGGGTGAGCAAAAGGTGAGGATCGATTCGATTCAAATAAAGAACTTTAGACTCTTTGAAGAGAAAGAGATTCATTTCAACCCTCATTTCACTTTGATTATTGGTGAAAATGGGACAGGGAAAACAACACTTTTGGAAGCTCTCCGGGTAGGCGTAGGCGGTTTTTTGCTGGGCTTGGATGGTGTCTATGCACGTCATATTCAAACAGATGATATTCGAGTGGAGTGGGAGCAGGTTGGCGATGCGACCGTCACTAAAAATCCGCAAGTTCCCGTCGTGCTCAGATGTCAGGGGCATGTTTGCGATCTGGAGATGACATGGGAAATATCGAAGGATTCGCAATCAGGACGGACACGAACGGCGAACGCCAGAGAACTTGTTTCATGTGCAAAAGGGATGCAAAATCAGATCGTAAAAGAACGGAATCAAAACGTCATTCTGCCGGTGATCTCTTTCCAGAGTGCAGGCCGTCTGTTCTCACAAAAGAAAAACAAATGGGTCGATCCATTTAAAAAAGACGATTTGTCACGTTTTCTGGGTTATACAGACTGTCTGGAATCAGAATCCAATATTAAGCTTTTCGTGAATTGGCTTCGTAAAATGACAACGATCAAAGTGCAGAAAAATAAAAAAATCGGTGAACTGGATGCGGTTGTTCACGCTGTTGAGCAATTGCTTCGGCTTCTGTTGGATGATGAGCAGGCAGAAGTGCATTTCGGATATGATTTTGAAGAAGAAGAAGTGGTTGTTGAAATGGAAGGGGAGCGTTCGGCTCTTCGTGTGATGAGTTCGGGGTACCGGACTGTCATCGGCATGGTCGCTGATCTTGCATATCGTATGGCTCTCTTAAATCCACAGTTGAAAGAATCGGCCATTGAGCAAACTCCTGGGGTGGTGCTGATCGATGAATTGGATCTGCATTTGCATCCGAAATGGCAGTGGAAGATCATCGAATCATTAAAAAAATTGTTTCCCAAAGTACAGTTTATTGCGACCACACATGCTCCAATTGTGATTTCCTCATGCGCGGATGCGGAATTGATTGATTTGCATGAGCACAGTGAGGATGATGTGGAACTGACACAAAAGTCTCCTTATGGGTGGCTGATGGAAGATATTTTGACGTTCATGATGGATACACATGGCCGCACTGTGGAAGTTGAAGAAGAGATCGCGATCCTTCAGTCCCTGCAACTGAAGAAGTTAAAAGGGACGCTCAGCCAGGAAGAGCTTGAACTCTTGAAAGAAACGATGAGACGGCTATCTCAGTTGCTCCCGGAAAGTGACCCTGCGATCTCGTTTGCCAGAATGGACGCAATAGAGGCTGCTGTTCGAGGTGACGGACATGGTGAAAGTTAATCGGACTGCTGAACCGCAAAGCCTGGTTCAAAATGCTGTCGCTTGGAGAAACGAACTATTGAATCAGATCCAAGTGAACGGTACATTTTCCGCTGTGCCCGATAGGTACAAGAATCTTTACAACCAAGCTGATGTCAAAGCGGCATTGGAGACAATGTACGGCGAAAAATGCTGTTACTGTGAAGGGATTATCGGAGAATGCAGTTACGGGAACATCGAACATCTGAAACCGAAAAGCCGGTTTCATGACTTGACGTTTGCTTGGGGGAATCTGCATTGGTGTTGCCCGGTCTGCAACAACAAGAAACGGGACAAATGGAACAGCGCAGATCCGATACTAGATCCGACAGTAGATGACCCTGATGATCATTTGGAGTTTGATCTCGTAAATTGCAAAATTCGTCCGAAAAACTCATCAAGAGCACAGACAACAATTGAACATGCTAAGCTGAATCGTCCTGAATTGGTAGTGAAACGGAAGCGTTTGAAAACTAGAATCTTACGCATTCTGATGCAGGCAGAAAGTTCGACTAGCCAGCAGGATCGAGACTTCTATCGTCAAGAACTGTTGAGATTAGCGGTCAACGATCCGGCGAACGGTGATATAGCTGAACACTCACTCTTCGTAAGAGCGCTACTTGCACAAAGCGGCCTATAAGCTTTTATAATCATCAAAACGGCTCCTCACATTTATCTGTGAAGAGCCGTTTTTAGTTATTTCATCTGGACGAGGATCTTGCACATGTTGATCTCCGCTTCGGCACGCTTTTCCTCGGGCAGGCGCTGCAGGAGGTAGAGGGCGGCGTAGGGGACTTTCAGGCAGTGCGGGTCGGTGTATGTTTTGCCCCAGAATTCCGGCGCGAAGATCGAGGTGAACGACGGCTCGACGATCTCAGTGCCGCGCACCGCTTCATGGTCGACCGGGATGTTGCGGTTGAGCTGCATTTGGATGCGGTGGTTGGGCAGGCCGGCTGCGGTCAGCTCGGGGTAGCCGAGGCGGTCGTATTCGATCAAGGCTTGGGCGTGGGTCAGGCCGTGCTCGATCTCGCCGGTGAAGTGGTATTTCTTCCCGTCGATCACCTGGCCCGGATAGACGTGACGGCACTCATCCATCGCACGCTCGACAAGGTCATCAAAATTCCGGTATTCCGGGATGTCGGTGACTTGGTCGATGGTGAAGGTGCTGTATTCTTCCACGCCGTAGTAGCGGTTGCCCGAGCCTTCCGAGGAGGCGATCAGGCAGTTGTAGAAGCCGTTCACGATGCTCGGAAGCAGCATGTCGGGGCGGTCGAGCAATGCTTTCAGCGCGAGGAAGCCGTATGCGTTGCCATGCCCGGAGTGCGAGAGGCGCGCGGTGTTGGCGCGCAGGCCGTCGATGATGCGTTCGAGCAGCGCCGGGTCGGCTTGCTCATTCTCGTACGGGGTGAACAACTGCGGGTACGTCGCGATGTAGTGATCCGCCATGTTTTGGATGCCGGTGCGGACATGCTCCGGCAGGTCAAATTCGCGATCCATATAGTAAGCAGCCAAGACGGCAGCACCGTAGTGCCCGCCGAACCAGCCCGGTTCCTCACCGGTGCGGCCAAGTGCAGTCAAGCCAAGTTCTAAGTATCTTTCGTTCATCATGGATACCAACTCCTCCATATTTTGTATACACACATTATATACCTTTATGTATAGAAAGTGAAGGGGGAAAAGAAAAAGCACTCCCGATGGAGTGCTTTTTCTTGGGCGCGGAGAGCTTAGCTCCGCACGACGCCGTCCCACGTCCCAGAGCCGCCGTCTTCCAAGGCGGTCAGATCGTTCCAGGTGCCTGAGCCGCCGTCTTCCAAAGCGGTCGGCTGGTGTCAGGTGCCTCCGCCGCCGAATACGAGGAAGGCGAGTGCCAGTACACAAATTGCTTTTTTCATCATTGATCTACCCCCTTCTCAAGAAATTTTATTACAATTAAAACTATTCTGTATATCACAATAAAACCCTGTCGAGATGCGGACAGGGTTTTATTTCAAATTCTCGACGATCCGATCCAAGACGCGCATGCAGACGGCCAACTCATCCGGGTCGATGCCGGCGGTGGTGTCGGCGATCGTTTGCTGGGCCTGACCGATCAGGCCTTTTTGCATTTCGCGGCCTTCATCTGTCAGGTAGATCAGGTTCGATCTCCGGTCGTTGGGATGCGCGACCCGCATGACGAGGTTGCGTTTGATCATGTTGTCCAGCAGCCGGGAGACGCTGGGCTGGTCCTTGTGCGTTGCGGCGGCGAGCGCGTTTTGCGTCTGGCCGTCTTTGACCCACAGCTCCATCATCAAGAGCCATTGCTCATGTGTGACCGGGTAATTTTGCGAAGTGAAGTTCTGATTGAGCCGATTGGTCACCAGCCGCGAAGTGTTCGCCAGCTTGAAACCGATGGAGTTTTCCAATTTGTAATCCTGATAAGTCATCCGTATCATCCTTTACGCTCGCTTCTTATTAGAATACCGAATCCCGGAAGTTTATGCAATTTTTATAGAGGCTCGATACTTTTTTTAGCGAAAAAGGGGCAGGATAGAAAGTGGAGGTCATGTCTAATGGAAACGGCTTTCCTAAGCTCGGCAGGAATCCTTCTGCTGGTCGCGTTTATCTCCCTGCCCAAACGGCTGCATCCCCGTGAGATTGCAGCGGTCTGGTTGGGGTTGGTCTTTGTGTTTGTCACGCTGCTTGGCATGGCGGGGCCATCAAACGGCAAGTTCCTGTTCATGCAGGAAAACCTGTCGACCTATATTTCCATCCGACTCTGGGAAGTGCTGGTCATTCCGCTTGTGATGCTGCTCTATCTGAACGGCAACCAAGCCCTGAAGCGCGGACGTGCCAAACTGCTGGCGGCGCTGACCTGCTTTCTGGTGTTATACGGATGGGAACTGCTCGTCGTCTCTCTCAAGGTGATCAAATATAACAAATGGCAGTTCTGGTGGTCGCCAATTTTCTGGCTCCTCATGCTGATATACGGTATCTTTGTGCAAAAAGGCATGCGCCGGCTGCTCAGGCGAGAGGGGGCGTTCCCGTGATTTCGCTTCCGCAAGACTTTGATCTGAATGAATGGGCGGTGATCGGCTTCCTGCTGCTCACCGCTTGGATCGCCTGGCGTCTGCCGAAACGCTTCCCACTCTCGCTGACCATCCCGCTCTTGCTGTTCAGCCTGGCCACCGCCCGCACGTTCGACCATCTGCTGGCCGGGCCGTTTCTGCATGATCTGTATGACATCATGGACTGGAACAAGCTCGATGCGGGCGACCTGATGACCTATGCGATGTACACGCCGACCGCCTATATCTTTGTCTATTTTTATGACCGCTGGGCTGTAAAAGGGCTCTGGGTGCCGGCCTACATTCTGGGTTGGTCGCTGCTCAGCGCCGGAATCGAGTGGCTGCTGCATCTGGCCAATGTGTTCCAGTACAAGGAATGGGAGATCGGCTACTCCTTCGCCGTCTACATCTTCGTTCAGCCGCTGACCTTGTGGCTGTTTCATGTTTTGCAAAACGAAAAGAGGGTTAGCTCTACCACGAGCTAACCCTCTTTTCGTTTGCGATAGACGCGTTCCGGACGACCAACCACGCCGTACGACAGGTCGGCGCTGACTTCGCCCCGCGTGACCAGGTATTCCAGATAGCGCCGCGCGGTGGAGCGGGATGCGCCGATTTCGCGTCCGACCGCTTCGGCGGTCAAGCCGTTTTCATGCTGGGTGATCACGGCGGAGACTTTCTCCAAGGTCAGGTTGTCGATGCCTTTGGGCAGGTACGATTCCTTGAGCGGCTTCTGTCCGCCGCCGATCAACTGGTCGATCTTGGCCTGGTCGATCTGGCTGTGTTCCTTTTTCAGATGCTGGAGCTTGCTGCGGTACTCCTGATAGCGGACCAGGGTGTTCTCGAAGCGTTCGAAGACGAGCGGCTTGACGATAAAATCAAACACGCCGCCGCGAATCGCTTCCCGCACCGTATCGACTTCCTTCGCCGCCGTGATCATGATCACGTCGGTCTCGCGGTGGTGCTCATGCATCCAGCGCAGGAAATCAAGCCCGTTCATATCTGGAAAAAAGATGTCGAGCAGCACCAGCTCGGGGCGCAGCACTTCCAACTGTTCCTGCGCCTGCTGCCGGTTGGTGGCGATGCCGATCACGAGATAGCCCGGCACTTTCTCCACAAAGCGGCGGTTGATCTCGGCGATTCGCGGGTCATCTTCCACGATCAGGATGTTCAGCATGTGATGATTCACCTCCGGGCGCGTGTTTCGGAATCGCGACAGTAAAAATGCTCCCTGTCGGCTGAGTGGCCGAGTAGGTGAGATAGCCGCCGAGCTGCTCGACCGCCTTTTTCACCAGGGCCAGTCCAAAGCCGCGATGTTCTTCCGCGCCTTTTGTAGAATACCCGACTTCAAAGATCCGCTCCACGTCTGCTTCCGGCACGCCGGGTCCGGTATCTTCAACTTCGAGGATCAGATCGGCGCCGAGGTCGGTCAGAAAGACATGGACCTGCTTGTCTCCGTCTGCCTGCAAAACCGCTTCCATCGCGTTGTCGATCAGGTTGCCGAGGATCGTCACGAGATGGCTCCGGTCGAGCCCTTGCGGCAGGTCGACGAAGGTGCTTTCTTTGTCGATGTCCAGTTGCACTTTCAATTCGTTGGCGCGGTTGAACTTGCCGATCAACAAGCCGCCGATCATCGGGTCGGGAACATAGCGCATGATGAAGTGCACGAGGTTCTGATGCACGTCCGATTCGCGGGTGATGATCTCCATCGCTTCCTGATAGGATTCCAGCTGGATCAGACCTGAGATCATGTACAGCTTGTTGGAAAACTCATGCGTCTGCGCGCGCAGAGATTCGGCGTAGCGCTTGACTTGGGACAGCTCTTCGTTGACTTTGTACCAGTCCGACTTGCTGCGGAACGATGCGACGGCGCCGATCACGTCGCCTTTGGCGCTTTTGACCGGGATGCGGTTGACCATCACCACTTCGTCGCCGACGATCATCTCGCGGTCGTATTCGGCGACGCCCGACTCCATCACTTTCAGCAGCCGCCAGCCTTTTTGCACATCGCGGCTGTACGAGCCGATCAGATCTGAATCGGGCGACAGACCCAGCATCTTTTTCGCCGCGTGGTTGGCCATCGTGACGAAGCCTTGGCGGTTGACAGCAAAAATGCCTTCGCGCACCGACTCCAGCACCGCTTCCTGCTCGCGGTACAGCCGGCCGATCTCCGCCGGTTCTAATCCGAAGATCGCCCGCTTCACGCTGCCGGCGATCGTCACCGCGCCGATGATTCCGGCGAGCAGGCCGAGCATGATCACCCAGGCCAATTTTTGCCGGTCAGGTTCCAGGCGGTGTTCGATGTCCGCTTGCAAAAAGCCGACCGAGACGATCCCGATCACTTTGCCGCGCTCATCGAAAATCGGAGCTTTGCCGCGCAGTGACGGGCCGAGTGAGCCGACCGCTTCGGAGATGATCGATTCGCCGCGCAAGACCGGGGCGTTGTCGCCGCCGACCATCGTCTCGCCGATGCGGCTGGGCAGGGGGTGTGAAAAGCGCACGCCCTGACGGTTGCCGACGACGATGTATTCCGCCCCTGTCTCGGCGCGGATGTCCTCGACGAGCGGCTGAATGATGCTTGCCGGATTGGGGTCGAAAAAGGCCCGGCGCACCTCCGGGATGCGGGCGACCGTCTCGGCGACGGTCAGCGCGCGCATGCCGATCTGCTGATGTAACGTCACGGTCTGCATGTGTTCGATATACAGCCCGATGACGAGGATGATCGTGAGGAAAAGGGAACAGATGAACAGGATCAATTTGGATTGGAGTTTCATGTGCTGTTCCTCCTTCACTCACCATCTTACCATACGCATTGGCTTAGCCTTCTTCGTTGACGAGCACCTTTTTGCCGCGCAGCTTGAGCAGCAGCGGGATCGAGATCCAGAGCACGGCGATGATCAGAAACGCGAGCGAGACCGGCTTGTCCAAGAAGACCATGAAATCTCCGTTCGAGCCAGTTAGCGCGCGTCGCATGTTGTTTTCGATCATCGGACCAAGCACGAGACCAAGCACCAGCGGCGCAAGCGGAAAGTCGTTTTTGGCGAGGAAGTAGCCTGCCACGCCGCAGACCATCAAGAGCAGCAGGTCGAACGTGCTGGCCTGCACCGCATAGACGCCAAACACGGAGATGGCGACGATGATCGGCAGCAGGTATTTCGGCGGGGTCTGGATGATCTTGGCGAACACTTTGACCAGCGGCATGTTCAGCAAGAGCAGCATCAGGTTGCCGATAAACATCGAGGCGATCAGGCCCCAAGCCACCTGCGGATGCTCATCGAACAGCAGAGGGCCCGGCTGCACGTTGTACATGATCAAGGCGCCCATCAGGATCGCCGTCGTGCCGGAGCCCGGAATGCCCAAGGTGAGTAGCGGGATCATCGCGCCGCCCGAAGCGGCATTGTTTGCCGATTCCGGAGCAGCGACGCCTGCGATCGCGCCTTTGCCGAACTGGTCCGGGTTCTTGCTGAGCTTCTTCTCGGTGATGTAGGAGAAGAAGGAAGCGAGCGTTGCGCCTGCACCGGGCAGAATCCCGATGAAAAAGCCGAGCAGGGAGCCGCGGGCGATCGGTGCGGCGCTGTCTTTCAAGTCCTGTTTGGTCGGCAGGACGCGGTGGATCTTGGCGACGTCGCCGCCGTTTTTCTCACGTTCGAGGATCGATTTGAACACTTCACCAAGCGCAAAGAGACCGACGGCGACGGTGAGGAATTCGAAGCCTTGGTACAGTTCCGGCACGTCGTAGGTGAAGCGCGCCACGCCGGAGACGTTGTCGATGCCGATCGTGCCGAGCATCAGGCCGAAGATCGTCATCATCATCGCTTTGGTCATCGACTTGCCGGCGAGACCGCTGACAGCGCACAGACCTAAGATCATCAGCGAGAAGTATTCGGCCGGGCCGAACTTCAGCGCCACGTCCGACAGGGGCTGGGCGAGGAAGACCAGCGCCACCAGCGCAACGACGCCGGCAAAAAAGGAGCCGATCGCGGAGATGGAGAGGGCAGCTCCGGCGCGGCCCTGTTTGGCCATCTGGTAGCCGTCGAGGGCGGTGACGACCGAAGAGGACTCGCCCGGCGTGTTGAGCAGGATCGAAGTGGTCGAGCCGCCGTACATCGCGCCGTAGTAGACCCCGGCGAGCAGGATGATCGAGGACGTCGCCGCCGCTTCCGGGCCGAGGCCGGAGGTGAGCGTGGCGGTGACCGGGATCAAGAGCGCGACGCCGCTCATCGGGCCGATGCCGGGCAGGACGCCGACAGCGGTGCCGATCAAGACGCCGACAAACGCGAAGAGCAGGTTGTGCCATTCAAATGCGGTGGCAAAACCGTTCAAGAGATAGTGAAGCGCATCCATGGGACAACCTCCTTTACAGGCCCAGCCAGACCGGCCAGCCGGGCAGAGTGCCTTGCAGAATTTCTACAAACAGATAGTAGACGCCGTATGAGAACAGAGCGGCGATGATGACGGTGGAGAGCCATTTGCCTTTTTCCATCGTCTGAAAGCCGACGAGCAGAAAGAGGAAGGTGCCGATGATAAAGCCGATCTCCTCCAGGAAGAAAGCGTAGAGGACAGCGGCGATCAAAATGATGCCGAAGCGCTTGTAGTCGAGCTTGGCGGCAGGTTCGCCATTGTCCGTTTCCTGCTTGGGATATTTAAACGTTTCATAAAAGAGGCGCAGGCTGAGCAGCGCAAAGACCAGACCGAGTCCAAACGGGAAGATGTCCGGCCCGACGTTGCTGCCGTATGCGCTGTCGGAGATGTTTCGGCTCTCCAGCATAAACGCCGCCCCGATGATCAGGAACAGGAGACTGGCATAGCGGTCAAACGTTTTGCTCACGGAAGGTCACATCCTATCTCGAAAAATAAGGGGGAGCCCGGCTCCCCCGTTTGCGTTGATGAAGTTAAGTGCATCGCACAACTCGTTGCTGATCGAGCAAATCAAGCTGTTCAAGCGATTCAAGCAGCCTGGGTTGCACCGGTATGACTTTTGCTGTTACTTTTGCATGCCGAGCGCTGTGAGCAGCTCTTGAACGGTCTTTTCTTGCTCGGCAAGGAACTTGGTGAAGTCGGCGCTGTTTTTGAATTCAGAAGCCCAGCCGTTCACTTCGAGCTCTTTGTTCCACTCCGGGGTCTCGGAGAGTGCTTTCAGTTTCGTTTCCCAGAAGGACTTGGCTGCGGCCGACATCTTCTCCGGGCCAAACACGCCGCGCCAGATGGTGAACTCGGCATCGACGCCTTGCTCTTTCAAGGTCGGGATGTCTTTCAGTTCGCCGCCCAGACGCTCGGTGGAGGAGACGGCGAGGACTTTGACTTTGCCTGCCTTCAGGTATTCGGTGACGTTCGACGCATCGGTCGCAATCGCATCGGCGTTGCCGCCAAGCAGCGCTGCGATCGCTTCGCCGCCGCCGTCATAGGAGACGTATTTGACCGCCTTCGGGTCAACGCCCGACTTGAAAGCCGGCAGCACGGCGACCAGATGGTCCATCGAGCCCGGCGCGGAACCGCCCGCCATGGTCACGCTTTTCGGATCGGCTTTGATCGCAGCGATCAGGCTCTGCAGGTCGCTGTACTTGGAGTCGGCGCTGACCACGATCGCACCGTAGTCGCGGGTCAGCTGCGCCAGCGGGGTGGTGTTTTTGTAGCCGAACGGGGAGTTGCCTTCTTTTTTCAAGTTGTTGATCAAAATCGGCGGGGAGCTGACGAACAGGCGATAGTCGTTCTGCACGTCTTTCGTCGCGTACTCGGCCATAAACACCGTGCCGCCGCCGCCCGGCTTGTTTTCTACGGTCATCGTTTTGTCGACCAGCTTGGTCTCGCCAAGGATCTTGGTGACCGAACGCGCTGTCTTATCCCAGCCGCCGCCTGCGCCGGACGGTGCGACGATCACGATCGGCTTTTCCGGATAGCTGGAAGTCGAGCTGTTGGTTGCGGAACTGCCGCCGCATGCGGTCATCGTCAAAGCCATTACGCCGGTCAATACGGCAAGTGCCCATTTCTTTTTCATCTGTGGGAGCCCCCTTTATGGTTGTCAAAAATGATAGCGTTTTCATATTGGCAAGCTCATCATAGCACGGTAATTTCCGAATCTTATGTTAAGGCGGATAAGTTGCAAAAAGCTCATTACGCGCATTTTGTTCATTGTGTTCACGGCATCAACTTAGAGATTCTGTACATACTTTTACGAGGAACTGACAGACGGAGGGTGTTGTTCATCATGAACAAACAAGAGCAGCTCGGAAAGATCGGCGACTACGTTCGAGACGCTTTGCAGCGGAGTTTTGGGCAAGAGCTGTCCGCGTGCGACGTTTTTCTCGGATCAAACTATCTCGTGATGCACATCCGGGGCTTTGTCTCGCCGATGGAAGCGGTGTTGGTCGAAGGTGGCGAATATGACGCGGTGGCTGCATCGCGGGGCCTGGTGGTGCAGAAGCTGCTGTTCGAATGCAAAGCGGTCGTGCAACTGTTGCTCGGGGTGCGCGTGGAGGAGTTTTATGATGACTGGAGCTACACGAACAACGCGGGGATGATCATCGGAATCTTGGCAGAGGAACAGGAATTCTCCCATCCGCCTGGCGATTGGAAGGGACTCGACCTGTTCAAGGCCGATGTGGAACGCTTGTGCCAGCTCGTTGAAAAAGTCCCGGAAAAAACGCGGATCGTTCCGTTTACGCCGCGCATGCTGGTCGTGCAGCGGGACGGCATCTTGATTGCCCTGGAGAAGGCGATGATCGAAAAAGGCTACGAGAAGCAGCTGCGGGCCACGAAAGCCGATCTGGAAAAAGGATATTTTCATCACAACGCGCTGTTTGAGCCGATCATCGGCCGGGAGCTGGAGGATGTTTTTATCGACTGGAACATGCATTCAGACCGCTCGCTGATGTGTTTTGTCTGGAAATAAGTCCGCAGCTTGAATATAATGACTTATATCCAGCTTTGCGGCCCCACCTAAACGGAGTGAGGAAAATAAAGCCTTTCTTTAAGGAGTGCACAGAGCGTGGAAGAAGCGAATAAGCAAATGCTGACTACGATCGGCAGCTATGTGAGCAAACTCCTGCGCGACCATTTTGGCAAAGGGCCGGAGTCTGTTTTCGTGTCGATGGGGTCGGCGTATTTCAATATTTATATCCGCAATTTCCTGTCTCCGATGGAAAAAGTGCTGCTCGAGCAGGAGCAGGGCGATGTGGTTCTTGAACTGCGGCAGAAAATGCTGGACCGCCTGCTGCCGGAGCTGCGGGCGTATCTGGAGATCCAGACCGGACAGGGCATCAACGAACTGTATTACGACTGGGATCTTTCGAATAAAAGCGGGATGATCTTCGGTGTGAGCAGCGCCCCGTTTGAGCAGGGGTCGGCGATCGACGAGAACTATGCCGGGCGGGCCGAGCTGGAGGAAGTGATCAACAAGATCTCCAAGCAGGCGCAAAAGCTGCCCGACCAGACGATCTCTTGTCTCCTCAATCCGCGGACGCTGGTCGTGATGCGCAGCGGAATCATGGTGCGGATCGAAAAAGAGATGATCCGGCTGGGACACGGCGATTTGCTGCGCAATGTGAAACGGCAGCTGGAGAAAAGCTATTTGCAGAGCAGCAGCCAGTTTGAAAATATTTTGCAGCAGCAGGTGGTCGACTCTTTTGTCGATTGGCATTTTGAGCTGGATAAGAGCGTGATCCTGTTTGTTTTAAAACCGAACAAAATAACGGGTGGTAATGAGCCAGACACGGGTTGAGCTGGAGATGAGCCGAAGTTGCAAGCAGGGATGCTTGTGCTTCGGCTTTTTTGTTTTTCAAAGGAGACGAGAACGATGAATTCATGGGTGGCCTGGGAAGAGGTGAACCGGCTGGTCATGCTGCAGAGCATGATGCGGTTTGCGGCGTTTGAGATGCGCGAAGGCATCACGCCGATGCACGGGTTGGTGCAGGTGATGATGTCGGAAAGCCGGGACGAAGCTGAGGTGCGGGCCTTGCGCGTCCTCTTGGCGCAATTGCAAGGGGTGGAGGGTCTGCTCAAGGACTTGATCACCGCTGCTGACGGTCAGAAGCAGCCGCTGGAAGTTGCGGCGCTGGAAGCGGCGCGCAAAAGCGTGCGGCGGCTGGCGGAGATCCATTCGTCGCTGGAAGAGCTGCATCGGCAGGCGCTGGAGTGGCAGCGCGACAAGGATGGGGAGCGCGTGCAGGCGATGCTGCAGGGGCTGGTGCTGGCGAAACGGCTGTGCGGGCAATTGATCGATCTGGCGTAGCGGGCGATAATGAAGGTAACGAAGACCTCATGAGGAGGAATGAAGATGCCGGACTGGTCGTACCACCCGCTGTTTAAGCCGCTGCTGTTCCGATTGCCTGCTGCTAAGGCGCGGGCGCTGACTTTGGGCGCGACCGGCACGCTGAACAGCTTGCCGGGCGGGTATTTGCTGATCGAGCTGATGGGCCATATGAAGCCGGAGCCAGGTCTTGTGCGCACCGTGTTTGGCCGGACGTTCAGCTCGCCGGTCGGCTTGTCCGGGCGGATCGACCCGGAACTGCAGGCGACCGGGGCGCTGGGGAAGTTTGGGTTTGGCTTGATCGAAGTTGGGCCGGGATTTCGGCAGGAAGTCGAGCTGGACAGAGCCGGGGAAGCGGTGGTGTACGGGGAAGCTCTGCCGGAGATGAGCACAGAGGCGTTCCTCGGGCAGTTGGAGCGGCATCGCAAGGTCGGCGTGCCATTGGCGGTGCGAGTGGGAAAAAGCGCGTCTGTCGAGTGGATCAAGCGGGTGGAGCCGTATGCTGGCCTGCTGCTGTTCGAAGGGACGGAGCAGGAGTACCGCGCGGCACAGGCGGCGGTGGATGTTCCTATCGTGCTGGTTGTGCAGGATGAACTGCCCGTATGGGCGGAACTGGACGGCGTGTATCTGGAAGAGCTTGGCCCCGCGTCGGGCGCGAAGGGAAGGCGCAGGCGCTGGAGTTGTTGCCGGCGTGGAAAGCGGCTCGTCCGGAGGTGCCGGTCATCGCGGGCGGCGGCGTATATGAGCCGCAAGATGCGCTTCATCTGCTGGAAGCAGGAGCGGATCTGGTCATGCTGGACAGCGGTTTTGTCTTCAGCGGGCCAGGGCTGCCGAAGCGGATCAATGAAGCAGTGCTGGATGAGAGCTTGAAAGCGTCTCAGGCAGCGCGAAATGCTGGGACAGAACGGGCTGAAGCGGGTGCTCAAGCGGGTGCTCAAGCGCCATTTGCGAAGGGCAGTCCGGGCTGGCTGAGCTGGTTTTTGATGGGCTGCGGCGTGTTTTTTGCGGGGATCATCGCGATGCTGGTCGGGCTGACTGATGTGATTTTGGCACATGATGAGGCGTTTCTGGGGCTGACGCGGGAGGAGATCGCCGGGTGGAATCAGGAGCTGTTCCACTTCATGTCGCACGACCGGATCACGCTGGCCGGGATCATGTTATCGGCAGGATTCCTGTTCGCGCAGCTGGCCTGGCACAAGGTCAGGCGCGGGGAACGCTGGGCGGTCGTGCTGTTTGCGGCGGCGGCCGGGTATGGCTTCCTGAACTTTTTGTACTCTTACGCGGTCGGCTACATCGACACGCTGCACATGATCTACAACCTGCTGATCCTGCCGTTCTTCCTCTGGGGGCTGGTGCGCACGCGGGAGCTGTCCACGCCGCACGCATCGAGCAACCGCCGCAACACCAAGGCGTGGCAAAAGGGCCTCGTCGGACAGCTGATGTTCGTGAGCTTAGGCGCGGCGCTGTTGTCGGCAGGCGTGGTGATCTCGGCGATCGGGATGACCGGCGTGTTTGTGCCGGAAGACCTCGCCTATATGGGCCTGACGCCGGAGCAGATCCATGACTACAACCACCGGCTGATTCCTTTGATCGCGCACGACCGGGCCGGATTTGGCGGATCGTTGATCACCGAAGGGCTGCTTCTGCTCCTGATCTCGCTCTGGGGCTATCGGCAAGGGGAGAGCTGGCTGTGGTGGAGCTATCTGATCGGCGGGTTCTGCGGGCTGGCGGCGGGGATTGGCGTGCATGTGAAGATCCTGTACACCGATTTCTGGCATCTGCTGCCCGCCTACATTGCGCTTCTCTTGTATCTGACCGGGCTGATCTGCTCGCGACAATATCTGTGCAAAGAAAAACCACCTGCGTGAACAGGTGGTTTTGTGTTTATTTGCCGTCGAACAGGCCGCCTTTTTTGTGCTGTTTGGTCACTTTGAAGTTGCCTTCGACCAGGTTCTTCTCCGGGCGCAGCTTGCCATTTTGCCCGTTGTTGGCTGCCTTTTTCTTGTTGACGAGCTCTCTCATCTTTTGCAGTTGGTCACTCATACTCTCCGTACCTCCGTTTCTGTGTTTCAGTTTTCGTGTTGTGCTATAGTTTTTCCTGCTTTTTAGTTGCGCAAAGATAACCGAAAATTGTAAAATCAAGGTGGAGTTCGAAAGGAGGTATTTTCCAGTGAGAACGAAAAGACGGAATACATCTGCTTTTACTTTTTTGGCATGGGGGTCCTTTGTACTGGCCTTTTTGGCGATGTTTATCGGAATTTATACGTTAGATGCTACTCTGCCGGTGAAGGGGTATTATGCGGTGACGGCGCTGTTTCTGGTGATGTCTTCGTTCGTTTTGCAAAAGACGATTCGCGACAACCAGGAGGACGACGAACGCAACCCGCCTCCGCCAAGCGAAGCGCCGCAAGCGTAATTCTACAGGACTTGTTTGGCCTGCTCCCGTCGTTGGGGCAGGTTTTTCTATTGAAAAGGCGTGCAATCCGTGCTGTTAGTGAGAGCTTTTTTGGATGAAATGGTATAATGGGTCTGTGCTTTTGAAAACACTACTTGGAAAATGGCGCAGAGAGGGATCTAGATGAGGCTTAATAAATACATAAGCGGCACCGGGATGTGTTCCCGGCGGGAAGCGGACAAGCTGATCGAAGAACGCCGCGTGACGATTAACGGCCGTGTGGCCGAAATGGGCATGACAGTTGAGGACAGCGATGACGTGCGCGTTGACGGCGAGCAGATCGGCAGCGGAGGCGGCGAGCGCCGCAGACGGCGCAAGTCGGTCTACATCATGCTGAACAAGCCGGCCGGCGTAACGTCGACGACCGAAATGAAAGTGAAAGACAACATCATCGATTTCGTCAACCACCACGACCGGATTTTTCCGATCGGGCGCTTGGACAAGGACTCGGAAGGGCTGATTCTGCTCACGAATGACGGGGACATCGTCAACAAGATTTTGCGGGCGGAAAACAACCATGAGAAAGAGTACGTAGTTACGGTGAACAAGCCGGTGACGAAAGACTTTTTGAAAAAGATGGCCAGCGGCGTGGAGATTTTGGACACGGTGACCAAGCCAGCGAAAGTGTATCCGGTCAGCGAAAAAACGTTCCGGATCATTTTGACGCAGGGCTTGAACCGCCAGATTCGCCGGATGTGTGAAGCGCTGGGCTACCAAGTGCGCACGCTGAAGCGGATTCGGGTCATGAACATTCGCCTCGAAGGGCTGAAGCTGGGCCATTGGCGCAATCTGACGCACAAGGAACTCGCCGGCCTGATGGATATGCTGGACGACGAGGAGTAAAACAGGGGAGTCGGGAGGCTTCCCTTGTTTTGCTTGCTATTTTTTCCGGGAGAGTGAGAGAAGGATGAACTTGAAAACGGCAGTTGGCCGCTTGCGTTTGATCGGGCTGGTGGAAGGGACTTCGTTTTTGGTGCTGTTGCTGATCGCGATGCCGATGAAGTATTGGATGGACAATCCGGTGCCGGTCGCGGTGGTTGGCGCGATTCACGGGGCGCTGTTCGTGCTGTTTATTTTGGCGGTGATCAATGCGGCCGTCGTGAAGAAATGGTCGTGGCTGTTTAGCTTGTGGGCGTTGATCGCGTCTTCGATTCCGCTTGGCACGTTTGTGCTGGATGCGCAACTGAAGAAGCGTTATCAAGGGTAATACTAAGGAGAAAAGGGGTGTTGTTGTGGCGGATTTTGAATCGCTTGGAATCAGGCCGGAATTGGTGCGGGCGCTGACGGCGCATGCGATCTTTGAGGCGACGCCGGTGCAGGAGCAGGCGATTCCGGTCGTGCTGACCGGCAGCGACGTGGTGGCGCAGGCACAGACCGGGACAGGGAAAACGCTGTCGTTTGTGCTGCCGATCTTGGAGAAGATCGACCCGGCTCGCAATGAAGTGCAGGCGTTGATCGTGACGCCGACGCGAGAGTTGGCGTTGCAGATCACGGCAGAAGTGAAGAAGATGATTTTGTTCTTGGAAGGCGTGAATGTGCTGGCCGTCTATGGCGGGCAGGATGTGGAGGCGCAGCTGAAGCGTTTGAAGCGGGCGATGCATGTGGTCGTGGCGACGCCGGGACGTCTGTTGGATCATGTGTCGCGCGGGTCGATCGACCTCTCCGGCGTGCAGACTTTTGTGCTCGATGAAGCGGATCAGATGCTGCATATGGGCTTTTTGCCGGAAGTGAACATGATCATGGACGAACTGCCGATCGATCGGCAGACGCTGTTGTTCTCGGCGACGATGCCGGAGAATGTGCGGAAGCTGGCCGATAAGTATTTGCGCGTGCCGGAAGATATTCAGGTCGAGAGCAAGCGGGTCACGCTTGATGAGATTCAACAGATCGTGGTCGAAACGACCGACCGTGGGAAAAAAGATACGGTGATGAAGCTGATCGAGAAGCATCAGCCGTATTTGGCGATCATCTTCTGCCGGACCAAGCGCCGGGCGAGCACGCTGAATGAGGCGCTGCAGGCGGCCGGGTATCAGTCGGACGAACTGCACGGCGATCTGTCGCAAGCGAAGCGGGAGAAGGTGATGAAGGCGTTCCGCGATGCGAAGATTCAGCTCTTGGTGGCGACCGATGTGGCGGCGAGAGGGTTGGATGTGGAAGGTGTCACGCATGTGTTCAACTATGACATCCCGCAGGACGTCGAGAGCTACATCCACCGCATCGGCCGGACGGGCCGCGCCGGGGAAAAAGGCATCGCCTTTACGATCGTGGCGCCGAACGACCGTCAGGAGCTGGCGATGATCGAGAACGGCATCGGCATGAAGATGGAGCGCCAGATGGGCGAAGGCCTCCGCCGCCCGCACGGCGAGGCGTGGCCAGGCAAAGGCGGCGAAGAGTTCGTCCCCCGCGAAAAGCGCCAAGGCGGCGGCGGGCGTGACGGCGGCAGCAGAAACGAAGGTCGCGGCGGCCGTCCTGACAACCGTGGCGGTAACCGAAATGACAACCGTTCCGGCGGCAGACCAGATAACCGTGGCGGAGGCAGACCCGACACCCGTGGTGGCGGCGGTGGAAACTGGGGCGGTGACAGAAATGACAACCGCGCTGGTGGCAGACCGGACAACCGTGGTGGAGGTAGACCCGACACCCGTGGCGGCGGAGGCGGAAACTGGGGCGGCGACCGGAATGACAACCGTTCCGGTGGCAGACCAGATAACCGTGGCGGAGGCAGACCCGACACCCGTGGCGGCGGCGGTGGAAACTGGGGCGGTGACAGAAATGACAACCGCGCTGGTGGCAGACCGGACAACCGTGGTGGAGGTAGACCCGACACCCGTGGCGGCGGAGGCGGAAACTGGGGCGGCGACCGGAATGACAACCGTTCCGGTGGCAGACCGGATAACCGTGGCGGAGGCAGACCCGACACCCGTGGTGGCGGAGGCGGAAACTGGGGCGGCGACCGGAATGACAACCGTTCCGGTGGCAGACCGGATAACCGTGGCGGAGGCAGACCCGACACCCGTGGTGGCGGAGGCGGAAACTGGGGCGGCGACCGGAATGACAACCGTTCCGGTGGCAGACCGGACACCCGTGGTGGCGGTGGAGGAAACTGGGGCGGCGACAGAAATGACAACCGTTCCGGCGGAAGACCGGACACCCGTGGTGGCGGTGGAGGAAACTGGGGCGGTGACAGAAATGAAAACCGCGCCGGTGGAAGACCGGACAACCGTGGTGGTGGAGGCGGAAAATGGGGCGGCGACAGAAATGACAACCGTTCCGGCGGCAGACCTGATACACGTGGAGGAGGCCGTCCTGACAACCGTGGTGGTGGCAAACCCGACACTCGTGGTGGCGGAAGACCTGACACCCGTGGTGGCGGAAGATCTGACACTCGCGGTGGCGGCGGCGGGAGAGGCCGGAACGGGCGGTAGTTTTGAAGAGATGGGAGCTTAAGCTATGAAAAGTGGACAGAATCGCAAAGACATCCATCCGGGTCTCGAGGTGGATATCATCCTGAAACAAGACCAGCGCACCGGCAAAACCACGCGCGGGATCGTCAAAGACATCCTGACCAGTTCACCCACCCACACCCGCGGCATCAAAGTCCGTCTCCAAGACGGCCAAGTCGGCCGCGTCAAAACGGTCCTCGGATAAAACAGGATAAGAAAAAGGGAAGCCATCTCGGCTTCCCTTTGCTATTTCAATTTACCGCTGCAGTTGCTTCGCCCAGTCTTCCACATTCCAGACGCTGGTGACCCAGTCTTTGTAGAATTCCGGTTCGTGGCAGACTAACAGGACGGTGCCTTTGTAGTTTTTCAAGGTCAAAGCGAGCTCTTCCTTCGCCGCGACATCCAAGTGGTTGGTCGGCTCGTCGAAAAGGATCCAGTTCGACGGGGTGAGCATCAGCTTGCACAGGCGTACTTTGGCATGCTCGCCGCCGGAGAGGGCGGTCAGCTTCGAGGTGATATGCTCGTTGCCCAGGCCGCAGCGGGCGAGGTTGGCGCGCACATCCTGGTTCTGCATGTGCGGGAAGGAGTTCCAGACATCATCCAGCGCCGTCACGTTCGGACGGTCCGATACTTCCTGCTCGAAATACACCGGCTCCAAATAGTCACCGCGTTCGATGCTGCCGTCGAGCGGTTTGATCAGGCCGAGGATGGTTTTCATCAGCGTCGATTTACCCATCCCGTTCATGCCGGTGATCGCCACCTTCTCGCCGCGCTCCAGCTTGAAGTTCAGCGGCGGCAACAGCGGGTGGTTGTACCCGATCTGCAGGTCGGTCGCTTCAAACACCAGCTTGGAGGACAGACGCGTCTCCTGGAAACGGAAGCTCGGGCGCGGATAGGTGACCGGCTTTTCCAGACGCTCCATCTTGTCGAGCATCTTTTGACGCGACTTCGCACGGGTCGAGGTCGAGGCGCGGGCTTTGTTTTTCGCGATAAACATCTCCATGCGCTTGATCTCTTCCTGCTGGCGCTCGAACGCATCTTCCTGCTGCGAACGCTTGGCGAGGTAGACTTCGACGAACTTCTCATAGTCGCCCGCGTAACGGGACAGCTTGCCGCCTTCGAGGTGGTAGATGATGTTGACGACCGCATTCATAAACTCCACGTCATGGGAGATCAGCATAAACGCATACGGATAGTTCTGCAGGTACGTGGTCAGCCAATCGATATGCTCCACGTCCAAATAGTTGGTCGGCTCGTCCAGCAGCAAGACGTTTGGCTGTTCCAGCAACAGTTTCGCCAGCAGTACTTTCGTGCGCTGACCGCCGGACAGGTCCTGCACTTCGCGCTCGAGTCCGACCGCAGTCAGACCGAGACCTTTGGCGATCTCTTCGACTTTCGCGTCGATCATGTAGAAACCGCTGTTCTCCAGACGGTCTTGGATCTCGCCCATGTCTTCGAGCAATTTTTCCAAGTCGGCATCCGGATCAGCCATTTGCTCGGCAATCACGCCGATCTCCGCTTCCATGTCGAATAGCGGTTTGAACGCGTCGCTCAGGATCTCGCGGATCGTCTTGCCCGGCGTCAGCGCAGCATGCTGGTCGAGATAGCCGATCGTCGCACGGTTCGACCATTCCAGCTTGCCTTGGTCAGCCTGCAATTGGCCGGTCAAAATGCTCATCAAAGTGGTCTTGCCGGTGCCGTTCGCGCCGACCAGACCGACGTGTTCGCCATTCAGCAGACGGAACGACACGCCGGAAAACAGGTGGCGGGCACCAAAGCCATGACCGATATTTTCAACGTTTAGGATACTCATTGTAGTTTTCTCCTCCGGGATCATCATAAGAATACATCTAGTTCAACATCATACCATCTCTTCAGCATTTTTGTTGAGAATTTAGTTGAGAATCGATACACTTTTTGGTATCGCAAGCAAGAACCCCTTCTGCCAGCGGCAAAAGGGGTTGCGGTTTAACGTGCATAATAGCGAAACGCCGAGGAGACTTCGAAGCCGACGCTTTCATAAAGGCGCAAGGCGCGCTCGTTTTCGGTGACAACATCGAGGTTGATCCCCGTGCGCCCTTCTTGCAAAAGTAACTGCACCGTATCGGCGAGAATCTGGCGACCATAGCCATGCCCTTGAACGGCAGGCAGGACGGCAAAACCGTGAATGTCGGCGATGGCAGCTTCGGAGCGGAGGACGCGGATCATGGCGATTGGCGTGCCGTCCCGCTCGGCGATGTAGGCGGTGCGCTTCGGCCCGGCGGTGCGGGTCAGCAGGTCGCGTGTCCAGTCTTCAGGATCGCCAAACGCCTGGGACGAGCAGGCGACCATAAATTCAAAGTCCGCAGAGGTCGCCGTCCGCAGATGCAGCGCGTCATGGCGTGTTGTCGGCGGCTGGAAGTCTCGTAAGGTCATCGAGTATTCCGCATTGCGGTACGCCGCCCCGAGGTGTTCGGCAAACGCCTCTCCGGAGCGGGACTTGGCATTCACCACATACAGCAAGCTCTCGATACCATGCAAACGCATCTCTTGGTCGGCCGCCTGCAAGAGCTTGGTGAAAATGCCCCGCCTGCGGTGATCAGGATGCACCATGCCCATGATCTCCGCTTCCTTGCCGTCCAGCGTGAACCAGCATAGGTAGCCAAGCAAGTGCCCGTCTTCGTAATAGAGGAAGTCAAACGGCTTATCACCCGGCCGGTCGGAAAAGTATTCGGTGCCGATGCGCAGGTTCATATTTTCCGCGTCGTTGCAGAGCTGTTCCAGCCGCGCCACGTCTGCTGTCTCTTCTGGCGTAAAAATCAGTATTTCCTGAATCCGAAAGTTTGTCATACATCATACCCCTTTATGGTTGATCAAATCCGACCAACCCCCTCGAAGCAATAAAAAAAGCCGCAGGTCGTTACCCGCGGCGTAAAGTGCATACCGGTGTCGAGGGGGCAACAAATGAAAAACATGAGATTGTCGTTTTCATTTGACCTCACCTCCAAGTTCGTTAGAATGTTCTTACAACACCACTATAGATGGCAGAGGGAAGTATTGTCAACGGGAGAATGGAGTGACGCACAACATGCTCACCTTACCAATAGATGCAGTGCTCCCTGCACTTCAAGCGACCCTGCGCACGCGGGAAAATGCCGTGCTGGTCGCAGCGCCTGGGGCGGGGAAGACGACGCGGGTGCCGCTGGCGCTGCTCGGGGAAGCTTGGCTGCAAGGGAAAAAGATCGTCATGCTTGAACCGCGCCGTCTGGCCGCGCGGGCTGCGGCGGCGTTTATGGCGCGTCAGCTTGGCGAACAAGCGGGGGAAACGGTCGGCTACCGGGTGCGGATGGATACGAAAGTCGGGCCGAAAACGCGGATCGAAGTGATCACCGAAGGCGTCTTGACCCGAATGCTGCAAAACGACCCGGCGCTGGAAGACGTCGGCATCGTGATCTTTGACGAGTTCCATGAGCGCAACCTACACGGCGATCTCGGACTGGCTCTGTGCCTGCAATCGCAGCAACTGCTGCGCGAAGACCTCCGCGTGCTGGTGATGTCGGCGACGCTGGAAGCGGAACCGGTCGCCGCGCTGCTTGGCGACGCGCCGGTGTTGAAAAGCGAAGGTCGCGCCTTCCCGGTGGAAACGCGGTTTCTCGAACGCCGCGCCGAAGGGCGGATCGAACCGGTCGCGGTGCGGACGATCAAAGAAGCGCTGGCGGCGGAAGAAGGCGACCTGCTCGTCTTTTTGCCGGGAGCGGGCGAGATTCGGCGCGTCGAGTCGCTGCTGCACGAGCAAGGGCTTGGGCGCGGCGTGAAGATCATGCCGCTCCACGGCACTTTGGCGCGGGAGGCGCAGGATGCGGCGATCGCGCCGAGCATCCCCGGCGAGCGCAAAATCGTGCTGGCTACCTCAATCGCCGAGACGAGCTTGACGGTGGAAGGCGTGCGAGTTGTCATCGACAGCGGATTGATGCGCGTGCCGCGCTTTTCACCTCGGACAGGCATGGCACGGCTGGAGACGGTCACGGTGTCGCGTGCGTCGGCCGAACAGCGGCGCGGCCGGGCCGGACGCGTGGCTCCGGGCGTGTGCTTCCGCTTGTGGACGGAGCATGAGGACAAAGGGCTCCCCGTACGCAGCACGCCGGAGATTCTGGAGGCGGACCTCGCTCCGCTGGCTTTGGAACTGGCGGTGTGGGGCGTGACCGATCCGGCCGATCTGGCGTGGATGGATGCGCCGCCCGCAGCGGCTTTTTCGCAAGCGCGGGAACTGCTCGTCCAGCTCGGCGCGCTGACCGAAACGGGGGCGCTGACCGAACACGGCAAAAGAATGGCGGAGTTTGGCTTGCACCCGCGCCTGGCGCACATGGTGCTGAAGGCGGTGCCGTTGCAGCTTGGCGGGCTGGCCTGCGAACTGGCGGCGGTGCTGAAGGAGCGGGATTTTCTCAAAGACCGAGACGCCGACCTGCGCCTGCGCATCGAAGCGCTGCGTGCCGGGCATGCTGACCGCCGCATGGTTGCCGAAGCGAACCAGTGGAAGCGCACGCTTGGCCTGAAAGCGGAGGAAAAAGCGAATCTGGCACACCTCGGACTCCTGCTCGCGTTTGCCTACCCCGACCGGATCGCGCAGCGGCGCGGGAACGGGCGCTTTCTGCTGCGCAACGGGCGCGGGGCGGCGTTTGTCGATGCCCAACCCCTGTCGTTTGTCCCGTACCTCGTCGCGGCCGAACTGGACGACCACGGGGCAGAAAGCCGGATTTTCCTCGCCGCAGAAATCGAGGAGTCGCAACTGAGAGAACATTTCCCCGAGCAGATCCGCACTGAGCACATCATCGAGTGGGAGCCCGCCGCACAAGCGGTGCGGTCACGCAATCGGGAGAAGCTCGGGGCGCTTTTGCTGAAGGAATCCCCTCTGCACAACCCCGGCGCGGAAGAGGTGCTGGCGGCACTGATCAAAGGGGTCGCGGCGGAAGGCCTGGACATCCTGCCGTGGACAAAAGCGGCCCGGCAGTTCCAAGAGCGCCTCGCCTTCATGCACCGCCACGACCCGTCCTGGCCGGATGTGTCGCGGGCAGGGCTGACCGAAACCTTGGAAGACTGGCTGGCCCCGCACCTCTATGGGTTGAAAAATCGCGATGACCTGCAGCGGCTGCACCTGATCTCCATTTTGGAAAACATGCTCTCGTGGGACCAGCGCCGCGAACTGGACGATCATGCGCCGACTCATTTGACGGTGCCAAGCGGTTCGCGCATCCCGATCGACTACAGCGACGGGGACGCGCCGGTGCTGGCCGTCCGCCTGCAGGAGATGTTTGGCCTGAAAGAGACGCCGCGCATCGCGCACGGACGCGTGCCGCTGACCTTGCATCTGCTCTCTCCGGCGCATCGTCCGGTACAGGTGACGCGCGATCTGGCCAGCTTTTGGCAAAACGCTTACTTCGAGGTGAAAAAAGACCTCAAAGGCCGCTACCCCAAGCACCACTGGCCGGACGACCCATACAGCGCCGTGCCGACCAACCGGGCGAAACCGCGCGGGACGTAAACAAGCGTATAAGCAGAAAAGCGAAGCAGCACATGTGGCTGCTCCGCTTTTTTATGCGCCGATCTCTTGGTAGAAAGCGAGGATTTCCCGACTGAGTTCCTCCGCGAAGTCATAGACCATCACATGCATCGTGTTTGGGATGACCACGACTTTGCTGTGCGCGGTGAGCACTTGCTGCAGGCGGGCGATATGCTCCAGCTTGAAGTCATAAAATCTGTGAATCGCAGCCGGCAAAAACAGGACGGGGCACTGCACGCGGGCATAGAGGTCGGCGACGCAGACCCGGTAGATCCCCTCGATCACCTGCAGCTCCGTCTCTTTGCTCGTCTTGAAAGTCAGTTTCCCATCCGGCAAGCGACGCAGCGAAGCCAGATATCCATCGCGCACCGCCCGTTCCCGCGTCTCGTTCCACAGCTCTCCGTAACGCTCGCGGGCGTGGATCAAGTAGTCATCCACGCTGTCAAACACGGGCAGCGGTTGTGCCATGTACGGTTGGACAACCTCTTCCAGCGTGACTTCCTCGCCGTTCGGGCAGGACGCATCGGACAGCGCCCCGTCGGAAAAAGCCAGCGAGCGCACGCGCTCCGGATACTCGGAGGCCAGTTGCAACGCGACATGGCAGCCCAGCGAGGAGCCGACAAAATGGGCGCTGTCGATGCCCAGCGCGTCCAGCACGCCCGCCACATCGGCAGCGAGCGTGGGCAGGTCGTAGCCGCTCTCCGGCTGATCGGACCGTCCGTGACCGCGCAAGTCGATGCCGATTGCCCGGTACTCTTTTTCAAAAAAGGGGATCACGCCGTTCCAAGTCGAGGCATTGCCGTTTAGAAAATGCAAAAAGACGACCGGGTCGCCAGTCTGGCTCCATTCATAGACGGCGAGGCGGGTGCCGCTTACGTCGATGGTGTGCTGCATCGTGGGTAACATCGTATGTCCTCCTATACAAAAAGGGAGCATGAAAATATGCTCCCGGGTGTGATGGGTTATCGCAAGGAAGCCAACATCGCTTCCATCTCCGTTGTCGAGGTGATGCGTGAATTGCATACGGCACTGTCCAGGCACAGATGGTTGCCCAGCGTCTTGTACCCGTCCACAACCTTGGTTTTTACCCGCGATGTAACCAATGCCACATCATCGCCCGAACCGGTCGTATGGCACCAGGTGCAGATCATCGTGCGGTTTTTCGGTCCCGGCACGAATTTGAACTCTTTGCCGGCCCACTTGTCGCCGTTGCGATAGACCAGATAGAGGCTGCTCGTTGCGATGTCGCGCCAGCCGAGGTAGGTCAGCTTGGAGCGGTCGATCGACTGCAGGTCGGGCAGGACGAGCTTCTTCACCTTCGGGAACAGCTTGCGGATCTCTGGCGCCGTGATTTCCGGGAACGGGATCACGTGCGGTTCCAGACGGCTCATGTACACTTTCAGCTCATCTTTGTCACGGACGTTCTTCGCATCTTGCAGCAGGGCACGCTGTTCCGGGGTCGCGCCGGGGAAGGTGGAAAGAATCGTGTCTTCCACGCCTTCGCGGGACGCCGCCAGCACGCGGTGGTCACCTGCAAAATAGAAAGCGCCGATCAGTTGCAGCAGTTGGTGGCGGATAAAATTGGCCTGGTAGGGGTGCAGAAACGGCACCATCGTTTGTTCTTGTGTCATGGGGAAGTACCTCCTGTTTCTTCTCGTTAGATTGGTGGAACACGACGAGAGCAGAAACAGAAGAATGAATTGGGTATACGATTCTTCTGTTTCTACTGAAACAGATTAGTGCGTATTGCCATAAGATTAGGCCCCCGTTTCATGAATTGGAATTGGAAAAAGTATAGACGATTTCATAGCGGTTGGCAATTGGTTCTTCGCCCCTTATACTGCTGATAAAGGAGAGTGGAACGCGATGAAATTGGTCTTTCCGAGACTGGAAACGGAGCGGCTGGTGCTCCGGCAGGTGGTGCCATCGGATGCGGAAGATCTGTTTGTGTATCTGTCCGATTTTGAAGTGATGAAATATTATGGCACGGAGCCGTTTGAAAACATCGAGCGGGTCGATCAGGCGATCGAGAAGTATGACACCATGTTCCGCGAGCAACGGGGTCTGCGCCTCGGGATCGAATGGAAGGAAAGCGGCAAATTGATCGGCAACTGCGGCTTTTATAACTGGATGCCCGATCAGTTCAATGCGGAGATGGTCGTCGTGCTGCGCAAAGAGTATTGGCAGCAGGGCATCATGACCGAAGCGTTACATCGAATGATTTCGTACGGCTTCGAGGAGATGGGCCTGCACCGCATCCAAGGCATGGTCGAGCCGGGAAACATCGCCAGCCGCAGACTGTTCGAGAAGGTCGGCTTTACACAAGAAGGCGTGCTGCGCGACTACACCTTTGTTTTCGGTGAATTTCGCGACCTGATGGTGTATGGAATGCTGAAGTACGAATACGAACAAAAGTGAAAGGGTATTGACGAATGTTCGTGTTTTCTTGTATGATAAGAGTCGTTGAACGGCTCGTATAGGCTGAGGATATGGCTCAGCGTTTCTACCGGCTCCCGAGAAGAGCTGACTACGATGTCTGACACGTGTGGCAAAAGCGGCACGTGCAGGCAGCAGTGGTCAGATGCTTAACGGGAGCCTTTTTTATTTCCAAGATATTCTCTGAATTTACAAGCAGAAAGGGGATACCCGAACAATGTTGTATGATGTGGTCATTGTCGGAGCCGGTCCTAGCGGTATTTTTGCAGCGTATGAACTGACGCACCTCGATCCGAACAAGAAGGTGCTCCTGATCGATAAAGGTCATGATATTTTCCGGCGCAACTGCCCGATCTTAGAAGAAAAGCTGACTAAGTGCCCGCCGGCGCATCAGAAGAAGGAATATGCCGGTTGCCTGCCCGCCTGCTCGATCACCGCAGGCTGGGGCGGCGCAGGGGCGTACAGCGACGGGAAGTTTAACCTGACCACCGAATTTGGCGGCTGGATGCAGGATTATCTGCCGCCGTCCGACGTGCTGAAGCTGATCGAATATGCCGATGAGATCAACATCGCCCACGGCGGGACCTTGCAGATCACCGACCCGACGACGCGCGATGTGGCCTCGATCGAGCGGCAGGCTGCGGCGGCGGGACTCAAGCTGCTCAAAGCAAGAGTGCGCCATCTGGGCACCGAGGAGAACTTGAAGATCCTCGCCAACATTTTCCGCACCTTGGAGGGTCGGATCGAGACGCGCTTTAAGACGTTTGTGGAAGACATCCTCGTGGAAAAGACGGCGGACGGGCTGAACGTGACGGGCGTCGTGTTGAAAAACGGGGAAGGAATTCAGGCGAAGAAAGTCATCATCGGCCCGGGGCGGGACGGCTCGCAGTGGCTGGGTGAGATTTTGAAAAAGCATGGTTTGCAGATGATGAACAACCAAGTCGACATCGGAGTGCGCGTCGAGACGTCCGATGTGATCATGGCGGAGATCAACGAACATCTGTATGAAGCGAAGTTTGTGTTCAACACGAGCGTCGGGACAACGGTGCGCACGTTCTGCTCCAACCCGTCGGGGCATGTGGTGGTCGAGAACCACTCCGGCGTGATGACGGCCAACGGGCACTCCTACAAAGACCCGAAGCTGGGCAGCAAAAACACCAACTTTGCTTTGCTCGTGTCGCATACGTTTACCGATCCGTTCGACAAGCCGATCGAGTATGCGAAAGAGATCTCGCGCCGGGCGAATGACCTGTCCAACGGTTCGGTGATCATCCAGAAGTACGGCGACATTCTGAAAGGCCGCCGTTCAACGGAGAAGCGGATCAAGGAAGGCTTCCTCGAGCCGACCCTGAAAGAAGCGGTGCCGGGCGACCTTGGGCTGGTGCTGCCGTACAACACGATGAAGTCCCTGATCGAGATGATGGAAGCGCTCGACAAAGTCACGCCGGGCATCGCTTCAGAGCATACGCTGTTCTACGGCGTGGAGGCGAAATTCTACTCCTCGCGCCCGCGTTTGACCGACAAGTTCGAGACGGAAATCCACGGCCTGTTTACGGTAGGCGACGGCGCAGGAATCACCCGCGGCCTGGCCCAAGCGTCAGCAGCCGGGGTGCATGTGGCGCGGCATTTGCACGAGGTTTTGTAGGATTAGCGCAAAAAAAGACCTTTGCTCCCAATGGGCAAAGGTTCTTTTTTTATAAACAAAAAAAGTATGGCGATGCGCTGTTTTCATTCGTGCCCCTCTACTGGGTATCCTTCGCTCCCGGCTTCTAGGGTTCCGTATAATTTAACATTCTCCTGTTCCTTCTAATTTGTACGATGTGTAGAATCAATTTCTACGCGATTATGCGCTTAGATTTTACTAATACTGTGCGCTGTTTTGCATTTGTTAATGCGATCTGTTTCGTGGTACGATCACCGCAGAAGAGATCCAGGAGGAAAAACGATGGAGCGTCAGCGAATCTTGCGTGTTTTGAAAGGTCTGAAGTCGCCGGTTGAGCAATCGGTGGTTCTGAAAGAATATTACTCTTCTTGGCGGAAATTCAATCGGGATACGAAAGAAGGCTTTTTCGCGATCTATGAACGATTTAAAAAAGAGCATCTTGCCGATTTGGAAGGCGGTCCGCTTAAATTATACTTGCTCTTCGGGTTCTATGCGAACAACTCCTATGGGCACAGTTGGCCGAGCATTGCCACGATTGCTGATTTTTTCGGTACACAGACGCGGACGATCGATAGCTGGATGAAAGTGTTGGTGGATCGAGGGTTAATTTATCGTGACCGGACGGATAAAAAATCGCATACAACCTTCTTAGTTCCCTACAGCGACACATTGCTTAAGCAAAAGCCAAGGAAAAATCATGAGCAGGACGGACAAGAGATGCTCGAAGATATTCTCTCAGTACTCCTTGATATGCAATCTGTCTACGGCACGGTGGTGCGAATTGTACATCTCTTTCACTGGGGAAGGAAAAAAGCAATGCCAGATGCGCGAAAAACGTATCACCTGCTGCTTATCATCACCAAAAGAGAGGATGACGTGCTGATCTGTCATTATCGCATTCTCAGAAAGTTAAGCGATCAGGGAGTCAGCGAATTGTTTGTTGATGAGCCTTCTCTTTTTGAAAGCCATTTTACTTATCTGGGGAAACCTGTAATCGGGATTGCAGTTGAACATGGCGTACCTGTGAATGTGAAGGGGGAGTATCAAGCTTACTTGATGGAACTGGCCCGCGATTTAGTTGCTGTATCCGAGGAACAGTTGCAGGAAATGCCGCGAGTAAGTTACGGAAATATCGAGGATGTACTGGAATCGGAAGAAGCAGCGATGGAGTTAACCGAAGAAGAGGATGACGAAGAGTAAGCTGTACGGTGATTGGAGTAGGAGAACGGGGGAAGTCATATGCTGGTATTCGTCGATGAGTCGGGGTGTACAGGATTCAAATTTGGCAAAGGGTCCAGTCGCCATTTTGTTGTAACGATGGTGTGTTTTCGTGAGACCTTGCATGCTGAAACCGTAGCCAGTCTCCTGGCCAAGTATCGGGAAACCGTGGATTGGTATAAGGAGTTTCATTTTAAAGCGATCCCGGATAAACTCAAACACGGATTCTTGAAGGTCATAGATCAAGGAGAATTCTATGTTCGGGCAATTGTCATCGACAAGGAGCAAGTTGGAAAAGAATTTGCGCCGGGAAGTAAAAAGGAGTTCTACAAAAAAGTGATAGAGCTTTTACTAACTGATGAACCTGTCCACCTCGAAAACTCGGTAATCATTGTAGATCGATCTTCCGACAGTGCTTTTCAAGACCAACTTAAGGTACACATGCGAAAAACGGCTAAAAAGTTCGGGGTCACGATCAAAGATATTAAATTTAAAGACTGGCGCCAAAATTCGCTTGTGCAGGTGGCTGACATGATTTCGGGAGCTGTTTTTCGGAAGTTCGAACGGGGTCAGGATGACTTTTTCAAACCTGTTGCACATCGTACCCGACATCTGATCTTTGTAAAGGAGTAATGCCGTATCAGTTAGCACACAGTTTCTGCGGCACGCCATGCAAATGACAATTCACTGATACGGCGACGGTAGTATACAGTATGCCAATTGAACATAAAAAAACACCCATAAAATGGGTGGTTGGACAAGCTATCCTCTTGAGACAAGAAGCAGGTGGTCACACAGGACCCTTTTCGCTTTGCCCTACTTGGTATCTTTATTATAAGCGAACACCTGGGATTGCGCAACAAATCGAATTCCCGGGCATTCGCGGTCAGAGGAAATCATCCCATCGGTGTAGAATCTATCCCTCAAATTTCCAAATGGTGAGAGGGGGCGAAGAGATGACCTATGAAATGTTTCTAGAGCGCGTAACCCCATGGGCTGAAGCACGAGAAGACATCCGGCTAGTAATGATCATCGGGTCGCGGGCGCGAATGAATGTACCGTCCGATGAGTGGTCTGATTTGGATCTGGTCATCGTCACGAAGCGGCCGGAACTATATATCGAATCGGCGGAGTGGCTGCAGGAACTGGCTGAGCCGAAGCTGACTTTTCTGGAAGGCACGGCAGTCGGGGAGTTGGTCGAGCGCCGCGTGCTGTTTGAAGGCGGGCTGGATGTGGATTTCATTCCGCTGCCTTATGAGATGGTCGCAGGGGGCTGGCCGAAGGGGATCACCGCTTCGGGTGTTTTGGGGCGTGGCTACTGGGTTCTGGTCGACAAGGAAGGTCTGGGAGCTGACATCCCGAGGGGGATGGTGGCGGAAAAAGGGCAAAGGATGCCTTCGGAAGCGGAGTTTTCGCAAATCGTGAACGATTTTCTCTACCATGTAGTATGGGCGGCGAAGAAACTTGGGCGCGGCGAGCTGTGGATGGGTAAGATGGCCTGTGATTCCGGTTTGAAATGGCATTTGCTGAAAATGATCGAGTGGCACACCCATCTCAGCCGCCCCGAAGTTGACACCTGGCACAGTGGCCGCTTCTTGGACACGTGGGCTGAGACGGACGTGCTCACAGAGCTACAAACCGCCTACGCCCGCTACGATCTCCAAGAAGTCTGGTCAGCCCTGATCGTCACACAGCGCCTGTTCAGCCGACTGGCACAAACATGTGCTGACATTATGGATTATTACTATCCACTTTCTGGTGATGAATATGTAATCGAACTGATCGGAGCTTATCAAAAGCAGAAGGAAGCAAGGCTCGATAAAACAGATGTTTTAGATTAAATCCATCAAGAGCTTCTTACAAATAAATGGGACAACACAATTGCTAGTCCCATTTCTTATCCGGCAGAAATAGATTGCTGAGTCCGGAATCTTAAAGGGCGATCTATTTCTAAATTTCAAATCACTTTAATCGAATATAGGAAGGACAGATCTATGAAATATGAGGCTAAGGATATTTATAACACTGCAAATAGCTTTCTGGCTGCATCAAACGCATTAAATCAAAAATTGTCTGAAACTAATGATGTTGGAACTTATATCGCACCAATTATTACAAATGCCGCGTTTAGTATTGAACTGTATTTGAAATGTATATACTTGATTGAAAACAAGAAACCAGCTCCCAACATTCATCAATTGGATAAGCTTTATAAAGGATTGAGTGATGAAAGCAAGGCTGTTATTGAAGTTATTTATAATGTTTTAATAATTCAGAGCGGAACAGATATGGCTATGAAGGAAAAGGTGCCAGAGACAAACCTTGATTTGGATTCAGTCTTAAAAGGGATGAGTAGTGCGTTTATTAATTGGAGATATAGTTTCGAAAAGAGGTTTACAGGTTTTGCAGGGAGTGGCCCCCTTATCAATGCGTTGAAAAGTAGAATTAAGATTTTAGAACCGGGATGGGAACATTAGTGCGGCTCGTAACCGATTACAAACACCAAAGAGTGGATGAGGCGCAATTTCGACACAAATTTGGACAAAACCGTTTCAGCGGCGAAATCGCCGTTTGTAATAACGGTGCTTCCTTCACCCCGCTAAAGAGTGGTATAATGATCGAAAAACTTGGAAAAAGGGGATTCGCATGGCGAAAATTTATGTGATCCATGAAAATAGTGAGTGGACTGTACATCTGACCAATCGTTTGGAAGAGCTGGGGCTGCCGTATGAAGAATGGCACCTCGACGAAGGGCTGGTCGATCTGTCGGCCGAACCGCCGCAAGGGGTGTTTTACTCGCGGATGAGCGCATCGTCGCACACGCGCGACCACCGCTATGCGCCGGAGTTTACTTCGGGCGTGCTGGCGTGGCTGGAACAGCACGGCCGCACCGTGTTTAACGGCACCCGCGCGCTGCAGCTGGAAGTCTCCAAAGTCGCCCAATACATGGCCCTGAACGCACACGGCGTCCGCACGCCGAAGACGGTCGCGGCTGTCGGCACGCAGAACATCATCGAAGCGGCGAAGAAATTCGCAGGTCAGCCGTTCATCACCAAACACAACCGCGCCGGCAAAGGCCTCGGCGTGCAACTGTTCCACACCGTGGAAGCGCTCGAACAATACCTCAACTCGCCGGACTTCGAAGTTCCGGTCGACGGCATCACGTTGATCCAGGAATACATCCAGGCTCCGGAGCCGTTCATCACGCGCTGCGAATTTGTCGGCGGCAAGTTCCTCTACGCGGTGCAAGTCGACACTTCGGAAGGCTTTGAGCTCTGCCCGGCCGACGCGTGCCAGATCGGCGACCTGTTCTGCCCGGTAGGTGTTGAGACGCCGGCCAAGCCGAAGTTCCAGATCCTCAAGGACTTCAACGACCCGATCCTCGAAAAATACGCGGCGGTGCTCGCCGCCAACGGCATCAACGTAGCCGGCATCGAGTTTATCCGCAACCGCGACGGGGAGATCTTCACCTATGACATCAACACCAACACCAACTACAACTCCGACGCGGAAGCAGTTTCCGACATCTACGGGATGAAAGCGGTCGCCGAATTTCTCGGAGCCGAATTGAAAAAATTGGGTGAATAATCCAAGCCGGTGCATACAGCACCGGCTTTTTGTTTTATAATGAAGTAGTGTAAAGTAAATGTGAAAGGGTGGTCATATGCTTCAATCCAAATTTTTAAAAATGATGGCAACGGCAGTGCTCGGTGTGGGGTGTTTGCTGCTTGCGATGAACATTTCACTGGCTGAGAATAATCTGAATCTTAAAAAATCTGGCGTCGAAACGAGCGTCAAATCGTATTGGCAGTCTCCGTTCTCCTTCAGCGGCGGGCAGCTCGACGGCACGAAAGTCAGCGCTTCGGCGCTGCAACTGGACAGCACGAAGCTCTACGCAGGCTTTGACTCGCTCGGCCGCTACAACGGCGGGGCGTATTATTACGGCAGCTACACGACCGATGTGATCCCGGTGGCGTTTACCGAAGCGATCCCCTCCTGGCAGGCGAACACGCCGCCGGGGACGTGGACGGAGATTGAGATGTCCGCGCTGGTCAACGGCGTGTGGACGAAATGGTACACCCTCGGCGCCTGGATGGAAGGCAACCAGCCATTCGAACGCCACTCCATCGTTGGACAAAGCGACGCTGACGGATATGTCGCGACCGACACGCTGATCCTCGACAAATCGGCAACGGCGGTGAAAGCACGCGTCAACCTGTACACCAACGATCCGGCTATCACGCCGACTCTGCGCAAGTTCGGCATCACCTTCTCCAACGGCACCGACAAAGCTGGCGTGGTGCCGAGCAACGGCCAGACCAGTGCGCTGGACGTGCCGAAGCGTTCGCAGATGGTCTTCCCGGACGGCGGCGAAGTCTGGTGCTCGCCGACTTCGACGTCGATGGTCATGGCCTACTGGGCGAACGTCACCGGCAACAGCGCTTGGAACATCCCGGTGCCGACCGTCGTCGATGGCGTGTGGGACTACCGCTATGACGGTGCAGGCAACTGGCCGTTTAACACGGCGTATGCGTCGAGTTTTGGGTTGGACGGCAAAGTTGTGCGCATGAGCTCGCTCGCAGAAGTCCAGCAGTGGACGGCAGCAGGCGTTCCGGTCATCGCCTCGATCGCCTACAAAAAAGGCGCGCTCGACAACTCGCCGATCCCCAGCACCGACGGTCATCTGCTCGTCATCCGCGGCTTCGATGCGGCAGGCAACGTCCTGACCAACGACCCGGCTGCGGCCAGTGACGAAGCAGTCACGATCACCTACAACCGCGCCCAGCTCGAAAAAGCATGGCTGGACAACTCCAACGGCACCACCTACCTGATCTACCCCCAAGGCTGGACCACTCCGGCTGGCAACGGTCACTGGTAGGAGTTGCTTCCAAAGCATCGAGGCATCAAGTGCGAACTGCATTTGATGCCTTTTTGTTTACACCTGACTCTAATGGGTGTAAACTTTTTCCTATTCAAAGCTGGGAGGTCGACTTCATTGCGGAAGCTGGGAAGAACGCTCATTCTGTCCGGTAATATGCTTCTCGGTCTTGCGGGGCTGGAAAAAGTCCTCCTGTACCTCGCAGTCACCATCAAGTCGCCGTCCAACCGAATGGAGACGGTGATCAACTTGACTCCGCCCTACATTTGGAATGTGACAACCGCCACCTTTGGGGCGGAGCGGTGCTCGTCCTCATCGGATGTCTGCTGTTCTTTGCACGTAAACGGAAAGGCACGAACTAGAAGAAAAACAGAGGTGAGACGTCGATGAAACTCGGACTGGTGCAGGCCACGTTTCCTGCTTCGCGCCAAGACGCGGTCGAGAGCGCGAAAAAGTGGATTCGGGCGGCGGGCGAACGGGGCTGTGCCGTGGTGTGTTTTCCGGAGGCATTTGTCCCTGGGCTGCGCGGCGTGGGACGGCACGTGGACCCGGTTGATCAAGAGGCGCAGGCAGCGGCGCTGGAGGAAGTGCGCCAGGCTGCTGCAGACGCCAAAACAGCGGTGGTTCTGTCGATGGAGTGGGACGGGCAGCTGGTCGGCATGGTGATCGACGCAGCGGGACAGGTGCTTGGCTATCAGGCCAAAAACCAGATCGCACCCTCCGAAGAGCCTTACTACCGGCCGGACGGAAAACGGCAGGTGTTCACCGTGCAGGATGTGCCGGTTGGCATCGCGACCTGCCACGAAGCGTGGCGTTACCCGGAGACGGTGCGCTGGGCGGCAGTGCGCGGGGCAAAAGTGGTGTTCCATCCGCAGTATACCGACACCGCCGAAGCTGGCGACATGGCCGCTTTTTATGAAGGGGCGATGGTCTGCCGGAGCATGGAGAACACGATCTATTTTGCCAGCGTCAACTACGCGCTGGAAGATCAGGCAGCGTCCAGCACCTCGCTGATCGCCCCGGACGGCACGCGGATCGCCGCTTTGCCGCTGGGAGCAGAAGGCTTGCTCGTCGCGGAGATTCACCCGGAGCAGGCGAGCGGATTTTTGGCGCAACGATACAATCCGGCGCTGTATGAAAACAAAGGGGATGAGTAGAATGGCAGTACGCAAGGCACAAGCAGCAGATCAAACCGCATTGCGGGAGATGATGCTCGAATACATTGTGGATTTCTATCAGCGGCCAGAACCCGCGGCAGAAAAGCTGGACCGTCTGCAGGCGATGCTGCTCCAAGGCGACAACGGGCTCCAGCTCGTGGCGGAAGAGGACGGGGTGTACCAGGGGTTTGCGACCCTGTATTTCACCTACAGCACGCTGCGGGCGGATCGCATCGTGACCATGAACGACCTGTACGTGCTGGAAGCGTACCGCGGGTCTGGTGTGGCGGAAAAGCTGTTCAAGGCGTGTGTGGCGTTTACGAGGGAGCACGGATTTGCCATTATGCAATGGGAAACGAATCAAGAGAATAGCCGCGCACAGCGGTTTTATGAGAAAATGGGTGGACAGTTAGGCGATGGACTGCATTATGTGATTTGAGTTAAATGTAAAAACCTGAGTGCGGGAATCGACCGTACTCAGGTTTTTTTATTGATAATCAAACGGCTCGAATTCTGGAAATTGATTCAATGAAATACGGGAAAATCAATGTAAAATAATTAAATTATATTTTGTTTATATAATATTGACCATGTCAAAACACCCTACTATAATCGGTCTTACACGGCGCCGAAATAAAAATAATTTATCAGAGGTGGTTTGAAAATGTTTAATTCGTTTACGAAGCTGATGGGGGTTACTCCGGATGGCACGCTGCCGACCAACCCGACGTGTGTTGATACGCGGGTAAGCTGCAATTGCTACGTGGAATGGCTTTCGCAGTGTCTGAATTACAAAGGATTAGACCCGGCCTCCAACCTCACGGGTGAAGACAAATGGTGTGTAAAAGTCGACATTTACACCGGCCAAGAATGCGGATCTTCCTATAAATCCGGTTGCTGCGTGCAATAACTGCGAACTGGAAAAGAGCACCTTCTAGAAGGTGCTCTCTCTTTAACTCTTGGAGCCTGAAGTCAAAGGAACAAATTCGTACGTACCCGTGAGGTGCATATTTCAGAAGTTACGAGAGGTGTTCATTCGTGATCTTGTTAGCAGCCAACATTTGTTTTTGGATCATCCTTGTTGTGGTGGTGGTTCTGCAGCTCAAGAAATATAACAGCGCCATCGCGCTGCTGCCTCAGAAAAGCCAGCATGGAGTAAAGAACAGGCATCCTGCATTGGGTATCAATCTTCGAGACTATGTGCCTGCAGCAAACCAGCCGCCCGGCAAGCCGCTGCTTGTCATGGCTTCGATGCCGACATGCGCATCTTGCCACAGCCAATTGGAAGAAGTGCTCGAAGCGCTGGAAACGCAGAGCACGGTCCGATTTATGGTCCTGCTCACCGAAGGTGAACCAGGGTTTGAAAGCTTTCTTGAAAAATACCAATCGGTCGTGCCGATCATCACGGCTCCCAGACAGACGATGATGAACCTGTACATCTTTTCGTTTCCGACTTTTATCTTCTTGGATGACAGCGGAGTGATTCAGGATCTAAGATCCTCTTCGCTTGCTGCCATGCACTTTATCCGATCAATTGGAGTCGAGTAACTTGAATAACTTCGGCCAATCAATCAAAAACATCGCCAAAATTTCCCCTTTTATCAGGAAAAAAGGGAAGTTGTGGTTTCTGCTCTCGCTGATTCAAGCGGCTTATAACGGGGTTACCCCTTTCGTAAGCGCTTTGTTATATGGTGCCATGATCAATCATTTGATTCATTATTTTCAAGACCGTGAATCGGGAGTCTACCAAGTCTTTTATCTCCTGATCCTGCAGTTGTGCCTGGCTCAGTTCTCGTATTTGATCCGAATGTTCCAGGCTTATTTTATGAAAAAGTTTGAATTTGATTTGGATCATGACCTGAAGTTTCTGACCAATCAAAAGGTGGCCAAAAGTCCGCTTAGCTACTTTGATATCCCGGAATTCTACAATCAACTGAATCGGGTGCGGGGTTCAGTAAGCAGTAAATTTCTACATCCGATCATGAACATGTTCCAAATCTTTCAACATATCGTGACTTTATTGTCCGTCATAGGGTACTTGATCTCGGTGCACTGGATCTTCGCGGTGCTTTGTATCGTAGTTTTTATTCCGCTTACGATCACACAGCTGAAGTTAAGCAAGAACCGGTATCTCGTCTCCTATCTTCAGTCGCGTGACTCAAGAGAGATCGGCTACATCGCCAACCTCTTTTCCGATAAAGCTTCGATCAAAGAAATTAAGATCTTCAATCTAAGCAATCACCTGAATGAAAGGTGGTCGCAACGTTTCCGCATCGTAAGCGGCCAGATTCTCACGTTGGCCAGAAAGCAACAATGGATCGATTTCGGTCTTCAAACCGGTACGACATTGTTTTTCACAGGCATTTCTTTCTTCATCCTGTTTGGCAAGAACAGCAAAGTGACGCAAGTCGGTGATTTCTATACCATCACACAAATGATTCAAAACGTGCAGAACTCCTTCACACAGCTCAGTTATTTAACCGGATCTATCTATGAGGAGACGCTCTATATTCAAGACTTTTATGAGTTCATCGAATATGGCGACCCTGCCTTTGCGGAAGCGGCCGCTGCTGCGGCTGCTGAATCGCCACCGACCGCAGCTGTGCAGTTTCAGGACAGCATTGAGTTTGACAGCGTGTCGTACCGGTATGTGAACAGCGACGCCGAAGCGCTGAAAGATGTGTCTTTTCAGATCAAGAAAGGCGAGAAGATTGCGATCGTCGGCACCAATGGCTCAGGAAAAACAACCCTGATCAAATGTCTGCTGGGCCTGTACCCGATCCGGGAGGGAAACATCACGATTGACGGGGTCTCTTTGCATGAGGTCAGCCCGCAAAACCTGCAGGAACTGATGACCGTTGTCTTTCAGGATTTTACGAAATACGCATTTTCTGCACACGATAACATCGCATTTGGCGATATTCAAAAGTACCGTGACCGGGAGCTGCTAGTCGCGGCGGCTGAAAAATCCGGGGTGCATCAGTTTGTACAACATTTTGCAGACGGTTACGATACTGCATTAGGCCGTTTGTTGGCGGATGGAGAAGAGTTGTCCGGCGGCCAATGGCAGAAGATTGCTTTCGCGCGCGCTTTATTTCGAGACAGCGAAATCATGATTCTCGATGAGCCGACAGCTGCACTCGACCCGTATGCGGAAATGGAGATTTACAAAGAGTTCGAAAAGCTCACTCGCAACCGTACGACCATTTTTATTTCGCATCGCATGGCTGCTGCCAAACTGGCGGATCGTATCGTCGTCATGCAAGCAGGAAAGGTGGCCGAGGTTGGGACGCACCAGGAATTAATCGAAAGAAATGGCGTTTACCGAGAAATGTTTGAACTGCAAGCCGAGTGGTACCGGTAAAAGTAATGGTAATGGTTCAGAGAGGAGAGTTCCCGTGGAAGAGATGATCTGGTTCTTGCGTATCTTGTTAGGCACCATTTTTGTAAGCTCTTTTCTGGAGAAGATCAGAAAGTATGAGGAACACAAGTCTATCATTCGAGATTATCGAATTTTGCCAGACCGGATCGTCCCGTATTTTTCAGCTATCGAAGTAGGACTTCAGCTTTTGACCGCTGCACTTCTGTATCTGGGCATCTTTCTGCCAGTTGCGGGCATGCTCTCTGCGATTCTGCTTGCAATGTACAGTATCGCGGTCAGCATGAATCTTCTAAAGGGCCGGACGGAGATAAGCTGCGGGTGCGGAGGGATCGTTGGCAACCACCAGCTCTCCTGGGGTCTGATCATTCGCAATGTTCTCTTGATCGCCTGCTCATCGGTGATCATGACAACGAATACCACGCTGGGCAATTTTGAAGCGGCGTTTCATGGGCAACCATGGGGGGACATCATCAATGCGTCGTACTTCCTCACGATATTTGAAGCGCTCGTGACACTGGTGATCTGGTCGGCGGCAAGCAAGCTGCTCTTGATACGGAAGTCGTTAAAAACTGAGCTTATTAAAGGGGTGTAAGTATGGGAACTGCGATGCTGGTATCCAATATTGCGTTGTGGGTTGTCGTTATCGTCCAATGCATCATCATTTACTTCTTAGCCAGGATGACAGCTGAATTTATGAACCGCTTCCGCATTACAGGTCAACAAATCGAAAATGCCACGTTAAAAGTGGGCGAAAAGGCGCCGTCCTTCCGCGAGCAGAATCAAGATGGTGACATGATTCGCTTGGCCGAACCCAATACTGCGTATACATTGCTCATGTTCGTCAGCGGAACTTGCAGCATCTGTGATGCGATTTTGCCGAAGCTGCATGAATTGCAAAAGGTATATGATCTGCGCACGATCACCGTTTCAAAAGCATCGCTTTCGTTTGATAAACCACTGAACCCGGCGACGCACCATGTAAAGTCTGATGAGCTGTTTCAGAGCTACATGGTACAAGCAGTACCAACCGTCTTTTTGATTCATAGCTCCGGCCATATTGAGGCGATCGAGACGGTGACCAGCTTTGAACAGCTTAAAATTTATCTGGGTCTGTTCTTTCGGGGAAATGTTCGCCTGGGGTAAGTGCTTAGTGGAGGGAAACCTCCACTTTTTTTCATACCGCGCACAGCAGTTTTATGAGAAAATGGGTAGAGAGAATGGCGATTGGCCGAATGATTCGATTTGAGGTGAGGAACCGTGGAATTTCGTTCGTATCGGGAGTTTTGGCCGTTTTACGTGCTGCAGCATTCCAAGCTGGCCACACGCCTGTGGCATGCAGTGGGGACGAGCTTTGTGTTCCTGCTGTTGATCCTGACCGGATTTACGGGCAAGTGGTGGCTGCTCTTGCTGATTCCGGTGATCGCATACGGCTTGGCCTGGTTCTCGCACTTTTTCATCGAAGGCAACAAGCCCGCGACGTTTGGCCACCCGGTGTGGTCGTTGCGCGGCGACTTTCACATGTATTTCCTGACGATCTCCGGCCAGATGGGCGCCGAAGTGGAACGCGTCAAGAAGCTCTATGCAGAAAAGAAGTAAGGCAGCCACACCGGCTGCCTTTTTGTCTATTGCCCTCTGGACTTGAAAATCAAATAGCGGACAAAATGCCCCACCGAATACGTCGCCGTCGCCAGGAACAGGATCAGGCCGATAAACGCGAAGAGCAGGGTAAACCCGCTGGAGAGGAAATGCGTGATATACAAGATGATCGCAAGCACAATGACGATCGTGATTGCTTTGATAAACTGGCGGCCTGCATAATGCCGCTCTTCCTGCCAGCGGGTGGGGAAGACGGGCGCTTCTTTGGCCGGTTTAGCCGGTTTGGACGGGGTGACAGTTTCTTGTGCCATCAGTTTCACTCCTGCTATTTAGAGAATGCTAAGGCTATTGTACCAAAAACCGCAAGAGAAAGGGCGATCCATATATGATCAAAAGCATCAACGACTCCACTGTGCTGGCCAATGGCGTACACATGCCGTGGCTGGGCCTTGGCGTGTTTAAGACCCAGGAAGGCGAAGAGGTGGAAAATTCGGTCCGGTACGCACTCGAAGCAGGATACCGGCACATCGACACCGCTGCGATCTACCGCAACGAAGAAGGCGTTGGCCGCGCGGTGCAGGCTTCGGGGATTGCGCGTGAAGAGCTGTTTATCACCACGAAAGTCTGGAACACGGAACAGGGCTATGAGACGACCCTGGCCGCTTTTGAAGAGAGCAGACAGAAGCTGGGCTTGGAGTATGTGGACTTGTATCTGATCCACTGGGCGGTGAAGGAGAAGTACAAAGAAACATGGCGCGCACTGGAGAAGCTGTACAAGGATGGGCTGGTGCGGGCGATCGGGGTCTCGAACTTTCAAGTGCATCATCTGCAGGACCTGATGGCGACGGCGAACGTGAAGCCGATGGTCAATCAAGTCGAATACCACCCCTACCTGACGCAAAAAGAACTGCTCGCGTTTTGCAAGCAGGAAGGGATTCAGTTTGAAGCGTGGAGCCCGATCATGCGCGGGCGGGTCAACGATGAGCCGGTCATCGTGCAATTGGCGGAAAAGTACGGCAAGACGCCGGCGCAGATCGTTTTGCGCTGGGACTTGCAGCATGGCGTGGTGACGATTCCGAAATCGGTGCGCCGGGAACGGGTGATCGAGAATGCGCAGCTGTTTGATTTTGAGCTGTCGGCGGAAGACATGGCGACACTGGACGGATTGAACCGGGAGCAGCGGTTTGGATCGGACCCGGACAATTTTAGTTTTTAAGTGCAAGAGAAGGGATTTGTAAGTGCCGGGGTGTAAATAACTACCATAGATAACACCGTTCATAATCTTCTGAAAAGACGGGGGAAGAGGAGATGACCATGACGTATCCGGGGGTTACGAGCATGCTGGCGGTGCGCGGCGGGGAAACGGTGCTGGAGTGGTATGAGGAAGGCACCGAGGCTGACGTGTTGCGCGAACTGCGGTCGATGACGAAAGTGGTGACAACAACACTGATTGGCATCGCGATGGCGGAGGGGTATTTGCGGAGTGTGGAGCAGCCTGTCGCGGAGTTTTTTCCGGGCTATGAGGCGGACGTGACGCTGCGGGAGCTGCTGACGATGACGTCGGGGATTGATTTTGACGATAGGCAGATTCCCGAGCTGCTGGGGACGGAGCCGAACTGGACCGATGTGATGCTGCGCCAGCGGGTCGACGCGGAGAAGGGGTTCCGCTATAAGGCCGTGGACATGCATTTGCTCTCTGTGATTTTGACGAAAGTGACCGGGCGCAATGCCTTGAAATATGCGGAGGAAAAACTGTTTGGGCCGCTGGGGATCGAGACGTGCTTCTGGCCGTGTGATCCGCAGGGACATTCGAACGGCTCGACGGGGTTGAAGATGACGACCGGCGACTTGGCCAAGCTCGGGCGGCTGTTTTTGCAAAAGGGCCGCTGGGACGGGAAGCAGGTGGTCCCGGAAGCTTGGGTAGAGCAGGCGACGATGGCGCAGAGCGGGCATGATCCGCGCTTTGGCACGTATGGATATGCGTGGTGGGTGGCGGAGGAAGGATTTATGGCGGCCGGTGCGGCCGGGCAATATCTGCGCATTCTGCCCGGACAGGATCTGACGCTGGTCGTGACGTCCGACCCGCAGCGCGGGTCGCACGAGACGGTCGGGCTGCTGCAGGAGTTGCTGGAGCGGGTCGGAGCGTAAAACGCTTTGATTGACAGGTGACGGCCGTTTACGGGCTGGGGACTGTTTGGAGAGAGAACGAGCTGGCACGCGTGTGTGAGTCAGTACTGAGGAGGAAGTTGCTTGATGGGGAACATGGCTTTGGTTGTGATTGACGCGCAAACTGCGCTGGTGGAAAAAGTGTTTGAACCGGAACGGGTGTTGAAAAACATCGCCGGGCTGCTGGAGCGGGCACGGGCGGCCGGCGTGCCGGTCGTGTTTGTGCAGGATGATGACGTGAGCGAGCCGGGCTCGGACGGGTGGCAGGTGCATCCGGCGATCGCGCCTTTGGAGACGGAACGCCGGGTTCGCAAGAAGGCGACCGATGCGTTTTACGGCACAGATCTGCATGCGTTTTTGACGGCAAACGGGGTGAAAACGCTTGTCGTCTGCGGCTGCAAAACGGACTACTGTGTCGACACGGCGACGCGTCGGGCGACAACGCTTGGCTATCAGGTGATCGTGGCGAAAGATGCACACTCGACGACCGATAATGGCGTGTTCACCGCTGAACAGATCATCGCGCATCACAATCGCAATCTGCACGGGCTGGATAATCTGGAGAACTACTCGATGTCCGTCTTGAGTGAGGAGATTGTGTTTGAAGCGGGCGAGGAAGCTCCTTTTGGTGCGAAAAAAGTGGGGGAGCGCGTGTACATCCGCAATTTTGAGGTCAGCGACGCGGAGGAGTTTGCCGCGCTGATGGTCAAGAACCGCGCGTTTTGGGGACAGTATGAAACGACTCGCGACGATGATGAATACACGGTGGAGTACCAACGCCGCAATCTGGAGAAGATGCGTGCGGAGTGGGTGAAAGACCAAGGCTACTTTTTCGGCGTATTTTTGAAGGAGAATGACCAGCTGATCGGCGATATTGGGATTCATATGATCATGCGCGGGCCGTTCCAGAGCGCGTTTGTCGGGTATTCGCTCGATGAGGAGCACAATGGAAAAGGCTATACGACCGAAGCGTTGAAGCTGCTGGTGGAGTTTGGCTTTGAAGATCTGAACCTGCATCGTCTGCAGGCCGGCACCGCACCGGAGAATCCGGCTTCGTCCCGGGTGCTGGTGAAGGCCGGGTTTGAGCAGGAAGGAACGGAGCGCAAGAATCTGTTCATCAACGGGAAATGGCAGGATCACATTCAGCACTCGATCCTCAATGACAACTGGAAAGGCTGATCCGCGATGAAGATCGCCGTGATTTCCGACACGCACATGCCGAAGATGGCGAAGCAGGTGCCGCCTAAGCTGGTGGAAGGGCTGCGGGATGTGGACTTGATTTTGCATGCCGGAGACTGGCAGACGCTTGATGTGGTGGAGATGTTTGAGCAGTTTGCCCCGGTGAACGGCGTCGCGGGGAATGTGGACGGGGCGGAGATTGCGGCTCGTTTTGGGCGGCAGAAGGTGCTGACCCTTGGGGGATACAAAATCGGCCTCGTGCACGGCGACGGCAAAGGCAAGACGACGGAGCAGCGAGCGGTGGCGGCGTTTGCGGGGGAGAAGGTGGATGTGATCGTATTTGGTCACTCGCATCTTCCGCTGTATCAGGTGCTGGAGGACGGGACGATTTTGTTTAATCCGGGCTCGGCGACCGATAAACGCAGGCAGGCGCAGTTTTCGTACGGGCTGATCGAAATTGGCGACGGGCTGACGGTACGGCATGTATTTTATGACGAGAAGAAGTAGAGACGGGCACCCTTGCAGGGTGCCTGTTTTTTTGTGGCCGATGTGGCTGAGTGGTCGGGACGCGCGGATCGGACTGCTTGTGGAGGCTTTTTTGAGGTGTTTTAGTAAAGGCGATTGGTGTAGCTGTCTTGGAGAGCTGCGGTGATTTTCTGCTCGTTGACGTCGGGGAGGTTGACGTGGGCGGCGAGTATCCGTGCCGGGACGGGCAGTTCTTCCGATGGGAGCCAGGTGTCGGGCTGCCAGAGCTTGGAGCGTTTCAAGGCTTTGGCGCAGTGGACGAATGCCTCTTCCACTTCGACGCCGATGGCGAGAAGCGGGGCTTTTCCGTTCGCTTCGAGACCTTTCAAGAGCTCCTCATCTTGCACGATGCAGGCGCGTCCGTTGACGCGCAGCGTCTCTTCGAGGCCGGGGATGAGAAAGAGCAGGCCGATCTGGCCGGTCGCCAGAATGTTGCGCAGCGTATCGGCCCGCTTGTTGCCCGGGCGTTCGGGGATGAGCAGGCGATTGTCATTAAGCACAGTGACAAATCCGGGCTGGTCACCGCGCGGCGACACGTCACAGCAGCCCTCAGCGTCGGCGGTGGAGATGAGAACAAATGGCGACTTGGCAAGGAAGTCGCGGATGTGCGTGTCGAGATGGTCTACCACTTTGTTCTGTACGAGGGCGCTGGGCTGGCCAAGCAGTTCGCGAAGCTCCTCTTCGCGGGTCAGGATGTTGGGGAAGTTCATGACGATCACTCCTTTGTGATTCCAAGATACAGGAAAGAAGGGGGAATGAGTAGGCATGTTTTTCCTGAGGGAACCTCATAGTAAGAAAAACGGCTGAAGGGGATTGGAACATGCTGAAGCAACGGAAGGCGCGCGTCTTCACAGGGGAGCGGGAGAGGCAGCCGAAACATTTAAAAGGGATCAGCGCGTTTAGCTTGGCCGGCGTCGGGATCGGCGGGGTGGTGGGCGCTGGATTTTTGCTTGGGTCGGGGTTGGCGGTGCAGCAGGCCGGGCCGTCGGTGGTGCTGGCGTTTCTGCTCGGGGGCTTGGTGATGATGCAGGTGCTGGGGGCGATGACATCGGTCGCCGTCAACCGCGTGGTGCCGGGGTCGTTTCGGGTGCATACGGAGCAGATGCTGGGCCGGTACAGCGGCTTTTTGATGGGCTGGATGGCGTTTGCATCGGGCATTTTAGGCTTGGGCTCGGAGGCGCTGGCGATGGGGATTTTCTCGCGCTACTGGCTGCCGGGGATGCCGCTTGCGATTTTGGCGACGGTGTTTATGCTGGTCGTGATCGGGATCAACGCGTTTGACGTGAAGAATTTCAGCAAGATCGAGACGTGGATGACGGTGGTCAAGGTCGGCGCCTTGCTGGCATTTATCCTGCTCGGGGGATTTGCAATACTGACGGCAGGCAAGGCGCTGGTGTCGCCGTCGCCAATCGCGGGCTTTGGGGCGATGTTTCCTAAAGGCTGGAGCGGGATGCTGGAGTCGATGCTGATCGTGATCTTCTGCTACTCAGGCATCGGGGCGGTCGCGATGGCCGGGACGGAGGCGCGGGACCCGGAGCGGGACATTCCGAAGGCGACGTGGTATATGGCGATCGCGGTGATTTTTCTGTATGTCGCGGCGATGGCGGTGCTGATGTTTGTCACGCCGTGGAGCGGGGTCGATGTGAAGGAGTCGCCGTTTGTGCAGGCGTTTGACTCGCTGCGGCTGGGCTGGGCCTCGACGGGGATGAACCTGATCATCTTGATCGCGGCGTTTTCGGTGATGGCGGCGACGTATTTTGCCTGCATGCAGATGCTCGTCTCGCTGTCCGAAGCGGGTGAAGCGCCCAAGTTCTGTGCGAAAAAATCGGGGAAGCTTGGGCTATACCGCATCGCGTGGCTGATCGTCGGCGGGGCGGGGCTCTTGATCATGGGACTGTCGTTTGTGCTGCCGCCGAAGCTGTTTCATTATCTGGTCGCAGCGTCATCGTATTTTTCCTTTGCGATGTGGGCGCTGAATCTGCTGACCTATCTGGTCTGGCTGAAGAAAAGGGAGACGGAGGAGACGCACCACTCCGCGCTGGTCTTCGGGCGGCCGGGGGCGTACCTGACACTGGCGGCGATTGCGGTGCTCGCCGGGATGAGCCTGCGGGTGGCCGACTTCCGGATGGGATTCTACGTGGCTGCCGGGCTGACGCTGGTGATCACAGCGGCATATTGGGTCTGGGCGAGGATGGGACTGGCAAAGAGGGCTTGAGTCATCAATTTGAAAGGGTGTCTGTCATGGGGGCAAAGCATGTTTGGTGATTCGCGGGGGATGAAGGTGGTGAGACGAAAACGTTTTTTGATCGTTGTGTTTTTGCTGTGTGCGACAACTGTGAGCGGGTGTTCGAACCAAGGGGAGCAGGTTCCATTTGAGATCTTGTTAAATGGGGTCGACCGTGCTGTCTGGTTTCAGGATACAGCGGACCCGGGCGCACTATATGTGCCGTTAGCGAGTAAAGAAGATCTGGCATCGTATGTGACAGGGATTGAAGAGCGGCAGAAGGAAACTCCGTTTCCGCCCGCAGAGCTGAAGCAGATCGAATTTGATCAAGAGGTCGGGGTCTATCTAACCCAGGGCCACAAAGGATTTCAGGAATATTGGGTGGAAGTGGAGCGGATCGAGAAGCAGGGGCAACAGGTGAGCGTACTGGCCAATGTCACCCAACCAAAAGGCGCGGCGGCCGACATGTCATCGTACCGAGTGACGCTTTTGAAGCTGAAAAAAAGCGACTTGCCGCACGGGAATGTGAAGTTTGTGTTTTATGATCAGGACGGCAAGGTGCTGGCAGAGAAATCGGTCACCCTGTGAATGAACCCTTGACTTTCAGGGGAGCATTTGCATAAGATAGTGGTTAATAGCAGCGATGAGGAATGAATAGTACCTGTCAGCCCACTGATTCAGCGATCCGGAGATGGTGCGAGCCCGGAGCAAGGTGCAGGGAAAAGGCGATTCGGAGCTGCCTGACCGAAAAAAGAGGATGCGGCGCAGTACATACAGCTCCCGCATCAACTAGGGTGGAACCGCGGGTGCATAACGCTCTCGTCCCTAGGCATGATTCCGTGCCTATGAGGACGGGAGCTTTTTATATTTTTAGACTTTAAGAAAGAGGATGATGAACGATGAGCATCACAATGGAACAAGTCGTAGCGCTGGCCAAACACCGCGGCTTTATCTTCCCGGGCTCCGAGATCTACGGCGGCCTCGCGAACACCTGGGACTACGGCCCGCTGGGCGTGGAACTGAAAAACAACGTCAAGAAAGCATGGTGGAAGAAGTTCGTGCAGGAATCCCCTTACAACGTCGGCCTCGACGCGGCGATCCTGATGAACCCGAAGACGTGGGTCGCGTCCGGCCACATCGGCAACTTCAACGACCCGATGATCGACTGCAAAAACTGCAAAGCCCGCCACCGCGCCGACAAGCTGATCGAAGACGCTCTGCAGGAAAAAGGCATCGAGATGATCGTCGACGGCCTCTCCTTCGACGAGATGGCCGGCCTGATCAAAGAGCACAACATCGCCTGCTCCGAATGCGGCAGCCATGATTTCACCGACATCCGCCAGTTCAACCTGATGTTCAAAACGTTCCAAGGCGTTACCGAATCGTCTTCCAACGAGATCTACCTGCGCCCGGAAACGGCGCAAGGCATCTTCGTCAACTTCAAGAACGTCCAGCGCACGATGCGCAAAAAGCTGCCCTTCGGCATCTGCCAAGTCGGCAAATCGTTCCGCAACGAGATCACGCCGGGCAACTTCACGTTCCGCACCCGCGAATTCGAACAGCTGGAGATGGAGTTCTTCTTCAAGCCGGGCGAAGATGACAAGTGGTTTTCCTACTGGCGCGAATACGCGCACAAGTGGCTGATCGGCCTCGGCGTGAAGGACGACAACCTCCGCCTGCGCGACCATGACCAAGACGAACTGTCCCACTACTCGACGGCGACCACCGACTTCGAGTACAAGTTCCCGTTCGGCTGGGGCGAGCTGTGGGGCATCGCGAACCGCACCAACTTTGACCTCAAGCAGCACATGGAGCATTCCGGCGAAGACTTCAACTACCTCGACCCGGAAACGAACGAGCGCTTCATCCCGCACGTCATCGAGCCGTCCCTCGGCGCAGACCGCGTGACCTTGGCGTTCCTGATCGACGCGTACGACGAAGAGCAGCTCGAAGGCGGCGACTCCCGCACCGTGCTGCGCTTCCACCCGGCGCTGGCACCGTTCAAAGCGGCGATCCTCCCGCTCTCCAAAAAGCTGGCTGAGCCGGCGCAAGCGGTGTTTGGCGACCTCGCGAAGCACTTCATGGTCGACTACGACGATGCCGGTTCGATCGGCAAGCGCTACCGCCGCCACGACGAGATCGGCACCCCGTTCTGCATCACCTACGACTTCGAATCCCAAGAGGACGGCCAAGTGACCGTTCGCCACCGCGATTCGATGGAGCAGGTGCGCATGCCGATCGCCGAGCTGAAGGCGTTCATCGAGTCCAAGCTGGAGTTCTAAGCTGCAAAAAAGAGGCTGTGCCGTCATCGCGACGCACAGCTTCTTTTTATTGTTGCGAGAGAATCTCGACCTGCTTTTTCAAAAGGCGCAGCACCGTTTGCTGCACAGGGCGCTGGGCCGGGGGGACTTTGTCCAAATGCTGCTCAAGCTGCTCGATTACAGCTTGGCGGCGGGCGATGTACGCCGCCGTCTTTTCCTTCGGAGTCAAGAGACGGTCACCTCCTTGTCCTTGCTAGTACAGGATATGTAGCACGGCGCTATTTTGCATACTCAGCGGATCGTCCAAACAAACCCGCCCTATTCAGGGCGGGTTTGTTTAATTTAGAGACTGCTCTAGACAAGTCAGATGAAATTTCAGTAACTTATAGAATAATTAATCAAACTTTTACTAAAAATTCTTGCATATTATATTATAATCTAGTAGACTATTCCCAAGGGAACGATAATTCGGACCCGCTTATATCGTAGACTAGAAAGGGAGAGATGTAATGAAAATCATGACCAAAATCGCAGCAGCAATGCTGGCAATGGCAGTGATCGTTCCGGTTCTCAGCACGGGCGACGCATCCGCTTACACCTGGACCCGCACCCTGTCTGAGGGCGCATCCGGTGCAGACGTAAAAGAACTCCAAATTCGTGTTGCCGGTTGGGCAGCTGACGGCGCTGCGAAAACCTACGTGGCAACCGATGGTGCATTTGGTCCGGGCACCAAGGCAGCGGTTATCCGCTTCCAACGCGCGTACGGCCTGACTGCTGACGGGATCGTTGGTCCGGCTACGCAATCCAAACTGAACGCTCTGGAAGACGCTGGCGACGGTTCGACCCTGAACTTCGAATTCAGCGAATTCTATTCCAAAGATGGCAGCGGTTTCTCCGGCGGTAACGTTGGCGCAACCACCGTTAAAGCAAACGTTCGCCGCATGATGTACAAGCTGGAAGCTGTTCGCAAAAAAGCGGGCAACAACGCAATCACCGTTAACTCCGGCTTCCGCTCCATCTCGCACAACGCGGCAGTGGGCGGCGCTTCCAACTCCCAGCACACCTACGGCATCGCTTCCGATATCGTAATCAACGGGTACTCCCCGACGGGCGTTGCGAACATCGCGAAATCCTCCGGTTTCTCCGGCGTCATCATCTACAGCACCTTCACCCACGTGGACAGCCGCGTAGAATATCCGTCTTACGGCGCAGCAGGCTACTACTGGCCGTAGGTTTTATAAAAACCCCGCTTTCATGGCGGGGTTTTTTGCATTCTGCGCATACGATGTATCAATGGTCTGCCCTGTGTGGTAGATTAGAACGAGACATATTTTTCTAAAGCCAGAACAACATTGACGGGAGGATTTACAACATGACTGTACATATCGGGGCGAAAGAAGGACAGATCGCCGAAACGATTTTGCTGCCGGGCGACCCGCTGCGGGCGAAATACATCGCGGAAACGTTCCTGGAAGGGGCGGAGCTGTACAACGAAGTGCGCGGCATGTACGGCTTCACCGGCACGTACAAAGGCAAGCGCATCTCCGTGCAAGGCACCGGGATGGGCATTCCGTCGATCTCGATCTACGCGCATGAGCTGATCAACGGCTACGGCGTGCAGAACCTGATCCGCGTCGGCACCTGCGGCGCATACCAGAAGGACATCAAAGTGCGCGACATGATTCTCGCCATGGCCGCATCGACCGACTCTGCTGTGAACAGACACCGCTTCGGCGGCATCGAATACGCGCCGAACGCCAGCTTCGACCTGCTGTACCGCGCGTATGAAAACGCCAAGAAAGAAAACATGCCGGTGGCGGTCGGCAACGTCTTTACGTCCGACACGTTCTACAACGACACCCGCGACGTGATCAACATGATGGCTTCGTACAACGTGCTGGCTGTGGAGATGGAAACAGCGGCGCTGTACACGCTGGCGGCGAAGTTTAACCGCAAAGCGCTGGCGATCCTCACCGTTTCTGACCACCTGATCACCGGGGAAGAGACGACGTCTGAAGAACGCCAACTGACCTTCAACCAAATGATCAAAGTCGCGCTCGACACGGCGGCGGAGATCACCAACTAATTGCAAACACATGCAAAAGACCCGGTACTCGCGCCGGGTCTTTTTTTGCTTACAGCTCTTAGCTCAGATCGTTTTTTCCAAGGCGCGGATCACCAGCTCTTCTGCGAAGCCGCAGCGCTCGTACAGCTTGCGTGCGCCTTCGTTGTTCAGGCGGACGGAGATCTCGGCGCGGGTGTTCTGCTGCTGCGCGAAGCCCCAGTGCAGCATGGCGTCGATCAGCAGGGAGCCGTAGCCTTTGCCGCGCGACTCGGCGCGGACTTGGAGAAAGGCGATGTCAAACGAGCCGACCAGCTGCAGGACCTGGCCGTAGCCTTCGAACTGGTCGCCATTACGCAGGATGAACAGCGGGTTGCCTTTGGTGGTCAGGTTGACGATCTCTTCGGCGGTGTAATAGCCAGACCCGAAGTGCAGGGCTTTAAAATCGTCCCAGTGCTCCGGGCGGTACGCTTCGATCACGATGCCTTCCGGGAGCGGTCTAGAAGACGGGTTGTAGTCGGAGCGCTCCATCTTCAGCATCGCTTCGGCGTTGTATTCGGCAAAGCCCAGTCCGGCCTCGTAAAACGCCACGCCCTGCTCATTTTTCACATCGAGCGCCACGCGGGCGAGGTTGACGTTCTCCGGCACGAGGGTCAGCAGCTCGTCCCACAGCAGTTGGGCGACACGGTGGTAGTCGTCATGTGTGATGTATGGCCCCAGCGGACGCACATGCCCGCGCTCCGGGAAGCCGTAATAGCCGATGACGCCGACGACTCTCCCGTCTTCCACCGCCTGCAGGAAGCAGTCTTCAAACGGGATGTAGGGCAGCTCGAGGAGTTCCTTTTCGATCTGCGCCGCACTCATCCCAAGCCACGCCACGTGATGTTCACGCTGCGCGTTCAGCGGGGCGATGTGCGCGGCCACTTCCGCGATCTGTTCGCGGGATACTCGTTGCAAATTGGTCATTGCCGTGTCCCTCCCAAGGTTTTACAATGTTATAACACGACAACTCGTTTTCGGGAAGGGGGAATGTCGTCATGAGCGACAAGTTTGATTTTATCCGGGAGGCTCTGCAGGGCTTTGGCCTCGACCCAGCCACGCTGGTGGTGCGCAGAGAGCTGCCCGACAATTGGCATGGAGATCTGCACTATAAGATCGCGGCGGAAGGCAAGGCGTACGGGATGCGTTTTCTGGCGGAGGTAAGGTCGCAGGAGGACGGGTCGCCGTTTGTCAATCTGTCCGATGAGGTGCTGCGGGAGCAGATGCGCTACGTGGACCATCTGACCGGGCAGGGCATTCCGTTTATGCGCCGGGTGCCGCCGGTGAACGGGGAGGCTTTTGTCACCGTGCAGGACGATGGGGGCATTTTGCGCCGCGTTGTGCTGTTCGAATGGCTGGACGGCATCCACATCACAGCGATGACGATGGAGACGGCGTTTCGGATGGGGGAGATGGCGCGGCGTTATCACGATGCGTCGAACGGGTTCAAGTCGGACGTTCTGCCGCGGATGATCCACACCGACAACTACCTCGAGACGCTGAACTCCCTGCGCAGCGAGCGGGACAAGTTCACGCAGCCGGAAGAGCGGGGGGCGCTGCTTGACACCTACATGTTGAATACGATGGATTTGGCGCAGGAGGGGCAGTTGGCGACCGAGGACTTGGCGCTGCTTGACGCCTACCTCGACCAGGCGGAGGCGATGATCAAAGAAGCGCACCGCGACCCGTCGGAGCTGGATCACGTGATTATCACATCCGACATCAACGCCATCAACGTCCTCTGGGATGAACAGGGTCAACGGATCACCGGCATCATCGATTTTGAACACATCTCCTACTCCGACCGCGTGCAGGACCTCGCCTGGCTGATGAAATGGTATTCGCGCAACGAAGGCATCCAGTCGCACAGCGTGTCGGGCGATCTCGCGCAGGCGCTGATGTACGGCTACCGCGCCCATGAGCTGCTGGACGCCGATGATTATGCACGCTTCCCGGCGCTGCTCTGGCTGTCGGGCTGCCTGAACTTTAACTTCGTGCAGCGCACGACGGAGCTGATGCAGAAAGACCCGGGCCAGCTCCGCGACCACCTCGCCAAATACACCGAACGCGGGAAGAAACTGACCGCGCTCGCCGACGGGCTGCAATTTATGCAATCCTAAAAACAAAACCACCTCGGACCAACCGAGGTGGTTTTGCATATTAATGATTAGTGACGGCAGCTTTACCGGTGCGGTTTTTTTTGAGGTAACCTGCACCGAGAATGCCGACCACGGAGACGGCGATCACCGCCCATTTGATCCACGAGTTGTCGAAGAAGCCGGACAGGAACGGCTCGTCGACGATCATCTTCGCTGCGGTGTAGGCCAGCACGCCTGCACCGATGAAGATGATCCACTGGAAGCGCTCGATCAGTTTCAAGATCACGGTGGAGCCCCAGACGACGATCGGCACGGAGATCAGCAGGCCGAGGATGACGAGCACCCAGTCGCCGTGTGCAGCGCCGGCTACGGCCAGCACGTTGTCGAGACCCATCACCGCATCGGCGATGATGATCGTGCGGATCGCGCCCCACAGGTTTTGGCTCGGCTTGACGTCATGCTCTTTTTCTTCGGTCAGCAGCTTGTAGGCGATCCAGAGCAGGATCAGACCGCCGCCGAGCAGCAGGCCCGGGATCTCCAAGAGCCAGACGACGAGCAGCGTGGCGACGGCGCGGATGACGATCGCGCCGACCGTGCCCCAGATGATCGTTTTCTTTTGCAGTTCTTTCGGCAGGTTGCGGGCTGCCAGCCCGATCACGATGGCGTTGTCACCTGCCAGCACCAGGTCGATGATGATGATCGATAACAGTGCGGAGAAAAATTCAACCGAGAAGAATTCCATAGCTATACCACTCCTCATTCATAGGATATCCCAAATGAAAAGCGACCCTCACCGTAATGACTTGGTAAAGGTCGCCAGAGTTGTGGTCCTATTACACAGAAAAGACCTTTACCAAAATCAATGATGATGGCAAAGGTCTTGCAAACAACGTGGTAATCAAACGTTGCCAACAAAGCCGAGGACAGAGTCCCGAACTGACGACTTTTGTTGTAACAGCTACTCCCCTTTGAGGACGCTATTCACTTGTGTTCTACACTCACAGTATATGCAAGTTGACGAGAAAATGTCAAGGGAACTATACTTTATCTAACTAAAGAATTTAGAAAAGGTAGGAGACAACTTCTGTGAAAAATCCGAGACTGCAACAACTCAGCGCATCCTGGCTGATCGAAGCGACGATTGAAGACATGCAGCAAGCGATGGAGGAAGGAAAGATCACCTCCCGCGACCTCGTGCTGATGTACCTTTGCCGCATCGCCGACTATGACCAACAGGGTCCGGCGTTAAAATCGGTGCTGGAGATCAACCCGGACGCGCTGCAGATCGCCGAAGCGCTCGATGCGGAGCGCAAGCAAAACGGCCCGCGCGGCCTCATGCACGGGATTCCGGTGCTGCTCAAAGACAACATCGACACCGGCGACAAAATGCACACGTCGGCTGGGTCGCTCGCCTTGGCGAATTCAATTGCGCCGCAAGACTCGTTTGTCGCGAAACAGCTGCGTGCAGCCGGCGCGGTGCTGCTCGGGAAAACAAACATGACAGAATGGGCGAACTTCATGGCAGAGAACATGCCAACCGGCTATTCGTCGCGCGGCGGCCAGTCGCTCAACCCGTACGGCGCTGAGTTCATGACCGGCGGTTCCTCCGCAGGTTCCGGCGTTGCGGTTGGCGCGAACTTGACGGCTGTGGCGGTCGGCACGGAAACGTCCGGCTCGATCCTGTCGCCAGCCTCCCAGAACTCGATCGTCGGTCTGAAGCCGACTTTGGGCCTGATCTCCCGCAGCGGCATCATCCCGCTCGCGCACAGCCAGGACATGGCCGGGCCGATGGCGCGGACTGTGCGCGATGCGGCGATCTTGCTGAACGCGCTGACCGGCGTGGACGCAAACGACCCGATCACCGGCACATCGCAGGAAGCCGCGCAGCACGACTACACCAAGTTCCTCCAAAAGGGCAGCCTGAAAGGACTGCGCTTGGGCGTGGCCACCCACATCATGACCAAATACGAACTGCCTGCGGAGAAAAAAGCGCTGATCGAAGCAGCGGTGGACGTGCTGCGCGAACTGGGTGCGGACGTGTTCGAAGTGGAGCTGCCCAACTTCGATCAGGACTGGAGCGCTTCGAAGACGTTTTTCCACGAGTTCAAGTCCGACCTCAACGCCTATCTGAAAAAATTGGGCCCGGCCGCCTCGGTCCGCTCCTTGCGTGAACTGATCCTCTTCAACGACGCTGACCCGAAGCGGATGCTGAAATACGGACAAGCCCATCTGCTCGAAGCGGAAGCGACCAGCGGCACGCTGATCGAGCCGGACTACATCCTCTCCCGCGAACGTGACCTCTACTGGGCGAAAGATGCCGGTCTCGACGCGATGATGGCCGAGCACCAACTCGATGCCTGGATCGCTCCGAACAACTGGGGCGCGATGTACCCGGCCATCGCCGGATACCCGTCGATCACCATTCCTGCCGGGTACGCCCCGACAGGCGAACCGGTCGGCGTCACCTTCTCCGCCGGAGCGTACAGCGAACCCTTGCTGTTCAAGCTGGCGTATGCGTATGAGCAGGCGACCCAGCACCGCAAAGCGCCGGAATTCACAGCGACAAAATAAGTAGGATCCTGACAAAAAGCCTCAGTTGCCGACAAGCAATTGGGGCTTTTTTGTCGATTTTATGCTATTATTTAAGTATTGTTTACCAATCATAGTGAAAATTGGGTGAATGGAATGTTGAAATTCAATATCCAATCCAAAGTCATTCCTATTGGACTCGCTTTCTTATTGTTGTTTATTATCGTCTACGGCTATTTGCAGAACTCCCTGCTCGTCTTGTCGGGCGCAGGGGTGCTGGCGATTCTGCTGGGCTTTATGACATCGATCTTATACTCGCGGGCGCTGCGGGCGGAAGAGCAGTCGCGCACGGCGAAAGAATATCTGGAATCGTTTATCAACCACACGACCGACGCGATCGGCGTCTTTGACTTGGACGGCAACCTGGTGCACGTCAACAAGGCTTCGGAGGCCATCTTCGGCTACACGATCGAAGAGCAGTTGAACAAGCGCGTGCAGACCCTGCCCAGTGACGACTACCTCGAAGAGGTGCAGGCGATGCACCGCCATGTGCGCAGCGGCGGCGACATCTCCAGCTTTGAAACGGTGCGCAAACGCAAGGACGGGCGGCTGGTCGACGTGTCGATCTCCTATTCGCCGATCCGCGACCAGGACGGCAATGTGGTCGCCTATGCCAACATCCTGCGCGACATCAGCGAGCGCAGGAAGACGGAAGATCTGCTGCGCAATACGGAGAAACTCTCCCTGATCGGCGAGCTGGCTGCCGGAGTGGCACACGAGATCCGCAATCCGCTGGCCTCTTTGCGCGGCTTTGTCCAGCTGATGAACGAGGACAAGTCGTCCAAGCACAGCCTTTACTACGGCATCATGCTCGAGGAGCTCGACCGCATCAACTTTATCGTCACCGAACTGCTGATGCTCGGCAAGCCGCAAGCGGACCACTACCGGCTGAAACAGCCGCAGACGCTGGTCGAAGATGTGACCGCTTTGTTTGGCCCGGAAGCTTTGCTACACAATGTTCAAATTTTCTCGGAGTTCGAAGACAACCTTCCTATGGTAAAATGCGAAGAGACGCAGATCAAGCAGGTTTTTCTCAACCTCTTGAAAAATGCGGTCGAAGCGATGGCTGAAGGCGGAAAAGTATTCATAAAGGTATTCCGGCAAGATCAAACTAAGCTTGTCTTTCGTTTTGTCGACGAGGGCAAAGGCATTCCGGGCGAGATGCTGGAACGTCTGGGCGAACCTTTTTACACGACCAAGGACAAAGGGACCGGCCTGGGGTTGTTGGTATCGTTTAAGATCATCAAATACCACCAGGGCGCCGTCAAAATAGACAGCGTTGAGAACAAGGGTACAACGATCGACGTGATTTTGCCGATTTCATTTTGATTTTGATTGGAGATAGGAGGAACAGCTGATGACAGAACAGCAAGAAAAACAACCTTATCGGGTCCTGCTCTTTTATAAATACGTCCATATCGACAATCCGGAGGAGTTCGCAGCTGAACACCTCGCCTGGTGCAAAGAGAACGGTCTGCGCGGCCGCGTGCTGATCGCCAAGGAAGGCCTCAACGGCACCGTGTCCGGCACGGTGGCGCAGACGGAAGCATACATGAAGCAGTTGACCAGCGATCCGCGCTTTAGCGACGTCGAGTTCAAAATCGACCCGGCGGAGCACCATGTGTTCCGCAAGATGTTCGTGCGGGCCCGCAAGGAGATCGTGACCTGGCGTCTCGAAGACGACGTCGATCCGAGCCAGGTGACCGGCCGCCATCTGAAGCCGAAGGAATGGAAGGAAGCGCTGGAGCGCGATGATGTGATCGTCATCGACGGCCGCAACGACTACGAGTATGACATCGGCCATTTCAAAGGCGCATTGCGTCCGGAAGTGAAGACGACCAAGGAGTTCCCGGAATGGGTGCGCCAGAACTTGGCGGAGCACAAGGACAAGAAGATCCTGATGTACTGCACCGGCGGCATCCGCTGCGAGAAATTCTCCGGCTTCATGCTGCAGGAAGGCTTCCAAGACGTCAACCAGCTTGAGGGCGGGATCATCAAATACTCCAAAGACCCGGAAGTGCAAGGCGACCTCTTTGAAGGCAAATGCTATGTGTTTGACGAACGCATCGCCGTGCCGATCAACCAAAAAGAAGACAAAGTGATCGCCCATTGCCACCACTGCGGCAAGCCGGAAGACCGCTATGTGAACTGCGCCAACCCGTTCTGCCACTTGCAGCACGTCTGCTGCGAGGAGTGCGAGGTCACCCATCGCCGCTCCTGCTCCGACGAGTGCCGCGAGCATCCGGCGAACCGCTATGACCTCGACAACGAGATCTTGCGCAAACGCGAAGAAGAGTACCGTCTGGAAAAAGAGCAGGCGCTGCACAGCGAACACTCACCTTCATAACAAAAGGGAAGCGATCGATCGCTTCCCTTTTTTTCCCCGATCAGGCGGAGAGGCCGACGTTGTTTGATCGTTTGCGGAAGGTCTTCTTGTGCAGGGCAAAGCAGAGCACCGCAACGCCGCACAGCGCAGTCATCGAGATCAACAGGCCGCTTGGCGCCAACTGTTCATAGAGAAACGCGCCGAGCAGAGGGCCGATCATCCGCCCGATCGACTGGCCGCTCATCGCAATGCCTTGGAACAGGCCTTCGCGTCCACGCACGGCCAGCTCGCTCGCCAACGACGGGACGCCTGGCCAGACCAGCATTTCGCCGATGGTCAGGATCATCATGCCGACGACCAGCGCAGCGTAGGAGACGGAGTAGGTGACGAGCAGCATCGCCAGCACAAACCACAAGGCGCCGATGACGATCTGCGCGTACAGGCTCAAGTTGAAACGCTTGATCGCCCACGCCAGCACCGGCTGCATCGCCACGATCACAAATCCGTTGACCGTCCAGAGGAAAGAATATGCCGGCATGGAGAAACCTAAGAGCTGGATGTACGTAGGAATAGTTGTCTGCCACTGAATATAGGCGACGACCAGGATGGTGAGGCCAAGGACAAGCATGCCCAGCGTCACCCAGACCTGCGCCGGCACCCGCTCGGGACCCAGCTTCGCGGTCTCGTTTGACTCGGATGCGGACGGATCGTCCTTGCGCGGCTGCTGCGCCAGCTTCATGTGATGATCTTTGACGACCGACATGAACAAGATCAAGAAGAACACATAAGTCAGCGCGTTGCCCCAGAAGGCGTAGGAGAAGGAAAGCGATGCTAAAAGTCCGCCCGATGCCGCGCCGACTGCAACCCCGAGGTTGTTTGCCACGTATATAATGTTGACGGCACGGCGGCCGCCCTCCGGCCACACCGCCAAAGCGACGGCGCGCTGGATCGGCCAGTAGATGCCGTTGCAAAAGCCAAGCAGGGTCTGCAGCGCCATGTAGAGGTAAAAGTTGGTCGTCGAGCCCATCAGGATCAGGAGCACGATCGACGTGAGCACGGCGAGGATCATCGTCTTGCGCCCGCTCCAGCGGTCGAACAGCATGCCGCCGGCGAGGTTCCCGATCAGGCAGGCCGAAAATTGGAGCAGGAGCACAACGCCTGCCATCGCCAGCGTCTGTCCGAGCGCCTGGTGTACATACGTCGTCGTCAGCGGCCAGAAAAACGATTCCCCGACTGCCGACACGACCACGCCAAGCGACATCAGCCAGATGATGCGCGGGTAAGCCCGCAAAGCAGCGAACATCATGATCACCCTTTTCTGTGAGAAGTCTCTAAAATGCTGATTCCCCATTATCGCAAATTTTTATGAACTCTGGTAGCAACATGTGCTATCATGCACGTGAAACCTATAAACTAGTAACAAGAACAGGCGGGAGCGAACCAAATGAAAATCAAAAAAAGCACAATCATCCTCGTGTTGATTGTACTGATTATTGTCATCGCGCTGGCATCCTGCATGGGCGGTAAAAAGCTCAAGCCGGGCACGTATGAAGTCACCCAGGCGGTGCATGAAGTAAAAGACAATGACTACGAGTTGAACGTCAAAGGCTACGGCGAATACGACGTCAAACAGCTGACCATTGTGGAGAAGCCGGGTCAGTCGGTGATGCAGCTGGTGATCAAAGCTGACAACACCCACACGCTGACGGTGGCAGATGAAGATGACATCATCATCGACAACTCCGACTCCAGCTCCAAGAAAAAGAAGAAGAGACGCTAAGCGAACGCACACCAGCACGCACAATCAGAGAGGGGACTACCTGACATGGGTCTGTTTAAAGCGATCATCCGTTCCTTGCTGGGTTCCAGCAAGCACCGCCACTACAGCTCTTCCGATTACAAGCGCAAGTTCGGCTACAAAAAGTACAGCTCTTCCGACTACAAGAAGCACGGCGGCTACGGCCACAAGCACTACAAGAAGAAGTTCACCTCGATCGGCTTCTTCAGCTCCTAAGAGCGCTGCCATCGCACACGAAAAAAGAGGAAGCCTAGGCTCCCTCTTTTTTTGGCGTTTTCGACCAATAGGCATTGCGAAACCAACGGTAGAATCCATGCGTGCCGACCACATACAGCAAGCAGACTGCGAAGTGAATCACCCGGCTCTGCATCCACTCCATATAGTTCGTATACCGTTGGATCAGGAAGGAGACCAACACCACCACGCCTGTCCCGAGCAGATAATAGGCGCCTTTCAGCATCCGCGATCTCTTCTCCGGGTAAAAAAGAACGAGCAAGGCCCCCATCACCGGGTAGATGAGAAAATGCATCGTAAATCCGGTTTCGGAAGCATGAGGAAACTCACGCACCGGAAAGCGTATCCATTTGATTTCAACCAAGATCAAAAGTGCCAGCCAGGTATAAGCCTGCGCGAACAAAAAGAGGATTTGAAAATCCCTGATCTTGTCGCGAGGCACCAACCACCACGCCAAGAGAATCATTGCGACCGATGTCCAAAACAGAACTTTCCATTCAAGCGCCATGTTTGCTGCCACCTATCATTTCGCCTGGTTTGGTTTCTTGCCAAACCACTGATAATACTTGCGTGTCAGATAAAACGTAGCCATCACCGTCAAAAACGTCCAATACCACTTCCAACCTGTGTACTTGATCAACAGGGTATACCGCTCCAAGATCACCTCAACGACGGTAATCGCTGAGGTATACAGGACATAATACAGCCATTGTGCTATTTTGCTTTTCTGTGCGGGATAATACAAGGTAAATACGATACAGAATACCGGCAGAAACAGGTACTCGAACTCCGCGCTGGTTCGATTCGATTTCATGATCCGAACCGGATATTGAACCAACTCCATCTCCCCGGCAATCAGCCCCCCCACCCAGGTCACAGCTTGACAGACTAAAAAGATCACACAAGCATCGGGAAGTTTGGATTTGGGAAGAAAGCGCACCAGCAAACCAATCGCAACAATCCAAGAAGCAGCTAAGATCGACCATTCTAAGTAGTGCATACCGTCTCCTAGTGAATGAGCATTTGTACTGTTAGATTGCCCATCCCTCAGAAAATAAAAACAAGGTGCCGCAACGGCCCCTTGTTTTTATTTTCCGACCCGATACACATGCTTAGTTCTGGGGGCGACCCGGCGGCACGTAGTAAGGCGGGATCTTCAGCCAGCCGCGCTTTTTCATCATCGTGCGGAGGTTGGTGCCGTAGACGATCTTTTGGCCGAGGAACTGGGTGAACATGATGCCATAGTCGACGCGCACCGCTTCGGAGATCGCTTTGGCGCAGGCGACGATCGAGAGGGAGATCTTCAGCGACAAGGCGTTGGCGATCTCATAGTCGGTCTGTTTGACGCCGAGGGGGATTTCATCCTGTCGGCATTTCGGCACTTGTTCGGTCATCGGGGGCAGCGGGATGCCTTCATCGATCATAAAGGCCTGCAGTTTGCTCTTTTGCATCTCGATCAGTTTCAGTTCTTCATGTATCGCACCGCTAAGGTCTTCATCGGTCGTCATATTCAACGCCTGCTGAGAAACGGTCACCGCATCGCCGAGGTAGGCCAGGTAGGCCCAGCAATTGCCGACTTCCAGCACATGCAAGGGCGGCTTGGGCTCGTCGTCGATCAGCGACTTCAGCACATTCGTAACAGCTTCCATGATGTCAGACATGTGTAAGCCTCCAGAACATATAGGTTGTTGTCTATAGAATGAACAAAAAAGCGACCTCTTATGAGGTCGCTTCCTGAATTGGGCAGATTTTCACACGCACAATGCGGTGAGCCTCCATTTTTTCAATTTTGAACTCGAAGCCTTCGTACTGCACGGTGTCCCCAACTTTCGGCTCTTTGCCAAGCAGGGTGTAGATCAGACCGCTGAGCGTATCGACTTCTTCATGCTCGATCTTTGTGCCGAGCAAGTCTTGGATCTCTTCGAGAATCAGCCGGCCTTCGACCGAGTAACCCTGCTCCGGCAGATAGACCACCGGCGGATGCTCGTTGTCGTACTCGTCTTGAATCTCGCCGACCAGCTCTTCGATGATGTCTTCCATCGTGATCATCCCGGCCGTGCCGCCATACTCGTCAACGACGATGGCGAGCTGTGTGCGGTTCTTCTGCATCTGCTTCAGGACGCTGGAGATCTCCGTCGATTCGGAGATAAACGTGACTTTGCGCAAGATGCGGTGCAGTTCGAACTTGTCGGCGCGCTTGTAGCGGATGAACAGGTCTTTGAGGTTGAGGAACCCGATGATATTGTCTTTGTCCCCGTCGATGACCGGATAGCGGGTGAGCTGCTCCTCTTCGACTTTGGTCAAAATCTCATCGAGCGTATCGTCCACGCTGATCGCCACGATGTCGATGCGCGGCACCATGATGTCGCGGGCGATGCGGGAGGCGAAATCAAATACATTTTCAAACAGGACTTTCTCCGTCTGGTCGATCAGGCCGCTGCGGTGGCTCTGTGAGACGAGGATGCGGATCTCGTCTTCCGTATGCGCCGCTTCCGCTTCGGATGCCGGCTGCTGGCCGATCAGCTGGAGCAGCCAGTTGGCCGTCCCGTTCAGCACCCAGATGAACGGGTACATCAGCTTGTGGAACCAGATCAAAGGCGCCGCAATATTTAAAACCGTTCCTTCCGATTTCTGAATCGCAATGGACTTCGGTGCCAGCTCCCCGAGCACGATGTGCAGGAAGGTGATGATCGCAAAGGCGATGATAAACGCGACCGTGTGAATGGCGATCGCCGGCACGCCGACTGTCGACAACGGCCCTTCGATCAGATGCGCGATCGCCGGTTCCCCGATCCAGCCGAGACCCAGCGAGGCCAGCGTGATCCCGAGCTGGCAGGCGGACAGGTAGGCGTCCAGGTTGGAGACCAGCTTTTGCGCCACCAGCGCGCGTTTGTTGCCTTCCATCACCAACTGCTGAATCCGGCTCTCCCGGATCTTCACCATGGCAAACTCAGCAGCCACAAAGAATCCATTTAGAAACACGAGAAACACAACAAGAAACAGATTAAGGGTCGTGCTTAAGACTGTACTGTCCAACGAATCGTCCCGCTAACGGGACTCCACCTCCTAAAATTCAGATAGTTTTATTATAGCGCAGTTTGCTATCTGAATTGTGAACTTTAGATGACAGGGAAAAAGCAGCTTCGAGATCCCGGCGCAGCTCTTCCGCATTTTCATAGGGTGGATCGATTTGAATCAGGCGCCGGATCAGCCGTTGCGTCGCCGGGTGCAGGTCGAGCTCCTCTTCCCATGTCCGCGTGTCATCTTCGACCTCAGGCGCGGAAAAGGTCGTGTAGAGGAGGAACAGCAAAAAGTGTCCGAGGCCCCAATAGTCGCTTTTGAATGCAACTTCGCGCTTGATTTGTTTTTCCCAGACGTAGGCATCGAGATTGTCTTCGATATAGGTCGCCGGATCGCCAAGATAGCGGGCGAGGCCGAAGTCGATCAGGTGCAGGCTGCCGTTTTGCAAAATGACATTCGGGATGCGGATGTCGCGGTGCACCAGCTCGCGGCTGTGCAGATACTCGACGATGTCGAGCAGCTCCAGGATCACAAGCAGCGCCTCTGGCTCCGACATCGTGCGCCCTTCTTCAAAAATCAGGTCTTCCAGGTTCGGTCCGGTCACAAGTTCCATCGCGAAAAAAAGCTGCCGATCGTATGTGAAGCGGTCGAGCAGCTTGGGAATCTGCGGGTGGTCGAGCTGTTCCAGCACGGCGATCTCATACTCGTACACCGGCTGCCCTTTGTTGCTGCCAAGCTTGCTTGGGCGCACTTGTTTGAGCACGCAGCGCGTGTTGGCCGCCGCATCGAGGCAGAGGTAGGTGATGCCGTAGCTGCCCATGCCCAGCACCTGTTCGATCCGGTAGCGTCCGTGGATCAGCGTGCCGGCCGCATAGGGGCGGTCGACCAGCCAGGCGTAGATTCCTTGCCACCAGGCTTTGAGTGTTTGCATCCGCTTCACCTCTAGTCTTTGCAAGATTACTGCTATTGTATCACGGTACAAGCCGTGTCTGTGTCTAGCGCTTTTTCATATGCTGATAGAAAGGAAGGTGATAGAAGATGGCGATCAAGATTGAAACGATTTCCGGCGGGAATGTGATTTTTGGCAACGTCGGGAGCATCAATTCGTGTTCGACCGAAACGTCGATGTCCGGCTCGGGCGGCGGTGTGACGGGGGATGGTGCGTCCACGTTTAACGGGACAAGCAGCACCAACGCGATGCGGGCATAGCGAGAAAATAAAAGTGGCCCTTCCTCTCTCGCAAAGGAAGGGCCCAACATTGGGGAGGGATGCATCTATATTGTTAATGAGACGCATGGCCTCAGTAACAAGCAAAGGTGTGTAAAACTTCAAGAAAGCCCGGAAAGTTCAGGTCCGCTTGTGATCACAAGTGAAACCTGTCCCTCCGGGCTATTGTTCGCCAATTAGCCTGAGTTGGGGAAGCGTTTTCACTCGTAGTCGGATGATTCCGGTCATCCGGTAGAGACTTGTGGGCCGATTCCCACGATTATACGAGGTGGTGGTACTTGTTATTGTCTTGCGTGCTCTTTCCTCTTACAATTTAACACAGGTGTGCAAGCGTTGACAAGAGGAAAGTGAACAAAAGGAGATATTGGCTCCCTGAATGTTCGTGTTTTTCCTTGCATCCTTTTGGGGGATGGTACGTATATGAAAGATAGACAGGAGGAGGGGAACAAGGATGGCGAAACTGGAGTATCGGCTGCTTGATGAACGGCAGGAGTTTCCCGTGCTTTATGCGTATGATGCGGTGGAGAAGCGGGAGATCTTGATGCGCTTTGCCTGCGATTATTTTGTGAAGGAACGCACGATTTACAACAAGACATCGACAGCGATCGAAGCGGATGTGCATGTGATCTATGTGGAAGCGGCGGATGATGAGCAGGTGATCGATTCGACGCTGCACCCGCTGGCGCAACAGGCAGGCATTCGTCTGGAGCTTCGAGAATATAAGGATGGTACTGTTATTTATCCATTGGTTCATACGTATGAGTTCAAATCGGAAGACGATGTGCTGCTGCATTTGCAGGCGAATTATCTGTACCTGGGCGGGCGCGAATGGGAGCGCTCCTCGACCGAAGTGGATGAGGACCGCCAAGTGTATGTGTTTTATGGAACACCGACGGAGTGGAAGGGGGAGCGATAATGGAGAAAACGACCAAGCTGGTCAGTTTGTTTGCAGCGACGGTATTGGTCGCGGGCACGGCGCTTGTCGGGTGCGGTGACGATGATACGGTCGTGCAGCAGCAGGAAGGCATCTGCTACGACGACGATGACAACGGCTACTGCGATGACAGCGACAATGTGGTGGACCACTCGTACGGGTTTATTTACATTGGCAGCCACAAGCAGTATTACAAAAAAGGGTATTATCCGGGCAATGACGGCAAGGTGTATCGCTCGGCGAAACGGGCCAATTCGGGCAGCAGCTCCGGTACCGGGAAGAACGGTTCGGGCAGCACGGTGACCCCGCCGAAGTCGAGCTCCGGGACGGGGTCGGTCGTGTCCCCGGGCAAGTCGACATCTGGTTCGAATACCGGGGTCTCCTCCGGGTCGAAAGGCGGCATCGGGTCGTCTTCGAAGTCGAGCTCGTCGTAAGCGGAGCCTGGCATGAACTACGAAATGCGTCGGGAGCAGATCTATCAGTCTTTGCAAGCGGAAGGCATTTTTACGTGGGACTGGATGTACGGAGAAGAGTATGCGCTAGCCGGTCTGCATCTGATCACCGCCGAACAGCGGCAGGAGATGGCAGAGGCGACGGAGCGGCTCGGGGCGATTTTTACGAAGATGGTTGGGGTGATTCAGCAGGGCGAGGATCAGCTGCTGCTGGAGCTGGGCATTCCGCCGGAAGCGTTGGCCGCCGTGCGGGTCAGCATGCCGGTGCCGCACGCGACGGTGGTTGGGCGGTTTGACTTTGCGCCGACGAAAGACGGCTTGAAGATGCTGGAACTGAACGCGGACACGCCGACGGGGATTGTGGAAGCGTTCCATGTGAACGGGCGGGTCTGCGCGCACTACGGGGTGCAGAATCCGAACGAAGGCATGGCCGGGCAGTTTGCCAAAGCGTTTGGCGAGATCACGGCGGCGTATGCGCGGGAAGGGCGGCCGGTGGAGCGAATCTGGTTTTCGGCGCTGGACTGGCATGAGGAAGATGCCGGGACAACGAAGTATCTGTTGGATGCATCAGGATTGCCCGGGAAATTTGTCGCTTTGGCCGATCTGCGCGTGCAGGATGATCTGTTGTATGCGCTGGAAGGCGAGGAGATGGTACCGGTTGACGTTTTGTACCGGCTGCATGCGCTGGAGAAGCTGGTGGAAGACCGCGATGAGGACGGCTACCCGACGGGGGAGCATGTTTTGCGGTTGATCGCAGAGGGGCGCTTGGCGATTATCAATCCGCCGTCCGGGTTTGTGGCGCAGACGAAGGCGCTGCAGGCGCTGATCTGGAATTTGCATGAGCAGGGGCAGTTTTTTACGGAGGATGAGCACGCTGTGATTGCGCGGTATATGCTGCCGACGTATTTGGAGAATCGGTTTTTGGGTGAGAAGGCGTTTGTTGCCAAACCGATTTTTGGACGCGAAGGCGGGGCGGTGTCGCTGTTTGCTGCTGACGGGCAGCCGATTGAGCAGGACGTTGAGGAGTTTTATTGGGAGCAGCCGATGATCTATCAGGAGCTGGTCGAGATGGAGACGGTCGAGGTGCAGACGCTGAAAGGTCTGTATCGGGGGCATCTGCTCTGGGGATCGTTTTGGATCGGCGGTAAGGCTTCGGCGATCAATGCGAGAATTGGCGGGAAGATCACGGGGAATTTGTCGTACTTTTTGCCCGTAGGTATTAAAGAATAGTTGACTGTTGAGAGGAGGCTTTTTTGATGTCGCAGTGGGAAGGCATTTTGAACTTTTTGATCTATTTAGGGGTGGCGCTGCCGATTCTGGGCTTTGGATTGTTCGTGTTTATGATCACGACGCCTTATAAGGAATACGGTTTGGTGGCGGAAGGCGCAGATGTGAATGACCCGAGGAAGGTGAACGCGGCGAAGGCGGCGGCGCATGATCTGGGCGGCAAGGTGATCGGTCTGGCGATCGTGCTGGCATCGGCGGTGTATCATTCGGTCAATCTGGTCGACTTGGTGATCTGGGGCGTGCTGGGGACGGTGTTCCAAGTGGCGGTGTTTTACCTGTTTGAGTTGGTGACGCCGTTTAAGGTCGTTTCGGAGATTCCAAAGGGCAATGTGTCAGTGGGGATTTTTACGTCGCGGCTGAGCATTGCTTCGGGGATTTTGATGGCGGCTTTGATTTCTTATTAAGGAGTGTGCGGAGCCGGTGGCTCCGCTTTTTTTGTTGGGTCTCAAGGGTGAGTAGAAGCAGGGGGGTCTTCGAGGAGGGAGGTGCAGTGGCCGCAGCGGGTGGCTTTGAGCGGGATGGTTTCGAGGCAGTAGGGGCAGTCTTTGGTCGTTGGGTCGGCGGCCGCAACTGCAGGGGTGTCTTTTTTGCGCTTGAGCTTGTTGAGCTGACGGATGACGAGGAAGATGGTAAAGGCGATGATCAGGAAGTCCAGGACGTTGTTGATGAACAGCCCGTAGTTGATCGTCGGCGCTCCCGCTTTTTGCGCTTCGGCGAGCGAGGCGTAGGAGGTGGACGACAGATTGATGTACAGGTTGGAAAAATCAACCTGGCCCAGCAAAAGCCCAATCGGCGGCATCAGGATGTCGTTGGTGAACGAAGTGACGATTTTGCCAAATGCGGCCCCGATCACGACACCGATGGCCAAGTCGAAGATGTTGCCTTTGGTTGCGAACTCGCGGAATTCTTTGATGATGATAGGGATCGGCTCCTTTCAGAGGTGAGTTCTTTTCATTGTAACAGAGTTCGGGACTGGCTATGCAGGTCGGTCGGTTCGGTGGTAAGATTTTTGGAAATAGGTGCGGATGGATGCGGGTTGGAGCAGGTTGCAGGTTGCAGGTTGCAGGTTGCAGGTTGGATGATGTTGAGTTGACGGGAGGGGGTGCAGTGTGGGGATGGGTTTCAGGTATGAGCTGTTCCCGCTGGGAGACGCGGCGGTGGTAGTGAAGCTGGGCGACGGGATCGACAGCGCGACGCATCAGCGGGTGCAGGTGCTGACGCGGAGCTTGGAGGCGAGGGCGTTTTCGTGGCTGGTGGAGGTCGTGCCGGCGTTTGCTTCGGTGACGGTGTATTATAATCCGGTTGTTTTGAACGGGGGTTATGATCAGGTCTGCGTGTTGATTGAAGACGTGCTGGGGTCGCTGCCTGCTGACGTGGCTTTTGCACCAAAGGTGGTCGAGATTCCGGTCTGTTATGGCGGGGAGATGGGGCCGGACTTGGGGTTTGTGGCGGCGCATAATGGGCTGACGGAGAAAGAAGTGGTCGCGATCCACACCAGTGGTGAGTATCTGGTGTATATGATCGGGTTTGCGCCGGGGTTTCCTTATTTGGGCGGGCTGTCGGAGAAGGTCGCGGCACCGCGCCGTGCGACGCCAAGGCTGGCGATTCCAGCCGGGAGTGTGGGCATCGCGGGGAAACAGACCGGGGTCTATCCGCTGGAAACGCCGGGCGGCTGGCAGTTGATCGGGCGGACGCCGATGCCGCTGTTTCGGCCAGAACGGGAGGTGCCAAGCGTGCTGCAGGCCGGAGATGTGGTGCGCTTTCGGGCGGTTTCGCACGAGGAGTTTGCGGCGTGGGAGGTGGACGGACGGTGAGTTTGGAGGTGCAGAAGGCCGGGCTTTTGACGACGGTGCAGGATCTGGGGCGGTACGGGTATCAGCAGCAGGGCGTGGTCGTCAGCGGCGCGATGGACGCGTTTGCTTTGCGCGTGGCAAACCTGCTGGTCGGGAATGCGGAGCGGGCAGCCGGGCTGGAAGTGACGCTGACCGGGCCCAAGCTGCTGTTTCGGCAGGAAGGGCTGGTCGCTATTTGCGGAGGCGATTTTGCGCCTGTGGTCGACGGGGTGGAAGTGCCGTCGTGGCAGCCGGTGTGGGTGCAGGAGGGGAGCGTGTTGGAACTGAAACGGGCGGTCGTTGGGTGCCGAGCCTATCTGGCGGTCGCAGGCGGCTTGGCGGTGCCGGAGGTGATGGGCAGCCGGAGCACCTTTTTGCGGGGAGGTCTGGGCGGTCTGGAGGGTCGGGCGCTGCGGGAAGGGGATGTGTTGCCGGTGGGCGAGATGAGTACGCAGCAGAAGGTGCGGATGGCAAGGCTGCGGGCGCAGGCAGGAAGTGCGACTGGGGAAGACGGTGCAGGTGGGGCAGGCAGTTCGGCTTGTGCAGGCGATGCGGCTTGGGCAGCGGAGCCGATTTTTCCGGCGGCGGGGTTGTTGCCGGCCTATGCGGAGCACCCGGTGGTGCGCGTGACGCGGGGGCGGGAGTTTGACTGGTTTGCGGAGTCGAGCCGCGAGCGGCTGTTTCAGGCGGAGTTTGCCGTCTCGCCGCAGTCGGACCGCATGGGGTATCGCTTGCAGGGGGAGACGCTGAAGTTGTCTGCGCCGCGCGAGATGATCTCGGAAGCGGTGACGATGGGCACGGTGCAAGTGCCGGTGGAGGGAAATCCGATCGTGCTGATGGCCGACCGCCAGACGACGGGCGGCTATCCGAGGATCGCGCAGGTGATCATGGTGGATTTGCCTGTGCTGGCAGGAGTCAGGCCGGGCGCAAAGGTGCGCTTTCAGGAAGTGTCGCTGCAGGTGGCGCAAGCGGCGCTTTTGCAAAGGGAGCGGGACTTGGCGCAACTGCGGGTTGGGCTGGCGCTTCGGAGATAAAAAAGGAGGGGCAGAGAGATGCTGCGAGTGGATCTGAACTGTGACATGGGCGAGAGTTTTGGCGTGTATGAGCTGGGGCGGGATGAGGAGATTTTGGCGTATGTGACGTCGGCGAACATCGCCTGCGGGTTCCATGCGGGCGATCCGTCGGTGATGCGCCGGACGGTGGAGATGGCGCTGGCCCAAGGAGTCGCCATCGGCGCGCACCCCGGCCTGCCCGATCTCGTCGGCTTTGGGCGGCGGAACATGGCCGTCTCGCCACAGGAAGCATATGACATGACCCTTTATCAGATCGGTGCCTTGAACGCTTTTGTCAAAGCATCCGGCGGCAAGATGCAGCATGTGAAGCCGCACGGGGCCTTATACAACATGGCGGCAAAAGATGCGGAGCTCTCCCGCGCGATCGCCGAAGCGGTATACGCGGTGGACCCGGAGCTGATCCTGTATGGACTCTCCGGCAGCCAGCTCGTCAAGGCAGGCGAGCAAACCGGCCTGCGCACCGCCCACGAAGTCTTCGCCGACCGCACCTACCAACCGGACGGCACCCTCACCCCACGCACAGAGCCAGGCGCCCTGATCCACGACCCGGCCCTCGCCGCCGCCCAAGTCATCCGCCTGGTGCGCGATGGCACAGTCCTTGCAGACACCGTCTGCATCCACGGCGACGGCCCCCACGCGCTGACGTTTGCAGAGGCGATTCGGCAGCGGCTCCAAGTGCAAAACATTATGGTTATAGCGGCAGGGAAAGTGTAGCAGTTGGCGAAAAGATCATACAAAACTAAATAGCGATACGAAAGGTGCGGTCAACATGAACCTGAATGTCTGGGAATCTGTGCAACATGTGCATCATAAACGTAACACAAGACTCTATGTTACGGACGGTGAACCGCTCATGGCCAAATATCAGGTGATCGTCACGCAAGATGAAGAAGGGATGTACGTCGTGGAATGCCCATCGATTCCCGGCTGTGTCACAGAAGGGAGAACGCTCGAAGACGCTTTGGCCAACATCAGGGAGGCGATCCAGGTCTGCCTCGAAACGCGCCGCGAACTTGGCCTGTCTCCGACTGTGGATGTGTATGAAGTGGAGGTATAAAACCTAACGTTCGTTTCACCTTTTGATATTGAGTGCATATAATGATCTCGAATGGTGTATACTTAAAGCGTAATCATGTTATCTTAGAACAAGATGCATCACTAGGGAAGCTGTTTCCAAATACTTGTGCTTGTGAAAGTTGCCCTGACGTGATATTATTGTGTCAAGTTGTTGCTGGTCCGTATGCAACTCAAACAAAACGGATGCGTAAATTTGTTGCTGGTCCGTATGCAACTCAAACAAAACGGATGCGTAAATTTGTTGCTGGTCCGTATGCAACTCAAACAAAACGGATAGGTAAATTTGCATGACTTTTGCAAATTTTTTTGTAGTGCTTGCATGAAAAAAGCGGTATACTGAAAGAGAAGTAGGTGATACTTACCTACTTCTCTTTTTTTGTTTGTAGGAAAAATAAAATTCGGAAGGAAGTTGTTCGAAATGGCTACTAAGTTTAAGGTGTACAAATTGTCAAAAGAATTCTATCAAGTATGTGACTGGAGCGTGTACAACATACCAGTCAAGAATGGTCGCCCGACTCTCTTACTAGTACTGAATGATGAAAAGTTCCCGGATTCATACTGCTGTATTCCAATCTCAAAAGATGATGACAAAAATGGAAAATACAGAGAGTTGTCCCGAACCAAGAAGGACCTTGTGCATCATGTACCGGAAATTAGCAAGTACGATAATTACCTCCTTATTCAAAACATGTTCTTCGTTCACAAGGATTTTATCGGTGATCCGTTTGAGGTGGAAGGAATTGAAGTTGAAATTAAGAATGAAAAGAGACAGAGGGAAATTACTAAAAAAGTGAAAAAGGTTGATGCCCTGCTAAAGAAAGGAACATTGAAGTATGTCCCAAGAGAAGAAGTATTCAAAAGGCAACTACAATACTTGGAAGAAAAGAAACGGACATTGTCCACGGTTTGAATATCAAAGAAAAGACCTTGTGCATAATTTTACGCACAAGGTCTTTTTTATCTTTGCACTCCCCTCACCAGATACACCACATACGCCACCAGATACCCGACGACCAGCAGCACGGAGAGGCGGTACATGATCGCATAGGAGGTCAGTTTCGCCACCGCGCCGAGCAGGATGGCTCCTGCGCCGATGCCGAGGTCGAAGGCGGAGAAGTAGGTGCCGTTGGCCGCACCCCGGCGGTGGGGCGGGACGCGGTTGATCGTCCAGGCTTGGAGCGATGGCTGGATCGCGCCAAAACCGATGCCATAGCAGACGGCCGACAGGATCAGCATCGGCAGGCTGTCGGTGTAGGAGAGCAAAAGCAGCCCCGCCGCCGTAAACACAGCGCCCGGCAACAGCACCCACTGGTGCCCTTTGCGGTCAAACAGCTTGCCGGAAAACGGACGCACCAGCATCAGCATCACCGCATTGGCGAGGAAGAACCAACCGACGTTGGCAATGCCCGCTTCCTGTGCGAACAAGGTGATGAAGCTGACGATCCCCCCGTAGGAAATCGCCAGAAACAAGACCAGAAACGACGGGAAAAAGGCTTCCTTCTCAAACAGCCCTTCTTTCTGCGCCGGAGCACCCGCTGCCGTGTCCCGCTTCACCGGCGGCGCGATCGTGATCAACTGCGTCAACAGCAGCGCCAACACGGCCAGCCCCGTCGAGATCCCAAACACCCAGCCGAATCCGTACTCCTCCATCAGCCAGATCCCAAGCAACGGAGCCAGCGCCATCGCCAAGTTGGCCGACAGCCCGTAGTAGCCCATGCCTTCTCCGCGCCGCTTCGGCGGGATGATGTCGGCGACGATCGTGCCGTAGGAAGTGGTCGTCATGCCCCAGCCAAAGCCGTGCACGACTCGCAACAGCAGCACCAGCACGACCGCAGCGGTGAAGTAGTACCCGATGACCGATAAAATGTAGATCAACAGCCCCGTGAGCAAGATCTTGCGCCGGCCGACCGTGTCCAGCCACCGCCCGGCGAACGGGCGGATCAGCAGGGCGGAGATCGTGAACATCCCGATCACCAAGCCGACCTGCGTATCATCGCCGCCCATGCCGCTGACATAGACGGGCAAGGTCGGGATCAACATCTGAAAGCCTAAAAATAAAAACAAGTTCGATACCGCTGTGGCAAAAAAGTCTTTGGTCCACAGCGGCGGGTTGTGCTCTACCGCCTGTTGCTGCTCACTCACTCAGCTTCTTCCTCCTCGATGCGCTTCAGCGCACTGCGGAACGCCTCCAAAGGCTGGGCTCCAACGACCCGGTACTTGTTGTTCACAATAAACGTCGGCGTCCCGGATACCCCGTACTGATACGCCTGCTCCTGCGCCGCTTCCAAACGCGCCGCATAACGGCCATCGTCCAGCGCCCGCTGCAGCTCTTCCGCATCCAGCCCCGCCTGGCGCGCCAGTTCCAGCAGCACGCTCACATCTCCAATGTCCCGACTCTCGGTGAAATACGCATGCAGCACGAGGTCGTGATACTCCCCGAATTTCCCGTGGTCCCGCGCATATTCGCTCGCTTCAATCGCCTGGCGCGAATTGGCCAGCTTTTCCACATTCCCAAACTCAATCCCATACAAGGCACCTGCCCGGCGCACACCGGCAAACAGCTGCTCGGGACTCATCCCAGGGAACTTTTCTGTCAAAGGCACCCCGGCTTGCGGCGTGTCAGGGTGGATCTCGATGTAGACCCACTCGTCGCGAATCTCAAACTCTTCTTTTAAACGATCGACAAGACCCTTGCCGACATAGCAAAACGGTCAGATGTAGTCGGAGAAAATTTTGATGTCAAATACCATGGCGCAAACGCCTCCTTTTCCTTGTAGCGTACCCTGTCGGACCCGCTTCTTGCAGTAAGGGAACTTACGCGTCGCAGGAAAGCCCGGCCTGCACGATATGTTTCTCGCCCCACGCGCACATCGCGTCGAGAATCGGGCGGAGTGACCAGCCGTACTCGGTGAGCGAATAGATGACTTTCGGCGGCACTTGCTCATAAACGGTGCGGCTGACCACGCCGTCCGTCTCCAGTTCGCGCAGCTGCTGAGTCAGCATTTTTTGCGTGATGTCGGGCATGAGTTTTTTCAGCTCGCTGGTGCGCTTTTCACCTTTGATCTATAGTACCTGCGGGTGCCTATGGCACTCCAAAGTGCGTACTTCACTTTCGAAACTAACCCCTCCATAATAACACTCATGCCACACATCATACAAAGGAGGAACCAATGAATTCAACACCCGTTACAACAGCTAACAATCAACGAACAGGCACCTTGGCGCTGCTGGCTCTGGCGATCAGCGCGTTTGGGATCGGGACGACCGAATTCGTCCCGGTTGGACTGCTCGCGTCGATCGCCGATGACCTGAACATCGGGATCACGCTGGCTGGCCTCCTGATCTCCGGATATGCGGTCGACGTTGCAGTTGGCGCTCCGATCATGACCGCTTTGACCAACCGCATGAACCGCAAAACGCTGCTCATGACGCTGATGCTGATCTTTATCGCCGGCAACACGGTGGCGGCGCTGTCACACGCGTTTCAACTGCTGCTCGTCGCCCGCTGCATCACCGCATTTTCGCACGGCGTGTTTTTCCCAATCGGCTCGACGATTGCGGTGCAATTTGTTGCTCCGGAGAAAAAAGCCAGCGCCAGCGCCCAAGGATACCGCCACATCGACACCGCTGCGATTTCCCGCGCCGGGCGGGAAGTCGAGGCGTATGAAGAAAGCCTGCAGCGTCTCGGTTTGGAAAAACTCGACCTGTACTTGATCCACTGGCCGGTCGAAGGCAAATTCCTCGACAGCTGGAAAGCGCTCGAAGGACTCTACAACGACGGCCGCGTCGGGGCGATTGGCGTCAGCAACTTCCACATCCACCACCTGGAACAACTGCTTGCCGTCGCAACCGTGAAGCCGGCAATTGACCAATTGGAGCGCCACCCGCGCCTCGTGCAGGCTGAATTGAAGACTATCTCGACCAGCATGGCATCTTGCCAGTAGCGTGGTCGCCGCTTGCACAAGGCCAAATTTTGCAAGAGCAGGCGCTGCAGACCATCGCCGAGCATCACAACAAGTCGGTGGCACAGATCGTCCTGCGCTGGCAGTTCCAGACCGGCTGGGCAACGATCCCCAAATCGATCCGCCCCGAGCGCATCCAGTCCAATGCCGACCTGTTCGATTTCACCTTGACCGACGAAGAGATCACCACCATCAACACCCTCGACCAGCACAAACGCGTCGGCCCGGACCCGGACAATTTCAATTTTTAAGCACAATAAAAAAGCCTGCCCTCATTACAGAGGCAGGCTTTTGCTTTGCTTGGCGTAAACTTCCGGTTTGCGGTCAAAATAAGGGGAGACGTTGCCCATGGTGCGGTTCTCGTTCAGGCGGACGAGGTCGATCGGCGCTGTGGTGACCATGCTGGCGTTGAGCATGCCTTCGGAGAGGATGCCGTCCGGAGGGAACGGGTAGTCGCACGGCGCGAAGACTGCGCCTTTCGAGTAGGCCATGTCGATCTGCTCCACGCCCGGCACGGAACCGACCAGGCCGCTCATCACGACGAACAGCTGGTTCTCCACCGCACGCGCCTGCGCACAGTACCGCACGCGGTAGAAGCCGGCCGGGGCATCGGTGTAGGACGGGCAGAGGATGATCTCCGCTCCCATGTCCGCGACGATGCGCGCCGTTTCCGGGAACTCGATGTCATAGCACGTTAAGATCGCTACTTTGCCGATCTCCGTGTCAAAAACAGCAAAATCTTCGCCCGGCTTCAAATCCCAGACCTTGCGCTCTTCCGGCGTGGTGTGGACTTTGTTCTGCGTTTCCACGCGGCCGTCCGGGTAGAACAGATACGCTTTGTTCACGTAGCCGTCGCCTTCTTTGACGATGTGCGTGCCGCCGAGGATCGTCAGTTCATTCTCCTGCGCCAACTGCGAAAAACGCGTCACATACTCTTCGGTAAAACCATCCAGATACGCCACCGCTTCGGCGTGCGTCATCACCGGCTGAAGCGCAAGCAACTGCGCGGTCTGATACTCCGGGAACACCAAAAGTCTTACATTTTGACGCTGTGCCGACTGCACATGCATCTGCACCGTCTGCCAGTATTCTTCATACGACTGCAGCGGTTTGAGTTCATACGTCACGGTACCTACGAGCGGAGTTGTCATCTCTCCTGCACCCCCTTTATAGATTCGGATTCGGCCATTCGACCAGAACCGCTTTGTGTAAAGACTCTTCATCTTCTAAGTAGTCATGCAGCACCTGCAAGGGACGCAGCCCCTGCTTCAGCATAAACGACAGCACGAGGTCGTAGATCTCACCGCGCACGACGCGCTCGACATACTCGTCTGCGCTCATCCGATCCGCATGCTCATGAAAATTCGGAATGCGGCAGCCTGCCAAAAAGCGCTTCAGCCCAAGCTCGACGACCAACTGCTGCCGGGCCTGATACAACGCTTTGGCCACGCCTTGGCCGCGAAACGACGGGCGCACGCAGACGTCGATGCCGTACAGACTGTCGCCGTCCGGTTGATGGCTGCCTTGAATCCAGCCGTTGTCCGACACTTCCGCCCACGTGTGCGGCTTCCCGTCATACTTGATCAGAAGCGCCGTCGCCGATCCGGCGATCACACCGTCAACAACGGCTGCCATCGCCCCTTGTGGAAAGGTGTTTACGTGTGCTGCGATCTGCTCTTCCTGCCACCACAATTCTTCCGGAAAAGGAGGCGGAAACGCTTCTCGCTGCACCTCGAGCAACCCTGCATAATCGGCAAGCGTATAAGGACGAACTTTCAGTGTCACGAGAAGATCCTCCTCCTAGCTCAAAGTTACAATACAAGATTGTAGCACAGATCGCTCAATAAGAAAAAGTTGTAAAATCCACCTTTACAACCAATCCGTCCGCAAGGTATACTCTATACATTCAAAAAATTCCGAAGGGAGGTTTCGTGTTATGCAAAAAGTCTTCTTGGTCACCAAAGTGCGCAAGCTACAGCATCAACAACTGCATAACAACGCGGAACTGACTGTTCGGGGAGCACTTGTGCGGTAGGCGATACTTCATCGTATGCTTACATCCATTCGTGATACTCACCACAGGAGCGTTCTGCGCGCCTGTGGTTTTCTATTTTTGGAATACCCAAAGAGTCACAGGCATCTTTCTATGCCGGTGACTCTTTTTTTGTTAGGGAAAGAGGGGAGTGGGACAGCAATCATGAGCATTTTTCGAGACTTACTATGGTATTTCAAGATGGAGAAAAAGGCGTACGCGACCGGAGTGATCATCCTCCTGTTCGTCGCCGCCCTCAACTTGATTCCGCCCTATGTGATCGGCGTGATCGTCGACGACATCAACGGCGGGACGCTGACCGGGGCGGAGCTGACCAAATGGCTGATTCTGCTGTTTGGGATCGGCGTGACCATCTACGTGCTGCGCTACGTGTGGCGGATCTACATCTTTGGTGCGGCGTTCCGCATGAGCCGCCTCTTGCGCAACCGTCTGTACAAACATTTCACCAACCTGTCGCCGCAGTTCTACCACAAGCGCCGCACCGGCGACTTGATGGCGCACGCGACCAACGACATCTCGGCGATCGAGCTGACCGCAGGCGACGGCGTGTTGACCCTGGTCGACTCGGTGGCGATGGGGAGCGCCGTGATCATCGCCATGGCGGCGACGATCTCCTGGGAGCTGACTCTGATCACCTTGCTGCCGATGCCGATCATGGTCTATGCGGAAGCCAAATACGGCAACCTGCTCCACGAGCGCTTCCACAAGGCGCAGGAGGCGTTCTCCACGCTCAACGACAAGGTGCAGGAGAACATCGCCGGCGTGCGCGTCGTCAAAGCGTTTGGGCAGGAAGACGCTGAGAAAAAAGAGTTTGAGAATCTCACCAAGGACACCGCGCAGAAAAACATCCAGGTCGCGAAGATCGACTCCTTGTTCGACCCGACCATCTCTTTGGTCGTCGGGCTGGCCTTCTTCCTTGCCGTATCGTTTGGCGGCTGGTTTGTCGTCCAAGGGAAACTGACCCTCGGGCAGCTCACCCAGTTCACGATGCTGCTCGGTCACCTGATCTGGCCGATGCTGGCCTTTGGCTGGCTGTTCAACATCGTCGAGCGCGGCCGCGCTTCCTATGACCGCGTTGACGCTTTGCTCAACATCAAGTCGGAAGTCTGGAACAAAGAAGACGCCGTGAAGGACGTGCCGAGCGGCGACATCGCTTATGATATCGACATCTTCTCCTATCCGGAAAAAGCGACCCCGGCCTTGCAGAACATCCGCGTGGAGCTGAAACAAGGCCACACGCTTGGCATCGTCGGCAAAACGGGGGCGGGCAAATCGACCCTGCTCCGGCTGCTCCTGCGCGAGTTTGACGTGACCGAAGGGGACATTCGCATCGGCGGAACTTCGATCTACGACTTCAAACTGCGCTGGCTGCGCGCGGCGATCGGCTATGTGCCGCAGGATCATTTCCTGTTTTCGGCGACGGTCGCGGAAAACATCGCGTTTGGCAAGCCGGACGCAACGATGGACGACGTGATCATGGCGGCGAAGCTCGCTTGCATCCATGAAGACATCCTGCGCTTCGAAGACGGCTACAAAACGGTCGTCGGCGAGCGCGGCGTGACCTTGTCCGGCGGGCAGAAGCAGCGCATTTCTATCGCGCGCGCCCTCTTGATGAACCCGGAAGTGCTGATCCTCGACGACTCCTTGTCGGCGGTGGACGCCAAGACGGAAAAAGCGATTCTCGACGCGCTGAAAGAGTACCGCCAGAACAAAACAACATTGATCTCCGCACATCGCCTCTCTGCGATCGAACATGCGGAAGGAATACTCGTGCTCGAAGACGGCAAGATCGCCGAACGCGGCACGCATGACGAGCTGATGCAGGAAGAAGGCTGGTATGCGATGATGTACCGCAACCAGCAGTTGGAATCGCTCGTGGAACAAGGAGGTGGACCCGGCCATGGTGATGCGAAGACTGCTTCGTTATCTGATTCCGCATCGTAAGGCGCTGCTCATCGCCTTTGCGATGCTGACGCTGGCGACGGCTGCCGATGTGGCAGGACCGCAGCTGGTGCGAATTTTTATCGACGATTACCTCACCCCGCGGCAGTTTGACCGCGAGATGCTGATCCTGCTTGGTGCGGGCTATCTGATCCTGCACATCGCAGGTGTGACGATCAACTATTTTCAACTGCTTTCCTTCCACAAAATCGCCCACTGGATCGTCCGCCAACTGCGGATGGACGTGTTCAGCAAAGTGCAGCATCTGGGCTTGGAATTTTTCGACCGCACGCCGGGCGGTTCGCTCGTCTCGCGGATCACCAATGACACGGAAGCGGTCAAGGAGCTTTTTGTCTCCGTGCTCTCCGCGTTTGTGCAGAGCATCGTCTTGATGATCGGTATTCTCGTCGGCCTGTTCATCCTCGACCCGAAGCTGGCCGGCCTGTTCCTGATCGTAGCGCCGCTGGTCGCCGGCCTGATGTGGTTCTACCGCCGGGTGAGCGCGAAAGTGTTCCACCTCTCCCGCGAGAAGCTGAGCCAGCTCAACGCGCGTCTGAACGAATCGATCCAAGGCATGACGATCATCCAGGCCTTCCATCAAGAGAAGCGGATGCGCGAAGAGTTTGGCGGGACCAACGACGAGCATTATCAGGCGAACATGAAGCGGTTGAAGATCAACGGTCTGCTCCTGCGGCCGATGGTCGACCTGCTCTACATGTTTGCGCTGATCCTGATTCTCGGCTACTTTGGCTTTAACTCGTTGACCACAGCGGTATCGGTCGGCGTCATCTATGCGTTTCTGAACTACCTCGACCGCTTCTTCGAGCCGGTCAACCAGATGATGTTCCGTCTGGCCCAGCTGCAGGAAGCGCTGGTTGCGGCGGAGCGTGTGTTCCAACTGCTCGACCAGGATCGTTATGCGCCGCAGCAGGAGGGCACAGCCGACCCGACGGTGGGCGAAGGACTGATCGAGTTTAAAGATGTCACCTTCTCTTATGACGGCGCCAATCCGGTGCTGAAAAACATCTCCTTCACCGCCAAGCCGGGCCAGACCGTGGCGCTGGTTGGGCATACGGGGAGCGGCAAGAGCACGATCATCAACCTCTTGATGCGCTTTTACAGCATCAGCGAGGGAGAGATCACCATCGACGGCGCGCCGCTGCGGGCGTTTTCCGATGAGGAGCTGCGCAAGAAATTGGGCCTCGTGCTGCAGGACCCGTTCCTGTTTGTCGGCGATGTGAAGCAGAACATCCGCCTGCACAACGCAGAGATCACCGATGAAGAGATCATCGAGGCGGCTCGTTTCGTGCAGGCCGACCCGTTTATCCAAAAGCTCCCGCACGGCTATGACGAGCCGGTCGGCGAGCGCGGCGCGACGTTCTCCAGCGGCCAGAGACAGCTCTTGAGCTTCGCCCGCACGATGGCTTTGAACCCGAAGATCCTCGTGCTCGACGAAGCGACGGCGAGCGTGGACACGGAGACCGAAGAGATGATCCAGAGCGCCTTGGAAAAAATGCGCCGCGGCCGCACCACGATCGCGATCGCGCATCGCCTGTCCACGATCCAGGATGCCGACCTGATCCTCGTCCTGCACCGCGGCGAGATCATCGAGCGCGGCACCCACCAGGAACTGCTCGCCGAGCAGGGCCTCTACCACAAGATGTACCTCCTCCAGCAAGGGGCGGTCGAAACAGCAGCGGTTTAGTTTTCTTTTAAATACAGTGGCGATAAAACCCTCAGCTTTTGTAAACAGCTGGGGGTTTTATGACGTTAAGAATTATGCGAAAATAGAAGACACAATCTTATGAGTTAAAGGGGTTAGCAGATATGGCTTCGATTACACCGAAGGGCAGCGCCTGGGAGTGGGGCAAGTCGCTGTGGATGGTCTGGTTGTTACTGTTCGGGATGACGACGTGGATTTCGTTTCTGTACATCGCATACCGGGCGAAGCAAAACAAGTGGGCGGCTTGGGGGCTGGTCTATTTTGCAGCCTTTGTGTTCTTCTTGGCGTATATCGATCCGGAGCACAACGGGACGCTGCTTGGGGAACTGTCGCTGCCGGTGATCCTGTTGACTTGGGTCGTCGGGATCTTGCATGGCTGGATGGTGCGCAAGGAATACCTGCTGCGCATCGTCGCGCTCTCGGAGCTGAACGGCCGCTCCACGGAAGCGCTGAAAAATCAGATCGAGCTGGAATACGACGTCGACATCGACGCGGTTGGCCAACCGAAGAAGGGGGTCAAGCCGGTCGAATCGCAAAACGGGAAGCAGAACGTGGTCGTCGACAAGCCGCAAGCAGCTTCGGAAACGGCAGCGGCAGACACGACAGATGCCATGCCGGAATCGCTTGCAGCTTCCGCACCGCAGATGGTTGACGGGCTGAAGGAGTTCACCGATGACGAACTGGCGGAAGAGACCCGGCCGTCGGTCAAGCCGGTGGTAGCAGCAGCGCCGCCCGGACCGGAAGGGCCGGTCGACATCAACAATGACACCATGGAACGCCTCGCCACACTCCCCAAGGTCGGCATCGTGCTGGCGATGAAGGCGGTTTCGATCCGCGAGACGCAGGGCGGCTTTGATTCGGTCGAACAGTTTGTCGAAGCGGTGGGCTTGAAGCCGCATGTCGCTGAGCTGCTGCGCGAACTCATCGTGATCCGTCCGCTGGAATAGTTCCGAAACTCGCAACACTTCACAGAGCCATCCGCCTTGCGGGTGGTTTTTGCGTATGCGACAATGGAACCAAGATCTGATAAAAAGGGATGTGAATTGATCATGGCTTCCAATTTGGTCAGCATGGAATGGCTGCTGGAACATCTGCACGACCCGGATGTGCGCGTGGTTGACTGCCGCTTTGTCTTGGGGCAGCCGGACGCAGGGGTGAATGCGTATCAGGAAGATCACTTGCCGGGCGCGGTCTATTTTGACCTCGAACGGGATCTGTCCGCTCCGAAGGCGGCGCACGGCGGACGCCACCCGCTGCCCGACGTGGACCTGCTCGCCGCCAAGCTTGGGGAACACGGCATCGGCAACGGGCACCACATCGTTGTCTATGACGATCAGGGCGGGGCGATGGCGTCGCGCTTCTGGTGGCTGTTGAAATACATGGGGCATGCCAAGGTCTCGGTAGTGAACGGCTCCTATGCGGCCTGGAAAGCGGCCGGGCATGAGGTGACAGGTGAGATTGCGCCCGTTTCCAAGACGGAGTTTGCCGCGCACAGCCAAACTGACTCTCTGGTGCATATGAATGAGGTAAGAACGAAGCTTGGCGATCCGGGGACGGTGCTGATCGACTCGCGGGAAACGGTGCGCTACCAAGGGCTGCAAGAGCCGATCGACCCGGTGGCCGGACACATTCCGGGCGCGGTCAACCACTTCTGGAAGGACTCGCTGAAGGAAGACGGCACGTGGAAATCGGCGGACGAGCAGCGGGAGCGTTTTGCAGACATCGCTCCGGATCAGGAAGTGATCGTCTACTGCGGTTCCGGCGTCACCGCCACGCCGAACATTCTGGCGCTGCACGAAGCGGGGCATCGCAATGTCAAACTGTACCTCGGCTCGTGGAGCGACTGGTGCTCGTATCCGGAGAACCCGATCGCCACTTCGAAGGAAGAAGGGTAAAAGAGGATGAATGTTGCCCGTAAAGTGATCATCGTCGAAGGGAAAACAGACAAACGGCGGCTCCTGGAGCTGCTCGCAGAACCTGTGGAAGTCATCTGCACCTACGGCACGCTGTCCGAAGCGAAGATCGAAGACATGATCGTGCCCTTGCAAGTGGAAGAAGACGTCTATATCCTGGTCGACGCGGATGACGCCGGCAACAAGATGCGCTCTCAGCTCAAACGGGAGCTGCCCAATGCACGCCATCTGTACACGCGGCGGATGTATCGGGAAGTGGCGACAACGCCCGTCGATTATCTGATCGAGGTGCTGGCCAAGGCACATTTTGAAATCAAAACGGACTATTTGCTCTAACAGACATAGAAACGAGGGAACGACCCATGCTGTCTACATTTGTCAGGCTCGGCGCGATCAACCTGTTCCTCGCCGTGGCGCTGGGCGCGTTTGGCGCGCACGGATTGGAAGGGAAGATCACCGATCATTATTTAGAGATTTGGAAGACCGGCGTGCAGTATCACATGCTGCATGGCACGGGGATGTTGCTGGTGGCGCTCTTGTCGCAGTTTTTGGGCGGCGCGCCGAAAGCGGTCAAGGCGGCAGGCTACCTGTTCCAAGCGGGCATCATCCTGTTCGCCGGCAGCCTGTATGTGCTGGCTCTGACCGGCATCGGGGTGCTTGGCGCGATCACGCCGCTTGGCGGGGTCTGCTTCCTGAGCGGCTGGGCTCTGCTCGCGTATGCGGCAGGCAAGCGAACCAAATAAATAGAGGCGTAGTACACATACCGCTCCCGGCGTTACGGGGGCGGTATTTTTATGCCCGTTTCACGCATACTAAATTTGCCACTGTAAGCAGCAAAAGGAGGAGGAGGTGCTGTCGATGATTCGCCGCGGGAAAAAAGGCTCCAGAAGCAAAAGGCAGGAAGAGCTCGAAGGACACAATCTCAAACACGAGGACACGGACTCTGAGCAGAAAGATCAAGAAGCGCAAGAAGAGCCGAAAAAGCATAAAAAGCAAAAACGAAAAGTCTTGAAGAAAGACAAAGATGAACAAGAGCAAGACAAGCAAGAGCAAGGCAAGCAAGAGCAAGACGAACAAGAGCAAGACGAACAAGAGCAAAACGAACAAGAGCAAGACGAACAAGAGCAGGACGAACAAGAGCAAGACAAACATGAGTCAGACAAACATGAGTCAGACAAACATGAGTCAGACAAACATGAGTCAGACAAACATAAGCCAGGCAAACATAAGCCAGGCAAGCATAAGCCAGACAAACATGAGTCAGACAAACATGAGTCAGACAAACATGAGTCAGACAAACATGAGCCGGGCAAGCATGACCGGGACGAAGCTGACAGCCGTGCTTCTCAGGAAGAGGACTCTGTTCCGCTTCATTCACGCTTGCAGGAGAACCAAGAATTTCTGGAAGAGCTGTTCAAGGACAGCTCCGACTTTGTCATTCGGGAACTTGAAATTGAAAAATCGAGGAAAGCCCTCTGCATCTTTGTAGACGGCCTCGTCGACACCGCGCAGGTCAACATGATGCTCAAAGCGCTGATGATCGACGAAGGCAACGTCGGCGGCACCAACCAGATCTCCATGTCCACCTTGCCGTCTTCGCAGATCACCGAGGTCGACAACTTCCGCGATCTCGTCCGCTCCATCCTCGCCGGGGACACCGCCCTGCTGATCGAAGGCAACGACAAAGGCCTCGTCATGGGCCTGCGCGGCGGGGAAGTGCGCTCGGTCGCTGAACCGGAGACGGAAAAGGTCGTGCGCGGCCCCCGCGAAGGCTTTGTGGAGAGCCTGCGCACCAACACCGCGCTCCTGCGCCGCAAACTGCGCACGCCGCGACTGAAGATGAAACCGATGGTCGCCGGCAACGAAAGCAACACCAACCTTGTCATCTCTTACATCGAAGGCATCGCCGACCCGAACGTCGTCGAAGAAGTGGTCGGCCGCCTGAAGAAGATCGAGATCGATGCCATCCTCGAATCGGGCTATATCGAAGAGCTGATTCAGGACAGCACCAACTCGCCGTTCCCGCAGGTGCAATACACCGAGCGCCCCGACGCGGTCGCCGCCTCACTGCTCGAAGGTCGCGTCGCCATCTTCATCGACGGAACGCCGTTTGTGCTGATCGTGCCGACGACGTTCTGGCAGCTGATGCAGGCCAGCGAGGACTACTACGAACGCTACCAGATCGCCACGCTGATCCGCTGGCTGCGCTACGCGTTTCTGCTCATTTCGCTGTTCACGCCGTCCTTATACATTGCGGTGACCACGTTCCATCAGGCGATGCTGCCGACCCCGCTTTTGCTCAGCATCGCGGCGGCCCGGGAAGCGATCCCCTTTCCGGCGGTCGTCGAAGCTTTCATCATGGAGATCGCCTTTGAAGCGCTGCGGGAAGCGGGCATCCGGCTGCCAAAGATGGTCGGACAGGCCGTCTCGATCCTTGGCGCGCTGGTCGTCGGCCAGGCGGCGGTCGAAGCGGGCATCGTCTCCGCACCGATGGTCATCATCGTGTCGCTGACCGGGATCGCGTCGTTCACCATCCCGCGCTACAACGCGTCGATCGCCTTTCGCATGCTGCGCTTCCCGCTGATGATCGCCGCAGCTTTGTTTGGCATCTACGGCATCGTTGTCGGCGGCATGTTTATCCTCGGCCATCTGGCCAACCTGCGCTCGTTTGGCGTGCCGTATCTCTCCCCGACCGGTCCGCTGTCGGCCGACGATCTCAAGGACGTGATCATCCGCGCTCCGTGGTTTGCGATGAAAAAGCGTCCCGAGTTCCTGTCGACCGAAGACCGCAACCGCATCGGCGAAGACATGCAAAGCGAGATCCTCTCCCAAGGCGGGCAAAAAGGCAAGGACATCAAGCACGGAAGCAGTGAGGAGGGACAGACATGAGAGGATGGAGAATGCTGCTCGTGACCTTGCTGATGGCGGTGATGCTGACCGGCTGCTGGGACCGCACCGAAGTCAACGACATCGCCATCGTCCTCGCCACCGCGTACGACGTCGACAAAGACGGCAAATACCGTCTGGCGGTACAGGTTCCGCTGCCCGGTCAGCTGGGCGGCAAATCGGGCGGCGGCGGCGGCACATCGGGTTCGAAAAGCTTCTACGTTGACTCCTCGACCGGCGTGTCGATCCGCGATGCCTCCCAGAAAGTGCAGCAGCGCATGCCCCGCCAGCTGTTTTATGCCCACCGCCGCATCCTCGTGATCGGCGAAGAGCTGGCGAAGAAAGGGATTCGGCCCGTCTTCGATGCCGCCGCCAGGATTCCGGAGAACCGCCTGACCGCGTCGATCGTCATCGCCAAAGGCAACGGGTATGATCTGCTGAGCAGACAGCCACGCTTTGAGCGCTTTTCCAGCGAAGGGATTCGGGAGATCGTCAACGACGAGTCGGTCTTTAACACGTCGCTCAAAGATGCCGCGCAACACCTGAGTCTGGAAGGCAGCGACGCGATGATCCCGCTGGTGAAAGTGAAATCGACAGAAGGCACCAAAGACAAAAACGAAGAGCTCCAGTTTGCCAGCTACGCCTTGTTCCACGATGACAAGATGGTCGCCGTGATGGACCAGGACGGATCGGAAGGCATCCGCTGGCTTAAACAGCAGGTCAAGCCGTATACGGTGACGCTGACCAGCGAGAATGGCGAGACGCTTCTGGTTAATATTTACAAAGGAAACGCCAAAGTCAAGCCGCGCCGCGTGAAAGACCATTTTGAATTTGAGGTCCACAATCGCGTGACCGCCTACGTGCTGGAAAACGTCGGCGGGGGAGACTTGAGCGTGCCTGAAAACGTGCAGAAGATCAACCGCCGGCTGGAAGAACATATCACGCAAACGGTCTATGCGGCGGTAGATGAGATCCATGAGCACAAGGTGGACGTCGCCGGTCTCGGCCTGGTGGTCGCGCGCAATTTTCCGAAAGAATGGCGCAGCACTTACAATGACAACTGGTACGAGGAACTGGAAAAAACCAAGTTTCACGTGACGACGGTCGTGAACATCTCCCGCATCGGGCTGACCTCGGAGAATCTTGCAAAGCGGGCGGAGGTGGAATGAGCAGATGATGAGTACGAACACGATCAACAACATGAGCAACATTTTTCTGCTGATCATGGCTGTGTGTTATGTGACGACGTTGCTCCTCGACCTCCCGAAGCTCCGCAAAGCGACGGGTCGGGAAAAGGCGGTTTATTACACGATGGCCATCGCAGTATTTGGGCTCTACATGTGCAGTCTGCTGCAAATCAATGTGGTGCTGCCGTACCGCTGGGTCGTCTATACCTGGTCGGACTGGCTGCATGGTGTACTAACCACTTAGGAGGGCGGCCGGACTATGCTCGAGAAACGATTTAAAATCAACCACCGGCAGATCGCCTGGATGGTGACGGTCATCCTCACCGCCAGCGGATTCTTGACCACGCCAAAAACGATCATCGGACTGGCCAAAGCGGATGCGTGGCTGTCCCAGTTCCTCGGAATTCTCTACGGCTTTGGCATCGCCGCGATGTTCTATTTTCTGGCGCGGCGCTTTCCGGGGAAGAACATCTTTGAGATCACGTTTGAACTGCTCGGAAAATGGGGTGGAGGCCTCTGCAATCTGCTCTATCTGGTGCACTTCATCAGCATCCTGATCCGCAACCTCGGCGTGTTTAGCGACTTCATGAACACGACGCTGCTGATCCGGACGCCGGGCGAGATCATCGTGCTGGTGCTGCTCTTGCTGCTGATCTACTTCAGCAAAAGCAGTGTGGAAGTGCCGGCGCGGGTCAATGATCTCATGTACCCGCTGTTTTTCCTCATGCTGCTGCTGGTGCCGCTGATGCTCAGCAATGAGTTCTCCTTTCAGCGCACCGAACCGATCCTCGGTATGGGATACGGGCCGCTGACGTCCGGCAATATCATCGCCGGGGCCTGGTATGGCGACATTCTCAGCGTCGGCGCTTTCATGGGCATGGTCGGGCACAGCAAAAAACTCCACGCTGCCCTGCGCCACGGCGTGATGTGCACCGGCCTGCTGATGTCGGTGGTGCTGTTTTTCATCATCGCCGTGCTCGGCACCGAGGTGTCCGCCCGGTTGATGTATCCGAACTACTCGCTCGTCGAGCAGATCCACATCACCGATTACCTCGACCGGGTCGAACTGATCATGTTTTCGATCTGGTTGCCGATCTTCATCCTGAAAGTTTCGTTTCTCTTCATCGCCACGCTGACGCTGATCAGCACCTTCACCAAGCGCTGGAATTACAGCCTATACAACAAGCAGTATGCGTGGTTTGCCCTCTTCTTCTGGGCTTTTGCTTTCCAAAGCGTGACTGAAGTCTTTAATTTCGCCAATTACGGCGCCGTGCTGTTGACGATCCCGCACATTTTCGTCTACATCGCGCTTTATCTGACCGGACGGAAGCGGAAGGTACAAGTGGAAGAGCATGACGAATCGGAAACACTGCCCCGCAAAAAAAAGCAGAACAACCGCTTCTTGCGCTGGGCGGGAGGCAAAACGGAGAAAACGTGGCGGCGCACCACACACCTGTGCATCGCGGTGATGGGGGCGAGTCTGCTGATCGGCGGGGGATTGGGGCAATACAGCAAATATGTCGGCGCCCTCACCGGGCTTGGCTACCTGCTAGCGCTGTTCACTGGCTTTGTCAGTTCCTACCTGGAGATGCGCCAAATGAACATCGCAGCCGCACGCAAGAAGCAGAAAAAAGAAATGGCCGAAACGGGATGAGACGTAAGCCGTACGGACGCAAAAAAGGGACGTTCTTAGCGAACGCCCCTCTTTTTGTTATTTCGCACAAACGCTTTCAGAAGCACAAACACCAGCGCATACGTTCCTGTCGCCATCACCGTTGCGACCAGCCAGTCATCGGTGCCCAGCGTCAGGTAGAGGATCAGGTGGAACAAGAAGATCACGGCGAGCCACAGCAGCAGGTTCATGCGCTCGACAAAAGCCAAAATACCACTCATCATCTGCCACACCTCCCTGTTTCCTTAGAGTGTCCAAGCGGAACTTTTCCATTCTTTATGCCGGTGTTGAAGGAGGTTTATCATTTGTACTTAGCGAAACTATACACCTGAGAACTTTTCTTAACGATCCAAGGGGGATGCATCATGAAGAGAGGAGCACTCAAGCTCAAAGATTTGGCGATCCGCACGCGGCTGGTCCTGTACTTTTCGCTGTTGATCCTGCTGCCATTGGCGATCTTGTCACTGGTAGTCAACGCCAAAATGTCGGAGCTGCTCGACCGCCAGCTCCTGCAGACGGCCGAGCATTCGGTGGAAGAGCTGCAGGGGACGCTGACGTCGTTTATGGCCAGTCAGGAAGGTTCGATCGCGATGCTCAGCACCGATCCGGTCTTCCAGCACGACAAGACTCCGGGAGAACTCGCGGCGATCAACGCCGGGCTCAAGCGCTACATCGACACCCATCCGGACACGCTGGTCGCCTACATGGGCACGGCGGACGGGAAGTTTTACGCCTATCCGCCGCAAGAATTGCCGAAAGATTTCGACCCGCGTAAGCGTCCGTGGTATGATGCTGCCGTGCAAAACAAAGAGAACGCACGGTGGACCGACCCGTATGTGACGGCGGCGGAGCAAAAGAAAGAGCTTGTGATCACGCTGACCCGGGCGGTAACCGACGGGTCGGGCCAAGTGGTGGGCGTGATGGGTCTTGACCTGTCGCTGCAAGATCTGCAGGCAACCGTAGGCAAAATTAAAATCGGTGCAGAAGGCTATCCGATCATCGCAGACTCGCAAGGGAACGCGGTGGTCTACCCGGACGAAAAACGTCTCGGGAGCTCGCTGTTTGACATTCCGTCGATCAAGCAGCAGTATGAGCCTGGCGCACCGCCAACAGATACGATTTTCTATGAATTGCAAGGCCGGGAAAAAGTGGTGGTCTACAAGGTGCTGGAGCAGACCAACTGGCGCTTGATGGGCACGTTATATCGCGATGAAGTGGCTGGCATGGTCGCAGAAGTGCAGCAGGCGACGCTCTGGGTCGGCCTGCTCTGTCTGGCCGGGGCGATCGCGATCGCCGTGTATATCGCCGTCTCGATCTCCCGTCCGCTCCTGCGCCTGAAGGACAGCATGAAGCGGGCGGAAGCAGGCGACTTGACCGCATTTGTCGCCGGGCGCGACCTGACCCGCGATGAGATCGGGCAAGTCGGGCATTCCTACAACGAGATGCTGACCGGGATTCGCAGCCTGCTCGCCGAAGTGACCGAATCGTCTCTGCAACTCGCCGCTTCGGCCCAGGAGCTGATGGCGAGCAGCGACCAAACGGCACAGGCGAGCGAGCATATCGCCCGCTCCGTGGAAAGCATCACGATCGGCTCACAGGAACAGAGCCAGCGCATCGCCGAGACGTCAGAAACGATCGGCGAGCTGTCGACCGGCGTGCGCGTGATCACAGGCAACGTGCAGGATGTCTCGGCGCGCGCCGTCACTTCGGCCCAACAGGCGCAGGATGGCCGGGCCTTTATGGACAGCGCGGTGCAGACGATGAACGATGTGTTCCTCGCGGTGCAAAACACGGCCGGTTCGGTCGCGACGCTTGGCGACCAGTCCCAGGAGATCGGGCAGATCGTCGAGATGATCACGCAGATCGCCGGACAGACCAACCTGCTCGCTTTAAACGCCGCGATCGAAGCGGCACGAGCGGGTGAAGCGGGACGCGGCTTTGCGGTGGTGGCCGGAGAAGTGCGTAAGCTGGCCGAGCAGACGACGACGGCTGCGCAGCAGATCACCTTGCGCATCCACGAGATGCAGACGGTGACCGAGACGGTCGTCGAGCAGGTTGAGCAAGGCGTCAAAGGCATGCAGCACGGCCACGAGGTGTTCCAGCAGGCCGGGCGTCTGTTCACACACATCATCGACGATGTGCAGTCGATCACCCAGCAGGTGCAAAACGTCTCCGCCGCAACGGAGCAGATGGCGGCAGGCAGCCAGCAGATGCTCTCCGGCGTCGATCGCGTCGTCGAGATCGCCGAGCAGTTCTCTTCGCAGTCGCAGGAAGTCAACGCGGCGGTCGAGGAGCAGACGGCGTCGATGGAAGAGATCCACGCGTCGGCCGAAGCGCTGAGCGAGATGTCGGAGAAGCTGCAGCGCCTCGTCACCCGCTTCAAGCTGTAAACCCTTTCGCAAAATTGGGCGCATCCAAGCGTCTCCTCTTCGCGGGTCGAACCATACTATGGTATTGATTCGACAAGAGAACGGAGGGTGAACAACTTGGCTAAAAAAGGGAAGAAATCTCGCAGCGACGGTCAAAAGCCTGCTGCCAATCAGCCGCAAAAGACGACTCCGAGTCTCGGTGACCAACTGAAGGATAAACTCAAGTCGGTGAACAAAGGCGGCCTGCTCGGCATGCTGGGCGAGGTGCAGAAAACGACCCCGGATCAATGGCAGAACCCGGAAAGCGTCAAAAACATGGCGAAAAAATTTGCGGAGCAGCTGAAGATTCCGGTGAACGAGGAACGCCTCAATCAGTTCATGAAAGCTTACAAAGACGCGACGAAAGGCGGCACTCCAAACGCTAACGTCGAAGATCTTGTCAAAAAATACGGCAATGGCAAAATTGACGATGCGACGGTCAAAGAGATGAAGAAATTTATCAAGCCGAAAGACTAAGCATGCGCAAAAAAGAACTGCCTCACGCGGGCAGTTCTTTTTTTGATGAAAAAAAACGGGGCGGCGCTATTTCGCCTCCCCGTCCTCCGCTTTCTGCTCCCCTTCTCCCCCGCCCCCTCCGTCGCCTCCGCCAAGCAAGGCGCCGGACAGCGGCGAGTTGAGCAGGGCCATCAGGATCGCCGCCCACTCGCCGGTGGTCAGTTCCTTGACGTTGCCTTGCATCAGCTTGGGCAAAACGCCGGACGAGTGCAGGTGCGAGCCTACACCGTGCAGCCCGTCGAAGATCTGGTCGGCGCGCTGCATATAGTTCATGCACTGTTTGCAGAGATTGCGCAGCTGGCCGATCGACTTGATCGAGTCCTCGACGAACGTCGGACTTTTCGGGCTGGGCAGTTGAAAGCTGGGAAACGATGCGCCGCCGGGCAAAGGCGGTTTTTTGCCGACGGGTGCCGCTGCCGGGCTGGCTTTGACGCTCCGTCCGCCTTTTTTGCCGCGCCGGGGTTTCAGTTCCGCTTTGACGAGCTGGATTTCGCGCTCAATCAATTGTTTTTTATGTGTATACGAGGGATGGCCGGCTTGTAAGGCAGTCAGTTCCGCCTCGAGTTTGCGTACGCGCTTTTTCAGTGCGCTGTGTTGTTTGGATTTGTCAGCCACAGTGATCGACACCTCCGTTTTCCTTATCAACATATGGAAAAGCTGAACGTATCGTGTGGGCGGATATGGAGAATGGGCGCAAGAGATACTAAGCCTGACCTACGACATTGGGGAGGGATTCGAGCGTGGCACAAAACAACAGCCAGGAACGTTACGCCCGCCACGGCGGGGTGCATTTTACCCAAAAAGCGTCGCCCGAAGAGATTAACAACTTCGTGAAAAACCTGCCGGAAGACCGCCGCGAGAGCCTGTTCGAAGTCCTCGACGAGCTGAACAGCGCCGGCATGATCCAAATTCAAAACGACGGCGTCTTCTCCGACCCTTACGGCAACCTCCACGGCACGGAAGGCTGCTACGACGGCGAGAAGTAAAAGAAAAACCTCCACAGCTGTGGAGGTTTTTTGTTGCGCTATTTCACTTCGTTCAAAAACGCTTCCAGACGGTCCATCGCCTTCGCGAGGTTCTCGCGGGACGTGGCGTAGGAGATGCGGAAGTTGTTCGGAGCAGAGAAGCTGGAGCCGGGGACCAGCGCGATTTTCGCCTGCTCCAGCAGGAGCGATGCAAAATCGTCAGAGTCCTTGATGGCATGCTCCCGGTAGCTCTTGCCGTACGTGGCCGAACAGTTCGGGAATACATAAAACGCGCCGCTTGGCGTGTCACAGGTCAGGTGCGGCATCTTGCGGATGCGCTCCAGCACATAGTCGCGGCGCCAGCGGAACTCAGGCACCATCGTTTCATCGCGATGGTCGAGCGCCGCGAGTGCTGCGCGCTGCGAAATGGAGGCAGGATTGGCCGTGGTATGGCTCTGGAAGGACGTCATCGCTTTGATCAGGGACCGCTCCCCTGCCATGTACCCGACGCGCCAGCCGGTCATCGAGTACGCTTTGGAGAAGCCGTTGATCAGCAGCGTGCGCTGTTTCAGCTCTTCGCCAAACGAGGCGATCGAGACCTGCTCGACATCATAGACCAACTGGTCATAGATCTCGTCGGAGATCACGTAGAACTGATGCTTCTTGATCACTTCGGCCAGGGCTTGCAGCTCTGCTTTCGTATAGACAGCGCCGGTCGGGTTGCTCGGGGAGTTGAGCAGGAGCACCTTGGTCTTCGGCGTGACAGCACGTTCGAGCTGCTCCGGCGTGATCTTGAAACCGGTCGATTCATCGGTTTGGATCACCACCGGCTCTGCTTGCGCCAGACGGATCATCTCCGGGTAGGACACCCAATACGGTGCGGGCAAAATCACTTCATCGCCCGGGTTGCAAAGCGCCATAAATGCGTTGTACAGGGAATGCTTCGCGCCCGACGAGACGAGAATGTCGTCCGCCGTGTAGTCGAGGCCGGCGTGGTCTTTCAAAAACGCCGCGATCTTCTTGCGCAATTCCACGATGCCCGGTACGGCCGTGTATTTGGTAAATTGTTCATCGATTGCAACCTTGCCTGCCGAACAAGCCACATCCGGCGTCCCGAAGTCAGGTTCCCCAACGCTCAGGTTGACCACGTCAACACCGTCGGCGATCATCTGTTTGGTCTTCGCGTCGATCGAAAGCGTCGGCGAAGGCGCGATGTTTTTGACTCGGTCAGAAAGTCCCCATGCCATGATTGAACAGTCCCTCCATTACCTTGATAGTTCTTACAATACAGGCAATTTTCGCCCACCGTCAAGCATGGCAAGCAAATGACGGGCCGTTGTACCTGACCCGTCATGTTCGTCCCTATACCCTATTCGCCTTTTCCGCGTCCCGTGAGCCAATCCCAGAACGTGCGGCCGCCTGTTTTTGCTTCTTGTTCCAACTTGTCGACCGGGTTTTTGTTCATCGAAGGATGCTCTTCACACCAGTCGGTCGGTTCGGTGCCGACGAGGTAATATTCGCGGCGTTTGACCGGGCAGTTCTCGGTCGCCAGCTGTCCGGTCGTCGGGTCGATAAACGACTCGACCACGTTGGACGGCGCGGCGAAATTTTTCTCCGGCAGGTTCTTGTGCGCTTCGTTCATAAAATCGGCCCAGATCGGTGCGGCCAGATGCGACTCGGTCGCCGACAAGAGCCGGTCTTTGTCATAGCCGATCCAGACGGCGGTGAGCAGCTGCGGCGTGTATCCGATCATCCAGGCGTCGGTGTCGGTCGTGCCGGTCTTCCCGGCCGCCGGGCGGCTGAACCCGTCGTGGATGCGGTAGCCGGTCCCGTACGGGTCGGTCAGCACCGATTTCATCATGTCGGTCAGGATGAAAGCGGCGCCGGGGTCGATCACCTGCTCTTTTTGCGGCTGGAACGTTTTGACCTCTTCCAGATAGGTGTCTTCGATCGAGCGAATCGCGTACGGCTCGATCTTGTGCCCGCCGTTGGCGAGCGGTGCATAGGCGCGCACCATCTCCAAAGGCGAGGCCGGGAACACGCCCAGCGCCAGCGACGGGTATGGCTTCATCGGCGAGGAGATGCCCAGCGCCTTGGCGGTGGTGATGACTCGCTCCGGGCCGACATCCATGTTCGTCGTCACCGCAAACACATTGTCGGAGCGGGCGATCGCATCGCGGAAGGACAGATAGTCTTCGGCGTAGATGTTGTTGAAGTTGTGCACTTCATACTCTTTCGGCTCGCCTTTGTCGTCGTCGTAGGTGAACGTCGTTTTCTCCGACTTGATGCGGGTCGACGGCGTGTAGTTATTGTTCAGCGCGGCGAGGTAGACAAACGGCTTAAACGCCGAGCCGGGCTGGCGTTTGGCGAGCGTGCGGTTGTAGGAGCTCTCCGCGTAGTTCTGCCCGCCGACCATCGCTTTGATCTCGCCTGTGTTCGGGTCGATCGAGATCAGGGAGACCTGAACGTCCGGATGGTTCTTCAAGTGTGCGGCGACCGCGTCTTCGGCCGCTTTTTGCATGCTTGGGTCTAACGTGGTCTGGATCTTCAGCCCGCCCCGGTAGAGGTCTTCCTCCGCCACGCCATAGACCTGCTTGAGCTGGTAGGAGACATAGTCGGTGAAGTACGGCGCGCGGCCTTTTGGAGTTTTCAGAGCGGCGAACTTCAGCTCTTCTTGGAAGGCCTGATCCGCTTCTTCCTGCGTGATCTTCCCTTCCTGCGCCATCAGGTTCAGCACGATGCGCTGGCGCTCTTTGGCGGCGTCGAAGTGGAAGAACGGGTTGTAGATGTTGGGACCTTTCGGAATGCCGGCGAGCAGCGCAGCCTCGGCGAGCGTGAGGTCTTTGCTCGGCTTGTCAAAATAGGTCTGGGCGGCCATCTCGATGCCGTATGCGCCTTGCCCGTAGTAGATGACGTTGAGGTACTGCTCGAGAATTTCCTCTTTCGTGTAGTTCATCTCGAGCTGCAAGGTGTGCAAGGCTTCCTGCAGTTTGCGCTGGATCGTCTTGTCCTGGGTCAGGTAGAGATTCTTGGCGAGCTGCTGCGTGATCGTCGAGCCGCCTTCCAGCGCCTGGCCCGATTTGATGTCGACCCACAAGGCGCGGGCGATGCCGGCCGGGTTGAAGCCGCCGTGGTTGTAGAACTGCTGGTCTTCCACCGAGATCGTCGCGTCGACTACCGACCGGGGAATGTCATGCAGCGAGACTTTCAGGCGGTTCTCTCCCCCGTCGACGAGATCGGTGAGCACCGTATTGTCAGCTGCCACCAGTTTGGACGTGTTGGCGATGTCGTTCGGGGGCAGGTCGGCATAGCGCAGATAGAGATAGAAAAAGGCGCCAAAGGCAATCGTAGACATCAGGAAGATCGAGGCGGCTCTCCAGAGCCAGAGCCGCTTTTTCTGCGGTTTTTCCTGGGGACGGCGGGCCGGAATCAGTTCCGTTTCCCCGTCCGTTCCAGGTTCAAAATGGGATGATTTCATTGGAATCCCTCACTTTTCAGTGATTGTACCTGACCATTATGAACCTCGTGAAGAAAAAACATACAGAAAAACAGTTTATTTTTCCATTATGTTTGGTATAATACCTAGCGTTATGCATGCGAACAAGCAAGAGCGTTTTTCTTACATATATGGAGGAGGTTCTGGAGATATGGAACTCTGGTACACCGAAAAGCAAACCGAAAACTATGGCATCACCGCGAAGATCAGCAAGACCCTGCACACTGAGCAGACCGAATTTCAAGACCTGGCAATGATCGAAACCGAACAGTGGGGCAAAATGCTCGTGCTCGACGGCATGGTCATGACCACCGACAAGGACGAATTTGTCTACCATGAAATGATCACCCACCTGGCGATGAACACGCACCCGAACCCGAAGCGCGCACTGGTTGTCGGCGGCGGCGACGGCGGCGCGATCCGCGAGATCCTCAAGTACCCGTCGATCGAAACGGCCGTGCTGGCTGAAATCGACGGCCGCGTCATCGAAGTCTCCCGCGAGTACCTGCCGGAGATCGCAGGCAAGCTCGACGACCCGCGCGTTGACGTGCAAGTGGTCGACGGCATCAAGTACATCCACGACAACAAGAACTCGTTTGACGTGATCCTCGTCGACTCCACCGAACCGGTTGGTCCGGCTGTCGGCCTGTTCGCGAAGAGCTTCTACGAAGGCATCTACGACGCGCTGAAAGAAGACGGCATCATGGTCGCGCAAACGGAGTCCCCGTTCTTCAACGCCGACCTGATCACCCGCGTGTTCAAAGACATCTCGTCCTTGTTCCCGGTGACCCGTTACTACACCGCGTCGATCCCGACCTATCCGTCCGGCCTGTGGTCCTTCACCATGGGTTCCAAGAAGCACGATCCGCTGGAAGTGGAAAACAGCAAGCTGATCGAACCGGAAGGCACCAAGTACTACCACAAAGGCATGCACAAGTCGGTCTTTAACGTGCCGAAGTTCGTGATGGAGCTGTTGAAATAATGGAAAACCATCGCATGAAAAACGACCCGGCATATTCCGGCCGCGAGTTTATCGGCGCCACGCAGAACTATGACGAAGCAACCGCTGTCATCTACGGCATGCCGATGGACTGGACGGTCTCCTTCCGCGCAGGCACCCGCCTTGGGCCGCAGCGCGTGCGTGAAGTCTCGATCCTGCTGGAAGAGTACTCCCCGTACCTGGACAAGCATCTGGAAGAAGTGGCGTACTTCGACGGCGGCGACGTGCCGCTGGCGTTTGGCAATCCGGCGCGCTCTGTGGAGCAGCTGTACGATTACGTGAAGCAGCTGGTCGCCGACGGCAAGTTCCCGATTGGCCTGGGCGGCGAGCATCTCGTCTCCTGGGGCCCGATCCGCGCCGTCAAAGAAAAGTACGACGATCTGGTCGTCGTGCAGTTCGACGCGCATGCTGACCTGCGCGAAGACTATGAAGGCGAGCCTTACTCGCACGCGACCGTCCTGCGCAAAGCATGCGATGTGGTGGGTCCGCAAAATGTGTACCAGTTCGGCATCCGCTCCGGCACCCGTGAAGAGTTCCAATACGGCCGCGCGAACACCAACTTCTACCCGTTCGACGTGCTGGAACCGCTGCAAGGCGTGATCGACGAGCTCAAGGGCCGTCCGATCTACCTGACGATCGACATCGACGTCGTCGACCCGGCGGAAGCGCCGGGCACCGGCACGCTCGATGCGGGCGGCATCACGGCACGCGAGCTGTTCAAAGCCTTGTACCTGATGCGCGACGCCGGTCTGAACATCGTGGCGTTTGACCTCGTGGAGATCGCTCCGGTCTACGATCCGTCCGAAAAGACGCAAATTTTGGCTTCGAAGATTGTCCGCGAAGTCTTGCTCGGCTTGGTTCCGAATACAAAATAAATGTTCAGGGGAAAAGCAACTCCGAGCTGTGCGGGAGTTGCTTTTGTCCACCTAAGGAGAGATGGGAAGATGGAAGGGGCGGTTCGCGTCACCGTCTGGTCCCGCCAGCGGCAGAAGAACGGAGAGCGCCAGACGTTTCAAACGGAGGCGGAAGGCAAGCTGTATGTAAAAGGCGAGTCGATCTACATCTCGTACCGGGAAAGCGACGAGGCCGGGCTTGGCTCGACCTTGACGACGATGCGCGTGCAGGGTCAGGAGATGACCTTGATCCGCCAGGGCGAGACGACGATGCGCCAAGTGCTGGTCAAAGGCCAAGAGCAGCGCGGCTCCTACAACACGCCCTACGGCCCGTTTGAGCTGGTCACCCGCACTTCCAAGCTGGTGCTGAATGTAAACGAACAAGGCGGCCGCATCGAAGCCGTCTACAACCTCCGACTCGCCGGAGAGAAGAGCCGCATGGAGCTGGTGGTCAACGTGACCCCGCTGGTGCCGGCCTAATCAGTTTTGACATTGGGAAAGGCGGTGTCCGTCTATGGACCTGAAAGTTTTGATTCTCTCGCTGATCACCGGGATCGTCGTTGGCGTGCTGTTCACGCTGATGCGCCTCCCCCTCCCTGCCCCACCCGTCCTGTCGGGGATTCTCGGCATCGTCGGGATCTGGCTGGGAGCCCAGATTGTGCAGTTTTTTAAATAACGAAACCCAACAAAAAGAAGACGCTCTTGCCTGGGGAGGCAGGAGCGTCTTCTTGCGATCTAGAATCTCTCAGACAGGAGGTGTTTCCATGGGAAAAAAAGGATTGTCGATTGGGAAGCAAGCGGTGCCGTTTACGCTTCCTTCCGCAGGCGGACGGGATGTATCCTTGTCCGATTATCAGAATCAGCCCGTGATGCTGATCTTTTTTCGGGGAACCTTCTGACCGAATTGCCGTCGTCAGCTCGGTGAGCTGAATCAATATTACGATGAGTTTGTAAAGCGCGGCGTCCAATTGCTGGCCATCGCCGGGCAGAAAGTGGAATCGCTGGCACAGTTTGCGGAAAGCGAAAAGATTCGCATTCCGCTGCTCTCCGATCCAACTCGCGAGATGATCAAAGCTTATGAGGTCTTTACGCCGATCAAATGGGACTCGTTCCGGATCGCCATTCCGAGCACCTATCTGCTGGATGCTCAGCATGTCATTCGCTATTCTTATATCGGGGAGTCGCAGTTTGACCGTCCGGCTGTGGAAGATCTGTTCCGCGCACTGACGGTGGCCGCCCCGGTGCGGCCGGAAACACAGGTGGCATCCGACAAGCTGCCCGTATTTATCGAAACGATGGATCAGTTGATGCAGTATGTCAGCGATGCGACCGACAATGTCATGCAGTTTCTGTCATCCAATTCCACCGGCATCGATGCGCTTAAGCAGACGGTGGGAAGCAATGCCGAACAGTTGAACGCTTTCTCGGCCAGAATTCAGGAGTCGAAAACGCACATCGGCCAGTACAGCGCACGCCTGACCAGTCTGACCGGCGGTTTTCAAGAGATTCAGGTAAGCAACGAACAGCTCTCGCAAAATGTGCAGTCTACGCTTGCCTTGATGAACGAACTGCTCCAGATGACCAAAGTCGTTTCCGAGATGAGCGCCGAGATCACCCGCATTTCGGCACAGACCAAAATCCTCGCCTTAAACGCCTCGATCGAAGCCGCCCGCGCCGGAGAACATGGCAAAGGTTTTGCGGTCGTAGCCCAAGAGGTAACCAATCTCGCCAACGCCACCGACCAGGCGTCCGATAAAATTACGGCGCAGCTGACGGGAATTGAAGCGACCATCCAGCAGAGTTTCTCGTCCTATGAACAGTTTGAAGCGACCGTGCACCAGGTGAACGGCAAGGTGGCCACTGCCACAGAGGAAGTGCTGCAGATCTCGGAGGGGATTCGCAGCACAGCCGAGTCGGTGACCGGTCTGCAAACGCAGATCGCCGCGATCTCGGCCAATCAGCATGCTGTGCAGGACAGTCTGGCCGGTGTTCAGCACAAACAGGCACGAGTCAGTCAAGAGATGATCGACCTGCGTGAGGACATGTCCAAAAACACCGATCTCCTGCAAGAGATGAAGCGTATTGTAAACAGCGCTGAATCGAAATCATAAGTGATCGTAAAACCCTGCCAATCAGTATGCAACCTGATGGCAGGGTTTTTTCGGGTGTTGACAAGGTGGCGCTGGTTGTCGACGCCGCCCAATCTGTTTCTCTAGTTGCACGTTTTCAAGGCACGAGGGTATCATAAGAAGCAGAATGTGGGGGTGGAACGGCAATGGAATACACCGATGGGATGAAAAACCGATTGAAGCGCATCGAAGGGCAGATTCGCGGTGTGCTGTCGATGATGGAACAGGACAAGGACTGCCGCGATGTGGTCACACAGCTGTCGGCGGTGCGTTCCGCTGTCGACCGCACGATCGGGCTGATCGTCGCAGGCAATATGGAAGCGTGCATCCGGGAGGAGCTGGAAAAGGGCAACTCGCCGGAGCAGGTGATTAAAGAAGCGGTTGAACTGCTGGTGAAAAGCAGATAAGCGGAAAGGCAGGCTCTGGCGGCGCTGGCAGCGGAGACGAAGGGACAAGTGAAATCAAGAAGACGACGTTCATGCCTAGGAGGCAGAGCGTCGTCTTTTTTGTTAATTGATATGAACCCAAAGCGGCGCCCAATCCGCAGGTATGGGCAGCGTTTGCCAGAGCTGATCTTTGAGTTTCTTTTCCTGTGTTTGGCCCAAGTAGCGGGTTAAAACGGTGTGAACACGGTTCGTAAAGAATTGCTTTCCGTGCACCCATTGTGTGATCTGGTCGCTTTCAGAGGCTTGATTGGCGATCTCATCTTCTTGCCACGCATCTTTATCAACGATTCCAAACCATTCAGGTTCACTATCAAGAATTGCGAGCACATTTCTTTTACCCGAGACAGGTTCAACATGCCAATGTTCTTCCCAGGTTTCCCCGAGTTGCTTACGAAATAAATTCTGATAGGATGAAACGTCACCATCTCCCTCAACGAGCAATACTTTTTTCTCACGGTTTGCCAAATAAGTCTCGCGAATATGTCTGCGGATTTTGTTTGTGTATTTAGACATCATGAGCCTCCGAGCATGACACGTTTCCCGATGGTGTCGTAGCGTTCCCAAATATCCGGGTTGTGGGAAGTGATGATCAATTGTCCGTCTCGCTCTTTCACAATGTTCTCTAGTTGCCCTAACATCCCGTTAATTAGCGACGGATGTAAATGCAAGTCAGGCTCATCGATCAACACGATGCCGCCGGGTTCCATCCAACGACTTACCAAATAGAGAAGAATCAATACCTGATGTTCCCCGGAACTTAAATCGTCTAAGGTGTGCCAGGAGTTTGCCCGCGACAGGATCACTCTTAAACGATTATTGTCCTCTTCATGAATAACAGGATCAATCTGCTTGTTAACAAGGTAACGGTTCAGATCGTGAATAATCTGTTCGTATTTCTTTTGATTCACGATTTTCAAATTGACCAGAGATGACTCAATAGAGCCCTGCCAATCATCCGAGACCTGAAAAGTGGTTAACCAGCGATTGTTATAGTCATCAGGTATAGGAGCGCCTATTCTCTTTTTTGGAGCACGCCAACGACGATCTTCTGCGTTCAGGTAAATCATGTTAGGGGTCTGAGCAGGTTCACCGGGCACAAGAAGGAGTTTTTTTTGGGCGTCACGCCATTTCGAAAACCAATTTCCTTGCGGTCTAAGGATTGTCAATTCATTGCCAGTGTTTGTTTTCTTAATTGAAACCCCTCCCATCCAGACTACATCTGGATGCAGATCTTGTAATTTTTCGTACAATAACTGACTGCCATGTATGAAACCGACGAGTGGTGGCGCACTAGGAAACAGATTTTCAAAAATTATGGCAGATCCGTTCCATTTACTAAGCCAGCCGGTTCCTATTACTTTCTCTCTGCTGGTATTAAGGATAGTACTCCCTGTTATTTTCCAAAATTGGGATATTAAACGCAATACCGTAGACTTTCCCGAACCATTGGGGCCGGATAATAGGATGTTACGGTGGACATCCCCACTCCAATCATCGGTCAAGTCAACAGACCAATCGTCAGACAAGGGCCCTACCTGATCTGTGTAGATGTATTTGATCTTCATTGCAGCAATCTCCTCGCTCGAAGGTTTCTACTACTCAAAGTATATGATCGTTGTTTCCATTTTTACACCGATATAACCTCATTCCACAGCGGGGTAGGTTTCCCTTCTCATATAATGGGGATGATAGAAAGAAAACGACGTTCTGGCCAGGGGTGGCGAGAACGTCGTTTTAAGGTCTATTTATTTTTCCAGCCAAGGGCAGCCACCGAGCAGTACGATTTTCCAAGGGTCGCCTTCCTTCTCTTGGATCAGATGGACGGCATAGTGGTTCAATCCGTCTCGCATGTCGGTACTTTCCGGTGACATAATGCCGCGCAGCTTAAAGTTCATTTCTAAGTAAATCACTTTTCTCGCGAAGGCACCGTCCGTCTCTCCTTCGACAGGAGCGATCTTGGTGATGTCTGCTGCTCGTACGAATTTGCTGGCGGTTACTTCCATTAGAACGTTACGACTTGGTTCGTTCTTATAATTTGGATATAAGTAGCCGCCTAACAGTTCGACCGCTTCATCGTACTTCTGTTCACCGCGCAACTTGAAAAATCGCCAAGCAACTTCTTCAGGGCCGCTTTCAGGCGGCGTTGTGAGGATTTGCAGGCCGTTTTTTGACAGATACAATTGACCGTCGGCACCCATCTTCATGCCAGTCGGCGCTGCTGTGGCCGGTGTGGTGGGGGAGGTTGGATTGGAAGGTGGAGCGGAGACTGCCCCTGGTTGCTCTTGCTGTCCGTTAGGGAGAGAAGACTCGCTAGCTTTTCCACAACCAACGATCAGGATGATGACGAGAGCAAGAACGAAGAAACGACAGGCAGAAGGACTAACCTTGCGGAAAAACAGAGTCATCATCGAAATGACCTCCTTTGCTTTTGGTTTAACAAAGATAGTATAAATTTTATATTGCACAAAAATACATCTTGATTAAGGATTCTCGGAATCAGTGATTTTATTCCGAAAAACCAATTTCTAGTATGTAGCTCGAAATGCTTATAATATCGCAAGGCACAAAAAAGACTCTCAAAATATGAGAGTCTTTCGGAGCTATTCAACCGTCGAAGCAATCGAAGGGCCTGGTGGCCGAAACTCGGCTATTTCAGTCTCCGCGTGGGCAAAAGAAATGGAAATAAGCAATGCAATCGCTACTGCTCCAAATGCAATCTTCTTCATTACAATCCCCTCCAATACGCTGATGAGGACAGTGTAAACTGCCCCATAATCTTATAATACTTCATAAGTTCCGCACTATCACTTTCAGCACTGTAATGATTCATCAGAATCTGGCAGGCCGTCACAACGAGACTGCGGTCTAATTGCTTCATTGTCAGTACTGATTTTGCAGGCTCAATATCTTTTGATGAATGGGCTAGCAATAAGAGGAACTTGGCAACTAGTTCAGGGGAATCGAAATTTTCAAAGATCATTTTGTCTAAAGACTGCTTAATAATCTGACTAGCCTCATTATGTAAGCCTAACGCGATTAGAGTTTTGGCATAATCTTTATAACTGTAGTACTTTTCTTCCGGATGGCTTTCTAAATAGAGTAAGGATTCCTCAAAGAGTTTCTTTGATTGTAAGTAATTGCCGAGATTATATTCCGAGTAGGCAACATTGTGAAGAGAGGTACCAATGTCCTTTGTATTGTCCGTTAGTCGATATTGTTCGAGCGATTCATACATTTTAGTTCTCGACTCTTCTAGATTGCCGATATGGAAGGCTACGATCCCTTTCGAATAAAATAATGCACCGGCATACTCTGGCTTAGACCTTTCGAAAGAGGGAGATAGGCTGTCTAAAACCCGCTGCAGCTCAAGGAAATCTTTACGAATGGTTAGGGAGAGAATTAGATTTTTGGTTATTTGAAAAAGCCGTTCTTGATCACCGTATCTCTCATAGATTTCTTTTGCATATGGCATAGCCTTTAACCATAGGTTAAACGCCTCATCATACTGATGGAGAAGGAAATAGGCGCCTCCCAGATCTTTCAGTGCATCAAACTTTTCAGTGATGCCTAGGGCAATGTCCAGATTAGCCTGTCCTAACTGAATCGCCTTTTTTGAAGCAATACGTTTACTTATCAAGGAACGTAATTCAGCGGCAGCCTCCATCGTATCCTCTTGCTTAATTCGGGCTAAAGATAGATTGAGTTTATCAGCGATGATGGTTAGTTCAGATGGAGCTATACGACGCTTCCCGTCTAGACAGTCATAGAAAGTGCCTCGGCCCATGCCGACTTTGCTATAAAAAGAGTTCGGTGTGATTTTTCGCTCTAGCAGAATTTCTTTGATCCTTCTGCCAAGCGAAATCCGATAAGGACAGTCTATTGCATCAGTACTCACCGAATTTGTAGGCATCTTCCATCTCCTCCTGTGTAACGGACTCGTTTAATTATGTATATATTATTATATCATCAATTTCATTTCTAACATAGAGTGTTAAAGCCAATGCTGGTGATCGCCTCTACCGCCGACTTGATGTGACCCAAGACTGGGATGGAGTCGACGCCCATCGCAATCAGTTGGAACATGGTTGTTATCTCCGCCGGTGACATACCTGCCTTCTCGAGCGGGGTCGCAATTCGGCCGTCTTTGTTCATTCACGGCGGGAGCGGGGCCGCTCGATTTCGTCGGGGTTGAAGGAGTAGCCGCAGCGGAGGTCGCCGTTGTCGTCTTCGTAGCACGGCGCATGACCGCTTGGGTCGGTGATGTTGATCGGGTTGTTCAGGGCGTACGCATAACGGTTCAGCGTCTGCGGGAGATCTCCAAGTCCCGTCCAGCTGTCTTGCGTCGTGAAACGTCCGACAGAGGGGCTGTACCAGCGGGCACTGTAGTCCATGAGGCTTGCTTTGATGTCGTAGCTTTTGCCGGTAAGACCGACTTGGTTGTACGGCGTCCAGAGCTGGGTGAACACGCAGCGAACGCATCGTAGCGGTACTTCAGCACTTCGCTGCCGAGGTAGTCGGTCAGGTCGGTGATGTTGATCAATTTGGCTGTTTTTGATTAAACATAGCGCTTGCTCATTAAGTACCATGGTTAGACTGGAGCACTTCACGCCGGATGCGTTTCGGACAAATTGGCACTTTATCCATTTCTCCTCTTAGTAAAAAAAAAGCCATAGGATGATTACATCCTATGGCTTCTAACCTCATCTTAACTCCTCAATAACTCTGAGAGACCTAAAGGAAGCGGGGGGGTTAACTTTTGCAGCATAAAGACCTGAAGACTGCTCCTTAGACAGCATAAAAATCTCTCCGGAAACGAAACTAATATGCTTTTTAAGTTCTGAAAGCAATTCATTCACTTCTATTTTCTCGAATACTTCACTAGACATAGAAACCATAAGATGTGAGGGTTCGTACAATCTAGTCCTAACAAAGTAAAGATCGTAATCAAAAATGGCAGTGTTAAAATCAGATGGCAGAGAATACACCGCGACTGACTCAAATTCTTCGTTCGCCACTATTGATTTTTTTAGCCGATTTTGCGTCCTACTTAAAGATAGTATTTTACCTGACTTGAAGGCCTCCCCAGTTACACCTAGATAATTTGGTGGAAACCCCAGTTTTTCAGCTAAATCTTTGCAGTATTCAAGCCATGATAGCCATGCATTACCCTCTAGATCAATTTCTCCATATAACACTATAGATGTTCTGTATGTTTCGTTCAAACTATCACCTCATGACTTTAGGATACAGTATTTCTATACCACCAGCTTTGTCACCGAGTATTCTTTTATTATCTATCATTCTCTTGATCAAGTCATCCTCGTTGTCAGTCTTACTCGGTACCTCGTATTGATCAACCTTCCCATTATTTCTTACTGCCATTACGTCAGGTCGTCTATTCGAGTTCCCGTTCAACTCAACAACATTGCTCAGACCTTTGTTCAAGTAGATTTCTTTATAATCCCCTGTTTGTGCAAGCTCCTCGGCCTTGTCTACCATCGCTTCCCAATGCCCCGGAGTTTTATTTGTATGGGGTTTGCTTGGATAAACGATTTTACATTCACTTGTATTATGTGTCCAGATCTTCAGACCAGACACGAAATACGAATGGTAGTCTGTCACACTGAAGTTATATACCCGAGTGGTTTCCTGCTTCACCTGGATACCTTGGACTTCAATTGTCATGCCCGAAGCTGTATCAAGCTGGTCACCGACCTTGAGGTTCTTGGTGCGCACCCAGCCGTGGTTGTGGACGTAGAAGGGGTGCTCGCCGGTGGTGGTCAGCGTTTCTGTGCCTACTTGGATAGTATATATCTCTTCGGCATCTCTTTGGAAGGTGCCGTTGACTTCTTTGTAGGCGATCGCTCCGGTGGCATCGTCTTTGGATAGGACTTTGTCGCCGACGTCGATCTCTTCGATCGGCTTTTGCCCGTTCTCCGTCTCGATCAGGGTACCGGCGGTGAAACAGTTGCCGCAGCCCATGGGGACGTCGTCTAGTTTCCTCTCCAGACTCACCGCTTTGTCGAGCGCTTTGGCTGACTTCATGCCGGCTGAGAGCGCGTTCTTTAAGGCTCCTCCGCCTGGGATGAGGGCTGTGACGCCGGAGGCGGCGCGTTCCCAGAAGCCGAGCTTTTCACCTGTGATGATGTCGTAGCCGGTGATCGCTTCGATGGCAGACTTGATGTTGCCTAAGACTGGGATCGAATCTACACCTGCTGATAGCAGTTGGAGAATGATCGACATCTGTTGTGGTGATATTCCTGCCTTCTCGAGCAGAGACGCGATACGACCGTCTTTGTTCATCCACGGCGGGAGCGGCGGCGGTTCTACTTCGTCCGGGTTGGGCGGCGGGAGCGGGTCTGGAGGATACCAGCCGTCGTCGTTGCTGCCTGCACCACCGCCGCCTCCGCGGTTGCCCCAGTCGTCGGGGTTGGGGGAGTAGCCGCAGCGGAGGTCGCCGTTGTCGTCTTCGTAGCACGGCGCATGGCCGCTCGGGTCGGTGATGTTGATCGGGTTGTTTAGGGCGTACGCATAACGGTTCAGCGTCTGCGGGAGATCCCCGAGACCTGTCCAGCTGTCTTGCGTCGTGAAACGTCCGACAGACGGGCTGTACCAGCGGGCGCTGTAGTCCATCAGGCTGGCTTTGATGTCGTAGCTTTTGCCGGTTAGACCGACTTGGTTGTACGGCGTCCACAATTGAGTGAACACGCCGCCGAACGCATCGTAGCGGTACTTCAGCACTTCGCTGCCGAGGTAGTCGGTCAGGTCGGTGACGTTGCCCATGCCGTCATAGTGGTAGAACAGGTGGTGCCCGCGGTCGCGCAGGTTGCCGAGGTAGCCTTGCTCTTTGCGGCCTTGGAAGCCAAACATCATGCGGGAGACGACTTGGTCATCCGCACCACGGTAGTACTGGGCAAATGTCTCCCCGGTCGCACCGTTGTACTCGCTGAGCAGGTTGTTACCGTCGTAGAGGTAATTGGTCAGCTCTTGCTTGAGGTGGTAGTTTTTGATCACACCGCCTTTGCCTGCGGTGCTGCCGCTGCCATTTCCGCTGCTGTTGCCGTTGTTCCCATTTCCGTTGCCACGGCCGTTGGCGTTGCCTTTGCCGTTACCCGGGTTGGGGTTTTTGTCATGTCCGTAGGCGTTGCCGTTGTTGCCAGCTCCGCCTGCAGCCGTGCCTGTACCGCCTTGGCCCATTGAGGCGCCGGGGCCGTTCAGGTCGTAGTACTGCTCATCGCGGGACACTTTGCGGCCGAATGCGTCGTAGTCGTAGTGGACGTACGTCTGATCCGGGTAGTTGACTTCGGTGAGCAGGTTGTCCGCGTTGTACTTGTAGCTGACCTGGCCGTACGCGGTCATTTTCGAGGTCAGGTTGCCGTTGGTGTCGTAGGTGTAGCTGTCACCGTCGACGTCGGTCAGGCGGTTGGCTTTGTCGTAGCTGTAGGTGACAAGGCCGTAGTCGTCGGTCATGCTGGTGCGGTTGCCCGCTGCGTCGTAGGTGTAGGTGACGCGCTCGACCGGGTTCAGGAAGAAGTCCGGGTCTTCCGGGACGTAGTTGGCCGGATAGCCCAGCTCCTGCAGGATCTGCGGCGAGTAATCGCTGATGTCGGTGCCGGTGCGCTTGTTTTTGCCGTACGCATGGCCATTGCCGTTGCTGTTCGGATTTTTGTCGCCGCCGTTGCCGTTGTTGCCATTGCCCGTCGTGTCGGGTTTGCCGCCGGAATTGCCGTTTCCGCCACCGTTGCCGTTGCCTCCGCCGGGGGTTTTCACTTCACCGTTGCCAGCGTTGTTGCCGCCTTTGGCTGCTTGCGGGACGGTTGGGGCTGCGGTGTCGACATCGCCGGAACCGTCTGCGCCGTCCGGGAAGAGCTTGCTCAGCGGCGGGGTGTAGTAGGTGTTGCGGATGGTTTTGATTTTTTCGATCGGGTAAAGCGCTTCGACTACGCGGTGCAGCTCGTCATAGGTGAACTGGGTCACCGCGCCGTCTTCTTCGGTCTGGGTCAGGATGTTGCCGAGACCGTCGTAGGTGTAGTTAAACGTCGACAGCACGCCGGTCGTCGTCTTCGTGTGGATCTTGGTCGGACGGCGGTTGTGGTCGTAGGTGTAGGAGGTGACCGTCTGGTCGCCGCCTTTGATCTCCGTCACTTGGCCGTACGGATCGTACGTATACGAGGTGACCAGGCCTTCCGGGTCGGTCATCGACTGGATCTGGCTGCGCGAATCGTAGGTGTAAGCGATGACGCGGCCTTCCGGGTCGGTGAGCTTCGTGCGGTTGCCAACTGCGTCGTACTCGTAGGCAACCGTTTTGCTCAGTTGCGGGTTGGTGACTGCGGTGATGCGGTTGAGCTGGTCATACGCGTAAACTTCTTCCAGCGCGCCGTTTTTCGCGCGGGTCAGGCGGCCGATCTCGTCGTATTCGAAGACGGACGGGGTCTCGCCCTGGTTTTGAATCTGGGTCAGCAGTTGGCGCTCATCGTACACATACTCGGTACGTTTGCCGAGCGCGTCGATGCGAGCGGTCTGGTTGCCCATTTTGTCATACTCAAAACGGGTGATGCCGTTTTCGCCGTCTTTTTCAGACATGACGTTCGACATCGCATCGTACGTCCAGACGGTGGTCTGGCCGAGCGGGTCGATCTGCTCGGTCTGGTTGCCCATCGCGTCGTAGCGGTAGGCGGTGACGCCTTTTTTCGCATCGGTGACGGCGGTCAGGCGGCCCAGCGCGTCATACGCGTAGGACGTTGCCACGCCGTTGGCATCGACCATGCCTGTCACGTTGCCCATGGCGTCATAGGAGGTGGTGGTGACCTTGCCTTCGCGGTCTTTCACTGCCACTTCGCGGTTGGACGCATCGTAGGTGTACTCTTTGGCCACCCCGTCATGGTCGATCTCGCGCAGCAGGTTGTTTTCCCCATCGTACTCGTAGCTGGTGGTAAAGCCGCCCGTGTCGGTCGTTGCGGTGAGGCGGTTCAGCTTGTCATACGCCAGCTTCGTCTCGCGGTTCATCACGTCGACGATGCGGGTGAGGTTGCTGTTTTTGTCGTATTCATACGTCGTCTGCTGGTTGAGCGGATTTTTCACCGCGGTCAGACGGTTGGCATCGTCATAGACGTAGCTCCACGTCTGCTCCAACTCGTTGCTGCGGGTGAGCAGGTTGCCATTCTTGTCATACGTCAGCGCCGTCTTGTAGCCTTTCGGATCGGTCACTTCGGTCAAACGGCCCAACGCATCGTACTGGTACTCGGCAAAATGGCCGCGCGGGTTGGTCTTTTTGGTCAGGCGGCCCAGCGTGTCATATTCAAACTTTGTCTCGCCGCCGCCCGCATCTTTCTGCAGCATGACTTGACCCACCACATTGTACTCAGTGCGTTCGGTCGCGCCGTTGGGCAGGCGAACTTCGGTAAAGCGGCCTTGCGGATCATACGTGTAAGTGGTGACGCCGTTTGCTTTGTCGGTCACCGTCAAAACACGGCCCAGCGCATCATACGTGTAGCGCGTGGTGTGTTTGAGGAGGTCGGTTTCCGAGGTGAGCTGACCAAGCGCGTCGTAAGCAAACGCGATCTCGCCGTCCGGCGTGAGCGTTTTGGTCAGGCGGTTGGCTGCGTCGTATTCATAGCGCGTCACATGATTGCGGGAGTTGGTAAACGACACCAGATTGCCCGCTGCATCGTATTGGTAGCGCACTTTCAGGTTTTCGTCTTTGACCACTTCGGTAGTGCGGGCGGTCAGGTCGTAGTTGTAGGTGACCTTGTGCCCTTTCGGATCTTCCACGCCGGAGAGACGCCCGGCATCGTCATAGGTAAAGGTGTAGACGTTGCCCAGCGGATCTTTTTGCGTGAGAATCTGCCCGGACGGGTTGTACGTGTAGGTCGTCGTCTTCCCGCGCGGGTCTTTGGTCGAGAGCAGCTGCCCTTTTTTGTCATAGACATACTCGGTCTCGCCGCCGGCTTGGTTGATCTGCTTGTTCATCCGGCCGGCTTCGTCGTATTCGTAACGGGTGGTTAAGCCGCCAAATGTCTCGGAGGTCTTGTTCCCCGTCACATCATACGTGTATGTCGTGGTGCGGTTCAGCGGATCGGTGACCGACTCCAGCTGCCCGATGACGTTGTATTTGTAGCTGGTCACACGCCCTTCGGCATCGGTGACGGTCAGCGGGTTGCCGAGGTCGTCGTAGGTGTAGGTCTCGGTGCGGCCGGCCTGGTCTTTCTTAGTCAGCACCTGGCCGTCGGCGTCATAGGTGAAGGAAACACTTTGGTTCTTGGCATCAGTGACCGTCTCCACGAGACCTGCCGCGTTGTAGGCGTATTTCGTCTCCTGCTGCAGCGGGTTGATCTCTTTGGTCACGCGGCCCAGCGCGTCACGCTCGTAGCGTGTGGTGCCTTTGGGCGTGGTGAGCGCGGCAACGTTGCCGTAGATGTCGTACTCGTAAGTGGTGGCGATGACGCCGGTGCCGGATTTGCTTTCCAGGCGGCCGTTTTCATCCCATTTGTAGGTGACGGTGCGTCCGCCCGGATAGGTGGCCGAAGCCAATTGCCCCAGCGGCGTGTAGGTGTAAGAAGTGGTGCGGTCGCCCGGTTCGATTTTTCTCGCCAGTTGACCCAAGTCGTTGTATTCGTACTCGGTAGCGTTGTTTTGCTCATCGTACTCACGCACCAGACGGCCTTTGTCATACTCGGCCCGCGTCTTCAGCCCCATCGGGCCGGTGGTGACGGAAGGCTTGAGGTTGCCGCCTTGATACTCCATGGTTAAGCTATTGCCGCCCGGGTAGTTCACTTCCTTCAGACGGTTGGAGTTGTCGTACAGGAAAGTGGTGACCTGCCCTTTGGGGTCGGTCATGTCGGACAGTTCGGCATAGTCGTTGTAGTCAAATGTCGACACGCGGGAGGCGTTGTCTGTGCGGGACAAGACAACCTGCCAGAACCACGACACTTCGTTGGTCGTGACTTTGCCGCTCGGCTCTTTGACCGACTGCACAGCGCCGCGGTCGGTGTAGGTGTATTCCCACACCCCGCCGCCCGGCTGTTCGACGCGGGTCGGCTTGTCGAACACCGCGTGGTACTGGATGCGCGTTTCGCGGCCCATCGGCTCGACGCGGCGGGTCATGTTGCCTTTCGCATCGTATTCCATCGTCGTGGTGCCTTTGGGCGTCGTCAGCGACGTGACTTTGCCGTCCGCGTTGTACGCGTAGGACGTGGTCGTGCCGTCGGGATCGACTTTTTGCGCGATTTTCTTGTTCGCGCCAATTGTGTAGAGGGTGCGATGTCCGTCAAAATCGGTGCGGGTCACTTGGTTGCCCGCATAGGCGTAAGCGTAGATCGTGCGTTTTTTCGCATCTTTGATCGCGGAAACTTTGCCGCCGCTGTATTCGAAATAGGTCGCCACGCCGTTTTCCGCACGCGAGGTGATGCGGTGGCTGCCATCGTAGGTGTATTCCACCTTCGAGCCGTCCGGACGGGTGACTTTCGTTAAGTTTTCATTGGAGTCATAGCCATAATAGTAAACCAATCCGCCGAGGTCTGTGACGCTATAGACGAGGGACGAAGCGCCCTGGTAGCCAAACGCCAGATAGGGGCGGGTGTTGCCTTGCAGTTTCTTCATCCGGCCCTGCTCATCATAGTCGATGAACATGGTCAGACCGGTTACATTGTCCGCATAGCGCAGCAGTTTGCCTGCCGTCTTCGGCGCGTCGGTACGCCACTTGGCGTAGTAGCCGTGGAACGCGTAGTTCGTGCCGCCCAGCGGTTCGCGGAGCAGATAGTCGGTCGGCCCGCGGCGGACCAGCTCCTTTTTGTTGGAGGCGTCTTGTGCCGCATAGCTGCCGAGGTGCAGCGGATACCAGATCGTATCATCGCCGTCGTATGTCTCGACGATCATGTCGGGATCGTTTTTCGTGTAGACGTACGATTCGGTCGTGCCGTTCGCTTGCAGGTCGGCCATCGCAAAATCAGCGAAGATCTGCAGCCGGCGTTCCTGCGGAATCGACCAGCCGTGGCCAAACATCGTCTCGTTGTCCGTCTTGTCACTGGTGTACGAGCGGGCGATTTCCAGCTTCGGCCCGTACGACGTATAGGAAAAATCAGATTCGGTCAGCACCAACGCCCCGGTGGCGATGTTGACTGGCTCCTGCGGCGTCACCGGCGCAGGATCTGCCACATCGACGATCGGCGTGTTGCCCGTGCCGCCGGTGGTGTGGTTTTGTCCGCTGACGGCGGAGCTCATGATCTCTCCGGCCGGGTCGAAAGTCTGGCCGTTTTCCGGCAGCCAATCGAGCAGCGGGTCCCACTCACCACCCGTTGCCGCAGCACTGGCCGGTGTGGCAAAGCCCTGGAGCAGGGATGTCACGACAAGCGTTATGATCAAAAAGACCGATAGCGCCTGCCGTTTGAGTCGTTTACCCATTCCTTTTGTCCCTCCCATGATTAGGTATAGATAGGTAATAATGCCTACTATCTTTTTCGTCATAGGGTGACAAAGTCCTACTATAAAATTAGCCAAATTTAAAAAAGAGCAACACTCGCATTCACACGCAGGAGTTGGCTCTTTGTAGGGCAAGCAGGCGAACACCCGCGACAGTGTTGATTTTTGGCGGGAGACTCAGGTGCGACTGTTGGCGCAGTGGCACCTGAGACGTCTTTTTCCATTTTTGAATGTGTACGTGGCATTATATCCGTCAATTTTTTGGACAGGCCATAGCGTCGACTCGTGCTCATTTTTCCATCCGCTGTAACACCAGGTCTTTCTAAAATGAGTATCCAAAATAATGCCTTGTGCCACACTAGCCAAAAGCGAGGTGTTGACCGTGAAAAAGTGGTGGCTGGCCGGGCTGGCCGCAGCGCTGCTGGTCAGCGGCAGCGTGGCGCTGGCTGCAGAGACGAAGGGGCAAGAGGTAATCCCGGTGTCGTACCGGGCGCTGATCAACCGGCAGGAAGTGCTGGAGATCGGCCGGGAGCAGGTCAAGCAGGTCTATCACAAGCAAAAGCTGGACGCGGGGCAGGTCGTGCTGTTTTCGCGGCCGAATGAGCAGGATGATTATCTGTATGCCGCCTGGGAAAAAGGGGGCAAGCTCTACGACCTCGGAGCGGTCGGGACGCTGCCGTTTGCGGAGGAAGCGTTTATCCACACGCACGAGTTTAACGGGCGCACCTTGCTCCGCATCGACGGCGTGTATGCGGCCAAAGCGCCCCAGTCCAATTTTTACGTATTGGAAGGGGATATGGTGAAGCCGTTTGTGCGCGTCAATGGGCACGCCGTGGAGTCAGATCTTGATCGTGACGGCAAGAAGGAGATCGTCACGACGCTGGGGCTGCGCGGCATGAGCAAGATCTATAAGGAAACGCCTGGCGGCCAGTTCGAAGTCGCCGACATCAACCAAGCCACCGGGGCGAAGGAAGTCGTGTTCCAGATGGAGGATGATCTGTTCATCGCCAAGTACGAAGGCGGTGTGACGAAGAAATTCTTCTACACCAAAGACGGCCTTCGCGAAGAGAAATAGGACAGCGAACAAGCGAGCGTTTCGCAAAGGGAAATGGGACTGCGAATAAGCGAGCGGTTCGCAGAGGGAAATGGGACTGCGGATAAGCGAGAGGTTCACGAAGATCAATGAGAGTGTTTGTGGATAAAGAAGACCCCTGTCGAGTCGGACAGGGGTTTTTGGTGTCGGGATGGGTTAGTACACGCCAACGTTGTTCCAGGCGTTCGTGATGTGGGTGACGTAGGTGGAGCTGGAGCCGTACAGCGCTTTGGTCGCTTCGATCGTCGCCATGCGCATCATGGAGAAGGTCGGCGTGGAGGTCAGGTAGTTGTTGATCGCAAAGTACCAGACTTTCCCGGCGATGGAGCGCGAACCGATCGAGGTGGCGAAGTTGTAGAACGCTTTGCTGGGGATGCCGGAGTTGTAGTAGTTGTCTGGGGTGTTGGGATCAAATTGGCTCATGTGGCCGGCGTCGGGGTTGGCGAGGTTGCGGATGTAATCCCCGGAGATCGCAGGCGTGTAGATATCCTCGCCGATCAGCCAGTCGTTGCTATCCATCACGGTGGCATACACGTCAGACACCGATTCGCGCAGGGCATCAGACTGCTTGTTGATCCCATAGGTCGGGTTCAGCATCGCGTCATAGACGCCGTGCGTCAACTCATGCGCGGTGACATCATAGGAGCCGGACATCGCGATGAAAATGGTGCCGTCGCCGTCGCCGTAAACCATGCGCGTGCCGTCCCAGAAGGCGTTGTTGTAACGGGAGGAATAGCGCACCGCGCCGTAGTAGCCGGTGCCCATGCCGTCGAGGGAGTTGCGGTTAAAAGTCGAGTAGTAGTAGTCATACACTTTGCCCATATAGTAGTGCGCGTCTACCGCCGCACGTTGCGTGCTGGCGTTCCAGATGTTGTCCGTATCGGTGGCGTAATACAGAGTAGAGGTGCTGTTGCGGAAATCGTAGGTGGAGATCATGCCGCAGGTCGCAGCGTACATCGCTTTGGTGCGGTCTTCAAGGTAGTAGGTGAGGTTGCGGTACGTGGTGTTCAAAGACTTGGTGTCGCCGAGCACGCCGACCCCGGTGCCGGTGGCTGGCGTTCCGGCTGAACAGGTCAGGAAATGCAGCTCGTTGTTCGCCTGCACGACCGACCCGTCTGCCGTCGAGATGAAAATCTTCCAATTGCCCGCTTCTCCGGTTGGATCGAGGTAAGCGATGTTGACGAGGTAGGAGAGGACGGCTTTTTTTCCTTGCGGGAAGTAGATGAGTTCTGCTGTCGCCGGACGGCTCAGCGCTCCCTGGTAGCCGGTGTGCGTCTGTGCTTTTTCGATGGCCGTTTCTGTGGTGATCGACGCGGTGCTGTGATCGGGCTGGAGTTGCTTGTACTCGCCGGTGATGCTCTGCACGACGCCATTCGTTTCGTGGACGATCATCTGGGCGCCGTAGACGGGAATGCCGTGGAAGGACTGGTCGAACTTGGTGTGCGTGTTGCCAAGGTTGTCTGGCGTGGTGCTGTGAAGTTTGAAGCTGCCTTGTGCCTGGGTGAAACCATAGGTGGTTTTCACTTTTTCCAGCGCCTGCAGGGCCCGCTCCTCGGCCGTCTTGCCGGCGACTTTGCCCAGCCCGCCGAGCACGGTGTGCGTGTTGCCATGCTCGTCCTGGACGGCAGTTTGCGTGCCGGACGCGCCGCTGACGGTGACCGCAAACAAGGATGCGGCTACCGAGCACATCACTAAGGTTGTCAGTTTTTTCTGCAAATTTATGACCTCCCTTTCTGTTATATTTACATTTTAATACAAAGTAAAAAGCCCTTGCAACCGAAGTTGCAAGGGCTTGAGAGATTCTAGTATACGCCTACTGCGGACCAAGCGTTAGCCAGTGCAGAGTAGGTGGAGGAGCCGGAGCCGTACAGAGCTGCAGCAGCTTGCAGGGTTGCAGCGCGTGCGCCGGAGAAGTTGGTGTTCGCCGTCATGTAGTCGCGGGAAGCGGTGTACCAGATCTTAGCCGCGATGGAACGGGAACCGATTGCAGTTGCGAAGTTGTAGAATGCTTTGTTCGGGATACCGGAGTTGGTGTGAACGCCGCCATTGTCGTTAGTGGTGTTCACGTATTGGCTCATGTGAGCCGGGTCGCCGTAAGAGTTCGGGTCAGACATGGAGCGGAAACCGACGTAGCCGTATGCCGGCAGGGTGAGGTCTTCGCCCATCAGCCAGTTGTTGCCTTCGATTGCAGCGCCCATTGCATCGGACCAGGACTCGTTCAGAGCGCCGGACTGATCTTGGTATACCAAGCCGGAAGTGAACTCGGTCACGCCGTGGGTCAGTTCGTGTGCGATTACGTCAAGGCCAGCGGAGAAGGAGCGGAAGTTTACGCCGTCGCCATCGCCATATACCATGTAGGTGCCGTTCCAGAACGCGTTGTTATAGTTGCGGCCGTAGTGAACGAGGGACTCGAGAGCTTTGCCCTTGTTGTCAACGGAGATGCGGTTGTAGTTGTTTTTGTAGTAGTCGAACACGTAGGTTGCATAGTAGTGAGCGTCTACTGCAGCAGCTTGGTAGGAAGTGTTCCAAACGTTGTCGCTATCGGTCATCGGGTAGATGGAAGAGGTGCGGTTCTTCATGTCGCGGGTGCGGATGAGACCGGTCATCTTCGTCGGATCTTCCAGGTAGTAGGTGCCGCCGCTGAGGGTGGTGCCGAAGGACTTGGTGTCGCCCAGGGTACCAACGCCGGTGCCGGTAGCGCCTTCAACTGCGTTGAAGGAGTTCACGATGGAACCGTCAACCGCGTTTACGAAGACCGTCCAGTTGCCCGGAGCGTCGCTGAGGTAGGTAACGCCAACTTTGTAGGTCAGAACTGCTTGGTCGCCAACCGGCAGGAATACCAGTTCAGCAGCAGCAGCTTCGGACAGTTCGCCGGTGAAGCCGGTGAATGCTACAGCTTTGTCGATCGCTGCAACTTCAGTGAGAGCAGCTTTCTTGGTGTTCGCTTTGAGCTTCTTGAAGGAGCCGGATACGCCTGCTACATCGCCGTCAGCTTCGTGAACGATGACTTGGGAAGCGAATACCGGGATACCAGCGATCGTTTGATCAAGCTTGGTGTGGGTGGTGCCGCTTTCGTCTTTGTGGGACTGCTTCAGTTTGAAGCTGTCTTTCGCGGATGCGAAGCCGAAGTCGCCTTTTACTTTCTCAAGAGCGTTGAATGCGCGCTCTTCAGCGGTTGCGCCTGCAACTTTGCCGAGCTTGCCGACAACGTTGTGAACTGCGCCTTTCTCGTCTTTCAGGACTTGCTTGTCGTTTGCTGCGCCTGCGTTCATGGTGAAAGCAGTTGCGACTACAGAAGTCAGTACCAGTGTTGCGATCATCTTCTTGTTCATTTTTAGTGACCCCCCGTGATCTGTTTGTATTTGTTTATGTTGCTCGTCTTGCTGGCTTAATAATACGACAACCGTGAATAGTCTGTCAATATGTTTTGTCAGATTTGTGTCAAATAAAAGCCCCCTTATAAAAGGGGGCCGTGAGATTAGTAGACGCCTACTGCGCTCCAAGCGTTTTTCAGCGAGGTGTAGTAGGAGGAACCGGAGCCGTACAGTGCTGCACAAGCGGACAGCGTCGCTGCGCGTGCGCCGGAGAAGTTGGTGGAGCTGGTCATGTAGTCGCGGGACGCGGTGTACCAGATCTTGCCCGCGATGGAACGGGAGCCGATCGACGTCGCGAAGTTGTAGAACGCTTTGTTCGGGATGCCGGAGTTGGTGTGTACGCCGCCGTTGTCGCTGGAGGTGTTCACGTATTGGTTCATGTGTGCCGGTTGGCCTTCAGCAGCCGGGTTGGACATCGAACGCAGCGCGTCGCCGGAGATGCCCGGGGTGTACACGTCTTCGCCGATCAGCCAGTCATTGGAATCCATGACGGAAGCCATCGCATCCGACCAGGATTCGTTCAGTGCGCCGGACTGGTAGGAGTAGACCAGGCCGGAGGTGTACTCGGTTACAGCATGGGTCAATTCGTGTGCAACAACATCATACGCGCCGGACAGAGCGATGAAGGTGGAGCCGTCGCCATCTCCGTATACCATTTGCGTGCCTTCCCAGAACGCGTTGTTGTAACGGGAGCTGTAGCGAACGCCGGAGATGATCGCGTGGCCGTTGCCGTCATAGGAGTTGCGGCCGAGCGAGTTGTAGTAGTAGTCGTACACTTTGCCCGCATAGTAGTGAGCGTCAACAGCAGCACGCTGGGTCGAAGCGTTCCAGGTGTTGTCTGCGTCGGTCATGTAGTACTGCGAGGACGTGCCGTTGTTGAAGGTGTAGGTGTTGATGGTGGAGCCTTTTTGGGAGTACATGTATTTGGTACGGTCTTCCATATAGTAGGTGCCGTTTTTGTAGGTGGTGTTGATCGACTTGGTGTCGCCGCGTACGCCGACGCCGGTCGCGGAATGAACATGGTTGACCGCTTCGAGGATCGAGCCGTCTACCGCGCTTACGAAGACGGTCCAGTTGCCCGGAGCTTCAGCGATGTAGTTCACGTTCACTTTGTAAGCCAGAGCTGCCTTGTCGCCTTGCGGGAAGTACATCAGTTCCGCTTGGGACGGGCGGGACAGGTCGCCGGTGAAGCCGGTCTTCGCTACTGCTGCTTTTACAGCTGCTGCATCGGAGATGGAAGCGGTGGCAGCGTCAGCCTTCAGCGCTTTGAAGTCGCCAGTTACGCCTTCCACGTCGCCGTTTGCTTCATGAACGATCATTTGCAGGCCGAAGACTTCGATGCCGTTGATCGTTTGGTTCAGCTTGGTGTGGGTGGTGCCGTTTTCGTCTTTGTGCGCGTTCATGTACTTGAAGTTGCCGTTTGCTTTGCCAAAGCCATAGTCGCCTTTGACTTTGTCGAGTGCGTTCAGTGCGCGCTCTTCAGCGGTAGCGCCAGACACTTTGCCGAGCTTGCCGGCAACAGTGTGGACTTTACCAGTTTCATCTTTCATGACGTTTTTCTCAGCGGACGCGCCTGCGTTCACTGCGAAGACGGATGCTGCAACAGAAGACAGCACCAAAGTTGCGATCAGCTTTTTGTTCATTTTCAAGTGACCCCCGTGTCTAGTTTATTTTTGGATTACAAAGTGACCAGTAACCCTAATCACATGATAAGGCAAGCGGGAAGATTCAGTCAATAGATTTTTTAGTAAAAATTTTTGTTTTATAAAAATATATTACTAAATAAGAGTGTTAACGAAAGAGCCCCCTGCCGTGATGGCAAGGGGCTTTTGCGATTTGTTTAGTTGACGCCGACTGCGCTCCAAGCGCTTTGCAGCGCGGTGTAGGTGGAGGAGTTGGAGCCGTAGAGCGCGGCCGTCGCCTGCAGGGTGGCGGCGCGCGCGCCGGAGAAGTTGGTGCGCGACGTCATGTAGTCGCGGGACGCGGTGTACCAGACCTTGCCCGCGATGGAGCGGGAGCCGATCGCGGTCGCGAAGTTGTAGAACGCTTTGTTCGGGATGCCGGAGTTGGTGTGCACGCCGCCGTTGTCGCTGGAGGTGTTCACGTACTCGTTCATGTGATCCGGGTCGCCGTACGTGTTCGGGTCGGACATGGAGCGGAATGCTTTCGCGCCGTAGCCAGGCAGGGTGATGTCTTCGCCGAGCAGCCAGTCGCCGGAGTCGAGCACCGCGCCAAACGCATCCGACCAGGACTCGTTCAGTGCGCCGGACTGGTCGCGGTAGACGAGGCCGGAGGTGTAGTCGGTCACGCCGTGGGTCAACTCGTGCGCCACGACATCGAGTGCGCCGGAGAACGCTTTGAAGTTGACGCCGTCGCCGTCTCCGTAGGTCATTTGACGGCCGTCCCAGAAGGCGTTGTTGTACCCGCTGTAGTAGCGGACGCCAGATTTGATCTCGGAGCCGCTGCCGTTGATCGAGTTGCGGCCGAGCTGGTTGTAGTAGTAGTCATACGTCGCGCCTGCATAGTAGTGCGCGTCGACTGCTGCGCGCTGCGTGGAGGCATCAAAGACGTTGTCGGCATCGGTGACCGCATATTGCGTCGACGTGCCGTTGCGGTAGTCGAGGGTGACGATCTTCGACCCGTTGGTTTGGAACATGTGCTTGGTGGTGTCTTCCAGCACGTAAGAGCCGTTCACCAGCGAGGTGTTGATCGATTTGCGGTCGCCGTTGACGCCCGTGCCGGTGCCGGTCGCACCTGTACCGCCACCACCGCCGCCACCGCCGCCGCCCGGCTTGGCGAAGTCGATCTTGTTGATCGCGTCAACGACGTTACCCGATACGGCGTCGATGAAGATCTGCCAGTTGCCGGCCGCGTCCGGCGCGTTGTAGCGGACGTCCACCTGGTAGGACAGCACCGCTTTGCCGTTTTGCGGGTAGTAGACGAGCGTGGTCGTCGGAGCTTCGGACAGTTCGCCGGTGAAGCCGGTGTGTGCGATCGCGCCTTGCACCGCGTCTTTTTCCTTCACGGATGCTTTCGATGCGCCTTTGCTCAATTTTTCAAACGTGCCGGTCACGCCCTGCACGTCGCCGTCCAGTTCATGCACGATCAGCTGTTCGCCGAAGACGGGGATGCCGTCGATGACGCGGTCGAGTTTGGTGTGCGCGGTGCCGTTTTCGTCTTTGTGCGATTTCTTGATTTTAAAATTGGCAGCAGCGCTGTCGAAGCCGAAGTCAGCTTTGACTTTGTCGAGCGCCGCAAACGCGCGGGCTTCTGCCGAGCCGCCGCCAACTTTGCCAAGCGAGCCGGTCACGGTGTGGACGGAGCCTTTTTCGTCTTTCAGCACTTGCTTGTCGTTCGCTGCACCCGCTTGCAGGGTGAAAACGGAAGCGAGCAGCGAAGTCATGACCAGAGTGGCCGTGAGTTTTTTATTCATTTGGAAATCCTCCTTTGGTTGAGAAAATTAGATGCCGACAGCAGTCCACGCGTTTTGCAGCGCGGAGTAGTAGGAGGAGCCTGTGCCGTACAGCGCCGCCGTCGCTTGCAGGGTCGCAGCGCGCGCGCCGGAGAAGTTGGTGTTCGACGTCATGTAGTCGCGGGACGCGGTGTACCAGATCTTGCCCGCGATGTCACGGGAGCCGATCGCCGTCGCGAAGTTGTAGAACGCTTTGTTCGGGATGCCGGAGTTGGTGTGCACGCCGCCGTTGTCAGAAGAGGTGTTGACGTATTGGCTCATGTGCGCCGGATCGCCGTATGCGCCCGGATCGGACATGGAGCGGAATGCTGCTGCGCCGAAGCCCGGCAGGACGATGTCTTCACCCATCAGCCAGTTGCGGCCTTCGATGACAGAGCCGAGCGCATCCGACCAGGATTCGTTGAGCGCGCCGGACTGGTTTTGGTAGACGAGGCCGGAGGTGTATTCGGTCACGCCGTGGGTCAGTTCGTGCGCGATGACGTCGAGCGCGCCGGAGAAGGCGCGGAAGTTCACGCCGTCGCCGTCCCCGTAGGTCATCGAGGAACCGTTCCAGTAGGCGTTGTTGTAGCCGGAGTCATAGTTGACGTAGGAGAGCAGGGTTTTGCCGGTGCCGTCATACGAGTTGCGGCCGAGCATGTTGTAGTAGTAGTCGTACACGAAGCCCGCATAGTAGTGGGCGTCAACGCCGGCGCGCTGGTTGGACGCGGTCCAGACGTTGTCGGCATCGGTCATGTTGTAGGTGAAGAACCAGCCGTTTTTGTACGTCTTGGTCTGGATCAGACCGGTCATCGCCGATTTGCTGCGGTCTTCGAGGTAGTAGGTGCCAGACTTCAGCGTGGTCTGAATCGTTTTGGTGTCGCCGAGGACGCCGGTGCCGGTGCCTGCTACATGCTCGATCTGGTTGATCGAGTTGATGATCTCGCCGGTTGCCGCATCAACAAACACCGACCAGCGGCCAGGCGCTTTGCCAAGGTAGTTGACGCTGACTTTGTAGGTCAGCACCGCATCGCTGCCTTGTGCGACATAGACCAGCTCCGATTTTGCCGCTTCGGACAGCTCGCCGGTGTAGCCGGTGTGCGCGATCGCTTTTTCGATCGCATCTTTTTCTTTAACGGATGCTTTGGATGTTTTCGGCGTCAGGTCTTGGTAGGAACCGGTGATGCCTTGCACATCGCCGTCCGCTTCGTGGACGATCACCTCGGAAGCAAAGACCGGGATGTCGCCGATGACGCGGTCGAGCTTGGTGTGGGTGGTGCCGTTTTCGTCTTTATGGGATTGTTTTGCTTTGAACTTGCCTTGAGCTTTGTCAAAGCCATACACGTCTTTTGCTTTGTCGAGCGCGTTCAGAGCGCGCGCTTCCGGGGTAGCGCCTTCAACTTTGCCGAGCTTGCCGACAACGTTGTGGACCTGGCCTTGCTCATCTTTCAAGACTTGCTTGTCATTGGCTGCACCTGCCGAGGACATGGCAAATGCGGACGCCAGCATCGATGTCATCACCATAGTTGCGATCAGCTTTTTGTTCATTGTTGAATGACCCCTCTCTAATATAAGAATATTTAGAACTTTGTAAAAGTTCTTGGTTGTAGTGTATCGACTTTGAAAGATGGCGTCAATGAATTTTACAAGTTCTACGTTAAATACTATTCGACAACTTTTACAATATGTAAAAAACCCCCGACGTTTGTCAGGGGTTTTTGAAGGTTGCGTATTAGTTTACGCCTACGTTGCTCCAAGCGGTTTTCAGAGCGGTGTAGTAGGAAGAAGTGGAGCCGTACAGAGCTGCAGTTGCTTGCAGGGTTGCTGCGCGAGCGCCAGCGAAGTTGGTGCTGGAAGTCATGTAGTCACGGTTCGCAGTGTACCAGATCTTACCTGCGATGGTGCGGGAACCGATAGCAGTTGCGAAGTTGTAGAACGCTTTGTTCGGGATACCGGAGTTGGTGTGAACGCCGCCGTTGTCGCTGGAGGTGTTAACGTAGCTGTTCATGTGCGCCGGTTGGCCGTAAGCAGCCGGGTTGGACATGGAGCGCAGTGCGTCGCCGGAAACGCCCGGAGTGTACACGTCTTCACCGATCAGCCAGTCGCCGGAATCCATTACCGATGCCATTGCATCCGACCAGGACTCGTTCAGTGCGCCGGATTGGTTTTGGTAGATCAGGCCGGATTCGTATTCGGTTACAGCGTGGGTCAGTTCGTGTGCAACTACGTCGTAAGCGCCGGACAGAGCGATGAAGGTGGAGCCGTCGCCATCTCCGTATACCATTTGCGTGCCTTCCCAGAATGCGTTGTTGTAACGGGAGCTGTAGTTGACGCCGGAGATGATCGTCTTGCCAGCGCCGTCGTAGGAGTTGCGGCCGAGGGAGCTGTAGTAGTAGTCGTACACTTTGCCCGCGTAGTAGTGAGCGTCAACGCCTGCACGCTGGTTGGACGCGTTGTAGTTGTTGTCAGCGTCGGTCATGTAGTACTGGGAAGAAGTGCCGCCGTTGAAGGTGTAAGTTTTGATGGTGGAGCCTTTTTGGGTGTACATGTACTTGGAACGGTCTTCCAGGTAGTATTGGCCGGAAGTCAGGGTCGTTTGGATGGTTTTGACGTCGCCCAGAACGCCGGTACCGGTGCCAGCATGCACATGGTTGGTCGCTTCGAGGATCGAGCCGTCTACTGCGCTTACGAAGACGGTCCAGTTGCCCGGAGCTTCAGCGATGTAGTTGACGTTGACTTTGTAAGCCAGAGCTGCTTTGTCGCCTTGCGGGAGGAACATCAGTTCAGCTTTGGACGGGCGGGACAGGTCGCCGGTGTAGCCGGTTTCTGCTACTGCTGCTTTGACAGCTGCTGCATCGGAGACGGAAGCTGCGGTTGCATCAGCAGACAGGGTTTGGAAGCCGCCGGTTACGCCGACAACATCACCATTCGCTTCGTGAACGATCACTTCGGAAGCGTACACCGGAATGCCGTTGATGGTTTGCGCCAGCTTGGTGTGGGTGGTGCCGTTTTCATCTTTATGGGACTTCTTGAACTTGAAGTTGTCTTTCGCGTTGGTGAAGCCCAGGTCGCCTTTTACTTTGTCGAGAGCGTTGAATGCGCGCTCTTCAACGGTTGCGCCTGTTACTTTGCCCAGTTTGCCCACAACGTTGTGGACTGCGCCTTTGTCGTCTTTCAGAACTTGCTTGTCCGAAGCTGCGCCTGCGTTTACTGCAAACACGGATGCTGCTACAGAAGACAATACGAGTGTTGCCACCAGCTTTTTGTTCATTTTTAGTGACCTCCATTATGTGTTTATATTCGGACTATTCTGTCGCCCGTGTCATAATCTTATAGTAAATGCAAAGGGGATGTCAATATTTATTTAAGAAAATGTTTTAACCAATTTATACTATAATTTTAATGATTTATTTGGATAAATAGCGCCTTTTTGATAAAAATCCACACAGGTCAGACTTTCTCCCTCTTTTGGCTGCTCGCAAGGTGTGATTTTTTTCGACAAGAAATGTTTTGGGGGGATCGGTCTGTTTTCGGCGTTTCTCGGCAAAAATAGAAACCGTGGCGTGCGTATATCTTTCATCCTTTTCGACATGATTCGATTTTTGTAAGCGACCTTAACGGGAGTTTAAAGAAATTTCCTGCTGGGAAGAAGTTAATAGATAAATGAAAACGGAAACGGGGTAAGTGCAGGGTGCCTAAAAATAAACAATGGGATGTGGACGATCCAGAAGTGCGGCAGATGGTCGAGGGCATGAAAATGGAATTGGCCCGCGAATATGGCATGCAGATTCCGCTCGACGGGTATTGGGGGAATTACGCTTCCAAAGAGCTTGGGAAGATCGGTTCACAGTTAAAAAAGCGTTTGCCCGTCCTGTTGGAGCGGCGAACGAAACAAAAGAATGTGCGTAAAAAGAGGAAATAAGGTATTCTGTTGCGTAGGGAATGTGTGTAGGAATGGAGGGGACCCCATGCTTCATCTCATTGAAAGAAATCGTGATGCTTATTTGCCGCTGCTGTTGTTAGCCGACCCGTCCGAAGCGATGGTGCGCAGCTACCTGCCGGAGGGAGAGCTGTACGCATGGCGCTCCGAAGAAGAAGAGACGATCGGCGTGCTGCACCTGCTGGAGATTGAACCGGGCGGTGTCGAGATCAAAAACATGGCGGTTCGCGAAGGCTACCAGGGCCAAGGCTTTGGCAAACAACTGGTGCAAGCGGTGCTGCGCAACCTGAAGGAACGGGAATACCGGGAAGTGGTCGTGCGCACCGGCAATTCGAGCATCGGCAACTTGGCTTTTTATCAGAAGCTTGGTTTTCGGATGTCGGGGATTGAGTTTGATTACTTTACAAGAACTTATGAAGATACGATTGTAGAAAACGGCATTCCGTGCCGCGATCTCATCATTTTTAAGCGTCCGCTGTAACTGGCGGAACTTTTTTTCGGCCAAGATGCCGGAAATTCGGCGTGTTTTGTGCTGGATTTTCGGCGGTGGTGCGGGCAAGGGAAGGAGGAGCGCGGGGATGGAGCGCGAGGCGCGGGAAATGGTCGAGATGCTGCGGGCGATTCTGGCGTCGATCGATGAAGGGATTCACGCTGTCGACCGGGATGGCATCACGATCTACTACAATGATGCGGTGGCCAGGCTGGACGGGCTGGACCCGCAGGAAGTGATCGGGAAGCACATCTTAGAGGTGTTTCCGTCGCTCGACAACGGAACGTCAACGCTGCTCAAAGTGATCGAGACGGGCGAGCGGATTCCCGATCTGCCGCAGATGTATACGAACTACCGAGGGAACAAAGTGCACACGGTGAACACGACGCTGCCGATCGTCTCCGGCGGCAAGCTGGTCGGGGCGCTGGAGGTGGCGAAGGATCTCACGCGGCTGAAGGAGCTGAACGAGAAGCTGATCGACCTGCAGGCGCAGGTGGTCGGCGTGGAAAAAAAGGCCCTCGGAAAGAAGAAAAGCCCGATCGAGGCGCGGTGGACGTTTGAGCAGATCTTGACGCAGGACAAATCGATGCTGCTGCTCAAGGAGCTGGGGGCGCGGGCGGCGACGACGTCTTCGCCAGTGCTGGTGTTTGGCGAGACGGGGACGGGGAAAGAGCTGTTTGTGCAGTCGATCCACAATGCGTCGCCAAGGCGGAGCAAGCCGTTTATCGCGCAAAACTGTGCGGCGCTGCCGGCGTCACTGCTCGAAGGCCTGCTGTTTGGGACGGTGAAAGGATCGTTTACAGGCGCGGAGAACCGGCCGGGGCTGTTTGAGCTGGCCGACGGCGGGACGCTGTTCCTCGATGAGATCAACTCGATGCCGCTGGAGCTGCAGGCGAAGCTGCTGCGCGTGCTGCAGGAAGGCATCGTGCGCCGGGTCGGCGATACGAAAGTGATCGAGGTTGATGTGCGGGTGCTGGCGGCGACCAACCAGAACCCGATTCTGGCGATCGAGCAGGGGCATCTGCGCTCCGACTTGTATTACCGCCTGAATGTCGTATCTTTGCATCTGCCCCGGCTGTCGGAGCGTCCGAATGATATCCGGCTTTTGGTGCGGCATTTTATTGAGAAGTTTAACCGCAAGTTCGGGCTGCAGGTGATCGACGTGACGCCGGAAGTGTTTGACCGCTTCCATTCCTATGAGTGGCCGGGCAACGTGCGCGAGCTGGAGCACGCCGTGGAAGGGGCGATGAACCTCGCCGACGGGCCGTACCTGCGGATGGAGCAGGTGCCGTGGCATATCCGCGAAGGGAATTTTGCAGGAAAGGCGGAAGGCGGCATCTCGCTTCCACACGGCGTCAGGCCGCTGCGTGAGGTGCTCGATCAGGTCGAGAGCGCCTTGATCGAGCAGGCGATGCGCGAGACCGGCGGGAATATCCAGCAGGCGGCCAAACTGCTGAAAGTGCCGCGGCAGACGTTGCAATACCGGCTCACCAAAGTGGATAAGAAATCATGAGTGCCGAATTTTCGGCACTTTTTCTTTTGTCAGTGATTGCGAAAATTGGCAGAACCTTTGTGCAATGGGGCGCGAGACTGATTTTTTAAAAGTTGGCACAGTTCTTGCATTACCTAGTGAGCAACAACAGAACCAGGAATGTTTGTAAGGAGGGGTAGCACCATGAGACCGGGACATCGCTACGGTTTGCACCGCGTATTGGATCCCATTGGCACGATGCCGCAGCCGGCATGGAAGATCGACAACAGCATGGAGCTGTATGATAACGAGATTTTGATCGATGTGGAGACGCTGAACATCGACTCTGCTTCTTTTGTACAGATCAAAGAAGCGGAGGGGGGCGACCCCGTCAAAGTTGGCGAGCACATGCAGCGCATCGTGCAGGAGCGCGGCAAACATCACAATCCGGTGACCGGCTCCGGCGGGATGCTGATCGGCACTGTGCGCCAGATCGGCGAGCGCCTGCAAGGGCAGATCGACCTGCAGGAAAGCGACCGCATCGCGACCCTCGTCTCGCTGTCCCTCACCCCGCTCACGATCAACAAGATCACCGACTTGGATATCAAAACCGGGCAGGTTGGCATCGCTGGCCAGGCGATTCTGTTTGAATCGGGCCTGTATGCGAAACTCCCGTCCGACCTCCCCGACCGGGTCGCGCTCGCCGTGCTCGACGTCTGCGGCGCTCCGGCGCAAACCGCCAAGCTGGTCAAAACGGGCGACACGGTCGTCGTGCTTGGCGCAGGCGGCAAAAGCGGCACGATGGTGCTGTACCAAGCCCGCAAGTCGGCCGGCCCGACGGGCAAGATCATCGCCGTCGAATACGGCGAGGCTGGCTGCGAGATGCTGCGCAAGCTCGGCTGGGCGGACGTGGTGCTCAACCTCGACTGCACCAAGCCGGTGGAAGTCCTGGAGGCGGTCGAGAAGGCGACCGCAGGGAAATTTGCCGATTTCACGGTCAACTGCGTGAACATCCCGGGCACGGAGATGACTTCGATCCTCTCCACGAAGGATGATGGCACGGTCTACTTTTTCTCGATGGCGACCTCCTTTACGGCAGCGGCGCTTGGCGCAGAAGGTGTCGGCAAAGATGTGAACATGATCATCGGCAACGGCTATACGAAAGGGCATGCCGACCTCTCGCTGCAACTGGTGCGCGAGTCGGCAGAGCTTCGCGGGCTGTTTGAAACCAAATACGGACTCTAAGAGGAGGATTTTCAATATGGAACAACAACAAGAACGCTTGGAACGCCACCTGTACGGCAAGCAAAAACGTCACTTCCGTGACGTGGAGATCTGGAAAGACGTCACCAACGAGCAATGGGATGACTGGATGTGGCAACTGACCCACACGATCAACGATCTGGAGACGCTGGAAGGCGTCGTCAACCTGATCGAGGAGGAGCGCGTCGGCATCCTGAACGTGAAAATGTCGATCCCGCTGCGCATCACGCCGTACTACGCGATGATGATGGACCCGGACGATCCGCTCTGCCCGGTGCGCCTGCAGGCGGTGCCGATGTCTGATGAAATGCAGCGCTCCCCGTGGGACATGGCCGACCCGCTGCACGAAGATGAAGATGCGCCGGCGCCGGGCCTGACCCATCGCTACCCGGATCGCGTCCTGTTCCTGATCACCAACCAGTGCTCGATGTACTGCCGCCACTGCACGCGCCGCCGCTTCTCCGGCCAGGTCGGGCAATCGGTGCCGCGCCAGCAGCTCGATGCGGCGATCGACTATATCGCCCGCACCCCGCAGATCCGCGACGTGCTGCTCTCCGGCGGCGACGGTCTGCTCGTCAACGACAAGATTCTCGAGTACGTCATCTCCAACCTGCGCAAGATCCCGCATGTGGAAATCATCCGCATCGGCACCCGCGCGCCGGTCGTCTTCCCGCAGCGCATCACCGACAACCTGGTGAATATGCTGAAGAAATACCACCCGATCTGGATCAACACGCACTTCAACCATCCGGATGAGCTGACCGAAGAAGCAAAAGCAGCTTGCCACAAGATCGCCGATGCAGGCATTCCGCTGGGCAACCAGACTGTGCTGATGCGCGGCGTCAACGACTGCGCACACGTGATGAAAGACCTGATGCACCAGCTCGTTTACAACCGCGTGCGTCCGTACTACATCTACCAGTGCGACCTGTCGGAAGGCATCCAGCATTTCCGCACCACCGTCTCCAAAGGTTTGGAGATCATGGAACAGTTGCGCGGCCACACTTCAGGCTATGCGGTGCCGACGTTTGTCGTCGACGCGCCGGGCGGCGGCGGCAAGATCCCGGTCATGCCGAACTACGTCCTTTCGCAAGGCCACGGCAAAGTGATCCTGCGCAACTTCGAAGGCGTGATCTCGGTGTACCACGAGCCGACCTACCACGACCAAGGGTGCCCGCCGACCTGCAAGCATGACCACAGCACCGACAATGAGATCGGGCTGGCGCGTCTCTTGAACGACAAGCAGCTCTCTCTGGAGCCGAAGACGCTGAAGCGCCGCCGTCCGAAAGAGCAGATCGAACAGCCGGACACCAAGATCGACCTGCCGATGGCAGACTAGTTCGATGAGCTTGGAAAACGTGGACTTGGGCAATGTCCGCCGCCTCGCGCTGGTCGGCATCGCCAAGCACGCCGGCAAGACCACCGTTTTGAATGAACTGATCGGGCAGGCTTCCGCTCTCGGGCGGAAGCTTGGCCTGCTCTCGATCGGCGTAGACGGAGAGCGAAACGATGCGATCATGGGGGTGCCCAAGCCAGAGGTGCGAGTCCCGGCGGGCGCCCTCGTGGCGTCTGCGGGCGATGTGCTGAATGTTGGCACGGCATCGCTGCGCATCGTGGAGTCGACCGGGATTGCTTCGACGCTTGGCGCTGTGTATGTGGCGGAAGTGCAGGAACCGGGCACGGTGGTGCTGGCCGGCGTCCGCTATCAGGAGCAGGTGAGCCAAGTTTTGACGCGGATGGAACGGCTGGGGGCGGAGCTGTGTCTGGTCGATGGCGCATTCGACCGGATGATGGCCGCCCATCCGCTGTTGACAGACGGCGTGGTGCTGGCGACCGGCGCTGTGGTGGCGAAGACGGTGGGGGATGTGGCGCAGAAGAGCCTGTTTTTCCTGCAACGGTTTGGGCTGCCGCAAGCGGATGCGGAGCTGGCCGGGCTGTATGACGCTGCCGAGGCAAAAGGGGCGTTGGCTGCGGGCGTGCTTCGCGGTGAACGGCTGGAACCTGTGGTGCTGCAGCAGACTTCTTCGTTTACGGCGAACCCGCAGAATGACCCGCATTGGCCAGGGCAGGAAGAAGTCAAGGCGCTGGCGGTGACCGGCGCGGTGACCGACCGGCTGGTGCAGATGCTGGAAGGGATGCCGCGCGGGTTTGCGCTGGTGTTGTCAGATGCGACGCACTTTTTTGTGAGCAGCGCGGTGTGGCGGAAGTTTTTGCGGCGCGGGCATCGGATCGTCGTGCGCCGGGCGGTGAATGTGCTCGGCGTGGCGGTCAATCCGTACTCGGTGGAAGGGTATCGGCTGCCGGGGCGTGAATTGGTAGAAGCAGTGCGAGCGGTGGCAGGCGATGTTGCCGTTTTTGATGTGAAGGAGTGAGTCAAGGTGACCTCGCAGGCAGGAATGGCATTTTGGGATGACACGACAAAAGAGCTGCTCGGCTGGCCGGAGGTCTTGGCGATGCTCCAGCCTTTGTCCAAAGCGGGGCTGCGTGCCAAGCGCGAGATGCGGCCGTTACTGCCTCATGAGCGGATGCTCTGGCAGGAGCGGATGGACGATCTGTGCGCGGTACGGGCAGCGTTGGATGAGGCGGCGTGGGCGAAAGAGCTGGCTGACGGGCTGCGGGCGGTGCCGGAAATTGGGGCGTTGTTGCAGCTGATCGGGCAAGGGGCGTCGCTGCGCCAGGTGGATTTTTTTGAAGTGAAGCAGTTTTTGTGGCAGGGGTTCGCGGTGGAGCGGCTGTTGTCGGAGCGGGGGCTGTCGTTCCCGTGGTGGGAGCGGTTGGCGTGGGAGGAGCTCTTGCGCAAGCTAAACCCGCCGGGGGACTTGGTGCCTTCGTTCGCGCTGGCTGAGCTCACGGGCGATGCCGGGCTGGTGCGCTTGCGCAAGGAGCTGGCGTTGCTGGACGAGGCGATTTTTGCTGAGAAAAAGGCCCAGGGTGACCGCCTGCGCGAACGGTATGGCAGGAAGCCGGGGAAAGACGGCCAGCTCATCTTTGACAAGCTGGACGGCGCGTTGGGAGCGGTGAAGCAGGACGGAGATCTGGTGCTGCTGCAGGAGACGATGTTCGAAGCGGTGTTCCAAGCGGCCGAGTCTGCGCAGATGACAGTGCTGCTCCAGCAGCGCGAGACCAAGCTGGCCGAGATCGAGGATCAGGAGACGGCGGCGTTGCAGTCTCTGGTGGAAGCGTTCCGACCGCATGCCGGTGCCATGCTGAATGCGCTGGAGGCGTTAGGTCGACTTGATTTGACGCTGGCAAAAGCGACTCTGGCGGTAAAGTGGGCATCGCAAGCGATGAGCACGGACTCTTTTGGTGCTGCGAGCGATGTTTTGTTGGACGCGGATGCTGAGCATGCCGCAAGTGCGTGGCAGAACGCAGATGGTTCTTGGCTCCTCGAAGGAGGCTTCCACCCGGTCGCGCGCAGGGCGGTGGAGGAACGGGGCGGGGACTTCACGCCGCTGAGCTTGGAGCTTACATCCGGCACGGGGCTGATCACCGGGCCGAACATGGGCGGCAAGACGGTGGTGCTGAAGACGCTGGGGCTGCTCCAAGCGCTGGCCCAGCACGCGATGCCCGTTCCGGCGCGGGTGTTTCACTTCCAGCCGGTGGAGCGCATCGGCATGTCCGGCGGCGATGAGCAGAGCTTGCAGAGCGGGCTGTCTTCCTTTGGCGCTGAGATGCAGCGGATCGCCGCACTGGTCAATGCCCAAGGGCGCGCCTTGCTCCTGCTCGACGAAGTGGCCCGCACGACCAACCCGGAAGAAGGCGAAGCGCTCGCTATCGGCCTCGCTTCCTACCTGCTGACCACCGGGCATATCGCCCTGTTCGCCAGCCACTTTCCCGGCGTGACCGCAGTGCCGGGCATACAGCTGTTCCGCGTCGCCGGACTCAAATCCGGCGCGCTCGATCTTCTCACACAAACAAACGCGCCGGACGATGTCTTGCACCGTCTGCACAGCGCGATGGACTATACGTTACTAAAAAGCCGCCCCGGCGATGTTCCGAAAGACGCCGTACGGCTGGCAGAATGCTTTGGATTGCCGCAAGCGGTGCTGGAACAGACCCGTGCGGTGTTACAGCGAAAGGAGGGCCCCACAACATGAGCAAATTGTATCTCGATCAGGCCAAAGTAGCCCGGGCGCGCCAAGCGGCGTCCGACGTGGCCGATTCCCTGCAGGAATTTATCTCCGAGCGCACCACCGTCGCCGTCGAACGCACCGTGCTGCGCCTGTACGGACTGGACGGCGTGGACGCCGATTATGTGCCGCTGCCAAACGTCGTGGTCGACCACATCAAAGACGGAGGACAGCTGCAGCGCGGCGCGGCCCGCTTTGTGATCAACGCCGTTTTGCAAAAAGGGCTGACCGTGCAGGAAGTGGGCGAAGAAGTCGCAGCAGGCACACTTGACCTGCTCGAACTTCCCCTGCTCGACGACGCGCAGATTCAGGCACGTGCGAACGAACTGGCCAAGGCAGGCATCGAAAAGATCCGCTCCAACCGCCAAAAGCGCGACCACTACCTCGACACGCTCGGCGAAGGACGCCGTCCGTACATCTACGTCATCGTCGCCACCGGCAACATCTACGAAGACGTCGTGCAGGCCAAAGCTGCTGCCCGCCAAGGCGCCGACATCATCGCCGTCATCCGCTCCACGGGCCAGTCCTTGATCGACTATGTCCCGTACGGCGCCACGACCGAAGGCTTCGGCGGCACGTACGCGACACAGGAAAACTTCCGCATCATGCGCGAGGCGCTCGACGAAGTGGGCGAAGAGATCGGCCGCTACATCCGGCTCTGCAACTACTGCTCGGGTCTGTGCATGCCGGAGATCGCCGCGATGGGCGCGCTGGAACGCCTCGATGTCATGCTGAACGACGCCCTCTACGGCATCCTCTTCCGCGACATCAACATGCAGCGCACCTTGGTCGACCAGAACTTCTCGCGGATGATCAATTCGTTCGCGGGTGTCATCATCAACACCGGCGAAGACAACTACCTGACCACCGCCGATGCGGTCGAAGCAGCGCCGTCCGTTTTGGCGTCCCAGTTCATCAATGAGCAGCTCGCCCTGCGCTCCGGCCTGCCCGAAGAGCAGATGGGCCTCGGCCATGCTTTTGAGATGAGCCCGGACCTTGAGGACGGCTTCCTGCTCGAACTGGCGCAGGCGCAGATGGCGCGGGAGATCTTCCCGAAAGCTCCTTTGAAATACATGCCGCCGACCAAGCACATGACCGGCAACATCTTCAAAGGGCATGTCCAGGACACCTTGTTTAACGTCGTCGGCGCGATGACCAACCAGGGGATTCAGCTGCTCGGCATGATGACCGAAGCGATCCACACCCCGCTGATTCATGACCGCCACATTGCGATCGAAGCGGCCAAATACGTATTTTCCAACATGCGTACGCTCGGCGATGAGATCGAGTACAAAAAAGACGGCAAGATCGTCCGCCGCGCCCATGACGTGCTGGAAAATGCCACCGTGATGCTCGAAGATATCCGCGAGATCGGCCTGCTGGAAACGATCTCCCGCGGCATGTTTGGCGATGTGAAGCGGACGATGACGGGCGGCAAAGGGCTGCAGGGCGTGATGATGCGGGCGGACGATTATTTCAATCCGTTCGAAACGCTCTTGCGGGCAGAACTGGGTCTGGAGGCGATGCAGCGATGAGCACACAGGCAGAGCAGCGTCCGTGGGAGCAGCGCGATTTTACGCAGGTGCGTCCGTACGGCGACACGTTTGATGACGGGATGATCCAGCTGTCCTTCTCGCTCCCGGTGCCGCCGGGCGAAGAAGCGGCCGAAGCGGCCCGCCAACTCGTCGTGCAGATGGGCCTGACCGACCCGGCGGTGGTGCATCAGCATGACCTCGGCGAGAACTTTACGTTTGTTGTGCTCTACGCGAAGACGAAAGCGGCGGTCGACTACACGAAGATCAAAGTCGCCAAAGTCGACTCCCCGCGCATGAGCTTCTACGAGGTCAACGACTACATCAAAGAACACGTTGGCCGCAAAATCACGATCATCGGCGCCTGCACCGGCACCGACGCGCATACGGTCGGGATCGACGCGATCATGAACATGAAAGGCTACAACGGCGAATACGGCCTGGAGCGTTACCCGATGGTCGAAGCGTACAACTTGGGCTCGCAAGTGGAAAATGAAGAGATGGTCGCCAAAGCCCTTGAGCTGAACGCCGATGCCATCCTCGTCTCCCAAGTTGTCACCCAAAAAGACGTCCACATCCCCAACCTCGCCCAACTGGTCGAGCTCCTCGAAGCGGAAGGCCTCCGCCAGAAGCTCGTCCTCATCTGCGGCGGCCCCCGCATCTCCCACGAGCTGGCATTGGAGCTCGGTTACGATGCAGGATTTGGCCCCGGCACCCTCGCGCCCGACGTGGCGTCCTATGTGGTGCAAGAGATGACCCGGCGCGGGTTGAAGTAACCATGAGCAAGCTCTCCGTTTTCGGAGAGCTTTTTTGTTTGTGAAAGTAAAAAAATACCATAAATACGCAGGAATATGTCGTAAAATGGAAAAACACTCCGAATTTTTATCATAAATTATGAAAATGGCAAAATATACCCAAAAAACGGAAGTATAGTATTGATATTGATGTTTTCTGAATTGGAAATTATAGTATATGATATAAATGTGTTAACACAACGAAACATTTGATATTATTTATAAGGAGTGTTGAACGTGAAGAAAGCAGTTAAAGGTCTCATCATGTCTGCTGTGATCTTGGCAGCAGGCGCAGGTCTGATCCAAACCAATGCAATGGCGGGCAACTACACAGACGAAGGCTTCTACTTCCACTTTGACAGCTGGGACAGCGATGCCGGCGCGCAAACCGCTGATCGTGAAAAGCAAGATGACACCTTCTCCTACATGTGGTCGGAATATGTGGGCAGCGATTACACGTATGAAGGCTGGGTTGAGATGGCAAACGGCACGGACATCTCCTTCGGTCATCACTACACCTTCAGCGATGACACAACGCATTACATGACCAACTACGCGTACGAAGAATACGGCGTATCTGACGTACACATCTACGCTCAAGCGGGCTGGAACGCGGTAGAAGTTCTGTCCGAAGGTCTGTGGAGCCCGGACAGCATCTAATTGAATTGAACAATCGAGAGCAGCCAGACACGGGTCGTGTCTGGTTTGCTCTGCTAAAAGGAGCCGTAGACATGAGAACTATCTTACGAACTGAACTGCAGAGAGCTTTTCTCAGCCTCCCTTTTTGGGGGATCGTGACTTTGGGCACGATCATCGCAGGATTGCACATCGTGCGCGAGGTGGTGCCTTGGATATCGAATGACCTTCCGGCAGCGTCTCAACTTACTCCTTTTACAAAGTGGATCGGAATGGATGCCTTTTCATTCGAATCAAACCTTTTGTATCTGTTACTGCCGTTGCTGGCAGCGATCGTGTACGCAGATTCGTATCTGCTGGATGAAAAAAGTGGATTTACCAAATCGATCTATACCAGAGTGAGCAAAGGGAAGTATCTGATCTCCAAGTTTCTTGTAACCTTCCTGACGGGAGCAATGGCTGTCCTCGTGCCTTTATTCATACATTTGCTGGTCACCGCGATGCTTTTGCCAAGCATGATGCCGGATCCGGCTTCGGGCACTTCGCCCATGATCGAAGGGAAGATGTGGCTGGACTTTTATTACGAGCATCCCTACGCCTACATCTTCTCGTACATGCTGATCGATATGTTGTTCGCCGGTGCGCTGGCAACGTTTGGACTCGCCGTTTCTGTGTTTGTGAAAAAGCGCTTTGTGGTTCTGCTCGCTCCGTTCTTACTCTACCTGTTTTTGTTTTTCATTCTGCAGTTGCTGGGATTGCCGGCTTGGATTCCTTTTAAGTTCTTACAGCCGGGCCAGACCGTCCTGAACATCACGGTGCTGAAGATCGCGAGCGAGTTGGTTGTGGTGCTGGGACTGAGTGCGGCGGTATTCCTGACGGAGGGCAAGCGACGTGAAACTTACTAAACGGGTGAAGAAAGAATGGCTGGAGCTGAAGCATGACGGAGCGCGGGCCATGGTGCGAATCGTGCTGGTGCTGCTGTTTTTGCTGCCGGTCTGCTATTTTCGAACGGACTATCTCCTGTACGAAACAGCGAGGAAGCAGGTTGAACTCGGGATCATGGACGGAATCATCACGATCTTTGGCGAGCCGTTTGCCGCCATTTTGTTGGCCCCGCTCTTTTTGTACCTGATTCAGGAGATCGTGTCTTTTGACGCCAACGAGCAGATCACGCTTCGCTATGGATCGCGCAGCAGCATCTGGGCGGCCAAAGTGAAAAAGATCTTTGTACACGCGTTCCTGTTTACCTGCATGGTGACTGCTGTGGAAGCTGTGGTCGGGGCTCCGCTGTTAGATTATCAAAACACGTGGACGTCTCCGGGCGGGATGCTTCATCTGATCGCAAGCGCGATGGATGCACAGCAGGGGAGTTCGCACATGCTCACAGCTTGGGAGCAGAACCAGGCCTTTTATCACCCGATTGTGATCATCGGACTGACGATGATCTTTGGCACGCTCGGCTTGTCATCGGCAGCGATGGCCGCTTCTATCGTCTCCGCGCTGACCAATCGCGCGATCGTCGGCTATTTCGTCGTGTTGCTGATCTGTCTGATCGATGTGTTCTCGCGCAGCTTCTCGCTGCTCTTCCGCCAGACGATCATTACGCACGCTGAGTGGCTCAGCTTTACGGGCCTGTTCTGGAACGGCCTGTATCTGCTCGGAATCTGTGCGGTGCTGATCATGGTCGGACGCAGCGCTTGGGAGCGCAAAGAGTACTTGTTCGCCAAGGACAAGGAAACGGTTGGTGATTTGCGATGATTCCGAAATTATGGCTGCTGGCCAAACGGGATCTCGCGTTTGGCTTTGGAGTCAACCGCTACAAAATGCTCGCAGTCATCCTGATCTTTGTGTTTGTGGCTTGGATTCAGCATTACAATTTCACGCAGGGAACTGTGCAAGCCAACCTTTACGATTTTTATTTTGAGGCGCTGAAAGGAATCGGGTTTGAAACGGAGATTCCGGTCATCTGGCTGTTCGTTCAGCTGTACATCGCCTACTTGGTGGGGCATTACCCGCAGGACGACCTGCTTGGCAGCGGTCCGTATCTGCTGACCCGTTCCGGCAGCCGAAACTTGTGGTGGATCAGCAAGCTGATCTGGGTGACGGTCACGGTGACGGCGTTTTATCTGCTCGCCTTTCTCACGATCTTGATCGTGGCGGCGATCACGCATCCGCTGTCGTTGTCATGGAGCGAATATGCGGGGATGGAGATGTTGCCGCTTTTGACCGACACCGTACATCCGCTGGTATTTGTGATCCAGACCTTTGGGCTGTGGCTCTCGTCTTCCCTCGCCTTGTCCTTCCTGCAGACGACGCTGTCGCTTGTGCTCAAACCTATCTTCAGCTATCTGGCAACAGCAGCGCTGATCCTCGCTTCGCTGTTTTATCCGTCGGCGCTGTTGCCCGGCTCGCATTCGATGTGGCTGCGCCACACGCTGTTTGAAGCGGAGCGGGGGATCAGTCTGGAACTGTCCTTCTTCTATAATGCAGCGGCAATAGTGGTGTGCGCGGTGCTTGGCTGCCTGATGTTTCAAAAAGTCGACGTGCTCTCGAAGGAGGACACAGAGTAAGAAAGGATGATCGTGATGACAACTGCAAAATCGTATATCCAGATTCAGAACATGTCGAAAAAAATTCAAGGTGCTACCGTGCTTGACTCGATTAACCTTGAACTCCAGTCTGGAAAAATCTACGGCTTCCAAGGAAAGAACGGGTCGGGCAAAACGATGCTGTTTCGGGCCATCTGCGGGTTGATCCTGCCCTCGGCAGGCGAGGTGCGCATCGACGGGGAGCGGCTCGGAGCGGATCTCTCCTTTCCGAGAAGCGTCGGGATCCTGATCGAATATCCGGGCTTCCTGCCCCAGTACACAGGCTTGAAGAATTTGATGCTGCTCGCTTCGCTCAAGGAAGAGATTGGTGAAGACGAAGTGCGCACCAGCATTGCTCGCGTCGGGCTTGATCCGGATGACAAGCGCAAGTTTAAGAAATATTCGCTTGGGATGAAACAGCGCTTGGGCTTGGCGCAGACGATTATGGAAGATCCCGATCTGGTGATCCTCGACGAACCGACCAATGCGCTCGACGATAAAGGTGTTGAGATGGTTCGTGATATCCTGCTTGATCTGAAGCAGCGCGGCAAAACGGTCCTCGTCGCTTCCCACGACAAAGAAGAACTCGATTTTCTGGTCGATGAGAAATTCACGATGGAAAACGGCCGGATTACCAAACATGAAGTGATGAAAAAGGAGAGTGTCTAATCATGAGCAAAAAAAGAAAATCGGTCTTCTCCCGCTGGTGGTTTGCAGTTCTGATCGTGATCGTCGCCGGAGCAGGTTTCTTCGCCTATAAATTCCAGGACGTCAATCAAAATGTGGTCACCGATCCGGAAACGAAAGTGTTTCAGATGGGAGAAGCGGTAGAGTCGGGCGGCATTCTTACGACCGTGACGGGCTTCCATTTTCAAAAAGAAGTGGAAGGGCACGGGTATGACGATTTGAAAGAGAACGAGCAATTTCTGATCGTGGATGTGGCGATCAAGAACCCGACCGACAAAGGGATCAAAGTTCATTTGAACAACTACCAGATTAAGGTGGATAACTGGACGGGCGATATTGTGCTTCCCGCCTTTAAGCATCTGAATCGAGACAACACCGAGTTCCGCAGTCAGGAAATCGCGCCGGGCAAAGAGATCAAAGGTCAGTTTGCATACAAAATCAACAAGGAGCGTTCCCAGAGTGCGAATCTGCGCTTCTCGATCCCGGCTTACCTGCTGGAAAAGGAAGCATTTGAATCGAAAAAAGAAGTCGTGCTCAAACAGTAGGCTTTCACACCTCCGCTTGGTGCATCATAGAGTAGTAAGAAGGGTTTGTGATGCGGAGGTTGTGGAAGATGAGTGTGTGGATGGAAACGTGGCTCGACTTTTGGAAACGGTTGCGCGCGCGGCTGACCGGGCGCTCGAATGAACAGGAAGTTCGGGAAGTGCGCCGGGTGCTCAGCCTCTTGCCGGAAAAAGGCAACTCGCCTGCCCCCGACCCGCTTTTGTTAACAGGCGGGGAACGCAAGCTGTACGACCAGGTCCGGCACGCCACCCGCGAGCACAACCGCAACAACGTCACGCGCACGGCGGCGTATTGGGAGGTCTACCAGCGCTCCCCCGAACTGCACTGGGCGCTGCTCGCCCACATGGTCTCGCGCAACGGGGGGTACAGCATGACCGACCTGCGCGGGGACTTGATCGCGCGGGTGATGGAGGCGGGCCAGGCGGAGGCGTTTTTTCAATTCCTCGAACGGGCGAACTGGCTGATCTTTGGCGACGCCTATCCGCAGCTCTTGCTGTACGAAGCGAGCGTCAAAGGAGGCAAGCCCTTGTTCCATCTGCTGCCGTACTTTGGTGTCTCCCGCTTCATGACGGTGATCTGGGAGCGCTTTTGGGAGCGCAAAGACTCGGAGCTGCTGACCTTGGGACTGATCATCAACGAACAAAATTACATCGAACACCGCGTCGTGCAAAATCCGGCCTACAAGCCGGTGATCGAATCGTTCGAGTTCCAAGCCCAGACCTACCTCAATCTCACACAGGTCGCCCTCCCATACCGCTCGAACACGGACAGCGTCGAACTTGCCGGCTGCGTCGTCGACACGTTTCTGTCGCTGACCGAGCGCATTGACACGGGACGACGTCTGTACGCGATCCTGTTTGGCAAGGAGGACGTGCGCCAAGGGGTGATCTCCTTTGCCAAGAGCCGGCCGCACACCGGGTCGCGCGCCGACTACTGGAGCCACCTCTACACAGCCGATCCGCCTGCAGGCAGCGTCAAACGCAAACGCTACTACCCGCGCGTCAACGGAGCTGTCTTGCGCCCTGGCGCGAAACCGATCTACAGCCCGCGCCTGCACGACGTCTGGCCGGATGTGACCTCCCCGGAACCGCCGGGCGGGGAAGACTGGTGCTGTGCGCCCGATGCGGCGGAGCAATTGTACGCCGCGAAGCCCCCTGCCCAGCATAAGATCACCGGCCTGTACTGCAAAACTTTGATGCTCGTGGAAAAGGCGGTCGCCGCCGAAAGCTGGCTCAAATAAAAACCCGCACCGGGAAGAGGCCTGAAGTCCTCCACCGCGCTGCGGGTTTTGTTATGAGATCCACCGTTTTCCTACTGCATTTGTCACTCTTATTTCGCGCCCTCCGGCTTGGTGAGTTCGCCAACCGCGCGGTTGCCGAACATCGGGAGGTTCCAAGTCTCCTGTTCGCCGTTTGGACCTTTGACTTTGATTTCGATCTGGAGCAGGTCCATTTTGTGGCCGTCGCTCAGCTCCAACTGCTTGTCGGAACGGGTGATCGCGCCAAATTCCACAAATTCATAGCCGGCCTTCAGCTTGGCCATCCAGCCGTCAAACGGCGCAAACGGCTTGTCATAGTTCATCATGTAGCTGCGGTTGCGGCCCGGATTGAGGTACAAGTAGGCTTGGGCATAGTTCCACTTGTCCTCTTTCAGGTTCTTGATGATGCCGGTCGCCGTTTCTTTCATGCCCTGCTCCTGGCGTTTGGTCTGCGCTTCCAGCTCTTTTTTGATCGGATCGATCTGCTCTTGCTGCACCTGCGCCGTCGCGGTGATCACGGTCGGTGATTTGTTGGGCAGGAAGACGAGGATCAACGCACAAGCCGCGACGACGGCGGTGCCCATCGCCAAGACCGGCTTGTTTTGCAAAAGCGGCTGGGTGCGGTACAGGTACGGGCGCGCCAGACGTTTTTGCAACTGCTTGGAGAAGAAGGAGAGGATCAGGATCGACAAGGTCAGGAACAGCCCGGCTGCGAAGAGAATCCACGGATAATAACGCAGTGCGCGCGCACCGTAGGAGATCATCCCGCCCCATTCGCCGGTCATCGTAAGCGTCATGAACTGCGCCGGAGGGCCGTCATCGAAGACAAACCGCTCCCCGCCGCCAAGGAAGATGTTCAGGACGGCGAGCTGCCCGAGCAGGAACAAGACTTGGATAAAATCGGTCAACAGCGCAAACCACATATCGGGGCGCAGATGCGGCATCAGGTGGCGGAAGACGATCCGCGTCGTGGAAGCGCCCATCGTTTTCGCCGCGCCGACATATTCCTTGGCGGCGAAGAAGCGGGCGCGCTCGCCCATCTGGTGCGCGATCTGGAACACGCCGATCAGGACGAGCAGCGTGAACAGCAGGAAGGCAAACATCAGGATTTTCGGATCGTTGGGGTTCATCCCTTCGTTCATCCCAAGCAGCCTCGACAGCCCGTACAAGGTCGGGAAAATAAACAGAAGCGTCGGCACGCCCGATGTGATCAGCTGCAAGGTCTGAATGATCTTGCGCCCGCGCCCGGTCGAGCCGGAGTACAGCCCCATCGGCAAGGCGATCAAAAAGCGGACGAGAGTGACGAGAAATGCAAAGCCCAGCGTGTATTTTGCACCGTTGAGCAGCAGGGACAACACATCATACCCGCGATGGTCGGTGCCGAGCGGGTGCGCCCAGTCTGGAGCAAACGGCGGCGAGATCGGCGTTTTCACGCCATTGACCGTCTCATAGGTGATCCCGACCTTGTGTGCAGCGGTGATCTCATGCGGCATCAGGTATGAGCCAAATACGGCGACAAAGACGAGAATCAACAGGAGCGCCCAGGCCAGTTGGTAGAGCAGGCGGTCTTTTTTAGCTTCCGCAGCGGCGTTCATCTACGCTCCCTCCTTTGCGGACACGACGACGCGGCTGCGCAGGATCGCGAACAGTCCCTGCACGAGCAGCGAGAAGCCGGCCAGAATCGCGCAGGTGGTCGCCAGCGACGTGACATAGGCGATGCTTTGGTTGACCGCATAGCCGCCAAGACCAAAGATGCCGGCCATGACTTCCACAACGACCAGTGACGTCAGCGCAACCGAAACGGCGCGCGGAATGATCGTCAGGAAATCTTCCATCGTGTTGCGCATCATGTGCACAAAGATCACCGACGGGCGGGACAGGCCTTTCGCATACGCGGTCTTGATGTAGCCTTCATCCCATTCGCGCTCAAAAGCGATGCGCAGCGTCCCGTAGACGAGCGCCGCCGGCAGAAGCGAGATCGCCAGCATCGGGATGAGCAGCGGCGTCTGTTTCACGAACTGCATGATGATGATCACCGGCGACCCGGCCAGCTTGTTGATTGCGATCGCGATGAATTGCAGCAGCACGACGACAAAGAAGTCGGGCAGGGACATCAGGAAGCCTTGGCCCGCGTCAAGAAACTTGCCCGCACGGGGCTTCCAGACGGCAAGCAAAGCGGCGAAAAAGCCCAGCGCGATGCCGAGGAACAGGCCCGGCGCGAGGTAGGACAAGGAGCGCTTGAGCATCTCCGGGAGCGAATCGGTGATCGGCAGCGGCTCGGGCCGCGACATGTAGCCGATCATACCGAAATCGCCGTCGAGATAGGCGTTGAACTGCACCTTCACAGCTTCGGTATAGCGTTTAAAATCAAAGGAGGGCGTCGTGACCACAGGCAGGGTAAGCTGCACTTCTCGGTGGCGGGCGATCTGCCGTTCCAGTTCCTGTTTCTTGTCGGCTGGGACGGAGACATACCCGGCCTCAGCATTGGTGATTTGGGTGCCCGGGAACGAGTCGACCACGTTTTGCAGCGTTCCGCCCGGGAGCAGCACAACTTGAATCTCCGTCTTGGAGATCACATCGATCCCTTTGTCCAGATTGCTGATCAGCAGGATGCCGGCCAAGATGCCGATTGCGACCAGCAGCCCTTGTAAAATCCTTACCATCGTCAATCCCCTTCTCTCTGTATGTGAAACCCGCGATAACTGCTTATATAGACTTTAATTCTAACAAGAATGTTACAGAAAATCGCAGAAAGTCGCAACTTTCCAAAAAAAGGCCAACCCGTTGCAGTCCGTCCAGCGTTTTATTTCCCGTCGAGGATTGCTCCGCCGCCGGTGATCGTTTCCGATAGGCGCACGTCTGCGCCTATTTTGGCCAACTTGTAGCCTTGTTGAACCGGCGTGCCCAGTCCGCAAAGACGGCCGGAAGCGGCGCTGTGCCTTCCGCGTACTGATTGCCGAGCACGAGGTAGATCGCCTGCAGTATAGTTTTGGATCATCTTTTTCAGACGGGACTGGTAGACCGACCACTTAAATTCGGGCGGCATGGGAATCTGACTGGCAAACATCACGCTGTGCTCCCGTTCGAATTTTCGGACATAAAACATCGTTTCGTTCTCCGGAATGCCGACGATGCCTTTCTCCTCGTCGATCACCCGAGCGCTTTCGAACTCTTGCACCACCGTTTCCAGCGGCGTCCCGGGCCCGACCATCACCTGAATCCGATCCCGCGCATACCGCTCCACGCCTTTATCCACATTGCTGATCAACAAGATGCCGGCCAGCACCAGCGCCGTGATCAGCACACCTTTCAAGATGCGAATTAATGCAACTCCCCTTTTTGTGATGCTATTACTCATTAGAGGTCGCGAAACGGGAGAGCGTTTCAATGATTCATGGTATAATTTGTACACTGGAATGTAGGATTGTTACATAAGAAGGAAATACTGAAATTATCGAAAAATCTGGGGAGGCGATGAGATGTTACTAGAGTTCAGCGTAGAAAACTTCCGCTCCATCAAAGAGCGTCTCACCCTAAGTATGCTGGCTGCGGAAGAGGAAACGGATTTAGAGCAGAATTTGATACATACGGATGCTTACAGAGAAGGTGCTATTTTAAGGTCCGCTGTTATATATGGAGCAAATGCTTCGGGGAAGACAAACGTGCTGCGGGCGTTTGAATTTATGGTGTACTTTATAGCTACTTCACACCGTCTCCAAAAAGGGGATAAGCTAATTGAGGTATCTCCGTTTCGGATGGATGAGTCCTGTGCGAATTCTCCAAGCAAGTTCGAGGTCATTTTTATACACGAAGGTATGAAGTATGCTTACGGTCTTGCACTTGATCAGGAGCAGGTTCATGAGGAGTACTTGTACAGCTTTCCGCATGGCAAACAGCAACTTATTTTTGAAAGAAAAAATACCACTGATTATGAGTTTGGTAGTGATCATGAGGAACAATCACTACTAGCCAAGCGAACATTAGGGAATGCCTCTTATCTAGCGCTGGCGACGCAATTCAACTATTCCAAAGCTAATCAAGTCTTTGATTGGTTTGCATTCCAAACACATCCTTGGGTAACACTTTACGGGCTCCCTACCTTTCACCATACCGTTGATATCATGGTAGACGACGAGAACAGTCGGGATATGGTGATGGGGATTTTAAAAAGTGCGGATTTAGGCATTCGAGACGTTGGCATAAATAAATACGAAATAAATCCTCGACTCCCACAAAAATACGATATCCGGTTTTTCAGAGAGATTATTCGAGAAGGAATTGTTGAGAGTTTCGATTTTAAATACGAGGAAGAATCTAAGGGAACGCAACGCTTCTTTAACTTACTTGGTCCTGTAGTTACGGTTTTAGAGGTAGGGGCGCTGATCATCGCTGATGAGCTTGAGAATAGTCTGCACCCCTTAATGATGGAGCAGATCGTGAAGCTCTTCAACGACCCGGTGCATAATCCTCATGGAGCGCAGCTTATTTTTACAACGCATAATACGAACCTATTAGACCAGCGCCTGTTCCGTCGTGATCAGATCTGGTTCACAGAGAAGAAACCGGAGACATTTAGCACCGACCTATATTCTCTTTGTGAATTTGTCCCTCGTCAGGATGAGGACTATGAGGCTGGTTATCTTAACGGCCGTTATGGGGCGATTCCGTTCTTTGGGAAGGAGTTTTTGTTTTGAGCCGGCGGGAGTTTGGGGAGAAGAAACGCGGGGCAAGACGGGTGCAGCCGCTGAAGACGATCTTGATCGTCTGTGAAGGCAGCAAGACAGAGAAAATTTACTTTGAACGCTTCAAGGAACGGGACAGTGGCGTCAAGATCGAAGTACCAACAAACAAGTTTACCGATCCAGTCAATCTTGTGAAGTTCGCAAGAGACTATGCAAAGAAACATGACATCAGCGTGGCAGAAGGTGACAGCATCTGGGTTGTATTTGATGTCGATCAGAATCGGGATGAGGAAATCACGAAAGCTAAAGCATTGGCTGACGATCTTGACATCATTATCACACCTTCAAATCCTTCCTTCGAACTCTGGTACCTGCTCCACTACGAACCATCTACGGCTCACCTGACCAACGAACAACTGGGCAAGAAGTTAAAAAAGTGCATCCCGCACTACGCGAAAAACATCTGCGTGTTTGATGAGATCGCTCCAACACAAAAGCTGGCGATCAAGCGTGCTGGTGATCTAAATGCGCACCACACAGGGAAAAACCTGTACAGCCGATCCAGCAATCCTTCCACACAAGTCTTCCGTGTCGTCGTCCACATCGACAAAATCAAAACCGAAAACCGCGCCAACGCCCGCGCGCGAAGATAAAAAGCCGCCCTGCAACAGGGCGGCTTTCGCATTCTCGTGTAATTATTTCGGCTCCAACAGATGGGTGCCGGGCACTTCGATCATCGAGCTCATCTTGGCGCGCATTTCGGCATCGCCAAGGCGGGAGACCGTTTCCAGGACGTCGGTGCGGGTCTTGTGGAACTCTTCGTCATGGGTGGACGGGTCGGGGTGGAGATAGCGCATGGCCGCATAGGCGGCATAGTCGAACAGGTCGTTTTGCACCTCCGGCTCCGCAGCCGCTCCGGCCTGCTTGGAGAGGTAGCCGCGCATCTCGGCGATGCGGAAGAGCAGCTCTTTCCAAGCCAGGCCCTGCTTGCTGTGCTGACGGACTTCCGGGTCCGGCTCGGGCAGGTCGGTGCAGGACAGCATGTCGCGCCAGTCGTGCCAGGAGTCCGGATGGAGCGACTCGATCAGCTTTTGCGCACAGAACTCATCGCGCGGCAGCAGCTCGATCACTTCGCGGAACCCGGCGATGCGGTTGCGGTCGACCGCCTTTTTCGCCCAGCGGACATGGCGCTGCTGGTTGTCGAGGTAGCCGTTGAAGCAAGGGTGGATCGACTCGAACTCATGGTCGCTCAACTTATGCGTCGCCAAGATCTGATCTTTGACCACATTGTCCGGCGGGAAGAACTCGCCTTCGCCCTGCAGCATCAGCCGCTTGCGGTACATGAACAAGGACTTGTCGTTAACGCCTTCCACCGCGCCTTGCAGCACCTGATAGCGGTACAGGCCATACTCCGGGAACGTCGTCACCGCTGCGAATCCATCGTCGATCAGATTCAGGTCATCGCGCACCGCCATCAGCTCGCGCATGATCACCTCTTCCATCACCGACACCGCGCCTTCAATATGTGTGAAATAGGTGACGTCCTCTTCCGGCGAGCCCAAGACGCGGGTATACAGGTCGTGGAACAGCAGGATGTGCATCATCTCATGGATGTAGTTCTGGAATGGGTAGCGGATCACCGAACCGCCGTCCCCGCCGACAAACGAAGCCCGGCGCTGGTAGATCCGCCCGTGCTCGGGACGGAATGCATCCTGTGCGCCTTCTTCCGGGTCGACATACAGCTCATAACCGGCGTTGTAGCTGTGAATCCACACCGCCATGTAGGTTGGCGAGAGCAGCAGCGCTGTGGAATGATTTAAAATCCGGGCCGGCATGTTGAACATATGATCATTGATCTCCGGGCGGGCCGCCAGATAGGCCATGCCGACGGAGAGCGCCTGATACAGCTCAAACTCGCCTTCCGCATTCAGCTCCATGCAGAAGGAGTGCAACGCCTGCAGCCAGGTCGTCACTTTGCCGTCCGACACATCATAGTTGGCAAAAAAGCGCTCCAGCGCCGCAGCGAAATCTTCCGGCTCCACCGTCAAAAAGACGTTCAGCCCGTCCACCCACAGGTCAGAGCCGATCTCCGTCTCGAACCAGGCGGCCTGATCCTCGGTCAAGGTGCGCAATGTTTTATAGGAAACCAAAAGGTCTGAGGGTCTCATTTGACTCAATCCTTTGCGGGGTGTATTTGAATGAAAAATGCCCTTTTCAGAATCCGAAAAGGGCACGTGAGTCATTGAATCAACTTAGTTGCCGCCCGGGATGACGATGCCGGCCGCTTTCACTTCTTTCACGGCAGTGAGCTCAACCGGAATGCCGATCGGGTTGAGGCCTTTGGCTTCCATGATATCGGTGATACCAACCGGGCGGGTGCCTTTTGCTTCGATGATGACCGGCGGCAAGATGCGTGCCTTTTCACCGAGCAAGTTATTTACCGGAATTTTTACAACTTGTTTCATGGTCATTCCTCCTTAGAGTTCGATCATGATTGTGATGTGGATTGCCTCTTTCGCTTCAGCAACGCGCGGAGCTTGTACCGAAGTTTTGACGACTTTCTTCATCTTTTTCAAGTTGTATCTCTCCTTACAGCTCTTGAACGCGGCCGATCCATTTTACTTGCTTCACTTGCTCCACCAAAGTGGAGTTCACGGTTGCTTTCACAACTTTTTTCATAAAGAGAACACCTCCCTTTCACTTATACTTTAATAATAAATGGGGAGGTGTGCGCGGTCAACACTTTTATGCTGAAATATTAAGAAAATTACATGAATTACAATTGGCGCAAGATCGCCCGGACCGGAGAAGCGTCGCTGCCGACCAGATGCAGGGGCAAAGCGATCAGTTCATAACGCCCTTGAGGCACAGCGTCGAGGCGCAGATTTTCCAAGATGTGCAGCCCGCTTTGGAAAAATGCGTTGTGCGCATCGAGCGTCTTGGAATCGGCCGGATCGACCGACGGGGTGTCGATGCCGATCAGCCGCACGCCCTGCTCGGCGAGGTACAGCGCCGCTTCCGGGGCGATTGCGGTGAAGTTGGTGCTGAACACATGCGGGTCGGGGAAGGAGCTGGTTTTGAACAGCAAACGCTGCACGCCCGTCACATCGAGCCCTTGCACGAACTCCAGCGTCACCAGCGGCATCGAGGGCACGTCAACGACCAGCGCCTCTCCGATATACAGGTTCAAGTCGGCCTGCTCGGTCGTCGCGCCTTGGTCATGGTAGTGATACGGGGCATCGGCATGCGTGCCGAGGTGCGGGCTCATCGTGATCTTCGAAACGTTGCAGGAGCCGCCTTCCCGCATGGTCAGCACCCATTCCTGCCCAAACGGCGTGTCGCCTGGAAACGGTGCGGTCTGTGCCGAGATCGGCATGGTGATGTCGTAGATTTTCATGGAATACTACCTCCCTTTTTAAATAGCAAACACCATCGCGAGCAAAATAACGCTGAGCACAGGGAACAGCCACGGCTGCAGCCGGTGCAGGCGCAAGAGCGTGCGGTAGAGGACCACCGCGATCACGACCAGCGCAATCGAACCTGCGTCAAACCAAAACTGGCCGCTGAGCACCAACTGGTCTTCGAGCTCGGCGATCACCAGATTCAGCAGCATGCCGAACAAGAAGATCGGCCAGAGCGCAGGCGATTTTTTCGCATGCTCGGGGACAAAGCCTCTGCTAGTGCCGCCCTGTCGCGCTTGCAGATCGAAGCCGTCTTTTATCCGCATCGCTTTGCTGCGTGCCGCCAGCTCCTCCAGAAACCCATCCTCCACATCGGCAGCAGGAGTCAGGCCGACCAGCCCATCCTGCGTGTCGAGCAGCACGAGCCGGTCGCGGCGCGTCGCATACAGCGTCACCTCATAGGAGGCGACACGAAACAGCCCGTACGCATAACCGCGATACAGCTCGCCTTCAATCGCGATCGGCTTCTCCCAAAAACTCTGCACGGTCAGCGCGCCAATCGACTCATAAGGAATGAGCCGCTTTTGTTTATCCGAATGAATGATCAGTTCATACCGTCCCAGCTCATAGCGCACAAACTGTTTGGACGAACGGTACAGTCCGCTGTAGAGCAAACTTCCGGCACAGGCCAGCAAAAATGCGATGGAAAACCAAGTCATTTCCCGCACCAGCAACACGATCAAAATCAAAACTGCGGCCATCGTCACCGATAACCAGATCGGCTCGCGGTGTTTGCCTTCGACCGGGTGTGCTCTGTAAAAAATTCCTTCGGCGCTGTCGATCGATCTCTCCTCCGTTCTGACTTTTCTGCTTCCTTATTATAACAAGAACGTTCCAAAGCGCGTGAAGTTTCACCGCAGAAGGCAAATGCCTGAAATTCACTCTCGAATTTTTGGCGGAAATCGTGTATAAGTATAGGTGAGGTATTTTCGCTGTGTAAAACCGACCGTTCGGTCGAAATTTGAATGATGATTCATTCATGTAGAAACAATTTGGGAATTATGGAGCAACTATCATCTAGTAAATGCAAAGGGGTTGAACGGAAATGGCGTGGATTAAAGTGCTTTTGTTCCTGATGCTCGCTGGGGTCGCAGGCTACTATAGCATGACGGCGTTGTATCGCCGCTACCAGTACCTGATGCTCGGCGCGGAAGAAAACCGCTTTGACGACAGCGACGCGCGCGTCAAAGGATTCTTCAAGTACGTGCTTGGTCAAGGCAAAGTCCTGGCTGAACCGGCTGGTATCGGTCACTTCATCATCTTCTACGGCTTTATCATCATCTCGATTGGTGCGATGGACTTCTTCGCGCATCACCTGACCGGCCATCACATTCCGGGGCTTGGTTCGAAATTCTTTGTCGCGATGCATGAGACGGCGAACATTCTGGTGCTCGTGGCGCTTGCCATCGCTGCCGTTCGCCGCTATATCTTAAAGCCGATGCGTCTTGACGTAACGGCAGAAGCGGGCTACATCGTCGGCGCCATCGCGCTGCTCATCCTGTCCGACTTCTTCTACTGGGGTGCGGCAGACGCGCTGGAAGGCCATGCGCCGGGCTTTATCGCTCCGGTTGCCGGCTACCTCGCAACCGCATTTGCCGGCATGTCGGAAACGGCGCTCTTGGCAATCAAAGAAGTTATGTTCTGGTTCCACACGCTGGTGCTGCTCGGCTTCACGGTTTACATCCCGCGTTCCAAGCATTTGCACATGATCGGCGCGATGTTTAACGTCTACTTCCGCAAGACCGATTCCCGTCCGGCGGGCAAGCTGAAGAAGCTCGACCTCGAAGACGAATCGATCGAAGAGTTTGGCGTAGGCCGCATCGACCAGTTCTCTTGGCGTCAACTGCTCGACGGCTATGCCTGCACCGAGTGCGGCCGTTGCCATGTCAACTGCCCGGCTACGCTGTCCGGCACTCCGCTGTCTCCGAAATATCTGATCCTGAAAATGAAAGATCACCTGATCGACGTCGGCGATTCCCTGCTCGAAGCCAAAGTGCAAGGCGCAGCAGGCACTGGCGTAGAAGTTGCAGCGACGGCAGAACTGCCGCTCTTGATCGGGGAAGAGCCGGGTCAAGGCATCTACTCCGAAGACGAGATCTGGGCTTGCACCACCTGCCGCGCATGTGAAGAAGCGTGCCCGGTATTTAACGAACACGTCGACAAGATCATCGACATGCGCCGTTACCTTGTCCTCACCGAAGGCAAGGCAGAACCGGAAGTCAACCGTGCGTTCCAGAACCTTGAGCGCCAATCCAACGAGTGGGGCCAAAACCGTTCCACCCGCGGTGACTGGGCGAAAGACCTCGACATCCCGACCATGGCAGAAGTGGAAGGCGAAGTGGAGTGGCTGTTCTACGTCGGTTCCTCCGCATCGTTTGACGTGCGCAACCAAAAGATCGCTCAGGCGTTCGCTCGCCTGATGAAAGAAGCCGGCGTCTCCTTCGCCATCCTTGGCGCAGAAGAAGAGTCGGACGGCGACTCCGCACGCCGCCTCGGCAACGAGTTCCTGTACCAGTCGCTCGCCGAAGCAAACGTGGAGATCTTCAAAGAGTACGGCGTGAAGAAAATTGTCACCACCTGCCCGCACGCGTACAATACCTTTAAGAACGAATACAACGATTTCGGCTTCGAAGCGGAAGAAGTGCTGCACCATACCGAAATGCTGGCGCAGCTGATCGATGCAGGCAAATTGTCGCCGATGCACGATGTCGACCACCTGCTGACCTTCCATGACTCCTGCTACCTCGGCCGCTACAACGGCATCTACACCGCACCGCGCTACATCATCACCAAGATCCCGGGCGTGCGCCTGGTCGAGATGGAGCGTAACAAAGGCAAGAGCATGTGCTGCGGCGCAGGCGGCGGCGGTCTGTTCAAAGAAGACACCGGCACCGAGCGCATCAACGTCATGCGCACCGAGCAGGCGATGGAAACCGGCGCTACGGCGATCGGCACCGCGTGCCCGTACTGCATGACGATGATCACCGACGGGACCAAAGCGAAAAACGTGGAAGAAAACCTTCCGGTCTATGACGTGGTCGAGCTGCTCGAAATGTCTGTCTTCGGCGCGAAACAGTAATCTCTTCGCAACATGAATCAACGGAAAGACACCGGAGCATTTTCTGGTGTCTTTCTGTCAGTCATAAAAGGTTAGTCTGATCAGTCAGTTTTTGATATTTAGCCTAACAGCCCAAAGGAGATGTTCTTGATGGCAAAAACGGTGATTGTCAGCACGGCCCGCACCCCGATCGGCAAATTCGGCGGCGCGCTTGCCCCGCTGGTTGCAACCGATCTCGGCGGTTTGGTGATCAAGGAAGCCCTGTCCCGCTCCGGCGTGGCCGGCGAGCAGGTTGAGGAAGTGATCATGGGCATGGTGCTGCAAGGCGGCGCCGGTCAGGTTCCGTCCCGTCAAGCTGCGATCAAAGCCGGCCTGTCCTGGGAAGTTCCGACCCAGACGATCAACAAAGTCTGTGCTTCCGGGATGCGCGCCGTGACGCTGGGCGACCAGATCATCCGCGCCGGTGATGCGCAGGTGATCGTCGCAGGCGGCATGGAGTCGATGTCGAACGCGCCGTACATCCTGCCGGGTGCACGTAACGGCCTGCGCATGGGCGACGGCAAAGTGGTCGACCTGATGCAGTACGACGGCCTGCGCTGCGCCTTCCACGATGTGCCGATGGCGGTGCACGGTTCGGACGTGGCAGCCGAGTACGAGATCTCCCGTGACGCGCAAGACGCTTGGGCGCTGCGTTCCCAGCAGCGTGCAGCAGCAGCGGTTGAAAGCGGCAACTATGACGCCGAGATCGTGCCGGTCGAAGTGCCGGGCAAAAAAGGCGCGGTCACCGTCGTCGGCCAAGACGAAGCGATCCGTCCGACCACCACGCTGGAAGGCTTGGCAGCTTTGAAGCCCGTTTTCAAAAAAGACGGCTCGATCACCGCTGGCAACGCGCCGGGCATCAACGACGGCGCAGCAGCGATGGTGCTGATGTCTGACGAGAAAGCGGCGGAACAAGGCATCAAGCCCTTGGCGACGATCCTCGGACACGCGCAAGTCGGCCAAGACGCACCGTATATTGCAACAACTCCGGGTCTGGCGATTCAAAAGCTCCTTGATAAGACAGGATATAAAGTGGAAGACATCGATCTCTTCGAAGTGAACGAAGCGTTTGCAGCGGTCATCCTCACCACCGGCAAGATCGTCGGCTGGGACGAAGAGAAAGTCAATGTCAACGGCGGCGCAGTTGCGCTGGGCCACCCGATCGGCGCTTCCGGCGCCCGCATCATCGGCGCGTTGATTCACGAACTGCGCCGTCGCGGCGGCGGTTTGGGCATTGCGGCGATCTGCTCGGGCGCGGCACAAGGCGACGCGATTCTGCTCCAAGTGCACGGCGAATAACCCGATTCACTTTTTCCGACAAATATTGCCCGGGGAATGGACGTATCAGATTCCCCGGGCGACTACATACCAACTGGAGGGACTTACATAATGGAAATCCGCAAAGTTCTCGTCATCGGTGCCGGCCAAATGGGCGCCGGGATCGCGCAAGTCGCAGCTCAAGCCGGGCTGGAAGTCGTATTGAACGACCTGAAACCGGATTTTCTGGAGCGCGGCATCGCCACAATCACGAAAAACCTGTCCCGTGACGTAGAAAAAGGCCGCAAGACCGAAGAGGAAAAAGCGGCAGTGCTCTCCCGCATCAAACCGACCACCAACATGGGCGACGCGCATGACGCACAACTGGCGATCGAAGCGGCGACCGAAAACATGGAGATCAAGAAAAACATCTTCCGCCAAATGGACGAAGTGCTTCCGGAAGGCGCGATCCTCGCGACCAACACCTCTTCGCTCCCGATCACCGAAATCGCAGCGGTCACGTCCCGTCCGGAGCTGGTCATCGGCATGCACTTCATGAACCCGGTGCCGGTGATGAAGCTGGTCGAGATCATCCGCGGCCTGGCGACGACCGACGAAGTGTACAAGTCGATCGAAGACCTGTCCAAGCAGATGGGCAAAGTTCCGGTCGAAGTGAACGACTTCCCGGGCTTCGTCTCCAACCGCGTGCTGATGCCGATGATCAACGAAGCGATCTACTGCGTCTTTGAAGGCGTCGCAACGCCGGAAGCGGTCGACGAAGTGATGAAGCTGGGCATGAACCATCCGATGGGCCCGCTGACCCTGGCCGACTTTATCGGTCTGGACACCTGCCTCGCGATCATGGAAGTGCTGTACGAAGGGTTTGGCGATTCCAAATACCGTCCGTGCCCGCTGCTGCGCAAGTACGTAAAAGCCGGCTGGCTCGGCAAGAAAACCGGTCGCGGCTTCTACACTTATTCCTAATACCAGAGCACGGGAGGACGTTAGAACATGGACTTTCAAAACCTGTTGTTTGAAGTGCGCGAAGGCGTCGGCATCATCACGCTGAACCGCCCGAAAGCATTAAACGCGCTGAACTCTGCACTGCTAAACGAGATGGGCGCACTGCTCGATGACATCGCGAAAAACGACGAGATCAAAGTCGTCGTCATCACCGGCGGCGGGGAAAAAGCGTTTGCAGCCGGCGCGGACATCGCGGAGATGCAGGCCCTGACTGCCACCGAAGGCCGCGCTTTTTCGGCGAACGGCATGAAGAGCATCTCCATGCTGGAGACGATCCCGCAGCCGACGATTGCGGCGGTGAACGGCTTTGCTCTGGGCGGCGGCTGTGAAGTCGTGATGGCTTGCGACATCCGCATCGCGTCGACCAAGGCGAAGTTTGGCCAGCCGGAAGTCAACCTCGGTGTGACGCCGGGCTTTGGCGGCACCCAGCGCCTGCCGCGTCTGGTTGGACCTGCGATCGCCAAGGAGCTCCTGTTCACCGGTGATGTGATCGGGGCAGAGCGCGCCTACCAGATCGGCCTCGTCAACCACGTGGTCGAGCCGGAAGAGCTGCTGAACAAAGCGCTGGAAATGGCGCAGAAGATCGCAGCAAAAGGCCAGCTGGCCGTTCGCATGTCCAAGCAAGGCGTCAATGAAGGCATGAACATGGACCTGGCGCGTGGCTTGCAATACGAGACGGAGCTGTTCGGCCTCTCCTTCTCGACAGAAGATCAAAAAGAAGGCATGGCAGCATTCCTGGAGAAGCGCCCTGCGGAATTTAAAGGCCGATAATCGAGGGGGTCTCGAAATATGGATTTCAACCTGACGAAAGACCAGCGCGACCTGCAGCAGATGGTGCGCGATTTCGCACTCAATGAGATCGCGCCGCGCGCGGCGGAGATCGACGCAAGCGACGAGTTCCCGCGCGAGCTGATCACCAAGATGGGCGAGCTGGGCCTCTTGGGAATTCCGATTCCGGAAGAGTATGACGGGGTGGGGGCAGACTTCTTGTCCTACATGCTGGCGATCGAAGAGATCTCGTATGCGTCCGCTTCGGTCGGGGTCATTCTGGCGGTACATACATCGGTCGGCACGATGCCGATTTTGAATTTTGGCTCTGAAGAGCAGAAGCAAAAATACGTGCCGCGTCTGGCGGCGGGCGAGTTGATCGGCGCGTTTGGCTTGACGGAGCCGGGCGCAGGTTCGGATGCATCGGGCATCCGCACCCGTGCGGTGAAGCAAGGCGACACGTATGTGCTGAACGGCTCGAAGATCTTTATCACCAACGGCGAAGTGGCCGACATCTTTATCGTGTTTGCTGTCACCGATCCGGAGGCGGGCGCGAAAGGCGTATCGGCGTTTATCGTTGAGCGCGGTACGCCGGGCTTCTCCATCGGCAAGAAAGAGCACAAGATGGGGATGAACGGTTCGGGCACGGTCGAATTGATTTTTGACAACGCGCAAGTTCCGGCGGCACAGCTGCTCGGCTCGGAAGGCCAAGGGTTTACCGTGGCGATGAGCAACCTCGACGGCGGGCGGATCGGCATCGGCGCACAGGCGCTGGGGATTGCCCGGGCAGCTTTTGACGCGGCACGGATGTATGTGCAGCAGCGCGAGCAGTTCGGCCGTCCGATCGCCGATTTCCAAGCGGTGCAGTTTATGCTCGCCGACATGGGGACGAAAATCGAAGCGTCCCGCCTGCTGATCTACAACGCGGCATCGCTGCGTCAGGCCAAGCTGCCCGTTTCCAAGCAGGCGTCGATGGCGAAGTACTATGCGACCGACGCGGCGATGTCGGTGGCGACCGATGCGGTGCAACTGTTCGGCGGCTATGGCTATTCCAAAGAGTACCCGGTGGAGCGCTACATGCGCGACGCGAAAGTTACGCAAATCTACGAAGGCACCAACCAGATTCAGCGTCTTGTCGTGGCGAAGAACCTGCTCAAGGGCCTGTAGGAAAGAGAGGAAGCAGAAGATGAACTTTCAATTGACGCAAGACCAACAGGAGATCCGCAAGCTGGTTCGCGATTTCGCGCTGAACGAGGTGGCTCCGGGCGCGATGGAGCGCGACGAGAAGGAAGAGTTCTCCCGCGAAATTTTTGACAAGATGGCTGAGATCGGGCTGTGCGGCATTCCGTGGCCGGAAGAGTACGGCGGCGCGGGCATGGACTATGTGTCCTACGTGATCGCGGTGGAAGAGCTGTCCCGCATCGACGCATCGGTTGGTGTAACGCTTTCCGTGCAGACTTCGCTGGCGGGCTGGCCGATCTACAAGTTCGGCAATGAAGAGCAGAAGCAGAAGTACCTGCGCCGTCTGGCGGAAGGCACTTCGATCGGCGCATACGGCCTGACCGAGCCGGGCTCCGGCACCGACGCGGGCGGCATGCGCACGACGGCGGTGGAGAAGGACGATCACTGGGTGATCAACGGCTCCAAGATCTTTATCACCAACGGCGGCGTGGCCGACATCTACGTGGTGTTTGCTGTGACCGACATGGAAAAGCGCACCCGTGGCGGCATCACGGCGTTTATCGTGGAAGCGGACTTCCCGGGCTTCTCCGTCGGCAAGCATGAGAAGAAGCTGGGCATTCGTTCCTCGACGACGACCGAGATCATTTTTGACAACTGCATCGTGCCGAAGGAAAACATGCTCGGCCAGCTCGGCGAAGGCTTCAAGATCGCGATGATGACCCTCGACGGCGGCCGTAACGGCATCGCGGCACAGGCGCTGGGCATCGCGCAAGGCGCGCTCGATCTGGCAGCCGACTACGCGAAACAGCGCGAGCAGTTCGGCCAGTCGATCTCCAACTTCCAGGCGATCCAGTTCAAGCTCGCCGACATGGCGACCGAGATCGAAGCGGCACGCCTCTTGACCTACCAGGCGGCATGGCTGGAGTCGGAAGGCCTGCCGTACGGCAAGCAGTCGGCGATGTCGAAAGTGTTTGCATCTGACGTGGCGATGAAAGTCGCAGTGGAAGCGGTGCAGATCTTTGGCGGCTATGGATTCACCCGCGAGTATCCGGTGGAGCGCTTCCTGCGCGACGCGAAGATCACCCAGATCTACGAAGGCACCAACGAAGTCCAGCGCATGGTTATCGCGCGCCACATCCTGAAGGAGAAGTAAGATGCACGAGCTGGTTCAGCGGATTCTCAGCGGCGACAAGCGCGCCGCAGCCCGTGCGATCACGCACATCGAGAACGATGCGCCGCAAAAGCACGACATCCTGCGCGACCTGCACCCGCACACGGGCAAAGCCTACCTCGTCGGCCTCACCGGGTCGCCGGGGGCAGGCAAAAGCTCGTTGACCGACCGCGTCATCACCTACCTGCGCAAGGAGCTGGGGATGCGGGTGGGCGTGGTGGCCGTCGACCCGACCTCGCCGTTCACCGGCGGGGCGATCCTCGGCGACCGCGTGCGGATGGGCGCGCATGCCCTCGATCCTGACGTGTTCATCCGCTCGATGGGCACGCGCGGGTCGCTGGGCGGTCTGGCCCGCACGACCCAGGAGGCGCTGCGCGTGCTCGATGCATGGGGCTGTGATGTGATCCTGATCGAAACGGTGGGCGTCGGGCAGTCGGAGCTTGACATCATGAATGTGGCCGATTCGACCGTCGTGGTGTTGAACCCGTCGGCAGGCGACCATATCCAGACGATGAAGGCGGGGATCATGGAGATCGCCGATCTGTTTGTGATCAACAAGGCCGACCTGCCGGGCACCGACAAGACCGACCGCGAAGTCAGCAACATGCTCGACCTGATGGGCCACGTCCCGTGGCGTCCGCCCGTCACCCGCACGATCTCCCGCGACAACAAAGGCATCCCCGAGTTCTGGGCCAAAGTCCAGGAGCACGAAGCCTACCTGCGCTCCGCAGGCGTGTGGGAGCAGCGCCGCCACAAGCGCCGCCAGGATGAGGTCGTGGCGATCATCGAAGGCCAGATGACCCGCCGCTTAAAAGAGCTCATGCACGGCGACGCCGCCTGGAGCAGCAAGATCGCTCAGGTGGAGCAAGGGGCGGTCGATCCGTATACGATCGCCGATGAGATGATCGGGAAACTCCTCAAGTAACACGAAATACGAAAGACCCCCGAATGTTCGGGGGTCTTTTTTATTCTGCTTCTTCAGCAGCATCTTCTTGGCGGAGTGTGTTCTGGTATTTATAAAAAACGCGGTTCAGCATGACGATCGATCTCTTGTCTTTTTCGCGAAACGCTCTGGACAGTTGGTTCCGTAGCCAACTTGGCATCATTCCTCCCCTTGTCGCAAGAATTTGCTCCTAGGCTATGCAAAGGGGACGGGAAAGGTGCCTATTTCTCGTCGAGTTCGATGAGGTCTGCCTGCGATACGATCTGCGTGATCTCCACGCCGGCTTGGGTCAGCAGCTGCACCGCATACTCGTCGATGCGGTAGCCTTCCGCGTAGAAGATCTCCCGCACCCCTGCCTGAATGATCTGCTTGGAGCAGAGCAGGCAGGGGAAATGGGTCACGTAGATCGACGCGCCTTCTGTCGAGACGCCGAATTTGGCGCACTGCAGGATGGCGTTCGATTCGGCATGGATGGTGCGGATGCAATGTCCGTTCACCACATGGCAGCCAACATCGTGGCAATGCACGTCACCGGCGACGCTGCCGTTGTAGCCGGTGGAGATGATCCGTTTGTCGCGCACGATCACCGCGCCGACATGCAGGCGGTCACAGGTGGCGCGGGTGGCGACCATCTTGGCCTGATCCATAAAGTATTCGTTCCATGGTTTGCGCATCGGGGGAGCCCTCCCTGTTCTCAAACTTCTATTTCTATTCTACCTTGCCGGAAAATAGGTGTCGAACGGAAGATTAGTTTCCGACAATTCGACGTGCGCTTCGACGGCAGACCCCCTTTTGACGGCGAATGCATGTTCTCTCTTGCAATCTTTGGAAGCCCAAACGGCGCGGCTTCCCGGCATTTCACGGACATACGTTCGGCAAAACTCCCCCGATAGTTGTCGGAAATTTCCCTGTTTAGGGCGCGGCGTTTTGACAAACATCGCTGAGAATCCATGCTATTCTGAGACCATTCAAATCACGAGACGGGATGGTGGACAAGCATGTGGAAACGGATTTGGGAAGGACGTCTGGCCTTTGGGGGAGGCGGACAGGTTGAGGCGGGGCCGCTTGGCGGCGTCACTTCCCGATGGCAGCGGCTGCAAAGCCGGATGGGAGCGCTGGTCGGCAGAGGGACTCTGGTGCTGGTGATCATGGCCTTCTTCCTCGGGCGGGCGATGATCTTAGGAGAGCTCGCCCCCTTCTCAATCGCCTTCTACGCGGTGATCCTGCGGCTGAAGCGCTCAGCTGCCAAACCGGTGCTGCTCTCGCTGATCGCCGGTTCCTTGACGGCACACGGCTTCTTCTCGATCTGGCCGATGCTGGCGGCCGCCCTGGTCTTCTACCGGGTGGTCTACGGGATGCTGACCAAGAAGAAAGCCTTGACCTTGAACATGGTGCCGTTTGTCGTGTTCCTCGTCGATGCGGGCGTGCGGCTGGCCGCGAGCGCCGCGACCGGCGACACGACGACCTACTCGCTGATGATGGGGCTGGTCGACGGGTTCCTCGCCATGGTGCTGACACTTATCTTCATCCAGTCCCTGCCGATCTTCACCTTCCAGCGCGGCGTCAAAGAGCTGCGCAACGAAGAGATCGTCTGCCTGGTGATCATGCTCGCTTCCGTACTGACCGGGTTCCACCATCTCTCGGTGGCCGGGATGTCGTTTGAAAATATATTCTCGCGCTACCTGATCATGCTGTTCGCGCTGATCGGCGGGGCAGGGGTCGCTGCCGGAGTTGGGGTGGTGACCGGGATCATTTTGACAATGGCAAGCATGCTGGCCGCTTCGCAGATCGGGCTGCTGGCATTCTCAGGTCTTCTCGCAGGTCTGCTTCGCGATATGAAAAAAGCCGGAGTCGGCATCGGATTTGTGCTCGGCACGGCGATCTTGACGGTATACGTCAACGATATGGCGTCGGTGATGGCGGCGCTGCAAGAGTCGGCGGCGGCGTTCCTGCTTCTCTTGTTCACACCAAAAAGCTTCATCGACCAGGTCTCCCGCTACGTGCCGGGGACGCATCAGCACTCGCTGTCACAGCAGGATTATGCAAGGCGTGTCCGCGATCTGATGGCGATGCGGATTCGCGAGGTGTCGAGCGTGTTTGACGAGTTGTCGCGCACGTTCTCGCAGATCTCCAGCACCGTGGTCAAACCGCAGGACGATGTGATGAACAAGACGTTTGATGTGGTCGCGAAAGAGGTGTGTGCCAGTTGTTTCAAGCGGACGCAGTGCTGGGAGAAAAACTTTTACGGCACGTATCGCGCGCTTTTTGACACGGCGACCTTGATCGATATCGAAGGAGGGGTCAATCAGTCGAACATGCCGGCTGAGCTGAAAAAGTTCTGTGTGCGCACCGAGCAGATTTTGCCGGCGATGAATCGGGCGGTGGAAATGTCGAAACGGGATATGCAGTGGCAGTACCAGCTCGCGGACAGCCGCAATATGGTGGCGGCGCAGCTGTCGGGGATCGGCACGATCATGGGGGATCTCGCGCAGGAGATTCGCAAGGAGAACAACGTGTCGGTCGATCATGAAGAACACATTGTGGCGGCGCTCGAACATCTCGGGCTGTCGATCCGGTCGGTGGATATCGTATCGCTTGATGAAGGCAAAGTCGAAATCGAAGTGACGTCGGCAGGGGCGTCTTCGGCCGACGAAGGGGAGAAGCTGATCGCGCCGCTGTTGTCGGAGATCATCGGGGAAAATATTGTGGTGTCGCGAAAGAGATTCTGGGAGGATGAAAACAGCGTGACGATGACGCTGTCGTCGGCAAAGATTTATCATATCGAAACGGGTGTGGCCAGCGCGGCCAAAGACGGACGGATGCATTGCGGGGATTCGTTTACCACATTGGACGTAGGGAATGGCAAATTCGCCGTCGCGGTCAGTGACGGCATGGGCAACGGCGAGCGGGCGATGCAGGAATCGAGCGCAGCGATTCGATTGCTGCAGCAGCTGTTGAAAGCGGGCTTCGAGGAGCAGATGGCGATTAAAACGGTGAATTCGGTGCTGCTCCTGCGCTCGAAAGATGAGATTTTTACAACGATGGACCTGGCATTGATCGACATGTTTACAGCGAAGACGGAGTTTTTGAAGATCGGATCGTCTCCGTCATTTATCAAGCGCGGGCAGCAGGTCTTCTCGATCGAAGGGGAGAACGTGCCGATCGGGATTTTGCAGGATATCGACATTCAGACGGTGGAGGAAGAGCTGAAGGAAGGGGATCTGTTGATCCTGATGTCAGACGGGATCTTCGATGCGCCGAAGCACACGGACGACAAGGAAGGCTGGCTGAAGAAGCGCATCGAGGAATTTGAGTCGAACAACCCGCAGGAGATCGCCGACATGCTCGTCGAGCTTGCCGTGCGGATCAACCACGGCAAGATCATCGACGACATGACCGTGCTGGTGGCGAAAGTGGAAAAATACAAGCCGGAGTGGGCAACGATCCGCATGCCGGGCGTGCAAAAGCTCAAGCGCAACTCCACGGTCGGCGCACCGGACGGAGCGGAAAAACTGGTGCCGATGAACTAATAGAGAACCAGATAGAGAGACCAAACAGAGAAAAAGGGATGGCTTCTGAATAGGGGGAAAGGGCTCTCATGTTGAGAGCCCTTTCTGTGTTTTACTTATGCAAATTAATAGATGCTAATAGTTTCAGGCGGGTGATATGCTTAGACACGAGACAGAACAGATTCGGTTCACTCAAGGAGGGTCGGCTCGCTTCCCAAGGAAGGTTCCCTTTCGAAGGGAGGTGAGAGTTCGTGGATACTACACAAGCTGCGGTCACGCTGATGCTTCAAATCGGGATGTTCACCATCGCTTTGATGGGTTTGGGCATCTCAGCTTTGAACCTGCTGATTGTGCTGTGGAAGCATTTCACTGAACATAGACAGAAGTAGATCCCCTTGAGGCCTCACCCTCGGGGATCTATGTTTCACACGATACGATCTCCTCAGGATAGCGAGCCGATCCTTTTGAGGAAAATGTCTGTTTTGGATCACAACCGCAGGTGCACCAACACTTGCGGTTCTTTTTTATTTTACCACGAGATTTTCCTGAATATAACGTTTTTATCTTGCACTTATTTGATTAGACCCCGCTTCCAAGGGCAAAGATGGAAAGTAACAAGGCTCGAAGAAGGGGTGGAACGAGATGTGGAATGATATGAAGATGAAGCAGATTTTGCTGATTACCGACGGGTGCTCGAACAAAGGCAGCGACCCGGTGCAAGCGGCGAGGATGGCGCGCGCGCAAGGGATCGCCGTAAACGTGATCGGCATCGTCGATGGCGGTGACCTCGGCTCGGCCGGGCGGCGCGAAGCGGCGGAGATCGCCGAAGCGGGCGGCGGGCTGTCGCGGATCGTCGAAGCCAAACAGCTGGCGATGACGATGCACATGATGACCAAACACACCGTGCAGATGACGATCCAGCAAGTCGTCAACAAAGAGCTCAAGCAGCTCCTCGGCACCGACGCGGAAGGCCTCCCGCCGGAGAAGCGCACCGAAGTCGCCGAGATGGTCGACCGCATGGGCGATGAAGCTCTGCTCCAACTCGTCCTGCTCATCGACACGTCCGCTTCGATGCACGAAAAGCTGCCCACCGTGCGGGAGGCGATCCGCGACCTGCAGATCGGCCTCGACGTGCGCAAAGGCTCGCATAAAGTGGCGATCCTCACCTTCCCGGGCTCGCCGACCGAGGACGTGCGCGTGCTGTCCGACTTCAGCAGCACGCTCGACCTGAACAAGCTCTCCAATGACCTGCGCGCCCAAGGCGGCACACCGACCGGCCCGGCCATCGAACGCGCCCTGCAGCTGTTCCAAGCGGGCGCGGCCCAGCAAGTGACTCCGTACCGCGAAGAGGATGACCGCGATGGCGACATGGCAGCCTACGTCGTCTGAGCCGCTGTTCCGGGCCGGAGAGACCTTCACCGGCGTTTGGAACAAACAGCGCTACCTCGTCGAAGGCCTGCTCGGGCGCGGCGCCAACGGCGAGGTCTACCGCGTTGTGAAACCAAACGGCGAACGGCTGGCCTTAAAAGTCTCGCCGCAGTCGAGCGACATCGCGCTGGAACATAAGATCCTGCAGCAACTGCAAGGGGTGGTCCGGGGCATCGACCTCGGGCCGCTCGTCTTTGACTTGGATGATGTCGACACCGCGCGCGGCAAAGCTTTTTTCTACGTGATGGAGCAGGTCCATGGCACCTCCCTGCCCCCGTTTTTGAAAAAGCGGGGCCGGCACTGGACGCCCGTCCTGATGCTGCAGCTCTGCACCTATCTGGAGCGGATGCACCAGCTCGGCTATTGCTTTGGCGATCTGAAAGCGGAAAACTGCCTCGTCGATGAAAAGCTTGGCCGGCTGCGGCTCGTCGACTTTGGCGGCGTGACGCCGTTTGGACGCGGGGTCAAAGAATACACCGAATGGTACGACCGCGCCTGGTGGGGACAGGGCAGCCGCCGCGCCGAAGCGTCGTATGACGTGTTTGCGCTGACGATGATGGTCGTCGCGCTGATCGCCCCCGACCTGCGTCACAAGCTCGCGGCGCTTACCGTGCCGAATTTTTCCCTGCTCAAACAAAGCGTCGGCGCCGATCCGCGGTTGGCCCCTTGGCGCGAGGTGCTCAATGCCGTCTGGAGCGGACGCGTGACGAGCGTCGAGCGCTTCCGGGAGGAGCTGATGCCGATGATCAAAGCAAGCGTGAAACAGGAAAAGCGCGCGGTCGACGACGAGCCGAAGCACGACTGGAGCGACTGGCTGCTGTTTGGTTCGGCCGCTGTGCTGGTCGGCGTGGTTTGCCTGATCTTTTTGTAGAGGAGTTTTTGCCGTGGACGGAAGGAAACCAAGCCCGAAACGCGAACTCTGTGAAAACGATTTTTAAGGGAACAGGTGAACACGCGATGAGCAGAAGTTTGGAAGTGGCGTTAGACCTGTGCCTGCGGGCCGGGAATATCATGCTGAGATGCGGAGCCGAGACTTCGCGCGTCGAAGATACGATCGCGCGGCTCGGCTATGCGTACGGCGTCGAACAGGTGCAAAGCTTCGTCACGCCGACCGGAATTTTTATTTCCGTGGAAATGACCGGGGAGACGACGCGCACCGGCATCCTCCGCATCAGGGGGTCGTCGGGGATCAATCTGTCCCAGGTGCACCGCATCAACGACTTGTCCCGCCGCTATGCGGCAGGGCAGGTCAGCGTCGAAGAAGTGATGGCCTCGTTTGACGAGATCGAGCAGACGCCGTACACCTACCGCCTGCGCTACCAGCACTTGGCGTCGGCGTTTGCGTCCGGCGCTTTTGCTGTGCTGTTTGGCGGGGCTGGGCGGAGTTTGTCGTTGGGGCGCTCTGCGGCTGGATCTCGCATTTTGTGCTGGGCTTGATCGGGTCGGCGATGCCGTATTTTCTCAGCGTGTTTTTCGCAGCCTTCTCAGGCGTCTCGGTGGCGGTGATCGGCGTGGTGCTGTCGGTCGCGACCAATTTTGAAGCGGCGATTATCGGGGCGGTCATCCCGCTCGTGCCGGGGGTATCGGTGACCAACGCCGTGCGCGACCTGATGGCGGGCGAACTGATCTCCGGCGTGGCGCGGGCGGCGGAAGGCTTCCTCGTAGCCTTCGCCATCGCGGCGGCCGTGGCGGCGGTGCTGGCAATTCGCGTGCACGGGGGGATCTGGTAGATGGCCGGGGAACATGAAGTGTTGCATCTGCTGCTCTTGTCTGTAGTCGCCTTCGCCGCGACCGTCTGCTATGCCGTGCTGTATCAGATTCCGAAAAAGGCGCTCCTGCTGGTCGGCATCGTCGGCCTCAGCGCCTGGCTGGTGCAGTATTTGACGCTGCAAGTGATCGAGTCGCCCGTCTTCGCAGCGCTGGTCGGCGGGTTCCTCGTCGGCGCGTTCAGCGAGAAGCTGGCCCGCCGCATGCGGATGCCGGTCACCGTCTTTGTCGTCGGCGGGATCGTGCCGCTGGTGCCGGGCTCGTCGGCGATGGCGACGATGCGGGAGTTCGTGATGGGCGACTATCTGGAAGGGCTGTCGCGCGGGACGCTGACCCTGTTGATCGCCTCGGCGATCTCGGCGGGACTGGTGCTCGCCGGTTCCTTGCTGCGCCTTGATTGGAGGGGAAAACGTGCTGGAAAAAGTCGCTGAGTCGATCTCCCGGCAGGAGCTGTTGGCAAAAGGGGACCGGGTGCTGGTCGCCGTCTCCGGCGGCGTCGACTCCTGCGTTCTGCTCGATGTGCTCAATAAGCTAAAAGCGAAATGGAACCTTCATCTGGCGGTCGTTACTGTCGATCATGGATTGCGGGGGAAGGCCTCGAAAGGGGATGTCGGATTTGTGGAAAGGCTGGCAGAGCGTTACGGTCTTCCGGTCTACGCCGGGTCGTTCGATGTGGCGAACCATGCGAAAAAACACAAGATTTCAATACAATCGGCTGCGAGAGATGTGCGTTATAAATTCTTTAGAGAAACTGCCGTTGCGCATCGATGCACAAAAATAATCACAGCACATCATGCCGATGATCAGGCTGAGACCGTGATGATGCGCATCATTCGCGGAACTTCAACGCGAGGGCTCACCGGCATCAGAGCCAAGCGGCTGGAAGACGGGATCTTTTACATTCGTCCGTTGCTTGAAATCTGGCGGAACGAGATCGAAATGTATGCCAAAATACAGGGAATCAGGTATCGGGAAGACGCTTCCAATGCATCATTAAAATACATTCGTAATAAGATACGATTACAACTTTTCCCCGAACTCGCCTCCGGGTACAACGAGGGGGTGAAGTCCGCGCTGCTCCAGCTGTCCCAGTTGGCGCGGGAAGATGAGAGCTATTTGGAGGAGTTGGCCTACGCGCGCTTCACAGAAGGCGTCACCCCGGCGGGAGCGGGTCGTTTAAAAGTCAATTGTGAACATTTTGTTGAAAGTCCGCTTCCTTTACAACGACGGGTAATTACACTAATATTATATTATCTGTGCGGACATACCATCCAATGGGAGCAAGTACATATCGAAAACATCCGCTCCCTGTTGGTCAGCTCATCGCCGAGCGGCCGATTGTCCCTGCCTGGCGGGGTCTCGGCTTGGCGCGAGTACAATGACGCCTATGTAAGCGTTTCGCAGCCAATCGCTGCGAAAACGGTTTCTTTGCCGCCACAATTTGTGTTGAGCAAGGAATTGCTTCAAGGCGCGTTGAAACTATCGGTAGAACCGCCGGGATTTGCATTCCGTTTGGAGGCCGAAGTGACACTTGGAGTGCCGCCTCGTCCGACAGACGCCTGGGAAGCCCAATTCGATGCTGATGAATTGTCCGGCTCCTGCATATACATACGGACATGGGAAAAAGGCGACGGATTCCGACCCTTCGGAATGCGGGGCACCAAGCTGATCAGCGATGTGTTCGTTGACGCCAAAGTGCCTAAACATAAGCGCATGACGTGGCCGCTCTTTTGTATCGACAACGAGATCGCCTGGGTGGTTGGCATCCGGCGGGGGCAGCAGGCAATGGTCACCGACAAGACTCAAAGAACGCTCGTCCTTCGGGCGCTGCGGCTCTCTTAATTTTTCAGGGGGGTACACGAACCTATGCATACAGATGTGCAAGAGATTCTCTTCACCGAAGAAGAAGTAGCCGCGAAAGTGCGCGAGCTTGGCGAACTCATCACCCGTGAGTATCAGGGAAAAGAATTGCTCGTCATCGGCATCTTGAAAGGCGCCGCGATGTTTATGGGCGATCTGGTCAAACGGATCGGCATGGTCGTGGAGATGGACTTTATGGCGGTTTCAAGCTATGGCAAGTCCTCCGAGTCCTCCGGCGTCGTGCGGATCATCAAAGACCTCGACAAGAGCATTGAAGGGCGTCACGTGCTGATCGTGGAAGACATCATCGACACGGGTCTGACCCTGCATTATTTAAAGAACCTGCTGGAACAAAGAAATGCCGCTTCGGTCAAAGTCGCAGCGCTGCTCGACAAGCCGGAGCGCCGCCAAGTTGAGATTTCCCCGGACTATCTCGGGTTCTCCGTGCCGGACCACTTCATCGTAGGCTACGGTCTGGATTTTGCGGAGCGATACCGCAACCTCCCCTATGTCGGGGTTCTGAAACCGGAAGTTTATCAATCCTAAACGCGAATCGGGCGTATGTGGTACCTGGGGTGCCGAGAGGAGGTAAGGAATGAACAGATTTTTCCGCAATGCCGGTTTTTATTTGCTGATCTTCCTGATCACCGTGGGGATTGTAAACTTCATCACGGGTGAAAAGCAGGAAAAGCTGGAAATTACGTATGACAAGTTCATTCAGAAAGTCGAAAAAGGCGAAGTCAAAGACCTGACCGTCACAAGCGAAGGGCTGACCTTGCGACTCACCGGTTCGATGGTGGGCGACAACGGGACGAAAGAAGAGTTCATCACTCGCGCGCTGTTCAGCGAAGAGTTCTCGCAGCAACTGAACGAAGAGCTGAAGACCGCCAACGTCACGATCAACGAGCCGCAAAAAGAATCGATCTGGTTTACCTTCCTCACATCGATCGTTCCGTTCATCGTCATCTTCATCCTCTTCTTCTTCCTGATGAACCAGGCGCAAGGCGGCGGTTCCAAAGTGATGAATTTTGGCAAGAGCCGCGCCAAGCTGTACAACGAAGAGAAGAAAAAGGTCACCTTCGACGACGTCGCAGGCGCCGACGAAGAGAAAAATGAACTGGTCGAAGTCGTCGACTTCCTGAAAGACCCGCGCAAGTTCGCAGCGCTTGGCGCCCGCATTCCGAAAGGCGTTCTGCTCAACGGCCCGCCCGGCACCGGTAAAACCTTGCTGGCGCGCGCAGTCGCAGGCGAAGCAGGCGTTCCGTTCTTCTCGATCTCCGGTTCCGACTTCGTGGAAATGTTTGTCGGCGTTGGTGCATCCCGCGTGCGCGACCTGTTCGAAACGGCGAAGAAAAACGCGCCGTGCATCATCTTCATCGACGAGATCGACGCAGTTGGCCGTCACCGCGGCGCAGGTCTCGGCGGCGGACATGATGAGCGCGAACAGACCTTGAACCAATTGCTCGTCGAAATGGACGGCTTTGGCGCAAACGAAGGCATCATCATCATCGCGGCGACCAACCGCCCGGACATCCTCGACCCGGCGCTGCTGCGCCCGGGCCGCTTCGACCGTCAGATCACGGTCAACCGTCCGGACGTCAAAGGCCGTGAAGCGATCTTGAGAGTCCACGCCCGCAACAAGCCGATCTCCGATGACATCCCGCTTGGCGCGATCGCTAAGCGCACGCCGGGCTTCACCGGTGCGGATCTCGAAAACGTGCTTAACGAAGCGGCGCTGCTCGCAGCCCGCAAGGATAAAAAGCTGATCGAAACGTCGGAAGTCGACGAAGCGATCGACCGCGTCATCGCAGGCCCGGAGAAGAAGAGCCGCGTGATTTCCGAACACGAACGCAAGCTCGTCGCTTTCCACGAGGCTGGTCACGCCGTCGTCGGCTACCACCTCGAACATGCGGATGAAGTGCATAAGGTCACCATCGTGCCGCGCGGCATGGCGGGCGGCTACACCGTGATGATCCCGCGTGAAGACCGCTTCTTCATGACCCGTTCCGAAATGTACGACAAGATCTCCGGTCTGCTCGGCGGCCGCGTAGCGGAAGAGATCGTCTTGAACGAGATCTCGACCGGCGCGCACAACGACTTGGAGCGCGTCACCGACATCGCCCGCCGCATGATCACCGAGTATGGGATGAGCGACAAACTCGGCAATCTGCAGTACGGCCATAAACAAGGCGGCAACGTGTTCCTCGGTCGCGACATCCAGTCCGACCAGAACTACTCCGACACCGTGGCGCTGGAGATCGACCAGGAGATGCGCCGCATCGTCGACCAGTGCTACAACCGCACCAAAGAAGTGTTGACCAAACACCGCGACCAGCTCGACCTGCTGGCCAACGTCCTCCTCGAAAAGGAAACGATCGACAAAGAAACGATCGACTCCCTGATGGAGACAGGCAAACTGCCGGACGGCACCGTCCCGGGCGTGAAAGTCAACATCGGCTCCGACTCTTCCGATTCCCAAGCAACCACGGAATCTGACGAGGAGAATAAAGATCAGTAAAACTGGAGACTTTAGAAAAAACACCTGTCGCTCCTACGGCAGGTGTTTTTTTGAAGGGTGGAAGAAACAACTTGAGACTCGCATCGCTGCTGAACATCACACCAGGAACCCGACTCGCCCAGCCGCTCTTAGACGAAAAAGGGCTCATTCTGCTAAACATCGGGATCGTCTTATCGGACAGCCTCGTCAACCGGCTGCTGAACATGGGCATCACGTCCGTTTACATCGAAGACGCCCGCACCGAGGACGTGGTGATCGAAGAGGCCATCTCCCAAGAGACGCGTCAAGAAGCCCTGCAACTCGTCTACAGCACCTTGCAGAGCGTCCAGACTTCGGAGCAGCACCCGCGCCAGTTTTATCAGGATCTGAACGGGCGCAACATCCGCCGCCTGTTCGATACCGTCTTGCATGAAATGAAGAGCAAGCCCGATCTGCTGCTGAGCGTCTCGAACATCTACACCACCGATGGATTTCTCTATCACCACTCGGTGAACGTCGCTCTGATGGCGCTGGCGATCGGCATTGAATACGGCTTGTCCGAAAAGCAGTTGCTCGACCTTGGCGTCGGCACGCTGCTTCACGATATCGGGAAGTTGCGCCTGCCCCAGGAGATCTTAAACAAACCGGGCAGACTGACCCCGGAAGAATACGAGATCATCAAGCAGCATCCGATGATCGGCTACGAGATGCTCCGCCAGCAAGACGACATCTCGGCCGTCTCCGCGCATGTGGCGCTCCAGCACCATGAGCGCGTCGACGGCAAAGGATACCCGCGCGGCTTAAAAGGCGACGAGATGCACATCTTCGGCAAAATCACCGCCGTCGCCGACGTCTACGAGGCGCTTACCGCCAACCGCGTCTACCGCAAAGGGCACCTGCCGCATGAAGCGTTGGAGCTGCTGCTCGGCGCGTGCGGCACCCAGTTTGACCGCGAGATCGTCGAGCTGTTCCTGAAAACGGTCGCCATCTACCCGAGCGGCCTCACCGTCAAGCTCAACACGGGGGAGACGGGTGTGATCATCCGCCAGAACCCGATCCACCCCCAGCGCCCGGTGATCCGAGTGCTTCAAGACGCGCAGGGGCGCACTGTGGAACCGTACGAAGTCAACCTGATGGATCACCTCACCACTTTGATCACTGCATGTGAAAGTTAAGGAGCGTCGATACCATGTCAACCGAACAGCGCATGAAATCAGACATCGAGATCGCCCAAGCAGCGACCCTGCGTCCGATCCAGGAGATCGCAGCACAAGTGGGCCTGACCCCTGACGATATTGAGCAATACGGCAAATACAAAGCCAAGATTTCGCTGGACGTCTACCGCCGTCTGCAAAACAAAGAAAACGGCAAGCTGATCCTCGTCACGGCGATCTCGCCGACCCCGGCGGGCGAAGGCAAGTCGACGACGACCGTCGGCCTTGGACAAGCGCTTGGCAAATTGCTTCAAGACACCGAACAAAACGCGATGATCTGCCTGCGCGAGCCGTCCCTCGGCCCGTCCTTCGGCATGAAAGGCGGCGCGGCCGGCGGCGGCTATTCGCAGATCGTCCCGATGGAAGACATCAACCTGCACTTCACCGGCGACTTCCATGCGATCACCTCAGCGCATAACCTGCTCGCCGCCCTGATCGACAACCACATCCATCAAGGCAACCAACTGCGCCTCGACGTGCGCCGCATCACCTGGAACCGCGTGCTCGACATGAACGACCGCGCCCTGCGCCAGATCGTCGTCGGTCTCGGCGGCCCGGCCAACGGCGTGCCGCGTGAGAGCGGCTTCGACATCACCGTCGCTTCCGAAGTCATGGCGGTGCTCTGCCTTGCGCAGGACGAGCAAGACCTCAAAGAGCGCTTGAAGAAAATGATCATCGGCTACAACACCGACAAAGCGCCGGTCACCGTCGCCGAACTCGGCGCAGAAGGCGCGATGGCTGTGCTGCTCAAAGACGCGATCCAGCCCAACCTCGTGCAAACGCTGGAGCACACCCCGGCGCTTGTGCACGGCGGTCCGTTTGCGAACATCGCCCACGGCTGCAACTCCGTGCTGGCGACGAAGATGGCGCTGAAGCTCGCCGACTATGTTGTCACCGAAGCCGGTTTTGGCGCAGATCTTGGCGCGGAGAAGTTCTTTCACATCAAGTGCCGCCAAGCGGGCCTGTCCCCGTCGGCGACCGTTGTCGTGGCAACGATCCGCGCGCTGAAAATGCACGGCGGCGTGGACAAAGCCAACCTCGGCACGCCAAACACCGAAGCGGTGCAGCAAGGCTTGGCCAACCTGTCCAAGCACATCGAGAACGTGCAGATGTTTAACATCCCGGTCGTCGTGGCGATCAACAAGTTCCCGACCGACAGCCCGGAAGAGATCGCCGTCGTCACCAACTGGTGCCAGGACAACGGGATTCCGGTCGCGCTGTCCGAAGTGTTTACCAAAGGCAGTGAAGGCGGCCTCGACCTGGCGAAGCAGGTGCTGGAGATCGTCAACACCCGTCCGGGCAGCCTGATGTACCTCTACAATGAGACGGACAGCATCCCCGACAAAATCGAAACGATCGTCCGCGAAGTGTATGGCGGTGAAGGCGTGCAATACACCTCGAAGGCGCAGACGATGCTCAAGCGCATCGAAGAGATGGGGCTCAGCCATCTGCCGGTCTGCATGGCCAAGACCCAGTACTCTTTTTCCGACAATCCGAACCTGCGCGGCCGTCCGGAAGGCTTTACGATCACGATCCGCGAGCTGAAGATCTCGGCGGGCGCAGGCTTTATCGTAGCGATCACCGGCGACATCATGACCATGCCGGGCCTGCCGAAAGTGCCGGCCGCAATGAACATGGACCTGCTTGAAGAAGGCAAGATCACCGGACTGTTCTAGAACTTCCCACACAACACAAAAGCCGTCTCGGGCATACTAAAACAAAGCCGCACTTTCTAACTTTTGTGACAAGTTTTTGTCAAATTGACACTTTACCCGATCAGAGTTAGAATGACAGAAAATAGGCATAATCAGCCCATTTTCAATTGAAGGGGGCACTGTCCGAGATGGCCACACTCCAATCAGCTCCAAATCGTGAACAGCTCGATCAATACAAAGAACGACTGCTTCAACTGAAAAAAGAACGCAACGCCATCATCCTCGCCCACTACTACATGCGGGGCGAAGTGCAAGAAGTGGCAGACTATATCGGTGACTCCTTTGGCCTCGCGCAAAAGGCAAAAGACACCGACGCAGATGTCATCCTCTTTTGCGGCGTTCACTTTATGGCCGAAAGTGCAAAAATTCTCAATCCAAATAAAATCGTGTTGATGCCCGACGAGCGCTCCGGCTGCCCGATGGCCGACATGGTCACCGGCGACGGACTGCGCAAGCTGAAGGCGGAGCATCCGAACGCAACGGTTGTTGCATACGTCAACACCTCGGCGGAAGTGAAAGCGGAAACAGACATCTGCTGTACCTCCTCCAACGCTTTGAAAGTGATCAACTCCGTCGAGTCTGACGAGATCATCTGGGTGCCGGACAAGAACCTCGGCCACTACGTCTCGCAGTTCACCGACAAGAAGATGATCATCTGGCAAGGCTACTGCAACACGCATGACCTGCTGACCCCGGAAGAAGTCTTGGCGCTGAAAGCTGAGTACCCGGACGCGCCGATCGTCGTGCATCCGGAATGCCGCCCGGAAGTGGTCGCGCTTGGCGACTATGTCGGTTCCACGACCGGCATTCTCAAATACTGCCGCGAGTCGAACTTCGAGAACTACATCGTGGCGACCGAAGAAGGCGTGCGTTACATGCTGGAGAAGGAATCGCCGGAGAAGACGTTCCACTTCGCATCGCGCTACATGGTCTGCCCGAACATGAAAGTTCACAACGTCAAAAAGATGGTGCGGGCGCTGGAGACGATGCAGCCGCAGATCGAAGTGGACCCGGAAGTGGCTGAAAAAGCCCGCCGTTCGCTCGACCGCATGCTTGAGATCGTACCGAAGTAATTTCCGGCCAGCAGAACAACACGCAGCTCGGTGAAGGAGACACATCCAGATGTTCTCACGATTCATAGCCAACTTTAAGGCAGAAGACGTTACCACCCATGACACCGACGTCGTCGTGATCGGCACCGGCATCGCCGGCATGTATACCGCTTTGAAGATCAGCGAATATGCAAACGTCATCATCCTTTGCAAAAAAGGTCTCACCGAGAGCAATACCAACCGGGCACAAGGGGGAATCGCTGCGGCCATCGCCGAAGGCGATTCCCCTGACTTGCATCGAGAAGACACGATGATGGCAGGCGCCGGTCTGAACGATCTCGCCGCTGTTGAAGTCCTCGTCAACGAAGGCCCGGACCTGGTGAACGACTTGATCCGCCTCGGCACCCAGTTCGACACGGAGCATGACGCAGAAGGCGAGCATCTGGCCCTGACCCGCGAAGGCGCGCACAGCAGACGCCGCATCCTGCACGCCAACGGCGATGCGACCGGAGCGGAGATCGTCCGCGCGCTGGCCGTGCAAGTGCGTCAGAACCCGCGCATCGAAGTGATCGAAGACGCGTTTGCGCTCGACCTGATCACCTCCGAACACGGTTCCTGCAAAGGCGTGCTCTACCAGAAGGACAAAGCACTCCATTACATACGATCCCAGGCGACCGTGCTCGCTACCGGCGGCGCAGGCAACATGTACCGCTACACGTCCAACCCGGGTGTCACCACCGCCGACGGTTTTGCGATGGCGTACCGCGCGGGCGCGAAACTGCAGGACTTGGAGTTCATCCAGTTCCACCCGACCACGCTGAACTATCCGGGAGCGCCGCGCTTCCTGATCTCCGAAGCGTTGCGCGGGGAAGGCGCGGTGTTGCGCAACATCGCCGGCGAGCGCTTTATGCCGGCGTACCACGAACTTGCCGAGTTAGCCCCGCGTGACATCGTCGCCCGCGCCATCGTCTCGGAGATTGAGAAAACGAAGGCGACGTTTATCTACCTCGACATCACGCACCAGCCCGATGAACTGATCAAGTCGCGTTTTCCGACGATCTATGAGTTTTGCCTGCAGTACGGCCTCGACCTGACCACCGACTGGATTCCGGTCGCGCCGGCTGCCCATTATGTCATGGGCGGTGTAAAAACCGACCTCTATGGCGAAACCAATGTCAGAAGGCTGTTTGCCTGCGGGGAAGTTTCCTGCACCGGCGTGCACGGAGCGAATCGTCTCGCCTCCAACTCCTTGTCGGAAGCGATCGTCTTCGGCAAGCGCATCGCTGAGCGCATCGAAGCGTTCCTGCAGACGGAGACCGGCGAATTCATCCTCCTTCCGAAGACGGAAAAAGTGATGAAGAGCCCGATTGAAAAGATCGACAACCGCCGCCTGCACCTGCAAAAGGTGATGGTGCGCCACGTCGGCGTCAAGCGCACCCGCGATTCGCTGGAGCGCGCGTTGTCCGAACTGGGCAAATACGTCCCGATGCTCTCCCATACGTATAACAAAAAAAGCGACTGGGAGTTCATCAACCTGCTGACGGCGGCAATTTTGACCACGCAGGCCGCCCTGCTCCGCGAAGAGAGTCGCGGCGGGCACTTCCGCAATGATTTTCCGAAAGCAAAAGACTCCTGGCTCAAACACACCATCTTCCAAAAGGATGTGGGTGTAATCGAAGAGAGGTGCTGACATGCTGCTTGATGAGCGTGTAATCGAACGCGCGGTTCGCGCCGCGCTAGAAGAAGATATCGGTTCCGGTGACATCACCACCAACTCCATCGTCCCGAAAGACAAAGGGGGCCATGGCACCCTGCTCGCCAAGGAGCCTGGCATTATCGCCGGGCTGGATGTGGCAGAAGTTGCGTTTCAACTGGTCGACCCGACGCTCGAAGTCAAGCGTCTGGTCAAAGACGGCGATGCGGTCGCCAAAGGCACGCCGATCATGGAAGTCAGCGGCTCGGCCCGCTCGATCCTGATCGCCGAGCGCGTGGCGCTCAACTTCCTGCAGCGCCTCTCCGGGATCGCGACCCGCACGTCGAAGTTCGTGGAGCTGGTGCGCTACTACAACGCCAAGATCGTCGATACCCGCAAGACCACGCCTGGCCTGCGCGCGTTGGAAAAATACGCGGTTGTCGCCGGCGGCGGACGCAACCACCGCTTCGGCCTGTTCGATGCGGTGCTGATCAAAGACAACCACATCGAGATCGCCGGCGGCGTCAAGCAGGCGATCATGGCGGCCCGCCACCAGATCCCACACACGATGCGCGTCGAGGTGGAAGTCGAGTCTTTGGAGCAGATCGATGAAGCGCTGGAAGTAAAAGCGGACATCATCATGCTCGACAACATGACGCCGGAAACGATGCGGGAAGCGGTCGAAAAGATCGCCGGCCGCGCCCTGATCGAAGCATCGGGCGGCGTGACCGAAGAGACGATCGTCGACATCGCCAAGACGGGCGTCGACTACATTTCGATCGGCGCTTTGACCCATTCGATCAAAGCGCTCGACATCTCGCTTGATATCCTCGCGAAATAACCGGGAGAAGGAAACTTATGATACTCGTTCTGGATGTAGGGAATACGAATATTACGCTTGGCGTATACAAGGGGCAAGACCTGCTCTATCACTGGCGCATCGCGACCATCCGCGAGCGCACCGAAGATGAGCTGGGCATCCTCGTGAAAATGATGCTCGCCGACAATGGTATCACCGTCGACGAAATCTCCGGCATCGCGATCTCTTCGGTCGTGCCGCCGCTGATGTTTGCTCTGGAGAAGATGTCGAACAAGTTCTTTGGCCACAAGCCGATCGTCATCGGACCGGGCGTGAAGACCGGCCTGAACATCAAGTATGAAAACCCGCGGGAAGTCGGCGCGGACCGCATCGTCAACGCGGTCGCCGCGATCGAAAAATACGGCTACCCGCTGATCATCGTCGATTTCGGCACGGCGACCACCTTCTGCGTGATCAACGATGTCGGCGATTATATGGGCGGCGTCGTGGCGCCGGGCATCAACATCTCGACCGAAGCCTTGTTCCGCCATGCGGCCAAGCTGCCGCGCATCGAGATCACCCGTCCGCCAAGCGTCGTTGGCCGCAACACGATCACCTCCATGCAGTCCGGCGTGCTCTACGGTTTCACCGGGCAGGTGGACGGCATCGTATCGCGAATTAAGAAAGAATTCAACCTGCCGTTCAAAGTCATCGCGACCGGGGGACTGGCGAACCTGATCTCCGCCGAGTCCTTCGAGATCGAGATACAGGACGACAATTTAACGCTCGACGGGCTGCGGATCATCTGGGACCGCAACCAGTAAAAAGGGAGGAAAAGCCTGTGGCAGTAAGACCAGTTGTGCTCGATCCGAACCCGGTGCTGCGCGCGATCGCAGAGCCGGTGACCAAGTTTGACCAGGAGCTGTTCACACTGCTCGACGACATGGCCGACACCATGTACGACTACAACGGCATCGGCCTCGCCGCGCCGCAAGTCGGCATCTCGCAGCGCGTGATCGTCGTCGACTACGGCGATGATCACGGCGGCCTGATTGAGATGATCAACCCCGTGATCGTGGAAAAAGAGGGTTCGGTCGTCGACGTGGAAGGCTGCCTGTCCATTCCGGGACTGCGCGGCAATGTCGAGCGCTTTGAGAAGCTCACCCTGCGCTTCCAGCAGCGCGACGGCAATACCTATGAGATGCCGGCAGATGGCTATTTTGCCCGCGTCTTCCAGCATGAGATCGACCATCTCGACGGCATTTTGTACACCGACAAGGCGATCGACACCTACCCGATCGAAGAGACGGAAGTGCAGGAAACCGAATAAAGTGAACAAAACCCTTGCGAACCGGCAAGGGTTTTTTCATAATGAAGAGGAATGGGACAAGACAGGAGCTGAGCGTATGGCTGATCAAGACGAGATGATTCGCAACTTGATGTCGATCATCGAGCGGATGGTCGATCTGCAAGACCGGATGGTAAAACAGTTGGAAACTGTCACCTCCCAAGTGGAAGAGCTTCAGCAGCGCCTCGACAATCTCGACCCGCAAGACCTCTCCAAACAACAGCGGCTGAACTAAACCGCTTGTTCTACTGCCCCCTTTTTCCACATATAATTCGATCTGAACTCCCGTAATTTTACACATTATTAAAAATATTTTGTCGCATATAGTCGAAATTTAAGGGAAAGTCAGTTATTGATCAATGCGGAAAAGGATTTTCCTCATGAGACGCGAAACTGTACACTCATGGCATCTGAACGATCTGATGAGAGGGGACTCACTCGATGGGCAGCAAAGATAAAAAGGTATTAATCGTCGACGACCAATACGGCATTCGCGTATTGTTGCATGAAGTTCTGGATAAAGAAGGCTACACGATTTTCCAAGCGCCTAACGGTGTCACCGCCCTGCAAATCGTCAAGGATGAGCAGCCGGACCTGGTGCTGCTCGACATGAAGATCCCGGGCATGGACGGCCTGGAGATTCTCCGTCACATCCGCAACATCGAGCCGGATACGAAAGTGATCATGATGACCGCGTACGGCGAGCTTGACCTGATCAAAGAAGCGACCGTGCTTGGCGCGATCACGCACTTCACCAAGCCGTTTGACATCGACGAGCTGCGTGAAGCGGTCAACCAGCAACTGGTCTCGTAAGGATTGCATTGGACAGGAAGGGGTAAGTACAACATGGAACACACTTCGATGATCCGCCTGCGCATGAGTTCGCACGATGCGCATTACGGCGGCGACCTTGTAGACGGAGCCCGGATGCTCGGTCTGTTCGGTGATGTGGCGACAGAGCTGTTGATCCAATTGGACGGCGACGAAGGGCTGTTCGTCGCCTATGACTGTGTAGAGTTTAAAGCGCCGGTCTTTGCCGGCGATTATATCGAAGCGCACGGCAAGATCACGAAAATCGGCAACACGTCCCGCCAGATGGAGTTTCACGCCTACAAGGTGATCCAGGCGAACGTCGATCCGAGCAACCCGTCTGCCGCCGATGTGCTGGCTGAGCCGATTCTGGTCTGCTATGCGCGCGGCACCTGTGTGACGCCGAAAGACAAGCAGCGTTTGGGAGGTTGAGTGTAGTGGAGAAGCTGATCATCACCGTCGCCTTGACCGGCGCGGAAGTCACCCGCGAGCACACCCCGTACCTGCCGATCACCCCGGATGAGATCGCACAGAGCGCGTTCGAGTGCTGGAAGGCAGGCGCGGCGATCGTGCATGTGCACGCCCGCAACGCCGACGGCACCCCGACACAGGACAAAGAGATCTACCGCCAGATCATCGAGAAGACGAATGAGTTGTGCCCGGTCATCGTGCAGGTCTCGACCGGCGGAGCGGTCTGGATGACGCCCGAGGAGCGCCTGCAGCCGGTGACGCTTAGGCCGGAGATGGCGACGCTGACCACCGGCACGGTCAATTTTGGCGATGATGTGTTCATGAATGCGCCTAAAGATCTGGAGACTTTTGCACAAACGATGCAGGAGCATGGCGTCCGCCCCGAATTTGAAGTTTTCGAGGTGGGCATGATAACAAATGCTATGCGGCTGGTCAAAAAAGGATTGGCAACCGAGCCGCTTCATTTTGACTTTGTGATGGGAGTGCCCGGCGCGATTCCGGGGACGCCGGAGAATCTGCTGCACTTGATCAAGCAGTTGCCCGCAGGCGCATCCTGGTCGGTGGCCGGCGTGGGACGCAGCCAGCTGCCCTTGTCGACGATGGCGATTCTGCTCGGCGGCCACGTGCGGGTCGGGTTCGAAGACAACATCTACTACACGAAAGGCGTACTGGCCGAAAGCAACGCGCAGTTCGTGGAGCGCATAGTGCGTCTGGCAAACGAGCTGGGGCGCGAAGTGGCAACGCCTGATGAAGTGAGAAAAATGTTGGGACTCCCTCTGTAATTTGGTATGATGGGGAATGGAAAGCACCAGCATGCAATCGATGGAAGGACGGAGGGTACATAATGGCATTTGCATCCTTTAAAGAAGTGTTGCTCGACGGCTACAAGAACGGATACGCTGTCGGCCAGTTCAACATGAACAACCTTGAGTTCACGCAAGCGATCATCGAAGCGGCAAACGAAGAGAAATCCCCGGTGATCTTTGGCGTGTCCGAAGGCGCGATCAAGTACATGGGTCTGGAATACACCGTGGCGATGGCGCGCGTGGCGATGGAAACGTCTAAAGTTCCGGTCATCCTGCACCTCGACCATGGTCCGAACCGCGACCTCGTCATGAAGTGCATCAAGGCCGGTTTTTCCTCGATCATGATCGACGCGTCGCACTATGCGCTGGAAGAGAACATCCGTCTCTCCAAAGAGATCGTTGACCTGTGCCATCCGGTCGGCATCGAAGTGGAAGGCGAACTGGGCCGCATCGGCGGCACCGAGGACGACCTGACTGTCGATGAGCGCGACGCCACCCTCGCCGTTCCGGCCGATGCGGTTCGCCTCGTGCAGGAGTCGGGCATCGACGCGCTGGCGCCGGCGATCGGCTCGGCACACGGCCCGTACAAAGGCAAGCCGGAGCTGGCGTTCGACCGTCTGCAGGAGATCCGCGACCTGCTGCCGACCACGCCGCTCGTCTTGCACGGCGGTTCGGGGATTCCGGATGAAGACATCCGCAAAGCGATTTCGCTTGGCGTTGCGAAGATCAACGTGAACACCGAGAACCAGTTGGCGATGACTGCGATCATCCGCGAAGTGTTGGGCAAAGACGCAAACGTCTATGACCCGCGCAAATACATGAAACCGGCTCGTGAAGCGATCAAAGAGACCGTCAAGCAGAAGATGCGCTTGTTTGGTTCGTCCGGCCGCGCGTAAGCTGTTTGGTAAGGGAGGCAGAGATTCGTGAAATTTTTTCTCGATACTGCAAATGTAGCTGAAATCAAAAGCGCCGCTGAGCTCGGCGTGATTGCAGGCGTCACCACCAACCCGTCGCTGGTGGCGAAAGAAGGCGGCGATTTCACCCTAATGCTCAAAGAAATCGTGGAGATCGTCGACGGCCCGATCTCGGCCGAAGTCATTTCGCTCGATGCGGAAGGCATGGTTGAAGAAGGCTTGAAGTTGGCCGCGCTGCATGAAAACATCGTGATCAAAGTCCCGATGACGCTCGAAGGCCTGAAAGCTGTGCACCGTTTCGCCAAGCAGGGGATCAAGACCAACGTCACGCTGGTCTTCACCGCCAACCAGGCGCTGATGGCGGCACGCGCAGGAGCCACGTTTGTTTCGCCGTTCCTCGGCCGTCTCGATGACATCTCGATGGAAGGGATGGGACTGATCCGCGACATCGCGGAGATCTTTGACATCCACAACCTCGATACCGAGATCATCGCCGCGTCGATCCGCCACCCGATGCATGTCCATCAGGCGGCGCTGTCCGGCGCGCACATCGGCACCTTGCCGCTGAACGTGCTGGAGTCGCTCGTGAAGCACCCGCTGACCGACCAGGGGATCGAGCGCTTTTTGGCAGACTGGAACAAAGCGATGAAATAAGCACCTGCTGCAGGTGCTTTTTCTCATACTGAAGGGAGATTGGATATTTTGGAAATGATGGATGCACGTCAGATTATTGAATACATCGGCAAGAGCGAGAAGAAAACCCCGGTGAAAGTACATATCAAAGGCCAGCTCGACGCGATCGAGTTTGGCGCAAAGATCAAAACGTTCTTCACAGGCAACGTCGGCGTTTTGTTTGGCGACTGGAAAGAGGTTGAGCCGGTGCTGTCGGCGAACGCTGACAAGATCGAAGACTTTGTGGTCGAGAACGACCGCCGCAACTCGGCGATTCCGCTGCTCGACATGAAAAACATCAAAGCCCGCATCGAACCGGGCGCGATCATCCGTGACCAGGTGACGATCGGCGACAACGCGATCATCATGTTTGGCGCTTCGATCAACATCGGCGCGGTGATCGGCGAAGGCACAATGATCGACATGAACGCAGTGGTCGGCGGCCGCGGCACGATCGGCAAGAACTGCCACATCGGCGCAGGCGCAGTTGTCGCAGGCGTCATCGAGCCGCCGTCTGCAGACCCGGTTGTCATCGAAGATGACGTGCTGGTCGGCGCCAACGCGGTGATCCTCGAAGGCGTGCGCGTGGGCAAAGGCTCTGTCGTCGCAGCAGGCGCTGTCGTCACGCAAAACGTCCCGGCGGGCGTTGTGGTGGCAGGCGCACCGGCGCGCATCATCAAAGACATCGACGCGAAGACCAAGTCGAAAACGGAGATCATGCAGGAGCTGCGCCAACTGTAATGAGCACCTTCGCGGACATTCGCAGAGCTTTGCACCGCATCCCGGAGCCGGGTTTTCAGGAGTTCAAGACACAGGCGTTCCTGCTTGAGTATCTGCAAAAGCTGCCGCAGGAGCGGCTGGAGTTGAAGACGTGGCGCACCGGTATTTTGGTGAAAGTCAAAGGCTTGAACCCGCAGCGCCGCATCGCCTACCGCGCCGATATGGACGGGCTGCCGATCACGGAGGAGACGTCGTACGAGTTTCGTTCCGAGCATGAAGGCTACATGCATGCCTGCGGGCATGATGTGCACATGACGATTGGGCTGGGCGTGTTGACGCATTTTGTGGAGCATGCTGTGGATGACGATCTGATCTTCATTTTCCAGCCGGCCGAAGAAGGTCCGGGCGGTGCGCAGCCGATGCTTGAAAGCGTCGAGTTTGCCGCGTGGAAGCCGGACATGATCTTCGCCCTGCACATCGCGCCGGAGTATCCGGTCGGCACGATCGCGCTGCGTCCGGGGATCTTGTTTGCGAACACGTCGGAGCTGTTCATCGACCTGAAAGGCAAAGGCGGCCATGCGGCATTCCCGCATACGGCGAATGACATGGTCGTGGCGGCGGCGCATCTGACCACGCAACTGCAAAGCATCGTGGCACGCAATGTCGACCCGCTCGATTCGGCGGTGGTGACGATCGGCAAGATCACCGGCGGCACCCGCCAGAACATCATCGCCGAGCATGCGCGTCTGGAAGGCACGATCCGCACGATGTCGCTCGACTCGATGCGCAAGGTCAAGAGCCGCATCGAGGCGCTGGTGCAGGGGATCGAGGCTGGATTCGAGTGCGAGGCGCAGATTGACTATGGGTCGAACTACTGCCAGGTGTACAACAACGAGAGGTTGACCACCGAGTTCATGGACTGGGTGCGCGAGACAGGCGAAGTCAACCTGATCGAGTGCCCGCCCGCGATGACCGGCGAAGACTTCGGCTATTTCCTCGAAGCGATCCCCGGCTTCCTGTTCTGGCTCGGTGCCGACACCCCGTACGGGCTGCACCACTCCAAGATCGAACCAAGCGAGCAGGCGATCGACGTCGCCGTGCGTTTGATGAGCAAGTACCTGACGTGGAAAGCACAGCAGGCGTAAGATATGAGAAAAGGTCTTCCCATCACAGGGAAGACCTTTTTGCTGTGCCCAATACCAAAGGGCGATTTTTGTTTGGGATATGCCTGACAGTCAGGAGATCGGGCGCGTCGATGCGGAGGAGATCCCCGCTGTTCGTCGTGGAAAAATCAGCCCCGAGCAAGGTATAGCCCTGCAGCTCTCCGTCTTGGATCACATAGAGGTGATATGCCTCGTGCATCGTCAGATTGACGCCGACTTGGCGTCTGAGGTTCCATGACAAGCCGAGCGTTTTGAGCTTCTCTTTCTGCGTGTACGGCGGGATGACCAACAAGGTGTCATACTCGTAGGGCAGTTCAACCTCTTGGCTGGCCCCCGGTTCCACTTGCAGAGCTTGAAACGGCTCGTTAAGCGCAGGCGTTTCCTCCATCATATATTTGTACGGCCACCACCAGTAGAGCAGGGCCAGAGCAAGTAACAGGCTAGCTGCGATGCCAAGTTTTTTCTTAGTCACGCAGCAGCTCAGCCGCCTGTGCGCGGTCGTGGCTCAGCGCAGTCTGCAGCGGGGTTTCGCCGTCCGCTTTGGTGACGGTGCGGTCAGCGCCGTGAGCGAGGAGCAGGGAGATCATCGCTTCGTCGCCGTTTTGAGCTGCTTCGTGAAGCGGGGTGAAGCCATCTTGCTGGTGGGCGTTGGCGTTTGCGCCGTTCTGCAAGAGAAGTTCGGCGATGGCGAGGTGACGGTTCGCCACCGCAGAATGCAAGGGCATGACCTGGAAGTTATTTTTCGAGACGGAGTTGACCTCCGCGCCTTTCTCCAGCAGATACGCCGCCACCGGCAGATGTCCGAGGAACGAAGCCAGTCCCAGCGCGGTGAAGCCGTCGTTGCCAAACGCTTTGGCAAGCGTTGCATCCGCATCGACCAGTTCACGCACGCGCGCTTCCTTGCCCAGCGCCGCCGCTTCAAACACGTCCAGCCCGATGCCCAGTTCCAACAGCAGTTCGACCGCCTGCATCTTGCCATGATACACCGCCGCCAACACCGGCGACTGCCCGGTCGTGCTGCGCAGGTTCAAGAGCTCCGGATTTCCTTCCACCGATTGTTTCACCGCATCGAGATCACCCGATGCGCATGCTTGCAAAAAGTCTTGTGCGCTCATCTATGAGCCTCCTACTTTTTCTGTTGATTTGATGACTTGGAAAAAATCATAAACAGCAGCGCGATCAGAACTGTCAGCACCGTAAAAAGCGTGGTCATCCACAATAAACTGTGCAGATATTCCCCGGCAGCACGATACGTGATCTCCTCGATGCTGCCGTTTCTGATGACCTTCTTATTCGGAGTAAACAAAAAGATAAGTGCGAACCATGAGAAAAAGCTGTAGACTGCAGTTTTGACCAGCAAGCGTTCCACCAGCATCCCTCCCCCAATCGTCTTCTTGCACTATATTCGCCTAATCTTATCCAATTCCTCGCCGCGTGTTTCCCTTTTTCATTTCTGAAACCGCCCCGCCACGTTTCCGATCAGCTCGTCATTCGGCGTGTCCAGCCACATCTTCAGCCTGCCGACCGCTTTTGGCTCGATGTCAGCCAAAGCTTTCTCCAAGTCAGCTCTCGTCGCAGTACGCCCCGCATTTTTCAAATAGTACTGCTTCAAAAACTTGAAAAAGGCCTCGTCGCCCAGCAGCTTGCGCAGGTCATGATACATCAGCACCATGCGCTGGTAGGTGTAGTAATAATGTGCCTGCGAGGTCTGATACGTCCCGTATGGCACCGCCGACTTGCCGGTTTTCACGCGGTTGGACGTTCCGTACGGATAAGGGGAATAGGTGTAGTTGTTCGCGAACCGCTTCCAGGCATCGTTGATCCGCGCCTGGTACGCACCGGCGCCTTCACGCCGCTCCATGTCCAGCAGGGCGGCATAGTCGGCCAGACCTTCATCCAGCCAGGGGGTCTCGACCTCGTAGTTGCCCACGGCATTATAAAACCACGCATGGGCGATCTCATGCACGATCCAATGCTCCGGGTCGTCATACTCCCACAAGTCCTGCGCGAACAACGCCAGATTGGGCAGCTCATGCGCATAGATCGTCCCCGCAGGCAGCTCCAGCACGCTCAGCACCGGGTATGGATTGGTCCCGATCCTCTGCGTATAGGTCTTCACCGCCGAACGGGTCAGCGCCGCAGCACGTCCCAGATCCGCTTTTGCCACCGACGCGACCGTCACCAACATTCCTTCCTCCGTCCGATACTTCGTCTCTGCAAAACCGGCCCCGCCAACCATCGCGAAGTTCCGCACTTTCTGCGCCTGAAAGGTCAGCATCTTCCGCCCGTCTTCCAGCTTCTGCTCCCCGGTCTGCACACCCGACGAGTACCACTTAAACGCGCCGGGCGTCGTCAGCTCCACCCGGTAATTCCCAAGGTCCATCAGATACGGATCGCCAAATCCAAGCGTCGCCGGCCGCTTCATCCACTCGCCGTCGCGCTCGACCCCGACGATCGGGTACCAGTATGACGCCGTCGCCACGCCTTGCCAATAGCCGGTGCGCGAAGGCGCTTTTGGCAGCTGCGTGCGAAACGTCAGCGTCACCGTCTGCGGGGCGGTGCTTTTTTTCACCGGCACCAGCACCTGTCCTTCCGACACCTGCGCTTTGACCGCAGTCCCGTTCACCTTGACGCCATACACCTGCATCGGCACATATAAATAAAGCGGCAATCCGTCCAGCCGCAGCTCAGGCACCGTCACATTCATCTGCCCGCTGATCAACCCGGAGTCTCCATGAAACTGCGCCTTGATCTCATAGACGGGCTCTGTTGGCGTCGGCGTCGCCAGCGGGTGCAGGTTCAACACCTGCGGGCCAAAATGCAGCGTGTATTGCTGCTTCAGCAGCGGCACCCATCCGTCCACCGGACGCAGCACCACCGCCAAAATCGTCAAGGTCGCCAGCATCGTCAACATCAGCGAATACAGCTTCAAAAACCGCTTCCCGCGCCTCACCGTCAGAGCCCCCCTTTCCCGTTCTGTAATAAACGCTACAAGTTTCGACAAACATACGTAGGTTCCTTCAAAAAGAAAACAGTATAACACAATACAACCATTGTGATATAATATACCCGAACTTTGAGTACGGAAGGGGTTATTTTCAACATGGAACGCGAATTAGCAATGGAGATTGTGCGCGTCACGGAAGTGGCCGCGCTGGCATCTGCCAAATGGATGGGCACCGGCAAGAAAAACGAAGCGGACAACGCCGCAACCACCGCAATGCGCGCGATGTTTGACTCTGTCAATATGCAAGGCACCGTCGTCATCGGCGAAGGGGAGATGGACGAAGCTCCGATGCTCTACATCGGCGAAAAGCTCGGCACCGGCGAAGGCCCGGCGCTCGACGTCGCCGTCGACCCGCTCGAAGGCACCAACATCGTCGCCAAAGGCCTCTGGAACGGCCTGACCGTCGTTGCGGTCGCACCGCAAGGGGCGCTCTTGCACGCGCCTGACATGTACATGGAAAAGCTCGCGGTCGGCCCGCGCGCCAAAGGCATGGTACACCTCGACGCGACCGTCAAAGAAAACCTCGAAGCGGTCGCCAAAGCATCCGACAAAAGCATCTCCGAAGTTGTCGCGATCTTGCTCGACCGCCCGCGCCACCAAGAGCTGATCGAGCAGATCCGCTCCGCAGGCGCGCGCATCAAGCTGATCTCCGACGGCGATGTGGCGGCGGCGATCAACACCTGCTTTGACGAGACCGGCGTGGACATCATGTTCGGCACCGGCGGCGCACCGGAAGGCGTCCTCGCGGCTGCCGCGCTGAAGTGCATGGGCGGGGAAATGCAAGGCCGCCTCAAGCCGGAGTCGGATGCGGAGATCGAACGCTGCATCAAAATGGGCATCACCGACCACAGCCGCATCCTGATGCTCGACGACCTCGTCCAAGGCGATGATGCGATCTTTGCTGCGACCGGCGTCACCGAAGGCGAACTGCTCAAAGGCGTGCGCTTCCTCGGCCACAACATCGCGACTTCGCACTCGCTGGTCATGCGCGCCAAGACCGGCACCGTCCGCTTCGTCGAAGCCCGCCACAAGCTCAACCAAAAGCCGCACCTCGTCATGGTGTAACCGATTTACACAGTTGCATACCTCGTGTATCCGCATTCGTCCTGCATAAAGTAGGAAGAATGCGGCTACTATGGTATAATGCTTTAATGTGTTGAATTCATCATGATGATTGTAGGTGAACGTGCTTTGCACAATATCGCAGAGTTGGAACTGATGAAGCTGACCGAACTGTATAAACTGGCCAAACAGTTCGAGATTCCTTATTACGGCACGCTGAAAAAACGCGAGCTGATCTTCGCCATCCTCCGCGCCCAGGCGGAAGTCGAAGGGTTTATGTTTGCGGAAGGCGTGCTCGACATCATGCAGGACGGTTACGGGTTCCTGCGTCCTGTCGGCTATACACCGTCCGGCGAAGACATCTACGTCGCCGCTTCGCAGATCCGCCGCTTTGACTTGCGCACCGGCGACCGCGTCTCCGGCAAAGTGCGCAAACCGAAAGAAAACGAGCGCTACTTTGGCCTGCTGCAGGTCGAAGCGGTGAACAGCGTGTCCCCGGAAGTGGCGGCGGAGCGCATTCATTTCCCGGCGCTGACCCCGCTGTTCCCGACCCGCAAGTTCACGATGGAGACGGCAGCGGAGAAATATTCGACCCGCATCATCGACCTGCTGACCCCGGTCGGCTTCGGCCAGCGCGGTCTGATCGTCGCGCCGCCGAAAGCGGGCAAAACGATGCTGCTCAAGGAAATCGCCAACAGCATCACCACCAACCACCCGGAAGTGGAGCTGTTCGTGCTGCTTATCGACGAGCGCCCGGAAGAAGTCACCGACATGCAGCGCTCGGTCAACGCCGAAGTGGTTGCTTCGACGTTTGACGAGCTGCCGGAGAATCATATCAAAGTCTCCGAACTGGTGCTGGAACGCGCGATGCGTCTCGTCGAGCACGGCAAAGACGTCGTGATCCTGATGGACTCGATCACCCGCCTCGCCCGCGCTTACAACCTCGTCATCCCGCCGTCCGGCCGCACCTTGTCCGGCGGTATCGACCCGGCTGCGCTGCACCGCCCGAAGCGCTTTTTCGGCGCGGCGCGCAACATCGAAGAAGGCGGGTCGCTGACCATCCTCGCCACCGCGCTGGTCGACACCGGCTCGCGGATGGACGATGTGATCTATGAGGAGTTCAAAGGCACGGGCAACATGGAGCTGCAACTCGACCGCCGCCTGGCCGAGAAGCGCATCTTCCCGGCGATCGACATCCGCAAATCGGGCACGCGCCGCGAAGAGCTGCTCCTCTCCCAGGATCACCTCGACAAGATCTGGGCGATGCGCAAGTCGATGAGCGACAACCCGGACTTCACCGACATCTTCCTCAAGACGCTCAAGAAAACGAAAACGAACGAGGATTTCCTCGCCACGATCGAAGGATCCAAGGAAGCGAAGCAGTTGAACAAAGAGGAAGCAAAAGGGACGGACGCACGTTAATCCGTCCCTTTTTGTGTTATCATAAGACAGATCACCACCAGAGAGGACGAATGAGCGATGCATCTCGTTTATGCAGATAAAAAAGGCCAGATCTACGACCACCCCGACCTGCTCGCCCTCGGGCGCAACGGGGAATTTCTGACCGACATCTATGAAGAAGAACTGATCCCGCTGCCGGACGGGGCTACCCTCGTCTCGCTGCCGGGCACGAAAGCGCTGGGCTTTGACCCGGAGACAGGCAAGACGATCGCGCTGCCCGGCGATGCCTACACCGCCGTCGGCGCACTGCTCCCGCAAGGCTTCACCCGCCTGCTGCTGCCGGGCTATGCCAAGGGAGACGACGCCGAACCGTTCCCGCTGTTTGGCTATACCGCAGTCGTTTGGAAAGACGACGCGTTCTACGTCGCCGCCGATGCGACCGACGACCCGTACCGCTGGAATCCGACGATCTTCCCGGATGACAAAGTGGAACAGCAAGTCAAGCAGATCACCGATCTCTACCCGGACAATCGGATCTGGAAGCATCTCAGCAACTGCGCGCTCGGCTACGGCTGCCTGACCTCGCGCAACACGTTCCTCGAACGCTGGGAAGGCGCGCTGCCGGTCTCTTCGACCTGCAACGCGGGCTGTGTCGGCTGCATCTCCGAACAGCCGGACGATTCGCCGTTCCCGTCGCCGCAAGTGCGGATGGACTTCAAGCCGACCGTCGAAGAGATGGTGGAGCTGATGCTGCACCACTTGAAAGCATCGGACGACGCGATCATCTCGTTTGGACAAGGCTGTGAAGGCGAGCCGTCCACGCGCGGCGTCGACATCGCCGAAGCGATCCGCCGCGTGCGCGCCGAGACCGACCGCGGATTTATCAACATCAACACCAACGCCGGACTGGTCGACATGATCAAACTGATCACCGACGCCGGCCTCGACCTGATGCGCGTCTCGACGATCTCCGCGCTCGACGACCACTACAACGCTTATTACCGCCCGCGCCTGTACGGGGTGGAGCACGTGGGTCGCTCCTTGAAATACGCGGCCGACAAAGGCGTGTACACGTCGATCAACTACCTGATCTTCCCGGGCGTCACCGACCGCGAAGAGGAGATCGAAGCGATGGTCGACTTCATCAACCAAAATGACGTCAAACTGATCCAAATGCGCAACCTGAACATCGACCCGGAGCTGTACCTCGGCACGATCCCGCAAGCGAAAGGCGACCTGCTCGGCATGAAGACGATGCTCGACATCTTCAAGAGCGAATGCCCCAACACGGTGATCGGCTCCTACACGCACATTCCGCCGTCCGAGTTCCGCAAGCACATGAAAAAGCCCTGACCTATTGGTCAGGGCTTTATACGTGAAACGAAAAACTTAGTGGTTCGGGCCGTGGTCGGTCCACCAGAGGTTGGTGACCGGCTCTTCGATTTCGACGACAACTGCGCCGTCATCTTCGGTCGTGGTGGAAGTGCCTTCGTCACCTTCTGCCACGATGTTCGGACCAAAGTCGGTCCACCAAGCTCCTGCGTTGCCTTGCGGAGCTGCCAGTACCGTAACCATCGCTACAGTAGAAAGAAACATGATGCCGATAAGTTTTTTCATGAGTGTTGTGCCTCCCGAGAAAGTAGAATCATCGTGCCGCGAATCTTGCTGTGATGAACTGGTAGGACTTTTTGAAGGATTAAGTTCTGATAATGGTCTTGCTATCTGCGCTATAAATTATTATACAGATCAAAGTTACAAATACAACCGTATTTCGGCAAAAAGTGATTATAAAATTATCTACAATTTGTAACAAGATGCTACACGATGTGCAAAGAATCGACAAAAAAGGCCTGTCCAATGCGGACAGACCGTCATATTTCGTCGAATTTCTCAGACCATAATCCCGATTTTGCGCAGGGTCTCGTCGAGGATGATATGCATCCGGCGCAGCGTATCGGTCGCTTTGATATAATCGCTTTGCGTTTCATACAGATCGGCCAGCTCCTGATAGACGAAGCGCAGTTCGCGCAGGTGCTCCTGTTCGCTCAGCGTGGTGATCGTGCGCTCGTACCAGTCGACAGCAGCCGCAAAGTCGCCTTGCTCGCGTTTGACGATCGCCAGCGCGTGGTAGACGGCGGCGAGATTGTGCGCATTGTCGGGGAGCAGGAACAACGATTCCTGGCAGAACGCTTCCGCTTGCTGCAACTTGCCGGCTTGGACATAGAGCTTGGCGATCTCGCCGTGAATTTTCGCATCATCGCTCGGAATCTCCAGCTTGCGGTATTCGGCGAGACATTCATGCAGCAGATCGATCGCTTTTTCGAGCCGGCCCTGTTCCGCTTCGACCAAGGCAAAATTGGCTTTGACATCGATCGCCTGCTTGCTGTTCTGCAAGCTCTCGTAGATCGTCAAGGCGTCATGGCAATAATCGATGGCGCGGGTAAAGTCGCGCAGCTTTTTATAAGAGACCCCAAGCCCAAGGTACACATCGGCCAGTTGGCGCAAGTTGGTTGTGCCGCGCAGCAGGTTGTACGCTTCCCGATAGAAGCGGATGCCGTCTTCAAATTCGCCGAGCTGATAATGCGCATGCGCTAAATTGGTGACGATGCGGGCGCGCGTATAAGGATCGATCTCTTTCAAACGGGAAAATGTCTCATATGCTTTGCGCCAATGGTAGAGCGCCAATGGGAAATTCTCCTGGCTATAGCGTGCTTCACCGAGCTTGTTCAGGCAGAGCAGGGCGGTATGGTCGTCATTTTTGCGGATGACCGTATCATAGACCTGTTCAAACAGTTCGACCGCTTTTTCGATCTCTCCGCAGATCAGGAAGGCTTCGGCGAGATCGAACTGGACTTCGTGCACCGGCAGATGCGGCGCCGGATTGCCGATCAGTTCGCGAAATAAAGGGATCGCCTGTTCAAAATTGCTGGCGGCCAGATAGGCCTTTGCCAGCTTATAGGTGCTGGTCTGCTCCATTTGTGTCTGCATATCGGCAATAAAATATTCGATCGGCGTCTCCAGACGCTCTGCGATTTGCTCCAGCACTTTGTGGGAAGGATATGCTTTGTCCGACTCGATCTGTGAGATCATCGAGATCGTGACGATCCCGGCGCCAAGTTCCTGCTGAGTCAGGCCTTTTTGCACACGCAGTTCCCGGATTTTTTGTCCTAAAGATATCAAATTAAACCCTCCTGAACCGTTAATTTGAGTTATGATTGATCACGCACTATAGTTAAGCGTTCGATTATTACGTAATTCCTTATATTTAAGGTACACCTTCGTTTGAAGTTTGTAAAGCGTTCTAACATTTATTACACACAAAATCAGGGAATTTTTCCCTAGGACCAGAAAATCTTGCGGCGAAAAAAGAGATTGTGGTATACTAGCTTGCAGTGTGTATGAACAAAGGGTCATGGCAAAATCTATGACCAGGAAAGAGGTGACAAGAATGAAAGCTAATATCCATCCGAAGTACTTCGTTACTACTGCTTCCTGCGCTTGCGGCAACAAGTTCGAAATGGGCTCGACTAGAGAAAGCCTCAAAGTCGACGTGTGCTCGCAGTGCCACCCGTTCTATACTGGTAAGCAAAAGTTTGCAGACGTAGGCGGTCGCGTCGACAAGTTCAAGAAGAAATACAACCTGTAGTCCGCGATCTATACAGTATAGAAAAAACAGGGCGCATGCCCTGTTTTTTTATTAGGGAGAGATCAGGCTTGTACTTTACGAAACAGCCGGGCTGGATCGAAGTGATTTGCGGCAGCATGTTCTCCGGCAAAAGCGAAGAGTTGATCAGACGTGTCAAACGGGCGAAGATCGCCCGCCAGCAGGTGCAAGTGTTCAAACCGGCGATCGACGACCGCTATCATGCGACGGCGGTCGCTTCGCACGGCGGCGACAAGGTGGATGCCGTCGCGATCGTTGATGTGGCCGATATTCGCGCCCATCTCGATGCAGCGACCACGGTGGTCGCGATCGACGAAGTGCAGTTTTTCTCCCCCGATGTGGTGCCGTTCTGCCAAGAGCTGGCCGAGCGCGGTATTCGCGTGATCGCAGCGGGGCTGGACACCGACTTTCGCGGGGAGCCGTTTGGCCCGACGCCGATGCTGCTCGCGACCGCAGAGTATGTGACCAAGCTGCAGGCGATCTGCACGGTCTGTGCAGACCCTGCGACCCGCAACCAGCGCCTGATCGACGGCAAGCCTGCAGGCTTCGACGATCCGGTGATCCTGGTCGGCGCGTCTGAGTCCTACGAAGCGCGCTGCCGACACTGTCACGAAGTTCCAACCGGCACATCCGTATCGCTTCCGGCTATTTCTACTACGTAATCATTCAAATACGTACCAACAAGCGGCTCTTCCATCGGGAAGGGCCGCTTGCTTTTCGTTTCCAGTGTCAGGGCGCCGCTTCGCGGGCAAGATAAGCACAACACCGAGGAGGAGGTGACCTTGATGCAGAAAGGTTTCAAATGGATCACAGGCCTCACAGCAGCGATCTTGACCCTGTCTTTCGCAGCAGGGTGTTCGCCGACCAATGACCTGGCGCGCAACCAGCAGCGCTACGGCGTCAACACGAACAATGTCGCGCCGGGGCAGGAAAAGGTCGACATGCCGCGCTTCGACAACAAGAACATCGACGTGGACGGCGACGGTGACAAAGAGCATCTCTCCGGCGCCAACGATGTGAACAACCCGTCGGTCGACCTGCGCTCGTTTACCTATCCGGGCAGCACGAACGCCTCGCAGGGAATCTACCCGACGTCGACAGCAGACCGCATTCAGGACCTGGCGTCTTCGGTTGACGGGGTGGCCAACTCGCGTGCCGTTGTCGTCGGCCGCACTGTGGTGCTTGGGCTGAACCTGGAGCGCACCGTGCGCCCGAATCAAAAGGCTGACCTCGTGAACTTTGTTCGCCAGCGCATTCTGGTGCAGGCGCCGGTGTTTGAGCGCGTGCACATCACCACCGACCGCGCCCAGACCCGCCAGATTCAGCGGCTTGCTGACGAGATGCGCAAAGGGCACTCCTTGTCGCTGTACAACGATGATTTCATGGAGCTGACGAAAAACATTCCGGCGGTCGGTCCAAACATGATGCCGGCAACCAACCGATAACGGTGAGTCTCAGCAAGAGCGGAGTCCGGCCAACTGCCGGCTCCGCTTTTATTTGATGATCCCGGTGCGGATGATGTTCAGTTTGAAATTGACTTTGATCTTCGCGTCGGCGTAGGCATCGCGCCAGACCTTTTCGCTCCACGCCGGATACAGCCCGTTGGCGCGGATGTGGTCCCCGATGCCAATCGGATCGCATTTGTATTTGTTCTGCAATTGATTCAGCAGATCTTCCATGCGCACGGTCAGCCCTTTTTCCAGCTCATGCTCGACTTTTTGCAACTGTTTCGTATCGGAAAGAGGCTTCGAGCCGGTGTATTCGATGACCTGTCCGGCGACGTCTACGTCAAATGTCACATGGGGCACACCGTCTTTCATCGCGACTTTATATTTATGTTTGGCACGGACGAAGGTCAGCATGATCTGCTCAGCGGCGTCGTCACCTTCGCCTTTTCGATTCCCGTTGGGAAGCGCCTGCTTGATGTCGCCGCCTTCGCCTGAGCCGCGCAAAAGCAGGAGCATCTTGGTCTCTTCCGGTGACAGAGAGCCGACAAATACGTCATTGCGAAACAGCGCGGTGCCAGCAACCGCCAGATTGCCCCCATGCATCTTCACGTACGGGATGACCGGGTCGGAGCCGTCGCTGTGATATTGGCGGATGTATTCATGCAGGGTGGTGCGCGGAACGGTGAAGTTTTTCGCTTCTTTGCGCAGCAGTTCAAAGATAAATTTGCCAATCCGCGGGCGGTCATTGTAGCTGGCCGTGAGAATTTCCTGCGCCTTGCCGTCGGAGATGCACAGGATCAGCGACGCGGTGATGTTCACATCGCGCTGCAACGTGTCGAGCACCCGCCAGAGGCCTTGCCGGGCCAGCGTTTCTGAAAACACGGCCGTCCGCAGCTGCCCGGAGACCACTTGGCGGTCGGTCGCCATCGAGATGTTGCTGCGCGCTTCTTTGGACAGATCACCTTTCGATGTGATGATCTGCACTTTTTCTTTCGCTTCCTCGGAGACCTCCGGCATGGCGACGGTCAGCTTGAGCATGCCTTTTTTGTCGACGTCATAGCCGACGACGAGGATCAGGCCGAGGTCCTCCAGCACATTTTGCTGGGCGCACCCGGTGACCAGCACAGCGGCGGCAAGGAGGGAGAGCAGGAACCGATGTCGCTGTTTCATGAAGCCTGCACCTCCTCCTTGGTCTGGTCTTCTGGCGGGGTCTGCTCCGCCTTTTTGCGGAAGATCAGCGCCGTGATCAACAGCAGCGGAGGCAGGGCGATCGACATGATCACGCCGATCAGACCTGCCAGATCCTGCATCTGGGTCAGTGTCAACATGTCGGTCGGATAGATGCCGATCCCAAACAAAACGGGGGCGATCAGCAAGATGCAGGTATTTGGTTTCCATTTGTTAAAGCGGATCAGATAGCGGCCGGCCGCCCAGAGGTAGGATGCGGCGGTGTTGACGACCAGAAACGACCAGGTGACGATCCCGATGTGCTCGATGCGCTCGATGATCGGCAGCATGACGATTTTAAACAGATGCAAGGTGGGCGAGAGCATCGTTTTGATCTGTTCCTGCGAGTAAAATCCGATCGAGATCAGCACGACGATCAGATAGATGACCGTCGTCATCCAAACGCCGATCGAGGAGGCCAGCATGGTCTTTTTTTTGTATTGCAAAAAGGGGTAGATCACCATCAAGAGCTCAAAGCCGACCGCTGAGACGCTCACCTGCCAGGTGGCGCTGAGCAATTCCATAACTTTAAAATCCAGCAGCGGACGATAGTAATCGCCTTGTATCTCCTGCGCAGGCACGATCAGCAGCGCCATCATCCAGATCGTGCCGAAAAAGGTGACCACGGCAAACTGTCCGAGCACCCTTGCGCCGCCCAGCGCACAGTAGACGGTGGGCAGGATCAGCAGGATGTAAAACATGATCGTGGAGGTGGTCGGAAACAGCCATTGCTGGACGATTTCCACGTAGCTGCGGGTGACGACCGCCGCCACAAACACGCAGTACAGAGCAAAAATGGCGCCGAGCAGATTGCCGAGCCATTTGCCGTACAGCCGATTCATGATCGCGTAGACGTCCAGATTTTGAAACCGCTGCAAGAGCTTGACGATGACGATCATGGCGACCTGAATGATCGCTCCGGCGATCAGGATGGAGATCCAGCTGCTATGGCCCGCTTTTTCAGAAACGAGGCGGGGCAGGTTGAACAGGCCGATGCCGACCTGAACGGTCTGCACAAAGAGCACCGTTTGGGAAAAGTCGAGCGAGCGCAACGCATAATACTTGTGCGACTCTGTCCGTTTCATGACTGTTCCCCTCCTTTATCGCTGTCAACCGCCGCATCGGTCGGCACGGCGCGCTGCGAAGACTTGGAATTGAAGGCCTGGCGCTGCGTCTGGCGCGGCCGGGTGATCGTCGGCCGGAATTTCATAAACGGCAGCGGGGCGCGGATAAACGTGTCCTTCCAGTCGCTCATGCGAATCGGCGCAAAGGGCGACAGGTACGGTGCGCCAAGCGAGGTCAGATGCAGGAAGTGGAGCATGATCAGGAGCAGGCCGATGAACAGGCCGTACAGCCCCCAGAACCCGGCGAAAATGATCAGGAAAAAGCGCAAGGCGCGAAGCGCCCCCGACATGATGTACGAAGGCGTGATAAACGATGCGATCGTCGACAGCGCGACGGAGATGATCAGGATGTTGGACGCGAAGCCGGCCGATACGGCCGCTTGTCCCAAGACGATACCGCCAACGATACCGATCGTCTGCCCGACCTTGGTCGGCAGGCGCGCGCCCGCTTCGCGCAAAAGTTCGATCGTGACTTCCATGAGCAGGGTTTCATAAAGCGGTGGGAACGGCACGCGCGCTCTCGACTCTGTCAAGGAGACCAGCATGTCGCTTGGGATCATCTGATAGTGGTAGGTGACGACCGCCACATACAGCGCGGAAAGCGAGATCGAGATGACGACACCGACGATGCGCAAGGTGCGGATGACCGATGCGGACACCCAGCGGTTGGAGTAGTCTTCGCCGGTTTGGAAGAATTCGATAAACGAAGCGGGTCCGCTGAGCACAAACGGCGAGCCGTCGGTGAGGACCGCGATTTTCCCTTCCAGCAGATGCGAGGCGATCCGCTCCGGCCGCTCCGTCATGTGAAACTGCGGAAACGGCGAGTAAGGGTTGTCGTCGATCAACTGCACGAGATCACCCGCATCGTAGATGCCGTCGATCTCGACCGCCTGCAGCCGCTGCTCGACCGAGTCGATATATTCTTGCTGGGCGATGTCATTGACATAGACGATCGCCGCCGTTGACTTGGTGTATTTGCCGACGGTGACGAATTTGACTTTCAGATCGGGCGTACGGATGCGGCGGCGCAGGATGGCCAGCGAGATCTGGATCGACTCGTTAAACGATTCCTGCGGGCCGAGGATGACGCTTTCCGTCTCCGAGCGGTCGATGTTGCGCACAGGCGGCTTGTAGGTGTTGACCGCCCAGGCGTCTCCAGTGCTTTTGATAAAAAAGATCGTCCAGCCAAACAGCAGGTACTGGGTGGTATCATCGAGATTCTCCAGCCTTTTGACGTCCATCACACCGGAGATTTCGTTCGGGCGCAGATTGTGCGGCGTTTTGGTCAGCGCGGAGATGGCTGCAAAAGCGGATTCCACCATCTCCATCGCAATCAGCGGTTCGATATAGGCGACAAACACTTCCGAATCGGTGATCATGCCCGGCGGCAGATCGCGCATCTTGACGTCGATCGCCTCTTGGAAGATCTGCCGGATATGCTTGACGTTCTCTGCGTAGGAGCCGAGTTTGCCTTGGGGCAGAGTGGCCGGCTGTTGACCGGGGTCATCGTAAGACGGTTTCTTGTGCGCTTTCTTTAACAGCGTCCGAAATAATTTCATCATCGGGGGTTCCCTCCTTCCAAAAGGGAATTCTTGCCCTTACCATTTGCACATTTTGGTTCTTTTATGAGGAGTTCCCATTTTGACGGAACTAAAGTTCTCTATTATACTTAGAATGTTATACTATACCCGAAATGCGGGGAGTGGATCTGATGATACCGCAATTGTACATCGGAGGTCAGGCGCTGCTTGAAGGCGTGCTGATGCGCGGCGGCAACAAAGTCGCGATCGCCGTGCGCAAGTCCGATCATACGATCCACGTGGAAGTGGAAACGCGCTCGCCTCTTACCAGGCGCTCCCGGTTTCTGGCGCTGCCTGTCGTGCGCGGCACGGCGGTGCTGTACGATTCCCTGCTGATTGGCTATCGGGCGTTAAACAAGTCGGCCGCTCTGTCCGGAGCGGAAGATGATGAAGAGGAATTGTCAGGGTGGCAAGTCACCTTGTCGCTTCTGGTGTCCGTTCTGCTCGCTGTGGGACTGTTTTTGTTTCTGCCTTTGTACGGGGCACAGTGGCTGACCGGCGACGGGTCCGGCGCTTTGTTTGCCGCCGTGGAAGGCGGGCTGCGCCTTGGCGTGTTTTTCCTCTACGTCTGGCTGATCTCGCGGATGGACGACATCCGGCGTGTGTTTCAGTACCACGGTGCGGAACATAAGACGATCAACTGCTATGAAGCGGGCGAGGAATTGACGGTGGAGAATGTCCGCCGACACACGATGATTCACAAGCGCTGTGGCACGAGCTTTTTGTTATTTGTGATGTTGATCTCGATCGTGCTGTTTTCTTTTCTGTCCGGCACGCGGCTCAGCATGTGGGAGATGGCCCTGTTCCGGCTCTTGATGCTGCCGGTGGTGGCCGGGCTGTCCTATGAACTGATCCGGTATTCGGGCAGCACGACGAATAAATATGTGACCTGGCTGGTATCGCCAGGATTGCTGATGCAAAAATTAACGACCCGCGAACCCTATGACGACATGATCGAAGTGGCGATCCTGTCGGTCAAATGCGTGATTCCGGCGTCAGATCCCAGTAGAGGTGAGAAAGATGATCGACCGCTTACAATCGCTTGAAGACCGATATAACAAACTGAGTGACCTGCTGTGCGATCCGGAGATCGCCAGCGACCCGAAGAAACTGCGCGAATATGGCAAGGAGCAGTCCGACCTGGAAGATACGGTTCACGTCTTCCGCGAATATAAAGAAGTTGTGCAAGGCCTGGCCGACGCGAAGAGCATGCTCGGCGAGAAGCTCGACGACGAAATGCGCGATCTCGTGAAAATGGAGATCGACGAGTTGAGTGATCGCGAAGAGGAATTGAGAGCCCGCATGACCGTCCTCTTGCTGCCGAAAGATCCGCTCGATGAGAAAAACGTTATCGTCGAGATCCGCGGCGCGGCCGGCGGCGACGAAGCGGCGCTGTTTGCGGGCGACCTGTTCAAGATGTACACCGCCTATGCGGAGCGTCAAGGCTGGAAGACCGAAACGGTCGAATCGAGCTACACCGAACTGGGCGGCTTCCGCGAAGTCGTGTTCCAGATCATCGGCAAAGGCGCGTATTCCAAGCTGAAGTTCGAGTCGGGCGCACACCGCGTGCAGCGCGTGCCGACCACCGACTCCGGCGGCCGCATCCACACCTCGACGGCGACCGTTGCCGTCTTGCCGGAAGCGGAAGATGTGGAAGTGGAAATCCACGACAAAGACCTGCGCATCGACACCTTCTGCTCGTCCGGTCCGGGCGGCCAGTCGGTTAACACCACCCAGTCGGCCGTCCGCATCACCCACGTGCCGACCGGCGTGTCTGTCTCCTGCCAGGATGAAAAGTCGCAGATCAAAAACAAAGAGCGTGCGATGAAAGTCCTGCGTGCCCGCATTTTTGAGATGGAGCTGAGAAAGCAGCAGGAAGCAGCTGCATCAGCTCGTAAATCGGCTGTCGGCACCGGCGACCGCTCCGAGCGCATCCGCACCTACAACTTCCCGCAGTCGCGCGTGACCGACCACCGCATCGGCCTGACGCTGCACAAGCTGGACTACATCCTCGCAGGCGACCTCGACGAGATCATCAACACCCTGATCCAAGTCGAGCGCACCGACGCGCTGAAAGCGCAAAACGAGGAAGAATAATGTCTCACGGGACGCATGAAACGATTCGGGAAGCCCTTTTTCGGGCTTCCCGTTTCTTTGAAATAAAAGGTGTCCGCTCGCCGCAGTTCAACGCGGAAGTGCTGCTGCAGCATGTTTTGGGCATCGACCGCACCAAGATGCTGGTGCGGTTTCAGGAACCCTTTCCGGAGGAGCACCGGGCGGCTTTTGCAACGGCGGTGTCCAAGCGCGGTGAGGGCGTGCCGCTGCAGCACCTGACCGGCGAGCAGGAGTTTTACGGGCGGCCGTTTTACGTGTCGGGAGATGTGCTGATCCCGCGCCCGGAGACGGAGCTGTTGATCGAGCGCGTCTTGCAGGAACGAGCGGCGTTTGACGCGCCGCTGATTGTGGATATCGGGACGGGGAGCGGAGCGATCGCCCTGACCTTGGCGCTGGAATGGCCTGAGGCGACGGTGGTCGCTGTGGATATCTCTCCGGCCGCGCTGGCGATGGCACGGCGCAATGCGGAACGTTTAGGCGTGGCAGACCGGGTTGAATTTTTGCAAGGGGATCTGGTCGCACCGATCTTGGAGCGGGGACTGCGGCCGCAGATCGTCGTGTCCAACCCGCCGTACATTCCGACGGCCGACTGCGAAGAGCTCGATGTGGAAGTGCGCGACCATGAGCCGCGTCTGGCGCTCGACGGCGGTGACGACGGGCTGTATCCGTACCGCGTGATCTGCCGCGAGCTGCCCAAGCTGTGGCCTGTGGACGGGCCGGCTATGGTGGCCTATGAAGTGGGGATTCATCAGGATCAGGATGTGGAAGCGATGATCTCAGCCGAGCTGACGTCCGGCGAGACGGGCATCGTCCCGGACTGGCAGGGCATCGGGCGCGTGATCTGGGGCAGACGGGGAGAGTGACGAGGAATGCCAAGCTATAAGAAGTGGATGCTGCTGTTTATCTTTCTGGGATTCTTGTTTGCGCTGTTCATCACTTTTGGACGGGACTATGTGGAGCAGGCTCCGCTGATCGGCTGGGGCGGAGCGGTGGTCTGTTACGGCATCGCTTATGGCATTGTGCGCTCGCAACGAGGGCGCAAACGCTAATCTAGTATTTTTTTGCTAGAATTTTTGCGTCGCTAGGTTTAAACTCGCAATCTCGCGTCCATACTCGTAGCATAAGAGATTACGAGGGGGATGCAAGGGATGATGAACAAGTGGGCGAAGATTCGCGAGGCGGTAACGAACATGAACAAGCGGGTGGCGGTCGCGCTGCTGCTGGCAGCGACGATGATCGGCATCGGCGTAGGTCCGACCGAAGCGCAAGACCTCGGCCCGGCGGCGGCGAACGTGGTGATCGACGAAGACATGATGCAAGAGCAGGTGCAGGTCCAGTCCGGGCAGTCGATCCCGGGCGACGCGATCCGCCTGCGCATCATCGCCAACAGCGACTCGGCGGAAGACCAGCAGCTGAAGCGCGACATTCGCGACGAGATCATCCAGGCGATCGCGGTGGAAGTGGAAGGCATCGAGCAGGCAGAAGAGGCGCGTGACGCAATCCGCGCGGCCGTGCCGGAGATGAACGAGATCGCCCAGCGCGTGATCGCAGAAAAAGGCTACTCCTACCCGGTGGTGACCGACTTCGGCCTCGTGCCGTTCCCGACCAAGATGTACGGCACCGAAGTCTACCCGGCAGGCGTTTATGAAGCGCTCCGCATCCAAATTGGCGCTGCGAAAGGCCAGAACTGGTGGTGCGTGCTGTTCCCGCCGCTGTGCTTTGTGGATATGAGCAACGGTGATGCGGTGCAGGCCAAAGACATGGAGACGGCTGCGATCACGACCGTCGCGGTCAAAGACGCAGCGGGCGAAGAGCAGGAAGTGGAAGTTCGCTCCGCGATCCTCGACAAAGTCTCCTCCTGGTGGGACGGCCTCACCGACAGCATCGGCGGTTTCTTCGCCTAATCTTTCATCCAAATCTCGCAAAATCGTCACACCGCATCCCCTCGGTGCATAAAGTGTGTATAAACAAGCCCGCATCCTGAGAGATTGTGACTCCGGGGTGCGGGTTTTCCCTATTTTCTTTTGTTCATAATCTAGCACGCCCTTTCATAGAGATAGAGTAACCAAGCGGAGAGGACGTGTGGATAAGATGAGCATTGTGATTCGCAAAGCGGAACAGACCGATCTGGAGACGATCCAAGGACTTTTGCTCGGAGCGGGTGTCAGCACGCGCGGCGTGGAAGGGCAGCTGGAAGGCTTTTTGCTCGTGGAAGCGGAGGATGGCGGGCAGAAGACGGCGGTCGGGACGGTTGGATTGGAGATCATCGACGGCAAATACGGGGTGATGCGCTCGTTGGTCATCAAAAAAGGGGCGAACACCGCGCACCTCGGCGCGGAGCTGATCCGGCTGTTTGTGGCTTATGTGGAGACGACGGAGATTCAGCAGCTGTACTTACTCACACAATCCACAGCTACCCCCCTGTTTATCCACATCGGGTTTTCCACAATCCACAGAGATCAGGTTCCGGAAGCTGTAGCCCAGAGCCCACACTTCCTGGCGTATAAAAATCAGGAGGCGGTTTGTCTGGTGAAAACGTATACATCCACAAGTTATCCACACCCCCATGTGGATAGTGTGAATAAATAGGAACCTATGTTCCTCTTTTTTTCGACAAAATGATTCATGTTTTTCCCTGTTCTTTTGCTATACTAAGGACACATCAATACGAACAGGGACGGTAGCAGATGGACACTAAACGTTTTGAGACCAAGGAACAGGATATCGCGGAGGCAGCCGCGCTGTTACAGCGCGGCGAAGTGGTTGGGTTTCCGACCGAGACGGTGTACGGGCTGGGTGCGAATGCGTTTGACGCAGCGGCTGTGGATAAGATTTTTGCAGCGAAAGGGCGGCCGTCTGACAACCCGCTGATTGTCCACATTGCACACAGACGGGATGTGGAGAAACTGGCGCGGGTAGTGCCGGCCGGAGCGGCGCTTTGCATGGAGAGATTCTGGCCGGGGCCGCTGACCATCGTACTGCCTTGTGTGGACAGCGTCCCGCGCAATGTGACGGCGGGGCTGGATACGGTGGGGATTCGCATGCCCGACCATGTGACCGCTCTGCAACTGATCGACGCGGCGGGAGTGCCGCTGGCTGCGCCCAGCGCGAACCGCTCGGGCCGGCCCAGCCCGACGACGGCGGAGCATGTGCTGGAAGATCTCAGCGGGCGCATCGCAGGAGTCGTGGACGGCGGGGCATCAGGTGTCGGCGTGGAGTCGACCGTGCTTGATTTTTCCGGTGCGACGCCGATGATCTTGCGCCCGGGCGGGGTGACCCGCGAGATGCTGCAGGAAGTGATCGGCGAAGTCGGGATCGATCCGGCGTTGGAGAGCGGGGTCGGGACGCCGAAGTCGCCCGGCGTGAAATACACGCATTATGCGCCTCAAGGCGAGATGTGGCTGGTCGAAGGGGCGCGCGATCTGGAGAAGATCACCGAGCTGGTGCAAGCGGCGCAGGAGGCGGGGCATCGCGTCGGGGTGCTGACGACCGCAGAGCGCGCCGATGCGTATGCGGCCGATGTGGTGATCGCGTGCGGACGGCGCAGCGACTTGTCCACAGTGGCGGCCGGCTTGTATGATGCGATTCGCCAGTTCGACCATGCCGACGCCGATCTGATCTATGCGGAAGTGTTTCCGGAGACCGGCGTGGGGCTGGCTGTGATGAACCGTTTGCGCAAAGCGGCGAGCCACCGAGCAATTCAATCCTAGAGTCGGAAAACGGCGGAGAGGAACCCGAAAAATGGGCTCGTCTCCGCTTCATCTTTCTCCAGTGGATCATGTATAATGAGAAGAGACAACTGAATTGATCTATGGCTGAGTTCCGGCTTGACCCGGAAGCGGAGGACCCACTCAACATGGGGGTGAATTCTGCCTGCAGGCAGAAAGGGTGAACATGATCTCTCTTGCCACCCGAACCCGACAGCTAACTTCGTAAGCCAATGCGAGAAGAGGGTGAAATGTGTGAACCGTTGTCTGATCGTCACGATGGACGAATCGGCAGTGCCGTTCGTTCAAACGCTGCACACCTTGGGGCTGGACTGCGCCTTTTTGGATTTTTGCGCGCAAACGTCCCAATTTTTGCGCGAACAGAAGGTGGAGGCGCCCGTGATCAAAGTCGGCCCGCACAAGCAGGATGTCGTCGAGAAACTGCGGGAACGCGAGTTTGACACGGCGGTCGTCTTTGAAGGGCCGTGGCTGGAAAGCGCGCTGATCGTACAGGCGCTGAAGCAGGCCGGCGTGGGCCGCGTTGTTGTTGTCGCGCAAAATCAGAACTTCATGCGCTCGTACCGTGCGCTGGGCGCTGACCGGGTGGTTGGCGTGCGCCGCTGGAACCGCGATTCGTTGCGCGTATTGAGCGCTGTATAAGCAGGAAGACCGGAGCTTGGAGATCAGGCTCAGGTCTTTTTTTATTTGTCCACAGGCACTTGTCCACACCGATTCCTGCCAGTCCACATACGATGGAGTACAAGCATCAGCAATGATGACTCTTCGGAGGTGAAAGCAGGAATGCAAAAGCAGTTTGAAAAACTGATCGGCAAAGCGGTCACCCTTTACACGGAAGAGGGTCCGCAGGTGGGGATCGTGGAAAAGGCGGACGCGAAAGGGGTCACCTTGAAAGCGCTGCCGAAGAAGAACCGCAAGGGACTGGATGTCGAGCATGTATTCTTTGGCGGGGGGTACTATCCGTACCGCGGAATGTATGGGTTTGGCGGCGTTGGCGTAGGTGTTGGCATCGGAGCCGGTGTTGGCTTCGGCGGTTATGGTGGTTATGGTGGCGGTTATGGTGGCGGTTATGGATATCGTCCGTATGGGTACGGCTTTGGCGGCTACGGCGGCTATCGTGGCTTTGGCGGGTATGGATATCGTCCGTACGGCGGGCTGTTCTGGTAATTCAACGGTGCAATCGTATAGGAGAAGCCCCGGCTTGTTGGAGCCGGGGCTTTTGCCTGTCCGCTTTTGGTTCAGAACGCGGGACAGGTTGCATACACATGAGGGGAAAGGACAACCGGGGGGAGGGACAGTCGTTTTGATGACCAGTATACAGTGGGGAGAGTTCATGACCCTTTTGATCATGGCGCTTGCGCTTGGCATGGATGCGTTCTCCCTGGGGCTTGGCATGGGCATGCTGCGGCTGAACCGCCGGGAGATTTCGAAAATCTCGCTCACGATCGGGTTTTTCCATGTGTTGATGCCTTTGATCGGGATGGTGGCAGGCCTGTACCTGGCCAAAGCGGTTGGCGATATGACCAAATGGATCGGCGCCCTGCTGTTGATCGGGCTCGGTGTACATATGGTGTGGAATTCGATAAAAGGGGACGACGACGACGCACAAATGCGCAGCGGTTCGCGGACAGCCGGGCTGGGGCTGATCCTGTTTGCGCTGTCGGTCAGCATCGATTCACTGTCGGTCGGATTTTCGCTCGGCACGCTGGGGGCCAATGTGGCGATCGCCGTGGCCTTGTTTGGCATCTGCGGCGCGATGATGGCGGCGACGGGGCTGTCGATCGGAAGCAAAGCATCACATCTGTTTGGCGAATACGGCGAAGCGATCGGCGGGGCGGTGCTGGTGGCGTTTGGCGTGAAGTTTTTGCTGTGAGGAGGAACGCTTCGTGGCGCAAATTTTGCTGGTGAGTTTACTGTCGGGCTTAGCGACGACGCTGGGCGGGCTGTTGGTGCTGCGCATCGGCAAGCTGACGCGGCACGGGCTGGCTTTTTTCCTGGCGCTGGCGGCGGGGATCATGCTGGCGGTGGTCTGCGCCGACCTGATTCCGGCGTCATATGCGGGCGGCGGGACGAAAGCGGTCATTTACGGCGTGACGGCCGGGTGGATTTTCATGATGGTGATGCGCCGCATCGTGACAGGGGTGCTGCGCAGGTCGCCGCTCGCCAAAGGGGCGTCGTTTCACTATCTGCGCCTCGGCTGGTTTATCGCAGTGGTGACGGCGCTGCACGACATTCCGGAAGGCTTGGCGATTGGTGCGGGCGACAAGCTGCATCCGGAGCTCGGCATGCTGCTGGCGCTGGCGATCGGGCTGCACAACCTGCCTGAGGGGATGTCGATCGCCGTGCCGCTGCGGATGGCGGGGATTCCGGGGAAAAAGATCATCGGGATCATCACGCTGGCGGCGTTGTTTACACCGCTCGGGACGCTGGTCGGGATCTTGCTGTTTGAGGTGTCGCCGCAGCTGATCTCGATGTCGATGGGCTTTGCGGCGGGGGCGATGGGCTATGTGGTGGCGCGGGATCTGTGGCCGGAAGCGTGGCATTCGTCCAAGATCATCACGGCGGGCGGCACGATCATCGGGGCGGCGATTTTGCTGATGGTCGGACACCTGCATTTGCATTAGTAAAATTTGCATGGGTAAGGCAAGCGCGGCTATACTGAGAGGGAGACACACGCGAACGGAGCGAGGAGGATTCGGATGAAACTGTTATTTGTATGCACCGGGAACACGTGCCGCAGCGCGATGGCAGAACCTCTCATGCGCCGCCGTCTGGAAGCGGCCGGCTTGGGAGATCAGGTGGAGGTGCGTTCGGCAGGCGTTGCGGCGATGCCGGGCTCGCCTGCATCCCAAGGCGCGGCGAACGTGCTGAATGCGAAAGGCATGGACGGCGCAGGTCACATGGCGTCGCTGCTCGACCGCGAACTGGTGAGCTGGGCCGACCTGATCCTGACCATGGGCGAGTCGCACAAGCGCGCGATCGTGGAAAAGCATTTCAATGCGCTGGACAAGACGTTTACCTTGAAGGAGTTCGTCGATGACGACCCGGCCAACATGGCGATCTTGGACCAGATGGCAGAAGTGCAGGAAGCGGCGCAGATGAAGCAAGGCCACTTTTTGCAAGACCACGCCGATGAAGTCGAAGCCCTGCAAGCCCGCTATGGAGCAGGCGATGCCAGTGCTGCCGACGACCTGGAGAAGCTGCAGGCGCGCCTGGAAGCTTCGGTTGAGGCGGAGAGCAAACAGATGGTCGAGCTGATGGGCAAGCTCCCCAGCTATGATATTGCCGACCCGTACGGCGGCGCGCAGAGCGTCTATGATGCGACGGCGGAAGAGATTGAAGGGTTGCTGGAGAAGCTGGTTGTACGGTTGAAAGAGGAGTTGTAGGTTCGTCATGAGAAAAGCCACAGCAGATGCTGTGGCTTTTTTGATGCGATGGATCAAGCTTCTTCCAACTGGAACTGCTGCGTGGCCAGTTCCTTATACAGCTCATGCTTCGCCAACAGCTCTTCATGAGTGCCGACACCTGTAACACGCCCTTTTTCGAGGACGACGATCTGGTCGGCGTCGACGACGGTGGAGAGGCGGTGGGCGATGACGAGGGTGGTGCGGCCGTGCATGAGGTTGGTCAGCGCGTCTTGGACTACTTTTTCCGAAGTGGAGTCGAGGGAGGAGGTCGCCTCGTCGAGCATCAGGATGTTCGGGTTGCGGAGCAGAGCGCGGGCGATGGCGATCCGCTGGCGCTGGCCGCCGGAGAGCTTGATGCCGCGCTCGCCGACTTCGGTGTCGTAGCCAGAGGGCAGCTCTTGGATGAACCCGTCCGCATATGCCATCTCGGCCGCCTTTTGCATCTCTTCCTCCGTCACTTCGCGCTCGACCCCGTAGGCGATGTTGTCGCGGATCGTTCCGGCCATCAGCGGGCTCTCCTGCGAGACATAGCCAAGCTGCTCGCGCCAGGACTTCAGGTTGAAAGCATCGATCGCCGTCTCCCCAAGCCGGATCGTCCCGCCGCTCGGGCGGTAGAAACGCTCCAAGAGCGAAAACAAGGTCGTTTTCCCTGAGCCGCTTGGCCCGACGATCGCTGTCACTTTGCCGGGCAGGATGGTGAAATCTACCCCGTGCAGCACTTCATCGCCGGTCTGGTAGGTAAAGGTCAGGTTCTCCACGGAAATCGGCACGGAGGTGCTCTCCACCTGTTTGTGCTCGGCGTGGTCTTCCTCTTCATGCTCCAGAATGCCCATCAAACGCTCCGTCGCCCCCATCGCTTTTTGGATCGAGGTGAAAAATTGGGCCAGCTGCCCAAACGGCATAATGATCTGGAACAGGTACAGAATAAACGCCACCAGTTCCCCGGCGGTAAGTGCGCCGGTCGCCACGCGCACCCCGCCGAAGCCGATGATCACGACGAGGATCGCCATCATCAGGAACGTCATCAAGGGCGCGAGGACAGCTTGGACTTTCGCTTCTTTCAGCCCGAATTGGAACAGCTGATGAATGCCTTGCTCGCCGTTTTGATTTTCGCGCGGTTCGGCGTTAAACGATTTGACGAGGCGGATCTCCTGCAGCACTTGGGTGAGCAGGGCGGTGAAGCTGGCCATCTCGTCCTGGAGCCCTTTGGAGATCAGGTACATTTTGCGCCCCATCGGCCGGATGACGAGGAACGTGACCGGCACGGCGGAGAGCATGACGAGGGTCATCTGCCAGTCGAGGTACAAGAGGATGATGATCGACCCGACGATCGAGATGATGCTCGTGAAAAAGGTGATCAGGTGCGTGACGATGATGTCCTTGATGATCCCCGTATCGGAGGTCACCCGTGAGATCGTCTCCCCCGAGCGGTGTTTGTCAAAATAGGGGATAGGCAGCGCGAGCAGCTTCTGCCACAAGCGCCGACGGAGGTTGGCGACCACCGTCTGCCCGACATAGGACAGCATATAGTGCGAAAACGCTGCCGACACGCCCTGCAGCAAGAAGGCGAAGATGAGCAGCAGGATCACCGACGTGTTTAAGGTGGAGACGCTGACCACATCGACGAGGTTTTTCGTAAACCACGGCACGATCAGCGAGGCTCCCGTGTTGATCAGGCTGAGGATCAGGACGCCGGCGATCAGCAGCTTCGGTGGATTGGTATTGGTGATCAGGCGCAGAAAGGCGCGCCATTGGTGTTTTTGTATCGGTTGTGGTGTTTGAGCTTGTTCATTCATCGCTTGCCACTTCCTCTCACAAGTTGAAATCCTTGCATACAGTTAGAGTAGCACTTTTCGAAAACTTCGGGTACGATTTTTCAGACAGGGTAGGATATACTAGAGTTGCAAAGATTCCAAACGCAACGGAGGTCTGATCATGAAAGTGGCAATCGCAGCCGACCATGGCGGGTTTACGCTGAAGGAGTCGGTCAAGAAGAAGCTGGAGAGCATGGGGCTGTCTTACCATGATTTTGGTACATACTCGGAAGCATCGGTCGATTATCCGGACTATGGTATTCAGGTCGCAGAAGCGGTGGCGCGCGGGGAATATGACCGCGGCATCCTGATCTGCGGCACCGGGCTTGGCATGTCGATCGTCGCCAACAAGGTGCCGGGCATTCGCTGCGCCTTGCTGCATGACACGTTTTCGGCCAAAGCGACCCGCGAGCACAACGACACCAACGTGATGGCGATGGGCGCGCGCGTCATCGGCGCTGGCCTGGCGGACGACATCGTGGAACTGTGGCTGACCACCGAATTCAGCGGCGGCCGTCACGCGACCCGCATCGGCAAGATCGGCGACATCGAACAGCGCTACGGGCGCGAAGAAGGTGTCACCGGATGCTAACCCCGGAGCTGGCAGCGGTCAAGGCCCAAACGCTGCAAGTGATCGACGACCTGCAAGCCCAGGCGCAGCTCACCGATGAGCACATCCTCGTCATCGGCGCATCGTCGAGCGAAGTCGTCGGGAAAAAAATCGGCTCGGGCGGCTCGCTGGACGCCGCCGCGCTGATCGTGGAAGCGGTGCTGGAAGCCCGGGCGAAATACGGCTTCCACATCGCGTTCCAATGCTGTGAACATCTCAACCGTGCCCTGGTCGTGGAACGCGAGACTTTGCAGCGCTTCGGGCTTGAAGAGGTGGTCGTCGTCCCGGTGCCGACGGCGGGCGGCGCGGTCGCTTCTACGGCTTTCCGCAAGCTGGATCGCCCGGCGATGGTCGAGAAAATTGCGGCACACGCCGGCATCGACATCGGCGACACGTTGATCGGGATGCATCTGCGCCATGTCGCCGTGCCGGTGCGCGGCACGCTGCGTGAGATCGGGGAAGCGCATGTGACGATGGCACGCACTCGCCCGAAGCTGGTCGGCGGCGCGCGGGCTGTGTATATTTTCGAAGAGTAATTTCAAAAACACGAACTTTTTTCTTCTATTATGCTATAATGTTCGGAAATAACCTGTTTTAGTACTGGAAAAGGGGAGACCTTGGATGAGTTATTTGAGATTGGCAGATCGTGAAGTAGCAGAAGCATTGGAACTGGAACTGGGTCGTCAGCGCAGCAAAATCGAGCTGATCGCATCGGAGAACTTCGTATCGCGTGCAGTTATGGAAACGATGGGCACCGTGCTGACCAATAAATACGCGGAAGGCTATCCGGGCAAACGCTACTATGGCGGCTGCGAACATGTCGACATCGTGGAGAACCTCGCCCGCGACCGCGCGAAGGAACTGTTTGGCGCAGAGCATGCCAACGTGCAGCCGCACTCCGGCGCACAGGCGAACACGGCCGTTTACTTTGCTTTCCTCAAGCCGGGCGACACCGTGCTTGGCATGAACCTGTCGCATGGCGGTCACTTGACGCACGGCAGCCCGGTGAACATTTCCGGCCAATACTACAATTTTGTCCCGTATGGCGTTGAGGAAGACACGTCGACGATCAACTATGACAAAGTTCGTGAATTGGCGCTGGAGCACAAGCCGAAGATGATCGTGGCCGGCGCTTCGGCGTACCCGCGCTCGATCGACTTCCAAAAGCTGCGCGAGATCGCAGACGAAGTGGGCGCGTACCTGATGGTCGACATGGCGCACATCGCAGGTCTGGTCGCGACCGGCCACCATCCGTCTCCGATTCCGTTTGCCGACTTTGTCACTTCGACGACGCACAAGACCCTGCGCGGCCCGCGCGGCGGCTTGATCCTCTGCAAAGAGCAATATGCCAAAGCGGTCGACAAAGCGATCTTCCCGGGCATCCAAGGCGGCCCGCTGATGCATGTGATCGCATCGAAAGCGGTGGCGTTTGGCGAAGCGCTGCGTCCGGAGTTTAAAGGCTACATCCAGCAGGTCGTCGACAACGCCCAGGCGCTGGCGGCTGCGCTGATCGAGAACGGCTTGAACATCGTTTCCGGCGGCACCGACAATCACCTGTTGCTGATCGACGTACGCAACCTCGGCCTGACCGGGAAGGAAGCGGAGCATCTGCTCGACGAGATCGGCATCACGACGAACAAGAACACGATTCCGTTCGACCCGGCCTCGCCGTTTGTCACGTCCGGCGTGCGCATCGGCACCCCGGCGGTGACCTCGCGCGGCTTTGGCGTCGCAGAGATGACCGAGATCGCTGAGATCATCGCGCTGACCCTGAAGCACAAGGATGATCAGGAGAAGATCAACGAAGCTTTGCGCCGCGTGAAGGAGCTGTGCGACAAGTTCCCGATGTACGAAGGTCTGACGTACCTCTAAGAGAAAAAAGAGTCCGCCGTTATGGACGGCGGACTTTTTTTGCTATAATGGACGAAGACATCCGGCAAAGGAGATATCTGTCATGAGCAAAGTCTACGTTTTTGATCACCCGTTGATCCAACATAAATTGACCTACATACGCGACAAGAACACCGGCACGAAGCAGTTCCGTGAACTGGTGGAAGAAGTGGCCATGCTGATGGCTTATGAAGCGACCCGCGATCTCCCGTTGATGGAGACGACGATCGAAACGCCGGTCTCTCCGGCGAAGACCAAGATTCTGGCTGGCAAAAAACTCGGCGTGGTGCCGATTTTGCGGGCGGGGCTTGGCATGGTGGACGGGATTTTGAATCTGATTCCGAGCGCAAAGGTTGGGCACATCGGTCTGTACCGTGACCCGGAGACGTTGCAGCCGGTTGAATACTATTGCAAACTGCCGTCCGACGTGGCGGAACGCGACCTGATCGCTGTCGACCCGATGCTGGCGACAGGCGGTTCGGCGGCGGCTGCGATCACGTTTATGAAACAGCGCGGCGCGAAAAATATCAAGCTGATGTGCCTGATCGCTTCTCCGGAAGGTGTCGAATTGGTGCAGCGTGAACATCCGGATGTGGATATTTACGTGGCGGCGGTGGATGAGTGCCTGAATGACCATGGGTATATCACGCCGGGTCTGGGCGATGCGGGCGACCGTTTGTACGGCACGAAGTAGGTTTTTTAAGCAAGATTGGTTTGGCAAGAGAAAAGGAGAGCGATGAACAAGATGGAACCCATTCGCGTACTGACGGTGTTTGGCACTCGTCCTGAAGCGGTCAAGATGGCTCCGCTGGTAAAAGCATTGGAGCGCGCCGGCGAGCAGATTCACTCCCGCGTCTGCGTGACGGCGCAGCACCGCCAAATGCTCGACCAGGTGCTGGAGCTGTTTGAAGTGACGCCCGACTATGACCTCGACATCATGGAGCCGCGCCAGACGCTGACCGGCGTTTCGATCAAGGCGCTGGCCGGTCTGCAGGATGTGATTGCGAAGGAACAGCCGCACATCGTGCTGGTGCACGGCGACACGACGACGACGTTTGTCGGGGCGCTGGCTGCGTTTTATCAGCAGGTGGCGGTCGGCCACGTGGAAGCGGGGCTGCGGACGTTTGACAAGTACTCCCCGTTCCCGGAGGAGATGAACCGTCAGTTGACCGGCGTGATGGCCGATCTGCATTTTGCCCCGACGGAGCAGTCGAAGGGCAATTTGCTGGCGGAAAATAAGCCGGAAGCAGCGATCTACGTGACCGGCAACACGGCGATCGACGCGATGGCGACCACTGTTCGCGAGACGTATTCGCATCCGATTCTGGACGGGCTGCAAGCGGGTCAGCGTTTGGTGTTTATGACGGCGCATCGTCGGGAGAACCTCGGTGAGAAGATGGAGAACATTTTCCGGGCGGTTCGTCGGTTGGTGGACGAGCATGAGGATCTGGTCGTTGTGTATCCGGTGCATTTGAACCCGGCGGTGCAGGAACCGGCGCGGGCGATTTTGGGCGGGCATGAGCGGATTCATTTGACCGATCCGATGGATGTGTTTGATACGCATAACTTTATGTCGCGGGCTTATTTGATTTTGACCGATTCGGGCGGGATTCAGGAAGAAGCGCCGTCGTTGGGCGTTCCGGTGCTGGTGCTGCGGGATACTACGGAGCGGCCGGAAGGTATTAAGGCGGGGACGTTGAAGCTGGCTGGGACGGATGAAGCGGTGATTCATGAGATGGCGACGGAGTTGATTACTAACTCGGAGGCACATCGCGCGATGTCGATTGCGGCGAATCCTTATGGGGATGGGAAGGCTTCGGAACGCATTGTGCAGGCGATTCTTTATCATTTTGGTAAGGATGAGAAGCCGGAAGAGTTTACCGTATAATGCAAAACCACCGTGTCCTTTGGGGGCACGGTGGTTTTTTGTTGTTTGTGTTGCTTGGGTGGTCGGGTCCGGGCGGGACATGCTCCGGGTTCACGTTTCATCTTCACCCTTTGATTGAGTAAGATCGTAAAACCTTTTTAGCGGAAGGGTAAAGATTCAAAGATCACCACTTCCGCATATCCCGCCCTCCCCCGAGGGAGTTGGGTGACCTCTGCTCCCTTTTTTAAGGGCAAAGGACGCTTAGGCGTTTTTGGGGTTGGTGCGCATGATCACGCCGAGGCTTTCGTAGCCTGCCAAGGCCTCGCCGAAGAGCTGCGTCGCCATGGTCTGGTCACCGGCCTTGGCGCAGATGCGCCCGAGCTTGACGAGGATGTCGGGCATTCTCGTTTGCACGGAATGGCTGCGGGCCAGGGTCAGGCTCTCTTCGAGCGCTTGGCGGCCGGCCGCTTCGTCTCCGAGCAGGCAGGAGATCTGGTAGGACAGGGCGAGCGCACGCGCTCGGTCTTCCTCGGCGGAGGGGATGTCGTGGCCGAGGGCCGTTTGGAGGCGGCTTTGGGCTTGGTAGATATCTCCGGCGTCGAGCAGGGCTTCGACGAGGTCGAGCATGGTGGTGAAGAGGGAAGCATCGCCCAGCTTTTGTTTTTGCTCGATCGCGAGCTCGAAATGCTGATGCGCTTGCGCATGATCGCCCGTTTTGACGTACAGTTCGGCGAGGTTGCGCTCAGCTTCGGAGAGCTCGTGCTGCGTTTCGAGCTGGCGGGAGATGCGCATCGCCTCTTGGAACAGCTCGAGCGCTTTGTCGTATTGTTCTTGCTCGCGGTAGTTGGCGCCGAGCATGATCAGGGACTCGGCATAGGCCTCGAGGTTGTTCATGCGCGAGACGAGGCTCGTCGCTTTTTCCGCATAGTCCAGCGCCAGGTCGTAGTTGCCCATTTTGTGGTGGGTCTGCGAGAGGAGCGAAAGGATCTTGCGGTGCAGCTCGTCATCCATCGATTCTGGCGTGGCATGATCCGCTTGCTTGAGGTAATCGAGCGCCTGCGGATAAAACGATTGGCGGAAGGACACCTGGGCAAATTGGAAGTAGATGCTCGGCAGCCATTCATGATGTCCGGACAAGTGGGCTGCAGACTGCGCTTCGAACAGGTATTCGTTCGCTCGGTGGTACTCTTCCTGCGTTAAGGCGATGCGCGAGAGCAAAAGGGCCGACTGCGCGATGTAGTGGTGCAGGCGCAAGTCTTTGGCATCGTTGAGGATCTCTTCGGCAAAACGCGTCGCCATCGAGAAACGCTTGCGGTGCAGGAGCGCTTCCGATTCTGCGAGCAAGGTCTTGGCCCGCCGCCCCAGCGTTTCTTCCGGCGTTTCTTTGAAGTAGCTGTACGGCGTCTCCAGACGCTCGGCGAGATAGCGCAACAGCTCCTCGGAAGGAACCTGCAGGTCGCGCTCGACCAGGCTGAGCGTCGCCGGAGAGATGTAGTCCCCTGCGATGTCCTTTAAGGTGAGATCCAATTCTTTGCGCTTCAAGCGCAGTTTTTGCCCGAGGGTCAAATATTGCATAATCGTTTCTCCTATTCCGTAACGGAATCCTAATATTCATCCTATTGATGATAATTTACCACGCCGTCAACCCAAGTGAAAAGGGGCGATTTGCAGTTCACAGCCGGGAAAAAATGACCATGGCGGCGCGTCTAGGAATCCCTGAGCAGGGAAAAGTAGCAAAGACGAGAATATATAGTCTGGATAGAGACTGAATGAGTCTTCATTTTCGAAAGGAGTTACACACTATGGCAAATCGTGATGCAGTGATTGTAAGCGCTGTTCGTACAGCGATCGGCAACTTTCAAGGGGCGCTCGCCGGCATTCCGGCACCGGAGCTTGGCGCCATCGTTTTGACGGAAGCTCTCAACCGCGCAGGGGTGTCTGCAGACCTGGTCGACGAAGTGATCATGGGCAACGTCCTGCAGGCGGGCCTCGGGCAGAACCCGGCTCGTCAGGCATCGGTAAAAGCCGGCCTGCCGAACACCATCGCCTCGATGACGATCAACAAGGTCTGCGGCTCCGGCCTGAAGGCGGTCATGCTGGCGGCACAGGCGATCAAATCGGGTGACGCAGATGTGATCCTTGCCGGCGGCATGGAAAATATGTCCCGCGCTCCTTATTTATTAGAAGGCGCTCGCACTGGCTACCGCATGGGCGACCAAAAAGTGACCGACATCATGATCCGCGACGGCCTGTGGTGCGCGTTTGACGACACCCACATGGGCATCACCGCGGAAAACGTGGCAGAGCGCTACGGCCTGACCCGCGAAGAGCAGGATGAGTTCGCTGCCTGGTCGCAGCAAAAGGCAGAAGCAGCGCTGACGTCCGACCGTTTCAAAGACGAGATCGTCCCGGTACATATCCCGCAGCGCAAAGGCGACCCGATCGTGTTTGACAAGGACGAGTTCCCGCGTGCCGGCACCACCGCCGCATCGCTTGGCAAACTCCGCCCGGCTTTCAAGAAGGACGGCACTGTCACCGCCGGCAACGCATCGGGCATCAATGACGGCGCAGCTGCTGTGCTCGTCATGTCCCGCGAGAAGGCCGAAGAGCTTGGCCTGAAGATCCTTGGCACCGTTTCCGCATACGCGTCCGCTGGCCTCGACCCGAACGTGATGGGCCTCGGTCCGATCTATGCAACGAAAAAAGCGCTGGAGCGCGCCAACCTCTCCATCGCGGACATCGACCTGATCGAAGCGAACGAAGCGTTTGCCGCACAGTCGCTGGCAGTGGGCCGCGACCTCGAGATCCCGCGCGAGAAGCTGAACGTAAACGGCGGCGCGATCGCCCTCGGCCATCCGATCGGCGCATCGGGCACCCGCGTGCTCGTCTCCCTGATCCACGAGATGGAAAAGCAGGACGCAAAACGCGGTCTGGCAACGCTGTGCATCGGCGGCGGCCAAGGTGTGGCGCTGGTGTTTGAACGCTAAGAAAATTGTGCATTGTGGCGACATTTAACAACTTTTTGTCAGTTTTATGAACGCAAAATAAAACTTGTGTCGCCAAACGCTTCAGACCCCCCGGTTTCGTTGACAACCCAAGGGGGGATGTAGTAGTATGGTCTCTGGGTTGGGGTTTCATACAAGGGACTGCCGTCTCGCCTGGTGAAACTTTTTAGACCCGGAGACCATTTTTGTGGACTTTCATACATAAATACTCAGCCTCAAGGTGAACGTATCTAAGGGTACCAGTTTGAGGCAAAGATGGGAGTCTCGAAATGAACGAATTTCATCGTTTGGCCAGAACAACAGTCAAGTACACGCTGATTATCACCGTTGTCTTTGCGGCACTCTGGGCCCTGTTGCCAAGCCTCAAGTCGATATTTGCCGGCCTAACCATTGGGTCGGCAGTTAGTTTGTACTTTGCTGTTAGCGCTTCCAAACAGACCGAGATGGCGGCAGACGTCGCGCTTCGGAATGTGAAAAAGCGCCCCAGCGCAGTCATGATGTTCCGCATGGTGATGATCCTTGGCGCCGTGCTCGTTGTACAAGCGTTGGAACCCCGTATCGGGTATGTTAGTCTTCCGGGATTGTTGATAGGCTTCTTCGTTTATCAACTCGTGATCTTGGCAGGCTTCCTATACAACAAAATCAAAACTTCATAGTCTCATCACGCTATTTGGAAGGGGTGAAATTTGGAATGGATCACATTTTTCCTACCCTCGGAGAAGGTTTGTGGGCTGTCAACCTGACCGCAATCGGAACCAGCGTGCTGGCTGCTCTCGTCGTGCTGCTTCTGGCGCGTCTGGCAGTGGCAAACATCGATGTGCGCAGACCGCGCGGCATTCAGAACTTCTTCGAGTGGGTGGTCGACTTCATCACTGGCCTCGCGAAGGATACGATCGGTGACCGTGCGATGACGTATGTTCCGCTCGCATTCACTTTGATCATCTACCTTTTCGTCGCGAACCAAATGGGTCTGATCACCAACGTCGTAACGCATGTACATGAACCGATGCTTGGGATTTCGGCGGGAACGCTGGAAGAGCACCACGGCGTAGGTCACGTGTCCTGGTTTATGTCTCCGACCGCGAACTTGAGCGTCGCGATGGCGATGTCGATCGGGATCGTCGGTATGACGCACATCATTGGTCTGCGGAACCCGCGCCAATACTTCAAGCACTACTTTGAGCCGAACCCGGCCTTCTTCATCCTTCACTTGATCGATGAACTGGCGAAGTTCCTGACGCTTGGTCTGCGTCTTTACGGGAACATCTTCGCGGGCGAGGTTCTGATCGCCATCTTGCTTGGTATCCCGCTTCTGTTCGGGATCATCCCGCTTGGCGGCATCCCGATGATCATCTGGATCGCGTACTCGATCTTTGTAGGTACGATCCAAGCGTTCGTCTTTACCGTCCTGACACTGGTTTACATCTCGCAAAAGCTGCCGCACAAAGAAGCTCACTAAGAGTTTTGTGTTGGCAAAAACAGCAACACTATGTTACACCCTTTCAATCACAATAAAATCTATCTCTCTACCTTAAGGAGGTACTTTTCAAAATGGAAATCGCAATCGGTCTCTGCCTTGGTCTCGCAGCAGTTGGTGCTGGTATCGGTAACGGTCTTGTAGTTGGTCGCACCATCGAAGGTATCGCTCGTCAACCGGAAGCAAAAGGTATGCTGCAAACTCAAATGTTCATCGGTCTGGGTCTCGTAGAGGCACTTCCGGTTATCTCCGTTGCAATCGGTTTGATCCTGTTCGCAACCCGCCCGTAAAATCATTCACGGACGACTAGCAGGACGGCGGGGCGCTGTGAACGCCTGCGCCTTCCTTTTGTCCGCCCCGAAAGGAGTGAATTTCATTGGAATTGCAACTGGGAACCATGTTAGTGCAGTTGGGGGTATTCGTTGTCCTCTTCCTGCTGCTTAAAAAGTTCGCATTTGGTCCTCTCATGCGTGTCATGAACGAGCGCGCTCAATATATTGAGAATCAAATCAACACGGCTGAAAAGAACCGTGAAGACGCGGACCGTCTGGCTGCTGAGCACCGCGCTTCGATCGAAAGAGCGAAGCAGGACGCACACGAGCTCATGGAGAACGCACGCCGTACCGGTGAAAAGCAGGCTGCTGACATCATCGCGGCTGCAGAAACCGAAGCTCGCCGTCTGAAAGAAGAAGCAGTTGCTGACATCAACCGTGAAAAAGAACTGGCGATCGCAGAACTGCGTGAGCAAGTGGGCAACCTCTCCGTTCTCCTCGCGGGCAAGATCGTCAGCAAAGAGCTGAACGCAGAAGGCCACAAGGCTCTCTTCGAAGAAGCGGTTAAAGAAATGGGTGTTCGTGTATGAAGAACGCCGTAGTTGCAAAGCGTTACGCTGAAGCTCTGTACAGTGTTGCGGGCAAAGGCGGTCAAGCTGATTCGGTCGAACAAGAATTAGCTGGGATCCTTGATGTTTTCAAGTCTCATCCGGAGCTCACGAACATTCTTGAGCACCCGGGCATCTCGATCGACGCAAAGAAAAAGCAGGTAACCGAGCTGTTCAAAGGCCGCGTTTCCGACCTGGTCCTGAACTTCCTCAACCTGCTGTTCGACAGCCGTCGCCAAGATGCGCTGACCGATGTGTACACAGCGTTTGTCGAATTGTCTGACGCTGCAAAAGGCCGCATCAAAGGTGAAGTAGAATCGGCAGTTCCGCTCTCGGATGAAGAGTTGAATGAACTGAAATCCAAGCTTGGCGCAAACGGCCAGCAGGTGGAATTCACGACAAAGGTCAACCCGGATCTCATCGGCGGCCTGCGCGTGCGGATCGGGGACCGTGTCCTCGACTACTCCGTATCCAGCCAGCTCAACCGTTTCCGTCAAACGCTCAAATACTAGTACGACAGGGGTGAGATCATGAGCATTCGTCCTGAAGAAATCAGTTCGCTTATCAAGCAGCAGATTGAGAACTACCAATCTGAGGTTCAAGTATATGACGTAGGCACCGTAATCCAAGTTGGTGACGGTATCGCTCGTATCCATGGTCTTGAGAAAGCGATGGCCGGGGAACTTCTTGAATTCCCGAACGGCACCTTGGGTATGGCGTTTAACCTTGAAGAAAACAACATTGGTGCGGTTGTCCTCGGTACCGTAATGGGTATCAAAGAAGGCGACCAAGTCAAGCGCACCGGCCGTATCGCACAAGTTCCGGTCGGCGAAGCAATGATCGGCCGCGTTGTAAACGCGCTCGGTCAACCGATCGACGGCCGCGGCCCGATCGAAACCAAAGAATTCCGTGCGATCGAGTCCCCGGCTCCGGGCGTAATCGACCGTAAATCGGTTCACGAACCGATGCAAACCGGTATCAAAGCGATCGACGCGATGATCCCGGTCGGCCGTGGTCAGCGCGAGCTGATCATCGGTGACCGCCAAACGGGTAAAACCGCTGTGGCGCTCGACACGATCATCAACCAAAAAGGCCAAGGCGTTGTCTGCGTATACGTAGCAATCGGCCAAAAGCAATCCACCATCGCACAAGTAGTAGAGACCCTGCGCAAGCACGGCGCGATGGAATACACCATCGTTGTATCCGCATCGGCATCCGATCCGGCTCCGCTGCTCTTCCTGGCTCCGTACGCAGGCTGCGCAATGGGCGAGTACTTCATGTACAAGGGCGGCCATGTCCTCTGCGTATACGATGACCTGTCCAAGCAAGCAGCAGCATACCGCGAAATGTCCCTGCTGATGCGCCGTCCTCCGGGCCGCGAAGCATTCCCGGGCGACGTCTTCTACTTGCACTCCCGTCTGCTGGAGCGCTCCGCGAAGCTGTCCGATGCACGCGGCGGCGGTTCTCTGACCGCACTGCCGTTCATCGAAACCCAAGCGGGTGACGTTTCCGCGTACATCCCGACCAACGTAATCTCCATCACCGACGGTCAGATCTTCCTTGAGTCCGACCTGTTCAACTCCGGCCAGCGTCCGGCAGTTAACGTAGGTCTCTCGGTATCCCGCGTCGGTGGTTCCGCACAGATCAAAGCGATGAAAAAGGTTGCAGGTACCCTGCGTCTTGACCTCGCGCAATACCGCGAACTGCAAGCGTTTGCTCAGTTCGGTTCCGACCTCGACAAAGCGACCCAAGCGCGTCTCGACCGCGGTGCTCGCCTGACCGAGATCCTCAAGCAAGGCCAATACCAGCCGCTGACTGTTGAGAAGCAAGTCATCTCCCTGTGGGCAGCTGTTAACGGTTACACGGATGATGTTCCGGTTTCCTCCGTTCGCCGCTTCGAATCCGAATGGCTGGCGTACGCAGACACCAACTATCCGCAGATCGCCAAGTCGATCATCGAGACCAAAGACCTCTCGAAAGATACCGAAGCTCTGCTCAAAGAAGCAGTTGCGAAGTTCAAAACGACTTTCGTTGGGTAATCCAAACTGTCGTCTAGCTTAACCATTTCATCTGGTAAGGTGGTGGAATCATGGCAAATACCCGCGACATTCGTCAACGGATTCGCTCCGTGAAGAACACCCAGCAAATCACCAAAGCGATGAAAATGGTAGCTGCGGCAAGACTGCGCCGGGCACAAGAGCGCACAGAACAAGCTCGCCCGTACGCAGCCAAGCTTGAAGAAGTAATCGGCAGCATCGCTTCCGGCAGCGGCTCGACCAACCATCCGATGTTGGTCTCCCGCCCTGTCAAGAAGACCGGTTATGTCGTCATCTCCTCCGACCGCGGCCTCGCAGGTTCTTTCAACGCACAGGTAATTCGTACTGCTGTGAACGAAATGCGCGGCAAGTCGCAAAACGAGTATGCAGTGTTTGCGATCGGCCGGAAAGCTCGCGACTTCTTCAAGCGTCGTGGATACCCGCTTGTCGGTGAAGTTGTTGGTCTGTCGGACAATCCGACCTACGCGGATATTAAGTCTGTAGCAACTCAAGTTGTGCAACTGTTCCAAGACGGCGTGTACGACGAAGTTTACGTCATGTACAACGAGTTCGTAAACGCGCTTACCCAAGTCCCGGTTTCCCGCAAACTGCTCCCGCTCGAAGATGTGGGCGGCAAAAAGGAAACGCCGGCACCTGGAACAATCACAGCCAAGTACGATTACGAGCCGTCTGCTGAAGCAGTCCTCGACAATCTTCTGCCGAAGTACGCTGAAACGTTGATCTTCTCCGCCGTTCTGGAATCGAAAGCTTCCGAGTTCGGTGCCCGCATGACTGCGATGGGCGCTGCAACCGATAACGCAGCGACGATTATCAACGGCCTGACGCTCGCACTGAACCGTGCGCGTCAAGCGGCGATCACCACGCAGATCACCGAGATTGTCGGCGGCGTCGCAGCACTCGAATCATAGAACGCACGAATGGAGGGAAACGTGTGAACACTGGACGTATTAGTCAGGTTCTGGGCGCGGTTGTAGACGTTCGTTTCCCGGAAGGCCAGCTTCCGGCACTCAACAACGCTCTGACCATTTCGTATAAAGCTCAAAACGAAGGTGAGACCGACATCAACCTTACGCTTGAAGTCGCTCTGCACCTCGGTAACAACGTCGTTCGTACGATCGCAATGTCTTCCACCGACGGTCTGGTCCGCGGTATGGACGTTGTCGACAGCGGTGCTCCGATCTCCGTACCGGTTGGTCCGGCGACTCTGGGCCGCATTTTCAACATCCTGGGTGAAACGATCGACGAAGCGGGCCCGGTTAACATCGAGCGCCGCGATCCGATCCACTCCCCGGCTCCGGAATACGCAGACCTCTCCACCAAGGTAGAGATCTTCGAAACCGGGATCAAAGTTATCGACTTGCTCGCACCGTACATCAAGGGCGGCAAGATCGGTCTGTTCGGCGGCGCAGGCGTAGGCAAGACCGTTACCATCCAGGAACTCATCCACAACATCGCGAAGCAGCACGGCGGTTTCTCCGTATTCGCAGGTGTTGGTGAGCGTACCCGTGAAGGTAACGACCTGTACCACGAGATGACCGACTCCGGCGTTATCGAGAAGACCGCCATGGTCTTCGGCCAGATGAACGAGCCGCCGGGCGCACGTGCCCGCGTAGCACTGACCGGTCTGACCATCGCAGAATACTTCCGCGATGTGGAAGAGCGCGACGTACTGTTCTTCATCGACAACATCTTCCGCTTTACCCAAGCTGGTTCCGAGGTATCCGCACTGCTCGGCCGTATGCCGTCCGCAGTAGGTTACCAGCCGACCCTGGCAACTGAAATGGGTCAGCTGCAAGAGCGTATCACCTCGACCAAAAAAGGTTCCATCACGTCCATCCAGGCAATCTACGTTCCGGCCGATGACTACACCGACCCGGCTCCGGCAACCGCGTTTGCTCACTTGGACGCGACGACCAACCTTGAGCGTAAAATCGCAGAGCAAGCCTTGTTCCCGGCGGTTGACCCGCTCGCTTCCACGTCCCGCGCACTGTCCCCGGACATCGTAGGCGAGGAGCACTACTCGGTAGCTCGCGGCGTTCAGTCTGTCCTGCAGCGCTACAAAGAACTGCAAGACATCATCGCGATCCTCGGTATGGATGAGCTGTCTGATGAAGACAAGCTGACCGTATCCCGTGCTCGTAAGATCCAGCGTTTCCTGACTCAGCCGATGAACGTTGCAGAACAGTTCACCGGTAAGCCGGGCCGCTACGTCAAGATCGCTGACACCGTTCGCGGTTTCAGAGAGATCCTCGACGGCAAGCATGACGACATTGCAGAAGGTGACTTCTACATGGCGGGCACGATCGACGAAGTTGTCGAGCGCGCGAAGAATAATGCCTAAAGCTCCATCTTGGGCTTAGGAGGAAACCGATATGAACAAAATGCCTATCGAAATCGTCACTCCTGAACGCAAGGTGTACGCAAATGAGGCGAACCTGATCATCGCGCGCGGCGGCGACGGGGACCTCGGCATCATGGCCGGGCACACTCCGCTCGTCACCACCTTGAAGATCAGCTCCCTCCGCGTGAAAACGGATCAAGGCGAAGACGTGATCTCCGTTTCCGGCGGCTTCCTGGAAGTCAAACCGGAGAAGGTATCTGTGCTTGCAGAAGCGGCAGAGCTGCCGGAAGAGATCGACGTTGACCGTGCAACTCGTGCGAAAGAGCGTGCCGAACGCCGTCTGGCGGAACGTACAGATTCTCTGGACCATCTGCGTGCGGAAATTGCTCTTGAGCGTGCAATCAACCGGATCCGAGTGGCGACGAATAAAAACAATCGCTAATTGCATTCAGCAGAAGCTCCACACGAAGTTCGTGTGGGGCTTTGCTGTTTGAAAATACGCCGTTTCGAGTAAAAACAGGCGGATTTGGAAAATGCTATGGGGAAGCTGTTTTTTACCCTGTACTTGCGCTTGAAGCATGGTTTTACATGGCTTCCTGACTTTGTTATAATGTTGGGGGCAAAACTGTGAAATCTTTTTGAAGATGGAGGGGCTACTATGGTCTCGTATTGGAACAGCTACGTATTTATCTCTCTGTTCCTCTTGTTAGGCTTGCTGCTCCCGATCGGAGCGTTGTGGGTAGCCGGACCGTTTTTGCGTCCGAAGAACCCCACGCCGGAAAAACTCACGACATACGAGTCCGGCGTCGAGCCGTTTGGTGAAGCGCACGTCCGTTATAACGTCCGCTATTACCTCTTTGCACTCATGTTCGTGGTGTTTGACGTGGAAATCATGTTCCTGTATCCATGGGCTGTATCGTTCGACAGCCTCGGCTTGTTTGGTTTGGTAGAAATGCTGATCTTCCTTGGCCTGTTAGTATTAGGCCTCGTCTATGCCTGGAAAAAGAAGGTGTTGGAATGGAAATGACAAACGAGAACAACAACCAACAGCCGGCTTACATGCAGTTCGAGGGCTTCACAGAAGAGGAGTCGCAAGAACTGTCCAAAGCAGGCATCATCATCGGCACGTTGGAGCAGATCAAGGGCTGGGCGCGTTCGAACTCGCTGTGGCCGCTGACGTTTGCGACCGCGTGCTGCGGTATCGAAATGATGGGCACCGGCGCGGCGAACTATGACCTCGACCGTTTCGGGATCATCTTCCGTGCCTCCCCGCGCCAAGCGGACTGCATCATCATCGCCGGCACGATCACCAAGAAGATGGCGCCGATCCTGAAGCGTCTCTATGATCAAATGCCGGAGCCGAAGTGGGTCGTGGCGATGGGCTCCTGTGCGACTGCAGGCGGTCCGTATGTGCGCGCTTACTCGGTCGTCAAAGGTGCGGACCAAGTCATCCCGGTCGACGTCTACATCCCGGGCTGCCCGCCGTCTCCGCCTGCTCTGATCTACGGGCTGAACAAACTCCAGGACAAGATCCGTTTGGAAGCCAAAGGGAAGAAGGTGCGATAGATGAGCGAAGAAAACAAAGCGCCTGAAACAAAACCGGAAGCAACAGAAGAAGTAAAAGCTGAAGCGAAACCGGAAGCACCTGCAGCCGAAGTAAAAGCTGAAGCGAAGCCGGAAGCTGCGAAACCTGCGGCTGCCAAGCCCGCAGCAGCAGCGAAGCCGGCTGCACCGAAAGAAGAGACGCCTGAGACTGTTGACCCGCGCGTCGAAGCGGCCAACGCGAAGCTCGAGCAGATCCAAAAACGCATCGTCGCCCAATTCGGCGAAGAGGTGATCGAAGAAGCATCCCTCGCCAAGTTTCAGCCGACTTTCGTGATCAAAAACGAAAACTGGCCGGCAGTCGTCGAATACCTCAAGGTCACCGACGACCTGGCATTTGTCTACGCCGAAGTGATGGCCGGCACCGACCACATGGCCAAAGGCTACTGCGAAGTGTACCTCAACGTGCACTCCTTCGTGCTCGACATGGACCTGGCGCTGAAAGTCCGCACCCCGCGCGACGAAGCGTCCGTACCGTCGATCACGCACATCTACAGCGGTCTGAACTGGGAAGAGCGCGAGATCTACGACCTCGTTGGCGTCAACTTCCCGGGACATCCGGACATGCGCAGAATCATGCTCGAAGACCACTGGCAAGGGCACCCGCTGCGCAAAGATTACGTTGTGAAGGACTAGGGGGAAAGGAAAGCGATGGCTGAAATTCGCACTGAAGAACTCTTAATGAACATCGGTCCTCAGCACCCTAGTACGCACGGCGTACTGCGTGTTGTGGTCAAGGTGGACGGCGAGATCATCCGCGATGCGGAACCGGTAGTCGGCTACCTGCACCGCGGAACCGAGAAACTGGCAGAAGATCTGCAATACACGCAGATCATCCCGTACACCGACCGCATGGACTACCTGGCCTCGATGGTCAACAACCATGCGATCGTCAATGCGGTGGAACGCGCGATGGATCTGGAAATCCCGGAGCGCGCAGAACATCTGCGCATCATCGTGGTCGAACTGAACCGCATCGCATCACACTTGGTGTTCCTCGGCACCTACCTGCTCGACCTGGGCGCGATGAGCCCGTTCCTGTACGCATTCGCCAACCGCGAGAAGATCACCGATCTGTTCAACCGGATCTGCGGCGCGCGCCTGACGTTCAACTACATGCGCGTCGGCGGCGTCAAGTGGGACGCACCGGAAGGCTGGGTGCAGGATGTGATCGATTTCATCAACCACCTCCGCAAAGAGATGGATATGCTCCACGATCTGGTCACCGGCAACGAGATCTTCCTCGAACGCGTCAAAGGCGTTGGCGCCTACGATGCGGAAACGGCGATCAACTACAGCTTGTCCGGCATCAACCTGCGCTCGACCGGCTTCAACTGGGACCTGCGCAAGAACAAGCCGTACTCGATCTACGACCGTTTCGACTTCAACGTCGTCACCGGCAAAAACGGCGACTGCTACGACCGCTACATGTGCCACATGGAAGAGATCGTCGAATCGATGAAGATCGTTGAGCAGGCTGCACAGCAGATCCCGGACGGCCCGGTAATGGGCAAGGTGCCGAAGATCCTGCGCGTGCCGGCCGGCGAATACTACTCGGCTGTCGAAGGCGTGCGCGGCGAACTTGGCCTCTACATCGTCTCCGAAGGCAAAGACAAACCATACCGCATCAAATGGCGCCGTCCGTCCTTCATCAACCTGCAGATTCTGCCGAAGCTGCTGGAAGGGCAGTCCATGTCCAACCTGATCGCAGTACTCGGCGCCGTCGATATCGTGCTTGGGGAGGTTGACGCATAATGACAGAGATGTTTTCCTGGCTGGATAAGCCGATGGAGCTGTCAACGTTCCTGAACATGGCGCTTGGCGCTGTGATCGTCCTCGCCTTCATCCTCGGCGTGGTCACCTACACGATCTACTTCGAGCGTAAAGTCATCGGCTGGATGCAATGGCGGATCGGTCCGAACCGCGTAGGTCCCCTCGGGCTCCTGCAGACGGTCGCGGACGTTCTGAAGCTCCTGATCAAAGAAGATATCGTGCCGGCGAAAGCGGACCGCAACATCTTCCTGATCGCGCCGCTGATTGCCTTTTTCCCGTCGTTTATGGTGCTTGCGGTGATTCCGTTCTCCGCCACGCACATCTTCACGGCGGCGAGCAACGTCGGCGTCCTGTACTACATCGCCCTCTCGGCGACGACCATCCTCGGCGTCGTGCTTGGCGGCTGGGCATCGAACAACAAATACTCGCTGATCGGCGGTATGCGTTCGGCTGCACAGATGATCTCCTACGAAGTTCCGCTCGCGATGTCGATGCTCGGCGTCGTGCTGCTCGCAGGCTCGCTGAACATGGTGGAGATCGTCGAAGCGCAAAAGCAGTTCCCGTACGTCTGGTACATCGTGCCGCAAGCGCTCGGGTTCGTGATCTTTATCATCTCGGCGACCGCGGAACTCAACCGTACGCCGTTCGACTTGCCGGAAGCAGAGTCTGAGCTGGTCGCAGGTTACTTCACCGAGTACACCGGCTTCCGCTTCGCCTTCTTCATGCTGGCAGAGTATGTCTATGTCTTTGCAATGTCGGCGCTTGGCACCACGCTGTTCCTCGGCGGCTGGGAAGGTCCGTTCCTGCCGGGCTGGCTGTGGTTCGCGATCAAAGTTTCGGCGTTTATCTTCTTCTTCTTCTGGGTGCGTGCCACCATGCCGCGTATTCGTACCGACCAGTTGCTTGTCTTCTCCTGGAAAGTGCTGATTCCGCTGGCCCTGGTGAATCTGGTGCTCACAGCAGTCCTCAAATATCTGATCTAATACAAAGTGGGGTGAAATCATGTTCGGTTTCCTTAAAGGGTTGAAAGTCACCTTCGCCCAACTCACGCATAAGAAGGTCACCCTGATGTATCCGGATGAGATGCCGGACTTTGGCGAACGCTTCCGTGGTGTTCACAAGTTCTCGCCTGAGAAATGCATCGTGTGCAACCAGTGCGCGCGGGTCTGCCCGACTTCCTGCATCTCGCTTTCGGGCACACGCGGCGGCGATAAAAAGCTGCACATCGACACCTATGATATCAACTTTGAAATCTGCATCCTTTGCGATCTATGCACCGAAGTGTGCCCGACCGAAGCGATCCAGATGACCGATACCTTCGAACTTGCGACGTATAACCGGGTCGACCTGTATAAAAACATGTTCTGGCTCGATGACAACCGCAAGAAGACGGAAGGCATCCTCGAGCATGACGGCACTTCTTCTTTCGGGGGTGAAAAGTAATGTTCGGTGGTATTGAATTTACCGGGCAGAACATCGCGTTTTTCCTGATCTCGCTGTTTGTCATCGCGTGTGGCGTACTGCTTCTCTCGCTTCGCAAAGTGCTGTACATGGCGCTGGCTGTAGGCGGCGTGTTCATCGGCGTCGCAGGGATCTACATCATGCTCGAAGCGGAGTTTCTCGCTTTCATCCAAATCCTGCTCTACGCAGGCGCCATCACGATCATGATGCTCTTCGCGATCATGCTGACGCGGCATGATGAAGTTGAAAAACCGCAAAAGGTCACCGCACACCCGGTGTGGGCGGCGATCGCGGCGATTGGTCTGGGCGGTATCGTCCTCTACGTGACCAAATTCTCCGGTCTGCGCTGGCCGACTCCGACCGACTCCCCGTGGGAGGGTCAGGACAACGTCAAGCTGATCGGCGAATCCTTGTTCGGGCAATACGTGATTCCGTTCGAGCTGGTGTCGGTCGTCCTGATCGTAGCGCTCGTTGGCGCGATTACCCTTGCAAACAAGGAGGAGAAGTAATCGATGTCAGTTGAACAGTTTATTACGCTCGGTGCGATCCTGTTTTGTATCGGTTTGTACGGCGCGCTGACCAAGCGCAACATCATCATCGTCCTCGTTTCGGTCGAGCTGATGCTCAACGCCGTCAACATCAACCTGTTGACGTTTGCGCGCTTTGGTCTGATGCCGTCGATGAACGGTCAGATTTTTACCCTCTTTGCGATGACGATCGCAGCGGCTGAAGTGGCTGTGGGGCTTGCTATTTTGATCTCGTTATACCGCAACCGCAATACCAGCGACGTTCGGGATCAAGACCTCATGAAATGGTAATCCGGGGTCTTCTAAAGAACTACGGAGAAAGGTGATCGTATGGTCGAATATGCCTGGTTAGTTCCCCTCTTCCCGCTGGTGGCGTATGTGCTCCTGTTCGTGCTCGGTCGGCGGGCGCAAGAGGGTATTGTCACTGCGATCAGCGTGCTGGCAGCGCTGGCGGGCTTCGCGGTATCGCTTTTCATCTTGTCGGATGTAAAAGCGCACGGTGCAGCTGCACCGTACATCTTCCATTGGCTGAGCGTTGGTGAAACCACGCTGTCGATGGGCTATGAAGTGACCCAGCTCAACGCGATGATGCTGGTCGTGGTCACGTTTATCTCCACGCTGGTGCTGCTCTTCTCGAAGAGCTACATGCACGGCGATGAGCGTTTCCCGGTGTTCTATCAATATCTCAACCTGTTTATCTTCTCGATGCTCGGCCTGGTGATCTCGCCAAACCTCCTGCAAGTCTACATCTTCTGGGAATTGGTCGGCTTGTGCTCCTTCCTGCTCGTAGGTTTCTGGTACTTCAAGCCGGAAGCGGCCGCTGCAGCGAAAAAAGCATTTATCGTCACCCGCATCGGTGACGTCGGTCTCTTCATCGGGATCGTGCTGATCTTTATCGCAACCGGCACCTTTGAATACGCAGGCATCTTCCAAGCGATCGAGACCAAGACGTTCCTGATCGACTGGATCTCGCCGGAAGCGTTGATCACGCTGGTGGCGATCCTGATCTTCATCGGCGCAATCGGTAAATCGGCGCAGTTCCCGCTGCACACCTGGCTGCCGGACGCGATGGAAGGCCCGACTCCGGTCTCCGCGCTGATCCATGCTGCTACGATGGTTGCAGCCGGCGTTTACCTCGTCGCAAGCGCGTTCCCGATCTTCGAAGCATCTCCGGATGCCTTGATGGTCATCGCGATCATCGGTGCGATCACCGCGATCTTAGCGGCCTTGATCGGTCTCACGCAAAACGACATCAAGCGTGTCGTCGCGTACTCGACCGTCTCGCAGCTCGGCTACATGGTGATGGCGCTTGGCGTTTCGGCGTATGTGGCATCGACGTTCCACCTGATGACGCACGCCTTCTTCAAAGCCCTGCTGTTCCTCGCGGCAGGTTCGGTCATCCATGCGATTCACCACAACCAGGACATCCGCTCGATGGGCGGACTCTGGAAGAAATTGCCGATCACCGGCTGGACGTTCCTGATCGGGGCGCTTGCGCTCTCCGGGATTCCGCCGTTTGCCGGCTTCTGGTCGAAGGATGAAATTCTGCTCGGGGCGTACCACTCCGGCAACATGGTGCTGTTCGTGCTCGGCTTGCTGGCCGCGTTCTGCACCGCGTTCTACATCTTCCGCGTATTCTTCATGACTTTCACCGGCGAGTTCCGCGGTAAAAAAGAAGACTATGATCACGCGCATGAATCCGGTCCGCTGATGACCATCCCGCTCGTCCTGCTCTCGATCATGGCGATCGTGGCCGGTCTGCTCAACTCCCCGGTAACGGGCTACGCGTTTGAGCACTTCATGCTGCATGACGGCGAAATCGGCGAGGTTCACGCGCCGGAGCTGTGGATGGCCGTGCTGGCAACCGTCGTTGCACTGGCTGGCATCGGGCTTGCCTACCTGATGTACAAGTCGAAAGCGATCGATCCGGCCAAACTGGGCGGCGGCGCGCTGCGACCGCTTTACCAGCTGTCTTACAACAAGTTCTACTTTGACGAACTCTACAACTACGTGATCGTCAAGCCGGTCGTCTTCATCGGCCGTGTGCTCAACTTTATCGACAAGTGGATCGTCGACGGCCTCGTCCATCTCTTTGGCGAAGCAACTGTCGTCGGCGCGCTTGGCCTGAAATACAGCCAGAACGGCCAAGTCCAGACCTACGGTCTGATCACCGTTCTCGGCGCCGTTGCGCTGATTGCCAGCGCACTGATCTGGGGAGGTGTTGTGAAATGATGGGGAACCTTTTGACCATCATCGTTTTCCTCCCGCTGCTGGCCGCACTGATCATCGGCTTTGTTCCGAAGAGCAGCCAGGGGCAGGCGCGCGCGATCGCACTGATCGCCACGCTCCTGTCGCTGGTGTTCGCAGGCATTGTCTACGCGGGCTTTGATTTTGGCGCGAAGGGCATGCAGTACACCGAATCGGCTGAGTGGATCAACATCGCGAACGCCTACAAAGACCAGGCGCTCGTCATCGGCTACGACCTCGGAGTCGACGGCCTGTCGATGCCGTTCGTGCTGCTCACCGGCATCGTCTCCTTCCTCGCGGTTCTGGCATCCGGACGGATCCAGCACCGGGCGAAGGAGTACTACATCTGGTTCCTGCTGCTGGTCACAGGTCTGTACGGCTGCTTTGTAGCGCTCGACCTGTTCCTGTTCTTCCTGTTCCTCGAGCTGACCCTGATCCCGATGTACTTCCTGATCGGCATCTGGGGCGGCGAGCGCAAAGGCCCTGTGGCGACGAAGTTCCTCGTCTACCGCGGGATCGCTTCTGCGTTTATCCTCGTGGCGTTTATCGCGATGGCGTTCAAAGCGGCCGACGCGACCGGCACGATCTCCTTGAACATGCTGACGATCGCCGATGCGTTCTCGCAGGCATCGCCCGACCTGATCACCAGCGCTTTCAAAAACGGCATCTTCCTGGTGCTGTTCCTGGCGATCCTGATCGAGGAAGCGTTCTTCCCGTTCCACACCTGGCTGCCGGATACGCATGAACAAGCGCCGTCCGCAGTCTCGATGATCGTCGGCGGCGTGCTGATGAAAATCGGCGCGTACGTCCTGTTCCGCATCGCGGTTGGCATTCTGCCTGACGCGGTGCAGCATTACGCGACTCTGATCGCCGTGATCGGTGTGATCAACATCGTCTACGCGGCACTGATCGCGATGGTGCAAAAAGACTGGCGCCGCCTGCTCGCGTTCTCCGCGATCTCGCACATGGGGATCGTGCTGCTCGGGGTAGCGGCGATGAACCAGGCGGGCATCCAGGGCGGGATCTTCATGACGATCTCCTCCGGTCTGCTCTCCGCGCTCTTGTTCTTCCTGATCGGCGCGATCAAGGAGCGCACCGGCACCGCGCAGATCGCAGGTCTTGGCGGTCTGTCCAAGCCGATGCCGATCCTTGCCGGCTTCCTGCTGGCAGCGGCGCTCGGTTCGCTCGGCCTGCCGGGCATGAGCGGGTTTATCTCTGAGATTCTGGCGTTTATGGGCTCGTTTGAAGTATTCCCGGTCCTCTCGGCTGTGGGTACGCTTGGGATCATCCTCGCGGCTGTCTACCTGCTCTGGGCGATGCAGCGCACGACCTATGGTCCGACGCCTGCACAGCTGGAAGGTGTGACAGACGCTCGTCCGATCGAATTTGTTCCGGCGATCGTTCTGCTCGCGCTGATCATCTTGATCGGGGTCTACCCGCAAATCCTCAGTGACCTGGTGAACCCGTCGATCCAAACACTCGTCACCAGGATAGGAGGGTAGCACATGAATCCGGTACAATCGTTATCTGCACTCAGCTTCTCCGGCGTGTGGGACGTGATGGCTCCAGAAGTCATCCTCGTCCTGCTCGGCTTCGGGATGCTGGCGTTCGACTTGTTTGTCTCCAAAGAAACATCCCGCCGCATCTCTCCGTGGATCGGTGTGGCAGGTCTGCTCGTCGCGCTCGTGCTCGTGCTGCGCAACTTCGGCGTGGTGGCAGACGGCGGCTTGAAAGAGCTGTCCAACATGCTCTACGTGCTCGACGACTTCGGTAACGTGTTTAAAGTGATCTTCATCTTGGGCACGATGTTTACGCTCCTGATGTCGATCGATTTCTTCCGTCACAACCCGGCGGTCAAAGTTGCGGAATACAGCTACCTGCTGATCTTCGCAACGGTCGGCGCGATGGTGATGTCCTCCGCGTATGACCTGATCACCTTGTTTGTCGGTCTCGAACTGCTCTCGATCGCGTCCTACATCCTGGTCGCGATCCGTCGCGATGCCAAAGGCGGCGAAGGGGCGATGAAGTACCTGATCAGCGGTTCCATCGCCACCGCGTTTGCCTTGTACGGGATGTCCTTCCTGTACGGCGTGACCGGCCAGACTAACATCGCGCAGGCATCGCAGATGATCGCGCAGATGTGGATCGAGTTCAAACCGCTGATCGTGCTGTCCTTCCTGCTGATGACGATCGGCTTCGGCGCGAAAATCGCGCTGGTGCCGTTCCACATGTGGGCGCCGGACACCTACGAAGGCGCTCCGAACCCGATCACCGCGTTCCTGTCTGTCGTTTCGAAAGCGGCAGGTTTCGCGCTGGTGCTGCGCCTGTTCATCTGGGCGTTTGGTCCGGAGTTCAACGAGCTGTACATGTACCTCGCGATTCTCGCCGGCCTGACCATGGTCATCGGGAACATCGCGGCGCTGGCGCAAAAGAACATCAAGCGCCTGCTCGCGTACTCCTCTGTCGCACAAGCCGGTTACCTGCTGATCCCGCTCGCGGTGCTCGGCAGCGGCAATGCGCAGGAAAACATCTGGCTGGCGTTTGGCGAAGTCACCTTCTACCTGACCGCCTACCTGTTCATGACGATGGGCGCGTTCGCCATCCTGACCAACGTGACGCGTGAAGCGGGCAACGAAACGCTCGAAGCGTTCCGCGGCCTCTACAAGCGTTCTCCGTTCCAGGCGGTGGCGATGACCGTGTTCATCCTGTCGATGGCAGGGATGCCGATCACAGCCGGTTTCTTCGGGAAGTTCTACATCTTCCTCGGCGCGATCAACACCCAGATGTACTGGCTGGCGGCGCTGCTCTTCATCACGTCGGCCATCGCTTTCTACTACTACTTCGGTGTGTTGAAAGCGATGTTCATGAAGGAGAGCGAAGCACCGGTCACCGAACAAAAACTGGCGCTGCCGTGGTCGCTTGGCCTGATTGCAGGCGTTGGCCTGATCGGGACAATCGTGCTGGGCGTGCTGCCGAACCTGTACCTCGATGTGCTCAACGGGCTGAACTGGTTCGGACTGTAAGTCTATAAAACATCAATAAAAAAAGGACTCCGGGACTTTAGTCTCGGAGTCTTTTTGCGTGAATTGTGGTACGATGTTACGAGATGTGAAGAGAGGCGGGGGATGCGCCGTGTATTTTGGCTCCCAAGAGACCGGGATGGGCTGGATGTCCCTGTTTAATCTGGCCTTTTTATTGTTTGGCGTGCTGATCGCGTGGTATGCGCTGCAGATCGTGCGCTGGGATGTGTTTCTCAAGGATGCCAAAGGGCGTCCTGCTGCCGTCCTGCGTTTGCTGCTGTCCATCCTGCTCGGCTATCAGCTGGCCAAGTTCGCCAATGAATACATGATCTCCACAATGATGCTCAAGCAAATCTTCTAAACTATTTTTCTAGCAACTAGTATATCCTCCCCCTGATGCGGTCAGAATGGGTAACATCCATTTGACGGGCAGGGAGAGAGATCAATGAAGAAAATTGGGATTTTTGGTATCATTGTTTGTTTGATCGTAGCAGCATTCAGTTTGTTTTCGGCAAGAGAGACGATTGCACAGACGGCCGACACCGGCGCGTTTTTGAGCAAGGCGTTCGCCGAGACCGGGTCGGAAGTGGAAGGCTGGCAGGTGCACAACTGGTCGGCGATCGACAAGGAGTACAAGTCGGCCGATGACCTCAAGGCGCTGGGCCTGAGCCTGAACAAGATGTTTGCGATTCAGAATGCGGAGGAGACTCTCCAGTCTCAAGGAGATCAGACGTCTTACTCCTTGCGCGGCAAGTGGCAGAACGGCGCTGCTGCCCAACTGACCTTGACCTCGATGAAGTTCCAAAGCCACGCTCCGCAGACCGTGCTGGTGCTGCGTGTGGAACGCGACGCGAAAGACCTCAGCGATTACTCCGCTGCGATCAAGCGTGTCAGCGAAACGGCCAAACTGGCGAACACCGTCCCACAAATTAGCACTTGTATCAAAGGTTTGCGGGCTGATAAAATGAATGACATTGCAGTAAACTCGATGGTCAAAGACGTTTTTCAAACGGTAAAGGCCCAAGAGATCGAAGGAGTTCGCTCCGAACTGGTAACCTCTGTATCCGGATACTCTCCTCTCACAAAGGATTACATAGTCACCAATGGGAACAAGATGAACCTGCAAGTGGCGGCGCATTTTGACGAGACGCTCGGCAAGACGCGCGTGCTGGTGGGATCGCCGATCGTGACCATTGAGTATTAAGGGCTAGCTGCCTCGCCCTGCCTGTGGAGGTTTATTACAACATGGCTAAGATTGTCGTACAGGGCGGACAACGCCTCATGGGCACTGTGAAAGTTCACGGCGCGAAGAACGCCGTATTGCCAATAATCGCCGCTTCCATCTTGGGAAGCAAAGGCGAAAGCGTTTTGGAAGAAGTCCCGAATCTCTCCGACGTGGGGAACATCTGCGCATTGCTTGAAGCATTGGGCGTAGAGACCGGCGAGGCGGGACCCGGGCTTTTGCGCCTGAACGCAGAACTCGTAAACACAACGGAAGCACCGGCCGAACTCGTTCGGAAACTGCGGGCTTCTTTTCTTGTCCTTGGACCGCTGCTCGGCCGTTTCGGCCGCGCGCGCGTCTCGATGCCGGGCGGATGCTCGATCGGGGAGCGCAAGGTCGATTTGCACATCAAAGGCTTTGAAGCGATGGGCGCTGTGGTGGAGCAAGGCGAATCGTTTATCGAAGCGGTTGCGGAAGGCGGACGCCTGAAGGGCGCGACGATCTACCTCGACTTCGCATCGGTGGGCGCTACGCAAAACATCATGATGGCGGCCGTGTTGGCAGAAGGCAAGACGATCATCGAAAATGCGGCCAAGGAGCCGGAGATCGTCGACCTCGCCAACTACCTGAACAAGATGGGCGCTGACGTTCGCGGCGCGGGCACCGACACGATCCGCATCAACGGCGTGGCGGAAATGCGCGGCGCGGAGCACATGATCATCCCGGACCGCATCGAAGCGGGCACCTTCCTGGTGGCGGCGGCGATCTCCGGCGGCGACGTGTTTGTGGAAGGCGCGATCTCGCACCATCTGGCGCCGTTGATCTCCAAGCTGAAAGAAGCGGGCGTGACGGTGATCGACGATGTGACCGGCGTGCGCGTGAAGTCGGAAGGGGCGCTGCGTCCGTTGGAAGTGAAGACGCTGGTCTATCCGGGCTTCCCGACCGATTTGCAGGCGCAGATGATGTCGCTTTTGACGATCATTCCGGGGACGTCGTATGTGACGGAGACGGTGTTTGAGAACCGCTTTATGCATGTGGCCGAACTGCGCCGCATGGGAGCGGACATCAAGGTCAACGGCCGCACCGCCACCGTCAACGGCGTTGCGCAGCTGCACGGGGCGAAAGTCACGTCGACCGACCTGCGGGCAGGCGCGTGCCTGATCTTGGCGGGTCTGGTCGCCAAGGGCCACACGGAGATTCACGGCGTGCATCATATCGACCGCGGCTACGTGGACATCGTGCAGAAGTTTGCCGATCTCGGTGCGCAGATTGAGCGCATCGAGTATGAAGAAGTCAAAGCGGAAGACCAGCCGCTGGGACAGGCGTTTCTGTAAACAACTTTAAAAATGGGAAAGGCGGCCTAGATACGGGTCGTCTTTTTTTGTGTGCGATTGGGGAAGGCTAGGGGATAGCTGGCAAAGGAGGGAAAACTTCGATGCAACAATCCCCTTTTCTAAGAGAGAGGTGGGTGCAGACTCCCTATGGAGGCGAGCTGCACCTTTATTTACGAAGCTATGATTTTATGGAAGAGATGGGCGCGGAGCTCGGCGCGGGGGAGACTCGCAATGAGCGGCTGCGGGGGTCGATCATGCAGTATGTGCAGCAAAAGTATCCCGGGTCGCAGGCGCGGGCAGTGCGCGTGTTCCTCGGGACGATGCTGGTCGCGGCGATGTCGCTGCCGACCGTGGCCGATACGAGCAAGAAAAGCGTGTATGCGGCGACGGCGATCGCCCTGTTCGTCAACGGCAAAGTGCTCGCCGGCGGGCAGCCCTTTATGCACAATGACCGGGTGATGGTGCCGCTGCGCACGATTGTGGAAGGCTTAGGCGCGTCGGTGGCGTGGGATGCGGCGGCGCAGCGGGCGACGGTGACGCAAGGGAGCACGCGGATCGTGCTGACGAGCAACTCGGCGACCGCTGTGGTCAACGGGCGTTCGGTGGCGATGGATGAGCCGGCGATGATTGTCGGTGACAGCATGTTTGTGCCGGTGCGGTTCGTGTCGGAGTCCTTGCAGGCCAAAGTGGCGTGGGACCCGTTCCGCCCGGCGGTGGTCGTGTCCAACCAGCCGGCCCGACTGCATGCGGTGGCCAGCGGCGATACGCTGTGGAAGCTCTCGCAGGCCTACAAGACGACAGCAACGGCGATCCTGCAGCTCAACGGCATGTCCGACCCGACGCTGTATCCGGGGGAGCAGCTGTTGATCCCGATCCCGGCGACGACCTACGTCGTGCAGTCCGGCGATACGCTCTGGAAACTGGCGCAGGCCAACGGGGTGACAGTCGATGCGATCCGGGCGGAGAACGGGTTGACGAGCGACGCGTTAACCATCGGCCAGGTGTTGACCATCCCGCAAGCGGGAGTCCAGCTGCCTCCTGTTCAGGCGCCTCCGGCGCCAACGGGCACGACGCCGACTACGTCGACGCCTACAACCACAACCCCGACAGGAACAACACCAACGGGAACAACACCAACGGGAACAGCGCCTACAGGCACCACCCCGACTGGCACCACCCCGACTGGCACCACCCCGACTGGCACCACCCCGACCACGCCCACAACAGGCGAGTACATCGTCGTCTCCGGCGACACGCTCTGGGGTCTTGCCACACGCTTCAACACGTCGGTGACCACCTTGCGCTCTTTAAACAACCTGACCACCGATGCCTTGCGCGTTGGGCAGCGCTTGCAGGTGCCGAACTACACACCGGCACCGCCGCCGCCGGCCGATTCTTGGCTGGGGCAGATGGAACCGTCCCTCGCCGATCAGCTGGGCAAGCCGGGCTTCGTCTTCCCGTTCCCGACGCAGGGCTCCTATGACCCGTTCAGCGACACCTGGGGCGACTCGCGCGCATACAACCCGGACGGCACGACGGTGCGCGCGCACGAAGGCACCGACATCATGGCGCCAAAAGGCACTCCAGTCGTCTCCGTCGGCGGGGGCGTGGTCACCAACTACGGCTGGAATGAACTCGGCGGCTGGCGGGTCACGATCCGCCTCGACAACTCGCAGTACAGTGTCTACTACGCCCACCTCGACCGCTACGCCCCCGGCCTCGCCAAAGGCGTTCGCGTCGCACCCGGCCAACTGCTCGGCTATGTCGGCAGCACCGGCTACGGTCCGTCCGGCACCGAAGACAAATTTGTCCCGCACCTGCATTTCGGACTCTATGACAACGCCGCCGGATTCGAAGCACGCAACGCTTACTTCATCCTAAAATACTGGGAAGCCCGCATGTAGCGGGCTTCTTTTTTCGATCATATCACTTCCATCTCTCTCATATGCTTTCATAGAGTTTCATGCAGCAAACGAAGAAATGGAGGCCCTCCCGCACATGAAAAAAAACGTACTCGCCATCCTCGCAGTGATCCTCTCCGTGCTCGTGGTGACCATCCTGCTTCCGGCCGCGCTGATCGCCGTCTGGCCGGACAAGAACCCTGCCAAAACACAGAACCCAAGCACCCTCGTCGAACTCGACATCACACCTAACGACCCGACGGTCGACGTCTACCTCACCGGGCAGAACAAGCTGGTCACCATGCCGCTCGAAGCCTATGTGCGCGGTGTTGTCGCCGCCGAGATGCCCGTCCATTTCCAACCGGAAGCATTAAAAGCCCAAGCGGTCGCCGCCCGCACCTACATCGTGCGCCGCATGGCCAACGGCAAAAAATCGGAGCTGCACCCCGCAGCTGACGTATCGGACAACCACAACGAAGGCCAAGCGTACTCAGGCGAAGACAAATTAAAAACGCGCTGGGGCGCTGCCGACTACCAAAAGAACCTCTCCAAGATCAACGCCGCGATCAACGCCACCAAAGGTCAGATCGCCCTCTACGAAGGCAAGCCGATCGAAGCCCTGTTCTTCTCCACCTCCAGCGGCAAGACGGAAAACTCCGAAGACTACTGGGGCAGCCAGGTTCCCTACCTGCGCTCCGTCGACTCGCCGTGGGATGCTCATTCGGACAAGTTCACCGCCACCCAGGACATCCCGCTCACCGAGTTCTACACCAAACTCGGCCTGCAGGCGATCCCCGCCGCCAGCATCGGCAGCCTGATCAAGCCGCTCGAACGCTCCGCCACCGAGCATATCAAAAAGATCCAAGTTGGCGACAAAACGTTTACCGGGCCGGACTTCCGAGGCAAACTGGGACTGCGCTCCACGCTCTTCACCTGGCAGGTCAATGCGGCGGCCGGCACGATCTCCTTTTTTACCAAAGGCTTCGGCCACGGCGTCGGCCTCTCCCAATACGGAGCGAACGGCATGGCCCAAGACGGCAAAAAGTGGGACGAGATCATCCGCCATTACTACCAGGGCGTGACGCTCGGAAAAGTGTCGGACGTGCTGCAAAACAATTAGCGTGTGCAACCGGGATACGTTTTATGAAAAAAATTTCGTGATCCTCAGTCAGCGATGTATATGAGTCTCGCAAACGGTCGAGAATGTGCTACTGAGGTGATGATAATGAATAACGAAAACAAACAACAAGACAAAAACAAGGAAACCCGCAACTCCGCAACGCAAACGAAGTCTTTTTGGGGCAAACGCTGGACGTTCCCGGTTATCTATCTCGCAGCTTCCGTCCTCATCGTTGGTTTGATGTACGCAAAAAGCCAGGACGCAGCTCCGTACGAGATCGAGAAGCAAAACACCGGCGAACAGGCAGGCCCGGTTCTCCCGTCTGACGATGCAGCAACACCGGCCAACACCGCGCCGAGCTTCATCTGGCCGGTCGGCGACGGCGGCGAAGACGCAGCGCTCTCGCTCGACTTCTTCAAAGACTCCGGCACCGAAGAAGAAAACGCAATGGCGGTCGTCTCTTACGAATCGACCTTTACCCCGCATGAAGGCGTGGATATCGGCCTGAAGAGCGACGCTTCCTTCACCGTCATCGCAGCTGCGATGGGCACCGTGAAATCGGTCAACGAAGATCCGCTGATGGGCTACACCGTGGAAATCGACCACGGCAACGGCTACTCCACCTACTATGCATCGCTGTCCAAAGTCGAAGTGAAAGCCGGCACGAAAGTGATCTCCGGCCAGCCGATCGCCAAGTCGGGCAACAACCGCTTCGAGAAGGATGAGAAGAACCACCTGCACTTCGAACTGCGCAAAGACGGCACGGCGATCGACCCGAACGGCACCTTGCCGAAGAAGCCGTCCGCGTACGAAACGTCCGCGAAAAACGGCGCGCAAGCTGCAAGCTCCGAAACGACCACTCCGTCCGGCGACGCTGCCGGCGCGGGTGCGGGCGCTCCGGCTGAAAAGACCGAAGAGCCGAAAGATGCTGCCAAGACCGACGCTGCCACCAAACCGGCGGGCGAAGGGCAAGACGCATCGAAATCTGACGCTGACAAAGCGGCAGAGTAAGCATCCAAAGCAATCCAAAAGACCGCTCCTGAACACAGGAGCGGTTTTTTTTTTGTGCAATCTACTCAAAAAGAAAAGGAAAGATAGACAGAGATAATCGGTGCAAACAAGCTGTCAGGGCTCGACAAGCCGCATTTTTGGAATATGCTCTTCCCCCCCTCATATACATGTTATCAGACAAACCGATGAACATGGGGAGGCGAGGGGATTGCACGACTACATCAAAGAACGTACCCTGAAAATCGGCGAGTACATCGTGGAAACTAAAAACACGGTTCGTACGATCGCGCGGGAATTCGGGGTCTCCAAAAGCACCGTGCATAAAGACCTTACCGAACGGCTGCCCGAGATTAATCCTGACTTGGCCAATCGAGTAAAAGAAATCCTGGAATACCACAAATCCATCCGGCATCTGCGGGGAGGAGAGGCAACAAAGAAGAAGTACCGCAAAGACGAAACAAAGCGAAAAGTGGCGAAAAATCTGCAAGCAGAAAGAGGAGTCTCCACCCCGATGTAGAAGTTATTAGGGCGATTTCTCTGTAATTCTTTTAAATCACCGAGCATGAGATTTCGCTGTTTCCATGAGTTAGATGGGGCTAAGGAGGAACTCTCACGCATGTTCGGAATCGACATCGGCGTGGATCTCGGCACGGCTAACGTGCTGGTACACGTCAAAGGAAAGGGCATCGTTCTCGATGAACCTTCCGTGGTAGCAATAGACAGTCAGACCAATAAAGTCGTAGCAGTCGGCGAAGAAGCACGTCGCATGCTCGGACGCACGCCCGGTCATATCGTGGCGACGCGCCCGTTGCGCGAAGGAGTCATCGCCGACTTTGATACAACGGAGATCATGCTTCGTCACTTCATCCAGCGCGCGATCGGCAAGAGCCCGTTCAAACGCCCGCGAGTGATGATCTGCGTGCCGTCCGGCATCACGTCGGTCGAGCAAAAGGCGGTCGTGGAAGCGGCGACCCGCACGGGAGCCAGGCAGGTCGACCTGATTTCGGAACCCAAGGCAGCAGCGATCGGAGCCGGATTGGACATCTATGAACCTTCCGGCAGCATGGTGGTAGATATTGGCGGAGGCACGACCGATGTAGCGGTACTCTCGCTCGGTGATGTCGTTACCGCCAATTCTATTCGCGTCGCGGGGGACAAGTTCGACGAAGCGATCATCCGCTACATCAAGAAAGAATACTCCCTGTTGATCGGTGAAAGAACGGCTGAAGACATTAAGATCGGCGTGGTTTCCGTATTCCCGCACTCACGTCAGGCAGAGATGGACATTCGCGGCCGCGATATGATCAGCGGTCTGCCGAAGACGGTGACGGTGCGCTCGGAAGAGATGCGCGAAGCTCTGCAGGAGACGGTGGACATGCTGGTCGCCGCCACCAAGCAGGTGCTCGAAGTCACCCCGCCGGAGCTGGCGGCCGACATCTTCGACAAAGGCCTCGTCCTGACCGGCGGCGGCGCATTGCTGTACGGATTGGACAAGCTGATGATTCAGGAGTTGCAGATTCCGGTGCATATCGCCAACGACCCGATGTCCTGCGTGGTACATGGCACGGGCATGGCGCTCGATTATATGGCCAAGGTGCAGAAGCCTTCCCTGTTCGGTTTCGGCCGCAAGCAGCCGGCCGGCACCATCGGTTAATTTTCGATACAGACATTCCAACATTACTTCTTGAGGAGGCGTGACCGATGATTCGCGGACTTTACATCGCCAATTCCGGCATGCATGCGAACGAACGGATGCAAGAGCTTATTTCGAACAACATCGCCAATGCGAACACTGTCGGTTACAAGTCCGATACAGGTGTGATTCGCTCGTTTCCGGAGGAGCTGATCCTGCGCATCAACGACTTCGCAGGCGGCGCAGGCGCGGAGAACAAGACGGTTGGACGGATGAGCAACGGGACGTTTCTCGAAGAAGCGTTGCCGCGCTTCCTGCAGGGCGGCTTGCAAAAGTCGGACAACCCGCACGCGTACGCGATTTTGGACAACCCGGCTCCGGCAGGCGAGCCGAACCGCCGCTCGTTTTTCCCGGTGCTGAACGGCAACCAGGTCATGTACACCCGCGACGGTGACTTCAAGGTGCAGGCGGGGACGAACTTCCTCGTCACCACCTCGGGCGACCCGGTGATTCCGGTCGACGCGGCGACCGGCCTGCCGCTGAACGACGCGCGGATTCGCGTGCTTGAGAACGGCGCCTATGAGTACACGACCGCACAGGGACAGCCGTATCCGCGTAACGCGCAGTTTGGCTCGGTCGACATCGTCGACGCGACGAAGCTGGAGAAGTACGGCGACACCTACTTCACCTCGGCGGCTGCAGCTGTACGCGGCACCGCACAGGTGGAAAAAGGGCAGCTGGAGCAGTCGAACGTCGACTTGGCCGGCTCGATGGTCTCGATGATCAACGTGATGAGAAGTTATGAAGCCAACCAGCGCATGATCAAGTCGCTGGACAGTACGCTTGAGAAAGCTGTCTCGATCGGGCGGCTGGGATAAAGGGGAGGTGGACTAGATGCGGGCACTTTGGACTTCTGCACATGGGATGGCGGGTCAGCAGACGCGCCTTGACACAATTTCGAACAACATCGCCAATGTCAACACCACCGGCTACAAGCAGCAAGATGTCAACTTCAAGGACATGCTGTATGCGGAGATTCAACAGACGCAGCAGAACGGCAACCTCCAGGGGCGTCAGACCACCAGCGGCGTGCGCATCGGCCACGGCGTATTGGCGGTTGGCGTCTCCCAGCTGTTCACGCAAGGGGCGCTGCAATCGACGGAGAACCTGCTGGACGTGGCGATCGACGGCCCGAACGCATTTTTCGAAGTCGGCATCTTCAACAACGGCGTACAGACCGACAATGCCTACACCCGCGACGGCTCGTTTGCGGTCGGCTATGACCGGACCAATACCCCGTACCTGACCGACTCGGCGGGCAACCCGGTGCTGGACACCGCTCAACAGCCGATCTCGCTGGACGGTTTTGACCTCGCGACGCTGAAGATCGAGCAGAACGGCATGATGACGGCGGAGGCGGCAGGCGTGCGCACCGCAGTCGGACAGCTGGAGCTGGTCAACATCGAGAATCCGGATACCAATCTGGAAGCGATGGGGAACAACATGTACGCGCTGAAAACAAACGCTGCACCAAATGCGTTGACGCGCGGTGCGTACAATCAGCCGAACGGGGCAACACTGAAACAAGGGTTCTTGGAGCAGTCGAACGTGGACATGATTCAACAGATGACCGATATGATCATGACCCAGCGCGCGTACACCATGAATGCCCGGGCACTTCAGACGATCGATCAAATGATGGGGATGGCAAACAACTTGCGAAATGGGTAATGTCGAATGAACCTACCGAACATCTTAACGGTGTTTCGACTCGGACTGATTCCAGTCTATTTCCTCGTATTTTTTTCCGACTGGGCGTACAACATGGAGCTGGCCTTGTTCGTGATCTTCCTGGCGGGCGCGACCGATATCCTCGACGGGTATCTGGCGCGCACGTACGGGATGGTCACCGAGCTTGGCAGCATGCTGGACCCGTTGGCCGACAAGCTGATGATGCTGTCGGTCGTTCTTTCGTTCGTGATCGACGACCGCATTTCGTGGCTGACGGCGGGGCTCCTGTTCTTCCGGGATCTGGGGATGATCCTCGCCTCCGTCTTTTATGTCACACAGGGCAAGAAGACGGTGCCGGCGACGGTCTTTGGCAAAGCAAACACCGTGCTGTACTACCTGGCTCTCCTGGCGTTGCTGTTCCGCTGGCCGTTTGCGGAAGGATATCTGTGGATCGTGATCATCTTGTCGTTTGTGACCTCGTTCCACTATCTCCGCCGCTTCAATGCGATGAACATATAAAAAGCACCTTCTGCAACGGCAGAGGTGCTTTTTATGTGAACTTCCGCCAGCCGAAAAAGGCATAGGAAGGTGCACTCGTAGTATGTGCAGGGAAAGTTTGACTATGCGGTTTGGCTCCATTTCTTAGATTTGGTAAGATAGAGACACTGGAATACATAGGAGGTCATAGCGCATGGAGACAGTCCTGAACATTGAGGAGATTCAAAGCATTATCGCGCACCGCTACCCGTTCCTGCTCGTCGACAAGATCGTGGAGCTGGAGATCGGGCAGAGCGCGGTCGGCATCAAGAACGTCACGATCAACGAGCCGTTTTTCCAAGGCCATTTTCCGGGCTATGCGGTCATGCCGGGCGTGCTGATCGTCGAAGCCTTGGCCCAAGTCGGCGCGGTGGCGATGCTCGCCAAAGAAGAGAACAAGGGCCGTCTGGCGTTCTTCGGCGGCATCGACGGCTGCCGGTTCCGCGGACAGGTGCGCCCGGGCGACACCTTGCGCCTCGAAGTTGAGATCACCCGCCTCAAAGGCCCGGTCGGCAAAGGCAAGGCGCGTGCGCTCGTCGACGGCAAGCTGGTCTGTGAAGCCGAACTGACCTTTGCGCTGGGCGCGAAGCAAGAGTAGCATTTAGAGCTAACGTACAAGCAAAGACCTGGGGGATCAGCCCCGGGTCTTTTTGATTTCCTCGCGCATTTTGATCAAGGCGCGCTGCTTCCACGTTTTCACCGTGCCGGCCGACACGCCTTCCATCCGCGCCAGCTCGGCCATCGTCATCCCGTCGATGACGATCTTCTCCACGGCCAGCGCCTCGCGCTCCGAGAGTGAGGTGAGCAGCGAACGCCACTCCAGTTCGCAAAACGGCTGCTCGGCCTGCGCATCGGGCAGCAGGCCGAGCAATGTGCCCGTTTCGCCTTCGCCGTCGGTCAGCGGGTTGTCGGCGAGTTCCCGTGCGTGATGCCGTCCCCGCACGCGGATGTACTGCCAGACCCGTTCGTGCGTCTTGGCTTTGGCATAGGCGGGGAAGGGCACGCCACGCGCCGGGTCATACTGTTGCACGGCGAGCAAAAAGGCGATGTACGCCTCCTGCAGCAGGTCGCCGCGCTCACTGGGCGGGACGTAAAAGCGTTTCGCTGCGCCCCCGATCACATTTTCAAATTCGTTCAGCAGTACCAGCAACTGTGCGCTGTCTTGCTGTTGTGCCTGCCGGACGATCTCGGCGAAGCGGTCTGCTCCTGTCATCTCGTGGTGCCCCTTGATGAGGACCGGTCCTCTGCGATGTCGTATACGCAGTTTCAGCATAGGGGGAGACACGCAGTTCGTAAAAAAAGCACCCGGTGTGCAGTCGCGAACGAGCGGGGCTGGCCGGATGCCGACTGGGCGTGAGTCGAACCCGAGTCAAATTTTGTCAAAGTTCGGGTTGACTGAACTTATTTGGAATCCTAAAATACTGTAATAAGGAGTTGGTTAAGTAATAATAAAGTGATGGTGAAGGGAGCAAGGAAATTGGAAGTTATGCATTTTGACTGTGACCAAATGCAGACGTTATCCGTCGAATCCTATATAGGAGAATTGGCGGTGCTCGCACCTGTGTATGTGGAAGGCGGCGGGGATATGACGAGAGTGGTGACCTGCGATGGGGAGATGTGGAACGACCCGCGGCCGGTGCCTGTCGTGCTGAAAGGAGTGGCACGACATTTTGGCGTGGATCTGACGGCTGTTCGGGAGCGTTATGGGGATATACTGGGAAGAAGACTGCATGTGCCATTGCCGTTTGCGCCGAGGCTGACCCTGGTGCCGGTGAAGATGCGCCTGCCGCGTGTTCAAAAAGACGGGACGACAGGCTATGTGGCGACCCATCTCATCGAACGCGTGGTGCCGGGGCTGCAGACGACCTCCTGCACGCTGCACTTGCGCGGCGGGCAGAAGGTGGAGTGTTTGCAGAGCAGCGAGTTTGTGGTGCAGCAGCTGCGCAATGCCCGGATCGTGCAGACCTTTTATAAAGAGACGATGAACTTCGGCATTACTGTTCCGCTTTGACCAGCTTGCCGTCTCGTTCGAATACATACTTCTGCTCCGTATTGAGCAATACCGCTTGTCCGTTTGTCGCGTTGGTGATCAGCTTGTGCAGGCGCTCCGTATCGGCGGCCGGCACAAGCGCAAACACCGTGACCCGCTCCAGATAGTCGATGCGGTCGATGTGGAAGTCTTCCACGGCGTGCAGTTCATTTTCGACTTTGCCAAGCCAGGTGTAGTCGATGTCGATCGCGATCTCCTGAAACAGCTTGCGCGTGACGATGCCAGCCGCGTGCAGTCCGGCGGCGGCCGTCTGCGAGTAGGCGCGGATCAGGCCCCCGGCGCCAAGCATGATGCCGCCGAAGTAACGGGTGACGACGACGGCGACGTTGCGCAGATCCTCTTTCTTGATCACTTCGAGGATCGGCTTTCCGGCGGTGCCGGACGGTTCGCCGTCATCATTGGCCTTTTGAATCTCCTGATGCGGGCCGAATACATAGGCATAGCAGTTATGGGTGGCGTCCCAGTGCTTTTTTTGAATCGACTGGATGAACTGGAGCGCTTCTTCTTCAGAATTCACAGGCGTTGCGTAGCCGATGAAGCGGGATTTCTTGATGATGATCGTTTCCTCGCCCGGGGCGAGCAGCGTGCGGTAGGATGGCAGCAAGAAGTGAACCTCCTTCTTGGATGTGGTCTCACCATATCGTAACAGAATGTCTACAGGCTGTGAATTGACGCAAGAGAGCTGGAGACTTACAATAATTGAGTTGAATGACGGATGAATGACGGAATGATGGAGGAATAACATGCGCAGGAAATCGACGTTCAAGTGGTTCGCCGGTGTGATGGCGGCCCTGTATCTTATGACGCTGGTCTTTTTCTATCAGCTGCCCTTTGGGTCGACGGTCTTCAAAGACGTCCCGAGCGGACACTATGCAGTATACGAGATCGAATACATGTTTAATCAAGGCTACATGAAAGGCCGCGATGAGACGGTCTGGAACTTCTACCCCGAGACAGAGATGACGCGCGCCGAGCTGGTGGCGCTGACGCTCAAGATCAACGGGGTGAAGACTGATGAGCTGCAGCAGCCTGCGGAGAGCCAGTTCCCCGATCTGCCGGTCGAGCACTGGTCCTCGGGTGCGGTGGCCGAAGCGGTCAAGCGCGGCCCGCTGCCGTTTGACACCAAAGACGGCTTCCAGCCGGACAAGCCGATCACCCGCGGCGAGCTGGCCAATGCGGTCGTGCAGACGCTGCAGATTCCGCTGACCACCGAAACGGCATCGCCGTTGCCTGACATCGTGGGGCATCCGTATGAGAAGCAAATCCGCACGCTGGTGGCGAACCAGTATGCAAAAGGCAATACCGACGGCTTGTTCAAGCCGGATGACAACGCCGACCGTGCGGCGACGGCGTATATGTTTGCCAAGGCGCTGAAAGACCTGCGCCCCGAAACCAAGGCGGCGAACGGGAAGAAAGGAGACGATAAATAATGCAGACACAACCTCAGCTCGGACTGCGCGCAGGACGGGTGCGTGATATCACCTACTACCTGCTCTTGATCCTCTCCTTTTTCTCGATCATCAACTACATGCTGCGTGAGCTGTTTGGCGATATCCCGCTGATCGGGTCCTTGATCCCGGCGTGGAAGGAAGGCTTGATCTTCCTGCTCTACCTGATGTTTTACCTCAAGTCCAAGGCGGAGGGCCGCATCGACTGGAAGGGAAGCCGCCTGCATTGGCTGATCCTGTTCACCTTTATCGCGACGCTGTTGTCGGCCGCTTCGAACTGGATCATCAAGCCCTACGTGCTGGACATCTCCCCGACCTATCACTGGGTGCAGGTGACCGCAACGCTGCCGATCGTGATCGACGGTCTGCGGACGCTGCTCGAAGCAACTTTGTACTTCCTCGTGCTCAATGCGTTGATCGACGATGAAGATACGATCAAAGACATGATCCACGGCATGATCGTGGCGGCGACGCTGGTCGCAGCCTTTGGTATTTTTCAAAAGCTGGCCGGGTGGGAGACGCCGCCGTCCTGGACCTATTCGGAAGTGGAAAAAGGCATCAAGATCCGCGTCTTCTCCTCGATCGGCAACCCGAACGCCCTTGGCGGCTTCATGGTGCTGATCACCCCGATCGCCATCGCCCTGACCCTGTGGGCGAAAAATTGGGGGCAGCGCATCCTGTACGGGGGCGCGTCCTTGATCATGCTGTACTGCCTGATCCTGACCTACTCGCGTGGCGCATGGCTCGGCTTCCTGGCCGGGATGGTCATCTACACGATCATCACCCGCAACAAATGGCTGGCGCTGGCGGGCATTGCTGTGCTGGCAGCCGCGGCGATTTTTGCCGATACGGTCGTCGCTCGTCTGACGCTGGCCTTTACGCCGGAGTACTGGCAGAAAGCATCGGAAGGCGGCCGCGTGGAGTTCTGGGCGCGCGCCTTGAAGATCTTTAGCGAATATCCGGTCTTCGGCACCGGGATCGGCACCGTCGGCGACTCTGTGGCGACGCGCCACGGGGTGCCGGGCGCAACGTGGATCGACAACCAGTACTTCAAGCTGCTGGCGGAGACGGGCATCATCGGCACGCTGACCTATGTGGCGATGGTGTTTACGCCGGTGATCAACGGCATGAAGAACGTATTCTTCAACAAGCAGCGCGACACGTTCCTGTTCGCGCTGAACGCAGGGATCGTCGCGGCGCTGTGCGGTATGCTGGTGGAGAACTTCACCGCTGCGATCTTTGAAGACCTCAACGTAATCACGCACTTCTGGACCCTGATCGCGCTGCTCTACGTGAGCATGCGCCTGCAGGCACAGAAGGCGAAAGCATAAACGACAGGCGGGGATGCATTGTGGAAAAGCCGATTCGCGTCCTCTATCTGATCGGGGGCGGCGAGTTCGGCGGTGCGGAACAGCACCTGCTCGGACTGGTCAACTATCTGGATACACACGGATTTCACCCGCAGGTGGCCGCTTTCTATGAAGGCGAATTTGCCAAGCGCGTGCGGGAGCTGGGGATTCCGACGACCGTGTTGCACAGCGACGCCAAGTCGATGGGCGGGCTGAACCCGCTCCAAGACCTGATTCGCGATTGGCGTCCGCATGTCATCCATACCCACGGGGTGCGGGCGAACATGATCGGGCGTCTGGCCAACAAGTCGCAAGGCTACCCGGCCAAGTCGGTGACGACGGTGCACAGCAACCTGGCGCTCGACTACCCGCAAGCGTGGAAGCGCACGCTGTTTGGGACGTTTGAGAAGATCACCTGGCCGTATGTGGATCATTTCATCCTGGTGTCGCATGCGATGAAAGACGATTTCCTGCAGATCGGCCTGCCGGAAGCGAAGATGAGCGTGATCCATAACGCGATCGAACTGCCCGACGAGCCGGTCGAGCATGTGCCGCAGACGTCGCTGAGGAAATTGATCGGCGTCGGTGACGATGTGACGATCGTCGGCACAGTTGCGCGTCTGCATCCGGTCAAAGGGCATACGTATTTATTGAAGGCGATTCAAAAGATCGTGCAGGAGCGTCAGGACGTGGTGTTCCCGTGGTTCGGGGACGGGGATCTCTTTGATGAACTGCAGGCGGAGGCGAAGGAGCTGGGCGTGGAGCAGTATGTCAGGTTCCTCGGATTCCGCAAGGACATCCCGGACCTCTTGCCGCAGCTCGATGTGTTCTGCCTGCCATCGCTGTCGGAGGGGCTCTCCCTGTCGATCCTCGAGGCCTTGGCGGTCGGTGCGCCAGTCGTGACAACGGCGGTGGGCGGATCGCCGGAAGTGATCACCTCAGGCGAGGACGGCCTGCTGGTGCCGGCGGGCGACCCGCAGGCGTTGTACGAAAGCATCTGTCTCCTGGTAAAGAACAAAGAGCGCCGTTTGGAGCTGGCTCGTGCGGGTCAGGAAATGGTGTATCGACGCTTCACGATGCGCCGTCTGGTGGATGAAACGACAAAAGTCTACAAAGATTTGCTGGAGCCAACAAAATAGGACGTATATCGCGACCCCTGCTCGAATACTTTGAGTAGGGGTCTATTTTGTGGGCATATGTCGGAATAGCAAACTTGGCAGGAATTGTTTGTCGAAAATGAATGTGGCAAAAAAGGAACTAATACATATTTTAGTAGACAAAAAATGTCTCCTAAGTAGTGACAAACGAATGCTAGTTTGCTAATATTACAGACATAGGCTCGAGCCCTTGAGAAACCTAACCGCCGTGAGACTGTCATGAGAGCCTCACCGGGTAGTGGTTCTGGCGCCACCAGAACCACAACTTGCTAGCCAGCCTGTCGATTGCTCGATCGACGGGAGCAAATATAACCTCAAGGGTAATCACAATTTTTCAACAAGAGAGATTTGATGAAAGCTGTCGAAATCTCTGAACTGTTGCAGAGGTTTCGAAGAAGAGTTCATACAGATCTCGCCAATCAGAAGGAGGAAGTCTCTGTGAACAAAAGCAAGAAACTTACCGCTGCTGTAGCTGCAACCGCAGTTGCATCCGCAATCGTAGCGCCGGTAGCATCCGCTGCTCTGAACGACATCCCGAACAACTACGCAACCGCAGCAATTAACGAACTGGTGTCCAAGGGCATCATCAACGGCGACGAGAAGGGTAACTTCAACCCGACTGCTAACATCAAGCGTCAAGACTTCGCGATCATCATGGCGAAAGCTCTGAACCTTGATCTGACCAACCCGCCGGCTACTGCTACTTTCTCCGATGTTCCGGTTGGCCACTACGCTTTTGCAGCTGTAGAAGCTGCAGTAAAAGCTAAGCTGATCTCCGGTCTTGGTGGTGGCAAGTTCGGCACCAACACCAACCTGACCCGTGAACAAATGGCTACCGTTTTCGTTAACGCTCTGGGCGTAGACGTAACCGGTTACGCTAGCAAGCTGAACTTCTCCGACAAGGATTCCATCTCTTCCTACGCGAAGAACGCAGTTGCATTCGCAGTTGAAGCTGAACTGCTTCGCGGCGAAAACGGCAAATTCAGCCCGGCAGCAAACGCTGAACGTCAACAAGTTGCAGTAGTTGCTTCCAACTTCCTGAAAGCTGTTGAAGCTTACAAAGTAGCTCAGCTGAAGAACGTTGAAGCTACCTCCGCTACTTCGCTGAAACTGTCCTTCCACAAGGCTGTAGACGCTCTGGCAGCTACTGACGTAGTTGTTAAAGAAAAAGCAACCGGCAAGGTTGTTGCAGTATCCAACCCGGTACTGGCAGAAGACAAGATGTCCGCTACCGTTACCGTTGGCGCTCTGACTGCTAACACCACTTACACCGTAAACTACAAAGCTCGTACCTTCGAAGTAACCACCGGCGAACGCGCTGACTTCGCTGGCGCACAAGCTGTAGGCGCTAAGAAGATCGCAGTGAAGTTCACTTCCTCTGTTGATTCTGCAGCTGCTAAGTTCTCCTTGAAGAAGGGTGCAGTATCTGTAGTAATCGAAGAAGTTCAGTGGAACGCTGACAAGACTGTTGCAACCCTGGTTGCAGCTGACGATTTCTCCGCTGGCACCTACACTGCAGCTGTTACCGGTCTGGAAGGCCTGTCCTCCACCTCCGCTAACGTTGTAGTTGCAGCTGAAGCACTGACCTCCATCGAGCTGGATGGCAACATCCTGCCGAAGTCTACCGCTACCAAGTTCGGCTTCAAAGCGCTGAACCAATACGGCGAAGACATGGAACTGGCTCCGAACGCTGCTCAATTCACTTGGGTTTACAGCACCGCACTGGCTACCAACGCTAACTCCGCTGACAATGCAGCTGTAAACATCTCCAACGCTAACATCGCAGTTGACTCCGACCTGACCGTAACGGTTGTAGCTAACAACGGTGTGAAGGCTTCCAAGACCTTCAAGATCGGCAAAGAAGTTATCGTTGACACCTTCACCCTGGGCGAAGTAACCAACGTTGATGAAGATGCTGAGCGTTTGACTAAAGACTCCGAAGCATATGTTGCTTTCGAAGCAAAAGATCAGTATGGCAACGTTCTGTCCAGCCCGTTGGATCTGATCGTTGACACTGACGCAGACAACAGCTGGGATGCTGGCGAAGAGAAAGTGCAAATCGTATCTTCCTCCGCTAACGTTTCCGCTTCCTACGTTGTGTTCGACGAAGACGGCGAAGAAGTTGCTGGTCTGAACACTGCAAAGGGCAAAGCTGGTATCAAGCTGACAGTTTCCAACGCTCTGAACGCAGATGAAACTGTAGTTCTGACCGCAATCGCTCCGTCCGGTAAAACTTCCAACATCACCGTGAAGCTCTACAAGCCGGCTCTGGTTGATGAAGTAACCGTAGGTGCTCCGACCGATGTTATCGCTGACGGCGATGCTGCAGTATACCTCCCGCTGACCGCTAAGGATCAGTTCGGTGCTGTTATGACTGCTAAGCAACTGGCTGAAGCAGACCTGGCTGATGACGCTTCGGTTAAGGCATTCGTTTCCTCCACTGGCGTATCGTTCGACGCTGGCTACGATGTTGAAACGGCTACTGGCGAAAACCAAGGTAAGCTGAAGCTCACTAACGTAACTGGTACCGGTACCGTTACCATCACCGTTGTATCTGCTTCCGGCAAAACTTCGACCACTACCTTCGATGTTCAAGCAGCTCGCTTTGCTCAGAAGGTTGAAATCGTAGATGCTGCTACCGGTACCGCTGGCAAGCTGCTGCAAGGCGCTTCCACCAAGGTTGACTTCAAGCTGTACGACCAGTACGGCAAAGAGTTCACCGCTGATGGCGCTAACAAGATTACCTTCGCAATCACCAAGGTTTCCGGCGATGACGCTGGTCTGACCTCCACTGCAACTGCTGCACCGGTTCTGGCTGAGTCCGCTCTGTCGGAAATCACCTTGGCTGCAGACGCTGCGAAGAAAGGTGAATACAAGCTGACCGTTCGCGTAGTGAAGGAAGATGATTCCCAAACTCTGTCCTCCGCTACTAAGAACTTCACCGTTATCGACGGCAAGACCGAAACCTTGACCTACGCTGTAGGCGAACTGCCGACCCTCTACAAGGGCGCAGCTGATGCTGCTAACGCGTACGCTAAGGCTGTAACCGTGTCTGCTACCGACGCTAATGGTGTGAAAGTTGCACTGCCGTCCAACGCAATCGAAAGCGTGATCTCTTCCAACACTGCAGCAGTCCTCGTTGACGCTGCAACTAAGAAGATCTACAGCGCAAACGCTATTTTGACTGCTGACGCTAAGTCGACCGTAACGGTTGTTATCAACACCCCGACCGGCACACAAGTTGTCAACCGCGAAGTAACTGTTTCCGTTGCTGACCTTGCTGTAACCGACATCAAGTTCGTTGATGCCGACGGCGAGAAGATCGAGAAGTTCGCATTCGCGAACGATACCGAATTGCTCACAGGTGTTAACCTCTTCGAAGGCACTGACACCGATGGTGTTGAAGTGGTTGTAACTGACCAGTTCGGCGGCACTTCCCTGTCCGCTGCTGGCAACCTGTCCTACTACTTCTCCGCTAACGACCTCACCCTCGCTGACGGCGAAATCCTGGATGAAAACGCTGGTGTGATCGCGATCACCGAAGGTACCACCACTGGTACTGTTGAATCCACTTGGACTGCTGGCAAAGGCTTCAAGCTGACTGTTGTTAACGCGAACGGTAAGTCCGCAGTTCTCAACTTCACTGTAACCGCTGCTAACTAATCAAGAACAAGTAAGAGCCACCCTTCGGGGTGGCTCTTTTTGTATTGTTGCAAGGGTTACGGTATACTTAGTAACATTGAGACAATTTGGGGAGGATCAGTACTGATGGAACAGAATCGAGGCGGGCTCTTCACCCGTTTATTTGTACGAAAAACAGGCGACCAGATCGAAGTGATTGAGCCTCAGGAAGTAGATGAAGCATCAATCCCTACGGTAGGCAAAACACTGCCCCATACGATCATCGCGTTTACCCCTGAACAGGAGCAACAATACTCCGAAGCAGAAAAAGAACGGATGCAGGAACAATTGCTGAGCCTGCCACCGCTTCATATTGGCGAAGTGAATGTGGTGCCCTTTGACACAGGTATGTATCAGGGCGGCTGTTTTGTTCGCGTCTTCATTCGCAATGCATGGGAAGTCGACGAGGAATTGACGATTGAAAAGATGCCGCTCTCACTTATCGATGCGACTGGCGAGATAGTTGCCCGCGGGACATTTACTTTGAAGAACTTTGGCTCGCTCCGCTTCGGGGAGAGCCGGGTCTGGACATTCGCCTGGCGTGAGAACCAGCTCTTAAAGAAGACACCGGATTTCTCTGCTTTCACAGTTGAAGTACAATGAAGTCAAAATGAAACTTCCGAGGCGACCTGTACAGGTCGTCTTTTTATATTTAGAGTTTTCGGTACATTCTGTTTACAATTACAATTGCATAACCTATAATTATCAAGTGAGGAACTATTAGGTTTTCTTTATCTTTTGGTACATTGCTCATTTTTGGGGGGACGTTCATGTCGACGCTTCAATATATAGCGACTACAGGAGGGAATAGGATACCTCTTGGAAGACGTATTGCAGAAATATTAAACGAAAAGGGAGAGGCCTACTCCATTCGTAAATTTGCTGAACGGATCGGCATGAATCGTGAAACTTTACGTATCATGGTAGCAGGAGGACGAACAATTTTGCCTTCTGAGATTGAATTGATAACAAAAGGTTTGGACATTGGTGTCGATCGACTGAAGCAATTAGATACGATCAAAGCCGAACAAGAACTAATGACTATTCTAAAAGCTCAACGTAAAACAAAAACAATGCTTTTGCACGCTATAGACTTAGCAGAAAGAAACGCTTCAGTTGCTTTAGGAGCAACTGAACGTGCAGTATCACTAAACAATCTCGGTAGAGTTCAATACTTATTAGGGAAATATGATCAGGCTCATACAGCCTGGCTGCGAGCTTTGGAACATGCGACTCTTTGTTATAATTTGTACGGCGATAACGAATTGCTTCATTTGGTCACATGTAATCTGATGTTGACTTATATCATTCTGAAAGAATACAGCAACATCGAACGTACTTTAAAGGAAGTAGAAAATGCTTTATTAGAACGACCGGAATCTCTCGGCGGGCTTCACTATATCCGCATGAAGGTTAATGAGGACAGAGGGAATCTGGAAATAGCCAGAGAGCATGCGTATCAGTCGTTGCAATATTTAGAGCAAACCTTTGACGAAGAGCAGATTTGCCGTGCCATGGTAAACGTTGCTCATTACGAGTACCTCCTTAAAAATTACGAGAAGTCGGCTGAAATTTTGTGTTCAGCTATGGAAAAACATGAGATCAGTCATTACACAAATATTTTTATCGCGAAGGAATACGTGAAAAGCCTGATCAAACTAAAGCATTTTGAAGTTGCGAAACAGGTCTTGAACGAGTACCTAACTCGATCTAAAGAATACTCAGATCTCCATGCGAAACTAAGCATCTTCTCTTCAGTTGTGCATAATACACCTTCCTATGCTGAAGGTGTGCTTAAAGATACCACAATCAATATCGAAATCAGGCATAAAGCATGTGCATTCCTCATGAGCTATTATAGTTATCAAGATGACTCCGACTTGCTCATGAAGTACTATAAAATGGGTAGAATGCTTTCTGCGAGCAAATTGGTTTATTTTGATGAGGGGGATATGTGATGAGAAAGAAAGTGCTTCTGTCTTTGGGGGTAGCAATCGCAGTATTTGGACTTGTCTCGGTCATGTCATTGAATCAGCATGTGGAGACAAAGAGTGTGGCAGAAACCCTACCAATTGGGCCTTTCGTGATGTATAAAGGCTAGAATTGATTCCAATCGTTTCGAATTTGTCAGTACAGGTGGCTGACATGTCGCTGAAAGTTTCTGACATATTTTTCATTCCCAACGACATTGCTATTATCTATCAAACCAACTCAAGCAAATTGAGTTGGTTTATTATTTTTACATAAGCTAATAGTCAGCGGGAGGGAATTGACATGAATACCCTTGGTGATAAAATACGTGAGCTTCGTCTGCGCAAAGGCATCACCCAGATCGAACTGGCCGCCGGGCTTTGTACGCCGAGCATGGTATCGCAGATCGAGGCGAACCGGGCACGGCCGTCTTATAAAATGCTGTTTGGGCTGGCGCAGAAGTTGGAGACGCCGCTGGAGAACCTTTTGAAGGATATCGAACTGGACTTGGAACAGGCCAGTCAATATAAGATGGCACTGAGCATGACAAAAGCGAAAGCGTATGGTGCAGCGATTCCTCTTTTGGAACGACTGGCGGAGAGTACATTGACGAAGGTCTCTCCGTTCAAAGTGGAGTTCGAGCTGGCCAAGTGCTACATGGAAACCGGCGAATATGATAAATCGTCCCTGCTGTTCAATAAGATCGTCGACGCAGCCAGCCTGCGCCAAGAGAATGACTGGGTGGCGCAAGTGCTGTTGCAACTGGCCGACCTCTCGAATCGGAAAAAGGAATACCAGGTCGCCAAGCATCACGGGTATCGGGCACTGGAAGTCATGAGATCGCTGGACGCTCAAGACCCTTTCCTGCACGCTCAGATCCTCACGCAGCTAGCTTCCATCCATGAGAACATCGGGGAAGTCAAAACCGCATCCGACCTCTATGAGCAAGCCTTGGAGATCAGCGGCGGGCTGCTCAGCATGAAGGAGAAGGCGAAGACCTATCTCGGGCTGGCAGAGTCGTTTTACCGCCAGAACGATTTTGAAAAAGCGAGTGAGTTCGCGGAACGCTCGTACTCGGCACTGGCAGAACTGGAAGATCGGCACGCCCTCCTGACATGGAAGCAGAAACTGCTCATGCTGCAGAGAAGCGCGGGAGAGTGGCGAGAAACGGTGAATGAGCTGATCGGCATCGCGTCCACGCTGCAGGCGAATCAGGAGCAGGAAAACGCAGGTGTTGCACTGCTGGATGCGGCCACAGTGCAATATGAGAATGGGGCGTTGGCGGAGACGGAAGCTACTTTAGAGCGGGCGAAACAGCTTTTGTCTCCGCATCATCCGGCGATGGGGAAACTCTATCGCTTGCAAGCCGGGCTCTATTCTTCTCAAGGTGAACAAGGGCAAGCGGACAAGGCTCTGGAAAAGGCGATCCGGATTTTCATGAATCATGTGATGCTGGCCGAGCTCCGGGAAGCGGTCAATGTACGTTGTGAGCAGTTGAATCAGCAGGGGCGTATCCAAGAGGCGTTTGAGCAGATGAAGTCATTGGACGGGTATTTGATCGACTCGCTGGGGAAACGTGGGATTGCGTTATGATAAAAAGACCTGAGCACCGCTCGTTTGCGGGCTCAGGTCTTTTGTTTTTTATAGTGCTCAGAGTGAAACAATTCATAGTCAGCAATCGTCCTACTAACGAATCTATATGCAAATCCCATTCACCACTTAGATCCAATGGAGATGAAGAAATGAAAAAGAAGAACATGCTTGTTGGCGGGGCAGTTGTAATCGCGGCTGCTGGTGTGCTGGTATTCGGTTCAATCCAAACTTTCGCATCTGCAACCGTAGAAGAAGAAGCGAAACAAACTGCAGTCAAATACCTCGACGCAGTTGAGGGACAAAATGCTGAGGAAGCAGTGAAATATGTAGAGGATATCCGATTCCCGGATCCTGCTTCACTTCTTTCAGCGTACAAAGAAATGAATGTGAACAGCCCGGCAAAAGACATCAACATCGTCAGCACGAATAAGCAGGATTCGAAACATGTCGATATCACCATCGAATTCATGAACGAGTTCGGTGAGAAAGAGACCGCTGTTCTTCCTATGGTAAAAGATGACGCTGGTTGGAAAGTCGTCTTTACTGAAATCACAGAAAAACCAGCAAAAATCAAGAAATAGGAGATCAATTGCAATGAGATTATGAAGGATAGTCAGGAAAAGAATTGGAAGATATGCACTGAGCAGTACTTTCAAAAGGAGTTTGATGGTCTGCGAACGTATCTGGATTCAAATTAATCGTATGACAGTTCGAGGTTACAACTCCACTATACTGGCTGGAAGAATCAAAGAAATGGAATCGCACTGATGGATAAAAGACCTGAGCACCGCTGATGGCGGACTCAGGTCTTTTACGTTTGCTAGGTAAGTTGTTTCGTTATGATCGTGTCGTTTGCACCATTTTGGCCCGAGTTGGCAATGCTGCCAGTGATGGAGCGGGTGTCGGAGTAAGTACCTGAATGAGGAGTGGGCGAGAAAAGGATAACTGAGCGAATGAGGGACTTAATAATTTATATTTTCAGTCAAAACACAAAGCAATCGAGTCTTGGTGTAATTTAAAATAATAACAATATACTAAATTAATCATTGATTATACAATTCTTGGAATATATAATGAATCAGAATCTAACAAAATGGAGGGATGGTCGTGTCGAAGAAAAAGTGCTTTCGGGTTCTGACAACTATGCTTTGCCTGCTTTTGCTGATGGTTCAACTTACGACAATGGTGTTTGCAGGATCCATCTATGAATACGTCTATGACTCGAACAATCGGTTAGCTCAAATGCTGAAGGATGGTCAGCCTGTTAAGAGTTTCACCTACGATGCCGTTGGAAATCTGATTTCAGTCAAAGAGATTTTCCGATTGAACTTCCAGAGGCCAAGTGTATCGTACAATCGCAATCAAGAGGTCCTTTATCATCACCAGCCACGTATGGAGCAGGGGTATTTCGCGAGCCATGCATCGAAGAACATCTTGCCCAAAGAGATCGCAACTGGGACGATGCAGTACTGGGGGGTGACTCCGTTCCCCGGACCGATTGAGGTAACGTCAGAACGGCACTGGGAAGGGGAAACGAGTGTACGTGTCACGCTTGCTGACAATCAAGATTACCTCGCTGCAGAAGTGCCATTGCAGGGTGGAGAAGCTGGCAACATCTACACCTTTTCAACCTATGTTCAAGCAGAAGCGGGAACAAGGATTCATCTATTGGCACTACATGACACCTCTGCTGTCACTGCATGCTCAAGCATTGCCGCTGACGGATCGTGGCAACGCCTTACTTGTAACTCGGAGGCGAAGTTCAATTCAGATGGGAAAATTATCATGAGATATGGAATTCAAGTTGAAGCCGAGTCTACGGAGACGAAATTAGTCTATCTGGATGGTCTTCAATTTGAAAAACAACCTGATGTGACAGCCTGGGTGTCGCCAAACAGAGTCGGCAAAGCGGTTGGGCTTGAGAATGCTTACAGCAATTTATATGCCGCCTTTTATTGGCTTGATGGGCAGCATGACTGGAAATCGTATGCGACCGAATCTGCGACTGGAACGGGAAGTGTACGGGCGGATACGCAGCGGATCGAGATTGAAAAGACAGACAGCAGCAGTGGTCGCTTCGGATATCAGCAGAACAAGAACTGGATCACGCTTCCCACAGGGGGAATTCTAACCGATTCCTTCTGGATTAGAAAACAATCCGTAGCACCCGGTGCAAAATTCAAGTTGGCTAATGATTATGAGCAAAAGGATGGCACGACGTTAAATGATGTCGGACTTGAGATCAATCTGGAAACGATGGTAATCGAGACCAGCAACGGCGGTACTGCAACAATCAGTGAACAAGGCGGAGGATGGTACCAAGTCGTATTTACGACAACTTCGCAAAGTAACTTGCGAGGCATGTCATCCTTGTTCATTGAGGGGGCAGAGGCAAAAGTAAGTTTAGAATGGGTGCGAAAAGAAAACAATCCCGTCGCAACTTCGTTTGCGCCTGGATTTGGTGGCAAAGAAAATTTAGCTATCAATTTGAACAAACCAGTAAAAACAAAATCTCAAGGTACCTGGGAACAGCTGGTGTATATCGATGAGACGTTGCTACAGTCAAGAACGGGAAGTCTGTTTGTTCTCGAAAAAATGCTGGATTCCTACGGCATTCGCTTTCATCACGATGCGTACTTGAAGCAGTGGGTAGTTCACACCTATAACGATTTTAACCAGATGAGTACACTTACCTTTAGTAATGCTCAAACGCCGGTAGGTTGGCATCGTATCGCACTGACCTGGAATCCAGCCGCGCTAACGGCCTACGTAGACGGTGTCCGGGTGGCAACTGTCCCTTCGCCTAAATTGCCGAGTCAGATCTACCCGACTATTTATATTGGCGATTCTGGTTCAAGTAAGCAATTAGACACTTTGCATGAAGATATCCGATTCTCATCTATTGCAAGGAGTGCTGAGGAACTTGCATCCTCGTTCATCGCTCATCAACCTTTACCGATTGATGAATTCACAATCTTCAAAACTGATTTCGACCAGTTGTAGGACACCTGCATGTACCATGGTAAAATTCGGATTGGAGTGGGCAACGTATGAAAAATAGAAGATTAAACAGGCTGGCCGTCGCGACACTCATTATGTCGATGATTTTCACGACAACTACACCTGTTTCTGCTGCGAAGATTGATAAGGTTGACAAGAAGAACAATCAGATCTCCAAACTGGCCAAAGAGTTCGGTGTAACCGAGCAATTCGTACAGGATGAGTTAAATGGAGGCGTATCCGCAACTGAACTTGGCAATGCTTTGAAACTCTCCAAGTGGACCAAGAAGCCCTACAAAGAAACTCTCAAACAACTTAAGCCTCAGCAGGCAAACAAGTCAAAAGAAGTGAAGAGTAAAATTGTTGCTGACCCAGAGCTTCTTGTGCCTTCCGATCCGAAAATGGCAGTGGCTGTAACTTCGGTCACCGACCCGGTCGTAACTCCGCCGCAAGACCTCGGCGGTGAAATTAATGAGGCCCCCTACAAGGTATCGTTAGGTGATGAAAACATCTCGACCCTCTCCGGAGCCTTGTCGCTGAATGCGTCCGATATGACACTGGTCGGACGAAACGGACTGGATTTTTCTCTGGAGCGCACGTATTCGAGTCAAAATGCCCAGTTATTCGATATGTCTACCACTTCATCAACCTCAAGTGAATATGACTATCGCGTGCTGTTTGACGTTCGTTCCTTACGAGAAGCGCGCGGTTACAATGTCACGTGGGTAGAAACGCAAGATTATCAAGAAGACAGAAATGGCGACTATAACCCGGATTATAAGGGTGGGATTGTTATCTCTTCCACAAATAAAACCGGGTCTGAAGTTTACTACACGAATTCTGGGCTAAGCAGCGAGATGACTTCTCTGAAGAGCAGAGTGCATTACGGAGGGTGGGACACCAGTAATGGTCTACCCTACATACGTTACGTTTACGAAGTTAACCCTTACTCGATTTCCAGCAGCGCTACCTCTTCTACAGCATCAATTAGCAGCGCATCCAATTCCACCTTGGTTACTTCTCCATTTGCAACTTATAGTGAGGCGGATTCCTATCGATCAAGCGTCATTAGCAAAAACGGTAGCGTCTTCTCCTCCTCATCCTGGCGCGGCGATTCGTACTACATCAGTATTAGGGATGTAACATACTACAGCGATTCCGCTCCGGAAATCCAGCCTGTAGAAGTCGGTTCATACACCAGCTATTACAACCGGACTGTAAAATCGTACGAAGAAACCCTCTATCCGATTGGCACCGGCTGGTCGTGGAAAATGCCGTCTGTTGAATCGAAAGATGGCAAGAAGTACGTACACCTTGCAGATAGCGGCACCTATGAAGTGTCAGGTTCCTCGCTCAAGGGCTACACGTGGAAAGATCTCACCTACACGGCAGACACGTCTGTCGTGGTAAACGGCGTGACTTCCGCGTCTGTGCTCAAGTCGGAAAACTCCGGCACCAAGCAATATTTTGACGCCACGGGCCGTCTGATCAAAATGACAGACACGTATGGCAACTATGTGCAGTTCCTTTATACGACTCATGCAACCTATGGCAAAGTTTTATCCCGTATCGAAAACTCCGTTGGCAATGCCATCGCGATCACCTATACGCCGCAGGAAGTTCGCCTGACCCAAGGCGACCGCACCGTCGTCTACACCAAGCAAGTTTCCACGGCTGCCAGCAACAAAGAGCTGCTGACCTCTGTCACCGACGAAGCAGGGCGTCGCACCACGTATGATTACGCGATCAAAGCAGCCAAATTCAACCTGCTCGGCAGCACGCCGAACACGTCCAACCCTTATGCGCTCGTCTCCGGCGTCACCCATCCGACCGGCGCAAAAACGGTATACAACTACGAGCCGAACATAACCAAGCGCTTCCTCGCTTCTTCGGCGGTGAACGAAACGTACCGACTCGCTTCCGTTTCCGATCAACTGGTCTACAGCAACGGAACGGTCGAAAACAAAAACACGAAAACGATCACCTACACCGGGGATATGGGCAGTTCCTACTCCACGGACATGACGTTCTCCGTGTCGATTCAAAAAGAAGGCGTCGCTAGTAAGTTTGATCAAAAGAAAGACTACATTGACTCTTCGCTGGGAGCTGTTTACTACAACACCAAAGTCACACAAAGCGCCAACGATGAGCAGCGCTTCGTGACCAAGACCTATGATGAGACGCGCAGACTGCCTGTACCTAACCAGGTCAGCAACCAATTCATCAAAGCAGGTACCCCGGCTGAGGCGACAACGACGTCCCAGACGTACGATGACTACGGCAATGTGATGACCGAAACCGACCCGAACGGCACCGCCAAAACATACGTCTACGATACGCTGACCCATTTGCTGAAAAGCGTTACAGAGCCGATCAGCGCAACGCAAACGAAAAAGACGGAGTTCACCTACAACGCGCAGCGCAGCCCGCTGCAAGTGACAATCAAAGAAAACGATCAACTGCTCCGCCAACAGAACTACGAATACGACAGCTACGGGAACGTGATCTCCTCCCGTGACAAAGGCACGACCGGCGATCTGGTGCAGCAAGTGGAGTACAGTTCGCAGTACCAATACGCATTCCCGACGAAACTCACCGTGCAAACCACAGATATCGACGGTGCCGTGCAAACGAGCAGCCAATCGTTCGAGTACAGCCTCCCGCTCGGCGCGATGACCAAGTGGACCGATGGCAAAGGGAACAGCACCGCCTACGAGTACGACAAGCTCGGCCGTACAGTCAAGCAGACCAATGCAGACCTCTCGACGCAAACGGTGACTTACCGCGATCTGCAAAACGAGGTGGAAACGGTTGATGAACTCGGGCTGAAGAGCCTGACGAAGTTCAACCAGCTCGGCTGGAAAACAGAAGCAGGTGCAATCCTTGACGGCGTGTACCAAGCGAAAGCCAAATACGGGTATGACAACTCGGGCAACCCGATCTGGGAAGAAGATGCACTGGGCAACCGTACTGCGACTAAATACGATCCTTGGGCACGCCCGATTGAACTTACGTACGCAGACCTGACCAAATCCACGATCCTCTACAACGATGCCCTGCGCAACAAGGCGGTCACCGATGCGGATGGCGCGACACAGCGCGAGACGTACGACAAGTTGGGCCGCGTTGTCCTGAATGAAACGGTCGATGCTGTAAAAGGCAATCAGGTCATTCAGAAGACCGGCTATGACCTTGCCGGCAACATGATCTTCAAAGAAGACGGCAAAGGAGCTCGTACCGGATATCAATATAATGCCGTGCAAGAGCTGACGAGCGTTACCGATCCGGATGGCAAGATCATCTCTTACACATATGACCTGCTGGGAAATCAGACGAACATCCTGTACCCGGACAGCAAGCAAACAGTCAAAACGTATGATGCACTCGGCCGTTTGATCAAAAAAGTCGATCCATTAGGACAAGCCGAGAAATATTACTATGATGCGAATGGCAATTTGCTCAGTAAGATCGACCGCAAAGGCCAAACGATCCAATACGCATATGACAATCGCAACCAGCTGACTAGCAAATCAACGCCCTCTGATGTGGTTTCTTATGAGTATGACCTTGCGGGCAAGCGAACCAAGATGACCGATGTGCGCGGCATATCAGCATATGCCTACACCGCGTTGGGTCTCCTGGCAGCTGTCCAGTTGCCGGATGGCAAGTCCATCTCCTACGCGTATGACGCAGCGGGGAACCGCACCAAGATGACCGATCCATTTGGTCGTGAGATCTTCTACAGCATCAATCAACGCAATCAGATCGGATCGCTTTCCGTTGGCAGTGCGACAGCTGCTCCCGAAGCTGCATATACGTACAACTCGATCGGGCAGGTCAAGACAGGAACGTTCCTGAACGGCATTACCATTGGGAAGACGTACGATGCCAACAAGAACCTCGTTGCTCTTGAACAAAAGGATCAAACCAACGCTGCTCTGAACACCTTTGCTTATGAATATGATGCGGCTGACAACCAGACCCAAAAGACGGAAAACGGCAACATCTTCACGTTCACCTATGACAAGCAGCGCCGTGTCGAAACGTCGAGCCAGTTTGCAGAAACCTACGCCTATGACGTGCGCGGCAACCGCAATTCTCTGCAATCCGACCGTCCGCTGGAACCGTCTGCAGCAGGGTATGAATATGACGAGTGGAATCGTCTGATCCGTGTAACCGCAGCGGATGGCAACGTGGTAGAATATGCATATGACGGCGATGGTCTGCTCTACGAACGCAAAGAAAATGGAGCGACAACCCGATATTACTACGATGGTCAGGATATCATCGCTGAAGCTGATGTAGTGAATGGTGCAGCTTCACTGAAAGTCCGCTATATCCGCGGCAACGGTCTTGCCGCATTGGAAACGGCCGATGGTCAAAAAGCCTACTATCTCCACAACGGTCACGGCGATGTCACCGAAATCCGTGATGCAAACGGAGCCCTGCTGAACCAATACACGTATGACATCTGGGGCAACCAACTGACCGAAACGGCACAGGTTCACAACTCCTTTCATTACGCAGGCGAACTCCAAGACCCGTCTACATCGCTGATTTACCTGCGTGCCCGTTGGTACGATCCAAGCCAAGGTCGCTTTATCAACGAAGACACGTATGAAGGGGAAGCAAACGACCCGCTCAGTCTGAACCTGTATTCGTATGTTCAGAACAATCCTCTTACGTATATCGATCCGTCCGGACATAGGCAAGAGGGGGTAACTAAGGATCCCAATTACTACGAAGAACGTAAGAACTTGTTCGGGATACTGGTTCATCAAGAGGTTGAAGCTTACTTTCTTGGGAAATTTGGCAAAGAACATGCAAGGGTTGAAACGCAAACTCCGGATGGTAAGAATCGACTTGATATGGGGTTATGGGATGAAGATTTCACTATATTTGAAATCTACGAATTAAAACCAATTACCTACCATGGCTCCACGGATAAAAATAAGCAAGGGAAGGTGCAGTTGAATAGATACTTAAATGCCTGGAGTTCAACCTACGGTATTAAAACTAAGGCGGGAGTTTCATGGAATCCGGATTTTTTGGATCTTCCTCATCCCACAAACTCCAATAAATTACTGAGATTGTACACCTTTTATGACACAGATCCTGGAGTAATTTACTACGGAGAGGTAAAAAAACCGGAAAGCGGTAACAGCAGCTCTTTATCTTGGGATCGGGTGAACCAAACTGCAGCAGCTGGTACAACTGCTTACTTTATAATTAGAGGAATACAAATTGCCGGGTATCTGTTTCCACCATTGGGGGGTTAGTGAATTCCCCATAATGAAAGAACCAGGGAGGTCAGAAATATGTCCAAGGGTTTGAAAAAAATGCTGCTAATGGCTACTGCTCCTATCACTGAGCAGGGGTTCTCTTTAGACCCTAAGAGATCAGGAGCAAATATGTGGACGTACAGTAAACAGATGGGTAACTTGACTCAATATATCGTCTTTGACAAGAGTGGTCATCGCCATCAGGCTGTGCGCGTTTTTTTGGAAACGAGTCGGGACCCAGTGGGTATTTATGGTGCAACACTTTCTGGTAGGGAAGATATTTGGTGGTATTATACAGACGAAGAGAACTTGAAGGAAGTCTTAGCTGAAATGGTTCAACTGATTGTGGACAAAGGGCTTTCTTGGTTCGAGATAAGTGCGAAAGGTGTGCCTAAGCCTACAGATGAGATAGCAAGAAGCGTACTGGACAATCTTACGGAGCGAGTAAAGCGCTTTGAATACGATCATCAACTTGATCATACCAATCCAGACACCGTTGCAGCGCTGGAGAAGGTAATACGTAGCAAAGAAGATGAAAGTCTTGAAGTTGACTGGGATTTTCTCTGCGATGCTGCGGCCTACTTCGGAGAACTGTTACGTTGCAAATTTGGAGGAAGTTGGGGATCAGATGAAGATTACGGTTGGGTGATTCAATTGATGAACGGGACGAAAAAAATCCGCCCTTTGAATCAAGTGGCCATGTACTGGAACAATCCATATCGGGGTTTACAAGGAACGTTTCACCTGCTTTGTAATACTCTTCTGAACTAGCAAAATGAGACCTGAGCTGGAATCTTCCAGACTCAGGTCTCTTCGTAATCTAATTGATCGAGTAGATGAATACGATAGGAGAAGGGGTCATGGATTTTTTCAATAAAAATGAATCTGTTCAATGATCGGCATTTCGCATTTGATTCAGTTTCACCATTTGTTGTATCGGAACGAGTGGTAAAACTGTACTCACAATTGGGATTGAAGGGAATTAACAGTTTCCAACTCCTAGACGTGGTGAAGGTGGCAAGGAAAGGCAAGTCGTCAGAGGAACCCCCGGTGTATTATCAAGCAGTAGTCCCATACGGCGGCAGTCGAACTGAGAAAACCCCAACTCTTTCGCAAATAGAATATGTCAGCGAGCCTACTTTTCAGTTTTGCAAAATCGGGACAATATCCACACATATAAAAATGTTGTGATTGATGAGGATACCTGAGATGGAGCAAATGTATTTTGGCCAATTGGATTGCCGGGTACAATTGTCGTAACGGAAGGTTTCGAGATTTCGTGAACCAGCACGGATTTACAATCATAAATCTAGTACCTTCTGTAGAGTACAAATGTCCATTCTAGGCGTATCCCAAGAGGCGTTTGGACTGATGAAGTCGCTTGATTGCGTTATAACAAACGGGGTGTGCATTTTTGGCACCAGAACTTTTTTGGTCATGTGAATCGGGATGATTCGGTTGGATTTTAAAATGGTGAGTCTATATTCTGCATCGAACGGAGACTTATATATTCTGCCCAGAGGTATCTCTAAAAAGTGGGGAGGGGCAATCATAGACCTTGAGTTGCCTCATTTTTTGGAAAGCGGATATACGGACCAAATGCTGGAGTCAGACGTAAAACAAGTAGTTGATGATTGGAACGTAATGGAGCCTAGTGAGGAACTAAAGCCATCGGTAATAGAAAAAGTTGTAAAGGTGAAAGGGTATGTAAAGGCTGTCAAAAACATGAAGTATGTGAGTTTGGAATGGAATGTAGAAGAAGGCTACACTGTTATTCCAACGATCAACTCCGGTAAGAATGGATTTGACCATTTGGAGGATGAGAGCATCTCTTGTGGTATTAATCTGGGTGCAGGAGCCTTAGCACAAGCAATCAGAACAGCGATTGCGTTATCAAAGTGATGAAAAGATCTGAGTACCGCCTCTGAACTATGACCCACAAGATGGACACTTTGAAAAAAAGTGACCTTCTTGTGGGTCACATCCGAGTCAAAAGTACGATAGCATGCTGAACACGGCTGCTGCAATGGAGATAGGCCGACTTGGAGTTATGTGGCAAATAGCGAATAAAGCAAAAAACAAGAAAAGTATGGATTCGTATCATAATCAAGCTGAGAAAATCCGTGCTAATGCTTGCAACTATCTTCCAGGCGGATGTTCAACCTACGACATTAGTGTTTGACACGTCAGGATTCTTTGTGGTTGGAGCAACGGCAACTTTTACGTATGTTGTTAATTCAACAGGTCAAATTCATCATTTGTTGTCAAACAAAATCATGAATGAGTTGAAGCAACATGCAACTTTAAAAGGAGTTTTCGACAGAGAGGATCCAGCCTTTAAATACCGTGCAACAGATGCCGATGCTCATAAAGGATATCAAACCTGGCATCGAGAATATGATAGTCGGGTAGTTAAATGGCTGCAGGACAATCCGAAAGCTACTCCTGAAAGCTTTAGGAATTATCTGCATGCATTACATCAAGAGCCAGCTATTAGGCAAAGGATACCCGGAGTAAATCTAAAATACAAAGGTGGACAAGGAGAACAATAGAGCAGGAGGAGCTGTATGGAATTTTTTGTGATCGAAATGACTCTGTTCAATGATCGACATTTCGCTTTCACGGAATATGCCGAGTTGGAAACTGGGGATGCTCCGCGGTGTCCGGAATGTAACGTGTTACAGCCAATGCCAATTGACCAAAAGCTGACGCTATTGCCTGTCCAAAAATTGACGGATATAATGACCACGTACAAATTAAAAAAAGGAAAAAGACGACTCTGTATGATGTGCCGCTGCGCTAACAGTTGCACCAGAGTCGTCCCAAAAAATCGCATGATCATTTTATCAAATTATGGGCTCGAAGAAAATAGAAAACGTGGTGTTTTTCGTTAGGAGTGCAGAGCAGCATATCTGCCCTGTCTGTGAGCATGAACTGTTCGTGATCGGTAGCAGGAGTCGCATTGGGCGTAAGCCAACCAGTGAACGGGTCACCTATATCATTCGTCGTTTGCGTTGCAAGGGGTGCGGGAAGATCCATCATGAGTTGCCGGACCTGCTCGTTCCTTATAAACGTTATGAAGCCGAATGCCTTGAAGCAGTCTTGTCTCAGGCGCAGACCTCAGACGTAGCCGCTGATGAATCAACCCTGTATCGCTGGCACATTTGGTTCAAGGTGTGCTGGCAATACTGGGTTAATTGTTTATCAACGGTTGCAGCGCGTCAAGAAAATCCGGTGGAGCCATTGTCCGTACCTTCACCGTCTGCACTCCAAAGGATCGGACATTACGTTGGACAAGAGGCAGGTTGGCTGGCGAGAGTTGTCCGACCCATCGTTCATTCTCAATTATGGGTACATACCCGTTTCGCCTTCTTGTCCGCGATTCCCTAAGGTATCGTGAATCTACATCCTATTGGAAAGGACTGTAGATTCCTATGAAAAACGACAAAAAGGCAGAAGAGATCGCCGTCGAACGGATGCAGTTGATCTCTCCTCTGTTGGCCGATGGTATTGACCCTGGAAAAGCCAAAGAGCTGAAGAAAGCCATTTGTGAACAAACCGGCTTATCCGAAAGAACTCTCCGTCGTTATCTATCTGCCTACCGGGCCGAAGGTTTCGCCGGACTTCGACCTCAAGGGAAGGGTCAAAGGCAAACAGCCGAAGCAATTACTCCCTATCTCCTTGAGCAAGCCATCCTGCTTCGCCGAGAAGTACCCAGCCGCAGTGTTGCACAAATCATTCAGATCTTGGAGTGGGAAGGTTTAGCGAAGCCCGGTGAGATCAAGCGCAGCACCTTGCAGGAAAAATTGATGGAGAACGGCTACAGCACTCGCCACATGCGACTATACTCAACCTCTGGCCTTGCGGCCAGACGCTTTCAACACAAACAGCGTAACCAACTGTGGCAAGCTGACATAAAATTCGGGCCGTATCTACCGATTGGTGAAGGCGGAGCCAACAAGCAAGTCTATCTCGTTGCGTTCATCGACGATGCGACTCGTTATGTGTTGCATGCGGCTTTCTATCCAACACTCGACCAAACGATCGTAGAAGACTGCTTCCGTTTCGCAATACAAACAAATGGCGTACCTGATTCTGTCTACTTTGATAACGGCAAGCAATTTCGAACCAAAAGTATGACTCGTACATGTGCAAAACTTGGCATACGTCTTCGCTTTACTAGGCCATATGCAGCCGAATCCAAAGGGAAAATCGAGCGCTTCAACCGGGTCATAGACAGTTTCCTAACGGAAGCTGCGCTTGAAAAGCCCCAGACACTCGACCAGCTCAATCTGTTGTTCCAAGTTTGGCTCACCGAATGTTACCAGACCAAACCCCATTCCGCACTCGATGACAATTCTAGCCCGCAGGTGGCATTTCGAAGCGGCTCGACGCCGCTCCGGCTCGCCGAGGAATCTCTCATTGCGGATGCGTTTTTACACAGCGAAACGAGAAAAGTGGACAAGGCTGGCTGTATTAGTTTTATGGGGAAGAAATACGAGGTCGGGCTTTCTTTCATTGGACAAAAGGTTGAAGTCGTCTACGACCCGCGTGACATCTCGACGATTACAATTGAGTATGGCAGCCATACACCGTGGCAGGCGAAAGAACTGATCATAGGTGAATGGGCAGGAAGACGCCCCTCTATCCCGTCGACAATTGAACCGCTTATAGTCGAAGGTTCACGGTTACTGGACGCTGCGGAGAAGAAGAATCAAGTCAGGAAAGAACGTCAAACACGCGCCGTCTCATTCCGCAAAATTCGGGAGGAGGCGAAGCGAGATGTTTGAGGCGTTTTATGAAATGGCGAGAACCCCTTTTTCTCGTGATATGCCTACCCATGAGCTGTATGCGTCGGATGTTTTGGAAGAAACGCTTGAGAGATTGGAATATACGGCCGAAAGGCAATGGTTCTCCGTTGTGACCGGCGATTGCGGAACTGGTAAAACAACGACCATCCGCCGATTCGCGGATGTGCTCGACACATCGAGATTTAAACTGTTGTACCTATCCGATTCAAAGCTAACGCCTCGCCATTTTTACAAGGGATTGCTTGAACAGTTGGGGTGTGAAGCGAAGTTTTATCGAGGGGACAGCAAGAGACAACTGCATCGGGAAATTGAGCTGATGCGGGGGATTCATCGCCTGCAACCAGTCGTGGTGGTCGATGAAGCGCATCTGCTAGACAAAGAAATGTTTGAAGAAGTACGGTTTCTGCTGAACTTCAAAATGGATGCCCAGAGTCCAATGGCTCTGATCCTGGTCGGACAAAATGAACTGTGGGATCGCCTTCAACTCCAGATGTTTACGGCCATTCGGCAAAGGATTGATCTACAGTGCAAACTGGTTCACTACGACCGCGCACAGGTTGGGGCGTACATAGCTCGTCATCTGGAATATGCGGGCGTTAGCCGTGACATTTTCACGGATGGTGCGGTCGATGAGATCTATCGTTATTCAAGTGGTACGATTCGCTTGGTTAATAAGGCTGCCACACATAGTCTGATCTATGGAGCAGCAAATAAGCATCGAATCATTGACGACCACATGGTGAAACGGGTAATCGCGGGAGAATTGACTTGATTCTCCCGTTTTTTCTTTCAGGTTTAACATCGCTCACGCGGTCATCTTTTTCGTCAATTCTTGGACAGCAGAGCCTGTCAATTTACGGACATTATAGGGCAGTAGTAACAGTAACGATCCAGTTGGCCAGCGCGAATGGTTACCTCCTTACCATATTAAGTTGTCCAAGCCCTCGTACGGGGATTTCGCATTTGGTTCAGTTTCACCATTTGTTGTATCGGAACGAGTGGTAAAACTATACGCTCAATCGGGATTAAAGGGGATCGAAAGTTTCCAATCCCTAGAAGTGGTGAAAGTTGTAAGGAAAGGAAAGTCACCGTATGAACCCCCGGTGTATTATCAAGCCGTTGTCCCATATGGCGGCAGTCGAACTGAGGTAAACCCAACTCTTTCGCAAATAGAATATGTCAGCGAGCCGACTTGTCAGTTTTGCAAAATCGGGACAATCCACACATATAAAAATGTTGTGATTGATGAGGACACTTGGGACGGAGTGGATGTATTTAGGCCCATTGGCTTGCCAGGTACAATTGTTGTCACGGAAAGGTTTCGAGATTTTGTGAATCAGCACGTATTCACAAACATAAATCTTGTACCTTCTGCAGAGTACAAATGTCCATACTAGGGCGATTCAAATTGGAGGCTTACCGTTAACTTGATTCCTGGTCACATAAAGAAGACCTGAGTACCGCCTCTACGGACTCAGGTCTTTTCTACTTGCTAGGTAAGTTGTTTCGTAAAGATCGTGCCGTTTGTACCAGGCTGGCCCGGGTCGGCAACGCTGGCACTGCCAGTACTTCCATATTTGAAGTAGTTGCCCCTTGTACCTCCCAAGCCGCCGTTGACGGTGATCGAGCCGCTGTTGGAATGGGTGCCTTTGTGCAGGAGGTAGACACAGCCGCCGCCGCATCCACCACCGCCGCCACCGCCGTACGCGATGACTGCAGAACCGGTATCCGCAAAGCCGACCCCCGAACCGCCATTGCCGCCGTTTGCTCCATTCGCCGTGATCTTGCCGCCGGTGTTCACGATGATGTTGCCTTTGGCGATGATCAGGATCAAGCCGCCTCCGTTGCCTGTAGGAGTACCTCCGGCATTTCCTGTTCGCTGATACGCGGTCGTGGTGCCAGAATAGGTGTAGACGACCGCCGCACCTCCACCGCCGCCACCGCCACCGTTGGTGGAGGCTCCTCCATTGCCGCCTTTGGCTCCGTGATAGGTGCTGCTACCAGAACCTGTCCATGCAGTTTCATCGTAAGCAGCGGCAGAACCTGCACCACCTGCACCATTGATTCCAGATACCTGAGGAGTAGAGTTTGTTGTACCATTTACCGGGGGATTCGCTAAGGTACCACAACCAATTGCAACGGTTTCAGCAGACGTTTGGTATTCAGCAGCATTTCCTCCTGCACCAACTGAACTAGCTCCAGAACTACCGCTGCTGGTGACATAGCCCGTTGAGAAGGCTGCTGTACCGCCACCGCCGCCACCCCCTCGACCACCGCCAAACTTCGACGGGGAAGAACCTGTGCCGCCGAGTGTATACTGGCCATACGTGTACTCCACTCGTATGTATTGACCGTTCGCATCCGGGAGACTCGCGTATTTGCTGAAGTTGTTCAAGCGTTCGGGCACTTGAGAGTCGGTCAGACGCTGCGAGGCGTCCAGTGTGGCAACGCCGCTGGCTGCGCCTTTGGCGGAAGTCGGGATCGCGCCCACCTGTGCGGCTGTTACGGCATGGGGGTTGCTGCGGTCAGCCAGATGAGTGTCCATCTGTTGCTTGCTCTCAGAGATGCCGGACTCAATGCGGTTCATGTCTTGCTCGGTTAAGACATCATTGTACTGCCAGTTGGTTTTTGGAATGTATGGCATGATACACACCTCCTTTTCTTAGAGCCGCTCAAGTGGTCTAAAGATGAATCAAGCTCCTGTACTGTCGGAAGTAAAAATCCTGAACAAAGAAAACACCTTGCCTTATAGGCAAGGTGTTTGTGTGTCCTCATACTGTAGCAACTGGTTCAAATCTCCAATCCAATTCTCCTGTTTCTTCTCCGCTTCGAATATCGGGGGTAATTCCGTACTCGATCACGAGTTTGCGAAAACTGGAACTAATCAAGGGCAATCTTGTGAGTGTATTGCCATTGACGAAGTATTCTCTAGTTACGTTGAAGTCCTGTATCGATTGATGCAGATCATAGGAGTTATAATGCAAAGGGTACTTCACGTTTCCTCTGAGATTACATACTGGGCATTTCCGCATTCCAAGGACTTCTAAATCGGGTGTCTCTTTGCTCAAGGCGGGGAGAACCCTTGTCGGAATGAGTTGATAAGCGGGTTGGCGTTCTTCCTGATCGCCATAGTGAGTGACAGGCTTCAAGTCATAGCCGGTGATCTTCCATTCTTCTAGCAACTCTGCCATCTGCTCAGAAATCACAAGGAATTGACGGTCTACAAAAACCATATGGCGATAAGCTAACCCGGAGGTATCGATGACGAGTGGAGAGTTTAGGTGCTTCTTATGGAGCTTGCAGTGGTCACAAACAATCTCCAATTCAAATTCTGCACCGTGGTCTTCGAGAAAAGCGTCTGGTGAGTTTCCTGTTCCGAGCAAATTGAACAATGGGGATTGTTCGTAGTCAGATTCCTCAAAGGAAAAGGAGTAGGATCGAGTAATGCTTTTAACGCCGAGAGCATTGAGCTTGTCTGGTAATTCATCAAAAATGGCGGAGTTGTTAGGCAGCATAATATCATAGTCAAGAAACTCAATTTCTTTTGCGAATTGCGCAGGCGGCCCTTTCGGCAATTGCGTTTGGTTTACTCCGTAGGATCTCAGAAGCGTATCAAATTCTGTACGCTCGCGTAACTTTGCAGTAAACAAGATTTGCATACTTATCTGCATCGGTATGACCTCCAATATTATCAAAAGCTGTTGGGATAGTTCCCAACAGCTGATGGATTAATAGCGCCATTGACCCGTTTCAACAAACATTGCGAGGAATTTCCAATACTCGTCGTAAGTCTCATAATACATTTGATAATACGCTTCCTTGTGGGCTTAAAATATCGCAGCGTCCGTAAGAGGCAGGTAGTTCGTGTCGTAAGGGATCTTCTGCCGGAGAATGTTGGTCACAACTTTATGATCGTAATAATCCATGGGAATTGCAAGCATATTGTTTTCTGTCGTCAAATAATCCCAATCGAGATAGGGGGCAAAGCGCGCTGACAAGTGTAAGTCTGGTTAGTGTGAAGTTGCGACAGGGGCACCTTGGAATTCCTGTGAGTGATCAAAAGTCGCACGATCTCGTGATTTTGCATCTATATGAACTCCGATATTGGTGAGATTCGGTATACTCATATGTCCATCCCCGAAGTATGTTTGCTAAAAAATAAAAACCCTCTCTTTAAGAGAGGGTTATATTACGAAACTACCAGTGATTGCCGCAGGCGCATCAGTTGCACGGTGTTGTTGGCACCGTTGAAGAGGTAGATGTTATCTCCGAACACGGTGCGTTTGGCGACGTTGTGGGGGATGCGCAGGTTGGGTTCTGTCCAGACGAGATTGCCGTTGGGGTCGTATTTGGACAGCCCGGCTGTTGGACTGTGCACGAAGACGTTCCCGGTGTTGTCCGACCCGACCAGCACAGCGTCGTTGATCGGCTTGATCCACATGGTGACCCCTGTGGCAGAGTTGAGCCGTACAAGGTTCTTGTTGGTCGTTTGCAAGTACACGTTGCCGGTGGGTCGGTTAACATGGACGAGGGGGCTGCTGATCGCTTCGCTGCTCCAGATCAAGGCCCCGTTTTTATCTCGTTTTTTCACATTGCCTGCGGCAGTGTTGTTGAAGCTGTAATAGACCGATTCCTGGGCGTCGATATCGACGGAACGGATCGGTTGGCTGGCATCGTTGAAACTCCAGATGGCGTTCGAGGGAGTAGGTCCCGTTTTTCGAATGAAGCCGTCTGTTCCGCCCCAGTATTGAATACTGTTATGTGCCCGGATAGCGGTCACGCTTGACATGTAATAACCGGTTTGAAGGACGCCGGTGTTTGTGAAGTGCTTAATGCTGTTTGGGCTGTTAGCGACCCACGTGTCGCCCGTGACAGCGTCAACGTCGAAATCAACGACATCACTTGACACATACGCATTGGACCAAAGCAAATTGCCGTTTTGATCGACCGAGTAAAGGTTTGTTCCGTTGATGGTATGGATGCGGTCTTCGTTCATCATGCGGACATGGTGCAGACCGGGGATGTCGAAACGCTTGTCCATCAGCACCTTCGACCCGAGGGCGGTCAGTGGGATGTTTTCGCCCGGCGCGTACCCGGTTTTGATGCTGTTCACTCCGTCGGTCAGCTGTTGAAAGCTGTATGGGGCAGTCCCTGCTACCGTGCCCCCTTTACCAGTAATGGCGGTCGCGACGAGGCTTTTCCCATTACTTACAGAGCCGAAAAGCTCAACCATCGCCCCTTCCAAATCGGTGGCGGTGAAGTTGTTTCCGGCGTCATCCAAGGCAATGGCGCTTGCCATGTGTGCAGTTGTTGTGGCATTGGCATGCGCGTCCACTTTGGCTTGGGCACCGGAAGGCGTCTCGGCTCCGATCTGGTCGGCTGTGACGCCGTGCGGGTTGTTGCGATCAGCGAGATGGGCGTCGAGCTGCTCTTGGCTGGCACCAATGCCGCCTTCGATGCGGTTCATGTCTTTTTCGGACAGCACTTCGTCGTACTGCCAGTTGGTCTTGGGCGTATAGGACATCTGTCTAATCTCCTCCTTTTCTATAGAGCCGTTGGAGAAGGTAGAAAGTGAAGCCACGTCTAATAAATTTGATATGGCTCGCCATGTGGGAACGTGCGTTCCTGTTTTGGCTATGCTATAATATGGTCAAAAGGGGGCAGATGCATGGCAACGATCTTTGATGTGGCAGATTATTTTCGATCACGTGTGGATTATGAAGCTGGTGACAACATCACCCCGTTAAAACTTCAAAAGCTCTGTTATTACGCACAGGCCTGGTATGCAACTTGGAATCAAAGTGAGCGTTTATTCGAAGAAGAGTTTGAGCATTGGGATCATGGTCCGGCGAATTACGCGCTGTTTGACAAGTACCGTGATTATAAATGGCAGCCGATCGACCCTTCTGATTTAGAAGATTTTAACCCAGCCGAATTGTTTACGATGCAGCAGTTGGAGACTTTGGGGGAAGTATGGGAAGCTTATGGGGACTTTACGGCTAAACGCTTGGAAAACCTGACGCATCAGGAGGACCCATGGCTTCAAACGGGATCAAATGAGGTCATCTCGGTAGAAGCGATGGTGCAGTACTACTCCCAACTCGCCGAGGAATAAATGGGCAAAAAGGTTTGGGACGGGATCGGGTACCACAGGGATCAATGGAGTATCGGATTCCTGAGAGACTAAGCAAAGATCACCTGTATCACATCAAAGTTAGCATAGCCGGGCGCTTGTGGGGGTATCGTCAGGCAGACGTGTTTGAACTCGTCTGGCTTGACCCGCTCCATCAAGTGACACCCGAATCATAAAAATGCCCCGTCAAGAGGAAGTCTTGGCGGGGCATTTTCATGTTCACTTTTTTACAGGGTCACTGCCAGACGGGTATGGACGCTGCCGTTGTTGTAGCCAACGACTTTGATGTAGTAGGTCTTGCCCGCCGTGAGGGTCGGGGTGTTCTTGCACCGGTGCCCAAGTCAAGGTGATGCTCTTGTAGATGGTGACGTGAGTTTTACTGATGTTTCTGTTAATCCTCCTCATCTCGGTTATCTTTTAGCGGTGCTACAAGTAAGGGGGATTGCACAGATGGAGTTGGTTTCCGCGTAGCGGGTTACAAAGAAAATGAAGTATGATACTATAAAGACAACAATATATGGCAATCGAATGCTAGCCAACGGAAGGAAGAGTGTTTTGGGTCTGGTAAGGATCTTGATTGTTTTGTTTGGGTGGCTATTTCTGATGCCCAAACCGGGCACTTCGGTAGATTTCTTTCGAGCAACAGCCATCTACACACTTTGTATGACCTATGACTATGTCTCTTTCTTTCATAATGCCAAAAAAGAAGGAAAAGTTGTTATCTCTGGGTACTACGCTCTAATGGTCCTCTACAGCTTTATCTTCCTTGTGCTAAATCTTGTTGGCATGGTCCACTTCGCAGATTTGCTTTACGCGGATGCATCGGTCATTCAGTTTTTTTCCGGAAACTCCTTTGCAATTTCAAATTGGCCGGTTGTGTTTCGTCATCTGTATGATTGGGTATCCCGCGCTGTGTATTCTCGAGCGCATTGGCTCTTGGATTAAGACTTTCGTGGGCGATTATTATGAGAATAAGCAAAACGGGGTAACAGGATAACGGAGGTGGTAAGGATGGAGTATGTAATGGGATTACGGATTGTGTTGATCATGCTGATTGTCGTGATGTACCTTGGATTGATCATTGGGCTGGTCACGATGCGCATTCGGAATCCGATTCTCTACGCTTTTGCCTTCTGCGACTTCACCTTGCACCTTCTCTATTTAGTAGTGGCCCCGCTTACAGCGATCACGATTGTTCTGTTTCGAAAGGAAATTCGCAATGAGCTAAACTTTTTCGCCTACTTGATCGTATTGATCGCGGCCCCTTTTGTAGGAGCTTGGTGGTCGCTTAAATCGATACCCAGCCTGCACGGGGAAGTTATCGTAAGAGTGATGGAAGCGCAGACGAGCAAGTCATTTGATATAGAAGAGACAGAGAATCTGCATGACGAATTCTACAACGACTTCTCGGAGTTCGTTCAGAGGAGATTTGCCTAAGGCCATCGGAAACGGTGGTCTTTTTTTATACCCTTCCTGTTTTTCCAGTAATCTACTATAAAGTAATTTGAGTTTTGACCGACATAAAGAGAGAAAGCACCTAGATTTGGTAAGAAGGAACTAGGCCTTTTAGGCAGGAGTCTCCCTGATCTTGTCGAAATCTGTTATCACATGAAAAATCGTGCAAGGGAGGAAATAAGGGTGAAACCATTGCAACACAAGTTGCTCAGTTTGTTTATGATTCTGGCAATGGTCATCACGCTGTTGCCGTTTGGCGTGGCGAACGCGGATGCGCAATACTTCCGCTTCACCAACTTCTCGTCGAACATGGCAGATCCGACGCAGGTCAACACCGATGTGGTGCAACTGGTCGGCTCGTTCAACGGCGTATCGTCCAATTCGATCTCTTATCAGGTCGAACAGATCGTCAATGGGCAATCTGTGCAAATTTCACGGGGAACGGGCGTCAACCCGATCATCGAGAACGGCAACACGTTCAAGTTTATGAACGTCCAGCTGTTCCAAGGGTTGAACAAGATCACCGTCTACGGGACCAACCCGAGCGGCAACCAAGTTCCCGGCGTCTGCTATGTCTACTTCTCGAATGTACCTGTACTCTATGACATCAAGCTTGTCGACGGACGCGTGCTCGAAGCGGGACAGCCGCAGATCGTCACGTCTCCTGATGCAGTTCTTCTGCTGAAAGCTCCGAACTCCGACCGCGTGACCGTCAACGGCGTCATCGCGTACTCGGCGGGCGAGGATGCGTATATCGTTTCAGACCTCGCGCTGAAGCCGGGTCTCAACCCGCTGGCGATCGTGGCGAGCAATGAGACGATGACCTATTCGCTCAATCGTCAGCTCGTCTACTTCAACGGCTTCCCGACCGCTTACAACAACCGTATTGAGAACTCCGGCGGCACGCCGAACCCGGTCGTGCTGGACAACTCTCCGACGGTTGGTCCGAACAGCGGCGGTACGCTGAACGGCCGCATCTCCGGCCAGCTCATCTTTGCTACCGACAACACCACCCCGCCGGACCCGGCGATCACTTTGGAACTGTACGATGGCTCCAACCCGATTCCGATCACGTTTGCGACCACGGTCACGCGTGAGACGACGACGGCGGGCCACACGGTCTTCTCGTACACCTCCACGACCGATGCGAACATTACGATGAACGGTCCGTGGCGACTGCTCGTGCGCGGCACGTACGGCACGCAGAACGCGAGCTATCCGGTCGCGTTCAACTATCGCAATGCGAACACCGCTTATATCTCGGCGCTGAACCAGATCTACAACGTGGTGGAAACACCGACCGAAGTAACGTATGATTCCAGCACCGTCTTTGCAGACAACACGACGATCTTCGAGCTGCCGATCTGGCTGGAAGCGCAGATCGAGAATACGTTTGACATCGCCGACGTCACTCTGTCGTCCACTCAAAACGGCGTGACCGTTCCGGCTGCTGTCTTTAACTACAGCAAGAAGCTCACCGATGACGGCGATGTTGCCTTCAAGATCAACAATTTGCCGGCGGGTGAGCAAGTCTTGACCGTCACCGTCACTTCGGCGGGCGGCACAGAGACGCAAACGGTGCGCGTAAACTACGTGCCGGCTCCGTTCATTCAATTGAACAACCTGTACAACGGCAAGGTGTTTAACACCAACGGCACCTACCCGGCGGATGAGAACGATCCGCGCAAATTCACGACTTTAAAAGGCCGTCTGGTCAACTTCAACAACACGGGCAGCGACCCGGACCAATCGTCCGTTCAGGTGAAGATCAACGGCCGCTCCGTGCGCCTGATCGACCACCTGGCTCCGGCGACGACGATCGACGCGCAAGGCAACTTTACGTTTGTCGTGCCGAGTGACATGCTGCTCGTCAACGGCCCGAACCTGATCACCGTGTCGGGTGTCGCGAACGGCGTTCCGGTCACCACGACCTACACCGTCTACCTGTTCTCCGAGCAGGTGCCGGTGATCACCGACATCAAGCCGGTGCCGCATGATCCGCTGTCTCCGCTGGTCAATGACCCGAATCTGAAGTTCCAGAACACGGGCGCGCTGCAATACGTGACCAACGAGAAAGAAGCGGACATCCTGTTTACCGTGACCAACGTTGACGAAGTGGTTGTCACCGTCGACGGTTCGCAGCTGATCACCGCTGAGAATGACAGCTCCGGCACCCTCATCTCCGATGACGACCGCGTGCTGCACATCGACTCGTACGATCCGCTGGAGCGCCGCTACACGCTGCGCCTGATCAAGCACCTGTTGCCGTCCAGCGGCCTGCGCTCGATCACGATTCAGGCGAACTTGGAAAGCGCAAGCGTCGCTTCGACGCTGGCGATCACCCGCGAGCTGTCTCCGTTCATCATCTTGTCTCCGAAACTGCCGAATGAGCGCGTGGTCAACCAGAACTTCTTGAACATCGCGATCCAGGCAGAAGGCGCGGACAGCGTGCTGATCGGCAAAGTAGCGATGCAGAAGGAAGCGGACGATATCTTCCGCTACGAACTGCGCAACATGAAGGCAGGCATCAACAAGGTCAAGTTCACCGTCATGCGCGGCACACAGAAGTTGGACGGCGAGTTTGAAGTGAACTATGCAGCTTCGAACACGATTGGCGGCCAGTTTAAGACCACCATTCCGAAGGCCGGTTCGGTCAAAGTGTTCAACAGCGACCTGATCCTGTCCTTGCCGAAAAATACGTTCCTGCGCCAAGTCAACAACACGCCGGGCCAAGATGCGCGCACGGTGGACCTGTTCGACTCGCAGAACATCCTGTTTGGCATCGCGGACCGCACAGACGGCCGCACCTTGAAGAAGTACAACGATGACGGCGATATCCGCGACATCTCGCCGATGGATATCGCAGCCGACCTGCTGTCCGTTCCGTCACACTTTGGCTACGCATCCAAGCTGTTCTGGGTGGATGCAGGTTACTTCGATGCGGTGACCCCGAGCCAGTGGTCGACCGTACACGGCCAGCATCCGTACAACGTTGGCTATGAGTTCTACACCCGTACCGCAAACAAGTGGATGGAACCGTCGCAGCGCGGCAACATCACGTTAAAGTACAATGAAGACATTCGTAACGTCACCGCGCCGAAGCTGTCGATCTGGCGCTTCTACAACAACACGTGGAAGAACCTCGGCGGCGTCGTGGACACCGGCAAGAAGACGGTCACCGCTTCCTTTGACGGATTTGGCTACTATGCGGTGTTCTATGATGCGTATTCGTTCAATGATGTGATCGGCCACTCCTATGCGCGTAACCATCTGGAAACGATGTTTGCAAAAGGCGTCATGCTGCCGAAGAACAACAATGAATTTGGCGTATATGACAACATCACGCGCGGCGAGTTCGCGACGATGATGGTCAAAATGCTGGATCTGCCGTTGTCCTACGACCCGTTGAACCCGACGTTTAACGACGTTCCAAAGGAATACATCGCAGGCTCGCTGTACGACTACCGCTACATCGAGACCGCGGTGAAACGCGGGATGATCCGCGGCGTTGGCCCGCGTCTCTTCGCTCCGAACCAGAGCTTGACCCGTGAACAAGCGGCAGTCATGATCGCTCGGGCGATGAACCTCAAGGTCAACCCGGATACGAACAAGGAGATTCCAAACCTGCAGAAGCTGTTTACCGACGCAGGCACCGTCGACTACTATGCAGTATCGTCGATCACCGCCGTGGCGAAGGAAGGCATCATCGTCGGCATCGAAAACAAGCTGACCGGCTCGCAGAAGAAGAAGACCTATCGCTTCGACCCGCATGCGTTCCTGAACCGTGCGGATGCAGCGATCATCACCGAAAAAGTAATGCGCAAAATGAAGCGTCTGTAAGGACGCAGAGCAGGAAACCCCCTGTCTGGCTCGAATAGAGTCGGAAAGGGGGTTTTTTCATGCGTTGGAAACCATTGCTGATCTCTTCGGCGCTGAGCGTGTCGCTGTTGTTTGGACAGGCGGGCGCGGTGTCGGCGGAGACAGATGAACGAGCTGAAACGCTGCTGGAGCTGTATCAGTTGCTCGTCGGCAGTCATTATACACATCCGGATGAAGACAAGGTGCTGCAAGGTGCGATCAAAGGGATGCTGGACGTGCTCCAGGACCCGTTTACGTCGTACATGACACCGGAGGAATACGAGGAGTTCATGCAGGCGCTCGACAACCAGTACGCGGGGATCGGGGCGTCGCTGAATGCGGCCAAGAGCGGCGAGGTGTTGATCACGGAGGTCTATGAAGGGTCGCCTGCGAAAAAGGCGGGTCTGCAGGCGGGCGATGTGATCCTCGCGGTGGATGGTCAGGCGATGAACGGGAAAACGGCGGACAGCGTGGCAGCGGTGCTGCGCGGGAAGGCCGGGACGGAGACGGTCGTTACCATCGCACGGGGCAGTGCAGCGCCGCGTGAGGTCATGGTGGTGCGGGAGGCGATCTCGCTGCCGACCGTGACGGCGAAGGACTTGGGCGATGGTGTGGGGTATCTGCGCATCTTGACCTTTGGCGGGAATACGTCGCAGGAGTTTTTTGAGGCGTATGCGGAGCTGGAGGCGACGTCGACGAATGGCATCGTGCTCGACTTGCGCGGCAATGGCGGCGGGTCGGTGCTGCCGGCGTTGGAGATTGCCGATCATTTCTTGACGGAAGGCAATCTGCTGGTGGTGCATGACGAGGAAGGCGGCTTGCAGGCGATTGGCGCGGATGAGCTGGGCACGGAGGAGATGCCGCTGGCGGTGCTGGTCGATGAGCACACCGCCAGCGCGTCGGAGATGCTGGCTGGTGCGTTGCAGGTGAATGAACGGGCGGCGTTGATCGGGACGCAGACATACGGCAAAGGGACGATGCAGGAGCCGTTTCCGCTGCCGAATGGCGGGGTGCTGAAGCTGTCGGTCGATGCGTGGGAGCTGGGGGATGGGACTTCGATCCAAAAAGTTGGTTTGTCGCCGGATCTTCGTCTCACTTCGCAAAGCGTCATGGTCAATGCCGGGGTACAGAACTTGCTGCCGGGTCGGGTGCAGACTTTGACGCTGCAGAAGCAAGGCGGTGTGGGGAATCTGAATGGCAACCAGTTGCTAGATGTGCCGAAGCTTTTGGTTGAGGGAGGACGGGATTTCCTGCCGCTGCGGTATGTGGTGGAGGCGTTTGGCTCGGAAGTGAACTGGGTGGCGAAGACCAACTCCGTCGAGTTTACGCTGGAGGGTCATGCGGTGCGAATTGAGCTGGGCAGTGGCAAGGTGTTCGTCGAGGGCCGCGATACTGGTTTGAAAGGGCAGGTGCGTTTGCGGAACGGGGTGAGCTATCTGTCGGTGGATGCGTTGAAGACTGTACTGGATGGTGGAGTTGAATCTGTTAGTGGTGCTGTTGTTATTCAGGCGGATTAAGAGACCTTTTACACGACCCCTGTCGGGGGAGAGATTTTTTATAAAAGAGTTTTTTACGAATATCAAGAGCATCAAGAGCATCAAGAGCATCAAGAGCATCAAGAGCATCAAGAGCATCAAGAGCATCAAGAGCATCAAGAGCATCAAGAGCATCAAGAGCATCAAGAGCATCAAGAGCATCAAGAGCATCAAGAGCATCAAGAGCATCAAGAGCATCAAGAGCATCAAGAGCATCAAGAGCATCAATCATTTTTTCGACACGCACCTGTCGTCAGGTGCGTTTTTTATTTCCTTGGAAATAAGTGTGGAATAGGGTATGCTTACAAAAAGTACCACATCTGCTGTGGAAGGGGAGTGGGCTTTGGTGTTGCGCAGACCATCTTGGAGTATGGTTATGATCGTACTTGTTTTGCTGGTTTCCTTATGGATGCGGCTTGAATATATCTCCGGGCTGGACGTGAAACCGATCTCGGATATGGGGGATTATGACCAACGGGCGGTGAAGCTGGCGGAGGAAGGCACGTTTGTGACCGGCCAAGAACACGGCGCCACTTATCGCGCTCCCGGGTATGTGCTGTTTCTCGGCGGCTTGTATGATCTCTTTGGACACAAATACCGCATGGTATACGGCGTGCAATCGCTTTTGTCGGTGGCGACGCTGTTTGCCATTTATTTGATTGGACGGCGCTTGTTTGACAGCCAAGTCGCTTTGCTCGCCCTGCTGATCGGCGCACTGTATGTGCCGTTTATCGGGTACTCGGGTGTGCTGCTGACCGAGTCGCTTTTTCTGGCCTTGTTTACATACGCGCTGTACGCCTTTCTCTGCGGCGCACAGGACGGCAAGCTCTCTTGGTACCTCCTCGCAGGCGCCCTGTTTGGCCTCGCCGCGCTGACCCGCTCGGTGGCCTTGCTGCTGCCGGTTATCGCCGTCATCTGGCTGATGCTGGCCGCCAAGACGGTCCGCCTGCCCCGCCCGACTTGGGGGCGGCTTGGGCTGATGGCGCTGGTCATGGCGGCGGTGATCGCACCGTGGACGATCCGCAATGCGATCGAACAACAACAGTTCGTCCTCATCGACACCACCGCCGGGCTCAACCTGCTGATCGGCAACAACGACTATGCGGACGGCATTTTTACCGAGAAGATCTACGACCTCCCTGCTTTTCATAACGCGATGGCCGGCGATAAGTCGGACACTGAACGGGACGCGATCATGAAAGACGCAGGCCAAGCATGGATACTCAACAACCCTGGCCAATTTGCCGGCTTGACTTGGCAGCGGTTCCAGATGTACCTGTCTGCACACAAAGACTGGATCGCCGACCCTTACGAATGGTACCGCATCCCGTTGTACTCCAAGCCATTTCTAGCCCGCTATCAATGGACCTTGATGTCGCTGGGACTGGTCGGCGCAGTCCTCGCCTGCTGGCGGGATCGCCAAGCGCTGCTGCCCGTCCTGATCGCCGGGTATTTCCTCGGCACGATCTCCATCTTCTTCGTGCAGACCCGCTACCAACTGCCCGCGATGCCGTTCATCATTCTATTGGCGGCGTACGTGCTGCGCTATCTGTGGACATCCCCGCGGGCGTTGGTGCCGATCGTTGCAGCGGTGATTGGACTGAGCTGGTGGCTGGAAGGTCTCGCAGCACAGTACCACGTGATGTGAAACAGCAAGAATGCGGAGCCAGCCGATGGTATACACTGGCAGATAAGAAACAAGATCGAGGAGGAACAGCATGGGGATGAAAAAGCGGGGCGACCGCCTTTTATGGATACTTGGCATCTTGGGCCTGATCATGTATTTCGTCTTCTCCTGGCAAGATCTGTTCGCGGCGCAGGAGTGGAAAATGCTCTCCCGCGACGACGTGATCCTCAAGGCTCAAGCTACCTGGAAGCAAGAAAACATCGACCTGTCCAAATACAAAGTCAGCGCGGTGATGGAAAGCGCGGAAAGCATGGACGGCTACCTCAGCAAAGAGGACTTGCATACAGCGTTTGAGAAGCAAGCGCCCGACAACGCGCCCGTCACCTATTGGCACGTGATTTTCTACAACGAGCAAGCGCAGCGCGGTACAGAAGCTTTTACTTATGAGACCTACCATGACCTGAAAAGCGGCAAGGTGCTGGGCTATTACCGTCCGGCTCTTGATACGAATACGGAAATCACCGGAAAAGCCGGCTTGCAGAAAGCTCTACAAGCCCTCCGAGAGCTTGGCGTCGACTTGTCGCGCCTGGAACTGCTCACCACAGAAGAGGAGATGCTCGACGAAGCGGAAGTGCTGGAAAGCGACGAGGGATACCGCTCCAACTCCTTGAGCTTCTCCTGGCAGGACACGAAGTACAAAGTCGGCGAATCGGAGCTCTACTACGATGTGTACCTGAACGGCGCACAAGTCACCGAAGTGACCACCGCCTATTACGTCCCCGACGCGTTTACCGAATGGCATGACCGGCAGACGCTGTACGCTGCGCTCCTGACCGGAGTCAGCCTGCTCGGGTCGTTCCTGCTGCTGGTGTTCGCGTTTGTCTTCCTGTTCCTGCTCCAGCAGAAGCGCCCCTACTGGTCGAGCCTAGGACTGTCCCTGCTCGTCTTCGTCCTCTACGCGGTGAGCAACGTCAACCAATGGCCTCTGCTCCGCGCCCAGGCCCTCGACGAAGGCGGCATGATGAGCCTGCTCCTGACCGGCGCACTGGCGATTGGACTCGCGGTCGTCACCTCGGTCTGGATCGGGGCGAGCAACTATCCGCTGACGATGACCGGCGGCATGCTGGTGCGCGAAGTCAAACCGTCGCTCTGGCTGAACCGGCGTGACCCGGAATGGAGTGACCGCATGCGCTCCGCCGCCAAACGCGGGTATGCGCTGGCGTTTGCCTGGATGGGCTTCCAAGGATTGTTCTACTTTATAGGAGAGAACTATTTTGGGGTCTGGTATGAAAATGACCTCTCGATGTCGCCCGCCAACATGTGGGTGCCCGCCCTGTTTCCGCTCTTGGCGTGGTTCGCCGGTATTTCCGAGGAAATCACCTACCGTCTGTTCGGAGTGACGTTCCTGAAACGCTACCTCAAATACTCTTTCGTCGCCGCGCTGCTCCCGGCGATGGTCTGGGCGCTGGGACATTCGCTTTATCCGATCTACCCAATCTACACCCGGTTCATCGAGCTGACGATCTTTGGGGTAATCATCGGCTATTGCTACTTGCATTATGGACTGGAGACGGTGATCTTTGCGCATGTGACGTTCGATACGGTGCTGATGTGCATTCCTTTGTTCCTGTCCGGAGAGGCTGTTCAAGCCGTTTCGGCCACCATTTTCTTCGTTCTGCCATTGGTCGTGGGATACGGAATTTCATTACTGAAACCACGAAGGGAACAGCCCGATTTTGCGTAAAGTTGGTTTGCCTTTCGAAAATGTGGGCAGAATGTGCATTATATACTTTTATTTATCGTAAGCATCGTATAAGATTAACGTTAAGTAAACTACTTCGTGAATGATAGACCGCCTGGGGGAGGAACGGATATGAATAAGACACTGGGGCAAAAGATACGGGAATGGCGCATGCGCAAGGGGATCACGCAAACCGAGTTGGCAGAGGGTCTTGTTACTCCGAGCATGATTTCACAGATCGAGAGCGACAAGGCGAATCCTTCCTTCAAACTGTTGGAAGGCATTTCGCGCAAACTGGACGTGCCAATCGACCAGTTTTTGATGGATATGCAGGATAAACTGGAACATGACACTCGCCACAAGCTGGCGAAGTCTTTGATTTCCGCTAAACAATATGACAAAGCGATTCAGGTTTTGGAAGGTTTGGCTGACGAGCCGGCTGTTGACCGCAACGAAGTGCGCAAAGAGCTCGCTTCGGCGTATATTTATGCCAAGCAATTCGACAACGCTACCCGTCTGCTCGAATCGATGCTGGAAGAAGTGGCGCTCGACAAAGACCGTTCGCATGCGGTTGAACTGCTGCGCTGGTTGGGCCGCGCCAAGATGGAACAGCATGACTATGTCATGGCGAAACACTATTTCCAACAAGCGATGAAAGAACTTGCGAAAAGCGAATCGTTCGACAACTCTTCGCGTGGTTCGCTCTACCACAACTTTGCGGCAACGCTTGCGTACCTGGGGGAGGTACAGGAAGCGATCGAGTATTACAAAAAAGCGATCACCGCGCTGCAAGGCACGCCGAACCTGCTCCAGATGGGGCGAACCTATACGGCGCTTGCAACCGCTTACTACCATATGAACGAATATTCCCAAGCTGCGGATACCACCCGCACCGCGATCACCATGTTCCGCAGCGTCAACAACCGCTACGATGAAGTTGTCGCGAAGAAAAACTACGGCATTCTGCAATACGAACTCGGTCAGTATGACGAAGCGATCACACAGTTCGAAGAGTGCGCCGAAGAGTTCAAAGCGATGGACGAAACCGACCTCGTTGCCAACGTATACGGGGAGATCGGGACAGTCTACTTCCGCAAAAAGAACTATCAAGAAGCCGAAAAATGGTGCTTCCGTGCCTTGGAACTTCTGGGCAAAGAACATCGTGAGCGTGCATTCGTCTACCGCACGATGGGCGTGATGTACCAAGAACTTCAAAACTTTGAAAGAGCATTGGAGTATATGTTAAGTTCTGTCGCGCTTTTTGAAAAATACGGCTTGCACGTCGAGGCCTCCAAGTGTTATTCTCATATTGTAAGCATCTACGAGTCGCGGGGCGAGTTAGACAAAGCGAGCGAGTATATGCAAAAAATGACTTCCACTATGAGGGAAGGACTAAGGGTGAGGGGGCTTTACCTGTGAAAAAAGTGATCTTTTCCGTTCTGGCGGTATTGGCACTTGGCGTAGCTTTCGTGAACCAAACTTCTCACGAAGCATCCATTACCACACCTGTCTTGGACACAGTTGTTCAATCTTCGATCACCACTCCGATCGCTGACTAATTTCGGTGTACAGGTGTATGTTTCCGAATGTCACGGTGTCGAGTGACGAGGAAGATTGCTGCTCTCATTTCATTTATGAATAATCGCTGACTGTTACATCGCCGGGGAACCTGTTTCTCGGCGGTTTTTTTTGCGGACTTTCAGAAAATTGGGTAGAATAGGAAGAAAAGGACTCTACATATGAAGACTATCGAGCCAAACAAAGCATCAAAGCCGACTTTCAAGTTGGGCAGAACAGAACTGATCTTGTTTGTGGTCATTATGATCGCGGCGGTTGCCTTGCGCATCCTCTGGGTCTTGAAGATTCCCAATACGCCGGTCTATGATTTTCAAACCTATCATGAGATCGCCGTCAACATTGCCACCGGCTACGGCCATTCCTTCCAAGGCGAAGCGATTGCGTTCCAAGGCATGGGCTATCCGACGGCGCTGGGCCTGTTTTATAAGTTGATCGGGGAGACGTCGGTACTGTGGGGCAAGGCTTTTAATGTGATTTTGTCGACCTTGACCTTGTTTTTGGCTTATCCGATTTTTCGAAAGTTGACGAAAAGCTGGAAACTTTCCATCGCGGCCTACGCATTGACCGCTTTTTTACCGAACTATATCGCGTATGTCAGCGTGATCGGGGCGGAAGTGTTTATGGCGTTTTTGTTTGCCGCTGTGATCTACTTGCAGCTGGCCACGTTCAACAAATGGGTGCGCTGGCCGTTGCTCGGCATTTTCATCGGACTGGCCGCATTGACCAAGCCGGTGTTTCTCGTCTACCCGGTCGTGGCGGCTGCGGTGCATTATCTTCGTGAAAAGAATCTCAAGGAAACCTTGGCCTTTGTCCTGACCACCGCTTTGTTGATGGCGGTGACGGTTGCGCCGTGGACGTACCGCAACTATCAGAAATATGACGCGTTCATCCCGGTCTCGTATAACTCGGGCTATGTATTATACCTGAATAACAATGCCAATAATGTGAATGGAGGCTGGATGCCGCTGAAAGACGCGGCGGCGTCGCCGGAGCTGCGCGCGCAGATCGACGAGATTCTGCAACACGGCAAGCGCAGCGAAAAATTGGCCTATGAGCTCGACCCGCTGCTGAAGGCGGAAGGCAAAGGCTGGATCTTGGCGCATCCGCTGGAATTTGCGAAACTCGGCATCTTGCGCGTGCAGACGACGTTCTTTAACGGGGCGTGGGACATCGGCTCTTGGGCGATGAACGGGCTCTATCCGGGCGTACCGCAGTGGACGATTCAACTGGAGCGCGATCTGAAAGCGTTTCGGGCGGTGTCGGACGCGCTGCTGAACAGCATGAACGGGCTGGCGTTTGCCTTTGTGGTGCTGGCGGCGATCCCGGTCGTGCGGTCGTTGTTCCGGCGCGAGGAGAAACTGCCGGTGGGGATGATCTTGCCGACGGTGAATGTGAGCTATTTTATCCTGATCTATTTTGTCTTCGAAGGCCAGGCGCGCTATAATTTCCCGGTGCTCTTTTTACTGGCTGTCTGTGCCGTGCTGGCGGTGAGCTTCATCTGGCGCGGCGTGTCATCTTGGAGGTGTCAGAATTGAAACAAGAAGCGGTTCGCGCCGATGCGAACGTGATGATGCTGCTGTTCCAGCAGCTCCGTCCGAAGCAATGGACGAAAAATCTGCTGGTTTTTGCGGCGCTGATCTTTTCCTTTCAGGTCGCCAATGTCGATCTGCTGCTCCGCTCGGTGGTCGGGTTCTTCCTGTTCTGCTTTGTGTCGGGATGTGTGTATATCTTAAATGACTTTGTCGACCGCGAAGCGGATCGCCAGCATCCGGAGAAGCGGTATCGCCCGATGGCGTCAGGCGCGCTCAATCCCTATCTGGCGCTGACCTTTGGCTTGGTGCTGCTGGTGGCGTCGATCGCGCTGGCGCTCTATCTGGAGCCGTTGTTTGGCGCGTTGCTGTTCTTTTATTTTGTGGTCAATGTGGCCTATTCGTTCCGTTTGAAACACGTTGTGATCATCGACGTGATGATCATCGCTTCTGGATTTGTGTTTCGGGCGATCGGCGGGGCGCTGGTGATCGGGGTGCCGTTTACCCCGTGGTTCCTGCTCTGCACGATGCTGCTCGCCTTGTTCCTGGCGATCTCGAAACGCCGCCATGAACTGCTGCTCCTGCAAAACAACAAAGGCTCGCACCGCAAAGTGCTGGAGAGCTATTCGCCGGAGCTGCTCAACCAGCTCAACTCGATCGTGATCACGGCGACGATCATGAGTTATGCCTTGTTCACGTTTACCTCGGGGCGCACGATTCATCTGATGTGGACGATTCCGCTGGTCATCTACGGCATCTTCCGCTACCTGTACCTGATCTTTATGGAGGAAAAGGGCGGGAAACCGGAGCGCGACCTGTTTCAGGACAAGCACATTCTGGTCACAGTGCTCCTGTACGGGCTGGCGGTCGTGGTGATTTTGAAGTATTTTGAGTAATCCTTGGGGGACAACAATCGATGCTGAAGCATAAAGAAAGTCTGATCGCCGGCTGGGGCAACCATCCGGCGGAAGTCTGCCACGTGTATCGGCCGGACCGGGTGCGGGACATCACCGACCTGATCGCGGCGGGAGCAGAACGGAACTATATTTCGCGGGGCTTAGGCCGTTCCTACGGCGACACCGCGCTCAACGATGGATCGGGCGTTTTGCTGCACACGCAGTTTGCCCGCTTTTTGCATTTTGACGAGGAGCAGGGCATTTTGGAGTGCGAGGCCGGGGTGTCGTTTGCAGAGATCATCGACCATTTCCTGCATCGCGGCTGGTTCCTGCCGGTCACGCCGGGCACAAAATACGTCACCGTCGGCGGCGCGATCGCCAATGACGTGCATGGCAAGAACCACCATGTCGACGGCACGTTCTCCGAGCATGTGCTCGATCTGAAACTGCTGCTCGCGTCGGGCAAGATCGTCAACTGCTCGCCGGAGGACAATGCCGACCTGTTCCACGCGACCATCGGCGGCGTTGGCCTGACCGGGGTGATTTTGTCGGCCCGCTTTAAACTGATCCCGGTGGAGTCGGCGTACATCGAAGTCGACTATATCAAAGCCAAGAACCTCGATCATGCGTTTGAACTGTTTGCCGAGACGAACGACAAGTACCAGTACTCGGTGGCGTGGATCGACTGCCTGTCCAAAGGCGACCAACTCGGCCGCTCCGTGCTGATGCTTGGCAACCACGCGCCCGCTGCGAAAGTGAAGCAGGCCGATCCGCTGCGGATCAAGAAGAAGCCCAAGCTGAACGTGCCGTTCAACTTCCCGCCGTTTGTGCTGAACCAGCTGTCGATCCGGGCGTTTAATTTTGGCTATTACAACATTTTGAATAAAGATGCAGTTGGGAAAATCGTCGACTATGACACGTTTTTCTACCCGCTGGACAGCATTCACAACTGGAACCGGGCGTATGGCAAGAAAGGTTTCGTGCAATATCAGGCGGTGTTCCCGCCGGAGACGAGCCGTGCCGGCCTGACCGAGATGCTGAAGCGCTTGAGCGAGTCGGGCCGTTCGTCGTTCCTCGCCGTGCTGAAGAGCTCCGGGGAGCAGAACGGCGGGCTGTTGTCGTTCCCGTTCAAAGGCTACACGCTGGCGCTGGACATCCCGGTGCATGACGAGGGGCTGTTCCCGTTCCTGCGCGAACTCGACGAGATGGTGATCGCCCACGGCGGCCGCATCTACCTCGCCAAAGATTCGGAGGCTGACCCGGCGACATTTGCGCAGATGTATCCGACGCTTGGCAAGTTTCAGGAGATCAAAGGGAGTGTCGATCCGAAGAACGTGTTCTCCTCCTCACAGGCGCGGAGACTCGGGATTGTGGAGGAATCGCGATGAAAAACGTACTGATCTTGGGCGCAACATCGGGCATCGCCAAGGCGCTCGCTTATCATTTTGCGGAAAAGGAGCACAATCTGCTGCTCGCCGGGCGCGATGTGGAAGAACTGAAGAGGATCGCGCAGGACATCAACATCCGCCACGGAGTGGAAGTGACGGTACACCGTTTTGATGCGCTGGATTATGACGGCCACGCCGACTTTTTCACGAACTGCCTGGAAGCGGCGGGGGAGATCGACGGGATCGTGCTGGCGTACGGCTACCTCGGCGACCAGAAGCGCGCCGAGAATGAGTTTGCCGAAGCGCGGCGCGTGATCGAGACCAACTATCTCTCCGCCGTGTCGATGCTGAACATCGCGGCGAACTACTTTGAATCGAAAAAGGAAGGTTTCCTCTGCGTGCTGTCTTCGGTGGCAGGCGACAGAGGACGCCAGAGCAACTTCATGTACGGGTCGGCCAAAGGAGGCCTGTCCTTGTACCTGCAAGGCTTACGCAACCGCTTGAGCAAGTCGAACGTCAGCGTGACGACGGTGAAGCCGGGCTTTGTTGATACGAAAATGACGTTTGGGCAGCCGGGCATGTTTTTGGTTGCCAAGCCGGAAGATGTGGCGAAAGCGATCTACAAGATGATCCAGAAAAAAGTCGACGTGGCGTACACGCCGTTTTTCTGGCGCTATATCATGCTGATCATCAAATCGGTGCCGGAGCGCATTTTCAAGCGCTTGAGCCTGTAAGCGGAGTTGGCGGATGAAAGCAAAATCGCAGGATTTGATGGCGGGGAAAGGGCAGAAGCTCACTTCGCGCATCATCACCGGCGTCATGGTCGGGGTGGTCGTCTCGGTGCTGTTTTTCCTCTGGGGCGATGTGCGCGAAGTGAAAGATGTCATTTTCTCGATCTCGTGGTACACCTACGTGCTGGCGGTGGTGACCACGCTGGCCTCGTATTTTGTCCGATTTTTCAAATGGCAGTTCTTTTTGCAGGTGCTGGGGATCAAGGTGCCGTGGAAGGAATCGCTGAACATTCATTTCATCGGCTTGTCGATGTCGATCACGCCGGGCAAGCTCGGTGAACTGCTCAAGTCGTACCTGCTGAAAAATACGGCCGGGGTGGAGATGGCGCGCTCGGCGCCGGCCGTGTTTACCGACCGGCTGACCGACCTGTTTGCGATGCTCTGCCTGGTCGGGGTGGGGATCTCTTTGTTTGCGTTTGGCAAGCTGGCCTTTTTCATCGTGCTGGGCGGGCTGTTGTTGATCACGCTGGTTTTGCAGTCGAAAGGGATCTCGCTGCGAGTGATCGACTGGCTGGCACGGCTGCCGTTTTTGACGAAGCATAAAGGCAGCATGCTGACGCTCTATGAGAGCACGTTTGAGCTGTTGCGCTGGAAGCCGCTGTTGTTCGCGACGGTGTTGTCGGTGATCGCGTGGTTTATGGAGTGCATCTCGTTGTATGTGCTGATCGTGAACCTCGACCTCGGGCTGACACTTACGCATGTCGTGTTTATCTTCTCGCTGGGCACGGTGGCAGGCGCACTGTCGATGCTGCCGGGGGGCTTGGGCATCGCGGAAGGCAGCATGACCGGGATGTTTATGTACTTCGGCCTCGCCAAAGGCACCGCCGTGTCGATCACGCTGTTGATCCGCCTCGTGACGCTGTGGCTCGGGGTGCTGATCGGGATCGTCATCTTCTTTTTGAAACGAAAAGTATATATGAGGTAAACGGAAGGAGTCTCGTGCAGAGGCTCTTTTTTTCATCCTTTTTCCAATCTTTGTGAATTGCCTTTCTCCTTTCTGAACAGGTAGGATGATAGAGTGGAGAGAGGAGTCGTGACTTATGCGTAACTTGTGGACGAAATTGCTGGCCGGTACCGTGCTGGGCCTGGCTGTACTGACGATTGGCAGCAACCAACCGGCGCATGCGGGCACGATCTCGCAGCCGGATGTATATGTGGACGGCGAGAAATTGCCGTTTGATGTAAAACCGATCAATGACCGTGGACGCGTGCTGGTGCCGCTCCGGATGATTTTTGAAAGCATCGGGGCGGAAGTGACGTGGGAAGCGAAAACATCGACGGTGGTCGGCAAGAAGGACGGCGTGACGATCCGCCTGCCGATCGGCAAGAAGACGGCGACCGTGGGCGGCAAGACGGTGACGCTCGACGTGCCGGCGAAACTGGTCAATGACCGCACGATGGTGCCGGTGCGCTTTATCAACGAGTCGTTTGGCAACGGGGTCGAGTGGGACCCGGCGGGAGTGGTCGACATCACGTCGGTCAACGCGCCGCAAGTCCGCGTGATCGGCGGCGACGTGAAGCTGGTCGAAGGCCAAGTCTACAATGTGCAGAAGGAGATCATCCAGAAGCAGATCGTGGAAAAGGTGCAAAATCAGGCCGGGTACACGTTTGACGGGCCGGTCTGGATCTACCTGTCGAACAGCGATGGGGGTTACAAGACCGCGCTGATGCGTGAGACGGACGCCTCGTCGACCGAAGCGGCGCAGTTGGTGGAATGGGCGAACGGTGTGGCATACGGCGATACGATCGTGATTCCGTTGCACAAGCAGGAGTCCGATTACGGGCGCGTGCGGACGATCGCGCATGAATTGGCGCATGTGCTGTTCAACCAAAATGATGCGGATCTGCCGAGCTGGGTGAATGAAGGCTTTGCTTGGCAGGCCTCGCTGGACATCGCGTTTGAAAACGGGCCGCAGGTGCTGCGCGACCGTCAGGACATGCTGTCCCGCGATGAGGTGCTCGGCGCGTTGAATGACGGTTCGTACCGTCCGCTGATCAACGGCAGCTACTCGAAGCTGGTCGCGCTGGGTGAGGCGACGTACAACTTGGAGCTGCAGGACTACATGGCGGTGCAGGAGCTGACGGAGAAGTTTGGGAAAGAGAAACTGAAGGCCTACCTGAAGCGCTTTGCGGGGACGGGGTCGCCCGATGCGAACTTCCGCGGTGAATTTGGGATGAGCATGAGCGAGTTTGGCACTGCGTTTCGCGATACGCTGGCCGAGGAGCTGAAGGAGTCGAGCCAAGGCGTGGAAGTGACGCTGAACGTGACGAGCCAGTTTAAAGGCACGTTCTCGGTGCTGGGGCAAAACAGCTCGCAGTGGAAGATGTTCAGCCTGACGCCGGGCGCGCATACGCTGCGCATTTACAAGGACGGCCGTCTGGAAGGCGCGATTGTGCAAGATGCGGTCGGCGAAGGCGACCCGTCGGAAGATATCGTGTTCCTCGCGATGGAGCCGGACGTTCCGGTGACCGAAGCGGGCAAGCGCATCGAATACGCCGGCGTGGCGCTGTATGATTCGTTCGGGGAGTTTGCGTTCCTGAACGTGTGGAAGACCGATACGAACGGCAAAGACCAATTCCCGGAGACAAACAAAATTTTGGGCGTGGAGATCATAAACGTTAAAGCAATTCGTTAAATAGTTCTTAGGACCTCTGTCAAAGAGGTCCTTTTCTTATTATACTAGATCCATTAGTAGTACTATATTCCCCTACTGGCAAACTTGTCCGAAAGGCAAGGGCGCAAAGCCACGGGCCTAAAGCATGAATTCATGCGATGGCAGCCGGGCTGCCGAATGTTCGGCAAACGCACTTATTGATCCGTACACGACAAAAGGAGGAAGTAATTCGTATGAAAAAGTCTACCTTTATCGCACTGCTGACCGCAGTAGCCCTGACCACCGCACCGGTGGCTGCACTGGCTGAAGATGGCACCACCACCCCGCCGACCACCGATGACGGCGGCACCACTACCACCGAACCGACCACGCCGGGCGAGGACGATGCAACCACCCCGCCGACCAGTGCGTGCGAACCGCAAGATGATGACGATCAGGACGATGACGGTTCTGATGATGATACCGATACAGGTGAAGATGACGGCGGTACCACAGACGATGGCGGCACCACCGATGATGGTGGCACCACTGATGATGGCGGCACCACCGACGACGGCGGCACGACTGACGACGGTGGCACTACCGATGATGGCGGCACTACCGACGACGGCACCACCGTTTCGCAAGTAAGCAAAGGCTCGAACGGCAAAGGCAACAGCTCCAAAGGCTCGAACGGCAAAGGCAACTCCGGCAAAGACTCCAAGGGCGGCGTGACCACCGGCGATTCTGACGATGATGATAACACGCTCTCCTGCGGTGAGATCGAAGGCAAGAAAAAAGGCTGGTCGAACAAGATCAAGAACATCTTGAAACACCTCGAGTCCGGCAAGAAAGTCGGCAACCTGCAGGAGAAGCTGGCACAGCTGACCCTCTGGGCGAAGACTGAAAACGGCTCCCAGTCTGACCGCGATGCACTGCTGGCGATCGAAGAAGCTCTGAAAGCAAAAGAAGAAGTTGGCGAAGCAGCTCCGGAAGACCTGATTGTCCTCGCTGAGACCCAAGACCAGCTCAGCGACACCGCAGCGGCCGTTTCCACCCTGGAGCGCGCGCTGCAGCTCGACTACAACAACGAAGAAGTCTACACCGAGCTCTCCAAGAAGCTCGTCAAAAAAGGCGACAAAGGCGTAAAAGTCTACGTCAAAGGCGAAAAGCCGGCGTTTGACGTCAAACCGGTCGTCAAAAACGGCCGCACCCTCGTACCGGTGCGCGCGATCGGCGAATCGCTTGACGCGCAAGTGCTCTGGGAGGAGAAGACCAAAACGGTCACCCTGATCAACAAAGACGGCAAGAAAGTTACCTTGAAGCTCGGCAACAACGTGGCGACCGTCGACGGGAAGCAAGTCAAGCTCGACGTCCCGGCGCAAACGATCGGCGACCGCACCATGGTGCCGCTCCGCGCCCTCGGCGACTTCTTTGGCCTCACTGTCGGCTGGGATCAATCCTCCGAGATGGCAACGCTGAAGTAAATCACGGCACACAAAAAGAGAGGGGAGCAGATCCCCTCTCTTTTTTGCTGTGCGCTTATAACGACGTTGTTTGCGTCACCACTGCTCTTTCGATCGAAGTCAGCACGGCAGGCTCATTGCCTTCCTGCGTGTAGTTGACGATGTACGCCGTTTCCGGCTCGATCAGATTCCAGACGTTTTGTTCCACCGTGATTTCTGTTTGCTGCCCCATTTGGTTTTGCACGGTGATTTGGCACGGGTTTTCTTCACCGCACGGCGTTTTGTAGGTCACGATGACTTGTGCGTACGTGCTGGCCGTCATTTCGTCTTCCCCGGCGATTAAAAAGAAATTCAATACAATGATAGCGGCTGCGATGAACAGGATCTTTTTCATGTTTTCCCGGTTCCTCCCCTGATAAAGAAAAAACCTCCGGCTTGCGCAGGCGGAGGTTTGCTATTGATGACTGAACGTATGCTGTCTTTGGCTGGTCATGCCATTATGTTTGAAGTGTTGGTACTTCACAATGTACGTGTCGAGCTGTTGGCTGGCTTGGAGGACGATCGGATGAAGTAGATTCCCTTGGTGTCTCGACACAACCTCTTCCAATTGCTGCCGACAACGCTCAATTTCCTCTAAGTGAATTTGCATGGGCCTTAATCGTCCTTTCAATTAATCTGCCATACCCTTATTTTAGAAGATTCCAGCTGATTTAACAACTGTAAATTTTCAACTGGAATAAAAATTGGGATCAGGCGCGCTGCGGCTGGCTCTTGCGTTTGCCAAGCAGGCCGACGGCGAGTTCCCCGCTCGTTTCCGCTTCCTGGCGCAAGGCTTCGACGTGTGGCTGCATCATCACTTCGTAATGCTCCATGTTCTCGATGCAGTCGAGAATGCGGGCGCGCAGGGAGTCATAGGTGACGGTGCTGACCGAATCGATCTCATAGTCGTAGCCGACGCGCTGCACGAAGCGGTCGATCTTTGGATCGTACGACAAGGACACAAACGGCACGCCGCAGTGTGCGGCGAGAATCAGCGAGTGCAGGCGCATCCCGATGATCAGGTCGCTGTTGGCGATGATGTTGGCGATGTCGCGGAACGAGAACTGGCGGTTGAGCAGCACAGCCCGTTCTTTCATATAAGACAGCACGCGCTGCGAAGCGCCGACGTCGCCGGGGTACTGCATCGGGATAAACACGACCTGCCAGCCGTCGCGAACGAGTGCGTCCGCATTTTCTGCCAGCACTTTATAGTACGTATTATTCGACGGCCAGTTGCGGATGGCGATCCCGGCGACTTTCTTGATGCCGCCCAAATAGCTCGTCTTTACTCCGAATTCCTTTAACATCTTCGCTCCGGCGTCTTTTGAAAAAAGTTCCGGGTCGATGGCAAATGCCGGGTCGGCCGTCACGTAGATCTCCGGTTTGGTCACGCCGTATTGGAGCAGGTCCTGGCGGGACTTCTCATCGCGGACGGTGATCAGGTTGACGTTGTTGACGACGCGGCGAATCAAATTTTCAGAGAACGGCTTGGTGATCGGCCCGATGCCTTGTCCATAAAAGACGATCGGCTTGCCGATGAACTGAGCCAGTTTGCAGATCCCAAGATAATAGAGAATGCTGCGGCCGCCGGTGACGTCCTGCAGCAGGCTTCCTCCGCCCATGACGAGCATGTCGCACTTCATCAGCTCGCGGATGATGACGCCGAAGTTCCAACGATTCACCGCTTTGATGCCAAAAAGCGCTTCGGTGCGGTCAGGCTGGTTGGAGAGCACGATGATCTCCGCGTCAGGCTGCCGTTTGCGGATGCTGGACATGATCCCGTACAAGACGGTGTCGTCCCCTAAATTGTCAAATCCGTAATAGCCGGATACCAGAATGCGAGGCATAGCATGTCACTTCCTAACTTGTCGGGCGCGGCAAAATCTGCCATTTCACGCCTGAAAATACAGAACTAGTATAACAGCTTGCTACCCCGTTGGAAAGCAAAACCTAGCATCCGACAGCCCCTTCCGCTGGCAAAACATGTTGCGGGTAAAATGCCTGTTCCTGCTCCATATTAATTGAGGAGACCAGAAAAAAGGGGCAGTGACAGAGATGAACAAAAGGAGTCCAAACCGGAGACGTTTCTGGATGGCCAGTTGGGTCGTTCTCTGTATTGCAGTTGCCTTCACAATAGGCGGACTCTACCAGTTTTACCGCGTGGCAACGCAAATATACGAGCCCGATCCATCCCATTTAGCGGGCGAGGCCCAACAGTTCTCGCTCAGCGACAATTCAACTCAGTATCTGCATTATCTCCAAGGAGGCAATCCGCCTCCTGATTCAATACAACAAGGGAATACGAACGCTGTAACAGACAACCTGTCAAGCAGTCAGAACGGCAATCAGACAAGCGATCAAACGGGTGCTCAGTCCGGTCAACCCGGCATGCAGCCCGATCGGCCGAAGGCCTCCTCTGTCCGCCGTCAGGCGCTCGCGGAGAAGAAGTCGAAGAAGGTGGAGACTTTCCTGCTGCTCGGCGTCGACTCGCGGCAGAGGGGGGAGCAGGCGCGGGCAGACACGATTTTGCTGGCGACGGTGCCGGAAGCGGGGGGCAATGTGCATCTGCTGTCGATCCCGCGCGACACGTATGTGAATGTGGCCGGGCACGGGTACACGAAGATCAACCACGCGATGAGCTGGGGCGGGCTGGCTCTGCTCAAGCGCACCGTGCAGGATTTTATCGGCGTGCCGGTCGATCACACCGTGCTGGTCGACTTTGAAGGCTTCCGCAAAGTGGTTGACAAGATCGGCGGACTCGACCTGAAAGCCGAAAAGACCATGCACTACGACGATCCGACCGACGGCACCGCGATCCACATCGCCCAAGGCCAAAAGCTCTCCAGCGGCAAACTGGCGCTCGACTACGCCCGCTTCCGCAATGACGCCGAAGCGGACACGGGACGCATGCGCAGACAGCAGCAGGTGATTCGTGCTATGATTCAACAAGGAGGCAAACCGGACAACTGGGGTCGCATGTTCAAGCTGGCCGACATCGTTGGCGAACATGTGAAGACAGACGTTCCGCCCCGCGAGTGGGTGCGTCTGGTGATGTCCTACGCCTATAACAAACCGGAACAGATCAAAACGCTGAAGATCGACGGCGTCAACCGCATCTCCGACCAGGACCAGCTCTGGTACTTTTTCGTAGGTGACGGAGAGCGCCAGCGCATCCACGGCGTTTTGGATCAACTGAGGCGAGGGAATGCATAGATGGTAAACATTTTAGGTGTGCCTTTTTCCACCCTGACATTTGACGAGACCGTCGCCCGTCTGCAGACGGCGATGACAAACGGGGATGCTCCCCAACATATCATCACAGCCAACCCGGAGATCGTCATGATCGCGCAGCAAAATGAGACCGTGATGCGACTGCTCCACGAGGCAGACCTTGTGACCCCGGACGGCATCGGCGCCGTCTGGGCGTCGCAGTATTATGGCACCAAGCTCCACGACCGCGTCACCGGCGCTGAGCTGTCGTCCGCCTTGATCGAACACGCCGCTGCAAATGGCCTCGGCGTCTTTTTGCTGGGCGCGTCCCAGTATTCCAACCGCCTGGCCGTCGCCAACCTGCAACAAAAGCACCCCGGCCTGCGCGTGGCCGGGCATGACGGCTATTTCAAAGACGAAGACACCGCGTTTATCCTTCGCGAGATCAAAGCGTTTGGCCCGTCGCTGCTGCTCGTCGGCCTCGGCATGCCGCGCCAGGAGCTGTTCATCTCCGCACACAAGGCGGAGCTTGGCGCTTCGGTGATGATCGGCATCGGCGGCGTGATCGACATCTTTGCCGGGACCGTCAAGCGCGCGCCGAAAATCTGGCAGAACATGCGTCTGGAATGGTTCTACCGCCTGCTCGCCCAGCCCAGCCGCTGGAAACGGCAGCTCGTTTTGCCGCAGTTTGTGATCACCGTTTTGTCCGACAAAAACCGCGTCAAAGGGTCGAAATAGGTCTCGGGTCTGGCAGGAAAAGGGTACTTTTTTGTCGAAGTGAGTCGCCATAGATACAGTAGTGGATGGAGGACTCACAGAGATGAAGAGACGCATCGCCTTTACAGGCACCATGGTATTGACGCTCGCAGTCGGGGTGATGATCGGACAGATCGGTCAGGCTGACACCGGTTCCACGCCGGGTTCTGCTGACGACCCGATCGTCACGAAGAGCTATGTCGATTCGAAGATCGCAAGCCTCGGCACTGGCGGCAACACCGGCGGTAACACGGGCGGCACTACCGGCGGCAGCACCACTCCCGTCTCCGGGGTCGATACCTTTAAGGTCATTCAGCTGCGGACCGGACAGACGCTGAAAGGCGGCGAAGGCACGGAGATCATCGTTCGCTCCGGCACTGCTGCGGCGATCGCTTCTTCTTCCGGCGGCTTGTCTGACGTGTCGACCAGCACCGACTTGGCGGACGGCGCAGCCGTGCCGAGCAACCACCTGATCCTCGTACCGCGCAATGACGGGCGCGGGATCAAAGCGGTGGCCAACGATCCGTATGTCATGGTGCGCGGCACGTACACCATTCAATAAAAACAGGAGGCACTGTGAACACTTCGCAGTGCCTGTTTTGATTTTAGGCAAGGCAATGGGCAATAAGGGGATGGAAGCATGGCATACCAGGGCAAATCCTACAGCAAACAGGTCAAGCCGCAGCCCAAGCCAAAAAAGAAGCTGCGCATCGGGCGCTTTTTGCTGGTCTTTGCAATTTTTCTGATCGTGATGGGCTTGACCGGCTTAGCCGGATACGGCTTCTTTCTGGAGCGCAAAGTGGTCTCGCGCCCGGCGGCGACCGTGCCGCTGGTCGAGGGTGAGCCGGTCAACGTGTTATTGATCGGGATGGACCGCGACCCGGAGTCGGCCGATGAACAGCGCAGGCTGGGCATGAACACCGACACTTTGATCGTGGCGCATCTGGAACCGGGCGCGAAACAGGCGACTTTGCTGTCCATTCCGCGCGATACGCGGGTGCAACTGCCGACCGGGGTGGAGAAGATCAACGCCGCCTATTCGATCGGCGGGATGGACCGGCTTCAGCAGACGGTCGAGGAACTGACGAGCCTTGAGATCGACCGCTATGTGATGATCGATTTCCAAGGCTTCGAGCGGGCGATCGACGCGATCGGCGGCGTGGAGTTTGACGTGGACAAGGAGCTGTATGACCCGGAAGGCAACGTGCATCTGCAGCCGGGCAAACAGCACCTGAACGGCCTGCAGGCGCTGACAGCGGTCAGGTTCCGCCACGAGGAGATGGGCGACATTGCGCGGGTGGAGCGTCAGCAGCGGTTTGTGGAAGCGTATTTGAGCAAAATACAAGAGACCAACGTGGTGGACTGGATGAACTCGCTGCGCAAGATGAGCGAGTCCCTGCGCACCGACATGTCGATCTCCGAGATGGGCAAGCTGGCGACGGCGCTGCAGGGCGACGAGGCGCAATATACCACGCACACCGTGCCGGGGACGTTCCTCGAAGTGTATGGGATCTCCTATTGGAAGGCAGATCCGGCAGGTCTGCAAGAGATTGTCTCTCAAATGAAAAACTAGAAGCGTTGACAACCTTTGTGCAGGGTACAGAGCCAAGGAAGGGCACACAATAGACTTACCGGGCGAAACGCTAGAGTCGCTCAAATCTTCCTTGGAGGTGCATGTTCCGATGGCACTTGGCAGCGGACGCAAAAACAAAGGCCAACTGATCCCACAAGCTCACAAAGCGCTCGATGACATGAAGTACGAGATTGCAACGGAGATGGGTCTTCCGGTTTTCCAAGGCAGTGAGGACTATTGGGGCAACATCACCACCCGTGACGCAGGCGCAGTCGGCGGTCACATGGTGCGCAAGATGGTCGCGTACTCGCAAGCGATGATGTCCGGTCAAGAACCGGGTTCGAACAACAACCTTGGTTAATATTTCAACAAAAACTTCATAACTTATTAAGGGCTCCGGTGGCACCGGAGCTTTTTTCTTAGGATGTATCAAGCAGAAATCATTGACACACACTATGAAATGCAGTAATATGTGCTTGTTTCTTTGAAAAGTGAACATCCTAGGAGATTCCATAACAGCTTTGGCTTGGGAGTCCAATACATAATGGGGAGGTACAGTATTATGGCTAAGCGTTACCTGTTTACCTCGGAGTCTGTTACCGAGGGCCATCCGGATAAGATTTGCGACCAAATCTCCGACTCCGTGCTCGACGCGATCTTTGCAAAAGACCCGAACGCGCGCGTGGCATGCGAAACGTCTGTCACCACCGGTCTTGTGCTGGTAGCAGGCGAGATCACCACTTCTACCTACGTAGACATCCCGAAGATCGTCCGCGAGACGATCCGCGATATCGGCTATACCCGTGCGAAGTATGGTTTTGACGCCGAGACTTGCGCAGTCCTGACCTCCATCGACGAGCAGTCTGCTGACATTGCGCTGGGCGTTGACCAGGCGCTGGAAGCGCGTGAAGGCCAAATGTCTGACGCTGAGATCGAAGCGATCGGCGCAGGCGACCAGGGCCTGATGTTTGGCTTTGCGGTCAACGAGACGGAAGAGCTGATGCCGCTGCCGATCTCCTTGGCGCACAAGCTGGCGCGCCGCCTGTCTGAAGTCCGCAAGAACGGCACCCTGCCGTACCTGCGTCCGGACGGCAAGACGCAAGTAACGGTCGAGTATGAAGGCGACAAGCCGGTTCGTATCGACACCATCGTCATCTCCACGCAGCATGCGGAAGAGGTAACTTTGGAGCAGATCAAGAAAGACCTGCATGAGCACGTGATCGTGCCGGTCATGCCGACCGAGTACGTAAACGATGCAACCAAGTACTTCATCAACCCGACCGGCCGTTTCGTTATCGGCGGTCCGCAAGGCGATGCGGGTCTGACCGGCCGCAAGATCATCGTCGACACCTACGGCGGTTACGCTCGCCACGGCGGCGGCGCGTTCTCCGGCAAGGATCCGACGAAAGTTGACCGTTCCGCGGCGTATGCAGCTCGTTATGTGGCGAAGAACATCGTTGCAGCGGGTCTGGCAGACAAAGCAGAAGTGCAGCTGGCGTACGCGATCGGCGTTGCCCGTCCGGTATCGGTTATGGTTGACACCTTCGGCACCGGCAAAGTAGCAGACGAGAAGATCGTCGAGCTGGTCGAAGCGAACTTTGACCTGCGTCCGGCAGGCATCATCCGTGAGCTCGACCTGCGCCGTCCGATCTACCGTCAAACCGCAGCATACGGCCACTTCGGCCGCACCGACATCGACCTCCCGTGGGAGCGTACCGATAAGGCAGATACCCTCCGCCAAGGTGCTGGTCTGTAGTATAAGTAGAAGGCACACTGCACACCCCACGGGGTGTGACAGCGTGCCTTTTTTGTTTATTGAAAAAGCCGTGTGTACACAATATGTGTACACACGGCTTTGAGATTGAAACGCATACTGCCAACCTTCTTACTGCTCGCCTTCTTGGAGCTTCTTCTGCTCCCGTCTCGCCTGAAGTTTGCGGGCGATGTGGTCGGGCAGGGTGACGGCGCCGGTGCCTGCGCAGCGGCTGCAGATGACCGTCATCGGAAGGGGCATATGGGTGGTGATCTTGCCGCGTCCTTTGCAGATTCGGCAGGTCTTTTTCATAGGTGGACCTCCTAGTGGATGTCGCGCTTTTTGAAACGTCCGCCGCGCACTTCGGCAATCGAACCGATGGCGAGGAACGCATGCTCGTCGATCTCTTCTACGATCAGCTTCAACTTCGCTTCTTCCAGACGTGTCACGACGCAGAAGATGACCTTTTTCTCATCCCCCGAGTAACCGCCTTCCCCGTTCAAATACGTAACGCCGCGGCCCAGACGCGCCAACAGCATATCCCCGATCTGACGGTGCTTCTCGGAGATGATCCAGATCGACTTGGACTCCTGGAACCCTTCAATCGTCAAATCGATCATCTTAAAGGCAATATAGTACGCGATCAGCGAATACATCGCATGATCCCAGCCAAACACAAACCCCGCACTGCCGAGGATGAAGAAGTTGCAGAACATCACGATCTCGCCGACCGAAAACGGTGTTTTCTTATTGAACAAAATCGCCACGATCTCCGTCCCGTCCAGCGACCCGCCGTAACGGATGACCATCCCCACGCCAATCCCGAGAATGACCCCGCCAAACACAGACGCCAACAGCGGATCTTCGGTCAGTACCTGCACCGGATGCAAGAGGGTCGTGCCGATCGACATCACCACGACGCCAAGCAGCGTCGATAAGGCGAACGTCTTCCCGATCTGCTTGTACCCGAGGATCAGAAACGGCAAGTTTAACAGCAGCAAGAAAAGACCGATGCTCCACCCGGACAGATGGGCCGCGATGATCGAGATCCCGACGATCCCGCCGTCGATGATATTATTAGGAACCAAGAAGATCTCCAGACCGACCGACACCAGCGAAGCCCCTAAGATAATAAAAATCACACGCTTTAGGATCTTCGCCAATGACGGTTTCGAATGGCTCACCGGCTGGAAGTTCATTTGCAGATTGTTCTCCATGTCTCCCCACTCCCTTTATTCAGTTTTTTGTATACACTAAGTATACCACACTTTTTTACTCGGATTAAAAAAAGCCGAGACAAATTCTCGGCTTTTGTTCAGACGTATTTTAAGCTGTGATCAATTCTTCAAACGTAGTTTGGCGGAACTGCTCCCATTCCTGGTACAGAGACACCGAAAGATTCATCGCTTCCATCATGCCGACCGAATGGCCGTGTTTCTGATAGAGGTTGAGCGATTGCGAGAGATGATGGATCGCGTCTTTCAAGTCCCGCTGCGCCCGGTACAGGTCGGCCAACAGACGGTGCGCCCGCGCCAGTTCCAGATCGTCCCCGGAGATCAGCTCCAGCGATTCGCGGACCAAGCTGACCGCCGTGCCCGTCTCGCCGGCCATCTGCAGGACGAAGGCGGTCTCGAGCTGGGTCAGGCCGATGTTGTAACGGTCTTCCTGCTTCATATAACGCTCGGTGCACTCATCGAGAATCGCCAGCGCTTCGTCGATCTTGCCATGCTGTTTCGCCAGCAGGACAGCGAGCGAGCGCTTGACTTCGGTCGCGAGGTCGAGGTGATTTAAGCTTTTGAAAATCGCAGAGGCGCGGTCGGAGAACAACGTCGCCTGGTCAAAGTTGTTCGAATCAAGATAGGTCAGCGACAAGGTGAGGAACATCCGCCCGAGATCTTCCAGCGAGACATTTTCCTTGCGCTCTTCAAACGCCTGCTGCAAATACACTACCGCTTCTTCGTAAACGCCGAGGCGGTGATACGTATTGCCGATCGAAGTCAGCAGCTGTGCGCGGTCGAACGGATCGGCTGTGATGCGGTCGAGCATCTCGTACGCTTTTTTCCAATGATAGAGGGCGAGCTGGTATTGGCCGGAATGCTCGGCCACTTCGCCGAGGCGGAGGTAGATCGCAAACGCCTGGTTGAGATCGCCATGCGTGTCGGTCAACAGTTTGTCCAGCATGTCGATCGCTTCTTCGTATTTGCCCATCTCCTGGCAGCATTTCGCCAGCGTCATGTGGAAGTCATCCGCTTCGCCTTGTCCAAAATCTTGCATGCTCTTCAGCAATGAATACGCTTTCGCATAGGAGCCGGAAGCCATCAGCGCTTTGGCGAGGGTAAACGAAGAGCGCTGGCGTACATTGGTCTCCGTATCGGAAACGAAATATTCGATCGGGCGGGACAGGCGATCGGCGAGAGCAGCCAGCACTTTATAAGAAGGATATGCTTTGCCGTTTTCAATCTGACAGATCATGCTCGAGGTGACAATACCCCGCGCGAGATCGTTTTGCGTCATCTCCGATTCTTTGCGGGCTTTTTTTATACGTTCTCCCAATGAGGAGTTATTCATGAGGGTTGCCTCCTTAATCCATATTTAGCACGGATGGAATCTTTAGATTTATCGTATCAAGGTGGTAATTTATAATCAAAAGACAGAGTGGCATCGGGCGAGCGGTGGCGCGTCTCGCGCGAGGATTCGCATTTGTTTTCTTCTGTTTTGATAGTTATTTTACGTTATTAGAGAAAAATAAGTTGGAATTTGTCGAAACTTACAGCCTAAATAACGGAAGAAGTCGATTGAGTATACTTCAAAATGTTTTTTGCAATCTTTTTGTTTTCTCCCCCATAAAATCGGCCCCATCATCGTAACCTATGATATATCACCCTTACCCCATTGCACTGGGGGCGCAGTCCTACCCAACTGCGCCCCCCTTTTCTTTGTTATAGCAGGAATATAAAAGTTCACATGGAAGTTATTATAGATCACCGCTTTGAAGCAAGTTCGAGGGGGTTGCCTGCGTTGGCGAATGAAATTGACACCAAGATTCTCGACAAGGCCATCCAGGGCACCCTGCTGGCCATCGAGGAAGGGAAGCATCAGGTCTTTGAGATCGCCGAGAGCGCGCGCAAGGAACATCAGGCTCTGCGCGACGAATCTGCGGTCGTGCAAAGACAAGTGCAAGAAACGATACAGGAGGTTGACCGCCTCGAGGCGCAATACCGCCTCGCCCGCCGCAAGCTGGTGGAGGTCAGCCAGGACTTTGCAAAATATACAGAAACGACGATTAAGGAAGCATATGATGCGGCGCACGTCCTGCAGGCGCAACTGCTCGTCACCCGCGAGCGGGAAGAAGCGCTGCGCGCCCGCCGCGACGACCTGGACCGCCGGCTGCGCAACTTGGAAGCGACCATCGCCAAGGCGGAAGCGCTGGTCACACAGCTGTCGATCGCGTTTTCCTACCTGTCCGGAGATCTGCAGAACCTCGGCACCGCACTGAAAAATGCTGAACAGCGCCAGTATCTCGGCATGCGCGTCATCCAGGCGCAGGAAGAGGAGCGCAAGCGCGTCGCCCGCGAGATACACGACGGGCCGGCGCAGATGATGGCCAACGTCGTGCTGCGCGCCGAAATCTGCGAGCGGATGCTCGACCGCGATGTGGAAAAGGTGCGCGGGGAACTGCGCGAGTTAAAAGAGATGGTGCGCGCGTCTTTGTCGGAAGTGCGCCAGATCATTTTCGACCTGCGCCCGATGGCGCTCGACGACTTGGGCCTCGTGCCGACGCTGCGCCGCTATCTTGCCGATTTTCAGGACAAGCATCGCGTGATCACCGAGCTGAAAGTGTATGGGCGCGAGCGGCGTTTCAATTCCGCGCTGGAAGTGGCGGTGTTCCGCACCGTGCAGGAGGCGCTGAACAACATTTGGAAACACGCCAAGGCCAAGGTGACCAATGTCAAATTGGAACTGACCGAGAAGCAAATCGCAGTGCTTATAGATGATGATGGCGTAGGGTTTGCTGTGGAGGAAGCGATGCAGAGCCGCGAAGACGGGCATTTTGGCCTGATCGGAATGCAGGAGCGCATCCAGCTGCTCGACGGCAAGGTGGAGATCAGATCCGTTCCGAACAAAGGAACCCGCGTACACATCACGTTACCGATCACGGAATGAGGGAGGCGATCGTCATGGAGCAACAGAAGATCAAACTGTTTTTGGCGGATGACCACACACTGTTTCGCCAAGGGCTGCGTCGCATTTTTGAATTAGAGGATGATATGGAGATCGTCGGCGAATGCAGCGACGGAGAAGCGGCGGTCGGGCTCGTGCTCGAGATCAAGCCGCAGGTCGTGCTGATGGACATCAACATGCCCAAGCGCACCGGCGTGGAAGCAACCCGCCTGATCAAGGAGGCCGATCAGGACGTTCGCATCCTGATCTTGTCGATTCACGATGATGAAGCGTATATCTTCGAAACGATCCGTGCCGGCGCGAACGGCTATCTGCTGAAAGATGTGGAATCGGATGTTTTGGTCGATGCTGTGCGCCAGGTGGCGGGCGGCTCTTCGTTTATCCATCCGCAGGTGACCACCAAGCTGCTCGACGAGTTCAAGCGCCTGTCCAACCAGGTCTATGACGGCGATTTCGAGCAGGGCGAGCCGGAGCTGTCTTCGGAGTGGCAGGACATCCTGACCCAGCGTGAGATGGAGATCTTGAAGCTGATGGCGGAAGGCAAAAGCAACCGCACGATCGGCGAGACCCTGTTCATCTCGGAGAAGACGGTGAAAAATCACGTCTCTTCCATCCTCGGCAAACTGTCGGTCGATGACCGCACGCAAGCGGTGATCACCGCGGCAAAACGCTGCTGGGTGAAATTGTAGGCAAAAAGCACGTGGGCGAATGGAGCGGCATATATTGACACTACAACCCTGTAAGGAGGTGTCAAGAGTGCTCGCTCTTTTCATTTGGGGATTTGCATTGTATGGCATCTTTGTGGCGCTGTGGAACGCTGTGCGATTTTTGGCGCAGAAAAACCGGCGGGGAGTGCCGGTGACAGCAATCCTGGTCGTGCGGGAGGGGGCCTCTTACATCGAAGGCATCCTCCGGACGCTGACGACAGCCGAACCGTTTTGCGGACGCGAGCTCGATGTGGTCGTCGTCGACTGCGGGTCTCGGGACGAGACGGCAAAGATCGTGGAGTCGATCGCCCAGAAGCGCGGCACGGTAAGACTCGTCCGCGCGGAGTCGGACGATCCGGCCCAGGCGCTGCCCGCCGTGTTCGGGAGCAAGGGGCGCAGCGTGCATTGCGTGTTCGACTTGCGCGGCAAAGTCTCGCCCTTGGAAGTGGTGCCCACCTTGGCGGCTTTTTGGAGCGATGAAACCGTTTGATTTCAAAACGGGACTTTAGACCTATGTACTCACGGGTAGCCCCGAGCATATAATAAAGCCATAAGATGAGTCAATCAATAAAGGCAAACCCGCTGAAAAGCGGCGACGCAAAGCCATGGGTCTAACGTCAGCTCTCCCTAAGCTGACCATGATTGCCAGGTTGCTGATTGATACGGTCGCGGACTGTTACCCCACAGTCTGCAAAGTATCCGCCTCGGCAACCCACCGAAGGTGGATTTTTTTATCAGCAGTGACTCATCGGGTAGCATAACTCATTTACCCTTTTTGTAATCCCCCTACCCCCCACACAAAGGAGCCCTTTACGAGTCCCCAACTCGTAGAGGGCTTCTTTGCATGTTCTGGCTTGTTGTGGGTCGTGGGCTTTTTTTGTGCCCAAAAAAGGACTCCTTCCGGGTGGAAGGAGTCGATATTTAAAAAGAAGGAGGTCATGTAATGAAAAAGTCACTCGCAACACTGGTGATGTCGTCCGTACTGTAGTATATGCAGCAAGTTCTGTTTGATGCAGGCTTTACAAAAGGTTCATCGTTCCTTCATGTCGGTTTGCCATACGCCCGCACGATGCCAGGCAGAAGCGAAATAAGCTTCTGCCCGCTTTTTTTCGAAATCGATTTGATAGGAAAATAATTAATATTAACGAGGTGTAAAAGCCCTACTGGTATTTCGTCGCGTTTTTTACTATAATGGTAGTGTCAAAGATTCTGTAAACTATCAAATTTGTGTAGATGAAGCGTTAATCTTGCGCAAGGGAATAGGCAATGGGGGCTGGAGGTGGCCGGGTGTTTGGGAAGCAAACGAGGGTCGGCCGATCGGTGTTTCGCATCGGAATCGGCGCTGTGCTCTCAATAGGGTGTGTAATGGCGGGGCTATGGCTGCTGGAAATGGCACGCGCCGCCGCGTTGTTCGGCTGGTCTTGGGGACCGCAGCCGAATCTGGAAGTTGTGATCCTTCGCGCATTGGTGATCAATGCGCTGCTCTTGACGATGATGATGATCCGCAATCTGTTCACCGATTTTGATGTGGTGACCGACCGGCTCCGTATGAAAATGTATGTTGCCAATGGCTATATGCTGGTGATTTCACTGTTTGCACTGATCATTAAGTATTTTGAAGGCCCGGTCTTCCGTGAGTTGGAAGCGACCGTTGGGTTGATCGGTCTGACCTGTGTGGTGACGACCGCCTACTCGTTCTATCTGCTCGTGCAGATCTACCGCAATGTGCAGGAGCGCCTGCAGCATGAGCGGGAGTTGTCCGATAAGTTTTATCTTCAGCTGACCACCGACAATCTGACCGGGATTCCGGGCCGCGTGCTGTTCATGGAACATCTGGCCGCTTCGATCGAAACGGCACAGGCAAAAGGCGCGCGCGGGGCTGTGTTGTTTTTCGATCTGGATGATTTCAAGATGTTTAACGACTCGCTTGGCCATACGTTTGGCGACAAGGTGCTGATGGCGGTGACGAACCGCATCACGAAGCAACTGACCGCCGGGATGCGTCTGTACCGTTTGGGCGGGGACGAATTTGCGCTGATTCTGGAACAGGATTCGTCGATTTCCGATCAGGCGGCGCTGACAGCGGAGCGGATTTTTGCGGCGATGAAAGACAAGTTGCACGTCGAAGATCAGGAGCTGTTTATCAACCTGTCGCTTGGCATCTCGCGGTTCCCCGAGGACGGCCATGATGCTCAGACTTTGTACCGCAACGCGGAGATGGCGATGTATCACGCGAAAAACGCCGGGCGCAACCAGTACCAGCTGTACGATGCGGCGATGAACGCCCGTGCGGCAGAGCGTTTGGTGCTGGCCGGCGATCTGCGCAAAGGTTTGGAGCGGGAGGAGTTCTTCCTCGCCTACCAGCCGCAGGTGTGCCTGATGACCGGGCGCATCACCGGCATGGAGGCCTTGATCCGCTGGAAGCATCCGGAGCGCGGTCTGGTCTCGCCGGCAGAGTTCATTCCGCTGGCCGAAGAGACCAAGCTGATCATCCCGATCGGCGAGTGGGTGCTGCGCACCGCCTGCCGCCAGAACAAGGCGTGGCAGGATGCCGGGTTCCCGCCGGTCTGCGTGTCGGTCAACCTCTCCGCCTGCCAGTTCGGGCAGCCGAACCTCGTCGCGATGATCAAGAAGATCCTGCAGGAGACCGGCCTTGCGCCGCAGTACCTAAACCTGGAGATCACGGAGAGCATCACGATGAACAACGTGGAGCGGGCGATCGCGACGATGCACGAGATCAATGATTATGGCATCGGGATCTCGATCGACGATTTTGGCACCGGGTATTCGTCTTTGAACTATCTGAAGAAGTTCCCGATCCAGACGCTCAAGATCGACCAGTCTTTTGTCCGCGACATGACGGAAGAGCACCATGATGTGGCGATTCCCACGGCGATCATCGCCATGGCCCACTCGCTCAAGCTCAAGGTGATCGCAGAAGGCGTCGAGACGGAAATGCAGCAGCAGATGCTGCGCGAGCGCGGCTGTGACGAGATGCAGGGCTACCTGATCTCGCGTCCCTTGCCGGCGCCGGAGTTTGAAGAACTGCTGCACAACCTGCCCGCGGCCGAACAGCTGCTGGCCAATTAACAAGCAGAGAAAACACAAGCGCTTTGTCCCATCGCGGGGCAAGGCGCTTTTTTATGTTGGCGGGTGTTGGTTGATTTTCATAAAGTTGGGTATCTTATTGGAATGCATTGGTTTGGTAAGGGGGATGGGCGATGGAGAAGCAGTTGAAGGACATGTTCTCATACCCGCAAAACCAAGATTTGGCGGTGCGATATGCCCAACTGCCGGATGTGAATTCTGAAGTATGCATGATGTACCTGAGAGGCATGGCTGATCAGGCGTTTGTGGACAGCACGCTTGTCCCGCTGCTGATGGAGAAGCAAGGATTCTCCGCGCGCCGCAAGTTGACCGAGCAACTGTACCATCGTTTAGAGTCGGTGTCGGGCGTGCGGCGGGTCACCGCGCTGCCGGAGATGCGGGATGAGATAGTAAGAGGCAATACGATTTTGTTCGTGCACGGGGAACGTGGCGGGATCGCGGTGGACAGCACTGGATTTGAACACCGTTCGGTCGACCGCGCGCAAAATGAAAACGTCATCAAGGGGCCAAGCGAAAGTTTCATCGAATCGGGAGCGGTCAATATCTCGCTGATTCGCAAACAACTGCGCAACGAACACCTGGTGACCGAGTCGATCTCAATCGGGCAACAGTCGCTTACGGAGGTAAGCGTGATGTATCTGAACGATATCGCCGACCCGCAACTGGTCAAAGAGGTCAAACGGCGGCTCGCGAACATTGAGAACGACCAGGTGATGAACCTGGCGACGCTGGAGCAGATGATCGAGGAGCGATCCTATTCGCTGGTGCCGACTTGCTTATATACGGAGCGCCCGGACCGGGCCGCCGCCTTTCTGCAGGAAGGCCACGTCGTCATGCTGATGGACAGTTCGCCAAGCGCATTGATCGCCCCGGTGACATTTTGGGCGCTGTTTCATTCGGCGGAAGACATGTACCAGCGGTGGCCGCTTGGCGTCTTTATGCGGCTGATGCGACTGATCGGCATCTTCATCGCCACGCTTACGCCAGGCCTATATATCGCGATCACCAACTACCACGTCGAAATGCTGCCGACCGACCTGCTGCTGGCGATCGCGGCGACCCGCGAGCGCGTCCCGTTTCCGGCGATCATCGAGGTGATGATCATGGAGGTCGCGTTCGAATTGCTGCGCGAGGCGGGCGTGCGCATTCCCTCGACGATCGGTCCGACGATCGGGATTGTCGGCGCCTTGATCCTCGGACAGGCTGCCGTCGACGCCAACATCGTGTCGCCGATTCTGGTCATCGTCACCGCGATCACCGCGCTGTCCTCGTTTACCGTCCCGGATCAGTCGCTCAATGGCATGGTGCGGCTCAGCCGGTTCATCTTCTTGTTTGCCGCCTCGCTGATGGGGTTTCTGGGCATGATGATCGCGCTGACGATCATCATCAGTTACATGGTGACGCTGCGCTCGTTTGAGGTGCCTTTCCTGGGTCCGCTGGCCCCTTACACCCGTTCGTCGAAAGATACAATCTTCCGTCCGCCGGTCTGGAAGCAGTGGCTGCGTCCGTTCATGAACGAACCGCAGGAAACGGAGCGCGCGACAAAACCGAAAGGAGGAGCAGAACGTTGAACAAGCAGGCGAAAGGCGATCTTGGGGCGCGGGGGCTGTATGCGATGATCGTCCTCGTGGTCGGCGGTAAAATCAGCGATTCCACGCCTACGCTCGTTTTTAAAGCGGCGCAAAACTCCACCTGGATGTTGCCGCTCCTCTCGATTTTGCTCCTTGGGCCGTGCATGCTGATCTTGTTGTCGGTGATGGGGAAGTTTCCTGGCAAAGGGCTGTATGAGATCCTGCGCGTCTTGACCGGGAAGTATCTTGCCTTTTTGATCTCGCTTGTCGTCTTGGCGTTCATGATGGCCAATCTTTCGTTTACTGGACGGATGTATGCGGACATCATCGAGACGATGTTTTTCCCGAGCATCTCGCTGATCGTGATCTATCTGGCGATCTTTGTCGGCGTGCTGTTCGTCGCCCGCGGCGGCATCGAGCGGATCGGCCGCACCTCTTGGATCACGCTGCCTTATATCAAAGCGGCCGTGCTGGTGCTGTTTCTGCTGTCGCTGGAAGATACGCAGTGGCAGCGGCTGTTCCCGATCCTCGGACCGGGCGGTTGGGATCTTGTCAAACAGTCGGTGTTTCACTCGTCTTTGTACGGGGAGTTGATGATGTTCATTATGTTGTTGCCGATGGCTGGCAGCGAGCGCGCGTTTCGCAAAGGCGCCTATTTGGCCACCGGATTTGTTGTGGTCGAATTGATGCTCTTTTTCTCGCTCTACATCGTGCTTTATGACATCCCTTCGGTCGAGATGATGAACTATCCCTTTCAGCAGTTGACCCGCTACGTCTCGCTCGGCCGGTATTTTACCAACATGGAGGCGGTGTTTCTGGCCTTTTGGATTGTGGCGACCCTTTTGAAGTTGGCGTTTCTGCTCTATGTGAACGCCCACTTTTTGTCGCAGGTGCTGCGCCATGAAGCAGGCTGGCGGCCGCTGCTGCTGCCGATCACCGTGTTGTCGATCACCATCGGCATGATTCCGAAAAACTCGCTGGAAAACGCGCTGATCTATTGGGACAACTATGTGGTGCACACGAGTTGGCCGTTGCTGATCCTCCTGCCCTGCATCCTGTGGATTTTGACCAAGGTCCGACAGAAAGGAGAAGGTGAAGCCTCATGACCACGCACATCTTCCGTCACCTCGCCTTGCTGCTGGTGCTTGCTGGCGTGCTGTCCGGATGCGGCAGCCGCATGGAGATCGAAGAGCGGGCGTTTGTTGTCGTGATGGGCCTCGACCAGGCGGAAGGCAACGACGTGAGCATCACCTATCAAATCGCCAATCCGCAGGTCGGCTCTTCCGACCAGGCCAATCAGTCGCAAGAGCCGGCTTCTGACATCATCACGTTTACGGCGCCCGACTTTCTGACCGGACGGGACTTGGCGAACGCGTCGATCCCCAGAAAACTGTCCTTCTCGCACACGAAAGTGCTGATCATCGGCGAAAAGTTGGCCAAAAGCGAAAAATTTTTCAGCATCATCGGCGCCACGCTGCGGGAGCGGGAGATGCGGCGGGAGATGAACATCCTCGTCTCGCGGGAGCCGGCAGCCGAGTTCATCCGCTCCAATTCGCCGAAGCTGGAGACGCGCCCGCACAAGTTTTTTGACTTTATGGTCGACCGCTGGCAGGACACCGGGCTGGTGCCGCTCTCCACCGTCAATCGGTTTTTTCAGCGCACGGAGAGCAAAAACGGCCTGTTTCTGGCCATCTACTGCACAACGAGAGAATACCGGCACCCGGAAAAAGGGCAAGAGGACGAGTATCTGCCGGGGGAGATCGATGAGAAAGGCGGGAACGTCACGCAGATGATCGGGTCGGCCGTCTTTAAGAACGGCAAGATGATCGGCGCGCTGAATGGGGAAGAGACGCGATTCTCGCTGGTCATGCGCTCGAAATCAAAGGCGGACGAAATGCTCGTCACCTACAAAGACCCGCTCCACCCCAACTACCGCATCGCGGCCAGGCTGCTGCATCCGGGGCGGACGCACATCAAAGTCGATGTAAAAGGCGAGCGGCCGGTCGTCAAGGTCACCGTGCCGGTCAATGTGGATATCATGTCGATCCCAAGCTTTGAGAACTATTCGGAGAACTTCAGCAAACAGGAGTTGCTGCGGGCATCGCTCGAACACCAGTTGGAGACGAAATCGAGGAAACTGGTGAAGAAGATGCAGACGAAATACAAAGGCGACCCGTTCATGTGGGAACTGTCGGCCCGGCCGCGTTTTCTGACGCTGGCCGAATTTCAGCAATACCACTGGATGGAACGCTTTCCGGAAGCGAATGTCACGGTGGACTTTCAAGTCAAACTGCGGGAATTCGGGAAACAGCTGCGGCCGCCGCTCAAGCCGTAACGGCCGCGAAAGGGAGGATACAGATGTCGTGGATGTTCATCGTGCTCGCGTTGTACGCCGGCTACTACACCATCTCGTACGGGAGCAAAGTGCGGCGGGACGGTAACCGGCAGGCGAGCATCGGAATTTTTGTGATCGGCGGGGCCGTTGGGGCCTTGCCGGTCCTTTTGCATTTCCTGCTCCCGCGCGGCGGGATGCCCTGATTCGAATTTACAAACCCTTTACGCAGAGTCCGAACTAGATTTACCTTGCGCTGGTAGGATAAGAACTGTAAGCAACACCAACCAAAACATCGGACTCCTGAAGGGGGATTTTCAAGTGTTTGCAACTGTGTCGAAAAAGGCGATGACTTTCGGTTTGATCGCAACGATGACTGCTGGTTTGATGGTCGGCTGCGGGAAAGAGGAAGCGAACCAAAACCAAAATGCCACCGGCGATTCGAACGCTCCAAAGCAGGAAGAACTCACCGGCAAAATCACAGCATCCGGCTCTTCGGCACTGCTGCCGCTCGTGAAGCACGCGGCATCCCAATTCCAAGACAAACATCCCGGCGTCACGATCGACGTTGCGGCAGGCGGGTCGGGCACCGGTCTGAAGCAAGTCGCAGAAGGCGCTGTCAATATCGGCAACTCCGACGTGGAAGCTGGCTCCGAATATGCGGACAAAGGCCTCGTCGACCACCAAGTGGCGATCGCGCCGTTCGTGCTGGTCACCAACAAAGACGTGGCGGTCGATGACCTCACCTCCGAAGAAGCGGCGAAGATCCTGACCGGCGAAGTGAAAAACTGGAAAGAAGTGGGCGGCAAAGACCAAGAGATCACGATCATCGGCCGCGCCGAATCGTCCGGTTCTCGCAAGTACATCAAGTCGGCGCTGATCCCGAAAGGCAAAGACTTCGCAAAAGACGCAGTGGTGCAAGACTCGACCGGCGCGCTGAAGACTTCGGTTGAACAAACGACCGGCTCGATCGGCTACATGGATGCGCCGTACGCGGACGACAAAATCCAAGTCCTGAAGCTGGACGGTGTGGAATACAAGCCGGAAAACATCGCCAACGGCACTTGGAAGCTGTTCTCCGTCGAGCACATGTACACCAAAGGCACGCCGGACAAAGTCAGCCAGGCGTTCCTCGACTACATCCTGTCTGATGAGTTCCAAAGCAATGAAGTTGAAGCGCTGAAGTTCATTCCGATCTCTCAACTGAAAAACTAACACACCCGATTGGCAAATGGGGAGGGACGGCGCGCAGGCCCGTCCCTGCCCCTGTGTTATGACCTAAATGTAAAATCGTAACAAATATTCAGTAAACTTATAACTTACAGAAAGTACAGCAAGGTGGGGGGAACAACATGACAGCAGCAAAAGAAACGGCAGGTGCTTTGAACGCGATGCGCCGCCGAACCGACCGCATGATGCATTGGCTGTTTGTCGGCAGCGCCGTCTTTGTGTCACTGATCATCTTTGGCATCATTCTTTTTGTCGGCAAGCAGGGGCTGCAGACGTTTGCCGATCCGCAGGCGGGGATTGCGGAGTTTTTCTTCAGCACGAACTGGACGCCGTCGGAAGGCGAGTACGGCGCGGCCGGATTCATTCTCGGCTCGTTTCTCGTCACCGGCCTCGCGCTGCTCCTCGCGGTGCCGGTCGCCGTTGGCGGCGCGGTGTTTATGGCGAAGATCGCGCCGAACTGGATGCGCGAGATCATGCGTCCGGCCGCCGATCTGTTTGTCGGGATTCCGTCCGTTGTCTACGGCTTGATCGGTCTGTTGATCTTTGTGCCGTGGTTTGCCAAGACGTTTCCGGGCGAGCCGGGCTTTGGCGTGGGACCGGCGGCGGTGATCTTGGCGATCATGATTCTGCCGACGATCCTCTCCGTATCGGAAGACGCGCTGCGCAGCTTGCCGCGCGCGCTGGAAGAAGCATCGTATGCCTTGGGCGCGACGCGCTGGCAGACGATCCGCAAAGTGCTGCTCCCGGCTGCGCTGCCGGGCATCCTGACCGGGGTCATCCTCGGGATGGGCCGCGCGATCGGCGAAGCGATGGCGGTGCAGATGGTGATCGGCAACGCGCCGGTGCTGCCGAAAGGGCTCGGCGAGCCGACCTCTGTGCTGACGACGCAGATCGTCAAAGAGATGGCGTCGATCTTTGGCACGACGGTCAACAATTCCCTGTTCCTGATGTCGCTGATTCTGCTGCTCGTCTCTCTGTCTTTGATTCTCGTCATTCGCATCGTTGCACGCAGGAGGGACGCTTAGATGAACACCAAACTGACAGACAAGCTGGCCACCGGATTTTTCTGGGCCGTCGGGTTTTTGATCCTTGGCGTGCTCGCTTGGTTTCTCTGGTACATCCTGTCGGCCGGGGTGCCGCATTTGACGCCCGATTTTATTTTTGGCGAACCGGAAGATGTGAAAGCGGGCGGCGGGGTTGGCCCGATGCTGTTCAACTCGTTTTACATTCTGATTCTGTCCCTGCTGTTCTCGCTGCCGTTTGGCATCGGGGCGGGCATCTGGCTCGCGGAGTACGCGAAGAAAAATTGGTTCACCGACATGGTGCGCCTGTCCACTGAAATGCTCGCTTCGGTGCCGTCGATCGTCTTTGGTCTGTTTGGGGCGCTGTTGTTCGTCACCTATTTTGGCCTCGGCTTTACGATTCTTGGCGGTGCGCTGACCTTGGCGCTGCTCAATCTGCCGGTGCTGGTGCGCGTCACCGAAGAGACACTGCGCGCCGTGCCTGACTCCTACCGCGAGGCAAGTCTGGCGCTGGGCTCAACCAAATGGCAGATGATCCGCAAAGTGCTGATTCCGACGTCTTTGCCAGGTCTGGTCACCGGGATTACGCTGGTCGCCGGCCGGGCGCTGGGCGAATCGGCGATCTTGATCTTTACGGCGGGCGTGTCGGTGTCGCGGTTTGCGCCCGACTTCGATCTGATGGCTTCGGGCGCCACCTTGTCGGTGCAGCTCTGGTACATCCGCTCGGAAGCGCTTGTGCCGGATGCGATGGAGATCGCGGAAGGCACCGCCGCTCTGCTCGTCATCGTCGTGCTCTTGATGAACCTGCTGATCGCGCTGCCCAGCCGTTACCTGCAGCGCAAAGCATCCGGGAAATAAGATCGTCCAAAAGGGGGAGGAACTTCTGTGAAAACTGCAACTGCTGTCGCGACCGAAGAGAAAATCCGCGTGCAAGGTGTCGACCTGTTTTACGGCGACAACCAAGCGCTCTATGATATCAACCTGTCCGTGCCAGAAGGCTCGATCACCGCGTTTATCGGCCCGTCCGGCTGTGGGAAATCGACCTTGCTCCGCACCTTGAACCGCATGAACGACCTGATTCCGGGCGTCAAAATCACCGGGGAAGTCCTCGTTGACGGCGACAACATCTACGGCGGGGACACCGATGTGGTCAACCTGCGCAAAAACGTCGGCATGGTCTTCCAGCGCCCCAATCCATTCCCGATGTCGATCTACGACAACATCGCTTACGGCCCGCGCATCCATGGCATCCGCCGCAAAAAAGACCTCGACGTGATCGTCGAGCGCTCTTTGCAGCAAGCCGCCTTGTGGGAGGAAGCGAAAGACCGCCTGCACAAGTCGGCGCTGGGACTTTCCGGCGGCCAGCAGCAGCGTTTGTGCATCGCCCGCCTGCTCGCCGTCGAGCCGAAAGTGCTGCTGATGGACGAACCAACTTCGGCGCTCGACCCGATCTCCACGTTGAAAGTCGAAGAGCTGACCCAAGAGCTGAAAAACAAATACACGATCATCATCGTCACACACAACATGCAGCAGGCGGCACGCATCTCCGACACGACCGCATTTTTCCTGAACGGCGTGATGGTCGAGCATGGCGTGACCGATGGGCTGTTCACCAATCCGGGCGACAAGCGCACGGAAGACTACATCACCGGACGTTTCGGTTAATGAAGGAGGCGGAGGAATATGGATACCAGAAAAGGGTTTCACCAATCGCTTGAAGAACTGCAGCGCGACCTGTTGAAGATGGGCGTGATGGTCGAAGAGGCGATCTTCCTCGCCGTCAAATCGCTGGCCCAGCTCGACGAAACGATCGCCCGCCAAGTGGTCGCGGGTGACGACAAAGTCAATGAGCTGATGGTGGAGATCGAGTCGTCCTGCCTGCGCCTGCTGGCCTTGCAGCAGCCGATGGCGTCCGACCTGCGCGTGATCGGCACGGCGATGAAGATCGTCACCGACCTTGAGCGCATCGGCGACCACGCGGTGGACATCGCGAAAACGACGATCCGCCTGCAGGGCGAGAAGCTGCTCAAGCCGCTCGTCGACACGCCGCGCATGGCCGACATGACCAAAGACATGCTGCGCGACGCTTTGAACTCCTATGTCAAAAAAGACTTGGAGATCGCCCGCTCACTGGCGAAAAAAGACGACGCGGTCGATGCCCTGTTCAAGCAGATCTTCCTCGAACTGGAAGAGCTGATGGGGGCCGACCCGGCGAATGTGCACCAGGCGATCCTGCTCCTGATGGTCTGCCGCATGCTGGAGCGTATCGCCGACCACGCCACCAACATCGGCGAATGGGTGATCTATATGATCACCGGCGTTCGTCAAGAGCTTAACCACTAAGGAGCAGGACACGGGCTGTTCTGTCGCGAATCTCTTTTGGAGAGGCTAGGGACGGAGAGAAGGTGTTTGGGAATGGGCTTGCTCCCGAATGAACGTGTGACGCTGGAAGGCGTTTTGAAAAAGATCACGTTTCACAATGATGACAACGGCTATACGGTCGCCACGCTGCAGACGGGCAAGAAAGACAGCGCCGTCATCGTCGGCACGTTGATCGGGCCGCAGGAAGGCGACAACATTCGGGTGACGGGCACGTGGAGCCGCCATGAAAAGTGGGGTTTGCAGCTCTTGTTCGACGAGTTCGAGCGGGTGCTGCCCGTCACGCCGGATGCGATTTTAAAATTCCTCAGCTCCGGGATGATCAAAGGCCTCGGCCCCAAGACGGCGAAAAAGCTGGTCGAGGAGTTTGGCACGGCCACGCTGCAAGTGATCGAGACGGAGCCGGAGCGGCTGTTGGAGATCGAAGGCATCGGGCAGAAAAAGGCGGAAGGCATCGCCCAAGGGCTGCGCGAACAGATGGGCGTGCAGTCGGTGATGGTCTACCTGAGCTCGCGCGGGATCACGCCAAGCATCGCGGCGAAGATCTACAAGCGCTACGGCAATGAGGCGCTGGACGTATTGCGCTCCAATCCGTATCGCCTCGTCGATGAGGTGCATGGCATCGGCTTCAAGACGGCCGACAAGCTGGCCTTGCAGCTCGGGTTGCCGCCCGAGTCGCCGGGACGTTTGCGTGCTGCGCTGAAACATGTGCTGCGCCAAGGGGCGGATGAAGGCCATGTCTTTTTGCCGGAGCGCGAACTGTTTGCCAAGGCGGAAGCGCTGCTGGGCAGTGCAACACGCGATGCGCTTCCGGCGATGCTGCAGGCGTTGGCGGAAGAGCGTTCCGGCGGCGTGATCGTGGAAAAAGCGGACTCGGCCGGCGCACAACGGCTGGTCTATCTGACCGGGTTCTATTTTGCCGAACTGAAGTCGGCGGAGAAGATCCGGACGCTGATGAACGGCGCGGTGCAGATCGCGATGGAAGAGGGCGAAGTGCAGGATGAGGAACGGCTGATCACGGAGATCGAAGCGGAGCAGGGCATGGAGCTCGCCCCTTTGCAGCGGCAGGCGGTGGCGGCGGTGCTGCGCGAACGGCTGGTGATCATCACCGGCGGGCCGGGCACAGGGAAGACGACGACGGTCAAAGCGATGATCGCCGCGTTGGAACGTCAAGGCGTGACGCCAACTTTGGCCGCGCCGACGGGGCGTGCCGCCAAGCGGATGACCGAAAGCACCGGCGTGGAAGCGAAGACGCTGCACCGCTTGCTGGAATACGCGATGGTCGAAGGCGAAGGTTTGCGTTTCCAGCGCGATGAGGAGAATCCGCTGGAAGGGGCGGTGTTTATCATCGACGAAGCCTCGATGATCGACCAACTGCTCTTTTTCCAGCTCCTCCGTGCCTTGCCTTCGGGCGCGCGGCTGGTGTTGTGCGGCGATATCGACCAGTTGCCCAGCGTGGGCGCAGGTCGTGTCTTGCAGGATCTGATCGAGTCGGGCGAAGTGACGGTGGTGCGGCTGGAGACGATCTTCCGGCAGGCGCAGGAGAGCCTGATCGTCAAAAACGCCCACCGCATCAACCATGGGCTGCTGCCGGAAGTGGCAAAGGACGGCGATTTCTTTTTTATCGAAGAAGGGCGGCCGGACGCATTGCTGAGCTTGGTGCTCGATCTGGCGGCCCGGCGTTTGCCTGGGTTTATCAAAGGCGACCCGGTCGAGGACATCCAGGTGCTGGTGCCGATGCGGCGCGGGTCGGTCGGCGTCGAGGCACTTAATGAAGCGCTGCAGACGGCGCTCAACCCGGCGGGGGCTGAGAAGCCGGAACTGACGCACAGCGGACGGATTTTGCGCGTTGGGGATAAAGTGATGCAGACGAAGAATAATTACACCAAAGAGGTCTTTAACGGCGACGTGGGACGCGTGGCGGCGCTCGATGCGGAAGAGGGCGAGCTGACCGTCGTCTATCCGGATGACAAAGAGCCGCGCCACATCACCTACGCGCTCACCGAGCTCGATGAACTGTCGCTGGCCTATGCGGTGACGGTGCACAAGAGCCAGGGGAGCGAATACCCGTGCGTGATCCTGCCGGTCGTGATGCAGCACCGCGTGATGCTGCAGCGCAACCTGATCTACACAGGCGTGACGCGGGCGAAAAAGCTGGTCGTGCTGGTCGGGACGAAACCGGCCCTGCAGACCGCCGTGCGCAGCCAGGACGGACAGCGGCGGTATACGCGGCTGGCGGAGCGGATACGGGAACGGGAAGCAAAGTAACTATTTTGTCGGAGGTGTCTTGGGATGACGCGAGTGCTGGTCGTAGATGATGAAGAATCGATTTCGAAACTGGTGGAGTACAACTTGCAGCAGGCAGGCTTTGAGGTGCTGACGGCCGACTCGGGAACGCGGGCGATGGAGATCATGGCGACGACGCCGCGCCCTGACCTGATGGTGCTCGACCTGATGCTGCCGGGCATCGGCGGGATGGAGCTCTGCCAGCGCCTGCGCAAAGACGGCATCACCACGCCGATCATCATGCTGACCGCCAAAGATGACGAGGTCGACCGCATTCTCGGCCTGGAGATGGGCGCGGACGATTATGTGACCAAGCCTTTTTCGCCGCGCGAGCTGGTGGCGCGGGTGAAGGCGGTCTTGCGCCGGATGAGCGAAGACAATTCGGGCGAAGAAGGCGTGTTCCGCTGCGGCGAAGTGGTCGTCGACATCAACCGCTACGAAGTCTCCGTGCGCGGGGAAAAAGTCGATCTGACGCCGCGCGAGTTCGAGCTGCTGCACTACCTCGCCAAACATATGGGCCGCGTGATGAGCCGCGACCATCTGCTCGACAAAGTCTGGGGCTATGAGTTTGCCGGCGATACGCGCATCGTCGATGTGCACATCTCGCACCTGCGCGACAAATTAGAACGCGACCCGAAACAGCCGGAATTTATCAAAACGGTGCGGGGAGTCGGCTACAAGCTCGTCCGGGGTGAATAGATGATTCGGGGCATCCGCTGGCGGATTGTCGTCACGTACATGCTGCTGATCGTGCTCGCCCTGTCGATTTTCGGGGTATACATGCTGCAATTTATCGAGAAGCTGTACATGGACAATCTGCAAACGCAATTAAAAGAAGAGACGTCTCTCTTGGCGACGTGGGTGTCCCCGATGCTGGCGGAATATGACACGCAGGGCCAAAAGGAAGACGTGCACGAAATGCTCCGCCAGACCGGCATGGCGGTGTCGTCGCGGGTGACGTTGCTCGATCTGCAGGGCGATGTCATGCTCGACACCTTGGGGGATGCCGACACGCGCAAGAATCAGCTCGACTACCCGGAGATCGCTTCGGCGGTGGAAGGCAGCGTCGGCATGCATGTGCGCAAAGTGCCGTATTCGACCTACAATGTGATGCACATGGCGGTGCCGGTGTACGGCGACCACGGCCCGATCGCCGTGTTGCGGATGGCCGTGCCGATGAAAGGCGCGCATGAGACGCTGCAGGCGCTGTGGGGACGCATCGGCATGTCCCTGTTGATCGTGGCGGCGGTGGCGAGCTTGTTTGGGCTGCGCTTCGCCCACGGGATCGCAGCACCCATCGAAGCGATCACCAGTTCGACGCGCAAGATCGCCGAAGGGGCGTTTGACGAGCGGATTCACCAGCGCGGACGCGATGAGCTGCGCGTGATGGCCGACTCGATCAACGCGATGGCCGCGCGATTGTCCGATCAGATCGAGGATTTGACGCAACAGAAGGGCAAGCTGGAAGGGATCTTGAAACATCTCGTCTCCGGCGTCATCGTCGTCGACCGCTCCGGCCGCGTCACGCTGGTCAACCAGGCGATCGAGTGGATGATCGGCTACAAAGCGGAAGAACTTTTGCAAAAGTGGCACTGGGAAGCGGGCTACAACTTTGGCTTGTCGGCGATGATCGACGAAGCGATCCTCGTCGGGACAGCGCAGAAAAAGGAGATCACGCTGCACCGCCCCGTCGAGCGGACGGTGGAAGTGCACATCACGCCGGTCTCATCGAACAACGGGCGGATCGCCGGCGCGGTGGTGCTGATGCATGACGTGTCGGAGTGGCGGCAGTTGGAGCGGATGCGCAGCGAGTTTGTCGCCAACGTGTCGCATGAGCTGCGCACGCCGATCACGGCGGTGAAAGGTTTTTCCGAGACGCTGCTCGACGGCGCATTAAACGACCCGGTGATCACGCGGCAGTTTTTGCAGATCATCTATGACGAGTCGGAACGGCTGAAACGGCTGGTCACCGACCTGTTGGAGCTGTCGAAGATCGAGTCGGGGCATACGGTGTTTCATTTCGAGCCGTTCGATCTGACCGCGCTGGTCAAGCGAACGGTGGAGAAGTACCGGCATCAGGCGGAGAGTCTGGGGCTGACTTTGGAGACGGAGCTGCCTCCTGCGCATCTGCAGCTGGAGGGCGACTCCGACCGCATCGCGCAGGTGCTGATCAACCTGCTCGGCAACGCGATCGCCTACACGCCGTCGGGCGGCCGGGTGGACGTGTCGGTGATGGAGCAAGAGGATGATGTGGTGCTGAAGGTGCGCGACACCGGGGTTGGGATTCCGGCGGAGGACATCCCGCGCCTGTTCGAGCGCTTCTACCGCGTCGACAAAGCGCGTGCGCGCCGTTCGGGCGGCACGGGGCTGGGGTTGGCGATCGTGAAGCACATCCTGGAGAGCCATCACGGGCAGGTCGAGGTGACAAGCGTTGTGGGCGAGGGCAGTGAGTTTACGATTACGCTTCCGAAGACAAAGGAGATTTGAGCATGTCATCATCCGTTCGCAACATGGAAGAAAAAATGATCCAGAGCATGCAAAAGCGCACCGGCCGCACCTTGGAACAGTGGCTGGAGAAGGCAAAGCGCGACGGCATTCCGGAAGGCAAAGGCCGCCTGAAGTGGCTGAAAGAAGAGTACGGCCTCGGGCAAAGCACCGCCTACCTGATCCTCAACCACCTCGACGGAGGCAGCCTCGCTTCGCGACGTGTATGATTTTGTAAAAGCGGAGATCGAAGCAATTGGTGCAGGGGTGGAGGCGCGTCCGTGCAAGACCTACATCCCCTTTTACAAGAAAAAGCAATTCGCCGTCGCCAAGCCGCACAAAGGCAAGCTCCACGTCGGCGTGGCCCTGCCCGACGGCGTGACGTCCGACCGTCTGGAGTCGTCGAAAGGGCTTGGTTTTAACGAACGGATGAAGTTCAAGTTCACGCTGGAGCAGCGGGAAGAGCTGGATGACGAGCTGCGCGGTCTGCTGCAGCTGGCGTATGAGGTGAATTAGGATGACCGAGCTCTTTTTAAAAGGGCGCATCGACGGGAAGACAATCGAAGAGATTTGGGATGAAACGAGATAAGAGCCGCCTGCGGGACGGCTCTTTTTTGCTGAGCACAAAACCAACTTGGATGGTTGAAGTATTTAAGATATAATAGAGATTAGATATCTGAATTTACCCTCTACTTTTTCAGGAGGTACATAATGAGCAAAATTGCGATCGTTACTGACAGTACGGCCTATTTACCGACCGACACGATTCATAAATACGGCATCACGGTGGTGCCTTTGATGGTCAACTTTGGCCAGGAGAGCCACAAGGAAGGCGTGGACATCACGTCCGACCAGTTTTTTGCACGTCTGGCGGTGGAGAAGAACCTGCCGACCACGTCGCAGCCGTCTGTCGGCGAGATGGTGCAGGCGTATGAACGCTTGCTGGAATCGCACGACAGCGTCATCGGCATCTTCCTGTCTTCCAAGCTGTCCGGCACCGCGCACTCGGCGGAAACGGCTTCGCGCATGGTCGAAGGTGACATCACCGTCATCGACTCCAAGATCACCGCGTTTGGACAGGCACGCCTCGTGCTGACCGCTTGCGAGATGATTGCAGCGGGCAATGACAAGGAAACGATCGTCGCGAAACTGAACGAGATGGTCGAAACGATCAAAGCTTTCTTCATCGTCGACTCCCTCGAACACCTCCATCGCGGCGGACGCGTCTCCGGCGCGGCTGCGTTGATCGGCTCCCTGCTGCAGGTCAAACCGATCCTGCACGTCGAGGACGGCAAGCTTGAACTGCTGGAAAAAGTGCGCACGCGCAAAAAGTCGCTCGCCCGCATCGCCGAACTGGTCAAGGAAAAGCAGATCGCCGGCAAGCACATCACCATGGCGATCGTCTACACCGACAACCCGAGCGACGCGGCGGAAGTGGCGGAGCAGTTCAGACAGCAGTTCCCGGAAGCTGACATCTCCACCGCGCAGATCGGCCCGGTCATCGGGACGCACGTCGGACCCGGTCTGCTCGGCTTTATCTTCGACCAGCAATGAGCGGAAAGGGATTCTGGAACGGACTCCTGAATCTCGTGTATCCCAAACGGCCCCAGTGCCTGCTCTGCGAGCAGCCTTTGGCCGAAGCCAATGAGGCGGTATGTGCCCCCTGCACGGTCCAATTGCGGGCGGGCATTCCGCCTTTTTGCCGTATTTGCGGACGCGAGATGCCAGAGCCGGACATCTGCTCAGACTGCTCATGGCGCAAAGAGCGCTTTTTCCACCGCGCCCTGTCCTTCGGGCCATATGACGGCCGTCTAAAAGACGCGATCCTCAAGCTGAAGGAAGAGCGCCAACTCGAACTGCTCCCCCTGCTCGTCGACTGCCTGACCGAAGCGTACGCCACCCACCTCTTCGACACGCACATCGACTGCCTCGTGCCCGTCCCGATGGCGGCCGACAAAGAGCGCGCCCGCGGCTTCAACCAGGCGGAGCGCCTCGCCCAAGGCCTGAGCGAACGCATCGGCCTGCCTGTCGTGCCAGGTCTGGTCTGGCAAGGCTCGTCCCGCTCGCAAGTTTCGCGCGGACGGTCGATGCGCCTCGCCTCGATGGAAAACTCGGTCGCCCTCTCGAAAACGGCCGGCAGCGATCTCGACGGCATGACCGTCTGCCTGATCGACGATGTTTACACCACCGGCGCCACCGTCAACGCCTGCGCCAAAAAGCTGCACAGCGCAGGCGTGCGTGCGGTATATGTGCTGACAGCAGCGCGATAGCATTGACCGCGAAAACCTCCCTTGAAACAGGGAGGTTTTTTGCTATAGACTGGTATTGTCTACTTGATTGTATCGGGAGGTTAACAATTGTGGATGTAAAAAGCATTCTGCCGCACCGGGCTCCTTTTCTGTTTGTGGCGGAGGTGGTGGAGATCCTGCCGATGGAGCGGGCGGAGGCGATCTCCAATCTGCCGTCGGAAGCGGTACAGGACAACACGGTGCCGCTATGGTACGCGGCGGAATTTTTGGCGCAGACTGGGGCGCTGGCGGTGCTTGCGGGCAGACCGGGCGGGGAGCGGACGCTGATGACCGGGATCGAAGGGATGCGTCTCTTAACCGAGGTGCCGGCAGATCGCCCGCTGCGGGCCGAAGTGACCGTGCTCGGGGAAAAAAGGGGCATGGGCAAACGGCGCGGCCAGGTCTGGCAAGGCGCGACCTTGGTGGCAGAAGGGGTGATCTGGTATGCGCGGACGTGGAGTTGAGCATGAGTCGCGCCGGGTCGCGCTGAGGCAGCGGAACTGGCGGCCCGGTCTGCACGGAGCGAGGTCTGAGCAGCAAACGCGCCGGGTGGCGCTGATCGCCGGCGGCTCGGGCGCGATCGGCAGCGCGGTTGCGGAGCAACTGGCCGCACGGGGCGACATCGCGGTGATCGGGTATGTGTCTGCGCCCGAGGCGGCTTTTGCAAAAGCGGAGGAACTGCAGGCGAAGTATGGAGTTCCAGCCCATGCGGTGGCGCTCGATGTGCGGGACAGAGCCGCTCTCGACGCGGCGGTGCGGATGCTGCTGGAGAAGTACGGGCGGCTCGACGTGCTGGTCAACGCCGCCGGGATCACGCGCGACCGGATGTTGTCGAAGCTGACCGGGGAGGATTTTGACGAAGTGTCAGCGGTCAATCTCAAAGGGGCTTTTTCCCTGATGCAAGCGATCCTCCCCGCGATGCGCCAACAAAGCTACGGGCGCATCGTTCACATCACGTCCTACGCAGGCATCCACGGGCGCATCGAGCAGTCGGCGTACGCGGCGACCAAGGCCGCTTTGATCGGCTTGACGAAAGCGGCCGCTCTGGAGGAGCTCCCGTACGGCATCACCGTCAACGCCGTCGCGCCTTCGGTCACCGAGTCGAAGATGACCGCACAGCTGACAGCGGAAGCGACCGAGCGCCTTTTGCAAAAAATCCCCCTCGGGCGCATGCAGACCCCGGAGGAAGCGGCCGGGCTGATCACCTGGCTGACCTCGGAGGGGGCAGGCACGATTTCCGGGCAGGTGTTTGCCGGGGACAACAGACAGTACGGATGGTGAGGAAGGAGCCGGGAGCAGCATGAACAAACAGCGGCGCGTCGTGATCACAGGGAAGGGAGCGGTGACCCCGTTTGGCATCGGGGTGCCGGTCTTTGCGGAGGCGTTACAAAAGGGGCAGAGCGGCATCCGCCTCTTGCAGCAGCTCGATACAACGCGGCTCCCGACAAAAGGCGGCGGCGAAGTGGCCGTCCCGCTGTCGCCCGTCGCAGGTCTCGCGCCGCGTGCGCCCCGCTTTGTCCAGTTCGCCGCGTTGGCTTTTCAGGAGGCGTGGCGAGAGTCGGGCCTGGCCGGGGAGACTTTTGACAAAAGCCGCCTTGGCGTCCTGCTCGGCACTTCGCGCGGCGTCGTGCGCGAGCTTGAACTCGCCTGCGAACTGCTGCGCAGAAAAGGCGCTGCGCGTCTGCAAGCGGAGCATCCGGGGCTGCTGCAACTGCTCTTCCCCGTCTGGGGCAGCGGTGCGCTCAGCCACAGCATCGCCCAACTGGCCGGAGCAGCCGGACATGTCGGCACCATCTCCGCCGCCTGCGCATCCGGCACGATTGCGATCGGCGAAGCGGCACGGCTGATCTCGGAAGGCGTCTGCGATGTGATGATCGCGGGCGGCGCGGAGGCTCCTTTTACACCCACTTCTTTTGCCGGGGTCTGCTCGTCGAAAGCGATGAGCGAGCGCTGGGACGATCCGGCCGCCGCGTGCCGGCCGTTTGATGCCAGGCGCGACGGATACGTGATGGGCGAAGGGGCGGGGGTACTGATCCTCGAAAGCTACGACCACGCCCGCGCCAGAGGAGCCTCTCCGCTCGCCGAGATCATCGGGTACGCGCAGACGGACGACGCCTCGCACATCACCGTGCCGACGGGCGAAGGGCTGCGGACGGCGATCCGACTGGCTTTGCAGGAAGCGCGTCTCGCGCCCGAGGAACTCGACTACATCAACGCGCACGGCACGTCAACGAAGCTGAATGACAAATGGGAAACTTGGGCGCTCCACCAAGCATTGGGCAACGCAGCATACCGCATTCCCGTCTCCTCCACCAAGTCGATGACCGGCCATCTGCTCGGCGCAGCGGGTGCGGTTGAGACGATTGCCTGTCTTCTGGCGATGGAACACAGCTTCCTGCCGCCGACGATCAACTACAGCGAAGCAGACCCGGACTGCGACCTCGACTATGTGCCCAACGATGCGCGCAGCCAAAACGTAAGCCTCGCCCTCACCCAGTCCCTTGGTTTTGGCGGACACAATGCGGTTCTGCTCTTACAAGGAAAATAAGATTATGGAACCTGTCAATCGTGTTTGCTATAATAAATGTGTAATGGGTGAGGGAGGGTAGCTAACAATGGGACTTGCCAACTGTAAGAGCTGTGGCAGATTGTATAATCAACAGATGCACTTTGAGGTTTGTCAACAGTGTCGAATGGAAGAGGAGCGCCAGTTTTACGCCGTGCGCGATTACTTGCGGGAACACCGCCGTTCCACGATCTATGAACTCAGCGATTCCACGGAGACGCCCGTTTCGCTGATCATCAAATGGATTCGCGACGGACGCATTTCGACCTCGGACCATCCGGAACTGCACTACCCTTGTGAAAGCTGCGGAGCCCCAACGCTGGAAGGGAAGTATTGCAAACCGTGCAAAGACCGCCTGACCAAAGGGTTTGAGCAGACCAGGCAGGAACTGACGGAGCACCGAAACAACGAACAGAACAGAAGTGCTTATTACCATAGACGTAATAACTAGCATGCAAGAGCATACACGAGGTCTGATGATCTGACCTTGTGTCATGGCGCGAGAACATACTTATCCAAACCGGATTTTTGACCGATACAAGGGGTATCCATTGTGTCGGTTTTTTATTTGTGAGGTGAAGCAGGATGAAAATCAACGATACGGCTCGCATCTACCGGTTGCAGGCTTATCAAAACGCTGAGCGCGCCCGTGAAGAGAAAGGCGCAGCAGCGGCAGGCAGCCAGCGCGACGGCGTGACGATCTCGCCCCTGGCGCTGGAAATGTCGCGCGGCGAAGACCCGGCTGTCAGGGCGGAACGCCTCGAAGCGGTGAAGGAGTCGATTCAAAACGGCACCTACCAAGTCGACCTGCAAAAAGTAGCGGAGAAGCTCTACGAGTCTTTCATGAGATAAACGGTTTTCGCGATTCAATACGTGATTTTAGATAAAAGGGAGTGCAGCATGAACGATCTGACACCTGTTGTGGCTGTGATCAAGTCGATGGTGACCGCGTATCAGGAGCTGTTGAAAGTCCAGGAGCAGAAGCGCGACGCGCTGATCTCCGGACAGGTCGAAGCATTGCCCGACCTCGTGCAGGAGGAGCTGAAGGCGGTTGCGGTGACGCAAAAGCTGGAAGCGGAGCGTCTCGCCGCCCTCGAAACGGCATTGGGCGCCGATGCGCGCGGTGCGGACTGGACGCTGGACAAGCTCCAGAGCGTCGCCGGACCTGTGCACCGCCTGCAGATCCGTGCAGCAGGCGAAGCGCTCCAAGGGACGGTGCGTCAAGTGCAGAACCTGCATGAGCTGAACAAAAAGCTGGTCAGCCAGTCCCTGCAGTACGTCCAGAACACCCTCGACCTGATGACGGGGGAAAACACGATGATGACCCCGACATACGGCCGCCAAGACGCGTCTCCCTACGGAGATGGCAGCCCGCGCCGCATGTTTGATTCCAAAGCGTAAGGAGACAATCCGATGCGATCTACCTTTTTCGGACTGGAAATTGCCAAGCGGTCTTTGTTCACCGAGCAGGCCGCATTAAATACGACCGGGCACAACATCGCCAACGCCAACACGGCCGGCTATTCCCGCCAAGCTGTCAACCGCGTGGCGACACCGTCGCTCGAATACCCAAACATGAACAAATCGGTCGGCCCGGGCCAGATCGGCACCGGCGTTGAGATCACCCAGATCTACCGCGTCCGCGAGCAGTTCCTCGACTCGCAGTTCCGCAACGAGAACAAGACGCTCGGCGAATGGACGTCCCGCGCGGACATCCTCGCCAAGGTCGAAGCGATCATCAACGAGCCGTCCGACTCCGGCATCCGCACCGTCATCAACCAACTGTGGACGTCGTTCCAAGACCTGTCCAAAACGTCGACCCCGGACGCGGCGATCGCAGCCCGCAAGATCGTGGCCCAGCGCGCCGTCGCCGTGGCGGAAGCGTTCAACCACCAGTCGCAGCAGTTGACGGAGCTCAATGCGGACATCACCGAAAGCATCCAGATCAAGGTCAAGTCGGTCAACGCCAAGCTCGGAGAGATCCAGTCGATCAACGGCCGGATCAAAGAGCTGAGCGTGCTCGGCGATGTGCCAAACGACCTGCTCGACCAGCGCGACCTGCTCGTCGACCAGATCTCCAAGCTCGTCGACGTCAAAGTCACCGATCAAAATGACACCTATTCACTGACCATCGGCGGCAACGTGGTGATCGACGGAGCCAACGTGCTCACCCCGCTCAACGAGACCGCTCCGGTCGTCGCAGGCGGTGAACTGAAAGGCCTGATCGACGCGCGCAACACCGACGTTGCGAACTACAAAAACCAGCTCGACCTGCTCGCCCAGACGCTGGCGACAGGCGATGTGAAAATGAAGCTGCCCAACGACTACACCGTCCCGAACGGCGTGTCGGTGCGCGGCGCGGACGGCACCGTCTATAACGCGGGCATCGTGCTGCCCAAGGGCACGGAGATTCTCGTCGGCGGCTTGAACGGCCTGCATGAGCTCGGCTACACGATGAACTCTCCGCTGGAGACCGGCAAGGAATTCTTCGTCGGCGACGGCACCACGATCAACGCCGGCAACATCAAGCTCAACCCGGACATGCTGACCAACCCGGCGAACATCGCGTCGTCGATGAGCATGTACAACGACGGCTCGACCGACCGTGTCGTGCAAGGCGACAACTCGCTGGCGATCATGATGTCCTCATTTGGCAGCGCGATCATCACCTTTAACGACGCAAGCGGTACGATCAACACGACGATCGAAGGCTACTTCCGCGGGATCGTCTCCGAAGTTGGCGTCAAGTCGCAGACCGCGCAGAACAACCAGAACAATGCGGATGTCATCGCCCGTCAGATCGACGGCCGCCGCATGTCGGTCAGCGGCGTGTCGCTCGACGAAGAGATGGCGAACATGATGATGTTCCAAAAAGCATACGCGGCAGCCGCCCGCGCCTTGACCACGATGGACGAAGCGCTCGACGTCGTCATCAACCGCATGGGCCTCGTAGGCCGTTAATAGACAGCAGATAGGAAAGGAGGACTTCAAACATGCGCATCACCGGACAAATGATGACCCAGAAGCTGATCAGCAACGTTCAAAACAACCTGACCCGCATGGAAAAGTGGCAGCGCGACCTCGCGACGTCGAAGAAGATCCACACCCCGTCCGACGATCCGGTTGGCACTTCCTACGCGCTGCGCTACCGCAGCGAGTTGGCGCAAAACGACCAGTTCATGAAAAATGTGGACTCGGCCAACTCCTGGGTGCAGTACACCGATAAAATGCTCGACCAGGCGACTCAGGTCATGCAGCGCGCACGCGAACTGGCGGTGGCCGGGGCGAACGATACGCAGGACGTGTCGGCGAAGAAAGCGATCGCCGACGAAGTGGATCAGCTCTACAAGCAGATGGTCTCGATTGGCAACTCGCAGTTCAATGGGGCGTATGTCTTCAACGGCATGTTGACCGATGTCCAGCCGTATAACGAAGCGAACGCGGAGACCGCGCAGCCCAACGGCGGCGTGATCCGCTATGAGATCGGGCCGGGCACGATGCTTGAAGTGAACACGCTGGGGCAGGACGCTTTTGGCGCCAATACCGACCCGGACAACGTGTTTGCCGCGCTTAAAAATTTGCGCAATGCTCTGTTGACCGACAATCAGGCTGGTGTTCAGAATGGGCTCACGCAGGTAACTGACCGGATCAGCGAGATTCTGGAAGTCCGCGCCGGAGTCGGCGCCCGCATGAACCGTCTGGAACTGGCGGAGAACCGTTTGACCGATATCGACCTCAATTTGCAGACTCTGCAGACAAAAGTAGAAGACACTGACTTGGCGGAAACGATCACGCAGTTCAAGATCGCCGAAGACGTGTACCGCGCTTCGCTAAATACAGGCGCGAGCATCATCCAGCCGAGCCTGATCGACTTCCTGCGCTAGAGGTGACGACAGATGGTGCGTTTAGAGTTTCGCTCCATTCCCGCGCGGCATGAGATCAACATCAAGCCGCCGAAGATGGACATGCAGCCCGAACGGGCTCCGCTCGATCTGGAGATTCAAGATCCGAAGTTGGAAATTCTGAGGTCGGCGCAGGTCAAGATCGATATCGACACGTCGCAGATGCGTGCAGACATCGGCTATAAGCCGGTGCTGCAGCTATCGGGGGATGCCGCAGCGAAAGGTCAGCAGGCGTGGCTGGAAGGTGTCAGCCGCATCGTCAGCGAAGGCAATCAATTGTCCCGTTACGACAAGGGCACCCGCGTTGGGCATCTAGCCGATCAGCGTTTGCAGCAAGGTGAAGTATCGGTCGGCATCAAGCCGGTCTCGCCGCCCAAGATCAACGTGGACATCACCCCGCAACAGGCGGAGTTTACGCCGGGTCATGTGCGTGTAAACTATAAACAGTGGTCGGTGAACACCGAGCACGAATGGGGGACGGTCACCGGCCAGATGGTGCAGTATCCCGACCTTGAGTTTACTTTGAAAGGCAACTTATACGACACCCGGGTCTAGACTCGGGTGTTTTTTCACAGGGGGAAAGAAAGTTATGGAGAGCTTGGCCAGCATGAAAACCACGATTGAGTTCCCGGAGGGAATCCCTGGGTTTGAATCGATTCGGACCTGCACGATCGAGCGTGTCGACGAAGGTCCATTTTATGTGCTCGAAGAGAAAGGCGGAGAATTGTCGCTCGTCCTGCTTGACCCGGAAGCATTTTTCCACGAGTACCGCTTGGAAGCAAGCTTGGAAGACCTGAACGCAATTGGGCTGACCGACGAAGCGGATGCCCAAGTGCTTGTCGTCGCGACGCTGGCGGAGCACCTGCAGGACATCCGCGTCAACCTGAAAGCGCCCATTGTGATGAACAAGCAGAACGCCAAGGCTTGTCAGATCATCGATGCAAAGGGGCGCTACGAGTCGCGCGTTCCTCTGTTTGCAGGCGAATAGGAGGCAGGAGCATGCTGGTATTGTCACGCAAGGTAGGCGAGAGCATCCGGATCGGTGATGATGTGATCGTGACGGTGGTTGAAGTAAAGGGCGATCAAATTCGATTGGGCATCGAAGCGCCTAAGCAAGTCAAAGTGCATCGCCAGGAAGTCTACGCCGAGATACAGGAACTAAACCGTCAAGCTGCGATTCAGAAGACGGAGCGCAGTCAGTTGAACTCGCTTTTAAAAGCGCTGCCTAAACAAAAGTAGCGAATGCTAGAAAAACAGTCTTGTAGATAAGAAAATAAGAGGTAACTTCTGATAAGTATGCATAAAGAGCCGAAGTTGCCGATTTCGGCAGTTCATTCAACGCGCATATCTTCCGATAACGATTGAGAAGGGACGGCACGGATGCTGTCCTAAACTTTCTCAACTCATCAAGGAGGATGAAATCAATGCGTATTCAAAACAACCTGTCCGCTCTGTTTGCACAAAACAAACTGCAAGCGAACAACAACAACCTGTCCAAGTCCCTCGAGAAGCTGTCTTCCGGCTACCGCATCAACCGTGCGGGCGACGATGCAGCAGGTCTCGCGATCTCCGAAAAAATGCGCGGTCAGATCTCCGGTCTGAACATGGGTGTGAAGAACTCCCAAGACGGCGTCTCCCTGATCCAAACGGCTGAAGGCGCGCTCAACGAGTCGCACTCCATCCTGCAGCGTATGCGCGAGCTGGCTGTTCAGTCGGTCAACGACACCAACACCACTGGTGACCGTTCGAAGATCAAGGACGAACTGCAACAGCTGAAGTCCGAACTGGACCGCATCGCTGATACCACCCAGTTTAACGGTCAGAAGCTGCTCGATGGCTCCTTCTCCGCTAAGACCTTCCAAATCGGTGCGAACGCTGGTCAAACCATGTCGTTGACCGTCAACTCCATGAACACTTCTGCGCTCAACGTAAGCCTGACCCAAGCGAACATCGACAAGATTGCAACTGCCGGGACCAATGCGTCTCAGGTTGCGGCTTCTTCCAATCTGATCACGTTTGTTGACGATGCGATCGAAACGGTTAACAACGAGCGTTCCAAGCTGGGCGCAGTACAAAACCGTCTTGAGCACACCATCAACAACCTGCAAACTTCGGCTGAGAACCTGACCGCAGCAGAATCCCGTATCCGCGACGTGGATATGGCTTCTGAAATGGTGAAGTTCACCAAGAACCAGATCCTCACCCAAGCGGGCACCTCGATGCTGGCGCAAGCGAACCAAGCTCCGCAAGGCGTTCTGTCCCTGCTCCGTTAATTTGGGTAAAAGACCGGCCATATGGCCGGTCTTTTTTTTATAGATGCAAACATAGTTATATCAGCTAGATTGAGCTAGATAATAGACAATAATATCTAATGAAGGCGGAATATGAGCTAAAATCCCGTTTACATTTCCCTTGCGGTGACCGATAACGAATAAGGAGAGGACGGCACGGATGCTGTCCTAACTTTTGCACTCATCAAGGAGGATGAAATCAATGCGTATTCAAAACAACCTGTCCGCTCTGTTTGCACAAAACAAACTGCAAGCGAACAACAACAACCTGTCCAAATCCCTCGAGAAGCTGTCTTCCGGCTACCGCATCAACCGTGCGGGCGACGATGCAGCAGGTCTCGCGATCTCCGAAAAGATGCGCGGCCAGATCTCCGGTCTGAACATGGCTGTGAAGAACTCCCAAGACGGCATCTCCCTGATCCAAACGGCAGAGGGCGCGCTCAACGAGTCGCACTCCATCTTGCAGCGTATGCGTGAGTTGTCCGTTCAATCGGTCAACGACACCAACACCACTGGTGACCGCTCGAAGATCAAGGACGAGCTGACTCAGCTGAAGTCCGAACTCGACCGCATTGCTTCGACCACTCAATTCAATGGTCAAAAGCTGCTCGACGGTTCCTTCTCCGCCAAGACCTTCCAAATTGGCGCAAACCAAGGACAAACGATCTCCTTGTCGATCAACGACATGCAGGCATCTTCCCTGTCTGGCTCGATCACCGCAGCTGCCATCGGTTCCATCGCAGCAGGTTCTGCAGGTAACCAAGTAACGGCTTCCTCTAACTTGATTTCTGCAGTTGACAACGCGATTGAAAAAGTAAACAACGAGCGCTCCAAGCTGGGTGCTGTACAAAACCGCCTTGAGCACACCATCAACAACCTGCAAACTTCGGCTGAGAACCTGACCGCAGCAGAATCCCGTATCCGCGACGTGGATATGGCTTCTGAAATGGTGAAGTTCACCAAGAACCAGATCCTCACCCAAGCAGGCACCTCGATGCTGGCGCAAGCGAACCAAGCTCCGCAAGGCGTTCTGTCTCTGCTCCGTTAATTCGGGTAAAACGACCGGTCATATGACTGGTCGTTTTTTTATGTTAAACGAAATTAGTTCTATTTTGTAGATTGAGCTAGATAATAGATGCTGGTGGCGGAAAAGGACGAAATATGACCGGATATGCCAATTATGTTTTGAGTGCCTTTATCCGATAACCATAAGGAAGGGACGGCACGGATGCTGTCCTAACTTTTGCACTCATCAAGGAGGATGAAATCATGCGTATTCAAAACAACCTGTCCGCTCTGTTTGCACAAAACAAACTGTCTGCGAACAACAACAACCTGTCCAAATCCCTCGAGAAGCTGTCTTCCGGCTACCGCATCAACCGTGCGGGCGACGATGCAGCGGGCCTCGCGATCTCCGAAAAGATGCGCGGTCAGATCTCCGGTCTGAACATGGCTGTAAAGAACTCCCAAGATGGTATCTCCCTGATCCAAACGGCAGAAGGCGCGCTCAACGAGACGCACTCCATCTTGCAGCGTATGCGTGAACTTGGCGTTCAGGCTGTCAACGACACCAACACCAAGGCAGATCGCTCGAAGATCAAGGACGAACTGCTCCAACTGCGTTCCGAAATTGACCGCATCGCAGAGACCACCCAGTTCAACGGTCAAAAACTGCTGAACGGCTCGTTTAACACCAAGACTTTCCAAATTGGTGCAAACCAAGGCCAAACGATCCAACTGACCGTTAACTCCATGCAAGCGGAACAACTTAATGCAGGTATCACTTCCATTGGCATCGGTAATATCGCTTCCGGTAACGCAGCTTCCCAAGTAAGCGCAGCTTCCGACTTCATCACTGCGGTTGACGACGCGATCAACACCGTGAACGACGAGCGCTCCAAGCTGGGTGCTGTACAAAACCGCCTTGAGCACACCATCAACAACCTGCAAACTTCGGCTGAGAACCTGACCGCAGCAGAATCTCGTATCCGCGACGTGGATATGGCTTCTGAAATGGTGAAGTTCACCAAGAATCAGATCCTCACCCAAGCGGGCACTTCGATGCTGGCACAAGCAAACCAAGCTCCGCAAGGCGTTCTGTCCCTGCTCCGCTAATCGGTTTCGCAAATTCTCAAGCTGGCTGGCAATTTGCCAGCCAGCTTTTCTATAGGAAATAAGCTGTGGAGGTGTTTGAGATGAGTATTTCAGGGCTTGGCGGTTTAGGCGGTTTGGTTTCGGGAATGGACTCGAAGACCCTGGTCGACAAACTAATGATGATCGAATCGCAGCCGCTCGTGAAAATGCAGCAACAGCAAAAGAAAACGGAACTGCGCAAAGGGCTGTACCAGGAAATAAACGCTTCTTTGCTCAAACTGAAGACAGCTGTCTCGGCGCTTTCTGACCCGCAAAAACTGCTCGCGAAAAAAATGGCTTCTTCGGATGACAAGGTCGTCACCGCAAAGATGGCAAATGCCGACAAGATCGTCACCGGCACGTACAACATCGACGTGACGCAACTCGCGTCTGCTTGGACATCCCGTTCGGGCAGCATCACGACGTTTGCCAATCCGACCACAAAGGAACTCGGCTGGTCGGGTACCTTCAAGATCCAGACGGGTGATGGCAGTACCTCGCAGACATCGAAAGACATCACGATTGTTGCGACCGACCGTCTGACCGACATTGCGACGAAGATCAACTCCGCACTGGAAGACAGCGCCGATGCGAAAGCGATGAAGATCAAAGCAACGGTGGTCGACAACACGCTGATCTTAAATTCCACAGAGACGGGCGCCGGCCGAACGGTTCAGGTATTGAATGACGCCAGCGGTATTTTCCAGACTGGCAAACTGGGCATGACCGATGCATCGGGCAACTTTACGGCGGCTACGGCCGGTCAAAACTCGAAATTCAGTGTCAACGGAGTCAACGTGGAACGTACGAAAAACACGGGACTCACCGATGTGATTATGGGTGTCGATCTCACGCTGCTCAAATCGGGGGAACCGACGACTTCTCTTAACGTCACCGAGGATTTTGAAGCTTCCGAAAAGGTGATTCGAGATTTCATTACCGCGTATAACGACACGACCGAATTGATCAATGCGCGGATGAACGAGCAGCCGGTGGCTGGTGCGACTACCGATACGTTTATGAGCAAAGGGCTGTTGCGCGGCGATTCCGCGCTGTATAACATTCAGTCTACGCTGCGCGAGATCACGGGTAAGCAGTTTACCAGCAGTTCCATGTTCAAGACGCTGAACTCGATCGGCATTGAAGTGGATAAGGCTGACAACGGCGTCGCCGGGAAATTGACGCTCAACAGCACGAAACTGCGTGAGGCGATGACGCAGAACCCGAGCGAAGTGATGAAAGTGTTTTTCGTCGACAGCGATGGCAATGACAAACTTGATGAGAAAGACAGCGGAACTGGCAATGGCCTCGCCGGGATGATGTACAACAAGCTGTTCATGCTGACCGATACGACGACCACAACATACGGGGTCACGTCTGCACCGAAGGGCTTGTTGCCCAGCCGCATGAATCTGATGGACACGCAGATTAAGTCGTTCACCGATACGATGGAAGCGTTCAACAGAAGACTGGGCATGCGCCGCAAAACGCTGGAAGCGCAGTTTACCTCCATGGAAATGATGCTCCAGCAAAGCAATGCTTCGGCGAGCTTTATGCAAGCACGGATGGGTACTCAGTAAAGATGACAGCTGGGGCTTTTACGAAGCCCCTCTTGTTTACTGGTAAATGTCGACTAGTGTATACAAAGGTGGTCATGGCTGTGCGAACTGCGATTCAAGAAAGCATTCTGCAAGTATTGCGTCAGCGTCGCTCCTCGTACGCACATCCACTCAACTCGCAAACGATCAGCGAGATCTTGAACATTACGCCATCTTATGTGCGAGAGCAGATGAGTGATTTGCAACGAGACAAGCTGGTCGCTGTACGAAGAGGACCCAAAGGGGGATATTACCAAATGGCAACGGGACAAAAACTCCGCCTGTATCTGGACGGAGTGGAAACGGAACACGATACAGGCACCTTCTTGGCGGTCTATGAGCAGGCGATGCAACGCCTGAATGAAGAAGAGAGAATCATCATTGGCATCTCCATCAACGGCGTGGAAGTGCTGCCGGACAGCTTGGGAGATATTGCTCATGACGAGATCACACAAGCGGTTATTTCGTCCCAGCCGATGGTTGAGTTCGCAGAAGGATTGGCGAACACGGCGTTCGACTATCTGCCGAAGCTGAAGCAAGGACTGATCAGCGTTTCAAGACTGTTTCAGGAAGGCCGTGACGAAGACGCGCACACCTTGTTCGTCGAAGCGGTCGAAGGGCTGGAGTGGATCAACTCCTGCCTCGGAGGACTCGGGGCATGGTTGGCGCAAAAAGGCAGCGTCGAGCTGCTGCAACTGCATGGCACCTATCAAGGGCAACTCGCCGATTTAGGAGCTGCGATGGAACAGAAGAATCTGACCGACGTCGCCGACCTGTTGGAGTATGAAGTTGCGGAAACGCTGTCAAAGGCGATGGAGCGGATGCAAGAATTGAAAAGACTGCTCGACACGATGAGAAAGGGGTCGTAAGATGAGCCTGTTTTTAGAAGCGAACGAACAGGCGCTGGCGATACGCCGCATCCTGTTTGAGCAGTATACGACGATCAAGATGCAGCAAGAGCAAGAGCATTCCGTTCGCATTGAGCCGACCAAATCGGGTGCAGCGAACATCGTAGTGGAAATCGAGGGTCAGAGCAGCCCGCTCTACTCCCGTTATCAGCCGATCGTGGAAGCGGAGCGCTGGGCAACTGCACAAAAAGCCGAGAAGAAGGAGGAGCAGAGCGCTTTTATCGTCGTCGGGCTGGGCCTCGGGTATCATCTGCGCGCTTTGCGTGACCTGCTGGGCGCAGACTTGCCTTTGTTTATCGTCGAACCGTCCTGGCAGATCTTCCAAGCGGCGATGGAAGCGGTTGATCTGTCCGATCTTCTGACCGATCATCATGTGCATCTGCTTGTCGGCGGCGATTTTCGCCAAGCTGCGAGGGAAGCGTCCCAGTTTATCGGCAAGAACATGTTTAACGCAGGATGGCTGGAATGGCAGGCATACCGCCGCTTGTTCCCGGAGTATCTTACCTCGTTCGCGAAAGAGACTGCGCTTAGCGCCAAAGACGTGCGGATCGACCACAACACGATTTTGCACTTCCAAAAAGAGTGGCCGCGCAACATGATGTACAATTTGAATCGGATTTTGAAAAATCCCGGTGTTAATCGTTTGGCCGGCAAGTTTGCCGGACGTCCGGCGATCATCGTTTCGGCAGGCCCCTCGTTGGCGAAAAACGTGGACTTGTTGCATGAAGTCAAAGGAAAAGCTGCGATTCTATGTGTTGATACGGCTTATCGCGTACTACAACAGCGCGGCATCAAGCCAGACTTGATCTTCGCGTTGGACGGTACCGAAAAGAACTACAAGCATTTTACCGGGGTGCGTCCGGAAGGAGTACCGCTCGTCTTCCTGCCGCCGGTACACCACAAGATTGTGGAGGAGTATGGAGAACGAAGCTTTTCCTCCAACGTGTTTGATCCGATCATTCGCGAAGCAACCCAGCATCTTGAACCGCGCGGTGTCCTCAACTACTCCGGTTCGGTTGCAACTTTGGCATTTGAAACGGCATGTCTCGCCGGAGCAGACCCGGTCATTTTTATCGGACAGGATTTGGGCTATCCAGGCGGGCAGGCGTATGCGCCTGGCACGATGTTTGAAGACATGAAAAAAGAGTACGACCCGAAAAGCAAGATGTTGTTCGTGGAAGGGGTCGACGGCCAGCCTGTCCTCACAGATCCACAATTGGACAAGTTTCGCCGTTATTTTGAAGATCGGATCGAAGCGATGGGGAAGATCAGAACGTATATCGATGCCACTGAAGGCGGAGCGAAGATTCAAGGCACAGAGATCAGCACGTTGCGCGAGACGCTCGACCGATATTGCGTGAACAGTTTCGACATTGACGGCATCATCGATGAAGCTGCCCAACCCCCAGGGGACGATCTGGAACCTGCGCTCAACGTCTTGCACACCATGCACCGCACTTTGCACCAGATCAAGAGGATCTGCCGAGTCGCACTGCGTAAAAACGTGGAACTGCGCGACTTGTACAAAGTGAAGCGCCTTCGCCCGGGCAAAGTCGCAGCCGCAAATGCCGCACTGGACCGTATCGACCAGAATCTAAAGCGTTTGAACGAAAAACAATGGCTTGATTTGACAATGCAGCACTTGTTGCTGGTCCTGACACAAGGCAAGCTGTCCAAAGCGCCGGCGAACGAAACGGATCAGGCAAAAGCAATGCGCGTCACCGCCAATGCGGATTTATTGTACACCGGGATGCTGCAAGCAGCTCATGAGATCAACTCTCACGTCGAAGTGGCGCTTGAGCGCGTTCAGCAAGAAACCAAACAGGGAGCGACTGTGTGATGATGAACAACCCATACCAGAAATATCAAAACCAAGCTGTGCAGACTGCCACTCCGGAACGCCTGTTGCTGATGTTATTTGAAGGGGCGATGCGCTTTTGCAAAGAAGCAATGCTTGGAATCGAGCAACGCAACTTTGCCGTGGCGAACGAGAAAAATATTCGGGTTCAAAACATTATCAATGAACTGATCATTACCCTCGATCGCGGCCAAGGCGGTGAAGTCGCAGAGAACCTGCTTTCTATCTATAACTACCTCAACCAGCGGTTGATCGAAGCCAACCTGAAAAAGGAAAAAGAGATTCTGGAAGAAGTATACGGTCACCTAAGCGAATTGCACGAAGCGTTTAACGGTGCCGCACAAGTCGTCCGCACTCAAACAGGCCGTACTGGCGACCAGGCGTAAGGGGGCTGTGCTGATGACCCGATTGGAAGCGGCGCAGCGCATCCTGGAGACGACGCTGCAGATTCAAGCAGCGCTTCAGGCGGGTGATGATGATCGCTTGGCAACATTGTTTACAGAGCGCCAAGATCTGATCTCCGATTATTTGCTCTTAGAGGAGGAAGGGAAGGGGCAGCCGCAAAATAAAGCGGAAGAGTTGGAGATTCAGAGCTTGATGAAGCGGGGTTATGAGCTGAATCAACAGACGAATCGGCAACTTTTGCAAAAACGGCAGCTCTTATACCAGGAGTTGTCGATGGGCGATCAAATGCGTGAAGCGTCCAATGCCTATTCCTCCCCGTATGAGAACGTCAGCGGACCGATGTTTTTCGATAAAAAGAAATAATATCCGACAGACTTGTGAGTAATGTGGAAAAGTACCGTGGATATGTGCATAACTCTGTGGATAAGCGTGGGTAACTGTGGAGTATTTGTGGATTGCTTGTGGAAAAACGAGACGATGAGGATGGATGAGCGGTGGATTTGAAAAACAAAAAGATTCTGGTGACCGGAGCGGACGGTTTTATCGGCTCCCACCTCACCGAAGAGCTGGTGCGGCGCGGTCATGATGTGCGGGCGTTTGTTTACTACAACTCGTTTAATTCGTGGGGCTGGCTTGACCACTCTCCTAAAGAGATTCGGCAACATCTCGATGTTTTTGCGGGTGATATCCGCGACCCGTACGGGGTGAAAGAAGCGATGAAAGGCTGCGATGTCGTCTTGCATCTCGCGGCGCTGATCGCCATTCCGTACTCTTATCACTCGCCGGACACCTATGTGGACACCAACGTCAAAGGCACGCTGAACATCGTGCAGGCCGCCCGCGAACTGGGCGTACAGAAAGTTGTCCACACCTCGACGTCCGAAGTGTACGGCACAGCGCGATTTGTCCCGATCACCGAGGAGCATCCGCTGCAAGGGCAGTCGCCATATTCGGCGAGCAAGATCGGGGCCGACCAGATGGCGATGTCGTTCTACAGCTCCTTTGACACGCCGGTCGCGATCATCCGCCCGTTCAACACGTACGGCCCGCGCCAGTCGGCCCGTGCGATCATCCCAACCGTCATCACCCAGATCGCCAACGGCAAGCGCACGCTGAAGCTCGGCTCCTTGCACCCGACCCGCGATTTCAACTATGTGAAAGACACGGTCGAAGGGTTTATCGCCGTCGCCGAGTCGGACAAGTCGGTTGGCGAAGTGATCAACATCGGCAGCAACTACGAGATCTCGATCGGCGAGACGGTGGAGCTGATCGCCGAAGTGATGGGCGCAAAAGTGGAGATCGAGACGGAAGCGGCACGCCTGCGTCCGGAAAAAAGCGAAGTCGAGCGCCTCTGGGCAGCCAACGCGAAAGCAAAAGAACTGCTCGGCTGGGAGCCGAAATACGGAGACCGCGAAGGCTTCAAGCGAGGCCTCTTGGAGACGGCCGAATGGTTCACCAATCCTGACCACCTTAAAGGCTACAAAGCCGATATCTACAATATATGATGATCCCTCTTCTTATCGAAAAATTGCGGTCGGTGCTGCCCGAAGACCGCTCGTTTATCGCTTTGCACGAGCCAAATTTTCAAGGCCATGAATGGGACTATGTCAAAGAATGTCTCGACACCGGCTGGGTATCGTCGGTCGGCAAGTATGTAGATTTATTTGAAGTAAGACTAGCGGAGTTCACCGGGGTCAGCCATGCGGTTGCCGTCGTCAACGGGACGGCTGCCCTGCACATCTCCCTGCTCCTTCTTGGCGTGGAAGCGGGCGACGAAGTGCTGATGCCAACGCTGACCTTCATCGCGACGGCAAACGCAGTGTCGTATTGCGGCGCGATTCCCCATTTTGTGGACAGCGAAGAGCGGGCGCTGGGGCTCGACCCGCACAAATTGGACGCCTATCTGGCGGAGATCGCTGACGTGCGCGCAGACGGCTGCTACAACAAGCAGACCGGGCGGCGGATCAAAGCGGTCGTGCCGATGCACACGTTTGGGCACCCGGTCGATCTTGACCCGCTTGTCGACCTGTGTGAGCGGTACAAGCTGGAGCTGGTCGAAGATGCTGCCGAATCGCTTGGCTCGTACTACAAAGGCAAGCATACCGGCGGATTTGGCCGCATCGCCGCGTTGTCGTTCAACGGCAACAAAGTCATCACCACCGGCGGCGGCGGTGCGATCTTAACGAACGACCCTGAGCTGGCCAAGCGTGCCAAACACCTGACCACAACGGCGAAGGTGCCGCACAAGTGGGAGTATCACCACGATGCGATCGGTTACAACTACCGCCTGCCCAACTTAAACGCGGCGCTCGGCTGCGCGCAGTTGGAGCAGTTGCCCGGCTTTTTGCAGCAGAAGCGGGCGCTCGCGAAGCGTTATCAGGAAGCACTGCAAGACCTGCCAGGCCTTACGTTTTTCACCGAGCCGGATTTTGCAACAAGCAACTACTGGCTGAATGCGGTCGTGCTGGATGAAGCGCAGGCTGCCATGCGAGATGAGATCTTAGCTGTCACCAATGAAGTTGGCATCATGACCCGGCCGTTCTGGACCGGGATGCACAAACTGCCGATGTTCGCGCATTGTCCGAAAATGGACTTGCGCACAGCGGAGAGTCTGGAGCGGCGCACGTTCAATATCCCCAGCAGCTCCAACCTGTAACACTACTTGATGATCTGGAGGAATACTCAATGTCTTTGGATGCTTATAAAGTCAAATCCCAATCTTCGCAATCCGAACTGGAGAAACGAGGGGAACTGCACGAATTGCTGCAAGCCAGTCCGATCCCCCAAGCGGAACTGTTGAATAACACGGCTCTTTACACCCGTCGCCAAGTGCTGTCCAATATGCTGTTTATGGATCATATCTACAAACAGATCATTGACGTCAATGGGATCATCATGGAGTTTGGCGTTCGCTGGGGGCAAAATCTGGCTTTGTTCGAATCCCTGCGCGGCATCTACGAGCCGTTTAACCATACGCGCCGCATCGTCGGGTTCGACACGTTTGAAGGCTTTCCGTCTGTTCATGAAAAAGACGGCACCGACCAGGCGGTCGCCAAAGGCGCACTGGCCGTGACCGAAGGATACAAAGACTATCTCGAAGCGGTGCTCGACTACCATGAGCAGGAAAGCCCGCTTTCTCACATCAAGAAATATGAACTGGTGCAAGGCGATGCAACGAAGACGCTGGAACAGTACCTGAAAGAGCGTCCGGAGACGATCATCGCGTTTGCCTTCTTCGACTTTGATATCTATGAGCCCACCAAAAAATGCCTGGAACTGATCAAACCGCATTTGACCAAAGGGAGCATCATCGGCTTTGATCAATTGAACTGCCAGCATTATCCGGGCGAGACGGTTGCTCTAAAAGAAGCATTTGGCCTGGATCAAGTCCGTTTGAAGCGTACGCCGCTCTCCCCGTACCGCTCGTATTTCGTGATCGAGTAAGCGGTCATGAAAAAAATCCTTACCGAAGCATCCGGCAGCATGACCTCCGGCTACCTGATCTCCTCGATCCGGGAAGCCGGACATGCCGCAGTGGCGTCCGATATTGATGCGAATTGTTTTGGCCGGTTTTTAGCAGATGATTTTATTTTGATGCCGAGAAAAAGCGACCCGCTCTTGTGGGAGCAGATCGAGGGTCTGCTGCGTGACCATGCGGTGGATGTGGTCATTCCTTCCCTCGACGATACGCTGCTCGGATGGGCGGAGCGCAAAGCGTATTTTGCAAAGCGGGGCGTGCATGTCCTTTTGTCGGACGAGCAGGTGGTCAAGACGTTCCAAGACAAGTGGCTGACGTACCTCGCTTTCAAAGCAGCGGGCATTCCGACGCCGGAAGCATCGTTAGAGCAGCTCTACCCGCTGGTCAAGCCCCGTCTGGGACGCGGTGCGGTCGGGGTGCGCGTGGAGACGCAGGCGGTGGACATGGACGGCATGATCTCCCAGGAGCTCGCCGAGGGCGTGGAGTATACGATCGACGTCTTTTGCGGACGTGACCACAAGCCGCATTACATCGTCCCGCGCCGCCGACTTGGAGTCAAAGAAGGAAAATCGACAGGCGGCGTGGTTGACCTGCATCCGGGCATCATCGCCTGGGTGGAGCAGATCTGTGCGTCCTTCCCGTTCCAAGGGCCGGTCAACATGCAGTGCTTCCTTGCGTCCGATGAGTCGGTGCGCTTTATCGAAATCAACACGCGCATCGCAGGCGGCATGGCGCTGGGCTTTGCGGCGACGGAGAATTGGATCGGGCTTGCCGTCGACCATTTTGTCGAAGGTCAGCCCTTGCCTGAGCCCCAACCAGTACAGGACGGGATGGAGATGAAACGGTATTATGCTGAAGTCTTTATACCCAGGAATTAACTGGGACGAGATCGAGGCGGTCGGGTTTGACATGGATGGCACGCTGTACGACGAGTTTGATTTTATCCGCCAGGTCTATCGGCCGATCGCAGCCCTGCTGGCTCCGGATGACACAGAAAGCGTCTATCGCCAAATGCTGCACCGCTGGCTGGAAAAAGGAAGCTCGTACAACCGCATCTTTGATGAGGTGCTGCAGGCGCGCGGTGTGGAAGAAGGAGAGCGCGGCACGTTGATTGCGGAGTGCCTGCGTCTGTTTCGCGGGTACGAGCCGCAGTTGGAACTGAGCGGTCGGGTCTCGGTGCTACTCGATCTGTTTGCACAGCGCTACGGGCTGTTTTTGCTCACCGACGGACAGAGCGGGCTGCAATGGGCCAAGTTTCGGGCGTTGGGGCTGGGTCGCTGGTTCGATGCAGAAAATGTGGGCGTGTCGGGCGACCACGGGGCAGGTTTTCATAAGCCAAACCCGGCGATTCTGAGCAAGCTCGCCTTGACCTCGCGAGGGATCGCTCCGCAGCGGGTCGTCTTTTTCGGCGACCGGGCGATGGATGAAGAGTTGGCGAAAAACGCGGGCTATCATTTTGTTTTGGTGAAGGGCATGCAAAGGAGGAAGCAAGGTGCACAAGAAGCGTAAAGTGCTTGGCGTGACAGGAATCCGTTCGGAGTACGACATCATGTCGTCCGTCTTTCGGGCGATCGACGACCACCCGGATTTGGAGCTGGAACTGATCGTGACCGGGGCACATCTGGCAGATGCCTATGGGTACACGGTGGAGGAGATTCGCCGGGATGGATTTAAAATCGCCGACGAGATCGAGAGCCTGCTCAATGCGGATTCCGATACGGCGCGGGTCAAAGGGCTCGCCATTCAACTGCAGGGCATGGTGCAGACGGTCACGCGCGTGCGTCCCGACTTTCTGCTCGTGCTGGGCGACCGCGAGGAGTCGATGACGACAGCGCTGGTCGGCGCGTATCTGAACATCCCGGTCGTGCATATCGCCGGCGGCGACCGCGTGGTCGGCAATGTGGACGATCAGGTGCGCCATGCGGTGACGAAGCTCGCCCATCTGCATTGTGCGACCAACGAGGAGAGCGCCGAGCGCATTCGCCGCCTTGGGGAGCAGGACTTCCGCGTGCACAATACAGGAAATCCGGGCCTCGACCGCATCTTGCAAGTGCCGGAGCTGACCGATGCGGAACTGTCGGAGCGGCTGGGCTTTGAGATCCAAGCCGGCGAACCGCTGATCCTGGTGATTCAGCATGTCATCTCGACGGAGATCGACGAGGCGTATTTTCAAATGAAACAGACGATGGAAGCGGTGCAGCGCCTGGGCATCAAAACGGTGCTTTCCTATCCGAACACCGATGCGGGCGGCCAGCAGATGATCAAAGCGATTCAGGAGTATCAGCATCTGCCTAACCTGTTTGCAGCGAAAAACATCCCGCGCCTCGAGTTCATCAACATCATGCGCAAGGCGGGCTGCATGCTGGGCAACTCCAGCGCCGGCATCCTGGAAGCGCCCTTGTTAAAGCTGCCGGTGATCAACGTCGGCAACCGCCAAAAAGGGCGGCTGCATGCGGAAAACGTGCAGTTTGTGCCGCATGATATGGAGCAGATCTGTGCGGCTGTGCACCGGGCGCTGTTCGATGAGACCTACCGTGCCACAGTGGCAGCTTGCTCGAATCCATACGGCGACGGGCGCAGTTCGCAGCGTATCGCCGATCTGATCGCCACGGTGGACATCAACGAAAATCTTTTGATAAAGGACATCACCTACTGATGAAAAAGATACTGGTTATCGCCCCGCACCCGGATGATGAAACGCTCGGCTGCGGCGGCGCATTGCTCAAGCACAAGGCACAAGGAGACGAGATTCACTGGCTGATCGTGACCGGCATTTCCGAAAGCGCCGGATTTACGGCGGAGCGGGTGGCAGAGCGTGATGCGGAGATTTTGACGGTGGGCAATCTTTATGGATTCGAGACCCTGCACAAGCTGAACTTCCCGACTGCGCAGCTCGACACCTTGCCGATCGGCGACATCGTGCAGCGCATCGGGCGCGTGATCAATGCTGTGCAGCCGGACGTGGTGTACGTCCCGTACCCGGGCGACGTGCATACCGACCACAAAGCCGTTTTTGACGCAGCTGTGTCCTGCACCAAATGGTTCCGCTATCCGTCGGTGAAACGCATCTTGGCGTATGAGACGCTGTCCGAGACCGATTTTGGCATCAATCCGGACAACAACGGGTTCCGCCCGAATGTGTTTACCGACATCTCGGAGTTCCTCGAACACAAGATGGAGATCATGCGCATCTTCAAAAGCGAGCTCGGCGCGTTCCCCTTCCCGCGCAGCGAACAGGCGATCCTTGCATTAGCTTCCCTGCGCGGCGCGGCCTGCGGGGCACATGCGGCAGAAGCGTTCATGCTGTTAAAGGAGATCGGCTGACCATGAGCAGAACGTACATCATCGCCGAAGCGGGCGTCAACCACAACGGCTCGCTCGACCTCGCCAAGCAACTGATCGACGCGGCGGTCGAAGCCGGAGCGGATGCGGTCAAGTTCCAAACCTTCAAGACCGAGAAACTCGTCTCCAAAACGGCCGAGAAAGCGGAGTATCAAAAAGAGACGACAGGTGCCCAAGAGTCGCAGTTTGAGATGATCAAAAAATTAGAGCTCGACGAAGCGGCGCATCGCGTGCTGATCGAGCATTGCGGGCGGCGCGGAATCCAATTTTTGTCCACGCCGTTCGATCTGGACAGCGTTGACCTGCTGGCGGGTACGTTCGACCTGCCGCGTCTGAAAGCGCCGTCCGGGGAGATCACCAACGCGCCGCTGCTCCTGAAGATGGCGCGCACAGGCAAGCCGATCATCGTCTCGACCGGCATGAGCACGCTCGGCGAAGTCGAGACGGCGCTCGGGGTGCTGGCATACGGCTACCTCGGCGGGGAAGAGCCTTCCGTCGAGGGATTCCAAGCGGCGTATGCGTCCGAAGCGGGTCAGCGCATGCTGCAGGAAAAAGTAACCCTGCTGCATTGCACGACCGAGTATCCGACGCCGTACGGAGATGTCAACCTGCGGGCGATGGATGCGATGGGACAGGCGTTCCAGCTTCCGGTCGGGTATTCCGACCATACGCCGGGCATCGCCGTGCCGATCGGTGCGGTGGCGCGCGGGGCGGTGCTGATCGAGAAGCATTTCACCCTCGACCGCAGCTTGCCGGGACCGGACCATCAAGCGTCGCTGGAGCCTGACGAATTAAAAGCGATGGTCGACGGCATCCGCCAGATCGAAGCAGCGCTGGGGATAGCAGTAAAAGCACCGGTGGCGTCCGAGTTGAAAAACAAGCCGGTGGCGCGCAAGAGCCTGGTAGCGGCCAAACCGATTGCCAAAGGCGAGCTTTTCACCGAGGAGAACGTGACCGTCAAGCGTCCGGGTCTGGGGAAATCACCGCTCTTGTTCTGGGATGTGCTGGGGCAGATCGCCGAGCGCGAGTACAAAGAAGAAGACCTGATCTAAACGGGAGCAAAGGGAGAGGAAGACATGAAAAACTGGAAACAGATACTGATACCCCCGTCCGCTTCCATCCTGCGGGCGATCGAGACGATCGACCAAGGGGCTTTGCAGATCGCACTGATCACAGATGGAGACGGGCGACTGCTCGGCACGGTGACCGACGGTGACGTGCGGCGCGGGATCTTGCGAGGTGTGGGGCTGGACCGTCCCGTCTCGGAGATCATGAACACGTCGCCGATCACCGCGTCCTCGCAAGATACGCAAGAGACCATTTTGGCGACGATGAAGCTGCGCCGACTGCAACAGATCCCGATCATCGACCGCGACGGTCTGGTCATTGGGGTGCAAGTGCTGGCCGACATCCTGCGTTCCAACCAAAAAGACAACTGGGTCGTCCTGATGGCGGGCGGACTCGGGACGCGGCTGGCGCCGCTGACCAACGATACGCCAAAGCCGCTGCTCAAAGTCGGCACCAAGCCGCTGCTCGAGACGATCATGCAGAATTTCATCGAGTACGGGTTCCACAAATTCTATCTCTCCGTCAATTACAAAGCAGAGATGATCCGCGACTATTTTGGCGACGGTTCGCGCTTCGGCGTCGAGATCCGCTACGTCCACGAAGAAAAGCGCATGGGCACCGCCGGAGCCTTGTCGCTCTTGCCGGAGCGTCCCGAAGAGACCTTCTTCGTGATGAACGGGGATCTGCTGACCAAAGTCAACTTCCAGCAGCTGCTCGATTTCCACCAAGAGCATGGTGCGACGGGAACGATGTGTGTGCGCGAGTATGATTTCCAGATCCCGTATGGTGTGGTCAAAACGGACAAGCATCGTCTGATGGGGATCGTCGAGAAGCCGGTCGAGCATTTCTTCGTCAACGCGGGAATCTACGTCCTCGAGCCGGAGTGTATCGACCTGATCCCCCAAGACGAGTTCTACGACATGCCGAGCCTGTTCGATCAGCTGATCCAACGAAAAAGTGAAACGAGCGTCTTCCCGATCCGCGAGTACTGGATGGACATCGGCCAGATGGCCGACTACGAGCGTGCCAACGGCGAGTTCGCCGAGGTGTTCCATGATCGGGACTAAGCGAGTGCTCGCGGTGATCCCCGCCCGAGGCGGTTCCAAAGGTGTCCCGCGCAAAAACATCCGCGAGCTTGCAGGCAAGCCGCTGATCGCCTGGTCGATCGAGGCGGCGACAAAGTCCAAATACGTCGACCGCGTGATCCTGTCATCCGAAGATGACGAGATCATCCAAACAGCCCAGACCTGGGGTTGCGACGTGCCATTCGTCCGCCCCGCAGAGCTGGCCGCAGATGATACGCCGGGCATCGACCCGATCCTGCATGCGCTGGAGCAGCAACCGGACTACGACTACGTCGTCCTGCTCCAGCCCACATCGCCGCTGCGCACATCCGCCGATATCGACGCCACCATCGAGCAGATGCTAAGCGCCAAAGCGCCCTGTTGTGTCACCGTCACCGAGCCATCCAAAAGCCCGTACTGGATGTACACCCTGCAAGCCAACAACCGCCTGCAGCCCCTCATCCAACAACCCCTCGTCACCCGCCGCCAAGACCTCCCTAAGGCGTTCGCCTTAAACGGAGCCGTCTACGTGGCGGAAACGCAGTGGTTAAAAGAGACCAAAAGTTTCCTAGCAGAAGGCGCTATCGCGCACGTGATGCCCAGCGAACGATCATTTGATATCGACACCGAACTCGATCTATTCTTGGCTGACGCCATTCTAAAGCAATACAAGTAAGCCTTCATAGATCTTGAAAGGCTAAGGGCTTGAAGGGCTTGAAAAATCTTTTTGTACCTAAAGCATCAAAGGCCCCTCGGGGGAGGGCGGGATATGCGGAAGTGGTGATCTTTGAATCTTTACCCTTCCTCTAAAAAGGTTTTACTCAATCAAGGGGTACAGATGAAACGTGAACCCGGAGCATGTCCCGCCCGGACCCGACCACCCAGCCTCCATAAACGACAAAAAAACGCTGCCCCCAGGGCAGCGTCTTCTTCTTTTACAACATCTGATCCAAAGTCAACAATATCGAAACCAAAATCGCCACCCCAGCCGCCACCAAAAAAGTAGCATCGCGGCCTCTCTCAGCGAGTTCGAGCTTATCCCGTTCGTTCCTCTCCTCATCCTCCGCCTTCAACTCCGCCACATCCTCCGGCGTCTTGCCCTTCGGAATAATCGCCGGCAGATTATAACGGCGTCTAAACGAAAACAGCCGCGAGAAGATCACCACGCCAATAATCAGCAGCAACAATCCAATCTGAAAAAGCGAATTCGATAAGTGCTCCGCATAGCTCGCCACCCCGTCCGGCCGATACTTAAACCACACATACACCGCGACCACTACCGACGCGATCAGTCCAATATACAGCCCGCGCTTCAACCCTCTTCCCATCCTGCACCCCTTTCCCGATCAACCTCAAACCCTACAGATCGTAAATGCTCTCCACTTCCACCGTCTCAAAGCGCATCGTTAGTTCCTCTCCGCCTTGCCGATACCCAACCTCATAATACTCATATGTACGCTCGATCAACCGGATATCTGTCACTCCGTAATCGGTCATCAGCAAAGCCACCAGATCTGTCTTCGCCTCAGCCGCTTCCTCATCCGCCACGATCAGTTCAATCGCTTCCATCTGTGCCCACGACAGCAAAAGCAGATCGATATCGTTAATCGGCTCCACCTCTAACAATGGATCCAAGTTGGTGCTGTTCGAATCTGTCACGCCTGCCACATCCTTTCCTGCAATGCCAATCTTCCATCTATCTTACCACATTTTTGCGCCTGTTAGCCCTGCCCTACAGGAAAACGAACCTGCGAGTGAGAAGACATATAGAAGAGACATTACGAAAGGAGCTTGGACGATGCGCGAAGTGGTTCGAATCATGCAAGCAGGAGATCTGCACCTTGGCACGCCGTTTTCCGGGAGTGGTTTTCCGGTCGAAAAGGCGCGCAAAAGACGGCGCGAACTGCTCGGCACCTTCCGCAAGCTGGTCGAGGCGGTCGTCGAGCAGAAAGCAGAAATTTTGCTGCTCACCGGCGATCTCTTCGAAGCGGAGTGGGTGTCGGAAGCGGAAGTGGTGGAAGTGCGCCAATTGCTCGCCGGGCTCAACCGGCCCGTGCTGATCACGCCGGGCAACCATGACTGTCTGCAAGCGGGCGGCCCGTATTCCTATGGGGAGTGGTCCGACAATGTGCATATCTTCGGCCCGGAAGTTGGGGCTGTAACATTTGAAACTTACAATTTGACCGTACACGGCTACGGTTATGGAGCCAGATGGCTCCGCGAAAATCCCTTCCAAAACTACCAAGTCCCCCAAGACGGAGGCTTGCATATCGTGATGATCCACGGTTCCTTCGAAGCGCCTGAAGGCACCCCGTACCTGCCGATCACCGCCGTAGACGTGCGCAACATCGGCGCCGACTACGCCGCATTTGGCCATTACCACCAAGCGAACGTCCTGCTCGACGAAGCGGGTCTGATGCAAGCAGCCTACTCCGGTTCCCTCGAACCGCTCGGCTACGACGAGCCCGGCGAACACGGCGCCTTCCTGCTCGAAGTCACCCGCGGCGGCGCACGCGTCGAATGGCTGCCCTTAGCACAACGAGCGTACCGCCTTCTCGACGTCGACATCAGCGGCGCCCAGTCCCTTTTTGACATCGTCGAAAAAGTGAACGGAGCGGTGCCTGCCGAGTCCAAAGGCCGCGACCTGCTCGAAATCACGCTCTCCGGCGCGCTCGACCCCAGCCTGATCCTCGACCGCGACGACCTGCTGGAGCGCCTCCAAGGCACGGCGTACCACCTGCGCCTCACCGATGCCACCCATCCCGACATCGACGGCGACGCATTTGCTGCCCACTCTGCCCAAGGCAGGTACGTGGCCCGGCTCCGCGAACGGCTCGACAACGAAACGGACGAAGCAAAACGCCGCACCCTCGAGCGGGCCTTGCAGCTTGGCCTGCTCGCCTACGAACGCGGCAAGGTGGTGAATGCATGAGAATCCTCAAAGCACAGATCGACGGCTTCGGCCGCTACAGCGGGGTCAGCTTCTCCTTCGACCAAGGCCTGAACATCATCTACGGCCAAAACGAAGCGGGCAAATCCACCCTGCAGCAGTTCCTCGTCGCCATGCTCTACGGCATGAAAAAGCCGGGCCGCAAGCGTGCCGTCTATTTAGAAGAAGAAGCCAAATACCGCCCTTGGCAAGGCAGCCCCTACGGCGGCATCCTCTGGGTTGAGCAGGACGGCGTCACCTACCGCATCGAGCGCTCCCTGCGCAAAGAAGACGAATGGGTGCGCGTCTACCGCCAGGACACCGGCGAAGAAGTCACCAAGCGGTTTGCGGTCGATTCCAACAAAGAGCTCGCCTTCGCCAAAGAGCTGACCGGCGCGGACCGCGAACTTTTTGTCAACACGCTCTGCATCGGCCCGGTCGATGAGCGCGAGCGGGCATCATGGCTGCGGGAAAGCGTGCGCCACTCCCAAGGCGGCGCTGCCGAAGAGCTGATGATCCCCGAGCAGTCACGCATCCGCGATGCGGAAGAAGCGATCGCCAAGCGCCTCGATGCGATCGGCACCGAACGGGCCGGCACCAAGCCGCTTGGCTTGGCGATCAAACAGCGCGACGAGTTGAAAAAAGCCTACCAAGACGCGCTCAGCCAAGAAACTTCCCAGCGCGACGCCCGCCTGAACGCAGAAGGCGAAGCGGCCGAGTGGCAGGAAGCGGTCCATGACGAGCAGCGCCTGCGCCGCGAGCTCGGCGACAAGCTCTCCCTGTTCCTCAACGTGCAGGAAGCCCGCCGCGGCGAACTGGCCGGACGGTTGCTGCAGCTCGAAGAAGCGGTAGCAGCCAACGCCGCGCTCGCGCCGCTTGGTCTCAACGAAGAAGCATTCCGCGACGTCCAGCAAGACTTCCAGCGGCTCGTCACGGCTAAGCAGGAGACCGACTCCTACCAAAAGCGCCTGCAAGTGCTCGAAGACGAGTCCCGGGAAGCGGCCGCCTACGCTGCACAATACAAAACGATGGACGAAAGCAAACTCACCCAGCTGGAGCAGACAGCGAGCCGCTTAGAATGGTACGAGCAGCACAACGAGCAGGGCACCCTCCCGCGAGACGAGGCCGAACTGTCCGGGCTCGAAGCGCGTCTCGCCACAGCCAAACGCAATCTGATGCTTGGCGCCATCGCCGCTGTGATCGCCGTCCCGCTGACCTTCTGGCAGCTCTACCTGGGCATCTTGCTGCTCCTCGCCTTGTTTTTCGCCGCTTTCTCCTATTTTTCCGCAGGCAAGCTGACGGCGGAGATCGAAGCGTGGAAGCAGCAGCAGAAAAGCGCCGAGCTCGAACAGGAAGCGATGTCGGCCGAGCAGGAGCGTCTCGAAGCGTCCCTGCAGCAACAGCTCGCCGACTTTGGTGTCGACACCCCGCGCCAGTTCCGCCAAAAGTGGAACGACCTGCTCAAAGCGCGCCATCAGGTCTCCTTGTACGACAAGCAGTTCCAATGGCTCCAAGGCGAATACAACCGCGCCAACTCCGAGCGCGACATCATCGCCCGCCGCGTTTTGCGCGTCATCGGCGGCGAAGAGTCGCAGGCGGCGTCCTTCGATAACGAAGCGTTGCGCCGCGAGATCGAAACATGGGAAGCGCGCTTCGAAGAGTCCCGCCGCCGCAAAGAGCAGGGGCTGGTCTGGGAGCGCGAACAGGCAGACTTGCAGCACGAACTGCAACTGCTCGACAAAGACCTCCAGCGCTACGTCGAGATCGCCGAAAAACTTGGCATCCAGCCAGCACCGCCGTCGCTTTTGATGCAGGAGTCGGTGAGCAGTGAAGAAGTGGAGCGCTGGTACGAGTCGTGGCGGACAGCGGAGCGCGTTTTGCTGGAGAAAAAGTCCACCTACGCCGCCGCCAGCACCCGCTACGAAACGCTGCAGGAGGGAGCATCCTCCCCGGCCGACCTTTTGCTGGAAATGGAGCGGGCAGAAGAAGCCTTGAAGAGCATCACCGAAGAGCGCGAAGCACTGAGCATCGCGCAAGAGCTGTGGAGCGAAGTGAAAGAAGAGCTTTATCAGGCGATCGCGCCGCGTTTTGCCGGCGGGCTGTCCGATGTGACTTCGCGGATCACCGGCGGGCGCTATCAGGAAGTATATCTTGACCGCGAAGAGGCGATCACCACCATCTCGCCCGACTCCGGCTACACGGTGGAGCTGTCCTCCTTGTCTGCGGGCACGATGGACCAGATCACCTTTGCGTTGGGCTTTGCGCTTTCCGGCTGGATGATCCCCGGCGGGGAACAACTGCCCTTGCTGCTCGACGAGCCGTTCCGCCGCTACGACGACGGGCGTCTCGATGCGGTGTATGATGTGCTGCTCGAAGAAGCGGACAACCGCCAGATCTTCCTCTTCACCTGCCGCGAGCAGGAAGTGGAGCGTCTGCAGCAGATGGGCGCAGGCCGGACGGGTCTCGTCGATTTGAGCGCAGAAAAATATGGTATGATAAAAAGGACATAATAAGCCTGTTCTACATACCAGCAAGATGCTGAAAAGGAGGACCACATAGATGAAAAAGACGGTAAGCATCATCGGCGTCCCGATGGACCTCGGCCAAGGCCGCCGCGGCGTCGACATGGGTCCGTACGCGATCCGCTACGCCAGCGTGAAAGAGCGCATCGAGCGCCTCGGATTGACCGTGAAAGACCAAGGCAACATCAATGTGCCGACCGCAGAGACGCATGGGATCGACAATGAAAAGCTGAAGTACCTGCCGGAAGTGGCACAAGTTTCCGAAGATCTCGCCTCCAAGGTGAGCGACACGATGGGGCAAGGGCATTTCCCGATCATCCTCGGCGGCGACCACTCGATCTCGATCGGTTCGATCGCCGGTGTGGCGCAGCATGTCAAGAAGCTTGGCGTGATCTGGTTTGACGCGCACGGCGACATGAACACCGAAGACACCACCCCGTCGGGCAACATCCACGGCATGCCGCTGGCGACTTGCATCGGCCTTGGCAACGAAAAGCTGGTCAACATCGCCGGTTTCGCGCCGAAACTGCGCCCGGAGAACGTCGTCATCGTCGGCGCGCGTTCGATCGACCCGGAAGAGCGCCAACTGATCAAACAGCACGGCATCACCTGCTTCACGATGCATGAGATCGACAAGATCGGGATCGCCAAAGTGATGGAAGAAGCGATCCGCATCGCTTCCGAAGGCACCGAAGGCATCCACCTGTCGCTCGACCTCGACTCGATCGACCCGGACATGTGCCCGGGCGTCGGCACCCCGGTGCTCGGCGGCGTCACCTACCGCGAAGGCCACCTCGCGATGGAGATGCTCTACCAATCGGGCAAAGTCGTCTCCTGCGACCTCGTCGAAGTCAACCCGATCCTCGACGAGCACAACATCACCGCCCGCACCGCCGTCGACTTGGTCTGCTCCTTGCTCGGCGAATCGGTCATGTAATCGCAATCACCAGAAAAGCACCCGGAATGGGTGCTTTTTTTATTGACGGAATATGGGAGAGGGTTTATACTTCTTTTAGCAAATACCCTTAATCCGAGTTGTAAATAAGGAATTAGACGATTGCCCGATTTGGGAACGCTTCGCCCTAGTCATGTATATCTTAAAACAGGGTTGGAGTTAGGCATACGTCATCTCGATGCAGAGGGGACTGCTTTTTTTGTCTCTGATATAAGGAATCCTTATTCGGAGGATAAGGGTTTGTTATTCATCGAAAATGCAGGAGGAGAGTGTAGAGGATGAGCACAAAGTCGTTTGTTTTGTCCGCAGAAGAAGTAGCACGTTTGAATGAAGAGTTCCTGAACAAAAGCCCGGAAGAGATCTTGAAGCTGGCTTTTGACAAGGTGGAAAACATCTCGTTTGCCTGCAGCTTTGGCGCGGAAGACGTGGCGATCGTCGACATGATCGTCAAAATCAAGCCGGACGCGAAGATTTTCTATCTCGATACGGATCTCCTCTTTGAAGAAACGTATGAGGTGCGTGACCGCATCCTTGAAAAATACAAGGCCAACCTGATCAAATACTCCCCGCTCCTGACGTTGGAAGAGCAGTCCGAACAGCGCGGCGCAGAACTCTGGAAAAGCGACCCGAACGGCTGCTGCGGCATCCGCAAAGTTGAGCCGCTGCAGCGCGCGCTTGGCGAACTGGACGCTTGGATCACCGGGATTCGCCGCGAGCAGTCGCCGACCCGTGCCAACTCAGGCGTGGTCGAGCTCGACACCAAGTTCAACCTCGTCAAGTTCAACCCGATCGTCATGTGGACGGACAAACAAGTCTGGGATTACATCGCGGCCCATGAAGTGCCGTACAACAAAATGCATGACCAAGGATATCCGTCCATCGGCTGCATCCATTGCACCCGTGCGGTCAAGCCGGGCGAAGACCCGCGCGCAGGACGCTGGGCAGGACATGAGAAGACGGAGTGCGGGTTGCACCAATAAGCGCACGAGACGCAGCATGAGACATCTCTCACCCCGTCGACGCTTAACATCCTTGCGTTTTTGCCTTGCGACAGGAGGTAGTTGAATGAGTTGGGAAGTATCGTTGGGCGGTTTCGTCGTCGGATTGTTAATTGGGTTGACGGGGATGGGCGGGGGTCTGATCATGACCCCGATGATGATCTTTCTGTTCGGGGTGGCGCCGACCGTGGCGGTAGGCACCGACCTGCTCTACGCGTCGATCACCAAGATCTTTGGCGGGTATCAGCACTGGCGTCAAAAGACGGTCGACTGGAAAGTCGTCAAGTTGCTCTCGATCGGGAGCGTGCCCGGCGCTTTTCTCGGCTCGATGACGATCTTGTACCTGCAGAGCCTGTATATGGACAGCGTGGAAGGGATCGTCGGGCGCATGCTTGGCTTCACCTACCTTTTGATCGCGTTCGTGATGGTCTTCCGCATGTTCAAAAAGCAGAAACATGCGGCGGATAACGCCGAACCGATCAAGGCGGATAAGCGCAAGATGATCACGCTCGGACTGATCGGCGGCTTTATCGTCGGTATGACCTCGGTTGGCTCCGGCACGTTGTTCATGGCCTTCCTGCTGCTGATCTACCCGGTCGCGGCGTCGCGGCTGGTCGGCACCGACATCGTGCAGGCCGTGCTGGTCACCGGCGTCGCCGGGCTGGCCCATCTGGCCATCGGCAACGTCAACCTGCCGCTCGTCGGCTCCTTGCTGATCGGTTCGATCCCGGGCATTCTGCTCGGCAGCCGCATGTCGCTGAAAATCCCGGAGGTTGCCGTGCGCTCCTGCCTGTTTTTGATGATTTTCCTGTCCGGATTCAAGATGCTGTTTAATTGATGGAGTTCAAACTGATGCGTTCAATAACGTCTGGGAGGTCTGTACGAGTGAATGGACTGATTGCGCCACACGGCGGAACATTGATCAACCGCGTGCTGACAGGTGAGCAGCGCGCAGAGCAGCAAAAGATCGCCGAAAGCGCGAAAAAAGTCGCGCTGGACGCGTTTGCGCTGTCCGATTTGGAACTGATTGCAAATGGTGCGTTTTCGCCGCTTACCGGTTTTATGGGCCAGGCGGACTATGCTTCCGTCGTCGAAACGATGCGCCTGGCCGATGGCACCGTCTGGAGTTTGCCGATCACATTGCCGGTCACTCAAGAAACAGCAGAAACGATTGCGCTTGGCGAAATCGTGGCGCTGGTCGGTGAGGACGGGGTGACGTACGGAACGCTGGAAGTCACCGAGAAATTCATCCCCGACAAAGCCCGTGAAGCCGAAATGGTCTACCGCACCACCGACGCGGCGCACCCGGGCGTGGCAAAGCTGTTTGCCCGCCCGAACGTCTACCTCGCCGGACCGGTTTGGCTGATCGAGAAGAAGTCGGACCATGATTTCCAAGAGTTCCGTTTCGATCCGCAAGAAACCCGCGCCCTGTTCGCAGAAAAAGGCTGGCGCAGCGTCGTCGGCTTCCAAACGCGCAACCCGGTGCACCGCGCCCATGAATATATCCAAAAATGCGCCTTGGAAATCGTCGACGGCCTGTTCCTGAACCCGCTGGTAGGCGAAACCAAATCGGACGACATCCCGGCCGATGTGCGCATGGAGAGCTACCAGGTGCTCCTGAAAAATTACTACCCAGAGAAGCGCGTCGCCTTTGGCGTGTTCCCGGCGGCGATGCGCTATGCCGGCCCGCGGGAAGCGATCTTCCACGCGATGGTGCGCAAGAACTTTGGCTGCACGCATTTCATCGTCGGCCGCGACCATGCCGGTGTCGGCGACTACTACGGCACCTATGACGCGCAGGAGATCTTCCGCAACTTTACCGCCGAAGAGCTCGGCATCCTGCCGCTGACCTTCGAGCACAGCTTCTTCTGCACCAAGTGCGGCTCGATGGCCTCGACCAAGACCTGCCCGCACGGCAAAGAAGACCACCTCACGCTGTCCGGCACCAAAGTCCGCGCCAAGCTCCGCGCCGGAGAAAGCCTCCCCGTCGAGTTCACCCGCCCGGAAGTCGCCGAAGTGCTGATCCGCGGCCTGCGTGAAAAAGAAGCTGTGAAATAAATTGATTTATACCAAAGCCCCTTTGATTAACTCAAAGGGGCTTTTTCTGGATTAGCTGAAAAGTTTTTGCAAAACCTACCTTCAAATGTACGATTCTACATGAAGGAAGGTTAATTTGATGAAGCGGAAAATAGCCGTACTTCTGTTTGTCTGTCATCTGACAGGTATCTTTGTTCCACAACAAGCGCTTTCTGAATATGATCATCCTAAAGAAGAACCTTGTCAGGAAGTGTTGCTGACTTCCTTAAACCCCTACATCTCAGAGGCAACAAAACAGTACTACGGGGAAGTTCGGCAATACGGTTTGTTTGATGCAAAAATCCTCGACATTCAGAAGGACCCCGAGCAAAGCTTCAACTATAAAGTACGGGTACAAATAAAAACCTTTATCGGGGCGCACAACCCTCCAGAAGGACTCGATACCTTAACGATACACATCGATACATCTGGAGGGAAAGTTGTGAATTACGAACACAGAGAATTACCCCGACATCAATAAGTAGCTGTGTAGCCTCTTGTTTGCCACATCTCTAATGCTCGATTTTTGTTGTATTGGTTGGTCGTTCCGTAAAAGATGTCGATGAAATAGTCGGTCAAACCGTGATTGCAGTATATATCCCCCATATCTTCCACACGAAATGTTGAGCGATATCCAACATCTTTGATGTAGACAGGTTGATCGAGCTCAATGATTGTATTTTGCGGCCAGATCGTTTTTGAAGTCGGGCTCCCACACGTCTTAGGATGTACAGCCACGGTGTAATGGGCGATGGGGGATGTTCCGTAATAGGTCAATTTTCCAGAATCACCGGTATACGCCGTTACATTTCATATCGATTCTCCTCTCGATTTTAAAGTTCGATGATCCGACCAGACGCTGAATCAATGTATAGCTTTTTCGTGTTGCTTCCTGAGTCTTGGCCATCGACTATGATCATGCTTTTTCCCTTGTGCTTTAGAAGGATAAAGTGGTATCCTTCTGACTCGCCTTGCACCTTGGGTTGCAGTTGCTTTTTTGGGGCTGCCTTTAAAGCAGCGGGGCTGTCGATTTGCAGTTCAGCCTCTGTGATGAACTCCGTAAACGTGTCGTGACCTGGCTTCGAGTAGACGAACTCCTGATCATGCAGCGTTAAGATCAGTGACTGGGGCTTGCCGGGTACGCAAAAAATAAAGTTCCAATGTCTTCTTTTTCCGTCTTTTCCTTTGCTTCCGCCTTGCCAGTCATCCACGCTTGCTAAATCAACCAACTGTGCGTTCGAATCCCAAGCCTTGGCCCGTTCGAAACCCAAGTGAAATGCTTCTGAAAGGGTAATTCCTTCATTGTTTTTATATACTCGGAATGACGTGTACCCCATAGAAAGCACCGCCACAAGTAATAAAAGTGTGATTGGGATTATGAATTTTCGAATACTCATAGATCACCTCCTGTTTTATGTTTTAAATAATTCTAGCAATCACTTGAAGTACCTTCTAACTTGATAAGTATACTTTCTGCCTGATTTCGACATTTTCCACATGCATTGGCAGGAATTATTTAGCAGACAGGGAAATGAAAAAAGATCATGAAACTTTTTCGGCGCGAGTTCGTATGTACAGACAGCCGGAACTAAACACGGCGGAGGAACGTAATGGAACTGATTGAACAGCGTATCGTGAAACGGGCTCAAAAAGGCGACCGCCTCGCATTTGCGGAACTGGTCGAGCTGTACAAAGACAAGTTGTACAACCTGGGCTACCGCATGCTCGGCAATCCGCAGGAAGCGGAGGACATCGCACAAGAGGCGTTTTTGCGGGCGTATGCGAACTTGAACAAGTACAATGCGAATCACAAGTTTTCGACTTGGATCTACCGCATCGCCACCAATCTGTGCATCGACCGCATCCGCAAGAAAAAGGCGGACTACTCGCTTGATGCCGAAGTGGACGGGATCGAAGGAGGCGACATGTATTCGCGGCTGAAGTCGCCCGGCGACACGCCGGAGCAGGCAGCGGTGCGCAACGAGGCGCGCCAAGAGGTGCAGGACGCGATCGAGGCGCTGCCCGACAACTACCGCACAGCCGTGATTCTTAAATATTTGCATGACCTGTCTCTGCAGGAGATCAGTGAAATACTCGAGGTGCCGGTTTCGACGGTCAAAACACGCATCCATCGCGGACGCGAAGCGCTGCGTGCCGGTCTCCGGCCGATGCAATAGGGAGGTGCTCATTCGTGAGCTGCCATGAGAATAGTGAAGAACGGCTTCATCAGTATCTGGATGAAGAAATGAGCGCAGCCGAGCGTACCGAATTTGAAGCACACCTCGCCGCCTGCGAGCACTGCCTCGCCCACTTCACAGAGCTGGGCTCGGCGATCCAAAGCCTCGAAGGCGCCGACTGGCACAAAGCCCCGCCCGGCATTACGGAAAACGTGCTCGGCAAGCTCGAGCACATCGCGCCGCCGCGCCGTAACTGGCGCGTCCCGTTCATGAAATACAGCGGGATCGCAGCGGCTGTCCTGCTCGTGTTTGGGCTTGGCGCATCGTGGGCAACGCCGGAAGAGTTCGCCTTGCAAGCTGACCACACCGACGGGCTGATCGTCACGGACGGCAAAGTGATCGTGCCCGAAGGCAGTGAATACAACGGCGATCTCGTCATCCAAAACGGCGACATCGAAGTGCGCGGCAAAGTCAACGGCAACGTGACAGCGCTCAACGGCCAAGTCCATCTCGCCCGCGTGGCCGGAGCGGACATTTCCGGCGAAGTAGCGGAAGTGGACGAAGCCTTGGAGAAAGTCAGCTACTATCTGAAAGATCTGTTTCGCGAACTGACCGGCGACGGCAAGTGACGCGAAAACCCCTCTTCCCAACAACTTGGGAGGAGGGGTTTTATTTTTTCTTCAAGATTTCTTAGGAAGGAAGTCTAATAGTTCAGATCGTACTTATAATTAAAGAAGTAGGTTTATTCATAACCCAGGGGAAAATCAGGTGACAGGCTCGACACTTCTATTGTATAATTTTAAATGCAAGAAGTGACCGGCTTAATATCGGTTTTACTTGTTTGGGTATATTTGAAAGACAATTTAGCCAGTTTACAATTGTGTAATAGGGGACTCTGGGGATACAGAACGAAAGAAAACTGAAAAAGTAGGTGGGTACTTATGGCTACCAGTATCTGGAGGACGCCGCGGTTCCTGTTCTACGCGACGGGGAGCGTTGTGAACAACCTCGGCAACCAGATGTATTTTCTGGTGTTGCCGCTGATGGTCTACAGCATGACACACTCCGCGCTGAACATGAGCGTGATGGCCGTCTGTGAAGCGCTGCCACAGGTGCTTTTATCCTTATTTGCCGGGGCGCTGGTCGACAGGCTGTCCAGGCGGACGGTGATCTTCAGCGCGCTAAGCTTTCAAGCGGTGTGCTGCTCGCTGATCCCGGCGTTGTATTTCACAGACCTGTTGCAAGTGTGGATGCTGTACATCCTTGGCACCATGCTGTCGATCGGGCAGATCTTTTTGCGCTCCGCCGAGTTCGCGGCGGTGCCGGCGATGTTTCCCGACCGCAAGCTGGAAGCAAGCGCAGGGCTCTCGTCCTGCTTTACGGCGACCACGATTCTCGGGCCGCTGCTGGCCGGGTTTTTGATCGCTTCACTGGAATATCCGACCTTGCTCGTGATCAATTCGCTGACATACTTTGCACCGATTCTGCTCTGTTTGTGGAGCCGGATCCCGCATGAAAATCTGGGCGGGGTGCGCTCGGCCAGACAGGTGCTGATCGATACGAAAAACGGGCTGCGCTTTATCCTCGACAGCCGCATTCTCGTGTCCATCGCCTTGGTGATGGGGCTGTCCAACTTTGCGGACAGCGGCATTTTGACGGTGGTGCTGTTCCATCTTAAACACGAGCTGACGAAGCCTGACAATTACATTTCCTTCGTGCTGATGGTCAACGGACTCGGCATGCTGGTCGGCACGTTTGTGCCGCAGAAATTCAAATGGCTCGCCAAAGGCAAGATGATGTTCCTGGCGCTGTTGATCAACAACATCGGGGTGGCGATGTTCCTGCTGCCCGTGTCGTGGATTGCGCCGATTGCACTGTTTACCGGGTCGATCGGCGGCATGATGCTGCATATCGCCTACACGGTGCTGATCCAAGAATCGGTGCCTAACGAAATGCTGGGCCGGGTCAATGGCGCGATGCGCACGATGATCCTGATCACGTTCCCGCTTTCCACTTCGATGCTCGGTTCGATCACCGGTTTCTTCGGCTCTGCAACAGCTTTTGTTACCGCGGTCTCATTATCGATCATACCGCTTCTGATCATCCTGCGCGGCCCGGTCTTCCGGTTCTCGCAGCAGCAGCTGCAGGACGACCTGCTCGCGCATCAAGCCAAAGTCATCTCGTAAACGCAGAACAGCCTCTTTTCAGGGGCTGTTTTTTTGTTTCTATTAGTAGATTCGCAGCAGCAGAAAAGGCTGTGGGGGCATGACAATTTTTCGAAACCTTGAAAAGGAGATACTACCCCTCTAGCGAATGAAATAGAATAGATTATGCATGCAATGTTTGGCATGGGAACGGACATAGTAAGCAATGAGATTTTGAAAGGCAGTAGGTGGCCCCTTTGCAAAATACCTTTTCACAACTGATTGGCGGGTTCAGCCTGTTTGATGTGCTGGACATCCTGATTGTTGCCTTTGTGCTGTACAAGATGATCCTGCTCATTCGCGGCACACGGGCAGTGCAACTGCTCAAAGGGATCGTGGTGATCCTCTTGGCAACCGGGGTGAGCAGCGCGCTGCAGCTCAATGCGCTGAACTGGCTGTTGGATAAGATTTTGACGATCGGTCTGTTTGCGATACCGGTCGTGTTCCAGCCGGAGCTGCGCCGCGGTCTGGAGCAGCTCGGGCGCGGCAAGTTTTTCTCCTGGAGCTCGACGGCGGTGCTCGAGGAGGAGGACATTCCGAAGATGATCTCCGAAGTGACCAAGGCAACGCAGGTGCTCTCGAAAAACAAGATCGGCGCACTGGTCGTCATCGAGCGCGAGACGGGCTTGAGCGACTATTTTGAGTCGGGGATTCCGATCGGCGCGGTCGTGTCGTCGGAGCTCTTGATCAACATTTTCATCCCGAACACGCCGCTGCATGACGGAGCGGTGATGATGCGCGGCAACCGGGTCGTGGCAGCATCGTGTTTCCTGCCTCTGTCCGACTCGACGCGGATCTCCAAGGAACTGGGCACGCGCCACCGCGCAGGGATCGGGATCACCGAGGTATCGGACGCCTTGGTGGTGATCGTGTCGGAGGAGACCGGCACGGTGTCGGTCGCCGTGCACGGTGAGATCACGCGCAACCTCGATGAGCAGTCGTTCCGCGAGCTTTTGACCACCCATCTGGCGCCGGCGAAGCAAAGCGGCTTTTCGCTGTTTGGCAGAAAGGCGGGGTCGTAGATGATGGATCGGTTTTTGCGCAACAACACAGTGGTCAAGATTCTGTCGGCGGTGCTGGCGATCCTGCTCTGGATGATCGTGCATCAGTCGGAGGACACCGGCACCCAGTCCGGTCTGACCGCACAGCCGCAGCAGCAGTTGGAGAAAAATGTGGTTGTGCTGTACGACGAGCAAAATTATTACCTGGTCAAAACTCCGAAAGTCACTTTGACCTTGCGGGGCTCCTACCTCGACATCATGAACGCTGTGGCGCAAGGCGACGCGATCAAGGCGGTCGCCGATGCTTCGAAGCTGGGCGTTGGCGTGCACGAGGTGCCCGTCTATGTGCACGGGGCGCCGGCGGGCGTGTCGATCGAAAGCGCTTCGGTGCAGATCGAGCTGGAGGCGGTGGAGAACCGCGAGTTCCCGGTCGAGCTGCGGATGGAAGGCAAGCCAGGCGAAGGCATGGTGGCAGGCGAAGCGCTGCTCTCGCCGAAGACGGTGATCGTCACCGGGGCCAAGTCGGCCTTGAACAGCGTCGATCAGGTGATCGCCACGATCTCGCTGGATGAAGCGAAAGAAGCGATTCAGACCTCGGTGCCTTTGAAGGCGGTGAACAAGGATGGCGACCCGGTGGAAGGCGTGCGCCTCTCCCGCGACCGGGCGGAAGTGAACATCCCGATCGTCAAGCCGTCCAAGTCGGTGCCATTGCGCTTGCAGTTTAAAGGCGACCTCGCGCCGGGCTTTGCGGTGCAGGAGGTCAAACAGTCGGGCACGGTGACGATTTTCGGAACGGCGGACGCGCTGGCCGAGATCGACTCCTATCCGGCGCCGGTGATCGATTTGGCCGGGATGAACAAGACGACAAAACTGACGCTCAAGCTGGCCGAGGTCGAAGGTGTGACCGATGTGCAGCCGGCCGAAGTGCAAGTCGAAGTGGTGGTGGTCGCTGCCGCCAAGCGGACGTTTGACGATATCGAAGTCAAAGTGACCGGCTTGAAAGAAGGGGAGAGCTACAACATCCTCGGCACCTCCAACCGCGTCTCTGTCACCGTCGAAGGGGCAAAGAACAAGCTCGACGCGCTGACGGCGCAGGACATCAACGCTTTCCTCGACCTGACCAACCAGCCGGGCGGCGAAAGCGAGATGCGGGTGCAGGTCAACACGCCGAATTTCGTCAAGACGCTGGAAGTGACCCCGGCGACGATGAAGCTGGAGATTCAAAAATAGTGCAAGCGCCGGAGCCTTTATTGGTCCTTCCGGCGCTTTTTTTCGGAGAAGGTGCAACCAAACCATAGGCTCGTTCGTCATATAAGAGGTTGAAAGTTCATACATTCAGAGACACTAGGAACAGGCAAAAGATAGGTATTGTGCAGAACGCCGTTCTGTGTGAAAATAAATGGATTGAGAGTGAGTACCATTTTCTCAGTGAAGGAGCTATTATTTCGTGGCGCAATATTTTGGAACTGACGGAGTTCGCGGTGTAGCCAACCTCGAACTGACCCCTGAATTGGCATATAAGCTCGGCCGTGCCGGAGCGCACGTCCTGACACAAGGCATTGATAAAGAACGCGCCAAGATCGCGGTGGGCAAAGACACCCGCATCTCGGGCGATATGTTAGAAGCAGCGCTGATCGCAGGCATCACCTCGGTCGGCGTCGATGTCGTGCGCCTTGGCATCATCCCCACGCCTGGCGTGGCGTACCTGACCCGCTCGTTGGAAGCGGATGCAGGCGTGATGATCTCCGCATCGCACAACCCGGTGCCGGACAACGGCATCAAATTCTTCGGCGGCGACGGTTACAAGCTGACCGACGCGCAGGAGGCGGAATTTGAGCGCCTGCTCGATGCGGCTGTCGATGAACTGCCCCGTCCGACGGGCGAAAAAGTTGGCCGGGTCTACGAAGAAGTAGATGCGGGCGTTTTATTCACCGAATACCAGAAGTCCTCGATCCGCAACCGTTTTGACGGCGTGAAGGTCGTGCTGGACTGCGGCAACGGCGCAGCGTCCTTCGTAGCGGCCGGCGTGTTCCGTTCGCTTGGTGCGGAGGTCGTTGCGATCTTCTCCGAGCCGACCGGCACCAACATCAACGTTGGCTGCGGCTCGACGCATCCGGAAGTGGTGCGCGAGGCGGTGCTGGAGCACAAGGCGGCGATTGGCCTGTCCTTTGACGGCGATGCTGACCGCCTGATCGCAGTCGATGAGCTCGGCAACATCGTCGACGGCGACTACGTGATGGCGGTTCTTGCTAAAGCGCTGAAAGATCGCGGCGAGCTGGCCGGCAACACGGTGGTAGCGACGGTGATGTCGAACATCGGCTTCCTGAAGGCGATGCGCGAACAGGACATCAACGTGGTCAAGACTGCTGTCGGCGACCGCTACGTGATGGAAGCGATGAAGGCAGACGGCTACGTCCTCGGCGGCGAGCAGTCCGGCCACATCATCATGCTCCAGCACAACACGACCGGCGACGGGTTGCTTACGGCGCTGCACCTGACCGACATCATGGTCGAAGCGCAGAAGCCGATGAGCGAACTGCGTTCGATCATGCAGAGCTTCCCGCAGATCATGGTCAACGTGCGCGTGGCGACGAAAGACGGCTGGAAAGACAATGCGAACATCGCAGCGGCGATCCAGCGCGTCGAAGAGATCCTCGGCGCTGACGGCCGCGTGCTGGTGCGTCCGTCCGGTACAGAACCGCTGATCCGCGTGATGGCGGAAGGTCCGGAAGAGGAGTCCCTGCGCCGCTATGTGAACGAAATTGCAGATGTCGTGCGCCAGGAACAAGGCGAGAAATAGAACGGTTGTAAAAAGGGCAGGGTGTGTACCATCTTCAGGTGCACACCTAACCACCCTTTTGCGGGTTCGTGCATATAATTCTTTATAGGAGGTGATGCGCGGCGAGAGATGAGAGTTGAGTTTTACGGCAAGACCGGATTCACTTTTTCAAAAACAGTTTTTTCAAAAGCGCCTGAACTGGACGCACGGACGGAAACAGCGATCCAGTTGACGAGGTGGAGGAGTATCGAACATCGGCGGATGCCTCCCGGTGTATAGCCGCACCGAAAGAGCGTTTTTCGAAATCCGGCAGGTGACTGACGGGACAAGAGACGCTTTGGCTACAACTGAGAGTTTTACAAAAAACAGGACAAACTGTTTGTAGTTGTATTTATCGTGCAATCTGACGCTTATGAACCGTTTTCATAAGCCTGATTTCCTATTGTTTTTAAACTGCATTCGGCTGCAATCTGCTGCAAACAGTGATCTGTCCCACAACTGAGGAGGATTTTCATACATGTGTGGAATCGTTGGTTATATCGGGAATAAGCAAGCGCAAGACGTACTGTTGCACGGCCTTTCGAAGCTGGAATATCGCGGTTATGACTCCGCGGGCATCGCGATTTTTGACAACGGCGGCGTTGAACTGAAAAAGTCGGTTGGCCGTCTGGCCAACCTCGCAGAACTGGTCGACGGCCCGGACCGCATCCACGGCTCCCAAGGCATCGGCCACACCCGTTGGGCGACACACGGCCGTCCGTCTGATGCCAACGCGCATCCGCATCAGGACAACCAAGGCAACTTCACCATCGTGCACAACGGCATCATCGAGAACTACATGCAGCTACGCGACGAATTGACCGCGAAAGGCCATACGTTCCTGTCTGAGACGGATACAGAAGTAGTTGCTCACCTGCTCGACGATATGTGGACGGGTGACCTTTTTGACACTGTTCTGGCTGTTGCGAAGCGCATCCACGGTGCGTACGCGCTGGGCATCATGACCAAGCACGAGCCGGGCAAACTGATCGCAGTTCGCAAACAGTCCCCGCTGATCGTAGGTCTTGGCGAAGGCGAGAACTTCATCGCGTCCGACATCCCGGCAATTCTCGAGTACACCCGCAACGTTTACATTTTGGATGACGGCGAAATGGCCGTTCTGACTGCCGATAAAGTGGAAACCTTCGACCTCGAAGGCAACCCGACGACCAAAGAAGTCTACGAAGTGACCTGGTCGGCAAGCGCCGCTGAAAAAGGCGGTTACGAGCACTTCATGCTGAAAGAAATCCATGAGCAGCCGCGCGCAATCCGCGACACCCTGACCGGCCGTATTTCCGAAGACGGGCAGAAAGTTGTATTTGATGAGATCGCATGGCCGGCTGGTTATGCAGAGAAGATCGACCGCATCCACATCGTCGCGTGCGGTACGTCCTGGCACGCAGGTATGGTGGGTAAGCAGGCGATCGAGCGCCTGACCCGCATTCCGGTTGACTGCGAAGTCGCGTCTGAATACCGCTACCGTGAGCCGATCGTGTCGGAGAATACGTTGATCATCGTCATCACCCAGTCCGGCGAAACGGCTGACACGATGGCAGCGCTGCGTGAAGCGAAAGAGCAAGGCGTGCGCGTGCTGGCGATCACTAACGTCGTAGGTTCGTCTGCTGCGCGTGAAGCGGACGATGTCATCTTCACCTGGGCTGGCCCGGAAATCTCCGTCGCCTCGACCAAAGCGTACACCACCCAGCTCATCTCCCTGTACCTCTTCGCAGCATGGCTTGCGCAAGAGCGCAACGCAGCGCACGTTTCGGAGATCCCGAACATCTTGAGCGGCCTGAAGCAGCTCCCGGAGCTGGCTGATATGGCGCTGCAGACCGCGCCGTCGATTGAGGCGTTTGCGAAGAACTGGGCGGAGAAAGAGCACGCGTTCTTCATTGGCCGCGGCATGGACTATGCCGTTTCGATGGAAGGGTCGTTGAAGCTGAAAGAGATCTCCTACATGCATGCGGAAGCTTATGCTGCAGGCGAACTGAAGCACGGTACCCTGGCGTTGATCGTGGAGGATATTCCGGTGATCGCGGTTGTGACGCAAGAGCAGTTGTATGATAAGACCCTGTCGAACATTAAGGAAGTGAAAGCACGCGATGCGTTCGTGCTGGCAGTGGCATTCGAGGGCGATGAGGAGATCAAGAAGTCGGTCGATCAGGTGATCGCCATCCCGCGCGTGAACCCGTTCCTGTCGCCGGTGATTTCGGTTATTCCGTTGCAGTTGCTGGCGTATTATGCGTCGGTGGTACGCGGGAATGATGTGGATAATCCGCGGAATCTGGCAAAGTCGGTGACGGTGGAGTAGGAAAAACACACAGCTAGGCTACAAATGTATAGTGACAAAAATGTTCTTTCATTTTGACTGTGTGCTGTTTGATATATCGGTGCGCAGTCTTTTTTTGTCTATGGATCGTTGATATATATTGCATAGTAAGATTTCGAAATGAATCAGGAGCAATCGGAAAATACCGACACTGTCAAATGAAAAACGAAGACTCTTGATGAGCCCTCGTTTTTTCATTTGGAAGGAATAGTCTTCCACACATTTTCTAACCAATTGTCGAATTTTAGCTCCTTTTTCCCCTCGTAAGTATCATACTCGAACAGATCTCTTCTTCTGGTATTCAGTTTTAAAATCTTTAAATGAATGTCCACTGGGGAATGAATTCTTGATTGCATCCAGCTTTTGGTTGATCCCTGAGATCAAGTTACCTTTTTTCTTTTTGGGTAACTTGACCTGCTCTCCAAAAGCTTGAAGTTTGAGAAATGCCCTATGTTTAACTTTGTACACATGATCACTCATCATACGACGCCACAAAATAAATATTGATTGACGACATTTCCATTTTCCTGATTCTTCAACTGCGTCAAGGCGAGTATTCCAACTGATTCTGTTACTTGCAGCATTTTTTAACTGCTCATTAGTCGGGGGCTTACCGACTGAAAAGTTCTGGCACATAAGGTTCCTTCTAAATACAACTATTATTATAACGAATTACCCGTAGTGATCATTTTCGAATATGCGAAACAAAAATTGAATGAGTTTATCTTGCCATATAAAACCAACTCCACTAATAAAAAAGTTAACATTATGAGTCTTGAATTATTAACGTAAATCAAAATGACAGATTCCTAGTGACAAAAATTTTAACTGTGTAGCATGTAATAATCTTGATATACAGTCTTTATTAGGAGGGCGGCTTCTTTTCGAAGCGATCTCAAGGTTGGACCGAAGATAAAATCGCCCGGTACATAAAGGAAGATAGAGGTTAAGGAGAGGGAGTTCATTATTAGCCTTGGCTTACCATTCAGGCGTGCCTTCGATTGGACGCGTGCAACGGGTCAAAGTAATAAGACAGGTCGTATCTATGAGTTGCTTTCCGACTAGGAGCGAGACTACTTCTATCTGCTAGAATGGGCAGATGAAGTGATTGACATCCGGGAACAGTACCTTTTACATAGAGAGGCAACGGTGAACATAGCGGAAGAGAAGAACATCTGGCACCAGATGGACAACTCCACTCAAACTCTGATCGTCATACAACCGATTTCCTTGTGTCAGTTCGGTGTGGAAGCAGGTCGTGCATCTTGCACGTACTGTGAAGGCTTCTGAGGAGTTGAACGTTTCCCGAACGATTGAGAAATTCGAGATTGAGAGGGCTTTCTGGGTAAGTCAATCGGTAGATTGGGAATTGTAAATGAGAATGAAATTCATAATTTTTTTGTCGGAATATTGCGTTTGTTCACTCGCGCAGGTTTGTTGACGAAAGAACTTTTTTATCCAGCAACATTAGGGACAGTCGCTTTATTTAAAGCGGATCGGTCTAACTGTTGTACCATCTTCGAAGTCAATTTCACTCCAAGGGTTTTTTCACTCCGAATTAATCGAAGTCTGCGCATCGAAAAGGGAACGGAATAAAATTACCGCTTCCATTGAGTTCCTTCATCATATTGCTAGAAAACTGCAAGTACCTTTGCACGAATTTGTAAAGAGTGAATTGGAACTCGAAGTTTCGGTAGTGCAGATGGACGTCGACGATCCGGAAGGCATCCACCAAGCGGCGAGGAAAGTCTCGGAGAGTTGGATGAACATCAATAGGGGCTTAACGGTTGACTTAGAGTCTGAGTCAACTCTAAGTTGTAAGATTGCGTTGTGACGGAGATTCGATAAGAGATTCCAGTGTTCGCTTAAAAAGCGGAGAATTTAAAGAACGATTACCCAGAACATAAATTGAGGAAAATCGAAATATAAAATAGAGGAAATTTGGATGAGGATGAGAAGTGCTGGGTTATTTATGGGAGAATACTGGAGTCTGCCTAAATCATATTTGCAAGAATCTAAAGGAAGAGACATAATAGATATACTATTATTTGTAATTTTGGTTATTGAGTGATTGAAGATCAACGCCATCATATCTGGAGGGAATAAAAGATGAGAGTATCAGAAGTGCAATTTGGCGAATATAAGTATGACTTTTACTACGGGGAACATATACTGCAAGATATCGTAAGTATCCCATCCTTAGCGAGATTGGAGCAACTTGTGATCATCGCAGATGACCAAGTGCCGGAGAGCATCGTATGTGATGTAGAAAACAGTTTGCGATCGGCTTTTAATACGCATGTCTTACGTTTTCCTGCCGGTGAAAAACACAAAGATTTGACGACTGTAGCGAAACTTGCTGATGATGTGATTGAATCCGGGGCTAACCGCAAGACGGGCATCATTGCCGTGGGCGGCGGTTTGACCGGGAACGTAGCGGGGATGGTTGCTTGTCTGCTGTTCCGCGGGTTGCCACTGATTCACATTCCGACCACGCTCATGGCCGCTTCTGATTCGGTGCTCTCACTCAAACAAGCAGTGAACATGAATCGCGGCAAAAACCTGATGGGGCAATTTTACGAACCTCTGTTTGTCTATTCCGAAATTAAATATCTTAAATCGCTGCCGATTCGCGATATTCAATCCGGGTTGTGCGAATTGGTCAAAAACTTACTTGCAATCAAGCCGGATCAAATCGGACGATTTATTAAGATCTTGCGTGAGGACAACGTTTATACGACAGAGCAGTATGAAGAATTCATTGATTTCTGTATAGAAGCTAAAACAAGCGTCATGTGCAACGACCCGTATGAACGTCATGAAGGACTGGCTTTGGAATATGGTCATACGATCGGCCATGCGCTGGAACTGGCTTGTAAAGGCGAGTACCGACATGGTGAATGTGTGGCCTTTGGGATGAGCTCTGCGGCAAAGATCAGCCAGCGCTTAGGTTTGTTAACGCAAGAGGAAGTCGATGTACATATCGAACTACTCGAACGGATCGGCGTCCGCATCAATCCGGATCCGGAATTATTTGAAACAATCAAATATTATATCAAGAACGACAATAAAAAAGGCTACCGGTCCTCACATCCAGACAAGAGCGGTTTCGTATTGCTCAACGGTTTAGGTCATGTAAACATTGAAAGCAATTCTTACATCACGTTGGTTGACGATGAGATCATTTTTGATGTACTCAAAGAGCAGCTTCAAGGAATTTTAATCTAAGCACGGGAGGCGGCATTCATGACCACCCGTTATCAAGTTATTATCATTTCTCCACATCTAGACGATGCAGTATTGTCTCTGGCCGGAACGATCTGTTCGTTAGTACAACAACAGATGTCCTGTTTAGTATTAAATTTATTTGCTGGGAAGCCTGAGGAGATCAAGGAACTAAGTGCGGTGGCTGCACAGTATCTCCAGGAGGACTTAGGAGTTGACACCGTGTCTTTGTGTGATCCGGTTCGATGGTATGAGACAAGACTGGCTGAAGACATTGCAGCGTTGGGGGCTTTGGGTGTAGATCACCAGAATCTCGATTATTTGGATGCCATTTTCCGTGGTACGCCTGCTTATTATTCTGTGGAAACGGCGCTGTTTGCAGACGTGCATCCGGATGATCAACAGTTGGTGGGGGCAATTTGCGATCGCATACCTATGTTTGGTGACCGTGAAACGCTGTTCTTCTTCCCATTGGGTGTCGGCAATCATGTGGACCACCAAATTGCGTTTCTGGCAGGTGAACGCTTGCGGCTACAAGGATATCGTGTACGGTATTATGAGGAGTTTCCATACTGTGTGAACCCTGCACAAGTATCGAAACGGATTGCAGACCTTTCCATTGGGCTGTCAGGACAGCGGGTGGACATCACTGAGTTTCTGAACGCTAAAATCGAGGCAGTCTGCCAGTATAAGAGCCAAATTGCGGCGTTGTTTCAACACGAAGAAAACATTCATGCTATGCTGCATCGGTATAGCCTGATTATTGCAGATTTTGAGCAGGACCGCTTTCTTGAACGGTTTTGGGATGTTGGTTATTACAATAGACAGGGGGGGACTTATGAAATCAGCAGTAAAAAATGAACTGAAGTGGCCGGAATGGCCACAATTCGAACAGTCAGCAATTACTAATCTGCTGCAGGTGTTTGAGAACAAGCGCTGGGCAATCAGCGGGTATTGGACCGGTCAGGAGTCGATGGAGCAGAAGTTTGCGCAAGCATTTGCCGAATATAACCAGGTCAAATATTGTGTCCCGACAACAGGAGGATCGGCCGCTCTCGTAATCGCACTCGAAGCGTGCGGCGTCGGTCACGGTGATGAAGTGATCGTGCCGGCCCTCACTTGGTTAGCAACGGCTACTTCAGTGCTTAATGTCAACGCGTTACCCGTGTTGGTTGATGTGGAGCCGGACACCTACTGTATCGACCCGATCAAGATCGAAGCGGCGATAACGGATAAAACGAAGGCGATCATCCCTGTACATCTATACGGCTGTATGGCCAACATGGATGAGATCATGCGAATCGCAGAAAAGTACAACTTGTACGTAATTGAAGACAGCGCCCAAAGTCATGGTTCCGTCTGGAATGGAAAGAAGGCCGGTGCGATCGGCCATATCGGCTGCTTCAGCATGCAACAAGGTAAAGTGCTCACTTCGGGAGAAGGCGGTGCTGCGATTACCAATGACCCTGTTCTCTTTGCACGCATGGAGCAATTGCGGGCTGATTCCCGGATGATAGTGAGCGGTCACAACCTGCACTATGGGGATATGCAACTTGTCGCAAAAGGCGAAGTGCAAGGCAAAAACTTCTGCATGTCCGAGTTCCACGCCGCTATCCTGCTTGGACAACTGGAGCTGCTCGACTCCCAAAATGCCTTGCGTGAAGCGAATGCCCGATATTTGGATAAGCAGTTAGCCAAAATACCGGGTCTCAAAATCATGAAGCGCTATGAACTGGTCGAGAAACAAACGTACTATGGGTACGCCGTTAGATTCGATCGTGCGTACTACAACGACATCGAGGCCGAGGTGTTCTGTGAAAAACTTCGGAATGAGTTGATGATGGGGAACTTCTCCTTGCATCCGCCATACCCGCCGATTCACAAAAGCAAATTGTTCTGCCCGTGGACATTGAAACGGTTTGACCCGGCAATTGCCAAAGATGAATCGTACTGGCGCTCTCTGGAACTTCCGGTATCGCAAAGTGCTGAGTTGGAATGCATCATTTTCCACCATGCTGTCTTGTTGTCCAGCCGTGATCATATCGATCTGATTGTCTCGGCATTCCACAAAGTTGCGCAGGAAGTGGAAAGCGGCAGATCTGCAATTTAATATGGGAACGGAAACAACCATAGCCCCTCTATGGAGTACGAAGCATCCTCTAGAGGGGTTATCATCTGTGCACGAATGCAAACGATTCTTAGAAATAGATCGGAATCGTAAGTAGGAATTTACACACACTGGAAGAATAGTTACGGCATGAGCGAAGTATGATTGGGGTTGATATTTGGTGAAAGGGAAAGAATCCATTCTGAGGTTTTGGAAGGTGTATTGGTGGACGATTTCGTTTCTAATGCCGTACAAACGGAAGTTGTTCGGGGTCATCGCCTTCGGGTTGATCGCAACATTGAGCGAGTTGGCGATTCCAAAGTTCATTCAGCATATCATCGATGTTGTATTAATTGAACGCGACTTTGCGGGCCTGTGGGAAATTCTGTTTATAATTGCCGGGTTGGTCGTGGTGATCGTTGCGGTCAAAGCGGTCCGCAATCTCTTGCAGCGGCAAGTGATCGAACGGGCCTCCAGCGATTCGCAACATTTGACCTTTCAACATCTGCGTAACTTAGGGGTCTCCTACTTCGAAAGAAACGCAGTTGGAGAGATTTTGTCCTTTATGAATACGCAGATGACGGCTGTTCAGCAAATCTATCGCCAATATTTGCCGGTGATGATTGAGCAAACGGTGTTCGCTGTGGTTTCTTTTATTTTCATGATGCAGATTAGCTTAAAACTCACTTTATTTGTCATTCCTTGTTTTCTTATTTACTATCTGTTTGGGCCGTGGTTTGAACGCAAAGCAGCAACGTTTGGGAGAAACTCAAGTCAGGGTTTGCGAGAGTTAAACCAAAAAATTTATGAGAGTTTGGCCGCGATGCCTGAAATTCGTGCGTTTGCCAGCGAACAGTGGGAAATGGAGCGTCTGCATGCAGCGCACCGCTTCTTCCGGAGCACCTACATGAAGTACGTGTTGTTCGCTTGGCTGAGAGGTACATTTCGGCGTCTTTCCTATTATCTGGGTGCGATCGGAATCTTCCTGTATGGCGCTTATCTTGTGCAGCATAACGATTTAAGCACCGGTGAGTTCGTTGCCTTTATCTTGTATTACTTCGCGGGGATGCATATCTTAACCGCAATTGTAACAGCAGTTACGGAGCAGCAACTGCTGATTTACCAAATTGAGCCGCTGCATCAGTTTATTTATCAAAAACCGGAAGTGGTCGAGCCGATTGTTCCGATCGAACTCGAAAGCATTCGAGGTGAAATTATATTCTCGAACGTTCATTTCGGCTATTCTGACCGCCAACCGATCTTGAAAGGGTTCGATATGCGGATTCGCGTTGGCGAGCGTGTAGCTTTGGTTGGGAAAAGCGGTGAGGGGAAAACGACGTTGCTGAAGCTGATCGGGCGTTTTTATGATCCGACGGCCGGCGAAGTGTATCTGGACGGGGTGCCGCTTCAGAAATTGTCGTTTGCTCAGTTGCGCAACGCGATCGGATTTGTGTTCCAAGAGACCTATCTGTTCAACACAAGCATTAAGGAAAACATTCGCTTTGGCAACCCGGAAGCTACGGAGGAAGAAGTGATTGAAGCGGCGAAAGCAGCCAACTGCCATGAATTTATTATGAAGTTGGAACATGGCTATGACACACACATCGGTGAACGAGGCTTCAAACTGTCGGGCGGTCAGAAACAACGGATCTCAATTGCGCGCCTGTTTATCAAAAATCCGTCCATCGTCGTACTCGATGAAGCGACTTCCGCTCTTGATAATATCAGTGAAAGCAAGGTCAAGGAAGCTCTTGATCGATTGTTTGCAGGAAGAACTGTCATTGCCATCGCCCATCGGCTTTCCACGATCCGCGACTATGACAACATCGTCTTTGTCGGCCAAGGGAAGAACTTGGAGATGGGGAATTTTGAGGACCTGATGGAACAGCAAGGTCATTTTTATCAAATGGTATCCGGCATTCATGAAGATGCAGAGGTGATCGCTTGAAAACATCAGCTTGGATTCTGAATTTGATCAAGAATATGAAAGGCGCCTTCCTGTTGTCGTTCTTATTGCTGATGTTAGAGGCCGGAACCAATTTAGCTACGACCGGGTTGCAAAAGTGGCTGATCGACGATGTGTTAATAAAAGGTCAATATGATCAACTGTTCAAGGTGGTAAGTTTATTTGCGGCCGCATTTATTAGTTACGCGGTTCTGTACACGCTTTCTCCCTATGTCATGCAGCGCAACGAACTAATTCTAATTGCTCGAATTCAGGAAAAATTATTGTATACGCTGCAAAGCATACCGTTTTCAGAATATCGTAAAAAACAAACGACCAAGTACGTCCACTATTTTAACAATGACGCGTTGCTGATCGCAGATGTGCTGGCAGCCCAAATCCCCAAAGCAATACAATCGCTGGTAACCGCTGTAAGTCTGACTCTGATCATTGGGTATATCAGTCCGGTGTTGCTGGTGATAGTGCTTTGGCTCAGCATTTCTTATTATGTGGCAAGCAAGAAGATGGGGCTAAAAACGAAGGTGATCTCCCGTGAGGTACAAGATCGCAAGACAGAGTTGCTGGTGCACATAGAAGAGGGGATCGCTTCGACCCGGGAAGTGGTCGCTTACCACAGAAGGTCATGGGAAAGCGCTATCTATAACGGCCTGTTTGAAAAGTATTTCAAGGTCGTGATGCAAGAAGGGAAACTTCAAAACAAGATTTCTTTTATCAGTGAACCTCTCAAATGGGGCACGAATATTGCGGTGATCGGATACGGTGCTTACGCAGCGATGCATGAACAGATCTCGTTGGGGGTCTTTGTCATCATGTATCAATTTTCGTTCCAGTTGGTCACCAATTACCAGCAGTTGTTTGATATCGTAATCCAACTCTACAATCGCAAAGCGCTTTTCGAACGCGTGCGTGAAGTTTTGGATTTGGAACCTGAGGCGGAAGGGCAGGAGGCGTTGCCAGTCCCGATCGATGAGGTGTGCTTTGAGCAAGTCACATTCACGTATGAAGAGGATACCAAACCGGTATTGCGACAGGTGAATCTAAGGATTCCCCGCGGTCGCAAGGTTGCCCTCGTGGGCTCCAGTGGCAGCGGTAAATCGACAATTGCTCAATTGATGTTGCGCTTGCAAGTCCCTGATGAAGGAACGATCCGCGTCAACCAAGTGGAACTGGACAGTATCAAGCGATCCGAATGGTTGAACCGATTGTCTGTTGTACCGCAAGAGCCATACTTCTTCCCCGAGACGATTCGAACCAACTTGATATTAGGACTGAGCGAGGTGTCGGATCACCATTTGCAAAAAGTTTTGGAGATGACGCGGGTCGATGACTTAATCCGCGACCTGCCCAACGGTTTGGATACGGTGATCGGCGAGCGAGGGATGACGCTGTCCGGAGGTCAGAGGCAACGGCTGGCCATTGCCAGAGCGCTGTTGAAAGACCCGGAGATCCTCATCTTGGATGAAGCGACTTCGGCGCTGGATACAGAAACGGAGTACTTTATCCAAAAGATGCTGGACTTGCACCGCGCCGGGCGTACGACCATCATGATCGCACATCGACTGTCCACCATCGTCAATGCAGACATCATCTATGTCATGGAAAATGGACGTGTCGTTGAGCAGGGCACCCATGATGAATTAATGAAGGGAAACACCGTATACAAACGACTGTTTACCGCACAAGTGATGAATAACCAGAACGAAATGGTCAGCATTCCCTAGAGCTGAATTCAAAAAAAGAGCCGTGGTTGTGTCAACTCAACCCACGGCTCTTTTCTATGGAGTTTGATTCAGAACTTGATACAGGCGCTCGATTTCATCACGGTGATCGTCATTTCCGCCAATAAGCCCGATTCCCAAATGACAGGACCCGTAGCAAGTTCTATACAGTTCGTTTACTTGATCCAAGGTTACCGCCGAAATTTGCTCCAGAAAGGCTTCAACTGCTACATCCTTCCCTTGCATGATCATGCGCCCAAGCCACTTCATATAATCGTTGGCAGAGTCTAACATCAGGTGATGTTTTAACTCCAGATACTTTTTGATCCCTTGGAGTTCTTGTGCTGTGAAGCCATCGTGCAGAATCTGATTTAACTCAGAAAAGACCAGTTCCAGCACCTTCGATGTGTTTTTCTCTTCGAAAGTGGTTACCAAGTTCAGCACTCCGTATCCTGTCGTCGGCTCATAGGAGCCTTCGATTACATAGATCATGCGATGGCGTTGGCGTAAGGAAGCGTAGAGACGGGAGGTACTGGTACCGGCGAGGAGTTCCTTCAATACCTTGGCCACCGGGAAGTCAGGATCGAACGTTCCGGGCATCGGAATGCTAAGACCCAAGGTGGTCAATTCATTTTCAGAAGGCTGGTGTACGATTCCAAACTGACAAACAGGCGGATCGATCACGATTGGCACATAAAGGTTGGACTCTGCAAATGCAGAATCCTGCAACACCTCTTGAATGACGGCAAGTACTTCTTCTCGCGTAACGTCGCCCATCACTTGCAGCAGCAATCGATCCGGGTCGATCGTGTTCCAGAACTGAGAGACGGCGGACGCTGTGATCGCTTCCAAGTCATCCGGTTCTCCGCCGATAAATGCGGAGTAGGGATTGTTTGCGCCGAAGAGCCCTTGCTCAGACAGGACGTTCGCCCAGACATCCGGGTACTCGCTGTATTCAAGCAATTCACTGCGGATGCTCTGCTTCTCCACTTCCACACAATGGGGATCGACGTGGGAATTACGGAACAGTTGAAGGAGTAATTTCAGATCCTGCTTCCATGTGCCATGATGTACGCGCATTTGATAGCGAGTCATTTCTCTGTAAGTAGCTGCATCGACTTGTCCACCTACGCCCTCCACAGCCGTCATCGGAACGATGGTCTGCCCGGCCAGTTCCACTTGGCGTGTGAAAAATAAGTGCTCGGCTACATGGGAGAGCCCGCGCATGTCAGAGGGGTCTTGAAAGGCTCCAACAGGGAGCCAGAGCAGGAGATTGACCGTCTTGGAACCAGGATTTGGATAGCATCGAACGTTCATTTCATTCTACACATCCTCTCCTGTGGACTGATGAGTCAAAAGGGCCGCATGAATCTCCAAAACTTTAGCTTCCAAAGCCTCAAATTGTACTTCTGTGAAAATCATTGTCTTGCTCGTTGAATAATAACCGCTCGGTGTAATCAACAGTTCACCGTTCGCTTGGGTGGGCAATACGTATGTGTCTTCTGCGATTTGGAGAATATGCTGATCAAATTGCTTCCACCAGTCATACGCAGGGAAAGGTTGGGGGGCGGATTCGTTGGCACCTTCAAACTTGCCAACTTCGGTAAACAAGATCGGGTCGCCCAATTGTAACCCTTCGCAGAGATGTCGACCTTCCAGTTGTTCCTGTAACAATTCATGTTCTGCTTCTTTAGATTCGTCGGCCAAAACGAGCATTCTGTTTAAAATCTCTTGACGTTTCGCAATCATCAGCAAGCCGCGTTGCAGGTCATTGCGCTGCTTGGCGAGATCGAGCTCGTGATGATAGAAAAAGTAGTCGTCAACTTCGTCTAAGGCGATCAATTGAAGTCCTTGAGGTTGAGTCGAGAGAGCGACACCGATTTGGTACTGATAATAATCCGATAAATAACGGGCGAGATCGGCCAGCCCTTTTTCAAGGCAGTTTCGTTGTGCCTGCTCCAGGACATAGTCCCAATCGAATTCGTTTTGGTATTGTGACAACAGCATATAGGCATCGTTAAGGTCTTTGATTGTGAAATATCCGTGGTTATACGTATGTGCCAAGGCAAATAAGAAAGTATCTTCAGGTGTCGGCAAATAGAAATGGCCGGCATCCTCAAGTTCAACCAAGCGTGCCCGCTGCCAGATTGGAGTCTGTAAAATTTCCGCTTGTGCAAACGTCATGCTGTGAGTATGAATATCGATGTCAATTTCTCTGATCAAGGTTAAGTGTGCACCGATGACGGTTGACCCCTCGTGTTCGAAGAACTGCAACCAAGGGCTCTCGTCTTCTGCGACTCTATGCCCAAGACTGGAGAGGCCTGCAGCCAGCTTCCACATGTGCGGCAAGTCCGGAACGACGATGTCGATGTCGTTTTGTTCACGCAAACGATAGTCGGGGAGCAAGAACGGCATGCAGCAACCTTTGACGGCAAGCACGGGGACACCCAAGGAAGTTGCGAGTGCAACCACCTCGCGGAAACTGCTCTCCATCAGTTGCTTTTTCGCAAGGACTGCTTGTTCCCCACGGTGTTTCTCATCAAGAGCGTTAAGGAATTCATCGATCTTATCATGTAGAGCAGCGGGGGCCGTTTTACGCATTTCCTGAAGGAATTTATAGAATACATAAATCGTCTTAATCTTGCGAAGTCGTGGGAAGAGATCATCAAATGAAATATTCGGGAGCAAGTTGCAGGCTTGCTCTACGTCATGTTTTGTGTAAGTGATTTTACAACTGTGCAGGATGAATTCCCGAATGGTGTCCATGTTGGCTCCTCCTCATCAAATGTACTCTGAAAATGAAGATTGCCCCTGGAGAAAATCTCCCCGGGGCAATTTGGAACAAACGATTGCATTATTTCTTCTTTACTACCTTTTTGTTTACCATCATTTCCAATGCCATCGTTGTTGCACCTCCTCTCGGGTAAGGTGTGTAGTTTACGTATACAGTTATATATCAGGCAGTTAATAATTGTCAATAAGTGTTTTCCGAATAATTGGACATAAATCAATATTGTTGATTAGGATAGTTTAATGAAATTTCTAAAATATCGTTGCGTGTATTACTTCGGTTCAGTATAATACTTTACACATACCTAATTGGGAAGTGTTGGATATGGTGGAAATCGAGTACACGGTCGCTGTTATCAAGCCGGATGGAATGGAACTGCAAGTCGAGTTGCAATTTGAAAGTTTGCTTGAGAAATATGGGCTGACCGTCTGTTCCTCAAAGCAAAGCAGGTTATCGCAGCGAGATGTCGAGGCTGTATTTGCCAAAAATTCTCCACAGTACTTTATGTACATGACATCTGGCCCGGTCAATGCGTATCTGCTTAGAGGCTTCCGTGCGAGTGAAGCATTGTATTTCTTGAAACAAGAAATTCGTGCTGCCTATGCATGCGAAGAACGCGGAATTATGAAAAATTTAATTCACAGTTGTGACGTTGGGAATGAGTTCGCCATGCAATCAAGATTCTTTTTTCCGGAGGATGAATTTGAGTATTGCATGGGGATTGCAGATCTTTACGTGAAGCTGACGGAAGAATCGATAAAGCAAAAAAAGATTGAAATGCGCACATTGCAAGAGCGAGGCAATTTGCGCTGGGCATACTGTGTGATGGCGAAGGAAAAAGCACCTGCGCTCTGGCCGCTCATCGCAAAAGATAGCGGGGGAGGGCTGACCGTACTTCCAGCTTTGGAAATGGAATTTGATTGGCAGGGAAGCGCTTATCCGCTCCTTGTGTACTTTCCGGACGGTCAAATTTCTGCGGGTCTGGTTGCCGAACAGAGCCGTGACCCTCAGGTACTCCTGAAAGCAGCTCATACCGATGCTGGTTTGTGCGCTCTGGGATATACGCCTTGGCGGGAAGAGACAGCACCATTGTTACGCGAATTGAAGCGGTGTGGATTAGACGGGGTGGTTGCCTTTGATGCAGCCAGATCGTTGCAGGAATTGGATCAACTGATTCGGGTTGCAGATGATGAGCTGCGGCTTCCGTTAATCGGTGGGTCAAGGAATGGACACATTGGGTCGATTACGATTGGAAATGCGGAATATACAGAGTTTCTTGAGAGGTGTAAGTGATGAGATTTCAACGTTCCCTAGATTTGAATCAGCGTTTGTCGAAATCGATAGCCAGTCGTGTCTGGTGCCCGCTGATCCCGGCAGCAGCGGACAACATTATTTTTGCCTCTGCGGAAGGCGCATACCTCTACGATGTGGATGGGACGAGATACGTTGATTTTAATAACGGAAAAGGGTCTGTTCTGCTGGGGCACAACGACGCAGATGTCAACTCGGCTTTGCAGTCTTTTGCAGAGTCAAACCAAAACGTGCTGACTGGCCCGAGCGAGAAGATCGTGGAGTTGGCGGAGCGGATCGCAGCAGAGTCCCCGGGACCAGAAAATCAGGTGGCTTTCTTTTCGACAGGAACGGATGCTGTTCGGGCAGCTGCCTCGATTGTGAAGCAGGCAACTTCCAAACAGCTGCTTGCCAGCAGTGGATATCACGGTTGGGACCCGATGTGGCAACCGTCCAACGGACTTTTGGAACCGAATGAACACGGTGTTATCGATGTTTTCTTCACCCCAGAATTGCTGGAGACGTGCATCGCACGTTACGGGGAGAAGCTCGGCGGGCTGATCCTGTCCCCGGATTATGTGTATTTGCAAAAAGAGACGTATATCGTGCTGTTTGACTTGTGCCGTCAACACGGGCTCCTGATCGTCGTCGATGATGTGAAACAGGGCTATCGATACGGGATCGGGCCATCCGTTCAACAGTTTGGACTGAACGCCGATTTGTATGTGTACTCAAAAGGCTTGTCCAACGGCAGACGCGTATCGTGTGTCGTCGGCGACCGCTCATTGATGAGAGCGGCTGAAGGCTTCACGTATACCACGTACTATGAATCTTCCTCCGTCGTCGCTGCTTTGGCTACTTTGGACAAACTCAAGGCAAAGGAGGGGTATCAAATAATTCGGGAGCGCGGTGACAAGTTTTTGCAAGGCTTGAGAGGCCGTTTGGCCGAAAGTGGACTGCCGATTGAAGTCAACGGAATGGGCAACCTGTTTCAATTCGTATTCGGCAGCGATGAACTGTCGACTGCGTTTTACGAAGCGGCCGTCTGGGAAGGAATTATCTTCTATGCGGGGGATAACCAGACACCGTCGCTGGCGTTTACGGAGGCGGTGTATCAGGAGGTGCAAACCAGCTTAGATCGGGTGCTGTCCATTTTGATCGAGCGCTTTGCCGGCCTGATCGGCATGGAAGTTTCCCCAGAACGTCGATTTCTGACCGCGTGGGGCCAGATGGATGGTGCCAGTGATTGTTTGTCAGTACAAGCACGAATTGATTGGACACAACGTCTGGTATACCCGCGTCAACCTGTTAAATCATAAGGAGGTACATTTATGTTTTCGGCAGTAGCAGTGGATGAACTCACTGTATTTCAAGAGTTCGTCGATACCTTTCCCGTAGCGGGACGGAACGTTTTGGAGGTCGGGGGCTCCATCCCGTGGGAACGGGTTGCGCAAGAAAAACCTGCGCTCTGGGTGATGGTGGACCCGGTTAATGAAGCGATCGATCAGGGGATTTATCAAGGGATTCAGGGGATTGCCTCCAGCGTGCCATACCCGAACAACTCGTTTGATTACGTGTTTTCCTGCAACGCTTTCGAGCACATTTCAGATCTGGAAGAAACGTTGGCTGAACTCAAGCGGCTGCTCAAGCCGAACGGTGTGATTTTCAGCCACTTTGGACCGATCTGGTCGGCGCCGGACGGTCATCATCTGGACATCGTGCACAATGATTGCAGCTATAACTTCTGGGAGAAGACGATCCTCCCGCACTGGTATCATTTGATTTTTTCGCCAGAGGAATTGTCGGAAATTTTGGAATCAGCCTTGGAACCGGAATTAGTTCAAGCGATCATTCAGCATGTATACCTCAGTGACTGGATCAACCGGCGCCATTATGAAGATTATCTGAGAGCGTTTGAACAGTCCGGATTGACACTTGAATATCTGGCTGTGACCAACGAGGTAGATTATCCGGAGGAGTTTCCCGCCTATCGCCATCCTTTGCTGGAAGGATTAACAAAGGATGTGATTCAGGCCAAGGTCGAAGAGCTACATGGAAAGCGTTTCCGTAACCTGTTTTGTCGTGATATGAAAGTGGTTCTGCGCAACTATTAAACCAAATGGAGTGATCGAGCATGACGAGTAAATCTGAAAAGTTTTTGGAATACGGAGCTCAATATACCGGGACGATGCGTAAGGACCTTGACTCCCTGTATCCGGTTCTTTTTGAAAAGGGAAAAGGGGCCTACGTATGGGACATGGAGGGAAACAAGTATCTTGATTTCACAGGCGCAACCGGTGCGATCATCTTGGGCTATTGCTACGATGAGGTAGATAAGGCTGTAGCCGAGTACTTGTCTGAAAACGGGAACGTGTTTATCACTAAGTTCTCGAAGCCGCGAGTGGAATTGGCCCGCAAGTTGGTTGAGCATGTACCGTGTGCTGAACATGTAAGCTTCCACAAGACCGGCTCTTGTGCAACAACGGTGGCGATGCGCTTGGCAAAAACCCATACGAACCGCGAAATCGTTCTGACTTGCGGATACCATGGCTGGCATGATTGGCAGCTCAGCATGTTCCCGGATTTTCGAATTCCGGATGAGCATCACCTAAATTTTGAATACAGCTTGGACAAATTGGAAGAATTGATCGAAAAGCACAAAGACAATGTAGCCTGCGTTTTTATCACGCCGGAACCGAGTTTCTTCCCGATGGAATACTTCCATGAACTGCGTGAAATCACAAAGAAACACGGCATCTTGTTGATCTTTGATGAAGTGGCCAGTGGGTTCCGCTACGAACTTGGCGGCTTCCAAAAGTTCTCCGGTGTCATCCCTGACATGGCGACTTTTTCTAAAGGCCTTGCCAACGGTTACGCGATCTCCGCGGTCTGCGGCCCTAAGGAGATCATGGTGGATGGAGCGCGCAAAAATCACTTCTGGAGTACGTTTGATGCGGAAATCGGCCCGATGGTTGCCGCGCTGAAAACGATTGAAGTGTTTGAAAAGCAAGATGCACTCAAGCAGATGTGGGAAGTCGGTCAGTATTTCTATGATCAGTTGCATGACCTGTTCAACGAAGCTGGTGTTGTGTTTGAAATGATGAAGTATCCCACGATCTTCCATATCATTTTCGATGACACTGAGTTGTACGATGCTTGGATTCTGGAATCGCTTAAGCGAGGTGTCGTACTCTCTCGTTATGACTACCAATTGATCAGCTACAGCCACACCAAAGCGGATATCGATTTTGCGATCGAACGAGTCACTGAGGCGTTTTATGCATTGAAAGAACGTTTCCCGAATTCCTTCTATACCGGGGACAAGCCGAACCTGAGTCAAAAGACTCTCGCTGAGCGTTTGGAATACGAGATCGGCGGTACGATGGAATATCGAAAAGGCATGAAACTCCAATTTGTAAAATAAGGAAAGGTGGGAGAGAATATGAAGTTTCTTTTATGCAATCCGCCTTCCCCACAAGGCTATCATGTCATGCGCTCCTATTCGGGAGGGTATGGGGACTTGTTCAAGGTGGAACAAGACAGCGGGGAATTGATCCAGTTTCCTCCGATTGAACTGCTCGCTTTTGCGAGTCTGATACGGGAGTCGGGGCATGATGTGGAAGTGCGCGATTATCAGGTGATTCCGTATGAGGAAGCTTCGTTTCGGGAATGGGTAGAAAATAGTTCCGGCGACGCGTTCCTGCAAGTGATTTCGCTCCCGACCTTGGAGAGCGATTGCCGTCTTGCATCGATCGGCAAAGAAGTGCGGCCTGCGATGAAAGTATTCATTCGTTCGAACATCACCTATCCTGATGTCGTCGAGGATGCGTTGCGTAAATCCGGAGCAGATGCGGTGATCTTCCCGGATTCAATTCTGGATTTCTTCCAGATTGTGCAGGGGGAGCGTTTGCGAAATGTGGCCTATCTTAATGAAGCGGATGAATTGACGATGACGGAAACGGAGCGGATTCAAGAAGTCGACACATTGCCGATTCCGGCTCGTGACCTGATCGATGCGAAACATTATTGCTTCCCGCTGTTCCGAAAGACCCCGATCCGAAACATTGCCACGTTCCATTCCAGTTACGGATGCCCGCATCCGTGCGGGTACTATTGCCCGTATCCGTTGGCCGAGGGCAAAAAAGTCCGCATGCACTCCGTTGCGCGAATGATCCAAGAGATGTGGCAAATCAAACGGTTGGGGATTACAGGCGTCATTTTCCGGGATCCGCTGTTCACATATGATCAGAATCGCATTCGTGAATTCTGCGAAGCTTTGATCGCCGAAGATCTCGTGATCGATTGGTGGTGCGAAACCCGGATAGACCGTCTGAGCTTCGAGCTGCTGGAACTGATGAAGAAGTCGGGGTGCGTGGGGCTGGAAGTCGGAGTTGAATCCGGTGATGAGGAAGTGATGGCTAAGCAGGCCAAACGAGGACTTAATCTGGAAAAGTTGATGGAGTTCCAGGCGTGGACCAGAGAGCTCGACTTGCATGTAGCCTATCTGTTCTTGATCGGTCTTCCCGTCGAGACCCCAATGTCAATTTTCAAGACGTTGAAGCTGATTCTCGACATGGAACTTAAGGAAGACGAGTACAACCTTTCGTTCATCACTCCCTATCTGGGAACGCCGCTTTATTTTGAAGGGGTAGAGAAGAATTGGATCTTGCGCGACTGGAACGACTTCTCCGGATATTCAGTTGTAATGAAGACCGATTATTTATCGGAAGAAACGATGTTGCAAACGTACGAGTTGGGAGAAGAACTCAAGGAGATTATTTCTGCGCGGGCACATAGCACTCCAGAAGAATTCGGAAAGCGGCAAGAACAATTTCTGATCAAGGCCGAACAATGGGCCTGTCAATATGTATGAGGGGGCCGCTCCATGCTTCAAGGTAAAATTGTTTTGATCACAGGGGCCAATCGCGGATTGGGCAGAATGCTTTCTCTTCGTCTTGCAAAAGAAGCGGCAGTCATCCTGTTGGCCTGCCGTAACCCCGAATTGGCAGCTCAACTAAAAAAACATATCGAGGAACAAGGCGCCAAGGCCACCGTTCTTCGTCTTGATCTCACAAAGCGTGAGGATGCAGCAGAGGTTGCCAAGATAATCGAAGAGCAATACGGACGTTTAGATATTTTGGTGAATAATGCCGGGGTCTTTAGTCATTCGGACGACGGCAAGTTTGAAGAGATCACCGAAGATATACTGCAGGTCATGGTGCAAACGAACCAGATCGGTTTGGTTCGAATCACCCAGTATTTGTTGCCGTTGTTACGGCGTTCGCAAGCTGGCCGCATCCTCAATCTGACAAGCGATCTTACAGACTGCAACACGATGGACGGGCTTTTCACCGTCTATAGAATGACGAAAGTTGCGGTTAACGCGCTAACCGTCAATTTAGGTGCTGAATTGCAGGACACCGCAATCCGTGTGTATGGAATCGACCCTGGCTGGATGAAAACGGAGATGGGGGGACCTGATGCTCCTCAAACTCCTGAGGAAGTCGCTGAGTGGATCGAATGGGTGCTTAAACTCAATCGCGATGTTCCATCGGGCACTATATTTTATGGAAGAGATCGTGCAGAATGGTGGAAGATGAAGAATCAGGAAGAGGTCGATCAGAAGCTGATTTGTGAGCAGATTGCTACGTTTTATGACCTCACCCCGAAGCGGTTCGTGCAGGCGTTGGGGCGTTGGGGGTCTTCCTACCGCTGGGTTCTAGAAACGGACGATGAACGGTTGATCTTCTTGAAAGAACGACCGTATTATCAAAGTCATGCAGAGGCACCGTTCCATCGGGCCCTTCACCACCATGTATTTACACAAGGCGGGCCGGTTACCAAACTTCATCTTACACAAGACGAGTCGTACAGCTTCAACAATGCGGCCGGACGGGACTTTGAGGTGCAGGACTGGCATAACGGCACCCATCTGTCGCCAAATGACTGGACCGACTTGTATGACCTGGGCAAGGTGATCGCACAGTTTGGGGAAGCGGCAAAACGGTTCGACGTGAACCGCGGGAATTGGTCGTTTCCGGAAAGCCGAAATGTCTACCATGCAGAACGCCTCAATATGATCAAACGCTTTTCTGTGCCTTTTTTGAGAAAAGGGTATGCCGGTCTGGGGCTGGATGGGGAGAAGTGGATCGAGAAAATCGTGGACCGTTTGGAAAGAGCGGACTCGACAGTCGAATGGGAAAAACTGCCCCAACAATTTCTGCATGGAGACGCACATGTGAACAATTGCGTGCGGCTGCCGGATGGCCGCGTCCTGATCGTAGATCTGGATGATGCTCGCTGGGGATATCGCTTGACAGACCTCGCATGGGCTTGTTCCATTTCATCTGGTATTATGTGGGATACGGAGCATTCTCAACCGCGAATCGCAAACGAATTGAACGTAGAGAAAATCAAAAAGATCGTCCGAGGATATGAAGAGATCGCTCCGCTGCAGGACGCAGAACTTGCGGCATTGCCGTATCTGTTGAGCATGAATCTAGTGCTTGCGTTTATCAACTGTACGGGTCTCGATGAAGAGGATGTTCCGCCTGCAAAAGACCTTCAAGACCAGATCGAAACGCTGATCCATCATGTGGACCTTTGTCAAAATCAGATCTTTGACTTGGAAAGGAGTTCTACTCGTGGCAATTGACGAACGAATCTATGGCAACAAGATCAATAACACAATCCTCATGAGTACGATTCCCGGGCTAAACGCACATGTTCCGAAAAGTTATTTTGTACCGTCGACTTTGTTTCAAGAATATTTGTCCGCTCAACCCGCAGTCTGGGAAAAAATCCAGACCTTTTTAACAGACTTGCGCTATGAAGTGGTCGAAGGAAATCTGTTGCTTCATTTTGATGTCAAGGTACGAAACTATCTGCAAAAAACAGTTCAAACCGAGTTTCACAGATGGTTACTTCAGCACCGGTCTGAACTGATTGATACGATTCAACAACAGTTTGGCGAACGGCTGTTAGTGGTTAGAAGTTCCGGCAACGAAGACTCCGACGAGTACTCCAATGCAGGCGGGTATGAAAGCTTGGTTGCTGTACATCCGGCGGAAACGTTGGATGCGATGGCAAAAGTGGCAGCGAGTTTCTTCGCAGTCAAGTCGTACAAGCAGTTGATGATTGAACATGAGAAACTCGACGCACGCGCAGCGAAAGGAGTGGCAGCGTTCTACCGCTTCCAGGATGAAACGTTTGCGCTCGCAGTAGAGGAGGGCCTTGCACAGTTCTATGTTCAGGCTGGCGTAAGGTTTTACAAAACCGATCGGAACTTAGATTTGCACTCGAATGAAGTGGAGCTCCTCGAGAAAAAGGAAGAAAGCGTCATGGTCCGGACGAGCGATTCGGACTTGCAGAGTTTTAGAATCTATGAACGGTGGGAGTGGATACCGAAACGGCCTGATGAGGCGTTCGTGTCCATTTTGATTCAAGAGATGATCGGCCAACGTGTAGACAAACAAATCATGGATCAAAAAGCTCGTATATACGCTCCGTTGCTTCCAGTTGATGTGTTGAAATACATGGTCAAGAAAATCAAAGTCGTCGAGGAATCTTATGGTCGGCCGATGGACACCGAATGGGTGTTTGATGGCGAATATCCCGTATCGATTGTAGGATTCTCCAAAGAGCGCCAAGGGGGTGCCGACTATCCGGTAGTGACCTGTGTGTTAGGTGTCGGCAACGCGGTTTCCGGGGAAGAGTTCGCTTCTAGCACGTACATGGTTGTCGACGACAAGGTGATTTTAGTTAACACGAGTGAAAAAACGGTCGATGTTCGGGGAACAAGCGATGCTTTGAAAATCGTCCAAGCTCGCCCGTTGGTGGACACTACTCTGACGAAGCCGCTCTCCTATGTGGGTGTCGACGAGGGACTTCTGTTGCCGCTGACCGTCTTTGAAGGCAATGTACTAATTGAAGGCTACGCTGCATCGCATGGATATTTGCACATGTCCCCTTCCTTAGATGAAGCGTGGGAGCAGTTTACCAAATTGACGCAAGCGGAAAAGCAGGAATTGGCTTGTGTGGTCGTGAAAAGCGGAACCGGTCTCGATCATGCGGCCATAATGTTCACCCGCGTAGGCGTTCCTGTCCTGCAGGTGAGCCGTGAGGTGTATGACAGAATCGTCAAAGCAAACTCGCTGCAACCAAAATTCGTGTCCGACCTGCAAAAAGGAATGCTGTTGCATCATCAGGAAGCAGCACAGTTAAAGAAACTGGTGCTGTGTGAAGGGCGGATAACGTACCCTCCTTTGTTCCGTCGTTCAAGTGTCGTCTTGGAGGAGAAGGTGTCTATCCAAGCCAACCAAACTTCAAGGTACAGCAACATCATGCAAGCGAGCGATGTGCTGTATGGCAGAAATGGAGTGGCGGGGCTGCTAGAGCAACTGGAGACATACAGGCCGGAACTTGGCGAGCATGCTTACCAGGATCTGGTTCAACTACTTGGCGAACAAGTAGAGCGTTTGGCGGATCTTGTGAAACAGGAGCCGTACTTCGTTCTCCCGCGTACGATCTGTCGGTACATCAGTACGCACTGCTATTCGGAAATTGAAACGAAATTTCGTGTACAACTGCTGCGCACGCTTTTGTTCCACCTCCAACAAGAGGCTGAAATCGAAGTCTCATCGGACGGCTCAACCATGGTCGCAGGCTCAGCTCTTGGCTGGGTATTGAGAGGATATGTACAGGGCCTTCGGGAAGCGGACAACCTTGGGGAGCGGCTTGGACTTGAACTGGCTGCACGACTTGAGGAGCAGAAAACTGCGTATGCCGAGCAATTGCGCAAGGAAATTAGCGAGCTTCTTTGGGAACGCATTCTGCTGGATCACGATGGAGTGCGGCATTTGGAAGAGAGTCATTCGCTGAAACGCTATTCTTCGCTAGTTTGTTACATTAGGAGCGGGTATTTCACCTTCTGCCACGATTATAAGCAGAGAAAACTCGTCAACGATCGACCGTGGGCGTTTTATGAAACGTTTGGCTATCGCTCCCAAACATCACTCGATCCGGATACAGTTTTCCTCTATTTGGGGACTGCATTGCGGGGGGGAGAAGTCTACAAAGAAGTGGATGACTTGCTAAAGGAAAGTCAGTTCACAGACCCGACTCTGCTCCACAAATACCGCCAGTATATTTATGCACTGGGGAGCGGAGGTTCGCTGGAAGAAGCGTGCTTTTTGAAGGCATTGTGTCAATATGGTGGGGCAGATTTCTTGCCGAACTTTTTGAAGCAAGATGACGCATTGCGAACGTTGTTGACTCCCCTGTATCAAATATTAATGGAGCTCAAGCTGTCGGAGATCGATCATGATATGATCGAGAAGCTCTCTTCCAGCGGAGATTTGCAGACGGCTCGTGAAGCGAAGTTGCAGGCCGATCGCATTCATCAGGGGCTGCGTTTCCTCTTTAACCAGACGAAACGATCCAACTTACCGGATTTTGTCCGAAAATCACTGCATAATGTATTTGCGAACCTGCTCGATGATTTTATCGACTTGTTCGACCTCATCGCAAAAGTGTACGCCAAGGCATTGGCCGCAAATAAAGGTGATTTCTACCTGGCGTATATGGACACGTTGCGGAGATGGTATGAAGCGATGCTCGAGTTTACTGCGGAAATGAAGACCGAGTTCTACCGACGTTATGAACGATACGTGAATCGGCATATGGAGAATCTCTATGCTGAAGAAAACAGGGGAATGTTCTTGGGGTATGGGTATGACGGCATCTGGTTCAACAGGATCAACAACTTCCCGGACAAGTCGATTAACATTCACCAGTTGCACAATACGATTCATCAAGGCTCGATCTTCTTCAAGACGAAGTTGTATCCATTCTTTGTTGAAGGCTACCCGATGCAGGTCTTTGCGGCGACGAACAGTTTCTGTGAGCAGTTGAATCCGATCTTCAAACTCCGTCATAATTTCCTGCAGATGGAGTTGGGATTGACCATTCATAAATCGGCTGCGCTCCTATCGGTGACAGGTTGCCAGTTCTACTTTACGGAAGCGCCGCGCGGTGAGGAAAAAGGGCACGACAAGTTCCATATCGCCCGTCTGATCTCGATGCAGCAGTTGCTGCAAGGATGCAATAAATGGTATCCAAAATTCCGTTTTACTTCCGAGATATATGAGTTTGTCGGCGATTTCGGCATCAAGATCTTCGTTTACCCGCAAGAAGGTCAATTGTTTGACCAAGCGGAATGCTTTGATGCTTTCCGTATTGTGCAAACCCTTATGGACAGCACCTATGAATTTTCCAAGGTCGATAATGCACGCCTATCTCATCTGGAGCATGACATGGCGAACGAACCGATGTACCAGGAGATTTTCCCGTTGTTGGTGGAATACCGAAAGCAAATCGACCAGCATGAGTTCTACTTGCCCTTGCTCTCGAACCGGATGACGATTGTGATCACGGCGTTAAGCTTGCAGCATGACTTTATGATGCCGATCTGCGAGGTGTGGAATGCTTCGTATCGCGAGATGGAGCAGAAGCTTCGCCACCGTGTTGCAAATGATGCTTTTTGGAAAAAGGAATTGGATGCTTTGATTCTCGTACTGCGTCATCCTGAGGAAGTGTTCCAAGATCTGTTGATGCGCGACGGTTCCTTCACAGCTTGGGAACGTGCATTGGCACGGCATCTTCTGGCGCGTCGTGATTATGCAGCGCTGCTTCTGCAGGACAGCAATCTCAGACGATACCCGGAAATGCTCACGCTTTTAGAGAAGACTCAGCCGTACCTGGTTATGGAACAAGCGCAGCATCAGCAGTGGCTGCAGGAGCGCCTTCACAATCACTTGCGAACGAAATCTCCAGAATCGTACATCCTGCGCAAGTGCGCGATTGCCTATCGCTTGGATCAATGGGTGAAAGAGTATGTAAGCGAAACACCGTGGGGGACTCCGGTGGCCGACATGATTGAGAACCGGATGCGCCTACATCCGGAGGTACTGCAGCGATTGAAGCGTCAGGAACATGAGCCGCAACATGCCAATGTGGTGTTACCGCTCCTGCAGCGCGTGAAACAAGCGAGGGCGTTCGACTGCCGTTACCGGTTCCCGGATAACGAACTTGTACTAGACGAATGAGGAGAGGTCCCAATGTTAACTACAATATGGAATAAAATGTTCGGATCCAAAAAAAGCGTGGTGAAATCCTCAAGACACGAATCTTCGTTTCGTGTCTTGAGGCTAACCCCTCATTACTACTATCCTCAATTGGCTGATGAAGGATGGCCGATTCGTTTCGACCCAATCGGCGGGATGCAAGTTCAGATTTCCCAGCTTTCAGAATCGATGTTGTCGCATCCGGTGGAGCAAACGGTGATGACCTTGGGATTGCCAAACGTGCCAAAACACTGGAGGTATCATGACAGGCTGGAGGTATTTGGAGCTGGGCTTCCGATGTTGCCGATCAAGTCTGAGATTCGCGGGACGGTGGGTCTTAATCAATACTGGGGAATTGGTACAATTCTGAAAATAATAAAATTGTACACCACCGGTCAACGGAAATGGGATCTTTTACACTCTCATTGCAGTGGTGTCCTGACCCCGCTGGTTGTTGGCGTGGTGGCTTCGAAACTATTGCGAGTACCTTTGGTGTTCACCATCCATTGCAGCCGCTTGGCCACCTACCATCCGATGAGCCGATTGGACGGATGGTTACATCCGCTGATTATTAAATTGGAAAAAGTATGTCTGAGACGAGCCCAGCATGTGATCACCTTGACCCCAAGAGTCCGGACAGCTTATTTGCAGGAGAATGTGCTCCCGCCTTCCCGGATTTCGGTAATTAGTGACGCAGTGGACCCAAAAACTTTGCAATCTTTTGTCACTTCCAAAGCGATCGAAGAGTTTCATGAACAATACAAGGTGCCGCTTGACAAAAATATCATTTTGTTCGTAGGGCGAGTGGCCCATGAAAAAGGCTGGTTTCACTTCGTTGATTTGGCGAAGCGTCTGCAGGAACAAGGCGAAGGGGAGTTTCATTTTCTAATTTGCGGTGATGGCAACCACAGCAAGAAATTACGAAAGCGCGTACAGGATGCGGGATTGGAGAATTCCTTCTCGATAACGGGATTTATCTCGCATGAAAAAATTCCAGTGGCTATGAAAATGGCCAAGATGGTAGTCGTTCCGTCCCTGCACGAAGAATTGGGCGGTACCGTATTGGAATCGGTCTCGATGCAAGTTCCGGTGCTGGCATTTGCGGTCGGCGGTATTCCCAACATTATTGAACACCGGAAATCCGGTTGGCTTGTCGAATATGGAGACCTCGACGGGCTGGTGGAAGGTGCGAATTGGATTTTACAACACCCTGAACAAGCAGAAGCGATGAGCCGCAAAGCTCTTGAAGTATTAGAAGAATACGAAATCGAGTCCATCGTGGAAAAACATGTGCAGTTGTACCGATTAGCAAACACAGGGACGGCGCAAACGACAGACAGAAGACTGCCGACATCGATCTTATGAGGGGGAATGGTAGATGGGTCTCAACATATTATTGATAAAACCCCCGAATTGGGCATTTTATCATGAAATCGGAAGACATATTCCGATTGGTCTTGCCTATTTGGCCTCATCAGCGCGTGAGGCGGGACACCAAGTCAGCCTCTTTGATTCACTTTCCTATTACGAGGACAATCATGTCATCCCATATGAGGACTTATCGCCGATTCAGCGCGAAAAAGTGGATCGCCATCCTTCCTGGCGCCATGTCATTCACTGGGGAGCGACTTGGGAGCGGATTGAAGCAGAGATTCGCCGGGTCAATCCCGATGTGATTGGGATTGCAAATATGCACACTCCGTTTTATGAAACGAGCTATGAGATGGCGCGGCTTGCGAAACGGATCGATCCCAACGTGAAAGTTGTGGTCGGTGGGTCTCATGCGACGATTGCCTACGATCATGTGCTGGCAGAACCGGCAGTAGATTATGTGGTTCTGGGAGAAGGGGAGAGATCATTTGCAGAGCTGCTGCGTCATCTGGAGGCCGGTCAGAGACCGCTGGGGATGCAAGGTGTGGCGTTTCGCATGACGGAGGAAGAAGCGGCCGCTCATCTTACCGGTTATTCGACGCGCGGTGGAGAATATCCGCTGTACTGTGACCTAAGACCTCAGTGGGTGACCGACCTCGATTCCCTCCCGCGGCCGGCAGCTGATTTGCTCGATTTTTCCAAATATAATGGTCGAACGATAATTTTGACTTCCCGAGGATGCCCGTTCTCTTGTTCATTTTGTACCGTGCACGCTACGGTTGGCAAAAAGCACCGTGCTCGAAATCCGGAATGTGTACTGGACGAAATTGAATGGTACATTAGGGAACATAACGTCCGAAGCTTTCACTTCGAGGACGATAACTTCTCATTCGATATGTCCCGTGCGGAGCGTATCTGTGATCTGATCATCGAGCGGAATCTGGATATTGAGTTCCGTTTGCCTAATGGAATGACAATTATCAAGATGAATCAGAATATTGTGGATAAAATGGCAAAAGCCGGGGTCAAGGACTTGTTCTTCGGTTTGGAGACGACGAATCCAAACCGTCTCAAGCTCTTGGGCAAGACGTTCACTTCGATCAAGAGTGTCAAAAACGCATTGGATTGGTTTAAGAGCCATGGTTTGAAGATGGGGACTTCGCTCATTATCGGCTTTCCGGATGAAACCCTCGAGGAAATGGTCTACGATATCGTGAGCTTGATTAAAGCGGATATGCATTTCGGCACTCCGAACCCATTTTATCCAACACCGGGGGCGCCTTTGTTTCAGACCTGTGTGGACGACGGTGTCGTAGACTCGACAACCGATTACGGTTGGTACGATGAATTTAATTTCCCTGTGGAATCTGACCTGTTCACCCGAACCGATATCTACGATCTCTGGTCCTCTTGCCTTGTTGCGAGCTACTGGCCTGCAGTGCTGCGTGTGTCGGATGAGATGCCAAGGACGTATGACAATCTTTTACGGCTGTTGGGGGAAACAGCGTACCAATACCCAATTGAGGTGAAGGAACTGCAGAACGGTCACTATCATTTCATTCCGCAGGAAGGCACCTGCTTCTGTTCAATGATGCACCTGAAGCACGATGAACACAGTGCCCGGCATGGACACGTCTGTCAATTTACAGCGGATATTTTTTCGCGGTTGATGTACCTTTATACCGGGACGCCGCATGCAGTTCGACAGATCGAATCGGTGTTGGGAGGACATGGCCGTTGTGTGTTCGAGGTGTTTCCAGCCCAAGAGCGCAGCAGAGCGATGGAGTTGTTAGTCGAAACCTTCCGTTCGAAAGAATTTGATCAAGAACTTCGGAATCGTCTTGGTATAGAAGAGGTAGTTGTATTGTAAAACCAGCAGCATAAGGTTTCAAAAGAGGGGTCGGTGTCAAAAATTAGACTTGAAGCAACGGCAATCGATTTGCGATTCGATGAAAGTATTCTGGAGCAGGTTCAACAAGCACACGATTATCTTCATCAAAACGGTGGCAGTGCGGGACATGGGTTTCTCGGGTGGATCGATCCTCCTGCAGAGAGCGGCGAACTGGCAGAAGAACTGCTTGGGGCGGCTGCATACATCCGAGGAAAGGCAGACGTACTGCTCGTCATTGGTATTGGAGGGTCTTATGCGGGGGGACGAGCGGGGATTGAGATGCTTACTCACCCGTTTCGCAACCAATTGCCACCTGAGCAAAGAAACGGTCCAGAGATATATTTTTTGGGTCAAAATCTGTCCGCTTCCTATATAAAGGGCCTTTTGTCGATTCTAGAAGACAGGGACGTCATCGTCAATGTGATTTCCAAGTCAGGGACGACAACTGAGACGGCGATCGCCTTTCGTATCGTACTGGGTTGGATGCACAACAAGTATGGTGCAAAGGAAACAGCACGCCGAATCATTGCAACGACAGACCGGTCTAAAGGAAATTTGCGCCGGATCTCCGAGGCGGGTGATTATCGGACATTTGACATACCGGAAGATGTCGCCGGACGCTACTCTGTACTCACGCCTGTCGGGCTGTTGCCGATGGCGGTGGCAGGAATTGATATTCAAAGCATGTTGCGTGGCGCCAGGGATGCACGTGATCAATACAGTACCTGCGATCTAACTCAAAACATTTGCTATCAGTATGCGGTCGCTCGCAACAAATTGCTAAACCAAGGCAAACTAATCGAGATTTTGGTATCGTATGAACCGGGCATGGCGCTGTTTGCAGAATGGTGGAAGCAGTTGTTTGGGGAAAGTGAAGGAAAGGATGGGAAGGGGATTTTTCCCGCCTCTGTGCAGTTTACGACCGATCTGCATTCGATAGGTCAATACGTTCAGCAAGGTCCGCGTCATTTGTTTGAGACGATACTTTGGGTGGAGGATGCACACTGTAACGTGGAATTGCCGGAGTTGGCTGGCGATCCGGATGAACTCAATTATTTGGCCGGGAAAACGCTTAACTTTGTGAATGAACAAGCGTTTTTTGGTGCCTTACAAGCTCATACTGAAGGCGATGTGCCCAATCTGGTGCTCCGAATTCCGAGACTGGATGCACAACATGTTGGACACCTGTTCTATTTTTTTGAAAAAGCGTGCGCACTGAGTGGATACCTGCTAGGGGTGAATCCGTTTGACCAGCCTGGTGTCGAGATGTCAAAACGCAATATGTTTAAGCTTTTGGGCAAGTCGGGCAGCACGCTGTAAGACCCCATGATGATGTCATGGGGTTATTCATGTGTTCTGTCTATAAGGTGCAAGTCCCGAATGGCGAAGGCATGGACTTTCACCTCGTAACGATAGGACGATAGGAATCTCCTGAAAATAAAATAAACCAGCAGAGCCGATTCTTGTCGGTTCTGCTGGTTTCTGTACGGTCAATGTTGAGAAGAAGATGGTTACATTCTTTTGGAAAAAAAAGCCTCGCCATAAATGGCGAGGGAAAATGTTCATTACAGACCGTTGACGACACTAAACGGGATTGGGGGGATTGTATCCGCAACGATTGTTTGATTTTTCTCGACCGCTGTGAACAAGAAAGCAAATCCTACCGCCACAACTAATAATCCTGTTGCCAATTGCTTTTTCAATCACTACGCCTCCCAGTTAAAATATTCGCTGTCTCTATTTGAGTAGATGCGCTCCATCTTATAATATCTTAACACTGATTCTGCGTCATCAATTGAGCTGTAATAGCTGATCAAACACTTGCAAGCAAGTTGTCGAACTGATGCACTTACTGTTGTGTCGTTCAGCGTCTTTTCTGCAAAGTGGGGATTCCTTGTTGCTACAGTGTTTGATATTTGGAGACGACCATAAAAATCGTGATATTGTTTTGCCAACTCAAAATGCTCTTCAATCATCGCTTTGGCAGCAGAGTGTTTCCCGCGTTTTATCATTACTTTTACAAGTTCATTGACAGCAAAAATAAAGGAGTAGTCGAACGGCTCTAATAGTGGTAGAGAGTCACGTAACAATTTGTCTGCCTCCTCATAATTCTTTGAGGCAAACTCAAAATGTGCAACGTTGACAATTGCACGACCGATCTGCTCGTTGTCGTAAGTTTGTTTGTAGTATTCGAGAGCTGCGTAGGCATACTTCTTTGCCCGCTCATGATTCCCTCGCACCTCATGCATCTTCATCCGGGTATAGCAAGCCAAGCCCATGGCGCTCGGGTTGGTTGAAAATACACTTTCCACAACTTGCAACAGTTCCTCAATGTTGCTGTACTCTCGACGGAGAGTGTATGTAGCCATTAAGTTCTTGGTCACATGGTGCAGCAGACTGGTTTCTCCGTATTCCATTAGAATTTCTTTCGCGAGATCGAGAGCGCGCAACCAGTTTTCGTGAGCTTCGTCGTATTGTTCCAGCAAGTACTGAGCCTGGCCGAGGTAGTTGATACTCTGGCATCGCTCCGTCACACCTTTTGCAACGCTGACCAAGTAGCGTGCCAACTCAAGCGTACGCATGAGCATCACTTTTGTTCTTTTCTTCGCATGGAACAGTGACTTCAACTCGCGCTCTGTCTTCTCCGTATCAATCTGTTTGATCCGCTCAACCGGCATCTGCAGCCCTTCGGCGATCTGTCTCAATTCGGAAGGGGCGATATGGCGGCCTTCGGTGACCATCTTGCGAAGGGTTTCGCGATTGAGGCCGATTTGATCGGCGAATTTGCGGATGGAGTTGGCATCGCCTTGTTCATTGATGAGTTCTCCAATGCGTCTGCCCAATGGGATTTTTCCTGCATCGGTGACCGCTGTATTTTCAAGTGTAGACATCAGACCTACCTCCGTCTGTAGTTTGTCTATGAATGCTGTTAGCATGATGGGAAGTAACCGTTTTAATAATTATAGATTACTTTTATTCGATTGTATATGTTTTAGATTCACGAACAAACAATGACCTGAGCTCGGGTGTATCCGAATCAGGTCACTTTCGTTTGAACGATGATTGACAATGGACAGTTTCGTCCCACTTTAGTTTCGCATCAAATAACAATACGATCCAGTTTTACCTTTGTTGACGAATGGTATTTTTACGTGTTATAAATGGATCGGTGTTTTAGTTATTTCAAATAACTCTCCCGGCAGTTTGATGTCGCAAAACGGAACCTATCAGGATGCCCTGAACGGAATGTGGTATGGTGATATCATCAAGAAATGGTACTCTTCATATGGAGGTCGTCAAGCTGCGACCCAAATTTTCATTCAGAATTAAAATTTCCATTACTTTTTAAGGGGCTTCTGATGATGACTCTATTTTTTCGCAAGGTCAGTGCTGCTGCCGGTCGTTTCTTCGTTCTTGCTCTCGTCATCATTCTGATAACTGGTTGTGGAGAAGCTGGCGAGTTTTCTCCGGCTGAAGGACAACAAGAGCAACCAGAAGCAGTCCCTGCTCCACCTTCCAATCCATCTTCCCCCACCACGCCGCCCACATCAGCGCCTGCCGGTATGAAAATGGGAACGGACGGCCAATTGTATCTGTCAAAAAACGGCCTGCAAATCCTCACAACGCCGCCCGACAGCGGCCCCGAAGAAGTAGCTTGGCGATTTTTCAAGTTACGCGGTGAGCAGAAGTACGATGAAGCGGTCGAACTGTTGAGCGGCTATATCTATCCAAAGTATAAAAATGAGCCAACTCGCAACGTGCTAGTAGAGGTAATCGCCAGCGAATTCGTACGAGCAGCAGACATCACCGAGATCGCTCCTGTTGAAGGAGAAACAGACGGTGCCTTTGCGAGAAAAGTGATTTACTTAGAAATGAATTTTCAGCTGCGCGGCACATTGTCACCGGAAAGTACCGACATGCGAAACGGATTGAACCGCTATGCTGTTCATCTGATTCAAGAGAAGGAAGGCGCTCCTTGGAAAATCGTACTTCTCGGTGGCTGTCCTTGGCTGGAAAAATAAGTAGCCATTGTGAAGCTTGCACCCCTAGTATTGATACTAGGGGTGCTTTCTGTCAGTTCTGCGGGTGCCTGTAAAGTCAATATTGAGAAGAAGATTGTCACGCGATCGAGACAATGACCTGAGCTCGGGTATATCCGAATTCAGGTCATTTTCGTTTGAACGAGGTACTTGTTCAGAAAATCAGCGACGGTGAGGTGAACCATATCCAAGAGTAAATCCTCTGAATCCTTAAACAGCATGTCTTGAGAAAACGTCTTCTCACGCGTGAAGTACTCTGATGCGGGGCATTGGACAACACGCCAAATCATGAAGGTGACGGTATCTGTTTGCAACTGCTTTTCATATCGGGTGATCACCAGATGTGGATGGTAGAGCAGCCCTTCTTCGAAAAACGTATAGGGATCTTCCGCTGCTGAGTTTTCAAAAGCAACTTGGACGATACGCGGTGTAAATGCCGGCACTTTCTTCATCTGTTAGTCAGCCTCTTCTTCGGACTTTTGGAACATGAATTTTCACCTCGTGACGATGGGGTTACAGGGAGTTCTTAAAAATAAAATAAACCAGCAGAGGCGACTCTTGTCGGTTCTACTGGTACCTGTAAAGTCAATTTTAAGAAGAAGATTGTCACATACATTGGTGACAAAACACACGAACAATTGATTCTATACAAAGACTAGCCGTTGCGTTAAACTTTTTCTGGTTTTTACCACTTGTTTGGAAGGGGGACGCAGTGGACGGAAGGAGTATTTGGAGAGGGAATATGATGGCAAAACCGATCGAGGCATCACCAGTTTTGCGCGGTCAAGATCTAGTTGATTTTGCGAAGAGCCTTTCTAAGACTGAAAGTCAGGCAAGCGTTTTCACGGCTCAAATGACAAGATCCTGTCCCCATAGTGAGTGAACAGGATCTTGCTAAGTAATGGCTAGTTTTTGCAACCGTTTTTGTCACAGGTAATCTGGGAGTAACTTTCAACCCAGTGGCTTGGGTGCTCATTGGTATTAAACCCACAGCCAGTAGTGCCACCTTTTGCTCCACTATGTACAATTCCCGTTGGAGTATGTTTAACTGCCATCTTCTTATCACCTCCTGAATATCATTGAATAGATCTAATAACAATAATAACAAAATAGATAAATGCATACAAGTGTTGCAAAATGTTATTCTCGTTCAATTAACGTACCGCAAATTATGAATCATACAATCCTATACAGTCCACCCAACTTGTGTCCACTTTCGTTAGGGTAAATTTCCTGACTCACAGACCTAGATATTGCCTCGCGCGCCTCACCACAACATTTGTATTAGAACCTTTATTTCAGTTGATGAACCTCTGGCCCAACTGAAAGGAACGTCAATTTCTTACATGTCATCTGAATCTGGGGCAGACAAGATCATTTGGACTGAAATAAAATCTCAGAACTAAAATACGCCAAGCCTATGAGTACGCATCCCGGCTTGGAGTTTTGACGGTACGGTAATATTTCTTGGGAAGCGTGAACCCAGGGGGAACGAAGTGTTTTTGAGTACCGCGCTTAGAGTGAGACGTTGTTCAGTTTTCCTTTGGGAAAATGGGAGATAGGGATTCTCCGTCTGGGTTGTTTCCTTCTGGTGTACTTGGTAACAGTGATCATAATCCTGTCGGTGCTGGATCAGGCATCGGAAGAAGAACTTCTTTGGCCGCTGGCGGTACAACATGGTGTACAGTCCTTTTTTTCGTTGGGTTTGGCTTCTTGGCCATGGTCCTATTTGCGAATTCAAGTTGGTCGCTCGCGGCCGTGGGCGTCTATACTAGCAGTCAAGTTTTGACGGGAGGATCATTGACTCAGCTGTTTAATGTGTTCCTTTTTAATAAAACCATCGTACCTGTGACGGAGTTGCAGAATGTTGTGATTCAATGTCTAGTTCTGGGGGCATCCATGTGGGGACTGGCGCAGTGGAGATTGCACAGATTTAAGCGATTTCATTGAAGTATGACCACCATTCGCAGTAATTGACGAGGACTTCTGAAGCGTGCTAAGCTAAGTTCAAGAAATGATTTAGCCCGTCGGGCGAATGCCATATGGCAAACATGTATGGCCAGGTGAAATATTCCTGGCCCTTTTGCATGTTTTTAAGCATTAACTCTCCTGAGTTGATGCTTTTTTGTTAGCTATGCGTGGCTTTGTTATAGTTGACTTGGAGTAGACTCCAACTTGTAAGATTACAATAACCATTGCCATGACGCGGCAAGTAACGGAGGATACACATGACACAGGAAAAACGAGTTGCGCTGGTCACCGGCGGGAATCGGGGAATTGGATATGAGCTGGTCAAACAATTGGCTGTGGAGGGCTTTCAAGTCATCTTGACCAGTCGGGACGTGGCGAAGGGTCAGGAAGCTGCGCAAAAACTGAAGGAGTCCGGTCTAGAAGTTGAGGTTGTGGGGATGGACGTCAACGATCCGGAGAGCATTCGTCAAGCCGTGAGGACAGTCGAGGAGCGGTTTGGAAGAGTTGACGTGTTGATCAATAATGCCGGGGTTTATTTGGATGAACAGGAAACACTTTTGACGATGGAGCCCGCACTTGTGGAGAGAACGATGGCAACGAACTTCTTCGGCCCGTATCACGTGCTGCGTTCCGTGGTTCCGCTCATGGAAAAGCACGGCTATGGGCGCGTGATCAATATCTCTTCGGAATGGGGATCGATGCGCGAAATGTCGGAGCGGGGCGCAGGTGCCTATAAGGTGTCAAAACTTGCTTTGAACGGATTGACGCAATTGGCCGCCGCAGAAGTCAGGGGAGATATCAAAATCAACGCGGTCGACCCGGGATGGGTTCGTACAGAGATGGGAGGACCCTCTGCTCCGAGAATGCCCAAGGAAGCGGCCGAGTCGATCCTTTGGCTGGTGACGATTGGGCCGGAAGGGCCGAACGGAGGATTCTTCCGAGATGGAGAACGAATCGAGTGGTAATTTTGCTCTTGCAGGAAAACTGCTTCGAACCACTTTCTTGAAAAGAGGTGCCCCATTGGTTCCTAAAGAAAGGAAAAGAGGTTGGATTCTTACGAATCCAACCTCTCTTCAATTTCAAACAAAGTATCATACTGAAAACACTACCTTGACTGTCATGGTAGTGTGACGTACAATGGCATTATGGAGGTGAAGGTGATCCTATGAACGATAACAAAATCACATCCGACCTGCTGCGGGGACATACGGATACGATGATATTACGGCTTTTGTCCGAAGCAGACCGTTACGGCTATGAGATCGTCAAGCTGATTGCCGAGCGCTCGGGTGGTGACTATGAATTAAAAGAAGCCACGATGTACTCCAGTGTCCGACGGCTTGAAGCGGACGGCGATATCGAGTGGTATTGGGGCGACGAATCTCAGGGCGGACGGCGCAAGTACTTTCGGATTACCGAGAAGGGCAAGGCTACGTACGTCCGCAACATCAGCAACTGGGAGTACGCAAAGCGCGTGCTTGAAAACTTACTATAAAGGGGACTTGATCCGATGAGTGAGAAACTGACGAACTATCTGAACGGCGTTTTCGCACCATACGATGGGTTGAAAAGCGTCGACGAGTTAAAGACCGACCTGCACTCCGATTTGCAGGAGCGGTTCCGCGAACTCCAAGCGGAGGGCAAGGACGAGGCAACCGCTTTTGCGATGACCGTGGACAGCATCGGCGACATTGAGCAAACGATTCAAGAGGTGGCAAACCTCTCCCGCTCGCTGGAACGGCAAGTCGGGGTCAACTTAAGCGCGAGCAACCTGCCGAAGAGCGACTTTGTGGGCGTTATCGCGCACAATGGGAAATTTAAAGCAAGCGCGTTGCGAGGCTCCGACTTCACGAATGCAGACCTGACCGGCAGCACGTTTGCTGCCAGTGACGTGCGGGATGCCTGTTTCGACGGCACCAACCTGACCGACTGCATTCTGTCCACCAATGACCTTGCCAATGCGAGCTTTACGAAATCCATCCTGGTTCGCACCAACTTCAGCATGTCCGCACTTGCCGGGGCGAAATTCATCGATGCAAAACTGACCGACGTGAATCTGACTATGACCGATCTGCGCAAAACAACTTTTGAAAGGTGTATCTTTAACGGTGTTGATTTCAAGAAATCCGACCTGGGAGGCCAATGTTTTGACGGGCAGACCTTTATCGGAGTCAATTTTGACAATGCGGCACTGAATGATGTTAGTTTTCGGGGCGCGATTCTCAAAAATGTATCTTTCCGTGCGACGTTTACCTTGACCGGGAGATATTATCGCATCATCAAAACGATCTGCTTTGACGGAGCGATGATGGATAAGTTGACCTATGCTGCGCTCAAAGGTCTCGGGGCTGATTTGTCAAAAGTTACGATTCTCTAGGGAGAGAGGTGGCGATCCGGACTGTCCGCAAAATCGGTGGACGGCGCAGGCGCCTCTTCCTAGACAGTACACGGCTTAGGAGAATTGGGTATGATGATAAAGAAAGGGGGTGCAGAACGATGGATTTTGAAACGGTGATGCAGGAACTGGAAGCGCTCGGCAAGGAACGATTGAAAAAGATGTATTTGGGCAATGGTGCACATGAGCCGCTTTTTGGCGTGGCTACTGGCGAGATGAAGCCGCTTGCTAAGAAAATCAAGAAAAATCAACCTTTGGCCGAACAGCTTTACGCCACCGGGAACTATGATGCGATGTATTTTGCCGGCGTCATTGCCGACCCGATGGCAATGACGGAGGCGGATTTTGAGCGTTGGATGGATGCGGCTTATTTTTATATGCTGTCCGATTTTGTAGTGGCAGTCACTTTGGCTGAAACTGATATTGCGCAAGATGTTGCTGATAAATGGATTGCCAGCGGTGAAGAGCTTAGAATGTCGGCGGGCTGGAGCTGCTATTGCTGGCTGTTGGGCAATCGCCCGGATGCTGAATTTAGCGTAAGCAAGTTGGCCGGTTTACTTCATCAGGCGGAACGGATGATTCACGATGCTCCGGAACGAGCGAAGGCCTCAATGAGTAATTTTATCTACACAGTCGGGATTTCTTATGTGCCGCTCCATGATCAGGCGGTGGAAACCGCAAAGGCAGTCGGCCAGGTTGAAGTCAAGCGGGGCAAGAAGAAAAGCATGATCTTGCTCCCTGCTGAGCAAATTCAAAAGGATCTAGATCGGGGAAGGATTGGTTTCAAACGCAAATATGTCAGGTGTTAGCATTGGTTGTAGGTTCGTAGCCGCTTGAATTCCCTGTGAGGAATTGGGCGGCTTTTTTGTGATTGCTTGAACAGGAAACAAGAACCGGGTGTCAAATTATAAATGCATAGACGTTACGGTGAAATAATTCGCGCAGCGATAAACGAATACAAATAATACACAACTTGAAGAGCACAGCATGGGAGGTAACCAATGAGCCAGTTGCAGAAGGAACAGAGCATTCGACAGAGGGAAGATCGCGATACTAGCACGTTGTCTTCGATCCAGCACCGCATGTGGTTTATTGACCAGTTACAACCGGGCCATCCGATGTATAACACGTTTCGTTCGATGCGTTTTCGGGGGGAGTTGGATCTTGCGGCGCTTCAGCAGAGCCTCGAGGTGATCGTACAGCGTCACGACATGTTGCGTGCCACGTATCAGTCGGTGGAAGGGGTGCCTGTGCAGGTGATCGCTCCTGAACTTCGGCCAGAGCTGTCGATCGTCGACCTGAGTGCTGTGCCGGAAGCGGAGCGCGAGTTACAGCTTGAGAAGCTGGCGACCGAGGTCGCGCGTCGGCCGTTCGATCTTAGCGCAGGCCCGCTGTTTTCTTTTACTCTGTTTAAGGTGGCAGACCAGGATCATGTACTGGCCTCGATTATTCATCACATCATCTTTGACGGCTGGTCTTTGAACGTGTTTTGCAAGGAGCTGTGTGCGCTCTATTCCGCATTTGCAACCGGGCAGGAGCCGCAGCTGGCAGAACTGCCGATTCAATATCCCGACTATGCTGTGTGGCACAATGAGTTGCTGGAAGGCGATGTCATCAAGGAACAGCTGGATTTTTGGAAACAGCATCTCGAAGGTGCTCCGCCGTTCTTGAAATTGCCGACCGACCGGCCGCGCCCGGCGGTGCAGACGTTTGACGGGGTGCGCTATTCGCATGTGTTGCCTGCTGAGCTGGTCGAGCGTGTGAAGTCTTTGCGTGAAGAAGCGGGCGTGACGATGAACACTGCGCTGCTTGCTGCGTATAACGTTTTGCTGTACCGCTATACCGGTCAGCAAGACATTGTGGTCGGCTCACCGGTGGCCGGGCGCAACCATGAGGACACGCATGGCGTGATCGGCTGTTTTGTGAACACGGTGGCGCTGCGGACGCAATTGTCGGGAGAGATGTCGTTCCGGGACTTGTTGGCGCATGTCGATCACAGCGCCCGCCCTTCTTATGCGAACGGCGAGTTGCCTTTTGATAAATTGGTGGAGGAAGTGCTGCAGGATCGCGACCCCAGTTACTCGCCGGTGTTTCAGGTGATGTTTCTCTCGGAGCGGGATTTTACAAAGGGACGGGAAATGCCAGGGCTGGAACTGTCTCAGTATGTGATCGACAACAAGACGGCGAAGACCGACCTGACGCTCTGGATCTCCCATGAGGAGCGCGGGTTGGTTGCGAAGTTTGAGTACAATACCGATCTGTTTGACGAATCAACCATTGTACGGATGGCTCAACATTTTGAAAATCTGCTGTCTGCTGCGGTCGCCAATCCGGAGCGGTCGATTGCCACTTTGCCGCTGTTGAGCGAAGCGGAGCACCAGCAGGTGGTGTTCGAGTGGAACGACACGGCGATTGAGGTGCCTCCCGTTTGTTTGCACCAGTTGTTTGAAGAGCAGGCGGCGCGAACGCCCGAGCGGGTGGCGGCAGTATATGGCGAAGAGGAGATGACGTACGCGCAGTTGGAAGCGCGGGCGAACCAATTGGCGCATCAACTGCGTGCGCTTGGTGTCGGGCCGGATGTGCCGGTGGGGCTCTGTTTGGATCGTTCGCTCGACATGGTGGTGGCGTTGATCGGGATCTTGAAAGCGGGCGGCGCTTATTTGCCGCTCGATACGGATGCGCCGACAGCACGGTTGGGCCAAGTGCTGGAGGATGCACAAGCTCCTGTCTGTGTCGCGCATAGCAGCCTGCTTGCGAGGCTGCCGGAAGGGATCGTCTCGTATGTGCTGATGGACCGCGATGCGGAGCAGCTCGCAGCGTGGCCGACGACAGCCCCGTTCGTGGATGTGACGCCCGACCATCTGGTGTCGATCTACTATACGTCCGGCTCGACCGGCAAGCCGAAAGGTGTGTCGAGCACGCATCAGGGCTGGGTCAACCGCATGATCTGGATGCAGCGCGCCTACCAGTTGGAAGCGCATGAAACGGTGCTGCAGAAGACCACGCTGACGTTTGACGATGCGGCGTGCGAGTTTTATTGGCCGCTGATGGTGGGGGCGCGCATCGCGTTGCTGGAGCCGGGTCTGCACAAAGACCCGCGGGCGATTCTCGATGCGGCGATTCACTACCAAGTCGCTTTTATCACGTTTGTGCCGAGCATGCTGGCTTTGTTCGTCGACGCGGTGACGCCGGAGGATCGCGAACGGTTGCAGTGCCTGCGCCATGTCGGCTCGAGCGGTGAAGCGTTGCGTTCCGACTTGGTGCGCAATTTCCAAGCGCGTATTGGCTGCAACTTGCACAACACGTGGGGCGCGACCGAGGTGTCGATCGACTCGACGATCCATACCTGCACGGAGGAGGATGCGTACGAGGCGGAGATCGTATCGGTGGGACGGCCGATCGATAACAACCGCTGCTACGTGCTGGACGAGCATCTGCAGCCGGTGCCGGTCGGTGTGGCCGGAGACCTCTATCTGGCTGGGATTGGTTTGGCGCGTGATTATCTGAACAATCCGGAGCGCACGAAGGAAGCTTTTGTGCCCGACCCGTTTTTCCCAGGGGAGCGGATGTATAAGACGGGGGATCGCGGGTATTTGCGCAAGGACGGCTGCATCATGTTCCTCGGACGCCGCGATGATCAGGTCAAGGTGCGGGGACAGCGTGTGGAACTGGCGGAGATTGAAGCGGTCTTGGCGACACACTCCGTGCTGCAGATCTGTGCGGTGGTCGCGTTTAAGCGTCCGGACGGCTATCGTCTGGCCGCCTATTATGTGCTGCGCGACGGGGAGCGGACGACAGCAGAAGCGCTGCGTGCGTATCTTGGCGAGCGTTTGCCTGAATACATGGTGCCGTGGCGCTTCCTTGAGCTGGAAAACATGCCGACCACGATCAGCGGCAAGATCGACCGCAAGCAGTTGCCCGACCCGGGTGATGACCGGCCGGATCTGCAAACCGACTTTATCGAGCCGTCGACTGCGGTTGAGCAGCAGATCGCCGTGGTCTGGCAGGAGATCTTGGGTATTGAAAAAGTCGGCGCGGGCGATAGTTTCTTCCATCTCGGCGGGCACTCGCTCCATGCGACCCGCATCATCTCGCGCATCAACCGCGAGTTTGAAACGCGGTTGCCGTTGCGCGTGTTCTTCGAGGAGCCGACGATCGGCGGGCTGGCGAAGCGCGTCGAACAGGAGCAGAGCCAAGCGGACAAAGGTGTCGAACAGGGCATTCCGCGTCTGCCGCAGCAAGAGGCGTATGAGTTGTCGAACGCACAGCAGCGGTTGTGGTTCCAGTATCAGTTTGACACCAAGCACGCGTATGGTTTTTCGTTGCCTTATCTGATCGAAGGGCCGTTGTGCCGCCAATCGTTCGCCGCTGCGTTTGCCGCTGTGGTCGCGCGGCATGGCGTCATGCGCACGACGTATGAGGAGCGCAACGGTGTTCCGTATCAGATCGTGCACGAAGACATGGCGATTCCTTGCAAGTTCCATGATCTGACCGGTCGCAGCGAGCAGGCGCAGTGGGCGGCGCTGGCTGAGTTTGCAGCGGCGGATACGCAGACGCCGTATGATCTGAGCGCGGGGCCGTTGTTCCGCATGAACTTGTTTGCGCTCGCAGAACAGCAGCACATGATGATCTTCAGCGTCTATCAGATCGCGTATGACGGGTGGACCGCCGGCGTGTTTATGAATGACTTGCGCACTTATTATCAGGCGTTGTCGCAAGGGGCAGACCTGCCGCAATTGCCGCCGGCTCTGCAATATGTCGACTACGCGGACTGGCAGAACAAACGCCTGGCTTCCGGTGAACTCGATGCGCAAAAAGAGTACTGGCTTCAGCAGTTGGCGGGTGACGTCTCGGCGCCGCAATTGCCGGCCGACTTCGCGACACCGCCGGCTGAACCTGAAGCTGCTTCCTTCGTGCACCTGCAGCTCGATGCGGCGTTAACGGAACGCTTGAAGGAGCTGTCACGCGCACAGGGCAACACGCTGTATTTGACGGTGATGACCGGTGTGAAGATTTGGATGGCGCTGGTCTCCGGCGAGACGGACATCACGCTCTGCGCCCCTTTGTCGGCCCGAACGCACCCCGATCTCGACGGGCTGATGGGGCTGTTGGTCAACCCGGTGGTGATGCGGACCGACCTGACCGACAATCCGAGTCTGGCGCAGGCGTTGGAACGCGTGACAAAATCGGCGCTTGGCGCGTACGCGAACCAGGACTATCCGTTCGATTATGTCCTCAATGAGCTGCGAACTTTGCGCGGCGGCAATGTCATGCCGTACTCGGTGGTCTTTGTCGGGCAGAACGCACACAGCGGCGTCTGGGAACTGGACGCTGGCATCCAAGTGCGCGTGTATCCGCTGGAGAAACTGCTGGCCGACCAACAAGACTTGTTTGCCGGCATGGCAGACGATCCGACCGTGCAGTTCGATCTGCACATTGAGATGATCGAGCGCAATGGGGTGTTGACGTTCAGTACGCAATATCATCCGCTGCGCTTCCGGGCGGAGACGGTGCAGCAGTTCTTGCAGCAAGTGCAGCATGTGTTGAGCCAGATGGCGGCCGACCCGGACCTGCGCTTGTCACAAGTGCAATTGTTTGAGTCGGAGGAGATCGATCTCGATGATCTCTTTGGCGAATAAGGTGATCTAAAAAAAGCTGAACCTCAGGATTGAGGTTCAGCTTTTTTGCGGAGCTTACTGTTTGATCATCCCGGACATCACGTTTGCGTACTCTTCTGCGAGGAAACGATACCCCGCATCATTTGGGTGAACGCCGTCGCTGGACAGGTATTGGCTGTAGTTATTCTGGTTCCATTTGCCTGACAGGTCAATGAATGTGCAAGTGGAAACGCTGGTGCATGCATGCTTGATCGCTGCATTGAATGTCGCCTCCGATTCTGCGGATAAGGCGGGCACAGAGATCAGGCCGCTTGCAAAAACAGGGGTAGATGGCAGCGCATCTTGGATCGTTTTCAAAAAAGTAACATAGTCGTTCTGAAATTGTTCGGGCGTCATGCCCCGGGCGTTAAAACCGTAGACGGAAAGAACATAGTCGGGCTTCAGTTGAATGATATCCGTTTGTACCCGATCCAGCCCGCTGTTTTTGGCGCTGGGCGGGACGGACACGTCGACGTCCGTTCGGCCGATTCCTTGATTGATGCTCTCCACGCCGAGGAGATCTCCCAAAACGGGTGCCAGCGACGTTAGGCCTCGATTGCTGGAGCCGGTTCCATCGATGTAGCTGTGACCGATCACGGCCAGTTTCTTTTTGTTCTGCTCAGGCTGACGAACCTTGGCATCTTGGCTGATGTAGAGACCGTCGATTTCGCTATGGTTGGAGAAAACAAATTCCAGCTGGTGCCATCCGGTCTGGTCGCTGTAGATCGGGATTTCTTCGGTCTCGCTGCTCATGACTTGTTCGACGACCGGCTTGCCGTCGACGAAAATGGTGACGGTGCCTCCGATCGCACGCTGTTTGAGAATGGCGAAAGGACTGTCCGTTTCGATCTTGGCGCGTCTGCCAACTTGCGCACGGTCGGTGCTGGTCAGCCAGCCTTTCATCACGTCGCCCCAGCCTGGCTCGTTGACTTTTTTCCAAGGGCCATGCGTGTAGAGCCACTCCGGGCTGGTCGGTTCGATCAGTTTTTTCTCTGCCCCAGGGGTTTCGGCGCTGTTCTGACATCCTGCAAGGAGTGCAGCAGCCACGCACAAAATCCCGACTGATAACAGCCATTTTTTCATCCCCGTCACCTCTCGTCTGTGATTGCTTCTGTGTGATCACATTGTAGCAACGGGGAAGGAAGCGATCCTGTCTTTTCCTGCTTTGTTGTACAATGACAGTGAGGTGATGCGGCATGGATTGGCAAAAACGGCTGGAGGACGCGCTGGAGTTTATCGAAAGCAATCTGGAAGCATCGCTTCCTGTGGAGACGATCGCGAAGGCGGTGTATTCTTCGCCCTTTCATTTTCAGCGGATGTTTCATATCTGGTCCGGGATCACGCTGGGGGAATATGTGCGGAAGCGAAAATTGACGTTAGCTGCGCAAGAATTGGCCGGTTCCTCCGTGAAAGTGGTCGATGTCGCGTTCAAATATGGCTATGAATCTCCGGAAGCTTTTTGTAAGGCGTTCCGTAAGCTCCACGGCGTGTCTCCGTCGGAAGCCCGGAAACCGGGCGTTGCGATCAAAGCGTTCCCGCGTGTATCGTTTGAGCCGCACACGCTTGGCGACGGGGAAGTGGAGTATCGCATCGTGGAAAGAGACGCCTTCACCGTCGTCGGAACATCTGCCCAGCTCTCGTGCGGCAGTGAGGGACGTACCCGACAGTGGTTCTGGGGAGCAAGCCGGGGGGACGGCACGTTTGCCAAGTTGAGCGCTTTGGAGACCGATACGCCTTTGCTGGGCATTACGATGAACTTCGAGGAAGAATTCACATACATGATCGCCAGGGAGGCAGATGCTGCTGCTTTGGCAGATGTATTGTTTTTGCAGACGATACCCGCTTCCACGTGGGCGGTCTTTCCGTGCGCGGGGCCGATTCCGGAGGCGATTCAGAATGGATTGCGCAACATCTACAAGCTCTGGTTTCCGGCTACCGAATTTGAGCACGCCGGGTTGCCTGAGCTCGAAGTGTACCTGCCGGGAGATGCGCAGGCGGAAGACTACCGCTGTGAGGCTTGGATTCCGATTGTGAAAAAAACAGTTATATGAAAAAAGCCAACTTCCTCTGCAGGGGGAAGTTGGCTTTTTCGGTTGCTTTAGTTGCATTCTCCACAAGCGGTCAGCTTGAGGGTGCAGGTCTGGGTCAGGATCTGCAAGGAGTTCGCTTCCTGCGCTGTTGCTGCGTGAACTTGAACGTCGAGATCGAAGAAATCGTTTGCCATTTTGGGTCGGCCTCCTCTCTATGGGTTGGTTTTATTATATTAATATTTATTTGTATTGTCAAAAGACATAGAATGCTCATCTTTTTTCCCAAAGGGCATAATTGCACAATGGGCAACGAAATGGTACTGTAGAGCAAGAAAGGCGGTTGCGTTGGACGATGAACAAAAACAGTTTGCGGATCATCAAACGGGAAGCGACCGCGCAGGCGTTGGCGAGTGCGGCATTTGAGCTGGCGTTGGAGCGGGGGTTGGACGGTTTTGTCGTGGAGGATGTGGTGCAGCGCGCCGGATACTCGCGGCGGACGTTTGCGAACCACTACTCCTGCAAGGAGGAAGCGGTGGTGATGGCCGTGGAGACCACTCATGACGACGATGAAGTGCTGGCGTTGCTCGACGAGCTGCCGGAGCATTCTTCGCCGCTGGATGTGTTGTACCAGTTGATGAAAATGCGGCTCACCGCGGAGTATCTGCGGAAGTTGCGCACGCTGGTGGCGCTCTCCAAAGAGTACCCGACGCTGGAACCGTATATTCTAAGTGCGTTCCACCGGCTGCAGACGATGGCGCAGCAGGCATTGGGCGATTTGTTTAAAGGGCGCTATCCTGAGCAGTATACACACCTGCTGGCCGGTGCGGTTTGCGGGGCGATGTATCCGCTGCTCGATGGCAGCCTCGATGTGCTGCTGCCCGGTCAATCGGTGGACGAGACACCTGGCGCGGTGCAATTTGATCAGTATGTGGACACTGTGTTTGGGTATTTGCGAAATGGATTTTAGTGACTCGTTAGAAAAGGAGAATGACCCACATCATGTCTAAGTTTTTGTATAAGTTGGGGAAAGCGGCTTTCGACAGACCCTGGTACTTTATCGCCGCTTGGATCGCGGTCTTTGCGCTCGTTCTCGCCATGTTGGGCGTGAATGGAATACATGTCAGTTCGGAGATGAAAATTGCCGGCACGGAGTCGCAAAAAGTGCTGGATATGCTGGCCGAAGAGCTGCCGGAAGCGTCCGGCGGGCAGGCGAGCGTGGTGTTCACCGTGCCGGAGGGGGAACGGTTAGATGCGCAGGACCGGTTGCCTGCGATTTTGAAGGCTGTGGAGGATGTGTACAGCCTGGAGTATGTGATTAACCCGGCTGATCTGGCTGCTGCAGCGGGACAGGGTGCACAGGGCGCTCAGCAACAGCAACAGCAACAGCAACAGCAACAGCAGGCTGCACAGGCCGCGAAGTTGCCGTATGGGCCGTTGATGGTCAACGGGATGCCGGTGCCGGGGGTGTTGATCTCGTCGGACGGTCATGTTGCCCTGTTCCAGTTCCAGTTCACGGAACAGCAGACATCGCTGCCCCAAGAGGTTATCGATTCTGTGAAAAATGCGGTGATGGGTGTGGAGGATAACACCGACATCACGGCGCTGCCGAGCGACTCGATCAAAGGCAAACCTTCGGTGATCGGGCCGACGGAGATCATCGGTCTGGTTGTCGCGGCGGTCGTGCTGCTGATGACGCTTGGCTCGGTTGTGGCGGCTGGCCTGCCGCTGTTGACGGCGATCCTCGGGGTCGGCATCGGCGTGGGCGGAGCGTTTGCGATCTCGAACTATGTGAACATGAGCGACATTACGCCCGCTCTGGCCCTGATGGTCGGTCTGGCGGTCGGCATCGACTACTGCCTGTTTATCGTCAACCGTCAGCGCAGCATCATTCTCGATCAGGGACTGAGCGCGCGCGAAGCGGTCGGCCGGGCGGTCGGCACGGCGGGCAGTGCGGTATTCTTCGCCGGTCTGACAGTCATCATCGCGCTGTGCGGGATGCTGGTCATCGGGATTGAGTTCTTGTCCACAATGGCGTTGGTCGCTGCGGCGACTGTGTTTGTCAACGTGTTGATCGCTCTGACCTTGCTGCCCGCTCTGCTCGGACTGGTCGGGGAGCGCATCTGCTCGCCGAAAGTGCGCGAGAAGAGCCGCACACAGGCAAAAGAAGCACGCAACGGCGTTGCGCGCGGCTGGGCGAAAGGCGTCGTCAAGTTCCGCTGGCTCGTCATCGTCGGCGTGGTTTTGGTGCTTGGTTTCGCAGCGATTCCGGTCACAGAGATGGAAATGGGCATTCCTTCCGGCGCGACGGCGAACTTGGATACGACGTCGCGACAAAGTTATGACGCGATTGCGGATGGTTTCGGGGAAGGGTTTAACGGTCCGCTGCTGCTGGTTGCACAGCCGAATGACGCTTCCGGCAAAGTCACGATGGAAACGCTGTACGGTCTGGTGCAGGAGATCCAACAGCATGACAACGTTTCGATCGTCTCGCCTTTGGGTGTCAACGAGTCGGGTGACATTGCGATACTGAGTCTGATCCCGAAAACGGGGCCGACCGACGCGGAGACGAAAGATCTGGTCACCGAACTGCGCGACCCGGCGCTGAGCCTTGCCGAGAAATACGATGTCACGCTTGGCGTGACCGGGTTCACCGCGATCAACATCGACATGTCGACGAAGCTGACGGAGGCCTTCCCGCTCTACATCGGGATCATCGTCATCCTGTCGATCATCATTTTGCTGCTGGTGTTCCGCTCGGTCATCGTCCCGATCAAAGCCACCGTCGGCTTCCTGCTGAGCGTGCTGGCGACGTTTGGGATTACGACAGCGGTGTTCCAGTGGGGTTGGCTGCACTCCATGTTTGGCTTTGACACGGGTGGTCCGCTGCTCAGCTTTATGCCGATCATGGTCACCGGGATCTTGTACGGCCTGGCGATGGACTATCAGGTCTTCCTGGTCAGTTCGATGCGCGAGTCGTACGTCCATGGACACCGGGGAAGTGAAAGTGTCATTCACGGCTATCAACTGGCCTCCCGCGTGGTTGTGGCGGCTGCTGTGATCATGGTATCGGTGTTTGCCGGGTTTATTTTCGCCCATGATATCATGATCAAACAGATCGGCTTTGCGCTGGCTGTGGGCATTTTGATCGACGCGTTTGTCGTGCGGATCATGCTCGTGCCGGCTGTGATGGCGCTCTTTGGCGACAAAGCGTGGTGGCTGCCGAAGTGGCTCGACCGCATGCTGCCGAACTTGGACGTCGAAGGCGACAAGCTGATCGCCGAACTGAAACAGCAAGAAAACGCTGACGCTCGTTTGAAGCCGCAGCCGACTTCGTAAGCTGACTGCAAGAAGCCCCTGATTGATGTCAGGGGCTTTCTTTATCGGGCTTGACTTGGAGCATACTCCAAGTTGTACAGTGACACAGTAAGTGAATTGTTTACCAGAAAGGATTGTGAGAGATGATGTGCAAGATCGAAACGAAAGTGCTCAGCGTGGCGAGCGCCAAAGCGCCATTTGAAAAAACGACGATGGAGCGCAGAGAGTTGCGTCCGCACGATGTCTTGATCGAGATCCAATATAGCGGGATTTGCCATTCTGACATTCACAGCGCCCATGGTGAATGGGGCGGCGGGATGTTCCCGATGGTGCCGGGTCATGAGATCGCGGGCGTAGTGGCTGCGGTAGGTGCAGAGGTTACCAAATTTGCGGTCGGTGACCGTGTGGGCGTGGGCTGCTTTGTGGACTCCTGCGGCGAATGCGAATACTGCCTCAGCGGCGAGGAGCAATATTGCACCAAAGGCGTTGTGTCCACCTATAACTCGCTGGATTACGACGGGAATCCGACCTATGGCGGCTACAGTCAAAAGATCGTGGTCACCGAAGGGTTCGTCGTCCGGATTCCGGACGGTCTGCCGATGGATGCGGCCAGCCCCTTGCTGTGTGCGGGCATCACCACGTTCTCGCCTTTGAAACACTGGAAGGCAGGCCCGGGCAAGAAAGTCGCCATCGTCGGGATGGGCGGGCTGGGCCACCTGGCGATCCAATTTGCTCATGCGCTGGGCGCTGAAGTGACTGTCTTGAGCCGCTCGTTGGATAAGCAAGCGGAAGCGTTGAGCTTTGGGGCGGATCAGTATTTTGCGACCAGTGATAAGGAGACTTTCAAGAGTCTGGCGGGGCGTTTTGACCTGATTTTGAACACGGTATCGGCCAATCTTCCGGTGGACGCGTATCTGTCGCTGCTGCGCGTAGACGGAACGCTGGTCAATGTCGGCGCACCGTCCGAGCGCGATCAGTACCATGTGTTTTCCTTGATCATGGGCCGCCGCAGCATCGCCGGTTCGCTGGTCGGCGGCATTCGGGAAACGCAGGAGATGCTCGATTTCGCAGCCGAACATGGGATTGTGCCGCAGATTGAAGTGATTTCTGCCGACCAGGTGGACGAAGCGTACGAGCGGGTTTTGAAGAGCGATGTGCGCTATCGCTTCGTGATTGACATCTCTACCTTGTAATGGAGCTGGACGGGCGGACTGTCATCGAAAAAATACAGAATCGTTACGGATGCAAAGCACCGTTCTGTGGTAGGATTACTGAATAACGATCTGTGACACGATGCAACGCGTCCAACCAGCAAGGGGAGAAAACATGGAAACAACAAAACAATACAACACGCGCGCCATCTTGGGATCGCTGCTGATCTGCGGTTTTGTCGGCTTTTTTAGCGAAACGGCTTTGAATGTCGCGATCTCGAACTTGATGGACGTGTTCCACATTGAGGCGGCGACCGCACAGTGGCTGACCACCGGGTTCTTGCTGACGCTCGGCATCTTGATGCCGGTCAGCGGACTTTTGCTGCAGCGCTTTTCAACGCGACAGCTGTTCACCGGTTCGCTGGTCAGCTTGATCGTCGGCACCTTTGTCGCGGCGCTCTCCGTCAATTTTGAAATGCTGATGGTCGCCCGCGTGCTGCAGGCGCTGGGGATGGGCTTGCTGCTGCCGCTGATGTTCAATACGATCCTCGTCATCTTTCCGCCGGAGAAACGCGGCGAGGCGATGGGGTTTGTCGGTCTGGTGATCATGTTCGCACCGGCTACAGGCCCGACCGTGGCGGGGATCTTGATTGAATACTTGTCCTGGCAGTACATCTTCTGGCTCTCGCTGCCGTTCTTGGTCATCGGGCTGCTGGTCGGTCTGAAGTATCTGGAGAATGTCACCGAGGTCACCAAGCCGCGAATCGATCTCTTGTCGGTCATCTTGTCCACGATTGGCTTCGGCGGCGTGGTGTTTGGCTTCAGCAAGGCGGGCGAAGGCACCGGCGGCTGGGGCAGCGCGGTCGTGCTGATCTCGATCGGGGCCGGGCTGATCGCGCTGGTGCTGTTCACGCTGCGCCAGATCTGGATGCGCGACCCGATGATGAATCTGGGCGTCTTCAAGTTTCCGATGTATATCGTGGGGCTGTTGATGGTGCTGTCCTGCATGCTGATCATGATGTCGAGCATGATCATTCTGCCGATGTTCCTGCAAAACGGGCTCAAGATGTCTGCCTTCACCACCGGGCTGATCTTGTTGCCGGGCAGCGTGCTGAACGGAATTCTATCGCCGCGAATGGGGCGGTTGTTCGACCGGTATGGCCCGAAGTGGCTGGTCATTCCCGGCCTCGCCATCGTGGCGGTGATGATGTGGAGCTTCTCCTTTATCTCGCCGGCGTCCTCGATCGCGTTGATCGTGGCGCTGCATATCGGCATCATGATCGGCATCTCCATGGTCTGGATGCCCGCGCAAACCAACGGTCTCAACCAACTGCCGCCGGAGTTATACCCGCACGGCACGGCCGTGATGAACACCTTGCAGCAGGTCGCAGGCGCGATCGGCACAGCCGTTGCGGTCAGCCTGTTGATGGGCGGTACGGAGCAGTATTTGCGGGAGTCGGCCGCACCGACCGCCCCGGCTGAGCTGTCCAATGCGATGACGTTTGGTTCGCATCACGTCTTCTTGTTCGCGATGCTGGTGACGATCATCTCCCTAGTCATCGCCTTCTTTATCCGCCGCGTGATTGTTGATCGTGCGGAGTTGAAGACTACGTAGTAAAAATCTATTAAAAAAGGCATCGTTCCTATGGGAACGGTGCCTTTCTTGTTTATAAATCAAACTTCGCCGTCATCACCGGCACGCCTCTTGGGGTGTTGCCGCTGTAGGCATCGGGCTCCAAGGAAACGGCGACAGTGTTGAAGTCGGCGGGCAGTTCCTTGGCGGGGAACACGACCATGCCGAGGCCGTCCGGTCCGGTGGGGACGAACGTGCCGCCGTTGAGGACTTGGGTCTGGCCTTGGTTCATCACCCAGAGCGTGTATTGCTGGCGGTCGGCGGGCTGGGGCAGGCGGGAGGCTTTGACCATGACGATTTTCTGCGAGCCTTCCTGCAGAAGCATCGCCTGGCCGCTGACGCTCTGGAACTGCTGATCGGCCGGGGTCAGCGCTGCGGTGGCGACGAGCTGGCCAAGCTGCTCGATCTGCGCGGACTGGGCAAGATTTTCCTGGCGCAGCGTGGTGTTCTGCCAGCCGAGCAACGCGATCGCCAGGACGGCGGCTGCGGACACATACGGGAAGAGGCGCTGCTGCCAGGTCTTGCGCCGTGCGGCAAGCGTAACAGGCCGTGCGACAGCGGCACTCGGCGCATCTTCTTGCGGCAGGGCAGTCACGGCGGACAGCACGCGGTCGCGCATGCCCGTTGGCGGCTCCACATCGGCGGGGGCGTGCAACAGGGCGTCGGTCACGTCTTGCAGCTCGGCAAGTCTGCTCTGGCAAGCCGCACACGCGGCGAGATGCTGCTCGAAACGAAGCTGCTCTGCCCGCTCCAATCCATCGAGGGCATACAGCTCAACGTCGTCACAAGGTGTGGTTGTGTAGGGGTTCATTTGCCGTTCCCTCCTTTCGCTTGGTCAGTGACTGCCTGAGCTTGTTCAGCGCGAGGCGGACGCGGCTTTTCACGGTGCCAAGCGGGATATCCTGCCGGGCGGAGATCTCGCCTTGCGTCCAGCCGTCGTAATACATCAAGTGGATCACATCGCGCTGCTCGTCGTTCAGCTCACGCAGGGCTTGGCGAATTTCTTCGCCTTCCAGCTTTTGCAGCGCGCGCGTTTCGGTATGTGCTTCCTCATCGGGGATGGTGTGCAAAAGGGTGTCTTCCTGCACCGTCTCGCTTTGCCGTCTGCGCCGGGCTTTGAGGACATCCAGCGCACAGTTGCGGGTCACCTGCAGGAGCCAGGTGCTGAACTTGGCCTGGGCGGGGACGTAGAGGGCATGCTTTTTCCAGACGCGGGTGAAGACGTCCTGAACGACTTCTTCGGCGGTCTGCGCGTCTTGCACAACCCGATAGGCGAGCGAAAACACGGCCCGCTCGTAGCGGTCATACAGCATGCCGAGCGCATCCTGGTCGCCCTCGGCCACCTTTCTTACCAATTCTAAGTCTGTGATGAACTCGGTCATAGTTTGAGTTTGACTCCTCTTCTTCCGGATTCAAAAAAGGACCTCCCCATTATAACAAAAATAGGGGAGGCCGCTTTCAAACTGCTTAGAATTTGGTTAAGGTGATCCCTTGCTTGCTGCCGTTCCAGTCGACATGCCAGCCGAGCTGCTCGGCGATGAAGCGCAGCGGCACTTGCGTTCTGTCCTGCACGATGAAGGCCGGGGTGCCGATCTGACGGGTCTCGCCGTTAAAGGTCATGTAGTCTTGGCCGATCCAGAATTTCAGCACATCATGGCCCGCCGTCACGGTGACCGTTTGTGTCGCTTCCGCCCAATCGACTTTTGCGCCAACCGTTTCGCTCAAGGCGCGCAAGGAGACAAACGTGCGGTCGCCGCGCAGGAACGGAGCCACGTCAAAGCGTTTTTCCATGCCGTTGACGGTGAACGTCTTGCTGTTGATCCACAGGTCTGCTTCCGTGCCGCCGAATTTCGCCGGGAACTGCGCCGCGATGGCCGAGGACAGCGACAAGCCGGTCATGAACATGTGATCGTACGCAGTCTCGTAGTTTTCATAGACGCCCGCGTAGTCTTTCGCCACGTAGTCGTTGAACGCATTGAGCAGTTCTTGCACGTGGGCGTTCAGCGCATCGCGGATGGCCTGCTCGTTCATGTACGGGTCGGCACCGGCGAAAAATTTCGCTTGAGCAGCCCGATAGCCGTCGAGGTTGGCGACCGCTTGTTGCTGCCCGGCGGTGTCTTTTGCTGCGGTGGCTGTTACATAATCGACGAAGTAGCCGATGTGGGAACTCCAGATCGTTTTAAATTGTACGCCCGCCTCTTTGCCGTAGATGGAGGCAACTGCAGAGGAGAGGTCATCCGTGTTGGCGTTGAGCGCAGCGGCGACGGTGGTGAAGTCCTGCTTGCCGTCGATGCCTTTTTGCATCGCGAGGATCGCCAGGGAGGCGTGTTCGCTGAGCAGGCTGTCGAGCGCCACGCGCAGGTCGACCGCCGCAGATGTGGTGGACGTGTTCTTGAACTTCTCCGGGAACTGCTTGACGATCGCCGCCGACAGCGCATCGCCGGTCATGAACATGTGGTGGTGCGCCATGCGGAGTTCCTTCTGCTCCGTCGCAGCGTCTTGATTGACATATGCGTTGAACACAGCGAGCAGGCCGTCGACGTGCATTTGCAGGGTTGCGGAGAGGTCTTTTTCGCTGAGGTTCGGGTTCGCGGCGGCGAGGAACTTCGCTTGCTCGTCACGGTATTCGGCGAGATCGGCCAAGGCCTGCTGTTTGCCTGCTTCGTCCTTTTTCACCGTCGCGACCGTGTAGTCGACGAAATAGCCGATGTGGGAGCTCCAGATTTCCTTGAAGGCGGCGCCTGCTTCCTCTCCGTACACAGATGCGACGGCAGCGGAGAGGTCATCCGTGTTTTTGTTGAGGGCGGCAGCAGCCTGCGCGAAGTCGGGTGCGCCGTCGTATCCTTTTTGCATCGCGATGATCGCCAGGTTGGCGTGTTCGCTGAACAGTTGATTCAGCGCCACGCGCAGGTTGGCGGCCGGAGTGGTCGAGACGGCCGTTGCTTGTGCCAACACGCCCGTCGGCATCGGCGAAGTGTGAGGTTCGTGAGCGGATACCGGATTGACAGAAGCGCACAGGGTCAGTGTAGCGAGCAGGCCAGCGGCGATTTTCTTATTCATGTTCATATGAGATTCCTCCCGAAGATTGCGAATTTGGTGTGTTCAGAAAGTGAAACGACAGAACTTCGGGTTTGGATCACATGATTTTGAAAAAAGTTTTTGGCCAATTGAAAATAGGTAAATTGATAGGACAAACTGAGCACCCCTTCCATACCATGTAGTAAAGCTGGAAAGGAGGTGCTTGCAATGGAACAACCTAACAGACTGTGCCGGGAGTTCGCCCGTACTTTGGGTGCCCAGCCTGCTGTGATCAACGGTGTTTGCACGGCGACCCGGACGCGGAGCAACATTCGTGCGAGAGTCTTGGGACGACGGGCCAGATCGTTTATGTTTCTTCCGCAGGCCTTTTCGTTTGAAAACATCGGTCGGGACGGAAAAGCGCTGTGCCTTGGGGAAACGGTCATTTTGCAAGAAGAGATCAATCCGTTTATCTCCAAACTGCGCAAACACGGCATCATCGTCACGGCATTCCACAACCACTGGCTGTTCGACCAGCCGCGTCTCATGTATGTCCACTTCGAGTCCAAGGATCGGCCACTGGCCTTTGCTCGAAAAGTAAAAGATGCGCTGAGCGTATTGACCAACCGACCCGTTCGGTAAAAAAGGAGGGAAAGACCCATGGCAACAAGTTCGCTTTGCAGACGTTTTGGCGAAATTTTAGGCGCACCAGCAACCGAGATGAACGGAGTTTGCACCGTCATGCGTTCGCGCAACAACATCAGACCGGTCGTGTTGGGCAAGCGGGGCAGATCGTTTTTGCTGACTCCTCAAATGTTCACGTTTGAGTCGATCGACCGGAACGGACGTGCGCTGTGCAGTGGTGAAACGGTCATTCTGCAAGAAGAGATCAACCGTTTTACTTCGAAGCTGCGTGAACATGGCATCAAAGTCACCGCGATCCACAATCATTGGCTGTTTGACAGACCCAGACTGTATTTTATGCACTTTGAGAAGATTGATCGTCCGTTGAACTTCGCAAGAGACGTCAAGGATGCACTGGGTGTCTTAACCACCAGAACGGTTAGCGGCACGCGGCGGTCCAGATAAGACAGCAGGGGCTGCCCTCAGATGGGCAGCCCCTCTTTTATTTCCTGCTGTTTCATGCGCAAGGCCAGCAAGACCCCGACCAGCGCAACGCCGATCATCACGTAGAACAGCGAGCCGACCAGAATGCTCGTCAGCGCCGACGCGACCATGCTGCCCATGTAGCGGAAGGTGGAGAAGACGCCGGAAGCGACGCCCGTTTTCTCCCGCGCCACCGATTCGAGGTTGCTCGCCTGCATCGACGGAAGACCTGCCCCTGAACCCAATCCGCCGATCAGCAGGGCAAAGGCGGTATACCAGACGGAGACGTCTTGGGAGAAGCCGAGATAGAGGAACACCGAAAGCAGTTGCACACCAAAAGCGATCCCGATCGTCTTGGAATGCCCCAGCTTTTTTGACAACCGCCCGCCGAGCCACGACGAGAAGGACATCGCAATCGAATAGACAAACAAGAGCGTGCCGATCATCCGCAGATCCATCTCGCGCTGCTGCATCAGGATCGGCAACACGAGGATCGTGCCGTACATGATGAAGTTGCTGGTCAACACGCAGAGGTTGGCGCTCGTATAGGAACGGCTGCGAAACAGTCCAAACTCGATCAACGGATAAGGATACTTTTTCTCCCGCAAGAAAAACAGCGCCACACAAGCGAGCAGCAACAACCCGCTCCACCAGTGCAGGGTCTCGGGGTGGGTGATGAACAGGACGATCATCGAAAGCCCGGCCGCTAAGTACAGCGACCCGAGCAGATCAACCGGCGTTTTCCGCGTCGGTGTAACGGGCATCACCACGAGGGCGGCGAGGAACGACAAGAGCAAGAACGGCAGGTTGATCCAAAAGATCCCTTGCCAGCCCCAAGCCTCGATGAGGAACGACCCGACCAGCGGCCCGACGGCTGCCCCGAGCCCCATCAGCAGGCCAAACAGCCCAAAGACGGACGCCATCTGCTCCTTGGGCACAGCATGGCGGATCAGCGCGGTTCCGCTGGGCACAGCCAGTGCGCCGCCTAACGCCTGCAGGGAGCGGAAGAGGATCATCGTCGGCAGATTAAACGCAAACACACAAGCGATCGACCCGACCAGCGACAGGGCCAGACCGGTCAAAAACATCCGCTTGTAGCCAAAAATATCACCGAGCTTCCCGGCGACAGGCTGGGTCGCCGCCATGACGATCAGGTAGATCGTGATGATCCACGAGGTCTGAGCCAGCGTCTCGCCAAACGAATGCGCGATCGTATTGAGCCCGACCGTGATCATCGTGGAGTTGACGGGGACCAGAAAGGTTCCTGTCAAAATCGCAGCGATCAGCAGCCGGACCTTGCCTTCACTCATGGAAGCGCACCACGCCTTGCGTGCCGTCGACCGTCACCGTCTGCCCGTCGCGGAACATCGTGGTCGCAACTCGGGTGCCGAGCACCGCCGGCAATTTGTATTCGCGGGCAACCGTTCCGGCGTGGGAGAGGATGCCGCCCGCATCGGTGATGATCGCGCCAACGACAGAGAACAGCGCCGTCCACGCCGGGGTCGTCGTTTTGCAGACCAGCACTTCGCCAGGCTGGATTTTGGAAAAGTCGCCCGGGTGCAAGACGACGCGCACTTGGCCGGTGTAAACGCCTTGGGAAGCGGCCGCACCTTTGATTTGTGTGGCTTCCACTTGCGGCGCCGACGGCCCCATCACCTCTTCCAGCGCCGGGTTGAGATCGCCTTCGGGCGGCTGTCCGTACGTTGGCGTGGGCTTGCGTGACTTGCTGGCTTCCCAGTCGTCTTTGCGCTGTTCAATCAGCTCGGCAAAAGCAACCGGTTCGCGCAGCACGTTGATCAGTTCGTCGAGGTAGAAGAAAAACACGTCCTGCGGCGATTCGACCACACCCGACTTCACCAACTGCTCGCCAACGGCCAGCAAGAACAGGCGCGACTTGGCGGGGAGCATCGCGTCGATGTAAAAGTGGTGGTCTTCATCGAGCCCCCACGATTCCAGCGCCAGATCGTACAGGCTGAGGAACATCTGCTTGACTGCTCCATCCGGCAGCGTCTCCATGGCCGCCGCAAACGCCTGCTGACGGCGCTCGATCATCCCTTGCAACTCCCGCTCAAAGTCGTAGCCCGTTTCCAAGTAACGTTTGATCACGGTCAGCGCAGGCGTCGGATTCTCCACCCAGATCTCTTCGACAAACTCATGGGAGTTGGTCGCCCGATAGCCGTAGATTTCGAGGAAGTCCTGCACGGAAGACAGGAACGCGCAGCCTTCCTCCGTTTTGCTCAAGGCGGCTACAAGCTGTGTCGGTTCGGTGCCGAGCAGCACGTCGCGGAGTTGTGGAGATTCGTTTGCCAATTGGCTCAGCTTCCACAGTCCTCGGTCGGTCTCCAGCGACTTGTTCATCACGCCGACCAGCCAGTCATAGATGACCGACGTGTTCTCCGTCCCGGCCAGCTCCGCGTACGTTTTCGACAGGCCGGTGAGCAGGACACTGCGCGGCATGACGATCTCAAAATGCAGCTCCCAAGCCCGTTGGTAAAACGCATGAAGCTCCTGCACCATCTCTACGGCTTCACTTTTGGTAAACGAACTCGCCCGGAACGCATCGAGCCGGTCGTAAAAGGGCAGGAACTCTTTTTCGATATAGCTTTGGAACAGCTCCAGCACCTTGGGGAGACGCTCCATGCCCCACTGCACATGTTCGGCTGCGCGGGCCTGCGGGTCTCCGGCAAAGGGAATCGCCCATTGGTAGAAGTAGCCGTTTTCGATCTTGGCTTTGAACTGCGTAACGGGGAACTTCATCCCGGCAAAAGCCCGGCGTGTGCCTTCGCTCATCGCCGGAATGAAATAAGAAGCGAACAGCGGCGTAAACGGATACGCCAGATGCGCGTCGTCCTGCACCCAGAACCCCTGTGACTTATCCTCTTCGGTCAAAAACAAATCCTCCCGTACAAACGCCATGTGCGCTGCCTCCCTTTTATGTAGTGATCGGACGAACCTGCAGCAGATAGATCGTCCCATCGTGGATCGCAAATTCAAGATCGACCGCAGAGCCTTGCAACTCCTCAATGTGGCGGGTCAGTCCCGCCAGTTCCCGCACCTGCTCATCGCTCAAACTGTACGCTTCCTGCTCCTCGGGCAGCGTGTCTGCCGTCTCGGTGCCTTCGGGGCCGGGAAGCACTTTGACTTCTTTCAGACCCAGCTCCCTGCTGATCTCGCCCGTCCGCTTCGAGATGGTGAAACAGTCGGGCGTCACCAGACCGGACACGATCGCTTCTCCCAGGCCATACGAAGCGTTGATCACGATCTCGTCAGGATCGTTGGTGACCGGATGTTTGCTGAAAATCACCCCGGAGACGTCCGCATCGACCATGCCTTGCACCAGCACGCCCATGGCAAGGGAATCCAAGGAGATGTTTTGGTTGCGGGCATAGTTCTGCACGACAGGCGAGAAGTAGGAATACCAGCAGCGCTTGATCTGCACCAGCACGCTGTCCAGACTCCGCACATTGAGGAAGGTCTCGTACTGCCCGGCAAAAGACGCGCTGTTCAGATCTTCCAAGGCAGACGAAGAGCGCACGGCGACCGCATAGACCGCGTGCTGCTGCAAAGCTTTGTACTGCTCCGCAATCTCTGCGGCAATCTGCGCCGGGATCGGTGCGGCGAGGAACTCTGCTTCCGTCTCGGCCGACTCAGCGGCGTGTCCCCGCAAAAATGTCTGAAACGCATCGACGGTCACCACAAAGCCGGGCGGAACGGGCAGACCCTGATCGAGCATCGCCCCTAAGTTGCGCGCTTTCGAGCCGACTCTCTGGACAGACACCCCCTTCAAGGCGGAGAGATTGATCACGTTCATGCTGTCACCCCCATATTTGTTAAGATATATATAAGATTTTGTGAAAAATATTTCGGCAAAAAAGCCCCTGAACTAAATTCAGGGGCTTTGTGCTCACGTTATCTTTTGTTTTATCGCTGTTGAAAGGCGATTTTCAATCCAAGTCCGATGTAGATCGACCCGACGATTTTGCCGCTCCAGCGGTGCAGCCAGGAGATGCGCTTGACCAATCGGCCGATCGGCTTCACGCTGAGCGCGATCATCGACGTGTAGACGGCGCCGAGCCCGGCAAACAGCAAGCCGAGGATCAAAAATTGCCACACGGCAGCTCCCCGCTCCGGGTGCACGAACTGGGGCAGGAAGGCGAGGATTTTCGGATTGAGCAGCTCGGCCAGAATGGCGAGGCCAAACGACTTTACGGGTTGGGCAGGCGCAACGGTCGGCAGTTGCGGGTCGCTCGGCTGTTCTCTGATCGCGCGGATGCCAAGGTAGAGCAGGTAGGCGACGCCGGCGAATTTGACGACGTTAAAGGCCAGCGCCGACGAGAGCAGCAGCGCGGACAGGCCAAGCGCTGCCAACGCCGCATGAATGCAATCGCCAACCGCAATGCCAAGGCCAGCCATGATGCCGGCGGTGCGTCCGCTCTGCACGGTGCGGGTCGCGGTGAGCAGCACGGCAGGGCCCGGTATTAAAAAGAGACTGATCACGACGGTCAGAAACGTGAGCAGTGTGGGAAAGTCGAACATCTGGATCACCTCATGTTGAACTTTTGATGTACCTTCATGATAAGAAAACGGCCGGCAATCGTCTATGCCTTTTTTCTTTACTCATGCCGGACCGCATGAGAAGATAAAAGGAATAATTTTCATGGAGGAGAACACAGATGGCTGGACAACTGAGCTTGAAAGATGATTGTGAGCAGTGTTTTGGGCTGTGCTGTGTCGCGCTGCCGTTTGCGGCTACGTCCGATTTTGCGGTGGACAAGGACGGAGGCGAGCCGTGCCGGAATCTGCAGGCCAACTTCCGCTGCGGGGTGCATGACACGCTGCGCAAGCGGGGCTATCGCGGCTGCACGGTCTATGAATGCTTTGGGGCCGGGCAAAAAGTGTCGCAGGTCACCTATAACGGACAAGACTGGCGGAGCGCGCCGGAGTCTGCGGGGCAGATGTTTGCGGTGTTTCCGGTGATGCGCCAGCTGCACGAACTGCTGCGGTATTTGGACGAAGCGATGTCTTTGGAGACGGCACGGGAGTTGCAGGCGGAGCTCAGCGCGGCTTTTGAGGCGACAGAACGTCTGACCCTGCTCGGTGCGGAGGAGCTGTTGCAAGTCGATGTGGCGGTACATCGGGCGGATGTGAATGTGCTGCTGCTGCGGACGAGCGAACGGGTGCGCGAGGGAATGAAGGGTCAGCAGATGAATCGCCGGGGCGCCGACCTGATCGGGGCCAAGCTGCGCAAAGCGGACTTGCGCGGCGCGAATCTGCGCGGGGCGTACCTGATCGCGGCCGATCTGCGCGGAGCTGACATGCGCCAGGCCGACTTGATCGGGGCGGACCTGCGGGATGCCGACCTGAGCGGGGCGAATCTGACGGGGAGCCTTTTTCTCACGCAGTCACAGCTCAATTCGGCAAAAGGCGATGCCGATACCCAACTGCCGCCGACGCTTACTCGTCCGGCGCATTGGTAGAGAGGCAAAAGCGGGAAGGGTGCTGGAAAAGCATCCTTTTTTTGCGTTTGAGACATATGTCCTTCCTCGATCTCCCCAACTGTTTTTTAATGGAGGTATGAGGTGAGGAACGATGAGAGGAATTTTGTTTGCCTTGGCAGGCGGGGCGTTTATCACGCTGCAAGGCGTTTCGAATGCGCGGATCTCCGAGGATATTGGCGCCTGGCAGGCGGCGGCGTTGACGCAGTTTACCGGCGTGGTGGCCGCCTTGCTGATCCTGCTGCTGGTGCGGGACAGCAACTGGCAGGGGCTGAAACGGGTCAAGCCGCTGTACTTGACGGGCGGCACGTTTGGCGCGGTGGTGGTGTTTGGCAACATCACGGCGATTCAGCAGATCGGGGTGACGATCACGGTCGCTGCGCTGCTGATCGCGCAGCTCGGGCTGACTTTTTTGATCGAAGGGAATGGCTGGCTGGGTGTGGCGAAGCAGAAGATGCGGCTGCCGCAGCTGATCGGCATCGGGATGATGATCGCGGGCGTGGCGATTTTGAAGTTTTGACGGCAGAGAGATGCGGGGGTGAATCGGCATGGAAGAGATCAAAGATCGGGAGCTGTTGATGCAGTATCTGCAGGCGCAAGGGATCGCGGAGATGTTTAACGAGCAGGTGCTGCCGCATCTGGCGCTGTACCGCTACCAGCCGGGGGAGTTGATCTGCTCGCAAGGGGCGGTCAGCGAGTATTTGTATGTGCTGGTCGACGGCAAAGTGAAAATCTACACCACGTCGGCGGAAGGCAAAACGCTGATCTTGTCTTTTAAAACGCCGCTTGAAGTGATCGGCGATCTGGAATATGTGCAAAGCGCGGAGTTTATCAATACGGTGGAAGCGGTGACGACCGTGCAGATGGTCGGGGTGCATCACCGCTGGCTGCAAAAATACACACAGGACGATGCGCGTTTTTTGCAGTTTTTGCTGGATATCATCACCAAGAAATTTCTGGTCAAGTCGCAGTCGATGAGCTTTAACTTGATGTACCCGGTGGAAGTGCGGCTGGCGAGTTATCTTTTGCTGAATGAACAGACGAGCACCGTCTCGCTCAAAGATGCGGCGAATCTGATCGGCACTTCGTACCGCCATCTGAACCGGGTGATCCGGCAGTTCTGCACGGAGGGGCTGGTCGAGCGGAAGAAAGGGTTCATTTTGGTGAAGGATCGAGAGGGGCTGGGCGCATTGGCCAGCGAGAAGCTGTATGAGTAGCGGGCTGTTTTTCGCGCTGCTGGCCGGGGCTCTGGTCGGACTGCAGAACATTTTCAACAGCAAGGTCAGCGAGCGCGCCGGATCTTGGGCGACGACGGCGTGGGTGCTGGGGATGGGCTGTTTGGCATCGCTGGTGATCGGCTTGGCGGTGGAAGGGCAGGGGATGTTTGTGTGGCAGCATCCAAAGCCTTGGCACTGGGTCAGCGGATTGCTTGGAGTGGGCGTGGTCACCTGTCTCGTGCAGGGCGTGCGACTGCTTGGGGCGACGTTTGCGGTGTCGATCGTGCTGACGTCGCAGCTGCTGTGTGCGCTGATGTGGGATTCGTTCGGGTGGCTGGGACTGGAGCAGGTGCCGTTTACGGGCAAGCAGCTGCTCGGCGTGCTGGTGATCATCGGCGGGGTGCTGGTGTTTAAGGGAAGGGGGAAGCAGGTTGAAGAAGTATAAGGCGCTGTTTTTTGATGTGGATGACGTCGAAGCAGGCGGAGGCGGAGTACAAAAAGATTAAAGGCAGCACGGGAATACTGTCGACTGTTAAAATAAACAGATCGGATTCATTGATCATGATATTTATGTTATTTATAATTTATTGTATTGTACTTGAAGTCGAAATCAATCTTGCGTACAATTGGAGGTGTAGTGATTCCCTTGAAAATACATAGGAGGTTTTTATTTCGATGAATGTGAATAAGTGGAGGTATCTGCTTACGTGTCTGGTCATTGCGGGCTTTGGATTTCAAAACATTGCATCTGCTGCTACTGCCGTTCCGCATGTGGACGGTGTCAAAGGTTCGCATGTAAACATGAACTCGGAAGAGGGAAAAGGCAACATCGAGGTCGATGCGGTTTTAAAAGAGCGCTCTATTAAAAATGGCAAAGGTAACGGTATTGTCAGTTTTACAACGAAGTTGCTCAAGGAAACGGATAAGGATGTTGAAATTACATTCGAATTGGAGAAACTTGGGGAGTACGCCTACACCTCTGTATCTGGCAAGAATCAAGCATTCAAAGGGAAAATGAAAGTGAAGGAGGGGAAACAAATTGATGTCCCCTTCAAGGATTTGTCTGAAGGTCAGTACAAAATTACTGTACAAGCCCTGTCCAAACAAGAGGGACGAAATCAGTGGGGCGGTATGGAATCGTATTATTTTTCGGTCAAGGCAAATGAAGTCGTTGAAGGCTGGGAGAAAACAACAAACCCTGACCATCCAGCGGAAAAAGGTCCGGATGAATCTGCTCAGAATGATCTGAAGAATGTGGAGACTGCTGGGACAGCAGATGTTGAAGGTGTCATCGCTCCTGAGTGGACGATTACGATGTATGGCACATGGAAGTTTTATGATCGGAACGGCAGTGCCAAAGCGATCCGAAATGCTCAAGTAATCATAGATTATCTGAATTCTTCAAATAGCTGGGTGCGACTTGGCGAAACCTATACAGATTCTACGGGTGAATTCATGTATCAGTTTTCAGATCCTGTAGGTCGCAAAGATGTGAGGGTCACTGTTCAATCCTGGAACAGTTGGAACAAAGTTGTCACTAGCAGCTTTAAACCCTATACTTGGTATACAACTGTAGGAAGCACTTATACAGGCGGTGATATCGGTACCCGATATGTTCCGAGTACAGACATCAATCGTAAGGCAATCTGGGTATATGATGATATTTACAATGCCAAAGCAGCCTTGTCACTGTATAAAGATCCCGGCTCTGCAACTGCAATTTGGTACCCAGGGAGCACTCAAGGCGCCTATTACACCACGGGTGAGTACATTCATCTCAAAGAGACTAACGCAGACTCGCCTGATACGGTTGTGCATGAGGTCGGCCACAATTTTATGTACAATATCTACAACAACTGGTATCCGACGACGTATTGCCCAAGTCCTCACAATGTGCAAGAAAAGTCACACGTCAACTGTGCATGGACAGAAGGCTGGGCAAGCTTTGTCGCTTTGTATGTCAATCGTGATGCTGTTTATCACTGGTCGACCGGTGCGACCCTTGACCATGAGTACTATCCAAGCACTGGAGATCAAGGCGACGCAGTAGAAGGGCGAGTTACAGCGTCTCTCATCGACTTGTATGATGCCAACAACGACGGTACGGATACACGCAGTTACGCTTTCTCAGATGTTTTCAGAGCGATGCACACAAATAATAACAATAATTTCGCGGATTACTGGAGCCGTTGGAAAGCGTTAGGTTATGATTACAATGCCAGATACTCGCTGAGTCAGAATACGATCAATTATTACTAGGCGATGCCTAAGGGGGGGGGGCGTTGGATGGAACGCAAATATCGGGTTCGGATCTGGAGTGTAGGCGCTTTGCTTGTTTGTCTGCTCGTCTTCGTGGGCACGGCCTGCAGCAACGATTCTGAGAAAAATGTGCCTCCATCGCCTCCTGAAGCCTTCCTTTTGCAAGCAGAGATCCAGAACAGGGATACGATTAAGATTGCTCTGCAGTTGCGAAAGCCTACTGAAAAAGAGATCGATCTGAAAGCGACTCTTTCCAGCGATCAGGTGGATCCGATAGAGGAAAAACACCTGTTTCATGGGCGGATGGATCCTATGCAGACCTTGAACTTTACTTATCCGCTCAAGGATCTCCCCACAGGCAAATACAGGCTGCATGTGCAGGCTGTCTCTGCGGTGTCGGATGCGGAAACTTGGGGTGGGGACTTGGACTATTATTTCCAAGTAAAAGATCATCAAGTGAAAGTTGGTTGGTAGCCGGAGCAATAGCGCTTCGGCTTTTCTGTTGTTATTATAAATATCGTTTCTAAATTTAAAATAAAATATGATATACTCCCTGTATAATAAAGAAAGGGAGTGTTTATCAATGAAAAAGATGGTTACCTATGCACTGGCAGCAGTGGTCGCGTTGACCGCAGTGGTCAGCGTGCAAGGCGCAACGATGCAGACCGCATCGGCAGCCGACCCGTACGCGGTCAGCTTCTCCGGGATCACCGCCTCGGCGGGTGTCAACGTGCGCTCCGGTCCGGGCACAGGCTATGCGGTGGTTGGCTCGATCGCGGGCAACACCACGGTGTATTTTGCAGGCATCGAGTACGGCACGATCGTCAACGACGTGTTCCTCGGCAAGCCGGACCCGCGCTGGTACTACTACTATGAAAACGGCGTGAAGCGCTACATCGCTTCGGCGGTGATCAACGGTCTGCCACCGACGTCACAAATTCGCCCGAAAGACCGCGCCATCGCCTGGGCGATCGACCAGGTTGGCCGCACCGACTACAACGGCTGGTGCCAAATGTTTGTCGAGCACGCATACGGAACCAGCGGGCAGTACGCTTCGGCGATCGCTGCGTCGAACGCTTTGAACACCGGCGGTTCGCTGGCGTCCGCGCCGATCGGCTCGCTCGTATTTTTCGCACCGGCGGCTGACAACGGCTGGTACGGGCATGTCGGCATCTACATCGGCCAGAACACGATGATCAACGGACGCTCGTCGGTCATCGCAGACAACATCGCAACTTCGTCCTACTTCTCGTCCCGCTACACCGGCTGGGGCAACCCGCCGTCTTCTTGGCCGGGGCGTTATTAAATACAACAACGAGGCTGCCAACACATAGGTGTGGGCAGCCTTGTTTGATTCTGCTTGGATGTGATTTACAGCGTCGGGCAGGTATACGACACACAGTTGATCCGGGTCTGCAGACAATCGACCGTCTCCGGAGCGCAGGCAACCGTTTCGTAACAGCCGTTCTGCGTGCAGGCAAGTGTCTGGATCACAGTATCAGGCTGCAGACCGGAGACCGACCGGACCTGTACGTCGAGGTCGAAAAGATCATGTTTCAAATCGGAGCACCTCCTTTTTTTTGTCTAGGTATTTCTTTCTATTATTTTATAAATTTATATTGATATTGTCAAATTATTCAGAAGTAGAAGTACTTGCGTCTACAATACTTGCTCAACTGAATACTTCCAAAAGCCAGATGCTGGAGTATACTGGTACAACAACGATGACATCTTCAAAGTCGCAGCAGAGGAGATCGGCAAGACAACGCGACATGGTACTATCAGTCGATTAAACCGAATTAATAGAAGGTCTCCCTAGACCGAAGAAAGGAGTTCAGGACATGAAGCGAATTGGGCTTCTTGGTCTTGCCGCTCTCGTCTTGATTCCCGCCGCTCTCTTTCTGTACATGAGATTCGAGTGGGATGCAGAGAATGGCAAACATGCTTCGGTTGAGATGATCGCTCAGTTTTTGGAGGCGGACCAGGTCACGGAGATCGGTCCGATCGAATCTGATTTGCTGGAGACGCCGCGTCTGTACGGATATTGGGTGGAAAAAGACGGACAGCGGCACGTGGCTGTCTTTGAGCGGGAGTTTGGGAAGGACAAACCCTATTTGTTGATTTTACCGGGACAACCGCTAAGCGAGGCTGATCGTCAGGCGCAGGATGAGTTAGAATCAGCGTTGGCAGATCAAGAGTCACTGCAGATTCTCTCGCGTCATCAGGTCATCCGTGTACAGGGCGGGGAGCGAAAAACACTGCCCCAGCCGTTTTATAAAGTGACGTTCCAGTCCAATCAGGCATCGTATCTGGTCTTCTACCAAGATGAACCGAACAAAATATCCGCATTTGAAAACGGATATGATCAGTTGAAGGGATTCTAAAAGAAAAAGGCAGTAACCACACGGGTGGTTACTGCTTTTTAAAATTGAAACCGGGCGTGCCCTTTGGCGGTGTAGTCATGAAATCCTTCCAGCCGAAGCAGCGTTTCTTTGACCTGCAGGCCGCCGCGAAAGCCGGTCAGGGCGTTGTTTTTGCCGATGACGCGGTGGCAGGGGACGATGATCGGGATCGGGTTGGCCCCGTTGGCCGTTCCGACGGCGCGGACCGCTTGCGGGCTGCCGACAGCGGCGGCGAGGTCGGAGTAGCTGCGGGTCTCGCCGAAGGGGATCTTGGTCAGGGCTTGCCAGACCGAGGTCTGGAACGGAGTGCCGCGCATGTCGAGGGGGAGGGAAAAAGCGGTGCGGTCGCCTGTGAGGTACTCGCGGAGCTGTCCGACATAGGCGGACATGAGCTCAGCGTCTTCGGTCAACACGGCACCAGGCACCTTTTTCCCGACCCAGTGCTGCAAGGTCTCAAACGATTCCTGCGGCCAGGTGATGCGGCATAATCCTTCTGCCGTCGCCGCCAGATAAAGCGGCTGGTTGTGCAAGGCGGGATGGTGGAACGACGTCCAGAAGACGTGGGTTGCGGGATGGCTCATCGGGCAGGCTCCTTTTCACGGTAGACTCTTTGCTCACCATTATAGACCGCCGCATGCCCGCTGGAAATAAGCCGGCAATGGAACCGCAAGAATCCGACAGCGGATACGACTGCGCAAATTCTGGCAGCCCAAGTTTTTACATGATAGACTGGGTGTACATCGGAGAGGCGGTGCATGAAGATGAAAACCGAACTGTTTCAGTGCTTTGACGAGAATATGAACCCGACCGAGATCCTGCCCCGCCATGTGGTGCATCGCGAAGGCCATTGGCACCAGTCGATCCACTGCTGGGTCGGCGGCCGAGATGAAGCAACGGACACCCCGTACATTCTGCTACAAAAAAGGCACCCGGAAAAAGACACCTACCCCAACTATTACGACATCTCGGCGGCCGGCCATCTGCTGGCGGGGGAGACGGTGGAGGACGGGCTGCGCGAAGTCAAGGAAGAGCTTGGCATCGACGTCGACCCGGACAAGCTGACCTTCCTCGGGATGATCCAAGATGGCGCGGTGATTCCGCCGGATGTGATCGATAATGAATTTTGCTTCCTGTATTACTACGAAGCCTCCCTGCCGTTTTCGGCGTTCCGTCTGCAGGAAGAAGAGGTCACCGGGCTGTACCGGATTGACCTGGGGGAGTTTGTCAGCATACTGGAAAAGCGCGGCGGCAGCGCAGATGCCACTGGCATTGAGCTCTCGGAAAACGGAACCTGGGATGAAGTCAACCGCCGGATCTCTTATGAGGAAATGGTGCCGTTTTCGGATGCTTATTACGACTGTCTGATCCCGCAGCTGCGCAGGTTCGGACAAAAGGACTAGGTTCATCCACTAGCATCTTTCCATTTTTTAGCACATCAGTTGAATTGGGAGAATAAAATGCATATTTAATTTCCAACTAATATGCTAATATATAATTTATAGCAAAATAAGTATATATTTGTCGGAAAAAGTGTAGTACTATAGAACTGTTAAACAAAACCTCTTTTAAAAAGGTGTTGTTGAATGAGTATTGACCTGCGTAAATTGGCGGCCAGCGTGTCCGTGTAGCGATTTGTTTAGATATATCTGCTTCCATGAATGGATTGTACCGTTCGGGTATCGTACAGGAAGTGTGTTTTTATATGGTGCTGAGGGTCATGCGATTGGCGAAATTGAGCAAACTAACTTTTATCAGTTTGTGGATCGGGAGATTGCAGCATGCATTCCATATTCACGACCATTTTGGAGAAAAAGGGATTTTGGCATTGAAACTGTTAAATGATCGTGCTTGATTGAAAGGAGGTGACCAAAGATGGCGATCTCTCTAGTAAAAGGTCAAAAGATTGACTTGACCAAATTGAATGCAGGTTTGACGAACCTGATCGTGGGTCTGGGCTGGGACCCGGTTCAACCAAAGAAAGGACTCTTTGGCTTTATGAAGTCGGAGGTGAATATCGACTGCGATGCTTCTGCGCTGCTGCTCGATGCGAACGGCAAGCTGACGAAGGAAGAGAACTTGGTGTGTTTCTATAACCGGGCCAGCGGATGCCGTTCTGTTCTGCACTCTGGTGATAACCTGACAGGAGAAGGGGATGGCGACGACGAGCAGATCTTTATTGATCTCAAAAAAGTCCCGTCCGATGTACACAAAATCCTGATGGTAGTCAACATTTACGAATGTGAAAACAGAAGGCAGGATTTTGGTATGATTCAAAGTGCTTTCATCCGTGTAGTCAACAAAGCAAACAACCAGGAATTGGTGCGTTTTAATCTTTCGGATGACTATTCGGGGAAAACAGCGCTGATCGTGGCAGAGATTTACCGTCACAACGGGGAATGGAAGTTTAACGCGATCGGGGAAGGCGCATATGCCGCCCACATCAATCTGTTGGCAAAAAAGTACGTCTAAGCACACTCATCTATCCAATGAAATGGGGACTGAACAATGGCAATTTCTCTTTCGAAAGGCCAAAAAGTTGATCTGACCAAATCGAATCCCGGGTTGACCAAAGTCGTCGTCGGACTCGGCTGGGATACGAACAAATATGATGGCGGCAACGACTTTGACCTCGACGCTTCTGTCTTCTGTGCGAGCGCAGCCGGTAAAGTAAATTCGGACAAAGACTTTGTTTTCTACAACAATCCGCAAAATGAAAACGGTTCCGTGGTACACAACGGCGATAACCGCACCGGTGATGGTGATGGCGATGACGAGCAAGTTGTAGTCGACCTGAACTCGGTACCGGCGAACGTGGAAAAAGTTGCTTTCTGTATCACGATTCACGATGCGGCTGCCCGCGGACAAAATTTCGGGCAAGTTTCGAACGCATTTGTTCGCATTTTGAACGCGGACAGCAACGCAGAATTGATTCGCTACGACCTCGGGGAAGATTTCTCGGTAGAAACTGCTGTAGTGGTCGGTGAATTGTATCGTCATAACGGGGAATGGAAATTTAACGCGATCGGCAGCGGTTATAAAGACGGTCTTTCCGGCCTGTGCCGTGACTACGGCCTGGATATTGGCTAATCGGGCAACTTAAATCGCAGATTCCGCCTGAACTAAGCAGAGAGAGGGATATCTATGACGATTAGCCTTTCCAAAGGGCAGAGAATTGATCTTACCAAGACCAATCCGGGATTGAGAAAAGCGATCATCGGTTTGGGCTGGGACACGAATAAGTACACCGGCGGCCATGATTTCGATTTGGACGCTTCCGCCTTTTTGCTGCATGAAGACGGCAAGGCGAAAGGCATTCAAGATTTCGTCTTCTACAACAACTTGGTCGGCGGCAACGGTTCGGTTGAACATACCGGTGATAACAGAACCGGAGAAGGTGACGGGGATGATGAACAGATCAAGGTGGATCTGAGCCTTGTTCCGTCCAGCATTCATCGTATCGGCATCACAGTTACCATTCACGATGCGACTACACGTGGACAGAATTTTGGACAAGTCTCGAATGCGTTCGTGCGAATTGTCGACGAGGAAACAAATCGGGAAGTTATGCGCTACGATTTGGGGGAAGAATTCTCGATCGAGACGGCGGTCGTTATTTGCGAATTGTATCGTCATAGCGGCGAGTGGAAATTTCAAGCGATCGGCAGCGGATTTTCCGGCGGCTTGCAAGACCTCTGTAGAAATTATGGTTTGGACGCACAATAACGATCATGGCGGGGATGGCCGTACTCGGCCACCCCTGCATTTCGATTGGAAAGGTGGACGTCAATGGCTATTACAGTCGTGAAAGGCCAGCGCACTGATTTGACCAAGCTGGTAAAGGGGCTGTCACAGGTCACGATTGGGATCGGGTGGCAGGGTCCCGATGAATTTGAATTGGACACGTCAGCCTTCCTGTTGGGAAGCAACGGAAAAGTTTCAAAAGATGAAGACCTGATTTTCTATAACAATCCTTCAACCGCTTTTATCACATATCGAGATTCGCAAAGCCAAGGTGATCAGAAGCAGTTCAACATGAACCTGAGCCTGATCCCCTCTTCTATAGAAAAAATTGCATTTTCCTTGACCATTTATGATGGCGAAAAGCGCGGTCAAAGCTTTCATGCAGTTCGCAGCCTCTACATCCGCGTCCAAAACGAACAGACGGGTGAGGAACTTTTGCGGTTTCACCTCGAAAATACCTCCTTCACTTCGGAGACGGCCGTCGTCATCGGCGAATTGTATCGGCATAACGGTGAGTGGAAGTTTAATGCGATCGGTTCCGGCTTCTCTGACGGATTGCAAGCGTTATGCAGTAATTTCGGCATCGATGTGAAAGAAGAGCCGACGCTTGCCCCTCAGCCTGAGCCTCAACCAAAGCCGATACCGCCTGAGCCCAAACCGACCCCTGCCATCAATTTGAATAAAATCGTGTTGGAGAAACGCGGGGATAAGATTAATCTTCAAAAGAAGTCTGGCAAGTTGGGCGAGATTCTGGTTAATCTCAATTGGAACCAAAGGCAAAACACCGGTGGTTTCTTCAGGAGAGATACGGGGATCGACCTTGATCTTGCTTGTTTGTATGAGTTGAAAGACGGTAGAAAGGGTCTGATTCAGGCACTGGGCAACAGCTTTGGCTCGCTTACCCGTTTGCCCTATATCTCTTTAGACGGAGATGATCGCACCGGAGCGGTCAAATCAGGGGAAAATCTGCGAATCAACGGCAATCAGATCAAGGAGTTTAAGCGTTTGCTTGTCTTTACCTTCATCTATGAAGGCATCACCAAGTGGTCGGAAGCCGATGGTGTGGTGACGATCAAGCAAGATGGAGGACCGGACATCATCGTGAACTTGAACGAACACGATAATCGAAAAGCGATGTGTGCAATCGCCATGATTCAAAACGTCAACGATGAGACGCTGAGCATTGAACGGCTCGTGCAGTATTATCAAGGGCACGTTGAGTTGGATCGCGCCTATGATTGGGGTTTGAGCTGGAAACGGGGCAGCAAGTAAAGACTACTACTGGAGGAATCAGTTGATGGATTGGATATCCGAATTTATACAAAGCGCCATTGCGAACTATGGGCAATTCTTTTCGTGGGATGCCATCACGAGTACACTCTCAGATCCTGTCAGCTGGGGAATCATCGCCAGTCTGATCCTGCTTGAAGGGTTGCTCTCCGCTGATAATGCGCTTGTTCTGGCGGTGATGGTAAAACATTTGCCGGAAAAACAGCGGAAAAAAGCGCTGTTCTACGGGATTCTGGGTGCGTATGTCTTTCGTTTTCTCGCCATTGGACTTGGAACTTATCTTGTAACGTTTACTTCTGTCAAAGTGGCAGGCGCCTTGTATCTCTTCTACATCGCGTACAAAGGGCTGTTTAAAGGCGGTGAAGAGGACGAAGCGAAAAACAAACCGATGTCGTTCTGGAAAACAGTGCTGATGGTCGAATTAATGGACATCGCGTTCAGTATCGACAGCGTAGTAGCTGCCTTTGGTCTCAGCAGCGAGGTGTGGGTGCTGTTCCTCGGCGGACTGCTCGGCGTCCTGATGATGCGCGGTGTTGCACAACTGTTCCTGAAGCTCATCGAGAAATTCCCGGAGCTGGAGACTGCCGCATTTATTTTGATCGCGATCATCGCGGCGAAGATGATGATCGGGGTATTCGGTATTCATGTCCCGCATCTTGCTTTCTTTGGTGTTCTGATCGCTGTGTTTGCAGGTACGATTTTCTACAGCTCGATGAAGAAGAGAAAGACAGCATAATAACAGATTTAATCCCTCTTGACCGGAGGGATTCTTTTTTTCAAATAGCGAGTATTTTCAACTCGTGAGAGGGGAGTCAACTTTGCGATATTTCAGCTTTTTGTCTGAAAAAGAAGAGTTGGTGAGGTTCTATCGATCACCCGTATCTTTTAACAATCATTCAAGCCGAGATATTCTAGCCCAGGCAGCGGGAGCCGCTCTGTACACTCCCGCAACCAGACTTACGGTGGCGGAAGACATTCTCTATCAAAAACATGAAGGTCTGGTATCACTCGTTTTGGATCTGGAAGATGCGATTGGGGATCATCAGGTGGAGATGGCTGAGGAAACGCTTCTTCAACAGCTGTTCAAACTGCATTCCTATCTGGAGATCGGGACGCTTCAGAAAGAAAAGCTCCCTTTGATCTTTATCAGAGTGAGAAGTCCAGAGCAACTCGAAAAGCTGATTGACAGGCTGGCTGAGCGAATCGTGTTGATCACCGGTTTTTTCTTTCCGAAATTCACAGCGGAGAACGGAGAGCATTATTTCAGAATTCTTACAGCCTATCATCAACACAAAGCGCCCCATGCTCCCGTCTTGTATGGATCACCGATTTTGGAAAGCCGCGAGATTATGTATTTGGAAATGCGCCCCCAGGCACTTCTGGACATCAAAGCGATTCTTGACCGCTACAAAAAGCATGTCTTAAACGTGCGGATCGGCGCGACCGACTTCTCTGGTTTGTTCGGAGTACGGCGAAGCGTCCACCATACGATTTATGACATCACCACGATTCGCAGCTGTATATCTGACATCTTGAACATTCTGGGCCGTTCTGAAGACGGCTATGTGATTTCCGGCCCGGTATGGGAGTATTTTTCCCGACAAAACGGCAGTCCTGGCATGAAGGATGAGCGAATCGAGCGCATCGCCGACCAATATGGCTTGAAGCCGGTGACACCGTCCGATTATGGTCTCATTCGCGAGGTTCTGCTCGATAAGGAAAACGGGATGACAGGTAAGACGATCATCCATCCGAGCCATCTCAACATTGTGCAATCGCTATATGCAGTAACTTGTGAAGAATATCAAGACGCCGTCAACATCATGGAGAACTCCGATGGGAACAGTGGCGTGATTCGCAGCGAGTATGCAAACAAAATGAACGAAATCAAGCCGCATTTGAATTGGGCGAAACGAATTCTGGCACAAGCTGAAGTTTATGGGGTGTTACATGACCAAGGAAACGTTCAACAACCAAGAGTTTTCTATTCAGGACAAGCATACGTATGAGATCACAGGGGATCTAAAGGTACACATCAGAGTTACGCAGAACCCGTTTGAGATCTCGCCGGAGACGTTGTTTTCGATGGCTGCCCGCATCAATAAAAAGCGGTCGTTTCTTTTCGTCAGCAAGATTCTGGGGAAGCATTTGCCCGTGCGTCCGGAAGTGAGTCTGATGGGCGGCTTTGCATTGGCCCTGTTGCTGCAGCAGGAATTGAACGGAACTGCTCCCTGTCCGGAGGAAGTACTGGGAGGGGTGCGTGACCCTATGCAGGCGAAAGCTGCATTTTTTCGCTTGCAGGAAAACAGATGGAGCCCGCCGCGGCCACTCGTCTTCATCGGGTTTGCTGAAACGGCGACCGCACTGGGCAACAGCATGTATGCAGCGTTTGCAACAGATTGCCGATATGTCCACACGACACGGGAATTGATTCCGGAACTTGATTCATCTGTCAATTTCGAAGAAGTGCATTCCCATGCCACATCGCATCGCTGTTATGCGTCGTCTCCTGTTCAAGACAAGGAAGCGATCGTATTGGTCGATGATGAACTGACGACAGGAAACACGGTATTGAACATCATTCGGGAACTGAACAGCAAGCATCCAGGACGCGACTATTATGTGGCATCGTTGCTGGATTGGCGAACACAGGCACAGCAAGACCGCTTTGCTGACCTGGAGCGGGAACTGGGCGTTACGATCAAGGTGCTCGCTCTGCTTAAAGGTGAAATGAGCACAGAGGGAAAGCCTTATTTGGTGGCGGCCACTACCGTACAGACCATGCCGCGTGTGGATGTCGATCTGGATGTGATACGCCTGCAGGATCTCTTTGACACTGTTGATCAGTCTTCCCTCGACTCGGTCGGGCAGCGGAACCCCATGCCCTACCTTTTGGCAACAGGACGATTCGGGATCGAATCAGCGTCGGCGCAGCGGATCAACCGTCAGATCAGTCTAGCTGCAAAAATTTTAAAGGAGGTTCGCACCGGCTCCAAAACGTTATGTCTTGGGACAGGGGAATTTATGTACCTTCCCATGCGTATCGCAGCGGAGATGGGGGACGGGGTCTGGTATCAATCGACCACAAGGAGTCCGATCCACCAGCATGCAGAACCGTCCTATGCAATTTGGGAGGCATTTTCCTATCCCAGTCCAGATGACCCGCAGATTCAGCATTTTTTCTATAACGTGACACGGTATGGGTATGACGACCTCTTTGTCTTTTTGGAGCGGCAGGTAGAAGCGGAGCGAATGGAACCGTTTCTCGAACGGCTCTGCAACTTGGGCATCAAGAGCGTCCGAGTGGTCATTTTGTCCTGAGCAAAGGAAAGGAGCCATGATATGAAGATATCCGCCCCGCAACCGATGGGCAGTTACAATCCTGATGATGTGACCTTCCTCTTAAAGAATCTGCAAAGCGTCGAGTTGGAAACCTCAACGGAAGACCGGGAGAAAGCCATCCAGAGCGGAATTCATTACTCAGAGATGCTGCCGGTGGAATATCGGCCGACGGCTGAATACCTGCAGCTGTTCCATGAAACGCTTCGGCAAACGGCCGAAAAGGTAGCGCTGGCAGCGGGAAAGGCTGCAGAGTTGATTATCCGCAAACGCGGTACGAAGGTCGTGCTTGTTTCCCTCGCCAGAGCCGGCACTCCAGCGGGCATACTGATGAAACGCTACTTACAGCACGTCTATGGGATTTCGCTTGCTCATTACAGCGTTTCGATCATCCGTGGAAAAGGGATCGATGAGAATGCGCTTCTCTATCTCTTGCAAACTCATTCGGGTGATGAGATTCAATTTGTCGATGGCTGGACGGGGAAAGGAGCGATCTCACAGGTCTTGGCGAAGTCGTGTGCAGATTTTGAAAAGAAGCATAACATCCGGTTAAACAGCGATCTGGCAGTGTTGGCAGATCCGGGGGAATGCTCAGAAACGTTTGGCACGCGAGAAGATTTTCTGATTCCAAGCGCCTGCTTGAACTCGACCGTATCGGGACTGGTCAGTCGTACTGTCCTGAGAGAAGACTTGATCGGGCCGGATGATTTTCATGGAGCTAAATATTATGCAGAGTGGGCAGGTGAAGACGTGTCCCAACTGTTCGTCGATACGGTGAGCAGGTACTTCCCTTCCATCGCTGAGCTGGCCAGACTGCAAGCGGAGCAGCACCTCAACGCGCAGGTGGAGCCGAGTTGGCGAGGGTTGCAAGAAATCGGGCATCTGCAGTCGCAATTCGGGATTGAAGACATCAATTTGGTGAAACCAGGAGTGGGGGAGACGACCCGTGTTCTGCTGCGAAGGGTTCCTTGGAAGATCCTTGTGGATCGCTTGGACAATCCCAATTTAAAACACATTCTGCTGTTGGCTGCGGACCGACAAGTTCCAGTGGAGGTCTCGCCGGGTCTCCACTATTCTTGTTGCGGCCTGATCCTGCCGCGAAGGGATGAGTCTGTATGATCTTTGCCAGCGATCTGGATCAAACGCTGATCTATTCGCAGCGATCACTCGGGAGCACGATGAAAAGCAGCGGGCTCATCCCTGTGGAGTTGAAAGACGGAGCCCCGCTCTCCTATATGCCGGAGCAGGCGTTAGAGCTGTTGCGTGAAGTAGCGGAACGTGCAACGTTTGTCCCGGTTACGACACGGACGGTGGAACAGTACCGTCGGATTCATCTGTTCCAGGAACAAATTCTGCCGAAATACGCGGTAACCAGCAACGGAGGCAATATCCTGTTCGATGGCGTGCCCGACCTGGAATGGAACCGCAATTTGCATCGCAGCATTCGGGAGACGTGCTCGCCTGCCGAGGATGTGTACAAAATTTTCAGGGAGTTCGCGACGCCGGAGTGGGTGTTGGACGAGCGGTTTTGTGACGAAATGTTTTTTGCAATCCGCATCGAGCGTGAACGGATGCCGCAAGAACAGGTGATACGTGCCGCCGAACGGCTGAAGGCTTGGGGCTGGGGACTCTCCATACAGGGACGCAAGCTGTATCTCGTTCCGGACGCTGTGAGCAAGTCAGCAGCCTTGGCCTACCTGGAGGAATTGTCCGGCAAAGAGGTTCGCTTGGCATCGGGCGACTCACTGCTTGACAGAAGTATGCTGGATCATGCCCGACATTCTATCATCCCGCGGCATGGCGAGCTGTATCGAGAGCAAGCGGAATATCTCATGACGCGTGTATCTGGCGTTTTTGCAGCTGTCGAGATCCTACAGTTGGCGTTCGAACTGTGTATTCCTAATGATCGAGGTACTGGCAAAATCCGACATGATAACCTATAATTTTAGTAGTAGCAGGTACGAGATCCGGGGGTGATTTTCCATGATGACGAAACGAGTCGTAGCAGGTGCTGCAGCAGGTTATTTGATCGCATTGATCACGAGTCCACTTTTTCCAGAACTGATCTCGTTGCTGATCCCTTTTGCGGGGATGTGGATCGGAGCGATGCGTGACAGAAAGAAGGCAAACATTCGGGATGTGGTTCCAGAAGTCAAAGTTGAGACGTCCGCACCTGCTGAGCCAATTCCAAGCAGTGGCCGTCAGGAGCAGGCGGAACCGGTGGCGCCCGAATTCACGCCCGTGTTGGAGTATCTGGAGATCTTAGAAGACATGGTGATCTCGGAGGGGCAGAAAAACAATCTAGACGATGAGATCGTGGATAAATCGCTGGCTTTGTTTGCCCGTTTGCAGCGTGTTATCCCGCTTTTGCAAGAAATGAACAATGGAACGATCAATCATACGATCCGCAGATTGGTGTTGAAGGACCTTAATAGCTTTATCACGCCGTTTTTACGGCTGAGCGGGGAAACGAAAACGAAAAACCGCAGGATGTTGCTTAACGGACTGAAGGACATCAATACCAAAATCACGACGATCGTCGAAACGATTGAACATAAGGATCTAATTGAATTGCAGACCAAAGCAGAATTGATCCAGAACCGCTATCGTGAATCTGATCATATGTAAGGAGGAACAGCATGTCTACTCTTGCCATTGAGCTCAGAAAAGAGGATGAACAGAAGGTTGTTCAAGAAGCGACGCAGTTGATTCGACAGGTATCGAGCACCGACACGCTTTCGTTGGATTCTCTGATGGATGAGATCGGGAAGTTGGGGATGAAGACGCAGGAGAAGGCGGGACAGACTCTGCAAATGCTGGACAGACCGGTCAACGATCTCATGTCCGGGAAGCAAGCCGAAGTGTCGAACATGATCTTAAAACTTCGTACGGAATGCGAAGGGCTTGAGCAAAGCAAAAACGTGGGGATGTTTGGCAAGTTGTTACGCAAAAGCCCCTTTAAAAACTACGTCTACAAATACCAGTCTGTCAAAACGAACATCGATGCGATCCTGGGTGGGCTGCGGGACGGGAAGGACACGTTGCAGGAAAATATCGCCTATATGCGTCAAATGAAGCGCACGTCAATGGAAGAGATCTACAATCTGCAGACCAAGATCGCGTTCGGAGATAAACTCAGAGAGCTGTTTGAGCTGGAGATCGCAAAAGCGGAGAATACCTCTCGAAAAGCGCATTTGGAACGCGGCCTGCGCAAGGTGGTATCGCGCATTCAGTCGATGACGGAAATGATCATCGTCTACAATCAGGCGATTGCGGCGGCCGACCTCATCAATGACAACAACGACAAGCTGATCGATTCGGTCAATAATGCCATCGATAAAACAGCCAATCTGATCACCGTTTCTGCCATGATCACTATGGCGCTCGGGGATCAGGAGAAGGTGATCGCGGCGGTAGATGCCACGAACAAAACGCTGGAAAATCAGTTCAAAGAAAATGCACGTCTGCTGAAGACCACCACGGAACGAACCAATGAACTGTTAAGCAAACCGTCGATGTCTTTGGAGGCAGTCAATCAGGCGATCGGTGATTTGATGACAGCTTTGGATCTTTCTGAACGCTCCAACCAACAAATCATCGCCAGCTGCAGAGAGTACACAACCAAGATGACGGCCATCAACCAGCAACTGGGGGATCGTCTCGGTTATCAAGGGGCGACGAGAGAAGCATTGCCGAACAAGGTGAATAGCTTTTTAGAATAGATTAATTTGCGGACAGCCAGCATTGGCTGTCTTTTTTTGGCGGTCTAAATAAACTGTTTTCTCACATAGACTCTCAGTACATACCTTTCTTCAGAACCAACATGAGGAGGGCTCTCTCTGTGCTAGAGGGTATTTTGATGGGAGTTCTGATCATCGTACTGATTGTGGTAAGCAGCTATGAACGAGCGGAAGGAATCGTAGACATGACGAAGCGAAAATAAAGACAGCAAACAACACCCCCTCCTGAGCCTTCAGGAGGGGGTGTTGTTTATTAGACAGAAAGACGTTTCCCTGCCAAAAACACTTCCAGCACGGGGAAATCGAGCGGTTTGCTGAAATAATAGCCCTGCACGAAATGGCAGTCCTGTTCGCGCAAAAACGCCACCTGCTCGGCCGTCTCCACACCTTCGGCGATCACGTTTAGCCCTAAATTGCGCCCGAGGTCGATGATCGCCTTGGCGATTGTGCTGTCCCCTTCGGTGGCAACGATTTCGTCCATGAAGCTCTTGTCCACTTTTAGCGTGTCGAGCGGGAACTTTTTCAGGTAATGCAGCGACGAGTAGCCCGTTCCGAAATCGTCGATCGAGATCTCAATCCCGGCATCGCGCAGTTGCTGCAACTTGTCGGTCACGCCTTGGATATCGGACATCAGGGCGCTTTCGGTGATCTCGATCTTCAAACGGCGCGGGTCAAATCTCGTCTCGTGCAAAATGTCCATCACGCTCTCGATGAAGTTCTGCTCTTCCAACTGCACCGCTGAAGCGTTGATCGACAGCTGCAAGTCGGGTTGCCCGAGGGCGAGGATGTCCTGGCAGCCTTGTTTCAGCACCCAGTTGCCGATACTGTGGATCAGGCCCGTTTTTTCGGCGAGCGGGATGAAGTCCAGCGGCGAGACGCGGCCGAGGATCGGGTGCTGCCAGCGGACGAGCGCTTCGACGCCGACCGTTTCGCCGGAGGAGATGTTGACGATTGGCTGATACTGCAGGAACAGCTCTTCCTGATCCACCGCCGAGCGCAGGTACATGGCGAGGTTTTCCTGCTTTTCGATCATCTCGCGCATCTCGTCGTGATAGCCAAGGATCTCGTTGCGGCCGTGCATCTTGCCGGTGAACATCGCCAGGTCGGCATTTTTGATCAGGCTTTCCGCTTCGGAGCCGTCATGCGGGTAGAAGCTGTAGCCGATGCTCGCTGTGATCTTCAGCTCGCGGTCGGCGATGCGCAGCGGCCGGGACAATTCGGCGCCGATCTGCACGGCGAGGTCATGCACCTGCTCGTTCGCTGCGAAGCCGGTGATCAGGACGGTAAATTCGTCCCCGCCCATCCGCGAGATCAGCGCATTGCTGCACAAAGCCCCTTTCATCCGCTCGACGATCGTCAACAGCAACTGGTCGCCCGCGTCGTGTCCCCACGTGTCGTTGATGTGCTTGAAATGGTCCAGATCGACAAACAGGACGGCCAGCGTCTGTCCGGTGCGTTTGGCGTGGTCGATGGCGCCGACCAGACTTTCGTGAAACGCGACGCGGTTCGGCAACTGGGTCAAGGGATCGAGCAGCGCCGCATCGCGAATCGCCTTTTGCGACTGCTGGAGGGAAGCCATCATCAGGTTGAACTCCGCTTCCAGTTCGCCGATCTCGTCTTTGCCGCTGGGCTCCATGCGCGCGGAGAAGCTCCGGTTGCGGGAGATCCAGCGGATGTTTTCCACCAGGCGGTGCAGGCGGTTGATGACGAGGCGGTCGGTGGCGATGACCGCTCCGGCGACGGCGACAATGGCGACGGCCAGCAGATACAGCCCGAGGTAGAGGATCGTCTTCAGCCCTTGCTGATAGACGACGCGTTCCTGCTCGATGGAAACGATGAAGCAGATCCCGCCTTCCCAGTCATGCACGATGCCGTAGACTTTGCTTTGCGACCCGGAGAGATTGTTGACCCAGACGCCGGGGGGGCCGGCGGGGGGCGCGACTTGGCCGGCCGGCATGATCGCGAGGCTTTTCTGTGTGCGCAGGCTGAGCCGTTCCACTTCCGCCGGTGAAAGGATGCGGCCAACGATCATCGCGCCGCGAATCGGGCCTTGGCGTTCGCTGGTCAGGATCGGCTGGGAAATGACCATCATCGGCTGGCCGTCGATCTCCAGCAGGCCCATTTGGGTGTCTGTCACGTTTGCGAACCGGGTCAGGCTGCGCAGGTTGTCCTGATTGCGAAAGTATGTAGGGATGGAGCGGACGGCTTTTTGCTGCGGGTTGTAGCTTTGCCCGTATTTGATGTTGTAGTCTTCATCTACTAAAAGCACGAGGTCGAGGCGGTTGGTCTCGAACATCGTGGTCGGATAGTTGCTGTCCAGATAGTCGGGCGAACCATGGCCTTGCACAAACTGGTAGGTATCGTCCCACGCCGAGTAATTTAACATGTTGGTGTTGATGTTTTTCATCTCATCGTCGATGGCGTACATCACCACGGCCATCGTCTTTTTCGCTTGTGCTTCGTCGATGCGCAGGTAGCTGCTCAGCAAAACTTCTTTAACAAAAAGAAGCATCAGCACAAGGCAGACGACGATTAGCATTAAAAAACGCAGAAACATCTTTTTGCGAAGTTTCACATGAACACCTCCCGGCGGTTAACAGATATTTTCTAATGTATCAAATATTCTTGAATCTCTGCAATAATTCCTCCTTACTGCACATAAAAAGGGGCAGTTGAGGTGTAGACTGGTAGAGAAAGGCAAGCTCTACTGGAAGGGAGTACCTCAGCATGCATGACATTGTAATTGTTGGCGCCGGTCCGGCCGGGGCGAGCGCTGCGATCTTTGCGGCGAAGGCAGGGAAAAATACGCTGGTCATCGACAGCGATCACAGCATGACCAAGCGGGCGTGGATGGAGAACCATTTTGGCATCATGGAGATCAGCGGGCCTGATATGCTGGAAACGGGCCGCAAGCAGATGGAGAAGGTCGGCGCGAAGCTGCTCACCGGCAAAGTCGAAAACATCGTCAAGACGGATAACGGCTTCCGTATTGAATTGGAAGACGGGCAGCATGAAGCAACTCACGTCATCCTCGCCACCGGCGTGATGGCCGATCTGGCGGAGAAAATCGGCTTGGAGACGCGCGAAGGCACCGAGCCGCGCATTAAAACGAACGTCGTTGTCGACCGCGACGGCAGAACCAGCATCCCGGGCATCTGGGCGGCCGGTACCATCGCCGGCGTCAGCGTCCACACCATCGTCACCTCCGGCGACGGCGCGCGCGTGGCGATCAACGTCGTCAGCGAGATGAACGGCGAGCGCTATGTGTGGCATGATGTGATGAAATAGGAACAGCAAAAAACCATCGAGCGTGAACCGCTCGATGGTTTTTTCGTATGGCGTTCATGTGATACGCAGAGTTCTTCTCGTAAGGCGAGCATTTGGTACGCGCAGCTCTTTTCGCGCTGGGAACAGTGCTTTTTGTCAGCGTTTCTCTAACACGATCAGCAGATCGCCCGTCTCAATACTATCCCCCGATTTGACCAGTACTTCCTGCACCACCGCCTCGAACGACGCCTGGATCGTCGTCTCCATCTTCATCGCTTCGGTGACCAGCAGATGGTCGCCTTTTTTCACGCGCTGGCCGGGCTCGAACATGACGGAGAGGACTTTGCCCGGCATCGACGCGCCGAGGTGGGCGGGATCGGCCGGGTCGGCTTTGCGGCGGAGGGAGGTGTCCGCTTCGACGGAGAGGTTGCGGATCGTCACTTCGCGGGGCTGGCCGTTCAGTTCGAAAAAGAGCGTCTGGCACCCGTCCGCCGCGATCGGCCCGACCGAGACCAGCTTGATGATCAGCGTTTTGCCCGCCTCGATGTTCACCGCGATCTCTTCCCCGACTTGCAGCCCGTAGAAAAACGTCGGCGTATCGAGCGCCGCGACCTGCCCGAACTCGGCTGCATACTTCTCTTTTTCCACAAACACTTTCGGATACATGATGTACGACATGATATCAAACTCGCTCACGGGCCGCCCCAGTTTGGCGGACAGCTCCGCACCCGTTTTATCAAAATCGGCCGGGGGCAGCAGCTCGCCGGGACGGGTGGTCAGATAGTCGCGGCCCTTCAAGATGACGCTGCGCAACTGCTCGGGAAAACCGCCCGTCGGTTGCCCGAGATAGCCTTGCATAAACTGGATGACCGATTCGGGAAAATCGACCCGGTCGCCTTTTTCATAAATTGTCTCTTCCGTTAAGTTGTTCTGCACCATAAACAGCGCCATGTCGCCAACCACTTTTGAGGAAGGCGTGACTTTGACGATGTCGCCAAACAGATGGTTGACCGTGCGGTACATCGTCTTGACCTCTTCCCAGCGCTCGCCAAGCCCTACCGCCTTGGCTTGCTGGTGCAGGTTGGTGTACTGCCCGCCTGGCATCTCGTGGAGGTAGACTTCGGAGCTGGGCGACTTCATGCCGCTTTCGAACTCGCGGTAGTAGGGGCGGATGTCTTCCCAGAAATCGGACAGGAGCTGCAGGTTGTGCAGATCGAGCCCCGTCTCCCGCTCCATGCCCTGCACCGATGCGACCAGCCCGTTCAGGCTCGGCTGCGAGGTCAACCCGGACATCGAGGAAAGCGCGGCATCGACGATATCGACGCCCGCTTCGTACGCTTTGAGCAGCGTCGCCATCTGGTTGCCGCTCGTGTCGTGCGTGTGCAGGTGGATCGGGATGCCGATCTCCTGCTTCAAGGCGCGGATCAGTTTGTACGCCGCAAACGGCTTGAGCAGTCCGGCCATGTCTTTGATGCAGAGGATGTGCGCGCCCGTTTTTTCCAGCGTCTTGGCGAGGTCGACGTAGTACTGCAACGAGTATTTGTCACGCTTGGGATCTAGGATGTTGCCGGTGTAGCAGATCGTCGCTTCGGCGACTTTGCCCGCCTCGGCCACGGCGTCGATGGCGACGCGCATGCCTTCGATCCAGTTCAGACTGTCAAAAATGCGGAACACGTCAATCCCGGCGGCGGCCGACAGCTGCACGAATTTGCGGATCACATTGTCGGGATAGTTGCTGTAGCCGACCGCGTTCGCCCCGCGCAGGAGCATCTGGAACAGCACATTTGGGATGCGTTCGCGCAGCAGTTGCAGCCGCTCCCACGGGTCTTCGTGCAGAAAGCGCATGCTCGTGTCAAACGTCGCCCCGCCCCACATTTCCAGCGAAAAGAGATCGGACGCATACTTCCCGGTCGCCTCGGCGATCTGCAACAGGTCGTACGTCCGCACGCGGGTGGCGAGCAGCGACTGGTGCCCGTCGCGAAACGTCGTGTCGGTCACGAGCAGCTTGGATTGCTGCCGCGTCCAGTCGATCAAGCCCTGCACCCCTCGTTGCTCCAAAATCTGCTTCGTGCCGCTCGGATCGCACTGGCGCACGGAAGTCGCCGGGATGCGCGGCGCGGCAAAAGCGGGTTTGGCACCGACGGGCAGGCCGGGGTAGCCGTTGACGATCGTCTGACCGATAAAAGTGAGCAGCTTGGTGCCGCGATCCTGCCGTTTGGCGAACTGGAACAGCTCCGGCGTGCTGTCGATGTAGGCAGTCGAATACTCCCCGGTCAGAAAGCTCGGATGCTGCACAACGTTGGTCAGGAACGGCAGGTTAGTCTTGACGCCGCGAATGCGGAACTCTTCCAAGGTGCGGAGCATTTTGTTCGCCGCTTTTTCGTAGTTCATCGCCCAGGTTGAGACTTTGACCAGCAGCGAATCGTAATGCGGCGAAACGGTCGCCCCGGTGAAGCAGTTGCTGCCGTCGAGCCGCACGCCAAATCCGCCGCCGGAGCGGTACGCTAAGATCCGCCCCGTGTCCGGCACAAAGCCTTTCTCCGGGTCTTCGGTCGTCACCCGGCACTGGATGGCATATCCGTTGACCGGGATCTCGTCTTGCGCCGGGATGCCCAGTTCCGGGTCGGACAGCAGACCGCCGGCCGCGAGCAGGATCTGTGACTGCACGATGTCGATCCCGGTGATCAGCTCGGTGATCGTATGCTCGACCTGCACGCGCGGGTTTACTTCAATGAAGTAAAATTTCCCGTCCGGCGTGACGAGAAATTCCACCGTGCCGGCGTTCAGATAGCCCGAGTGCCGCATCAGCTGCAAGGCGGCCTGGCAGATCTGTTGACGCAGGCTGTCGTCGAGGGCGAGGCTGGGGGCGACTTCGACGACTTTCTGGTAGCGGCGCTGGATCGAGCAGTCCCGCTCGTAGAGGTGGATGACATTGCCCGCGTGGTCGGCGAGGATCTGCACTTCGATGTGCTTGGGCTGCTCGATGTATTTTTCGAGATAGACGGCCGCATTGCCAAAAGCGGACAGGGCTTCGGAGCGGGCCCGCGTGACCGCTTCCTGCAGCTCATCTGCACAGCGCACGATGCGCATGCCGCGTCCGCCGCCGCCCGATGCGGCTTTGATGATCACGGGGAAGCCGTGCCGGGCGGTGAAGGACAGCGCCTCCGCCAGCGATTCGATCCCGCCGGCCGTCCCCGGAATGACCGGGATGCCCGCCGCGACGGCTGTGGCGCGGGCTTTTACTTTGTCGCCAAACCGATCGATCTGCTCCGGGCGCGGGCCGATGAAGATCATGCCTTCTTCCTGACAGCGCATGGCAAAATGGGCATTTTCCGCTAAGAAACCATAGCCAGGGTGGATCGCGTCCACGTCCACGCGCTTGGCGATCTCAAGGATCGCTTCGATGTCGAGGTAGGCTTCGATCGGGCCTTGGTCTTTGCCGATCAGATACGCTTCATCCGCTTTGTAGCGGTGCAGGGACGTGTTGTCCTGCTCCGAGTACAAGGCGACGGTGCGAATCCCCATTTCCGTGCAGGCGCGAAACACGCGAATCGCAATCTCGCCGCGATTGGCGACGAGGATTTTTTTAAACCGCTGTGGATGCATGGTTGACTCAACTCCTTCCGCCGCAAAGAGTGTATGCGGGGAAGCGAACTGCGAGACCAGATCGTTGATTTCGTAAGTATTCGGAATCAAATAAAGATATAAAATCATATGAAAGGAATTCAATTTTTCTGGACACAGGGTAACGTTTAGCTTATACTGTCTTGTGAGTTAAAAGGTCAAATATCTTTATTTTATCCAAAAATTTACTGCACTTAATATATCTGAGACAGGTGATATCATGTTGATGCCTTGGAATGAGACGACTGTGGAATTTCCGTCGAACGCTGTGCTGCATGAATTGATCGAAGCACAGGTGCTGCGAACTCCGCATTTGGCTGCTGCCGTTTATGATGGTCAGGAAATGACGTATTTGGAGCTGGAAGAACGCGCGAACAAATTGGCGCACTATTTGATGAAGCAAGGCGCCGGGCCGGACCGTGTGGTTGGCGTTTGTGTGCAGCGCTCGCTGGAGCTGGTCGTTGCTCTGTACGCCGTGCTCAAGGCGGGGGCCGCGTTTATGCCGCTCGATCCGGAAGCGCCGTTGGAGCGTCTGAAGCAGATTGTGCAAGACTCGGAAGCGGTGGTCTGCCTGACGCAAGAGGTCTTGCGTGAGAAGATTGAACATGACGGCGTGCCGTTTGTTTTTGTGGATACCGATTGGGCGCAGGTCGACTTGGAGCCGGCTGACAAGCCGGTCGTTAGGGTCACTCCGGCGAACATGATCTCCGTGTACTATACGTCCGGCTCGACCGGCAAGCCGAAGGGCGTTGTTTCCCAACACCTCGGCTGGGTCAACCGCATGTGCTGGATGCAGAATCACTTCCATTTAAATGCAGGCGAAACTGTGTTGCAAAAAACGACTTTGACGTTCGACGACTCGGCCGTTGAATTCTTCTGGCCGCTGATGGTCGGCGGGCGGATTGCGCTGATCGAACCGGGCGCGCAAGTTGATCCGCGCGCGATGATCGATGCGGCGATCCGCTATGCAGCGGTGCATGTGCAGTTTGTGCCAAGCATGCTCAATCTGGTGCTCGATGAAGTGACCGCTGCTGACCGCCAAGCGCTGACCGCTCTGCGCAGCACACTGTCTTCGGGCGAAGCGCTGTCGGCGACCACCGTTCGGCGCTTTTTTGAAAAGATGCCCGGGTCGCTGAACAACACCTGGGGCGCAACCGAAGTGTCGATCGACTCGACGATTCACGTCTGCACCCCGGACGACAGCGACGAGGAAGGCGCAATCTCCGTCGGCAAGCCGATCGACAACAACCGCGTCTATGTGCTGGATGAGCAGTTGCAGCCGGTGGAAATCGGCGTGACGGGCGAGCTGTACCTCGCCGGGATCGGGGTGGCCAAAGGCTACCTGAACGATCCGGAACGCACAGCCAAAGCATTCCTGGCCGACCCGTTCGCGCCGGGCGAGCGCATGTACAAGACGGGCGACCTCGGATACTTCCGCCCGGACGGATCGGTGAAGTTCATCGGCCGCGCCGATAACCAGGTGAAGATTCGCGGGATGCGCGTGGAACTGGGCGAGATCGAATCGGCGTTGCTGCGGCATGAGAACGTTAAGGAAGCGATCGTTCTGCTGCAGGAAACGGCCGGGCTGAAACGCTTGATCGGCTATGTGGTGCCGCTTGATGCGGACCATGCGCTGAAGAGTGAAGAGCTGCGCAGCATGCTCAAGGAACTGCTGCCGGAGTACATGGTGCCGTCCTATATCATGACGCTGGACGCGATGCCGCTGAACGCCAATGGCAAAACGGACCGCAAAGCGTTCCCGGTGCCGAACATCAGCCGTCAGGAGCTCGGGGCAGGTTATGTCGCGCCGCAAACGGAGCTGCAGGCGCATCTGTGCTCCATTTTTGCAGACGTGCTGGGTCTGGATGATGTTGGGGCAGAGGACGACTTCTTTGAACTCGGCGGCGACTCGATCACCGCGACGCAAGTGATGTCTCGCCTGCGTGCTTCGGTGAACGGAAACGTGAATTTGAAAATCGTCTTTGAGCAGCCAAACGCTGTGCAACTCGCCGCCGCTTTCGAAGCGCAAGGCTGGACGGTTGCGGTCGCCGGGCAACAGCAGATGGTCATCGAGCCGGTCGGACGCGATCAGGATCTGCCGCTGTCCTTCACCCAGGAACGCTTGTGGTTCGTGCAGCAAATGGATGCGGAGAGCGCCGTGTACAACGAGCCGTACGCGTACCGCCTCACGGGCGAGTTGGACGCTGATGCTTTGCAGACCGCCCTCACCCAAGTGGTACAGCGTCACGAAACGCTGCGCACCTCGTTTGGTCTGGTTGGCGATCTGCCCGTGCAGCGGATTGCGCCGGACGCCGATCTGCAGCTGGAACTGATCGACCTGACCGACGTGCCGGGCGAACAGCGTGAAGCTCTCTTGCAGGCAAAATTGACAGAACAGTCCCGCGTGCCTTTCAGTTTTGAAAAAGCGCCTTTGATTCGGGTTGTGCTGTTCCGTGTAAATGTTGATGAGCATGTCTTGTTTATCAATCTGCATCACATCATCACTGACGGCTGGTCGGGCGTGGTGTTCTTGGAGGAGCTGGGCCTCGCATATGAGGCGGCGCTGGAGAACGGAGCCAATCCGCTTGGGAAATTGCCGTTCCAGTACGCCGACTTTGTCGTCTGGCAGCGCAAGTGGCTGGAAAGCGGCGAGATCGACGCACAGCTTCCGTTCTGGAAAGCGGAATTGGCAGGCGCACAGACGCTGTTGCAGCTGCCGACCGACCATCCGCGTCCGGCACTGCCCACGTACGAAGGCGACCGGCTCCATTTTTCCATCCCGGCCAAACTGGCCGCACAGGTGGCCGAGCTGGGGCAGGAGGCTGATGCGTCGCTCTATATGGTGCTGTTGGCCGCGTACAACATCTTGCTGCACCGCTATTCGAGACAGCAGGACATTCTGGTCGGCTCGCCGATCGCCAACCGCACCATGCCGGGCCTCGACCGCTTGATCGGCTTTTTCGTGAACATGATCGTGCTGCGCAGCGAGTTTGACGGCGAGCTGTCGTTTGCCGAGTATCTGCAGGCGGTGAAAGAGCGCTGCCTCAACGTGTACAACCACCAGGACGTGCCGTTTGACCGCTTGGTGCGCGAACTGCAAGTCGAGCGCAACCAGGCGCATGCACCGCTGACGCAAGTGGTGTTTGCGTTCCAAAACAAGCTGGAGGAGACGCTGGCACTGCGCGGTCTGGACGTGTCGCCGCTTGAGGTGAACGCCGGGACGTCGCGCTATGACCTGACCCTCTTTTTGACCGAAACGGAGTCGGGCGCTCTGTCCGGCATTTTCGAATATAACACCGGCCTGTTCAAGCGCGAGACGATGGAGCGCATGCAGGAGAACTTCGTCACGCTGCTGGAAAGCATCGTGGCAGAGGCAGCACAGAAGATCTCCGAGCTGCCGATCGTTTCGGAAGGGCAGCGTGCCCAACTCGCGGCGTGGAACGACAACTCTGTCGAGTTCCCGTCCCATCGCGTGCTGCATGAACTGATCGAGGAGCAAGTGCAGAAAACGCCGCATCTGGCGGCTGCTGTGTACCAAGAACAGGAGATCACCTACCTCGAACTGGAGGAGCGCGCCAACAAACTGGCGCATGCGCTGATCAAACAAGGCGTCGGCCCGGACCGCGTGGTTGGCGTCTGCGTGCAGCGTTCGCTGGAGCTGGTCATCGCGCTGTATGCGGTGCTGAAAGCTGGCGGCGCCTTCCTGCCGCTCGACCCGGAAGCGCCGCTCCAGCGTCTGAAAGGGATCATTGAAGACTCGCAAGCGGTCGTCTGCCTGACGCAAGAAGCGTTGCGCGAAAAGGTCTGGCATGAAGAAGTTCCGTTCCTTTTCCTCGATACGGACTGGGCACAGATCGACCAAGAGTCTGCGGAGAAGCCAAACGTGCAGGTGACGCCTGACAACATGATCTCCGTCTACTACACATCCGGCTCGACCGGGAAGCCCAAAGGGGTAGTCAGCCAACACCTCGGCTGGGTCAACCGCATGTGCTGGATGCAAAATCACTTCCAGCTGCAACAGGGCGAAAGCGTCCTGCAGAAAACGACGTTGACGTTCGACGACTCGGCGGTCGAATTCTTCTGGCCGCTGATGGTCGGCGGGCGCATCGCTTTGATCGAGCCGGGCGCACAAGTCGACCCGCGCGCGATGATCGACGACGCGATCCGCTACGAAGTGGTACACATTCAATTCGTGCCGAGCATGCTCAATCTGGTGCTCGACGAGCTGACCGAAGAGGACAAAAAAGGTCTGTGCAGCCTGCGCTCCACGCTGTCTTCCGGCGAAGCGCTGAGCCCGACCACCGTCCGCCGCTTTTTTGAAAAAATGCCCGGGTCGCTGAACAACACTTGGGGTGCGACCGAAGTGTCGATCGACTCGACGATCCACGTCTGCACGGCGGACGATCTGCTTGAAGAAGGCGCAGTCTGCGTCGGCAAACCGATCGACAACAACCGCTGCTATGTGCTCGACGAGCATCTGCAGCCCGTCCCGGTCGGGGTCAGCGGCGACTTGTACCTCGCTGGGATCGGGGTGGCAAAAGGGTACCTGAACGACCCGGAGCGCACCCTCAAAGCGTTTATGGACGACCCGTTTGTGCCGGGCGAGCGCATGTACAAGACGGGCGACCTCGGATATTGCCGTCCTGACGGCAGCTTGAAGTTTATCGGCCGCGCCGACAACCAGGTGAAAATCCGTGGGATGCGCGTCGAGCTCGGCGAGATCGAAGCAGCGCTGCTCAAGCATGACAATGTCAAAGAAGCGCTCGTCATCGTCCACGACACTGACGGCCTGAAGCGTCTGGTCGGCTATGTGGTGGCGCTCGATGCAGCGCAAGGGTTGAGCATGGAAGAGCTGCGTAATATGACGCGCGACCTGCTGCCCGATTATATGGTGCCGTCCTTCCTGATGCAGCTCGATGCGATGCCGCTGAACGCCAACGGCAAAGCGGACCGCAAGCAGCTCCCGATGCCCGACCGTCTGCCGCACCAAAGCTCGGCGGAGTTTGTGGAACCGGAGGGGCCGGTGCAAGAGGTGCTGGCCGACATCTGGATGGACATTTTGAAACTGGAGAAAGTCAGCGCTGGGGACGACTTTTTCGATCTGGGCGGACACTCGCTGCTGGCGACACAGGTCGTGTCCCGCATTCGCGGTCAGTTCAGCGTTGAACTGCCGCTTCGCACGCTGTTTGCCAAACCGCTTTTCCATGAGATGGCTGAAGAAGTGGAAACGCGCCTGATGGAAATGCTCGAGAACATGACGGAAGAAGAAGCGCTTGCGCTGCTCCATCACGAATAAACGGGGGGAATGACGATGACGGTGAACAAGGATGGCCTTACATCTGCCAAACAAGCTTTGCTGGCGAAGATGCTGAGCCGGGACAAGAAACCGCAGCAAACGATCAAGCGCCAGCCGGAGCGCGAATGGGTGCCGGCTTCCTACCCGCAGAAGCGGCTGTGGTTCCTCGACCAGCTGCATCCGGGCAACGCGGCGTACAACATTCCGTACCTGTTCAGAATTCAAGGTGAGCTGGACTCCGCTGTGCTGAAAGGCAGCATCGAGAAGATCTGCAAGCGCCACGACGTGTTGCGCGTCCGCTTTGAAGAGCGCGACGGCGAGCCGTGCCAGAAGGTCGATGCGTTCCAGCCGCTGCCGTATCAGGAAGTGGATCTGCAAGCGGTGCCGGAAAATGAGCGCGAAGTTCGGGCGCAGGAACTGTTGACGGAGTGGACGCAACTGCCGTTCGACCTGCAGGCCGGACAGCTCGTGCGTATGTATCTGGTCAAGCTGGACAGCCTCTCACACATTCTGATGCTCAACGTGCATCACATCGTGTCGGACGGCTGGTCGGCGGGTGTGCTGTTCCGCGAACTGACCGAGTTTTACCGGGCATTGTTGCAAGGCACTGATCCCCAGCTGAAGGAACTGCCGATTCAGTACGCCGACTATTCGGTCTGGCAAAACCAGCGCGTGCAAGAAGACGGGGCGTTGGCGAAGTCGGTTCAGTTTTGGAAAGAGCAGTTGCAAGGCGAACTGCCGCTACTGCAGCTGCCGACCGACCGCCCGCGCCCGCTGGCGCAGAGTTTTCGGGGGCAGGAGTATTCGTTTGAGCTGTCTGCGGAACTGAGCAGCGCGGTTAAGGAACTGTGCCGTCAGCAGAACGTGTCGCTGTATATGGTGCTCTTGGCTGCGTACAAGACGCTGCTGCTGCGCTACACCGCCCAAGAGGACGTGCTGGTCGGGTCTCCCGTCGCCAACCGCAATCTGACGGAGACGGAAGATCTGATCGGATTTTTCGTCAACACCTTGGTCATGCGCACCGACCTGTCGGGCAACCCGACGTTCCTCGAACTGCTGGAGCGGGTCAAGACGGTCGCCTTCGACGCGTTTGCCAACCAGGATGTCCCGTTTGAAAAACTGGTCGAAGAGCTGAAGCCGGAACGCACGCTGAGCCATTCGCCCCTGTTCCAAACGATGTTCGCCGTGCAAAACGCGCCCGCTTCGGAGATTGAGCTGCCGGGTGTGACCGTGTCCCGTTTCGAAGTGGACAACGGGTCGGCGAAGTATGACCTGACCTTGTTTATGGAAGAGCAGGCGGCAGGCTTGAAAGCGGTGTTCGAATACAACTCCGATCTGTTTGACCGCCAAACGATGGAGCGGATGGCGGAGCATTTTGCCAATTTGCTGGAGAGCATCGTTGCGAAACCGGAGCAGAAGATCGGCGAGTTGCCGTTCCTGAGCGCAGCAGACCTGCAGCAGCAACTGGTGGCGTGGAATGACACCACGTCCGGCTATCCGCAGATGACGCTTCCGCAACTGGTGGAAGCGCAAGTGGCGAAGACGCCCGATGCGGTGGCGCTGATCGACGGCGCATCCCGCATCACTTATGCCGAGCTGAATGCGCGGGCCAACCAAATGGCTCAGTTCCTGCAGAAACGCGGCATCGGTGCCGAATCGCTGGTCGGGCTGTGCATGGAGCGCACGGAGCATCTGCTGATCTCCATCCTCGGCATTTTGAAAGCGGGCGGCGCGTACGTTCCGCTCGACCCGAACTATCCGCAAGAGCGCATTTTGTTCACCTTGGAAGACGCGCAGGTCGCCTTGCTGTTGACCGAAGGCCATCTTGCGGAACGCCTCAGCGAGTTCCAAGGGGAAAAAGTCTGTTTGGAGCAGGCATTGCCTGAGATTGCACAAGAAAGCACCGAGCAACCAATTAACGGTGCCGAACCGCATCACCTCGGCTATGTCATTTACACATCCGGCTCGACGGGACGGCCGAAAGGGGTCGCGATCGAACACCGCAGCGCCGCAACGCTGGTGCAGTGGGCGCAGGATGTGTACACCGCAGAGGAACTGGCCGGCGTGCTGTTCTCGACGTCGATCTGCTTTGACCTGTCGATCTTTGAGATGTTTGTGCCGCTCAGCACGGGTGGCAAAGTGATCCTCGCGCAAAACGCGCTGCACCTGCCGGAACTGCCCGCAGCAGGCGAAGTGACGCTGATCAACACCGTGCCGTCGGCGATCGCCGAACTCCACCGTCTGCAGGCGATCCCGGCGAACGTCAAAGTGATCAACCTCGCCGGCGAGCCTTTGAAAAAATCGCTGGTGCAGAGCCTGTACGAACTGCCGACCGTCGACAGCGTGTACAACCTGTACGGCCCGTCGGAGGACACGACCTACTCGACGTTTGCCAAAATGGAGCGCAACAGCGCGTCCGCCCCGCTGATCGGGCGTCCGGTTGCCGATACGAAAGCCTATGTGCTAAACTCGCACATGCAGCCGGTGCCGCTTGGTGCGTCCGGCGAACTGTACCTCGGCGGCGCAGGTCTGGCCCGCGGCTACCTGAACCGCCCGGAGCTGACGGCGGAGAAGTTTATCCTCAATCCGTTCCTGCCGGGAACAGACGAACGGCTTTATCGCACCGGCGACCTGGTGCGTTATCTGCCGGACGGTTCGCTCGACTATCTGGGCCGGATCGACCATCAGGTGAAAGTGCGCGGCTTCCGCATCGAACTCGGCGAGATCGAAGCGGTGCTCGCCCAGGACCCGAGCGTGCTGGAAGTCACGGTGATCGTGCGTGAAGACACGCCAAACGATCCGCGCGTCGTCGCGTATGTCGTGGCCCAAGCAGGGGTCGCACCGACCGTCTCCGAGCTGCGCCAGATCGTCAAACAAAAGCTGCCGGAATATATGGTGCCGTCGGCGTTTGTCATGATGGACGCACTGCCGCTGACACCCAACGGCAAGATCGACCGCAACGCGCTGCCGACACCGGAGATCACCCGCGACGGGCTGGCTGAGTTTGTCGCGCCGCGCACGCCGCTGGAAGAGCAGTTGGCCGCGATTTGGTCCGAACTGCTGGGCGTTGAGCGCGTCGGGATCGAAGACAACTTCTTTGCCCTTGGCGGTCACTCGCTGCTGGCGACTCAAGCGGTTTCGCGGATTCGCCAGCATGTCGGTGTGGAAGTGCCGCTGCGTGTGCTGTTTGAACAGCCGACCCTCGCGGCGCTGTCCGAACACCTCAGCGTAGAAGGCGAAGGTTCGGCACAGGAAGTGATGATCCCCGCCCTCGACCGCACGCAGACGCTGCCGTTGTCATTTGCCCAGCAGCGCCTCTGGTTCTTCGATCAGCTCGTGCAGGACGAAGCGGCATACATCATGCCTTCGTTCTACCGCCTGACCGGACCGCTGGAAATCGCCGCGCTGGAAGACAGTCTCGGCGCAATTGCCCTTCGTCATGAATCGCTGCGCACCGTGTTCCGCACGGAAGACAACGTGCCGCAACAAGTGATTCTCCCGCCGTCCCGCGTGGAATTGCCGCTGGAAGAGCTGAGCGAAGCGGAGCTCGAAGACCGCATGCGCCAAGATGCGCGGGTGAAGTTCGATCTGGAAAAAGGCCCTCTGTTCCGCGCCAAGCTCTACCGCACGGGCGATGAGGAATTCGCCCTGATGATCGTCATGCACCACATCATCTCCGACGGCTGGTCGCTGACGGTGTTTATGCAGGAACTGATGGCGCAGTATGAGGCGTTCCGTACGGGACAGCCTGCCGAGCTGGCACCGCTGTCGATCCAGTACGCCGACTTTGCCGCCTGGCAGCGCGACTGGCTGCAAGGCGAAGTGCTGGCGAAACAGCTGAGCTACTGGAAAGAGCAGTTTACAGGCGAAGTTCCGGTGCTGCAGCTGCCGACCGACCTGCCGCGCCCGGCGGTGCAGCGTTTCCACGGCGCGTACCACCGCGTCGAACTGTCTGCCGGACTGCTGCAAGGGCTGAAAACGCTGTGCAGCGAGCAAGGCGCGACCTTGTTCATGACCCTGCTCACCGCTTATAAAACGCTGTTGCACCGCTATTCCGGCCAAGAGGACATCGTCGTCGGCACGCCGATTGCCAATCGCACGCTGGCTCAGACTGAGCCTTTGATCGGATTCTTCGCGAACACGCTGGCACTGCGCACCGATCTGTCGGGCAACCCGAGCTTCCGCGAACTGCTGGGCCGGGTCCGCGAAGGCGCGTTTGGCGCTTTTGCCCATCAGGACCTGCCGTTTGAGAAGCTGGTCGAAGAACTGCAGATCGAGCGCGACATGAGCCGCACGCCGGTCTTCCAGACGATGTTCGTCATGCAAAACACGCCCGAGCAGCATTTGCAGCTCGCCGACTTGACCGTGACGCCGCAAAACGTGTACACCGACGAAGCGGAATTTGAACTGACCCTGATCGCAGAAGAGACCGCAGGGGGACTGGTGCTGGAGTTTAACTACAACACCGACCTGTTTGTCGAAGCGACGATCTCGCGCATGGCTGCACAGTTCCAACTGCTGCTGGAAGCCATTGCACAACAGCCGGACGAAGCGGTTGCCGCCCTGCCGCTGTTGACGCCGGAGGAGTTCGAACTGATGAAGCTGTGGAACACCACAGCCAAAGACTTCCCGGCACATCTGACCGTGCAGGAGATGTTCGAACGCCAAGTCGACCGCGACCCGGATGCGCTGGCGGTGGAGTACAACGGAGAGCAATTGACCTACGGACAGCTCAACCGCAAAGCAAACCAACTGGCCCGCACCTTGCGTGAGGCGGGTGTGCAGGCAGACTCACTGGTCGGCATCATGGCCAAGCCGTCGCTGGAGATGATCGTCGCGGTGCTGGCCGTGCTGAAAGCGGGCGGCGCGTATATGCCGCTCGACATCGCCACCCCGCGCGAACGCGTGCTCACCGTGCTGACCGGCAGTGGGACCCAGTGGTTCCTGACCTACCTTGATCAGCCGCAGGACCTGTCTGGTTTTACCGGAACGGTGTACGACCTGACATCGCCTGAGCTCTATGCGGCAGACGACAGCAACCTTCCTGTGCAAAACGGCCCGGAGCATCTCTTTGTGGTCTTGCACACCTCGGGCACGACCGGCGTTCCGAAAGGCGTCATGCTCGAACACCGCAACCTGGTCTGTTTTGTGGATGCCTTCCAAGAGATCTTCCGCATTCAGCCGGAAGACCGCTTCTTGCAGCAGGCGACCTTGGCGTTCGACAACTCGCTGGAGGAGATCTTCCCGGCGCTCCTGTCCGGGGCGAGCCTGTTCATCGTCAACAAATACGACTTCCTGGATATGGCGCACATGTCCGATTTTGTCCGCGACAAAGAAATCACAGCCATCGCCACCACTTCGCTGGTGACCAAAGAGCTGAACAAATACCTGAAAGACCACTCCTTGCGCATCCTGCTCTCCGGCGGCGACGCGCTGAAGAAAAGCTACCTGACCTCCTTTACAGGCGTGGAGCTGTACAACACGTACGGCCCGACCGAAACGACCGTCTTCTCCTCCCTGTACCTCTGCGACGGCTCGGAAGGCGAGATGATTCCACTGGGCCAGCCGATCTTCAACGAGCAGGTCTGGATTCTGGACAAGTGCCAGAACCCCGCTCCGCTTGGCGTGACAGGCGAGCTGTTCATCGGCGGACTTGCTGTTGGACGCGGCTACCTGGACCGTCCGGAGCTGACGGCCGAGAAATTTATCGAGAATCCGTTTGCGCCGGGGCAAAGATTGTACGGCACAGGCGACTTGGCACGCTGGATGCCCAACGGCATTCTGGAGTTTGTCGGACGCGCCGACCATCAGGTGAAAATCCGTGGCTTCCGCGTGGAAGTCAGCGAGATCGAAGCCAACCTGATCCAGCACGAGAAAGTGAAAGAAACGATTGTCGTCACCTACGAAGACGAAGTGATCGGCAAGTATCTGACCGCCTACCTCGTTCTGGAAGACGGTGTGGTCGAGGAGCAGGAACTGCGTGATTTCCTCAAGGATCGCCTGCCGGAGTATATGATCCCAACCGCTTTTGTCGTGATGGAGAAATTCCAGCTCAACGTCAACGCGAAAGTCGATCGCAAACTGCTGCCGATGCCAAGCTTCCAGGCCGCAGAAGAAGCGTATCTGCCGCCTTCCACGCCGACCGAGCACAAGCTGGCCGAGATCTGGGCCGAAGAGCTTGGCGCGGAGAAGGTGGGCGCAAACGATCACTTCTTCCGTCTCGGCGGGCATTCGCTGCTGGTGACACGGGTGATCTTCCGTCTGCGCAAAGAGTTCGCAGCGGACGTGCCGGTGCGCGCGCTGTTTGAAACGCCGCTCTTGTCCGATCTGGCAGCAAGAATCGACGCATTGCCGAAAGAAAAACAAGGCGTCGCAGCAGCAGCTCCGACGATCAAACGTGCACAGCGCACGACTAAGAAGCTGTAAAAAGGAGCTTGTACACCGATGAAATTTACAGGACTTTGGAAACACCCGGACTTTATGAAGCTGTGGACAGGGCAGACCCTGTCCATGTTCGGCGCTCAAATCACCACGCTGGCTCTGCCCTTGATCGCCGCGCTGATGCTCGAAGTGAACGCGGTGCAGATGGGCCTGCTGACGGCGATTGGCTATCTGCCGTACATTTTGTTCTCGCTGTTTGTCGGCGTGTGGGTCGACCAGCTCCGCCGCCGTCCGATCATGATCCTCACCGACGTGATTCGCGGCATCGGGCTGCTGGTGATTCCGTACGCGGCTTGGGAAGGATTTTTAACCTTTGAGCTGCTCTGCACGATCTCGTTTATCGTCGGCACCGCTTCCGTATTTTTTGATATCGCCTATATGTCCTACCTGCCGTCGATCGTCAAGACGGAGGAACTGGTCGAAGGCAACAGCAAGCTGGAGTTCTCCAACTCCGCTTCCCAGATCAGCGGTCAGGCGATCGGGGGCGCGCTGGTGCAGATCTTGTCCGCACCGCTGGCGATTCTGATCAACGGCGTGACTTTCTTCATCTCCGCCTTTACGCTGATCATCATCAAGCGCAAAGAGGACAAGCCGGAACTTCCGGAAGACAAAGAAGACAACAACGTGTTCCAGAACATTCGGGACGGGTTGAAATTCGTCTTTGGCAATACGATTCTCTCTCGCATCACCATCGCGACCGGCCTGTTCAACCTGTTTGGGCTGGCGATGGAAGCGATCTATATCCTGTATGTAACGCGTGAACTGGACTTGTCTCCGTTTGTGCTCGGCCTGATCTTCACGATGAGCGGCGTCGGCGCAATGGCAGGGGCTGCCATCGCCGGCAAAGTGGCGGAAAAACTGTCGCTTGGCAAAACGCTGGTGCTCTCGCTGGCTCTGGCCGGCGTGTTCTACCTGCTGGTGCCGGTCTCCTCCCTGTTCCCGGCGACGCTTGCGATCATCACCTTGATGGCCGCGCAGTTTATCGATGCGGCGATGATCGTCATCTATAACATCAACCAGCGTTCGTTGCGCACGGCGATCACGCCGGATCATCTGCAAGGCCGGATGAACGCATCGCTGCGCTTTATCATTTTCGGATCGATTCCGGTTGGCGCGATGCTCGGCGGTATCCTCGGCGATGCGATCGGCACGCAGTGGACGCTCGTCATTGGTGCAGCCGGGATGCTGCTGTCGGCCGGGGTGATTTTGACCTCGTCGGTGGCCAAGCTGGACAAGATTCCGGAAGCGCCGGCTGCTGCTGCGGAACAGGCTTCTTAATCCATCAGGAAAGGAACGAACATCATGCCTATGAAGCCGAACGAAGAGATGTTGGACGGCGTGTTTCAAGGGGAAGAAAGCTATGTGTTTAACGCTTCCGCTTCGCAAAAACGCCTCTGGTTTTTAGATGAACTGATTCCCGGGAATCCGGCGTACAACCTGTCCTTTCCGCTGCGCCTGCGCGGACGCTTGAATCTGCAGGCTTTGCGAGACAGCTTGAACGCCATCGTGGAGCGCCATGAGGCGCTCCGCACCCGTTTGCTGTACGACGAAGGGGTGCCGGTGCAAGTGGTGGCGCCGGGCCTGCTGCTTCCGCTCCCTGTGCTGCAGGAGACGGGGCTGGGGGAAGCAGCGCGGGAGGCGCGGGCGATGGAACTGGCGCATGCGGAAGCGTTGAAGCCGTTCCAACTCGCCAAAGGACCGCTGATTCGCGCCCATCTGGTGGAATTTGCGGACGAGGATCATCTGCTGCTCCTGTCGATTCATCACATCATCATCGACGGCTGGTCGGTACAGGTGTTGTTCCAGGAGCTGGAAACGCACTACGCGGCGTTGTGCCAAGGCGAAACGGCCGAACTGCCGGAGCTCGACCTGCAATACGGCGACTATTCGGTCTGGCAGGAAGAATGGCTGGAGTCGGAAGCGTTCGCTGAGCAGATGCAGTTCTGGAAAAAGCGGCTGCAGGGGCATCTGCCCTTGCTCGACCTGCCGATGGACCGCCCGCGCAAAGCACAGCCGACCAGTGTCGGGGGCAGTTATGAATTTGCGATTGGCGAGGAGATCTCTGCTGCGCTGGAGCAGATCGGGCATCGGGAGAATGCGACGGCGTTTATGGTCTATCTCACCGCGCTGCAAGTGTTTTTGTACCGCTACAGCGGTCAGGATGATTTCTGCATCGGGACGCTTGATGCGAATCGCAACCAGGACGGGCTGCAAGAAACGATCGGATTTTTCGTTAACACGCTGGTGCATCGGGCACAGCTCAAGCGCGGCGTGACGTTTCGGGAACGCTTGCAGCAGGTGCAGGCGGAATGTCTGGAAATGATGCCGTATGCCGAGGTGCCTTTTGACAAGATCGTCGAAGAGGTCAGCACGGAGCGCAGTCTGCATCATACACCGCTGTTCCAAGTGCTGTTTGAGTGCCTGAACGAGAGCGGCGAGGAGAGCCTGTTGTCGCTGCCCGGCGTTGAGGCGACGGGGATCGATACGCCGGATGTGACGGCGAAGTTTGATTTTGCGCTGTATGTGCGCAAGAGCAATGGGCGTTCGTACGGGAAGTTTGAGTACAACGCGGAGCTGTTCGACCCGGAGACGGTGGAGCGGATGGCATCGCATTTCCTCGTGTTGCTGGAAGGCTTGGCTGCCAACCCGGATGGGGCGGTGGAAAGCGTTCCGCTGCTGACGAAAGGGGAATGGCAGGCGTTTGAAGCGGGGCTCGGAGCTCTGCCGCAGCAAGAGGAAGCGGCGATTTGCATTCATCAGCGGTTTGAACAGCAGGCCGAGCGCACGCCGGATGCGGTGGCGGTGGAGTATGAAGGGCAGACGCTGACCTATCGCGAGCTGAACGAGCAGTCGAACCGTCTCGCCCGCCTGTTGCTGGACAAAGGCGTGCAGCAGGAAGACCTTGTTGTGCTCTGTCTGGAGCGCTCGAACGAGATGATCACGGCGATTCTCGGCGTGCTGAAAGCGGGCGCTGCGTATGTGCCGGTCGACCCGGCCTCGCCTGCGGAGCGCACGCGCTTTATTTTGGAAGATGCAAACGCTTCGGTGCTGGTGACGCAAGAGGGCGTGTTGGAGGAACTGCCAGAGGGGCTGCAGGTGATCGAGCTGGGAGCTGTGTTGCCGCAGTTGGAAGCGTATGCGGCAGACAATCTGGATTGTGCGGTGCATCCGTCGAATTTGGCGTATGTGATCTATACGTCCGGCTCGACCGGGAAGCCGAAGGGCGTGTTGATCGAGCATGGCAATGTGCACCGTTTGTTTGCGCAGACGGAGCAGTGGTATGGATTTGGCGCAGGGGATGTCTGGACGCTGTTCCACTCCTACGCGTTCGACTTCTCGGTGTGGGAGATCTGGGGTGCGCTGTTCTACGGCGGGCGTCTGGTCGTCGTGCCGTATTGGGTCAGCCGTTCGCCGGAGCTGTTCTACCAACTGCTCGTCGACCGCAACGTGACGGTGCTGAACCAAACGCCGTCCAGTTTCCGCCAGTTGATCGGCATCGATCAGCAGCAGCCGTCCGCGCAGTTGTCGCTGCGCTATGTGATCTTTGGCGGCGAAGCGCTCGATTTCCGCGTGCTGCGTCCTTGGTTTGACCGTCATGGCGATCAGCAGCCGCAGCTGGTGAACATGTATGGGATCACGGAGACCACCGTGCATGTTACGTATCGCGTCATCTCGGCGCAGGAAGCTCATGAGGAAGGTATCAGTTCGATTGGGGTGCCGATCCCTGACCTTAAAGTGCATGTGCTCGATGAGCTGTTGCAGCCAGTGCCGGTTGGCGTGTTTGGCGAAATGTATGTCGAAGGGGCCGGGGTCGCACGCGGCTATCACAATCGTCCGGAGCTGACCGCCGAGCGTTTTCTTGCCCATCCGTACGGGTCGGAAGCGTCTGGCAAGCTGTACAAAACGGGCGACGTGGCACGCAAACTGCCAAACGGCGAGCTGGAATACAGAGGACGTGCCGACACGCAGGTGAAAATCCGCGGGTTCCGCATCGAGCTGGGCGAGATTGAAGCGGCCCTGTTGCAACACCCGGATGTGGCCGAAGCGGTCGTGGCGGTGAAAACGTTCCCGTCCGGCAGCCAGGGTCTGGTCGGATACGTGGTTCCGGTTGCTGGGGACGCTGAGTTGCAGACGGAGAGCCTGCGCGGGTTTCTCGCGGAAAAAGTGCCGGAGTATATGGTGCCGAGCTTCTTTATGAAGATCGACAGCGTGCCGGTAACGATCAACGGTAAGACCGACGTGCGCGCACTGCCTGCGCCGGATCAGGATCGCAGCAGCATGTCCAGACCGTACGAAGCGCCGGCCACCGATGCCGAGCGTGAGATGGCGGAGATCTGGGCGCGCGTGCTGCAGGTGGAGCGCGTTGGCGTGACCGACAACTATTTTGAACTCGGCGGGGATTCGATTCGCTCCTTGCAGATTCTGTATCAGGCGCGGACGGCCGGGATGGAAGTTGGCATGCAGGAGCTGTTCAAGCATCCGTCGGTGCGCAGTCTCGTACAGGCGATCTCGGCCAACGCGGGCGCAGCGGAGACAGAGGTGGTAGCCGAGCTGATCAGCGCGGCAGACCGTGAACTGCTGCCTGCGCAGATCGAAGACGCTTATCCGCTGTCACAGTCGCAGCTGGGGATGCTTTTCCACAGCAAAATGGACACGGGTCTGCATCTGTATCACAACGTGCACAGCTTCCGGCTGAAAGCTCCTTATCAGGAGGCAGCGTGGAAAAAAGCGGTCGGGGAGCTTGCGGCACGCCATGCGATATTGCGTACGTCGTTTGACCTCACCACGTACAGCGTGCCGATGCAGCTGGTGCATCGCGAGGTGGACGTGCCGATGGTGTTCGGCGACCTCCGCGACCTCTCGGAGGAGCAACGTGGGGAAGCGATCTCGCTCTTTATCGAAAGCGAGCGGAACAACCCGATCGATTGGACGCAAGCTCCGATCATGCGCTTTGCCTTCCATCGTTTGGATGAAGAGACGTTCCAACTGGGCATCACCGAGCATCATGCGATCTTGGACGGGTGGAGCGTTGCGACCTTGCAGACGGAGTTGTTTGGTCTGTACCTGCACCATTTGGGGCTGGAAGAGCCGCTGCCAGATGCACCTGTCGCGTCGTACAAGGAGTTTATCTCCCTAGAGCAGCAGGCGCTTCGCTCGGAAGCGACCCAAACGTACTGGAAGCAGCAGTTGTCCGGTGCGACGCTGAACCAACTGCCGCGCAGACAGGCCCGGATCGGGGAAGAGACCTCGTCGGCGATGGGGATGGAGAGCGTGGAGATCGCGCCGGAGCTGTCACAAAATGTGATCGGGCTGGCGAAACAGCTTGGCGTGCCAGTTAAAAGCGTGCTGCTCGCCGCACATCTGCGCGTGGTCAGCCTGCTCTGCAGCCAAGATGACGTGCTGACCGGGGTCGTGTTTAACGGCCGCCCCGAACAGCTGGACAGCGAGCGGGCGCTGGGGATGTTCCTCCATACGCTGCCGTTCCGCGTCGAGCTGAAGTCCGCTTCGTGGCGCGAACTGATCGCCTCCGTCTTTGAAAAAGAGCAGGAGACGCTGCCTTACCGCCACTATCCGCTGGCGCAAATTCAGCAGGATCAGGGCGGGCAGGAATTGTTTGAGACGTTCTTTAACTACACGCATTTCCATGTGTTGAACGGTATGGACGAGCATGCACACCTGCGCGTATTGGACGAAACCGGGCATGCGGACACCTCCTTTACGTTTGGCGCTGAGTTTGGCTTGGAGCTCGATTCGGCGGTGCGTTTGGATTTGCGCTATGACCAGGCGCATTTTTCGAAAGAGAGCATCGAGCGCATCGCTGGCTATTTCACAGCGGTGCTGGGTGCGATGACCGAAGATGCGGACGGTGACCACAAGCGGGTGAACCTGCTTTCAAAAGTGGAACTTCAGCAGTTGGAAGCGTGGAATGATACGGAGCGCGACTACCCAGTGCACTGCATCCATGACCTGTTCGAACAGCAGGTTGCCAAAACGCCGGATCGCACCGCCCTGCATTTTGAAGGGGAAGAGTGGACGTATCAGCATTTGAACGAGCAGGCGAACAAAATCGCCCGCGTGCTGCAGGAAAAGGGTGTTGGCGCAGAGACCAAAGTCGGCCTGCTGTTCGAGCGTTCGCCGGAGCTGGTGGCGAGCTTGTACGGGATCTTGAAAGCGGGAGGCGCATATGTGCCGTTTGACCCGGAGTTCCCGGAAGCGCGCTTGAAAGAGATGTTCGAAGATGCGGACATCAACGTGCTGCTCACCCAGCGCAAGTGGCTGGATCTGGTGCCGGCGAGCGTGAACGTGGTGCTGGTGGCAGATGAACTGTTGGCTGACGAAGAGTTGGCGGCATCCGCTGCGAGCTTCGAACCTGCACCTTACGACCCGGACACGCTGGCTTACATGATTTACACGTCCGGCTCGACAGGCAAACCGAAAGGCGCGATGATCACGCACCGCAGCATCTGCAACCGCATCCTCTGGATGCAGGAGCAGTATGGGCTGTCGGCGGAAGACGTCGTGCTGCAAAAGACGCCGTACAGCTTCGACGTGTCGGTCTGGGAGTTTATCTGGCCGCTGGTGATCGGGGCGAAGCTGGTTATCGCCCGTCCCGGCGGACACAAAGACCCGCGTTACCTGACCGGCCTGATCGCCGCTCAGGGCGTGACGACGCTGCATTTTGTGCCTTCGATGCTGAATGTTTTCGTCGAAGGAGCGGACCCGGCGCAATGCGCGAGCCTGCGCCTGGTGTTCTGCAGCGGCGAGGCGTTGCCGTTCCCGCTGCAGCAGGAGTTCCTGACGCGTTACTCCGCCGAGCTGCACAACCTGTACGGCCCGACGGAAGCGGCAGTCGACGTCACCTACTGGGAGTGCCGCCTGGACAGCCCGTGGCCGCTGGTTCCGATTGGTCGTCCGGTTGCGAATACGCAGATGCACATCCTCGATGAGCAACTGCAGCAAGTGCCGATCGGATCGGTCGGCGAGTTGTACATCGGCGGCGTGCAGGTCGGACGGGGCTATCATGACCGCGAGGAGATGACTCGCGAGCGGTTCCTCGACGATCCGTTCCGCGCAGGAGGACGCTTGTACCGCACAGGTGACCTGGCGCGCTTCCTGCCCGATGGCAACATCGAGTATCTCGGGCGCAATGACAGCCAGGTGAAGATTCGCGGCCTGCGCATCGAGCTGAGCGAAGTCGAGCGCGTGCTGAATGAACTCGATGCCGTGCAGCAAGCGGTCGTCGCAGCGCCAAAAGGTGCAAACGGCGAACCGATCCTCATCGGCTACACGGTAGCCGACCCGGCGCGTCTGGAGGAGATCGAAGCGCATCTGCAAGCCAAACTGCCGCTCTATATGGTGCCGCAACTCGTGCTGCTCGACCGGATTCCGGTCAACCACAACGGGAAAGCCGACTACAAAGCGCTCGCCGCCCTCGGCGTTGCGGAGCCGGAACGCCGAGAAGGGGCACTGGTTGCCCCGCGCGACGAGTTGGAAGCGGAACTGGTGTTGATCTGGGAAGAGCTGCTCATGCACAGCCCGATCGGCATCGAAGACCATTTCTTCAAAATCGGCGGTCACTCCATCGCCGCGATCCGCCTGATCTCGCGAATCGCCAAGCGTTTCGATTGTGAGCTGCCCTTGAACGTGCTGTTCAAGCAGGCGACAATTCGCGAGCTGGCCGAACTGATCCGCAACCGCGAAGGGGCTGCAGAGTCCTCACCGCTGGTAAGTTTCACAGCCGATCAAGCGGAAGGCACTCCGCTCTTCCTCGTCCATCCGATCGGCGGCAACACGTTCTGCTACGCGACGCTGGCGTCGCAGTTGCAGCAGAATTTCCACGTCTACGCCTTGCAAGCCTCCGGTCTGGACGGGTCAAGCGAGCCGCTTGCTTCCGTCGAAGAGATGGCCGCGTCCTACCTCACCGCGCTGCGCACCGTGCAGCCGGAGGGACCGTACCATCTCGGCGGCTGGTCGTTCGGCGGTGTAGTCGCCTTCGAAATGGCACGGCAACTGCAAGCGGCAGGTGAGGAGATCGCCATGCTGACGATGTTCGACAGCTTTGCGCCGATCGACCTGTACCGTCGTGCAGAAGGGGCTAGCGAAGAGGAATTGCTGCACGGCTTCCTGCGCGACCTGCTGGCAACGGCAGGCAACGAAGCAAGCACGCAGCTGGAAGAACTTCTCGCCGCGCACCAAACGCTTGGCGCCTTGCTGCCGTCGCTCCGTGAACAGGGTCTCGTGCCGCACGATCTCGACGAGCCGAGCATGGAGAAGCTGTTCCGTGTGTACCAAGCGAACGTGCGGGCGCAGGAGTGCTATCAGCCCCAGCAAGGGCTGTCAGCCCCAACCCTGCTCATCCTCGCCAACGGAGGCGCGCTCGATGCTGACGACCACCCGACCCTCGGGTGGAGCACGTTACTCGACACCCCGATCCAACTGGCCAGCGTGGCAGGCAACCATTATGCAATGCTGCAAGAGCCAAATGTGCAGGTGCTGGCAGAGGAAGTCCAGCGTTTTTACCAGCCATTGGGCGTATAATAAGTAAAAAGCGTGTAGACGAAGTACCAAAGGTACAAGGTCTGCACGCTTTTTTATGCCGGAAAATTCTCCATCTGTGAATCTGTCTATGGTATATTAAGGATGTAAGCAATAGGCCCAAAGGGGATGATAGAGTGTCTGAGAAACTGCGAAATTACAGTCCAACTGATCAATTCATGCCACACCGGGTATCTGGTAAAAGTGCGGAGTTTTTTATTCAAGACCTTGCAAGACCAGCCACTCTTGAGTCTGACACCATTCGTGAAATCTTGAAGAGAAGAGTTCTTCGGAAAGCAAAAGCAATAGACAGAAAGAAGTAGGAGCGACTTCCGCGATGAATGTTCTCAATCATTTTGGTTGGGAAGTCTTGGACAGGTCAAAACATGACATTCAAGGCTTTTCTTCCGGGTATCCTGCATTCGATCAACACTTGCACGTAGATGCAGTTCTTGAACAAGCAAATGGCTTGTCCCAGACAAGAGTATATTCGAATGGTCGAAAGGTGATCGCGTACTACAGCGCGAAGTGTACGAAAATTACAGTCGACATGCAGGAACGCAGTCAGATCGGAGCAAAAGAGACAACGGTCCCAGCGGTTGAGATCCCATTTTTAGCAGTAGATCAACAATACTGGCGACAAGGTATTGGCAGTGAAACGCTTGAAGAAATTCTTGCGCAGACGACTAGTATTTCTTATTTTATCGGCTGCAGGTATGTTTTTTTGAGAGCTGTTAAAGAACAGTGGTTGATCGATTGGTATAAGAAGTACCAGTTCAAAGAGTTCCTCTTTGAGTTACAAGATGATTATACGCAACCGATGTGTTTTAAATTGCCAACAGTCCAAGAATTAACACTCGAAGACTTTGAAGAACTATTTTAGGGCTTTTGTTTGTTGCAGGTTTTTTTCTGTCAAAACTGAACATAGATGTAACTACATCTTTCGTTCAGGGAGGACATATGAATCGACCCTCGGAACCGAGCTATGAAGCAAAGGGAGACCTTGCGAAGAGAATTTTGGAAGATATAAAAACACCTGCTACAAAAGAAGAACTTGAAGTGATACGAAAAGCAATTGCATCAAGAAAAAAGAAAAAGAGGAAAGAAGAGTAATAAAAAATTGTCAGCCCTATTCCTAATGTGTACTCTAGGAGAGGGCTATTTTTGATTGAAAAGGAAACAGATGCCTGGAGGGAACCTCATGAGACTGGCAATCCTGATCGCGGATGATGATCCGCATCTTCGCACATTGGTCGGATTTTATTTGCAAAAAGAAGGCTATCACGTGCTGCAGGCGGAGGACGGCGCGGCGGCGTCACGGCAGCTGGAGACGGAGCGGGTGCACTTGGCGATCGTCGATGTGATGATGCCGGGCAAGGACGGGCTGGAACTGTGCCGGGAGATCCGGGGTCACTATGACATTCCGGTGATTTTGTTGACCGCAAAAGGCGCGGTGGAGGACAAGGAGCGCGGGTTTCTCTCCGGGACGGACGATTATGTGGTCAAGCCGTTTGAACCGCGCGAGCTGCTCCTGCGCATCAAGGCGCTGCTGCGGCGCTACCTCCTGGCGGCGACCGATGCGGTCACCATCGGCGGGACGGTGATCGACCGGGGCAGTTTTGAAGTGCGGATCGGCGAACGGGAAGTGCTGCTGCCGCGGCGGGAGTTTGAGCTGCTGTTTCAGCTCGCTTCTGCACCGGACCGCGTGTTTACCCGCGACCAGCTGCTCGATTCGATCTGGGGTGCCGGGTATCAAGGCGATGCTCGCACGATCGACGTGCATATCAAACGGTTGCGGGAGCGGTTCGCGCTGCTGCAGCAGGATTTTGTGATCACGACCGTACGGGGCATCGGCTACAAGTTGGAGGTGACCACCCCGTGAAATCCCTGTATGTGCGCATCGTGTTGATGACGGTGGTGATCGTGATGGTCAGCGCCTTGTTTGGATTCTGGATGTCTAATCTGTATTACCAACTGCATCTGAAAGGGTACAACGAACAGAAATTGTACGAGATCGCAACGGAGACCGCACAGCTGTATGAACGGAACCCAGATCCCGATCTCGATGCGTACTTCACCAGCATTGCCAAGCTGAACTACCAGCTGTACGTGTTCGATCCGCAGCTGCAGGCAAAGGCGTTTGGGGATGCATTTCGGGAAACGGACATCCCGCCGGAGACCGTGCGGCAGGTGCAGGCGGGGGAAGCGTATCGCGGGGCGGAGCACACGGGGCGTCTGTTTGTGACCGGCTTTTTTGAAAATACGCTGCGGAACTCGGTTGGCGTTCCGCTGCAGGCGAACGGAGAGACTTACGCTCTCTTTTTGCGCCCGAACATCGAGCGGATGTTTGGCGAAGTGCGGGTGCTGTTTGCCCGGCTGCTCTTGTTTACGTTTTTGTTCTCCTTGGCGCTGATTCTGGTCAGCACACGCTACCTGGTCAAACCGCTGAAGCTGTTGACGGCGGCGACGAAGCGGATTGCGGAAGGCGACTTTGCGCTGGAACTGGACGTGGCGCGTCAAGATGAGATCGGGCGACTGGCGCGGGACTTTTCGCGGATGGCCGACTCGCTGCGCAAGCTCGACCAGACCCGGCAGGAGTTTGTCGCCAATGTGTCGCATGAGATTCAATCGCCGCTGACGTCGATCCAAGGCTTCTCGCAGGCTTTGCGCACGGAGCGCATGACCGAGGAGGAGCGGGAAGCGTATTTGCAGATCATCGAGACGGAGAGCAGACGTTTGTCGTCGCTCAGCAAACAGTTGCTGACACTCGCTTCGCTCGATCATGCGGAGGAAGCGTGGGAGGTCAGCCGATTCCGCCTCGATGAACAGATTCGCGACGTGGTGAAGTCGCTGCAGTGGCAGTGGTCGGAAGGGGAGCTTGGCATCGACTTGCAGCTGCAGCCGGTGACCGTGTCGGGGCAGCCGCATTTTCTGCATCTGGTCTGGGTGAATCTGCTGACGAACAGCATCAAATTTACCCCACCGGGCGGCGAGATTCGCATTGTGATCGGAGCCGATTCGCGCGAAGTGACCGTGGAGATCGCCGACACAGGGATCGGCATTGCAGAGGAGGATCTGCAAAACGTGTTCGAGCGTTTTTACAAAGCGGACAAAGCGCGCAGCCGGAAACTGGCCGGCAGCGGGCTGGGACTGGCGATCGTGCACAAGATTGTACAGATGCACGGCGGGTCGGTGGAAGCGGCGAGCGAAAAAGGGGTGGGCACTTCTTTCAAGGTGCGCCTGCCACATTTGTAATCTTCCGTTCATCTTCTGTTCACTTGGCTTGCTTATGATGCAGGTACAAGCTTGAGAGGGGAGATTGGAAATGATCGCGAATTGGATGCTGTTCTTTCATCTGTCCGGCCTGGCGGTATGGTTGGGGTCGGCGGTGCTGTTGATGATCTTGTTTGCTTATTTGAAAAAGAATTCCTTGCAGGAAAGCGGGCTGCTGCTGTTCTGCACCCGGCTGGTCAACCGGGTGAGCAGCGTGGCGGCGGTGGTCGTGCTGGCGACAGGCGTCGGGCTGATCGAGGCACTCGGGTATCGCGGAATGGACAAGCCGCTTTGGCTCAACGTGATGGAACAAGGCGGCGGAGTGGTGATCCTGCTGTTTATCCTCGTCTTTCTCTGGAAAAGCCGCCGCGCAAACAAGCAGCCGTTCCAAGCGGCCGGCTGGTATGCCGGAGCGCTGGGCGTGTTTGCCCTCGCCGTGAGCAGCGTGCTGTTTGTGGTCAGCGCGAAACTGGTCTAATTTCATTTGCCAAAAAACCTCCTTTCTTATTGAAAGGAGGTTTTTTGCAAGTGAATCCCCAAATGACCCCCAAAATTCACAAGTTTGCAACGAAAATAGTAGGTTTGTAAGAGATTCTTATTCACAACCTAGCTGAAATGAAATATGATTGATACTAGAGAGAGAAACAAGTGAAAAGGGCAAATCATGGGAAACTGTGAGACGCAAAGCCAAGGGCCTGAACTTCATTTGCGGAATATTCTGGAATTGAAGATGGCAGCCGGTTACCACAGGGATTCGACGTAAGGAGGTTCCCTCTTTTCACAAGAAAGGAAGGACGAAAAGCATGGGGAAAAGGTACAGCAAAATCGCGCTGCTGACCATGTTCCTGCTGGTGTTCCAACTTGTAATGCCAGCAGTGCAAACATTTGCAGCTGCGGATGGCGGTAACACCGCCTCGGAAAGCACCATGTTGCCGCCGAGCAACCTCGCCACCCAGTTCCTGACACCCAGTGATGTCAAACTGACCTGGAGCGCCGTCTTTGGCGCCACCGGTTATAACGTGTATGGCATCTATGACGGGGAACTGAGATTCTTAGGCAAAGCGAACACGAACTCTTTTATCGCCAATGATATGCCTGAAGGATCGTACAGCTACGTGGTTTCCACGCTGGGCCCTGATGGCGAATCGGGTCCGTGCGCACCGGTGACAGTCGAAATCTCCTACCCGGAGATGGCGGCGCCGGCGACGCTCAGCGGGACGACAAAAAACATCAATGACATCGTCCTGACCTGGACGGCGTCGCAGTACGCGCAAAACTACAACGTCTACCAAGTTTCGGAAGACGGCACGCAGACGAAAGTGGCGACCGTAACCGGAGCGACATGGACCAACGCCCAAGCAGCGGGCGGCAGCTACACCTACGCGGTGTCGGCCGCACACGCGCTGTACGGCGAATCGGCTGTCTCCGAAGCGGCGACCGTCGATGTCGGCGAAGTCACCTTGGCCGCGCCGAAAAACGTCAAGTACACCGTCTTGAACGGCAACGATGTGAGGCTCCAATGGGACGCCGCACTCTATGCCAACGGGTACAAGATCTACCAAGTGATCGACGGGCAAAAAGTGCTGAAGCAGACCGCGACCGGCACCATCGTCACGCTGGCCAACCAGCCGGCCGGGGAGTACAGCTTTGAGATCACCACCACCTCCACTCGTTTTGGCGAGTCGGCAGAGGCGGGCGGCGTTTCCTTTACCCTGTCCCACCCGACGATGGACGCACCGGCCAACTTCAAGTCGACGATCACGAACATCAACGACGTGACCTTGACTTGGCAAGCGGTGTCCTATGCGACGAGCTACAAGCTCTACCAAGTCATCGACGGCGAAAAAGTCCTGAAAAGCACACTGACCGGGACCAGCACTGTGTTCCAAAAAGTGGATTCGGGCGACTATACCTACCGACTGTACTCGTACAGCGACCGCTTTGGCGAGTCGGCAGTTGGCAGCGAAGTTACGTTTAACGTCGACGCTCCGGAAATGGCAGCGCCAGCAAGCTTCACCGCCAAGATTGTAAACGGCAACGACATCACACTGACCTGGGATGCGGCTGCCAATGCCACCAGCTACAAAGTGTATCAGATCGTCAACGGTCAAAAAGTGCTGAAAAGCTCGCCGACCGCAACGACCGTCACGTTTGCCAACTCGGCAGCGGGCGATTACAGCTACGAGATCCATTCCTTCTCCACTCGCTTCGGCGAATCGGCAGCAGGCAGCCAGGTAGCTGTAAACCTCGTGCATCCGACGATGCAGCCTCCGGAAGAACTGGTCCAATCGGTGACCAGCGCCACTTCGTTTACGCTGAACTGGCAGGCGGCAGAGTTTGCAAACAGCTACAAAGTGTATCAGATCATCAACGGTCAAAAGACGCTGAAAAGCACTGTGACCGGCACCACCGTTTCCTACACCAACGTTGCTCCGGGAACGTATACATTTGAAGTTCGTTCCTATTCGCCCCGTTTCGGGGAATCGGCGCAAGGTACCGTGTTGACCTTCACCATGAACGGTCAAGTGATGCCGACGCCGGGCAACCTGACGTACACAGTCACAAACGGCAATGACATCACCTTGAAGTGGGATACCACTCAATATGCAAACTCTTACAAAGTTTATCAGATTGTTGATGAGCAGCGAGTTCTGAAGAAGTCGCAAACCGCTACCTCTGTCGTGTTTGGCAACATGCCGGCAGGAGAGTACAAGTTTGTTGTGACGGGCGTCTCTTCGCTCCTCGGCGAATCGCCGATCGCTGCGGAGGTCACCATCAACCTGGTGCATCCGACGTTGGAAGCGCCGGGGAACCTCTCGCACACCGTTTCGAACTTCAATGACATCGTCTTGAAATGGAACGCGGTGCAATACGCAAACAGCTACAAGATCTATGAGATCATCAACGGGGAAGCCGTTCTTCAAAAAACGGTAACCGCGCTCACCGGTACGATGACCAACGTTTCCGCAGGCGAGCACACTTATGAAGTGCGCACGTTCAGCAACCGTTTTGGCGAAAGCGCGACGGGCAGCACGCTTACTGTAAGCGTCGAATTCCCGACGCTGCAAGCGCCGGCCAACCCGACGCACAGCATCGCGAACGGCAACGACATCGTGTTGAGATGGACGGCTGCGCAATACGCGACGTCGTATAACATCTACCGCATCGTTGACGGCGAAAAAGAGCTGCTGAAAACGCAGACCGGCGTGACCGGCACGCTGACCAACATGCCGGCCGGGGACTATGAGTTTGAAATCTACACCGTCAGTTCCCGCTACGGCGAATCGGCTACGGGCAGCAAGCTTTCCCTGACGCTCGTTCACCCGACGATGCAAGAGCCGGGCGGCCTGACCAACACCATCGTAAACGGCAACGACATCGCCCTGAAATGGGATGCGGCGCAATATGCGACGGCGTACAAGATCTACCAGATCATCGACGGCGAAAAAGTCCTGCAAAGATCGCAGTCTGCAGCGACGATGACCTTCGCCAACATGCCGGCTGGCGAGCACACTTTCGTGGTGCACTCCTACAGCGACCGCTTTGGCGAGTCGCCTGCAGCGAGCGAATTGACCGTCAACCTCGTGCATCCGATCATGCAAAAGCCGGGTGTCCTGACGAACACGATCTCCAACGGCAATGACATCACGCTGAAATTCGGCACTTCGCAATATGCGACCGAGTACCGCATTTACCAGATCGTCGATGGCGTGAAAACGCTGAAAAAGACGCAGTCCGCTGTGACTGCGACCTTCACGAACATGCCGGAAGGAAAATACGAGTATGCGGTACACGCGTACAGCAGCAGATTTGGCGAATCGCCGGAAGCGAGCGAACTGACCTTCGACCTCGTGCATCCGGTGATGCAAAAGCCGGCAACGTTTACGAAAAACATCGTCAACGGCAATGATATCGCCTTGGCATGGACCGCTTCGCAGTATGCGACTTCCTACAATGTGTATCAGATCGTCGACGGCGAGAAGATCCTCCAGAAGACCCAGACCGGCACGACGCTTTCCTTCATCAACATGCCGGAAGGGGAGTACACCTACGAGGTGTATTCGTACAGCAATCGCTTTGGCGAATCGCCGGTTGCGAACACGCTGACCTTCGACCTCGTCTGGCCGGTGGTGCAGCCGCCGGTGTTGACGACAACGGTCGTCAACGCGAACAACCTCACCTTGTCCTGGCCGGCTGTAACGTGGGCCAACGAGTACAAGGTGTACAAAGTAGATGGCGACACGAAAGAGCAGATCTACAAAGGCACGGCACGCAGCTTCCAGATCTTCAACCTGAAGGAAGACACCTTCTCGTATGAAGTGACGGCTGTGAGCACGCGCTTTGGCGAATCGGCAGCTTCCAACCGTGAGACGGTCACGATCGTCTACCCGGACATGCAGGCTCCGACGGCCAGCGTGAAACTGCTCAGCGAAAACTCTGCACGCATCTCCTGGAACTTCATCACCTACGCAAACGGCTACAACGTGTATGAGATCGTCGATGGCAAACCGGTTCTGCTGGTGCACAACCTGAATGCCCTGTCCTACACGCTGACCAACCTGCCGTACGCGAACCATACGTATGTGGTAACATCGTACTCCAACTCGTTCGGCGAGTCTGACCCGTCGAACAGCGTGATCGCGCAGCTGATCCAAGACGACGTCGCGCCGGTCACCACCGCAGCAGCGCCGCATGCTTGGACGAACCAAGAGGTTGTGGTCACCCTGTCCGCAACGGACAACGACACCGGCGTCGCCAAAACGTTCTACGCCCTGAACGGCGGCGCGTTTGCAGAAGGCACGTCTGTCGCAGTTACCGAAGCGGGCATCAACGAGCTTTCCTTCTACTCGGTCGACCGCGTTGGCAACATCGAGCAGACCAAGTCGATCCAAGTCAAAATCGACAAAACCGCGCCGACCACCACCACGGATGCACCGACCACCTGGTCGCAGGCTGATGTAAAAGTCACCCTGTCCGCAACCGACGCGCAAAGCGGCGTGGCAACCACTTACTACTCCGTCAACGGCTCCGACTACACCGAAGGCACCACCTTCACCGTAGCTCAAGAAGGCATCAACACCATCACCTTCTACACCGTCGACGCAGCAGGCAACCAAGAGCAAGCTCAAACTGTCGAAGTCAAAATCGACAAAACCGCGCCGACCACCACCTCGGATGCACCGACCACCTGGTCGCAGGCTGATGTAAAAGTCACCCTGTCCGCAACCGACGCGCAAAGCGGCGTGGCAACCACTTACTACTCCGTCAACGGCTCCGACTACACCGAAGGCACCACCTTCACCGTAGCTCAAGAAGGCGTAAACACCATCACCTTCTACACCGTCGACGCAGCAGGCAACAAAGAGCAAGCTCAAACTGTCGAAGTCAAAATCGACAAAACCGCACCGACTACCACCTCGGATGCACCGACCGCATGGTCGCAGGCTGATGTAAAAGTCACCCTGTCCGCAACCGACGCGCAAAGCGGCGCAGCAACCACTTACTACTCCGTCAACGGCTCCGACTACACCGAAGGCACGTCCTTCACCGTAGCTCAAGAAGGCATCAACACCATCACCTTCTACACCGTCGACGCAGCAGGCAACAAAGAGCAAGCTCAAACTATCGAAGTCAAAATCGACAAAACCGCGCCGACCACCACTTCGGATGCACCGACCGCATGGTCCAAGGATGATGTAAAAATCACCCTGTCCGCAACCGACGCAACCAGCGGCGTGGCAACCACCTACTACTCCGTCAACGGCTCCGACTACACCGAAGGCACCACCTTCACCGTAGCTCAAGAAGGCGTAAACACCATCACCTTCTACACCGTCGACGCAGCAGGCAACAAAGAGCAAGCTCAAACCGTCGAAGTCAAAATCGACAAAACCGCGCCGACCACCACCTCGGATGCACCGACCACCTGGTCGCAGGCTGATGTAAAAATCACCCTGTCCGCAACCGACGCAACCAGCGGCGTGGCAACCACCTACTACTCCGTCAACGGCTCCGACTACACCGAAGGCACGTCCTTCACCGTAGCTCAAGAAGGCATCAACACCATCACCTTCTACACCGTCGACGCAGCAGGCAACCAAGAGCAAGCGAAGACCGTCGAAGTCAAAATCGACAAAACCGCGCCGACCACCACTTCGGATGCACCGACCGCATGGTCCAAGGATGATGTAAAAATCACCCTGACCGCAACCGATGCAACCAGCGGTGTGGCGAAAACGTTCTACTCGATCAACGGCTCCAGCTACGTGGAAGGCACCGCCTTCACCGTGACCAAGGAAGGCGTCAACAAAGTCTCCTTCTACACCGTTGATGGAGCAGGCAACCAAGAGCAAGCGCAGACTGTCGACGTCAAAATCGACAAAACCGCTCCGCTCCTGACGATCAACCTGAACCTTGAGTACGCGCTCGGCACGCTGCTGAACCTGAACGTTTCGGCAACCGACGACCTCTCGGGGATCGCAACGCAAAAACTGCTCGTCGCAGGCCCTGGCCAAACCGGCAAAGTGCTGGTCAACCCGACCACGCTGAACCTGAACCAGCTGGGCATCTACACCGTCACCGCCACGGCGACCGACGCAGCAGGCGTGACCACAACGATCCAAAAATCGTTTACGGTCTACATCCCGGCTTCGATCGAAGTCACGCCGGGCATCATCAAAGGCAACAACGGCGTGTTCACCGTCCGCGCATCGCTACCGAACGGTTTCAGCACGCAAGGCTTTGACCTGAACACCGTGCGTCTGAACGGCGTCCAAGCGCTGACCAGCAACAACGGCTACTACAACCAAGCGAAAAACGGGCAGTTCAAATTTGAACGCAACGACTTCACTTGGCCGTCCAACTCCACCGTGGAAGTTGAACTCCGCGGCTACGTAAACGGCGAGCTGGTCATCGGCAAAACGACCGTCAAAACGCAAAAGTAACACCGCATCAAAAAAGAGGCTCTGCATCTGCAGAGCCTCTTTTCATTTCCGCCTTATTTCGTCGCAAACACATACGAGAAAAATCCCCAGTCCTCCACAAACAGATTCATCATCCGGTCAAAATTCCCGATCACCCGCACCGTGCGATTGTCATTGGGCAACCGGCGCCGCAGCAACCCTTCGCGCTTGAGGATCTTAAACTGCCGCGCGGTCATCAGCTGCTCCAGCTCTTTGGGCGAATACTCCGTCTGATAGCCAAACGGCCACGTGCCCAGCCATTCCTTCAGCTTGCGGTCGAGCACCCCCAGCGACTTTTTGTTTGGCGTCATCATGATCACCTGCCCGCCCGGTTTCAGCACCCGGTACACTTCGGCAATCGACTGGGCCGGATCATGAAAATGCTCGATCACGCCAAGGCACACGATCTTGTCAAAATGGTCGTCCGGATACGGCATCGCCAAAATGTCGCCGATGTCATACGAAAAGCGCTTGCCTTCCGCCTCCATCAGCTCTTCGGCCCGTTCCTTCGCCGAGACGGAGATGTCCAGCCCGTGCCCTTGAATCTCAAACAGTCGCAGCAAACTCAGCAGCACCAGCCCGTCCCCACAGCCCGCTTCCAGCACGCGGTCGCCGTCTTGAAACAGCACCCCGTTCGATATGAAATACCCGACCTTATCCATCGAGCGCTCCAAACGGGAGTGAATGTAGCTGTAACTGCCCGTCTGTTTCGAACGCTCCCATACCCGATTCCAATTTGCTTCCGGCGAGCTCATCTCGAACGCCTCCTACGTAATTTAACCTGTTCACAAAAATGAGTATAATTAATTCTCGACGCACAGCTCCCTTTTTGTCAACCAAATTTGTACAGCACGCCGAATTCCTGTACGATAAGAAGAGAAGATTTGCAGAAAAAGGTTGTGAGAAGACGTGCTCGAAGATACCGGGGAACGCATCATTCCCGAACTGATGAAACCAACCAACGGCATGCTCTTGGAGCATCTCGCCCGTTATTATTTTGCAGCGCCTTACGTCCAAGGCACCGTGCTCGATTTTGCCACCGGTGCAGGCTACGGCGCACACCTGATCGCTAAGCTCTGCAAGAGCCGCATTGACTCCGTGCTTGGAGTCGACCTCGACCCGGCTGTCGTCGACTATGCGCGGCAGACCTACTACCATCCGCTGGTCAAATACGAAGTCCAAGACGTCCTCGACCCGGCCCTCGCGCAGAAGATCGGGCCGTACGATACGATCCTGTCTTTTGAGACGATCGAGCACATCGCCGACGATGTGCAATTCTTAAAAAACTGCTACGACCTGCTCGCCCCAGGCGGCACGCTCGTCCTGTCCTCCCCGTTTGGAGCCGGCCGCGGCAAGCCCTGCCTCAGCCCCTGGCATGTGCACCAGTTCACCGAAGATGAGTTCCATGCGCTCTTCACAGACTTTCGCGACGTGCAGTTCTACTACCAGCACGGCGTCCTCTTCGAGCCGAAGCGTGCCGGAGTGCGCTATCCGTTTGGCATCGCGGTATGTACAAAATAAAAGGCTGTCTGCAGCGAGATTTCGCGCAGACAGCCTTTTTGTATGTTGCTTGACAAGCATACCCCGTGGGGTATATTATTGAATGCACAGGGGTTATACCCCGGTGGGTATTGAGTACCCGAAGAAGAGGAGGCTATCATCATGAGTGAAGTCACTGTAGATAAATCGATCGACTGCAAAGGCTTGTCCTGTCCAATGCCGATCGTTCGAACAAAAAAAGCCATCGACGAGATCACCCCGGGTCAAGTGCTGGAAGTGGTCGCGACCGACGCGGGTTCGGCAGCGGATATGAAGAGTTGGGCGGATCGTACCGGCCATCAATTTATTGGTACGAATACAGCAGACGGTATGTACAAACATTACATCCGCAAGTCCAACCCCGAGGAGACCCAACCGGAGACAAAACATCCGCATGTGGTGTCCAACGAGGAATTGCTAGCCAAGTTGTCCGAACACCCGGTTCTTCTCGATGTTCGGGAGCCGGCGGAGTATAAGTTTGGTCACATCCCTGGCGCGAAACTGGTGCCGTTTGGTCAATTGGAAGAAAAACTGGCTGAGCTTACACCGCTGGCAGGTCAGGAGATTCATGTGATTTGCCGCACAGGCAGCCGCAGTGATATGGCCTGCCAACTGCTGACCGCGAAAGGGTTTGCAAATGTGAAAAATGTGGTGCCGGGCATGTCTGGTTGGACCGGCCCCGTTCAGGTGCAATAAACCTATGCTCGAATACATGCAATATCTATTCGCTGCTTTCGTCTTCTGGTTCGTGGTAAGCAAATTGCTGCCCGTTCGCGGGTTGACGGCACTTACGCCGCAAGATGTACAAGATCGGCTGAATCAAAAGAACCAACACATCTTTGTGGATGTGCGGGAGGTTCACGAATACAAGCAAGGCCACATCAAAGGGTTTCAAAATATTCCCTTGAGCCAATTGAAGGCTCGCCTCGACGAGTTACCGAAGGACAAATCGATCGTTTTGACCTGCCAGAGCGGCATGAGGAGCCGCCAAGCTGCCAAGCTGTTGAAAAAGCAGGGATGCTCGCAACTGGCACACCTGAAAACGGGTGTCATCGGGTGGAGCGGTCCACTTAGCAAGTAAGACTCAGGAGTAAAGAGTGACGAACTCGACTCCTTTCCTTTTTGATAAAATTATACCCCTATGGGTATGTGGAGGGGTGAAAAATAATGAGCATCGAATCCATTCTCACCTTGTTCTTGATCGGTTTCTTCGGGTCGTTTCTCTCGGGTCTGGTCGGAATCGGCGGCTCGATCATCAAATATCCGATGCTGCTATATATTCCGCCGCTTGTCGGCATGACCGCATTTACAGCACACGAAGTCTCAGGCATCTCCGCCGTACAGGTCTTCTTTGCGACCATCGCAGGTGTTTGGGCGCTGCGTAAAGACAAGGTGATCAATTACAAGCTCGTAGGTTACATGGGGACGGCGATCATCATCGGTTCCTTCATCGGTGCATATGGCGGCCGGTACCTCAGCGGTGACAGCATCAACTTGGTGTACGGCGTGCTCGCCACGATCGCAGCCGTGATGATGGTGTTGCCAAAAGTCAAAGGGTTGGATGACATCCCGCTGGATCAAGTGACATTCAACCGCGGCTTAGCAGTCATCTTTGCCTTAGCTGTCGGGGTCGCATCCGGCATCGTAGGAGCTGCCGGCGCGTTCATCCTGGTGCCGATCATGCTGCTCGTGCTGAAGATTCCAACACGCATGACCATCGCTTCATCACTGGCGATCACTTTCATTTCCTCGATCGGTTCGACCGCTGGCAAGGTGCTCGCAGGTGATGTGTTGCTCTGGCCGGCCGTGATCATGATCGTGGCAAGTGTGATCGCCGCTCCGCTTGGGGCCAAACTGAGCACCAAGATCAACACCAAGTTGCTCCAAGGCCTCCTCGCGGCGCTGATCCTCGGCACTGCGATCAAGATTTGGACCGATTTTCTCTAAGTCATCATCTACACACAGAAAGGTGGATCCACATGACCGTAAAAACTGTTCATGCGAAACAACTGCACCACGACATTGAGCATGGCAAACCGCTTTTCATCCTTGATGTCCGCAACACAGAAGACTACAACGATTGGAAGATCGAAAGCACCGCTGTGCAGTCGGTGAATATCCCGTATTTTGATTTTCTTGACGACAACGACGAAATCTACACAGACCTGCCGAAAGACGCCGAGATTGTGGTGATCTGCGCCAAAGGCGGCAGCGCGCAAATGGTCGCCGAAATGCTTGATGAGCGCGGCTATGATGCATCGTATCTGGAAGCAGGCATGAAGGAGTGGAGCCAGTTCTATCATCCGACCGTGATTGCTGAAACCGACTCGATGAAGCTCGTGCAGTTCAACCGTTTGGCCAAAGGCTGCCTGTCCTACATGGTGATGTCCGATGGCGAAGCGGTGATCGTCGACCCCGGCCGCCACGTGAACGAATATCTTAGCTATGCCCAAGAAATCGGGGTGAAAATCAAGGGCATCATGGACACCCACCTGCACGCAGACCACATCTCCGGCGGTGTGCAACTTGCGGAACAAACGGGCGCGGCCTATTACATCTCCGAGAACGAGATGAAAGGCGCAACCCTTTCCTATGAAGCGCTCGAAGATCATCAACACATCCAAGTCGGTCGAGTGGACGTGCAGGTCCTGTCCGTGCCGACGCCAGGTCATACGCCGGGCAGCACATCGTTTTTGGTCAATGGCAAATACCTGCTGTCTGGAGACACGATTTTTGTCGGAGGTCTGGGCCGTCCCGACCTCGGCGGCAAAGCGCGAGAGTGGGCACAATCCTTGTACGACACTGTTTTCACCACCGTTGCCAATCTGCCTGACGAAGTGCTGGTGTTGCCGACGCATTTCGCCGACACGCAAGAGATCAACGAAGACGGCTACGTGGGCGCCTCGCTCGGTGAGATCCGCCAAAACAATGAGATCATGCGCACCGCGGATCGTGCAGCGTTTACCGATGCGGTCGCAGGCGCAGTCGGCACGACACCGCCGAACTACACCGAGATCGTTGACATCAATCGTGGTGTCCGGCAAGTGGACCCCGAGCAAGCGATGGAGTTGGAGATTGGCCCGAACCGTTGCGCACTGAAGCACCAATAGCATATTTCACAGAGCTCAAGAGCATCCCAAGGAAGGAGGTGAATCGATTTTGCAAAACCAGATAAATCCGTGGAATGAGCGATTCTTAAGTGAAGAATACGTGTACGGGACAGAAGCGAATGCGTTTCTCAAAACGATGGCACATCGACTTCATCAGAATGGACGAACCCTAGCGATCGCCGAGGGAGAAGGGCGAAATGCAACGTACCTTGCTCAGCAAGGGATGGACGTGACGACTTGGGATTATGCGGAGGCCGGTCTGGACAAGACTCGGCGCTTGGCTGCTGAGCGAGGAGTTCAGATTCGGACGGAGCTCGTGGATTTGAACGAAGCGAACTGGGGCCACAACCAATGGGATCAGATCATTTGTATCTTTGGTCACTTCAACTCGCAGCTTCGCGAGCAAACACTCGCAGCAGTCCGAGATGCGGTCAGGCCGGGAGGGTACTTTCTCAGCGAAGTCTACTCTGTCTATCAACCGCCCTATGGCAGCGGGGGACCTAAGGATCAGGATCAGTTGTATCGGCCCGAAGAATTTCTACAGACCTTCGCGGGATGGAAGATCATTCATCTCTTCATGGGGGAAGTAGAACGGTATGAAGGTAACTTGCACAACGGATTATCGCATGTTGTACAGATTTTGGCACAAAAGAGCAGTGGAAAATCGTAAGGGGGCGTGCTCGATGTTTCACTATACGGTAGAAACAACGAAATCTGTGGACGAAGCGGTAGAGGCGATCGAAGCGAGTTTGAAAAACCACCAATTCGGCGTGCTCTGGAAGTTGGACCTGCCGGCAAAGCTTCAGGAGAAAGGCGTAGATTTCACCACGCCTTACCGGGTCCTTGAAGTATGCAACCCGGTGGAAGCCAAACGCGTTTTGGAGCAGAACTTGCTGGTCGGCTACTTCCTGCCGTGTAAGATCGTCATCTACGAGGAGAGCGGCACGACGAAGATCGGGTTGCCCAAACCATCCGCGATGATGGGTGTGTTGCAAGACCCTGCGCTGGAGGGGATCGCGCAGGGCGTTGAAGAGACGTTGATTCAAGCGATTGAAGCAGCTAAATAAGCGGTCCATGTGATTGCAAACGGGAAGAGGAGACAACATGGAAAACAAGAGCACAATGGTCGTGTTCAACGGTGACTTGGACAAGGCGATTGCCAGCTTCATCATCGCAACCGGGTCTGCGGCGATGGGCAATCAGGTGACGATGTTCTTCACCTTCTGGGGGCTGAACATCCTGCGGAAAAACGAGTCGGTTCCAGTAAAGAAGACCTTCTTGGAGGGTATGTTTGGCTTGATGATGCCGCGCGGACCGGAGAACCTCGGGATCTCCAAAATGAACATGGGCGGTCTCGGTTCGAAGATGATGAAATACATCATGCGCAAGAAAAACATCGCGACGCTGCAAGAATTGATGGAAACGGCCAAGGAGCTGGATGTCAAGATCATCGCCTGCGCCATGTCGATGGATGTTCTGGGGATCACGGAGGCAGAGCTGATCGACGGCATCGAATACGCAGGCGTTGCCACCTATTTGGCCGAAGCCGATCAAAGCCGTCTGAATCTGTTCATCTAACCCATGACTTGCGAATGGATGCCTTAGGGGGTACGCTTATCTTACAAGATGGAAACGAGAAGAGGTGATCCGCAGTGGAATACAATGACGCGATCAAAAATCGGCTTCGTCGGTTGGAGGGACAGTTGCGTGGTGTCTTGAGCATGATGGAGCAGGAAAAAGATTGCCGCGATGTGGTCACCCAGTTATCGGCGATTCGTTCCGCAGTTGATCGAGCGATCGGGGTGGTTGTCGCCTCGAATCTGGAGTCCTGCATCCGCATGGAACTTGATAAAGGCAATCAACCGGATCATGTCATTAAGGAAGCAGTTGAAATGCTTGTCAAAAGCAGATAGCGGGGAACGCCTCATGCACTGGTTTGCACAAAATAAAAGGCTGTCTGCAGCGAGATTTCGCGCAGACAGCCTTTTGGTTATTGCCAGACTGTAAACAGGATCGAGTTGATCACAAACAAAACGACGTGATAGCCGACTTGCACGGCCAGCAGTTGCATCTTGCGTCCTTCAAACAGGTAGTTGATCGCCGTCGCCGCCGTCACAACCACCGAAAGCAGCGCCGCGACACCAAGCGCGTCCCAAAGATCAAACGCTCCCGTCCACTCCAACAGCACCGCCAACGCAAAGCTGTTCACCAGCGACACGATCACCGCCCCGATCATCGGCCCGGTCGGGCTGACCATGTCTTCTTGCCGCTTGTTGATCAACTTCATCCACACGTTGCCAAACAGCAGCTTCGAATACCACAGCGACCCCAAGACCATCGAGATCACCGCCCCAGCCAAAATCGCCCATACATTCAAAACAACGTCTGCAGACATTTTCATAATCCCCTTAATGATCGGATAATAGCAATTTTTATATCGTAAACGAAGGGTGAGAGGGATGTCAAGAAAAGACCAGACGCTAGGGTGCATCTGGCCGTTTCTTTCCGCGAAAGAAAATATTAGAGGAGAATGTTCACGACAATGACCTTGCCCAAGCTATCCTTATAGCTTCTCAGATGAATTGCGCTTACAATTTCCTGGTTAACAATTCTCACCATTTTTCCTGCATCGGCTCACAGGGAGGTCGTATCAGGTGTTACTGTTGAGTCTGGTGCATTCTCCCACTTGTTCGATTTAATCGTGATCTTGCCGGGCTGTGGGGAATCTGGAGACATGTCTATTTCCATCGCTTGAATTAAGATTTTCCATTGCCCGTCTTCCTTGATTGCAGAGTAAGGCAGTTCAGGCATGTCATCCATGTCTTTGTATACAGCTGTTACAAGAAAATCAACGCGCGAGGCATTCACTTCTTTCTGGGACACGATCTCATAATGCTCAAGCGGATGGATTTTGTGAGCGCTTTCGTATTCCGCTTTTTGAGCTTTCGTGGTGTAAAATCTCAGATCCTTGGCAACACGCATCATACCGTCAATATCATGGTTCAACTCTGACTCAAAGAAAGTTCGAACCGCTTCCTCAGCGGTCTTCGGCTCAGCTTTTGCTGCGAATGTAGCAGGTGCCATGGAGTTAACTACGACGACAGCAGCAAGCAGAAAAACAGAAAGCAGTTGTCCGATTTTCATTGTGTATCCCCCTTAGTTGGGTGGAGATTAATTGTTTACTACTGTGCGTTATTCGGCAGGTAGATTTGACCGTCTTCTTCAACGATAAAGTCAACGGGGGACTGACCGGGTGGCGGAGATGAAAACGATTTGTTGTTGATGACATACCATTTGGATCGGATCTTTGCTACTTTTAGGTTCACTTGGTTGGTTCCGCCCAATTTGTCGGTGGATTCTAAGGCAACGGTTGGGCAGCGGATCATTTTTTTTGTTTTTCATTGTATGACTCCTTTTTTGCGGGATAACTCCGTTATTTTTCGTATCGCTGCTCTCCTCCGACCACAACTTTCCAGTGACCATTCTCTTTGATCACTGGCAGCTCTAGCTCATGGGGACCGGAGTACTTGGAGGTAAATTTGATGCTCAAAAGCATATTGGCAGCATCAATCGTATTGAGGGAAAGGACTTCAAGATCTCTTACTGCATCCGTATCTAGTGCAAAGCGCTCGTACTGGTCTCTCTTCTGTGCTTCATCAGGAAAACGCAGGTCTTTGGTGTACTTCATCATGCCTTCAGCGTCTCCAACCTGAACGGCTTGAAGATACTGGGTGACTGCATATTTTGCTTCTTCCTCCGCAGTTGTTGAAGCGTACGTGTTCACGGAAGCAAACAATCCGCAAGACAGGACGGTCGCAGCGCAGAACAGGACGATCGTTTTTCGTTTCATGTCGTGACTCCTTTCGAAAGTACATTACATGTACAAATGTACCAGAAGAAGATTGGGATTTATACTTTAAAATAAAAACTTTTCCTCTTGTGGGAAATTGGTATATAATAGGTTGATACTTTATCTAGTAGGTACATCCACTTCCGAAAAGGAGACGATCTTGTGAAGATGAGAATTGTTTCGATTACACTCTCACTTGTTTTGTTCGCCGTTATGGTATTTATTACATCGTCGTTTGTGTCTGCAGAATCGGAAGAAAAGGAAGCAAGAGAAGCTGTTGAACTCTATATATCCGCAGTGACACAAGGCGATGTGCAGCAGATTGTGAAGTTAAGTAAGGATGAGCGCGAAACAGACGAAGGGCAAAGAAAGGAATGGCTTGAAAGGTATGTTAGGGATCATCCAGTCAAAAAGTTTGAAATTAGCTCATTCAACTATGTGGATGAAGACAGTAGTACGGTTACGCTTAGTGGCCAGTTTGGAGAGTTTATTGAAACCGCCACACTGCCCCTGATAAAAGAAAATGGACAGTGGAAAGTTCTTATTCGGGATTAAACGACAAACTAACGAAAGCCCTGCCATTCCGACACAGATCGGAGTAGCAGGGCTTTTGTATATCCTTTAAGGTGTTGCGTTTTTGTATTCCTTAACGGAAGGGAAATCAAACTTTGCATCAGACACGGGGTTGTCCAGTTCGAGCTTTGTCATAGTCTGTGTCTCGAACACTTGACCGTCATTTGAGAACTCGGATTTGAGCAAGATCCCGGTTTCCGTATCGACCCAGATTTTAAAGTGATCACCGTATGAATCGAGGTGGACTTCATTTGGAGTACCTTCGATCACAGTCGCGTCCCGGCCGAGCATTGCTTCATGGCTGCTGATCTGCAGATCGGCGGAACGGTGCATGACTCCTAATGCAAAATCCTGCGGGAACAGCATACTTTCAGCACCAAGTCCAACATGGAAGGGGCTCATTCTTGGCTGGGCGCGGAATTTTCCGTCCTCCAGATAGGTAAAACGATGCCTTGGGCGATCTTTCCACCCTTGTTCCATACCTCGACTAATCGGGATTGCAGAGAATGTCTTTTGCTTCAAGTCAACGGTAAGCGTCTTTCCGTTGTTTTGGAACTGTTGAATAGACTGTCCCCGCTTGTCAATATATTCTGATTTCACTTTCACCCTGGGTTCAAGTTTTGCGGAAAAAGAAGTCGTGCTGTCTGCGCCATTCTCAGAGTCTACTTGCACAACTGCGGTAACAAACTTGTAGTTGTCCACCGAGTCAATCATTTTGTCGACGATGGGTTGGATATCTGCCGGAATCGGGGATGGAGCGTTTGCCTCACCTTCATTAGATAAGAAGAGTACGCCAGATACTAAGGAGACAACCACAAGACTTCCTAAAAGTATGCTTTTACGGTTCATTATTTCAACTCCTTCGAAATAATCTTTGGATCCGTTCCTACGAAATAAATGTATCACAAGGGAGGTTGGTTTTTAAACTTTAAAATAAAAACATTTCTGCATATGTGAACAATCCAGCCTTGGAAAAGCGCCAAACATTCTCGATATGAACTGTGACCTTAAAGGTGGACGGTTTAGAAAAAGTAACCTTGGCCTATGCCGCCAAGAGATGACTTCTGAATTCATCAGGAGTCATCTTTTTTAATGTCCATTGATAGCGTTCGGTATTGTAATACTCGATATAGGCATCAACGCGTGAGCGAAGTTCTTGGAATGTGTCACATTCCCGATACTCCATTTCATCTTTCATATGTCCAAAGAATGACTCCATAGGGGCATTGTCCCAGCAGTTCCCCTTGCGGGACATTGATTGTTTGAAGCCAGCCTTACTGATCTGCTCAAGAAACGAGGGATGAGTATAGTGGACGCCTTGGTCCGAGTGAAAGATGGCTTAAGGATGGATGTTGCCATCAAGTCGTTCGAGCAGCCGTTCAAGGGTCTGTTTCACGATCGTCATCTCCAATGTTGAGGAGAGATAATAAGCAAGAATCTGCCTTGTAGCTCCGTCCTTCACACATGAGAGGTAGGCACGATTTCCATTGCCATAACACAAATAAGTGATGTCCGTTAGTAATACCTTCTCTGGCTCTCTAGTATCAAATTGGCGCTGTAAGAGGTTAGGACATGTACGGTGTTCTTGAGTAGCATGAGCGATTTTCCGATACGGATTGGGTTTTCGGATCTTTGTAATGAGATTATACTTACGCATCAATCGGCGGATTTTCTTATGATTCATCAAAACACCGCTTTCACGTTCTAGACGCATTTTGATGACCAAAGCACCTGCTTTTCCATGGAGTCGGTCGAAATGTGCCTTGATAAGGCGAAAGTCGCGTTCGTCTGCATGCTCTCGAATTTGTCGCTCCTCCTCAGTACCAAGCCAACGATAATAGCCGCTAGGGCTGACGCCAGACAGTTTGCATAAAAACCGTGTCATCCGTTTCAAACCATGCTGACGAATTATAAGATTGATGAGACTGTAGCGCTCGAAGGGTGTCAGCGTTTCCTCTTCATCGCCTCTCTTTCGAGCGCGTCGAGCTTTTTTAAGAAATCGTTCTCTGCCTCAAGCAGTTTGATCCGCGCTTCTGCACGCTTCAGCTTCTCTTCGACTGATATGTCAACGGCTGGCTTTCGCCCCGTGCTTCCTTTTCCGCGTCTCTCTTCGAGAAGTCCTGCCTCCCCGTGAGCTTCAAATGCATCACGCCAACGCTTTAGGCAACTCTTTGGCTTTTGATGGCCAATTGTGTCTAGGTCAAAGCCTGAATCCAGGAAAATATCCATCGGTTTTTGACCTTGTGCATACTCTTTAACGGCAGCGATCTTAAACGATGGCGAGTAAGTAATACTCTTGTCCGTTACATGTGCCACATTTGGATTTGCCTCAAGCTGCTGCATCTCATGTTCTTTGAAGCGATGTCTTTTCCCCATTCTCTAAACCTCTCGTTCTTTTCGATATTCTGATTATAAACAGAAATGACCCACAAGGAGGTCACTTTTTAAAAGTGTCCATCTTGTGGGTCTCAGTTCAATACGATTGTTTGGCGCTTTTCTTAGGCTGGATTAATATGCGTTACCAGCACCTTTGTTCACGCCGTACACCATGTTATCGATACGAATCTGATAACCCGAGCCGGAAGGAACATTCGTAATGACTGCGCTATACCATGTGCCTGTTTGCGAATAATTGCCTGTGACAGTTGCGGCGTTGCCAAGGTAATCGTCTGAGAAACTCCCGTAAACTACAACGCTGTATACGTTTTGAGCGCCTTGTCGATCATTGGTTTGCCAGCCGTTCACAACTACTGTCCCATCAGTGTTGGAAAACTTGGTGTTGCTGTATGAATGATGATAATTGTCGGGCCAAGTAAATTCATAATAACTGAGGGACGTGGCAGCCATCGCTGGTTGTGCGATCCAAAAGGAAGTTATTGTAAGAATGATTGAGAGAGTTAATGCTTTTTTCATAATCTGATACACTCCGGTCTACCTATTTATTTTTGATGCTTTTCTTCAGTTCGATATTCTCGAGAGTGACTTGCCACTCTTTTCCCTTTTTAAATACGTTGAAGGTAGTTTGATCAGTTCCTCTATGTTCGGAAGTGTATTCGATGGTCACGGATGCTTGAGTCGGGCTCTTCGTTTCGACGGAAAGAATTTTGTAACTGTAAACAGGGTTATTCGTCACGATGTCTTGATAGCCCGCGAGTTCTTCCGCATCCGTCTTGAAGCGAACATCCTGTACATACTTAACAACCTTCTCAACGTCTTTCGCAACAAGAGCATCCAGATAATCCGTTGCCACTTGCTGCGCTTCTTGTTCAGTAGTTGCAGATGCCTGCGACTGAATGTTACCGAAAGTAAAAGCACCGGCGACAACGAGCACAGCCGCGCAGGAAAGAATGAGAATTTTCTTATTCATGATGGTCAGTCCCCTTTTCTTTATTACTTCTGTGACATTGTAACACATTTATGAGAATGTGTTCAACTTTGTTATTTTATATTTCTACGGGCTTATTAATATTCCACGAATTCTTCATTCCGATGCAGGTTTTTGTTGGCTGCAGATACGCAGCTTGTCGATCATGTCTAAAAACATATGGAGAAGACCTTCTACATCAGATGACATTTCTGGTGGCAGATTTCGAAGTTGTTCTTCCAGACGATGTAAAAGAGCTTTTTGTTCTGACGTAAAGTACTGTTGACGACCAAACAAGGTCTGCAAAACACTATGAAGTGTCTCATATGAAACTCCTTTCTCTTCAAGAGAGGAAATTTCATATTCACTCATGCTGGTACGCCGGGAGAACTCCGCCACATTGTCACCGAAGGCTTCACGGATGAGGAGGAGTAACGACCCGTTATATAAGATTTCATCGTCGGTTTGAAGGCGGAATCCTGCGGCAGCCATAAGAACTTCGTAAGGCACACCTAGAGGTTGAACTAGTTTTCGCAGAAAGTTGGGTGTCGGGCTGCGCCGACCGCTGATTCCTCTTTCCAAGAGGGAGAGGTAGGAATCTGAGCACCCGGCGTATAAAGCGAGCTGGCGGATCGACATCTTTTTAGCATTTCGCTTCATTCTCAGAAATTCACCAAATTCCATTTTCGCACCCCGTTTGTGATTAGTATCTTGATCATATACGGTGGAGGATAGAGCTTTCAATACGTGGTTTTAAATATCACTTTCAGCTTTAAATATGGAATTTTATTGTGGCATCTAACTCAGCGCATTTTCTGCGCGATATGGTAAGCACTTTTGTAAGGGATTTATAATAGGACGCAAAGAAAGAGGGGAGAGAGTCATCAAGGAGGAAATCAGCGTAGAAAAAGTGGGTTTTTTATAAAAACATTTTGCTGTTATAGACTAGAACTCTATATCAATGTTGCAAGTATGTCTAGTGAATTTCGGAGGTCTGGTGTTGAAATTCGCAGAAATTGTTTGTTATCAACGTTGCTGATGTGTAAGCGTAAAACAGTCCTCACCTTGTGTCGTTTGCCAAAAGGTGAGGACTGCTTGAAAGATATTCATCGTAAACAAAGCACGAATAACCTTCAGTTACGCAAGAACTGAAGGTTATTCGTGCTTTTTATTAAATACTCGGCAGATGAGCGGCAGCGTGTCCGACCATGGGAGCAAGCGATCCAGATCATGGTGATCATGAGGATTCGCAAGGTTAGGCAGGGTCTCGAAGAGATAGGTCAGGTAGACCAGCGGATTTAATCCTTTTGCCTTCGCGGTCTCGACAACACTGTAGATCACTGCGCTTGCCTTTGCGCCGCGTGGAGTATTGGCGAACAGCCAATTTTTCCGTCCAATCACGAACGGTTTGATGGCGCGTTCACTTCGGTTGTTGTCGATCTCCAAACGCCCATCGAGCAAAAATGCCGCCAAGCTCCCCATTGGTTCTGACAGTACGTTATGGCTTGACCCTGTGCGCTCTTCGGTAACACGCGGGATTTTTGAGTTCTCAGCCACATCCAGAACTGGTCGACTTCGCTCCAATCGGGTCTTGTACCGCTCTTCCGGCGTGGCCTCTTTCATCTCGCGTTCGATCGCGAAAAGACGATTGCATAACTCGAGCCCTTCTTTCGCGGTTGCCGCTGCGGATCGGCTGGAGGCCGGCGATGCTTTCAGAAACCTCCTGATGTGAAATCACAGGAGGTTTTCTTTTGTCCCAAGCAGTGTTGAGAATGGGAGTCTCCTCTTGATTAGAGGTAAAAAGACTACCCAGGTAGAGCCAACGCTCGTGGCACAGCCAAAAGCGTTTGAATCTCCAATTACAAATACATAGGATTTTTTATACAAAGTAAGCGTGTGTGCATTGATTTATTTAGTTGAATTTGTAATTTTTGTTGATTATTTACCTCCTCTTCTAATATAATATGATTTATGTAGCAGAAATTACATGATGGGGGCGGGCGCAATGGGATTTAAAAAACTGATATTCGCAATGCCTTTTATACTGCTGGTTGGTTGTGGTACTGATATAGCGGTCAATGAGAATCATGCTCCGTCTTCGACAAACGCGGCATCCGAAGTTTCGGATGCTGACCTGTACGCAGCGATTCAACCGGAAGTGCATGGGCACCACGTAATGTTGAATGTGTCGTTCTTAGGTGGCGAGCAATACTTTTCATCCGGCGGGGAGATTGAAACGGCAGTCGTGACCGATAATAACGATCCTGCTGCCCAACCAATTCCAGTAATGTTTGAAAAAGCCGATGAAACCTCTTTTCACGGAGAGGTGATCGCACCGCGTCCCGGAACATGGACGCTTACACTTACGGTTAAACATGGCACAAGGGTGAAAGAGTTCAAATCTTCGTTTGTTGTGAAATAAATTAGAGGTACAGGAAGGGGATTATTATGAAAAAACTTATTGCAACCACTGTGGTCGCTGGGACGCTCGGCATGACATTTTTGCCGATCACAACATTTGCTGCCGAGCCAGTCAAAGCTCAAGTCACAGGCAAGGTAGAACGCCAATTGAGTGCCCACTATGACAATGTTTCGCAGGACATGATTGAAGAATGGAAGAAGGACAAGATGTTCAAGGTATTTGATCATGGAAACGGCAATGTTGATGTCATTCGCAAATACCCGGCTTTGCAAGGCATGGTATTTGTGAATGGTCAAGCAGTGAAGGTGAACGAGCAAGGCGAGTACTCGATGGAAGTAGAAGTGGGCGAATTCAATGTAGAGTTTCGTGAAAAAGACGGAAAAGTGATTCAAAAACACAAAATGAAAGCGGAAAAAGGCAAAAAACACAACGTTGATCTGATCAACACAATTCTGTTTTCCGATTTAATCGAGTCTATGGAGCATAATGTTCCGAATAAAAACACAGTGATCAGCGGCACATCCAGTCCGTCAATTGTGCCTGAAGCGACAGACGGCGGCAGCGGAGGTTCATACGCTGGACCATCGGTTGGGCAATATTGTTACACAAATCAGCCGGTGCATTGCAACCGTTTCAACGGCCTTTATTCAGACAACCGATATTGGCCACAAACCGACGCCCGTGCGCTCAATAACTTTAGGTACAGCGATTGCGATTATAACTTCTCCTTGTACGGTTGCCCGTCTCCATTCGCGGACACTTTATGTGATGGATTGAATGCCCAAGGTAAAGGGGTTCATGACTGCTCTTCTGTAAAAGCGGGATGGTCAATGTGGTTCTGGCCTCGTAACAATAACTAGAAAATAGCATGTAGTATTGGGGTGTACTGTCTCTCATGAGTGACTGGGTGCCAAGCTCAATTATTTATTCGGGCTTGTTCACACAGTAGTCATGAGAGATTTATTTATGAGCCAAGGGCTCTGAGGATTTAGTACGATGTGGTATGCTCCAATATGCTTTGGAGGTCGTGAGGAAGGTGTTATCTAAACGAGAGGCATGTGATTTTAGGAATGCTTTTCACGAGCAGAGTTTCGGGGTCGAACTTTCTGTCTGGCCGCAATAAAAGAGACGTGAATTGAGCCCTGAACCATTAAGACCAAGGGTTCCATTACACGTCTAAGACATTTTGCAAGCTATAGCTGCAATTTCGATTATTTATCCTTGAGCAAGTCTGGAAGTTGCACAGTATGATCGATAGCTAACTTAAACAGTTTCCAGTCAGGAATCATTCGTTGCCAGAGGGTGGTGCGCTCTCCGATCAAATAGGCATGTACGGTTTGATCTTCGATTCGGGTGTTCAAATAGATGATCTCCTGTCCTTCCACCACAAGGCCGCCCTGCTGGTCGGTGGTGAGGTCGCTTTTGACTTTGACATCTGCGGGCAAGTGTAACAAAAAATCTTTGGTCTTGTCGTCCAAAGCAAGATTGGCTATTTCGATCAATTCTCTCTTTTGTAAGACGTCTTGCAATTGTTCATTGAGTGCACGGGACGCAGAGGTTTGCATGAAAAAGTAACTCACGGTCACAAGCACTGCAAGCAAAAGGAGTACATATATAGGAAGTGGTACTCGCAGTAGATGTTTCACAGATCTCCTCTCCTCCCCAATAGAATGAATTAATCATACAACAAACTGTTTATGAAATGAAAGCTTGTGTTTTTGTCATTCGGGACAAAGTACGAATAACCTTCCGCGCTCATTTCATGGGTTGGACCACCGCAGCCCGAGCAGACCGAGGGCTCAGATTCCGCTTCGACAAAAAGGCATTGGGACGCGGAACTTTTTTGTATGAAACTTCAATTGAACGTTTGTTATCAATAATCATAATGTTATAATAGTGTATACATAAAATTCGAAGATATATTTATGAAGGAGGGAAGGAATATGGCAACAACAGAACTTACGTCAAATGGGACGGAGCAGCACATCCCCATTCCGATGGGGAGAAGGATTAGAGAGATATTGCTGGAGAGAAAGATCACACCGAACTCGTTTTATAAAAAAGTCGGGATGGGCAGAGGGACATTTTATGACTGTTTAGATGGAAAGCGTCGGATCTCTCCATCGGAGCTTAGGAAGATTGCAGAGAAGCTTAATTTAACTGTTGAACGGATTAAGCAAGAGGACACCAGTGCTGATATAAAAGAATTGCGTGGTTATATTGCAAAGAGGATTGCTTCAAAGCGCGCTATTCAGTTAAGTGAAAGTATCCTAAATGTAGCGATTGGTAGTACTGAAAAATTTGAAGCATTGAACGATCTGGGTCTTTCTTTCTTCTTGGTGAAGCAGTATAAAGAGGCATTCGATGCTTGGCAGAATGCTACTTTATATGCTGAAGACCTCGTCAGGAGATTCAACGATCAGGATCGTCTCTTTAAAGTGACAAAAAATCTTATTGTTGCCCATACTCTGCAAAAGGATTTCTCTGGCCTTTATAGACTCTTAAATAAATTTGCTCCCGCATTTGAACAATCCAAAGCGGAATATGTGGGAGCCCTACGGTATTCACAGGCAATGGTGGCTTTTGAGATGGGAAATAAGGAAGAGTGTAAAACCATGTTGTATGAATCGCTTGAGTATTATCGTCTAACTGATAATCCAAGAGACATTGGGACGGCTTTGCACAACATTGCCTATGCTGAATCTCAGTTAGGTAATTTAGAAAAATCACTAGAGTTGCATGAAGAGGCTTTTGGCTACTTATCGGAATATCCCAGCACTAAGTATGTAAGCTATAAGGACTATTCTAAGACGCTATTGGCTCTAGGAAGGAAAAGTGATGCAGCGAGATTTATTCAGAAATGCCTCGAGGACATTCCAAATGAACAAGAAGAGTATGTAACGATTCAAGCAAAACTGTTGCTTCTCTATGCCTACTCCTCCAATAGTATTGAAAGTGCAGAAGCAGTGTTAGCGATGAATAAGGTAGATCGGAGTCTTCATATGGTTGCTTGTAAGTTTCTGATGGATTATTACTGCTCGATCGGTGATAGTGGTGCACTAATGAAGTATTATAAAATCATGGGTCAGCATACCTTGGCCTCATCAAATAGCTGGAGGGGATTGTAGTGAGAAAAATGACGTTGGGTATTTGTGCAGTTTTGTTGTTATTGGGTATCGCGTTTTCACTTGGAGAGACTAAGGAAGCTGAATTTATCCCGCCGTTACCCGCGGTCTCCATATCCTAGTTCGATCAGGAACTCTCGTTTCGACGAGGGTTCTTTTTTGTTTTCGGAAGGAAATTATTTTTTCCGGACAGCTATAAATAAAACATGTTGCAGGTTCCATTTTAAATTTATATTTGGGTTGTGATATTTAGAGGAGGAGGTTCACAATCCTATGCAAGAATTCTCACTCGGCCAGCGTATCCGTCAACTTAGGGTGACAAAAGGGATGACGCAGATTGAACTTTGCAAAGGTCTTTGCACACCGAGCATGATTTCACAGATTGAATCGGATCGGGCACGGCCTTCCTATAAGGTGTTGTCCGTAATTGCGGAACGGCTGGAAGTAACGCTGGAGAAGTTGCTTTCGGCTTTGAATTGGAATCTGGAGATCGATAGTCTTTATAAAATGGCGAAAATGATGGTTGCTTCTGGAGCGTATACCTTGGCAATCCCGTTGCTGTTGCAGGTAGTCGACCAACCGGCTTACAAAATCCCTCGTGGGGATATCCAGTTCCTGCTGGGGGTGTGTTATTTGAACACGCAGGAGTACAGCAAAGCGGAACAGATACTGGACGAAGTCAACCAAACTGCTGCGGAGAAGCAGAACTACGACTTGCAGGCGAAAACTCTGCATCAATTGGGGCTCATGTATCAACGAATGAAGAAGCACCATCTGGCAATCTTCCAACTGGAAAAGGCACAGGATCAGGCAAGGAAAGGCGGGATTCAAGATCCCGTGCTGTTGAGCAAGATATGGGTCGATCTTGGGTGGGCACATCTGCGGCTGGGAAGGGTGAATCAAGCGGTTGCATGTTTTGAACAGGGCACTGCCCTCATGGAAGGAATGCAGAACTGCCGCGATCTGGCGGACCTGTATTTGCAGATGGGCAAGATCTGTCGTTCTGCTGGCGATCAAGAAAAAGCGGGGGAATACGCAGATCGGGCAACAGCTCTCTACAATGGATTGGATCATGTCTCGCTGAAACTGAAGATTGAGTGTGAGGCGGCTTTGATGCGTACTGGTAAGGGCGGCACAGACCCTGTGCTTGTACTGGATACGCTCCACAGCTCGATCGCGCAGTTCTTGGAACTTCGCGAGAAGGGGATGGCTGGCGAAGCGTATTTTGAATTGGCGAAGTTTCAGTTGGAACATTGTGAGATAGACAATGCCGTGCAGTCGTTGGAACAGGCCAGGCTCCTGTTGCCGGAGACCAATCTGTTTCGCGGGCGGGTACTGTTTCTTCAGGGGCAAGTTGCTGTTCAGAGCGGCGATGTAAATGAAGCCATTCACTATTACGAAAAAGCAGCCGGTTTTTTAAAGGACTCTAATGCCTTTCGCGAGTGGGAAGCGGTGATTAGTGAACTGGCTGAACTTCACATGGCGGCTGGGAACGAGAAGCACGCCTATCACTTAATGCACGAAGGCTATCAAGCAGCACATCAAACGATGAGAGCACGGGGGATCTATCTGTGAGGTCGAATAAGACAGCTAGCGTAAGAAAAGTGAACTATAGTGAGGCACTGGTGTATGCTTCGAAAAGAGGTAACACGGAGCTGACGATGATTTTGCTTGAAAATCTGATCTTGGAAGCGGAAGTTCAATTGTCGCTTCGCGAGTGGGGGCAAGCACGAAATAAGGCTCGTCTGTTGCTCCAGAGACTCCCCGATCCGAAACATGTGTATGCCGGACGAGCGCATCGGATATTGGGATTTGTCGATTTTCAAAAACATAAGCCGAAGCGGGGTCTGCAACATTTTGAGAAGGCGTTGGTGATTTTCGATCAACATGACCTGTTCGATCTCTATCGGGATGTGACCTTGCATCTCAGCCACCATTTAGCAGAGCAGGGGCAGTATGAAGAGGCTTTTCAGCGGTTGATCGACTTGGACGATAAGTTGGTGAAAAGTCTTATCAGGCGTGGGGTTGTTGTGTTTTCTAAGAAATTTATCGCGGAATGATCTCTTTACGCAGCGAGGTGAAATTGATGGCACAGGAATTGTTTATACCGCGTGTGGTGCGGGTTACGATGGAAAATGCCAGCGATGAATATCCGCATACAATCATTGAAGAAGGTCTATTGTTTCGAGAAGGCTTCGTCATCTCTCGATTGGAAAAACAGGTTGACACGGGACAGGTTACTTTAGGGGTGCGGCATGTTGAGCGGCATGAGAACTCGGGTTATTACAATGGAGGCCGAGGCGGTTTTTTGGAACTTGTGTTTACTGATTCAGAGGACTTGTTGCCGGATGCGGCTGAATTGACCTTTGTTGAATTTATGGATAAATATCTTTGGGGCTGAAAGGGAGGACGTTATGTGAAGGCAACTAGTAGTTGTAAAAAACAAAATTAGGTTATATTTTAACCAACCGGATCAAAAAGGAGATCAACGAAATGATGAAAAAAACTCTTTACGCTTCATTGGCGATTTGTGCAATTATCGCGATCCCACTCACGGCTGGAGCAGAGAAATCTTCTGAAAGGAACTATGGTGTTACCGACCCTAAGCCTATTCCCGCCGAGGAAAAAGCTCACCCTTATAAGATGGATCTGTCCAAATTGCCTTCTCCAAAAGTTGACCACGAAAAGGACAAGCAGATAGCAGAAAAGCATCACGGTGAATTTTATTCTGAGCACTTCACTGCCCCCAAACCGATCAGCGAAGAAACGTACCCTACAGTAAGCGAAAGCGGTCAGGATAATCAACAGTAATGGTGATTACGCCGGACCGGTACAGTACCCGGCTCCATTCACCGGCGGTTATGTAACAATGGGGTATAAATTAGTTTCGGTTTTGTGCTGCGGAACTACAACTTCCGAGTCGCTTCTGCAATGGTTTTTCACAACGCATGGTGAACCGTGTTATGAGAAAAGAATAGCCTAGGTACAAGAGACCGCACGACGTGCAGTCTCTTTTTCTTTTAAAGATCAACAAAACTTAACATTTTATTGACAAGTCGTATTTTTATTTGTAATGTATGGAAATGTGAGTATAAAATTCCAAAGGAGTGAAAATCGGTGAATAAAAAAGTAGGTGTTACGCTCGTCGCAAGCATGCTGTTCGTATCTCTTTTTGTGGGTGCGAACGCAGGGTGGGCGAAGGATAAGTATTCGCCGGACTTCAGCATTCCAAAGCCAATTAGTCAAGAAGACCTCGGTTTGGGTATTGATGGGATCCAGACCCAAACTACTCAAGGTGGAATCAGCGCTGAGGAAATAGAAATAGCCGCAACTCCTAAGCCGATTCGAGAACATTCGAAGGGACTGTCACCTGACTTCACAGCTCCGAAGTCAATTTCTCAAGAGGAGATCGTAAGTGATTCGGATGAGGTCATCATGGGCTTCGAGCCGGAGTTTATTACGTCCCCGAATTGGAAGTACTGGGATGTGGATACCGGCAGCTATATTGACACGAGTACTACCTACACATTGAGCGGCATGCAAAATGTCCCAATTAAATTTGTACAATACGACTCATGGGGAAATACCAGTGTGAGTGTGGGGTATCGGCTGATTAATGCCAACAACATCAACTTGAGAACTTCTGAGATCATCGTAAACGGCTCGTACACAGACAAAGCGGGCTCGGTTTCCTTCCCTTCCGTTCCTGCTGGAACCTATTTCTTGCGTATCTATAATCATAGCAGTGTCAAGATTAGCGGGAATGGGTATGTGTTTTATTGGTAGTAAGAAAAACCTCGGGTTGAACCGAGGTTTTTCTTATTTCCAGATCTCCCTGCCCTGCTCAGGCAGGAAACTGCCGAGTAGGTCACTCTTATCCTGCTCCAAGTACCGATAGCTTCTAGCATGCACATCTCCTGCAAATAAGATCGTGTCCAGGACTTCGTTCTTCAGTCGCATGCTGGAGTCTAATAAGCAAGTTGCAACGTGACGTTGCACCACTTCTGCAACCACGATCACATACGAACCATGCTCGAAGATGTCTTGCACGCTGCATTCCAAAGAGAAGGGACATTCAGCGATGAGGGGGACTTGTAGTGTAATTCCGGGAGTAGGTGTAAGACCGCTCATTTCAAATTTGTTGATCTCAGAGCCTTTGGTGAATCCGCCAATCTCGATCGCTTGCATTAAACTCCGGTCCGGTACATTTACGGAAAACTGGAGGGTTGCCCGGATCGTTTGGACTGCATGTCCCCCACGGCCAAATCCAAGGCAAATCATATTCCCCAGCGAAAAGGACGAAGACATGGTGGCCAGATTGGGCTGTCCGTTCAGATCATAGTAGCTTACTAAAATGACTGGGAATCCATAATAGAGTTTTGATGTTTCTAATGTTGTTTTTTCCATGCCAATTTCCCCCTCTTATCAAGATTGTAATGCACAGAATGTTCGACTATCATCGAAGTATGAACGCATATCCCGATTTTTCATCAATTGCTTCGTTACTCGGCGACCCTACTCGTGCAACGGTACTTGAGGTCCCCTCGGACGGTCGGGCACTTCCTGCCAGTGATCTTGCACGCCACGCAGGTGTTACTCCGCAGACAATCTCAGCTCATCTTGGAAAACTGATGGATGGCGGCCTGCTCTTGCAGGAAACACATGGCCGCCACCGCTATTACAAACTGTCCGGTCCTGACGTAGGCCACGCAATAGAAGCTTTATCACTGCTCGCTCCTCCAGTGAAAGTGCGATCCTTGCGTCAGTCTGCAGAACTGGAAAAACTGCGAACGGCACGCACCTGCTACGACCACTTGGCGGGACAATTCGGTGTGGATCTGACCCAAGCACTTCTAGACAATCAGTGGTTGATCGAATCAGAACAAGGCTATCAAGTAACGGAGAGGGGAGGGGCGCACCTGCAGGAATGGGGTGTTGATTGGCGGGAACTGCAAAACAGGCGCAGAAATTTCGCCAAACCTTGCCTGGATTGGAGCGAGCGTCGCTATCATCTTGCCGGGGCTTTGGGAGCAGGCATTGCTGAGCGTCTTTTTGAGATGAAGTGGATTCAGAAAAAAGATGGCAGTAGGACGGTTACAATCACTGTTAGAGGAAAAGAGAAGTTGAAGCAATATCTAGGAATTGAGTGCTAGTGCTTACAAGAGAAAACGTCATGCTCTTTGGGTGGTCTGAGAGCAGGGCGTTTTTGTTTTCGGGAAGTCTTGCTTAACAAACACGTAAATCCGAATTTGTTGATTAATGAAACAATAGTTGTAATGGAGGTGCGATTGGGATATGCTATATGAGAACGCATGTTCTTATTTTTCACGCGGTGGATGTGCTTTCCTCTTTTCTTTTTACTCTTCTTAGGTGAGTGTGCAAAACTTCGAAGTAGAAGGCAATACATCATTGATGGAATTTATTCAGATGGATATGATTTTGTTAGCAACTAGAGAACGAGAGGTGACAACATGGAGTTTGGGGAGTATCTGAGGGAGAAGCGGGAGGCAAAAGGGATGACGATTCGGCAGTTGGCCTTGTATGCAGGATGCTCAGATTCCTATTTGTCCATGTTGGAACGCGGAGAAAGAGGTCGCGGGGGTCCGACGCGGAACATTTTGCGGAAGTTAGCCAAGCCATTAGGGATTCCATATGAAGTATTGCTTCACGAGATCGGGTATGAACCCGACCAAGAAGAATGCAACGGAGATTCGATCTCGATGATTGAAATCCTTCGTGAAGCTTATGGTGATACAAAGAAGCAGTTTGCAACTCGTATTGGATTGTCTGAAACAGAACTTGAAGCCATGATGCAACAAAACGTTTCCATCGAGACGGTGCAGCAGGTTTGTGAAATGCTTTTTTCTCATCACAAGGCGCTCACCACTGAGCAAAAAGAACTGCTGCAGCGTGTCGAGGAAATGTTTTACAAGCGACCTTCAGAAGTCACACGTCTTGTGGAAAGAGTTTTGAAAGCTGTTGTGGAGTAACTTGTTAGAAAGTGAATTAACGTTTTTGAACGTTTATAAGTTTTTCTTGTTCGTGTTGTGATATTAAAATATAATAGTGAATAGGTTATAGTAAGCGATCGCTAATAACTAAAGGCTGGGTGGTAAACAAATGAAAAAACTCGCTTACGTAACAAACACAGATTCAAATGACATCTCGGTGATTGATCTGGCCGACCAGAAAGAACTCGGTCGAATTCCGATTGGAGGCAGCCCGCGCGGCTGTATGATCATCGATCCGCAAGGCAGCTATGGCTATGTTTCGAACTGTGCAGGCAATACCGTCTCTGTCATCGATCTTTTGGAGGACAGAGAAGTCACCCGCATTGTTGTCGGGATGGCTCCGCGCGGTGTGACGATGACTCCGGATGGCAAGTATCTCTTTGTTTCCAATTCCGGGTCGGATGACGTTTCCATTGTAGACACTGAACGTCGACAAGAGATTACCCGTATCGAAGTCGGCAACAATCCGCGTGCTTTGTCCATTACCCCAAATGGCAAATTTGCCTGCGTGCCGCTGTGGGGAGATGATGCAGTGGCGATCCTTGAGATTGCAGAGGATATTCAAAACTCGAAAGTAGTTTCTAAAATCGCACTTGGGCAGGATGCAAAGCCTTATCATGCCTGTGCGGATTGGGATAACCAGTACGTATACACGGCAAACACTCACCGTCACACTTTATCTGTGATCTCCCTGCTCACAATGGAATTGCAAACGGAGATCCCGGTCGGTTTCGGGCCGCGCGGCGTGATGCCTGACCCGGATGACCATTACGTCTATGTCAGCTGTGAAGCAAGCAACACGGTCAGTGTGGTCGACAAACACAACTGGACGGAAGAGAAGCAGATCGAAGTTGGTCCGACTCCGCGCGGTATGAGGTTAGACTCCATCGAGCGCACGATGTATGTTACGGCATTTGCCCGTGACATCGGTACCGCGTCGCTTCGCGAGAAAGCAAATGCGCTTACCGTGATCGATCTGAAAGAAAAAGAAGCGGTAGGCATTATCAAAACGGGTCTTGGCCCTTGCTCGGTAAACATATATGATCCGATGATGTACGGCAAGTCGGACACAGAGAAACAGCAAAACGTCATCACGCAATAAAGCTCGGAAAGAAGGGAGGCGCAAGGTGCCTTGGTGCGCCTCTCTTTTCATTCTTAGATAAGGAGAAATGAATATGTCCTTGGTGAGATTTCTCAAATTGCACGATTGGGCCATGCCGCCGAAAAAAGAAAAAGTTCAGGGAGTCGAAAGCCAAATGAACGCAAGAAGATGGCTGGTTCAGGAGCGGGTTAAAGGCGCCTGCTATCCATACCGCATGGGCAAGGAAATCGGATGGACCATTTACTCGCCAATCAACATTGAGATTTTCCCGGTAGAAGAAGTTCAGATTAAAGGAAGCAGTGAAGATGTCCACGAGGTGGGCAGGATGCTCGGAATTGATTTTTGGATGGCGCGTGACAACATGTTTTTGGGGATTAAGCCTGCGGGATGGTTTCAAGTGCAGCAGGCTTTGGTGGACGGGATGTGGCAGGGGCTGTTTTTGCCGAATGGGGAACGGACATTTGAATGGCGCATGGGCTGGGGAATTGAGATTCCTGATGATTACGTGCTGCTGATACAACCGCTCGAGGGAGAAGAGAATTTTGTGGTGCATCCGGGATTGTTGTTTGCGAAATCGCTGGCGAAATTTAACCAAGGGCTGGGGTTCGGAATCGCATTCGAGCCAAAACGTCAACATTTGATTCGCAAAGGCGATCCGCTGGCGAAATTGCTGGTGTTCCATAAATCTGCCTTGGAGATAAAAGAGGAAATCATCGAAAGGCAGGAGAGCCGATGAGCCAGGTGCGAGTTTACGGACAAATGCTTCAAAACTGGCGGTTTCTTTCTCTTTGGAGCGGTTCGCTGCTGTCGGGGATTGGCGATGCGGTGATCATGGTATCGCTGGTCTGGATGGTGTATCAGCAGACGGGGAGCCCGTTTTTGCTGTCGATGACATTGATTTGTTTGGAGTTCCCCAAGTTTTTGGCTGCACCGCTGTTTGGTGTGTTTTTGGATCGGGTGCCCGCGATATTGTTTGCGGTGCTGTCGAATCTGATCAGCGGTGGGCTGTTTCTGTTTTTGATGATCGTTCCGCTGGAGGGCGGGGTGAGTTATGCGTGGTTTATGCTGCTGATCGCACTGTCTTCCTCGCTGGCTCCGGTGACGAAAGCGGCGACGAATATGATTATTGCGGAAACGGTGCCGAAGGAACGGCTGATTCAGGCGAACTCGTTGATGAATATTCAGTTTGACTTGGCGCTGTCGCTGGGGCCGGTAATTGGCGGGATTTTGATGGCGTTTGGGGAAATGCAGATGGCGTATCTGCTGAACGCGCTGACGTTTTTTGCTTCGGCCGGCCTGTACTACGCGGCAATGCCGCCACAAGCGCGAACGAAACGCAGGGAAGTCGTTGGAGAAAAGACGGTTGGTGGACGTTTCCAACTGTGGCGGCAGGAGTTGGGCGCAGGGGTCGGCTTTCTCCTCAAGTCGCAGGTGATACGAGTCGTCGTGGCGGTCAACTTGCTGTGGAACTTGCTCATCTGGGGCACTTCCTCTGCGCTGCTGCCGATCTTCAGCTCACATCATCTGTCGGTAGAAGCCAGCGGCTATGGGCTGTTGATGGCGACGCTGTCTGTCGGGATCGTGATCGGCTCTTTTGTGACCGGGGCAATAAAAGTTGAAAAGCCAGCGCTGCGCAATCTGGTCTTTCTCTCGATCGCTGCGCACGGGATGGCCTACGGATTATTGGCAGTGTCAGGCAACCTGCTTTGGGCGGTGTTTGTTCTGGTGCTCGCCGGTATTACATCCGCTCCGGCGATGATCTACATTCGGACTTTGATGCAGCTGACCGTTCCGGCGGAGATGATGGGCCGAGTGTTCACCGTCTCCTCGGCATTTGTTGCACTCGGCTATCCGCTTGGTACAACGCTGGCTGCCTCTTCCGTCTCCGCAGTTGGGGAAGCCAATGTCGCCTGGCTATTTGCGGCGTTTGGCGGTGTCACCGTATTGCTCACACTGCTGATGCTGTGGACGGTGCGGGAATCGAATCAACAAGCTTCTGAAACGACGACCGTCTAGTTTCAGAAGCTTTTTCCTTTTCTTCATTTGTAATTTTAGTACAGATGTACATGATAACGTCCCTAAAAAATCCTATTGTCAGCAGGACAGAATGGGTGTAGGATTAGTGAGAATGATTTTCAATGAACGAGATCGTGGATGGGGAGATGGGTGTACCATGTTTAAAAAGATGCAAGTTACGCTGCCGGCTCTGTTGATCGGCACTTCTGTATTGTTGGGCGCTTGCGGCGCGGAGAAGGAACCGGCTGCTGTGCAGGAACCGGTGAAACAGGAACAGCCCGCTGCTGCTGCCGACCTGAACGGCGTGGTTGATGAATACCGCAAGTTTGTCATCGCACAGTCTGATGATTTTGTAAAAGCGACCGAAGCGTTCACCCAAGCGGTGAAAGCTGGCGATATTGAAAAAGCGAAGACGCTGTACGCGCCGTCCCGCATGTACTTTGAACGCATCGAGCCGATCGCCGAATCTCTGGGCGACTTTGACCCGTGGATCGACGCTCGTGAGAACGACGTGCCGGACAACGAATGGCGCGGGTTCCACAAGCTGGAGAAGGCGCTGTGGGTCGACAACAGCGTCAAAGGCCAGGAAGCGGTCGCCGACCAACTGCTCCAAGACGTGAAACTGCTGCGCGTCAAAGTGGAAAGCGTGGAGATCGACGCCAACCTGCTCGTCACCGGCGCGGTGGAACTGCTCAACGAAGTTTCCTCGACCAAAGTCACCGGTGAAGAGGAACGCTACTCGCACACCGACCTGTACGATTTCGCGGCGAACGTGGAAGGCGCACAGGAGATCTTTAAAGTCATCCGCCCGCAGTTGGAGAAGAAAGACGCAGCTCTGGCTACGGAGATCGACAAACAATTCACCGCGCTGGAAGACGCGCTTGCTCCATACCGCAAAGGCGACGGGTATGTGCTGTACACCGAACTGAGCAAGGAACAGACCACCAAGCTCAGCCAAGCGGTCGACGCACTGGCCGAACCGCTTTCGCAGATGGGCACTGTACTGGAGGGCTAAACGATGAGCGACGCAACAAAAGACGACTTGTTGCAAAAGCCCATCTCCCGACGTGACATGCTGAAGCTCGGCGCCGCTGGTGGCGTCGGGCTTTTGCTCGGAGCAGGGGGACTGACCGGCGTGCTGGCCGGAACGGGCATGTTGAAAGACTCCGCCAAAGCAGCCGATGCGCAAACGGCCGGCGACACCGTGCCGTTTTACGGCAAACACCAGGCGGGCATCGTCACGCCGGCGCAGGATTTTATCTGCCTCGGCGCGTTTGACGTCACCACCACCGACCTTGGGGCGCTGCGCACGCTGTTCCAAAAATGGACGGAAGCGTCCGCGAAGCTCGCCCAAGGCCAAGGAGTCGGCGATGAGAGCGGCAACCCGATCCTCCCGCCGGTCGACACCGGCGAAGCGATGGGGCTGAACGCGGCCGGCATCACGATCACGTTTGGCGTTGGGGCATCGCTGTTTGACGGCCGCTTTGGCCTCGGGAGCAAGCGTCCCGCTGCGCTCGTCGACCTGCCTGCGTTTGGCGGCGATGAACTGCAGCCGGAATGGACGGGCGGCGACATCGCCGTGCAAGTCTGCGCCAACGACCCGCAAGTTGCTTTCCACGCGCTGCGCAACCTGGCGCGGATCGCGCGCGGCAAGGCGGTGTTGCGCTGGGTGCAGGACGGCTTCCAGCGCACGCGCACGGCCGACCCGAACGGGTCGACGCCGCGCAACTTGCTCGGCTTCAAAGACGGCACCAACAACCCGGACGTGAAAAAGGCAGATGTTGCTGACGACATTGTCTGGGCTACGCAGGCTGACGGCGCAAACTGGATGGCCGACGGCACGTACATGATCATGCGCCGCATCCGCATGCGGATCGAAGTCTGGGACCGCACGCATCTCAATGAACAGGAAGCGACATTCGGACGCCACCGTGACAGCGGTGCGCCGCTGGGCGAGAAGGACGAATTCGCTCCGCTTGATTTTGCAAAACAAGACGACAAGGGCAAACTCATGATCCCGATGAACTCGCACGTCGCCGTCGCGAACATGGGCGGCAAAGTGAAGATTCACCGCCGCGGCTACTCGTATTCCAGCGGCATCGACCTCAAGACCGGCCAACTGGACGCCGGGCTGCTGTTCATCTGCTTCAACCGTGACCCCCGCCGTCAATTTATCCCGATGCAGCAAGCGTTGGCTGCTCAAGACAAACTCAACGAGTACATCGTGCACGTCGGCAGCGCTATTTTTGCCGTCCTGCCCGGTGCCAAAGCGGGCGGCTGCATCGGCGAGACTTTATTCTAAACGGGGGCGAGCGGACATGAATTTGAAATCATTGCTTTCTTCTCTACTGATCTGCCTGCTGCTCTTCACCGCGACCGCAACGTATGCGGCGACCCCGCAGGACAACCAGCTGATCGCGCTGGCCAGCGACGCGCTGGTCAATGCGGGCGGCGATGACTGGGACCGCACAAAAGCGGATCTGGCTGAGATGAAGACGCTTTGGGCGGACGCGAAAGACTCGTCTGCACAAGGCGAAGCGGTCAGCGACGCGCTGAGCGCAGCCGAAACGGCGGCGGGTAAAACGCCGTTTGAACGCGATGCCGCCTACAAAGCGGTCTCCGCGCTGGCCAAAGCGGTCGACGAATACGTCACGTCCCACGAAACGGAACAAGGCGGGGCGAGCGCCAAGGAAAATGTAAAGGCGCTGTTGCCGCACCTCAACCAAGCGTTGTCCGCCACGGAAGCGGGCGACTTTGCAGCGGCGAAGGCGGCGTACAGCTCGTTTATCAGCGGCTGGGCGAAAGCGGAAGGCCCGCTGCGCAAGGAAAACGCCGGGCTGTACGGCAAAGTGGAAACGAAGATCAGCGGCGCGCGCATCGCGCTGAACACCGAACCGCCCAATGCGGAAAAAGCCAAGGCGAGCTTGAACGAAGTGATCAAGCTGCTCGAAGATTACATCGCCGGCAACGTGCAGGCGGATGACGCAGCAGCTGGGGAGACCCGTTCGATCGCCGACCTGCAGCAACTGCTCAGCGGCGCGTTGACCGATGTGCAGGAGGAGCGCGCAGCAGACGCGGCGGCGAAGCTGGATGAGATCATCACCGCCTGGCCGTCTGTCGAAGGGCAAGTTCTGACCCGTTCGCCGGAAGCGTACGCGCGGATCGAAACGAAAATGACCTCCGTGCCGAGCCTGTTGCTCTCATCGCCGCCCGATCTGGCCAAGGCGGACGCGATGATCCGCGACTTGCAGACCGAGCTGGAGCCGTATGCGGAAGCGGCGTCGTACACGGCGTGGGATGCCGGGCTGATCCTGTTCCGCGAAGGCTTGGAAGCGATCCTCGTCATCACCGCCCTGCTTGCATTCCTGAATAAAAGCGGCAACGCCGACAAGCGCAAGTGGGTCTGGTCGGGCGCCGGTGCGGGCATCGTGCTGTCCGGCGTGCTGGCGGTCGTGCTGAGCCTCGTCTTGTCGCAAGCGACAGCGGGCAGCTCCCGCGAGCTGATCGAAGGCTACACCGGCATCATCGCCGTCGTCTTCATGCTGACTGTCGGTGCATGGCTGCACAGCAAGTCGAGCCTCAAGGTCTGGAACCAATTTATTGAAAAAACGCTGGGGAACGTGCTGGCGAAAGGGGCTTTGTGGTCGCTGGCGGCGACGGCAGGTCTGGCCGTGCTGCGTGAAGGGGCGGAGACGATCATCTTCTACCTCGGCATGGCGCCAAGCATTGCCATGTCGCAGCTGTTGATCGGCATCGGCGGCGCGCTGGTCCTGCTGGCGGTGATCGCGTTTGCGATCCTCAAGCTGAGCGCGCGGATTCCGATCCGTCCGTTCTTCCTCGTCGCGGGTCTGCTGCTCTACTACCTCGCCTTTAAGTTCATCGGCGTCAGCGTCCATGCGCTGCAAGTGTCGGGACAGCTGCCGTCGCATCTGTCGGACGCGCTGCTTCAAGCGCCGTCGTTCGGCATCTACGCCACGTGGGAAACCACCGTGCCGCAGCTGGTCGTCTTGCTGGTCGTCCTTTGGAACGTGGTGCGCACCGAGCGCAAGAATGCGCAGATGAAGCAAAGCGCAACGGCATAAGCATATAAAAAACACCACGGGAGCAGTTCGCCTGCCACTGTGGTGTTTTTCTTATTTTCTTATTCGTAAAAACCGATCTGGTAGCCAAACGGGTCGCTGACATACAGCTCGCGGTTTCCGTAGGGCTGGTCGACCACTTTGACCTCTTCGGTGATCGCGCCCGAGGCGAGAAATTCTTCGCGCAGTGCGTCCACGCTTTCCACGTGGAAGTACAGGTGGACACCGTGGGGGGTGACCGGATTTGCCTTGTCTTTGCCAAGGTGCAGCTGTACGCCGTCACGCTCGACGCCGTTGTATTCCCATTCGGAGACAAACGCCACATTGAAGCCAAGCTTCTCGGTGTAGAACGTCATCGCCGCGTCGAGATCTTCCACCATGATCAGCGGAATGGCTCCTTTGAACTTCGTTTTCTGTGCCAACTTGATACCCTCCTTCTTTTTCGGGTATATTTTACCATAAAGGAGTGGTCATCTTGGAACAGGTTACACAGCGCGGCATTCGCGAAGTATATGATGTCATCACCCGAGCGGGCGGCGGACCGCACCTGCGCGTTGGACAGGTGCTGGAGCCGGGACGCTGGGCGGATTTTGATCCGTTTTTGATCATGATGGAAGACTGGTTTCAGCAGGGCACGTTTGATTTCCACCCCCATCGGGGACTGGAGACGGTGACCTATGTCATCGAAGGCAAGCTGAAACACGAAGACAACAACGGCGGACTCGGCATTCTCAAACCGGGCGACGTGCAGTGGATGACGGCGGGGCGCGGCGTGCTGCACTCCGAAGATCCGCTGCCAGGCGAAACGGTGCACAGCCTGCAGCTGTGGGTGAACCTGCCGAGCACCAAGAAATTGACCGATCCGCGCTATCAGGATCTCAAGTCGGCCAACATGCCTTTGCGCGAAGAGCCGGGCGCAAAAGTCCGCGTTTTCTCCGGTTCGTCAAAAGGGGTTGCAGCTGAGACGCTCAACCATGTGCCGGTGACGATGGTCGAGCTGTTTTTGGAGCCGGGCGCGTCGGTCACGCAGGACCTGCCGGGCAGCTACAATGGATTTTTCTACGTGCTGGAAGGCGAAGGGCAGTTCGGCAAAGACAAGACGCGCGGCGTGAAAAATCAGGTGCTCTGGCTGGACCGTGCCGAGGCGGGCGACAGTGAGATCGTCGTCACCGCGACAAGCTCTTTGCGAGTTTTGCTCTACGCCGGGGAACCGGTGCGTGAGCCGGTCGTACAGCACGGGCCGTTTGTGATGAACACGCGGGAAGAGATCAAGCAGGCGTTTGATGATTTCTACGCCGGGAAATTTGGGAAATAAGGACAGCAGGAGCCGTTGCGGCTCCTTTTTTGTGGCTGAAGAAAGTGGTACTCTTAGTATAGGCAAACATTGATAGAAAGGGGAATTCGCAGTTGGACATCCCAAAGGCGTTATGGAGAGAGGTACTGGATGCGGTAAAAGATGAAAATCTACGTGAGTTTTGCGACTTCCCTCTCGTGCAACTGAAAGGGTATCGCAAAGGCAAAGGCAAACCGCCGCGAGCCGCGATGATTTCGCAGTTGCTGCAGCCAAATAATCTAAGGCATGTTAAGTTTTGCTTGAACAAGATCGGCGAGGACGAGAAGTTTGAAGTGGATTATACCCATCTGTCTGTCGAGGAAGTGATGGATGCGATTGAGGAACAGAGTGTCTACGATGTTCCGCTGATTGTCTGCCATATGTTTGCCAGTGAAGACGAGATCGTGCGGATCAAAGGCCTCGATCTCTGGGAGCGTTACCAGGCACAGTCACCCATGCAAGCCGAAGAGGCCGAGCCTGCTGTCGAAACGGAAAATCGGGAGACCGAGCCGGAAGCGCAAGAGGACGCGGGGAAACTGCGGCGGATGGAGAAGAAGCTCCAGGATCTGAAGGAAAACCGCGAAAAAGACCGCAAAGAATGGGACAAACAGCGTGCGAATCTGCAGAGCGAAAACTCCCAGCTCAAACAGGAGCTGAAACAGGCCAAAGCCGACTTGCAGCGCGTGGAGCAGGAAAGGCGGGCGCTGACCACAGAGCGCGACGCGGCAAAACGCGAGGCGGCGGAAAAGAAAGACAAGATCGCCGCACAAGCTCTGAAGATCATCGAACTGGAAAACGCGCTGCGTCAATCGAAAGAACAGCAGGGACAGACGATCAACAATGCCGCCGCGACAACGCCGCCACCCGAACCGAAACGGGCACCGATCCAACTCGATCCGGCACCTGCAGCCCCGCGCACCGACCGTACTCCGATTGTGATCGTGAGCGATGCGGAGTGGGCCGGCCGGCTGCAGTCGAACGCATATGACCTCGCCTATGTCACACCGAGTGATCTGCAACGGCAGATCGGGGACGGACTGCTGGAGCGGGCGCAGCAGGTGTGGATGTTGAGCAATGACTTGCGCATGACCGAACAGCGCCTGGTGCGCAGTCTGGTCCCGAAAGACAAGTTGCGCGAGATGAGAGATATTATCGAATTGAAAAAACAACTGTAAGAGGTGCAGCTATGTATAAAAAGTATGAGGTAGACCTGGTCGGGATGCTGGCCACAGATGACTATGTGCGGGAAAAGATCGCCAAGCCCCGTTGTATTTTTATCAACAATCAAGAAGCAGTGCAGTTTAATATCAAACTCATTTCCCACCCGCCGGACAATTTCCCCAACACGTCTCTATTTGCCGGATACTCTTCAGACATTGAGCCATTGGGGTTTGAAGATGTCGATGTGATGGCCTATTCGCATCAGGAACGACGGTGTGACAATGCGTACGATTGGTTTGATGACAAACTGCTGGTCTTTAAAGCCCGGCGCAGCGGCGACAATTACAAGATTGCCGATGTGCGCTATGTGCGCAAGCCGGATGGATTTACAGAACAAAGCGTCTACACGCCGGTGCCGATCTTCAGCGCAGAGACGGATAACGGGCCGGCGAGCTTTGAGGATTTTATGCAAAAGCTCTGGGATGACAAATTCGTCGGCCGCGTGGACGGGGTCTCGACAGAGACGGCCGACACGCCGCCTTTTGTGATCTGGATGGACGAGGAAAGCAACTTTAAGCTGGTCGGCCTGTTTGACCGCCACCGTTATGCATTTGGCGGCTTTTCGTTCATTTTTGAGGAACTGCGCGTGACCTATTTTAATGAAGAGTGGTTTGAAGATTCGATTCTGAATCCATCGCAGGAGATTTTGTTTGTGGGCAGCGACATCTATCAAAAGATGGAGTCCGCTTTGCTGGATGCTCCGGCGCTGACCCGGGACAACGCTTTGGAGCCCATTCAGGCGGAAGAACCGGCAGCGGAAGCGGAGCAGCCGCTCAAGGCTGAGGAGAAAGTCCAGCCGGTCAGCCCCGCACCTGCTGTGCGCAGTGAGGAAGCGGCGAAAGGGGAAGCCAATGCGGGAAGTGCAGGCGAGGAGCAGTTTATCAATGATTTCATCAAAACGGCGACCAACCGCGGCTTGCTGTACTCGGAGCGTGACCTGATCAACTTCCACACGGCGATGAAATCGTCGACGCTGGTCATCCTGGCCGGGATGTCCGGCACAGGGAAATCGCGGCTGGTCGAAGTCTACGGGCAGGCGCTGGGACTCGACCCGGAACAGCTGCGCATCATCCCGGTCAGCCCGTCGTGGACAGACGATGCCGATCTGATCGGCTATGTCGACTCGATCCACAATGTGTACCGCCCCGGCGACTCGCGCTTGATCGACACCTTGGTGACGGCCGAGGATGAGAAAAACCGGGACAAGCTGTATGTGGTGGCGTTCGACGAGATGAACCTCTCGCGCGTCGAACATTATTTTTCCAAATTCCTCTCGGTGCTGGAAGCTTCACCGGGTCGCCGCAAGCTCCAGTTGTACAACGAAGCGCAGCGCCTGTACAACTCCAAAGAATACCCGCCGGAAGTGACGATCGGGGACAACGTGATGTTTGTCGGCACGGTCAACATCGACGAATCGACCTACCATTTTTCCGATAAGGTCTTAGACCGCGCCAATGTGATCACGCTGGAGGTGCTGCCGTTCCAGCAACTGCTGGAAGTGCGCGAGGTCAGCTCGAAGCGCAACGACCGGGAATGGACGCTGAAAGACTTCCGCAACATCAAAACCGGCTCGGATGCCTTGATGCTCACCTCGGAGGAGACGGCGTTCTTCTGGGAGCTGCACCAATTGCTCGAACAGACGCGCGGACAGGGCTTTGGGCCGCGGATCGTCCGCCAGATCGACAACTACCTGAAACATCTGCCGCAGCGCCAGGCGCTGACCCGCCCGGAAGCGTTTGACCTGCAGATCGTGCAGCGGATCATGACCAAGCTGCGCGGGCCGGCAGAACTCCTGAACCCGCTGATCGGCCTGTATGATGAAAAAGCGAACGAACTGGAGAACAGCCAACTGCTTAAGCTGTTCGATCAAAATGCCAACCTGTCCCACTTCACGGAAGCGCGCAAGGTGTTACGACAAAAAGGGAGAGAGCTGAAGTTGAATGGCTACACACTCTAATCTGCCGTTTCGCCTGGTGTTCCACCAATGGGATCGCAAGGCTCAACAGGTGGGCGAAGTGGCGGTGGAGAACTTTTTCACCACCCCGCATCAGGATTTTGATGACGCGCCCAAGGTCATGGAGAACCTTGATCTGGAGGTGACGTTTTCCTGCAACGATCCGCAGGCGCGGCTGTATATCGATTTTTTTGATGTCTCGGATATGCGGGTTGGCTTTGAGATGGACGAGCATCGCGCGCTGTTTCTGCGTCCGGATGAGGAAAAGGTACTGCTGTACAAGGTGATCACCGAAGAGACCGACTTCTACCCGCTGATTCCGGGCGGCTACCGCATCCGGGTCGAGGCGTTTGGGCAGACCTACCATTCGATGATCATGATCATCCCCAAAGAGCTGAAGTTCACCGAATGGGAAGTGATGCGCGACGAGTTGGAGGCGGAGATGCGCGGTCTGGCGCAAGATCTGATCCGCCGCAATCTGGGCGCAGGCGACCCGTTTCTGAAGCATCTGCCGCCGGAGCAGTTGTTCCGCTTTGTGGTGATCCGCAATCGTTACCAGGCTTTGCTTGGGGCGCTGCAGGATGTGAAGAAGCGGGCGAACTACCGGATCGAAAAGAACTACCAGCTCGTCCCGCCGGAACGGGCAAAGGCAATCGATGAAAAATCGGTCCGGGCCAAGCTGACCCACCCGGAGCGGCGCGATCTCAAAACGCCGGTCCGCGAGCTGAACTACCGCCTGCCGGAAAACCACTGGGTGAAGCACATCTGCCTTCTGGTCGCCCGCTATCTTGAAGAGATCGCCGACTCGTTTGCCCGCTACCGGGCGGCGCTGCTGGAGGAAGTCAGCCACTACCGCGACGAAGACAACGAAGGCCGCACGGGCGGCAAGTGGAAGATGAACGCCTACATCCGCGCCAAAAAGCAGGTCGCAGAAGGCATCGTCCAATTCGAAACGAAGATCGCCCAGATGCGCAGCGGACTCCGATTGCTGGAGTCGGCAGAGTGGTACGGCGAGGTGCCGGCCCAGCTCCCGACCGCAGTGACGCCGGTGCTGACGCTCGATCCGCGCTACCGCACGTTTTATCAGCTCTACCGCGAGCTGAAGTCGGAAACGTACGAAGTCAGCCTCGACACGATCTACGCCTACCAGTGGAAGAAAAGCGATCTGATGTATGAGATGTGGTGTTACCTCAAGGTGACCCGATACCTGATCGACAACCTCGGCTACGAACCGGCCGCGGGCTGGGTGTTCGATCAGGATTTCCAAGGCAGCCGGATCTTGATCCCGATGCTGCCGGACGGGACGAAGATCGTGTTGCAAAAAGGCGATGTGCGGCTGCATCATGTGTTTAATGCGCGCATTCCGCACAAGCCGCACCCCGATCCGAACGAGCATCCTTTGCACATGCTGGCTTCGGCGCACAACAAGCCGGACGGCCGGATCGATGTCTACCACAAGGACGTGTATGCCGGTTCGCTGATTTTGGAGTTTAAGTACCGTCCGAATGCAGGGCGCAACAAGTTCTGGAATCCGTCCGGCTATCCGACGCCGTATACGACAGGGCAGATCATTTCGTATTTCCGGGATTCGGCATCGACCCATCTCCTGACCGACGGCGGCGACCGGCGCCTGATCGAACGGACGCGCCCGGTGCATGAAGTCTGGGCGATGTACCCGCGCCAGATCAGGGACTTGGTCGAAGAATACGAAGACTACCATGTCAAACTGATCGTCATGACGCCGGGCACGGAAAATGAGCATGTCAACGAGTATCTGGAACGGGCGCTGGCGGAAATCGTCAATATAAAAGCCGACATCTAAGCGAGTAGATGTCGGCTCTTTTTTATTTGCGCGTGACCGCCGCATACAGCAGTCCGCAAAAGGACAGCGCTGCCATCACGCCATACAGCGCAGGCCCGCCCAGCCAGTCGAAGATCCAGCCGCCAAGCCACGAGCCGACCATGCCGGAGACGCCGAAGAACAGAATCGCCAAAAGCGTCGTCCCCGTCGCCTGCCATTCCGGCGGGACGGTGCGGTTGAGGTATTGCAGTGAGGCGGTGTAGAAGATGACGAACGTCACGCCTTGGGTCAGTTGCAGCAGGATCACCGCCAGCGGAGTCGGCAGCAGGGCGCAGAGCAGAAAGCGCACCGTGTAGAGCAGCGCGGCGAAGGCGATCCACTTTTTTTCGCTGCCCGTTTTCAGCAGCCGGGCGGACAGGGCGAAAAAGGTGATCTCGCTGACCGCCGCCACAAACCACGCCACCCCGATCTGTCCGGTCGAAGCGCCAAGGCTGTGCAGGTAGACGCCGAGGAAGCTGTCGTTCATCCGGTGCGGCAGGGCGGTGATCATGACCAGTCCGAGGAAGATCAAGGTCTCGCGGTTTTTCAAGAAGGTCAGGAAGTCTTTTAAAGCAAACTTCTGCGAGTTCGCCGTCACATCGGGCAAAAGCAAAGCGATTAGCAGCGCTGATGTGCCATAGCCGAAGAACAGCCAGGCGAAACTGCCGATTCCTAAATAAGTAGACACCGCTCCGGCGATCAGTGATGTCGACGCATAGCCGATTGCGCCAAACATCCGCACCGAACCGAAGGAGACGCCCATCCGCTCGGACAGGCGGTAGTTCATGCTTTCGGTCAGCGGGTCGGTCGGCAGGTAAAAGAAATAGAGCAGCGCGATCAGCACAAACAGCCAGACCCCTTGAGGCAGGGAAAAAGCGGTCGTGCCGAGCAGCACGGAAAGTCCGAGTGTGAACAGGAGCACTTTTTTGACGGTGCGGGTGCGGTCGCTGACATAGCCCCAGAACGGCTGGGAGAGAATGCCGATCAGCGACCCGGTGCCGATGATGGCTCCGATCTCGCCTGCCGTCACGCCTCGTTCGGAGAGGTAGACGGGCAGAAAGGAGATGAACAGCGAAAGCAGGGAGAAATAAGCGTAGTTGTACGTTTTTAAAGCGCGTAATGAGAACATTGGGGGGCTCCTCTTGATGAGATGACTAACCGTTATTGTAGCATAAAGGGTAGAATAGAGAGACAACCATCACCTAAGGAGGAATTGTCTGTGTATCAACTGGAAGTAGCGGTGCGCTTTAATGACTGCGATGCATTGGGGCATGTGAACAATGCCGTTTATTTTACATATTTTGAGGAGTGCCGCAAGGAGTTATTCCGCGTGTTTAATCCGGAGCTCGACACGCACAACTGGAACCTGATCGTCGCATCGACCAAATGCGATTTTCTGTCCGAAGCGGTGTACGCGCAAAAGCTGACCGTCTACGCCTGGGTCGGCAAGCTCGGCTCGTCGAGCTTCGAAGTCGAACACGCGATGGCCGACGAGCAGGGCAACTGGGTGGCGCGCGGGAGAGCGACGCTGCTCGGGTATGATTTTAACGACAAAAAAGCGGTGAAGATGTCGGAGGAGATCCGCAGCATTCTGCTCGAACACAGCACATGTCCGGACGGCGTGCCGGACATGCGCAGCTAGAGGAAAAGCGCGATGCTGGAGACGGGGAGCAGACGCACGGGAAGCAAACCGGCCGTTACGAAGCCGGGTACAGGGGCAGCCAGTCAGACATGGGGTGCGGGACATGCCGCCCAGCTGAAGATCTTACAACTGCAAAAGACGCTCGGCAACCGCGCTGTGACGCAGCTGCTCCGGGCGCAGCAATCCGCGCAGAGTACGCCGCCGATTCAGCGGGTGATCGCGTACGATCCGAGCAGCAGCAAAGAGGAAGAGAAGAAATATCCGACCACATGGCTGCGCATGCGCAACCTCGATTCCAAACCGATGCGCAAAACGGCGAAAGGGACGTTCCAAATGGCCGTCTCGGAACTGCAGGACATGGGAATCACCGGGATCGATGAGGAGAAACTGCAGGAGATCTGGGGCAAAGTCGCCAAAGCGAATAAGACGTTTAACATCCTCGATGAACCGAAAGCGGTGGTCAAAGAGATGGCCAAACGCTATGTGCGGTCGATGAAGTCGAAGGCGGGATTTGCCAAGCGCTCCGGGGAGACTTCGAAGATGCTCAAGCACCTGAGACGCAAGAACAAGAAGTTCATTTTCAAAAACAGCCCGCAGAATCCGATGATGGTCATGGAAGACGATGATCTGGCCAAGTTCAGCTACGATAAAAACACATCGAAGGAAGCCCAGATTCAAAAGCAGCTCTCCACCGTGCTGCTGCACTCGCTGCCGGAGGGCGTCGAAGCGCAGGCTGCGCTCTCGAAAGATAAGGGCGGCGTGGTGATGTCCACAAACATCAACGCCGAAAACCGCAAGATCGACGACGACCTTGGCTTGGAAAGACGGGACGACATCCTCGACCTGGCCGCAGACGTGCTGGAGTCGCATCATTTGGAATCGACATCCCGCGAGAATGCGATGAAAGACCATGTGATGCGCCATGCGCTCAAGCTGTATGACCGGCTGAAACTCTATCTGGACGATGATGCGATCGTTTCGGTGCCGGCAGATGTCGATGTAAAATTTGACGGACGCCATGCGGAAATACGCATTCAGCAAGGCGGGGTCTGGAACGAATTTGACTATCATTTGCCGACGGGCACGAAATACCAGTGCATGGGCTGCCGCTTATACTTCCATGAGGAAGGGCTTGACACGGGGAACCGCATGGGCGGGCTATGGGTAACCAACTCGGCCTTGTCCACGCAGATGGTGCCGCAGTTGGAAAAAGGCATCAAGATCGGCGGGCTGGGCGATGAGGTGGACTCGGTAGCGCTGCTGCTGGCCACCCAATATGAGAAGATGATGGCAGCGCAGCAAGTCGAGATGGGCCGCGGAAAAACGAAGGGCGGCGAATACACGTTTGACCGGCAGGCCGACTCGGAGTCGGAACTGGATGAAGCGGATTACAAGCGCATTCAGGAAGACATCAAAAAACGGAAATTGCGCAAAAAAGTCAAAGGCAACGGCGGCGGAGGGAAGCCGCATGCGCACAATCATTGATTGGCCGGACGGCGGTGTCAGAAACTGACATCGCCTCTTTGTCGGTTGGTGATTGACAATGACCCGTGGGTCATTGTATGATTTCTGCATGCCATGACTGGTGACTGACCCGTCAGTCATTATGAACGTATGTAGAAGAGGTGAGGGAAATGACAACCAATGCTGTGGAAGCAACTGCCGATAAAATGGATTTGACACAGCCGAGCCGCAAGCGGACGCTTGTGATCATCGGTCTGATGCTGGGGCTGTTCTTCGCTTCGCTGGACCAGACGGTCGTCGGGACCGCAATGCCGACGATCATCGGCCAACTGGGCGGGCTGGATCTGCTGACCTGGATCACCACCGCGTACCTGCTGACCTCGACGGCGGTCGTGCCGGTCGCGGGGAAGTTGGCCGACCTGTTTGGCCGCCGCGTGATCTACCTGATCGGGATGGCCGTGTTTATCCTCGGTTCCGCTCTGTGCGGGATGGCGGAGAGCATGACGCAGCTCGCGATCTATCGCGCGATCCAAGGCTTGGGCGGCGGTATTCTCATGCCGCTGGCGATGACGATCATCGGGGATTTGACGACTGGTGAGTCGCGCGCGAAGATGCAAGGTCTGTTTATGGCCGTGTTTGGCCTGTCGTCGCTGGCCGGTCCGCAGGCGGGCGGCTGGATTGTCGACCATTGGGATTGGCACTGGATCTTCTTCATCAACCTGCCGTTTGGCGTGCTGGCGATGGCGTTCATCGCAGCAGGTCTGAAAAACGCGCATGTGAAGAAGAAAGTTGTGATCGACTGGGCGGGCATCGGGACGCTCGTCGTCGGGATCGTCTCGCTCCTCTTGGCGCTGTCCTTTGGCGGCAACAAGTTCGAGTGGGGGTCTGCTGAGATCCTCGGATTGTTTGGGCTCTCGGTCGTTTCGCTGGTGTCGTTTGTGATCGTGGAACTGCGGGCGAAAGACCCGGTGATTCCGATGGGGCTGTTTAAGAACAGCATCTTCACCACCGTCAACATCATCGGCTTCCTGATGAGCCTTGGCATGTTTGGGGCGATGATGTTTATCCCGCTGTTCATGCAAGGCGTCGTCGGCATGTCGCCGACCGAGACCGCTTCGGTCATGACGCCGATGATGATCGGTTCGATGATCGCCTCGATCATCGGTTCGCGTCTCCTGTTCAAGTTCGGGCTGCGCCCGATGCTGATCGCCGGGATGGGGATCATGCTGACCGGTTTCGCCTTGTTCCTGTCGCTCGGTCTGGATACCACGCAGTTGCGCGCCAGCATCTACATGGTGATCATGGGCGCCGGGATGGGTGTGATCATGCCGTCGCTCGGGATCGCCGTGCAGGAATCGTTCCCGGCGGAAATTCGCGGGACGGTCACGTCGGCGACGACGTTCTTCCGCTCCATCGGCGGCACGGTCGGGATCGCGATCCTCGGCACGCTGTTCAACAGCAAGTCGATCGATCTGATCGGCAACAAGCTCGATGCGACCTTCCAAGGCTTCGGCCCGCAAGGCACCGCTCTGCTCGACATGGCGCACAACAACCCGCAAGGTCTGTATTCCTCGCTGCTCTCCGACACGTTCCTCGCCGGACTGCCGGAGCAGGTGGCTGGGATGTTCTCGACGCAGGTTGTGCCGGTGTTGAAAGACGCGCTGCTCGCTTCGCTGCACAACGTGTTCGAAGTGTCGATCTGGTTCCTCGCAGCCGGTCTGATCGCCGCGTTCTTTACCGGCAAGATCAAGCTCTCCGCGCCGGTGAAAAAAGGCAAGGAAAAAGAGACTGTGAAGGCGGAAGAAGTTCCGCAGGGGTAAGCTCAAGAAATAGGAAAAGGAGTTCTGCAGACGCGCAGAACTCCTTTTTTGTTTAAAACGCCAGGGACAAGTAGCTCAGCGTGCCCAGCTCATAGCTGCGGTGGATGATTTGCGGCTTCGCAGACGGATCGGCTGCCCCGGCGGCGAGGAACAGCGGCACGAAATGCTCGGGACGCGGCACGGCGAGACGGGCGTGCGGTGCCTGTGTGTCGTAGTGGTTGAGGGCATCACGGTTGTCTGCCGCGAACTGCTCGATCAGCCAGTCGTCAAATTCGACCGCCCACGGCTCCGGCTCGGTCTGATCCCATTTGATGATCCGCAGGTTGTGGACGGTGACGCCGCTCCCGATGACGAGGATGTCTTCCGCTCCCAATCCTTGCAAAGCCTGCCCGATCTTAAACTGATCTTCCGGCGGCAAAAACGGGTGGACGGAAATCTGCACGACCGGGATGTCGGCATTCGGGTACATGCGGCGCAAGAGCACCCAGGAACCGTGGTCGAGGCCCCGCGCGGGGTCCTTTTGCACGGCGATGCCGTTTGCTGCAAAGCGGGCAATGACATCGTCGGCAACTGCTGTTGAGCCTTTTGCCGGGTATTTGATTTTGTACATCTCTTCGGGGAAGCCGTAGAAGTCGTAGATCGTCTCGTACACGTCATTGTGATAGGACACGGTCAGAGTCTCTTTTTCCCAATGGGCGGTGAAGATGACGATCGCCTTGGGGGTATATTGAGCGCCGAGTGAGGTCAAGAATCGGGCGTATTCATTCTCTTGAATGGCCAGCAGCGGCGAACCGTGGGCCAGAAACAATGATGGAACCATGAGAGTCCCTCCTTGGGTGCTGTTTAGTTTCCTTCTTGTAGTTAGTTTACAAAGGAAACATACTGTCCGTCAAGGGCGGTTGACAGGAGCGTTTTGGGTGGCTATAGTAGAGTGAAAATTGCATGGTTCATTCGTTCTCTAGGGTTCCGCGATTGGAAGGTTTTCAATCGGGCTGGTCCAAGAGGGAACGCACGGCAAGCAGGCATGCTTGCGGTGTACACGGAGGGATAAAAGCCCGGGAGGATATCGAATTTGATATTCTGCCGGGCTTTTTTGTATGAACCGGGGAGAAGGAGTGGCTGGAGATGAATCGCAACTGGCTGATGGTGTTTGTCGCAGCGGTGTTTGAAGTGATGTGGGTGATGGGGCTGAAGCATGCCGACACGCCAAATGAATGGACGGGAACCGGGATCGCCATCGCGATCTCGATGTGGCTGTTGATCAAATCCTCGCAACAGCTGCCGATCGGCACGGTGTACGCCGTTTTCACCGGGCTTGGCACAGCGGGCACGGTGATCATGGAGATGGCCGTGTTTGGCGAGCCGTTCCGCATCGCCAAAGTGCTGCTGATCCTGCTCTTGCTCGGCGGCGTGATGGGGTTGAAAGCGGTCACCGTGGAGAAGCAGCCTGAACAGGCCAAAGGAGGGGAAGCGTAATGGGCTGGATCTATCTGATCTTCGCAGGCATCGGCGAAGTGGTCGGCGTGGCCGGGATGAACCGGGTGAATCGGCAGAAAGATTGGAAATCTTATGCTATCCTTGTGGTAGGATTCCTCGTGTCGTTTGGCTTCCTGACGCTTGCCATGGAGTCGATCGCGATGAGCACCGCCTATGCCGTCTGGACTGGGATCGGGACAGTCGGAAGCGTGCTGTTAGGCATGCTGTTTTATGGGGAATCTAAAGAATGGCGCCGCCTGCTGTACATGAGCATGGTGCTGGCGGCGGCAGTGGGGTTGAAATTGATTTCCTGACAGAGGTGTTGGCATGGGGTGGGGACTGACGGAGGCGCCGACGGTGTTTACGTGGCTGCCGCTGTTGAATGTGTTTTTTGCGTTTGCGGTCATTTTCTTGGAACGGCGCAACGTATCGGCGACCTGGGCCTGGCTCTTGGTGCTGTTTGTGTTGCCTGGCGTCGGGTTCTTGCTGTACCTGTTTATCGGGCAGAACTTGACCCGGCAAAAAGTGTATCGGGTGAAAAACATCACTGAGTCGAAGCTGATCGAAGGCGTCACGATCCAAGCCAGCAACTTGAACAACTACCAGGGGCTGAAGGACTACCGGTCGCTGGTGCATCTCAATCTGGTCAGCAACTACTCGTTTCTGACTCAGGACAACACGGTGACGATCTTTTCATCCGGGCAGGAGAAGTTTGAGAGCCTGATGACCGAAATTCGCGAAGCCAAACAGCATGTGCATCTGCTGTACTATATGATCAAACGGGATCAGCTCGGCATGAAACTGCTCAACCTGCTGATCCAAAAGGCGCGGGAAGGCGTCGAGGTCAAATTGATCTACGACCATGTCGGCTCCAGCGGCATCTCGCGCCGCACATTTCGGCGGCTGACCGAGGCGGGCGGGGAGGTCCGGTCGTTTTTTTCCTCGAAGATTCCCTACCTCAACCTGCGGCTGAACTTTCGCAATCACCGCAAAGTGGCGGTGATCGACGGCCGGGTCGGCTTTGTCGGCGGGTTTAACATCGGGGACGAATACCTTGGGCTGGACAAGCGGTTTGGCTATTGGCGGGACACGCATCTGAAATTGAACGGCAGCGCGGTCTATCAGCTGCAAGGGCAGTTTTTCCTCGACTGGTTTGCAGCGGCGGGGGAAGAGGTGCGCTTGGAACGGCGCTTCTTTCCGGCGATCCTCCCGGTGGGCAAGACGGCTGTGCAAGTGGTCGCCAGCGGCCCCAACTCGGAGCTGGAGCACATTCGCAACGGCTACCTCAAGCTGATCTATGAAGCGAAGGAGAGCATCTGCCTGCAGACACCGTATTTCATCCCCGACGAGGACGTGCTCAACGCCCTGCGCATCGCGGCGCTGTCCGGCGTGAAAGTGCGGCTGATGCTTCCGCGCAAGGCCGACCACGCGCTGGTGCAGTGGGCCTCACAGTCCTATCTCGGTGCGTTGCTGAAAGTCGGGGTCGAGTGCTACCTGTACGACCGCGGCTTCCTGCACGCCAAGACGATCGTCGTTGACGGCAAAGTCGCCGCGGTCGGGACGGCGAACATCGACAATCGCAGCTTCCGGCTGAATTTTGAAATCAGTGCTTTTCTGTACGACGAAGGAGAAGCAGGCAAACTGCTAGAGTTGTTTGAAACGGATTTGCAGGACTGCATTCCATTTACGTTTGGGGATTATCAAAATCGAACAAGGCTGGCGAGGATTCGCGAGTCGCTGGCGAGGCTGCTGTCACCTTTGTTATAAAAAAAGCCCCTTCTTTTAGAAGGGGCTTTTCGATCAGGCAGGCTTCACTTGCGGCATCAACCGCTTGACCAGCACAAAGGTGATCAGGAGTCCAATCACCGCCGAAGCGGTGCAGACGCCAAACAGCCAGCGGTAGCCGAGGTATTGGGAGACATAGCCGAGGATGACGGTGCCAAGCCCGATCCCGAGGTCAAACGCGGTAAAAAATGACGCGTTCGCGACGCCTTTGCGCTCCGGCGGGGCGAGGCGGATCGTCGCGGCTTGGAGGATCGGCTGCACCGAACCAAAACCAACTCCGTACAAGATCGCCGTCGCCACCACCGCGCCGAGTCCGCCGGCCAGCGACAGGACGATCAAGGAAAGGATCATCAGCACGACCGCCGGGACGAGCACGACCGGTTCGCCGTAGCGGTCGGACAGTTTGCCTGCGATCGGACGGGTCACGGTCAAGGTGATCGCATAGATGAGGAAAAACGTCCCCGCATTGACGCGGATCGACTCGGCAAACAACGGCAGGAACGACGTGATGCCGCCGTAGGTCACGGCGAGGAAAAAGGTCAAAATCATCATCGGCAGCACCGATCGCTCAAACAGCACGATCTTGCCTTTCGCCCCTTGCCGCTCAAACGGCATCTTGGTCAGCAGCGCCAGCACAAACGCGCCGAGTCCAAGCGCCGTGGTCACGAGGAACAACGTGTCAAACGACGTGGTGTCCAGCACCCACAGCCCGATCATCGGCCCCAGCGCCATGCCGACCGTCATCGACAAGCCAAACCAGCCCATCCCTTCGCCACGACGCTTGGCCGGGATGATGTCGGTGACCGCCGTGCCGATCGCCGTCGTCGAAGCGGCCCACGACACGCCGTGGAAAATGCGCAGCAGGATCAGGATCGGGATCGCGGCGATCCAATCATACAATAGCATCGTCAGCGCAAACAGCAACAGTCCGTAGACCACAAACGGACGGCGTCCGACCTGGTCGAGCAGCCCGCCGACAAACGGGCGGATGACGACGGCCGATAATGTGAACAGCCCGATCACGATGCCGACCTGTGAAGGCGAGCCGCCAAGTTCGGTTACGAATAAGGGCAGGGTCGGGATGAGAAAATAAAAACTGGTAAACAACAGCAGATTCGCCAACGTCATTCTGACGAAGTTGCGCGTCCATAAACGTTCCATAAGCAACCTCCGGACATATTTCGGGATACTAAACATACACAAATATATAATAATTCATCTCTTGCTGCAAGTGCCTGCACACGGCACAGAAGTAGTGTATGTCGGCAACGTGTATTTATAGGAGGGATTGACAGGGAGCAAGAGAAGGCGTTTATTGGAAACAAGAACTACATATCAACCACCATGGGGAGGAAAACCTATGAACAACGCACCACAACGGCGCCGGGGGCTGATGATGTCGCCGCAAGGGCTGGTTCAAGCGAACAATCCGGGGGAGTGGCAAAAGGTGATGCGTGCCGAAGCGCCGGTCCACTTTGATGAAGCGCGCGGCTGCTGGGACGTATTTTTATATGAAGACGTGCAGCAGGTGCTGTCCGACCACAAACGTTTTTCTTCCGCCCGCCAACAGCAGGGGCAGCAAGAATCGCTGATCAGCATGGACCCGCCGAAGCACGCGCGCTACCGTACGTTGGTCTCGCAGGCTTTCACGCTGAAAGCGGTGCAGAATCTCGCCCCGCGCATCGCGGAACTCGCCAATGAGCTGATCGACGACGTGCTGGCGAAAGGCGAGATGGATCTGGTCGACGCGATCTCGTTCCCGCTGCCGGTGATCGTGATCGCCGAGATGCTTGGCGTGCCGAAGGAAGACCGCGATAAGTTTAAGTATTGGTCAGACCTGATGGTGCAGGGCGTCGACATCAGCGCTGGTGAAGATTATCAGGCGTTGATGCTGGAGAAGCAAAAAGCGATGCAGGAGCTCTATCAATACTTTGGTGCAATCATCCACGAACGCCGCATCCAGCGCCAAAATGACATGATCTCCGCCCTGCTCGACGCGAAGGTGGAAGACCAGCACCTCGAACTGCCGGAGCTGCTCTCCTTCTGCTTCCTGCTGCTGGTGGCGGGCAACGAAACGACAACCAACCTGATCACCAACTCGATCTACACCTTCCTCGAAGACCGCACCCGCTATGAGCAGCTGGTGAACGACCGCTCGCTGCTCGAAGGCGCGATCGAAGAAGTGTTGCGCTTCCGCTCGCCGGTGCAGTCGATGAGCCGCATTGCGGTGATGGACTTGGAACTGCGCGGCCAGCAGATCAAACAGGGGGATGAGCTGATCGCCTGGATCGGGTCGGCCAACCTCGATGAGCAGAAGTTTCCGGAGGCGGACACTTTTATCATCAACCGTTCGCCAAACCAGCATCTCGCGTTTGGGCACGGCGTGCATTTCTGCCTCGGCGCGCCGCTGGCCCGGTTGGAGGCGCAGATTGCGCTGCATGCGATTTTGACGAAACTGCCGAACTTGCGCCGCGTGGAAGGGCACCAACCGAAAGTGATCGCGTCGCCGATCGTGTACGGGTTTAAAGATTTGCAGGTTCAATTTTAAAAAGAGCGAAAAGCACCTGTTGCGGCAGGTGCTTTTTTTGATATACTGAATAGGCGTTTTTTGGAAGCTGGAAAAACGAAGCAGATTTTCTAAAGGGGGAAAGTGAATCGGTATGACGATTAAACTCCACCGCGATTATGGACAGGAATGTACTCGATTGACGGAAACAAAAGGCTACATTGAGTACGTCCTGCATGAGAGCGAGCACAACGAGAAAGCGTTTCGCGACAACATCAAGGAGGCCTACGCCAATCTCAACTCGCTCGACGGGTCGGAAGGCTATATCGCGCTTTTGACCAACGTGCAATTTTTTGAAATGACGAAACAGAACATTCGACAGCTGCAACAGGTGCAAAAGCGGCCCTACTTCTGCCGCATCGACATCAAGCCGGACGACACCAACCACATCCAGCCGCTCTACATCGGCAAAGCGTCTTTGTTCCGGCCCGACACGCAGGAGCCGGTCATCGTCGACTGGCGCTCGCCGGTCGCCAACGTCTACTACGAAGGCCGCATCGGTGAGGTCAGCTATGAAACGTCAACCGGCACGGAGCAGGCTGAACTGCACTTGAAACGCCAATACACCATCGAAGACGGCGAACTGCTCGACTTCCGCGACATCGACATCACAACGCGCGACGAACTGCTCCAAGAGTCCCTCGGCGGCAGCGCGGACAGCCGGTTGAAAGACATCGTGTCGACGATTCAAGAAGAGCAAAACCGCGTCATCCGCGCCGACATGCACCGCCCGATGATCGTCCAAGGGGCGGCAGGCAGCGGAAAAACCACCATCGCTCTGCACCGCATTGCGTACCTCATCTACACTTATGGTGACCGCTTTAACCCCGACCAGTTTATGATCTTAGCCCCGCACCAACTGTTCCTGAAATACATCGCCGACGTCCTGCCTGAGCTTGGTGTGGAAGCGGTTCGGCAGACGACTTATCTTGATTTTGTCCAGGAGAACATCGGCAAGAAACTCAAGCTGACCGACCCGAATGAACGCCTGTTCCGCTTCTTGGAAGGGGGCGGGGACGCGGAGCTGCTGCGGTTTGTCTCCCGGTTTAAAGGCTCGGAAGCGTATAAGCAGCGGATTGATGCCTACCTCCAATCTGTTGTGATGCGCATGCAGCCTGAAGGTGACTGCAAGTTGGGCAAGCGCGTGATCGCGACAGGAGAGGAAGTCGCGAAGTTTATCCGTGAAGACTATGTGCACATGCCGCTCTACAAGCGGGTAGAGAAGGTTCGCAAGATCCTGCAGGACCGCTTGAAAGTGAAAAAGAAGCAGATGCTCAAAGACATCCACGACCACTACGACGAGCGTCTCGAAGTTGCCCTCTCGCTGCAAAATCCGCCCCAGCGCAAAGCCAAAGTGGTCAAGCTGATGGACGACCGCGAGAAGCTCCTGAAGCGGGTCGAAGCGGATGCCAAGACGCTGGTCAAGGAGTACATGGCCCAATTTGCAAAAGCGGATCTGGCTGCGCATTATAAGGGATTTTTGCAGTCGGAAGAACTGATGCAGACTGAGACCGGGTACGGGGACGGAGTGTCTGAGCAACCGTCTGAGCAGGTGTCGGAGCAGCAACTGCGCTTTTTGCAGGAGCATTCGCTGGCCCTGCTGGGGAAAAAGCGGATGGAGCTGGAAGATACGGCAGCGCTCTTGTACTTGCAGCATAAGCTGTATGGGCTGCTGACCGAAGTGAAAGTCCGCAACCTCGTGATCGACGAAGCGCAGGACTACAGCATCTTCCAACTGCTGGCGTTAAAAGAAGTGCTGGGCTCGGAGATGTTTACGGTGCTCGGGGACCTGTCGCAGGGTATTCATTCTTATCGGGGCGTGGAGAGCTGGGAGGCCGTTTTGGCGACGGTGTTCCCCGGCGGGAACTGCCAGTTCCTCGTGCTGGAGCAGAGCTACCGGACGACGGTGGAGATCATGACGCTCGCCAACCGCGTGATTGTGCATTCGCAGACGCCGGGCCTCGTGCTCGCCAAACCGGTCGTGCGCCACGGAGATGAACCGGCGCAGACGGTGTTCGCCGAGCAAAAAGAGCTGGTCGCGCAGTTGCTACAGGACGTGGAGCACTTGAAGGCGGACGGGATGAACTCCGTCGCCGTGATCGGCAAAACGATGGCCGAGTGCAAACTGATCAAAAAGTGGATCGATACGCTTGGCACCGACATGTCGGTCACCGTGCTCGATGAGAAGGAAGACTACTCCGGCCATGACTTGGTCATCGTGCCGTCGTATGTGGTCAAAGGACTGGAGTTTGACGCGGTGTTTATCGTCAGCCTGGAAGAGGAATACACGACAGACGAGCTGGATGTGAAGCTGCTCTATGTGGCGATGACCCGTCCTTTGCACCGTATGTTTGTGTATTCGATGGCAGGCAAAACGCAGCTGCTGGATGTTTTATAAAAAAGGGGGAGGCTGATGGAATTGAAAAATCGTAAAAGGCTGGCCATGCTGCTCCTGCTGGTGCTGGCCGTCTTGTTCGGCGGGCTGTACTTGTACGAGCGTTCACAAAAAGCCAAGCTGTGGAATGTGGTCAACCAATACGAGGCGAATCAATTCTTTTCGGCGCTCGACTATCTGCAGGATTGGGAAGTTCGGCTGGACGGCACTCCCTATACCAAAGCAGACTTGCAGGCGGAGCGGGATAGCCTCTCCGGCACGGCCGTCTCGCTGCAGGAAGCGTTCACGATCCGCACGCGTCTGCTTGGCGCAGACGATGTACTCAGGCACCCGTCCAACCTGACAGATTTCCTGATGCGCACCGACCGCCAGCTCTCCGCGATGATTAACTCTGGCGGGAAAGACCTCACCCACCTGAAGGAGATCTCCCTCTCTTTGAAAAAAATCAACAGAGTCTCCCGCGAGGTCTATCGGTTCGAGTCTGGATTGACGTCCGAACAATGGGACGAGATCAGCAAGACCGGTTTTATGCAAGATGAACGGCTGATCGAATGGTATACGCAAGTGGAAGCCGCCTTAGCCCCTTAGCTTAGCGCAGACAGAAAAAGACCGGCCCATTGGCCGGTCTTTTTTGTGTTACGCTTCTCGTTTCTGATCCAAGAGACGCTCGTTGCTCATCGCCAAGGTGAAGGCGAACGCAATCGCCGCCGCCAAGACCGTCCAGAGGAAGGTGGTGGCGATCGAGGAGGAGAGCGCATCGGTGATTTTTTCTAAGATCGGGGCGGGGATCGCCGTGCGCGCTTCCGGGGTGAGGATCGCACGCGGGTCGGCCGCTGCGCCGCCCGGCGCTTGACCCATGCCGGCAAACTGCTCTTCCAGACGGGCGGTGAAGGCGTTGCGCTGGATGATCCCATAGATCGAGATGCCAAGCGTCATGCCAAGCGTCCGCAGGAAGGAGTTGGTCGAGGTCGCCTGCCCGCGCTGGCGCATGTCCATGCCATGCACCGCTGCCGCCGGGAGGACGGAGAAGCCAAAGCCAACCCCGAAGCCGGTGATCACCATGTACAAGGTGAGCAGCAGGTTGGACGTGTCCGGGGTGAGCGTGGACAGCAGGTAGCTGCCGAGCAGGAACAGGACCCCGGAGAAGATCATCACATTGCGGTACGACATCTTGCCGGTGACCACGCCGCCAACCGATGCGGCGATGACCGAGCCGACCGTCATCGGCAACAGGATCAGGCCGGAGTTGGTCGCCGAGCCGCCCATGACGCCTTGGACGAAGATCGGGATGTAGATCGTCGCGACGATAAACGCCGCGCCGGAGAAGACGCCAACCATGTTCGAGGTGAAGAACAGGCGGCTTCGGAACATGCCAAAGGAGATGATCGGCTCCTGCGCTTTGCGCTCGACGAGCAGGAACAAGATGGTCAGCACAGCGAATCCGGCGAAGAGCGAAAGGATCTGCACCGAACTCCATGCGTACTGGTTGCCGCCAAGCTCCAGACCAAACATCAGGCAGACCACCGCGCCGATCAAGGTCAGCGCGCCAAGGTAGTCGATCTTCTGCTTGGAGTGCTGCACCGACTCTTTGTAGTAGACGGCGATCAGGATCAGGGACAGGATACCGACCGGGACGTTGACGTAGAAGACCCAGTGCCAGGAGATGCCTTCGGTGATCCACGCGCCAAGCAGCGGGCCGAAGATGCTCGAGGTGCCAAAGACCGCGCCAAACAGGCCGGTCATCTTCCCGCGCTGTTCCGGGGGGAAGAGGTCAAAGATGATCGTGAAGGCGATCGGCATCAACGCACCGCCGCCGATGCCTTGAATCGCGCGGAAGATTGCGAGCTGCGTCATCGACTGCGCCAGACCGCAAAGGATCGAGCCGGCCAGGAAGACGATCAGGCCAAAGATGAAGAAACGCTTGCGCCCGTACATGTCGGACAGCTTGCCGAAGATCGGCATGCCGGCCATCGACGCGACGAGGTAGGCGGAGGTGACCCAGACGAACTGCTCCAGTCCGCCGAGATCTCCGACGATGCTCCCCATCGCCGTCGCCACGATGGTGTTGTCCATCGCGGCCATCAAAATGCCAAGCAGCAGGCCTGCGACAACAAAGCCCATTTTGCTTTCTCTTGCCACCATTAGATAACGACCTCACTATTCGAATTGTATGATTGAGTAAAAACGGCACCAATTTCCAGACGCTTCATTATAGCTCTTGGCAAGATGTGCCTGCAACTGCCGCGGACGTGGTAAAACTACCTTTTTACTGGTATCCTATTAGACAAGAAGACGCACCCGAATCAAACAGGAGGTACCAGACCTTGACTTATAGAATCCGCACGGCCGGACTCGCCGCGCTGCTGCTCGCCGCAACGTTTACGATCAGCGGCTGCGACCCGCTGACGGCCCAGACCAAACCGCCCACTCCCCCGGTCAGCCAGGATCAGACGGATGACAAGCCCGCACAGACGCCTGTGCAAAACGAACCGAATGAAGAGAACGAAACGCAGGAAAAACCGGTGCAGGAAGAGCCTGCCAAGGAACAGCCGGTCAGCAAGCCAACCCAGCCCGCGCAGAACGAAAAGCCGGCCGGTCAGCCGAGCCAGCCTGTCGCCGGAGCGGCCAACTCGCTGACCGTGCTGGTCAACAAGCAGTTGGGCCTGCCGGATGACTTCCAGCCGTCCAACTTGACCGACGACCCCAACCTGCCATTTCTGGCGGGCGGCGGCGGGGAAAAACGCCTGATGCGCGGCGAAGTCGCCGCTGCCTTGAAGCAGCTGTTTGCAGCCGCCGAGAAGGACGGCCTCTACTTGAGCGTGGCGTCGGCGTACCGCTCGCATGCGACGCAGACGCAGCTGTTCAACTACTACGTCCAGACCCAAGGCGAAACGGAAGCCCGCCGCTACAGCGCCGTGCCGGGACACAGCGAACATGAGACCGGCCTCGCCGTCGACGTATCCGGCCGCGACGGGAAGTGTGCAGTGGAAGACTGCTTCGCCGATCTGCCGGAAGCGAAGTGGCTGGCCAAGAACTCGCACAAGTTCGGCTTCGTCATCCGCTATCCGAAAGGTAAAGAGTCGGTGACCGGCTATGCGTACGAGCCGTGGCACCTGCGCTACCTTGGCGTGGACACCGCCTCCGCGATCTATGCGAAGAACACGACGATGGAAGAGTACTTCAACGTCAAATAACGGGAAAGAAGCAAAACCGATGCCTGCGTGCATCGGTTTTTTGCGTAAACGGCATAGTAAGACAGCAATTCATGGCAGCAAAAAAAGGCAGGCCAGCAGCTGCGGGCTTGCCTTTTACAAAGGCTTGCTGAGCGGTTCGAGAGTGCCGCGCTTGCAAGATGACAGGCCCTGCATAGAAGGGCTTGTCTTTTACAAAGGCTTGCTGAGCGGTTCGAGAGTGCCACGCTTGCAAGATGACAGGCCCTGCATAGTAGGGCTTGCCGTTTTCTTGTTGTGCTGAGCGGGTTACAGATTGCCGCGCTTGGCCTGCTCGCGCTCCATCGCTTCGTACAGGGCGCGGATGTTGCCGTCGCCGAAGCCGCGCGAGCCTTTGCGCTGGATCAGCTCGAAGTACAAGGTCGGGCGGTCGTGCACGGGATGGCAGAAGATCTGCAGCAGGTAGCCTTCGTCATCGCGGTCGACCAGCACGTTCAGGTCGTTCAGCTTGTCGAGCGGTTCATCGATCTCGCCGACGCGCTCCGGCAGCAGGTCGTAGTACGACTGCGGCGTATACAGGAAACGCAGGCCGTTGTTTTGCATATGCTCGATCGAAGCCATGATGTCGTGCGTCAAAAAGGCGATGTGCCCGATGCCCGGGCCGGCGTTGTACTCCATGAACTCGGAGATCTGCGAGCGCCCTTTGCCTTGTGCCGGCGAGTTGATCGGCAGTTTGATCCGCGAGTTGTTGTTCTGCGACACTTTGGTCATCAGCGACGAGCGCTCGGTGGAGATGTCGTCTTTGCTAAACGAGTTGAGCAGCTTAAAGCCAAACACTCTGTCGTAAAACTCCGCCCACTCGTCGTTGTTCTCCACAAACACGGCGAGATGGTCATACGCGACGATGCCGGTGTTCGTGTCGCTGCCTTTTTCAAACTGTTCGATATAGCCCGGTGCAAAGATGCCTTGGTATGCTTCCCGTTCGATCAAGGTATGCACCGTGTCGCCAAACGCAGCGACGGTCGCTTTTTTCACCACGCCGTGCTCATCGTGCTCTTCGGTTGGGGGCTGGATCGGCGTCGCGCCATTGGCGAGCAGCTTGGCGTACGTGTCCTCGAGGTCTTTGACGCGAAAGGCGATGTCGCGGATGCTGTCGCCCTTTTTGTGCACGAACTGGGCGATCGGGTGGTCGGACTGATACGCGCAGGAGATGACCAGGCGGATATCGCCTTGCGCCAACACGTACGACGCGCGCTCGCGGTTGCCCGTCTCCAAGCCGCTGTATGCGATGATGTCAAAGCCAAACAGCTTGCAAAAATAAAAAGCGGTCTGCTTCGCGTTGCCCGAATACAGCTCCAGATAATCGATGCACTCGATTGGCAGCACGTCCACACCTTCCAACAGATCGACGCTTGCATGTAAAGTCACAAAGATTCCCTCCCGAAATAGTTATTTATGTTAATTATAGGCGCCTACTATATTGCAGTCAACATTAATTGTTCAATGATATTTTAGTATAAAATACCTTGACCGGCACAAAAAAAACGGAGACGCTGTCTGCGGCTCCGTTGTTGCTTGAATTTGGATCGGTGCTATGCTAAAATGAAAGTTGGTCACCAAGAAATTACTATTATAAAAGATTTACCCAATAATATCTTACCACAAAACGCCAGAGTTTGTCAAACCTTTAGACAAAGAAAAGGGGCGGATTGCATGAGCATCACAGAACAAGAGTGGCAAAAGGAACAGGAACGCGTCGACCGGGTCACCTCCGAGGTAAAAAAACGCACGGAGCATCTGCATGAACAGGTCGGCATCGTCAAAGCAGACATCGTGGAAATCCGCAAAAACTTCTGGGACGACGTCAAAGTGAATTTTGAAAACGCGATCGAAGCGGCTGAAACGGTGGCCAGCATGCGGCAGCAGTCGGAAGTGCTCGGGGAGCGCGAACGCCAGCACCGCCATGCGCAAAAGGAACTGAAGAACCTGCTCCGCCTGGAACAGACGCCGTATTTTGGGCGCATCGACTTTTCGGAACCGGGTGAAGGGATGCAGGAGATCTATCTGGGTATCGCGTCGTTTTTTGATGAGCAAAGCGAAGAGTTTCTCGTGTTCGACTGGCGCGCGCCGGTCTCCAGCCTCTACTACGACTACTCGCCGGGCCCGGCCAAATATGAGACGCCGGGCGGGACCGTCGAAGGCACGATGGAGTTGAAGCGGCAGTTTATCATCCGCGACGGGGTGATCAAAAGCCTGTTCGACACCGGCGTGACGATCGGCGATGAACTTTTGCAGGAAGTGCTGGGGCGCCATTCGGATGCGCAGATGAAAAGCATCGTCGCTACCATTCAAAAGGAGCAAAACCGCATCATCCGCAATGAGCGCAACCGCCTGCTGGTCGTGCAAGGCGCGGCGGGCAGCGGCAAAACTTCGGCGGCGCTGCAGCGGGTGGCTTATCTGCTCTACCGCTATCGGGAGTGGCTGAGCGCCGACCAGATCGTTTTGTTTTCGCCAAATGACATGTTTAACTCCTACATCGCGACCGTTTTGCCGGAGCTGGGCGAAGAAAATATGCAGCAGACGACGTTTCAAGATTATCTGGTGCGCCGTCTGGGGCGCGTGTTCGATCTGGAAGACCCGTTCCAGCAGATGGAGTATGTGCTGACCAGGATGGGCGAGCAGGGGTATGAGGCGCGCGTGGAAGGGATTCAGTTTAAAGCGTCGGTCGGCTTCATGCGTTTGCTGGAGCGGTACGCCGAGCAGCTTGGGCAAGGCGGGATGGTGTTTAAAAACTTGAGATTCCGCGGCGAGCAGGTGGTCTCGTCGGAGCAGATCGCCGCCAAATTTGCCGAGTACGACCCGGCGATATCGATCCCCAACCGCATGCGTTTCTTGACCGAATGGTTGCTCCTGGAGCTGGAGACGGCAGCCGAAGCGGAGGTCGAGAAGGACTGGGTGCAAGAGGAGATCGAGCTGCTCGACAGCGAGGAGTATCTGAAAGCGTACCAGCATCTGCGCAAAAAGAAACGCTTCCGGGAGAATACGTTTGATGATTTTGACCGCGAGCGGAAAGTGCTGGGCGAGATGGTCGTGCGCCGGAAGTTCAAGTCGCTGCGCACAGGCGTGAAGCGCTTGAAGCATCTAGATGTGTCGGCGATGTACCGCCAGCTGTTTGCCGATCGGGAACTGGCCGGGAGTTTTGGCGTGGAGCTGCCGGAGCATTTTGCGGAAATGGCCGGCCAGACGGTGGAGAAGATGCGGGAAGGCGAGCTGTTTTATGAAGATGCGACGCCGTATCTGTATCTGAAAGAGCTGCTTGAAGGCGTGGAGATGAACACGAAGGTGCGCCATGTGTTTGTCGACGAGGCGCAGGACTATTCGCCGTTCCAGTTCGCTTTCTTGAAGCGCTTGTTCCCGCACGCGAAGATGACGGTGCTCGGGGACTTAAATCAGGCGATCTACGCGCATGCGCAAAAGGCGGATGGGTTTGGCCCGCTGGCCGACCTGTACCCGGCAGAGGAGACGGAGCTGATCGTGCTGCGCCAGAGCTACCGTTCGACGCGCCAGATCGTCGACTTCACCCGCAAGATGATGCCGGGCGGGGAACAGATCGAGCCGTTTAACCGCGAAGGGGAAGAACCGACCGTCACACAGGCGGAAAACGAAGCCGATCTGACCGGGAACGTGCTCGACCGCATCCATCAGCTGCAGGCGGAAGGGCATCAGACGGTCGCGGTGATCTGCAAGACGGCGGAGGAAAGCCGGGCGGCGCATGAACGGCTGAAAGAGCACGTCGAGGTGAAGCTGATCAGCAAGGAGACGGTGCATTTTGAGCCCGGTCTGGTCGTGATCCCGGCGTATCTGGCCAAAGGCGTGGAGTTTGATGCGGTGATCATTTACAACGCCTCGCAGGAGCAGTATGGGCGGGAAAGCGAACGCCGGCTGTTTTACACCGCCTGCACGCGGGCGATGCATGAGCTGCATCTGTATTACATCGGCGCACCCAGCATGTTTTTGGCATAGCAGAAGGAGAAAAGGAGAAAAAGCCTCTTGACCGGCGTGGTCAGGAGGCTTTTTTCCATTTTAGGGAGAGGAACAGCACCAGCAGGAGGAGCAGATCGAGGAACCAGAGGAAGGCGCCGCCGGAAGCGGCCGGCAGCATCGCGCCAAGCATCGGGCCCATAGCGCCGCCCATGATGCCGGCGATCAGGCCGTCCAACTTGGCAAAAGGCGAGATCGGCTGCCCGGCGAGAATCCCGATCAGCAGGCCGAAGGAGATGCTGAGCATCGTGGCGACCGCGAGATCGAACTGCCAAACGGCAGCCAGCAGCACACCAAGGCAAAAGGAGCTCAGCATGGCGGCGGTCATCGCGAGGATCATGCCGGTCATCGGGCTGATCTTCTGTTTGCTGCAGGAGATCGACAGGCAGGAGCAGCAGGTGAACAAGGCGACGGTCAGCAGATGAAGCATGGAAGTCCTCCTCTGTTTGCGTGAGTTACATTATGATACGGACAACCCAAATCAAATGTGTGAGGGAGGTGAGATTCTTTCAGATTGTAAAAATTGTAAGATGATAATTTTTCAATATTTCGTGTCACGTATTTAATTTAACATGTTATAATAGTCTTGATACTTACAAGACGCGAGGTGCAGACAGATGAGCAAAGAAATTTGTAAACAATCGGTACACCGCCTGGTTGAACAGCAGGCGGCCAAGAACCCGGATGCTGTCGTGTTGGTCGGTGAACAGGAGACGTTAACATATGCGGAAATGAACAGACGAGCCAATCGATTGGCTCGTCATTTGCGCGCCAAAGGGCTGCGCGAAGGCCAACTGGCGGCGGTGCGTTTGGAGCGCTCCGTGGAGATGGTGGTCTCGATGCTGGCAATTTTGAAAGCGGGCGGGGCATATGTGCCGCTCGACCCGGGCTATCCGAAGGAGCGCCAGGAGTTTATGCTCGACGACGCCAGCGCTGCGGTCGTGCTGTTTCGCGAGGAGTTGGAGTTGACGACAGCGGCGGTCGAGGTGCGGCTGGATGCGGAGGCGGAAGCGATTGCGGCGCAGTCGGAGGAGAATCTGCTCGACGTGGAAGTCGATGCGGAAGGGCTTGCCTATGTGATGTACACGTCGGGTTCGACAGGCAAGCCCAAAGGGGTAGTTATACCGCACCGGAGCGTCAAGAGCCTGGTGATCGAGCCGAACTACTGCACGATCGGGCCGGAGGATGTGATGCTGCACTGCGCGTCGGTGTCGTTTGACTCGACGACGTTTGAGGTGTGGGGCGCGCTGTTGAACGGGGCGAAGCTGGTCGTGCTGCCGCCGCAGATTCCGTCTTTGGCCGAGCTGGGGGCAGCGGTGCGGACGCATGGCGTAACCGTTTTGCTGCTGACGGCCGGCGTGTTTGCGGAGATGGCGGCGCATCATCTGGACGACCTGCGCGGGGTGCGCGATCTGCTGTCCGGCGGGGATGTGTTGTCGACGATCGCCGTCAATGCGGTGCTGGAGCATCTGCCCGATACGCAGATGATCAATGTGTACGGGCCGACGGAGTGCTCGACGTTCAGCACCTATTACCGCCCAGCGCGGGAGGAGCGGTTTACGGCGAGCGTGCCGATCGGCTATCCGCTGCAGAAGCGGGTGTTGTTTGTTTTGAATGAGCAAGGGGAAAAAGTTGCTTCGGGCGAAGCGGGCGAGCTTTATATCGGCGGTGAAGGGCTGGGGACGGGATATTGGAACCGGCCGGAGCTGAGCGCGGAGAAATTTGTGCAGAATCCGTTTGGGGCAGGCAAGTTGTATCGCACGGGGGATTTGGTGCGCGTGCGTGAGGACGGCGTGATGGAGTTCCTCGGGCGGATCGACGGACAGGTGAAAATCCGCGGGTTCCGCGTGGAAGTTGGGGAGATTGAGCATCGCTTGACGCTGCACGCAGGTGTGAAGCAGGCGGTGGTGATCGCGCGTGAAGACCGTCCGGGCGACAAGCGTCTGGTGGCGTATGTGGTGCCGGAGGAAGGCATGGTCTTGGCGGCGGCAGAGCTGCGCGCTAATCTGGCGGACGGGTTGCCGGAGTATATGGTGCCGTCGGCGTTTGTGGAGCTGGAGCGCGTGCCGTTGACGCCGAATGGGAAGGTGGATCGCAAGAAGTTGCCGGCACCTGCGGCAGATGCGGACGCTTGGCGCGGGGACGCGGAAGTTGTGCTGCCGCGCACGGAGCTGGAGCGCGAGTTGACGGCGCTGTATGAGGAAGCGCTGGGCGTGCAGGGGATCGGGGTGTTTGATAATTTCTTTGAGCTGGGCGGACACTCGTTGATCGCGATGAAGATTGCAGCAAGGCTGCGCGATGTGTTGCCGGTTGCGGTGCCGCTGCACTGGCTGTTTGAGGCGGCTTCGGTGGCGGAGCTGGCAGGCAGGATTGAGGAGCAGGCCGGTGTGGAAGTTGCGGACCGTGCGAGCGGTGCGGGTTGTGCGGAGAATGAACTGGTGGCGGTGCCGCGTGACGGTTTGTTGGAGTTGTCGTTTTCGCAGGAGCGTGTGTGGTTTTTGCGGAAGTTGGCGCCGGAGAATCTGTCGTATAGTTTTCAGGCGGAGTTTCGGTATTTCGGCCAGCTGAATGTGGACGCGCTGCAGCAGAGCTTGCAGGGGTTGGTCGACCGGCATGAGATCTTCCGTACGTCGTTCCCGGAGCAGAATGGGCGGCCGTATCAGGTGATCCATCCGTCGTGGGAGGTGCCGCTGCCGTTGGTTGATTTGACGGCGGTGCCTGTTGAGAAGCAGGAGGCGGAAGTGCAACGGTTGATTCGCGAGGAGGTCACGCAGGCGTTTGAGATGGCGGCGTTGCCGCTGGTGCGCTGGAAGTTGGTGCGGTTGAGCGCGGAGGAGCATGTGCTGATCCATGTCGAGGACCACTTGGTGCATGACGGCTGGTCGCTGACGGTGTTTGTGGATGAGCTGCAGCAGTTGTATAAGGCGGCGGTGCGCGGGGAGCAGGCTGTATTGCCGGAGCTTGTTGTGCAGTTTGCCGATTTTGCGCAGTGGGAGCGGCGCTGGCTGCAGAGTGCGGAAGCGCAGGGGCAGTTGGCGTATTGGACGGAAAAGTTGGGCGGGGCGCAGTACGTGCTCGATCTGCCGACCGACCGTCCGCGTCCGCTGGTGCAGCGGTTTAAGGGGAAGGTGTTCCGCTTTGATCTGGCGGCGGAGCTGTGCGATGCGCTGCGGGCGTTTAGCAAGCGCGAAGGCGTGACGCTGTATATGACGTTGTTTGCGGCGTTTAATGTGCTGTTGCACCGCCACACGGGCCAGGAGGATCTGCTGGTCGGGTCGGCGCTGGCGAACCGCCGTTTGAAGGAGATGGAGCCGATGATCGGGATGCTGGTCTCGAACATCGTGCTGCGGACTGAAGTGCAGGGCGGGGTGTCGTTCCGCGAACTGCTCGGCCGGGTGAAGGAGACGGCGCTGGAAGGGTTTGCGAATGTTGGGCTGCCGTTTGAAAAATTGGTCGAGCGGTTGCAGCCGGAGCGGGATCTGAGCCGGAATCCGCTGTTCCAGGTGTCGTTCTCGTTCCATGACTCGCGCATGCCAGCGCTGGAGATGGAAGGGGTGCGGGAAGTTCGCTTGACCGACGGGCTGAGCAATGAGACGTCGAAGTTTGATATGAACGTCATCGTCCTGCCGCGCAAGGAACAGAAGGCGGGCGAAGGGATCACGATCTCGTGGGAGTATGACGTGGATCTGTTTGAGGCGGAGACGGTGGCGCGGATGATCGCGCAGTATCAGGAGCTGTTGAAGGCGGCGATTGCTGAGCCTGAGACGGCGGTTGGGGAGTTGCCGCTGTTGAAAGAGGCAGATCGTAACTTGCTGCTGTCGGTGTATTCGGGGGCAGCAAAGGTTAATTTTGAAAAAGAAGGCACTGCTCTGGGGCTGTTTGAGGAGCAGGCGGCGCTTTATCCGGACTCGATTGCTGTTGTGCAGGATGGGCAGCAGGTGACGTATGGGGAGTTGAACCGGAGGGCGAACAGGCTGGCGCATCGGTTGATCGAGCTGGGCGTTGGCGCGGAGCAGACGGTGGGCATTTTGCTGGAACGCTCTGTAGAACTGGTTGTGGCAGTGCTGGCGGTTGGGAAGGCGGGCGGGGCTTATGTGCCGCTGGACCCGGCTTATCCGCAGGAACGGCTGGCCGATTTGGCGGAGGACGCGGGGCTGGCCGCACTGGTGACGACGGGGGAACTGCGCGGCATGCTGTCTGCGTTGACTGCTCCGGTGCTGGTGTTTGAGGAGGAAGCAGAGTGGCGGGGGGAGGAGAATCCGGGCCTTGCGATCACTGCGGATCAGCTGGCTTATGTGATCTATACGTCCGGCTCGACCGGGACTCCGAAAGGGGTTGAGGTGGAGCAGCAGGCGCTGTGGAATCTGGTGCGGTGGAACAACACGGCACACGGGCTGAGTCGGGCGGATCGGACGACTTTGCTGGCCGGGACGGCTTTTGACGCTTCGGTGTGGGAGCTGTGGCCGAGCTTGGCGGCGGGGGCGGCTGTGGTGATTCCGAGTGAGGAGACGCGGTTGTCGCCGACACAGTTGCTGGCGTTTTTGGCGGAGGAGGAAGTGACTCTTTGCTTCTTGCCGACGCCGCTGGCGGAACGGGTTGTGGCGCTGGAGATGCCAGTTGGACTGAAGCTGCGCAAGATGCTGACGGGCGGCGATCTGCTGCATCCGCTGGCGAAGGAGTTGCCGTTTGTATTGGTCAACCATTATGGGCCGACGGAGAATGCGGTCGTTACGACGTGTGCGGAAGTTGAGGCAGGCGTGGTTCCGCCGATCGGGAAGCCGATCTCTGGCGTGGAAGTGTATGTGCTGGATGCGCGGATGCAGCCGGTGCCGCTTGGCGTGGCCGGGGAGCTGTATGTCGGCGGGAAGAGCTTGGCGCGCGGGTATCGCGGGCGGGCCGATCTGACCGCCGAGCGCTTTGTGCCGCATCCGTTCCGGGCGGATGGGCGGTTGTATCGGACGGGCGACCGGGTGCGCTTTTTGGCGGATGGGAACTTGGAGTTCTTGGGCCGTCTGGACGGTCAGGTTAAAGTTCGCGGGCATCGGATTGAGCTTGGTGAAGTGGAAGCGGCGATTTTGCAGCTGGGGCAGGTGGAGTCGGCTGTGGTCGTGGCTCGCGGGGAACAGGAAAAACGCCTTGTGGCTTATCTGGCTGGAACGGGCTTGCGGGTGGATGTGCTGCGGGCGCGGCTGGAGGAGAAGTTGCCGGGGTATATGGTGCCGTCCGCATTTGTGGTGCTGGATGCACTGCCGCTGACGCCGAACGGGAAGGTCGATCTGCGGGCGCTGCCGGAGCCGGTATGGGAAACGGACGCTGGCCGTGGGTACGCGTCGCCGCGCAATGAGGTGGAAGCGAAGGTGGCGGCGGTGTTTGCTGACGTGCTGGGGCTGGAGAAGGTCGGGATTCATGATGACTTCTTCTATCTGGGCGGACACTCGCTGCTGGTGACGCAGGTGATTTCTCGTTTGCGTGACGGGTTGGATGTGGAAGTTCCTTTGCATAGCTTCTTCGCGGATCGCACGGCGGCAGGTGTTGCCGCTCGCATTGTGGAGGAAGGGCTGGCCAAAGGGCAGATGCCGCAGTTGGTGCGCGTGGAACGGGCGGAGGAGATGCCGGTGTCGTTTGCGCAGCAGCGGTTGTATTTTTTGAATCAGTTGGCGCCGGAGAATCCGGTTTATAATATTCCGTTGGCGTTGCGGCTGCGCGGGGAGGTCAGGCTGGACGCTCTTGAGGAGAGCATTCAGGAGATCGCCCGCCGTCATGAGGCGTTGCGCACGGTGTTTGTGGAGCGCGACGGGGATGTGTTGCAGCGGATTTTGCCGGAGGTGCGGATTCCGTTTGCGGTGCAGGATGCTCGGGATGAGGCGCATGCGGCGGAATTGGTGTGGGAGGAAGGGCAGCATGTGTTTGATCTGAGCGTGGGGCCGCTGATGCGGATTTTGGCGGTGCGGTTGGGCGCGGAGGAATATGTGCTGGTCGTGAATGTTCACCACATTGTGTTTGATGGATGGTCGTTTGGGACGTTTGCGAAGGAGTTGGCGGCGTTGTATACGGCGTTTGTTGATGGGGAATCTTCGCCGCTGGAGGATGTGGAGGCGCAGTATGCGGACTTTGCGGTCTGGCAGAGATCTTATTTGCAGGGGAAGGTGTTGGAGGAGCAGCTGGGGTTCTGGCGGGAGTTCCTGGGTGGCACGATACCTCAACTGCAGTTGCCGGTGGATCATCCGAGACCAGATCGGCCAACTCAGCGCGGGGCGATGCGGAGGTTTGCTTTGTCGCCGGAGTTGTCGCAAGGGGTGAAGAACCTTTGTGAGCAGGAAGGCGTGACGCTGTTTATGGCGTTGTTGGCGGCGTTTGATGTGCTGCTGCATCGGTTGTCGGGGGAAGTGGATGTTTTGGTTGGCACTCCGGTGGCGGGACGGACGCAGTCGGCGGTGGAAGGGATGATCGGATTTTTTGTGAATACTTTGGTGCTGCGGAGCGACCTGTCTGGCAACCCGACGTTTAGGGAACTGCTGGGTCGGGTGCGCGAGATGAGCTTGCAGGCGTTTGCTCATCAGGAGGTGCCTTTTGAGAAGTTGGTTGAGGTGTTGCAGCCGGAACGCTCGGCAAGCCACTCGCCGTTTTTCTCGGTGATGTTTGTGCTGCAGAATGTGTCGGCTGATGCACTGCAACTGCCCGGTGTGGCGGTTGCGGCGGAAGAGTCGCATCATGGCGGGGCGAAGTATGACCTCACCTTGTCGTTTAAGGATGGCGGGGATGTGTTGTATGGGCAGATGGAGTATAGTACGGAGCTGTTTGAGGAAGGGACGGTTGGGTGGATGATCGACCAGCTGGTTGGTTTGCTGGAAGGGATTGTGGATGGGCCGGATACTCGTGTTGCTGCTCTGCCAATGCAGGGTGAGGCGTTGGATGAGTTGTTTTTGTAGGGCGGTCGTCTGATCGGGCTGGGTGGTCGGGTCCGGGCGGGACATGCTCCGGGTTCACGTTTCATCTTCACCCTTTGATTGAGTAAAACCGTAAAACCTTTTTAGCGGAAGGGTAAAGATTCAAAGATCACCACTTCCGCATATCCCGCCCTCCCCCGAGGCACTCCAGTGCCTTGGGGAGGCTTAGGGATAAGGGATTTAGGGATTTAGGAGCTAAGGATTTAAGGTCAATGACGTAATAGAAAAAGAGTCTGGATTGGCGGTTTTCCAATCCAGAGTCTTTTTTTATGAATCGATACGGTGGGCGGCGCGGGAGAGTTTGCTCATGGCCGGCTTTTTTGGTTTGGTTGGCGCTGTGATCGACGTGTCGATTACAGCGGCAAGCTGGGCGATTGTGGGGGTCTCGAAGAGACGCGCGACCGGGAGCTCGACGCCGAATTGGCGGCGCACGCGGGTGACAATCTGCATCGCCATTAGGGAATGACCGCCGCGTTCGAAGAAGTTATCGGCTGTGCCGATACGCTCCGCTCCGAGGACTTCTTGCCACATGTCGGCCAGCTTTTGCTCGGTTGGCGTGGATGGGGCGATGTATGGCGTTGCGGCTGTTGTGTGTCCGCGCGTTGGGACGGGCAGAGCCTTCAGGTCGACTTTGCCGTTCGGGAGCAGAGGGAACGCTTCCAGCAGGACAAACGCGGACGGGATCATGTAGTCGGGCAGCTTTTGTTTTGCAAAAGCGCGCAGGTCGGCGTCTGGTGTTGTGGACGCGATCAGGTAGGCGGCCAGGCGCTGGTCGCCGTGCTCTTCGTGGGCGGTGACGATGGCGTCGCGCACGTCGGGATGCTCTTTGAGCACCGCTTCGATCTCGCCGAGCTCGATGCGGAAGCCACGGATTTTTACTTGATGGTCGAGACGCCCCGCGTACTCCAGCGTGCCGTCGGGCAGGAAGCGGGCGAGGTCGCCTGTTTTGTATAGGAGCTCGCCCGATCCGTTTGGATGCGGAACGAACTTTTCCGCTGTCAAATCGGGGCGGTTGTGGTAGCCGCGGGCTAGTCCCGCACCGCCGATGTGCAGCTCACCGAGGGTCAGCGCCGGAACAGGGCGCATTTGTGCGTCAAGCACATAGACTTGGGTGTTGGCGATTGGACGGCCGATTGGCACGCTGCGCAAGGTATTGCGCGGCTGGCAATTCCAGACGGTGGCGTCGATTGTGCATTCGGTTGGACCGTACAGGTTGTGCAGCCCGGTGCTGTCGAGGACTTGGAAAAAGCGGGTCTGGAGATCGACGGGCAACGCTTCGCCGCCGCAGAAGACGTGTTTCAGGGCGGTGCCTGCCGCCAGCTCCGGCTCTTCGAGCAGGAGGGCGAGCATGGTCGGGACGAGCTGGAGTACGGTGATTCCTTGCTCCTTGACCGCTTGCGCCAAATAGCCGCTGTCACGGTGTCCGCCGGGGCGGGCCATGATGAGCGTCGCGCCGGATAGCAGCGGTGCCCAGAATTCCCAGACGGATGCGTCGAAGCCGATCGGCGTTTTTTGCAAAATTTTATCGGTGCTGCCCATCGGGTACGCTTCGAGCATCCAGAGCATGTGGTTGACGATGGCACGGTGCGGGATCTCCACGCCTTTCGGGCGGCCGGTCGAGCCGGATGTGTAGAGGATGTAGGCCAAATGATGCGGCTCCACCGCTGCTACGAGGTTGGTGTCTGCGTAGGCGTTCAGCAGGTCCGCGTCGGTGTCGAGGCAGATCAGTTTGGCCTGCTGGGCCGGGATCGTTTCGACGAGCGCCGACTGGGTCAACACGACCGGGACTTGCGTATCCTCGGCGATCCAGGCGAGACGCTCTTGCGGATAGGACGGGTCGAGCGGAACGTACGCGCCGCCCGCTTTCAGCACGGCGAGCAGGGCGATGACCAGTTCCAAGGAGCGGTCCATGCAGATCCCGACCGGAATATCGGCGGTGACGCCGTGCGCCTGCAGGGCGCGGGCTGTGCGGTTGGCGCGGGCGTTCAGTTCGGCAAAGGTCAGTGACGCGCCTTCAAATACGACCGCCGTTGCATTCGGCGTGCGCTCGACCTGCGCTTCGACGAGGGCGTGTAACGTTGTGTGCCAAGTCGTGTCAGACGGCTCGCCTGCCTCGCCATTCCAGACCGGCAGCAATTCCTGCTCCGCAGGAGTCAGCAGCGGCAGGTCGGCGATGGTGCGCGACGCGTCTTCGGCGATACCGCCGAGCAGGGTGGCGAAATGGCCGCTCATGCGCTCGACGGTCGTTTGCTCGAATAGCGCGGTGCTGTATTCGAACACGCCGGACAGCTTGCCGTCCGATTCGCCCATCATCAGCGAGAGATCGAACTGCGCATACTCAGGGGTCAAGGCGATTGACTCCATGATGAGTCCGCCCGCTTCCAGTTTCGCACCGCCTTGGCCAAGCGCCAGCGCCACCAAGGCGTCTTCTTTCCATAAGGCACCCGACTGCAGGTTGAACATCACGTTAAACAGCGGCGGGTAGCTGAGGTCGCGGTTGGGCTGCAGCTCTTCGACCAGCAGCGGGAACGGGTAGTCCTGATGCTTGAGCGCATCGCGAACGGTGTTGCGCACCCCTTCCACGAAATCGGTAAACGGCGCATCGGCCGTCACCTGGCTGCGCACGACGACCGGGTTGACGAAATAGCCGACCGTTCCGGAAAATTTTGCTGCGCTGCGGCCGGCACTCGGTGAGCCGACCAGGATGTCTTCCTGTCCGGTGTAGCGGTGCAGGAGCGCTTGGAACGCCGCCAGCAGTAGCGCATATAACGTTGTGCCCGACTCTTTGGCCAGCGTCTTCAACTGCTCGGTCAACGACTGAGGCAGCTCAAAGGACAGCGTCGCCCCGCGCTCCGAGAGCACAGCCGGGCGGTTGCGGTCGGACGGGAGGTTCAGCACCGGCAGTTGGCCGCTCAGTTGCTGTTGCCAGAACGCCTTCATGCGCTGGCCCTCCGCGCCTTGCAGTAACTCTTGCTGCCAGCTCACATACTCGAAATAACGGTCGCCATGCGCCGCCGCGACGGCATTCCCAGTATCAGCATCGGCATACAGTGCGCCAAACTCTTTCAGCAACACGCCAAACGACCAGAAGTCCACCGCGATGTGGTGCGCGGTGATCAGCAGCAGGTGGTCAGTGTCGGATCGCTTCCAGAGCTTCATGCGCAGCAAAGGTCCCTTTTTCAAATCAAACGGGCGGTTGGCTTCTGCGTTTGCTGCGGCCAACAGTTGCTCTTCGGTCAGCCCTGATGCGTCCTGCACGTCTACGTCAAAAGCAGATACGGCGCTCTCCGCCACGCGCTGCACGGGCTGGTATTCTTGCATCTCAAATGACACGCGCAGTTGCGGATGCCGGGCCAGCAAGGCGGCAAACGCAGCTTGTAATTTTTGCTCATCGAGGGGCTGGGCGATGCGCAGCGCCTTGGAGATGTTGTAAGCAGCGCTTTGCGGGTTGACGCTCTGCATGAAATACAGCGCCTTCTGCCCGTAGGACAGCGGGAACTCGGTCACGTTTTTCAAAAGTGTCCCCGGTGCATCTGACACGTTCTCCTGCCCGATCCGCTCCTGAATCAGCGCGGTCAATTCCTCGACGCTTGGCCCGTCCAGCACGTCGCCCATGGTCAGCTCCACGCCAAACGACTCTTCCACGCGGTGCTTCAGCTCCACCGCCATCAGCGAGTCCATCCCCAAGGCATGCAGGGACTGCTCCGGCACGATGTGCTTTTGCGTCACACCCATCACGGCAGCACAAGCCCCGGTCAAAAAGCGGGTCAGCGCCGCAGCGCGCTCCGCTTCCGGCAGGGCCAGCAGCTCTTCGCGCGACAACTCGACGGCCTCAGCCGACGCATCGCTCTCCAGCACATCGCTGGCGATCGTTGCCAGCGAACCGTCGAGGAACTGGTTGCGGCAGGCGTGGCGCTGGATTTTGCCCGATGAGGTCTTGGGGATCGACGCCGGCTTGATCAGCACGACCGCATGCACCTGCAGCTCATGATGATAGGCAACCGCCTGCCGCACGGCTGCCGAGACTTCCTCGACGTTGACGCTCCGCCACACGGCGCGCTCCACTTCCTGCACCAGCACGAGGCGCTCTTCGCCGTTCACCGCGACGGAAAACGCGGCACCTGCCCCCGGTTTCAGCGCGGGGTGGCAGGCGGCCACGGTGTTTTCGATGTCCTGCGGATAATGGTTGCGGCCGCGGATGATGATCAGGTCTTTCAGACGCCCCGTCACATACAATTCCCCGTCCTGCATGAACCCGAGGTCTCCCGTCCGCATAAACTGGCCCTCTCCCGTGTCTGAGATCCGGGCGGCAAAAGTCGCTTCGGACAGCTCCGGCTGCTGCCAATATCCTTTTGCCGCACTCGGGCCTTTCACCCAGATCTCGCCGACATGATCGGCCGGGCATTCCACGCCCGTCTCGGGATTGACGATCAGCACGCGCTGTTCCATAAAAGAGTGTCCCGACGACACGAACGTTTGGGTGCGGTCGCTCTGCTCGGCGCTGAACACGACCCGGTTGCCGTTTAACGCTTCTTTCTCGACCGCTTTGATGATCGGCAGTTCGGTCTGCGAGCCGCCCGTCACAAACAAGGTCGCTTCGGCCAGCCCGTAGCAGGGGAAAAACGCCTCTTTGCGGAACCCGCTGGGAGCAAACGTCTCGGCGAACAGATCGAGCACGTCCGGGTTGATCGGCTCGGCTCCGTTAAACGCTACCGTCCACGAGCTGAGGTCGAGCGCGGCGACCTGCTCCGGCGTCACTTTGCGCGCGCACAGCTCGTAGGCGAAGTTCGGCCCGCCGCTTGTCGTTGCTCTATAGGTAGAGATCGCTTGCAGCCAGCGGATCGGATGCTGCAAAAAGTCGACCGGCGACATCAAGATGCACGAGGCGCCGACATACAGCGGCTGCAGCACGTTGCCGATCAGCCCCATGTCGTGATAGAGCGGGAGCCAGCCGAGCACCAGCGAGTTTTTGTTTTGCGCAAACGCCTCGGTGATCATCGCTTCGTTGTGCAGCAGATTGCCGTGGCTGACCATGACGCCTTTGGGCGTGCCGGTTGAGCCGGAGGTGTATTGGATGAAAGCCAGCATCTCTTCGTCCGCCTGCGGGTCTACCCAGTCAGCGGCGAGCGAGGTGTCCACTTCATCGGTCGCCAGCCACTGCATCTTTTGCAGTTCCGGCTGCTCGCTGAGCATCGGCGCGACCCGGCTCCAGATCGGCCCGGTGGTCAGCGAGAACTTCGGCGTCGCGTCGGCGGCGATCGCTTCCAGGCGGATCATGTTGCGGTTCATTTTCGGTGGATAGACCGGCACCGCCGTCACGCCTGCATATAAACAGCCAAAGAAGGCGGCGATAAAATCCAGCCCCTGATGATACAACAGCAAGGCGCGTTCGCCTTGTGCGCCCATGCGCTGCAGCTCGGCGGCGATCGCCCGGGCCTTTTCATCCAGTTCGCCGTAGGTCAGACGCGCCTCTTCGATCTCGCCTTCACGCAGATACAGATATGCCAGATGGTCCGGCTGTTGCTCAGCCCAGCCGCGCAGCAGGTCAAGAAGTGATTTCATCAAAGGCTTCACATCCTTATCTATAAGTAGAAGAATACAAATTTGAGGTATTTCAGTCGCGTTAAAAATGTAAGGAATCGGCTTGCTTCCAATCAATGTAATGCATGAAAAGTCCTGATGTCAACCACGTTTAGAAACCAAATAAAAACAGCGCCCACGGGGTGCTGTTTTGCTTGGTGTACAACTTTGTCTGGCTGACCGCGCCGTTCCTTCATCCTTTCTCGCCAGAACTCAGCTCCAAGTTGCCCGATGACGGTGGAGGAAGAATAGTGTTAGACTATACTCACTATTTAACTCCGAGGTGGGAACATGAGGACTGGGCACTCCCCTGTGGCTATAAGCAAGCGTCAAACGCAAGTCCCGGCACCGGGCCGGGTACAGCAGATGCAGCGCCAGCAGGCTCCGCTTAGTCTGGCCGGCATCCTGCAAATGCAGCGCACGGCGGGCAATCAGGCGGTCCAGCGCATGCTGGCCCAACAGCAGAAAGTCGTGCGCGCGGGGCGGGAGGCGGCATCGCCGGCATCACACTGGCGTCCGACACTGCGCTTCCGCCGGTACAGATGCTGCTGGCGAATGTCGGGTTGACACGGGATACCGCTTCAAAGGACCTGTTTGTGTCCTCCGCGACGATCGAGCGCGGGGAGGGCACCGGTTCCGGGGCGCATTCCACCGCCTTTGTCGTGTTTCAGGATGCGGCGATCAATGCCGTCTTGGGCAAGACGTTTAAAGATGCGGTGAATGATTTGATCGCACTGTCCGAAAAAGTGACCGGGCTGCCGAATTACATAACGGCAACCGACAAAACAGATACGGACAGTAAGTTGGCGGACATCAAGAAAGACACCAACTACAGCAACCCGGACGGCGTGGAGGACTTCGAGAAGGTCACGGTCCTGCAAAATCTGATGCGCGAATACTGCCTGTTGCGCAATTCGGTGCCAGGTTCGTATTTTCCCAAGATCAGCGGTTCGAAGACGAAAGGCATGAAAAGCGAGAAAGCGGGCGGGAACAAGCTGAGCGAAGAGAATGAACAATACCGCTTGGATGATAACTACAAACGGAATCTGAACAATACGAAACAAGGCCTGTGGGAAACGTTCGACCAGCAGATCCTGCCAGTGCAAGATTCCAAGGAGCGAGCCGGGGACTACTATCCCAAATTGGTCGCGGTGATCAGCAACCATCTGCAGACTTGCTTGGATTCTTATCCGTACATCCAGGAAGACGATTTTGTGAAAGGCTGCCAATTCCTCGTGGAGAAGTGCCTGCTGGAGCTGAACTCGAAGCACAAGAAGACGTACGGTCCCAGGGTGGTCGACAAACTGGTGAAAATGGTCGAGAAGGAAGTTTTCTGACGATACACGCGAAAAGAGCTCTGCCAACGGGCAGAGCTCTTTTGCATGCTTGTGTTGTTTCTTAGTTACCGCTTCACTTTCGGTGCAAAATGATTCGACATCGCGTCGGTCATCCCTTGCGCACCGTTTGCCACGGTGGTGACGGCGGTGATCACCGCTTGCGGGGTGGACGCTTTGAAGGTGACCGTCCAGTCCAAGGTGATCGTCTCGTCCCCATTTTTCGGTTTGGAGACGGAGAAGGAGCCGGTGTAGTCGGTGACGCCTTCGAGGCCGGTCATGGTGTAGGAGTAGGAATCGGCATTCTTCTTCAGCAACGTCTCGGTGATCTCCGCAGTCTTCGAGAGCTTCAAGGTGCGGGTCTTGCCGTCTGCGCTGACTTTGAACGGAGCCCAGTACGGGTTGGCAAAATTGCAGGCGTAGTCGGCGACCGTCTTTTGCATCGCCGCCGGGAAGACCCAGCTGCGGGACAAGGTGATCGGCTTGTCCGAAGCTTCCACCGTGATCGGGATGTACAGCTCGCCGAAGACGAGGTCGCGGATCGCGTCGGTGTCCATCACGCCTTTGGTGTATTTGACCAGCCAGCGCGAGTTGGAAGCGGTGCGCTCGTCTTTGTCTCCCAAAGCGAACTGCAGATTGGTCTTCTTGGCCAGCGCGGAGAGAATCGGGTTCTCGCCGGCACCCAGCTCCAAGTTGCCGCTGACCGTGTGGCCGTAGTGGAGCAGGAAGGTCAGCCAGATGAACGTCTCCGGACGCGGCACGTTGATCAGGCGCATGCGCTCGGCGTACGAGACCGCGGAGTCGACCGCTTCTTGCGATTCAACGGCAGAGGTGAACTCTTTTTCCAGCGCTTTGCCGAGGTTGCGCGAACGGTTGACGAGGAAGGACATCGGATAGCCCGGGCATTCGAACAGCTTGCGGTCTTTCTCCGGCATCGCGCCCATCACCCAGTCCGGGATGTTGTGGAAGTCGTCAAAACCGCACGGGCCGCGCGACGTGGAAATGCGCTGCAACGGCTCCATCTCCATCATGGTCAGGCCTTGGTTGAAGATCTCACGCTTGAAGAGCAGTTCCGGGTCGTCCGACTCGGCGCCGTCTGTCGGATCGGCAAACAGGGCCATGATGAACGGGTCGATCGGCTCGCCGTCTTTCCAGACCAGATGGTTCTGGCCGTTCAGGAACGGCTTCTGCCCCTTTTTCTCCAACAGGTCGAGGCGCAACTTGCGGTCATCGCCGAGGATCTCCTGCGGTGTCAGGTTGAGCAGGTCGAGGAAGCCGTCGATGCGCAGCTCCGACTGCACGCCCGAAGTCTGCACCGCGCCCAGCGAGTTCATCACTTGCAGCGGGACATAGCCGGCGTTTGCTTTGCCGTTGGTGACGACGAGCGACACTTCCTGGGCGTTGACGCCAAGCTCCGGCACGTCTTTTTTCGGGCCGCGCACGATGTCGTGCTTCTTGTCGTTGTTCTGCCAGACCAGCGCACGGTCAAAACGGCGGTCGCCGTCGGCCGGATGCAGCATGTGCGTGCCGGTCGCGCCAACTTCATCGTTCGGCGGATCGGGGTCGGTCGCCAGCTGCACGAGGCCCCAGCCGGAGAACTTGATGCGCAGCGCCAACGTCTCTTCGAACAGAGCAGGAACGGTGGTCGGATCTTCTTCGTACTTGCCGCCGTCCGGATGCTTTTGCTGATAGGTCAGGTCGGGCATCTGGTTGGAGTAGCCGCCATGGACGCGGAACGGGAACTGCTTCTGGAACTCGTCGAGCTGGGAAAGCGTGTTCAGACGCGAGAGGATCATGTCCTTCGTGTTCTCATCCAGCGCAACGCCTGCCAGCGCTTCTTTTTGCGCCGCTGCCCACTGTGCGACATCGTTCAAGACGCGCACCGCCAGATAGTCCATGCGGGCATTGACGTCCTGCGAGCGCTCCGGCTGCGCGTAGACTTGATGCAGTTGCTGCGCGTGGATCGGCAAGAGCGGCAGGCCGGCCGGGTCGAGGCGGAACAGATTTTGCAGATCGAGCGGGAAGAACGAGGCCAGTTCGAGGAACGGGCGGATCGCCAAAGACATCAGCGGCCACGACGCCAGCATTTCGATCGCTTGGCGGCGGGGCTTGTCCGCTTCCCAATGCGGAATCTCGTACATCCGGGACAGCCAGGACAGCATGACGAGGTACGCCGCGTTAAATTGCGCCGGGAGCTCTGCAGTGATCTGCTTCAGACGCACGTTGTCTTCCACATACACCTGCTCGCGGGCTGCTTCAAAATCCACGCCGGACTCTTGCGCCAACGCTTTTTCCTGCTCCAGCTCGGTCATGATCAGCACGAAGCGGTAGAGGTGGGAGTTGCGCAGACGCTCGCCGAGGCGGACGATCGGCGTCGACGGGTTGCGGCGGTTCGGGTCGCGCATCACTTTGGTCAGGTAGTTGCGCGTTCCGCCGATCTCTTCGACTTTGGCGAGGAACTCCAGGGCTTTGGTTTCAAAGTTGGACGCGCCTTCGCCTTCTTCGACGATCTCTTTGACGATGTTTTCGACATGCTTGTAGTTGCGCAGCGGGTTCTCGATGTTGCCGCGGGCAAAATGGTTGAAGTTCATGTCGCGGTTGATCGGGCCGATCGGCAAAAAGCCTTCTGCCGCATGCGCCGGATCGAGCAGTTCGTTGTTCAGGTCGCGGTTGTTGTTCTCGACCCAGTTGAAGTCGAACGCCTGCTGGTACAGGGGCAGGACGCCGCGCAGGTAGAAGTCGGAGATCGACTGGAAGCGCAGTTCTTCCACCGAAGGCAGACCGACCGCTTTCATCGCGGCCATCACTTTTTTCTCGACCGCATCTTCCGGCGCGAGCGGGGTGAGCAGGGTGTAGAGGTTGAACAGCTTCTGCTTCAGCTCGGCGCGGCGGTCTTCGTTTTCAATATGATAGAGCATGCTTTCGAAGCGATAGTCGAGTTCGAAATCATACAAACGTTTAAATAATTGCGAAGATTGCTCGCCAAACGGATTGTCATCCTGCAGGGAATCGGTCGATTCGTACAGCACGAAACGGCGGATGTTCTCCAGGCTCAAGCCCCCGACCGGCACTTCCACGCCGTTGCCGCCGTCAACATCTTGTCCGGCCACTTGCGCTTGCCAGTTCGGGATCACCCAGTTGCCGCTGTCCGGGCTGCGCTTGGGCAGGCCAAAGCTCGGCGCTTCGCCAAGCCCGCGAAGCAGGCATTGGACATAGTGCAGGTGCAGCATCTCTTCATGGGCGACCATGAGGATGCTTTGTTTCCAAGAGCGCGCCCGTTCAAACTGCACGGCGCGGCGTCTGTTCGGCTTGCCGGCGGCAAGGGCAAACTCCTGCGGCGTGCTTTTGATCGAGCAGGCCGTATAAAGGTAGGCATCGAGCAGACTGTGTTCGAGTTCCGCCGCTTCATGCAGCAGATCGACCAGCAGTTTGCGTGCCTGTTGGTTTTCACTCATAGTAAAGAAGTCCCCCTTCTTTCGTCCTAGTTCAAATTAAATCTAGCAGATGGATGTAAAGAATACAAGAAACAAATTTGTATATGGTTTAACTTTATGCATTATGTTAGTATGCATATAGGGTAAGTATGATTAACTGGAGGAAAAAGGATGGATCTGACCGATTTACATGGGATTTTGGAGCAATACCGGGCATTTGGGCCGCTGCCGGGGATCTTGATGGCGATGCTGGAGACGTTTTTCCCGGTGCTGCCGTTGATTCCGATCGTGATGGCCAATGCGATGGCGTTTGGGCTGTGGGAAGGGTTTCTCTATTCATGGATCGGCGTTGGGCTGGGGCAAAGCCTGCTCTTTTTGCTGGTGCGGCTGCTCAGCCATCGGCTGCGCGACCGGATGCTGCGCAAATATAAGGATTCCGGCCGTTTCTTGAACTGGATTGAGGAGAAGGGATTTACTTCGGTCTTTATTTTATGTTCGTTCCCGTTCTCTCCTTCGACGACGGTGGCGGTGGTGGGCGGTTTGACGACGATTTCGATTCGTTCGTTTCTGCTCGCGACGTTTGCGGCGAAAGGCGTGATGGTGTTCATCCTCTCCTACATCGGACATGACCTGCCGTCATGGATTCAGCACCCGTGGAAATTTGGCGTGGTCGCGCTCGTCATGGTCGGGCTGTGGTATGGCGGCAAATGGGTGGAGAATCGCGGCAAAGTCAAATATGCGGAAAAAGCGGCCCTGTAAGCGGGCCGTTTTTTGCATTTCGGACGCGGATTTGCGATGATGGAAGGAAATGCAGGCAGAGCGTCACAGATTTGATAAAGATAGCCCGATAGAGTTATGTAATCACCGCCGTCAGTCTGGTATCATTGCCCTTGTACGCAGGAGGTGCACAAGATGAAACGAATTGTGTGGATCGCCCCGCTGCTGATCGCGGCGATGGTCGCAAGCGTCGGCTGCGGAAGTTCAGCGGAGCATGAGCAGCACGGGACGAGTACGACAAAACCGGTCAAGCTGACCATCGACTTCACCACCGCCCCCAGCCCCGCCAAGGCAGGCGCTGAGGCGGAACTGCTCGCCACGATCGCGCGCGCAGGGGAGCCTGTGCCGGATGCCAAGGTGGAATTTGAAATCTGGCAAGGCGAAGGCGCACATGAAACGCTGGACGCCAAAGCGCTGGGTGACGGCCGTTATACGCTGAACAAGACTTTTATGGAACCAGGTACTTATCAAGTGACGATACACACAACTACCAAAGAACTGCATCAAATGCCGACTGTGACATTTGAAGTCGCAGAATAGCGTTTTTTAAACTGGGAGGTGTCTGGGTGAGAGAGTACCTATTTACGATTTTCGGGTTTGGGATTCCGTCGCACTCGGTGATCTCGGCTTTGGCGATTTTGCTGGGCCTTGGCGTCACCGCGTATTTTGCCAAGTTGGCGGGGCGCGACCCGGAGAAGCTGAGCGACATGGCATTTGCCGTCATCTTGGGCGGCTTGCTGGGGGCGCGTTTGTGGGAGGTCTTGTTCTTCCAAGGCGCGTATTACCTGTCACACCCGCTGCAGATCCTCGCGGTCTGGGACGGCGGGATGTCGGTGCAAGGCGGACTGATCGGGGGCGTTCTGACCGGGATCTGGTACGTGCGCAAGCTGAAATGGTCGTTCTGGGAAACGGCCGACCTGTTTGCGCCGGGCATGATCATCGGACAAGCGATCGGCCGCGCCGCCTGCTTCATGAACGGTGACGCGTACGGGGCGCCGACGAACAGCGGCTTTGGCATCGTCTATCCGGAAGGCACCAACGCCTACGCCGAATATGGCGACCTCCCGCTCTGGCCGGCCGAAGTGTTTGAGAGCATGTGGTGCATGGTCGTGTTTGCGCTGATCATCATCTTGCGCTTCCGTCCGCTGCCCAAAGGTCTGATCTTCGTGATCTACGTTGCCTTGTATTCGATCGGGCGCTTTTTCCTCGAATATCTGCGCGGCGACACGCCGGAATATCTCTTTAACTGGACAGCAGGGCAATGGACCTCCGTCATCGCCATCCTCGTGACGTTTGCGCTGTGGGCGGGTACGCGCCTGCTGACGAAGGAAAGGGCTGCTGTGTAATGGATACCGCAAAGAAACGCAACAATCTGCTGCTGAACGGTCTGATCGGTGTGATGATCATCGCCTTCCTGGTCGGGGTCGGCTACTGGTTCTGGTCGGGCTATACGAAACTGCCCTTCTTAAACCGCGCTCCCGACTTCACGCTGCAAAATCTCGCCGGGGAGAACGTCAACTTCACCGACTACAACGGCAAAGTCCGCCTCGTCGAGTTCATCTACACCAACTGCCCGGACATCTGCCCGGTCACGACGGCGAAGATGGTCAACTTGCAGAATGACTTGAAAGAAGCAGGCTACTGGGGCAGCAAAGTCCATTTTGTCTCCGTCACGTTTGATCCCGACCACGACACCGCCGATGTCCTGCAGAAGCACGCCGAAGCGATGGGCATCGACCAGCAGGGCTGGACGCTCCTGCGCGGCACGGAAGAAGAGACGCATGCCGTCGTGGAAAGCTACGGCAACTTCGTCGAAGAGCAGGCGGACGGCACGTTTATCCACGCCACCCGTTCGCTCTACCTGGTCGACGCGAAAAACAACGTCCGCAAAGTCTACTACATGGGCGAAGAGATGCCGACCGAAGACGTGTTGAAAGACATCACCAAATTAGCAAAAGAGTAACCGCCTCCGATGGGGCGGTTTTTTTTATTTATTTTTTTAAAAGTAACTATCCTTTTGATCACTAATTGATATATAATGTAATTGTTCACAGTTTTAAAAAACTAACCAAAAGGAGATGAGTGATCTGTTGAAAAACGTCACGAAATTGTTTGGTTACGCCGGCGGTACGGAAGGCACCGTGGAGCCGGAGCCCTACGCGAACGAGTGTGAACTGGGCACCTGCTATGATCGGAGCGGCTACGAGCGGAATTATTATGAAAAAGCCTGGAGTCGTGAAGATGGCTGGTATTACACCGGGAGCTGCTGCTAGTACAGCCGACTCAAACCAAAAAAAGGAGTGATTGGATATGTTGAAAAACATCACGAAATTGTTTGGTTATGAAGGCGTTACAGAAGGTGCTGTTGGACAGGATGGCTTTGAGAGCCGTTGTGTAGCCGGGTACTGTGACGTGGGTTACGACTATCACTATGAGGCTTGGAATCGTGATCATTGGGAAGTCACCGGCGTCTGCTGTGATTAGTTTCTGATTTGATGCACAGCCTGCCGGGGGAACCCGGCAGGTTTTTTAGGAGGGGTCGAGATGCCGTCTATTGTAGTGCTGTCCTTGTTGATCGCGGCAGGGTGTCTCCTCGTGTACAGGCTGTTGCGCAGGCAATTTCATAACTTGCAGGCAGAGGTCGGTCATCTGCCGCAAGCATCCGCTGATTGGGGGCTTGGGCATCCGCTGGTCGGGGTGTCGATTCAGCATCTGTTGACGATGCCAAAGGAACTGGCCGGGCGGCCGGTCGTGATCATGATCGCAGCTCCGGGCTGCGGATTGTGCAAAGGGTCTGTCGAGCGGCTGATTCAGGCGCGGGAGAAGCAGGAGCTGCCCGCACTTTGCCTGATCATGCCGAAAGATGACCCGCAAAAGGTTCAAGAGTATTTTCAAACTTTCCATAGCAAATTACCGTTGCAGATGGCGCCGGAAGAATTGATCAATCGGTTGAACATCACAACGTTTCCCTTTTCTTTCATCGTCGACCGCACGGGTGTGATCCGTCGTGTGGGGGAGTCGGTCAATCAACTCATCGCAAAATATCGGGCAGAGTGGCAGCAAAAGCCGCAGGGCAAGCAGTCAGGCAAGCAGTCAGGCAAGCAACCGGGCAAGCCGCAGGGTGGGAAGCTGTCTTTGAGCGTGATCTTAGGCCGGGCGTTTCGGCTGGTCTGGCAGCACGGGAAGGGCTGGATGCTGTTTTCCCTGCTGGCGAGCGTGGTGATGGGAACGCTGCCGATCGCCGCGCTGTCGGTGACGAAGCATCTGATCGACACGGTTACCGATCTGGTGTTGAAGCGTTCGGAGCAGTTCAGCATGGCGCTCTGGCTGTTGCTGGCTCAGTTTTTGATCGTGCTGCTCAGTTCCACGGTGCAGAAGGCGCAGGAGTATTTCAACCGCAAGATGGAATTTCGGCTCGACCACGTCTTGCAGCAGCAGATCATGCAGAAAACGTCGTCGGTGCCCTACTCGTATTTTGACCTGCCGGAGTTTCAGGATCATCTCGATCGTGTGAACGGGGGGATGGGGGGCCGGTTTTTGCAGCCGCTGAAGAATGTGCTGGAGATTGGCAAATCGGCGTTGGTGCTGTTGTCGTTTTTAGGTTTTTTGTTTACGGTGCATTGGAGTCTCGTCGTGATCTCGACAGTGGCTTCGATTCCGATTTTCTTTATCCAGTCCGGATTTGGCAAACGCAGTTTTCAGTTGTCGGTGGCGCAGACCAAAACCACGCGGGAAGCCCACTACTTCTCCCATCTGCTCAAATCCCGCCCGGCCGCCGGAGAAGTGCGTTTGTTCCGGCTTGCACCGCACTTGATGCGGCGCTGGTCGCAAAAGTTTTTGAAAAATGCGGCGGAGCAGTTGTCGCTGCAAAAGAAGCAGCAGACAGCCTATGTCGGGCTCGACGGGATCACGGCGCTGTTTTACACGCTGGCCGCCGGGGTGATGGTCTGGCTGATGCGCACGTCGACGGTGACGGTCGGGGATTTTGTGGCGATCGGACAGGCTGTGCAAGGGACGCAGGGGTCGATCAACAGCATCTCGCAGCAGATGGCCAGGCTGTATGAGTCGGGGCTGTTTATCCGGGACTATTTTTCCTTGCTGCACTACGAAGTGCCGGGCGTGCGGCAGATGAAGGGGACGGAGCCGTTTCCGGCTTTGGTGCAGGGGATCTCGGTGGAGAACGTTTCGTACCGCTATCTGCAAGGCAGGCGCGATGTGCTGCAGAACGTGTCGTTTACGATCCGGCCGGGCGAGAAACTGGCGCTGGTCGGCGAAAACGGGTCGGGGAAAACAACGCTGGTGAAATGTTTGATGGGACTGTATCCGGTGACGGACGGGCAGATTTGTTTTGACGGCGTGAACCTCGATGGTATTGAGGAGGGGGCGCTGCGCAAGGAGATCAATGTGATTTTTCAGGACTTTATCCGCTATCAGCTGTCGGTGCGGGAGAATATCGCCTGCAGCGAGATCGAGCGTTATGGCGATGATGAGCGTTTGGCAGAAGCGGCGGAGAAGAGCGGAGCGGCGCAGTTTGTCGGGCGGATGGCGCAGGGGTATGACACCTATCTCGGGCGGATGTACCGCGATGGCGAGGACCTCTCCGGCGGGCAGTGGCAAAAGATCGCCTTGGCGCGTGCCGTGTTTGCCGATGCGCAGGTGGTGATCTTGGACGAGCCAACCGCCGCGCTCGACCCGCAGGCGGAGCGTGAGGTGTTTGCGCAGTTTGAACGGCTGACCGCAGGCAAGACGGCGATCTTCATCTCCCACCGCATGGCCGCAGCCCGGCTCGCCGACCGCATCGTCGTGCTGAAAGACGGCCGCGTCGCCGAGCAGGGGACACATGCCGAACTGATCGCTCTGGGCGGCGAGTATCGCCGGATGTATGAGATGCAGGCCGAGTGGTATGGGGTAGAAACCGGAGGTGCGGTGTGATGGCAGCAGCGATCTTGTTTTTCTGCACTCTATTATCGGGAATCTTCCTGAGCAGCGCACTGTCCAAGCGGAGCAAGATGGAAGAGCATGTGGCGATTGTGGCGGACTACCGGATTTTGCCTGAAGCGATGGTCAGGCCTTTGGCGATCGGAGAAGTGTATGTGGAGGGAGCGCTGGCCGTTCTGTTGCTCATAGGTTCTTTGCGGGACTCCCTGCTGCCTTGGGCAGCGCTGGGGTCACTGTTGCTGCTGGCTGTGTACAGCGCGGCGATTGGGATCAATCTGCTGCGCGGGCGGCGCGAGATCTCCTGCGGGTGCGGGGGTGTGGCGGGGAACCATTTGCTGTCGTGGAAACTGGTGCTGCGCAACCTGGTGCTGATGGCGGGCTGCGGCTGGGTGTGGAAAAACGCAGGCGCGCTGGAAACGCTCGACAGCATCGGCACCATCACCACGATGACGGCGGCCGGGCTGACGCTGATGGCATGGGTGCTGTACACGGAACTGAACAAGGTTCGCACACGCATCAAAACAATCTGGACAAGCAAGGAAGAAGGTGCCTGATGGAAACATTTTTGCTGATTTCAAACCTGGTCTCCTGGATCTTCATCTTCATTCTGCTCTTCGCCGTCTATCGCCTCGCGAAGATGGTCAACGAATTTCTGCACCGCTTTCGCATCACCGGCGATCGCGTGGAGAAAGACGCTTTGCAAACCGGCCAGCCGGCCCCGCTCATGCCGGTTGAGGAGGAGTCCGGGCGGCCGATGCTGCTCGTGTTTGCGAAAGACGATTGCAAGGTCTGCCAGACGCTCATCTCCTACCTGCCCGAATTCCAGCCGAAATTTCCGGAGCTTCGCGTCCTTGTCATCGCCCCGGCGCTGGCAGCCGGACAGCCGGGCAAAGCGGTGCCGGACGGCGTGACTCTGCTGCGCAACTCGCGGATGATCCAGGAATACCGCATCAAAGAATACCCCTACTTCGTGCTGATCTCCGCGCAAGGCGTAATCGCCGAACACGGGATTGTCGCAAGCTATGAGACGATGGAGCTTAACATACGCCGATTCCTGTGAAGGGAGTCGGCTTTTTTGTTCGTCTAAAATGAGGTAGAATGCTACTAGTGATAGCTTTGATGCGGAAAGGACGACATTATGGACTATATTTCAGCGCTGATTATGGGCCTGGTCGAAGGCTTGGCGGAGTTTCTGCCGATCTCGTCGACCGGGCATCTGATTTTGACAGGAGAACTGCTTGGCGCGACCGGCGAAGCGGTGAAGACGTTTGAGATCTTCATCCAGCTCGGCGCGATCCTCGCAGCCACCGTGCTGTACTGGAAACGCATCCTCGGGCTGTTCGGCATTCGCGTCGGCAACGCCCCGCAGTACAAGATCAACCTGCTCCACGTTCTGCTTGGCATCATCCCGGCCCTGACCGCCGGGTTCCTGCTCCACGGCTTCATCAAAGAGGTGCTCTTCTCGCCGGAAACGGTGCTGATCGGCCTCGTCGTCGGCGGGGTGCTGATGATCGTCGCCGAGAAATACGCGGAGAAACGCGAGATTAAGGCGCACACCATCGACGACATCACCTACCTCCAAGCGCTGCAGATCGGCCTGTTCCAGATGCTCGCCGTCTGGCCCGGCTTCTCCCGCTCCGGCTCCACGATGTCGGGCGGTCTGTTCTTCGGGGTACACCGCAAAGCGGCGGCCGACTTCTCCTTCTTCATCGCCATTCCGATGATGGTCGGCGCGACCGGCTATGACCTGCTGAAGAGCTGGGAGCACCTGTCCACCGGCGACATCGGCTACTTCGCGGTCGGCTTCATCACCGCTTTTGTTGTCGCCCTGTTCGCGATGGTTGGCTTCCTCAAGCTGCTTGAGCGCGTGAAGCTGACCTGGTTCGCAATCTACCGCTTTGTGCTGGCCGCGCTGTTCTGGCTGTTCGTGCTGTAAGTGAGTCAAGACCTTTGCAGAATGCTGCAGAGGTCTTTTTTTTGTTGTCTTGTCCTATGCCCTATAAGACTAAGGTCGTAGTAGAAGATTCAACTGAGGTACATTAAGAGACTTTGAGATTTTCCGTAAGATAAAGACATAGAAAACAACAACCAACACACACGAAACTTGAAAGGAGTGAAACAAGATGGGCGGATTGGTAAGCTTTTTGATCTCCCTGATGTTCTTTTACTTCGGGGTGAAGAAATACAAGCAGCACAAAAAGGTGCGCGGCGTGATCCTCATCCTGCTTGGCCTGATGTTCGCAGGGGGCTGGCTCCCGGGGCTGATCGGCATGGTGTTCTCGCTGGTGTTCACACTGGCCCTGCTCGGAGGCGGCGCGTTTATCGTGCTCAAGCTGATCAACAAACTCAAGCACACCGAGCCGGTGTACACCACCACCTCTTCCGACTCCACCTTCACCAGCACCGTCAAAACGGACAACGGCTTTGAAGACGAGTGGAAAGCGTTCCTGAAAAAGCAAGGCAAGAACTAATCGGCATCACAACCAACGCAACCAACCAAATCAAGTGACCCCCAAGGAGGAACCACACATGTTCAAACGCATCGCCAACCTGATCTCCGCAGCAATCCACGAAGGCCTCGACCAGATCGAAGACCCGAAGATGATGCTCAACCACACCTTGCGCAACATGGAAGAAGAGATCGCCAAGGCCCGCCACGCGATCGTCAAGCAGCAGACCTTGACCGCTTCCTATGAAAAAAATAAAGAAGAAGCGCACGCCCTGCAGGACAAGCGCCGCCGCCAAGCGGAGCAGGCGTTTAACGCCGGCGAAGAAAACCTCGCCCGCAAAGCGCTTGGCGAAATGAAGCACTTCGAAGCCCGCGCCGCCTACTTTGGTGAGCAGGCCGACCACGCCGCAGAAGGAGTCCGCGAGCTGAAAGAGCAGGCTTCCTTGCTCGAACGCCGCTACCAGGAGCTGAAAGACAAAAAACACGCGTTGATCGCCCGCGCCAACGTGGCACAAGTCAAAGAGCGCATCGTGACCGCGCTGCACAGTATCGACACCGACAGCTTTGTCCGCGAGTTCCAGCGCTTTGAAAACAAGATCCTTGAAATGGAGATCAGAGCAAACACAGGCGCCTCCTCGACCTTTGACGAGCTGAGCTATTCCCGCTTCGAATATGCGGACGAGGTGGAAAAAGAACTGGAGCGCATGCGCGGGGAGAAAGTCTCGTAATCTTCGCCGCATTGCCGCAAAAATCGAGAGGGTGCCCAAATCATGGGCCCCTTCTTGTGTTTTTGGTTTATAATAACAGCTAGAAAGGGGGGTCACCTTGTGCGCTTGCCGCAAAATCCTTTATTTATCGTGGTTGCAATTGTCATCATCATCATTGTGCTCAGCGCCTTGGGACTGTTTCTCCCGTTTCTGCTCGGCGCGGTCGGCTACTGGCTGTACCGCAACCGTTCGAAAAAAGCGGGTCTGATCTTGATGGTCATCGGCGGCGTGCTCATCGTGCAGCAGCTGTCCGGTGTCAGTGTCGCCGGGGTCGTCATCGCCCTCGGGCTGATCTATGTCGGCTATGTGCTGATCAAAAGCCAGGATCGCAAACGGCCGGAGGACGTGATTCTGGATTATGAAGAGCCGGCTCCGCAAGAAAAACGCCGCGAGCACGGCGCGGAGTTCCACTGGTCGAAGCCGTCTTTCAGCGGCTCGCTGGTCGGCACCTTGCGCATGATCAACGGCCCGTATGATCTGGATGGTCTGAACGTTTCCTACGGCGTGTGCGATGTGAAGATCGACCTGTCGAAAGCGATTTTGCCTGAAGGTGAGACGACTCTGGTCATCGCAGCACTGATCGGCGACCTCGACATCTATGTGCCGTATGACCTCGAGGTGTCGGTGACCACGTCGGTCTCCGCCGGGAATCTCGAAGTGCTTGGCACCAAGCAAAGCGGACTGAACTGCCACATGGAAAAAACGTCTCCGGGCTTCCACAGCGCCTCGCGCAAAGTGAAAATCTCCGTCTCCGTCCTGCTCGGCGATGTGGATGTGAGGTACTTATGAGCCGGAAACTGACGAACATTCAATGGCGCGCCACGCGCTTTACACTCGGCGTCAGTCTGCTGGCCGCACTGCCCGCGCTGACGCTGCTTGTGGTGTATTTTCAGATCGATGTCGTGCAGATTTTCACGGAGGTTTGGTTTGACATCCCGGTGATTTTGATCCTGCTGGCCTTGATCGTGCTGCCGGGCATCGTGTCCGGGTTCTCGTTTGGCAATGGGCTGAAGCAGCGGCTGGAAGAGCTGGTCGAAGCGACGTTGCGCTATGAAAACGGGCAGTTCGCGCACCGCGTCCCGCCGCTTGGCGATGACGAGATCGGTCTGGCGGGCGACCGCTTGAACGAGATGGCGCAGCGCGTGGAGAAGCAGGTCGCGTCGCTGCAGCGCCTGTCCACAGAGAAAGCGGAGATGCAGGATCAGCTGAAAAAGTCGGTGATTCTCGAGGAGCGCCAGCGTCTGGCGCGGGAGCTGCACGACGCGGTGTCACAGCAGTTGTTTGCGATCTCGATGATGTCGTCCGCTGTGCAGGAGAACCTGAACCATACGGAAGAAAACAAGATTCACAAGCAGATCGCAATGATCGAAAAGATGGCCGGACATGCGCAAAAGGAAATGCGCGCGCTGCTCTTGCATCTGCGTCCGGCCACTTTGGAAGGCAAAGGGCTGATCGAAGGGCTGGAAGAGCTGTTGCAGGAGTTTCAGGCCAAGCAGCCGATCGACATCCGCACGGAGATCACCGAGATCCCGCCATTGCCAAAAGGGGTGGAGGACCACCTGTTTCGGATCGTGCAGGAAGGCTTGTCGAACGTGTTGCGCCATTCGCAGGCTAGCTCAGTTACGGTGCGCCTGGGCGCGACCGACAAGCAGGTGTTCTTGCGGATGATCGACAACGGGGTTGGCTTTCAGATGAATGCGCATAAGACGTCTTCCTACGGCATGCAGATGATGCAGGAGCGGGCCGCTGAGGTCGGCGGGGTGCTCGATCTGATCTCCGCGCCGGGCAAAGGGACGCAGCTGTCATTGAAAGTGCCCATCATTGAAAAGGTTCCGCGGTTGGAGCCGGAAGGAGAGCGGGAACGATGATCCGCGTATTGCTGGTAGATGATCATGAAATGGTGCGCATGGGCCTCTCCGCCTATCTGGAAGCGCAGCCGGACATCGAAGTGGTAGGGGAAGCGTCCGACGGTCGGGAAGGCGTGCGGCTCGCGGTGGAGCATCAGCCGGATGTGATCTTGATGGATCTGGTGATGGAAGGCATGGACGGGATCGAGGCGACCAAGGAGATCTGCCGGCTCTTGCCCGACCCGAAGATCATCGTCCTGACCAGCTTCTTGGACGATGACAAAGTGTACCCGGTGATCGAAGCGGGCGCGCTCAGCTATCTGTTGAAAACCTCGAAGGCGCAGGAGATCGCCGAAGCGATCCGCTCCGCGCAAAAAGGCCAGCCCGTGCTGGAAGCGCAAGTGACCGGCAAAGTCCTCTCCCGCATGCGCCGCCCCGACGAGGCCAAGCCTCACGAAATGCTGACCGCCCGGGAACTGGAGACCCTCCGCCTGATCGCCGAGGGCAAAAACAATCAGGAGATTGCCGATGAGCTGTTTATCGCTGTGAAAACGGTAAAAGCGCACATCACGCAGATTTTGGCGAAGCTGGAAGTGGACGACCGCACGCAGGCGGCGATCTATGCCCATCGCAACAAACTGGTCGAATAACGCCATCTTGAGCAAAGAAAGTTACGAAGCCTTGGCAGAAGCCGGGGCTTTTTGTTATGATTAATACTTGTCTGCACATACTAAGCTTCATCTTGGCAGTCAAGGAGGTCATTGGGTGTTTCAACAGATACTGCTTGCGACAGACGGATCGGAACATTCGCTGCGCGCAACGGAGCGGGCGATTGAACTGGCCCGGCATCTCCCCAGTGCACAGGTGGAAGTGGTGTATGTGATCGACGCGGCAAAAACGCGTCATGAAGTGCTGCAATCGCACAGCGACGACGATCTTTTGGCCGACCTGCGCAGCAGCCGATTGTACGAAACGGAAACGAAGATCAAAGCGGCCGGGCTTTCTTATAGCATCAAAGTTTTGCACGGTGAACCGGGGCCGAGCATCGTGCATCACGCCAATCAAAAAGAGGCAGACCTCGTCATCATCGGCAGCCGTGGACGCAATGCGCTCCAGGAGATGGTGTTGGGCAGCGTCTCGCACAAAGTGGCGAAACGGGCGAACTGCCCGGTGATGATCGTGAAGTAATCTGCCCAATCAGAAAGATATGGGGTGGAGCAAGTGAAAGAACTTTCTTGGCGGCAGTCCTGGTTCTTCAACATTCGTGGAGACGTGCTGTCGGGCATGACCGTTGCCCTCGCCTTGATCCCGGAGGCGATCGCCTTTTCGCTGATCGCCGGGGTCGACCCGATGGTCGGGTTGTACGCATCGTTTTGGATCGCGGTGGTGATCGCCTTTTTCGGCGGACGACCGGGTATGATCTCGGCGGCGACCGGCGCGATGGCGCTGGTCATGGTGACGCTTGTCGCCGACCACGGCATCGAATACCTTTTTGCCGCAACTGTGCTGACCGGCATTTTACAGGTTATCTTAGGATTTCTTAAGATCGGACGTTTTTTAACGTTTATCCCGGCGTCGGTGATGGTTGGCTTCGTCAACGCCTTGGCGATTCTGATCTTCATGGCGCAACTGCCGAACTTCATTGGCGAAACCTGGATCATGTACGCGCTGGTGGCGGCGACCCTGGTGATCATCTACCTGCTGCCGCGCATCACGACGGCCGTGCCGTCCCCGCTGGTCGCCATCATCATCATCACGGCGATCACGATGTTTTTCGGCATTGACACAGGTACGGTCGGCGACTTGGGCAACATCAAACGGGAACTCCCGATGTTCCACTTCCCGTCCGTGCCGTTTACGCTGGAGACCTTGCTGATCATTTTCCCGTACTCGCTGTCCCTGGCGTTTGTCGGCATCTTGGAATCGCTGCTCACCGCGTCGATCGTCGATGACATGACCGAGACGAAAAGCAACAAAAACACTGAAGTCAAAGGGCAGGGCATCGCCAACTTCCTGACCGGATTTTTCGGCGGGATGGCCGGCTGCGCGATGATCGGGCAGTCGGTGATCAACATCAAGAGCGGCGGGCGCGGACGCTTGTCCACGTTTGTCGCCGGGACGTTTCTCCTGTTCCTGATCCTCGTGCTTGGCAACATCGTCAACCAGATCCCGATGGCGGCGCTGGTCGGCGTGATGTTTATGGTCTCGATCGGCACGTTTGACTGGCAGTCGCTGAAAGACTTGCGCAAGATCCCGTTTGCCGATTCGTTTGTGATGATCGTCACCGTGGCGATCGTCGTGGCCACGCACGACCTGTCCAAAGGCGTGCTGGCCGGAGTGATCATCGCGGCGCTCGTCTACGGCTGGAAGTCGTCGCGGATCAAAGCGGTGACCGAAGTGCAGGGCAGCGTGAAAGTCTACAAGATCTCCGGCCCGCTTTTCTTTGGCACCACGACCTATTTTGGCGAGCTGTTTACGTACGGAGACGACCCGGAGCAAGTGGTGATCGACTTCTCCTTCACCCATGTCTGGGACCACTCCGCCGTGGTTGCGATCGCGAAAACGATCGGCAAATACGAAGCGCTTGGCAAGCAGGTCAAGCTCGTCGGACTGAATCCGGAAAGTCAAATCCTCACACAAAAACTTGGCCTGTAGAGGCCAAGTTTTTTTTATTTCTGCACCGCAACTGACCGTCTTGACCATTCGGAAAACATTTAAATTTTTTATTAAATATAACGATAAATGTCGTAAAATGTCGAATTAATTATATAATTTGTAAACCCTTGCAGTTTTTTATTGAAATATAAAAGATGATACTTTATACTCAAACTGGAATATCGGATGTGAATATTTTCCTAATACTCAGTGTGCAAGGTGCCCTTGGGTTCAGTAGGAAGGACCTAGTCTATCCAGTAGGTTCGTTAGTTTATAGTGAATCTAATGTACTAGTTGTACTGGTAAGTCAGATTGTTGTGGAAAGGGTGTTTCCGGGTGAAAAGAATGCTGGTTTTTGTTTTGCTGCTCAGTGTCGGCCTGACGCAATCGGCAGCTGCTGCACCGCTTGATCCTGCCTCAGCGAACGGTGTTTCCTGGCTGGTGGCAGCTGTGGGCGGCCTCTTCGCGTTGCTGTCTGTTGTGATGATCTTCGCGACGCTGGTTGGGGTGGTGCGCAAGACGCGCCAATTTACAGGCAACGGCTGGCAGGGGCTGCAAGGATTTTTGTTCTCGCTGGTGCTCGTCGGGGCGCTCGGCAGCGGCTTGTATTTTGTGCCGGATGTGTTTATGGACGGCGCATCGTGGAGTGAGGTTTCCCGCGACTATCCGCCAAGCACGATGTACGCGCTGTACGCCATCGTGGCGGGGATTGCAGCGTTTTACTTGCAGTTTCTGCTCGGCATGTACTTCGCAAGACCGAAAGAGCGCCGGATCTTCACGATCTCGACGTTCTCGGTGCTCAGCGGGATGTCGTATGCGTTCGTGATGTTTATCGTCAACATGGCGCTGGCGTCTGACGGCTCGAAGCTGGCACTTGGCGCTTACTTTATCCTCGGCCTGGCCTTCTACGTTTTTGGACAAAAGCTGGTCCGGGCGCAGCTGACCCGTCTGACCAACAACATGCTGTTTGCCAAACGCACGGAGTTGATCGGCAAGCTGCTGAAAACGCCGTACTACAAGCTGGAAGATGTGGGTTCGGAAAAAGTCTACACTTCGCTCAACAACGACACGGAGACGATCTCCGGCGCGATCGGCATGATCGTCATCGGAATCACGTCGTCGGTGACGATCATCACTTCGTTTGTCTACTTGGCGATCTCCTCGCTCTGGGGGCTTGGGATGTCGTTTGCGATGGTGCTGGTGGCAGCGGTGCTGCTGATCGTCGCCAACAAATCGGCAAACGCCAAGTTTAATGCAGCGCGGGACACCCAGAACATCTTTTTCAAATACATCAACGACCTGCTCGGCGGTTTTAAAGAACTCTACCTGAACAAAGCGCGGCGCAACGATTTCCAAGAGGACATCGTGGACAGCTGTGAACAATATCGCACCAAGCGCATCGACGCAGAACTGGTCGGCGCGAATGTCTATTTTGTTGGGGAACTGGTCGCATTTGTCGTGCTCGGCGGCCTCGTGTTTATGCTTCCGGCGCTGGTGTCGGGCGTGACCAACGCCACGCTTTCCGACTATGTGCTCGTCTTCCTGTTCCTGAAAGGCCCGCTCGACAACGTGATGAACATGATCCCGCGCATCTCGCAAGTCAAAGTGTCGTGGAAGCGGATCAACGACATCAGCGAGCAGATCAAAGCGGTCGAGTCGGAGAAGATGGACATCGTCCAGGAGATCCCAAGCGATGTGCAGCTCGAACTGAAAGACTTGCAGTTCAGCTACAAAAACGCGGAGAACGAGAAATTTAGCGTAGGCCCGATCAACTACGCGTTTGGCACCGGCGAGATCATTTTCATCACCGGTGGCAACGGCAGCGGCAAATCGACGCTCGCCAAGCTGATCACCGGTCTCTACAAGCCGGATCAGGGCCAGGTGATCGTCAACGGCGAAGCGATGGATACGGAACATCTCGGTCAACTGTTCTCAACGGTGTTCACCGACTACTTCCTGTTCGACAAAATGTACGGGATCGAGCACCAAGGCAAGGAAGACGTGATCGACGAGTATCTGCACCTGCTGGGCGTGGAGGACAAGCTGAAGATCACCGATGGCGTGTTCTCGACGACCAAGCTGTCGACCGGTCAGAAAAAGCGGATCGCCCTGCTCATCTCCTACTTGGAAGACCGCCCGGTCTACCTGTTTGACGAATGGGCTGCCGATCAGGACCCGGAATTCCGCCAGTACTTCTACGAAGAGCTTCTGCCCGAGATGAAGGCGCAAGGCAAATGCGTCATCGCGATCACCCATGATGACCGCTACTTCGGCCTCGCCGACAAAGTGATCAAAATGGAGCAGGGGCAAGTCGTTGAGGACGCGGAACCGGTGCTTGCGGTCTAGAGGGCGCGATGGGAAAAATCAGGTTGTTCTGTCTCCCGTACGCAGGTGGTTCGGCGATGGTCTACACGAAATGGAAGGACTATCTGCATGAGGACATCGAGCTCTGTCCGGTCGAATTGGCCGGACGGGGCATGCGGTTTCGCGAACCGCGCTATGAGCAGTTCGAAGACGTGGTCGAGGACTTGTACCACATGATGAAAGACCGGCTTGATGACCGCCCGTATGCGATCTACGGCCACTCGTTTGGCTGCTTTGCCGCCTATGAGCTGGCCCACAAGCTGCAAGCGTCGCACCACCAGAATCCACAGCACCTGTTCTTCGCGGCGAGACGCGCGCCGCAGGTGTTCAAAGATGAGATTCCGTACCACAACCTGTCGATGGATGAGCTGAAAAATGTGCTGCTGCGCTTAGGCGGCACACCGCAGGAGCTGTTTGAAAACAAAGAGATGATGAATGCGTTCCTGCCGATCCTCTTGTCCGATTTCCGCGTGCTGCATTACTACCGCTATCAAGAGCGGGCGGACAAGCTGGCCTGCGCGATCTCCGCGTTGAGCGGCAAAGAGGACCGGGACATCTCGGGACAGGACTTGACCGCCTGGAAGGTGCATTCGGAAGTTGGCTGCCGGATTTACAAAGTGAACGGCGGGCATTTCTTCCTGAACGAGCACCCGGAGGAAGTGGCAGGCATCATCAACCAAACGCTGGAGTTATGGGGATAGGAGGGGTGGAGATGTTTCGCAGTCTGGTCGAACTGATCGAAGCGAGGCGTGAAAGCGGGCGCGGCATCACGTTTATCCGCTCTGATCAGGATGAAACGGTGATTTCCTACTCGGAGTTCTACACGCATGTGCGCCGCGTGCTGTTCAACCTGCAGGCGCGCGGGTTGCAGCAAGGCGATGAGCTGTTGTTTCAAGTGGAGAACAACGAGCATTTTCTCTACGTGTTCTGGGCGGCGCTGCTCGGCGGCATCATCCCGGTGCCGATCACAGTCGGCAACACCGAGGAGCACAAATGGAAAGTGTTCCGCATCCGCAATGTGCTGAACAACCCGACGCTGCTCGTGGAAAAAAAGCGCTGGGAGTCGTTGCAGACGTTCGCAGCAGAGCAGGGCTTGCACGAGGAGAGCGATGTTTTGCAAGAGCGCACGCTGCTGCTTGAAGATGTGCTGCACATCACGGAGCAGGAAGGTGCTGTGGTGTACCCCGAGCCAAACGATCTCGCCTTTATCCAATTTTCTTCCGGCTCGACGGGCGATCCCAAAGGGGTGATGCTCACCCACCGGAACCTGCTGACCAACATGAATGCGATCGCCACAGGCGTCGATCTGGGGCCGGGAGACTCGTCGCTGTCCTGGCTGCCGCTGACGCATGATATGGGGATGATCGGCTGTCACATGGTGCCGCTGTTCAGCGACATCGACCAGCTGAACATGGAAACGTGGCTGTTCGTCCGCCGCCCCTTGCTGTGGATGAAAAAAGCCAACCAGCACCGCGCGACGATCTTGACCTCGCCGAATTTTGGCTATAAGTTTTTCCAATTTTCGTTTAAGCCGGAAGCTGCGCAAGACTGGGACCTGTCCTGCATCAAAACGGTGCTCAACGGGGCCGAACCGATCTCCGCGCCGCTCGTGCAGCAATTTCTCGACCTGCTGGAGCCGTACGGGCTGAAGCAAACCGCGATCATGAACGTGTACGGCTTGGCCGAAGCATCGCTGGCGGTGACGTTCCCAGGGCTTGAGGAAGGGCTGTCCGCGCTGTGTGTGGACCGTCAAAGCCTCGGCGTGGGACAGACGGTGCAGGAGATGGAGTCGCCTGAGCACCAGCAGGCCCTGCTGGTCGTTGAACTGGGACGTCCGGTGCTGGACTGCGCAGTGCGGATCACCGATGAGGAAAACGGCGAGCTGGCCGAAAATACAGTCGGGTGCGTGCAGATTCGCGGCGGCAACGTCACGGCGGGCTACTACAACAACCCGGAAGCGACATCCCGCCTGATCACGGCGGACGGCTGGCTGAACACCGGCGACCTCGGGTTTCAGCGCGACGGGCGCTTGTACATCACCGGGCGCGCCAAAGACATCATTTTCGTGCAGGGGCAAAATTACTACCCGCACGACATCGAGCGCATCGTCGAGGACATCGAAGGGGTGACGCGCGGCGAAGCGGCCGCATGCGGCGTATACAACGAAGAGCTGAAACGCGATGAGATCCACCTGTTTGTGCTCTTCAAGAAAAAGCCGCCGGAGTTCACCCCGGTGATCGCGGCGGTCAAGCGCCGGATTTCGGAGCGGCTGGGGCTTACGGTGGGTGATGTGATCCCCGTCAAGCACATTCCGAAGACGACAAGCGGGAAGATTCAGCGCTACAAGCTGGCCGAAGCGTATCGGAGCGGCGAGTACAAAGCGCTGTGCGAGCAGTTGGATGCGCTGCTGCAAGCGGCACCGAGCGCAGAAGGCGCGGTGGTCGGACGCACGGCCACCGAGCAGACGCTGTTGCAGATTTCCCGCGATGTGCTGGGCATTCAAGAGATCGGGCTGGACGACAATTTCACGAAGTTTGGCTGCACATCGCTGCAGATGACGACGATGCATGAGCGCGTGGATAAAGTCTATCCCGGCAAGCTGAAAATTTCCGATCTGTTTGGGTATCCGTCGGTGTCGATGATGGCCGACTTTATTGAAGGAAAAGGGTCGCTGCTGCTGGCGTCTGTGCCGCTGCCCGAAGTCTATTTTTCCGGTGCGGTGGAAGAGGCGGCCGGGGCGTCGTTCGATCTGCTGCTCGATGCTGGGTTGTCTAGTCCTCTGGAGCAGCTCGCCGCGAGCTTAGGCCTGACCTATGAAGCGGTGATGCTCGCTTTGTATACGCACCTGTTGACCCAGGTCGCCACAAGCGATGTGGTGACGGTGCAGTCGATGATCGTCTCCGATGAGAGAGTTGTGCCGGTGACGGTCGATGCCAAGCAGGTGAGCGAGCTGACCGAGCTGCTGCGCTATGTCCAGGAAGCGGCAGCCGAAACGGATCGGGCCAATGCCTACGGGGTGCAACTGGCCGGAGCAGCGGTGCCGAACCAAGATCCCCGGGCGGTGGTGCCGTTCTTCTGCACCCGCGAGCTGCGCAAGGTGCACGCCCAAGGGGCGCTGCCGTACGATCTCGTGTTCGAACTGTTCACCGAGCGCGGGCGGCGCGGTCTCTATGTGTCGTTCAACAGCAGACGCCTGAACAAAAACGGCGTGAAGAAGCTGGCACAAGGTCTCGTCAAACTGGCGCAGATGCTCGTGCAGGCTGCGGCGAAGCAAGGGCAGTCACTCTAAGACGGGAAGGTGAGAGTTGTTGAGCTTACAGATCAATCTTGATTCCTTCAAGCTGGATGTGGATGAGGGTGACGAGGGCTTTGAGATTCGGGAAAGCGCTGGCAAAGACATCGCCATCATCGGGATGGCAGCCCAGATGCCGATCGCTTCGAGCGTGGAGGAATTTTGGGACAATATCAAAAACGGCATCGACTGCGTCCGCGAGTTTCCACAGGAGCGCCGCGGAGATGCCGACCGCTATTACCGCTATAAAAATCCGCTCGACCTCCCGAAACGCTATCTGCAGTCCGCGTATGTGGATGACATCGACAAATTCGACTATGACTTTTTCCGACTGACCCCGCAGGAAGCCAACCTGATGAGCCCGGTGCACCGCATGGTGCTCCAGACGGCATGGTCGGCCGTCGAAAATGCGGGCTATGGCGGCAACAAACTAAACGGCAGCCGCACAGGTGTCTATCTCGGTTTTATCGGTGATCTCGAAGGCTACAAGTACAAAGAGATCATCGAAGCGGTCGACTCGGAGCTGCTGCCCGTGTCGGTCGCCGGCAACCTCGCCTCGATGATTCCGGGGCGGATCGCCTATGTGATGAACTTGAAAGGGCCAAGCGTTGTGGTTGATACGGCGTGTTCGTCGTCGCTGGTCGCCATCGATCATGCCTGCCGCGCCATGCAGACCGGCAGCTGTGACATGGCGATCGCCGGCGGTGTGCGGCTGACGATTCTCCCGCTCGATCAGGAGAACCACCGGATCGGCATCGAATCGAACGACGCCGCCACGCGGACGTTCGACGACCGGGCCAGCGGATCGGGGCTTGGCGAAGGCATGGGCATCGTGGTGCTCAAGCCGCTGCAGGCAGCGCTGCGCGACCGCGACGCGATCTATGCGGTGATCAAAGGCAGCGCCGTCAATCAAGACGGCACGTCGATGGGCATCACCGCCCCCAATCCTGTCTCGCAGGAAAACGTGATCGTGCAAGCGTGGGAAAACGCCGGGGTCGCTCCGGAGTCGATCTCCTACATCGAAGTGCACGGCACCGGCACCTATCTCGGCGACACGATTGAGATCGACGGGCTGTGTGGCGCGTTCCGCCGCTATACGGACAAGAGCCAGTTTTGCGCGATCTCTTCGGTCAAGACGAACATCGGGCATCTGTATGAAAGCGCAGGCATCGCCGGGCTGATCAAAGCGGTGATGGCGCTGAACGCCAAGCAGATTCCGCCGTCTCTGTACTTGAATCTGCCAAACAAAAACATCGCCTTCACCTCCGCGCCGGTCTACATCAACACCAAGCTGCGGGCGTGGGAGGCGGGCGAAGGTCCGCGCCGCTGCGGCGTCTCGTCTTTTGGCATCTCCGGCACGAACTGCCATCTGGTGCTGGAAGAAGCGCCGGAGCCGGAAGCGGCGATCACCACTGGACGTCCGCGCATCTTGCCGTTGTCGGCCAGAAGCGTGGAAGCGTTGGAAGAGCTGGTGCGGCAGTATGAGCAGTATCTGCGGCAAGGAGATTGTGCGCTGGACGATCTCTGTTACACAGCGAGCACCGGGCGCAGTCATCATTCTTATCGTCTCGCCTTGATCGCGGAAGATGCAGAAGGGCTCCGTGACCAGTTGGCGGCGTTAAAAGGCAATGTGGCGCAGGCGGCCCATTACGGCATGCACAAGCTGATTTTGACCGAGCGGGAAGAGACCCGGCCGGGCGAGATCACCGAAGCGGCGCGCGACGAGTTGTCGGCAGCGGCGAAGCGGGTCAGCAATGAGGTCAATTGGGCCGGAAACGATGACCCGCAGCTGCTCGAAAACTTGTGCGCCTTGTACGTGCAAGGGGCGGAACTGGAATGGGAAAGCCTGTATCGCGGAGCCAATCCGCAGCGGCTGCACCTGCCGACCTATCCGTTTGCCCGCACCCGCTGCTGGGTGCCGATCCCGGAAGAGCGCGAAGAAACGGCTGTGCAGACACCCGACAATTTCTACTACGCGGTGTCGTGGAAGCCGGAAGCATTGCCGGTCAACACAGATGCGGCGAGCGGACCGGTGCTGATTTTCCAAGACGCGCAGGGGCTCGGCCAGGAGCTGGCTGCCCGCTACCGGGACCAAGGGCGGATCGTGGCGGAAGTGGAACACGGCGCTGGATATGCAGATCACGGGGACGGACGCTTTACGGTCGGCGATGCGGAAGCAGACTATGCAGCTCTGGCTGCTGCGCTCACCGATGTAAAATTCGGAAAAGTGATTCATCTCTTCTCGCAACACGGCGCTGCCGTGAACTCGTTGGCAGCGCTCGAAGCTGCACAGGCAAGGGGCGTGTATTCGCTCTTCTACCTGACCCGCGCATTGGGCGACCCGGACCGCGAGATCGACGTCGTGCTCGCCGCCCGGACGGTGCGTTCTGTCACCCAGGCCGAAACGGCGTTGCACCCGGAGCACGCGACTCTGTTCGGGATGGGCAAAGTGGTGCGCCGCGAGCATCCGAATCTGCTCTGCCGCACGATTGACTTCGATGAACACACCTCCTGCCAAGCCTTATTTGCAGAGCTGGAAGCCAAGACCGATGTGTACGGTGTGGCGTATCGCGGCGATGCCCGTTTTGTCGAAGAGTTTGGCGAAGCGGACATTGAGCTTGCTGATGAGCAACCGCTGGAGATCAAAGAAAACGGCGTCTATCTGATCACCGGCGGAACGGGCGGGATCGGGCTGGAAACGGCACGCTATTTCGCCGGGCAAAATCGGGTCAACCTCGTGCTGCTCAACCGCTCGCAGTTGCCCTCGCGCGACGAGTGGGATGACATCTTGAACGCCGGAGAAGACGTTCGCGCCATGCAGCGCATCCAAGACATTCTGGCCTTGGAGGAACTGGGCGCCACCGTTGCGCTTTACGCAGTGGATGTGCTGGACCGCGAGCAGCTGCAAACGGCGCTCGCCGATGTCCGCAGCCGCTTTGGCAAAATCGACGGCATCGTGCACGGCGCAGGCGTTGGCGGCGCAGAGATGATCGCCGCGCGCAAGCCGGCCGATTTCCACGCTGTGTTTGCGCCGAAAGTGCAAGGGACGTGGAACCTCGATGAGCTGACCGCAGCGGATGAGCTGGACTTCATGATCGTCTACTCCTCGATTGCCACGATGTTCAGCGGTGCGGGGCAAGGGGATTATACGGCTGCCAACGCCTACCTCGATGCGTTCGCCGAAGCCCGCAGCAAGCGGGGCAAGCGCACGCTGGCGATCAACTGGTCGACCTGGAAAGAGACGGGGATGGCAGCCCGCAGCGGTTTTGCTGCCGACACGCTGTTTAAAGCGATCACCAAAGAGCAGGCGATGCACGGGTTTGCCACCGTCTTGAACCGCGCGGTGCACGGTGTGCTGATCGGCGAGCTGAACTACGCGTGGGAGCGCATCGGGCTGATCGAAAGCTATCAGTATCGCCTCTCCGCGCAGATTCGCCGGACGCTGGAGCGCACCACAGTCAAAAGCCCGGCGAAAAAAGTCTCCAAACCTGCGGGCGGCCCGGTCAAACTGGTCGGACGCGGCGAGGAATCGTACTCCGAGATCGAGCAGAAAATCGCCGTGATCTGCCAGGAGACGCTGGGCTTCCAGGAGATCAACATCTACGACTCGTTCTTTGAGCTTGGCGCAGATTCGCTGTTGCTGAAGAAAATGCATGCCAGGCTGGAGATCGAATATCCGGGCCAAGTCGCCGTCGCCGACATTTTCGAGCACTCGACGATCTTGAAGCTGGCGAACTACATCGCCGCCCAAAACTCGGCAAGCGAACCGCCGGCCATGCTCCCGGAAAAAGAGAAAAAACCGGACGTCGAACTGGATCAAGGCGTACACGATCTGCTCGGCGAGATGGAGAAAGGGAACCTCTCCATCGACGAGCTGGTGGAAAGTCTGAGTAAGCTGTAAGGCAAATAACTCAGAGTGGGGTAAGGACTGATATGAAAAATATCTACAAATTCGTAGTCGAAAACATCAACGCCGGCAAGATTGAGAAACAGACCGCCGTTGAGATGATCAAGATGCTCAAAGAAGAAGAGGTCAACACCTCGGGCGACATCGCTGTGATCGGGATGGCAGCCGACCTGCCTTTGGCCAATACGCTCGAAGACTACTGGTCGGTGATCGAAAACGGCATCGACGCGATCCGGCAGTTTCCCGATTCGCGCAGAGCAGACATCGACGTCTACCTGAAAAGCCAAGGCCGCTTCAGCGAAGACACCGAGTACAGCGAAGGCGCGTACTTGGATCACATCGACAAGTTTGACTGCGGATTCTTCCGCATCTCGCCAAAAGAAGCGAGCATGATGGACCCGGCCCAGCGCCTCTTTTTGGAGACGGTGTGGGCGGCGATTGAAGACGCAGGCTACGGCGGGCAGAAGCTGGCCGGCACGAACACCGGGGTCTATGTCGGATTTGCCAACAACCTGAAAGACTCGTACGGCAAAGTCGTCTATGACAGCACGGAGCTCGATTCCTCTTCCATCGTCGGCAACTTGACCGCGCTGATTCCAAGCCGCATCTCCTTCCATCTCGACCTAAAGGGGCCGACGATGGTCATCGACACCGCCTGCTCCTCTTCGCTGGTCTCGATCTCGCTTGCGGTGCAGGCGCTGCGCAGCGGGCAATGCTCGATGGCGATCGCCGGCGGGATTCGGCTGAGCACGGTGCCGACGAAAGATGACAGCGAGACGCTGGGCATCGAGTCGGCGGACGGCAGAACCCGCGCCTTTGATGACCGCTCCGACGGCGCAGGGGTCGGTGAAGGCGTGGCAGCGGTGCTGCTCAAGCCGCTCCAGGAAGCGATGAACGACGGAGATCACATCTATGCGGTGATCAAAGGCGTCGCCGTCAACCAGGACGGCAGCTCGATCGGCATCACCGCGCCCAACCCGGCTGCCCAGACCGACGTGATCGTCAAAGCGTGGGAAGATGCGAAAATCGACCCGGCGACGATCTCCTACATCGAGACGCACGGCACCGGCACCAACCTCGGCGACCCGATTGAAGTCAAAGGCATCCAAAACGCCTTCCGCCGCTACACGAACAACACGCAGTTCTGCGCCTTGTCCTCTGTCAAAACGAACATCGGCCACCTGTTTGAAGCGGCCGGCGCGGCGAACTTTATCAAAGCGGTGCTCGCGTTGCAAAACAAGAAAATTCCGGCGGCGCTGCATTTTAACAAGCCGAACCGCACGATCGATTTCGGCAACTCGCCAGTCTATGTGAACAACAAACTGCGCGACTGGGACACGCCGGAAGGTCAGCCGCGCCGCTGCGGGGTCTCCTCGTTTGGCATCTCCGGCACCAACGCACACATCGTGCTGGAAGAAGCGCCAAAGCGTGCTCCACTGCCGGTGCCGGCCGAACCTTCCACCGCGCATCTGCTCACCTTGTCTGCAAAAACGGAAGGGGCGCTGGAACGGCTCGTTGCGGCGTACCGCACGCAGTTGCAAAGCGGCACAGAGCTTGCGTTGGCAGACATCTGCTTCACCGCCAACACGGGACGCGGCCACTACACGCACCGTCTGGCGCTGGTGGTGAACAGTCTCGACGATCTGCGCAACAAGTTGGATGCCTGGCAGCCGCAAGGGACCCGCGCGCGCGGCGTCTTCTACGGCCAGCACAAAATCGTGCCGAAAGGGCGCGACGTGCTGGGCGAAAACGAGATGACCGAAGGCGACCTGCATGCGTTGACGCGGCAGACGGCCGAATTTTTGCAGGAAAAAGCGGACGAGCTGTGGCAGTCCCGCACCGTGCTTGATCACTTCTGCAAGCTGTACACCGCAGGGGCGGAGATCGACTGGACGGCGCTGTATGCAGGGCGGGAAGCCTATCGTTTGCCGCTGCCGACCTATCCGTTCGAACTCACCCGCTGCTGGCTGGACATCAGCCTGGACGCGGCAGCCGAGCAAGAGCCGGAACTCGACCTGTATTACACGATGAACTGGGTGCCGGGGAAGTTGAACGCTCCGGCAGACGCAGAAATGAAGCTGGGCACCGTGCTGATTTTTGCAGATCAAATGGGTCTGGGCGCACAACTTGCTGCCGAGTATCGGGCTGGGGGACGAGCTTGCATCATGGTCGAGGCAGGCGTTGCGTTTGAGCAGCTCGCCCCGAACCATTTTGTGATCGGGAGCCGGGAAGAAGACTATCACCTGCTCTTCGAAACCCTGCAGCACGAACCGCTCTCCCAGATCGTGCATCTGTTCGCCAAAACGGGTCAAACCGGGGTTGGCAGCCTGAGCGATTTGACCGCAAGCCAGCAACGCGGGCTGTACAGCGCGTTCTACCTGACCCGTGCCCTGATGAACAACAACTTCCGCGACAACCTCGACATCGTCCTGATCGCCGACTACGCAAGCGAAGTGTCTGGCACAGAGCCGTTGCTCAAGCCGGAAAATGCCTCCTTGTTTGGGATCGGCAAAGTCGTGTCGCTCGAATATCCGCATCTCAAGTGCCGTTGCCTCGATCTCGACGATGAAGTTAGCGTCGAGACCTTGCTGGCCGAACTGAATGCAACCGGCACGCTGTACCAAGTGGCGTACCGCGACGGGGGGCGATACGAAGAGCAGTTCACCGAAGTGGATCTGCCCGCGTTCCCGGATCACCCGATTGAAATGAAAGCGGACGGCGTCTACCTGATCACCGGCGGCACCGGCGGAATTGGCCTGGAGATCGCCAAGCATTTTGCATCCAAAGGCAAAATCAACCTCGCCCTGCTCAGCCGCTCCGGGATGCCTGACCGCTCCGAGTGGGCCGCTTTGCAAAGCACGACCGAGGACAAGAAGTTGCGCCACAAGCTGTCCTTTATCGAAGAGATCGAAGCGAACGGCACCACGGTGGACTGTTACGCCGCGAACGTCGCCGACGCCGATGAGTTGCAGTCGGTGCTCGTCGGACTGCGCAGCAAATACGGCAAGATCAACGGCGTTCTGCATGCGGCCGGGATTCCGGGCGACGGCTATCTCGTCCGCAAAGAGCATGCGGTGTTTGACGAAGTGGTCGCGCCGAAGATTCAAGGAACGTGGATTCTCGACCAGCTGACCCAAGCGGACGAGCTCGATTTCTTCCTGATCTTCTCCTCCGGGATCGCGATCCTCGGCGAAGCGGGCCAAGGCGACTATGTGCCGGCCAACGCTTACAAAGACGCGTATGCGGCGTACCGCAACAAACAAGGCCGCCTGACCACCACGTTCGACTGGACGTCGTGGAAATCGGCGGGGATGTCGGTCGAGTATGGATTTAACGTCGACCTGATCTTCAAGTCGATCCCGACGGAGCAGGCGATTAAAGGCTTTGATGAAGTGCTGAACAAGCAGATTCCGCGCGTCCTGATCGGCGAGCTGAACTACAAGAGCCAGTACATGGCGCTGCTCGAAACCTTGTCCTTCCACATCTCGCCGAAAACGCAACTGCTGCTCGACCAGACGAAAGCGCTGCTCGCCGCCAATCGCCCGCAAGCGTCCGAACAGAAAAAGCGCAGCGGCGGCAAAGGCGAAATCCGCCTGATCGGGAAAGACGGCGAGATCACAGCGGTCGAGAAAACGGTGGCGCAGATCTACCGCGACATCTTGGGCTTTGACGAGATCAACGTGCATGATTCGTTCTTTGAACTCGGCGGCGATTCGCTGATGCTGAACAAGATGCACGCCCAGCTCGATCAGGAATTCCCGGGCAAAGTCAAAGTGGCTGACCTGTTTGCGCACACCTCGATCTCCAAGCTGTCCGAGTTTATCGGCAACGACGAAGCGGCCGAAAAGCTGACCATCGGCGAGCGCGCGAACGAAATCTCCGACGACGACATCGCGGTGATCGGTCTGGCGGTCGACATGCCGATGGCCGGCAACGCAGACGAGTTCTGGGCGAACATCGCCGGCGGTCTGGACTCGATCAAGCCGTTCCCGGATCACCGCGCCAAGACGATGAACGAATACCTGCTCTTTGAAGGCGAAAAAGAGGAGAACCTCAAGTACCTCAAAGGCGCGTACCTCGACAACATCGACGAATTTGACTACAAGTTCTTTAAACTGTCGCCGAAAGAAGCGGCGCTGACCGACCCGCATCAACGCTTGTTCATGAAGACGATCTATCATGCGATCGAAGATGCTGGCTACGGCGGCACCCGACTAGCCGGCAGCAACACCGGCGTCTACGTCGGTTTCGCATCGTCCTTGAAAGACTCCTACCAGCGGATGATCAACGAGATCGACCCGGAACTGCTCCCGATCTCCGCTGTCGGCAACATCGCGGCGATGATCCCGAGCCGGATAACCTACTTCCTCGACCTGAAAGGTCCGGCGATGGTGATCGACACGGCCTGCTCCTCGACGCTGGTCGCGATCCATGCAGCTTGCCGCGACATCAAAAACGGGGACTGCGAAGCGGCGATTGTCGCGGGCGCTCGCATCTCGCTGGCACCGCTCGACCGCGAGTATATGAAGATCGGCATCGAGTCGGCAACCGGCTACACGATGACGTTTGACAACCAGGCGACCGGTTCCGGCCTCGGCGAAGGGGCAGCCGCCGTGCTGCTCAAGCCGCTGAAGCAAGCGCTCGCCGACGGCGACCAAGTCTATGCTGTGATCAAAGGCAGCGCCTACAACCAGGACGGCACTTCGATGGGCATCACCGCGCCCAACCCGGCGGCACAGGAAAGTGTGCTCGTCAAAGCCTGGCAGCGGGCCGGCGTCCATCCGGAAACCTTGTCCTTCATCGAGGCGCACGGCACCGCCACACCGCTGGGCGACCCGATTGAAATCGACGCGCTGCAAAAAGCGTTCCAAAAGTTCACCGACAAAACGCAGTTCTGCGCGATCGGCGCGGTCAAATCGAACATCGGCCACCTCTACGAAGCGGCCGGGATCACCGCGTTTGTCAAATCGGTGCTGGCGATCAAAAACAAGCAGATTCCGCCGTCGATCCATTTCGAACGTCCGAATCCGAAAATCTCTTTCACCGACTCTCCGGTCTATGTCAACACGCGGACTCGCCCGTATGAAAATGCGGACGTGCCGATGCGCGCCGGGGTCAGCTCGTGGGGCTTCTCCGGCACCAACGCGCATATCGTGCTCGAAGCAGCGCCGGTGCGGGAAAAGATCGGCCGTGAGCAGGGTCTGCAAGTGTTCACCTTGTCGGCCAAGGGCGAGTATTCGTTTGAAACGTTGATCGCCGACTATCGCACGTTCCTGCGCGACAACCCGGATGCGGACATGCTCGACATCTGCTTCACCGCAAGCACCGGGCGCGACCATAGCAACCATCGTCTGGCGATCCTGCTGCGCGAAGGCGAGCATCTGGCCGACAAGTTGGCGAGCTTGCAGCTTGACGGGGGCAGCCAGACCGACATTTTCCATGGCTTCCACCGCGTGGTCAGCGAACCGCAGGACAGCGCAGCGGCGATCACCGAGCGCGACCGGGCACAATTGAGCGGGGAAGCGCGTGAGAAACTGTTCGCCTACCTCGACTCGGGCCGTCAAGACGTGCAACTGCTGGAAGAGCTCTGCGCCTTGTATGTGCGCGGCGCCGACGTGGACTGGATCGAGCTGTACCAGGATCTTCCCGCTCAGCGCATCTCGCTGCCGCTCTATCCGTACGAGCCGAACCCCTGCTGGCTGGAAGTGCCGGAAGGACGCAAGCAGCGGCTCAGCGACAAGCCGGATCAATTTTTCACCATTGCGTGGAAGCCGGAAACGCTGGCTTCGGCTGCAACACGCACCGTCACCGGCGGCGTGCTCCTGTTCCAAGATGGCAAAGGCATCGGCGAGCAGTTGGCAGCAAGATACCGCGCCGAAAACCGCCTCGTCATCACCGTGGAACTGGGCCAAGCGTATCGCAAGCTGAGCGATCAGCAGTACGTGATCACCGGGTCGGAAGCCGATTACTTCGCGCTGGCTGATGCGGTCAAAGCGATCGAACTGGACAAGATCGTGCATCTCTTCGCCGTCCAAGCGGAGGAAGTGAACTCGCTGGAAAGCTTGGAAGCCAATCAGGAGATCGGGTTGTACTCTTTGTTCCGCCTCGTGCGCGGCCTCGCCGCAGCGGGCATCGAGCGCGAACTCGACATCGTGACCATCGCCGAATACACAGCAGAAGTGACGGGAGCCGAACCGCGCATCCGTCCGGAAAATGCCACGATGTTTGGGATGGGCAAAGTCGTCCGCAAAGAGCATCCGAACTTGATCACCCGCTGCATCGACATCGACGAGCAAACACCGCTCGAAGCGTTGTACGCAGAACTGGAAGCGGAACACGACCTGTACCAAGTCGCCTACCGCTCCGGCGCACGCTTTATCGAAGAGTTTACCGAAGTTGATGCTGACCGCGCCGAAGACCGGCCGCTCCAGGTGAAAGAAGACGGCGTCTACGTGATCACCGGCGGCGCAGGCGGGATCGGTCTGGAAGTGGCACGTTATCTGGCCAGTCAGAACCTCATCCACCTCGTCCTGCTCAACCGTTCGAAGATGCCGGCAGCTGAGGAATGGGGCGCAATTCTCGAAGCGGGCCAAGACGAACGCACCATCGAGAAGATCCGCAACTTGCAGTCGATCGAAGCGTTAGGCGGCACGGTCACCTGCTACAGCGTGAGCGTCGCCGACCGCGAGGCGCTGGCAGCCGTTCTCAGCGAGGTCCGCAGCAAATGGGGCAAAATCGACGGGGTGATCCATGGCGCCGGGGTTGGCGGTGCAGAACCGATCGTCACCCGCAGCCAGGCCGATTTCGACGCGGTGTTCACGCCGAAAGTCCAAGGGACATGGAACCTCGATGAGCTGACCCGCGAAGACAATCTCGACTTCCTGGTGCTGTTCTCCTCGATTGCGTCGATGTTCTCGATGCCGGGCCAAGGCGACTACATCGCGGCGAACTCCTACCTCGACTCGTACGCCAGCTACCGCAACAAGTTGGGGCTGCGCACGATCACCGTCAACTGGTCGACCTGGCGTGAAACGGGGATGTCGGTGCAGCACAACTTCAACATCGACACCTTGTTCAAAGCGATCATGACCCGCGAGGCGATCGAAGGGCTGGACAAAATCCTGAACAAAGGAGTTCCGCGCGCCTTGATCGGGGAAGTCAACTACGACTCCAAGATCATCTTCCTGCTCGAAAAGTCGGCGTTCCGCCTGTCGAACAAAATCGGCGGGGAACTCGGCAAGCGCACGTCGAGCACGAAGGCTCGCCTGAAGAAAGCAAAAGGGAGTCCGGCAGGCGAAGTTGTGCTCGTCGGCAATGACAGCGGTGAATACGCGGAGACGGAGAAGCGCATCGCCGAGATCTGCCAGGAGACGCTTGGGTTCTCGGAGATCAACATCTACGACAACTTCTTTGAGCTTGGCGCCGACTCGATCCTGCTGACCCGCATGCACACCTTGCTCGACAAAGAGTGGCCGGGCGTGATCGCCGTGACCGACATTTTCGAATACACCTCGATCTACAAGCTCGCCCAGTACATCAAGGAAAAAGACGGCGATCAGGCGGCTGTGGTGCCGGAAGAGAAGCCGGACATTGAAGATGCGCTGCGCAACATCTTTGACAACTTGGAAAATGACGACGTGAGCCTCGAAGAGGCGTTGAACAGCTTAAAGGACATTTGACGGGGGGAAGCAAGCGCGTGGATCAGCTTTTCAAATTCATCCTCGACCAAACGGCCAAAGGCAAGATCGAAAAGGACACCGCCATTCAACTCGTCAAAGAGTTGAAAGAAACCGATTTTCAAGTGGCGGACGACATCGCGATCATCGGCATGTCAGGCCGAGCCCCGCTGGCGAACGATTTGGATGAGTATTGGCAAAACATTTCATCCGGCACCGACTGCATCACCGATTTTCCCGACTCCCGCAGCAAGGACATCACCGCGTATCTGCAACTGACCGGTGCGGGCGGCGGAGCGATCCGCTACAACGAAAACGGCTATATGGAACACATCGACAAGTTCGATTTCAAATTCTTCAAGCTTTCGAAAAAAGAAGCGAGCTTGATGGACCCGCACCAGCGCCTCTTTTTGGAAACGGTGTGGAGCGCGATTGAAGATGCAGGCTACGGCGGCGACAAGATGACAGGCAGCAATACCGGGGTCTACGCCGGATTTGCCAGCTCGTTGCGCGACATGTACCTCAAGCAGATCTACGACGTGGAGCCCAGTGCGCTCCCCCTGTCGATGGTCGGCAACCTCTCCGCTGTACTGCCCAGCCGCATCTCGTATCTGCTCGATTTGCGCGGGCCAAGCATGGTCATCGACACGGCCTGCTCGTCCTCGCTCGTCGCCGTCAATCTCGCTGTCGAAGCATTGCGCAACGGCAAATGCGAGATGGCGGTGGCCGGCGGTGTGAAGCTGAACATCATGCCGCTCGATGACGAGAACATGAAGATCGGCATCGAGTCGACCGACGGGCGCACCCGCGCGTTTAACGACGACTCGAACGGCGCAGGCATCGGCGAAGGCGTGGTGGCGATCCTGCTCAAGCCGCTGAAAAAAGCCTTGCAGGACGGCGACTCGGTCTATGCGGTGATCAAAGGGGTGGCGATGAACCAGGACGGCAACTCCGTCGGGCTCACCGCGCCCAACCCGGCCTCGCAGACGGACGTCATCGTCAAAGCGTGGGAAGACGCGAAAATTGCCCCGGAGACGATCTCCTATATCGAAACGCACGGCACCGGCACCAAGCTCGGCGACCCGATTGAGATCAAAGGCATTCAAGACGCCTTCCGCAAATACACCGCCAAAACGCAGTTTTGCGCCATCGGTTCCTTGAAAACGAACATCGGGCACTCTTCGGAAGCGGCAGGACTCCTGTCGCTGGTCAAGACGGTGCTGGCGATGAACAACAAACAACTGCCGCCGTCCCTGTATTTTGACAAGCCGAACAAAACGATCCGCTTCACCGAGTCGCCCGTGTACGTCAACAACGTGCTGCGCCCGTGGGACACGCCGGAAGGGCAGCCGCGCCGCTGCGGGGTCTCCTCGTTTGGCATCTCCGGCACGAACTGCCATGTGGTGCTGGAGGAAGCTCCGGCGGTGGCGGCAAGACGTCCGCAAGCAGACTCTGGGCTCCATCTGCTGACCCTCTCGGCCAAAAGCGCAGAGGCGCTGCAGGCGATGACCGGGCAGTATCTCGACTACTTGCAGGGAGCACAGCCCGACCTCGCGAGCGTCTGCTACACGGCGAACACGGGACGCGGACAGCATCCGCACCGCCTCGCCGTCATCTTCCGCGATCAGGCGGAACTGGTGGAAAAACTGACCACGCTCGAAGGTGTAGAGCAAGGCACGTTCCGCATCATCACAAACGCCAAGCAAGGCGAAGGCATCACCGAGCAGGAGCGCATGGCGCTGCAAGCCAAGGCAGGCACGGCGCTCGATGCGTGGATTGCTGGCGGCAAAAGCGACGAAGGTGCTCTGCGCGAGATCGCGCGGATGTACATTCAAGGCGCAGACATGGCCTGGGACAAGCTCTATGACAAAAAGGAACACACCCGCCTGCATCTGCCATCCTATCCGTTCGAGCCGACCCGCTGCTGGCTGGACTTGCCGGACGTGCTGGAAACGTTTGTCGAAGAGGACGAAGACCAATTTTTCACCGTCGCTTGGCAACCCCGTGCGCTGGAAGCACAGGGGGAGGAGCTGGCAGAAAAAACGGTCCTGCTCTTCAAAGACCAGCGCGGCGTCTGGCAGCAGTACGCCGAGCGTCTGCAAGCGTGCAGCGAGCGCGTGATCACCGTCGAATTCGGCACGGCGTATCAGCAGCTGGGCGAAGACGCTTTTGTGATCACCGGAGCGGAAGCCGACTACGGGCAGGTGCTCGATGCGGTGGGCGCGGGGCAGTTGACACGCGTGCTGCATCTGGCCGGCATCGCTGAGCACAGCCCGGAGAGCTTCACCGAGCTGCAGGACAGCCAAACTCGCGGCGTGTACGCGATGTTCTACCTGATTCGCGCTTTGGTGCACAAAGGATTTGATCAGGATGTGAACGTCACGGTGATCGCCGAGAACGTGCACAACGTCACCGGTCAGGAAGTAACCCTTCGTGCGGAAAGCGCACCGCTGCTCGGGATCGGCAAAGCGGCCAATCAGGAGCATCCGGGCCTGCGCATCCGCTGTATCGACACAGATGATGTGGCGAACGTCGGCCTCCTGTGGGGCGATCTGAGCTTCCTCCCCGGCAGCGAAGCGTACCAGGCGGCGTACCGCGACGGCAAGCGCTACATGGAAGAGTTCACCGAAATCGACATGGAAGCAGTCGCGGACGAGCCGGTGGCGATCAAGGAGGGCGGCGTCTACCTGATCACCGGCGGACTTGGCGGCATCGGGCTGGAAGTGGCGAAAAGTTTCGCTGCGCACCACCCGGTCACGCTGGTCATGATCAACCGAACGCCGATGCCCGACCGGGAAGCGTGGGACAGCATTTTGGCGGCCGGCAGCGATGCCAAAGCCATCAAGCGCATCGAAGCGATTCGCGGGATCGAGTCCCAAGGCTCGCAAGTGGTCTTCTACGCGGCAGACACCGCCGATTATGACGCGATGGAAACGGCGCTCGCCGATGTGCGCACCCGTTTTGGCCAAATTGACGGGATCGTCCACGGAGCTGGTATCCCCGGCGACGGCTTCCTCTTTAAAAAGACGCAGGAAGCGTTCGACCAAGTGCTTGCGCCGAAAATCTTCGGCACGTGGATTCTCGACCGCCTGACTGCGCAGGACCAGCTCGACTTCCTGATCTGCTTCTCGTCCGGCCTGTCGATCTTGAGCGAACCGGGCCACGGCGACTACACGGCAGCCAACGCCTACCTCGACATCTTTGCGGCGAACCGCAGCAAAGCGGGCAAGAAGACGTTGTCGATCAACTGGTCGACCTGGAAAGAGACGGGGATGGCGGTAGACTGGGGCTTCAACTACGACTCGATCTTTAAAGCGCTGACCACCGAAGAGGCGCTGGCCGGACTGCAAGTCGTGATGAACAAACGCCTCAGCCAAAACGTGCTGATCGGGGAGTTCTCCTACATCACGCAGTTCCTCTACCTGATCGACCGCCTGCCGTTCAAGCTGTCCGACAAGATCCGCAACAAGTGCCTGCGCCTGATGAAAGAACGCGGCCTCTCCACCGCCCCGCGCCAGGAAGCGCGCGGCGCTGCCGGCGGCCCGGTGTCTTTGAAAGGCAAGGACGGCGAAGCGTTCTCCGACATCGAAATGAAAGTCGCGCAGATCTACAACGCGGTGCTTGGCTTCTCCGAGATCAACATTCACGACTCCTTCTTTGAACTCGGCGGCGACTCGGTGATGCTCAACCACATGCATGCGATTTTGGAGAAAGAGCTGCCGGGCGCGGTGAAGCTGATCGACCTGTTCAACTACACGACGGTCGCAGCTCTGTCCGAATTTATCCAAAGCAAGCTCGATGGCGAACCGCAGGCGCTGACCGAAGAAGAGCAAATCGAATCGTACAACGACATGTTCGAGGAGCTGGAAAAAGGCAACTTGAGCATCGACGATATGATCAAGAATTTCACCTAATGTTGTGAGGGGGATGGGAACAGGATGGAGAAGCTCCTCCGACTGGTCATCGAAAGCACGACCCAAGGGCAGATCGACAAACAGACTGCCGCCAAGCTCCTGCATCTCATCAAAAACGAAGACTGGAAGGTGAACGAGGACATCGCCATCATCGGCGTGTCCGCCCAGCTTCCGCACGTCCGCGATCTCGATGAGTTCTGGGAAAACATCAAACACAACGTCGACTTCACAGGTCCCTTGCCCGAATCGAGGAAGAGGGATATCGACCGCTTCCTCGACTACACGGGGCTGGAAGACCTGGACAGCATCCGCTACCTGGAAGGCGCGTTTCTGGACGAGATCGACAAGTTCGACTACGGTCTGTTCCGCCTCTCGCCGCTGGAAGCGAGCCTGATGGACCCGTACCAGCGCCTGTTCTTGCAAACGGCGTTCTCGGTGATCGAAGACGCCGGCTACGGCGGCAAGAAAGCGGCGAAAACATCGACCGGCGTCTATGTCGGCTATGCGAGCAACGCGAAAGACTGCTATCAAAAGATGGTGCTCGACGTGTCGCCGGAGCTGATGGCAGCAGCAGGCGTGGGCAACGTCAACGCCATGCTGCCCAGCCGGATCTCCTACCTGCTCGATTTGAAAGGCCCGTCGCTGGTGCTCGACACCGCTTGCTCGTCGGCGCTGGTCGCCGTGCACACAGCGGTCAACGCCATCCAAAACGGCGACTGCGAGATGGCGATCGCCGGATCGGTGCGGATGAACCTGCTGCCGTTTGAAAAGGACTATTTGAATTTTGGCTTCGAATCGAGCGACGGACGCACCCGCACCTTTGACGACCTCTCCGACGGGGCCGGCATGGGCGAAGGCATCCTCGCCGTGATGCTCAAACCGCTGTCGAAAGCGGTCAAAGACCGCGACAACATCTACGCGGTGATCAAAGGCACGGCGAGCAACCAGGACGGCACGTCGATCGGCATCACCGCGCCCAATCCCGACTCGCAGATGGAAGTCATTTTGAAAGCGTGGAAAGAAGCGGGGATCAACCCGGAGACGCTCGCCTACATCGAGTCGCACGGCACCGGCACGACGCTTGGCGATCCGCTGGAGCTGGACGGTCTGGAGCGCGCCTATCGCCGCTACTCCGACAAGACGGGCGTGACTGCTCTGGGTTCTGTCAAAACCAACCTCGGGCATCTCTTCGAAAGCGCGGGGCTGGCCGGCATGCTCAAATGCACGATGATGCTGCAAAACCGCCAGATTCCGCCAAACAACTATTTCCACCGCCCGAACAAAAAGTTCAGCTTCCAAGAGTCGCCCGTCTATGTCAGCAACATGCTGCGCAGCTACGACGGAGCAGACCCGATGCGCTGCGGGCTCAGCTCGTTTGGCTTCTCTGGCACCAACGTGCACATGGTGCTCGAAGAAGCGCCGGTCAGCAAGCGGGACGCGATTGTTGAAGGCCCGCAGGTGTTTACGCTGTCGGCGCGCAGCATTGCCGCTTTGTCTACGGCGGTGGAGAATTACCTCCACTTCCTGGAGCAAAAAGGCGACACGCTGCACCTCGCCGACATCTGCTACACGGCAAGCACAGGGCGCGGCCACTACGGCTATCGCTTGGCGCTGACCGCTCATGACGTGCCGGAGCTGCTCACCTTGCTCAAAGGGCTGCAGGCGGCCGGGCTGGAGCAGTTCGCCGACCCGCGCTGCTCCTACGGCGAGCACAAGATCGTGCCGCCGACCAAAGAGCAGCGCGGCGAACGGGAGATCACCGACCGCGAGAAGCTCGAACTGTCCCGCAAGTCCAAGACAGCTCTGGAAGAAAAAGACTTCAGCCTCGTCCGCTCTTTATACATCCAAGGCGCTGACGTGCCATGGGAAACGCTGTACGCCGAACTGCCGGTGCGCAAAGTCAGCCTGCCGGTCTACCCGTTCGAAAAGATCCGCTGCTGGCTGAACGTGCCGGACGGGAAAAAAGATCTGCCGGTGCAGCAAGGCCCGGACCAATTTTTCACGATGGGGTGGAAACCGGAACCTCTGCAGGCGGAAGTGCGCTGCGGTACATCCGGCCCGGTCTTGATCTTCCTGGACGAAAAAGGTATCGGGGCAGAGCTGGCAGACAAGTATCGCGCGATTGGGCGCAAGGTGATCACCGTAGCGCTTGGCAGCGCGTACAGCCGCGTGTCGGACAACCATTTTACGATCACGGGCGGAGCGGGCGATTATGCCAAACTGATCCGCGATCTGCAAGAGCTGCCGTTTGACAAAGTGATCCACCTGTTCGCGATCCGCGAAGGGGCGGAGTTCAACACCTTGGCCGAACTGGAGCAAAATCAGGAGCACAGCGTCTACTCCTTGTTCCACCTGACCCGCGCCATGTTCCGCGGCGGCGTGGAGCGCGACCTCGACATCGCGGTGCTCGCCGAAAACGCAGCGGAAGTCTCCAAAACGGAGGGTAGACTGCAGCCGGAAAATGCCACCGTGTTTGGGATCGGCAAAGTTGTCCGCAAAGAGCATGGCAACTACCGCGTGCGCTGCCTCGACCTCGACGGGCTGACGTCGGTCGACACGATTTTCGCAGAACTGCAGGCGCACATCGACCTGTATCAGGTGGCGTACCGCGCCAATGTGCGGTTTGTCGAAGAGTTCACCGAGATCGACTTGAACCGCACCGATGACCGGCCGCTGGAAATCCGGGAAGACGGCGTCTACGTCATCACCGGCGGCACCGGCGGGATCGGGCTGGAAGTGGCGCGCTGGCTGGCGGGGCAGGCCAAGATCAACCTCGTGCTGATCAACCGCACCCCGATGCCGCCGCAACAGGAGTGGGACGCGATCCTCGAAGCGGGCACCGACAGCCGCAATCTCAAGAAAATTCGCGATCTGCGCGAGATTGAGGCGCTTGGCGCCACCGTCACTTGCTACAGCGCAAGCGTGGCGAGCTATGACGAGATGCAAACGGTGCTGGCCGATGTGCGCGCGAAGTTTGGCGCGATCCATGGCGTGGTGCACGGAGCAGGCGTTGGCGGCGGCACGATGCTCGTCGACCGCAGGCTCGAAGATTTCTACAACGTGTTCTCGCCGAAAGTGCAAGGAACGTGGAACCTCGACCGTTTGACACGCGTTGATAACCTTGATTTTATGGTGCTCTTCTCGTCGATCGCTTCGATGTTCCCGGCGCCGCAGCAGGCGGAATACATCGCAGCCAACGGCTATCAGGACTCCTACGGCTCGTACCGCAACAGGCTTGGTTTGCGCACCATCGTCATCAACTGGTCGACGTGGCGCGAGACCGGGATGTCGGTGCATCACGATTTCACGGTCGACACGCTGTTCAAAGCGATCATGACCCGCGACGCGATCAAAGGGCTGGAACGGGCGCTGAACAAAAACGTCCCGCGCGCGCTGATCGGCGAGATCGCCTTCGACTCGAAGATGATCTTCCTGCTCGACCGCTTCAACTTCCATCTGTCCTACAAGGTCAGAAAAGAGCTGGAGAAGCGCACCGGCGGACGCAAAAAAGTCCAGCGCAAATCGAGCGAAGAGATCACGCACGTCCGCATCGCCGGCCGTGAGGAAGGGAGCTACTCCGACCTCGAAGTGCGCGTCGGCACGATCTGGGCGCGGGTGCTTGGCTTTGAGGAGCTGAACATCTACGACAACTTCTACGAGCTGGGCGGCGACTCGATCACGGGCTTGCGCATCGCTAACCTCGTCAACGACGACCTCGGCATCGAAATCGGCGTCGCCGATCTGCTGTCCTTCCTGACGGTGGCAGACTTTGTCGGCTACTTGAACGACACCGGTCTGGCTGCGCTTGCCGGCGGCAACAGCTTGTACAACCTGCTGGTGCCGGTCGATGCTACGCCGCACTACCCGGCATCGTCCGCGCAGAAGCGCCTGTTCGTCATCCACGAACTGGAGCCGTTCAGCGTGAAGTACAACCTGTCGAAAACGATCAACATCAAAGGCCCGCTCGACATCGACCGTCTGCAGCTCGTGTTTGAAAAGCTGGTGAAGCGCCACGAAACGCTGCGCACGTCCTTCCGTTTGGAAAACGGCGAACCTGTGCAATACGTGATGGAGCAACTGCCTTTCTCCATCGAGCTGTACGAAGCGGCCGAAGCGGACGTGGACGACGTGTTGTCCCGCTTCATCCGTCCGTTCGATCTCAGCAACCCGCCCTTGTTCCGCGTCGGCGTGATCAAGCTGGCTGCAGAGACCTTTATGATGAGCTTCGACATGCATCACATCATCACCGACGGCGTGTCGATGGATGTGCTGATCCAAGACTTTGTGGCGCTGTACGAAGGGCAGCAACTCCCGCCGCTCAAGCTGCAATACAAAGACTATGCGACCTGGCAGCAGCACGTGCTGCATGAAGGCTTGCTCCAAGACCAGGAAGCGTACTGGCTGGATGTCTTCCAAGGCGAAGTTCCGGTGCTCAACCTGCCGACCGACTTCCCGCGCCCGGCGCAAAAGAGCGACGAAGGCGACACGATCTCGATGACCTTGGAAGCGGAGCAGCTGGAGTTGATCTCGGGCTTGACCAAAGCGACCGGCACGACGTTGTACATGTTGCTGGTCTCGGCTTACAATGTGCTGCTCTCCAAATACTCGGCGCAGGAAGACATCGTGATCGGCACGCCGATTCTCGGCCGCCCGCACACCGATCTCGAACAGATCGTCGGGATCTTCGTCAACACGCTGGTGCTGCGCAACTTCCCGTCTGCAGACAAGACGTTCAAGTCCTTCCTGCACGAAGTTCGCGACAACACGCTCAAAGCGTACGAGAATCAGGACTACCAGTTGGAGGAGTTCGTCTCCAAGCTGCGCCTGACGCGCGACTTGAGCCGCAACCCGCTGTTCGATGTCTGGTTCGTGCTGCAAAACGTCGGGACCAGCGAAGTGCAGTTAAGCGATGTGGCGATCTCGCCGTATGCGTATGAAAACACCACGGCGAAATTTGACTTGATGCTGGAAGTGATCGAGAAAGATGACGCTTTGATCATCAACCTGAACTACTGCACCAAACTCTACAAGCAGGAAACGGCTTTCCGCATCCTGCGCGACTATGTAGAAATGCTGAACTCCGTCTGCCGTGACGCCGATGTTGCGATCAGCGACATCGAGCTGTACAGCGCCCGCGGCTTCCTCGGCGCAACCGACGAGGAAGAAGAGCTGGAAGAAGTGGAGTTCAACTTCTAATAAAGCTTCATCTAATAAGGACTCATTTTTAAGGAGTGAAACAGTCATGATCATCGGGGTCATCGGAGCAGGCGTCATGGGTTCCGGCGTCGCGCAGTCGGCCGCACAAGCCGGCCATCAGGTTGTCCTGGTCGACGTCGCCCAAGACGTGCTCGACAAATCGCAAGATACCATCCACAACAATGTGCGTTTCCAAGCGTTCTTCTCGAAAGACAAGAACCTGGAGCCGGCTATTGCCGTCATGGAACGCATCCGCTTCACCACCGACTTTGCCGAGCTGCGCGAAGCAGATTTTGTCGTCGAGAACGTGCCGGAGATCTGGGAGATCAAAAAAGAGGTGTACCTGAGCCTCGACGATGTCACCCCGGAGCATTGCATCTTCCTCGTCAACACGTCCTGCATCTCGATCACGAAAATCGCCGGCCTGACCAAGCGCCCGGACCGCGTGTTTGGCGTGCACTTCATGAACCCGGTGCCGATGAAAAAGACGGTCGAAGCGATTCGCGGCTACCACACTTCCAAAGAGACGGAGCAGGCGACCGTCGACTTCCTCGCTTCGATGGGCAAAGAAGCGATCGTCGTGGAAGACCTGCCGGGCTTTGTCTCCAACCGCCTGTCCCATCTGTTGATGAACGAAGCGGCATTCGTTGTGCAAGACCAGGTGGCCGATCCGCAGCAGGTGGACGACATTTTTGTCAAATGCTTTGGGCACACGATGGGGCCGCTGGCGACTGCCGACCTGATCGGGCTGGACACGGTCGTCGACTCGTTGAACATCTTGTATGAAAGCTACCAAGACCCGAAATTCCGCGTCTGCCCGCTTCTGCAAAAGATGGTCGACGCAGGGCTCTATGGACGCAAGGCGGGCCGTGGATTTTTTGCCTACGAGTCCCTTGATTAAAGTTACAGATATTTGTAGTATTAAAACACGAGGAGGTTCAATAAAAAATGGAAAATGTAGAAGTTAAAATCAGAAAGTTCCTGTCCCGTTTCTTTAAGAAGCATGAGTTAGGTGCTGACGAAGACATTTTCGCACTCGGTTTCGTCAACTCGCTGTTTGCGATGCAGCTGGTGATGTTTATGGAGAAAGACTTCGAGCTGACCGTCGATACGGCAGACTTGGACCTCGACAACTTCCGCACGATCAATTCGATGGTGCAATTCGTAGAGAGCAAACTGGCCGCAGCTTCGGCCTAATCTTAGATAGAAGGTGACCGCATGAAAACCCAATTAACCGATCTCCAACAATCCTTGAAAAACGAATTCCGCGCCTTTGCGGATGAGTTTGTGGCTCCGTATGCTGCCTATAATGACCGCGAAGAACGTCTGCATGAAACGATCATCCCGAACATGATCGAGCGCGGCTATCTCGGTTCGATGCTGCCTGCGGAACACGGCGGCTTAGGCTATGACAACGTGACGATTGGCGCGCTCAACGAAGAGCTCGGCCGCGTCTGCGTCTCGGCGCGCGTGCTGCTCACCGTGCATGGCATGGTGGCGCTGGCGCTCCTGCGCTGGGGTTCCCGCGAGCAAAAGGAAACCTTGCTGCCGAAAATTGCCAAAGGTGAAGTGATCGGTGCCTTCGCCCTCTCCGAGCCGGAAACCGGTTCCGACGCGAAAAGCGTGAAGACGACCGCCGTGCTCGACGGTGACGAATATGTGCTCAACGGCCGCAAAAAGTGGATCTCCATGGGGATGCGCGCCGACCTGTTCCTCGTGATCGCAGGCCTCGACGGCAAGCCGACCGCGTTCCTCGTCGAAGGCGACCGCGCCGGTTTTTCCCGCACGCATATGAAGGGTCTGATGGGCTCGCGCGGCTCGGAGATTGCGGAGCTGACCTTTGAAGACGTCCGCATTCCGAAAGCGAACCTCGTCGGGCGCGAAGGCATGGGTCTGACCGGTGTCGCGCTGTCCTGCCTCGACTATGGCCGCTATACCGTGGCTTGGGGCTGCATCGGTCTCGCGCAGGCTTGCTTTGAAGCGAGCGCGAGTTATGCGAAGAACCGCCACCAGTTTGGTGCGCCGATCGGCGAGAACCAGCTGATTCAGAAAATGATCACCGAAATGGTCACGCAGATCACGGCAGCGCGCCTGCTCTGCTACCATGCCGGTTACCTGAAAGATATCGGCGACCCCGACTCGATCATGGAGACGTGGAACGCCAAGTACCTGTCGTCGGTGATGGTCAGCAAGATCGCAGCCGACGCGGTGCAGATTCACGGCGGAAACGGCGTGCACCCGGACTATCCGGTGGAGCGCTACTACCGCGACGCGAAGATCAACGAGATCATCGAAGGCTCGACACAGATCCATGAATTCCTGATTGCCAAAAACGTGCTGCGCACTTTCTAAATCAGCAAGGGGGCATAAGGCTGTGCAAACGACAAAAGCCAAGCAAAAGAAAATCAAATGCGTGATCTGGGACCTCGACAACACGCTTTGGAACGGCGTGCTGATCGAGGACGGCAACGTACAGCTCCGCGACGGCATCCTGGATATCATCCAAGAGCTCGACAACCGCGGCATCCTGCAGTCGATCTCTTCCAAGAACGAACACGAAATGACGATGGCGAAACTGAAAGAGTTTGGCATCGAAGAATATTTCCTGATTCCGCACATCAACTGGAACGCGAAGTCTTCGAACATCAAGAACATCGTCACCCAGCTGAACATCGGGATGGACACGATCGCCTTTATCGACGACCAGCCGTTTGAGCGCGAAGAAGTTGCTTTTGCGCTGCCGGAAGTGCTGACGATCGACGCGCTCGACACCGACCAACTGCTCGAGATGGACGCGATGACTCCGCAGTTCATCACCGAAGACTCGAAAAACCGCCGCAAGATGTACATGAGCGATTTCGAGCGCAAACAGATCGAAGAGAACTTCGAAGGCCCGCAGGACGAATTTTTCGCGGCGCTGGAGATGGAAGTGACGATCTCGAACGTCAGCACGGAAGATCTGCAGCGTGCAGAGGAACTGACGGTGCGCACCAACCAGCTGAACACGACCGGCTACACCTATTCCTACGAAGAGCTCGACGCGCTGCGCCACTCGGAAGACCACAAGCTGATGATCGTGGAGCTGACCGACAAATACGGCACCTACGGCAAGATCGGCCTCGTGCTGGTGGAACTGGGCGAGACCGAATGGACGGTCAAACTGCTCCTGATGTCCTGCCGCGTCATGTCGCGCGGCGTCGGCTCGATCATCATCAACCACCTGCTGATGATGGCGAAAGAAAACAACGTCAAACTGCGCGCCGAGTTCGTCAAGACGGACCGCAACCGCATGATGTATGTCACCTACAAATTCGCCGGCTTCAAAGAAGTCATCGAAGAAGAAGGCGGCAAGGTCATCTTTGAAAACGATCTGTCCATGGTTCAGCCTTTCCCGGACTATGTGAAGGTCAACATTCTGCACGCCTAGAGGCAACGGAGGGATCCACGTTGGAAAAACTAGCGTTTTTGTTTACCGGTCAAGGCTCGCAGTATGTCGGGATGTCCAAGTCGTTTTACGATGACTATGCGATCGCCAAGCAAACATTTGAAGAAGCAAACGATGTTCTTGGATTTGACATCGCCAAGCTGTGCTTTGAAGGCACGCTGGGCGAACTGACCCGCACGGAAAACACCCAGCCGGCGATTTTGGCGTCGAGCGTGGTGGCGTTCCGCGTCTACATGCAAGAGATCGGCATCGCACCGCAGTTTCTGGCCGGACATTCGCTGGGCGAATACGCAGCGCTGGCCTGCTCGGGCGCGATCACGTTTGCCGATGCGCTGAAGATCATCCGCGAGCGCGGCCTGGCGACCAAAGAAGTCGCCGCGACCGGCGTCGGCGGCATGACGATCATCGACAACCTCTCGCCGCAAGTGGTGCAGGAGGAGATCGACAAGCTGAACCTGCAAGACCAGTTCGTGATGATCAACTGCTACAACTCGCCGACCCAAGTGGCGATCGCAGGCCACCAGGAAGCGGTCGAAGAGCTGGAATCCCGCCTGCTCGACCTCGACGGGCAAGTCACGCCGCTGTTGATGAGCGCGCCGTTCCACACGCCGCTGATGCAGCCGGTGGCCGACCGCTTGCAAGAAGTGCTGGAGGGCGTCACGTTCAACCACTTCCGCTACCCGGTCATCGCCAACATCGATGCCCGCCCGTACGGCGACACGGGCAACATCATCACCAAGCTGACCCAGCAGTCGCTGCGCCCGGTGCGCTGGCAGGAGACTTTGCAGTTCTTGCACCGCTACGGCGTGACCCATGCGATCGAGATGGGGCCGAAAAACGTGCTGAGCAACCTGACCACCGCGAACACGCCGCAGGTGGAAGCGCTCTGCTTTGCACAGCGTGAAGACCGCAAACAGCTGCAAGAGATCTTCTCCGCCGACCATGTGCTGAAGAAGCACATCCCGACGGTCGTCACGCGCTGCCTCGGCATCGCGGTGGCAACGCCAAACACCAACTGGGATCAAGAGCAGTACCGCCAAGGCGTGATCGAGCCGTACCGCAAGATCCAGGCGCTCCAAGACGAGCTCGACCAGTCCGGAGAGCAGCCGACCGAAGCGCAGATGCGCGAGGCGCTGACCATGCTGAAGAGCGTGTTCGAAACGAAAAATGTGCCGGTTCGCGAGCAGCAAGACTGGTTCTACCAGATCCTCGATGAAACGAACACGATCTACCTGTTCCAAGACTTCCTGCAGGAAGTGCGCGAAAGCAGTCTCGTCACCAATTAATCGCCTGCACAGGCGGCTTCGATTTCCGCCGGAAACCTGAGCCGCCTGTCGGGCGTTCTATGACTAAAAAAGGAAGTGACAGCATGAAACCTGTAATCGAGGTACGGAATGTGCGCAAGTCGTATGTGACCGGGAATGTGGAAACGGAGATCTTGAAAGGGATCGACCTGACGATCGACCAAGGCGATTTCGTTTCGATCATGGGGCCGTCCGGTTCCGGGAAAAGCACCTTGCTCTATCTGATCGGCGGGCTCGACAAACCGACTTCGGGCGAGATCCTCATCCATGGCACCGATTTGGCCAAGATGAACGACAAGCAGGAGAGCATCATGCGCCGCCGCGACATCGGGTTTGTGTTCCAGTTTTACAACTTGATCCCCAATCTTACCGTCGAAGAGAACATCATGGTGCCGCTCCTGCTCGACGGCAAAAAGATGAAGCACCACGACAAGCAGCTGACCGAACTTTTGGAGATTGTAGGCCTCACGCACCGCCGCACGCACACGCCAAGCGAACTGTCCGGCGGCCAGCAGCAGCGCGTCGCGATTGCCCGCGCCTTGATCAACGAGCCGGAGATCATCTTGGCTGACGAACCGATCGGGAACCTCGATTCCAAGACGGGAACGGAGATCATGGAGCTCTTGCGGGAAATCAACCAGATCAAAGGCAAGACGATCGTCCAAGTCACGCACTCCAGCGAGTCGGCCGAATACGGCACGCGTCTGGTCAATGTGCGCGACGGCGAGATTTACCGCCCGCAAGAACAGGTAAAGACTGAAGTGCTGCAAGCGCAGTAGAGGGGAGATCGTCTTGAAAGTTCTGCTCAAGTATATGTTCAAGAACATTTTGGAAAAGAAATTCAGGACGCTGATCGTGCTGGTGTCGATCATGATCTCCGGAGCGTTGTTTTTTGCTTCCAATGAGATCTCCGACACGATGGTCAAGATCAGCACCGAGCGTTTGCGCCAGTATGTCGGGACGTCCGATCTCGTCATCCGCCCGAACGACCAGTCGCCCGCCCCTTATTTTGATCCGGCCCAAGCAGAGGCGTATGAAGATACCGAGTATGTGATCGGCGGCCTGGAAGACCGGGCGCAGTACTTGGAGAATCGGCAGTCGCACAGCTTCAGCCTGCTCGGTCTCGACGCGGCAGACATGGAGCGGATGAACCCGGTGACGCTGACCGAGCCTGCTGCCGGCATGCCTGGATTTATGGGGCAAAAGATCGTTGTCAGTCAGCGGACGGCCGACACGTTTGGCTTTGCCAAAGGTGACGCGGTGAGCCTGACGATCCATGACAAAGCGTACTCCTTCGAAGTCTACGGCATCGCCAAGCCGGACGCGATGTTCCGCGAAGACGGCGGCACGATGTTCGCCTGGATGCCGAAATCAGCGCTGGACAGCATCGTCGAAGCAAAAGGCGATGTGAATGTGGCCTTTATCAAATTGAATGCCAGCGGCGCTCTCGACGACACGCTTGAGAGCTTGGCCGATACTTATGACGGCTATCTGGTCAGCGAGGCGGTATCCGCCGAAGAGATCGAAGACCAAGTGGGCGCGATCGCCGACTCTTTCCTGCTGATGACGGTGATCGTTTCCCTGCTCAGTATGTTTATCATCAACTCGTCGGTCAAAGTGATCGTCTTTGAACGCCTGCCGATCCTCGGCACGTTCCGAAGCGTTGGCGCAACGAAGCGCACCACGTCCTTGCTGCTGCTGGCGGAAAGCGCCGTCTACGGCATTTTCGGCGGCGTGCTCGGCTGTCTGCTCGGGATCGGCATTCTCTACATCATGGCCTCCGTTTTGAGCCCGGACGGCACAAGCGGGATGCTGATCGAGATCAAGCCGTACCGCCTGCTGCTCGCCTTTGCGATGGCGGTGATCCTGCCGGTGCTCGCTTCCTTGTTCCCGGTGCTGAAAGCGGCGCGCACTCCGCTCAAGGACATCATGTTGAAGACGGGCACAAGCGACAGCCCAGGCCCGAAAAACAACATGCTGCGCGGTGTGCTCGGCCTCTTGCTGCTGGCGGCTGCGCTGATCGTGCCGCCGTACCTGACGCGCGACTTGGCGCTGCCGCTTGGCATCACGCTTGCTGTCGGCGCGTTTGCCGGTGTCATGCTCGTGACGCCGCTGCTCTTAAAAGGGTTCAGCCGCTTGCTGGAAACGTTCATCGGCGGCGTGGCCGGCAATGAAGCGGTGCTGGCGGTCAAGAACTTGAAAGACAACAAAAACACCTTAAACAACATCACCTTGCTGTCGATCGCCATCGCGACGCTGCTCATGATCAACATCATCGGCAACGGCGTGGTCGTCGAGATGACCAACTTCTACTCGACGACGCCGCAGTATGACGTGATGGCGCGGGCGGCGAAGATGGACAGCGCCTTTGTCGACAAGGTGGAAGCTTTGGACGGCGTCAAAGACGTGCTGCCTGTCTACCAGGCGAACTCGATCGTCGTCACCGACTCCGGCGGCGGGATTGGACTGCTCGAAGGGGCAGACCCTGACCGCTTCCTCGACTACTGGACCTACGAGATGACAGACGACAGCGCCGTGCTGATCGACAAGGTGCAAGACGGTCGGCAGATTCTGCTCAGCAACATGCTCCGCGACAAGTTCAGCGCCGAGATCGGCGATGAGCTGATGCTGGAGCTGAAAAACGGCAGCATCAACTACACCGTCGCAGGCTTCATCGACACGCCGCGCAACTCCGGCAACTACGCGATCATCTCGGAAGCCAACTTGAAGGCCGATATGGGCAGCGACTATTTTGGCCAGCTCTTTATCAAAACGGAGCCCGGCGTTGATCCGGAAGCGGTGGTGAAGACGTTCCAGACCGATTTTGCCGACCATCAGCCGCTGGCGCAGAGCTTGAACAAAATCGCCGAGCTCGATGCCAAGAACAGTGAGCAGCAGTTCACGATCTTGAAAGGCTTCTCCGTGCTGGCTCTGATGATCTCGGTGCTGAGCGTGGTGAACAACCTCGTGATCAACTTCATTCAGCGCAAACGGTCGCTGGCGATGTTCCGCTCTGTCGGGATGAGCAAGCGCCAGATCGTCAAAATGGTGATGGTCGAAGCGGGAGTCGGCGGCATGCTGGGCTCTTTGACGGGGATTGCCGGCGGTGTCGTGCTGATCTCGGTCGTGCCGTACATTCTGAAGGCGCTCGACCAGCGGGTCGTGATCCACTATTCGGCAGAAGTGTTCCTCTACACGTTTGTAGCAGGTGTGCTCGTCACCGTCATCGCCTCGCTCGTTCCGGCTTCGAAGTCTTCGCAGCTGAACATCATCGAGTCGATCAAGGTGGATTGATCGCAGAGAGGGGTAGGATTGGCTGATGGATCGCTATACACAAAACATGATGCTGACGAGCAGCAAGTTCGCGCCGGAGCGGGAGTACTGGTCGTCGCAACTGGCGGGCGAACTGGTGCTGAGCGCCTTTCCGCCCGACCGGCTGCGCGCGTCTTCCGCACCATATCGTAAAGCTGCCGTCCAAATCGCGCTGTCTGACGCCGCCTCTGCGCATCTGAACCGTCTAAGCAATGGATCGCCGCTTGGGCTGTTCATGGGGCTGCTGGTGGGCGTCAACTACCTGCTGTACCGCTACACGGCAAGCGTTGACTTGCTGGTCGGCATGCCGGGTCTGAAAGGGAGCGGGCATTTCGCGCTGCGCACGAAGCTCGAGCCTGCCGATACCGGGAAAGACCTGTTGCTGCGCGTGAAAGAAGCGGTCAGCGCAGCGCGCAAGTACGGCAACATCCCGTTCCAGCTGCTGCAAGAGCAGCTGGACATCTCCAACCGCAACCTGCTTCCGCTGTTCTGCACGGTGGTACAGCTGGAAGGCTTGCATCAGACGGATGGTGCGGAAGCGTTGCAGGCCGATACGGTGTTTACGTTTGCTGAGCAAGATGGGCAGATCGTGCTTAACCTCGACTATAACGAGCATTTGTATGACCGTGTGACGATCGAGGCGCTCGCGGCGCATCTCGATCGGCTGCTGGCCGCCATCACCGGCGAGATCAACCGTCCGCTCGCCGAGATCGACATGCTGTCGGCAGCAGAGCGGGACGCGATCATTCTGGGCTTCAATGATACGCAGGAGGACTATCCGGCAGACAGCACGCTGCATGACATGATGTCGCGGCAGGCGGCACAGACGCCGGATGCCCCGGCGATTCTCTCCGAAGCGGGCAACTTGACCTATCGGGAGCTCGATGAGCGGTCCAGTCAGATCGCGCACTGGCTTGTGGAGCAAGGCGTGGCCAGCGGCGAATTGGTCGGCGTGATCGCCAAGCGCACGCCGCAGACGCTGGTCAACATTTTCGGCATCTTGAAGGCGGGCGGGGTGTATGTGCCGGTCGACCCGGATCACCCGGAGGAACGCCGCAAGCTGATCTTGGAGACGAGCAACTGCCGCCTGCTGCTGGAACCGGACCTGTATGAGCGGGAAGGGCTATCCGCTTTACAAACAGATGGCCCGCAGGTGCAGACGCCTTCCTCGCAACTGGCTTATGTGCTGTACACCTCGGGCAGCACCGGCGTGCCCAAAGGGGTGGCGATCACGCACCGCAATGCGTTAAACACGGTGCTCGCCTGCAGCCGCAAGTTTGCGGTGGGAGCGGGTGACCGTCTGATCGGGATCTCCTCGTTCTGTTTTGACCTGTCTGTGTTTGACATCTTTGGGACGATGAGCGCAGGGGCGGCATTGGTTCTGGTGCCCAATCAGCGCGACATTCCGAAGATCGTGGAGCTGGCAGAGAAATACGAAGTGACCGTATGGAACTCGGTGCCTGCGATCTTGAACTTGGCGTGTGGACTGATCGAAGAAGGTCAGACCTCTGAAAAATTGCGCCTAATCATGCTCAGCGGGGACTGGATTCCTTTGGAGCTGTTCGGCAAAGCGACCGGGCGGTTTGTCAACGCGCGTTTCATCAGCCTCGGCGGGCCAACCGAGACGTCGATCTGGTCGATCCATTACCCGGTGACGGAGATCAAAAGCGACTGGGTCAGCATCCCGTACGGCATGCCGATGCCCAACCAGCAGATTTATATCCTCAATTCCGATCTGCAAGTCTGTCCGTACGGTGTTGAAGGCGAACTGTACATCGGCGGCGACGGGGTTGGAGCGGGCTATCTGAATGATCCGGAGCGCACCGCAGCCTTTTTTATCGAGCATCCGCAGTTTGGACGCTTGTACAAAAGCGGCGACTTTGGCGCCCTGCAGCGTGCCGGTCATATCAAGCTGAGCGGGCGCAAAGATTTCCAGATCAAGATCCGCGGGTTTCGCATCGACACGAAAGAGATTCAATCGACCTTGCTGAAGATCGATGGCGTGACGGCCGCCGCTGTCGTGGCGAGGGGTGAAGGGGCGGAGAACAAGCATCTGGTCGCCTACCTCGTCGCAGAGCCGGGCGTGTCGATCCCGTTCGTGCGCAACTTCCTGGCGGCGCGTCTGCCCGACTATATGGTGCCGTCTTACTTTGTTCCGCTCGATGCGATGCCGTTGTCGGCGAACAGCAAAGTTGATCTCAACCAACTGCCGGAGCCCGATCTGAGCCAGCTTGCGACAGGTGCTGAGTATGAAGCGCCGCGCAATGAGGTCGAAACCAAGCTGGTCAGCGTGTTCCAAGACGTGCTGGGCGTGGAGAAAATCGGCGTGCATGATAACTTTTTTGCCCTCGGCGGCACGTCGATCAAGGCGCTGCAGGCGGTGACCAGGCTGTCGGCCGAGTACCCCGTGGAGATGGGGGACATTTTCGAACGCCAGACGGCGGCGAATCTGGCCGAACTGATCCAAGGCGCGGAACAGGTGCAGCCGAAACACAACGCGCTCTTGCGCATCCAAGGCGGGGAGCAGACGCCATTGTTTATGGTGCATCCGGTGTCGGGGATCGCTTATTGCTATACAGATCTGGCGCGCGGACTGTCCGGGCAGCCGTTTTACGGGCTGCAGGCGCCAAGCCTGCAGGCGGGGCAGGAGCCGATCACAACGCTGGAGGAGATCGCCGCCTGCTATGTTGAAGCGGTTCGCACCGTCCAGCCGCAGGGACCGTATCTGCTCGGCGGATGGTCGATGGGCGGCGTGGTCGCTTTTGAAATGGCCGAGCAGTTCCGCGCGTTGGGCGAGACGGTGGAGTTGATCGCGATGATCGACAGCTATGTGCCGGCCTTGTCGGAGCTGCCAGATGATGAGCAGATGGTGCGCGAATTTGCGGCCGACCTCGCCGGGCGGTTTGGCGTGGAGATCGGCGACCGGGCGCAGGCCTTCCAAGGTGTGGAACAAGATGCGATGCTGCGCTATGTGTTGGAACAGGCGCACGCGCAAGATGTGTTGCCGGCGAGTTTTGAACTGGAGGATCTCAAACGCTATTTTGCTGTCTTCAAAACGAACGTGGAAGCGTACCGCCGCTATGAGCCGACGGGGCGTGCCAAGCGGATTGTGCTGTATCGCGCCACACAGCATGCACCTGCGAGCGGCGACCTTGATCCAACGCACGGATTCCGGGAATTGGCGGAGGAGATCGAGGTAGTCAAAATGGAAGCGGACCACTTCACCATCGTCCAGGCACCACACGTCTTCCTGCTCGCCGATCATCTCAGCCGCGAGCTTCGCAAAACGCATGAGCAATCGGCAGAACGGGCAGAGACAGTTTGACTTGTCTCTGCTTCTTTTGTCTTGGCAAGTAAGGGGGGGCACTGGATGTTAGACCGCTATTCACAAAACATGATGCTGACAAGCGGCAAATATGCCGAAGAGAAAAAGTATTGGCAAGACAAGCTGGACGGGCATGAGATGTGCGGATTTCCAGCTGACCGCCTGCGACAGGACAGCGCTGCGTACCGTCCGGCGCTTTTGACCAGCAGTTTGCACGGCGAGACGTTCCAGACGTGGAACCGGGTGAGCAACGGCGCATCGCTTGCCTGGTATATGAGCTTGCTGCTTGGCGTGACGTATCTGCTGCACCGCTACACGGGAAAGCGCGACCTGACCGTTGGCATGCCTGGATTTACGCAGCATGCGGAGGGTGGCAGGAATCGTTTTTACGCCTTGCGCACCGATTTGTTACATGGGGACACCGGGCGCGACTTGCTCCTGCGGATCAAAGAGACGGTCACCGAAGCGCGGAAGTATCACCACATCACCTATGAGATGCTGCGCCTGCAGGAAATGGGCGTGGCAGGGCTTGCTGCCGACAGTCTGCTTCCGCAGTTTCAGACGCTGGTGCTGATGTCCAACCTGCACGATCTGCGCCAAGTGGAAGAGCTGCAGGCCGATACGGTGTTTGCTTTTGAGCTGCAGGCCGACCGTGTGGAGATCAAGCTCTGCTACAATGAGCTGCTCTATGAAGCGGCGACGATGGAAGGGTTGCTGCGCCATTTTCAGCGGGTGATGACGCTGGTTGCAGGGGGCTTGGAGGAACAGCTGTCTCTGCACGATCTGCTGCTGGCCGATGAGCGCGAGCGGATGCTGGTGCGGTTTAACGACACGGGAGCTCTGTTCCCACTGGATCAGACATTGCATCAACTGCTGGCTGTGCAAGCGGCAGCGACGCCCGACCAGATCGCGGCGCGCACAGAAACTGGAGATCTGACCTATCGGGAATTGCATGAAAAATCAAACCAGTTCGCGCATTGGCTGACCGCGCAAGGTGTTGAGCCGGGTGAACGGGTGGCGATATTGGCGGAACGGTCGCTTTTGACGCTGGTGCAGCTGTTCGGGATCTTAAAAGCGGGCGCGACGTATGTGCCGCTGGAGCCTGATGCGCCTCGTGAGCGGATGGAGCAGGTGCTGGCCGGCAGCGGCTGCCAGCGGGTGGTGTCGGCGGCGAGTTGCGATTGGGACACTGTGTTTGGCTTGAGCACGGAAGACCTCGACCTGACTGTCGCGCCGGATGCGCTGGCCTATGTGATCTACACGTCGGGCAGCACCGGGGTGCCAAAAGGGGTGGCGACGACACATCGGGCGGCGCTGAATACGATTTTCGATATCAATCAAAAGTTTACCGTTGGCGCTGCCGATACGGTGATTGGGATTTCTTCTTTGTGTTTCGATCTGTCGGTGTATGACATTTTCGGCACGGTAGCCGCCGGGGCAACGCTGGTGCTTGTGCCCGATCAGCGCGATCTCAAAGGGATCGTCACGCTTGCCGCTCAGCATGGCGTAACGGTGTGGAACTCGGTGCCGGCGATTCTCGATCTGGCGGTGCCATATCTGGAGGAGATGGGAGTTGGCTCGCAGCTGAGGCTCTTTTTGCTCAGCGGGGATTGGATTCCGGTCGGGCTGTTTGGGAAAGTGAAAAGCATCCTGCCGGCAGCGCAGATGATTTCGCTGGGCGGGGCGACCGAAGGGGCGATCTGGTCGATCTACTACCCGATGGTGCAAGCGGAACCGGGCACCTCGGTGCCGTATGGCAGCCCGCTCGCCAACCAGAGGATCTATGTGCTCAGTGATGACTTGCAGCCTTGTCCATATGGCGTGGAAGGGGAAATATGCATCGGCGGCGCCGGGGTGGCGGTCGGGTACTACAACGATCCGGTGCGCACCGCAGCGGCGTTTGTCGAGCACCCGGAGTATGGGCGGTTGTACAAGACGGGGGACTATGGTGTGTTCACCCGGCACGGGTATATCAAACTGCACGGGCGGCGGGATTTTCAGGTCAAAATTCACGGGTTCCGCGTGGAGACACAGGAGATTCAAGCGGCGCTGACCGGCTTGGACGGGATTGTCGAAGCGGTGATCACGGCGCGCGGCGAACGGGAGGCAGACAAAGCGTTGTGCGCGTATTACGTCTCGACGGTGCCGTATGGGGTCGAAGAGCTGCGGACCGGGCTGCAGGCGCGGTTGCCGGCGTATATGATCCCGGTTTATTTTGTGCAGATGGCGATGCTGCCTTTGTCGGCGAACGGGAAGATCGACCTGAGTGCGTTGCCGCATCCGGACGGCAGTGTCAGGCGCGGGGAAGCGTATGAAGCGCCGCGCAATGAAGTCGAAGAGCGGCTGGCTGTCGTCTGGCAAGAGGTGCTGCAGGTGGAGCGGATCGGGATTCACGACAACTTCTTTTCACTGGGCGGCGACTCGATGAAAGCGCTGCGGGTGATCGCCAAGCTGAACGTTGATTTTAGTTTGGAGATCAATGATCTGTTTGAGAAACAGACGATCGCCAACCTCGCCCAAAGCGTGTTCCTGCAGGCGGGCAACCTCAAACGCCGCATCGAGCAGCTGAAAGAGTTTGAAAGGATGATCGGACGACCGGAGACGGTGGAAAGTCAGGCGTACCGGCTGCCGGAGTATCAGGCCCGCAACGCTGCGTATGCCGGGATCGACAGTGCTGCACGCAAAACGTATCGGCACATCATGCTGACGGGGAGCACCGGTTACCTCGGCGCTCATCTGCTGAAGCAACTGCTGGAGAGCACCGACAGCCGCGTGTATACTTTGGTGCGCGGGGAAGATGCGCAGAGCCGGTTGGAGCAGAAGCTCGCCTTTTATCATGGCGCAGACTGGTTCGCGACGTATCAGGAACGGGTCGAGATCATACCTGGGGATCTCAGTTTGGATCGCTTTGGATTGTCCGAAGCGGAGTATGCAGAACTGGCCGGGCGCATCGATTGTATTTTGAATCCGGCTGCGAACGTGAAGCATTACGGGCGGTATGAGGAGTTCTTTGGCCCGAACATTCACGGGGTGGAAGAGTTGATCGAGTTTGCTGCAAGCGGCACTCATAAGGACATTCATCATATTTGCACGGTCGGCATCGCCTCCGGTACGGTGGAGGGGCAGCCGTTTGCTTATTATACGGAGTACGATACGGACCTCGGGCAAACCACCGACAACTTCTACCACCGCACGAAGATGGAAGCGGAACGGCTGCTGCTCCGCGCGCGGGAGGAACGCGGCCTGAACGTGTCGATCTACCGCACAGGCAATCTGGTGTTCCAATCGCACAGCGGGAAGTTTCAGGAGAACATCGAAGACAATGCGTTTTATGCGCTGATCGGCGCGACGGTCAAACTGCAGATCGTGCCGGAAGCGGCCACGTTTTTGATGGACTTTACTTTTGTTGATGAAGCGAGCCGGGCGATTTTGCAGCTCTTTGACCGCGCCGATCTGCAAAATGAAATCTGGCATGTCGTCAACCCAAACATCGTGGACATCGGGCATCTGGCGAATATGCTGGCGAGCGAAGGCGTTGAGCTGAACGCCTTGCCGCTTGATGACTTCCTCGATTATCTGGCGGAGCGGTACGGAGATCACCCGGACAGCCGTTTTGTCGAACACATCCTGCGCTACATTGGCATCTTCTCGGTGCCGCCGCGGTTGACGCACTTCCATGTGCTCGCCGACAAGACGGCCGGGCTGTTGGCGCGGACCGGTTTTTCCTGGTCGGGGCTGGAGCCGGGGCATGTGAAAAAGATGCTGGCCTATTGCCGCGCGGTGCAGTTTTTATAAGTTTCATCGCAATGAAAAAAGACCTTTGTGACGTGACGTCGCAAAGGTCTTTGTTTATGCAGCAATCAGTTAATTGCAAAGCGGTGCGACCAGACCGTCAGATCCCGTGTACACGTAGGTGTCGGAGATGTATTGGCCGGTGCCGATGCGGTTCCAGACGTTGGAAGTGCCGTAGGTGCCGGTGACGGTGGTGCCGTAAGTCTGGCAGTAGATGCGGACTTGCTGGCCGTCAGAGACCGAGCCGACGATCGCATAGCCGGTGCCCGGGCCGGAGCGGACGTTCAAGTCAGCGCCGGCGGTGTTGACGGTGCCGTTCGCGTAGGTGCCGCCGCAGGAGTTGTTCGAGGTGTAGCTTTTCGTGCCCCAGTACAGAGCTTGCGCGCCGTTGAAGACGACTTTTTGCGCGCTGCCGTTCAGACGCTGTTCGAAGTGCAGGTGCGGGCCGGTCGAGCCGCCGGTGGAGCCGACGGTGCCGAGCTTCTGGCCTTGGGTGACCGCTTGGCCAACCGAGACGGCAAACGAGTTCAGATGCGCATAGTAGGTGGTCCAGCCGCCGCCATGGTCAACGACGACATATTTGCCGTACGACGTGCTGCCCAAGTCGCGAACGGTGATGACTTTGCCGGCTGCCGAAGAGACGACGGGGTCGCCGAGGTCGTCGGTGCGGTTGAAGTCGATCGCGTTGGCCGGGCTGTGGTCGGTGCGGGTCTGGCCGCTCCAAACCTGGCCGCAAGCAAACGGCAGTTGGAACGCCGGAGCTGCGGACGCCGTCTGGGGTGCAAAGCTGATCAGCAGACCGAAGATCAGAAACACCGGGAAGAACAGAGTTTTCATAAATTTCTTCATGTGTGAGGGCCTCCTCTATCTTTTTCGTAGTGGTCTATACCACAATTCTGATTATATATAAAAATCACGGAGATGACAATAAAGTATTTTGTAATTATTAATTGAAGGTTCTTGTGGATTTATGTCGAATATTGCCAATACTGCAAGATCTAAGTGAAACAGAGGGGGACGTAAGGGTGAAGGGTTGGAAAGGGGCATGGCTTGGCTTGACAGCGTTGTCGCTGCTGTCCGCACCGGCAGCCGCACCGGCAGCCGCAGAGGCTGCTTCTGCCAAGATCAACATTAAAATCGATGGACAGGCGCAAGTCTATGACACCGCGCCATATATGAAAAATGACCGAACGCTCGTGCCGTTGCGCGGGATTTTTGAGAAGCTTGGCGCGGAGGTGTTCTGGAAAGAGGAGACGTCGACCGTCTATGCGGTCAAAGGCGATCTGAACATCGTGCTGCCGATCGGCTCGAAGCAGGCGACCGTAAACGGACAGACGGTGCAGCTCGACCAGCCGGCCGAAGTGACGAACGGGCGCACGATGGTGCCGATCCGCTTCGTGTCGGAAACGCTGGGCGCCGGTGTCTTGTGGGAGCAGAAAAGCAATTCGGTTGTGATCACCTCCGGCGTCAAACCACTGCCCAAAGGGGGCCAGGCGCTGCATCTGCCGCTGAGCTATGAATTTGTGCTCGACCCGTCGCTGGCGAGCGATCCGGCTTCCTTAACCATGCTGGCCCAAGTTGGCGAAGGCTTGACCCGTCTTGACCAAACGGGCCAAGCGGTGCCGGGAGTGGCGAAGAGCTGGAGCGTGTCGCCGGACGGCAAGACGTACCGTTTTCTGTTGCGCGACAATGCCAAGTGGTCGGACGGCACGAAGGTGACCGCGCCGGACTTCGTTTATGGCTGGTCGCGCGGGGCGAACCCGGAGCTGCAAGGAGCTTACGCATTTATGCTCGACGGGCTGGAAAGCAAAGCGCTGGACGATCTGACGCTGGAAGTGACGCTGTTGCAACCGACGCCTTCGTTCCCGGAACAGCTCGCGCTGCCGATCTTCTTCCCGCAGAAGATGCAGTTCGTGCAGAGCAAAGGCGAAGCGTTTGGCACCGATGTCAAACATTCGCTGTTCAACGGACCGTTTACGGTGACAGCGTGGGCGCATGAGCACTACGCGCTGTTGCAGAAGAATCCGACGTATTGGGATCAGGGGCAAGTGCGCTTGCAAAAAGTGAACTATTACATCGGCGCATCCGACCTGACCGGACGTTACCAGAAGGGCAAACTGGACCGCATTCCGCTTGGGGCGGCCGATGTGCCTGCCTATGTGAACAACCCGCAGTTCAGTCAGGTCAGCAATCTGGTCACGTCGTATCTGCAGTTCAACCTCGAAGACCCGGTGCTGGGCAACCTGAAGATTCGCCAGGCGCTCGGGTACGGCATTGACGCGCCGGCTCTGATCAACGCGGTTGGTGCACGCGGACGCTATGAGGCGGCGACCGGCATGGTGCCCGTCGGCATCACCAACGGAAGCGGCGGATCGTACCGCGCACAGAGCGGCGACTTGCTGCAGCGTCAAGTTCAGCTGGCGAAAGCAAAAGCTCTGCTGGCAGACGGCTTGAAGGAGCTGGGTCTGACCGCGTTTCCGAACGTGAAACTGCTCATGGATGACGGAGCGCTCGGCCGCAAGACCGGGGAAGCCTTGCAAGAGCAGTGGAAGCAGCTTCTCGGCATCAGCGTGCAAGTCGAATATGTGCCGTTTGGCCAGCGTCTGCAGCGTTCCTCGCGCGGCGATTATGACATGCTGCTTGGCTCATGGGGCGCCGATTACAACGACCCGGACAACTTCCTCAACTTGTTCCTGAGCAGCGGCATGTACAACGACGCCAACTATGAGTCGACCCTTTTTGATGCTGCGCTGAACAAGGCGCTGCAGGAAACGGACCGCTCGAAACGCATGGCGGCGTACAAGCAGGCCGAGACGATCCTGCTTGGCGATCTGCCGGTGGCGCCGCTGTATTTCACCAACCAGTCCTATCTGACCCAGCCGTATGTGAAGAACTGGCAGGCTGTGCCGGGCCTGGCGGTGAACTATGATCTGAAGCTGACTTATCTCGAAGGCAAATAGCATTGATGAAGCACTCCGTGAGGGGTGCTTTTTTGCTCTTTAAGTAAAATTGAAAATATATTATAATGATATGAATATTGGAAAGCGGGTGAACTGTGCGTGAAAGCATTGGAACTGCGGGAGCGGTATGCGGAGTTTTTCCTGAACAAAGGGTATGCGCAACTGCCGGAGCGGCGGGTGGTGAATACGGAAGGGGACGGGCCGTACTTTAACGGATCGGCGCTGACACCCAACATCGGGTATTTCACGGGGGAGAAAGAGCCGGAACGCCCGTTTTTGTTTACGCAGCAGCGGGTGTTCTGGACATCGTACTCGTATGCGGATGCGCCTTCGCCGTTGTGGACGATCTTTCAGGTGATGATGAGCTATTATCAGTTCGGCCAGCCGGACCTCCGCGAGGCGCTGACGGTGGGCTGGGAGCTGTTGACCGAAGGCTTGGGACTGCGCCGGGACGATCTGTACGTGCTGCTGCCGGAGGATCGCACCGATCTGCAGCGGGTGATGATCGGGGCCGGGTTGCCGGCTGAGAATCTGGTGTTGTGGGAGCGAGAGGTCAAGTTTCGGGTCGACGGGTTGCTGAACGGGTTCTACTGCAAGTTCTTCCTGCGCCACCGCCACTCGTTTCTGCCGATGTTTGACGTGGTGAACATCATCGGGCCGGACGGGCAGTTGAAAGTGGACAGCTGTCTGTTACTGGAGCGGATGTCGTTCATTTTGCAAGGCAAAGAGAGCTGGTATGAGACGGAGATGTTCCTGCCGCTCGTGCGGAAGATGGAAGAGCTGGACGGGCTGACCGGGCGTGATAAGTTTGGCAAGCGCACAGCGGCGACCGTACGCTCGCTGGTGGCCGCCTTGGCGGACGGGGCGCAGCTGACCGGCAAAGGGCCGGGACATGTCGTCAAGAAGATCCTGCGTGAATTGCTGCATGACCGCTATCGCTTCGGCTATGAGGCCGGGCTGCAGCAGTTTGTGCAACCGGCGCTGGAAGGTCTGTACGCGATCGGGTATGACTGGAAAGATCAACAGGATCGGTTGGAAGAGCTGTTGGCGGCCGAAGAGAACACCTACCGCAAAGTGCATCGCGAATCGATTCAATTTTTGGAAAAGCAAGTGAATTTGGCGGCAAACGGGCGCCGCGGGCTGTTCACGTTGGACGATCTGGCGGTGTGGAAAGACTCGCGCGGCATCACCGCCGAACTGGCGGTCGACATTTTGCAAGCGCGGGGGCAAACTGTGCAGGGCTATGAGCCGAAGGTGCCGGAGCGGTTCCTCACCTTCTCCGACGCCTATGATTTTGACGAGCAGACGCCCGATGTGAAAGCCTGGCTGCTCGATATGGAAGTGCGCAGCGGCTATCGCAAAAAGTAAACGAGGAGGGAGTGGAGCGGGATGGCGATCTTGATTTTGAACCGGTTTCCGGCAAAGCTGGTGTTCTTCAAAGAATGGCTGCAAGAGCTGGGGGAAGAGCTGATCTTGTTTACACCGAGCTATTATGAGCAGGACTTCCCGGAGTATGACGTGGTCAGAGGGTTTGAGAATTATGTGTACAGCAGTCTGGTCGAGATCGAAGCTCTGCACCTGCATCAGGAACGCCCGATCCGCCGGGTGCTGGCGCTCGATGAAAGCGACATCCTCCGCGCCGCACGGATTCGCGAGCGCTTGGGCCTGCCGGGACAAGATGTGGCGAGCGCAGAGGCTTATCGCGACAAAGTGGTGATGAAAGGACTGCTCGCCGACCGGGTGCAATGCCCGCCGTATCGGCGGCTGGAGACGGGCGTCGATCTGTATGAGTTTGTTCAGGAACACGGTCTGCCCCTCGTCGTCAAGCCGGTCGACGGCATGGGCGCGATGAATACGACGGTGGTGCGCACGGAAGCCGACCTGCAGCTCTTGTACCGCAAAGGGCGGCTGACCGGCATGATGGTCGAAGTGTATGTGCCGGGCGACATGTACGAGATCGACGGGCTGGTCGCGCACGGCCGCGTCGAACTGGTCTCGGTCGGCATTTACAACGACGCCTGCCTGAACTATCAGGAGAACGAAGGTCTCTACATCGAACTTTTGCATCCGAACGAAGAGATGTACCAGCGGATGCGCGCCATGACCGAGCAAGTGCTGGCGATCTTGCCGACACCGGAGCACACCTCCTTCCACTGTGAGATCTTCCATACGCCTGATGATGAGCTGGTCTTCTGCGAGATCGCCTCGCGCACGGCCGGGGGGCGGATCTCCGAATGTGTGCGGCAGGCGTACGGCGTCGAACTGGATGAAGCGTGGTCGAAGCTGTCCTGCGGGCTGAATGTCCCGCTTCCCGAGACAAACGAACCGCGCGTGCTGTCTGCGGTGTACCTGATTCCGAAGCAGGTCGGGCGTCTGGTCGGGATGATCGATTCGTTCCCCTTTGACTGGGTCAAGGAATACCAGCCGCGCATGCAGCCCGGCATGGTGTCGAAAGGCCAGTTGGCAGCTGCCGACACGGTGGGTTCGGTGGTGTTTGTCGCCAAGGATCGGGCGGAGCTGGAGGCAAGGTATGCCGAACTGCTCGCCTATATCGAGCAGCACGTGATCTGGGCGGCCGAAGAAGAAAGAGTCGAGAGCGGCCAATAAACGAGGGAGGTGTGCAGCATGGCAATCTTGCTCTTCAATCGCTTCTCCCGGGAGCAGATCGATTATACGGAGTGGCTGACCGGGCTGGAGGAAGACGTGTATATGTTTGCGGAGCGGAGCGTGGTCGATGACTTCCCGGAGTTTCCGGTGCGCCGGCCGTTTGATGTGCTGATGCGCGACGGGCGCGTGGAGGTCGAAGCGGTCAAACTGCATGCGGAGCGTCCGTTCCGGCGGATCATCGCGCTTGAGGAAAGCGAGATCATCCGCGCAGGTCGCCTGCGCGACCGTTTGGGCATCGCCGGTCAAGGGTATGAAAGCGCCCTCGCCTTTCGCGACAAAGCGGTGATGAAAGAGACGGCATCGCGCGGCGGAATCCCTGTCGCCGCCCATCGCAAGCTGGAAAGCCCGCTCGATCTCGATGATTTTGCTGTGGAGCACGGCTATCCGATCGTCGTCAAACCGCTGCGCGGCATGTCTTCGGCCTACACGAAGGTGCTGCGCTCGGAAGCAGCGCTCGGCGAGTACTTGAAGACGAACAGTACGGCCGGGATGCTGGCGGAGGCGTTTGTGGAAGGCAAGATGTACCAGATCGACGGCGTGGTGCTGGACGGGGATGTGAAGTTTGCCTGTGCGACCGCCTATGTCAACACTTGCCTCGCCTATACTGACCAGCAAGGCGTCGGCAATGTCATGCTGGAGCCGGGGCATCCGCTGGGCGAGCGTTTGATCTCCTTTGCCAAAGAACTGCTCGCCGTGATGCCGAAGTTAGATGCTTCGACCTTCCATGCGGAAGTGTTCCACACGCCGGACGACCGGATCGTGCTCTGCGAAGTGGCGTCACGCACCACCGGCGGCCGGATCAACGTGTTGATCGAGCGCGCGTACGGCCTGCACCTCGACCGCTGCATCACCCGCGCCCAATGCGGCCTGATCGACCCGCTGCCCGACCGCAGCAAGGCCGGCGCTCTGTATGGCGGCTACTTCATTCCGCCCAAACATGGGAAGCTGGTCAGCATGCCGGAGACGGTGCCGTTCGACTGGTGCGAGGTCAGCCAAGAAGGAGAAATCGGCAAAGTCTATGGAGGTCCAACCCGCAGCACGGAAAGCTATCTGACGGTGACCGTCACCGGCCAAACGGCAGCCGAGGTCGAAGTCCGGCTCGGGCAAGCGGTGGCGTACGTGGAGGAAAACACCGTCTGGGAATCCTGATCCTGCCCCCGGCAATTGAGATTCGTGGAAAACGCCCGGAGTCTGGTATAATGAAAGGAGTGTAATCTTATCGGAGGTACCGAGATGGAGATTGTCGACAAGCGACAGGCGATATTAGAAGCTGCTGCCAAGCGGTTTAGCACGAGCGGGTTCCATGAAACAAAAGTTGGGGAGATTGCACAGGATGCAGGGATCGCCAAAGGGACGGTGTACCTGCACTTTAAGGATAAAGAGACATTGCTGGCCGAAGTGGTGCACTATCAGATGCGGGAATACTACCGCGTCGTGGTCGAAGCGGTGAAACCGTATGAGTCGGCTGCTGAAAAATTGCGCGCCTATGCGCGGTTCCAAGTGGAACGCTTTCCGCAGATGGTGAAGTTTCATAAGCTGAACTTCGAACACATGATCAAATTCAAAGACAACAAATCGTTTGAGCAGCAGCGGATCAAGCAGTTGCACGACGTGATGCACCTGCTGACCGATGTGATCAAGTATGGGATTGAGCGCGGAGAGTTCCGCGAGATGGAAGACACGACCGATGCCGCCCTGGTCATCTCCGGCGCGATCCACAGCTACATGCAAGCGGTGATGACCGGGATGATCGAAGCGAAAGACCAGGCGGGCGCTGAGGCCTTGGTCGACATGGCAATCCGGGGATTGGCCCGCTAAAGGAAGCAGGAAAGAAAGTCCGTTTCGATGACCGAGGGGTGCATCGAAACGGGCTTTTTAGTGCGGATCTTCGAAGAGGCGCTTGAGGTTGTTGATCTTCTCGTTCCAAAATCGCTCGTAGTAATCGAGCCAGTCGCGGACTTCCCGCAGGGGTTCCGCACGTAGTTGGTAGAGGCGCTCGCGGCCTGATTTGGTCTCGGTGACCAGCCCGGCCTGGCGCAGGACGTTGAGATGCTTGGAGATCGCGGGGCGGGAGACGGGGAAATGCTCGGCCAGCCGGGTGACCGACTGTTCGCCGCCGGAGAGGATTTCTAACAGCTTGCGGCGGGTCGGATCGGCCAGCGCCGCAAAGACGTCATAAGGTTGTCCTTCTTCGATCATGCGAAGCACCTCCTTGAAGGTGAAGGACGCGTAACTGAACGGTTACGTTTTTCATTATAGAGATTGGTCTGCTGCGATGTCAAGGCAAGTTGCCTTTTTCCTAGTTTGGTGTATTCTGTTAGGTAACATGTACCCAAGCTGAAGGAGGTATTTTGATGGAATACAGACGCATTACGAGCATTGACGACCCGCTGTTCAAGCAGATGCATGAGCTGATGGGCAAGGTGTTCCCGAAGGAAGAAGTGCTGGAGTTCTCCTTGTGGGCCGACCCGCTGCAAGATCCGGGAATTCGCGTGTTTGTCGCTGTGGAAGACGGCAAGGTGGTCGGGGCGACCGAATACCGCTATTATGCGGACATGCAGGTGGCGATGACCGATTTCACGATCATCGGCGTTGACGGCAAAGGCATCGGGCCGTTCCTGGCCAACCAGCGCCGCGAAGACCTGCTGAAGGTCGTGGCAGATGCCGGACGTGAGCTGAAAGGCATGTTTGCCGAGATCTACAACCCGTACCTCGTGGAGGCGTATGGCTTTGGCGGCGTGAAGTCGATGAACCCGTACGTGCGCCGCGAAGTCTTGTCTCACCTCGGCTACCGCAAGCTCGACTTCCCGTATGTGCACCCGTCCTGGGAAGGCGACGGCGAAGCGGTCTCCGGCCTCGACCTCTGCTATCTGAGCTACGAGCCGGGCGTTGAGTCTCTGCCCGCCGAACTGATCGTCCAGTTCCTTACCACCTACTACGCCATCCTCCCGAACAAACCGGAGTCATGGGAGCAGATGGTCGAAGGGCTGCGCGGCAAAGAGACGGTCAAGCTGCTGGCGATTTAACTCAATAGAAAAAGGCTCAGCTTGGATTGCACAAGCTGAGCCTTTTTAGTTATTACATCGTGACCAAAGGCGCCGGATTGGTGCGGGTGGTTTCGAGGCGCTGCTTGTAAAACTGGGCGGAGAGGGCAAACTCCTGGAGCTCGAAGTAGGTGTTGCCCAAGTGCTCTTCCAATTCGGCGATCTGCTTCTTGTCGCCGGACTGCAAGAACAGGCGGTAGGAATCCTGGTAGTTCTCCAGCGCTTCCGAATAGCGGGCTGCTTGGAAGTTGACGTTGCCGAGGTAGAGATGGGCAAACGCTTTGAACTTGGGCTGGTGGTCACCGTTCAAGATCCGCTCGCAGATCGCCTGCACCTGTGCCGTTTCGCCGAGCAGCAGGAAGGCGCGGGCCAGCTCGATGCGGGCGTTGGCGGCGCGGGCTTCGAGGCGGTCCGCTTCGGCCGGGTCGGTTTTGACCTGGGCATCGCGGAGCTGCTCGTAGATCAGGATCGCATCGGACAGCGACGCCGCCGCTTTGCTCCCCTGGCCGGTGTTGGAGTAGAGGATGCCGAGGTTGGTGATCACCCCGGCCTTGTTTTCGATATGGCCGGCATAGTCATAGAAGTCGATGGCGCGGCGGAAGAACTCGACCGCCGACTCCGCCTCGCCAATCTGCATGTGGCAGGTGCCGAGGATGAAGTAGATGTGCCCGGCCTTGTAATGCACGTTCATCGCGTGGTTGAGATAGTTCGCTTCGTTGAGCAGGCGAATCGCCGAGTGGTATTCGCCCAGTTTGGCATGCGCCACGCCGGTGTTGATCAGCACCGATGTCTTGACCAGACCGCCGAGATGATAGCGGATGATCACTTCGTTTGCTTCATTCAAAATGCGCAACGCTTCCTGGTTGTCGTTTAGCTGCAGGTTGCAGTACGCCAGCGAATCGAGCGAGCGCACCAGCTCTTTGGAGTCGACATACTCCGCCAGGTGCTCAAGGCTCTTCCGGTAAAACGGCATCGCATCTTGAAACTGGTTGGCCTGCTCGCGGAGCTTGCCATGCACCCAGTTCAAGATGCCGAGGTCAAAGTCGTTCAGCTCCTCTTGAGACGCCGACTCCAAGTTGTCGAGAATCTTCTTCGCCTGCTCATACTGGCCGGATTCAGCATGCCCTTCCGCAAACCGGACGTACTTCTTCCAGTCGGTGATCAGCATCGCCTTGTTTTCCGGCTCTTTGAAAAAATCCTCAACCGACACGCCGAGTTTATTCGAAAGCTTTTCCAACGTATCATACGAAGGCTGGATCAAGCCTTTTTCGATTTGACTGATATAACTGCGCGTGACTACCCCTTCGGCCAACTCTTGCTGTGTCAGCTTGGAGGCTTTACGCAGTTCTTTGATTCTTTGTCCAACTCCTGCCATCCCCGATAACACTCCTATATGTCAATTCAATTCATCGTCATTTTTTTTGCTCTATTAAGTTAGTATATCATACCCGAACAAGAGCCAATTGTCCTTATTTTAGTGTCATCTGTTTAAGTATGGTCAAAATTGAGTGTAGAAAAACACCAAATTAAAACTGATCATTTCGATTTTCTAATCAAAATGTTCAAAAATGTTATTGACGAAATTAGGAAATCAGACTACCATATTCGTAACGAAGCTAAACATTCTATGAAACAAAAGAAAATGTTCACTATAGTTTAGGGGGATATACGAAGATGAAACTGGTTAAAGTGTTGGCGTTCTGTGCATTTACAATGGCGGTAGTGGTGGCTTTTGCAACGGTGATTGGTCCGGATACCATGCGTCAGGCAGAGCTGGTATGGCCGATCGGCAACGCGCCGTCGCTGTAAGCTGTCAGCAGGATCTGGATCAGTAGGCTTGAAATGGAAGTAACTGGTACACAATAGAAAAGAGATGCTGAAGGACGCGAAGGCTTGAGCTTTCGCGTTTCTCTTGTTTGACGGCAGGAGGGAGGCTCGATGTTGGAAGCGGCAGACGGCGGTCAGCAGATGGTGTACCAGGCGGCAGTCAAAGAGGAAGCGCTGTGCAGAACCTTGCTGGAGCAGTTGCAGCAGGAGCTGGAACGGGACCAGCCCCGGCGCGAAGAGTTCAGGCTGCTGTATGCACAGGCGGAAACAAATTGGCTGAAAGCGAAGAAACGCGTGGAAAAAACTAGACGGCAGTACGAGAGCAGGCTCGGCGGATCACGCTGAGCCTTTTTTGTTGGGGGGGAAGGAATCTAAACGTAATGATAGAAGTATCATTTATAAATTTAGCCACTGGGAATTAAGGCGGAGGGATATAAATGAAGGCAACGATCGTCATCGGCGTTATCGGAGCGGATTGCCATGCGGTAGGAAATCGGATTTTGGATCATGTGTTTTCGGAAGCCGGGTTTCAGGTCGTGAACATCGGGGTGCTGTCGTCGCAGGAAGATTTTATTTCGGCGGCGATCGAGACCGGCGCGAAGGCGATTCTGGTCTCTTCGCTCTACGGGCACGGCGAGATCGACTGCCGCGGGCTGCGTGAAAAATGCGAAGAGGCGGGGCTTGGCGACATGGTGCTGTATGTCGGTGGCAACCTCGTCGTTGGCAAACACGATTTTGCCGAAGTGGAAGCGCAGTTTCTGGACATGGGCTTCAACCGCGTGTTTTCGCCGGAGACGCCGCTGGAGATCGCGGTGCGCAATCTGCATGAGGATTTAGGGCTGGTGGTATAGATGGAAGCGGTGCTTTGTATCGATTTTGGCAGCACCTACACCAAACTGACGGCGATCGACCTGCACGGCGAACGCATCCTCGGGACGGCAAAAGATCTGACCACGGTCGATGAGGGGATTCTTGTCGGATTTGAAAAAGCGTACGCCAAGCTGCTCGAACAGACCGGGCCGGTGGAGTTTACCGAAAAGCTGGCCTGTTCCAGCGCGGCCGGGGGCTTGAAGATGGTCGCGATCGGGCTGGTGCCGGAACTGACCGCCGAAGCGGCGAAGCGGGCGGCGCTGGGTGCAGGGGCACGGGTGCTTGGCGTATATTCGTTTGAGCTGACCCGCAGCGACCTGGAAGAGATCAAAGGGCTGGAGCCCGACCTGCTCCTGCTCGCCGGGGGAACGGACGGCGGGAACAAAACCTGCATTTTGCACAACGCGCGGATGATCGCCGAGCATGTGCAAGCTGTGCCGGTCGTTGTGGCCGGGAACAAAAATGCGCGGGATGAGATCGAGGCGCTTTTTGACGAAAGGGGCCTTTACTATAAATTGGTGCCAAACGTGATGCCGCGCCTCAATGAGCTGCAGGTGGAGCCGGCGCGCGAGGCGATCCGCGATGTGTTTATGGAGCGGATCGTCGTGGCTAAAGGGCTGGATCAGGCGGAAGAGCTGGTCGGCGGGATTTTGATGCCGACGCCGGCCGCCGTGCTGGAAGCGGCGGTGGTGCTGGCCGACGGCACCGACCTGCAGGACGGCATCGGGCCGCTGGTCGTGATCGATGTCGGGGGCGCGACGACCGATATCCATTCGGTTGGCAGCGGTGAGCCGACCAAGCCGGGCGTGGTCTGGAAAGGGCTGCAGGAACCGCACGCCAAGCGCACGGTGGAAGGCGACCTCGGCATGCGGGTCAGCGCTGTATCGCTGTGGGAGACGGCAGGCTCGCGGCGGATCTTGAAGCATCTGCCGGAGTATGCGGGCTCGGTGGAAGCGCGCTGCCGGATGCTGCAAGGCGAGGTGAGTCTGGTCCCGCAAACGGCGGAAGATGCAGCGTTTGATGAAGCGCTGGGCAAGGCGGCGGTGGAGATCGCCATGGAGCGGCACGCCGGTGTGGTGGAAAGCGTCTATACCCCGATGGGGCTGTTTTTATCGCAGACCGGCAAAGACCTGCTGGAATTTGGCACGGTGATCGGCACCGGCGGGGTGCTGGTGCACAGTGCGCGGGCCGATCAGATCGTTGCGGCCGGATTCTTTACGGAAGAGAACCCAACTTGTCTGAAACCCTTGCGCCCAAACGTGCTGATCGACCGGACGTACCTTTTGTCGGCGATGGGGCTGGTGGCGCAGCGCGACCCGGAAAAGGCGCTCTGTTTGATGAAAAAATACCTGATCTGAGACGCGGAGGTGCAGCATGGAGCTTCGGAATGTGAAATGGAGTATGGACTCCTTTTGGGAAGTGCGCGAAGGGGTGCTCGGGCAGTGGGAGACGGGCCGCGATGCCGATCTGGAACGGGCGGCTGCCTACCAGCGCCAAATCCCGCTGGACAAGCGGTTCGCTCCGGCCCTGATGCGCGCCAAAGCGGCAGGGATCACGCTGGCCCAGCCCCGCGCCGGGGTGGCGACGGTGGAAGGGCAGATCGAACTGCTCTTGCATCTGCAGGATGTGGGCGGAGCGGACCTGCTGCCGGTGACGATCGACAGCTACACGCGGCAGAACCGGTACCGCGAATGCATCGTCGGGCTGGAGGAGAGCAAAAAGACGGGCCGCTCGCTGTTGAACGGTTTTCCGGCGGTGAACCACGGAGTGGCAGGCTGCCGCGAGCTGTTTGAACAGGTGGGGCTGCCGCTGCAGGCCCGGCATGGGACGCCCGATGCGCGGCTCTTGTCGGAGATCGTGCTGGCGGCCGGCTGGACGTCGAACGAAGGCGGCGGGATTTCTTACAACATCCCTTATGCGAAAAATGTGAGTCTGGAGCGTTCGATTCTGGACTGGCAATATTGTGACCGTCTGGTCGGACTCTATGAAGAGATGGGCATTCGGATCAACCGCGAGCCGTTTGGCCCGCTGACCGGCACCTTGGTGCCGCCAAGCATGTCGAATGCGGTGATGATCCTCGAAGGGCTGCTCGCGGCGGAGCAAGGCGTGAAAAGCCTGACGCTCGGCTACGGGCAAGGCGGTCAGCTGTTGCAGGACGTGGCGGCAGTCCGGGCGCTGGAAGAGCAGGCAGAAGCGTATTTCCACGCGTTTGGCTATGCGGACATCGAGATCACCACCGTGTTCCACCAGTGGATGGGCGGCTTCCCGCAAGATGAGGCGCAGGCGTTTGGCGTGGTCTGCCTCGGTGCACAGGCGGCCGCCTTGGCCGGTGCGACCAAAGTGATCGTCAAAACGCCGCATGAAGCGGCAGGCGTGCCGACCAAGGAAGCGAACGCGCAAGGCATTTTGGCGACACAGCAGACGCTGCGCATGCTGCAGGGCCAGCGCCTGGCGATGTCCCCGGCGCTGCAGGCGGAGATCGACTTGATCAAGGCGGAGACGAAATGTCTCTTGGACAAAGTGGAAGCGCTTGGCGAAGGGGACTGGGCGATCGGTGCGGTGCGGGCCTTTCAGGCAGGTGTGCTCGATGTGCCGTTTGCCCCGAGCCGCCACAACGCGGGCAAAATGCTCCCGGCGCGCGACAACGCAGGCGCGATCCGCTACCTGGAGTTCGGCAACCTCCCGTTCACGCAGGAGATCCAAGACCACAATCGTGCCTTGCTCGAAGATCGGGCGCGTTTCGAAGGGCGCACCGTCTCGTTCCAGATGGTCATCGACGACATCTACGCGGTGAGCAAAGGGACGCTGGTCGGGCGACCGGAAAAAGTGATCAGTTACAGGAAGGCATAACCTTGAAAAGCTGGTATCTGTTCGTCGACAGGTGCCAGCTTTATTTGTTTATTGAAGTTGGGCTAAACAGATGAAAATTTAGTGCGGTGGGGAGGAATTATTTATCGTTCATAGAAAGCTGTTTATATAGAAACTACAGCTTTATTGATTAAGGCGTAAACTTCAACATAAACACATCACAATGGAGGCTGTACGCAATGGCAGATACTAAGAACCAAGACGAGTTGTTGCTGGAAACAGGCACCGACGACGAGATCGAATATTATGAGTTCCCCGCCTCATTCGCGCAAAACCGGATGTGGCTGATCAATCAGATGAACGAAAGCAGCGGCATGTACAACATGCCGATGGCGGTGCGCTTCCAAGGCCCGCTGCATATCGAAGCGCTGGAGCAAAGCCTGCAGGAGATCGTCGACCGCCACGAGACGCTGCGCACGTCGTTTGCGATGGAAGACGGCGAACTCTTGCAAGTGATCGCATCCGAAGCGCAGATCAGCATCCCGCTGCTCGACCTGCAGCATTTGTCCAAAGCGGAGCAGGAAGCGAAAGTGGCTGCGTTGTCCTCGCTGGAAGCGGACACGCCGTTTGATCTGTCCCAAGGCCCGCTCCTGCGCTCGACCCTGCTCAAGCTTGGCGCCGAGGAGCATGTGCTGTTGTTCGCCAAGCATCATATCATCTCCGACGGCATGTCGATGGCCGTGATGATCCATGAGCTGGTCGTGCTGTATGAAGCATACCTCGACGGCAAGCCGTCCCCGCTGCCGCCGTTGGAGATCCAATACGCGGACTACGCTTCCTGGCAGCGCGACTGGTTCACCGGCGATGTTTACGAAAAGCATCTCAATTACTGGCGGGAGCAGCTCGACGGAGAGATCGCTCCGCTGCAACTGCCGACCGACCGGGCGCGCCCGGCTGTCGCTTCCCCGGAAGGCGGCCATGTGCTGCTCGAACTGCCCGATGAGCTGATGGACAAGTTGAACGGGCTGACCAAGCAATTCAAAGGCTCGACCTTGTTCATGACGATGCTCGCCGCCTACAAAGCGTTCCTGTACCGCTACACGGGGCAGGAAGACCTCGCTGTCGGCACACCGATCGCCGGGCGCAAGCAGCCGGGCATTGAGCATATGATCGGCTTCTTCGTCAATACGCTGGTGCTGCGCACCGACCTGTCGGACGATCCGACGTTCCGCGAGCTGATCGACCGCGTGCGCCAGACCACTTTGGACGCCTATACCTATCAGGAGATGCCGTTTGAAAAACTGGTCGAGGAGCTGAAGCCGGACCGCAGCGTCTCGAATCCCTTTTTCCAGACGATGTTTGTGGTACAAAACGTCTCCACGCCCGATCTGACGCTGCGTGACTTGAAAATCTCGGCGGTGGAAGTGCAGCGCAACACGGCGAAATTTGACCTGATGTTCACCGTCGATCATAAGGACGGCAAGCCGATCCTGTTCGCCGAGTACAGCACCGACCTGTTCGATTACGAAACGGTGGAGCGGATGCTGAACCACTATCTCAACCTGTTGCAAGCGGTGGTGGCAGACCCTGACCAGCCGATCTCGAAGATCCCGCTGCTCACCGACGCGGAAGTGCAGGAGCTGATCTACGGCTGCAACCAAACCCAGCGCGATTTCCCGACCGACAAGCTGGTGCACGAGCTGTTCGAAGCGCGCGCCGCAGCGAACCCGGACGGCATCGCCATTCAATATGAAGAGGAGCAGGTGACCTACCGTGAGCTGAACGAGCGCGCGAACCAGTTGGCCCGCCTGCTGAAAGCGGAAGGCGTCGGCCCGGAAAGAGTGGTCGGCATCTATTTGGAGCGCTCCCCGAACATGATCGTCGCGCTGTTGTCGATTTTGAAAGCGGGCGGCGCATTTGTGGCGTTTGACCCGGCATTCCCGCAGGACCGCATCGGCTTTATGATGGAGGACTCGGAAGTTCCGGTCATCCTGACCCAGGAGTCGCTGGCCGGACTCTTGCCGGCGCATGATGCGAAGACGTTCTGCCTCGATCTGCAGTGGAGCGAAGTGGCAGGGAACAGCACGGAGAACCTGCCGAACGAAGCGACACTGGAAAACCTCGTCTACCTGATCTTCACCTCCGGCTCCACCGGCCGCTCGAAAGGGGTGCAGGTCGAACATCGCAACCTGCTCAACTACCTCTATGCGATCGAAGAGGTCGCACAGCTTGGCGACGGGGCGAGCTACGGCAACGTCTCGACACTGTCTGCAGACGTCGGCCACACGGCGATCTTCCCGGCGCTCTGCCGCGGCGGCACGCTGCACATCATCGCTCAGGAGCGCCTGACCGATCCGGATCTGATGGCCGAGTATTTCGAGCAGCATCCGGTCGACTGCCTGAAGATCGTCCCGACCCATCTCGCGGCGCTGATGGCGTCGCAGCCGCTGAAAGTCCTGCCGCTGCAAGGCGCGGTCGTCGGCGGCGAAACGTTGCGCTGGGACTTGATCGAGCGCGTGGAAGAGTACCGCGATGACGTCTGGCTGATCAACCACTATGGCCCGACCGAAGTGACGATCGCAGGTGTGGTCTACAAAGTGGAAAAAGACCCGGCGATGCGCAAAACGGTCACCGTGCCGCTGGGCCGTCCGCTTGGCAATGTGCAGGTCTATGTGCTGGACCAGCATCTGCAGCCGGTGCCGTACGGTGTGGCTGGCGAAGTCTATTTTGGCGGCGCAGGCATCACGCGCGGCTACATCAAGCGCCCCGACCTGACGGCGGAGCGCTACTTGAAAGACCCGTTCAAAAACGACCCCGAGGCGCGTTTCTACCGCACCGGCGACTTGGCGAAACGCCACCCGGACGGCCGCCTCGAATTCCTGACCCGCGCCGACACCCAAGTCAAGATCCGCGGCTACCGCGTCGAGCTTGGCGAAGTGGAAACGGTGATCGGCCAGCATGAGCTGGTCAAAGAAAACGTCGTCGTCGCCCGCGAAGACGTGCCGGGCGACCGCCGTCTGGTCGCTTATATCGTCAAAAACGAAGGCGTCGCCGGCGGCACAAACGAAGTGCGCAGCTACCTTAAAGAAATCCTGCCCGACTACATGATCCCGGCAGTGTTTGTCTACCTCGATGCGATTCCGCTGACGGCAAACGGCAAGATCGACCGCCGCATCCTGCCCGACCCGGACGCGGAGCTGATGGAGCAAAATGAGTACATCACGCCGTCGAACGACGTGGAAGCGAAGATCGCGGGAATCTGGGCGGAAGTTCTGCACACCGAGCAGGTCAGCGTCGCCGACAACTTCTTTGACCTCGGCGGCCACTCGCTGATGGTGACGCAGGTCGTCTCCCGCGTGAACAAGGAGTTCGGGATCAAGATCCCGCTGCGCACGCTGTTCGAAGCGCCGACCGTCATCGAGCTCGCGGAGCGCGTGGAAGCGCTCTGCGCGGTAGAGACCTCCCCGGCGAAATCGGAAGCGCCGATCACACCGGTCTCCCGCGACGGCAAACTGCCGTTGTCCTTCTCGCAGCAGCGCCTGTGGGTGTTGGAGCAGCTGATCCCGGGGCTGACGGCGTACAACATTCCGTATGCGGTGCGTCTGACCGGCGTGCTGCACCACGCGCAGTTTGAAACGGCGCTCCATGAGATGATCAAGCGCCACGAGTCGTTCCGCACCACGTTCTCCGATGCGAATGGCGAGCCGGAGCAAGTGATCGGCGAGGCGGTCCCAACACCGCTTGCGGTGGTCGACTTGACCCATCTGAGCGGCGCGGCGCAAGCGGAAGAAGTCACCCGCCTCGTGCAGGCGGAGAACACCACGGCGTTCGACTTGCGCAACGGTCCGCTGATCCGCTACCAGCTGCTCAAGCTCGGCGAGCAAGAGCACGTGCTGCTCCTGACCTTGCACCACATCATCTCCGACGGCTGGTCGCGCGGCATCCTGACCCAGGAGCTGACCCAGTTGTACGCTGCGCTGGTCAGCGGCAAAGCACCGGCGCTTCCGCACCTGCCGCTCCAATACGCCGACTTTGCGGCATGGCAGCGCAAGTTCCTGCAGGAGGAGCTCGGCCCGCAGCTCGACTACTGGAAAAACCTGCTCGGCGGCGATCTGCCCGCCCTGCAGCTGCCGACCGACCGTCCGCGTCCGCGTCCGCCGATGCAGACCTTCAACGGCGCACAGCTCACGTTCCGTCTGCCTAGAGAAGTCGGGGACAAGCTGATCCACCTCAGCCAAAAGCAAGGGGCGACGCTGTTCATGACCCTGCTCGCGGCGTTCCAGACCTTGATGATGCATTACTCCGGCCAGCAAGACTTTGCGGTCGGGACGCCGATTGCGAACCGCAATCGCCAGGACACCGAATCGATCATCGGCTTCTTCGTCAACACGCTGGCCTTGCGCGCCGACCTGTCGGGCAACCCGACGTTCCTCGAGCTGATCGGCCGCGCGAAAGAATCGGCGCTGGGCGCTTTTGCGAATCAGGACGTGCCGTTTGAGAAGATCGTCGAAGAGGTGGAGACGGACCGCGATCTGAGCCGTTCGCCACTGTTCCAAGTCCTGTTTGGCCTGCAGAACTTCCAGCAGAGCAAAATCGAACTGGCCGGCCTGACCTTCGAGCCGGTGGAGGACACAGGCAGCACCGCTAAATTTGACCTGTCGCTCTTGATGTCGGAGGACGATGAATTCGGCGTGGGCGGCACGTTCGAATACAACACCGACCTGTTTGACGCCAGCACGATCGAGCGGCTGCACGGCCACTTCGTGCAGTTGGCAACCCTGCTGGCCGACGATCCGTCCCAGCGCGTGGGCAGCCTGTCGCTGCTGACCGAATCGGAACGCGTGCTGGTCGTGTCGGCGTGGAATCAGACGGCAACTCCATACCCGTCCGCGTCGATGCAGCAGCTGTTCGAAGAGCAGGCGGCGCTGACCCCCGATGCGGTGGCGGCCGTCTATGGCAGCGCCAAGCTGACCTATCGCCAGCTCAACGAGCGCGCCAACCAGATCGCGCACTATCTGAAGGAGCTTGGCGTCGGCCCCGATGTGCTGGTCGGCCTCTGCATCGACCGTTCGCTGGAGATGGTCATCTCGCTGCTTGGGATCATCAAGGCGGGCGGCGCGTATGTGCCGATCGACCCGAACTACCCGCAGGAGCGCATCGCGTACATGCTGGAAGATACTCAAGTGCCGGTGCTGATCACCGTGTCTGCGCTGGAAGGCATCTTGCCGCAGCACGGAGCGAACGTGATCTGCCTCGACCGCGACTGGTTGTCCTTTGCCGGGCAAAGCACGGAGAATCCGACGTCTGTGACGACGCAGGACAGCCTGGCCTATGTGATCTACACCTCCGGCTCCACGGGACGCCCGAAAGGCGTTGTCGTGCCGCAGCGCGGGGTGGTGCGCCTCGTCAAAAACACCAACTACATGCCGTTTACTGCGGAGCATGTGTTCCTGCAGGCGGCGACGTTCTCCTTTGACGTAGCGACGTTCGACATCTGGGGCCCGCTGCTGAACGGCGCGAAGCTGGTGCTGATGCCGGCCGGACAGCCGTCCTTGGAAGACATCGGGCGCACGGTTAAAGAGAACGGCATCACGGTGCTGTGGCTGACAGCCGGCCTGTACCACCAGATGGTCGAGTTCCGCCTCGAAGACCTGAAAGGGGTGCGTTACCTGCTGGCCGGCGGTGATGTGCTCTCTGTCACGCATGTGAAAAAAGTGCTGCGCGAGCTGCCGGGCGTGACGATGATCAACGGCTACGGCCCGACGGAAAACACCACCTTCACGTCCTGCCACACGATGACGAGTGAAGGGGATGTCGGCAGCACCGTCTCGATCGGCCGTCCGATCGCCAACACGACCGTCTATGTGATGAACAGCGAGCTGCAGCCGGTTCCGGTCGGCGTGCCAGGCGAGCTGATGACCGGCGGTGACGGGTTGGCCAACGGCTATCTGAACCGCCCGGACCTGACGCAGGAGAAGTTCATCGAAACGGAATTTGGCCGCCTGTACCGTACGGGCGACCTCGTGCGCTGGCTGGCAGACGGCAGCTTGGAGTTCATGGGCCGGATCGACCAGCAGGTGAAGATCCGCGGCTTCCGCATCGAGATCGGCGAGATCGAAACGGTGCTTGGCAGCCAGCCTGGCGTGCGCCAATGCGTGGTCATCGCGCACGATGCGGACGGCGACAAGCGTCTGGCCGGCTATGTCGTGCCGGAGCCGGGCACAGAGCTGCAGGAAGAAGAGCTGCGGAGCTCTCTGCGCAAACAGCTCCCCGACTACATGATGCCGTCCTTCCTGATTCTGCTCGACGAACTTCCGCTGTCGCCAAACGGCAAAGTTGACCGCAAGAAACTGCCCGCTCCGGAGGGGATGGTCGGCGGCGGCAGCTATGTCGCGCCGCGCACGCCGGAAGAGGAAAAGGTCGCCGGGATCTTCGCCGAAGTCCTGCGCGTGGAGCAAGTTGGCATTCACGACAACTTCTTTGCCCTTGGCGGCCACTCGCTGATGGCGACGCAGATCGTCTCCCGCATCTCCGAGGAGTACGGCGTCACCGTTCCGCTGCGCCTCTTGTTCGAACTGCCGACGGTGGCGCAGTTCACCGCCGGGCTGCTCAGTGAGCGCGACAACGCGCCGGCACAGAGCGCGGATGCCGGGGAGATCAAGCGGGTCGCCCGCCGTCCGGAAGCGCAGGAGATCACCGCCGTGCCGCGCCGCCGCGGGGCATCGCGCCCGGCGGCCGCACCGCAAGCGGAAGAGCCGAAGCATCTCAACACGCCGCATGTCGAGCCGTTGCCGGAAGCGGTGCGCCTCGAAGCGATGGAGCGCGCGCAGCAGGAGCTGTTCGCCGCGCACGACATCCTGCGCACGACGCTTGTCGGGACGGACAGCGCCCCGGAGCGGCTCGTACATGAGCCGAAATGGTCGCCGCTGCACGTGATCTACCTGCGCGGCCTGGAAGCGGCAGAAGCGGAAACAAAGGTGCAGGAGATCCTGCAGCAGGAGCGTCAGACGCCACTCGATCCGCAAACGGAGACGGTGCGCTTCTACCTGATCCAAAAGGATGACGCCGACTTCGCGGTCGTGCTCAACCTGCATCCGCTGCTGGCCAAAGAAACATCGCTCGCCGGCTTGGTGAAAGAATTGCTCGCCAAGTACGAAACGTATAAAGTTGACGTCACTGTTTAAATAATCGGCCGGTTCTCACTTGTTGGGGAGCCGGCTTTCTCTTTCTATTTAAAATCGAGAATATTCGGAAACGAAAGTAATATTCAGTGTTGTCAAATTTCACATGGAGTACTAAAATAAATGAGGAGCTAATTCTTGGAAACGGCTATCGGAAGTTTATAGAAGAGATTCGTACATCATTGGGGGTAACAGGAGATGTGGGCGTTTATTCGGGGCAACCCGAGGTTCGTAAAATTTTGGGTCGGCATGTGGTTCTCCGAGTTTGGAGACTGGGTGCGGAACATGGCGCTGATCTATCTTGTCATGGACTTGTCGGGCGGCTCGGCGATCGCCGTGTCGATCAACATGTTCTGCGAGTTTGCGCCGCTCGTGATCTTTGGTCTGTTCATCGGCGTTTTGGCAGACCGCTGGGAGCATAAAAAGACGATGTTAAGCGCCGTGTTCATCAGGATCTTGCTGATTGGCCTCCTGATCGCCGCTGTGGCGCTGCAGTCGCTCACGGTGGTCTATGCGGTCGCGTTCCTCTCGGCGATCGGCACGGTGCTGTTCCGGGCGCCTTCCTCCGCCTTTACGATGCGCATCGTCAAGAAAGAGGACCTGCGCATGGCGGTCAACCTGCGCCAGATGTCGTACAGCACGATGTTCCTGATCGGTCCGCCGCTTGGCACCTTGCTGTATATGGGCATCGGCACGGCATGGACGCTGTTCCTGATCCTGGTCTTGTTCACGATCAACTTCGCATTTATCGCGTCGGTCACGCTGGACAAGATGGAGAAAAAGGCGTCGTCCGCCAAAGGGTTCGGCGGCGTGATGGCCGAGATGAACGACGGGTTCCGCCAAGCCTGGATGAACCGCATGGTGCGCCCGCTCCTGTTCAGCAACGCGCTGTTCGGCCTCAGCGCCGGGTTGTCGAACGTGCTGAGCATCTTCATCCTCACCGAGTTTCTCGACCAGCCCAAAGAGACATATTCGCTGTTCGTCGCCACACAAGGCGTCGGGATGCTCGTGGCGTCGTTTGTGATTCCGAAGGTCAAGCTGTCCCGCCCCGCGCTGCTCACCGGCGGCATGATCGTCATGGGGCTGTGCTCGATGGGGATGATGTCCTATCCGCACTATCTGGTCACCTACTCGTTTGTGGTGCTGTTTGCGTTTGGCATGGTGGCGTTTAACATCTCGATGGCGACGCTGTTGCAGACGACGGTGGACATGTCCTACCAAGGGCGCGTCACGACCACCTTGCAGACGGTCGGCACCGGCACGATGGCGCTGATGATGCTCAGCGCCGGCTGGCTGCACGAACTGCTGCCCCTGCAGGCGATCATCCTGACGGCAGGCTCGGCGATGCTGCTCGGCGGCATGCTCCTGCAGATGATGTACAGCCGCGTGAAGACGGAAGCACAAGAAAAACCGCTGCCTCTCTAAGAGAGCAGCGGTTTTTTGTTTGTGCGCATTATTTGCTGCGCTGCGCTTCGATCAGTTCGCCGATCCCTTTGATGCCTTGTTCGATCTGTTCGTGGGTGGCGTTGGAGAAGTTCAGGCGCATGCCGTGTTTGCCTTTCGTGTTGCCCGGCGTATCGAAGGCCTGGCCGGGGAAGAAGGCGACTTTCTTGTGTTCGACCGCGTCGCGCAGGAGCGTCGGGACGTCGACAAAGTCCGGCAGCTCGACCCAGAGGAACATGCCGTTGGACGGCTTTTCGGCGCGGGTTTCTGCCGGGAAGTACGCTTCGATCGCACGCAGCATCGTGTCGCGGCGGGCGCTGTACTCGCGGCGCAGCAGCTGGAGGTGCTCGGCCAGCTTGCCCGATTCCATGTAGGCGGCCACCGAATGCTGGCTCCAGTTTGCCGTGTTGATGTCATACGACTCTTTGACGACCGACAGCTTCTGGATCAGCGCTTCCGGCACGATCAGCCAGCCGATGCGCACGCCCGGCGCGAGGATCTTCGAGAAGGAGCCTGCATAGAACACCCACTCGCTTTCCAGCGCTTTCAAAGGCGGCACGGACACTTCGTCATAGGACAGGAAGCCGTACGGGTCGTCTTCCACGATCGGCACGCCGTATTCGCGGGCGAGGCGGGCCAGCTTTTCCCGTTTCTCCCGGCTCATCGAGGAGCCGAGCGGGTTGTGCCCGTCGGTGATCGAGTAGATGAACGCCGGGCGCTTGCCCGCTTGCAAGAGCGCTTCGACTGCGTCGACATCCATGCCGGTCTGCGGGCAGCTCGGGACGGTGAGCAGCTCCGGAGCAAACGGCTCCAGCACTTGCAGGAAGCCGGGGTAGGTGATCTCTTCGGTCAGCACCTGGCCGCCCGGTTCGAGCAGCAGGCGGGCCAGCATGTTGATCGCCTGCTGCGCGCCGGTGGTCAGGAAGATCTCGTCTTCCGTGCAGGTCACGCCACGGCCTTTCATCAGCTCGACGATCGACGTTTTCAGCGTGTGGGCAACGCCGGCCGGGCCGTACTGCAGCGTGTGCGGCTTGTTGCGCAGCACATCGGCAGACGCCTCGGCAAACGCTTCACGCGGAAACAGCTCTTGGTTCGGCAGACCGAGGCCAAACGAGATCAGGCCCGGACGAGCGGTGAGCGCCAGCATGTCTTGCATCGGGGACGGGGCGGTGTTTTGCGCCCAGGAGGCGAGGCGGAGCGTTTTTCCGGTATCAGTCGTAGTCATGCGGGTTCATCTCCTCTTGGTTACTTGCCGGCTTACAGGTTGCCGCGCTTTTCCTGCTCGCGCTCGACAGCTTCAAACAGCGCGCGGATGTTGCCGTTGCCAAAGCCGTTCGAGCCTTTGCGCTGGATGATCTCGAAAAACATCGTCGGGCGGTCTTGCATCGGCTGCGAGAAGATCTGCAGCAGGTAGCCTTCATCGTCGCGGTCGACGAGGATGTTCAGGCGGTTCAGTTCGTCGATCGGCTCGTCGATGTCGCCGACGCGCTTCGGAAGCAGTTCGTAGTACGCATCCGGCGTGTACAGGAAGCGGATCCCGTTTTTCTGCAGGTTTTCCACCGCCATCAAAATATTGTCGGTCTCAAGCGCCACGTGCTGCACGCCGGCGCCGAGGTTGTAGTCGATAAATTCCTGCACCTGCGATTTCTTCTTGCCCGGCGCCGGCTCCACGATCGGGAACTTGATGCGGTGGTTGCCGTTGCGCAGCGCTTTCGTCATCAGGGAGGAGGAGTCGGAGGAGACGTCCTCTTGGCGGAACTCTTTGATCAGCTTGAACCCAAACACTTTTTCATAGTAGTCGGTCCAAGTATCCATCTGCTCGACGTTGATCGCGAGGTGGTCTAAGCGGGTGATCGCCGTATCGATCTCCGGCTCTTCCGATTCGACCGGCTGGAAGCCCGGCGCAAAGACGCCGTTGTAAGCGCTGCGTTCGATCAAGGTGTGCACAGTGTCGCCAAACGTGCCGATCATCGCTTTTTTCACAAAGCCATGCTCGTCTTCTTCGACATACGGCTCGATCATCCCGATGCCGCCGCGCTCCACGGCGAGACGATACGTCTCTTCCACGTTTTCCACACGCAGGGCGATGTCTTTGACGGCATCACCGTGCTTTTTGGTAAATTCGGCGATCGGGTGGTCCGGCGCAAAGGAGCCGGAGATCACAAAGCGGATGTCGCCTTTTTCCACCACGTAGGACACGAGGTTGCGGCTGCCCGTCTCCAGGCCCTTGTAGGCGGTGACTTTCATGCCAAACAGCTTGCAATAATAAAAGACGGATTGTTTCGCGTTGCCTGAGTAGACCTCTACATAGTCGATATCCTCGACCGGCAGAATGTCCTGCAGCGTTTCGGTTGCCTGCTCCTGTTGGATGCTCATGTGTACGTCCTCCTCAAATAAGGTTGGGTCTCACAGAAAAATTTTCCCAGGGTTCAGAATGTCTTTGGGATCGAAGACACGCTTGATCTGCTGCATCATCTTGACGGCGCCTGCGCCGTGTTCTTCCGGCAGGTATTTGGCTTTGCCAAGCCCGATGCCATGCTCGCCGGTGCAGGTGCCGCCGCGCTCCAAAGCAAAGCGGACGATCTCCGCGTTGACGTGGCTCGCCCGGCGCATGTCTTCGGCGTTTTCCGGGTCGACGACCATGACGGCGTGGTAGTTGCCGTCGCCGACGTGGCCGAGAATCGCACCGTCCAGCCCGTTGTCGTCGATGGCGCGGCGCGCTTCGATGATCGCGTCCGGCAGTGCCGACAAGGGCACGCAGACATCGGTGGTCATCAGCTTTTTGCCGGGCTGGGAAGCGGAAAATGCAAACGCCGCATCATGCCTTGCCGTCCACATCCGGGTCCGGGCGGCCTGATCCGCATCAAATTCCAATTCGATACAGCCCTCTTCGGTCAAAATCTCCTGGGCCAGCAGGAAGATGTTGTCGACCGCCGCTTTGTTCCCGCTGAATTCCAGGAACAGCGTTGGCGCTTCGGTGAATGATGTGTCTTTGAAATTATTTACGACATTGACAGTGCGCTCATCGACCAATTCAACACGGTCGAGCGCAATGCCGCACATCATCATGCCCATCGCTGCCTGTGAGGCGCTGCCCACATCGGGGAACACGGCGCGGGCGGCGAGGGTGTATTCGGGGATGCCATAGACGCGCAGGGTCAGCTCGGTAAAGGTGCCAAGCGTGCCTTCAGAACCGACAAACAGGCCGGTCAGGTTATAGCCGGCCGATGATTTGGCCGCCTGGCCGCCCGTGGTGATCACCGAGCCGTCCGCCGTGACGACGGTGAGTCCAAGCACGTTGTCGCGCATCGTGCCGTACCGCACAGCGGTGGTGCCCGACGCGTTGGTCGCCGCCATCCCGCCAAGCGTTGCGTCCGCTCCCGGATCGACCGGGAAGAACAGACCGTATTCCTTTAAATGCTGGTTGAGCTGAAGCCGGGTCACGCCCGGCTGCACGCGCACGAGGAAGTCTTCGGGGCGCACTTCCAGCACTTTGTTCATTTGGGTGAAGTCCATGGAGATGCCGCCTCTGACCGGCACCACTTGCCCTTCGACCGATGACCCGATGCCAAACGGCACGACCGGGATCGCGTGCGTGTCCGCATATTGCATCACGCGGCACACGTCTTCCGTGCTGGACGGGAAAACGACGACGTCGGGCGTCACGCCGGGATGATAGGAAGTGACGTCCTTACTGTGGTGCTCGAGCACCGTCTCATTGATGGACACCTGCTCCGGAACTGTCAGTAACGTCCGCAGCGCTTCTGCTAATGTCAAATCCAACAACTCCCGCAGTGAAAATATTGATCAAAGATAATCGTTGCCAAGTATAAGAGCCGGATTCAATATTAAGAATGATGTTTCCTCACATTATAAAATTGTGTCTGAACTCTGTCAATTGTTATAGTAAAGCAATTAAGCAGGATTACAGACGGGCTTCTATTTCAATGTTAGTAAATATCGACTAGAATGCCGCTTTCCTTATATATAGGTTAGAATTACTCGAAACTTCGGGCGCATGATTATTCATGATCATTATCAGAAATAAGCACCCTGTATTTTCAATTTGACTGTATTATTTGGAATCATCTAATATAGGAGAGGACATCGGATTCTAAGACGGGAGAGTGGTCTGTGAATGAGTACTGCATATGATTGGCCAACACTGGTGGCGCTGTTGCGCTTTCGCGAGGAAACTCAAGGAAGTCGACACGCCTTTTCTTTTTTTGGTGAAGACGGGTCGGAACAGCAGCTGACCTATGCTGGGCTGGACCGCAAGGCGCGGCAGCTGGCCGTCCGCCTGCAGCGGCAGACGGAGCGGGGGGCGCGCGTGCTTTTGCTGTTCCCTCCAGGGCTCGACTACCTGATCTCCTTTTTTGGCGCGCTGTATGCCGGAGCTGTGCCGGTTCCCGCGTATCCGCCGCGGCAAAATGGCAACTTGACGCGCCTGCTCCAAGTGGCGGCCGATGCACAGGCGACGGCGGCGCTGACCACGGAGACGATCTGGCGCGGGATGAGCAAGCGGATGGAAGATGCTCCGGCGCTTCACGGGCTGCAGTGGATCACCACGGAGGGGCTTGATGCGGAGAACGGCAGTGACTGGCGGGAGCAGACGGGCAGCCGCGACACGCTCGCCTTTTTGCAATACACGTCGGGATCGACGTCCGCACCGAAAGGCGTGATGCTGACCCACGGGAATCTGCTGCACAACCTGCAGATGATCGAAACGTCGTTTGGCACGACCCCGGACAGCCGTGGCGTGGTCTGGCTGCCTCCTTATCACGACATGGGCTTGATCGGCGGGATCTTGCAGCCGGTGTTTACCGGCTACCCGATGACGCTGATGGCGCCGGTTGATTTTATTACGAAGCCGCTGCGCTGGCTGCAAGCGATCACAGAGACGGGCGCGACGGTGAGCGGCGGGCCGAATTTTGCGTATGAGCTGTGCTTGCAGAAAATCGCGCCGGAGGAGGCTGAAGGGCTGGATCTGTCGCGCTGGGAGCAGGCGTTTACCGGCGCTGAACCGGTCAGAGCGGAGACGATGCGCAGATTTGCAGATGTTTTTGCTTCGTGCGGGTTTCGCAAAGAGGCGTTTTACCCGTGTTACGGGTTGGCGGAAGGCACGCTGTTGGTCACCGGGGGCTGGAAAGAAGCAGCGCCGGTGGAAAAGCGCTTCGATGCCGGGCTGTTGGCGCAGCATCAGGCTGTGGAAACGGCAGACGGCGCAGGGGTGCTGGTGTCTTCCGGACGCGTGACGCGCACGGAGCAGAAAGTGCGGATCGTCGATCCGCTGTCGCTGGCACCGCTTGCGGACGGCAAAATCGGCGAGATCTGGGTGCAGGGCGGCAGTGTGGCGCTCGGCTACTGGAACCGCGAAGAGCAGACGCAAGAGACGTTTCGGGCGCAGGTGGCAGGCGACGCGGACGGATACTATCTGCGGACGGGCGACCTTGGATTTATCCTCGGCGGGGAGCTGTTTGTGACCGGGCGGATGAAAGATCTGATCATCGTCAGCGGCCGCAATCACTACCCGCAGGACATCGAGTTTACGGTGCAAAACTGCCACCCCGGCGTCGGCAACTCGAACGGGGCGGCATTTGCTGTGGAAAAAGACGGGCAGGAGCGTCTGGTCGTCGTGCAGGAAGTGGAGCGCACCTACCGCAGAGGGGGCCATGAGGAGATCGTCGCGGCGATCCGCCAGGCGGTGTCGCTGCAGCATGGGCTGCCATTGGAAGCGGTCGTGCTGCTCAAGCCGGCGAGCATCCCCAAGACCTCGTCGGGCAAGATTCAGCGCCATGCCTGCAAAGCGCGGTACATAGACGGGACGCTGGACGTCTTGACCGAGAGCCGGACGGTGTCGGCGGTGTCGGCCATGGCATTTGCGGAGCAGCCGCAGCTGACGCGGGAAGAAGTGCTGGCAGCGCCTGCCGATCAGCGGTCCGGGGCATTGGCAGGCTGGATGTTGTCAGAATTGGCACAAGTCGCGAACATTTCGGGAACAAGCCTTCGGGCAGATCAGCCGCTGGCGGCGGCCGGGCTCGACTCGCTGATGGCGGTGGAGCTGAAAAACCGTCTCGAAGAAACCTGGGGTGTGCCGGTCACGTTGGCCCGCTTGCTGGAAGGCGCGACGGCGGAAGAGCTGGCTGAGGAGATCGTGCAGGGGATGAGCGAAGCGGGCGACGTGTCGGCAGCCGGGGAGATCGGGAACGGCATGACGTACGGTCAGCGTTCCTTGTGGTTCCTGCAGCAGCTGGACCCGGCGAGCACCGCGTACCACATCTCCAAACTGGTGCGGGTGCGTGGCCCGCTCGATGCGGATCGTCTGGCAGACAGCCTGCAGCAGCTACAGGACCGCCACGAACTGCTGCGGACGGTGTACCCGGAAGTGGACGGCCAGCCGACCGCACAGCTCGTCGAGGCGGCCAGGGTCGATTTTGCAAAAGTGGACCGGGCATCTGACATCACCGATGCGGCGCAGCAGCCGTTCGATCTTGCCCAAGGGCCGCTGTTCCGGGCGCGCTTGTTCCGGCAGTCGAAGCAGGAGCATCTGCTGCTGTTCAGCATGCACCACATCATCGCCGACCTGTGGTCGCTCGGCATGCTGATCGGCGAACTGCGCGAACTGTACAGCGGCGGCCAGGCAGAGCTGGAGAGCGCAGCCGTTTTTGCCGACTATGTGCGCTGGCAAAACGAGTTGCTGCAAAGCAAGCGCGGCGAGATGCTCCAGACGTATTGGCAGGAGCAACTGCAAGGCACACCGCCGGTGCTGAATCTGCCGGCCGACCGTCCGCGCCCGCCGGTGCAGACTTATCGGGGGGCAACGCTTTCGCTTGCGGTGCCCGCTATGGTCGCCAAGGGGCTGAAGGAGCTGGCCAAGCAGGAAGGCGCGACATTGTACATGACGCTGCTCGCTGCTTTTCAGGCGCTGTTGCACCGCTCCACCGGGCAAGAGGAGATCTGGGTCGGCACGCCGACGACAGGTCGCAGCGCGGCGAAATTTAAAGATGTGTTTGGCTACTTCGTCAACCCGGTCGTGATGCGTGCTGCGGTAGACGGAGAGGAATCGTTCAGGCAGTTGCTGCGCCAAGTGCGGACCGGTGTGCTCGGCGCTCTGTCCCATGCCGATTATCCGTTCCCGCTGCTGGTGGAAAAGCTGGCCCCGAAGCGCGACTTGAGCGCTGCCCCCCTGTTCCAAGTGATGTTCTCCTTGCAGAAATCGGAGCTGCAAGGCGGCGGGGACCTGAGCGGATTTGCTCTGAATCAGGACGGCGCGGAGCTGGTGTTTGGCGATGTCGTGCTGGAGTCGGTCAGCATGGAGCAGCGTGCGGCGCAGTTCGATCTGACCTTGTCGATGGTCGAAGGAGAGGACGGGCTGTCCGGGACGCTGGAGTTTAACACCGACCTGTTTGATCCACAGACGGCACAGCGGCTGGCCAGCTGTATGGAAAGCTTGCTGGCAGGCATCGCATCGCGGCCGGACTGTGCGGTCGGCGGATTGCCTCTGCTCTCGATGAGCGGCGAAAACGCCAAGATCACAGCGGACGACGCGGATGCCCCGTACCCGACGCAATGTCTGCATCAGCTGTTTGAACAGCAGGCGGAGGAGCGCCCCGATGCGGAGGCGCTTGAACTGTACGGTCAGACGCTGACCTACCGCGAGCTGAATGCGCGAGCCAACGCCGTCGCCCACGGGTTGATCGCACGCGGTGTGGAGCGGGGCGATGCTGTCGGGCTGTCCCTGCCCCGTTCTTCTGCGTGGATCGTCGGGATGCTCGGCGTGCTCAAAGCGGGCGGCGCGTATCTGCCGCTCGACCCGGTGCATCCGGAGGAGCGTCTGCAGTTTATGGCGCAAGACGCCGGTGCGCAGATTGTGCTCGATGAAGCCGGGCTGCGCGAACTGACCGAAGCGGCAAATGCCGAGACGCACAATCCCGATCTGCACGTAACGCCTGAGCAGACCGCCTACCTGATCTACACATCGGGCACCACCGGCACGCCCAAAGGGGTGGCCTGCCCGCATCGCGGCGCGGTCAACCTGCTGGCGGAGATGGAGCGGCGGGCACCGCTGGCACCCAATGCGGCGGGCAGTGTCTGGACCTCTTTTGGCTTCGATGTGTCGGTCTATGAAGTGTTCAGTGCGCTGTGCTACGGACGCCAGCTGACGGTGCTGCCGGAAGAGGTGCGTGCCGACGGCGCGGCTTGTCTGGACATGCTCGCCGAGCAAAAGGTGGCCAGCGCGTATCTGCCGCCATTTTTGCTGCCCGATCTCGCAATCTTCGTCAAAAACGATCCGGGTCGCCTGCAGCTGACCCGCCTGCTGGTCGGCGTGGAACCGATTCGCGGAGAGCTGCTGCAGGAGATCCAACGCCATCTGCCGGGCCTTGTCATCGTCAACGGCTACGGCCCGACCGAAGCGAGCGTCTGCGCCACCTTGTACACCGTGTCGGACAAACCGGAGCGGATCGTGCCGATCGGAACGCCGCTGCCAAACACGGAAATCTGGCTGCTCGACCAAAACGGTCTCCCTGTGCCGCCGGGAGTGATCGGCGAACTGCATATCGGCGGCGCGGGACTGGCCCACGGCTACATCGGACGGCCGGAGCTGACCGCAGAAAAATTTGTCCAGCTGCCTCTGACCGAAGTGCGCCTGTACAAGACGGGCGACCTGGCCCGCCTGCGCAGCGACGGGATGCTGGAATACTGCGGTCGCCTCGACGACCAGGTCAAAGTGCGCGGTTTCCGCATCGAGCTCGGCGAGATCGAAGCGGTGCTGGCCGCCTGTGCCTCGGTTCGCGCGGCTGCGGTCACCGTGCGCGACGACGCGCCGGGCGGCAAGCGGATCATCGGCTATGTCGTCTGGGAAGAAGACACGGATGACGCTGCCCGAGATATCGGCGCAATACGCCGCGAATTGAAGCAAAAGCTGCCCGACTACATGGTGCCGTCCGCGTTTGTCACGCTCGACACCCTGCCCCAGACGGTCAGCGGCAAGCTCGACCGCCGGAAACTGCCTGCGCCGCAGGACGACCCGGCTGAACAACGCGAGTACACCGCGCCGCGCAATGAGCAGGAAGCACAGTTGTGCCAGCTGTTTGCAGTGCTTTTGGGCGTGGAGCAGGTCGGCGTGCACGATCACTTTTTTGAACGGGGCGGCCATTCGCTGCTCGCCACGCAGGCTTTGACCCGCGTGCAGACTCTGTTTGGCGTCAAGTTGCCGCTGGCCCGCCTGTTTGAAGCGCCAACGCCCGCAGAGCTGGCCGTGCTGATCGAACAGGCGAAAGAGTCAGCTCCGGTCAAACAAAAGCCGAAAACCACGCGCGTCGCCCGCGAAGCCCGCCGGCAGCCGCGCACCTAGATCAGGGACAACAGGAGGAGACACAGGAATGAAAACTGAGACCGAAGTGTTTGTGCTGCCCGCCTCGTTTGCCCAGCAGCGCTTGTGGTTTGTCGATCAGCTGCTGGAGGAGAACGCGGTCTACACGATGGCTGCGACCGTGCGAATGAACGGCCGGCTCGACCGGGCCGCGCTGGCCCGCAGCGTGGACGAGATCATCTTACGCCATGAAGTGTTGCGCACGGTGTTTGCGGTGGAAGACGAAGAGCTGGTGCAGGTGATCGCCGCCGAGCCGCAAAGCGTGCTGGCGGGCGTTCAAGCGGAGTCGTTCGATGAGGCAAGGAAGCTGGCGAGCGAAGCGGCCAAGCGCCCGTTCCACCTGCAAAACGGCCCGCTCCTGCGCACCGAGCTGTACAGCTGGTCGGAGCAAGAGCACCTGCTGCTGATCGCGATGCACCATATCGTGTCTGATGCCTGGTCGGTCGGCGTGCTGATCCGCGAGCTGTCGGCGCTGTATGCAGCGTTTGCAAGCGATCCTGACGCAGAGTCGCCGCTGGAGGAACTGCCTGTGCAGTATGCCGATTATGCGGTGTCGCAAAAGGACTGGATGCAAGGCGAAGTCTTGCAGGAGCAGTTGCAATACTGGCAGGACAAGCTGCACGGCGCGGAAACCGTGCTGGCATTGCCAACCGACCGCCCGCGCACGGAACAGGAATCCGCGCGGGGCGGCGTGGTGCGCGTCGAGCTGTCCGAAGACTTGTCCCAAGGCGTTCGCGGTCTGGCCAAACAAGGCGGCGCGACGCTGTTCATGACACTGCTGGCGGCGTACCAGACTCTGCTGTTCCGCTGGACGGGGCAGAAAAGCGTGCTTGTCGGCTCCCCGGCGGCAGGGCGCGACGAAGAGGGCATCGAGCTCCTGATCGGCTTTTTCGTCAACAATGTGGTCTATCGCGGTGATCGCACAGCAGGCATGAGCTTCCAAGACCTCCTCGCGCAAGTGAAGCGGACGGTGCTCGACGGGCTGGCGCATGGCGAAGCGCCGTTTGAAAAAGTGGTCGAAGCCCTGCAGCCGGAGCGCGTACCGGGCGTGTCGCCGTTGTTCCAGACGATGTTCGATCTGCAAAGCGAGCATTTCGAAGGGCTGGAGATGGGCGGCCTGCAGGTGACGGTCGAGCCGGTGGAGCTTGGCATCGCCAAATACGACCTGACGCTGACGATGGCCGAAAGGGGACAGGGGCTGACGGCGGAGTTCGAGTACAACGCCGAGTTGTTCGACGAAACGACGATCGTGCGCCTCGGGAGCTTGCTGACGACGCTTTTGACCAGCATCGTGGCAGCGCCAGAGCTTCCTTTGGAAAAATTGACCCTGCTGCCGGACGCGGAACTGGCGCAGCTGGCAGCGTTAGGTGTTGCCCCGCAGGCGTTCCAAACTGGCGTGACGGCACATGAACTGATCGAAGCGACAGCAGCTCGTCTGCCGGAGCAGATCGCCGTGCAAGCGGGGGCAGAGACGCTGACCTACGCCGAGCTGAACGCCCGCGCCAACCAACTGGCCCGCCGTCTGCAGCAGCTGGGAGCGGGGCCGGATGTGGTGATCGGACTTTCCTTGCGCCGCTCGCTGGACATGGCGGTCGGGCTGTTGGCGATCTTGAAAGCGGGCAGCGCTTACCTGCCGCTCGACCCGCAGTACCCGCAAGAGCGTTTGCGCCTGATGATCGAAGACTCCGGGCTGAACATCCTGCTCACCGAGTCGGCACTTCTCCCGCAGTTGCCGTCCGTCGAAGGCGTGAAGCTGTTCGCGGTCGATATGGAACGTGAAGCGACCGCACAGGAATGTGCAGAGAACGTTGCAAGCGGTGTACAAGAGCATCACCTCGCCTATGTGATCTACACCTCCGGCTCGACCGGCCGTCCGAAAGGCGTGATGATCGAGCACCGCTCGCTGGTCAACCACATGCAGGCGGCGGTGCAACTGTTTGGGCTGACTGCGGACGACCGCGCTTTGCAGTTTTCCTCGATCTCGTTTGATATCGCGGTCGAAGAGCTGTTCCCGACCTGGCTGTGCGGGGCGACGCTGGTCATGCGCGAAGAGGAGCTGTTGGCTTCGGCCGACTTCCTGCGCTTTATGGAGCGGGAAAGAATCACCGTGTTTAACACGCCGACCGCGTATTGGAAACACTGGTCGCGCGAACTGCAAGGGCTGAGTTTGCCCGACGCGCTGCGCCTGCTGGTCATCGGCGGGGAAAAAGCGTCGCGGGGCGATCTGCAGGTATGGAATGCCGTCTCGGGCAGTGAGCGCGTCGTTCTGCTCAACTCCTACGGCCCAACCGAAACGACGGTGACAGCGACCGTCTGGCAGGCTGAGCGGATCGAAGCAAATGCACTTGTCCCGATCGGCCGACCGCTGGCGAATCACCGGCTCTATGTGCTTGATGAGCACCTGCAGCCCGTGCCGATCGGCTCGCCGGGCGAACTGTACATCGCCGGAGCGGGCGTGGCGCGCGGCTATTTGCGCCAGCCGGAGCTGACGGCAGAGCGTTTTGTGACCCTGCAGGGCGTTGCAGATCGCGCCTACCGCACAGGAGATGTGGTGCGCTGGCGGCAGGACGGCAGCCTCGACTACCTCGGCCGCACCGACGAACAGGTCAAAGTGCGCGGCTATCGGATCGAGCTGGGCGAAGTGGAAGCTGCGCTGCTCCGCCACCCGCATGTGGCAAGCGCCGTGGCGGCGGTCATGGAAGACAAGCTCGCCGCTTACTACACAGGGGTTGCGACAGACGACCTGAAACTCTTTTTGCAAGCAGAACTGCCGGAGTACATGGTGCCGCACGTGCTGCTGCATCTGGACGAGATCCCGATGCTCCCGAGCGGCAAAGTCGACCGCCGTGCACTGCCTGCGCCGCATACGTTGACCGATAGCGGACAAGTGCCGCTGCGCACCGAGACGGAGCATGGCGTGGCGGCGGTGTGGGAAGAAGTGCTTGGGCGCGGGGGAATTGGCGCAGATGCGAACTTCTTTGACCTCGGCGGGCATTCGCTGCTGGCGACGCAAGCTGTGTCGCGCCTGCAGGCGGCGTTTGGCGTGGAGCTGCCCTTGCGCACGCTGTTTGAGCACCCGACGCTGGCCGGGCTGGCCGCGCAGATCGAACGTGTGAAAGGGGAGAGTGCGTCGCAGGATATGCAGCCGATGATCGAAGTGGTCTCCCGCGACGGCGAACTGTCCTTGTCCTTCGCGCAGGAACGCCTCTGGTTCCTGACCCAGCTGGAGCCGGACACGGCGGCGTACAACATCTCCTCGGGCGTGCGGATGACCGGCGTGTTGAATCGGGATGCGCTGGAGCACAGCTTCGCCGCCCTGATCGAGCGCCACGAAGCTCTGCGCACGACCTTCACCGAGGCGGGTGGACGCGCACAGTTGCAGATCCGGGAGCCGCAGCCGCTGGTGATCGATTTCCGCGACCTGCAGCACATCGCACAGGATGGGCAGATGGAGGAAGTGCAGCGCATCGCCGAAGGAGAAGCGTTCCGCCCGTTCGACATCGAACAGGGCCCGCTGCTCCGCGCCACACTGCTGTTGCTCGGCGAAAACGAGCACATCCTGCTCTTCACGATGCACCACATGATCTCCGACGGCTGGTCGGTCGCGGTGCTGATCCGCGAGATGGCCGCCTGCTATGAAGCGTTCTCGACAGGCAGCGAGTCAGAGTTGGCTCCGCTTCCGATTCAATATGCCGACTACGCGGCGTGGCAGCGGAACTGGCTACAAGGGGACGTGCTGTCCGAACAGCTGTCCTACTGGCAGGACAAACTGTCCGGCGATCTGCCCGTCCTGCAGCTGCAGACCGACCGTCCGCGCCCGCCGGTGCAGACGTTTAACGGCGCAACGCTCAGCTTGACCGTGCCGCCGGAAGCGACCGCCGGGCTGAATGCGCTCGCCCAGTCGACAGGGGCGACGCTGTACATGACCTTGCTGGCCGCCTATCAAACGCTTCTGCACCGCTACACCGGCCAGGACGACATCCTCGTCGGCTCGCCGATCGCCGGACGCACCCGCCGCGAGACCGAGCCGTTGATCGGCTGCTTTGTGAACACCCTGGTCATGCGCACCGACCTCTCCGGCGACCCGAGCTTCCGCGACCTGCTGGGCCGGGTGAAGCAGACCGCTGTGGAAGCGTACGCGCACGGTGACATGCCGTTTGAAAAGCTGGTCGAATTCCTCGACTACGAGCGCAATCTCGGCTACACTCCGCTGTTTCAGACGATGTTTGTCCTGCAAAACACGCCGTTTGCCGCCTTGGAGCTCTCCGGCGTGGAGATGGAGCTGTTCGAGATCGCGCACAACACGGCCAAATTTGACCTGACCTTGCTGATAAGCGAAGAAGACGGCGCACTGTCTGCCGTGTTCGAATACAACACCGACCTGTTTGACCGCACGACCATCGAGCGCATGGCGGCGCATTTTGGGAATCTGTTAAACGCGCTCGCAGTGGACAGCACCGCACCGCTGTCCCAACTTCCGCTGCTCAGCGCGGCGGAAAAAGAGGAACTGTTGTACGGCTGGAACGACACGGCCGTCCCGTTCCCGGACACGGTCTGTCTGCATGAACTGTTCGAAGCACAGGCGCAACAAACGCCCGACAACATCGCCGTGATCTTCGGCACAGACACGCTGACCTACGCCGAGCTCGACGCGCGCGCCAACCAGCTCGCCCGTCATCTGCAAGCGGCTGGCGTCGGCCCGAACGTCCCGGTCGGCGTCTGCGTGGAGCGCTCTCTGGAGCTGATCATCGCCCTCGTCGGCGTGCTGAAAGCGGGCGGCGCGTTCGTCCCGCTGGACAGCGAAGTGCCGGCCGCACGCCTCGCCCAAGTCATCACCGACGCGGCGGCACCGGTCTGCCTCGCCCAAGAACACTTGCGCGAGAAGCTCCCGCAGGAAGCGACTTCCTGGGTGTTCCTCGACAGCGGCTGGGCGGAGATCGCCGCCCAGGACAGCATCAAGCCGGAGTCTGGTGTCACGCCGGACGACCTCGTCTCGATCTATTACACCTCCGGCTCGACCGGCAAGCCGAAGGGCGTCGCGTCACACCACCGGGGCTGGGTCAACCGCATGTGCTGGATGCAAAATCAGCATGAGCTGCAAGCGAACGAAACGGCGCTCCAGAAAACGACGATGACGTTCGACGACTCGGCGGTCGAAGTGTTCTGGCCGCTGATGACCGGCGCACGGATCGCCGTGCTCGAACCGGCCCTGCACCGCGACCCGCGCTCGATCATCGACGCGGCGGTGCAATACGAAGTCTCTCTGCTCCAATTTGTCCCAAGCATGCTGAACCTCGTGCTCGACGAGCTGAACGCCGACGACCGCGCCGGGCTGCACCGCCTGCGGATCACCGTCTCCTCCGGCGAAGCGCTGCGCTCCGAGCTGGTGCGCACGTTCCTCGATACGATGCCGGGTATCTTGACCAACACGTGGGGCGCGACCGAAGTGTCGATCGACTCCACGATCCACATCTGCTCGGCGGAAGACGTTGAGGCAGGCGAGATCGTTGCGGTCGGACGCCCGATCGACAACAACACCGTCTACATCCTCGACGCTCACCTGCAGCCGGTGCCGATCGGCGTGGCGGGGGACCTCTATCTGGGCGGCGTCGGGCTGGCAAAAGGCTACCTGGGCGATGAAGCACGCACCGAGGCAGCTTTTGTCAACAATCCGTTCCGCCCGGGCGAAAAGATGTACAAGACGGGCGACCGTGGCTGCTACCGTGCAGACGGCGCGATCCGCTTCCTCGGCCGACTGGACGATCAAGTGAAGATTCGCGGCCAGCGCGTTGAGCTCGGCGAGATCGAAAATGTGCTTGGCCAGCACCCTGCCGTCAAAGAGACGGCGGTGACGGCGATCACCGATGACGCGGGCAACAAGCGCCTCGCCGGATATGTCTCGCTATTCCAATCGGACGAAGAGCTCCCGACTGCCAGCGACTTGCGCCAGTACCTCAAGCAAAAGCTGCCCGAGTATATGGTGCCGTCCTGGGTGCTGATCCTCGACGCCCTGCCGCAAAACGCCAACGGCAAGATCGACCGCAAAGAGCTCCCATTGCCCGACTCTTCGCGCCCCGACCTGGCCGAAGAGTATGTCGTGCCGGAAGGGCCGGTCGAAGAGACCTTGGCGGAGATTGTGATGGAACTGCTCGGTCTGGAGCGGGTCGGCGCGTTCGACTCTTTCTTTGACCTCGGCGGCCATTCGCTGCTCGCCGTGCAGCTGATCTCGCGCGTGCGCGACACGTTTGAGATCGACCTGCCCCTGCGCGCCTTGTTCGAAGAGCCGACGATCGAAAAGTTGGCGATCCGCATCGAAGACCTGCTGATCGAAAAGCTGGAAGGAATGACAGACGAAGAAGCCGATGCACGGCTTTCCCAACAAGATTAAACAAAAGAGGTGAAGAGCCGTGACCGACCGCACCAGAAGACGTTCCGAACTCTCCGACAGCAAACAGGCGCTGTTAGAAAAAATGATGCGCGCCAAGAAGCCTGCCGAAACCAAACAAGGCATTCCGAAGCGCCAAAGCAGCGGGCCTGCGCCACTGTCGTTTGCCCAGCAGCGCTTGTGGTTCCTGGATCAGCTGACTCCGGGCAACTCGCTTTATAACATCCCGTACGCCCTGCGTCTGACAGGCGACCTGCACCGCGAAGCACTCACGCTTGCCGTGCAGGAGATCGCCGAGCGCCACGAATCCCTGCGCACCGTCTTTGCACAGGAAAACGGGCAGCCGGTGCAAGTGATCCAAAGCGGCACGCAGTTAACGATCCATTTCCAAGACCTGACACACCTTCCCGCTGCAGAGCGGGAGGAAGCGTGCCAGCGTCTTGTGCAGGCCGAAGCGTCCCATCATTTCGATCTGCAAAACGGCCCGCTCCTGCGCGTGGCTCTGCTCAAACTCGACGGGCAGGAGCACGTGCTGGTGATCACCCTCCACCACATCGTGTCGGACGGGTGGTCGACCGGCGTGTTTACGCGCGAGTTTGCCGCGCTGTACGAAGCGTTTTCCAAAGGGCAGTCTTCGCCGTTACAGCCGCTCGGCATCCAATACGCCGACTACGCCCAGTGGCAAAAAGACACCTTGGGCGGCGACGCATTGGACAAACAGCTCGCTTATTGGAAACAGCAGCTCGGGACAGCTCCGTCCGTCCTGCAGCTGCCGACCGACTTCCCGCGCCCGGCGGTGATGACGCATCACGGTTCGAAGATCGACTTCAAGCTGCCCAAGCAGTTGACCGAGCAGTTGAAGGCGCTTGGCGCAAAGGAAGGCGTCACGCTGTACATGACCCTGCTCGCCGCCTACAAAACGTTGCTCCACCGCTACACCGGGCAGGAAGACATCGCCGTCGGCTCGCCCAACGCGGGCCGCACCCGCAGCGAGATCGAAGGGCTGATCGGCTTTTTCATCAACACGCTGGTCTTGCGCACGGAGCTGGACGGAAGCATCTCGTTCCGCGAACTGTTGCGCCGCGTTTCCCAGACTTCGATCGACGCGTTTGCCCATGCCGACGTGCCGTTCGAAAAGCTGGTCGAAGAGCTCCAGCCCGAGCGCAACCTGAGCGTGCCGCCTCTGTTCCAAGTCATGTTCACCTTGCAAAACGCGCCGCTGGAGCAGCTGGAGTTGGCCGGGTTGTCGCTGGAACTGCTCGACATCGCCGGCGACACGGCGAAATACGACCTCAACCTCTCGATGGTCGAGTATGCGGACGACCTGCAAGGCTATCTGGAATTCAACACCGACCTGTTCCGTCCGGAGAGCGCCGAACGCTTCTTGCACCAGTTCCAAGCGCTGCTGCAAGGGCTGGTCGGCCAGCCGGACCTGCCGATCGGGCAGGTGCCGCTCTTGACCGAGCTGCAGCCGGAGTGGCATGGCGTCAGCAAAGCATTCGCCTCCGCAGGGCTGGTGCAGGAACGCTTTGCCGAGCAAGTTGCCGCAACGCCGGATGCGACGGCGCTGGTGTATGAGGATACCGCACTGACCTATGCGGAACTGAATGATCGCGCCAACTCCCTCGCTCACTTTTTGCAAGCGCAAGGCGTCGGGCCGGAGGTGCGCGTCGGGCTGTTCCTCGAACGCTCGCCGGAGATGATCGTCGCGCTCTTGGGCGTGCTGAAAGCGGGCGGCGCGTACGTTCCGCTCGACACGGGACTGCCGCAGGAGCGGATCGACTTTCTGCTTGAAGATGCCGGGCTGGCTCTGCTCTTGACGCAGGAGCATCTGCTGGGCAAACTGCCCGCGACGGCCGCCGCCGTCTGTCTGGATCGCGATGCTCAGAAGATCGCATCCCACAGCAGCGACAACCTGCCGACCCTCGCCACAAAACAATCGCTCGCTTATGTCATCTACACCTCCGGCTCCACCGGGGCACCGAAAGGCGTCGGGATCGAGCACGGCAACCTGCTCAACTACCTCGATGCGGTCACGGAAGCGCTGGAGCTGGAGCGCGGGATGAGCTGTGCGACCGTCTCCACGCTGGCGGCCGACCTCGGGAACACGATGGTCTTCCCGGCGCTGTGCTTCGGCGGCACCTTGCATGTGATCGCCCAGGAGCGCATCGCCGACCCGCAACTGTTGGCGGAGTATCTGGAAGCGCATCCGGTGGACTGCTTGAAAATCGTCCCTGCCCATCTCAGCGCCTTGCTGACTTCGGGGCAAAACGTATTGCCGTTGCAACGTCTGGTGTTTGGCGGTGAGGCTCTGTGTTATGAGCTGGTGGAAAAAGTGCGCCAAACTGCCCCTGACCTCCAGATCTTCAACCACTACGGCCCGACGGAAACCACCGTTGGCGTGCTGACCAACAAAATTGAGTCTGGGCAGCATGGCGCGACCGTGCCGCTGGGACGACCGCTCGCCAACGTGGAAGTCCACCTGCTCGACCGCTCCCTACAGCCGGTGCCGATCGGCGTGCCGGGCGAACTGTACATCGGCGGCGCACAGGTGGCGCGGGAGTATCTGAACCGCGCGGAGCTGACACAGGAGCGTTTTGTCAGCAACCCGTTTGGCGCAGGCAGACTGTACCGCACCGGCGACTTGGCGCGCTGGCTGACCGACGGGAAGATCGAGTTCCTCGGCCGCGCCGACGACCAAGTCAAAGTGCGCGGCTTCCGCATCGAGCCGGGCGAGATCGAAGCGATGCTCGCACAGCATCCGGCTGTAGAGTCGGCCGTCGTGCTGGCGGTGAGCGACTCTTCCGGCGAGATTCGTCTGGCGGCGTACGTCGCCGCAGCAGAAAGCGACCTGCCCGACGCATCCGTCCTGCTGCAAGACTTGCAAGGCAAGCTGCCCGACTACATGGTGCCGTCTGCACTGATCCGTTTGGCGCAATTGCCATTGACCCCGAACGGCAAAGTGGATCGCCGTGCGCTGCCCAAGCCCGATTTTTCCAAAGGAGGCAACGGCGGCGAATATCTGGCTCCGCGCTCGGAAGCGGAAGGCCTGATCGCCGGGATCTGGGGCGAGATTTTGCAGCGGGAATTGGTTGGCGTTCACGACAACTTTTTTGCCAGCGGCGGGCATTCGCTGTTGGCGACACAGGTGATCACGCGGATGCGCGACGTGTTTGGGCTCGACCTGCCCTTGCGCCTCTTGTTTGAACAGCCGACTGTGACCGGGCTGGCCCGCGTGGTGGAAGACGGGCTGAAGTCGGACGCGGTGCTGATTCACACCCCGATCCCGAAAGTCCCGCGCGACCGCCCCTTGCCGCTGTCGTTTGCCCAGCAGCGCTTGTGGTATCTGCAGCAGTTGGAGCCGACGAGCACGATCTACAACATGGTCTACCCGGCCCGCATGCAAGGTCAGCTGGACGTGTCTGCGCTGCAGCTCGCCGTCGATGAACTGGTCGCACGCCATGAAGCGTTCCGCACCGTGTTTGACGAGGTGGAAGGCGTTGGCGTGCAGATCATCCGCCCGGAGCTGCATGTGCCGGTCACAGTGACCGACCTGACCGGGCTGCCTCTGGAAGCGCGGGAAAGCGAAGCGGAGCGCCTGATCGCTGAGGAGACGGCCACGCCGTTCGATCTCGCGCAAGGCCCGCTCCTGCGCACGCGCCTGTTGAAGCTGGCGGAAGATGACCATATCTTTGTGTTTGGCACGCACCACACCGTCAATGACGGCTGGTCGCGGGCGGTGTTTACCCAGGAGCTGTTGGCTTTGTACAGCGCATTTGTGCAAGGCGAACCGTCACCTTTGGTGCCGCTCCCGATCGGTTACGCCGACTTCGCGGTCTGGCAGCGCGGGTGGATGCAAGGCGAGGTGCTCGACGCCCAGCTCGCCTACTGGCGGAGCAAATTGGGCGGCGACGTGCCGGTGCTGAACCTGCCGACCGACCATCCGCGTGCAGCCGTACCGAAATACCGGGGCAGCCATCATGCGTTCCAACTGTCCGCAGAGTTGTCCGCACAGGTGCAGAAGCTGTCGCGCCGCGAAGGGGCGACCGACTTTATGACCCTGCTCGCCGCCTTCCAGACGGTGCTCTACCGTTACACGGGGCAGGATGACCTGCTGATCGGCTCGGGCGTTGCCAACCGCAACCGTCCGGACATCGAAGGCTTGGTTGGCTTTTTCGTCAACTCGCTGGGCCTGCGCACCGACCTGTCCGGCAACCCGACGTTCCGCGAACTGCTTGGGCGCGTCCGGGAAGTGGCTTTGGGCGCTTTTGCCCATCAGGATCTGCCGTTTGAAAAATTGGTCGAAGAGCTGCAGCCGGACCGCGATCTGACCCAGTCGCCCCTGTTCCGCGTTGTCTTTGTCTATCAGAACACCCCGCAAGCCTCCTTTGAGCTGCCGGGGCTGACCCTGACGCAGATGGAGACGGAAGCGGGCACCAGCAAATTTGACATCACCTTGTTTATGGCGGAAAAAGACGGCGTGTTTGACGCGGTGCTGGAATACGACGCCGACCTGTACGAGCGGGAGACGGTGGAACGTCTGGCCGGGCACTTGCAAAATGTGCTCGGGGCGGTCGTCGCCCACCCGGAGCTGACGTTGGACGAAGTGCCCATTCTGCTGGAAAACGAGCGGCACCTGCTTCTGCAGGAATGGGCGGTGGAACACGCGCCGTTCCCGGAGGGTCTGACCTTCCCGGCGCTGGTGAGCAGACAGGCTGCAGAGACGCCCGACGCGACGGCGCTGGAATGCAAAGGGGAGGAGATGAGCTACCGCGACCTCGACGCCGGTTCCAACTCGCTCGCACGCTGGCTGCAGCAAAACGGGGTTGGGCACGGGACGTATGTCGGCGTGTCGATGGACCGCTCGTTTGAGCTGATCCTCTCCCTGCTTGGCATCATGAAGGCGGGCGGGGTGTATGTGCCGCTCGATCCGTCTTATCCGCTCGATCGCCTGACCTACATTTTGGGCGAGACAAAAGCGGAACTGCTGCTGACCCAGGAAGTGTATGCGGAGCAGTTTGCCGGTGCGGTGAAGCGCGTTGTGGCGCTCGACCAGCGCCGTGCCGAAGTGGCGGCGGTGAGCAGCGAGCCGGTGGCGAGCGTTGCGACCGAACGCAGCTTGGCCTACGCGATCTTCACCTCCGGCTCGACCGGACTGCCCAAAGGCGTCATGGTCGAACATCGCGGGCTGTGCAACTTCTCCGCGCATTTTGCTCAGGCGCTTGGCGTCGATGCGGGCAGCCGCGTGCTGCAGTTTGTCGCTTCGTCGTTTGACGTTTCACTCGGGGAGGTCTCCGTGGCGCTCGGCAACGGCGCGGCGTTGATTCTGGAAGACAAGAACCGCCTGCTGCCCGGCCCCGACTTGGCGGAGCTGCTCCGCGAGCGCCGCATCACGACTTTGATGACCACGCCGTCCGTGCTGGCGGCGACGCCTGCCCACGACCTGCCCGACCTGAAGGCGGTCGCGCCGGGCGGCGAAGTGTTTACCAAGGAGATCGCCGCCCGTTGGATGCAGGAAGGGCGGCACGTGCTGAACGCCTATGGCCCGACCGAGACCACCGTCGGCTCCTCGGTGCATGTGGTGGCGTGGGACCGTGACATCAACATCGGGCGGCCGCTGGCGAACACCGAGATGTACGTGCTCGACCACGCGATGCAGCTCGTGCCGATCGGTGTGCCGGGTGAGCTGTATATCGGCGGCGTCGCGGTGGCGCGCGGGTATCTGAATCGTCCCGAGCTGACAGCGGAGCGTTTTGTGCCGCATCCGTTTTCGGAAGACAGTGCGGCACGCCTGTACCGCACTGGCGACATCGTGCGCTGGCTGCCGGACGGCAATCTGGAGTTTGCCGGACGCGCCGACCATCAGGTGAAGATTCGCGGCTACCGCATCGAGCTGGGCGAGATTCAAGAACAGATCAACCTGCAGGACAGCGTGCTCGACTCGGCGGTGATCGTCCGCGAAGACGACGGCGGCCACAAGCGGATCGTTGCCTATGTCGTGCCGAAAATGGAAGAGACCACCGGCGGCACCGAACTGCAAAGCGAGCAGGTGTCAGAGTGGGAGGAGATGTTCGACTCCTACTACACCTCGTACACGGCGCAGGCGGAAGACTCTGGCGCGGAGACGTTTAACATCCTCGGCTGGAACTCCTCCTACAGCGGCGAAACTCTGCCCGAAGTGGAGATGCGCGAATGGCTCGACCACACCATCGCCCGCATTCTGGAGCAAAGTCCGGGCCGGACGATGGAGATCGGCTGCGGCGCAGGTTTGATCCTGTACCGGGTAGCGCCGCATGCGGAGTTGTTTGTCGGAGCCGATTTTTCGAAAAGCGCGATCCAGAGCCTCGACCGCTACATGCAGACCGCGCCGGAAAAATACGCCCATGTCCGCGTGGAAGAGCGCGTGGCGGACGATCTGACCGGGGTGGAAAGCGACTCGCTGGACACGATGATCATCAACTCCGTCCTGCAGTACTTCCCGAGCATCGACTACCTGCTGCGCGTGATTGAAGGCGCAGTGGACAAAGTCGCGCCGGGCGGTCGCGTGTTCCTCGGCGACGTGCGCAGCCTGCCGCTGCTCGACGCGTTCCACAGCTCGATCGAGCTGTTCAAGGCGGATGAGCATACGGACTGCGACACCCTCCGCCAGCGCGTGCAAACGGCGGTGGAGCGCGACGGCGAGCTGGTCGTCGACCCATCGTTCTTCCACGCCTTGCAAGGCCACCTGCCGAAGATCGGCCGCGTGCAGATCCGCCCGAAGCGCGGCGTGCACCGCAACGAGTTGACGGCATTCCGCTATGACGTGATCCTGCACATCGGGGACGATGCAGTTCCGGCAGATGTGATCTGGACGGACTGGCAGCGCGAAGGCATGACCTTCAGCCGTTTGCAAGAACAGTTGGCAGCGGCAGCCGGACTGCAGGAGCAACTGGCCTTCTCGCACATCCCGGATGCTCGCATCGCCGAAGCGGTCCGCGCCGCCGAATGGCTCAGCCGCGACGACAAGCCGCAGACGGCAGGCGAACTGCGCCAACTGCTCCAAGCGGAGCGCGGCGAGACGGCCGTGGAGATCGAAGACCTCTATAGGCTGGAAAACTTGGGCTGGCAGGTCGAAGTGACCCGCCCTGACTCCCGCACCGACGGCACGTTTGACGTGCTGTTCACCCGAGCGGGCAGTGCGGTGCAAACGCAGACTCAGCCTGTATTACGCAAAGAGCGCCGACTGGCTTGGCACCGCTACGCCAACAACCCGTTGCACGCCAAGTTCGCACGCTCGCTGGTGCCCGAACTGCGCGCGCATCTGGAAGCGGCGTTGCCCGACTATATGATTCCGACGGCGTTTGTCGTGCTGGAATCCCTGCCGCTCACCCCGAACGGCAAAGTCGACACGAAAGCCCTGCCCGCCCCGCAGCAGGCTCGCATCGCGGCGGAAGAAACCTATGTCGCGCCGCAAAGCGAAGTGGAGCAGACCTTATCGAAAATCTGGGCCGGGGTGCTGGGACTGACCCAGGTCGGCGTGCATGACAACTTCTTTGAACTGGGCGGCGACTCGATCTTGAGCATCCAAGTCGTCTCCCGCGCCAAACAGGCCGGTCTGCACTTTACGCCGAAACAGCTCGTCGAGCACCAGACGATCGCAGGTCTGGCCGCAGTGGTCGGCACCGAAGCGCTGGCCGACGCCGAGCAGGGCCTGATCACCGGCGACCTGCTCCCGACACCGATCCTGCACTGGTTCCTCGACCAGCAGCAGCCGGAACAGCACCACTGGAACCAATCGGTGCTCTTGGAAGTCCGCGATGAGCTGGACGGAGATCGTCTGGCCGAAGCGTTGTCGCAGTTGCTCCTCCACCACGATGCGCTCCGCTTGCGCCTGCGCGAAGATGGCAGCCTGTATTTTGCAGAGAGCGAAGCGGCAGCACTGTTGGAAAAAGTCGACCTGTCGCAGCTCGCAGACGCGGAGCAGCCGGCCGCACTGGAGCAACACGCCAACCGCGTGCAGGCGAGCTTGAGCCTCACCGAAGGGCAGCTGCTGCGTGCCGCTCTGTTCGACCTCGGCGCGGATAAGCCTGGCCGCCTGCTCGTCGTCATCCACCACATGGCGGTGGACGGCGTGTCGTGGCGGATTTTGATGGAAGACTTGCAGACCGCGTATGCCGGACAGCCTCTTCCGGCGAAGACAACTTCGTTTAAGCACTGGTCGGAAGCTCTGCACGAATTTGTGCAGGACGGCGGTCTGGATGCTGAGATCTCCTTCTGGAACCGCATGGGACATGCACCGCAAGGTCTTCCGCTCGATCATGAGCAGGGTGAAAACCGTGAAGACACGGCGAAGAGCATCACGCTACAGCTTGCTCAAGCCGAGACTTCCGCTTTGCTCCATGACGTATCCGGCGCCTACAACACCGGCATCAACGACTTGCTGCTGGCGGCGCTGGCCGAAGTTTTGACAGCGTGGAGCGGGCAGGATGCCGTGCGCGTCGACCTCGAAGGGCACGGGCGCGAAGAGCTGTTCGCAGGCGTGGACATCTCGCGCACCGTCGGCTGGTTCACGTCGCTGTACCCGATTTTGTTGGAGAAAGGCGGCGCGAACGACACGGGCGCGGTGATCAAAAGCGTCAAAGAACACTTGCGCCAGATCCCGAATCGCGGCGTTGGTTACGGCCTCTTGCACTATCTGCGCGGGATGGAGCCTGTGCCTGCTGCCGATATCTCCTTCAACTACCTCGGCCAGTTTGACAGCGACCGCAGCGAAACGCAGTCCCTGTTTGGCCCTGCTGAGGAGTCGAAAGGGTACGACCGCAGTCCGAACAGCATCCGTCCGTATCCGCTGGGCGTCGGCTGCTCGATCTCCTCGGGGCAGCTGTCGGTGACGTTCTCCTACAGCGAGAACCTGCACACCGCCGCCACCGTGCAAGAGCTGGCCGTGCGCTATCTCGCGGCGCTGACCGCGATCATCAGACACTGCCAGGACCCGGAGGCGGGCGGATACACGCCGTCCGACTTCCCGGATGCGGAGCTGTCCGCGTCCGACCTCGATCAATTGATCGCGCGAATCAGTGCGAAAGGAAAGTAGGGAGCTCATGAGAATCCACAACCTCGAAGATATTTTTCTTTTGACACCGCTGCAGCAGGGGATGCTCTTTCACACGCTGATGGAGCCGGAGTCGGGCGTGTATTTCGTGCAGTTTCGTCTGGGCATCGAGGGCAACCTCGACGCGCAGGCGCTGCAGGAGGCATGGCAGGAAGTGACACAGCGCCACGCCGCCCTGCGCACCGAGATTCACTGGCAGGGGCTGGAGAAGCCGGTGCAGGTCGTCTACAAGCACGTTGACCTGCCGTTTGCCACACTGGACTGGCGCGGGATGACGGCGGAGGAGCGCGAGGCGCGTTTTGCCGAGTTTTTGCGGGAAGACCGCCGCAAGGGCTTTGAGCTGACCGCGGCGCCGTTGATGCGCCTGTGCCTGATCCGTTTTGCCGATGAGGTGCACCGGCTGGTCTGGAGCTCGCACCATCTGCTGATGGACGGTTGGTCGATGCCGGTCGTGATCCAGGAAGTGCTGGCCTTGTATCAGGCGAAGACGAAGGGGCACGACATTCAGCTGACCGAAGCGCGCTCCTACGGCGACTACATCCGCTGGCTGCGCCAGCAGGATCTGCAGGGAGCCGAGTCGTACTGGCGCGGCTTGCTGCAAGGGTTTTCCGCGCCGACTCCTTTGCCTTTGCAGAAGACGGTTGCCGAACAGCAAGGAGCCTCTTTTGAAAAAGCGGCGCTGGTGCTCTCCGTTCAGGACACGGAGCGGCTGCAATCGCTCGCCCGCAGGCACCGCGTCACGCTTGGCTCGTTTGTTCAAGCGGCGTGGGGCGTGCTCTTGGCGCGGTACAGCGGCGAAGACGACATCGTGTTTGGCGTGACCGTCTCCGGCCGCCCGGCGACGCTGCAAGGGGTGGAATCGATGGTCGGGATGTTTATCAACTCCCTGCCGATGCGGATGCGTTTGGAGCAGGACGACACGGTGGTTGCGCTCGTCCGCAAGCTGCGCGATCAGCAGGTGGACATGGGGCAGTATGAATACTCTCCGCTCGTGCAGGTGCAAAAATGGAGTCCGCTGCCCAAAGGCACCCAGCTGTTCGACACGCTGGTCGTCGTCGAGAACTATCCGCTCGACGCCTCCTTGCAGGAGCAGCAGAACGATCTGGAGATGTACCGCGTCGGCGAGCAGGTTGAATTCACCAACTACGGGATCAACCTGCAGGTGTCGCCGGCCGATGATGTGACGTTTGAGATTCACTATGACGGGGGCCGATTCGCGCACAGCATCATCGAAGGGATGCTCTGCCATCTGCAGGCGATCCTGCTGGCGATGATCGAGCGCCCGGAAGCGAAGGCGGCCTCTTTGCCACTGATTTCACGGGAGGAGCAGCAGGCCTTGTTGCAAAGCTGGCAGCGCGAGACGAAGCGTTTTCCGCAGGAAGCCTGCCTGCATGAGCTGTTTGAAGCGCAGGCGGCACGCACGCCGGAGCGGATCGCGGCGGTGTATGACGGGGAAGAGCTGACTTATGCCCAGCTTAACGAACGCGCCAACCGCCTGGCCCGCTTTTTGCAAACGAAAGGCGCGGGGCCGGAGCGGTTGGTCGGTTTGGCGGTGGAGCGGTCGATCGACATGGTGGTCGGCATCCTCGGCATCTTGAAGGCGGGCGCGGCGTATGTGCCGCTCGACCCGTCCTATCCGCCGGAGCGTCTGGCGTTCCTGCTGGAAGATGCGGAGATCGGGCTGCTCGTCACCCAGTCGCATTTGCTGGCGACATTGCCTGCGACCGAAGCGGACACGGTCTGCCTGGACCGTGATGCTGAGTGGATTGCAGAGAAGAGCGGAGCGAACCTTGGGGTGGAGATGACGCCGGACAATCTGGCGTACATCATCTACACGTCCGGCTCGACGGGCAACCCGAAAGGCGTGTTGATCCCGCACCGCAACGTCGGCCGCTTGATGGCGGCGACGGAGCACTGGTACGGTTTTGACGAACATGATGTCTGGACGTTGTTCCATTCTTATGCGTTCGACTTTTCGGTCTGGGAGCTGTGGGGGGCGTTGCTGTATGGCGGCAAATTGGTCGTCGTGCCGTACCTCGTCTCGCGCTCGCCGGAAGCGTTCTGCGAACTGCTCGCCCGCGAAGGGGTGACGGTGCTGAACCAGACGCCGTCCGCTTTCCGCCAGTTGATCGCCGCTGAAGAAAAATTGGATCTTGCTGGAGAGCTTGCTCTGCGCTATGTGATTTTTGGCGGGGAGGCTCTGGAGTTGCAAAGCTTGAAGCCGTGGTTTGACCGCCATGGCGATCAACAGCCGCAGCTGGTCAACATGTATGGCATCACGGAGACGACCGTCCATGTCACCTACCGCCCGATTGGGCTGGGCGATCTGGAGAGCGGCATCGGCTCGGTGATCGGCGAACCGATTCCCGACTTGGAGCTGTATGTGCTCGACGCCAATCTGCAGCCCGTTCCGGTCGGCGTGCGCGGCGAACTGTATGTCGGCGGAGCAGGTTTGGCACGCGGTTATCTGAACCGCCCGGAGCTGACGGCGGAGCGGTTTATCCCGCATCCGTTCGCGGAGGACGCTGCGGCGCGGCTGTATAAGACGGGCGACTTGGCCCGTTATCTGCCGGGCGGGGAGCTGGAATACCAAGGCCGCATCGACCATCAGGTCAAAGTGCGCGGCTTCCGCATCGAGCTCGGCGAGATCGAAGCAGCGCTCGCCAAGCACAAGGATGTCAAAGCAGCGGTGGTCATCGTCCGCGAAGACACGCCGGGCGACAAGCGTCTCGCTGCGTATCTCGTGATGCAGGAGGGGCAGGAAGTTTCAGTGAGCGAACTACGGGCGTTCCTGAAGGAAACCTTGCCCGACTACATGGTGCCAACGGCGTTCGTGTTCCTGTCTGCGTTGCCGCTGACAGCGAACGGCAAGACCGACACCAAAGCGTTGCCTGCGCCGAATCTGTCGGCCGACCGCCGCACCGCGTTTGCTGCGCCGGAGAATCTCGTGCAGGAACAGCTCGCCGCGATCTGGGCGGGAGTGCTGGGCGTGAATGCGGTCGGGATTGACGACAACTATTTTGAACTGGGCGGCGACTCGATTCTGTCGATCCAGATCTTGTCGCAAGCGACTGCAGCGGGGCTGAACGTCACCTTGCAAGACCTGTTCCGCTACCCGACGATTCGCGAATTGGCGGTGAAGGCGGAAGGGGGCGCAGGGCATGTTGTGGCAACTGCGCCGCGTCTGGAGCCGTTTGCTCTGGTCAAGGAAGCGGATCGCCAACTGCTTCCGGGCGGGCTGGCAGATGCTTATCCGCTGACCAAACTGCAGGCGGGGATGCTGTTCCACAGCGCGTTTACGGAAGACACCATCGCTTACCACAACGTGACCTCCTACAAGCTGCGCGGGGAGCTGGCGGTGGAAAAATTTGAGGAAGCCTTGGCCCGGCTCGTGCAGAACCATGCTGTTTTGCGCACCTCGTTTGACTTGACCGGGTACAGCGAGCCGTTGCAATTGGTACATGAGCGCGTCGACCTGCCGCTGGAGATCGTCGATCTGCGCGGGCGGTCGGCGGAGGAGCAGGCCGTTGTGTTGGAACGCTGGCATGCGGACGAACTGCAGAACCGTTTCGACTGGTCGCAGGCTCCGCTCCTGCGCGTCACTTTGCATCTGCTGGCTGACGACACCGTGCAGTTCGGCCTGACCGAGCACCACGCCATCCTCGACGGCTGGAGCGTCGCGTCCTTGCTGACCGAAGTGTTCCGCACCTATGCGGCACTCCTGCGCGGGGAAGAGGTGGCTGACCAGCCGCTGCAGGCGCAGTTCCGCGACTATGTCGCACTTGAGCAGCAGGCGCTGCAATCACCGCAGTCTGCGCAGTTCTGGCAGGACAAGCTCGCGGATGCGAATTTCGGAACTTTGCCGCGTTGGCCGATGACAGAAGGATTCCATGCTGTGGAAAGCAGTACGGATCACCGAAGCCGTCGGGACGAAAAGCCGGAAACGGCTCAGGCAGACGAAACACGTACGCCTGCTGACAATCGCCAGACCGAGCAGGCGGAAGCGAGCACGGCCCGGATCAGCTACGCGGAAGTCGCGATTCCTGAAGACGTGTCTGAGCAGCTCAAAGACTTCGCTCGCGTTGCGGGCGTGCCGGTGAAGAGCATCCTGCTCGCCGCCCATCTGCGGGTGATGAGCCTGCTCACCGGGCAGCCGGACGTGGTGACCGGTCTCGTCGCCGGCGGACGCACCGAGGCGGAGGACGGCGAACGCACCTTGGGTCTGTTCCTGAACACCTTGCCGTTGCGCCTGACTCTCGACGGCGGCACGTGGCTCGATCTCGTGCGCGGCGCTTTCTCCGCCGAACAGGAGATGCTCCCGCACCGCCGCTACCCGATGGCGCAGGTGCAGCAGGAGCTCGGCGGGCAACCCTTGTTCGAAGCCGCCTTCAACTACACTCACTTCCACGTCTACGAAGCCCTGCAGGAAGTGCAAGAAGTCGAAGTGGTCGACTTCCACGCCACCGCCGACACCAACTTCGCGTTTGGCGTGGAATGCTCGCAAGACCTGACCACCGCGCAGCTGAAAATGCAAGTTCGCTGGGATGCCTCCGAATTTGCCGGGGAGCAGATGCAGCGCGTGGCACGCTACTATGAATTTGCCCTGCGCGACATGGCGCAAGACCCGCAGGCGCACTATGCAAAAGCCAACCTGCTCAGCTACGACGAACACATGCTGCTGCATGGCTTTAACGATACGGCACGCGACTATGATCTCCAGCCGCTGCACCGCCTGATCGAAACGCAGGCCGCACGCACTCCGCAAGGGCAAGCGGTCATCTTCCGCGACACCGCGCTGACCTATGCCGAGCTGAACCAACGCGCCAACCGCCTCGCCCGTCTGTTACAGGCGCAAGGCGTCACACGCGGCTGTCTGGTCGGTGTGGCGATGGAGCGTTCCATCGAGATGGTCACTTCCCTGCTTGCGATCCTCAAAGCTGGCGGCGCTTATGTGCCGTTCGACCCGGACTATCCGGCCGAACGCCTCGCCTTCATGCAGCAGGACGCGACGCCGGAAGTGCTGCTCACTCAGTCGCACCTTGAAGACCGCTTCTCTGCGGCGAAAGGTAAGACCTTGTGTGTCGACCTGCTCGACCTGACCCAAGGCGCGGGTGAAGACCTCGCCGACGCGGCCGGACTGGACGATCCGGCCTACATGATTTACACCTCCGGCTCCACCGGCCACCCGAAAGGCGTTCTCGTCCCGCACCGCGGCATCGCGAACCGTCTGCTCTGGATGCAGGAGCAGTACGGTCTGACCCCGTCCGACCGCGTGATGCAGAAGACGCCGTTCTCGTTTGACGTTTCGGTCTGGGAGTTCTTCTGGCCGCTGATGACCGGCGCGGCGCTGGTCGTTGCGGAGCCGGGCCGACACGGAGACAGCCGCTACCTGCTCGATCTGATCAACGGGCAAGGGATCACGACGATGCATTTCGTGCCGTCGATGCTCCAACTGTTCCTGGAAGAGCAGGAGCTGTCCACGATCTCCACGCTGCGCCAGGTGATGTGCTCCGGCGAAGCGTTGCCGTACGATCTGCAGGAAAAGTTTTTCCAAAAGCTGTCCTGCCGCCTGCACAACCTCTACGGCCCGACCGAAGCATCGGTCGACGTCACCTACTGGGAGTGCGAGCCGGACAACGTCTTGAAGCTGGTGCCGATCGGCCGCCCTGTCGCCAACACGGCGATGCACGTGCTTGACGAACACCTCCTGCCTGTCCCGGTCGGGGTGGCGGGCGAGCTGTTCATCGGCGGCGAGCAGTTGGCGCTCGGCTACCACAACCGTCCGGAGCTGACGGCGGAGCGCTTCATCCAGACGCCGTACGGACGCCTGTACAAGACGGGCGACCTCGCCCGCTGGCTGCCAAACGGTGCGCTGGAATACCTCGGCCGTCTCGACTTCCAAGTCAAGATCCGCGGCTTCCGCATCGAGCTTGGCGAGATCGAGTCGGCGCTGCTCGCACACTCCGAGGTGCGTGAAACGGTGGTCACCGCGCTGGAGCAAAACGGCGACAAGCGCCTCGTCGGTTACGTCGTGCCTGCCGGAGCAATCAAGCTGTCGGCAAGCGATCTGCGCGCTCACCTGCAGACCACGCTCGCCGACTATATGGTGCCGTCCGCCTTTGTCGTGCTCGACCAACTGCCCTTGTCGCCAAACGGCAAAGTTGACCGCATAGCGCTTCCTGCGCCGGAAGGAGCGCAGAGCGACCGCGAGACGCCGTACCTCGCGCCGCGCACCGCCGCCGAGCAGACGCTGGCCGGCTTCTTCTCGACGCTGCTTGGCGTGGAGCAGGCGGGCGTGCACGACGACTTCTTCCATCTCGGCGGACATTCGCTGCTCGCCCTGCGTCTGATGGCGCTGATCGAGAAGGAATTTGCCCGCACGTTGCCTTTGTCCGTCTTGTTCGAGCACCGCACCGTGGAAAAATTGGCTCTGCTGCTAGGCGATCAAGAAGCTATGCAGTCCGCAACTTCTGTGCTGGTGCCGCTGCAAACGGAGGGAAGCTCTGCACCGCTCTTCCTCGTCCATGCGGTCGGCGGCGGCGCGATGAGCTACGTCGAGCTGGCCGACCAGCTGAAAGGCGAGATGCCCGTCTACGCCCTGCAAGCGCCGGGACTGGAAACGGGCGAAACGCCGCTCCGCTCGATCCCTGAACTGGCTGCACGTTATGCCGCCGAAATCCGCCGCGTGCAGCCACAAGGGCCGTACCGCTTAGGCGGCTGGTCCTTCGGCGGCGCGGTGGCATATGAGTTGGCCGCCCAGCTGAAACACGCCGGTCAGGACGTGGAATTTCTCCTGATGCTCGACACCTACGAACCGCGCGACGGCATCGGGGAAGCGGAGCCGAACCTCCTGCTCGCCTTTGCCGCCGACCTCGCCGGACAGCATGGCCTGCGTCCGACCGAAGAGCAGGCTGAAAGCTTCCACTCGGCACTGGTCGCCGATTCCGCAGGTCAGCACGATCTGAACCCAAACACAGTACAAGCGCAAGACTTCAACCCGCAAACGGTAGACGCCTTGTATGCTGCCGTGACTGCAGCAGGTATGCTTCCTGACCTTACACCGCAGCAGTTCCGCCGCCTGTACGAAGTGTTTAGCGCCAACCGCACCGCTTTGCAGGCATACCGTCCTTTGCAGTGCGACGTGCGCGTGGAGCTGTTCCAAGCATCGGAGCACGACCTTGGCTGGCAGGAGCTGGCCGACGTCACGGTGACCCGTCTCGACGCTGACCACTACTCGATCATCCGTGCGCCGCACGTGCAAACGATTGTGCAGCGCCTGTGCAAACAACTGGTCTAACGCACACAAACACAAAAAAGACTCTGCAGACATTCTGCAGAGTCTTTTTCGATGCCATCCTTATGCGGCCGCTTCCTCCGGCGCAACAGGCACTTCGCGCATCTTGCGCACCGGCGAGAACAAGATGAGGCAGGCGGCGAGCATGATGCCGACCCCGCCGATGATCATCGTGTTGAACACCCCGGCCACACCGCCGAGCAAGCCCCCGGCCAGCGCCCCAAGCGGCATGATGCCAACGACAACAAAGCGGATCGATGCGTTCATCCGCCCGTGCAGGCGGTTTGGCGTGATCGCCATGCGCAGGGAAACTTGGTTGATGTTGTAGATGACGATCATGATCATGTCGACGATCTGCGCGCCCATCAGCAGCGGCACCGCGCCTGCGGTTGGCAGGGTGACGGCGAAGAGCTTCATCAGCATCGAGATCCCGGTGAACAGGATCGCCCAGGCGATGGCAGGACCGACGCCAAAGCGCTGTTTCAGCTTTCCGGCGAGCAGGGCGCCGATCATCGCGCCGACGCCCGACATGCCGAAGATCAGCCCGATCATCGTCGGCGCGAGACCGAGGTCGCGGGTGATAAACAGCAGAAAGATCGGCTGGATCAGCGACATGCAGAAATTAAACACGGCGGTGGACAGAATGATCGGGCGCAGGATGCGCGAGCCAAACACCACGCGCAGCCCTTCCCCGATGTCACCCCAGATGTTCTGTTTGCCGCCCTGCGGCTGTTCGACCGTCTCTTTCGTGCGGATAAAGGTGAGCAATAAAGATGAGACCAGGAATCCCACCACATCGACGAGGATCGCAAACGGCGCGGTGACCAACTGCACCAAGGCACCGCCCAGACCCGGTCCTGTGATGCGGGAGAGCGAATTGGTAAATTCAAACTTGCTGTTTCCTTCGACCAGATCAACGCGAGCGATCACCGAAGGCAGATAAGAAGTCGAAGCGACATCAAAAAACACGGTCGCTGTGCCGGTCAGAAAGACGACGAGGAACAACTGCCCGATCGTCAGCACATCCGCATAGGCGGCGGCCGGAATCGTCAGCAGGAGCCCGGCGCGGAACAGGTTGGCGATCTGCATGATCGGCTTGCGCGGCAGACGGTCGACCCAAGCGCCGACAAACAGGCCAAACAGCAGGTACGGCACCGTCCCGGCGGCCGCCAGGATGCCCATCTGAGTTGGAGTTGCCCCCAGTACCAGAGCGGCGATCAGCGGCAGGGCGAGGTAGGTGATCTGTGAGCCGAACATCGAGATCGTTTCGGCCGACCACAGCTTCAGAAAGTCGCGATGACGCCACAGACCGGTAAAACGTAAGCGCATGGATGGTTCCTCCTGTAGCTTATTTACTCTTAAATATTACTTGCGCTGTGACCCTCTTTCAACCATAAGTTGCGATAATCGACCCAGCCTTGCGAATTCAAGGTGACGCCGTGCAGTTCCGGGCGGGTGGAGACGGTGATAAACAAGCGGTAGAGCGGCAGGACGGCATATTGTTCCAGCAGTTGAGACTCCATTTCCTGCAGCAGGGCGAGCCGTTCTGACCGGGTCGCTTTTTGCAACAGGGTGCGGATCGTCTGGTCGTTCCGGCTGCGCTGTTCCGGGCTCAGGTGATCGGTGAGGAAGGAGCTGCGGGTGAGCAGCAGGTCGAGATAGGACATCTCCGTGTCGTCTTCCATCGTCGCGCCGTCGAGGATCAGGTCGGAAGCGGCGATGTTTTCCATGGTGATCATCTCGCGGTACGGCAGGGGGCGGATGATGAGCGGAATGCCAAACGCGCTGCAGCGGCTTTGCAACCATTCGGCGTCTTCAATGTGGTCGTCATCAAAGTAGGTGGAGAGCAGCAATGGTTCGCCGTCATAGCCGCTTTCCGCCAGCAGTTCGCGGATGTGAGTCGGGTCGTGGCGAGGCGTATCGTCCGATGCAGTCAGTTCCGGCTCCAAGCGCACGTCAAAGCGCGTGGCCGGTGCGGAGCGGAGACCGCCGAGGTCTGCGATCAGCTGCTGTCTGTCGAGCAGCAGGGCGAACGCTTTCCGAAAGGCAGGGTGCTGTTGCGGCCCTTCCTTGTTCAGATTAAAAGTGAGCATCTGGAACGACCGCTCCAGCTGGCCGGACGTGGCCCAGCCGGAATTTTCCTGATTGTACTGCATGGTTGCCTCAACGCTTGGCTCGGTCATAAACCAGATCTCGATGCGGTCGAGAAACGCACGCTCGCGGAAGTACGGAGTGAACGCTTCTAAGATCAGCATCGTGTCGTCATTGCGGATCACTTTGAACGGCCCGCTGCCGACGGGCAGGCGTGCGAAGTCTTCGCCGATCCGCGTGCAGTAGACTTGGGGGACAATCGCTGCACGCTCGCTGCTCAGGAAATGCAGAAACAGCTGATTGGGCGCGTCGAGCTGCACTTCAAGCGTCAAGTCGTTGCGGACGGTCACTTCTTTCACGCCTGCGACCATCCACGGGTAAAACGATTCTTGCTTCATCCGCTCAATCGTAAAAGCGGCGTCGCGGGCGGTAAAAGTTGTGCCGTTGTGGAACAGGACGCTTTTGCGCAGGTAAAACGTGTACCGGGTGCCGTCTGCACCGATCTCCCAGTGATGGGCGAGATGCGGGCGGATCGCGCCTGTTTCCGGGTCGCGTGTGACGAGGGTGTCGAAGATGTGTTTGACCAGATGCGTCTCCGAACGCAGGATGCACAGAGCCGGGTCGAGGTGATTCAGCGGGTTGGAGTGTGTGATGCGCAGGATGTCTGGCGTGCCGGACGCGCCTCCCGCGTGGTAGCCGAAGTGGGAACTCAGCCAGCTCTCATAGCGGGTGCGCAGGGCAGGCAGTTCGGCAGCATACGGCTCGATCAGCCCGCTGGCCGTGCGGATGTCGCCGGTGCGCACCAGTTCCTGTGCCAGCGAAAACAGCAGGTCGGCAGGCGCGATCTGCAACGTGAGCAGCGACGTGTTGCCGCGCCCGCGTCCCGGCTGCCAGTGAATCCAGTTCTGCTCGGCCAGCTTTTTGACGATCAGCTTGGCGTTGCGCGGGGTGCAGCAGAGAATCGCGGCGATCTCGTCCTGCGTGATCGGGACAGGCTGTCCGACGGCCGCGTGCGGCAGGTGTTCGGTCAGGCGTATATAGTGATGGACAGGTTGCATGGGGCTCCATTCCTCTCAATTCGCAAAAGGTGAAACTTCAGTTGCACAAATCTTACCCTTTTTCCGAATGGCTTGCCAGTTTACGATGAGGAGCAAGGAAAAGGAGGAGATCGGATGTACGGAGCTTTTTTAAAAAAAGGGCTTGGGGCGCAAAAAGCACGGGTCGCTTCGTTAGGCATCCTGCTGCTCGGCGGTGCTCTGCTGCAACTGGGCAGTCCGCTGGTGCTGCGCAAGTATATTGATGCCGCCAAATTGGGCGGAGCGCTGGACGTGCTGGTCTGGGCGGCGTTGCTGTTTTTGGCGCTGACGGCGGTCCGGCAGATCGGGCAGGTGGCAGGGACTTATCTTTCGGAACAGGTCGGCTGGACGGCGACGAACCGGCTGCGGACGGAGCTGTTTTTGCATGCGCTGCGGCTCGATCTGGGCTGGCACAAGGAGAAGACGGCCGGCGAGATGATGGAGCGCGTCGACGGGGATGTGACGGCGATGGCGAACTTTTTCTCGCGCTTTGTGCTGAAGGTGGCGGCGAACGTGCTGCTGTTGCTCGGCATGGTCGCGGTGCTGTTTACGGTCGATCTGCGCGTGGGCGCGGCGTTTCTGCTGTTTGTCTGCGGGGCTTTGTGGCTGTTGAACCGGATTCGCGAGATCGCCGTGCCGCATTGGGTGGCGGCAAGGAAGGTGAACGCGGAGTTTTACGGGTTCCTCGGCGAACGGCTGGCCGGGCTGGAAGAGATCAAGGCGAACGGGGCGGGCGCGTATGTGATGAAGAGGTTCTTCGAGCGGATGAGCGTGCTGCTCGGCAAGGAGCGGACAGCGTATGTGCGCGGTCGGGCGTTGTGGCCGGCGACGGTTGGACTGTTTGCCCTCGGCTATGTGATGGTGTTTGCTTTGGGGAGCTGGCTGTATGAGGGCGGGCGGATTACGCTGGGCACGTTTTATCTGCTGTTTGCTTATGTGGAGCTGTTGCGCGGGCCGCTCGATCAGATCACCGAGGAGATGCAGGATTTCCAAAAAGCGGCGGCGAGCGTAAAGCGCGTCGGGGAACTGATGGCGGTGGAGAGCCGGGAGCGGGATGAAGGCGAACTGACATTGCCAAAAGGGCAGCTGGGCGTGGCGTTTGAAGCTGTGGAGTTCGGCTACGGCTCGGAAGCGGTGCTGCAAGGCGTGTCGTTTGCCGTGCAGCCGGGACGAACGCTTGGCGTGCTGGGCCGGACGGGAAGCGGCAAGACGACGTTGACCCGCCTGCTCTTGCGGCTGTATGAGCCGAACGCCGGAGCGGTGAAAGTCGGGGGCGTGGATGTGCGAGCGGTGCCTTTGCAAGAGCTGCGCGGAAAGATCGGCATGGTGACGCAAGATGTGCGCCTGTTCCGGGGGACGGTACGGGACAACGTGACGCTGTTCGATCCGGAAGTGCCTGTGGAGCAGATCGTCGACGTGTTGGAAGAGCTGGGGCTTGGCGCGTGGCTGCGCTCCTTGCCGCAGGGGCTGGACACGCTGCTCGAAGGCAGCGGCGGGCTGTCGGCGGGGGAGGCGCAGCTGTTGTCGTTCGCCCGCGTCTTTCTGCGCGACCCGGCGCTGGTCATCCTCGACGAAGCGTCCTCCCGCCTCGACCCGGCCACCGAGCGCCTGATCGAGCAGGCGGTGCGCAAGCTCTTGGCAGGCCGCACGGCAATCGTGATCGCCCACCGCCTGTCGACCGTGCGGATGGTCGATGACGTGCTGGTCATAGAAGACGGCCGCGTCGCCGAGTTCGGCGAGCGCGAAGTCCTCAGCCACACCGAAGGATCAAGACTCTGGCACTTGGAACACGCCGGAATGGAAGAGGTGCTGGGATGAACATTTGGAAGTTAGTCTGGCAGTTAGTGCGCTTTCGTCCGGGGTGGTATGTTGCGGACGTGGTGCTGTGGACGGGGATCTTTGGACTGCCGCTGCTGACCGGGTATGTGGTGAAAGTGCTGTTTGACGCCGTCAGCGGCGAAGCACAAGTTGGCGTCGGCCCGTGGGGGCTGGTCGCGGTGCTGGTGGTGACCTTGCTCCTGCGCATCGGCGTTTTGCTCGGCGGCTTCTATGTGGATTTTACGATGATGTTTTCGGTCGGGGCGCTGGTCAGGCGCAACGTCATGCACAACCTGCTGCAAAAGCCGGGCGCACAAGCCCTGCCCCAGTCGGCAGGCGACGCGCTGCTCCGGCTGCGCGATGATGTGAACGAGATCGCCGGCTTCACCTCCTGGACGGCCGACCTCGTCTACAAGCCCCTGCTGTCCCTCGCCGCACTGATCATCCTCTTCTTCATCCACCCGACGCTGACGCTTGTCGTCTGCCTGCCTCTGCTAGGGCTGATGGCAGCCGCTGCGATGGCCACCCAGCGCTTGGAAAAATACCGCGTAGAGAGCCGCGAAACCTCGGGGCGCGTGGCCGGATTTGCCGCCGAGTCGTTTGACGCGGTCGGTGCGATCAAGTCTGCCGGGGCAGAGGAGCGGGTTGCGGCGCATTTTCAAGAACTGAACGAACAGCGCCGCCAAGCTGCTGTCAAAGACCGCCTGTTCGCCGACTTGCTCGGGTCGATTTTTGAAAATGCGGTCGGGTTTGGCACCGGTCTGATCCTGCTCGTCGCGGCAGGAGCGATGCAAGACGGCAGCTTTTCGGTCGGCGACCTTGCCCTGTTCATCTTCTACCTCGACTGGCTGGGGCAGATGACCCACTTTTTGGGCCGCCTGATCGCCCGCGTCAAACAGGCGGAAGTGTCGGCCCGACGCGCCGTCGACCTGCAAGGCGCCGCTGCGGAAAAACTGGCCGAGCACGCCGACATCTACATGGATGGCCGGCTGCCTGAGGTGCCTTTTTCCGCCAAAAACCCTGACGACCAATTGGAACTGCTCGAAACAAAAGGTCTGACCTTTCACTACCCCACATCCGGGCGTGGCGTGGAAGATGTCTCGTTGCACTTGCCCAAAGGGAGCTTCACCGTGATCACCGGCCGGGTCGGCGCCGGGAAAACGACCTTGCTCCGCGCCGTGCTGGGTCTGGTGGTGCCAACGGGCGACGTGTGCTGGAACGGAAAAAAAGTCTCCGAACTCCCCCCGCCCCGCGCCGCTTATACCGCGCAGGTGCCGCAGCTGTTTCAAGAGACGCTCGAAGAAAACCTGCTGCTCGGCATCCCCGCAGAGCACGCCGACCTCGCCCAAACCTTGCGCACCGCCGTGCTGGAACGGGACGTCGATATGATGGAGCACGGTCTGCAAACGCCGGTCGGCGCACGCGGCGTGAAGCTTTCCGGCGGCCAGTTGCAACGGGCGGCGACCGCCAGAATGCTGGTGCGCGATGCCGAACTGTACGTTTTTGATGACGTCTCCTCCGCGCTCGACGCAGCAACGGAGCAGCTGCTCTGGGAGCGCGTCTTCGAGCGGCCGGACACCACCTGTCTGGTCGTCTCACACCGCCCCGCCGCCTTGAAGCGCGCCGATCACATCGTGCTGCTCAAAGACGGCCGGGTCGAAGCGGAAGGCAAACTGGAAGACTTGCTAGAGAAATCCGAAGAAATGCAGAAGTTATGGGCAGAAAAAAGTCTGGGGTAAGCACCCCAGACTTTTTTATAATTTCTCCGCGATCAACGTAAACGTCTTCGGAATGCCCATGTCGTCGATCTTCGTGTTGGGCTCTTCCTCCAGCAATCGCACAAACAGCCCGGCATGCGCAACGGCTGTGACGATCTCGCCCAGCGTCCATTTGCGCAGGCGGACTTTTTGCTGCAGCGAACTGCCGTCGTCGAGCAGCTTGGAGTAGGCAACGTCCGTCTCCTCCAGCGCGGTGGAGAAGTAGTTGCCGGTGACTTTGTGCTTTTTGCCTTTGGAGGTGATCAGCTTGGTCGAGATCGGGTGGAAGTCCTGGATGAGCAGGCGTCCGCCCGGCTGCAGGGTGGCTGCGAGAATCTCCATCAGCGGGTTGAGGTCGATAAAATAGTGCAGAATGCCAAGCTCCATCAGCACGAGGTCATAATCGCCGGTCAGCTCTTCGGCTGGCAGCTCCATGATGTCGGAGATGACGTAGCGGATCGAAGTGCCGGCCGCCGCGGCAAGTTCCTGCGCATAGCGGGCATTCTGCTCCGAGATGTCGACGACGGTGGCTTCCGCGCCGAGCAGCGCCATGGCGACCGCTTTCGAGCCGTGCGAGCCGAGGGCGTTCAGCACTTTCTTGCCTGGCAGCTCACCCAGATGCGGCACCAGCGTTTTCAGCCGTCCCACAGGGTCGTGCGCGATGCGCGGCCCTGCTTCTTCCGGCGGGCCGAAGCGCTTGACCCACGCTTGGTATGAGTCTTGGTTCCATGCCTTTTCATTCGCTTCGGACAGCGCGCGCTGTCCTTCTTTTATGTAGTCCGCAATCGCAGGCTGACGGGGATCATCCGCCGGCAGCGCATCGCGGTAGTAAGCGACCGATTTCGCCCATACCGTCTGCCCGTCGAGATCGACAGCCACCCGGTCGGGGTCGGTGATGATCACCGTGTTATAAAAGCAGACGATCTCCATCGTCACGCCGTCTTGCGTATAGACGAACTTCGAGCCGCCTTTAAACTCCTCACGGTTCCCGTCGCCCCAAAGCGCGATCGCCGCGTCAAAATTATCCCACTGCACCGAGATCTCTGCCGCATCCGGCTCCGGCAGTTTCACGCCCTGCACGAGCAAGGCGGTCGACCCGATGCACAGATAGGTGATCGCGGCGTCGGTCAGCTTTTGCGCTGCATCTTTTACAACAGACAACATCGTCATTTCATTCCACCTCAAACTTATCATGTGCCGAATCGGCTTCCTATATCATACCATTTCAGTCAAGCAAAAAACCTCCGTCGCGCGGACGGAGGTTATTTAAAGAACGATTACCAGGTGCGCAGCGGCGGAGCGCCAGGCGCGGGATTTTGAATGATGTCGTAGATCGGGTAGCCGTACGCGAGCAGAATCAGCACCGCCGAGACGGCGATCCAGACTCTCCAGCGCTCCAGGATGCGCGGAGTTGGTTCGTGGTTGTCGCCCAGTTCGGCGATCGGGAATTCTTCCTGGCCTTTCGGAGCGAAGCAGAGCAGGTAGAGGAACAGCCCGATCATCAGCATGCCGCCGACGAAGAGCATCGCGCCGCCAAATGCCATCACTTTGTAGTACGGCATCCAGGAGAGGCCCAGCACGCTGTCCAGATAGGTGGTGAAGTCGGTGCGGCGCGGCGCGCCTTGCAGACCCATGGTGTGCATCGCGCCGGACATGAAGCTCATGCCGACCGTCCAGATCAAAGTTTGCAAAATGCCGAGGCGGTTTGCCCACTTGGTGAGCTTGCGGCCGGAAAGCGCCGGCACCAGCCAGTAGGAGATGCCGAAGAAAGTCAGCACAACCGAAGTTGCCACGGTCAGATGGAAATGGCCGACCACCCACATGGTGTTGTGGACAACTGCGTTCATCTGGTTGGAAGCGTTGATGATGCCGCCAAGGCCCGCCGGAATGAACATCAGCATCCCGACCATCGGTGCAAAGAAGCGGACATCTTTCCACGGCAGCTTGGTGAACCAGCCAAACATGCTCTTTGCGCCTTTGCGGCGGCCGGCAGTCTCAAAGACTGCGAACATCGAGAACGCGGTGAGCAGGGACGGAACGACAACAGCGAGCGTTAAGATAACGTGGATAAACTTCCATTTTTCCGAGATGCCCGGCTCCATCAGCTGATGGTGGAACCCGACCGGAATCGAGAACAGGACGAGCAGGAGAAAGGCCAGACGTGCCAGCGAATCGGAGAACACTTTGCCGCCGATGATCTTCGGAATGCAGACATACCAGGCGATGTAGGCCGGCATCAGCCAGAAGTAGACCAGCGGGTGGCCGAAGAACCAGAACAGCATGCGGGAGAGCAGGATGTTGACTTCTGCGACCCAGCCGAACGACCACGGGATGAGCTGGAACAAGACCATCACGGCGAGGCCGGAAGTTGCGATCAGCCAGAGCACCAGCGTCGCCACCGTCATAAAAGCGAAGAGCGGCGATACTTGGCCCGGGTTGTGTTTGCGCCATTTGGCATAGTTGACGAGCATGCCGAGCGCGGCGACCCAGCTGCCGACGACGAGCAGTGCTGCGCCGACGTAGAACCAAGGTGTTGCTTTCAGCGGTGCATAGAAGGTGTAAAGAACCGATGCTTCATTGAGCAGGATGGCGGCGGTCGCCATCGAGGTGCCAAAGAACATCATCGCCCAGCCGATCCAGCCTGCTTTGAATGAGAAGTTGCTCAGGCCCCCGGTGGTTTTGGAGATGCCGGAATACATAAAGCCGATGATAAAGAAAGTGGTAAAGATCAGTGCCATCAAGACGCCATGGGCGGTAAGAATTTGATAGTAGTTTAACCAATCGGGCAGCTCGATCACGCCGCCGCGCACCAAGCCTTGCAAGAGACCTGCGATCGCGCCGATGCCAAAGGCAAGGAAGGCGATCACGAGGTAGGCGAGGCTCATCTTGGCGTCGCGTTTCGGAATTGCGGTGGTTTGCATGGTGGTTCACATCCTTTGCTATTTGACGACGATTTTTGCCATCATCATGTGGTGTCCTGCTCCGCAGTACTCGTTGCAGAGAATCATGTAGTCACCCGGTTTTTTGAACGTGGTGGTCGCCGAGTTGACGTGGCCCGGCACAACCATCATGTTGACGTTGGTGCCCGGAATTGCGAATCCGTGAATGACGTCTTTGGACGTGGTGTGGAAGGTGATCTCCGCACCGAGCGGAATTTCGATTTCGTTTGGTGCATAGCCGAACACGAACGCCGGCATGTTCAAGTCGTATTGGTTGTCGCCCGTCTTGACCAGGCCCGGCTTGTCAAACGGCGCGGTCTGGTCGACCATCGCCGGTTCGACGCGGGTCAGGTCGCTTGGCGGATGGTGACCGTGCGAAAAGGCGTTGAAGCCCAACACGATCAGAAAGGCCACCAAGGTGACGCCGCCAAAGACCAGCCAGATTTTTTCAAATTTATGCAAGTGCATGAAGTGTTCCTCCCCTTCAATCTCTTCCCCGGCGGTCGCTTATTGCCGCTCCAGGAAGAGGAAAAATGCGCTCAGCCAACTGAGGATGATCAAGATTCCTAAAATCATGACCGATGCAAACGTGCCGCGCAGGGAAACTTCTTCCTCTTGTTGCGGCTTGACCGGCAAGCTCTGCTTGGTGTCCGTCTGCTTCTGAATCTGTGCCATCTTGGCTTCCTCCCTCCGGTGAATTCGTAACGGATTTCATACTTTGAGTATAGATTCTGATCGGGCGGGCAGGTATCGGGGAACTCCCCGATAGCAGGTGCGGGAACTCCCTGAATCTCATCGCAGGGAAAAAAGAACGCCGTCTCCCGGAGGAGACGGCGTTCTGGTCAAGATCGTCCTATTCAAAATCGAGCAGGCCTTTTTTCAGCGCATAGCGCACCAGCTCGGGGCGCGTTTTCATCTGCAGCTTCTCCATGATCTTCGACTTGTGCGTCTCGACCGTCTTCACGGAGACGATCAGCTGCTCGGCGATCTCTTTGTTGGAGTAGCCTTTGGCGATGTATTGCAAAATCTCCTGTTCGCGGTCGGTCAGCACATGGAAGTTCTCCACGTCCTGGCCTTTTTGCACGCGCTGCAGGAACTCGGCGATCAGCGACTTGGTCGCCGTCGGATGCAGGTAGGCCGCCCCGGAATGCACGGTGCGGATGGCGTTGATCAGGTCAAGATCGGGGGCGCTTTTCAAAATATACCCGGACGCGCCGGCCTGCAGGACGCGGAACAGATACTCCTCGTCGTCATGCATCGTCAGCACGAGAATGTCGATCTCCGGCGCTGCATCTTTCAGCCTGGATGTGGCGGACAGGCCGTTTTCGCCGGGCGGCATGCTGAGGTCCATCAGCACGATGTCCGGGCGCAGGTCGAGCGCCTTGTCGACCGCTTCTTTGCCGTCGGCCGCCGTGGCGATCACTTCCATGTCGGACTGCGAGCCGATCAGCATCGACAGCCCGGAGCGGACGATCGCGTGGTCATCGGCGATCAACAAACGAATGGACATACTTAGGCCCTCCTTTTTCATCGAGCGGAATGCTCACTTCGATCCGCGTGCCAACGCCTTCGACCGAATCGATGCGCACCGAGCCGCCAAGCAGCGAGGCGCGCTCGCGCATGCCAAACAGCCCCAGCCCGGTGCCTTTGATCCGCAGATGCTCGGGGTCAAAGCCAACGCCTTTGTCGACGATACGCAGTTCGATGTTGTCGTCCGCGTCGGTCAGCGTGATAAACAATTGGTCAGTATCGGCGTATTTCGCCGCATTGGTCATCGCTTCCTGCAAAATGCGGTACAACGCCGTCTCCACCACCGACGGGTAGCGGCGGCGCTTGCCGTTTACGGTCAGCTCCGACTGGATGCCAAACGTCTCGTCAAATCGTTTCAGATACGAGCGGATCGCCGGCACCAGCCCGAGGTCATCGAGCGCAGACGGGCGCAGTTCGACCGACAGGTTTTTCACCTCTTCCAGCGTGCGCGAGGTGAGCTGCTGCACTTCGTCGAGGTGCGCCTTGACTTGGCTCTCTAGCTGCAACTGGTTGACGACGCGCAGGCCAACCATGATCGAATAGAGCGCTTGTCCAATCCCGTCGTGCAAGTCGCGGGAGATGCGTTTGCGCTCTTCTTCTTGTGCCTGGATCACATAGTTGGTCAACTGGCGCTGGTGGCGTTCCCGCTCCACGCGCTGCTGTTCGGTGATGTCGCGCAAAATCAGCACCAGCGCCTCATCGCCTTCGGTCGGCAGGCGCGTCGAAGAGGCGGCGACAGGCAGTTCTTCACCGCTCTTGGTGCGGACGAACATTTGAAACGACGGCAACTTCTGGCGTTTGGCGAAGCATTCCACACAGGTCATCTCTTCGGAGCAGGTCGCCATGCCGATGCAGACATCGCACAGGTTGATGTTGCCGACCAGCTCTTGCACCGTGTAGCCGGACATCGCTTCAAAAGAGCGGTTGGCTGCGATGATCATGCCGTCCCGGTTGATGGCGAGGATGGCGTCGCTGACGTTTTGGAACAGCGATTCTAAAAACGAAGATGAGATCTGCAAAGGAATCATGCTACGGGTTCACTCCCTCGTGCCCTTTTTCCTTACTATACACAGTTGTGTCTCCGCTGAGTATCCACTTTTTCAGTTCGTTCGCTTTTTTCGAGATGGCTGCGACGTCATGTTGATGAAATTCGCGGTAGCAGCGGCAGCCGACCAGCATCATGCCCGGCACGCGGCCGTCTTCCGCTTCCATCGGCACGCCGACCAGCGATTTCAGCCCTTCGGCGAGCAGGATCGGATATTCGCGCGGGTCGTCCAGGCTTTGGGGTTCGGTGAACTGCATCAAAAGCGGGCGGCCCATGCGGATGACTTTGCCGGCCACGCCTTTGCCCGGACGCAGCACGATGCGCTTGTACCGTTCATTGCGGTTGCCGGAGACGTATTGAAAGCGGATGGCGTGTGCCGACGGGTCTGTCAGCGCGATGGCGACAAAGTCGGCGCTCATGTCGATCCGAAACGCATCCAGCTCTTTTTGGATGTTCTGTTGCACGTTCAGCATTGACCGCACCTCCTGTTCTGTTTTTCCTCTTATTCAAAGTATAGCGGGCAGGGGGCGGGAAAGCTCTCAGGGAACTCCCTGATCTTTTGGGATTGACAATGTCTGACAGGAAGCATATATTGTGTCTATGAACGAAAAATAATTCCGTTCATAGGTTCATGGGTAGGAGGATGGCAGATGGTCAAAGCATTTCAGGACCGCGAAAAAGAGCTGTTGCGCGAACGGCTGTTGGAAAAGGGCCGGGAGCTGTTTCATCAATATGGATTGAAGAAAACGAACATCCGCGAGCTAACCGCGGCGGTGGGGATTGCCCAAGGGTCGTTTTATTTATTTTTTGGCTCCAAGGAGGAGCTGTATTTCGAAATCTTGCAGGAGGAGGAACAAACGCTGAAAGCGCGCCTGCAGGCGGATGTCTTTGCGCACGGCGAGCCGGGGAAGGAGCAGTTTAAGCGGTTTCTGCTGCACGGCATGCAGTTGGTGGAGGAGAATGCGATTTTGCGGCGCGTGTTTCTGGAAGACGAGTATGAGCTGATGGTGCGCAAATTGCCGCCAGAGCTGATCGAGCAGCACATCGCGGCGGATGAAGATGCGTTTGCGCCGCTGATTCGGGCCTGGCAGGCGGCCGGGTACATGCAGGGCGTAAGTGCGGAAGCGGCGACGGGGGCGGTGCGGGCGTTTTTCCTGACCTCCTTGCACAAGAAGGAGATCGGGGAGGAGATTTTTGCGGAGACGCAAGAGCTGTTGGCGGAGTGTCTGGCGGTCGGGCTGATGCGAAAGGGAGGGGAAGTGTTGTGATCGAGGTCAAAGGGTTGCGGTTTTCCTATCCGGGGCAGGAGGAAGAGACGCTCAAAGGGCTGTCGTTTGCGATCGGGCGGGGGGAGATCTTTGGCTTTCTCGGGCCGTCGGGAGCAGGGAAAAGCACGACGCAGAAGATTTTGATCGGGATTTTGAAAGGGTATCAAGGGGATGTGCGGGCGCTGGGGCAGGAGTTGCGGACGGTGCGCGGGGACTTTTTTGAAAAGATCGGGGTGGCGTTTGAGTTTCCGAATTTCTATGGAAAGTTTACGGTGTTGGAGAATCTGCAGTTTTTTGCTTCGCTGTACAAGGGCGAGACGGAAGACCCGCTGGTGCTGCTTGAGCGTGTCGGGCTCTTGGAAAGCGCGCAGGTGCGCGTGGCCGATTTTTCGAAGGGGATGAAGATGCGGCTGAATTTTGTGCGGGCGTTTCTGCACCGGCCGCAGCTGATCTTTCTGGATGAGCCGACTTCGGGGCTGGACCCGGTGAACAGCAAGATCATCAAGGATTTTATGATGGAGCAGAAAGCGGCGGGCAAGACGATCGTGCTGAACACGCACAACATGAATGCGGCGGCCGAGCTGTGCGACCGGGTGGCGTTTCTGGTCGACGGGGGGATCAAGCTGATCGATTCGCCCCGCGAGTTGATGATCGGCCGGTCGCGGAAGGTGGTGCGTCTGGAGTACCGCGAGGAGGGGACGATCCATGCCAGCGAGTTTGCGTTGGCCGATGTAGGCGTGAACCGGGAGTTTCTTCGCTTGCTGCAGGAAAAGGACGTGCTGACCCTGCACACGCAGGAGGCGTCGCTGGAGGATATCTTCCTCGAAGTGACGGGGAAAAGGCTGGCATAGGAGGTTCGGGGGCAGGCAAACGATGGGTGCCGGACGCTGTGGCGTGGATGATGCGTCAGAGATAGCCGGGCAGTATGGTGAGCGAAGCAGTGAATTTAGCAAGGCAGTGAGGTAGGCAGGGCTGTGAATCGATTTGATGAGTGCGGTATGTTTACTGGAGGAGGTTGCGGGATGCGAACGTGGGCTGCGGTGCGGCAGGATGTGCGGTTTCAGCTGCGGCATGGGTTTTATTATGCGTATCTGCTGGTCTGTACGGTCTATGTGCTGTTTTTGCACAATGTGCCGGAGTGGATGGGCAGCGTGTCGGCGGTGGTGTTGATCTCGGCCGATCCGGGGGTGCTGGGCTTTTTCTTTATTGGCGGGATCTTGCTGCTGGAGCGCGGGCAGGGCATTTTGGAAAATCTGTTCGTGACGCCTGTGCAGATCCGGGAGTATCTGCTGGCCAAAGTGCTGTCGCTTGGTTTGCTCGCGGTGGCATCGAGCCTGGCGGTGACCTTGTTTTCATTTGGCGCGGGTTTTGCGGCGGTGCCGCTTTTGACGGGGGTGGTGCTGTCGTCGGCGTTTTTCACCTTGCTTGGGGTGACGCTGGCGGTGCGGGTGAAGACGGTGAATGGTTTTCTGCTGACCTCGTCGCTGTTCTTGACCGTGCTGTTTGTGCCGATGGCGAACGTGTTTGGGCTGTGGGTGACGCCGTGGATGAAAGTGTTCCCGACCGAAGCGGCGATGACGCTGATCGGGGCGGCATTTGCGCAAAAGCCGGCTTGGGAGCTGGCGGTTGCCACAGCGGTGCTGCTCGTGTGGATCGGGATCGCGTACGCGTGGGCGCACCGGGCCTTTTACCGGCACATCATCTTGAAGATCGGGGGGAAGTAGGATGAAGGAGATGGCCGCTTTGACGCTGGGCGATCTGCGCCAGGTGACGCGCGACCCGGTGCTGTTGATGTCGATGCTCGCTCCGGTGCTGATGGCGCTGGGAATTCGGTTTGGCGTGCCGTTTGCCGACACGTTGTCGCGGGAGAAGCTGGGGCTTGTGCTGACCGGGCATGATCTCTTTTTGATGAGCTTTTTGCTGTCCGGCACGCCGCTGATGCTGGGGCTGCTGGTCGGATTTTTGCTGCTGGAGGATCGCGATGAAGGGGTGCTGGCCTTTTTGGCGGTGACGCCGCTTGGGAAGATGGGGTATCTGGGGTACCGGCTGCTGAGTCCGGTGGTGCTGTCGACTTTGTTTTCGCTGGCCGGGTTCGCGATGGCCGGGGTAGAGGCGCCGGAGCTTGGCAGGATCTTGCCGACGGTGCTGGTGTTTGCGCTGGAGGCGCCGATGGTGGCGCTGTTGATGGGGGCGTTTGCCGGGAACAAGGTCGAAGGCTTGGCGGTGTCAAAGGCGTGCGGGATCTTGTTTGTGGCGCCGATTGCGGCGTATTTTCTGGAAGGGCCGTTGGGCTGGGCGGCCGGGGTGCTGCCGACCTTTTGGGCGGTGAAAGCATTTCTGGCAAGCGGTGCGGGTGAGGGTGTATACTGGTTGTATATCAGTGTTGGCATCCTGTTTCATGCTGCTGTGATAGCGCTTCTCTTGAGGAGGCTGAATGCCAGGGCGAGCTAAGAGGAAGGGGAACGACTCTTTTGGTGAAAAAGGTTCTGATTGCCGTCTTGTTCGTTGCAATCATCGTATTAGGTTATCAGTACAAAGATCCGTTTATGGACATCATCGAAGCGGGCGGCTGGTTGGCAGTTCTGGTGTCGATTCTGCTGTACAGCATCATTGTGTTTTTCCCGGTGGTGCCGGCGCTTCTTTTGGTCGGTGTGATCGGAGCGGTGTTTGGCACTGTGCTTGGCACAGGCATTACGCTCTGCGGAGCGCTGGTCGGCACGACGATCATGTTCCTAATGGCGCGCTACGGTTTCCGTTCGTGGGCACAGGGGATTTTGGACAAGTATCCCAAGGCGAAAGAGTACGAAGGCTATTTTGAGCAAAATGCGTTCCTGAGCATCATCGCCGTGCGGATCGTCCCGGTGGTGCCGACGCAGGTGGTGAACATTTTGACGGGCGTCTCGAAAGTGCCGTGGATCCTGTTCTTCGCCGCAACAGCGCTCGGTTCACTGCCGCGCCTGCTGATCTTCGCATTTGTCGGCAACTCCTTCGAAGACAACAAGATGACCTCGATCCTCACCTACGCGGCCTACATGGTCGTCATCTTCATCTTCACCTACATCTTCATGAAGCGCCGCATGGAAGCGCAGCAGCAAAAGCAGATCGAAGAATAAGCAAAGGCAGGTTCCGATGGTGGAGCCTGCCTTTTTACGTGGTTGCACCGTCCATGGGGGTTGGCATAGGCTATAGCAACGAGAATGCCAAAGGGAGGAGCCAACACCTTATGGAAGCAGTAAAAGCAACGGTCGACGCGGCGCACTGGCTGTCGGCGGTGGAAGACATCACAGTGCGCTCCGGCGCGAAAGACCGGGAGCATACCGTCCTGTTGCGCATCGATGCTGCCAAACGGACGCTTACGCTGTTGGAGGAAGACACCGACAGCTTTTATAAGATCACGCTGCCTGTCGAAGTGGAGACGGACTTTTTCACCCGCACCTTGACCTGCAAACTCACTGCCCGCAAACTCGCGCCGCTTGGCGACTTGTTTGCGCAGCAGAGCGAGCGGGACGTCACCCTCACCGTGCGGAAAAATACACTGTCCATCAAACGAGGGGAGCAGCATCTCCTGCTCCCCAACCAGCTCGTCAAAAAAGCGCTGCCCATCCTCAAACAGCCTTCCGATTCGGAAACGGCGGTGCGCTTTGTCATCCCCGATCATCAGCCGCTCTGCCGATCCTTGGAGCTGTGCACCGACACCGCCCTGCGCATCCGCGTCGGCGGGGGAGCGGGCGGCACGATCACGGTGCACGACCAGGCCTATCCGGTCGACTCCCGCACATCCGGCCTCTACCTCTGGCCGCGCACGGCGCTGTTTAACCGCCTGTCCCAACTGCCCGCCCGCTGCAAGCTGCACGTGACCTTGTCCGGGCAAAATGCGGTCAGCTTTGCCACCGTAGCGCCTTCCGCCAAAGCGGGCGTCCAGCGCGAGTTCACCATCAAGCCGTATCCGCTGACCAACCTCTACATCGCCGCCAACAAAGCTGCCTCCAAGCCGGACGACACCGCCCCCTGGAAAAGCACCCAGCTCAAGAACTCACCCGACAAAAAACGCAGCAAGCGCTCCACCTTGCTCAGCGACAGCAGCGAGGATGATTTTGCCGAACTGCACCTGAACTCGCGGGCGAAACAGGAGAAAGCGGCGTCTCTGGACAGCATGGGCAACACGCAGCGCCACCCGGATCGCCCGGCCGACCTGCCAGATGAGCTGCAAAAAGCACCTGCCAACCTCCCGGCCAACCCTCCCGCCTACCTGCTGCCCGACGTCGCCGAACACCTTGCCGCCGACACGACACAACCGCCGAAGCCATCCGCCTTGGAAGAATTGCACGCCCTGCCCGGCCTCGCGCATGTGAAAAAGCAGATCTGCGACATCGCCCAGTTCGCCGCTTTTGAAAAAGAGCGCCGCACCGCCCTCGGGATCACCCGCAAACCGCCGACCCTGCACATGGCCTTCCTCGGCAACCCCGGCACCGGCAAAACGGTTGTCGCTCGCATGATCGGGCGGATCTACAAAGAGCTTGGGCTGCTCAGCCGGGGCCACGTCGTCGAAGTCGACCGCAGCGCCCTCGTCGGCGCTTACATGGGCCACACCGAGCAAAACCTGACCAAATACACCAAACGCGCCCAAGGCGGCGTGCTCTTCATCGACGAAGCGTACACCTTGTACAAAAAGGACTCCGCCAAAGACTTTGGCCTGACCGCGATCAACGGGCTGGTCAAACTGCTCGAAGACCACCGCGAAGACCTCGTCGTCATCGTCGCCGGCTATAAGAAGCAGATGGACGAATTTTTCACCTTTAACCAAGGACTGCGCGAACGCATCCCGTTCCACGTCGACTTCCCGGACTACTCCGACGCCGAACTGCTCGCCATCGCCGACCACCTCGCCGAGCAGGACCACTACCAACTCACGCCGGAAGCAAAAGACACTTTGCTGCGCCGCGCCCTCCGCGAGAAGCTCGATGAAACGTTTGGCAACGCCCGCACGATCCGCAATCTCTTGGAGAAAGCGAAGATCAACCACGCCGTCCACGCCAAAACGCAGAGCGCCGAGCCTGCGCCCGACGCCTACAGCACGCTGACCGCCGAAGATTTTCACGACAGCTCGCTGCCCGATGCGGAAACGCTCGACGACGTGCTGCGCGACCTCGACAGCCTGGTTGGGCTCGAAGAAGTCAAACGCGTCGTCAAACAGATGAGCGCGGTGCTGGCGATGGAGCAGAAGCGCTCCGCCTACGGGCTCGAAGACAGCCCGCTCACTCTGCACATGGCGTTCACCGGCAACCCCGGCACCGGCAAAACGACGGTCGCCCGCCTACTGGGACGCATCCTGCGCGTGCTGGGCCTGCTGCCCAAAGGCCATTTTGTTGAAGCGTCGCGCAAAGATCTCGTCGCCGGCTACATGGGCCAGACTGCGCTGAAGACGGGCGACAAGATCCGCGAAGCCACTGGCGGCATCCTGTTTATCGACGAAGCGTACGCCCTCGCCCGCAGCAAGCGCGAAGAGTTTGGCGCAGAAGCGCTTGCCACCTTGATCAAAGAGATGGAAGACAAAAAAGACCTGCTCGCCGTCATTTTCGCCGGGTACACGCAAGAGATGGAAGACCTGCTCAAGCTCAACCCCGGCCTGAAAAGCCGCATCCGCTTCCACCTGCATTTTCCCGATTACAACGCCAGCGACCTCGTCGAGATCGTCAAGCGCAAAGCGGAACGCTCCCGCTACGAGATCACCCCGGAAGCGGAAGAGAAGCTCTGGCGCTGCTTCATCCGCGAATGTTCGCTCGCCGGGCCGGACTTCGGCAACGGCCGTCTGGCGGAAAATGTGCTGGAGCGCGCCAAGATCAACCTTTCCACCCGCCTCGCGCAAATGGAAGGTGAGATCGACAAAACGATGTTGATGACGCTGACCGAAGATGATTTTCAATTTGAATCGGGGCCCTTAAAATAGGGGTCCTGATTTTTATGTTTCTGGCAGGTTTTTTAAGCCTTGTGTAGAATGTTGTGAAATGGAGAAACGAGCTAAACAAATACAGCTAAACTTATATCCATTGTGCAAATAAATGAATTCCTAACGCATCGAGCTGAGGAGTGAATGAATGATATGACCAAGCCATCCGCACCTGAACAAGCGGCGCTTACCGGACGCATTTCCTCCGGCCCAAGCCAACTCTTGCATGAAGAGATCTTGGAGCCGCAGTTTGTTTATGAGCTGCACAACTTTTTGCCGTGGTACATTTTGGTGGAAAAAGTGATGACGCTCGAATATGAGCGCTTAGGTCTCGTATCGGCCGAAGCGCGCCAAGAGATCGGCGCGTTGCTTTCCGAGATCAACTCGGAGACGATCACCGCCGATCCGAAAGCCAACATGTCGGACATCGCCTTTGCCATCGAGCGTTTCGTTGAAACGCGGATGACGCAGGAAGCGCCGGCGTGGCATATGGACCGCAGCCGCAACGATTTTCAAGCTTGTGCGCAGATCATGTTTGGCCGCGATCAGCTCTTGCAGGTGATCGACGAACTGTTCCGTTTTTCCGCCGCTTTGCACCAACTGGCGGAAAACACGGTCGACCTGCCGATGCCGGGCTACACGCATTACCAGTCCGCGCAAGTGATCTCGCCCGGATTTTACCTCGCTGCCGTCAATGAGCAGGTGCTGAAGACGATCGCCCGCCTGACTGCCGTTTATGATGACATCAACCGCTGCCCGCTCGGCTCGGGCGCGATGGCCGGACTGGAACTGGGCTGGAACCAGCAGCGCATGTCCGACCTGCTTGGCTTCCACGAACCGGTGCGCCACGCGCTGACCGGGGTTGCCAACCGCGAGTGGAGCTTGCGCGTCGCCGCTGAGCTGTCCACGTTCTCGATCAATCTCTCCCGCGTCGTGACCGACCTGATCGCGTGGGGCAGCACTGAATATGGTTTGATCGACCTGCCGGACCAGCTCGCAGGCATTTCGTCTGCCATGCCGCAGAAGAAAAACTTCCCGATCCTCGAGCGCATTCGCGGCCGCATCGCACATATCTCCGCGTACTATATGGACTTCGCGTTTGCGCAGCGCAGCACCGGGTACACCAACCTCGTCGAAACGTCGAAAGAAGCAGGCTCGAACGTCCTGACGATGTTCAAGACGATGCGCTCGGCGCTCAAGCTGTTCACCTCCGTCATCGAGAACCTCAGCTTCAAAGAAGAGCGCATGCGTGCGATCTGCGAACGCGAGTATTTTGGCGGCTTTACGCTGGCGAACATGCTGGCTTTGCACGGCGGTGTGCCGTACCGCAAAGCGCAAGTCCTCGCCGGCCGCTACATCACCGCAGCAATCGAAAAAGGGCTCAAGCCGACGCAAGTGGACATCTCGCTGCTGCATGCGGCTGCCGATGCGCTGGGCTTGAAAGCAACTCTGAGCGAAGAACAGTTGCGCCAGGCGTTCGACACCGACTACAACCTGCACGTGAAAAAGTCGGTCGGCGCGACCAATCCGCAGCGCATGCGCGACCTGCTCGCCGTGCAGGAAGCGGAGACCGGGCAGTTGCTGCAAGGGATCAATGAGCGCAAACAAGCTGTGCAACACGCGTTTTCTCAAGTGGAAGAGCTGCTGAAATAATTCTTGCTGAAAGAGTTTCTTGCTGACAGAACCCCTATCGAAGAAAGGACTGGACTTCATGCTCCGTCAAGATATCATCGATGCAATCGGCAAAACCCCGCTCGTCAAACTGCGCCTGAACGACCGGGCCATTGGTCAGGTTTATGCCAAGCTGGAACTGCTCAACCCGTTTGGGATGAAAGACCGCGTGGCGAAAAACTCGATCCTCGAAGCGAAGAAGAAAGGCATCCTGAAAGACGGCGCGCCGATCATCGAAAGCTCCTCCGGCACGATGGCAGCAGGCGTGGCGATCGTCGGCACCTACCTCGGGCACCCGGTGCACATCGTCACCGACCCGCGCATCGACCCGATCACCGAAGCCAAGCTGACTTCGCTGGGCTGCAAAGTGCACATCGTGGAAAAAATGTCCCCGGATCGCGGCTGGCAAGGGTCCCGCCTCGAACTGCTGCACCAGCTGCTCGAGGACAATCCCGGCGCGTTCTGGCCGCGCCAGTATGAGAACCCGGACAACCCTGGCGCGTACAAAGAGCTGGCAGCCGAAGTGATGGAAGACATCGGCCATGTCGACATCCTCGTCGCAGCGGTTGGTTCCGGCGGTTCCTTGTCCGGCTCGGCCCGCGCTTTGAAAGCGTTCAATCCGAATTTGAAAGTGGTCGCTGTCGATGCGGCCGGCTCGGTCATCTTCGGCCAGCCGGACAACCCGAAGCGTCTGCAAGGCGGCCTCGGCAACTCGCTGGTCGCTCCCAACGTCGATTTTGCCGTGATGGACGAAATTCACTGGCTGAACGACGAGGAAGCATTTGCGGCGACGTTGCAGTTGGCGGGTGAAGAGAAGATCTTCGCCGGGAACTCCTCCGGTTCCGTCTTTGCTGTGGCACGCTGGATCGCGTCGCAAGTTGATGAAAACACGAAGATTCTCGCCATTTTCCCGGATCGCGGCGACCGCTATGTAGATTCGATCTACAACGAAGCGTACCGCATCGAGAAAGGCGTCAACACGCTGCGCCTGCCGGACGACCCGGCGCACGTGTCCTATGACACTGTCGTCACCTCCTGGTCCTATTCCAAGATCGAAGCTAAAGGAGCCGCCCAACATGAAGAAGAAACTGCTGTTCGTTGAATCTAACACCACCGGCACCGGCATGCTCGCCCTGAAAAAAGCGGTGAGCTGGGGCCTGACGCCGATTTTCCTGTGCAACAAGCCAGAGCGTTATCTCGGTCTGGAAGAGACCGGCAGCGAAGTGATCGTCTGTGACACCAACAGCATCGATGAGCTGAAAAAGACAATCGAAGCAAACGTTAGGGTCGACGAGATCTGCGGATTTGCCACCACCTCCGAGTTCTACCTCGAAGCGGTGGCGACGCTCGCGACCCACTACGGCCTGCCGGGCAACCCGCCGGAAGCGATGCGCACCGCACGCAACAAGTCCCTGACCCGCCAGGCGTTGGCGGCAGCAGGCGTAGGTCAGCCGCGTTTTGCGATCGTTCGGGGACAAGCTGACCTCGAACAGGCGTTGGCGACCGTGCCGGTGCCGTGTGTGGTCAAGCCGGCCGACGATTCCGGCTCCAATGATGTAATGCTCTGCAACACGCTGGCAGAAGTTGAAGCGCACACGCTGAAGATTTTGTCGGTCACCACCAACATGCGCGGCCAAGCCACCGCAGGCACCGTGCTGATCGAAGAGTATGTGGACGCGCCGGAATTTTCTGTGGAGATGTTCACGTGGGAAGGCAAGACCACCTGCATCGGCATCACCGAGAAGAGCCTGACCGGGTTCCCGTACTTCGTCGAGTCCCGCCATATCTTCCCGGCCAAGTTGGCGTCTGATGTGGAAGAAGAGATTCGCTCCACCGTCATCAAAGCGCTGGCCGCAGTCGGGGTGAAAAACGGCGCGACCCACACCGAGCTGAAACTGACCCCGGAAGGCGCGAAGATCATCGAGATCAACGCTCGTCTGGCAGGCGGGATGATCCCGGAACTGATTCGCCTCGCGACAGGTGTGGACATGCTGGAACAGCAGATCCGCTGCTCGGTCGACGGTCCGAAAGACCTCGTCGTCGAGTACTCCGGCCACGCGGGCATCAAGTTCATCATGGCGCCGGAAGTGGGCGTGCTCAGTGAAATCCGTGGCGCAGAAGCGGCGCAAAACGTTGCCGGCGTGCAGCAAGTGATCGTCACCGGCAAGCCGGGCGCAGCTGTCCAGCCGCCGCAAAACGCTTATCACCGCCTCGGTTCGGTGATCGTCAAAGAGGGTACCTATGAAGAGACTGTAACAACGCTGGAAACGGCGATCGAAAAAATCGAAGTTGTGCTGGAAGAATCGGTCATCAAGAACTAAATCGCAGCTCATGCACAAGGAGGCTTACCCCATGATTGAATTGCGCAGTGATACATTCACGCTGCCGACGCAAGAAATGCTCGAAGCGATCCCCAAGGCCGCGCTCGGCGATGACATCTACGGCGAAGACCCGACGGTGAAGCAACTGGAAGCCCTCGCCGCGAAAATGCTTGGCAAAGAGGCAGCAATCTTCATGCCGAGCGGCACGATGGCCAACCTCGCGTCCCTGATGGCGCATTGCCCGCGCGGCTCGAAAGTGCTGGTCGGCAACGAGACGGACATCTACATCTATGAAGCGGGCGGCGCAGCGGTCTGCGGCGGTATCATGTACGAGCCGATCCCGACTCAGCCGGACGGACGCCTCTTGATTGAAGATCTGGAAAAAGCGTTCCCGGACGACACGACCGACCCGCAGTTCGCACTCCCGTCCCTGATCACCATCGAGAACCCGCACAACCGCATGGGCGGCAAAGTGCTGCCGCTGTCCTACTTGGCGGAAGTGCAGGCATTCGCGAAAAGCAAAGGCCTGCCGGTGCACATGGACGGCGCGCGCATTTTCAACGCGTCGATCGCGCTGGACGTACCGGTGGCGGAAGTTGCCCAGTATGCCGACTCGATCCAGTTCTGCCTCTCCAAAGGCCTGTCCGCACCGGTCGGCTCGATGGTTGTCGGCACGGCTGAGTTTATCGAGAAAGTCTACCGCCTGCGCAAAATGCTTGGCGGCGGCATGCGCCAATCCGGCCTGCTTGCAGCGGCGGGGATCATTTCGCTGGAGAAGATGGTCAACCGCCTCGCCGACGACCATGCCAACGCCCGCCGTCTGGCAGCCGGTCTCGCTGAGACCCCGGGCATCGAAGTGGACATGGACGTCCCGACCAACATCGTCTTCTTCCGCGTGACGGCAGCAGGCTTCACCTGGCAGCGTTTTGTGGAAGAGTGCTACGCAGCCGGCCTGAACATCGCCGAGCTCGGCCACGGCCGCATCCGCGCTGTGACCCATTCTGGCATCACCGAACAAGACATCGACCAGGCGCTGGAGATCATCCGCCAAGTGCTGTCGACAGAAAAAGTCCTGAGCGTATAGCTCAGGACTTTTTTTCTTTGAGAGTTTAGCGCTTCGCAAATCTTTGAATCAAATAGACAATCAGTGCAGCAAATGCAACGCTTGACAGCAGCCAAGTGATCAGCACGGGCAAAGGTGGAAATATCATCTTCTCACTCCTTTTTCTCTTCCATCCGTTCCCGAAAGCGCGTGGGCAGATCATAAAACGCCAGCAGATACGCCAGCGCCAGCCCGGCAGGCAAATACCACCACGGCAGTCCTGCGATCAGCGCGGGGAGGAACAGCAGGACGCTTTGCACGACCATCACGCCGAATGCCAGTTGGGAGTAGCCTTTCAGTTTTGCTTCTTCCTCCAGCGGGTACAGTTCCATTACATCGGGGTATTTTCGCTCCGTCGCCATGTTCGGCATCTGCTTGCCGGTCACGTACAAGGCGAGCAGGTAGACGCCGAGCCCGATCCAGACGTTGGTGACAAAAAACAGCCCAACAAACGCCGTCAGCGTGATCCGCACGGCGATACCGAAGTACTCGCTTTGGCGCAGGAACGTCCGCGTGTAGAGGAACAGAAACGGATTCCCATGCTCCCAAGGCAGTTGCGGGAACTTCCATTCGCGCACGCGGTTCATGATCTCCGGCACATCGACGAAAAAGTTGGCAAAGGCGAGGTACCCGGCCACCGCTTTTTTCTCCAGCTCCATCAGCTCCGACCACGGATACCCGTCCGGCCAGCGGCGGCGCAGCAGGAGCAGCACGACGGGGAAGAGGGCAGCATACCAATACCCGTGTATGATCGCCCAAGCCAAGCCTGCATTCACCACAAAGCGCACGGCGGTCACCCAAGCGGGCGTTTTCCATGCGATGCTCCGCCACTGCTCCTGCACGTTCCACAGCTTGACGAGGAGCAGCAGCGCCCAGATCAGGAAAAATCCAGCCAGACTCCCGATCTCAAACAGATAAAAGGGGAGAGCCAAGCTCATCACAAAAGAAAACGTCAGCGCTCCCATCCACGAGCTGTAGTTCACGGCGCGCTGGAAATACTCTTTCATCCGCGCCTCGGCCGGGAGCAGAAACACTAGATCAGGCTCTTTGATAAAAGTCCGCACTTTGCTTTTCGTCAAAAAGTACGCCAACACGACCGCCAAAAACAGCTCGGACGGAAATGTTTCGGGCACAATTTCGAGCATGTACCGATAGACAAACGCGATCCCCACCGCCACAAACGGCACCGACATTGGCAAAGCGACATTGCGGCCGGCTTTCAGGGCGTAGACCAGACCGTTTTGCCACGCAGTTTTCAGGCGGTGAGCATACAAGTCCTGCAGGTTCTTCATCGCGACGACTCCTTCACCACCCGCACAAACAGATCATCCAGCGTCGCGTCCGGCATTGCAGCTTGTCCGCGCATGTCCTCCAAGGTGCCGTACAGCGCCACCACGCCCCGGCTCATCATCACAAAGCGGTCGCAGTACTTCTCAGCCATGCCCAAAATGTGTGTGGAGAGCAGAATCCCCGTGCCTTGCGCCTTCATCTCCTCCAGCAGTTCGAGCAGCGCGTGAATCGCCAGCGGATCGAGCCCGACAAACGGCTCATCGACGATCAGCAGAGCGGGCTGGAGCAAAAACGCGCAGAGGATCATCACCTTCTGCTGCATCCCTTTGGAAAACGTCCCCGGAAAGGCGTCCAGGCTTTCCTTCATCCGAAAGATCCCGAGCAGGCGTTCCGACCTTTCTTCATATAAAGCGTCATCCATGCCATACGCCATCGCGGTCAGCTTCATGTGTTCCCGCAAAGTCAGCTCCGGATACAGCCGAGGCGTCTCCGGTACATAGGCGATCTGCGAGCGAAACAGTGCCCGATTGCTCGCCAACGTCTCCCCATTCAGCGCCACGCTGCCCTGATGCGGCTCGATCAGCCCCAGCACATGCTTGATCACCGTCGACTTCCCGGCCCCGTTCATCCCAACCATCCCCACCAACTCGCCAGCCCCCACGGTAAACGATACGTCCCGTATCACCGGCACATCGGCTTTGTACCCGCCGGTCAACCCTGTCACTTCTAACATCTATGTACCTCCTATACGCGTTTCGACCTAGTACCCACATTGTACCAAACTGCCAAACAAAAAGGGCGTGCCTATCAAAGGCATACCCTTTTGTTCAGAGAAATGATGCATTTACAATGAGTTCATCTGTAACACCTGCAGCTCATCTGAAAAACCAAAATCCCTTATAAAACCTGAGCGCCAGCTCTAGTCAACCGGCGTTAGCCTCAATAAGACGCCACACACCCGTCCGTCCTTGGCTCGGTGCCGCCTTTCAGCACGCCCGTGTCCGGGTTGCGCCAGATGATCTGACCGCGTCCGAAGCCTCCGGAGCCGACCGCCCAGCGCACGCTGTGGCCGCGCGCAGCCAATGCCTGGACGATATGGTCCGGCGTGGAATGCTCGATCTCGACCAGCTTATCCTTCATCCACTGCCAGCGCGGGGCATCGAGCGCCGCCTGCGGGTTCAGCCCAAAATCGACCGTGTTCATCACGACCTGCACATGACCCTGCGGCTGCATGAAACCGCCCATCACGCCAAACGGACCCACCGCCTGGTCGCCTTGGGTCATGAAGCCCGGGATGATCGTGTGATACGACTTTTTCCCCGGCTCCAGGCAATTGTCATGCTCCCGATCCAGCGTAAAGTTATGCCCCCGGTTCTGCAGCCCGATGCCCGTGCCCGGCACGACCAGCCCGGAGCCAAATCCCATGTAGTTGCTCTGAATAAACGACACCATATTGCCCTCGCCATCGGCCGTCGCCAAATACACCGTCCCGCCGCGCGGAGGTTCACCCGCAACAGGAGTCAGCGCCTTGTCGCCGATCAGCTTCCTGCGCTCATCCGCATACGCATCAGACAGCAAGTCCTCGACCCGCACCCGCATCTTCCCGTGGTCGGTGATATACTTCTGCCCGTCAGCAAACGCCAGCTTGATCGCCTCGATCTGCTTGTGGTACGTATCGACCGCATCCTGCTGCAGGAACTCATAGCCTTTCAAAATATTTAACGCCTGCAGCGCCACCAGCCCATGCCCGTTTGGCGGAATCTCCCACACATCATACCCGCGATAATTCACCCCGATCGGCTTCACCCACTCCGGCTGGTACGACGCCAAATCTTCCTTGCGAATATACCCGCCATACTTCCGCGAATACGCATCGATCTGCTCCGCCAGTTCCCCGCGATAAAACGCCTCCGCCTTTGTCTCCGCGATCAACCGCAGCGTCCGCGCATGATCCGGCGACCGCCACATCTCGCCGACTTGCGGCGCACGACCTTCCGGTGCAAACGTTTCAAACCAATGCTGATACTCCTCGCCTTTCAACAGCTTCTTGTACATCACAAACGCCCGTTCCCAGTGATACGCCAAAACAGGGGAGAGCGGATACCCTTCCTCCGCATAGCGGATCGCCGGAGCCAGCACGTCGGTCAGCGGCAGCCGGCCAAATTTTTCCGACAGCGCCGCCCATGCACTTGGAGCCCCCGGCACCGTCACCGGGATGAATCCAAACTTCGGGATCTCTGCCACGCCCGCTTTTTCCAACGCTTCAATCGAAAGTCCCATCGGAGCCGGGCCGCTGGCATTCAGCCCGTGCAGTTCACCTTTCACCCAGACCAAAGCAAACGCGTCGCCGCCAATCCCGTTCGACGTCGGCTCGACCACCGTCAAAGCGGCCGCCGTCGCAATCGCCGCGTCGATCGCATTGCCGCCCTTCTGTAAAATCTCCAGCCCGGCCTGCGCCGCCAATGGCTGCGACGTCGCCACCATGCCATTGCGTGCATAGGCGGTCATCCGCTTCGACGCGTACGGGTGATGCAAAGCATCAAACTTCATCGATCATTCTCCTCTCGCATGCAACAGTTGATGCGGGTATTTATCCAGCATTTTCTCCATGCAGGAGAGATCACCTTCTTTAAGAGATAAACCTTCTTTAGAGGATTCCCGGCGATCTTCACGAAACTGAAACATATGCAACTGTAAGCTGTCCGGGATTGCAAATTAAGAGGGAGATGAGTGCTTTGTCCGTCTGGGACTTGTTTATCGCGATGACCCGCGCCGGCCTGCTCGGGTACGGCGGAGGGCCCAGCACGATACCGCTGATCCGCGCCGAAGTGGTCGAGCGCTACAATTGGCTGACCGACCAGGAGTTCACCGATGCGATCGCCATCGCCAACACCTTGCCGGGGCCGATCGCAACCAAGCTGTCCGCGTTTGTCGGCTTTAAAGTCGCAGGCGTGTTTGGCGCTTTGTCCGCTTTGTTCGGCATGGTCGCGCCGACGGCGATTGCGGTGATTTTGCTGCTCAAACTGCTGCTGACCTTCAAAGACAGCCCGTATCTCAAAGGCCTGATCAACGCCGTCCGCCCGGTCGTCGTCGTGCTGCTCCTGCAGACCGCCTGGCAATCCTCCCAAGGCGGCACGTTCCTTGACTGGAAGCCGATCGCCATTGGCGTCGCGGCTGCCTTGGCGATCTTCTGGCTGAAAATCGATGCGGTCTACGTGATCATCGCTGCGATGGTGCTTGGCGTGATCTTTTTCCGACCGGCTGTCTAGCTCCTTTTGGTGTAGAGCGGGGAAAAGTTGGAGAGAGTGAATAGCAAGACGCACAACGGAAGAGTAGGTGACGATGGCAAAAAAGCTGCATTGGTTTTATCTGGCGAGTTTTGCGCTGGTGCTGATCTGGTCGGTGATCAAGCCACGAGACTGGCTGACCTGGGCGCTGGAAGCATCGCCGATCCTGATCATCTGGGGCGTGGCGATCTGGCTGTACCGGCGGTTTCGGCTGACCGACCTGACCTACACGTGGCTGTGGATCTCGTCGATCATCGTGATCATCGGCGGCCATTATTCCTATGAGCACATGCCCCTGTTTTCCTGGCTGCGCGACACGTTCGACCTGCAGCGCAACCACTATGACCGCTTCGGCCATTTTATCAAAGGCATCACGGCCGCCCTGCTGGCCAGGGAAGTGATTTTGCGCAAAACGCCGGTCGACAGCCGCTTCTGGCTGAATTTTTTCGTACTCAGCTTCTGCTTGGGCTTGGCGGCGCTGTATGAGATCGTCGAGTTCCTCTCGGTGATGGTGCTGCACGGCGAAAGCACGGAGTTCCTCGGCATGCAAGGCGACATCTGGGATGCCCAGTGGGACATGCTGATGACGTTTTTGGGGGCGATCCTCGCGCTGCCCGTGTTTCGCAAATGGCAGGACCGGCAGATGGGAACGCTGCCGTACTAAATAAGAAGGGAAACAGCGCGATGAGCTGTTTCCCTTTTTGCTTATTCAAATCCAAAGCCCTGATCGTCCAGAAATGCCCGCATATGGGCGCGGGAAGGATGGGCGTATTTTTCGGAGATCTGCTTCGACCAGGTGGTGTCCATTTTGCCGCCGCTGCGCTCGTGGTAGTAGTCGCGCATCGTCTGGTCGTAGTCCTCGATGCCTTGCGCGATCTGGCTGGGCTGGTATGTATTTTCATGGTAGACCGACGGGGTGGACAGGCGCGGACGGTGAAACGGCTCCTGGTCGGGGACGCCAACGCACATGCCGAAGACCGGGTAGACCAGCTTGGGCAGCTTGAGCAGTTCGGTGACGGCTGCCGGGTTCTGGCGGATGCCGCCGATGTAGACGATGCCGAGCCCCAGCGCTTCGGCTGCCACAGCCGCATTTTGCGCCGCTAAGGACACGTCGACGGTGGAGACGAGGAAGCTTTCTACATATTGATGCTGCATGTCGACGCCATGTTTGGCGCAGGCCTGCTGCAGGCGGTAGAGGTCGGCGCACCAGACGAGGAACAAGCCGCACTCTTCCACATAGCTCTGGTTGCCGGCCAGACGGGCAAGCTCTTTCTTCAGCTCCGGATCGGTGACGCCAATCACGCTGTAGGCTTGAATGTTTGAAGACGAAGACGCCATCTGTGCCGACTGGATGATCGCCTGCTTCTGCTCATCGCTCAGCGGCGTTGGTTTGAATTTGCGAATCGAGCGGTGCCCTTGCAGCAAATCAATGGTAGGATTCATCGAAATTCCCCCTTGGCTCTTGGTAGGTTTTGCTTTATTATAGCCTAAAACAAGAAAGAGGTCGTGGAGCATGAAATTGGAACCGGCAGTGCTGGATGGGGTGCGCGTCAGGCTCGTTCCTTTGGCGCGGGAACATGCGGCAGGCATTTATGAAGCGGCAAAAGCGGAAGAAATCTGGGCCTACATGCCGTATGCGATCGATTCGCCGGCCATGGCCGAGCATTTTGTCGAGGAAACGCTGAAGCGGGTGGAGCAGGGCGTCGATCTGGCTTTTGTCGTGATCGACAAAGAGACGGAGCAGATCATCGGCAGCACGCGCTATCTCGATATCTCCCTGCCGAACATGGGACTGGAGATCGGCTGGACCTGGTACCATCCCAGCGTGTGGCGCAGTCGGGTCAACACGGAGTGCAAATACCTGCTGCTCCGCCATGCGTTTGAAACCTTGAACTTCCTCCGCGTGCAGATCAAAACGGACAACCGCAACGTCCGCTCGCAAAACGCCATCGCCCGCCTCGGCGCCGTTCGCGAAGGTGTGCTGCGCAATCATATGGTCCTGAAGAGCGGCTATGTGCGGGATACGGTGTTCTTCTCGGTCATCGACCGCGAATGGCCGGAAGTAAAAGCAAAATTGGAAGCCTTTCTTAACTAAGAATTAATCAAAACTTTTCATGTGAGTCTCGGAGTTTCCGAGGCTCTCTTTGTTTTTTCCTCTAAAAAAACGCTACAAAATTGTCATAGTTTTATAGTATGATAGAAACGTGTTTTGCACAGATTTCAGTCATCTTTAATTTGTGGGAAAAGGGGTAAAAAAGCCAAATGCGGAAACATGTGTGGAACAAAGTCCTCAGCGTGCTGCTCGCCTTTGCTCTCGTGCTGACGAATTTCCTCAGCTTCGGGAATGCACAGCTTACAGTACAGGCTGAAGAAACGGTCATCACCGTTGCGCAAGCGATTGCGAACAACACGGGCGTGGCGACTGTCGAAGGTTTCATCGTCGGAACGACCAGCGTCGGCCCGAACTACCAACTCTCCGGTCCGTTTACGGTCCCGTCGAACCTGGCGATCGCAGACAGCCCGAACGAAACGGCAAAAGCAAATATCATGCCGGTGCAGCTTGTCTCCGGCACGGCCGTTCGTAACGCTTTGAACCTGGTTGACCATCCGGAAAACCTTGGCGCAAAAGTTCGCATCACCGGCACCTTGAGCGCGTATTTCACCACGCCGGGTCTGAAGACTCCGACCGCCTACACGATCGTAGACGGCGGCGTAGTGATCGATCCGCCTCCGGGCCCGCAAGAAATGAGCATCGCCGATGCACGCGCGAAAACCGGTCAAACGGTGATCGTGGAAGGTGTTGTCACTGCTGACAACGCAGCGCTTGGCGGCTACAAAATCTCCACCTACATCCAAGATGGTACTGCAGGCATCAACCTTTATGCTTCGAGCGCAACCGGCTTCCCGGAACTGAAAGAAGGGGACAAGGTCCGCGTAACAGGTAAAATTACAGAATATAAAGGCTTGCTGGAAATCGAGCCGTCGCAAGCGGCCGATGTGCAAGTCGTCTCCTCCGGCAACACGCTCCCGGCGGTAACGACGCTCTCCTCTTTGGAAGCGCTGACCACCGCAGCAGGCGAAGTGTACGAAGGCACGCTGGTCAAAGTGACCGCGTACGCAGCAAGCGTACCGTCCTCCGCATCGGGCGGCGGCTATAACGTGGCGATCTATGACGGCGCTTTCAACAGCACCACCCTGCGCGTGATGGAAACCACGGGTGCCATCTCGCAGATTCAAGCCGGCAAGTGGTACGAATTTACCGCGATCGTCGGTCAATATGACTCCTATCAATTGATGCCGCGCAAAGCATCTGATATCAAGCTCGCAGCGGAACAACCGGGTGCACCGCGTCCGGCCGACCGTTATGCTTCTTCGATCAAATCGACGGTGGACGGCGACACCGCGCACCTGAACACTCCGGTGCTCGGTGCGACGACCGTGCGCATGCTGTCGATCGACACGCCGGAAACCAACTATGAAGGCATGTCCCAAGGCTTCCACGGCGAACAGGCCAAGCTGAAGCTGAAAGAACTGCTGCCGGTCGGCACTCCGGTCGAAATCGAACCGGCTGACCAACCGTTTGACAGCTACGGCCGTCTGCTCGCACACATCCATGTGGGCGAGATGGACATCAACAAGGAAATGGTCCGCCTCGGCATGGCCGTTCCGTACTTCATCTGGCCGAACGTTGAGCATTTTGAAGAATACGCGGCGGCAACTCGTGAAGCGATGCAAAACGAGCGCGGCATCTGGGACCCGCAAAATCCGCTGGAGCAGCTCCCGTACGAGTTCCGCTTCACCGATCGCGGCGGCCCGGACAAGTATGTCGGCGACTTCTACACCAAGAAATTTGTTTCGCCTGACAAGTGGGAAGAAGTGCCGGTCGAGAACCGCGTCTTCTTCTACTCCACAGAAGAAGCGCTTTCTGCTGGCTACACCTACGCAGAAACGATGCAGCCGAACGTGCAAGTACAGCTGCTTTCGATCAACGACCTGCACGGCAAGATCGACCAGTCTTATGAAGCGGACTTCAACGGCGACCGCGTCAATGACGGCTGGTTTGGCCGCATGGACTATGTGGCCACGTACCTGAAAAACCGTGAAGCAACCAACCCGAACACCCTGCTGATCCACGCAGGCGACGCGGTGGGCGGCTCCTCCCCGGTCTCCGCTCTGTTCCAAGACGAGCCGACCATCGAGATTCTGGAAAACCTCGGTTTTGACGCCGGCACCATCGGCAACCACGAACTCGACGAAGGCACCGCAGAGATGCTCCGCCTGCAAAACGGCGGCGATCATCCGAACGGCACCGAAAACTATGACGGCATCAACTTCCCGCACGTTGCAGCCAACGTCGTTTACAAAGCGACCGGCGAGCATGTGCTCGATCCGTATGTGATCAAAGAAGTTGGCGGCGAAAAAATCGGCTTCATCGGCGTTGTCACCAAATCGGCTGCAGGCATGGTCATGCCGGCCGGCATCCAGGACATCGAATTCACCGATGAGACCGCAGCTGTCAACGCAGCAGTAGCAGAACTGAAAGCGCAAGGCATCAAAGCAATCGTGGTGATGGCGCACATGGATGCAGTTCAATCCGGCACCAAAGTCACCGGCCCGGCTGCTGACCTCGCGAACAAGGTCGACGATGAAGTCGACGTGATTTTTGCAGCGCACAACCACTTGATCGTCAACGGCGTTGTTGACAACAAGCTGATCGTGCAAGCATGGGAATACGGCAAGGCGATCGCAGACGTCGATCTGGAGATCTCCCCGGCCACCCATGACATCGTGGCAAAACGCGGCGAAATCGTTCCGGTTGCGCAAGCTGGCGTAACTCCGGACCCGGCTGTTACTGAGATCCTCAACAAGTACCAAAACCGCATCGCGCCGATCATCAACCAAGTGGTAGGCGAAGCAGAGCAGCAAATGCTCGGCGGCTACGGTGTCAAAGGTCTGATCGGCGACAACGCGCTGGGCAACCTGATCGCCGACTCGATGTCGTTTGCGATGGACAGCGACTTTGCGCTGATGAACGGCGGCGGCATCCGTGACAACCTGCAGGCAGGTCCGATCACGTGGGGCGAGCTGTACAACATCCTGCCGTTCAACAACGTGCTGATGAAGCTGGAAGTCACAGGCGCTGACATGTTCAAGATCCTCGACGCTCAGCTTTCCAAGCAGTACGGCCCGGACTTCTCCGTTGGCGGTTTCTCGTACACCTATGATTCCGAAACGGTGAAGACGGTCGACATCTTCCTGCCGGACGGTTCCAAGATCGACCCGGCAAAGACCTACACCTTGGCTGTAAACAACTTCATGGCAACTTCGACTTCCGCAAAATACAAGCCGATGGGCCAACTGGGCAAAAACCCGGTGACCGGTCCGGAAGACTTGGAAGCATTGGTGGCATTCGTGAAGAACTCCACCGCACCGTTTGCGTATGAAGCGGATGCGCGCATCTCCGATGTTCGCGAGATCGCTGCCAACACGATCGGCGAACTGTCGATCGCTGACGCACGCCTCGCAGGCACCGGCAAAGTGGTGACCGTGCAAGGCACCGTCACTTCGAAAACGGGCATCTTTGGCGAAAAGCGCTTCTACGTGCAAGATGCGACCGGCGGCCTGTTCGTGCTGCAAAACCGCACCGACCTGGAGGTTGGCGACGTTGTGCGCGTCACCGGCATCACCGCTGAAAACGGCGGCGAGTTCCGTCTGATCGGCGTAACGGCGATCGAAACGGTTGGCACAGCAGTTGTTCCGGAGCATGTGAACGTCACTCCGGGCACTGTGAACGAAGCGCTGGAAGGCGAGATCGTGAAGCTGAAGAAAGTGATCGTTTCCGATCTGACCCAAACCAACACGTTTGGCTCCGCTTCCTTCACCGCGACCCTGGACGGCCAGTCGATCACCGTTTTGATCGACTCCCGCATCGGCGCGAACGTTGCATCGCTCCACTTCGAGAACAGCGCGGCGCTCGATGTGATCGGGATCGCGTCCGAAGTGAACGGCAGCTATGTCGTGAAACTGCGCAGCTTGAACGATGTGAAAGTGTTTAACCCGAACGCAGGTTTTGGTTCGGCGAAAAAAGGAAAATAGTAAGTTACTTGAGAGGCGATACTCATCGCCTCTCTTTTTTATTTTAAAATTGACTATTGATTATAAATTCTCAGTTTGTTATATTCTAGACAAGTATTACCAATCATCATACAAATTAGAAAGGGGTTGACAGTCATGGCAAAAGATATGTTTGATCTGGATTTCCAAGTGAAAGAAGTAGGTACGGTTGGTACCGATTCTGTTACCGAACTGTGCTCGGATGGTGAGTGCACGTCTTCCTACTGCTACACCTACAGAACGTATGTGGCAGGCGCAAACGACGGCCCGGAATGCGTGTAAACGCTTGACGGTGCAGGCAGTCGGATACACCAAAGGTCTGACCTTTGGTGTATCCTTATTTTCGGAAGGAGGCAGGTCGACATGTTTGAACCGCTTGATTTTGTGATGGTGCGCACGCCGCTGCTGCCGGTCGATTGGTATGCACAGGTGTATGAGGGACAGGATTCGGCGGTCTGGGCGCAGGACGGTGTGGTCCGTGAAGCGATCGCCGTCGGGTCGCTGTCGCTGTTGCAAACACTGCCTCAGTTGGCGCATGATGCGCCGGCGCGCAAACGCGAGCAGGCGGAGCGGGGCTTGTTGCGGTATTTAAATCGGATGTCGACGCGGTCGACGCCGTTTGGCTTATTTTCTGGTGTGGCGTGCGGGGAGCTTGGCGAGCGCACAGAGCTGCAGCTCGGGCAGCTGTCCGAGCATCGCAAGCAGACGCGGCCGGACATGGAGTGGCTCTTGAAGGTGGTCCAGCAGGTGGAGAGCCGGCTGGAGACGGTCGGGCAGTTGGCGGTGCAGGTCAATTCGCTGGTGCGGGTGAGCGGGTCGCGGGTGAAGCTGGCCTACTCGACGCACTATGGGCGCGACGTCGCAGGCCGGGGCAGGATGGAGGAGTCGTCCGTCCGCCTGACCCCGGTTGTGGAACTGGTCTTGCGGGAAGCGCAGGCGCAGGTGCCGTTTGCAGAGCTGCAGGAGCGCGTGCAGTGTGCCTACCCGGATACGCCGCAGGAGAAAATCAGCCAATTTTTGTGGCAGTTGTTTCAGAAAGAATTTTTGATCAGCGAACTGCGTCCGTCGCTGCTGGCGGCGTCACCGTTTGGCGAGCTGCTGGGCAAGTTGGAGCGGGTGCAGGGGATCGGGGAGCTGTTTGCGGAACTGCAAGCGATTGAGCGCGGGATTGCCGCTTATGATGCATTGCCGGTCGGAGCGGGCGAGCGGGCTTTTTGCGACTTGGCGGCCAAGATGCGGGAGCTGGCCGATGTGAAGACACCGCTGCAGGTCGATCTGGCGCTGCAGGGTGAGCAACTGGTCGTGGCGCGCGCGGTGGCGGAAGAGGCTGCAAAGGCGGCGGAAGCGTTGTGGCGGATGGCGCCGGAAGCGGCAGGGTATGCCAATCTGGAGTCGTATCGACAGGCGTTTTTGGAAAAGTACGGGCGTCATCGCGAGGTGCCTTTGATGGAACTGCTCGATGAGGATGAAGGGCTGGGCGCGCCGGCCACCTATGAGTTTCCGGTCGGGCGGCGCAAGTTGAATGCCAAGCCGAACGACTACGGGAAGCGCCGGGACAAGCTGCTCTTGCGCTGGATGATGCAGGCACAGCAGCGGGGGGCAGAGGAGATTGAGCTGACCCCGGCGATGATTCGGGAGCTGCAGCCGGTGGAGACGGCAGAGTCGGGTGCGCCGCGTTCGATGGAGCTGTATTTCTCGCTGCATGCCAAGTCGCAGCAAGCGCTGGAGCGCGGCGAGTATCGGATGGTGCTTGGGCCTAATCATGGATCGAATGCTGCGGGGCAGATGTTTGGGCGGTTTGCCAACCTGCTGGGCGAGCGGGTGCAGGACGGGCTGCGTGAAGCGGCACGGCGGGAGCAGGCGATGCGCCCGGATGTGGTGTTTGCGGAGCTGGTCTATCTGCCGGTGGCGGGGCGGGCGTCGAATGTGCTTTTGTCGGTGAATGCGCGGGATTATGAGCTGGTGCTGGGCACGAACTCGTCGAAGCAGCAGGAGCAGACGATCAGGCCGGAAGATCTCGTGGTGGGGATGCAGGGGGAGCGCTTTTATTTGAAATCGAAGCGCCTCGGCTGTGAAGTGGTGCCGGTGACGACGCACATGATGAATACGATGAACACGCCAAATCTGTATCGCTTCCTGCGCGAACTGGCGATGGAAGGCACGCGCAACTGGATGCCGTTCACCTGGGGGACGCTGGAGACCGCGCCGAAGCTGCCGCGTGTCCGTTACGGAAAGGCGGTGCTGGCGTCCGCACGCTGGCGTTTGTGCAAGTCGGTGCTGGCGGCTGAGGCAGGGGACAGGTCTGCTGAGGAGTGGCAGGCGGCCGTCACTGCGTGGCGTGCCGAGTGGCAGGTGCCGCGCATGGTCTATTTGGCGGCGTCTGACAACCGGATTTTGCTCGATCTGGAGAAGGAGCTGTGCCTGCAAGAGCTGCAGCGCGAGTTTCGCAAACTGCAAGGAGACAGCGGGCTGATCCTGATCGAAGCAGAAGGCGACCTGGAAAAGACCGTGGCGTCCGGCGGGCAAGGCCGATTTTTGATGGAGTGCGTGTTCCCGTTAATCCGGCGCGGGGCGGCAGGTGAGGCGACCCGAGAGGTGAATGCGGCAACACGAGAAACAGCAGCGGCAAGTGCTGTGCCAAGTGATGTGGCAAGTGATGTGGCAAGTGCTGTGGCAAGTGATGTGGCAAGTGATGTGGCAAGTGATGTGGCAAGTGATGTGGCAAGTGATGTGGCAAGTGCTGTGCCAAGTGCTGTGCCAAGTGCTGTGCCAAGTGCTGTGCCAAGTGCTGGGGTTGCGCTCGTACAAGCATGTGGAATTCAGACAGTCCCATCGGCTGAAGCACTTGAAGCGAAAAGCAACGAAGTTGCTGTATCTGTGAGCTCTTCGAAAGGGCTGTCTCAGACCGAAAGGGTCTATCTGCCTGGCAGCGAGTGGCTGTTTTTGAAACTGTACGGAGCTTCTGCCCGCGAGGAGGAACTGATCGGGTGGCATTTGCAGACTTTCTGTAAACAGCTGGCGGAATCGGGTCTGGTGCGGAAAAGCTTCTTCATGCGCTACGGCGACCCGGAGCTGCACGTGCGCTTGCGCTTGCACGGAGAACCGGAACGGCTGACCGGTGAGGCGCTGCCTGCGGTGCACCGTTTTGCCCGCCAATTGCAAGGGGAAGGGCTCCTGTCCCGCTTCGTCGTCGACACCTACGATCCCGAGCAGGAACGCTACGGCGGCGCAGCAGCGATGAAGCTGGCCGAAGAGGTCTTTGCCGCCGACAGCCTGGCGGTGATGCACTGGATCGGACTGCGGCGCTCCGGCCAGCTGGGTCTGGATCTGGAAACGACCGGCGTCGTCAGCGTGATCGACATCATGGAAAACTTCGGCCTGACGTTTGCTGAACAGTTCGCCTGGCTCGATGCCGGGGTGAACCGCAAAGAGCACATCCAGCCGTTTCGCGAGGCACGCCGCCTGTATCTCCAAGTCGCCAATTCGGAGGGCGACTGGGCCGGCCTGCGCAGCGTGCCGGGCGGCGAAGACATCTATGCCATGATGCAACAGCGCCGTCCCGCCCTCGCCCGCTACACACAAGCGCTGCGGGCAGCAGAAACGCGCGGCGAACTGACCGCCCCGCTCGGGCAGATCCTCGGCAGCGTGATCCATCTGCACCTCAACCGGCTGCTCGGCGTCGACGCCCTGCTGGAGCGCAAAGTGATGGCGCTGGCCCGTCATGCCCTGCAAAATCTGCGCTACCTGCACGACCAGCAATAATTTTTCTTCGAATTCCGACAAAATATTTCTCGGGAAATGATAATGTCATGTGGTAAACTTTTGAAAAGCGATGCCTTTATTTGACGGTGAGGTGATCTCCATGATCGGGGTCGTGCGAAAAGAAACGGAGCATCAGCGCATCCCTTTTGCTTTTCGACTGCTTACTTTGACGCGAATTTTGATGATTCTCCTGCTCTGCGGGACGTACTACAACTACAGCCAGAATGCGGCGGGGTGGCAGAAGGGGTATATCCTCTTCGCCAGCTGTCTGTTTTTGATCAATCATTTTGCTTTTCCAAGATTCAGCCAGCGTTTTGCGCTCTGGCAGATCGGGCTTGATTTCCTGCTGGCCTGTGGATTTGCTGTGGTGTTTCTGGGGCAGGGGTATCCGTATGAGCTGTTTTTCGGCATCATCGGCGTCACGCTGCTGCTGTTTACCGACAGCAAACGAGTGCTGGTGACGGCCGCCGTGATGCTGGCTGCTGTGTGGGGCGGCATCTTGCTCGCCGAGTACATCCTGATGGACGTGGTGCACGGACTGGATACGGCGATGAACTTTGGGTTTGTCGTCTTCTCCTGTGTCGTCGGATCGCTGATCCGCTTTTACATGCGGTCGCGGGAGAAAATCGGCGTGCTTTATGAAGAGCTGGAAGAGTCGCACCGCGCCTTGCGCGAATATGCCAAGCAGGTGGAGATGCTGACCGCCGTTCGCGAGCGCAACCATATCGCCCGCGAAATTCACGACACGGTAGGACACTCGATGACCGCGCTGCTCGTGCAACTGCAGGCGGCACGCAAGATGCAGGAGCGGGATCTGGTGCAAAGCCGCGCCCTGCTCATCAATTGTGAGGAAGTGGCGCGCTCGGCCTTGCAGCAGGTGCGCCTGTCGGTGCAGGCGATCCGCGAAGAGGAAGCGCAGCCAGCTTCCCTGCTCGACTCGATGCGCCAACTGCTCGGCGACTTTTCCAAGCTGACCGGGCTGGAGGCGCAATTGCAGGTGCAAGGACACTTGAACAGCGTGCCGGAGACGTTAAAGCCGACGATCTACCGCGTCGTGCAGGAATCGCTGACCAATGCCAAACGTCACGGAGACGCGACATCGGCTGTGGTCACAGTAAGAGGGACGGAGCGGGACGTGCGGCTGACGATCTCCGACAACGGCACAGGGACGGCCGAAGTTGTGCCCGGATTTGGGCTGATCAATCTGCGCGAACGGGTGATGGAGCTCGGCGGAACGGTGCTGTTCGCCAGTCAGCAGGGGAGCGGGTTTCGTACGGAGGTCTGTTTTCCGCTGCAGGAGCAGACGTGGAAGTTTGGAGGGCGAGAAGCATGATTCGTGTGATCGTCGTCGACGACCAGAAGCTGATGCGCGACGGGTTGAAGACGATATTAGGATTGGAAGACAACATCGAAGTCGTGGGCACGGCGGCCGACGGCGCACAGGCGCTGGAAGTGGCGCAGGCGACGAGACCAGACCTCGTGCTGATGGACATTCGCATGCCGGGCGTCGATGGCGTGCAAGGTGCACGCCTGATCCGGGAGCAGTTGCCGGAAACAAAAGTGCTGATGCTGACCACGTTTAACGACAGCGAACTGATTCTCGACGCGCTGGAGGAAGGCGCAAGCGGGTACCTGCTGAAAGACATGCCGACCGAAGTGATCGTCCAGGCGATCATGACGGTCTGCGCCGGGGGCATCGTGCTGCCGCCGGAAAGCACGGCGCAAGTGGTGGCGGAGTGGAAGCGGGCCCGGGAACATGCGGTGCAGGAGGGGCGGGATCAACTGGTCAGCGCTGCGCCGCCGTATCTGGAAGCATTGACCGAGCGCGAGCATGACGTGCTGCAACTGCTCGGGCAGGGCATGAACAACAAAGAGATCGGCGAAACGCTGGTCATCACAGAAGGCACGGTGAAAAACCACGTCTCGAACATCATCGCCAAACTCCGCCTGCGCGACCGGACACAGGCGGCGATCTACGCGGTGCGCCATGGCATCGCTTCCTTTTCATGATGATTGGCATGACCTACATGACTTTTGGCATAGGAAGCGGCCTGCGGGCCGCTTTTTTTCATGCCTCAAGTTCTATCTTGCGAGGGATGGGGAAATTTTCCGCCTGTCGTACAATGAGATCAGCAAGCAAAGCGAGAGGAGATGCAAAAACATGATCCAAGTGCAAGAGCTGACCAAAAGCTTCGGGAGCCGCCATGTGGTGCGCGGCGTTTCATTTGCGGTGAACAAAGGGGAGTCGTTCGGACTGCTCGGGCCAAACGGCGCCGGGAAGTCGACGACGATTGCGATGATCTGCGGGCTGTTGACCGCAGATGGCGGCGACGTGGTCGTCGGCGGCAAGTCGGTGCGGAAGAACCCGCAGGAAGTGAAGCAGAAGATCGGGGTCGTGCCGCAGGATATCGCCTTGTATCCGACGATGTCCGCCTATGAGAACCTCGTGTTCTGGGGGCGCATGTACGGCTTGAAAGGCGCGGAGGTCAAACGCCGCGCGATGGAAGTGCTGGCGATCGTCGGGCTCACCGACCGCGCCAAAGACGCGGTTGGCCAATTTTCCGGCGGCATGAAGCGGCGCATCAACATCGGCGCGGCGCTGATGCACCGGCCGGAGCTGTTGATCATGGATGAGCCGACCGTGGGGATCGACCCGCAGTCGCGCAATCACATTCTCGAGACGGTCAAAGAGCTAAACCGCCAAGGGATGACGGTGATCTACACGTCGCACTACATGGAAGAGGTCGAGTACCTTTGCGAGCGCCTGGCGATCATCGACCACGGGCAGGTGATCGCGACCGGCACCAAGCAGGACCTCTGCAACCGGCTGACCAATGGAGCGGTGATCAAACTGACCGTGGAAGGCGAGCCTTCCGAACTTGCGGAGAGGTTGCGCCGCTTGTCCGGTGTGGAGCAGACGGCTGTTGAAGAGCAGTCGGTGCTGGTCTACGCCAATGCGGCCGGGCAGATGCTTGGCGAGGTGGTGTCGGCTGCGCTGGCAGCTGGTGAGAAGATCCTGGCGGTCGATGTGCAGGAGCCGAATCTGGAGACGGTGTTCCTGCAGCTTACGGGACGCACGCTGCGGGATTAGGAGGAGACGGGCATGAAACTCTGGGAAATCGCATGGAAAGATGTGCGGATTCGCCTGCGCGACCGCAAAGGGCTGTTGTCGGCGCTGTTGATGCCGCTGCTCTTGACGATGATCTTGGGCGCGGCGCTTGGCGGGGTGTTTAATCAGGAGGCGGGCACGCTGCCTGCGTTTGAAGTGGCGGTCTATCAAGGCGATGAGGGAAATGTGGGTCAAGCGCTCGTCGAAAACATCCTGCAAAGCGATGAGATGAAAAAGACGGTCACCGTCGTGCCGCTCGATTCGGAGGCGGCCGTCGAGCAAAGCGTGCAGGAAGGCAAAACGGATGTTGGACTGGTGATTCCAACAGGCTTCACCAAGCAAGTGACCGAGGGCGAGCCGGGTAAACTCGAAGTCCTGCAAGATCCGGGCAAAGCACAGACAGGGCTGATCCTGACCAGCATCGTCACCTCCTACACCGAACGGGTCGCGGCGGTCAGCGCCGCACAAGCAGCAATCGTTGCAGATGTGGCGCAAAGTGCCGCCGTGTCCACAGGTGGTGCTGCGCCGAACATCGGGCAGATCGCGCAAGAAGTGATCGGCGAACTGACTCGCGCAGCGGAAACTCCAAATGCGGTCGTGCTGGAAAAGCCGGTCGGGGAGCGGGAAGTCTCGGCCAAGCAGTATTACGCAGCGGCGATGGCGGCGATGTTCCTGCTGTTTAACGCGACGATCGGCGCGAAGTCGATCCTCAACGAACGCTCTACGGAAACTTTGTCCCGCCTGCTCAGCACGCCGACCGGAAAGGCTCAGATCCTGATCGGCAAATTTGCCGGAACGCTGTGCTTCGCCCTGCTGCAGTTCGGCGTGCTGTACCTTGCCACACGCTTCCTGTTTGACGTCGAGTGGGGCGATCAGCTTGGTCAGACGCTGGCCGTGGCTGGCAGCTACGCGGTGGCCGTCTCCGGTTTGTCGATGGCGCTCGCCGCCGTTTTAAAATCGGAAGGAGCGGCCGACATCGTTTCCGGTGTGGGCGTGCAGATCTGCTCGGTGCTTGGCGGCTCGATGCTGCCGCTGTCCCAGTTCCCCGAACTGCTGCAAAAAGTCGCCCTGATCACCCCGAACGCCTGGGCGCTGAGCAGCTTCACCGACATCATGACCGGAGCTGCCTGGCAGGCGCTGTTCCTGCCGATCGGGGTACTGCTCGCGATTGGCGCTGCGGCGCTGTGCTTTGGAACTTGGCGCTTGGCGGCGCGATAGGAGGGATACGCAATGATTCAGATCATAACCCTTTGTTTGCATGAAATCAGGCGTGTGTTCAAGAACCGGCGTTCGTGGCTGGTGATGTTTTTGATGCCGGTGCTGTTCACGATGATCTTTGGCGGTCTGGCTTCTGGCGGCACGTCCAAGGTACCGCTGGCGGTCGTCGACCTCGATCGCTCTCAGCTGTCGAGCTGGGTGACTCAAGAGCTGAAGGCCGATGAGACGCTCGACCTGCAACCGATGGGGGAGGAGGCCGCACTCGAAGCTTTGCGTAAGAAGCGGATCGCCGGCATCTTGCAGTTCCCGTCAGGCTACGGTGCCGCACTCGCTTCGGGTGCGCAGGCAGACCTCACCTTCCGCCACGGCCCCGACCTTGCCATCGCGAAAGTGATCCAACTGACGGCGGAAGACGTGTCGGCAAGGGCTGCTGTGCAGGTGCAGGCCGCCCAGACCTGGAACCGGCTTGGCGGCGGGGCGGCGTGGGAAGAGCGCTTTGACGAACTGGCCGTGGCACAGGCATCCTCGCAACGGATCACCGTTGAGGAAAAAACGGTCACGCCAAGCGGCTTCGTCAAACGCCTCGACAACAAAAGCGAGCGCTCGATCGGCTTTACGATCATGTTTGTGATGATCTCCCTGCTCTCCGTCACCGGCACGATGCTGGAAGCGCGCAAGACGGGCGTCTGGTATCGCCTGCTCGCTGCGCCTGCATCAAAACTGCAGATTCTGACCGGCTACCTGCTCGCCTTTTTCCTGATCGGCTGGATTCAGTTTGCCGTGCTGATGGAACTCTCCTCGCTGCTGTTTGGCGTGGTCTGGGGAGACTGGCTTGGCCAGATCGTTCTCGTCTCTGCGCTGCTGCTCTGCGTGGTCGGCCTGGGCCTGTTCATCGCCGGGCTTGTCAAAACGCAGGAGCAGCAAGGCGCGATCGGCACGATCGTCATCATCTCCACCTGCATGCTGGGCGGCGTGTATTGGCCGCTCGACATCGTGTCGGACACAATGCAGCAGATCGCCAACTTTGTGCCGCAGAAGTGGGCGATGGAAGGGTTTGCCCGACTGCTCGCCGGCGGCGGAACACTTGCCGATATCGGGCCGCAAGTCGGTGTCCTGCTGGCGTTTGCCGCCGTGTTCCTGCTGGCCGGAGTGACTCGCGTGAAGTACGAGTAGGTTGGGAAAGATAGGGTCAGATCCCAAAAAGGGGGCTGACTTGGTGAGCGACATTTTGCGACCTTTATTAGAAGGTATTCCGCTGCCGAAGATGGTGCAGATCAGGCAGCGGTTTGACGATAGGAAACTGGAAGACCCGCTGGGGGTGCTTCGTGGCGAACTGGCGAAACCAGGGCGTTTGGACAGCATCCTGCCCGGTCAAAAAGTGGCCGTCGCTGTCGGCTCGCGCGGCATTTCCGGCATCGCCGAACTGACGCGGACGGTGGTGGAGGAGTTGCAGCGCATCGGCGCGGAGCCTTTTCTGGTGCCGTGCATGGGCAGTCACGGCGGGGCGACCGCTGAGGGGCAGGTGGAAGTGCTGCGCCATCTCGGCATCGACGAAAGCAGCATAGGCTGCCCGGTGCGCTCGTCGATGGAAGTGGTCGAAATCGACCGCCTAGAAAACGGTCTGCCCGTCTACGCCGACAAAATCGCCGCCACCGAAGCGGACGCCATCGTCGTGATCAACCGCATCAAGCCGCACACCGCCTTTCGCGGCAAGATCGAAAGCGGTCTGATGAAAATGATCGCGATCGGCCTCGGCAAGCAAAAAGGAGCGGAGGCCTGCCACCTTCTCGGCTTCAAGTACATGGCGGAAAACGTCCCTGAGATGGCGCGCATCCTGATGCAAAAACTCCCGATCTCCTTTGGCGTCGGCATCGTCGAAAACGCTTATGATCAGAGCTGCAAAATTGAAGTTCTGCCGCCCGACATCCTCGAAGCACGTGAAGAAGAGCTGCTTGTGGAAGCGAAAAATCGCCTGCCGAAAATCCTTTTTGAGCAGATCGATGTTCTCGTGATCGACTATATCGGCAAAAATATCTCCGGCGACGGCGCCGACCCAAACGTGACAGGTCGCTACCCGACGCCGTATGCGCACGGCGGGCCGGACGTGAACAAGATGGTGGTGCTCGACCTGACCCACGAGACGCAAGGCAACGCTAACGGGGTAGGCACGGCCGATTTCACCACGCGGCGGCTCGTCGACAAAACGAACTGGCCGGTCACCTACGCCAACGGCCTGACCTCGACCGTCGTCGCGCCGACCAAGATGGCGACCGTGCTGGAAACAGACCGCGATGCTTTAAAAGCGGCGGTGAAGACCTGCAACATTCTGGACTACACCACCTGCCGGATGGTGCGGATTCAAGATACGTTGCATCTCGGGGAGATCTGGATTTCAGAAAGCATGCTCTCAGACGCAGAGCGGCAGGACGAGATCGAGATCATCGGTGAACCGCAGGAGTTTCCCTTCGACGAGCAGGGGAACTTGACCGACTTAGCCTGAACAAAAAATTGAGCCCCTGACGCTTGAGGCGTGCAGAGGCTCTTTTTCAGTGGGATTTCCAACAAGAGAGGTGTAACAGCGGGGTGTTGCGCTATAAAGAGAGCACTTCTTTGATGATCATGATCTCTCGGTCTTGATAGGCGTGTTTCAAATGATGCAGCTTGTCCGTTTCGTTGAACTTGTTCTCGAGCACCTGTACTTGTTCCCTCGATGCGCAAGTCTCCGTCATCATCGCCACATCCTCTTTCGTCGCCAAGCCAGCGATTTTGTTTGTCAACACGGCGAGATCCTCTTTCGTCGCAAACTTTTCCAGATCTTCTTTCGTTGCAAACCCGGCGAGATCCTCTTTAGTTGCAAACCTTTCCAGATCTTCTTTAGTTGCAAACCCGGCGAGATCTTCTTTAGTTGCAAACCCGGCGAGATCTTCTTTAGTCGCAAACCCGACGAGATCTTCTTTCGTTGCCATCGTTCTTACAATTTCGTCAACGATGTTTTCTAAGCGATTGAATCTGTTTTCTATAAAATCCGAATAATTCGCTTCGAATCGATCCATACGGTTGGTAAGCGCAGCCACCGCAGCATTCGTCTGCCGGTTGCTTTCCAAAATCGCCTGGAGCAATTTTTGCGTTTCGTCCATGTCTGTCACCTCCTTTCGCACAACCAATGTAGCAGAGGGAATGCGGGAGTAGCAAACTTTTTTTCTGCTCCAATTTCCTTAAACAAAAAGGCCGTTCGCCTCTACAGCGAACAGCCTTTTTTGCGACAATTTGCCTTATCCGTTTACGATCTCGCCGCCGTTCACATGCAAGGTTTGCCCCGACACGTAGGACGCATCGTCGGACGCCAGATACACATACGCCCCGGCCAGCTCTTCCGGTTGCCCGGCGCGGCCCATCGGGGTGTCGGCGCCGAATTTGGCGACTTGATCGGCGGTGAACGTCGAAGGGATCAGCGGCGTCCAGATCGGCCCCGGCGCCACGGCGTTGACGCGGATGCCCTGCTGCGCCAGATTGAGCGAAAGGGAGCGCGTAAACGTCACGATCGCCCCTTTGGTCGCCGAATAGTCGATCAGCTCTTTATGTCCGTGATACGCCGTGATCGACGCCGTATTGATGATCGAACTGCCCGCCTGCAGATGCGGCAGCGCCGCCTGCGTCAAATAAAACATCGCAAAAATATTCGTCTGAAACGTCCGCAGCAACTGCTCCTGCGAGATGTCCAGCAAGCTTTTCTGCGGATGCTGCTCCGCCGCATTGTTCACCAGCACATCGAGCCGCCCAAACGCCGCCAGCGCTTGCTCGACCACTTTTTGACAAGCGTCCGCATCGCCGACGTCCGCCGCGATGTTCAGGCACCGCCGCCCGATCGCTTCCACGCGCTGCTTGGTCTCTTCCGCATCCTGATGCTCGTTCAAATACACAACCACCACATCGGCGCCTTCCTTCGCATACGCATAAGCCACCGCGCGCCCGATTCCGCTGTCGCCGCCGGTGATCAGGGCGACTTTGCCTTGCAGCTTGCCGGCCGCCTGATAGGTCGGGCTTTCCGACACCGGTCGCGGATTCATCTCCATTTCGATCCCTGGCTGGTGATCCTGCGTCTGTGGCGGAAACGATGTGGGATATTCTTTCTTGCCGTTCATGGCACCGCGCTCCTGTCGAAAAAGATTTTCATCCAATATCTATTCCCAAACCTGTTAAAATAAACACGAAAGGGGAGACCGGAACCATGACCATCGGTATCTTGCTCAGCGTCATCCTGCTGCTCAACCTGTACGGCTACAACTTGATGCGCCGCGACAAAAAACAAGCGAAGCGCCAAGGCGCGCGCATCCCGGAAAAAACGCTGTTCCTCACCGCTTTCCTCGGCGGCGGGCTCGGCGTCTACCAAGGCATGAAGCACTTCCGCCACAAAACCAAACACACATCCTTCCGCATCCTGCTACCGCTCGCCGCACTTTGGAACATCGTCCTCTACGCAGGCATCCTCTACTGGCTCTTGTAACCGGCAGCCGTCTTCCACAATCGCATCGCCCGCTCCGCCGCATCGGCCGTCCACTCGGCCGTTCGCGCCATCGCCATATCCAGCGTGCACGGCCCCGGCACGATCGAGAACCCGGCAGCCACGCCCAGCCGGGCCAACTCCGCACCGGACAGCGCCAGCCCGCCGCACAGCGCCACCACCGGCACCCCTTGGCTTGCTGCAGCCTGTGCGACGCCCGCGATCACTTTGCCCGACAAGGTCTGCTCATCCAGCCGGCCTTCTCCGGTGATCACCAGATCCGCCCCCGCCAGACGCCCCTCCAACCCGACAGCCTCGATCATCACCGCAATGCCCGAACGCACCTCCGCTTGCAAAAAAGCGGCCAGCGCCGCCCCCATTCCGCCAGCCGCACCGCCGCCCGGCAGATGGCGAATCTCGATGCCCCTTTGTGCCAACACCACTTCGCCCAGCCGATCCAATGCCGCATCCAACACCTGCACCATCTCAGCAGTTGCTCCCTTTTGCGGACCAAACACCGCCGACGCCCCGGCTGGCCCGACCAGCGGATTCTGCACATCGCTGGCCACGACAAAAGTCGCCTCGACGAGCCGCCTGTCCAATCCGGCCACCTCAATCCGCGACAGTTGTCCCAGCGCCGCGCCGCCCGCTTCCAGCTCCCGACCTTCCGCATCCAAAAAACGCATCCCCAGCGCCGACAGCATCCCCGCGCCGCCGTCATTGGTCGCGCTGCCGCCAAGCCCGATCACAAACTTCCTGTACCCGCGATCCAGCGCCTTCACGATCAACTCGCCCGTCCCATAGCTTGTCGTCACCAGCGGATTGCGTGCCACATCAGCCACCAAGGTCAATCCCGACGCCTGCGCCATCTCGATCACCGCCGTCTGCCCGTCGCCAAGCACGCCATATGCGGCCGAAACGGGCGTCCCCAGCGGCCCGGTCACTTTTTCTTCCACGACAAAGCCGCCGGTCGCATACACCAACTGCTCCGCCGTGCCTTCACCGCCGTCCGCCAACGGAATCTCCACAACTTCCGCATCGGCAAACACGCGCCGCACACCGTCACGCACTGCCGCACAGACCCCTTTTGCATCCAAACTCCCTTTAAATGAATCGACCGCTACGACCACTCTCATCCCGGCAACCTCCGTCCACTACTCAATACCCACATCTTACCACGTATCAAAACGGGGCTCACAAGCCAAGTTAATCGGTACATATCTTAACGGTAGAAAGGAGCGACCCATCTCATGAAAAAATTCACCTTGCTGCTCGCCGCCAGCCTGCTTCTGCTGCCGGCCTGTGCGCCAAGCAACCAAGCGGATCAGCCAAAAACTGACCCGCCACAAGCGGAACAGCCCGTCACTCCGCCGCCCGCCGTGAAAAATCCCCCGGCCCAAACGCCGGAGCCGAAAACGGAGACGGTCGTCCTTTACTATCCCGATGCACAGCTGATGAAACTCTACAAAGAAAACCGCACCTTCACCACGACCGCCACCGCCGATTTGCCCAAACAGGCGCTTCAGCAGTGGATCGCCGGCCCCAAACATGACAAACTCGCGCCGCTGCTGCCCGCGTCCGTCCAGGTCCAATCGGTCAAAGACCTCGGCGGCGGCCGCTGCGAAGTTTCATTTTCCAACGATCTGATCAACGTCAATTTCGGCTCTACACTGGAAAGCATGTTTGCCAAAGGGCTGCCGCTGGTGCTCGCTCAATACGGTTATCAGGAAGTGACGGTGCTCGTCGAGGGCAAGCCGGTTGAGACGATCGCCGGACACGTTACGTTTGATCAGCCGCTGCGGGCGGACGATGCGGCCCAGTATGAATTTATGCAGTAACGGTCAGATGACTTTGCACATTTTGCAGGTAAGGAGTAACATTGTGCTTGTAACCTGACTGAAAGAGGCATTCCACATGAGACAACCTGCAAGCAACACATCCAATCTGACTGCACAGAACCGCATCTCCAAAGGGATGCGGTCTTTCCAATTGTATCTCGGCGGCAACTTCATCGCGGCGTGCGGCGAATGGCTGGACATGGTCGCTTTGAACTGGGCGGTGCTGGCGATGACCGGGTCGCCGGTGCACCTGGCGATCATCAACGCCTGCCGCCTGATCCCCGTGTTCCTGCTCAGCATCCCGGCGGGGATTTTAGCCGACCGCTTTGACCGGCGCAGACTGTTGCTCCTGCTGCAGGCTTCGACCACGCTGCTCACTCTGTTGATCGGCCTGCTGTTTTTCCTCGACAGCCCATTCTGGCTGTTTGCGGCGGCCGTCTGCGTGCGCGCCGTGTTCCAGACGATGGACCCGCCGATCCGCAACTCGATGATTCCCAACCTCGTCCCCGACGATTTTATCGGGCGCGCGATCGCGATGAACACGATGGCGCTCAATCTGTCGCGCATCATCGGCCCGGCCATCGCCGGCGTCCTGCTCGCCACGCTTGAGACGCACGAAGTGATCTGGCTAGGTGCCGGCGGACTGGTGATCGAACTGATCGCTTTATACCTGCTGCGCCCGGTCAAAGAGCAGGGGATCTCCAGCAAAGGGCCGTTGCGAGATGACGTCGGCGAAGCGTTTGCTTTCATTAAAACCAAGCGCACCGTGCAGTCCCTGCTGCTCTTAGCGGTGGTGCCGATGGTGTTTGGCTTCCCGTACACCTCGATGCTGCCCGTCTTTGTTGATCAGCTGATGAACTTGGGTCCGGGCGGCTTTGGCGCGCTGTTGTCCGTCTCGGCGGCAGGTGCGGTCCTCGGCTCGGTCTGGCTGTCCCTGCGCAAAGGGCAACAGCATGCCGGGCGCTGGCTGATCACATCTGTGCTGGGCTTTGGCAGTTCCCTGCTCCTGTTTATGTTTGCGGGCAACTTCTGGCTGGCAGCGGTGATGATGTTTTTCGTCGGCTTGACCGGGCAGACCTACCGCACGATGAGCCGGATCACGATGCAGATGCAAGTGCCCGACCACCTGCGCGGACGGATCATGAGCATCGCCTTGATGGACCGTGGCTTCATGCCGCTTGGAGCGATCCTGATCGGCACGGTCGCCACTTCATTTGGGGCGCTGTGGGCCGGGGTGATGATGGGCGCGGGCTGCATCGTCGTCACGCTCGCCGTGCTACTCACCAGACGTCAGATCTGGCATATCTAAACAACGAATAACCCCCTATTCAATTTCTATAACGCAAACTCTTCCACATCGTGTAAAATGTTGTCAAACGAACACGGAATGGGAGGGGAGCAGCATGAGTTACTCTTTTGCAGGAATCGATCATGTTCAACTGGCCGCGCCCACAGGCTGCGAAGCGGAAGCGCGCCGCTTTTTCACCGAACTGCTGGGCATGCCGGAGCTGGTGAAGCCCGAGCCCTTGCGGTCGCGCGGCGGCGCCTGGTTCATCTGCGGCGCGCAGCAGATTCACATCGGAGTGGAAGCGGACTTCGCCCCGGCGAAAAAAGCGCACCCGGCGTTTGTCGTGCACAACCTCGATGCGCTGATGCAGCGTTTGCAAGCGCAAGGTGCTGCTTATCAGCTCGATGAAGCGCTGAGCGACCGGAAACGCTTTTTCATGGAAGACCCGTGGGGTAACCGACTGGAGTTTATGGAGATGGAGGCGGGGCAGCAATGACGACGCAGATGGAAGTGGTAAGCGTGAGCGTCGGCCGTCCGCAGGCGCTGTCGCATAACGGACAGACCCTGGACAGCGCAATCACCAAGCAGAAAGTGACGGAGCGCGTGTTTCTGTCCAACGTGAATTTTGCAGGCGACGAGCAAGCCGACCTCGTGCACCACGGCGGCCCGGACAAAGCGGTCTGCGCCTACCCGCACGAACACTACGCGTATTGGGAAGAGACGCTGCAGGTGCAGTTGCCCGACAACGCGTTTGGCGAAAACCTGACCCTGCGCGGCCTGCCGGAGCGGGATGTGCGCATCGGCGACATCTTCCAAGTCGGCGAAGCGGTGCTGCAGGTCTGCCAGCCGCGCATTCCCTGCGGCAAGATCACGATGCGCACCGGGGTGCCGAATTTTGCGAAGATGTTTAAAGATACGGGCTACACCGGCTACTACCTGCGCGTGCTGCAGGAAGGCTATGTGGACGCGAACCCGGAGATCAAGCGGCTGGAGCAGAGCCAAGGCATGACCATCGCCGAAGTGAACCACGTCATCTTCCATGATGATGAAAACCGAGAGGCGCTGCGCCGAATCATCGCCGATGAGCAAACGGCAGGCTCGCTGCGCGAGATGCTCAAGCGCAATTTGGAGCGGTTGGAAAAGGGGGAAGCGTAACATGAGCGACTGGAAACAGGAGATCACCGTGCAGCCGATCGGTGTTGTGCGGTCGCCGCGGGATGAAGCGATCGACGACTTTTGGGGCAGCGTGGAATCGGTGATCGAGCTCGACCCGGAGCAGTTTACCCCCGATGTGGCGGCCGGCCTGAGCGATTTTTCGCACGTGGATGTGGTGTTTTTCATGAACCGCGTCAAGCCGGAAAAGATCGAAACGACAGCACGCCATCCGCGTGGCAACACGGAGTGGCCGCAAGTCGGCATCTTCGCGCAACGCGCCAAAGGCCGCCCGAACCGCCTTGGCGTGACCAACTGCCAACTGGTCAAAGTCGAAGGGCTCTCCATCACCGTGCGCGGGCTGGACGCGATCGAAGGCACGCCGGTGGTCGATCTCAAGCCGTACATGGCCGAGTTTGGCCCGCGCGGTGAAGTGAAGCAGCCGGAGTGGTCGCATGTGCTGATGCAGGAGTATTTTCTCGGATAAGTTTAGCGGCGCTGGAAACCCTATGACAAGAACGGGTACAAAGGGGGCTTCTTCCAGTGACCAAAGGTGATAAGCAAAGCTTTCGTCAATTTGACAATCAGAAACAGCTCAGACTGACCGATGACCCCAACTATGACGCCAGCAAACTTTCCGGCGACATGTCGACCGACAACCGTCAGTATGTGACGGAGCCGACCGAGAATAGGATCGCGATGGAGACGCTTCAAGCCAACAGCGGCATGTTCATGCACCCGATGCATGACGTGACGGCCACCGACCATGTGCATGGCGACAAAGTGCTCGAAGCCTTGCAGCAGGAACTCGATGACTTCGAGTTGGAGGTCGAAGGCGGGGACGGCAGAATCGATCCGAACGAAGGCGGCGGGCAAGACAGCTAGCTGTTGTGCCGGTTGAGTCGAGGCAGTTAGAGCAGGAGCCGGGCAATCTCCCGGCTCTTTTTACCATTGGAGGAGAAACGTATGACCCTGACCCAAAAACTCGAAATCATCAAACAAAACGAATATCGCCTCGCCGACGGCCAGGACCTCATCGAGCTGACCCATGAGATTTTGGATCATCTCGGTTCGACCGACAGCTATCTGCGCGACAGTTTGGGCTATATGACCTTGGCGCAGTGGATTTATACAAGAGATCAGTTCAGCCCGGAGCAGTTGCGGGAGATTTTGCAGCGAGTGCAAACCATGTGGTTCCAGAGCATCGGCGAGACGAACACGGACAGCGTGTTTCTGCGCAGCTTTTCCAGCCTCGTCGTCGCGCTGGTGCTGGTGCGGGACAACAAGACTCCGTTTTTGACGGAGGAGGAGTTCCGGACGATTCTCGCACAGACGGTGGAATACTGCCAACAAGAGCGCGACTTGCGCGGCTATGTCGAGCACGGCGGCTGGGCGCATGCAGCCGCGCATGTGGCCGACGTGGTCGATGAGTGCGTCAAACACCGGGCAGTGGGCGAGGTGGAGTGTGAAACGCTCTGGCAGGGACTGTGCGCCTTGATCCGCAACGCCGATGCCGTCTATGGGGCGGAAGAGGACGAGCGCATCACCAACGCCTTGATCGCCATGGTGGAAGCAGGGAAAGTCCCGCTCGCCAAGCTGTGCGCGTGGCTGGAAGCGGAGGAGTTTGCCGGGGAGGACTACAACAAGAGCTTTATCTTGCGCATCAACTGGAAACACCTCGTGCGCAGCCTGGAGTATCGTCTCCGTGTGAAAAACCTGATCGGCGACCAAGAAGACAGGCTGTTCGGCGTCCTGAAAAAATTCGCCTCGCGCTACGAATGACAGCAAAAAGCCTTCGCTGACAACAGCGAAGGCTTTTTCTGTACGATCCTACAGCTCAGACGTATACAGTTCCTCATCCAGATCGGCAATCAACGGCGAAGGCGTACCGGCATAGAGCAGCCACAGTTCGTGCAGGGCGCGAGTACAGCCGACGTACAGCAGCTTGGCGTCCTGCGGCGAATGCGCGTAGTGCTCTTCATCCACATCGGTGATCAGCACGGCGTCAAACTCCAAGCCTTTGGTGAGATACACGGGCAGCACCGACAGGCCGCCTTTGTATTCGCGCTGCTTGGAGTGGATCAGCGTTGCTTCCAATCCGGCTTGCAGCAGCCCTGCATGTAGGTCGCGCGACTCCTCTTCCGTCCGCGCCACCACCGCGACCGTCGTGTGCGTGCCGCTCTGCAGCCGTTTCACCGCATCGACGATTGTCTGCAGGCGATCCTGCTCGGCGACCTGCGCCACGCGCACTTTTTCCCCGCTGCGGAACACTGGGACGGCGAGGGTCAGCGCTTCGCCGGAGCGCTCCAGCACGACGTTGGCGAAGTTGATGATCTCCGTCGTCGAGCGGTAACTGCGATCGAGCTGGAAGTACGCCTGCTCTTCCTCCGTAAACAGCTCCAGAAACTCCTGCCACGCATGCACGCCTTGGTAGGCGTGAATCCCTTGCGACAAGTCGCCCAAGATGGAAAACGAGTTGCCCCGCGTCTGCTCCTTGAGCAAGGCGACTTGAAACGGCGCGAAGTCCTGCGCTTCGTCGATCACCACATGGTCGAACATGTTGGCGCTGTCGATCCCGTGCAGCCGGTTGCGAATCAACAGCAACGGCGCGAGATCTTCCAGATCGACGATCTTTTTCTTAAATTTCTTCACAGACGCTTTCACGATGCTCTCCGGCAGGTCGGCCGCGTCCCCGAACATTTTTTTATACAAGCCAAACGGCGTCAGGTCGGGCATGCCTTTTAAATAGGTGCGCAGGCGGGCGTTCGCCTTTTTCTTCAGATCTTTGCGCTTGATGCTGTCCCAGACCTTTTCCAGCTCCATCTCCAGCCAGCGCTTGATGCGGCCGACGACACGCTCGCGGCGCTTGGCGAGCGGGTAGTGCTGATACTCGGTATAGAACCACTCCTTGACGGTCGCCGCCGCCAGCGTCTTGCCTTCCCACGCTTCAAAGGCCACTTCCGGCACGAATCCTTCCTCAAACGCCTGCAAATAAGCTTCCACATAGCGGTAAAAATGCATCGAGCCTTTATAGCGCCCCGGCGCATGTTCATCGAGCACAGGACGTTTCGGTCCGATCGCAAACCACGTGTCGAGCCGCTCCGACGGGTCGGACAGCTGCACTTCCTGCTCCAGCAGATCGAGTGCCCAATCGGTAAACGTCGTCTGCTGAATCCCGCCGACGCCAAGCTCCGGCAACACGCCTGAGATGTAGTCGAGGAACATCGAGTTGGGCGCAAAGATGATCATCCGCTCCGCCCGAATGTTTTCCCGGTACTGGTAGAGCAGGTAGGCGAGGCGGTGCAACGCCACGGTCGTCTTGCCGCTGCCGGCCACCCCTTGGATGACGAGGGCGGTGTTTTTCGCTGAGCGGATGATCTTGTCCTGCTCGGCCTGAATCGTCGAGACGATGTCGCGCAGGCGGTTGTCTTTGTTTTCGCCCAAGCGGTAGAGCAGGAATTCATCGGCCACGTCGAGGTTGTCGCCGCCTTTGACGTAAGCGTCGACGACGCGCTGCAGGATCTGCTTGCGGATCACGAGGTTGCGCTTCAAATAGATCAGGCCTTCGATCAGCCCTTCCGGCGAATCGTACGCCGCTTTTTCATCCCCGCCGGTGAACGAGTAAAACATCGAGGCGACCGGCGCGCGCCAGTCGATGACGAGCAGCTTGCCCGTGTCTTCATCCTCCACGCCGACTTTGCCGATATACAGCGGCTGCGGCGTTTCCACGCCTGCTTCTTGAAAATCGAGTCGGCCAAAATATGGCTCGACCCCGGCGATGCTCAAGTTTTGGCGTCTTGATTCACGAATGTTGTCCAGCGCTTGCTCGGTCAAATCGTCACCGTAATAACGGGGGACCGTTTCGAGTGTCTGCAACTGGCGGTCAATCTCGGCAGCGGTGTGTTCGAGCCGCTGCAGTTCTTCTTGATAGGCACTTTGAATCTCAGATTCCAAGATCAGTTACCTCCATTTGAGAAATTTCGCCATTCAGACGAGATGTTTCAATATATCACAGCGCCTGAACGGACACAAGAACGTTTGACTAGCATTACTATTCAGATTATCATTATGTAAGATTAGATTAATCGTTTTCCATTCAGATTATTAGGGTAAATAAAACGTTACAGAGAGGAAATAAGGGATGAAAAACAACATTTTACGTTCACTCCTTGTGTTGCTGATTCTGTCTGCAGCTGTTTTCTTCGGCTTGAATCAGGTGTCCGCTCCGGACGTGCTGCCGGCCGATGGTCCGGCTGACCAGTTTTCGTCTGAGCGCGCTGTGAAGCATGTTGAGCAGATCGCCGCAGTTCCGCATCCGACCGGTTCGCCGGAAAACGCGAAAGTGCGCGACTATCTGCTCGACGAGCTGAAGGCGCTTGGCATCGAAGGCCAGGTGCAGGAAGCTGACTCGGCCCGCTATACGCACGGCAGCGTGTATTCGGGCCACATCCAAAACGTCATCGGCCGCCTCGAAGGCACCGCAGACGGCGGCAAGGCGGTCCTGATCGCCGCCCACTACGATTCGGTGGCGACCGCTCCGGGCGCAAGCGATGACGGCGCGGCCGTCGGCGCGATGCTGGAAACCTTGCGCGCGTTGAAAGAAGGCCCGCAGTTGAAACACGATGTGATCTTCCTCTTCACCGACGGGGAAGAAGCGGGGCTGCTCGGCGCCAACGCGTTTGTCAAAGAGCACCCGTGGGCGAAAGACGTCGGCCTCGTGCTGAACTTCGAAGCGCGCGGCTACAAAGGTCCGTCCTTCATGTTCGAAACGAGCGACGGCAACAGCTTTATTATGAACGAATTCACCAAAGCGGCGGAGCATCCGGTCGCCAACTCCATGCTTTATGATATGTACAAATTGCTTCCGAACGACACCGACTTGACCGTCTTCAAAGGGGCGGACATGAACGGCTTGAACTTCGCGTATGCGATCGGTCTGAACGCTTACCACAACCGCATCGACACCGTGGAGACGATGGACCCGGAGAGCTTGCAGCACCATGGTTCGTACATGCTCTCTCTGACCAAGCATTTCGGCATGCTCGACTCCCTGGACAACACGGGCACCGGGCAAAACCAAGTCTACTTTAATGTGTTCAAACACGTGCTGGTCGACTACTCGCAGACCTGGGTGATCCCGATTACCGCTGTGGTCTCCATCATGTTCCTCTTCGTATTGATCACCGGCCTGCGCAGCGGCGTGCTGCGTGCGGGCGGCCTGCTCAAAGGCTTCCTCGGCTTCCTGCTCGCCATCGCTGTCACCGGCGGTGTGGCGATGGGTGTGTGGATGCTGGTCAACGCCTTGCAGCCGGACATGACCTACAACCTGGTCAACGACCCGGATTTCTTCAACGTCTACTCCTGGGGCTTTGCTCTGCTTTCGATCGCAGTGTTCTCCGGCCTCTACATCTGGATTCGCCGCTGGTCGACCGCAGCCAACCTGATGGGCGGCTCGATCATCCTGTTCTGGCTCCTGACCTTGGCGGTGACGTTCCTGCTGCCGGGCGGTTCCTACCTGTTCGCCTGGCCGCTGTTCTTCTCGCTGATCGGCTGGTACCTCCTGATCAAGTCGCCGGACGGCGAGATCAAAACGCTGAAAGACGCGGTGATCCAAACACTGCTCGCCGTTCCGGCTGTGCTGTTGTTTGCGCCGATCGTCTACCTCGTGCTGGTGCTCGTCTCCCTGTCGCTCGCAGGCGTCGTCTTTGCGCTCCTCGCGATCATGATGGGTCTGCTGGTGCCGCACGTGCTGTCCTTGATGTCGGTTCGCACCTGGCGCTTCCCGACCGCGATGGTCGCGTCGGCCTTGGTGATCTTCCTGGTCTCCGGCTTTGCGCTGGATATCTCGGAGCAGAACCCGACGTACGCAAGCGTCATCTACGGCAAAAATGACGACAGCGGCAAAGCGGTATTTGCCACCGCGACCCCGCTTGACGATCCGTGGCTGGAGCAGTTCCTGACCACCGATCCCAAATCCGGCCCGCTGAGCGAAGTGCTGCATCCGCTGTTCCAGCGCAACTACATGTACGCAGATGCTCCGGAAGTGAAAGAAGCAGCGCCGAAGCTGGAAGTCCTGTCTGACAAGACGGACGGCGACGTGCGCACGCTGAGCCTCAAGATCACGTCCCAGCGCGGCGCTCGCGAGATCTCGGTCAGCGCCATGACGGGCAGCCCGATCATCGGCGGCAGCGTCTGGGGCAAAACGTTTGAAGCGGAAGGATTGCCGTTCATCCTGAACTACGACTCCGCTCCGGAAAGAGGTCTCGAATTGACCCTGCAGATCAAACCGGCAGGCAAAGTGACCCTCAACGTGGAAGACACCTCCTACGGGTTCCCGAACGTTGCCGGCAAATCGTACACCGACAGCCCGGACACGATCATGGCGATGAAACGCGTCCTGATCACCAAAAAGCACGACCTGTAAGCGATGAACCCCTCCATATGGAGGGGTTTTTCTATTTTGGAGGTGTGGGTTGTATGATCCAGGTAACGTTGGAGCAATTCATGGGTGGTTGGGGTCGGCCGTGCCGGTCGGGGTGTCGGCGTTTCTGTTTGTCAAAACGTATTTTTTCGGCTCGATGTTAGCCGCTTATCTCTATCTGGGCATTCAAGATTACCTGCGAGGCGGTCGAACCTGACCGCCTTTTTTCTATGCACATGCAATTTCTCCCCAAATGATGTACGATGAAGAGTAGGACATCGGATAAAGGAGGTGTCAAGGCCTCTGGAACTCGGGGAAGTGAAAGCAAAGGAATTCCGCGCCCTAGTGGCGAGATGGAAAGAAGAAGCGGGAACACCAGCCCCAGAAGTTGAGTTCTTTCACAATTGGCCCAAGCACGAGCACATGGACAAGGCGCAGCTGCGCTGGTTTTTGTACTGGCGCGGACTTTGGGAACACGGAGTTGTGAAGAAGACGAGCCTGTCCTATATGAATCTTCACATTTACGAACTGCTAAGTCTTGAATATATCAACGATCCGGCCCGGGCGGTGGAGCGCCTGACCAAATTTTACGCAGAGTTTCACAGCATCCAGCCCAAGCTGGACGTGACGCTGGTGCGTTGGATCGGCGACCTGTACCTGAAGCTTGGCGAGTTGGACAACGCGCTGTATTGGTACACCAAAGGCCCGCAAGGCGACCTGTATGAAAAACTGTCCTGGTACCGCTACGGCGGGATGGACATCCCGATGGCCATGTTGCTGAAAGTGGCGGGGATGACCAAGACCGGATTTTATCGGGAGCGGATGCCGGAGATCGAGTCGGAGATCGAAGGGATGATGCATGCGGCGTTCCGGGCGTTTATGCAGCGCGAAGGCATGCACCCTTTGGACAAGTTTGCGCGCTGGACGGATGAGCCGGTGATCTACCTGTTCTCGAACACGCCGATCCACGAGAAGTATTACATCGACGGGTTCCGCCGCTACGAGTATGCCGGCACGTTTGTGCATTGGGTGAAAAACGGGCTGCGCTGCGCCGAGAATCTCATCCGCCGCACCGCAGGCAAGCCCCTGCTCAAATACGACGACAGCGTCGCCGTCTATTTTGCCGAATTGGAGTCAGCCTATCCGCCCAAGCCGAAAGCAGTCCGCGACAAAGCGCCCGACATCCCGGCGCCCTTGATGGCGCACGACCTGCCCGAGCAGCCGATCGAGCTCGATTTTTCGCGGGTGAGAGCTCTTTCCGAAGAGACCGACTGGCTGGTGGACATGATGCAGGAAGAAGGGGCGAAAGAGGAGCTTTTGTTTGCCCCGCCTAAGGAAGAGAAACAGGAGAAAAAGGCGGATGGCGACTTGCTCACTTCGCTTTTCTCCGTCCCGGAAGCGGGCGAACTGGACGACTTGTTCGCGTCGCTCAACGCCGGCGAGCAGGACTTCCTCCGCCATCTGACCTGCAGCGGCGAAACGTCGCGGCGGAGCTTGTCCGACTGGCTGAAGAGCAGACGGATGTTCCTCGACGCTGCGGTGATGAGCATCAACGAGGCAGCGATCGACGCCGGGCTGGAACCGATCCTCTTCGATGACGGGGAGACGGTCGCGCTGGAGGCGGAGTATGAAGACGGCATGAGGAGGATTTGCAACCATGAGTGAAGCTCTTAACAACAAACTGACCCGGCGCCAGGCCAACGCCATCGTCCAATCGATGGGCGGCGGCGTCGTCCCGCAGGATGGCATTGAGCACGTCGTGGTCGGCCGCGTCAAAGAGATCCGGCAGCTGGTCGAAGATCTGCACGGCGCGGCGGACGGCCTCTCCGGCATGAAGTTTCTCATCGGCGACTACGGCACAGGCAAAAGCTTCATGGCCACCCTGACCCGCTTTATCGCCTACAAGGAAAACTTCGTGGTCGCCTACACCGACCTGACCGCCAACCGCCGCCTCTACGCCCACGACGGCAAAGGCGTCGCGACCTACTCCGACCTGATGCAGAACCTCTCCACCAAATCCAAGCCCAACGGCAACGCTCTGCGCTCCCTGATCGAGCGCTGGCTGTCCGATCTGCAGCAAAAGGTCGCCGTCGAGCATGACTTCGACGGCATTCCTGACGCTTCGGACACCCGTTTCACCCGGCTGGTCAGCCAGGAGGTGCAAGGTGTCGTCCGCGACGTGCAGGAGCTGTCCGGTGGATTTGATTTTGCCACCGTGCTGACGAAATACTACCAGGCCTACCTCAGCGGCGACGAAACGATTCAGGAGCACTGCATCAAGTGGCTGCGCGGCGAATACCGCACCAAGACGGAAGCGAAAAAGGACCTTGGCGTGCGCGATGTGATCAACGATGACAATTGGTTTGACTACCTGAAAGTCATGACCAAGTTCATCGCGTCGATCGGCTACGGCGGCCTGCTCGTCCTGTTCGACGAAGCGGTCAACCTGTACAAGATCGACCACGCCGGCGCGCGCTCCAAGAACTACGAGCGGATTCTGGAGTTCTACAACGAATGCACCCAAGGCCGCGCCGAACACCTGATGGTGCTGTTTATGGGCACGACCGATTTTCTGGAAGACGAGCGCCGCGGCCTCTTTTCCTACAAAGCGCTCAAGTCGCGCCTGTTGCCGAACCAATACGAGACGCACGAATACCGCGACCTGCGCCAGCCGGTGATCAAACTGGCGCCGTTGTCGGCCGAAGAGCTGTTTGTGCTCTTGCAGAAGATCCGCGATATCTACGCTGCCTTGTATCAGGTGGAGAACATCGCGGCGCTGGTCAGCGACAACAACATGTTGGAGATCGTGCAAAAAGCCCTCTCCCGCCCGGGCGGCGTCCAGTTTATCACGCCGCGCGAACTGATCCGCGAGTTTATCGGGATCTTGAACGTCTTGCATCAGAATCCGGAGATGAGCAAAAGCGACATTTTCATGGAACGCCTCGAACTGGCGGGCCAGGAATCGCGCCGCTTTGTGGGACGAACGCTGGACTAAGTGGAAGAAAAGGCAAGCATGCTGAATAAAATCAGTAGGTACGCGTTGCCATCCGTTTTCCAAACCGTGCAAATCCTGAGCGCTCTGGATATAATATTGCAGGAACTTGAAGGGGAGGGACAGCTTGGATGACAGAACCGAGATACAAACGAGTGCTGATTAAATTGAGCGGAGCTGCGGTGGCAGGCCAGGACGAATTTGGCTTCGACCCGGATTCGCTGGAGCATATTGCGCGCGAGGTGCTTTCCGTCATCGACCTCGGCGTCGAAGTGGCGATCGTCATCGGCGGCGGCAACATCTTCCGCGGCAACGTGGCGGAAACGTGGGGCATCGACCGGGCGGAGGCGGACAACATCGGCGTGCTGGGCACGGTGATCAACTCGCTGATGCTGCGCGGCGTGCTGAAGGCGCGCTCCGACCGCGAAGTGCGCGTCATGACGGCGCATCAGATGAACTTCATCGCGGAGCCGTTCATTCGCCTGCGCGCGACCCATCACTTGGACAAAGGCTACATCGTCATCCTCGCCGGCGGCACAGGCCAGCCGTACGTCACCACCGACTACCCGGCGGTGCAGCGTGCGCTGGAACTGCAGTGTGACGCGATCCTCGTCGCGAAAAACGGCGTCAACGGCATCTTCTCGGCCGATCCGAAAAAAGATCCCGAGGCGAAGCGCTACAACTCGATCTCCTATGATGATGTGGTGCGCGAGAACCTCAAGGTGATGGACCAGTCGGCGATGATCCTCGCCCGCGACTTCGGCATCCCGCTGCATATCTTCGACTTCGACCAGCGCGATTCGATGCGCAGCATCTGCCTGGGCGAAAACATCGGCACCTACCTCTCTCCCACGACCATAAGAAGTCTGGAGTAGTCCCTTTGCAAAAAGGGGCTTTTTTTTGTGCTTTACCTTGACGTAACGTTAACGTTTACAATAAAGGCAACGAAGTCAGGAGGTGGTACCGCTGAGACGTGTACAGATCAAAGAGATCGCCGACAAGCTGCAAGTGACGACCCGCACCATCCGCTGGTACGAGCAAAAGGGGCTGATCACGCCGGACAAAAACGAAGAGAACGGGTATCGCTCGTTTACGGAAAAAGAGGCGTGGCGCTTGCAGACGATCATCTCGCTGCGTGAAGTTGGCATGGGCATCCCGGAGATCAAACAGGTGCTCGACGAGTTGGACGCCGGAGATGAGCAGGACGTGCTGTATTACCTCGAACTGCAGCGCGCCGTGATGTTTTCGCAGTGGATTGAACTGAAAGGAATGATTGAGACGTTGGATCGGATGATTGGCAACGCCAAGGAAAAACAAGAGCTGGTCTGGGAGGACATCCACCAGCTCGTCGACAGCGCAAAAGGCTACCGCGACCTGCGCAAGACGTGGAATGACCGCTGGGGATTTGACCGCCAGGCGGCACAGTATGACGAAGCGGTGCTCCGCGAGCCGGAGTTCAACCCGCACCAGAACTACAACGAAGCGCTCGACCTGACCTGCCAGCTAGTTAATCCCCGCGTCGGCGAACGAGGCTTGGAGATCGGCATCGGGACAGGCAATTTGGCCGGGCGCTTTTTGGCGAAGGGCATTGAGATCGCCGGGACCGACCAGTCGCGGGAAATGCTTCGCCAGTGCCACGCGAAATACCCGCAGATTGAGACGAAGTTGGGGAATTTCCTCGCCGTGCCGTATCTGGATGACCAGTTTGATTTTGTCGTCACATCGTATGCGCTGCATCATTTGACCGACGAGCAGAAGCTGCTCGCCTTGGAAGAGATGCGCCGCGTTCTCAAGCCGCACGGGCGAATCTGCATCACCGACCTGATGTTTGAAAATGAAGAGAAGCGCACGGCGGTGCAGGGCGAGTTCCTGGCAGCAGGCAAAGCTGACCTTTGGGAGCAGATCGCAGACGAGTATTACGCCGACCGCTCGCTTTTGCTGAAATGGTTCGCAGACAAAGGTTACGTGGCTCAGGCCAAGCAGGTCAACGACTTCCTGCATATCTTGTTCGCTGTGCCGATTCGCTAAAGAAAAGATGAACTGCGCAGTTTCTGAGCTTGCCGGAATCGGTCACGGTTACCGGAAATTCCTTCGCGGTGCATTTGCAAAAAGGGCTTGCGCTTGACGCAGCGTCAGCCTTTACGATGGGCTCATCACCAAATTTCCGAAAGGGGTTTTTGAAGATGAGCCTTTTGATTACCAACGCGATGATTTTGACGATGACAGGGGAGACGGTGACGCCGATCCATGGGGATCTGCTGATCGAAGGGGATCTGATCACAGCGGTCGGCGAGGTGCCTGCGGAGAAAAAAGCGCAGGCGGATGAAGTGATCGACGCGCAGGGGATGGCTGCACTGCCCGGTCTGGTCAACTGCCACAACCACGCGGCGATGAGCATCCTGCGCGGCTTCTCGGAAGACTTGCGCCTGATGGAGTGGCTGTCACAGAAAATGTGGCCGGCCGAAGCGCGGATGACGCAAGAGGACGTCTACCTCGGGACGCTGCTGGCGGCGGCCGAGATGATCAAGTCGGGCACGACGACGTTCGCCGATATGTATGTGTTCACCGACAGCGTGGCGCAGGCGGTGATCGATTCCGGCATGCGCGCATCGCTGACCCGGGGGATGATCGACGCGCCGGACGGACAGGAGATGCGGTTCGCCGAGGCCCGGGCGCTTTTTGAAAAATGGAACGGGGCAGGAGACGGGCGCATCTCCGTCATGGCCGGCCCGCATGGTCCGCATACCTGCCCGCCCGCTTTTTTGCAAGAGATCTTCAAGCTGGCAGAAGAGTTCAACGCACCGCTGCATATCCATTTGGCGGAGACGACCGAAGAAGTGGAGATCATCCGCCGGGAGTACGGCCTGACGCCGACTGAGTATTTAAAAGAGGTCGGGCTGTTCGACCACCACGTCGTGTTGGCGCACAGCGTGCATCTGACGGCAGGGGACATTGAGATCCTGCGCAGCGCCAACCTCCGAGGCGGCATCGCGCACAACCCGGTCTCCAACCTCAAGCTCGGCTGCGGCATCGCGCCGGTCACCTCGTACCTGCAAGCCGGCCTCACGGTTGGCATTGGCACCGACGGCCCCGGTTCAGCGACGACGCTCGACCTGTTCGAAGAGATCAAAGCGGCGGCGTGGCTGCAAAAAGTGCAGACGTTCGACCCGACCGCCCTGAACGCGTCGCAAGTCCTGCACATGGCGACCCGCGAAGGCGCGAAAGTCCTCGCCCTCGACAGCCAGATCGGCACCCTCGAAGCGGGCAAGAAGGCGGACGTGATCCTCGTCGACACCCATGCCGCCCATCTCCGCCCGCACCATGACCTGACCGCTCTGCTCGCTTACAGCGCAAACGGCGCAGACGTCCACACCACCATCGTCAACGGCGAAGTGCTGATGAAAGGCCGCAAGTTGACCAAACTGGACGAGCAAGCGCTGATCGCCGAAATCGAAGAACGCGCAAAGCAGATCACAGCAGGGATTTAAGAGCGTGAGCAGAAGGATAGAATGAGAAGATACACAAGAACGTGACACGAACAGCTTGCTAGTGAAGACGGCCGTCTTGCCATGGGGGAGGAACCTCGATGACCTTTGAGCTTTTAAGTCCGACCATCCAAAAGAAAATCTGGGACATGGAGTGGCGGCAATTCACGCCGATCCAGGAAGCGGCTGTGCCGGTGCTTTTGCAAAAGCGCCACTGCCTGCTGATGGCAGGAACCGCCTCGGGGAAGACCGAGGCGGCTTTTTTGCCGATCTTGAGCGCACTGGAAAAGGCCGGCCAGACCGGACGGGGGCTGCAGGGCCTGAAAGTCCTCTACCTCTCGCCCTTGCGCGCCTTGATCAACGACCAGTTTGAACGGATCGAACGCCTGACCGACACGCTCGACATCCCGCTGTTGAAATGGCACAGTGACGTCTCGCGCAGCAAAAAGATGACCTGGCTCGACAATCCGAGCGGCATCTTGCAGATCACCCCGGAGTCGCTCGAATCCTTGCTCGTCAACCACACGGAAAAAGTGCCCCGACTGCTCCAAGACGTGGAGTTTATCATCCTCGACGAACTGCACGCCTTCCTCGAAAGCGACCGCGGCCTGCATGTCCAGTCGCTCCTGCACCGCATGCGCCGCTATATAAAGCAGACCCCGGTCATGGTTGGCCTCTCCGCCACAATCGGCTCGCCGGAGATCGCCCAGCACTACCTGCACGCCGATGCACCGGACGAGGTCGAAGTGCTTAATCCCGGCGACGGCAAGCGCCAGATCTTCCTCCAAGCCGATTACTTCGGCAAAGAAAACGCTACGCTCCCGCAAACTTTGGTGCGCGACATCTACGACCTGACCAAAGACAAAAAAACGATCCTCTTCTGCAACTCGCGCGGTCAGGTCGAAGAATTGACCCACAAGCTGAATGAAACGGGCAGCAAGCTCGGCGGTCCCCTGTACACCAAGCGCTACTACCCGCACCACTCCTCGATCGACAAAGGGGAGCGCGAGTGGATCGAAGGGCAGATGCGCTCGACCCATCTGCCGCTCACCGTGGTCAGCACCAACACGTTGGAGCTCGGCATCGACATCGGTTCGCTCGACCTTGTCGTGCAGCTCGACGCCACCTATTCGGTCTCATCGCTGAAGCAGCGTCTCGGCCGTTCAGGACGCCGCGAAGGGGCCGACTCCTACCTGATGATGTATGCGACCGAAGAGGAGGACTTGGTGCAGGCGGTGGCGGTGACGGAGCTCTTGTTCGACAAATGGATCGAGCCGCCCGAGCCGCGCCGCGATGTGTACGACCTGCTGTTCCATCAGATCCTCGCCCTTTGCACGGAACGCCAAGGCGTTTTCCGCGATGAACTGCTCGACGAAATCGCCGCCAACCCGACGTTTGCGGGTTTGTCTTCGCCGCGCGTTCGTGAGTTGTTGGAGTGGATGTTCAGCGAGGACTGGCTGGAAGTGGTCGAAGGCAAATGCATCCCCGGCATTCAAGGGGAGCGTCTGGTGCGCTCGCGGGATTTTTACTCCGTCTTCAAGTCGCCCGCTCTGTACAAAGTCATGCACGGCACCCGTCTGGTCGGCACGATCGAAGCGTCGCCGCTGGTCATGCCGGGTGAAACGGTGCTGCTCAGCGGGGCAACGTGGGAGATCACCGAGATCGATGACAAGCGCGCCACCGTCTATGTCACACCGGCTTTTGACGGCAAGCGTCCGATCTGGCTCTCCGGCGGGCGTCAGGTGCACCCGCAGATCGCCGAGAAGATTTACGCGATCTATACCGGAACGGAAGACTTCGACTACCTGCACCCCCGCGCCTGGCACCGCCTGCAGGAAGCCCGGATGGGGGCGAAACAGCAAGGGTTCGAACCGGGCGTGCGCGTGTTGCGTGAAGGGGCGAGGAGTTTGACCTTGCACGATTTTGCCGGAACACGGAGGCAAAATGCTTTGGCGACGATTTTGCGCGGTTGGCTGCGCGAGTTGGAGCTGGGACTGACCGTCAAGCAGTCCGCCTTTTCGATCACGTTGGAGGGCGGGGAGATCCCGGACGGATTTGCCAAAAAGCTGGTCACCTTCCTCGTCGAAGTCCTGACCCGCAAAGCGGAACTCAAATACCTGATGATGGGCCGCAGCGCCGAAGCGGAAGGCGGGCCGCCCACCAAGTTTGCGGAATACCTGCCCCTGAACATCCAGCGCTGGATCGAAGACGAGATCGAGCGCGACGTCGAAGGGCTGCGCTTCTGGGTGCAGGAGCAGAAATGGAAATCAATTCGAGGCAGCAGTTCATGACCCAGACCCTGTTGCCAATCGCGCTCGTGCTGCTCTCCGGCATGTTCCATTCGGTCTGGAACCTGTTTACGAAACTAAGCCTGAACAAATCGGTCTTCCTCTGGTGGACCCAGTGGGTGGCGATCCTCGTCTATCTGCCTACCGTGATCTACGAACTGCAAAGCCACAGCATTGAGCCGACCGGCTATCTCCTGCTCCTCGGCACGATGGCCCTGCACGGCCTGTACGTGATCCTGCTCGCCAAAACCTACACCATTGGCGACATGTCCCAAGTCTATCCCATCATGCGTGGAACGAGCCCGTTGCTCGTTCCGTTGTTGGGCGTGCTGCTGCTAGGCGAATCGCTTACTTTTTACGGCTGGCTCGGTGTCGCTCTCATCGTTGCAGGCGTGCTATCCCTCGGTGGATGGCGTATTCAGGCGGCTTCGAAGAAGCCAGTTTATTACGCTCTCGCCGTCGGCATCATCATCACATCCTACACCGTGTACGACAAAATCACGCTTGCCTACGTCCCGCCGCTTACCCTCAACGAAGCGACCAACGTAGGCAACCTGATCGCCCTTTCCTACATCGCCTTACGCTCCGGAATGATCAAACAGGAATGGCAGGCAAACTGGAAAACCATCCTGCTCGGCGGGGTGCTCGCCCCTGGCGCTTACATCCTGTTTTTGTTCGCGCTCTGGATGGCGCCCGTCTCGCAACTGGCCCCGATGCGGGAGATCGGCACCGTGTTTGGCACGTTTCTGGCCATCTTCCTGCTGCGGGAAGAACAGGGGCCCAAGCGCATCGCCGCCTCCATTTTGATCACGGCGGGAGTGATTTTGCTTGGAATTTGGGGATAACCTTGCATCGTGGCCGTTTATAGTCAATAATGAGTAAGAACAAGTCCATGCTGCACTTGCAGGAATACATAATTATACTGTCGAATACGTTAGCGTCACAGGACTAAAGCGTCACTGCTGTACCGCCTGTGCGCCGCAAATATTTGGGGGTTTTGGAGGGGATAGCCTTGCAACTGGATAAACTCCGTGACAGAACGGTCGATCAGCTCTTCGAAGCGATCCTCCAACTGCGCACGCTCGAAGAAGCATACAAGTTTTTTGATGATTTATGCACAGTTAACGAAGTGCAATCACTGGCCCAGCGTCTCGAAGTGGCCCGCATGCTGCGCAAAGGTCAAACGTACAACCAGATCGAAGCGGAGACCGGCGCGAGTACCGCGACCATTTCCCGCGTCAAACGCTGCCTCAACTACGGCACCGACGGCTACAAGGTTGCGCTCGATCGCTTAGAAGAGAAATAGCGCACAGAAACCCTTGCTTCTCCAGCGGCAGGGGTTTTGTTATGACAACGGAGAGGAGGCCTATGTCTTGACGACTGCCCACACCTCACCACCTTGGCGCCACTGGCGGCACGTCGTCAAACTCGACCCGGCCCGCCAGATCACCGACGAGGTGGTGCAAGCGATCGCCGCATCCGGCACCGACGCCGTCTTCCTCGGCGGCACGCAAGACATCACCTACGAAAACACCAACACCCTGCTCGGCCGCCTGCGCCGCCATGCGCCGCAACTTCCGCTCTGGCAGGAGGTCTCCGCAAGCGACGCCGTCGTCGACGGAGTGGACGGCTACTGCATCCCGATCGTGCTCAACACCACCGACCCGCACTGGCTGATCGGCGCACACGCCCAAGCGATCGAAAAATTCGGCCCGTGGATCGACTGGAGCAAAGTGCTGGTCGAAGGCTACCTCGTCCTCAACCCGGACGCCGCCGTCGCCCAACTGACCGGAGCGAACACCGCGCTCACTCCACAGGCCGCCGCCTCGTACGCCGCCGCTGCCGAGGCGCTTTTTTCCATGCCTGTGCTCTACGTCGAATACAGCGGCACGTTTGGCGATCCGGCCCTGCTCGCCGAAGTCGCCCGCACCGCCCGCCGCGCTCATATCTTTTATGGCGGCGGCATCGACTCCTACGAAAAAGCAGCGACGATGGCGCAGCACGCCGATACGTTGATCATCGGCAACGCCCTCTACACCGCCAACTGGCAGCAGGTGCTCCATGATACCATCCGCGCTGTGAAATAAAAAAACCACCGATCCAAGATCGGTGGTTTTTACGGTTGGTCGGAATGCAGGGATTCGAACCCTGGACCTCTCGCTCCCAAGGCGAGCGCGCTACCAAGCTGCGCTACATTCCGATATGAAGTTGCCAAAGCTGAAAAGCTGAAGAAAATAAAAATGGTCGGAATGCAGGGATTCGAACCCTGGACCTCACGCTCCCGAAGCGTGCGCGCTACCAAGCTGCGCTACATTCCGATCCTACAAAAAGAAGATCAAAGATGGTCGGAATGCAGGGATTCGAACCCTGGACCTCACGCTCCCGAAGCGTGCGCGCTACCAAGCTGCGCTACATTCCGACATATTAAATTCATGTCGTTGTTGAGGAGTTGTTCACCCGTCAACGAGATATAGAATAACATAGGGTGATTCGAAGAGTCAATGGTTTTTTTCAAAAAAAGATTGTCAAACAAAAATCCCCTCCGGAGAGGGGATCACAGGCTAATTCGAGAAGATGTTGAAGACGTCTTTAAACGTGACGACCACCATCAGCGTGAGCAGGAACAGAATGCCGATAAAGTTGATGCTCGCTTCCCGTTCCAAGGAGATCCGTTTGCCGCGACGCACCCATTCGACGAGCAGGAACACCAGTCGTCCGCCGTCGAGCGCCGGGAACGGCAAGATGTTCAGCACAGCCAGGTTGACCGACAGCAAGGCCACGATGTACATGTAATGCGGCACACCGTTGTCGGACGCTTGTCCGGTGATGCGAATGATCTCTACCGGGCCGCCGATCTCTTTGAACGAGACCGCGCCGGTCACCAATTGCTTAAATCCGTCGAACGTCATCGCGGTGAGCTGGCCGGTGCTCTTCAGCGCCTGCGCGGTGTTCTCACCAAAACCGCCCGCTTTGACGAAGCTTGTCTGCTGCTGCAGGGCAATGCCGATCATCGGACGGCCTTCTGCCGCGTTCATCTGCGGGGTGACGGTCAGATCGACGCGCTTGCCGTCGCGCAGAACGCCGATGTCGAGCGGCGTGCCGGAGTGGCTCTGCACCGCTTCATTAAATTCGAGCGGAGTCGTCATTTCCTTGCCTTCGACCCATTTGATCTGGTCGCCGGACAGGAACCCTGCCGCTGCGCCCGGCTTGTCAGCTTGAACTTCGCCGACGAACAAGTTCGCCGTCGGAGCGCCGTACATATTAAACAGCAAGGCCAAGATCACGAACGCGCCGACGATGTTCATGATCACCCCTGCGACGATGACGAGAATTCGCGCGCCAACAGGACGATTGTTAAAATTATCAGGTGCGGCTGCCGCTTCCGGGTTGTCCTCTCCATACATCTTCACGTACCCGCCCAGCGGAATCCAGTTCAACCGATACAAGACACCGTTGCGCTGGTGCTTGATGATCGAAGGGCCAAAACCGACGGCAAATTCATCAACGCGGACGCCGGTGGCACGCGCAGCCCAGAAATGCCCAAGTTCGTGGATGAAGATCAGGAACCCAAGTGCGAGTAGGGCCATTACGATGTTCATTTCGAGTCATCACTCCCATTCATTTCACTCTCTAATATGCAGGCAGTAGCATCCGAACATACTTATGAGCCGGATAGACCGAATATTCATCAATTATAACATATATTAGGAAACACTAGAACAGCGCATGCTAAAAGCAATGTGATGTAAGGAGGGAGCGTTCCCAATGTCTGTCCTCACGGTGCTGGTCGGCATCCCCGCCAGCGGCAAAACGACGGTCGCGCGCGAACTGACCGCGGCGAACCAAGGCGTCTGGATTCACGCCGACGATGTGAAAAAAGAGCTGTTCGGCGAGCAGACGATCACCCAAGACATCAACGACGCGGTGTTGGCAGCCGTCAAAGACCGCCTGACCCAGGCGATGGAAGCGGGCCGAAGGATCGTGCTCGACGCCAAACACCGCGTTCCGAAATACAGAAGACCTTACCTTGAACTGGCGCGCAAGCACGGCTATACGACCGAGGCGATTTTTCTCAACGTTCCGCTCGAAGATGCGGTCGCGATGAACGAGAAGCGCCGGGCAGAAGGCGAACCGTCCGTTTCCGAGTCGCAGATCCGCCGCTATGAACGGCTGTTGCAGATTCCGACCTACGCGGAAGAGTTTGACCGCATCGAGGTCCGCACCACCGAAAAAGTGAATGGGGAAGCGGCCGATTTTTTCCACGAGCAGGAAGCGCGGTTCATCAAGCATCCTGTGAAAGTGGTGCGTGAACTGGAAGCGGACGGACGTTTAGAAAAATGGCTTCCCGAGCTGTTCCGCGCTATCCCGCTCGACCAGCACAACCCGCACCACCATTTCACCGTCTTTGAACACATCATCAAAGCCACCGAAGTGGTCGCCGGCACGTCGCTGCACATGGTCTGGACCCTGCTCCTCCACGACATCGGCAAAGCATACCCCGGCATCAAGCAGTTCACCGGCGTCGTCAAAACACCGTACAGCCGCTTCAAAACGAAAGACCGCGTGGAGATCGAAAACGGGGCGGACATCCGCGACGGGCGCGACTCGGGCGAATTTTACGTCGTGCAGGGGGAGAAGATCCCCAAAGAGCACATCCAGACCAACTTGAACGGTCACTTTTACGACCATGAGAACCTCGGGGCACAGTTGTCGTACCGCATTTTGACGCGCTTTGGCTACGATCACGATTTTGCGCTGCATGTCGCGACGCTGATCCAGTTCCACATGCTGATGCCGCGCGGGATTGAAGAGGCCTCGCTCTCCGAGATCCGCAAATTCTATGACAAAACCGGTTCGTACGCCGCCGAGCTGATGATGGTGCGGCTGGCCGACACGCGGGGCAAATAATCTTGAAAATGATGACGCAGCTCATAGACTTTTTCCGCTGCGTCTGTTTTTATTGTCTTGAGATGTCTTTTAGACGGTAAGAATAGATATGAGAACTTATGTTTGCTATAATTAGCTTCAATATGAATTGAGTACTAGACATGAGGTGTTGCACATGTTTTCCATACAAGGCGGAGAGAAGATGCTCGAAGGTCTCAATCCGCAGCAAAAAGAAGCGGTGCTGCATAGCCAAGGCCCGCTTTTGATCATCGCCGGGGCGGGCTCAGGCAAGACGAGCGTCCTGACCCGGCGCATCGCGTACCTGATCAACGAGCGCCGCGTCGCGCCGTGGCAGATCCTCGCGATCACCTTTACCAATAAAGCAGCCAAAGAAATGCGCGAACGCGTCGAGAACATCATCGGCCCGACCGCGCTGGACATCTGGATTTCCACGTTCCACTCGATGTGCGTGCGCGTCCTGCGCCGCGATGCGGACAAGCTCGGCTATACCAACTCGTTCACCATCCTTGACGCGGGCGACCAGCTGACCGCCGTCAAGCAATGCTTAAAAGAGCTCAACATCGACCCGAAAAAATTCGACCCGCGTGGTCTGTTAGCTTCGATCTCCAATGCGAAAAACGACCTGCTCACCCCTGAGCGTTTCGCCGATACCGTCCGCGAAGGCGATGTGTTTGGCAAGGTCGCAGCAGACGTCTACATCGCCTATCAAAAGAAACTCAAAGCGAACAACGCGATGGACTTTGACGACCTGATCATGAAGACGGTCTACCTGTTCCAGCACCACGAGGACGTGTTGTCCCTCTACCAGAACCGTCTGCACTACATCCACGTCGACGAGTACCAGGACACCAACAAAGCGCAGTACAAACTGGTGCAACTGCTCGCTCAGAAAAAGCGCAACATCTGCGTTGTCGGCGATTCCGACCAGTCGATCTACGCGTGGCGCGGGGCTGACATCACCAACATTCTCAACTTTGAAAAAGACTACCCGGAGACGACCGTGATCAAGTTGGAGCAGAACTACCGCTCCACCGGCCTCATCCTGCAGGCGGCGAACAAAGTCATCGAGAACAACGCCGAGCGCAAAGCGAAAAATCTCTGGTCGACGAAACCGGAAGGCGAGCTCGTCAAGCTCTACAAAGCGTATGACGAGCACTCCGAAGCGCAGTTTGTGATCCAGCAGTCGCTCGAACATATCAAGAGCGGGGGCAAGCACTCCGACATCGCTGTGCTCTACCGCACCAACGCCCAGTCCCGCGTGATCGAGGAAGCGCTGCTGAAATCGACCGTCCCGTATACGATCTACGGCGGCATCAAGTTCTACGAGCGCAAAGAGATCAAGGACATCATCGCCTACCTGCGCCTGATCGCCAACTTAAACGACGATCTCTCCCTGACCCGCGTGATCAACGTGCCAAAGCGCGGCGTCGGCGACACCACCGTCGGCAAAGTTCTCGACTATGCGGCGATCCATGAGATCTCGGCGTTCCAAGCCCTGATGGAGATCGAAAGCGTCGGCATTCGCGGCAAAGCAAACGGCGCGATCAAAGAGTTTGTGCTGCTCATGCGCAACTTCGCCTCGCAGATGCCGTACCTGACCGTCACCGACTTGACCTCCGAAGTGCTGAAGCTGACCGGCTACCGCAAAGAGCTGGAACTGGAGAAGACGCTGGAAGCGGATGCGCGCCTGGAGAACTTGGACGAATTCCTGTCGGTCACCGCTGAATTTGACAACAAGCATGACCTGAGCGAAGAGAACCGCCTCGTCGAGTTCCTCTCCGAAGTTGCCCTGATCGCCGACAGCGAACAGACGGACGGAGAAGAGGGGCCGGAGTCGATCAAGCTGATGACCTTGCATGCCGCAAAAGGGCTGGAGTTTCCGGTCGTCTTCCTCGTCGGCCTCGAAGAAGGCATGTTCCCGAGCAACCGGACGCTGCTTGGCGGGGACGAGCGCGACGTGGAAGAAGAGCGCCGCCTGATGTATGTCGGGATCACCCGCGCCGAAGAGAAGCTGTTCCTGTCGCATGCCGGGTCGCGCATGATGTACGGCCAGATCAAAGCAAATGCGCAGTCGCGCTTCATTCGCGAGATTCCGCCGAACCTGATCGACGAGGTCGGCATCATCCGCCGCCAGCCGACGCAAGACCGTGTGCGCAGTGAGATTCCGGGCATGCAAAACGGCGCGCGCGTGCCGAGCAATTTCGGCGCCGATCCCAACCTGACCTGGGAAGTTGGCGAATGGGTGTCGCACCGCAAATGGGGCCTTGGCGAAATCGTCAAGACCGAAGGGGCAGGCGACAATCTGGAGCTGTACATCCAGTTTGAAGACCTCGCGATCGGCATGAAAAAGCTGCTCGCCCGCTTTGCGCCGATCGTGAAAACGGAAGACTAGAGTTTTTTGGAGGGAGAGAAGCCGGATGGCACACTTTCATAAGATAGAAGAAGCGCTGGAAGACCTGCGCCAAGGCAAAGCAATTATCGTCGTCGACGATGAAGACCGGGAGAACGAAGGGGATTTTATCGCCTTGTCCGAGCATGCGACGCCGGAAGTGATCAACTTCATGATCACCGAAGGGCGCGGACTCGTCTGCGTTCCGATCACCGAAGAACGGGCGCGGCAGTTGGGCCTGACCACGATGGTCGATGACAACACCGATTCGCACGGCACGGCGTTCACCGTTTCCGTCGACGGCAAAAACACCACGACGGGCATCTCCGCCTTCGAGCGCGCCGAGACGATTCGCGCTTTGATCGCCGACGGCACCAAGCCGGATGAATTTAAAAAGCCGGGCCACATCTTCCCGTTGATCGCCAAAGACGGGGGCACCTTGCGCCGCGCCGGACATACCGAAGCGGCGATCGACCTCGCCCGCCTCGCCGGATCATATCCGTCGGGCGTGATCTGTGAAGTCCTGAACGCCGACGGCACGATGGCCCGCGTTCCCGACCTTGAGAAGATCGCCGAGCGCCATGATCTGAAGATGATCACCATCGCCGACCTGATCGCTTACCGCAAGCAAAGCGAGATCCTGATCAACCGTGCGGCCGAAGTGCGGATGCCGACCGAGTTTGGCGACTTCCAGATGGTCGCGTACACCAACTCGATCGACGACAAAGAGCATGTTGCGATGGTCAAAGGCGACATTTCGCCCGACGAACCGGTGCTGGTGCGCGTGCACTCCGAGTGTCTGACCGGCGACATCTTCCATTCCTTCCGCTGCGACTGCGGCCCGCAAAAGGAAGCGGCCCTGCGCCAGATCAACGAAGCGGGCAAAGGCGTCCTGCTCTATATGCGCCAAGAAGGGCGCGGCATCGGCCTGATCAACAAGCTGAAAGCGTACCAACTGCAAGACAAAGGCTACGACACCGTGGAAGCGAACGAACAGCTCGGCTTCAAAGCTGACCTGCGCGAATACGGCATCGGCGCTCAGATCCTGCGCGACCTCGGCGTGCAGAAGATCCGTCTGCTCACCAACAACCCGCGCAAGATCAGAGGCTTGTCCGGCCACGGGCTCGAAGTGGTCGAGCGCGTCGCGCTGCAGATGGAGCACAACGAAAACAACGAAAGCTATTTGAAAACGAAACAAGCCAAACTCGGCCACATGCTGAAGTTTTAGGAGGGGCTTCCCGTGACGGTACAGGACAAAGAGCAGCGCATCCGCGAACTGATCGAGCTGATCACCGAATACGACTACCATTACTACACGCTGGACAAGCCGAAGGTGACCGATGCCGACTGGGACCGGCTGTATGACGAACTCGTGCGTTTGGAGGCGGAGACGGGCATCACGCTGCCCAATTCGCCGACCCACCGCGTCGGCAGCGGGATTCTCGTCGACACGTTCCCGGAGCACAAGCATCTCGCCCGCCTGTGGAGCCTCGACAAGGCGCAAAGCGCCGACGAGCTCCGCGAATGGGACAAGCGCGTCCGCAAACTGATCCTCGATCACAATACGAAAAACCCGGACGGGCAGCCGCTTCCCGAACCGCAGTATGTGCTGGAACAGAAATTCGATGGTCTGACCATTAATCTGACATACGAAAACGGCGTGCTTGTCCAAGCGGCAACGCGCGGGCGCGGCGTGGTTGGCGAGTCGATCCTGCCGCAGGTGAAGACGATCAAGTCGGTGCCGTTGAGCATTCCGTTCCGGGACGGCCTGATCGAAGTGCAAGGCGAAGCGATCATGCCTTTATCGGTGCTGGCCAAATACAACGAACAGGCGACCGAGACGGGCGCCGAGCTCTTGAAAAACGCCCGCAACGCCGCGTCGGGCGCGCTGCGCCAGAAAAATGTCGAGAGCACCGCCAAGCGCAACTTGGACGCGTATCTCTACGGGATCGGCTATTTTGAAGGCATCGATTTTGACACGCATGAGCAGATCCTCGATTTCTTGCGCGAGAACCGCATCAAGACCTCGTCCTACTCGAAAGTGTATGCGGACATCGAAGCGGTGATCGAGGAGATCGCCCGCTTTGACCAGGAAGACCACCCGCACCTCGACTACCTGATCGACGGGATGGTCATCAAGATCAACGACCTTGCGACGCGTGTTGCTCTGGGCTTTACCGATAAGTTCCCGCGCTGGGCGGTCGCGTTCAAGTTCGAAGCGGAAGAGTACTCGACGATCTTGCAAAGTGTGGTCTGGGACGTCGGACGCACCGGCAAGATCACGCCGACCGCGCTGCTTGAGCCGGTCGACATCGGCGGCGTCACCGTGCAGCGGGCGACGTTAAACAACTGGGGTGACATCCAGCGCAAAGGCGTGCAGGTCGGTTCGCGCATCGCCATTCGCCGCTCCAATGACGTCATCCCGGAAGTGTTGTTTGCGCTCGAAGATGACGAACTGCAGACCACGCCGATCGACAAGCCGGAGCACTGCCCGAGCTGCGGCTCCGAGCTGGTCGAGAAAGGCGCACACCTCTTCTGCCAGAACACGGACGGCTGCCGCACACAGGTCGTCAACCGCATCTCCCACTTCGCCAGCCGCGGCGGCATGGACATCGAGACATTTTCGATCAAGACGGCCGAGCAGCTTTTTGACGAACTGGGCGTTAGCGACCCGGCCGACCTCTATGACAGCTTGAGCATGGACAAGTTGCTTTCTCTGCCGCGCTTTGGCGAGAAGAAAGCGCAAAACCTGCTCGCAGCGATCGAGAAGAGCAAAAGCAAAGACCTGACTTCCTTCCTGAACGCTCTAGGCATCCCGAACACCGGCGCGCGGATGGCCCGCGATCTGGCCGAGACGTTTGGAACGCTGGAGCGCGTGCAAAGCGCCGCGTTTGAAGAGCTGGTTGCCATCCCCGGATTTGGCGACATCGTCGCGGAGAGCATCACGACGTTCTTTGGACAGGAGCGCATCCAGCAGAGCATTCAGCGGATGCTGGATGCGGGCGTCACCCCAACGCACGAAGCGCCGCAGATCGTAGAAGCGGCAGCAGAAAGCCCGTTTTTCGGCAAGACGGTCGTCCTGACCGGCACGCTGACCACGATGGGCCGCAATGACGCGAAAGCCAAGCTGGAAGCGTTTGGCGCAAAAGTCACCGGCTCCGTCTCCAAGAAGACCGACTTCGTGGTCGCAGGCGAAGAAGCGGGCTCCAAACTGACCAAAGCGCAAGACCTCGGCGTCACCGTGCTGACCGAGCAGGAGTTCATCGCGCTGATCGGGGAAGCATGAGCAGATTCTGGCGTTCGCTCCTGCTCGTCCTGACCCTGGCTTTGTTCGTCTCCGCGTGCGGCACTGCAGACGAACCGAAAGCGGTGCCGCTGACGAAAGGCACGCCTGCGCCCGATTTTACGCTGGAGACGATGAGCGGGCAGACCGTCAAGCTCTCCGACCTGCGCGGGCAGAAAGTGTTCCTGAACTTCTGGGCTTCGTGGTGCCCGCCGTGCAAAGAAGAGATGCCCGATCTGCAGGCGATGTCCCGCAAATACGAGGACAAAGTCAAGCTCTACGGCGTGAACATCACGGGAGATGACACGCTGGAGCGGGCAGAGATGTTTATCCTCGAACAGAAGCTGACCTTCCCGCAGTTGCTCGACCGAGAAGGCAAGGTGCAGAAGGCGTACAACGCGATCACCGTCCCGATCTCCGTCACGATCGACGAGCAGGGGAAGATCGTCGAATACCGCCTCGGCCAACTGACCCAAGAACAGATGGAGCACATGTTTCAAGCCCTCTTGTGAGGGCTTTTTCTTTCTTTTGACGTTCCCAGTATCTGTGGTAAAATGTGTCTATCAGCCAGTATTAACGGATGGGGTGTACAACGAATGGAAGTGCTTCGCGTAAAAGGCGGAACTCCGCTGATGGGCGAAATTCAGGCATCGGGGGCAAAGAACTCCGTCCTGGCAATCATGTGTGCCGTTCTGCTCTGTGACGGCGAGACGATTTTGGAAAACGTTCCGAACTTGAGCGATGTAAATACGTTGATGGAAATTTTGGAAGAGACAGGCGTGCAAGGGGAATGGATCGCACCGAACACCTTGCGCTTCGTCAACAACGGGTTGACCGCCTGGACCGTGTCGGAAGATCTCGTGCGCAAGATGCGCGCGTCCTTCTCGATTTTCGGCCCGCTGCTGGCCAAAGCCGGCAAGGCGCAGATTCCGCTTCCGGGCGGCTGCGTGATCGGGGCGCGTCCGGTCGACCAGCATTTGAAAGCGATGAGCGCGCTGGGCGCTGAGATCAAGATGCTCGACGGCAGCGTCTACGCGGAAGGCCAGGGCGGCCGCCTCAAGGGTGCTGCGATGTTCCTCGGCACGCGCTTTGGCTCGACCGTCGGCGGCACCAACGCGGCGATCATGGCCGGAGCATTGGCGGAAGGCACGACGATCATCTACAACGCGGCCCGCGAGCCGGAGATCGTCGACCTCGTGATGTTCCTGAACAAGGCCGGCGCGAAGATTCGCGGCGTCGGCACCGACATCATCACCATCGAAGGTGTCGAGAGTCTGAAAGGTGTGCGCTACACCTGCATGACCGACCGCATCGAGTCGGGCACCTATCTGTGCGCAGGCGCGATCACCCGCGGCAAAGTCACCGTCAAAGGCATTCCGCCGCAGTCGCTGGCCGGGCTTCCGTCCCTGCTGTTCGACATGGGCTGTGACATCACGCTTGAAGGCGACTCGATCACCGTCGACGCCCGCGACCGCGAACTGCGCGCGACACACGTCATCACCTTTGCTTACCCGGGCTTTGCCACCGACCTGCAGCCGGCGATGCTGACCCTGCTCACGACGGCAAAAGGCATTTCGTATGTCAAAGAGACCGTCTTTGACGCACGCTTTGGCTTTACCCAGGAGCTGACCCGCATGGGCGCCGACATCAAGATCTCCGGCGATACGGCGATCGTCAGCGGCGTGCAGAGCCTGAGCGGAGCGCGCGTCATCGCCGCCGACCTGCGTGCGGCAGGCGCGATGATCCTCGGCGGGCTCGCCGCAGACGGCATGTCCACGATCGAAGGGCTGCAGTATCTGGACCGCGGTTATGAGAACCCGGTCGAAAAACTTGTTTCCATCGGAGCGCAGATCGAACGCGTCAACACCGGCGCGTAGAGACTACAGTCTTGACCAAGAACAGGAGGGGCTTGACCGTGTCCAACCTCGACAAGACCATGATTTTCCGACCTGACCAGGAATCAGAACTGCTCGACGAAATCATCACCAGCGTGGTGCCTGCACTGCGCGAACAAGGTTATGATGCAGCCCGCCAACTGGCTGGCTTTATCGTGACGGGGGAGAGCAACTACATCACCTCGGCGAACAACGCGCGGGCGACGATGGCCAAGACGGACCGTCTGCTGGCGGTGGAACAGATCCTCAACGACTATTTCAAGCTGAAAGGCCTGTAAGCGTAAAAAAGCGTTCCTCCGACCGGAGGGACGCTTTTGCTTATTTTGCTAACCGGCTTATTCTTTGCCGCGCAGGAAGTCCGGCACGCTGGAACGGTTCTCCGCCTTGACGCGGACGAATGCGATGCGGTTGGACATTCTCCCGAGCATGAACACCACCGGGATTGCAACGATATGGAACAGCAAGATTCCGCTCATGTTTCAACTACCTCCTATGGTTCGTTTTGCTAGATTCTATGAGCGGAAGGGGACAAGTAGAACTACGGACAGAAACAAAGTGCAGCGCCCGACTTTTTATAACAGTCCCCACGGATGTAACATTTTGCCTTTCTTGCACGTCATATCTAACGAGTTTGTGAAATAAATCATAAGAACTTTCGTTTTAGCGGACATCTCTGGTATAATAAGTACGTTTCACGGGCGCCTGTCTAGCAGCGCTCGAAACTTCTGGCACAGTATCCAACCTTTTTGGAAATAAAAGTGGAATTTTGCGCACACTACCTGCAACAAAATGTGGCGCAGAGGGAGGCTTACGAACAAAGATGCAATCCCCACAAATGCTGACCTTGACTTTGATTGTCTCGTTTGCGCTCGTGTACATGATGGTGCCGTACCTGCGCAAGGTGGCATTGAAGACAGGGTTCGTAGACATGCCGAACCCTCGGAAACTGCACAAGGAGCCGATTCCGGTACTCGGCGGGGCGGCGATTTATTTCGGATTTATCGTCTCGACCTTATTGATCCAGTTGATTTTTGGAAAAGTGGACAACACGTTTTACGGCATCGCGCTCGGCGGCCTGCTCTTGTTCGTCATCGGCGTACTTGATGACTACTATAAGACGCGCGGCAAGGACTTCCCGGCTTGGCCGAAACTGTTGACGCATATTGCAGCGGCGTTTGTGCTGGTCGGCTTCGATGTCAAGGTTGAAGCGGTCACGATCCCGTGGCTGGATCTGCCGTACTATTCCTTCGCCGACCATCAGATGGGCTGGGTGTCGATCGTGGCGACCGTGCTCTGGGTGGTGGCGCTGACCAACATGCTGAACTTCCTGGACGGCGTGGACGGCCTGGCAGCAGGCATCTCGTCGATCTCGGCGATCACCCTGTTGTTCATCGCGATCCTCTCCGGCAACGGCCCGGTCGCGTTCTACGCAGTTGCGCTGATCGGCGTATCCTTGGCCTTCCTCAAGCACAACTTCCACCCGGCGCGCATCTTTATGGGCGACGCGGGGGCGACGTTCCTTGGCTTTGCACTGGCCGCTCTGGCGGTCGACGGCGCGTTCAAATCGGCGACCTTCGTCTCCTTGATCGTTCCGGTGCTGGCGCTGGGCGTACCGATCTTCGATACCTTGTTCGTTCTGTTCAAGCGGATCAAAGAACGCCGTCCGCTGCACCAAGCCGACAAGTCGCACACGCATCACAGCTTGATGCGCAGCGGCATGAGCCAAGTACAGACCGTATCCGTTATGTATCTGCTTGGTATTTGCTTCTCGCTCTTGTCGATCGTCGTATTGCTCGTCAACTACAAATAAACACGTTACGAATCTGTACGGCCAACTCCTTGCCCGCTTCCTTGGGCAGGGAGTTTTTTGTTGAGTGAAACTTTTTCCAGTGTTTGGCGTACTACTAAGCAGAACGTACTTATGAGGAGGACGAAAGACAGATGCTTATCACCACCACAGCAGTTGTGCAAGGCAAAGAAGTTACGAAATACCTTTCGGTCGTCACCGGCGAAGCGATCATGGGCGCCAACGTTGTCCGCGACTTTCTGGCTTCGATCACCGACATCGTCGGCGGCCGCAGCGGCGCATATGAGTCCAAGCTGAAAGAAGCCCGCGAAATCGCATTTGCCGAAATGAAAGAGCAGGCGCTGCGCCAAGGCGCCAACGCGATCGTTGGTGTCGACATCGACTACGAAGTCATCCGCGAAGGCATGCTGATGGTTGCCGTCTCCGGCACCGCGGTTACCATTGAGTAGAGCTTAGATTTCACCACATAAAAAAGGCCGCCTTGTGTCGGAAGGCGGCCTTCAATTCTGGGGGACTTCTCCTAAAGAAATTCTGGACTAAGAGTTGTCTGTGTTAATCATACAGGAGTAGTGTTTAATTTTACATAGTTGATAAGTATCATTTTGTTTATAGTATTTATCTTTTATTCGGGAAAAAGAGGAGCTGATCGTCGTGTGGACTGAGACCAGAGTCACGGGTCTGTTGGGCATCCGCTGCCCGATCCTGCAAGCGCCGATGGCGGGAGGGGCAACGACGCCCGAGTTGGTCGCCGCCGTCTCGAACGCGGGCGGGCTGGGAGCGCTTGGTGCAGGGTACATGTCTGCAGCCGCGATGCGCGGGGCGATTCGCCGCATCCGCGAGCTGACCGACCGCCCGTTTGCGGTGAACCTGTTTGTCCCGGAAACGCCGCAGGAAGACGAGGAGCGCATGGCGGCGGCACATCGTCTGCTGCGGCCGTATCGTCAAGAGTTGGGTTTGTCTGGCGAACCGCAGCTTTCTGCCTACGCCGAGCCGTTTGCGGAGCAGATCGCAGTGGTTTTGGCAGAGCGGGTGACGGTCTTCTCCTTTACGTTTGGCATCCCGTCTGAGGAGATCCTGCAGCAGTTGCGGGAGCAGGGCATCAAGACGATCGGCACGGCGACGACGGTTCGGGAAGCGGTCTTGCTGGAGCAGAGCGGCATCGACCTGATCCACGCGCAAGGCGGGGAAGCGGGCGGGCATCGCGGCACATTTCTTGGCCGCCATGGTGATGCGCTGGTCGGCACGATGGCGCTGGTCCCGCAGATCGTCGACCATGTGACCCTCCCGGTGATCGCAGCGGGAGGCATCATGGACGGGCGCGGCATCGCCGCTTCCCTGATGCTCGGAGCGGAAGCGGTGCAGCTTGGCACAGCATTCCTGACCACCGCGGAGAGCGGGATTCACCCGGATTACCAAGCGGCGCTGCTCAGTTCGACCGAAGAGAGCACCGCGCTGACCAGCGCCTTCTCCGGCAAGCCCGCCCGTGGACTGCAAAACCGTTTCCTGCGCGAGATGGAGCCGCACCAGCAAGAGCTTCCCGACTACCCGATCCAAAACGCGCTCACCCGCGACATCCGCCAAGCGGCGGCCGGGCAGAACAACACCGATTTCATGTCGCTCTGGGCCGGACAAGGCACCCGACTGACCCGCAGGCAAACGGCTGCTGAACTGATGGCGAACCTGATCGAAGAAACCCACAACGCCCTTCATAAAGTAAAGCGGATTCCTTAGAGTGACCTAGATTACAAAGTGAAAAAATAAGATTGACGCGCCCTCCTGCGAGGTGTATCTTCAAAATAGCGTAATACAAAACAAAGTTCTCTATTAGAAAACAAGCGTCTCGCATGTTTTCGCACTTTGCTTCACACCCTAGTTCTGTGATATCACACACCAGAGAGGATTGATAGGAATGGCAACAGTTCTGTACATCACGGTTAACCCGAAACCGGAAGACCAGTCTTTCTCCTTGTCCGCTGGCCGCGCGTTTGTTAACGCGTACCGCGAAGCGAACCCGAACGATGAAGTGATCGAGCTCGACCTCTACAAAACCAACATCCCACACATCGACCCGGATGTATTTGCAGGCTGGGGCAAGCTGCAATCCGGCGCGGCATTTGACGCGCTGTCTGCAGATGAACAAGCAAAAGTAGGCCGTCTGGGCGAACTGGTTGACCAGTTCGTTGCGGCTGACAAATACGTATTTGCAACCCCGATGTGGAACTTCTCCTTCCCGCCGCTGATGAAAGCGTACATCGACTCCATCTGCGTGGCAGGCAAGACCTTCAAGTACACCGAGAACGGCCCGGTCGGCCTGTTGGGCGGCAAAAAAGCGCTGCACATCCAAGCGCGCGGCGGCAACTACTCCGAAGGTCCGGCAGCAGAAGTGGAAATGGGCGACCGTTTCCTGCGCACCGTCATGGGCTTTGTCGGCATCACCGATATGAACACCCTCGCGATCGAAGGCCATGCAGCACAGCCGGATCAAGCGGACCGCATCAAAGAAGAAGCGATCGCAAAAGCAAAAGACCTCGCGAAATCCTTCTAATTCATCTGCAAAACAAAAGCGGCTCGCAGGCGTTCTGCCTCCAAGCCGCTTTTTTGCATGTGCTGCTTCTCATCAATCATCACGCCGGTCATACTCGCGCAGCATCTCCAGCGTACGCAGCAGCGTCTGATACTCCGTTTCGCTCAGCGACTCGATGCGGCGCACCCACTGCATCACATTGTGCTTCATCTGATGCTGCAGGCGGTCGTCTTCGTGCAGCAGCTCTTCCTCGATCAGATCAAGCATGCTGTCCTCTTCGCTCGGCGTTTCAAAAAACGTCATCCAGTGGTTGGCGAGGTTGGCCGTAAACGTACCGATCAAGCCGATCCCCGAAATCATCAGAAACGCCGCGATGATCCGCCCGCCTTCTGTGACCGGTGAAATGTCCCCATAGCCGACCGTCGTGGTCGTCACCACCGACCACCACAGCGCATCGCCCCACGTTTGAAACGAATCGTTATTGCCTTTCTCCAGCAGATACACCGCCGACGCACTCCACACGAGAATCACCGCCAGAAACGCAAAGATCTTGCGCATCTGATTGGATCCCAAGACGCTCCACAACAGGGGGGAGGCTTTCAAAAGCCGCACGACCCGGAGCACCCGCATAAAGCGGGCCAGCGGGAACAAGAGGTCAAACGGAATGATCGCGATGATGTCAAACCAGTTCTCCTTCACAAACTTCTGCTTTTCCTTTGCCAGATACAACCGAATCAAATACTCTATGCCAAAAAAGAGAATCAGACCCAAATCTACGCGTGCGATCAATGTTTCGGTCAGATAGGGATGGTCGGCCGGATCGGCAAAAATCAAAATTGCATAGGTGATCACCGCAAGCAGGATGATCATCTCATAAAAGAATCGCCAAAAAGACATCAGACCCCTCCTCAGATACTACTAGCATACTATGAAAAAAGGAGGGATATCATCCCTCCTTTTGCTAGGACCGCTATTTATTTTCTGAGGAGAACTGCTCTTGGATCGAATCGGCCAGCTGTTTCAAGCGGTGAATCTCCGTGTTGACCATGCGGTTCGACGACACTTGCGATTCGGTGATCGCGTACACCTCTTCCAGCGAAGCCACCGTCTGCTCCGTCACCGCCGAGATGTTGCCCATCTCGTGGTTGATCTGGCGCGAACCTTTTTCGATCTGCTGGATCGATCCGTTTAAAGCGCTGACGCCCTGCACGAGGGAGGTGGTGACTTCGGTCAGCTTTTGCAGGCCGTTCATCGAGTTTTCGGCTTGGGTCACCGAGCGCGAGGTCGCATTTTTGCCGGTGTCGATCTGCTGGACGGACGCTTCCGAATCCTGCAGGATCTTGGTCAAGATCATCTTGATCTCATCGGTCGCCCGTTTGCTTTGCTCGGCCAGCTTGCGAATCTCCTGTGCCACCACGGCAAAACCGCGCCCGTGTTCACCCGCTCTGGCCGCTTCGATCGAAGCGTTTAAAGCCAGCAGGTTGGTCTGTTCGGCCACATCTTGAATCGTATTGATGATGCCGTCCACTTTCTGGGACGACCGGTTCAACTCGTTGATTGCGAGGGCAGACGTTTCGATCGTCTGCGAGACCAACACGATCTGATCATACAAAGAGTGAACGTTGCCGATCGTGCCGTGGATGATCTGCTCGGTGTACACCGCTTGCTCCTCGATCTGGGTGGAGGCGGAAGCGGTCTGCTCGATCATCTTGTTGATGCCGCTGAGGTCTTGCTCGATCTTCGTCACCGAGTGGCTCTGGTCTTCCAGACCGAAGGACGCTTCCTTAAAGGCGACGAGCATTTCTTCATTGGAGCGGTTGATCGTGTCCGATTTCGCGGACACTACGTTCGACATCTGTTCCAGTTCGCCGGACAAGCCTTTGACGCTGCTGACTAGGGCGAGCAGTTCGGCTTGCTTCTGCGCTTTCGCCGCTTCCAGCGCCGAGGTGAATTTTTGCTTGGAGCGGATCTGCAAGGTCGTGGCGCCTGAGGTGAGAATCAGGAACAGCGCATGCATGACCAGCATGGTAAACGAGTAGCTATGTACGCCAAACACCAGCTCCGGCAGCAGGAAGAAGCCAAGCACATGCTGCGCTGCGAACAGCCCGGTCATCGCCGCCAGCAAGCGCACATTTTCATAGTACGCCGTCACCGCGACCACCATAAAGATCGAGAAATGCAGTTCGACCGTTCCGCCGCCACCGGCGATGATCGACATCGAGGAGAACGCCAGCGCCAGCATCACCAGCCAGGGAATCGCCTCGTGGTCCTTTTTCATTCGATAAAGCGCTAAAGTAAAAAGGAGTAAAAAAAGCGGCACCGCCAATAAGAGATTGAGAGTGACGCTAAACCCGGAAAGGATCGCCGCCGGGTCGCCGCCATGCGCGCCTGCCATCGCTTGATGATCAAACACGTGCCATACGCGCCCGAGCAAATGCGTCAGGACCATCAGTCCTGCCGCACCTGCTGCCAGCAAGATCATCAGCCGATTTTTCATACCTGTCATCGATGAAGCACCCCTGTCCCCATATCTTCTTTTGTCTGAATTTACTTGCCGTTTTGATTCTGATTGAACCCCTTTCACATTATAAGTTCCAGCCCGAAATCTCTCAAGAAGCGAGTTCCGCTGTTTCTCGACAAGAACTTCTCCGATTCTCCATGCGATTCCAAACTGTCGAACAGGAATGTGACGAATCGTGTCGAATAATGACGTAACCGATCATAAAAAAACCTCTGCTGAGGGGAGATTCGCATGAGTTTGACCTACATTTTATCTATCATCCTGCGACTTTTCACTCTGGCATGGGCCGTCAATCTGCTGAGGCGGATCAGGGACTGGAGAATCGGACTGCTCACGATCATGCTGACGGTCATCTTGGGGATCCAGGTATTTCCGCTGTTTGGAGCCTGGTCATCAGACTGGGTGTTGGAAAACGGAAGCGGCGACTTCTACTGGCTGGCTGCGAGCGGCACGATGCTTTTGGCGTTCATCTTTTTGGGCGGCGCCGTGACGGAGCATCGGATGACGCGAAGCCGGCTGTTCAAAGAAGAGCAGGCGTTCAAGTCGCTTTATGAGCACAATCCGGACGCTGTGTATACGCTGGACCTCGAAGGCCGTTTGCTGGCCTCCAATCCGGCTTGCCTGAGCATCTTGGGCTATGAGGGGCATGATTTTAAGAACCGCACCGTGTTTGAAGTTGTCGTGGAAGAGGAGTTGGAGAAGGCCCGCACGCACTTTTCCGCAGCGGTGAATGGCAACCCTCAGACTTATGAACTGCTGGTTTATCACAAAGACGGGCGTCGGTTGGCGCTGCAGGTGACCAACGTCCCGATCTACGCGGACGGGGTCGTGGTTGGCATCTATGGCATCGCGAAAAATATCACCGAGCAAAAGGCGGCGGAGCACGAGCGGGTCTTAACCACGCAAAAGTATCAGGATCTGCTGGAAACGATTGAGGCGGTCGTGTGGGAAGGCAATCCCGAGACGTTTGAGTACCTGTTCATTTCCCCGCAGTCGAGGCGGATTCTCGGGTACACGCCGGAGCAGTTGATCAGCGATCACGCCTTTTGGCAAAGCAAAGTGCATCCGGATGACTTCGAGATGATGATGTCCTATTGCAAGCAAGAGGTGGCCGCCGGACGCAGCCATACGATCGAATATCGGATGATCGCTGCGGACGGGCGCACCGTCTGGCTCAAAGACTTTGTCACGGTGGTGCAGGAAAACGGTGTCGTCACCGGCTGCCGGGGCATCATGGTCGACATCACCGCACGCAAGCTGGCGGAGGAGCGCCTGCAGCACATCGCGTACTTCGATGTGCTGACCAGCATGCCCAACCGCACGCTGTTCGAAGACCGCCTGAGCCTGGAGATGGCGCGTTCGCGGCGTCAATCGCAGACGCTGGCTGTGTTGCTGCTCGACCTCGACCGCTTCAAATACATCAACGACACGCTGGGCCATGCGGTCGGGGATGAACTGATCCGCGCTGTCGCCGAGCGGCTCCAGACCTGCGTGCGCGAAGGGGATACGGTGTCGCGCATCGGCGGGGACGAATTTACGCTGATCCTGCCCGACCTGAGGTCGCCGCAAGATGCGGTGTCGGTGGCGCGGATGATCCTGCAGCGCATGACCGCGCCGTTTGTGATCGAGCAAAACGAGCTGTTTGCGACGTGCAGCATCGGGATCTCGTTCTTCCCGGATGACGGTGCTGACCTGTCGACGCTGATGAAAAATGCAGAGTCGGCGATGTACCGCGCCAAAGAGCGCGGGCGGAACAACTATCAGCTCTACACCACCTCGATGAACGAAGATGCGATGCAGAAGCTGTCGTTGGAGCGTTACTTGCGCAAGGCGCTGGGCTTGGACGAGTTCGTCCTGTTCTACCAGCCGCAAGTCAACGTGCAAAGCGGCGAGATTTTTGGCGTCGAAGCATTGCTGCGCTGGAAGCATCCGACGCTTGGCATGGTGTCGCCGGCCTCGTTCATTCCGCTCGCCGAAGAGACCGGCCTGATCGTGCCGATCGGCGAATGGGTGCTGAGGACCGCCTGTGAGCAGATCAAAAGCTGGCATGCGGCCGGGTACGGGCATCTGACGGTCGCGGTGAACTTGTCGGCCCGGCAGTTCCAGCAGGAAGACCTCGTGGAGATGGTCCAGCGCGTGCTGGAAGAGACGAGCGTCGAACCCCGGTTCTTGGAACTGGAGATCACCGAGAGCGTCACCATGCACAACGTGGAGCGGGCGATCGTGATCTTAAATGAATTGAAAAACCTGGGCATTCGCATTTCGCTGGACGACTTCGGCACGGGATATTCGTCTTTGAGCTATCTCAAGCATTTCCCGATCCATACGCTGAAGATCGACCAGTCTTTCGTCCGCGACATCACCACCGATGCGGACGACGCCGCGATCGCCACGTCGGTCATCGCCTTGGCGCACAGCTTGAATCTGCAGGTTGTGGCGGAAGGCGTGGAAACGGAAGAGCACCTGCGCTATCTCGCAGCGCGGGGCTGTGTGGAAATGCAAGGCTATCATTTTAGCCGCCCGTTGCCGGCGCAGGAGATCGAGGCGCTTTTTCAGAGCGGTAAGACGTTTGCTTTATAAATAGGGGAGGCCATCGTGCCATATAGAGAGAACAAATAGAGAAAAAGAGACAGCATCCATGGGGATGACTGTCTCTTTTATATTTTATGGCATCAGGTGCCGCAGAAAGTCCGGTAGGGAGCGGCCGAAGCGGAAGGCGCTGCGGCGTATTCTGCTTGTTCGGCGGTGTGTGCGTACGGATCGGCCAAGACGACCAGCAGCCGTTCCAGCACGCTGAAGTCGCCTTTGTTTGCAAATTCCAACGCTGCTTCCACACGGTGGTTGCGGGGGATGACCGCCGGGTTGCTTTGGCGCATCAGTTGATGGGATGCTTCTTGCGACTGTTGCTGGCGGCCGCGTCGTGCATTCCATTGTTTGATCCACTCGGCAAATTCCGTGACGCCAAACAGCTCCGACTCCTCGAGTTTATCAAACGTCAAGGCGCGGAACGTGTTGGTGTAGTCGGCTTGATGATGCTCCATCAGGCTGAGCAAGATTTCGACCAGATCTTTGTCTTCTGCTTCTTCGTTGAACAAGCCCAATTTCGCCCGCATGCCCGCCAGCCAGTGCGAACGATAGGTTTCGGTATATCCTGAGATGGCATCCTGTGCAAGTTGGAGTGCCTGCTCTTCATTTTCATGAAGCAGCGGGATCAACGTTTCCGCGAAACGCGCCAGGTTCCACCCGCCGATATACGGCTGGTTGCCATAAGCGTAGCGGCCTTGGACGTCGATCGAGCTGAACACGGTCGCCAGTTTATATGTATCCATAAAAGCGCACGGGCCGTAGTCGATCGTTTCCCCGCTGATCGTCATGTTGTCGGTGTTCATCACGCCGTGAATGAAGCCTGCCAGCATCCATTTGGCGATCAGGCTCGCCTGACGCCCGATCACCTTTTGCAGCAGGGAAAGGTAGGGGTTCTCCGCGTTGGCCGCATCCGGGTAGTGGCGTTGGATCGCATAATCGGCCAGCGCGCGCAGATCTTCCGGCGTGCCCCATTGTGCCGCGTATTGGAAGGTGCCAACGCGCAAGTGACTAGCCGCCACCCGGGTTAAAATCGCGCCGGGCAAGGGAGTTTCGCGGTAGACCGTCTCGCCGGTCGCCACGACCGCGAGGCTGCGCGTGGTCGGAATGCCCAGACCCTGCATCGCTTCACTGATGATATATTCGCGCAGCATCGGCCCCAATGCTGCCCGCCCGTCGCCGCCACGGGAGTAAGGGGTTCGGCCCGGACCTTTGAGCTGAATGTCCAATCGTTCCCCGTCCGGCGTGATCTGTTCGCCAATCAGCACCGCCCGTCCGTCGCCAAGCCGCGTGAAGTGCCCAAACTGATGCCCGGCGTACGCTTGTGCCAGCGGCGCGGCGCCTTCCGGAACCTCGTTGCCGGCCAGCACTTTGACCCCGTCTTCGCTTTGCAGGGCCTCTGCGTTCAGCCCGAGGGAGGCGGCTAATGTTTGATTTAAAATCACCAGCTTCGGTGAAGGTACCGGGTTGGGTCGCTGGCTGGTGTAAAACACGTCAGGCAGACTTGCGTAACTGTTCTCTAAGTTCCAGCCTGTTGGTGTGCTTGGATTGCCCATAGTTTTCATGTCTCCTTCTATAAATAATGTTTTTATGTATCTAGTTCTTCCATTTCTATCCTATCCATATCAAGAATGGATCATGTAATCCTTTATGAATCAAGAAGACCTTTCGTCAACATGAGTGTATCATACCAAGTCAGTAACGCAGCACCCAATCAGGCGATGTTACTTTTTGCGAAAAACGATGAAATGCCACTAACGTATATTTATTTAAAACTTAAACAATAATAAAAAATAACTGTTTCGTGGATCACATGAGTCTAGTATAATATTAGGCAGATTATACTAACGGAAAGAAGGTATGACAGTCTTGAGGAACGACAATCGACCCAAGATGCTAGGGGCAAAAATTCAGGAACTTCGAATTACAAAAGGTTTGACTCAGGGCGAACTGGGACAAGGTCTTGTCACTCCCAGTATGATTAGTCAAATTGAATCTGGAAGGGCGAACCCATCCTATAAACTCCTCTGTCAGTTGGCTGAAAGACTCGAAGTGCCGCTCGCCCATCTGACTGCGGAATACCATGAAACGATGTCGATCGGCGTTCAACTAAAGACGTTGCAGGCATGTAAAGAGAAAAAAGAATTTTCGGATGCCCTCATGATCTGTGAAAACCTCTTGCAGAATGAACTTCCCAACAATGTTTTGAAAGAGGTTCTTTTTGTGAAGGCAGAGTGCCTGGTATGGACGCGAAAACCGGATGAAGCCATCGAATGCTTCAGAGATCTATTAAAGAGGTTAAATGAGTGGGGCGACCAAGAGAATAGCACTCTAGCGTCTATCTATAATCTCCTAGGGTGTGCGTACTTCAATAAACTTGATCTCTTGACCGCACATTCGTATTTCGTGCAAGCTGACTCTCATATTCAGAAGATTGATAATTTGGATATTGCACAAGGATATATTCAGTACAATTTAGGCCGAGTCCACGAATGGATGGACGATACTGAGGCGGCTAGAGTTCATTACGAGCAGGCATTAGCTGTTTTCAACGAGGTTTCGAATTCGCATAGAGAGTTGGCGAATCTCTATTATGCAATCGGTATTAACCGTACCAAAGATAACGACCTTGCATCGGCAGACAAATATCTGAACGATGCGATCGCTCTGTATAAAGCATCGAACATGATTGATATGATCCAGAAAGTCAAGGAAACGCAGGCGTTTCACTGTGTTTCCAAGCACGACCCGGGTGAAGCAAAACTTATCATGTTGAACTGCTGCAACTACTTCAAGGAAGCAGGCGATTATCAATATGTAGCTTATACATACGCAAAACTCGCAATGCTTGCCCTTTCCGAAGGAAATCTCGATGAGGCCCAAGATTTCCTTGGGACGATGGAGCGTGAAAACGACAGAAACCAAGTTCTGCCGGTTACAAACCATTTCTGGGCATACATTTACCGTGTGTATGCGCAATACCATTTCCACAAACTTAATTATGGAGAAGCTGTAAAATACGCTAACAGGTCGGCAGAAATTTTTGATATTATAGGCTTGAAAAGGGAAGCAGCAAAGAGCCTTCAAATTACTGTCGATTCCGAAACCGAAGAAGGGAACCTCCCGGCGGCTCTGGCAACTTCTAAAAAGGCCATTGAGATTCTGTCCAAAGAAGGGGGAAAATAAGGAATGAAAAAGTTTCTGGTCGCAACCGTCCTGTTTGTGGCGATCATCGGTTTAACAACTCTGCAGGGGTCGTTCGACCAACATCTTGCGTTTGACCCAGGCCCTGATCCGATGGGGATTGTTAAACAAGAAGTATAGCACCTGCCAGCCGCTCTCATGAATTTCGGGGGCGGTTTTTGAATTGTTCGTAGCGTAAAATGGGAAGGAGGATAGCGTTTTGTCAAAGCAAGTAAAACAGGAGGCAAATATAGACACTATCAAGATGCATCTTTCTCGTCTTAAGAACGCATTACGGAAGAAACGATCTGAAAAGTGGTGTCTTCAATTATGGAGCCGTTTCATAAAAGAGCGAGATGGCCACCGATGCGTCAATTGTGAAAGTAAAATGGGAATTCAGGCTCATCATATACTCCGAAAAGTGGTATGTCCATTAGGTATGTTTGAACTCGGAAATGGGATCACTCTTTGCAACACATGTCATAAAAAAGTACACGAAGCTTTTAATAAACGACCAGAGCAAGAAGAGCGATTGAATGAACGGGGCGGGGACGATCCGGATTATATTGCTTATTTATACGGGTTGCTAGCCGATGATGCAAAGGAAAGAGAGCTGCCGGAGAATGAGTTCTATTATCTAAGCGATATAGTTCTTGACTTTTTTAATTGGTATCAAGGATATTATGAGATCACAGACAGGTTGGGTCAGCTTCAGTCTAGTAGGATCAGAATCGCACACGAAATATGGAGAGTAGCTCCGATCGAGTGGTACACAGCCCTCGGCAATTGGTCATTGAAGGTATTAATGACAGGCTATGATGGTCCTTTTGATCCACAAGAATTCGCACCTCCACACTTATTAGGTTAGCATACATTTCAAAACCAGTCGAAAATCGCAGAATTTCTTTAATCCGTCGTGGGTGCTGGTTACTCATACCTTAAAAAAATATATTCAAAAGTGGATCAACACTCAGCTTTGCACCTTCAAAGTGTCTACTTGAAAGTATCGTTCAAATAGTGTGTTGAGAGAATAGATAAATCTGATATTAATGGTTTATACAGTTTCTCTTTGGGAAACATATATAACATATGATGATGATGAGGAAGAGGTGAGCTCATGAACATTGCTATTTTGATCGGTGTAAGTGATTATATCGACCCCAAGAATAATCTGCCTGGATGTTTGAATGATACTAATGTAATAAGACAGTTGTTGGAATCGACCGGTAGATTTCAAAAAGTACTTTCCATCAACAAAGATACTAATAGCAAACAAGTTAAGGGGCAGCTTGCTGATTTTATTAAGGGTTTAGAGGGTGGAGAAGAGGAAGTAGAGGAGGTATTTTTCTATTATACTGGTCATGGCCAATTTTATGAGAATGAGTTCTATTTTTTATTAAGTGACTTTAACCCAGAACGTAGAAAAACAACTGCACTTGAGAATACAGAATTAGATAATTTATTACGCACTCTGAGTCCAAAGTTAACAATAAAAGTGGTTGATGCATGTCAGTCTGGTGTTACTTATGTAAAAGACTATAATGATGAAGAACTGAGAAAAACCGTATCTGAAAGCAAGAAGGTATTTAGTAACTGTTATTTTATGTTCTCATCACAATCAAATCAGTCATCCTTTGCGAAATCATTAAGTTATTTTACGGAAAGTTTTATTTCAGCGATCATTAATCATGATGATGAGTCGGACATTAGATATAAAGATATTATGGACTACTTAGCAGATGATTTTAATAAGACTCCTGAACAAACGCCCTTATTTGTCATGCAAGCCAAGAATACTGAAACCTTTTGCCGTGTATCAAATGATTTGAAGGTAAAAATGAAGAAAATGTTAGATCAATACCTTGAAATTGAGGAATCGTCAATGAATCATTCGTTGACTTTGAAGGATAGAATTCAGCAAGACGCACTAAGGTATTGTAAGTCGAAAGAAGAAGTAGTGGAAAAGTTTGAGATAATAAAGGAGGAAGTACTGGCATTTCAACTATCTGAAGATGTAAATGAACTATATAACGTCGAAGTGAAATTCTATAATGAATTAGAGAGTTTGCCAAAGTTAGATATAATAGCCAATTCTTTAAGCAAGAGAAATCGGGACTATTTTGTGGAATTTGTTGAAGAAGAAAAGGAGGTCGAGATTCAAGTCGACGAGCCAATCGTTTACCCTAAATGGGATCCAATAAGTGATTTCAGGAGATCTGTAAATTCGTTTTTCAATCCTTCTGGTAATAGGACAGTAAAAAAGAAAGTGAGAAAAGCATTTGTCGAAGCTTTTGATATTACTTTAGATGTACCGTTCAAAGTAATTCAAATATTCGCATCTCCGAAATCGGATTATCCAAACATCAAACCTTTTAACTGCGAAATAACATTTGCTTTCTCTAAAGCAGAGTTAAAAGTGCTGTATTACTACGGTAGATATAAAAATTTGGACTTCGACAATTTCGAACTAATCGAAAAAGAAGTTATTTGGAAAAGCCAAGAAGCCCCGTTAAAAGATGAAACAAGAATTAGGAGTTTGATTCAAACGGTGCTTGTGCATTTTGAAAGTTTAATTCGAAATAGTTTGATCGAACAATTCAGTGAAGATAAGTCGCCTGCTAGTGAGAAAGATCAATAAGTAAGTCAGATAGAGTCAGTTAGGATTTTTGAGGAGTGAATCACTTGGAACTTTCTCATGTGCGATTTGCTGGTGCCGAATGTTCAAGAATGCTTTCTGTTTACCACGACGCGATTGGATTCAAAGTACGACACGGGATGAGACCACACCGTTTGCCAAGTTTCAAAGGGGGAGCGTCAATCGGGCACGGGAGCCGCTGATGGTCAATACAACTGGCGAAGCTCCTGGGGAGTCGCAGGAATTCAGCGGGCGGGATCGTGTCGCGATCATTTTGCGGGTTGAGAACGTGGATGCAGCGTATGAGCAGTTGAAAAGCAAAGACGCGCTGGTTATCAAAGCGCCGCATGACACGCCCGAATTTGGGATGCGTGTCGCCTATTTCCGCGACCCGGCGGGGAATTTGATCGAGCTGAATCAAGAGGTTTAGTTTCATAAACGCCGAAAACAACGACTTGGCTGAAGTCGTTGTTTTTTATTGAGTCTCATGAAAACGCTCACGATACTCTCCCGGCGAACACTGCTTGATCCGGCGAAAGGCTTTGTAAAAATTGGAGGGGCTCTGAAAGCCAACTTCGTAGCAGATCTCCAGATTGGTGAGTGTGGAGTTGGCGATCAGGTGGGCCGCCTTGTCGACACGGTATTTTTCTAAGTAGGCGCGGGGCGTTTCGGAGGTCAGCTGTTTGAACAGTCTTTCCAGATGGAACGGACTGACGCCAACAGAGGCTGCGATATCCTGCAGGACGAGCTTTTGTTTGTAATGCTCGACCAGAAAAGCCATGGCGCTGGTGATCAGCGCCATCTGCGGAGTCATGTCCCTGGTCGGCTGGCATCGTTTGCAGGCCCGGTAACCGGCTTGTTCCACCTCGGGCACCGTGTAGTAAAACTGGACGTTCACCTGTTTGGGCTTTCTGGCTTTGCAGGAAGGACGGCAATAAATCTTAGTCGTTTTCACAGCCGTATAGAACAAACCGTCATACGAGCTGTCACACGCGATGATTTTCTCAAACATCTCTGCAAAGGATAGATTGATCGTCGTCATACTTCCTGCTCACCTCCGAGTCTACTTATATAAAATCGCCGTGTCTTGCGCCGCGAAGAGGGCGGCGGAACAGGCTTCCATGTGTGCAATCACCTGATCGGAAAACGCATTGCCAAAACTAAACCGCTTCACGCCAAGCTCGTGCAGACGCTGGACATTCGTGAGCCCCGGAAGCGACAGGAGATTTAACGGCACATGGATGGCGGATACAATCGTTTGGATGTGTTCTTCATCCTGCAAGCTGGCAGGAAGACTCCGCTTGCTCCAGCTTCCGCATATGCCTGGGCGCGGGTGATCGATTCGGTCAGCGGATCTGGCTGCTGCAAATAGGTGTCGATGCGGGCATTGATGAAAAATCCGCCAAAGCCATTTTGATCAAGCGCAGTCCGGATTTTTGCTAACAGGGCACTGTGTTGCTTGATGTTGCGCAGGCCAGAGCTGTGTTTGAAGGAGTCTTCCAGATTGATGCCGGCTGCTCCTGCCTGCGCGACTTGCAGCACGTTGTCGACGATCTGCTGCGGGTCGTCCGAATAGCCGGCTTCGAGATCGGCGGAGACGGGAATTTTTACGTGCTCGACGATCTGCTGGATCACCTTGAGGTTGTCAGCAAAGCTGATCTGCTCACCGTCCTGACAGCCCAGACTGTTGGCGATCCCCCAACTGGTCGTGCCGATCGCTTGGAATCCGGCTTTTTCAAGCGCCAACGCGGACAACAAATCCCACGCGTTTCCCAAAAACAAAAGTTCGCTGCCTGTATGGAGTTCATGAAATCTCTGAATGGAGTGGTTCATGTTCTTGCCCCCTGTAGTGTGGTGTGTTGTCATCACTATAGCAAGGGGCAGAGCCGGAAATCGTCCTCGATCTTGCTCTTCTAGTCGAGACCTTGGCGATATTCTCGCCGTATGATGTTGACGTTTTCCTGATGGCATTCCACCGTCATGGGCGAGTAAAATTGAAATTCACCTTCGAGCTGCCTGATCGTCGCTTCATCGTCGGAGAGCACCGCTTGCTTGAGGCGGTCGAGGTAATCGAAGGCAGTTGCGATCCTCCCGGTCATGTCGGTGCGGCTGTCTGTGGTCTGTCCATGTCCGGGGATGAGGATTTGCACCGGGTGGTTGTCGAGTATTTGCTGAGCCTTGCGGATCGTCTGCTCATAGTCCACCGCGCTGTGGTAGATAAACGGGAGTTCAAAATCGGACAAGTAATCGCCCGTCAAAAACACGCCCAGCGAGTCGATCACGGTGTACAGGCTGTCGGCTGTGTGTCCGGGCGCTTTGTAGAAAGTCAGCGTCGTCGTACCGATCGTGAGCTGCTCGGCATCTTTTTCGATCACGAGATCCAGTCGGGGGAACTCGATCTCATAGTCGCGTGTGAGATAGTAGGTCGCGTCAAACTCGCGAATCAGCTTGAGCTTATGCTCCTTCTTGGGGTGATGCAGCATTTCCCAACTGCCGATCGTCTTCGCGTCCGGGAATGCGTTAAAGCCGATGATATGATCAAAATCACCATGCGTAAACAAGACATAGAGGTCCTTGTTGCCGCGAATGGACGCAACATGCGACTGAATTTCACGAATCTCATGCGGCAAGCAGGCCGGGTCCACGACCAAAACAAAATCATCGAAGGCCAGCACAGCCGAATTTATCTGAAAGAGGGCGCTTTGGAAGACGGTAAGGTGCTCGTTGCTGAAGAGGATCATGAGGTTGATACTCCTTTCCTATATTGGGCAATTGTAGCATGAAAATAAAAAAAGATCCCCGCAGCCGAGCCTGGCAGCAGGGGATCTTTTTTACTTATAAGGAACAAGCCGTCTTCGGCGCTTTCGGTCTTCTGACCAGTTCGCCGCCGCAGTTCGGGCAGACGTTGTCCATTTCTTCTGTGCAGGGAGCGCAGAAGGTGCATTCATGCACGCAGATATAGGCGTCTACCGTTTCCGCGATCGAAGTGGTGCAACGTTCACATGCGCTTCTCATTTCCAAGGCCATGTCGTTTCGTCCCCTTCCTTTTGTCTCTCTAGTGGGTATGTTACCACAATTGTAAATTTACGGAAACCATTTGTTGACAAAAGGCAAGGGTGTGGATATACTGACATCAGTAATTCACTAAATCAGTAATTCACTAAATCAGTAATTCACTGAATCTGACGGAGGAGAAAAACATGGACAACACAAACGAAAAAATGCCGATCCCAACGACGCTCAAGCACAAGCCGGTGGTCGTTGCGGAGGATTATCAAAAGGTAGACGGCCGCTATGCGCCGGTGTCGGATGCGAAGGGGCTGTCGGTCGGGTTGGCGCAGTGGAATGACCGGGGCAAGGTGGAGATCTCAGCAAAAGTTTGGCGTCACACCAGCGGAAAATGGTCGAGACAGTCGGAAGAATTGCCGCTGCACCGTGTGTTGGACCTGGCGATTCTGGTCTGCCGGTCGATGCAGCATTTCCGTGAGGCGTATCGTTATGAACACCTGTATGATCCCCAAAATCCGGTCATCGACCGCGTTGGCCTGCAAGGGGATGCGATGACGGTGGAAGTCTGCACCGATAACGAGCGGATCAACGAGGATATCAAACTGTTCAGCCAGGCGCTCAGTGAAGATGATGAGCTGAATGGGGAGCGCTTGCGCATGCTGTCGAGAATTTTGAAGGAAATGGGTTACTAAGGAGAGCGAAATGGGGAGACATCGGGTATGTTTTCAAATCGCTATGTTCGAACGGTCATCTTGTCCCGCGTGCTGTTGCAGCTCGGGGTATGGATAAGGAATTTTGCCATTTTGCTGTACGTCACCGATGTGACGAAGAACGATGCGTTTTATGTGTCGATGATCTCGGTGGTGGAGTTCGCGCCGATCTTCCTGTTCGCGATCATCGCCGGAACGTTTGCCGACCGCTGGCAGCCGAAACGGACGATGGTCTGGAGCGACCTGTTGTCGGCTGTGTCGGTCGGGGTAGTGTTGCTGGTGCTCCAGCAGGGATTCTGGCTGGCGTTGCTGCTGGGGACGTTTGTGTCGGCGAGCTTGTCCCAATTTTCCCAGCCGTCGGCGACCAAGCTGTTCAAACTGCATGTGCCGGGCGAGCAATTGCAAGGCGTGATGGCGCTGTTTCAGTCGTTGATCGCGATTTTTATGGTGATCGGGCCGATTGTCGGGACGTTTATTTATCTGAAGTATGGGATTGAGGTATCGCTCTTGTTGACCTGCCTGTTGTTTGTGGGGTCGGGTGTGATCCTTCTGTTCCTGCCGCGTGATGTGGCCGAGCGGCAGGAACAGAAGGGCGCGGGGTTTCTGGCAGAGATGGCAGAGGGCATTCGCTATATCGGAGGAAATCGTGCGTTGCGGGCGCTGAGTGCTGCTTTTTCCGTATCGGGACTTGCGGTTGGGTTGATCACGCCGCTGTTGCTGTTTGTCACGATGGAGAAACTCGGGCAGGGCAAGGAATTTATGCAGTGGCTGATGATGGCCAACGGAGCCGCGATGCTGGTCGGCGGGGCGGTGATCATGGCGTTCGCGCGGAAGGTCAAGCCGCAAGCGCTGCTGATGACCGGCCTGTTGGTGAGCGCCGTCTGTACGGTCGGGGGTGGATTCTCGACGGTGATCCCGCTTTCGTTTGCATGCCAGATCGTCGGGGGATTGGTCTACCCGTGCATCCAGGTCGGCATCCAGACCATGCTCATGCAAAACACCGAAGCCGCCCTGATGGGCCGCGTCGGCGGTGCGATCACCCCGATCTTCATGGGCATGATGGTGCTCGGAATGTCGTTTGCCGGGTATTTGAAAGACCTCATTTCCCTGGAAGCCGTGTATGCCATCAGCGGAGCACTGCTAGTGGCGGGGGCGTTGATGCTGGTGCCATCGTTTCAAGCGCGGGCAGTTGTGAAACAAGAAAAACGCGTCCTGTAAGGGACGCGTTTTTACATATGGACGTGATGGCGCTCGGCCAACCTGTCAAATGCTTCGGAGGTTTCCATCGCTTTGGTCGTGTTTGAAAAAGAATGCATTTTCATACTTGTATTGTTTGAAGCCGAGTGACACAAGGACTTTTCGTAAGTCCTCGAGATTGACTTTCTTATTCAAACATCCTCACGCCCTCTCTCTTCGATCATTCTGTTTAAGAAATCGTGCAGTTGGTTTTTCTGTTCACGGAAATGTTCGATTACACGCCGTCCAACTAGATGATCCGGTTTGAAATGAACGGTGAGCGATTCTTGAGTTGCAACAAGATGGGCTGCCTGCGCCACTTAACAATATGGTTATGTTGTCTGATGCTTTCAGTTGCAGATAAATCAAACGTTCTCAATTTCACCGTTGTGATCGAAAGTGATAATCTGAAGATCGTAACCGTAATCGGTCTGTACTCGTTGTACCGCATGGTTGCAGAGCAGGATATGACGCTCAACAAAATTTGTGCTGAGATCAGCGATGACGTGTGATCGTGTGCGACGTTTGCGGGTCATGGTCTCACATCCCGTTCTTGAGTTATAATGTGATTCTATACTTATCACATTTGCGGCGATACTTTCAAGGTTAGGAGAGAGGGATATGTTTCATTTCACGCCATTTCCGGGCTTGGTCACAGAGCGTTTGGTATTAAGGAAATACCGAATGGAGGATGCGGAGCAGCTTTTGCGACTGAAGCCGGGGATGAAGACGGTGGACGAGGCAAGGGGTTTTCTGGAGAGGATCGGCAAGGCGATTGAGCAGGACGAATCGATTTTTTGGGTGGCTGCGATTGATGATGTGCTGGTGGGGACGGTATGTTTATGGAACTTGGAGCGGAAGGAACGAAAAGGGGAGATCGGGTATGAACTGCTGCCGGAACATCAAGGCAAGGGGCTGATGCAGGAGGCGGTGGCAGCGGTTTTGGCGTATGGATTTAGGGAGATGGGTCTGGAGGTGATCGAGGGCGTGACCGAGGCAACGAACGGTCCTTCGATCAGGTTGCTGGAACGGGCCGGTTTTGAGCGGGTCGGTGTTTTTAGTGAGAACGAGGTGCTGTATCGGATGACCGGCTTAAACAGATAGAGGCTGCCTTTACGTAAAAGGCAGCCTCTTTTTTGTTACCCGATCAGAAGGAGCTGCAAACTGGCACCTTGGAGCGTTGCGTCGTCAGGCATAACGGCGATGAGCTGCACGAGGTCATCGGCGAGCAGGGAGAAGAGGAAGGAGGTGCTGACGCTCTGCCCGGATTGGGTCTGCGTATGGGAGGGAGGCACTTGGATGCTGTCGTTAATCACAACGCGGAACTCGGCGGCAGCGCTGGGGGTGGTGGTGTAGGTGATCTGGTAGATGCCGGCGCGAAGGACTTGCAAGCCTGCGGGGAGCAGCTCCACGTCTTGCAAGGGTCCGGCGATGGCGAGGGGGACGGCACCTGTGCGGGTCGGAGCGCCGGGAGAGTAGGCAGATCCAAATGCCAGTCCGAGCGTTCCCGGAGGTCCGGGCGGTCCGGCCGGGCCTTGCTTGCCTTCAGGGCCTTGTGGTCCCTGAGGTCCTTGGGGGCCGGACGGGCCTTCTTTGCCGCGGGGGCCGCGCTTGCCGGTGGAGCAGCCGCAGCTGTACGGGTAGCAGATGCTGCAGCAGTATTGGCACATGATTTCGCCCTCCTTTCCAGGGGAAATGTTATTGGCGAATCGTGATCGGCACGCCTGCGAGCAGCCCGCCGGCGCTCGATTCGACCGTGATCGCACGCGTCGCGTCGGGCTGAACGGCGACGCCTTCTTCGCGGTACTGCCACCCGCCCAGCGCATCCACAACGGCGGTGGCCAGGACGGGCCCTGCCGTCGTGTTGCCGAGATGGATGGTGACGGTGACGCCAGGCCCTGCCACGCTGGAAGTGCCGGAGATGCGCCACTCGGCATCGCGGGTGCGGAACTCGACGCGGGTGACGGTCAAAGTCCCAAGCAGCGGCGTGATCTGCACCGTATCGGAGGACGAACCGCTGGGGCCGGTCACGGTGAGTTGGAAGGTTAGCGGAGTCGTCTGCCGGGGCATGGTAAATGTCGGATTGGGCGTATTGGCACCACTCAGCACTACGGTTGGGCCGGCAATCTGCGTCCAGCTAAACGTCACCGGAGTGGTCGACGAACTGCCGGACAGCGTGACGAGAGCGCCTTGCTGCACCGTCTGATCCGGGCCGGCGTTGGCGACAGGCACCGGGGCAGATGTGACGACAACCACCGAAACGGTGTCGCTCGACGGACCGCCGGGGCCGGTGACGGTCAGCTGAAACACCAGCGTCGCTGCTGTATTGGGCGCGGTAAAAGCTGGCTGGGAAGTGTTCGCGTCGGTCAGCACAACAGGAGGGCCGGAGAGCTGCGCCCACTGGAAGGACTCGATCGGACCGCTCGAATTCGTACCGTTCAGCGTCACGGCTGCGTTGATCAGAACCGTTTGATCGACACCCGCATCCGCCTGCACGCCGACCGGAGTCAGCGGCGAGCCTTCGATCACCACCGGGACTGTCACCGTTCCGCCGGCAGCAGAAGTCACGGTCAGATAAGCGGGAACAAAAGCCGGATTGGAAACGGTAAGCGTCCCCCCTGCCGGAATCGGGCCAAACGGATCAACAGTAAGCAACGGCGTTGCAAACGAATCACTCGATTCTGCCGTCACCGTAAGCACCGCCGTATCTGTGTTGTAGATCGCACTTGCGGTGACCAGATCGACCGGCGTTGCCGTCTTGACGCTGTCCGGGTTGTCGCTGAGATTCGTGACGGTGACAACATTGGGCACCGCTCCGGAAAAAGCGACCCGGGCAAAATAAACGCCTTCGCTTCCGAACAGCATCGTCGGCGCAAGTCCGGCACCGGACACTTCGATGTTCTGCGGCGTGACGTCGGAGGTGGCAAACACATCGAGGAAACCGCCGTCTGCTGCCGTCCGCGTATAGGTCACGCGCGTCACGTCCACGCCGGAGTTGATGGAGATTTTGCCGAGCAGCGAGAAGTTGCGCGTCTCGATCACGTTAGCGTTCACACGGTCGGGCGAGCCGATCCCGATGCCCGGCCCTTCGATGCGGAAGTAGTTTTGCGGCTGCCCAAGCGGATCGAAGATCACGCTGCCGATGACAGGGTGCTCCACGTTCGGATCGCCGATATACCCGGCCGGAGCAGTTGGCAGGACACTCGGGTCCCAGCGCAAAAAGGGATGAATCCGGCTGGTCGCGGCGATTTCAAAATTCCCGCCACTAAGACCGCCGATGTCTTCCGTAAAATTGATCTCGCCAAACCCCGGCTCACCCGGATCAGGTTCGGCGATAAACGTGTCAACGCCATACGGATGTCTGACCGTATACTGGGCGTTTGGCTGTAGCCCGGTCACACGAATCCGCACGCGGCCAAACACGATCTGTTCGCCTGCTGCCGGCACTTCATTCACAAACGCCGCTTCCAGTGCCAGCACCAGCCGCGCCCGTTCACCCGTGCCTGTCGTCATCTCCGCTTCGGCCGCCATGTAAAACGCTTCCCCCGGAAAGTTGTCCGGGAACGAAACAGGCTGCGTTGGGTCTGGCAGTTCGGCCGGATCGAGTCCGCTGTAGGGGTCGTTGACGTCGGTGTTCAGTTCCAGGCGCAGTCCGTTTTCATCCTTGTACCACAATGGAAAACCGTTCCGTGCATTGATCGGTCCCACTTGTAACATAAGACGCCTCCTTTCGGCGAAGAAATACGGTATGTTACACCCTATGAAGTTGTCCTCCGCACCGAAACGTACAGCCGCTTAGGACGCACAAAAGAAAAACCGAACGCCTACGAGGCGTCCGGTCTTTTTTTGAAAAGCTTGGCAATGGCGAGCAGCAGCAAGGAGACGTGATAAAAGAGCAGTGAGCCGATCACGCCGAAATAAATAAAACCGGAACCTTCATCCAGAATCCCTCCCAGATCACCGGAAGACAGCACAAGCAGGAAAATCATAATGGCAAGCAGACCGGCAAGCGCATAGAGGAGAAAGTGGAAGAGATACCGCCCCAGTGCAGACGAGATGGTTCTACGCCGGGCGATCCTGTCGATCAGCATGGAAAACGGGATACCTAAAAGAAACATGCAAGGTCCCACATAGGTGATATAGATGGTCATGAGCCCGATAAACGAATATTTATAGGAGCCCGTATCCGACTGCGGTACCTGAAGGCTGGGATAGGAGATCCACAAACTTAAGATAAAGGTGGCAAGCAGCGCAACGATGAATTTATGAAGCATAAGAGTTACTCCTCCTTTTGACAAACAACTGTCTCTTTCTACAAGTATTTGACATATGATTTGGAAAGTCCTAGTGAAAGGAAGAAAACGATGCAAAATTCATTCGGAAGAACCTTTGGGTATGTCACCGCCGTGCTGATCGGGGTGTTTCCGGCATTATTTCTAGATTTTGTGGCGCTGTATGCGGATGGGAGCCTGCAAGACAAGCTGAGCATTTTGTATCTGGTGCTCCCCGCCTACCTCATCCTCGGGTTCCTCTTTGGCTGGCTGGTCAAGCCGCACCTCTGGAACGGCACATTGGCGCTTTGTTCGGCGGCGATCGTGCTCGTGGTCTTGTACACGTTCAAAGAAGCGCAGCAGATCGTTCTGCACGCCGCGTTTTTGGCGGTGACGCTGATCGGTGCGCTGGCCGGCATCTATTTAGGAAATCGAATAGGCAAGAAAAGGACACCGGCCGCGTAAGCCGGTGTTTTTCTGTTTCAAACCCTGATATGCGGATACAAAGTCTCTCACGCTCCCAAAGTCACAAGTAGGTAGGAGATTATACCATAGCTGGTGCATGAAGGATAGGCAGATGGCAAACGCTACCTCTATCAAAAGCTGGTCAGGAGGCGCAGTTATGGAGATGCAGGAAAATCGGTATTTGCAGCAGTTGGCCAATCTAAACGTGATCGAGTCGGCGCAAGTGGTTCTGCCCGATCTGGTGATGCTGCGGACGGCGATCGCCAACGTCTGTTTTGTCGGGCAGCCGGGCAGCGCGGACTGGGTGCTGGTCGACGCCGGGGTGCATTTTTTCGGAGGACGGATCGCCGATACGGCAGACGAGTTGTTCAACGGACCGCCCAAAGCAATCGTGTTGACGCACGGCCATTTTGACCACGTCGGTTCGGTCAAAGAGCTGGCCGAGCGCTGGGATGTGCCGGTCTACGCGCATGAACTCGAGCTGCCGTTTTTGACCGGGCAAGACAACTATGTCGAGCCCGACCCGTCGGTCGGCGGCGGGCTGCTGGCGCGGATGTCGTTTTTGTACCCAAATGACGGAATCGACTTGGGCGGCCGCGTGCAGGCATTGCCTCAAGACAACAGCGTGCCGGGCATGCCGGGCTGGAAGTGGATTCACACGCCGGGGCATACGGCGGGTCATGTAGCGTTTTTCCGCGAGCAGGACCGGGCGCTGATCGCAGGCGACGCGTTTATCACGACCAGACAAGAGTCTGCTCTGGCCGTGCTCGTGCAGGAGCTGGAAGTGCATGGCCCGCCAGTGTATTTCACCCCGGACTGGGCGGCGGCGTGGGATTCGGTGAAGAGGCTGGCCGCGCTGAGACCCCAGTTTGCCGTGACGGGGCACGGCTTGCCGATGGGCGGAGCAGAACTGCAGCAAGGCTTGGAAAAATTGGCCCGGGAGTTCGACACGATGGCGATTCCCAAGCACGGCCGGTATGTGCATTAGGAGCTGCGTACCCTATTCTCATGCTACAATAGAAGAAATAAAGGCATGGGAGGCGGAGCAAGATGGCACAGACGGTTTTTGTATATGGGGACGATTGGTCGTCAGCGTGTGTCGCGGAGCAGAGCTGGGTGAACGGCACGCTGTGGGATACAGGAAAAGGGTATCCGGTTGCGGTCTTAAACGATGGCGGTCAGCGCGTGTATGGCGCGTTGTATACGTTTGAGAATGAGACTTTGGCAGAACTGGATGCAATCGCAGCGGAACGCGGACTAGAGCGCCGCACTGTGCAGGTGGGAACAGACCGAGGTGCGATGGAGGCCGTCGCGTTTGTCTGGCCGTCGGAGGTTGTCGGGGACGATTTTGAAAAAGTCGGTTTGGGCGACTGGAAGGTGCACCGGCGGATGGACACGCTGCCCCTGCTGTACTTCGCCTACGCTTCCTGCCTCGACACGGAACGCTTTCAACTCGCAGGCGTTGACGGGCATTTTCAGGAGATCGCAGGGCTTGGCGTGCTGCACGGGTATGCGCTGCGCTTTACCTACCTGGCTGGCGACGGCGCCGGGCGGGCTGATGTGGTGGAAGAAGGCGGCGCGGTCGAAGGCAAAGTGTACCGGATCGGGCAGGAAGCGCGCGACTACCTCTGGGTGCGCGAAGGCGTGGCGACCGAAGGGTACCGCCCGGCGATGATCACCGTGGAGATAAACGGCGAACTGCACGAAGCGCTCACCTTCCTCGTCGTGCACAAGTCCCCCGCCGACATCCCGCCGCCCGCGCATTATGTGAAAGAGATCCTGCGCGGGGCGGAAGGGTTTGTGACGCCGGAGTATTATGAGTTTTTGCAAAAGGTCACCGGGCAGCCTGACAAGCTGTAAGCAGCCCTTTGGCCGTTATCGTTCAAACGCGAGGCTTGGCACGTTGGTTACAACGTTGGCCAGGCCTTTTTGCGCGCGCGTGGAGTAGTTGCAGAGCGTCTCCACGGCGCAGGACACAGGGTCATGTGCGTCTCCATTCGGGCTTGAGGATGTCGTTGAGTTTCGCATACGGGATCTTGAACTCCTGAAAGCCCATGTAATACGGCGTGTATTTGATGGGTGGGAAGTAGATCACGAGATGCTCCGGGGTCAGGTAAAAGCCTTCGTCCAGATCGATTTTTTCAAACGGCTGGAAGGTGTCGAGGACGTTTTTGGCGTCCTGTTCTTTGATGATGTCACTGATCGCCGTGACATAGTCGGCGCCAGGCAGGAACAGATCTTTGAGCGCATAGCGGGTGCCGTCTTTGAGGTTGACGAGCAGGGACTTGCGGTGCTGCATGCCGTGCGCGCCGCCGGTGAACTCGTAGTTGTCGTAGAGCACGTTGAGGAATGCTTTTTCGCGCAAGGTGACTTTGTATTCATTGATGTAGGTCACAAGCGGACGGCTGTCCGGCTGCGGTTGGTACTGGGCTTCTTGGCGGAACAGTTCGTTCAGTTTGGCCTGCACTGCAAGGTCCGGCAGCCCGGAGAGCTCAGGATACGAGATCTTGATCTCCGGTTTCTGTTCGGTGTACTGCTTGTTGATGATCTGCACGTCCAGTTCGGCCAGCGCCGTCCCGCCAAGCAGCATGAAGCTGACCGCGAAGAGGAGCAGGCGTGATTTCCAAGAGTTCATCTTCATCGCTCCTGTCATTTTTTCTTGCTCTGGAATAGATTTCCCTCCCCAGTGTGGATAATGTGTGTGACAGCATTTGTGGAGGAGGACGACAGATGAACTGGGGCTCGGATCAGCGGGACGTGAAGCGCGGGCGGTTTGCGCCCACTCCGTCCGGGCAGCTGCATCTCGGAAACGCATGGGTGGCCTTGCTCTCCTGGCTGCAGATTCGGCAGGCGGGAGGGCAATTTGTGCTGCGGATCGAAGACGTGGACCGGCACCGTTCGCGGCCGGAGTTTGCCGGGCAGATTTTGGCCGACCTGCGCTGGTTGGGTTTGGATTGGGACGAAGGCCCCGATGTCGGCGGGCCGCACGGGTCGTATACGCAAAGCGAGCGGGATCAGCTGTATGCAGAAGCGCTTCAGCACTTGGAGCGGGAGTCGCGGCTGTACCCCTGCTATTGCAGCCGCGCAGAAGTAAAAGCGGCCGGACCCGCGTATCGGGGTGCCTGCCGTCAGTTGAGCGCCGAGGAACGGGAGCGGAAAGCGGGGGGAAAAGCGCCTGCGCTGCGGGTGGCGCTGGCGGAGGAGGCCGCAGAGGATTTTGTGGTCCAGCGGGCGGACGGGATGGTTTCCTACCAGTTGGCCGTCGTCGTTGATGATGCCGCGATGGGGATCACCGATGTGCTGCGCGGCGAAGACCTGCTCGATGCCACGCCCAAGCAGGTGCGGCTGTATGAAGCGTTTGGAGCAGTTCCCCCCGTTTTCATCACACCCCGCTGCTCCTCGACACAGAAGGCCGCAAACTCTCGAAAAGCGCCCGTTCCCTCACCCTCTCCGCCCTCCGCGACCAAGGCACCCGCCCCGAGCAGGTCATCGGCTATCTTGCGTCGATCAGCGGATATCACGACCGCCCCGAGCCGATGCAGGCAGCGGAATTGATCCCCGCCTTCGATCTGGAGAAGCTGCCCGCCGAGCCGGTGACGCTGGATGAAAAAGTGCTTCGGGGCTACTTCTGATGTGATAAAATGGAAAAAACAGCTGGGGGTGCCAAGTTGAACGTTGAGGTTAAGAAGCTGACTCCGGAACTGGTGGAGTCGTTTTTGCACTTTTTTGATCATGTTGCGTTTCAGGATAACGAAAAGTGGGCGTCTTGCTACTGCCATTTTTATCGCCGCGAATGGGCGGACGGGGAGTGGGGCGAGCGCGGTGCGGAAGAGAACCGTGAAGCTGCCGTCCAGTGGATCAAAGCCAACGGGCTGAACGGCTACCTGGCCTTTGCCGACGGCGAGCCGGTCGGGTGGTGTCACGCCAATGACGCAGGCAATGTGGTCAAAGGCAATCATATCGAGCGTGAGCCGGACGCGAAGACGGGCGTGTTTGCCTGCTTCATCGTGGCGCCGGACCATCGCGGAAAAGGCATTGCGACACAGTTGCTGCACGCCGCGTGCGAAGGGTTTAAGGAAGACGGCTATGCCTACGTGGAAGGCTATCCGGCCAAGCAGGGCGAGACGGTGCAGCATCATTATCACGGACCGCTGGCTATGTACGAGGAAAATGGCTTTGCACTCGTCACCGACTATGACGACGACAACGTGGTGATGCGCAAAGCGCTGTAAACAACGCAAGAAAAGCATCGGAGCGTTCCGATGCTTTTTTCATTCGTCCGATTATGTTTTCGCATACGTTCCGCCAGATTCTGCCCACATCGAGGTGTCGGTGTCGAGCGATTTGCTGCCGACGATCTTGACGTGCTCGTCCAGCGCCTGCTTGAGCAGGTCGACGATCGCTTCGAATTCGGTCTGGCCAATGTAGCAGCTGCGGTCGTGCGTATTCTCCAGATCGACCAGCTTGTTGTACACCTGCACTAAGATCCCCGAGCGCACCGAGTTGCGGCGGGCGCGGGTGACCGGCTCTTCGACATAGTTGCCGTCAAAATTGTTCTTGGGATCATCGGAACGCTTTTCCGGCAAAGGACCTGCCGTCAGATTTGGCGTGAAACTCCACAGGGCTTTGATGCCTTCCGGACCCATGCCAATCGCCGTTTTCAGCTCGCCTTTCTGCTTCGCATTCAAATGCTCCCAGAAGAAAGTCAGCAAGTCGCGCGGGACTTTGTGATGCAGCGTCTCCATCTCCGGCGCCATCTTCTTTTTCTTGGTCTTCCAGATCTGAGACAGCTTGGACGACTTCCACGACGTGCGCTGGATCGGCTGCTGGGAGCCGCGCTGCATCTGGATCGCCAGCATCTGCTGCACCTTTTGGTTGCCGTACAGCTTTTGCATCTGCAAAATGGCGCTTGGCGCAGCAGCCGGAGCTGACGATTTCTGCTGGGCTGGAGGGGCGGACGACGTTGGTTTGCGCTTGGGCGCGGTCAGGGTGTGGCGTGCCACGTAAGCGGCCTCCTTTGAATGGCTAGTTACATTAAGTATAAGGTTAAGCCTGATTTAATTCAAGGGAGACGCGCTTCAGCCAATCGTGCAGATGGGCGGTGACCAGCGCTTGCTGTTCGAGGGCGACGTTGTGCCCGGCCCGGTCGAGAATGGCAAACGCGGCGCGAGGGTACTGCTCAAGAATCTGCAAGTGGTCGCGGTATCCGGCCACGCTGTCCTGACGTCCAAGCAGGATCAGCGCCGGTTTCCCAAAAGGCTCGGGCAGGTGGCGAACATCAAACGAATAGCCGAAATTTTGCCGGATGCGCTGCGTGAAGGCAGGGTTGTACAGCCGGGCACCGGCCAGCACATCCCGTTCAAAGCGCGTCCAGACCTCGGGAGTTTGCACGACGTTCAGCCGCTGGAATGCTGCTTTGTCATCGCCTTCGGGCAAGGTGGCGAGGAAATCCTCGTCCTGCGTCAAAACGGTATGCGCGGGGCGTTCACGCTTGCTCATCTCCGGCTCGACCATCGGGCAGATCAGCGCGATGCCTGCGACGAGGTGCGGACGCTGATAGACGATGCCTTGCGCCATGTAGCCGCCATACGATTCGCCGACGAGCAGGAAAGGCTGGCCGGGCAGCGTTTCGTCCAGAAAGTTCAGCACCGCCTGCAGCATGTCATCGGAGCTCTGCATCCAGTCTTCGCCTTTCGTCCGCCCCATGCCGGGCAGGTCGAGGTAGTAGCGTTTGTACCCCGAATGTTCAGCAAACACAGGCTCCAGATAGGCCATCATCGAGCGATGTTCGAGCGAGTAACTGTGCATCACCACCACGGGAAACCCTTCGCCTCTCACTTCATAAAACATGTCAATCCACTCCTCAAGTTCTACGCGGTGATGCTTAAATATACGGCAATCACGCCGATCACCAGCAGGCAGCCGCCCATGAAATAGCCGAACAGCTGCAGCCAGCGCGGCAAAAGCTGCAGGTTCACCGGTTTCATCGGTTCTCCTGTGACGCGCTGCATCACGGCGAGGTCTTCGTTGAGCGGTTCATGCGGAATCGCAGTCGGACGGACGGGCTGTGTTTCGTGCTGACGTTTCGGTTCCATGGGAATGCCTCCTTCATCTGTTGCTTTCGTTTCTTCCTTTAGTCTCTTCCTTTCAGCAGGGCGATCCCGTACGGGCGCACGGTGACGGTCATCACGCCTTTGACGACGGCGGGATCGTTGTTGGCGATCTCCTGCGCCTGCTCCGGGGAGTCGGCGTAAAAGATGCAGAGGCCGATCGGATCGAAGTCCATTGTGCGGCCGGCGAGCACCAGTTTATCTTCGGCAAGCAGTTGTTGCAGATAGGCAAAGTGTTCGCCGATGATGCTCTGTTCTTCCGGCGTCGAAGTTTCAGCCAGATCAGGGCGGGACGGACTGAGCAGGTACAGATAAGCGGATTGCTGGGACATCGCGGGACAACCTCCAAAGATTTACATTGTTTGGTAAATTCTATTATAGCAGAACCATCTGGGCTCTCGATACATATCCTGACCTTGTCGCACCACGTTTTTCCCAAAGGAGTCGATTCCGATGCGAAATTATATAGGCTGGATGTTGAGCAGCGTGTCGCGCAAACGCTGGAAGCGGTTTTCAAGCGTGAAGTTTGGGGTGTCCTTCGAATATCCGCCGAACTGGATTGAGATTGAAGAGGAGCGCTATCAGGGCCGTGACGGATGGTTTCAGATCTCAGCGGCGACGGGAGACGACGGATTGGAAGCGGTGTGTCAGCGCGAGGCGTACCACCGGTTCAAACCGTATGGCACCCATCCGAAAATCAAGTCGGCGCGCCACTTCGGCCAGCCGGCCTGCTACGTGTTTCCCGGCGAAGATCAGCCCAAGGAGATGAAAGAGCAGTCGGCGTTTCTCGTCGAGTATCCCGCCCCGGTCGTGATCGACGGGCAGGCGTACCGCTATCTGGTGTTGTGGGTGGATGAAGAGCACATTCGCCATCTCGTGAAGACGCTGAAGTTTCTGTAGCAAGCATGACAAAAGCGCCGGAGCTGTCCGGCGCTTTTTTCTTACGTACACTGGAAGAATTCGATGCGTCTGAGGTCGAGGCCGACGTACGCCCAGCTAAATCCGTTCCAGCGGAAGCCGGCGACCGTGCGGCGGTCGAGGAAGACCGGGTAGAACCAGAACGCGTTGCCGTTGCGCAGCCACACATACGTGAAGCGGAACAGGCAGGGGCGCAGCGACGGTGCGCTGACTGCCAACTGCTGCGGGCCGCCCACAGTCAGCGGCTTTTGCGGAATGAAATTCGGCGGCGGCGTGGTCGGGGCATGACCCGGACCGCCAGGACCGCCTGGGAAGCCGCCAGGACCACCCGGGAAACCGCCAGGACCACCTGGGAAGCCGCCAGGACCACCTGGGAAGCCGCCAGGACCACCTGGGAAACCTCCGGGGCCACCCGGAAAACCACCCGGACCGCCAAACGGCGGTTTCAGAACAGGGGGTCTGCCCGGAGGAAGCGGCATGCCGCCCGGCGTTGGTGTACCCCCTGGGAAACCGGGCGCACCGCCCGGGAAGAATCGCGGATCATAGGTATATACAGCAGGGAACTCTCTGTATTCGTATTCAAACTCGTCGTCGTAACGCTTTTTCTTACGCTTAGACAAATGACTTCATCTCCTTTCGCTCACTCGCTTACCAGCCTATTCAGCAGGTGGGCGATCCGCTACAAGGAGACAAAATCTGACGAGTTTTAAAAATGCGCGGCCGTCGACCAGGTGGGTCATGCCGCGCACCAGCGTGTCGTCTTCGAGCACCGAATACAGGTGGTAGCCGAGGTCTTCGCGATCGGTCAGCACTTCCTCCAGCACCTGCACCGTGCCGTAGTCGTGCAGTTCCCCGGCACGCTTGATCTGCTTGCGGATCATCTGTTGGATCTTCAGCTCGTGTTCCAAGTCGTTGCGCAGGAAATCGCGCATCGTGTAGCGGCCTTCCGGTTCATGCTTGATGTAGGACAGCTCATGCTGCGCCACGCGCTCGCCGATTTCGTCGATGTGCTTTTTCGTCTGCTCGATGTGCTCGTTGAGCAGTTCATGCAACGAGAGGAACGACTCCGCCCCTTCGGACAGCCAGTGGTGCTTGTTGTATTGGTGCAGTGCCACGGTCAGCGCGCACTGGTGAGGGGGGCCTCCCTTGTACAAATTTTTTCCAAGAGTTATTATGGGGCAAGTTGTTCAGAACTATTTATGGAAAAAGCCGCACCGGATATGTATAATTATTGTATAACGTATAGGATGTGAATCGACCCGTGTACAACATCAAATCGGTCGCCCAACTGCTCGACATGCCGGCGGTAACGATTCGAGCCTGGGAGCGCCGTTACCAAGTGGTGAACCCGATGCGCTCCGAGTCGGGACACCGGTTGTACAGCGAGCAGGATATCGAAGATCTCCGCTGGCTGAAAGTCCAGACGGAAGAAAAAGGCGTCAACATCTCCCAAGCGGTCAAAATGCTGGAGAAGATGCGCGCCGAACGGGAAGTTGTCCCGGATGACCCTGTATCTGCGGACGAACCCGCGCAAAACGCAGAACAATTGCGCAACTTTTTATATGAAGCTTTCTTGTCCTTTGATATCGAGAAAGTCAACGCGCTGATCAACATGGGATTCGCCATGTTCCATTTTGAAAAAATGTTTCACGACGTGCTGGCCCCGCTCTTGCAGCGGATCGGGGACGACTGGGAGCGCGGTGTGGTCAGCGTGGCGCAGGAGCATTTTGCGAGCAACATCATCTTGCAGCGCTTCAACCAATTTTTCCAAGTCTTTCAGATCAACCCGCGCCTGCCAAAAGTGCTGGCATGCTGCCCCCAAGGCGAGCAGCATCAGATCGGGCTCTTGCTGTTTACGCTGTTCCTGCGCCGCAACAGCGCAGAAGTGATCTACCTCGGACCGGACACGCCGCACGAAGGCTTGGAGCAGGTCATCGAGCGCAACGGGATTGGCGTGCTGGCCTTGTCGATGACCGACTATCGCCTGCTGCCGGAGACGGAAGTTTTGCTCGATCAACTGCAAGTCCGCTTCCCGCAGCTGCGCGTGGTGCTGGGCGGGTATGGTTTTGCGGACGTGTCGGAGCGCTGGCAGCCGCTGCGGCTGAACGGCGGTCTCGATGAGTGGACGAAGTGGTTCCGCAGCGCGTTGCCGGCGGCGGAGTGAACGGAGGGGTGCAGATGAACGTGCGGGATGTGATCGTGGTTGGCGCAGGTTTTGGCGGATTGTCCGCCGGGGCGCTGCTCGCCAAGCGCGGGCAGGATGTGCTGCTGCTCGAAGGCTCGAATGAACTTGGCGGCTGCGCAGGCAAATTTGACCGGCACGGCTACCGGTTTGCGGTCGGCGCGACGCTTGGGATGGGTTTTGAAGCGGGCGGCACGCTGTCCGACTTGTATCAGGAGCTAGGGTTGCCTTTGCCGCAGATGCAACTGCTCCCGATCATCATGGATGTGCATTTGCCCGACATGGACATTCGCTATCATCAGGAAAAAGAGCGCTGGTACGCCGAGCTGGAGCGCCTGTTCCCGCTGGAGCACCCACGGATGATCGCTTTTTATGAAGAGCTGTTTCACATCGCCGGGATTTTCCAAAAGATCATCGCCGCCAAGCCGATGTTCCCGCCGGTCGACTGGCAAGGTGTCAAGCAGGTGCTCGGCATGGCCAACTTGGAAAATGCCAAGCTGGTGCCTTACATGCTCCAGACGGTGCATGACCGGTTGAAAAAATATGATCTGGCCGGGCACCGCCAGTTTGTCGCCTTTTTGAATGGTCAGCTGATCGACGCCGTGCAGACCACGGTGGAAGGATGCCCGGCGTTCCTCGGCTATATCGCGCTAAACGTGTTTCACCGCGGCGCGTTTTACGTCTACGGCGGCTTGGCGACCGTGGCGGAAGACCTCGCGCGGTCCATTCGGAACAGCGGCAGCGAGGTGCGGTTGCGCAGCCGCGTGCAGAAGATCGCCAAGCAAGGCGAGCTGTGGGAAGTGACCACCGCCAAAGGTCAGACCTTTAGCGCAAAGCAACTCGTGCTGAACAACTCGATCCACAACCTGCACGGCCTGCTCGACGCCGATCTGGGACACCGGATGCGCGTGCGGGAAGAAGAGGAGAAAGCCCGCCCGGCCTGGGGTGCGTATGCCCTCTATCTCGGCTGCGAGGACGTGTTTAAGACGGAGGCGCTGTTCCATCAGTTCATCGAGCGGTATGATGCGCCGCTGACCGAAGGCAATCAGTTTCTCGTCTCCTTGTCTGCGCCGGATGACCGTTTGCGGACAGAGCCGGGCAAGCGGGCGCTGACGATCTCCACGCACACCGAACTCGACCGCTGGTGGGAGCGCGAGCGGTATGAGGAGCTGAAGGACGCGTATACGGAGCGGATTCTGACCTCGCTGGAACGCCAGTTTCCGCAAGTGCGCGGGGCGGTGGATGTGAGCCTGCCAGCGACGCCGGTGACGTTTCAGCGCTTTGTGCTCCGCGAGCAGGGCAAAGTCGGCGGGTACATCCCGTCCGGCAAGTTCAGCTGGATGAGTTCTTACTCGCCGATGTCCGGCGTGGAAGGCATGTGGCTGTGCGGGGACACGGTGTTTCCGGGAGCGGGGACGCTTGGCACCGCACTGTCAGGATGGATGGTGGCAGACCGCATCTGCCGGTAAGTATGGAATGTGAGGAGGACCTTCATGGAAAAGTTGTGTGATGATCTGCAGCAGATGATCCAATTGCGCCGCGAGCGCCTGCTGCTGGAGCTGAAGGTGCTCGAACGTGTTGTGACCGAGGGGCAGCAGTTGGAGACGTTGTGGCACAAGATGAAATTTGTCGTGCTTGAAGGCGACCCGAGCGGATATTTTCGCATCCGCACCCTGCTCAACAACCACCGGGCCGGGGTGATTTCCTTTGCGATCGCTAAACAAAATGTGTTCGGCATCTACTTTGACGCCATGCGTTCCGAATTGCTCCCTTCGAACATGGTCAATCTGCTGACCCACATCTGGGGTTATCTGAAAAAGCATGTCGGCGAAGCGGATCGCGACGTGCCGATCGCTATGCTCGCGCGTTTGTCGGACGGAGATATGAGCGTGGTCAAACCGCTGTACGATCTGTTTTCCGAGCTGCATGTGAAGATCGGCAAAGACAACCTGCTCGACCCGACCTTGCAAAACGTCGTTTGATCCGAAAGAATATGATCCAAAAAAAGAAGGCTCTCCTTAGCGGGAGCCTTCTTTCTTTTCTTTGTTGTCCCAAGAATTGAAGTGCAGCAGATTCTCAAACGTCTGGCGTTTGGCCCAGCCCGATTTTTCCAAGATCGGCTGGTCGGGGTACTCGTCGGTGTAGCCGAAGGAGAGCAGCGCCGTCGCGTCGATGTGCGGCGGGATGTTCAAGATGCGGCGAACGTCCGACTTTTTGTAAAAGGAGACCCAGCCCATCGCAATACCTTCTGCGTAGGCGGCCAGCCACATGTTTTGGATGGCGCAGGCGACAGATAAGATGTCCGTCTCAGGGATCGAGTTGCGTCCGAGCACATGGTCGCCGCCACGCGTCGGGTCGGTGGTGATGCAGACGGTGAGCGGGGCTTCGCGGAGCCCTTCGACTTTGATCGCGAGGAACTTGTCATCGCGCCCTTCGGCGGCGAAATGGATGGCGAGGGCGCGGCGCTCTTTGTCGGCCGCTTCGGCGAGCTGGTGTTTCACCTCGGGCGCGGTGACGAGGATGAAGTCCCACGGCTGCATGAAGCCGACCGACGGGGCATGGTGTCCGGCGAGCAGGATGTTGCGGATCTTGTCTTCTTCCAGCGGAGTCGGTAAAAATTTGCGGATGTCGCGGCGGTTGTGGATCGCTTCGTAGACCGCGTCGCGTTGGATGTCGTTAAAGTTCATCGGAATGGCACCTCCGTTTGGGTTTCGCCTGTTAGTGCTTTCTAGTTTACTATATTGCGGCGAAGTCGTTGCTGACAATTTCTCTTTTACCCAGTATAATGAGTGGAAAACTTGGGTTAGAGATTGAAGGGAGAGATTGGGATGGCTGGTATTGTCTATTTGGTAGGTGCGGGTCCGGGTGATCCGAAGCTGATTACGGTACGAGGCGTGGAGTGCATTCAGCAAGCGGACGTGATCGCTTATGACCGCCTCGCCAATCCGGTGCTGCTCGACTACGCCAAGCCGGGCGCGGAGCTGATCTATGTCGGCAAGCTGCCGGACCGCCATTCCTTGCCGCAGGAGGAGATCAATGCGCTGCTCGTCGCCAAGGCGCAGGAAGGCAAAGTGGTGACGCGTCTGAAAGGCGGCGATCCGTTCGTCTTTGGCCGCGGCGGCGAAGAGGCGATGGAGCTGAAACAGCACGGCATTCCGTACGAAATCGTCCCCGGCATCACCGCCGGCATCGCAGCACCAGCCTATGCGGGCATCCCGGTCACGCAGCGTTTCGTGTCGTCCTCCTTCGCGGTGGTCGCGGGCCACGAGTGCCCCAACAAAGAGCAGTCCAGCATCCGCTGGGACAAAATCTCTACGGCAGTTGACACGATCGCTTTTTATCTTGGCGTCAAAAACCTCCCTTTAATCTGCGAACAGCTCATCACGCACGGACGCGACCCGTTGACGCCCGTCGCCATCATCCACTGGGGCACGATGGCCGAGCAGAAAACGGTCGTCGGGAATTTGGAAACGATTGTCGGCATCGCCCGCGAAGAGCAGATCTCCAACCCGTCGATCATCCTGGTCGGCGACGTTGTGAATTTGCGCGAAGAGATCAAGTGGTTTGAAGGAGACTCCGGCTTGTAAAAGCCGGAGTTTTTTTGTTCCAAAGATTGCTGGGACAGTATATAGTTAATAATAGAACGTGGTAAAAATTTCTGAGGATACAGGTGGAGAAGCCAATGATCAAAGAAATCCGTCTCAAGAACTGGAAAAGTTTTAAAGACGCGACCCTTTATATAGATCCACTGACCGTTTTGATCGGAACTAATGCCAGCGGGAAGTCCAATGCGCTGGATGCCATCGAGTTTTTGAAGATGGTTGTGCAGGGGAAGGATTTTGATTCGATTTTTAAGGAGTTACGAGGCGGGGCAGAGTGGGCATCATTAAAACCGGGACATGAGTTTGAATTGGAGGTCCTTATAGAAATAAATGGGGAAACTGACTATTTATACAGTTTATGCATTGATAAATTGCCTAAGGCGGTCATGAAATCCGAGCAACTTATTGCAATTAGGACGGATTCAATGGATAAAGAAGTTATAGGCAGCTTTAATGAGAGTTCGTTTAGGATACAAGGTGAGAATCTGGGTATCATTCCTACAGATTATGAAGTTTTTGTTAAGAAAAGTTTTATATGGGGGAGTTTTTACGGACAAGTTCTTAAGGCAAAAGTTTCGGATTTAATACTTATCGAAGCGGCCTTGACGAGAATGTTTATTTTTGATCCAATTCCGTCTAGGATGCGTGACTATGCCCCTTTTTCAGAAAAGTTAAGTAAAAATGGCAGTAACTTATCGGGAGTTTTGGCCGCCCTCCCAAATTCAGAAAAAGCGGAAGTAGAAAAAACTCTAGCCCGCTATGTATCCCATCTTCCTGAGAAAGACATTCGAAAGGTCTGGGCTGAGCCTGTTGGCAGGCTTCAAAAAGACGCGATGCTGTACTGCGAAGAGGAGTGGATTCCCGGACAGCCTCCCACTTTGGTAGATGCAAGTGGGATGTCTGACGGGACGCTTCGCTTTTTAGCTATCCTTTCGGCACTTCTGACTAGCCCGCCCAACAGCTTAATCGTGATCGAAGAAGTCGACAACGGACTCCATCCATCCCGTGCCGGGCTTTTGCTCCAAATGATCCGCGAGATTGGCACCAAGCGCAACATCGACGTACTTGTAACCACTCACAACCCTGCGCTCCTCGATGCACTTGGCCCGGAGATGACGCCGTTTGTCACCGTGGCACACCGCAATCCGGACACCGGGGTAAGCGAACTGACACTCCTCGAAGACATTCAAACTTTGCCAAAGCTGCTGGCATCCGGCCCGCTTGGAAAAGCAGTTACACGAGGGGAGCTTGAAAAAACCCTTTCCAAAGAACACACCGACAAGGATGCCAAACAATGAATAAAGTGCTGATCATCGACACGTCCATGCTCTGCTGTTGGCTGCAAGTTCCAGGGAAAGAGACCTGTGGAACCACTGAGGATCAATGGGACTTCCAGCGCGTGAATCATGAGATACAAGAAGAGATCGCAGCCGGTTCAACGCTGGTACTGCCCCTAGCCACCATCATCGAAACAGGCAATCACATCGCCCAAGCGAACGGCGACCGTTTTTCCATCGCACAACAACTGGCAGCTTTGATGAACGATGCAGCCGATATGCGATCACCTTGGGCGGCGTTTACGGATCAGTCTGTCCTATGGGAAAAAGAAGGCCTGAAACGCCTCGCAGAAGAACTCCCCCAAATGGCGACCCAGAAGATCTCCATTGGAGACGTCACGATCAAAACCGTAGCCGACCACTACGCCAAAATAGGAAGCCAAGTCGAAATATTTACCGGTGATGCCGGTTTAAAATCATATCAGCCCTCTATTCCGATTCCCCAACCAAGACGACGTAAAAAATAGACCCAACTCCGGCCCCTGCAAAAGCCGGAGTTTTTGCGTCCATAGGCAAATGCCTTCCCTCCTGCATATCATGAGGTGAATGGAGGGGAAGGGCATGGAGTTTGCGGTGATGCCGGATTATCTCTATGGGGCATCGGTGCGCGTGAACGGGAAATGGCTGGGCGTGATCGACGAGCGTCCGCTGAAGTTTCGGATCAGGGATGCGGGGGCGTTTACCCTGCTGGTGGAACTGTCGCCGCTGCAAAGCGACCCGACCGGGGATGTGGTCGCGGTGCCGTTTGCGCGCGTGATCAAGATCAAGGACGGGGAGATCGTGCCGCCTGAAGTCGAGACGGACGGGTCGATCCACATCCGCAAGGCGGGCCGGAGCTGGCAGCTCCATTTTGTCTATCCGAAAGTTGAAGTGCTCGGGCAAGGGCTGGAAACTTTGCTGCTGCCCCTGCAGACCGAGTCGGCCGATTTTGACCATGACGGGCGGCTCGACGTGGCAGAGACGTTTGCGACCAACCTGCGCGGGCATGTGCGGGTAAAGTCGGCGACCGGGCAAATTTTGCTGCAGGAAGTCTACCCGGACAGCGCGGTGCGCATCGAGGCGGCCGATCTGACCCGGGACGGGCGGCCCGACCTGCTGATCTTCTGGCGGGGGGCGCAGGATGAGCCGTACATGCAGCTCTGGGACGGCGCGGACGCTTCGATAAGCACGTTTGAAGGGTTCACCGGCATCCGGCGTGCCGCCCGGGCCGAGGTCCTGTTGGAAAAAAAGTTGCAGACGCCGTTTCGCGAGACGGTGGGGCTGTACCGCTACCAGCCGGTGCCGCACGAGTCGCCGCAGTTTCAGCTGGTGCGCGCCGAAGACCGCACCTTGCAGCGCGCCGACGTCGAGGCGGAGACGGTCGAAGCGTTCCTCTCGTCGGTGGAAGCGGGCGACCGCAAAGGGGCTGCGCTGTATCTGGCCAAAGGTTTCCCGCTGCCCGACTTGCATTTTTACGGGCATGAGATCGAAAGCGTGGAAGGCGCAAAGTCGGCGGTGTCCGTCTACGAATGGTTGACGCCAGGCTATTACGATGTGGAAAAATACTTCGCGCTCGATCTGGTTCGCCAGCCCGATGCGGTCAGCGAGTGGAAGATCCGCGCGATCAAACCGAGAGTTCATGGCAAATAGCGCCGTGGACTCTTTTTATGCTATAATTTCTAAATGGTTTCCAGACGAGAACGGCTTTGGAGGTGCGGTGATGAGCATCACATTGAAAGATGTTGAACATATCGCCAACCTGTCGCGCCTGACGCTGACAGATGACGAAAAGGTGAAAATGACCGAGACGCTCGGCAAAATCCTCAATTTCGCAGGGGAGCTGCAAGAGTTGGACGTGGCCAATATCGCCCCGACCACGCACTCGATGCCGCTGCAAAACGTGCTGCGCGAAGACGCGGCCCGCCAGTGGCTGACCCAGGACGAAGCGCTGTCGCATGCACCCGACCAATCGAACGGACAATTCCGTGTGCCTGCGGTGATGGAGGGATAACCAATCATGTCGCTGTTAGACGCGTCAATCCGCGAATTACATACGAAGATCACCAGCAAAGAAATCAAGCCGTCCGAACTGGTCAGCGCATCACTTGATCGGATCAGCGCGACGGATGAAAAAGTCAAAGCGTTCCTGCACGTAAACGGCGAGCAGGCGCTGTCCGCAGCGCGGAAGATGGACGAGCACATCCCGGCCGATGCCGGTCTGCTGTTCGGCATTCCCGGCGCTGTGAAAGACAACATGAATGCCAAAGGCCTGCCGACGACCTGCGCGTCGAAGATTTTGGCGAACTACGTGTCGGCGTATGACAGCACGGCCGTCGCCAAGCTGCAGGCTGCAGGCGGCATCTCCGTCGGCAAAACCAACATGGACGAATTCGCGATGGGCTCGTCCGGCGAGAACTCCGGCTTTTTCCCGACGCACAACCCGTGGGATCTGGAGCGCGTTCCGGGCGGTTCGTCTTCCGGCTCGGCAGCAGCGGTGGCGGCGGGACAAGTTCTCTATGCGCTAGGCTCCGACACGGGCGGCTCGATCCGCCAGCCTGCAGCGTACACCGGCACGGTTGGGCTGAAACCGACCTATGGCCTCGTGTCCCGCTTTGGCCTCGTTGCCTACGCTTCCTCGTTCGACCAGATCGGCCCGATCACCCGCACGGTGGAAGACAGCGCCATCGTGCTGCAGGCGATCGCCGGACATGATCCGCTCGATTCCACGTCGGCGAACGTGGAGATTCCGAACTATCTCGACGCTTTGACCGGAGACGTGAAAGGGCTGCGCATCGGATTGCCCAAGGAGTATTTTGAAGAAGGTCTCGACCCGGCTGTTCGTGAGCAGATCGAGCAGGCGATGGAAACGTTCAAGGGGCTCGGCGCGACGTTTGGCGAAGTGTCCCTGCCGCACACCAAATACGCGGTGGCGACGTACTACCTGCTGGCGCCGGCCGAAGCATCGTCCAACCTGGCGCGCTTTGACGGCGTGCGCTACGGGGTGCGAGTGGAAGCGGACAGCCTGATCGAGATGTACAAGAAAACGCGCGGCGAAGGATTTGGCGATGAAGTGAAGCGCCGGATCATGCTTGGCACCTACGCGCTGTCGTCCGGCTACTACGATGCGTATTACCTGCGCGCGCAAAAAGTGCGGACGCTGATCAAGCAGGATTTTGACAACGTGTTTGCCGACTATGATCTGATCCTGTCCCCGACAGCGCCAACGACGGCGTTTAAGCTCGGGGAAAATGTGGACGATCCGCTGACGATGTACCTGAACGACATCTACACCATTCCGGTCAACCTCGCAGGGATTCCGGCGATCTCCGTGCCCTGCGGTTTGGCGAACGGGCTGCCGGTTGGCTTGCAGCTGATCGGGAAGGCGTTTGATGAATCGACATTGCTGCGCGCCGCGCACGCCTTCGAAGGGGCGGCAGGTTTCACGGCGCGTCCGGCGCTGTAAGGAGGAGAGCGAAGATGACCCTGACCCAGTCGAAATACGAAACTGTCATCGGGCTGGAGATCCACGTCGAGATGAGCACGAACTCGAAAATTTTCTGCGGCTGCTCGACCGAATTTGGCGCGCCTCCGAACACCAACGTCTGCCCGATCTGCCTCGGCCATCCGGGCGTGTTGCCGGTGCTGAACCGCGAAGCTTTGAACAAAGCGATGAAGGCGGCAATGGCTCTGAACTGCACGATTGGCACCGAGAGCAAATTTGACCGCAAGAACTACTTTTATCCCGATTCGCCGAAAGCGTACCAGATCTCGCAGTTCGACAAGCCGATTGGCGAGCACGGACACATCGAGATCGAAGTGGGCGGCGAGACGAAAAAGATCCGCATCAACCGCGTGCATCTGGAGGAAGACGCGGGCAAGCTGACCCACGCCGAAGACGGCTCGTCCACGCTGGTCGACTTCAACCGCGTCGGTGTGCCGTTGATCGAGATCGTCTCCGAAGCGGACATTCGCACGCCGGAAGAAGCGAAAGCCTATCTGGAGAAGATCAAAGCGATCATGCAATACTGCGACATCTCCGACTGCAAGATGGAAGAAGGGTCGCTGCGCTGCGACGCCAACATTTCGCTGCGCCCGTGGGGGCAGGAAGCGTTTGGCACCAAGCGCGAGTTGAAAAACATGAACTCCTTCTCCAACGTGCAAAAAGCGCTCGAATACGAGCAGGCTGCCCAGGCGGAGATGATCGAAGGGGCAATCGAGATCCAGCAGAGCACCTTGCGCTGGGACGATGCGGCGAAGAAAACGATCACCATGCGGACGAAAGAAGACGCGCACGATTACCGCTACTTCCCGGAGCCGGACTTGGTGCAACTGTCGATCGACGAAGCGTGGATCAACTCGATCCGCGTCGCGATCCCGGAGCTGCCGACCGCAAAGAAAGCCCGCTACATCGCCGAACTTGGCCTGCCGTCCTACGATGCGGACGTGCTGACCGCTTCCAAGCACGTCGCCGACTTCTTTGAAGCGACGGTGGCGAGCGGGGCGGACCCGAAAGCGGTCTCGAACTGGATCATGGGCGACTTCCTGCGCTACCTCAACCAGCACAACTTGGAGATCACCGAGGCGAAAGTCCAGCCGGTGCAGCTTGGCGCGATGATCAAAATGATCGAAGAGGGTAAGATTTCCCTCAAAATTGCCAAAGATGTCTTTAAGGACATGTTGGAAACGGGCAGCGATCCGGCCAAGATCGTCGCGGAAAAAGGTCTCGTGCAGATCTCCGACGAAGGGGCATTGGCCGGGATCATCGAGGAAGTTCTTGCTAACAATCCGAAATCTGTGGAAGACTATAAAGCGGGGAAAGAGCGCGCCATCGGCGCACTGGTTGGCCAGGTGATGAAAGCGACGAAAGGCCAGGCCAACCCGGGCGTTGTGAACAAACTCATTTTGGAGCGCATGAACGCGTAGTCTGACTCGTACTCTTACTAGAGGACCCCAAGCGGTGTAAGGCTTGGGGTTTTTCACAGCATGTCTTTTTCAGGAGGTGTCGCTCGATGCGGCGACCGCGTGCAAGACTCATTTACAACCCCAGCGCCGGCAAGGAAGCGCTGCGCAACCATTTGCCGGATGTGCTTGATATTTTAGAACAGGGCGGCTTGGAAGTTTCGTGTGCGATGACACACGGCGCGAACGACGCGATCGTCGCGGCGCGCCAGGCTTCGGCCGAGCATTTTGATTATGTGATCGCAGCGGGCGGGGACGGCACGATCAACGAGGTCGTCAACGGCCTCTCGACGCTCGATTACCGCCCGACGCTTGGCATTTTGCCGGCGGGCACGACCAATGACTTGGGACGGGCGCTCGGCATTCCGCGCGATTTGAAAAAAGCCTGTGAGATCATCGTCCAGCGCCATGCGAGGGAGATGGACGTCGGCAAGATCGGCGACGACGGCTATTTTATCAACATCGCCGGCTGCGGGCGGCTGACCGAGCTGACCTATGAAGTGCCAAGCAAGCTGAAGACCCACCTCGGGCAGCTGGCCTACTACGTGAAGGGGCTGGAAAAGCTGCCGGGGCTGAAATCGATCCACATGGAGATCGACTCGCCGGATTTTGCTTATGAAGGCAAAGCGATGCTCTGCCTGATCGCCAATTCCAACTCGGTGGGCGGTTTTGAAAAACTGGCTCCAAACGCCAAACTGAACGACGGGCTGTTTGACGTGATTTTGATCAAGCAGGTCTCCTTGCCGGAGCTGATCACCTTGGCGCGGATGGCGATGAAAGGCGATCATACGAACAGCGACCGCGTGGTGTATTTCCAGACCGAGTCGTTGACGATCTCCTCCTCGGACCTGGTCGAACTGAATCTGGACGGCGAATTTGGCGGACATCTGCCCCAGACCTTCCGCTGCCTGAAGCATCATTTGAAAGTGCTGGTTGCACCGCCGGAAGAAGGCGGGAGGCTGTTGCTGCCATGACGCGGACGCGCAAGGGAAGATTTGTTGATGAGCCGTTTCCGAATCTGTGCGACTGGGTCGCGCACCCTGACGTGCCAAGCCCGGCGGGCGGCACGGTGGTCGCGGCGTGCACCGCGCTGGCGGCGTCACTGTCTGAGCTGATTCTGCGCGTGACGAAGAACCGCCTGGTCAAGAAAGGCGAAGGGACGGAGCGCGTGGAAGAGCTGCTGGCGGAAGCGGCGACGCTTCGCGTCCGCCTGCTCGACTACGGCGAAGGCGATGTGTATGAGGCGCAAAAGATCATCCAAGGCGAGCGCAACGCCTGTGTGCGCAAAGATGTGGGCAGCCCGGCGAAGATCGCCGGAACGATTGTGAAAGTGCTGCGGCTCGGGAATGAGATGGCCCCGATGGTCGGGAAGGCCCTGCACAGCGATGTGCGCGTGATCGCCTACCTCGCCTATGCCGGGGTGATGGGCATCACCGAGATCTGCTACGCCAACATCCGCCTCGCAGGCGGCGCGGATGACGAACTGATGGCCCGCATCGAGCGCTGGCGCACCGAAGCGGCCGAACTCCGCGACAGCATGTTGTCGCGCACCACGTAAGGAGACTTGTCCCCATGGCGAAACCGAAACTGCAGGTACCTGTAGAGAAAAACCAATATATCGAGCTCGACATCACCGGCCTCGGCCACGAAGGCGAAGGCGTCGGGAAGTATGAAGGCTTCACTGTGTTTGTGCCGCGCGCCTTGCCGGGTGAGCGGGTGAAGGCCAAAGTGATCCGTGTGCAGAAGACCTACTCCAACGGCCGGCTGATCGAAGTGCTGTCCGGCACGGAGAGCCGCACCGAGCCGCCCTGCCCGATTTTTCATCGCTGCGGCGGGTGTCATCTGCAGCACATGACCTATGAGGCGCAGCTGAAGCACAAGCGCCAGACGGTCGTCGATGCCTTGACACGCATCGGCAAGCTGGAAGATGTGACCGTACACGAGACCTTGGGCATGGACAACCCGTGGCAGTACCGCAATAAGGCGCAAGTCCCGCTCGGCGAGATCGACGGACGTCTGGCCGTGGGCTTTTATGCGCCGCGGACGCATGACATTATTGAGATGCAGAGCTGCGATATTCAGCATGCGTATAATGATGAGATTGTACATACGACAAAAGAGATTCTGCAGGAGCTGGCGATTCCCCATTATGAAGAGGAGTCCGGGCGAGGGTTGGTGCGGCATATTATTGGCCGGGCAGGTTTCCATACCGGGGAGACGATGCTCGTGCTGGTGACGAACGGGCGGAAGATTCCTAATAAGGATGTGCTGGTGGATCGCTTGCGTGCGCGGATTCCGCATCTGGTGAGCATCGTGCAGAACATCAACATGGAGAAGACCAACGTCATTTTTGGGAAAGAGACGCTTACGCTCTGGGGGAAGGATACGATTACTGATACGATCGGGGATATTAAGTTCGATATCTCAGCAAGATCGTTCTTCCAAGTGAACCCGGTGCAGACGGAAGTGCTGTACGGGAAGGCGCTGGAGTATGCGAAGTTGACAGGTACGGAGACGGTGATCGATGCGTACTGCGGCATCGGGACGATCTCCCTGTTCCTGGCGCAAAAGGCGAAGCAGGTGTACGGCGTGGAGATCGTGCCGGAAGCGATTGAAGATGCCAAGAAAAACGCTGCGCTCAATGAGATCACCAACGCCCACTTCGCAGTAGGCGAGGCCGAGACGGTCATCCCGAAATGGTACCGCGACGGCGTCCGCGCCGACGTACTAGTCGTCGACCCGCCGCGCAAAGGCTGCGACGAGCAACTGCTGGCGACGATTGCCGAGATGAAGCCAGAGCGTGTGGTGTATGTCAGCTGCAACCCAGGGACGCTGGCGAGAGACCTTCGTTATTTGGAGGACAACGGCTACAAGACGGTGGAAGTCACGCCGGTAGATATGTTCCCGCATACGTTCCATGTGGAGTGTGTGGCGTGGCTTGAGAGAAAAAATAATTAAGACGTGCGGTCTTGGAGCTTTGTTGTGAAGTCCCCTTGAAAAAGGGGGCTTTTTTGTATTGGCTTGAATTGGGTGAAAAACGTTATACTATTTAAAATGTTAGATAAGGAGAGATAGCCTTTGACGAATAAGATTGATTACAAGAAAGATTTTAAACAACTCTATCTGCCAAAAACGGTCCCGGCAATTGTGGAAGTTCCGAAGATGCAGTTTTTGATGGTCAGTGGCTCAGGAGACCCTAACGGCGAGAAATTTACCGAGGTCGTGGAAGCTTTGTACAGTTTAAGTTATGCCGTGCGAATGTCATATAAAAGTGCTGAGGTTCCGGATGGTTACTACGAATATACGGTTTTTCCGCTAGAGGGTGTATGGGACTTGCTTGATCGGACCAAGCCAGCGACAGACAAAAGCAATCTGAAGTACACAATGATGATCCGCCAACCTGATTTTTTGACTGAACCATTGTTCCAACGGTTTCTGGAACAGACGAAAAGGAAAAAGAAGAACCCTTTCCTGGATGAAGTCCGGTTTGAGCACGCGGAAGAAGGACTTTGTTGTCAAATGATGCATATTGGAAGTTTTGATGAAGAGCCAAAAAGCTTTGCTCAAATGGAAGCGTTCTGCGTAGAGAATGGATTTATCCGTAGCAGCAAAATTCATCGGGAGATCTATTTGTCTGATCCTCGAAAGACGAAACCGGAGAAGATGAAAACGGTGTTACGATTTCTAGTTGAAAAACGCTGATACAAGCTCAGAGGGGATATGGTCTTCATAGAGGAGGCGTGTGAGGTGGGAGGAATGGATTGGTTCAAAGTAATGCCTGACCCCTCACTAATCGGCACACTTTCGCTCATTTGAAACGCTATAGCTGCTTATCCGTATGCATGAATAAGAGTTACGGCAATTCGAAGGAGTGTACATGTAAATGCTTAAAAAGTTGATGGCTCAAATGGGTGTTGGCGCTTCGAAAGTGGACTTGGTGTTAGACAAGCAGCATGTTGAACTTGGCGAGGAATTAAAAGGGTTCTTTCGGATCGAGGGCGGTGCAGTCGAGCAGCAGATCAACCATATTTCGGCCGAGCTGATCATACAGTTTTACTATCGTACCCAGTTGTACACTCATACTGTGGCGACGATTCCGATCGCTTCGTCTTTTATCATTCGCCCGGGTGAGAGCAAGGAACTGCCGTTTCATTATCCGCTCTCGGCGAGGTTGCCGATTACTCGAAACGGGATTAGCTATCACATTAAAACCAGATTGGACATTGCAGACGGCATCGATGACTCGGACCGGGATTCGGTGCACGTTTGCCCACCGGAGCGCTTTAACTCGATTGTTCGGGCACTGGATATGCTGAGGTTCCGTGAAAAACTTGATTCCGGCAAATTCAATGGTTCCACGCAAGAGTTTGAGTTTTCTCCCACCGGTGTGTTCAACGAGAAAGTGCAAGAAGTGGAATTTGAGGCTGCGCTGGAACAGGACGGCATTCGCCTGTTGTTAGAGGTCGATATGTTCCAGTTTCTTGGTTTCGGCGAAAAAGAATTGAGACAGCAGATCTTCCTTCGCAACGAGCAACTGTCCGATGCGCGGGCGTTGAGTCACCATTTGGAAGCTGTCATTCAGGAAATGACCCAGAATCCGCAAGCGTACCCGGCATCCCGTTATCGTTCTGGGCTTGGCGGGGCGATCGGCAGTTTGGTTGGCGATAAGGTCGGGATTGGTTGAAGGATTGGACAATGGTATACTGAATGTGAATAGGAGGGAGTAGAATGAATCGTTTTCAACAAATCCTGGAGTTCAATCAGCAGTTCGTAGAAAACAAAGATTACGTTCAATTCCAAGCGTCCAAATACGACGACAAAAAAGTCGTAGTCGTCTCCTGTATGGACACGCGCTTGACGCAACTGCTTCCGCAAGCGATGAACCTGAAAGCTGGAAAAGCCAAGTTTATCAAAGATGCAGGTGCGATCGTTGCTCACCCGTTTGGCAGCGTCATGCGCAGCATCATCGTGGCCATTTATGAACTGAATGCCGACATGGTGGTTGTGGTAGGTCATCACGATTGCGGAATGAGCAGCATCAACCCAAACGCAACTTTGGAAAAAATCAAAGATCGCGGTATCTCTGAGGAGACGATCGATACGCTCAAAGCGTCTGGCATCGACTTGGAAAAATGGCTGCACGGATTCGACAGCGTGGAAGATTCCGTCAGAGGAAGCGTCGACCTCATTCGAAAGCATCCGCTAATGCCAAAGGATGTTCCAGTCCATGGTATGGTCATCGACCCTGAGACAGGAAAATTGGACGTTGTTGTGACTGACGAGCAGTAACAGATACATACGACAAGCAATGATTTAAAATTTGCCGCCCGCGTAGAAAAAGACGATCCGCATTTGGATCGTCTTTTTAATCGTACCTATTTATTTCCGCCAAAAGGTGGAGCAGTCTGCCTTATCCGCAATATTAAACTCGATCATTCTCTCAAGCAATGAGAAATCAACCGGACGCTCCCACTTGATACGCATCAACAGCTTGGTATGATCATAGCCAGCCTGCACAATTTGATCAGCAAAATGATGAATCCCAGCCGCTTCCGGGGCAACCGCCAGATGCTGTTTGGCTACGCTAAAGCCGATAATATAGGTGCCATGATCGGTGAACATAGGCTGATTCCAGGCGATTTTTGGCACTAGATTTGGAAACTTCGCAGCCACCCAAGCTAAAACTTCTTCCGTTCGCGCCCGATGTTGCGGGTTATCAAGTTGCGCTACATAGTCTGTAAAAACTTCCACGCTGTTCCCCCCGTTCTTTCATAACTTTTTCAACTTCCATAGATCATACACCAACTCCTTCTTCTAGGGAACCTTGTGCTGCAGACAAGGGGCTATTTTGCGATTTTATGGTAGAATTAACATATCAATCGAATCGAAGGAGCCTGCCCACATGCAAAAAATCTCCCCGTACCTCTGGTTTAACGGCAACGCGGAAGAGGCGATGAACTATTACGTCTCGATCTTCAAAAACTCCAGAATCACCTCGCTACAGCGCCTCGGTGACGACGAAGCGGTTTTTTCCGGGACGTTTGAATTGGAAGGTCAGACCTTTATGGCGCTGAATGGCGGTCCGCATTACACGTTCACGCCGGCGATCTCCTTGTTTGTGAACTGCGAAACGCAGGAAGAAGTGGATGAACTGTGGGAGAAGCTTTCCGCAGGCGGTGAGGTCATGAAGTGCGGCTGGCTGACCGACCAGTTTGGCGTGTCGTGGCAGATCATCCCCACTGCGCTCGGCGAACTGATGCACAGCTCCGACCCGGAGAAATCGGCACGCGTGATGCATGCTTTGTTGCAGATGGACAAGATCGACATTGCAGCGTTAAAGCAAGCGTACGAGACCCCGTAAAAGAAAAAGTCCCCCTTCTTTCAAGCGAAGGGGGACTTTTTTGGGGTTCGTCAGCCAAGCTGTGACGCCAGCGCGTCGAGCATCTTGCTCCACGCTTCCTTGGTGCGGTCCGCGTAGTCGGCCCACTCCGGTGACAGTTCGTGGGTCAGCGTCAATTCGCAGCCCGACTCCAGCGGGAGGATCTCGATCCGCACGCGGGAGCTGTCGATCGGGTCGGGCGCCACCGACCACGTGAAGGCGAGGCGGCGGGGACGGTCGAGTTCGAGATACTGCCCGATGTGGTCAATCTCCGCACCGCCCCGGCGCACCACGAAGGAAAACGTGCCGCCGACGCGGGCGTCCGTTTCGATGCGCAGCACTTCTTCCTCTCGCAGCGCCGGGCCAAACATCCAGTTGCCGATAAGATCGGGAGTCAGCCACGCGTCAAAAATCTGCTCGGGCGACACAGCAAAACGACGCGTCACGCGCACCTGCACATCCTCGCCACGCGTGTGGCGGGGGTGGTCCGACATTAGTGCTGGCCCTCGGTGTAGATCTGGAACGGGATGCCGAACTTGTCGGTTACGATGCCGTAGAGCGGGCTGAAGAAAGTCTCTTGCAGCGGCATGCTAACTTGGCCGCCGTCTGCCAGCGCGTTAAAGAAACGTTCTGCGGTTTCTTTGCTGTCGGTGGTCAGGCAGATCGTCACTTGCGAGCCGATCGCGTGCGGCTGGCCCGGGAAGGTGTCGGAGAACATAATTTCCGACTCGCCGACTTTGATCGTCGCATGCATGATGCGGTCTTTCATTTCAGCCGGCGTCGGGTGCTCCGGATCTTCCGGCGAGTCGCCAAACGCCTGGGAGAAGAGCAGTTCTGCATCCAGTGCCTTTTGGTAATATTCGATTGCTTCCTTCGCAGTACCGTCGAGCACGAGGTACGGAATCAATTTCGTAGCCAGTTCAAACATCTCCTCTATTAAAATTTCACTTTTCCATTATACCCGAAATTTGCCAGAGTAAAAGTCGAACAGAGCCAACTGCCTATAAAGTTTGTATTAATTACCCAAAAAAGATAGAATTGGATGATGAAAGAACATTTGTAAACATCAGTGTAAAAATTGGAGGGAGTCTGAACGTGTTTTGTAATCATTGTGGTGGCGAAATTGCAGAAAGTGGACGATTTTGCCCCCATTGCGGTCAAGAAGTTAGCAAATCAAATGTAAAACCGCCGCTTGTTGAAACAAAACCTGCAACTGCCAACGTACAAAAACAACGTAAATTATGGTGGATGCCAGTAACGGCGACATTGGTAGCAGTTCTTGCTGTAGGCGGCACTTTTATTTATGAGAAAAAGGTGGACGCATCTGTTACAGCATATCTTAAACAGGGCGAAGCGCTTGCGATGGAGGGGAAGTTTCACGAGGCAATTCCTGTCTTTGAAAAAGGATTGTCATTGCGTTCCGAGCATAGGACACTCCATGCAGATCTAGAATGGGCGAAGCAAGGCCAGAAGATTGTTGATCAATTAGAAGCAGCAAATGAGCAATTGAAACAAAAGCAGTATGGGAAAGCACAATCGTTGATTGAGCAGGCCACTAAGGACGCCGGAGCCTTACATGCACCATTGGGTGAGGTGATCCAGAAAAGAGTAACTCACCAAAAAAATACGGTGACCATTGCGCAAGTCAAACACGAGATGGCAAACAAAAAAACGATTGAAGAAGTTGCTCCGCTGCTCTCCAAACTTCAATCTATTGATGATCCCTCAGCTAAAGAAGCCACGGTAGAAGTTCAAACAAAACTTGTGGAAGTCGCACTCGCTAAAGCGAGTGATTATTTAAAAGACAAACAATTCTCTTCCGCACTCTCGACAGTTGATCAGGCTTTATCCTACGATGCAACGAACAGCAAACTGCTCGCATACAAAAAAGACGTTACCAAACAGCAAGAGGAATTTGAGCAGCAACAGCAATCACGACTTGAACAAGCGATGCTTGCTGCGGCGAAAGAAGATGAGAAAAACCGAACCAATGCAGTAGAAGTCTTGAGTTCCAACGGTTCTTTATCTGAGTGGGGCGGCTATTCGATTACGGGTGAAGTCAAAAACATTGCGACACGGATGATCTCAATGGTGGAAGTTTTCTATTCCGTTTATGACGCATCGGGCCAAGAAATTGATCAAGGCAGCACCTATGTATACCCTTTTTATTTAGAGCCAGGAGAAATTGGAATCTTCGATAGCACAGTGTATGGCAATGAAGACGGAAAATCATTCAAAATTACTAATGTTACTTGGTACATTGAGTAAGGAGAGTTTAGAAGAAATGAATAATTCTCAGACATCTTCTTCAAGAAAATGGTGGGCGATCCTGCTCAGTTGTTTGATTATGGCAATTGGTGGCGTCGGCTCATGGTACGTGCATGCTTTTTATAGTCAGCAGACAGTCGTTGCTGTGTCCCGATTAGGAGAAGTTGACCAATCAGGAACTACACAACAATCGCAGGATAAGGATCTTAAGTCTGTAATTTTTGAGAATCAAAAACTTGTTGTGCTGCTGCAAGTAAAATCGGATTACGGCGAATCACTGGGTTCAGGGTTTCTCTATAATGACCAAGGCGATATTATCACCAACGCTCACGTAGTAGAAGGGGCTGAGGATGTCACGGTCAAAATGGCTGACTCCACGATTTATAAAGGGAAAGTCATTGGGATCAGTCAAGATATTGATGTGGCCTTGGTCAGAGTGCCAGACTTGGCGGGGAAAGATCCAATGGTACTTGAACGAAAGGCAAAAAGTGAGATCGGTGACGATGTGATCGCATTTGGAAGTCCGTTGGGTTTAGAGAACACCGTTACAACAGGCATCATTTCCGGGATCGACAGAGATCTCGAGATTGAACCGTACACCTACAAAGGGGTTTACCAGATATCGGCTCCTATCGCCCCAGGCAATAGCGGCGGACCACTGGTCAACAAAAAGTCCGGGGCGGTGGTAGGAATCAATTCTGCCGGAACCAATCAAGGCAGCATTGGTTTTAGCATTCCGATCCTAGATGTGCTGCCCTTAGTAGAAAATTGGTCAAAAAATCCTGCGAAGACAGTTGCAACTGTATCTCATTCGGAATCTGAAACATTAGCATCGGAACTGATCAGTGATGACAACACTTTCCGAGAAACTGCTCAATATCTTGTGGGGTATTTTTACGATAGCCTTAACTCGCAAGATTTTGTTGGTGCATATGCGTTGTTAGGAAGTGACTGGCAGGAAGACATGGCTTACGATACTTTCCGAAATGGTTATATCTATACATCTTGGGTGGAAGTGAGCGACATGACTTCATCGATGAGCGGCGATGACCAAGTGCGGGTGACAGCGATTATCAAAGCAGAAGAGCGAACGGAAAGCGGCGATACAAGGTTCAGTCAGTACCAAGTTATTTATCATATCGGATTTGAAAATAACCAACTGAAGATGTTGAGTGGCAGTGCAGAGAAAATCTAGAGAAAAAGGATAGAGCAGGCAGAGAAGGTCTCTGACGCTCTATCCTTTTTTGGTGATCTTGAATTGATCGTAGTCGAGTCCTTCGGACATGCGGACTTGACGATGGCGAAGGTCTTGGTCGGTTCGGTATGCGTGAACATGTAGTCGACCATCGCTTGCACTGCCTATGTCATATACCTTTGCTGCTGTCTTCTTTGTGTTCAATCGTCAAGAGATCGATGATTTCCGGTTACCCACTTAGTACCGATGGATTTTGGTCAAAGAAATGAGCGCTGGGCAGGGTTTGAAAGGGCGCATGTCGTAACAGTCTGTAGCATGTATCGATCGTTACGTAGAAAGCAGGTGGAACTGTGGACATCTATGTGCCGGAGAAGTTTGAGACCAATCGGCTGTTGATTCGCGCGCCGAAGGATGCGGACGCGCAGCCGCTGTTCGATGCGATCTGTGAGAGCTACGAGCATCTGAAACCGTGGATGCCGTGGGCGCAGCAGAAGCCGATTTTGGCGGAGACGCAGGCGAACATTCGCAAGGCGCGGCAGCAGTTTTTCGACCGGGAGGACTTGCGCCTGCACCTGTTTGACAAAGCAACGGGCGAGCTGGTCGGCTGCAGCGGGCTGCATCGGCTGGACTGGAAACTGCGCAAGTTTGAGATCGGGTACTGGATTCGCGCCTCCCGTGCCGGACAAGGGCTGATGACCGAAGCGGTGGCCGGCATCACGGAGTTTGCCGTCAAGAAGCTGGATGCCAATCGCATCGAGATACGCACGCATCCGGAGAACGTCCGCAGCATCAAAATCGCCGAGCGCCTCGGCTTCACGCTCGAAGGAGTGCTGCGCAAAGACCGTTTCGACATGCAAGGCGTCTTGCGCGACACGATGGTGTTTGCGAAAGTGCGCGGCGTGGAGTTTTGACGACAAAAGGTTGCCTGTTCGCAGGCAACCTTTTCGCTGTGAATTTCTATAGGAAAGGAAGAGTGCGTTGTGTTCCGGTTTGGATTGTCCGGGTGGAAGCATCATGCGGCGGTGATCGGCGGGGAGAAGCTGAGCGAGTACTCGGTGCATTTTCCGATCGTGGAATCGGAGAGTTCGTTTTACGCCGTACAGCCGAAGCGCAATTATGAAAAATGGGTCCGGGAGACGCCGCCCGATTTTGGTTTTGTGATCAAGGCGTATCAGGGGATGACGGGGCATCTGCGCGGGAACAACCCGTTTGATAATGCTGCTGCGATGTTTGACGCATTTTTAGGCTCGCTGGTTCCGGTGATCGAAGCGGATCGGCTGAAAATGGTGCTGTTCCAGTACCCGCCGTGGTTCGAATGCAACCGGCGGAATGTGGATGCTCTGCGCTATACGAAGGAAAAAATGGGCGAACTGCCGGTGGCGCTGGAGTTTCGGCACCAGAGCTGGTTCCTGCCCGGGATGCGTGACAAGACGCTGCAGTTTATGGAACGGGAAGGGTGGATTCACTCGATCTGCGATGAACCGCAGGCTGGCAGCGGCTCGGTGCCGACGGTGCTGCAGGCCACGCATCCTGACCTGACGCTGGTGCGCTTTCACGGGCGGAATGTGAGCGGATGGTCGGGGCAGGGCAAGGAGGACGAATCGTGGCGCGACGTGCGGTATCTGTATCGGTACAACACGGAGGAGCTGCTGGAGTGGAAGGAACGTCTGCTGGAACTGCAGAAGTCGACGAAGGAGATCTGCGTGATTTTTAACAACAACTCGGGCAAGGACGCCGCTCCAAACGCCAAGGAACTGATGCGGATGCTTGGCGTGGAGTATCGCGGGGAAGCGCCGGGGCAGATCAATTTGTTTGAGTGATAGATTTATGGCAGGCGATACATTTCCTCTCTGGTAATCGTTTGCTAAATTTAGTACAATTTTACCAGCGATAAATGTGAGAGAGGGAAGAGAATGAAGCGATTGTTTATGTCGTTTTTGTCGCTCATGATGGCGGTGACGATCGCCGTGCCGTCACTGGGTACGCCAGTGGAGGCAGCGAAAGCAACAGAGATCTCCGTGGTGATCGACGGGGTGAAACAATACTATGACCCGGCTCCGGTCGTGGTCAACGGCCGCACGCTGGTGCCGATGCGGGCGATTTTTGAAAAGCTCGGCATGATCATCGAATGGGATGAGAAGACGAGCACTGTGCGCGGGTATACGATGAGCGATGATCTGAAGCTGACGATCAACTCGAAATGGGCGTTTCTCAATGATCAGGCGATCGCGCTGGATGTGCCTGCTCAACTGGTCAAAGGGCGAACGATGGTGCCGGTGCGCTTTGTCGGCGAAGCGCTGGGAGCGCAAGTGGCGTGGAACGAAGCTACTGCCACGGTGACGATCAAAAGCGCACACGAGATCAACGAAGGCGGCTATATGCGCGACCTGATGCAGACGGACGATTTTTGGAACAAGTATGAGGTTCTGGAGTTGAATCTGCGCGAGGCGTTCGCGATGTACAGCGATTGGCATGTGTATGGTTCGACGCCTGGCGCGCCCAAATATGCGTCGCCAAGCGTGATCCGGCAGCAGCTCTTGGCGAAGTTTCAGGAAGTGGAAGCCGAATACAACTATATGAAAGCGCTGGAAGCGTATGATCGGGACTTGCAATTTCTGCTGGAGCGCTATGACCAGGTCATCAACGTCTTCTTATATGCGGTCGGGAATGACAGCAACGAAACGAACAGCCTGTTCTCAGAAGCGTATGGCGAACTGTCCGACCTGATGATGGCGATGTATCAGAAACGGTACCCCTCAAACGATGGTACCGGCTATGGCTGCGACTCTCCGTTCTGCTGGTATTACGGAACGTTGTAACGATGGGGAAATCCTGGCGGCAATCTATTCATTTCAGCTTCACAAGAAGGGGGCAATCATGTTGAATTTTATCTTAGAAACGGTCAAAGCAGAGCAAAAAGAAGCCCTGCTCAACATCGCGGAGTTTTATATCTATCATTTCTCCACGCTGAAAGACATCGACCTCAATGAGCAAGGGCGCTGGGAGTTCAAACCGGTGCTGAACTACGTCGATGCGGAAGCGGAAGGGCGTTACGCCTATTTCGTCCGCGTCGAAGGCAAACTGGCCGGCTTCGTGCTGGTCAGCAAGGACGGGGACGAAGGAGAAGCCGGGATCGATGAGTTTTTCATCATGGCGAAATACCGCCGCAACGGGCTTGGGCAGGCGGTTGCCCGCCAATTGTTCGACATGTTCCCCGGCCGTTGGTTTGTCTATGAATACTTCAAAAACGAATCGGCGATCTCTTTCTGGCGCCGCGTGATCGGCGAATACACCAACGGCAACTACGTGGAAACGCCGGTCGATGAGCCGAACGGGTACGTCGGCTTCATCCAGCGCTTCACCGCGGAAGGGAAGGCGTGAATGGAAATCGTACGCGCCATCGGGGCGGATTTTGAGTTTGTCATAGAGCATGGAGCCCAGTCGCTGCAGGAAGGCACCCGGGGCACTTTTCAAGCGGTCGGCAATGAAGCGCGGGTGCAGGAGCTCTTGGACCCGCTTTGGGAGCGCGGCGCTTATCCGCTCGTCGCTAAAGCGGGGGAGCAGGTGCTGGGCTGGATCACGGTCGGCGCGGCCAAAGACCCTTTTTCCGGGGAAGAGGTAGGTTTTCTCTACGAGCTCTACGTGCTGCCGGAGCATCGCGGGAAAGGGCTTGGGAAACAGATGATGGAGCGCGGAATCAGCGAGCTGCGCGAACAGGGCCACACCGAGATCCGCCTGAACGTATTCGCCGGCAACCCGGCTCAAAAGCTGTACGAGTCGCTAGGCTTCCAAGTCCGCAACTTGCAGATGGAATTAAAATAGCTTCTCTCGAAAAGAGAGAAGTTTTTTTCTTGCCAAAAGTTGTACAAAACATATACAATTAGCAAGGGAAGGAGGTCTCGGAATGTTTAATTGGTGGAGTAAGCATACAAAACCTATACAACCTATCCAACCTGAAGAAGAATCCCCTTTGCAAGGAACCTTGGAAGCGGTCGCGCAGATCACGCGCCACGTGGAGACGGCGGTCACTGCGATCGAGATGGCAGGCGAGGAGATCTCCACACAGGCGCAGGTCAACGCCCAAGGGGCGGAGGAGATCTCCGTTCAGATGCAAGATGCGGTCGAAGAGGTCGACCGCGCAGCCGAGCAGTCGCAAGTGGTTCGCGAGCAGCTCGGCACGGTGCAGTCGTCCGTCACTCGCCGTGAAGAGCAGGCGCAAGGCATCGTCCGCCGGATCGAGGAAGGCACAGAGCGCATCCAAGAGCTGATGGAAGAGATGCAGAAGATCGACGTGCTCGCCCGCGAGTCGGAGCGTGGTGTCCTGGCCTTTCGCGAGCAATTGCAGAACATTCATACTTTCTCGGCGACGATCCAAGACATCGCCAACCAGACCCAGCTGCTCTCGCTGAACGCCACGATCGAAGCGGCGCACGCCGGCGAGGCCGGACGGACGTTTGGCGTCGTGGCACAGTCGGTGCGCGACCTGTCGATGCAGGCGCAGGAGAGCGTCAAGCAGACGGCACTCTTGCTGGGCCAGATCCTCGACGGTTCGCAGAAGCTGATGCGCCAGTTTTCCGAGCAGCGCCGCGAGATTGAGAAAAGCGCCGAGTCCTCGGCGGTGATCGCCGAGATCATCCAAGGCATCGCCGACAGCGCCCGCGACTTGATGGCGGAAGACCGTCAGATCCACAAGTCGGCCGATGAAGTGGAACAGGAGTACGACCGCCTGCTGGCCAGTGTGCAAAAGCTGAGAGACTTGTCACAGGGGATCGAAGGGCAAGTCCAGAACAGCCGCTATACATCGGAGATGCAGCTGATGTCGATCATGGAGTTGGAGAGCTCGCTCGACGTGCTGCGCGATGTGTCCGAAACATTGGAGCAGCGTTTGACCGAAGTCGGGATCGACCCGAAAAACGCGCAATGGGTTCGTCCGTTTCAGGCATTTTGATCGCAAAAGGGTTCATATAACATAGAAACGAGCAATGGGGGAGATCGAATGAAAGAGTTGTCGCTGTTCGAAGAGCTGTTCCAATCGGTAGAGGGCAATACGGAGAAGTTGAGCGGAATGTTGTCGCGTGCGGCGCTGGACGTGCCGTCGCTGAAATATGAAACGCGGGTGCCGCAGTTGGAGTACATGTGCCTGATCATGGAGAACATGGTGCTGACGAAAAAGCCGCGCGCCCGCATCTATGCCGGGTTTCAAAAATTGTCCCGGGCCGTCGATCCGGTGCTGGAGCGCTTTTTCCAAATGGCGGAGTTCTGTGAAGGGGTCACGATCTTCGGGGAAAATGACAAAGCGATGCCTAAACATGACGGCGTCGAGTACATCTCGCTGCCGCCGCGTCACAAGCTGACCCGCGAATGGTTCCTCGTCGTGCAGGCGCCGACGATGAAGCAGATGATGGTTGCCTATGACATGGACGGGTTCGGCAAATTGGAAGTGGAAGAAGAGCGCAATTTCAAAGGCGTCAAAAGCATCCACCCCGCCGTCGTCGACCGTGCGGCCGCACTGCTCGAAGAGCTGGCCCAAAGCCGGCTGACGGTGTAAGGGCGGATGACGATGCCAAACCGCACCTTTTCCCCGGCGCTGAAACCAACCGCTCCGCCCGTCCTCTTCCGGCAGGGAGGCGTCTGGCTGGTCGCGCTTGGCGCAGCGCTGTGGGGCATGGATTCGCTGTTGCGCGTACCGCTGATGGGCGCGTTTACGTCGACGGAGATCGTGCTGCTGGAGCATCTGCTCCTGCTCGTGTTCGCCGTGCCTGCCGTCTGGATCGGCCGCCGTCAGTTCCAAGGCTTGTCCCTGCGCCACCTCGGCGCGATCCTCTTCATCTCGTGGGGCGGCTCGGGACTGGCTACCGTCCTGTTTACGATGGGCTTTCAGTACGGGCATCCCAGCGTCGTGCTGCTCCTGCAGAAATTGCAGCCCTTGTTTGTTCTGCTCGCTGCCAGATGGCTGTTGCAGGAGCATCTGCCCAAAGGCTTTGGCCTGCACCTGCTGGTCGCGCTGGGCGGCACCTACCTGCTGACGTTTGGCCTGCAGGCTCCGTTTCTCGGCGTCTCGGGCGGTCAGGTGACCGGGTCGCTTTTGTCGATTGGGGCTGCTATTTTGTGGGGCGGTTCGACGGTGATGGGGCGCTACCTGCTGACCCGCGCCAAGATGAGTTTCGAAACGCTGACCGGGGCGCGCTTTCTGTTCGCTGTGCCGCTGTTGTTTGGCATGGCTGCCATGTCGGGCAGCAGTTTCTCGAACATGTGGAGCGGGGCGCTGCACCCGGAGTATCTGAGCGTGTTCCTGCTGCTCGCTTTGCTGCCGGGCCTGCTCAGCCTCTTGCTCTACTATCGCGGGCTGTCGACAACTCCGGCTTCTGCTGCGACGCTGGCTGAGCTGTCCTTTCCGGCGATGGGCGTGCTGCTGAACTGGGTCTTCCTCGACAAAGGGATCACCGTGACGCAAGCGGTCGGGTTTGCCTTGATCTGGTGGGTGGTGTTCCGGTTAAGCATGCGTCGGTAACGCGATGCGAAACAGGGTCCCGACCCCTTCGGTGCTCTCTGCGTCCAACGTGCCGCTGTGGTTGATGATGATGCGTTTGCAGACGGCAAGCCCCAGTCCGGTTCCTGTTGCTTTCGTCGTGAAAAACGGGTCGAACAGCTTGCGCAGCGTCTGTTCGCTCATGCCTTTGCCGTTGTCGCGTATCTCGATCACAGCTAGATTGTCCTCATAGGCAAGTCGAATCGCGATCACGCCTTTACCGGTATTCCGGCTCTCGGCAATCGCTTCCATGGCGTTTTTGATGATGTTCAGGAACACTTGCTTGAGCTGCTTGGGGTCGGCGGAGATCAGCCTGTCGACGTCCGGCGTGACCAGTTCCAGCTCACAGCCTTTGAGCAGCGCTTCGCTCTGGCAGAGCAGATGCACGTCTTCGAGCAGGCTTTTCAGCGTCACGTCATGGCGCATCGGCTCGGACGGGCGCGAAGAGTCGAGGAACTCGGCGATGATCTGGTTGGCGCGGTCGATTTCGGTCAGGACCACTTCGGTGTAGTCCGCTTTGCCGAGCTCGACCAGATGCGGATGCAAGAGCTGCACGAAGCCGCGGATGATCGTCAGGGGATTGCGGATCTCATGTGCGATCCCCGCGGCCATTTTGCCCAGCACGGCGAGCTTGTCGTTTTCCACAACCGATTCTTCCATGCGAATCAGCGTGTTCTCCAGCTCCTCTTTTTTCGCCAGCAACGAAAAATCGGTCTCGGCCAGACGCTTGCGCAAATTGATCATCATCCCCATCAACTGATTGATGCGCGGGTCCTTTGCCAGACAGACGATATGGCCTTGGCTCTGTTCATTCCAGGCCACATGCAGATCGAACGGCTCGGGCAGCGAGCCGGTGCGGGTGTGCAGAGGCAGTTCCAGCTTGATTTTGCCTGCGGAGGGGTGGAGGAAGCGCAGCGCTTTGTTGTAACTTTCGGCATCGATCAGTTCCAGAAACGAAGGCGCGTTTGGAAAAATCGCTTGGGCTTCCGGCGAGCTGGCGAGAATGGTGAGGTCCTTGGCGATCAGGAAAAAGGGGACGGGCATATGTGCACTATCGACCACGTGAACTCACTCCGCTATGCTCTGCAAGATGCTGTTCCGTCAGCCAGGTGTGGATGTGAGGCAGATCGCCAAGCAGCACGGTCTGCTCGCCGCAGTAAGGTGCCAGATCGAATTTGGAGACAAGTCGGCCGCCGACGTCCCAACCCAATTCTTCAAACAGACAGCCGACGATGCGTTGTCCAATGTCGTGGAGCTCATCTTCCACGCAGAGGAACATCGCTTTTTTGTTGTGTTTTATGGCCGGTTGGTTCGTACACTCACCGACGCTGTCGCGGCCTGCTTGTGCATGCTGCTCGATCAACGCCCAAGCTCCTTGGGGGTCTCCGTCTAAGAACAAACGGGCCATTGTTTGTGCGTCATGGCTCAAATCGGCTCACCTCTAGTCCTGTAAAGTTTGCAAAGTTTGAATCGCCTGGCTCAGCAGCGAGCGGTAGGCAGCTTCCACTTTTTCGGTATACTGAGAGTCTATAGCTTTATCAATACGGCTGAAGGAATCGATGATCAGGGAAGTCTGCATCCCCCGTGACGTGAGGATGTTGTTCAGCCATGTTTTTGGTGATTTGGTGGACGATCATTTCGTTGATGAGGTCGAGCTGGGGCAGATTGGAGCGCATTGTGATATTCTCCCGGATTGTTTAGAATTACCTATTATCTTATCATATTAAGCTGGAGGCGAGACGATGTTTAAAACAAAAGGACTAAACCATCTCACCCTCTTTGTGGAAGATTACGCACGCTCACTGGCTTTTTACACCGGGATTTTGCGGATGAATGTCGTGCATGACGGGGGCCATTACGCCTATTTGGAGAGCGGTTCGACGTGGATCTGCCTCTCCGGAGCTGAGATCGGGCAGCCGCGCCCGCCGCGCTTAGAGCAGCTGCATCTGGCGCTGACGGTGGACGATGCTGATTTTGAAGCGGCCGTGCAGCACTTGCGCGACCATCACGTGGAGATCGTGCGCGGGCCGATCACGCGCGGGGTCGGCAAATCGGTCAACTTCCTCGACCCGGACGGGATCGAATGGGAGTTCCATACTTCCAATCTGGCGAAGCGCATGCAGGTGATCGCTGAGATGGAGCGGTCGAACTCATGAGAGCTTTCGACCGTTACGCCTTTGCCGATTACAGCGGCAGTTCGTCGCTCCGCCTGCAGAAAAAGCATATCGTGCTCTCAGTATGGGGAGCGGAGCCGGAGCATTTTACCCGCGAAGAGCTGTATCAGCGCGTCTGCAGACTGCTGGAGCAGGTGACAGCAGCGGGGGAGCGCGTGGTGCTGGGCTTTGATCATTCCTATAGTTTTCCACAGGGCTTTTTTGAAAAGGTGACGAGGTCGTCTCCGACTCGTTGGGAGGAGGTGACCTCCCTGCTCGACGGAGCGGAAGCGGACGGGCGGGGCTGGGCGGCGCGGATGAACGAGCTGTTTCGGGAGCGGTACGGCATCGAAACAGGCGGGCCGTTCTGGGGGCCAAACTTCAAGCTGCAAGGCAAACGGCCGCCATTTCCCTATGCCGAACTTGGGATGAGCGAGCGGCGTCTGGTCGAAGAGCGGTGCCGCAAGATGAAGCCGATCTATCAGATCGGCGGGGCCGGTTCGGTCGGGCTGCAGGCGATCTATGGCATCGCCTATCTGGCGCGGCTGCGCCGCTTTTGCCGGGAGCGGGGCATCCCGCTGTTCGCCTGGCCGTTTGACGGCTGGGAACTGCCGACCGAGGGGCATGTGCTGGTCGAAGTGTACCCGACCTTGTTCAATCGCGGTGTGCGCAGCGATGAGGAAGATGCGAAAGCCTGCACCGACTGGCTGCAACAGCGGGATGGGGACGGCACGCTGGAGCGCTTTTTCCAGCCGCAGTTGACCCAGGCGGAGCGGATGCGGGCGCAGCTTGAAGGCTGGGTGCTGGGCATTGTGGGGGAGGGCATATATTGACCGTCCATGTCAACTAGCCGCAAGTAGTATCTTTTCTATACCTTTGGCTACTACCTTTCACCTCATTACTGCAGTAGGATAAAGACAGGACACAGTCCGCGCGAATCGCCGTCCTGGAGGCGCCCGCCCTGTTGTGCGGCGGGCAACTGCGCAGCCGAAGGTGACGGCAAAACCCGAGAAAAAAACCGCTTCCCATCTGGGAGGCGGTTTTTTCGTTTTGATTTAGATCACGACCAGCTTTTCCTTCACCGCGTGCATGATCGCCTGCGAGCGGCTTTTCACGCCAAGTTTGCGATAGATGTTCGAGATGTGCAGTTTGACGGTGGTCTCGGAGATGAACAAGTGCTCGGCGATCTCTTTGTTGGACAGCCCTTTGACCAGCGTGGTCAGCACCTCGTGCTCGCGCGGGGAGAGTTTTTCTCCGTCCGGCTTCTCCTTCTCGCGGTAGGAGGCGAGCAGTTTGTGCGTCAGGTCGGGGTGCAGCACCGAGCCGCCTTGCATCACCGTGCGGATCGCGTCGATCACTTCGGTGACGGGCGAGTCTTTGAGCAAATACCCGCAGGCGCCGGCCTGCATCGTGCGAAACAGATATTCATCCTGATTGAACATCGTCAGGATCAGGATGCGCAGCGAGGGATACTTGGCAATCAGGCGCTCTACCGCTTCCACGCCGCCAAGACCCGGCATGTTGATGTCCATGATCACCACGTCCGGCTGCAGGCTTTCGACCAGTTCGATCGCCTGTTTGCCGTCGGCAGCTTCTCCGACCACTTCTAAGTCGTCTTCTGAGTTGAGCAAATTGCGCAGACCATCGCGCAAAATCGTATGGTCATCGCAAAGCACCACGCGTACCGTCATCCGTACCATCCTCCTTCAGCGGGATCTCAAGCACGATCTCCGTCCCTTTGTCCGGCGCAGTGTGATATTCCAGCGTCCCGCCAACCTGGTCGGCGAGCAGATGCAGGTTCTCGATGCCAAATGAGTGCCGGTTGACCGCTTCGAGCATCGCGCGTCCGAAATGGAATCCTTTTCCATTATCTTGCACAGTCAGCTTCAGACATTCATCATCGAGGAGAAGTTTTATATACAGGCGGGTGGCATCCGCGTGCTTGATCACGTTTTGCACACTTTCCGCAAACACTTGATAGACAACGCTCATCACATCGGGCGCCAACTGCAGCGTCTGCTCCGGCGCTTCAAATTGAAACGGCAGCCCGTGCTCTTTTTCCATCTCGTCCAGATAGGCGCGCATCGCCAGCCACAGCCCGGCGTGCGTGTAAGGCGCGGGGCGCAGCGAGAAGATCGAGTTGCGCAAGGTCGTCGCCGTCTGGCGCAGCATCCCTTGCAGCTTCTGGACTTGCTGGTTGGCATCTTCATCGGGGGAGTTGCGCCGCAGCATCTCCAGTTGGAAGACGGCCGAGGCGAGGTCTTGGGCGATCCCGTCGTGGATCTCGCGAGCCAGACGGTTGCGCTCTTCGACGAGCAGGCGCTTCTCCCGCTCCACCATGTACTGGGCGTTTTTCATCGCGACGGCAGCATGTGCCGCGAAGATCTCCATCAGCTGCAGTTCGCCGAGCATAAACGAATGCGGCTCATTGCGCCCCAGCGAGATCACGCCGGCCACCTTGTCGTCGATGATGATCGGCACGATGAGCAGGGTGCGGGTGCCGTACAGCGTTTCGCCTGGCCAGAAGCGCGTGTCGCGCTCGACGTCATGCACCAGTTCCGCCTTGCCGCTCAAGGCGACCGCCCAGGCGATCGAGATGCCTTCGGGCAGCTTTTGGGCGTTCAGGTCGCTGGAGCAGGTGCAGACTTTGCGCCGCAGTTCTCCGTCTTCCATTAGATACAGCACGCCGCAGTGACCGCCGACCATCGAGGTGGCCCGCTCGATCACCTGATCGAGCACGGTGGGCAGGCTGTGCTGCTGGGAGATCGTCTGCGAGACTTCAAACAAGGTGACGAGGCCCTGCTTGGCGCGGTTGAGGTTGTTGAACAGATAGAGCAGGAAACAAGCCGAGGCCAGCGGCAGGAAGAAAAACACGAAGCCCAGCGTCCCGAGGTTGGTGACAGGCGACGTGATGGCGAGATACATCATCAGCCCGGCATAGATAAAACTGACCGTCACATCGAGCAGGATCAGTTTCAAGATCAGCGTGCGAAACGGCTTGTACAGGGCGCGAAAGTTGGTGTTCCACACGAAGATCGACGCGGACAGGAACGTGAAGATCAGCAGCATCGCGACCATCCGCACCTCTTCAAAAAGCAGTTCGGTCGGCTCGCCCGGCAGCAAGGGCCAGAGCAGATTGACCGTCATCCCCGCGCCAAGCACCGTGGTGATGCGGCCAAACATTGCGGTCAGCCGCGCTTTCCACGGCCGGCCTTTTATCGTGTGCACGATGAGCAGGATGGCGGCGGAATACAAGGCGGTTGCCTCGAAGCCGGTATTCAAGACCATCGCGTAGAGCAGCGGAAATGGAAACGTGGTGTTCAGCCGTTTGATGCGGAACGGAAACGCTTCAATGACGACCAGAAACAGCGTCAATACGATTAAATAGTCCAGCCGCAAAAACTCGGCCCTTTCCCAGGCGTACAACATCCCGACAAAGCCTAGAAAACAAATGGCAGGAAACTGTTTGTTAAGCAACTTATGAAAGAAATTCATCGGTCCTCCATTCAATGTAGAGAGCGAATTTATGCGGAGCCATCACTACTTCAAGGTAAATAGAAAAATACCTCTTTACTATATTCGCACAAAAAAGCCTTCCTGCGATGGTCGGAAGGCTGGGAAAATAGTGTCTGACAATTATTTAATGAAAGGCGGCGTTTCGCCCGACAACAAGTCCTCGAGGTAATGCAGTTGTGTCGGATTGAAATCGGCGGGCAACTCCTCCAGCGGGAAAAAGCGCACTTCATGCGATTCGTGATCATTGACGTGCGGCTCGCCCTCGTAGTCACGGCAGGTGAAGGCAATTTTCACCGCCATCAGCTCATGGCCGTTGGGCAAAGTGACTTCGCGCTCTTTGCCTGAGTAGATGCCAAAGAAGTCCAATTTACCTAAGCGCAGGCCGGTTTCTTCATAGACTTCGCGCCGTGCCGTCTCTTCCGCCTTTTCGCCGAGTTCCATGAAGCCGCTGGGAATGCCCCATTTGCCGTTATCGGTGCGGCGGTGCAACAGCAGGCGGCCATCTGCGTCAAACACGAGCACGCCGCAGCCGACCAGAATCACCTTGGTGTTGCCAACCAGCTCGCGCAGGTCTTGAATGTAGTTTGCCATGTGTCACCTCGTTTTTGTATACTTTGTTATGATAAGCCGAGTACATAAACAGGACAAGAGGTGTTTTCGATGACGCAACAACAGATGACCGCCCAAGAGGCGATGCGTACCCGTCATTCTGTACGCAAATACGAGCCGACCATGCCGCAGGAGGACCTGAACCAGATCCTCGAGCTGGCTGCGACCGCTCCGTCGGCGTGGAACCTGCAGCACTGGCGTTTCCTCGTGGTGACCAACCAGGACAACAAGCAGAAGCTGCTGCCGACCGCGTACAACCAGCAGCAAGTGGTCGACGCTCCGGCTGTGATCATCATCCTGGCTGACCAGGAAGCGGACAAGGCGGCCGACATGATCTACAACCAAGCGGTGGAAGCGGGCAACATGACCCGTGAGATCGCCGACATGCTGCTTGGCCAAATCAAGCCGACCTACGCCAACAACCCGCCGCAGTTTGGGCACGATGCGGCGCTGATCAACTCTTCCTTCGCAGCGATGCAGCTGATGCTGGCGGCGACCGCTCTCGGCTATGACACCTGCCCGATGGCCGGCTTCAACCGCGACCAGCTGGTCGCCGAGCTGAACATCCCGTCCCGCTTCTTCCCGACGATGATGATCACCTTGGGCAAAGGCACCGAAAAAGGCCATGACTCTGTGCGCCTTCCGCTGTCCGAGCTGGTGATTTCGGAGCGCTTTGAGTAATTTTTGAGCAGGATAAAGAAAACGACCCGTCCTTACAGGACCGGGTCGTTTTGCTTAATCTGCTCGAGAATCATCGGGATCGTCGCATGGTCATCGGGCGTCTGGTCGCGATGCTGCCAGAGCATGTCGCCCGTTGCCGACAAGAGGCAGGTGCCTCCTTGCAGCGCCACATCCTGCGTCTTCGCCGCCTTCATCGAGATCTCGCGCTGCTCTGGGTCTTTCGGCACGATCTCGGAGATCTTGACGCCGCCTGTGACGATGCCGCGGGTGACGAGCTTGACCATGTCCCATTTGCTCATCTGGCGGCTGCCCAGCGCGAGGTACAAGGCGTTCGTAGGGTCGCCGTACAGCGGGAACGGATACGGTCCGTATTCTTCAATAAACGGGGCCAACTGGTCGCCCGGCGCCGGAGCGACGGTGACGATCTTCACCCCGTGACGGGTAATCTCTTCTGCGGACTCACGCAACTGCGCGAGATAACTTCTGCACAGCGGTCAGCCAAGGTGGCGCAAGAGCACAAGCAGCATGCGCTGTTCGCCGATCAGTTGATCGAGCGCGACTTGCTCCTGTGAATTTGGTGCGTCTAACAAAAAGTCCATGATGCACACCTCCTGCTCTCATTTTACCCGAAACAAACGCTATAATGGTGGATAAAAGATGACAAGAGGGGACAGATCATGGACACCACCCGCACCCACCAACTGAAAGACGGACGCACGCTGACGATCCGCGAAGCAGCGCCGGACGACGCTGCCGCGATCGTCGCCTACCTGCAGCAAGTTCCTTACGAAAGCCCTTATCTCGGATTTGGCCCGGGCGAATTTACCACGACTGTGGAACAGGAAGTTGCGATCATCGAAGACCACATCCAAAGCGACAACAAAATTTTCCTGATCGGCCTGATCGACGGGGAGATCGCCTCGGTCAACAACTTCGCCGGCGGACACCGCCAGCGCTCGCGCCACGTCGGTGAATTCGGCATCACCGTCCGTGAAAAATATTGGGGCCACGGCATCGCCTCCCACATGCTGACCCTCTTGCTCGACTGGGCTAAATCGACCGGGATCGTCCGCAAGATCAACCTGGTGACACGCGTTGACAACCACGGCGCGATCCACGTCTACAAAAAGCTCGGCTTCGTGCAGGAAGGCGTGCACCGCCGGTCGATGTATCTCGATGGGACATTTTACGACGCGATTTTCATGGGCATCGACATCGACTAGTCATACCTCTGCTAGACTCCTCATAGGTTGAGAGTGGGACATTCTCCTACATACCCGACTTGAGGAGGCGCATCAATGGAAACCACAGCATTTCAACTCAATCCGCGCACGGCGGATTTTGTAAAATCCAAGACGATCAAAAAGTTGTTCATCGGCGGCCAGTTTGTCGAAGCGGCCAGCGGCAAGACTTTCCCGACCTACAACCCGGCAAACGGTGAAATTTTGGCCTATGTATCGGAAGGCGATCAGGAAGACATCAACCGCGCGGTCGCTGCTGCCCGCGACGCTTTTGAAGACGGCCCGTGGACGCGGATGCAGCCGCAGGAGCGCGCCCGCCTGATCTATACGCTGGCCGACCTGATCGAGCGCGACGCCGATGTTTTTGCCGAGATCGAGACGCTCGACAACGGCAAGCCGATCCGTGAAGCGAAACACGCGGATGTGCCGCTGACCATCGAGCATTTCCGCTATTATGCAGGCTGGGCGACGAAGATCTCCGGCGACGTGATTCCGGTCAACGTGCCGAACATGCACAACTACGTCCGCCGCGAACCGATCGGCGTCGTTGGCCAGATCATCCCGTGGAACTTCCCGCTGATGATGGCAGCGTGGAAGCTCGGCGCAGCACTGGCGACCGGCTGCACGGTCGTGCTCAAGCCGGCTGAGCAGACCCCGCTCTCCGCGCTGTATTTGGCAAAATTGATCCAGGAAGCAGGCTTCCCTCCGGGCGTCGTCAACATCATTCCGGGCTTCGGCGAAACGGCAGGCAAAGCGCTGGCGACCCATCCGGACGTTGACAAAGTGGCATTTACCGGCTCGACCGAAGTCGGCAAACTGATCATGGGCTATGCGGCCGACAACCTGAAGCGCGTCTCCTTGGAGCTCGGCGGCAAGAGCCCGAACATCGTGTTCCCGGATGCTGACTTCACCCGTGCTGTGCCGGGCGCGATGCAGGCGATTTTCTTCAACCAGGGCCAGGTCTGCTCGGCAGGTTCTCGCCTGTACATCCACAAGAGCGTCTATGACAACGCCTTGTCCGACATGGTGTCCTATGCCGACAAGAAGGTTCGCCAAGGCCACGGCCTTGATCCGAAAACGACGATGGGGCCGCTGGTGACCGGCGAGCAGTTGAACCGCGTCACTTCCTACATTGAAAAAGGCATCGAGCAGGGGGCAAAAGTCGCGACGGGCGGCTCCCGTGCGGATGGCGACCTCGCGAACGGCTATTTTGTCCGCCCGACCGTGTTTTACGATGTGCAGGACGACATGGCGATCGCGCAGGAAGAGATCTTTGGCCCGGTGGTCGCGGCGATGCCGTTTGACGACATCGACGATGTGATCAAGCGCGCCAACCTGTCCACCTACGGCCTCGCAGCCGGCGTCTGGACGCAAAGCATGAACACGGCGTTTAATGTTGCGCACAAGCTGAAGGCAGGTTCCGTCTGGATCAACTGCTACAATATGTTTGACGCAGCGTCGCCGTTTGGCGGCTACAAGCAGTCGGGCATCGGGCGCGAGATGGGCGAATACGCGCTGGAGAACTACACGCAGATCAAGAGCATCTGGCTGAACTACAACTAAAACAGAGCCGAAACGACCATTGACAGACAACGAGAAACGGTGCTATTCTAACTGCAACCACATAGTAAGCAAGCTCTTATCCAGAGAGGTGGAGGGACTGGCCCTTTGAAGCCTCGGCAACCGGTAGCAACTAGCTGCGATTAGGTGCCAATTCCAGCAAGGCCGCATGATGATGCGGCTTGGCAGATAAGAGAGGTTCGCAGTTTTCCTATGCGTATTCACGCCTCTTCTTATGCCAAAGAAGAGGCGTTTTCTTTTATATTCGGACTTTATTCCGTTATCGGAGCACTACTACATCGAAGCACTACGACAAAGAGAGGGAGGATGCAGCGTGAGCAGTCGGCATGAGTTGTTTCGGCAAAAACTTGGCACAGACGTGCTGATCGGCGACGGCGCGATGGCGACGTGGCTGTACCAGCAAGGCCATGCGGTCGGCTCTTCAACCGAGGAGTTGTGTTTGAAAAATCAAGAGTGGGTGCGCGAAGCCCACATGGCGTACTTGCGTGCAGGAGCGCAGGTGATCGAGACCAACTCCTACGCGGCGAACCGCGAAGCGCTCGCCCGCTACGGGCTGGAGCGCAAGACGACGCGGATCAACCGCGCGGCTGTACAGCTTGCCCGCCAGGCGGTGGAGATCGCCGAAGCGGATGCGTTTGTCGTCGGCAGCATCGGCTCGATCGCGGCGGCCCGCGTGATGACCGCCAATGTCGAAGAGTTCCGCGACTCTTTTGAGGAACAGGCGGTGGCGTTGCTTCACGAAGGCGTGGACGGTCTGGTGCTGGAGACGTTCTTCGATCTGGAAGAACTGCTCCTCGCGCTCGACGTGGTGCGTCCGCTCGTCGCATCCTCCGGTGTGCCGATCATCGCCCAGTGCTCGCTGCTCGATGTCGAGCGCACCCGGGACGGCTACCTGCTCAGCGATGCGTATTTTAAATTGAAAGAAGCGGGCGCCGACATGGTTGGCCTGAACTGCCGCCTCGGTCCGGCCGAGATCTTGCGGGCGCTGGAGCGGGCGGTGGTGCCGGAAGGGCTGGGCTTGTCGGCGTTCCCGAACGCAGGCCGCCCGGCGATCGTCGACGGAGAGTTTGCCTATAAGCCCAATTATCAGTATTTTGGAGATAGTGCGGTCAAACTGTGGGAGCAAGGCGTATCGCTGATCGGCGGCTGCTGCGGCACAACGCCGGAGCATATCCAGGCGATCGCAGGCGCCGTGTCCGGCCTGAAGCGCCGCCCGCGTGTCAACCCGGAGAACGCCCCGCGCATCGAAGTGTTTGAGCGCGAAGTGGTGCGCTTCCAGCAGAGCGAGATGCCGACCATCGTCGACCTCGTGGAGAAACGGCACACGATCATCGTCGAGTTCGACTCGCCGCGCGATCTGGATGTGGAGCGCTATGTCGAAGGCTCCCATGAGCTGTACAAGGCGGGGGCGGACGCGATCACCATCGCCGACAACTCGCTGGCGACCACGCGGATGAGCAACATGGCGCTTGGCTCGATCATCAAACGGGAGCTGGGCATCGAGCCGGTCGTGCACGTCGCCTGCCGCGACCGCAACCTGATCGGGCAGCAGTCGCACCTGATGGGGCTGCATGCGCTGGGCATCAATCAGATCCTCGTCATCACCGGCGATCCGGCCCGCGTCGGCGACCTGCCGGGGGCGAGCACCGTGTTTGACCTGACGTCGTTCGATCTGATCCGCATGGTCAAACAGTTGAACCAAGGCGTCGCCTTCTCCGGGCGTCCGATGAAGAATCAGGCCCGCTTCGTCTGCGGCGCAGCGTTCAACCCGCATGTGCGCAACCTCGACGCGGCGGTCGCCCGCCTCGAACGCAAAGTCGAAGCGGGGGCGGACTACATCATGACCCAGCCGGTGTACGATCTGGAAACGATGCTGGCGATCAAAGAAGCGACCGCGCATATCAAAGTCCCGATCTTCATCGGCATCATGCCTTTGACCTCGACGCGCAACGCCGAGTTTCTGCACAACGAAGTGCCAGGCATCAAGATTTCGCAAAAGTCCCGCGAGCGGATCAAGCGCTTCGAAGGCGCGGCTGCACGGGCAGAAGGCGTCGAGATGTGCAAAGAGCTGCTCGATGAAGCGGTCAAACATTATAACGGCATCTATCTGATCACGCCGTTCAATTATTTCGAAATGACGGTCGAACTGACCAAACACGTCCGCGAGATCACACAGGTCACCAGCCGGGCAAGCACTTTTTAAACGATCTACATGATCTGGGGAGATGAACCTAATGAAATTTGGATTTTGGCTGCCGATCTTCGGCGGATGGCTGCGCAATGTAGAAAATGAAAACATGCCGTCCACGTTCGACTATGCAAAAACGGTGATTCAATCGGCCGAAAAGTGGGGCTACAGCACAACGCTGATCGCCGAGCTGTATTTGAACGACATCAAAGGCGTGGAGCAGGATGTGCTGGAAGCGTGGAGCACGGCGGCGGCACTGGCGTCGGTGACCGAAAAGATCGAGATCATGACGGCGATCCGCCCCGGCTACCACAACCCGGCGGTGGCGGCAAAGATGGCGGCGAACATCGACCAGATCTCCGGCGGACGCTTCACTTTGAACATCGTTTCAGCGTGGTGGGCGGAAGAAGCGCGCCAATACGGCGGGCATTTTGCCGAACATGATGAGCGCTACGAGCGCACGCAGGAGTTTGTCGATGTGCTCAAAGGCATGTGGACAGAGGAGTCGTTCAGCTACAAGGGCCGTTATTACAACGTCGAAGATGCCAAACTGTCGCCCAAGCCGGTGCAGCGTCCCAACCCGATTTTGTACGCGGGCGGGGAGAGCGAGCGCGGCAAGAAGCTGATCGCAGAGCACTGTGATGCCTATGTGATGCATGGCGGCACGCCGGAAGAGGTCAAGAAGAAGATCGACGACATGAAAGCGCGCCGCGCCGAAGCGGGTCTGGAGCCGTTCAAGTCGTTTGGCATGGCAGCCTACGTCATCTGCCGCGATACGGAAGAGGCAGCGCAGGCGGAACTTGAGCGCATCACCACCGTAAGCGAAGATGCGATGAAAGGCTACGCGGGCTTTGGCGACTTTGTGAACAAGTCCCAGCTGGAGCAGAAGCTGACCTTGCAAGACTACAGCGTCTCCAACCGCGGCCTGCGCCCGAACCTCGTCGGCACCCCGGAACAGATCGCCGCACGCGTCAAAGAGTATGAGGAAGCAGGCGTCGATCTGCTGCTCCTGCAGTTCTCCCCGCAGCTCGAGGAGATGGAGCGTTTTGCGACAGACGTCATGCCGAAGTTTCAATAAGTGATTCCGCAGTGCGTCCAACCACCCTCTACGGGTGGTTTTTTTATTTGTAACAAACTTCCAAAATAGCAATTTTTACGTGTTTGATTACCAGATAATGTAATACAATGTGAGTGGTTGTTGTTGTTCCTATTTCATTTATCTGGAGGTACTATTGTGCGCAAATTTACGAAGTTATTGGCTGCAGCAGTTCTGATCACCTCGCTTGCAACGCCTGTTGGGGTCTCAGCCGACACCACGATGCACGTTCATATCGACAACTACACCAACGCTGCCGACCGGGTGCAAGTCCCCGCACCGGTTGGGACGGTCATTCGCGTCTACAAGTTGGAAAATGGCGTGTACACGCAACTGGCGGAGGGAATTTCGCAAGGCATCGACTATGACCGTGATGGGGTGCCCAACTATGAGCTGGCGACCGTCTTGATCGAAGCGGGTCTGGGCGATCTGACGAACATTTACGTCACCGCGCAAGCTCCGGGCGAAGCGGAAAGCGACAAAGTGGTCGCCGCCGTCCCGACGGCAACACCGGAGATGGCTCCTGCTGCCAACGATCTGACAGCTGCCTACGGGCACGGCCTGTATGAAGTCACGGTGCAAAACGTTCCGTCCGGCGCAGAGGTCTATGTGTATGAGTCGGCAGGTGCAACGCAATTCCTGGCGGGCAACTTCAACGCGGAAGGCACGGCAGCGCCCGTTTCGATCATGTTCAACGCCGACACCTTGCCGGAAACCGTCTACGTCTCCTACTTGATCAACCACGCCGAAACAGCGCTGGTTCCGGTGCAGGTCACACTGGATGTACAGAAAGCTGTCACCTTGGAGAACTATTACACCGGCTCCGACACGGTCTCGGTGTACGGGCTGCCGGGGTATACCGCGCGCGTCTATGACGCAGCAGTTGGAGGCACGCTGCTGGGCGAAGCGACGATTGATGAGAGCCAGTATTCGCTGATCGAGCTGGCAGCAGGTCTCGACGGGATGCAAACGGTCTACGTCACCTTGACCAAAACCGGCCAAACGGAAGGGGCGCGCACCGCATTTACCTGCCCGGTGATCCCGGATGCTCCGCTCGCCGAACAGATCCACGTCAACCGTGATGCGAACGGGATCGCAGTGGTCGTCGAGAACGTGCCGGCCGGCGTCTACGTCAATGTCCAAGGTCCGGCCGGTTCCGATCTGCGCGGCGGCGTTTACAATGACAGCGGTGAGACGGGCACCTTCACTATCCCTGTCTACGGCACTCCGACCAGCGAGAACAGCGTCTTGAACGTCTCGTTCTTCATCCGCAATGAAGACGATCACGGTGCCGAAAGCCCAAGCTTGGCCGTCACCATCCCGATGTTATAAGTCCACCAGTCACAAAAAAAGCTGACGTCTGTCCCCAACAGGCGTCAGTTTTTTCTTGGGAAGGAAAAAATTACTGAATTGTTGAATAGGTCTAATGAATCAGAATAATACTTTTTTATGATTCTAAAGTAGGAGGAGAAAACGATGACCGAGTTTGATCCGAATGCGAAACTGCCGGAAGATGCGGTTGTCCTGAGCGGATCTTTGGGGCACAGTCCCAAAGACGGCCAGTGGCGGCTCTATCTGACGCCGGAGCTGAACGATTTTGTGGAGATTCGGGAAGAGGACATTCTGCATGCTGTCATGCCGGAGGAAGAGCAGAGCGCAGCCACCCTGTGGGTCAAGCCTGACGCCGCTCTGGAGCGCACGCAGACCAGCGTGCAGCAAGTCCAGGCCGAATTTTTGTCGGGTGACATCATGTCCGGTTTCCTAGACAGCGCATCGCACACGAACAACCTCACCGATGAAGGCGGGGTGCATGTGCAGACCACGGTCGTCTGCCGCACGGTGATCGCGTCGATCCGCAGTTGCCCGTCGGTCAGAGGATGTCCGCCGCCGACGCCGCTGTGCGTCAGTGTGTCGTTCTGCCCGTCAGACCGCTGCCCGACCAAAAACGAGGACTGTTCGCGCGCCTGCCCGTCCGAAAAAGGCTGTCCGTAATCGCATCACCATCTTGGCCTGTGCAGAGGAGGGGAGACATGCTCTTCCTCTTCCTCTTCCTCTTCCTCTTCCTCTTCCTCTGCATCACCCAAGATCACCCTAGCAAACGGAGGCTGTGTCATGCTGACCAGACAAAAAGCGATTCACCACCTCCTGACCCACCGGCTGCTGGAGGAAAAACACATAGTGAACGGCAACATCTCCGTGCTGGACGTGACGCGGCGCAATCTCAATTTTCAAGTGATCCGCGAACAGGGCCGCTCCTATCTGCTCAAAGCGGGCAAATCCGCCGAGGAAAAAGAGCTGACCGCACAGGAAGCGTTTCTCTACCGCTATTTTCAGCAAGGCGGCGGAAAGGACAGCGGCATGGAAGTGTACCTGCCGCGCTATTACAGCTACGACGACGCGGACGGCATTCTGGTCATCGAACTGCTGCGCGGGGCGTCCACTCTCGGTGATACTTTCTATCGCCAAAAAGGCCGTTTTCCGGTGCAGCTCGCCCGGGAAGCTGGCGATGCGCTGGGCCGCCTGCACTTGTGCCGGAACGGGCTCGATCTTCTGCCGAAAAGCGATCCTCCGTGGATCTTAAAACTGCACCAGCCTGCGCAAAGCATCTACCATGGCATCTCCTCGGCCAATCTGCGGCTGGTGAAAATCATGCAGCGCTTTCCCGCGTTTTGCGACGCGTTGGAGCTCTTGCATCGCGAATGGACGACCGATACTTTGATTCATCAAGACGTGAAATGGGACAACTTTCTGGTTGTGCCTGACGATAAAGATTTCATTGCACAAAAACGGCCAGCTCTGCGCCTGATCGACTGGGAACTGGCCGCATCGGGCGACTCCTGCTGGGATGTCGGCTCGATGTTCAGCTCCTTTTTAAGCGCCTGGCTGCATTCGATCCCGATCACCGGGGACACCCCGCCGGAACGGGCGCTGCAGCTGGCGAAACATCCGATTCACACCATGCATCCGGCCCTGCGTGCATTTTGGCAGGCGTACTGCAAGCGGATGGGGCTGACAGAAGCGGAACAGGACCGCAAGCTGATCCGTTCGGTGCGTTATGCGGCGGCACGGCTGGTGCTCTCCGCCTATGAGGCGATGCAGTCGTCGATCGAGCCGACCGGCAATATGATCTGCTTCCTGCAGATGAGCGCAAACATGCTGCAACGCCCGGAACAGGCGGCGGTGCAGGTGCTGGGAATTCCACGGAAAGCGGGGGCGGCGCGATGAACGCATACGAACTTCTGATTCGCGAGGCGGTGGCAGCGACCGAGATCTCCGCGTCCCGATTTACGCTGCAAGGCCATGCTTCCGATCCGCTGTCGAAACGGATTCGGAAAGAACTCACTTCGAAAACAGCACGAGATTATCTTCTTTACCAATTGAAGAACAGGCTCTATGCGCGCTTTTATTGCCCGGGTTCCTTGCAGTCTGAACGCAACGCGCCCGCGTATGGCGAAAGTTCGGCCGCTTTTGTGGAAACGCTGTCTGCCGCCAATGCAGGCAAGGGATTCTGGGAAGATGGCTGGGCGGTGCTGCAGCCTCGGGATGCGGAAGGGCGCATCGTCGTTGAGCAGCACGGGCTGCGCGTTCATGCCCGTTTGGAGCAAGCGATGCCAAGCGTTGACCTGCAGGCGGGGCAGACGATCAAGCTGCGTTTTCCCAAAGAGTTTCTCAGCCTCTCACCGGGCTTTTACATGGCGGTTGGCGACCGCGATCTGTTTGACCACGCCCACCAGCAAGTGGTGCGCCTGTACTGGAATTTGGTTCCGCAAGGTGCGCCGCAGCTGATGCAAACGCTCACCTCCGCGCTGAACGCAGCGGAGATTCCGTTTCGCCTGAAAGTGTTGAGTCGTCCGCACCTGTACGACCGCTGTGACGCCGGAGTGCTCTATGTGGACAAACGGGATTTTGCCGCCGTGATGGAACTGGTGAGCCGTTTGTACGCAGATCTTGCCCCATTTTTAAAATCGGCTGTGCCCGCGTTTACCAAAAAGCTGGCGAACGGCTTGGGCTGCTCGGAAGACCCGGGCGATCAGGAGAGCTTCGGCATGCACCGCTGCCGGTTGTTGGCCGAGGGGCTGTTGCTGGCGTTTGAACAGGGGAAGCTGACAGTTGATGAACGGATGCAGAGTGTGCGGGAGCGCTTTATGCAGGACGGGATTCGGCTTGACGCTCCGTATCTCAATCCGGGCGCAGAGGATATGTACAGGATGGACCGGGTCGACGTCTTGCTGCAGGTGGAAGCGCTGGAGCGGACGGAGGCGTTTGCACGTCAAGAAGGGTCACTGGAAAGGCAGGCACTGCTGGGCACCGCACAGGAGATCGCCGCGCAGTTGCTGGAGCAGGCTTTCCGCTCCGGCGGGCGTTGGACGTGGATGGGCGATGACGGGGAAGCGTTTGCCGGACAAGGTTCGAACTACCGCACACTCGGCAGCAACCTCTACAACGGCACGAGCGGGATCGGGCTGTTTTTGGCCGAGCTGTACCGGGTGACCGGCGATGTTGAGCTGCGGGAAGCCGCGCTGGGAGCGATCTCTCAGGCGCTGGCGAAGCGTCAGGAGATCGCGCCTGCGATGCGTTCTGGCTTGTACACCGGGTGGACGGGCATCGCGTATGCGGCTGCACGCGGCGGCTTGCTCTGCGAAGACGAAGAGCTCGTGGAACAGGCGCGGGAACTGCTGGCACGAACGGTTCGCCACCGTGCGGACAAAAGGGAATTTGACATCATCTCCGGCAGTGCGGGCGCTGTGACGGCACTGTTGTCACTCGGGGAGCTGCTGGAGGAGCCGGCACACCTCGACTTGGCGGTGCAGTTTGGCGAGCGTTTGCTGAAGATGGCCGACCGCACCGACGGGCTGTATTCCTGGCCGGACCCGCGCCAGTTGAGCCAGCGGCACCTGACCGGATTTTCACACGGTGCGGCCGGGGCGGCGTATGCGCTGCTGGAACTGTATCGGGCGACGGGGGAGGAGCGGTACTTGCAGGCTGCAGAAGGGGCGCTCGCTTATGAAGAGCGCTGCTTCGTGCCGGAGCGGAACAACTGGCCGGATTTTCGCGGCGTCACCGGACCTGCCAAGCGCGGGGAGACGCATTCCTGCGTTTCCTACTGGTGCCACGGCGCGCCGGGCATTGCGCTGAGCCGTCTGCATGCGTATGAGGTGACGGGCAACGCTTTGTACCGTGAGCAGGCGCTGACCGCTCTGCGCACGACCAAGCAGCACGTCGAACGCATGCTGCAAGAGGGGACGGGCAACTACTCGCTCTGCCACGGCCTGGCAGGCAATGCGGAAGTGCTCGTCTGGGGCGAGCAGGCTCTGGGTCGCGAGGTGTTCGCAGGCGTTCCGACCGCAGAAGCGGCGGCGCACAGCGGCATCGAGCGGTATGCCAAGCGCGGCCTGCCATGGCCGGGCGGCACGAACAGCGGCGGCCAGACGCCCGGGCTCTTGCTCGGCGATGCGGGGATCGGCCTGTTTTATTTGCGGCTGTATGATCCGCAGATCCCGTCCGTTTTGCTGCCCGGTAAAACGATAAAAAACAAGGAAATCCTGCTGCGTTAAAAACAGCAGGTTTTTTTGTTTTCTCTTTCTTGGAAAAATCTACTTGCAAATCTGGAAGATAAAGTAGGTCCGATTCTCCCATCTCGATCTGGACGCCGTTTTTTCCAAAATATTCTTGCACGGATACCGAATTTCCATTATGATATATTTGTAATTTGATTTAAGTGTTAAATCACATATCAAAGCGATTCTATTTTGGGAGGTATCATTGTGAAATTGTACATCAAATTATTAGCAACTGCCGCACTGCTAATGGTTGCAGCCACACAACCGGTGCAGGCTTCTGCGCTGGATGAAACGGCTACCCCGGCCCCACTGGAGACTTCGATCACGATAACCAATCATTTTGACGGATCTGACTATGTGAATGTCGCAGCAGACGCGGGAAGTGTGGTCAAAATTTATGATGCTGAAACAGGCGGCACGCTGCTTGCAGCAGGCAGCGTGTATTGGAGAGGCGCTACCCTTGAACTACCGCAGGGCTTCGGTGATCTGAGCAACGTATACGTGACACTGACACAGCCGGACAAAACGGAAAGTGCCCGCGTAGCGCGCGCGGTGACAACGATTCCTCCAGGCCCGGTCGCAGCAGACACAACGGCTGCTCATTATCTTGGAGATGTGGTCGAGGTTACGGTGTCCCATGTGCCGGCATATGCATTTGTCCAAATCGACCACCCCTTCAATCACGCGAATGAACTGGCGATCGGCCGCAACAACAGCAGTGTGGAAGGGACTGTCACCGTCTATCTGCCGGTGAATAAGGTAGACGGCCTGTCTCATCTCGACGTCCAATACCTCGTTTTAGGGGGGACAGGTGCGGCATCCAGCCCCTATGTATCTCTGGCCATCCCGACTGGAATCAATTCGCTGTCCCCGATCACGCTCAACGTAAACGACAAGATCACCGCAGGCGACCCGGTTGCCACACATTTTGCTTTGCAGGAGGCAGGCATCGAATTTGCCTATCATGAGTATGCAACTGCTTACCAAACAGGGCTTTCCAACGCCCGCACAGCAAGCGGCGCTTTGCTGAACCATGCGCAAATCCAAAGCATTGTCGATGCGGTGAACCAGCAAGCAACACTCTATGGCAGTTACTCCCTACCGGAAGGCGATCCGGGAGATCCGATTGGCGGGTAATTCAAACACAAAAGAAGGAAGCCACCCGCGCTGTTCAGTGTCAGGTGGCTTCCTTCATCTAAATAGAACTTATATCTTCTTTACAATGTTATTAAAAACAACTTGCCCAGCACGATCAACTAGGAATATTATGATAGTATACAACTTTTTCCCATTTTTCTTTTTCTTTTTCTTTCAAATCAACTATTGGAGGCTTCTGCATGAGAACCTTTTCGAAAGTATTCGCCAGCGCACTGCTCGTTACCACGTTCGCTGGATTAACTGCCACCATAGCATCTGCCAACTTCCTCGACTCCGGCAAGATCGCCCCGTGGGCATATGATGCGGTGCTGGAAGCCCGCAACAGCGGCATCATGCAAGGCGGCACCGACAACAACTTCCGTCCGCTCGATGCCATTACCCGTCAGGAAGCAGCTGCGATCCTCGTCAAGCTGCTGGAGCTGGACACGACCGCTTCCACCAAGATCACCTTCAGCGACGTGACAGCGAACGACTGGGGCTGGAAGCAGATCGAAGCGGTGAAACATGCGGGCGTGATGCTCGGCGACGGCGCTGTGTTCCGCCCGAATGACAAAATCACCCGCGAAGAGCTCGCCGTCCTGCTCGTCAAGGCAGCAGACATCGACCCGGCCGGACAAGCAGACGCCTTGACCGTAGCCGACCACAAGAAGATCTCCTCTTGGGCCAAAGCGTACGTCCAGACCGCGATCGAGAAAAAGCTCATGCGCGGCGACGGCACCAACTTCAACCCGCAAAGCCAAGCGACCCGCCAAGAGGTTGCCGTGATGGCTGCCAACTTTACCGCGCTGGTCGGCGCTCCTCAAGACCCGACTGCGCCGCAACCGGAACCGGGCACAACCCCTGAGCCGACCCAGCCGAGCACAGGCACCGGAACGGACACTCTGGAGGATCTCACCTCTCTAAATAACGTCATCCGCAACAGTCCGACGGCTCAACTGCTTGCCGCTTTGAAGGACGAGAGTTTCCAGCATCTCAGCTCCTTCGAACCGACCCAGGAGTTGTACATGGATGCATTGCTTAAAAAGCAGTACAGAGTCAACCGCGATCTGACCCGCGTCGAGATGCAGCAGACCATCGATGTGGTCAACGTGCTCACCATCGAAGAAGTGGTATCCTCCAACGACCCGGCCGGACTGATCGACGTGCTGAAAGATGCCGGCATCACCTACCCGCAAGCGGTGCTCGCCGACCTCTACATGCAGGGGATCGACGCGCTTCCGACTCCGAAGACCCTCGCAGACATCCAGCGAGTCGTCACGATCGTCAACACGGGCAATGCAGCACTGGTAACCGCGCTGACGAGTGCAAACGCTGCGCTCGATGCGGATGACGCCGCAGCGCTTCTGACTGCCTTGCAAGGGGTGCCGGGCTTGCCTTCGTTGCAAGCTGAAAACGCCGACTATTACCTCTCCGAACTGGCGATGGAACGGGAATTCAACCGCGGCTATGCACTGAACAAAAGCATCATCGCCCGCGTGATCGAAGCGACCAATCTGAGCGTGTCTTCCAACTAATAAACACCACCGGTTCCGCGCGAATCGGTGGTGTTTTTTTATGGGGATTTATCGTACAATCAACTCAGACTAAAGAATTGATAAGAAAGGGGAGCGAACCTTGGTTCTCACGTTTATCAGCAGTCTGTTCGTGAACATGTGCATTTTGATCTCGATGATCTTCCTCGCAGGCTCCGCTTCGATGGCGCGCAGATACAAGCCGTTTGCTCCTGATGCAGGCTTGTTGAGCCAGATCACCACCGGCGCTGTCGTCGGCGGCATCGGAGTGCTCCTCATGGCGTATTCGGTGCAGATCCCGCCGGTCATCGTTGACCTGCGCTACATCCCGGTCCTGCTGGCCGCCTTAATCGGTCGTCCGCTCACCGCGTTTTTCGCTGCAGCGATCGTGACCTTTTTCCGTCTGACCTTGTACCCGGTCACGGAGTCCTCGCTGTGGGCGTGTGCCGGATTGTTTTTCATGATTCTTTTCACGTTCTTGATCCGCAAAACCAGTCTAACCTTGATCCAAAAAGCGCTCTTGGCGAACCTGTTTGGAGCTCTTTATATATCGGTGCATTTTTATATGTTCGTGCTCAATCACACCCTGTATTGGTCGGTGATCATGCCCGCCTTCTGGATCGCTTCCTGGACAGCCCTGATCATCTCCGGCATGCTGATCCTGTTCCTGCGCCGCGTGAACGCGTCCGTTGCCGACCTGGAGGAGACGGCGAGCATCGACTTCCTCACCGGTTTGAACAACGCCCGTTCCTTTGATAAAGCGATCAACCTCACCGTGCAAAAAGCGACCGAGCAGCGTCAGTCGCTGGCGCTCCTTTTGATCGACATCGACTACTTCAAGCGCACCAACGACACCTACGGCCACCCCGCCGGAGATGCCGTCCTCGCCCAGCTCGGCCAAGTGCTCGCCGAGAGCTGCCGCGCGGTCGACATCATCTCCCGCAACGGCGGGGAAGAGTTCAGCGTGATCTTGCCCGGATGCGACCGTGCGCTGACGTCCCAGATCGCCGAGCGGATTCGTCGTGCGGTAGAGGAGCGACCCTTTGTGCTGCCAGATGGGATGCGTATCAACATCACCGTGTCAGTCGGCGTCTCCCAACTGCAAGGGAGTGGGCAGACGACCGAGCAGTTGATTAAGCAGGCGGATGAGGCGCTTTATCTCGCCAAACACGCTGGCCGCAATCAGGTGCAGTTTGCTGGATGAATACAGACATGATACTCCCTGTATGTAACAGGGAGTATTCTTCTATCTTGGAGGTTTTGAACATGATCAAAGTCAGGCGTGCGTTTTTTGTTATCCTAATATTCATCATACTCGGACAAACATGTGTCATCTATTGGCAGTATAAAGTTCATTCCGAGTACCAGTCGCAACGCCATGCTCAGTTGTTCAGTACAATCAGTCTCACGTTACTTGATATTGCCGCGTATAAGAAGACGGGGAATGTGCAAGCTCTTGCCCGTTTGGAGGCCGAAACGTTTGCCTTATCGCGTGAAGCGGATCTTTTAAACCAAGATATCAAAGACCCTTCACTTATTCCGGCATCCGGGTACCACCCTCCCAATGCTGCGATCGGCAGATTCCTCCTGTCAGGTGGCCCCGAGAGCGAGATGAAGCAATACCTGACTAAGTTGGAAGGAATTCTGCAAGGGTATCTCGATTCCCGCATCAGTTACAAGGAAAACAAGGACAACGCCTCCGACTTCCTAGACGTTTGGCGGGAAGTGGTAAGGTATACCACATCTTCCTAGCGTTTGAGTTAAGGGGGGGATAAGTTGAAGAGGAAATTTCTACTGGGATGTATGACGTTTTTGATTTTGGTAATAGTATCACTCGTTTTTACCGTCTATTACTTCTTCTATTCGATGAATCGGTTGCCTGAAGGAGAGTACTTGAGCCAAACGAATTCCCCGAACATGACATACACAATTGAGTTTTACTTGGTCAACGGTGGAGCAACGACTGATTTTAGTATCCGAGGAGAGCTTGTGACCGCTGAAACGAACGAGCGAGAAAATATCTATTGGGAGTACCGCAGGGAAGATGTAAAAGCAGTTTGGACCGACGAACATACCGTAGTCATAAACGGGCACAAACTGGATGTAAGGAAGGACAAGTACGATTGGCGAAAGGAAATGAACTAAAGGGGAGGTTAGCGTGTGAAACTTCTCAATCTATTCCATTGGGGTAGTCAAGCCACGATTTTGTACGACACAGAAAAAACACCTAGTTAGACCGCAAGCTGACGTCTGTATTCAACAGGCGTCAGCTTGTTGAATTTTCGTTGGCCACGCTCATGGTTGTAGAAGCGAATATACTGTTCAATTCTTCTTTGGGCCGCTTGCGCTCCTTTTAATCGACATCGACTACTTCAAGCGCATCAACGACACCTACGGCCACCCCGCCGGAGATGCCGTCCTCGCCCAATTCGGCATCTCGCCTGCTTGCCCTACAAAGAGCCAACTCCTGCTTGTGAATGCGGATTTGGCTCTTTTTTAAATTTGGCTAATTCCTCTATAGGACTTTGTCACCCCATGACGAAAAAGATAGTAGGCATTATTACCTATCTATACCTAATCATGGGAGGGACAAAAGGAATGGGTAAACGACTCAAACGGCAGGCGCTATCGGTCTTTATGATCGTGACGCTTGTCGTGACATCCCTGCTCCAGGGCTTTGCCACACCGGCCAGCGCTGCGGCAACGGGAGGCGAGTGGGACCCGCTGCTCGATTGGCTGCCGGAAAACGGCCAGACTTTCGACCCGGCCGGGGAGATCATGAGCTCCGCCGTCAGCGGACAAAACCACACCACCGGCGGCACGGGCAACACGCCGATCGTCGATGTGGCAGATCCTGCCCCGGTGACGCCGCAGGAGCCGGTCAACATCGCCACCGGGGCGTTGGTGCTGACCGAAACTGATTTTTCCTATACGTCATATGGGCCGAAGCTGGAAATCGCCCGCTCGTACACCAGTGACAAGACGGACAACGAGACGATGTTCGGCCACGGCTGGTCGATTCCGCAGGAGCGCCGTCTGCAGATCTTCGCTGATTTTGCGATGGCAGACCTGCAAGCGAACGGCACGACCGAATCGTACGTCTACACGAAAAACGATCCCGACATGATCGTCGAGACGTATGACGGCGATGATACGATCTGGTATCCGCTGCACCTCGGCAGCTATGCGGCGCAAGACGCCTCCAACAAAAAGGAGCTGGTCCGCCGCGGGCCGACCGACTATCTGCTCCGCGAACCGCTGGGCGGCACGAACTACGCGTTCCACGGCTACTACGCCAAGTGGCGCACCGACGCGCCGAAGACAGCAGGCAAACTGCTGCGCTACGCGGACAATGTAACCGGTCTGACCATGTTCATCGACTATGATGAGCAGGGCAGGATGAAGAAACTGCAAGGCAACACCCGCCCCTATCTGGCGTTTGGCTACCAGGGCGCTTCGTCCCTCGTCTACAGCGTCACCGATCTCGGCGGACTGGTTTACTATTATGGCTATGACTCCAATGAAAACTTAACGAAAGTCACCCGTCCGGACGGCTCGAAGGTGGAATACACCTACGATGGCAGCCACCGCATCACCTCGCGTGCGGAAAACGGCGTGGCGACCTATTTCGAATACAGCGGCGGCAAAGTCTCCGCGATCAAAGATGCGAAAAAACGCACGATCTACGCTTACGCCTATGCAGGCAACCAAGTGACCCGCACCGATTTTGACGGACATCGCACCCTCTACACAATTGGCGCGAACAAGAAAATCACGCAAAAAGTCGATCCGGACGGCACAACCACGTCCTACGCGTACAACGCGGACGGCAAAGTCACGTCGCTGACGACGCCCAAAGGCACCACGACGATGGAATACGATGCGAAAGGCAACATGACCCGCCGCGTCGAGCCGATGGGACGCGAAACGCGCATCCAGTACCACGCGGTGTTTGACAAGCCGACCCGCGTCGAACAGCCGGGCGGAGTTTGGGAATACACCTACACCGACCGTGGCGCTGTGCAGTCGGTCAAAGAGCCGAGCGGCAAAGTCACGACCAACGAAGTGTCGTGGTTCTGGCAGGTTGTCTTGTCCCGCACAGACAACGCCAACCGCGTGTCGACATTTGACTACAACGACTATGCAGAACTGTCCGACATGACCGATCCCAAAGGGCAAGTCACCACCTTCCAGTACGACAACTCCAACCGTCTGAAGGAAGTGAAATACCCGGGCGGCAAAAGCTTAACCATGGAGTATCAAGGCGGCAACCTCAAGCCTTCTGTCACCACCGGCCCGATGGGGCTGAAGACGCGGGCCGAGTATGACAAAGGCCGCCTGGTCCGTGAGTACGATGAGCAAAACAACCTCATCGAGTACGAATACAACGACTTGGGTCAACTGGCGAGAAAAATCGAACCGGGCGACCGCACCACCGCTTACACCTATACGCCGCTGGGGCAATTGGCTTCGGCCACCTATCCGGGCGGACGCACCGTCACCTACAAATGGGATGAAAACGGTCGCCTGGAAAGCAAATCCGGCACCGGCGTCATCGCCACCACTTATGAGTATGACATCTACGGCAACGTCGCCGCGCTCACCACGCCCAAAGGCACCACGCGCTACGAGCGTGACGCGCTGGGCCGCGTGACCAAAGAGATCAACCCGCTGCAGCAGGAGACGAAATACGCCTACAACGCGGCAGGTCTCGTGGAGACGGTCACCGATGCCAAGAACCAAAGCGTTTCCTTCACTTATGACGCCGACGGCCAGGTGCTGACCAAGAAAGACCAGGCCGGCCGCACCGAGACCTACACCTACGACGACCTCGGCAACCCGCTGACCGTCACCGATGCCGAAGGGCGCGTGACCAGCTACAAATACAACGTCATCGGGCAGCTGGAGTCGGTCACCGACCCGCTGAACCGCACCACGACATACACGTATGATGTGACGGGGAACAAGACCTCCGAGACGTTTGGCGGCTTAACCACCCGTTACGAATACGACGAAGCCGGCCGAATGAAAAAGCAGATCAACCAAGCCGGCGGCGAGACCGAGTATGCCTATGACAAAAAAGGGCAGCTGCTCTCGACCAAAGACCCGCGCGGGAAGACGACGACCTACACCTATAACCCGTCCGGGCAGATCCTCACGCAAAAAGATCCGCTGGGCAACGTCTATACCTTTAGCTACGACGATGCCGGGCGTCTCTCCGGCGTGGAAGATCCGAAAGGGCACAAGGTCACCTACAACTACGACCTGACCGCCCGCACCACCGAAGTGGTCAAAGACGAGAACCTGAAAGTGCGCTACCAATACGATGCAGCGGGCAATCTGGTGTCGTTCACCAACTCCCGCAATCACGAGACGCGCTATGAATACGACGCAGCCAACCGCCTGACCAAGACGGTCACGCCGGACGGCGAGATCGCGTTTGCTTACGACGCGCTGGGTCAGCTCACCTCGGAAACCGACCTCCTCAAACACACCACGCGCTACACGTACGATGCGCTGGGCCGCGTTTTGACGGTGACCGACAAAGCAAACGGCGTCACCACCTACACGTATGACCCGCAAGGCCGCTTTACCGAAGTTCGCTTGCCCAACGGCGCGACCGAACGCACCGAGTACAATTTGGTCGGGCAAGTCATGCTGCAGAAAGACGCGGGCAACGGCGAGACGAAATTTGAGTATGACACGCTGGGCCGTCTGACCAAAAAGACCAACCCGCGCGGCCATTTTGCCCAGTACCAGTACGACGCGCTGGGCCGTCTGACCGAAGTGACCGATCCGAAAGGCTACAAGACGGCGCTGACGTATGACAAGAACGGCAACCTGCTCACCCGCACCAACGAGCTGGAGCAGACGTGGAGCTACGTCTATGACGATGCCAACCGTCTGACCGCGGTGAAAAATCCGCTCAACCAGCAGACGACGTATGAATACGACAAGAACAGCAACCTCACCCGCATCGTCGACGTGATGAACCGCGAGACGAAGCTGGCGTATGACAAGCTGAACCGCCTGACCGCAACGACCGACACGGGCGGTTTTACCACCAGCTACGAGTACGACGGGGAAAACAACCTGCTGCGCGAGATCGACCATGACGGGGTGGCCAAAGAGTACACCTACGATGCGTCCAACCGCGAAGTGGCAGTGAAAGACCGCGAAGGCAAGGTCACCACCACCTCCTATGACGCCATGGGCAACGTGACAGGCATGGTCGATGCCAACGGCGTGGCAACGTCCTACGCGTATGATGCACTGGGTCGCCTGACCACCGTCACCGATGCGAAAAAAGGCGTCACCGCCTACCGCTACGACGCGATGGGCAACCAGACCGAGCAGATCGACCCGCTCGGCCAGACCACCGTCTGGACGTACGATGCGATGTCGAACGTCACGTCTGAAAAAGACGGTGAAAACGGCATCACCCGTTTTGAGTATGACAAAATGGGCAACCAGACGGCCCGCATCGACGCGCTCGGCAAGCGTACCGAGTATGTGTACGATGAGCGCCAACTGCTGACTCAGATTCAAAACCAAGGCGAGACGCCGTCCGTCTTCGAATACGACGAGATCGGCCGCCTGACCCGCGCGAAAAACGGCGGGCTGGAAGAACTTTACGCGTATGACCAGCTCAACCGCATCACCGCAGTCACCAACCCGCAACTGAGCAAAACGGTTGCGTACGAGTATGACGCAGTTGGCAACCGCACGAAGCTCACCGACCCGGAAGGACGCGTCATCGCCTACACCTACGACTCGCGCAGCCAGATCCAGTCGATGACCGACCCGGAAGGCCTGGTCACCTCGTATACGTACGACCCGTACGGCCAGGTGACGGAGATCAAAGGCGGCGACCAGACGGTCACCTCCTACACCTACGACCACAACCGCCGTCCGACCAAGATCCACACGAAGACGACGACCGGCGTGCTGTCGACGTTCAACTACACCTACGACGGTCTCGGCAACATCCTGACCCAGACCGAAGAAGACGGCGCGGTGACCCAGTTCACCTATGACGAGCTGAACCGCGTAGTCGAAGCGCTTTACCCGATCGAAAAAATCAAAACCATTCGCAACACCTACTACACCCCGCCGCTGAGCAAGCTCTTCCCGGACGGCGCAGACGGTTCCGGCGATGTCGACACCGCGGCCCCAACCGTCCCGCAAGCAGCCAAAAGCGGCAACAACGCCGGCAACGGTGAAGTCAAAACCCCCGGCGGCGGCAACGGTAACGGCGGCGGAAACGGCAATTCCGGCGGCAAACCCGACACGCCGGGCAATGGCAACGGAAAAGGCAACGGCAACGGCGGCGACAAAAATCCGAACAGCAACGGCAACGGCCACGCGTACGGCAAAAACAAGCGCACCGGCACGGACATCAGCGATTACTCGCCGCAGATCCTGCAGGAGCTGGGCTATCCGGCCAACTACGTCCCGGAAGACCCGGACTTCTTCCTGAACCCGGTCGAGCGCGTCACCTACACCTACGACGCAGCGGGCAACCGCACCAGCATGACCGACGACTACGGCCTTGTCACCTACAGCTACGACAAAGCCAACCGCCTGACCGACGTCGACGGTGACAGCTACACCTACGACGCCAACGGCAACCTGACTTCGAAAATGACCGCGTACGGCCAAGTCAGCTACAAATACAACGCGGACAACCTGCTCACCGAAGTCAACTACCCGGATCAGACGTACGTCCACTACGACTACGATGCATTCGGCCGCAAAGTGTCCCGCGAAGAGCAGTACTACGACCTGAACGGCCCCGGCGCCTCGATGGGCCAAGGCGGTACAGGCACGGCTGCCGGCGGAGCTGACAACAACGGCAACGCCTACGGACATGACAAAAACCCCAACCCGGGCAACGGCAAAGGCAACGCCAACGGCCGTGGCAACGGAAATGGGAACAACGGCAACAGCAACGGAAGTGGCACCACCGCAGGCACAGGCGGTGTCATCAAGAACTACCACCTCAAGCAAGAGTTGACCAATTACCTCTACGACGGCAACAACCTGCTCAGCGAATACAACGGTGCGACCGGCGAAACGTTCGCCCAGTACTACCGTGGTGCGGATGACCAAGTCGTCTCCCGCATGATGTTTGGCTTCCAAGGCCGCAAAGAGCAAGGTTACCTCGGCAACCTGCGCGACCGTGGGCACCATCTGTTCTACCACTATGACGGCATGGGCAACGTCACCGACCTGACCGACTACCTCGGCAGCGAAGTGCTCAAGTACCGCTACGATGCGTTCGGCGGCGTGTTCACTCAATTGTGGACGCCGTACAACCAAGTCGGTCTAACCGGCAAAAGCTACGACATCAAAGCCAGCCTGATGGATTACAGCGCCCGCTGGTACAGCCCGTCTGTCGGACGTTTCACGACGCAAGACAGCTGGACGGGTCTCGGCGATCTCCCGCAGACGCTGAACCGTTATGCGTACGCCCTGAACAACCCGATCAACATCACCGACCCAAGCGGCCATGCGCCGTGCTACGAAGACGACAACGGCGACCTCCGCTGCGGCTACTCCCCCAACCCCGACGACTGGGGCAACCGCGGAGGCGGCGGTGGTACAGGCAGTAACGACGACGGCTGGTATCCTCCAGACCCGCTCCCGCCGCCCAACCCGGACGAAGTAGAACCGCCGCCGCTCCCGGCGTGGATGAACAAAGATGGTCGTATCGCGTCCCTGCTCGAGAAGGCAGGTATATCACCTCAACAGATGTCGATCATTCTCCAACTGCTATCTGCAGGTGTAGATTCGATCCCAGTCTTAGGCAACATCAAGTCTGCCATCGAAGCGATCACTGGTTACGACATCATCACCGGTGAAAAGCTCGGCTTCTGGGAACGCGCCGCCTCCGGCGTCACAGCCCTCATCCCAGGCGGAGGAGCCTTAAAGAACGCACTCTCAGCCGGCATGAAGTCAGCCAAAGCCCTCGACAAAGCGGTCAACCTCGAACGAAGGACCAAGGATGCCGCCTTGCTGGGCAAGACGTGTAACTGTTTCCCAGAAGGAACCCTAGTCGAGACCGAAGACGGCCCCAAACCGATCGAAGAGATCCAAACGGGAGACAAGGTTCTCGCCAAAGACGAAGTCACCGGAGAAGTCGCTTACCAATCAGTAGAAGGTACTTTCAGCCGCGTTGCAGAAGAAGTCTATACCATCACCTTCGACAACCAAACCGTCGAAGCCACCGACGACCACCCCTTCTACGTCCACAACAAAGGCTGGGTACGCACCGTCAACCTCCAGCCAGGGGACCAACTGGAAACCGCTTCTGGTATGCTGCTGGAGATTCGGAAGATTGAGGTTGAAAAGAAACAGACCAAAGTCTATAACTTCAGCGTAGAGAACTTCCATTCGTATTTTGTCTCGGATTTGAAAATCTGGGTGCATAATGAAAAATGCGATCTTCTAAGTAGAAATGCAGCCTTTCGTGCAGCAAAAAGAGATGCAGATATACCAAATGGACAACAACCGCAAGCGGTAACACGAGAGGAAATGCGTACTGCTGAATATGAGGGTGGGCATGTTATCAAGGATAAAAATGGGGGCATCATTGAAACCAGAGAATATCATTTTACAAATACGAAAGGAGAAAAAATAGTTATTCAAGATCATGGGGCTGGACATGAAAAAGGTGGTCAAGGGCCGCACTTTAATGTTAGACCAGCAGGTGATACTCGTACGGGTAAAGTTGCAGGTACAAAGGAACACTATCCATTTAAAAAGTAAAGGGGTGATGTTATGTGGTGTGAATTTTTACAAAGAAATAAATTTTTATCAAGCCTATATGCAGGAGAAGTCCCAAAACTTTTAAATGTAAGGATGGCTGAGATCAAACTTTCGGACGATGGGAGGAAGTTTACAGTCTTCTTCAACATGCCGAGGTTTGCTGATATTCCACCGTCCAAGTGGATCAGTTTAGGTTATAATACAGTTTTTGTGGAACTTGCATTTGTTGACATCACGGAAATTATGATTAAATCATCGGGGGGAAAGTACCGCGGGAATATAGAAATTCAGAAAAATGAAGATGGCAAATTCGAAGTTTGTATAAGTGGCACTGTAGAGATAAATCTAACTGCGGATTTTGGGATTGTAAAAGAGGTTACCGGATATATTAGTGAAACACCTGAATAGTAATCTATATCAGTAAATAAATTAAAACCTTGAGAGGCTATCTGCTTCTCAAGGTTTTTCTAAACCTTTGAGGTCGAAAATAAAATGGCCATAGCCTATAACTACGGTGTAAAGATTTCAAGAGAACTCAGCAAATGTCCATCGATGGTGACTCCCTAGTCACAGAGTACGACTTTGCGAACTACAAATACAACGCGGACAACCTGCTCACCGAAGTCAACTACCCGGATCAGACGTACGTCCACTACGACTACGATGCATTTGGCCGCAAAGTGTCCCGCGAAGAGCAGTACTACGACCTGAACGGCCCCGGCGCCTCGATGGGCCAAGGCGGCACAGGCACCGCAACCGGCGGAGCTGGCAACAAAGGCAACGCCTACGGACACGACAAAAATCCCAACCCGGGCAACGGCAAAGGCAACGCCAACGGAAATGGGAACAACAGCAATGCAAGTGGCACCACCGCAGGCACAGGCGGTGTCATCAAGAACTACCACCTCAAGCAAGAGTTGACCAATTACCTCTACGACGGCAACAACCTGCCCAGCGAATACAACGGTGCGACCGGCGAGACATTTGCCCAGTATTACCGTGGTGCGGATGACCAAGTCGTCTCCCGCATGATGTTTGGCTTCCAAGGCCGCAAAGAGCAAGGCTACCTCGGCAACCTGCGCGACCGCGGGCACCACCTGTTCTACCACTATGACGGCATGGGCAATGTCACCGACCTGACCGACTACCTCGGCAGCGAAGTGCTCAAGTACCGCTACGATGCGTTCGCCGGCGTGTTCACCCAGCTCTGGACGCCGTACAACCAAGTCGGTCTGACCGGCAAAAGCTACGATATCAAAGCAAGTCTCATGGACTACAGCGCCCGCTGGTACAGCCCGTCTGTCGGGCGTTTCACGACACAAGACAGCTGGACAGGTCTTGGGGATCTCCCGCAGACGCTGAACCGTTATGCGTACGCCCTGAACAACCCGATCAACATCACCGACCCAAGCGGCCATGCGCCGTGCTACGAAGACGACAACGGCGACCTCCGCTGCGGCTACTCCCCCAACCCCGACGACTGGGGCAACCGCGGAGGCGGCGGTGGTACAGGCAGCAACGACGACGGCTGGTATCCTCCAGACCCGCTCCCGCCGCCCAATCCGGACGAAGTAGAACCGCCGCCGCTCCCGCCGTGGATGAACAAAGACGGTCGTATCGCGTCTCTGCTCGAGAAGGCAGGTATATCACCACAACAGATGTCGATCATTCTCCAACTGCTATCCGCAGGTGTAGATTCGATCCCGGTCTTAGGCAACATCAAGTCTGCCATCGAAGCGATCACTGGTTACGACATCATCACCGGTGAAAAGCTCGGCTTCTGGGAACGCGCCGCCTCCGGCGTCACAGCCCTCATCCCAGGCGGAGGAGCCTTAAAGAACGCACTCTCAGCCGGCATGAAGTCAGCCAAAGCCCTCGACAAAGCGGTGAGTCTGGAGCGGAAACTAGTCGACGTCCCAATGGGCTGCGGCAACTGTTTCACCGCCGGCACCCTGATCGAGACGGAGAACGGCCAAAAGCCGATCGAAGAGATCGAGGTCGGCGAGAAAGTCCTATCCAAAGACGACGCCACCGGAGCCGTCGCATACAAAGAAGTCAACGGCACCTTCCAAAGAGATGCCGAAGAGATATATACTATCCAAGTAGGCACAGAAACGCTGACCACCACCGGCGAGCACCCCTTCTACGTCCACAACCACGGCTGGGTGCGTACCAAGAACCTCAAGGTCGGTGACCAACTCGATACTGCATTAGGCATGACCCTTGAAGTCCAAGACATCCAAGTGAAGCAAGAAACCACTCGGGTCTATAACTTCAGCGTGACGGACTACCATTCGTATTTCGTGTCTGATCTGAAGGTCTGGACGCATAATACTGGTGTTTGTTCAATCGAGGCGCTTAAGTACAAGGAATATGTTCGTGATGTTGAGAATAACACTGGTACTGCGATAGGTTCTGAGCAAAGGAAGTTACTAAAGGAATCGTTACAGTCTAGCAACTACACTAAGTTAACCCAAGAAGAGCAACTTATCCATAGGCAAGACTTCAATAATAAAAGAAGTGAGATCATAGCAGATTGGGAACAAAACACAGGACAAAAATGGCCAACTTATACTCAACATGTGTTATCAAAAAACGGTAAGACTTTGAGAAAAGCAGGAGATAACTACGATGCCCACCATATCATTGAAAGTAGTTTTGGTGGACCAAATGAGTGGTGGAATATGCATCCAGCAGCTTTTCCAAATGAACATCAAGGTGGAATTCATAGATCAGGTGGTGTAATAAGAGAAATATTCAAATAGGAGGTCGAGAGTTTTATGGCTGATTTTTCCTTCCTCAAAAAATACGTCCTGAACGAGAAAGAAGACAACCCCAGCCAGTGGAAACATTCTTTTTACAGTTTACAAGAATCTGAAGTTCTTGAAGCTGAATCAAGAATTTCTCGGGTTTTCCCTGGGGAATTACGATCATTTTACCTAGAAATAGGTTATGGGTTTTTATGTAATCAAAGCAAACAAGGTTTTAATAGGCTCATGGATCCAATGAGTGTTGCTGATTTTAGACTCGGGGAAGACATTTATGAATTTGATCCAGATCGTGAACTTTACGATAATGTAAATTCAATTATATTTTTCGAGGTTTCGGAAGGGACATATTTAACAATGGATTTAAGCCAAGAAGAAGATAATAGCGATTGCAAAATTTATTACTTTGGGAAAGTAATCGCTAACAACTTAGAAGAATTTCTAAGACGCATGGATACAGAGCCGAACTACTTTATTTAGATGAAAGGCCTGATGAGTTATTAACTACTCATCAGGCCTTTTACTAATGCACCCCTCGTTAGTATTGATGTAGGCTCTTTGATCAAGAGCCTATACTAATTTGTCCGGGTATAGTAACTAGAGAGCATAATTAATGCGGAAATAATAATGGTACTGGCAATAGCGGCGACAGCAATGGAAGAGGCAGCGCTATCGGCACAGGGCGGTGTGATTAAGAACTAACTCCTGTTTTCAGAGTTTTCTAATTACCTCTACGACGGTAACAACCTGCTCAGCGAGTACAACGGTGCGACCGGCGAGACATTTGCCCAGTACTACCGTGGTGCGGATGACCAAGTCGTCTCCCGCATGATGTTTGGCTTCCAAGGCCGCAAAGAGCAAGGGTACCTCGGCAACCTGCGCGACCGCGGGCACCACCTGTTCTACCACTATGACGGCATGGGCAACGTCACCGACCTGACCGACTACCTCGGCAGCGAAGTGCTGAAGTACCGCTACGATGCGTTCGGCGGCGTGTTCACCCAATTGTGGACGCCGTACAACCAAGTCGGTCTGACCGGCAAAAGCTACGACATCAAAGCCAGCCTGATGGACTACAGCGCCCGCTGGTACAGCCCGTCTGTCGGCCGTTTCACGACGCAAGACAGCTGGACGGGTCTCGGCGATCTCCCGCAGACGCTGAACCGTTATGCGTATGCACTGAACAACCCGATCAACATCACCGACCCAAGCGGACATGCGCCGTGCTACGAAGACGACAACGGCGACCTCCGCTGCGGCTACTCCCCCAACCCCGACGACTGGGGCAACCGCGGAGGCGGCGGTGGAGCAGGCAGCAACGATGATGGCTGGTACCCGCCACCACCGCCGCCCCCGCCGAACCCGGACGAAGTAGAGCCGCCGCCGCTACCGCCGTGGATGAACAAAGACGGCCGCATCGCGACCCTGCTCGAAAAGGCAGGCATGTCACCAGCAGAGATAACGACGATGTTCCAACTCATCGCGATGGGCGTCGACTCCATACCGGTCTTAGGCAACATCAAGTCTGCCGTCGAAGCGATCACCGGCTACGACCTGATTACAGGTGAAAAGCTCGGCTTCTGGGATCGAGTCACCTCCGGCGTCACCGCCGTCATCCCAGGCGGAGGAGCGCTGAAAGTTGGCCTCGCCGCAGGTGTGGCAGCCGCCACCGCAATAAAAGTCGCCAAAGTCGCGAAGAAGACGTGTAACTGTTTCCCAGAAGGAACCCTCGTCGAGACCGAAGAAGGACCCAAGCCGATCGAAGAGATTCAAACGGGAGACAAAGTCCTCGCCAAAGACGAAGTCACCGGAGAAGTCGCCTACCAATCAGTAGAAGGTACTTTCAGCCGCGTTGCAGAAGAAGTCTATACCATCACCTTCGACAACCAAACCGTTGAAGCCACCGACGACCACCCCTTCTACGTCAACAACAAAGGCTGGTTCCGCACCGTCAACCTCCAGCCCGGCGACCAACTGGAAACCGCCTCGGGCATGTTGCTGGAGATTCAGAAGATTGAGGTTGAGAAGAAACAGACCAAAGTCTACAACTTCAGCGTAGAGAAATTCCATTCGTACTTTGTGTCGGATTTGAAGATTTGGGTGCATAATGAGGTTTGTGAGATTAAGGGGACTGGCCAAGTTTTAACTACCTTGAAAGGTACAAATGAAAAAGGACAAGTTACTTCTCGCGGTGGCTTTAGAAAGGGAACGGTACGAGAAGCGTGGGATAATGCTAAACCAGGACCTAATGGTGGAAAATTATGTCCTACCTGTAACAAAGAAGTGACTGTAAAACCTTTTTCAGGCCAAGACCGTGATTGGGATATCAATCATACCCCACCTTGGACAAAACGCGAGTTTCCAGCGGATGTCACTCGGAAGGAAGTCTTGGACAACTACCAGGATGGCGTTGATCTCGAGTGTCCTTCTTGCAATAGAAGTGCAGGGAATAGGAGGTAAGATGAATAACTACGTTCAATTTCTAGAAGAACATCTGGGGAAAATCCAATACGGGTGGAGTACAGATGACAAGGGAGAGAGTCTTCCATTCCAAGTTGTAAAATATAGTGGAGGCCCTTTCTCGGGGACGGTTACCTATTCCACATTAGGATTAAGCAATCAACCACTGCGCTCTCCAGTATCCAATAAAGAAATAAGACAGGAGATATTCTTAGTCACATACTCATCATTCGGGGATAAGAATATTCCTTCGATCCTTCAATATGTTGGATTAAATGCACTAAGAAATAAACAAGCAATACTACGAGGGGATCTATTTGGCCCTTATGGGGAATTGTTTGAAGCTTCAAGTTTGGAAGCACTGTATGTAACTATTCCAGTATATTTTCCAGACTCTTTTCAAACATTTATATCTGACGGGTCCTCGTTTGTTCAATCATGGTTAGTCCCGATAACACGAGAAGAATCAGACTATATAAAAAAATTCGGTTGGGACGCTTTTGAAAGTGAACTTGAAGTTTCTGACCCTGACTTGGTCGATTTTGGTCGTAAGAGTATCTTTTGATAATTGAAAGGTTTGTAAAACTGGTGACACCAGAAGCTAAATCCTAGTCTTAAAAAAAGCTGATGTCTGCACAAACAGGCATCAGCTTTTCTTATGCATGTCCAAATACTTCGAGTAAGTGCTGATTAGACCGCTAGATCGTTCGGCGGCGTGTTTAACCAGTTCTGGACGCCGTACAACCAAGTTGGTCTGACCAACAAATGCTATGACATCAAAGCAAGCCTCATGGACTACAGCGCCCGCTGGTACAGCCCGTCTGTCGGACGCTTCACGACACAAGACAGTTGGACGGGTCTCGGCGATCTCCCGCAGACGCTGAACCGTTATGCGTACGCCCTGAACAACCCGATCAACATCACCGACCCAAGCGGCCATGCGCCGTGCTACGAAGACGACAACGGTGACCTCCGCTGCGGCTACTCCCCCAACCCCGACGACTGGGGCAACCGCCGTCGCTCCCGTCGTGGATGAATAAAGACGGCCGGATCGCGGCCCTGCTCGAGAAGACAGGCATGTCACCAGCAGAGATAACGACCATGTTCCAGATCATCGCGCGATGGGCGTCGACTCCACATCAGTCTTAGGCAATATCAAGTCTGCCGTCGAAGCCATCACCGGCTACGATCTGATTACAGGTGAAAAGCTCGGCTTCTGGGATCGAGCCATCGCAGGTGCCACTGCCATCATCCCAGGCGGAGGAGTCCTTAAGGCAGGTCTTGCTGCCGGCATAGCTGCAGGAACAGCACTGAAGCTGGCGAAAAAAGCGGATGATATAAAAGTTTGGAAGCCGAAACCTGATAGAAGGGTAAAGTGCTTCGGTATAAATCGTCGAATTGTACAATTTCCAAATATGCTCATCACACCTCAAGTTAATGAATTGATCAAGGGGTAAACAAGAAACCACCTACTCCACTGGGGTAGGTGGTTTCTTTCATTAGCTATTCGCAATAACAAGCGGCCCAATCGGGGGCTCAAGTGATGCCAAGTGTTGCGTGTCGGATAGGGAAGACCCGACTCCAAAAACAAGACCTGCAAGCAAAAGAACACACATCAATCGTTTCATATGATGCTCTCCCTCTTTCCACTCATTTGTAGTAACAGCAGGTTAGACTTTCGTTCCAACAAAAAGGCTTGCTTGAAATCATCAAGTGCTGTGTATGCGTCACAAGCAATTTGCAACGAGCAGACCTGATCTGTTAATAAACCAATTGTATCAAACAAAGAGGCTGATTTTAAAGCATAAGTTATCGCGCTATGGAAGTTCTCGCTTTTCAAATGACACTTCGCGTAAATCTGGAAGCAAACACCGGCATCTTGAGTCATTTCGCGATCATTTTCTTTAATCGTTGCTTCTCCTAAAGCTAACGCTCGGAGCGCATCGTCCAGGTTGTTCTGTGAGATATGGATTTCCGCCAGCTTCGCATAGATCATGATGAGCGATGAAAAGTCCTTCTCTTCCTGAAAAGCTGGGATGCAGTCCTCTAACTGCTTAACAGCCAATGCGGGATTTTCTTTCGCTGTAATCGTTGAAGCAATCGTACGCTGAACCTTGAAAGTGGCCTGTCGTAAATTCAGAGCATTGAAAAGCCCTTTTGCATGGCTGAAGTGATCCGCTGCACGCTTATAATCCTTGATGTTTCGATACGTGATGCCCTGAGCAAAAATTGTAGCTGCGAGCTTGTAAAGATCGTCGTGATGCTGGAAAACGCCATATGCCTTATCAAGATAATAAATCGATTCCTCCGCATGACCGATCAATTGCAGCGTGATCCCTACATTATAAGAAATCCGCGCAGCCATCACATCAAACGTGCCAAAACGAAACGTGTAATCGAACGCCTTCCTATAATTATACAAAGCGTTCGTATAGCTCTGCAGTCCATAATACACATTCCCCACCGTATACCGCACCAACGCCAGCACATGAGCATCATCATAGTTCACCGCTTCCAACTCTTCCGCCAGCGGCAACAATTCCCCCATGGCCTCCTCATACCGCCCTTGCTGGTACAAACACTCGCCCATCTCCACCGTCAGTTCAATCGTCTCCGCCTGCGACAGATCCGACCGCCCCCGCAGCTTCAGCAAAAGCGGCTCCGCTTCTGTCGGCTGCTTCGTCTCCAAATACACCTTCACCAGCTTCTGCAGACAAGCCTTCTCCATCTGCTCCACTTCATCTTCCACCAGCTCATGCAAAGGCACTTGCAGTCTACGCGCCAAATGCTGCAGCAGCTCCACCGACGCCGTATTCCGATCCCGCTCCAACTGGCTGATCATCGAGATCGTCACAAACCCGTCCGCAACTTCCCCCTGCGTCATGCCTTTCTCCAAACGCAGACGCTTAATCTTCTGACCAATCGTCTCGACCGTCCCGTTTTCCACAGCATCCAACCTCCGTTTCTCCACTTGCAATAAATCTAGTATATACCACACTATAAACAAAAGGGATACACAAACTAAACAACCTCTCACAAACACCGAATAAATTTCACAACTACCAATTGCAAAGTCCAATCGATTAATTCTTGTGTCCAAGGAAATCAATTTCCTATACTAACTTTAGTAAAAACAACCAACCAAACAAATGCATAAAACTTATAATACTACCGGACAGGAGTGATATAACATGTATTCACTTGGTCAAAAGATCAAACACCTGCGCCTGCAAAAGCGCATGACCCAGATCGAACTTGCTAAACAGCTTTGCACGCCCAGCATGATCTCCCAGATTGAATCCGACCGAGCCCGCCCGTCCTATAAAATCCTATACGGCATCGCCGACCGCCTCGAAGTCCCGCTCGAACATCTCTTGACGGACGTAGACCTCAACCAAGAATTCCTCAGCACCTACAAAATGGCCAGAGCCATGGTCTCCGCCCAAGACTACACCGCAGCGATCCCATTCCTCGAACAGCTGCAATCCGCCTCCCAAGCTCAAATCCCTGAGACCGACATCCTGTTTGACCTGGCGGAATGCTACATCCATACCAAACGTTACACCGACGCCGACAGCATCCTCAGCCGCGTGCTGGAAACGGCGTTCCTCAAAAGCGACACCCATCTGTCCGCCCGTGTCTATCGCAGTCTAGGGCGACTTGAACTAAACCGCAAACGCTACCAACTCGCCGCCTTCCACTGGCACAAGGCGTACGATGAGTCGGACAAAATGGAAGAGCCCGACATCTACCTGCAAGCAGGCATCCTCTACGACCTCGGCGACGCCTATTTCAAATCAGGCAAGCTCCACGATGCGCTCGGCTATTACGGCAGATCCTCCGCCCTTTACGACAAAATGGACAGCCTGCAAGAGATGGGCAACGTCTACCTCAACCTCGGGATCTCCTACCATAAACTCAACGACCTCGACAAAGCAGCCGAATACTCCGAGAAAGCCGTCCACATCTACGAAAGCCTCAACAACATCGTCATGACAGTCAAACTCCAAGCCACCTGCGCCGTCCTCTACGGCCAGACAGGCCGGGAAGGGGAGGCGATAACGATGCTCCAAGGTGCGATCACCAACCTCCTCACCCTCGGCAAGCAAGAAGAAGCCGGCATGGCCTCCGTCGAGCTCGCTACTCTGTTGCTCCAGCAAAACGACCTCCCAGAAGCCGAGGAAGCCTGCTATCAAGCGCGTAAACTCCTCCCAGAGCTGCACATCTACCAGGCACGTGTCCACCGCTTGTACGGGCGAATCGCCGTGCAAAAGGGGCAGCGTGACGAAGCCATTCGCCGTTTTCAAAAGTCGGCAGATCGGTTCAAACATACAGATGAGTTAGGCGAATGGGGAGACACCATGAGCGAACTTGCAGAGGTTTACAAGAACGAAGGGGATTTGAAAACAGCAGTTGGTGTGATGCAAGAGATTCGAGGGTATACAAGACAAGCAATGTTGAAGCGGGGCATTGCGTTATAAGCCATGAAGCCTGACAGTTTATCTGTCAGGCTTTTTGGTGCGATCAAGCAAGCTCATACCACAATAAATGTTGAGCGAGGAATCTAGTTTTAATCCCTGGATATTTGTTTGGTATTTTATCTCAATAAGATGGCTCAAAACAGAATTGATATTAGGTGCTAACAAATGTGAACAAAATATAAAAATAACTAAATTGTTCGATTGACTACTAGTCCTTCTTCTTGTACTATTTTTATAGATATTACCATCATAGAAATGGAGAGTGGAAATATGGATTTGTTTCAAGATCTCTTCGATCCATATGAAAGAAAAGCACGGATATATCCGGCACTAATCATTATCTTGCCAACGTTAGTTGCAACCTATTGTTTGTTCCCGTATTTAAGAGATTTTTTGTCAGCGGCATTAAGCTCAATCTTTTTCTTGGGGATAACCTATTTTTTGGGGAAGTTTTCAAGACAAGTCGGTAAGAGAAAACAGGATACGCTTATTACCAAGTGGAGAGGGATGCCAAGTGAAAGATTCTTGCGTCACAGCGATTCAACGGTTGATGAGCATACAAAGAAAAGATACCATCAGTACCTTTCTGTCCATGTTCCCAATCTGGTCATCCCTACTCCGCAAGAAGAATCTGCTGATCCTGCTGCTGCTGATACAATTTATAGATCCTCGGTAAAATGGCTTCTAAACAAAACAAGGGATACTCAAAAATACAAGTTGTTGTATCAGGATAATATCAGCTATGGCTTTACTAGAAATCTATGGGCTATGAAACCCTTGGGATTAACGCTAAATTCGGCGGTGTTTTTTGGATCTGTTTTTTTAATGTACAAAAAGTATAATTTTGAAGTCAAGGCTGTTCCGCCGGAAGTATGGCTTTCCTTTGCTGTTACTATAATTATTACTTTCTTTTTGGTCTTTCTCACTGAAGAGACAGTACATTCGAAAGCAAAGGCTTATGCCCGTACTTTGTTAGAAGTTTGTGATGAGTAAAAAAAAGAATGGAGCGTGTGAATTATGAGTATTATCAAGTCATTTTCTGTTGGAAGAGGCGATATGTTTTATATTAAACATGACACCGACAATTTCACGATCATTGACACTTATCTGTCTGATGACAATAAGGAGACCATTGTTAACGAACTGATTTCCGAGTCAAAGAATAAGGGGATCATCAGATTTATTTCTACCCACCCCGATGAAGATCATATCTGCGGGCTTGAATATATTGAAGAGAAGATGGGAATTGCAAATTTTTATTGTGTTAAAAATGAGGCAACCAAGGCAGATGAAAGTAAGGACTTTATTAAATACTGTGAATTGCGGGATTCTAATAAGGCCTTTTATATCTATAAGGGATGCAGTAGAAGATGGATGAATCAACAAGATGAGGAACGAGGAAGTTCAGGTGTTAGCATCTTGTGGCCAGATACAGACAATAGCGATTTTAAGGACGCTTTAGCAAAAGCGAAAAATGGAGAAAGCCCCAATAATATATCTGCAATAATTAAGTACAGTTTAGAGGACGGAGTAAAGGCTTTGTGGATGGGTGATTTAGAAACAGACTTTATGGAGAAGATCAAGGATGAGGTAAACTGGTCAGAAGTAGATATCCTTTTTGCCCCTCACCATGGACGCGAAAGCGGCAAAGTTCCTAAAGAGATATTGGATAAAATTAAACCCAAAATAATCATCATCGGCGAAGCGCCGTCTAAACATTTGAACTACTACCAAGGCTACAACAAAATAACACAAAACTCGGCAGGCGATATTATTTTTGAGTGCTTAAATAACAAGATAAATATATATGTTTCCAGTGACTCATATGAAGTTGATTTCCTGGTCGACGATAAATGCGGTAACTACGGTAGTCACAAATATCTCGGATCATTAAATTTATGAGTAAAGAGTGCAGGAGAAATCCTGCACTCTTTATGTTTTAGTTAAGTCATAATGTCCAAAGGTTGACGGTAAGAAACGTCTGAGATATGACAGTGAAGATGACCACTGTAAGAAAGTCAAGGCCGCGAAGCGTGGATTTAGGCTTGACTGGTATACAAACTATTCAAAACCCAGCAATCCTTTTTTGCCTGTCTCGCGGTGAAAGTTGGGGTGCATGGGACGAGTCTCCCGGGTCTCTCCACTGGGGGAGAATGGGTGCCCAGACAAGCGTGTGAAGTTGGCAAAAAACGCAATAAAGTCGGTCGACACTGTACAGAGTGCCATATTAAACAGACAAAATAGATCATCAGCGTTATTTTAGGGATGTAAAGACGAAATAATGGATATTTTAGCCTATCAGAAACTTTATAATACATCGGACGAACAGAGTATTTGGACATGATTGCCGTCTTTTGGCTTGGCAGCAACAACAATATCATAATTGCCCTGCTTCACGAAGAGGGAACTAATCCTCCTTCCTAAAGAAGTAGTAGGCAACATTTCAAGTGGAAGGTGTCTGATGAAGAAAAGATTCGAAAACAAGAAATTGTCGCATTCCTGACAGTTGCTGCCAGGCTTTTTGTTATACTAATCTTAAAAGCCATCAAAAATGATGAAGGAGCAGTAATACATGCCAACTTACAATAAACTCGTCCGAGACCGTATCCCCGAAATTATTGAAAAGAACGGTCGCACGCCGATCCATACCGTTTTAGATGACGAAGGTTACAAGAGCGAACTTCGCACTAAGCTCCAAGAAGAGATGCAAGAGTACCTTGCTGCCGAAGAAGCAAAGGACAGCGTTGAAGAACTGGCCGATCTTTTAGAAGTTATCTTTGCTCTGGGGAAAGTTCACGGTGCGTCCGAAGAAGAGCTCATGGTTGTTCGTGCCAAAAAAGCAGAAGAACGTGGCGGATTTGATAAGCGACTGTACCTGGAAAGGGTGGAGGAGTAAGACCATGACTTTGCCTGTTGTTTTGCAAAACCTGTTCAAGCAACGAAACAAAACATACAAAATGGTGCTGATCCAATCAGTTCTGACCAATTTGGATTTATCGACGGGTTCAGCTTCCTACACCAAAGTACGAGATAGCTTTGCATCTTTTTATAAGACTCGAGAATCACACGGGCTCCCCGTTGATGAGCCGTTAAGTGAGATGAGAAGTTGGGGCGAAGCAACCATTGGTCAACTTAATCTCGTATTGGATTCACCGATTCTTGCTCTAAGACGGGTACTCGATGTTGAACGGAGTGCTGATCTTATCCGATTTCGCGCGGATGTCTGGGAGCAGATGAATGAAGAAGTGATTCATGAACTTCAAACGGAAGCGCAACGTGAGCTTGATGTCGATCTTCGAACCATGGAAACAGTTTCATTAAAGAGCCTCTTCGAAAAGGTGCTCCAGGAGTACCCAACTGCCAAGATATCCGCCCGAGGCGGGCATCCGATTGCGGATGTGATCTCGAAACGAATTCCTGCCAGACTGGAGAGCTTCAACTTTTTCCGATTCAATGAATACAAGATTCAAGGATCAGCAGGCCGCCCTGCTTGGGCGAATATGCCTTGGATTGCGATTATGGATACCCGTATCACGGAGACGACACCAAAAGGGTATTACATTTGCTACATCTTCTCGGCAGACTCAAATGCTGTCTATTTGACGCTTAAACATAGTGACCAGCCCCTTAGAGAATATGGCAAAGAATTTGGACGGAATATTCTTAAGGAGCAGGTGGGACAACTTCGAGACAAAATTCAACTCGAAGGCTTTGAGAAAAGCGATCTTGTCCAGGCTGACGAAAGATATTCGGATTCGAACTACTTGGTAGGCGTCATAGCTCATAAGTGCTATCAGAAGGGACAAGTTCCAGACGAGCAGCAGCTTAAGAAAGACCTTTTCGATCTGGTAAAGGCATATAAAGAGCTGGTGGATCAGAAAGTCGGAGTGGACGATAGCCCGCAGCCCCAACCTGAATTTCGGAACATTCAAGATCAGGAAGTGAAGGTTACACTGTCTGGCATCGCACAGTTTATCAAGCAGCAAGGCTTTTCCTACCCCGAATTTCTGATCGAGAACTTCTTCCTTTCTTTGAAATCAAAGCCATTCGTCATCCTTGCGGGGATATCTGGTACAGGGAAGACCAAGTTGGTGAAGCTCTTCGCAGAAGCGGTAGGCGCGACAAGTGAAAACGGCCAATTCGAGTTAATCCCAGTTCGTCCGGACTGGAGCGATCCGTCCGATCTGATCGGTTATCGGGATTTATCAGGGGACTTTGTGAAGGGACGCCTGACTGAAGTTTTAGAGCGGGCTTCGAAACCTGAGAACCAATTCAAGCCCTATTTTATCTGCTTGGATGAAATGAACTTAGCTCGCGTCGAGCACTACTTCAGTGACCTCTTGAGCTTGATGGAAACACAAGAGTGGATCGAAGATGACAACCAAACCAAGCGCATCACAACCGGAAAAGTAGTCACGCTGCCATGCGAAGAAGGGGATATAGACCTGTGTATCCCGGAAAACGTCTACATCATCGGCACCGTCAATATGGACGAGACGACACATCCGTTTAGTAAAAAGGTGCTCGACCGCGCTAACACGATTGAGTTCAATCATATTGACTTAACCGACATGTATGATTTCAGCATTGGTGATGAAGAAGATGTCGAAGTCATTCAAGTACATCAATCTTTCCTGCGAAGCGATTACCTCAACATCAAAGACGCACAAGACTATCATCCATACCTAAGAGCAAGCGTTGAGAAACTCGCCAAAGTCAACAAAATACTTGAGCAGATCAATGCCCACGTGGGCTATCGGATTCGTGATGCGATTTGCTTCTATTTAACCTACAACAAGCGATTCGAGTTACTTGATGAATCGGACGCGTTTGATATTCAACTGTGTCAGAAGATTCTCCCTCGAATTCAGGGCAGCAGTCAAAGCGTGAGAAACACTCTAGTCGAACTCCTCAACCTTACAACGAGAGACATCAGGAAATACAAAGCGGATCATCTAATGGAAGAAGACTCCGAACTGTACAACCTCGTCTTCGGAACGGATGAAACTCGCTTTGACAGCTTTGCCTACAAGCAAAGTTCACAAAAAATCGCATTCATGCTACGGAGGTTAGAAGAGGATGGATTCACCTCGTTCTGGCTCGCGTAGGAACCAAGATGAAACGCTGCTGTTTGTTGAGACGAATCTGTTCAATCTCTATCTGATAGGTAAGCCGTTTCACCCAACTGTCGAAGCGCTGCAACTCCATCGAGAAGAAGTGGCCTGGGTGGATGCAGCCATCTCGGTAGTGCCTGTCTCTGGACGGATAGAGGTTGAGAAGAAGCAGATCTTTTCACCGATGACTGGACAGCTTGAGGATTTGGACACCCATCGAGCGTTACCCTGTTTTTACGAATACCAAGGGTACGAGGTCTTGATTGAAAAGAACGCGGATGTACAACTAGAGTTCTTTCACCAAGACCATGCCTTACGTCAAGCCATTAAGCCGCGTGGGCGTAACATCCTCTCAGGTGTGCTCAACTTCCGAAATGAAGTAGGGTATACAGACTTTGAAATACGTCTTGCAGGGGAGACGATCTTAAGAGTCCAACTCGAAATTTTCCCATCCAAAATGGACTACAAAAATGACTACGAAGCGATCCGCGACGACGTGAACCGGCAAGTGCATAACCTCGCGTTTGACTTCATGCGAAAAACGTACAGTACCGCTGGATTGCGCAACACACAAAGTCAAAGTCTAACTGAGTTTTTCTCGGTGCTCAGGCCGCATTTTGATGAACTGGTCCGGGCGGTGGAACGCATTCAAAAGATGCCTCACCACCGTTTGGAAAAAGAGAACCGCGTGGTGTCTGCGGATAAAGTCAAACGAGCAGGCAAGGAGAATATCTCCTATCTCGAAAAGCGACCGCACCTACTGTCCAAACATGATCAAGGGGTCATCAGAATCGGTGCAGACAGATACAATCCTGCCAAACTGATCGAGACCAAACGTCGTACCAGCTATGATACGGTTGAAAACCGTTTTATACGATGGGCGCTCACTCGGATCGTAGACCGTCTAAAAGCGCTTCGTAAAGGTGTATCAGGCAACAGCTATCATCGGCGTCAAAACGGACTTTCACCAGCGCAGAAGGACAAAGTAGGGCTCATTGATCGCTATCAGAGACAAGTAGACCGTCTGCTCCGACTCGATTTTTTGCAAGAGGTCGGGGAGATGAGCCACATGTCGCTTACACTGGTTCTGCAAATGGCACCGGGATATCGCGACGTGTATCGGCTGTACTTGTTGCTGACAAAGGGGCTCACGTTGCAAGGCGACTTCTATCAAATGTCGCTCAAAGACGTGGCACAGCTCTATGAGTATTGGTGTTTCTTGAAAATTCATGAGCTGTTGAAAACCAAATACGATCTAGTTTCTCAAAATATTCTCCGTGTGGATCGGAAGGGTGTATTCGTCCGCTTGGACAAAAAGCGCAGCGCCAGCGTCACATTCCGTCATCCGCAAACTGGGGAGAAGTTCTCGCTGTTCTACAACGCGCTGCCTGAAGGCGACATCTCATACAAACACCCAACACTGTCGCAAAAGCCGGACAACGTTTTTGCACTGAAAAAGCACAACTCGCCCATTGAGTACAAATACGTCTTTGATGCGAAGTATCGTCTCAATCCTGCCTATAGTGGCACGAACTATCAAAGAGGGTACTCAACACCGGGGCCGGAGGAAGACGACATCAACACAATGCACCGATACCGTGACGCGATTGTGAGTGCGGAAGGCGGATTCTATGAAAGAAGTATGTTCGGTGCATACGTGCTTTTCCCGTATCACAATGAAGCAGAATTTGCCGAACACCATTTTTACAAAAGTATCAAGAAAGTGAACATCGGCGCGCTTCCTTTTCTGCCGAACTCTACGGAGTTAATGGAAAAGTTCTTGGACGAGCTCATCAATGACACGCCAGACGAAGCGTTTGAGCGTTCCCTTCCGCAACAAGGAAGCAAGGCTTACTATACCAACAAACTCACTCAAGAATAGGCTCATCCCCACCTCTTCGTACAAACACCCAAGCATCCCCCGGCACATACACTACAAGGACAATTGACCTTGGGAGGTTTTGCGGAACATGCAATATACGGTGAGACCTGGCGATAACCTGTATGCGATCGCAGCGCGGTTTGGCGTGCCGGTGCAGACGATCATGGTTGCGAATCACATTACGAATCCGCTCCAACTGTTCGCGGGGCAGACTCTTTACATTCCGGTCGGGCAAGGTGGTCCCGTACCGGCACCTGGCCCAGGGTATCCGCCTCCGGGGATTGGCGTAGGCGGGAACGTGGCGCAGCGCGTGGAACGGCTGGAGCGTCAGGTAGAGCGCCAACAAAGGGAGATCAATGAACTGGAACGTCGGGTGCGCCGCTTAGAGCGTCCGTAGCTTACTGTAGGAAGAGGGAAGCCGGGCATACAACTGCCCGGCTTTTCTAGTATGGACGCAGCAATCCTACCTTTTACCCGCAGCAGTTTTCTTATCGGACTGCTCCTTTCAAAAAGACAAGTCGTACATTGACTGTTTGGAATTTTCTGTTAGACTTGTATTTATTTGAATTGGAGGAATTACATGTACAAAGTGATTGAGCAAAAATGGGACTTGGAGTCTCTGTATCAGGTTGAGTTTGCGGAGGTGCTGGCAAGCTTGGAGGCGGAAGTGCGCAACAAACGCACTGCACTTCAAAACATGCCCGCGCCGCAGACCGACCAAGAAATAGCTGCCTTTAAACAAACGCTGGAAGACATCGGGCGTTTGGACGCTGAGGTGAATCAGGCGCAGTCGTATGCGATGTGCTGGATGAGCGAGGACACGGCGGATCGGGAAAGGGCAGCGGTGCAGAGGCGGAGTTCCGGTCTCATGGGGATGCTCAAGACTTTATATATCGAAGTGGATCGTCTGCTTCTACTAACAGACGAGGCGGTCATTAACGACACCTTCTACCTGCAGGAACGACGCAAGCAAGCATCCGAACGCCTCTCTCCTGAGCTGGAGACGATGCTGGTCGAGTTCGCAGGCAACGGGGCGAAGTCGTGGTCGAGGATGCGGCAGGCGATGGTGCAGCGGGTGCGCCTTACAATGAACATCGGGGGCGAGGAGACCACCGTCTCCGGGGGTTTTGCGTTTCAGATGCTGTTCACGTCACATCCCGACCCGGCGTTGCGCAAGGAGCTGGCTGTGAAGCTGGCCGACGCTTTGGCACCCGATGCGGAGCTGTATGCGATGGTGCTGAATCAGGTGATCGGGTTGCGTATGCAGACGTTTCAGAAACGCGGGTGGGAGAATCCGTTGCATGAGACGCTGCAGGTCAACCGTGTTTCAGAGGCGACACTCCAAGCGCTTTGCCAGGCGGTGGAGCGGAATTTGCCGCGTTTTGTGCCTTATTTTGAAAAGCAGGCGAGACTGCTCGGTGTGGAGCGGATCGGGGAAGAGGACGTGATGGCGCCGCCGGGGCAGAAGGCAGTCACGGCGATCTCCTATGAAGCGGGGCTGGAGCTGATCCTCTCGCACTTTGAGCGGTTTAGCCCGGTGATGGCCGACTATGTGCGGGAAGCGGTGGCGAAGCGCTGGATCGAGGCAGACGAGCGCTTGGGCAAGTCGAATATTATCTTCTGCACACAGTTGCCGGTGGCGAAGGAACAGCGCGTGTTTACCACCTTCAGAGGTATGTATCAGTGCGTGTCGCTGCTCGCACATGAGCTGGGGCATGCCTACCACTACCATGAGCTGTCCAAACAGCCGCCTTTGGCGCAGAAGGTGCCGACTTCGATGGCGGAGATCGCGTCGACGTTTTCGGAGCTGCTGCTGACCAACGGGTATCTTTCCGCTTTGCCGGACGGGCCGGAAAAAGCGGCTATGCTTGGCGAAAAAGTGCGCAACACGTTCCAGTACCTGGTCAAGCCGTATGTGAACTTCCTGTTTGAAAAGCGGCTCTGTGAAGTGCGCAAGCAGGATGTGCTGTCGGCGGCACAATTAGATGAAATGATGATTGATGTGCAGCGCGGGGTGTATCAGGATGCATTGGCCGGGTACACGCCGGGGCATTGGATCAGCAACAATTTGTTTTATTTGAGCGAACGGCCTTTTTATAACTATCAATACATGCTCGGCTATCTGTTCTCGGCAGGACTTTACGCGCTGGGGATGGAAAAGGGTGAGCTGACGGCCGCGCAGTATGCGGACTTTTTGCAGGACACGGGCTGCATGAACATGGAGGAGCTGGCGCGGAAGCATCTCGGGGTGGATTTGACCGACGAACGCTTCTGGCAGCAGTCGCTCGATGTGTTGGTGCGGGACGTGGAGGACTATGTGAAGTTGGGGTGACCAGCGGTGAATCAGAAATGGGTGTCGGTTGTCGGAGTTGTCGTTGTGTTGGGACTGTCGCTTCTGCTAGGCAATGCGTTCAGCGGGGCTCCGGCGTCGGAACCTGTTTCTGCGCCGGTTCAGGATGGCAAGCCGGTGCTGAAAGAGCCGGAGCAGGTAAAGATGGAGACTGATTTTGTAACGGGTGTGCAATTGCGCGGCGTGACAGCACGGACGGCCACCATGACCGATGTGGACGGCAGCGTGCTTCCGGGGATTGAATATGTAGTGGAACTCGAACTGCCCAGACGGCTTGTGAAGTTTGTCGCGGAAAACCGCTTTGAAGTGCGGGCTGCCGTCTCCGGGAAGACGATGCAGTATCTGGGCTCGGATCAGTTTCATGCAAATTCTTTCCGAATAATGGAATCGAATCCGACGTATCTGGTGTACCAGGTAAACTTGATCAACTATTACTCGGCTACATTTGACACAGCACAACTCGATGATGTGGTGAGCCGTTCCAACGAGGATCTGCAGATCTCGTTCTATGTGGATCGAAATAAAGTCAAGGACTTCTAATCAGCAAAAAGCGACTCGGGTGCCGGACAGCACGCGAGTCGCTTTTTACTTTTCAAACACGTACAGCTTGCCATTCTCCGGAGTCCCGAGCTTGGGGCCTTGGAAGCCGCGCTTGCGGAGCTCCTTTTGCATGAACATCATGCAGGCGGCGTGGGAGACGATCAGGACGTCGTCTTCGCCTTGGGCGAGGATGTTGTCGAGCACGGCGGCGAGGCGCGCCTCGATCTCCTTGGGCGGCTCGGGCTGGGACTTGTGGTTGAGCATCCAGGCGACGCGCACCAGCGCTCCCCACAGCATGAACGGCAGCTTGATGTTGCGGTTGGTGATCGGCATGGGGCGCACTTCGCGCAACTCCTGCAGCTGGGTGATCGGGCCGTTGTAGATCGTCTCGGCCGTCTTGGCGGCGCGGGGCAGGTCGCTGGCGAAGCAGCGTTTCCAGTCGATGCCGCCGAGGTCGGTGGTCGCGATCTCCACGTCGGTGTGCTCGTACTCGTCCAGCCATTGCGTCACTTCGCTTGGCGTGACCAGTTGGGTCGGGAAGTCTTTCTTCACTCGAAAGTGCCGGACTAATCCAATCTTCATGTCTTGCACCACCTTTCCACTCTTCGAATCTAGGTAATTGGAAACTATTATACATAAGTTTCCAGCCCTTTGCATAGCTATTTTGCAAAGGGAGGGAAGTCGGATGATCGATCGAGTGGTGCGGCTGGCCGGCTGGTACGGAGTTCCCCTGCAGGTGCAGAAGATGCCGGAGCCGGAGCAAGGGGTGCAGAAGATGGAGGAATCATCGATTCGTCCGGTGGACAAGGTTCAACGTATGGCGCCACCCCGTGACACGTCAGTGCCACGGGATGTATGGTTGCAATATGCAGAACTGCGCCAAGAGATCAAACGGTTGCGCAACCCGTATCAGCGGCGCGATTTGTTCCAGATGTAAGAGAACCAGGTGGCATGTCGCGCTTCATCGTTCGAGGCGTAGAGGAGCGCTCTGTTGATCGTCGGGTCGGTGGTAAACAGGCTGGTGTCCTGATAGAATTTGGAATCGTCCAGTTCGTCGCGAATCGATTCTTCGATCCCGTCGAGGAAATTGGCCGGCAGCTGCGGATTGGTCAGCGGCGCTTGCTGACCGCCGGTGAGGGTCGCGTAGATTTGCGAAAAGTTGCGGAAATGGCCGACCTCATCGCTGCGGATGGCGAGGATGATCTGTTTGTAATCTTGGTCATTGGTCAGCTGTGCCAGACGCTCGTAGATTTGAATCGCGTGGTTCTCAGCGTCGATCGCTTTGGCGAGATTGGCGATCAAGTGCTCATTGGTTGCTTGAACTTCGGAACGGGTGGCGTACACCACCGGGGCATACCAGTGGCCGTCATAGCGGTAAGGGACGGGATCGAACATGTGTCGGGTTCCTCCTTTTTCTGATGCAGGAATACTCAACACAAGATATGTCAATCGCCTAACGGTGGTGTGTCAGATCATGTAAAAACCCCCCGAACACCGGGGGGTTGCTTGCGTTTGCTTACTCATGCACGACATCCACATCGCTTGCCTTCACAAACGCGTGGCGGTGGTTGAAGTAGATCTGGTAGTACACATCTTCGCCTTTCACAACGCGGTAGGTGTCCGGCTGGTTGTAGAGCTTGGCGTAGTAGTAGCTGGACTGGACCGGTTCGCCTGCCACATACAGCTGGCCGGACGGGATGGTGTATTGGAGCGGGGTGTTCAGGCGGGCCGGGACGCCAGCTTTGGCGTAGGCGGCCGCTTCCGGGAAGGCCGCGCCGTAGACCGGGATCGAGGTCTTGCCGGCTTTCGGCGTGATGACGGTGCCGCTGCCGGGGACGGTGTTTTGGCCGTTCGGGTTGTGGAACCAGGCTTTTTGGCCGCCGACGTAGATCGCCGTCCAGTCGCCTTGCTGGTCCGCTTGCACGAAGCTCTGCCCGGTCGATGCTTTGTTGCCCCAGTCGTTGATCGCGGTGGTGCCCGGTGTGCCGTTTGGCTGCAGGGCTTTGTCGCTGATCAGCGGCGCATCTTCACGTGGCGCTTGGCGCAGGTAGACGAAGCTCGCCGATTGCGGTTCGAGCAGTCTGCCGCCGGTGTAGCTGAGCACCGGGGTGTTGGTGTGGTAGTTCGGCGCGATCGTCACGATGTTGCTGTCTTGGTCCGCGCCGCTCGGGTTGAACGGTGCGCCGAGCAGATCGAAGTAGTGCTTCCAGTCAAAGTACGCGCCCGGGTCCCAGTGCATGCCGCGCTGGTTGGTCGGGGTCAGGCCGGGAATGTCATCGTGGCCGATGATGTGCTGGCGGTCGAGCGGAATGTCGTAGCGCTCGGCGAGGTACTTGACCAGTTTCGCCGACGAGCGCAGCATCTGCTCGGTGTACCAGGTTGCGCCTTCGACGGCGACGCCTTCGTGCTCGATGCCGATCGAATGCGTGTTGAAATACCAGTTGCCGGCGTGCCAGCCCACATTTTCCGGGCGGAGCATTTCGGTGATCTGCCCGTCGGACGAGCGGATGACATAGTGGGCAGAAACGTACGATTTCGATTGGAACGTTTTGATCGCCGAGTTGTAGCTGCCTTCGACGTCATGGATGATGATGTATTTGATATCCAAGCCGTCATCCGGACGGTTGGCTAGGTCGTAGTTGCCGTAGTCGGTCGCGCTCGCCGAGTACTGCGTGTAGGCAGCAGGGAGGAAGCGGCAGGCGAGGCCGTTCGGGCAGTCTGCGCCCGTCTGCTCGGCGTTGCGCAGGTGCAGCGAGTCGGACGTGCTCTTGTTCGGGGTCACATTTGCAGCAGCCAGTGCGACTTGTTGGCCGTCTGCGGTCTGGCGCGATTCGCCGCGCTGGACGGTGGCGTACACTTCATCGGCAAAATCGAACGCGATGTCTGCGTATTCGGAACCGCTGTATTTGGCGACAGCGCCGTACCAGTCGGCCGGATTCTCGGGGAGGTAGCCCAGTGTCTCGTAAGCGTATTCGGCGAGCAGCGCAGCGCCGCCGCGGATGTTTTGCTCCGGGTCGGACTTCAGCGCGTCCTCGTCCACGCCGAGCAGCTCCGCTGCCGTGTCGAGCGTGTGCAGGGTGAGGTCGTCCGCTGGTGTGCGGTCGATCTCCTCCACATCGCCTTTGGAGTGGCCGATCAGGTCGGAGGCTGCTTCACCTTCGAGGTCGGTCAGGTGCATGATGCCATAGCCGCCTGCGACAGACGGGTGATCGCCGTGGTTGTCCCAGCGGGACTGGTTGTACGCCACCGACATCAGGACGCTTTGCGGAACGCCAAACTCGGCAGCCGCTTCGGCAAACGCCGTTTGCAGGAGATGCGGATCGGTCACATATTGTGCCGACGTCAGAGTCGGCGTCGGGACGGCCAGAGCGCCTGCTACGACAACGGACAGGAGCGGAAGCCAGACGCGTTTGCGACGAATTGAAGACATGGATGGTACCTCCTTCTATTTTGCATCGATTAGATTTGAATATTTTGATCATTTATAATATACAGTTTCGTTATTTTAAAAGTCAATGCATTAAAAGAAGCCTACCATAAATGGCAGGCTCGTTAATGATAGGGATTTACTTTTCCAGATCCGTGATAAATGCTTGGATGCGGGTGCCGATTGCATCGCGGACTTCTTGAAATTTTGCCCAGACCTCTTCGTCCGACCCGGTTGCTTTCGCCGGGTCTTCGAAGCCCCAGTGCAGGCGTTTCACGTGCGGCGGGGTGATCGGGCATTTGTCATTGGCGTCACCGCAAAGGGTGATCACGTAGTCGGCGCGGTTCAAAATCTCCGGGTCGATCCTATCAGATGTTTGACCGGAGATGTCGATGCCGGCTTCCGACATGACTTGGACGGCACGGGGGTTGAGGCCGTGCGTTTCAATGCCCGCGCTGTAGACGTCAACGTCACCGCCGCCGTAGTGTTTGCCGAAGCCTTCCGCGATCTGGCTGCGGCACGAGTTGCCGGTGCAGAGGAAGTAGATCAGAGGTTTCTTATCAGTCATCGAATATGCCTCCTTACAAAATGACCGTCAGCCAGAAAGCGAGGCCGAGCAGCGTGATCAACAGCGTCGGGATGGTCAGCACAATCCCGGTCTTAAAATATTGCCCCCAGGTGATCCGCACGCCTTTTTGAGACAAAACGTGCAGCCAGAGCAAGGTGGCCAGCGACCCGATCGGAGTAATTTTCGGCCCCAGATCGGAGCCGATCACGTTGGCATAAATCAAAGCTTCGCGAATCGGGCCGCTCGATACGGTGTTCTGAATCGCCAGCGCGTCGATCATCACCGTCGGCATGTTGTTCATGATCGAGGACAAAAAGGCGGCCAAGAAGCCCATGCCAAGCGTGGCAGCCATGAGGCCGTTGTCCGCAGCGCGCTGGATGACCAGAGCCAGCAGGTCGGTCAGGCCGGCATTTTTCAGTCCATAGACAACCACATACATCCCAATCGAGAAGACCACGACCGCCCACGGAGCGCCCTTAATAAGGCGACCCGTCTCAACCTTGCCGCTCTGCTTCGCGGCCAGCAGGAACAGAAGCGCAGCAGCGCCTGCGATCAGCGATACCGGGATCGCCAGCGTCTCGCTGAGCAGGTAGCCTGAGAGCAAGACGGCGAGGATCATCCAGGACAGCCTGAACAGGCGCATGTCCTTGATTGCCTCGCGAGGGGCTTTCAGCTGGGCCAGATCGTAGCGGCCGGGGATGCTTTTGCGGAAAAAGAAGTACAGCACGAGCAGCGAAGCGGCGACCGAGAACAAGTTGGGCACGATCATGCGAGATGCGTATTCAACAAAACCGATGCCAAACACGTCGGCCGACACGATGTTCACGAGGTTCGAAACGATCAAGGGCAGGGAAGCGGTGTCCGAAATAAAGCCGCTCGCCATAATAAACGGCAAAATCATGCGATCATCAAACTTCAGCGCCCGCACCTGAGCCAACACAATCGGAGTCAGAATCAATGCAGCCCCGTCATTCGCAAAAAAGGCAGCGACAAGCGCCCCGAGCAGCACGACGTAGACGAACATCAACTTTCCGTTCCCGCGTGCCAAGCGAGCCATGTGCAAGGCTGACCATTCAAAAAAGCCAATCTCGTCCAGCACCAGCGAAAACAAAAGTATCGCCACAAACGCCAGCGTCGCGTTCCAAACGATGCCGGTCACCGTCCACACGTCAGCCAAGCTCACCACACCGGCGGCCAAAGCCAGCACAGCGCCCGCCGACGCCGACCACCCAATCGACAGCCCTCTGGGCTGCCAGATCACAAACACCAAAGTCACAGCAAAAATCGCAAAGGCCATAATGGCCATCCAAGTCATGAGTTCCACTCCAGTCCCAAACCAACATTGATACCACGAACCACCGAAAGGAAAAAGAAACTTCCTCCTCAAATCCAACCATGGAGACCACCCGAAAAAAGGGGCGGAGGTCTTCTGCCCTTAAAAAAAACCAACACAAGATACCTGGGAGACTTGGGGGAGGGCGGGGGATGCGGAGAGGTGAGATTTGATAATCTTGAACCTTCCGCTAAAAAAAAGCTCTTACTCAATCAAGGTTTCAGATTTCAACCGCGAACCCGGAGTATCCCCCGCCCGGACCCGACCACCCAGCCCCCAAAAACCTCAGTCGCAACAAACGACCTTCAGCCCTTCATCTTTCAGCCTTTGAACTTCCCCGCTCAAGTCCGGCAGCTCCGCCAAAATACCTTCCAAAAACGGATACCCCGCCCCATCCAGCGAATAAAACACCCACTGCCCGGCCCGTCGTTCCTTCACCAGCTTGGCGGTCTTCAACTTGCGCATGTGCTGAGAAATAGCAGGCTGGGTCATCTTCAAAATCGGCACCAGCTCACACACGCACAGCTCCGACGTTTTCAATAGCGCGAGGATCTTCAGACGCGTCTTATCCCCCAGCGCCTTATGCAGTTCAGCCATCAACTCAAGATCCATCACCAACCACCTACTCCAGCGAGATCAGGTCAGACTCCACCGGGCAGCAAACAGAGTCCGGGCGCAAACCTTCCTCAGCCGACTCAAACTCCGAGTCAGCCATCGTATAAAACACTTCCCAAGCGTTGCCTTCCGGATCAGTCACCCAAATCTTATCCTGCACCGCGTAGCAGCACGTCGTGCCCATCTCATCCACAGCAACCAGACCGGCATCCTGCAGGCGTTGTTTCACCGCCAACACAGCTTCCGTATTTTCCACCTGAAAGCCAAAATGATTGATCACCCCGCGCGACTCATACGGCCGCACATTCAGCGAGAAGTGCAGCCCCGGCTCCTCCAACTCAAACTTCGCGTAATTATGGCGAACCTTCGTCGGTTCCGCATCAAACAGCTTTTTATAAAAACCAAGAGCAGTCTCAAGATCCCGCACATTAATCGCAACGTGCATTTTCATCCCCATCACGTTCCTCTCACAACAAAATAGTATATCTTTATATAAGCATATTCTTATATACCCTGTCAAAACAAAAGGCATCCTATACAGGATACCCCCAACCTACAAATCCACCGACATCGTCCATGCAATCGTCACCAACCCGGAGATTCATAAAACCGAATACTCCCATTAAACTTATACCCCCATTTAAAAGCATTTTACTACATTTCCCAGAACAGATAGTCAAATTCCTGCCTGCCTTTTAGTAATGTTCTTCATCCGTATCCATTCGTTTACTTCATCAGGGGATAGGCAACTCTTTTCATACTTTGTTATAATTGTTGCATAATTGCTAAATAGAAAAGAGGTGAGTACGGTGTCATTAGAATTGGACGTGGACGGGCGCAATCGGATCATCGGCGAAAACTTGCGCAAATACAGATTGCTCAAAGGGCTGACTCAGGACGAATTGGCAGAGGGAATTTGTAGTGTGAGTCAATTGAGCAAGGCCGAGAACGGAAAGACCTACATCAAACGCACCCTCCTCAGACTCATGGCCGAACGCCTCGGGGTGACGGTCGAGCGCATCGAGATGCTCGATGCCATGCAGGAAGAGCTGACCGAAACGCTGCAGTTGGCCAAAGATGCCAACACAGCCAACAACTTAGACAAAGCATTCCAGTACGTCCGCGAAGTGCTGACGCAAAGCGAAGAGATGGGCTATCACACCTTATTCCTCGAAGCCCTGCTCGTCGAATGCAAACTGCTCAACCGCACCAAGCAACACTTCGAGGTCATCGACAAAGTCCAGCACGTCTTCGAACAAGAACTGCCTCAAGATTCCGCGCACAAGCTGCTCCTGATGTACGAACTGGGCCATGCGTACGAACTGAGCGGGAACATGGTCGCAGCGTTCGACTACTACTGCCGCGCCGACGAAGAGTTCCAGTTTGTCGAAGGCAAAGACGATGTGCGCCTGAGCGTCCTTTTCAACCTCGTGCGCTGCCATATCATCATGCAGAACTACCGCAGCGCCTTGCGATACGCGGAAAAAGCTGAGCAGCTCGCCGGCATCTACTCCAAGCATCTCTACCGCCTGCGCGTCTCCTACATGAAAGCCACGCCGCTGCGCAAGCTCGGCGAGACCGAAAAAGCCAAAGAGATCTACCTCGCCTGCCTGCGGGAAGCACAAGAGAACTCCTTCCTGCTCGACGTTGGCCTGATCAACAACAACCTTGGCAGTCTCTACAAAGACCACGGCGAGACCTCTCAAGCGCTTGCCCACTACCAGCGGGCGCGCAAGATCTACGAAATTCTTAACGAAGAAGCCTACCTTTGTGAAACGCTTGTTAATATAGCCGCAATCAACCGTTTAGAAGGGGATTTAGCAGGTGCTGTCGAAATTTGTAACCAAGTACTTTCGATGGCCGATAAAGTTCAAACAAATGTTTATCGAGAAAAAGGGTTAGCTACGCGTCTAATCGCATGGGTATTGGCCGATCAGGGCAACTTTACCGAATACATCGCGAAACTGGAAGAAGTGCTGGCCATCTACGAGCAGCACCAACTGGTTCGGGAAGCGTACGAAGTTGCCGTTGAGATCGCCGACAAGCTCTATGAGCAAAATGATCCGCGGGCGGTAGACCTCTATCGAAAGGCTGTCGATTTCAATACGAAAAGTCAGCAAATTGGTATGAGGAGATGACAGCAAGTGAAAAAATGGGTTGTGGTTGGTACTCTCTTGATGTTCCTGGTGAGCATCACAGCGGGGAACGGCGCGGTCAAAGTGGCAGACCAAATGCCACCGACACCGTCCGGGGGAGTAACGATTGAGTAAATTTGGGTGATGTATCGAAACCGGCTGCACGGAGAGCCGGTTTTTTTCTGCTTCCAACAGGGAACGGTAAACACGAAGGGGGGATGGGCGATGTGGGGTGCCTTGGCGCTCGCCGCAGCGGTGACCGTATCGCCTCCGTTTTGGCCGGCCTGGCCTCCGGTGGCAGATCAGGCACAGATGAAAGTGCCGATACAATGTCAGATGCCCGAACTGGACAATGGATGTGAAGTCGTCAGCCTCTCCATGCTTTTGCAGCACGCGGGCAAACCGGTCAGCCGATTGCAGCTCGCACAAGAAGTCGCCAAAGATCCAACTCCCATCCAAACGGACGAACTGGGCCGCATCACCTATTGGGGCGACCCGAACGTCGGCTTTGTCGGCGATATCACCGGCAAGCAGAAAGGCTACGGCGTTTATCATGGCCCGCTGACCCAACTGCTCAACCGCCATCTGCCCGGCAAAGCGCAGGACCTGTCCGGCAAAAATTTTGATAAAGTGCTGGAAAGCGTCTCGTCCGGCCATCCTGTCGTGGCTTGGACGACGAGCTTTTTTGACACCACGAAGCAATGGGTGTACTGGAACTCCCCGACCGGACAAGTCGCCGCCACCTTCCATGAACATGCGGTGCTGGTCGTTGGCTTCAATAAAAAGTCGGTGGAGATCAACGACCCGCTCGACGGCAAGCGCAAAAGAGTCAACCGGGAGCAGTTTCGCCGTTCATGGGAGATGATGGGCAAACAGGCGGTCACATATCGGTAACGGTACACGAGAGTTCCTGCTCTCGTGTCTTTTTGTTTCCCGGTGTTTCGGGTATGATAGCAAAGAGTGGCAAGAAAGGGGAATTTACGATGACAGCATCTTTCCATACATATGAACTGCCGGAGTACCAGACCAAAGCGCTGGAGAAAGCGGGCATCACCGCACCGTCGCCGATCCAGGAGGCAGCGATCCCGCTGATCCTCGAAGGCCGGGACGTGGTCGGCAAATCCCGCACCGGCACGGGCAAGACGCTCGCCTACCTGCTCCCGCAGCTGGCGAAGATCGAAGCGGACAAACGCGCCCTGCAAGTGCTGATCCTCGCGCCGACCCGCGAGCTGACCATGCAGATCGAAGGCGCGATCAAACAATACACCGAAGGCTCTGAGATCCGCGCCTTGGCGCTGGTCGGCGGCGGGAACATCGACCGCCAGATCGACAAGCTGAAAGAAAAGCCGCACATCGTCGTCGGCACACCGGGCCGGATCAAAGAAATCCTCGGCCGCAAAAAGATGAAAGTCCATGAAGTGAAGTCGATCACGATCGACGAAGTGGATCAGATGCTGGAGCTCGGCTCGCTAAAAGACGTCGGCGAGATCGTCAAAAGCACGATGCGCGACCGCCAACTGCTCTTCTTCTCGGCGACCGTCTCCGATGAAGCGAAAAAGATCGCCAAAGACTGGATGCGCGACCCCGTCTTCCTCGAAACGGAAGCAGGCTCGATGATCGGCAAAATCGAGCACGTCTACTTCTCGACCGGCAAGCAGGATAAGCCGGACACTTTGCGCCGTCTGGTGCGCGCGTACGACGTGAACCGGGCGATGGTCTTCGTCAACGAAAACAAAGGCCTGATGTGGCTCGTCTCCGAGATGCGCAAGCTCGGTCTGACCGCCGAAGGGCTGTCCGGCGAAGCGGCGAAGATTCAGCGCGAACAGGCGATGAGCGGTTTCCGTGACGGCAAGTTCCAGCTCTTGATCACCACCGACGTTGGCGCGCGCGGGCTGGATGTGGAAGGCGTGACCCATGTCTTCCACTACGACCCGGCGATCGACCCGGAACACTATGTGCACCGCGCAGGACGTACCGGACGCGGCACCCAGTCTGGCGTGTCGGTCTCGATCCTCACGCCTGATGAGAAATTTATCGTCAAGAAATTTGAAAAGGCGCTGGACTTACGCATCTTCTCCAAAGGGCTGGAGCAGGGCAAGATCGTCACGCGCCGCCCCGGAGCAACGCCCAGGCCTGCAGCGGCTACAGGGCCGAAAAAAGGCAAGAGCAATCCCAACAAAGGCAAACGCAAGTAAAACCCTTCGCATACGTTGTAGGTAACGATGCTGTGAGGAGGGTTTGCAAATGAGCGAGTCGGATAAGAAAGAGCCGCAAGCGCAGGAACCGCAACAAAGACTGGGTCACATCTCCAAAGGGATGAGCGAACTGCTCATTGCCGATATGTTTAACAAGCATGGCATCCAGCCGGAGCATCGCCGTCAGATGACAGCCGATCAGAAGCAGGAGATCATCGATCTCGTGCAAGACTTGCAGCGGCAGGTGGATGAGTTTATGAAACAAGGCCTCGTGGAGAAAAACGTCCAGCTGGAGCCGAAAGCTCCGCCGCCGGGCCGCATCGTGGCCGAACCGTCTTCTTCGCCTGCTCCGACCCTGAACAACGAAGCTGCTGCGCCCAAGCGCAAGCGCCGCATGGTGCTGCGCAAAGACAAGGACAAATAAGAAAGTTGTACCCCCAAGCCGTGATGGACTTCCATCACGGCTTTAAATTTGGGCGCAAAAACAGGGTGTATGTCCATACGCATTTGACCTTCCCGACATAGTGTATAGCAAAAAGGAGGGTTCACATTGAAACCGAAAGCACGCAAACGTTCCGGGGTTACCGCTTTCCCGAAAAAAGCGCAAAAACGCTGGGAGGATGCGCCTGTTACCAGCTTCTCGGCTGAGGAGGAAATCGTCATGAGCGAAAACACTGAACAACGCTGGTCCGCACTTGATCTGGAAATGGAGCACACCGGTGGCCGCGGCCGCGGTTCTGTCCTCGACGATGCCATCGTTGAACAAGAGGCAGAGCAACTGTCCGACACCGATCAATTCTCCGGCGAGTCGATCTACATCAAGGACTCCTGCGATGTTTCTGTCAAGACGACCGACACGCAAGCGTCCGTTAACCTGCAAGCAGCTCTGCAACTGGCGATCGCGCTTGTTCTGTCCATCTCCATCGCAGACAGCAACCGGGCGGAAGGCATTGCGCAAGACCTGCTGCAACGCGTCCAAGTTCGTCAGGAAAACCGCCAGAAACTGATCATCGACAACTCCAAGTGTGTACGTGTCACCACCACCGACACCGACGCTTCCGTCAACATTCAAGTACTGGTGCAAGTTCTCCTCGCTCTGGTTGCGAAGATCGATGTGCTGTAACAAGGAGTACTGGTAGCTGCCCCTGTTTGTACAGGGGCGTTTCCTTTCTAAGGCAAACGCATAAAAAATGTGCATTCGCCCAGTGCGTTTGTCCATACCAAATGAGACGCGCCCCCATATGATGTAAGCAAACGGCAGAGCCGTTGTGATACGTTGAGGTACCCTATCGGAAGGAGGCAGTTTAAAGTGGCGAATTGGTCTGCGCTTGATTCTAACTCGAGACACCCGCTGTGCAATGAAGATGAAGTTGTGCAAGAGGCAGCACAAGTATCGAAAACGCTGCAAAAATCGGAAGAGGTAATCATCATCCGAGATTCTTTCGGTGTTGATGTCAAAACTACCGACACGCAAGCCGCTGTCAACCTGCAAGTCGCTCTGCAACTGGCAATCGCCGTCGTGCTGAGCCTGACGATCGCGGACAGCGATAGAGCAGAAGCGGTCACGCAAGATCTTCTGCAAAAAGTTCAAGTCAAGCAAGTCAACAAACAGCGTACAGTGATCGAAAACTCCCGCAACGTCGAAGTCATCACTACCGACACCGATGTCGCAGCAAACATCCAAGTGCTGGTGCAAGTCCTGCTGGCGCTGGTTGCAAAAATCGATATTCTGTAAAAAGTTCACATCTCACCAAACTGCCCAAAAAGGGCAGTTTTTTTTGTCGAAATGGAGTAGAATCGGTAGAGTGATAGATAAGGAGGGACTCCTTTTGCACGGTGCTTTGCAAAATTTCCATGACCGGATGAGAAACGTCGCGGAGTTCTATCCGCTGTTTCGGCTGCGCGAACTGCGCAAATATCAGGAATATGACCTGCTGGCGTTAGGTGTCGGCGTGATGCTCCTCATCTTGGAGCACATGCTGATCGGCCGGCTCGAATCGGACCATAACGACGTGGCGCGTTTCTTGCGCGGGGTGATATCAGAATCGTACGGCAAGCAGCTGACCGAAGAGGAAAGCCGCGATCTGGCCGGCTACCTGCTCGCCAACCTGCGCAACGACGGACGCCCGTTTGAATTTACGTACCGCAATCTGGAAGCAGGACATGAGGACAAGCATACGTTTCACTTGATCGAAAATGGCACCTATCATGTGGCGAGCGGACAGATCCGCTTCAAGTTGTCGGACGCCGGGCTCGACCTGCTGTTTAAAACGCGCGAGATGTACAAAGAACTGCGGATCACGATCTCGCAGATTTTGCTGCGCCAACAGATCGAAAAAGGCGTGTTCGAAGACGCGATCCGCACCGTGTCCTCGCTGGGGCTGGACGTGCGCCAACTGCGCGAAGAGCTGGAACGGATGAAGATGGCGATCAAGCGTGACGTATCGCAGTTCTCCCTGCCCGCCTATGAGGCGATGCTGTCGGCGATCCGCGAGCAGTTTCAGAAGGAAAAGCAGATGTTCGACGACCTGAACAATCTGCTGCGCGACACGCGCTCCAACTATGAGCAGCGCGGCACGGAAGGGCAAGAGCGGACGATGAATCAGCTCGTCGAGATCTCGCAGCGGCTGAACCAGGTGATGAACCTGCACAACAAGCTGCTCACCGACAAGCTCGACCTGCAGGGGCTGGTACTGGAAGCGCTGGAAGAAGGGATCGTGCAGGGCTTCCGTTCGAAAGTCAACTTTGAGCGCGAGTTTCTCGATCCTGTCTTGCGCTCGGGCACGTCGCTGGAAAATGTGAAGCGGCTGATCGAGCCGATGCTGTCCTTGAACGTGAAAAAGCGCTTCAACATCCACAAAGCGTTTGCCCCGCAGCCGGTGCCGAAGCCGGAGCGTGAAGTCAAAGAGCAGGCGCCCGACATTCAGGAGGAAGTCGCGGTCGCCGTGGATGACCCCAAGGCGAAGCTGAAAGCGATCCGGGATGAGCGGTACAAAGGCTATCTGAAGATGATCTTTGAACCGCTGATGCACGAGCAGTCCCTGACTTTGCATGACATCTTGCGCGAACAGCCGGCCGACCGGCAGTATGATGTGGTCAACTCACGGGACTTTTACCCGTTTTTGGTGCAACTGCACCAGATGAGCCCGATCAACTTCCGGCTCGATGCGGAGACGAAGGCGAAGATTCTGGACGGGGACGAGACGAACGTGCCGTATCTGCTGATTCAACTGCTCAGTGAAGAGCCCGATTACGAGTTGCTCGGCACGGTGATGGTAACGGCGGAAGGCGAGGGCATGCGCCTGGCTGAAGAGGAGTGGACGGTGTCGAATTTCCGTTTTTATAAGGAGGGGTTGTATGTATAGCAAAGAAAGCGTGGAGCGGGCGATCCAGCTGTTTGTGCTCTTGCTGGAAAAAGGCGAGACCGACGAGAAGGACCGCGACCTCGTGTTTGCCTATAAGGAAGACCCTGCTGCGCAGGAGATTGTCGCGCAGATGATCGAGAAAGAGGCAGGCATTAAGATCTTGGGCGTCGGGGACAAGCTGTATGTCACGCCGGCGATTGACAATAAAGTATTTGGCTATACGAACGAAGAGCTGCGCGTGAAGCTGGGCTTACGCTCCGACAACGTGGCGATGGGCTTGAAGCTGTACGTGGCGTATTTCATCATTTTGGCGACGCTCGCCATGTTCTACAACTCGGACGACTTGAACACGAAAGTCCGCCAGTATGTGCCGATCGAGGAGCTGGAGCAATACGTGACGGAGAAGCTGCACATGGTCGGCACAGGCGAGTACGGCGATTACCTGTCACAGGAGTATGAGTTCAACTTCCAGCAGGTCGCCGAGTACTGGCACAACATGCCGGCGTTTGACGAGACGTTGACCAACCAGCGGATGGGGCGCAACTCGCGGGTCTCGTACCTGCTGAAAGTGTGGTCGTTCCTCGAAGAGGAAGGCTTGGCGAAAGTGGCGATGGACTCGGAGCTGCATCCGACCGACAAGCTCGACCACATGGTGCGCAAGTATTACTCGCATCAGAAGCGGAAAAACGACCTCTTGTCGCTGATTTCGCAAAAGGAGATCTTCTATGCCTAGCATTAACCGGATTCGACTGGTCAACATTCAATATGACAAAGGCGGCAAACAGTACGCGGATGAGCTGTTTAAGCTGCACGGCAAAAACACGCTGTTCAACCTCGCCAACGGCGGGGGCAAGACGTTGTGGCTGCAACTGGTCACCCAGGCGGCGCTGCCCGGCGCGATGTACGGATCGCGGCGGATGGTCGACCTGCTGGCCCATGAGCGCTACACCGGGCATATTTTGGTGGAGTGGAAACTGGACAGCTTTGCGGAGCGCGAGTTTTTGCTGACCGGATTCTGCTTTACCAAGTCTACCGATGAGGAAGGCGAGTTGAAGTTCTTTACGTATACGCACCAGTACAAGATCGCCGATGAATTTGGGATCGTGAAGATGCCTTTGGTGACCGACGGACGGGTGCTGTCGTATGGGGATTTCTATAACCTGCTGCGCAAAGAAGGCACAGGCGGCGGACGCAAGCTGCAGACGTTCTCCCAGCATGACCGCCGCAAGTACATCAACCATCTGGCCCAGTACAACATCTATGAAAAAGAGTGGCTGGCGATCCGTACCACCAACGGGTCGGAAGGCGGCATGGACGGATTTTTCGCCCGCTCCAAGACGGAGCAGTCGCTGCTGGAGAACCTGTTGATTCCGACGGTCGATCAGGCTCTGTTCCAGGATGAGGATGAGGCGCAGGATCTGGCGAACTCGTTTTTGCGCTATAAGGACAAGCTGTTGCGGATTCCGCAGATCGAGAAGAATCTGGAAGAATTCCGCGTGATCGAAGAGGCGGGGCGCACGGTGCTGGAGAAGGTCGAGCGCTACTCGGAGTCGGGCAAACTCAAGCGCGAACTGGAAGGGCAGCTCACCGCCGTGAAAGGCCGCCTGGAAGAGATGGTTGGCGAGCGGACGGAAGAGGCCGAGGCGCTGGAGATGGTCGTCGGCAGCATGAAGGAGCAGATTCGCGAAGAGGAGTTCAAGCAGGCGTCGCTCGATGTGAATGCTCTGAAGGAGCAGTTCCGCAAGGCGGAGCTGGCGGTGCAGGAGTTCACGCAGCGCTTGGAGGAGCTCGACGACGCGGAGATGGAGGCGGAGAAGCAGGTGCGGCTGCATCGCGCCGTGCCGAAGTTTTTGCAGATCAAGGAGTTTGAAAAACGCCTTGCGCGCGACCAGGAAACGCTGGCCGGGCTGGATATGCAAAATGAAGACCTGCTGACCGAGTTGTCGACGTATCGCGGGCAGTTTTTGACGCTTTGGCAAGAGCGGGTCGAGAGCTTGCAGGCGGAGCTTGCGGCGAAGAAGCAAGAGAGCCAGAAGTGGAAGGACGTTGAGCGGGAAGCGGATGAAAAGCTGGTTGAGCTGGCCGATGCGCTGAACGACCTGTCCAAGACGAGCGGCGAGATTGAGGTCTGGTTCAAGCAGTTCGAGAAGCAGAAGCGTGCGGTGACGGAGACGCTGGGCGAGGAGATCGCCGAAGAGCCGGTGACACATCGTGATGACCTGCGCTGGAAGGAGATCGAGTGGACGAACCTCGTCCGCGAGCTGGAAGCGGAGATCGAGACGTCGGAAGCGGCGATCGAACAGGGACAGACGGCGATCGAAACGGCGAAAGACGAACTGCGCATCGCACGGCGTGATCAGGAGAAGACGGAAGGTAAGATCACGGAGTATGAAGAGCGCAAGAAGCAGGTGCTCGGCCGCTTGGAACTGCTCGATCTGTCCCGTTCCGACCTGCACGGGTCGAAGGCGGACATCGAGCTCTCCCTGACGCAAAAACGCGAAGGCTATGCGCGTGAATACGCCAAGCTGGCGGCGAAAAAAGGCGCGGTGGAAGAGAAGATGGAGCTCTTGAAGAGCGACCATTACATTCCGAGCCAGGATCTGTTGTATTTCCAGCAGGTGCTTGGCGACTGGGGCATTGAAGCGGTGCTTGGCTCGCAGTGGCTGCAGGAGCAGGAGGAAGCGATGCGCGAGACGTATGTGCGCGCCAATCCGATGCTGCCGTATGCGCTCTTGCTCGGCGATGCGGAGATCAAAAAGCTGCACGATCCGCGTCTGGACTGGGAAGGCGTGCGCGTGGAAAGTCTGGTGCCTTTGTTTGCCCTCTCTTCTGTGGCTGAAGCGGCGGTGGCGACAGAAGGGCAGGTCTTGCAGCTGGGTGCGGGCGGATTCGTTTCGCTGCATGGCGGGTATTCGCCGTTCCTGTCGCAGGACTCGCTGAACAAGCGCCGCACCTCTTTGGAGGCGGAAGAGCTGGAACTGATCGGCAAGATGGACGTCGTGGAAAAGTCGCGCCGTCATATCGAGCAGGTCAGCGACGACCTGAGCCGCTTTTTCGAGACGTATGGGAAAGACCCGCTGAACAGCCTGCAGACCAAGAAGGACTCGCTGGTGCTGAAGGCTGCTGAGAAAGATGAAGAGATTAAAGGTCAGACCATTAACATTGCTGAACTTCGCGCCAAAGTCGCTGAGGCGAAAAAGAGCATCAAGGAGCACGGGGAGAAGCTCGACGAGCTGCGCGACAAGCTGCGCCTGCTCGACCCGTTCGCCGGACTCGCCGCCGAGCGCAAGGAGAAAGAGGCGGAGCGCAGCGGGCAGAAGGACAAGGAAGCGGCGTTTAAAGCGGAGCAGCGCGATGTGGTGAAAACGCGTCAGGATGCCCGCGAGCAGGAAGACCGTCTGATGCCTGCGTTGTTCTCGCTGGAGAATGAGACGACCGCGCTGCAGAAGGAGCGCGAGAAATACCTCGGTTCGGCGGTGGTGGAAGCCACGCCTGCTGAGGAAGGGCTCAGCTATGACATGGTGCAGGGCAAGCTCGACTCGCTGGAAGACCTGTTGGCGCAAAAGTCGGTGGGGCGCGATGAGCTGGTGCGGCTGATTCAGAACCATGAGGAGTCGATCCGCCAGAATCAGGCTTACATCGAGGAGCAGCTCGTGACGGAAGAGGATCTGGCCGGCTTCCAAAGCGCGCCGCCTGCGTCGGAGTTGACGTATTGGGAAGGCCGTTTGAAGGAGTCGCAGCAGGAGAAGAAACAGGCGGAGAAAGACCGCACCGTGCTGCAGTCGGAGCAGAAGAAGCTCGAAGGCATGATCGAGACGGAAGAGAAGAAAGTGAAAAAGGACTTCGACCGTCCGGCTTACCAATATGGCGACGATGTGGATCTCGGCGAGGAGAAGGAGCGCTTGAAGCAACTGCTCAGCGAGCTCTGGACGCAGCGCAAGGCGAACGAAAGCGCGCTGGAGGAGACCAAGAAGTCGCTGGCGGAAGTGAAGGGCCTGCTGCAAAAAGCGGAAACGTTGCTGTCGGCGTACTCGATCGAATGCGAGCCGTTGGAGCTGGCGGAGGAGCGGGCGAAGAAGCTGACCCATGAGCCGACCGCTGTGGTCACGGAGATCGACAAGACGCTGCAGAAGACTGCGAAGCAGACGGACGAACGCCGCCGCGAGCTGGACGATGAGTTCTACAGATTTGAACGCTCGATCGACAAGTATGAGTCGAAGATCGTGCAGAAGTTTATCCGCTCGGTGATCGACTCGAAGTCGGAAGGCGATATGAACGACATCGAGCAGGTGCGTCCGGTGTTTGAGAAGTGCTTTGAGATGATGAACCTTTACATTGAAAAAGCGCATCTGGAGCGTCAGGAGCTGGAAGAGGCGAAGGAAGAGCTGGTGCACCGCTGTCTGCAGCATGCTGACCGGGTCTATGACAACCTGAAGAGCATCGCGCAGTACACGAAGATCGACTACCGCGGGAAAAAGGTGCAGGCGATCGACATTCAGCTCAAGGAGAAGTGGGAAGAGCCGGAAGGGCTGCGCTTGATGAGCTCGTACCTGCATGCGCTGACCGAAGAGCTGCAGGCCAAGGTGACGAAAGGCGAAGATGAGGATGACATTGAGAAGTGGCTGGGGATCAAGCTGTCTTCGAAGCATCTGCTCAACGTCACCGCCCCGATCGGCGAAGCGCGGATCAAGGTGTTTAAGCCGCAGCAGGTGCCGGGCGAGAAGGTGCGCTATGACCATTGGTCGGAGATCATGAAGTGGTCGGGCGGCGAGCAGTATACCGGCTGTTTCGCGATGTTTATCGCCGTCTTGTCGTACCTGCGGGCGAAGATGTCCGGGATTGAAAATGCCTCTAAGGTGCTGCTTGCCGACAACCCGTTTGGCGTGGTGTCGTCGCCGCACTTGCTGCAGGTGATCTTCAAACTGGCGCAGGCGAACAAGGTGCAGATGATCTGTTTGTCCGACCATAACAAGCAGTCGATCTATGATCTGTTTGAAGTGGTGTATTCGCTGAAGCTGGTGCCGGCGCTGGGCCGTTCGATCATTCAGTCGACGGAACGCCGTCCGGAAAGCGTGATGGAAGCCGGGTTCTACGAGATCGATTTCGATCAGGAAGTGGAGACGGAGCAGAAGTCGCTGCCGATCTGATGTATGTACTGAGGGCAAAGCAGAAGAGCCATCCAAATGGATGGCTCTTTTTATTTGCCAGTTAGGCGCGACAGGGCCTGCTGGACGGTGAGGTAGGTCTCGATCGAGGAAAAATCCAGTCCGATGCCGATCGCCGTCTGGGCGAGTTCGGGACGGATGCCGGTCAGGACGACGTGGACGCCGATCAGCCGAAGCACGTTATAAATGCGGAACAGGTGGTCGGTGGTCAAGGTGTCGATCACTTGGATGCCGGACAGGTCGATGATCAAAATGTTCAGATCGAGCTCGGCAATCTGCGGTATGACTTTGTTATGGATCTGCTCGGCGCGGAAGGTATCGATGGTGCCAATCAGCGGGAGCACGGCGATCTTATGTAAGATCGGGACGATCGGGGCGGAGAGTTCGGCCGCTTCGATGCGGGCGAGCTCGATCAGTTTCTGTTTGTACTGGTCGTGCGCTTTGATCGTCTCGTTGATCGAGATGTCGAGCGTGTGGTTGATGCGCTCTTGGATGACCATGTACTCGTCAAAGTTGAGGGCATTTTCTTGCGAGATTCTCCCGACATAACGCAGGAAAGCGGCGCGGATGTTGGGAATCACGGCAAGCGTCTGGTCGAGCGGCTCTCCGTTTTGCGCGGCCTGTTCGCCTAAGTTGCGGCTCCAGCGTTCCACTTCTGCAAAAATTTCGCCCGGCTCATGGACGAGCGCTTTGCCCATCAGCTCTGCCAGATTGGAGAATCTGGAGCGGCTCTCCAGGTAGGCGTGCTCTTCGATGTCTTCGAGGCGCAAGCTCAGTTTGGCGATGATATCTAAAATCACGCGTTCGCTGACGTGCTCTTTTTCTTGGATCAAATGAGAAGCTACATCTTGGATTGGACTCATATCAATCACCTCACGAACTTTGATACAGAAGTTAACTTCGATTGTTACTTGATTGTACTACACGTTAGACCTTTTTATCTATCCTAGTTTCGCTATAATAGTTATATGCGTGATTTACGGAATTGAGGTGAAGAGGGTGCTGGCGCTTGATGGGGAAGCCAGAAACCGCATTATCGGGGAGAACTTGCGCCGCTACCGGCTGCTGCGCGGATTTACGCAGGATGAGGCAGCGGAAGGACTGTGCAGCATTTCGCAGTTGAGCAAGGTGGAAAACGGCAAGACGCATCTTAAGCCCTCGCTGCTGAAAGTTTTGGCGGAGCGGCTGGGGGTGACGATGGAGCAGCTGGAATCGGCCGATTCGCTGCACGATGAACTGACGGAAACGCTGGAACTGGCCAAGGCGGCAACGCTGGCCGGGCATGATGAGCGGGCCTTTGGGTATTTTCGGAAGGTCAGCGCGACAGCACGGGAGCATGGGTATCGCCGGATTTTTATGGAGGCGGTATTGGGAGAATGCCGGCTGTTGAACCGCTTGAACGGCTGTGTGCAGGCGGTCGAGCTGATCACGGAGGTATTGGCTGAGCCGGATGGATGCGAGGAGCCGAAACAGCGGGTGGAATTGCTGATCGAGCTGGGCAAGGCGCACCGGCTGTGCGGGAATATGATGATGGCGCATGATTGCTATTGCCAGGCGGATGAGGAGTTTGAACATGTCGACGGCAAGAATGAGTCGCATCTGCGGACGTATTATGAACTGGCGGATTGCCATTTTTATATGCAGAACTATCGGACGGCTCTGCGCTATATGGAGAAGGCGGAGCAGTTGTCACAGGAGCTGTCGATGCATTTGACGCGGATTCGGTGCACTTATTATAAGGCGACGATTTTGCGGAAGATGGGGCAGTCGGAGAAGGCGAAGGGGTTGTTTATCGGGACGCTGAAGGAGGCGCAGGATAATCAGCTTTTGTTTGATGTGGCGACGATTAATAATAATCTCGGCTGTCTGTATAAGGCGGCCGGGGAGTATGGGCAGGCGAACGCTCATTTTCAGCGGGCGCTGCAGGTGTATGAGCTGCTGAATCAGGAGCAGTATTTGTGTGACCCTTATTTGAATCTGGCGGAGATTGCGCTGGCTGTTGGGGATGTGCAGAAGTGTTTGGGACATCTGGCGGACGTGCTGGGGATTGTGGAGCGCTCGGGCGGGCAGTTTTATATGGAACACGCGAGGGCGCTGCAGATTCGGAGTTGGGTGGAGCGGGATGCGGGTAAGTTTGAGGTTTATGTGGAACAGGCGATGGAGGTGCTGGGGATTTATGCGCAGCACTCGGTTGTGGGGGAGGCGTATGAGCTGGCTGTGGAGTTGGCTGATGTGTTGTTTGAGAGGAAGGATGGTCGGGCGGTGGAGTTGTACCGGACGGCTATAGGGTTGAATGAAAAGGTGTTGGCGTTTGGGTTGCGGAGGTAGCTGGGTGGTCGGGTCCGGGCGGGACATGCTCCGGGTTCACGTTTCATCTGTACCCCTTGATTGAGTAAAACCGTAAAACCTTTTTAGCGGATGGGTAAAGATTCAAAGATCACCACTTCCGCATATCCCGCCCTCCCCCGAGCTTCTCGGGGCGGCGGGTGTTTGTTTTTTTTAGAAGCCTAAGAACTGGGTGAGGCGATGTAAGATCGTCTCGATTTCGGGCTGGTAGTTGGGGTGGTTTTGTTTTTGGGGATCGAAGATCACCAGTTTGTTGATGTTGATTGTTTTCTTTTTGCGATCGGCCTTCAGGTCGATCGTGCCAACGATCGATCCTCGGATGAGGATCGGGAGGGCGAAGTAGCCGAATTGGCGCTTGGCCTCAGGGACGTAGGATTCGAGGCGGAAGTGGGTGTCGAAGATTTTTTCGAGTCGCGGACGGTGCCAGATCAGGTTGTCGAAGGGCGAGAGGAAGGTGCTGTGCGTCGGCTCGTCCTCGAGCTGCGGCAGCAACTCGGCGTCTTCTGGGAGCATGTAGTAGGGCTCGCTGTCGCCTGCGACTTGGACTTGTTGGAAGTCGGTGAGGTGCGGACGCACCGTCTGGCGCTTGAAGCGGAAGTAGTCGGCGATGTCTGACTCGGTGGCCGCTCCCATGGCTGATACGGCCTTGTGGACGTAGCGGTGGATGGTGTCGGCTGTGGTTTGGGTTTGGTTTAGGAGATTGCTTGGCACTTGGTCTTGGAGGCGGCAATAGACTTTGTGGAACTTGGTGTCGCGAAGCGCGCCAATTTCCCCGCTGCGCCAGAGCTGGTCGAGGGCGCGGCGCACCGGGCTGAGCTGCCAGGTGTCTTTTTGTGTTTGGGGCAGCTCTAAGACGCGGGCCGCCTGCTGGCCGGTCAAGGTGCCATGCTGCTCGATCGCTTGCAGGAGCTGGTCGTGGAGCGGGGTGCGCTCGACACGGGTTTCTTGGAAATGGCGCAGGAAGGGCTGCATGTAAGGATGCTCCTGCATCGGCAGGACGGATAAGGCATGCAGGTAATGCTCGAACATGTGGTGTTGCTCGTAGAACTGGTGGAACCAGTCGGTTTGGAATTCTTGCATGCGGGACCAGAAGATCAGGTGCTGGCTGCGGGTGACGACGTTGAGGGTGTCGAGCTGCACGCAGCCTAAGTTTTGGAAGATGGTCAGGGCTTCTTCGGGCGTTGACGCCGTCGGCGTATGGTATAAGCCTTGTTTGTACAGCGCAAGGCGCTGTACTTGGTGTTTGGTGAGCGTATGCAAAAAATCCTCCCCTTTGTGTTCTTTAAGGGGAGGATTTCCATTTTGGGGGCAGATCTTCCTGCCCTAGAGAGTTTCTTTTTTCTTGCGGGGCTTGGTCTTGCGCTTGGATAAGCGGATTTTGACGATGGTCTCGGTCAAGGTGTGCTTGGAGATCATGTCCGGGGTCAGCTTGCCTTGCGCGGTCAGGATGGAATAATCGAACGGAGTTTTCAGCTCGTCTTTGGCGATCAGGAGCTCTTGGGCCAGGGCGTCTTTGTCAAAGTTGTCTTTGACATACGCTTTTTTGGAAAGCACTGCGAATTCGCCGTTGGGCAACGGCAGCACCATGTCATCTTCTTCGGAGTCTTCGAAAAACTGCTCGATCTCTTCGAACAGGAGCTTGTTTTCTTCTTTGCGCTCTTTTTCGATCTCTTTGTTTTGGAAGTATCGAAGAATCTTATCTTCTAATTGAAGCGTGCGCGAAAGCTGCGCTTCTTCTTCTACGCTCAGGTCTTTCAGTTCCAAGTCTTTCATTTCTACTTCTGCCATGCGTTTCTCACACTCCCGTTTTCAGAGTACATGTTCCATCATAACGGAGTTTGTGTAGGAATGAAAGACTAGGAAAAAGATAGGACTTGTCAATTGATGGAATAGTGATAATATATTGATTATGATACTGCAAAACAATAAAAGTTAAGGGAGGAACAAGTAATGAAAAAGGATATGTTTGATCTAGATTTGACTGTAACTGAACTGGCAGTAACAACGGAAGGTGACACCACCGCGTATCCGTGGGGCCCGTCTGTGAACTGCTCTTATGCTCCGGCTCAAGACGAAATCGGTCCGGAAGTTCAAGTTTGCTAGTTTGACAGGAGCAAAGACACCAAGGGCAGCAGCCGTTGGTGTCTTTCTTTATCTGAAGGAGGCTGTGAGATGCGGGAGAAGATCATGGACATCGCGAGAGTTATCGGGCAACGCACCTCTGACCTGCAGCGGTTCGAGGCGATCCGGACGGAACCTTCTTGGATCGGATACGACTTCGCCAACGGCTATGCGGGCATCTGTCCGCTGCTCGGCGAACTGGATCGCTTGGAACCGGATGCAGGATGGGACTTGAAAGGGCACGCGCTGCTCCAGGCGCTGCAAGGCGAGATGGCACAACGCCCTCTGACGTCGCTGTCGCTCTGGCTCGGCGTGGCCGGGGTGGCGATGGCTGTGCGCAGCTTGTCGCGCGGCGGGACGCGCTATGTGCAGTTTACGGAACAGCTACACGGTCTGTTGCTGCGCAGTCTGGACGAGCAGCTGGCCGACAGAACGCAGCGGCTGGGCGGCGGCGTGAAGGCGGTTGACTTTGAACTGATCCAAGGGATGAGCGGCGTCGGGCGCTACCTGCTGTTGACGGCAGAACGGCCGGAGATGAAGGCGGCGCTGTTGCGCGTGCTGGAGTATCTGGTGCGGCTGACCGCGCCGAAGCTGGTGGACGGGGTGGAGGTGCCGGGCTGGTACATTTCGTTTGACCAGCTGGCGACGCCGCAGGAACGGCGGTTGTCACCGCAAGGGCACTTGAATCTTGGTCTGTCACACGGGATTCCCGGCGTGCTGGGCCTGCTGTCCCTGGCGCTGGAAGCGGGGATCGAGGTGCCGGGGCAGAGCGGGGCGGTCACGCGTATCGCCGACTGGCTGATCTCATGGCGGCAGACGGATGCGACGGGCAGCTATTGGCCGACGCATGTCAAATGGGCAGACTTGCAGGCCGGGCGGGTGCTGCAGCCGTATTATCGCGAAGGCTGGTGCTACGGCGCACCCGGCGTGGCGCGGATGATCTGGCTGGCCGGACGGGCGCTGGGGCGGAGTGACTGGCAGGAGGAGGCGGTGGCTTCGTACCGCGAAACGTTCCGCCGGCCGGAGGAGCTGTGGGATGCGCACAAGCCGAATTTTTGCCATGGACGGGCCGGGTTGCTGCAATTGACCGCCGCGATGGCGGCAGACAGCGGGGCGGCCGACTTGGCGGTGCAGCGCGACCGCCTGCTGGACGGGGTGCTGGCGGAGTACGACCCGGACACTTCGTTTGGCTATGGGGATGATCCGGGGCTGCTCAACGGTGCGGCCGGAACGGCCCTCGTTCTGCTGGACCGGATCGGGGAGCAGGGCACGGCATGGGAGACTGCATTTTTGATTCGCTAGGCTGTGCCGAAATCTAAGTTTGCTAGTTTCGATTAAGTAAAGTTTAAGCAAAAGCGGCCTTTCCAAAAAGGGTCGCTTTTTTTCTTGTATCAGGAATGATAGAATTTATAGCGTTGATTCCTGAACAGAACGGGGCTAAGTGAATGACGACATTAACGATTGATCAAATAGAACAAGTGCAGGCCGAGGCGCGGCAGGATGAGATGCCGCGCGCTTTGGCTGTCCTCCGTGAGCGGATGGCAGCGGCGGGCGATGAGAAAAACGCGGCGAAAGTGGCCGAGCTGTCAGAGAAATGGGAGCAGGGAGCGTTTGCGATCGCCTTCTGCGGACATTTTTCCGCCGGCAAGTCGAGCATGATCAACAAGTTGCTCGGCGCGGACATCCTCCCGTCCAGCCCGATCCCGACCTCGGCGAACATCGTGGAGATCAGAGGCGGCGCAGAAAAGAAAGCGCTCGCTTATCTCACCGACGGCGACGCGATCGAATTCGACCTCGACACGGAGCTTGAGAAGATCAAGAACTACGCGGCCGACGGCAACACCGTGGTGAAGATCGAGATCACGCATCCCAGCGAACTGCTCGGCGAGCACGTCTCGGTGATGGACACGCCGGGGATCGACTCGACCGATGATGCGCATAAAGTATCCACCGAGTCGGCGCTGCATCTGGCTGATGTGATTTTCTATGTCATGGACTATAACCATGTCCAGTCTGAGTTGAACTTTTCGTTTACCAAGACGCTGAAAGACCGCGGCAAGCCGGTCTATCTCGTCGTCAATCAGATCGACAAGCATATGGACTTTGAGCTTGATTTTGACGAGTACCGCGAAAGTGTCATCGAAGGCTTTGCCACGTGGGGGATCGAGCCGGATGGCTTGTTCTTTACGTCTTTGATGGAAGAAGATCATGACGAGAACATGTTCGACCAGTTGCAGGACAAGCTCCGCGAGCTGTTTGCGGACAAAGGCGCCCTACTCAAGAACAGCGTTGTCGCATCCGGCCTCTACCTGATTGAAGAGCATGCCAAAGTGCAGGCGGCACAAAATGCGGAGCGCAAGGCCGAGCTGCACGAGTTCCTGGAGAGCTTCGGCGACTATATGCAGATCAGCTGCGACGCGTCGGTGCTGGGAGAGGAATACGAAGCATGGCGCACCGCGCCGCCCGACCTTGAGGACGACATGAAAAAAGCGGTCGCGACGCTGCTCGACAACGCGAAGATCACGCCGTTCCAGACCACGGAGAAGGCGGGGGCCTACATCGCCTCGCGCCGTCCGGGCTTTAAAGTCGGATTCCTGTTCGGCTCGGCGAAGAAGACGCAGGAGGAGATCGACAACCGCCTGCAAGCTCTGTACACCGATCTCCAAGACAAGGTGCAGACGAACATCGACTGGCACATCCGCGGCATTTTGATCAAGGAAGTGGAGCGGTACAGCCTGCGTGATGAAGCGTTCAACAATGCGGTGACCGACGAGTTCCGCGTCGATTTTCAGCCGGAGCTGCTCGCCAATGCTGTCAAGGAAGGCGGCTTGTCCTCCGAAGAATACATGTACCAATACGCCAAAGACATCTCGGCGGAGATCAAGGCGCTGTATCGCCTGGAAGCGCAGCGCTTCATTGAGATGGGCGTCGCGCTCGCCAACCGCCGCTGGGAAGTGGATGGGGCCGAGCACCGCGAAGTGATCGCCAAAGGCAAGCAGATCTGGGCGGCACAAGAAGAGATTTATAAGCTGGAACAGGCAGAACAAGGCGCTGTGCAAGCGCTGATCAGCATTTTGTCAGGGAAGGAAGCGTAAGTCATGGAAGATTTCAAATCAAAACTGGGCGCCACCGCGACCCGTCTGCGCAGCGCTGCAGACGCTGTACACGCCATCACCGGCTTCAAAGGCATCGCAGCCGGGATGAACCAGCGGGCGGAACGCCTCGAGAAAAACTTGTTCACCGTCGCGCTGTTTGGCGCGTTTTCGGCGGGCAAGTCGTCGTTTGCCAATGCGTTGATGGGCGAGATGGTACTCCCCGTATCGCCAAATCCGACGACGGCGGCGATCAATAAAATTTTGCCGCCGACGGAGACCTATCCGCACGGCGCGGTGCGCGTGAAGCTCAAGTCGGAAGGAGACATCACCGTCGACGTGCAGCAGTCGCTCGCTGTGTTTGGCCTGTCTGCGGGTGATCTGGAAGGGTCGCTGACGGTGATCGCCACGCTCGATCCGACTCAGGTGCAGCCGAACGCCAAGCCGCATTTTTCGTTCCTGAAAGCGGTGGCGAAAGGGCTGGCTCCGATCCAGGAGAACTTGGGCAACGAGGTGATCGTCGACCTCAAGGAGTTCAAGTCGTTTGTCGCCAAGGAGGAAAAAGCGTGCTTCGTGGAATGGATCGAACTGTACTATGACTGCCCGCTGACCCGCCAAGGCATCACGCTGGTCGACACGCCGGGAGCGGACTCGATCAACGCGCGTCACACCGGCGTGGCGTTCAACTACATTAAGAACGCCGACGCGGTGCTGTTCGTCACTTACTACAACCATGCGTTCTCCAACGCGGACCGCGAGTTCCTGATTCAGCTCGGACGGGTGAAAGACACCTTTGAGATGGACAAGATGTTTTTCGTCGTCAATGCCTCTGACTTGGCGAAAGACGACGAGGAACTGCATGGCGTTGTGCAGCACGTCCGCAAAAACCTCGTCTCCTGCGGGATCTCCATGCCGCGCATCTATCCGGTCTCTTCGCAGACCGCACTGCTGGCGCGCCTGCATGAAAAAGGCGAGCTGAAAGGCTCGGCGGAGAAAGTGTACCGCCAGCGCACCGATTCCGGTGATGGCGAGCTGATGGCGTCCGATGCGGCGCTGCAGCTGTCCGGGATCACGCAGTTTGAAAAAGACTTCCTGTCCTTCACGATCTCCGAATTGACGCAGATCGCCGTCGGTTCGGCGGAAGCGGAGATCAAACGCGCCTTGAGCGCACTGGAAGAGCTGATCGCTTCGGCGAACGAAGACGAGTCGGTGCGCAAGGAGAAACTGCTGGTCGCCGAGACGGCAAAAGCGCAGGCCCAAGCGGCGATCGCGGCGCTGGACGCATCGGCGGAGGAGAAAGCGCTGCTCAAAGAAGTGGACGAGTTGGTTTACTATGTCCGCCAGCGTCTGTTTTTCCGCTTTGGCAACCTGTTCAAAGAGTCGTTCAACCCGGCTGTGCTGCAGGACGACGGGCGCGACTTGAAGGCGGCGCTGCGCAATTCGCTCGATGAGCTGGTGCGCTTGATCGGCTTTGACCTCGGGCAGGAGATGCGGGCGACCGCGCTGCGGGTCGAGAAGTTCCTCAACCAAAACGGCAAGCGCATCCATCAACGCCTGTGCGCCGGAGTGGTCGAGGCGGGCGTGAGGACGTTGTTTGAAGCGTACGAAGCGCGCGAGTTTGACACGCTGGAATTTGGCGACACGTTGCCGCAGTACAACCCGGCCGATTTTTCCAAGGAGCTGGGGCTGTTTAAGAGCGCCAAGGACTTCTTTGAAAAGAACGGGCGTCAGGCGATGCAGGACGCGTTGGAAAAAGGGATGGAGACGCCGGTGCAGGCGTATCTGGACGGCGCGTGCGAGCGTTTTAAAACGGAGTACGGCCAGGAGCTGAACCTGTTGGCCGGCCGTTTGCAGGCGGAGCTCGGAGCGCAGATCGAAGAATATTTTGCCGGCCTGTTCGAAGCGCTTTCCGCTCAGGTCGATGTGGTACAATTGAGCCGGGTGCGTGAACAGCTCGAAGGTTTGACGCAAGCATAGAGGAAGGGGTTGTCCTTGTGGTAAAACGTTTTATTGCTATCTGGCTGGGCTTGTCTTTTGTCCTGTTTCTGATTAGCTACCTGGGCGCGGCGGAGAAGCCGGATACGTTCGGTGAAAACTATGGCATCCTGTACATCTGGCTCTTGTGGATGTTCCCGGTGACCTGCCTGATCGAGTTGGGCATCAACTTGGTGAAAAAGCGCAAGAATAAATAGAGTTCTGCAAAGCACACTTTCCGGCTGCGGAAGGTGTGCTTTTTTGTCGATTGCGGCTAGACAGCGGTGCGATCAAAGTGATATCATGTGTATATAGAATTTAGACAATTTAAAAGGGGGACTCCTTCATGCAAGAGAAGAAGACGATGGCCTGGAACGGATTTTTGGGGCTGTTGATCGTGTTGCTGTTGTTCGTGCTGAGCGGCTTGAGTATCGCGATGCAAACGCCGGTCGGGTTTGCGGTCGGCGCGCTGGCGATTCTGGCCGCGCTGGTGGTCTGGACGGGACTGTTTATCGTGCAGCCGAACCAGGCGCGCGCGATGGTGTTTTTCGGGAACTACAAAGGGTCGGTGCGCAGTCCGGGCTTCTTCTGGACGATTCCGTTTACTTCGAAGCCTAACGTTTCGCTGAAAGTGCGCAACTTCAACTCCAAGCAACTGAAAGTCAACGATGTGGTCGGCAACCCGATCGAGATCGCGGCGGTGATCGTGTTTAAAGTGACCGATTCGGCCAAGGCGCTGTTTGAAGTGGATAACTATATGGAGTTCGTGGAGATTCAGAGCGAGACGGCGCTGCGCCACATCGCATCGCTGCATCCGTATGACAATTATGATACGAACGGAACGTCTCTGCGCGGCAACACCGATGAGATCGCGGTGGAACTGCAGCGCGACCTGCAGGGGCGTCTGGCGGTGGCCGGTGTGGAAGTGTTGGAAGCGCGTTTGACGCACCTCGCATATTCTCCGGAAATCGCCGGGGCGATGCTGCAGCGCCAGCAGGCGGCGGCGATCGTGGCGGCGCGGGAGAAGATCGTGGAAGGCGCTGTCGGCATGGTGCAGATGGCAATCGACAAGCTGAAGGCGGACGGGGTCATCGATCTTGATGAAGAGCGCAAAGCAGCGATGATCAACAACCTGATGGTGGCGATCGTCTCTGAGAAACCGTCCCAGCCGGTCGTCAACGCGGGGTCTATCTACTAGGCCCGCGCCATGACCAAAAAAAAGCAGTTTCCGCTGCGCCTCGACCCCAAGCTCTATGAGGCGCTGGAACGCTGGGCAAACGACGAGTTTCGCAGTGTGAACAGCCATGTCGAATACCTGTTGCGGGAAGCGGTGAAGAATGCCGGCCGCTTAAAAGAAGAAGGGAACTGATCGCATAGATCAGTTCCTTTTTCGTTGTTCTATTCTGCTGTGTTCACCATGTGGTGGGCCGTCTGGATGAAGCGGTCGTAGATAAAGTCGGCAACCGGTCCTTCGAGGCCGATCTCGTCCATCGCTTCACGCATGCAGCCGAGCCAGAACTTGGCACGCTCGGGCGTGACGGCAAACGGCATGTGGCGGGCGCGGAGCATCGGGTGGCCGTACTTTTCGGAGTACAGCTGCGGGCCGCCGAAAAATTGGGTCAGGAACAGATATTGCTTGTCGGCCGTCTCGGTCAGGTCATCGGGAAACATGTCTTTGAGACCGGGGTGTTCGCCCACTCGTTTGTAAAAAGCATCGACCAGACGACGGATCGTCTCGCCTCCGCCGATCATTTCATAGATGGTCTTTTGCGGATTGTCCAACATGGAAAGACTCCTTTCAGAAACAGGCTTCCTCTACATTTTAACACAGCGCGCGGGGGATGATGTGAAGGTTGGGTGACATGAAAGCGGTTGCATTGTTTCTGTCCTCAAATATTTGATTGACTAAAACATTTACGGACTATATTATATTCCAAGGGGAGGCGATACTGCGTGCGTAATCAGGTTGCAGAGCAATTTATAAAGTTGTTTCGCCGGCTGAGCGCCGAATATCGCCAGGAACTCAACCGTGATCTGTCCGGGCCGCAAGTACAGCTGTTGGAAGCGCTCGATCGGTTTGGACCTTCGAAGGTATCCGATCTGGCCGACAAGCTCTACGTGACGGTCGGCAACGTGACGCTTTTGGCCGACCGCCTGCACAAAGTGGGCTACCTGACCCGTGAGCGTTCGGAGAAAGATCGCCGTGTGGTGATTCTGGCGATTACCGAACCGGCGCGTGAAGTGCTTGAACAGGCCAAGGCGATTCGTGAACGGTTGTTTGCGCAGTATTTTGGCATCCTAAGCGAGGAAGATGCAGAAACTCTCGTTCGGGTGCTAAGCAAAGTAACATCGCAATTTGAGGAGGGGAACCATGGAGGAACTCGATAAAAGGACGAAGATCATGATCATGATCGCGATCATGGCGAGCATGCTGTTTGCATCGCTCAATCAGACGATCGTCGGCACCGCTCTGCCGCGCATCATTGCTGAGCTTGGCGGGATGGAGTATTATTCGTGGGTCTTCACGATCTACATGCTGACGTCGAGTGTGACAGGGCTGTTGGTTGGCAAGCTGTCCGACATGTACGGACGCAAGCCGTTTATTTTGGTCGGTCTCGGGCTGTTTATGATCGGCGCATTCTTGACCGGCACATCTCAAGATATCATTCAAATGATCTTATATCGCGGTCTGCAAGGTTTTGGCGGCGGCTTTATCATGTCGACCGCATTCTCGGCGGTCGGCGACTTGTTCCCGCCGCGTGAACGCGGGAAATGGCAAGGTTTGATGGGCGCCGTGTTCGGCATGTCGGCTGTCATCGGGCCGTTCCTCGGCGGCTGGATCGTCGACAACGCAGACTGGAAATGGGTCTTCTGGGTCAACCTGCCGATCGGCGTGATCGCCTTCCTGCTGATCATGCGCCTGTTCCCGAAAAAGACAGGCAAAGCGACCGGACGCGTCGACTATGCCGGCGCGATTTTTGCCACCGGGTTCCTCGTTCCGCTCTTGCTGGCGTTCTCGTGGGGCGGTTCGAAGTACGAATGGGGCTCCGGCACGATCATCGGGCTGATTGCCGGCGCGGTGGTCTCCCTGCTGCTGTTCATCTGGGCAGAGAGCCGCGCTGAGCAGCCGGTGCTGCCGCTGGCGCTCTTTAAGAACGGCATCTTCAACGTCGTCAACCTGATCGGCTTCCTGAGCGGTGTGGCGATGTTTGGCTCGATCATGTACATTCCGCTGTTTGTACAAGGCGTCATTGGCACGACGGCGACCGCTTCCGGTCTGGTGACGATGCCGATGATGGTCTCGATGGTCGCATGTTCGGCGCTGTCCGGGCAGGTAACGTCGAGAACGGGCAAATACAAGTTCATGGCGCTGATCGGCAGCGTCGTGCTGGCGGTGGGGATGTTCATGCTGACCCGCATGTCCACCGAAACGTCCAACCTGATGACTTCGATCGACATGATCGTCGTCGGCGCGGGCCTTGGCTTCTCGATGCCGATCCTGATGCTGGCAGTGCAAAACGCAACGTCGCAGAGCTTGATCGGTGTTACCTCTTCTGCGGTGCAGCTGTTCCGTCAGATCGGCGGTACGGTCGGCGTCGCGATCATGGGCACTTTGATGAACAACCGGATTCAAGAAGAGCTTGCGAAAATCATGCCTGAGCCGGTCAAGCAGTTCCTGGCCGCTCCGGAGATGGCATCGCATGCGAAAGACTTGACCAACCCGCAACTGCTGGTCGCACCGGATCAGCTGGAGGCGATTCGCGCTCAGATTCCGGCGCAGGTTCAACCGATTTTCGATCAGTTGATTCAATCGCTGAAAACGGCGCTGGTGGCCGGTCTTGATGAAGTGTTCCTCGTTGGTTTTATCATCTCGCTGCTGGCGCTGGTCATCACCTTCTTCCTGAAGGAGATCCCGCTGCGCACTTCGAACAAAGATCCGGAACCTGCGAAGCCGGAAAACAACAACAACCCTGAATTGCAACCGTCCGGCTCCTAATGGAGCCGGGCTTTTTTTGTTGACAGCGGGTTGGTAATTTGATTATGATCTAATTAGAAATATATCGAAGGAGTTGTGGCGGAATGCAGCTCGACAGAATGCTGGAATTTCACAAGGCGCTGGCCGACGCCAACCGCTTGAAGATCGTCATGCTGCTGGCGGCCGGACCACTCAGCGGGCAGGAGATCGCGGAGAAGCTGGGGCTGACCCCGGCGACGGTGACGCACCACATGAACTTGTTGCGCAATGCGCTGGTCGTCAAAGGGGTGCGGGAAAAAAACACGATTTATTTTGAGTTGCTGGAGAAGGAACTGCAGACCAAGTCGCAGGCGATCTTGAGGAGGGTGGAGACGGTGAAGCGAACAAGTAGCAGTGAACGGGAGAAAGTGGTGCAGAACTTTTTTGATGCGGACGGGAAACTTAAGAACATCCCGTCGCAGCGGAAGAAGAAATTGTTTGTGTTCGAGCACCTGTTACAAGGGCTGGAAATCGGGCATCCTTACAGCGAAAAAGAAATTGACGCGTACATCAACCAGTACCATGAGGATCATTGCACGATCCGCCGCGAGTTTGTGATGAACCATTACATGTACCGGGAAGACGGGGTGTACACGCTGAATCCGCCGGAGCTGTGGGCGAAGATTGAGTAAGCTGGGTTACAGACAATTTCCAGCGGAAGGAAGAAATGTTTCGTAAGTCGAAAGAGTTGCGTATGAACAGTGGAGGTGCTGGAGATGACAGAGATGAAATACAGACGTTTGGGCCGCTCCGGGATGAAAGTTTCGGAGATCGCGCTGGGTTCGTGGCTGACGTATGGCGGCTACACGGAAGACCAGTCGGCGACGGCGTGCATCGACCGGGCGTATGAGCTGGGCATCAACTTTTTTGACACGGCAAACGTGTACCGCCGCGGCGAAGCGGAAAAAGTAGTTGGGCGTGCGCTGCGCAAGTATTCGCGCGATTCGTTTGTGCTGGCGACCAAGGCGTTTTGGCCGATGGGCGACGGCCCGAATGACCGCGGCTTGTCGCGCAAGCATATCATCGAGCAGGTGAACGCGTCGCTGAAGCGGCTCGATGTGGACTACATCGACCTGTGGCAGTGCCACCGCTATGACCCGGAGACGCCGCTCGATGAGACGTTGCGGGCGATCGATGACTTGATCACGCAAGGCAAGATCTTGTATGCGGGCGTGTCGGAGTGGACGGCGACACAGATCGCGGAAGCATTACATACGGCAGACAAATTGTTCCTCGACCGCATCGTGTCCAACCAGCCGCAGTATTCGATGCTGCAGCGTTACATCGAGCCGGAGATCATCCCGCTGTCCGAGCGCGAAGGGGTTGGCCAGATCGTCTGGTCGCCGCTGGCGCAAGGCATGCTGACCGGCAAATACAAAAAAGGCGAAGCGCTCCCGGCCGGCTCTCGCGCCGCTGTGGAAGATCCGACCGTATCCGGTTCGGTGCAGCGTTTCTTCACCGATGAGAACTTCGGCAAAGTGGAGCAGCTGCGTGCCGTTGCCGAGCGCAAAGAGTGCTCCCTTGCCCAGCTCGCCCTGGCGTGGATCCTCCGCCAGCCAAACGTCTCCTCGGCGATCATCGGCGCATCCCGCCCCGAGCAGGTCGAAGAGAACGTCAAGGCGCTCGACGTCGTGCTGACGGCAGAAGACCTCAATACGATCGAAGCGATTTTGCTGAATAAGTAAGTGTAAAAAGGCAGGGTTCCCTAAGCGGAACCCTGCCTTTTTAATGCTCACTCGTGCGGAATTGCTCTTTGAGGTAGGCGGCGGTGCGGGCGGCGAGGGCCATGACGGTGTTGGTCGGGTTGCCGCCGCTGGAGGTGACGAAGGAGGCGGCGGAGCAGATGTAGAGATTGGGGATGTCATGGGTCTGGCACCACTCGTTGGTGACAGATGTTTCCGGATCGCTCCCCATGCGGCAGCCGCCCATCAGGTGGGCGGTGTCTTTGGTGACGAACTCCGGCGTCCCGTTCGCCGCTTTGATGATCTCTTTCATCATGTACACCGCATGGTCGATCAGCTTGAGGTCATTTTCCCCGTAGGAAAATGTCACCTTGGGCATCGGCAGACCATACTCGTCTTTTTCATCGGTCAGCGTCACACGGTTGTCCGCATGCGGCAGCACTTCGCCGACCAGAGTGATCCGGCCGTAGTGGTTGTAGTTGATCATCGTCTCGCGCAGCCGCTTGCCCCAGACACCGCCCTGTGTCGCCAAGCCTTTGCTCATCGCCACCGGACGCGACCCGTGCGCATGCAAGGTATAGCCGCGCATAAAGCCGCGATCCAGCCGCGTCTCATACAGCTCCTGCGTCGTCGCCAGCACCGGCGTGCCTTTGTACAAGCGGATCTCCTCATCGAACCGCCCGTACACATCGTGCGACGAGTGCGGCATGATGTAGCGCCCGACCGTGCCGCTGGAGTTGGCCAGCCCGTCCGGGTGCCCTTTGGTCGCCGAAGCGAGCAGCAGACGCGGCGTCTCGACCACAAAGGAGGAGAGGATGACCACTTTCCCGCGCTGGCGGTACTCCACGCCGTCATGGTTGAAAATCACGCTCCGTGCTTTGCCGGTCTCATCGAGCTCGATCTGCGTCACCATGCAGTCGGTCAAAATCTCCGCCCCTTCGGCGATCGCCTTGGGGATGTGATGCACGAGGCCGGAATACTTGGCGTTGGGCTTGCAGCCTTGGTTGCAAAAGCCCCGGTTGATGCACGGCGGCCGCCCGTCAAACGGCGCGGAGTTGATCGCCAGCGGCGTGACCACGCTTTTCATGCCCAGCGTTTCACAGCCGATCCGAAACATCTCCGCATTGGCCGACAACGGCTCCCGCTCCGGCATCGGATACGGCCCGGAAAACGGCCCCCACGGGAACTTCTTGGGCCCCGACACGCCGATCGCGCGCTCGATGTAGTCATAATACGGCGCCAGATCTTCATACTTGATCGGCCAGTCCTCGCCGACGCCGTCCCGCGTTTTTGTCGCAAAGTCGCTTTCATGGAACCGCAAAAACACGCCTGTAAAATGCGTCGTGCCGCCGCCGACCCCGCGACCGGAGTTGTTGTGCCCCATGCGCAGCGGGTTCTGCCCGTCGACGATGCGCGTGTCCTGCCAGCCGAGATGCCCCATCGACAGCTCATCAGAAGCAAAATCGGACTGCGGATTCCAAAACGGCCCGGCTTCAATCACCACGACGCGCAGCCCCGCCCGGCTCAGCTCATACGCCAGCACCCCGCCGGCCGCACCGGCCCCGACGATGACGACATCCGCTTCGTCCGGGTATTTGCGATGGTCGAGGTCATCGAAGCGATGCCCTTCATAATGGCAGACATTATGGTGAATCGGATCATGACTACGCATCTTTTCTCGCCTCCCACGGGTCGGTCAGCCCCAGCTCGCTGCGGATATACCCGCGCGGATAGGCCGGGCCGCCATAGCCGATCTCCGACCAGACGGTCGGGTGCGAGTAATACGCGCTGACCGATTCGGACAGCATCTTTTGAAAAAACGGCTTGGACGGCACTTGCATCCCGTCCGCTTCGGGCAGCGTCAAGGTGTCATTTTCCAGACCGACCAACAGCGCGGTCTGCTGCTCCGGCCGCAGTCCGGCAAACGCCCCGCCATGCTCCGACTGCGCCAGCTTGTCCAGCGCGGCGAGCCCTTTTTTCACCAAGTCCTTGAACGGGGGCACGCCCGCTTTGCGCTGCGCTTCGCCGATGTCGCTCTTCAGCTTGCTGTCAAAATGCTTGACCACATAGTCGAGCAGCTCGCGGCGCCCGTCATCGACAAACAGGGCGGCCATCGCGCGGATCGCATCGGCCTGCTCCCCGGTCAGCTTTTGAAAACTGCCCGGAATCTCCAGCCGCTTCTGCACGATTTCCCGCGTGTGGTCGTCCCAGTGTTCCTGTTCATTCAGTACGTTGTAGTTTGGATAATGCGTTCTGCGTTCCATCGTCCCGCCTCCTGTTCCGTCCGTTTACGACCAATAGAGCAAGAAAAGGCCGAGCAGACTGGAAATCGTGATCAGCCCCGGCAATGCGGCGGGCGGGCCGACCAGAAAGTTGCGCACCTCATATCCGCCGACGCGCTCGCCAACGCCGCGCACGTGCATGATCGAGCCAAACACGCCCGCGACGAGCGAAGCGCCCATCAGGACGGCCAGCACGACGCGCAGCCAGTCCGCGTTGTAAAAAGCCAAGGTGACCAGCGCCAACCCGTCGACCGGGGTGGCGAGCACCGGAATCCACATCGACCAGTGCCGGAAATTCTGGCGATAGTGGAACATCGTCACCTGCACAAAAATCATCAAAAACATCAGGCCCAAGAGCAGCAACACAACCCGCTCCAGCGGCCAGCCAATCCAACCTGTCATCATCTTGACACCTCCGATGCTCTTAGGATTGCCAAAAGTTCTTCTGAATAGAAGACTCTTCCTTGCGAAGACTAAGCCTACACACTATAATTCAGAAGAAACCAGAAAAAGAGACAAAGGTGAGATCAAGAACATGCGCATTCGGGGACGTGACAAACTGATCCGGCAATACCAAATGCATAAAGAAGCAGGACGGATTGTGGAGATGGCGAGCAACCATAAAGGCAAATGGCGGGAGCTGTTTGGCAACGACAATCCAATCTATATCGAAATCGGCACCGGACGCGGCAGCTTCATTTCGACGCTGGCCAAGCAAAATCCGGAGATCAACTATGTCGGCATTGAGCTGGAGCATGAACTGCTCGGCAAGGTCGGCAAAAAAGCGGAAGAGCTGGAAGTCGGCAAGAACCTCGTGCTGACCCCGGCCGATGCGGCACGCCTGGTCGAATTTTTTGAACCGGGGGAAGTGCACCGCATCTACCTCAACTTCTCCGACCCGTGGCCGAAGTCGCGCCACGCCAAGCGCCGCTTGACCTACCGCGACTTCCTGCAGTCCTACCGCACGGTGCTGCGCCCGGAAGGCGCGGTGCATTTTAAGACGGACAACCGCGATCTGTACGAGTTCTCGCTCAATGAGTTCGCCGAAGACGACTGGAAGCTGTCGGCGATCACGCTGGATCTGCACAACAGCCCGTGGATGGAAGGCAACGTGATGACGGAGTACGAAGAGAAGTTCTCCTCACAGGGCATGCCGATCTACCGTCTGGAAGCCAGACCGTATCCGAAACGCCCGGAATACCCCTCCAAATAGAGGGGTATTTTTTATTTCGGCAAAATGATTTAAAATAGATGGTAATATGATAAAAGAAAAGGGTGGTGTTACCAGATGACCGTTAGAACCAAGCGTGTCAGAACCTTCGCCGCACTGGTTCTGGCGGGGGTGTTGCTGCCGGCGCACGGGTCGGCGCAGGTCGAGAGCCAGTTTTTGATCCACGATGCGGAGTCGGTGGAGGGGATGGAATTCGCCCCCGACCGGATTCTCGTGAAAATCTCCCCGGACAAAATGCAAAAGGTGCTGGTCAAATACGGCTTGACCTTGCAGAAGAAAATCGGCCGGTCGGAGTGGAAGCTGGTCGGGGTGCCGGACGGCAAAGCGGCCGAGTATGCCGCAAAATTGGCAAAGGACCGGGATGTGCAGGCGGCCGAACCCGATTATGTGATGCGGATGAGCAAAGCGCCAAACGACCCGTCTTATTTCAGCCAATACCATTTGCAGGGTCTGGAGATGGAACGGGCGTGGGAGATCAGCACCGGTTCGGAGTTGCAAACGGTGGCGATCCTCGATACGGGCGTCGACTTGCGCCATCCCGACTTGGCGGCGAAGATCGTCCCCGGCTATGATGTGGTCAACGGCGACTGGAGCGCAGACGATGACCACGGGCACGGCACGCACTGCGCCGGGATCGCCGCGGCGATCGGCAACAACGGGGAAGGCGGCAGCGGGGTGGACGCCGCGGCGAAGATCATGCCGGTCAAAGTGCTCGATGCGAGCGGGCGGGGGTATTCGTCAGACATCATCGACGGGGTGTATTTTGCGGTTGATGCGGGGGCGGATGTCTTGAGCCTGGCCTTTACCGGCGGCGTCTATCAGCTGGCGTTTCAGGATGCGGTCGATTATGCGTGGAGCCATGACCGGTTTGTCGTGGCGGCGGCGGGCAATCAAGGGTCGTATCAGTACGCGTATCCTGCCGCGTACAGCAATGTGGTTGCGGTCGCTTCGACAGACGGCAGCAACGCTTTGTCCTATTTTTCCAACCGCGGCATGTGGGTCGATCTGGCCGCGCCGGGCTCTTCGATCTACTCGACCCGGATGGGCGGCGGGATGACCACGATGTCCGGCACGTCGATGGCCGCTGCGGCGGTGGCCGGGCTGGCGACGCTGATCCGTGCAGAGTATCCGCATGCTTCGAACGACGAAGTGCGCGACCGCCTGTTTGCCGGGGCGGAGCAGAGCGCAGGCACCGGGTCTTACTTTTGGTACGGCCATGTGAATGCATACAACTCCCTGTTGCCTTTTTATTGTTGCAGGAATAGCATAATTCCTTAATTCGACCATATATTGAATCCTGTAAGTCGTAAAAGCGACTACATAAATAGAGAGAAATGGGAAGCCCTAAAATGCAAAACTGGTGATCGTCCGAAGAAAAAGCGCCTTGCAGATGATGCAGGGTGCTTTTTCTTTTGTTTTATGTATAATGGAATTGTAACAAATTAAATAAAAATGGGAGGAATTGAAATGAGTAAATGGCAAAGCAAGGCGGTTGGTGCAACACTGGCCCTTGGCCTCGTTGTGATGGCAGGGCTGCCGGTGCAGGCCGAGTCTGTCGCCTATGTCGATCAAGGCAAAGACAGCATTCTGGTCAAAGTTAAGCATGGCAAAAATGCGGACAAGATCGCGGCGAAACTGGGCGCAGAAAACGAGAAGCAGCTCGGCAAAAGCGACTGGCACCAGTTCAAAGTGCCGGCGGGCAAGCTGTCGTTCTGGCTGGACAAGCTGGCGCGGGACGGCGATGTGGAAGCGGCGGAGGTCGACCAGGAGGTTAGCATCCTGACGACCACGCCAAACGATCCGAACTTGAGCAGCCAGTGGTATCTCAATAAAATTCAGGCTCCGCAGGCGTGGGACTTCACACAGGGCTCGTCGATGCGCAAGATCGCGATCATCGACACCGGGGTGGATGTCGATCATCCCGACCTGATCGGGAAAGTCCTGACCGGCTATGACTTTGTGAACGGCGACACCAACGCGGACGACGACCAAGGCCACGGCACGGCGGTGGCAGGCGTGGCTGCCGCATACGGCAACAACGGCATCGGCACGTCCGGCGTGGACTGGAACGCCAAGATCCTGCCGGTGAAAGTGCTGAACGCATCCGGCTCCGGCGCTTTGTCGACGATCATCAACGGCATCTACTACGCGGCCGATCAAGACGCACATGTGATCAATCTGTCGCTGGCCGGCGGCGGTTACTCGTCGGCGATGCAAGCTGCGATCAACTATGCATATAACAGCGGTGCGATCATCGTCGCATCGGCTGACGGTTATTCCAATCCTTCGTATCCGGCCGGGTACGCCAATGTGGTGGGCGTGACGGCAACCTCGTCGACCGACGTTCCGTCGATCAACGCCAGCTACATCGACATCGGCGCACCGGGCAGCAATATCACCACCACCCGGATGGGCGGAGGGCTCGCAACTTACTCCGGCGCTTCCTTCTCGGCGGCGATCGTCTCCGGGGTCATGGCGCTGGGCTGGTCGTGCAACCTGTCGTACTCGAATGCGACCGTGCAGAACCGCGTGCTGACGCAGATCGATCCGATCACAGGCGCTGCTTTTGGCCGCGTGAACGCGTACAAGACGGTCAACGGTTTCTAATTCGAAAGGAGGAGAGCGACGATGAAAAAAACGTTGACTCATACCCTGGTTGCGCTGGCGCTCCTGTCTTCGGTTGGCGTCCTGACCACAGCGCCTGTGCAGGCGGAGGAAGAGGAAGTTGTTGAATACGCGGATGACCGCGTACTGGTGCAGATCGAAGCAGGCGTCGACCCGCAAGTGGTGGCGGCCGAGTACGGCATCGAAAAGGTGCAGCCGCTTGGCGACGGCGCGGAGAACTGGAACATTTTTTACGTCAATCCGGGTGAAGTGGACGATTGGATGGACAAGCTGCGCGATGCGAAATACATCAAGCTGATCGAGCGGGACATCCGCATCTTTCCGCAACTGTTCTTCGACCCGGCTTACAAAGACCAATGGCATCAAAAGTATATCGGCGCTGACCAGCTCTGGAAATCCAATCGAAACTATCGCACCATCGCGTTTATCGACAGCGGGGTGGATTACAGCCATCCCGACCTGAGCGGCAAAATCGTGCAGGGCTATGATTTTGTCAACTACGACCCGATCGCCAACGATGAGTATGGCACAGGCACACACATCGCCGGAATCGCAGCGGCTACGCACAACAACCTGACCGGCGGCAAAGGGGTGGACCCGACCGCGAAGATCATGCCGCTGAAAGTGATGAACGAGAACGGTGTTTCCTACACGTCAACGATCGCCGATGCGATCTATTGGGCGACCCACCACGGGGCTGACGTGATCAGCATCACGGCCGGCACGACGGTCCGTTATACGTCCGTCCTGCAGTCGGCGATCAACTACGCCTGGCAGCGCGGGGACTTTATCGTCTCCCAAGCGGGCAACAACAGCAGCACGACCCCCCGCTATCCGGCGAGCTACAGCCATGTGTTTTCGGTGAACGCGATCGATCCGGAAGATAACCTCTGGTATCGCAGCAACCGCGGGCCGTGGGTGGACATCTCGGCGCCGGGCACCTACATTTATTCGACGAAGCTTGGCGGCGGCATGTACCACTATACCGGCACCGAACGCGCGGTTGGTGTGACAGCAGGCGCTGCTTCGCTGGTCTGGAAAAGCGGGATGACAAACGTCGGGGTGGAGAACTACCTGATCGACAAGGCGCTTCCGATCCCGTATACCGGCACCTACTGGTATCACGGCCGCTTGAACCTGATCTAAACATATAAGGAGGCCATTCCGAATGAAGCACAGCAAATGGGCAGGTTCGTTCCTCGCGCTGGCAATGCTGGCAGCACTGGTACCGGCAGGCGGTGTGTCCGCTGCCGGGCAGACAGTTCCGGTGAAAGCGGAGCAGAAGTTCCAAGACGGCCAGATTCTGGTGAAGGTCAAAGCAGGCAAAGATGCGAAAGCGCTCACCAAAAAGCATGGAGCAGGCGAAGCAGCAGAACTGGCAGGGGAGTGGAAGCTGGTCAAAGTCCCGAACGGAAAAGCGCAGGAGTTCCTCGCGAAGTTCCGAGGCGACGCCGATGTGGCGGCTGCCGAGCTCGACTATATCCACACGGCGCTGGCGACCACGCCAAACGATCCGACCTACAGCTCCCAATGGCATCTGCCGAACATCGGCGCCAACGTGCATTGGGACACCAACAAAGGCAGCACGTCCAACGTGATCGCGATCATCGACACCGGCGTGGAACTGAGCCATGCCGACCTGTCCGGCAAGATCGTGCCGGGGTATGACTTCGTAAACGGCGACACCGTTGCCAATGACGACCAGGGCCACGGCACGTTCCTCGCCACGCTGGCGGCTGCCAACACCAACAACGGGGTGCTGGGCGCAGGTGTGGACTGGAATGCGAAGATCATGCCGGTCAAAGTGCTGAACTCGTCCGGCTCCGGCACCACCTCGAACATCATCGCCGGCGTCCGCTGGGCGGCCGACCACGGGGCGAAAGTGATCAACATGTCGCTTGGCGGCGGCTCCTACTCGCAGGCGTTCCAAGACGCGGTCAACTACGCTTGGGGCAAGAACATCGTCCTGACCGCAGCAGCAGGCGGCAGCGGCTCTTCGGCCGTGCAATATCCGGCCGGCTACAGCAATGTCGTTGCGGTGACGGCGACGACCAGCACCGATGTCAGAGCGTCGTTCGCGACCTACGGCACCTGGGTTGATTTTGCAGCGCCGGGCGTGAGCATCGTTTCGGGCAAGATGGGCGGGGGCACGGCGACGATGTCGGGCGCTTCGATGTCCACAGCGATCGTCTCCGGCGCGTTTACGCTGGCGTGGGCGAAGAACCCGACGCTGACCAACCAAGGCATCATCAACTATCTCGGCAGCCGCGCAACCCCGATCACAGGCACCGGCACCTACTGGACATACGGCAAAATCAACCTGAGATAAACCGCAAGATTTGACAGACACCCCTGCTCCAAGGGGTGTTTTTTTATAGATTTTTTAGTATTTTAAAAAATAAATATAAAATTATGGATGTAGAAAGAAACTACTAACACACCTTGTCGTTTTATAGATAAATAAATAATAAAACATTTAGATAAGCGCGAAAAAGCCTGAAAACGGGCGTATGGAGTAGAAAACGGGTTCAATGGCGGTTGTATTTGAATAACTCGGCATTTGAATTAATAAATAACAGCGCCTACAATGATGTCAGAAGGTGACACAACCTTCACAATATAAATAAAGGGGGCCATTAAAAATGGCGAAGTTCAACAAGCTCTCCGGTGCTCTCGTAGCAGTAGCACTGACCGTAACCCTGCTGCCGGCAGCAGGCGTATCCGCTGCACAAGCGGAAGTAAAACCGGCGAAAAAGATCGAAAACGTAACTGGCACTGACCAAATCATCGTTAAGTTTGCCGCTGGCAAATCTGACGTTGCTCAAGCAGTTGCTGAAGCACACGGCGCTTCCGTGAAGAAAACCCTCTCCACCGGCGCAAAAGTTCTGAAAGTTAAAAACGGCAAAGCAGAAGATGTGCTCGCTCAGCTGCAAGCTGACGGCAACGTTGAGTTCGCAGAACTCGACCACATCTACTCCATCGATGTAACCACGCCGAACGATCCGTCGTACGGTTCCCAATACCACCTGCCGAAAATCCAAGCTAACTCCGCTTGGGACTACCAAAAAGGTTCCACCGCGGTTAAAATCGCAATCGTGGACACCGGCGTTGACATCCAACATCCGGACCTGTCCTCCAAAATCGTTGCTGGTTATGACTTCGTAAACGGCGACACCAACGCTGACGATGACCAAGGTCACGGCACGCACTGCGCAGGTATCGCAACTGCTTCCACCAACAACAGCACCAACGGCGCTGGCGTTGACTGGAACGCTCGCATCATGCCGGTGAAGGTTCTGAACTCCGCTGGTTCCGGCTACACCTCCGACATCGAAGCTGGCGTACGTTGGGCTGCTGACAACGGCGCGAAAGTAATCTCCATGTCCCTGGGCGGCGGCTCTTACTCCTCCACCTTCCAATCGGCAATCACCTACGCATGGGGCAAAGGCGCTGTCATCGTAGCAGCTGCTGGTAACAACGGTAACACCGCTGTTCAATACCCGGCTAACTACTCCAACGTGCTGTCCGTTGCTGCTACCACCAGCACCGACGCAAAAGCTTCCTTCTCCACCTACGGCACTTGGGTTGACGTTGCAGCTCCGGGCCAATCCATCTACTCCACCGCTAACGGCGGCGGCATGACCACCATGTCCGGCACCTCGATGGCTACTCCGGTAGTCGCAGGCGTTGCAGGTCTGGTATGGGCTCGCTACGGCACTTCCGCAGCTCCGTCCACTATCGTGAACAAGATCACTTCGACTACCGATGCGATCTCCGGCACTGGCTCCTACTGGATCTACGGCCGCGTAAATGCATACAAAGCGGTTACTCTGTAATCGACTTAAATAATGGAAGAGGCTCCCTGAATATCAGGGAGCCTCTTCTTTTTGTAAATAGATACACGAATTTTAAAAAAATATATGAAAAAATTAGATTTTGAGTAAAAATGGACGAAAAAGTGGTGTTCGTCGCCAAATTTGGACATTACGTGATTTGTTTCGTTTGTGATTTCACTCTATACTCAAATTGTAAGCGGAACACGAATTCCGCTAAAACAAATAAAGGGGGCCATTAAAATGGCGAAATTGAACAAAGTCTCCGGCGCAATCCTGGCGATTGCAATGGGCGCAGCTCTGCTGCCGGCAGCTGGCGTGTCCGCTGCACAACCGGAAGCAAAACAAGTAGTAGGTCCGGTATCCGACCAGCTGATCGTAAAGTTCAAAGCTGGCAAGTCCGACGTATCTGCAGCAGTTGCAGCTAAAGCTGGCGCAGATGTGAAGAAATCCCTCAAGCATGACGGCTACAAAGTTCTGAAAGTGAAAAACGGCAAAGCTTCCGAAGCTCTCGCGAAGCTGCAAGCAGACCCGAACGTTGAGTCTGTTGAAATCGACCAAATCATGAGCATCAACTACACGCCGAACGATCCGTCGTACGGTTCCCAATATCACCTGCCGAAGATCCAAGCAAACTACGCTTGGGACTACAACACCGGCTCTTCCGCAGTCAAGATCGCAATCATTGACACCGGCGTTGACATCCAGCATCCGGACCTCGCTGGCAAAATCATTGCTGGTTACGACTTCGTAAACAACGACTCCAACGCTGACGATGACCAAGGTCACGGCACGCACTGCGCAGGTATCGCGACTGCTTCCACCAACAACGGCACCAACGGCGCTGGCGTTGACTGGAACGCTCGCATCATGCCGGTGAAGGTTCTCTCCGCATCCGGTTCCGGCTACACCTCTGACATCATCGACGGCGTATACTTCGCTGCTGACAACAATGCAAATGTCATCTCCATGTCCCTGGGCGGCGGCGGCTACTCCTCCGCATTCCAATCGGCAATCAACTACGCTTGGAACTCCGGTACCGTCATCGTAGCTGCTGCTGGTAACAACGGCAACACCGCTGTTCAATACCCGGCGAACTACTCCAACGTACTGTCCGTAGCTGCAACCACCAGCTCCGACACCAAAGCTTCCTTCTCCACCTACGGCACTTGGGTTGACATCGCAGCTCCGGGCCAATCCATCTACTCCACCCGTAACGGCGGCGGCATGACCACCATGTCCGGCACCTCGATGGCTACTCCGGTAGTTGCAGGCGTTGCAGGTCTGGTATGGGCTCGCTACGGCACCGGCGCATCCCCGGCTACCATCGTCAACAAAATCAACGCAACTGCTGACAAGATCTCCGGCACCGGCTCCTACTGGATCAACGGCCGTGTCAATGCATACCGCGCGGTTACTCAGTAATCAATCTGTATGCATGAAACAGGCACCTCTTCCCCGCATGGGCGAAGAGGTGCTTTTTTTTTTTCGAAAGTTGAAGTGTTTCTTCCAGAATCTGCGTCTAATCTTCTGGAGGGGGAGTTTAGATGAAAGCATTGAAAATCACTGCCGCGGTAATCCTCGGCTTGGCAATTGTGATCGCGGCGATCAGTTCGATCACCTGGATCAACCGGGAGACGCGCGAGTATGACGAGCATAAAACATTCGATGGGGAAAAAGTCGGCTCGGTGCAAGTGCTGACCAGCAGCGCCGATCTCAATCTTCTGCCTTCGAATGATGATCAAGTACATATCGACTTTACCGGACAAGTGATCAAAGGCGGCATCGGCGGCGGAGACTATGAGCTGTTCACCGATCTGGGCGGAGATGTGCTGAAGGTGGAGCTGAAGCAGGTCTACAGTGTTCAGTTCGGCTTTTACGATGAGCGCAACCTGCGCTTAGACGTCCGATTGCCGGAAAAACTCTACAAGGAACTGACAGCCACCGCATCCTCGGGGGATCTGCAGATCTCCGGGGTGAACGGGGAAGCGATCCGGGTGCAAACGTCGTCCGGCGAGATTCAGGCCAAAGACGTGCAGGGGCAAAAGATGCAGTTTGTCAGCTCCTCCGGCGATCAGGAGCTGCAAAATCTGTCCGGAGAGCTTGTTTTGGAGAGCGCATCCGGGGAGATCGGACTGCGCACCTGGTCGGGCACGAAAGCGGAGGCCAGATCGAGCTCCGGCGACTTGCGCCTGCTCGATCTGACCGGAGCGGTGCGCGCGCATACTTCGTCAGGCGGTGTGCGCCTCGCGATGAATACACTGCAGGAGGAGCTCGATCTGCTGACCTCGTCGGGCGATGTGGAACTGGAGCTTCCGGCCAGCGCCTTTTACAAGCTGGACTTCAACACGTCGTCCGGTTCATCGGCCGTCGATTTTCCGCTGAATGTGCAATCGCGTGACGATCATCAGCTTGTGGCGGAGATCGGCGACGGCGGCCCGATGGTGCGCGTCGAGACCTCGAGCGGCGACTTGAGCATCATCAAGCGATAGCAGGAAAGGCGGTCGTCATGGACGGCCGCCTATTTTTGCACCCGACCGTCAATTAGCCTTTTCTTCCTTCGAATCCATTAATACACAGCAAAGCATGATGGCAAAAAGTCAGAATATTGAGTATAATAAGAGCAAAGGAGGGCGATGCTGTTGACAGAGAAGATACGGGAAGCCGAGTATTGCGATGTCAACATGGAATTGAAGCGGGCAGACCTTGAACAATTTCTCGGGAAGCTGGCCCAATGCGGAGCCTCGATGAAATGGCGGGACGGCCAAGGTGGAGTGATCCTCACCGTCGCCACCCGGGTGCAGCGGCAGGAGTTCTGCTTCGCGCAGAAAGCGGGCCGATTCATCCTGACCGGCACGTTTCACCTGCATGACAGCGGTCTGATTCACGCGTTTCAATTCACCTTAATCCGTGCCAAAGGGTGTGCGGTGATCAAGCATTTCACCGAAGGCCCGATCTTGATTTCCAAAATAAAAAATGGGGAGGCGCAATCGATTATGGAACTCAACGGACCACGCAAAAAAGTTGTGTACGAGAAGCCGATTCATGTGACGAGCGAAGATGTGTTGAAAGCGTTCAAAAGCGCGGAGATCGCCGAGCGGATTCCGGTGCTGCGGCTGGAGATGGACTACGAGCTGGTCTCGCTGCAAGACGCCTTGAAAGCGCAGGATGGCGAAGAGATCAACCGCGTCAAAGCACGCCTCGAAGAACTGCGGCGCGAACTGCTGATGTACGAAGTGTTTCCACAAAAAATCCCCGGAGGTAAACAGCCGAAGTGATGGAGCCGACAATTGAATGCCAGCTGAAAAGGCGACAGGGAGCATCCGCAACTCGCGAGCGAGTGGAACCCCTGTCGCCTTTTTGTTTGTCATGCTTCGAGCTGCGCTTTGGTTTCGGCATACAGCGCAGAGATAAACTTTTTGATGTTCAGACGGCATTTTGTCGTCCGTTCGCCTTCCTCAAGCTCGGTCATCCGCAGCCGCACTTCCTGAAAATCAAACAGGCGCGGCGCATAGTGCTCAAACGTCGGGTTGGCATAGTCGGTCAGCCCGATCGACGCCATATGTCCAAGCGCCTGCAGGATCGTGCGCCGCAGCCGCTGCTCCATCGCTTTGATCTCGCGCTGCAACTGCTCGCCGGATAGCCCGGAGTTGTCGCTGTGCAGCACCGACTGGTAGAGCTCTTTGAGCGTCGGCAGGTCATGGGCGAGCTGATGCCCCAGCCCTTCCTGCCGCCGCAGGAAGTTTAAAATGCGCGCCAGGTCGTACGCGCCCGCTTCGCCGGAGATGCCGAGCCGGGAGAGCAGGTCGCTGGCACAGGCTTCGAACGTGCGGACGGTCGTCTGCACGGCGACGGCCGGTTGGGCGAGGTCGAGTGCGGAGAGCGAGCGGCGAATGGAAGTCAGGGACTGCTCCAACTGACGGTGTTCCGCGACGCGGCGCAGGACAGACAGGACTTCGAAGCGGTTGACCGGCTTGTGGATAAACGTGTCGACGCCGCTCAGGTACGCATCGGCGACCATCTCTTTGTTTTCCACCTGCGAGATCATCACGAATCGTCCCAGATAGCCTTGTTCGCGCAAGGCGAGGATCGTTTCGATCCCGTCGCGGCCGGGCATGAGCAGGTCGATCAAAATGATGTCTGCCGTTGCCACATCGCCGATCGTGACCTCGGAGCCGCTGGAAGAGACGCCAACGATCTCGCCAAGCCCTTCGCCGGTGACGATCCGCTCCAGCATGCGCCGTGTCGCCGCATCATCTTCGATCAGGTAATAACGCATCGCCTTTTACCTTCCTTTCTCTTTGCTCAGCAGTTCATAAGTCGGCATGCGCATGATAAAGCGTGTCACGCCGTTTTCTTGCAGCAGGGTCAGCGACCCGCCGAGCATCGCCGCCAAGTCCTGGCAGTGCGAGAGGCCGATGCCGGTCGAGGGGTTGCCGAGCGAATCGTATTTGGTGGTGTAGCCAGGCTGATATATATATTCGGAGTCGTCCGCCGAAATACCGGGTCCGTCGTCCCAAACATGCCATTCGATGCTGCCTTCGCGCAGCATCACCTCAAGCCCCACCCGCCCCTTGTGCGGGATCGCTTCCACGGCGTTGGCGGTGAGGTTGTTCAGAATGGAGAGCAGAGGATAGATGCGCGTCGTGCCGAGATTGATGTCGGTGCGGGTGCTGAATTCGATCTCTTTGCCGAGCATCTCGGCGTATTTGGCGTTGGCGCCGATCACCAGTTCATTCAGATGCAGGAGCGGCATGCGGTCGCGCAGTGACTCCTGCTTGATCAGCTTGTCGAGCCCGGCGAGGATGCGCTGGGAGTCTTTTTTCAGCTCATGCACTTCTTCGGCGATCAGCAGCGCCCGGCGGGAGAGCGCGGGGGCGGTCTGTCCTCGTTTCTCCTGCTCGATCAGCTGTTTGTACAGCTCGTAGGAACTGCGCGTGATCTCTTCGATGTGGAGCATCGATTTTTGCAGATAAAATCCTTCTTCATATAATGAGGAATTGATCAGGAGCAGGCGGTCGATCTGCTTTTGCTGCTGTTGGCCCAAGGCGCGGACTTGGCGGATCATCAGCATGTTGTACAAGCCGACGACAAAAAAGGAGCGCAGCGCCCCGAACAGCAAGAGCACCAGCACGGTATTGGGGCCGAGCACATAGTCGGCGCCGAGGGCGTTGCGGGTCAACAGTTCGCCGATGTTGCCAACCAGGTCGCCAAGCGTCCCGGTGATGCCGACAAGCATTGGGCTGTCCAGCCGTTTGCGCAGGTTGGTCAGCGTGAGAAAGGACGCGAACAGCAGGTAGTAGACGGCCGAGGGCAGATGGTCGGGCAGGTAGCTCCAAAACGTGCCGCCATGCTGGGTAACATCGAGCAGGGAGCGGAAGAGCATCAGGAACAGTCCAACGCTGACACCGGTCTCAAACGGCCGGAGCTGGCGAAACCAGATCAGTCCGAAAAAATAGACGCAGGTGCCAAGCGAGAAGCGAAATTGCGAACCAAACGGGTTCATCTTCAGTTCGCCAAAAAAGGCGGTCGCCGCCATGATCAGGACGAGCAAAAGCAGGCGCTTCATGATCGTCATCGGGACACCTCCTCTGTGTGCAAGACGATCGGTTCAGAAAAAAACGCCGATTCCCAATAGTTTACCATGGGAATGGCGTTTTCGTTTAGGTTGTGAATCGTTTTTCCAAACGGCGCGCCACCAGTGAAAGCGGGTAGTTGACCGCCCAGTACAGGAATGCTGCGAAGAGGATCGCCGGGAACACGTAGGAAACGTGCTGCGCGTAGACGATCGACGTGCTGTGCATCAACTCCGGCAAAGCGATGACGGTGGCGAGCGAGGTGTCTTTGAGCAGCGAGATGAACTGCGACACGGTGGGCGGGATCATCCGGCGCAAGGCCTGGGGCAGCAGGATGTAGCGCATCGTCTGCACGTAGGTCAGCCCGGAGGAGCGTGCCGCTTCGGTCTGGCCTTTGTCGATCGAGTTCAGGCCGCTGCGCACGATCTCGGAGATCATCGCCGATTCGAAGATGACGAGGGCCCAGATCACGGCGACTTTCGGCGTGAGTGAGATGTTGAACGGGTCAAGGCCGAAGTACATGAAGACGATGATCAGCAGCAGGGGCAGGTTGCGGATGCATTCCACCCACAGGAACAACGCTTGGGAGAGGACCGGGATCTTGGTGTAGCGCAGGATCGCGATCAGGATGCCGACGGCAAAGGACAGCAGGATCGAGATTCCCGCCACTTCCAGCGTGAGCAGGAAGCCTTTTAGCATAAAGGTGACAAATTCAGATTGGAACGTTCCGGCAAAGTCCATCGTTCAATCCCTCCTTTTAGTTCGACCGCGCCATGCGGCGTTCGAGGTAATTGACGAAGATGGCGAGCGGAATGGTCAGTGTCAGATAGAAGACGGCGACGATGAGGTACGTGGAGAACGTGTCAAACGAGTCGCTGATCACCAGATCGGCGTTGTACATCAGGTCAAGTCCGGCGACGATGCCGAGCACCGAGGAGTTTTTGACGAGATTGATAAACTGGTTGCCCAGCGGCGGAATGACGATCTTGATCGCCTGCGGCAAGACGATGTGGCGCATCGTTTGCAGATAGGAAAGACCGGATGACCGCGCCGCTTCGGTCTGGCCTTTGGGTACGGCCTGGATGCCGGCGCGCACCGCTTCGGCGATAAAGGCCGAAGTGTAGATCGCGAGCCCGATCGTCCCGGCTGCAAAGCCGTCGAGGTCGATGTTCAGCGCGGGCAGGCCGGAGTAAAACACATAGACGAGGATCAGGATCGGGATGTTGCGGATCACTTCCACATAGACCGCGCCGATCCAGTTTAATGGCTTGACCGGGGCGATGCGGAAGACGGCGATGATGACGCCGAGGATAAAGGAGCCGAACAGGGCGTACAAGGATGCCAAGAGCGTATTTTTATAACCGACAAGGAAGTTATCGGAAAAATATTCGGTAAGGATGGTAGGATCAAAAAAGTCCACGGAAGTCACCTCGCTTGTTTACAAAAACAAGGAGCCGAAGCTCCTTGCTGCTATCACTTTTACTTCGGATCTTCTTTGAACCACTTCTTGTAGATCTTGTTGTATTCGCCGGAGTCTTTCAGTTCCTTGAGGAAGTCGTTCAAAGTTTTGGTGAACTCTTCATCGCCCTTCTTGGAAGCGATGCCGTACGGCTCGTCGGAGAACGGATCGCCGGCCAGCACGTAGTTGGGGTCTTGCGCGCTCATGCCGAGCAGGATCGAGTTGTCGGTGGTCAGCGCATCGCCTTTGCCCGATTTCAGCGCGGTGAACGCTTCGGCGTAGTTGGCGAACTCGAGGACTTTCACGCCCGGCGCTTTTTCTTTGACGTTTTTGCCGGAAGTGGCGCCTTTTACAGCCAGCACCGTCTTGCCGTCGAGCGCATCGACGCCGGTGATGTCGGAGCCTTTCTTGACCAGCAGCGATTGCCCGGCTTTGAAGTACACGTCGGAGAAGTTGACTTCTTCCTTGCGCTTCTCAGTGATCGTCATCGTCGCGATGATGATGTCGATGTCGCCTTTGTTCAGCATCGGAATGCGCGTCGACGAGGTGACTTCTTTAAATTCAATCTTGTTCTCATCGCCGGTCAACTTTTTCGCCAACGCTTTGGCGATGTCGATATCAAAACCGTCCACAATGCCTGTCGCCGGGTCTTTCAGGCCAAACAGGTTGGTGTCGAATTTGACGCCGGCGACCAGCTTGTCGCGCTCTTTGATCGCTTGCAGGGTCTGCGAGGCGGCCGGCGTGTCGCCGCCGGTGTTGTCTTTCGGAGCGGACGAATCGGAGCCGCAGCCAACGAGCAGCGCTGCGGTCAGGGACGAAACAAGCACCGTGGAGAAGATCTTTTTCCATTTGTTCATGACAAAATTACCTCCCTTAATGGTTCATCAAACGGCTTAAAAACTGGCGGGCCCGCTCTTCGCTCGGATTGGCGAAAAACTGATCGGGCGCCGCTTCTTCGACGATCTGGCCCTGGTCCATAAACACGACGCGGTCGGCCACTTCGCGGGCAAAACCCATCTCGTGCGTGACCACGGCCATCGTCATGCCTTCACGGGCCAGGCTTTTCATCACGTCGAGCACCTCGCCGACCATCTCCGGGTCGAGCGCGGACGTCGGCTCGTCGAACAGCATGATCTTGGGCTTCATCGCAAGGCCGCGGGCGATCGCCACGCGCTGCTGCTGACCGCCGGAGAGCTGGGACGGGAAGGCGTTGGCTTTCTCCGGGATGCCGACTTTCTCCAAATAATGCATCGCCGTGTCCAGCGCTTCTTTTTCGGAGATCCCCAGCACCTTGGTCGGCGCGAGCATGATGTTTTTCAAAACGGTCATGTGCGGATAGAGATTGAAGTGCTGAAAGACCATCCCGATGTCCTGGCGCAGCTTGTTGATGTTGGTGGACTTGTCGCTCACCTTCATCCCGTTTACGAGCAGTTCCCCGCTGGTCACCGTCTCCAGACGGTTGATGCAGCGGAGCAGCGTGCTTTTGCCGGAGCCGGACGGGCCGATGATGACGACCACTTCGCCCGCTTTGATGTGCAGGTCGATGTCTTTGAGCACATGGAAAGAACCGTAATGTTTATTGATTTGATGGAAATGAATCATGAGGACACCCCCTGGCACTATTCATACTAGCCTGAAAACTACAGCATCTTTATAAAAACCTACAGAAAGATATGTAAGAAATCTTTTGCAGGAAAAACGGGGACACTAGCCCAAGACAGCTTTTCGCAAAAGGAGCGTGGGGGCGGATGACGATGAAATTTGTAAACGATCTCTACAACCACTACCGGGAACAGTTGGTCGGCGATGAGGAAGATGCGGTGATCATCGTCTCCGGCATCTTAGAAGAGCTGGAAAAAGAGCATCTGATGGAGATCATCAGCGATATGAACCGCCAGGAGCTGTATGAAATGCTCGGGCGCTACATGGTCGAACAGCTGCGTGACAAAATGTCGCGCGACGGCGTCGGCAAGCATGACGGAGGGCCTGACCTAACGGGCGGTGGCATCCATTGAGCGCAAAAGGGCGGGAGGATGAAGACATTGTTGCCCGTGTCCAAAAACGTTTCCGTAGACTAAAACGGGGTGCAGAGGGTACCATCTTACATGCAGAGTCAAATGAGATGGGAGCGGGGACGATGGATGACAAACAAGCGATGATGAAACAAGGCGAGCGCGGGGCCTGGGTCAGCATCGCCGCCTATCTGGTACTTTCCGCGCTCAAGCTGTTTGTAGGCTACGTGGCCAACTCGCAGGCCCTGTTCGCAGACGGGCTGAACAACTCGACCGACATCGTGGCCTCAGTCGCCGTGCTGATCGGTCTGCGCATCGCCCGCAAACCGCCGGATGAAGATCACAAATACGGCCATTACCGCGCCGAGACGGTGGCGACGTTTATCGCCGCGCTGATCATGGCGGGCGTCGGCATCAATGTGTTGTGGGATGCCATTCAGAGCATGATGGATCGCAATTTCACGGTGCCGAACCCGATTTCGATGTGGGTGGCGCTGTTTTCGGCCGGGGTGATGCTGTTTGTCGGGCAGTACAACCAGCGCCTTGGCAAGCGCATCAATTCACAGGCTGTGCTGGCCGCCGCAGCGGATAACCGCTCGGACGCATATGTGTCCTTAGGCGCTTTTGTCGGGATCTTGGGCGCCCAGTTTGGGCTGCACTGGCTCGACCCGATCGCAGCGCTGTTCGTGGCGGTGATCATTTTGAAAACGGCCTATGAGATCTTCCGGGAAGCGGCGCATGCGCTGACCGACGGGTATGACGAGGCGCATCTGAAAGTGTTGGAAGACATGATCTTAGACGTGCCGCAGGTGCGTTCGATCATCGACATCAAAGCGCGCACGTACGGCAGCAACATCTATGTCGACGCGGTGATCGGTGTCGATGCTGAGCTTACCGTTGGCGAGTCCCACGATATCACCGAGCAGATTGAACAGCTTTTGTTCGATAAGGAAAAAATCGAATATGTCCACATTCATGTGGAACCGGTGGATGATTCGTCCGGAAAAGGGCACCCTTAGGGGTGTCCTTTGTTAGTAATGCCGAGGGAAATTTGTCGAAAAGCGCAATTATTTGTCGAAATCGTTTATACTATAAAGTAACTAATCATGCCGGGTGACGGACTGAAACAACAAGGAGTAACTCGCAATGTTGACCATCGATAAGTTCCGTGCGCATATGGCGCTGCAGATCAAAGAATTTACCTACCGCTGGTGGAATGATCGCCATGAGGACAACCAGAATTTCTTCTATCATATGGATGACAAGTTTTATGAGACGGTGTTGCGACAGGAAGCGGAAGAGCTTCTGGACATCGTTTTTCAGTCGTTCCATGGAAACAATCTTGCCAGCATGACCGAATGGGCAAAAATCTGCTCTTCGAAACGGGCGACGCAAGGGGTGCCGGTCGACGAAGCGGTGGAACGTTTTCGGATGTTCCGCCATACACTGGTCACCTACTTTATTGATTTTGCAGAGCGGGAGAATCTCCCTTGCCGCGAGAGCCTCGAACTGGCAGAAGCGCTAAACAACCAGTGTGAGCTGGCGATGCAAAATTACATGACGCACTACATGGCGATCAAGGAGAACTATTTCAACGAGCAGAAGCGCCGCCTCGACACGGAACGGCTGGCGGCGATCGGCCAGATGGCAGCCGGTGTCGCACATGAGGTGCGCAACCCGCTGACGGCGACGCGCGGCTTCCTGCAGTTGTTGATGGAGTCGCAGCCACACCACTTTTTGACTCTGGCGATGCAGGAGCTCGACCGCGGGATCATGACGATCAACACGATGCTCGACGTCGCCAAGCCGAACAAACCGCAGGCGCCGAAGCGCCCGGTCTCGCTGCACAAAGTGCTGACCTCGGTGGCGGAGCTGTTTGCCGATCACTTGTATGATAAACAGATCGTGATGGAATTTGAGGATGAAGACGTGCTGATCGAAGGCAGCGAAGAGACGCTGAAGCAGGCCTTTTTCAACGTGATCAAAAATGCGCTGGAAGCGATGAAAGGCGCAGAGAACCCGACGATCATCCTGCGCCACAAACGCAAGGACGGGACGCTGGTCGTCGAGGTGGAGGATAATGGTGAAGGGATTCCGGAGGAGCTGTTGCATCTGCTCGGCACACCGTTCTTCTCGCTGAAAGACGGCGGCGTAGGTTTGGGGCTGACCATGGTGTTTCGCACGATGCACGAGCACTATGCGCGGGTGGAAACAAAAAGCAAAACGGGCGAAGGCGTGACATTCCGCTTTCTGTTCCCGCTGCAGGAGCTTCCGGAAACAGGATTGTAATAAATCTACAATTGCAATTTGAGCTGGTTTTGCCCATACTAAGACTGTTGTCCCCATTTTGCCCTCGTGGCGTTTGGGAGAGGATCATGGGAGGTACGTCCAGTGCAGAAAATTCACTTCGTGGGAATCAAAGGCTCAGGGATCAGTGCGCTCGCACAGGTGTACGCACGCATGGGCTGCGAGGTGACCGGTTCGGACACAGACGCGGTCTTTTTCACGGATGAACTGCTGCGCCAGGCTGGCATCACGCAGGTCACCGGCCCGTCTGAGAAAAACGTGCAAGATGCAGATATCGTCTGCCACTCTCCGGCATACGGAGATGATCATATCGAGATCAAAAAAGCAAAGGAACTCGGCATCGAAGTGCTGAGCTACCCGCAGATGCTCGGCCGTCTGATGGACGGTCACGCAGAAGCGGCGATCACCGTCTCCGGAACGCACGGAAAGACGACCACCACTTCGATGATCGCGAACATGCTGCTTTTTTCCAAGCTCGATCCGCTGGCCATCATCGGCAGCAAGAACTATAACATCGGCTCCAACGGCCGTTACGGCTACGGGCATATGGTGGCGGAAGCGTGCGAATACCGTCGCAGCTTCCACAACTATTCGCCAAAGATTGCGATTATCAACAACATCGATTTCGACCACCCGGACTATTTTTCCGGCATCGACGATGTGTTTGAAGCGTTCCAGACCTTCGTGGACAAAGTGCCGCAAGATGGCGCTCTGATCACGTGGGGCGACCAGGCCTTGTGCCGCAAGCTGGTCTCCAAAGGTAAGGTTCACTATTTCGGTTTGAAACATACAAACGACATCTACGCGACCGATGTTAAGGAACGGCGCGGGATGTTGAGCTTTATGGCCTGGGAACAGGGCCAGCAGCTAGGCGTTGTCAAAGTCCGCGCGATCGGCGAGCACAATGTGCTGAACGTGCTGGCGGCGATCACCTTGTCGCGCATCCTCGAGATTCCGTTTGCGACGGTGCAGGAGTCGTTTGCCGAGTTTGGCGGGGTCTACCGCCGCTTTGATTACCTCGGTCACATCGGGCAGCTGGAAGTGTACGATGACTACGCCCATCACCCGAGCGAGATCGAAGCGACCTTGAAAGCGGTGAAACGCTCGTTCCCGAACGATCACCTGCTCACCGTGTTCCAGCCGCACACCATTTCGCGGACGATGGCGTTTCTCGATGAGTTTGCCGATGCGCTGACGCTGTCTGACGAAGTGATGCTGGTCAAGATCTACCAGTCGGCGCGCGAAGCGGGCGACCGGGCGGAAGAGCTGACCAACCTGCTCGCCGAGAAGATCGCCGAGCGCGGCAAGACGGTGCATCTGGTCAACACGCTGGACGAGGGCACCGAATGGATCCGCAAACAGCGCGCTGCGCAGGCCGGCCTCGTGCTGACGATGGGCGCAGGCGACATTCGCGGGATTGGCGAACAATTGATTTCCGTACATGCATAATGCCATTATCGAATGATTGAACCGGGGCGACCGCTCCGGTTTCTTTTTTTTATCTCTTAAAGGATTTTCGGAAAATGGAAATGCCATAGAAAATAATCAAATTCTACTGTTATCAAAAGGTAATTCGATTTACCTATCGAAAGAGTAGTACTATTATCCTAAATTTAACTTCTCGATCTGGGAAAATAGTCTGTAGGGGAGACAGGAGACGCATGGGTAAAAAGAAGTGGGTACGCAAGCTGACATCGCTTGTCCTGAGTGCCGCAGTGCTCGTTTCGCCGCTTGTACCGGGCGGCGACAGGCATGCACAGGCAGCTTCTGCTGCGGAGTGGGATCCGCTGCTGGAATGGCTGCCTGGGAACGGGCAGAATTTTGACCCGGCTGCGCAATTGCAGCGCGGGTTGCAAGGACCTGGGCAGACGATGGAAAATCTGGCCGTCTCGCCGGTCACGGAAGCGGAAGACATGCAGCCGACAGCGCCGGACGACCCGATTGATGTGACGACCGGGGCGCTGATTTTGAAAGAGGTCGATTTTGCCTATTCGACATTCGGGCCGCCGCTGACGCTTGAGCGCTCGTACTCGACGCAACTGGCCGGGACCCGGTCGATTTTCGGACATGGGTGGTCGATTCCGCAAGACCGCTATTTGCAGATGTACGATGAATTTGCCATTGCCGATGTGCATGGGAACGGGACGCGGGAGAACTACAAGTTTACCAAATCCAATCCGGATATCGAGTTCGTCGAAAGCTATGACGACGATCCGAAAATCTACTATCCGCTGCACCTCGGCAGTTATGCCCCCGCCGATGAGGACAGCCAAAAAGAGCTGCGCCGCCGCGGCCCGACCGACTACCTGATCTGGGACCCGGAGAATGGGTACGCCTACGCGTTCTACGGGTACAAAGCCCCGTGGCGCGACGGGCAGTCTCCGAAAGCGGGCAAACTGATGCGCTATGCGGACCGCACAGGCTTGACGATGTGGGTCGATTATGACGAGCAGGGACGGCTGAAAAGTTTCAAGGGCAACACGCCGCCCAAGCTGACCTTTGGCTATACGGGGAACAGCCCGCTCGTCACTTCGGTCAGCGACAACGGAGGGCTGACCTATCGTTACTCCTACGATGGAGCGGGCAATCTGACCGGAATCACCCGCCCGGACGGCTCAACGCTGCAAATGACGTATGACGGCGAGCACCGCATGATCTCGCGCTCCGAAAACGGCGTCAAGACCGGTTACGTGTACACTGGCGGCAAAGTGACGGCGATCAAAGACGGTCTGGAGCGCACGATCTACTCCTACCGCTATGAAAGCAACAAAGTCACCCGCACCGATGCGGACGGCAACACGCTCGTCTACACAGTCGAAGGAGGCAAAGTCCGCCAGACCGTTGACTCCAAAGGCGTGCAGATGACATTCAACGCAGAAGGAAAAGTCGCAGCCATCAAAACGAACAAAGGTACGACCAGCTTTGCCTATCAAGGCGATGTGACGCTGCGCACCGACCCGTTAGGCCGCGTGACGCGCATCGAGAACCACCCCGTTTTTGAAAAGCCGACCCGTGTCGTCGAACCGGGCGGCGCGGAGTGGCGCTACACCTACAACGAAAAGGGAACTTTGACCTCGGTCACCGATCCGAAAAACCGTGTCACCCGCCATGAGCTCGACCCGTTCTGGCAAGTGACGATGAGAACCGCCGACCCCTCGGGGCGCGGGATGCAGTATGACTACAACAACCCGTTCGCCAAAGTGTCCGAAGTCGTCAACGCCAAAGGCGAGATGACCCGGTACACGTACGACAACTCGATGCGCCTGACCCGCGTCGACTACCCGGGCGGACGCAGTGTTCTCGTGGAGTACAGCGGAGGCAGCCGCAACCCGTCGAAGGTCCGCGGGCCGCTTGGCAGCGAGACGCGGTTTGTCTATGACAAAGGGCGCCTGATGGAGACGATCGACGAGGCGGGAGCGGGCACGAAATATCGTTACAACGCCTTGGGCCAGGTCGATCAGATGACCGCACCGGGCAACCTTGTCACCTCCTACACCTACACGGCGATGGGCAATATCGCGAGGATCACCTACCCGGACGGACGGCAGGTGCAGTACGGCTGGGAACAAGGACGCCTGAGATCGAAATCGGGCAAAGGCATCGCATCGGCTGAGTATCAGTATGATGTGTACGGGCTGGTCACCGGCGTCAAGACAGCAGCAGGCACCACCGTCTACGAACGCGACGCGATGGGGCGGGTGATCAGTGTCACCACGCCGGGGCAGCACAAGACCCAATATGCGTACAACGCAGCCGGCCACGTGGAAAAGGTTACCGACGCGCTGGAGCGCAGCGTCACCTATACGTACGACGTGTATGGCAACGTGCTGACCAAAACCGACCCGCTCGGCGGTATCACCATGTACGCGTATGACGAATGGCAGCACCTGTCCTCGGTCACCGATCCGAAGGGGCGCATTACTTCGTACACCTACGATGTATTGGGGCGCGTATTGACCGTCACCGACCCGGAGGAGCGCATCACGGAGTATGCGTATGATGCGATGGGCAACGTGCTGGAAGCAAAGAACGGCACGCTCGTCACCACCTACCAATATGACGAGGCGGGGCGTCTGATCGCCCAAACCGACCCTGCAGGCGGAGTCACAGGGTACAAGTATGACAAAACAGGCCGGGTCGTTGAAAAAATCGATCCGGACGAGAAATCCACCACCTATACCTACCATCCGACCGGGCTGCCGGCGAGCAAGACCGACGCGCTCGGCAGAACCTACCAGTTTCAATACGATCCGGCCGGCCGCCTGACCGAACTGCTCGATCCGCGCGGGCACAGCACCTTGTTCCGCTACGATTTAGAAGCGCGCACGGCGGAAGTGATCCGCGACGAAGGCATTTCGAAACTGCACCGCTATGACGCTGCAGGCAACCTGATCGAAGTCACCGATGAAAACGGTCATGCCACGCAGTACACGTACGATGCTGACCAGCGGCTGACGCAGGTGGAGACGCCGCTTGGCAGGACTCAGTACCGTTACGATGCGCTGGGCCAGTTGACGCAGGAGATCGATTCGCTCGACCATGCGACCGCTTACGCCTATGATGCGTTGGGCCGCGTCATCAGCGTTACCGATCCGTCCAGTGCGGTGACTTCCTACAGCTACGACCCGCTCGGGCTGTATGTGGAAGAAAAGCTGCCGAACGGGAAGACGAACCGCTATGAGTACAACAAAGTGGGCGAACTGCTCTCTTTCCGCGACGCAGAAGACGGCGTGACCGCGTACAAATATGACGAATTAGGCCGTTTGCTGGAAAAGACCAACCCGCGCGGCCACACGGCAAGCTACGAGTATGACAAGCTGGGACGGCTGACCACTCTGACCGATCCCCAAGGCCATACCACCATGACCTACGACAAAACGGGCAACCTGCTCACGCGCACCAACGCGCTTGATCATGTGTGGAGCTACACCTACGACGCAGCAGGCCGTCTGACCGCCGTCACCGACCCGATGGCGCAAACGACAGCTTATGCGTATGACGAAAACGACAACCTGACCGGGGTCACCGACGTGATGAAGCGTCAGACTTCGTTTGCGTATGACGCTTTGAACCGCCTGATCGAGCAAACCGACACCGGCGGAACCAAAACGCGCTACGTCTATGACAAAGCGGACAACCTGATCCAAGAGATCGACCACGCAGGCGATTCGGTCCGCTACGCCTATGACGAGTTGAACCGTCTGGTCAGCGTCACCGACCGTGAAGGGAATACGACGGCGACCGCATACGACGCAGCAGGCCAAGCTGTCGAAACCACCGACGCCAACGGTGCGAAAACACGCTACGGCTATGACGCGTCCGGACGTCTGGCCCAAGTGACCGATGCGTTGGAAAAAGTGACATCCTACCGCTATGATGCGATGGGCAACGTGCTTGAGCAGACCGACCCGCTCGGCCACACCATGTCCTGGACGTATGACGGTTTGTCCCGCGTGACCTCGGAGAAGGACGGGCTGGGCAATACCACCTCCTTCCGCTACGACGGGGCGGGCAATCTGACCACCCGCATCGACGCGGCAGGCGAGAGCACCACGTACGTCTACGATGAGCGCCAACTGCTCACCGGCATCAACAGCCCGAGTGGCACCGCCAGCTTTGCTTACGATGCGATCGGACGCATGACCGGCGCGTCCAACCGGGCTTCTGAAGAAACGTTTGCCTACGACAAATTGGGGCGCATCACCTCGGTGGCCAACCCGCGCCTTGGCAAATCGATTTCCTACGCGTACGATGCGATCGGCAACAAAACGGCCATCACCGATTCTGACGGCCGCACGACATCCTACACCTTTAACGAGCGCGATCAGATCCGCACCGTCACCGATCCGGAAGGCTTTGTCACGAATTACGAATACAACCCGTTCGGACAGGTGCAAAACATCCGCGGCGGCGATCTGACCACGACCGCATATGAATATAACAAAAACGCCTTCGTCACCAACATTCATACCACGAATGCAAATGGCGTTTTGGAGAGCTTGAGCTACACCTACGATCGCCTGGGGAACCTCCTGAGCCAAACCGAAGCGGACGGGGCTGTCACGAACTTTGCCTACGACGAGCTGTCCCGCCTTGTGGAAGCCGTCTATCCGATTGAAAAAATCGAAGCGATCCGTGATACCTACTACACTCCGCCGCTCGACAAACTGACCCTTTCCGCAGCCAAAGGCGGCAACGGGAACGGCAATGGCGGAGAGGTCAAAACGCCGGGCAACGGAAATGGTAATGGCAATGGCAATGGCAATGGCAATGGCAATGGCAATGGCAATGGCAATGGAAAAGGCCCGCAAGACAAGGGCCCGGGCAAAGGAAATGGCCATGCGTATGGCAAATACAAGAACAGAAGCAACAACACCTACGAACCGGAGACCCTGCAGGAGCTTGGCTATCCGCCGAACTACGTGCCGGAAGATCCCGATTTCTTCCTGAACCCGGTGGAGCGCGCCACCTACACCTACGATGCGGCAGGCAACCGCACCACGATGACCGACGACTATGGTCAAGTGACCTACCGCTACGATGCGGCCAACCGCCTGATCGAAGCGGACGGGGAAACGTACTCGTATGATGCCAAAGGCAATCTGACCTCAAGAACGACCGAACACGGTCCGGTCAACTACGCCTACAATTCGGACAACCAACTGACCAAAGTGTCGTATGCGGATCAGACGTATGTCCAATACGACTACGACGCCTTGGGCCGCAAAGTTTACCGCCAAGAGCAGTTCTACGACCTGAACGGCCCCGGAGCCTCGATGGGCGGAAACAACGGAGCGGCAACGGGCAAAGACAAAAATCCCAACCCGGGCAACGGCAAAGGCAACGCCTACGGACGCGACAAGAACCAAGGCAGCGAAGGCACTGGTGGTAACGGTGGAGTGATTAAAAACTACCATCTCAAGCAAGAGACCACCCGCTACCTCTACGACGGCCTTGCCCTGCTCAACGAGTACAACGGCAGCGACAACGAGCTTTTCGCCTACTATGCGCGAGGCGAGCAGGATCAGGTGATCTCCCGCAAGATGTTCGGCTTCCAAGGGCGCAAGGAGCAAGGGTACTTAGGCAACCTGCGCGACCGAGGACACCAGCTGTTCTACCACTACGATGTGACGGGCAACGTCACCGACCTGACCGACCACACGGGCAGCGAAGTGCTGAAATACCGCTACGACGCATTCGGCGGGGTGTTCACCCAGCTGTGGAACCCGTACAACCAAGTCGGTCTCACCGGCAAGACGTACGACATCAAAGCCAGCCTGATGGACTACAGCGCCCGCTGGTACAGCCCGGCGAACGGCCGCTTCACCACGCAGGACACCTGGCCCGGGTACCTCGACGACCCGCAATCGCAAAACCGCTACATCTATACCGTGAACAACCCGCTCAAATACGCCGACCCGACCGGCCACATCTTCTGCAGCATCCAAATCGGAGACTGCGACATGAGCACTGAAGACCCACCACCGCCCGCATCCGGAGGTGGAAGTGGAGGCGGGGGCAACCCCGGAGACGGAGGCATCTTCGACCCGGACGACCCCGACCCGATCCCCGATGAAGAGCTGGAAAGAATCATCCGGGAGCAGATCCGGCAACAGCGAATCAATGACTATGCAAGCAGTTCAGGCTCCATACCGCTTGAAAGCATGTCCCGAACCGAGAAGCTCACGATGTTCTACATGTTGACTGCATCGGGACAGTACAACCGAAATCTCTCGATGGAAGACAACATGGAGGCAACGGGGATTTATCTCAAAGGATGGCTCGGCAACTACGACGACCGCATGATCCAACAAGCGATCGGCAGACAGATGGAAGCGAACGAGCGCCAGCAATACTGCCAATCCGGCCCGGGACTCCGCAGGCAAGAATGCCAGTTCTACAACGGCATGCAACTGATGATCGGCGTCCAAGGAATGCAAGCTTCCGGCGCAGGAAATCTGTCGCCTCGCACGTACCACCCGCCTGACCCAACCCCGATCCAGCCCGATGCAAAAACAAGGGTGCTTAAGCCGGCTGCTCAGCCTGTTGGGGGGACTCTAAGTAACTTGGACACGAGGAAGTGGTACTTAAAACAGGAAGCCAATATCCCTAACTTAATCAACAAAAACGCACCACTAGAGCAACAGGCAAGACAAGCGTTTGAATTGAGGAACCAATATCGAACTAAGGCTAGAGAGCTAATGTCTGATAGGGATGCTGCCGCATCATTGAATAAGACAGACCCAAATTTGACTTGGGAACAGATTGTTCAACGTCAAAAAGATAAAGGTCTTACTGGTGATGATATATACAAAGGGATTATTGAAAGTTCCCAAAAATCAAGGAAAAGTGTAAATAAATCACTGGGATTAGAGTGAGAGGAGGTTTCTAGTGGTAAGAATCATAAAGCATATCGCTGATGATGGAAAAGTTGACATTGAATTTGTCGGGTTTGAGTTATGGGATGACTTTGATACGTTAAAAAATATCCTGACAACCCATTTTAACGCCATAGTTTCTGATAACCTGGAGGGAATATATTCAAGATATTGCACTTTTGAAATAGATAATATTCCATTTAGGTTAATGTACCATGAGGACACAGGCAATTGCCTATGTCCGATTCAAGGAAGTGAAGATGATATTATTTTTTTGGAGAACCTAGCTCATAAAATATTACCGTTTACACGTGAATCATTGTAAAAGTGTCAGAACCTTGATTGGCTATATGCCTTTCAAGGTTTCTTTTTGGAAGGGGGTGAGTGACGAATGAACCCATCATTCAACCAACGAACCGGAGACGCTGCAGGAGCTTGGCTATCCGCCGAACTACGTGCCGGAAGATCCCGATTTCTTCCTGAACCCGGTGGAGCGCGTCACCTACACCTACGATGCGGCAGGCAACCGCACCACGATGACCGACGACTACGGCCAAGTGACCTACCGCTACGATGCGGCCAACCGCCTGATCGAAGCGGACGGGGAAACGTACTAGTATGACGCCAAAGGCAATCTGACCTCAAGAACGACCGAACACGGTTCGGTCAACTACGCCTACAACTCGGACAATCAACTGACCAAAGTGTCGTATGCGGATCAGACGTATGTCCAATACGACTACGACGCCTTTGGCCGCAAAGTCTACCGCCAAGAGCAGTTCTACGACCTGAACGGCCCCGGGGCCTCGATGGGCGGAAACAACGTAGCAGCAATTGGCAAAGACAAAAACCCCAACCCGGGCAACGGAAAAGGAAACGCCTACGGACGCGACAAGAACCAAGGCAGCGAAGGCAATGGTGGTAATGGTGGTAATGGTGGCAATGGTGGCAATGGTGGAGTGATTAAAAACTACCACCTCAAGAAAGAGACCACCCGCTACCTCTACGACGGGCTTGCCCTGCTCAACGAGTACAACGGCAGCGACAACGAGCTTTTCGCCTACTATGCGCGAGGCGAGCAGGATCAGGTGATCTCCCGCAAGATGTTCGGCTTCCAAGGGCGCAAGGAGCAAGGGTACTTAGGCAACCTGCGCGACCGAGGACACCAACTGTTCTACCACTACGATGTGACGGGCAACGTCACCGACCTGACCGACCACACGGGCAGCGAAGTGCTGAAATACCGCTACGACGCATTCGGCGGGGTGTTCACCCAGCTGTGGAACCCGTACAACCAAGTCGGTCTCACCGGCAAGACGTACGACATCAAAGCCAGCCTGATGGACTACAGCGCCCGCTGGTACAGCCCAGCGAACGGCCGCTTCACCACGCAGGACACCTGGCCCGGGTACCTCGACGACCCGCAATCGCAAAACCGCTATATCTATACTGTGAACAACCCGCTCAAATACGCCGACCCGACCGGCCACATTTTCTGCAGCATCCAAATCGGAGACTGCGACATGAGCATTGAAGACCCTCCACCGCCCGCAACCGGAGGTGGAAGTGGAGGCGGGGGCAACCCCGGAGACGGAGGCATCTTCGACCCGGACGACCCCGACCCGATCCCCGATGATGAGCTGGAAAGAATCATCAGGGAGCAGATCCGGCAACAGCGGATCAATGACTATTCGAGCAGTTCAGGTCCAATACCGCTCGAAAGCATGTCCCGAACCGAGAAGCTCACGATGCTCTACATGTTGACAGCCTCGGGACAGTACAACCAAAATCTCTCGATGGAAGACAACATGGAGGCAACGGGCATTTATCTCAACCAATCGTTAGGCAACTACGACGACCGCACGATCCAAAGAGCGATCGGCCTGCAGATGGAAGCGAATGAGCGCCAGCAATACTGCCAATCCGGCCCGGGACTCAGCACCCAAGAATGCCAGTTCTACAACGGCATGCAACTGATGATCGGCGTCCAAGGAATGCAAGCTTCCGGCGCAGGAAATCTGTCGCCCCGCACGTACCACCCGCCAGATCCAACCCCGATTCAGCCCGATGCGAAAACAAGGGTGTTCAAGCCGGCTGCTCAGCCTGGTGGGGGTGCGGGAAACTTTGCCCCATCACTCTTAAAAACTGAATCCAATTCTGCGTTCTTTTGGTCAGGAAGAACAGATGGTATTGGAGGGGCTAAGCGAGCATTGGAAATTGCCAAACAAAAAGGTGGAACTACATTAGAAGGTCTCATTGAGAGCAAAGGGATTAAAATGCCTGAATGGGATATTAATAATCCAAGTTCTATCAAGGCGTGGGAAGATGTTTCTGCTACCTATGCCAATCAAGTTTCAGGAAATGTACGTGCTGTTGTAGGTTCTAATTTAAGAGGAGGGAATATATGGGAGAACGTCGAGTTGCCAAGATTAATGAAAAACCCTAACGTAACCCAAATTACTACGATTGACCCTAAGACACTCGTTGAAAAAGTAATATTTAGGAGGTGATTCTATGAAGATCACAGGAACCTCAAGTTACATTAAAGTGGAATATGACAATAAAACGGTCAAGATTCAAGGGGAAATGACTGTTGGGGGATTTATTGCTTATTCTGATACAATTAAGAATTGGGAGTCACCACACGAGAATTTAGCAATAGATGATGTGACTAAATCTAAAATCATTAAAGAGGTAATCGCTGAAACAAAGAATTCTAAGTTTATCATTGAGTTTGAATAATCCTCAGAGGACCTTGATTGGCTTCGTGCCATTCAAGGTTTTTTCTTGGCGGGGGCTACCCAGTGCCGAATGAATCCATCGTTCAATTAACAACACATCTAACCAATGTAATATATGTATAAAAATTTCATGAAATCGTTCGTACGCACTTCAATGAATCAATGCTTGAATTTGTAACCTAAATAACGCTATGCCGTTACATTAATCAGGTTGATTATGGTACAGATACCATGCTTGGTCTGCTTGACCCAACGATAGACCAAATCCGATCTGAGTTCATGACGACGCGCTACTTGTGCTGCATTGCCGACTTCCTGTACCTCTTTCACGATCGCTTGTTTAAACTATAGGGTGTAACGAGTTCTCTTCATTTAGATACTACGCATATCTAATGTTGAATTTTATACCCTGACTTAAGCTGGAAATGACAACGGAAAAGGACCGGGCAAAGGAAACGGCGATGCGTACGGCAAATACAAGAACAGAAGCAACAATACGAACCGGTGACCCTGCAGGAGCTGGGCTATCCGCCGAACTACGTGCCGGAAGATCCCGATTTCTTCCTGAACCCGGTGGAGCGCGCCACCTACACCTACGATGCGGCAGGCAACCGCACCACGATGACCGACGACTACGGCCAAGTGACCTACCGCTACGATGCGGCCAACCGCCTGATCGAAGCGGACGGGGAAACGTACTCGTATGATGCCAAAGGCAATCTGACCTCAAGAACGACCGAACACGGTCCGGTCAACTACGCCTACAATTCGGACAACCAACTGACCAAAGTGTCGTATGCGGATCAGACGTATGTCCAATACGACTATGACGCCTTGGGCCGCAAAGTCTACCGCCAAGAGCAGTTCTACGACCTGAACGGCCCCGGGGCCTCGATGGGTGGAAACAACGGAGCGGCAACTGGCAAAGACAAAAATCCCAACCCGGGCAACGGCAAAGGCAACGCCTACGGACGCGATAAAAACCAAGGCAGCGAAGGCACTGGTGGTAACGGTGGAGTGATTAAAAACTACCATCTCAAGCAAGAGACCACCCGCTACCTCTACGACGGGCTTGCCCTGCTCAACGAGTACAACGGCAGCGACAACGAGCTTTTCGCCTACTATGCGCGAGGCGAGCAGGATCAGGTGATCTCCCGCAAGATGTTCGGCTTCCAAGGGCGCAAGGAGCAAGGGTACTTAGGCAACCTGCGCGACCGAGGACACCAGCTGTTCTACCACTACGATGTGACGGGCAACGTCACCGACCTGACCGACCACACGGGAAGCGAAGTGCTGAAATACCGCTACGACGCATTCGGCGGGGTGTTCACCCAGCTGTGGAACCCGTACAACCAAGTCGGTCTCACCGGCAAGACGTACGACATCAAAGCCAGCCTGATGGACTACAGCGCCCGCTGGTACAGCCCAGCGAACGGCCGCTTCACCACGCAGGACACCTGGCCCGGGTACCTCGACGACCCGCAATCGCAAAACCGCTATATCTATACTGTGAACAACCCGCTCAAATACGCCGACCCGACCGGCCACATTTTCTGCAGCATCCAAATCGGAGACTGCGACATGAGCATTGAAGACCCTCCACCGCCCGCAACCGGAGGTGGAAGTGGAGGCGGGGGCAACCCCGGAGACGGAGGCATCTTCGACCCGGACGACCCCGACCCGATCCCCGATGATGAGCTGGAAAGAATCATCAGGGAGCAGATCCGGCAACAGCGGATCAATGACTATTCGAGCAGTTCAGGTCCAATACCGCTCGAAAGCATGTCCCGAACCGAGAAGCTCACGATGCTCTACATGTTGACAGCCTCGGGACAGTACAACCAAAATCTCTCGATGGAAGACAACATGGAGGCAACGGGGATTTATCTCAAAGGATGGCTCGGCAACTACGACGACCGCATGATCCAACAAGCGATCGGCAGACAGATGGAAGCGAACGAGCGCCAGCAATACTGCCAATCCGGCCCGGGACTCCGCACGCAAGAATGCCAGTTCTACAACGGCATGCAACTGATGATCGGCGTCCAAGGAATGCAAGCTTCCGGCGCAGGAAATCTGTCGCCTCGCACGTACCACCCGCCCGATCCAACCCCGATTCAGCCAGATGCGAAGACAAGGATGCTCAAGCCGGCTGCTCAGCCTGTTGGGGGGACTAGGACAAAGTATTATAATCCAAATTATGTTTATAACATGAGTTCAACCGACATGGTTCTAGGGGCGAAAAATGCATCTAAGGGATTGTCAACGATGGGGAGTGCTAGAAGGGCCGATGCTTTAGAAGCAGGTAAAGCGTGGGTTGGACCTGGTGCAAAGCCAATAACTAACGGAAATGGTGAGGTAATTGGTTACAGCAGTCAGAACGGGTTAAGGGCATTTAGGTTACAATATAAACCGAACGAAGGGAGAGTAAGGGCTAACTTTACTGAGAATACTCGAAACGAACGCACTAATGGAATAAAAGAAGTTAAAAACGTGCACGTTGATATATTGGAGGAATAGAATGATTAAACCACAATTAATCTCATTTACTGTTACTAGCGAGGATTGGGGAGACGATATCGAAAATTTTGCTGTAGATGTACAAATAGATATCGGACCATATAACACGGAAGGTGCTGATACTTTTTCCTTTCGTGTCATAAGCCCCAAGAGACTCGAACTATATCTTGACGGAAATAATGTTGAAATTGGACGGGGAATCTTTATTATGAAAGATTACAACATTGGGGCCATTCAATTTCAGGTTAATCGGCTACTAGATAACTGCAAGGGGGATTCATGGAGAGAGGTGGCACTATTATTGTCAAGATATTTTCACTGGGAGTATGAGGAGTGAAATTAGTTGTAACCTTGATTGGATTCGTCCTCTCAAGGTTTCTTTTTTGGGAGGTGGTGGGTGACGAATGAATTTATCAATCAACAAACAGGTAATACCCATGTAGTACTCGTAGTTAGGTTTCTCCATTTTGTTTGTTCTTACTTTAATGCTTGAATTTTTACCCTAACCCGAAGCCAGTACAAGGGAAGGACTAGGTGCAGGGAGTAATCAACCTCGTTTCGATGCTAGAATAGACGAAAAGGGAACATACATCAATCCGTTTATAGGGGAAACGGGCGGTAGGAGTGTGGGACTCATATTCCATTGGGGGAGTAAAGTCTATGAAGAGGGAAAGGTTATTAGAAATACTAACAGACCCGACAGCATCGGATGCAGAAAAAGATGACGCAGTAATTGAATTAGAAGAGAACTTCCAAGATGCTGAGACTGTGGACATATTAATTAAAGTTTCAAATGAAAGTAACTGTGATGAGATGATTAAGGCAAGTTGTGGAGAGTCGATAGGTCAAATTTGGCTTTCTACACAGCAGATAAGTTATGATAAGTTAGCTTATCTAAATGGTATTGCTTTGACAGAGGTGCTTTCCTTACTCAAAGCGCAACGCCCTGATTGGTACGAAACATATTTGGAGATGTTCCCTCAATCATAATGGATACCGAGTTAGTACGGATTGATTGCGAAGAGATTGTAATTTTGTAGACGTTGAAACCTTGAACGAGGGATGCTACTCAATCAAGGTTTTTCTTTATACCATCCAACCATCTAAAAGGCCAAGGCTATTCGTGCTTTCTCTATGTTATGATTGCAACGGCCCCCACCCATCGCAACGTGAGACAAGGTGGGGTGTTACTACTGCCCTATAATGTCCGTAATTTGACAGTCTCTACTGTCCAAGAATTGACGGAGAAGATGACCGCGTGAGCGGTGTTAAACAGGAAAGAAAAAACGGGAGAATCAAGTCAATTCTCCCGCGATCACCCGTTTCACCATGTGGTCGTCAATGATTCGATGCTTATTTGCTGCTCCATAGATCAGACTATGTGTTGCCGCCTTATTCACCAATCGAACCGTACCGCTTGAATAACGATAGATCTCATCGACCGCACCATCCGTGAAAATGTCACGGCTAACGCCCGCATATTCCAGATGACGAGCTATGTACGCCCCAATCTGTGCGCGGTCGTAGTGAATCAGTTTGCACTGTAGATCAATCCTTTGTCGAATGGCCGTAAACATCTGAAGTTGAAGGCGATCCCACAGTTCATTTTGTCCGACCAAGATCAGAGCCATTGGACTTTGGGCATCCATTTTGAAGTTCAGCAGAAACCGCACTTCTTCAAACATTTCTTTGTCTAACAGATGCGCTTCATCGACTACCACGACTGGTTGCAAGCGATGAATCCCCCGCATCAGCTCAATTTCCCGATGCAGTTGTCTCTTGCTGTCCCCTCGATAAAACTTCGCCTCACACCCCAACTGTTCAAGCAATCCCTTGTAAAAATGGCGTGGCGTTAGCTTTGAATCGGATAGGTACAACAGTTTAAATCTCGATGTGTCGAGCACATCCGCGAATCGGCGGATGGTCGTTGTTTTACCAGTCCCGCAATCACCGGTCACAACGGAGAACCATTGCCTTTCGGCCGTATATTCCAATCTCTCAAGCGTTTCTTCCAAAACATCCGACGCATACAGCTCATGAGTAGGCATATCACGAGAAAAAGGGGTTCTCGCCATTTCATAAAACGCCTCAAACATCTCGGTTCGCCTCCTCCCGAATTTTGCGGAATGAGACGGCGCGTGTTTGACGTTCTTTCCTGACTTGATTCTTCTTCTCCGCAGCGTCCAGTAACCGTGAACCTTCGACTGTAAGCGGTTCAATCGTCGACGGGATAGAGGGGCGTTTTCCTGCCCATTCACCTATGATCAGTTCTTTCGCCTGCCACGGTGTATGGCTTCCATACTCAACTGTAATCGTCGAGATGTCACGCGGGTCGTAGACGACTTCAACCTTTTGTCCAATGAAAGAAAGCCCGACCTCGTATTTCTTCCCCATAAAACTAATACAGCCAGCCTTGTCCACTTTTCTCGTTTCGCTGTGTAAAAACGCATCCGCAATGAGAGTTTCCTCGGCGAGCCGGAGCGGCGTCGAGTCGCTTCGAAATGCCACCTGCGGGCTAGATTTGTCATCGAGTGCGGAATGGGGTTTGGTCTGGTAACATTCGGTGAGCCAAACTTGGAACAACAGATTGAGCTGGTCGAGTGTCTGGGGCTTTTCAAGCGCAGCTTCCGTTAGGAAACTGTCTATGACCCGGTTGAAGCGCTCGATTTTCCCTTTGGATTCAGCTGCATAAGGTCTCGTAAAACGAAGACGTATGCCAAGTTTGGCACATGTGCGTGTCATACTTTTGGTTCGAAATTGCTTGCCGTTATCAAAGTAGACAGAATCAGGTACGCCATTTGTTTGAATCGCGTAACGGAAACAGTCTTCCACAATCGTTTGATCGAGTGTTGGGTAAAAAGCCGCATGCAACACGTAACGAGTTGCATCGTCGATGAATGCAACAAGATAGACTTGCTTGTTGGCTCCGCCTTCACCAATCGGTAGATACGGCCCGAATTTGATGTCAGCTTGCCACAGTTGGTTACGCTGTTTGTGTTGAAAGCGTCTGGCCGCAAGGCCAGAGGTTGAGTATAGTCGCATGTGGCGAGTACTGTAGCCGCGCTCCATCAATTTTCCCTGTAAGGTGCTGCGCTTGATCTCACCAGGCTTCGCTAAGCCTTCCCACTCCAAGATCTGAATGATCTGTGCAACACTGCGGCTGGGAACTTCTCGGCGAAGCAGGATGGCTTGCTCCAGGAGATAGGGGGTGATTGCTTCGGCTGTTTGCCTTTGACCCTTCCCTTGAGGTCGAAGTCCGGCGAAACCTTCGGTTCGGTAGGCAGATAGGTAACGACGGAGGGTTCGCTCGGATAAGCCGGTTTGCTCACAAATGACTTTCTTCAGCTCTTTGGCTTTTCCAGGGTCAATACCATCGGCCAAGAGCGGAGAGATCAGTTGCATCCGTTCGACGGCGATCTCTTCTGCCCTTTTTTCACTATTCATAGGAATCTACAGTCCTTTCCAATAGGATGTAGATTCACGATACCTTAGGGAATCGCGGACAAGAAGGCGAAACGGGTATGTACCCATAATTGAGAATGAACGATGGGTCGGACAACTCTCGCCAGCCAACCTGCCTCTTGTCCAACGTATTGTCCGATCCTTTGGAGTGCAGACGGTGAAGGTACGGACAATGGCTCCACCGGATTTCCTGTACGCGCCGCAATCGTTGATAAACAATTCACCCAGTATTGCCAGCACGCCTTGAACCAAATGTGCCAGCGGTACAGGGTTGATTCATCAGCGGCAACGTCCGGGGTCTGCGCCTGAGACAAGACTGCTTCAAGGCATTCGGCTTCATAACGTTTATAAGGAACGAGCAGGTCCGGCAACTCATGATGGATCTTCCCGCAACCCTTACAACGCAAACGACGAATGATATAGGTGACCCGTTCACTGGTTGGCTTACGCCCAATGCGACTCCGGCTACCGATCACGAACAGTTCATGCTCACAAACAGGGCAGATATGCTGCTCTGCACTCCTAACGAAAAACACCACGTTCTCTATTTTCATCGAGCCAATAATTTGATAAACTGATCATGTGATTTTTTGGGGACGACTCTGGTGCAACTGTTAGAGCAGCGGCACATCATACAGAGTCGTCTTTTTCCTTTTTGAATGTGTACGTGGTCATTATATCCGTCAATTTTTGGACAGGCAATAGCGTCAGCTTTTGGTCATTTAGTATCGGCTGTAACAGTGGGGGCTGTTTTACGCTTACGAAAGACAAAGACCCGGGCAAAGGAACCGGCCATGCGTACGGCAAATACAAGAACAGAAGCAATAACTCAAGGAGTGTCGCGGGTTTCGCCAATTTTTAATATTACGGGGATTGTCAAATGTTTAGGGAGATTGGACATTTTCTTCTTATTTCCATAATTCGCTTGATATTTTCAAGTTCGGTCAATTACCGAGCTCCGCACTCTAAGTGAACAGGGTCGGTATCAATGAAGCGGATGGGAGAGTATGGTGCTTAGGCTCATTCTTACGTCAACGACCGCCTGATGAACAGGCGGTCGTTTTTTTGGCAGGTTACAAAACAGGCTACTAGCCGGTGAAACGAAAGTCCGGGACGCGACCACCAATAGACAGAGAGAGGGGGCGAAGGCGTGAAAGGTGAGACGGAACGCATCTTCCGTGATCTGTACAACGAGCACTACGGGGATGTCTACCGCTTCGTGATGCAGTCGGTGAAGAAGCAAGAAGAGGTCGAAGATCTCGTTCAAGATATTTTTATCCAAGCCTATCGCAATTTTGAGAAATTTCGAGGGGAGTGCGGCTACAAGACCTGGCTGTTTGCCATCGCCCACAACCAGCTCAACTCGATGTGGCGCAAGTTCTTCCGGCGCAAACAGATCGCCGAGCAGTATGAGCAGGATCTCGCGGCGGAAGCGTACGCGATGGATGACGAGTGGGAAAAACGCATCCTCACCGCCGATCTGCATGCGTCACTGGCCCAGCTGTCAGACGCCTATCGGGAAGTGATGGTCTTACGCTACATACATGACTTTTCGGTCGCCGACGCGGCGATCATCATGAATACCAAGGAGTCGAGGGTGCGCGTGCTGACCCATCGCGCGATCATCAAACTGCGGGAAATCTGGGAGCGGGGAGGAGAAAAGGCATGCAAGATCGAGTCGGACTACCTGAAAGCTTAGAAAAAGCGTTTGAGCATTTGAAAAGCGAACCTGGCGACTTCGAGTTGACCAAGAAGCGGGCGGCCGCTTGGGAGACGGTCCGGCAGAAGGGACGGCGCGGGCTGTTTCTGGAAAAATGGAAGCCGTTTGCGGCCGGCCTTGCCGGAGTGGCGGTCGCAGCTTTGGCGGTGCTGATCCCGGTGCAGATCAGCGAGTGGCAGACGGCAGGCAAGCCGAAAGAGGTCGCGCCGCCGTTCACCTACTCGCAGAACGCGTATGAGCAAAAAGCAGACTATTACCGGTCGCTGGGCTTTGAGGTGACCAATCTGAATCTGGAGACCGGCCTCGACTTCGTGTACAACGACAACACGGCGTATGCGATCCAGCATGACAAACGCACGAAGCTGTTTGACATCAATAGCGATGACGAGGTTGCGTACCTGGCTGAGAACGGGGAGTACACGGCGCTGAACGTCACGTCAAACAACTTCGCGGTTGCGGATGATCAGGATGACTTGTACATCGTGAACAACCGTACCCTGCAGGTGCAGAAGATCGACACGATCGGCGATGTGATGTGGTCACTGGACTGGAACGTGCTGCCGGCGAGACTGCTTTTCGCCCAGCTCGACTTGCATAGCCGCAAACAGCAGATCGTGTCGGTGGAGTGGAAGAGCGGGAGGGTTGATCTGCTGCTCGAAACGAACGAGCGCTATTTTAACCATGCGATGCCTTACTACCAATCGGTGGCGATCGACAACGGGTATGAGATCAAACTGCTCGTCGAGGACGGCGAAGGGCGGCACTGGCGGGAAATCGCCCGCTCGGAGGAGGGCGCACTGCAAACGTACGGCATCGACAGCGATTTCCTGCATTACACCGACAAAAAAGCGTTGTACCGGTACGACATCCGGGAGCGGAAAGCAACCAAGATCCTGGCGACGGGCGGGGAGCAGCACATCATCCGGCCGGGCAGCAGCGACAACGGCTATCTGATCTCCGTCTTCAAGGAAAATGAGCCGTATCAGCCGCTCACTTCCTCCGCGATGCGCTATGGGGTGCTGGAGCTGTGGCAAGTCGGCTTGGACGGGCAAGCGCCGAAAAAGCTGTGGGAGAAAGCGGACGTGCCGTACACCGACCGGCGTCTGCTCGAACTCCCCGTCACGGCTGCAAAGGAACAGCCGGACTGGATTCAGCTGAAAGCGGAGTCCAGCTACGACTGGGTACTGATGGTCAACCGCAAGACCGATGAAGTGAAAGAGCTGCCCGTGAAGCAAGAGCAGTAGCAGTAACAATAACAGTCAACACCCCTTCGGACGCAGAAGGGGTGTTTTTTCTAGGAAATTGCAGGGAAAGGGATGCAAGATTGGAGGAACTTTTCTATAATAAAGTTGTTGTCTGATTTATAACCGCTGATAAAGGGGATCTCGATATATGCAACAGTTCAAAGATAGCATGCTGAAACTGATCATCGAAACTTCGACCAACCTGCCGTCCGACGTCCGCAAAGCGGTCATGAAGGCGCGCCTGGAAGAGGAACTGGGCAACCGTTCCTCGCTGGCGCTGGACACGATCGCGGAAAACATCGTCATGGCGCAGGAAGAAGAGCAGCCGATCTGCCAGGATACCGGCATGCCGACGTTCCACATTCACGTGCCGGTGGGCGCGAATCAGATCATCATGAAGCAGCAGATCAAAGAAGCGATGATCGAGGCGACCAAGATGGGCAAACTCCGCCCGAACTCGGTCGACTCGCTGACCGGTGAGAACTCCGGCAACAACCTCGGCCCGGGCACTCCGGTGATCCACTTCGAACAGTGGGAACGAGATGATATCGAAGTACAGCTGATCCTCAAAGGCGGCGGCTGCGAGAACAAAAACATCCAATACGCGCTGCCGACCGAACTGGAAGGCCTCGGCAAGGCCGGCCGCGATCTCGACGGCATCCGCAAGTGCATCCTGCACGCGGTGTACCAGGCGCAAGGCCAAGGCTGCTCCGCAGGCTTCATCGGCGTCGGCATCGGCGGCGACCGCACGTCCGGCTACACGCTGGCGAAAGACCAATTGTTCCGCCGCACCGATGATGTGAACCCGAACCCGGACCTCGCGAAGCTGGAAGACTACATCATGGAGACGGCGAACCACCTCGGCGTCGGCACGATGGGCTTTGGCGGCAAAGTGTCCCTGCTCGGCTGCAAGGTCGGCGTGATGAACCGTCTCCCGGCTTCCTTCTACGTCTCTGTCGCGTACAACTGTTGGGCGTTCCGTCGCCTCGGCGTCGTGCTCGATGCGGATACGGGCGCGATCAAGGATTGGCAGTTCAAAGAAGTGGTCGACCCGATCGACCTGTCCAAGAAAGAGGCGGCAGCAGGCACCGGCGATGAAGGCACCCGCACCGTCGTGCTGCAAGCTCCGATCACCGAAGAGCAAGTGCGCGATCTGAAAGTCGGCGATGTTGTAATCATCAATGGTGAGATGCACACCGGCCGTGACGCGTTCCACAAATACATGATTGAGCTGGAGCACACCTCCCCGGTCGACCTGAACGGCGGCGTCATCTACCACTGCGGCCCGGTTATGCTGCAGGATGACAGCGGCGAATGGCACGTCAAAGCGGCCGGCCCGACCACGTCCTCCCGCGAGGAGCCGTACCAGGCGGACATCATCAAGAAGTTTGGCCTGCGTGCCGTCATCGGCAAAGGCGGCATGGGTCCGAAGACCTTGAAAGGCCTGCAGGAGCACGGCGCGGTCTACCTGAACGCGATCGGCGGCGCGGCGCAGTACTACGCGCGCTGCGTGAAAAAAGTCAAAGGCGTCGACCTGATGGAGTTCGGCGTGCCGGAAGCGATGTGGCACCTCGAAGTCGAAGGTTTCGCAGCGATCGTCACCATGGACTCCCACGGTAACTCCCTGCATGCCGACATCGATACCCACTCCCTGAACAAACTCTCCGATTTTGCAGAGAAAGTGTTCTAAGAGCAAAAATACCTTCTCCCAATGGGAGAAGGTATTTTTCATTGATAAGGTCGAAGCAGAAAGCGTTTGCCTACTCCGCCATCGTGGCCGTCACGATAAGTCTGCATCACGTAGACATCAAAGAGATACCCGGCTTGCTTGTCATATGCATACCCAGTCCCTGTGTACAATACGGGTTCAAAGTGGTGCATCTTATAATCCGCTTGTAACGTATAGTAGTGATGTTTACCATGCGGGTCCAAGTCGGTCAAGCGCGGCGTACCGTTGACCTGCATATAGGCAAAAGGCGTTTTCGGAGCCAGGCCTTTGATCACGTCGGGTGTGAACACTTTTGACAGATCTTCAAAATCCAATTCGCTGTTTAGGCTCAGGTTGTTTGTGTCCCGATAGGTGACCCGGTACAAATTAGAGCCTTTAGAACGATGAATCTGGGCGTTCACATGCCCGCCTTGTGCATTTGGCTGTGATAAGAGGTCTACATAGAGATCACGAACAGTGCCGTCAGGCAGGTAGGAGAGTCTGACATCCCGCACATAATAGCGCGCCGGAGGCAGTTGGGCTAAGATGTTGTGCACGTCCTGATCAAGATAGGTTTCACCGAGGTTCTGCACAGTGGCGAACACTTCTGCTTCGTGCTCGCTGAACGCCGGGAAAAAGATAAAGAACCCGGCCACCAACAGACCAATCATGAATAAAAATTTCCAAAAAGCTGCAGGGTCTTTCATACACTCCCTCCTCTTGGTTATAATGGTAGCAGAAAAAGGAGGGCGTGCGTAGATGAACAAACCTAATTTTTTCCAAAATGTATCCGGCATGTTTCGGGACAAGTACACTCCGCTGCGGGACAAACTGCTGATCATTGGCGGTGCGGTCTATCTGATCTCGCCGATCGACCTGATCCCTGATTTTCTGTTCATCGTAGGTTACACCGACGATTTTGCCTGCTTGGTCGGTACTGGCACGCTGTTTTACAAGACATACAACCGCTACATGAAACGCAACCGCATCGTCGGCTAAACACGTCCGAGTTGCAGGTTGCATATCTTGACGCTATAATAAAAGGAAATATAAGGTCAGTGATGAGGAGAGTATCCATCTGCGGAACGCCAGCGAGTCAGGGAGGGTGGAAGCCTGACAGGGAAGCATGTGGAGAAGCGCACCTCGGAGACGCCGCCTGAACGTGATCGATCGTAGGGCGCGCCGGGTCTGCCCGTTACAGCAGACGCATAAGTTGGCTCGTGCAGGACACGGGCAACAAGAGTGGCACCGCGGGAGCAACGCTCTCGTCTCTTTTTCCTTGAAAAGAGACGAGAGCTTTTTTATTTGCTTGGACTATTCTGATAAATAAAGGTGGATGAAATCAATGCCCTACAAACATACGATTGCAACACAGCTTGCGAACATCGTCAATCTCGATCTGGAAGCTGTAGCTAAAATGCTCGAAACCCCGAAAGACCCCAAGATGGGCGACCTCGCGTTCCCATGCTTCCAACTGGCGAAAACGCTGCGCAAAGCCCCGCCGGTGATCGCGGCTGAAGTGGCGGAACAGCTCGCTCCGGCGCTGAAAGAAGCTGGTGTGCCGGTCGCAAACGTGCAAGTGGTCGGCGCGTACATCAACTTCTTCCTCGACCAGCAGGCGGTGGCGGGCGACGTGATCGCAGCGGTCCTGACCCAAAAGGAACAGTACGGACACAGCTCCCTCGGCGGCGGTGCAAACGTGACGATCGACCTGTCTTCGCCAAACATCGCGAAACCGTTTTCGATGGGACATTTGCGTTCCACAGTCATCGGGAACGCGCTGGCGAATATATTGGAAAAGCTGGGCTATAACCCGGTGCGCATCAACCACTTGGGCGACTGGGGCACCCAGTTCGGGAAACTGATCGTCGCCTACAAAAAGTGGGGCAGCGAAGAAGCGGTGCGCGCGAACCCGATCCCGGAACTGCTCCGCCTCTACGTCAAGTTTCATGACGAAGCGAAAGAGCATCCGGAGCTGGAAGATCAAGGCCGCGAATGGTTCAAAAAGCTCGAAGACGGCGACGAGGAAGCGGCACAGCTCTGGCAGTGGTTCCGCGACGAGTCTTTGAAAGAATTTAACAAGACCTATGAACTGATGGGGATCAAATTCGACTCCCTGCACGGTGAAGCGTTCTACAACGACAAGATGGACCGCGTCGTCAAAGAGCTGGAGGAAAAAGGCCTGCTCGTGGAAGACGAAGGGGCGATGGTCGTCAAGCTCGACGAGTACGACATGCCGCCGTGCCTGATCAAGAAGTCGGACGGCGCGACGCTGTATGCCACCCGTGACCTGGCAGCGGCGCTCTACCGCCAGGACAGCTATCAGTTCGCCAAAGCTCTTTATGTGGTTGGCGGCGAGCAGCGTCTGCACTTCAAACAAGTGTTCAAAGTGCTGGAGAAGATGGGCTATGACTTTGCTAAAGAGATGCACCACATCCCGTTTGGCATGATGCTCAAAGACGGCAAAAAGATGTCGACCCGTAAAGGCAAAGTCATCCTGCTCGACGAAGTGCTGCAAAACGCCATCGATGACGTGAAGAAAGTCATCGCCGAGAAGAACCCGACTTTGGAAAATGCCAACAAGGTAGCCGAGCAGGTTGGCGTTGGCGCGATCATCTTCCACGACTTGAAGAACTTCCGCCTGAACGACATCAACTTCTCGCTGGAAGAGATGCTGACCTTTGAAGGCGAGACCGGCCCGTACGTGCAATACACGCATGCGCGCGCCAACTCGATCCTGCGCAAGGCAGGCTATGTGGAAAACGCCGGCGTCACCTTGCCGGAAGGGGCATTGGAAGGTCCGGAAGCGTGGGCGGTGGTCACGCTGCTCTTGAACTTCCCGAACATCATTCAACGCGCAGGCGAAGACTTCGACCCGTCGGCGCTTGGCAAGTACATCATCGACCTCGCCCAGGCGTTCAACAAGTTCTACGCGAACGTCCGCGTGCTGGCCGAAGATGAAGCGGTGAAACAGGCACGCCTGCAACTGGTCGCGGCGACGGCAACCGTGCTCAAGGAAGGCTTGCGTCTGCTGGGGCTGGAAGCGCCGGCGGAAATGTAGACTTTTAAAATATGGAAACCGCGTTCATCCGTTGTATACGAAATTTAGAATAACAAAGGAGTTCGTGTAAAATATGCCGAATGTCTTTTAATGCGGGGGCTTTATAGAGAGCACGTTCCCCGCTTCTGGGAGGGATTCGATGGACTTCTTAATACCCGGTGTGCAATGGGCGATTGCGGTTGTGTGTTTGATGGCAGCTGCGTATTTTTTCAATAGAGCACGGACGTTTGCAAAACAGGGCGGGGCGCAGCAGGAAGGGGCTTTGCTCCAGGCCCGCTACCATTATGTGATCGAGGCGGACCCGCGGGCGATCCTGCTGTTCCAGCCTGATCTGACGCTGGTCGAGATCAACCAAAAGGGACGCGACTGGCTGAAAGGGACGCAAGCGGAACTGCAAGGCGTGTCGATGCTGGAAGTGCTGGGGCGTTTGCAGCCGGAACTTCCGCAGGATTTGCTGGACAAGATCATGCAGCGGGGCGCGATCGAGCTGAAAGTTGGCGAGCGCATCCTGAGCGATTTTGAATGGTCGGAGCTGTATGACGAAGAGGGCGGACGCGTGGGTGGCGTCTTGTGTTTCCGCGATGTGACGGAGGAGAAGAAGTTCCAGCGCGAGATCATCCAGTCGGAGAAACTCGCCGTGGTCGGCCAGTTGGCCGCTGCGATGGCGCATGAGATTCGCAATCCGCTGACATCGATCAAAGGGTTCCTGCAGCTCTTGCACCGGTTGAAGACGATGGAGCAGGAAGGCGAGATCAAGGAATATACGCGAATCATGGTCGAGGAGGTCGACCGGATGGAGAAGATCATCCGCGACTTCCTGTTGATGACCAAGCCAAGCGATGTGATCCGCGAGACGATCTCGCTGGATACGGTGATCGAGCGGGTGCTGGTGCTGGTGCAGAACCAGGCGATCCTGCGCAACATCCAAGTGAACACGGAGCTGAGTGAGCTGCCGCCGGTGCTGATGCACAAGGAAGCGATCCAGCAGGTCGTGCTCAACCTGATGCAAAATGCGTTAGAAGCGATGAACGTCGGCGGAACGCTGACCGTCCGCACAGAAGAGGAAGACAAGTATGTCATGCTGCAGGTGATCGACACCGGCATCGGCATGACCGACGAAGAGATCCAGAACCTCGGCAGTCCGTTCTACTCCACCAAAACGGAAGGCACGGGGCTTGGTCTCACCGTCTCCTCGAAGATCATCAAAGAGCACCGCGGCCAGCTCGACGTGCAATCGGAAAAAGGCGTCGGGACGACGATTACAATACGTCTGCCGAAATAACGAAACAAGAAAACCTTTCCTGGTCACAGGGAAGGTTTTTTTATGGTTTTTTATAAAAATGCTAAAAAATTAGAAAAAAGAGGAAATTGGAGAGTTCGGCAGGATACTCGCTTTCTTTCTCTAAATTACTGAATTTCAAGGTGCTGTCATTTTGATTTTATTTAATAAGGTGAATACAATAAGTGTATAGATTGATTGTATGCTTCTGATTCATCGTGAATGGAGAGTTGAAGAATGAGTCAAAAACGAATGATGCTTTCGGGGTTCTTGTTGGCGGCTTTGTGTATCGGAACTGCAGGTTGCTCGGAACCGGTGGTGCCCGACAAGCAAATGCCGGCACCTGATCAGCCAACTGACACGAAGGAAGACATCTTGGCTGAAAAGCCAACGGCTCTGCCAGTCGATGAGTTGTACTCGGCCGATTATGTTTCCGCCTTGGTTCAACAAGCGGAGAAGATGGCGGCGGCGCTGAACCAGTCTGATTTTCCAACCGAATTGACCAACGTTCATGGCCGGATGAAGCAAGAACTGACCACCGCCCATGAAAAAATGGAAGCAGGCGCGTTGACGCAGGCGGTCGTGACCGCAACCAATGCCCAAACGTATGCATTTGGCATGCAGAAGTACCTGGACTTCCGGGCATCTGCTGAACAGACCAAGCAACAGACAACCGCATTGCTGGCAGAACTGGAACAGGACCTCAACCGTCAAAAAACACAAGTTGAGCAGTTGGACAGGTCTGCTTCCGACTATGCGACGTTCGCCTTGCTGACCGTTTTGGAAAAGCAGTTGGGCGGAAGTCTGCTGCAGGATACGCGCGCGTCTTGGGACAAGGCGCTGCAGGAAGAGGATGCGCATCAGATCTTCACCACCTTTATGAATCTCGGCAATCTGCAGTACCAGCGGGACCGGGTCGATCTGCTGCTGAAGCAGGCGCAACCCGCGAAGCCGGGCACAGGCGACGTGCGAAACGAAGTCGGAGCTTGGCTGGAGCGCGAGATTCCAGCTTTGCAGGCGAAGGCGGAGCAAAAGGTCGCCGCTTATCCGGGCGACGTGCATCAAGGCTACCGCGCTGCGCATAACGCCGTCTCGCAAGCGGAGTACGCCTTGCAGGAATTGAAGCTCGGACACACCGCCTATGCGCTGGAACTCTATCTGTCGGCACAAGCGGATTATGGTACCGCAGAACAGCTCGAACGGGTCGGAACGCAAGCCAGCAACCAGCAGGAGATCCCGCTTACCGAACTGGCAGAACTAAGACGCGAAGTCCTCGCTGCTTTTGAAAAGACGACAGCGTTTGTGAAGCAGGAAACAGCCGGGGGCAGCGATTATGCATGGTACCTGTCGAAGCTGTATGATGCGAACGCGCAGATCGTTTTTGCAGACAAAGTCGTGGAGACGAAAGTGCTGACGGCGGCGGCTCCGGACAAGGTGGATGTGGGGCAGGCCTATCAGATGCTGGTGGCTGCGCAAGCGATCTGCCAACTGATTGAAAGCCATGTGCAGACAGGGATCGACCTTGAGCAAGGTAACTTGGAATCAAACACATAAATCAATCTTGAACTCGGAGGGCCGTTACGGTCAGCAACTAAGCACATCGCGTGTTTTTGATTCCAAGTACACAAAAAAGGTTGGGGAGCGATCCCCAACCTTCTTGTATTGTACGTTTGTTTTCTACGCTTGTTGTTACGCTTGTACAAATTGAGTGACGAAGTAGTTCGGAGTAAGCTTCTCGCCGGTCGCTTTTTCGATCTTGTCGTTCCAGGACCAGCGTGCGCCGGGCTTGAAGAACTTGGTGGTCAGCCACTCGCCGATGCGGGTGTCGCCGACGATGGAGGAGACGCCGAGGTCGCGCTGGATGGAAGCTTGCAGCTGCGAAGCGGTCAGCTCGCCCAGCATGTAGTTCTGGTAGTAGACCGGTACGACAGCGAGGTGGATCTTCGACGCCCAATCGGGGAGATGGCGGTCTTCCGGACGGGTGACGAGCTGGAAGCGCTCCACATAGTCCCACCACAGCGTGTTCAGATCTTGATCCGGGTTCTTGTACATATCGCGCTCAAAATGCGTCATGACCAGGTTCCAGCGCACGAAGATCAGCATGTTATAGGTCAACTGCTTGGCAAACATCGCTTCCAGCGCTTTGGCCTCTTCTGCCGGCACGCCTGCGATCTCAATCAGGAAGTCCGAATTCTTGGTCAGACGGCCAAACAGCATCGCGATCGCTTCGGTGGTCAGCGTGTGCGCCGCATCGCGCAGCACGTACGGCAGGCTCGGATCGTTGTAGTAGTCATAGACCGCATGGCCCGCTTCGTGCAGCATCGTGGACATCCAGTAGTCGTTGTTGCGCACGTTGCACAGCATCCGGGTATCGCCTTCGCGGTCGATGTTTGTGCAGTACGCGTGCTGGTATTTGCCTTCGCGCTCATACAGGTCGGAGTTGTCGATGATCTTCTGCATATCGGTCAGGCCCACGCTGTCAAAATACGCCTTGGTCAGCGCCACCACATCGTGTCCTTCGAAGTACTTGTCCAGATCAACGTCATTCGTGACCGGCACCTCTTGGAAGAACGGGTCGGAATAATGCCACGGACGCATCTGCGACGGATCGATGCCATAGCGCTGCGACAGTTCCGCATCCAGCTCCTGCTTCATCTCCGCAAACGGAGCCAACGTCTGGCGCTCCAGATCGCCGAGCAGGTTGAACAGTTCGGTCTCGTCCAGCTCCTGCAGGGTCAGGTTCATCGTGTAGAAGTTGTCATAGCCGAGCTTCTTCGCCACGCCATTGCGGAAACGCACCACTTCCAGCACTTTGTCAGCGACAGCCGCGCCGATTTGCTTGGAGCCTTCCCACGCTTCTTGGCGCTTCGCATTGTCGTTCTCTTGGCGCAAGATGTCGCTGACTTCGTTGTCCGACTTTTTCTCGCCGCCGATCGTGGCGCGGAAGGTGTTGAAGATCCCTTCGACTTCCGTTTCCATCGCGACGAGCTTCTCGATGTCGGCATCGTCCATCTGCTGCTGCTCGTATTGGTTGTACAGCACGAGGAGCTGACGGGCGAGCAGCGGGTCGGTCACGCCGCCGCTTGTTTTCAAACCTTTCAGTTCCGCGAAGTCTTCGCGGTTGGCGAGCAGCTTCATATGTTCCGCTTTGATCGCGCTGTAGCGTGCTTCGGCATCCGCATCGCCTTTTGTTGTCGCATCCCAGTACGCGAGGTTGGAGTCGATCGTCAGCTGGCGGTATTTCGGAATCACACGATCAAGAAAATTTTGCATTTCGGTATTCAATGTATATCCCCCTCTATATAATTAGAATCTGTAGAAGTGATATCCTATTGTACCACGATTTTTCAGGGAATTTTCAGGAAAAAAGGAGGGGACGGCAAGGTGTTCGATCCCACGATTTACGATAATTTGAAAGTGGTCTTTGAAGGGGCGCTGTACGACCTCGACCGCGCCGGACGCATCCTGATCACAGGGCGCGACGATCTGGTCAACCTCGCCACGATGTCGCGCTCCTTTGTGATGCAGGTGGAGAAGCCGGAAAACGCGACCTGTGTGGCGAAAATGGAACTGTCCTCCACCTTGGTCGATTTTGCCTCGGAACTGAGACGCATGCGGCTGGCCGATGAAGTGCCGGGCTCGCTGTTGACCTTATCGTTCGAACTGCCGGAGCGGATGGTGCCGCAAAGTCCGGCGCTCGATGAGCATTTTCAAGCGGTGTGGGGTGAGGTGGCCGACGTGGTGCATGAGCGCCTGTCGCCGTTCGAACCCAACCCGGAGCAGCGCAAGCGGGAAGAAACGCCCGACGGGATGTACCGCATCACGTTGTATTTTAAAGGCAAGATCGATGAAGACAACATCGAGGACGTCGTGCCGCTCTTGGAGCACTTTATCACCTCTTTGGAAACGATTGAAGACGTGGGGAACTCGCGATAGGCGGGTTCTTTTTTTATTCTGTATTTAACGACCCGGTCAGATGTCTGACCTCCTGTTTATATAAATTACGTCAATAATTTCTTAATGATATTTCACCGAACCTGATATATAATAAATCTTGGTTCGAAAACCTTTACCGTAGATGGAGGCTGTTCCTAAATGAAACTGAATCGTTCTTTCCTGATCACCGCAACTGCTGCTGCACTTGCACTGACTCTGTTCACCGGCGTAGAAACTGCGCAGCCGAACACAGCACAGGCGGCGGGCAAGACTGTCATGTTTGACAACTCGCACTGCAACACCTGCGGCAACGCAGACTGGGTGATCAACGGCGCGTACTCCGACTTTGCGCAGGCGCTGCGCAGCGCGGGTTACAACGTCGTGGAGAACAAAAGCCCGATCACTTCCACGATCCTGACCGGCGTGGACGTACTGATTCTGCCGGAGCCCAACACGAACTTCACATCCACTGAAAAAACGGCGATCAACAATTTTGTGCTGTCCAGCGGCAAAGGTCTCTACGTGATTGCAGACCATGCCAACTCCGACCGCAACAGCGATGGCTGGGACTCGGTTGAGATCTTCAATGGCTATACCTTGGGCAACTACTCGTCGACCACCGAATGGGTCGGCGCGAAATTTGGCTTCCGCGTGAAAGAAGTTGATGTGACGCAAGAGCCGATCACCGACATTCGCACACACGCGATCACCACCGGCGTCACTTCGATCGCAGCTTGGAACGGCGCAACCTTTACCATCACGAACTCCACCTCCGCAAAAGGCGTCGCTTACTTGACTAACAACACCTCTCCGTACGTTGTCGCTTCGCAGCTGCCGTCCGGCGGCCGCGTCTCGGCGATCGGCGACTCCTCGCCGTACAACGACGGGTCTGGTTATACTTCGGTGGCCAGCTACAACTCCTGGCCGCAATACAGCATCTCCAAGCTCGCGGTAAACACCGTGAAGTGGCTGGCGAAAGACCTGTAAGAGCTCCACACACCAACATTCTGGGAGGCACTCTAACATGAAAATGAATAAAGTCTTTAGCGCAACCATGCTGGCAACCGTTCTGGTCACGTCGGCAGCACTTCCGATCGGCAGCAACACGGCAAATGCCGCGAGCAACATCGTAATCAATGAAGTGATGTGGAACCAGACCAGCGGCGGCGAATGGGTTGAGCTGTTCAACCCGACGTCTTCCGCGATCGACGTCTCCGGGCTCCTGCTTTCCGACAACGAAGGCTACGACACCGGGGAAGGCGAATACTGGATTCCGTCCGGCACCACGATCCCGGCGGGCGGGTATTTGACGATCGGCGCTTCCACCTCTGCAGCAACTCTGAAATGGACGACAAGCGGTCCGGCGCTGTCCAACTCCGGCGACGGCGTGCACCTGGTGCGCGACAGCAACCATGACGGCAAATGGTCTTCTGCAGACAAGATCGACGGCTTCGAATTCACCTCCGCTTGGGGCGGCAATGGCAACGGCTACTCGCTGGAGCGAAAATCGGCAGACGGCACTTCGACGTCGCAAGCGACTTGGGGCCAATCGACGGTGCTTGGCGGCACCCCGAAAGCGAAAAACTCGATCAGCACCGACGGCGACACGGGCGGCGGCGACGGTGGCGGCACGACGCCTCCGCCGACCACGACCGACAAAGTTGTGCTGTTTGACAACGCGCACTGCAACACCTGCGGCAATGCAGACTGGGTGATCAACGGCGCCTACTCCGATTTTGCCACGGCGCTGCGCAATGCGGGCTACACCGTGCGCGAAAACACTTCGTCGATCACGTCGACCGTGCTGACCGGCGTGGACGTGCTGGTGCTGCCGGAGCCGAACACCAACTTCTCCTCGTCGGAGAAGACGGCGATCAACGACTTTGTTTTGAACAAAGGCAAAGGCCTGTATATCATCTCTGACCACATCATCTCCGACCGCAACAACGACGGCTGGGATTCGGTGGAGATCTTCAATGGCTATCTGCAAGGCCAGTACAGCTCGACCAACGAGTGGATCGGCAAATCGTTTGGCTTCCGCGTCAACGAAAATGACATCACGCAAGAGCCGATGACCGACGTGCGCCCGCACGCGATCACCTCCGGCGTATCGGGCGTGGCGGCATGGAACGGCGCGACGTTTACGATCACCAACTCCGCGTATGCGCAAGGCCTCGTCTACCTGACCAACACGGCGGCAGGCCCGTACGTGGTGGCATCGCAAGTGCCGTCCGGCGGCCGCGTCTCGGCGATCGGCGACTCCTCGCCGTTCAACGACGGCTCCGGTCTGACTTCGGTAGCCAACTACAACTCCTGGCCGCAATATGGCCACGCTAAGCTCGCGGTGAACACTGTGAAGTGGCTGGCGAAAGACCTGTAAAAATTGAGGAGCCCCTGCTTGGTGCAGGGGTTCTTTTTTTAGGAAAAGGAATCACAGTTTTCGACGCGAATTGGTCATCATAGAGAGGGATAGAAGCAAAGGAGAGAATCAGAACATGAGCAGATTCAAAGATCAGGTAGCGGTCATCACCGGGGCGTCGAACGGGATCGGAGCGGCGAGCGCGATTGCGCTGGCACGGGAAGGTTTTCAAGTGGCGCTGGGCGCACGCAACACGGAGAAGCTCGCCGATGTGGCGCAGGCGATCGAAGCGGAGAGCGGTGTGAAGCCGTTTATGATGGAACTGGATGTGCGTAAGGAAGCGGACGTGAAAGCATTTGTCTCGGCCGTGGCGGAGAAGTTCGGCCGCATCGACGTTCTGCTGAACAACGCGGGCCTCGCGAAAGGCGTGACGCCGGTGATCGAGGAAGAAGATGCGGAGAACTGGGATCAGATGATCGACACCAACGTCAAAGGCCTGCTGCTGATGACCCGCGAGACCGTTCCGCATATGATCAAAGGCGGCAACGGCCATGTGATCAACCTCGGCTCGATCGCCGGGCGTGAAGCGTATGCAGGCGGCGCGGTGTACTGCGCGACGAAATTTGCGGTGCGCGCGATCACCGATGCTTTGCGCCAAGAACTGCTCGGCCAACCGGTGCGCGTGACGACCGTCGACCCGGGCCTCGTCAACACCGGCTTCTCGGTGGTGCGCCTCGGCGATCAGGAGAAAGCGGATGCGGTCTACGCCGGTCTGACCCCGTTGGTGGCCGAAGACATCGCCGACTGCGTGGTGTTTGCGGCGACTCGTCCGAAGCACGTGAACATCGACGCGATCATCGTCAAACCGACCGATCAGGCGGGTGCAGGCAAGGTAGCACGACGCTAAGGTTTGTGGTAAATTAAGAATAGTAGAATTTTGTCGTATTATGAAGATGATTTAGGAACGTAAAAAGGGGAGACTCTTATGCGCCATGTGCCGATTGATATGGTGCAGCCCGGCAACGTGCTCGCAAGATCGATCTACACAGCTGACGGACGTCCGCTTTTGAATAAAGACGTGCAGCTGACGGTGGGAATGCTCAGCACCTTGCGCCGCCTCGGCGTGACGATGATGTACATACAGGATAAGCGTTTCCAGGATGTCGTGGTCGAAGAGGTCGTGTCGGAAGAGACGAGGCGCGAGGCGCTCGGCAATCTGGCCGTTGCCGTGCAATGCATTCAGGGCGGCAAAGAATTCGATACGAAAGTGATGTCGCAGACCACCAGCGGAATCATCGACGAACTGATCAAGAACAAAAATGTCCTCGTCAACTTGAGCGACATTCGCACGGTGGACAATCGTTTGTTTGTGCATTCGCTCAACGTCTGCATCCTGTCGCTGGTCGTCGGCATCAACATGCGCTTCAACCGCAATCAGCTGGCCGATTTAGCGATCGGCGCACTGTTTCACGACATCGGCAAGGTCGAAGCGCCGGAGTCGGTGAAGAAATCGGAAGAAGCGGACCTGCCCAATGGCTTGTCACAAGATGAGAAGCACACATGGCGGGGCTATAAGCGCCTGCGCAAGAAAAATGACATCTCGATCGTGGCGGCGCACTGTGCGCTGCAGCATCACGAGAGTCTGGACGGGACGGGCTATCCGCGCGGTCTGAAGGACGACGAGATTCATCAGTTTGCGAAGATCGTCGCTGTCGCCAACGAGTATGACAAGCTGATCTCCGGCGATGAAGACCGCATGCCGATGTTGCCGCACGAAGCGACCGAATTGCTGATGAGCCTCGCCGGGAAGAAATTTGACCGTGAAGTGGTGATTCAGTTCCTGCGCGCCGTGGCGGTGTTCCCAACCGGAATGTCGGTGCGTCTCGACACCGGCCAGGTCGGCGTCGTCGTCGGCCAGCACAAAGGGCTGCCGACGCGCCCTGTCGTCCGCGTGTTTACGAAAGAGGACGGCGAATGGGAATCCCACAACGTCAAAGAAGTCGATTTGGCGCAGGAGACGACCGTTTTTATTAAAAAGGTATTGCAGGAATAATTGCCTACGTATGGAATACGATGGAAGCAGTTGGAAAGGCCACCGGTATGGTGGCTTTTTTGCTGGGAAGGGAGCGGATGCAGGTTGGCATTTTGGCATGGTTTTTTGTTGGCGCTTGGGCTGATTTTGCCGCTTGGGGTGCAAAATGTGTTTATTTTTACGCAAGGGGCGGTGCAAAAGAGCTATCTGCGGGCGCTGCCTGCGGTGGCGATGGCAGCCTTTTGCGATGCGATTTTGATCTTGCTGGCGGTGCTTGGCGTTTCGGTGCTGGTGCTGCAGATCGATATGGTGCGGTATGTGCTGCTGGTTGTCGGGATCTTGTTCCTGCTGTACATGGCTTGGATGACGTGGCGCGGGGCAGACAAGGCGGCGGTCGCCGAGGACGGGCAAAGCGGGGCGGCGATGACATGGCAGAAGCAGATCGTGTTTGCGGCGTCGGTGTCGCTGTTGAATCCGCATGCGATCCTCGACACGATCGGCGTGATCGGCACCAGTTCGCTGCAGTATGACGGGGCGGAGAAGGTGTGGTTTACCGTGTCGTGCGTGCTGGTCTCCTGGCTGTGGTTTGCCGGATTGGCGATGGCGGGGCGCGTGGTTGGCAAGATCAACCCGAGACTGCTGCCGGTGCTGAGCCGCGTGTCGGCGGTGATCATGCTGGTCAGCGCGGTGTATTTGGGCATTAGTTTGCTCTAACGTTTGCTCTAAAGTTTGATCGAAGGAGGTGAGCGGGATGTCCGGAACGATTTTAGTCGTTGATGATGAAGAGACATTGCGCGGGATCGTGCGCAATTATCTGGAGCAGGAAGGCTATGCCGTCTTGGAAGCGAGCGACGGAGCGGAGGCGCTGGCCGAACTGCGCCGGTCGGCAGTCGATCTGGTGCTGCTCGACTGGATGATGCCGGGGATGAGCGGGTTGGACGTCTGCCGCAAGCTGCGCGAATTTTCGGAGGTGCCGGTGATCTTTTTGACGGCGAAGACGGAGGAGTTGGACAAGCTGCTGGGGCTGGAGCTTGGCGCGGATGACTATATCACCAAGCCGTTTTCGATGCGCGAGCTGGCCGCGAGAATTCGCGTCGTGCTGCGGCGGCTGCAGAAAGCGCAAGGCGAAGCGGTTGCTGTACCGGAAAACAAAGAGCAGTTGGTGCGCGGGCGGCTGACGGTCGATCTGGCCAGGCATGCGGCGCTGCTGGATGGTCTGCCGGTGACGCTGACGCCGACCGAGTTTAAGCTGCTCGTCACGCTGGCGTCTGCGCCGGGGCGGGTGTACAGCCGCTTGCAGCTGTTGGAGATCGCCCTAGGCGAAGAGTATGCCGGGTATGAGCGGTCGATCGACACGCACATCTCCAACCTGCGCAAGAAAGTCGAGCGCGACCCGGGCCAGCCGGAGCTGATCGTGACCGTTTTTGGCGTGGGCTATAAGTTTGGGGAGCTGACATGAGGCTCCGGAAGAAGTTGATGCAGGCGTACGGTGCGCTGTTTACGGCAGGCGTGCTGGCGGCGGTCTGGCTGGGTTATGGTGCAGGACAAGCGGCGAACGGCGGGAAGGATCTGCTGTTTGTGCTGGTCTTGGTCTTGTGGATGTTTGGCATCACAGGCGTGTATCTGTTGGCGCTGTGGAGCGCGTGCCCGGTGGAAGCGCTGGCGGAGCAAGCGGAAGGGAAGCGTGCCGCGCAGGAGGTCCGAGACGGCTGGAAAGCGGACGGGCTGGCCGAACTGGCGCCGGTGGCGGAACTGTTAAGCAGTATGGAGCTGGAACTGTCGCGCGGCTCGCACTCGCGGGATCAGTTGGTCGCCGATGTGGCGCATGAGCTGCGCACGCCGCTTGCCATTTTGCGCGGACAGCTGGAGTCGATGCTGGAAGGAAAAGTCGAGTTGGCAACCGAGCAGCTTTTGCCGATGCTCGATGAGACGGCGCGGCTGACGCGGCTGGTGCAGGACTTGCAGCAGTTGTCGCTGGCCAAGGCGGGGGCGCTGCCGCTGCAGCGGACGTGGGTGCCGTTTGTGGAGCTGCTGCAGGAGATCACCGGCGTGCTGGAACTGGAGGCGGAGCTGAAAGGGACGACGCTCGATGTGAGCGGGTATGCGCAGGAAGAGGTGTACTGCGACCGGGCACGGATTAAGCAGGTGCTGATCAATCTGATCGGCAACGCGATCCGCTATACGCCGGAGGGCGGGCGGGTCGATGTGCGCGTGCGCCGCGGGCAAGGGAAACTGCACGTCGCCGTCCGCGACAACGGGCCGGGGATACCGCCGGAGAATTTGCCGTATTTGTTCGAGCGCTTTTACCGCGTGGAAGGTTCGCGCAGCCGCCAGTCCGGCGGCATGGGGCTGGGCTTAGCCATCGCGAAGGAGTTTGCCGTGGCGCACGGCGGGTCGCTGATCGTGAAAAGCGAGCTGGGCGAAGGGACGACGTTTACGCTGACCCTGCCGCTTTTTCCGGCGTCTTGACAACTTCTTGATATCTTCCTGAAACGATGTGCAAACCTCTTTGCTACTGTGGAAGGAAAGGAGGTGCAGGGTGATGATTGAAGTGCAAAAGCTCTGGAAAGTGTACGGCAAAGGTGAAACGCAGGTCGAAGCGTTGCGCGAGGTGTCGCTGACGGTGGCGCCGGGCGAGATGATCGCGGTGATGGGGCCGTCCGGGTGTGGCAAGACGACGCTGCTCAACTGCATGTCGGGCATCGACACTGTGACAGCAGGAACGGTGCGGATCGAAGGGCACGATGTGCAGGCGATGCGCGAGGTGCAGCGCGACCGGTACCGGGCGGAGCGGATGGGATTTGTGTTTCAGACGTACAACCTGATCCCCGTGTTGTCGGCGGTGGAAAATGTGGAACTGCCGCTGCTGACCCAAGGCGTGCCGGCGAGTACCGCACGGAAGCGGGCGGAGGAAGCGCTGACCCGCGTCGGCCTGCAGGAGCGGGAGCACCATCGTCCTAGTGAACTGTCCGGCGGCCAACACCAGCGCGTGGCGTTGGCGAGGGCGATCGTCAACGGGCCAAAAGTGATCTGGGCCGATGAGCCGACCGGGGCGCTGGACCGGGTGACGACCGAGTTGGTGCTCGATCTGTTTGACCATTTGAACCGGGTGGACGGGATCTCGTTTGTCATCGTCACGCACAACCCGGAAGTGGCGGAGCGCGCACACCGCGTGATCTACATAGACAGCGGCCAGATCGTGCAGGAGCGTGTGACGAAGCGGGGGAAGGGGGAGCCGAGATGATCGTGACCCTTTTGCTGGCTGTGCCTGTGCTCTGGATGTTTAGAAAACTGTTCCAGACCGCTAGGCGAGCCCCGCATCTCCGGCGGATGGCGTGGCGCAATCTCGCACTGCACAAGACGACGACAGCACTGACCGTGCTTGGCGCGATGATCGGGACGGCGTTGATCACGTCGGCGCTTTTGTTTCAGTATTCGATGGAGCAAAGCGGAGATGGCATGCTGGAGCGCCAGTTTGGCCGCATCGGGTATGATGCGCACGCCGGGTCTGGTTTTGTGAACGAACAGGTGGTGGCCGACCTGCGCAAATTGGTGGAGCAAGGGCAAGTGGGGGACGTGACGGGCCTGCTGCCGACGGCAGGGCGGATCACCGAACTGCACACCACCGATGCAGCGGGCGCGACGCTGGTGATGCAGCCGGGGATTTACCTCTATGGCTTCGATCACGAACAGGCGCGGGCGTTTGATGAGTCAGCGATGGAAGGTGTGCCGGAGATCGGAGCGGATGAGATCGTGCTGTCCGCACCTGTGGCTAAACGGCTGGAAGTTTCCGCTGGCGGCAAGGTGATGAGCGGGGATGCTTCGTTCACCGTGAAAGCGGTGGTGCCGGAGCAGGGGCTGACCGGGTATCGCGGCGTCGGACAGGGCGAGGGCACCGCGCTGGCGGGGCTGGACACGGCAAGAAAACTGGCTGGGGCGCCGGACGGGTCTTACACCAACATCTTGCTCTCCTACCAGACTTACCTGTTTGGCTCGGGGCGGATCGGTAGTACGGCACCCGTGTTGTATGGCACCGGCATCGGCTTGCAGGACACGGCGGTGCGCGGCGAGGCGGAGCGGAGTCTTGATCGGACGATGAAGCTGTTGCCGATCTTCACCATCGCTTCGTGGAACGCGATTGCGATTGGGATGATGCTGATCATCAACATCTTCAAAATGATCGCCGAAGAGCGCAGACAAGAGCTTGGCGTGCTGCGGGCGCTGGGCATGACACGCGCAGATCTTAGCGGGCTGCTGCGGCTGGAAGGCGCGTATTATGCGCTGCTCTCCGGCGCGCTCGGCATCGTCGTTGGAATTGGGCTGGCCTATGGGATGATGCTGTCGATTGGCGACCTGTTTACCAGCGCGTCTGCACAGTTAGACGGGCTGCAGGTGGAGTATCAACTGCTCATCGGGCTGAAGCCGTTGGTACAAGGCGGTGCAATCGGGGCGCTGTTGATTCTGCTCTGCTCGTGGCGGGTGTCAAAACAGGCGGCAGACATCACGATTGTCGAGGCGCTGTATGCGGCCGGAGAACAGCATAGCGCAAGGATTGGCAGAGGCAAGCTGTCCTTGCCGCGCACGGCGGTTCGGATGGTCACGGCGGTGCTGACGGCAGGGCTGTTTTTGCTGACGCTGACCGATTCGTTTCGTACAGGGCTGCGCGAAACGTTTTCCGGGACGTTTCCGCTCTGGCTGTTTGCGATTGGGTTTGGGCTGACGATTGCGAGCGCCCTGTTGCTGACCGCCTTTTTCAAACCGCTGTCGGAGGGGCTGGATCAGACGCTCGCTCCTTTTGGGCGGCTGGTGGCGGTGCTGCGCATGGCGCTGCGCTATCCGATGCTGCAGAAGCGGCGGACGACACTTTTGGTGCTGATGTTTGCTCTGGTGTTTTTCCTGACCTCGATGTCCGGGGTGTTCAGCGAAACGCTGGTGTCGCAGTTTGGGGAACGCAATGCTCGTCAGCTCACCGGCGGCTATGACCTGGTGGCCGACGTCGAAGGGAAGCAATTGACGACGGAGCAGGCGAAGCAAGCGCTGATGGAATCGCCGCATGTGGAGTCAAGCAGCGTGGAGTCTGTCGCGGCGGTGTGGCAAGTGGCGTTGTATGGGGAAAACGATCCGGGATTTGAGCGGAAAGAGTACCCGAACATCAACGGGATTGACGCGGTGTTTGCCGGGCAGACCACGCTGAAGCTGAAAGAGCGCGACCCGGCGTATGCGAGCGACCGGGAGGCATGGCTGGCGGTGGCGAACGATCCGGGCGTGATGATCGTTTCGGAGCAGGCCCGACAGTGGGTGAAGATTCCGAAGCGGATCATCGGCGTGGCGGCGTATGACGTGGACAGCGCATCTTTTTTGGCTTCATCAGGCGTGTTTCTCAAGCAAAGCGAAGTGGTGCATGTAACGTCTGATCCGAAGAAAATCGCCAGTGAATTGCTGATCCGCCTGCAAAACGAGAACGCAGGTGTGGAGACTGTCAAAGGGATTGAAAAAGCTTTGACGCTGCAAGGCATCTATCCGCTGCGCATGGTGCAGGAAGAGCTTAGTCTGAACAGTTCCTTCTCACGGATGCTGTTTACGATCTTTGAAGGCTTCTCCCTGCTCGCCGCTTTGATCGGGATCGGGGGCTTGACGATCATCATGATGCGGGTGATTCGCGAGCGGCGTCAGCAGATCGGGATGCTGCGGGCGATCGGGGTGCGGCCGGGGCTGATCTATTGGAGCATCATGGTCGAAGGCGCACTGATCGGCGTGCTGGGCATCCTGATCGGATCGGGGATCGGCAGCTATGTTGGCGCGATGATGATCGAGCTGTTTATGGAAGGCGAGCAGGTGACGCTCCTGTTCCCGTATGCCAAGCTGGGTTTGTATGTGGGCGGCACGCTGGTCATCGCTTTGATCGGGACGATGCTTCCGGCCTGGCAGGCGTTTCGATTGCCGCCGGCAGAAGCGACGAAATATTTGGGCTAGGGATTTTTTGTGATATGCTAGGGGAAGGGGGTAAGTCACGAGAGGAGTCAGCAGGAGATGGCAGGCACAATGACAGGACAAATGACGCGGGAGACCGCGATTCAACTATATGAGGCGATCGAACACCGGCATTCGGTGCGGTCGTATACAGGAGAACCGCTGCCCAAGGCGGAGCGGGAGCAGCTCTTGCAGTTTTTGCAAAACGGCTGGGAGCCGTATCCGGGCGTCCGGACGCGGGTGGTGCTGCTGGAAGGCACCGATGTGACGTCGAAGATTTTCAAAGGCTTTCTCGGCAGTTACGGCGCGGTGCAGAACGCGCCGGCGATGATTTGCATGATCGCCAATGTGGACGATCCGTATTTTTATGAGGCGGCCGGGTATATGGGCGAGCAGTGTGTGCTGTACGCGACCCGGCTTGGATTTGACACGTGCTGGATCGGCGGGTTTTTCCGACCGGAAACGGCGGCGAGTATGATCGGTCTGGAAAAAGGCGAGCGGGTGCTGGCCGTGTCTCCGGTCGGCTTTGCGAAGAAGGACGGGATGAGCTCGTTGTATGAGGGCTTGTTTAAGTTCGGGACAAAGCGCGGGGCGCGCAAACCGCTGGGGAAGATCTCCTATCTGGAAGATGTCGTGCCACCGCGTTGGTTTGACCGCGGGCTGGAAGCGGTGCAGGTCGCGCCGTCATCGTATAACAAGCAGCCGTGGCATGTGTTTTACCACAAGGACGGGCGCATTTCGCTGTCCAGTGTGGAGGAGTATAAAGACAAGAAGCCGGTTTATCCGGGCGCGCCGAACTCGAGCCGCTTGTGCTGCGGGATCGCGATGCTGCATCTGAAAGCGACGACGCGGGCGCTGGGGATCGAAGGGCGGTGGATTCCCGAGGAGGAAATGGGCAATCCGCTGGCGATCTATTTTGTGCCGGAGAATGTACAGAACGAGCTGGAGTGAGGTGTTTTGTGTGGAGCATTTGCTGTTTGAAGTAAAGGAAGGCGTGGCGACGATCGTGCTGAATCGTCCCGAGGCTCGGAATGCGTTTTCGATCCCGATGATCGAAGCGTGGGTGAAAGCGCTGGAGGAGTGCCGCGACCGCGAGGACATTCGCGTGGTGGTGCTGACGGCGAACGGCAAGGCGTTTTGTGCGGGCGGCGATGTGAAGGCGATGCGCGAAGGGCGGGGCTTTTTGGAGCCGGGCGAGTCGGAGCAGGATACGCACAGCACGGGACTGGCGCGGAAAAATTCGCTCTGGAAGCTGATCCAGCGCGTGCCGCTGACACTCGAGCAGGTCGACAAGCCGGTGATCGCGGCGGTGAACGGCGATGCGATTGGGGCAGGCTGTGACATGGCGCTGATGTGCGACATGCGCGTGGCGGCCGATACGGCACGTTTTGCCGAGGCGTATGTGAAGCTTGGCATCGTGCCAGGCGACGGCGGGGCGTATTTCCTGCCGCGTCTGGTCGGGATGCCCAAGGCGCTGGAACTGCTGCTGACCGGGGACTTGATCGATGCGGAGGAAGCGCTGCGCATCGGGCTGGTCAACCGTGTCGTTCCGGCAGAGCAGTTGATGGAAGCGACCTACAAGCTCGCCCGCAAAATCGCCGCTCAGCCGCCGGTTGCCGTGCAATTGATCAAGCGGGCGGCGTACCAGAGCGCTACGGCCGACCTGCGCACCGCGCTGGATCTTGTGTCATCGCATATGGCGATTGTGACCGAGACGGAAGATTATCAGGAAGCGATGCAGGCAATGTTTGAAAAGCGGCAAGGTGTTTTTAAAGGAAAATAAGAACATAGAAAAGACTTCCCATCGGATGATGGGAAGTCTTTTTGCGTTTCTACCACTGCAGCAGAGCGCGCTGCGCATGCTCGCGCTGGTTGTAGGCGCGGGCGATGGCGGCGGACGCGGCGGCGAGGTGATGCCAGCGGGAAGGGTGGGTGGAATGCTTGGTTTCGAGCCAGATGCCCCAGATCATTTTGGTGATATGCAGGGCACGGAAGGGGCCGCCCACTTTCAAGCTTTCGTGCATCAGGGTCTGGGTCAATGCATCGAGGTCGAAACCTTGCTGCAGATAAGCTCCGGTCAGCGACGCCGCTTCGAGCCCGGTCGCATCGCGGTGGATGCTGGCGAGGATCGCATCGAGCATGTCGCTTGCAGACTGCCCTTGCACCGCCGCAACTGCCGGCCGCGGAAGCCAGGCTTCACGGTCGCCTTTAAAGCTGCGCGTACGGGAGCTTTCCAAGGAGATCAGCAGCGCCGGACGCTTCAGCTCGGCAGGCACCGTTTCGTCGCGCAGGATGTTCAGCAGGCAGTGAATGCCGGTCACGATATGCTCATCATACGAACCGCTCCGCAGCAGAATCTGCGAAGACGCAATCGCCAGCGCCTCATACAGCGTCGGCAGGTTCACCCCGGCTGCCAATTGCGCCCCAAACAGGTCAGGCTCGGTGCCGTGCTCCGCCTCGATCAGCTGCGCGGCAAACACTTCCACATACGCCGCATCGACTTCACCTTCCCACTTCATCGGATGATCAGCCAGACCATGCGTAGAAATCGCAGCCTGCACGCGATCCCAGTAGACGGAGTTCTTCGGCAGCGACGCCAGATACTGCACAGCCGGACGCAGCAGGGTCTCGCCGTATTGGGCAAAATCATCCACCGCCAGCAAATCCAGCGTCCGCAGCGCGATCAGCAGCTTGTGCTCGTTGCGCCCATACTCCTGAATGCCCATGCGCAAAATGACATCCCGCACATCCCCGCCCGTCTGGCGATACAAGCCGACAAACAGATTCTCCGACAGATTCTGATACGTCCCGTCCTCAAAGTTTTTCAGCAGATCACGCAGCGTTTCCTCCGCCGTCGCACGCTGCACGCCTTTCATCTGCGGCTGGATGTATGGGCCGTAGTTGGGCGCATGGAACAGGTCAAACACATACAGCGCCGCCTGGATCATCGCCAGCCGCTTGTGCCGCTCATCCATCAGGGCGGACGCGTGAATCATCGGCCCCATGTTCAATGTGCCATGCCCGATCCACGGGCCGTGATGGTCGATCCAGCGCGCCGAAGCGAGCGCAAACAGCAGGTAAATCCCATTGTCACTCAGCCCATCCGCCTGCAGTTCTGCGATCAACCGCCCGGCGTCATCGGCGCTGCCCGCTTCGATTTTTGCCAAAAAGGTCTCCAACTGCTCTTCGTAACGCACTGCTTGATACATAAGATCACTCCTTGATCTGGAAAGTAGTATCCAAATTATAACACATACTTTTTATAACTGTATATATAAAAAGTAGCGAAAAGAAAACCAGGCGATGTCACACCGCCTGGCGCAGAAGTTATTGTTTGACGGAGATCACCTTGACCAGAGTCACTTGATCCCACACGTCTTTGGGCATGTACTGAATCGTGTAGTCTTCCACTTCAATCGTGGCGACGCCGGTTGCGCCCGGTTCGCCCAAGAAGCGGGAGGCTTCCTCTTCATTGCGGAACTGCAGTTGCAGGCCGCCGCGAATGTCGCGGGCGAGCAGCGGGAACTGTTTGGCCGACTCGCGGTCGGGCAGGAAGTAGATGCGACCGCCTGCCCCCTCCTCTTCCGGATGCATGACCTGGAAACTGCCGGTGACCGTCACGCGGCCGCTGAAGGCGGCCAGCACGGCGTAGAGCTGTGCGTTATCGGTCACCTGCAGGTCTTTCAGCGTCATCGTGCCGACCTTGTCCCCGACTTTAGCGGTCGAGGAACTAAACACGACGCCTTCTTCACGGCGACCTGACGCCGACGGCTTGTCGTTCGGGGACGGGAAGCTGGTCACAAAGCTGTTCACGCGCCAGAAGCCGCCGACCTGCACCAACTGCACGCGGGCCACTTCGCCGTCCGTCTTGGCGTCGTCGAACCAGAGCTGCACTTCATATTCGGGCATGGCATCCGGAACCTTCGGGTCCTTGCCGAGAACGTCCCAGCTCTTGACCTCTTTGCCAAATTCGTTTTGCGCGGCCAGCGTCCAGTTTGCCGCTTTGTATTCGTTGAAGATCTCGCTCTGCCGCTCGGGGGGCAAGATCGCCCATTGCAGCACGGCATTGCGGTCGCGCAGGCTTTGCGCCCAGTAATCGACCGTCTGCACGGCGTCATCGCTCCGGTAATGTTCTGCAAACGTGTCGACAGCCATCGTGCCGTCGTTTTGACGCGCGAACTGAATCACTTCGTAAGAAGATCCGGTCGGGAACGGCAAGTTGCTGCTCGTCTGGCCGCTCGTGTGGCTGCTCTCCATGCTGACATAGGCGACGATGCGGTTGTCGATGCCAGACTCGGGGGCGAGCTCCATGTTGACGATGGTAAAGCGGTTGGCGAGGGTCGGGTCGGCTTTGGCTCGAATGTAGCTTTGCAGCGCCTCGACCAGCTCAGCATTCTCGGCGCTCGGTTTGAACTCAAGCTGAAATTCCACGTTCAGATCGTTCGCGACAGGTGTGTCTTTCTCGACAGGCTCCTGGTCCGACGGCGTCACCGGCTCTTGAGGCGCCGGTTGCGTTGGCGTTGCCGGGGTCAGCTCGTTCGGGGAGGTGCCGAATTGCTGGGCGAACAGGGTTCCTGCGGTGATCACCACCGCCAGGCTGGCTGCGATTGAAGTCCAGCGAATGAAGGGCAGGCGTTTGTTGTTGCGCACCGCTTTTTCAATCACGTCACGGCTCGGCTTGAGCGATTTGGACGGCTGGGGCGAGTCGATGTTGGACAGGTCACGGACGATTTTTTCCATCAGGGCATGTTCTCCTTGGCAGGCCTTGCAAGTATGGATGTGGGCGCTGTCGTCAGGTGTGAGCAAGGAGGACCAGATCGATTTTTGCACGTCTTCGCATTTCACAGCACTTCACCTCCCTGCAGGAATAAGCTTCTCAGCCGGTCTTTGATGCGGAAGACCCGCGTTTTGACATTCGATTCGGACAAGTTCATGATCTCGGCGACTTCGCGCACGGAGAGGTCATTTTGGAAGCGGAGGATCAAGATATTGCGGTCTGTCTCCGGCAGCCCTTTTAACGCTTCTTCAAGCATCAGGCGCGCGTCGGCAGCCGTTTCGAACGAGGAGACCGGCGTCTGGTCGGGCAAGGGTTCGGTCTGGCGGATCTTCTTCTTGCGCAAGGCATCGCGATAACCGTTCATGATCAGGCTGTAGACCCATGTTTGCAGCGAGGAGTCGCCGCGGAATTTCGATAATTTGGTACAGATTTTATAGAGGACATCCTGAGCGAGGTCTTCGGCGTCCTGCTGATGGCGGGTGAGCGAATAAGAGACTTTGAACACAAAAGGTTCCAGCTCATCGAGCAGGTCGGACATCGCGTTGGCGTCGTGAAGTGCGCGTTTTACGATTTCATCCATGGGGCGGGCCCCCTTTCTATCAAATGCGTCGTACTTGATCGTAGCATACCATCTGACGCAGGGGAGCAGGGAGCGGTTACAAGCCGGATCAATATTTGTAAAAAAGTTGATTGGGTGCCGTCTGTGCTATAATGAAGTGGAATAAGAGAGCGGAGGGAATCACTTTGAAAAACTCGAACTTTTTGATCGTGGATGGCAGCTCGATGCTGGTACGGGCTTATTTTGCTTCGGCGTTTTCCGGGCGTATCATGCGTTCGAAGAGCGGTGTATATACGAACGGCGTCTTTGGTTTTCTGAACATGATGCTCAGCGCGGTGGAGAAGATGCAGCCGACCCACCTGTTTGTGGCGTGGGACGTGTCGCGCGATACGTTCCGCCGCGAGCTGTACCCGCAGTATAAAGGCACGCGCGGCGAATTGCCGGACGAGCTGCACCCGCAGTTTGAAACGATGAAGGAAGTCTTGGCGGCGCTAGGTGTGCCGCAGCATTTCGATGAGAAGTACGAAGCGGACGACATCATCGGCACCTTGGCCCATCAGGCGGCCGACGCCGGGCACAAAGTGCTGGTGCTGACCGGGGACCGCGATGCGATGCAGTTGGTGCGAAGCGGCATCACCGTGGCGATCATGAAAAAAGGCATCACCGAGATGGAGATGTACACGCCGGCTTCCTTGTTTGAGTCGTGGGGACTGACGGCGTCGCAGATCATCGACCTGAAAGGCCTGATGGGCGACACCAGCGACAACATCCCAGGCGTGCCGGGCATCGGTGAGAAAACGGCGAAGAAGCTGCTGCTGGAGTATGGCACGGTGGAGAACCTGATCGAGAACCGCCATCTGCTGAAAGGCAAGATGAAGGAGAAGATCGAAGAGCATCAGGAGATCGCCCTGCTCAGCAAGAAGCTGGCGACGATCGTCACCGACGTGCCGATGGTGCACAGTGTGGAAGACTGCCAACTGTCCTTCAAGATGGAGACGGCGAAGGAAAAGCTGAAAGAGCTGGATCTGAACCGCTTCGTGGCGAATCTGGAGCGTCTGGTGCAGGTCGGGTAGAGGTCTGGACAACATTTCGCAAAAGACCATCAAGGAAGTTGCTTGATGGTCTTTTCTATTGAGTGCGAGTAATGGTAAGGTGGAAGGCAGAGGTGATGAACGGATGAGTGAACTGGAATTTGCAAGCGTTGCGTCTTCGGCTTTGCAGTTGTTGGCGGAGGCGGTGGAGCAGGAAACAACTCGGCGCGGTGCCAGCGAACGCCAGAGTGAGTCGATGCATGCAGGGCTGGTCGCGTCGTGGCTGGAGCAGTTCGCAGGCGGTCCGCTGTGGGAGCGGCGCAAAGAGTTGGGGCTGCAACTGCGCGCCGAGCTGATGGAACTGCTCGGCGGCATGGAACCGCAGCTGGCGACTGCACTGTTGTGTGTGCTGCCCGGCGCTGAGCGGCGCGGTTACACGGCGGAGCGCCTGGCGGTGAGTCTTGGTGTGGCTGTCGGCCAGATCGCCGCATGGGAAGGTGAAGCGTACACTAGGCTTGGTGAACTGGTATCGGAGTGGACTCCGCTGTTGGCGTTTTTGAAGGGACAGGCGGGCGCAGGCGCAAGAGGTCGTGCAGGCCAGCAGATGGATTCTGGCGATGCGTCTGAAGCTGATCGTTCTGTAGATGGATCGTCGCTTGCTGTTGTGCGTCAGAAGACTTTGGTTTCGTCCGAAGATGGCCGTTCCGTAGAAGCAGCACCGCTTGCCGTGCTGCCTGATAAGGAAGCTTTGCTGAGCGCACTTTCTGCCGAAGCTGTTGAAGCATTGCTGCAATCGGCCGGCGCAGAGGCTGATTTTGACTTGCGAAACTATGTGGCGGCTTCGTTAGAACTGCGTATCCGGCAGGCATTCCATCGGTTCGGCGTGGCTGCGTCGGAGCAGGTCGAGTCGCTTTTTTCAGAATCAGAACGGGTTGCTGTCGCGCTGGTTAGCGCACGGATGACATTGGAAATGGGCGGAGAGGAGGAGCAGGCAGATGGTTGATTTGCAGGAAACGTTGCAGAAACTGTTTGGCTTTGAAGACTTTCGCGGGGCGCAGCGGGAGATCATCGAGGCGCTGATGGACGGGGAAGACGTGCTGGGGATCATGACGACCGGCGCGGGCAAATCGCTCTGCTATCAGCTGCCAGCGATGATTTTGCCCGGTGTGACGCTGGTCATCTCGCCGTTGATCGCGCTGATGCAGGATCAGGTCGACCAGATGCACCGCCGCGGGATGCTCGAAGCGACCTTCATCAACTCCTCCCTGCCCCCTTCCGAAGTGCGCAACCGCATGGAAGGCATGCGCGTCGGCGGGTATAAAATCGTCTATGTCGCCCCGGAACGCCTGCGCAGCCAGGAGTTCTTAAAGCTGCTCCACGACATTCCGATCTCCCTGCTTGTCGTCGACGAAGCGCACTGCATCTCAGAATGGGGCCACGACTTCCGCACCGACTACCTGCAGATCGGCGTCGTGCGGGAAAAGCTCGGCAACGTGCCGGTGCTCGCACTCACCGCGACGGCAACACGCGAGGTGCAGGAGGACATCCTGATCCACCTGCGGATGCAGAACTGCCAGCAGTTCGTGACCGGTTTCGACCGCCCGAACATCACGTTTATCTTCCAATGCGAAGCGACGCGGGAGGACAAATACCGCGAGGCGTTGGCGTTTTTGCGGAAACAGCGCGGCGCCGGGATCATCTACAGCTCATCGCGCAACGAGTGTGAAGAAGTGGCGCGCTTCTTGCAGCGGGCGTTGCCTGACGACCCGGTCGCTTTTTACCATGCCGGGCTGTATCCGGAGGAACGCAAGCAGGTGCTGGACGGGTTCATGCAGGGGCGGATTCGCATCGTCGTGGCGACCAATGCATTTGGCATGGGCATCGACAAGCCGGACATCCGTTTCGTGCTGCATTTGCATGTGCCGTCTTCGGTGGAGGGCTACTATCAGGAAGCAGGCCGTGCCGGGCGTGATGGCAAGCCGTCGCTATGCATGACGATCTACAACGAGCAGGACCGGGCGATTCACCATTTCTTTATGAAGCGGGAGTTTCCGACCGAGCGTGAATTTGACACGGCCTGCCACATGTTCCACGCCGGGATCGGCGAAGACGGCCTGTTCCGCGGCTCATGGCGTGAAATGCTGCGCTGGCCGGGACTGGACGATGACAAGCTGTCCCTGCTCGTCCACCACTGGGAGAACATCGGCGGCTTGGAGATGATCGACTTCACGGGCGACACAGTGATCGCCCGCGTCGATCTGGAGCGGATTCGCAGCCGCCGTCTCGATGTGATGCATGCCATTGAACGCCTGAAACTGCGCCGCTTCGGCAAGCTGAACCGCATGGTCGAGCTGCTCCGTGCGCCAGTGTGCCATCGCGAAGGGATCTTGAGCTATTTCGGCGAGCACCTGCGTGTGCGTCCAGACATCTGCTGCGATGTGTGCAATGCCGAGCTGAAGCTCAACCCGACACTGATCGACGCCACGCTTGGAGCGTTGGACTGGCAGCGGATCTTGGATGATTTGCTGCCGGAAGATGTGCTCGACCCGCGAATGGCCGCACGCATTTCCCTGTCGATGACCGAAGGGGAAGAGGCGTACCGCGTTGGGCAGCAGAAAAACTTGGACGAGCTGCCGAGACTGTATGAACTGCTCCAGTCCCCATCGGTAACGACGCGCCGGATGGCGTGTTCGGCAATCGGGAAGATCGGTGCGCCGCAAGCTGCGCCTTATCTCTTGCCGATGCTGCAGGACAGCAATCCACAGGTGCGGCAGTATGCGTTAAAGGCGCTGGAGAAGATCGGAGACCGCCGCTGTGTGCCTGCGGTGGCAGCCCTTTTGCGGCGTGAGGAGAAAGATTATAACATCAGACAAGCTCGCCAGATGCTGGCGACCTGGGGAGAGGGGTATTAGACAATGGCTGTGGATAAAAAGTTTTCGGATCAGGCGACGACCGTTGGCGAACTGAATCAGTATGTGGAAGACTTCATGGTGGCCCGCAATTGGCATCGCGAACGCACGCCAAAGAATTTGGCAATGTCGATCGCCATTGAAGCGGCGGAGATCATGGAGCATTTCCAATGGGGCGACCGCGAAGACTACACGCCGGAGAAGCTCGGCCCGGAAAAAATGGATGAGATCCGCATGGAAGTGGCCGATGTGATGATCTTCATGCTAAGCTTTTGCCGTTCGCTGGGTATTGATCTGGCCGAGGCGGTTCAAGCTAAACAGGAGAAAAATGAGGTACGGTTTCCAGCAGACGTTGTGCGTCGTGTGGATTAGTTTGTGGATGGAGGTCAGGCTGTGAATAACCAAGGCAGCAAAGAGCGGAAGAAGCAAGGCGGCGGGTACGGGAAAAAGAGCTTTGGCGCAGGCGGCGCTCGTCCAGGCGGTGCCAAACCGGGCGGCCGTGTGCAGGCGCGGGAAGAAGGCAACCAGCCGGGGATCAAACTGCGCGTCGGACAAGTTGTGGATATCGAAGTCAAGCGCATGGGGATCAATGGTGAGGGCATCGGCTATGCTGAGCGCCAAGTCATTTTCGTGCCCGGCGCACTGCCCGGCGAGCAGGTGGTCGCAGAAGTTGTGAAGGTCGAGCAACGCCATGCTGTGGGTAAGTTGATCCGAGTGAAGCAAAAGAGCAAAGACCGCGTCGAGCCGCCATGTGCTGTTTATGACCAGTGCGGCGGCTGCACGCTTCAACATATGAGTTACCAAGCCCAGTTGGAGATGAAGCGCGAGTTGGTGCGCGAACCTCTGTCCCGCTACGCCGGCCTGAAAAAGCCGCCCGTGGAGCCGACGGTAGGCATGGCCGACCCGTGGGGCTATCGGAACAAGGCGCAACTGCCGATTGTCGAGCACAAAGGCGAAGTGGTGGTAGGGCTGTTTCAGGCAGGATCGCATCAGATCGTCGATGTGAGCGGTTGCGCAGTACAGCACCCGATGACCAACCGCATCGTGCAGGAAGTGCGCGACATCGCAAAAGAGCTGGGGATATCTCTCTACCAAGAGAAAGTACATAAAGGCGAGTTACGCACAGTTGTGGCCCGCGTCGGTTTTGAGACGGGTCAATGTCAGCTGACCTTGGTGACAAGAACGCGGGAGTTATCCCGTAAAAACGATCTCGTAAAGCGGATTGTCGAGCGCATTCCGGAGATCACCTCGATCATGCAAAACGTGAACCCAGCGAAAACCTCGCTGATCTTCGGCGATGAAACCATCCCCCTGTGGGGAACTGGGGATATCCAGGAGCGTTTGGGCGACGTGCAGTTCTCGTTATCCCCAAGAGCGTTCTTCCAGCTGAATCCCGAGCAGACGCCGAAGCTGTATAACCTTGTTGCTGATGCAGCCGAGCTGACAGGCAAAGAAGTCGTTGTAGATGCCTACTGCGGCGTGGGGACAATCGGCCTCTGGCTGGCTCCCAAGGCAAAAGAAGTCCATGGCATGGACATCACCCCGGAAGCAATCGCCGATGCCAAGCGCAACGCCAAAATGTCCGGTGTGGATAACGCCCGTTTTGTCGTAGGTGCAGCGGAGAAGATTTTGGTGGACTGGATGAAGCAAGGGTTGCGTCCCGATGTGGTAGTGGTCGACCCGCCACGTACCGGCCTGCACCAGGATCTGATCGAAGCCCTGTTGAAAACTGCACCGAAGCGGATCGTGTATGTGTCCTGCAACCCATCCACATTGGGGAAAGATTGTGGGCAATTGGGAAAGAAGTATGAGATTAAGAAAGTAACCCCTGTGGATATGTTCCCGCAGACAGCTCATGTGGAGTGTTGCTCACTACTCGTGAGGAAGGACAATTAAGAGGTGTGGCCTTGTAGCTTTGTTGTGTGATCCCCCTGCGAAGGGGGATTTTTTTGTATTTATCAGGTTTCCTATTGTAGGAAATATTATCACTTTACATTCAATTGTTCAATTGTGTAATGTATACAAAAGTTGGTGAATGATGTTACAATAGAGTAAATTTGATAAGGAGGTCAATGAATTGTTGGATAGAGAATTTTTCTTTGCAAGACTGAAAGATCATAAGAAAGTTCAATTGAGCTTCAGACCTGAGATTCCTGAAAATGAAAAAATTTATGATGTTCTAGGTGCCCACACCTATGAGACTGTAACTGGCTTATTGTTAGTTCTCGAACTCCTTGATAAGGACGATAATAAGAAGATCACTTTCTGTTATCCTGATATTCAAAAAATCGAGATGAACAACTTATCGAATGAATACCAGGAAAAGTATTACTTGATGTGTCTATCCAGACCTCAACACTTTAGATCAAAAGAGCTTATGGCTAGAAGAGAAATGGGATCTACGGTTGATGAAAAGGAACTTAGCGACAATCTAAAGGACAGCGAAGTGACCTACCGTATTATTTTCAGGTTGAATTAATACATAAAAGACTTGCAGATAACTGCAAGTCTTTTTCTTTTTGTGCAATTATGAGAGCGTTCGTCTCAGCTGTTCATGTCGGTGCCTCTCGATTTTATCTTTCCATCTGAAAATCAATTGAACTGCCTCCTATTTGTCGTCTGAGGCAGTTCAATATGAACACGAATTATGCGCTTAAAGAGTGACGAGTGTGGTTGTGTTGTTGACTACAATACCTTTGGGCTCTGGAGTGTTATCTAACGCCATCCGAATGACTGTTTTGGGGCCAGGATCGTCATAATATGAAAGTTTGATTTGATCAGAAGCGTAATGTGCGCCTCCGATAATAATGCTCAGTGCAGCTACAAGGCTTAGTAGTTTCCGCATTCCGCTCACCCTCCTTTCTGGTTAAGGATTAGCAAGGGACTCAACGGCTTCTCGTAACGTACTCATTATTTGCTCTGAGATTGCCAAAGCCTTCGGAAAATCTCCGGCCTCTTTGTACGCTTGATAAGCAATTTGCAGTGAGTCTGCCATTTCCTTATGCAGTTTCATTTTATCAAGTATGGCAGAGGATTTGAACGCATATTGAACGGACTTTTCAAACTTTTTAATTCTTAGGTAGTAACGTGCATGGGTCAATAGAATATAAGAATTGACCAGTGGTGATTTTACAGTGATCTCGTCTTGATAGATTTCTTCAGCGAGATTCATAAAAAATGACGATTGTTCTAATTCACCGAGTTCTAAGTGTAGTTGAGCAATTCTCGCGTAGGTTAGAGCAAGTTCTTTATAATCTTTGTTCTCTTTGAGAGTGGGGATCGACTCGACTAAAACATTGATCGCTTCCTTTGGTCTATCGGTTCCGAGAATGTCATATGCGTAAGTTCGTTTTGCGATCTGTGCCCAATCAATAATTTCAAGGGATTCGTAGATCGCCAATGAGTGTTTGATATACTCGCCTGCAATCTTAAAATCCTTCATATTTTTATGAACAATGCCGAGTACATACAAGGTGTCGGCAACGCTACGTTGATCAGAAAATTTATCGAAAACTTGCTTTGCCTGTTCTAGGAATGACTTTGCATGAGTGTCAAATCGCAGCCACCTACAAGCAGTTCCTAAATTGTACGAAACCTTGGCGGTTAACATGTCATTTTCAGAAAGCAGAAGGCACTGTTGGTATGCTTTGAAGTAGTAGTTGTAGGCGTTTATCATATTGCCTGTTTATCGCATAATGAAAATGCAGAATGTCGCGGCGTAAAAGTGCAGACTTTGCCCGCGACATTTTGGCATTAAAAAAGCACTTGCCAACATCGATCTACTATCTTACCCTACGGTTTGCGACGACCAAGGGGGATCGAGAGGATGTTGAAAGTGCCTGAGCAACAGTATATCAAATTTTTGCGCGAACACGAAGGGTGTTCGATTACCGAAATTGCAGAACGATTGGACATAAATTGGAGAACTGCCAAAAAATATGCGGACAAGGACGATTGGAACGAGACGACTGGAAAACGATTCGGACGTTATCCGGTTCTCGGTCCGTTTCTCGAAATCATAGATACATGGCTTATGGATGACGAGGCTCTTCCACGCAAACAGCGCCACACCGCTCGGCGGGTCTTCCACCGTCTCAAAACAGAGCATGGATTTAATGGCGGCGAACGAACGGTACAGGAGTACGTGTCCAAATGGCGGGCGGCTTACGCCCATGAACGAGCGAAGAGTTACGAACGGCTGGAGCATCCAGGTGGCGAAGCCCAGGTGGACTTTGGAACCGCGCATGTTTCGCAGAATGGGAAGTTGGTGGAGCGCAAGATTCTTACAGCGTCTTTCCCATTCAGCAACGCTGCTTTCGCATTCCCTGTTCCTTCGGAAAATAGCGAGTGCTTCCTCGAAGCCTTGAAGCGCCTCTTTGAGCAAATAGGTGGTGTACCGCGACGAATCTGGTTTGACAACCTCGCGGCAGCGGTTGCATCCATTGAGAAGAACGGTGACCGAAAGCCGACTGATGCGTTCGCAAGGTTTTGTGCTCATTACCGTTTCGAACCAGTCTTCTGCAATGTGGCAAGTGGCAACGAGAAAGGAAATGTAGAGAACAAGGTCGGTTACGGCAGGAGGAATTGGTGTGTCCCAATCCCCATAATTCAATCGCTCGACCAATTGGCTGAACATCTGGAAAAGGAATCTAGGGAGGATCGTCAACGCATTCACTATGCGAAGAAGGAGAAGGTGGACGATCTATGGCGACAGGAGCAGACAATGCTTTACTCCCTGCCATTAGAACCGCTCGAAGTCTTTCGCCTGGATATAGGCCGATTAAACAAATATCGTGAACTGTCGTTCGAGAAAGTCAAGTATCCACTCCCGCAATGCAAAGCGGAGCAGCGTGTGTTGCTCAAGGTCAAGTGGGATCGGATTGAGGTATTGGACGAATCTTACAGCAAGATCTTCGAGTTTCCGCGCCCCTATACGGACAAGACGATAGAAGTCGAGTGGAGAGCCGTTTTGGACGGGCTCAAGCGGCGCCCCCGTTCCGTCAAATACTCGACCTTTGTGTCGATGATGCCCGAGACCCTGAAACGCTTCTTGAGGGAAGTGGAGTCGGAGAATTGTAAGGCACGCCTGTCACTTGTGAGACGTTTGTTGGAGAACTATTCGATGGAGGAGATCGCCGATGGCCTGCACGAACTCATGCCTTGGGATTCTCGCGCTGAAACGGCTCTAGAGCACGCCTTGTACAAGAAACGGCATCCTGAGTTTCATCCTGAACCGTTCCAAGAGCTACACACCCCGACAGAGATTCAAGGCTATCATCCCGGTGACTTGGCTAATTACAACGACCTGCTGGGGGTGACACTATGAATACAGAGATGTTGGCGCAGGCGTGCAAAACGCTCCATCTGGCGCATGTGATGAGCAACTACGATTCGGTTCCGTTCGAGAATCGGATTGACTTCTTGCTGGCAATCCTGCAGTCGGAGATCCAAGGACGTGAGTCCAGCAAGATGAAAAGACTGTTGAAACGCGCCAATTTCCCGCATTTGAAAACGTTTGAAGGGTACAACTTTGAGGAAGTCACGTTTCCAAATCATTGCACGGAGCAGTCGTTACGAGAACTCGCCTTTCTGAAACATAAAGAAAACATTTTGATGTTGGGCAAGGTGGGAACTGGGAAAACCCATCTGGCAATTGCTTTAGGAATGGAAGCCTGTAGGCAGGGGCATAACGTGAGGTTTTACCGTGTCTCGGAGCTGGTTGGAAAATTGCTGGAAAGACATGAAAGCGGGACTTTGACGAGATTTCATAAGGAACTGATGAAGTGTGACCTGTTGATTTTGGATGAGGTGGGCTTTGTACCGTTTCACCAAACGGGCGCTGAACTTCTGTTTCACGTCATCTCGGAATGCTACGAGCAGCGAAGTCTCATCGTGACCTCCAATCTGGAGTTTGGACAGTGGAACAGCGTGTTCGGTGATACACGATTGACCAAAGCGCTGGTGGACCGATTGGTTCACCACGCGCACATTCTGGGCTTCACGGGCGAGAGTTATCGCTTGCGCCATGCTCTATCGAGCGTAAATTCATAAATTTCGGTGTTGGCGGTGCTATGCACAAAATGGCCGCGACACTCTGCACTTTTTAGTTGCGAAACACATATTGCCAAGCAAATACCATGCTGTGCCAATCCTGTTATAGATATTTGTTAGCAAATGTCCATCTGTTTCCCGTTTTGATTCCAACTGATGCTGAAAGTTGGTCAGGTAATCTACCGCTTGATGATATTCGCCTTGCTTTAATAGATAGTCACCGTGGCAGATCATTAGTTTGTTTTTCTGATATACAAGCAGGTTCTGTCGAGTATCCAACTCATTGAGGATTCGTTGCGCTTCATCAAACTCTCCCCGATGCAATAGGACAGTTAGGATATCAATAAGTACGTCATTTTCAAGGGCTTCACTGTCTAAATCTGCATCTACGAAAAGCTCACCGAGGGTAGTACCGAGTTTTTCACAGAGTCCATTTAATATTTCGACTGAGGGGATGCTAGGATATGTACCGTTTTCGATCTGGCTAACTGTGGATGAAGAACAAATTGCGCCTGCCAGTTCTCTTTGTGACAGCCCCTTTTCTACTCGTAACTCTCGCAACTTGTTTCCGAGCTTTTGTATGTTAACATTTAATTTCATCGACTGGTCCTCCCGGTAAGGTTTTCTGTGATAATTATAACAAAATATATTGTTAATAAATACTCTTGTGTGGAATTGTTGGTTGATACTCAAGGGTTTTGTGTATAAAAGTCGGTCGATAGTAACAAATATTTTATATAGTTGATGTTGTGTTAAACACCCTGTTATGATCTCCTTGTAAGGGAAACAACAGCTAAACGGCCGAGGGTAGGATTTCGCTGAAATGTTGGTGTCCCTTTCACTGACCATCAAAAAGTTGCTGCGTCTCATTTTTTGATGGCCTCCCTAGTGTCAAGCACGAACCATTTCGGAAACACTCTCAGGGGATCGCATCACGTTCTGTGTGTGGTTTTCATGCTGTGGACACTCATTGTCACAAGGTAGCGCTCTGCTGCCTTGTTTTTTTGTACCGGGGGTGTTTTTGTGGAACACGAAAACGAAAACATGAGCTTAGAAGACACGATTGAAACCTTACGGAATGAGATGCACCGTCTAGCTGAAGAGACTGGTAATCTCGTCAATGAACGGGTCGTTCGGGCAAGTCAGGATTTAGACCAGTTTCTTGTAAAACAACAACTCAGGATGCGGCTTGAAACATGATCAAGCCGCATCCTGTTTGTTTTAGGTAGAGTAAAGTCAAAGAATAATGCCTCTGCTTTTCAAATTTTGCTCAATGTACTTTTTCATCTGATGCAGGGCTAGAATTGCTTTGTCATGCTCTCCCTGCTTGTGGTACAGATCCCCGAGTATTGAGTAGGTCTCCGCTACCTCAGACCAAACCTCATGAGTCTGAAACATTGCAATAGAGGCATCAATTTCAGAGATAGCGCGGTCGATCTGCCCGGTTGCAGCATCTGCGATGGCTTTCGTCCTTACTACGGATGCCAATGCCAGGGTGTTTTTTGGCAACTCAGAAATGCAATGCTCACAGAGCTCGAAGCACTTTTCGAAGTCCCCTTTTTGCAGATGTAACCTTGCAATCTTACCGGTTGCGTCGATTGCTTCCACCTTGAAGTTGTGTTTTTGATAACGATTCACGCAGTCTGCAAGTAAGGAAAGGGCTTCGTCGAGATTTTCTTGAACTTGGACTGTTGCGACTCTCATTTTCACATCTATGGAAGCTTTTATGTGTCTTCTTGCAGTTGCAAGTGATGTGGAATGGTCAGCAAACTCACAGGCCTTTTCAAAAGCTCCGGCTTTTAGGGCTGATTTCGCCATTCCTAAATATGCTTCTGTGATTTGTTCAACGTGGGTAGTGTCAGAAAGTAACTCATCGGCTTGCTGAAAATACTTAGTTGCAAGAGCAGGATCACCGTATTGGAGATAGACGTTGCCGAGATCGAGAAGTACGACTGACTGGGCGAATGGATCTAAAAACTCTACCTGGCCGAATAGCTCATGAGCTCTCCGCCAGTAGTAGATCGCAACGTGAAACCTTTTCTGCTGAAACTCTAACTGGCCGAGAAGATGGAGAGTTCGAATCATTCCAACTGCATTGTTTTGCCGTCTGTACATTTCAAAAGCTTCGTCACAAAGATGTTCTGCTTGATCAAACTGAGCCTCATGGAGGTAACATTCCGACAGGTCAAGTCGTAGTGCGGCTGCCTGCTCTAAAGAGAAAGATGGATATTTGAGAAGTGACTGAAACATGCTGGCGGCTTTCCTGTATTTTTGGGAGGCGAATAAAGCTCGGGCCACTTTCATCACGCTTTGTTGATTCATCTGATCTTCAATATCAGTGAGGAAGTTTTCGAGGGGGGTTTCTAGTTTTTTTGAGATTTCGCTTAATACGTGGTAAGACGGATTTGCTTTGCCGGATTCAATTTGGGAGATCATGCTTGGCGTTACTAAACCTTTTGCCAAATCAATTTGCGTCAGTCCCTTTGTAATTCGAAGTTCTCTGATGCGTTCACCGAGTTTCAATGAAAGGCCCTCCGATCGTTGTAATAGGTAAATCAAGCCAACACAACTGTTAGGTTTCTTTTGGCAGTAGCATCGGATGATTTTATATACAACAATCTTAACCTGAATAGGGATAAACAATAAACGTGTAATAAATTTATTAAGTTAGGGCGTGTTTTGTAGATGCGATTTTATTTCGCCTATACAAAGATACATATGGGTTAGATGTGGAACTGAGGTAGATGGGATTGTGGAAGGAATATAGGAGATTATTTTTATTTGTAATTTACAGATTACAAAAGAAGGTGTTTTTTTGTTCTTATGGAATGTGATTATTTGTATAATATCCAAGGAGGGATTCTTTTTGAAAAAACTTGCTGTACTTTCATTGATCGCTGTCACAATGCTTACTGTGGGTCTTGGCGGAAATGCTTCTGCAAACGTAGGGGATCAGAACAAGGCGGACATCGAAAAAAGTCTGCAGGGGTTTGTAAAACACGCCTTTCAAAAGAAAAATGATCGATATCTGTCCGATGTCCAAACTACTTTAGGATCGGAATTCTCGATGGATGTTATTAAGAAGTACCAAAAGGATTTGGCACAAGACTTGAAAGGGCTCAAAGATGCTGGCTTGAAGTATAAAAAACAAAACACTGAGCTTTCGTTTAACAAAGTTGAATTGAATGGAAACCTTGCTGTAGTCGAGGTAGGGGAGTTGGTGAAATATTATCTGCAAAGCGTATCTAACCCGAGCGATACCTCTATTCCTGAATTTACGGTCGATCAAGAAACGCACCAAATAGTCCTGGAAAAAGATTCGGAAGGAAACTGGGTAATCGTCGCTGATGAAGTTCTTAATGGGAGCAAGTCGGCCCCGGTCACAATGAAGGCTTTAGAAAAGGCAAGAGAAAAAAAGCCCTCTTATGTAGGTAAGGTCGATCATCCGGTGGAAAACAACGCAGTAATCGCCCCAGAGCTTTATTGGGATGGTATTGCTGCAGCAAATTATGCAAGACAGTATGCAATCAATTATAATTGGAATTACAGAAGTTTTTCTCAGGACTGTACAAACTTCGTATCACAGGCAGAAAAGAAAGGTGGATTACCATATGTTGATGGCTGGTATCAGGACGAACTAGCCTGGTGGTACAACGACACAACTCAAACCTACACGTGGGTGAATGCAGAGGATCACTATTGGCTTCTGTCATACACAGATCGGGGAAGCTATACCTCCTCGACATCCAACCTGCGCCTTGGTGATGTGATACAAATCGACTTCACGAGTGACGGTGTTGTGGATCACACGACGATCGTTACAGCAATTGATGCGAGCGGCAATATTTACATTAGCCAGCATACGAGTAATTCACTGGACAAACCTTTGTCCCTGATTAAATCCAACTATCCGAGTGGAACCTTCTACTTTTGGAAAATGGCTCGATAAGTATATGTTTGGGGAGGGAGACGGTTGACGAAAAAAGTGCTACTTGGATTTGGTTTCGTTTTGGTTGCCTTGGTGCTTGTTTTAGCATTATGGCCTGATCAGGGTATGGCTTCCAAAGAGGAACTGTTGTCTAGTTATCGTCAGGCTCTAGTAGCGAAAGACCTCGCCCAATTAGAAAAGCTATCCTTGACGACGAGCACAGAGGAGCAATTGGAAAGCAGACTGCAGGAGTTTGGCGGACTTGATGAAGAGCAGCTCTCTTTTGAGATCAACCAAGAGACAATTTCGCCGAAAATTTATGAGGTGACATTGGCGGCAGAAGAAGAGGGTCAGGTACGCACCGATCTGTTCTATGTGCAGAAGGAAGAGGAAGGTTGGTTTCTTAGTTTTCCGCATACGAAAATTGATCCCACCCCATGATTGATTGCCCTGTCCTGTCCTGCGGCAATATGCCCTACTTGTTGAGAAACAAGTAGGGCATATTATTTTTTTGAAGAGGACTCCAGCCCAATCATAGACAAACTGACTGAAGTATGTGTATAGAAATGGGTATTGATTCCAAATGAGGTGATGTGATATAATATTTGAAAGAAAATTTGGATGCATTTCTCTACGAAGTTTACTGGGAACTGAGAGGATGCAAGGAACTTCCATGAGAGAGTTCAGTTTCGGTAGTAGCGCTGAACTGTTCATCGAGTATGGAACGGACGAAACGGAGTTTCATCGACTCCGGGCTAATCCAAGTTAGCCAACCCGATTGATGACACATTGGTTTCAGCAGGCCGTCGAGGATGTGCCTAAGTCGTGAGGTAATACGGGTAAAACCTTGCGAAGACCTCGAACTAGTAGCTACAAGCGTGTCGCATGTTCCAGCACATGCACGCATTAGATGGAGTTCTGGTGCAGTGGATTTTATCACTGGTAGTATTTTATGAAAGAATCAATTACAAGGGTGTAGTTCGTCTGATTGAAAGTAATCGGACTTGCTGCGCCCTTTTTATTTTTATAGATATTCCAAATGGGAAATGGAGTGAGGGAGAAGGGCTGTGTTCAAAATTGCAGTCAAGTAGTTTGTGAAGCCTCTGAGTTATGGTGTGGTCGAGTGACCTCCCTGGCTGGGGGCTTTTGTACTGTAAGCGTAACGGATGCAGGCACCGATACAGCCGATCCCTTGGACGGGGATTTAGAAACAGTCCGGACGAATGAGCGTTGTACACTCACTCGTTTCCACTCTCGTACATGCGATAGGGGATATCCCGCCCGATGTCGGGTAGATCGCGATGCCATAGCAACCTGCTAGGTTGCACCTGCGGCAGCAGGTGGATGGCGCTGGTACTTAACGGACATGCACAACTTCATCGCTGGATCGCAAGCTTGGCAAGCCGTCTCATTCGAGCGCAAGCGGTAGCTGCGTTGGAATGAGACGGCTTGCGAAAAACCTCGCAAGCTCGCCTCTGGCAGCCCAAAATGGCATGAGAAAGGTGTGAGACGGTAGTGAATGCCGGTGGGTGAAGTCTGTCCAAATTCGGACAGGATGACCGATTAAGTAAGGGAGTGGTGCGAGATGGGACGAAAGCGACGTGACTGGCCCATGACAGAAAAGCAAAAACGAATCTATGAGAACCTTTGGCATCAGGTCGAGAAGTTGTTTAACTATCGGAACCACGATCAAGGATTTAGAGGAACAGAACGTTATAGGGAAGGGTTACGAGCATTTTGCAAATACCTTGCGATTCATTACGGCTCGAAGAATTTCCGCAATATCTCGGATCAGCATTTGCAGAGTTTCATCGGCGCATCACAAAGAGCGGGCGTATCAACGAAGACGATCAAAACCGACCTTGCAGCTATTCGCAAACTTCATATGAAAGTAGATCGAACAAGGTACAAATTGAGTGACAATCAGGGGATCGGTTATCACGAGAAAAGATCAAGTCGCGGCGTAGATCGTGCCTGGCGTGATTCAGAAGTGAGGAATGCAATTGCATTAGCTCGCAGCTCGGGAAGATATGATGTAGCTTGGTCATTGGGGATCGCCCGGTACGGAGGCTTGAGGATCGAGGAAGCCACAGCACTTTCGAAAACCCAAATACGTGATGCACTCCGAAAAGGGTATATCACATTACGTGTCACAAAAGGGGGCATTCCACGGGACGTACCATTGGCTGCTCCGGTACGGATGATTTTTCGTGAAATCCTTGAAGTACCTAACAGCTCGGAACGTGTCTTTGTCCGGCATGGCAGGACGCACCATCAAGCCTTCAAAAGCATACAAAATTGGATTTACAACAATCGCGAGCATTTCCAAGAGCGGGTTATCCTCGATAGTGGGTATGCCGGTCAGATGAAGATCGACGAACGTCCTGATTTGACTTATCACGGCTTACGGCACTCTTATGCGAGAGAACAGTACGAACTTCGTGTTGAGGCCGGGTTTACACAACGCGAAGCGCGGCAGGAAGTAGCCGCCCTTTTAGGGCATGGTCGTGATGATGTGACAAGGATTTATACAAAGACGTAAGCAATGGTTGGTGTTCCAGATCGGAACCATCACCTATCTATAGATCGTGTAAAAAGCCTCATAGGAGCGGCTGGTGAGCCGTTTCTAGGGGCTTTTCTATTTTCTAAGGCTGGTTGCCGTCTCCCAGCTATGTTTTGCCGAGACGACCGGGAGGGGTGCCGTTATCACCCGATACAGATACTTTTGCGCTGCTTGTTGAGAGGAGGGAATGACATGATCAAAAGACGGTTCAACGGGACTCAACAACTGGTGGATGCGCTATTTCCATACATTGAATCAGAGTTGAAAAAATGTATGGCTTCCCAAGATACTACCGATTTCAGGTATAATAGAGATACACAACAAATTGCTTTCAGGGCCACATCTCATGAGGAGGATTCCGAATCATGAGGTGTGCGCCATATCTTCGCGTTTCTACGGACAAAGAGGAGCAGAAGACCAGTATCGACAACCAGATGTCGCTCTTCTATAGCTTCATCGCGGAAAAAAGGTTGGGATCTGCACGATTTCTACATTGATGTTGAGACAGGGACGCATGACAAGCGGGATAGCCTGAAACGGCTGATTGAGGATGCAGAGCAGAAGAAGTTTGACTGTATTTTGGCAAAAGAATTATCTCGACTTGCCCGGAACGGGGAGCTTTCTTACAAGATCCGTCGAGTGCTGGAAGAGAACCGTATTCACATCATTACTCTGGACGGAGCGATCAACACGTTGGAAGGCAACACTGACAAGTTTGGTCTGTATGCCTGGCTCTATGAAGAAGAGAGCCGCCGCATTTCCAAGCGGATCAAAGTGGTGTTCCGCCAGATGGCCAAACGGGGAGAGTTTAAAGGCTCGATCCCCCCATACGGCTACAACGTGCATGAAAAACGCCTTTACAAGCGGACTGACGAGACTGTAGAAGCGGTCAGGTTGATTTTCCAACTGTATCTTGAAGGCAAGGGCATCGAGTCGATTGCTAAGGAAATGGATGCTCGCGGCTACCCAACGCCGGGTCAAGTGTCTGGGCGTAAGAATGCTGGGGTGTACTGGCAGGGAACGTCCGTCAAATTGATTCTGCAGAACCCTCACTATGTCGGTGATCTTGTACAAGGTAGAAGCCAAACCAGAAGTGTCACAAGCAAGGTGAGGGATACGCTGCCGCAGGATGAATGGATCGTGATCAAAGATGCACATGAGCCGATCATCTCCCGAGAGGACTTTGAAGCCGTCCAGGCACTTATGAAAAACCGGTATGTGAAACGGCCCAAGGCGAAGAAGCACCTCTTCACAAACTACCTGTACTGCGCCGATTGCGGAACAGCACTTTGGTACCTTCAAAACCGCAAAGCCTATGTCTGCGGACGCTTTAAGAAGCATGGGCAAAACGCTTGTACAAGCCATTCCATGAAGGAAGATCATTTGACGAAACTGATTTTGAGCGACCTTCGGGAACTGGTGAATGCAGGTGTAGACCGTGCGACTGTATTGACTCGACTTGAATTAAATGTGACAAAGGAGAGTCAGGAAAAGGTGAAGAGGGTACAGAAGTTGGAGAAGGAGATCGAGAAGCTAAAGGCTGAGAACCGTAAGTTTCTGAAACTGCTGGCGGATGACACGATCTCGAAAGACGAGTACAAGGAGATCACCGAGTTCAATCGGAATAAGGTTGAAGAACTCCAAAGAGAAACAGTCAAAGCGAAAAAGTTTGCAAATATGCAAGTGAGCCAGAAAGCCTTTATGCAGCACTTGGATAAGTTGTTGGAATTGGATGAACTTTATGAGGCGATCTTGCAGCGTTTGATAGCAAGAGTTGATGTTGGGGAAAATCAAGAGATCACTGTACAGTATAGATTTGCTGACCCAGTGTAAAAGTGTCGTGTAGAGTAGTCTAGTATTGAATTACAAAATGATCAAGGAGGAATTAGGATGCCAGTTCTGAACTTTAAAGAAATTCCGCAAGCTAACTTGGCTAATGGGCATCAAGATACTTTTGAACTGTTTGCTCGTGACTTTTTTGAATTAATGGGATTTGAGGTAGAAGTTGGTCCTGATCGCGGTCAAGATGATGGGAGAGACCTAATCCTTATTGAAAAAAGAGAGGGTATTATTGGGATTACGGAGACGAGGTGGTTGGTCAGTTGCAAGCATAAGGCACATTCCGGTCAATCAGTTCAAGATCCGGATGAAAACGATATTACAGATCGGGTAAAATCTCATGGGGCTGAAGGATTCATGGGCTTTTATTCAACAATAATTAGTTCTGCATTGAACCGGAAACTCAAACGATTAGAGGATACCGGGGAGATAAAAGTGTATTATTTCGATCATGAAAAAATCGAAAAAATTCTATTAGATAGCGAGTTTGGTAGAGAGTTGGCAAGACGATTTTTCCCTCAATCTTATTCTGCTTGGGAAATGTCAAATAACGAACCAGCAAATATATTTAGTCAGTATGAGCCTTTGCCGTGTAAATTTTGCGGGAAAGATTTGTTAGCAGACCGCAGCGGGCTGATCGCATTAGTATTCGACCCTGAGACAGAAAACCCTGAGAAAATCGAACATGTGTATTGGGCATGTAAGGGAGTATGCGATGAATCGCTCGAACAATATTATTTGTCAAAAGGATTAGTAACTGGATGGGAAGATATTCCGGATATTTTAATACCCAGTCACTTTTTAAGATGGACTATGTCAATCATGAACCGCCTACGTGATAAAGACGACGAGTATTCTAATGTGGCGTATGAAGAATTGAAGAAATTTATTTTGAGAAGTTCACAATTAGTAGTAAGAAAGCAGTCGGAAGAACAGATTGAGAGATTTAGGACGCTAATCTCACTCCCATATCTCTAGTAACAAAGCCTCTTGAGTGACTGTCAAATGTCACTTAAAGAGGCTTTTCTTTGACTATCGGCGATTTTGTTATAATGGACTACTCAATTTCTATCTTTCATCATTACTCTTCGCGTGTAATCTTTGAATTCATTTGGCAAGAAGGTTGAGTCTTCTCTAGTTAACCGAATAAAGCTCAGCCATTCATTTGCCGCATACATTTCATGCGGGTGTAATAAACTCATCGCAGTTGTAATTGTTATCCCTACTGCTTCCGTCCCTGTTTGAAATCCAACTTTAGGATGGATTTTATAATTAGGGGACATCATCATGGGAACTGATGAAAGGGTATATTTAGTGTAATTATCGGGTATCGAACCAGCAAAATCGGTGTTGGTTACTATAATTGCTGTCTTAGAAAACACACCAGCTGCAAGAACATTAGATAATCTAGGTAAGACATCTATACCCATAGGGGAATCTACATCTTCTTCAAATTCATCTTCTGTTAAAGTTATTGCTAAAGTAATTCGGTCTCTAGGTGATTCAATGGGTTTTAGTACTTTATTTTTCAGTGAAATAAATCCATACTGATCTTTATCGGTCGAGTGATTAATCCAGTAAAACATCCCTGTGATTTTCCAGAGCCAACGTACGAGAATCTCTGCTTCATGGTCGTTAAAACCTGCACCACTTTCAATTCTTTCGAAAATTTGGGATGCAGGTGCTTCAAGGTTTAATCCTAATTCCGAATTGCACTCAATGCAGATGGGGATAACACAATTTTTACCGGGTAGTTTTTTGTCGGAAAACAAGCCGCTAATGGGGTTGTTGAAAGTATTAGTTTTTTTAAGTATCCATTGCGGAAACACATGCTCCTTATTTGTTGCCTTTCCTGATTCCCCACAACAAATGCAAAGTTGTTTGACAAGCGCCTTTTCTGTCATAAAATTAACCCCTCTCTGTATAACATCTTTATATATTTATCCGGAATATCGATGATTATTCACTGATTGCAAGGGGGTGTTTATGTGGTTATATAATTATCAATATGAAATATCGAATATTTATAACTGTTAGTACATAGAATCTTTTTTTGTATAATAGAGGGTACACAACCAATTTTTCAGGCCACATCTCATGAGGAGGATTCCGAATCATGAGGTGCGCACCATATCTTCGCGTTTCTACCGACAAAGAGGAACAGAAAACCAGTATCGACAACCAGATGTCGCTTTTCTATAGCTTCATCGCGGAAAAAGGTTGGGATCTGCACGATTTTTACATTGATGTTGAGACAGGGACGCATGACAAGCGGGATAGCCTGAAAAGGCTGATTGAGGATGCAGAGCGGAAGAAGTTTGACTGCATTTTGGCAAAAGAATTATCTCGACTTGCCCGGAACGGGGAGCTTTCGTACAAGATCCGTCGAGTGTTGGAAGAAAACCGTATTCACATCATTACATTGGATGGAGCGATCAATACTTTAGAAGGCAACACTGACAAGTTTGGTCTGTACGCCTGGCTCTATGAAGAAGAGAGCCGTCGCATTTCCAAGCGGATCAAAGTGGTGTTCCGCCAGATGGCCAAACGGGGAGAGTTCAAAGGTTCGATCCCCCCATACGGCTACAACGTGCATGAAAAACGCCTTTACAAGCGGAATGACGAGACTGTAGAAGCGGTCAGGTTGATTTTCCAACTGTATCTTGAAGGCAAGGGCATCGAGTCGATTGCTAAGGAAATGGATGCTCGCGGCTACCCAACGCCGGGTCAAGTGTCTGGGCGTAAGAATGCTGGAGTGTACTGGCAGGGAACGTCCGTCAAGTTGATTCTGCAGAACCCGCACTATGTCGGTGATCTTGTACAAGGCAGAACCCAAACCAGAAGTGTCACAAGCAAGGTGAGGGATACGCTGCCGCAGGATGAATGGATCGTGATCAAAGATGCACATGATCCGATCATCTCCCGAGAAGACTTTGATGCCGTCCAAGCACTTATGAAGAGCCGATATGTGAAACGGCCCAAGGCGAAGAAGCACCTCTTCACAAACTACCTGTTCTGCGCCGATTGCGGAACAGCGCTTTGGTATCTCCAAAACCGAAAAGCTTATGTCTGCGGACGCTTTAAGAAGCATGGGCAAAACGCTTGTACAAGTCATTCCATGAAGGAAGATCATTTGACGAAACTGATTTTGAGCGAACTTCGGGAACTGGTGAATGCAGGTGTAGACCGTGCGAATGTATTGACTCGACTTGAATTAAATGTGACAAAGGAGAGTCAGGAAAAGTTGAAGCGGGTACAGAAGTTGGAGAAGGAGATCGAGAAGCTAAAGGCTGAGAACCGCAGGTTCCTGAAACTGCTGGCGGATGACACGATCTCGAAAGACGAGTACAAGGAGATCACCGAGTTCAATCGCAACAAGGTTGAAGAACTCCAACGAGAGATTGTCAAAGCAAAGAAGGGTGCTGAAATGCAAGGCAGCCAGAAGGCAACGATGCAGGCGATCTTTAAGCACTTCGAAAAGGCACTGGAAATGAATGATCTGAACGAGGAACTTTTGCACCGTTTGGTGGAGAGAATAGACGTGGGTGAGAATCGGGAAATCACAGTGCAGTACCGATTCGCAGACCCTTTTTATAAGGCAAGTTGAGTAGTGACCGACACACCACACATGTGGAGAGTGTGTCACTACTCGTGAGAAAAGACTAATTCGGTGATGTAGTCTTATAGGAAAAGCGCCTTTCAATAAAAGGCGCTTTTTTATCTGCACACATATCATTGAACCGAGAGTGATTCAGACTCGATGTAAAAATGGTAAACAACATTATCGACTTCAATCATTTGTTACTGAGTAATCTATATTTAATTTTACTAGAAATTCATTGGTCAAATATGATATAATAAAATTACTAACCGAGACATGTATCCTATGTCGAATTACAATTATGAGGAGGCAATTTTCCATGGAAAAGTTTTTTGATCTCGATGTGCAAGTGAATTCGATCGCTCCGTCTACGGTAACCCCGGATGATTGGTCCAGCGAGTGCTTCAAATCGATCTTCGTCAAAGATTGCGTCGAAGAAGAAGCGTACTAATAAACCTGCCATCACTTGTTTCTAACGGGTGATGGTTTTTTTATTTTGTAGAAATTGGAGATCGGAAGCTTGGTGATGAAGGGAAGTTAAGCGGTTTGGTTGTGGAGAGATTTGTGGTACCTAGACGAAAAAGGCAGACCCTGTAATAGGGTCTGCCTTTTTGTATAATCCGTTTAATCGGTTAAGATTAGATTTCGAACTGCTTCATCTCAGTAGCGGATAGGTCTTCTGGGTTTATACCGTGGTCTTTGCAATATTTCATTGCAGCCTTGAAGTCATAGGTTACATCATGTGCAGGATCAACATACATGCCATCTTCAAAGCCAGAATCAAAGTCTTTATCATCATAAACGTCGGAAGGTCTTTCCTTTTCAAAAAGCACTTTGTAACCACTAACTGTGCTTTCAAGATGTCTTTTCAGGGCCATAATGAAGCACCTCCTGTTATAAACCGCAATCTTTGTACAATGTTCTTGAAACTGGCGGTTCAAGGATAACCAATTGAGGACCAAATGCTTTACCGCCTAATCCTACATAGTACTTTACCTTGTTTGTCTTTGCTATGACTTGTACAGTGGCGTCTAAGTTCAACAAATCACTATACTTGCAGGAGAAAGCAACCAAATGTTTACCGACAGACTTATAGACTTGATTGATAGCATTGTGGGTGTTGTGAGGAGCAACTTCTAAGAGGTGTATCCTTAGAAATCTGTATCCCGGTTGTGGAAATGGTTGAACTGAGATTAGACCTTGTAGATGGTTCGCTACAAAAAGTCCGTAGACTGCCCGTCCGTTTGTGAATTCTTGCGACCAGTTAAAGAGCCAGCCATATTGAGGATGGACCTTATACTTTATCAGATCGGCTAATCGTAAACGAACGAAATTAGACATGTTGATTGGGACTGACCGATTTGTTCGAAGGTCCAGCAACATATAGGTACCTGCTTTGAAAGTATGATCTTACTAGTACTGATTATTATAACACAAAGGAAGCTATCAATCCGTAGGATCCGGTTAGATTATTCGGGAATAGCTAGTTGTTCTAGTTGTTACCAAGGGGAGGTTGTACACATTCGTTCAAGCCTTGGGGGTAAATTGATATGAAAAGGCCACATTTCACAGGGGATTCTGATACTAAGGATCGGTCTGAAGATGTGAAGCAGCCAAAAACGGCCAAACAATATTACGACGAACTGTACACTGAGAAAAATGGATATATGTCTGTAGATGAAGCTGTACAAATTTTCGAGTCTAAGAACAAAACCAAGCTGGAGCTACTGACCATATTCCCCAGCCAAGTGATCATGAAAAAGGGAGAAATCGTGAGTGCTCCTGATCGAAAAGGAACTGCGATGTACATCTACTTTCTTTCGGAGCTGTCAAGTGATTCTCTGACCTAACACCACGAAATTAGATATAACCCCAGATAAGATGCGAGAAATTGCAGATTCAATGTCCAAGGTTATTTGACACATGGTTGGCGGTTCTTTTTGTTAGAAGGGCAAAGTAGAAGTTTTGATCCTGTACAGGACAACAACAGCCTCGGCAATTGCCGAGGCTGTTGTTTGGAGTGATGGTGATGGATATATCCGTACTTAACAGAGTCGAATTATTGGTGAGTAATCACCGTCTTCAAATCGCGAAGATGTGGCTTCTACATTTGATAGAAATGTTATCGCAGCATCATATACACCGAGTTCCTGCAGCAACCTAATATTCGTAATCTTGTATATCATTAAGCTCCATGTATCGCCTGATTGGTGTACTATGCCCTCTTTTTGCAATTCCAATAATCTCTCCATCAATATAGTCGTTGGAAATTCACCATCCCAGATTTCTGCAATTCCCAGATGTTCTATCATGCAGATCGCATCACTCATCTCGGCTGAGAAAAAATGATCATCTGACGTGTTATAAGCGAACTGCAATTTACTGAGAGATAGTAAGTTGATCAGTTTACTATTCTCGTCGCCATCACCTAGTTTCTTGAGAAAACTTTTGATTCTCGGACCAACAAAATATCGGTTAAAATGATATGGATTTATCTCCTCAATCATCCTGTACAAGTATCCCTCCCATTCATAGTTTTTTAAGTAATATGGCAAGGATTCTGCATAAAGAATGTTGATTTGTTTCTTGGAACCATGCCGGATAACTTGTTTCAATTTATTAAAGTTAGCTCCCCATATCTCAGGATAGCAGGTCTCTAATTCTTCTTCTTCGCTCCCAAGACATATGCCAAGTGCATAACAAAAAAAGAATAGTGGCAAATGTATAAAACGTATCCACTGTTCGTCTCTAAGTAGTAAGTGTTCGAAAACAACCTCCAAAAGTCGGGGGTTATTTTCCAAGTGCATTTTGTAGACTTCACTCTCCATGAAATGTTGTAACCGCATTATGGGTTCTTCACTATACAAAAACGAGTGGGTACTTTCAAAACAAAATAAAGTCAATTTTTGTGCTATATCTTGATCGTCTTGAGCAATGTGCCGCAACATGGAGAAGATAAGCCCACCTTCTTGCTGCCAGATATGAGAGGGATTCTTGTCTAACGTTGCAAAAAGCAGATTTATCGATTCCATGGTATGGAGCCAGTCATAGATATGTTGAGGAGTTGCGTTGTTGAGAACTTTAATCAAATCTTTTTTGATGTCGGAACTAAGGTGACTTTCCAAAATGTATTCGGCGATTTCATCATCATCTTCGAAATAAGTCTCAGAAGGGCCAAAGAGCCAATCTCTAGCATCTGCTTTGATGCTTTTCAGGGAATGTTGTTCATGATCTTCCCAATCAGAGCTTAACATATTTGAGCGGTCCTTCTCTTCAATTACAATAGGATTTCTACCGCTAGCTTCCAAGACTGTTAGTCTGAACTTTTCAGTATATTCAAGCTCAAATTGCTGTAGAAGATCTGGAATATTATCAATCAATACGTCAATTTCAAATTCCATGTCGTAGTCGAAGAGAAAGTCCAACTCAGCAAGGATGGTACTCTTAACATTCCTTTTGATTGTTTCGTGATAGGTCTCATGAAACAAATCATATGCTTCGGGGAATACATTCTGGAACTTTTGTATTTCAACATAATGGAATATACTAAATGCACTCGTATAATATTTCTCAATTAGGCCACTATCAAATCGCATACCGTTCTTTATACAACGAACGATAATCCCAGGGAAGTTATGTAAATCTCTGTAACTTGTTTCTGGGTCATCAATTCCCAAGGTTGTGCAATAGGCATCAATTTCGAATTCTAGAAATCGATACAGTGTTGGATGTTTCGTGAGCTCATAACAGCGAAGTAAATGGAAAAAACGACTCAATTGTCCTTTGTCTTCATCAAGGAGAGGAACATCCCAGTTCCAACTCCCATCATACTCCAATAAACTGCTGCTATAGTTGTGGTAATGTACCATGCAATGCTGAACGATTAGATCTGTAACCCTTCGGCTACAGAACTTAGTTAAATGTTCTAATAAGAATTGTAGTTGGTTATAGTAAACGCAACACTCTATCAGCTTCGGTACAAGGAGTTCACAATTTTTCTGTAAGTACGTATACAAAAAGTCCTGTACAGCTGGCATACTGAACTTCAATAAAATGGCTTCGTAATCTTCGCTGAAAACGGTATTAAGCATTGTTTTTTCAAGCTCTGATATGCATTCGCCTAAGTTCTTCACCGTCATATGAAAGTTACAAGTATGGACGTATTTATCATAACAATGTTCCATACTCTCTAGATGCATTGGGGTTGATGAGATTAACAGAAGCATTGCTACAATTTGAGCTTCATTTGAAAGGTCTAAAAAGATAGATCTCCAAAACTCTTCTGGATTATCTAAATAGACAATCAATTCTTCGTGATAATCCTCAGGAGAGAGATCACTAGTCGATGTGTTGCTCAAAAAAAGAGCAAGTACTCTAGGATTATAGTTTTCATGATGGACAATCCATTCCGTTTGAGTAAACAGGTAATAAACGTAATCATATTCTAAAGATGAGGCGTAGAGGTGACTATACAGAATACTGGCTTTTTCATCGTCACCGTATGCCTCCATGGTAGTGACTAAAGCGAATTGTTCCAATGTGTTCCTGAGTAAGGGATGTTTCTGTAGGCCCTGCTGTAAAATATATTCTCTCGTTGTTAGTATTAAGCGCTTCTTCCCCTGAGAGTTTATTATTCTTCTTATGAGTTTTTCAAGACGAGTTTCATCATTTCGACGTGATTGATTCCCTAAAAAGATACTACCCCAGAAGTCATCAAGAATAATAACTTGGTGTATATCATTGTCAAGCATCGTGTATACATCTTGTATCGAATTTGCCCAGGCGAAGAGTGCATTTTCTTGTTTAAGATAAGACAGTGCCAACATATATGCCATGGTAGTTTTACCTACCCCTGGTTCTCCTGAGAGAACAATTACTTGGTTTTGTGACCATTTTTGTAACGCTTCGAGATAGATTCGGGTAGGGACAAACGACTTAGCCGCTCTTACGGCTTCTTCTAACTCCTCAGCAGATTCTATGAAAACAGCACGGTTTGCTGCTTCGTTAAATAGTTTATCTGCAATGTTGAGATTGGGCAGCCAAAGTTTGGGGTACTTGAGTAAAGTTTGTTTGTATGCTGGTAGTTCTAAGTAACGGTTAATATCATTGCTGTTTAAAATGTCATGTTCACTTCTAATGTAGCCTTCGAATAGATCAATTATTTTCGCCTCTTCTGCCGGAGAAAATTCCATAGAAACACCAAGGATGTATCGATCAGGTTTTAATTTTCGTACTTTAGGCAATTCATTCTTTTCTAAGTCGCGAAAAATTCGTTTAAAGTCAGGGCCGTAGCGTTTAACTTGGACAATAGTCTTCATAGTGCCATCTACAAATAAACCATCGATGCCCATATCGCTTCCTTCTTTATACATCTTAAGGAAGATTCCATCTCGTTGTTGAACAATATCACAGACCAACTTTTCAAACTCTAACGGCTCCAGCAACAAATGAAAATCATATTTTGACATTTGAAATCCTCCACTAGTGATGAGGGTAGTAAGTTTTCGATAAGAAAGGACTTTGTTCAAGAACAAAGTCCTTTCTTTGTTACGTCAACGCGATCGAGAACGGATTAATTGGCAGATTCTCAGCCACATACACGCTTTCTGGCGCTGTCACCGCAATTGTAGAAATCGTACCGAGTACTAAAAATGAAAACAGAGAACCAACAACAAGAAGCTTTTTCATTAAAAATCCTCCTCGTCAATAATGGCACCTACGCCGTCTGTGAGTTGTCGTACGATTCTATAATAGTGGATGGCTTGGGATGAGTCATCCTTAGACTCATAAAAGTCAAATAGAAACCGTGCTGCGAAGGATTTTGTTTTGTCGTTCACGTTGTCCATGTTTAGCACAGCCTTGGCGTACGTTGGATCGTTTTTGATTATGGAGAGTAAGATCTGAAGTTTTGCTCGATAAATGTTAGGGGAACCAAACCGCTCGTCCCCTTGTAGAGTTAGTCCCTGGTGGAGCAATTGATCTGCTTTATCGTATTTGCCGAGTTTGATTAGCGCCTTCGAATACTCTTTGATGCATACCAGCGCATCTTGTGCTTTGGGTAGGAGGAGTGGAAGTGCCATTTCAAAATAGCGTTCAGCTACTTCAAAATTACTCTGCCGGTATTCGAAAGTTGCCGTGTTATGCCATGCTCTTGCTAGGTCGTTTTTGGAGTCCCAGATCGAGTAATATTCAAGAGACTTTTGATATTTAGTACGGGCTTCATCCGAATTTCCTTGGTTTTCGGCAATCAAGGCGAGAGAATAGTTAATAAAGGCTGCCCGTGCTGGGTCGTTTGAGAGAGCAGGTTCAATTTGCGTTATCATCTCGGCAAGATTTGAGTATTCTTTTCTAACAGTATAGGTGAGCATCAAATTGCTCACGACTCTCATAAGCAAATTAGAATCTCGGTACTGTTCGGAGAGCTGTTTCGCATATAAATAGCATTCCTTCCACACGGAGTAAGCTTCATCGTACTTCTTCAAGTAGTAGAATGCTCGACCTAAGTCATTTAGGGATTTACCTCGTTCTGTGATACCAATGGCTAGATGAACAAGTTTTTGCGCTATATCAAATGCACGAAAGAAATCAGTATGGGTCTTAAAAAGTTCTTCCAGTTCTGCTTCTTCTTCTGCAATGTCTGCTTTCAACAATCTTTCCAATGATATATGAAATGCATCGGCTATCCGTCTTAATTCAAACAAATAAAACTCCCGCTCCCCATGCAGCTTTTTGGAAAGGGTCACTCGGTTCATACCAATGCGATTCGCAAGGGCCTGCTGGGTGAATGCTCTGCCTTTCTCCTCCATGATCTCCATGATGCGCTGGCCGAGTTGGGCTGGGATGACGAAGCTTTGGGTGTCTGGTTCGAAAGTCTTCATGCTGCCCTCCTTATTCAGATGAGACTGTTGCCGGTCGTCGAAAGTAAAAACTGTTAGTTATATGATAAACAAATACAGGGCGGGTGTATATACAAATCTAAACGTTTCGCTACATATAACGTTTGTTTTTATTTATATTTGTACTGAAATATCAGTCTATATAATCCACACCAAACAGGTGATACGAGATGTTAAAATCACCTTTTGTTGATTAACTCCTTCTATACAATGGTAATAGGAGCGTTTGTAATGAGAGGGAGGATAAACAAATGAAAGAATCAACAATTGGCGCGCGGATTCGTGAGTTTCGGATGAAGAAAGGGATCACCCAGGTTGAGCTGTCAAAAGGCATTTGCACGCCGAGTATGATTTCGCAGATTGAAGCGGATCGGGCGCGTCCGTCGTATCGGGTGTTGGCGGGGATTGCGGAACGGTTGGATGTGGCGATGGAGTATTTGCTGAAGGATTTGCACTTGGATATGGAAGTGACGAGCAAGTTTAAGATGGCACTGGGGATGGTGTATGCGGGGCAGTATCTGTCGGCGATTCCTTTGCTGGAGGAAGTACGGGAGCAGGCGAATGGGCAGATTTCTTGGATGGATCTGATGATGGAGCTTGGTGTGTGTTACTTGGAGACAGGGCGGGGGAAACAGGCGACTGAGATTTTTCAGGAGGTGCAGGAATCAGCTCTACTTGGGAAGGAACAGGAGCGGTTGGTGCGGGTGCTGATGCTGTTGGGGGACGCGGCGCTTCGGGGGAAGGAGTATACACTTGCTTTGTTTCATACGAGTCGGGCGCTGGAGGCGTTTGGGGAGATTGAAGATGGGGCGACTACGGTTCGGCTCGAACTCTTAACGCAGATGGCGGCGATTTATCAGAAGATGGGGAAGGCGGAGGAAGCGGTTCGATACTATATGGAAGCTGTGTTGTTCTGTGAAGGCGTTGAGGATTTGGAGCAGAAGGGGAATCTGTATCTGCAGATCGCTGTTACGGCTCACCGACAGCAGAAGTATGAGCTGGCGGAGGAGTATTCGACGAAGGCTCTGGCTTTGTTGAGTGAAGTGAAAGAACAGGAAAAGGCGATGGATTGGAAGCGTCAGTTGGTGCTTTTGCGGAAGGACAGCCAAGGGGATTCGGTTCGGCATTTGGTGGAGATGGCGGAGCAGTATGAGAAGCGAAACGATCTGGCACGGGCCGGGGAAGTGTATGCGGATCTGGCTGCTCTCTGTTTGGACTCTCAGAAGAATGATGAGGCTGGCGCTTTCTCTGAAAAGGCACGGTTGATGCTTCCGCACGATCACCAGGCTGTGGGGAAGGTGTATCGGGTGTTGGGTTTGCTGCAGTTCGGCCGTGGTGAGTTGGAGAAGGGTTGGAAGTATTTGCAGCAGGCAATGACCATTTTTGAAAAGCATGATCTGCTGGCGGAGATGGAAGAGGTCGCGTTGAAGCTGGCCGGTGTGTTGGAGCAGCAGGGGGAGTATCAGGAAGCTCTGCGGATTGTGAACGGGCTTCATGTGACGATGGTTGGTAAGTTGCAGGAGAGAGGGATTGTGCTATAAGCTTCCATGAACAATGAAGGCCCCTTTCGAAATGAAAGGGGCTTTCGGAGTAAGTATTAGAATTGAATGGAGATGTCTTCAGAATCCCACTGTGTATAACTGTTCACAGTCACTTTATTCACAGTGGTGCTATTCGACCCAAATGCTCCGCGACGACCTGAAACGGTGTTTGTAGAGGATACCGGAGCATAGCCGGTGTTCGAATACAGGTATGCGCTGCTGAATTTAGCATTGCGCATATAGGAGCCGTTGGTGAAGACCCCGCTGTCTGTGCACAACGTAATTTGTCGGTTGAAAATAGCGTTCGAGGTGTAGATGTTGTGGCTGCCGACATAGTACAGCTGGTGGTCATAGACAATGCTGAAGTCTTTGCCATCCAGAACTTTTGTCTCCAAGTAGCCATCAGACCTTACTTTCGACTGGAGGTAAACGACTTTGCCTGGCGTCAAGGCACTAAGCACGCCTGTTGTAGCATGCTGGCCGCCTGTGGGGGCAGGGTCATTGCTGTTGTAGACGCCTCTCCAGCCAGTACCGTCGTATCCAGACCCATACCACAAACCGACATCAATTGCCCAGTTCGAGGTGGGTGAGGACACCGTATAGAACATGTATCCGGATGTACCGGTTGCCCGATAAGCAGTAGGGATTGTTGCGAAGGCTGTCGCTTGATTCCAACCGGAAGTGGATTTTACTTCATAGCCAACACCACCGGAATCAGTACGAGTGGACAAGGGCATCGCATCGACGCTATAAGAAGTCATACTCATGCTGGCATCATTGATAATGTTGGGCGTAGTGTTTACGATCCCTTTTACGTATTGTTGGATCTGCCCGTCGGTGAAGTTGTAGGCTGCAGCTTGTTGTTTGAGCGACAGGTGTTTATCGCATAATGAAAATGCAGAATGTCGCGGCGTAAAAGTGCAGACTTTGCCCGCGACATTTTGGCATTAAAAAAGCACTTGCCAACATCGATCTACTATCTTACCCTACGGTTTGCGACGACCAAGGGGGATCGAGAGGATGTTGAAAGTGCCTGAGCAACAGTATATCAAATTTTTGCGCGAACACGAAGGGTGTTCGATTACCGAAATTGCAGAACGATTGGACATAAATTGGAGAACTGCCAAAAAATATGCGGACAAGGACGATTGGAACGAGACGACTGGAAAACGATTCGGACGTTATCCGGTTCTCGGTCCGTTTCTCGAAATCATAGATACATGGCTTATGGATGACGAGGCTCTTCCACGCAAACAGCGCCACACCGCTCGGCGGGTCTTCCACCGTCTCAAAACAGAGCATGGATTTAATGGCGGCGAACGAACGGTACAGGAGTACGTGTCCAAATGGCGGGCGGCTTACGCCCATGAACGAGCGAAGAGTTACGAACGGCTGGAGCATCCAGGTGGCGAAGCCCAGGTGGACTTTGGAACCGCGCATGTTTCGCAGAATGGGAAGTTGGTGGAGCGCAAGATTCTTACAGCGTCTTTCCCATTCAGCAACGCTGCTTTCGCATTCCCTGTTCCTTCGGAAAATAGCGAGTGCTTCCTCGAAGCCTTGAAGCGCCTCTTTGAGCAAATAGGTGGTGTACCGCGACGAATCTGGTTTGACAACCTCGCGGCAGCGGTTGCATCCATTGAGAAGAACGGTGACCGAAAGCCGACTGATGCGTTCGCAAGGTTTTGTGCTCATTACCGTTTCGAACCAGTCTTCTGCAATGTGGCAAGTGGCAACGAGAAAGGAAATGTAGAGAACAAGGTCGGTTACGGCAGGAGGAATTGGTGTGTCCCAATCCCCATAATTCAATCGCTCGACCAATTGGCTGAACATCTGGAAAAGGAATCTAGGGAGGATCGTCAACGCATTCACTATGCGAAGAAGGAGAAGGTGGACGATCTATGGCGACAGGAGCAGACAATGCTTTACTCCCTGCCATTAGAACCGCTCGAAGTCTTTCGCCTGGATATAGGCCGATTAAACAAATATCGTGAACTGTCGTTCGAGAAAGTCAAGTATCCACTCCCGCAATGCAAAGCGGAGCAGCGGGTGTTGCTCAAGGTCAAGTGGGATCGGATTGAGGTATTGGACGAATCTTACAGCAAGATCTTCGAGTTTCCGCGCCCCTATACGGACAAGACGATAGAAGTCGAGTGGAGAGCCGTTTTGGACGGGCTCAAGCGGCGCCCCCGTTCCGTCAAATACTCGACCTTTGTGTCGATGATGCCCGAGACCCTGAAACGCTTCTTGAGGGAAGTGGAGTCGGAGAATTGTAAGGCACGCCTGTCACTTGTGAGACGTTTGTTGGAGAACTATTCGATGGAGGAGATCGCCGATGGCCTGCACGAACTCATGCCTTGGGATTCTCGCGCTGAAACGGCTCTAGAGCACGCCTTGTACAAGAAACGGCATCCTGAGTTTCATCCTGAACCGTTCCAAGAGCTACACACCCCGACAGAGATTCAAGGCTATCATCCCGGTGACTTGGCTAATTACAACGACCTGCTGGGGGTGACACTATGAATACAGAGATGTTGGCGCAGGCGTGCAAAACGCTCCATCTGGCGCATGTGATGAGCAACTACGATTCGGTTCCGTTCGAGAATCGGATTGACTTCTTGCTGGCAATCCTGCAGTCGGAGATCCAAGGACGTGAGTCCAGCAAGATGAAAAGACTGTTGAAACGCGCCAATTTCCCGCATTTGAAAACGTTTGAAGGGTACAACTTTGAGGAAGTCACGTTTCCAAATCATTGCACGGAGCAGTCGTTACGAGAACTCGCCTTTCTGAAACATAAAGAAAACATTTTGATGTTGGGCAAGGTGGGAACTGGGAAAACCCATCTGGCAATTGCTTTAGGAATGGAAGCTTGTAGGCAGGGGCATAACGTGAGGTTTTACCGTGTCTCGGAGCTGGTTGGGAAATTGCTGGAAAGACATGCAAGCGGGACTTTGACGAGATTTCATAAGGAACTGATGAAGTGTGACCTGTTGATTTTGGATGAGGTGGGCTTTGTACCGTTTCACCAAACTGGCGCTGAACTTCTGTTTCACGTCATCTCGGAATGCTACGAGCAGCGAAGTCTCATCGTGACCTCCAATCTGGAGTTTGGACAGTGGAACAGCGTGTTCGGTGATACACGATTGACCAAAGCGCTGGTGGACCGATTGGTTCACCACGCGCACATTCTGGGCTTCACGGGCGAGAGTTATCGCTTGCGCCATGCTCTATCGAGCGTAAATTCATAAATTTCGGTGTTGGCGGTGCTATGCACAAAATGGCCGCGACACTCTGCACTTTTTAGTTGCGAAACACAGACAGGACTTCTTCGTCGTATAAGCTTGATTTTGAAAGGCTAACCGATGGGTTTTGTTTGCTGTAGATCTTGTCGCTGATTACGCTGGATTTCTTAAATGGAGTTACATCGACCTTGTGACTTTGCAAGAAAGCAAGGGCCTCTTTACCGATTGTGTAGGAGTCTTTGTTAGCGGCTTGGGCAAATGTTGGGGTGGTCAGCGAAAACGAAAACAACAAGACAGCTGATACGGAAGTGAGTGCCAAACTTTTGATTTTCATTCTTCTTTTCCCCTCCTGAGTTAATGGTTTTGTATGGTCTTAAATAAATGCTATCAGATCAATTTATATATCGTCAATAGGACTTTGGTAATTGTGCATACGATTGAATGTAGCAAGGCTAAAGTAGAAACCTAAAGTATTTTACGTGGGGGTTGTCGCTTGCGATCAGGCTTTTCTAATTGAAGAGTTGAAGCGGGGATTAGGCATACTGAAAGAGTATCTTGTGACGTAGTACGAATGAAGGAGAGTGTTTCGAATGGATTTTTCCGTGTTCAGACAGCGCATTCAAACGATTGCCGACCGCATGGGGGAGATCAGCGGCGAGGAAGTTGAGGTGAAAGTCGGAGAACCGGCCACGGAAGAGCAGATTGCAGCTGTGGAAGAACAGGTCGGTGTTAAGTTTCCGAAGAGTTTTCGGAAGGTGTTGCTTGAATTTGCTGCGGACTTTGACATGTACTGGGACTTGCCAAATGAGTTTGAGCTGCCGGATGAACTCTCGGGAATTTTTTCAGGAGATCCGCACTGGGATCTGGGACAAATGGTGCGCTTAGAGGAAGATCGGAAAAGCCGGATCGAAAATTGCTTTTCAAATGAAGAAGATGAGTATGACCAGATCTGGCATAACAAGCTGGCTTTCTCTTGGGTGGCAAACGGGGATCAATTTGCGTTTGATCTAGACGGCAGTGACGACCCGCAGGTGATCTATCTCAGCCACGATGATGGGGACGGGCATGGGTATCGTTTAGGCACCTTTTTGGAGTTCCTCGACAACTGGTCACGCGTCGCGTTTGCCGGATCGGAAGACTGGCAGTGGATTCCGTTTACAGAAGATGAGGAAAGCGGAATTCTGGCCGAGGGTGAAGAGGCGAAGCTGTTTCGGGAAGTATTGGGGTTGGATCTTTGAGGGGGTAAATATGAATCATTGGGACTCTGTTCGATTGGACAGGGTTCTTTTTGGTTTTTATTTCTAGAAAATAGAGTAACAACATGATAGACTGGTTTTGCCTTGGCATGATTATGCCTAGAATGGTAGTAGGTTATAGAAAAAGAGGTGAGCCGCGTTGCTTCAGCATTGGACTTTAAACATTGAGGGGTTTGGAAAGATCGAAAAGGCAAGCATTGAGGTTAGCCCGCTTATGATCTTTGCCGGCGACAACAACAGTGGGAAAAGTTATGTGATGACATTGCTGTGGGGGCTTCTTAATATCGATCATGATTTTTTTCCGCAGGAAATCCCCACTACGGATACATACAAAAGTTTGTCGAAATGGCTATGTAGTAGAACCGATCAGAACGAATTTATCCTTGATGAGGTGGGGATCAAGCTAGTTACTGATTTTTTCAACGAGACTCTTCATTTGCAAAAGGATGACTTGGTACGACGCATATTCAATGCTGAGATCCCTATTTCAAAGGTCTATCTTTCATTTTATGGATCGAATGCTCCAATTCGTGTTCTTCAAAAGAAAAGTTTGAGATCAAAACCTTTTCGAGTCGAATCTAACAACTTTATTGTAGAAGTACCGTGGATACTAAATGCAGACAAAGACCACGTAAGTCGCTATATTCTAATTCAAAGTCTATGCTTTGCACTTATCCTAAATCGAGCATCCCTGTGGTATTCGGGAGCATTTTATCTCCCAGCTTCCCGAACTGGCTTTATGCTTACGTATAAGGCTCTTGCTAAGAGGGCATTGCGTCAAGGGTTTCAGACTATGGGGCCGGATGATCAAATGGGAAAACTCACGGCTCCGGTAACAAGTTTTCTGTCTGAGCTAGTTGACCTTGATCTTGATCCCCAGAATCCCTTTTATGAGATTGCATCTTTTTTAGAGAAGGAAATTCTCGAAGGGAAAATTGAAAAAGACCAGTCCCCTGTACCCTATTATTTCTTTTCCCCCGACCATATCGAAGGACAACTGTCACTTCATGTTACTTCTTCACTCGTTGCAGAGCTAGCTCCGATTGTTTTATTTCTTAAGTCGGATAACAAAATACAGACTCTGATTATTGAGGAACCTGAAGCTCACTTGCATTTAGACATGCAAAGACAAATGGCAAGAGCGATCGTGCGTCTCGTCAATGCAGGACTTCCTGTCTGGATCACGACGCATAGCGATACCATGCTCCAGCAGTTCAACAATCTGATCAAACTGAACAATCACTCCCAGCAAGAGGAACTTGCGAAGCAGTACAACTATGATGAAGTGGATTTTCTCGATCCGGCTAAGGGAAAAGTGTATCAGTTTGATGTGGTAGATCGGAAAACGCTTATTCGTAGCCAGCCGCTTACGGAGAGCGGGTTTGCGATTCCTACGTTTACGAACAGCATTCGGAAGTTAGCAAAAGAAACCATCGACCTCATGGAGAATTCAGACGATGAAGAAGATGACGAGTAGCACGATTCAAGAGCGGTTGGAATTATGGATCAAGGATGACCACTATAAGCTGATTCTCGATCAACGCACGAATGTTGTGGAAACACGGGTCAGTGAAGATGGTGAAGCAAACGTATCGTGTATACTACCGGCGGTGCAAGCTTATGTACTCACACTTGAAGGGAAGGCGTGTGCTCATCTTAAAAAAGAGAAGTGTGCAGATGGCATGCTGCTGCTAGAATACAGCCCCGGCCATTGGGAACTTCATATTGTAGAGTGCAAAAGAACGATCAATCGATCTAAATGGGGTAAGGTCAAATACCAGTTTGTAGCTTCGATACAAAGGGCGATGGCTATGTTGGCCAGCATCGGGATCTATCCCGATAAAATTAAGTTGTATACAGCTTTTCGAGAAGATCCCATACAAGCAGAGATCGAGGCTAACCCTGTTTTTGATAAAATAGGAATTGAAGGTTGGCGCGCTTTGGCTCCTGAGAAGAAGGAAAAACTTCAATTTATCGACTGGCTGGAAACAGGGATTGAAATTTGGACGAAAGAATTCATTCCTCATGAGAAAGTGGAGTTAGATGAGGAAGGAAATGGAACGCTCCAAATTCAATGCATATAGCAAGTCGAATGAGAGGTAAAGGAGGGGAATCTGATGTTATTCAAGACAAAGGGTACGAGATTGCAACTCCAGATCACAAAGAGGGTCATACTCCAGTCAAATGCTCAAGGAGAGTTGGTTCAATTTAGCATCCAGTCGAATAAGCCAATTCCTCCTGCGCAGCATGGCACGGTTTGTTTGCAAGGGAAGATTAGATAATAGGAAGACAAGCCCTTTTTCGACGCAAAAGGGCTTTTATTTTAGATGATATAGCGAAAGAGAGTGATTCAGATTGAACAACCTTACCAAAATGAAGATCGCAGCAGCGGCTAGTGACGTGTTTGAGGCATTTGTAGACACTGAGAAAATGTCTCATTTTTGGTTCTCGTCGGGGTCGGGGAGATGGACGGAAGGCGAGACGGTGACGTTGAGATATGAGGAATACAACGCACAAGTGGACATCAAGGTAGTGGAGATCCAAGAGAATAAGAAAATCGTGTATGCATGGGGAGACACGACTGTCACGATCACTATGGAAGAAGTAGACCCGGCTGTTACAATCATCGCAGTCAACGAGGACGGGTTTAACGAGAAGGACGATGATTTGCTGAGTAAGATGATAGACAACAAAGAAGGCTGGGTCTATATGCTGACCTGCTTGAAGGGGTATCTGGAATATGGCGTAAGTTTGAGGGCAGCACTCGTGAAGTAACGGAGGGGTGAGAGCCATGAAAAAACTGCTGGAACTGTCTGAGGTGAAGGAACATCTCAACTTGCATCCACTTTGCATGCTGTTTGTGAAAACGGCCGACTGTGGGGTGTGTGATGACGTGTTTGATAAAACGGAAGAGCTGCTGAAGCAGTATCCGCAGGTGAATGCGGTGCTGGTTTCGGCGGATGAATCGCCGGGGGTGGCTGGGGAGTTTCTGGTGTTTACGGCTCCGACGATCCTGCTGTTTGCCGAGGGGCGAGAGGTGCATCGGCAGGCACGGTTTGTGGTGTTTGGGAAGTTGGAGGAGGCGCTGCAAAGCTGGTCGGAGGCATTGAGCTGACCTTTAACTAGTGGTTGATTTGCAATGTCAGATTATACTGTATATGTTATGATGAAGGGTAGTTACATAAGCAAGCCAGCAAGCAGGAGAGGGGATTTCTGTCGATGATCAACAAACTGGGTCAAGTTATGGTATACGTAAACAACCAGGACGCAGCAGTGGAATTCTGGACGGAGAAAGTAGGGTTCCAGGTGATCTCGGAGGTAAACAACGGGCCGATGAGATATATCGAAGTCGCTCCCAGCAAGGATGCACAGACGAGCATCATTTTGCATGACAAGGAGTTCATCGCGAAAATGTCCCCGGAGCTGAACCTCGGCACGCCGTCACTGATGTTTACCACGTCTGACCTCGATGGCTTGTATGCCAACTTGACCAACAAAAACGTCAAAGTCGGCGAGATCGTAGAGATGGGGCCGAGCCGCGTCTTTAACTTCGCAGACGGTGAAGAGAACTACTTTGCGGTGATGGAAACGACAAACGCGTAACATGACAAACACCACAGGAGCCAATGTCCTGTGGTGTTTTTGTGCAGAGGGAGGAAATATGAAAAAGGTGATCAGCGTTCGATTGGCCAGCACGGTCATCATCGCCATCAGTACAGCAGCTCTTTTGATGCATGCCCTGATCCTGCTCAAAATTCTACCGTATGATTTCGTATGGGGCGGACGGTTAACGAATGAAGCAGATGTCATCATGTTTGAAATCATCTCGATCATCATGCAAGCCTTTTTCCTTTTGATCGTTGCTGCCAAAGCAGGGTATGTTCTCAAAGGGAAGTTCAGCAGAACGGTGCAAGTCGGGATCTGGGTGCTGTTTGGGATGATGGTGCTGAATACGATCGGCAATCTGGCTTCCAACTCCGGCTTTGAAACGATGGTCATGACGCCGGTGACCATTGTGCTGGCACTTTTGTTATTCCGGTTAGCCATTGAGAAATAAGAGGGACACGCTCCCTACACTTCGTACAGCACCCAAACGTTTGGCTCCACATACAAGCCGCGGTCTTCTTCCACGTTCATGTTTACCGGGGACAGCGCACCGTCGATGATGTAGTCGCCTGAGGCGGGGAACTTCATGCCGGTCCACTCTTCCCATTCGGCGATGGTGCCGGGGACGTGCATCGCTTGGTGGCAGGTCTTGATGATCTTCCCGCCGGAACGGACATGGACGCGCAGCCACGGGTCGAGGGGCAAACCGTCTTCACGTTTCCATTCGACGTACTGATCGATCGGGGTCAGCGGATATTTGGTCTTGAGGTTTGGGCGGACCGGGATCGCGATGTGGGTGAGGTTCTTTTGCTTCGCCAGGTTGATCATCTCTTGCAGGATCAGGTAGGAGATCCCTTTGCTGAGATGCTGCGGGTTGACCGATATCTGCAGGCCGAGCAGCAGGCTGTGCGAATCTTTCTTGTCCGCATCGGCGATGCCTTGGGTCAGCGCCCAGTCCCAGCCTTGATCGGGGAGCTGGTCGAAGTCGCCTTCCCAGACACAGGACATGGCGTTGGCAAACCCGATGACCTCTTCGCCCTGCATCAGGGTCAGTTGATATTCCGGGTAGTGCTCAAACATCGGCAGCCAGTTGGCGTTGGCGAGCGGGTCGTGGAACATGAATTCCGGCCAGATGCCTTCTTTGATCGAGCCTTGAAGCTTGATGTTATGCGGTACGTTGCTAACTACTTTATAATTCATACGAAAAAAGCCCTCCTGACAAGTTCATTACTTGTTAGACGGGCTTTTTTTCCATTTTGTTTCAGTTGTTACGCCTGTGCGGGCAGGTCGATCAGCATGAAGTGGGCACCGCTGCCGCTTGCGATGTCCAGTTGGGTCACATCGGTGATCCGTGCGGAATCACGACTGTGGAGCGTTACTCCGTTCAGGGTCAGGTCGCCTTCGATGACGAAGACGTAGATGTAACGGCCGGACTCCTGCTCGAAGGTAAGCTCTTTGCCGCCTTCCAACTTGGACAGGTAGAGCGTGACGTCTTGGTGGATACGCGCCACTTTTTCCGAAGCGGGCTGGTTGGAGACGACGGGCAGCAGGTTATTGACCAGCGCTTCCTGATCATAGGCGAGCTGCTCGTAGGACGGCTCCAACCCCCGGATGCTCGGCAGGAACCAGAGCTGCAGGAAGCTGAGGTCTTCCGTTTCTGACGGGTTGACTTCGGAGTGCACGATGCCGGTGCCGGCGGTCATGCGCTGGATTTCACCGGGGCGGAGGACATCGGTGTTGCCCATGCTGTCGCGGTGCTGCAACTGACCGCGCAGGACGATGGAGACGATCTCCATCTCCTGATGCGGATGTTCGCCAAACCCATTTGCGGGCTGCACCACATCATCGTTGAACACGCGCAACGGGCCAAACAGGCGGTTGTCAGGGTCGTAGTAGTCGGCAAAAGAAAAGCTGAAATTGCTTTGCAGCCAGCCGTGGTCTGCGCTAAAACGGGATGCGGCTGGGCGAATGTCGATCATCTAAGTTCACTCCTTCTCTCTCCAATTATAACCAATAGCATCTCTCTGAGCATTAGAACAATACGTACGCGCCCGGGCCGATCAGAGCTACGCCAACCGCTGCGGCGATCAGCACGAGGTTGTATTCCATCCCGTTCGATGTCGACCACAAGCCGTTTTTGCCGTGGACGGTGATGATGGCCACCAGCATGGTGATGACGATCAGCGCCGCGCCGACCGGGGTGAAGACACCGGCAGCAAACAGTGCGCCGCCGATCAGTTCGGCGAGACCTGCGAACAGGGCAGCCAGCACGCCCGGTTTGATCCCGATCGATTCCAGCCAGCCGCCTGTGCCTTTCAGCCCGTAGCCGCCGAACCAGCCAAACAGTTTTTGTGCGCCATGCCCGACGAAGAGCAGGCCGATAACAAGACGAATGATCAAAAGTCCAAGGTTCATGGGAAAGTACCTCTCTTTACGATTATTTTTTGTTCGTTAGTTACTTTATGTAAGTATATTACGATGGGTAACTTGTCCTTGTCAAGCGAAATAAAAAAGCCAATTCCGCTGAGGGAATTGGCTTTCGGGAACTGCGTATTGCTTATTCGAGACCGACCCAAGATTCGGCCCACTTTTCGAGGCCGCGAATGATCGATTCTAATGCACGTCCTTTATCGGTCAAGGCGTATTCGACCCGCACGGGCACTTCCGGGAATACCTCGCGGGTGACGATGCCTTCTTCTTCTAAGTCTTTCAGCCGTTCGGACAACAGACGTCCGCTGATCGGCAGCGCGCTTTGAATCTCGCCAAAACGCTGCGGGCCGGACAGGAGCTGATAGATGATAAAACCGTTCCAGCGCTTGCTGAGCAGTTGCATGCCTTTTTCGAATTTCGGACAGAGTTCGGAGTCGGACATCTGAATCACCTCGCAATGAACACCTTGTTATATAATCACTATTATAGCATGCTCGCACGCGATAGCTGAAACTTTGCCAAACAGATTGGAGGTATCAGCACTGAAGAACTCCATTCATTTCATCATTCTGCTCCTTGTTGGGATGCTCTTGACTGCCTGTCAGAGCACGATTGACCCTGTACATCAGGAGTACATTGAGTCGTATGGCTGGCACGTAGAAAAGCTGATCGATCAGTCAACGCTCCCGAAGAACAGCCTTACAGAAGTGATGCTGGAAAATTATCAGGCATCGGGAGTAGACCTTGCACCGTATGCAGGGCAGGAACTAACGGCTACTCGTTATGAGTTAGAGGAGGAAATAGGGGGTCGTTCCGTGACCGCAGTCTTGTATGAAGCGGACGGAAAGATTGTGGCGGGGCATGTTGTACATCCACATCAGTCACCTGGTGTGCATCCGATGGATGATCGGGAGAACGTCATGAAACAGGAAGAGTAAGGGGAGTGTTTCTAGTGGCTGAAACGAAAGTGGAGTTGATCGGGCTCTATCATGTACCGGAAAATGTGGATCTGCTGCTCGTGGAAGTGTTGGTGGATGCCAAGCCATCGGTGTTTGATGCAGGGGAGTTTACGCAGGAAGATGAGCGGTTGCCGAAGGAAAGCTGGCAGGTTGCGTATGACGAACTCTATTTGAATGCGGATGGCAACGAACTCATCGGTGATTTTATGAGAAAGCCGGAAGTGGATACGGTTCCTGCGCGGCTGGTCTTTTTCATGTACTTTTTGGATGTTCGAAAGCCGCTGTTGACACCGTTTGGTCAAGTGGAGTTGACGGAACCAACGAAGATGCCGGACCGGCTTCTCAAGCTGGTGGAAACACCACAGGGAACGTGATCGTTCTCCCTGTGGTGTTTTTTTATTGGAGCGGCAAGTTCACGGTAAAAGTGGTGCCTTGGCCCGGCTCGCTCTCGACCGAGATGGTGCCTCCGTGGGCCAGTACGAACTCTTTGACGATCGCCAGGCCCAGCCCCATGCCGCCGGTGTGGCGGTCGCGGGCGGTGTCGGTGCGGTAGAAGCGGTTGAAGAGGAAGGGCAGGTGCTCGGGGGCGATGCCGATGCCGGTGTCGGTGATGGTGGTGCGCAAGGTGTCGCCTTCCTCATCGAGGGTCACATACACTTGTCCGCCTGCGGGGGTATAGCGGATGGCGTTGATCAGGAGGTTGAGGAAGACTTGCGTGATGCGGTTGGGGTCGGCTTGGATGAGCTTGTTATCTGCATGGGACACGAAGGTCAATCCGATCTCTTTGCTCTCCGCGTCAAAAGCCACACGCTCGACGATGCGGCGCAGGAGGGCGGCGAGCTCGGTGGGCTTTTTGTCCAAGGGGAGCTGTTTGGCTTCGGCGAGGGAGAGCTGGTGCAGGTCCTCGACGAGGCGGGTCAGGCGGATCAGGTCGTCTTGCAAGGGCAGCAGTTCTTGAGGCTCAATCGGCTCGCCGTGCTGCTGGAACAGGTCGAGCTTGCCGCGAATGATCGTCAGCGGCGTGCGCAGTTCATGGGCCACATCGGCGACGAGATTGCGCCGCACCTCTTCGTCCTGCTGGAGCTGGGTGGACATTTTGTTGAACGCAACGGCTACTTTGCCGTGCTCGTCGCGGCTCAAGACTGGCGCTTGGATGCCAAACTCGCCGTTGCCTAAACGGTCGATGGTGGGGAGCAGTGCGCGCAGAGGTTTAGTCAGCCGTTTGGATAAGAAGAAGGCGACGATCAGCGAGATCAGAACAAAGACTACGGTGCCGAAGAGCAGCAGAAACCGGGTCGAAGCCATCACGCCGAGGCGGAGTTTGGACATGCGATCGACGTCGGCGTCGTGGTAGTAGAGCTCGGCGACGGTTTGACCGTTTTGCTTGATCTTATTGCGGATGCCGAACAATTTCAGCGTTTGCTCGGTGGCGGCTCCGCTGTGGTAGAGCACCCGTTCGTCGCGGCTCAGCAAGAGAATGCTGGCGTCAGCAGGGAGCTGGATTTGCTCGGGCGTCTCATAGTGACGGGTGATCTCGCTGATCTCGGTAAGCTTGGGCGCTTCCACCATCACGTCGAGGATGCCGCGGATGACGACTTGGGTGGCGAAGGCAAAGACGAGAGCCATCCCGACGATAAACAGGGAGATGGTGAGGAACAGTTTGCGCCGCACGCTCATTTGCGGTCTCCGAAGCGGTAGCCGAAACCGTAGACCGTTTGAATGTAGGCGGGGTTGGACGGCTCGTCTTCGATTTTTTTGCGGAGCTGGCTGATGTGCGCGTCCACGGTGCGTTCGTCGTTGAGAAAATCGTCTTCGAGCGCGCCTTGCAGCAGTTGCAACCGGCTGTACACGATGCCCGGTCGGGCGGCGAGATTGAGCAGCAGCTTGAACTGGGTCGGGGTGAGCGGAATCTCTTCGCCGCGCTTCCAGACCCGGCACTGCGCTTCGGAGATGGTCAGGTCGCCGCGCTTGATGGAGTCATCCTGGGTGTCCTGCCCGTCTTGTCCTTCCATGCGGCGCAGGACGGAGCGGATGCGGGCGGCGAGTTCGCGCAAGGAGAATGGTTTGGTGATGTAGTCGTCCGCGCCGACTTCGAGGCCGATGATCTTGTCGGTCTCTTCCGTTTTCGCGGTGACCATGATGATGCCGATGCGGCTATGTTTGCGCAGTTCCCGGCAGACCTCGATGCCGCTCATTTCGGGGAGCATCCAGTCGAGCACGACGAGGGCGGGCTGCTGTTCGTTTGCGATGTGGAGCGCTTCTTTGCCCGTTTGGGCGGTCAGGACCTGAAAGCCTTCCTGACGCAAGAAAGGCGCCATAAATTCGAGCACTTTTTCTTCATCATCCACTAAAAGCAATGTGTGGGCCATTGTTGATTCACCTCACACACAGTGTACCCTGTCTGGGGCGGATTGTGGGGGATTTCAAGGGAAACGCACTGGAACTTCACAGGTTCCCAACAAGTTCTTGCTACGATGTTCCTGTCAGGTAAACGAGAAGGGATGATGAACATGACAGGTGGCGTGCGCGTGGCACGAATTGCATTTTTTGCGGTAGCGATTTTGTTTGCGCTTTGTGTGGCAACACAGGTGTTTCTGGCCGGGATGTCGGTGTTTGTGGACCCGGCGCATTGGGTGAATCATACGACGTTTGTGCATTTTTTTGATAAGCTGGACATCGTGATGCTGATCTTGAGTTTTGCGGGCAAACTGCCGAATGCCTTGCGCTGGCAAAGTGGGGCGTTGGTGGTGCTGACGTTTGCGATGTATGTGACGGCGAATCTGACCGTGCTGCTGCCGCTGGCAGGGGCTTTGCATCCGGTGCTGGCGATGGCGATTTTCTGGCTGGCCGTTCATGCGGTTGTGAAATCGCGGCCGTCTGTGGTACGCTAGCAATAGAAAAAACTGGTTTTCCTTTTAGAGGATGGACGCCACAGGTGGGTACCTGTGGCGTTTTTTAGTATAAGGGAGGTTGACGAGGATGATTTTTATCAAATTGCTGGCGGAAGAGGATGCACAGGGGATGCTGGATCTGCATGTGAAAAACCGGGCGTTTTTCCAAAAGTTTATCCCGGTGCGCCCGGAGGAGTTTTACACGCTGGAAGGGCAACTGGCAAGCATCAAAAGAGAGCAGGCACAGATGGCAGAGGGGCAGCGCTTTTCGTTTGGGATCTTTCTGCAAGAGACAGGTGAGTTGATCGGCAATGTGACGCTGGCGGAGATTTTGCGCGGGGCGCTGCAGGCCTGTTTCATCGGGTATTACCTCGATCAGCACCAAAATGGCAAAGGGTACACGAGCGAAGCGGTGCGGCAAACGGTGGAGTATGGGTTTCAAGAGCTGAACCTGCACCGGATTGAAGCCGGGGTGATGCCGCACAATCTCGGCTCGATCCGCGTGCTGGAGAAGGCTGGCTTTGTGAAAGAAGGCATCGCGCGGCAGAACGTGCTGATCAACGGCAAGTGGGAAGATCATCAGGTGCTGGCGATCATCAATGAAAATTACAAGTAGGCAACAGAAAACCGCTCTTGGCGCAGGATGGCCGAGAGCGGTTTTCTATTTAAAATTCAGCGGTCGGCGGAAGTTGGAATTGGAGCTGATCCGGGAACTCGCCGCGCACCATGAGCTTGGCGTCCGTTGTGGGTTCAAGCACGGTGAACCCGGTATCCAGCAGGTCGGGGGTGAAGTAGACTTCGACCCGGTCAATCTCGAGTCCCAGGGCTGCCAGCAAAACGGAAAGGCTGGGAATCTGGGCGGAGATGATGTCGTAGAGATGAAGCGTTTTGTTCTGCAACGCATACGCGATAGCAGCGTTTTGATCAGGCAAATAGGCGATCTTGATTTCCGGGGAACCGACCGTCGCGAAGAAAAACGGGGACATATGCGCTTCCGGGCCGAAGACGTCAGACACGGGGCGGCGCGAGGCGAACAGGTCTTTTAATAGGCGGCTGTCCGCTTCGTTTTGCACATCGAGTATTCGCGGCGCAGGGTGATCGCCCGCAGCACGATGTACATTTTCACAGAGGAAATGGCTTTGCGGGACGAGTCGGAAGCCAAATTTCTCATAGATCTCATGCTCGCGCGCGTAGAGGAAAAACAGCTCATACTCCGTCTCATAGCGGCTCAGCAGCTCGGTAAACAGCTGACGGATCAGCCCTTGCCCGCGATATTCAGGATGTGACATGACTGATTGCACGCCTGCTGCCCGGACCGATTTTCCTTGCAGGGTGATTGGGAAGTCAAACAAGCTGACATTGGCGACCGCATTCTCACCTTTGAAATAGGAGAGCGGGCGGTAGGTCGGGTCCCAGAACCCTTTGGCCAACAGGTCGTGGAAAAATTCGGGCGGGATGCCAAACGCCGACTTGAACAGGGAGATCAGGCTGGCTCTTTTCACCGGGTCGTCGCTATAGGAATGGAGAAATTGGAGCTGTTTTGCAGCCGCCTCCACATGATGGTCTTGAACCACATACATCGCGGAATTCTTCAAGAGCCCACGGATGTCCCCGAGCCAAGGCATCAGGGCTTCCGCTTCCTCGACCGGCTTCCACTCGACCGCCTGAATCTCGGAGTCGTCGAAGCTGACCGTGCCGCCGGTGATGCGGGAGGCGAAGGTGACGAACAGGGCGTGGACACCTCGGACCTGGCGTTCGGAGATGTGGACAAGGTTGCCAACCTCCACGTCGTAGCCGGTCTCTTCCTTGGCTTCGCGCTTGGCCGCTTCGATCAGCGTTTCACCGTCCTCGCGCTTGCCGCCGGGGAGACCCCAGTAGGTCTCGTTGTGCACCATCAAAACTTGGTCAGTTTCTTCGTTGTAGATCAGGTTATAAGCGACATCGTCGCGGGGTAGGCCTTTGTCAAACATTGTCGGTTCCTCCTCTTAACGGGTGGCGTTGCGCATGCGGATCATGGAAAAATGGAGCGTGGTATCGAGCAGCGCATCATGAAGCGGGTACAGGGACGGGGTCAGGCGCAGCTCCACATTTGCTTCGCCAAGCCGGGCCATCAGATCGCCGACCGGCTCTACGCGAAGAGGCGTGACCCCTTCGAGCGATGTAAAATAACCGGCTCCTTCGTCGATGCAGGTGAACGTTTCATCGGGCAGGTGATAGACGTACAGTTGGGTGTTCTGCAGCTGTGGCAGCCAACGGCTTTCCACGGCGATGACCATGCGTGCGTTCGTATGGGCCAAAAAGCGCTCCCGGTCTGCCTCTGTCGTGTCATGCTTGGCCCAAAAGGTCACGCGCGGGCAGTCGCGGGGGAAAAAGTAAATGGGAGCGCGCTGTTCATCGATCGCCCAGACCATCGCCGGCTTGTCCGGGTGTGACGGATGCAGGCGCGGTTCGAAATGCCGGATCGATGGGTCTTCGCTGAAGTGATACATCATGCCTGTTTCTACCTCCCGAAAAACTTGGTATCTCATAGATTTCCACAAACAGGCAAGGGATGTCAAGGAAAATCGCGAGTTCATCTCGAATAGATGGGAGTGTTTTTGAAAAGGAGATGAAGCTGCAAGTGTTGGATTTTCAATTGTGGTATGTGGCGGCGGTGCTGCTTGCGTATCTCGTCTTCAGCAGAAAGCGCGACTGGGGGTGGCGGAAACGGCTGCTGCATGTGGCGCTGCTGCTCTATCTGTGTGCGCTGATCAAGGTGACATTTTTTCCGATTCCGATCGCGGAGGAGTTTGCGGTGCAGGATGATCCGAGTCGTTTTTATAGTTTTGTGCCGTTTTATTCGACGATGCTGCTCGTCCACGGGGCGATGCAGATCCATTGGGCAGGCACGCTGATTCGGTTGGTGGGCGGTAATTTTGTTCTCTTGATGCCGCTGGCGGTGCTGGTGCCGATGATCTGGAAAGGTTCGCAGTCACTGTTACGGATCACGGTGACGGGGCTTGTGATCTCTTGTTCGATCGAAGCTTTGCAGTTTCTGATCGGGGCGGCGATCGGCTGGCCGTACCGCTTTGTGGACGTGGATGATGTGATGTTAAACACGGCGGGCTGCATGGTGGCGTATGGGGGATTTGTTCTGCTGCGGCCGCGAACGTGAAGATCGTAAAGGGGGAGGCGTTATGCCTCTCCCTTTGCCAGTTGGTGCGACAGAAGTTGCAGCAGTTGCGCTGCGGCTGTCTTTTTATCCGGGCAGACCGTGACTTCGCCGGTACGCGGGACGAGGTAGTGCGGCGTCGCTGCGGTGTAGAGCGAGCTGGCCGCATTGGCGACGACGAGGTCGGCGCGCCAGGTGTCCATGCGCTGGCGTGAACGCTGCAGGAGGTAGTCAGGGTCGGCATTGTGTTCGAGTTTGAAGCCGACGAGGAACGTGTCAGGGCTCCAGTCTTTGATTCGGGAGATGACTTTCGGCGCTTTTTTGAAATGGACGACCGGCGGGTTGTCGCTGGAGATCTTGCCGGTGTCGGTGATGAGGTTCCCCTCTTGGTCGAGCATCTTGTCGACCACCCAGTCGGACACGGCGGCCGTCATGATCACGGCGTCGATCTTTTCGGTCGTGAGCGCGGTCTGCATTTTTTCTGCGAGGTCTGCAATCCCCATGAACGGAAGGAGCCGCAAGTTCGGATGGGGCTCTGGGAACTGTGCAAAATAGCCATGCAGATACACGACTTGCACACCAGTTTCTAAAGCCTGTTCTGCTAAATAACATCCCATCGTGCCGCGCGCGAGGTTGGTGTGGCCGCGCACCTCGTCCCATTTTTCCAAGGTGCCGCCTGCGGTGATGAGGATGGTTGGATGTTGTTGCGTCATCTTCGTAAATCCCTCCCCGAATCTACTATATCACCCCTTGAAGGTTCTTCCAAGACGTGGTAATCTAGCAATCCGACAGACGGACGAACAGGGGGAGAACTGATGCAAAAAAAGTTTCATCACATCGCGCGCGGCATCATCATCATGGACGGACAGGTGCTGGTGGCGCACGCAAAGGGCTGGGAGAACACGTTTTTGCCGGGCGGGCACATCGAGCTAGGAGAGAGTGCGGCGGCGACCCTGCCTCGGGAATTGCAGGAGGAGATCGGCATTCGCGGGGAAGTCGGGCGGTTTATCGGGCTGCTGGAGGCGGACTGGGCAGATACGGAGAAAGACATGCACCATTTTGAAATCTCGCAGGTGTTTGAAGTCACCTCCCCTGATCTGACAGCGGGCGTGAATCCCGCGTCGGCGGAAGACCATCTCGAGTTCTACTGGGTCCCGGCCACGATGGAAGCTCTGACAGCATGCCAGCTGATGCCGGTGCCGTTTCGGGAGATGATCGCGACGCTGCCGGAGCGCGGGGAGAAGGCGTTTTGGGGCACGACGCTGACGATATAAAAAAGGAGAGGGATCAATTCCCTCTCCCGGTCCGTTTGCGCCAGAGGTCTTGTAGGCCAAACGGCAGGTAGAAAATCAGCACGGACACCAGCACGACCGCTTCCAGCCAGATGATGTAATACGGCCACGGCCCAAGCAGGTCGAGCAGCGACGCAGCGCCCGGCTTGTGGGCGAGGAACATGTAGTTGCCTCCGGTCAGCCAGTTCGCGAGGCCGACGAGTGCGGCGATAATGTTCAGCAGGAGGATCGAGCGCCAGATCGAATGTAAAGTCGGGCGGAACCCTTCTACAAACACCATGTAGAACCCGGCCAGCATGATCGCCCCATGCGCGATGAAGAACTGATAGGTGCGAAAATGCGGATAGGAGTAGTGCCCGAGGTCTGGCGTCAGCAGTGCCTGCAAAGCGCCGCCCATGCCGACCAGAAACGCAAATTCGAACAAGAGCACGCTTCGCGTGATCAGCATAAACGCCGACAGATACAAGGAGATCGTGCACAGCTGCAAGGGCAGATTGTAATCGAGCGTCCACGACCCGGCCTGGATGAACCAGATGTTTAACACCAGATCGGAAATCAACAGCAACCCGGCCAGCCCGTAGCGCGTCAAACGATTGATACGCTCCTCTTTCAGCCGTTCGCGATACCAAAACAGAAAAACAATTGCCGAGAAAATAAGAAATAACGACAGAAGATGCCCAAAGGAAAACAGCGCAAACGGCTCTGGCAAGCCACGTATGTCGAAAAATTCCAACAAATCATCTCACCTCGCTTCTTTACGAACTAGTATTGTACAGGCTTGCCTTTCATTCCTGCTTTATAAGAAAATAGTGCAAAAGGAGGCGTGCACGGATGAACAAACAAACAATTTTATTTTTAGGCGCGGGACGGATGGCGGAAGCGATCATCTCCGGGCTGCTGGCACGTAAGCAAGACCATCTTGAGGAGATCATCGTCACCAACCGTTCGAACGCAGAGCGCCTGCAGGAGCTGCGCGGCAAATACGGCGTGACCGCCACGCACGACTGGAAAGCGCAGGTCGCTAAGGCCGACACGATCGTGCTCGCGATGAAGCCGGGCCAAGTGCGTGAATCCTTGCTCGAACTGGGGCCGCTCGTCGACGGGCAATTTGTGTTTACGGTGGCGGCAGGCATCGGCACCGGACTGATGGAGGAGCATCTGCCAGCAGGCACGCCGGTCGCTTGGGTCATGCCAAACACGGCGGCGAAAGTGGGCGCATCCGTTTCGCTTTACACATACGGCAAAGAGGTCAAAGCAGCGCATAAGGAAGTCTTGGAGATGATCCTGGACGGCATCGGCATCTACGAAGAATGCACGGAAGAGCAGATTCACCAGCTGACGGCGGTGACCGGTTCGGCTCCGGCGTTTTTGTACCGTTTTGCCGAAGTGCTGGAAACGGCGGCCAAGGAGTTTGGCGTGTCGGAGGAGCAGGCGCGCCGGATGATCGTCGGCATGGTCTACGGCTCAGCCTTGATGTTAAAAGATGGCCCGGCGCCTGCCGTGCTCCGCGATCAGGTGACGACGCCGGGGGGCGCGACAGCTGCGGGCTTGCGCGTGATGGAAGAGCGCGAGTTTCCGGCGCTGATGAAAGAAGCGGTCGCGGCGACCAACCTTCGCGCCAAAGAGATGGCAAAGGAGTAAGCCTATGTGGGACAAAGTCAAAGCTGCTTATGACGAGATGATCACCAACTGGAACCTGATGCAGTCGAGCGACTTGGACAGCGCAGGCGATGATGCTGACCGTTTTCAAAGCTCGTTTTACACGTTTGTCGACGAGATGAAGGAATGGCTGGAGGCGCGTGAACAAAAGCCGCGCACAACAGACGAAGCGCTCGCCATGCCGGAGATCGCCGAGCTTTATGACGAGCTGCCAGGGCCGCTCATGCTGAATTTTGAGACGGAGCTGGAATTGATCCTCGAAGGCATCACGCGCGAAGAAGACGCAAGGTACGACGAGTGAAAAAGCGGTACTGGCTGCTGACCGCACTCTTGCTGCCCGTGCTGTTTGGCGGCTGGTGGGGCTATGAGCTGTGGAAGGACATGCGGGTCGAGTATGTGCTCGGCCAGCAGACGCTGCAAGGCGAAGGCCGGACGTATGTGGCCGAGCCAAACTCCGCGTTGCGCCACATCGCCGTCGGCGAGCGGATCGGGCACGCCGGAGAGGGATTCTGGATCTGGGAAGTGGACGGTCAGGCCAATCGGGACTGGGTGGTGGTCAGCGGCTTCATGTTCCCGCACGTCTTGTACCGGGCGGAAGATGTGCCTGAGGTTGATCTCGACAAGGTGAAGTGGGACGGGCTGCTCTTGCAGGACAGTCAAGGCATGCAGAAGACAATCGCATCGAGCGACGACCCCGCCTTGGCGCTGGAAGCGATCAAGACGGCCAAGACAGGCACAGCCCAGTCTGGCGCAAACAAAGATCAGCGGAGCAAAGGGTATGTGCTGCGCGTCCTGTCGTCCGAACTCCCCGGGCTGTGTCAGGAGTTGAATGTCTCGGCACTGGCAGACGGCACTGTGTACCTGCACCGTTTGGATATCGTGACACCGCTGCAAATGACCCCGCCGTTAGAAAAATGGATCAAAACTGCGCTGGAAATGAAGTAGACATCTCGCAGGAGCCCTCTTGCCTGCATAGGCTGGTAAGGCGAACGCACAAGAGGTGATCTCGATGAGAAAAGCGCTGTTGCGCCTGGAGGATGTTGGGCCGGGCGGTTTTTATGAGTCGGAGGAGAGCCTGTGGAAACTGCGGGTGATCGCCGACTTTTTGTCGTCGTCCGGCGTGCCGTTTCATGTGGCGATGATTCCGCGATTTGTGAACCCCAAGACCGGCTATGACCGATCGATCGGCGACCGCCGCGACCCGTTGGTGCAGAAGTTCATTTCGACGATGCGCCATCTGCAAAATCGGGGCGGGTCGCTTGGCATGCACGGGTACCGCCATCAATACGGGCAGGCGGTGTCGGGGGATGGGTTTGAATTTGCTTATGGTGACTGCACCGCTGATTGCCCGCCCGATGATGACCCGGCGGCGTATCAGGAGCGGGGCGCATTCGAGCAAGCGTATGCGTCGGAGCGGATGCGGCAGGGGTTTCTGGCTGTGTTTGCGTCGGGACTGCAGGTCGATTGGTTTGAAGCGCCGCATTACACGGCGTCGCCTGTGCAGCGCCGCGTGCTGGAGGGCTGGACGGGGCTGTTTTTTGAAAATGATCCGCACAGCAGCGAGATGCACCATGTCGTGACCCATGACACCGATTCGCCGCTGTATCGCGGGGCGGTGTATGTGCCGACCCCGCTGTTTTACCTCGACGCGTCCAAGCCGGAGCAAGAGCTGAAGCGCATGTGCCGGGCGATCAAAGGATTTAAGGACGACGAGATCGCCGGATTTTTCTATCACCCGTATTTAGAGTTCCCTTATATCCGCAAAGTGGGGGAGCGGGTGGTGTATGACGAAGGGTCGTATTTGAAGCGGCTGGTGAAGTGCTTTCAGCAGCAAAAATACGAGTTTGTGCCGCTCCTTTCGCTGGTCAGCCTCGTGCCGTCGATGCGCCAGACCGGCTTTTTCCCAGGGGCGGAGGTGCTGACCGGGGATGTGAATGGCGACGGGATCTCTGAGCTGCTGGTCAGGGAGCCTTTGTCGGGAACATGGCAGGCGGCATCGGGCAGTCTGGAGACGTTCCCCTGCCGGCAAAGCGCACCGTTTACTGCAAGGGTGATCGGCGAGAGGCTGGGGCCGGGACGCGCAATGGTCGGCGATGTAAACGGTGACGGACGGGACGATCTGGTGCTGTGGGACGCGGTGGCCGGCACGTTTTCGGTGGCGCTGAGCGACGGCGATTCGTGGCAGAAACCGACGGTCTGGCTGACCGGACTGGCGCGGGGCGAGGCTTGGGAGCCGCATCTGGCCGACTGGAACGGGGACGGACGCAAGGACCTCGCCCTGTGGAACAAGCGGACGGGGGACTGGTTGCTGGCGGCGAGCGACGGGGGAAAATTCTCCCCGGCGTATGACGGCGCGGCTGGGCGCACCGGCACCGACTGGGTGGCCGGTTTTGGCGATGTGGACGGCGACGGGCGCGACGAACTGGTGCTGTGGCACCCGGCGACCGGAACGTGGAAAGTCGGAGCTTGCACAGGCACAAGGTTGCGGATCGGGAGCAAACCGTGGCTGCAAAAATGGGCGGTTGAGGCTGGCTGGCAGCTGCTCCTCGGGGATTTTGATGGGGATGGGAAGGACGATCTGCTCGTCGTGAATCCGGAGCGCGGAGACTGGCAGATTGCGCGCAGCACGGGCAGCCGTTTCCTGCCGGAGCAAGCGGTGCTGCGGCCGTGGGCGGCCGAACCGGGCATGGTGCCGCTGGTCGGAACCTGGTCGCGGGACGGCCGGGCGGGCGTCTGTGCGCGGCATCCGCTCTTGCGCGGCGGCACGGTCGATTTTGCCGTTTCGGTGGTCGGCAAAGCGAGTGGCAAAACAAAAGCAGGCCGTTAGCGGCCTGCTTCTTTTTGTCGTGAGATCTCTTCGGCGAGCTCGTTCAGTTCCGCCCAGCGTTCGACGGCAGTTTCGAGTTCGTTTTGCAGCTGCTGCTCCTGATCGGTCAGCTTCTGCAGACGGGTGTAGTCGGTGCCGCCTTGAGCCAGTTCGGCCTGGACAGAGGCGATGCTGTCTTCGAGTTCGGCGATGCGCTCTTCGATCGATTCGAACTCTTTTTGCTCTTTGTAGGTGAACTTGAGCTTCTTGGCAGGCGTATCGTCTGCAGCAGCTCGCGGATCTTCTTTTGCTTTGACCGGCTTGTCTTTCTCCGGTGCGAGCAGTTCACGCTCCGCCTGATACTCGGAGTACATGCCCATGTAGGTGCTGATCTTCGCGTCCCCTTCGAAGCAGATCAGGCGGTCGACCACGCGGTCGAGGAAATAGCGGTCATGGGAGACGGTGACCACCGTGCCGTCGAAGTGGTCGAGATAGTCTTCGAGGATGGTCAAGGTCTGGATGTCGAGGTCGTTGGTCGGCTCGTCGAGCAGCAGGACGTTGGGTTCGCCCATCAAGGTGCGCAGCAGGTACAGGCGGCGCTTTTCACCGCCGGACAGCTTGGCGATCGGCGTCCACTGCGAGCTCGGCGGGAACAGGAAGCGCTCCAGCATCTGCCCGGCGGAGATCGTTTCGCCGTCGATGGTGCGGATGTACGGGGCGGCTTCGCGGATGTATTCGATCACGCGCAGCTCTTCGTTCATCTCGATGCTCTCCTGCGTGTAGTAAGCGAGCTTGACGGTGCTGCCGGTGTCGACGATGCCGCCGTCCGGGACGATGTTCCCGGCGATGATCTCCATCAGCGTGGACTTGCCGCTGCCATTTTTCCCGATGATGCCGATGCGGTCGCGCGGGCCGATCAGGTAGGAGAAGTCGCGGATCAAGGTGCGGTCGCCATACGACTTGGTGATGTGCTCCAGCTCAAACACTTTGTTGCCGAGGCGCTGCGAACCGATGGCGATGTCCATTTTCGACGCGGCTTTGTCCACTTTTTGATCGCGGAGGTTCTCGGCGAACTCGACGCGGGCTTTTTGCTTGGTCGTGCGGGCTTTCGCGCCGCGATGGAGCCAGGCCAGCTCGCGGCGGAGCAGGTTCTGGCGCTTGTCTTCGCTGGCCAGAGTCTGCTCTTCGCGGGCTGCTTTGTGCTCAAGGAACGTCGCATAGTTGCCTTGGTAGGAGTAGAGCTTGCCTTTGTCGAGCTCCAAAATGCGGTTGGTCACGCGGTCGAGGAAGTAGCGGTCATGCGTGATCAGCAGCAGGGCCGATTTCATCTTGGCCAGATAGCTTTCCAGCCACTCGACCGTCTCGTTGTCGATGTGGTTGGTCGGCTCGTCGAGGATCAGCAGATCGGACGGGCGGATCAAGGCGCGGGCCATCGCCACGCGCTTGCGCTGACCGCCGGACAGGTTGCCGACGATCGCGCTGTAGTTGGTGATGCCGAGGCGGTTGAGGATCGTCTTGGCGTTTGCTTCCAGCTCCCAGGCGTTGCCTGCGTCCATCTCTTGGGAGAGCTTGACGAGGCGGGACTGCAACGCTTCGTCTTCCGGGCGCAGGGCGAGGTCGGCGAGCAGCTGCTCATAGTCGCCGAGCAGCCGCAAGAGCGGAGAACTGCCTTGGAAGACCGACTGCAGGACGGTCAGCTTATCGTCGAACACCGGGTTTTGCGGGAGGTACTCGATCGTTGCTCCGTTGGCGGTAACGATTTGGCCGGAATCAGCCTGCTCGACGCCGGCGATCGCCTTGAGCAGGGTCGATTTGCCGGTGCCGTTGACGCCGATCAGCCCGATGCGGTCGCCGTTGTCGATCCCGAAGGTGAGGTCTTGGAACAGGACTTTTTCGCCGTATGTTTTGGTGAGTCCGATGACAGATACGAGATTCATGTATATCAACCTTTTCCAGTGAGCTATTTGTTAGAAACAACCTCTCTAGTGTAGCATGAAAAGGCTGTGCTTACAGAACTTCCATGACCGGCGCCTGCCATTTTTCTAACGAGTACGCCATGCCCCAGAAGGACAGTTCGTATTGCGAGGAGATCAGGAAGTGCTGCTCCATGCGCAAACGCTCGGCGGGCGAGGCTAGTTCGGCCAAGGCGTCGAGGCGGTCGATCTGTTCTTTGACCAGCGTGTCGAACCACTCACCGCCGTACGCGTTGATCCACTCCTGGTAGATCTCAACCTCCGGCTTCATCCCTTGCAGGCGATGGCCGATCTCCGCATACAGCCAGTAGCAGGGCAGGAGCGCTGCGATGATCTCGCCAAGCGTGCCGGTATAGCCGACCGCGAGCAGGTGGGTGGTGTACGCGTATGCGGTTGGCGCCGGTTCGAAGGCAGCATGGTCTTCCGGCGTGATGCCGAGGCGCTTGGAGAAGTTTTCGTGCAGGGACAATTCTGCTTCATACGTGCCTTGCGCGTGTGCCGCCATGCGCGAGGCGGTGTAGAGGTCGGCCGCTTTCGCTGCGCCGAGCGCCTGCACTTTTGCGAAGACGGACAGGTAGTAGGAATCGTTTAACATGTAGTATTTGAAAGAATCCAAGGGCAGACTGCCGTCTGCGATCCCGGTGACAAACGGGTGGTCGAAGCTGGCCTGCCAGCTGGCATCCGCCTTGGCGCGTAACATCTCGCTGAATTTCATGTGAAAATCCCCCTTCAACTCGGTTGATCTTGCTCATTCATTTCCCTTCTATAATAATAAAGCAAATTCCCTTACAATGGAGAGATGAATCAAGGAAAGGATTGTCCGGGCATGAAAAAACAAACAATCTTCACCCCGCTCAGGAAAAAGCCGTTTCGGACGCTGTTCACAGCGCAGGTGTTTTCTGACACGGGGAACTGGTTTGACATTATCGCGCTGAACCTGCTCGTCTCCTATCACTGGGGGATGGACATCATCGCCAATGCGGCGATCGACTTGGCGGTGGCGGTGCCGTGGGTGTTTTTGGGGCCGCTGCTTGGTGTGTGGGCCGACCGCCTGCCGCGCAAACAAGTGATGCTGATCTGTACGCTGATGAGGATCGGGGTCGTCATCGGCTTTATTTTCGCGCCGAACTTGCCGGTGCTCTTGGCGCTGGTCTTTGCCAAGACAGTATTTGCCGTGATGTTTGATCCGGCGCGCCAAGGCCTGTTCCGCCAGGTCGTGCCGGAAGAGGAACTGGCCGAAGCGACCGCGCTCAGCCAGACCTGCGCCAATGCGACCAAGATCATCGGACCTGCGATCGGCGGTCTGCTCATGGCGATTGTGGCTCCGAAGTTCGTGTTTATGACCGAAGCGGTGCTGTACGGCATCGCGCTGTTGTTCCTGCTCCGCCTGCCGAACGTGCAGCCGAGCGCAGAGGAAGTGAAGACGGAGAAAAACTTCTGGCGCGAACTGAAAGAAGGGATCGCCCATATTTCGAAAAAGCGCATCCTGGTCGTCGCGATCTCGCTGGCTGCGCTGAACCTGTTTTTCGTGTTTCTATACGATGCGTTTTACGCGCCGCTGACGATCGCGCTCAACCTCGGGCAGATCGGATACGGGCTGGTCGTCAGCTCCTTTGGCATCGGAGCGGTCGCCGGATCGTTGATCGCCGGACAGTGGACAAGCTGGAAAGGCAATCCGCTGCGCATGATGTGCTGGTCGCTGCTGCTCGCCGGAGCGATGGTGGTGGTGATCGGGCTGGGCGGCATGAACATCGTGCACGGCAGCATCGTCTTCTGGTGCGCCGTCTGCCTGATCGTCGGCGCCCTTGGTGCAGGCACGTCGGTGCCGTTTGGCTACCTCTTGCAATCGGAGACGCCGCCGGAGCTGATGGGACGCGTGTTTTCCGTCTCCAATGCGATGCAGGGCGTGATGCTGCTCGCAGCCCCGATGATCGGCGTCGCGTTTGGCCGTGCATATGGGATCGGAGCGGTGTTCGCCTTCTCCGGCGTGATGCTGGCGCTGACGGCGATCGTGTACCTGATTTATACGAAAAAGACGAACGTGCGTCCAACCGTATCGTAAACAAAAACCCTGCCGGGCAGCCGGCAGGGTTTTTCTATTCGTCCGTTTTCATGATTGCGCGAAGCATGGCGTCGGCCAGTTCTTGCCGGCGTTTCGTCTCCGCCTGGTCGATGGTGATGTTCATCCGCAACACATCGCCTTCTGCTGCGTCTTCCGGGAGCAGGGAGCGGGGCAGGTCGAAAGTAAAGCGCCCTTCGAATTCGACCACGGCCAACTCTTCTTCGAAGCGGTCGATGATGCACACGCCTGTTCTGTTTTCGTCCATTTCGAGACACCTCCGTGAAAGTGAGCATAACATGCTCTGAGTGAGAAAGTCGAACCTTTTACATAAAATTGACTAAAAACGTTCGTTTTTTAACTATAGCTTAGTAAACAAGTTTTTGGACTTGTGATAGAATTACATTAACCGTTGCTTTTGTAGTATCAGAAATTATTTTATATTCCGGAGGTTTTACTGAAAATGGCATTTTTCCGTAACCTGCAACGCGCATTTCTGATCGCCCTGGCTCTGATTTTTATCTCGAGCACCGGCGTAAACGCACCGCTCAGCGACCATGCGTCCGCCGCAACCAACCTGCAAGTGCACTTTATTGATGTCGGTCAAGCAGACTCGTTCCTGATCCAGCTCCCGAACGGCCAAAACATGGTCATCGACGCTGGCAACAACGCTGACGGCACCACCGTCGTCAACTACCTGAAGGGCAAAGGCGTCACCCGCGTCGACTATCTGGTCGGCACCCATCCGGACGAAGACCACATCGGCGGTCTCGATGACGTGATCAAGAACTTCACGATCGGCAAGCTGTACATGCCGAACATCTCCAAAACCACCATCACCTACACCGACGTGATCAACGCGGCGAATGCAAAAGGCCTCGCGATCACCCAGGCCAAAGCGTACACGACGATCCTCAGCACCACCGCAAACTCGAAGACCTTGAAAGCGAACTTTGTCGCTCCGGTCAAGACTTCGTACTCCCTGACCAACGACTACTCCGGCGTCATCCGCCTGACCTATGGCTCCACTAACTTCATGTTCTCCGGCGACGCGGAACATGATTCGGAAGCAGACATGGTCGCATCCGGCCAGACGCTTTCTGCGAACATCCTGAAAGTCGGGCACCACGGTTCCCGCACTTCCTCCACCGACGCGTACCTGAACAAAGTAAACCCGTCTGTGGCGGTCATCTCCTGCGGTCTGAACAACTCATATGGCCATCCGCATGCTGAGACGATCAACAAACTGAAAGCAAGAGGCATCAAGATTTACCGCACCGACCTGCAAGGCACGATCATCTTCACCACCACCGGCAGCGGCTGGGTCGTGAACAAAGCGCCTTGGTGGCAATAAGCAACTTTATCTCTTTCACACGGCAACGGTGTGGACAGCAGAACCGTCTCTTTCGCAGAGACGGTTTTGTTTTGCTTACAAAATAAACTGTAGTACAATTGAAGGAATACTGAGAAAATACTGGGAAATGAGGGGTTCGAATGAAAACGGCATTGGTCTTTGGCGGCACGCAGTTTTTCGGCAAGCATTTGGTGAACGGACTGCTGGCGCGCGGGGTGGATGTGACGATCGCCACGCGCGGCAAGACGCCAGATGAGTATGGCGACCGGGTCCAGCGGTTGATCGTGGACCGCGAGCAGAAGGACTCGATCCGCGAAGCGGTCGGTGATCGTACATATGATGTCGTCTTTGATAACATCTGCTATTCGTCCAACGATGCGCAGGTGGCGGTGGAACTGTTTGCAGGCAAGGTGCAGCGCTATGTGTTCACATCCACGCTGTCGGTGTACGATCTGTCGGAGGAAGCGCATGGGGAAGCCGATTTTAATGCGCGGGAGTTGCCGATCAAGTGGGGCGGCAAAGACGCGTTTGGCTACCAGGAAGGCAAGCAGCAGGCGGAAGCGGTCTTTTTCCAGCAGTCCGATTTGCCGGTCGTTGCGGTGCGCTTCCCGGTGGTGATGGGGACGGATGACTATACGAAACGCCTGCACTGGCATGTCGACCGCGTGAAGAACGGTCTGCCGATCGGCATGCCGAATCCGCAGTCGCGCCAAGGGTTTATCCACTCGCAGGAAGCGGGGAATTTCCTGCTCTGGGCAGCGACGGCCGACATCGCCGGGGAAGTGAATGCGGCGGCGAGCGGAACGGTCACGCTGCGCGAGATGATGGGGATGATCGAGCAGGCGACCGGCCAAGCAGCGAAGGTTGTTCAGGAGTTTGAAAAAGAGGATCGTTCGCCGTTTGGCGCGCCTGGTTCGTACTATATGAGCCTGGAAAAAGCAGAAGCGGCCGGGTATGAATTTACCAAGCTGCAGGAGTGGCTGCCAAAGCTGATTGCGGAACTGGTATAGGATTCTTAAAGAAAATCATGAAAACACGAGGACGAGCATATATAAAGATAATAAACAAGCGTATCAGTGATATATGCTCGTTGCGTGTTCCTTGAGGGGTCTGTAGTATTTAGATTGCTTAATTCCTGATATTTAAGTCGGGAAACGGGGGAACCAACTTTGGGGCGAATCGGCTGGCTCTGGTCACAGAGACAGCGTAGGAAACCATCTTTCCGAGTCCGTCAGCTAACCTCGTAGGCGTAGATGGGTCAAGGGCTTTTTTCATGCATATGTCCGTGTTTTGCGACCCGCTGTATTTTTGCTGCGGGTCTTTTTCTGTGCAAAAAAGATGGGAGGGATTGGAATTTGGCAAATGCGATCGTGTTTGAGCATGTCGCCAAGCAGTATGAGGAGTCGGTGGTGATCGCCGATCTCAATCTGGAGATTCCGGAAGGGAACATCGTGGTGCTGGTCGGACCTTCAGGATGTGGCAAGACGACGACGATGAAGATGATCAACCGGCTGATCGAGCCGACACAAGGCCGTTTGTATGTAAACGGGCAGAACGTCTTGGAGATGGATGCGGTGGAACTGCGCCGCGGGATCGGGTATGTGATCCAGCAGATCGGCTTGATGCCGCACATGACGATCGGGGAGAACATCGGGCTGTCGGCGCAACTGGCATCCGGGAAAAAGGGCGTGGACAAGAGCCGAGTCGATGAATTGCTGCAGATGGTCGGGCTGGAGCCGGGTCAGTATCGCGACCGCTATCCGGCCGAACTGTCCGGCGGGCAGCAGCAGCGGGTCGGAGTAGCGCGGGCATTGATGTGCAATCCGCCGATCATCTTGATGGATGAGCCGTTTTCGGCGCTCGATCCGATCACGAGGGAGCAGTTGCAAGATGAGTTGATTCGTCTGAATCAGGAGTTGAACAAGACGATCATCTTTGTCACGCACGACATGGATGAGGCGCTGAAGATCGCCGACCAGATCGTGGTGATGCAAGGCGGACGCGTGGTGCAGATGGGCACGCCCGATCAGATTTTGCGCCATCCGGCCAATGAATTTGTGCGCGGATTCCTTGGGGAAAAGCGTCTCTCGTCGCACCAGTCTTGGACGGTGGACGATGTGATGCTGAGCAGTCCGGTCACGATGGGCGCAGGCAAAGGCCTCGCCGAAGCGGTGCAGACGATGCATCGTCGTCGGGTGACGGGGGTTCTGGTCACCGACCGGGCGCGGAAACTGCTCGGGATTGCCGATACGAGCGACATTCACAGCGGGTATCAGGAGGAGTCGCTGACGCTCGGCGATGTGATGCGCACCGAGATCCAGACTGTGCAGACCGGGACACCGCTGATCGATGCGATTCCGCTCGTGCAAACGGTGCCATACGGATATGTTCCAGTGCTGGATGCCGAGCAGCGGCTGGTCGGGCTCCTGACCCGTTCGTCGCTTGTCGATGTGCTGGCAAAACCGTATCTGGAAGAAGCCGCCGCAAGCGAGTAGGGGGAGCAGGTTAGGATTGGATTTGTACGACTAACAGGAGGTGCGTTTGTTGAGCGATTTGTTATTTGTTTTGCAGGACCGTTGGACTGATATTGTAGATGCTTCGATGCAGCATTTGGTGCTTTCTTTAGTAGCTTTGTTCTGGTCGATTCTGATCGCCGTACCGCTGGGGATCTTGCTGACCCGCTTTCGCAAGGCGGCGGGACTGGTGATCGGGCTGGTCTCGGTGCTGCAGACGATCCCAAGTCTGGCGCTGCTGGGCTTTTTGATTCCGATGTTCGGGATTGGACCATTGCCCGCGATCATTGCGATGGTGGCGTATGGCCTGCTTCCGATATTGCGCAACACCTACACCGGAATCTTGGACGTTGACCCGGCGCTGGTCGAATCGGGCCGCGGCATGGGCATGACCCGCTGGCAGATGCTCCGTCTGGTCAAACTCCCGCTCGCCCGCTCCGTCATCTTTGCCGGTGTCCGCACCGCTGCCGTGATGACGATCGGCGTGGCGACACTGGCCGCATTTATCGGCGCAGGCGGTCTCGGTGACCTGATCCTGCGCGGCATCTCGATGGTCGACACCGGCATCATCTTGGCTGGCGCGATCCCGGCCGCTGTGATGGCAGTGCTGTTCGATCTCGTGCTCGCCTATACAGACTGGCGCGTAACACCGAAAGGCCTGCGCATCCGCAAAGGCTGATCCCTCCAAAACGAAAGGATGATTCGATGAAAAAAATAACACAGGCACTTCTGCTCACCACACTTGGCTTGACCATGGTTACCGCAACTGGATGTGGCTCCTTGCTGTCCGGCAAATCGGAAGATGAAATCGTAGTTGCCGGGAAGAATTTTACCGAGCAAGACATCATGGCCAACGTTGTCGGCATCCTGCTTGAAGAAAATACAGACCTGAAAGTCACCGTCAAATCGTTCCTTGGCGGCACCGATGTGGTGTTTAATTCGATGAAAAACGGCACGCTGGACGCTTATGTCGAGTACACCGGCACCGGTCTGGTCAACATTTTGGAACAGAAAGTCATGTCCGACCAAGACCAGGTGTACGACGTGGTGAAACAGAAGTTTTCCGAGGAGTTCCAGTTGGAATGGCTGGAGCCGATCGGATTTAACAACACCTACGCGCTGGCCGTCACTCAGGAGACAGCACAAAAATACGGGCTGCAAAAGGTGTCCGACCTGCAGGCGCATGCGAAACACCTGACGTTTGGCGTCGAGCAGGAATTCCTGGAGCGCTCCGACGGCCTGCCCGGCTTGAAGAAAGCGTACGGGTTCGAATTTGCCGGGACGAAAGCGATGGACCCCGGTCTGAAATACCAGGCGCTGATGGAAGATGAAGTGCAGGTGATCGACGCTTTCTCCACCGATGGTCGTTTGGTGAAAAACCATCTGGTCATTCTCGAAGATGACAAGAAGTTCTTCCCGCCGTACTACGCCGCTCCGGTCGTGCGGGAGGAGACGGTGAAACAGCATCCGGAAGTCAAAACCGAGCTGCTCAAACTGGCCGGCACGATGGATGAAACGGAGATGGCCGAACTGAACGCGCAAGTGGATGTCGACAAGCGCAAAGCGGATGACGTCGCTCGCGAATGGCTGAAAGCGGAAGGCTTGATTAAGTAAGAAGAAAGACGACAGCGAAGATGCTGTCGTCTTTTTTTGGTTGCATTTTAGAAACATGGGGAGTATATTCTGAGTAATGACTCACTCATTGAGTAAGCACTCAATCATGGAGGTTGGCATGAGCGACGAACAATTGAATTATGACCGGATTGAAGAGGAACTGACCGAGAAGCACTGGCAAATTCTTGAAGCGGCCGTGAAAGTTTTTTCCGAAAAAGGGTTTAGTGCGGCCAGGACTTCGGAAGTGGCGAAGGAAGCCGGGGTGTCGGAGGGGACGATTTTTAATTATTTCAAGACCAAGAAGGATCTGCTGACCTCGATGGTCATTCCGCTGGTCGTGCGCTTTTTCCGCCCGCTGATGCTGATGTCGGTGGAGCGGATTTTCAAAACGCGCAAGGAGCGCCCGGTGGAAGACGTGCTGCTCGATGTGATGCGCGACCGGGTGCAACTGGTGGAGAAGAATCTGCCGCTGATCAAGACGGTGGCGGCCGAAGCGGCGTTTCATCCGGAGCTGCTCCAGCCGGTCCGGGAGCAGTTGGCGCCGAAGCTGGTCGAGGTGGCGTCGAAGTTTTTCCGGGAAGAAGTGGAGAAGGGGACGTTTCGCGACATCGACCCAGTGCTGGCGTTGCGCGGGCTGATGAGCATGCTGGGCGGGTATGTTTTGATGAAGAACATCGCGCCGGAAGCGTTGCGGATTGAAGATGAGGAGACGGAATTGAGACGGCTGCTCGATCTGTATTTGCACGGGGTATTGAACAAAGAGCAGTAATACGAGCTGGAAGAGGAGGCTAGGCGGATGGAGAGCAAGCGGGTGCAGGATGCGGTGGTGGAAGTGCGCCATCTGGTGCAGAAGTTTGGCAAGCGCGTGGTGCTCGATGATGTGTCGTTTACGATCGGGCGCGGGGAGATTCTCGGGCTGCTCGGGCCGTCGGGGTCGGGCAAGACGACCTTGGTGAAGACGATTGCGGCGGTCGGGGAGTATGTGGGCGGCGAAGTGTTGGTGCTGGGGCGGAAGATGCCCGATTACGGCACGATTGCGCGGATCGGCTATATGGCGCAGGCGGATGCGTTGTACCACGATCTGACCGGGTATGACAATCTGGTGTTTTTTGCGGAGCTGTTTGGTGTAAAAGGGGCGAAGCGCAAGCAGCGCATCGGGGAGCTGCTGGAACTGGTGCAGTTGAGCGAGCATGCGAAGCGGCCGGTGCAGACCTATTCGGGCGGCATGAAGCGGCGGTTGTCGCTGGCGGTGGCGCTGTTGCATGAGCCGGAGATTTTGATTTTGGATGAGCCGACGGTGGGGATCGACCCGGTGCTGCGGAAAGACTTTTGGCGCGAGTTCCTGCGCTTGAAGGAGCAGGGGGTGTCGATCTTGATCACGACACATGTGATGGATGAGGCAGAGCAATGTGACCGCCTGGGGCTGATTCGCGAAGGGAAGCTGATTGCGCTGGGCACGCCAGCGCGGTTGAAAGAGGAGACGGGGACGGCGACGATCGAAGAGGCGTTCCTGCGCTATGGAGGTGTGCAGGCATGAGAATCTGGGCGCTGACCAAGCGGTTGTTGAAGCAAGTGATCCGGGATAAGCGTTCGGTGGCGATGCTGTTTATCGCGCCGCTGTTCGTGCTGTGGCTGTTGTCGGTCGTTCTGACGACGTCGACGACACAGGCCGATATAGATGTAGTGGATCTGCCGGATGTGTTGATTGAGCAGTTGGAAGCGACCGATGCGACCGTTCGTAACGTGTCGCTGGAGATCGCGGAAGAGAATCTGCAAAACGGTGAGTCGGACGGGTATCTGACCCTTGCCGACGGCAAAGTCCATATCATGCTGGAAGGGTCCGACCCCGCCGTGAACGGAGCGGTGCAGCAAGCGGTGCAACAGGCGGTGCAAAGCCTTGCCGAAGGCAAGAGCACGGGGGATGGGTTGCCAGTAGAACCGAAGAACGCCGGGCAAAACGGACAGGGGATAACGACTGCACCGGGAGTGCCAAACGGGCAGGGGACGGAACCTGTACCGGGAGTGCCAAACGGGCAGGGGATGGAACCTGTACCGGGTATGCCAAACGGGCAGGTGGTGCCTCAAGCGCCGGGCATGAATTTGCCAAGCGGGATGGATGTAGAGTTTTTGCACGGGGGCGAGGGGTTGACGAAGCTGGATTATCTGGCCCCGGTGCTGATCGGATTCTTTATCTTCTTCTTCGTGTTCCTGATCTCCGGGGTGTCGTTCCTGCGCGAACGTACGGGCGGGACGCTGGAACGGGTGTTGGCGACGCCGATCAAACGGTTTGAGATCGTGCTGGGCTACTTTTTTGGCTTTGGCGTGTTTGCGGTGCTGCAGACGGCGCTGGTGCAATGGTTTGCTTTAAACGTGCTGGGCGTGCAGTCGGTCGGGTCGTTTGGCGCGGTGCTGGTGATCAACATTTTGCTGGCGACCGTAGCCTTGTCGCTGGGAACGCTGTTGTCGGCATACGCGCGCAACGAGTTTCAGATGGTGCAGTTCATCCCGCTTGTCGTCGTGCCACAGATCTTCATGAGCGGCCTGTTCGACCTGCGCAACATGCCGGACTGGCTGATGATGCTGTCCAAGGCGCTCCCGCTGACCCACGCCGCCGAAGCGCTGCGCGGCGTGATGATCCGCGGCGAAGGGCTCGGCGACATCCAAGTCGCGCTCTGGGTGCTGCTCGGCTACTGCCTGCTGTTCCTGGGTCTGAACATCCTGGCCCTGCGCCGATACCGTAAAGTATAGAAAACAAGAAAGGGCCGCCATCGCGCGGCCTTTTCACTTTTTCCGCCCAGTCCCCATATCATGCTGAAAAGGCATTTGCCCAAAAAGGGGGTTGGGAAGTATGGAACTTACAGTCTCACATTGGATTTATCTTGCAGTTGTCCTGCTGGTCATCTTGGGCATGGTCTTCAAACGCGGCGTCATCGCCGTCACCGTCATCGGGACGCTGATCATCGGCTGGATCTGGTCGGGCAGTTTCGTCACGGCCGGGCAGACGCTGTTCACAGCGAACCTCACCGCCGCCAAAATCCTCTTCGATATCATCCTGATCATCGCGCTGATGATCGCTCTGCTGCGGATGATGGAGCGGGTCGGCGCCGACTATCTGCTGATGCGTCCGATGAGCAAATTGTTCAAAAGCCCGACCGGCGCGTTTTTCTCCGTCGGGGCGGTCAAAGGCCTTATCTCTGCTTTTCTCTGGCCGACGCCGGCCACGATGACCGTCGGGCCGATGATGATCCCCGCTGCACTGCGCGCCGGGCTGCCGATGATCGGGATCGCCGTGGCGATGAACTTGTTTGGGCACGGGATCTCGTTGTCCGGCGACTTCATCATCCAAGGCGCGCCGAAGCTGACCGGGCAGGCGGCCGGTGTGCCGGTCAGCGAGATGATCGCGGCGAGCTGGCCGCTTGTGCTCGTCACCGGTCTCGTCTCCGTCTCCCTCGCCTTTTTCATGCTCCGTAAAGATATGAAAAGAGGCGTGATCACAGCCGAGATCCCCGAGCAGGAAGCGGTGCGCGACACGTTTTCCCCGGTGGCGAAAACGGCGGCCTGGCTCGTTCCGCTGTCCTTCGTCGCCGTCATCTTCACCACGATCTGGCTGGAGCTGCGCGGCGGCGATGCCACAGCGCTGGTCGGCGGTGTGGGATTCCTGTTGCTGATCCTGATCGCGCTTGGCGAGTTTAAAACGAAAGCCCACCATGAGCTGATGAGCGCGCTGCAGGAAGGTTTTGTGTTTGCGATCAAAATCTTCGCTCCGGTCATTCCGATCGCCGCTTTCTTCTTCCTCGGCTCGCCGGAAGTCGCGCCGCAGATCTTGGGCGAAGGGGCGCCGGGTCTCTTGTTCGACCTGGGCACAGCCTTGTCGACGATCGTGCCGCTGACAGCGGTGCCGGTGGCGATCATCATCGTCACGATCGGCATCATCTCCGGGCTCGACGGCTCCGGCTTCTCCGGTCTGGTCATGGTCGGCACCTTGGCTCAGGCGCTTGGTGTGCCGGCTGGCGTCGACATCGCCGTCCTCGCCGCCCTCGGCCAGATGGGCGCGATCTGGAGCGGCGGCGGCACCCTCGTCCCGTGGGGCGTCCTCGACATCTCCGGCGTGACTGGCGTTTCCCCCGATGAACTCACCCGCCGCAACTTCCTTCCCGTCATGGCCGGTCTGCTGGCCGCGACGGTGCTGGCGATCTTCTTGATGTAGAGATTCTCTGGTTCATGCCAAAAAACGCCTCGGTTCCGCTCCGAACCGGGGCGTTTTTATTTTACAGGACAGGGAAATTATGTTTGAAATTCAGATTAGTTTTTATAATTTTTATTTACAAAAATATCACCCAATTTGTTGATTTTGATGCTAAAATAAGAGTATTCCCTAATCTATGTGGAGGTGTACCATCTTGAATTTCAAAGGCAAAGCAGGTAAAGTCTTGCTGGCGATGACGCTGGCGCTGCCTTTGTCTCTGCCGTTTGGCGGCGGACAAGCAGTGATGGCAGAAGGCCCGAATGACCCGGCTCCGGAAATCCAGGCAAAAGTAGCGAATGGCAACTACGGCAAAAAGGTTCTGTTTGACAACACGCACGGTCAAACGGCCGGTGCAGCAGACTGGGTCATCAACGGCGGCTTCTCCGATTTTGGCAATGCGCTGGCGAATGATGGTTTCTATGTAAAAGAACTGCGTAAATCGACTCCGATCACCCTTACCGATCTTTCCGCTTATGATGTATTTGTTATCGGCGAAGCAAACATCCCTTATAAATCTTCGGAACAAACCGCAATGCTGCAATACGTGCAAAACGGCGGCGCGATCTTCTTTGTTGGCGACCACTACAACGCCGACCGCAACAAAAACCGCTGGGACGCTTCGGAAGTGTTTAACGGCTACCGTCGAGGCGCATGGACCAACCCGGCAAAAGGCATGACGACCGAAGAAGCGGCTTCCACCGCGATGCAAGGCGTCACCTCTTCCGACTGGCTGGGCACAAACTTCGGCGTGCGCTTCCGCTACAACGCGATCGGCGACGTGACGGCGAACAACATCGTACCGTCCTCGCAGGCGTTTGGCATCACGGCGGGCGTTTCCACCGTGGCGATGCACGCAGGTTCGACCATGGCGATCATGGACCCGAACAAAGCAAAAGGCATCGTTTACCTGCCGTCGACCACCGCAAAGTGGTCGAGCGCAGTTGACCAAGGCGTTTACAACGGCGGCGGCGTGGCAGAAGGCCCGTTCGCAGCAGTTTCCAAAGTCGGCCTCGGCAAAGCAGCATTCATCGGCGACTCCTCGCCGGTGGAAGACGCAACTCCGCGCTACCTGCGCGAAGAGACCGGCTCTGCGAAGACCACCTATGCGGGCTGGTCGGAGCAAAACGATGCAACCTTGATGGTCAACATCATCAACTGGCTCTCGAATCAAGAAAGCTACACCGCACTGAACCAAGTGTCCGGCCTGACCCTCGACAGCCCGACTTCGCTCTTGTCGATGGAAACTCCGTCCGCCTCCACCGAACCGCAGGCAGAACCGTGGGCGGCACCGGCAACCGGCTACAAGTGGTGGGATCCGTCCACCTTTAAGACCGGCTCCTACGGCGCAGGTTCCACGACGACGCCGCAGCCGCTCGGCTACTCCTTCGTGCACCAGGCAACGCTCCCGGGCACCGGCTCCACGTTCCAAGTGAAAGTCGTCGCCAACGGCCTGGCTGCCAACTCGACGATCAGCACCTACAACATCGGGGTGTACAATTCGAGCGGCACGCAAGTGGCGATCACGCAAAACAGCAACGGCACCTGGCCGACCACATACGGCTACAGCGCGAATTTCACGATGACCGCTGACAGCACCGGCCATGCGGAGAAGATCCTCAACATGCGCATCAAGTCCGGCACCACCGGCGCTGCGAACATGCGCCTGCGCGTGGGCACCACCGCGAAATTTACCGAAGCGGTCACCATCGGCAACGTAGTGGTTCAACCGCTGCCGTAGTTCACTGCACAAGAAGCCTTTCCTTCTTATTTTGAAGGAAAGGCTTTTTTGTATGTATGGGCTCAAAGGGTACGAGGCAGAATACCTGTTACTTGATCCGCGCTTTGCTTATTTTATGATGTGTATTTTTAATAACACTGCCATACGAAATGTTCTAATTTACGAAAAACTAACCAAAACTGGCAGGCGAGGTGCTAGAATAATAAGTGTGGGTGCTTATGGATACTATACAAGCACAACTTATTGTGGAGGTGCAGGGATGTTTACCTTTAAAAGCAAAGCGATGAAGGTGCTTCTCGCGATGACGCTGGCGTTCCCGCTCCCGGCTGCTGCTACGCTGACTTATGGCAACGTGGCACAAGCTGAGGGCCCGACCGATCCGGCGCCGGTGATTCCGGCGAAAGTCGTCAATGAGAATGCAGGCAAGAAAGTCCTGTTTGACAACACGCACGGTCAGACGGCAGGCGCTGCTGACTGGGTTATCGACGGCGGGTTCTCCGACTTCGGTACCGCATTGGCGGAAGATGGCTTCTATGTAAAAGAATTGCGCAAGACCAGCCCTATTACCCTTACCGATCTGCAAAGCTATGATGTGTTTGTCATCGGGGAAGCAAACATTCCCTACAAGAAATCCGAGCAGGACGCGATGCTGCAATATGTGCAAAGCGGCGGCTCGATCTTCTTTGTCGGCGACCATTACAACGCCGACCGCAACAAGAACCGCTGGGACGCTAACGAAGTGTTCAACGGTTACCGCCGCGGTGCGTGGGACAATCCGGCAAAAGGCATGACCGCGCAAGAAGCAGCGTCTGACGAAATGCAAGGCATCCAGTCCTCCGACTGGCTTGGCCAGAACTTCGGCATTCGCTTCCGTTACAACGCGCTGGCTGACATCACCGCGACCGACATCGCGGCTCCGGCCGACACGTTTGGCATCACCCAAGGCGTTGACACCGTCGCGATGCACGCAGGCGCAACGCTGGCAATTATCGACCCGAACAAAGCAAAAGGTCTCGTTTACATGCCGAAGACCGACGAGCGCTGGGCAAACGCAGTCGACCAAGGCGTTTACAACGGCGGCGGCGTTGAAGAAGGCCCGTACGCTGCGATCTCCAAGGTTGGCGGCGGCAAAGCTGCTTTCATCGGCGACTCCTCTCCGGTAGAAGACGCGACCCCGAAATATCTGCGTGAAGACACCGGCCGCAAGAAAACCACCTATGACGGCTTCAAAGAGCAGGACGACGCAACCCTGCTCGTCAACATGGTGAACTGGCTGGCAACGAAAGAGAACTACACCTCTTTTGGTCAAAAAGGCATCACCCTTGATCCGGTAACTCCGCTGCTTCCGTTCGAAACTCCGCAGACTTCGACCGAACCGCAGCCGGAACCGTGGGCTGCTCCGGACCCGGGCTATCTGTGGTACGAGTCGAGCACCTTTAAACCGGGTTCCTTTGGCTCGACCCAAGCTGCACCGGTCACCCCGACCTACTCGACCGTTCACCAGGCAGAGCTCCCGGCGAACGAAGTGTTCCAGATCCGCATGGTGGCAGACAACTTCCTGCCGAACTCCACGGTGTCGGGCTTCAACCTCGGCATCTACTTGACGGGCGGCACACAAGTCGCGCAAGTGCAGAACCCGGACGGCACCTGGCCGACCGCGTATGGCTACTCCTCGCAGTTCTCGATGACGGCAGACGCTTTCGGCCACGCGTCGAAAACGCTGAACGTCCGTCTCAAGCCGGGCACGCCGCTTGGCTCTGCGAACCTGCGCATCCGTCAGGCGTCCACCGCGCTGAACACCAAGACGGTCACCATCGCTAACGTTCCGGCTGAACAACTGCCGGAAGACAAGCCGCCGGTACCGGCACAGATCACCATCGGTGAAGCGCGCGACAAAGCTGCTGGCCAGCTCGTCACCGTGCAAGGCGTGATCACCACCCAGCCGGGCGCATTTGGCGGCCAAGGCTTCTACCTGCAAGACGAAACCGGCGGCGTGTATGTGTTCCAATCCAAAGCCGGCTTTAACGCGGGCGACCGCGTTGAGATCACCGCATCGACCGAAGTGTACAACACCGAGTTTGAACTGACCGAAGTGATGGCGATCAACAAGATCGGCACCGCGGAACTGCCGGCTGCAAAAGTTGTTGACGCAGTCGACGCAACCAACCAAGGTCAGCGCGTCACCTTGGAGAACGTGAAGATCTCCAACCTGCACGGCGTAACTCCGGCCGGCTCGTTCGAATTTAACGCAACCAGCGACAAAGGCACTACGCTTGTCCGCGTGGACGGCCGCACCGGTCTGACCCTCGACAAGTTTACGTACAAAGACGGCCAAACCGTCACCGTTTCCGGCGTTTCCTCGATCTTCAAAGGCACGTTCCAACTGAAACCGACCGCTTTGACCGATTTTGCAGCTGACACCCAGGCACCGGTTACCACTTCCGCTGTCTCCGGCACTGCAAACGAAAACGGCTGGTACCGCGAAGACGTAACGGTCACACTGACCGCAACCGACGACAAGTCGGGCGTCGCTCGCACCGAATACCAGATCGGCAATGGCGACTGGACCGAATACACCGCACCGTTTGCTGTGAACACGGACGGCACGCACAACGTGGCGTACCGCTCTGTTGACGTCAACGGCAACGTGGAAGCGGAAAAGTCCCTGACCGTGAAGCTCGACAAAACCATGCCGACCGTTGATGTGGTTCAATCTGGCGGCGACCTGAGCAACGTGAACTTTGACCAGACCGTTTCCTTCTCCGTCAATGCAACCGACCCGGCTTCCGGCGTGGCATCGACAGAACTGTACCTGGATGATCACCTGATCAACCAGAACGCAGAACTGAGCGCGCAAAGCCTTGGCCTTGGCGCACACACCCTGCGCGTTCGCGTTCGCGACAACGCAGGCAACGAATATGAAGGCAACTTCCTGTTCCTCGTCGAAACCAACTTCGCAACGATCGACAACGTGGTTAACCAGCTGTCTGAGCGCGGCGAACTGAAAAACGGCGGCATCAAGCAATCCCTGATCGCGAAGCTGGACACTGCACAGCGTGCAGCAAAAGCTGGCGACACCGACCAGGCGAACAAGCATCTGCAACAGCTGCAGCAAACGCTCAGCACCTACGTGAACGCGGGCAACATCACCGCTTCCGGCGCTGAGATCCTGAGATCGAACATCGAGTACATGCTCCACCACGATCTCAAGTAAGCAACCGGCACCAGCAGAAAAAGCCACGCCCTTGCGCGTGGCTTTTTCTCTGTTTTGGTACTGGACAATCGGGTAAATTTTCTGTAAATTAAAACTGTAAACACGTGTTGTAAACACGAAACGGAGGTTAACGGATGTCAACTGAAAAGATTCAACAGACAGCAAATGAATTTAATACCTACGTGCGACGAATGAAGCAGATGCACGAAGCGATCCAGCTTATCCAGTGGGACATGAGCGCCCTCATCCCGAAACAAGGCGTCGCGCAGCGTGCCGAAGTGGTCGGCATGTTGTCGGGCGACCTGTTTGCGATGCAGACTTCCGATCAGATGGGCGAGTATCTTGAGGTTCTCTCCACGCCGGATGCATTGGAACTGCTTGATCCGATCACGCGTGCCTCCGTTTTGGACCGCAAAGAGGAATATGAGCGCGACAAGAGCATTCCGCCCGACAAGTTCCGCGAGTACGTAGTGCTGACCCAGACGGCCGAAAGCGCCTGGGCGGAAGCGAAGCAGAACAACGACTTTGAACTGTTCCGTCCCTATCTGGAGAAGATCGTCGGCATCATCCGCGAGTTCATCGAGATCTGGGGCTACAAGGACAACAAATACGACACGCTGCTCAGCAAATACGAGCCGGGTCTGACGGTCGCCAAGCTGGACGCGATCTTTGGCGGGCTGCGCGAGAAGACGATCGAGCTCTTGAAGCGCGTCACCGAAAAAGAGCAGGTCGGACGTTCGTTCCTGCACCAATACTTCGCGAAAGAGGAGCAGGTCAAATACTCTCGCTACATGCTGGAGCAGCTCGGCTTTGATTTTAGCAAAGGGCGTTTCGATGAAAGCCCGCATCCGTTTGCGATCGGCCTGAACCCGAACGACGTGCGGATCACCACGTTCTATTTTGACCACGACATCACGCAGTCGCTGTTTGGCACGATCCATGAATTTGGCCATGCGATCTATGAGCAAAACGTTTCGCACGATCTGGTCGGCACGTTCCTGGCGACCGGCACGTCGATGGGGATTCATGAATCGCAGTCGCGCTTCTGGGAAAACATGATCGGCAGAAGCCGCGAGTTCTGGCAGCATCATTTCGCCGGGCTTCTCGAGCATTTCCCGGCGCAGTTTGCCGATGTGAACGCGGCAGACTTTTACAAGGCGATCAACTATGTGGAGCCGTCCCTGATCCGCGTCGATGCGGATGAGCTGACCTACAACCTGCACATCATGCTCCGCTATGAAATCGAAAAAGACCTGATCAACGGCAAGATCGAAGTGAAAGATCTGCCGGAGATCTGGGCCAATAAGATTGAAGAGTATGTCGGCGTGCGTCCGGAAGATCATGCGACCGGCGTGCTGCAGGACATTCACTGGTCGGGCGGCGCGTTTGGCTACTTCTCGTCCTACTCGCTGGGCAACATCTACGCGGCACAGCTGGAGAACACCTTGAAGCAGGAGATCCCGAACTACCGCGAGCAGGTGGCGGCAGGGGATGTGACCGAAGTGCTGGCTTGGCTGAATGAAAAAGTGTATAAGCATGGCAAGATGCTGACCCCGGGCCAAATCATGACAGAGGCGACCGGCGAGGAGATCAACTCTGAGTATTTGGTCGCCTATCTTGAAGAGAAATTTAAGGATATTTACGGTATTTAATGCCAGAAAGGTTTGACACTCTTTACAAAGAGTGGTACACTGGTATTGTCTCAAAAAGCACCATTATTGATTCCGGAATTTGCGTTGCTCAATGGTGAGTCGGTGCATTTTGAATCGGGCGAAATGGTAGCTAATATTTCGTCTTTTACGGACGTATCAGGAGGTTTTTCACATGCATCAAGGTACTGTTAAGTGGTTTAACGCAGAAAAAGGTTACGGCTTCATCACTGTTGAAGGCGGCGACGATGTGTTCGTACACTTCTCCGCAATCCAGGAAGATGGCTTCAAGACTCTTGAAGAAGGCCAACGCGTTTCTTTCGAAATCGTAGAAGGCAACCGCGGTCCGCAAGCATCTAACGTTTCCAAGGCATAAGCTTGCGTCAATGCTAAATATAAGCCAGCGTTCCCCTGGAACGCTGGTTTTTTTGTTGTGCATATAGAGAGAAGCGCCGTCTCCCTGAGGAGACGGCGCTTTGCATTGCTTTGCATTAGTGCAGGAGCTGTTTTTGTTCCTGGCGGTGGGTGCGCAGGAAGAACAGTTCGTACATGACCGGGACGATGATCAAGGTGAGCAAGGTCGAGGTCGTGAGGCCGCCGATGACGACGACGGCGAGGCCTTTGGAGATCAGGCTGCCTTCTGCTGTGGTGAATGCCAGCGGCAGCAGGGCGCAGATCGTGGCAAAGGCGGTCATCAGGATCGGACGCAGGCGGGTCTTGCCGCCTTCGATCAGGGAGTCGCGAATCGTCATGCCTTCTTCGCGGTTTTGCACGACGCGGTCGACGAGGACGATCGCATTAGTGACGACGATCCCGATCAGCATCAGAATCCCGATCATCGCCGAGACGGACAACGGTTCGTTCAACAGGTACAGGCCGATGAACGCGCCGGTCGGCACGAACAGGAGCGAAGAGAGGATGACAAACGGGATCCGCGCCTGCCCAAATGTGAACAGCATGACGAGGTAGACGAGGCCGACGGCGATCCCCATCGCGAGGCCCAGCTCTTGGAACGTTTTTACCGTTTCATCGGTGCCGCCGCCCGCTTGCAGGGAGACGCCGTCGGGCAGGTCGAGCGCGCCGACTTCTGTTTTTACTTCCGAAGCGGTTTGCTGGACGTTGGCAGCATTGACGATCGCGGAGACGCGGGCGAACACTTTGCCGTCCAGTTTTTGGATCGAGGTGACGCTTTCGACCTCCTGGATGTCGGCGATCGTTTTCAGTTGGACGGGGCCTTTGGTGCCAAAGACGGTCAGGTCTTCGAGTTCGCTTTTCGATGCGAGCGGCTTGTCGTAGGTCAGCCTTACGCTGCGCTCTTCGCCGTCCAGTTCGAGGGTGCCGACCGAGACCGGACGCGTGCGGTCGGCGGTGATGCCAAGCACAGTGTAGGCGGAAACGCCGTATGCAGACGCTTGGTCCGGCTTGATTTTGACGACCCATTGGCGTTGTTTTTCTTTCATGTTGTTGGTGACGTATTTGAGGTCGTCACGGGACTTCAGCTGGTCTTCCACTTGTTTGGAAGCGGTCATCAGCGCGTCGAGGTCGGTGGAATAGAGGTCGATGTCGACGTTGTTGTTGGACGGCGGACCGCCGGTGGACATCTCTTGGACGGAGACGACCGTTTTGTCGGAAATCGTTTTGGCGATCTCGCTGATTTTCGATTCGATCGTTTTGACTTCATCGGCTGTGTTGGCCGTTTCGTCGAGCATGATCACGTAGGACGCGGCGTTTTCTTTTTTCAGGCCGGTCATGTAGTCGCGGGAGCCGATGCCGACGAAGACGTCTGCGATGGCCGGGCGGGTCTTCAGCATCTCTTCGATCTGGAGGGATGCTTCGTTTGTTTTCTCCAGCACGGTCGACGCCGGGAGGGTGACGGTGGCGGAGATGATTTTGACTTTTTCGTTCGGCAGGAAAACGAAGCCGAGCTGGGTGGTCAGGCCAAGCGATCCGAGCAGCAGCGGGATGCAGATGGCGAAGACGACCCATTTTTTGCGCAGGGAGAAGCGCAGCACACGCTCGTAGAAGCGCTGGAGGCGGCCTTCTTTTTCCTCATGGGTGACTTTCGAGAACGAGAAGCGGGCCAAGACCGGCGTCAAGGTGATCGAGACGACGAGCGAAGCGAGCAGCGCGTAGACGATGGTCAAGGCAAACGGCAGGAAAAACTCGCCGGTGATGCCGCCGACAAAGCCGAGCGGCAGGAAGACGACCACCGTGGTCAAGGTGGAAGAGGTGATCGCTTTGAGCATCTCTTTGGTGGCGGAGATGGTCAGTTCCGTTTTGTCGAGGTTGTCTTTGTTGTTTTTCATGCGGCGGAAGATGTTTTCGATGACGACGATTGAGTCGTCGACGACGCGTCCGACAGCGACCGCCATGCCGCCGAGGGTCATGATGTTCAGCGTGATGTTCGATTGCGCGAGGAAGATCGACGAGACGACGAGCGACAGCGGAATCGACAGCACGGCGATGATCGTCGCGCGGAGGTTGCGCAGGAAGAGCAGCACGGCAAGAGAAGCGAAGAGTGCGCCGAGCAAGCCTTCTTTGATCAGGGAGTTGACCGACTGTTCGATGCCTTCCGACTGGTCAAATACGATGTCGTAGGAGATCTTGTCGCTGTAGCTGTCGAGGAGGGCGCGCGATTGTTCGGCGATCTCGACCGTGTTGGCGTCCTGTTTCTTGGTGACGGTGAGGGCGATGCTCTCTTTGTCGTTAAAGCGGGTGATCTCCGGCTGGGCGGTGACGGTGTTGATGGTCGCCACGTCGGAGAGCTTGATGATCGGTGGTGCTGCGCCCGGACTGCCGCCCGGAGCACCTTGTCCGGTGGTGGGAGCGCCTTGGGTTGGGGTACCTGCGGTGCCTTGAGATGCACCTGCGGTGCCTTGAGATGCACCTGCGGTGCCTTGAGATGCACCTGCGGTGCCTTGAGATGCACCTGCGGTGCCTTGAGATGCACCTGCGGTGCCTTGAGATGCACCTGCGGTGCCTTGAGATGCACCTGCGGTGCCTTGAGATGCACCTGCGGTGCCTTGAGATGCACCTGCGGTGCCTTGAGATGCACCTGCGGTGGCTTGGACATTTAGTTGGAGATTTTTGAGATCATTTACTGTAGCGAGCTCTTCGGTGATGCGGATTGGGATCAGCACCGAATCGTCTGTTACCGTGCCCGCTGGCATGGAGACGAATTTGCTTTTGATCTGCTCTTGGATCGACTGCAAGCTCAGGCCATACTTAGCGGCTTCCGCTTGCTCCACTTCGATCTCGACGAGCTCTTCGGCCGTGCCGCCGACGGCGACGGATGCGACGCCGGGGATCTTTTCGAGGGCAGGCTTCACTTCGTCGATGAGCAGGCCCTGCACATCCTGGCCGTCTTTGGCGAAGGCGACCGCGTTGATGATCGGGAAGGAGCCAAAGGAGAAACGCTGCACACTCGGCTCCACATTCTCCGGCAGGGCCGCTTCACGCAGCAGGTCCTGCACCTTTTGCTCCACATCATCCATGTTGGTGCCGATCGGGAACGTCAGCTGGATCAGCGACGCACTCTCGAACGACTGCGACGTCATCTTGTCGAGGGTATCCAGCTTTTTAAACTGCTCCTCGAGCTTCGACGTCACTTGCTCATTTACATCATCCGGAGACGCCCCCGGATAAAACGCCTCGATCGACAGCTGCGGAAACTCGATGTTCGGCAACAGGTCGACTTTTAACGTCTGAAACGCATACGTCCCGCCAAAGATCAGCAGGAAAGATAAAATGAAGATGGCGACTGGGTTTTTCAGCGATACCCGCGTCAAGAAGTTCATCCCGGATCTTCCTCTCCCTAACAATTTTATATGTGCATTCTCACATAAGACGATACCATCATATCATCGCCTAGCATGGGAAGCAACACCATTTTGTATAAGTTTTGTACAGTTTGGTTTTTTGTCATGTTCCACAAAAGGTGATATCCTCAAGTTGGAGGGATGTTCCATGGCCTTGCGCTACGCTGTGATGGGGCTGCTTTCTGGGGAAGAGATGTCAGGCTACGATCTGACACAGCAATTCTCGATGAAAGTCAGCCATTTCTGGAATGCACACCATACACAGATCTATAGAGAACTGCAAAAATTAGAAGTCGAAGGGCTCGTCTCGCATCGCCTGATCGAGCAGCAGGACCGCCCTGACAAAAAGTTATACAAACTGACCGAACCAGGCATGAAAGAACTGTTCACCTGGCTGTCCGAAGAACCGAAACCGCCGAAGATGAAAAATGAATCCTTGCTCCGCGTCTCCCTGTTTCACCTGATTCCGCCCGCGCAGGCGATCGCCTTTCTCGAAGCCAGCCGCGACACGCACGCGCACATCCTAAGCATGATGGATGCTTTTCGCGGCGACTACATGTCGGAGTCGCAGGAGCCGATCGCCGAGAAAGTCGGGGAGTATCTGACGCTTGATTTTGGCATGCGCTTTATGCGGTCGTGGATGGAATGGTGCGATTTTGCGATCGGGGTTTTTAAACGTTTGGAGGAGAATCAGACAAGTTAGGGGCAGTCGCATCATAGGCTTTTCTTGAGAGTTGTTGGACAATCGGGGAGGTCTGTGACGTGCAAGAGATGCTGCTTGCCTTGGAAATCTTGTTGATCTCCGCCATTCTGTCGGTGGACAACGCCTTGGTGATCGGTTTGGCTACGCGTCATCTGCCAAACGGGATTCGTCAGCGGGCGATCTATTGGGGGACGTTTGGAGCGGTGGCGTTGCGCATCGTGCTGTCGATGCTGGCGATCTATCTGATCAATCTGCCGTACATCAAGCTGGTTGGCGGACTGTTCCTGTTGTACATCGCCTTTAAAATGCTCGGCGAAGAACACGCCGAAGAAAGCAACATGCGCGGTTCGAGAGGCATCTGGAAAGCGGTGCAGGTGATCGTGATCGCCGACCTGATGGTGTCGGTCGACAACGTGCTCGCCGTCGTGGCGATCGCCAAAGGAAACTGGTGGCTGGTGGCCCTGGGGATTCTCGTCTCGATTCCCTGCATCTTGTGGGGCAGCCGCCTGATCGCGCACCTGCTGCACAAATATCCGATCCTGCTGTTCCTTGGCATCGCCGTCCTGTCCTGGACGGGGGCTGCGATGATTCTGGAAGAGAAGGTGGTCGCGCTGTTCATCACCCCGCTCGCCATTCCCAACGCTGCGTTTTACGCGGTGGCGGTGGCGGCGACCGGTGCGGCCTGGCTGACAAAAAAGCGGACGTCCTCCTGAGAGGGCATCCGCTTTTTACGTTCCGGACAAAGAAAAGCGAAACCGTTCGCAGTCGGCCGGTTGCTGCGGACAGACGTCAAACTCCACTTCTTGCGTCTGCTGGACCTCAAAGGAGAACGGAATCTTCATCGCTTCACCCGATTGAATGAGAATCGGCTCGGCAAACGGGTTGCGGATCGGCTCCAGCTTGTGAAACGTGACGCTGACCGACTCCGATTGCTTGCGATTGTTGACGAGGCGCAGCTCGTAGGTGTAGATCATGCGGTTGCCGGCATTGACCCGGGCGATCGTCCCGAGGTCGATTTCCAGCCCCGACGTGAAAAAGACGGACAGCACGGTGGCGCCGCCAAGCATCAGCAGGAGAGCGGCGGTGACGATTTTGCCAAGCGTTGTCGTGCGCTCCGGGCGAAACATCTGCTGAATATAGCCATACGGGCAGACCGTGCTGCAAAACTTATGCCGCAGCCGCAGCAACAGCGCCCCGATAAACAGGCAGAGCACGAGGAAAAAAATCAAAACCATCCCCGACGTACCTTCCGTGAGCGCCGACCAGATGCGGTGCGGGTCGACGAAATAGGCGATCAAGGTAAAGGCGACCAGCGGCGTGAGCAGGATCGCCAGCGGCAGGTCGAGCTTGTACCGCTGCAAGGCGCGCAGGAATTTGGAGATCGTGTTGTGCGGGCAGAAATGCGAACAGAACAGGCGCGGCTTGAAAAAGGACAGCCCCAGCACCAGAAAGACCAGCCAGAGCACCGTCAACAAGAGCGGCATCGCTTGGGAAAAAGGCAGCCGGCGCGTAAACCAATAGTACTGGCCGCCCGGAATGTCGATGCGAAACAGATCGAAATACGGAACGATAAAAAACAGCAGCAGGATAACCGGCTGCAGCCATTTGCGCATGTGCAGCACTCCTTCCTCTCTGGCTAACGTGCGCCAAATTGGAAACGCTAATGCATGGGGGTGATCAGATGATCAGAGACCGCATCATCGTGGAAGACGATCAAGGCACAGAGCTGGAGTTTGGCATCGAAGGCATGTTTGAGATGGACGACCGGAACTACGTGCTCCTGGCCAACGACGAGGACACGATCCTCATGCAGGTAGTAGGCGAAGGGGACGATCAGGAACTGGTCGGCATCGAGGACCCGGAAGAAGCGCAATCCCTGCTCGACGCGTACCAGATCGCAGTGGATGCAGCGCCTGCTGAAGGGGATAACGAATTCCAGTAATGCATCACCCAGAGCAAAAGCCGTTCGGTCACGTGTACCGAACGGCTTTTTGCCGTCATCTTTTCAAGGTCGGGAGGAAGCGCTCGCGGTCGCCCATCCCTTCGGCATAGGCGGTGACTTCGATCAGAGCCTGCTCTTCAGCGCGGATGCGCACGCGCAGCACCAGCGCATTCAGCACTGTGAAGAGCAGTGCGGTCAGCCAGGCGCCAAACGCCAGCGGCAGCGTAACCAGTTCCAAGGCCACCACCACATAGTTCGGATGGCGCAGAAAGCGGTACGGGCCGCGCATGACCGGCTCGCTTCCGGGCAGAACGTAGATGCGGGTGTTCCAAAACTTGCCGAGCGACAGCAGCACCCACACGCGCAGCCCCTGCGCCACACAAAACAAGGCAAACGGTGCGCCGTGCGGTGTCATCGTCTCATTCCCGCGCGCAAACACTTCCCCGAACAGCGCGGCAAAAAAGGCGGCGTGCAGCAGCACGATGTACTTGTAATGCTCCCGGCCCACTTCAAAGCCGCCCAGCGCCACCATCTGCCGGCCATTGCGCTTGGCGATCATCAGTTCCATCAAGCGCTGCAAGATGACAAAAGCAAACACGACCGAAAACCAAGTGACGATCATGCAAACACCTCCTCAACCGTCGAACTGGTCCCAAGCATCTGCAGAACTGCCCGATGACGATGCAGAAGCGACAGCAGCCGGGCGGGCTCGATGCGTTCTACCATCGCAGGAGCACCTGCTCAGACGAGAAGCCGGGTCCGAGGGCGAAGAGGAGGCCGTGCTCGCCTTCGCGATGGGGGTCTTCAAGTTCACGCGCTAAGACGAACAGCACGGTGCAGGATGACATGTTGCCGTGCGTGCGCAGGATGTCGCGGGCGTGGCGCAGCGTCTCTGGGGGCAAGGAGAGCGCTTCGTCATACGCCTTGAGCACTTTCATGCCGCCGGGGTGGGCGACGTAGTGCTGGACGTCTTGGAGCGTGAGCAGGCGGCTCTGCAGGAAGGTCTCGGTGACCGGGCGGATTTTCGTTTCCACGATCGTCGGGATGTCTTTGGAGAAGATCACTTTCAGGCCGGGCGTCTGCACATCCCAGCCCATCACATCGAGCGTGTCCGGCCAGATCGTCGACCGCGAAGCCAGCACCTGCGGCCCTTTTGCGCCCGATGCAGCTCTGGAATCATCTCCGCAGACCAGCACGGCGGCCGCACCGTCTGCAAAGAGCGACGTGGCGATCAGGTTGCTTTTCGAGCGGTCGCCGTTTAAGAAGGTCAGCCCGCAGAGTTCCACGGCGATCACCAGCACGTTGCTCTCCGGGTGTGCCTGCGCCAGATCGAAGCCGCGGGCCAGCCCGGACGCGCCGCCTGCACAGCCCAGTCCCCAGATCGGTACGCGCTTGATGTCGCTCCTCAGCCCCAGCGCGTTAAACAGGTACGCGTCGAGGCTTGGCGTCGCCACGCCCGTCGAGGACACTAAGACCACCGCATCGACATCCTGCGGCGTCAGGCCCCCTTTTTCCAAACACTGCTCTGCCGCTTCCTGACTCAGGCGGACGGCGTTTTCGATATACAGACGGTTCTTCTCCTCCCAAGACGGAGCTGTCGCAAACCACTTCAGCGGGGTGCAGAAATGGCGCTGCTCGACTTGGGCCGATTCGAACACGGCCAGAAGCCGATCGATATCGCGAAAGCTCTCGGCAAACAGGTTGCGGGCAAACTCCCGCGTCTCTTCCTGCGTGATGATGTAAGGCGGCACGGCGGTGCCGACAGAACGGATTACAGGCAAAGGAACGTCCTCCTCTGGTCACGAGCCATACTTGCAGCCGTATACTGTTTGTACAGGATAGCATTTCCAGTCCCCGCTGCTGTTATGTGCAACCTGTTGTGCTGATGACCGTACTACCAGATGAGGTGACGCAGAAAATGGGAACGTATGAACATAGATTGCAAACGGAACTGAAAGTCTGGGAGCATGGCCTGCTCAAACCAAGCGGTCTGATCCAAAACATGTCCAAGCGCGTGCAGACGAAAATCAACAACGTGATTCCGGACAAAGTGCATGCGGCGATCACCAGCGCCGTGCGGGGGATCGTCACGTCGGTGCTGTTTGGGCTGGACTTCGTGCCGAAATCGACGCCGCACGTCGGCCTGCCACTCGAGGATCGCGACGTGAAAGCGAAAGCGCTGATGGGCACCTACCAGAAAGTCGCCGCTGTGGAAGGGGCCGGCACGGGAGCGGGCGGCATCATGCTTGGCTTGGCCGACTTCCCGGCACTGATCGCGATCAAGATGAAATTTCTCTTTGAGCTGGCTCATCTCTACGGCTTCAACACGAAAGACTTCCGCGAGCGGCTGTTCCTGCTGTATGTGTTCCAGCTCGCTTTCTCCGCGCCGGACCAGCGGGGCGACCTGCTCGCCAAGATCAAGAACTGGGAGCGGGTGGCTGCCGGGTTTCCGCCGGAGCAGGAGTATCTGCAAAATGTGGACTGGGAGCAGTTTCAGCGCGAGTACCGCGATGCGATCGACTTCCGCAAGATGCTGCAGCTGGTGCCGTTTATCGGAGCGGTCGTCGGCGCCTGGGCGAACTACGGGCTGATCGAGGAGCTGGGCGTCGTGGCGATGAACTGTTACCGCCTGCGACTGATCGAAGGGCAACACGCAGAAAAAGCCGACTAGGGACATCCCCGGTCGGCTTTTTCATGCTGGTCTATTTTTTCAACGCTTCGATCACTTCGTCTTCGGACATGCCCTTTTGGAACGAATACTCCTGCGGGCGCAGCAGCACGTCGAGACCGAGGTCGGTCAGCTTTTGGCTGAACTGTGCCTGGTCTGAAATCAGTCCTTCTTCCTGCAGGAAGCTGGTCAGATCCCAGGTCGTCATGCCTTCTTTGAGCTGGAACGTGACGCTTTCGCCTGTCTCAGCAGCCGCTTCCGTCGCAACTGCGTCCGTTTTGGCGTCCGGTGCGGTGGCGCCGGCTTTCTTGGCGTTGGGATCTTGCGTGGCGACGGCGACCTGGCTCTGGCCGGTCTGGGTCGCGTACTCTTCTTGTGTCAATACGATGTAGCCTTCTTCTTTTGCTTGTGCCACGATGTCATCGCCGCTGCTGAAGCTGCTCAGCAGCAGGGCGACCAAGGCGGTGGCTGCGGAGCCGATCAGCCCGCCGAGCAGCAGTTTGCCGATCTCCTGGCGGCGCGTTTGCACCGCTTCGATGCTATGCAGGTGCCACGTCTCCGTCGAATAGGCGAGCGTGAGCACAAATGCGGTCTTGTTGACAGGAATACGCACGGTAAACAGGCTTTCCCCGGTCGGAGCATGTCCGACGCGCAGGACTTTGCCTTTGTTGACGTTTTGCAAAATCATGCCTTCCAGCATCCCCGTGTCGCTGGGCAGGCTTGCCGATTGCTCTTGTAAAAAATCCAGTTGTTCAACGGTGAACAGGCCCTCCGTAAGCTCCGGGAGCCCGTAGTCGGTGCTCACGCTGCCAAAGCGTTTGCCGACCGTTTCCTTTAACAGATCGAAATTGGGTTGTTGCATTCTGTTTCGTCCCCTCCCTGCACAAAAAGCGATCCCCACAACCATATATCTATTCAGTATCTTATTCTATCTTTTTGGGGGTCGGCTGGGAAGTGGAAAGATTATCTGTGAGCTGTGAGTAGAAGGGAGGTTAGCGAGGCAAGCTATGCAGGATGAACTCTGATTACGCGAATGGGGGTATGTACACATGAACATGAATCCGATGAATTCCCGCGAAGGACTGATTCCGGTCGTTCTGGGTACTGCTGTCACTGCGGCCGGCCTGACGTTGCGCGGCACCGATGTGGTGGACCGCTCCATCGCCTGGGGTGTGGCAGGCTTTGGGCTCGCGCACGTTGTGCTGGGCGCGATCGATCTGGTCGAGCATCGCCGCTAAGCGGAGTTCAGGGCAATAAAAAAAGGAAGTGGCGCTTGTCCACTTCCTTTTTTATATCTTACACCTCAGCGGTGTACGGCATCAGAGCAACGATGCGGGAGTTCTTGATCGCAACGGTTACTGCACGCTGGTGAGCAGCGCAGTTGCCGGTGATGCGGCGCGGCAGGATCTTGCCGCGTTCAGATACATAACGACCCAGACGGTTGATGTCTTTGTAGTCTACTACTTTTACTTTGTCAACACAGAAGTTGCAAACTTTGCGGCGCTTGCCACGGCGTTTCTTGTTGAAACCGCCGCCACGCGGCTCGCGGTGTTCGCGTTGTTCACGTTGTTCGCTCATTGAGATGTCCTCCTCGTTGGGTTAGAAGTTGGAATTACTGTTCTTTAACGACGGTCAGGTAACGGAGCACGTTGTCGTCGATTTTCATCAGACGCTCAAGCTCAGCCGGAGTGGTGGTGTTCGCTTCAAAGTTGAGCAGAACGTAGAAACCCTCACGGTTTTTGTTGATTTCGTACGCGAGCTTGCGCTTGCCGTACTTGGTCGATTGTTGAACAGTGCCGCCTTCTTTCGCAACGATGCCTTCGTACTTCGCGATGGCTGCATCACGAGCTTCTTCTTCGAGGTCCGCTTTCAGGACCAGCATTGTTTCATAGGCTCTCATCATGTACCCTCCTTTTGGACTTTGGCCCCCGTAGGAGCAAGTGGGCGTGTAAATAAACACAAGGACTAGTATAACAAATCTCTGAACGAAGGGCAACAAGATTCGAGATTTTATTTCGCAGAGGACAGAGGTCTGACATCCTACAAATATTCGTTGCCTGTTCGTTGCGGTCATGATACAGTATTTAATGAAAACGATTACACATACTAATTCCGAACGGACCTATTTACAAGGAGGCTGTCATGAGCTTAGTTCGCACGCTTGACCTGAAGTCCTATACTCACGGTTCCCAACAGGAACGCAGCAAGTTCGCCGACGAATTTGGCCACGGGCTGAAAGACATCGGTTTCATAACCCTGGAGGGCCACGGCATCAACCCGAAGCTGATCGCCGACACGTATGCAGCGATCGAAAAGCTGTTCTCCCTGTCCCCGGAAATCAAGCAAAGGTACGCGGGTGAATCGGGCGGCCAGCGCGGTTACACCGGCTTTATGAAAGAACACGCGAAACAGCGCAAAGTGGGCGACCTGAAAGAGTTCTACCATGTCGGCCAGGAATTGCCGCACGGCCATCCGATGACGTTGGACTACCCGGTAAACGTCTGGGCGGATGAAGTGCCGGAACTGAAGCCGCTGACCCTCTCGCTGTACCGCGAGCTGGAGCGCGTGGCGCGCAACATGCTGGAAGCTCTGGCGCAACATTTCGATCTGCGTCAAAACTTCTTCTCCGACATGATCAACAACGGCAACTCGGTCCTGCGTCTGATCCACTACCCGCCGCTGGAAGAAGGCATGCCGCAAGATGCGGTTCGCGCTGCGGAACATGAAGATATCAACCTGATCACCTTGCTTTGCGAAGCGACCACGTCCGGTCTGGAACTCCTGACCAACGAAGGCGAGTGGTACCCGGTCGAAGCCTTGAAAGGCCAGATCGTTGTTGATGCAGGCGACATGCTGCAGCGCATCACCAACAAGGTGATCCCGGCGACCACCCACCGCGTCGTCAACCCGAAAGGCGAAAACACATCCCGCTTCTCGATGCCGTTCTTCGTGCATCCGTACAGCGGGTACCTGCTGGAAACGATCCCGTCCACCATCACCCCGGACAACCCGGAAAGATGGCCGGCGATCACCGCAGGCGATTTCCTGTACGAGCGTCTGGTCGAAATCGGCCTGATCAAGAAGTAGTTTGAAGTAGTATATAGAAGAAAAGCACATCGAGCCTTGGGCCCGATGTGCTTTTTATTTATGTCTTTTCAGCGCCTGGCGCAAGGCCGTTTCGTCGATCTGGCCTTGGATAAATTGCAGGATGACTGCAGTTTGCTTTTTCATAGATCGGGCACGCTCCTCAGTGACTCTGTGATACTCCCAGTCTATTCGGAGGACTGCTAGATTATACGTCCTTCATTTTACTCAGCAGCTTTTTCTGCAATTTCAGCTTGCGGCCGGAGAACGTCAGCCAGATGATGACGGGGGAGAAAATGTTGAAGGCCAGAATGAAGATGACAAACGTCCAGACGAACCAGGTTGTGTTGAAGATGTTTTCGTAAATCCACCAATGATAAAAGTTCAACTGCACACACCTCCAGAGTTTGAATCAGGCTCCGTTTCCATTTTTCCTGAAAGGTTTTCGTTTTAAACCTTGTCCGGAATGGAAACAAAGGTAGGTGAGGCAGGTGAAGCTTGTGGATGACACGTCAGAACTGCTTAAACAAAACGTCTCAAGCAGCCTTGAGCGAAACAAAACGGTGATGGGGAAGGTGCTGGAAAGCAGTGTTGACCTGATCGCCCGTGAGCTGGTGATTCATCACAAGCGGAATGTGAAAGCGCTTTGTTACTATACGGACGGGCTGGTCGATGCCAAACTGCTTGATGAGACGGTGATTCGGCCTTTGCTTCAGGCACGCACCTTCTATCACGATGCGGATGAGATGCTGTCGGGCAGCCAGATGATGCAGGAATTGATGACCGGTTTGATCATCGACACGTCGATCGCTTTGCTCGATACGTATGAGCTTGGCATCGAAGGTGTGTTGTCCGGCGATACGCTGGTCTTTTTGGAAGGCGGTGACCGGGCGCTGCTCCTCGCGACCCGGGGCTGGGAGTCGCGCAGCGTTGATGAACCGCAGACCGAGCCGGTCGTGCGCGGGCCGCGCGACGGGTTTACAGAAAACATCCGCACCAATACGGCCTTGCTGCGGCGGCGGATTCGCGACCCGCAGCTGCGGGTCGAAGGCATGAAGATCGGCACAAAATCACGAACGGATGTCAATATCGCCTATATCAAAGGCACGGTCAAAGAAGGGCTGGTCGAGGAAGTCAAAGCCCGGCTGTCGAGGATCTCGATCGACGCGATCCTCGACAGCGGCGTGATCGAGGAATTTGTGGAAGATGCGCCGCTGTCGCCTTTTTCCACCACGCAGAGCACCGAGCGCCCCGACAAGGTGGCGGCGGCGCTGTTTGAAGGGCGGATTGCGATCTTTGTGGACAACTCGCCGTTTGCGGTGATTGTGCCCGTTTATTTTTGGCAGTTTTTGCAGGCCAGCGATGACTATTATTCACGCTATTGGGTCGGATCGTTTTTCCGGCTCGTGCGCTTTTCGGCGATCTTTATTTCGCTGACTCTGCCTTCTTTGTATGTGATGCTGGTGTCGTTTCATCATGAGATGATTCCGACCGCGCTGGCGCTCAGCATCGCGGCCGGCCGGGAGTCGGTGCCGTTTCCGGCGCTGGTCGAGGCTTTCCTGATGGAAGGCGCGTTTGAACTGATGCGGGAAGCAGGGCTGCGCATGCCGCGCCCGGTCGGCCAGGCGGTGTCGATCGTTGGCGCTCTGGTCATCGGGCAAGCGGCGGTGCAGGCCGGTCTGGTCTCGCCGGCGATGGTCATCGTCGTGGCGACGACGGGGATCTCCTCGTTTGCCATCCCCAACTACGCCGCTTCGTTTTCCGTGCGGCTGCTGCGTTTCCCGCTGTTGATCGCGGCGGGTACGATGGGGCTGCTCGGCTTTGCCGGCACGTTGGCGATGATCGTGGTGCACTCGTTGTCGCTGCGCTCGTTTGGCGAGCCTTATATGTCGCCGGCGACACCGTTTCGCCCCGAAGATCAAAAGGACATCATCATCCGCGTGCCCTGGTGGCGCATGAACAAGCGCCCGCAGCTCGCGCAAGGCGACTTGCAGCGCATGGCGCCGGGCCAGATGCCCAAGCCCCCAGATCCGGAGGACAAGCCGAAGCGCGACGGCGGCACCTATTCGGTCACCGATGCCGAGCAGTCGGAACGTCGGAAGAAGCTTGAGAAAAAGAAGTCTGCGAAGAAGCAGGATACTAAGCAGCAGGATACTAAGCAGCAGGATACTAAGCAGCAGGGGGCCAGGCAGGAGGAGTTCAGCGCGAAACCTGAGGGACAGCGGGCGCAGAAGCGCGGGCAGGTCAAACTGCGCGCCTTTGGCCACGGGGCGTTTGACCGGGCTGGAGCGGACGCTGGAAAAGGAAACGCGCAGAGCGGGAAGCGCAAGAAAGACCGGCCATGGAGGAAACGCCCATGATGCGCAGGCGGTTGGTGCTGATCCTCCTGCTGTTTTCGGTGCTGCTGACCGGTTGTTTTGGGGCCAGAGAGATCGACCAGTTGGCGCTGGTGACCGCAGTTGGCATCGACAAGGGCTCGAAAGACGGGCTGATCAAAGTCACCACGCAGATCGCCCGGCCAGGCGACGTGCGCGGCCAGACCGGTTCGCCTGCCGCCGGCACCGGTGAGCCGATCTGGACGGCCAGCGCAGAGGGCGAGTCGATTTTTGCCGCGATCCGCAACCTCGCCCGCTACTCGTCGCGCCGCATATTTTGGGCGCATAACCAAGTGATCATCATCTCCGAAGATGTGGCGCGGGACGGGATCACCGACGTGATCGACTTTTTCTCCCGCAACCATGAACTGCGCATGCGCACCTGGGTGGTCGTCACGCCTGGAAAGGCGTGGGAAGTTGTCGCCACCAAAACGGGCTTGGAGATCATTCCCGGCGTCTCGATCGACAAGGTGTTCCGCTACAGCGACATCGTCTCCGAAGCGCCGCGCACCGACATGCGCACGCTGTCGGCCGCCTTTTTGAGCGAATCGACGCATCCTGTCCTGGCTAAAATTCAGGCGCGCAGCCGCCAGATCTCAGCCGATCGCAATTCGGAATTCGGCACCAACCCGCAGATTGAGATGGCCGGAACGGCCGTATTCAAGCGCGACAAGATGGTCGGCTGGCTGAATCTGGAGCAAAGCCGGGGGCTGCTCTGGTTTATTCACAAAGTCCAGTCCCGCGTCATCGCCTTGGACTGCGGCGGAGGCAAACCGTTGTCGCTGGAGATCAAAAACAATTCGTTTCAGGTCACTCCGCTTTATCAAAACAGCAAGGTGTCGTTTCAGATCAAATTGCACGCCGAGATCGACCTCGTCGAGCTGGGCTGCTCCCCTGACCAAAGCCAGATCGAGATCATGCAGCAGCTCGAACCGCACACGGTGGAGCTGCTGACCCACGAAGTGCAAAGCGTCATCGAAGCGGCGCAAAAAACGTACGGCGTGGACATTTTGGAGCTCGGGAAAGTGTTTCAAAACCGCTATCCTTCCGAATGGCAGATGATCAAAAAAGACTGGGACCAAGTCTTTCCGGAAGCAGAGGTCAGCGTGAAAGTCGACGTGCATATCGGCAGCCCGGTGCTGCTCAGCAAACCCATGCGGCCAGGAAAGTGAGACGATCATGAAAATTCGAATTACCAACGGCATGCTGATGGCTCTGGTCATCAACATGGTCTACGCCAAAGCGATTGGACTGACCCAAGGCATCATGGCGCGGGAGTCGTTAAGCGATATGTGGATCGCGACCTTGTTCTCCACGTTGCAAGGGGTTTTCATCATGTATATCACCGTGGTGACAACACAGCGCCTCCCGGACAGCAATCTGGTGGAACAATACGGTGCACTGTTTGGAAAATGGGCAGAGAAGCTGATCGCGCTCGTCTTGTTTTGCTTTTTCCTCGGCGCCTTCGGTTCGGTGATGATCACGTTTGTCTATCATCTGATGGACTATTTTCTGCCGGAGATGCCGATCATCATGTTTGTGCTGGCCGGCCTGACCGTCGGGGTGTACGCGATCTACAAAGGGCTGGAGGTCGTGGCGCGGATGGCGCTGGTCGGGGTGTTTTCGATCATTGCGCTGAACGTAATGCTGATGATCGGGTCGCTCCACGAGTTTGACATCCGGGAACTGTTGCCCGTCTTCCAAACCGGTTTCGTGAACACGGTCAAAACATCCCGGCACAACGACACCGACTGGGCGATGGCGACACTGATGACGGCGTTTATCCTGCCACTGGTCAAGGACAAGAAGATCTGGCGGAAGTCAGGCCCGGTCTCGATCCTGTACGCCGGGCTGTTTGTGCTGATGTGGCCGATTCTCGAAGCGGGCGTGCTGTCCCCAGAGATGACGGGGCGCTACATCGTCGCCTGCATGCAGTTGGCGCGCTCGGCGGAGATCGGGCAGTTCATCCACCGCTATGAGATGATCATGATCGCCTTTTTCGCCACCTCGGCGCTGGTGCAGACGATGGTGTCACTGTTTTGCGCGTCGCTTTCTGTCACGCATCTTTTCGGGCTGAAAGATTACCGGCCGACGATCCTGCCGGTCGCGTTGATCCTCGGTGCGTTTGGCTATTGGGTGGTGCTTGACCACAACCGGGCGATGACGCTGCTGGATGATTACTGGCCGATGGTAGCGCTGCCGATTGGGTTTGCTGTGCCATTGCTCTTGTGGGGCGCAGGGTTCCTGTTTAAGAAAAAGCTGAAGAAGCTGCGTGAGAAAGCGGAGCAGGAGAAGCAGCCGGAAACGGCGAAACAGTCGGCATAATTCCTGTGCTGTAAGAGGAAATAACGCTGGATGAGGTGAGCCAAGATGAACGCAATCATGATGTACCACCCGACCTGAAGCAAAAACAAACGGGCGAGAGAGGTTCTCTCGGGAGTGGAAGTAACGGAGCGCAATCTGGTCGAGCAAATGCTGACCGCAGACGAGATTTTGGAACTGGCAGGCGCCATGGAGCTGACGGTGCACGACCTGCTGCGGGCCAACTCTCCGGTCTACAAGGAGCGCAAGGACGAGCTGAAAGCGATGGGGGAAAGTGAGCTGGCGGCGGTGATGGCCACCGAGCCGACGCTGATCAAGCGCCCAATCGTGAAGACGGAGCAAGGCTATGTGGTTGGTTTGGATGAAGAGAAAATCAATGAGCTGATTGGCGCTCCGCAGGCCTAAGCGGCGGGGCCTGGCAGAAAGCACATCGCATGTCGATGTGCTTTCTTTATTCCTCGACATGAAATGAGTATTTCCTGGGAAATGGGGGGATTTTGTCGCCAAAAGTCGGTATACTTAGAGTACTTTGAACGAGGGTCGAACCGGAAGGGGAAGGGTGAACGATGACTAAGACGCAGAAAAAGTTGACCTTGTTCGCGCTGACCTGGCCGATTTTTATTGAATTGGGCTTGCGAATGCTGATGGGGAATGCCGATACGCTGATGCTGTCCCGCTACTCCGACGACGCGGTGGCAGCAGTTGGCGTCGCCAACCAGTTGGTATCGGTGCTGCTGGTGATGTTTGGTTTTGTCGCCATGGGTACGGGAATTGTCGTATCACAGTATCTGGGCGCGGGCGAAAAGCGAAAAGCGTCGGAAGTGGCTGTCGTAGCGCTTGGCGCGAACCTGCTGTTTGGGCTGTTTTTGAGTTTGATGATGATCGTGTTTGGCCGCACGTTTTTGCAATGGATGGGGCTGCCCGATGAGTTGATGAGCGATGCCTTGACCTTTTTGCGGATCGTCGGCGGTGCGGCGGTGCTGCAGGCGGTGATGATGGCGATCTCGGCGACGGTGCGCAGCCACGGGTTTGCGAAAGATGCGATGTATGTGACGCTTGGGATGAACGTGTTGAATGTGATCGGGAATTATTTATTTATCTTTGGCCCGTTTGGGCTGCCCGTCTTGGGCGTGCTTGGGGTGTCGATGTCGACGGCGATCGCGCAGGTCTGCGGTCTGATCGTGATGTTTGTGATCTTGGTGAAGCGGATGGACGGAGCGCTGCCGTTTAAGCTGTTGCTGAAGTTTCCGCGGTATGCGCTGGTCAACATTTTGAAGATCGGGGTGCCGTCGGCCGGCGAGCATCTGTCGTATATGTCGTCCCAGGTGATGATCACGTTTTTGATCACGATGATCGGCATCGGGGCGTTAACGACGAAAGTGTATACGCAAAATCTGATGATGTTCATCTATCTGTTTTCGATGGCGATCGCGCAGGGAACGCAGATCCTGATCGGGCATCTGGTCGGGGCGCGGGAGCAGGAGACGGCGTATCGGACGTGTTTGAAGAGCTTGAAGATCGGGATCATGGTGTCGCTTGGGATGGCCTGTGTGATGTCGCTGTTTCGGGAGAATATGCTGGGGCTGTTTACAGATGACGCCGATATTGTGGCGCTGGGCAGCACGCTGATCCTGATGACGATCCTGTTGGAGCCGGGGCGGGTGTTTAATCTCGTTGTCATCTCGTCGCTGCGGGCGGCAGGAGACGCGAAGTTTCCGGTCTACCTCGGCATCCTGTCGATGTGGGGCGTGTCGGTGCCGCTGGCTTATCTGCTCGGGATCTATCTCGGGTATGGGCTGGTCGGCGTCTGGGCGGCGTTTATCGTCGATGAGTGGCTGCGCGGGCTGCTGATGCTCTGGCGCTGGCGGACGAAGCGCTGGCAGCAGATGAGTCTGGTCCAGTCGGTACAAGCGCCAGTGCAGGAGGGGGCGGCCGGATGAGCAGCATGGAGCGTCTGGCTGCTGCGCTGCAGGAGTATGGCCGTGTGGAGCGGAGAGAACAGGTTGCAAAAGAGATTTGTTATGTCAACGATTCGTGGCTGATCCCGCTGAATGCAGAGCAGCAGCTGCGTGTGGAGCGTGCGGCGTTGCCCCTTGCGGTGGCCGAGCTGTTGGCGCTGTATGCAGGTGCGGTGACCGGCGGAGTTGATGCGCGGCGGCAGGCGGCACAATGGCTGTGCGGCGAGCGCGAGGCGGACGGAGATGCGCTGGCCGCCTGGCTGCAAGAGCTCGGCTGGGCGCGCGACGCTGCCGGGAGGATCGTGCTGCTGGAGTTCGCCCGTGCCGCTGCGGCAGAGCTGGCAGAAGAGGCGGTACTTCTGCTCCAAGAGCTGATCGGGACGGAGCAGGCGGTGGTGGGCCAGCAAGGCGGCCAGCGTATTTGGGTGCTGCTTCCGCTCGAGCCAGTCCAGAATGTGCATGAGCAAACAGCGCAAGTGCGGGACGTTCGTGCAAGAGAGGTGCAGATGCATGATGAGCTGGAGCAAGGGCAACTGGCGCAGGCATCCTCACTGCTTGATACCGTCATTGCTTGGATTGAGACGCTGGGTGCGGAACTGTTCTTGCTGAGCCGCGCCGGAGTGTCGGGCGCGCGGAGCCTGCATCAGTTGGCCGGTGCCAAGGAAGAGGCGGAGTTCGCGCTGGAAGCGGGCAAGCTGTTGCCAGGGAAACGGGCGGTGCATGACTATGACCGCCTCGGGATCGCCCGGCTGCTCTACGGGGCTCCGCAGACGGTGCGGGAGAAGTTTGTGCGGGAGATCCTGCCCCCAGACGTGCTGGAAGCCTTGACGCCAGAACTGCGGGAGACGGCAGCGGTGTTTGCGGAAAACGGGCAGGGGGTCGCGGAGACGGCCCGGGCGCTTTTTGTCCATCGCAATACGTTGCTCTACCGCTTGGAGCGCATCCACGAGCTGACCGGCTGCGACCCGCGCCGTCCGCTCGACGGCTGGACGCTCTGGCTGGCTTTGCTGCTGGTCAAGACAGGCTGCACAAGCGGGAAGAGGTAGGTTTGTGCATTCTGTCTAATCGTCACGTTCACCCCGGCGCGTTATACTGAACCTAACAATTCAGAAAACGTGAAATGGGGTTACATAAAATGGCTCGTGTGCAACTGAAACATGTCTACAAACGCTATTCGGCCGATGTCACGGCTGTTCAAGATTTTGATCTTGACATTCAGGACAAGGAATTTCTCGTCCTCGTCGGCCCGTCCGGCTGCGGCAAGTCGACCACCTTGCGGATGATCGCAGGTCTCGAAGACATCTCCGACGGCGAGCTGTGGATCGGCGACCGCCTCGTCAATGACGTGCATCCCAAAGACCGCGACATCGCGATGGTCTTCCAAAACTACGCGCTGTACCCGCACATGTCGATCTATGAAAACATGGCGTTTGGCCTCAAGTTGCGCAAAGTGCCCAAGGCGGAGATCGACGCCCGCGTCCGCGATGCGGCGAAGATCCTCGACATCGAACATCTGCTCAACCGCAAGCCGGCCGCGCTCTCCGGCGGTCAACGCCAGCGCGTTGCGCTCGGCCGCGCCATCGTCCGCGAACCGCAAGTGTTCCTGATGGACGAACCGCTCTCCAACCTCGACGCCAAGCTGCGCGTCCAGATGCGCGCCGAGATCGCCAAGCTGCACCAGCGCCTGCAGACCACCGTCATCTACGTCACGCATGACCAGACGGAAGCGATGACGATGGGCACGCGCATCGTCGTGATGAAAGACGGCATCATCCAGCAGGTCGGCACGCCGCAGGAGATCTACAACCGCCCGGACAACATGTTTGTCGCCTCCTTTATCGGTTCGCCGGCGATGAACTTCCTAAACGGCACCCTGGAAGAAGAAGGCGACGCCCTGCACTTCCGCACGGAAGGTTTGAGCGTTCGTCTGCCAGAGCAGCGCATATCGCTGCTTCGCGAGGCGGGCGTGATCGGCAAAAGCGTCGTCCTCGGCATCCGTCCGGAGAACCTGCATGACGATCTGACCCATGCAGACGCAGCCCGGAGCGCGCAGCTCACCGCCGAAGTTGAAGTTGTCGAACTGCTTGGCGCCGAGTCGTACGTTTACCTCAACCTGCACGGCCAGACGATGATCGCCCGCGTACCGGCGCATTCTGCGATCAAGGCGCGCTCGACCGTCACCATGGCGCTGAACACGGAGCGCATCCACCTCTTCAACGCCGAGACGGAGCAGACGATTTTTTAACAGACAAATCAGCCCCGCGCTTGCATACATATGTATCAGCGAGCAAGCAACGCCACATGATCCCGTCATGTGGCGTTTTTAGCGGGGGGAAGTGGGAGTCATGCGCCAGTTTATCGGGATCGATATCGGCGGCACCACGATCAAGGGAGCGGTGGTCACCGGGGACGGCCGCATGCGTAGCAGGATAGAGCGGGACACCTCCCCGGAGCTCGGCGCAGACCGGGTCATCGACAGCATCGCCGGGCTGGTCCGCGACCTTGCGCAAGGGGCCGGGCTGTCCTTGACGGAGTTCGCAGGTCTTGGCTTTGGCGTGCCGGCGTTTCTCGATGCCGAGACCGGCTATGTCGAGACGGCGGTCAACCTCGGCTGGCACAACGTCCCGCTGCTGGGCGAACTGCAGCAGCGCCTCGGCCAGTTGCCGATGCGGATCGACAACGACGCCAATGTGGCGGCGCTTGGCGAAGCGCGAGCCGGGGGCGGACTTGGGGCGCGTGACGTCTTGTGCGTGACGCTTGGCACCGGTGTTGGCGGCGGCGTGATCATCGACGGCAAGATCGTGCGCGGGGCAAGCGGCATGGGCGGCGAGATTGGCCATGTCACGCTCGAACCGGACGGACGCTGCTGCAACTGCGGGCGGCGCGGCTGTTTGGAGACGATCTCCTCGGCGACCGGCATCGTGGCGGCGGTGAATGCGCGGCTGGCAGCAGGCCATCCCTCCTCACTGCGCCAAGAAGCGGCGCTCAGCACCCGGGTCATTTTTGACCATGCTGCCAAAGGGGATGAGGTCGCCTCCGCAGTCATTGCCTACGCCATCGACCGCTTGGGATTGGCCCTCGCCAACGTCGGCACCACGCTCAATCCGCAGGTGATCGTCATCGGCGGCGGCGTGTCGCAGGCGGGGGAGGCCTTGCTGCTGCCATTGCGGGAAGCGTTTGCCAACTACGCGCTGCCCCGCGTTGTGCGCGGCACGAAGATCGAGTTGGCGACGCTCGGCAATGACGCCGGTGTTGTCGGCGCGGCGCTGCTGTTCATGGAGGGACACTGAGATAGAAGGAAATGAAGTAATAGGAAACTGACAGGAGACCTTTGCGGGTCTCTTTTCTTTTTGGTAGTGTAAAGGGGAGAGACAGGGAGGTGATGGGGATGGATGAAACGCTTTCCAAACGCCGGCAGCGTGAACAGCGTCAGGAACAGACCAAGCGCAACGATTTCAGCCCATTGGTGCGCACTCATATCCGCGAGCGCGACCGGGAGCGCTGTGTGCTGTGCGGCAAACCGGGGCGGGAAGTTCATCACATCATCCCGCGGGCTCAAGGCGGCTTGGGCACGGCAGACAACGGGATCTGTCTCGACGCGGGCTGCCATCATCAGGCGCACCGTTCGAAACAGGTGGAAAAACAGCTGTTGCGCTACCGGGAGCGCGTGCTGCTTCCGTTGTACAGGTTAGCGCTCGGCGAATACGTCTGGCTGGACCCGTTGCCGGACGATGGAACATGCCGCTGCGGCGGAGAACTGACAGCCGGGGCCTGTGGCAACCACTGCGGGCTGAAACGGCTGTATACTGGAGAGGAGTCGAGGGGATGAGAAACGAGATCGGGTTTATGGAGGACAATCTGGAGGTTATCACAGGCCAGCAACTGCACCTAGAGGTGCCGGAACAGGGGTCTTCGATTATGAGGCGGCGAAGGTGTTTGCCGTGAGCGGCGTTTCCTACATCCTCTGCCTGCGCTTGTCCGAAGCGCGGGAAGCGTACCTGCTGAAAGCGGATGACCTCGGCGAGGGCTGGTGGAACATCATCGACATCGAAGACGACAGCGAGTGGGAAAGTGCGCGCCAGGCATCAGGCTATCAGGCGTTCACCGATGTGCTGCACCGCTAATTTCATAAGATACATAAAAAAGAGGCCGGGCTGCGGCCTCTTTTTCTGTGTCTGCGTTTCTTGTCGATCCGATCCGTTTGGTCTAGTTCAGCGCCTCCACCGCATTGATCAGGCCAAAGCCGGATTCGCCGTCATAGCCGTTTTTGCCGATGTCGGTCGCCGAGGATTGGATGATGTGTTTGACTTGGGACGGCGACAGCACGTCTTTGCCGTGTTGCGCGATGATCAGGCCGGCCAGAGCTGCCGTTTTCGGCGAGGCCATCGAGGTGCCCATGTACCACGCGTAACCGCCCGGCACGCTCGACAGGCAGCGCAGGTTCGGGTTGCGAAGCGACGTGTCGCGCGTCGCCAGCCAAGCGGTGCCGTAGTCGCCGCCCGGTGCGGTGACATCGATTTTGCCGACGCCGTAGTTGGAATAGTAGGTGCGGTTCAGCTCATAGCCGTTCGCCGCCACGCGGATCATCGTTTGCGAAGACGGGGAGCGGTGCGTCGCGCCGTTGTTGCCGTCCTCTTTGGAGATCTGGCCCGGCGAGCTCAGGTCGAGGTTGGCGTTGCCCGACGAGCCGACGACGGTGACGCCTTTTTGGATCGCGTATTGGATCGCGCGGTTGAACAGGCGCACGTCGGCTGCGATGTCTTTGGTCGCAAAGTTCGGGTCTTGGAACCAGTCGTAGCCGCCGAGCGACATGTTGACGACGTCGACGTTATCATCGCCTGCCGTCATCAACGCATTGGCAATGTCGGCGGTGGCTGCGCCGCCGGTCGGGCCAAACACGCGGTACGCCGCGACTTTCAGGTTCGGCCCGATGCCGAGGACGCGGCCGTTGCCGGCGATCGAACCGGCGACGTGCGTGCCGTGGCCGTCCTCGTCCATCGGGTCGGAGATGCCCGGCACAAACGACTTGCCGTACGCGAAGTTCGCTTGGATGTCCGGGTGGGTGTAGTCGATCCCGGTGTCGACGATCGCGACGACGATGTCCTTGTCACTGGCGCCGGTGCCGCCCGGCAGGTCCCAGGCCGCGCCGTTGCCGGTCACCTGCTTGATATCCCATTGATACTGCTCATAGAGGTCATGCCCGCTGCCAAACGCAGAGCCGGTGAACATCTCTTTGTCGACCGCTTGCTCCGGGTAGATCGTATGTTGAACGCCAGCGTCTTGCACGAGGCTGGAGCCTTTGATCGCCGTCAGAAAATCCGGATTGTCGGAGATAACTTCCACCGCGCCAAGCTTGTCGATCGAGCGGTTGACTTTGCCGCCCGCTTTTTCGATCGCCTGCGTGTAGCCGGCCGGGAGTTTCGCGGCGTCTTTAAAGACGACGAGGTATTTTTGTGCCTGCACAGCTTCTTGCGCGTGGCCGGTGCCTGCCGTCGCGCCAAACACGGTGGTCAACCCGAGTGCGAGCGCCAGGAAAGCGGATGTTTTTTTGTTCATTTGATGATCCCCTCACTATGATAATTTGTCTCGTCCCAACATTTTTAATCTTATGAAAAATTATTAAAATTAGACCCGTACAAAAAAGGAGTGCGCAGCAGACGCACTCCTTTTTCTATAGGGCTGTTTATTTGGCTCTGCGGAACGACAGCGAGATGTCGAGCACCCCTTGCTCGCTGTCAAACGAAGCGATGTCCGCCTTGCCATTGCCGTCCAGATCGGCGGAAAACGCAGTCCGTTCGCCCCGCGCCCAAGGGCCGTATAAGTTGTCGTGCGGCTTCAGCAGCGCTTTCGCATCCCCTTGCCAGATCTCCCAGATGCCGTGCGACCCGTCATTGATCACCACATCTTGAAGTCCATCCCCGTTCGTGTCGCCCAGCACCGCCTGTCCGTCCCGTTTCGGTTGTGGCACTTCAAACGCTTTGAGATGCTTAAAACCGCCGTCAGCAGTGATCGCATACACGTCCAACTGCCGGTCGGACGGCGAATACAAGATCAGTTCCGGGCGCTTGTCGCCGTTCACATCACCGGTCAGCATCTGCGCATCATCATGCTGCAGATACAGCGTATCCGTTCCGTGCGGTTGGAACTTCTGCTGATCCTGAAACGCTGCTGTGATCGTCTGTTCATCCTGCAAGAGCAGGTCGGCGAGCCCGTCCCCGTTCAAGTCGTCCGCGGCGATTTTTTTCAAACCGCTGCGCACCGTGCCGTAGCTCTTGCCCGCATCGAAGCCCAGCGTGTTGGACAGATACACGTTCACCTCGCCGCTCTCCGGGTGGTAGGCGATCAAGTCGGCCACACCGCCGCCGTTCACATCGGCGAGCAGCGGCGTATCTTCCGCGTCCAGCCCGCTCTGCAGCCAAGTGGCAAACGGAGACTGCGAGCGGTTGCGCGGCCAGTTGAAGTTGCCTTGCAGCACCGAGACTTTCCCGACGCTGTCGACGACAACCAGCGCTTCCTGCTTGCTGCCGCTCACATCGCCGAACAACAGGTGCTCGGTCGTGGTGCCAAGCGGCAGGTCGATCCGATGAGCGGGGGAGAAGGGCAGCACATCGTGCAGCGACAGCCACGTCCAGCCCTGTTCGCGCATGCCGTGGACGATCTGCTGCAGCTGGGTGTTTGACCCCTGCTTGTATTGGTAGACAGGCAAACCGTCGCGGATCAGCGGTTTGCCGTCCGTGCCGGTCACCGCTTCCAGCGCGTCATATTCCTTAAACGAATGATAAAACACGGCGCCAAGGCCTTGGAAATGTTCCGTCTTCTCCAAGATGCGCTCCACGTCTTTCGGTCCGGTCACATAGCTGAGCGGAGCGGGCACGTAGACCGAGCCAAGCGTCGTTTCGCCGTACAGATTTTCATCCTGATAGACGACCTGGTCTTTGAACGACTTCAATGAAAAGTAGTCCGGCTGATACAGCACGCCCATGAACGAACGAAACGCCTCTTCTTGTTCACGCGTGTCCTGATAGTGCGGCGATTCCCAGAACGCCGGCGTCAGGCCCGCTTTCTCAAAGGCGGCGAGGCTTTTGGAAATCTTCTCGACCGCATAGGGGACGGTGGACGTCTCCGGCGCGTCTTCGATGGCAAATTCATAGCCGACGCCGGTGTCGTGCCAGCCGTCGCCGCGTTTGACATCTCCATATTGATGCGTGTACCCGTGCATGCCGAGCACCGCGCCGTTTTGCTGCGCCTTCTGCAACAGCTCTTTAAACTTCTGCAGATGCTCATCGGGGTTGGGATCATCAATTCCTTTTTCCACCCACGCGCCGTCCTTCCACAGCTTCGAGCGCGAAATGACGGCGAGGTGGAACGGCACGTCTTCAGCCTGCAAATATTCGAACACCGCACGCAGGCGCCCGAGGTCGTCCAAGGTGGCATATTTGCCGCCCGGCGACACATCTTCCAAGCGCAGGAGTGCCTGGTGTTTATCATGACTGGGAAACGAGTTGGTGCGCGACTGACCTTGAATCGGCAGCGCAACAAGCGCAGCCAGCAAGATTGCGAGCAGGGCTTTCTTCATTGCTAAATCCCCTTTAGTTGTCTGTTAAACTTGCTCCACTGTACACTCTACGACAGTTTGCGAGATTTCGCTACCTATAGAGTAGAAAATAGAGTCCCATTTGCTGGAACTAAGTAAAGCGCTAACGTGTCGATTGTAATGCCGTTATCTATGTTTAACGAGCATAAAATAAAATAAAAATATTGTTGACTTAGAAGATTCAGTCTATTATACTCAGACCTGTAGGAAAGAGATACAAAAGGGGGAGCACTAATGAAGAAGTTTCTGGCACTCAGCGTCTCTGGCGCACTCATTGCCGGTACCCTGCTGAGCGGTACTGCAATGGCACAAGGCACCACCGGCTCGACCGTTTCGAACAGCACTCTGGACCTGGCGATCGTCAACGAAGATGCGATCATCAAGTCTCTGGAGAAGCAAGGGGTAATTCCGGCAGGGGCAACTGCTGAGCAGAAAAAAGGCATCTTGAAGACATACTTGGAGCTCAAAGGGAAGCAAGTTGGCGATGCAAAAGCATCCGACCCGCTGGCAGCAAAAGTAAAGGCTTCCGAATCGGCTAAACATAAGGCGTTCAACAATGGTCTCTTGAACGGCAACGGCAAGAAAAAAGGCCATCTGAAGGGCACTCCGGACCCGGTTAAAGAAACCACTTACAACGGCCCGGTTCGCAAGGACAAAGTACTCGTACTGAACGTTGAGTACTCCGACTTTGCACACAACAACATCTCGTCGGACGAAACGGACAACTTCTACTCCGATTACAACCTGCAGCACTTCGAAGACATGATCTTCGGCGCGAACGGTGTAAAAGGCCCGAACGGCGAAAACTTCGTATCTATGAAGCAATTCTATGAGCAACAATCCGGCGGCACTTACTCTGTCGAAGGTAAAGCATACGGCTGGCTGAAAGTTCCGGGCACTGCAGCATTCTACGGTAAAGATGGCGCTTCCGGCCACGACAACGTAACTCCGGGCGGCTCCAAGCGACTCGTTGCAGACACTTATGCAGCTGCTAAAGCGGCAGGCATTCCGCTGTCCGACTACGACTTCGAAGATCCGCACGATCTCGACGGCGACGGCAACCTCATGGAGAAGGACGGCCTTGTCGACCACCTGATGATCATCCACTCCGGCGTAGGTCAAGAAGCTGGCGGCGGCGCATTGGGCGACAACGCAATCTGGTCGCACCGTTCCGCATCCTTCGTCGATCCGGACGGTCTGGGCAAAGGTCTCCCGGGCTTCTACGACTACACCATGATGCCGGAAGACGGCGCGACTGGCGTATTCGCACACGAATACGGTCACGACCTCGGTCTGCCGGACGAGTACGACACCATCTACTCCGGTACCGGTGAAACGGTTGCTTACTGGTCGATCATGGCATCCGGCTCCTGGGCTGGTAAAATTGGCGGCACCGAGCCGACCGGTTTCTCCCCGTGGGCGAAGTCTTACTTTGCTTCCTACCTGGGCGGCAACTGGGCAGCTCCGACCGTTGTAAACTGGGATCAAGTTTCCTCCAAGGGCTCGCAGTTCCTGCTTGACCAAGGCAACTCCCCGAACGGTCAAAACGGCAACACCGTTCAAGTAAACCTGCCGCAAAAGACCACTCCGGTCAACACGCCGGCTGGCGGTTCCTATGAGTTCTTCGGCGGCGTAGGCGACGAGATCGACACCAACATGGTGGCTTCCGTTGACCTGACCGGCAAGACCTCCGCAACGCTCGAGTTCGATTCCTGGTACAAGATCGAGCAAGACTGGGACTTCGCATTCGTTCAAGTATCTGAAGACAACGGCGCAACTTGGAAGTCGATCGGCAACGCAAACACCACTTCTTCCGCAGTTTCGGGCGCATACCCGACCGTTCTGTCCAACCTGCCGGGTCTGACTGGTAACTCCAACGGCTGGACGAAGCAATCCTTCGACCTGTCCGCATACGCTGGCAAGCAGATCCAAGTAGCAGTTCGCTACATCACCGACTGGGGCACTTCCGAAGCGGGTATCTACGTTGACAACGTGAAAGTAACCGCTGACGGCGCTGAGCTGCTCAACGACGGTGCAGAAGGCACTTCCTCCTTCACCCTCGACGGCTTCACCAAGTCGGACGGCAACATCTACTCCGACCACTACTACCTGCTCGAATGGCGTAACCATGCAGGCGTAGACATGGGTCTGAAGAACATCCGCCGTGGCGCATCCCTGATGTCCTACGATGGCGGTCTCGTGGTATGGTACGTTGACCCGTCCTTCACCGAGAACTGGACCGGTATCCACCCGGGCGACGGCTTCCTCGGCGTTGTTGATGCACACGTTGAAGAAGACCTCAAATGGAGCACTGGCATTCAAGCTTCCACCCGTTACCACATCCGTGACGCTGCGTTCGGCCTGAACCCGACCTCCGCACTGGATCTGGTATACCCGGAACAAACTCTGTACGCTCAATCCAAGCCGGCAGTTTCCCTGTTCGATGACAGCAACTCCTTCTCGAACACCTTCATGCCGGATGCAGGCCGCAACGTAAACAACTACGGCCTGAAAGTTCGCGTCAACGGCCAAGCTGCTGACAAATCGGTTGGTTCCATCGTAATCTACAAATAAGTACGGTGATACCGCTCAAGACCTCTTCCGCACTCGCGGGAGGGGTCTTTTTTTACAGACTCTTTACCTCTTTTTTGTAATGTGCAAAAATGAGTAGGGATTTGTGAAAGAGTCAAGTATAATAGAGTCACAAGTATCCAATGTGAGACTACTATATTCAGCTAAAAGTGGGGGACTTTACCTTGGCGATTACAGTGATCGGCACCGTATTCGTAGACATTAAGGGTTATGCGAACGGCAAGGTCAATTCTGATACAAAAAACGTCGGTCATGTTGAATTTGCACACGGCGGCGTCGGCCGCAACGTAGCGGAAGCGATCGGCCGCGCGGGCGGCAGCGTGGAGTTTATCTCCTCGGTAGCCAACACCGCACAGGGGGAAGAGGTCGCAGCGCGACTGGAGAGCATCGGCATCAAGACATCGCGGATGGTGAAAACGGACAACGGCATGGGGCAGTGGCTGGCGATCCTCGACGGCGCCGGCTCGTTGGTCGCTTCCGTCTCGCAAAAACCGGACCTGTCCAAGCTGGAAGATTTGCTCCTGCGCCAGGGGGAAGAGATCGTGAAGAACTCCGACGCGGTTGTCGTCGAGCTCGACCTGAACGATCTGGTCGTGCAGGCGATCTTCGCGTGGGCGAAACAATATAATGTGCCGGTATACGGCATCGTCGGCAACCTCGATGTGTTGATGGGCAAGCGCTCGCTGATCGACGATATGGCGATGTTCATCTGCAATCAGCAGGAAGTTGAAGAAGTCTACGGCATCTCGATCACTTCGATCGAAGAGGCGAAACTGGCAGCCCGCGACTTGACCGCAGGCGGCCTGAAGACGTCGGTGATCACGATGGGCGCACAAGGCTCTGTCTTCTACAACCGCGCCACCGATGCATTTGGTTACGTGCCGGTCGTCCCGACCAAGGTCATCGACACCACCGGTGCCGGCGATTCGTTTTTTGCCGGCACTGTATTTGGCTTGGTGCACGGCCATTCGCTGCAGCAGGCGGTCGAATGCGGCACCCATCTCGCTTCCTGGACGATCGCGTCGAAAGAGGCGGTTGATCCGCTGATCTCCAAATACGTGCAGGAACATCCGCTGTTTCAAGGGGATGTTGTGCTGAAGTAGATTCGCATATTTCCGTTCTCCGGTCGGTATGTTAAGAGAGGGTACACACCCGTGGTAAACTCTCTTGCAAAGGGGAACGGCCCATGGAGACGAGAGGCATTCATCGCGACAGGCAGTATACGCTGTTTGAACTGGCAGACCGTGCGGGAATCACCGTTGCTGACGTGCAGGAACTGGTGCATCGCGGCAAACTGGACTCCCACTACACGGATGACACCGAGCTGATCAACGGAAAAGACTTTCTCAACTGGGCGCAACGAGTTGAGCAAGCAGGCGAAGGACACCGCCATTTTCAATAATTTTGACTGCGTACGAAAGGCTGCCTGCGTGATTGCGGGCAGCCTTTTTGGCGAATGAAGAGGGTGTAGAGATGGACCGATTGCAAGCATTGATTCAAGAAAAAGGGTGGGAACTGCTCACTCGGGAGCAGGTGCAGGGCGGCTTTACAGGCTCGCTGTTCCGCCTGCGCCTGCGCGATGAGACGGGTGGTGAGCTGCGGGCTGTCTACAAGCAGTTTGCGCCGGGCCGGAGCGGAGAGCTGTCCTTTTACGAACGGGTGGTGCCGCTTTTACCGCACGGGGTGCCGAAGCTGTACGGCATCGTGCCGGAAGTTGGGATTCTGATCGAAGAAGCGGGGACGGCGCTCAAGCCCCTTTTTCAAAAAAGCGGCCCGGCTGCCAAACGCGAACTGCTGGCGGAGGTGGTGACGCTGCTGGCCGACCTGCATGCGTCGCTGGCCGGGGCAAGCAGGGAATGGGAAGCGGCGGGGGTCGTGTCTCCGTACCCGTTTCACTCCTCGATCGATTTTGCGCAGGATGCGTTTCGGGAACTGGAAGCACAAAAGGGCAGGTTGCCGGGCGTGGACGAAGGGCTGATCGCGGAGCTGCGCGAGATCGAAGCGTTTTTCTACCCGCGCTACCCGGAGTATGTCGCCGGGCAGCAGACGTTTACGCACGGCGACCCGCACATGGAGAACATCCTGCTCGATGACGGGCGCATCCGCCTGATCGACTGGGAATACGCTTCGCTGGCTGTGCCGCAGCGCGACTTGTCGATCCTGCTGCAGGACGTGCTGGATGATGAGCTGCATGTTTTTGCCTTGACCGCATTTCGCCGCGAGCTGCAACAGCGGGGCTGGGCAGTGACTGCCGATTTTGACCGGGCGTTTACCGCCTGCATGCTCGATAACACCTTGATGATGCTAGGCTTTGAGCTTTGGAAATACCGAAACGGGCATCTCTCCCAAGCGGAGATTGAACAGATCCTGCTGCACAAGACCAGTTGGATTCGCCGTGCCTATCTGGAACTAAAAAAGGAATGCTGAGCCTGTGACGGCCAGCATTCCTTTTGTTTATGTTTCGTTCTGCGCATCGTTCGCTTTTAAACGCACCACGCCTTTCACACCGCGGTCGAGAATGCGGTGCTCGACCATCGGAATGACCCGCAACGTATCGTGCCCGTAATTTTGCTCAAGGATCACGACGGTGGCCGGGTACACTTCGGCGATGATCGCGACATGTCCCCATCCATAGCCGCGCGTGCGGTCATAGAGCAGCATGTCCTCCGGCTGGGGGCAGGTCGTGCCATTTTCATACGCTGAAAAATGCTGGCGATACGCTGCCCAGCCGCCGACGTCTTTCGCATCGGCGATCCCTTCCCAGATGTCATAGGCGCCTGGCCCCGAGTTGTGGTAGGGGAATGTGCCGGGGTAACGCGTCACGTAGTAGCGCTCCGCATACTCCACGCATTGCGGCCCGTGCCGCGTGTCGACGCTGTTGAACGCATACAGTCCGTCTTCCAGCGGCTGGACGGTGCCTTCCGCCAGAGCAGGCCGGGCCGTCGCCAGCAGGAGCAGCGCGAATCCCAAGAGGATGCGGCGCATGCAGAACCCTCCCTTCTAATGGAAGGTAGTATGTTCAATGCGCGACGTCTTTACGCTGAAACAAGATCGTCGTCAGCAGCAGCCCGCCGATCCCCAACGTGCACAACACGCCGATCCAGACCGGCAGCGTGCCGACCAATTCCATCTCCAGTTTATCTCCTTGCAGCAGCATCAGGAAGATGGTCGACGAGGTAAACGGATAGATCGCGATATATTTTGAAGACGATAAGATCAACCCGAGGAATGTCCCGACCAGAGCAAACCCGACCGGCACAAAAAAGTTCGGGATCAACAGCGACATCAGCAGATAGACGGGAATCATCGCCGCCAGCGATGCGGACAGCACCAGCCATGACAACAGCGTATCGACAAAAGGAATCGTGCCGCTCGCGCCAAACATGGCGGCGAGGGCGAGGTTCAGCAAGTAGGCGAACAGGAGCAGGAGCGAGTTCCAGGCCAGCACCCACAGCGCTTTGCCAAGCACCAGTTGCCAGCGCTTGATCTGCGAAGTCAGCACATAGCGCAGCGTCCCGTTTTGCGTTTCCGAAGTGATCGAGAGCGTGCTGAGCAGACAGACCACCAGCGGCCCAAACAGGATCGCGATCAGGAACAGATTCTGCTGACTGGCCTCAGCAAAAGTCAGCACAAACTGCGGTTCGCGGCTCATCTGCTCGATCCAGAGCAGCAGATTGAGCAGGGGCGGTACTGCGATCAACAGCAACGTGCCCCACCAGAGTTTCGTTTTGAAATACTTATACGCTTCCGCCTGCCACACGGCCCACATGCGCTTGTCCTCCTTCGGTGATCGTCATAAACATGTCTTCCAGTCGCGAGCTTTGCATGCGCAGCTCCGAGATCGGCAGCCCGCTTTGCACCATCGCCGCATTGAGCAGCGCCGAATCGTCAGGGAAGCTTTCGATCAGCACTTTTCCGTCGGCGAGGCGAGTTGTTGCCGAATGGCCGCGAGCTTTCAGCCAGCCTGTGACAAACGTAAACACCGCTTGCGGCTGTGCGGTCACGATCTCCAAGTCGCGGTGTGATTGCAACAGCTGCTCCAACGGCGCTTCCAGCACCTGCTTGCCGCCGTGAATGATGCACAGGCGGGTCGCCACTTTTTCGATCTCATCGAGCAGGTGGGACGAGATCAGGATCGTCATGCCCTGCCCGGCCAGCTTTTTCAAAAAGGCGCGCATCTCGCGGATGCCTGCCGGGTCCAGCCCGTTGGTCGGCTCGTCGAGCACGAGCAGCCGCGGGTTGGGCAGCAGGGCGATGGCGATCGCCAGACGCTGCTTCATGCCCAGCGAATACGCTTTGACTTTCTGGTCGGCCGCTTGTTTCAGGTCAACCATCTCCAAGAGCTCTTCCATCCGCGCCTTGTCCTGCTTTTTGCGCAGCTTTTGGAACAAGGCGAGATTCTGCCGACCCGTCAGGTTCGGGTACAGCCCCGGCGCTTCGACGAGACAGCCGATCTCGGCAAACGGGTCGCGCAGCTCTTCCATCTTCTGTCCGGCAAATAAAATCTCGCCGCCCGACTTTTGAATCAGACCCAGGATCATCCGGATCGTCGTCGTTTTCCCGGCGCCGTTTGGCCCGAGGAACCCGTAGATGTCACCGGGATAAATGGTCATATCCAGATCTTGCACGACAGTACGCCCGCCGTATGTTTTGCTCAATTGTTTGACTTCCAGCAAAGGCTGCATCAAAAATCCCCCTCCGGCATCTTCACAGGGAAGACACCGCCAAGGGGGACTTTGTGACAGCGAATCTGAAAATGTTACGCAAACAGCTTGCGCAGCGCGTCCGGCACTGGGCGGCCTTTGCGGGTCTCGATGTCCATTGCGACCGATGTGACGATCGCATCGGCGACCAGTTCGCCGCTCTGGTTGTGGATCTCCTGCTTCAGTGAGTACGACGTGTTGCCCATCCGCTCGGGCGTCGTGGTGATCTTCAAGAGGTCGCCTTGCTTGCATTCTTTGCGGTAGTTGATGTTGATGTTCACCGTCACGGTCTGCACGCCAAGCTTGGTGAACTCATCATAATGCAGGTCGGATCGCTCGTACCATTCTTCACGGCCCCATTCGAGGTACTCCAGATATTTGGCGTTGTTCACATGTCCGTTCACATCAATTTCGGTCGAACGAACCACAATGTCTAAAGAAACTTTCATTCGCGTACGCCTCCTTTGCTTCTATCCTACCATGACGGGTGCATAGGATGGAGTGTGGACAAGAAGAACGAAAGGGGGGAGAGACGATGAAACGCGCCTACTTGACGCTCCCGCTCTGTTTTTTGATTTTGCTCGCCAGTTTGTGGACCGCTCACTACGTGTACAACGACGCAAGCGTGGTCACTCCAGTGGTCAAAGGCGAACAGGCGCATCCGCTGTCGTTTATGTCGGAAGCGGAGTACAAACGGACGGTAGACTTTTCGCGGATCAAAGAAGCGCTCTATTTTGCAGATCTCGGCTTTGAATGGGTGATCCTCCTGTTCGTGCTTGCGGCAGGTCTCTCCGGCCGATTCCGGGATACGGCAGTCAAATTGTTTAAGAGGTCAACTTTTGGGCAAGTCACCGTGTATACCGTGCTGTTCCAACTGGCCACGACCCTGCTCGAACTGCCTCTGGCGTGGTACCGGCACATGATCGATGTCAACTACGGGGTCTCGAACATGACGCCGTCCGCCTGGTTTTCTGAGCTGTTCCTCGACTTTGGCATCTCCACGCTGATGACGATTCCGGTGATCTGGATCGCCTATCTGATCGTCAAAAAGAGCCCCAAGCGCTGGTGGCTGTGGCTGTGGACGGCGACCGTGCCGCTTTTGCTGTTTCTGATCGTCATTCAGCCGGTGGTGCTCGACCCGCTGTACAACGATTTCAAGCCACTGCAAGACCAGCAGTTAAAAGCGCAAATCATCGATCTCGCGCATAAGGCGAACATTCCGAGCGAGAACGTCTATGAAGTTGACATGTCCAAGAAGACCAACGCCTTGAACGCCTATGTCAACGGCATCGGACCAAGTGCCCGGATCGTGCTGTGGGACACGACGCTGAACAAGCTCGATGATGAAGAGATTCTTTTCATCATGGGCCACGAGATGGGCCACTACGTCATGCACCACATGCTGTGGGGGCTGGCCGGGTCGCTGGTCGTCATGCTCGCCTTGTTCTATCTCACATCGCTGCTCTATCCGCGAGTCGTGCGCTTTATGGGCGGCGTGTGGGGCTTGAAAGGGGAGCATGACCTGGCAGCGCTTCCGGTTGCCTTGTTGGTGCTGAGCCTGCTGAGCTTCCTCGTCGGACCGGCGGAAAATTACATGCAGCGCGTGCATGAGCAGGCGTCCGACCGCTATGCGGTGGAGATTACCGACGGCGATGTGCAGTCTGGCATCACCTCGTTCCAGAAGCTGTCCCGCCTCTCGCTGTCCGATCCCAATCCGTCGCCGCTCGTGAAGATCCTGCTCTACTCGCATCCGACCCTCTCCGAGCGCATCCGCGACCTCGAACAGATGGGCAAAGAGCAAAAAGCGAAATAAATGAAAGATCGCAAGCATGCCGGAGTATCGGGCATGCTTGTTCCTTTTTAAGGCTATCAGCCTATGGTCTTCATACCCAGAATCTAGTATCCTGAAACCATTGTAAATAGGTTGATAGGAGAGAGAAAACGGTGAAGATCAAGCAAGGGCTGAAGAAGGCGCACGCGATGCTGCTTGGGCTCTCGATGATCTTGGGTACGACGAGCGGCGCATTTGCCGCGACGGCCGGACAGATCTATTCCTGGCCGGAGATCGTGTCCAAAACGGAGAGCAAGCAGATGATCGTGACCAAAGGCGTCACCTACCAGACGATCAACTACGACACGACCAGCGGCCCTATCGTTCTGCACGAAACATGGGTCAACCTGACCGATCCCAACGTGGAAGTGAAGACGGTGATGTCAGGGGACAAGCTGGAGAACGAAACGAACGAGACGGTTTCGGGCATGGCCCGCCGCACCGGGGCGGTCGCAGGCGTCAACGGCGATTTTTATGAATCGGAATCTTCCGGCATGGCGCTGGGGATGTCGGTGCAAAACGGGCAGTTGGTGCACCACCCCAACCAGACAGCCGTGCTGGGCATCGGTTTTAATGATGAAGTCATTATTGGAAAATACGCTTTCAATGGCACCGTTACAGCAACCAATGGCAAAACCTATTCGATCAAAGCATTAAACGGACACCCGGTCTCCTATCCAAATGAGATGGTGCTCCTGACCCCGGAGCTCGGCTACTGGGAGATGGTCTCAAACGCGACCATCGTCACGATGCAGAAGCAGCCGGACAACAGCTACAAAGTCACGTCGATCGACCCGATGAAAACGGTGACCGAAGCGCCGCCGCAGGGCTATGTGAAGCTGATCGCCCAAGGCAGCGGCCCGATCAATTTCGTCACTGCAAACATGCAAAAAGGCGATCTGATCAACCTCGCGTACGGCACGACACCTGCGAGCACCAATCTGAAATACGCGATCGGCGGCGGCCCGATCCTGCTCAAAGATGGGCAGTACTACGCCGATCCCAACCCGCCGCTGCCGAATTCCTCCTCCTACCGCGGCCCGATCACCGGCGTTGGTGTGACGGCAGACGGCAGACGGATGCTGCAGCTCGTCGTCGACGGGCGGACGTCCGAGTCGATCGGCTTGAGCTACGTGCAGGCGGCGAACTACATGAAATCGCGCGGTCTGGCCCACGCCATGCTGCTCGACGGCGGCGGTTCGACCGATATGGTGGTGCGCCTGCCGGGCGCCGCGCAGGCCACCGTCGTCAACGACCCGTCGGACGGCCGTGAGCGCCGCATCGCCAACGGCCTGTTCGTCTACAGCACCGCGCCGCTCGGCGCGCCCGCCAATGTCACCAACTGGGGCGAGAGCGTAAAAGTGTTCATCGGCGAGCAGAAGCAGCTCACCAAGAAATACTCCGTGCTTGATGAAAATTACAACCCGCTGCCGGGCGAAGCTGTGACGTACTCCGTCGAGCCGTCCACGCTTGGCAACGTCACGCAAAACGGCCTGTTCCTCGCCGCGAAGACGGGCGGCACCGGCAAGATCATCGCCGCGTCGACGACCAACCCGGCGGCCAAGACGGAGATTCCGGTCACCGTCTACAGCAGCGTTGATTCCCTGACCCTGACCCCGAGTGTGGTCGATCTTGCCGGCGGCGAGACGTACACCTTTACGACCAAAGGGACGGTAGCAGGTGAAATCATCACCCTGAAGCCGGAGTTGCTGACGTGGAGTTTGTCCAACTCGACCTACGGCACGGTCGTGAACGGCACGTTTACCGCCGCGCAGTCGTCGGGCAACGGCATGACCACCGTCACCGCCAAGATCGGCACGAAGACGGCGAGCGCCAACGTCTTTATCGGCTATGTGCAAAAGACGGTCGACAAGCTCGACAACGCAACGCTGTGGAAGCGCACCGACCGCTGGGGCGATGTGGGGACGCTGACCACCAGCACCCAGCAGTTCAGAGCGCCGTACACCGCTTCGACAGCGCTCAACTACCGTTTTGCCGCCGGTTCCGGCATGAAGCAGTTCGTCTTTTACCCGGTGAACACGCTGACGCTTCCGGCGAAAAATGACAACGCTGCCGTCAACCCGGTTGGCATCGGCATGTGGGTCTACGGGGACAACTCCGGGCTGAAGCTGATCGGCTCCTTCGAAAAGGGAGACGGCACGTTCGTCCAGGCGGCCAATGGAGTCCGCATCAACTGGAGCGGCTGGAAGTACGTCACTTTGAAGTTCCCTGCAGGCGCTGCCTTCCCGCTCAAGCTCGACTACCTCGACCTCGTCGCGGAAAGCCCGGCAGCCGACCTGAACGGCACCGTGTACCTGAACGACCTGCAAGTGGTCTACGCGGCACGCACCTACAAGGAGAAGCCGCCTGAACCAACGGTTGTCACCTTCCCGGACATCGCGAAGCATTGGGGACGTTCGATGATCGAAACCCTGGCGACAAAAGGGATCGTCCAAGGCGTTGACAAAGACCATTTTGCGCCGTCCGACCGGCTGACCCGCGCGCAGGCGGCGACGCTGATCGTCAATGCGCTGGGCATTTCGGATGCAGTATCGAAAACGCCGTTCAACGATGTGAAAGCGGGCGCCTGGTATGAGAAAAAAGTCGGCGCGGCGGTCAACGCAGGCTTGGCGAGCGGCACCGGCACCGGGACATTTGCCCCAGAAGAATTTGTCGACCGCAACCAGATCGCCGTGATGATCTACAACGCGCTGAAATACAAGCAAAAGCTGCCTGCAGGCGGCACGCCGATCGCCTTTAAAGACGCAAAGGAGATCCAGTCATGGGCAACCGACAAAGTTAACACCTTGTCGGCAGCCGGGATCATGATCGGCTCTGAGGGCTACCTTCGCCCGTCGGCTGTGACCGACCGCGGCGAAGCGGCTGCGCTGATCTACAAAATGATGCAAAAGGCAGGACTGCTCTAGCAGTCCTGTTTTTCTTCTCTTCAGGGCATGCTAACGCTATCTGCACCATTCAAGGGAGGAACCCACAGTGCCGAACATCGTGGTCTACACATCGACAGGCTGCAACTACTGCGCCAAGATCAAAAAAGAGCTGAAAGACTGGGGCTTCGCATACGAAGAGCGCAACGTCATCGAGAACAAAGCATATTTTAACGACCTGCATGAAAAAGGCATCTTCTCCACGCCGGTCACCTTCATCGACGATCAGTCGGTCATCGGCTACCGTCCGAACAAAATGAAGCAGATCCTTGGCGTCACTGAAGAGATGATCAAGGCTGCGCAGGTCGAAGGCGGCGATAAAGCGGGCATCGAAGCGGAAAAAGCGGCACAAGACGCGATCTTCACCGACCTCGACCCGGCGATGTACGACGAGACCTACGACCTCGTCTGCATCGGCTCCGGCCCGGCGGGGGCGTCGGCAGCCGTCTATGCGGCACGGGGCAAGCTGAAAGTCCTCGTCGTCGACAAAGGCCCGGCTTCGGGCGCATTGGCGATCACGCACAAGATCGCCAACTACCCGGGCGTGCATGAAGAACTGACCGGTCTGGAGCTGGTCGACCGCATCCGCCGTCAAGCGAAAGAATATGGAGCGACGTTTGTGCGCGGCAACGTGCAAAGCCTGAACGTGGACGAGGACATCAAAGAAGTTGTGCTCCCGGAAGGCCGCATCAAAACAAAAACGATCTTCGTCGCCGTCGGCGCGCGCGGCCGCACGAAAAAGCTGAAAGGCGAGGACGAATTTGCCGGGCGCGGCGTGTCGTATTGCACGACGTGTGACGCTGCCTTCTTCGAAGGACGCACCGTCGCCGTCGTCGGGGACAACGAAGAAGCGGTGTCTGAAGCGTCAACGATCGCCCAGTTCGCGCAGAAAGTCCTGTTCCTCATCCCCGGCAAAAAGCTGTCCGGCCAGGCCAACCTCGACGATCTCGACGGGCAAAACAACATCGAAGTCCTCTTCTCGCACCGGGTCAAAGAAATCCTTGGCGAAGAAGACGGGAAGCTGGAAGGCCTGCTCGTGGAAAAAGAAGGCGGCGAGACGGAGAAGTTCGACGTGCATGGCGTTTTCCTCTACGTGGCGGGCAACAAACCGGCGACCGATTTTATCGGTGACACCTTGAAGCGCGATGAAGAAGGTTACATCGAAGTCGACTTCAACCTCCAGACCAGCGTCGAAGGCGTTTTTGCCGGCGGGGATGCGCGCAAGACCCCGCTCAAGCAGGCGGTGATCGCGGCGGCCGACGGCGCGGTGGCGGCGCTTGGCGCGGACAAGCACGTCAACAAGCGCAAGCGCCTGATCCCGCAGTACAGCTAAGAATAAGGAGATGCGCGGCGGGTCATACTGGATGATGGTGATCCAACCACCGTGCAGTTTCGATAAGCACTTGAAGAATGGAAGGAGGGATCGGTATGCCAAAAGGCGCAACTGAGACCAAAACGCTGAAAGTCGGCGATGCGGCTCCGGATTTTGAGTTGAAAGCTCATGGCGACCGTACGGTAAAGCTGTCCGACTACCGTGGGAAGAACGTGTTTATCGCTTTCTACCCCCTCGACTGGACCCCGGTCTGAGGCGCGCAAATGCCTTCTTACGAGGACGATCTGTCCCGTTTTGAAGAGCATAATACCCAGGTTCTGGGTATCAGCGTCGACAGCATCCCCAGTCATGAGGCGTGGCAGCGTTCGGTCGGCGGAATCACGTATCCGCTTTGCTCCGATTTTTACCCGCATGGCGAAGTCGCCACGAAGTACGGCGTCTTGCGCGATGAAGGTATGTCGGAACGCGCTTTGTTCATCATCGACAAAGAAGGCGTGGTTCGTTTTATCGACGTGCACCCGATTGGGGAACAGCCGGATAACGATGAGTTGTTCGATGTTTTGAAAACGATCAACGGGTAGCAGAAGTCACAGGCAGGTGCGCCATCAACGGCAGGCGCACCTGCCTTTTTACTTGGGCTTGAAGAAAATCTTGGGAAATGCTATAATAAGAATTAAGTTTTAAGTTACTTAAAGGAGTGATTGAATATGGTGAAATTGCAGAGTGTGTCCAACCATGTCGTTGCAGGTGAGGTCACGGAGATCCTCCTTTAAGGCAGCTGTCTACATTCTCAAAAGAGGGGATTTCTCCGTGATCGCGTTTCTTAATTTGAATCCGATCAACCATTCCAGGAGGAATCCACATTGACTTTTAATTTGCAAACGATGGGCTTCAAGCCCTTTTTCCAAGCATCTTTCGCAGCGTTCGCGGGCCAAGGCTACACCGTAGGCCGCGTGGCGCTGGAGCACAAGCATCTCTACCGCGTGTACACCGAGTCGGGCGACCTGCTCGCCGACGTGTCGGGCAAGTTCCGTTTCCAGACCACCGGGCGTCAAGACTTCCCGGCGGTGGGCGACTTTGTGGTGATGAGTGTGCGTCCGGAAGAAGGCAAGGCGACGATCCATGCCGTTTTGCCGCGCAAGAGCAAGTTCTCCCGCAAGATTGCCGGGAACACGACAGAGGAGCAGATTGTCGCGTGTAACGTTGACACTGTGTTTCTCGTCAATGCTTTGAACAACGACTTCAACGTGCGCCGGATCGAGCGTTATCTGATCATGGCGTGGGAGAGCGGTGCGAATCCGGTGATCATTCTTTCCAAGGCGGACCTCTGCGACGATGTCGAAGAGAAGGTCGCGCAGGTGGAGAGTGTCGCGATCGGCGTGCCGGTCCATGTCATCTCTTCGGTGATGAACGAAGGGATCGACGAACTGCTTCCGTATGTAGGGGAGGGCCAGACGGTCGCCTTGCTCGGATCGTCTGGCGTTGGCAAGTCGACGCTGACCAACCGTCTCGTCGGCCATGAGGTGCAGGTCGTGCAAGAGGTGCGCGAAGGTGACGACCGCGGGAAGCATACCACGACCCACCGTGAGATGATCGCGCTGCCCCAAGGCGGCCTGATGATCGACACGCCGGGGATGCGTGAACTGCAGCTGTGGGAAGCGGATGAAGGGTTTAGCGACTCCTTTGCCGACATCGTGGAACTGGCCGAATCATGCCGTTTCAGCGACTGCGGCCACAACAGCGAGCCGGGCTGTGCGGTGAAATCCGCCTTGCATGACGGGTCGCTCGACAAGGGGCGTTACAACAACTTCGTCAAAATGCAGCGCGAACTGGCCTACTTGGCCCGCAAAGACGATGCGCGCGCCCAGGCGCAAGAGAAGCAGAAGTGGAAGAACATCACGAAATCCATGCGCGGATTCTCGAAGAAGACCCGCTAAGCATATAAAAAGAGTCCCTGCCTCGGGCAGGGACTCTTGCTTTTGCTAGTATTGGTGCTGGTGCTGTATTAGAACGGTTTTGTCATCATCAGTCCGCCGATGGCGAGGAACAGGCCAACGGATACGACGATGACGCAGTAATTTTCTACTTTCAGCGTGCGAATCTCGTCGCGCGCATACACTTTGTTCGAAGCGATGATCTTCTCCATGCGGCCCATGACGACGCGCTTGATGATGTAGAAGATCAGCGTGTAGAGCAGCATCGAGACGAGCAGCCACATTTGGAACAAGAGCTCAAGCGACGTGACGGCGACCATGCCGAGGCCGGTAGCCCACAGCGAGTAGTTGGCGTAGCGGTCGATCATTTTGTATTTGCCGAGAAACGCTTGAATCTGCGCAACGTCTTTCAGCGCCGGTATATAGAACAGCACGCCGAGCTTAATCACGACTGCGAGCAGATGAATCCCCAAAATCATGTAAAACCAGGTCATGCTGCACACCTCCTCTATTCTATGATCTATTCTATCGTATTTTTCAAGAGGGGGAAACCATCGAGTTTTAGCGAAATTGGTATATACTATGACAGACTTATTATGAGAAAATGTCTAGAAGGTTCGGAATTCGAGAAGAATTACATAGTAGTATATGCAGGATACTAAAGAGGTGATCCCATGAAACTGATGCATCTAAAGCTCGAGAATTATCGCGGTTTTGCATCCGCTGACCTAAACTTGAACGGTGAAAGTGCAATCATCATCGGCAAAAACGGGGCGGGGAAATCGACGATACTTGACGCGGTTGCGACTGCGATGTCACCGCTTTTAGAGAATATTTTGTTTAACGAAGTAACGCAACGACCGCTTGATGAGATCGATATTCGACAGCATCAACTTTTGGCACAGATTGATGTTGAAGCGTGCTATCAGAATGGGAGCTATACATGGGGGATTACCCGAGAGCTAAGAGCCCAGATAAGTATGATTCATGAGCAGAATCTGAAGGCTTTGGGGCTTCAAATAGCCAATAGAGTACATCAAAATCTTGAAGATGAGTATTATGACCGACAGATGAAAGAGAATCGCTCCATCCCGGTTGTCATCTATTATCCAGTTCACCGAGCGGTTTTGGACATCCCCTTGCGGATGGATGAGAAATTCTCCAATTTGGCACAACACACCGCTCTGGAAGACGCATTGTCTGTTGGTGTCAATTTCCGTGCGTTCTTCGGTTGGTTTCGCTATCAAGAAGATATCGAGAATGAAACGAAGATTCACAAAGACCGGGACTTCGTAGACCCGCAGCTGCAAGCGGTTCGAGAAGCGATTGAGACGTTCCTGCCGGGTTTCCGCAATTTGCGCATTAGTCGTGTGCCTACTGAAAGAATGTTGATCGACAAAGACGGAGTAACTTTGACGGTTAATCAGTTATCGAACGGAGAAAAAATTCTGCTTGCAATGGTCGGTGATCTCGCCCGCAGGCTTGCTTTGGCTAATCCGGGGTTAGTCAATCCCTTGCATGGAGAAGGAATCATCCTGATCGACGAGGTTGAATTGCATTTGCATCCCGGATGGCAGCGTAAAGTCATCACCTGCTTCCAACAGACATTCCCTCATCTTCAATTCATCTTTACCACCCATTCTCCCCAGGTAATCAGCGAAGTGCGGAATATGAAGCTGTACGTTTTATCAAATGATACATCGGGCAATGTCATCGAAGTGCGAGACTCTGTTTTCGGCCAAGATGTGAATTACGTACTCGAAGACGTAATGGAGTCCGACTCGCGAAACGAAGAGATAAAGAACCGTTTGTTACAGATTTTCCGCCAGATTGAGCAAAACCAATTAACTGAGGCGGAGACAGGGCTTCGTGACTTGGGAGAGATACTCGGTTCCGAGAAACCTGCCGACATGATAAGAGCGGAGGCATTACTGCGCAGAAAGCGAACGATCGGCCGATGAGATATATCACGAAACGTCCACAACCCGAGTGGTACAGAGATTTTCGACGTGGAAAAACGAATTTAAACTGGGACTCATTCACGAGAAGTCATCAAGCAGAAAAAGATCGATTGAAACAGGAATTGCTGGAAGAGCAACACTATCTCTGCGGCTACTGCGGGGCAGAAGTAAGCATGCGCAACAGCCACATCGAGCACGTGATCCCAAGGTCCTTACTAGCAAGCCGGAATTTCCAAAACATAACCCCGCTCAGTTACCCCAACCTGCTCGTCTCCTGCCAAGCTAGACGCCATCCTGAAGGCGATGACACCTGCGGACACGCCAAGGGCAACTGGTACGATCCTAACTTGTTCGTAGTTCCGCATGCGACCGATTGTGAGACATACTTCGCATATACGCATGCCGGGGAAATGATCCCCGCGTCAAGTGATACTTTTTCACCAGAATACCGTAAGGCGGCAACTACCCTTGAAAAGCTGCACTTGGATACCTACGCGTTAAACACCGCTCGCAAGGAAATGATCTCAGTGGCACTGGGAGATGATCTTGAAACTCCGCTGACGATAGAAGAGCTTGAACTTTTACACCATGAGTATCAGCGCCCAGATGACCAAGGGCGTCTCAAGCCATACTGTTTTGCTGTACTTCGCGTTCTGGAGTCGGAATTAGCCCTGCTTCAAAACGCCTGACCAACAAAAGAAGGAGGACGACCTGTGAAGATCACCGACCTGACGAGCGCGTCCAACCGTGTTGAGGAACTGTGTAAAACAAATGGCTTGGAAATCCTCGAACAAAAAGAGATCCCCTACGGCCGCCAGTTTAGGGTGCGTGCGGGAAGTGCGACGGCACAGCTCAACGTGTATTTTGGGAAGAAGGGACTGAAGCTCGTCTCGCAGGGCGGGGATAACGCGGCAAAGGCTGCTCTGGAAGACCTGATGTCCGAAATGCAAGGCGGAGTGCCGTCCGAGCCGAAAACCGCGAAACCGACGAAAAACCACCCCGAAGTTGTTGTTGCTTATGACGAGCCATGGATCGGAACGGATGAGAGTGGCAAAGGCGACTTCTTCGGCGGCTTAGTCACCGCCGGAGTCATCGTCGACCCGGAAGCGGTGCCGCTCCTGCAATCGCTCGGCGTGGATGACAGCAAAAAGATCACCGACGCGAAGATTCCGGGGCTTGCGACGGAGATCAAAAAAATCTGCTACGGCAAATACAAAGTCCTGCACCTCAAGCCGGCCAAATACAACGAACTCTACGAAAAGTTCCAATCCCAAGGCAAGAACCTCAACTCGCTCCTATCCTGGGCGCACAGTTCGGTCATCGAAAAGCTGGTCGAAATCCAACCGGTCAAACTCGTGGTCGTGGATAAGTTCGCCAACGAGACCCTGATCGAGAACCGCCTGAAGAAGCTCGACCCCACGATCCAACTCGTCCTCGTCCCGAAAGCCGAACAAAACCTCGCCGTCGCAGCAGCTTCGATTTTGGCGCGTGACTCCTTTCTGCGCTGGCATAAAGAGGCCAAGTCGGAGCACGGCATCGTATTCCCGAAAGGTGCATCCTCACTGGTCATCAAGGCGGGTCGGGCGTATGTTCAAGCAAATGGGACGGAAGCACTTCGTGAGGTATCGAAACTTCATTTCAAGACAGCCGAAGACATTCAAAAAGCAGAACAGATATAGAAGGAACAAGCGTTTAAAATGCCTTTACTTATGGTAGCAATATACACTCCCCCAACAGTTTTAGACTATAAAGGTTTACATACAAGTGGCAAGGCATTGATTTGGGTTTTCTTGATTTGGAACAAATATCATGTCATTATATAGTAATGGACAAACTGACAGAGTCAGGAGGAGATAATCTTGATAACTTACGTAAAAACTAATCTATTGGAAAGTCCTGCACAAGTATTGGTTAATACGATCAATACTGTTGGTGTAATGGGTAAGGGGATTGCGAAGGAGTTTAAAACGATATATCCAGACATGTTTAAAGAATATCAGCTATTATGTGAAGAAAAAACACTTGACATTGGTATGTTATGGATCTTCAAAACCTCGCATAAATGGATTTTAAATTTCCCGACTAAAAAGCACTGGAGAAGTCCTTCTAAATTGGAATATATAGAGCAAGGACTTAAAAAGTTTGTTGAAACCTATGAAGAAAAAGGGATTGTCTCGATTTCATTCCCGCTATTAGGTTGTGGAAATGGTGGCTTAAATTGGGAGCTGGAAGTGCAACCTTTAATGGAAAAGTATCTGAGACCTCTACCAATTGATGTATATATTCATCTAAATCCAACGAGGGAACACAAAAAGAAAGAACATAATGATGTGATGGATACAAAGGCTTGGTTAAGAGCCAACCCTCAAGAACTTAGTTTTACCGAATTATGGGATGACCTGACTGAAGTGATTTCAACTAAACGAGATATAGCATTTGTTTCAGCGGGAGAAAAATATAATGTGAGAATCTATTCTCATAACAATGAAGTTGGGATATTGTTTACAAGTGAACATACAGAGGTATTTGTAACAGAGGAACAGTTGATGGACTTATGGAAATATCTTAGGCGCGTTGGTTTTGCGTTAAAACAAACACTTCCTAATGGTCTTGAGGTTATAGGTTCTCCATTATTGAGTCTTCTCAGCAACCTTCCTTACTTAGAGCCTGTGAGCATGGGGTTTAGGTATGAATCGGAGGATGACTTACATTTGGGCATTAGAATTATTCCTCAACTAATAAAGAATGATTCAGATAACGGGGAGGTTGGAGTAAGTGAAATTGAAGAGTGACGCGCAACAGTTTGTTGATTATCTGGATAATCTAAAAACGCAACAATGGTTAGGCCAATCACGCAAATGGTGGCCGAAATATCTTTTTCATTATACTGATGTGAACAATGCTGTTGAAGTTCTTCGTAATGGCGTTTTGCTTTCAAGACGTCAATTAGAAACCAACGGAGGGATGATGACGGATAACGCTAGCCCAGATGTAATCGGACAAACTGATGGGAAATGGAAAGATTTTGTACGATTTTATTTTAGACCTAAAACCCCTACTCAGTACAATAACGAAGGATTTCGTCCTGTAGCAGAAAGAAGAATTGGTGGGGCACACTGTCCAGTTCCGATCTTCTTTTTGTTTGATTCTTCCAGGATTCTTACAATGGAAAAATCTTTGTTTTCAGCCGGAAGTTTGGCTGTGCAAAACCCATACGTATTTTGTAATGCAAGTGACTTTATTAACCTCCCGTTTCAAAAGATATATCATAACACATGGTACGATCCCACAATCGATTATGATATAAAATTTCATCGACACGCTGAGGTTATAGTACCTCAGCGGTGTGATCTGGACCATTTAAAATTTATTGTATGTAGGAGTGTGGCTGAAAAAGAAACTTTGATTCAACTACTTCCAAATGATGTACACGAAAAATATAAAAATATCATACGAATAGATGGAAAGTCGGAGTTTTTTCATTCCTACTGGACGTATGTCGAGAAAGTAAATTTGGAAGAGAATTCAATCACCTTCCAATTTAATAAAGGTGAAAAAGTGAAGGGGACATTTCAAGTCCACTTATCTATAAAAGGATTAGAATCTGGGGATGGACATCATTGGAAAGATCCCAATTTTCGACCAACTGATACACAGAGGATTAATTTAGTTTCTTTCAAAAAGGCAGAAAGTTACTCTTGTAAACTTTATTTGGATAATCAATTGGCCTATTCCGGAACGTTTCACAAGGATAACTCACTTCCGTTTTAAACAAATTAGATATACGTGCAGGCAGTCTAGGACTGCCTTTTCTTTTTACCGAAAAAGGTACTTTTTGTGTGATTCGGGCAAAGGCGATTTCTTTGGTGGTCTTGTTACGGCTGGCGTGATCGTCGACCCGGAAGCCGTTCCGCTTCTCCAATCGCTCGGCGTCGATGACAGCAAAAAAATCACCGATGCGAAAATTCCGGGCCTTGCGACGGAGATCAAAAAAATCTGCTACGGCAAGTACAAAGTCCTCCACCTCAAGCCCGCCAAATACAACGAACTCTACGAAAAGTTCCAATCCCAAGGCAAGAACCTCAACTCCCTCTTGTCCTGGGCACACAGTTCCGTGATCGAAAAACTAGTCGAAATCCAGCCGGTCAAAATCGCGCTTCGTGAAGTATCGAAACTACATTTCAAAACAGCCGAAGATATTCATCAATATCAGAAGTGAATCAAAAGACATAGGTAATAATGGACAAGAAATAATTCTATAATTCGCTAATAACGAGAAATGGGGAAGTGTAGTGGAAGAAGTAAAACGTAAAGTTTATTGCAGTTATTGTAAAGGAGAAAGGTATCACCGATATATTGAGAGATACGATGTTTCAGAGTCTGAAGATAGCGTAAATTACTGGTCAACTTATGGGATAATACGTTGTCTTGGATGCAAGACATTCGCATTTTTAAGAATTACTGGTGATAGCGAAACTTGGGATTTTGATGATGACGGAGAAATCTATTTAATTGAAAACTATGCAGTATATCCAGAGCCACCACAAGACGGGAAGAAATATTACGGCATTAGAATTCCAAGAGACTTTACCTCTGTTCCAAAGCCATTATTGGAAGTGTATCAACAAGTGTTAGGTGCCTTCAATTCACAGTTCCACTTCTTATGCGCAATCGGATTAAGGTCAGTTGTAGAGGCTTTATGTGTAAACACGGAAATTACAGACGGTTACATATTTGATGAAAACGGAAATGTCGTTGTTGATAACGATGGGAAAATCATTAGAACAAAGAACTTAAAAGGTAAGATAAATGGATTGATTGAAAGGGAGTTAATCACTAAACGCCAGGCAATTATCCTCCACGATATTAGAAATATGGGGAATAAAGCTGTTCATGAAATCCAAGTACCAAAAATTCGAGTCTTGCTAGAAGCTATAGAGATTATTGAGCACGTTTTTCATACAATATACGAGTTAGGGAATTACGAGATTTCACCTAAGAGTGTGGATTGAACATTTTGGAAGGGAGTAATTGTAGTCCTGAAGGATGGATGATAGGGAGGTGCGCATCATGTCAGTGCAAGAATAGAATTGAAAAACGGTGCTATTGAAATAACACCATAAATCTTATATAATATCAATTGTGCTTCTATAAATAACGTGAGGGTGATTGTTATGGTTGGATTTAATGTGGTTTGCAATGAATGTAATTCGACAATATGCAAAACCGATAATATTGAGGCTGATGGATTTCAAAAACTAATTAATTCGTTAGAAATAGTTTCAGATGGTTTTTTCGGTTCAGAAGTCATTGTTGACTTTGAGTCAATGCAGCTTGTTGCAAGTTTGAGTCTCAGTTGTATGAGCTGCAAAAAAGGTTCAGTCTTTAGTGCAATCAAAATAAAATGGAATGAATTAAGATCCCAAAAATCAAGGTAGCTACTGCAAACCAGATGGAAATCTGGTTTTTTTACTTAGATATGGAAATCACTAAGGAACTGTTTGTATGAATCCGCCAAAGGCGACTTTTTCGGAGGCTTAGTGACCGCCGGAGTTATCGTCGACCCGGAAGCAGTCCCGCTCCTGCAATCGCTCGGAGTGGATGACAGCAAAAAGATCACCGATGCGAAGATACCGGGGCTTGCGACGGAGATCAAGAAGATCTGCTACGGAAAATACAAAGTGCTCCACCTCAAGCCCAACAAATACAACGAGCTCTACGAAAAGTTCCAATCCCAAGGCAAGAACCTCAACTCCCTCTTGTCCGGGGCGCACAGTTCGGTCATCGAAAAGCTGGTCGAAATCCAGCCGGTCAAACTCGTCGTCGTGGATAAATTTGCGAACGAGACCCTGATTGAGAACCGACTGAAGAAAATCGACCCCGAGATACGACTCGTCCTCGTGCCGAAAGCGGAGCAAAACCTCGCTGTTGCAGCCGCTTCTATTTTGGCGCGTGATGCGTTTTTGCGCTGGCACAAAAAAGCGAAGGTGGAGCATGGCATCGAGTTCCCGAAAGGTGCGTCCTCACTCGTCATCAAGGCGGGTCGATCGTTTGTTCAAGCAAATGGGACGGAAGCACTTCGTGAGGTATCGAAACTCCATTTCAAGACAGCCGAAGATATTCAGCAAGCAAATCGGAAGTAAGTAAGTGAATATCATCTGTTAAGGAGTACATGACTTAAATGAACAATAATTCAGCACACAACGTCCGACTGCGGGATGTGATCGAAACGGATCTGCCCCTATTTTACGAGAATCAACAGGATCCGATTGCCAATTATATGGCAGTCTTCACAGCCAAGGACCCATCGGATCGGAAGGCATTCGACGCTCATTGGAGCAAGATATTGGGCGACGAGACAATCACGATCAAAACCATCGTCTACGCCGGTCATGTGGCAGGCAGTGTCTCATGTTTTGAACAATTCGGTCAACTGGAAGTCACCTACTGGTTGGGAAAAGAATACTGGGGCAAAGGTATCGCCACAAAGGCGTTATCCGAGTTCTTGGATCATGTAAAAGCACGACCCCTTTGTGCCCGTGCGGCAAAGGACAACATCGCTTCGATTCGGGTCTTAGAAAAATGTGGGTTCCAAATATGCGGCGAGGACAAGGGGTTTTCCAATTCACGCAATCATGAGGTTGAAGAATATATACTGAAACTAGGATAAGCAAAGGAATTCCTGCCGTCCTACGGGAATTTTCCTCTAGGAAGATCTAAATCCAGCAGAAATTGTCAAGGAGCCTCTTCACAATTCTGATACCCTAGAGAAAGAGAGGACGGGGAGCCGCATATGGAGTACATCGAGCGCATCCAAGCCACTTTGGACTATATGGAACGCCACTTGGATCGGCCGGTCACGATGGAGGAGTTGGCGAAGGTTGCGTGTTTTTCTGTGTTTCATTTCCATCGCGTGTTTGTTTTGACGCTGGGAGACACAGCAGCCGATTATCTGCGCAAGCGCAGGCTCGCCAAAGCGGCGGAACTGTTGCGCACGACAGACCAGCGGGTGCTCGACATCGCGCTTGCGTCCGGGTTTCAGTCGCATGAAACATTTGCCCGCGCGTTTAAGAGGCAGTTTCAACTGACACCACTTAAGTACCGCAAAAGCGGGGTGTCGCTGGTCTTGGATTGATGCTTCTTCACCACTTGGGGCTCGAATTCCCCCTCACGTTCACGGGGAACGGTAATCTCCATCTCTCCGAACTCGCTGGTGACCCGCTTTCGAGTCTTGCCGTTGCGGCTGTTGGTAGTGCGCTTGTTTTGAACATCGTGCTTGGCATTGCCCAGGCTGTCGTCTAGCTCAGCCTCTAACTTTTCCTGCAACGTTTCAGCAAACAGGTCTTTCAACATGTCCTGCACGTCTTGAACGGACGACATGTTGTTTTCATTAATGAATTGTCTCGGGTGTTGTTTGGTAACCAGTTTTTTATCCATGTGCGTTCTCCGTTCACTTGTCTGATTTGATTCTTGAAGGTTTCGGAGTTATACAAAATATTTTACAGACTCGCGTGTGATAGCTCGCGTCTCCTCATCTTGTATCTATTCGTCATCGTCTTTTCCGTTCGGATAATCATTCGGATTATATTCGAACGCACATTGGCAGAACAAAAGCTGCTTCCGTTTCTGACAGTTTTATCGCAGTTTACGCATAGTTATTTAATGCAATCTCTCCTTTTATTAGTAATGATTGCAGTATTGATAACGCGATTCATTTCATAAAAGCCGATGCTTCAGTGAGTGAATCGCATCATGTAAATCCTTGGGATCGTCGATATCCATGTTATGTCCGTTCGACGTTTTCCAGCCTTGATTCTATAGCATTACCATATAATTAGGCGAATAATTGATATTTTGAAGCTTCGTTACCGAGACATTACTTTTCCAAACGGAGCTAATGCAAAATGATGACAAGCCAACGGAATAGGCGGTTCATCATATTGCAAAACTATATATTAAATTATAGAGGGGGGTTGTGTCTAAAGTAGAAACTATTATACCTTAGAGTCTAAGGTACATTTTGTTTTCTTCCACAAAATAGAAGGGAGCGTCATAGCAATATGCGCAGCTTACAGGTTTTACAGAAACACTTTCCAGCTAGAGTAGAAAGCGAGAAAAGAATAATTAGGGATGTTTTTGTTATTCCTAGTGACTTTAAAAGTATAATTTCACCGAACGAAGGCACGATTCGAATTTTAGTAGGTAACAAAGGGACGGGGAAAAGTACAATCTTAGAGTATCTTCTTCAGGTTTCTCGTGAAAACGGAATACCGGCAGTAAAATTGAAGCCTAGTCAAATTTTGGAGTCATCGTTTAGTCCGAATGACCCTATCGCCATTATTAAACAAAGACTATATCAATCGCTAGTATTGCAAATAGCAGCGACTGTCGGAGAAGAACTTTCTGGATATGTATCTCAGAATGAGGCAGCTCTGTTAGAGGTTGCATACGAAGCAGGAAAGGTGCCCTTAGGAACAATGAGGAAACTGCTGAATTTTCTCGCTCCTATTGGTAAAGGTATTACTCGCATTGATTTTGAAAAGATGCTACCTACCTACTCAAAAAAATCAGAGGAGTATGTCCGACTTGTGAATAGTTATCTTGAAAGGCAAGATAAGACTTTTTACGTATTAATTGACGATACTGATCAAATTGGAAACCCTGCTCAATCAAACTATCTTGATATTCTTTGGGGATTTGTACTTGCAATACAGAATCTTGCTGAAGATTGTCCGAATATAAAACCCATAGTAACTTTCCGTTCGGAAGTGTGGAGAAGCTTAGAAAAAGATGAAAGTGGGGCAAGAGACCAAGTTGATCATTTCCGTCAAATGACTTATGAACTTTCTCCGACTGTAAAGGATTTGAAAGATATCTTAAAAAGAAGAATTGTGTATTGTGTAGAAGAATTGAATGGGGATCTCCAATACCCGTATCGTAACTTTTTTGAGGGTGATGGTTGCAAATTACCCACTTCTGGTGAACGAAGACGTTGGGAAGACTACTTGGTTATTTCAAGTCGATTTAGACCACGAGACACAGTTCAACTTGTCTATCATCTAGCCACAGAAGCTATTCGTCATTCGAAAACACATATAGATGATTTTGATGTTGATGCAACTTCGTTGATTTATTCCACTGAAAGATTCAAAGATATTATTAATGAAAACATGAAGGTGTGTGCTGAGCTAGATATAATAATTCGCGAGTTCCGGAAATTACCATTTGAATCCAATGCGGAAGATATAAGAGAATTCATCAGTCGCATTCCGGGAGCAGGAAGAATAACTATAAATGGTAAACTAATCAGGGATGGTGATTCAGAGGGGGTATTTGTGATATGGAAGTTATTGTACGATATTGAATTTTTCACACCTAAACTAGGAGATGAAGATAATTACAAGCATTTTAGACCAAAGGATGACCCTTATCTAGTGAGTATTTCTCGATGGAATGATATGCAAAAGTATACTTGGGAGGTACATCCCTGTTATCGGTCTTATCTAATAGAAGAACAAAAGAAGGACTATTTCGCAAAACAGGTAAAATCAAATAAGAGCAGTAAACGGAAAAACAGAAGGGGCTAGACATTTTCATTAAGTTTTTTATATCAGGAACCCTTTGTATGAATCCGCTAAGGGTGGACTTTTTTGGTGGTCTCGTTACAGCCGGAGTCATCGTCGAGCCCGAAGCTGTTCCGCTCCTGCAGTCACTTGGAGTGGATGACAGCAAAATATCACCGATGCGAAAATCCCCTGTCTTGCAGCCGAGATCAAGAAAATCTGCTACGGCAAATACAAAGTCCTCCACCTCAAGCCCGCCAAATTCAACGAACTCTACGAAAAGTTCCAATCCCAAGGCAAGAACCTCAACTCCCACTTGTCCTGGGCGCACAGTTCGGTGATTGAAAAGCTGGTCGAAATCCAACCGGTCAAACTCGTTGTCGTGGACAAATTCGCCAATGAGGCCCTGGATCGAGAACCGCCCTAAGAAGCTGGATGCAGAGATCAAGCTCGTCCTCGTCCCAAGCGGGACAAAACCTCCCAGTCGTCGCGACAGCCTCCATTCTAGCGCGTGATGCCTTCCTTCGCTGGCATAAAGAGGCCAAGGCGGGTCGAGCGTTTATCCAAACGAATGGCACATGTGCACTGCGTGAGGTCTCGAAACTGCATTTCAAAACAGCCGAAGATATTCAACGAGCAGAACGAAAGTGATCAGAAGGACAAGCGCACAAAATGGCTTGTCCTTTTGTCTTGCGTGGTATCACCATAAAGGAATTCCTGCCGTCTAACGGGAATTTTCCTCTAGGAAGACTAAATCCAGCAGAAATTGTCAAGGAGCCTCTTCACAATTCTGATACCCTAGAGAAAGAGAGGACGGGGAGCCGCATATGGAGTACATCGAGCGCATCCAAGCCACCTTGGACTATATGGAACGCCACTTGGATCGGCCGGTCACGATGGAGGAGTTGGCGAAGGTTGCGTGTTTTTCCGTGTTTCATTTCCATCGCGTGTTTGTTTTGACGCTGGGAGACACAGCAGCCGATTATCTGCGCAAGCGCAGACTTGCCAAAGCGGCGGAACTTTTGCGCACGACCGACCAGCGGGTGCTGGACATCGCGCTTACGTCCGGGTTTCAGTCGCACGAAACATTTGCCCGTGCGTTTAAGCGGCAGTTTCAACTGACACCGCTTGAGTATCGCAAAAGCGGGGTGTCGCTGGGGCTGCAACCTTATGTGACTCTGATGCACGCTCCTCGTCTAAGTGAAGGAGGAATCACGATGACACCAACGATTGTGACAAAGTCTGCATTCAAACTGATTGGCTACGGATTTGAAACGGAAACGAATGAAGGGAAAAACCACGAGGACATCCCGGCGTTTTGGCAGCGCTATCTCCAAGAGAACCTGCGTGTCAACATCCCCAACAAACTCCGCCCGAATGTGGAGATCGGGATGTGCACCAACTTCGAGCCGGAAACGGGCCGATTTACGTATGTGATCGGATATGAGGCGGAGTCGTTTGACAACGTGCCGGAGGGGCTGATGTGTCTCACCGTACCAGAAGCCACCTATGCAGTCTTCACATCCCCGAAAGCGTCAAGTGCGGACTTCGTGTCGAGCATCCAAGAAACGTGGAATCAAGCCTACCAAGAGTGGTTTCCGACCTCTGGCTATCAAGCTTGTTCGCCCGAATTTGAGTGTTACGATGAGCGTGCCGAGTCTGACACCGACAAGCAGGTAGAGATCTACATCGCGATTGTGAAGGAGTAAGAGAAAAGCAGGCAGCAGATGCCTGCTTTTTTTCGTTTTCGCAGACCTGCAGATGCATGCAGTCTATATTTTAACTTTTTACATATCCTGAAATATATAATTGACTTATTATTTTTTGTATCTTATACTACTCATCAATACCTATTTTGTAATTCAGTAAAATACATATTCATGAAAGGTGTGCTGATGATGTTTAAAAAAGGGATGATTGCTACTTTAGGAGTTGTTGCAGCTACGATGTTTGTTACGCTGCCTGTCCAAGCGGCAGTAAAACCGGTCGGACAAGTTACGACACTCTTAGAGCCTTCTTACGGAGCAACGAAACAGATCGCGATCTGGGATGTCGTCCCGGAAAACTGGGTGGTGACACAAGTATCGGTGGACACCAAAACGATCAAGTATACAGGCGGTGCAACGTACGGAGCCAGATTGCAGATTGTAAAAAACAACTTGATTCCGCTCAACTGGGTCGTTACGTCTGCTTCGTTTGACTACTTTTACATCACCTATGTGGGCGGGGCAGAATTTGGGAACAGAATCCAGACCATCAAAACAACTCCCATCCCGCCAAACTGGGTCATCACCCAAGCGACAACCGACTATTTTACCCTCACCTACGCAGGTGGAGCACAATATGGGCAGATGTTGCTGACGACAAGAACAACCCCGATCCCGGAAAACTATGTGGTGACTACAGTCACAACGGATAACCTCTGGATCAAGTATGTAGGTGGAGCGCCTGTTGGAGAAAGTGTTCGAATCGCAAAACTGTCTCCCATCCCTGCCGGTTGGGAAGTTACGCTCGTGACCACGGATTCCGTATGGATCGTATATCGGGGATAAAACAGCAAAATTGACTCAAGCCAATGCCAGGATCGAAGCATTGTGACTTGAGTCTTTTTTTACGTTACTTGATTCATAATCATATTTTCTTACCGACTGATCTGCAGCCTGATCGACACCGCTCGCGTTGGACAGACGAAAATTGTCCCGGAGCTGAAGAGATAAAGAAAGGCAAGCAACCAGAGACCCTGATCTGCTTGCCTTTTTCATGTTTATTTGTGTGCAAGGGTGAGTTGCCAAGTAACTCCGAATCTGTCAGCTACCCAACCAAACTTTTCACTAAACGGGTATGCTCCTAACGGCATCAGTACGTTCCCGTTCTCAGCCAATTTCCCGAAGACCAGATCGATCTGTTCTTCTGTGTCACAAGTAACATACAGGGAGATTGACGGGGTAAATGTGAATTCGTGATTTACGAAGCTGTCAATGCACATAAATTCCTGACCGTTTAACGTGAAGGCCGCGTGTTGCACCGTACCTACTGGACCCGGTCCCTCGGCTCCATAGCGAGAGATGTTTACGATTTCCGAGTTATCAAAGATCGACATGTAAAATTTCATTGCTTCTTCTGCCTGGCCTTCAAACATGAGGAACGTTGTGATTTGCATGGCGTTTCAGCTCCCTGTCGCATGAGTTTCCGCTATAATTGCTTCCTAGTATATCACCGGAAAACTTTTTAAGTAAAATCAATCCTTGTACGCCACAAAAAGGACCTTGAGATTAACGAGGCTGGAACGGGTGGCATGTTAAGTATCTTGTCATCCTGTGAGGTATAAAATTCCAATAAATCCATGGACATACAAACATCCTGATGTTATAATATTTTTAATAAAAAATAACATATTTATGGAGGTTGTTGAGGTGACGATAAAGAAGATTTCTGCTGTTGTATTTCAAACTACGGTTGCTTTTGGTCTTTTAACAGGAGGGGTTCAAGCGGCAAATCCGAATGCCGGGAAAGTCTTAACTTCAGAGATCAGAACGGAAAGCATTGTGTTCTTGCCAGTTCCCGAAGGAGATATGAAAACCGTAAAGGTCAATGCTTTACGGAAGTATGAAAAAGCAATTGGTCTGGTGAAGCAGTATTTTGAAGATCAGAACGTTTCCGTTCAAATGGAAATCGATGATCCAGAGTTTCAGCAACTTCTGAAAAGCGCAGGAACAGCCTTTGATTATTTCTCAGCCGAAGATATGAAAGAAGTCGTAAACTTTGTCAGTTTCATGGATCTTTATGAAAACTATGCGCAAAACGATGTCATCCTGAAGTATAAAAATAAATTAGTAAAAGAAGGGAAACTGTCGAACGAGGAGAAAGAGACCCTCAGGGGGCTAATGCCGATTGCGAAAGACGTACCTTCAACGGTAAACGGGACAAATCCGAATGCTTTTGAAGTAAGTCCGCTTGCAACCAATGGATATGACAGATTTGCTGCTCGTGACTATGCTCGGCAATGGGCGAGTAACAGTGTGATCTTAAGAAATAACGCTGTATTTGGGTATTACAGTACAAAAAACAACTGTTTCGCATGCTGGAATGATTGCACAAATTTCGTATCTCAGGCTCTTTATAACGGCGGGATGAAGTTTTATTATGGCTCCAATTATCAGTCGGCCTCCTCATGGTCGTATTCTGACATTGTCCCGAGTTATACTTGGGGTGGAGCACATAACTTTTACCTGCATTGGAAAGGTCGTGCAGGTGTAGCAGCGTACACAAGTGATTTGCAAACAGGGGACGTTGTGAATGCTGATTTTGCGGGGGATGGTGCAATCGACCACACTGCGATTATTACTTATCAGGACACAAATTTATGGCTAACCCAACATACGGATGATAAGAAAGAAGTGACAAATGTAGGCCATTGGTACAGTTCGGGTTATAGTGTCTACGGTTATGAAATGGACAAAGCAAGTAACTAAGAGCATGTAATAAAGACAGAACACCTTCGGTTTCTTTTAGAAAGAGAAGGTGTTTTTGATCTAGATAAAGGGGATGGATGAAATTAATAAATTAACCAAACGAAAACAGATACTTCTCTGTATTGGTTTCATACTTCTCTTAGGGCTTGGTGGAGCGATGTTTTATGGGGTAACCAATAATGGAGAAGATACAAATCGGATGATTCCGGTGGAAGAGAAGATCGAGACAGGAGTAGAACGATTAGCGACTGCTGATGAACCAATTGTAAAGATCGATCAGTCTGCTGAGTACGAATGGTATCTCACCAGAATGGAACAGGGACAAGGATATGAACATCTTAAAAAGTTGATTAGCGGCAAAGGCTGGACTTTTGTTGAGCAGGAAGGTGCCGGCTACTTCTTTGAAAAAGATGGGAAGAAGCTGATTGTGACCACCGAGATGTGGACACGAAAGTATGTGCTTGTGAAAATACCTGTTCTGGTGAATGAGTGATGTAAATTAGTCACCAGCACCGGACCTAGCTTTTTGGAAACAGTCTGAGTTGGCGAAACATCAAAGAAAGGCCAAGCTGGTTTATCTGCTTGGCCTTTCATCCATTTCTATTTAATCGGAATCATAATCTCATACGCGTTTTCTTCCCGCGCCGGGTCATCGACGCTGGAAAGGAAACGGTGGTCGTAACGCTCGATGCGGAAGGTGGAGAGGTCCAGCTCGTAACCGTTTTCCTTCATCCAGCCGAATAGTTGGGTATACGTATCCGGCACCTTGCTCATCGGACCCTGATGTGTGACGGTGAGGAAGCGGCGGGCAGGGATGGTGAAGGCGAGCATGCCGTAGGGGATCGTCTCAAAGCGCTCGACTTCGACGGCGATGTATTCGGTGTGGATGTGGTGAGTGAAATCCTCGTCGCTGATATCATAATAGACACCTTCAATGGCGTGAGGAATCTCGGCAACGCGAGACAAAAACTCTTTCCACAGCTTCGGCATTTCTACAGGCAGCACGTGAAAGGGACCGGCGAATTTCATCCCGATAAACATCTTTTCCTGTTGTTCGATGAATGTGTAGTTCATGACAAGCACCTCTGTTCTTTACAAATTTTCTCTCTTCTGCAATTATCATAACATTGAAACTGGTCAGCCTTTGTCATATTTCCACAAAAATAGGGTGGGATTGTTTTGTCGAAATCCAAACGGTTGATCGAGCTGATCCTGCTGGTCAATCGAAAAAAGAAATTTACCGTCCGTGAGTTGGCCGAGGAAACGGGCGTTTCGTATCGCACGATGTGGCGCTATTTGCAGGAACTCGGAGAACTTGGCGTCCCGCTCTACTCGGAACCGGGAGCACAAGGTGGCTATCAGATCTTAAACGAAGTGGAACTGCCCGCTGCTTTACGGGTGAATGCCGCACCTCAAGTCGAGGGGCAACTGCTTACCTTGCCAGCCTATCAGGCGGTTGGGTATGAATTTACCGCCCCGTACACCGCGCGCGGGGAAGCGGAAGTGCTGGTGCCACGCTTGTGGTTTCAATTGCTGACCAACATCGAAGGGATGGAACATGTCATCACCCCGGTCATCAAGCGGGGACTGGCGCTGCATCGGGAGAGCGAGTTCACGTACTACGTTACCGTTGGTGTGGAGCAGGCTGCTGAGGTGCCGGAGGGAATGATCCGCGTTGAGGTGCCAGAGCATCAGTATGTGTGTTTCACCCACGTCGGTTCGGTGGAACGGGTGTCGGTCGATGAAACGTTTCAGAGGATCTTCGAGTGGCTCAAGCAACACAGGTATCGGCGGGCGACGTCCATTCCGTGGATCGAGCTGTTTGATGAACGATTCAACCCGACCGTGCCGGACAACTCGTTTGATATCTACATTCCAGTCGTAAAAAGAGACGAAGGAGAGTGACCAAAATGCCGTACATCAACTTGCAGATCACCAAAGGCGCCACGCGCGAACAGAAGGAACAGATCGTAACCGAATTTACCGACACGCTGGTGCGCGTTCTGGGCAAAAAGCCGGAGCACACGCATATCGTCATTCAGGAGATCGAAGACGAAAACTGGGGGTTCGCCGGAAAGCTGACCGACGAATTCCGCAAGCGGGAAGGGAAGGAATAACCGCCCGATGAAGCTGATCAAAGAACTCTATGAAACTGAGATTCTCGAAACGCCAGCGGAGCAAACGCAAGAGCCCCTCCGCTGCTTCGTGCGCAAAGCATCCCGAGCGATCCTCTATAATGACCAAGGCCAAATCGCCCTGCTTTTCGTCTCCAAGGACCACTACCACAAGCTCCCCGGCGGCGGCATCGAAGGCAATGAGGATGCCACACAAGCGCTTCGACGCGAAGTGCTGGAAGAGGTCGGCGCCACCATCATCGGGATCGAAGAGCTTGGCCTGACCATCGAGTACCGCGACCAACAGAACATGCTGCAAATCTCCTACAGCTTCACAGCCAAAGTCGACGGGGCACTGCGTCTCCCTGACTATACGGACGAGGAGATCGAGAGCGGATTCACGTTAAAATGGGTGACGCCAAGCGAAGCGCTGCATCTGCTAAAATCGGACCAGCCCGCCATCTACGCCGGAAAATTCATTCGCAGCCGGGACTTGTCCATCTTGGAGGCTCACGTCTGGGGAATGAGCCGCAACAGGAAAGCAGGGGTCGCAAGATGACCGCCACCACCAAAACCGAAATGCTCACCATCAACAAAACTGGCTGGAACACCGTCGCCAGTCAATTCTTCGAAGGCCGCAAAGAGACGCTCTCCTATGGCCCGTACGCGCCCACAGAAGAGGAGTTGAACCTGCTGGGCGACCTGCAAGGTGCTCGCATCCTTGAGATCGGCTGCGGGAGCGGACACACGCTGGAGTATTTGGCGCGGCACGGGGCAGAAGAGCTGTGGGGCGTGGATTTGTCGGGGGCGCAGATTGAGTCGGCAAGGGAAGTGCTCAAGGACCTCACAGTGCCCGTCACGCTGCTCGAAGCGCCGATGGAAGACATTCCGGGGCTGCCCGAGGCGTATTTTGACAAGGTGGTCTCGCTGTACGCGCTGGGCTGGACGGTGGACCTGCAGAAGACGGTGCAGGGCATTTGCCGCAGTCTGAAAAAGGGCGGGCAGTTTGTCTTTAGCTGGGAGCATCCCGTACATACTACACTCGACTGCTCTGAACAAAAGTTCGTCATGAACCGCCGGTACACGCAAGAAGGCCCGTCTTTGCAGGACTCCTGGCGCGGGGTGCCGATCGTGATGCATCGCCGCAAGCTGAGCACGTTTGTTAACGAACTGATCCGCGCAGGTTTTGTCCTCGACCAAATCATCGAAGAAACACGCGTTGGCGATCACGACATCAGCCAGCCTGAACAATGGTACTCCGCAGCACGAGCCAACATCGTTCCATCGACGTTCATCATCTGCTGCCACAAATCCTGACAGCCGGCCAGACACCCGAGAAAGGAGCAACACCCATGCAACAACGCGAACACATCTTGTCACTGCTCGACTCGCTTTCCGCCGATGACCAGGCCTTTATGGTGCGTCTGCTGGAAGCGAAGATCCGCTCCAACCAAAGCCCGCTCGCTTACATCGAAGAGATGATGTCCTACCAGTACGCCGGTCAGGACGGGGATCTGTACATTCACAAAATGGAGGTGCGCCCGGAGATCAGCAACCGCTACGGGATGCTGCACGGGGGCATTTTGTCCACGTTTATCGACACGGCGATGGGCGCGACTTGCTTTGTCGTCAACGGCACGACACACAAGACGGTCACCCTCGACTTGCAGGTGAAATTCTTAAAAGAAGCCAAACACGGCACGCTGACCTGCAAGACCAAATTTCAAAAAAACGGACGCACCATCTCCGTGCTGGAATCTCACGTTTATGACGAAGGAGGCCATATCATCGGTTCGGCCACTGGTACTTTCTTCAAAATCCCGAACTCATAGAAATTTCAGAAAAATGATTAAATCCGCGTCTACTCTGGTTTTGTCCCACGTATAGTAAGGATGAACCTGCGTAAATTCGACAAGATTCACTGTACAACTATAGTTGCGCATTTTTGAACTTTTTGTTACAGTGAGGTCACAAACTTGTCACAATTACGGAGGTACTTACCATGACATTCGGACTGGGAACTGTTGCTGCGCTGTTGTTTTTGATCTCCTGCGGGATTTGCGTCTATATGATCAACTGGACGGAGAAGAAGAATCCTCCGGTTCACATCCACAACACACCAGACTCGCTCCACGACATCGCCGCCTAGACGACGCTGCCCCGCAACTTCAGCCGGCCGTCCCGTCGATACGGAGGGAATGCCCGATGTGGCCGTTGCTGTTTGCCGTTGGCGTATTCGTGTTCGTTGGCCTGATGTTCCTGCTCTTTGCCTGGAGCGCGCGGTTTACTCAGACCAAATCAAAAGACTGATCCTCTGGAAGGGAGACCCCTTCCTTTTTTCTTGCCTTCCTGTTTTTTATGATAATATGAAAAGCGGAGGGGATCGCCGTTTGATGAACCTACATAAACTGCTGACCCTGCAAGGCGAACTCGATGCCCGCATCAAAGCGGAGCACGGTCTGCACGGGCAGGATCTTGTGCCAAAAAAACTGCTCGCGCTCCAAGTCGAACTCGCCGAGCTCGCCAACGAGACGAGATGTTTTAAATTTTGGAGCAAAAAGCCGGCTTCCGGCATCAACGTCATTCTCGAAGAGTATGTTGATGTGATGCACTTTGCGCTCAGCCTGGCCATTGAGCTGGGCTATACCGAGCTGCAGACGGCCGCACAGGCTCCCGGAAGCGACGTGACGGCATCTTTCCTCGATTTGATGCATCGGACAAGCCAACTGGCTGTCACGCGCTCACAGGCCGATTTTGAAGCGCTGCTGAACGGGCTGCTGGGGCTTGGGCACCAGCTTGGCCTGCAGGAGAGCGAGATTGAAGCTGCTTACTTTGCCAAAAACGAAGTCAATCATCAGCGTCAGGCAGAGGGATACTAACGGGGGTGTAGAAAAGATGAGCAAACCCATCCTGGCGCAAGTTTTAGAAGCCAACGAGGGATTCGTCAGCGAATGGCAGAAACTGCAGGAGCAGGGCCGCAAGCCCGTTTCGAAGATTCCGAGCAAGGAACTGGCGATCTTCACCTGCATGGATACCCGGCTGGTCGACTTTTTGGAAGGCGCGATGGGCATCCAGCGCGGCGAAGCGAAAGTGCTTAAAAACGCCGGCAATACACTCGCGTCACCGTTTGGCGTCGTCATCCGTTCGCTGGTGATGGCGATCTACGCGCTTGGCGTCAAAGAAATCATCGTCATCGGCCACCTCGACTGCGGCATGGCGTCCGCGACCGCAGACGACATCAAGGCAAAGATGCTCGCACGCGGCATTTCGCCCGATGCGATCAAACTCGTCGAAGGCGCGATGTCGCAATGGGTGGACACGTTCCATCATCCGATTGAGAACGTCGCCGAAGTCGTCAAGTCGATCCGCGAGAACCCGCTGATCCCGAAAGACGTGCCGGTGCACGGCCTGATCTTCGACCCGGAAAACGGCAAGCTCGATCTGATCACCAACGGCTACGAAGCGGCTGCACAATAAAATCGCCTTTGCACCGTTTGGAAAATGTCTCAATTGGTTACGCTACAAGGGAGTGTTTGAGTGTTGGTGTTTACAAGCTCTCTCGATTCCGCTATAGTAGGCAGTAGCGAATGAGAATCATTTTCAATTAAAGGTGATGTGTTATGCTCGCTCAAAAAATACGCAAGGAAGTCGTGCAGATGTGCTGGGGCGTTGGTCATTACCGCGAACCGCAGCCAATTCTCGACTGCATGGAACACATTTTGACAAATTGGCCCTACAGTGCGGATGTGGACGTTTTCGTCTCAAAATGGGAGGAAACTGGCGTTCATTTGCACACTAAGGCACTTGTCAAAATCGGTTCCGGCGTGTATTCTTTAATTTTGTCGGAGACATGCGAACCCGATGTGCTTATTTACAAGCAAAATGACATCACTTATCTCCTTGCATCGGTCATCGAAGAGACCGAAGAGGAGTTGGCTAGACTTCGTTCCGAGGGCGTTGAAGTGATCGATCCGCTTTCGCACATGCTTCAGGAAATGGAGCAGTTTCAAGCAGCACAAGATCAAGAACAGATAAGGGAGTAGATACTTACATGGCACGCAATACTGGATCGAAACACAAACTCTGCCGCCAAGTTGGCCAAGCTCTTTGCGGCTCCGCAAAATGCCCGGTGCACAAGCGCCCGTACCCGCCGGGTCAACACGGCCCGACCAAGCGCAAGAAGATGAGCGAATACGGCTTGCAGCTCCAAGAGAAGCAAAAGCTGCGTTACATCTTCGGCGTACTCGAGAAGCAATTCCGCGCGTACTACGAAGAAGCTGCACGTCAGAAGGGCATCACCGGCGAAAACTTGCTGCGTCAGCTCAACTCGCGTCTTGACTACCTCGTATACCAAGCAGGCTTTGCCCGCACCCTCGACGGCGCTCGTCAGCTGGTCAACCATGGCCACGTGACCGTCAACGGCAACAAAGTCGACATCGCGTCCTTCGCAGTTCGCCCGGGCAACGTAATCGGCCTGCGCGAGAAGTCCCGCGACCTGACCGCTGTAAAAGACGCGCTGGCTGGCGTTTCTTCCCGTCCGGCTTACATGGACTGGAACGAAAACGCGCTGGAAGCGACCTATGTGCGCTACCCGACCCGCGACGAAATGCCGCAGCAAGTTCAAGAATCGATGATCGTCGAATTCTACTCCCGTTAATCGCGGGATCTGGAAAACGCCCCCACCGGGGGCGTTTTTTTCGTTTCTAAGGTATAATAGACGAGATTCATTCTATGACTGTAAACAGGGAGTGTTTGATAGATGAGTGAACCGAGGCCTTTTATCCAGACCAACCGCATGTCGGTGGCTTCGCTTGTGCTTGGCGCTTGTTCGCTGGTGACGGTGATCATCCCGTTTTTGAACTTTTTCATTTTGCTGATGGGGCCGCTTGGCATGGTGCTTGGGTTCGTGGCGATTCGCCAGATCAAGCGCAATCCGGAGACGATGAAAGGCGGCTGGCAGGCGCTGACCGGGATTTTGCTGAACCTGATCTCCGTGCTGCTAGTTGTCGCGATGTACGGATTTGTGCTCCTGATGATCTAAAGGGCCAAAACTTTTTTTGCAAAATCGTGAAGGGTTTCTCCCGCATGGGTTCGTCAATAGGTGTGACAAGACGAATTCGACGGTGGTGCAACGAGGGAGAGGGGGGACCGGAACGCGATGCAGGGGGTAAGCGATCAAGAATTGATACAGCGCGTCACAGCGGGTGACAGCAACAGTTACCGACTGCTCGTGGAGCGGTACCAGACTCTTGTCTACACGATTGCCCTCCGCATGGTACGCGACCGGACAGAGGCTGAAGACCTCACCCAGGAGATCTTCCTGAAGGCGTACCGCACGTTAGACAGCTTCCGTGAAGAGGCGAGTTTTAAGACGTGGATTTGCAAGATTGCCACCAACCGCTGTATCGACTGGCGGCGCAAACATGTGCCGCGTCAGGAGCAGACTGCAAAGGTGGAAGAGGCTGAGCGGATCCCGGCTGATCTCGAAGCATCCCCGGAGCGCGTTTTGCTGCGACAGGAGCAGCAAAACGAGGTGCGCGGACTGCTCGACGAGATGCCGGAAAAATACCGCTCGATCTTGCTGATGTACCATTTTCAAGGGATGAGCTACAAGGATATCGCCGAGGTGCAGGAGATTTCGCCGCGGACAGTCGAGACCCGGCTGTACCGGGCGAAAAACATGCTGCGCGAACGGTTGAAAGGGGGGAAACAGATGGAGCACGTATCAGGAGATTTGATTTGGAAGTTTCTAAACGGTGAAGAGATGCCCGACGAGCAGTTGGACTTCGTCGCCTTGCACACGGCCGAATGCGACCTGTGTGCGGAGCGTCTCGCCAACATGACGGAGCTCGGCGAGTTTGTGCCGGAGATGCTGCAGGTGGAGATGCCAGGCGTTGGACTGGTTGACCGCATCATGCTGGAGGTTGAGCAGTATGAGCGGGAGAAAGCTGCGACCGCCGAAACGGGCAGCGTCGTGCCGTTTAGGAAGCCCAAAGTCTGGACCAAGCGTCTCGAACTGTTTACCCGCGTTGCTACGGCAGCTGTCGTCACCGGCTTTATGGTGCTCGGCACGGCCGGGCAGTCCTATGCAGAGCAAGTCCCGGTGGTCGGCAAGACGATCGCGGCCGTTTCCAATACGGGAACCTGGTTCGCGGACGGCACAACCCGCGTCTATTCTGAACTCCATTACCTGTTCAGCGTGGCAAGCTTTGATCTATGGAAATAGGGAGGGACCCATCACATGAACTGCTATTATCATTCTGACCGTGACGTGGAGCGCGAATGCCGCGTCTGCCACGAACTGGTCTGTTCCGAATGCGTGGTCCCCGTCGGCGACCATGCGGTCTGCAAAACGTGCATTTCGCAAACGGTGACGCTTGACGATACCGGACTTTTGGCGGACACCGGCAAACCGCTGACCAAAGCGGAGAAGAAAAAACAGCGCGCCGTTCGCGCCGTGAAACGCAAGCAGGAAGCGTTGGCATCCGGGCACAAGAGCTTTTGGTTCACCACGCTGTTCTCCTGCCTGCCGGGCCTCGGCCATTATTACCTGGGCCTGCAGGTGCGCGGTGTGCAGCTGATGATCATTTTCTTTGCCCTGATCATTCTGAATTCGATCGTGCCGAGCAATTCGCTCCAGTTTATCACCGGCATTTCCTTGCCGATCATGTGGTTTTATGTCCAAATGGACGCTCATAAGTTCCGCGATCAGATCAACCGCGGCGAATCGGTGGAAGACCGCCCGGTCTACCCGCGCTGGCGGGAACTGCTCAGCATCGCGATGCTTGGCTGGGTCTTCGCAGTCCTTGGCGTCATCGCGCTGGCATACGGCGTGATCGACTTGGCCGGGGTGGGCAACTGGCAACTGCGTGAAGCGCTGAAGGAACTGGTCTCGGCTGCGCTGTTCCTCGGGGCCGGCTTCTGGATCGTCAAAGGCAAACCGCTTCCGTTCCCGGCGCCGCAAACCCGCGTAGAAGAGAGTGACAACAACGGTGAACATGCGTAGAGTTGGAACCTTGACCAGTGCGTGCACAATGCTCGCACTGGGTCTTCTTCTTTTAACCGATATCCTCTTCCAGCGAGATTGGTTTGCATCCGGACTGAATTTTTGGCCGCTGATCATCATCGGTCTCGGGCTGGAACTGCTCTGGAATTGGCTATCGATCCGCCGCAAACAGATGCAGGAGCGCATCCGCCTCGACGGGCGGTCTTTGGCGCTGCTGTTTTTAGTCGGCGTTTTCTCGATCAACTTTTACCTCTCCACGACCCGCACGGCGCAAGGAGAGGAACCGGCCCCGCAGAAGCCGTTGCTAACGGTGACAAACCGCGACCTCGCCCTGCCGACACAAGTGGTGGCCTTGCCGGAGACGGTGCAGGAAGTTGTGATCTACAATCCGCTTGGCGCGGTCGAAGTGACCGGCAGCGCCTCGCGCCAGATGGAGATCGACGCCGTCGCGCACGTCTCGATCATCGATGACAACGCACCGGTCGTGTCAGCGGTTGGCCTGATGCCGTACACGACGGTCGATGGGGTGACTTCGGTCGAGGTCAGAAAACCGCTGGCCGACGACGAGAGCGGCACGATCGACCTGAAGGTGCAAGTCCCGGAAGGCGTCGTGCTGCGCGTGCGCACCGACGCGGGAGACGTGCTGGTCAGCGATTACAAAGGCAATGCCGACCTGTACAGCAAGATTGGCGCGGTGAAGGTCGATACGCTAAACGGCAGCCTGCTGGCCAAGGTGGACAAAGGCACGCTGAACATCCGCGAGATCTACGGGAAGGCAGACCTGCATTCCGGACAAGGCAGCGTCACGGTGGACAAGATCGGCAACGACTTGCGCCTGCGCTCCGATGCTGGCGATGCCAAGATCGGACAAGTAGCCGGCAAGCTCGACCTGTATGTCAAGCTGGGCAAAGTTCAGATCAACACGATCGGCGACGCGATTAACGCGATCGGCGAGTCGGCGGTGTTCCACATTCAAAATCCGCTGGGACCGCTGGAAGCGACGATCACAGGCATCGGCGACGTGACGGTGCATGGCGATGTGCTGGCTCCGTGGACGATCGGCGCCAACAACGGCAAGACGACGCTGGAGATGCCGGAGACGTCTTCGATCAAATTCTTGGGCGAGACGAACAAAGGCGTGATCAAAGGGCCGACCAAATCAAGCAAAAACGCCGGCACCAAACAAGGCACGCTGCTCACCGACCAGCTGGGCAAAGGCATTTGGCCGGTCACTGTGCGCTCGTACCATGGCAGCATTTTTGTTGATTTGTATTAGAAAGGGTCCCCGCAACGTGGCAGGGACCCTTTTTGTTGAGAGGCGGACTACTCGGTGATTGCGTCCATCATGGAATCGGCAATTTGCGCCATCTCATCTGTGCTGTTGCCTGCAACGTTGTTGCGGCGCATCATTTCCCAAGCAGCGATCCCGATCCCGGCACCCAGCACCATTGCCGTGACGGTGTTCAGACCGCGTTTGCGGCCCGGCATCATGTCTGTGATCATATCCCACATGCTCATACCACCTCCCGTACCAGTATTTTTTGCGTTTTTTTCGATCTCATACGAAGGAATAGTTGGAGAGGCGTAGTATTATAAACTCATATATTAAAATCTGATGACAAAAGGGTTGAGGGGATATGAATAATCTGAATAATGACACGGAGTTGCGCGCTGCGATCATCCACGCGGTGATCCGGATCAACAACCTGTTGATCAAGCACGGCAACAGTGACAAGTTGGCGGGGGCTTACGGGCTTTCGCAGCAACAATGGACGCTGCTCGGCGTTCTGGACCGAAATGGTCAGGGGATGACCATGACAGAGTTGGGGAAAAATCTGTTGGTTACCAAAGCAAACATGACCGGCATGATCGACCGCTTGGAGCGGGATGGATTTGTCAGCCGTCATCCGGATCAGTTTGACCGTCGCGTCACCAAGGTCATGCTGACCGAAAAAGGCACGCATTTCATGCGTGAGATCGAAGGACCCCGCGACCTGTTTTCTGCGGAGATGTTTGCAGATTTTACATCGGAAGAGACCCAGCAGTTTTACAGCTACCTGGAACGCTTTTTCAAAAAACTGGACAGCTGACATCTAGATAAAAAAGCGGTGCCCTGAGGGACACCGCTTTCGTGCTACAATGGAGTGGAAGCATTGATTTTCTCAAGCTCGGCGATCAATTCGCTTGTGCTTGGCATGCCTTTGTTGAAATAGCGCAGTTGCATGTCTTTGTCGAGGATCAGCACACAGCGGCTGACCATCAGGCCGGAGAACGTCGGAACGCCGTACTCGGAGATGATCTGCCAGCGGTCGTCATAGACCAGCGGGAAGCCGAAGTTGTTTTTCTCCGCGAACTTCTGATGACCGGCCATTTTGCCGGGGTTCACGCCCAACACAACTGTGTCGAGGCGGTCATATTCCTGAGAAGCGTCACGCGCTTCGCCTAATTGCTTGCGTCAGCCAGGCGTGTTGTTGATCGGGTAGAAAATCAAGATGACATTCTTCTTACCTTTGTAGTCATCATACAGGTGGACAGGGCCTTCCGTACTTTCGGCGTGAAAGTCGGGAGCGGTCGCGCCAATCTCTAGCATCACAGTTCCTCCTTGCCGCTCATTTCTTTTATTGTCTCAATCTGTAAAGGACGAGTCAAGTGAGGACCACTACATATTGAGGGGGCTAACCCAATGAGAGACGCTCGTTACGAATTGCTGGCCAAAAACCTGATGGAGTATTCCGTATCCCTGCAGCCGGGTGAAAAAGTGCTGATCGACATCACCGACGGCGAGATTCCGCTGGCCAAAGAAATGGTCAAAGCAGCGTACGCTGTCGGCGGCATGCCGTTTGTCTGGAACAAAGAATCGCAGATTCAGCGTGAACTGATCCGCGGCGCAAGCTCTGAGCAGATCAAGTTCTGGGGCGACCATGATCGCGCTTTCATGGAGCAGATGGACGCGTATATCTCTTTGCGCGCTTCCCGCAACGTCAACGAACTGGCAGGCCTGCCGTCCGAACAGATGAAGGTGTATGCGGAAAACTACGGCAAGCCGGTGCATTTTGAAACCCGCGTGCCGAAGACGAAATGGTGCATCCTGCGCTACCCGAATGAGTCGATGGCGCAGTCGGCGAACATGGCGACCGAGGACTTTGAAGACTTCTACTTTGATGTCTGCACGCTCGACTATGCCAAGATGTCGGAAGCGATGAACCCGCTCAAAGAGCTGATGGAGCGCACCGACCGCGTGCAGATCAAAGGACCGGGCACCGACCTGTCCTTCTCGATCAAAGACATCGGCGTCGTCAAGTGCGACGGCAAACTGAACATTCCGGACGGCGAAGTGTACACGGCTCCGGTTCGCGATTCGGTAAACGGCACGGTGCAGTTCAACGCGCCGACCCTGTACAACGGGCAGACGTTTGACAACATCCGCCTGACCTTCAAAGACGGCAAGATCGTCGAAGCGACTGCGAATGACACCGAAGCGATCAACCACATTTTTGACACCGATGAAGGCGCGCGCTACATCGGCGAGTTCTCGATCGGCTTCAACCCGTTTATCGTGAACCCGATGAAAGACATCCTGTTTGACGAGAAGATCGCCGGTTCTTTCCACTTCACGCCGGGCAACTGCTACGACGATGCGTACAACGGCAACCGTTCCAACATCCACTGGGACCTCGTCTGCATCCAGCGTCCGGAATACGGCGGCGGCGAGATCTGGTTTGACGACGTGCTGATCCGCAAAGACGGCCTGTTCGTGATTCCGGAACTGCAGGGGTTGAACCCGGAGAACTTGAAATAATATAGAAATGTACGCTTGCGAAAATGCAGTCCTTGCGGCTGCATTTTTTATTATCTCGTTTTTAGGTGTATAATGATGATAATTGGTAGATTTGGGCATAAACGAAAGGATGATCCGTTTGAAACATCTTGAGAGGATCACAATGCAGAATTTTCGGGGTTTTAAGGAACTGGAATTAAAGGATTTAGGAGCTGTCACCATTCTGGTTGGTGAGAACAATACAGGGAAGACGTCAGTTTTGGAAGCGGTGGAGTTGCTGTGCAATCCGCTGGATATTGGGCAAGTGTTAAGTACAGCGCGAGGGCGAGACCGTGCAATTCCTGATTATCGCATGCAACTGTTAGAATCAATTGAATGGCTGTTCTTTCATGATCAAGTTGGAGGCTTTCAAACGGTAATCCAAGGAGAACTTCAACATAAACAGACAAAGTATCAACTTGCGATAGAGGAAGTCTATGTAATCGAAGTCAGAGAGGATTCTCATTCTGATGCTGAAAAAGCGTTTCAAATGGTTATGGAACATACGACAAGAGACCAACATGAAAATGAAGAGGCTGAGCAACAGGAATTTCTCATAGCTGAACCGTTTCACCATATTGAGACTCGTAAAGAAAAGAGGATCCTAGAGACTGAAATGGTCACACCAGTTGACCATCGATTTTTGCCCGTGGCATTGAAATCGCTGACGGAAACGATCAAACGAGATGACCGTTCGAATATCATTCGTTTGCTCCAGTCCTTTGATGAGAATATCGAAGGTCTCGAATTGTTGTCCCCGGATGGACGGTCTGCGGTTCCGTATATCCGACATAAGGTGAAGTCGTACGTGCCGCTTGCGCTTTATGGTGATGGTATTCGAAGATTAATCGTTTTAGCGTCTGCTGTTCTGCGTGCAAAAGACGGTATTTTGATGATTGATGAAATCGAGACTGCCTTACATTCAAAAGTGTTGGTAAAAACGTTCGCTTGGCTGATGGATGCATGTAAGGAGTTCAACGTCCAACTCATAGCAACAACACATAGCTTGGAAGCGGTTGACGCTTTGATAGCACCGTTGGCGGAAGAGGATGACGCAGATGAGGTAAACCGGGAGAGCCTGAAAGATCTGGTAGCCTTTCGGTTGGTCAATCGAGACGGTCAAACAACTGCGAAACGATTCTCCGGTGATGCGTTGTACTCCCTCCGATATGAATACGGGCAGGATGTGAGATAGAGTGGACTATGTATATGTTGTGGTTGAAGGGCCGAATGACGTTGCTGCCTTGACCAAGCTGTTTATCTTGCAGGGAGCAAAACAGATAAAGAAACTAAAACAGTTGCAGAAGATCGACGAAGACAATTACTGGGGGAATCTGACCAATCAAAAGTTCCCGTACAACGGTGATTTTACAGAGCGGATGCCTGTTCCTGCGTTTTTCCTTCTCGATGAGACTCTGATCGCTGTTCATTATGCAGGCGGCGAGTCGCAGTTGATTCCAACGCTCACGCTTTCCATTGCAAATCTAGATGACAGCGGTGCCAGAATGAAGGCGATTGCGATCGTCTGTGATGCAGACTTGAAGGAACCGATTGAGAAGATCAAAGCGTATCAACAACTCATTGCTGAACAGGAAGATCGTCCTGAGGTAATAAACAGTTTCTTGCATATCCGTTCTGCTGGCGAAATTGTTCTCACCGAACCAAGAGTCGGCATCTACGTCTTTCCCGATAATCAGAATCAAGGGACGCTGGAAACTGTTTTGCTTGCTTGTGCCGAGACATCCTATGGAGACCTTCTTCACGAAGCCGGAGCCTATGTTGGATCGTTTCGGGAGAGTTATGGAGCCGACTGGAAAAGTGACGGCGAGTCAAAAGCGATTGTCGGATGTATATCAAACGTGCTATTTCCCGGTACATCGAACAACGTATCGCTGATGAAGGGCGACTGGTTATGTACAGATACGCTTGAGACAGCAGGCGTCAAAGAACTAAATAGCTTCTTTCATACCCTTCTCACCAGAGAGTGACTTACGCAGTCACTCTTTTTTTGATGGCTACTTCTAACAGTTTTCAGTTGTGTCATAAAAAATTATAATGGAGAAGAAGGAAGGGGCCAGAGACTAAAAATGAAGGTTGATGTGAATCGCAAAACAGCGCAGGCTGTAGGTGATAATTTGCTTGATTGGTACGAAGAGATCAAGCGCGACCTGCCGTGGCGGCGGACGCGTGATCCGTATCAGATCTGGGTGTCGGAAGTGATGCTGCAGCAAACGCGGGTCGAGACGGTGATTCCGTATTGGAACCGCTTTGTCGAGCTGTTTCCGACGATTGAGGCGCTTGCAGAAGCGCCTGAGCCGGACGTGCTGAAGGCGTGGGAGGGACTCGGATACTACTCCCGCGTGCGGAATTTGCAAAAAGGCGCCCAGGTGGTGCGCGATAAATTTGGCGGGCGCGTGCCGGATACGCCCGATGAGATTTCCACCCTGCCCGGGGTCGGGCCGTACACGGCAGGCGCGATTTTGTCGATTGCCTATGATGTGGACGTTCCTGCGGTGGACGGCAATGTGTTTCGGGTGCTGTCGAGGATCTTTTTGATCGAAGAAGATATCATGAAGCCGAAAACGCGGCGGACGTTCGAAGGGCTGGCAGAGTTCCTGATTCCGCCGGGTCGGGCTGCTTCGTTTAATCAAGGCCTGATGGAGCTGGGGGCGACGGTGTGCATCCCGAAGAACCCGCGCTGCCACTCCTGTCCGGTCAAAGAGCACTGCCGGGCGCTGGAAGAGGGCGTTCAGGAAGAGCTGCCGGTGAAGGAAAAGAAAAAGCCGCCCCGTCCGGTCGACATGACGGCCGCCTTGCTGCGCGACGGCGACCGCGTGCTGATCCGCAGACGCCCCGATAAAGGCCTCCTCGCGGGCATGTGGGAGTTCCCAGGCGGCGAGCGGGTCGAAGGGATGTCCCTGGAGGACAGCCTCATCACGCACCTCACAGAGGCGTTTGGCGTGACCGTAACGCCGCAGCGGCTGTTTGCGCAAGTCCAACATACGTTTAGCCACCTGCAATGGGATATGCGCGTTTTTGAATGCGCGATCGCCCAAGGGCAGGTGCGCGAGAGTGATGATGTGAAATGGGTGCCGGTCGGGGAACTGGAGAAGTATGCGTTCCCGGTGGCACATGGGAAAGTTGTGAAGGAGTTGGGCGGGTTGGTCTAATCCCGCTTGGAAAAGCTTAGCGTTTGTCTTTCTTTAAACGTATTGCCTGCTTGGCCTGTACTCCGTCGAGTTTGGAGAGCAGAGCCATGATAAACGAAGAGCGATGCCGTGCCGGTGCAGGCAGGTCATCGTCTACGATAATTGTGTTTTCCACCAAGGTGTTCCAGGCTTGCTCGACCCACGCTTTTTTGACGGTGTCCGTTCCGTCTTCTGTCGTGACGATGATATCGCCGTCGGGCGTGATGTCGATGATTTGATTCGGCTTTTTCCGAGTCAGTGTCTTGATTGTCTTTTTGTTGTGACGTAGAATCTCTTCCCAAACGTTATTAAAGTCTCTCATGATTTCAGTTCGCTCCTTGAAGTTTTGCGTACTCAAAAATTCTGCAGCGAACAGTTGAAAACCTCCCTTCCTTAATTAGGAAGAGAGGTTTTTTTGTGGTGATCGGTCAATTCGATGGCAAATCCGCTTTGGTAGATCCGATTGCACATTGTGCGGGAGGTCGGGTGGTCGGAACCGTTGAGGAAGTACAGCGTGGACGCATCGCTTAGGCTATGCAGAAAGTCGCGGTGTTTTGCGTAAGGGAGTTGGAATTGCAGATGATGCTGCTGTCCGTTCGCATCAATCTGGAGTTGCAGTTCCAACGCATCTCGTCCTGGCAGCAGGTGCAGCTGTGATTTCACCTGTTTGTGACGAATGACATCACTTGGCAAAACACAACCTACCAGATAAGGCACACGCGCCCGCTCGATGATCAGGGTTCCGGCTTCCATGGCTGAGACTCCTCGCATGTATGGTATTATCTTCATCATACAGGGTGTTGATCGAGCTAGTTTGAAGAGCGTCTTAATCCTTTGTAAAACAGCGGGGTGGATCGAAATGGCAGTGCGCGGGTTTTTTGAATATCGGATCGAAGATGGAAAACGGGAAGACTATATCCAACTGATCGCCAAACTGCGGGCCAAGCGCACACAGGCCGGGCTGGAAAACTATAGTGTAAGTGAGAGCATCGACCAAAAAAATCTTGTGGTCGAGACTTTTTTGGCTCCTTCGATGGAGGAGTATCGCGACGTGGAAGCGAAACTATTGAAAGACCCGGAAACGGTCGAATTGCTGCAAACGCTCGATACATACATCGTCGGGGGGCTGGCGCGAAAAAGGTCTGGTTTTTTACCGAACTGAATTTTTCGCACAGCATGGGAACACTGTAGGATAAAAGAGAGGGGTGAGCATCATGATCTCTATTACACAGATCGCCAAAGAGAAGATTCAGGAGATCCTGGCGCAAGAACCGGAAGGCACTGTCATTCGCGTCAGTGTATCGCCTGGTTGAGGCGGCATGCGCTTTCGCTTGGCTCTGGATGAGTCAAAAGACTATGACAAGTCAGTAGAGGCAGACGGCGTCACGTTTGTGATGGACCCGTTTGCTGTCGCGCTGATTGAAGGCATTCAAATCGACTATGATGATATCGTCGAAGATGATTTCATCATTACGAATACAGCAGGTCCAAATTCGTCTTGCTAACTTTTGCATAAAGGGGACAACGCCGCATGGAAACTCCGGTACAAGTCAATTATGATATCAAATCGATGGAACGCTGCATCTCGGCAACGTTCGCATTCGGCCAGACTTCGATGAACAACCCGTACTTCTCGATCTACTTCGTTGTCAACAACGCAGGGATCATCGCTGTGTACGACAAGTCCATGCCGGTACAGGGCGCAGAAGCTGACGCAAACAACGAGGTGCCGTTCGTTGACCAGTTGAAGACCAACTCGATCAACCTGAAGCAAGGCACCAACAAATATGAAGTGCTGCGCTACATCCACGATGAGCTGCAGCGCATCGGTGAAAAGCTCCAGCGCGACGGCCGTCCGCTGAACGACTCGGACATCGGCAAGCTGATGACCAAGATCGCGTCCAAGTACGAAGGCAACCCGGGCGTTGCTCAGTAATTCGGACCGTAACAGCACCTGCAGAAAGAAAGATCTCCTTACGTCTGGAGGTCTTTTTCTTTTCCAATCAGTTGTCTGAAACTTAATTTCTTTTTCTACGTATAAGGTTGTATAATGATGTAGAGAGATTTGAAAGGAGTGTCACAGTATGAATCCGTCTTATTCCGGGAGTCGTATGGTCGGCATCAATCGCGTGCTGCCGATGTTCTTCCTGAGCCTTCTGTTCGCATTGATTGGCACAATTGTAGGCACACAAGTGCCGCCGCAGTTCTTCCTGCCGCTGATGGTTATCGAAGTTGGGATGCTGCTTGCAGCGATGTTTATGCGCAAGCGCCGCGTCGGCTACACATTCCTCTATCTGTTCACCTTTATCAGCGGGATCACGTTCTACCCGGTGCTCGCTCACTACACCGCCGGTATCGGCGGCAACATGGTGATGGCCGCGTTTGGCGTATCTACCCTCGCATACGGCGCAACTGCACTGTACGCTTGGAAATCGAAAGCTGACTTCTCGTTCCTTGGCGGCTTCCTGATGGTTGGCCTGATCGCTCTGGTCGGCCTGTCCCTGTGGAACATGTTCATGCCGCTGGGCGGCACGATGTACCTCGGCTTTACCTTGCTTGGCATCTTCATTTTCATCGGCTTCACTCTGTACGACATTTCCAACATCGCGCGCCACGGCGTGCCGGAGGAAATGGTGCCGATGGCGGTGCTGAACCTGTACCTCAACTTCATCAACCTGTTCCTGTTTGTGCTGCGTCTGTTCGGCATCAACTTGGGTTCGGATGACTAAGTTAAAATCTCAAGATTAAAAGCCTTGTTCAAACGAACGGGGCTTTTTTTTATTGACTCTTATCTGGGACAGCTGATACGATTTATAGTGAGAATAGTAAGAAAGTCATAGATCTTAAGGAGTTGAGAGAACACGTGCTGGTCCAAAATGCCACGAACAAACGAGTTTCACAGATTCCTCTGTTGACATTGCCTGTGGATCGCCCGCGTCCTGCAACCGCTGTTTTTCAGGAAGCGGAAGTGCGGTTTGAACTGCCCAAACGGTTTTCGCAGATGTTGTCTGAAGCGTCTGCACGTGCCGGGGTTACTGTGTCCGCTCTGCTTTTGGCGGCTTTTCAAACGCTGTTGGCCCGCTATTCGGGTCAGGATGAACTGCCGATCGGTCTGGTCGATGCTGATGAACAGGCCCGCTTGCTGTTTGGCGAGCTGAGCTCGGAGCAATCGTTTGCCGAACTGGTCAATTCGGTGGAGCAAGACCTGCTCCGGGCGCAGACTGCAGACGTTGTGGCGGATGTTGCCGACCTGCAGGTGCTGGCGGTCTTGGATGGCGGTTTGCCAAACGCAAAAGGCTACGACCTGGCGCTGGTCTCCCGCCAGGAATCTGCCGGGCTTGTCCTGATCCTGTCGTATAACGCCAAGCTGTTTGACCTGGCGACGATCGAACGCATGGGCGGCCATTTCCAAGTGCTGCTGCAAGCAGCCTTGACCGACAGCCAACAGCCGATCGGCGTACTGCCCCTGATCACCGAAGCGGAACGCGAGCAGTTGCTGAAGACGTGGACTGCCGGTCCGGCCGTGCCTCTCGCTCATGATGTGGTTCATAAATTGTTTGAGGCACAAGTTGCCCGCACACCTTCGCGCACCGCGCTGCGCTTTGAAGGCGAGAGCGTGACCTATGCGGAACTGAATGCCCGCGCCAACCAACTGGCCCGTGCCTTGCGCAGACAGGGTGTGCAGCCGGAGCAATTGATCGGACTGTGTGTCGACCGCGCGGTGGAGCTGGTCGTCGGCATCCTCGGCATCCTGAAGGCCGGAGCTGCCTACCTGCCGCTCGACCCGGCATATCCGGCAGAGCGTCTCGCCTATATGGTGGAAGATGCGGGGGTAGAGCTCTTGCTGACCAAAGAGCACCTGCAATCGACCGTCACCGTGTCGGTGGCGCAAAAGATCTGCCTCGACCGCGACTGGCCGGAAATCGCCAAGGAATCTGCGGACAACCCGGACTTTGCGGTGGAGCCGGACAATCTGGCCTACGTGATCTACACGTCCGGTTCGACCGGCAAGCCGAAGGGCGTCATGATCGAAAACAGCAGCATCTGCAACATGTCGGCTGCGCTGACTGAGCGCTTTTTCATCGACGAAAAGACGGTTATGCTCCAGTTCGCCGCGTTTTCGTTCGATGCGTCGGTGGCGGAGATCATTCCGGCGCTGATGAATGGCGGCACGGTGCTGTTGGCTCCAAAAGACAAGGTTATGCCTGGCCCCGGCCTCGTGGAGCTTCTGAACCGCGAAAAAGTGACCCATGTCGCCTTGCCTCCGTCTGTGCTGACTCTCTTGCCGGAAGACCAGTTGCCGCACCTGCAAGTGGTCGTGTCGGCAGGCGAAGCGTGCACCGCAGAACTGGTGCGCAAGTGGACGTCTTCCACCCGCCGCTTCGTCAATGGCTACGGCCCGACGGAAGGCACGGTCGGCGCTTTGGTTGGCGTCTGCCTGCCGGAAGAAGCGGTGACGATCGGCCGCCCGCTGATCAATACGTTCGTCTATCTGCTCGACCAAAACCTGCAGCCCGTTCCGGTCGGTGTGCCGGGCGAGATCTGCATCGGCGGGGCAGGGCTTGCGCGCGGCTATCTGGGCCGCGAAGAGCTGACCCGTGAGAAATTTGTAGACAATCCGTTTGCCGACGGCACAGCGCCGCGCCTGTACAAGACGGGCGACTTGGGCAGCTACCTGCCGGACGGACGCGTGAAATACATTTCGCGGATCGACCATCAGGTGAAGATTCGCGGGTTCCGCATCGAGCTGGGTGAAGTCGAATCGGCGCTGCTTGCCCATCCCGACGTGCTGGCGGCGACGGTGATCGACCGCGAAGACATCCCGGGCGTGAAGCGCCTCGCCGGATATGTTGTGCCGAAGGAAGGCGCGGAGATTTCCGTGCGCGACTTGCGCAGCTACCTCGCCGCACGCCTGCCCGACTACATGGTGCCGACCGCGTTTGCGCTGCTCGGAGAACTGCCTTTGACGCCAAACGGCAAGATCGACCGCCGGGCGCTGCCGGTGCCTGATGCGGCCGACCGCGCGTTGCATGATGCAGCGTATGTCGCGCCTGGCACTCAGGAAGAGGAGACGCTCGCGCAGATTTTCAGCGACGTGCTGGGCGTGGAGCAAGTCGGCGTGAAGGACCACTTCTTTGAACTGGGCGGCGAATCGCTTTTGGCGACCAAAGTGGTGGCGCGGGTGCGCGAACTGTTTGGCGTGGAAATGCCGCTGAACACTTTGTTTGCGAAACCGACCGTCGCCGAGTTGGTCGAAGAGCTCGCCGTGCTGCAAAGCGCGCCGACCGAAACGCTCACGCCGCTGACCAAGCGTCCGCGCCGTGAACGCATGCCGCTGTCGTACGCCCAGGAGCGCATCTGGTTCCTGCGCGAACTGTTCCCGGACAACCTGTCTTACAGCGCATCTTGCCTGCTGACGTTCAAAGGCGAATTTGACGTGTCCGTATTGGAGCGCACGCTTAACGAGATTTTGCGCCGTCATGAGATCTTCCGCACGACGTTCCAAGCGTTTGACGGCGAACCGGCCCAAGTGGTCATGCCGTACGAACCGGTCAAGCTGCGTGTCCTCGACCTGCACGAACTGCGGGAAGAGGAGAAGAAAGCGCAGATGGATGCGGTCGTCGACGTGGAGATCAAAAAGATGTTTAAGCTCAACGAGTTGCCGATGGTGCGCTGGACGCTCTTTAAGCTGGAAAAAGATGTGCACACGCTGCTCCATGTGGAAGACCATCTCGTTCATGACGGCTTCTCGTTCTCCGTCTTCCTCTACGACTTTGTGCACATTTACAACGCTTACAAAGCGAACGAAGCATCGCCATTGCCGGAGCCGGAGATTCAGTTTGTCGACTTTGCCGACTGGCAGCGCGAGCGGATGGAAGGCCCGGACGGCGACCGCCAGTTGGCCTATTGGAAGGAAAAACTGGCCGGGGCGCCGGAGATCCTCGAACTGCCGCTCGATCATCCGCGCCCGTCGGTGCAGCGTTTCCAAGGCGCCGCGTTCCGCTTCCAGATTCCGTATGAAGTCTGCCAAGGCATCCGCGAGTTCTCGCGCAAGAACGGCGTGTCGCTGTTTATGACCTTGATGGCGGCGTACAACGTGCTGTTGTACCGCTATTCGGGCCAGGAGGACATCCTCGTCGGCACCGGCATCGCCAACCGCCGTCTGAAAGAGACGGAGCGCCTGATCGGGATGATCGTCAACAACGTGCTGCTGCGCACGAAGCTCGGCGGCAACCCGACGTTTAAAGAGATCGTCGAGCAAGTGCGTCTAGCCTCGATGGAATCGTACGACCACCAGGACGTGCCGTTTGACAAAGTCATCGGCGCGCTTAGCATCGAACGCGACTTGAACCGCAACCCGCTGATGCAAGTGATGTTCTCGATGCACGACACTCCGATGCCGGAGCTGGAGATCCCCGGCGTGGAGATGTTTATCCACGAAGGCCTCAACAACGGCTCGGCGAAATTTGACATGAACATCATGGTCATCCCGCGCCATTCCAAACGCCTTGGCGTACGCGGCAAAGGCGACCTGAAGGACGAAGGCATCACCGTAAACTGGGAGTACAACTCCGACCTGTGGGAAGCGGACACGATCGACCATATGATCCAAAACTGGATCAACCTGCTCGCAGGCGTCATCGCCGACCCGGAAGCGCGCATCGGCGAGCTGCCTTTGTTGGCGCAGGAAGAGGAGCGCAAACTGCTCATCGCGTGGAACGATACGGCAGCCGACTATCCGGCCGACCTTTGTCTGCACCAGCTGTTTGAAGAGCAGGTGCAAAAAACGCCTGACAACATCGCCGTCATCTTCGGCGAGCGGACGCTGACCTATGCGGAGCTGGACGCCGAAGCCAACCAACTAGCGCATCACCTGCGCACGCTTGGCGTCGGCCCGGACGTGCCGGTCGGCGTGTCGGTGGAGCGTTCCGTCGAGATGGTCACCGCCTTGCTCGCCGTGCTGAAAGCGGGCGGCGCGTACCTGCCGCTCGACACCGATGCACCACAGGCACGCAAAGCGCAAGTGCTGGAAGATGCAAAAGCGCCGGTCTGCATCTCGCAGTCCCATCTGAACGACAAACTGCCGCCGGGTGCTGCCCGTTATGTTTTTGTCGACGGGGATGCGGCGGAGATCGCCAAGCATCCGGTGACCAAGCCGGACGTGGACGTGCTGCCGGAACATCTCGTGTCGATCTACTACACCTCCGGTTCCACCGGGAAGCCGAAAGGGGTCTGCTCCACACACTTCGGCTGGGTGAACCGCATGAACTGGATGCAGCGCCGCTACAACCTGCAGGCGACCGAAACTGTTTTGCAAAAAACGACGTTGACCTTCGACGATGCGGCGGTGGAGTTCTTCTGGCCGCTGATGGTCGGCGCCCGCATCGCGATGCTGGAGCCGGAGCTGCACAAAGACCCGCTGGCGATCATGGACGCGGCGATCCGCTATGAGACGGCCGTGCTGCAATTTGTGCCGTCGATGCTGTCCTTGTTCCTCGACGCTGTGAGCGAAGAGAAGCGCGAACAGCTGAATGCGCTGCGCGTCGTCATCTCGTCCGGGGAAGCGCTGCGCGCCGATCTCGTGCGCTCGTTCCTGCACCAGCTGCCCCAGGCCGGGCTGTTTAACCAGTGGGGCGCAACCGAAGTGTCGATCGACTCGACGTGCCATGAAGTGACGGAGGCGGATGCGCACGAAGAAGGCATCGTTTCGGTCGGACGTCCGATCGACAACAATCAGGTCTACATCCTCGACGGGCAGTTGAAGCCGGTGCCGGTCGGTGTGCCGGGCGACCTGTACCTCGCCGGGATCGGCCTCGCCCGCGGCTATCTGAACAATCCGGAGCGCACGGCGGAAGCGTTTATCCCGCACCCGTTTGCGCCGGGCGAAGTGATGTACAAGACGGGCGACCGCGGCTACTACCGCGCCGACGGCTCGATCATGTTCCTTGGCCGCCGCGACGATCAGGTCAAGGTGCGCGGGCAACGCGTCGAACTCGCCGAGATCGAAGCGGTGATGGTCACCCATCCGGGAGTCAAAGAGTGCGCTGTCGTCGCCCACAAGCGACCGAACGGCTATTACATCGTCGGCTACTATGAGCTGGAAGCAGGCATGACCGCTTCGACCGAAGGACTGCGCGAACACATGCTGGCTCTGTTGCCGGAGTACATGGTGCCGGCGCGCTTCGTGGCGATGGACGCGCTGCCGACCACAGTCAGCGGCAAGCTCGACCGCAAGCTGCTGCCCGATCCGGGCGAAGAGCGTCCCGACCTCGAAGGGGCGCTGATCCTGCCGCGCAATGAGACGGAGCAGATCATCGCAGGCATCTGGCAGGAGATCCTGCGCCTGAAAGAAGTTGGCGTCTATGACAAGTTCTTTGACCTCGGCGGACACTCGCTTGACGCGACCCGCATCATGTCCCGTGTCAACCGGGAGCTTAGCACCGCGCTGCCGCTTCGCGTCCTGTTTGAGACGCTGACGGTAGCAGGCCTTGCTGAGCGTGTGGAAGACGTGCGCCGCAGCGGTGCGAAGGGTCAGCTCAAGCCGGTGCAAAAAGCGCAGCAGCGCGACCGCTACGAGCTGTCCAACGCGCAGAAACGCTTCTGGTTCGACTACGTGATGGCTCCAGAGTCGGCATATGGCCCGCTGATGGTAAGCGAGCTGAAAGGCAGCGTCAACGTCGCAGCGTTCCAGCAGGCGTACGCGCAACTGGTTGAGCGCCACACGATCATGCGCACGACCTTCCTTGAAGCGGACGGCGTGCCGTACCAAGTGGTGCGCGACGATCTCGACGTGCCGTGCAGCTATGAAGACCTCTCGATGCTCTCCGCAGCAGAGCAGCAGGAAAAGCTGGCGGAGCATCTGGCACGCGTCTACCGCACGCCGTTCGACCTGATCAACGGCCCGCTGTTCTACTCGGCGCTGCTCAAACTCACTGAGACCCAATCGCTCTGGGTGCGCTCGACGCATGCGATCGTCTATGACGGCTGGTCTTCGAACGTCTACATGAACGACTTTGCCGCGCTGTACAGAGCGGCGGTGGAAGGCAGTGAGCCGGGCTTGCCGGCTGCGCTGCAGTATGTGGACTATGCCGAGTGGCAGACCTTGTCGCTGCAGGACGGTGACATGGAGGAGCAAAAGGCGTACTGGCTGAAGCGACTGGCCGGGGCCGGTTCGCCGCCGCAGTTGCCGTATGACGTTACCACGGACGAAGTGGAGCGCCCAGAGCCGATGGTGACGCGTCACACGACGATTGAGCCGGAGCTGACCGCCGGCGTTCGCAAGTTGGCCCAGCAGCAAGGCACCACCACGTTCCTCGCCGTGGTCGCCGCGTTTAACATCTGGCTGTCCCGCGTCTCGGGCACGACCGATGTGGTCGTCGGCTCACCGCTGACCGGCCGCACCAATCCGGAGCTGGAGCCGGTGATCGGCGTTCTCGTCAATCCGGCGGCGCTGCGCACCGACCTGTCGGGCAACCCGAGCGCCGCACAGGTGATGGAGCGCACCAAGGGGGTCGCGCTGGAAGCGTACGCGAATCAGGACTATCCGTACGATCTGCTCGTCCAAGACCTGCGCGCCCACCGTCCGACCACCGATCCGCTTTACTCGATCATCCTTGTCGGGCAAAACGTCCACACGGGCGGCTTCCAGATCCATGATCTGACTGCTGAGCAGTTCGCTTACGAAGAGCTGATCCGCGACCAGATGAGCCTGGAAGAAGAGCGCTACCCGTTTGATCTGCACATCGAAGTGTTTGAAAAAGGCGACCATCTCTGGATTCGCACCAACTACGACAACGTCAAGTTCACAACCGAGACGATCGACCGCATGCTGGGCCAGTTCCACTATGTGCTCGAACAGTTTGTCTCCGAACCGGATCAACGTCTGGAGCAGTTTGAGCTGGAGCGTCTCGAAGATACGCTCGACGACCTGTTCTAAGTTCTGCACGACCTCGTCCCCGCAATTGTGGGGACGAGGTTTTTGTCTTATCAGGCCTCCCTCCCGCATAGGATCTTAGTAATAAACCAGGGAGGGAACATAGAATGCGAGATACGATCATGCAAGGTGTGGCCAAGGGCATTTTCCCCGGCGCTGTCGTCTGTGTGGCGCGCAACGGCGACCCGCTGTTTTACGAAGCGCACGGATCTGCCGACCCTGCGCAGGAGCGCGCAATGTCGATCGAAACCCGCTTTGACATCTCCACCTTGACCAAAGTGGTCGCGACGCTCCCCGCCGTGCTGCGCACCGTGCAGCTCGGCAAACTGACGCTCGTCGACCCGGTCGCCCGCTTCCTGCCGGAGCTGGCCACCGGCGTCGACCGTCATGCCAAAGGCCAGATCACCTTTTTCCACCTGTTGTCGCACGCTTCGGGGCTGCCGGCGTGGAAACCTCTGTTCCTGGAAGCGCGAGGCGTCAAAGCGTTTCTGCGCGCCATGGCCGACACGCCGCTGGAATCGACGCCGGGCGAGCGGCTGATCAACAGCGATCTCGGCTACATGCTGCTCGCTTTTGCGCTCGAGCGCATCTGGGACCGTCCGTTTGCCGAAGTCTGCGAGCGGCTCGTCTTTGGTCCGCTGGAGCTGTACCAGACGTCGTTTGCCGAAGGAGACGGCCTGCCGCCGGAGCTCTGCGCCGTGACGGAGACGGGCAATGAGCAGGAGCAGCGCCGCGTGGCGGCGACCGGGCGGCACGCATCGTTTCCGTGGCGTGACCACACGCTGTGCGGGGAAGCGCAGGACGGAAACGCTTTTTACGGGCTGGACGGGGTCGCCGGGCATGCCGGGCTGTTTTCCACCGCGCTCGACCTGACCCGCTATGCGGAGATGTGGGTGCGCAAAGGCATCCACCAGCGCCAGCGCTATCTGGACACCACCCTCGTCTCGCTCGCCGTCAACTCGCATGCCGTCTGGCAGGGGCAGAGCTTTGGCCTCGGCTGGGAGACGGCGACCGCGCAGTGTCCGGCAGGGGAGCGCGCACCGATGCTGTCCTACGGCCAGCTCTCTGCGAGCGGCTGTTCCCTCTGGTGTGATCCGGTGCGCAAACTCACCTCTGTCACCTTGACCAACGCCCCGCAAGGCAGCCAAAGCGACGGCTTGTCCGACTGGACGCGGGCGTTTCACAAAAAAGTGTTTAACGACTAAACGGACAAAAATCAGGACTGCGGCACCTTGCAGCAGTCCTTTTTTCAAAATATGTCGAATCATGGGACTTCGGTCGCATCTGAGAGGATCAAGGAGGATTTTGCCAGATCCCAAGGGTCAGGGGGAGGGAGCCTTGGTCAGCCTAGTTAGCCATGGGAGAGGCACATTTGACGCGTTTGACCCATAGGATGAAAGCGCGGTAACATAATACTGTAAGCAAAACAACGGCCTAATTCTGAGCAATCAGAAGCGGAGGAACCACGTTACTTGGGGTTAATCTTGGCATGCCAAGAGGGATGAGATAGCTTCTCTGCCATCCTACCCGTCAGCTAACTTCGCCGGCTAAAGCAGGGAAGGTTCAATCGAATGGTCTTTGCATGCGCTGACCGATGCAGACTTTTCCTTTGGAGCCTTCGGTTCAAAAGGAGAGGTGTACATCGGTCTTTTTCTGTCCTCATACTATAACTGTGTACTATAAATGGATGTACTATGACCGGTGACAAAAAACAGAATATTGGAGGTAGATGATGGCACTTGCTTTTCAGAAACTCATGGAACGCCCGACTATTATCAAAGGGAGCAAGCAAACGAAAAATCATTCCTACACTTGCTCCATCGACACGATCAACCGCAGGCTGATCATTCACCGCTACTGGTGGAAGGATGTGGCGCCGTTTGTGGCAGAGCTGTTCGATCTGTGCCGCAACCACGAGTTCGGCAAACTGATCGTGCAGGCCCGCGAGCAGGACTGGCAAAGTTTTTTGAAACTGGGCTTTGTGATGGAAGGCACGATCCCGTCCTTTTTTCAAGGCGAACCGGTGTATTACATGAGCAAGTTTTTCGATGCCAAACGGCAGCTGAGCCGCCACTGGCAGGAAGAAGAGGAGATCCTCGAAAAAGTGATCCTGCACAAACAGCCGGCGAAGCGGCGTGAATTGCCACCCGATCTGACCCTTGAAGTTGGCACCGAAAAACATGTTCCTGAGCTGGTGAGATTGTTTGCGCGTGTTTTTGACACCTATCCAAGCCCGCTGACCGACCCGGAGTATCTGGCGAAGTCGATGCAAAACGACATCTTTGTGCTGATCCGCGACGGGAAAAAGCGCATCGTCAGCGCAGCCGGCGCGGAGATTGACCGCATGGCCGGCAACGCGGAGATGACCAACTGCGCCACGTTGCCCGAGTATCGCGGGTACGGGCTGATGAGCCACCTGTTTGTGAAGCTGGAAGAGGAACTGGCAAGCCAGCAGATCAGGAGCTTATTTTCCATCGCCCGCGCCAAGTCGTTTGGCATGAACCGGGTGCTGCATGAGATGGGCTACACCTACCGCGGCCGCTTGATCAACAACTGCGACATCTGCGGCGGTTTGGAAGACATGAACTTGTGGGCGAAAGGGGGCGCGGCATCATGTTCTTGAGAAGAAGCTGGCCGTTGATGCTCAGCGTGATGATGGCAGGAGGGCTGGTGCTGACCGGCTGCAGCGAAGAGACGGGCAGCAAGAGCGGCCAGCCGGAGTGGTCGTTTGCGATGTCAGGCCAATATAAGCCTTTTAACTACTACGACGAAAAAACGACCGAGCTGACCGGCTTCGACGTGGAGATCGGCCAGGCGCTGGCCAAAGAGATGGGCGTTGAACCCAAGCCCGTCGCCACGCCGTGGAACGGGATCATCTCCGGGCTGAACGCGAAGAAGTACGATGCCATTCTCGGCTCGATGGGCATCACCGAAGAGCGGGAAAAAGAGGTCGATTTCTCCGACCCGTATTATCTTTCCGGCGCGCAGCTGTTCGTGCTGCCGGGCTCGGACATCAAGTCGATCGACGACGTGACCAAGCAAACGAAAATCGGCGTCACCATCTCGACCACCTATGAACAGGAAGCGCGCAAATATACGAACAGCATCGCTTCCTACGACTCGGACAACAAAGCTCTGCGCGAACTGGCCGATGGGCGTGTCGATGCGGTGATCACCGATCGGCTGGTCGGCATCCTCTCCTCGCAGCAGATGAAAATCGACGTCGAAGCGGCCGGCGAACTGCTCTACGCGGAAAAAATGGGCATCGCCTTCCGCTCCGATGATGATGCCACTCGTGAAAAAGTGAATCAGGCGCTGAAAAAGATCCAGGCGGACGGCACGTACCTCAAGATTTCACAAAAATATTTTGACCGCGACATTTCCAAATAGGGGCGGCGCAGATGATCGATTTTCTGCAAACCTTGGTCGAGACGTTTCCGATCTTCGCCAAAGCCGCTCTGGTCACGCTGGAGCTCACACTGGCATCGCTTGCGCTCGGCACGATCATCGGCTTGATCTTCTGCCTGCTCAAACTGTCGGGCAACCCGGTGTTGCGCGGGATCACCAATCTCTACATCACGGTGATTCGCGGTACCCCTTTGATCGTGCAGTTGTTTGCGATCTACTACGGGCTGGTCTCGATCGTCGACTTCGGCCAGTTCTGGTCGGCGGTGATCGCTTTGGCGGTACACAGCGGCGCCTATATCGCGGAGATCTTTCGCGGCGGCATCCAGTCGATCGACAAAGGGCAGATGGAAGCGGCGAGATCGCTTGGCATGTCCAAAGGCTTGGCGATGCGGCGGATCATCTTGCCGCAAGCGTTTCAGCGGATCATACCGGCGCTTGGCAACCAGTTTATCATCGGGTTGAAAGACTCGTCGCTCGCCGCTTTTATCACGATGGAAGAGCTCTTTATGTGGGCGATGCGCTATGCGGCGACCACGCTGGAAGAGATGAAATTTTACACGATCGCCGGGCTGTATTACCTCGTGCTGGTGATGATTTTCACCTTCCTCGTCCATCGGATCGAAAGGAGGGCGAAACGCTATGATTGACGTGCAAGGGCTGCACAAATCGTTTGGCGAGCTGCACGTATTGCGCGGAATTGATTTTCATGTCGAGCCGGGAGAAGTGGTGGTGTTGATCGGCGCTTCCGGCTCCGGCAAAAGCACGCTCCTGCGCTGTTTAAATTGCCTGGAGATCCCGAATCGCGGCACGATCACCTTGGACGGAGAAGCGATCGACGTTCAGCGATCAGACCTCAACCGCGCCCGGCAGAAAGTCGGGATGGTGTTCCAGCAGTTCAACCTGTTCCCGCACCGGACGGTGTTGGAGAACATCATCGAAGCGCCGGTGCATGTGAAAAAAGAGAAACGGGACGCTGCGATTCAAACTGCGCGGATGATCTTGTCACAAGTCGGGCTGGCCGACAAGGAAGCGAGCTATCCGAGCCAGCTCTCCGGCGGACAGCAGCAGCGGGTGGCGATCGCGAGGGCCTTGGCGATGCAGCCGCAGGCGATGCTGTTCGACGAGCCAACCTCGGCGCTCGACCCGGAGCTGGTCGGCGAGGTGCTCGCGGTGATGAAAGAGCTGGCCCGGCTGGGCATGACGATGGTCGTCGTCACGCATGAGATGGGATTTGCCCGCGAAGTGGCCGACCGGGTGATTTTTATGGCGGACGGCGTGATCGCCGAAGAGGGGACGCCCGAGCAGATTTTTGAAGCGCCGCAAGAGCAGAAGACACAAGATTTCCTGCGGGCGGTGCGGCAGATATGATCATGGGGCTGCTGCTGATTTTCGGCATTCAGATCCTCTACGTCTCCTTCTTTACGATCCGCATGATTCTGCTCTTAAAAGGAATGCGCACAGCAGCTTCCATTCTGGCGATGGGCGAAGTGTTCGTCTATGTCTCCGGCCTGTCGCTTGTGCTCGACCGTCTCGACGACCCGCTCAACCTGCTCTGCTACTGCCTGGGCTACGGCTGCGGGGTGATCGTGGGCTCCAAGATCGAAGAGCGCCTGGCGCTCGGGTATTTGACGGTGCAGATCGTGATCGATTCCTTGCATGACACGCTGCCGCAGCGCCTGCGCGAACAGGGCTATGGTGTGACGTCGTGGCATGCGGAGGGACGGGACGGACACCGTTTGATGATGAATGTGTTGACGAAGCGAAGGAACCACCGCAAACTGCTTGCTTATTTGGAGCAAAACGATACGAAGGCGTTTGTCATCTCCTATGAGCCAACGCACTTTCGCGGTGGATTCTGGGCTTCGCTGGTGAAATAGAAAGGGGAACTGATTTTTGGATACGAGGACAGACAATCGGCAACATGTGTATGGGAAACAGCAACGGCATTTTCGCGATGTGGAGATCTGGAAAGATGTGACCGATGAGCAGTGGAACGACTGGATGTGGCAGTTGACGCACACGATCAACGATCTGGAGACGCTGGAGCAGGTGATCAACCTGACCGATGCGGAGCGGGTCGGGATCGAGAATGTGAAGCAGTCGATCCCGCTGCGCATCACGCCTTATTACGCGATGATGATGGACCCGGATGATCCGGCCTGTCCGGTGCGCCTGCAGGCGGTGCCGATGTCGGACGAACTGATGCGTTCGCCGTGGGACATGGAAGACCCGCTGCATGAAGATGAAGATGCCCCCGCGCCGGGGCTGACGCATCGCTATCCGGACCGGGTGCTGTTTTTGATCACCAATCAGTGTTCGATGTATTGCCGTCATTGCACGCGCCGCCGCTTCTCGGGACAGGTCGGGCAGTCGGTGCCCAAGCAGCAGCTCGATGCGGCGATCGACTATATCCGCCGCTCGCCGCAGGTGCGCGATGTCCTGCTGTCGGGCGGGGACGGACTGCTGGTCAACGACAAGATCCTCGAGTACATCATCTCCAGCCTGCGCGCGATCCCGCATGTCGAGATCATCCGCATCGGCACTCGCGCGCCGGTCGTCTTCCCGCAGCGCATCACCGACAATCTGGTGAACATGCTGAAAAAATACCATCCGGTGTGGATCAACACGCATTTTAACCATCCGGATGAACTGACGCCGGAAGCGATCGCCGCCTGCCACAAGATCGCCGATGCGGGCATCCCGCTGGGCAACCAGTCGGTGCTGATGCGCGGGGTGAACGATTGCGTGCACATCATGAAAGATCTGCTGCACCAGCTGGTATACAACCGGGTGCGCCCGTACTACATCTACCAGTGCGATCTGTCGGAAGGCATTCAGCATTTCCGCACCACCGTCGCCAAAGGCATCGAGATCATGGAAGGACTGCGCGGCCACACGTCCGGCTATGCGGTGCCGACCTTCGTCGTCGACGCGCCGGGCGGAGGAGGCAAGATCCCGGTCATGCCGCAATATCTGATCTCTCAAGGTCACGGCAAAGTCATCCTGCGCAACTTCGAAGGGATCATCTCGACCTATCATGAACCGACCTATGAAGATCAGGGCTGCCCTCCGACCTGCACGCACGACCACAGCACCGACAACGAGATCGGAGTTGCCCGCCTGCTCAGCGACAAACAGCTCTCTTTGGAACCCAAAACGATGATTCGCCGACGTCCGAAAGAGCAAAGCGAACTTCCGATCCTGCCATAACTTTCGCCTGAAAAAAGAGACTCAGTCCCTAGGGACTGAGTCTCTTCGCTTTTTTCTCGGCGCAGGCTCCTGTCCACGCCGATTGGACTGCTGAGTCATATGCTTTAGTATCCGGGAAAACTGCGGGGAGGTGAAACTATGATCCTGTATACCGCCATGGGCGATTCGACGACGGCCGGAATGAGCGCCACAACGCCTATGTTGGCGTACCCGTCGCGCATCGTGCAAGGCTTGAAAGAGCGGGGGAGAGCGGCAGAGCTTCGCGTGATCGCTCAAAACGGCTGGACGAGCAGCGCGCTTGCTGCCGTCACACCGCAGGCGCAGGGCGTGCTGCGCAGCTCGACCACCGTCACGATCTGGATCGGCGGCAACGATCTGCTGCAGGCCGCAGCCGGAATCGTCACGAGCGGCCAGCCGGTGCAAACGGCGATCGGAGGTCTGCTCGCCACCTACAACAGCAACCTGGAGCGCATCGTCACCACCGTCCGCCAAAACAGCAAGGCCCGCATCATCCTCTGCACCCAGTTCAACCCGTTCCCCAATTCTCCCGTCGCGGTCGAAGGCATCGCCGCCCTCAACCGCGTCACGGCACAGACAGCCAAACGCCTCGGCACCGGTCTCGCTCCTCTGCACAACTGGTTTGAAGGCAGCCAGCCGGCGCTGGTCGACGGCTACGGCACCGGGCGGATCGAAGACGCCTTGCGCCCGTTCCGCCGCCCGATCCACCCGAACAACGCCGGACACGCGCTGATCGCCCGCAACCTCGCTTCTTACATTCGGTAGTTTCATCGTGTTATAATATAATAAATCAAACTTCATCTGAGTCGAGGGACGCCTGTGGATACCAAACCGGCCAAACCGGCCAAAGCAGTCAAACCAAAAGCCAAATCGAAAAGCAAACCGACGAAGATCTATGAGCAAGTCGCCCGCCACATCAAGCAGATGATCGAGGACGGCGTGCTCGCTCCCGGTGACAAACTGCCGCCGATGACCGAACTGGCCAAACAGTTTGGCGTGTCGCGCGCGGCCGTCCGCGAAGCTTTTTCCTCGCTGGTCGGCATGGGGCTGATCGACCTGCGCCACGGCGAAGGCACGTTCGTCCAGCAGATCGACGTGCAGACGATGATCATCGAGCCGATGAACGCCGCGCTTCTGCTTGGCCGCAGCAACCTCCGCGACCTGCTGGAGATGCGCCGCCTGCTGGAGACAGGCGCGGTGCAGGCCGCCTGTGAGCGTCGGACGGAAGAAGGGCTCGTGCGGATGAAACAGGCGCTGGAGCAGCAGGAGACGGCCCGCCACACGCTGGAGGAGCAGGTCTCCTGCGACCTGCAGTTTCACATCGCGATCGCCGAAGCGTCCGGCAACAACGTGCTGCTCAACCTGATGCACACGCTGTCCGAAGCGCTGCGCAGCACTTTACGCACCACGCATGAAGCGGCCGCCGATCCCCAAGCGTCGATCCGCGAACACCGCTTGCTGTTCGAAGCAATCCAGAACCGCGATGCCGAAATGGCAGCGAGGCTGATCGCTGACCATCTCGAACATTCCGAACGCCACGTCTTGACCCGAAAAACATAAGAGCACCCGTCGCCATCGAGGAGACCGGGTGCTTTTTTGTGTATAAATCGGGCAGAGTAGGAAACGATTAGGAAGATCCATTCTGCAGCACCAATCTGAAGGAGGCTCCTATGGAAGCACAGCCCAAAACTCCGCGCGTTCATCGGAAAAAGAGCCTCGCCGCCAAGCTGAAGCGCCTGTTTTTCATCACGCTTGGCGCTTTGCTGGTGGCGGTCGCGCTGGAGATCTTCCTCGTTCCCAACTCGGTGATCGACGGCGGCATCATCGGCGTTTCTATCCTGCTCGCCTTTTTGACGCACAAGCCGTTCGGACTCTATATGATCCTGCTCAACCTTCCGTTCCTGATCGTCGGCTACAAGCAGATCGGCCGCACGTTTGCTTTTACCACGCTGATCGCCGTGCTCCTGATGTCCGGCTTCGTCACGATGCTGCACAACGTGCGCCCGTTCACCGACGACTTGCTGTTGGCGACCGTTTTCGGCGGCGTGGTGATCGGCATCGGCGTCGGCACGATCATCCGCTATGGCGGGTCGCTCGACGGCACGGAGATCGTCGCCATCCTCGTCTCGCGCAAAACGGGCTTTTCGGTCGGGGAAGTGGTGATGTTTTTCAACATCTTCATCCTCGGCAGCGCCGGGTTTGTCTTTGGCTGGGATCATGCGATGTATTCGCTGATCGCCTATTACATCGCTTTTAAAATGATCGACATCACGATCGCCGGACTGGATGAATCGAAGTCGGTCACGATCATCTCAGAAACGCCGGACGACATATCCGATGCGATCCTGAACCGGCTCGGGCGCGGCGTGACGCATATCTACGGCAAAGGCGGCTACACCGGCGAGCCGAAAGAACTGCTCTACGTGATTGTCACCCGGCTCGAACTGGCCAAGCTCAAAGACATCGTCCTCGAATATGATCCCGCTGCGTTTATCGCCGTTGAAAATGTGGCCGATGTGATGGGCGGACGTTTTAAGAAAAAAGCGATTCACTAAAAATGCTCCTGCTGCCGTGATGGCACAGGGGCTGTTGTTTTTGTATAATCAAAAAGAAAACCTGCTGCCGTTACGGCAACAGGTGCGGATGTCGGATCAAGATGTTAGAACAGTTGCATGTTTTCTTCGAATAATTGATTAATCTTGTCTTGATAAAGATACAATAATTCCGAATGTTGTTGCAACATTTCCCAGTTATCGAACAATTCGCGGTTCTCTTGGTAGAAACCGTTCTGTTCAAGGACTAAGTTGTGATCCCGCTGGATAAAGGATTGCAATTGTTCTGGCTCCAGGGCAGCAGATTGTGTGAATCCAATGCCTTCTGCGTTTGACATCATATCAGGCACGTTGAGCATGACAGACATCGAACCGGCGAGTACTCCCAGGACCAAAGCAACAGGTAAACGGAAACGCACTTCTCTCTCCCCTTTCGGCAACCCGGCTGCCATGGCGTGTTGATCGTTCTCGCTGTAGGCCCGTAGCTTTGCGTCCCGTCCTTTCGAACGGTTTGCCGTTTCGTGTGGATTTTACAAAATTCGACATTTGGCAGATGATTCCTTATACTAAGACTATGACGATAGTTCCATATTAGGATATAATTAAACCAAAGTCAAGACATCAGCAGGACTTATAGCCTAGTATTTAGAAGATTTTATTACTTCGGGATTCGATTCAATAGTTCTGGAGTACCAAATTTGACTTAAATTATTAAACCACAGAGATGACTCTGATTTATAGCAGGAAAAGGGGCATGCTGCAAGATGGGAACTGAAGAGCGAAAGGACAAGCTCCGCTCCGAGTCGAAAGAGGCAGGTTTTTTCGAAGCGCTCCAGGCCGTCGAGGAACAGGCAGGGGGGCTGAGCCTGCCTGTGGACGGAGAGCGGTTGACGCCACGCAGCGTCAGGACGCAGGCGTTGAAAAAGCAAGCGGCAGGCGCATGGAAATTGCCGAAATGGGTCTTGGCGCTGATCGGCGCTTCACTGCTCGGCAACATCGGCCTTGGGGCGTTGTATGTCCTCAAACAGGACGCTGCGCCGGCCAAGGTCGCCGACCCTGCAGTGCAAGAAGAGGCAGAGGAGCCGCCGAAGAAGGCAGAGGCGGTGACCACCTTTTTGCCAAAGACGGTGGTCTGGAACAAACAGCAGCTTAAGGAGCTGACCGAGGCGGAACGCCGGGAAGTGGAAAGCCAGCTGGCGGCGATGCCGACGGGGCGGTATTTTATTTCCGGCTTTTTCAATCTGGTGTTTATCCCCGGCGTCAGCAAGCTGGAGATGGATGAAGAGGGCGCGGTGAAAGTGCAAATGTTTTTGCACAACGGCTTTCTGCGCAATTTCACGCCAAAGCGGATTGCGGTCAGCGCGTACTATTATGAAGGCGTGATTTTCAACGGCACCGTCGAAGGGCCGCTCGATGAGTGGCTGCCGGGCGAAGTGCGGATGCTGGAGATGACGTTTTCACCCGATGAGGTCAAAGATCCCAAGATGGTCAAGAATCTGATCGAATACAAGGCGGAGCAGGACAGGCTGTCGATTCAGGCGCGGTTTGCCGTCGATGAACCAAACGTGATGAACCCGCTCGTCACCGAGCCGGTCTGGATGTTCTTCAACACGCATACGGCTATGACCGGAGCAGGCAAATAAGGGAGGTGGAACCGGCATGTTAGGCTATCTGTGGAAAAAGTATCTCAACGCGGTCAAGAAACGCCTTGGCCTGTTGATTTTGATCGTCGGATTTGCGGTCGGCACCTCCACCTATTTGAGCATGTTTGTGGTGACGCCGACCTACAAGGCGACAGCAGCGCTGCTGGTCAACACCGACCCGACGATTTCGGCCGAGTACCTGCTCAATGAAGTGATGACCAACCAAAAGGTGATCAAGACCTACAACGAGATCATCAAAAGCCACCTCGTGCTGCAAGAGGTGATCGACAAGCTGCATCTGCAGATGAAGCCCGATGAGCTGGGCACGAAGATCAAGATCGTCAACAACACCGACTCATCGATCTTTACGATCACCGTCACCTATTCCGATCAGGAAGCGGCGATCGTGATCACCAATGAGCTGGCCCGCGTGTTTACGCTGAAGATCGGGCAGTTGATGCAGGTCGACAATGTGGTCGTCGTCGACCGGGCGACGATGGACACTTCGTCCAAAACATCGCCAAACGTGACGATGAACATCGCGATTGCGCTGATTTTGTCCACGATGGCGGCAGTCGGGGCGTTTGGCGTGCGGGAGTATCTCGACCCGACGATAAAGAGCCGGGAAGAGATCAAGTTCGAAACGGGCTTGGCGACGATTGGCGAGATTGGCACCTGGTCGCCGCGACGCCGCTGGCTGGGTCTGAAAAGCGAAGTGGCGGCGGCGAGCGAACTGCCGCAGCTGAAGCTGAACCCGACCAAGCGCAACCGCCGCGTGCTGGAAGGGTACCAGCATCTGTACCGCAACCTGCTCCCCGTGCTGACGATGGAAGATGTGCGCACGATCGTCGTCACGTCGACGCTAGATGGGGAAGGCAAAACGACGATCCTGACCCACCTCGGCATCCTGATGGCGCAAAACGGCCATGGGGTGCTGCTGCTCGACGCCAATGCCGAGCAGCCTGTCCTGCACGGTCTCGCGCCGGGCGGGGCGGAGGCGGGGCTGTGTGAATTGCTGCTTGGGGAAGCGGAACTGGATGATGCGATTCGCCCGTCGGTGATCGCCGGACTGGATGTCCTGCCGCTGGGCCGGGCTTCGCTTCCGGCGCTGCGCTCGATGGCGGAAGGTCGTTTGGAGGACCTGATGCCGGAACTGCGCGACCGCTATGACATCGTCCTGATCGACAGCGGCGCGATGAACTCCTCGCTGCTGCCAAATGCGCTGGCCAAGCATGCTGACGGTGTGCTGCTCGTCATCAAAAGCGGCAAAGTCGCCCGCGAAGCAGGTGCGGTCGCCGTCGCGGGTCTGCGCCAGGCGAACGCCAAGATCGTTGGCGCCGTGCTGAACAAAAACGAAGGCCACTCCAGCCGCCCTCCGTTCCTTTTGGAGCGCGTGCTGCAAAAAGATATTGAGATCAACCAATAACTAAAAGGGACTCGATGCGTATCGAGTCCCTTTTGGCGTCTATGAGCTTATTATACGCAAGGCGCCGCCTTGCAGATCGAACGGTACATCTCGAGGAACGTGTCGCGCTCGCGCTCCAGCGAATAGTGTTCAGCGATGGTGCGCAGCGACCCTTGGCTCAGCTTCTCGCGAACATCCGCATCGGTGACGAGCTGGATTGCCTTCTCGGTCAATTCTGCACCGCTGTCGTAGAGGAAGCCGTTCTCGCCGTCCTGGATCAGGTCGCGGTTGCCCGGCACATCGGAAGCCAGCACCGGCTTGCCGATCGACATCGCTTCGAGCAGGGCGTGGGAGAGGCCTTCGGAGGAAGAGGTGTTCATCACCACATCGGACGCCCGGTACAGGTCGGCGATCTCCTCATAAGGCACCGCGCCGAGGTAGCGGGCAAACGGGCTGTCTGCAAAAGCAGCTTCGACCTCGGCCTGCACGTTTTCATCCAGCACCGGCCCGACCAGCACAAAGCGCACCTGCGGCAGCTTGGCATGTGCCTGTTTCAGCGGCTCAAACGCGTCGAGCGGACGTTTCACCGGGCGCAGGCCGGCGACGAGCAGGAACAAAAACTCATTGTCCCCAAGGCCAAAATCGGCCCGTTTCTTGCCCGCCCCCTCGGGCAGGTCGATCCCGAGGTTGATCACATGCGACTTGTCTGCTGCCGACGGTCGCAGCGTCGCGAGGCGCTCTTTGGCGTCTGCTGTCAAAAAGACGATCCCGGACGCGTAATCGACCGCTTCGGTCATCGTTTCGGTCGTATCGGGATGGCCGAGATGCTCGTTGACATCGGTGCCGGTCATCGTCAGCACAAACGGCTTGGCGTGGCGCTTGGCGTGTTGGACGATGTGGCGTCCCGTGACGTACGCATTGTAGGAGTGTATGATATCTGCCGCTGCAAAATCCGGCTCGGACACTTGGTCGAGCGGCTTGATCGTGATGTTGATACCGAATGGGCGCAAGTTGCGCTGCAACCGCCCGGAATAAGTCCAGTTACCGCCAGAAGGCTGGTTCGGCGGAAGAACAATCAGGATGTTCATGAGGATCGTTCCTTTCGTACGCTAATGGTACTACTTTACCCTGACTTTCGATTCACTACTGTCACCTGAACTACATTTTTTGCGTTTTGCCGCGATTTCGGGCCAACTTGTGATATGATGAAAATGATGAAATCAAGAACTCTTTTTAAATGAACGAGGTGAGAAACATGTCACTGTGGTTCCAATCACCGATGCCGAAGAAGGCTCAGGTGTTCTTTTTCATTTACGTGCTGCTGATCATGACGACGTTCGCTCTGGTCGGGATCACGTTCTCGATGTTCCATTACGCGCTCGCAGGCATCTTGCTGCTGGCGGCCGTGCTGATGACCGGCATCGGTTTCATGATTCGCAAGCGCGTGCTGCGCAGCATGGGCGCGTTTGATCAGGCAGAATAAGCGTAGTATCACCATCGCCGCTTTCCTTAGGAAAGCGGCTTTTTTTATGCAACCAAAAAGATACTAAGGACATTTTGTGTCAAAAGGAGTACGATTATTTAGGAAAGATACTGATGATCTATACATGTAGAAAGTGGGCGGCTGTTATGAAAATCAACTTCAAGAATCTGACCGTTCAGGTTTTGACCGCGATTGTGATCGGAGTCCTCGTCGGGCATTTCTTCCCGTCTTTTGGCACGGAGCTGAAAGTGCTTGGCGATGCATTTATTAAAATGATCAAAATGGTGATCGCGCCGATCATCTTCTTTACGATTGTCATTGGCATCGCGGGGATGGGCGATATGAAAAAAATAGGCCGCATCGGCGGCAAAGCGTTGTTGTATTTTGAGATCGTCACCACGTTTGCCTTGGCGATCGGTCTGCTTGTCGTGTCCCTGATCAAGCCGGGCGCGGGGCTGGACATCTCGGCGCTGGGCAAAGGGGATGTCTCCAAATACACCGAGGCTGCAACGGAAAGCCACGGGTTTGTCGATTACCTGATCGATATTATCCCGGACAGCTTTGTCGGTGCACTGGTCAACGGCGAGATGCTGCCGGTGCTGTTCATCGCCGTGCTGTTTGGTCTGGCGCTGGCGAGACTGGGCGAGAAAGGCAAGCCGATCTTGCAGCTGTTTGAAAAGATCAGCGAAGTGTTCTTCGGCATCGTCAACATGATCATGAAATTCTCGCCGGTCGCCGCCTTTGGCGCGATGTCGTACACGATCGGCAAGTTTGGACTGAGCTCCTTGTTGTCGCTGGGCCAGCTGATGGCTGCTGTCTACATCACGATGATCTTGTTTGTCGTCCTCGTGCTGGGCACGATCGCGAAAATGTACGGATTTAACATCTTCTCGTTCCTGAAATACATCAAAGACGAGATTCTGCTGGTGCTCGGGACCTCTTCGTCCGAGTCGGCCCTGCCGAACCTGATGAAAAAACTGGAGCAATACGGCGCGTCCAAGCCGGTCGTCGGACTGGTTGTACCGACCGGGTATTCATTTAACCTGGACGGCACCTCGATCTACTTGTCGATGGCGACCTTGTTTATCGCGCAGGCGTTTGGCGTTGATCTGTCGCTCTGGCAGATCATCACGATCCTCGGGATTCTGATGTTGACCTCGAAAGGGGCGGCAGGCATCACCGGGTCAGGGTTTGTCACCTTGGCGGCGACTTTGGCTGCGCTGCCGGGCCAGCCGATCCCGGTCGAAGGCATGGCGCTCTTGCTTGGCGTCGACCGCTTCATGTCGGAAGCGCGGGCGATCACCAACCTGATCGGCAACTCGGTGGCGACGGTGGTCATCGCCAAGTCGGAAGGCGAGTTTGAACCCAAAGATGTGTAAGCAAAAAGCACGCAGGCCGTTACCAGCTGCGTGCTTTTGCTTTTTTAGATGATCATTTGCGTGATCGACTGGTTGATGATGTACGGGCCGTTTTCGAGGAACTCAGCTGCGTGCGCAGCCAGCGTGCCTTTGACGAACAGCTCGGCGAAACGCGGCGGGAGCAGTTCTTGCGCTTCTTGGAACACGCTCTGCGCCTGCTCGATGTTGCCGAGTTTGAGGTGGCAGAGGATGATCGACTGGTAGGTCTTCGTGAGGCGCAGATCGCCCGTTTCCCGTTTCAGGTTTAAGATGCGCTCATACCACTGCAAGCTGTCTTCGAAGCGCTCCATCTGGAAATACGTGTTCGCCAGCGGGCGAAGCGCGATCTCCGCGTTAAACGAGTCGGCATGCGCCATGCAGATGTCATACGTGCGCTCGTAGGCGACAAGCGCGTCTTCGTACTCACCGCGACGGTTCAAGATGTTGCCGTCGAAGTAGAAGAACTCTTTTTTGTAGATGTCCGGAATCTCTTTGACCGACTCGCCGACCGTGTTTTGCCAGAGGTCTTTGGCAGCATCGTAGTCTTTGGCAAAGTAATGCAGGTAGGAGATGTTGATCGACAGGTTGTAGAACAGGCGGAGCGGAAGTTTCGGGTCTTCCAGCTCTTCCATGACGTTGCCTTTGGTCATGTGCGAGAACGGCTTGATGCCTTCATAGGCCGAGTTCGCGTAGTCGAGCGCGAGCGGGATGTCCCGGTCGTGCAGGTAGGTGACATAGGCCAGGAAATTGTACAGCCAGCAGCGTTCGTACACCGTGTCGAAGTCGCTGCGCCCTTCGGTCAGGCGCAGGCCTTCGTGCAGGAACTGTTTGGCGATGTCCCAGCGCCCGACGCGCTTGCCGTAGCAGAGCGCGAGCAGGTGATACGCTTTCGTGCGGTCGGCCATGTTGCCGGCGTAGTCGTGCATCAGCGTGAAAGCGTGGATCGCTTCCGGGTACATTTCCATGAAGGCGAGAGCGACGCCTTTTTTGCGCCAGACGTGGAAGCGAATCGCACGCTCGTCTTCCGGGGAGAGCTCCGGCATGCAGGCGAGCACCGCATCGCCCAGGGTCAGCGTGTTGTCGAGGTTGTAGACCATCATCACGCTGTCCAGCTTCTTCTTGATCTGCTCTGCGTCCCAGTTGCCTGCAAAGAGCGAATCGACCATCGCGCGGATGTGATCGGACGGCGCTTCGCCTTCCAGCGGCAGGGGAGCGGCGGCAACAGGAGCGGTTTTGGAACCGATCAGTCGCAACGGCTTCAGCGCGTCGGCGATCACCCCAAGCAATTTTTCGATCGACTGTCCGGTGTCAGACGTGACCGGGCGGCCGCCGTTGTCGTACTGCCCTTTTTGCAGGATCAGCACGATGCCTTCCGCCTTCAGGTTGTGCAGCAGGTGGTACAAGGTCTGCAAGGAGAGGCGGTCGGTATGCTGCACATCGTGTATGGCGATGACCACCGGCTTGTGCTGCGCCAGCTCTTTGAGCACGAGCGCGGCGAAATGCATCAGTCGGAAGCCCCATTGAATGTCGCGGTTCAGGCGCAATTCCGACCAGGAGTAGGAGACGTGGAACACGCTTTGCTTGCCTTCGTAGGTGCCGGGGAACAGCCCGTTCACTTCGCGGAAATAGTCCTGTTCGACCCATGCCCATTGCGACCAGATCTCCCGCGTCTCTTGCAGGAGCTGGCGGATCGGGCCAAACACATTGCGGTCAAGCAGCGGCAGGGTGGTGCGGAAAAACACGCCGTCCATGCCGGCAAAAGCGGCAAAGGACGCGTCGAGATCGGACGGCTGTCCGTTTTCAATCCAGATGGTCTTGCCGGACGATCTGCCTTCAAACAGGGCGTGGACGGCAGCGGAAACTTCGGTCGAGATGATTTGATCCAGCATCACGTTCATGCAGCGAACCTCCTAGGCGATTTTGCGTAATGGAGTGAAATAAGAAATCAGTCCGGCGCCGACGATCATCGCCGTGGCGAGCAGATAGGTGATCACCGATCCACTGGCGAGACCGATCGTTATGCCGCCGACCACACCGGCCAGCGGGATGCAGCAGTTGGAGATCGACGTGATCGCCCCTTCGACGCGGCCAAACATCTGGTTGTCGATGTTGCCTTGCTTATAGGCGTTCAGAATCACGTTCATCACCACGACGCTGCCAAGCAGAATGCCAAGGCCAAGCCCGGTCGCGATCCAGTTCGGCACCAAAGCGATCAGTCCGCCGCCGATGCCGCCGCCAAAGATCATCATGAAAGTGAGCAGCGGGCCGCGCCGGAAGCGCTTGGTCAGCTGCGGCGTGACCAGCGCGCCGATGATGCCGAAGATGCCGACCGAAGAGAAGACGAATCCGACGCGCCACTCATTGGTGTCCAGCGTGTCGCGCAGGTAGAAGATCAATGTCGACATCACGAGGCCAAGGCCAAAGTTGGCGAGCATCGAGATCGCGCCGATCGCGCGCAGGTCGATGCGGTTCCAGCCGTACGCGAACCCGTCGCGCATATCCTGCCAGATCGTTTTCGGCGCCTGTCCGCTTGCTTCCGGACGGGGAATCTTGCCGATCAGCAGCACGCAGAAAGCCATCACGAGGTAGGAGAAGGCGCAGACGAAGATCGACCACGGCGTGCCGATGGCGGCGAGCATCGCGCCGGCCAGAATCGGTCCGAGCAGGCGGATCGAGTTGTCGACGAGCTGGAGCTGGCCGTTCGATTTGATCAGCTGCTCCTTGTGGACGAGGTTCGGGACGATCGCCGACATCGAGATGTCGACAAAGAAGGAAAGTGAAGAGATCACAAACGACAACAGGAAGATATAACCCATCGTCAGCAGGTCTGCCCAGTAGAGCAGGGGAAGAGAAATGATCAATGCCATACGTGCTATATCGCAGACCATCATGATCTTACGGCGATCAGAACGGTCGATGATCACACCGCCAAGCGGCAACAAGAGGATGAACGGCAACGTTTCAAACGCAAACACCGTCCCCATCTGCACCGAAGACCCGGTCAGGTCATAGGCCAGCCAAGGCAAAGCGAGCAGATAGATGTTGTTGCCAAGTCGTGAAAAAAAGAGGCCAAACAGCAGATAATAAAAACGGGTGGTCTGCTTGGGAAGAGGTGAGGCGGGTTGTGCCTGCAGGTTAGACATACAGGCCCTGCCCCCTCAGGGTTTCTTCCAGGCGCGGGATGAACTGGGAGAAGCCAGGCATCGCGCCTTGCACTTTCTGGCCGGTCGAGAGCTGAATCGCTTCTTCTTCGCCCGGATCGATGATCAGGTAACCGTCTTCTTTGAGCTGGTGCATGTTGCGCTGCATCGCAGGGCGGTTTAGCATGTGTTCGTTCATGTTCGGGCAAAAGACGACCGGGCATTTCGCAGCCATCGCGGCGGTGGAGAGCAGGTCGTCGGCAATGCCGTTGGCAACTTTGCCGATGATGTTGGCGCTGGCCGGGATGATCACCATCAGGTCGGCCCACGTCGTGAGATGAATGTGCGGAATTTTAAATTGATCGGTCGAGTCGGTCGACTTCAAAAATACATTTCCATCGATAAAATAGTTGACCGTTTTGCTTTGCAGCATCGAAGCGGCGCTTTCCGTCATGATGACGTGGACGCTGGCGCCCCAGGTGCTGCGCAAAGCGGCCAGATAGTTTTGAATTTCAACGGCGCCGATCGAACCGGAGATGCCGACGAGTACGTTTTTGATGTCCATAAAATCCCCTCCGTGTATGGAAGAAAAGCCCGGATGGCAGCATCCAGGCTTTTCATTTGAAAAATGCATGTGATTAGTCAGTGACTAGCAAACCCATACTTGATCTTGCATGCTTGTCACCTCCGCTTCGTATTTCGACAGATAACGGAAACTAGCAGATGAAGATCGGGTCGGTTACTACCATGGTTTGTCACCTCCGTTTCGTATTTCGACAGCACGGAAACTAGCAGAGGAAGATCGGGTCGGATACTACCATGGTTTGTCACCTCCACTTCTTAGTAATCGTACAGTTTATCTCAAACTAGCAGAGGAAGATCGGTTCGTAGCTCATGCTTGTCACCTCCCAACCTGTAGGTAAAAAGCAGTCGGACTAGCAGAGGTATACCGGATCACGCATGTTTGTCACCTCCTTATTTAATTTAAGGTTCTTGTATATATAAATACCACGCAAATTCTCAAAATCCTACCGAGGAATGAAAAATATTTGAAAAAGTGCAAAAATAAATAATTAAAGTCCGAGTTGGGAATCAACCCGGACTTTGTGACCTGCAGACTAGCAGATCCAGATGTTGATGTCGCCGAACGTGATGTTGCGCTCCATGTCGAGTCACCTCCAGATGGTTAGTGAATTAATAAATCAGGTTCTAACAAGTAAATTCTACACATAGGAGCGAAACTCCTGTCAGTAAATTCAGATTAAAATAAAAAAACCGCCGCTTCCCATAAGCGGCAGTTCTCTGGTACTGTGGACAGGCAGTGTTTTTAATCGTAATGAATGGTGGACGGATGGTCGTAGTCGCCGCCGTAGACGGGAATCCCGCCGCGGGACTCGATCTCGGTGAGCACTTTTTGCAGAATGGACTCGCCTTCTGCATTGAGGCAGCGTTTGAGCTGGTTCATCGCATCTTGATGATAAGCAAGTTCTTCAATGGTCCATTTCTCGTAGGGCACGTCTTGCAATTCATTGAGTGTGCGTCCAACGTACATTCGCGTCACCTCCTGCAGTAGCTAGGATGTGCCGTGGGCGGACACACTATGCCAAAGGGGGAAGAGGCTGTGATCACCGTAACGGACCGCGCCAAAGCGGCGCTGCACGCATACAAGACGGAAGGCGACTGGCTCACCTTGCGCTTTTTCATTGAAACGGAAGGCGGCTGAAGCGCCGCGACGTATTATGATTTGGCTCTGGATGAGCCAAGAGCAGACGATGAAGTGATCGACGCCGGCGACGGGATTCGAGTCGTCGTGGACAGAAGTTCCTGGTTCTTCGTCGACGAACCGCTGAAGATCGACTACGATCCGGAGGAAAAAGTGTTCCGGATCAGAGCGGCAGGCTTCGTGATTCCGGACAAGATCCGGCTGTAAAAAGCGCAAGTGATCGCGGGTGGTTGCAGGTTGCAGGTGAAAGCGGCTTTTTCTGGTTGCGTCATGAAAAAGCGGCGTGCAGGGTTACCCTGCACGCCGCTTTGTTATTGGTGGTGATGTTACGCCATGATGTGGTAGCCGGCGTCGACGTGGATCGTTTCGCCGGTGATGCCGCTGGCCAGATCGGAGGCGAGGAAGAGGGCCGTTTTGCCGACTTCTTCCTGGGTGATGTTGCGGCGCAGCGGGGACTTTTCCGCCACTTGCGGGAGGATCGACGTGAAATTCTTCACGCCGCGCGCAGCCAAGGTGTTGATCGGGCCTGCCGAGATCGCGTTGACGCGGATGCCTGCCGGACCGAGGTCGTTCGCCAGGTAGCGCACGCTGTGCTCCAGCGCTGCTTTCGCCACGCCCATGACGTTGTAGTTGCCGACGATGCGCTCGCCGCCGATGTAGGTCATCGTGATGATCGAGCCGCCTTCTGTCATCATCTCTTTCGCCTGGCGCGCGATGGTCACCAGCGAATATGCGGAGATGTCATGCGCAAGATGGAAACCTTCGCGGGACGTGTCGACAAACGTGCCTTCCAAGTCTTCCGCTTTTGCGTATGCCAAGGAGTGAACGACCCCATCCATCGTGCCCCATTGTTCCTTGAGCTGCCCAAACGCAGCGGTGATCTCTTCGTCGCGGGTGACGTCGACCGAAATCAACGGCGAACCCGGCATCGTCGATTCCACAAGCTTCTGCACACGGGACTCCAAACGCTCCCCTTGGTAGCTGAAGGCCAGAGTTGCGCCCGCTTCGTGCAGCTGTTTTGCGATCGCCCATGCGATGGAGCGGTCATTGGCAACGCCCATGATCAAGAACTTCTTACCGGCTAACAGTTGGTTCATATTCAATCTCCTTTGTGAGTAGAATGCACTCTTAGTACCTAGTACTATATTGACTGATTTCCCCGCAAAGGACAAGCCCCGCCTTTTCCATATTTTATTCACGGGGTAAACTGATAGAAGGTGAAACTCTTCCGGGGTTCGCCCGTATACTACCTGCAGGTCTTTGCAGAACGCTGTGACAAGGGGAGTCGGTCTATGGGATTTTTCGATAAGATTAAAGGAATCTTCGGTGCGGACAAAAAGGAATCGGAAGAACGCACCTTGGCAAATCTAAAGGTTGGCGATATTGTGTCCTGTGACCTGACCGACTATGAAGTCGCAGGCATCACCATCTATCGCGGCGGCCCCCGCCAGCGCATCGGCTACCTGCTGAACGACGCAGGACGCAAGTGCTTCCTGCTGGTGGAAAGCCAGGAAATCATCCGTTCCTACCTGTATGAGACGATCCAAGCCCGTCTGGAGAACCCGGACGCGGTCAATTACGAGATGATCTACGACGGCGTGTCTTATTATGAAAAAGTGCGCGGCGAGTCGAACGTCAACACGGTCGGCACCAGCGCCTTTAACACGGTCGATCCGGTCTACTGGTGGATGCATGTGGCCGACAGCGGACAGGCGATGCTGATCGAATGGCAAAACGGTGAAACGATCTTCCGCATCGGCACGCAGGTCAAGCCGGAACACATCACCATCTACGCAGCATCATAAACTTTGAATAAGAAACGGGAAGAGGGAGAAGGATGAGCAACTGGGGAGTCATTCAATTTTTGGCCGGGGTGCTGCACCCTGTGCTGAACACGATTGAAGGTTTTGTCCACGACTGGGGTCTGGCTGTCATTTTGTTCACGTTGCTGGTTCGGTTGGTCTTATTTCCGTTTTCGATCCGTCAGGCCCGCTTTGCCTGGAAAAACCGCAAGTTCTCCCGAGCGATGCAGGAGTTGCGCAAGAAATTGGGCGACAAACCGGAAAAGCTGCGTGAAGAGACGACAAAGCTCGCCTTGGAGCACAAGTTTAACCCGTTTGGCGCGATCGGCACGGCGATCTTGCAGATGCCGATCTTTGCGGCTGTCTACGCCTTGTTTTACCATTTCGGCAGCGACATCACCTCGGTGCTCGTGCCGTGGGCTGCGGCGCTTGGCGTGAGTGACCCAACACACGCTCTGCCGGTTCTGGCGGCGCTCTTCACCGCCGGCGGCGCGCTGGTGCCGCTGATTCAGCCGGAAGGGGTCGAGCAGGTCGCCCTGATGAAAAAAATGACCCCGATGCTGATGATGCTCCCGATCATGCTGTTTGTGCTCTGGAAAGCGCCGGTGGCGATCTCGCTGTACATGAGCACCACCGCCGTCTGGGGGATGCTCGAACGCACGTTTTTGCGCAGCAAGTTTGCTGTGATGCGTTTCCGCCTCGACCCGGATGCCAATTTCTCGGGCGTGCAGGGAGGAGTCACAGCCTCGGAAGACGAAACAAAAAAAGCGTAGCCTTTTGGCTGCGCTCGTTTTTTTACATACGCGATTTAAAAGGAGAGGGTAAGATGCGTTACACGGTCGTCCCGATCATCCATGATGAGCCGTTGACTTTCGGCGCACAGCATCTGCCTCTCGACGGGGCAGAAGGCGAACAGTGGAAAAAAGCGATGCAGAGCCTGCATCCGCGTTTGTTGCCGTCTTTGAAAGAAAACGCTTTGCTGTCGGAAGAAGAAAGCGAATTCTGCGTGGCCGGCGGCATTTTTGATTATGAGCGGGGCCGGGAGCTGGTTATCGACGGCACCGAGCTGCGTTTGTCGCACTGCGCGGAGAACTTTTTCGACTTTTTGATGTCACCTGAAGACTGCCTGCGCGTTTTGGCAGAGCGGGTTGAGCACGTGCCACAGATCAACAGCACAGAAGAGCACCGCGAGCGGCTTGCCATGCTCACTTCCTGGTGGGAGCAAGGCTTTCGCGTGCTGATGCTGCAACATCAATAAGCGAGGAGAGTTGCCCCCATGACTTCACCTTCCAATAAACTGTACATAAACGGCAACTGGATTCCGGCTGCCGACACGTTTCCGATCATCGACCCGGCCACCGGAGATATCGTCGGCGATGCGGCCGACGCCGATGCGGACCTGGCTCTGCAGGCGGTGGAAGCGGCCCATGCCGCATTTCCGGCCTGGTCGAAAACAACGGCACCGCGCCGCTCCAAGCTGCTCTACCGCTGGTATGAGCTGATCATGGAGCACCGCGATGAGATCGCCACCCTGCTCACCTGCGAGATGGGCAAGCCGTTCCCGGAGGCGAAAGGCGAGGTCAGCTTTGCCGCGAACTTCGTGCTCTGGTATGCGGAAGAGGCGAAGCGCATCTACGGCGACACCGTGCCGTCCAACGAGCCGAATAAGCGGATCACCGTCCTGCGCCAGCCGGTCGGCGTCGTCGCGGCGATCACCCCGTGGAACTTCCCGGCGGCGATGGTAACGCGCAAAGTCGCTCCCGCTCTGGCGGCCGGCTGCACGGTGATTCTCAAGCCGGCCGAGCAGACGCCGCTGACGGCGATCCGCCTCGTCGAGCTGGCCGCAGAAGCCGGATTCCCGCCGGGCGTGATCAACCTCGTGACGACGAGTTCTCCGGCCGAAGTCGGAACGGTGCTGACGACCGACCCGCGCGTGCGCAAAGTCACGTTCACCGGGTCGACCGAAGTTGGCAAACTGCTCTATCGCCAGGCGGCCGACACGATCAAGCGGATCTCCTTGGAGCTGGGCGGCCATGCGCCGTTTATCGTCTTTGAAGACGCCGATCTCGATCTTGCGGTCCAAGGCGTCATCGCCTCCAAATACCGCAATGCAGGGCAGACCTGCATCTGCACCAACCGCGTCTATGTGCACGAGAGCATTGCGGAGACGTTTGCCGACAAGTTAGGTGAGGCTGTCAGCCTCCTGCGCGTCGGCCATGGCATGAAAGAAGGCGTGCACATCGGTCCGCTGATCGACGAGCAGGCGTTGGCGAAAGTGGAGCGTCATGTGCAAGACGCTTTGCAAAAAGGGGCGACACTGCTCACCGGCGGCAGTCGGGAAGGCGATAGAGGCTACTTTTTCCAAGCGACCGTGCTGAACAACGCGACCGAAGAGATGCAGATTGCGACGGAAGAGACGTTTGGCCCGGTAGCGCCCCTCTTCACCTTCCAGACGGAGGATGAGGTGCTCGCCCGCGCCAACAACACGCCGTACGGGCTGGCTGCTTATTTCTTCACCCGCGACATCGGCCGCGTTACCCGGATGCAGGAAGGCTTGGACTACGGCATCATCGGGGCGAACGACCCGGCTCCGTCGGCGGCGATTCAGGCGCCGTTTGGCGGATTCAAAGAGAGCGGTCTCGCCCGCGAAGGGGGCAAGTACGGTCTCGACGCGTTCCTTGAGACCAAGTACATCTCGCTGGCGTTTTAGCGTATAAAAAAACACCCTACGCAGCGGTGCGCAGAGTGTGAATGGTGATCTCCGGACGGGTACCGAGGCGGACGTTAAAACCAGCCTGGCCCATGCCGTCGGAGATGTAGATGTTTTTGCCTTGGACGTTGTGAGCGCCGGAGATCACGTTCGACTTCGGCAGCTCGCCCATCGGGAACAGCTTGAACGCGCCCGGGATCTTAAACTGGCCGCCATGCAGGTGACCGGAGAGCATCAGGTCAAAGTGGTGCCCTTCCATCTCCAGCACGATGTTCGGGTCGTGCGACAAGACGAGGTTGATCCCGTCTTGCACGCCGCGGAACGAGCGCGGGATGTCCGACTTGCCGAGGCAGAAGTCGTCGATGCCGATGATGTTCAGGCGCTTGTCGCCGAACAGGATCGACTCGCACTCGTTTTCCAGCACGTTGACGCCTTTTTGGCGAATCATTTCGCCGAGGTCTTCGATGCGGTCGCCGAGGTAGTGGTCATGGTTGCCCCAGACCAGCCAGATGCCGTGCTGCGGCTTCATGGCGACAATCGCGTCGAGGTACAGCATAAATTTATCCAAGTTCTTATAGTTATCCAGATAATCACCAGTCATCACGATCATGTCCGGCTTGGCCGCAGCGATCGCGCCTGCAAAGCGGGCCGGAGAGATCGATTGACGTTCCATATGCAAATCGGACAACTGCACGATGCGCAGCTCCGAGAAACCGCCGTCCTTCTCCAGGGTCATCTCGACTTCACGGATGACCGGGCGGAACGTGTTCCAGTGCGCATACGACAGCAACAAAGCAATGGCAACAGCCACAATCATCAACATGAACAACATCGAGAGTCACCTTCCTTCGCATGTATAAAATTTGTTTGGTTCATGTTATGTCAACAAGAATTGATTCTAGCACGGAGCCTGTCAAAAGATCGACCCACAAATCTTGGAGGGAAGCCCAATGAAACAAGTTTGGATGCAAAGCTACAAGCACGATGGACGCGATCACCGCAAATGGGTCAAACTCTATGAAGTGCCCGGCGAGCCGGGCGTTCTCTGGATCGACCCGGACACGCCGGTTGTCGAAGCGGACGGCTCCGACTGGTCTTCTCCGTTTCCGGTGATCTACTGGGTGCATCCTGAAAAGTGGTACAACGTTGCGATCCTCTGCAAAGAGAGCGGCACCGGCTACTACTGCAACATCGCGTCTCCGGTCGAATATGACAGCGAGCACCATCTGTACCGCTTTATCGATTACGACGTCGATCTGATCGTAAATGTTGACGGCGTCTACGAAGTGGTCGATGAAGAAGAGCTGACCGAGCATGCCCACGCGATGAAGTACCCGCAGGAAATTTTGCATAAAATTGCCGAAGCGACAGCCGAGCTCGTCGCGCTGTTCGAAGCGCAGGAAGGCCCGTTTGATCCGGAGGCGCGCAAACGCTGGACCCAGGCTTGGATCGACGCGACCACTTGATTGTTTGCATGAGAGTTGGCCTCTTCACAAACACTAGCCAAGACTAGCGAGGAAGAGGTGAAACTCACATGGAATTCGTCGACAAACAAGTGCTCGTCGCTGCGTTCCCGAGCTATCAGAACGCGCACGAGACGATGCAAAAGCTGCACCGCGCCGGGATCAACGACTTTACCGTCCTGTACCTGCAGAACAAAGGCGATGAAAACGGCGACGGCGTGGAAGGCTTCTACCCGACGATCACGCCAAACATCCAGAGCGTGATCGACGGTCCGGTGCAAGGCGAAATGGAAGCGCCGCAGCTGTACGTGCTGCCCGGTTATCAAAACCAGCGCACCCAAGTGGGCATCGAAGACCGTCTCGAGTCTTACGGTGTCCCCGAGTCTACTGTCGATCAGTGCACCGCACAGATCCAGCGCGGCAACGTGCTTGCTGTCATCCGGGACAGCGGACGCATGGATAACATCGCCCAGCTGCTGAAAGCGGAGACCGATTTTGTACAACTTGTCTGATTGCAGTAAAAGCCTGCCGATTGCGGCAGGCTTTTTTGGGTATTCTAACCTCAACAAAGGAGTTGAAGCACATGTACAAATTCAAAACGATGCTGGCGGTCGCAGCGCTCACGGCGGTGGCTCTGACCGGTACGGCACAGGCTGAGACCACCACGGGCACCTCCGATGTCCAGACCCACAATCACGGCGAGCACGACCATAAGCAAGTCCACAAGCACAAGCACCTGACCGATGAGCAGAAACAAGCGCTGATCGACGCCGGGGTCGACCTCAAGCAACTGCATGCGACCCACGATCAGATCCGCACGGAGTTTGAAAACCTGCATGCTCACAGCAAGGCGATCCATGAGAAAGTGGATGCTTCGAAAGACGAGAAGCTGCAGGCGCAGGTCAAAGCAGACCTTGAGCAGTTCCGCACGATCATGGGGCAGCTGAAGGAGTCGAAGCAGGAGTACCGCGCGCTGAAACAAGAGCTCCGCGCGGCGGCCGACGCGAAAGATAAGCCGAAGATCAAGTCCACTTTTGCCAAACTGCAAACCAATCAGCAGCAGATCGTCAAACTGCTGCAGGCGGCCGATAAAGAATTGCAGAAAGAGCTGGCCAAACTGAAGTAAATCTGAGCACCACACATCAAGCTGATCCGTGACCGGGTCAGCTTTTTTAGCATTTCACAGGATGATACTAAACAGTAATGTAAATGCGAATAAAAATTTCACTTTCTAGAAAAAGTTGCACAACTCTTGAACCGAAAAATAAGATACAATCTATTTATTGAAGACTCAAGTTGATAGAAAGGAGGCATACCCGATGCCGAGAGCGTCTTGGAAACAGAACCGGATCGTGCACAGCAGTTTGTGGCTGGTGCTGTTGATCGGAGCGGGCTTGATGATCTGGCCCGAGTTTGATGAATGGAACCAACAGCGCAAACAAGATGCGTTGCTGACCGTCTGGACGCAGAATCAGACACAAGAGAAACCTTCTGCAGCGAACGATGCTCTGGCCGCGCCTGCACCCGAATACAAAAACATCAACGGGATTCCCGTGATGGGGGCGATCGTGATCGACAAGATCGGTCTGCGTGAACCTCTGCTGCAGGGCGCTGGGCCGGAGCCGCTGGATCTTGGCATCGGGGTGGTGGAAACGACGAGTTTTGTTGCCGACACGGATCATTTAGTGCTGGCGGGACACCGCAGCCTAAAGCCGGGTAAGCACTTTAACCGTTTGGGGGAGTTGGTGCGCGGCGATACGATACTGATCGAATCGTCTCAAGGTACGTTCACATATGGGGTCGAACGTTCCTTTTTGGTAGAGCCTGATGATCTCAGCGTTTTGACGGCAAGTTCGGACGAAACGGAATTGACGCTGATCACCTGCCATCCCATGCGCAACCCGACTCACCGGTTAATAGTAAAAGCGACCCTGCTCAAGGGGTAAGTGAGGGGTAGACACTGTGAAGAGGAAATCACGGCGCCAGGTGGCGCTCTGGATGCTGATCTTCATGCTCATCTTCCAAATCGTCGCGCCGGGCAGCAGCATTGCGGCCGGGGAGACGGATGGACTGGATCTGATCATGACCACATCCAAATCTGTCGTGAAATCAGGCGAAGTATTCGATTACAAAATCGCTTACAGCGCCTCCAGCAACATCGCGAATTTCACCAATCCGCGGATTCGGTTTACCGTACCGGCCGGAATGACGTTCGCGTCCAAATCGCACAGTGCGGCGATTAGCAGTTCGTACAACAGCATTACCAAAATCGTCACGTTCAACTTTGTCGGCGGCGTTCTGCCGGCCGGTTCGAGCGGTGAGCTGACGGTCAGGGCTTATTTTGACAACTATGTGACCCTGGACGGCACAGCGACGACGGCCAAGGCTACGTTTGACGCAACCGTTAGCGGCACTCCGGTCGCGCTGGACTCCAATGAGGTGACAGTCACTTCGCATGCCGAAGCCAAATGGACAGTCACCAAGGAGAAATTCCGTCCGGTTGTGGACCCGTACAAAGGCAACGACGTCGAGTATCGGATCACATTGAAGGACAGCTTTCCGGCAACAACGGGCCGTCTGGCTGTCGAAAACATGGTGGTGACCGACACGTTGCCGGATGGCGCGACCTTTGTTTCCGCTACTCAAGGCGGCACGCTGGTCGGAAACACGGTAGTCTGGAGTCTCGGGAACCTGCAAAACGGGACCCAATTTTTGAACGTGACCGTCAATTATCCGGCATCATTGGCAGACGCCACGGTCACCAACCGGGTAGTGGCGGAGTTCAAACCGCTTGGACAGGCCCCCACCAGTGTGAGCGGCGAGATCACACATGGATTTTCAACCCAGCCGCTCGACAATGGCGCAGTGATTGAAAAGTGGGTACCGCCAGCCCTGAGAGAACGTTCCCCGGGCCAGGATTTTACCTTCCACATTTCCAAGCTCGATCTGAAAGCGAATGTGCCGCTCACCAACGTCGTCATTGAGGACATGACGCCGACACATACGTCGACACAGTCGTCGCAAGTCGTGCCGATTGATCTACAATTGAAAACGATAAAAACGGCGATATTCAAAGATATTCCAAACTATGATGTGTACTATTCGACTAAGGCAGATCCTGGAGTCTGGAAACTTTGGCAAAACGTGAGCGGGGCAGTATCTTCCACGCTGAACGTGGCAGATCTCCCGCTTGCGGACTCAGACCGAGTCGCTGGCGTGCAGTTCCGCATTGCCACGGTGCCGGTCAGCGCTTTTCAAAGCACCGACTTTGATCTGATCTATCACATTCCTTCGACCTTTGTTGTTCCAAGCAAGAACATCAACGTTGAAAATGTGGCAAAGTTGACCTATACCTTTAACGGCAGTACGAAAACGGTTACCGACAATACGTATGCGTACATCGTGGATGACCGTCCGCTGCTCGAACTGAAAAAGAGCAGCAACAAAGTGGACGTTCAGCCCTCGGACGTAATCGAGTACACGTTGAAAGTAAAGAACACGGAGTACACAAGCAAATCGCTCGACAATCCGTCGATCGTTGACCTGCTCCCGCCGGAATTGGTATTCAATCCGGGCAGTGCGGTCGTGACGACGACAGACGCGGGGCCGGCACCGAAATTTGAGAAGACCACAGAGCCGGATGGCACCACCTTGCTAAATTGGTATTGGGATGCTGATAATCCGTATCAACTGGCCATCGGCGAAGAGGTGACCATCAAGTTCACCGCGACCGTTCATCCGGCCACGCAAAGTACAACCTTGGCTAACAAAATGCAGGTCAGGTCTCCGCATTATTTGAATGACCTGAGTTTCAAAGATCTGCCTTGCAATACTTGCGGGGCGGGCGGCTACTACACGGTAGAGTCTGATGTTAACGTCAATGTCGCAGTTCCGACCGCTCTGCAATCGGATCTGTTGATCAAAGGCGAGCTCGACAATGACTGGAGCAAGTTCCCGACCGTCGGCAAAACCACGCCGGGCGGGAGCACGATGTATCGTCTGGAGATCCAAAACGTAGGCAGCGTGCCGACGAAGAACTTGAAGATCGTCAACAAGTTTTCGCGCATCACGGATACCGGGGTGCGGGTGACAAAGCCGCGTGGCAGTCAGTGGGGCCCGCTGTTGACGGGAGAGGTCACAGTGCCCAGTTATGTGACCGCGTTCTACTCCACGACACCTGACATCAAGATGGACATCAACGGCGATGACAACGGGGTCTGGTTGGAAACGCCGCCGGATGACCTCACTTCGGTCACGGCGATCAAATTCCAATTCGATCCCGACTATGTCATCAACCCGCTGAACAAGATGACGCTCGAGTGGCCGATGGTCGCTCCGGTCGGCGCTCCGACCGGCGGGGAAGTGGCGTGGAACTCCTTCGCCTACAAGATGGACAAAGCGACGGGCGACCCGCTGTTGCCTGCCGAGCCGAAAATGGTTGGCGTGACCATCCAAGCCTCTCCGAAAGCGGGTATCGGCGATTTCGTCTGGTTTGACCAGAACGAGAACGGTGTGAAAGACGGCGCGGAGACCGGCATCAACGGCATCAGGCTGGAGCTGCGCGACAAGAATGGCAACAAAATTTCGGAAACGATGACCGGGAACGATTTCTTCGGCAATCCGGGGGCGTATCTCTTCCCAGACCTCGATCCGGGTGAGTATGTGGTCGCAGTCCTGCCGCCTGCCGGGTATCTGCCTGACCAAACGGGCGTGATCACGGTGGCTGGCAACCAACAGCATCTGACTGCCGATTTCCCGCTCAAGCCGAAAAAAGGCAAGCTCGGCGACACCGTCTGGCTGGATGCGGATGGTGACGGCGTGCAAGATGCCGGGGAATCCGGCGAAAACGGCGTGGAAGTGTCCCTTTATCAAGGCGGCACAGAGATCGACACAACGACCACCGCCACAATCGGCGGCAAGGACGGCGTGTACCTGTTCGAAGATCTGAATCCGGGCACTTATGAAGTTCGCTTCACCAAGCCGACCGGGAAAAAGTTCACCACTCCGGATACCTTCACCGCGACCCTTGCCCAAGGCGAGGAAAACATGACGCTCGACGCAGGCCTCATCCTGAGCGATGCGTCGATCGGCGACTTCGTCTGGGAAGATACGAATAACAACGGCCTGCAAGACGCAGGCGAAAACGGCATCAACCTGGTCGCCGTCCAACTGTATGACGACCAGGACCACCTGATCGACTCGACGGTCACAGCTGACCGCGCAGGGGTTCCCGGCTACTATGCCTTCGAGGATCTGGCGGCTGGCAACTACTACGTGAAGTTCATCCTGCCGTTCCCGGCTGCGAAAACCGCGCAGGGCGCAGACCGCAGCGTGGACTCTGACGCCAACGCGTCCGGTCTGACCAACGTCTTTACTCTCGCGCAAAGCGAGCATCTTACGGACATCGATGCCGGCTACTACAAAGCGCCGGTCATTCCGCCGATCGTTCCGCCAGTCATCGTCGAGCCTGACCTTCCGAAGGGCAGCATCGGCGACCGCGTGTGGATCGACGCGAACAAAAACGGCGTGCAAGATGCAGGCGAAGCGGGCCAAAACGGCGTGACTGTCGAGCTGTACAACGACAAGAACCAACGGGTCGCTTCCACGGTCACCGGCACGATGAACGGAAAAGCAGGCTTGTACAAGTTTGACCAACTGGCGGCTGGCAGCTATGAAGTCCGTTTCGTTCTGCCGTCGGCTACCGTCGAATTTACCGCAGCTGGCCTGGGCGCATCGCGCAGCTTGGACTCAGATGCGAATGCAACGACCGGCCGCACCGGCGTGTTTGTGCTTGGCATCGGTGAAGAGAAGACTTCGGTCGATGCCGGTCTGGTCGAACTCGGCCTCCCGCCGATTCCGCCGGAAGACGGGGAAGAGCCGCCGATGCTGAAACTTGGCAAAATCAGAAGCTTTGTCTGGTTTGACCTGAATGCCAACGGCGTCCACGACCAGTCCGAGCAAGGCATGGACGGCGTGACCGTTGAGCTGTACGACAAAGCAGGCAAGCTGATCGCCAAAACGAAGACCAAGTATTTCCTCGGCCAGCACGGGTTCTATGAATTCTTGGATCTTCCGGAAGGCGACTACAGCTTGAAATTTATCATTCCGGCCGGATACGGCTTCACCGAAAACGGAGTGGGCAATGATCCGAATGCGGACTCCAATCCCAACCCGACCGGCTGGACCGCACCGGTGACGCTCGGCGAAGGGGCAACCGAACTTTCGATCGGCGCAGGGCTGATCAAAGCGGCTCCCCCGGCGCCGGGCAAACCGGGTGACAAACCGTCCCAACCGGACACCGCACAGCCTGTGCAGCCGGCACCGGGAGCAACGCTTCCCCAAACGGGTGAAGAGCCTCCTGTGCTGCCGTGGATCGGTCTGATGCTGTGCCTGTTGGCCGGCGGAACGCTGCTCTATCGCAAATACGCGTAACTCCACAAAGCTGCTTCTTCGTTTTCTGCGAAGAAGCAGCTTTTTATGGTATACTTGCTCTTATGACCAACTACTAACGGAGGGATTCATCCATCATGACGACACTCACAGGCAAGACAGCACTCATCACCGGCGGTTCCCGCGGCATCGGCAAAGCGATCGCGCTGAAGCTGGCCAGCGAAGGCGCCGACATCGTGATCAACTTCTTCCGCAACCGCAAGCCGGCCGAAGAGACGCAGGCGCTGATCCAGAGCATGGGCCGCAAATGCCACATCGTCAAAGCAAACGTCGGCGACCTCGACAAGATCCACCTGCTCTTCGAAGAGATCAAAGAGACGATGGGCGGTCTCGATATCCTGATCTCCAACGCCGCATCGGGCGTGCAGCTCCCGGCGATGGAAATGGAAGAAAAGCACTGGGACTGGACATTGAACATCAATGCCAAAGCTCTCTTGTTCCTCGCCCAGCAGGCGGTGCCGCTGATGGAACAGCGCGGCGGCGGCTCGATCGTGGCGATCTCTTCGCTTGGCTCCCGTTTTGCTTTGAAAAATTATACGGCGGTCGGCACCTCGAAAGCGGCGCTGGAATCCTTGACCCGCTACCTCGGCGCGGAACTTGCGGCGAAAAACATCATCGTCAACGCCGTCTCCGGAGCGGCTGTCGACACCGATGCCCTGACCCATTTCCCCAACCGCGACGAAATGATTAACGACGCGGTCACCCGCACGCCGGCCGGCCGCATGGTCACGCCGGAAGACATCGCCAACTCCGTGCATTTCCTCTGCACCGAGCAGTCGCGGATGATCGTCGGGCAAACTCTGATCGTGGACGGCGGTTATTCGCTGATCGGCTAAGCGAAGCATTTGACCTGACCTCTGCTCTCGGATAAACTGAAACCAAGAATGCTACATACGAGGTGAACCTAATGCTTACCGAAGCACTTTTCCGTTCCAACGAATTTATGGTCATTCAAGCGGCGGTTGCAGCAGCCAACTTTGCCATCGGCGCGTTTACGATTGAGAAGCAAGGCCAGGAAGCGCTCGGCGACACAGAGCGCGCAGCCCGCATGCAAGGCGCGATCGACAAGGCAAAAGCGGACCGCAAGTTCGCAATGTCCTTGTTTGACACACATCTTCGCGGCGAGTTCAACACCGAAGAAGATTTCAAACAAGTGCTCGACATGGTGCACAACTACAACTCGCTGATCGACCACTCGCTGATCAACTCCCGCTCGGCGTTCCTTCCGCTCGGCGCAGTGCCGGAGATGCGCAAAGACCTTTTCGAAGAACAGTAAGACCAGCCTTTTGGCTGGTCTTTTCTCTTGTTTATCAATCGGCGAAATGATAAACTACCACTGTAGTTAGAAGAGAAGGGAAAGTGGTGCAAATCCACTGCAGCCCCCGCTACTGTAAACGGTGACGCGCTCACAGATGCCATTGTCCGGCGACGGATGAGAAGGTGTGAGACTGCGGCAGACCCGTCAGCCAGGAAACCTGCTTCTAACATGTCCCTTGGTGCTTTCGGCGGGAAAGTACAGGAACCAGGCTATTTTTTGCATGCTTTTGATATGCCCAAAAAGACCCTGCTCCTACGAAACCGTCAACTCCTAGCCCCCAAGGGCAGGAGTTTTTTTATTTTCCGATCTCGAAAGGAGTTTTCCCTGATGAAAAAACGTATCGCGGGCCTGCTGCTCGCCACCGTCATGCTCGCGCCGCAAGCGTCTGTTTTCGCGGCAGACGATGTTGCAACTGTAAAAGTCCGCCTCGCCAGTATCAAAGGCGATCATCAAGAAGCAGTCCTGAACGTCGGCGCGTCCTCTTTCAAAAACAACGTCGGCGAAGTGATCACCATGCAAAAGCCGACCGCAATGGGCGCATTGATGAACCTGCTTGGCCAATACGGCACCCCTTATGAAGCGAAAACCGTTTCTTTCGGCTCGTACATCACCAAAGTCGGCATCGTCGCGGAAAAAGACCTCAACGCCAACGCCGGCTGGTCGGTCTGGGTCAATGGCAAAGCGCCGGGCGTGTCGGCCGATACGCTTGAACTGCAAGACGGCGACGAAGTGGTCTGGGGCTACTACGACTACACCCAGACCTTGTTCCCGCAAGTCAGCTTCTCGACCACCACTCCGACTGTCGGCACTCCGTTCACCGTGCAAGTGACGGCCGAGCAGACCACCTATGACGCCGAGTGGAACCCAACCATCTCCACGGTCAAGATCGACCAAGCCAACGTGCTGGGCGCCGCAAACAATCAAAAGATCACCGAGACCAACGCAGAAGGCACAGCGACGCTGCAAGCGGACCAGGCCGGCCTGATGCAAGTATACATCGACAAAGTGGACGCTCTGTCCGGCGTACCGCAGCTGATCCGCACCGGCACCTTGAACGTGCTCGTCGGCAACCCCAACGCATCGTTTGAAGACCTCTCCGGTTTCAAATGGGCGGAGTCTTCGATCCTCGGCCTCGCGAAACAAGGCGTGGTCAGCGGCAACGGCAACGGCCAATACGAGCCGCAGCGCGCTGTGCTCCGCTCCGAGCTGTCGAAGATCCTCGCGCTGGCAGAAGGCGACCTGAACCTGGGCGGCACGGCGCGGTTCTCCGATGTGAAAGCATCGAACGGCTACAAGACGTTTATCGAAACGGTGGTCGAGCGCGGCTACATGAACGGCGACAAAGCGGGCACCTTCCGTCCGAACTACGGCCTGACCCGCGAAGAGCTGGCGGCCGTGCTGGTCAACTTCTCCGGCGTCGAGCTGTCGAACACCAAGAACCTGCTGCCGTTCACCGATCGCAACAGTGTCTCTGAGTGGGCACAGCCGTACGTGAAAACGGCGGTCGACAAAGGCTTGCTGTCGGGCGACGCGGAGAACACCTTCCGCCCGCATGACGTCGCCACCCGCGCCGAAGTGGCGACGGCGATCGTCAATGTCATCAACAAACAGAGCAAATAGTACGCTGTACGGGAGAGGCTCAACTTTTTGAGCCTCCCCGCTTTTTACCGATCTAACGGCACAGACTGAACAGGAGGAACAGGCACCATGAAGCTCACCAAACGTCTTGGACTATTTCTTGCGCTTGCCTTCTTGGTTACCGCTTGCGGCAGCGCAGAGGAGTCACAGCAACAAGGAGACGGGCTGCCCGAACAAGTCATGCAGCTCCCGGAGCAGGAAACGCCGCACAAGGAAGCGGAACAAACAGGCCAAGAACCGGAGAAGCAGCCTGCTGACCAGAAAGAAGATGACACGAAGTCGAACGAACAAGACACGGCGAAAGAACCGGGTCAACAGAAGGCTGCAGAATCAAATGCAGGAAAACCGAATGCGCAGCCGGGGACGAATCCTGCTGCGCCTGCGAAAGCTCCGTCCAGTAACGGCAAGACGGGCTCGGGCACTGGCAGCGGCTCGGGAAGCGGTTCCGGCACCAGCGGCGCGGCCAAGCCTTCTCAGCCTGCAACTCCGCCGAAACAGTCTCCTACAGGCAGCTTCAATATGTTCGTCACACACAACTTTGGCGGCGCGTCCGTCTTTAACCAAAACACGCCTTACTACAAAGGCGACAGTTTGATGGATGTCATGCATGACAATCTCGAAGTGACGACCAAGTACGGCGGCGGTTTTGTGAACAGCATCAACGGTGTCGCATCAGGCTACACCGACAAATCGATCTTTACCCGCAAGAAGCGCGACTGGTTCTATTTCGTCAACGGCGCGGTGGCAGGAGTGGGCGCAGATGCCTACAGCCCGCAAAACGGCGACAGCGTCTGGTGGGACTATCACGACTGGTCGGGCAGCGGCTCGAACACGCCAAGCGTGGTCGGCTCGTACCCGCACCCGTTCACCGTCGGCTACAACGGAGCGCGTCCGGGCACGGTGATCTACTACAGCGGCAAGCACGCTGACGATGCGAACCGGCTGGCAAGCGCCCTGCGCGGCTTGGGAGCGGGCAATGTCCGCACCTCCGAGTACAGCAACCAAAACTTGATTGAAAACAACACCAACGTCATCTTGCTCGGCACCTGGCCGGAACTGCAGCCGGAGTCGTCTGTGCAAGACCTGTTCTCCTCTCCGACCCGCACCGGCATCTATGCGACCGTCGAAGACGGCGCGGTACAGCTGCTCGATTATACGGGCGACGAGTCCGGCCAGAGCGGGCAGGCGCTGATCGCTGCGACCGGCACAGGCAACGGCGACACCACTCCGACTTGGCTGTTGATCGGGGTAGACGAACCGGCTCTCGATGCGGCGGTTAACACGCTGGTCAGCTCAAGCGGCAAACTGCGCGGCAAGATCGGCGTGGTCTTGAGCAATGGTGCAGCGGTCGGAGTTCCGGTCGCGCCATGAGGTTCGAGCGCTTTCACGCGGCAACGCTCGCCGTCTATCCGCTCCTGCTGATCGTGCTGGCGATGATCACGCCGCACCCGCTCTATCTGGCCGCCCTGCTCATCGTCACCTATTACGCGCTGCGGGCGGGCGGAGGCGCAAAGACGCTGTTTAAAATGATGCGCTACACCTGGCCGTTCCTGCTGATCATCCTGCTTTTGAACATCCTCGTCTCGAAAAACGGCGCGACCGTCCTCTATGACGGGCCGCACATTCCGGTGTTCGGGGCGCTTAGGATCACGCTGGAAGCGGTGCTGTTTGGCCTGATCATGGCCTTGCGCCTGTTTATCGTGCTGGCCGCCTGCAACCTGTACATCTCCTGGCTGTCACCCGACCGTGCGCTCGGTCTGATGGCCAAATGGGCCGGCCGCTCGGCGGTGGTCGCCATGCTCACCGCCCGGCTGATCCCGTATCTTGCGGAGCAGGCAAAAAGCGTCGGGGAAGTGATGCAGACGCGCGGCGTGCGGTTTCAGGAAGGCAGCACCCGCGAGCGCCTGCACAAGCACAGCCGGATGCTCAACGTCCTGCTGATCTCTTCGCTGGAAGGATCGTGGCAGGTCGCCGAAGCGATGGAAGCGCGCGGCTTCGGGTCGCGCCGCCGCAGCTCGTACACGCGGGAACGATGGGGGAGGCGGGATGCGCTGACCTGGGCGGTGATGCTGGCGGCGTTTGTCGCCTTGCTGCTGCTCGCGGGCATCGGCGCGGCTGCCTACGGGTTCTATCCGCACCTGACGCCGCTGCTCGCCGCAGGAAGCCTGACGTGGGGCGGCGCGATACTGCTCGCCGCACTGCTCGCCATTCCGCCCTTGCTGATACAAAGGAGACCGAACTAGATGGCATCCTCTGAGATTCAACTAACCAATCTAACCTACTACTATCCCGATACCGATCGCCCAGCGCTAAACAACCTGACCTGGGGTGTGCAGCGCGGTGAATTTGTTGTGCTCGCCGGGCCATCGGGCTGCGGCAAATCAACGCTGCTCCGCGCCTTGAACGGCCTCGTGCCGGAATTCTACGGCGGCAAAATCGCCGGCAGCGCTGCTTTTCGCGGCAAGCTGCTGTCCGATTTCCCCGAGCGCGGCATCGCCCGGCACATCGGCATGACGTTTCAAGACCCGGAGAAGCAACTCGTGATGACCGAAGTGGAGCGCGAGATTGCCTTTGGTCTGGAAAACTTGCGTGTCCCGCAGGTGGAGATGCGCCGCCGGGTCGCGGAAGTGATGTCGTTCTTCGACCTGACTTCGCTGCGCCGCCAGAAGACGGCCGATCTGTCCGGCGGAGAAAAGCAAAAAGTCGCTATTGCCTCGGTCATGGCGTTGCAGCCGGATGTGCTCTTGCTCGATGAGCCGACGTCACAGCTCGATCCGGGCACGGCGCAGGAGATCCTCGACCTGGTCAAGCGCTTGAACGAAGAGCTGGGCATCACGGTCATCCTCGTCGAACAGCGCCTCGACCGCGTGCTGCATCTCGCCGACCGCGTGACCGCCATGTACGGCGGCGAAATCGAATATGACGGCGATCCGTCCGGATTTGCCCGCCATGCGGCCGACGTGCGCCCGGAGCTGCTGCCTCCGGTGACCCGGCTGTTCGTGGCGGCAGGCGCCAAGCAGCGTCCCTTGACCGTCAAGGAGGCGCGTCAGGCGGTCACTGCGCAGTTTCCGGTGCAGGAGCCGGCAGCGCCTGTTGAAGTGCGGGGCAAGCGGTTCCTGAACTGGTTGGGCGGCCGCAGCAAAAGCGAGACGCCGGCGCTGCTGGCGAAAAACGTCCGTTTTGCCTATCCGGAAGGGGAGGAAGTGCTGAAAGGCCTCGATTTAGAGATCAGCAAAGAGCGCCTCACCGCCATCCTCGGCGCAAACGGCACAGGGAAAAGCACCTTGTTCCGCCATTTTGCGGCGCTGGTCAAGCCGACTTCCGGAAGAATTGAAATCAACGGGCGGGACAGCAAAGGATGCGACCCGGCCGATCTGGCCGGAGAGATCGGCTACCTCTCGCAGAACCCAAGCGATTACCTTTTCCACGATACGCTGTGGCAGGAGTGCCAATTTTCGCGCCAACTGATCGGGCTGACCACGGACGGGGCCGATGCGGAGCGGGAGATCGGCGAAGTGCTGCGGTCGCTTGGGCTGTATGACCACCGCGACCGCAATCCCCGCGACTTGAGCGGCGGTGAGCGCCAGCGTGCCGCCCTCGCCGCAGTGCTTGTGCAGAAGCCGCAGCTGCTCCTGCTCGACGAGCCGACGCGCGGGCTTGATGCAGGGCAAAAAGACAGCTTGGGCGCCTGGCTCAACTCCTATCTGGCGCAAGGAGGCACCGTCGTTTTGATCACCCACGATGTGGAATTTGCAGCCGAATATGCCCAGCAGGTGGTGCTGATCGACGACGGCACCGTCGCCGCAGCAGGCAGCCCGCAAGAGATGCTCACCCGTGGCATGTTCTACGCCCCCCAAGTTGGCCGCGTCTTCCGCGGCGTCGCCGATCACATCGTCACCCTGCAAGACGGCGTCAACTTCCTCAAGCAAGGGGAGAACCGCCTGTGATGGAAATGCGATGGTATCAGACCCCCGTTTGGAGTCGCCAACGAGGAGGGCTGTCCTGTGAAGCGTAAACTGCTGACTCTGCTCTTTGTCCTCGTCGCCGCTGTGCTTGCTGTTCTGGCGTATGCGATTTGGCCGACGGAAGACTTGAACTGGGCGGTGACCTCGTTCGTTCTGCTTTTGCTTGGTCTTGGGCTGTTTTACCTGCGCTTCGAGCGGGCGAAAGTCTCATCCAAAGAGATGGCCTTGATCGCCTCGCTTGCTGCGCTGGCTGTCGTCGGGCGGATCATCTTCGCGCCGTTTCCCAACTTTAAGCCGACCACGTACCTGATCCTGCTGGCGGGATTTGTGTTTGGCCCGCGCGCAGGCTTCATGGTCGGCGCAACGGTCGCGCTCGTCTCGAACATGTTTTTCGGGCAGGGCCCGTGGACGCCGTGGCAGATGATGGCCTGGGGGCTGGCAGGCGCGACAGCAGGGCTGTACGGCAGATGGCGCGGGGAAAAGGTGCACCCGCTTGAACTCGCCGTCTTTGGCGCCGTCTGGGGCTTCCTGTTCGGCTGGATCATGAACAGCTGGGTCTGGCTGACCACCTTTTTCCCGCTCAACTTTACGACCTTTCTGGCAGCCAATGCGGCCAGCTTTTGGTTTGACGTGTCCCATGCGACGGCCAATGTGCTGTTCGCCTTGCTCCTGACCCGCTCGTTTCTCCCGACCCTCTACCGGTTTCGGAAAAAACTCACCACGATCTCGCTGGAGGTGCAGACTGATGAAAAGATCCAACACTAGCAAATGGCTCGTAAGCGCCCTCGCCATGACCTTGTTCGCCGCACCGCTCAGCACGGCGCAGGCGGCGACGACCGCCGAGCTGACCACCGTCCGCGACGGCGCGATCAACTACATGCACGGCAAGCTCGTGCAAAACAATTTCCGCTACGTCATGGACTGGCCTGCGCTCACGCTTTATGCGGCCGGCCAGTCGCCGACCAGCGCCAGATGGACCACATCTGCCGGACAAAACGGCGTGACTTGGCGCGAAGAGGACCTCAAGAAAAACCTGAACATCACCGACGCCACCACCGACTTTGAAAGCACGTTGCTGGGCGCCCTCGCCGCCGGGAAAAACCCGCGCGCCTACGGACGCCGCGACCTCGTGCAGGCGGTGCTGAGCTCGCAGCAGGACAACGGCAAGTTTGCCGACACGATCTACGGCTTTGGCGATGAACTGCTCAACCCGCATATCTACGGCATCATCGCGTTGTATGCGGCGGGCGTGGAGATTCCGAACCAGCAAAAAGCGGCCGACTACCTGCTGTCCAAACAGCATGGAGACGGAGGCTTCAACTGGGCGCTCGGCAACGACCGCTCCAATCCGGACGTGACGGCGATGGCTCTGATCGCCATGAAAGCGCTGGGACTCCAGCAAAGCCACGTTGGCGTCCAAAAGGCGCTGACCTACCTCAAGCAAAACCAAAGCGACCTCGGCGGCTTCAAAAACGAAGGCATCGAGAACCCGGACAGCTCGGCGATCGTCACCGAAGCGCTGCTCATGTACGACATCGACCCGATCTCTTGGAAAAAAGGCAGCGGCGACGTCATCTCCAACATGCTGACCTACCGCAACGCCGACGGCGCATTTGGGTACACGAAAGGCTCCGCTTCCAACATCCTCGCCACGCAAAACGTGGCGCTGGCGCTCTCCGATTTTATCAAAGGGGAGTCGGTCTATGAGCAGTTGCATCACCAATACGCCGGCCAGTCGGGCGCGTGGAAGCCGCTTTTTGCCGACCTGCCGTTCTCGCATCCGTATTATGAAGAGAACATCGAACTGGTCAACCTCGGCGTCGTCGTCGGCCACCCGACCGGCCTCTACGGTCCAAACGACAACGTCTCCCGCGAGCAGTTCTCGACGATCATGGTCAACGGCCTGCACCTGCAGGACCAACTGGGCCCGAAGATCACCAAGTTCCGCGATGTGAAGACCGACCGCTGGTCGAATCCATACATCCAAGTCGCGTTCAAAAACAAATTTATCATCGGCACGTCTGATTCCACGTTTGATCCGGGCGGCAATGTGACCGGGGCGCAAGTGATGGCGATCCTCGTGCGGATGCTGGGGCTGGAAAGCGACGCGCTGGCTCGTCCGAACCAAAAGAACTGGTATGACGGCCACATCCAAGTCGCCAACGAGCAAGGGCTGTGGTACCCGGGCTTCGATCCGAAAAAAAATGCGTCCCGCGCCGAAGTGGGCTATGCGTTTATCCGTTTCTATGAAGCCGAATATAAAAAGGGAGCGTCCATCTAGGACACTCCCTTTTCTTCGTGGATGACGGGGCGATTACTCGCTCACCCGTTCAAGATTGCCTTGATCGTCCATCTTAAAACGCGGCTTGTAGCCTTGCTGTTCCAGTTCGAGGATCTTTTTCGCGCGATCCATGATCTCCAGCAACGCTTTCGAATCTTCGCCGAGCAGTTCGTTCGCTGCGCGGGAGATCGGTTTTTCGCCGCCGCGCAGCTGGCTGTTTTCTTCGGTCAGGGAAAAGACTTGCTCCTGCAGCTCTTCCACGCGCTCTTCGAGCTTGCGCGCTTTCTCCTGCAGATTAAAAAATTCGCGCTCATGATTTTTCAGTGCGCGGATGATGCCGTCGATCGAGGGATCTTCGAGGTCGGGTCCGTAGGCGCGGCGCTGCTTGGCTTGCTGACGGATGGAAAGCCTTTCTTTTTTCGCCAGTTTTGCTTCTTTGATTTTGTCTTCGTAGGTTTTGCGCACCACGCCGTTCCAGCGGTACCCGCAAGCGGCAGGCGTTCTGCCAAGCAGGTTGGCCGACTCTACGAATGCGTTCAACTGGGTGCTGCCTTCTCGTATATGACGCAGAACGATCTCGGCGAGTTTAAGATCGTCCTCGGGTGTCCATGCGTCGGAACGTGTGGTCCAACGTTCTACTGTTTCCATCAATATCGCCTCCAAACTCGTATATTATCTGTATGTCCCGTAGTTGGGAGATTGATACACTTTCATCCACGAAATTTAGGTGACTACTCCATTCATATGAAAGACTCTGCTCTTTCTGTCACTTTTCTTAGTGGAAAACGAGAAAAAGTTTTTCTATACTTAGGACTATAGGAGGGATACCGATGAACGAAGCAGCACGAAAACTGATTGCCCTCGATCTGGACGGTACGCTTTTGACGAAGCAAAAGCTGATTTCGCCGCGCACCAAACGGGTGCTGGAAGAGGCCAAGAGCCAAGGTCACCACGTGGTGATCGCGACCGGACGCCCGCCGCGGGCAAGTCTCAATTACTATCATGAACTCGGTCTCACCACCCCGATGGTCAACTTCAACGGCGCGCTGGTGCACCACGCCACTGATGCAGAGTGGGGCCACCATCACTTCCCGCTGGACCGCGAGACGGCGCTTGGCGTGATCGACATCTGCGAGCGCTACGGCATCCACAATGTGATGGCGGAGGTCAAAGACGATTTTTACCTGCAGCAGCATGACCATCAGTTCCTGAAGATCCTCGCCGACGGACGCGAGCCGCTCGGGATCGGCGTGATCCACGACCTGTTGCAGGACCATCCGACTTCCTTGCTGATTCAGGCGCAAGAGCAGGGCGTGCCGGAGCTGAGAAAGCATCTGCGCGAACATCACGCCCACGTCGTCGAGCACCGCTACTGGGGCACGCCGTGGAACGTGATCGAAGTGATGAAGGCGGGCGTGAACAAAGCGACCGGCCTGTCCCTGATCGCCGAGAGCCTCGGTGTGGCGCGGGAGCATGTGATCGCGTTTGGCGATGAGGACAACGACTTCGAGATGATCAAATATGCCGGTACCGGCGTTGCCATGGGCAACGGCAACCCGGAGTTAAAAGCGATGGCAGACGCGATCTGCGACACGAATGACAACAACGGCATCGCGATGATGCTGGAGAAGCTTTTGTGATGCACCGCGCGCTGCCCGCTGCTCATAAGCAAAAAGCCCAGCCGTCGCAGGCCGCGCCTGTCTCTGCCGCGCATGTCCAAATGCAAGCGGCAGCGAGCCGCATCCTGCAGTTGCAGAGCATCGTTGGCAACCGTGCCGTGCAGCGCATGCTGGCCGCCCGCACCCCGGATCACACAACGGAGCAGCCGATTCAACGGCACGTAAACAAAGACTTCAAGGAATTCCTCGAAGAAAAATCGCTGGAGCCCAAACAGGCGACCAAAGTGCTGTTTCAAGAATATCAGCAGGCGTTTGGGCAAAAGATTGCCCATGATATGGCCCTGCTTAAAGAGATCGGCTTGCCGCAGGAAGTGATCCGGGCGAACAACAAAATGGGGACGATCATGAAGAAAGAAGCTCCGACCGAAACGGACTGGGTGGAGTTTGTCACCTGTTGCGCCACGCTGATCGCCGAACTGAACGGGAACCTGGACTGGCGTGAGAACAAAGATCACGAGCAGTCGGCCGACTCACCGCTGTACACAGCGTCCACCTCCTCGGAGTCGGCAATGCTGCGCGCCAATGCAGGCGGAGAAGAGCGCCCCGGCTGGAAAGCGGAATGGGGAAGCGGGCCGATCGCGGTGGACATCAACAGCGAAGCCGTTCCGTCCAATGTGAAGGCGCTGGTGAAGTTCATCTCGGACACCAACTCGGCGGTTGGCATCGCCTACAAAAACCCGCAAGGCGGCGCCCTGGACGCCAATGAAAAAACGCTCCGCATCGCGCCACGCGTGAAAGCGGACACGCGAGCGCCGGCCAAGCGGGAATATGAAAAACAGCACTTTGGCGTCATGCGCAGCTGGCATGTTGACGCGGACGGCAATCTGCCCGACCTGGACATCGAGAATCTGGATGCGGCGGCGCTGTCCGACAAGGCGCTGGACTATCTCTACCACAATGCGTGGGATTTTAATGACCGCTATTCGGTGACGAACAAAGGAGAGTCTCCGGAAGGCATCGCGCTGCCCGCCTATGAAAAAGCGCGAGTCTCGGCGGCCCGCCCCGGCATGAAGACGAAAGACGACATGGAAGCCTGGTACAACGCGATCGCAGAAAAAAAGGCGCAGACGATCGTCGAAGAGGACAAGAAACCGAAAAAGTTTGCCGAGAAATCCTGGCAGACCCAAAACCGCAAAGACAAGATCAAACCGCAGGGCTATACGGAATTTAACGTGAAGTTCGGCACGAACGGACGCTTGGTCTATGACTATATCAATAATGAATTCTATCTGACCGGCCACTACCAGCCCTATGACTGCCCAAAAGATGTATTAAAAGAGAACGAGACGGCAGACGGCAAAAAGTGCCATGCTTTCTTCAAATTGACCGGAGCAGCGGCGCTGAAGCTCTCCGAAGATGAGACGGCAGAAGTCCAGCGCCTGCGCTACTGGGAGAACCAGCGCCGCGACGGGCTGGATACGCTGGTCAAGTAACCGCCCATTTTTTGGCGGAGGGTGACGGCTGGGCAGGCAGGCGAATATCTTGGGCAGAGAACGACTTGCAGCGAGGAGGACTCTGCCAATGTATTACGGCGCTTATTGGCCTGCTGAATATGCCCGTTTCATGGGGCGTCCGGAAGACGTGTCTTCGGCCCCGTTTACCGACCAGACCCACTTTTTGCAGTTGGTGCTGCAGGCGATCTACAACGAGCGCGCGGCACAGCTGTTGTACCGCGACTTGGAGGTCCGCGCGGAGACCCCGTTTCAAAAGCGGCAGATCCGCCATGCCTACGACGACGAGGTGAAACACGAGCGCCTGCTCAACCAGCTCTATCACAACCTGACCGGCCAGCACCCGCAAGTGGCCAACCCGCCCCGCAAGGAGATCCCCGATTTCCAGACGGCGCTCCGCTCCGCATTTGAAGATGAGCTGGAAGCGGTGGAACTCTACCGCGACATGTACTTGATGACCAGCCTCACGTGGGTGCGCGATGTGATGATCCAACTGCTCACCGATGAGTTTGAGCACTCGACCCGTTTTTCATATATTCGGGCGGAGTTGTAGGCAGAAGAAAAACCCCTTCCGGGATGGAAGGGGTTTTGTTTGGTTGAAAATCGAACTGAGGTTCGAAAAATTTTCAGCTGGCAGGAAAAATAAATAGTATAAGCGAATATATTAGTGCATAAGAAGAATTAAATGATTCTTCTTTCGGCATTTCGATAATAGTTTCGCAATTTGGAAAACTTTCGCGATGTTAGGGGGAAGGGTTGTTTTTGTAACTGGGAAATAACATATACTGGGTAATCTCTTATCGGAGAGAAAAGGAGGGAGTCCGGATGGCTCAGCATGCACAGTTGCCCGTCGAGTCTTTGGTCAGCAACCCGTTGCTGAAGTGCTTTTTGGAGGAGCCGGAGAACCAGCGCCTGTACTGTGTTGGAGCACGCGAAGAGTTGGAGCGCCGGTTTGCAGAGCACTACTTCGAGATGCGCTTCCTGGGTTTTATCCGCAAGCACATTCATTATGAAGCACAGCATCTCCTGCGCAAGACGCGCGCCAAGCAGCAGCAGGAGCCGCTCTGGCTGAACCAGACGGTTGGCGATGAGGAAGGGACAGGCCTTGAGGCGCTCGATCTGATCGAGGACCCGGCCGAGTCGGTTGAGGAAAAGGTGATCGCACGCACCGATGCGCTTGAAGACATCACGCCGCATGAAGGGTTGCACCAGGCCCTGCAGTCGCTCTCGCCCAAACAGCAGCTGATCTTGCAGCTCTTGTTCGTCGAATGCCTGACCGAGCAGGAAGCAGCGGAGATTTTAGAGATCTCCCAGCAGGCGGTCAACAAATGCAAACGAAAGGCGCTTGGGCAGATCAAACGCCTTTTGGAAACGAGGTGAGCAGCATGGCACAAGCAACGTTGCGCTCCCTCATCTTGCGGGCGAAAGCAGGCGATGGGGACGCTTTGGCCGAGGTGATACAACGATTTCGGCCCTTGATACAAAAGTACGTTCGCCAGGCGCCGCCAGCAGATGCCAAAGACCTTGAACAAGAACTTACGCTGCGCCTGATCACGCTCGTACGCGCGTACCGAGAGGAGCTGCCGTATGGATTTATGGACCTCGTCGAGAAAGAACTTGAGAAAAATTCATAGGGGAGATTCGATCGGCATATCGTGGGGGTATGTCGATTTTTTTGTTTCCGGAAACTCGCAAAAAAGGAGGCCGCTGATCCTTGGGGGAGTAAGGATGGCGACCTTTTTCATTCTCTCTGGGAGCTGAACACGATGGCAGGGTAAGCCTTAGCGATTGTCGAGCGCTTCGTCAATGCGGGCGAGCAAGGTCGAGACTTCTTCCAACTTCTGTTGCGTCTTGGTGAGGAGGAAAAGGCTGACGACGATGGGGAACCCGTAGTTGCTGACCAGTTGTACCCAATCCATGATGAAAACCTCCTTGTTTGTTGGATGTTCGTACCTTTTGCCTGATGATTTGGCACTTGCTTTCAACTAGCGACTATCTCCCGGAGATTACCTATTAGATGGAGTTTTCTGACGATTAGTACAACCATGAGGACATATTTTGTGGTATGATGTATCATCATACTCACATTCATCCGTTTGAAATTGCACTGAAGAGGGGTTTCGCACGTGTCTGGGATTTGGAATGATCTTGTCGCTGAACTTGCAAATATTGATGTTGTCGCGATTCGCCTCCTGATTGCTTTTATCGCCGGGGCGATCATGGGACTGGAGCGCGAAAAGAATTTAAAGACAGGGAAGTTCCACACCGGAGCCGGATTCCGCACCTATTCGCTGGTCTGCCTCGGGTCGTGCATGTTTGCCCTGGCTTCCGAATACGGCTTCCCGACCACGGGCGCCACGTATGACCCGGGACGCGTCGCGGCACAGGTCGTCGCAGGCGTCGGCTTCCTCGGGGCCGGCACGATCATCAAGGACGGCCGGGGTTTCGTTCGCGGCTTGACCACCGCTGCCGGGCTATGGGTCGCGGCGGCGATCGGGCTGATGATCGGGGCCGGGATGTACCTGAGCGGCTTGCTGTCGGCGGTGCTGGCGTTTGTGATTCTCGATGCGCACCACCTGTTCCCGCGCCTGTTTGAAAGAACGACGCATTCGAAGTCAAACACCGACAAAGAGGAAGAAGAAGAAGAAGATTACTAAAGGCGGTATCGCATAGCAGACAATTTCGCAGGTTGGCGAAGTTGTCTTTTTTTTTGTCATGCAACTGGTTCTTGCCGCATCTGGTAGAGGATGGTACAATTTTTCCGTAATGTTAACTTGATATACATACTTGGTTGACAATGGACGAAGGGAGGACCTCCCGATGGACTATTATAGCGTGCGGATGCGGGCTGCGGCAGGCGGAGCGCACGAAGCGGGCGGACAGCATATCTCCGGCGGCGAGCGTCTGGTCGGGGCGGAGGAGCTGGAAGCGACCGTGCAAAAGCTGCTCCGGCGGGCGCTGACGCATGAGCTGGGCCAGCCCGATTTTGTAAATCTGACGGTGGAAAAAGTCGCCTCGGCAGACGTCACCCAACTGCCGGCGCTCCCGGTCACCCAGCGCGAAGTGCAAAGCGTTTGCGAAGGACACGCCGCAGCGGTCGAAGAGCTCTTGCAGGCCGGAGTGGCTCTTTCGGCTGCGCAAAAAGCGGTAGCGCTGCTCGTCCAAGGTCCGGCTCCCCACGGTGGCGTGATGCGCGGGGCGATCGTGATGGACGCCGACACCGGAGCGCGGCTGGAGAGCGACCCGGCGCGGGGCGTGCGGGTGACGCAGCTCGACTGGGAACCACGGGCGCTGGCAGGCTGGAAGCAGCGTATGTCGCGGCTTGGCACCGCCCACGAGCGGGTCGCCGAAGCGCTGGCGCTGGCGACGAAAGTGACAGCTGCGGCAGACACCGTCGCCGAGCTCTGCTGGTCGGACGATCCCGGCTATGTCGGCGGATATGTCGCGGCAAAGAGCATCGGCTATGTGCGGATTCCACAGCTGAAAGAACCGGGCAGCCCGCTGGGCGGACGGGTGTTTTTCGTGCGCGGGATTCGGAATGTTCAGGAATATGAAGCGGCGCTGCAAGCGCCTGTGCTGATCGTAGAGCAAACAGAACAAAGGGGAGAGCAGGCGTGAACGACACCTATCAAACACTTAGCGAGAAAAGCAAGAAATACCTCTGGAACCCGTTTACGCAAATGCAAGGCTACAACGCAGACCAGCCGTTGATCATCGAATCGGCCCAAGGCGTCAAACTGCGTGACGTGACCGGGCGCGAGTATTATGACGGCGTTTCGTCCGTCTGGCTCAACGTCCACGGGCACAACGTGCCGGAGCTAAACGAAGCGATCACCGCACAGCTCGGCAAGATCGCCCACTCCACGCTGCTTGGCATGGCGAACGTCCCGGCGATCGAACTGGCCGAGCAGCTGGTGCAGATCGCGCCGCCCGGCCTGGCCAAAGTCTTCTACTCCGACTCCGGCGCGACGTCGGTGGAGATCGCGATCAAGATGGCGTTTCAATACTGGCAGCACAATGGCCAGCCGGAGAAGCGCTCGTTTGTCACGATGAACAACGCTTACCACGGAGACACGATCGGCGCGGTGTCGGTCGGTGCGATCGACATCTACCACAAAGCGTATTCCAGCCTGCTGTTTCAATCGTACCGCGTGGACTACCCGTACTGTTACCGCTGCCCGCTCGGGAAGGATTTATCGGACTGCGCCTTTGCCTGCCTCCAGCAGGTGGAAAGCCTGCTCCAAGAAAAAGGGCAGGAGATCGCCGCCTTCATCATCGAGCCGATCGTGCAGGGAGCGAGCGGGATCATCACCATGCCGGAGGGCTTCCTGAAGCGGCTGCGCGAGTTGTGCACCACCTACGATGTGCTGATGATCTGTGACGAAGTGGCGACCGGATTTGGCCGCACCGGCAAGATGTTCGCCTGCGAGCACGACGGGGTCACGCCCGACCTGATGTGTGTCGCCAAAGGGCTGACCGGCGGTTATCTGCCGGTCGCGGCGACGCTGGCCACCGATGAGATTTACGACGCATTCCTCGGCGGCTATGAGGAGAAGAAAACGTTTTTCCAAGGACATTCCTACACCGGTAATCAGCTCGGCTGCGCGGTGGCGCTGGCCAACCTCGAACTGTTCCGCGAGCGCGATCTGGTGACCGACGTCGCCCGCAAATCCGAACATCTCGCCGCCCGCCTCGCGATGCTTGGCGAGCGCAAATATGTCGGTGACATCCGCCAGCGCGGGCTGATGGCCGGCATCGAGCTGGTCAAAGACAAAGCTTCCAAAACGGAATACGACTGGTCGGAAAAAATCGGCCTGGTCGTCTCCCGCCGCGCCTGCGAGCTCGGCATGATCCTGCGCCCGCTTGGCAATGTTGTCGTGTTTATGCCACCGCTGGGTTCAACGATCACCGAGCTCGACGAGATGACCGATATCTTGATCCAGGCGATCATCGACGTGACGGAAGAAGGCGTGCAAGTGCGTGCGGAGTTCCTGCCGCATGGACTTTAACCAAGAGCTGCAAGAGCTTCGTGCGCAGGGCCTGCACCGCCGTCTGCGCCGCATGGACAGCGCTTCGTCCCGCATGGTGACGGTCGAGGGGCGGCCGTTGCTGATGTGCGCTTCGAACAACTACCTCGGGCTTGCCGACGACCCGCGCCTTACGCGGGCTGCGCAAGAAGCGGTCGCGGAGTTTGGCACGGGCAGCTCCGGTTCCCGGCTGACGACAGGCAATACGCAGCTGCACGAAAAGCTGGAGAGGGAGCTCGCCGCGTTCAAAGACACCGAGGCGGCTCTCCTGTTCAACACCGGCTACATGGCCAACCTCGCTGCTTTGTCCGCGCTGACCGGCACGGGCGATCTGATCTTGAGCGACAGACTCAACCACGCCTCGCTGATCGACGGCGCACGCTTGTCCCGCGCAGAAGTGCAAGTCTATGCGCACTGTGATCTCGCCGATTTGGCACAAAAGCTGGCCGGGGCGCAAGGCAAGTATCGCCGCATCCTGATCGCCACCGATGGCGTGTTCTCGATGGACGGCGACATCGTTCCATTGCCCGGCATCTGCGGGCTTGCTGATGCGTATGGAGCGGACGTGCTGGTCGATGACGCGCACGCCACCGGGGTGCTGGGCGCAAACGGCGCAGGCACGGTCGACCATTTCGGCCTGCAGGGCCGGGTCGCGGTGCAGATGGGCACTTTGTCCAAAGCGCTAGGGGCGGAAGGCGGCTACATCGCGGGCAGCCGCAGCCTGATCGACTTTTTGATCAACCGGGCGCGTCCGTTCATCTTCTCCACCGCGCAGAGCCCGGCGGTGGTCGGAGCGGCACGTAAAGCGTTAGAACTGGTGCACGCGGAACCGCAGCGCCGACAGCACGTCCGGCAACTCGCCGACCACCTAAGAGAGAAGCTGGCCGAAGCGGGGTTCTGCGTCTTGCCGAGTGAAACGCCGATCCTTGGCGTCGTGATCGGTGCAGCGGAGGAAGCGGTGCAGTTCGCAGAGTTACTGGAAGCGGCAGGCATCTTCGCCCCGGCGATCCGTCCGCCGACCGTGCCGCCGGGCACTTCGCGCATCCGCCTGACCTTGACCGCCTTGCATACGGAAGCGGACTGCGCCGCCATCCTGACTGCTTTTCAAGCGGCGCGAGCATCACTTGAGCAGTAAGAGAAGGGAGTTGCAGCTATGTCTTGGTTTATCACGGCAACAGACACCGGGGTCGGCAAAACGCTGATCACAGGCGGGCTCGCCTATGCGCTCCGTCAGCGCAGATACGATGTCGGCTGCTGGAAGCCCCTGCAGTCCGGCGAACTGCTGCACGATCCGACAGGCGATGCCTGGCGTTTGAAAGCGCTCGGAGACCTGCCCGACCCGGTGGAACAGATCTGCTGTCACGCCTTTTTTGAGCCGCTTGCCCCGCGCCTCGCCGCCGAGCGGGCCGGCGCGTTCCTGAACCGCCGCGACTTGCTGGCTCATTATGCGGCGGCAAGGAAAACACATCAGCATCTGCTCTGCGAAGGGGCGGGCGGTCTGGCCGTCCCGCTCACCGCCGACACGACGGTCGCGGAGCTGGCAGCCGAACTCGGACTGCCGCTCTTGATCATCGCCCGTGCCGGGCTGGGCACCGTCAACCACACTGTGCTCACCGTCTCCTACGCCCAAAGCCTCGGCCTGCACGTCGCCGGAGTGATCCTTTCTGGGGCGGGACGACACGGGCATGACCTCGCCGAAGCGCACAACCCGGCCTATATCGAAGAGTACGCGGGCGTCCCCGTCCTCGGCAGCGTCCCGTGGCTTGGCGATGCGCCAACTCTGGAGCAAGTGCGTGCGGCGACCGACCCGCTCGCCAACTACATAACCCTTTAGGAGGTACACTTCATGAAAACGCAACTCACCGTCAACTACCGCGAACTCGCCGCGAAAGTGCTGCAAGGCGATATTCCGACCCGGGAAGAAGCGCTGGCGATCCTTGAAGCGCCCGATGAAGACTTGCTCGACATCATGCACGCGGCCTACCAGATCCGCAAGCATTATTACGGCAACAAAGTAAAGCTGAACATGATCATCAACGCCAAATCGGGCCTCTGCCCGGAAGACTGCGGCTACTGCTCTCAGTCGATCGTCTCCGATGCGCCTGTGGAAAAATACACTTTGTTGAACAAAGAATCGATCCTCGCCGGCGCGCAAGAGGCGATCAACCGCAAGGCGGGCACCTACTGCATCGTCATGTCCGGCCGCCGACCAAGCGACACGGAACTGGACGGCGTTGTGGAAGCGGTGAAAGAGATCCGCGAGAACACGTCCTTAAAAATTTGCGCCTGCCTCGGTTTCCTCACCGATCAGCATGCGCAACAACTCGCCGCGTCTGGCGTGCACCGCTACAACCACAACCTGAACACGTCCAAAGAAAACTATGACAAGATTTGCTCCACGCACACGTATGATGATCGTATGGACACCGTGCAAAAAGCGAAAGCGTCGGGCATGTCTCCGTGCTCGGGCGCGATCATCGGGATGGGCGAATCTCATCAGGAACTGGTCTCGATCGCCTACTCCCTGCGCGAGCTGGACGCCGATTCGATCCCGATTAACTTCCTGAACGCCATCGACGGCACGCCGCTGCAAGGGATGCAACAACTCAACCCGCGCCACTGCCTGAAGACGGTGGCGATGTTCCGCTTCATCAATCCGGCCAAAGAAATCAGGCTGTCCGGCGGCCGCGAGATCAACCTCCGTTCGCTGCAGGCGCTGGGCCTTTACGCGGCCAACTCGATTTTCGTCGGCGACTACCTGACCACGCAAGGACAGGAGCCGACATCCGACTGGAAGATGATTGCGGATCTCGGCTTTGAAATCGAAGAATGCGCCTTATAAATTCGCTTAATGAATAAAAAGAAAGACTGCGGCACTTGCGGGGAACGCCAAAATTCGATAGGCTATATAATACGTACCTAAAGAGAACGTTCCTTATGTTGGGGAGAAAGGAGAGTGTACATGGAAGCAGCTGTAAAGACGGTTTTGGCTTGGGTCAACAATCTGATGTTTTCCGTTCGGATCGGTGAGGTGGCGAGCCAACTTGGCGGTCATGTGATTTTGGTATCTTCAAACGAGGAGATCATTGAGAAACTGGAGATTCATCCATCGCTTGTGATTCTCGATTTGACTGCCGTATCGGGCGGTTGGCAGGAGACGGTGGCCAAAGCAAAAGAGACAGGTGTTCCTGTCCTCGCCTATGGCCCCCACGTAAACGTCGATGCGCGCCGGGCGGCGGAGGAGGCAGGGTGTGATGAAGTGGTCGCGAATTCGAAGCTGACCCTTGAACTGCCGAACTTGCTCGCGAAGTATCTGACGAATGCACAGGCCAGCTATTAGGCGATTCAAATTCCAGTAATTAAATGGGAATTACAAAAAAAAGCGGAAAACCCGACTTCCACAAAGGAATGTCGGGTTTTCGTATTGTACTTTACATGTAGAATAATTTAGTGCTGATGGTTCGGATGGCATACTTCGGTGCAGATCAACTGTTCACTGCCCGAGTTCGTCATCTTAAATTGCACGCCGGTTGGCACGTAAACAACCGAACCGGTCGCGATGTTGATTGTTTCCTGCTGTCCGTTGTCCAGCGTGCACTGTCCTTCTCCGGACAGCACAACATAGACTTGGTCGCTGACGAGGCGATTTTGATAGTCAAGGGTTTGCCCCGGTTTGAAATAATAGGTGTTGGTGGTCAGGGCAGCACCGGTGAAGTTGTTCACTTTGCCGACGCCGCCTTCATCAAAAGCCGGGTTTTGAAACACTGTTTCCGCACGGTTCATCCGAAAAGATCCTCCTTCATGGCTGGCAGATGAACCTAGTATGTGTAAATTAGGGAGGTACATGTATGACAGACCACACGAATCACCAGGGCATCCCTGACTCGATCACCACAGGGCTGCGCATTTTATTTATCGGATATAATCCATCGCTCACCTCGGGCGAGATCGGACATAACTATGCCGGACGGGGCAACCGCTTCTGGCGCCTGCTGCACGATGCCGGCCTGACCCCGCGGCAGATCAAGCCTGCGGAAGACCGCGATCTGCTGGAGATCGGCTACGGCTTCACGAACATCGTCTCCCGCCCGACCCGCCGCGCCGACGAGATCACCCGCGCCGAATATGCGGAAGGCCGCGTTCGACTGCGCCAACTGATCGAAGAGTACAAGCCGCTCGTCGCCTGCTTTGTTGGCAAAGGCGTCTATGAAGAGTACAACGGCCACCGCAGCATCCCGTGGGGTGTTCAGCCGGAGCCTGCGGTGGCAGGGGTCATCGATTTTGTCGCGCCGTCGTCCAGCGGTCTGGTGCGGATGAAATACGAAGAGATCCTTGAGATCTACCGGGAACTGGCGGCGCTGATCAGCCTCTGATGTAGCCGATCCCGTCTGGGAAACGGGTCAGAGCGAGGTCGAAGTCACCTGCGAAGGAGTGGGGGTCGCAGGCATTGCCTTCGAGCAGCATCGTCAGCATCGACGAAGTGATCGGAAAAAACGAGAACCCTTCCATCAGCGTTACGACCGGCCGCACGAGCGCAACCGGCACGGAGAACGTGAGCACCCGCTTCTTGCCGAGCGTGCGGCCGATGCCTTGGATCACGTCGCGGTACGGGATTTTGTCCGGTCCGCCAACATCGTAGGCCCGGCCTGCCGTCTCCGGACGGGCCAGCGCCCGCACAAATCCTTCCGCCACATCATGGCGCGCCACCGGCGACAGGGGGAAGCGTCCGTGTCCGAAGATCGGAAAAACGGGCGCTTTTTTCAGCACGTCCGCGAGCAGGGTCACAAAGCCGTCGCCCGGCCCGTAGATCACCGACGGGCGAAATACCGTCCAGTCCAGACCGCTCTCCCGCACATATTCTTCTGCCGCCCATTTTGTTTTGTGGTACGGGGAGGAAGCGCCCGCCCGCGCTCCTAGCGCGCTCATCTGCAGAAAGCGCCGCGCCCCAACCTCGACCGCCGCATCGACCACATTCTGCGTTCCTTCCACATGCATCCGCTGAAACGTCACGCCTTTTTGCGGCGCCTCGCGAATGATCCCCACCAGATGCACGACCGCATCACAGCCTTGCATGGCCGTCACCAGGCTGTCCCGGTGCAGAATATCTCCTTGCACGGCTTGCATGCCATGGGGCAGGCTGGTGCTCTTGTGCACCAAGGCGCGCACCTCATGGCCCGCCTCGACCAGCCGTTTTCCGATCTCAGACCCGACAAACCCGCTTGCGCCGGTCAGAAACACTTTCATGCTCCCACCTCTTTCTTCCAATTGGTGCTTCCTCTATTTTACATCATCGAACGACGCTTGCGCACCGGCTCGACTTTTTCCATAATGGTAGAAGAGACAGCGAAGGGGCTGAGACCATGGTACTGATCACCACCTGCCCGGTCAGCGACCGGCATGTAGCAAAGATGAAAGAGATCGCCTCTGGTCTGGACGTTCGTGTTTTCCCGAGCATTGCCGAAGCGAAAGACCAACTGCATGAGGCAGAGATTTTGATTACATACGGAGAAGACTTGACCCCAGCGATCGTGCAAAGCTGCACGTCGCTGAAATGGATTCATGTGCTGTCGGCCGGCCTTGAGCTGATGCCGTTTGCCCAGATTCAGCTCCAAAACATCCTCGTCACCAATGCGCGGGGCATCCACACAGGTCCGATGTCCGAATACACGATCGGGCTGATCCTGATGTTCTCCCGCCGCTTTGTGGAGATGTTCCACAACCAGCGCGCACAGAACTGGGACCGCTCGATCCGCATCGACGAACTGGATGGCCAGACGCTGGGCGTGATCGGCGCAGGGGCGATCGGCAGCAAGATCGCCGAGCGCGCCAAGCTGTTTGGCATGCGGACGCTTGGTGTCGCCACATCCCGGCGCGACCTGCCGGAGTTCGACGAGATCTTCGACCGCAGCGGTCTCGACGAAGTGCTGACCTCTTCCGACTATGTGGTTGTGATCGTCCCGTTAACAGAAGAGACGGACGGCATGATCGGCGCGCGCGAAATTGGCCTGATGAAAGACAGCGCGGTGCTGATCAACATCGCCCGCGGGCAAGTGGTCGACGAAGCGGCGCTGCTGACCGCCTTGCAGGAAAAGAAAATTCGCGGCGCCGGGCTTGATGTGTTTCAACAGGAGCCGCTGCCGGAAGATCATCCGTTCTGGGAGCTGGACAATGTGGTGCTCACCCCGCACATCTCCTCGCGCTCACCGAAATACATGGAGCGCGCACAGGGGATCTTCCTGCACAACCTGGCGATCTACACCGGGGCAGCCGGCACGATGCAAAATATGATCGACGTGAAAAAAGGGTATTGAGGAGCGAAACTGATTTGAACTTTACCGGATTTACCGACGCAGATTTTGACGTATTCAATGTAGAAGGACTCGAAGAACGCATGGCCGCTTTGATCGCCAACCTGCGCGTCAAGCTGACCCAACTGGGCGATGACTTTGTGCCGCTGTTAAGCGAGCTGACCGGGGAAGAGATGTTCGCGCACGTCGCCAAACACGCCCGCCGCAAAACCAATCCGCCCAACGACTCCTGGGTCGCATGGAGCAAAAACAAGCGCGGCTACAAGATGTACCCGCATTTTCAGATCGGAGCTTGGGAAACGCACGCCTTCATTCAGTTTGGACTGATCTACGAGTCGCCGATGAAAGGCGTGTTCGCCAAGCAGATGATCAAACACCTCAAAGACATCAAAGCCACCATTCCGTCGCATTACCTCTGGTATCCGGATCACATGAATCCAAACGGCATGGTGCAAAGCGAGATGAAGCAGGCCGATTTTAAAAACATCGCCCAGCGCCTCGCCAAGCAGAAAAACGGCGAAGTGATGATCGGCATCAAAATTCCGCGCGAAGCAGCGGTGCAGATGAGCGCCGAAGCATTCCTGGAGCAGGCAAAAACGACTTTCGAAACCTTGCTTCCTTTATACCGTTTGGCATTCTCCACAAATTAACAGAGGAATTTGACGCTTGTCTACCGTAACCGTATACAAGCGTCTATTTTTTTGTCGAATGTCAAAAAATTCAGCTTGGTGCATTTTGTCGAATAAACGAGAATGATAAGAAGTTTAGTCATATTATAATAAGTTGTCAGGAATCTATTGATAAAGTGGGTACGAACACATATTATATTTCTAAACACGCAAGACCAAACAAAAGGCGAACAGACATCAGGAAACGAAACGCCGAGATCAAGTTGAAGTGGGAGGGAGCTGAGAGTGTTGGAGTCTTTGATTACAGTCCGTACCGCACAAGAGTTGGGGCAGGAGCTTAACAAATTGGAGCTGTTGGTTGAGAATGACTCTGATACTGTTTTGGAGCTGATCGGCGATCAACTGACCGCGTGGGAATCGATCGTACGGCTTCACGCTGATTATTCCTTGGCACTTCGCATCGGCAAACTTCTGGAAAAGTTACGTCAACATTGGCTGGCGCTTTCGTGGTTTCATTGGGTCTCGCAAGCAGATGGTGAAGCGGAGCCGGAACTGGTATTGACCGCGCTGCGCATGAAGGGCCGGATGTACATTAAAGTGGGGATGTACAATGAGGCGCTTTCCTTCCTGCTCTCGGTGGAAAAACAGTGGCAGAACTCCACCCAAAAGCTTGGTCGTGACCTCGCCATTCTCTGGCAAAACATCGCCCTCGTCTACGAATATCTCGGAGAGTACGACTCTGCCGTGGAATATGCGGGCCGCGCACTGCAGTGGTTTGCAGCGTATGGCGAAGAGCATGACGTTGCGCTGATGGAGATGCTGCTTGGCATCTGCTATAAGGAACAGAAGCGTTTCGACGAAGCGTATGAACACCTGACGCGGGCCAGAGGCGGTTTTGAAAAGCACAAGGACTACCTGCACCTTGCGCGCACTTGGCACAACTACGCGGAACTGATGCGGGATCTGGGCCGTATGGAAGAAGCGATCGCCGCATGGCGGATGTCGCTGGAGATGAAGAAGCGCATCCACGACTTCTCCGGCCAGGCGACCACGCTGCATTCGATCGCGAAATACCTGATCTCGGAAAACGACTGGTATGCGGCGATGAACTACATCACCCAAGCCATCGCGATCTGCCATCAGTACCGTCTGCAGGACAAAGAGGTGATCTGCCTGGAAGCCTGGGCGCAAATCCTGTTTGCGCTTGGTCGCTACGATGAACTGGAAGTATGCGCTTCCCGTGCCACGTTCCTGGCCGGCAGCGATGACACGCAGCACAAAGTGGTCTCGCTGCTGCAAAAGATTGCCAACGATTGTGAAAGAGTCGGTCTCGAAGAGCTTGCAAAGCAGTACAGCCAGAATGCAGTCCAACTAATTGGTTAAGAGGAGGAAGTTCCTATGAAAATCAAAGTTTGGATGGGTATTACATTCGCAAGTCTTCTTCTCATGAGTGGGGGACTCTTGGCTGGGGGAGCAACAGACGCAACACTTGGGGGAAATCATGGAGTCTCGGCTGTCAAAGCTGAGTTTACTTATAATCCGGAGAACACGGAGCCGCCGGAACCGATGTTCCCGGCACAGCAGATTGCACAAAATGAACCGCCGGAGCCGATGGGCGCGCCTGTTGTCGAGCAGACCGAGCCGCCGGAACCGATGATCTCTTCTTTTGTCGGATAATTCAGATACTTACCCAGAGAACAAGTTGTTGGGGGACAGAAAAACTCCTGCTGGACGCGAGGAGTTTTTCTTTTTTGTCTTAAAGTTCGAGGGTCTCACCGGCAAATATTTTATCATCCGAATATTGCCCAAGCCGTCGACGCAGACTGGCCGGCATCAGGACGCACAGCACAACGGCAGGCTCTGTCCCGACCGACCGGGAGCTGTGCAGCACACCCTGCGGGATGTAGAGCGGCTTTTGCAGCTCCATCTGACAGGCCTCCTCTCCGGCGATCTGCATTTCCAGCGCGCCGCCGAGCAGCACCACCATCTCGTCGCTTGCGTGCCGGTGCTTTGGCACCAATGCGCCGGGCGCTGCGGTCAAGATCACGATTTCCAAGCCCCCTCGCTCGATCAGAAAATCAAGCTGCAGGCCTTGGATGGAGCGGGACCCGGACTTTTGTTCGAACAGCAGGAAAAAGCGCAGCAGGATAAAATAGATCAGCCAGTCGGCGAGATACGAGAACGAGAGCGACCAGTGCGCACTGTACACCATCCAGCCCATCTTGGAAAACAGCAGTTCCAGCGTGATCGCATAGGTCGTCCAATAGAAGAAATAGCGAACCTGCTTAAACCGTGAGGACGCGTGCGGAAAGAGTTGCAAAAACAGATAGGTGGTCACCGGATAGATGCCAAAATCGTCGAGCAGTTTTAAGTAGAACGCGAGCTGCTGGTGCGACAGGTCATAGTAGCGCCAGATCGGAACGTGTGTCACCAACACGTCGGTGGTCAGACTCATCACCATCGCCAGCGTGCAGGCAGGCAAGAAGCGGCGCCATCGCGACCGGTCAGCAAACAGGAAGAAAGCGGCCCAAGCGACGAGAAACAGGATTATGTAGGGCACGACTCGAGTTAACCTCCTTGAACATTGGACACATATAGCTTTCCCTTGATATCAGTTGGTAAAACAACATTTTTTAGAGATACTACCGTTGTGGAGGTGAGTATTGATGAAGCAACAGAAGCGAGAGCAGAAACAGCTCGATCACCGCAAGCAGGAACCGACCGTAGCGCCCGGTCTCGAAGATGACGAGTTTCAGCGCCCGGCCACCCGTCAGGAGCAGGAACAGGGCGATACGACGATGGTCTACCGCTTGTCTTGGGATGAAAATGACAACGGGTCGGATGAGTAAAGGCCGCGCGGGTGCGTGGTCTTTTTTTGTGATAAAATAAGGAAAAACAGTGGGGAAACGGGAGTGGGAGCGATGAAGATCCACTTTTTTCATACGAATGATGTGCACAGCCATTTTGAAGAGTACCTGCAGATCGCGACCCAGCTGCGCCGGCGTCGTGAAATTGCCCTCGCGGCAGGCGAGACGGTGTTCACCTTGGAGATCGGCGATCATGCCGACCGCAAGCGGATGGAGACGGAAGGCACGTTTGGGCGCACCAACGCCGCTTTGATCAAGCAGATGCAGTACGACGCATGGACGTTTGGCAACAACGAAGGCTTGACGCTGCCCAAGCACAGCTGGCCGGATCTGGTCAACGAAGCGGAAGTGCCGGTGCTGGTCGCCAATCTGTTCGACATGGAGACGCGGGAGCCGTATGCGGAATTTGAGCCGTATCTGATCATCGAGCGCGACGGCGTGCGGATTGCGGTGCTGGGCCTGACGGTGGCCTTTGCCGATTTTTACAAAATGTTTGGCGTTCACGCCGAGCATCCGCGCGAGACGTTTGCACGCCTGATCCCGGAGATCAAACGCCAGGAGGTCGACCTGATCGTGCTGATGTCGCATCTGGGACTGAACAGCGATCGCCAGATCGCAGCGGAGATCCCGGAGATCGATATCATCTTCGGCGGGCATACGCACCATGTGCTCCGCGAGCCGGAGCGGGTCGGGGACACGATCATCTGCCAGGCCGGCTGCTACGGGTCGCATTACGGGCATCTGGCGGTGGAATGGGACGCGGCGGCAGGCAAGATCGTCTCGTACGAAGGCGGCGCGGTCGCCCGTGAGGAGAGCACAGCGCCAGATGCCGATCTGGTGCACCTGCTCGCACATTGGCAGGAGCATGCGGCAGAAGAGCTGACCCAGGTGGTCGCAGAGCTGCAGCAGCCGCTGGAGCATACGCTGGCCGGTGATTCGCCGCTCGCCAACGTGTTGACCGACGGCATGCGCCGGCTGACGGGAGCGCCGATCGCGATGATCAACGCCGGGCTGATCTCGCACGGCCTGATCGCGGGCCCGGTCACCCGTGCCGACATGCTGACCTGCTTTCCGGGGCCCAGCATCCCGGTGGTGATCGAGCTGACCGGCGCACAGATTCTCTCGGTGTTGCATAAAGGGCTCGACCCGGCTTATGTGGAGCGCGTGGGCAAAGGCTACGGCTTCCGGGGCCATTTTGTCGGCGGGATTCAAGTGTCGGGGCTGATGGTGCAGGTGACCGTGCAGGAAGATGAATCGTATGAGATCAGGGCGGAACTGGACGGACAGCCGCTCGATCCGGATGCGGTCTATGAAGTGTGCGCCGTTGATTATCTGTATTTCTCGCCGGTGTACGAAGAGTTTAAGCAAGGAAGTTCGACCCGTTTTGAGCTGCCTTTTTTGCGTGAACTGCTCGGGCAGGAACTGAATGCGTTGGGGGAGCCCGATAAGGCGCCGCGCTATTGGTACGGGGAGGCGTCGCGATGAGCAGCAAGACCGATACGAATGTGACGTTGCCGCGCGTGCCGGTGACGAAAATTCTCGACACCTTGTATGAGATGTACCCGGACGCGCATTGCGAGCTGGATTTTCGCAATCCGTTTGAGCTCTTGATCGCCACGATCCTCTCCGCCCAGTCGACCGACAAAAAAGTCAATCAGATCACGGCTGGGCTGTTTCAGAAATATCCCGACCCGGAGTCGTTTCTGAAGCTGTCCCCGCCCGAGCTGGAGCAGGAGATCAAAGAGATCGGCCTGTACAAAAACAAAGCCAAAAACATCCTCGCCACCTGTCACCTGCTGCTCGCCAAACACGGCGGGCAGGTGCCGGCGAAGATGGAGGATCTCGTCGAGCTGCCCGGCGTCGGGCGCAAGACGGCGAACGTCGTGTTGTCCAACGCGTTTGGGGTTCCGGCGATGGCGGTCGATACGCATGTCCACCGCGTGTCCAACCGCATTGGGCTGGCGAAAAGCGATGACCCGGTCGTGATCGAAAAGCAGTTGACCAAGCGGATACCCAAGGCCAAGTGGACAGACGCCCATCATTGGCTGATCTGGCACGGACGGCGGGTCTGCGAAGCGCGCAAGCCGAATTGCGCAGCGTGCGCCTTGACCCCGTTTTGCCGGGAATTTAAAGCAAGAAAAAAGACCCGCGTCGAATAGACAGGGTCTTTTTTCATATACTCACCATGATCAGGTTGTTTTGCTGCGCGGGATGAGGTACAGTCCGCCGTCTTCGGCCATCTCGACCTGAATCAGGCCCTGGCAATACATGCAGCCGTCTTCGACGCCCAGCACTTTGGTCTTTTTATGGCAATGCGGGCATTCTAAAGTAGGTATCTGCATCGACATCGCGCCGACGCGGAAATAGATGAACACGGAGATCAGGATCATGATGATGCCGATGATCAGCAGGTACGGCATCAGCACAGGCACAAAGACGCCGATATACATCACGATAAACGCAAGGAAAATCAAGCCCAGCGCCCAGTTGCGCAAACGGTTAAGCTTCATCGGAAAATCCCTCATTTTTATACAGAGTCTGCTACCATGCTACCTTACTTGCAGGTGCTTTGTCCAATGAAGGAACTGTGAAGGGAATTGTGAAAGGAGGAGTCCGCCTTGTCGACGATCAAAAAGAGCTTTCTTCAGAATCCGTGGCGCTTTTCGTTTTTTTTGCTGGCAGGATTCCTGCTCATCCTGCTCGCGCTGCTCTTGTACGTGTGGTTTGACATCACCTCGTCCGGGTCAAGCTCCAGCTTGCCCGCGCCAACCGCGACGCAAGGGGCGGCGGTGCCGATCGAAGCGAACGTGTCGGCCGATGCGATCAACTCGTATCTCGCCATGCAGCTGGCGAAAAAAGAGTCGCCGATCTCCAAAGCGGAGCTTTCGCTTGAGCGCGGGCTGGTGCGCACCGACACGTCGCTGGAGTTTTTTGGCCGCCAGATGGAGCTGTCGATGTGGATGCGCCCGCAGGTGCAGGAGGACGGCGACCTGACCCTGGTCGCGGAAGACGCGAAAGTCGGCGGGTACTCGATTCCGCTGAAGACCTTGTTCGCCGTGCTGGAAGGGCTGCCGTGGCCGCCGTGGGTGCATGTGGAGTCGGAACAATACACGCTGCAGGTCGCCTTTTCGGAGCGGCCGGGCGATAAATATTCGTACCGCATCAAGAAGATCGACTGGGGCGGGGAGAAGATTCAGCTGGAGATCCTGATTCGCGAATAGGAGCAAATGTTCGCATTTCACAACTTTTCCGCTTGCAAAAATACGAACATATGTGCTATTCTTTGTATGCAAGGTCGTACTCAAAGAGAGGTTAATTGCATGAAGAAAGCACAATCAAAAGAGCCGGTTTTTCAATCTGTTCGTGTGGATGACGGCCCCAAGCTGGTCCTCGTGGACCGCGGCCGGATCATTGATGAGATCAAGCTGGGCGAGTTCGATACGAGAACAGTCAAGACACATCACGGACAGATTCTCTCCTGTGTGATGGAAGCGACCACTTATTATCGCGAGAAAAAATAAAGCCAAACTACATGGTCCGACCGAGACCCGGAGGACGTTATGCAGCGCGTGCAGTCAGCAAGACGGCATGAGCTTGGCATGGCGTCCTTTTTTCTATGACTTGTTTTATTGACTTGTTTTTTGACTTGCTTTTAATTGAAAGGGGCTTTTTAGGCAATGACGTTCGAAAAGAAACAATGGCATGTTGTCCTCGATCCCGGCCACGGCGGCACGGAGAGCGGGTTTACCGCAGACGGGGCGGAAGAAAAGACGATCAATCTGGCCGTTTGCCTGCGCTTGCAGCAACTGCTGGAAACATACGGGGTGGACGTGCTGCTCACCCGCACCGGCGACACCGACGTCCCGGCGATGAAGCGCGCGGAGCTGGCATCGGCGATGGAAGCCGACCTGTTCGTCTCCTGGCACTGCGACTATCTGGAGGATGCGGAGGTCAGCGGCGTGTCGCTGTGGGTCAGCGAGACGGCAGACGAACACTGCATGATCGAGTTTGAAATGATTGGCGATGCGCTTGTCGATGTGACGCAGCAGATTATGCTTGGCGTCTTCCAGGACAGCGACAAGGTGCTGTCGATGGTCAACGTCCCGGCGCTGATGATCCGCGGCGCGTTTATGTCCAGCCCAAGGGAGCTGGAGCTGTGCAAGAACCCCGACTTTTTGCAGGCGCAGGCGCAAGGCGCGGCCCGGGGGATTCTGAAAGTGCTGCAGAAGCTGTCCCCGATTCGCTAGGGACGCTGCATAGGAGAGGGTGAAGGAGGAATGAAGATGCCAAGACTTGTGCTCGACCCGGGCCACGGCGGCCGCGACCCCGGCGCCGTCGGCAAGCGGTTGAAAGAGAAAGACGTGAACCTCAAGGCTTGTCTGTACCTGCGCGACGCGCTGGTGCGGGCCGGGTTTCAGGTGCTGATGACCCGCGACAAAGACACGGAGCGGGTACCGGGTGTGACCGATGCGGTCGATCTGAAGGCGCGCGCGATGCTCGCCAACACCAACTCGGCCGACCTCTACGTCTCGTGGCACTACGATGCTAGCGCTGACGAGAACGTGCATGGCGTGTCGGTGTGGATTCACCCGTCGCAAAAGGACAAGACCGCCTACTACAAGGCAGACCTGCTCAGCCACCACATCGCCGCAGCGACCGGACAGAAGCACCGCGGCGTGTATCTCGGCGATTTTCAGGTGCTGCGCGACACGATGATGGACGCGCTGCTGATCGAAGGCGGATTTATCACCAATGCGGCGGAAGAAGCGCGGATCGGCGATGAGCGCTTCCTGCAGCGGCAGGCGGAAGCGGCTGCCGAAGCGTTGTGCAAGATCTTTGACCGCCGCTACATCGCGCCGGCCGTAACGTTGCCGGCCGCGACGTACAGAAGCGATGACCGGGTGACGGTGAAAGTAAACGGCGCATCGCTTGTCCAGCACGGACGATTAATCGAAGGCAAGACCTATGTCCCGGTGCGGGAGCTCGCCGAACTGCTCGGCTGCGCGATCAATTGGGACAACGACACACATACGGTCAGCCTGACAAGGGGGGAGTGAAGATGGAGTGGAACCAACAGCCGTTAACCTCGCTGTACGAGACATCCTGCTTGTGGGGATGGAATTGGGTATGTTCGTCCTTCTCGTGGTATTGCATCGGTGGAAATTAAAAGCCGTTCGCTATTACCGCACCAAGACGACCGTCCGCCAGCGCGAGTGGCTGAACTTGATCGGACAAGAGGCGTTTCATTACGCCGAGCGCGCGTTTACCCATTATGACGGACCGGCCAAGTTGAACGAAGCGGTAAAATATGTACTGGAACGCAGTGACAGCCACGGCGTGGACGTTACATATCCGGAGATTCGCGCCGTCATTGAGAAGGCGTGGGCGGAAACAAAATAAAGCGAGACACACCCTCGGGGTGTGTCTCTTTTTGCGTTAAAACGAGTTGCCCACCACGCCGAGGAAGTCGTTCATGAACGGTCGCATATCCCCGCCGCGCGAGATGAAGTACTTGTAGCCGCTGAGCTGCTGGGTGACTTGCAGGTTGCCGGTAACATGTACGTTTTTCACCTGGGGCAGCTTCTGTTTGACGCGGGCGACGATCTCCGCCTTCAGTGTATCGGAGATGTCCCCGGAAACGGAAGTGCGCGGGCCTTCGAGGGTCGCTGCATTGCTGCGGATGCCTTCCGCCTGCAACTGTTCCACAGTCATCCCGGCTGCCGATTTCGGTTGTTCGGTGGTGCCCCACGGACTTTCGCCGACCCAGGAGTCCTGCTTGATCTGAGCATCCTTGCGCGGCGCTTCCGTGCCGATGTTGGTCAGCCCGACATACGCATCATCGCCGTACACAAGGACGGTGGTGTTTTGCACGCCCGGCATCTGGTTGATCTTTTGCGCCAGTGAGTTGGCGGCGGTGATGCCGTTGCTTTTTGCGTCTTTCATCAGCCGTTCCGGCACGCGCGGATTCTCGGGACCGGATTGAATTCGTCCGCCACGGTCATCGTCTAACCGATCGGGAAGCGCTTGCTGGCCGCAGCCCCACAGGCCGGTGGCGACGAAGGAAAGCAGAAACATGGTAGACAAACCTTTGCGCCAGGATTTCATAACCCAATACCTCCTCACAGCAGGCGTTTACACTCTGAACTTAGCATCTGTCCGCCAAGTAGGTTTCATGTGAGGGAAGCGCTGGGGACTAGGCTTGTTTCTGTAAAGCCTGGCAGATGCGGTCGATGCCTTTGACCACATTTTCGTATTGGGTGGTCAAGGACAGCCGCACGTAGCGGTCACCCGTCTCGCCAAACGCGGTGCCGGGCGCTACGACCACATGGTACTCGTCGAGCAGGTGGTTGGCGAACTCTTCGCCGTTCATGTTCTGCGGCGTCGGCACCCAGAGGTAGACGGTGCCGTCCGGCGGATGCACGTCCCAGCCGATCTCCCGGAATTTGCCCAAGGCATATTCGAAACGGCGCTTGTACTCGTCGCGCTGTTCCTGCGGGAAGTTGGAGTGCGTCACTTCGGTCAGCGCGGTGACCCCGGCGAACTGGATCGGCGCAAAGATGCCGGAGTTGATGTGGCTTTGCACGACGAGCAGCGAGTTGATCACCTCAGCGTTGCCAACCGCCGCGCCTAAGCGCCAGCCCGCCATGTTAAACGTTTTGGAGAAGGTGAAGAATTCGACGCCCACGTCTTTGCCGCCCGGGAATTCGAGCAGGCTTTTTGGCTTGTTGGCATCGTCCAAGTAGACTTCGCTGTAGGCGTGGTCGTAGCAAAGCAGGATCTCGTGCTCCTGACAGAACCGGATCGCACGCTCCATAAATTCGGGCGGGGCAAACACGCCGGTCGGGTTGTTCGGGTAGTTGAGGAACAGGATCTTGGCGCGTTGGCGGGTCGCTTCGTCGAGGCTGTCCAAGTCGGGCAGGTAGCCGTTTTCTTTGGTCAGCGGCATGCGCAGCACCTCGCCGCCCGCGAAGAAGACACCGTCGTTGTACGCCGGAAACGACGGGTCGGGCACGAGGCCGATGTCGCCTTGGGAGACGTAGGCCAGCGAGATGTGGAACAAGCCTTCTTTGGAGCCAAGCAGGGCGATCACTTCCGTCTCCGGGTCGACCGTCACGCCAAAGCGCTCCTGATACCACTTGGCGACGTGCTCGCGGAAAAACAGCGAACCTTTAAACGCCGGGTAGTGATGATTTTCCGGGTCGGCTGCCGTTTCTTGCAAGCGCTTGACCACCGCTTGGGGCGTGGAGTGGTCAGGGTCGGCTTTGCCAAAATCGACGATGTCTTTCACGCCCGACTCGCGCAACTTGTACACCCGCTCATCGAGACGGGCAAATATGTAGGGGGGCAGTCCCTTTAATTTGTCTGCTTTTAGCATGTTCCGTTTCCTCCTCCGAGTTGGTCACCGAATAGGATGCCCCAAATCCAATTTTTCTTGTTGACAGCAGGAAATTGTTGCATATACTTAGAAACATGGAATTAAACAAACGTTTGATTAAAACAATCGTTTTAGATGGGGTGAGGGAGTATGGGACAAACATTAAAATTATTTTTCCAGCAAAAGACGACCCTAGTCGGGCTGATCACGATGCTGTTTTTCCAACTGGTGTTCGCTGTGGTCTGGATGAACGGCTATGACAATGTGACCGGCCGGATGGATCAACTGCACATCGGTGTGGTAAGCGCTGATCAAGGCGCTGGGAAAGAGATTGCCAAAAATCTGCAGACCAGCCTGCCGTTCGAGATGGAGACACCGGCGAATCTGGAAGCAGCGAAAGCGCAGTTGAATGCCCGCGATCTGCAGGCGGTGATCTATATCCCGGCCGATTTTTCGGCAACGCTGCAGAAGCAGGGTGAGAAGGCGAAGATTGAAGTGCTGGTCAACGAGTCCAACCCGGCGATGGTAAAAACTGTGGGGCAGCAGGTGTTGGGCGAAGTGACGAAGAATGTTAATCATGTGGCTACACAAAATGGCATTGTGGCTGCGCTGAGCCAAATGCGCGTGCCGGCTGTTCAGGCGCAGGGGATTGCAGCAGGTGTGACCGACCGTGTGGAAGGCACGTATACGGCGCTCAATCCGATCTCTAACTTCTCGCTGCAGATGGTGCCGATGATGGTGGTGCTGGCGTCGTATGTTGGCAGCATGCTGTTGTCGATGCAGTTGACCGTAACGGCAACGATCATCACGAGCCGCACGAACCGCTGGCAGCGATTCTTGGCGCGCCAGATCATCAATGCGGGCGCAGCGGTGGGGATTGGACTGATTGCGACGGGGATTTTGTATCTGTTTGATGTGGAGCCGGTCGCCGGTTTCTTGGAACTGAGCGGGTTTTTGATTTTGACTTTGTTCTCGTTCCTGGCGTTTGCGCAGATGTTTTTGTTCCTGTTTGGTCAGGCGGGCATGCTGTTTAATATCATCGCGCTGTCGCTTCAGCTCGCGACTTCGGGCACGATGCTGCCGCGGGAGCTGTTGTCCGATCTGTTTTACAATGTGGGGAACTTCCTGCCTGCGACGTACGCGGTGCTGGGCAACATGAACTTGCTGTTTGGCGGCACCGGAACGGGCGGCGCAGTGGCCGGTCTCTTGTGGATCACGCTGGCGGCGTATGGCGTGACTTTGATCGGTGTGCTGATTTATAAAGACAAGAAGGTTGTGGGAGCACATGAGTGAAGATGTGAAAACACGAATTCTCGATGCGGCGAAGCGCCTTTTTGCGGAAAAAGGCTTTGAGGCGACGTCCGTGCGACAAATATGCGAGGAGGCAGGGGCCAATGTGGCTCTTGTCTCTTATCATTTCGGCGGCAAAGAAAAACTGCTGTTTGCTTTGCTTGATTCGGCTTTTCCGGGGCCGGAGATGTACGCGGAGATCGATGTGATCGCCGACCCGGTGGAGCGGATCAGCCGCTATGTGGAAGGATTTCTGCGCTGGTCGGAGCAGGAGTGCGATGTACAGAAGATCCTGATGCAGGAGATCATGCTGAAGTCGGATCGCCACCATCTGCTCGGGCAGTATCCGCTGGCGTTTTGGCAGCGGCTGCGCGATACGCTTGCCGAGGGGCAGGCGCAGGGGCAATTTCGGTTTCGTTCGTTGAAAACGGCGATGCTGCAAATGATGGGGGCGCTGCTGTATCCCAAGATGGTGCCGCAGTTTGTGCTGGATCTGTTCGAACCGGAAGATTTGACGCTGGAGGAGCAGATTCGCGCGAAGCAGCAGTATATATTGCTTGGGCTCGGGGCGAATACTACAGAGAGCGAAAGAGGAAGCGGATGATGAAAGAAGTTGTGATCTACACAGACGGCGCCTGCTCGGGCAATCCGGGGCCGGGCGGGTACGGCGCGGTGCTGATGACAGGCGACCACCGCAAGGAGATCTCCGGCGGCGAGAAGGAGACGACCAATCAACGGATGGAGCTCTTGGCGGTGATCGAAGCCTTGAAGGTGTTGAAGTATCCGTGCAAGGTGGATGTGTATAGTGACAGTGCGTATCTGATCAATTGTTTCAAGTCGAGATGGTATGTGAATTGGGAGAAAAACGGCTGGCTCAATTCGCAGAAGCAGCCGGTGGCGAACCGGGATCTGTGGGAAGAGCTGCTGGGGCTGTATCGGACGCACAAGATTGCCTTTTTTAAAGTGAAAGGGCACAGCGGCGACCGGTGGAATGAACGCTGTGATGAATTGGCGCGGGCAGCCGTTCCGAAGTGAGGATGTGTGGCGGCGATGAGGAAGTATGAGATCGACAATGAGACGATATTGCGCATCGGTGCGGAACTTGGCATCGACGGCATCGGCGTGACGACTGCCGAGCCGTTTCACGATGTGCATGAGCATTTGGTGATGTATCGGGAGTCGGGGCATGAGTCGGGCTTCGAGCATGATGTGCTGGAAGAGCGGGTCGATCCGAAGGCGTTTTTCCCGGAGGCGAAGTCGATTGTGGCAATCGCGATGGCATATCGCACAGAAAAATACGTCGGGCAGAAAAAGCCGGAAGGTCTGCGTGGACAGATGTCGGTGTATGCATGGGGCATGGACTACCACAAGGTGCTGAAGGGGAAGTTGGAGCTGTTGGCGGCACGGCTGGAGCAGGAATTGGGGCGGCCGGTCGCGGTGCATAACTCGGTGGATACGGGGCCGCTGGTGGATCGTGCGGTGGCGCAGCGGGCCGGGATTGGCTGGGTCGGCAAGAACTGTTCGCTGATCACGGAGACGCACGGTTCGTGGGTATTTCTCGGGCAATTGGTATGTGATGTTGACATTGAGCCAAGCGTTCCGACTCCGCTGCCGCAGTGTGAAGATTGTCCGGATCTGTGTTTGAAAGCTTGTCCGACAAAGGCGCTGGTGAGTCCGTTTCAGACCGATTCGAGCAAGTGTCTGTCTTATATTACGCAGATGAAAGGCTTGATCCCGGAGGAATATCGGGCGAAGCTGGGACGGCGTTTGTGGGGCTGTGATACCTGTCAGGTGGTCTGTCCGAAGAATAAGGAAGTGGCGTTTGGGACGGCGATTGAGTTTGATCCGGAGCCGGAGTATGCGTTTCCTGATCTGATGCATTTGCTGACTTTATCGAACAAGCAGTTCCGGCGGGAGTTTGGCGAGTCGGCGGCGGCGTGGCGCGGGGCGAAGGTGATGCAGCGCAATGCGATCATCGCGCTTGGCAACATGCGGGAGCAGGCGGCGGTGCCGAAACTGCTCGAGATGCTGGAGCGTGATGAGCGGCCGGAAATTCGCGGAACGATCGCGTGGGCGCTGCAGAAGATCGACCCGGACGGCACGCGGGAGAAAGTCGCACAGGCGTATGCTCGGGAGCCGGAGGAAGAGATCAAGCAGGAAATGGCTTGGGCTGTGGACGGGGCTGAGTGAGGAAGCAGGAAATGGTTTGGGATGGAAAGGAACTGAGTAGGTCGAAGTGAAAGGTTTTGGCCTGTGAGAGGAGGATGGGGATTATGAAGGTGATCAGTGCTTGTTTGGTGGGATGCCAATGCCGGTACGACGGGGACGACAATTTGATTGAGGAATTTCAGGAGATGGTCGTGAAGGGCGAAGCTGTTTTTGTCTGCCCGGAACAGCTCGGCGGCTTGTCCACGCCTCGGCCGCCCGCGCAGATTGTGGGCGGGACGGGGGAGGACGTGCTCGATGGCAAGGCGAAAGTGCTGACCGATCAGGGCGCAGACGTGACGGCGCAGTTTATAAAGGGCGCGGAACAGGCCTTGAAGATGGCGCAACTGGTCGGGGCGAAAGAGGCGATTCTGAAAGAGCGCAGCCCGTCATGCGGATCGTCGGTGATTTATGACGGCAGTTTCTCTGGCGGAAAGATGCCTGGGGACGGCGTGACGTCCGCTTTGTTAAAGCGGCATGGCATTGCTGTGTTTTCGGAAGAGACCTTTCGCAAATAAGCTGACTGTGGCACCCCGTGGGGGTTACCACACTCGGCTTATTTGTTTATCGTATTTGTCGAGAAAGGCGAGACGCTTTTGCTCTTCAGCCTCGGCCAGCTGAAAGTAGCCGAGGTGGTTGGGATCGTGGCCAAGATCATAGTGCTGGTAGCCGATCCGCCAGAAACGGTGCGGAAAACGCAGCAAGCCGCTCAGGATCTGATACTCGGCAGGCTGCAAGGAAGCGGCCGCATTGTAGTTGACGAGCACGTGGCGGGCCACCGCCTCGTCCCAGTCTTGGCGCTGCAAGCCCCGGCGCATCAGATGGGCCAGATCGAGCGTGCGCGGGCCAAATGCCGCGAAATCGAGGTCGATTAGAGCGACTTGGTTATTCGGCGTGTAGATCATGTTGTAGGGCGTGAGATCGAGATGCAGAAGCGATGGATCATCTTCTTCAAACAGGAGCTGGGATCGCACTTGCGGGCGGCGCAGCATCGCTAATGCTTGATCGGCCTGGTCGATATAGTGGTCAGCATGCTTAAGGTAGATCTTGTCGATGTCATCGGGGCGCGACTTGATCGCAGCCCGGCGCTTCCACTCGGCGAGCTCGTCACGGCGGTCTTTGAAACGGTCAACCATGTCGAAGATCGGGGGCGGCGCATAACCGTCAGGCTCAAACCCACGTGACGCCACGTGGAAATCGGCCAGGGTGCGTGCGGTCAAAGCCAGTTGGGGCATGGAGCGAAAGTCGACTTCCTGACCGCGAATCCAGCGCGTCGCATAGTAGGTGTCCCCGCCGATCGTGGCGTAAGGCTTCCCGTCGGGCGTCAACAGGAACGGGGAGAAGCGCGTGAATTTTTTTTGTTCCAAATGCAAAAAGGCCTGGTGCAGGAAAGAGATGTGCGCGGGCTGCAGGTAGCTTTTTTTCAAGGCGACCAGACCCTGCTGGGTGCGCAGGCGGAGCACCGGGCCGAAGGGCTCGACTTTGGTTGGCGTGATCCCGTAGGATCTGCAGACGGACGGGCTGAAGCCATGACGGCGAATCTGCGCTTGCAGGCCGCTTTCCGAGCCGGGAAGAGCGCTCCCAAGGTCGCTCTGGGACAGTCGGCCTTGGGAGTTGGACAGACGCTCTTTTTTGACGGCAGGTTTGGTTTTACGGACTTGCTGGGGGGAGCGGTGAGATTGCCGCTCCCGCTTGCGGCGCCGGGCCTTGGGGACCCCGTCAGATTGCGACCAGGACCACCAGCCGGGGGGCTGACGTTTCTTCGGCGAGATCGAAACGTCAGCCTCAGCCTTTTTTCCATCCCCATTCGGTTTTTTTGCGCCGCCCCCGCCGGGGCGCTTCGGTTCTTTCATCCACTTCGGAGGCCGCATCACTTCATTGAAGAGCTGCTTCAGCCAATCGCCGTTCTTATTGTCCGCCATGTATATCACCTCCGTACGATGCTGTGTGTTTCTACAGCATATGACAAGGTGCCAAGCATTGCGCATACGCAAAAGACCACCCGGCTCCTGTGCCGGGTGGTCTTTTCTTTATTTCGGAGCTTGCTTACGCCAGCGTCTTCCAAACTTCGAGTTTGGTTTTCATGCGGCGGATGACTTCATCGGTGAATTCGGTAGTGGAAGCAGTGCCGCCGAGATCGGCGGTGCGGGTGCCTTCAACGACCGCTTCGAGCGTCGATTCGTAGATGGCACGGGATGCGAGATCTGCTTCTTTGGTGTTGAAGAAGGTCAGCAGGGACGCTGCTGCGAGGATCATCGCCATCGGGTTCGCCACGTTTTTGCCGTACAGACCCGGCGCGGTGCCGTGCGGAGCTTCCGCCATGACGGTCTTCGGGTTTTGCTGCTCGTCAAACGCCAGCAGGATCGACTCAGAACCTGCGATCGAACCGAACATTTGCAGGACGAGGTCGGACAGGCAGTCGCCGTCACGGTTCAGCGCCGGGATGACCAGCGGTTCGCCGGACGTGTTCATCAGCAATGCGTAGGTCGCATCGATCAGCTGCGGCTCGTATTTAACTTCCGCGTAGCTTTTGGAAGCGAGGTCCATCTCTTCTTTCAGCATGCCTTCGTAAACCGGGGAAACGGTGAATTTCGGGCCGCCGAATACTTTCGCGTTGGTTTTGCGGGCTTGTTCGAACGCGTATTGCGCAACGCCGCGGCAGATCTTGCGGGAGATCTTCTCGGTGCGGTAAGCGATCTCGTCGACGCCTTCGCCTTCACGCCATTCTTTAGCGCCGTATGCATCGTCTACCGCCATGCGGACGACGGAGATCGGTGCGTAAACGCCTGCAACCGGTGTGATGCCCGGGATGCGGCGGCCGGTGCGGACGATGACGGTGCCGTCGATGCCTTTGCGCAGGATCGCGTTCGGGGAGCCGACGTCGCCCGGGATTTCCGGGGTGATCGTCGCTGCTTTGTAGCCGAAGCCGCTCTCTTTCATCGCAGCTGCTGCGTCATGCACAACTTGGTTTTTCGTCGCGCGGCGGTTCTCAAGCGACAGGTCAAAACGAGCAAGTTCAAGATCGACGCCGATCAGCGACGGATCGAGGACGCGCAGGCCCTCTTCGAGCAATTCTTGACCGGTTTGGTCGCCTTCCATAACTACAACTGTAAATTTTTCCATGGAGTTCACCTCATATGTCTGATAAGCAACGTCTAATGTAAGCAATGAAAAGGGGGAAGCATGTCGCTCCCCCTTAGTGTGAGCAAATCTTCAGCAGTTCATTAAACCGCTTGGGATTTGGTGTAGTTGAGCAGGCCGCCTGCCAGGATGATGTCAATCTGACGTCCGGTCAGGTCGTGGGTTACCTTGAATTCGGTGCCTTTGGTGACGTTTTTCGCAGTCAGTTCGTTGCCTGCTTCGATTTGGCCGCGCAGGTTGTCGATTGCGATTTCGTCGCCTTGCTCGATCGCATCGTAGTCAGCTTCGTTTACGAAGGTGAGCGGGAGCAGACCGAAGTTGATCAGGTTCGCACGGTGGATACGAGCGTAGGACTTCACGATGACAGCTTTCACGCCGAGGTACATCGGAGCGAGTGCAGCATGTTCACGGGAAGAGCCTTGGCCGTAGTTGTGGCCGCCGATGATCACCGATTTGCCCAGTTCCTTCGCGCGGGACGGGAAGTTCGGGTCAACGCGCACGTATACGTGCTCGGAGATCGCCGGGATGTTGGAACGCAGCGGCAGTACTTTAGCGCCAGCCGGCATGATGTGGTCGGTGGTGATGTTGTCGCCGACTTTCAGGGAAACCGGAGCGGTCAGTGCTTCAGCCAGCTCGGTGTTAACCGGCAGCGGCTTGATGTTCGGGCCGCGGACAACTTCAACGGTGTCCGGCTGCTCGGACGGAGACAGCACCAGACGGTCGTCGATCAGGTATTGGTCCGGCATTTCCACGTTCGGCAGGTCGCCCAGTTCACGCGGATCAGCGATGTAACCGGTCACAGCTGCTGCTGCGCAGGTTTCAACAGATGCCAGGTAGACTTTTGCATCGGCGGTGCCGGAACGGCCTTCGAAGTTACGGTTGAAGGAACGTACGGATACTGCGCCGGAAGACGGTGCCTGACCCATGCCGATGCACGGACCGCAAGCGGACTCGAGGATACGAGCGCCGGAAGCGAGGATGTCAGCCAGTGCGCCGTTGCGAGCGATCATTTCGAACACTTGCTTGGAGCCCGGGGACACAACCAGGGATACGTTCGGGTGTACGGTCTTGCCCTTGAGAACCGCCGCGAGACGCATCAGGTCAACATAGGAGGAGTTGGTGCAGGAACCGACTGCCACTTGGTTTACCGGGATCTTTTGGCTGTGCAGATCCGGAACCGGCACTACGTTGTCCGGGGAGTGCGGTTGTGCGATGTTCGGAGCCAGCGTGTTCAGGTCGATGATGATCTCTTCATCGTAGGTCGCGTCTGCATCTGCTGCCAGCGGGGAGTAGTCGCCGCCGCGGCCTTGCGCTTCCAGGTACACGCGGGTGTTTTCGTCAGACGGGAAGATGGAGGTGGTAGCACCCAGCTCCGCGCCCATGTTGGTGATGGTTGCGCGCTCCGGAACGGTCAGCGATGCAACGCCTTCGCCGGTGTACTCAACGATCTTGCCCACGCCGCCTTTAACGGTCATGATGCGCAGAACTTCGAGGATGATGTCTTTCGCTGCAACCCACGGCTGCAGTTTGCCTTTCAGTTCAACCTTGACAACTTTCGGCGTGTTCAGATAGAAAGCGCCGCCTGCCATGGCAACTGCGATATCGAGACCGCCTGCGCCGATTGCGATCGACCCCATGCCGCCCGCAGTCGGGGTGTGGGAGTCAGAACCGAGCAGCGTCTTGCCCGGCTTCGCGAAACGCTCCAGGTGAACCTGGTGGCAGATACCGTTGCCCGGACGGGAGAAGTGGATGCCGTGCTTCGCTGCAACAGTTTGCAGGAAACGGTGGTCGTCCGCGTTTTCGAAGCCGGACTGCAGGGTGTTGTGGTCAACGTAAGAAACGGACAGTTCGGTCTTGACTTGCGGAACGCCCATCGCTTCGAATTGCAGGTACGCCATGGTACCGGTAGCATCTTGAGTCAGTGTTTGGTCGATGCGGATTGCGATTTCTTTGCCAGGAGTCCACTCGCCTTTTTCGGAGACGAGGTGAGCTTCCAGGATCTTTTGAACCAGGTTCTTTGCCATTCCAAAAACCTCCCATAAACCTCATATGAGTCTCTGCCATCTAGCGTACCCTAAAGGGAGCCTAGACCAACAGGAAAAACAAACATGATTAAAATGATAATTGCAGGCCGTCCTACACGATCTTGCTGAGCAGTTCGGCCGACTTGCGCACTGCCTGCGCAAATCGTTCCACCGCGTCCGCTGTAAAGCGGTCGACAGGCCCGGAGACAGACAAGGCTGCCACAATCTGACCTGCGCGGGAGAAGATCGGCGCTGCTACTGCTGCAGCTCCCAACTCCCGCTCTTCGATCGATACTGCATACCCTTGATCGCGCACCGTTTGAATCGCTTTGGCAAATTCCTCGCGGTTGAGATCGGGGGGCAGGCTCGGATCGCTTAAAAACTCATGCAGCGGCTCTTCCGCATAGGCGAGCAGGACTTTCCCCGACGCGCCGACATACAGCGGCAGGCGTTTGCCGATATCGGCCACGCGCCGCACGGGCTGGGTGCTCTCCACCGCCTGGATGCGGATCCGCTCCATGCCTGCCCGGACGTAGAGCGAAGTCGTCTCGCCGAGCAGATCGCGAAGCCTGGTCATCTCAGGACGGACGACCGATGACAGGTCATCCGACCGGTTGATGTTCGAAACCAGTTCCAGCACGCTCCAGCCGAGGCGGTACTTCTCGGTGGTGGGGTGGCGTCTGACGAAGCCCTTGCTCTCCAGCGATGCCAGCAAGCGGTGCACGGTGCTTTTGTGCAGTCCAATCCGCTTGGAGATGTCGGACAATCCAAGCTCTGTATCCGATCCGGAAAAGCAGAGCAGGATATCGAGTGCCCGTTCGACCGCGCGGACTGTGCCTTTTTCACCTTCTGCCGCCATCTTCCCACCTCCTCACTCTGGAACGTTTCAGTAGATGAAACCCTGTTTCATTTTATAGTATACCATGAGTGCGAAATTGTTCAAAGATATTTTTTTCCGGAAGGTAGGCAAGCCGCGCCGCATATCAGTAGTTGATGAACGCTTCCAACCGCTAGTGTCTCTTCAGAGCAGGAATGCAATTCAGACAGGAGGTCTGCCCGATGGATCATCAGGCGTGGCTGAAGACAGTCGAAGAGTTTTTCCGGGAGAAAAACCGGGTCTGGCTACAAGGCGAGGAGGGGACGCTGCTGCACTTTTTGTCGGGCACGCCCGCCGAATGCCATTCCTTTCAGGAGGTGCGCGCGCTGCGCCAGGCGCTGCCGGCCCGCGATATTCGCTACCGCAAAGCAAAAACCCATCTGCAGGTCATGCAGTCCAAATGGAACCCGGACGGCGAGACGGCGACGGTCGATCTGATTGAAAACGTGCGTTTTTTCTATGAACAGAAAGGCGACATCGGACATGAATCGCGGCGCAGCGTGCACCGCTTGACGTTGCTGCATGAAGGCGGCTCATGGAAGGTGGCCCGCGACATCGTCAATTCGGAGCCAAAGATGCTGCGCGAGGCGCCGACAGCTGCTGAACAGGCCGAAGTGATCGAAGAGACCGATGCAGAGCCTGCAACGCGTGAGATGCGCGGCCGCTATGACCGGGTCCGGGCGTTTAAATATGCGGAGCTGTGGTGGAACGGCTTCAACCCGGCCTATGCCAAAATGGAAGGCAACGACTGCACCAACTACATCTCGCAGGTCGTGCATGCCGGCGGGATGCCGCAGATCCATTCCGGCTCCCGCTCGAACGGCTGGTGGTACCGGGGCAAGAACTGGAGCTTTTCCTGGACGGTCGCGCATTCGTTCAAGCTCGCCTTGCCGCGCCTCCTGCATGCGCAGGAAGTGGCCGACCCGCGCCAGTTAAAAGTTGGGGACATCATCTGCTACGACTGGGACGGGGACGGCAGATGGCAGCACAACACGGTCGTCGTCGATTTTGACGCGTACGGGCGGCCTTTGGTCAACGCGCACACGATCGCTTCGCACCGCCGCTATTGGGATTATCGGGACAGCTATGCGTACACGGCGCGCACCAAATATGCGTTTTACCACATTCCGGACAATTTTTGATTGTTGCAGTTCTCATGCAATTGTGAAATTTTTGTCGGGTTTCCACGAAAAAGAGCAGGAGTCTCCCTTCAGCCATCGAAGTAATATTCCAAATAAAAAATTCAGTCAAATTCCAAATGGAAGGGGGGCTTTCCCATGGCACACATGCGCTATGCTTACGGATTGATTGGATTTTTGATCGGACTCTTCTACGGACTTATGCATGAGACTACTTTCATCGATATCGCGGTTCATGCCGGGATCGGTTTAGGGTTTGGCGTGGTGCTGCAGGTGCTGCGCGAGAAGAATCAGAAGTTGTTGCGTTCCCATCAGTCATCCTTAAACGCCTTGGCCAACGCGGTCGCCGCCAAAGATGATGAAACGAACGGACACTGCCAGCGCGTGGTGCGCTACTCGGTGATGATCGGCGAGCGCATCGGGCTGGATGCGCGCAGGATGCAGCAGCTCGAATGGGGCGCACTGCTGCACGACATCGGCAAAATTGCCGTGCCCGACTCGATTCTGAAAAAGCCGTCCGCCTTGACCGACGAGGAATGGGCGGTGATGAAGGAACATCCGTACATGGGACACTTGATGGTCAAAGACATCGATTTCATCAAAGAAGGCCATGACGTTGTGTTGCACCATCACGAACGGTACGACGGACGCGGCTACCCGGCGCAGCTGCAAGGGGAGAGCATTCCGCTGCTCGCCCGCATTTTTGCGATCGCCGACACGTTTGACGCGATCACCTCCGACCGGCCGTACCGCAAGGCGCAGTCGATCGAATACGCGCGCGAAGAGATCTTGAAGCATATCGGCACCCAATTTTGTGCGCTGTGCGTGGATGCATTTCTGCGCATCCCGGTCTCCGAATTGACGCGTGTGCAGGAAGAATCCAAGGTCCTGGAGTACGAATCGTTGAAATTGCAAAAATATAAGAATATATCTTAAATTCAACAGAAACAGCCTTCGCAGTTGCGAGAGGCTGTTCCTTTTTGTATGCTAGTATCTTAGAACGGCTTTAACCCTGCGATTTAAAAAAGGGGGTTCCCACTTCAATGCACATTGTACTCGTCGAACCGGAAATTCCAGCAAACACAGGGAATATCTCCCGCACCTGTTCGTGCACAGGTATCACGCTGCACCTGGTGAAGCCGCTTGGCTTCTCTGTTGACGATAAGCAGTTAAAGCGGGCTGGCCTTGATTATTGGCACCTGCTCGATTTGCATTACCATGACAGTTTTGCAGACCTGCGAGCGAAGTACCCGCAGGGCCGTTTCTTTTTTGCCACGACCAAGGCGGACAAGTCGTACACCGACATCGAATACGGGCCGGACGACTTTTTTGTCTTCGGACGGGAGACACGCGGGCTGCCAGGCGAGCTGATCGAAGCGAATCGGGAGACTTGCATCCGCATTCCGATCCTGTCTGATGCGCGCTCGCTGAACCTGTCGAACGCGGTGGCCGTCGTGGTGTTTGAAGCGCTCCGCCAGCAAGGGTTTCCAGATTTGAAGTAAGCAGACAGCGAGAGAGAGGGGAAGCCTGATGGGCCTGACCACGCTTTTGTTTGACTTGGACGGCACGCTGTTGCCGATGGATAATGACACCTTTACGAAAGGCTACTTCAAGCACCTCGCCGCCAGCGTCGCCCACCTGCTGCCGCCGGAACAGTTCGTCGCCCAGGTCTGGGCTTCGACCAAGGCGATGGTGAAAAGCGACGATGAGGCGCTTTCCAACGAGCAGGTGTTCAAAGCGGACTTCTTGCAGAGTCTGCCGGTGGATGAAGGCGCCTTTTTCCCGATCATCGAGAGGTTTTACGCGCAGCAATTTGGGGAGTTGTCACACTTGTCCGAACCGACGCCGCTCGCCCGCGAGATCCTGCTCGCCGCTTTGGAAAAAGGCTACAAGCTGGTGCTGGCGACCAATCCGCTGTTCCCGCGCCCGGCCACTTTGCACCGGATGCGTTGGGCGGGGATCGACGATCTGCCGTTTGAACTGGTCACCACCTACGAGGACAGTCATTTTTGCAAACCCAACCCAAATTATTACCGCGAGATCGTACAGAAACTTGGCGTGTCTTCCGAATCTTGTATGATGATCGGGAACGATGCGTATGAGGATCTCATCGCGGGCACGGTAGGCATGCAGACCTATTGGGTCAACAACGGAGAACAGGCGCCGGAACAGCGTTTGCCGTTTGACCATCAAGGGACGCTGCATGACCTGCTGCAGTATGTACGTGTTGAACTCCCGGCATTGCGATAGTAACAGACCGCTATGGACTGTGCCCGCGCACAGTCTTTTCTCTTGACTGCATTGTGAATGGGAGAGGTGCTTGCTTAAAAAATTTGGTCTATTCGGGTGCAGAAATGTATAGAATGAATTAACTCCGTTAATAATGTTCGGGTAAAGACGAAAATTAATTGACCCCAAAGTTAATGCTCATTGCAAATAACGCAAGACTGAAGGCTTGAATGAGAGGAGAATGTGTGTATGCCGGCAACATTAGGACAGAAGATTAAAGAACTACGCATTCAGAAAGGCTTGACGCAGAGTGACCTGGGCTCCGGAATGGTCACGCCGTCGATGATTTCCCAGATCGAAGCGGACAAAGCCAACCCGTCGCACAAACTGCTGCAGGCGATCGCTGAAAAGCTGGAGACGCCGATCGAATATTTCCTGACCGATATGCAGATGCAAATCGAGCAGATCGCTACATACAAAGTGGCACGGGCCATGATGGAGGCCGGGGAGTTTGGGCAAGCCGTCCCTGTGCTGTCCGAACTGATGGAGGATTCCATTCCGCAGCTGCACTCGGCGGAGATCCAGTTTGACCTCGCCGAATGCCAGCTGGAGATGGGCAATTTGGAAGAGTCGATGGAAGGCTTCGACCGTGTGCTGTCGTCCGCTGCGACCCGCAAGGACCTGTACATGCAGATCCTCGCCCTGAAAAAGCTCGGCCTGGTGGAAAAGAAGCGCCACAACTACCCGCTGGCGATCTACCACTGGCAAAAGGCGCTCGACCTGATCGAGAAGTTGGATGAAAAAGACCCGTTCCTCGCCTCGGCGATCTTGAGCCAACTGGGCGAAGTGTACGGCTACCTCGGCGAGAAAAGCGATGCGCTGAACGCTTACAAGCGTGCCCACGAGCAGTTGGCAGACACGGCGAATTTCAACACGATCGCCGACCTGTTCCGCCGCCTCGGCCAAAAGTTCAAAGAGATCGGCGACTTCGACCGGGCCAGCGAGTATTCGCAGCATGCGATCTCCCTGTACCGCGGTCTGAAAAACATCAAGCTCGCGATCGAAGTGAAGGAAAACTTCGGCATCGCCAAAGGTGAAGGCGGCGACCTCAACCTCGCGCTGCAAACGTTGGCGGAGTGTCTGGCCGAATACCAAGAGTACGGTTACAAGGACAAAGTTGCGCACACGCATGGCGAAATGGCGCGCATTTACCTCGTCAATCAGGCGTTTGAAGACGCTTCCAAACATTGCGAAGAAGCGCTGGAACTGCTCGGTGATGCGGATGTGGAACGCGGCTATGTGTACCGCACCTACGCGATCATCAAGAAAGAGCAAGGCCAGTTCGAAACGGCTGTCGAGTACATGGAGAAGTCGGTCGGCGTGTTTGAGATCGCCGACCTGCCGCGTGAAATCGCCAAGTCGTACTCGCTGCTCGGCGACATCTACAAAGACCAGGGCGACTTGCAAAAGGCGATCCACTCTTTGGAGCAGATGAAGCGCGCGATGGAAAGCAATTTGAAGGAACGAGGCATCGTCCTGTAGATTCCTTCGCATACTACTCTTTGGAATAAGCCCCGGAAACGGGGCTTTTTTCTATGTTGACACCGTGTCAGTTCGCGGCGTATAATTCTGTTCATCGTTGAAATTTATACTGACCAGTCAGTTTTGAGATAAAGAGTGAGGAGGCGAACGCGATGTCGGGCGTTTTGTTTCAAAGCGTGGAACTGAGCTACGGGCGGCACCAGATCTACCACGACCTGAGCTTCAGTTTGGAGGACGGGCAGATCGGCGCGATTTACGGTCCGTCGCGCACGGGGAAGTCGAGCGTGCTGCTGCTGGCTTCCGGGCATCTGCTGCCGACGAAAGGCGATGTGCGCATCGACGGGCAGAAACCGGATAAAAAGCGGGTCGGGCTGGGGCCGATCACCGATCTGTCGCCGCTGTTTGACACGCTGACGGTGGAAGAGCACCTGCTGTTTCAGGCTCGTCTGCACCACGTGCGCAAAGCGAAAGACCGGGTGCAGGAGTTGCTGCGCGAGTATCAGCTGGAAGACGTGCGCAAATACCGGGTCAAGGATGTGCCGCATCTGGAGCAGTTCCGGACGGGACTGGCCACAGCGCTGGTGCATCGGCCGCCGCTGGTGCTGATCGACGAGCCGGAGCGGGGGCTGACCAATGATGAGTGGGAGATCGCGTATGAGGATCTGCGCAAGTTGAGTGACGGCGGCAGCACGGTGCTGCTGACGACGGTGCTGCAGCAGGTGGCAGACCGCTGCGATCTGGTGGCGGCGTTGCCAAATGGGGAGGTGTGGAGGCCGTGAATGTGTTTTGGATTTTCCGCACGGAGTTTCGCCGGCTGCTGCGCTCGCGCATCGGGCGGGCGGCGGTGGTCGTCGGGATGATCATTCCGCTGTTATACAGCGGGCTGTACCTGTACGCGTTCTGGGACCCGTACAAGCAGCTTGACCAGTTTCCGGTCGCCGTCGTCAATCAAGACCGCGGCGAATACGGGCAGGAGCTGGTCGATGAGCTGTTAAGGGACAGGAAATTCGGCTTCGAAGTGGTCGATGCCAAGACGGCACAGGAAGGGTTGGAAGGGGATCGCTATTATTTGACGATGACGATCCCGCCGTCTTTTTCGGATGATGTGAATTCGGTGGAAGGGGATGATCCGCATCGTGCCCAGCTGCTGTTCACTCCGAACGAAGGCAAAAACTACATCGCTTCGACGATCACCGCGCGCCTGGAGACGGAACTGCGCGAGAAGACGGGCAACACGTTCAGTGAAGAGTATTTCAAAGGCATCTTCGACGTGATCGGCGATGCCGGCAATGGGATCAGCAAAGCGGCCGACGGCGCAAACAAGCTCGCCGACGGTGCGGCCGATCTCGCCACCGGCAATCGCGAGCTCGCCAGCGGCACCAAAGAATTGGATGGCTACACACACCAGATCGCCGACGGCAGCGCCCAACTCGCCGACGGTGCCGGCAAAATCGCAGCCGGGATCAACAAGGCCTACACCGGTTCGGCGGGTATCGCCGATGGTGCAAAGAAGCTGGCGGACGGTTCGGGGCAATTGGTTGCCGGCCTCGACAAAACATCTGCGGGAGTGAACCAAGTGCAGTCCGGTCTGCAGGCCTCTTTGCCAAAGACCGGTCAGTTGCAAGCGGGCCTTGCCCAGATGCAAGGTACGCTCGGCACTGCTGCAGGGCAGCCTGCTTCGGCCGACCCCAGACAATGGACGGTGCAACAGTCGCTTGCTTATCTCGGCAAACAATACGGCATGGAGCAAGATCCGGCCTATCAGGTTGCGCTGGGCAAAGTTGCCGCAGTAGCGAAAGGGCTTGGCGACAGCGCCAGCGGCGTTGAAAACTCCAAAGCCGGTCTGCAGCAAGCGGTTGGTGCCCTGCAGCAGATCGCAGATGGACAACAGGCCCTCCGCAACGGCGCGCAAGGACTCGCCAAAGGCGGCACCGAACTTTCCCAGGGTGCCAGCCAACTGAACACAGGTCTTGGCGATCTGAAAACCGGCTCGGCGACGCTGGCGTCCTCTTCGGCGGAGCTGGCAACCGGCAGCGGAAAAGTGGCGGACGGGTCGAGCAAACTGGTCAGCGGCAGCACGAAGCTCGCCGACGGCTCGCAGGAGCTGGCCGACGGCAACAAGACGCTGGCCAACGAGCTGACCCGCGCCACGTCCGAATCGACGATCAAGAATCCCGATCAAAAGGCAGCGATCATGGCCGACCCGCTGGAAGCACAGTGGCAGCCGCTGCATGAAGTGCCGACCTACGGCATGGGCTTCGCTTCCTATTTTATCCCGCTCTCGCTGTGGGTCGGAGCGTTGATGCTGTATTTCATCCTCTCGATGCAGGAGTACCGCTGGACGCTGTCCCCGGTCTCCACGCCGTCGCTGGTGCTCGGCAAGTTCTCCGCGCTTGGCGTGATCGGCATCGTGCAGGCGGTGGTCGTCTCCTGCTTCCTGACGCAAGTGCTGGGGCTGAAGGTGTTGCACCTGACCGAGTTTTACCTGTTCAACATCCTGATCTCGCTGACTTCGATCGCGATCATCGGGCTGTTGATCGCACGGCTCGGCTCCGGAGCGGGGCGCTTCGTCGCCATCCTGCTCCTGATCCTGCAGCTGACTTCGAGCGGCGGCACGTTCCCGATCGAACTGGTGCCGCAGTTCTTCCAGACCCTGCACAGCTTCCTGCCGATGACCTACGGCGTCGAAGGACTGCGCTCGATCATCTCGATCGGCGATCAGGCCCGCGTCCTGCGCGACCTGGCGATCCTCGGCGGCCTGCTCGTCGGTGTTCTGCTCGTGCATATCCTCACCACCCGCCGCACCTTGCGCGTGCGTGACCTGCACGAAAAAGACCAGTTGGCAGGCTAAACAAAAACGCCTCTGCACCGGATGGGTGCAGAGGCGTTTTTTATTTCACAACTCCCGAAAAGACCATGCGTTTCATATCTTGGAACAACGCTTCTTCATCATAAGCGTTTTGGCCAAGCAAAATGTGCAGGGCGGAGATCGCGATCATGCCGAAGATGCCCGAACCGGCATTTTCCGCATTGACGGGGTGGAATTCACCCGCTTCGATCCCTTGCTGAATCACTTGTTCAATCAGATACATATACGAGCGGATCATCTTCCGGAACTCCAGCTGACGTTCTTCGCCGCCCCAGGTTTCACGGAGCAGAATCACGCAGAAATCGCGGTATTGTCCAAAAAAGTTGATCTGTTCACGCACGATTAACTCCAATTTTTCCGTCGGGGACAGTTCAGGCATCAGCTTCGACTCCACACCGTCGCGCAGCACTTCGACGCCTTCTTCCACGAGGAAAAGGAAGAGCTCTTCCTTGCTTTTAAAATGATAGTAGATCGTGCCTTTTGCGACGTTCGCGCGCGCCGCGATATCATCCATCGTCGCTTTGTCAAACCCTTTTTCGGAGAACACATCGATGGCAGCCTGGAAGATCAGGCTCATCTTGCTTTTGCGCATGAACATTCACCCACTTAGAAGTAAGTACTAATAACCACTCCTAACATCATAGCAGAGAAACCGCCTCATTTCAATTTACCCAAGGACGCAACAGTTCAAACGGGCTTGCATAGATATAGATTACGAACGCCACAGTACTGCACCTCTTATTCACCTAATATTCAGAATATTTACCTCCTACAGTCATAGGGCAAGCATTTGTCCGAATATCCTTATGAAAACTACAGGGACCCAGCGGAACAGTTGGGCACGGGCCCGACTAAAAAAGGAGGATGAAGTGAACATGGACCTGCTGAACCGGTTGAACGCGTATCGGGCTCAAGAGGAACAATTGCGATGGGAAGGGACGTTCGTTGACTACCTGGATATCGTGAGACAACAGCCTCTCGTTGCACAGACGGCTCATTCCCGCATCTACAACATGATCGCCTCCGAGGGAATCACGACAGATGAAAACGGACGTAAAAAATACCACTTTTTCTCAGGTGAAATCTACGGCTTGGACGCGTCGCTCGAACGTCTCGTCGAGGAGTATTTCCACTCGGCGGCACGGCGTCTGGATGTGCGCAAGCGGATTCTCCTGCTGATGGGACCGGTCTCCGGCGGGAAGTCGACGATCGTGACGATGCTCAAAAAGGGGCTGGAGCGCTACTCCCGCACCGATGAGGGCGCACTGTACGCGATCAAAGGCTGCCCGATGCACGAAGATCCTTTGCACCTGATCCCCAATGAGCTGCGCACCGACTTTGAGCAGGAATTTGGCGTCCGCATCGAAGGCAACCTCTGCCCGTCCTGCCGCATGCGGCTGACCGGCGAGTACGGCGGCCGCATCGAGGATGTGCAAGTCGAGCGGATCGTGCTCTCCGAAGACGAGCGCGTCGGCATCGGCACCTTCTCGCCGTCCGATCCGAAGTCGCAGGACATCGCCGATCTGACCGGCTCGATCGACTTCTCGACGATCGCCGAGTACGGCTCCGAGTCCGACCCGCGCGCCTACAAGTTCGACGGCGAGCTGAACAAAGCCAACCGCGGCCTGATGGAATTCCAGGAGATGCTGAAATGCGACGAGAAATTCCTTTGGCACCTGCTCTCGCTGACCCAGGAAGGCAACTTCAAGGCGGGGCGTTTTGCGCTTATCTCCGCTGATGAAATGATCGTCGCCCACACCAACGAAACGGAGTACAAAACGTTTATCTCCAACAAGAAAAACGAAGCGCTGCAGTCGCGGATGATCGTCATGCCGATCCCGTACAATCTGCGAGTCAGCGATGAAGTCAAAATTTACGAAAAGCTGGTCCAGCAGTCTGACATGCGCCACGTGCACATCTCGCCGCACGCGCTGCAGACGGCGTCGATCTTCTCGATCCTGACCCGCCTCAAAGAGTCGAAAAAGCAGGGCATGGATCTGCTCAAGAAGCTCAAGCTGTACGACGGGGCTGCCGTCGAAGGCTACAAGGAAAAAGACATCCAGGAGTTGAAGAACGAGTCCCACGATGAAGGGATGTCCGGCATCGACCCGCGCTACGTGATCAACCGTATCTCGTCGGCGCTGATCCGCCGCGACACCAACTGCATCAACGCGCTCGACGTGCTGCGCGCGATCAAGGAAGGGCTCGACCAGCACGCTTCGATCTCCAAAGAAGACAAAGACCGGCTGATGAACTTCATCGCCATCGCCCGCAAAGAGTACGACGAGCTCGCCAAAAAAGAAGTGCAAAAGGCGTTCGTCTACTCCTACGAGGAGTCGGCGAAAACGCTGCTCGAAAACTATCTCGACAACGTCGAAGCGTACTGCAACTGGCAGAAGATCAAAGACCCGATCACCGGCGAAGAGGTCGATCCCGATGAGCGCCTGATGCGTTCGATCGAGGAGCAGATCGGCATCTCCGAAAACGCGAAAAAGGCGTTCCGCGAAGAGATCCTGATCCGCATCTCCACCTACGCCCGCCGCGGCAAGAAGTTCGAGTACAACTCGCACGAACGCCTGCGGGAAGCGATCGAGAAGAAGCTGTTCTCCGACCTCAAAGATGTCGTGAAGATCACCACCTCTTCGAAAACGCCAGATGAGCTGCAACTGAAGAAGATCAACGAAGTGACGAAACAGCTGATCGACGAACACGGCTACTGCCCGGTCTGCGCGAACGAACTGCTCCGCTACACCGGCAGCCTGCTGAACCGATAACCAACCGATCGACCCAGGGGACAGGACGGCGCACGCACCTGTCCCTTTTCCAAATCTCAGCTTTTGAAAACACCAGAAAGGGAGGGAGCGCGAATGGTTCACCAGCCGAACTTCGTCGTTTCCAAAGATGATTGGTCCCTGCATCGCAAAGGGTATCAGGACCAGTTGCGCCACCAGGAAAAGGTGCGGGACGCGATCAAAAAGAACCTCGCCGACCTCGTCACCGACGAAAGCATCATCATGCAAAACGGACGGCAGATCATCAAAGTGCCGATCCGCTCGCTCGATGAATACAAGTTCCGCTACAACTACAACAAAGGCCAGCATGGCGGACAAGGCGACGGCTCTTCGTCGGTCGGCGATGTGCTGGGCAAAGACCCGAGCGGCGGCGCCCAGCAGAAAGGCCCTGGCAAAGGGGAAGGCGCCGGCGAGCAGCCTGGCGTCGACTACTACGAGGCGGAAGTGTCGCTCGACGAGATCGAGACGATGCTGTTCAAAGACCTCGAACTGCCCAACCTGCAGCGCAAGACGCTCGACGATATCAAAACGCAGGACATCCGCTTTAACGACATCCGCAAAAAAGGGCTCAGCGGCAACATCGACAAACGCCGCACGCTGATCGAAGCGGTGCGCCGAAACGCCTTGTCCGGCAAGCAGGGCCTGCATGGCGGCATCCACCCGGACGATCTGCGCTACAAGACGTGGGAGGAGATCGAAGTCCCGCACTCGCAGGCGGTGGTGCTGGCGATGATGGACACTTCCGGCTCGATGGGCCAGTTTGAGAAATACATCGCCCGTTCCTTCTTCTTCTGGATGACCCGCTTTTTGCGCACCAAATACGAGCATGTCGACATCCAGTACATCGCCCACCACACCGAAGCAAAAGTGGTCACCGAGCACGAATTTTTCACCAAAGGGGAAAGCGGCGGCACGATCTGCTCCTCCGCCTACAACCTCGCGCTCGACCTGATCCACAAAAATTATCCGCCCGACAAGTTCAACATCTACCCGTTCCATTTTTCTGACGGCGACAACTTGAGCTCCGACAATGAAAAATGCCTGCGCCTCGTCAAGCAGTTGATGGAGATCTCGAATATTTTTGGCTATGGCGAGGTCAACCAGTATAACAGAAGCTCCACGCTGATGAGCGCGTTCAAAAACCTGACCGACCCGAAATTCAAAAACGTCCTGATCCGCGAGAAGAGCGAAGTCTACAAAGCCCTGACCACGTTTTTCACGGCCGACGTCATCCGGGCCTCGTAGAAAAGGAGGGGCAAGAGGTGAACAAAGACGACATCAAACAGTTGGAAGACGCGATCGAAGAAGTCACGATGATCGCCCGCGATTTCGGGCTGGATTTTTACGACATGCGCTATGAGATCTGCCCAAGCGACATCATCTACACGTTTGGCGCGTACGGGATGCCGACCCGCTTCAGCCACTGGAGCTTCGGGAAAGCATTTCACCGGATGAAAATGCAATATGACTTCGGCCTGTCGAAGATCTATGAGCTGGTGATCAACTCCGACCCGTGCTACGCGTTTTTGCTGGACAGCAACACGCTGTTGCAAAACAAGCTGATCGTGGCGCACGTGCTCGGACACTGCGACTTTTTCAAACACAACGCCCGCTTCCGCAACTCGTCGCGCTTCATGGTCGACTCGATGGCAGCGTCGGCAGAACGGATGCGGCAGTATGAGATCGAACACGGGAAGCTGGCGGTGGAGGAGTTTATCGACTCGGCGCTGGCGATTCAGGAACACGTCGACCCGACGATGGTCGGGCGCAGCATCCGCCAGAAAAACGCTTCGCCGCCGACCCCGCAAAGCGAGGAAAGGGTCGATCCGTATGCGGACATCTTTGCGATCGGAGCGCCGAAAACGGCAGATCAGCCGAAACCTGCCCCGCGTTTTCCCGCCGAGCCGGAGAAGGATCTGATGCTGTTTATCATGGAGCATGCCAAACATCTGCAAGACTGGCAGCGCGACATTTTGACGGTGATGCGCGAGGAGATGCTGTATTTCTGGCCGCAGTTGGAGACGAAGATCATGAACGAAGGCTGGGCGACGTATTGGCATCTGCGGATCATGCGCGAGCTCGACCTCGATGAAGGGGAAACGGTGGAGTTTGCCAAAATGAACGCCGGTGTCATCATGCCGTCGCGCACGTCGCTCAACCCGTACCATGTCGGCTTGAAGATGTGGGAGGATATTGAGAAAAGATTTGGCCGGGATGCGATGTGGGAGATCCGCGAGTTTGAGTCGGACTCGTCGTTCCTGCGCAACTACCTGACCAAAGAGCTGTGTGATGAGATGGACCTCTACCTGTACCAAAAGGTCGGCAATGAGTGGAAGATCGTCGAGAAAGACTGGGAGAAAGTGCGCGACATGCTCTGTGCCTCCCGCGTCAACGGCGGGTTCCCGGTGCTGAACGTGCAGGACGGCGATTATCTGAAAAATGGCGAGCTGTATATCAAGCACAATTTTGACGGTACGGAGCTCGATGTCAAATATCTCGAAAAAACGCTGCCCCACGTCCACAACCTCTGGGGCCGCACCGTCCACCTGGAAACCGTCCTCGACGGCCGGGGCGTGGTCTTCACCCACGACGGAAAGAAGAATCACCGCCGATTTCAATGACGCGGGGCCGGGTGGATCGAGGCTATGGAAATATACCAGATAACGCCCTGCTGACCTGCAGGGCGTTTGTTTTGCTCTGGCACGTTTTTCATAAAAAGCGTAGAATTGGACAAAGATGAAGTGATGGAGTTTTGCTGCTGAGGAAGGGGCTATTTTATATGAATCCGTACAGAGAACTGTTTGAAAGCTATACGACCGAGCTGGGACAAGCGGTGGCCGATGAGGAAGGGCGCCGCGAGCGCATTCGGGATCGCAACCGGGCGGAATTTGCCAGCGAAGAGGAATTGGAAAAATGGATGACCGAAGCCTGGCAGCCGGTTGCATTCGCCGGGCGCGTGATCGCGGTGTTTCGCAAATACTGGATCGCCTGCGACAAGCTGAACGCTCAGTTTGAAGCGATGGACATCGAAGAGGAACTGGAAGAAGGCAGCGAAGACGCGGCGATGGTGCAGGAAGAGGCACAGTTGACAGCAAAGGACGTAGTCGAATTCTTCAACGGCATGACGCATGCCAACCCGAAGGATTTTACGGTCGACTGGCTGGCGGAGCGGCATGACACGCTGTACCGCATCGTCTCCAAACTGCCGTATTTCCCGATCGGCATCGACGAGCACGGGCAGTACTGCTAATCGCCCGATTGGCTGCAAGGGAGAGAGTGAAATGGGGAATGTGATCAAAGGGATTCCGGTGATTTATCAATATCCGGTGCTGCCCACCGGGTGTGAAGCGACGGCGATGACGATGCTGTTGAACTGGGCCGGGGTGGACGTGAAGAACACAGACGTCGCCATCGCCTTGCCGAAAGTGCCGCTGCCGCATGCGGTGGACGGGAAGCTGTATGGAGGCAATCCGAACAAAGGCTTTGTTGGCGATCCGTTTACGCAGGAGAGCTACGGCGTGTTCCACGGGCCGGTCGCAGCGCTTTTGGAACAGTATCTGCCCGGACGCGCAGCCGATCTCAGCGGCGGGACGATGAATGACGTGTACCGCGCTCTGGACGATGGGCGACCGGTCATCGTCTGGGCGACGATCAAGCTGCGCGAAGGGCGCGAGACGGACGTCTGGCAAGACGAAGACGGCACGGAGATCCGCTGGATCTCGCCGCAGCACTGCATGCTGATGATCGGGTATGATGATGAGCATGTGTTCATCAACGATCCGGACACGGGGCAGACCGAACAGTACCCCCGCGATCTGTTCGAATCTCGCTGGGAACTGCTCGGCAAACAAGCGGTCACGGTGACGGTCAAAGGGTAGAACTGCGAAAAGCCCGCTTCCGAAGTGGAAGCGGGCTTGTTTGTGTGGGATAAGGCTATTCGGATTCGACGACTTCTGAGATGCTCGGTTCGAGCCAGTAGTCGAGCACTTTGCGGTTTAAGACTTTGTTGGAGATCATCGCTTGCTGAAGGGGTTTGAACAGCTCGCGCCATTCCATGCCTTCACGTTCCGCGATCTCGATGGTCATCAACAAGCGCGACCAGGCTGCATGACGCTTGTACCAAAAGAAGTTTGGGTCTTCCAGCATGAACGGATAGAGGTCATCAAAAGCGGTGTGTTTGCAGTCTACCGTTCGGTCAAAGTTTTCTTTCGCTTCTTGTACATAGCGCAAGATGTTCGAATTCATGAGGCATTCCCTCCCTTTCTTCCACTATACCTGAGGATTCCACATTACGGAAGAGTTATCTTTACTCGCGAAGAATTATCGAATTATCGCCAGCTGACAGGTTGGTTTCTCTAGCACATAGTCTACCAAATTTAAGTCACTCTTTCAATATTTTTTAGGTAATAAAATTAGTGTATAATGATTCAAATCTGACTGTAAGGAGCGTACGGAATGGATTGGATTTTCGGATGTTTCGGGAGCGCACTGATCGCTTTTTTAGCTTATCAAAAAAGATCGTTGACGCTGTCCGGCGCATTGGCTGCCGTGTTTGTGGGGACGGTGCTGTACGGGGCGGGCAGTTTGCCGTGGTTTGGCACGCTGATCTTGTTTTTCCTGTCCTCGACCTTGCTCACGAAATGGAAGGGCAAAGCCAAGGCGGAGCTGGAAGCCAACTATGAAAAGACCGGCCGCCGCGATGCCGGACAGGTCTTGGCCAACGGAGGGCTTGGCGTGCTGCTCTGCCTGCTGGCCTGGGTCTGGCCGCATCCGCTGTGGTGGTGGGCGTTTCTCGGCGTGATGGCGACGGTGAACAGCGACACCTGGGCGACCGAAGTCGGCGGGCTGAGCAAGCGGCCGCCGCGCTTTTTGCTGAACTTGAAACCGGTGGCGCCGGGCACTTCAGGCGGCGTGTCGGGGCTTGGGCTGCTCGCTTCGCTCTTCGGCGGGCTGTTTATCGGCGCTTCGGCTTGGCTGCTGACCTTCGTCACGGGGCAGCCGATGAGCTTCGGGGAACTGCTGCTGATCGGCGGGGTGTCGGGTCTGGCCGGGTCGCTGTTCGACTCGCTGCTGGGCGCGACCTTGCAGGCGATGTTCAAGTGCACCGTCTGCGGCAAAGAGACGGAGCGGCGCGAGCATTGCGGGCAGCAAACGGCGCTGCATCGCGGCTTGCCGGTTCTGTCAAACGATCTGGTCAACCTCGCCGCTTCGCTGTTTGGCGGAGGAATCGCCATGTTGCTCTCTTCTATGTAAAAAAAGGACAAGGCGGACTTGCACTTCCCTGCGCCCAGCCTGAATAAGGTAGGAGCGACATAAGTTTAAGGGAAGAGGTGCGAGACGATTGGCAGATTACACATACGATATTGTCATCTATGGCGGTACATTTGCCGGAGTGGCTGCCGCGGCAAAAGCCGGGTATTTTGTGCCGGGGAAACAGATTCTGGTCATCGTCAATGACGTGGCGGGGATGCTCGGCGGAACGGGCACGTCGGGCGGGCAGAACTACATGGATACCAAAGGGTACACCAACGGCCTTGCCACGCAGGGGACGTTCGCCTGGTGGTTCTCGCAGCACGGACAGTTTTATAACACCGATGCGATGCACAACCAGATGTATAACGATTTGGCGAAATATCCAAACGTGAAGTTCCTCTGGGCGTTCGACGTGGAGAACTACAGCTACGCGACCAGCCCGTTTCGCATCACCAACTTGACGGTGCGCAACATCTACCGCGATGAGACGACCGGATATGTGCGCTATGGCGGCATCACCCACAACATCACCGGCACGGTCTTTATCGACGCGTCTGACGAAGGGCGCCTCGCCCGTCTCGCCAACTTCGGCGGCACGACCGGCCGCTACGACTGGCCGGCACAGTACCTGGACACCGATGAGCAGGGGCCGACCGGACGCGGGCGTCAGCAGGCGGCGACCCTGATGTTCAAAGTGACCGGCGTCGCGCCGTCACAGCCGGTCACCGACGGCAATTTTGTCAAAGACGCGGACGGCACCTGGGGCTACTGGGGCGGCGGCTCGACCTATGCCAACAACCCGGTCGTGACGGCATTTAACGCGAAATACGGACCGCAGGGCTACCTGATCAAGTCGATGAACGTGGCGCAAAACGGCACCAACTCTGCCGAATGGTGGATGAACTGCCTGCTCGTCTTTAACGTCGACGGACGGGCGCATGACCGCGACCGCAACTCGTGGCGTTTCCCGACCGACATGCGCACCGATTACCGCGATGTCGACACGGCGTGGGTGCAGGCGCGCAACTTCATCCGCGACACGCCGGAGTTTCTTAGCGCTTTGCGCCAGTTCCCGGGCTTTGGCGGGATTCAACTGGTCAAAGATGCTGCCGGCAACCCGGTTGTCGGGAACATCCTTTACATCCGGGAAACGATTCACAACGCGATCAACGCGGCGATTCGCGGCAACGGCACGGAAAACAACAACTACGAAGTCGCCGCCACCGAGTCGGTTGGCGCGGGCAGTTCGCCGACGACCGGAACGGACACCGCCAACTACGCGACCCGCATCGGGCTTGGTTTTTACTGGCCGGATATCAATGCGTATGAATACACCGACCTGCGCAATACGGCCGGACAGTGGATCCTCGGCTCGGCCGTCTCTTTGCAACTCCGACCCGACCTCGGCGGCTGGACCGGCGGTGCTTCGAATCCGGTCTACCTGCCGTACAACGCGATCACGACCAACTACGTGGCCAACCTGCTCCTGCCCGGCTATGCGACCGGCGTCTCCTCCTACTCATGGTCGGAGCTGCGCGTGTTGCCCAACCTCGCCGTGCTTGGCGACGCGGCCGGCGTGACGGCCGCCTATGCGGTCAACAACGGGAAGCATCCGCTGTACTTCACGTCGGGCGATATCGCCAACGTGCAGAGCATGCTGCGCACCGTCTCGGCACGGCTCGATAAATAGAATTGGAGAAATAATTGCGCGGCGCCAAACATAACCTCTCCCGATGCGGGAGAGGTTTTTGCGTTTTTTAGTCGAACTAGTCAGTATAAAAAGAATGCTCCCAAGGAGGAATTTCCGTGAAAGACAAGGTGGTCATCGTCACAGGCGGCAGCAGCGGCATGGGCAAAGCGATGGCGAAAAAGTTCGCGCAAGAAGGCATGAACGTCGTCATCACCGGCCGCACGAAAGAGAAGCTGGAAGCGGCGAAGGGGGAGATCGTCTCTCTTGGCGGCGGGCAGGTGCTGACCGTTGAGATGGACGTGCGCGACCCGGAACTGGTGCAAAAGATGGTCGAGGAGACCAAGGCCGCTTTTGGCAAAATTGATTTTCTCGTCAACAACGCGGCGGGCAACTTTATCGTCCCGGCCGAAAAGATGTCGATCAATGCCTGGAACTCGGTGATCAACATCGTGCTCAACGGCACGTTCTACTGCTCGCAGGCGGTCGGCAAGGAGTGGATCGAAAACGGGCAGCAAGGCAGCATTCTGAACATGCTTGCCACCTACGCCTGGACAGCAGGCGCCGGTGTGGCCCACTCGGCAGCAGCAAAAGCGGGCGTGCAGTCGCTGACCCGGACGCTGGCTGTGGAATGGGGCAGCCGCTACGGCATCCGCGTCAATGCCATCGCGCCGGGCCCGATCGCCGAAACGGGCGGTGCGGAAAAATTGTTCCTGTCTGAAGACATGCACAAAGCGACGCTGAAATCGGTTCCGCTTGGCCGCCTCGGCCGCGTCGACGAAATCGCCAACCTCGCCTACTTCCTGCTCTCGCCGCAAGCGGAATATATCAACGGCGACACGATCACGATGGACGGCGGACAGTGGCTCAACCGCATGCCGTTCTAACCCGAAAGCCCCTTTCCTTTTAAGGGGCTTTTCTTTTTTTTCGACGAATAGTAACGAATCTTGTCGTTTTAATTTAGTAACTATTTATCTTTGACTGTTTACAGGGTGGCGCAATTGTTGTATTATTTTTACTAGAAAGAATAGTTCTTAAATTTCTACAGACAAAAAGAGGGGGGTCATTTAAATGTCCCGGATAAACAAAGTGACGGCGTTCGCCGTCCTGTCCACCATGGTACTGACCTTGGCTGCAGGCAATGCCTCGGCAACACCGGTCAGCAAAGACAATGCGATCGACAAAAAGGCCAAGCAAGTGCAGGCGCTGTCCAAAATCGCGCCTGAGCAGGTCACCTGGAACGAGAAAAAAGGCGTTCCGACTTTCGTGGCCGGCAAGCTGTCCGATCAGAAACTGAGCAACGCAAATGACGCTGTGGCGTTCCTGGAAGAGAACAAGTCTCTCTTCGACATGGATTCGGCTGCCGGCGAACTGAGCCTGCTCACCTCGTCCCAAGATGAGCTTGGCACCAAGATGTTCAAGTTCCAACAGTCCTTCCAAGGCATTCCGGTCTTCGGCAACGAGTTGATCGTGCACGCTGACAAAAACGGCGTGGTCTCCTCGATCAACGGCTACTACGACCCGGAAGTGAAGCGCTCCGACGTGAAAGCGAAAGAAAAGCTCAGCGTGGATGAAGCGATCTCCGCTGCCAAAGCTGACACCGGTCTTTCCGGCATCCAACAATTTAGCATCGCCAAAGGCGACAAGTATTTCTATCAAGCGAAAAACGGCAAATACCATCTCGTCTACCTGGTGACGCTCTCCACAACGGAAGGCGCAGAGCCGGCGTACTGGGATGTGTTTGTAGACGCGCAAACCGGCAAAGTGGTCGACAAGCTGAACAAGTCTGCTCATGCTCACGCAGTCGGCACCGGCAAAGGCGTCAACGGCGCGACCCGCTCCCTGAACACCGACTCCTACTCGGGCGGCTACTACATGCGCGATGTCAGCAAGCCGATGTACTCGACCGGCGGCAAGATCGAAACGTACACCGCCAACTACGGTTCGTCCTACCCGGGCACGCTGATGACCGATGCGGACAACAACTGGACCGACCCGGCTGCAGTGGACGCGCACTACCACTCCGGCGTGGTCTATGACTACTACTACAACAAGCACAACCGCAACTCGTATGACGGCGTTGGCGGCACGATGAAATCGACCGTCCACTATGGCCAGAACTATGTCAACGCTTTCTGGGACGGCACGCAGATGGTGTACGGCGACGGCGATGGCAGCGAATTTGTCGCCTTCTCCGCAGCGCTGGACGTTGTTGGCCATGAGATCACCCACGGGGTGACCGAACGCACGGCAAACCTCGTCTACTCCTACCAGTCTGGCGCGCTCAACGAGTCCTGGTCGGACGTGCTGGGCAACCTGATCGAAAACAAATCGGACAACCTCTGGCTGGTCGGCGAAGACATCTACACGCCGGGCATTGCCAACGACGCGCTGCGCTCGATGTCCAACCCGTCGCAATACGGCGATCCGTCGCACATGGATCAATACGTGAACACCTCCAGCGACAACGGCGGCGTGCACACCAACTCCGGCATTCCGAACAAAGCGTTTTATAACTTTGTCACCACCAGCGGCATCACCCGCGACAACGCAGGCAAAGTCTGGTACCGCGCACTGACGCAATACCTGACCTCCAACTCGCAGTTCATCGACGCGAAAAACGCGACCGTGCAAGCGGCGACCGACCTGTTTGGCGCAAGCTCTGCAGAAGTGACCGCTGTGAACAACGCGTGGAACTCTGTCGGCGTTGGCGCACCGAACACCGGTGACGCGTATGAGCCGAACGATTCCCGCACGGCCGCATACGGCCCGATCACGTCCGGCACCGTCTACAACGGCAAGCTCACCACGACGGCCGACCAAGACTGGTTCAAGTTTAACACCGGCGCTACCGGCACGATCGCGGTAACCCTGACCAACCTGCCGGGCGACTATGACCTGTACCTGTACAACTCCGCAGGCACCGAAGTGGCGAAGTCCTGGAACAGCGGCACGTCGAACGAGTCGATCTCCTACAACTCGACGGCAAGCGGCACCTACTACGTGAAAGTGGTTGGCTACAACGGCGCGATGAGCAACTCGGTTGCCTACGCGCTGAAAGCGACCTACCCGACGTCGGGCACGCCGACGACCGGCCAGTGGTACTACGAGACGCTGGCGTTCAACACGCCGCATCCGTACAGCAACTCCACCACCTATGCAGCACATTCCTACACCAAGACCGGCGCTCAACAAGTAGCTCTGCACTTCTCCCGTTTTGAAACGGAATCGGGCTACGACAAAGTGACGATCAAAGACAAAAACGGCAACGTCATCTTTACCTACAGCGGCACCAAAGCAGCATTCTGGGCGATCGTCGACGGCGACAAGATCTCCTCGACCCTGACCACCGACTACTCGGTAACCGGCTGGGGCTACTCGGTCGACCAAGTTGCCTACTTCAGCACCGCACCGCTGTTTGGCGCAAGTGCAACCACGACCGTTGATCCGATCATCGGCAACTAAACTGCTTGGCAAAAACCACCTGGCACGCAAATGCGTCCGGGTGGTTTTTTAATTCTGTCTTCTATTTTCTAGCAATATGCTTTAATATAGGGTTGATTATGAATAAATTCCAATAAAAGGTGGTTTAGTGATGAAAGCAAACAAGTGTCTTGCGCTTGCCGTTGTGTCCTCGATGTTCCTGACAACGGCGATGTCCGGCGCTCCGGTCAGCGCGCAGTCGGCTGATCAGATGACGAAATCGATCATGATGAACGATGCCAAAGGGGTGCCGAGCTTCCTGACCGGCAAGCTGTCGGAGCGTCCAGTGCGAAATTCCGGCGATGTTTTGACCGCGCTGGGCCTGCACCGCGGCCAGTTCAAGATGAATTCCCCGCAGGACGAATTGGCGTTGGTGCAGGAGACAACCGACAAGCTGGGGGAGATGTACAAGTACCGCCAAGTGTACAAAGGCGTGCCCGTCTACGGACAAGAGCTGATCGTGCATGCGAACAACGCCGGTGACATGACCTCGGTCAACGGGTATTACGATCCGCAAGTGAAAATCAAAGGCGTCAGCACCCGCGCCAAGCTGAGCGCAGCGGCTGCGATCACCGCCGCAAAAAAGCATCTTGGCCTCACCGACAGCACCGCGATGGCGTTGGAAAAAGCGGAGCTGTTCATCGCTGGCAGCGCAGAAGAAAAATACAGCCTGGTCTATGTGGTGACCCTCTCCACGCTGAAAGCAGAAGCGCCCTTCTACCAGGATGTGTTTGTCAACGCGCATGACGGCTCCATCACGCGCAGCATCAACCGGATCGCCCATGCCAGCGCGACAGGCAGCGGGACGGGCGTGCTGCAGGATGAAAAGACGATCTACACCGAGTCGGTGACAGACGGCTTCCTGCTGCGCGACTTGACCAAGCCGATGAATGCGACCGGCGGTGTGATCGAAACGTTTACGGCCGGGAACACCGAAACGCTGCCGGGCACGGTGCTGTCCGACGCGGACAACGTCTGGAGCGAGACGGCATCCGGCGTGGATGCACACTTTTATGCAGGGCGCACGTATGATTATTTTTGGACTCATTTTGGACGCAACTCGTACGATAACCAAGGCAGCAGCATTCGGTCGGTCGTCAATTTCGGCCAGGACTATGTGAACGCATTTTGGAACGGCACGCAGCTTGTCTTTGGCGATGCGGACGGCACGCAATATCTGCCGCTGTCGGGAGCGCTCGACATCGTGGCGCACGAATACACGCACGGCGTGATCGAGACGACGGCCGGCCTCAATTATCAGGACCAGTCCGGGGCGCTCAACGAATCGTTTGCCGACGTGTTTGGCAATCTGGTGCAAGGGGACAGCAACTGGCTGCTCGGCGAAGATGTGTACACACCGGGCGTCGACGGCGATGCGACCCGTTCGATGGCCGACCCGGCCTTGTATGGCCAGCCGGCACACATGAGCCAATACGTAAATACAACTTCTGACAACGGGGGAGTGCACACCAACTCGGGCATTCCGAACAAAGCGTTTTACAACTTCGTCACTTCAGAAGGCGTGACGGTCGATGAAGCGGCGCAAGTCTGGTACCGGGCGCTGACCCAGTACCTGGTCTCCTCTTCCCAGTTTCTCGATGCGCGCAACGCCACACTGCAAGCGGCGATCGACCTGTATGGAGAAGATTCGCCGGAAGTAATCGCCGTGACGAACGCGTGGGCGGCGACAGGTATCGGCCAGCCGTATGACAGCAGCACTGGCACTGACACCACACCGTTCGTCTTCGAGCCGAACAACACGCTGACCGAAGCTTACGGCCCGCTGCAAAGCGGCGTTGCCTATGAAGCGTACATCTCGGAGCACAGTGATGATGATTACTACCAGTTCACCGCACCGGCGATCGGCCAGGCGACGGTGATGCTCAGTTCGCTGCCGTTCGATTATGACCTCTACATCTATGGAGAGGACGGCCAAGAGATCGCCCATTCCAGCAACGGCAGCACGACAGAAGATGTGGTTACTTTTGCCGTCACTTCCGGGCGCACGTACTACATCCATGTCAAGCCCCTCTACTACTCGACGACCGACTCCTATCTCCTGCAAGCGGACTATCCGCTGACCGGCGACCAGGCGCCGTCCGATGTCAACGTCTACGAGCCGAACAACTCGAAAGCCGAAGCGACCCCGTTGACCGGCGGCAGCAAGATCTATAGTTACCTCACCTCGACGACCGACCATGATTTTTATAAATTTACATCGCCGGTGATGGGACAAGCGACGGTGCAGCTCGGCAATCTGCCTTATGATTATGAACTCGTGATTTTTGATGAGTACAATCAGACGATCGGCTCCTCCCGCAACGGAGGCACACGTGACGAGATGATCACGTTTTCGACCGTGCAAAACATGACCTATTACATCGATGTCCAGCCGAACTCTTCCTATTTCTCGACGCTCCAGCCTTATTCGCTGCTTGCCGACTTCTCGACGACCGGGCCGACCGCTTCGAGCGACCCGAATATCTATGAGCCAAACAATACCCGCACAGCAGCATACGGCCCGCTGCAAAGCGGAACGGTCTATGGCGCGTACACCACATCGTCCAGCGATCAGGACTTCTACAAATTCACGCCGGGCGGCACCGGCACCGCAGTCATCTCGCTGACGAATCTGCCCTACGATCTCGATTTCTCCGTGCTGGATGCGGCGGGCAACTCCATCGGCTATGCATCGAACGGCGGCACCAAAGACGACATCTACACGTTTGATGTGATCGCCGGCAACACCTATTACGTGCAAGTCAAACCAAACTATAGCTACTCCTCCAGCACGTACCCGTATGCCTTGAAAGTGGAATATCCGCTGTCCGGCGGTCCGACGCAGGCCGAACTGTTTGCTTATGAACCGAATGACACGCGGGATAAAGCATGGGGCATGCTGCAAGGCGGCGTGACCTATCAGGCCTACGCGACCTCCCAGCCTGATGAGGACTGGTACAAATTTACCGTCCAAGACGGCGGGCAGGTCACAGTGACCTTGAGCAACCTGCCGAAAAACTTCGATCTGCAGCTGTATGACGCATCGGGCAGCACGATCGGCTGGTCGAAAAACAGCGGCACGACAACCGAAGTGTTCACATTTAACGGGTTGAGCGGGGCGGTGTACTACATCCATGTCGACCCGTATGCCGACTGGTCGACCACCCAGCCTTATCATCTCCGTGTCGACTTGCCCGCACCGCTGACCGGCGGCCAGTGGCTGTATGAAGCGGTCGCTTTTGACACGCCGCATCCGTACGCCAACAACTACAACAACGGCACGGCACATATGGTCAGCAAGCCCGGCGCGCTGAAGATCGGTCTGCACTATACCACGATCGACACCGAATCGGGCTACGACTACATCAACATCAAAGACCAAGCGGGCAGCACGCTGACCAAAATCAGCGGCGCCTACACCGACCACTGGGTGCTGATCGACGGAGACACGATCACGTCGAACTTTACAACCGACGGGTCGGTCACCAAATACGGCTACACGATTGACCAGATCAAATACTATCTCGTTCCGTAACAGGACAACCGGCAGGGAGAACGCCCCTGCCGGTTTTTTCATATATTGGTACAAAGGTGGACAAAAAGGGGGAGAAGCTTATGACAGCACAGCGCCCGCTCTTTGGCGTCATCACGACGACCGTTGCCCACCGGCACCGCTCGAAACGAAATCTGGCCCAGTACCAGCCCGGCGCGATCTGGCAGGAACTTGAGCAGCGCGCGTACGAACTTGGCCTGACGACCTGTCTCTTCCGCCCGGAAGATCTCGATACGAAACGAAAGCGTGTGCACGGTTGGGTGTGTTACCGAAAAGCTGACAGTGCAGAACAGGAAACAAAAATCTGGCGGCGCGTCAGTTGCCCGCTGCCCGATGTGGTGTATGAAAACGTCTATGTGCATCTCAGCCACACCCGCGCGATCAACCGGGTGCGGAACTATTTTGCAGCCAGGCAGATTCCGCTGTTCAACCCCCGCCTCGGCAACAAAACCGAGCTGGCCGACTGGCTGCGCAGCTACCCGCAGCTGTGGAAGCACCACCCGGAGACCTTGCCGCTCACCGACCCTGCGCAGGTGACCGACCTGCTTTTGCGCCATAAGTCGGTCTATCTCAAGCCGGTGCTTGGCAGCGCCGGACAAGGCATCGTGGAAATTCGACAAACGGACGCAGGCCGCTACAAGGTCAGCGCCGTCAAATATGGCAAAGACAAACGCTATTTCACTAAAGAGCTGGCCGAAGCGGAGATGCTGGAGTTCGTGAAAAAGGAGCAGAAGCGTCTGCGCTACATTTTGCAGGCCGGGTGTGAACTGCTCTGGATCGGCGATGGCAAGATCGACCTGCGCACCCATCTGCAGCGCAATGCAGCGGGCGAGTGGGTGCTGGTCGGCTTGATCGTCAAGCGGGGCAGCCCGAAGTCGATCGTCTCCAACTACCATGCAGGAGGCTCGGTGCACTCTTGGGAATGGCTGAAGAATTGGGCGCGGAACAACGACATCGAACTGCCGCGGCGGCGCGACGTGATCCGGCTGTCACAAGAGATCTGTTCCGCCTACGCCGCCAAACATCCGCATCTGGCCAGCCTCGGGCTCGACCTCGGCATCGACGAAGACAGCAAAGTCTGGCTGCTCGACGTCAACGCCCGCCCCGGACGCAACATTCTGGAGCCGGAGCAGAAGGTGCACTGCCAGCAGCTGAATGCAGAATTTGCCAAGTTCCTGTGCTACAATATGGGAAAAGGGGCAGAGGAGCAACCGGATGAAAAATAAAGCTGTCGCGTGGGCCATGTCTGTGATCGGCGTGCTGTTTTTGCTGTCGATTCTGATCAACTTCGTCACGACCGGATCGGGCGAAACCGGCCTCGTCGATGTAAACGGAGACAGCACGGTGATCGGAAAGTCGCGTTCAGACGCCAAGGTGGAGATTCCGCCGTATGAGCTGAAGCCGGGCGAGACCTACCCGCACCGGATTCAGCTCGTCGAATCGGAATTTCTGCAGAACCCGGACCAAATCGACCTGGACGCCGACTGGCATTTCACCCGCTACGAGCTGCGCAGCGTGAGGTTGCAGGGCAAGGAGTATGGCACTGAGCCGCTGGGCATGGTGTCCTTTCGCGGTCAAATGACCGTCACCACAACGGACGGGGACAATTTTCTGCCGCTGGTGTCAGCAAGTCCAACCATCCCCGCCGATGTGATCTCGGCGTATTTTGAGATCGACGTCACCAAGGCGGTGCCAAACGAAGATACGTTTACGGTCAGTATGCCGTTTGAGCATCGCTATGAGGTGCGGGTGATGCCGGTCTATGACGTGTATCAATTTGAGATCTGGGAACGGCCGTATTTTTCTGATCCGCAGCAGGTCGGCACGGGGGAAGTGAAACTTCCATCCGGTCATCTGGTTGAAGGATGGGATCTTGGTGTGTAAAAATTGGGTATACTGGTAAGCAGGCTGAAGGGCCCGGCATGCATGTGTCGGCCTTTTTGATTGGAGGTCTAATTCTACAATGAAAGTCTTGTTAGTCACCGTGAGCGTGGGTGCCTTGATCGGTTTGTTTACGAACTGGCTGGCGATCGTCATGCTGTTTCGCCCGTGGAAAGAACGCCGGATCTTTGGCAGACGGGTGTGGTTGACGCCGGGGCTGATCCCGCGCCGTCAAGATGAGCTCGCTGAAAAATTGGGCCAGATCGTGGAGCAGGACCTGCTGACTCCGGAAGGATTGGCCAAGTCGCTGAGCAGGCCCGATCTGGAATATGCGGTCAAGCGGGCGGGCATCAACGCGCTCGCCAAGCGGCTGAATGAAGCGCCAACGGCCGGCCAACTCTCCGTCCACCTGTTTGGCCCGGACATGCTCGGCAAAGCGTCAGACTGGCTGGTTGAGCGCGCGGTCGCCTTTTTGCAAAGCGAAGCGGGGAGAAACCGCCTCGAAGGACTGGCGGAGGGGCTGTTCGACCATCTGCGCGGCACGCTTAAAAGCGACGAGACGCGCCGCGAACTGGCCCGCGGATTTGCCGGCCCGTTCCATGCCAACCTGTCCAGCGGGCAGGTGACGTGGCAGGAAGCGCTGCCGGAAGGGACGCGCGGAATCGTGGAAGACCGCCTGCGGGCGCAGGTGGCGCCGCTGCTCGAAGGAGCCGCGCACTGGATGCAGGAGCCGCAGGTCGTGCAGGCGATCTCCGAAATGCTGCAGGACAAAGTGAAAAACATCCCCTTGCTCGGCCCGATGGCGGTCAGCTTTTTGACGCCGGAGCGCGTGGCGGGCGACATCGTGCCGCGCCTGCAGGCGGTGATCGTCTCTTCGTCTGTACGAGAGCTGGTGCAAGACCGTCTGCAAGATGTCGTCGCCAAGTTCTGGGGCAAGCCGATCGGCAGCTACATCTCCCGCATGTCGGCCGATGATGTGGCCGTCCTGTTGGAAAAAGTGCTCGGGGTGGTGCTGGAGCGGGCTCTGTCGGAGGAAACGGCTTCCAAAGAGCTGTTCACAAGCATGATCGTAAACGGCCTGTCAGCAGGCGCCAACCCGGCCACGGTCGGCGATCTTGTGCGGCGGCTGGTCGACGGCTTGGCCGAATGGAACGTCCGTGAGCTGTACATCACACATACGGAAGAATTTGACCGCCTGTTCATGAAAGGGTGGCGCTGGCTGCGCGGCGAGCTGATCGAAGCGATGCCCGCCCTGCTCGATGCTTTGGCCTTGCGCCAAGTGGTGCGCGATCAGGTGGCGTCTTACCCGATCCCGACTTTGGAAAAACTGATCCTGTCGGTGGTCAACAAAGAGTTGCGCTTGATCACGATCCTCGGCGGGGTGCTCGGGGGGATCATCGGGCTGGTGCAAGCGCTGCTCGTGCTGTAGAATCATCAGGTTTTTTGTCGGATTTACACACATGCACAGATTTAACAAAGCATAGATTGATTTATGAACATCAACTTTGTTACCATTGAAATTGAACCCATACTTTTCAGGAGGTCATCTGGTGCATGAATCTATATGACAAAGCACACGAACTGGCCCGCGCGCTGCAGAGCACGCAGGAGTTTCAGCTTTTGCAGGACTTGAAAAAGCGCGTCGATCAAGACCCGTCTGTCAAAAAGATCTTGGATGATTTTCGCCGCCGCCAGTGGGAGCTGGAGACGCGCAGGCTGATGGGGGAAGAGGTCACAGAAGACGATCTCGGACAGATGACCCGCCTGCAGGAAGCGCTCTCGATGAACGATACGGCCCGCCGCTATCTGGAGGCGGAATACCGCTTTGGCATGATGTATGCCGATATTCACAAAATTCTCGGCGAAGCGGTGCGTGACGTGATCGCACAGCCGGAGAATGTTTAACCAAACAGATTGAGAAGAGAGGTCAAAAAGAAATGAAAGTTACGTTTTTAGGACATGCATGCACTTTAGTGGAAGCAGGAGACTTCAAAGTCATCATCGACCCGTTTTTGAATTACAACCCGCAAGCGACCGTCAAGCCGGCTGACGTGAAAGTAAACGCCGTGCTGATCACCCACGCGCACGGCGACCATGTCGGCGATGCGGTGGAGATCGCGAAAAACAACGACTGCCTGATCATCGCCAACCACGAGATCGCGACCTACCTCGAAGCGAAGCACGGCGTGAAGGCGCACGGCATGAGCATCGGCGGCGGGTATAACTTTGATTTTGGCCGCGTCAAGCTGACCCAGGCGTTCCACGGCTCCGCATTTGAGCTGCCGAACGGCGACCTGGTCTACGGGGGCATGCCGACCGGCATTTTGCTGACCATGGGCGGCAAGACGTTTTACCATGCCGGCGATACGGGCCTGTTTGGCGACATGAAACTGATCGGCGAGCTGAACAAGATCGACATCGCGGCGCTGCCGATCGGGGACAACTACACGATGGGCCCGGACGACGCGCTGCTGGCGGCGTCGTGGATCAAGGCCGGCGTCACCTTCCCGATTCACTTCAACACCTTCCCGCCGATCAAGCAGGACGCACAGCAATGGGTGGATCGCCTCGGCGAATATGATCTCAAAGGCATCGTGCTCGGCTCCGACGAGTCGGTGGAAGCATAAAAGCACAGAAAAAAAGGAGGTGTCGGCAGACACCTCCTTTTTGTACTGCTTAGTGTTTCGCGACCAGGTTGACCATGACGCGAGCCAGCGCGTGGCGGTCTTCTTCGTCGCTGATGTTCCACATTTCTTGCAGCAGACGCTCTTGTTCATTTTTCGGGTCCACTTTGTCGGCGAGGTATTCGCCAACGCGATACGCTACGTTGGAGATTTTGTCGTTCGACATGCCTGCATCAACCGCTTGGGAGACGCGGTCGCCCAGGAACTCTTTCCATTGATCGAAGTTGCTCAGAACGGACATCGTGATCCCTCCTTCTCAGATTTCAGGGAAACTGATTACACGTGTTACTATCCCACGCGCCGCGCTTGGCTATGCAGAAGACAGGTGTATTAAAAAAACATTCTTCTGTAAGGTTCTTGTAATAATGCCGTAATATATCTGGCGTAAGATGTAACTACATCGACATTACCCCCTTTTCAGAAGTGACCCCGCGGTTTGAGGTCACCTATTTTTTTGCCTTTTTTCGGACATACCCCCCGTCTTGGGCGCATATCGTGTAAAAGACAGGGACTTGTACGAGGAGAAGGGGGCAGTTCGCTTTGAAGCGCAAACAGACGACGCGCAGCTTTGTCTACATGACGATTGGTCTCGCCTTGCTGTTCTACGCACTGCCGCGCGTGCCGCATGTAACGTGGTCGCTGGAAGGTGCTTTCACGTGTGTATGGCTGGCTTTTGCGATGTTGATCATCAGTTCCAACCTGTATTACCTGATCGGGGTGGACAAGGAGAAACAGGATCGCAAAAAGAAGCGCAACGAGTGGCTGGAACGGGGCTTGCGCGAATTTAAGCGCGGCTACTTCAGCGAAGCAAAGCGCGAGATGAGACAAAAGAAGCAGCGCCGTTTTATGTCCTAACGCACCCAAAAAGGGTGCGTTTTTTTATTCAAGCTGTACTATAATAGGAGAGGGTATTGAGAAGAGACAGGATAGATTGGGAAGTTCGGAGGCTGCCAAGATGAGCACGACGAAGCATGAGCAGATATTAAAATATATCGAAGACCTGGAAGTCGGCAATAAGATCTCCGTCCGCCAGATCGCCAAAGTGATGGAAGTCAGCGAAGGCACCGCTTACCGTGCGATCAAGGAAGCGGAAACGCGGGGCATCGTTTCGACGATCGAGCGGGTCGGGACGGTCCGGATCGAGAAGAAGCAAAAGAAGAACATTGAACGTCTTACGTTTGCCGAGGTCGTGAACATCGTCGAAGGCACGGTGCTGGGCGGCAAGGAAGGGTTGCACAAGACGCTGAGCAAATTCGTCATCGGCGCGATGGAAGTGGATGCGATGCTCCGCTACATCGACCGCGACTCGCTGATGATCGTCGGCAACCGCGAGCAGGTACATAAGATTTCATTGGAGCATGGCGCGGCGGTGCTGATCACGGGCGGATTTGACACGACCGACGATGTGAAGGTGCTGGCCGATCAGCTGCAGTTGCCGATCATCTCGTCGGCGTACGATTCGTTTACGATCGCCACGCTGATCAACCGGGCGATTTATGACCGCTTGATTAAAAAGGAGATCCTGCTGGTCGAAGATATTTTGCCGGCCAATGTGATCCCTGATGTGATGTACGTGGGCGATACGATCCAGGCGTGGTACCGGATGGTGGAAGAGACGGGCCATACGCGGTTTCCCGTGCTGGACAGCGGGGAGCGTCTGGTGGGGATCGTGACGTCCAAAGACGTGACGGGTCATGATCTTGAGGAGCCGATCGAGCGGGTGATGACGCGCAGCCCGATCAGCGCCTCCGGGCGGACGACGGTGGCGTATGCGGCGCACATGATGGTCTGGGAAGGATTTGAGCTGCTCCCGGTAGTTGATCACAAAAGGCTGGTCGGGGTGATCTCGCGCCAAGATGTGATCCGTGCCATGCAGCATGTTCAAAATCAGCCCCAGGTGGCGCAGACGATTCAAGATATCATCCTCAGCCATTTTAAAGAAGAAGCGGGCGACGGCAAAAGCGTGGTGCTCTCCGGCGTGGTCACCCCGCAGATGACCAACCAGATGGGCACGATGGGACCCGGTGTGCTGATGACGCTGATCAATGAGGCAGGGACGCTGGCGATCCGCCGCTTGAAGAATTCGGATATGGTCGTCGAAAACGTCTCCGTCTATTTCCTCAAGCCGATCCAGATCGACGCCCCGGTCACCGTCCGTGCCACCATCGTCGACTCCGGCCGCAAATTCGGCAAAGTCGACGTCGAAATCTCTAGCCACGGAGATCTGATGGGGAAAGCCTTATATACAGCACAAGTGCTTGAGCGATAAGCATTTCACTGATCCGAAACTGATCAGATGCTGATCAAATGCTGATTAGATGCTGATTAGATGCTGATTAGATGCTGATTAGATGCTGATTAGATGCTGATTAGATGCTGATTAGATGCTGATTAGATGCTGATTAGATGCTGATTAGATGCTGATTAGATGCTGATCTGAATCGTGAGCCCAAGCTAACAACCATTGCAATACACCCGAAATAGGCGTTAGCCTTAGTCAAATGAGTCGTTTAGATTGTAGGAGATGATGGAATGCGGGAGTCGTTCAAATTAGAAAAATCACCATACCAAGTTGGCTTGTTCCTGCTGGTATTTGTTCTGCTCGGACTGGCTTTTCTGAATCGCTTTGTGCAAGATGACGCTTTTATCTCGTTTCGTTATGCAGATCACTTAGCATCCGGCTTGGGCCTCGTCTGGAACGAGGGGGAGCGGATTGAAGGCTATACGAACTTCTTATGGACACTTATCATGGTCATCCCGATCAAGCTTGGCATCGACGTGGTGGCGTTTTCGTACGCGGCCGGGCTGCTGCTGTTCCTGGTGACGTTGCATTTTACCTACCACGCCGCCGTTCAGGTATTTGAATCAAAAGCGGTCGGCCTGCTCACGATCATTCTGCTCGGCACCAACTACACCTTTAGCATGTACGCGACCGGCGGGCTGGAAACACAGCTCCAAGCCAGCCTGTTTTCGATGATCCTCTACGTTCTGTTCATGGGCATCAAACGCCGCAAATGGGGCATCATCCCGTTGCTCGAGATCTCCGTGCTGGCCAGCCTCGCTGCGATGACGCGGCTCGACTCGGCCGTCTTTTTGATCTTCATCGGGCCGCTCACCCTGTTTTTCCTGTTGCGCGACAGCACATCCGGCAAGCAGAAGGCGCTGAACTTCGCCGCCCTCGCCCTGCCGTTTTTGCTGCTCGTCGGCGGCTGGTTCTTGTGGAAGCTGTCCTACTACGGCAACATCCTCCCGAACACCTTTTATGCCAAAGTCGGCAGCGTCGCCCTTGAGAAAAACGGCATCCGCTTCCTCGGCATGTTTTTCATCTCCTATTGGCTGCTCCCGTTCCCGCTCTTGGCGCTGGCGTTTGCCAAACGGATCTTCACCAACGTCTACACCGCCATTCTCTCGGTGACCGTCCTGCTCTGGCTCGGCTACATCGTCAAAGTCGGCGGCGATTTTATGGAGTTCCGCTTTCTCGTGCCGATCCTGCCGTTTGCGTTCATGCTGCTCGCCTGGCTGATCGTCAAATGCGTGAAATGGCGCTGGCTGCAAGCGCTGCTCGCCCTCGTCGTCGTCGCCGGCTCCTACAGCCACGCGGTCAACTTCGACACGGCGAGTTACCGCAAGAACATCGAAACGCGCACCACCCTCGCCGCCCATCTCACCAACGAAAATGAAAACTGGGACGAGATCGGCCGCGTCCTCGGCGATGCGTTTAACTACAACCGCGATGTCACCATCGCCGTCACCGCCGCCGGAGCGACACCGTACTACGCCAAGCTGCGCACGATCGACATGCTCGGCTTAAACGACGCCTGGATCGCCCGCCACGGCGACCACCACAGCAACAAGCCGGGTCATTACCGCATCACGACGTTCGGCTACCTGAAAGAACAAAAGGTCAACCTCGTCATCGGACATCCGTGGATGGAGCAAAGCAATGTCACACCGGGCCTCATCACCGTCAAAAGCCTCTACCGGTACCGCGTGTGGAACAAAGAGATGCTCCCGCCGGATGCCAAGATGGTGCGCATCCCGATCGACGCAAGCTGGAACCTCTACGCGCTGTATTTGACCAACAGCCGCGAAGTCGACCGGGTGATTTCCGAGCAAGGCTGGAACACCTACCCGATTGAATAATAAATTGCCTCCCCTTCATCGCGAAGAGGAGGCTTTTTGTTTTCATTTCGGAGGCATAATAACCACATCCAAACGGTACACTTTCATTACGTTTGGGATAGAACGGGGAGGATTGACACAGCATGTCAGACATTGACCTTTCAAAATTTGAGAAAAAAATGATCCTGCGCAACATCGAGCGTGAAGACTTCGAAGAGCTGATCGCGTTGCAAAAGATCTGTTTTCCCAATATGGATCTGTGGAAGATCGAGCAGTTGCAAAGCCACCTGCGCCATTTTCCGGAAGGGCAGTTCTGTGTGGAATATGAAGGCAAAATCATCGGTTCCTGCTCCAGCCTGGTCGTTGACTTTAACGAATACAACGCCCAGCACACCTGGAACGAGATCACCGATCATGGCTACATCCGCAACCACGACCCGGAAGGCTTTAACCTGTACGGCATGGAAGTCATGGTGCACCCTGACTACCGCCGGATGAAGATCGGGCGGCGCCTGTACGAAGCGCGCAAGAAGCTCGCCCAGGAGCTGAACTTAAAAAGCATCATCATCGGCGGGCGCATTCCCAACTACCACCTTTACGCCGACAACATGTCGCCGCGCCAGTATGTCGAAGAGGTGATGGCACACAACATCTATGACCCCGTGCTGACGTTCCAACTGATGAACGGCTTTACGGTGAAGCGGATCAACACGCATTACCTCGCGGATGACAAACAGTCGCTGCAATACGCCACCTTGATGGAATGGAACAACGTCGACTACTTGCCACAGACGCGCAAACAGTTCAAAACGTCGTTCCCGGTGCGCATCTGCGTGATCCAATACATGATGAAAAAGATCGAGAGCTTCGAAGACTTCGCCCAGCAGTGCGAGTATTACGTCGATGTCGCGTCCAACTACGGGTCGGACTTCGCCGTGTTCCCGGAGATCTTCACGATGCAGCTCCTGTCCTTTTTGGATGAAAAAACGCCAAGCGTCGCCGTTCGCAAGCTGACCGAGTACACCGAAGACTACCTGCACCTGATGACCTCGCTGGCCGTCAAATACAATGTGAACATCGTGGGCGGCTCACATTTTGTGGAGGAAGACCACCACATCTACAACATCGCGTATCTGTTCCGCCGCGACGGGACGATCGAGCGGCAGTATAAGATCCACATCACCCCCAACGAAACAAAATGGTGGGGGGTGCAGCCGGGCGATGACATCCGCGTCTTTAACACCGACTGCGGCAAGATCGCGATCCTCGTCTGCTACGACATCGAGTTCCCCGAGCTCGCCCGCATCGTCACGCAAAAAGGCGCGAACATCATCTTCACCCCGTTTAACACCGAAGACCGCCAAGGCTACCTCCGCGTGCGCACCTGCTCCCAAGCCCGCGCGATCGAAAACCAAGTCTACACGGTGATCTCCGGGACGGTCGGCAACTTGTCCCATGTCGAGAACATGGACATTCAATACGCCCAGTCCGGCATCTTCACGCCGTCCGACTACTCATTCCCGCGAGATGGAATCGTCGGCATGTGCAGCGAAAACATCGAGACGGTCGTGGTTGGCGATATCGACTTGGAACTGCTGCGCCGCACAAGAAAGTCGGGCAGCGTGACGCAATTGCGGGATCGAAGACTGGATTTGTATGAGGTGAAGTTGAAACAGCAGTAACACCACGATCTATTCGAAATAATCGCCGATTCTCCCTCTGCCGTATGGATGCGAGAGGGGATTTTTTTGTATAATGACAGGAGAATGTTTGTTCGCATACGAAAGGGGGCTGGACGATGAACGGGTTCGTCCACCTGAATGTACATACAGAATACAGTTTGCTGCGCGGGCTGTGCCGGATTGACGAGTTGGTAGAACGGGCGTCTGCCTTGGGCATGGATGCGGTGGCGATGACCGACCTTGGTGTGATGTACGGGGCGGTGGAGTTTTATAAGAAGGCGAAGGCGGCCGGGATCAAGCCGATCTTGGGCTGTGAGGTGCTGGTGGCGCGGGGGAGTCTGCGCGACCGGCAGTTGCGCGGCGAAACGCCGTATCGGTTGGTGCTGCTCGCCGAAAATCTGGCCGGGTACCGCAATCTGCTGAAGATCGTGTCGGAGGCGCAACTGGATAGCGGCGGAACGCTGCCTTGCACCGACAAGCAGGCGCTGAAACGCCATCGCGAAGGGCTGATCGCGCTGTCTTCCGGGCTGGAAGGGGAAGTGGCGCAGAAGATTCAACAAGGCGACTTGCTGGCGGCCGAACATACAGCCAATGAATACGCGGCGATTTTTGGCAAGGACAATTTCTATCTGGAACTGCAGGATCACGGGATTCTGGAGGAAAAGCAAGTCGTGCAAAATCTGGTGCAGCTGTCGTACAAGGTCAACCTGCCGCTGGTGGTGACCAATGCGGTTCACTACCTGCAGCAGGACGAGGCGGCGGTGCAAGACGTGCTGGCCTGCATTCGCGAAGGGCGCACGATCGGCGAAGAGAACCGGCCGCGCCTGCTCACCGACCAGTATTATATGAAGTCGGATGCGGAGATGACGGAGCTGTTTTCGCATTTTCCGGAGGCGTTGCACAATGCGCGGAAGATCGCCGACCGCTGTCATGTGGAGCTCAATCTGAACGAGACGCATTTGCCGGCGTTTGACCTGCCGCCGGGGTATACGGAGCAGACCTATCTGGCGCACCTGTGCGAGCAGGGCGCGAAGGTGCGCTACGGCGATCCGGGGCCGGAAGTGTGGGAACGTCTGCGCTATGAGCTGGACGTGATCGGGTCGATGGGCTTCGCGGGCTACTTTTTGATCGTGTGGGACTTTATGCGGTTTGCACATGAGAACGGTATCTCGACAGGACCCGGGCGCGGATCGGCAGCAGGGAGTCTGGTCTCGTATGTGCTGCGGATCACCGACGTCGATCCGATCAAGTTCAATCTTCTGTTTCAGCGCTTTTTGAATCCGGAGCGGATCTCGTGGCCGGATATCGACATCGACTTTGAGTTCGAGCGGCGCGGGGAAGTGATCGAATATGTGACAGGCAAGTACGGGGCGGATCGCGTGGCGCAGATCGTCACGTTCGGAACGATGGCGGCCCGCGCGGCGATCCGCGATGTCGGTCGGGTGCTCGACCTGCCGCAGTCAACGGTGGACAAGACGGCGAAGATGGTGCCGCATTTCTTAGGCATCACGATTGAAAAAGCGCTGGCCGATGCTGATTTTCAAAAGTACTACCAGACCGACGCGCAGGTGCGCAAACTGGTCGACACGGCGCGCCAGATCGAAGGGCTGCCCAGACACACGTCGCTGCATGCGGCAGGCGTGGTGATTTCCAAAGCTCCTCTGACCGAATACGTACCGCTGCAGCGCGGGGCGGAAGGCGGCGTCGTGACACAGTACTCGATGGAAGTGCTGGAGGATGTCGGGCTGCTGAAGATGGATTTTCTGGGGCTGCGCTATCTGAGCCTGATCGACCAGACGATTGAGATCGTCAAGCAGACGGAAGGGCGGCAGATTCGCTTTTCGGAGCTGGAGATGGAGGATCCCAAGACGTTTGAGCTGCTCTGCCGCGGGGATACGGACGGGTGTTTCCAGCTGGAATCCTCCGGGGTAAAGCATGTGCTGCGCGAGCTGCGCCCGTCGACGTTTGAGGATATCATCGCCGTGATTTCGCTGTACCGGCCGGGTCCGATGGAGAACATCCCGACGTTTATTAAAGCAAAGCACGGCGAGGTGGCCGTTCGCTATCCGCATCCGGACCTGCAACCGATCTTGGAAGATACGTATGGCGTCATCGTCTATCAGGAGCAGATCATGCAGATCGCTTCGACGATGGCCGGCTTTTCGCTGGGGCAGGCCGATCTGCTGCGCCGCGCGGTCGGCAAAAAGAAGCGCGATGTGCTCGATGAGCAGCGGGCGATCTTTGTGGACGGGTGTTTGCAAAAAGGGTACGGGGAACAGTTGGCGCATGAGGTGTATGATTTGATCGTGCGCTTTGCCGATTATGGATTTAACCGGGCGCATGCGGCGGCGTATGCGGTGCTGGCGTACCAGACCTGTTATCTGAAGGCCAACCATCCGGCGGCGTACATGGCGGCGCTTTTGACGAGCGTGATGATGTCATCGCACAAGGTGGCGCAGTATGTGGATGATGCGCGCCGGATGAGCATCGGGGTATTGCCGCCCGATGTGAACAAGAGCGCCTATCGGTTTACGGTGGAGAACGGAAAAATACGTTTTGGCCTGCTGGCGATCAAAAATGTCGGCGTGGCGGCGATTCAGTCGCTGGTGCAGACGCGGCGCAAGCAGCCTTTTGGCGATCTGGTTGATTTTTGCGAGCGGGTGGATGCGCGGTCGTGCAACAAGAAGGCGATCGAGTCGCTGATTCGAGCGGGCTGTTTTGATGAGTTGCACGGCAACCGCCGGGCGATGCTGTTGGCGCTGGAGGAAGCGGTGGAGCAGGGCCGGGTGAAGCAAAAGGAGCATGATGACAGCCAGATCAGCATGTTTGGGATGATGGAAGGGCAGGGGGAGCAGAAGAAGCGGGAATTTGTGCTGCCGGAGACGAGCGACTATTCGCTGCGCGAACGGCTGGAGATGGAGAAGGAACTGCTTGGGCTGTATGTGACCGGTTCCCCGCTGACACCGTACCGCCGCCTGTTGGAGCAGATCGCCGACAAGCGGATGATCGAGCTCGCCGACACGCCCGACGGGGCGATGGTCACCGTCTGCGGAATGCTGCGCCAGGCCAAGAAGATCCAGACCAAGAAAGGCGCGCGCATGGCGTTCTTAGAAGTCGAGGACACCACCGGACTCGCCGAAGTCGTCCTCTTCCCGGAAGTCTTCAAGCGCAGCGAACCGATGCTGGATGCCGAAGTGATCGCCGTGCGCGGCCGGCTGCAGCAGCGCGGGGATGAAGTGAAAATCATCGCCGAACAGATCAAAGCGCTTGAACCGGAAGCAGCGGGTGAACATGAGGGAATCCCTGCGAATGACGCAAGACTTTCCGGCGATGCTTCCCAGCAAGGCCAACCGGTCGTCTATCTGCGCATTCGCCCGGAGGACGAACCGCGCCTCGCGGAGCTGCAGCAGGTGATCACGAGCTTCCACGGGACGTTGCCTGTGCTGTTGTTTTACACGGCGACGCGCAAGGCGCGGGAACTGTCGGAGCGGTACGCGGTGGCGATGACACCGCAGTTTGTGGCGGCGGCGGAACGGATCTTGGGGCAGGGCGCCGTTGTCAAAAAAATGCGGAGAAACTAAGCAACCTTCTGGGCTCATGCACATAGGATGTAACTATCTTCTCTTATCTGCAGGGAGGTTGTACCCATATGGCCCGTGAAATTATCGAACTGTTGGAACGTCGCGGAGTCACCGTCGACGACATTGTGGATATCGTGTATACGCTGCAAAAACCTTATCACCCTGACCTTGAGCGCGACCCGTGCGTGACCAGCGTCATGCGCGTGCTCGCCAAACGCGAAGTGCAATACGCCCTGTACACCGGCGTGGCGCTCGACGAACTCGCCGAGCAGAAAGCCCTGCCCGAGCCTTTGCAGCGCATCCTTGATACGGATGAGCCGCTGTATGGCGTCGATGAGATTCTCGCCCTCTCCATCACCAACGTGTACGGTTCGATCGGCCTGACCTCGTTCGGCTTTTTGGACAAGGAAAAAATCGGTATCATCGCGAAACTTAATAACAAGAGCAATGGTGTCCACGTCTTCCTCGACGACTTGGTGGCAGGCGTGGCAGCAGCAGCCTCCGCCCGTATCGCACATCGTTCTGCCAAGCCTTAATCCGATCTTACTACGTAAATGACTGGTTGGTAGAAAGGGAACGCAGCGGCATGATATAATAAAATTTGACGCTTGACCCTGCCCGTTTTTTCCTCAATTGGGCAGGGCCCGGAAAAGGAGTGAAAGTACGTGTCGTTGCGAGAAGATGCACTTGAACTGCACCGCGTTCATCAGGGCAAGCTCGCCGTCACCTCCAAGGTGCCTGTGAGCAATGCCCGCGATCTCAGCCTGGCTTACAGCCCGGGGGTCGCCGAGCCGTGCAAAGAGATTCACAAGACGCCTGAGCGCGTTTATGACTATACAGCCAAAGGCAATTTTGTTGCCGTCGTCAGTGACGGAACCGCCGTTCTTGGACTTGGCAACATCGGTCCGCATGCGGCCCTGCCGGTCATGGAAGGGAAAGCGGTTCTTTTTAAAGCATTCGCCGGTGTCGATGCGGTGCCGATCTGCCTGGACACGACCGACGTGGAGGAGATCATCCGCACCGTCAAGCTGCTCGAGCCGACGTTTGGCGGCATCAACCTCGAAGACATCGCAGCTCCGGCGTGCTTTGTGATCGAGCAGCGGCTCAAAGAAGAGCTGAACATCCCGGTCTTCCACGATGACCAGCACGGCACGGCGATCGTGACGCTGGCCGGTCTGATCAATGCATTGAAAGTGGTCGGCAAGCGGATGCAGGACATCAAAGTAGTAGCCAACGGCGCGGGTGCGGCTGGTATTGCGATCATCAAGCTGCTGCTCTCGATGGGGGTCAAACACGTCGTCATGTGCGACACCAAAGGCGCGATCTATGAAGGCCGCGTCGAAGGGATGAACCCGGTCAAAGAGCTGATCGCAAAAAATACCAACCGCGAGCGCGTCACCGGCAGTTTGGAAGAGGTGCTCGAAGGGGCCGACGTCTTTATCGGCGTTTCGGTCGCCGATGCGGTCACGTCCGACATGGTCCGCTCGATGAACCGCGACCCGATCATTTTCGCTATGGCCAATCCCGATCCGGAGATCCGCCCCGACGAAGCGATGGAGGCTGGCGCGAAGGTTGTGGGGACAGGCCGTTCCGACTATCCGAACCAAGTCAACAACGTGCTGGCGTTCCCGGGGATTTTCCGCGGCGCGCTTGACGTGCGGGCGACTTCGATCAATGAAGAGATGAAGATCGCCGCCGCCTACGCGATCGCCGAACTGATCCAGCCGCACGAGCTGTCTCCCGATTATGTCATTCCCAAGCCGTTCGATCCGCGCGTCGCGCCAAACGTCGCCAAAGCGGTGGCGAAGGCGGCGATGGACACAGGAGTTGCGCAGCTTTTTGTCAACCCGGACGAAGTGGCGGAACGCACAGCTCGCCTGACAAAAAGCGAGTAAATCCGTCAATTTCGCTCTGTTGCTGAGCTCCCTGCCCGTATGATATGATTAGTCCAAAATTGCGGACGTAGCCCGTGGGAGGTTCTCTCGTATGTGGACTGTCATCTATATTGCGCCCAACACGAAGACGGCCGAGCGGATCAAGGACAAGCTTACGGAAGAGGGTTTCCTGGTCAAACTCCGCCAGACGAATGCAGCGAAGCAGCAGTTTGAGATTTTGGTGCCAGAGACAGAATTGGACGAAGTGCAGGAAGTCTTAAAAGACATTCTCCACTCTTCACATCGCGAATCATAAAATGAGGTGAAAATGTGGCGCTGAAGGACATTTTTCATAAAAAGAAGCAACGATATGCGACCTTGACGTCCGCCGACGTGGCGGAGCGACTGGGCCGGACCAAACAGCCTGAAATTTCTGTTCCGGAAGGTCTCATGTCAAAGTGCAAGCGCTGTGGCGAGATGACGTTCACGAAGGAATTGGAGAAAAATCTCAAGACCTGCCCCAAGTGTGAATATCACTATACGATGAACGCCGAAGAGCGGATCAAGGCGACGCTTGATGACGGTCGTTTCTTTGAGTACGACGCCGGGATGACCGCTGTCGACCCGCTGAACTTCCCGGACTATCCGGCGAAGGTCGAGCGCGAGCAGAAGAAGACCGGCATGAAGGAAGCGGTCGTGACCGGGGAAGGCACCATCGGCGGTTATCCGGTGGTCATCGCGGTGATGGACTCGACTTACTTCATGGGCTCGATGGGTTCGGTCGTCGGCGAAAAGCTGACCCGTGCCATCGAAGCGGCGCTGGCTAAGCGCTACCCGATCATCATCTTCACCGCATCGGGCGGAGCACGCATGCAGGAAGGGATCTTCTCGCTGATGCAGATGGCCAAGACGTCGGCCGCGCTGCACAAGCTGTCCGAAGCGGGCGGCCTGTACATCGCCGTCAACACCTACCCGACGACGGGCGGTGTCACCGCATCGTTTGCGATGCTTGGCGACATCAACCTCGCCGAGCCTGGTGCGCTGATCGGTTTTGCCGGACGCCGCATCATCGAACAGACGATCCGCCAAAAGCTGCCTGACGATTTCCAAACGGCAGAATTTCTGCTCAAGCACGGCATGCTCGACATGGTCGTGTCGCGCAAAGAGATGCGTCAGACTCTTTCGACCCTGTTAGAACTGCATGGAGGTGTGCCAGGTGGCGAATGAGCTCATGTTTGAAAAGCCGCTCTTAGAACTGCAAAAGAAGATCAAGGAACTGCGCACCTTCTCGGAGCAGAGCGGCTTGGATTTTACGGACGAGATTGCCAAGCTGGAAGCGAAAGCATCGCAGTTGGCCGGCAACATCTACACCGAACTCACCCCGTGGCAGCGCACACAGATCGCCCGCCATGCGGAACGCCCGACCACGCTCGACTACATCAACGGCATGATGACGCACTTTCTGGAGATGCACGGCGACCGCACCTACGGGGATGACCCGGCGATCGTCGGCGGCGTGGCGAAGCTCGACGGCATTCCGGTCACGGTGATCGGCCATCAGAAGGGCAAGGATACCAAGGAAAACATCCTTCGCCGCTGGGGCATGCCGCTTCCGGAAGGCTACCGCAAGGCCTTGCGCCTGATGAAACAGGCGGAGAAGTTTAACCGCCCGGTCATCTGCTTCATCGACACTTCGGGCGCGTATCCCGGCATCGAGTCGGAAGAGCGCGGCATCTCCGAAGCGGTGGCGCGCAACCTGATCGAAATGGCCGGTCTGCGCACGCCGATCATCTGCGTCGTTACCGGCGAAGGCGGTTCGGGCGGCGCGCTGGCGCTTGGCGTCGGCGACCGCGTGTACATGCTGGAGAACGCGATCTACTCGGTCATCTCGCCTGAAGGCGGTGCAGCTCTGCTCTGGAAAGATGCGGGACAGGCTCAGCGCGCAGCGGAGACCTTTAAGATCACCGCCGGTTATATCCACGAGTTCGGCATCACCGACGGGGTGATTCCGGAACCGCAGGGCGGCGCGCACAAAGACCATGCGGCGACGATCGCTGCCGTTCGCGAGCAGATTACGACGGCGCTGCAAGAGCTGATCAAACTGCCCAAGGACGTGCTGGTCGAGCAGCGTTACCAGAAGTTCAAGAAGATGGGGCACTTTGCCGAATAACTGCATAGTGCAAGAAATAAGAGTGAACACTGTACGAGAGATGGAACGTGTTCACTAGCCACAGGTGTGCTCGTTTCCGGACGGGCACATCCTTTTATGTACATATGGGACTCGAAATGTCCCGTGGGACAAAATCGGTCTATTCGGATAAATTGACGTACAGGGAGAGTGGAGCAGGTGCGGAAAATCGGGGTGCTGACAAGCGGCGGCGATGCGCCGGGGATGAACGCGGCGATTCGTGCGGTCGTGCGCAAAGCGATCTATCACGGACTGCAAGTGGCGGGCATCAAGCGCGGGTATCAAGGGCTGATCCAAGGGGAGATCGTCGACATGGACCTCGGGTCAGTCGGCGACATCATCCATCGCGGGGGACGATGCTGTTCACCGCCCGCTCGGAGGAGTTTAAAACGGAAGAGGGACGGAAAAAAGCGTTCCAGCAGATTCAGGATCATGGCATCGACGGCCTGATCGTCATCGGCGGCGACGGTTCGTTTCGCGGCGCCAAGCTGCTCTCCGACATGGGCGTGCCGACGATCGGGATTCCGGGGACGATCGACAACGATATTCCCTGCACCGAGTTCACGATCGGTTTCGACACGGCGATCAACACGGTCATCCAACTGGTGGACAAAATCCGCGATACTGCCACTTCGCACGAGCGCACCTATGTGATCGAAGTGATGGGACGCGGCGCGGGCGACATTGCCCTCGTGGCTGGCGTCTCGGTCGGCGCGGAGACGATTTTGATTCCGGAAGAGAAGCATGACATCATCAAAGTGGTCGAGAAGTTGAAGCGCGGGGCGGCCAGAGGCAAGAAGCACTCGATCATCCTCGTCTCCGAAGGCGCAGGCAAAGGCTTTGCGATCGGCGAAGTCATTCGCGAGCTGACCGGCTGGGAGACGCGGGTCACCGTGCTTGGTCACATTCAGCGCGGCGGATCGCCCACCGCGTTTGACCGGATGCTGGCCAGCAAGATGGGCGCCTACGCGGTCGATCTGCTGCAGGCGGGCGAGAAGGCGAAGATGATCGGCACGCTTGGCGGACAGCTCAAAGCGACCGATATCACCGAAGCGTTAAACACGCCGCGCCTCCCCGATCTCAGCTTGTATGACTTAGCGGATGTGCTTTCTATTTAAGATGTGGTAAAGTAAAACCTAAACGTTAGAAATCAAGGGGGATCACCCATGCGAAGAACGAAAATCGTTTGTACGATTGGACCGGCCAGCGAATCGGTGGAAATGCTGAAGACGCTGATGCAAAACGGTCTCGATGTCGCGCGGCTCAATTTCTCGCACGGCACGTACGATGAGCATGCTGCACGCATTCAAAACATCCGCCGGGCAGCCAAGGAAACGGGCAAATATGTCGCGATCATGCTCGACATCAAAGGACCAAAGATCCGCACCGGTCTGGTCAAAAACGGCGCGGTTGAATTACATAATGATGCAGCGCTCATCCTGACCACCGAACAGATCGCAGAAGGCGATGAACACCGCATTTCGATCTCGTATGAAGGTCTGCCCGAAGATGTGCAGGCGGGCTCGATCTTGCGCATCGACGACGGCCTGATCGGGCTGGTCGTGGAAAAAGTTGAAGGCACGGAGATTCACTGCCGCGTCACCAATGGCGGTATGCTGAAGAACCGCAAAGGGATCAACGCGCCAGGCGTCAAGCTGCGCATCCCAAGCGTCACGGAGAAAGACATCGCCGATATCAAGTTCGGCATCGAGCAAGGCGTCGACATCATCGCCGCATCGTTTGTGCGCAAGGCGTCTGACGTGCTTGACGTGCGCCGCATTCTCGAAGAAGCAAACGTACATAAAGATATCATCTCGAAAATCGAAGCGGAAGAAGCGCTCGACAAGATCGACGAGATCCTCGCTGTCACCGACGGCGTGATGGTGGCGCGCGGCGACCTCGGCGTGGAGATTCCGACCGAAGAAGTCCCGCTCGTGCAAAAGATGCTGATCCAAAAATGCAACGCGCTTGGCAAGCCGGTGATCACGGCGACGCAGATGCTCGACTCGATGGAGCGCAACCCGCGCCCGACCCGCGCCGAAGCGAGCGACGTCGCCAACGCGATCTTTGACGGCACCGATGCGATCATGCTGTCCGGTGAGACGGCAGCCGGCAAATACCCGGCCGAAGCGGTCGCGACGATGGCGCAGATCGCCAAGCGCGCCGAAGAAGCGCTGATCAACAACCTCGTCCCGTCCCGCCGCAATGTGGCGGAAGCGGAAGCGAACGTGACCGACGCGATGTCGCTGGCCGTTTCCACCATCGCCGACGACCTCAACGCCAAAGCGATCGTGACGGCAACGTCGAGCGGCCACACAGCAAAGAAAGTCTCCAAGCACCGCCCGACCACGCCGATCATCGCGGTCACCGACAACGTGGAAGTGGCGCGCCGTCTGATGTTGTCCTGGGGCGTGTACCCGGTCGTGTCGCGCACCGCAAAGACGACAGACGAAATCCTCGCCATCTCGATTCAAGGGGCGCTCGATTCCAGCTACGTCCAGCACGGCGACTTGATCGTGATCACCGCCGGCGTGCCGGTCGGACAGCCGGGCACGACCAACCTGCTCAAAGTCCACACGATCGGCGAAATCATCGCCAAAGGCCAAGGCATCGGCCAAAAGGCGGTCAGCGGACGCGTGCTCTCTTCGAACAAGTCGGATGAACTCCTCAACCTGCAGGACGGGGATATCCTCGTCACGCATTCCACCGACCGCGATGTTGTTCCGGCGATGGAGCGCGCTGCTGCCGTGATCACCGTCGAAGGCGGCTTGACCTCGCATGCGGCCGTCGTGGCGCTGCACTTGGGCAAACCGGTCATCGTTGGCGTGGAGAACGCCACCGAGAAGCTGAAGACCGGCATGGTCGTCACCGTCGATTCGAAATCAGGTTTGATCTATGAAGGCGTGGCACACGTTATTTAATTGAAAGAGATAAAGAAAAAGCTCCTTTGCAAACTGGCAAAGGAGCTTTTTTGCTATAATAAGAGCATCGTGCAGAGGAGGGGAAATACATGGCTGAATTTTATGAAGTGGAGCTGCGCGTGCGCTATCAGGAAACCGACCAGATGGCCATCGTCTACCACGCCAACTATCTGAATTGGTTTGAAGTCGGCCGCACCGAGTGGCTGCGTGAATACGGTCTGTCCTACCGCAGCATGGAAGAACAAGGCTGGCTGCTTCCGGTGACAGAAGTGTGGTGCAAATATCACGCATCGGCCAAGTACGACGATCTGGTGCGGATCAAGATCTGGATCGACACGCTTTCCAAACTGCGCATGACTTTCGGCTATGAAGTCACCCGTGCAACGGACGGCGAAAAGCTGGTCAGCGGCAAGACGGAGCATGTCTTCATCAACCGCGAAGGCCAAGTGCAGCGGATCAACCGCATTTTGCCGGATCTGTACGAATTGATGCAACAAAAAGCGGTGAGTTCCAGATGATGCGCCTGTTCCTCATTTTGATTATCGTCGTGCCGGCGCTGGAGATTTTCACATTGATTCAAGTCGGACAAGTCATCGGCGGCTGGCTGACCTTTTTCCTGGTCATCGCCATGTCGGCGCTGGGGGCGTACCTGCTAAAAGTGCAGGGCCGAAACACCTTGCGCCAGATCAGCCGCGAGATGCAGATGGGATCACTCCCCGGTGATTCGCTGCTCGACGGGGCTTGTCTTTTGGTCGGCGGGACGCTGCTGCTCACGCCCGGCTTCCTGTCTGACATCGTCGGGATGATGATGCTGCTCCCCGGCACACGGGAGATTCCGAAACGCCTGATCAAGGTATATCTGATGAAAATGATGCAAAACGGGAACTACTCGTTTTACCGCAGATTCTAGAAAGAGGCTTTTACACGTATGGAAGAAAATAAGAACAAGCTGCCCGTTTCACCTCTCTTGTTTATGCTGATCGGCGTGCTGGCCGTCTCGTTTTCGGCGATCATCATCAAATGGTCGACGGCGCCGGCCGCCATTCTCGGGCTGTACCGGCTCGTGTTTACATTTTTGCTGCTCGGCCCGTTTTTGCTGACCAAAGGGGCGCGGGCGGAACTGCGGGGGATGAGCCTGCGCACGTGGCTGCTCGTCGCGCTGTCCGGCGTGTTTCTGGCGTTCCACTTTATCTTCTGGATTGGATCGCTCAAATACACGACGGTCGCTTCCTCGACCATCCTGATCACGCTGCAGCCGATCTTCGTCATGGCGATGGCGTATGTCACGCTCAAAGAGCGCACGTCCTGGCAGGCCTGGGCGGGTGCCGGCATCGCCATCGTCGGGAGCACGTTCATCGGCTGGGGCGACCTGCAGATCAGCGGGATGGCGCTGTGGGGCGATCTCTTGTCCCTGCTCGGCACGTTTGTCGTCAGCGGCTATCTGGTCATCGGCCAGTATCTGCGCGGGGCGATGTCCTCGATGGTCTATTCGCTGCTCGTCTACGTATTTTCGATCATCGTTATGTTTTTCTACTGTATTGGGGAAGGCTATTCTTTGGTGGACTACAGCGGCCGGGAATGGCTCCTGTTCGTCCTGCTGGCCGTCATCCCGACCGTCTTTGGGCATACGCTGTTCAACTGGCTCCTGAAGTACGTCAGCGCGGCTGCGATCTCGATGGCGATCTTAGGGGAGCCGATCGGGGCGACCATTTTGGCGTACCTGCTGCTCGGCGAAGGAGTCACCTGGGCGCAATGGGTCGGCGGCGCGATCATCATGAGCGGCATCTGGCTGTTTCTGGCCACGCAAAAGAAGCAGAGCGCCGAGCCGAAAACTCAAGAGGGTTTCACTGGGTGAAACAATGGTTCGGAGTACGAAAAATCCACTTGTTCATGCCCTGAATCCTATGGTATGATTTACATGCATGGATTTTTAACTCACATGTTCAACAGCGGGTAAGGAGACAATAGCGTCGCCTTACCCAATCATATATCTATACATAGCCAGGAGGTCGAAATTATGTTTGAAAAGTACACGGCTCCGACAAAAGGTCAAAAGATCACCATCGAAAATGGCAAGTTGAACGTCCCGAACAACCCGATCATTCCGTTTATCGAAGGGGACGGCACCGGTCCGGACATCTGGAACGCTTCCGTTCGCGTTTTCGAAGCTGCTGTTGAGAAAGCGTACAAAGGCGAGAAGAAACTTGAGTGGTTTGAAGTTCTCGCAGGCGAAAAGGCATTCAACCAAACGGGCGAATGGCTGCCGAATGACACCTTGACCGCATTCCGCGAATTCCTCGTCGGCATCAAAGGCCCGCTGACCACTCCGGTTGGCGGCGGCATCCGTTCCCTGAACGTTGCGCTGCGCCAAGAGCTCGACCTGTTCGCATGCGTGCGTCCGGTTCGCTACTTCAACGGCGTTCCGTCCCCGGTCAAACATCCGGAGCAAGTCGACATGGTGATCTTCCGTGAAAACTCCGAAGACATCTATGCCGGCATCGAGTACGCAGAAGGCACCGAAGAAGTGAAAAAAGTGATCAAGTTCCTGCGCGAAGAGATGGGCGCGAAGAAAATCCGCTTCCCGGAAACTTCCGGCATCGGCATCAAGCCGGTATCTCAAGAAGGCACCGAGCGCCTCGTGCGCGCAGCGCTTGACTACACCATCGCGCAAAACCGCAAGTCCCTGACCCTCGTGCACAAAGGCAACATCATGAAGTTTACCGAAGGCGCGTTCAAGAACTGGGGTTATGAAGTGGCCGAGCGTGAATACGCTGATAAGGTATTCACCTGGGCGCAGTACGACCGCATCAAGGACGCAGAAGGCACCGAAGCTGCGAACAAGGCGCAGTCCGCTGCAGAAGCTGCAGGCAAGATCATCGTAAAAGACGTGATCGCAGACGCATTCCTGCAACAGATCCTCACCCGTCCGGCTGAGTATGATGTGATCGCGACCCTCAACCTGAACGGCGACTACATCTCCGACGCACTGGCTGCCCAAGTTGGCGGTATCGGTATCGCTCCGGGTGCTAACATTAACTACGTCACCGGCCATGCGGTATTCGAAGCAACCCACGGCACCGCGCCGAAGTATGCTGGCCTCGACAAGGTAAACCCGGGCTCCGTCATCCTCTCCGGCGTCATGATGCTCGAATTCCTCGGCTGGCAGGAAGCGGCTGACATGATCGTTGCCGCACTGGAAAAGGCGATCGACCAGAAGACGGTCACTTATGACTTTGCACGCCTGATGGAAGGCGCAAACGAAGTCAAGTGCTCCGAATTTGCGGATGCGCTGATCAAAAACCTGTAAGTTCATCACCACATAAACAATCAAATTGTGAGTGGAGGGAACCATCATGACCATGAAGCGTAACAAGATCACCATCGTCGGCGCAGGTTTTACCGGCGCCACCACCGCACTGTTCCTGGCACAAAAAGAACTTGGCGACATCGTTCTGCTCGACATCCCGCAGCTGGAGAGCCCGACCAAGGGCAAGGCGCTCGACATGTTTGAAGCAACCCCGGTTCTCGGCGTTGACGCAAACATCACCGGCACCTCCAACTACGAAGACACGGCAGACTCCGATGTGGTCATCATCACCGCAGGCATCGCCCGCAAGCCGGGCATGAGCCGTGATGACCTTGTGGCAACCAACGCGGGTATCGTGAAGTCCGTTACCGAACAAGTTGTGAAGTACTCTCCGAACTCGATTTTGATGATCCTGTCCAACCCGGTTGACGCGATGACCTATGTGGCTTACAAGACTTCCGGTTTCCCGAAGAGCCGCGTGATCGGACAATCTGGTGTTCTCGACACCGCGCGTTTCCGTTCCTTCATCGCTATGGAGCTTGGCGTGTCTGTGGAAGACATCCAAGGCTTCGTGCTTGGCGGACACGGCGATGACATGGTACCGCTCGTTCGTTACTCTTACGCAGGCGGCATTCCGCTGGAGAAGCTGATCCCGGCCGGCCGTCTCGAAGAGATCGTGCAACGCGCACGCGTTGGCGGCGGCGAGATCGTGCAGCTGCTCGGCAACGGTTCGGCTTACTATGCTCCGGCTGCATCGCTCGCTCAGATGACCGAAGCGATTCTCAAGGACAAGAAGCGCATTCTGCCGTCCATCGCACTGCTCGAAGGCGAATACGGCTACAACGACTTGTTCATGGGCGTTCCGACCCTGCTCGGCAAAAACGGCATCGAGAAAGTCTTCGAACTGGAACTGACTGCAGACGAGAAAACCGCGCTCGACAAGTCGGCCGACTCTGTCCGCAAGGTCATTGCCGTTGTAGAAGGCAGGTAGTTTCGTAACAAAAGGATTACAGGTAGATTACAATTTGCTAAAATTCCCCAGAAGTTAGAAAATTCTGGGGAATTTTTTTCGTGTCTGTAGTACAATGAAATTAAGCAGAAATCTTAGCGAGTCCCTTAGCTGACAGCTAAAAAGCATTGAATGATGTAGAAAAATGTCGAATCTATCTAGAAATATTCTAGAATCTTGACGAATTTTAGCCACAAATGACTCGCATGTATAACATCTTTATGATATTGTATAACTTGTGGCTGATTCGTAGATTTGCACCAAAGATTCAGAATCTAGAACTTATTTAAAAGTGACCTGTGAATCTCTTGCATAATTGCCTCGATCCACTCGTAATTTTACTAGTGGACGAGAAAGGCAGATTAGACTATAATTTTTTATGAATAATCTGTCTTTTAAAAACTCTTGAATCATTCCTTTCGGGTATTAGGCTGGAGCCTTACCATACAATTACTAAACACTTACATGAGATTTCAGGAAAAGGGGGGAGCCGGGGAAGAGGAGTGAGTGAGTCCCGGACTTGGATGCTGAATGCAACATGTGCGAAACCGCTTCCATGAAGCAGCTTCCAATACGGACTGGGAGAAAGTAACAAGGTTCTCTGAAAGCTGAGGACAGCGGCGCTGGGGGCGCCCTGACTCACAATTGCCAGCAAAAAGCCACTAGCGAAAAAACAGAGATACAAGTAGACTAAAAGTCGTATCTCAACCAAAACCACAAATAACAAAAAAAATTCTTTGGGAGGTGTGGTTGTGCTTCGTTTTATCCTCCGTCGTGTACTTTACGGTTTGATCACCCTTTGGGTAATCGTTTCTCTGACCTTTATCTTGATGCATAACCTTCCGGGCGATCCGTTCGCCGCGTCTGAACGTCTGAATGACACCACAAGAGCTATCTTGATGGACCACTACGGTCTTGATGACCCGATCTGGGTGCAATACGGTCGCTACCTGTCGAACATCGTCACCGGTGACCTTGGCGTATCCTTCTTCTATCCGACACGTACTGTTAATGAAATCATCGGCCAGACGTTCCCGACGTCTGCTGAACTTGGTCTCTACTCGATTGTCGTTGCCGTTGTCATCGGTTTGACCCTTGGTATCGTCGCAGCGCTGAACCACAACAAAGGCCTCGACTATTTTGCAATGTTTACCGCGATTGTCGGCGTATCCGTTCCGGCCTTCGTAATCGGGCCGTTGCTTTCGTACTACGTCGGGGTTCAACTCGGCTGGCTGCCGCCGGCGCTGTGGAAAGGTCCGGAATACGTCATTCTGCCGACCATCACACTGGCGTTTGGCACACTGGCTACCATGGCACGTATGATGCGTACTTCCATGCTGGACGTAGTCAACCAAGACTACATTAAGACCGCTCGTTCCAAAGGTCTTTCCCGCATCTCGATCGTTATCAAGCATACCGTTCGAAATGCGATTCTGCCGATCATCACGATCCTGGGCCCGCTCACCGTCGGCATCATGACCGGTACCCTCGTCGTTGAACAGATCTTCGCAGTTCCGGGCATGGGTAAGCACTTCGTTAACTCTATCACGACGAATGACTACACGATGATCATGGGTATGACGATCTTCTACTCGGGTCTCCTCATTCTCGCTATCATCGTGACAGATATCCTGTACGGGGTTGTCGACCCGCGTATCCGTCTGGCGAAAGGTGGGAAATAAACGATGCAACCTGTTACTCAAGACAAGTTTAAACTGGCGCAGAAGCAAACCGATGCAGAGCGCGTCGTTCGCCCTTCCGTTTCCTACTGGGCTGACGCGTGGCGCCGCCTGAAGAAAAACAAAGCAGCAATGATCGGCTTGATCCTGTTGGTTATGCTGGCCGTTCTGGCGATCGCCGGTCCGGAAGTCCAGCCGTACCACTACCAAGAGCAAGACCTGCAAGTTCGTAACCAATCTCCGTCCGTTGACCACTGGTTTGGCACCGACGACTTCGGCCGTGACCAATGGGTTCGCGTATGGTGGGGCGTTCGTATCTCGCTGTTTATCGGTATCGTTGCTGCATTCCTTGACTTTGTGATCGGTATCCTGTATGGCGGTATCTCCGCGTACTTCGGCGGCCGTATCGATGATGTCATGCAGCGTTTCGTTGAGATCGTTTACGGTATTCCGTACCTCATCCTGATCATCTTGCTGATCATGGTCATGGGTCCGGGTATCTTCACCATCATCCTTGCGATGGCTTCAGTCGGCTGGGTGGGTATGGCCCGTCTCGTACGGGGTCAGATCCTGTCCCTGAAAGAGCAAGAGTACGTACTCGCTGCTCGCACCTTGGGCGCAAGCCCGTGGCGCATCATCCTGCGCCACCTGATTCCGAACGCACTGGGGATCATCATTGTACAGATCACGTTTACCGTTCCGGGCGCGATCTTCGCGGAAGCATTCCTGTCCTTCATCGGTCTGGGGATCAAAGTTCCGCTCGCATCTCTCGGTTCTCTGGTAAACGACGGCGTGCAATCGATGCGTAACTTCCCGTTCCGTCTGATCTGCCCGTCTGTGGTGTTCGCTTGCATCATGCTGTCCTTCAACCTTCTGGGTGACGGTCTGCGTGACGCACTCGACCCGAGACTTCGTAAATAAGGAGGGTAATGCCCATGAACAACATCTTAGAAGTCAAAGACTTGAAGGTATCGTTCCACACCTATGCCGGTGAAGTTCAAGCCGTACGCGGCGTTACCTTCAATCTGAAAAAAGGCGAATGCCTTGCGATCGTTGGTGAGTCCGGTTGCGGTAAATCCGTAACCTCCCAAGCGATCATGCGCCTCATTCAAACCCCGCCGGGTGAGATCAAAGCAGGTTCGCAGATCGTGTTCGACGGCAAAACCGACATCGCAAAGCTGACCGATAGAGAAATGGAGAACGTTCGTGGTTCTGAGATGGGCATGATCTTCCAGGACCCGATGACTTCTCTGAACCCGACCATGAAGGTTGGCGCTCAGATTGCAGAAGGCTTGATCAAGCACCAAGGTCTGTCCCGTCAAGCAGCTCGTGAGCGTGCGATCGAAATGCTGCGCCTCGTAGGCATTCCGAACCCGGAATCCCGCGTTGAGCAGTACCCGCACCAATTCTCCGGCGGTATGCGTCAGCGTGTTATGATCGCAATCGCGCTGGCTTGTAACCCGAAGCTCCTGATCGCCGACGAGCCGACCACCGCGCTCGACGTTACGATTCAAGCGCAGATCCTCGACCTGATGCGTGACCTGCAAGAGAAGACCGGCGCTTCGATCATCATCATCACCCATGACCTGGGCGTTGTTGCTGACGTTGCACAAAAGGTAGTCGTTATGTACGCGGGCAAAGTTGTAGAAAACGGCACGATCGACGATGTCTTCTACAACCCGCAACATCCGTACACCTGGGGTCTCCTGCGTTCCGTTCCGCGTCTGGACTCCTCCAAAGATGAAGATCTCATCCCGATCGACGGCACCCCGCCGGACCTGATCGCACCGCCGAAAGGCTGCGCATTTGCTGCGCGTTGCCCGTACGCGATGGAGATCTGCATGGAGCAGGATCCGGAAATGACTAAGATCGACCAAAACCACGCGGCTGCTTGCTGGCTTCTCCACCCGAACGCTCCGAAAGTTGAACGTCCAGTAGAAGTAGGGGGAGGTAACCACAATGGCTAATGCTACATCGACTGTTGCAAACCCGACCCAAACGGGTACTGATAACATTCTTGAGGTTTCGAACCTCTCCAAGCACTTTGACTTGGGCCGTGGCACGATCCTGAAGGCTGTCGACAACGTCTCCTTCTCGATCAAGCGCGGTGAAACTTTCGGTCTGGTTGGCGAGTCTGGTTGCGGTAAATCCACCACCGGTCGTACGATCATCCGTCTGTACGATGCAACTGCAGGTACCGTTAAGTTCAACGGCCAAGACGTTCATAAAGTACATGGCCGCGACTTGAAGAAATTCAACCGCGACATGCAAATGATCTTCCAAGACCCGTACGCATCGCTCAACCCGCGTATGACCGTCGGTGACATCATCGGCGAAGGCATCGACATCCACAAGCTGATGTCCGGCCGTCAACGTCTGGAACGCATCTACGAACTGCTCAAAACCGTTGGTCTGAACGAAGAGCACGCTTCCCGCTTCCCGCACGAATTCTCCGGCGGTCAGCGTCAGCGTATCGGTATCGCTCGCTCCCTGGCGATCGAGCCGCAGTTCATCATCGCGGACGAACCGATCTCCGCACTGGACGTTTCCATCCAGGCGCAGGTTGTTAACCTGATGAAGAACCTGCAAGAAGAGCGCGGTCTGACCTACCTCTTCATCGCGCATGACTTGGCAATGGTTAAGCACATTTCCGACCGTATCGGCGTTATGTACCTCGGTGCACTCGTCGAAGTTACCGAAGCGACCGAACTGTACCGCAAGCCGATGCATCCGTACACGGAAGCACTCTTGTCTGCAATTCCGATTCCGGATCCGGAAATCGAGCGTACTCGTGAGCGCATCATCTTGGAAGGCGACGTTCCGTCCCCGGTTAACCCGCCGTCCGGTTGCCGCTTCCGTACCCGTTGCCCGAAAGCAATGCCGGAATGCGCACAGATCACTCCGGAACTTAAAGAAGTTGAGCCGGGCCACCACGTGGCTTGCCTGCTCTACAGCTAAGATCCGTTCTAAGAAGCACACCTTCGGGTGTGCTTTTTTACTTTTCATTATGCTACAATAAACGAAGCACATACCTTTCTACGAGGTGGAGACATGACCGATAAAAAGAAATTAGTTCTCATTGACGGGAACTCCATTACATACCGGGCTTTTTTTGCACTGCCGCCGCTGTCGAACAGCAAAGGGCAGTATACGAACGCAGCGTATGGTTTTACCACGATGCTCCTGCGTCTCTTGCAGGACGAGCAGCCGACGCACCTAATGGTGGCGTTTGATAAAGGCAAGGCCACCGTACGCCAAGAGATCTATGCAGAGTATAAAGGAACGCGTGAGAAGACGCCGGGCGAACTGCGCGAGCAGTTCCCGATCGTGCGCTCGATTTTGGACAGCTTCGACATTCCTTATGTAGAAGTCGAAGGCCATGAAGCGGACGACATCATCGGCACGATCACCAAAGAAGCGGAAGCACAAGGCTATGAGTCGCTGGTCGTCACCGGGGACAAAGATTTGTTGCAGCTTGTCTCCGATCATGTGACGACGATGCTGACCCGCAAAGGCATCTCCGAGACAGAGAAATACACGGAAAAAGAGATTGCGGAGCGCTACGGCCTGACTCCGCAGCAGATCATCGACTTGAAAGGCCTGATGGGCGATACGTCAGACAACATCCCGGGCATCCCGGGTGTGGGGGAGAAGACGGCGCTGAAACTGCTGGCTCAGTTCCCGAGCGTCGAAGAAGTGCTTGAACATGCGGACGAAGCGCCGGGCAAAAAGCTGCAGGAAAAGCTGCGTGAGCATGCCGATTCCGCACGCATGTCCAAGCAACTCGCGACGATCAACCGTGAAATTCCGCTCGACATCGATTTTGAGTCCTATCGTTTCGAATCCTATGATGCGGGGAAAGTGCGCGAGATCTTCAAAGCGCTGGAATTTAAGTCGCTGCTCGATCGACTCCCGCAAGGCGGCACCGAATCGGAGTCGGCAGCAGAGCCGGCTGCACCGCTGCATGAAGTGGTGGTCACGCAGATCATCGGCGCAGATGAACTCCGCAGCATCATCGACATCCTGCCGGAGACGGTCGGGCTGTACCTCGACTTGGAAGGGAACTATCAGCTCGGCGAGATCCACGGGCTGGCTTTGGCGACCAAAGACGCCGCCTGGTACATGCCGTTCGACGGCATGCTGCCCAATGAAGTGGTGGCGCTGTTGCAAGATGGGGGTAAGAGCAAGGTCTTTTATGATGTGAAGGCGGTCTGCGCGGCGCTGAAGACCCAACGGATCGAGCTGGACTGCAACGTGTTCTGCTCTCTGCTCGGCTCCTATCTGCTGTCGCCGTCTGACGGCACACCCGACCTGTTTGATGTGATCGAGCATCACATCGGCTGGAGAATCGAGCCGCTCCCGAAAGGCACGGCGAAGAAAAAGGTCGAAGTCTCCGTCGAAGAGCGCGCCAAGCTGGCAGGCTCCGTCGCAGCGGCCAATGCGCATTTGAAAGAGCTGCTCGAAGTGGCGCTGGAGACGAGCGACTTGATGCCGTTGTACCGCGATCTCGAACTGCCTCTGTCGTTTGTGCTGGCCGATATGGAAGCGTCCGGCGTGCGCATCGACACAGAGGAGCTCAAAGAGATTGGGGAGAACTTGAAAGAGCGCATCGAAGCGTTGCAAAAGGAAATCTTCGAGCTGGCCGGGCTGGAGTTCAACCTCAATTCCCCGAAGCAGCTTGGCGAAGTGCTGTTTGACAAAATGGGGCTGCCGGCATCGAAGAAGACCAAGACCGGCTATTCCACATCGGCCGATGTGCTGGAAAAATTGGCCGAGCACTCGCCGGTCGTGCAGAAGATTCTCGACTTCCGCCAATTGGGCAAGCTGCAATCCACTTATGTGGAAGGGCTGTTGAATGCGGCGCGCCAGGCGGGGGACCTCTTCCGCGTGCACACGCAGTTCAACCAGGCGCTGACGGCGACGGGCCGTCTGTCGTCCACCGAGCCGAACCTGCAGAACATCCCGATCCGCACAGAAGAAGGGCGTCGTCTGCGCCATGTTTTTGTGCCGACCGATCCGGAGTGGAAGATCCTCGCGGCCGACTATTCGCAGATCGAGCTGCGGATTCTCGCGCACATCTCGGGCGATGAGAACATGATCGATGCGTTTGTGCATGATGAGGACATCCACACCCGCACCGCGACGCAAGTGTTTGAAGTGTCGCCGGAAGAGGTGGATTCGAACATGCGCCGGGCGGCGAAAGCGGTTAACTTTGGGATCGTGTACGGGATTTCTGATTTTGGCTTGTCCCAGAACCTGAACATTCCGCGCAAGCAGGCGGGGGCATTTATCGAGAGCTATTTTGCGAAATTCCCCGGCGTGAAGCGTTATATGGAAGATGTCGTCGAGCAGGCCCGCCGCGACGAGTATGTCACCACGCTGCTCGGGCGCAAGCGCCATCTGCCGGATATCAAAGCATCCAACTTTAACATCCGCAGCTTTGCCGAGCGCACGGCGATGAACACGCCGATCCAAGGCACCGCTGCCGATATCATCAAAAAAGCGATGGTCAGCATCCACGAAGCGATGAAAGAGCAGAAGCTGCGCGCCAGAATGCTCCTGCAGGTGCACGATGAATTGATCTTTGAGTGCCCGCCCGATGAAATCGAGCAGCTCAAAGGCCTCGTCCGCCAAGAGATGGAGCATGTCACAGTGCTCTCCGTTCCGCTCAAAGCGGACATCAACGTCGGCGATACCTGGTACGAAGCAAAGTAACAGCATCGACAACAAGCAATGCGGCCGCAAGAGCTTGCAAGCGAACTGCAAGCGTGCCGGGCTGCATGAGCATAAGTCAGCAAGAGAAAGGATGAAGCCTCATGCCGGAATTGCCGGAGGTTGAGACCGTCCGCCGGGGGCTGGAAGCGCTGGTCCTCGGCAAAACGATCGATCATGTGACGGTGAGCCTGCCGCGCATCATTCGGATGCCCGATGATGTGCAGCAGTTCGCCCTCATGCTGCAAGGCCACACCATCGACGCGGTGGAGCGCCGCGGCAAATACCTGCTGCTTGGCATCGGGCCGTACACGCTGGTCTCGCACCTGCGCATGGAAGGCCGCTATGGCATCTACCGCTCGGACGAGCCGATGGAGAAGCACACGCACGTCATCTTCCATTTCACCGATGGCACGGAACTGCGCTACAAAGACGTGCGCCAGTTCGGCACGATGGATCTGCTTCCGCGCGGCGAATACGCCTTGCTGCCCGGACTGGCCTCGCTTGGCCCGGAGCCGCTGGCCGAATCGTTTACCGCAGACGTCCTGCAGACGGCGCTGAAAAACCGCCGGAGCGGCAAGATCAAAGTTTTGCTGCTCGATCAGACATTTGTGGCCGGGCTTGGCAATATCTATGTAGATGAGGTGCTCTTTCAATCGGGCATCCACCCGGAAGCGAGCGGACCCGACCTGCAAAGCGAACAGATCGAACGTTTGCATGCGGCGATCGTCGCGGTCCTCGCCCAGTCGGTGGAGCTCGGCGGCTCCTCGGTGAAGTCATACGTAAACGGCTACGGACAAGAGGGCGGCATGCAGCATCTCCTCAAAGTCTACGGCCATGAAGACAACCCGTGCCCCAACTGCGGCACGGAGATCGCCAAGACCCGCATCGGCGGGCGGGGCACGCACTTCTGCCCGTCGTGTCAGCCGCTGGACAAGTAGGTGAACACCCTTTTTCCCTCCTGCGCATATCATGTTGGCAGATTGAGGGAAGGAGGAGTCAAGCGTGCTTCACTATTTTTCCCTGCTGGTGCTTGCGTTTGCTGTCTCACTCGACGGCTTCGGCGTAGGCTTGACTTACGGACTCCGCAAAATCCGCTTTCCTCTGTGGTCCCTGCTTGTCGTTACGCTCTGTTCGGCGACGATGATCTTGGTTGCGATGCAGCTTGGCGACGTGCTTTCGATGTATTTGACCCCCTCCTTTGCCAAAACGTTTGGGGCGGTCATCTTGATTGGCGTCGGCAGTTTTGCGATCTATAACATTTTGACCCAGAAGGAAAAGGACCCGGTAGCTGAGGAGCAGACGCAGGAAGCGTCCCTCCAGCCGGCAGAAGAAGAACACAAGACCGTTTTGCACGTGGAACTGAAAAAGATCGGTCTGGTCATTCAGATCCTGCGCACGCCGTCATCTGCAGACGTTGACCGCTCCGGCGACATCTCGGTCAAGGAAGGCTTGATCCTTGGCTTTGCTTTGTCGATGGACGGCTTTGGAGCGGGTGTCGGGGCGAGCCTGATCGGATTTCATTCCATTTCGACAGCGCTGACGATCGCCGTGATGAACCTGGTGTTCATCTATACGGGACTGCGGGTCGGCATGCGCTTTGCAGATGCGCGCCTGCTGCGCAAGATGGTCTATATCCCAGGCGTCATGCTGATCTTGATCGGCATTTCGAAATTCTTTTAAGCGGTGACAGGAGGCTCTCTATGATCGTAGGTCTGACCGGCTCGATAGCAACAGGAAAAAGCACCGTTTCGAAGATGTTCGCGGACGCAGGAGCCGTCATCGTCGATGCAGATAAGATCGTGCGCGAGGTCCAGCAGCCCGGCCAGCAGGCGTTCCAAGAGATCGTCGATCATTTTGGCAAAGAGGTGCTGTTGCCAAACGGCGAACTGGACCGCGCCAAGCTTGGGTCGCTGGTTTTCGGAAATGAAGAAAACAGGCTGAAACTCAATGCCATCGTGCACCCGCGCGTCCGCGAGGCGCGCGATGAACAGACACGAGCAACACTCGCCCGCGACAGTCGGGCGATCATCATCTGGGATATCCCGCTGTTGATCGAGACGGGGATCTATCAAGAGGTGGAAAAGACAGTTGTTGTCTATGTAGATCGGGAGACGCAATATGCGCGTCTTCTGAAACGGGACGAGCTGTCGGCAGAAGCGGCGGAAAAACGCATCGCCGCACAGATGCCGATTGAGGAGAAAAAGCGCTACGCCGACTTCCTGATCGACAACCGGGGCACGATCGAGGAAACACAGCGGCAGGTGCAGGAGGTCTGGGCCGAATTGACCCGCCTCCAACGGGAGAGGTCGGCGAGGTGATCTGGCCCCGCATCTCCTGGGTACTCACGCCCCAAGCCAAACGCAAAGTCGCCGTCATTCTCGGCCTGATCTTGCTGATCGTGCTTGCCGTCGGCAGCGACTGGTTTTGGCGTTTTATCTACCCGATCCACCACGAAGCGACGATCCGTGAGGCGGCCGAATACAATCGGATCGACCCGCTGCTCGTCGCCGCAATCATCCGTGTGGAAAGCAAATTCCGCGCCGAAAACGTCTCCAAAGTAGGTGCGGTCGGCCTGATGCAGTTGATGCCGGAGACGGCCGACTGGATCGCGCGGGAAAGCGACATTCCTTACAGCGGCACCGAGGACCTGTCCGATCCGGAGACGAACATCCGCATGGGCTCGTGGTATGTCGCCTATCTGCTCAAGCAGTTTGACGGCAATCAGGCGGCTGCCATCGCCGCTTACAACGCCGGGCAAGGGCGCGTCTCCCGCTGGATGAAAGAAGGCGTCTGGGACGGAACGCTCGCGACTTCGGAGAAGATCCCGGTCGGAGAGACCAGGCATTACATACAGCGCGTCAGCTTTTCCTACGAAAAGTATCAGGAGCTCTATCCAGATTTTTGATCGTATGCCCCCTTTGGCGAGAACGGACACTAAACGCGAAAGGGGGAATGGCTGATGACACAACGCGAGACCTATCGGGATCGTCTTGGCAACCTGCACAAGCCTCTGACGCATGAAAACATGAAGAACGACTTCCTGTCGGGTGACGCGATCGACGGCACGACCCGCGCAGAGCAAGAGGACTTTGAACTCGACCGCATGCCGGCGGGACACGAGTACCGCGATCTGGTCGAACCCCTTCCGACGAAAAAGCACAAGATCTGATCAAAAAAGCCCGATCCCTCAATAAGGGGATCGGGCTTCTTTGTATGTTCTGCCTGCTAGTCTTCCACCGTTTCGCGGACGAAGATGTACGGCAGGTTGCGGGCATAATCGCCCAGGTTGAGGCCGTAGCCGGCCACAAACAGGTCTTCGATCGTAAAGCCGGTGTAGTCGAGCGGCACGTCCACCAGACGGCGGGACGGCTTGTCGAGGAAGGTGCAGGTCTTCAGGCTCTTGGGATTCTTGGCAGCCAAGTGGTCGAGCACGCCACGCATGGTGATGCCGGTGTCGAGAATGTCATCGCAGACCAGCACGTCTTTGCCGGCGATGTCGGTGCGGATGTCGGTGACGATCTCCACGCGCCCGGTGCTGTGCTCGCCGTGGCCGTAACTGGACGTGGTCATGAAGTCCACGTTGACCGGAACGGTGATCTCCCGCACCAGGTCGGCGGTGAACACGAAGCTCCCGCGCAGAAGGGAAATGACGACGACCTCGCCGTCCTTATAATCTTGGGACAATTGCGTGCCGAGTTCGGCGACCCGGGTTTGGATCGCTTCACGGCTGAAGAGGATGCGGTCACGAGTCTTTGCCATGGGGTTTGGCCTCCTGTTTTGCGAAGGTTACTGTATTTTGGCTAATTGTACCGTAGTGAAATCTATGTGGCAACACTTCTACAGCATTCCACAAAAAAAGCTCTGTCACACGAGAAATGTGTGCAGAGCTTTTTCACTGAAAGAAACTGAAGACAAACAGCACCAAAATCAAGCCAAATCCGCCGATCACCCATGGCAGCATCTTGTTGGACTTCGAGTTGACAGCACGCTCTTCGGCGGCGCTCAAGGCGCCTTCCTGCGCTTCTAACGAGTTGACGGGCGCTTGTTCCAGCACGGTGTCCTCTTCGAACATCTCCAGCTCTTCAACCAACTGATCATCGACAAGAAAGCCAAAATCGGCGACGTCGATCACCGTGATCCCGATGCGCGTTTCCACGATGCGCTGCTGAAACTGCAGCTGGTCGGTGATCAAGGGGACATTTTCCCGTCGGGCCAACAAGATGAGCTCCGTTTCCACCGGGTCAAATCCTTCGCCGTATTCGGCATTGTCCAAGGCGTTGACGACGGTGAAGGTCACGTTCTCATTAAAGAGAATCGGACGGCTCTTCTGCCACGGCACGCGCAGGGACTTGTCGAGCTTCTTGGACACAAACGGCTGCTCAAAGAATTGGATGATCTTCTCCAAATTGGCTTTGACGCGCTCGTTTTCCCGCGGATCGGAGATGACTTCCTCGCTCTCCCGCAAATCATACAGTTCCATGACGGTCGAGTAGGGGATGATATATTCGATTGGCTCCGTCGGAAATAACAGTTCGCCAAACATTGCAAATAAGATCGGTTCAACTACAAAACGCTGCATCTAACCCCAACTCCTTTAATAAAAAAAGCATATCGGACGATGCCGCTCTCTGCAACCATTTTTATAAGGAAAAAGTCACATGTTGTTTGCTATACTGAGAAGAATACATAGAAGAGCAACAGCAGAATGTTCGTTTGGAGGAACTTATGACTTCATCTCGTTTTATCGGATCAGCTAATTTTGGTTTTGCCCAGTACGCACAAGAAGAGATTCGCCGCCTGTTTCCGGGCGTTAAATTCCGTTATCTCGAAGCGGGCGAAGTGTTTCTGATCGATGCGCCGGCCCCGGCCGAAGAGGTGACCGCAGCGCTGCTCGAACACGAGCCGATCTTCCTGCGCCACATTCAGCCTGTGCAGCATGAACTGCCGCTGGGCAAGACGGCAGACGATCTGATGCGCCTGATTCAGTTCATGCAGGAGCTGCGCCCTTTTGCGGCCGGCGAAAAGGTGGCGGTGCAGGCCCGCAAAGTCAAAGAGGTCAAGTTTGCCTACACGCCGTTTGGCGTGAAAGACGCGCTCGACCCGATCTTGGAACAAGAACAAAGCGTGGAGCCGGTTGTCCGCGGCGCCGACAAGATCATCTCCGTGTACTTGACGGACGGCACGTGCTATTTCGGAATCTCCACGCCTTATGAAAATCTATCCGATTGGAACGGGGGAATGGTGCGGTACCGCAAAGAAGAGGAGCAGGTATCGCGCGCCAAGTTTAAGCTCTTGGAAGCGGAAGAAAGGTTCCATCTCGACCTCTCCCAGTTCCGCAGCGCGCTTGATATCGGGGCCGCGCCGGGCGGCTGGACTTCGCTGCTCTTGGAGCGGGACTTGCAAGTGACCGCCGTCGATCCGGGTGCGCTGCACCCATCCCTGTCCGGACATCCCAACCTCACCATCCTGCAAAAGAACGCGGGGGACGTTGTTTTTGCAGAAGGGGCGTTCGATCTGCTTGTGTGCGACATGAGCTGGAGCCCGAAGCAGATGAGCAAGCTGGTGGCCGAACTGTTACCCGCCTTAGAGACGGGCGGGGTGGCGGTGATCACGGTCAAGCTGATGCACAAGAAGCCGTTTCAGACGGTCAGAGAAACGCTGGAGAACCTCGAGCCGCAGCTGGTGCTGCTCAAAGCCAAGCAACTGTTCCATAACCGTGAAGAGCTGACGTTGTATTTAATGAAAGAAGAAGAGCTGTAACCGGAAAAGTTCATGAGAAAGGCCCGTTCCCCGGTAGAACAGGCCTTCTCAATCAAGATAATGCTCTGTCGAACATTCTGGGGAACGGTAGGTTACGAAGCGATGCTGACAGAGACTGTAAGACCCCGTGCCTGGACTTCCTTGTATAACAGGTCGATAAACTGTCTGTCCAACTTCTGCTTCACTGCATTGGTGTAGGCTTCAACAAGGTACTCATCACTCAGCAAATGCATGGTGGTTCACCTCACAGTTCTGATCTCGTACTCTACCAAATCCCGCGCGCGAGTTGGTTGTGGTATGACTATAACATGGAATTTATGAGCGAACAAGCGTTCCGATTATCCACAATACCCTGTGTACAGTTTGTGGGTAAGTTGTGGATTCACTGTGGAAAAGGGCATTTTTGCCATTGGCTTGTATGTGGAATACTGTGTACAAACTTATCCACATTTTCCATAGAGGAGCCAAAAGGCACCAAAAAAAATTTTTATTCGACAAATATCCCCCGGTGCGCAGGGAACCCTAAAGATGGCTAAATCCAAGGAAGTAAACGCTTTCGCAAGGTTACGGGCTTTCGCAGTCCGAGAAATGAATGAAAGCCCATTCACAAAGTTCGACCAACGAGACCAAGTCCTGTATAATAAGTAACATCGGATTATTCTGGGTATGGATTGACTATATGGAAACAGTGTATTTTTCAGGAGGTGTTCGTCAATGTCTGAAGCAAAAGCGAAAGCTGGTTTGCAAGACGTTGTTGCAGGTGATTCTTCCATCTGCCTCGTAGACGGGAAACAAGGCCGTCTCGTCTATCAAGGATATGATATTAACGATCTGGCAGGGAAAGCTTCTTTTGAAGAAGTGGTCTACCTGCTGTGGTACGGCAAGCTTCCGAATGTGAGCGAACTGGCAGCTCTCGATGCAGAGCTGAAGAAAAACCGTGAGATCCCGTCCGATGTGCTGGAACTGGTAAAAGCGTTGAGCGCCTCGGCTGCGAACCCGACCGGCATGGAGATCCTGCGCACAGCAGCCTCTTACCTCGGTGCGGTTGATCCGGATAAGTCGATGGACCATGAAACGCACATCAAGCAGGCGACCAAGCTCGTGTCGATGCTCGCATCGATCACAGCAGCGGTGGGCCGCTTCAAGCAAGGCAAAGAATATGTGGCTCCGCGGGGCGACCTCGGCCATGCAGCGAACTTCCTGTATATGCTGACCGGACAAGAGGCGGATGAGCTGTCGGTTGAGGCGTTTGATGTCGCGCTCATCCTGCACGCTGACCACGAGTTTAACGCTTCCACCTTTACCGCACGCTGCACCGTGGCGACTCTGTCCGACATGTACTCCGGCGTCACCTCGGCGATCGGCGCGCTGAAAGGCCCGCTGCACGGCGGCGCGAACGAAGACGTGCTTCGCATGCTGATGGAGATCAACTCCGTGGAAAATGCAGCTGTGGAAGTTCAGAACAAGCTCGACAACGGCGTGAAAGTTCCGGGCTTTGGCCATCGCGTCTACCGCTCTTACGACCCGCGCGGTCTGGTGCTGAAGCGTTACGCGAAGCAGCTGACCGAGAAAGTCGGCGAAACCAAGTGGTACGAAATGACCGAGATCACCGAAGGCGTCGTGCTCGAACACTTCGCGAAGAAGGGCAAAGACCTGAAGTACAACGTCGACCTGTACTCCGGCTCCCTGTACAACGCGATGGGCATTCCGGTGGAACTGTTCACCCCGCTGTTCGTCATCTCCCGCGTATCCGGGTGGACGGCGCACATCCTCGAACAGTATGCAAACAACCGCATCATCCGTCCGGTTGCCGACTATGTCGGTCCGGTGGATCAAACCTTCGTTCCGATCGAAGAGCGCAAATAAACCGGCCGCACAAAAGGCTCCTCGCGAAGCGGGGAGCTTTTTCTTTACCCGGCAGAGAGGCTGAGCACACTGATGACGCAAAACATTTTTGAGAAACTGCAAAACAACCCGGATTTCGCCTTGTTCTTTTTAGGTTACTATACGCTGTTGCCTCTGCTGGCACAGATTCTGATCGTCCTTTTGTTCCGCAAAAAAGTCTCGATGCAGCGCTGGCTGTTTGCCGTCCCCGTCTTTCTGATCGGACAGGCCTACCTCTCCAACCTGATGCTTGGGCTGATGATGGTCGACCAAAACGGGGAATATGTGGCGCGCGGGGCCACGGAAGCGCTGAGCCTGACTTTGTTCTCCGTCTCCTTCATCGCGATGGTGCTGACGGCGATCATGCTGCGGATTTTTTATAAGCTGGAAGGCAAGGAGTATCTGCGTGGTCTGCTCGCCTATTTGCTGGCGCTGGCGGTGCTGGCAGCAGCTTTAATTATTTTCCAGATGTAAGAGGAAAGTTTGCAGGACCGCCGAATAGATAAAGAAGAGAGAAGAAAGGGGATGTCATGGGTGATTGTACAACAGCTGAAAGTAGAAGCACATAAAGTCGTAACCATCGAACCAACTGCGAATCTGAAAGAGCTCCTCGCGGCGCTTGATTCCTGCGGGTTCCAACATATTCCGGTCGTAGCGGACGGAGCGTTTTACGGTATGGTCGGCTACGCTGACGTGCACAAGGCATATTTTGAAAGCGGCAATGCCGACCAGGAGCAGTTCCTGAATGCGATGAAGGTCGAAGCGATCACAGTCAACAAGAACGCGACGATCCACGAGGAAGGCAGCATCGAAGACATCTTGAAAGCGATCGACCGCGTGCCGTTTATCGCCGTTTTGTCTGAGGAAGGCACCTTTACGGGCATCGTGACACACAGCGCCAACTTCGAAATGCTGCGCGATGCGCTGGGCATGCACAAGCCGGGCATTCGCATGACCGTCTCCATGCCGGAGATGCAAGGCTCCCTGCTCAAGTTTGCCGATGTTGTGCGCAAGTACTCGAACATCTTTGGTCTGCTCGTGCTTGATGACGATGCGGACTTCGGTTACCGCCGCGTATCCTTTAAGGTCGCGCCGGATGCTGATGTCGATGCGATCACGGAAGACCTGCGCCAGATCGGCGTGCGCGTGTTCCACGTCACCCGATAACGATTGAGAACTTCGAAGCGCCCACATACTAACCGTATGTGGGCGCTTTTTTCACACTTGGGCGGAAGTAAACATATGATGATATCGAAATTGTCCTAGAAAGGAGTGAGGGCAGTGCCGTTAGTTGTAATCGATCCAGGGCATGGAGGAAGAGATCCGGGAGCTGTTGCCAATGGATTTCAGGAGAAGAATCTCGTGTTGCAGACCTCGCTCTTGCTTCGCGATGCCCTGCAGCGCTGCGGCTTTCGCGTAATCATGACGCGGACCACCGACACGCTGCCTGACCCTAATGGGACGATCGGCCAGGACCTGGCCTACCGTGCCCGCCTCGCCAATGACGCAAAGGCAGACTTGTTTATCTCCTGGCACACCGACGCGGCGAGTACGGCTGCAGTAAACGGCGTGGCGATTTGGATTCATCCTTCCACTCGCGAGGGGCGCACCCAGCAATGGGCTTCACGGATCGTCAACGCGATCGCCGCCGCTACGGGGCAGAACAACCGCGGCGTGTATTATGGAGATTTCCAAGTCCTGCGCGACACGGCGATGGATGCGGTGCTGGTCGAATCGGGTTTTATCACCAATGCGGCTGAAGCAAGCCGGATGGCGACCCGTGACTATCAAATCGCCGCAGCAGAAGGAGCGGCAAGGGGGTATGCGCTATTTTTGACCTGCCATATAACGCACCGGCCCGCCCGACCCCGCAGCCGGGGACGCCTGCGACGCCAACGCCGGCCACACCGACGAATCCGGCGCCCAGTCAGGAAGTCCTGCCGGCCTGGGCGGAAGAGTCGATCCGCCAAGTGATCGAATGGGGCGTGATGACCGGGTATGAAGACGGGACCTGGCGCCCGAATCAAGCGGTGACACGGGCGGAGATGGCTTCGGTGCTCGTGCGCTTTTACAACTTTATCCGAAGCGGGAGGTAGATGCCACCATGACGGAACAGATCCTCGGGATGCTGCAAGACGGCGCGTCCATCGTGCTGCAAATTGCTGTCCTCGCCGGTCTGCTCCTGCTTCGAAATTTCAAACAACGCATGCAGAACTACTATGATGCCCAGACTACCTTACAGAATCGACAACTGTTGGCACAACTCGGGCGGGAAGCATTTTCCTATGCGGAGACCGTATATACAACGGAAGACGGACCGGCCAAGATGAACGAAGCGGTCAAATACCTGATCGACAAATGCGAGACGTGCGGAATGAAAGACGTTCCGATGAAAGACATGCGTGCGGTGATCGAATCGGCCTGGCTGGACGACCGCCGCGGCACCGGCTCGCAAGACCGCGCCCGGCTGATCACCGGCGAAGAGCGGTAAGAATCAAAAAACTCTCTCAGCTTATCTTGAGAGAGTTTTTTGTCTGCTCACCAGCACAAACAGCACGAGCAGCAGCACGCCGAAACTGTCCACAAACACGTCGATGCCGTGCCCGGTGCGGCCCGGCACAAACGCCTGGTGCCACTCGTCGGACGCTGCGTACAGAATCGACAAGAGCGCCGTCACGGTCAGCGCTATGCTCCGCCGCACCCGCGTGGCGGCAAATGTGCGCCAGACGAGGAAGGCGAGCAGGAAATATTCGGTCACATGCGCGGCTTTGCGAATGAAGAATTCGAGCATCGAGTACGGGTCTTGATACGAAACAAGCCCGCCGTCATAGTGAAATTCGATGTTCGGAAGCAGCATCAAAAGCGTCGGCTCGGCGATCCACTGCCGGAGCAGGGGACGCAGGTCCTGTTCACCGTAGGACTGTCCCGATTTGTAAAAGATGAGCAGCATCCAGGCGAGGCAAAGCATTAGCCAGATCCCAAATCGTCTGCGGTCTGCAATCATGGGGCCGTCCCTCCTTTAGGGTACAGTGTACCCAAGGACAAGCAAATGGACAAGACCCGCGAAGGGTCTTGTCCATTTTTTCTGAAAAGATTAGTGCATTTCCGGGCGAGCCGGTTCGGAGATTTCGCTCAGCGCGTAGCCGGCCGATTCGTCAGCTGCGCGTTCTACAGCCAGGTCGCCGATCGCCACGATGCCGACCAGACGGCCATCTTCCACGACCGGCAGACGGCGGACTTGGTTGTCGGCCATCATTTGCGCCGCTTCGGTCGCCGATTGGTCCGGAGTGCAGGACACGATGTTTTCGCTCATGCACTCGTCAACGCGGGTGGAGTTGACGTCCATGCCTTTGGCAACCGCACGGATGACGATGTCGCGGTCGGTGATGCAGCCTTCGAGGTAGCCGCCGTCACGAACGATCGGCACGATGCCGACGTCCAGATCGGACATGATTTGCGCAACTTGCTGCAGGGAGTCCTGCGGCGAGCAGGATTCAACTTCAGAGGTCATGAGTTCACGGATTTGCATCGAATCGCCCTCCTCATGATTTGGGATTTAGGTGCAACCAAACTTAGTATGCCGAAAACGCCCGGGTCTATGCGGTTACAGCTGCGGGCGGGCCGGGGTGGAGATATCGTGCAGGGCAAAAGCGGCTTCGTTTTCGTGAATGTCGACCACCGACAAGTCGCCGATCGAGATGATGCCAACCATGTGGCCTTCCTCGACGACCGGCAGACGGCGAATCTGGTGTTCGGCCATCAGCTTGGCCGCTTCTTCGGCCGATTCGGACGGATTGATCGAAACGAGTTTCGGGCTCATGTAATCGTTGATCTTGGCTTTTGTGATGTCCGCACCTTTGCTGACGGCGCGCACGACAATGTCGCGGTCGGTGATGATGCCGCGCAGTTTGTCCCCTTCTTCGGCGACCGGAATCACGCCGACATTCAGGTCAAGCATCAGTTTCGCCGCATCCTGCAGCGTGTGCTTCGCCTTCAGGGTGATCACTTCATTGGTCATGAGATCACGGACCTTCATGCAAACGCCTCCTGTCTCGTGGTGTGGAAACGCAAAAAGACTGCCGGGGATCAACCCGACAGCCCTTAGTATGCGTTGCCTGCCTGCCGCTATTCGCCGGCGGTTTCCTTCTCGCCAAGCACGGCATACAGACCCCAGGCACCGAGGATGATGTGCACCAGGTTTTCGGTCACTTCCAGATGCATGCCGAGGAAGTCAGCGAGGAAGAAGCCAACGACGCCCAGCAGCAAGTAGATCACACCAAACACTTGCGCATACAGCCGCGACCAGTTCGCATTTTGCCCGGCTGCGATCCCGATCACCCCGAGGACCAGATGGACAATGTTGTGGGTCGTATCAAACTGGATGAGTCCGAGGAGGTCAGTAATGAAGAACCCGAGGATCCCGATGAGCAGGAAAATCCAACCGGCCGCACGAGCATACACCTTCGCCATTCTTGATCGTCCTCCTTGCAAGATGAATTGCGCAATTTCGTTTGCGCTTACTTCACCTTATGGAGCCAATGTTGGCAATATGACGTTCTTTTTGCAGGTTCCCACTCATAAAAAATTAGAGATTCATTGTCCAATCGCCAAAACAAAGGAGTGGATTTTGTTTGCAGCAGGGAGGGTATCACCTGCCTGCGCGTTACCGGGACGATCGGCTGTACGCGCTGGCGCTCGACAAAAATCGCATCTGGGTGCATTGGGCGGAAGGAGCTGCCCTGCAGACGATCGCGGCCCGCATGTTCCCGGACGGATGGGACACGGCGCCGCGCCGGCTGCGGATCCACAGCGGGACGGACACAGCGCGCCTGTTGGACTGCCCTGCTGAATACGGCGCTTCTTTTGTAGAAGGGCTGCTTTCGGGCGCAGAAGTTCGAGTGGAGTATGGGATGGAGATGAAGGGCGAGTTTTGGCCTCTTTATGAGACGAGTGTGAGAACGCCGGGAACGGGAGCTTCCGTTTCCGCGCGCAGGGAGCGTCCCGACAGCATCAGCTCCTATTCGATCTATCGTGTGACGTGAGGAGGATGGGGATGAAAAAAGGCTATTTGGCGATGATCTTGCATGCCCATCTGCCGTACGTGCGCCATGAGGAGCGTGCGCATGCGCTGGAAGAGCGATGGCTATATGAAGCGTTGTCCGAAACGTACTTGCCGATGCTTGCCGTCTTTGAACGGCTGCGGGAGCGCAAAGCCCCTTTTGCATTTGCGCTGACGATGTCGCCGACCTTGCTGACGCTGCTCACCGATGAGGAGATGGCAGCAAGGTATGTCAAACATATGAAGAAAACGATCGAACTGACACAAAAAGAGCTGGTGCGCACCGTGCACGAACCAGAGCTGCAGAATCTGGCGCGCATGTATTACGCCAGATACCGCGGGCTGCTCGACCAGTTCGAAGGCGCAGGACGAAACATCGTGGCCCGCCTGGCCGATCTGGAAGCGAGCGGACATCTGGAGCTGATGACCTGCGGCGCGACGCACGGCTTCCTGCCGGTGATCGGACGCGAGGAGCTGCGCCGGGCGCAGGTGGCGGTCGCCTGTGAGACGCATGAGCAGATCGTCGGACGCCGACCGCGCGGCATCTGGCTGCCGGAGTGCGGCTACCTGCCCGGCATCGAAAAGGTGCTGGCCGATGAGGGACTCTCCTATTTCCTCGTCGACTCGCACGCGTTTGGCGAGCGGAGCGTCTACCGGCCGCTGCTGGCGGCCGGGGCGGATGTGTACGCGCTGGGGCGCGACCCGGAGTCGACGCGGCAGGTGTGGAGCTCGTTCACCGGCTATCCGGGCGATCCCGACTATCGCGAGTATTATCGCGACATTGGCTTTGATTTGGACTTGTCTTACATCCGCGACTACATTCATCCGGACGGCATCCGCGTCAACACGGGGATCAAATACCACCGCGTCACAGGGCGGGGCGAAGCGAAAGAACTGTACAACCCGGCATGGGCTGCAAAAAAGTGCAATGAACATGCCGCGCATTTTACAGCTTCCCGGCTGCAGCGGCTTCACTCCCTCGATTGGACAGCAACGGACGGACAGCCGCCGCTGATCACCGCCCCTTATGATGCCGAACTGTTTGGACACTGGTGGTATGAAGGTCCGCAGTGGCTGGAGCAGGTGGCGCTGCAACTGGCCGGCACCGAGCTTGGCATGACCACGCCCAGCGCTTATTTGGCGCAGTTTCCGCAAGCGGAGCGGGCGGAGCTGTCGATGTCATCGTGGGGGCGCGGCGGGTATGCGGACGTCTGGCTGAACGAGACGAACGACTGGATTTACCCGCACCTGCACCGTCTGGAAGAGCGCCTGGTCGAACTGGTGCAGAAAGCGGAGCGGACCGATCTCCTCGCCGACCTCCTGACCGAGCGGGCGCTGCGGCAGTTGGCCCGGGAAACGCTGCTCGCTGAAGCGAGCGACTGGGCGTTTATGATCACGATGGGCACGACGGTCGAGTACGGCGTGCGCCGCACGACCGAGCATTTGGCGCGGGCCGAACGGCTCGCCGATCTGATCGAAGCGGGCATGGTGACCGAAAGTCTGCTGGCCGAAATGGAGGCGGCGACCCCGATTTTCCCGGAGCTGAACTTAGACCATTTTGGCCGTGGGGAAAAAGCGGACCGGGTGCCGAAGCGCCGCGTTTTGATGCTGTCGTGGGAGTTCCCGCCGCGCACCGTCGGCGGGCTGGCACGTCATGTGTATGATCTGTCGCGGGCGATGGCCGAGCAGGGCATCGAAGTGCATGTCGTCACCTGCCACGGGGACGGGACGCCAGAATACGGCGTGGTCGAGGGTGTGCATGTGCACCGGGTGGATGCGCCCGATTATGAACACGACGATTTTGTGCAGTGGGCAGCTTTGCTGAATATCCGGCTGGGCGCGATGGGCAGCCGGGTCTTGGGCGCGTACGGGCCGTTTGATCTGGTGCACGCCCATGACTGGCTGGCGGCGGAGTGTGCGCATCTGCTGTCCGAAGTGTCCGGCTTGCCGCTGGTGACGACGATTCACGCCACCGAGCACGGGCGCAACCATGGGATTCACAGCGAACTGCAATACCGGATCTATGAGATCGAACAAAAGCTGGCCCGGGAATCGGCCGAAGTGATCGTCTGCTCGAACTACATGCAGGCCGAGCTGCGCGAAGTCTATGGCATCACAGACAGCAAATTGCATGTGCTGCCCAACGGCGTCGACCTGACCGAACTGTCGCGCGGTCTCGATCTGTCCGGGCAAGTGAAAAACGGCACAGCTAAAACGGTGTTCTACGTGGGCCGCCTGGTCCCGGAAAAAGGCGTGCAGGTGCTGTTGGCCAGCGCTCCTGCCGTGCTGCAGCAGCATCCCGACACCCGGTTTGTCATCGCGGGCAAAGGCCCGATGCTGACCCAGTTGCAGGAGCAGGCCCGGTTCTTAGGCATCGCGGGACATGTGGACTTTCTTGGATTTGTGACCGATGAGGAGCGCAACCGCCTGATGCGTGACGCAGATGTTGCCGTATTTCCGAGCCTCTATGAGCCGTTTGGCATCGTGGCTTTGGAAGCGATGGGCGTGGGCACGCCGACACTCGTAGCGCGAACGGGGGGCTTGGCGGAGATCGTGGAGCACGGGCGGGACGGCTGGCTGGTCGAGCCGGGCGATCCGGGGAGTTTGTGCGAGACGCTCCTGCAACTGTTTGCCGATCCGGAGGGCACAAGGGAGACGGCAGCGCGGGGCATGCAAAAAGCGATCGACTCCTACAGCTGGCCGGCCATCGCGCGGGGGACGCTCCTCGTCTATGAGCAGGCGTTGCAAAAGAAGGAGCAGGAAGTGGGGGAACAGAGATGAAAGCTGTCATTCTCGCAGGCGGCAAAGGCAGCAGGCTCAGGCCATTGACCTGCAACAAGCCCAAGCCGATGGTGCCGCTGCTCGGCCAGCCCTGCATGGCCTACACGATCGACCTGTTGCGCAGAACGGGCGTCGGGAACATCGCGGTGACGCTGCAATACATGCCGGACGTGATCCGCGGCTATTTTGGCGACGGGGCGGAGCACGGCGTGCAGATGGCCTACTATGAGGAGACCACGCCGCTTGGCACGGCCGGCTCGGTGAAAAATGCCCAGGAGTTCCTCGACGAGACGTTTATCGTCATCTCGGGCGATGCGCTGACCGATTTCAACCTTTTAGAAGCCGTGCGCGCCCATCGGGAAAAAGGCGCCATGGCGACGATCATTTTGACCCGCGTTGAGACGCCGCTGGAGTTTGGCGTGGCGATCACCGAAGGAGACGGTCGGATCACCCGCTTCCTCGAAAAGCCGTCATGGGGCGAAGTGTTTTCCGATACGGTCAACACCGGCATTTATATTTTTGAAAAAGAAGTTTTGGACTTTATCCCCCCGGATCAGGAGTTTGATTTCTCCAAAGACCTGTTTCCAAAGCTCATGCAGAATGGGCATGACTTGTATGGCTATGTGGCCGAAGGGTACTGGTCGGACATCGGGAACCTGGCGCAATATCGCCAGACCCAGTTTGACATGCTGGACGGGAAAGTGAATTGCGGGATCCAAGGCTTCCGCGTCGCGCCGAAGATCTGGATGGGGCATAACGCGCAGGTCGCGGAAGGCGTGACGCTGGAGCCGCCGTGCTACATCGGGCGGGACACGGTGATCGAAGCAGGTTCGCACATCGGGCCATACACAGTGCTTGGCGTGGGCAATGTGGTCAAAGCGGGCGCGTCGCTGAAGCGCTCTGTGATCTGGAACCGCAGCTACATCGGCGACGGGGTGGAGCTGCGCGGAGCCACGCTCTGCTCACAGATCAATCTGCAAAGCCATGTCGCCTGCTTTGAAGGTTCGGTGATCGGCGACTCCTGCTCGCTTGGCGCCAAATCGGTCGTCAAGCCGCAGGTGAAGTTGTGGCCGGGCAAACGGGTGCAGGAAGGCTCGGTGGCGCACACCTCGCTGATCTGGGGCGAGAAATTGGAGCGCAGCCTGTTTGGCCTGCACGGCGTGCAAGGCATCGGCAATGTCGACATGACGCCCGACTTCGCGGGTCGTCTGGCCGCAGCGTTTGGCGCAGCGCTGCCGTTTGGAGCCAGCGTCGCCGTCTCCTGTGACAACGATCGGTTCTCCAGTCTGATCAAACGGGCGCTCGCTGCCGGGCTGCATTCGGCCGGCGTGAACACGATCGACTGCGGCGTGGCGACAACGCCGATGATGCGCTATGCGGTGCGTTCAGTGGAAGCGGAGGCCGGCATCCACGTCAGACGCACCGGCAGCCTGTCGGACGACCGCGTGAGCATCGAATGTATCGATCACAGCGGGATCAACATCGCCAAAGGGCTGGAGCGCAAGATTGAAAACGCCTACTGGCAGGAAGATTTTCGCCGCGCCAACCTCTCCCAGATCGGGCGCACCACGGTGTTCGCCGGGCTGCAGGAGTCGTATGTCGCCGATCTGCTCAAGGAGGTTAACGTCGACAGCGTCAAGCGCGAGCGGTTTCGCGTGGCGATGCAGTATGATCAGATGCCGTGGGGCAGTTTCGTCCCGGAACTGATGGAGCGGCTCGGCTGCAAAGTGTCGGTGATCGACGCCAAGGAAGCGTCGCATGGCGAACTGCAGAATCTCGTCTCGACCGGCATCTTCCACTTAGGGGTGCGCATCGATGACAACGGGGAGGAGATCGCCTTGATCACCGACCGGAGCCAAGTGATCGAACAAGACCGTCTGCTCGCTTTGCAGACGCTGATCCAGCTGATCTCCGGCAGTGACCAAGTCGCTGTGCCCGTCACGGCGCCAAGCATCGTCGAGACGTTGGCCGCCAAGTTTGGCGCGCAGGTGCTGCGGACGAAAGCCAACCCGCGCTCGCTGATGGAGCCATTGCAACACGAGCCGTTCCCGATGCTGTTCGACGCGATGTACACGCTGGTCAAAGTGCTCGACACGCTGGCGATGAGCAAGCTGGCCTTGTCCGAACTGGTGGAGTCGATTCCGCACTTCCATCTGCTGCGTCGTGACGTGCCGTGCCCGTGGGAAGACAAAGGGCGGGTGATGCGCCTGCTGATCGAAGAGATGAAAGACGAGACGGTGGAGATGGTCGACGGGATCAAAGTGTTCAAAGAGGGCGGCTGGACGTTGATCCTGCCCGACTCCGATGAGCCGCTGTTCCAAGTGTTTGCCCAAGGCGTGACCGAACAGCGTGCAGAAGAGCTGGCCGGGGTGTACGCCAAGAAGATTCGCGACTTCCAACAGACTAGTGTAAGGGGGCGGGGATAATGCCGCGCTCGCTGGTGATCGGCAACGGGCATCTGTTTATCGGCTTTGACGCGAAAACGAACATGCGGGATCTCTATTATCCGTATGTCGGGCAGCTCAACCATATCGGAGGCAACCGCAACTCGCTTGGCGTCTATGTGGACGGCACGTTTAGCTGGTGTGACGAGTCGGACTGGATCGTCGAGAACTCCTACCGCACCGGCACGCTGGTGACCGACGTGCTGGCCAGAAACGACCGTCTGGGGCTGGAGCTGTACATCGAGGACGCCGTGCATTTTCGGGAAAATGCCTATTTGAAAAAAGTCCGCGTGAAAAACACCCGCGATGCTGAGCGCGAGATTCGCCTGTTTTTCACGCATGACTTCTGCATCGACGAAACGGAAATCGGCGACACGGCGGTGTATGACCCGGTGCAAAACACCGTCTATCACTACAAGCGCAGCCGCTACCTGCTGATCAACGGCTTCACGCATCTGGGCGGCCTGTTCGAATATTCGACCGGCATCAAGCGGTTCCATTCGCTGCAAGGGACGTGGAAGGACGCGGAGGACGGGACGCTGGAAGGCAACCCGATCGCCCAAGGGTCGGTCGACAGCACGGTGTCGTTCAAGATGTTTGTGCCGGGCGGCGGGGAAGAGACTTTGTATTACTGGGTCTGTGTCGGGCGCACGTTCCCGGAGGTCAAGGAGATGAACCGCTGGGTGCTGTTGCGCACGCCGGAGCAGCTTTTTACGGAAATTGATGCGTATTGGCGGGAATGGCTGCGGCAGTCGGAGCAGGAGTTTGGCGATCTGGGGCAGGATGTGATCGACGAATATCTGTTGTCGCTGATGCTGGTGCAGACGCTGACCGATGCGAACGGCGCGATCATCGCCGCCAACGACACCGACATTTTGCAGTACAACCGCGATCATTACTCCTACATGTGGCCGCGCGACGGGGCGCTGATCGCCCATGCGATGAGCGAGGCGGGCTATGAGCGCATCGCCAACCGCTTCTTCCGCTTCTGCGAGGATTCGCTGACGGCGGGCGGCTTTCTGCTGCACAAATACAACCCGGACGGCTCGGTCGGATCGTCGTGGCATCCTTATCTGCAGGGCAAAGACCCGTCGCTGCCGATCCAGGAGGATGAGACGGGGCTGGTGATCTGGGCGTTGTGGGAGCATTACCAGCGCTATGGCGATGTGGAATTTGCCCAGTCGCTGTACACGACGCTGATCGCCCCGGCCGGGGAGTTTATGGCTGAGTATGTCTATGAGCATCTCGGGCTGCCGATCGAAAGCTATGACCTGTGGGAAGAGCGGCGCGGGATCTTTACGTTCACCGTGTCGACGGTGATCGCAGGGCTGCGGGCGGTGCGCAATTTTGCGCAGGTGTTCGGCGATGCCAAGCGGGCGCAAAAGATGCAGAGCACAGCGGAGCAACTGCTCGAAGGCATGGACAAATACCTCTACGACCCGACGGTCGGACGCTTCTTGCGCGGGGTGTATCTCGGGGCGGACGGGGAGATCGTCAAAGACAAGACGCTGGAGTCGAGTCTGTACGGCCTGTTTCATTTTGACATCCTCTCGCCGGACGATCCGCGCCTGCAGGCGACGATGGAACGGGTCTGGGATGGCCTGCGCGTGAAGACGGACATCGGCGGGATTGCCCGCTACACGGACGACTACTATTTTAAAAAGTCGGAGGAGATCGAAAAGGTGCCGGGCAACCCGTGGATCATCTGCACGCTGTGGCAGGCGGCGTGGGAGATCGAGCGGGCGGAGACGGTGGAGGAGCTGCAAAAGGCGAAGGAGCTGTTCGACTGGGTGCTTCGCCACCGCATGGACAGCGGCGTGCTGCCGGAGCAACTGCATCCGTACCATGGAACTCCGCTGTCGGTGGCGCCGCTGACCTGGTCGCACGCGACGTTTGTGCAAGAGGTGGTGCGCTACGGGCGGCGCTACAAGGAGCTGTACAACAAGGCGCTGCATCAGTTGCAGGAGTAACAAAAAACGTGCCATCCCCGGGCGGGGCGGCACGTTTTTATGTTGCTGCTGGAAGCGGTGCTCTAGTGCTTAAAGCGGTAGAGCATGCTGACCGCTTCGGCGAGGGTCAGGTCGCCTTGCGGGAGGAACTTGTTCTCGTCATCGCCTTGCATCCAGCCCTGCTTGTAGTTCAGCGCCACCGCGCCGTACGACCACCAGGAGATGTTTTGGGCATCCACATAAGGAAGTGGGTCCTTTTGGTGCGGTTTCGGGTCAAGCCCGGCCGCTTTGGCCATCAGGATCGCCATCTCTTCGCGGGTGATGAGATCGTCCGGGCGGAAGTTCTTGTCCTTCGCGATCCAGCCGAGCTTGGCGGCTGCGCTGATCGCGTAGAAGGACGGATGGTCGGGCGTGACGTCCTGGTAGTAGATGGTCTGATCGGTCGGCGGATTGTGCTGCAGATGTCCGATCATCAGTTCGATCAGGTAGCTTCGCGTGATCGGCTCGTCCGGCAGTGCATTCATGTCGTCGGTGTGCAGCAACTGTTTGTCGGAGAACAGGGTCAATGCTTCTTCCGCCCAATGCCCATGGATGTCATACGGCATCGGAACGCCGTTGGGACTGATCATGCCCTTCACTTGGCCAGTTCTGGCATCGATGGCCACTTCGCTTGGGTAGAGCTGCTGGAATCGGTAGTAAAGGCCTGGCGTGCTCTTCAGCAGCCCGTCTTCCGTCTGTTCGAAACCGTAGTAGAGTTGTAGCGGCAGTTTGGCAAACATTTCCTTCGCTTGTTCCGGCGTGAGCTCCGCTTTCGGATCAGGGAAGGCATCTGCTTCGGAGAAGCTGCGATAGACTTCCAGCACGCTGCCGTCTGCCGGATTCAGCCGCAGGTCGAGATAATCGCCCGAAGCCAAAAGTCCGTTGACGAGGAAATTGAACGTAAACAGAGTGGACTCGGAGTCGACCGGAGGCTCCATCGCCAGCGCCCCGGTACGGTGCGGGAACAGCGTTTTCGCTTTTTCCAGTGCGATCTGCTGCAAACGAGCCATATCGGGCGCCTGATCGAATTCAGGCTCCGCTTCGTCATCGGAGAAGAACTCGATCAACTCCCCTGTGTTCGCGTCCAGCCGTACCGTGTACGTGATGACCGGGTCGCCGGCCGTTTCGAAGGTTAAATACCATTCGCCGTCTTCATATTCCTCGTACTCATTTTCCACATATTCAGCGCCTTCAGGCAGCAGACCGAGGGTTTGTGCCAGCGTCTGAGCCTGCACTTTTGTCAGCGGAGCAGACAGTTTTGGCGGCGTTTTCGGGCCGTTTTTGACCAGCGGTTCGGTCGACGGCACTTTCGGCGGATTGAGATAAGAGGTCTGTATGGTCGACATGGCTCCCGTTATCGCGTTAAGCGCTTCGCCGTATGGAAAATACGGCTTGTAGACGAGTTCGGGGGCATCGCTGTACAGGTGTTCGTATTGCAACTCAATGTCGATGTTATTGACAAAGGTCTGCCGCGCTTTTTCTGGGGCAAGCACGCCCTCTGGGGACGGGAACTGGAGAGACGGCTCCCATTGCATGATAAACGAGTTGATCTTGCCGTCCCAGCCTACCGTCACATACAGTCCCTGCTGACTGACCGGAATGCCGTTGACCATCCGGTAATAGGAAAAGCTGTGCTCCAGCCCCCCCGCCATGTCCTGTGCTTGCAGCTTGGCTTGGCGGAATTCTTCCGGCGCATGCTGTTGTAAAAACTTGACGGCCGCAGTTTCTGCTTCGGCGGGCGAGAGATACTGCTGATGCTCGTCCGGTTCTTCCAACTGCCCGTTGTCAAAATAAAGCAGACGTCCGGACACGGCATCGATGACCACAGCGATCACATCTTCTGATTGTTCAAAGACGAGTAACCACAGCTTGGTGTCCGGCAACCCAATGAAATGCGGCTCCTCAAAATATTCGGCATTTTCGAGCTTGTACTTGTTCTCAGGAATCGTCAGCAGTTCGCGCGCTTTTTGCACGGCAGCCGCCTCGCTGAGCGTCGCTGGCTGGACTGCGCTGGCAGCCGATGCGGTCTGCGGTTGCAGCGGCATCGTGCCGGCCAGGAGCAGGCAGGCTGCGGTGAGCAGAGTCATGCTTTTCCCGTTACGTGGCATGTTGATATCTCCTTTATAAAAAGAAAAAATTGGGCTGTTCTAATTAGATAGAAACAAGCCCAATTTATCACAAAATTTCAGTATTTGGCAATTGTTGTTTAAAGAATGATGCCGCGCTCTTTCAAGTTTTCGTTAAGCGCATCTTTCATGTTCAACAGCGACTCGTTGGCTTTGGCGAAGTTCCCGTCCAACTGGTAGAAGTCGGCGAGCAGGGAATAGGTCTCAGCAAGCTCGCTGAGCAGGCGATGCTCCTTGAAGATGTTGATCGAGCGCACCATCGTCGCGGTCGCGCGGTCGCGATGGCCAAGCTTGTCCTCGGCGATCGCCAGCGTGCGCAGGATCGGCGCCGCTTCCAGCGAGGTGGCGGGGATCGTCGCCAGCGCTTTTTGGCAGGTCAGTTTGCAGTCGTCGAAGCGCTGCTCTTTCACATAAAGCCGGGCGATTTCGCCATAGACAGAGCCGGCATCAAGCGTGTAGTTGTGCTTCTCATACTCCTCGATGCAAGCCAAGAACAGCTCATGGGCGGCTTCAAACTGGCCTTCTTCGCTTTTCAAAATGCCGTAGTTTTTCTTCACATCGATCGCAAGCTTGATATTTTTAAGTGATTCGAAAATGGCGATCGCATACTGCGAATACTCGGATGCTTTTTCAAATTCTTTCATGCGCTTATACGAAAGGCCGAGGCCGATATAGGTGAAGCCGATCTGTTCAAAATGGCTGCTTTTCGCCAAGAACTTATAGGCGGTCTCATAATAGTTGAGCGCTTCCTGAAACTCTCCCAGCTGATAGTGAATCGTCCCCAAATTGGTCAAGATCTGCGACTGCAAAAACGGCTCCGGCTGCAGGAGCAGCTCAAACTGCTCATACGCTTTGCGCCAGTGGTAGATCGCCAGATGATACTTCTGGCGGCGCTGTTCAATCACCCCAAGTTTGTTCAGCGCCTGCAAGGATGCAGTTGGATTTTCTTTGGTCTTGGCGATCTCCAGCACCTTCTCGAACTGTTCCACGGCCTCGTCATAGCGGCCGAGATGCAGGTAGCATTCCCCGAGGTCTGACATCACTTCGGCGATGTTCAGGCTCTGTGAAGGCTTCTGCAGCAAGGACTCGAGGAGACCGTATGCACGTTCATAGTTAGCGGAAGACAACAAGGCTTTGGCCACCTTGTGCGCGCTGGTCTGCTCCAACTGCGTCTGGATGTCGGTCAGAAAAAATTCGAGCGGCGTCTCCAGCTTTTCTGCGATCGCTTCCAGTACTTTGTATGACGGATTCGCTTTATCAGACTCGATCTGGGAGATCATGCTGGGTGTGACGAGCCCCGAACCGAGATCACTTTGCGTCAGTCCTTTCACTATGCGAAGTTCGCGAATTTTCTGCCCTAAAGACATGAAAAATACCCCCATCTATGGTGTTATCTACACACATTTTACACCTTTAGGGAAGGCGAATAAAGAGGAAAGTAAACTTTATATCAATTTTTCTTATAATATAAGCGAATTGTTTCTGAGTATAAGTAATGGTTGTGGGGGTTAGTAGTTACTGGGATTTTATGTAAAAATAAAACCCGACGGAGATCGGGTTTGCGAGAGAAAAGCTTATAAATAAAGGCGTCGCCATGCTGTGCGGTCGACAGAGGTCCCCTGTTTGACTTCCGTTTCGAGCATCAGACAACCCATGTTGCGGAATGTTGACATGGGCAGCGTGAGCAGGAAACGCTCTCCTTGCAACTGCCAGAAAAGAGGATGCTGAACCCGACTGTTTAACTCGGGATAGGAGGTGATATTTAACTTGCGTTGATGAACCTTAACTTCCAGTTGCGACGTTTCGCCGCCTTGGGCCTGTGGCATGCGCAGGCGAACGGTGACGCGGTGTTCGGAGCTGACCGGGCGGGCCAGGTCGAGACACAGGCGAAGCTGCTCTCCACGGCGGGAGACGGTCAGTTTGCGGATGTCGACCGCAGCGTCACCGCTCTGGTCGCCTGCCGGATCAAGCAGTTCGGAGGCGGGGCCGCCGTTCTGGAGCAGCGGGATGCTCGACTTGCCGATCAAGTCGTTTTGGCGCACGAAGGACGTGAGCAAGTCTTTCATCACCTGAATCTGTGACTGATGGGCGAGGATGGCAGAACGCTTTTGTTGAACCTCGTGTCCGCCGAGCGGCACCGAACGCCAGCGGATGCCGATGTCCTCGAGCCCCTTCGGCTGCTGCAGGGGATGCGCGGGACGGTAGCTTTGCGGCTTTGGAAACTGTGGATAATGGATCAGGTAGGTCGATTCGACCGGGGTCAAGGGCAGTCCGGCCAGCGCGTATTGCGTAAAGGCGGACGAAGCCCAGTGGTCGCCATGCACATCGTGCGGGTCGGGATACAGCACATGTGTCGGGCGATACGCAGTCAAAATGCGGCGCAGGTCGTCTGTCACCGCCTGCCCGCAGTACGGGCTGCCATGGCGAAAGGCGCGGCGGTACGGCACATGGTTGAAGCCGTTGAGCCCGGTGTACGGCGCCTGCCTGCTCCAATGCCCGCTCCACAGGTGCCGCAGCCCGGCGTCCGGATAGCCGAGAAACAGGATGTCTTGTTCCTGCAAGCCGAGCTGTTTGGCTGCGGTCACTTCCTCCTGCTGGCGGAGCAGCCCCAGCCGGTACAGGTCGGACGCTTCTGCTTTGGGCAGATGAAACTGCTCCGAAGCGGCGCGGCGGAATCCGTCCCCGTTGGTCATCACCGCCACGCGCACCGAACCGCCTTCCTGCAGCGTTTTGTGAATCAGCGCCGCACCGGCCAGCGATTCGTCGTCAGGGTGCGGCGCGATGACGAGCAGGCGCTTTTCAGCCGGGTGCGGACGGGCGGCGGAGGGCAGGTCTTTGGCTTGTCCCGGGATGCACAGAAGCAAAAGGGAGCCCGTCAAGACAAGCAGCTGTGCCAGGCCCCGCTTGGTTTGCCCGTTGCTCACTTGAAATTCCCCCTTGGTCAGTGCGATGAGTAGTTTCAGTGTTTGAGCCCGGCTCGCTTCTTATACAGAGTAGACCGCTTGGAGTTGGGGACACTAAGCGTGGAGGTGAGTACACATGGAAAAGGAATTCGAAGTGAGTCCGCGACAGGACGAACTGACCAATCGCGGCGCCATCGATGACGATCACAAAAACGCTCCATGGAGAAACACCCCGCTCGACAATTGGAGCAAAGATGTGGACCCCTACATCATGTCGGGGGACAAGTACGTCGACAACGATCACGACCTTGGCAGCACGCGCCGCGAGAACCTCGAGCTGATGAACGGCACAGCGAGCCCGGTGATGGCTCCTTTTATGCATCCGACACACGATACGTCGATGCGCAATGACGGCTAGCGTTTGCAACGGCAGACCTCTCTCTTCGGAGAGAGGTCTTTTTTGCGCACAGAAAAAAACAGCCACCGTGTTTGTCTGGGGTGGCTGCTCAGCTTTAGCGTCTTTTCTTCTTCATCTCGCGCTCCCATTTGCGCAGATGCGGGGTCGGGTCGAACGCCCACTCGCGGGTGCCGGTGTCGCGGTACATCCCGTAGTGCAGATGCGGCGGGAATTTGCCCGATGTGCCGGGACGGCCGTAGCCGCTGGAGCCGACATAGCCGATCACCTGGCCCGGTTTGACGATCGAACCGCGCTTGACGTCCTTTTCAAACCCGGCGAGATGCGCGTAGTAATGGTAGACGTTGTTCAAATCCCGGATGCCGATGCGCCAGCCGCCAAAGCGGTTCCAGCCGATCACTTCCACCACGCCGTGCGCGGTGGACAGCACCGGGGTGCCATGTCCGGCAAAGATGTCGCATCCTTCATGCATCCGCCGGCCGCCCCAGCCGCGCGGGTCGCCCCAGGTGGAGCGGTAGGAATAGTTGAAGCGTTTCGGAATCGGGAAAGAGTTGCCTTTGATCTCGGTGGTGCCTGCCTCGCGGAAGATGCGGGCGAATCCGGAGATCCGGTCGACGACCATGCCGTCCTGATAATAGTCCCAGATCTTGCGGCGGATCGCGTCCTCATTTGTCCCTTCCGCGCTCAGCCATTTGGCCATTGTAAACAAAGCGTCTTCCGGGTTGGTGCGGTCGGCGACTTTGTCTTTGTTGCCGTCCAGACCCATCCCGCCGAAAATTTTGATCGTCACGGGGTTGTTGTCTTCTCCTTTCGGATTGACCGGCCCGCTCCATTTCTCGGGGGAAACTCGATTTGAATTCCCGATTTGTTCGGGTTGTCTTTGTTTTTCTTCCAATGAATCCCCATCTCGTACTGGTTGACCGCCGCCAGGTAGTACCACGGCACTTTGGTCACCTTCTCCACGCGCTGGAGCACGGGCAGTTCTGCTTGGTATTGTCCGGCTGTCGCGACTTCCAGCGTTTGTTCGATGGGCGTTTGCTCCTCTGCTGCGCCCGCTCCCGGAACGGGGAGCAGAGCCAGGGTCAGCAGCAAGCCTGCGAACAATCGGGTTCGCTGTTTCATCATGTGTGCTCACCTCGAAATCTAGTGTCTCCGGGAATGCACAGAGCCACTACAGGGAACTCTTTCCGAGACGGCATTCGCTTTTCGTCGAAACGGTGACGGGAATGTTAAGATTGTGTAAAAGTAGCGTTTTTGCTCTATTGTCGTCTTGTCAAAGTTGGAGGACAGGATGATAATGAGAAAGGTTTTACGAATCTATTACATAATCTATGTCTATTTTGCAAAAACTAACTTGACCTTTTTACAAGGAGGCATCTTTGGTATGCTGAATTTTGGGCCGAAAAATGATGTATTTTTCGATCTGCTGGAACAGGAAGCAAACAACCTGTACAGCGGCGCGAAGGCTTTCCTCGAACTGATGGAAAACTATACCGATGTGGAAAAGAAGTTTGACGCCATTCAAGAGATCGAGCACAAAGGCGACGCGATCACGCGTCAGATCATGGAGAAGCTGAACTCTTCCTTCATCACACCGATCGAGCGCGACGACATTTCTGCGCTGGCCTTTACGATCGACGAAGTGCTCGACATCATCACCGGCGTGGCAGACCGCTGTGTTCTGTACCGCATCGGATCGGTAACGCCGGAAATGCTCGCGCTGTCCAAAGCGATGGAAGGTGCAGCCGCAGTGATCGTCAAGCTGCTTCACGCGCTGCGTGAACTGAAATATGAGCGCATCAAAGAACTGACCAAGAGCATGAAGCAGTGGGAACTGGAATCCGACCAGATCTACCGCCGCGCGGTGGCAAAACTGCTCAACGATGAAAATGTGAACCCGATCCACGTGATCAAATGGAAAGAAATCTACGAGAAGCTGGAAGACGGCGTAGACTTCTGCGAAGACGTGTCCAACCTGGTGGAAGGGGTCGTCCTGAAAAATGCCTGATGGTGGATTGATTCTGATCATCACGGTCGTCATCCTGGCTTTGGCGTTCGACTACATCAACGGTTTCCACGATACCGCAAACGCGATCGCCACCTCGATTTCGACCAAAGCGTTGTCGCCGCGCGTGGCGATCGTTCTGGCAGCGTCGATGAACCTGCTTGGCGCTTTGACTTTCACCGGCGTCGCGAAGACGATCGGGAAAGGGATCGCCGACCCGTTTGTCCTCTCCAACGGGATGTGGATCGTCGTAGCAGCGATGTTGGCTGCGATCATTTGGAACCTGATCACGTGGTGGTATGGGATCCCGTCTTCGTCCTCCCACGCGTTGATCGGTTCGCTCGTCGGTGCGGTCATCGCATCGGCTGGCTTCTCGGCGGTGAACTATAGTGGTTTTGTCAACATTCTCAAGTCGCTGATCTTCTCGCCGATCATCGCGCTGGTGCTCGGTTTTGCGATCATGCTGTCCCTGTTGTGGCTCTTCCGTAACTTCGCTCCGGCGAAGATGACGCGCAATTTCAAGACCTTCCAAATTTTCTCCGCGGCGTTCCAGGCGTTTATGCACGGCACGAACGACGCGCAAAAAGCGATGGGGGTCATCACGTTTGCGCTGATCGCCGGCGGTTTCCAAGAAACGACCGACATCCCGCTGTGGGTTAAGATCTCCGCAGCGCTGGCGATGGCGGCCGGTACGGCAACGGGCGGCTGGCGGATCATCCGCACCGTCGGACGCGGCATCATCAAGATCCAGCCGGTCAACGGCTTTGCGGCCGACTTTACTTCCTCGATCGTCATCCTGGTGGCGACTTTGTACAAGCTGCCGGTGTCTACGACCCACGTCATCTCTTCGGCGATCATGGGTGTCGGTGCCGCGAAAGGCTTCAATAAGGTCAAATGGGACGTGGCGGGCAAGATCGTCACGACGTGGATCATCACCTTGCCGATCACGGCGGTGCTGGCTGCGGTTCTGTACTGGCTGTTAGGATTACTCTTCTTCTAAAAATGAGCACCCCGGAATCTTTCCGGGGTGTTTTTTATTTGGTTGTGAATACGAATAGACCGGCTGTACATACTGAGGGATGGGAGCAACGAGTTTTACATATTTGGATCAACAGACATGGAGGGAAATCAACGTGAATATGAACCAACAGTTTGGCGCTCAACTGGATCGCATCCAGCAAAACACAATCAACCCGAATCAGCAAAATATGGGCATGAACATGATGGGCGGCTATGGCGGTGGTCAACAGCGCTTTAACCAAGGTTTCCAAAACCAGAACCAAGGGTTTGGCGGTCTGCAGCAAGGCGTGAACCAAGCTCATTTGAACCAGATCCATCAAAACTCGATCTTTAACGGCAATTCCCAACCGGACAACTTCCAAGCGCAGCGCATTCAGCAAGCGACGATCAACGGCGAAGAGTCCAACCCGCTGGGCATGGGCATGATGATGGGCAGCTTTGGCGGCCAGCAGCGCTTTAACCAAGGTTTCCAAAACCAAGGTTTCCAAAACCAAAACCAAGGGTTTGGCGGTATGCAGCAAGGCGTGAACCAAGCTCAGTTGAACCAGGTCCATCAAAACTCGATCTTTAACGGCAATTCCCAACCGGACAACTTCCAAGTGCAGCGCATTCAGCAAGCAACGATCAACGGCGAAGAGTCCAACCCGCTGGGCATGGGCATGATGATGGGCGGTTTTGGCGGCCAGCAGTCCTTTAACCAAGGCTACCAAAATCAAGCCCTGCAAAACCAAGGCTTTGGCGCTCAGCAAGGTGTAAGCCAGGCGCAACTGAACCAAATTCACCAAAACTCGCTCTTTAACGGCCAGTCTGAGCCGAGCAGCACCTTCCCGCAAGAAGCGCAGCGCATCCACCAAAACTCCATCTTCGGCGGCGGTTCCCAATCTTCCGCTTCCCAAGGTTTTGGCATGCAAAACCAAGGCTACGGCGCACAGCAGTCGTTTAACCAAGGTGTAAGCAATGCGCAAATCGACCGCATCCATCAGAACTCCTTGTTTAACGGCCAATCCCAGCCGAGCAACAACTTCCAGCAACAGACCCAGCGCATCCATCAGAACTCGCTGTTCAATGGCGGTTCCGGCGGTTCCCAAGGCTTCGGCGGCGGCATGATGGGCATGGGCGGCCAAGGCTTCAACCAACAGCAACAGCAACAAAACCAAGGCTTTCCGAACCAAAACGCGTTCCAGCAAGTGATGAACGCAGACGCAGGCATCCAGGACAACGAAGGTCCGAACAGCTACCCGGCTTCGATGTTCCGCGGCAACCAGTTCGACACCGTCAACCAGTCGGTGATGAACCAAATGACCAACATGGGTGGACAATTCGGCCGTCAGTTCTAATTGCGCTGGAACAGAAAGGCACGTCATCAGACGTGCCTTTTTTGTGTTCTTGACGCGACTTTTCCGCAGGAGTACGATGAAAGGAAGGGGGGAGACTCATGAACGAAACGCTTGTGCATGTGGACGGCGTCTTGGCGAGCGACCCGATGCCGTACCAGAGCGTCGAAGAAGATGCTGAAGTTTACTTGGTTAAGCTGGTTCTGCATGCTCCGCTCCAGGCGGGCGATCTGGAACTGACCGAGCTGTTTTTGAACCTGGGTCAGAGCGACCATGGCTTAAAAAGCGGGGACCCTGTGACGGCGACCGGCACGGTGGCCGAGCGCAGCATGATCACCCGTTCCGGAAAAATTCGCCGTGGCGGCGTCTATCAGCTCCTCGTGCAGGATGTACAGCGGTAAGTTGTGGTACACTAAAAAGGAATCAATTTTGTAGGAGGAATTCCTTTTGAATTACACAGACCAGTCGAAACAACTGCTTGACGAACTTTTGAGCCCGATCCCGTTTTTTGCCCGTCCGATGGCAAAGAAGATGATCGAGAAGCAAATCTTTGCGGAAGCACAGCAAGCCGGCCATGATACGGTCTCGGAAGAGGACGTTCTGCGTGGATACATCATCGCGGGCGCAAAGAAAGAAGCGGATCGCGACCGCATGAAGCAATTTTTGACCGATAAAGGCTACGATCTCTCGAAATATCAGGATCTGCTGGCGTAAGTCTGCAGACAGCAAAGAGCGCCTGTTCCCTTGTGGGACAGGCGCTCTTTTTGTACGGTCATCGCGTGTCGATCTCCCAGTACGGTGTTCCGTTGGTGGAATAGCCGCGGACTTGGACAAATCGCGTGTCAAACGCTTTGCGCACCGCGATAAAGCCGCGGTTGTGCGAGACATCGATCCGGTCGACGTGCCCGTCGCGGTACGCGATCTCCACATATTCGATAAACGGGTTGTAGACGCGCCCCGCCAGCACGCCGTACGGAGCGTTGATCCCGTTGTTCGGCGGGATGGCGCGCACGACGATCAGATCTTTGGCCGGGTCGGTGACTGCCAACGGCCAGCGCGCCTGATAGATCGCCACCGAGCCGTCCGCCCGGCGCCCGGCAAAGGCCAGCCCGTCATTGCGCGGCAGGGAGTAGAGCACATACGTGCCGGCCGGCGTATTTTTTGTTTCCAAGACGCGAAATTGCCGGCGCGTGTCGGCCGGCAAGTCCATCTGCCGGAACAATTCATGTTCAAACGCCGGCAAGTCGGTGGAGGCCAGCGCCTTGGTTGCAGCGGTGTTGTGCTGATTCGCCCCTTGAATCCCGGCTTGCTGTGCCTGCTCAGCGTCGCTTTGTCCGCAGCCGGAAAGCAACGCGGATGCGGCAAACAGGGCGGAACAGGTCAAGAGTGCCATCCGTGAAACTGCCATCGAATTTCCTCCTTAAGGAACAATAGCCAATGCTTTATGGCTAGTGTACCCAAGCGGCGCATATTCACTCCTATGTTTGCCAGTACTCTTGTCAACCACTTAAGACATTAATGAGCTGAACGGTTAACATCTGAAACATGTTCGGCGCATCGGATAAAAGCATGCTTTATCGGAAAATCTAATCCTGTCTGGAGCAATCGCACTCGCAGACAGGTGGAACCATTGGTATAGGGCTGTATAATTGTGCGGGCTAAAGTTTGGAAAAGAGAAGTGATGAGAGATGCAGCGCTCAGACTTAGTGGAGAGATTGTTGTGGAGCATAGCGTTGCCCGGATTTGGACAGTTGTTAAACCGAAGGTTTTTAAAAGGCCTGCTGTTGATCGTGCTGGAATTCCTGATCAACGTACGGGCTAAGTTAAACCTGGTTATCGTCTTCTCTTTCCAAGGAGACATGACAAAAGCGGTGGAAGCGACCGATTACCAGTGGCTGATGTTTTACCCTTGTCTCTATCTGTTTGCGATCTGGGATGCCTATAAGGATGCAGGCGGCGGAGAAGGAGTGAAATTTGCCACGGTGCCGTTTGTTTTTTCGGCGTACATTGGCACGATCGGCGTGATCTATTCGTCGACGTTTCGGATCGGCGGCGAACTGCTTGGCCCCGTCTTTCTTCCGATCGTAGCTTTGATCGCCGGAGCTTTGGTCGGCGCAGCGGTCAAACGGGTGTTGGCCGCACTCACGTAGCCATCCGCGAGGGTGGCTCTTTTGTTTGTATGCTATACTAAAAACAGGAGGCGATTATTGATGCTGAACTTTCAGTTGAGTATGCCGACGCGCATTATTTTCGGGCGCGGCGAAGTGGAAAAGGCTGGAGCGGAAGCAGCCAAGCTGGCAGGGAAAGTGCTGCTGGTGACCGGGCGCACTGCGACCCGCAAGACGGGCGTGCTGCAGCGCGTGGTGAGTTCGCTGGAAGAAGCCGGCGTGGAAGTGGTGGTCTTTGACAAGATCGAGCCAAACCCGCGCACACATACTGTCGATGAAGGCGGACGCATCGCCCGCGAGGAAGGGTGCGAGCTGATCATCGGCCTTGGCGGCGGGTCCCCGATGGACGCAGCCAAAGCGATCGCAGCGGTAGCGCTGAGCGGTCATCCGAGCCATGAATACATAACAGGCAACAAAACAGGCCGCTGGAAAGAACTGCTGCCGGTGCAGGAAGCCTTGCCGGTGATGACGATCCCGACACTTGCGGCAACCGGTTCGGAAGCGAACAGCGGCGGCGTGCTGACCCATGAAGCAACGAAGGAAAAAGGCGGCATCGGCGGCCCGGCCCTGTTCCCGAAAGTGACGATCATCGACCCGGAGCTGACCTTTACCGTATCGCCGGAATACACGGCAGACGGCGCGGTCGATATGTTTACCCATTTGTACGAAGCGTACCTGACCGGCGAAGAAGATGCGATCGTGCAGGATCATCTGACCGAAGGCCTGATCCGCGCTGCCGTCGAGAACGGCCCGATTGCGGTCAAAGAGCCGAACAACTATGAAGCGCGCGCCGCTCTGATGTGGGCTTCGACGCTGGCGCTGATCGGTCTGGCCGGCGCCGGGCGCGGCGGTTCGTTCCCGATGCACCAGATGGAACATACTTTGTCGGCGTACTATGACATCTCGCATGGACGGGGTTTGGCGATTCTGGCGCCGGCATACTTCAAGCGCGTGGCGGAAGACCGTCCGCATCGTTTGGCGCGGATGGGCCGCAATTGCTTTGGCGTCACCGAGCAGGATGACAAGCTGGCGGCGGAGCAGACGATCATTGCTGTCATCGAGTGGTTCAAGTCGATGAATGTCTATCTGAAGCTGAGCGATCTGGGCATCAAGCGCGAATCGCTGGCCGAGATGGCCGAAGAGTCGGTGCGCGTCGGCGGGCGTGGCATGGGTCATATCGCAGCGACGCGCGACCTGGATATTCAAGAAGTGCTGGCGATTTACGAAGACAGTTTCTAATCATCAAGCCGTCCTCCGTGTGAGGGCGGCTTTTCAGGAGGAATGGCTGTGCAGGCGTCGGCAGCGATTTTAGCGGTGTGGAAGAAGTTTGATGAATTCCCGATGGAGACGCTGACCAAAGCGTGGCATCGCGGCGGACAGCGCACGGTGGCGGAGATGAAAGAGCACCGCGCGAAATACGGCACTTCGGGGAACTGTTTTGATTTGGCGATCTGGCTGCTGGACGAGTTTCGCGCCGCCGGGATCACAGCGTATGGTGTGGGACATGACCTGGGCACAAGCGACGCGCATGTCGCGGTGGTGGCCGAGGATGAGCTAGGCTCGCGCTATCTGTGCGATCTGGGCGACCTGTGGCTGCAGCCGATCCTGCTCGATCCTGCCCGGCCAGAGTTTACGGGTGACAAATTGAAAGGATTCTTCCCGGCGGCCGAGGTGCAAGTGGCGGTGCAAGGGGATCGCTGTGAAGTGTGCTATTTCCGCCCGAACGGCAAGGTGAGCCGTCAGGAATATGACCTGACTCCGATCAGCGAACATGACCTAATGGTTGCGGCGGAAGCGTGCCAGCATGATTATCGACAGGCGCTGGTCGAGTTTCGGGTGCCGCACGGAGCGGAGACGGCACACTGGGAATTTTGCGACTGGGAGAGTTTTCTCAGCACGAGTGAGGGGCTGTACCCCGAGGAACAACTGGCGACGATCGAAGCATGGTGTGAGCGGATACATCTGCGCACCGGGTTGGACAAAGCGGTGTTGCAGGAGTCTTTATCCTTTTATCAGAATAGTATGAAGTAAGGAGGCGATGCAGATGGAAGAAAAGTTGTCGTTTATGGAGCGGTACAACCGCGATCATCAGCATCCGATGAACAAACTGACGCATGCGATCGGCATTCCGATGATCGTCGTGTCGCTGCCGGTCGTGTTCTGGGACTGGAAATGGGCGTTGGCCCTGTTTGTTTTGGGATGGATCTTCCAATTTATCGGTCATTATTTTGAAGGTAACCCGCCATCATTTTTGAAAAATCCGATCTTCCTGCTTGTGGGTCCTCTGTGGATCATCAAGCGCATGTTTGGTTTTGTAACAGGAAAAAGCAAATCCGGTGCCTGAGCGGCACCGGATTTTGTTTTAGACGAAGGCTAATTTGGACTGCAACAGGGACAAGGCATGCTGCAGCACGTCTTGCGTCGGCACATTTGCCGCACCGCCGCCTTGCGCGGTGTCCGGGTTGCCGCCGCCTTTGCCTTCGATCAGGGGCAGGGTCTCTTTGAGCAGTTCGTTCATCTTCACCGGGACATTGGCGCCGCGGGCGAAGACGAGCTGCGTTTTCTCGCCGGACGTCACGAGCAGGGCGACCGCGTTCGGGTCGAGTGCTGCGATGTGCTGGCCGAGCTTCTGCAGTTCCGGGATCGTGCGGTTCTCCAAGGTGAGCGCCGCGATCTTCAGCGTGTCGTGCGCGACCGCTCCTTGCAGCGCTTCCTGCGCTTCGGTGGCGATCAGCTTTTCTTTGATCTCCTGCAACTGCTTGTCCAGCTCTTTCTTCTCGCTGAGCAGTCGCTCGACATTGGCGGGCAGGTCTGCCTCGGAAGAGGTCAGTTGGCGGGACAGGCTGCGCAAGATCAGCTGCTTGCCGGTCATCGCATGCAGCGTGCGCCAGCCGCAGACCAGTTCGAGCCGGGTGTTGCCTTTGTATTTGCTCCAGGACAGCACTTTGATCGGGCCCACTTCGCCGGTCTGGGAGAAGTGCGTGCCGCCGCAAGGAGAATAGTCAAAGTCTTGCACCGACACGATGCGCACGTTTTCGGTCACCGTCGGCGGCTTGCGCAGCGGCAGTTCAGCCAGCTCTTCGGACGTGACGAAACGGGCTTCGATCAGGCGGTTCTCAAAGATGATCGCGTTGGCCATCTGTTCAGCCTGCTCGACCATTTCCTGGGTCAACTCGGACACGGTCAAGTCGATCGTCGTCACTTCGCGGCCGAGGTGGAAGCCAACCGTCTCCGCTTCGAACAGCTCTTCAAAAGCGGCGGAGAGGATGTGCTGGCCAGTGTGCTGCTGCATCAGGTCATTGCGGCGCGCCCAGTCCAGCTCGGCGGTCACAGAATCATCGCCTGCTGCCAGCGGGGCGGCGAGGCGGTGCAAAATGCGGTCGTTTACTTCTTCCACATCGACCACCTGCACGCCATTGATCGTGCCGAGGTCGCACGGTTGTCCGCCGCCGACCGGATAAAAAGCGGTCTGGTCGAGCACGACGAACGGTGTGCCGTTTGCTTCAACGCCGCGCTCGAGGACAGCGGCGGTAAATGTTTTCAGATAAGCGTCTTCATAATACAGCTTGCGAGACATGACGGGCCTCCCTTTTTGCGAATCAGGCAATCGGTTTTGTATTCAGAATACCAGATTCTGCAATCCGGCGCACCGTTTCGCGCAGACGTTCTGCCGGCTGCACCATCGCGATGCGGACATAGCCGTGGCCGTAGTTGCCAAACGCTTCGCCCGGGATGACGACAACGCCCGCTTCTTCGACGAGGCGGAGCGCGAACTCTTTGGACGGCATGTCAAACGGGAGCTTGGCCCAGATGAACATGGTGGCTTTCGGCTTTTCGATCTGCCAGCCCAGCGCCGACAGCCCGTCGATCAGAATGTCGCGGCGCTCTTGATAGACGGCCGACATTTCGCGGGTGTAGGACTGGTCGCCGCTGAGCGCAACGGTCGCTGCGTGCTGAACGGAGCCAAACACGCCGTAGTCGATGTTCGACTTCAGGCGGGCCAACGCTTCCACCGCTTCCGTGTTGCCGGCGATAAAACCGATGCGGGTGCCGGCCATCGAGAAGCTCTTGGAGAGTGAATGGAATTCGACGGCAACGTCTTTTGCGCCTTCGATTTCGAGGATCGACATCGGACGGTAGCCGTCAAACGTCAGCTCGGAGTAGGCGAGGTCGTGGACAAGCACGATCTCATGTTCGCGGCAGAAGTCGATCGCGCGCTTGTAGAAAGCTTCGTCGGCGACGGCCGGAACCGGGTTGCCCGGGTAGTTCAGGATCATCATTTTCGCGCGCTTGACCACATCCGGGTCGAGGGCGGAGAAGTCGGGCAGGAAGCCGTTTTCCGGCAACAGCGGCAGCGGCGCCACATCGGCCGACGCCAGATGGATGCCCGAAGCGAACACCGGATAGGACGGGTCGGGCACCAGCGCCACATCGCCCGGATCGAGCAGGGCCAAGGGCAGGTGAGCCAGGCCGTCTTGGGAGCCCATCAGGGTGAGGACTTCTTTCATCGGGTCGAGCTTGATCCCGTTGAAGCGCTTTTCGAACCACTCAACAAACGCTTGGCGCAGCGTCGGGAAGCCTTGTTGGTGCGCGTAGCCGTACACGTTGCCTTGCATGACCGATTCCTTCAGCGCTTCCATGACATGCTTGGGCGGCGGCAGGTCGGGCGAGCCGATCCCAAGGTCGATGATGTCGCGGCCTTGAGCCATCAAGCGGTGTTTATGATTGGCCATCTCGGTGAAGATGGAGGATGTCAGATATTCTAATTTCTTTGCTCGGATCATGTTGTTTCCCCCTGCACATGATGTTTCGATACACGTTACATGACACGTTTCATTTTATGGTAGGATGAGAGAAAGATAAATACAACAGTAGTTTTTCTCTAGGTAGTTTTTCTAGCGGACGGCATGATCATCCCACGGAATTTGGAACCGTCTTTTATTTTAACATAAAGGAGTACAAGGGCAATGAACGAAGCTGTTCATTTTGAGATTGATAGAGAACGTCATCTGGCCGTGCTGACCATCGACCGCCCGGAGGCGAGCAATGCGGTGAATACGGCGGTGATGGAAGGACTGGCTGCCGGGCTGTTGCAAGCCGGGCAAGACCCGGACGTGCGTGCGGTGATTGTGACCGGATCGGGGAGCCGCGCGTTTGTGTCGGGCGGAGACCTGAAGGAATTTCACGCAGAATTGAAGACGGAAGAACAGGTGTACAGCAAAATGTCGCAGATGCGCCGCGTGTTGGAGACCTTGGCGAATTTTCCGAAGCCGGTGATCGCGGCGGTGAACGGCGCGGCCCGGGGCGGCGGCGGAGAAGTTGCGGCAGCCTGCCATTTCCGCGTGGCGGCCGAGACGGCGACGATCGGCTTCATCCAGGTCAAGCTCGGGGTTTCGCCGGGCTGGGGCGGCGGCGCATTGCTGACCCGCATCGTCGGCCGGCAGCGAGCGCTCCGCATGATGCTGAGCGGCGAAGTGCTCGATGCCCAGGCGGCCGAAGCGATCGGGCTGGTTGACCGCGTAGTGCCGGCTGCCGATCTTTTGGATGCGGCGAAAGAGTTCGCCGCACTGTTTACTGCCAATGCTCCTCAGGCGGTGCAGAGCTTGTTACAGCTAGTCACCGAAAGCGAATCCCTGCCGCTGGGCGAAGCGATGGAGCGGGAAAGCCGTCTGGTTGCCGCGCTGTGGGGATCGCCCGAGCATGAGCAGGCGGTGGAAGCGTTCTTGAACCGCAAAGGGCGGAAGGAGTGAAAAGCTGATGAGCGGGTTGTTTACGCTGGCTAAGGAACTGCAGGGGCTGAACGGCTCGTTGCATGAAAAACGCAAAGAGCGGGCCGACCGCACGGCGATTCGTGCGGCGCTGGAGACGAACGTCGGAGAATTTGTCCACGCCAAACGCTTGTCGGACGAGCAGATCCGCGAGCTGTTTGCCGGCCGTTCGCTGGTTGGCGTCGACGGGTCGGTCAATCAGTTTGGCAGCAATTATCCGTATGCGATCCATCTGTTCAAAGCGCTGGCCAAATCCACGCTGCCCGGCCGCGACGGTGTCACCAAAGTGGAAAAGGTGCAGATGTTTTCGCCGCTCAGCGCAGCAGACCACGCGGCGGTCCGGCAGTTTGTCGTCGAGCGGCGCGAAGAGCTGCGCGTGGAGCCGCAGGAAGACCGCAATGCGGAGCGTGACATCGCCGAGCAGCAGGCGTATATGATATTGGTCGATCAGAAGATGGTCGAGATGGAACTGCAGGCGGCGATCGAAGCGCTCGATACGTTCCGACCGTTTTTGATGCTGATGGACGGCGGGTTCTCCCGCCTGAAAGGCAAAGGCGGCGAGCTGTGGGAGCAGTTTGAGGAGAAAGTGACGTACTCAGACACGATCGTCGTTGGGGTGATCGAAGAGGTTGGCTCCTACCGTTTGAAGTCGCGGCTGGATGATGTGGATGAGCGGCTCTTGCGCGGCTTTATTCGCGGGCATGACCGGGAAGTGTTGTTCAACATGCTGGAGACGGGCGAATGGCTGAAAACGAGCTTGGAGCGCCCGATCAAAAATGAATTTTACACCGTGTTCAACCGGCTGTCTCATCAACCGCAGGCCGGCGCGTGCGATTTTTTGCGGGAACAGGCGCACCGGGTGGACGAGGTGATCGACTTTTTATATACGATCACGCCCAGCAAGTCGCGGGGGATTCCGCTGTGGCTGGATGTGGTCGACGCCGAGGCGCGGCTGACCAAGAAGCAGATCGAGATGATCGTGAAAAGCAATGTGGATGCTGAGATTGTCGAGTCGTTTTTGCGGCCGCAACGGGAACGGAGGGACTTTTAGCAGATGATGCAGATCGTCGGGCAAACAACGCAGTTGGAAGCATGGGTCGCTTCGCGGACGCGGAAGTTTTCGATCAATGAGATTTTGATCATCGAAGACCGCGAGCAAGGCAATCCGAAGGCGGAAGTGGTGGAGACGATGACGTTCAACCGCTACATTCCGCTGGCGTCCGAGCAGACCAATTTTGTTGATGAAGGCGTGTTGAGCGGGTTGCGCCAGGTCGGGTTTGACATTGAGGATGAGGAGATCAACCTGGCGAAAGTGCGTCTGATCGAAGAGCTGGCGATTCCGATCCGCGTCGGGGCGGCGGCGAGAGTGCCGCATTTTTCGGAAGTGGAAGGGCTGCTCGTCAAGCGCCGCCCATCGCAGGGCCTGACGCTTGGCGTGATCCAAGGGACGGCGGAGATCTCGCGGGAGATGCCGGCCGATCTGCAGGGCGTGGCGCCGCTGTTCGATAAAGAGAACGGAGTGCGCGAACAGGTCGGCGTGCCGTTTGTGTTCGATTACCGCTCGATGGACCAGTACCCGCACATCGGGATCTTCGGCGGGTCAGGGTCGGGGAAATCGTTTGGCACACGCGTCTTGCTCGAAGAGATCATGATGAAGCAAGTGCCGGCGGTGGTGTTCGATCCGCACTTTGAATTGACGTTCGATCAGGAGTTTCCGGGGCTGCCCGAGGAGTTCCGGCAGTCGTTCAAAAAGCGGTTTGTCGTGCTCGATGCCGGAGTGGATATCGGGATTGAGTTTACGGAGCTGCAAAGCGATGACATCGTGTCGCTCCTGCGCGCATCGTCCGGCTCGATCACCGATGCGATGGAGACGGCGATCAAAGCGGTGCACAAAAACAAGGACAGCTACCTGTCCTACTCCACGCGTTTGTCCAACCTCGCCGAGGCGCTGGACAACGAAGCGGAGCTCCGCAAGCAGCACGGGGAGATGGAGTATCTCAACCCGGATGAAAAAGAGCGCGTGCAGACTTTGTTCACGCTCTTGAAGACATACAAGGACAAAGTCGGGGGCTTTGCCGGGACGCTGCGTTCCGTCATGCGCCGGATGCACCGTCTGGAGATGGAAGGCGTGTTCACGTCGGCGGGGACGAAGAAAGTCGAAGAGGCGTTTATGAAACGCCAGCTCGTCGTCATCCGCGGGTCGATGTATTTCTTGAACGTGTTTGCGTTTTATGTGGTGCGCAAGCTGTACCGCAAGCGCCGCGACTATCGCGATTCGATCCAAAAAGGCAGACCGGTCGAGGAAAAATTCCCGCCGTTCATCATCATCACCGACGAAGCGCACAACTTCGCGCCCAAAGGGGATGTGCCGGCTCCGGCGAAAGGCGTGCTGAAAGAGATCGCGCAGGAAGGCCGGAAATACGGCGTGTTCCTCGTCTTCGCCACCCAGCGTCCCGCCTTGCTCGACGATACGATCACCGCCCAACTCTCGACAAAGATGGTGTTCCGCACCGTGCGTTCGGTAGATATCTCGGTGATCAAAGAGGAGACCGACATCACGCCGGAAGAAGCCAACCGCCTGCCGTATTTGCCGTCTGGCACCGCGTTCATTTCCTCGGCGATCACCGGCCGCACCAACGCCGTGCGCATCCGCGTCTCCAAAACCACGTCGCCGCACTTCAAGAACCCGTTCGAAGAGCTCGAAGAAGTGTTCGCCGAGCAAGACGCCAAGCTGTGGGAAGCGATCGAGCCGATTTTGCCGATCGACGCCTTTAACCTCAACGCCTACCTCACCGACGTCTCGCGCAAAGCCGGCCGCACCCTCGGCCATGACGAGCTCGCCCATGCCCTCGAAGAGCTGTGCGAGCAAGGGAAAGTCGTGCAGGAAAACACACCGTTCGGTTCGCGATACCGGAAGGCGTAACAGAGGAGGAGACTGCCATATGAAAGGACAACGCATAGGGTTGCGTGCCTTGAAGCGTGAAGATACTGAACACATTTTGCGTTTAGAGCAGGATTTTGAATCGCGCCTGATGCATACGCCGGGGATTCCGTATCCGGTGATGGAGACCGATATTGAGAAGTTTGTCGACGAGGTTCGATCGGAAAAAGACCGCTATACGTTTGGCATTGAGCTGCTGGAAGACGGAACTTTTCTGGGGATTTGCACCATTTTTCGGGTAGACTTGAATCATGGAAACTGCTGGGTGAGCATCATGATCGGCGGGCCGGAACAGCGGGGCAAAGGGTATGGGACGGAAGCGATGGAGCTGTTGATCGACTGGATCTTCCGCTACATTAACGTTCACAAAATCAAACTCGGCGTTTTTGGCTTCAACCAACCGGCGATTCGTTCGTATGAAAAAAGCGGGTTTGTCGTGGAAGCGCGCATGCGCGAAGAACTGTTCCGCGAAGGCAAGTTTCACGACATCATCTATATGGGCCTGCTGCGCCGCGAATATGAGGCGCGCAAGGCATAGGAGGAGTCTGGCAGATGGCAGCACATGAGATCGACTACAAACTGTACGGCGACGACATGCAGTTTGTCGAGATTGAACTCGACCCGCAGGAAAGCGTGATCGCCGAAGCGGGCAGCTTGATGATGATGGAAGACATGATTCAGATGGACACCATCTTCGGCGACGGCTCCAAAGGCGGCATGGGCGGTCTGGTCGGCAAATTGTTTGGCGCAGGCAAACGCCTGATCAGCGGAGAAAGCCTGTTCATGACCGTCTTCACCAATGTCGGTCAGGGCAAAAAACACGTCTCCTTTGCCGCACCGTACCCGGGCAAGATCATCCCGATGGACCTGGCAGAACTCGGCGGCAAAGTGATCTGCCAAAAGGACGCCTTCCTCTGCGCAGCCAAAGGCGTCTCGATCGGCATCGACTTCCAGCGCAAACTCGGCGCCGGCTTTTTTGGCGGTGAAGGATTTATCATGCAAAAGCTGGAAGGCGACGGCCTCGCCTTTATCCACGCCGGCGGCACGATCTACGAGCGTGAACTCAACCCCGGCGAAGTGCTGAAGATCGACACCGGCTGTCTGGTGGCGATGACGCGCGAAGTCAACTACGACATCCAGTTTGTTGGCGGCGTGAAGACGGCGCTGTTTGGCGGCGAAGGGCTCTTTTTCGCCACGCTGCAAGGGCCGGGCAAAGTCTGGATTCAATCCCTGCCGTTCAACCGTCTGGCTTCCCGCGTCTTTGCTGCGGCAGCCAGCCGCCGAGAAGAAGGCGGCGGCGGTGTGCTCGGCGGCTTGGCCAACCTGTTTGACGACTAGGATCAGCAAAGTACGCTAAGCGCCTCCGAAACACGGAGGCGCTTTTTTATTCCCAAGAGTTTCTGTTCGCATCAGGCAGGAACACCGCCTTGGGCGTCGAAGTTGTAAGTTGACATAACGCATAGTAGAGAGGGGCAAACCCCTGTGAAATTGCTGTATATGACCGATACCCACATCCGGGCGAGTTCACCGCAGAACCGCACCGATGATTTTGTAGAGACGCTGAAAAATAAGTATCGCGAAGTAAACGAGATCGTCAAACGCGAAGGGGTGGACGCCATCCTGCACGGAGGCGATTTTTTTGACATTCCCAGCCCATCGCTGGCTGTCTGCGCCGATTTTATTGCCCTGATGCGCGATGCGGGCGTGCCGATCTACGGCATCGCCGGCAACCATGATGTGTTTGGGCACAACCCGGATACCTTGCCGCGCACGATGCTTGGTTTTATGGACCGCATTGGCCTTGTGCAGCTGATCCATCCCGGTGCACCCTTGTTTTTGGAAAAAGACGGGCTGAAGGTGCAAGTGACCGGCCAGCACTACCATTATGACTTGGACCGCCGCGATCCGCGGCTTGATTATGTGGTCGAGGAAGTGAACGCCGATATTGGCATCCACCTCGTGCACGGGATGCTGATGGACCGCGCTTTTATTGAAGGCGTGGCGCATACCCGCGTCGACCAGATCCTCGATACGAAAGCCCACCTCACCCTCTGCGGCCACAATCATATGGGCTGGCAGGAAGTGCGGCACGAGGGCAAGATCTTTTACAACCCGGGCGGATTCGTCCGCCTGTCCAACCATCCGGCCGATGCGGGGCGCACGCCGCAAGTTTTGATTCTGGATATGACCAGCGGCGAACTGGTGATGAAAAAAATCAAGCTGAAGTCCGCGCCGCCCGGCGACGAGTGCCTCGACCGCACGAAAAATGAAGAGGCGGCGTTCACCCAGCAGCGCCTCGCTGATTTCGTCCAGGGCATCAAGGCGGCGGGCGACTACAAAGTGATTGACATCGGCGCGATCATCGACGAGATCGCCTCCCGCGACGGCCTGCAGCCCGATGTGCGCGAAGAGGCGATGAAGCGCATCGCCGCCGCGCAGGAACGCCTGTCGACCGGGGAGAGTGCATCATGAACCTGAAGACCATCCGCAACTTGCGCATCGAAAATTTCCAATCGCACGAACTGACCGAAATGGCGTTCGACGACGGGCTCAACGTCATCGTCGGTGCTTCTGACAACGGCAAATCGGCCGTGATCCGCGCCTTGCGCTGGCTGCTCTACAACGAGCCGCGCGGCTCCGACTTCATGCGCGTCGGCGCCAACCAGTGCCGCGTGATGATCGAGCTCGCCGACGGATCGCGCGTCACCCGCGAGCGCACCCCGTCGAAAAACCGCTACATCGTCATGCAGGCGAGCGGCGAGGAGCAGATCTACGAAGGCTTTGGCAACACCGTCCCCAAGGAGGTCAGCGACCTGACCGGCGTGCGCAAAGTCGCGCTCGATGAAGACAACGAAACGACGCTGCACCTCGGGACGCAGCTCGAAGCACCCTTTCTGCTCTCCGAACCGGGTTCGATCAAAGCCAAAGCGATTGGGCGCTTAAACGGCGTACACATCATCGACGCCGCCTCCCGCGACACCAACCGTGACTTGACCCGCGCCAATGCTGACGAGCGCGGGTACCGTGAGCAGCTCGCCGAAGTCGACCAGGAGCTGGAACAGTTCTCCGACCTGCCTTATTTGGAAAACATTCTGCTGCTGGTCGAGGAAAAGCAAGCCGCACTGAAAGATCACTCGGCCCGCCTCTTGCGCCTGCAAGCCTTGACGAAAAAACATCAGGCGGTGCAAAGCGATCTCTTGGCGGCCGAGCAAGTGCTCGTGCAGACGGCACACCTCGACCGCGCCGAACTGCAGGCGGAACGCGCCATCACCTTGCAAAGCAAAGCGCTCCGCCTGCAGCAGGCCCGCAGCAAACGCGACACGGTGGCGGACGGCATCGCCCGCACCGATTTTGTGTTGCAGCAGACAGCAGGGCTTGCGAACGCCGAGCAGGGCCTTGGCACCAGCGAAAACTTGCTCGCCCGCTTCCACCGCCTGAGCAAGCTGTCCGACGCTCATCAGCAGCTGCACCAGCTGCGGGGGCGTGTCGAGGCGGTTTTGCAAAAGACGGAAGGGCTGTCTGACGCCGAACACCGCGTCTTGCGCCTGGAAACGTCGAAGCATCGCCTGACCAACTTGCACACGCTGCGCACCAAGCGCTTTGATACCTTACAATTGCTCGCCAAAATCGACCGCGTGCTGGAACTGACCCAAGACACGCCACAGCTGGGCGGGCGGCTCGATCTGATGGAGCACAAACGCGCGCAGGCGCTCAAGCTCCGCGACCTCGTCGTGAAAAAAGCCGACCTGTCGCAAAAGCTGCAAGCCTTGCAGAACATGCTCACCGCGCTTGCGAAAACGGAGCGCGCCGAGTGGGCGCTGGAGCAGCTCCTGATGCTGACCGGACGCCAGCAGATACTGATGAAAATGAACGAAGGCCTGTTCGACCTCGGCGACCGTCTGCGCAAAGCGGACCAGTACCTGAAAACCAACGCGCTGGAAATCACCGAGAAACTGGCCGAATACAGTGACGCCTTGAAGCGTTCCGGGTCGTGCCCGGTGTGTTTTGCGCCGATCAATGAACATACGACCGAACGACTGCTTGATGAATTTAAAGGAGGACTTCCCCATGAGCACAGCCATCGATAACAAATTGTCCACATTAAAAGACGGTCTCGCCAAAGCAAAAGACATGCGCTACAAAGCCGAACTGCGCAAAGACGCCCTGCTCAAACAGCAGGATGAGATCCTCGAACAGATCCGCGCCGAGCAGGTCGACCCGGAGATGCTCGAACAGGAAATCGAAAAGCTGGAGCGCGAGATCGCCCAGCTGGCCGACGAAGTGGAATCTTTGATTCCGTGGGACCTGATCAAGCAGCAGGCGTAGGTGAACGGTGATGACGACAGATACCGTAAGTCTCGACACTGCGATCGCCAAGCTGCGCGATCACTACAACCGCCGCTTGGGCGAGCAGGAAGCGTTGCTGCGCAAAAAGCGGCAAGTGGAAGATAAAGTGACAGAGAAGCGGACGGAGATCGCGAAACTGGAAGGGGTCAAGATCCTGCTTCAGGAATCGAGCGCCTTCGCCCGCGAACAGGCGCGCCGGCAGATCGAGACGATGGTCACGAACGCGCTGCAGTTTATCTTTGGCGATCAGGACCTGGAGTTTCGGGTGGAGATCGATGAAGTGCGGGGGAGAGCGGAAGGCGAGTTTCTCGTCGTCTCCAAGTACGGCGGCGAGCTTCCGGTGCAGACGCGCCCGCAAGATGCGCGCGGCGGCGGGGTGGTCGACGTGATCTCGCTGGCGCTCCGTGCGGCGCTGCTCCATGCCAACCGTCCGCGTCTGGACGGGCCGATCATCCTCGACGAGCCGGCCAAGCACGTGTCGGAAGAGTACAGCCGCCAAGTGGCGGAGTTTTTGAAGCAGCTGTCCACCGCGTTTGGGCGGCAGATCATCATGGTCACGCACAACCAGCACTTGGCAAACACGGGGGATACTTCCTACATGGTGGAGATGCGTTCCGGGAAAAGCTATGTACGAGTCTATCAGAGTATAGAACAAGCGTAACTCGCATCTCCATCGCAAGGGGGCTGATCGCATGGACACGATGGGACGACACGTCATTGCAGAACTGTGGGAATGTGACGGACAGATTCTCAACAACCAGGAAGAAGTCGAAAAGATCATGGTGAACGCCGCGCTCGAATCGGGTGCAGAAGTTCGGGAAGTGGTGTTCCACAAGTTCACGCCGCAAGGTGTGAGCGGGGTGGTGGTCATCTCCGAATCGCACCTGACGATTCACTCCTTCCCGGAGCACGGGTACGCGAGCATCGACGTCTACACGTGCGGCGACCGCATCGACCCGCAGGTGGCGACCGATTATATCACCAAACGCCTGCGTGCCGGCCGCAAGGAAGAGATCTTCATTCCGCGCGGGGTCGGTTCGTTTGAAAATGTGAAGCAAAACGTCGAGATTCTGCGTTAACTGTACGATGGACCAGCCAATTGCCAACAAAGAGAGGACTTCCTCGGGAGTTCTCTTTTTTGTTTGGATTTGGGTATTGCTTTTGTATGGTTGTCCGCTATATAATAAGTCTTGTCGCCGCGGGGAATTAGCTCAGTGGTAGAGCACTGCGCTGGCAGCGCAGGGGTCAGGGGTTCAAGTCCCCTATTCTCCACCAAGATTTTACTCTTGACGCACAGTCGAGAAACTGATAAAGTAGTAAATGTTCTTGAGACAAGCTGCTTTATCTAACACGGAGGTTTAGCTCAGCTGGGAGAGCATCTGCCTTACAAGCAGAGGGTCGGCGGTTCGATCCCGTCAACCTCCACCATCTATATGGAGCTGTGGTGTAGTGGCCTAACATGCCCGCCTGTCACGCGGGAGACCGCGGGTTCGAATCCCGTCAGCTCCGCCACTTTAATTTCAAATGCAACATGGCTCGGTAGCTCAGTCGGTAGAGCAGAGGACTGAAAATCCTCGTGTCGGCGGTTCGATTCCGTCCCGAGCCACCATTTAAGGAAGCCCAGCTAAAAGCGCGACGTCCTGTCGCAACGCTGGACACGGTACATCCTGTACGTGACGTCGTGTCGCAACGCGGGACGCCGTACATCCTGTACGCGGAAGTGGCTCAGGGGTAGAGCATCGCCTTGCCAAGGCGAGGGTCGCGGGTTCGAATCCCGTCTTCCGCTCCATTTTTTAAAAACATATGGTGGCATAGCCAAGTGGTAAGGCGTGGGACTGCAAATCCTTGACCCCCGGTTCAAATCCGGGTGCCACCTCCATATGGAATCGTAGCTCAGAGGGAGAGCACCACCTTGACACGGTGGGGGTCGGAGGTTCGATTCCTCTCGATTCCACCATAATCGAACGCCCGTCATCTTCGGATGACGGGCGTTTTGCATTTTTTGACATTGGATGTAACTTTTTTCCTTCTAGTGCGTATTACTAGACAGAACATGAAGGAGGATTACCGAATGGACTTTCAAGTAGGCACAATGCTGGTACAGGTGATTGGACTCTTATTTTATGCCGTAATTATCGTGGCGGTCGTCTCCCTGATCGGAGCGATCTTCAAGATTCGCAACAACACCACCGAGATGAACAAACGCCTTGAAGCGATCGAAAGAAAATTAGACCAGAAAAATTAGATCAGAAAAATTAGATCAGAAAAATTAAATCAGAAGTGAAACAAAACGGAACCCATCTGCGACTAACTACATAAGCATCTTGCTTCATGAATGGCCAGCGGGTCGCAATGTGAGAGTGATCGGTGGGTTCCGTCATAAACATTTCACCAACAATGCCTTGCTGGCAGATTCGTGAAATCACAGAATGCTTCCCTTCTGACCCCCGGATTATACCGGGGGCTTTTTTCCTGTCATGTGAACTTCCTCTTCTGGTGATGTTATAAGGGTACACGAGCCGAAGGAGGAATTTCACATGAGATTGTTTGCCAAACGGATGCTCTGCTCCGTCCTGATCGCCGCTTCCCTGATCTGCACCGGACTGCCCGCTCAGGCGAAAAGCCATGTGCCGCAGCAGCAGCCTGCGACCGAAGCTGCTGTGAATCTGCCCAACACCCTGACGTCCGGCCTGCTCAAACAAGGTTACTCCGGCTGGGCAGTGCGCCAATTGCAGACCAATTTGAAAACGCTTGGCTTCTATAAATACTGGAAGATCACCGGCTATTACGGCACGGTCACCAAACAGGCGGTCAAGAACTTCCAACTCGCCTACAGCATCCGCGCCGACGGTGTGGTCGGCCCGGTCACCCAGCGCGAGATCTCGCACGCGATTCTCAAGCGCAAGATGATCGCCGACACCACGCACTACACCGGCATCAAATACGTCTGGGGCGCCGAATCGCCGTCGCAAGGCTTCGACTGCTCCGGCTTCGTCTACTACATGTTCCGCAAGTTCGGCGTCAACATCCCGCGCACCACATCGTCCGGCCTGTATAAGTACGGCCGAGCGATCAACCGCTGGAAAATGCAGCCTGGCGACCTGGTCTTCTTTGCCGTCGAAGGGCAGCATATCTCGCACGTCGGGTTCTACATGGGCAACAACAAATTCATCTCCGCCACATCGTCCAAAGGCATCTGGGTCTACTCGATGAGCAACACCTACTGGGGCCCGCACTTCGTCGGGGCACGCCGTTATTATTAATCGCATAGTGGAAATCGGAGAGCGGTGGGTTGACCACCGCTCTCTTTTTGTTGGAAAATAAAAGGGAATGGAGGCGTCTGCGGGCCAATCGAGCGAAGTCGGCGCTGATATTTTTGCCGTGTAAGGTCATCCCGATCTGGTCGCTGTGGAAAAAAGCGACTGGTCGAACGGCTACAAGATCTAGTGACCGACTTCAAAGTCGAGCAGTTCCACGGCCAAGCGGATTGGACGCCTAATCTCGATCTCGACGGCATTATGCAATACTAACAAAAAAGCCCTGACCAGGGCTTTTCGTTTTCTAATCTACTTTCGCGCCATGCGCCTTGGCGAACAGCACCGCCTGCTCCATGTCCAGCTTCGCGCCGCGCACATCCAGATTTTCAAACGGAACTCCATCCATCGCCGCCCCGCGAAAATCTGCGCCGGACACTTTGGCATGGGCGAGGTTGGCGCGGCTGAGGTCGGCGTCGCGCAAGTCCGCTTTTTCCAAGAGGCAGCCGTAGAGATCCGCTTCCACAAAACGCACCCCGCGCAGCTTTTGCCCCTTCAGATCCTGGGAACGCAGATTGACATACGAAAAATCCCCGCCCGTGATGCTCACCCCGGTCAACACCGCTTCCAGAAAACTCGACCCGGTCATCTTGCACCCTTTGAACTCGGTCACAAACAGGTTGGCCGACTGGAACTGGCAGTTCACAAATGCCGAGTTGTGATGCACCGAGTTGTTAAACAGCCCGCCGCTGAAATCACAGCCGACAAACTGGCACCCGTGCGTCTGCAGCTCTTTCAGCTCCGCATGCCGGAAATCGCAATTCACAAACTTGCAGTCCCGCAGCTCCCCCTCCGTAAAATCCACATCGCGCAGATCCTCCCCTTCAAACTCCCGTCCGTTCCACTCGATCATCAGATGAAACCTCCTCTGTTCTAATACCGATTCTTAATTATACCAGTTCTTGGACTCCAGATTGAAAGCGTCGAAATTGTTTGTTATAATTAACCTCAGATGAGTGAAAGTAAAGTTATAGTTATATTCACTGAGGAGGAAGTTGAGATGAGCACAGAGACGAAGCAAGGCCAGTTTGGACAATTCGGAGGAAGCTACGTTCCGCCGGAGCTGCAAGAAGTCATGGATTACTTGAGCGAGCAGTTCAACAAATACAAAGACGACCCGGAGTTCAATGAGGAATTCCGTTACTATCTCCGCGAGTTTGTCGGGCGCGAGAATCCATTGACGTTTGCGAAAAACTTGACCGATAAGTTGGGCGGCGCCAAGATCTATCTGAAGCGCGAAGACCTCAACCACACCGGTGCGCACAAGATCAACAACGTCATGGGGCAGATCCTGCTCGCCAAACGCATGGGCGCCAAGCGGATCATCGCCGAGACCGGCGCGGGCCAGCACGGGGTGGCGACAGCGACCGTCTGTGCGATGTTCGACATGGACTGCACGATCTACATGGGCGCGGAAGACACCCGCCGCCAATCGTTAAACGTGTTCCGCATGGAACTGCTCGGCGCGAAAGTTGTCGCCGTCGATAAAGGCCAGGGCCGTCTGAAAGACGCGGTGGACGAAGCGCTGAACGACCTGGTAGTCAATTATCAGAACACGTTCTACCTGCTCGGGTCGGCCGTCGGTCCGCATCCGTTCCCGACGATGGTCAAGCATTTCCAATCGGTGATCTCCGAAGAGTCGAAGCGCCAGATTCTTGAAAAAGAAGGCCGGCTGCCCGACGCGGTGATCGCTTGCGCAGGCGGCGGGTCGAACGCGATCGGCGCGTTTGCCCATTATATTGAAGAAGAAGGCGTGCGACTGATCGGCGTCGAGCCGGACCAGGCTCCGACGATGGCCGAAGGGGTACCTGCCGTCATTCACGGCTTCAAGTGCCTCGTGCTGCTCGACGATGAAGGCAACCCGCGCAAAACGTACTCGATCGCAGCCGGTCTCGACTATCCGGGCATCGGGCCGGAGCACTCCTACCTGCAGGAATCGGGCCGCGCCGAATACGTGATGGTCAGCAATGAAGAAGTGCTGCAGGCCTTCCAAGTTCTTTCCCGCACCGAAGGGATCATTCCGGCGCTGGAAAGCTCCCATGCGGTGGCGCATGCGATGAAAATCGCGCCGCAGATGTCGCGCGACCAGATCATCATCATCAACATTTCCGGCCGTGGCGACAAGGATGTCGAGCAGGTTTTCCACATGTTGCAAAAATAATTTTGCCAAGCCCCTCTTCGGAGGGGTTTTTTTAAAGAAAATCTAAAGGAGCTCCCCCATACTGAGGTTGTAAGGCGGCAAGGCAAGCAACTACAACCGAAAGGGTGAGTGTAATATGATGAGCAAAAGAACGAAATTGTTGATGACCTTGGGGATCGCGGCGGTGTTGGCAGGTTCCGGCACAGCGCTGGCAGCGACTACCGATAACACGACCAGCACGCAGCAGCAGCAAGCGCCGGTCGCAGGCAAGAAAATGATGAAAATCCCGTTTGGCGGCACCGAGCTGCAAACGTTCCTCGGCCTGACCGAAGCAGAATTGCACACCGCACAGCAGGAAGGCAAAACGCTCAAGCAGATCGCAGAAGGCAAAGGCATCACCGAGGCCAAACTGATCGAGTTCCTGCAAACTCAGCAGCAAAAGAAACTCGACCAGGCGGTGACCGACGGCAAGCTCACGCAAGAGCAGGCTGACAGCATGAAAGCGGGCCTGACGACCGAACGACTCCAAGAGATGATCAACAGCACCGGCAAATTCGGATTCGGCGGCGGCAAGGGCGGCCACGGCGGGAAAGGCGACTTCATCATGCGCGCCGGCGGCGAAGAGCTGGCAACGTTCCTCGGCCTGACCGAAGAAGAGCTGTGCACCGCGAAGCAAGCAGGCAAAACCCTCGCGCAGATCGCAGAAGGCAAAGGCATCACCCAAGACAAGCTGATCGAGTTCCTGCAGACCCAGCAGCAAAAGCAGCTTGAGCAGGCGGTGACCGACGGCAAGATCACCCAAGAGCAGGCGGACGCGATGAAAGAAAAGATGACCGCAGAGCACCTCCAAGAGATGATCACCAGCACCGGCCCGATTGGTAAAGGCTTTGGCGGCAAAGGTCATGGTCACGGCGAGCGCGGCTTCGGCGGCTTCCCGGGCGCAGCACCGGGCACCGACGGCGCAGTCGCTCCGGATGCTTCCGGCTCCACCACCGGCGCGGCAGCAACACCGACTTCGCTTCGCATCGACTAATCAGTTCTTTTTCGAAGGGGACAGGCAGGGATTGCCTGTTCCCTTCGAGTATTTACCCAGAAGCTGCACACACTGGAAAAAGGGGGCGATGCGATGAAATTGCTGGTCGTCGAAGATGATGCTTCGCTCTTGCAGGCAGTCGCAGATGTGTTTGAAGAAGAAGGCTATCAGACCGACCGTGCCGACAACGGCTACGACGGGCTGATGTATGCGGAGCAGGGCATTTATGACCTGCTGGTGCTCGATATCATGCTGCCGGGCAAAACGGGGCTGGAGATCATCAAAGCGCTGCGCAAAGCGGGCAGCGAGACCCCGATCCTGCTGCTCACCGCCCGCGACTCGGTGGAAGACCGGGTAAAGGGGCTGGACGCAGGGGCGGATGATTATCTGACCAAGCCGTTTGCCTTTCAGGAACTGCTCGCCCGCGCCCGCGCGCTTCTGCGGCGCAAAGGCGGGGTCGGAACGGACGGTGAAGTGGTCTGCGGTCCGCTGGTGCTGAAAGCGAAGGAATTTGATGCGTTTGTTGAATGCGCACCGCTGAAGCTGACGGCGAAAGAATACAAGCTGCTGGAGTTTTTGCTGCTCAACCGGGGGCAGATTTTAACGAAAGAGCAGATTTTTGACCGCGTGTGGGGATTTGACGTGGACACGAACATGGGTGTGGTTGACGTCTATCTGCACTATGTGCGCAAGAAACTGGCCCCGCACAACTGTGACGGGCTGATTCATACGATTCGCGGCGTCGGCTATATGCTGAAGGAGAAAAGCTGATGTTCGCGAAGATCCGCAACAAGCTGGTCATTTTAAACGCACTCGTCTTTTTTATCATTTTGATCTCAGGCAGCACCGCATTGTATCTCTATATGGAAGAACGGCTGGTCGATCAGGTTGATGCGGCGATGATCGACCAGTCCCGGCGCATTTTCGACCAGGGGCAGAGCCCGATGTTTCGCCCGGTTGGCCGGCCGATCGACCGCCAGGCAGTCCTGCTGGTCTGGACGACAGAAGGCAAGCTGATCAACACCAATCCCAATCAGGAAGAGATGGATGAAGCGGACGTGCTGGAGTTTCAAAAAATCGAACCGCACGATCTCCCGCAAACCTATCAGTTCGGCGAGCACAGCTACCGGGTGCTGACGGTGAGTCCGCCGCCCGGCAATACGCTGATCGAGCTGAAAGGCAATCTCTTTAAAGTGTCGATCTCCAAAGTGCAGTTGGTGCGCAACATCGACTCCGAGCAGACGATCCTCGACCGCCTGCTGATGGTCTTGACGGCAGGCACCTTAGCAGGCGGGATCGTCACAGTGTTGGCCGGACTGTTTCTGGCCGGACGAGCCTTGGTGCCAATCCGCGTCTCGTGGGACAAGCAGCAGCAGTTTGTCGCCGACGCTTCCCATGAACTGCGCACGCCGCTGGCCGTCATCCAGTCGCAGGCCGAGCTGCTGTTCCGTCACCCGGAGCGCACGATTGAAGAGGAAAGCGAAAAGATCTCCAACGTCTACAAAGAAACGCGAAGAATGAACAAACTGGTCAGCGATCTGCTCACGCTGGCCCGTTCCGACTCCAACCAGATGGAGATCGAGCGCAAACCTCTGCAGCTCGACGCCTTGCTCGCCGACGTGTCGTGGCAGTTCGCGCAGATGGCTGAGCTGCGCGACATTGAGCTTACCACCAAGCTGCAGCCGGGCATCCAGATCGAAGCGGACGAAGCGCGCCTGCGCCAGCTCTTGGTCATCCTGCTCGACAACGCTTTGAAATACACCCCGGCAGAAGGCAAGGTGCATGTGTCCTGCAGCCGCACCTCGCACGGGGCGGAGTTCGAGGTGGAAGACACGGGCGAAGGCATCGCGCGGGAAGACCTGCCGTTTGTGTTTGACCGCTTCTTTCGCGGGGACAAAGTCCGCACTTCGTCAGACGGCGGCACCGGGCTGGGCCTTTCGATCGCCCAGTGGATCGTCGAAGCCCACCATGGCAAAATCCGCGTCGACAGCACGCCGGGCAAAGGCACCTCCTTTACGGTGTTCCTGCCTGCGAAAAAGTAAAACCGCTCCCGTCATCGGGAGCGGTTTTGTTTGTTTCTAATACCCCAGCACTTTGGCGAGAATGGTGGCGCCTTCCGCTTTCGAAAGCTTGTCGAACGGATTGAAATAGTAGAGGCCGTTGTTGTTTACGCCTTTCAGGTAGCCGTACTGGTTCATGACCAGAACGGACGGCTTGGCCCAGGACGGAACTTTCGCAAAGTCGGAGAACGACGTGTTCTGGCCGGTGATGTCCTCCTGCGAGAAGCCGAGAATGTTGCCGACCATGGTCGCCGCTTCGGCCCGGCTGATCGTGTCGTTCGGGCGGAAGACCGTTTGCCCTTGCTCGTTGACCGAACCTGAGATCAGGTCATTTTCGGCGAGCAGGTTGATCATTTTCGCCGCCCAGTGGCCTTCTTTCGTATTGATATCGGCAAACGGCCCTTTCACTGGAGCGGCTGCGATGTCTTCCGGCGTGAAGAAGTAGTTGGCGAGCAGCGTGGCATATTCGGCGCGGGAGCTCGCTTTGTCCGGCTCGTATTTTCCTTGAAAGCCGGTGATCATGCCAAGCTCATGCAGAATTTCAATATTGCCGTACGCCCAGTGCGTCTGCCTGACATCCTGAAACGATTGTCTGACCGCTGAGAAAAAGCTGCCGAACAGCACCGTTTCGTTGGCGGAGTTGGGCCGCGATGCGGTGACGGTCAGTTCATGAAAGCCGTCTTCAAAAGCAGCCGGGTTAAAGATCGCCGAGTGCGTGCCTGCGGACAGCGCCGTTTCGCTGTGCAGTTCCCCGTCCAAATAGATGTGCAGCTTCGCCGACGGGACGTTTGAAGACACGTTTGGCGCCAGGTCAAACGGTTTGGTGATCACTTCGCCGATCGGAAATGAGCGCATCGTCAGTTCCGGCACCTGAGTGTCGGGGACGGTCAGCCCGGTGCCGCTGATCGAGACATTCACCGTCGCAGAACCCGTTTCGCCAAGATAAATGTTGCTGACCAGCAAGTTGTACGCGCCGGGCGATGCCAGCTTAAACGTGGTCGACGGGCTGACCGGGTCTTCCACGCCCGGCTCGTCTTTGCCTAGCAGTTCGTCATGCACGATGTCGTGTGTGGTCGCGTTTTCCACCCGTACAGAAAGGTACTGGCCCACCGCCACGTCAGGTGCAGAGATCGTCACCAACCCGGCTGCAGCCTGGAAGCGAAAGGAGTTGGTCTGCATTTCGTCCACTTTCGGAAATACGTTGCGCAGCGTGACCGCGCCTGCATCCTGCGCGCGCACCGGTGTTCCGGAAGCGCCGGAAAAAGCGAGCGAGAATGAGCAGACCGCAACGAGGAGCCATTTGCAAAAGGAGCGTTTTCGCATCAGCTGAGGAGACCTCCTTTGTAAAGTCACAGCGGTGCTCCCTTAGTGTCTCTTCGACGTGCGCCACGCTCTCCGAACACTTCTTGGCACACCCCCCACTTAAAACTTGTATAGGAGTCTTCAGGGCTGCATACACTTATCAATAACACCTTGGACAGACTGGAGAGAATTGGAAGGGGGGACATGCGTTTGAAGAAACTGACCATCGGAGCGGAAAAATACGCCGAAGAGCTGTGCGCCTGTTTGGAGCGGGCACGGGAGCGTCTCTGGGAGGAGCACGGCATCCGGCTGAACGGAGAGCAATTTTCGCGTGGCAGGTACACGTTTTATACATACAGAGTGAGCGGGACAAGCGAAGGCATCGAAGACAACTGCACAGGGACCGCCATGGTCGCACTCGCCGAAGGGATTGCAGAGTTTATTACAGACGTGTGGGAGCGTTATGAACTGCAAAGGATCGTGGCGAGTGATTTTTACTATTACGGTTCGGATGAAGTGGAGTACCTCGCCGACTCGGCCGTCAACATGCTGGCCGGACTCTTGGGGCCGGACGGGAAGCCGCTGCGCGCCCAGCATATCGCGCTGTCGGTGCTGGAGCAGTTCAGCCAGGGCCATGAAATCTTGATCGAAGGGCTCCTGCGCTTTCGGATGCAGTCGCTGCAGGAAGATCTGCACCGCGTCGCTTTGCAGTCGATCGACGAGTATCTGATGGATCTGGAGTATCAGGAGTTCGTCAAGATCCTGCGCTACTTTTTGGATGTGCAGGAGCCTCGCCTGCCGCTCTTGCACATGGTATACTTGGACGAGAACACGACCCGGCTGTTCAATGCGGAAGGCAAGCCGATTGAGCCTGGCGACATCACCGAACCGGTGGTTGAGGACATGCTGATGAGCACGTTGATCAACCTCGCCCCGGAGAAGCTGCACATCCATGCTGCCGGGGAGAGCCTGCCGCCATTGGTGGAGACGGTGACGAAGATCTTTGCCGGCAAGACGGTGGTCTGCCGCGGCTGTCCGCTCTGCCACACGGTGCACCAGTGGGAAGATTTGCCTGCCCAAAAAGCGACCGATCAATAAAAAACGGGTTGACAGCTTACCTCGTATAGGGTAATCTACATAAAGAAGTTTAATGGCATACTTCGTGAAGAAAGAAGAAGCTTCCCGCTTCTCACCCGACGAGCGTCCTTCTGGACTGTGACCGGGTTATGCGAACGTTTCAGCGCGGATTTTAATTTCGTCTGTAACCATGCGGGATGTATTCTACAATACATCCCGCATTTCTTTTTTCTTCAGCACAAAGTTGGGCCATTAACTCTGGAGGTGACAGGTTATTAGCAAAGACGATGTTCAAATCAATGAGGGCATCCGCGCACGTGAGGTGCGGGTGATCGATGGCAATGGTGATCAGTTGGGTATTCTTTCGCTTCGTGAAGCGCTGCAACTCGCAGCTGACAAGAACCTTGACTTGGTGAACGTAGCACCCACCGCCAAGCCTCCTGTATGCCGGATCATGGACTACGGCAAGTTCAAGTACGAGCAGAGCAAGAAGGAAAAAGAAGCTCGGAAGAACCAGAAGATCGTATCCATCAAAGAAATCCGCATGACCCCGAATATCGAAGAACACGACTTCCAAACGAAGCTGCGCAATACCGTCAAGTTCCTCAACGAAGGCGACAAGGTCAAAGCGAGTGTCCGTTTCCGCGGTCGTGAGATCACGCACCAAGACATCGGGATCAAAGTTCTGACCCGTTTGGCTAAAGAATGTGAAGAAATCGCAGTCCTCGAGCGTGCACCGAAGCTGGAAGGCCGTTCGATGATGATCATCCTTTCGCCGAAAAACACCAACAACTAATTTAGCAATTGGAGGTTCGCACCATGTCCAAAATGAAAACTCATCGCGGCGCGGCGAAGCGTTTCAAGCGTACCGGTTCCGGCAAGCTCTCCCGCAGCCATGCATACACCAGCCACATGTTCTCCAACAAAGAGCAAAAAGTAAAGCGCAAACTGCGCAAGCGCGGTACCGTTCATAAGTCCGACCAAAAACGTATCGAGCAAATGCTCACGTACCTGTAAGACTATTATTTTCTGTTTGAACACAGCATAGGAGGTTACTTAGAATGCCGAGAGTTAAAGGTGGTACTGTTACCCGCCGTCGCCATAAGAAAATCCTGAAGCTTGCACGCGGTTTCCGCGGTTCCAAGCATCGTCTGTTTAAAACTGCTAATGCACAGGTCATGAAGTCCCTGATGTACGCTTACCGTGACCGCCGCCAGAAGAAGCGCGACTTCCGCAAACTGTGGATCGCTCGTATCAACGCGGCTGCTCGCATCAACGGTCTGTCCTACTCCAAGCTGGTACACGGCTTGAAAGTAGCTGGCGTTGAAGTGAACCGCAAGATGCTGGCTGACCTGGCAGTAACCGATGCAGCAGCGTTTGCAGAACTTGCAAACCTGGCAAAATCGAAAGTAAACGCGTAACTTGCGCGAGAAAGGCCTGCTTCGGCAGGCCTTTTTTTGTACATTTTAGGGTATGCTACTAACAATGTTGGTTTTTAGTACGTGGAACGACCTGGTCGTAAGGGGGAAGACAAATGGCAAAACAATTCGCGGTGGTCGGCTTGGGCCGATTCGGAACCTCCGTGGCGCGCACGCTGTACGAGATGGGATACGATGTGTTGGGCATCGATTCGGATGAGGACCGCATTCAAGACATCGCCGATCTCGTCACACATGCGGTGACGGCCGACTCGACCGATGAGAACGCTTTGAAATCGATCGGGATTCGCAATTTTGACGTCGTCATCGTGGCGATCGGCAATGATGTTAAGAACAGCATCTTGACCACCTTGATCCTCAAGGAGCTTGGGGTGCAGTTTATCGTCGTCAAGGCGCAAGATGAGCTGCACGGCAAAGTGCTGGAGAAGATCGGGGCGGACAAAGTGGTTTATCCGGAGCGCGACATGGGCTACCGGGTGGCGCACAACCTGATCTCGCCGAACATTTTGGATTATATCGAGCTGGCACCCGACTACTCGATCTACGAGCTGCAGGCGCCAAGCAAGTTTATCGGCAAGTCTCTGGAGCAGCTCGACCTGCGCCGCCGCTACGGGGTCAACGTCATGGCGATCAAGCATGGCAAGGATATCAACATCTCGCCGATCGCGACCGACCTGTTACATCAAGGGGATGTTTTGGTGGTCGTAGGGAAGAATGAAGACTTAGATGAGCTTGATGAAAACAGATAAAGACAGATAAAGGGTGAACAGACTCTGATGAGATTTGAACAGATTACTTCGGTCAAGAACAACCGGGTCAAAGACTGGGCAGCGCTGAAGCAGAAGAAATACCGCAGTCAAACAGGTTTGTACATAGCGGAAGGCACCCGTCTCGTCGAAGATGCGGTGGCTTCAGGCGCGCCGATCGATGCGATCCTGCTGAGCGGCGATCTGCAGTCCGGGCGTTTTGACAAGATCATCAATGGCTTGGCATCGCTTGGCACACAGGTATATGAAGTGGCCGAGCAGGTGATGGAGCACATCTCCGACACCAAGACGCCGCAGGGTGTGATCGCCGTGATCCGCCAGTTGGAAGGCGACCCGAACGACTTTTTGGACAACAAGACCAACCCGCTGTATCTGGTGCTGGACGGGATTCAGGACCCGGGCAACCTCGGGACGATGATCCGCACCGCCGATGCGGTCGGCGCGACCGGCGTGTTTCTCGGCAAAACGTGCGTCGATCTCTACAACCCGAAAGTGGTGCGGGCGACGATGGGGTCGATGTATCATCTCCCTGTGTTTGAAGTTGATCTGGAATTGTTCCTGCCCGCGATGAAGCGCCAAGGCATCACCGTTGTTGGCACGGCGATCGATGCGGACAAGACTGTCTTCCAGCACGATTTTACCCAAGGCACGGCGCTGGTCATCGGCTCCGAAGCGCATGGACTGAGCGCTGCTATGGCCGACGCGGTCGACCAGAACATCAGCCTCCCGATGCCCGGCAAGGCCGAGTCGCTCAACGCGGCTATCGCTTCTTCGGTCATGATGTACGAAGCGCTGCGCCAGCGCACGCAGTAACAGTCTAAAGGCACCCCTACCGGGTGCCTTTTTGCATGCAGAGAGTGTGCGCATGGAACGGAGACGATGCTGCAGGCAGAGCGTGTCACACGGAACCGAGACCTTGTTTGCATGCTTGGCGCTGCATTGGGGCAGACTTGATCCATGGAGGTGTTTGCAGTGAACCGACATCTGCTTGCTTTTGTGGTAAAACTGGGCTCAATGATTGCAGCTGTATATTTTATCGCGCTGTTTTTCCCGCTCTGGGGGCAGGCGAACTTGTTCCACGCCATCATCCTCGGCCTGATCATCGCCGTGCTGGGCTATGTGGCCGACCTGATCATTCCGCGTGCGCTCAATCAGATCGTTGCGGTCGCCGTCGACCTGGTGCTGGCAGCGCTGGTCGTGTTTGCCGGCAACTATTTTCTGCCCGGCATGAACGTGTCCTGGACGTTTGCCTGGTTTGTCGGCCTGCTCGTCGCCGGCATCGAGATCTTTTACCACAATCAGTTTGTCCGCAAATCGAACGAGCCGGTCGGCGAACCCGGCCCTGACCGCTAGACAGCGCCGCCGCCTATTTTTGCACGTTTGCAGTTGCAAAGCCTTTTGCCCTGTACTATACTATGTAACTAATAGCACAATCTAACAATCAACAGCGATGATGGAGAGAGTACGCGACTCGGGAAGCGTTCAGGGAGAGGATGTCATGGACTGCAAGCATCCTTACGCGACAACGACCGCCGAAGTTCACTCCGGAGCTGCTTGCCTGAAGAGTTGTAAGCGCAACAAGCGTTGCGGGCAACTTGCGTAGGGCAAGCCGGCAGCAGACTGCCGTTACCGTTTAACGAAGTGGAGCCATGGGTGTATTCCCCATGCTCAAATAGGGTGGTACCGCGAAGACTTTCGTCCCTTGCCAGGGATGAAGGTCTTTTTTATTTTGGATACAGAGAAGCAGGAGGGAACCACGAATGAAAGAACAGCTTGTTGTCCTGAAAGAACAAGCGCTGGAGAAGCTGGAAGAGCAGTCGACGCTTCAACAGCTCGGAGACTGGAAAGCGACCTACCTCGGCAAGAAAGGCGAATTGACCGCAGCCTTGCGCGGCATGAAAGACCTCAGCGCCGAAGAGCGTCCCGTGATCGGCGCACTTGTCAACGAAGTGCGCGAAGCTCTGGAGCAGGCGCTGGAAGCGCGCGAAGAAGACATGCGCCGCCAAGAGCGTGAGAAGCGCCTGCGCGAAGAGACGGTCGATGTCACCTTGCCCGGCCGCAACGTGCCGCTCGGCAGCGAACATCCGCTGAACCGCCTGATCCGCGAGGCGGAAGAGATCTTCCTCGGCCTCGGCTTCCAAGTCGCAGAAGGTCCGGAAGTGGAGACCGACTACAACAACTTCGGCGCTTTGAACGTACCGAAAAACCACCCGGCCCGCGACATGCAGGACACCTTCTACATCTCCGAAGACATGCTCCTGCGCACGCAGACGTCCCCGGTGCAAGGCCGCGTGCTGCGCGCCAACGTGGAAGCGGCCAAGCAGCGCGGCGAGACCTCTCCGCAGCCGGTGCGCATCATCGCGCCAGGCCGCGTGTACCGCCGCGATGACGACGACGCGACACATTCCCACGTCTTCATGCAGATCGAAGGGCTGGTCGTCGACCGCAACATCCGCATGAGCGACCTGAAAGGCATTCTGACCTTGTTCACGCAGCAGATGTTCGGGGCCGACGTGTCGATCCGCATGCGTCCGTCCTACTTCCCGTTCACCGAACCGTCCACCGAGGTCGATGTGACCTGCTACTCCTGCGGAGGCGAAGGCTGCCGCATCTGCAAGCAGACCGGCTGGATCGAGATCCTCGGCGCAGGTATGGTGCATCCGAACGTGCTGGAGATGGCCGGCTATGATCCGGAAGAGTTCACCGGTTTTGCATTCGGCATGGGCGTTGAGCGGATGGCCATGCGCCGCTACGGAATCGAAGACATCCGCCATTTCTATACCAACGATGTGCGCCTGATGTCGCAGTTCAAGTCTCGCGTGTAGCAGGAGGGGAAAACAATGAAAATCAGCTATCAATGGCTTCGTGAATATGTAGAAATCGATGATTTGACTCCCGAACAAGTAGGCGCTCTGCTCACCGACGCAGGCGTGCCGGTCGAAGAGTTCACCCCGCTCAACCTCGGCGTCACCGGCGTGGTCGTCGGCCACGTCCTTGAGACCCGCCCTCATGAAAACGCCGACAAGCTGCGCGTCTGCACGATCGACGCCGGCACCGGCGAGCACCTGCAGATCGTCTGCGGCGCACCAAACGTTGCGCCGGGCCAAAAAGTTCCGGTCGCGGTGATCGGCTCCGAACTGCCGGGCGACTTCAAGATCAAACGAGCGAAACTGCGCGGCGTGGAGTCGCAAGGCATGCTCTGCTCGGCGAAGGAAATCGGCATGGACATCAAGCTGCTGCCCAAAGAGCAGACCGAAGGCTTGTACATCCTCCCGTCTGACGCACCGATCGGGACAGCCATTACCGAATACCTGTACATGAACGACACCGTGCTCGAACTGGAACTGACGCCAAACCGTTCCGACCTGCTGAACTACCGCGGCGTGGCTTACGAAGTGGCCGCATTGCTTGGCCGCGAAGTGAAGCTGAACGAAACGTTCAAGCCGCACGGCAATGGCGCGTCCCCGGTCACGGTGAAGATCGAATCGGAGAACTGCACCAAATACTCGGCGCAAGTGATCCAAGGCGTGACGATCGGCGAATCGCCGCTCTGGCTGCAGGCGAAATTGTTGTCGGTCGGCGTCCGTCCGATCAACAACGTCGTTGACGCCACCAACTTCGTGATGTTCGAAATGGGCCAGCCGCTGCATGCGTTCGACTTGAACAAAGTGGCGGAGAGCACGATCATCGTCCGTCAGGCGTATGACGGCGAAACGCTGGTCACCCTCGATGGCAATGAGCGCAACCTCGACCACGGCATGCTCGTCATCGCCGACCCGGCAAAAGCGATCGGTCTGGCCGGCGTTATGGGCGGCGAGAACTCCGAAGTTGATGCGGCGACTACGACGATCGTTTTGGAATCTGCGTATTTCGATCCGGCGACCACCCGCAAGACGGGCAAAGCGCTGGGCCTGAATTCCGAAGCGCAAAAGCGTTTCGAAAAAGGCATGATCGACCAAGGCATGATCACCGGTGCGCTGCTTCGCGCCGCTGAGCTGATCGTCGAACTGGCCGGTGGCGAGATCGCAGGCCTTCCGGTGGAAGTCGTGAAAAAAGCGGCTGAGCCGCATGTGCTTCCGCTGCGTGCCGATCGCGTGAACAAGTTGCTCGGCACCCAGATCGAAGAAGGCGAAATGGTCGCGATCCTGCGCCGCCTCGGCTTCGAAGTGTCCGGCTTCAAAGTGGACGGCGCGCATCACGTCACTGCTCCGACCCGCCGCCCGGATATGCTGCGCGAAGCCGACCTGATCGAAGAGATCGCCCGCGTCTACGGCTACGACAAAATTCCGGTCACCTTGCCGGAATCGCCGCTCGTGCAAGGCCAGCTCTCCCCGGTGCAAAAGCTGCGCCGTTCCGCCCGCGAACTGCTGATCCACATGGGCCTGACCGAAGTGGTCACCTACTCGCTGATCCACATCGGCAACTTCGAAAAGCTGGGTCTGGCCACAGCTGGCTACGAAAAGCAGCTCAAGCTGATGCACCCGCTGTCTGAAGAGCGCAACTCGCTGCGCACGCACATGCTGCCGTCGCTCGTCGAAGTGGTGCAGTACAACCGCAACCGCCGCGAGAACGACCTGGCCATCTTCGAGATCGGCAAAGTGTTCACGCCGCACGAGATCGAAATCGAACTGCCCCACGAACACTTGCGCGTGGCAGGTCTGGTCACCGGCAACTTCTCCCCGGTCGGCATCGGGGAAAAAGCGCGCCCGGTCGACTTCTTCACCGTCAAAGGCATCGTGGAAAACATGCTGACCGGCCTTGGCATCACCGGTGTCAGCTATGAGCGCACGGAGCTGCCGGCGATGCATCCGGGCCGCACTGCCCGCATTTTCCAAGGCGAGATGACCTTGGGCTTCATCGGCGGTCTGCATCCGGAAGCGGAAGAGGCGGCCGAACTGGCGCCGACCTACTACTTCGAACTGGACGTGGAACGTCTGCTCGCGGCGAAACACGGCGCTACCACCGTGACAGCTTCCCTGCCGAAGTTCCCGAGCATGGAACGCGACATCGCCGTGCTGGTTGACGTGGACGTTCCGGCAGGCGCGCTGCTCGACACGATCTACGCGAACGGCGGCGAACTGCTGGTCAGCGCGCGCATCTTCGACTTCTATCAAGGCGCACAAGTGCCGGAGGGCAAGAAATCGATCGCGTATGCGCTGGTCTACCGTTCCCAAGAGCGCACCTTGACCGACGAAGAAGTGACGGCTGAGCATGAAAAAGTGCTCCAAGCGCTCAAGGAAACGCATCACGCTGAACTTCGTGCGTAAGCTGAGAAGGAATTTTTGACATTGAAGGCGAAGAGTGTGGGGAGTACAGAAAGGGGCGATTCCCTTGCCTAAGAATCCCAACGGATTTCAGACCAACGAATCGAACAAGATCAAAGCTGTCATTTACGGCCAAGACTATCAGATAAAAGGCAAAGCACCGATTGAGCATCTGCGGCTTGTCGCCATGCTCGTCGACCACAGGATGAAAGAAATCGGGGAAGGCAACCCGCGGCTCGATCTCAATCGCGTCGCGGTGCTTGCCGCCGTCAACGTGGCAGACGAGTATTTGAAGCTGCGCCAAGAGTATGAGGAACTGCTTCGCGTTCTCGAACCGCAAGCGGTCTCGCATGCGGAGGATGAGCAAGAGTGACCGACATCATCATCGGATGCGGGATTTTGCTCGCAGCGGTTAACGGATGGCGCAACGGTCTGGTCAAACAGATCGTCTCGCTGGTTGGTGCGTTCCTGGCCTTTTTCCTCGCGCGGAGTTTGCATGATTCGTTTGCGCCGGTCATCGCGCAGTTTGTGCCGATGCCGACGCTTTCGGCCGACAACCCGCTGCACCTGATTCCAGGGTTGAACCTGGAGGAGCAGTTGCACAGCGGCATCGCGTTTATCGTGCTGTTCGTCGTGATTTTTCTGGTGATCAAGCTGGCCGGCACGGTGCTCGACATGATCGCCAAGCTGCCCGGCCTGTCGATCATGAACCGCGTGTCGGGGCTGTTGCTTGGCACCATTCTCGGCGTGGTTGTGGCGGCGGTGCTGGTCAATGTGCTGGCGTTGCTTCCGTACGATGCGCTGCAGGCGGCGCTCGACGGGTCGCAGCTCGCGCAGCAGTTGCTGACCAAGTTTGATTTCTTTAAGCTGAATCTGCCGACTGTCTGATCGTTTGGAGGACAAAAAGCCCTGGAGCATGCTCCAGGGCTTTTCTGCCGTTCAATATGGGGGTACTTCCGGGGAAGAACTAGTCGTCGCGGCGTTCGCTGCGACGGCCGCCGCCGCCCATCATGTTGCCTTTCAGGCTGCCCGGGATGAACAGGTCGATCAACCCGATCACCAGCGAGGCAATCACGGCGCCAAGCAAGGTGACGTGCATGCCCGGCACAAACCACTGTGCCGCGTAGATGACCGCTACACCGACGAGGAACCCGACGATACCACGGCCGTACGGCGACATTTTGCTGCCAAACAATGCTTCTACCACCCAGCCGATGACGGCGATCACGACAGCAGCGATAAGCGCCGACGTGAACGACAAGCGGTCAAAGCCCGGTACGAGCAGGCCGACCACCATCAACACCAAGGCGGATACGATAAAGCGGACAATAGCTCCAAGGATTGTCATCTCTACTTCATCCTCCTTTTCCTTTGATGTGTCTTCCATGTCTTCCGTACACAGTAGAATGTCCACTTTTTTGACGGATATGCTATAATGGATGAAATTTCGGGGGTGAAAGCCATGAATGAACGAGTGCTGCGAGTGCTCGAGTATGATAAAATACGCGATCATGTTGTGCGTTTGGCCAGCTCTTCGTTAGGGAAAGCAAGAGCTGAGGAACTGTATCCGTCCTCCGATTTGGCAGAGGTGGAAACGTGGCAGCAGCTCACAGAGGAAGGCGTCACCGTCTACCGTCTGCGCGGGCTGATTCCGCTGGGCGGCATTCATGACATCCGCTCCTTTGTGCGCCGCGCCGCTTTGGGCGGGATTTTGGCCGCGCATGAGATGCTCGATACGGCCGACACGATTATGGCCGGCCGCCGCCTGAAGAAATTTTTGCAGGATACTCATGAAGAGCACGCATTGCCGGGGATGATGGGTCTCGCGGAGATGCTGCCGGAACTGAAACAGGTAGAAGATGATATTCGTGCGGTCGTCGATGACAACGGCGCGGTGCGCGATACCGCGTCCTCCGACCTGCGCCGCATTCGCGGAGAGATGCGATCCCAGCAGGCGCGGATCAAGGAGAAGCTGGAGTCGATCATCCGCACGTCCTCTTATCAGAAAATGCTGCAGGACCCGATCATCACCCAGCGCAATGACCGCTACTGCGTGCCGGTGAAAGTGGAGTATCGCGGCACGTTTGACGGGATCGTCCACGACCAGTCCGCATCGGGCAGCACGCTGTATATTGAACCGGCTTCGGTGGTGCGCCTCTCCAACGCGCTGCGGGAATTGCAGATCAAGGAAGAGCGCGAAGTGCAGCGCATTTTGCAGCAGTTGTCCGCACTGGTCGGGCAGCATGCCGATGAACTGCAGGACGGGCAGGAAGCGCTCGCCGACCTTGATTTTATTTTTGCCAAAACGACCTATGCGCGTGAATTGCGCGCTGTGCGTCCGAAGATGAACGACCAGGGCATCGTCCGCGTGAAGCGCGCCCGCCATCCGCTGATCGACCCGAGCGTGGTGGTGCCGTCCGATCTGCGCCTCGGCGAAGATTTTCTTTTGCTGGTCATCACCGGCCCGAATACGGGCGGTAAGACGGTGACGCTGAAGACGTTTGGCCTGCTGACCTTGATGGCGATGTCCGGCCTGCATGTGCCGACCGATGATGACAGCGTCCTGTCCACGTTTGATGAAGTGTTTGCCGATATCGGCGATGAGCAGTCGATCGAACAGTCGCTCTCGACGTTCTCGTCGCATATGACGAACATCGTGCAGATCCTCGAGAAGGTCGACTTCAGAAGCCTTGTGCTGTTCGACGAGCTCGGCGCGGGCACCGACCCGACCGAAGGGGCGGCGCTGGCGATGTCGATCCTCGACTTCCTCAAGGAGCGCGGGGTGCGCACCGTCGCGACCACACACTATTCGGAGCTCAAAGGGTATGCGTACAACGAACCAAACGCGATCAACGCCTCGGTGGAATTTGACGTGCAGTCCTTGCGTCCGACCTATCGTCTGCTGATCGGCGTGCCGGGCCGTTCGAACGCGTTTGCCATCTCCGAGCGCCTCGGTCTGCGCCGCGACATCATCGAGCACGCCCAGTCGCGCCTCACGACCGAGGACGTGGCGGTCGATGAGCTGATCCGCAAACTGGAGCAGAACCAGGTCATCGCCAACCAGGAGCGCGAACAGGCCGAGTCCTTGCGCCGCGAGCTGGATGAGCTGCTGGAGGAGTTCGACAAGGAGAAAGAAGCGTTCTACCAGCAGAAGGACCGCATGATGGAGCGCGCCGAGGAAGAAGCGCGCAAAGCGGTGCAAAAGGCGGAGAAGGAAGCGACTGAGATCGTGGAAGAGCTGCGCCGCATCGCCGCCGAAGAGCGCGGACAGATCAAGGAACACCGCCTGATCGAACTGCGCAAAGAGCTGGAAGGCAAAGCGCCCAAGCTCAAGCGGGAAGCGAAAAAGCCGACAGCCAAAGCAGCCGACCGTCCGTTGCAAGCGGGTGACCACGTTGCGGTGGTACATCTGGGACAAAAAGGTCACATTCTTGAAATCAAAGGCAATCAGGTGCTGATCCAGATCGGCATGATGAAAACCAAAGTCCGTAAAGACCAGTTGGAACTGTTGGCGCCTGAAAAAGAACCGACCCGCACCATCGTGGGCCGCAAGCAGGTAGAAGCGAAGCACGTTTCGCTGGAGCTCGACCTGCGCGGGGCCAACGTGGAGGAAGGCATCTATGCGATCGACAAAAAGATCGACGATGCGCTGCTGGCCGGTCTCAGCACCTTGCATATCATTCACGGCAAAGGCACCGGCGCGCTGCGCACCGGTGTGCAGGAATACTTGCGCACCCACCGCCAAATCAAGTCTTACCGCTACGGCGTGGAAGGCGAAGGCGGAAATGGAGTCACCGTCGTCACATTGAAATAATGCGGGAAAACAAAAAACCACCCGGCCTCATCGGAAGAGGAGGCCGGGTGGTTTTTTATTGCGTTGTTTTTATTTTGTTGGCGTGCCGCTTGCCGTTGCGGACGGCGTGGAGCGTTTGCCGTTCGCGTCGGTGGCAAGAATGCGGTAGAAGTACTTCTGACCGGTCGACAGTCCGGTGTCAAAATAGCCGGTGTCGCTGGTTTCGCCAAGCGGTGCCCAGGTTGCGCCGTCTGTACTGCGCTCGACCGAGTAGGAGGTCGCGCCTCGGGACGCTTTCCAGCCGATGACAAGCGAGTTGCCCGATTTCGGATCGGTGACCCCAACGCCGGTTGGAGCGGGCACGGTGGCCGGTTGGCCCGGATCTTGCCCGCCGCCGGTCAGCGAGCCTGGGACGGGAGCGGACGCGTCCGATTCTTTGCCGTCTGCGATCGAGGCGACTTTGTAGAAGAAGGTCACGCCTGGCATCGCGCCAACATCGTCAAACGATGTGCCGCTGGCGGTGCCGATACGCTGGTAGCTGCCGGACGGCTCGTCGCTGCGGTAGACCGCATAGGAGGTGGCACCTGCTGCCGGCTGCCAGGTGATGGTCAGGCCGACTGCGCCCGGCTGAGCCTGCACGCCGCTTGGCGGGGCTACCTGCACAGCGCCCGGCGTGGCGGTGATGATTTTGCCCGGGTCGGACTGCAGGCCTTCTTTGTCGATCGAGACGATGCGGTAGGCGTATTGCTTGCCTTTTTGCACCGAAGTGTCGGTGAAGGTCGTTGACTTGACTTCGCTGACGATCTGGAACGGACCGGCTTCGCTGTTCGAACGGAGCACGAGATAGCTGGTCGCAGCAGCGACCCGGTTCCAGCTCAGGGAAACGGAAGAGTCGGTTGTGCCGGTGACTTGCAGGCCGCCCGGAACGCGGGTGGTGCCAAGCTCTTCGATACCGCTGCGCGGGTCCTTGTCGCTCGGCAGTTCCTTCTCATGGTCGATCGGGAGCCAGCGCTTGTCGTTGTTCGGCAAGGTGTATTTTTCACGCTTGATGAAGATACCTTCTTTGACCAGATACGACGGAGTGGAATCGTTAGCAAGGTATTTCTTGTCGCCGACTTCGTAGTATTTGGCTTTCACATGCACATCGCAGACTTCTGTCGGAGCGGTGCCGGCGAGGAAGAGTTCGGTGGTGACTGTGTGTTCGGCCTTGCACAGCTCGGACGGTATTTTACCGGAGAGCCTGCAGACGGTCACTTGACGGACACCGCCCGGATTGCCCGGGAAGCTGCGCGTGCGATTTTCGATCATCGGTACTACATCGGTCATGATGTTGCTCCACAGCGTCTTGGGCAGGTTCTTCTGATAGGTGGACTCCAAGGTGTACGGGATGTTGTAACCGGCCCAGACGCCAAGCGTCACGTCCGGCGTGTATCCGACAAACCATGCGTCTTTGTCCACGTCGGTCGAACCGGTCTTGCCGGCCACTTCATAGCCGGAGAAGCGTGCGCCGACATCGGAAGCGGTGCCTTTGCGCACGACGTCTTTCAGCATGTCGTTCAGGATGTAGGCGGTGTTCGGGCTGAACACCTGCGTCGTCGCTGATTTGTGCTGGAAGATCTGCTGTCCGGTGCGGTCTTTGATCTCGCTGATCAGGTACGCATCATGCGAGACGCCCATGTTCGGCAACGTCGAGTAGGCGTTGGTTGCTTCGGTGACCGTCAAGCCGTGAGAGAGTCCGCCGATCGCCGCTGCCAGGTTGGCGTCGGTATCTTCCAGCGTCGTGACGCCCATCTTGCGCAGGTAATCAAGGCCGACGGTCGGCGTCAGTTCGTGGAACACTTTGAGCGCCGGGATGTTGTAAGACTGCTCCAGCGCGGTGCGGACGGTCATCAGCCCGTGGAACTTGCTGTCCCAGTTCTTCGGGAAGTATTTGCCGTCCGCTGCGTTCTGGTCCGGCCAGACCATCGGCACATCGTCGATCGCCGAGCCGGAACCGATCATCTTCTTCTCGATGGCCGGGCCGTAGACGGCGATCGGCTTCATCGTCGAACCGGGCTGGCGCGGCTGGGTCGCATGGTTGACCTGGTCGATCTCATACTTGCGGCCGCCGGCCATGGCGAGGATCTTGCCCGATTTGTTTTCGATCAGCGTAGCGCCCGACTGCATCATCGCATTTTCCACAGCGATCTGTTTGCCGGCATTGTCGGTGATCGTGTAGGAAATGTTCTCCGGGTAGAGCTCATCGTTGTCGATCACCGCATCGAGCTTGTTTTGCATCTTGCGGTTGATCGTCGTGTGAATCTCATACCCGCCGCGGAACAGCGCTTCGCGGGCCTTGTCGAGCGATTCGTATTTGCCGGTGTCGAACAGCTGCTGGGCAGCGCGCTCTTCCACCTCGGAGGTCAGATGGGCAAATTCGCCGCCTTGAACCGCCATTTTTTCCTTGTGTTCCTGAATGTCCTTGGCGACATCGTACGCCTTGGCTTCCTGGTATTCTTGCGGCGTGATATACGCCGCTTCGAGCATCGCCTGCAAAATGTACTCTTGACGCTCCAGCGTTGCTTCAAGATTGGTATAAGGATTAAATAAACTCGGGTTGTTCGGAAGCGCAGCCAGAATGGTTGCCTGTGCCAGGTTGAGGTCCTTGGACGGTTTGCCGAAGATCGCCTTCGACGTGCGCTCAATCCCGTACAGGTTGGCCGGGCCCGATTTGCCAAAATAGATCCAGTTCAAATAGGTAAGCATAATTTCATCTTTGGTCAATTGTTGTTCGAGCTGAATGGCCAGCGCTGCTTCCTGCACTTTGCGCTCCAGGGAGCGTTCCTGCTCCGGGAACATCGCGTTTTTGATCGTTTGCTGTGTGATCGTTGACGCGCCGGACCGGATCTCGCCGCCGAGTACGTTTTGCACGCCTGCGCGGGCGATCGCGTACGGATTGACGCCGAAATGTTCGTAAAAGTCTTTGTCTTCTGCAGCGACGAATGCATCAACCACATAAGGTGAAGTATCCTGCAGCGAGTTGATCAACTCGCGGTCGCCGTCGCCTTGCAGTTCGAACATGAACTGGCCCTCGCTGTCGAACACCTTGGTCTTCGCGGCCATATTGGTGATCGCATTAAGATCGAGTTCGGGAGCTTTCTTGACCAGCGAGGCAACAAAGCCGGCCGCCGCACCCCCGCCTATGATCGTTACGGCAAGGAACAGGAATAAGAAGACTTTGACAAATTTAAGCCAGCGCCGTTTCTTCTTTTTCGGTTTCTTTTTGTGCTGATCGGTTCGGGTGTTGTTCTCTTCCATATATAGCGTCCTCCCCCTTATCTTGATCATTATACCACAGCTCAATCAGTGGACAAGAAATGACAGGTTGGGACTTGTTTCTACAGCATATCGGCTTGACAAGCAGTCTTCTGCACTGCTATTATTTATCGCATATATTGTGCTGTGAATGACAAAATCATACAGAACAGGCAATGAGGGAGCGAGTAGCGTTTTACAGGATTGTGCAGAGAGCCGGTGGTTGCTGCGAACCGGTCAGTCCCAAGACGTGAAATACACTCCGGAGCCGCTTGGAGGCAATGCCAAGCCGGTCACGCGCGTGGCCGTTATTGCAATGAAGGAGCTTGCGTTTGTGGCAGGCTGCTTAGGGTGGTACCGCGAGTTCGAACCTCGTCCCTATTTGGGGACGGGGTTTTTTGTATTTTATTACGACTATTTGGAGGGATTTGAATGACCACGCAAGAGCAAACCATCGATCCGCAGCTGCAAGCGGAAATTGACCGCCAGTTGGCAACGATCCGCCGCGGCGCTGTCGAGATCATTCCGCAAGAAGAATTGATCGCGAAACTGAAGAAGTCGCTGACCAAAGGCAAGCCGCTGCACATCAAATTGGGCCTCGACCCGTCCGCGCCGGATATCCACCTCGGCCACACCGTCGTGCTGCAAAAGATGCGCCAGTTCCAGGACCTCGGCCATCACGTGACGATCATCATCGGCGACTACACCGGGATGATCGGCGACCCGACCGGCAAATCGGAGACCCGCAAACAGCTGACTCCGGAGCAGGTCAAGCACAATGCTGAAACGTACGTCACCCAGCTGTACAAAGTGCTGGACCAGGCGAAGACGAGCATCCGCTACAACTCCGAGTGGCTCGCTCCGATGAATTTTGCTGATGTCATCGGTCTGGCGGCGAAGACCACCGTTGCGCGCATGCTGGAACGCGATGATTTTGAGAAGCGTTACAACTCGCAGCAGCCGATCTCGTTGCATGAGTTCTTCTACCCGCTGATGCAGGGCTACGATTCGGTGGCGCTGGAGTGTGATGTGGAGCTGGGCGGCACCGACCAGAAGTTCAACCTGCTGATGGGCCGCATGCTGCAGAAGGAATACGGCAAAGAGCAACAGATCATTTTGACCATGCCGCTGATCGAAGGCCTCGACGGCGTGCAGAAAATGTCCAAGTCGCTTGGCAACTACATCGGCATCGACGAAGCGCCAAACGAAATGTACGGCAAGACGATGTCGATTCCCGATGAGCTGATGGCAAAATACTACGAGCTGGTCACCGACCTGCCGACCGAAGAAGTCGAAGGGATCAAGGCCGGCATGGCCAGCGGCGAACTGCACCCGCGCGATCTGAAGATGCGTCTCGGACGCGAGATCGTCCGCATGTACCACGGAGAAGAAGCGGCACAGGCGGCGGAAGAGAATTTCAAAACGATCTTCCAAAAGCGCGCGCTGCCGACCGACATCCCGGAAGTGACTGTGGAAGCAGGCACCGTCTGGATCGTCAAACTGCTCGTCGACCTCGGCATGGCTCCGTCGAACGGCGAAGCGCGCCGTCTGGTGCAGCAGGGCGGCGTGAAGATCAACGAAGAAAAAGTCGACGCGGCCGACGCGCAAATCGAGCTTATCGACGGTATGGTCGTACAGGCTGGCAAACGCAAATTTGCGAAGATCAAACTGGGCTAACTGCCGTCTGTGCGGTGAAAAGGGGACCTCCGGAAACGGGGGTCTTTTTCTTCCTATTTATTATAGAGGTCCTTCAATATTGCCGGATTCAGGAAACAAATGACGGCGTAAGAATGAAGGAGGAGCAGGAGAAACTAGGAGCAGCAATCTGTTGGCGGCTCTTGAAATTTTCTGAATCCATTGCTGGAAGTGAAGTGTGCTACCATATGGGCGATAAATTGAGATCAGGGGAGGAAGGTAATGGAGAACCAAGCTTTATTCGCAATCGGCATTTTTCTGGTCACCTACGCGTTGATCGTATCGGAAAAATTGCATCGGACAATCGTCGCGATGGTCGGCGGCATTTTGATGGTCGCTTTTGGCATCATCGATCAGGAGACGGCGATTCACCATATCGACCTGAATACGATCGGGCTGTTGATCGGGATGATGATTCTCGTCTCGATCACCGGACAGACCGGCGTGTTCAAATACCTCGCGATCAAAGCGGCCAAACTGGCCGGCGGGCACCCGGTGAAAATTTTGATCTACCTGTCGCTGATCACCGCAGTGCTATCGGCGCTGCTGGATAATGTCACGACGGTGCTGTTGATCGTGCCGGTCACCTTCTCGATCGCGCGGCAGTTGAAAGTGAACCCGGTGCCGTATTTGATCTCCGAGGTGCTCGCTTCGAACGTCGGCGGCACGGCAACCTTGATCGGCGACCCGCCAAACATCATGATCGGCAGCGCAGTGCCGGAACTTTCGTTTATGGAATTTATCTATAACCTTGCCCCGGTGGCGGCGATCATTCTGCTGGTGACGGTCGCTTTGCTTGCACTGATCTACCGCGGTCAGTTGAAAGCAGATCCGGAGCGGCAACAGCTGATCATGTCGCTCAATGAGCAGGATGAACTGCAGGATATGACTTTGTTGAAAAAATCGCTGGCGGTGCTGGCGCTGACGATTGTGGGCTTCGGCTTGCATCAGGCTTTGCATCTGGAGTCGGCGACGGTGGCGCTCAGCGGCGCGTTTTTGCTGCTGCTCCTGACCGGTGAGAAGTATCTGGAGCAGGCGCTGGAGCGTGTGGAGTGGACCACGATCTTCTTCTTTGTTGGGCTGTTTGTGCTGGTGGCAGGCCTGATGGAGACGGGCGTCATCTCGATGCTGGCCTCGCAGGCGGTGGAACTGACCGGCGGGGATCTGACGGCGACGACGCTGTTGATTCTCTGGATGAGCGCGATCGCCTCGGCGTTTGTGGACAACATCCCGTTTGTGGCAACGATGATCCCGATGATCAAAGAGATGGGAGTGCTTGGCATTTCCAATCTGGAGCCGTTATGGTGGAGTTTGGCGCTTGGTGCCTGCTTGGGCGGCAACGGCACGGTGATCGGAGCGAGCGCAAACGTGATCGTGATTGGCTTGGCGGCGAAAGAAGGGTATAAGATTTCGTTTGTACAGTTCTTGCTGATCGGCTTCCCGTTGATGATTCTCTCGATTCTCATCTCGACTGTGTATCTTTACATGCGCTACCTCTAAGGAGAAGGGGGTTTCTGAATGGTTCGTTATGAATATGACAAAGCAGGGCTTTCGATTCAGGAGTTGAAGACAGAGTCCGATTATGAGTTTCATTTCCGCGTGCAGGATGATAATGTGTTGCGTCGTTTGAAGCAGCTGAGGTCGGAAGTCGAGAATAACGATGACCTGACCGATGTGCATTTTGCCACGCAGCCGGGAAGTGTGTATCTCGCTGCTGTCAGGCATGACTTTCGGATGGAGTTCGTGCTGCTGATGTTTAAGTATGGGATTGTCGACGCGGTGCGCCGCGAGCGAAACGAGTGATTTTATCTTGCGCCCGGCCGGAATAATCGGTCGGGCGTTTTTTGTCGGATGATGCAGGATGGACGAGAGAGGTGAAGTTGGTTTGATTGGTTGGCTGAATTTGTTTTGATTTTCGCAGTTCGTGTGATTGATAGGTTCGCTTGGGGCGTGGTAAGATACTCTTCGTTGCCCCGCGAGAGAGCGGACAACACGAAACACAACAACGTCGGAATGTAGCGCAGCTTGGTAGCGCGCACGCTTCGGGAGCGTGAGGTCCAGGGTTCGAATCCCTGCATTCCGACCATTTTTATCCTTTGACTGATTCACTTTGATTGATCCTTGAAAACTAAACGAGTGTTACAGAGATTAGATGCGAGTCAGAGATACAAACTTTCTCAACTTCGGTTGAACAACTTTTATTGAGAGTTTGATCCTGGCTCAGGACGAACGCTGGCGGCGTGCCTAATACATGCAAGTCGAGCGGACTGATTCGGAGCTTGCTCCGATGATGTTAGCGGCGGACGGGTGAGTAACACGTGGGCAACCTGCCCGACAGACCGGGATAACGCTTGGAAACGAGTGCTAATACCGGATAGGCTTTTCCTTCGCATGAGGGAGAAGAGAAAGAAGCTTTCGCTTCACTGTCGGATGGGCCCGCGGCGCATTAGCTAGTTGGTGAGGTAACGGCTCACCAAGGCGACGATGCGTAGCCGACCTGAGAGGGTGACCGGCCACACTGGGACTGAGACACGGCCCAGACTCCTACGGGAGGCAGCAGTAGGGAATCTTCCACAATGGGCGCAAGCCTGATGGAGCAACGCCGCGTGAATGATGAAGGCCTTCGGGTTGTAAAATTCTGTCTTCTGTGAAGAACAAGTGTGAGAAGAGAACGCTCACACCCTGACGGTAACAGAGGAGGAAGCCCCGGCTAACTACGTGCCAGCAGCCGCGGTAATACGTAGGGGGCAAGCGTTGTCCGGAATCACTGGGCGTAAAGCGCGCGCAGGCGGCCATTTGCGTCCGGGGTGAAAGCCCAAGGCTCAACCTTGGGATTGCCTTGGATACGGGATGGCTTGAGGATCGGAGAGGCAAGGGGAATTCCACGTGTAGCGGTGAAATGCGTAGAGATGTGGAGGAACACCTGTGGCGAAGGCGCCTTGCTGGCCGATTTCTGACGCTGAGGCGCGAAAGCGTGGGGAGCAAACAGGATTAGATACCCTGGTAGTCCAC
>NZ_CP021434.1:22500-27500 GCF_002162355.1 Tumebacillus avium | reverse complement strand
GAATTGGGAGAAGCCGTCGTTTGCCTGCCTCTCGTCGCGGATTCCTTACGGTTCGCTGATCACGCTGGACAAAGTTGGCCAGTTGGACCGCGGAGAAGATCAGCTGCGCAAGTTCGGCTTTAAGCAGATCCGCATTCGCCATCATGATAACATCGCGCGGGTGGAAGTGCTTCCTGAGGAACTGATGAAGGCGGTTGAGCTGGCAGATCAGATCACTGAGATTTTGAAAGGCGAAGGCTTTACGTATGTGACGCTGGACTTGCAAGGGTATCGCAGCGGATCGATGAATGAGCCTTTGAAGGCAAAGACGACCGTATGAAGCTCCAGGATATTTTGACGAAGGTGCAAGCGGGCGAGCTGTCTGTGCAGGATGCGGAGTCAGCAATTCGCGGTTTTGAGGATATTGGCTTTGGCAAAGTGGATTATGCGCGGGAGTCGCGAACCGGCTACCCGGAAGTCATTTTTGGGCAAGGCAAGACGCCGGAACAGGTGCAGGCGATCTTTGCCCGTCTGTATGAGAAGCACGGCAAGGTGATGGTCACCCGCGCTGACTGGCTGATGGCCGATCGGGTGATGGAGATCGTCCCGGATGCTGTTTATGATGAGATGTCGCGCCTGTTGACTGTCGGCAGCTGTGAGCGCCGTTTTTCCGGCAAATTGGCGGTGCTCTCGGCGGGCACGGCCGATCTGCCGGTCGCGGAAGAAGCAGCGAAAACAGCTGAGTGGATGGGCAACGATGTCGATCGGATCTACGACGTGGGCGTGGCAGGCATCGACCGACTGCTCGCCCAGCGCGAGCGGATTCGGGAAGCGAGCGTTGTGATTGTCGTCGCCGGCATGGAAGGAGCGCTCGGCAGCGTGATCGGCGGATTGGTGCGCCGGCCGGTGATCGCGGTGCCGACGAGCGTTGGCTATGGAGCGCATTTTAGCGGATTGACGCCGCTGCTGTCGATGCTGACATCGTGCTCGGCGGGAGTGACCGTCGTGAATATCGATAATGGATTTGGTGCGGCTTTTGCTGCGTCGATGATTCAGCAGGCGATATTGGAGGGGTAAAGTCATGAGAACGTTATATTTGGACTGCGTTTCGGGGATCAGCGGAGATATGCTGCTGGCGGCGCTCGTCGATGCGGGTGCCAGCCTCGAGTACGTGAAGCGCGAACTTTTGAAGCTGCCGATCGACGACTTCGAGATCTGGGTCGACACGGTGGACAAGCAAGGCATCACCGCCAAGAAGCTGCAAATCCGCCTCCCGGAAGCGGGGCATGACCACGATCATAGCCATGACCACGGGCACAGTCATGACCATGGGCATAGCCACGACCATGGGCATAGCCATGACCATGGGTTACATACGCACCACCACCATCATGAGCATCGCAAAGCGGCGACGATTCTGGAGATGATTCGGGAGAGCGATCTGCCGGAGCGGGTGAAAGCCCGCAGTCTGGCCATTTTCAAAGTCATCGCCGAGGCAGAGGGCAAGATCCACGGTATCCATCCCTCCGAGGTGCATTTTCATGAGGTGGGCGCGATGGACTCGATCATCGATACGATCGGCATTTGCCTCGCCTTGGAAGACCTCGGCGTTGACCAACTGCTCGCCTCTCCTGTGCCGACCGGCTATGGCAAAATGCGCATGGCCCACGGTCTTTATCCGATCCCGGCACCGGCGACGGCCGAGCTTTTGACCGGCATTCCGATCGCCCGTTCCCATTCGGAAGGCGAACTGACCACACCGACCGGCGCCGGTGTGCTCAAAGCGCTGGTCAGCGAGTTCGGCCCGCTGCAACTCTTTACCGTCGACAAAATCGGGTATGGTGCCGGTACGAAAGACTTTGCTGTCCCGAACGTCATCCGCGTTCTGCTTGGTGTTGCAGCAGCCAAGGAGACAACCCGTGAAACGATCCACGTCCTCGAGGCTCAACTTGACGACTGCACCGCCGAGACGCTTGGTTATGTGATGGAGCGCTTGTTTGAAGCAGGCGCGCTCGATGTCTATTACACAGGCGTCCAGATGAAGAAAAACCGGCCGGGCACGCTGCTGACCGTCTTGTGTCTGCCGGAAGCGTCCAATCGTCTGGAAGAGATCCTGCTGCTGGAAACCACCACGTTTGGCGTCCGCCAAAGCGTCTGGACCCGCCGTATTCTCGACCGGGAGTTCGGCGAAGCAGTGACTCCCTTCGGCAGCGTACGAGTGAAAATCGGCAAACTCGGCGGCGATGTGGTGCAAACCACGCCCGAGTATGAAGACGTCGCACGCCTGGCGCGGGAAAATAACGTCCCGTTCCTTGAAGTGTACCGTGCGGCACTGAGCGAGAACAAAAAAACAAGGTAACACAACGAGAGCCGCTGACAAGCGGCTTTTTGTTTTTCTATGACGATATTTGGCGGAAAGTAGAGTTGAGGCAGATGTTCGGGCATGATAAGATAACTCTTGTCGCCGCGAGAGATGGTGGCCCAACTAAGAACGCGACGTCCTGTCGCAACGTTGGACAATGTACTTCCTGTACTTGATCCTTGAAAACTAAACGAGTGTTACAGAGAGATGACGCGAGTCAGAGATACAAACTTTTTCAACTTTTATTGAGAGTTTGATCCTGGCTCAGGACGAACGCTGGCGGCGTGCCTAATACATGCAAGTCGAGCGGACTGATTCGGAGCTTGCTCCGAAGATGTTAGCGGCGGACGGGTGAGTAACACGTGGGCAACCTGCCCGACAGACTGGGATAACGCTTGGAAACGAGTGCTAATACTGGATAGGCTTTTCCTTCGCATGAGGGAGAAGAGAAAGAAGCTTTCGCTTCACTGTCGGATGGGCCCGCGGCGCATTAGCTAGTTGGTGAGGTAACGGCTCACCAAGGCGACGATGCGTAGCCGACCTGAGAGGGTGACCGGCCACACTGGGACTGAGACACGGCCCAGACTCCTACGGGAGGCAGCAGTAGGGAATCTTCCACAATGGGCGCAAGCCTGATGGAGCAACGCCGCGTGAATGATGAAGGCCTTCGGGTTGTAAAATTCTGTCTTCTGTGAAGAACAAGTGTGAGAAGAGAATGCTCACACCCTGACGGTAACAGAGGAGGAAGCCCCGGCTAACTACGTGCCAGCAGCCGCGGTAATACGTAGGGGGCAAGCGTTGTCCGGAATCACTGGGCGTAAAGCGCGCGCAGGCGGCCATTTGCGTCCGGGGTGAAAGCCCAAGGCTCAACCTTGGGATTGCCTTGGATACGGGATGGCTTGAGGATCGGAGAGGCAAGGGGAATTCCACGTGTAGCGGTGAAATGCGTAGAGATGTGGAGGAACACCTGTGGCGAAGGCGCCTTGCTGGCCGATTTCTGACGCTGAGGCGCGAAAGCGTGGGGAGCAAACAGGATTAGATACCCTGGTAGTCCACGCCGTAAACGATGAGTGCTAGGTGTTGGGGGGTACCACCCTCAGTGCCGAAGCTAACGCATTAAGCACTCCGCCTGGGGAGTACGGTCGCAAGACTGAAACTCAAAGGAATTGACGGGGGCCCGCACAAGCAGTGGAGCATGTGGTTTAATTCGAAGCAACGCGAAGAACCTTACCAAGACTTGACATCCCGCTGACCGGTTTAGAGATAGACCTTCCCTTCGGGGCAGCGGTGACAGGTGGTGCATGGTTGTCGTCAGCTCGTGTCGTGAGATGTTGGGTTAAGTCCCGCAACGAGCGCAACCCCTAAATTGTGTTGCCATCATTTGGTTGGGCACTCACAATTGACTGCCGGTGACAAACCGGAGGAAGGCGGGGATGACGTCAAATCATCATGCCCCTTATGTCTTGGGCTACACACGTGCTACAATGGGCGGTACAAAGGGTTGCGATGCCGCGAGGCGGAGCCAATCTCAAAAAGCCGCTCACAGTTCGGATTGCAGGCTGCAACTCGCCTGCATGAAGCTGGAATTGCTAGTAATCGCGGATCAGCATGCCGCGGTGAATTCGTTCCCGGGCCTTGTACACACCGCCCGTCACACCATGGGAGTTGGCAACACCCGAAGCCGGTGAGGTAACCGCAAGGAGCCAGCCGTCTAAGGTGGGGTCGATGACTGGGGTGAAGTCGTAACAAGGTAGCCGTATCGGAAGGTGCGGCTGGATCACCTCCTTTCTAAGGATTTAAGATTTATTCGAATAGACTTGCGTCAATCTCTGACAACAACTCGTTTAGTTTTGGGGGATCAAACCCTCAATGTGTTCCTTGAAAACTGGATAGCGAAATAGTGAGTCAAGACATGTTTGAAATGCAGTACTTTCGAAGCGTTAACTTAGGTTAAGCTACGAAGGGCGCACGGAGGATGCCTTGGCGCCAAGAGCCGATGAAGGACGGGGCAAACACCGAAATGCCTCGGGGAGCCGTAAGCAGGCGTTGATCCGGGGGTATCCGAATGGGGCAACCCGGCACTCGTAATGGAGTGTCACTCAGCACTGAATCCATAGGTGTTGAGAGGTAGACCAGGGGAACTGAAACATCTAAGTACCCTGAGGAAGAGAAAACAATAGTGATTCTCCTAGTAGCGGCGAGCGAACGGGGAAGAGCCCAAACCGCGTGGCTTCGGCCATGCGGGGTTGCGGGGCGTCTCATCGGTGGACAGTGCCAAATTTATCGAAGCAGCGACAGCGAATTCGGTAAATTTCGCACTGTACGCCGAATGGAGTTACAAATCTGTTGGGTAGAAGAACGATCTGGAACGATCGACCGCAGAGGGTGAAAGTCCCGTATTCAAAATCAAACAGACTCCGAGACGATACCCCAAGTACCGCGGGACACGAGAAATCCCGTGGGAATCAGGGAGGACCACCTCCCAAGGCTAAATACTACTTGGCGACCGATAGTGAACCAGTACCGTGAGGGAAAGGTGAAAAGCACCGCGGGAGCGGAGTGAAAAAGAACCTGAAACCGTGTGCCTACAATCAGTCGGAGGGCGTTTATGCCTGACGGCGTGCCTTTTGTAGAATGAACCGGCGAGTTACGATCGCGG
>NZ_CP021434.1:15000-20000 GCF_002162355.1 Tumebacillus avium | reverse complement strand
GAGTAGGACGTCGCTAGGCAGGAGCAAGGCCCGATCTTAGGATCGGGCCTTTTTGCGTTTGCAGAACGATTGACAAAATAGAGGAGTGCAGTTATATTGTTTTACACGATTGATAATTTGAAAGGGGGGGGTTCATGAACAAGAATCAGCAGCTTTTTGACCTGGATCTGCAAGTGCAGTCTTCTTCGACAGAGAATATGGGCTGGACGATCAGCGAATAGTGATTTACTCGCCAATGAGGGCAGGTGTGCCCTTTTTGGCTTACAGCGAACGATGAGATTTGGCGAAAAGGTGAGTAAATAGATAGTTATATGGACAAGGTTCCCCGAAATCGGTGATACGAGTGGTTTTTGACTGCTTTTGTCTGGTTGGCTTTGTTGATTCGGTATTGGGGATATGTTAAGATAAGTCCTGTCGCCGCGAGAGACGCGGTGATGAACGAAACGAAAGACAACGATAGATCATATGGAGAGATGTCCGAGTTTGGTCGAAGGAGCACGATTGGAAATCGTGTAGGCGCCTAAAACGTCTCGGGGGTTCGAATCCCCCTCTCTCCGCCACAATGGCGGTGTAGCTCAGCTGGCTAGAGCGACCGGTTCATACCCGGTAGGTCGGGGGTTCAAGTCCCTCCGCCGCTACCATTTTCAATCTTGTATTTGTTGGGGAGTCGCCAAGCGGTAAGGCAACGGACTTTGACTCCGTCATGCGAAGGTTCGATCCCTTCCTCCCCAGCCAGTACGCCAGAGTGATGGAATTGGCATACGTGCGCGACTCAAAATCGTGATTTTGTGGGTTCGAGTCCCACCTCTGGCACCACATACGCCTTTTTAGCTCAGTAGGTAGAGCGCATCCATGGTAAGGATGAGGTCATCGGTTCGATTCCGGTAAAAGGCACCATTTTCTTGGCTCGTTGGAGAAGCGGCTTAACTCACCGCCCTTTCAAGGCGGCATTCACGGGTTCGAATCCCGTACGAGTCACCAAGTGGAGGTTTAGCTCAGCTGGGAGAGCATCTGCCTTACAAGCAGAGGGTCGGCGGTTCGATCCCGTCAACCTCCACCATTTTTTAAAACTTAATCATTGTCGCGGGGTGGAGCAGTTGGCAGCTCGTCGGGCTCATAACCCGAAGGTCGCAGGTTCAAGTCCTGTCCCCGCAACCACATGGAGCTGTGGTGTAGTGGCCTAACATGCCCGCCTGTCACGCGGGAGACCGCGGGTTCGAATCCCGTCAGCTCCGCCACTTTAAAGATCAATTGTAACATGGCTCGGTAGCTCAGTCGGTAGAGCAGAGGACTGAAAATCCTCGTGTCGGCGGTTCGATTCCGTCCCGAGCCACCATTTTTCAGAGGAAGTCCAGCTAAGAATGCGACGTCCTGTCGCAACGCTGGAAGGTAGCCCCGCTAAGTGCGCGACGTCCTATCGCAACGCGGGACGCATACATCCTGTATGCGGAAGTGGCTCAGGGGTAGAGCATCGCCTTGCCAAGGCGAGGGTCGCGGGTTCGAATCCCGTCTTCCGCTCCATTAGGGGCCCATAGCTCAGTTGGCTAGAGCGCACGACTGATAATCGTGAGGTCGGAAGTTCGAATCTTCTTGGGCCCACCATATCTAGTGATAATGTCGCAGAGGTCACACCTGTTCCCATCCCGAACACAGAAGTTAAGCTCTGCAGAGCCGATGGTACTTGGACCGCAGGGTCCTGGGAGAGTAGGAAGTCGCTAGGCAAGAGAAAGACTCGATCCATACCGGATCGGGTCTTTTTTGTTTATTTCAATGCCTTCAGATAAGGTAGTGAATAAGAGAAAGAGATAGAATGATTGAGATAGAAGTATCTATTCCGAGTTAGTAGTCTGATTCTGCCGATTTTGGCCGAAAAGAGAGATTGAGAGTCATACAGGTACGTGTTAAGATAACTTCTGTCGCCGCGAGAGAGCGGTTGAAAACACGGGGGTATAGCTCAGTTGGTAGAGCACCTGCCTTGCAAGCAGGGGGTCAGCGGTTCGAATCCGCTTATCTCCACCAGTTGCCTTTTTAGCTCAGTAGGTAGAGCGCATCCATGGTAAGGATGAGGTCATCGGTTCGATTCCGGTAAAAGGCACCATCTATTTAGGCTCGTTGGAGAAGCGGCTTAACTCACCGCCCTTTCAAGGCGGCATTCACGGGTTCGAATCCCGTACGAGTCACCATTTATTTTGGAGCTGTGGTGTAGTGGCCTAACATGCCCGCCTGTCACGCGGGAGACCGCGGGTTCGAATCCCGTCAGCTCCGCCATTAACTTTAATATCTGTAAGGAAGCCCCGCTAAGTGCGCGACGTCCTGTCGCAACGCGGGACGCATACATCCTGTATGCGGAAGTGGCTCAGGGGTAGAGCATCGCCTTGCCAAGGCGAGGGTCGCGGGTTCGAATCCCGTCTTCCGCTCCATTTTTAAGGGCCCATAGCTCAGTTGGCTAGAGCGCACGACTGATAATCGTGAGGTCGGAAGTTCGAATCTTCTTGGGCCCACCATATCTAGTGGCAATGTCGCAGAGGTCACACCTGTTCCCATCCCGAACACAGAAGTTAAGCTCTGCAGAGCCGATGGTACTTGGACCGCAGGGTCCTGGGAGAGTAGGACGTCGCTAGGCAAAGAGAAAGACCCGATCCATACCGGATCGGGTCTTTTTTGTTGTATCTACTACCTTTTTGGGGATGCTAGATACGAAGCAATCAGCAGATTGAGAGAGGACGAGCGACTTGGCTCCTTGCTGTTGCTGATTTTTGCTGAAGTTTGTTTCAGGAAGTCGATTGTGATGCAGTTGAGGACATGGTAAGATAACTCCTGTCGCCGCGAGAGACACGCGACAACGAACGAAATAAACAACGTCGGAATGTAGCGCAGCTTGGTAGCGCGCACGCTTCGGGAGCGTGAGGTCCAGGGTTCGAATCCCTGCATTCCGACCATTTTTTAAAGGAAGCCCAGCTAAAAACGCGACGTCCTGTCGCAACGCTGGACGCCGTACATCCTGTACGCGGAAGTGGCTCAGGGGTAGAGCATCGCCTTGCCAAGGCGAGGGTCGCGGGTTCGAATCCCGTCTTCCGCTCCATTTTTAAGGGCCCATAGCTCAGTTGGCTAGAGCGCACGACTGATAATCGTGAGGTCGGAAGTTCGAATCTTCTTGGGCCCACCATTCGCTTTTCAGCGATACAGATTGATCCTTGAAAACTAAACGAGTGTTACAGAGATCTGATGCGAGTCAAGATACAAGCTTTCTAACTTTTATTGAGAGTTTGATCCTGGCTCAGGACGAACGCTGGCGGCGTGCCTAATACATGCAAGTCGAGCGGACTGATTCGGAGCTTGCTCCGAAGATGTTAGCGGCGGACGGGTGAGTAACACGTGGGCAACCTGCCCGACAGACCGGGATAACGCTTGGAAACGAGTGCTAATACCGGATAGGCTTCACCTTCGCATGAAGGAGAAGAGAAAGAAGCTTTCGCTTCACTGTCGGATGGGCCCGCGGCGCATTAGCTAGTTGGTGAGGTAACGGCTCACCAAGGCGACGATGCGTAGCCGACCTGAGAGGGTGACCGGCCACACTGGGACTGAGACACGGCCCAGACTCCTACGGGAGGCAGCAGTAGGGAATCTTCCACAATGGGCGCAAGCCTGATGGAGCAACGCCGCGTGAATGATGAAGGCCTTCGGGTTGTAAAATTCTGTCTTCTGTGAAGAACAAGTGTGAGAAGAGAATGCTCACACCCTGACGGTAACAGAGGAGGAAGCCCCGGCTAACTACGTGCCAGCAGCCGCGGTAATACGTAGGGGGCAAGCGTTGTCCGGAATCACTGGGCGTAAAGCGCGCGCAGGCGGCCATTTGCGTCCGGGGTGAAAGCCCAAGGCTCAACCTTGGGATTGCCTTGGATACGGGATGGCTTGAGGATCGGAGAGGCAAGGGGAATTCCACGTGTAGCGGTGAAATGCGTAGAGATGTGGAGGAACACCTGTGGCGAAGGCGCCTTGCTGGCCGATTTCTGACGCTGAGGCGCGAAAGCGTGGGGAGCAAACAGGATTAGATACCCTGGTAGTCCACGCCGTAAACGATGAGTGCTAGGTGTTGGGGGGTACCACCCTCAGTGCCGAAGCTAACGCATTAAGCACTCCGCCTGGGGAGTACGGTCGCAAGACTGAAACTCAAAGGAATTGACGGGGGCCCGCACAAGCAGTGGAGCATGTGGTTTAATTCGAAGCAACGCGAAGAACCTTACCAAGACTTGACATCTCGCTGACCGGTTTAGAGATAGACCTTCCCTTCGGGGCAGCGGTGACAGGTGGTGCATGGTTGTCGTCAGCTCGTGTCGTGAGATGTTGGGTTAAGTCCCGCAACGAGCGCAACCCCTAAATTGTGTTGCCATCATTTGGTTGGGCACTCACAATTGACTGCCGGTGACAAACCGGAGGAAGGCGGGGATGACGTCAAATCATCATGCCCCTTATGTCTTGGGCTACACACGTGCTACAATGGGCGGTACAAAGGGTTGCGATGCCGCGAGGCGGAGCCAATCCCAAAAAGCCGCTCACAGTTCGGATTGCAGGCTGCAACTCGCCTGCATGAAGCTGGAATTGCTAGTAATCGCGGATCAGCATGCCGCGGTGAATTCGTTCCCGGGCCTTGTACACACCGCCCGTCACACCATGGGAGTTGGCAACACCCGAAGCCGGTGAGGTAACCGCAAGGAGCCAGCCGTCTAAGGTGGGGTCGATGACTGGGGTGAAGTCGTAACAAGGTAGCCGTATCGGAAGGTGCGGCTGGATCACCTCCTTTCTATGGAGTACCGAGCCTAACGGCTCATACTCATGGCCTAACGGCCAGTTTTAAAACAACAACTTACTCGTATCAATCTCTGACAACAACTCGTTTAGTTTTGGAGGATCAAGTGGCCGTGAGGCCATGAACTCCAGAGTGTTCCTTGAAAACTGGATAGCGAATTTAGTGAGTCAAGATATGTTTGAAATGCAGCATT
>NZ_CP021434.1:7500-12500 GCF_002162355.1 Tumebacillus avium | reverse complement strand
TATCTCCCCAAGAGTCCACATCGACGGGGAGGTTTGGCACCTCGATGTCGGCTCATCGCATCCTGGGGCTGTAGTCGGTCCCAAGGGTTGGGCTGTTCGCCCATTAAAGCGGTACGCGAGCTGGGTTCAGAACGTCGTGAGACAGTTCGGTCCCTATCTGCCGTGGGCGCAGGAAGTTTGAGAGGAGTTGTCCTTAGTACGAGAGGACCGGGATGAACCGACCGCTGGTGTCCCGGTTGTGGTGCCAACCGCATCGCTGGGTAGCTATGTCGGGAAGGGATAAGCGCTGAAAGCATCTAAGCGCGAAGCCCACCTCAAGATAAGACTTCCCACACGGTCAACGTGGTAAGACCCCTTGTAGAAGACAAGGTTGATAGGCTGGAGGTGGAAGCGCCGCGAGGCGTGCAGCTGACCAGTACTAATCGGTCGAGGGCTTATCCTAAGTAAGTCCAACACTCACTATCTGTCGCATCCAGTTTTCAAGGTACACGTACTGAAAGACCTGATCTTAAACGGATCGGGTCTTTTTTTATTCCTCGCAAAAGGGAATTTTTAGTTGGTGATCATTTAATATGAATTTTCAGTTATTCAAGTCTGCAATGTTTTTATTGAAAAGTTCGGTGAAATGCGATAATGTGTAACTATACCAGCAACTACAAAGGTGTAAAAACGACAAATGGCAAACCCACTGAAAGGTGGGGACGCAAAGCCACGGGTCTAAGGTGTTGACTCACAACACTATGACAGCCGGGTTGCCGAACTTTTCCACGGTGGAATCTACAGACAATTTCACTCCGGAATTGTCTCTTTGCTGTCCCGTGCTGAAAAACCTTCGGCGAATCCAAACAAATTGGAGGAGTCAAAGATGTTAGTACTCGGTCAAGCGTACGTTTCTCCCTACCTGGCAGAAACAGCAGCACAGCTCAGAATTCCAGTAGTTAAGACTTCAGCGCATGTTCCGGTTCCGACTGACAAGAAGCTGAATTGGAGATCGGCAAATACTTTTTTCCGCACTTATAAGAATCGTACTGCACCGCTCTTGAGCAACTCGGAAAACGCGTTGCAGGCGGTGGAGAACTACTTGCCGAATCATCCGCTGGTGGCGCGCAACGAGCGCTTTAAAAGCAAGACGCAATTTCGCAAAATGCTGGCAGATCTCTTCCCGGATTTCACGTATCGCACGTATACGTTTGATGAGTTGATGAGACTGTCGCCGGCACAGCTTCCGTTCCCGATCGTGGTCAAACCGGCTGTCGGCTATGCAAGCCTTGGTGTTTACCGGGTGGCCGATGAGCGGGAATGGGCGGATGTGCGCGTTCGCCTGATGCGTGATGTGCGAGAGGCGCGTGACCTTTTCCCGGACTCGGTGCTTAACGTGGAGCACTTCATCGTTGAGGAGTGGATCGAGGGTGAGGAATACGCGATTGACGGGTACATCAATGCGCAAGGCGAACCGGTAATCCTGAACGTGCTCAAACGCATGTTCGCTCACGCCGGCGACACGTCCGACCGGATTTACTACACGAGCAAGCAGGTTCTGCAAGAAGCGATACAGCCAGTCACCGAGTTTATGGGGCAATTGGCACAGCTCGATGACCTGCGCCAGTATCCGATGCATTTGGAAGTGCGGATCTCCTCAACCGGCAAATTGATCCCGATTGAAGTGAATCCGCTTCGGTTCGCCGGAATTGGCACCTGCGATTTGGCGATCCATGCGTACGGACAAAATCTGTACGAGCACTTCTTCAAACAGACCACACCGGACTGGGACCAAATTCTCGAATCGCAAGACGATGCGGTATACAGCTTTTTCTGCGCCGAATTGCCTGTAGAATCGAACACGCTCAAGATCGCGACGATCGACGACGAGGGTTTCCGCAGTCAATTTGCAGACGTGATGGAGTACCGTGTCATGCATCGTTATGATCCAACCACGTTTGCGGTTGTGTTCTACCGCAGCGTTGATTTGGAAGAGAACAAACGACTGCTTCATCTGGATCTGAATCAGTTTATCAGCATGCGCAGCATGGAGGTCTCCGCATAGGGCGTGAGACTTTGCAATCAGTAATGGGGGGAAATTGGGTTTGAAATTGTTGAGATGGAATCATTCGATCGGCAGGCAAATTTCGTTTGCGTTTGTCGTGCCGCTGCTGTTGCTGACACTTGTGTTTCTCGGGGTGCTGTACCAAACCACCATGAGCATCGTGAACGACCATGTAATCACACAATTTGAACAACGCCTGGAACTGAACATGACCAATCTGACCGGCACGATTCCGGAAGAACTGGTGACTGCCGCGCTTACGGACAAGTCGAAGTACCAGGAACTGCTGACCAAACTCAATGACTTCACCAAGCAAAATGAGGGTCTGCAAAATGCATACGTGATCGCCAAAGTAGACGGTAAAGATGTGGTCCTTGCCCTGAGCAATGACGACATGTACTTGGAAGAGCTGGCATTTACGCCGGAGCAAAATCAGGCGCTTGATCAAAATGCGCAGACGGTCAGTGAGATCTATGAGGATGACTGGGGCGTGCACAAATCGCTGTTCATGCCGTATGCGAGTTCCAATGCTGTTGTCGGGATCGACATGGACGCTTCCTTCGTAAACAACCTGAAGCATTATATCTTGGTACTCAGTGTCGTGTTCCTGGTTGCTGCGATCATCATCGGCGGTGCAATCGCGTTTATCGTGGGCAATCGCTTGTCCCGTCCGATCATCGCCCTGGTCAAACACACTAAGCTGGTGGCAAAAGGCGACCTGACGACCTCGATGACAAACAGCCGTCATGATGAGATCGGTCAACTGGCCGACAGCTTTGAAGAAATGCGTCAAAGCTTGGCCGGCATCATCAATTCACTGCATCAAGACTCGATTGTGCTGGAGAACTCCAGTGCCACGCTGCAAATCGCGCTGACCGAACTGTCGGCTGGCTCGCAGCAAGTGGTGACGGCGATCACAGCAGAAGCGCAAGCGGCCGACGACCGTTCCGATCACTTGGAGACGGTCACAAAAATGGTGCACAGCGTCACCGACTCGGTCACTGTAGTCGACAAGCAGGTCAGTGAGATGGCGATGCTGTCGGAAACGGCACAGTCTCTGTCGCAGCAAGGGAACGATCAGGTGCAGCATATCGCAACGCAGATGAATGAGATTCAAATCTACGGGGCGGAAACGTCTTCGAAGCTGCAGCGACTCGACCAGCGTACGAAGGAGATCTCCAACGTTATTGGCATCATCCGTACGATCGCTTCCCAGATCAACATGCTCTCGCTGAATGCAACGATTGAAGCAGCGCGGGCCGGGGAGAACGGAAAAGGATTTGCCGTTGTCGCCCAGGAGATTCAAAAGCTGGCCAATCAGACGAACGACTCTGTTGCGAGCATCATCGAAAGCGTCCAAGTGATCACCGATGAGACGGTTACCGTCTTGGAGTCGAACGCAAAGAGTTCCGAAGAGATTGAAAAAGGCGTCGCGCTGATCATGGAAAATGGCCGCTTGTTCGAAAGCATCCAAGCATCGGTCACCAGCCTTGCGAGCGGTGTGACACACATTGTGGAGCATACCGAAGGCATTGCGCGCTCTGCGGCACAGACCTTATCGGCCGTGCAGGAGGTCACCGCGATTTCGATCGAAAGCGCGGCTGCGCAACAAGAGATCTCTGCGACTTCCCAGCAGCAGTACTCGTCGATTCAGCAATTGGATCAGATGAGCGGGCAGATCCAGGAGATGGCGCAAGAGTTGGGCGTATTGATCAAGCAGTTCAAAGTATAAGTGAATGACCGAGAGAGACCGAGTCTGCAGAAGCTCGGTCTTTTTTCTTGCGGAGATCTGCGAATGTTTGTTTGGATTTGTTTCATGGGCGATGTTGAGGCAGGCCTGCGTCGTGTGTTAAGATAAGTCCTGTCGCCGCGAGAGAGCGGTGATGAGATTCTTGAAAAAATTACCTGTTGAGCTTCTAGGCGCAACGTGGTATATTAGTAAACGTCGCTTCGGCGGCATGCGGTGGAAGCCCAACTAAGAACGCGACGTCCTGTCGCAACGTTGGACAATGTACATCGTGTACTTGATCCTTGAAAACTAAACGAGTTTTACAGAGATCTGATGCGAGTCAACATACAAGCTTTCTAACTTTTATTGAGAGTTTGATCCTGGCTCAGGACGAACGCTGGCGGCGTGCCTAATACATGCAAGTCGAGCGGACTGATTCGGAGCTTGCTCCGAAGATGTTAGCGGCGGACGGGTGAGTAACACGTGGGCAACCTGCCCGACAGACCGGGATAACGCTTGGAAACGAGTGCTAATACCGGATAGGCTTCTCCTTCGCATGAAGGAGAAGAGAAAGAAGCTTTCGCTTCACTGTCGGATGGGCCCGCGGCGCATTAGCTAGTTGGTGAGGTAACGGCTCACCAAGGCGACGATGCGTAGCCGACCTGAGAGGGTGACCGGCCACACTGGGACTGAGACACGGCCCAGACTCCTACGGGAGGCAGCAGTAGGGAATCTTCCACAATGGGCGCAAGCCTGATGGAGCAACGCCGCGTGAATGATGAAGGCCTTCGGGTTGTAAAATTCTGTCTTCTGTGAAGAACAAGTGTGAGAAGAGAATGCTCACACCCTGACGGTAACAGAGGAGGAAGCCCCGGCTAACTACGTGCCAGCAGCCGCGGTAATACGTAGGGGGCAAGCGTTGTCCGGAATCACTGGGCGTAAAGCGCGCGCAGGCGGCCATTTGCGTCCGGGGTGAAAGCCCAAGGCTCAACCTTGGGATTGCCTTGGATACGGGATGGCTTGAGGATCGGAGAGGCAAGGGGAATTCCACGTGTAGCGGTGAAATGCGTAGAGATGTGGAGGAACACCTGTGGCGAAGGCGCCTTGCTGGCCGATTTCTGACGCTGAGGCGCGAAAGCGTGGGGAGCAAACAGGATTAGATACCCTGGTAGTCCACGCCGTAAACGATGAGTGCTAGGTGTTGGGGGGTACCACCCTCAGTGCCGA
>NZ_CP021434.1:0-2500 GCF_002162355.1 Tumebacillus avium | reverse complement strand
TCGTGGTAGATCGTTTGATAGCCAGCGTCCATGTACGTATGATTGCCAAGCGCATAACTCGCACCCGTCCCGATGCTGCTCAACGACACCGAAGCTCCGGCATGGTTGGAGTACTCCTGATCATCCTCAGCTTGTCCAAGCAGCACGCCGGTCGATTTATAAATACGAGCTTTGGCATAGATCCAATCTTCAGTTGCGGTGGAGTCGGAAGTGGCAGTCGCTTTGGCCGTGAAGTTCCAGTTGGTGGATGCGACCACGCGGGAAGTAACGGTTGGTGTGGCATCGATGCTGATGCCGGAAAGGGAGCGCATCGTCTCAACGACTTGATTCGGCAGGTCTTCGTTTTTGGCAGCGCTTGCCGCCCCGGTCAGGCCCGCTGCCAGAATAGTGGTGCACAGTACGACTTTGATCGTTTTTTTCATTTATCTCGTCTCCTGTCTCTTAGAAATTGGCGGTCGTGGTATGGGTCACGGTGTTGTAGCCCGACTTTTCATAGCGGTGGCTGCCTTTGGCAGTATCGTCATAATCCCAAGCGCTCGTATCGGCTGCAGATGCTCCTGCATGGGTGGTGTAGTATTGCGCGTCCGTACCGGAATTGACAAACGAACCGTCCGGGTTGTAGATGCTGACTTTAGCGTAAACATAGTCCATCATCGCGGATGTGTCAGACGTTGCCCATGCCTCCCCTTTGCTCAAGACGATCTGCGTATCAACGGCGGACGAGCAGTTGATCGAGTCGAGACCGATCGTGCCCAGCACCGGTTGCATAAACGAAGTGACGCTTTGCGGAAGAACTTCTTTTGCTGCGCTGGCAACCCCGGTGAGAGCGACTGCCATCACAGCGGTGCCGATCAGAATCGAAAATGGTTTTTTCATGAAATAACAACCTCCTTAGTTTTTAATAAGTTGATCTTTCGGGCATTGCTAAGATATCAGAATATAGTAATAATAGCAATTGATTTTTGAAATATAAAATATTTCGGAAAATAAAAAACCGGTGAAAAGTGGATAAAATAAGGAGGATTTTCACAAAAAAACTTAGATAGAAATATAAAAAAGTTTTAAATTACAACAAAGTATTAATCTATTGAAGTGCTTTATGCGATCTTTGCCAAACGCTTTTTTTGCTATCTTTACCAAGGGAGTTTTGACGGCGTGATGCCATACTAAAAACGACTCTTTGTCATAAGGGAGGAGATCAAATGGACGTTGTAATGAAGCCTGAACTGCGCACCAATGGCGGTGAGACGACGAGCATTTACTACAATGGGGAGTGGGCAGGCGACCTGTACCTCGTGTACCGCGAAGGCGACAGCTTGACTGGCACGATGCAGATCGACACCCGCCGCGTTGAGGAAAACGAGCTTGAGTATGTCACTGACGAAGTGCGCACGTACGTGCAGCACCTCAGTTCGGCGCTCAATGTCCAAGAAAGCTCTGTGGTCATGATGTATGGCGACATCTCTTCGGTTGTGGAGATGGAACCGATGGACATGATCTCGGAAGATGACGTGGAGATCTTGCTGACCGAAGAGGATGAGCTGTACGAGGACGACGCGTTTGAGATGGCAGATGACGAAGACTGCGAAGACGAGGAACTGTTCGCAGACGACGATGTCTACTACGAGGATGACCCAGGCTTCTACGCGGCTGCAGAGGTGGAGGAAGAGCCGTATCACCTCTCAGTCGTCTTCCAGGATGGCGAGCACACCAAATACCAGCTTCACGACGATGAACACCGCACGCTGGGCCTGGTGTCGGTCGATGAGATTGGGAGTAACGTCTCCGGCCGCGTCGAGTTTTGGAGCGACATGGATGATGATGAGACGACAGACATCGCTCGGATCTTGGCTCGCGAGTTCTCGGAGACAGATGCAGAGAGCATTTCGTTTACGATGAACTACCAAGATCATCATCTTGGCGATTTTCAACTTGAACGGCGCGACCTGATGATGTAAAGAGTCAAATCAACCTCTGCTCAATGAGCAGAGGTTTTTTTGTGCAAGCTGGGTATTCTATACGGACACGCGAACGATACGTAAAAAAAGACCTCGTCCGAAGACGAGGCCATGATCCTGATTTAGCGGTTGGTGACACCGGAGGTGGTGCCGCCGGTGTTGCCCATGGTGCGGCCGGTGGTCGTGCCGCCAGTTGTGCCATTGGTGCCGCTAGTGCCTGCGCCAATCCCTGCAGTGCCGGTCGTCGGGAACAGACGGCGGAACATGTCACCCAGATCGTTCAGACCACGACCCGGATGGCCGGATACTGTGTCACGGGAGAATGCGTCCATACGGTTGTACAGACCCGGGTTCGCCGAAACGTAGACGGTGGTGATCGACGGGTTGCCTTGTTTTACTGCGGAGATGACGCGTTGTTTGATGTCATTGGAGACATCTGCGTTGTTGTTCGTGTTGTAAGTGCCAACATTGTTCGTGCGGGTGTTGTTGGTCGTGCCGGTATTGTTGGTGTACGTGCCAACGCGGTTGTTGCCGGAAGTGCC